>NZ_JAKLUA010000021.1 GCF_022012435.1 Bradyrhizobium zhengyangense
ACGCCGCGCGCCGCGGACGTCAAGGCTGGCCGTCGCTCCTGCCTCACCCCAAACTCCGCCCTTGCCAGGCCACGCCTTGACGGCCACAAGCACGGCGTCATTCTCGAAGCAATCGGGCGGATCTTTAATGGTTGCTACGGCACCGGTGCCTTGGCCGGCCTCACCTTCCGCTGCAGCAATGCCAGCACCGCGCCCAACGCCAGCAGCGCCGCCGACACATTGAGCGCGTAACTCAAGCTCCCCAGCGCATCGGTGATGGCGCCGACCACGATGGGCCCGAGCGTCTGGCCGACGCCGAACGATATCGTCATTGCCGCGATTGCGGTCGGCCACATCTCCGGCGGATAGTTGAAGCGCACGAAGGCGGTGGTCGAGCCGACGACAGCGAAGAAGGCGACGCCGAACACCACGGCCGAGATTCCAAGCCAGGCGGGCGAATGCCCGAGGATCGGCAAGGCAGCCCCCAGCGCGTTGGTTCCGAGGATGATGGCGGTGGCGAGACCGCCGCGATCGAGCGCGAGCACGCGGCGCCAGGCCCATGGCGTGACGAAGGCACTCATGCCGATCAGGCCCCAGAATGCCGCCTGCGCCGCGGCCCCGCCGCCGCCGTCGCGGACATAGGCGATCATGAAGGTCATGTAGGCGATGTAGCCGGCGCCGAACAGGAAGTAGGCGGCGAGATAGATGAGCACGGGAAGCACAGCGAAGGCGCCGTGGCTGCCTTCCGAAAAGCGCGCGCCGCTCTCGATCCGGACCATGAACAGCGGCACGGTCATCGCGATCGAGAGCAGCGTCATCGCCCACCATACGATCCACCATGAGCCCGGACCGAAATGCTGCAGCGTGAATGGCGCGATCAGCCCGGAGGCGAGAATGCCGATGCCGGGCCCGGCATAAAACAAGCTCAGCAGGAAATTGGCCCGCTCCGGGCGCGACTGCGCGATGGTCGCCGCCAGCGCGCCACCGGCGACGAAGCCGGCCGCAGCCCCCAGGCCCAGCACGAGGCGGGCGAGGCTCAGCGCGATGAAATTCCCCGTCAGCGCACAAGTCGCGAGCGCGGCGACGCAGGCTACGGTTCCACCGCGGATTGCAGCTGACCAGCCGACACGCTGGATCAGCCGCGACGCCAAGAGCGCGCCGATGAGGTAGCCGACGGCGTTGATGGTGTTCATGAACCCGGCCGCCGAGTAGGACCAGCCGAGGTCCTCGCGCATGTCGGGCAGCACCAGCGCATAGGCAAAGCGGCCGATGCCGAGCCCGACGGTTGCGGCCAGCGACAGGGTCAGGATCAGCCGCGCGGGATGTGCGACGGGTGGGCGGTCAGGTGCGAGCAAGGGGTACTCCGGCGATCCGCAGTGTGGCAGGCCCTGCCCGGCTTGCACAGCCGCGACGCGGCAATGGTGTCTTGCCAAGCGCGCAACGCCGCTCTAGCACTCCGGCCGAATTTCGATCTCAGAGGAAACGGATATGGCGACCCACAAATTGCTGCTGCTCCCCGGCGACGGTATCGGCCCCGAGGTGATGGGCGAGGTGAAGCGGCTGATCGATTGGCTCAATAGCGCGGGAATCGCCAAATTCGAGACCGATACGGGCCTTGTCGGCGGCTCCGCCTATGACGCCCACAAGGTGTCGATCTCCGAGGGCGACATGGCCAAGGCGATGGAAGCCGACGCCATCATCTTCGGCGCGGTCGGCGGCCCGAAATGGGACGCGGTGCCTTACGAGGTGCGCCCCGAAGCCGGCCTGCTGCGCCTGCGCAAGGATCTGGCTTTGTTCGCCAATCTCCGCCCCGCCGTCTGCTATCCGGCGCTGGCGGACGCTTCGAGCCTGAAGCGCGAGGCGGTCGAGGGCCTCGACATCGTCATCGTGCGCGAGCTCACCGGCGGCGTCTATTTCGGCGAGCCCAAGACCATCACCGATCTTGGCAACGGCCAGAAGCGCGCCATCGATACCCAGGTCTACGACACCTATGAGATCGAGCGCATCGGCCGCGTCGCCTTCGAGCTTGCGCGGAAGCGCAAGAACAAGGTGACGTCGATGGAGAAGCGCAACGTCATGAAGTCGGGCGTGCTCTGGAACGAGGTCATGACCGCGGTCCACAAGCGCGAATATCCCGACGTCACGCTCGAGCACCAGCTCGCCGATTCCGGCGGCATGATGCTGGTGAAGGCGCCGAAGCAGTTCGACGTCATAGTCACGGACAATCTGTTCGGCGACATGCTGTCCGATATCGCGGCGATGCTGACCGGCTCGCTCGGCATGCTGCCCTCGGCCTCGCTCGGCGAGGTCGACGTCAAGAGCAAGAAGCGCAAGGCGTTGTACGAGCCCGTGCACGGCTCGGCGCCTGACATTGCCGGCAAGGGCCTCGCCAACCCGATCGCGATGATCTCGTCCTTCGGCATGGCGCTGCGCTATTCCTTCGATATGGGCGCGCTCGCCGACAAGGTCGACCAGGCAATCGCGGCCGTGCTCGCCAGCGGTCTTCGTACCGCCGACATCAAGTCAGAAGGCACCACCGCTGCCTCGACCACACAGATGGGCGAAGCGATTTTGAAGGAACTGCAGAAGCTGCACGCGTAAGCGGCAGACGCAGCTCTCGTAGGGTGGGCAAAGCGCAAGCGTGCCCACCATCGGTTGTGATCAGAGAGAGATGGTGGGCACGGCGCGACGCGCCTTTGCCCACCCCAGGCACCTGTTCTCGGAGCCACCCCATGGATGCCTCAGCCCGCCCCAAGATCGCGGAAACCTTCATCCATGAAACGGTGCGCCAGCGCGAGGCGCAGATCGGGCGGCGCTGCGAGATTCTCGCCGGCACGCGCATCGAATATGCCGCGCTCGGCGATTACTCCTATCTCGGCGAATCCTGCGATGTCGCCGACGCCGTCATCGGCAAGTTTACCGCGATCGCAAACTCCGTGCGGATCGGCGCGCCCAATCATCCGATGGGCCGGCCATCACAGCATCGCTTCACCTATGTCCCCGAATATTACGAGGCGAGCGCGAGCCGTGACCGCGACTTCTTCGCCGATCGCCGCGGCGACCGCGTCATCGTCGGCAATGATGTCTGGATCGGCCACGCCGCGATCCTGCTGCCCGGTGTCACCGTCGGCGACGGTGCGGTGATCGGCGCTGGCGCCGTCGTCAGCCGCGATGTCGCGCCCTATACCATCGTCGGCGGCGTCCCCGCGCGACCCATCCGCAAGCGCTTCGATGACGCCGTTGCGGCAAGCCTGCGCCGCATCGCCTGGTGGGACTGGCCGGACGAACTCATCTTCGCGCGCCTCGCCGATTTTCGCTCCGAGGCGATCGAGGAGTTTTGCCGGCGCTATGACCCGGCGGCCAATGCGTAAACAAAAAGGCCGGGCATGAGCCCGGCCTTTTGATTCGGTCGCTGCGTCCGCTCAGTACAGCGGGAAATTCTGCGGATAGCCGCCGACATCGGCCGGGGTCGCCAGCGGCTGGCGGTCGATCGGGCGGTTGAGGTTTTCGCGGGCGAAAGAGGGATAGCCGACGGCCGGCGGGAAGGCGTAATCGCTGAACTTGCGATCGCCCGGATTGACCTCGGTGCCACCGTCGAGCCATGAGCGCTTGCTCACGTAGATACGGGTGCGGCCCTGCTGGTAGACCGCATTGGGGCCGCTCGGGCCGTAATAGTGCCGGCCGCGATCGTCAAAGCGCTGCTTGGTCTTGGTGTCGGCCGACGCCGGTGCCGCGAAGGCCACGGCCATCACGGCGCTCGCCGCAAGCAAGGTCGCCAATTTGTTCGCGGCAGAAAAATTGAAGCTCATCACGTCCCCTTCAGGCGGCAAGCCGCCAGTCGATTTCATCCCATACTAGCCCGGCCGGGGGCACTGCAACTAGGTCTATTCAGTCACACCGCGCTGGAATAATCGGGCGCGCCGGCAAAAGTTGCATGGATACCAGCCACTTGAGCTTGATGCGGATCAGAGCGCGCCGCGCAATTGCGCATTCGCCGCGCCCAGCAGCCAGTCGGCCGAGCCTTGAGACGACCCCTGGGGCTCACAGGAGCGGCGCTTCAGCTCCGCATGGGCGAACATCTCCGCCAGCTTCGGCTCGTTGCCTGAGGTCAGGAGCGTCAGCCGGTTCAGGGTACAGGCGATTGCGGCGCGCCGGGCCGGCAGGGTGTCGCCCTGGCAGGAGAAGCCGGAGATCTGCAGCGCCGGCTCCTCGTTGCGCTTGAGGTAGCCGAGGCAGGCCGGCGACCCATCCGCCGTGCCCGATGGCCGGAACAGGGCGACGGGGCCGAATTTGGTGTCGATCAGGCCGGCCTGCTCCAACGTGGTGGCCGCATCCAGGCCCATCCGGGCGGCGAGGCCTGAGGCTGCCGGACGCGTCACGTCGAATTCGTTGCCTTCCCGGTAGATCTCGAGCTCGGCCCAAGGTCTGTCGGCGGGCTTGTCGGCGTCGCCAGCCCAGCGCATGACGTCGCGGCGGCCGCCTTCGGGGTGCCTTAGAATCGTGTAAGAGGCTGTTTTCTCAGATGAATCGATCCGGCTGAGCGCGAAGGCCGGATGCGAACGGTCAGCCATAGCCCAGCTGGGCTTTGCGGTCGGCTCGTCGCTGCGCAAATCAGGCAGCTGGCCGAGCCCGGCAAGCGCGAGGATGGCAAACAAAGCCAGCACCCCCACATAGGCCAACAGGCGCGCCAGCGTGCCGACCACCTCGTCGGCGAAATTGGCGAGCGCCAGATGGATCTGGGTGGGGTTTGCGGCCGTGCCGGCCTCAGGCGACTGCATCCACGTCCCTAAGGCATGGTCCAACGTTGTCTTGAGGCCGGTTCTCGCATAGAAGCGCTGCTCTTCCTGTTTAAGCGTCAGCTTCAGGAATGGGCTTTTTCATCGGAGAGTGAACGATGGGTTACAAAGTCGCAGTCGTCGGCGCGACCGGCAATGTCGGACGGGAAATGCTCAACATCCTGGATGAGCGCAAATTCCCGGCGGACGAGGTCGTGGCGTTGGCGTCACGCCGCAGCGTCGGCGTCGAGGTCTCCTATGGCGACCGTACCCTGAAGGTCAAAGCGCTCGAGCACTACGACTTCTCCGATGTCGATATCTGCCTGATGTCGGCGGGCGGTTCGGTGTCGAAGGAATGGTCGCCGAAGATCGGCGCAGCCGGCGCTGTCGTGATCGACAATTCCTCGGCCTGGCGCATGGATCCGGACGTGCCGCTGATCGTGCCCGAGGTGAATGCCGCCGCGACCGAAGGCTTCAAGAAGAAGAACATCATCGCCAACCCGAACTGCTCGACCGCGCAGCTCGTGGTCGCGCTGAAGCCGCTGCACGACAAGGCCACCATCAAGCGCGTCGTGGTCTCGACCTACCAATCGGTGTCGGGCGCCGGCAAGGACGCGATGGACGAATTGTTCTCGCAGACCAAGGCCGTCTACACCAACAGCGAGCTGATCGCGAACAAGTTCCCCAAGCGCATCGCCTTCAACGTCATCCCCCACATCGACGTCTTCATGGAGGACGGCTACACCAAGGAAGAGTGGAAGATGATGGCGGAGACCAAGAAGATTCTTGATCCCAAGATCAAGCTCTCCGCCACCTGCGTGCGCGTGCCCGTCTTCGTCGGCCACTCCGAGGCCGTCAACATCGAGTTCGAGAATCCGATCAGCGCCGATGAAGCGCGCAACATCCTGCGGGTGGCGCCCGGCTGTCTCGTCATCGACAAGCAGGAGCCCGGCGGCTACGCGACCCCTTACGAAGCGGCCGGCGAGGACGCCACCTATATCAGCCGCATCCGTGAGGACGCGACGGTGGAGAACGGTCTCGTGCTGTGGTGCGTGTCGGACAATTTGCGCAAAGGCGCCGCGCTGAACGCGATCCAGATCGCGGAAGTGCTGATCAACCGCAAGCTGATCAGCGCGAAGAAGCAGGCGGCGTAACTCCGCTGCTTCTGTCATCGCGGAACGAAACGCGGCGGATTACGCTTCGCTAATCCGCCCTACGTCACCGAATTCGGTCTCGTAGGGTGGGCAAAGGCGCGCAGCGCCGTGCCCACGATCTTTTCCGATTGCGACAGGTGGTGGGCACGCTTCGCTTTGCCCACCCTACGAGAGCGGCGATTACACCACGCTCCGTGCGCTCTTGAATGCCTTGCTCGCCTTGTCCAGCACGAACAGCGTTCCCTCGGCGACGCCGAAATAGGCGCCGTGCAGATGCATCTGGCCGCTCTCGACGGCCTTGCGCACGAACGGGAAGGTCATCAGGTTTTCGAGGCTGCGGAACACCGCGGCCTTCTCGATGCGTTCGACGAACTGCGCCATGGTCTCGTGGTCGCGCTGCTCGACCACTTCGCCCGGCTTGATGAACATCTGCATCCATTTGCCGATGAAGTCGCCCGGCGTGAGCGGCTCGATCTTGTCGACGAAGGCGCGGATGCCGCCGCATTGCGCGTGGCCGAGGATGACGATGTGCTTCACCTTCAGCACCGTGACGGCATATTCCAGCGCGGCCGAGACGCCATGCGCGTTGGCGTCGGGCTGATAGGTCGGCACCAGATTGGCGATGTTGCGAACGACGAACAACTCGCCCGGGCCGACATCGAAGATCGCCTCGGGCGAGACGCGGCTGTCGCAACAGCCGATCACCATCACTTCGGGCGACTGTCCCTTCACCGACAGTTCGCGATAGCGGTTCTGCTCGGCCGGCAACCGGTTGGTGGCGAAGGCGTTGTAGCCGTCCAGCAAGGAC
Source organism: Bradyrhizobium zhengyangense (assembly GCF_022012435.1). Lineage (GTDB taxonomy): Bacteria > Pseudomonadota > Alphaproteobacteria > Rhizobiales > Xanthobacteraceae > Bradyrhizobium > Bradyrhizobium zhengyangense. The sequence continues at coordinate 6,717 of NZ_JAKLUA010000021.1, forward strand.
TTCGGGAATGTGATCATGGCCCTATGCCTAATCATATACCGGTAGGGCGAACAAGCCTTTCGAATAGGCAGGCCAGATGGTATCGCCTCCACCTAGAACCAGTCCGAGCCGTCAGGAAGGAAGTCGCATGACCCGCCCGCGCCGCAGCCATCTGTTCATGCCCGGCTCCAACCCTCGCGCCCTTGAAAAGGCAAGAAATCTCGCCGCCGATGGCCTGATCCTCGATCTCGAAGATTCCGTCGCCCCGGACGCCAAGGCGGTGGCGCGTGATGGCATCGCCGCCGCGATCGCTGCAAAAGGGTTCGGTAAGCGCGAGATCCTGATCCGGACCAACGGCCTCGACTCCCAATGGTGGGCCGACGACGTTGCGATGGCCGCCAAGGCCTCGCCTGACGGAATCCTGGTTCCAAAAGTTTCAAGCATCGAGGATCTCCAGGCCATCGGCCGCGATCTCGCCCATCTCGGCGCCGCGCCGTCCGTGAAGGTCTGGGCGATGATCGAGACCGCGCGCGCGGTGTTGCACGCCGAGGAGCTGGCCGAGGCCGGTCGCGATCCATCGTGCCGTCTTGCGGGCTTCGTGTTCGGTCCCAACGACATCTCGCGTGAGACGCGGGTCAAGATGATGCCGGGCCGCGCCGCGATGATCCCGATGATCACGCACTGCATCCTGGCAACGCGCGCCGCGGGCCTCGAGATCCTTGACGGCCCCTATAGCGACATCGCCAATCCTGATGGCTTCGCCACCGAATGCGCGCAAGGGCGCGATCTCGGCTTCGACGGCAAGACGCTGATCCACCCTTCGCAGATCGAAGCCTGCAACGCGATCTTCACGCCGCCTGAAGAAGACATCGCGCGCGCGCGAAAGATCATCGCAGCGTTCGAGCTGCCGGAAAACGTCTCGCGCGGCGCGATCCGTCTCGACGGCGCGATGGTGGAACGCCTGCACGCCGACATGGCGCGCCGCACCATCGAGATCGCGGACGCGATCGCCGCGATGAGCAAGGGCTGAGGAGGCCGGTCTGCTTGGGGAATCTGGCCAGTGCGGAACAGGGGTCGTTTTGAGGCTTTAAACGCCGCAATGGATCGATTTGCTTGAGGCACGGCTGGGCCGGTTTCTGATCACGACCGCGCGAATATCCGCCGCGGTCGCTGCCGTTGACTTGCATAAGGTCCACGTCGCAAGGTAATCCCGGAAACACTTGAAAATACTGGGTCCAACCTGGTGTGAGGTATCCTCATGACGGCTCTTGCTGAAGTGGCTGCTCCGGCCAATCTCGTCGACGAACTTACCGCCCATGCGGTGCGCAGCATCGAGGCCGCTGATCATTCCGCGTCTCCGTTTCCCCACATCGTCTTCCGCGATTTCTTCCCCGCGGATTTCTACCGGGACATGATCCGGAGCGTGCCGACCCAGGGCTACGATCCGATCACCGGTACGGGGACACGGATGGCGCTGCGTCTCTACGGCGAAAATGTCGACAAGATCGAGCCGTCGCTGCGCCCTGCCTGGGCTGCCGTCTCGGCCATGCTGACGTCGAAGCCCGTCGAGCAGGCGATACGGAACCGGCTGCATGACGGGCTCGAGATTCGCGCCCGTGGCGACAAGGTGGCTAAGCCTGAGGATCTGACGCTGGTCGCAAAGCCGGTCGTGTATGTCGACAGGGACGGCTATCAGATCAAGCCGCATCCGGACACGCGCAAGAAGGTCGTGACGATGCAGCTCTATTGTCCGGCCGACGACAGTCAGGAAGCGCTGGGAACGACGCTCTACCAGGCATCCCTCAAGGGACTGTTTCACGTCGGCTCCTACTGCCTCGAGCCCGTGAAGACGATCCCGTTCCTGCCCAATGTCGGCTATGCCTTCGTGGTCCTGAAGGCCTATCACACCCTGACCAGGATGAGCTGGCACGGCCGTCCACAGATCCATACCGATCGTGACAGGGTCACCATTCTCAACACGTTCTACATGAACGAGAAGGTCGGATTCTGAGCGCTGGGCGCTAGAGCATGATCCGGAAAAGTGTGAAGCGGTTTTCCGAAAAGATCATGCTCAAGCAAAAAGCTAAAGCGCGATGACGATTGGACCCAATCTCATCGCGCGTCAGCGCGACGCGACCTCGGTGCGATCGAGCGATTCCAGCGTCGCGGCGTTGCCGCAATAGCCGTGATAGTTTTCGGCCGCGGTGCCGTCGGCGAGATCGCGGTCGCACTGGCCCTTGTGACCGCAGAGCGAGCAGACCCGCTCCATGTCGCGCAGCAGCAGCGGCTGTGCGCGTCCGAGTGCCTCCGCGTCGATGCCGAGCTGCTCCAGCATCTTGGGCAGTTCGTCGGCGGCATGCTTGCCGTGGCGGACCAGCTCTTCGAGATCATCAGGCGCGATCCTGAGATCGTTTGCGATCCGGTCGAACTCGGAGCGATCGAGCTGCCGCATCTCGGCCATCTCGCGGCGATGCTTCAGCCAGCTCGCGAAGGACTCGATGAGATCCTGAACGATGGGATAAGGTCTGCTTGCGGTGCTCATGGAAAGCTCCATTCGAACGTCGGAACTGGAGCGACATTAGGCACAATGATGCAGGAGCACGTTGCGCTGGATCAAATTCAACTCCCGTGTCCCGGACGCGGTGCGGCGCGTCCGGGACACGGGATGAGAGACCTCAGCGAAACCGCTCTACCGCCCAGGCGAACAGGCTGCCGGGAATCGGCGGCTGCAAGGAGCGCCCCTTGCCGGAGATGTGGAGGCCGATCACTTGGGGGTCGGTGATGATGCCGAGATAGCTCGAGGGATCGAAGAACAGCCTTGGCTCGGAATGCACCGCATAGAACGATTTCTTCGGCAACGCCTTTTGAAGATCACCTGAACGCTTGGCGAGGATGGTCAAGGCCGGCGGCCCGAAGATGGCGATGCGAAGGTCGGACAGACGCTGCGAGCCGCCGCTCAGGCGCTTGATCGCAAAGCTCAAGCGGTGGCTCAGCGACAGCCATTCCGGGGTCAGTTCCTCCTGCTCCATCAGACCCTCGAAGGCGCGAACGATCTGATGGTCCTGCGGCAGATAGAGAACGGAGTTGCCGAGCCGGCGGGATCGCTCCCAGGCAAAATAAGGCTTTGCCGGATCGATCTCGACGGGTTTGAGCAGCAGCACGTCGGCGTCGAGCCAGAGGCCGAGATTCTTCGCCATCAGCTTCATGCGGAAGAAGTCGCTGAACTGGAGCGTGGTCCAGTCGCGCCAGCTGCCGTCCGGCTGCGGCGGCCGCAAGCGTTCGGAGAAGGCGTGCGGCAGGATCGCTTCGGCGTCCGCGTTCTCGATGCCAGCCGGAAGACCCGGAATGGTGTCGAAGCTATAGACCGTGACCTTGTGGCCGGCCGCCAGCTGCGAGCGCAGGCAGGTCTGGCGTAGCGTGTCCATCGGGCCATGCCAGAAGGTGACGATCTCGGGAAGCATGGCGCAGCTATACGGGATATCAGAGGCAAAGAAAAAGCCCCGGCGCTTGTCGCACCGGGGCTTCAAATGAAACTTGAGTTCAGGCCCAGGCGCGTTCGCGCTTGAGCTTCTCTTCATAGGTGTCGATCGAGGACTTCTTCTCCATCGTCAGACCGATGTCGTCGAGGCCGTTGATCAGGCAGTGCTTGCGGAACGGGTCGATCTCGAACTTGACCTTGCCGCCATCGGGCCCGCGGATCTCCTGGTTCGGCAGGTCGATCGTCAGCGTCGCGTTGGCGCCGCGCTCAGCGTCGTCGAACAGCTTGTCGAGGTCTTCCTGGGAGACGCGGATCGGCAGAATGCCGTTCTTGAAGCAGTTGTTGTAGAAGATGTCGCCGAACGAGGTCGAGATCACGCAGCGGATGCCGAAATCGAGCAGCGCCCAGGGCGCATGCTCGCGGCTCGAGCCGCAGCCGAAATTGTCGCCGGCAACCAGCACCTTCGTATTGCGATAGGCGGGCTGGTTGAGGACGAAATCCGGGTTCTCGCTGCCGTCGTCCTTGTAGCGCTGCTCGGAGAAGAGCCCCTTGCCAAGGCCGGTGCGCTTGATGGTCTTCAGGTACTGCTTCGGAATGATCATGTCGGTGTCGACATTGATGATCTTCAGCGGCGCCGCGACGCCTTCCAGCGTGGTGAACTTGTCCATCTCTAGGCTTCCCGGTTTGCAGTCAGGGGAGGGCTGTTTAGCCCGGTTGGAATACAAATCCTAGGCCGGATTCGGCAATCTTGGTCTGTCAGCTTGGCGGAGCCATGCTGTCAGGCGCAAAGCCGGTCGGCAGGCCGTCGATGCTCTTCATGTTCTTCAGGCCCCAATATTTTCGCAAATTGTTGACGCCCTGCGCCGTCCAGTAGCGGATGAGGCTGCCACGCTCTTGCTTGTAGTCGAACAGGGGCACGCCCATACCGCATGAGCTCTGCACGAGCTCGACCGAGAGGCGCACGATCTGGCGCGCTCCGGTCATGTCCTCGAACCGAGGGGCGAGCTCGGCGTATTCAGGCGAGCCACGCATGAGCGACCGCCCCTCGCCGTACAGCCGCAGGATCATCGGAGGGCCGTCGAAAGCGCAGAACAGATGGTCAACCGCTTGTCGTCGGAAGCGATCAGGTGCGCGCGGGTCTCGCTGCCGCTGCCGGTGCAGTCGAGATAGGCGACGTCGTTCTCGCCGAGCACAAGGAACGACGCCAGGCCCTTGGGAGACACGTTGATGCGTCCCTTCGGCGGGGCGCTCGCGACGAAGAAGATCTTCTGCCGCTCGATGAAAGCCCTGTGCTCGGGTTCGATCGCAGCGAATTGCTTGCCCATGTCGGTGCCGTCCTTGCTCGGCGAGAGGGCCGAGGCAAAAAGGCTAACACACCCAGGGTACCGGTTTAAGAACACAAGATATGCTGGTATAAAAACCACCATGAAACGACCAGACCCGATCGCCCCTGCTCTCTCGCTCAGCGCGTTCTTGCGGGCGCTCCGGGAGCGTCAGTCTCCGGCGGAATTCGGCCTCGCCGCCGGACCACGGCGGCGCACGCCCGGCCTCCGGCGTGAGGAGGTCGCCCAGCTCTGCGGATTGAGCGTCACCTGGTACACCTGGATCGAGCAGGGGCGCGATGTGTCGGTCTCTGCCTCGGCCCTCGCGCGCCTCGCCCGCGGATTGCGCCTGTCGCTTGCCGAGCGCGGTTATCTGTTTGAAGTCGCGGGTAAGCGCGATCCCGAGCGGCCGGGCCACAGAGACGATCCACCCGAGGAGATCCTGGCCTGCGTCGATGCGATCGATGGTCCCGCCTACATCCTCGATCGCACATGGAGCGCGCGCCGTTGGAATGCGAAAGCATCGCGGTTGTTTGCAGGATGGCTCGACGATGACGGCGAGAAAAACCTGCTGCGCTACATCTTCGTCAGGCCAGAGGCGCGAAGCCTGATCCTCGACTGGAGTTCACGTGCGCAGCGCGTCGTCGCCGAGTTCCGTGCCGCCGCGACAGCCTACTCCGACGATCCGGAAGTTCGCCGGCTGGTGGAGGAACTGAGACTGGCAAGCCCCGACTTCCAGCGCTGCTGGGAAACGCAGGGCGTCTTGGCACGCGAAGGCGGCGAACGCGCGTTCAATCATCCGACCATGGGACTGCTGCATTATCAGCAGGTGTCGCTGTCGCTCGCGGGTTGGCCCGACTATCGGCTGACGATGCTTCTGCCGGCGCCATCCCTATCCGATCGATGATTTCCTATTCGGCCTGCGCCTCGATCGCTTCCATGTCATCGTCCGAGAGGCCGAAATGGTGGCCGATCTCGTGAATCAGGACGTGGCGGAGGATATGGCCGAGGCTCTCGTCGTGCTCGGCCCAGTAGTCCAGGATCGGGCGGCGGTAGAGCCAGACCATGTTGGGCAGCCGGGCCACGTCGCCAAGGCTCTGTTGCGGCAGGCCGACGCCCTGGAATAGGCCGAGCAGGTCGAATTCGCTCTCGCATTCCATCTCGTCGAGCACGTTCTCGGTGGGGAAGTCGTCGACGCGGATGATCAGGCCCTCGCACAGCCCGCGAAACTCCGCCGGCAGGCGCTCGAAAATGTCGTGCGCCGTCACTTCCATCTCGGCCAGCGAGGGCGCTTTCAGGTCCGTCCACATGGGCTTGTCTTAGCGTGGGTTTCGCAGCGATGCATCCGGCTTTATAGGATCGCGCGGAGAGTTGACGTCGCGCGCGAAAACGAGGAGCGTACGGCGCTTCAAGGGGTTGACTGAGCCGGGTGGTGTGAAATGCGGGCAGGAACAGCGGGACTGGTTCTACTGTGCATGGGGTTGTTTTCGCTATCTGGCGTGAGCGCCCGGGCGGAGACGGCTGGCACTGTCGTCCGTATGGCCCAGGCGGTGTCGCCTGACGACGTTCCGCCGCCGCGCAGGCGGCCCCAGACGCGCCTGCGCGTCACGCCCTATTACAGCCCGGACGAGGTCTATCCGCGCTATAACCCGGGCCCCGACGCGGTGCGCGAGTGCAACGTTGCCTATGTGCAGGAACACAGGCCCAGCGGCACCGTGATCACGCCGCATATGAGCTGCTACTGGCGTCGCGGCTGATCCCGGCTCAGTGTCCGCGCAGCGCGCCGATCAGGCCGGCGCTGACAATCGCAGCGGACGCGCCATAGACCAGGATCGCCATCACGAGCTGCGTCGTTGGGCTTGCCGTGCCGCTCTCGACGCCAGGCCCCTGCGAGGCCAGTGCCGAGCTCGCGCCAAGGGCAATGCTCGCTGCGATCGCGAGGCGAGGTATTCGCAATGCTCGAAACTGTGTCATGACCGTCTCCTGCATTCGCTCGACCAGAAGATACGTACGTCGCTGACGGCTGGTTTTCATCCATAACAGATTCAGGCCCAGCGTTCCAGATTGGGCGCTTTTAACTTGCCGGCGGCCGTGTGATCCTCTCACATTGCGGGCGGAGGTCGTCATGACGAGATGGGTCGCATTGGCCGTTGCTGTCGGGCTTGCCGCGGGCGCGTCGAGCGTGTCGGCCGCGCAGAGAGTGACGAAGCTGCCGGACGCTTCCGCGGGCCGCGCGGTGTTCGATGGGCGACGGCACGTGCGATACGATGCTGCGCGCTACGTTCCGCGGCCTGATCCGCACTACTACGCGCGGCCTGTCTATTACCGTCCCTACCCTTACGGTGTGCCCGCGCCGTTCGTGCTGGGCTACGGGCCGTTCTGGTGACGCTGCTCAGCCTGCGGGCGTAAAGCCCTTCACCAGCAGCACGGTCGCTTGCGCGCCTGCCTTGCGATCGCGCGAGATGTCTTCGTAGTCGGGCGAGGTCGAGAAGGCGAGGAATGCAGCCTCGTCGGGAAACGACATCATGACAAGCTTGTCATACGGCCACGCGCCTTCGAGCACGCGCGGATGTTCGTCAGCGGCCAGCAGTCTTCCATTGAATTTCCTGAACACAACGAAGAACCGCGCCTGGTAGCGGTCATAGGCCGCGCGGTCCGTCATCTTCAACTGCGCAATCGCATAGACGGTCATCTCTCAAATTCCTCTCGGCATCGACTTGCGCGGAGCGTCGTTCATTCATGGCGCGTTCACGTCGCCGTCTCTAGTTTAATCTCGGGAGCGACTGCAAATGAACAGCGACAGCGGGACGACTACGCCGCAATGACGCTGTCCAGATTCAGGGAGACATTCCATGCTGAGGATATTGCGTCCCGGGACAAGCTCGCTGCGCTTGCTCGGGCTTGCCGCTGTGGCTGCTCTGATGTTGTCAGCAGGGATTGCGCGCCGCGCTGACGCGATGACGCCGATCAATCCGACCGCGCTACCCGCGGCGAAGGCTGCAAGCGACGACATGATGATCCAGGTCCGCCATGGCGGTGGCGGCGGTGGTGGACATTTCCATGGCGGTGGCGGACATTTCGGCGGCTTCCACGGCGGCGGAGGGCACTTCGGTGGCTTCCACGGTGGCGGTTATCGCTATGGCGGCTTCCACCGCTTTGGCGGATATGGCGGCTATCATCGCCACTGGGGTGGCTACTATCGCCCCTATTACGGCTATCGCCACTTCCACCGGCGCTATTATTACGGCGGCTATTATCCCACCTATCACTATCCGCGCCGCTGCCGGATCATCTGGACCTATTACGGCCCGCGCCGCATCTGCCACTGGCATCGTTGGCACTATCCGTACCGCTATTGGTGAGTCGAGTCGCAACGGCTGAAATGAAAAGGGCGCCTCGCGGGCGCCCTTTGCTTACCATTGCCTCACAGCCAATCCTTCAGTTTCAACGACGCCGATTTCCACCGCATCAGCGTCTCGACCTTCCACTGCTTGAGCATCGCTGGCGGCCAGCGGCTGAGCTTGGAGGTCTCCTCGGCCTCGGGCTTGGCGACGATGCGCAGCGGCGCCGCGCGCCGCCGGTGCTGGCGGGTCGCATCGCTGATCAGGTCGACATATTCAGGCTTGTTGGCCATGAGAGGTGTCCTCGCGAGATCGTCGCGAGGACACTGTCGGCGCTGCGGCTTAACAGCAATTTGCCGCGTTCGTTCAAATTGCAGGAAGCGGCTTAGCGCCAGTCCCTGACATCGACGAAGTGACCCGCGATCGCCGCCGCCGCCGCCATCGCCGGCGACACCAGATGCGTGCGGCCCTTGAAGCCCTGGCGGCCCTCGAAATTGCGGTTCGAGGTCGAGGCGCAGCGCTCTTCCGGCTTCAGCTTGTCCGGGTTCATGGCGAGGCACATCGAGCAGCCGGGCTCGCGCCATTCGAAGCCGGCCTTGATGAAGATCTTGTCGAGACCTTCAGCTTCGGCCTGCTCCTTCACGATGCCGGAGCCCGGCACGACCATGGCGTTGACGGTGCCTGCGACCTGCTTGCCTTCGGCGATCTTGGCGGCGGCGCGCAGGTCTTCGATACGGCCGTTGGTGCACGAGCCGATGAAGACGCGGTCGAGCTTGATGTCGGTGATCTTCGTTCCCGCCGTCAGGCCCATGTACTTGAGCGCGCGATGCTTGGAGAGACGCTTGGCCTCGTCAGCGATCTTGTCAGGATCGGGCACGATGCCGGTCACCGAGATCACGTCCTCAGGGCTCGTGCCCCAGGTCACGATCGGCGGCAGTTTTGCCGCATCGAGGCGCAGCTCATGGTCGAAATGCGCGCCCTCGTCGGAGCGCAGCTTCTCCCAGTAACGCATCGCTGCGTCCCAGGCCGCGCCCTTCGGCGACTTCGGACGGTCGCGCAGGAAGTCGTAGGCCTTCTGGTCGGGCGCAACGAGGCCGGCGCGCGCGCCGCCTTCGATCGACATGTTGCAGACCGTCATGCGGCCTTCCATGCTGAGCGCTCGGATCGCATCGCCGGCATATTCCAGCACGTAGCCGGTGCCACCGGCGGTGCCGATCTCGCCGATGATGGCCAGGATGATGTCCTTGCCGGTGACGCCGTCAGGCAATTTGCCGTCGACGGTGACGCGCATGTTCTTCGCCTTCTTCTGGATCAGCGTCTGCGTCGCCAGAACGTGCTCGACCTCGGAGGTGCCGATGCCGTGCGCGAGCGCGCCGAACGCGCCATGCGTCGAGGTGTGGCTGTCACCGCAGACGATGGTGGTGCCGGGCAGCGTAAAACCCTGCTCGGGGCCGATGACGTGGACGATGCCCTGGCGCTTGTCGAACTCGTTGTAATACTCGATGCCGAATTCCTTGGCGTTCTCGGCCAGCGCCTTGATCTGCTCGATGCTTTCAGGATCGGGATTCGGCTTGGTGCGATCGGTGGTCGGCACGTTGTGGTCGACGACCGCGAGCGTCTTCTCGGGCGCGTGAACCTTGCGGCCGGTGGCGCGCAGGCCTTCGAATGCCTGCGGCGAGGTCACCTCGTGCACCAGGTGACGATCGATATAGAGCAGGCAGGTGCCGTCGTCGGCTTCGTGCACCAGATGGTCGTTCCAGATCTTGTCGTACAGGGTGGTCGGCTTGGACATGAGCTTCAGCTCCGAAGAATGTGTAAGCGGAAATGCGCGGGTGGCGCGCGGGGCAACAAAATCGTCAGCGCAGCTTTTAGGCTGCGCGCGTAAGCTCTGACGTTGCCGAGGTCGCGAAGCGTCCGAAGAACCGGCCAGGCAGCCGCGAGCGATCGTCGATGACGATGCGCTGGTGGCTCACGAAGCTGGTCAGATCTGGAAACATTCCAGGAATATATAGCAGGCCGATTTGGAAGCGCGAGTAGTTTGACGCGCACGGCTGACGCAACAAAAAAGCGCGGGGGTTTGCCCCGCGCTCTTCGAAACTCGACTGTAAGCGGAGCTTACTCGTTGACGGCCTTGGCGTGCTCGGTCTTCTCGACGATGCGCGCCGACTTGCCGCGAAGATTGCGGAGGTAATAGAGCTTGGCACGACGCACCTTGCCGCGACGCACCACCTTGATCGAGTCGATCATCGGCGACATCACCGGGAACACGCGCTCGACGCCTTCGCCGTAGGAGATCTTGCGAACGGTGAAGCTCTCGTTGAGGCCACCGCCGGAACGGCCGATGCAGACGCCTTCATAGGCCTGCACGCGGGTGCGGTCGCCTTCGACGACCTTCACGTTGACGATCACGGTGTCGCCGGGACCGAATTCGGGAATGTCCTTGCCGGCGGACAGCTTGTCGAATTGCTCTTGCTCGAGCTGCTTGATCAGGTTCATGGGTAAATCTCCATCGGCGCGCCCAGCCTTTAAGAAACGGGGGCTGCGCGAAATTCGTCTATCCAGCCATTGCGGATGTGGGCGCTCCTATAAGGCAAGCCGGAGCGTTTGTCACCCGTCTGTCTTGTTTTTTGGCGTTTTTTGGCGCCCGGGCCGATTCGGGGCTTTGGGTGGGATTTGGGCCCACAAATCAGGTCGCCGGGCCTCCGTCAGGGCCTCGGATTGCGCCCGCCGCCAGGAGGCGACCTTGGCATGATCGCCCGAGGTCAGGATCTCGGGGATCGGAACCCCCTCGAACAGCTGCGGGCGGGTGTATTGGGGGTATTCGAGCAGGCCGTCCGAAAAGCTCTCCTCGGTTCCCGAGGCTTCCTTGCCCATCACCCCCGGCAGCAGGCGGACGCAGGCGTCGATCAGCGCCATCGCGGCGATTTCGCCCCCGGACAGCACGTAATCGCCGATCGAGACCTCCTCCAGGCCGCGCGCATCGATCACCCGCTGGTCGATCCCCTCGAACCGCCCGCAGACGATGAGGGGGCCGGGGCTCCGGGCCAGCTCCACCACGCGCGCCTGGGTCAATGGCCGACCCCGCGGGCTCATGAGCAGCTTCGGCCGGTCCGGGCCGATCTCGGCGGCATCGATCGCCGCGGCCAACACATCGGCCCGCAGCACCATGCCCGGCCCGCCACCGGCCGGGGTGTCATCGACGCTGCGATGGCGATCGGTGGCGGAGGCCCGGATATCCCGCGCCTCGATCTGCCACAGGCCGGAGGCCAGCGCCCGGCCGGCCAGGCTCACGCCGAGCGGTCCCGGAAACATCTCCGGAAACAGCGTCAGCACCGTCGCGCGCCAGGGTGGGGGGTTGGTCATCAAATCTCAGCTTTCGTCGTCCCGGGGCGCTCAAAGCGCGAGCCCGGGACCCATCATCACCGCACTTCGTTTTGCGATGTCTCGGGCTACCAGCTTAGCGAAAAAATTCGGCCCGTGGTTATGGGTCGCCGCCTTCGCGGGGACGACTCGTGGATCGAGCTTCGTCCTTGTCGCCCTCGATCTCCTGCGGCAGCGCGATCACGACGCGGCCGCCTTTGAGATCGACCTCTGGCACCACGGCGTTCGTGAACGGCAGCAGCATCGTCGCGCCCTTGAGCGGCGCGATCTCGATGATGTCGCCGGCGCCGAAATTATGGATCGCGAGCACGCGGCCGAGCGCATCGCCGTCAGTGGTGACGGCGGCGAGCCCGATCAGATCGGCGTGGTAATATTCGTCCTCGTCGGTCGCGGGCAATTTGTCGCGCGCGACGTAGAGTTCGATGCCGTTGAGGCGCTCGGCCTCATCGCGGGTAGCGACGCCCTTGAAGGTCGCGACCAGATGGTCCTTCGCTTCGCGGACCTGCGCCAGCTCGAACTGGCGCTTGCCGTCCTTGGAGAGAAGCGGACCGTAGCGCTTCACGGCAAAGGGATCTTCAGTGAAGGTCCACAGCTTGACCGCACCGCGCACACCATGCGCGGCGCCGATCCGCGCGACGCAGATCAGCGCCGACATGGCCTAGCCCTTAAGCCTTCGCAGCGGCTTCGGCCTGCGCCTTGCGCTCCTTGCGCGGCACGGCCTTCTCGGGGTTGTTGCGCGCTTCGCGCTTCTTGACGCCGGCGGCGTCGAGGAAGCGGGACACGCGGTCCGACGGCTGCGCGCCCTTGGCGAGCCAGGCCTTCACCTTGTCCATGTCGAGCTTCAGGCGGGTCTCGTTGTCCTTCGGCAGCAGCGGGTTGAAGTAGCCGAGGCGTTCGATGAAGCGGCCATCGCGGGGGAAACGCGAATCGGCGACGACGACGTGATAGACGGGACGCTTCTTGGTGCCTGCGCGGGCGAGGCGGATAACGACGGACATCTAGTTCTCCTTCAAAGTACGTTTTGTTCGGTTGATTGGTATTCCGCGTTGCGCGAGACCGGAGCGATCCCTCGCGACGAATTCCTCATTTCTTCTTGCCCGGGAAACCGCCGAGACCCGGCAGCGTCGGCTTGCCGCTCAGCCCGGTCAGTCCGGGCAGGTTCGGCAGGCCGGTGCGAAGACCCGGCGGCAAATCCTTCGGCAGGCTGGGCAGACCCTGTCCGCCGCCACTCTGCATCTTCTCCTGCAGCGCCTTCATCTCCTCCGGAGACGGCATCTTCATGCCGCCGCCAAAGCCCATCGCCTGCGCGATGCCGGCGAGCGGTCCGCGCTTGCCCGAGCCCATCGCCTTCATCACGTCGGCCATGTTCCGGTGCATCTTCAGGAGCTTGTTGACCTGCTCGACGCTCTGGCCGCTGCCTGCAGCGATGCGCTTCTTGCGGCTCGCTTTCAGCAGATCCGGATGACGGCGCTCGTCGCGCGTCATGGAATCGATCACCGCGACTTGGCGTTTCAAGATCTTGTCGTCGATGCCGGCGGCCGCGATCTGGTTCTTCATCTTGGCGATGCCGGGCATCATGCCCATCAGGCCGCTGATGCCGCCCATATTCGCCATCTGCAGCAGCTGCTCGCGCATGTCGTTGAGGTCGAACTGACCCTTGCGCATACGCTCGGCAGTGCGCGCAGCCTTCTCGGCGTCGATATTGGCGGCGGCGCGCTCGACCAGTGACACGACGTCACCCATGCCGAGGATGCGGCCGGCGATACGATCAGGATGGAAATCTTCCAGCGCGTCGGTCTTTTCACCGGTACCGATCAGCTTGATCGGCTTGCCGGTGACCGCGCGCATCGACAGCGCAGCGCCGCCGCGGCCGTCGCCGTCGACGCGCGTCAGAACGATGCCGGTGAGGCCGACGCGCTGGTCGAACGCGCGCGCGAGATTCACGGCGTCCTGGCCGGTGAGGCTGTCCGCGACCAGCAGCACCTCATGCGGATTGGCAGCGGCTTTGATCGCGGCGGCTTCCGCCATCATCTCTTCGTCGAGCGTGGTGCGGCCGGCGGTGTCGAGCAGCACGATGTCGTAGCCGCCGAGCTTGCCGGCTTCCAGCGCGCGCTTCGCAATCTGCGGCGGTTGCTGTCCCGCCACGATCGGCAGGGTCGGAATGTCGAGGTCGCGGCCTAACACCGCGAGCTGCTCCATCGCCGCCGGGCGATAGACGTCGAGCGAGGCCATCAGCACCTTGCGCTTGTCGCGCTGGACCAGGCGGCGGGCGAGCTTTGCGGTGGTGGTGGTCTTACCGGAGCCTTGCAGGCCGACCATCATGATCGGCACCGGCGGCACGGAATTGACGTCGATGGTCTGGCTTTCGGCGCCGAGCGTGTTGATCAGCTCGTCATGGACGATCTTGACCACCATCTGGCCTGGTGTGACCGACTTGACGACGGTGGCGCCGATCGCCTGCTCGCGGACGCGTTCGGTGAAGCTGCGCACGACTTCGAGCGCAACGTCGGCCTCGAGCAGCGCGCGGCGCACCTCGCGCATCGCGGCGTCGACGTCCTTTTCGGTCAGCGCACCGCGCCCCGTCAGACGATCGAGAATGCCACCAAGCCGTTCCGACAGATTGTCGAACAATGCAATTGTCCCTTGTCCTGCTCGCCAGAATGGCGATCTTCCAAACACCTTTGCGCCCGAGGGCGCATCGCGCTGTCGGGCGTTGACCTCTGGCCTCCGGGGCCAGTCGGCGGGTCGAAAAGAAAGCCTTTCCGAGAAAGTGGCGGGGTTAAACGCCGCTCACGCCCAAAAGTCAAGGAAAGTTAGGGTGCTGGGACGCCATTGCCAGGCCAAGGCCTTGAAATCAGGCACTTTCCGCCGACGGGTTCCTTTTTCGTCAAGCCCGCCCATATAGCCGGTGATGTCTTACCGCCGCAACCAGCCCTGAGCCCCGCCGTGCCGATCACCCGCCGCCGCCTGAAAACCTATGACGGCCCCGTCTCCGACCATTTCAACGGTCTGCATTTCTTCGATCCCGACGGCGCGCCGCCAAAGCCACTCCGCGAGGTGCTGCGCTGGCAGTTCAGCGGTCGGCGGGAGCGGGCCAAATGGCCCGATTGGGCCCCGAGCCCTCATGTCGACACGCCGCCGGAGCGGGTCGATGGCGGCAAGGTGCGGCTCTCCTTCGTTGGCCATGCGAGCTGGCTGATCCAGGCCGGCGGCCTCAACATTCTCGTCGATCCGGTCTGGTCCTCGCGGGTCTCGCCGGTCGGCTTTGCCGGGCCGAAGCGGCACAATGATCCCGGCATCGCCTTCGAGAAGCTGCCGAAGGTCGATGTCGTGCTGGTCTCGCACGGCCATTACGATCATCTCGACATGGCGACGCTATCGCGGCTTGCCAAGAATTTTGCGCCGCGCGTGGTCACGCCGCTCGGTAATGACGTGACGATGCGCGGCGCCGATTCCACCATCAAGGTGGAGGCCTTCGACTGGCACGATCGCGTCGAGCTCGGCGGCGGCGTTGCGGCGCATCTGGTGCCGACACGGCACTGGACCGCGCGCGGCATGTTCGATCGCAACAAGGCGCTGTGGGCGAGCTTTGTGCTGGAGACGCCGGCCGGAAAAATCTACGTGGTCTGCGATTCCGGCTATGGCGATGGCCGGCATTTTCGTCGCGTCGCCGAGAAGCACGGGCCGCTGCGCCTCGCGATCCTTCCCATCGGCGCCTACGAGCCGCGCTGGTTCATGCGCGACCAGCACATGAATCCGGAAGATGCGGTGAAGGCGCTGGGTGATTGCGGCGCCGAGCAGGCGCTCGGGCATCATCACGGCACGTTCCAACTGACCGACGAGGCGATCGATGCGCCTGCGAAGGCGCTGGTGGAAGCGCTCGATGCGGCGAATATTCCGCAGGAGCGGTTCGTGGCGATGAAGCCGGGGCAGGTCGTGGAGATTTAGCGCCCGCTCTCGCAACACATTGATCTCGTCGTCCCGGCGTTCGCCGGGACGACACTATTGCTGTAGCGACAGTGTGCCTCTTGCGAAGCTCTCTTATTGCTCTTTCGGCTTGATCGCCCAGCTCACATTCACCGTCACCGACAGCGTTTCCTCGCCAGGTGCTACCGCGGCGGGCGCGGCCATCGGGGCTGCGGCCATGCGGCCCTTGAACAGCGGCATCGGAGCGCCGCCTTCGGAGACGCTGAGCGGCGCACCCAGCGTGACGCCGGTGGCCTTGGCGTAGATCTCGGCCTTGCGGCGGGCATCGGCGACCGCCTGCTCGCGCGCATCGTCGAGCAGCTTGGAGGCCTGCGTCACCTCGAACGAGATGTTGCCGATGTCGTTCGCGCCGGCGCTGACCAGCGTGTCGATGACGCCGGCGACCTTGGTCACGTCGCGAATTTTCACGGTGACGCGGTTGGAGGCGCGGAAGCCGACCACGGGATTAGCGCCGGTTGAGCGGTTCGGCGCATATTGCGGCTGCAGCGACAGGCGCGAGGTCTGGTAGTCCTTCTCGGGGATTCCCGCGCCCTTCAGCGCCAGCAGCACCTTGCCCATCGCCGCGTTGTTGGCATCGGACGCTTCCTTCGCCGACTTGGCATCGTTGGCGACGCCGGCATCGATCTGCGCAAGGTCAGGTGCTGCCGAGACCGTCGCCTCGCCGCTCACCGAGATGGCGGACGGGAAATCATCGGCGAGCGCGGGCATCGTGGCAGCGACGATTGCGGCCAGGGAAACAACAAGCGCGGCAGGTTTTTTCATCGGTCTCACTTCAGCGGTACGAACACATTGATCACGAGCTTGTCCTCTGCCGTCTTGAGCGGATCGGTGAGGTACTCCTCGATGAACGTGTCCTTGGCTTCCAGCTTCTTGTCGTCGAGGTGATTGGTGATCGCCTCATAGGTGTTGTCCATGTTGTCGTAGGAGCCGCGATGGACGAATTTCAGCGCCTTGCCTTCGGGCGATTTGCCGATGCTCATGTCCTTGGGCAGGTTCTTCGGATCCTGGTCGACAGGGATTTCGGCGAAGAAGGTGAAGCCGGTGTCATCAGTCGAGGTGTAGACGATCATCGCGTTGCCGGCGTGCTTGATGCCCTGCTTGTCGAGCAGCGCGTTCAGCGCCTTGAAGGCGTCGACCAGGGTGTCGAAGGCCGAGTCCCAATTGGCGGTGCCCTTGACCATCAAGACTTTCCTGGACTCGAGCGTGGTCTCCAGGCCGAAGGGGTCGGCGGTCTGAACCGGGGCCGGCGTGGCGGCCGCAGCGGGCGGCGGTGTTGCAGGGCTCGGTGAGGCGCTGGCTGCGGGAGAGGGCGATGCCGCTGGCGCGGGCGAGGCACTGGCAGCCGGCGACGGCGTTGCTTCGGGCGAAGCGCTGGCGGCCGGAGAGGGTGAGGCCGACGGGGCCGGCGAGGGGCTTGCCGAGGCCGCAGGCGCCGGGCTCGGGGTCTGCGCGAGGGCGCCTGATAGCCCAAGCGACAAGGCCGCTGCCGGGATCAGCGCGGCCAGAGCAAGACGACGAAACCCAATCATTCTATTCTCCCCAAGGTCTTCCGTATCAAGGCCTTAACAACGAAGGCCAAAATCCGGTCGCGCATCCCCCGTCGCGCGAACTTTCGCCGTTCTAACACGCGAGCGCCAAATTCGTCCCATGACAGATGCGTCATGGCAGACGCTCCGGCCCTGCGGAGCGCAAATCACTGGCCAGAGGGCTAAGGATCGCCATATAAGACGGGCGAAATTCGGGAATTTTCATGAGCGCGCTCGCCAACCACGCATTTGCCAAGATGAACGGCATCGGCAACGAGATCGTCGTTGTCGACATGCGCGATTCTGCGGGCCGCATCACGCCCGATGACGCCCGCGCGGTGGCGTCCGCGCAGGGCGGCGTGCCCTATGATCAGCTCATGGTGCTGCAGAAGCCCCGGCTCGACGGCACCGAGGCCTTCATCAGCATCTACAACAGTGACGGCTCCGAAGCTGGCGCCTGCGGCAACGGCATGCGCTGCGTAGTCCGTCGCATCTTCGAGAAGAGCGGGCAGACCACGGTGACCTTCCAGACCGCGGCTGGCCTGCTCAATGCCTGGCAGGGCCCGGCGCCTGATCTCTACACCGTCGACATGGGCGCGCCGAAGTTCGGCTGGCAGGACATTCCGCTGGCGGAGGAGTTTCGCGACACCCGCTACATCGAATTGCAGATCGGACCGATCGACAATCCGATCCTGCATTCGCCGTCCGTGGTCAGCATGGGCAATCCGCACGCGATCTTCTGGGTCGACGACGTCAACGCCTATGATCTCGAGCGCTTCGGCCCGCTGTTGGAAAATCATCCGATCTTCCCCGATCGCGCCAACATCACGCTCGCCCATATCGTCGATCGCGAGCACATCACGATGCGCACCTGGGAGCGCGGCGCCGGCCTGACGAGGGCGTGCGGCTCGGCCGCCTGTGCGACTGCAGTCGCTGCGGCGCGGCTGAAGCGCACCGAGCGCAAGGTCGAGATGGCGTTGCCCGGCGGCAAGCTCGGCATCGAATGGCGTGAGCGCGACGACCACGTGTTGATGACGGGCACCGCGACCTTCGAATATGAAGGCAAGTTCGATCCGGCGCTGTTCGCGCCGGTGGGCTAATGGCCGTCGACATCGTCACCTTCGGCTGCCGCCTCAACGCGTTCGAGGCCGAGGTGATCCGCCGCGAAGCGGAGGGCGCGGGGCTTTCCGACACCATCGTCATCAACAGCTGCGCCGTCACCAATGAGGCGGTGGCGCAGGCACGCCAGTCGATTCGCAGGCTGAAACGCGAGCGGCCGGACGCGCGCATCGTCGTCACCGGCTGCGCGGCGCAGACGCAAAGCGCGATGTTCGCCGAGATGGCCGAGGTCGACCGCGTCGTCGGCAACGACGACAAGATGCGCAGCGAAGCGTGGCGTGCAGCGCGCGACGCCTTCGATCTCGGTGCCGGCGAGAAGGTCGCGGTCAGCGATATCATGGCCGTGAAGGACATGGCGCCGCATCTGATCGATGGCTATGCGAGCGGTCTGCCACGGGTGTTCGTGCAGGTGCAGAACGGTTGCGACCATCGCTGCACCTTCTGCATCATCCCCTATGGCCGCGGCAATTCGCGCTCGGTGCCGATGGGCGCGGTGGTCGATCAGGTGCGTACGCTGGTCGAGCGCGGTCATGCCGAGATCGTGCTGACCGGCGTCGATCTCACCAGCTATGGCGCTGATCTCCCGGGCGCGCCGAAGCTCGGCATGTTGACGAAGCAGATCTTGCGGCACGTGCCGGAGCTGAAGCGGTTGCGCATCTCCTCGATCGATTCGATCGAGGCGGATGCCGATCTGCTCGATGCCATCGCCGATGATGCCAGGCTGATGCCGCATCTGCATCTGTCGCTCCAGTCAGGCGACGACATGATCTTGAAGCGCATGAAGCGGCGGCACTTGCGCAGCGATGCGATCGCGTTCTGCGATCAGGTCCGCCGCTTGCGGCCGGATGTCGCGTTCGGCGCCGACATCATCGCGGGCTTCCCGACCGAGACGGACGAGATGTTTGCGCGCTCGCTCGATCTGGTCGAGGAATGCGGCCTGACGTTCCTGCACGTCTTCCCCTATTCGCCACGCCCCGGCACGCCGGCTGCGAAGATGCCGCAGGTTGCGGGGCCCGCCATCAAGGAACGCGCGAAGCGGTTGCGGGTAGCGGGTGACGCTGCACTACGGCAGCGGCTGCAAGCCGAGATCGGCGCAACGCGCGAGGTGCTGATCGAGAGCGAAGGGCAGGGGCGGACGGAGCACTATCTACCGGTGGCGATTGCGGGCGAGCGTGTGGGGAGCGTTGTATCGCTGAGGATTGCTGGCAATGATGGCGAGCGGCTGACCACGTAATCCGCTGTCGTCGCCCGGCTTGACCGGGCGACCCAGTACGCTGCGGCTTCTCCGTAGCTCACTGCCGTCTCCGGAATGCTGGATCCCCCGCTTTCGCGGGGGATGACACCGTCAGTTTGGTGAAAAGCGAGTCCTACGACGCCCGCACCTGCCAGAAGCGCAGCGTGCGCCGCGCGTTCTCCGCCGTCATGCGCGCAAAATTGCTCTTCGCCCTCGCCAGGTCCGCCGGCTTCATCGCGCCGGTCGCAAAACGGCTTTCGAGCACGGCGATCGTTGTTTCCCAGCTGAGCTGCGCTGCCTTGCACGGCACCAGCAGGCCGTCTTCGCGCAGGCTCTGCATCAGCGGACGGATCACTTCGACGGTCGATCCCGACAGCGCCGCCAGCGCGGCCACGGTCTCTTCGTAGCGCCGGTGTCGCGCGAAGTTGAGCAGCGTCGCCTCGTTGAGCTGGCCGGACGCCTTGAGATTTCCGACCGCCCGCTTGGCGCCCTCGAAATCGCGCACGCCCGACATCTCGCGCTCGACGCCGACGGTGACGGCGGCGATCGCATTCTGGATCTCCTCGAACAGATCGGGCGGTGCGCGTGACAGCAGGCGTGTGCGAACGGCGTCGGTTGCGGAACGCAGCAATCGCCGACGCAGGTCCGACGGCAGGTCGACGCGGATGCCGATGCTCACCGCGAGCTCGGGATCGAGCTCGGCCTGTCCGACGATAACAGTGAATCCCTTTCCGGACATGCGCGCGCCTGGATTGGCGGCGAGGCGCCGGCTGACGCTCGGATAGCGGCGCGCCAGCAACGCGTCGGTGACGATCTCCTTCAGCCACCAGCGGCCGGCGACCGCGAGCAGATGCGGCTCGCTTTTGCTGGAGGCGATCTTCAGCAGTTCACCGTCGTCGAGGCGCGCGGATTCCTGGAGCACGGGACCGGCGATGCGGATCTCGTCATTGTTGGCGAGGCGGCGGATCACCGAGGGCGGCGCCTGCGCGATCGGCGCGAGCTGGGCGCTGATTTCGGCGAGCGCAATGCGCGCTGCCACATCGGCGATGGCGCGCAGCTCGATGGTGCCGATCAGGCGCTCGAGCACGTCATCGAACAGCGCGATCTGCTCGTCGTTGAAGCTTCCGGCAGAGGAGAGAAACAGGTCGGTGACGCGCCGGGCGGTCTCCAGGCCCTTTTCCGCCGAGCCGGTCCGGATCGCGGATTCGACCTCGTCGATGATCGATAGCTGGGCCGTGGACATGACGCGTTGCTCGTCCTGAGCGGATGGGGGGCTTGTTCTAAGCAACCGCTATCATTGGCGACGAGCACTGAACGTTTCGTAAACCTTGCCTCTTCGAGGCCGCTATTCCCCGTTCCAGCCGCAGGCGCGGAGCTTCTCATGCATGTGGGGCGGGGCTGGCGCGACGACGCGGACCGGCTCCTTGTTCCGGGAGATCGGCACCACGATCTCGCGGGAATGCAGATGCAGCTTCGGCTCGCCGAAGCGCGGGCCGTTGCCGTAAATGTTATCGCCGAAGATCGGCCAGCCGGTCGCGGACGAATGCACCCGCAATTGATGGGTCCGGCCCGTCACCGGTTCCATGGCCAGCCACGTGAAGCCGTCGCCCCGGCCCATCACCTTCCAATTGGTGACGGCCTTCTGACCCTCGGGGTCGGGCTTCTGCCACCAGCCGCGCTCGGCATTGAGCCGGCCGAGCGGCATATCGATGGTGCCTTCATCCTCGGCAGGGCCGCCCTCAACCACGGTCCAGTAAGTCTTGCCGATCTTGCCGTGCTTGAAGAGAAGGCCGAGGGAGGCGGTCGCCTTGCGATGGCGGCCGAGCACCAGGCAGCCGGAGGTGTCCTTGTCCAGGCGGTGGGCCAGCACCGGCGGCCGCGGCAGGCCGAACCGAAGGGCGTCGAAGGAGTCCTCCAGATTGGGGCCACCCTTGGGGCCGCGATGCACCGGCAGCCCGGCCGGCTTGTTGATGACCAGCATCAAGCCGTCGCGGTGGAGCACGCGGCCCAGGATCTCCTCGGTGGTCAATTCGGGAACATCGAGCAATTGCAGGACTTTCGGACAAGACTTTCGTTTAACGGCGGGAACGGCTAACACACCCCCGCCATGAACGATACCACGTCAGATCCCCCCAAGCTGAGCTGGTGGCGCCGCCTGTCCAACGGGCTGAAGCGCACCTCGTCCTCGCTCGGGACCGCGGTCGCCGATCTCGTCACCAAGCGCAAGCTCGACCGCGCCATGCTCGACGACATCGAGGACGTGTTGCTGCGCGCCGACCTCGGCACGTCAGTTGCGGTACGGATTGCGGACGCCGTCGGCACCGGTCGCTATGACAAGGCGATTTCGGCCGACGAGGTCAAGGACGTCGTCGCGACCGAGGTCGAGAAGGTGCTGGCGCCGGTGGCGAAGCCGCTCGAGATCGATGCGGCCAGGAAGCCGTTCGTCGTCCTCGTGGTCGGCGTCAACGGCTCCGGCAAGACCACGACCATCGGAAAACTCTCGCAAAAGTTTGCCTCCGAAGGCCGCAAGGTGATGCTCGCCGCAGGCGACACGTTTCGCGCCGCCGCGATCGAGCAGCTCAAGGTCTGGGGCGAGCGGACCAAGACGCCCGTCATTGCGGGCGCGCAGGGCTCGGACTCGGCGAGCCTCGCCTTCAACGCGCTGACCGCTGCCAAAGAGCAGAACATCGACGTGCTGCTGATCGATACCGCCGGCCGCTTGCAGAACAAGGCCGAGCTGATGAACGAACTCGAGAAGGTCGTGCGCGTCATTCGCAAGGTGGACGCGTCAGCGCCGCACGCGGTGCTCCTCGTGCTAGATGCCACCGTCGGCCAGAACGCGCTGTCGCAGGTCGAGGCCTTCCATCGCACCGCCGGGGTCACGGGTCTCGTGATGACCAAGCTCGACGGCACCGCGCGCGGCGGCATTCTGGTGGCGCTGGCGGAGAAATTCAAACTGCCGGTGCATTTCATCGGCGTCGGCGAAGGCGTCGACGATCTCGCGCCGTTCACCGCGCGCGATTTCGCCCGCGCCATTGCCGGAATCGAAAGCTAGAGTATGGACAAGACCCAGCCGCATCCGCTGTTCAAGCTTGCGACCGAGCTCGGTCCGCTGCTCGTGTTCTTCTTCGTCAATGCGAAGTTCAATCTGTTCGCTGCGACCGGCGCCTTCATGGTCGCGATCGTGGCGGCGATGGCAGCGTCCTATGTGGTGACGCGCCACGTCCCGATCATGGCGATCGTCACAGGCGTGATCGTGCTGGTGTTCGGCACGCTGACCCTGGTGCTGCACGACGAGACCTTCATCAAGGTCAAGCCGACCATCATCTACGGCCTGTTCGCCGCGATCCTCGGCGGCGGCCTGTTGTTCGGCCGCTCCTTCATCGCCGTGATGTTCGACCAGATGTTCAACCTGACCCCGCAAGGGTGGCGCATCCTCACCCTGCGCTGGGCGCTGTTCTTTGCCGGCATGGCCGTGCTGAACGAGATCGTCTGGCGCACCCAGAGCACGGACTTCTGGGTGAACTTCAAGGTGTTCGGCGTCACGCCCATCACCATGATCTTCGCCATCGCCCAGATGCCGCTGACCAAGCGCTACGGGATCGAGCCGGTGTCGCTGGAGACCAGCGAGGCCGAGGCGGGGGACGTGAGGAAGGGCTGACGCCGGTTCCGGCCCTGCGGTTCCCGGCCGCGACCAGGCATATTCACCCTGGCGTGCGTTTCGTGCGCTCTGTCGATCGGTTTCTTCACCGCTCCGTAACTGCAAGCTGAGATTGTTCAGCGCTTTACCTTGCCTGAAAGGTCGCAGGCGATAGCCTTTCTCCTCATCCAATCCGCGGATTGAGCCCGTACGCGGAGGCCCGGTGGTGAGCGCAAAACAGGACCACACCGCTGAACACCTGATCCAGTACCTCCGGCAACTCGCACCGCAGGTCCGGCGCCGCCTGCTTGCCGAACTGGAACGGCTACATCTCCTCGGCGAGGACATTCCGCATTCCGAACCGTTGATCGCGGCGCTTCGCGCCGAGTTTCGCAACACGGGCCAGAATCATTATCGGGTCGGAAATCCCTCACGCTACTTCTTCGAGCCGCTCGAGCCGGTCCTGGTGGACAGGGCGCCGGAGCGGGCCAATAGCGGCCAGATCGCCCGTGGGTCGCTGGCACCGATCTGGAGCCTTGTGACGGAGCAATTGCTGCGCAGCATGGCCGCCGACTACATCGCCAACGCGACCGATGTCATCTCGGCCGACAGGCAGCACGAGGCGCGGCAGCTGGCCCAAGCGTTCCAGAAGAAGGTCCTGATCTCTCTCAACGGCCTGCTTGGTTCTGCCGAGGGTGCTGCCGGCATTCGCGACGGGCTGATGGCCTATACCAGCTCGCATGCGACGTTCGACGACCTCAAGAAGATGCTGCGCTACCTCGACATGCAACGGGAGCTCGAGGATTTCGGCCGGGCACTCCCTCCGAAGATTGCGCGGCTCGAGGGCGCCAGTCTCGACAAGGTCCTTGGCCTCTTGACCGCGCTCAAGGCCAGGCATGCCGATGCCGTGCCGTTCGCGCTCACGATCGTCGCAAAGCGTCTGGAAACCCCTTGGGAGCTATTGTCTATCGCGACCGTTCCGGCTGACGACCGGGCTGCGGCGCGGATCGCGGCATCTCCCTTTGCGATTGCCGTATCGATGGTGATCGATCAGATCGAGGAGAAGCACCTCCTCTTGCTCTTCGCGCTCAGGAACAGCCGCCCGACGCGGGCCAAGGAAATTGTTAGTGAGATCTACCGGATCGAGGAGGCGCTGAGGACCGAGATCGAGCTTAGGGGATCCGAATGGGCCCAGCACCTGGATGAGCTGATGACGGCGGTCCAGGCCGCCGTCGATGCGGAGATCAGTACCATTCCTGGCGATCACCGGCATCTGACGCACATTCTGGAATCGCCGCGGTTGCGTCCGGACCATTCCTTCGGCCACAAGGTCGGCCATATGTTCGAGAAGGGCTGGGATGTCGTGGCCGGCCTGCTTGCGGGCGACACGGACCAATCGTCGCGATGACTTGGTGAGCTCAGGTGGGCGGACGAGCTCATCGGCGAGATCGTCAGCTTCCGGCTTTGAGTGCCTTGTCGAGTTGCGGCAACAGCACGGCTTTGAGATTGTCCGGCGTGATCGGGCCGACCAGCTTGTAGACGATGGTGCCTTCAGGGCCGACCACAAAAGTCTCCGGTACGCCATAGACGCCCCACTCGATCGAGGCGCGGCCATTGGCGTCGGCACCGACGCGGCCGAACGGATTGCCGTAGCGGCCGAGGAAACGGCGGGCGTTGTCGGGTGTATCCTTGTAGTTGATGCCGACGAGCTGGAAGCGCTTGTCTTTGGCAAGTTCGCTCAGGAGCGGCGCCTCATCATGACAGGGCACGCACCAGGAGGCCCAGACATTGACGAGACTGACCTTGCCCTTGAATGCGGAAGGGTCGAAGCCCGGCACCTGGACATTGTCGGCCTGCAATCCCTCCAGTGGCGGCAGCGTGGTCTGCGGCGCGGGATGGCCGATCAGCGCGGAGGGAATCCGCGAGGGATCGCCGCTGCCGAGCCGAAACCAGAACAGCACGGCGAGTCCGATAAAGGCAAGCAGCGGCAGCACCATCAGGAAGGTGCGGCGCTGCGGCGGCGCGGAAGTGGTTTGATCGCTCATATCGTTGTCTTTGGTGTGTCCACAGCACTGCGACCCGAGCGGCGCGTGACGCCGCTACGCTCGAGCTCGCGCAGCCGCGCCGTCTGGTTGCGGTAGTCGATGATGACCCAACCGATCAGGAGCGCGACCACGATGGCGGCGGCGGCATAGGACGTCACGATGAAGGACGCGTAGGGGCCAAGCGATATCGTCATGCCACCCCTTTCGACGCGCTTTCCTGGCGCGAAGCGGTCCCCACATCGCTCGAAAACGCGACGCGGCTCGCCTGCATCATCTGCAAGGAGCGCACGCGCCGGCGCAAAATCTCGTTGCGCATGGCCGCGATGTGCAGCGTCACGAACAGCAGCGTGAACGCGATCGCCATCACCAGGAGCGGAATCAGGAACGATTTGTCGAGCGTCGAGCCGCCCATGCGCATCACCGAGGCCGGCTGGTGCAGCGTGTTCCACCAGTCGACGGAGAATTTGATGATCGGGAGATTGAGCGCGCCGACCAGCGTCAGCACGGCGGCGGCACGCGCTGCGCGCGAGGGATCTTCTACCGCGCGCCACAGCGCCATCAGGCCGAGATACATCAGGAACAGGATCAGCACCGAAGTCAGCCGCGCATCCCACTCCCAATAGGTGCCCCACATCGGCCGGCCCCACAGCGAGCCCGTGAGCAGCGCAAGGAAGGTGAAGCTGGCGCCGATCGGAGCTGCGGCTTTCGCCGCGACGTCGGCGAGCGGATGCCGCCACACCAGCGTGCCGAGCGAAGCCACGCTCATCACGCCCCAGACGAACATCGACAGCCACGCATTGGGCACGTGGATGAACATGATCTTCACGGTCGCGCCCTGCTGATAATCGTCGGGCGCGTATGCGGATTGATAGAGGCCGATCGTGAGCAGGATGATGGTCGCGGCCACAAGCCACGGCAGCACCCGCGCCGAAAGCGCGAGGAACCTGGTGGGGTTGGCGAGGTCGATCAGCGACATGGTATTCTGATAATCACAGGTGGACGCTCACGCAATCAGCATGAAAGCGCGCAGCGAAAGTTGATCGGGGTCAAGCGACCGGCTCATTTCAATCCAGTCCATGTTTCAGGCTCGCCGCCGCCGCGAACGGGCCGATCACGAGGCTGACCAGCGACAGCGCGCAGAGGATCGAGAACGGCGCGCCGAACGACAACGGCCCCGTGATTGCGGCCTGCGAGGCCGCGACCCCGAAGATCAGCACGGGAATCGACAGCGGCAGCACCAGCACGGCCATCAGCAGCCCGCCCCGATGCAGCGTCACCGCCAACGCCGCGCCGATCATGCCGGTGAAGGTCAGGGCTGGCGTGCCGGCCAGCAGCGTCAGCGCCACCGCGCCGGTCGCGACCATGTCGAGGTTGAGAAGCAGGCCCAGCACCGGGGTTGCGACAATCAGCGGCAGGCCCGCGGCCAGCCAATGCGCCAGCGCCTTGGCGGCGCAGGCGAGTTCCAGCGGCGTCCGGCTCATCGTGATCAGGTCGAGCGAGCCGTCCTCATGGTCGGCCATGAACAGCCGGTCCAGCGTCAGCAGGCTCGCCAGCAGCGCGCCGAGCCACAGGATCGCCGGTCCCAGCCGCGACAGCAGCGCCAGGTCCGGCCCCACCGCGAAGGGCATCAGGACGACGACGGTCAGGAAGAACAGCACGCCGATCAACGCCCCGCCGCCGACGCGGAGGGCGATCTTGATGTCCCGGCGGATCAGGGCGGCGAGGGCGGTCATGGGTGACCTCCGGTGGCGAGGCGGTCATGTGAGCCCGGCTCGCGCCGCAGGCAAACTGCGCTCCCTCCCCCCTTGTGGTGGAGGGTAGGGGAGAGGGGTAGCCCAGGAAATGGCGTGCTTGGGAGCAGAGAAAAACTTCGATCGACCGAGAGAGTCCCCGTGTGACACCCCCCTCCCTGACCTCGAGAGCGAGCTTCGCTCGCCTCGGACCCCACAAGGGGGGAGGGAACGGAGAGAGCGGCGCCGGGCCGTTCGAAAAGCTGAGGGTCGCGCCACCTCATGCCGTCCCCCCGATCCGCAGCTCGCGCGTGTCGATCCCCAGCGGCGCATGGGTGGCGGCGACGATCATCCCGCCCCTTGCCAGATGCTCGCGCATCAGGCCGCCGAACATGTCCTGTCCGGCGACGTCCAGCGCATTGGTCGGCTCGTCCAGCAGCCAGACCGGCCGTCGGACCGTCAGCAGCCGGGCCAGCGACAGCCGGCGGCGCTGTCCCGCCGACAGGAAGCCCGCGGGCAGATCGGTGGCATGGTCGAGCCCGACGGTGGCGAGACTTTCCGCCGCGTCACAGCGCTCGCCGCCCAGAAATTCCGCCCAGAATGACAGATTTTCAGCCACGCTCAGCGCCGGTTTCAGGGCATCGCGATGGCCGAGATAGTGACACTGCTCGGGCAGCGTCATGTCGGCGTCGCCCCCGTCCAGTACGATCGTGCCGCCGGCCGGAATGAGCAGCCCCGCGATCAGCCTGAGCAGCGAGGTCTTGCCCGATCCGTTGCGGCCGACGACCGCCACGGCCTCGCCGGCAACAGCCTCGAAATCGAGCCCGGAAAACACCTCGCGGCCGCCGCGCACGCAAGTCACGCCGCGTCCGGCCAGCTGCATCTTGACTGGTACCAACCCGTTCACAGCCGGGCCTCAGGAAATCTTGGGGTAGCGCATCAGAATTTTTGGCTCGCGACTTGCTCGGTACTGTTGTGGCTGTGGCGGCGCGGTTAGAAAGCTTCTATAAGCCCGGAACTACTTGATGCAGCAACTCAACCTGCCCCTGCAAGCGATCCAGCCTGCTACGCTGACGGTGTTAAAATACCCTGCCGGGTATGTCTAACAATTGGGATTTCCTACATGACCTCGCTCGACAGCTTCAAATGCAAAAAGACCCTCAAGGTCGGCGCCAAGACCTATGTCTATTACAGCCTGCCCACGGCCGAGAAGAATGGTTTGAAGGGAATTTCGAAACTCCCCTATTCGATGAAGGTGCTGCTCGAGAACCTGCTCCGCAACGAGGACGGCCGCTCGGTCAAGAAAGAGGACATCGTCGCCGTCTCGAAGTGGCTGCGCAAGAAGTCGCTGGAGCATGAGATTGCCTTCCGCCCGGCCCGTGTGCTGATGCAGGATTTCACGGGCGTTCCGGCCGTGGTCGACCTGGCCGCCATGCGCAACGCCATGCAGAAGCTCGGCGGTGATGCCGAGAAGATCAATCCGCTGGTGCCGGTCGACCTCGTCATCGACCACTCCGTGATCGTGAATTTCTTCGGCGACAACAAGGCCTTCGCCAAGAACGTCACCGAAGAGTACAAGCAGAACCAGGAGCGTTACGAGTTCCTGAAATGGGGCCAGAAGGCGTTTTCGAACTTCTCGGTCGTGCCGCCCGGCACCGGCATCTGCCACCAGGTCAATCTCGAATATCTCTCCCAGACGGTGTGGACCAAGAAGGAGAAGATGACGGTCGGCAAGAAGACCGGCACCTTCGAGGTCGCCTATCCTGACTCGCTCGTCGGCACCGACTCCCACACCACCATGGTCAATGGTCTCGCCGTGCTCGGCTGGGGCGTCGGCGGCATCGAGGCGGAAGCCTGCATGCTCGGCCAGCCGCTGTCGATGCTGCTGCCCAACGTCGTCGGCTTCAAGCTGAAGGGTGCGATGAAGGAAGGCGTCACCGCGACCGACCTCGTGCTGACGGTCACGCAGATGCTGCGCAAGCTCGGCGTCGTCGGCAAGTTCGTCGAGTTCTTCGGCCCTGGCCTCGACAATCTTTCCGTTGCCGACAAGGCGACGATCGCCAACATGGCGCCGGAATATGGCGCGACCTGCGGCTTCTTCCCTGTTGACGCCGCTGCGATCGACTACCTCAAAACCTCCGGCCGTGCGGCACCACGCGTTGCGCTGGTGCAGGCCTATGCCAAGGCGCAAGGGCTGTTCCGTACCGCCAAGTCGGCCGATCCGGTGTTCACGGAAACGCTGACGCTAGACCTCGCCGAAGTGGTGCCGTCGATGGCCGGCCCGAAGCGTCCCGAAGGCCGCATCGCGCTGCCGTCGGTCGCCGAAGGTTTCTCGCTCGCGCTCGGCACCGAGTACAAGAAGGCCGACGAGCCCAACAAGCGCTTCGCCGTCGAGGGCAAGGACTACGAGATCGGTCACGGCGACGTCGTCATCGCCGCCATCACCTCCTGCACCAACACCTCGAACCCGAGCGTGCTGATCGGTGCCGGCCTTTTGGCGCGTAACGCCGCTGCGAAGGGCCTCAAGGCCAAGCCGTGGGTGAAGACCTCGCTGGCTCCGGGCAGTCAGGTCGTCGCCGGCTATCTCGCCGATTCCGGTCTGCAGAAGGATCTGGACAAGGTCGGCTTCAACCTGGTCGGCTTCGGCTGCACCACCTGCATCGGCAATTCCGGTCCGCTGCCGGAGGAGATCTCGAAGTCGATCAACGACAACGGCATCGTCGCCGCGGCGGTGCTGTCCGGTAACCGCAACTTCGAAGGCCGCGTCTCGCCAGACGTGCAGGCGAACTACCTGGCCTCGCCGCCGCTGGTCGTTGCCCACGCGCTCGCCGGCAGCGTCACCAAGAACCTCGCGGTCGAGCCGCTCGGCGAAGGCAAGGACGGCAAGCCGGTGTACCTGAAGGACATCTGGCCGACGACGAAGGAGATCAACGCCTTCATGAAGAAGTTCGTGACCGCGTCGATCTTCAAGAAGAAGTATGCCGACGTGTTCAAGGGCGACACCA
Source organism: Bradyrhizobium zhengyangense (assembly GCF_022012435.1). Lineage (GTDB taxonomy): Bacteria > Pseudomonadota > Alphaproteobacteria > Rhizobiales > Xanthobacteraceae > Bradyrhizobium > Bradyrhizobium zhengyangense. The sequence goes on from NZ_JAKLUA010000021.1 coordinate 36,504, forward strand.
ACTGGCGCAAGATCAAGACGGTCGAGAGCGAGACCTATCGCTGGAACATGTCGTCGACCTATGTGCAGAACCCGCCCTATTTCGAAGGCATGAAGAAGCAGCCGGAGCCGGTCACCGATATCGTCGAGGCGCGCATCCTCGCCATGTTCGGCGACAAGATCACCACCGACCACATCTCGCCGGCCGGTTCGATCAAGCTCACCTCGCCCGCCGGAAAATATCTCAGCGAGCACCAGGTGCGTCCGGCCGACTTCAACCAGTACGGCACGCGTCGCGGCAACCACGAAGTGATGATGCGCGGCACCTTCGCCAACATCCGCATCAAGAACTTCATGCTGAAGGGCGCGGACGGAAACATCCCTGAGGGCGGTCTGACCAAGCACTGGCCCGACGGCGAGCAGATGTCGATCTACGACGCCGCGATGAAGTACCAGCAGGAGCAGGTGCCGCTCGTCGTGTTCGCCGGCGCTGAATACGGCAACGGCTCCTCGCGCGACTGGGCAGCGAAGGGCACGCGCCTGCTCGGCGTTCGCGCCGTGATCTGCCAGAGCTTCGAGCGCATCCATCGCTCCAACCTGGTCGGCATGGGCGTGTTGCCGCTGACCTTCGAGGAAGGCACCTCCTGGTCGTCGCTTGGCCTGAAGGGCGACGAGAAGGTCACGCTGCGGGGCCTGGTCGGCGATCTCAAGCCGCGCCAGAAGCTGACCGCGGAGATCGTGTCCGGCAATGGTTCGTTGCAGCGCGTTTCGCTGCTCTGCCGCATCGATACGCTGGATGAGCTCGATTACTACCGGAATGGCGGCATTCTGCACTATGTGCTGCGCAAGCTCGCGGCCTAGAGCATGATCCGGACCCGCAGGGCCGCGTTAGCGCAAAGTGTGCAGCGGTTTTCCGGAAAGATCATGCTCCGACAACAAACTAAAGTGCGCTCGGCGCACTTTAGCGCGCGAATTTGTGAACGGTGGCTCACCGCGACGTGAGTAGAAGGTTAAACGAAGGCGGCCTATCACAAGGCCGCCTTCGTACGTTTTGCGGTATGTTTCAGATGGGCCCGTCCGGCAGAATCCTGTGCTGGACGGTTGAATGTACCGCGCCCGTAAGACTACGGTGATCATCAGGCGATAAGATCTTCCCCCAACGAGCGACGTGTGTGACCTTCAACATGACTGGCATGATGGCTTCCAATTTCGTTTCGCGGTGGTCCGGAGCATTCTGGTCGGGAGCACTCGGCATCTGCGCCATCGTCGCCGTCATCCGTCCGGCCCAGGCCGATCCCCGCGCCGTGGTCGAGCTCTTCACCTCCCAGGGCTGCTCCTCCTGCCCGCCTGCCGACAAGGTCATCGGCGATCTCGCCAAGGATCCCTCGATCATCGCGCTGAGCATGCCGATCGATTATTGGGACTATCTCGGCTGGAAGGATACGCTGGCGGATTCACGTTTCTCGGCGCGGCAGCGCGCCTATTCGCGTATGCGTGGTGACCGCGAAGTCTATACGCCGCAAGTGGTGGTCAACGGCGCCGCGCACGTCATCGGCAGCGACCGCTCCGGCATCGAAAACGCGATCGACAAGACCGACGCGGGCACCGGCGTCATGAGCGTGCCGGTGACGATGTCGCTCGCGGGCAAGCAGATCAATGTGTCCGTCGCGGCGAGCAAGGAGCCGACGGTCTCGCATGGCGAGGTCTGGATCTGCTCGATCGTGAAATCGGTGCCGATCGAGATCAGTCGCGGTGAGAACCGCGGGCAGCAGATCACCTACCACAATGTCGTACGCAATTTGCTCAAGGTCGGCGACTGGCACGGACATCCGGAAAGCTGGACGGTACCGATCGAGAATTTGACGTCGCGCGATGGCGTCGACGGCGCGGTGGTCTACGTCCAGGACGGCAGCCGCGAGAAGCCTGGCCCAATGCTCGGCGCGGCGTACACGTCGCTGCACTGAAGCGCGCGTCAGATCTCTCTGAAAAATTAGTCGTTGTCATTCCGGGGCGCGCGAAGCGCGAGCTATGGTGTGCAATTGCGCGCCTGAGAATCCATTTCTCATCGCGATGATTGGATCGATGGATTCCGGGTTCGCGCCAAGCGGCGCGCCCCGGAATGACGGGAGGCAGACACATCCCACCACAAACAAAAAAGGACCAACTCGCGTTGGCCCTCCTTGTCGCGCGTACAGACCCGATCCTGTTCGACCCCGGGGGGCTGGGGGCTGAGGAATCCGGAACCGAAAGGACCGGGTCAACGCACACGAGTCTTTTCGCAATGCAGGGCGGCAGGCGGTGGGCGGAAAAGCGGCGATCCTGTGATTCCTGCTAACGATCCCGTGACGGTTTGCCGCTGAGAAGTTCCACCGTTGCGTGTGTCATGATTCGCTGGCCGTTGGCGAGGTGAACCCCGGTCCGCATGGGGCTTGCAAGAGGCCCTTGCGGCGGGGAACAGTTGGCGCGATCATGCAGATGTCATGATCCGCGGCTCCGGGGACGGTCTTCGCGGACGTGGATCATGCTGAGCGATGAGGAGGCGCCCCATGAGCTTGACGTCGGAGGATGCCGATCCGAGCGAGCAGCGCGCAGTGGCGCGCCCTGCCGCTGCGAATGCCCAACCCGGCCGGGTGACGTTCAACCGGCTCGAGCTGCACCGAATTCTCAATCTCTATGGCCGCATGGTCGCCGACGGCGAGTGGCGCGACTATGCCATCGACTTCCTGAAAGACCGCGCGGTGTTCTCGGTCTATCGCCGCGCCTCCGAAGTGCCGATCTACCGCATCGAGAAAGATCCGCGGCTCGCGCGCAAGCAGGGCATGTACAGCGTGATCTCCGCGACCGGCCTGATCCTGCGCCGCGGCCACGAGCTCGAGCGCGTGCTGTTGGTGATCGATCGGAAGCTGGCGGTGGTCTAACTACACGATCGCTGCCGTAGGGTCAGCAAAGGCGTTCTTGCGCCGGCCCACGAACCTTCTCTATCGCCACAGACCGTGGGCACGCTACGCTTTGCCTACCCTACGAGACTTCGCGCGCCCCGGACCTACTTCCCCGGCACCGTCTTCGCGCCCTCGCCGAGATCGCGCTGCATCATCACCGTATCCAGCCAGCGGCCAAACTTCAGGCCGACATTGGGATGCGTGCCGATCATCTTGAAGCCGCCTCTGGTGTGCACGCCGATCGAGCCGGCATTGGCGGAATCGCCGATCACGGCGATCATCTGGCGGAAGCCGCGCGCCTCGCATTCGCTGATCAGCCGCTCCAGCAGCTTTGAGCCGATGCCGCGGCGGTGGAAGCTGGGATCCAGATAGATCGAGTTCTCGACCGTGAAGCGATAGGCCGGACGCGGCCGATAGGCGCCGGCATAGGCGTAGCCGGCCACGCGACCGTCGAGGATGGCCACGAAATAGGGATAGCCGCCGTCGACCAGCGTGCGATAGCGGCGCGTCATCTCGGCGAGGTCAGGCGGCTCCAGCTCGAACGTCGCGGTGCCCTCGCGGACAGCCTGCTGGTAGATGGCGGTGATGGCGGGGAGGTCGGCCTCGATCGTCGGCCTGATTTCGGGTGCGGACATGGGGCAAGATTAGAGCGTCCTCCCGGCGGCTGGAAGAGGCAACGCTGCTGCCACACCCGTCATTGCGAGCGCAGCGAAGCAATCCAGAAATGCATCCGCGGAGGGACTGTGGATTGCTTCGCTGCGCTCGCTACGATGAGGAGTGGCCGCGGGCAAACAAAAACCCCGGCCTTGCGGCCGGGGTTCGTGTCCGTTCCCTCGAGGTCTTGCGCTTAGTCGCGCTGGCCGAGGAGCTGCAGCAGCAGCGTGAACAGGTTGATGAAGTTCAAGTACAGCGACAGTGCGCCCGAGATCGCCGCACGCTCTGCGATGTCACCGCCGGCCGAAGCGTAGCCGTAGATGTAGTCGTTCTTCAGCCGCTGGGTATCCCAGGCGGTGAGGCCTGCGAACACCAGCACGCCGACCACCGACACGATGAACTGCAGCGCGGTGCTGGCCAGGAACAGGTTCACCAGGCTCGCGATGATGATGCCGATCAGGCCCATGAACAGGAACGAGCCCATGCCGCTCATGTCACGCTTGGTGGTGTAGCCGTAGAGGCTCAGCGCGCCGAAGGTCGCCGCGGTGATGAAGAACACCCGCACGATCGAGGTGTGCGTGTACACCAGGAAGATCGAGGACAGCGAGATGCCCATCAGCGCCGAGAACACCCAGAACAGGATCTGGGCGGTCGAGGGAGCCAGACGGTTGATGCCGGCCGAGATCACGAACACCATGGCGAGCGGCGCCAGCATGAACAGATATTTCAGCGGGCTCACGAACATCGCGTAGCCGAACGGCGTCAGGAACAGCTTGCCGACGCGGACGGCTTCCGGGGTCGGAACGTCAGTCACGGCAGCCATGTAGACACCGAGCGCGGCGAGGCCGGTGATGGCCAGGCCGATGCTCATGTAATTGTAGATGCGCAGCATATAGGCGCGCAGACCGGCGTCGACCGTCGCGGCGTCAACACGCCCGGCGGCCCTACCGAAAGGAGAAGCGTAATTGCGGTCTAGGTCCGACATGGTCGAATTCCCGTTGGTTGCCCGGTCCGGCACAGGGGTTGCCATGCCGCCGGTTCGTCAATTCTATCTCGGATACCGATGTCCGCCGACATTAATTTTGGCTAACAATCGGGACTCCGAACCCATCCGATATGTGGGAAACTAACACATTCGCTGCAACGGTCCACGCGCGGCCGAATGTCGCCCTTGCGGTGCAATCCTGACGTGAGCCTGACAAGCTGACGTGGTTAACCGCCGAAATCCCGTGATTCCGGTCCCGCGCGGCCAGCCGCTACTTTTTGTCACAAATTCCGCAACACTGTGGCGGGCTTTTTGTTCAACGCCAGCAGTGTTCCAGCAAGACCGAGCCCGACGGTGACGACGAGGGCGGCGGCCACCACGCCTGCCGCGCTTGCGGCCTGCCAGACGAAGGTCAATGTCATCAGCCGCGTCACGATCATCCAGGCCGCGATGCTGCCGGCGATCACGCCGAACACCGCGGTGGCAAGCCCGATCAGCAGATATTCGAGCGCATAGGCGCCGAGCAGCCGCAACCGCGTCGCGCCAAGGGTCTTCAGGATCACCGCATCGTAGACGCGGTGGCGATGGCCGGCGGCGAGTGCGCCGCCCAGCACCAGGATCGCGGAGATCAGCGTCACGGCGCTGGCGCCGCGGATCGCGAGCGCGAGGTTGGTCACGACCGCGCCGACCGTCTCCATCACCTCGCGCACGCGTACGCTCGTCACCATCGGGTAGGCGTCCGCAACCTGCTTGATGATCTTGCCGTCGCCGGTCGCATCGCCTGAGGCTTCGGTCAGCGTCGCGATGTGGGTGTGTGGCGCGCCCTTGAAGGCGTTCGGCGAGAACACCAGCACGAAATTGATGCCGAGACCTTGCCAGTCGATGGTGCGCAGATTGCCGATTTTCGCCGGGATGTCGCGGCCGAGCACGTTGACCACGATCTCGTCGCCGAGCTTGAGGTCGAGGCCGTCGGCGATCTTCTTCTCCATCGAGACCAGCGGCGGGCCGGAATAGTCCGCGCCCCACCATTCGCCCTCGACGATCTTGGAGCCCTTCGGCACCTCGCCGGTATAGGTCAGGCCGCGGTCGCTCTGCAGCACCCATTCGGAGTCCGTCGTGGGCTTGAGATCCTCGGCGCGGACGCCGCGGGCGGCGACAATGCGCCCGCGCAGCATCGGCACGTCCTCGACCTTGGCGCCCGGGGCGATCTGGCGCAGATAGTCGTCGAAGGGAGCGGCCTGCGTGCTCGGAATGTCGATGAAGTAGAACGACGGCGCGCGGTCGGGCAGCGCGGCCAAAAACTGCCGGCGCAGATTGCCGTCGATCTGGGTGATGGTGACGAGCACCGCGAGACCGAGGCCGAGCGACAGCACGACCGACGGCGTCAGCGCGCCCGGCCGGTGAATGTTGGCGATCGCCAGCCGCAGCATGGTGAAGCGCGTGCGCGGCAGTTTTCGCGCGATTGCCATCAGCAGCGCGGCGACGCCGCGCAGCACAGCGAACACGACGACGGAGGAGACCACGAACACCGCGGCGATGCGCTTGTCGAAGGACAGTCCGATCACGACGGCAACGAGCAGCGCGACGACGACGCCCATGAACACGAGATAGCCCATGCGCGGCCGGTGCCATTCGGCGGCGATGGTGTCGCGGAACAGCGCGGCCACCGGCACGTCGTGCACGCGTCCGAGCGGCCACAGGCCGAAGGCAAGCGCGGTCAAAAGGCCATAGACGAAGGACAGCGCGAGTTCGCCTTCATGCACGGCCGGCACCACCGGCAGGGGCAGCAGCTTTCCGAACAGGCCGACGATGGCGAACGGCATCGCTGCACCCAGCGCGAGGCCAATCACCGAGCCGATCGCGGCGAGCAGGATCACTTGCGCGAGATAGATGCCGAACACGTCACGCCCCGTTGCGCCGACGGCCTTGAAGGCCGCGATCACCTCGAGCCGGCGATCAATATGGCTCTTCACGGCGTTGGCGACGCCGACGCCGCCGACCAAGAGCGCGGCGAGGCCGACCAGCGTCAGGAACTGCGTGAAGCGGCTGATGTTGCGTTCCAGCTGCGGCGAGGCGTTGGAGCGGCTGCGCACTTCCCAGCCGGCCTGCGGCGCGGCGTTGCGCGCGTCCGCGATGAACGCCTCGGTGGCGCGGTCGCTGTTGGCGGCGTCAGGCAGTTTCACGCGGTAGACCCAGCGCACCAGGCTGCCGGGCTGGATCAGCCCGGTGGCACGCAGTGCGGCCTCGCTGATCAGGAAGCGCGGACCAAAGCCGATGCCGCCGGCAAGCTTGTCGGGCTCGGCCTCGACGGCGCTGCGGATCTGGAACGTGGCCGAGCCGATGGTGACGCGGTCGCCGATCTTGAGCGACAGCCGCGCCAGCAACGCCGGATCGGCGGCCGCGCCGAATGCGCCGTCCTTCTCCGCGAGCAGATCGCTCAGTGGCAGCGGCGGTGCCAGCGTCAACTGGCCGAGCATCGGATAGGTATCGTCGACCGCCTTCATCTCCACCAGCGCGAGCTTGCCCTCGGCCGAGCGCGCCATACCGCGCAGGGTGGAGGCGACGGAGACTGTACCGCGCGAACGCAGGAAGGCGACTTCTTCGGGTTTTGCCTCGCGCTGGAACAGCACGAACGACACGTCGCCGCCGAGCAGCGTGCGGCCTTCGCGCGCGAGGCCATCGCTCAGGCTCGCCGACACCGAGCCGACGCCGGCGATTGCCATCACGCCGAGCGCGATGCAGGCGATGAAGACGTAAAAGCCGCGCAGGCCGCCGCGCAATTCGCGCAAGGCATAGCGCAGCGCCAGCGCGACGCCGTTCGGCTTCGCAAACGGTTCGATCGCGACGCTCATGGTTTGGTCGTCTGCGTGTCGATGCGGCCCGAGCGCAGGCGGATCACGCGATCGCAGCGATGCGCCAGCGAGGAATCGTGCGTGACCAGCACCAGGGTCATGCCGCGCTCGGCATGCTTGGTGAAGAGCAGATCGACGATCTGCTTGCCCGTCGCCTCGTCGAGATTGCCGGTTGGCTCGTCCGCAACGAGGATGGCGGGATCGGGCGCCAGCGCGCGCGCAAGCGCCACGCGCTGCTGCTCGCCGCCGGAGAGCTGCGTCGGATAATGATGCAGGCGATCACCGAGCCCAACCGATTGCAGCTCTTCGGCCGCGCGCTTGTTGGCATCAGGGTTGCCGGCGAGCTCGAGCGGCACCGCGACGTTCTCCAGCGCCGTCATGGTCGGGATCAGATGGAAGGACTGGAAGACGATGCCGACCTGACGGCCGCGGAAGCGGGCCAGCGCGTCCTCGTCGAGGGCATTGAAAGGCGTGCCATTGACCACCACCTCTCCGCTATCAGGACGCTCCAGCCCCGCCATCACCATCAGCAGCGTGGATTTGCCCGAGCCTGACGGGCCGATCAGCCCGATCGTCTCCCCCGAGCCGACGCGCAAGCTGATATCCTTGAGGATGTGAACGCGTGCTGCCCCCGACCCCAATGAGAGATTGACGTTGGAGATGGCGATGGTGTCCGGCGTCGTGCCGGCGAGCGAAGAGGTTTCGATGCGACTGTCCATGGTCCGGTCATATGGCAACTCCGATAGCGCGGTCGAGAGGCGTTACGGATTGTTCATGCACATAGCCGTGTTGATGCTCGTTTTGATGACGCTCGCCCATCCGGCCTGGGCGGATGCGGCAACGCCGATCAAGCTTGTCGTTCTCGGCGATTCCTTGAGTGCCGGTCTCGGCCTCCCGGCCCAGGATGCGTTTCCTGCCAAGCTTCAAAAAGCCTTGCAAGCCAAAGGCATAGTGGTCGACATGACCAACGCCGGCGTGTCGGGCGATACCTCGTCCGGCGGCCGCGACCGGCTCGAATGGTCGGTGCCCGAGGGAACAGAGGGCGTGATCGTCGAGCTCGGCGCCAATGACGCGATGCGCGGTATCGACCCTGACTTGACGCGGGCGGCGTTGACCGACATCGTTCAGCGTCTCAAGGCGCGCAAGATCGCCGTGATGTTGTGTGGCATGCTGGCGCCGCCGAATTTCGGCGCGGATTATGGTGCGCGCTTCAATTCGATTTATCCGGATTTGGCGAAACAGTTCGACGTGCCGCTCTATCCGTTCTTTCTCGACGGCGTCGCGGCCGATGCCAAGCTCAACCAGGCCGACGGCATTCATCCGACCGCTGAAGGTGTCGACATCGTCGTCGATAAGATGTTGCCCACGGTGGAGGCATTCGTGCGCACGATCGGCGAGCAACGCCGTTGAAAAGCAGGCAATGCTAACCCTGACTCCCAGGGTTTTCCCGGTGTAGCCTTGGCAACACTTCGCAGAGTCACACAACTGCGATAGGAATCAGGGTACCGGTGATTCGTCACCGGCTCTAATTTGGATAGGGTCCTGCTTCTTGAGGACTGTACCCAAGCATCGGGAGTACGAAACGATGCCGCGTTTGTTCACTGGTCTGGAAATTCCGGCCGAGATCGGCCAGTCGCTTTCCAACTTGCGAGGTGGCCTCCCCGGCGCCCGGTGGATCGATCCCGAAAATTATCACGTCACTCTGCGCTTCATCGGCGATATCGATGGCGCCTCCGCCAACGAGATCGCATCGATGTTGTTTCGTGTCGATCGCAAGCCGTTCGAGGTGAAGGTGCAGGGCTTGCAGAGCTTCGGCGGCCGCAAGCCGCGCGCGGTGGTCGCCACCATCGCACCAAGCAAGCCGCTGATGGATCTGCAGGCCGAGCTCGAACGCATGATGCAGCGGATCGGCCTCAATCCGGAAGGGCGCAAATTCATTCCGCATGTCACGCTGGCCCGGCTGCACGACGCCACCGACCGTGACGTCGCCGACTATCTCTCGATCCGCGGCTACTTCCCGAGCAAGGCCTTCATGGCCGAGCGCTTCGTGCTTTTCTCGTCGCGCGCGTCGACAGGCGGCGGCCCGTATGTCGTCGAGGACGCCTACGAGCTGTGTGAGTAGGTCTTTACCTCGGCGCGTTATCGCGGCGCACAGCGCCTGACCGGCTGACATCGGTCTTCGCGAAGTCATCGCCCTTGAACAGCAGCGGTTCGCCGCGGGTCATGGCCAGAGCGTAGGAAAAGCAATCACCGTAGTTGAGCGACGCGGCGTGACGCCCTTTCCCGTAGCGCCGCCAGGCACGTCGCGCCGCATCGGTTTGTCCGGCGTCAACTGCCACGATCTCGGCGCCGATCTTGACGAGCCAGAGGTCGAATTCGCGCCCGCCCGCATCACCTAGCCGCGTCTCGATCACCATCGTTGTCTCAAGCACCGTGGCCGCCGAGATCAGGCGGATCGGATCGTCCACGATCAGTCGCTCGATATCTGCTGCATCGTCTTCATTGAGTGCAATTGCCACGATCGCCGACGTATCGATCACCATCAGCGCGGCAATCCATGGTCGTCGTATCCGAGAATTTCCTCAGGCGTGCGGTCGTCCACGACGCGCATTTCGCTCCAGCGCCGCCTGATCTCGGCCATGTCCTCCAGCAGCGCGTCTTTGTGAGCCTGTCCGCCGAGCCGGCGCAATCGCTCCTCGATGGCGCGCTTGGTTGCCGTCGTGATGTTCTCGCCGGTCAATTGCGCGAGGCTTCGCGCCAACTGCTCCGTTTCAGGGTCCTTGATGCTTAGCGCCATTTGAGGTTCCTTGGTTCCTCAATAGGTATATTCTACCATGGCGGAGTGCAACAATAGATCCGTGCGGCGACCTGGACGCCGTGCTTGCACCCAGGTGGATGTCGGCGCGCAGTTCGTTCGCGAAGGCAGGAGCGCATAAGCCCTTGCGCCAATATGTCGTTGCAATTTCCGCCGGTCTCTGGCGGTAAAGGGCGATGCTCTCCACCCCGAACTCCTCCTTCAGCGAAGCCTATCAAGCCCAGATCGCCTCCGGCGCGATCGAGCCCGATGCCGCGCAGGCCGAGGTCGCCGAGGCCTATGCGGCACTCGACCTGCGGCTCGCGAACTACAGCCCCAAGCGCAAGCAGGGCCTGCTCGCCCGCCTGTTCAACGGTGGCGACAAAGACGAGGCGCCGCGCGGGCTCTACATCCATGGCGAGGTCGGTCGCGGCAAGACCATGCTGATGGACCTGTTCTTCCAGCACTCGAATGTCGAGCACAAGCGCCGCGCGCATTTCCACGAATTCATGGCCGATGTGCACGAACGCATCTACGATTATCGGCAGGGCATCGCGCGCGGACAGATCCCTGATGGCGATGTCATCGCGCTGACCGCGCAAGCGATCTTCGAGGAGAGCTGGCTGCTCTGCTTCGACGAATTCCACGTCACCGACATCGCGGATGCGATGATCCTGGGGCGCCTGTTCGCAAAACTGTTCGAGCTCGGCACCGTCGTGGTCGCAACCTCCAACGTCGCGCCCGACGATCTCTACAAGGGCGGGTTGAACCGCGCGCTGTTCCTGCCCTTCATCAAGCAGATCACCGACCACATGGACGTCTCGCGGCTCGATGCGCGCACCGACTTCCGGCTGGAAAAACTTCAGGGCGTGCCGATGTGGCTGACGCCGGCGGATGGCGATGCCGACGCCGCGCTCAATCGCGCGTGGGTGAAAATGACGGGCAATGCCAAATGCAAGTCGCGCGACATCCAGATCAAGGGCCGCATCCTGCACGTGCCGTGCTCGGCCCATGGCGTCGCGCGCTTTGCCTTCGCCGATCTCTGCGAGAAGCCGCTGGGTGCGTCCGACTACCTCAGGCTGGCGCACGACTATCACACCATCCTGGTCGACCATATTCCAGTGATGGACGTCTCCCAGCGCAACGCCGCCAAGCGCTTCATCACGCTGATCGACACGCTCTATGACAATGCCGTGAAGCTGATGGCATCGGCCGACGCCAACCCGATCTCGCTCTATCTCGCCCATGAGGGCAACGAGGCCATGGAGTTCAAGCGGACCTCCTCGCGCCTGATCGAGATGAGCTCTGAATCCTATCTGGCGCTGCCGCATGGTCGCAAGGATTCCACCGCCAGCGGCTCCACCAAGGGCTTGGTCGAGACTTAAGTCCTATTCTCGCCGAAGGTACCGCTGTCATTCCGGGGCGCGACAAAGTCGCGAGCCCGGAATCCATCGCGCCACAAACTCAGCCGCCCGATGGATTCCGGGCCTGCGCCTGTCGGCGCATCCCGGAATGACGGATCGGGTATGCTGATTGCTATCTCGCCAAGCCCGACAATTGGGCATCCACCGACTTGAACGGGGGAAGCGAAAGGGATAACCACCCATTCAGTTTTTCCCTCCTCACGTGTCTAAAGGACAGGTTCACATGGCGCGCGACAAGATTGCTTTGATTGGCTCCGGCCAGATCGGCGGAACGCTGGCTCACCTCATCGGCCTGAAAGAACTGGGCGACGTCGTGATGTTCGACATCGCCGAGGGCGTGCCGCAGGGCAAGGCGCTCGACATCGCGCAGTCCTCGCCGGTCGACGGTTTTGACGCGCACTATACCGGCGCCAATTCCTACGAGGCGCTCGACAACGCCAAGGTCTGCATCGTCACTGCCGGCGTGCCGCGCAAGCCCGGCATGAGCCGCGACGACCTCCTCTCCATCAACCTCAAGGTCATGGAGCAGGTCGGCGCCGGCATCAAGAAGTACGCCCCCGACGCGTTCGTCATCTGCATCACCAACCCGCTCGACGCCATGGTCTGGGCGCTGCAGAAGGCCTCGGGCCTGCCGCACAAGAAGGTCGTCGGCATGGCCGGCGTGCTCGACTCCGCGCGCTTCCGCTACTTCCTCGCCGACGAATTCAACGTCTCGGTCGAAGACGTCACCGCCTTCGTGCTCGGCGGCCACGGCGACACCATGGTGCCGCTGGTGAAGTACTCCACCGTCGCCGGCATCCCGCTGCCCGACCTCGTCAAGATGGGTTGGACCTCGCAGGCGCGCCTCGACGAGATCGTCGACCGCACCCGCAACGGCGGCGCCGAGATCGTCAATTTGCTCAAGACCGGCTCGGCCTTCTACGCGCCGGCCGCCTCCGCCATCGCGATGGCCGAGAGCTATCTGCGTGACAAGAAGCGCGTGCTGCCCTGTGCCGCCTATCTCAACGGCGAGTACAGCGTGAAGGACATGTATGTCGGCGTGCCGGTCGTGATCGGCTCCAAGGGCGTCGAGCGCGTCGTCGAGATCGAACTCGCCGGCAAGGACCGCGAGGCCTTCGACAAGTCGGTCGGCGCGGTGCAGGGCCTGGTCGATGCCTGCAAGAAGATCGCCCCCGATCTTCTCGGCCGCTAAGCGCGACAATTCCCGCCGAAGATCGAAACCCGGTCTTCGGCGGTTTCATTTCCGGACCCGGCTGGCCGGGGTGGGGTCTGGTCCACAATTTCGATATCAAAGAATCCGGGTTGCAGTTCCTGTGGTATATGGTATGCCAGCCACAAGACTGAGGTGGGCCCATGGGGTCACCGCCCGCGGGTTCAGGGAGCGACCATATGAATATTCATGAATATCAGGCCAAGGCGCTGCTGGGTGAGTTCGGGGTACCGATCTCCAAGGGTGTCCCGGTTCTCAAGGCCGCTGACGCGGAAGCCGCCGCCAAGGCGCTGCCCGGTCCGGTCTATGTGGTGAAGAGTCAGATCCATGCCGGCGGCCGCGGCAAGGGCAAGTTCAAGGAAGCCTCGGCCGGCGACAAGGGCGGCGTCCGCATCGCCAAGTCGGCCGCAGAGGTCTCCGAATTCGCCAAGCAGATGCTCGGCGCCACGCTGGTGACGATCCAGACCGGCCCGGCCGGCAAGCAGGTCAACCGCCTCTACATCGAGGACGGCTCCGACATCGACAAGGAGTTCTATCTCTCGATCCTGGTCGACCGCGAGACCTCGCGGGTCTCCTTCGTCGTCTCGACCGAAGGCGGCGTCAACATCGAGGACGTCGCGCACAATAGCCCTGAGAAGATCGTCACCTTCTCGGTCGATCCCGCCACCGGCATCATGGGCCATCACGGCCGTACCGTCGCGAATGCCCTGAAGCTCTCGGGCGATCTCGCCAAGCAGGCGGAAAAACTCACCGCGCAGCTCTACGCGGCCTTCGTCGCCAAGGACATGTCGATGCTGGAGATCAACCCGCTGGTCGTGACCAAGCAGGGCCAGCTCCGCGTGCTCGACGCCAAGGTGTCGTTCGACGACAACGCGCTGTTCCGTCACCCCGAAGTGCTCGCGCTGCGCGACGAGACCGAGGAAGACGCCAAGGAAATCGAGGCGTCCAAGTACGACCTCAACTACGTCACTCTCGACGGCAATATCGGCTGCATGGTCAACGGCGCCGGTCTTGCCATGGCGACGATGGACATCATCAAGCTCTACGGCATGGCGCCGGCGAACTTCCTCGACGTCGGCGGCAGCGCCAGCAAGGAGAAGGTCGCGGCCGCGTTCAAGATCATCACCGCCGATCCCAACGTGAAGGGCATCCTGGTCAACATCTTCGGCGGCATCATGAAGTGCGACGTGATCGCCGAGGGCGTCACGGCTGCGGTTCGTGAAGTCGGCCTCAGCGTGCCGCTGGTGGTTCGCCTCGAAGGCACCAATGTCGAGCTCGGCAAGAAGATCATCCGCGAATCCGGCTTGAACGTGGTGCCGGCGGACAATCTAGACGACGCCGCGCAGAAGATCGTGAAGGCCGTCAAGGGAGGCTAAGGCCATGGCCCAGGACCATCTCTCCGCATCGTCTCCGCTTGCAGAGCATGCGCGTCTCGCCGCATTCGCCGGCGAATGGAACGGTGAAGAGATGGTCTTTCCGTCGCGCTGGACGGAAGGCGGACCGGCCACCTCGCGTACCGTCGCGCGCATGGATCTCAACGGGTTCTATTTGATCCAGGACTCGGTGCAGATGCGCGATGGCAAGCAGGCCTTCGCCACCCACGGCCTCTTCACCTACGACCGCGACGACCGGACCTACAAATTGTTCTGGTACGACTCGCTCGGCTACACGCCGCCCTCGCCCGCCTCGGGTGGGTGGGTCGGCAACACCCTGACGCTGGTGCGCGGTTCGCTCCGCGGCAATGCGCGCCACGTCTACGAGATCATCGACGACGCCTCTTACTCGTTGAAGATTCAGTTCTCGCCGGATGCGGAAGGCTGGGCCGACGTGCTCACCGGCATCTATCGCCGCATCCACTGATCCTCTCACTCCGTTAGTTTCGCGAAAGCAGACCTCATGTCCATCCTGATCGACAAGAACACCAAGGTCATCTGCCAGGGCTTCACCGGCAAGAACGGCACCTTCCATTCCGAGGCTGCGATTGCTTACGGCACCAAGATGGTCGGCGGCACCTCGCCCGGCAAAGGCGGCTCGACCCATCTGAACCTGCCGGTGTTCGACACCGTGCGCGAGGCGCGCGAGAAGACCGGTGCCGATGCATCGGTGATCTACGTGCCGCCGCCGGGCGCGGCCGACGCGATCTGCGAAGCCATCGACGCCGAGATCCCGCTGATCGTCTGCATCACCGAAGGCATCCCCGTCATCGACATGGTGCGCGTGAAGCGCTCGCTCGCCGGCTCCAAGTCGCGCCTGATCGGACCGAACTGCCCGGGCGTCATGACCGCCGGCGAGTGCAAGATCGGCATCATGCCGGCCAACATCTTCAAGACCGGCTCGGTCGGCATCGTCTCCCGGTCGGGCACGCTGACCTATGAAGCCGTGTTCCAGACCTCCCAGGAAGGCCTCGGCCAGACCACCGCGGTCGGCATCGGCGGCGATCCGGTCAAGGGCACCGAATTCATCGACGTCCTCGAAATGCTGCTGGCCGATCCCAAGACCGAGTCGATCATCATGATCGGCGAGATCGGCGGTTCGGCCGAGGAGGACGCCGCCCAGTTCCTCAAGGACGAGGCCAAGCGCGGCCGCAAGAAGCCGATGGTCGGTTTCATCGCGGGCGTCACCGCACCTCCCGGCCGCCGCATGGGCCATGCCGGCGCGATCATTTCCGGCGGCAAGGGCGACGCCGGTTCCAAGACCGAGGCGATGAAATCCGCAGGGATTACAGTGTCCCCGTCGCCTGCCCGCCTCGGCCACACGCTTGCCGAAAAGTTGAAAGGCTAATTCACTCCTTCGTGCTTTTCCGGGCGAAGTTTCGCAGCAAATAGGGTAAAGGGTGCCTGTCGCGTCGAGCCTCTGTCGGGGGAGCTCGGCGCCAGCGCCGTTTGTTATGCGCGAACCGAAATCGCCAGGAACCCAGTATGTCTCGCCAGGACGCGAACGCAGCCTTTGCCCTGTCATCATTTTTGCAGGGCACCAACGCCACCTACATCGACGAAATCTACGCCCGCTACGAGAAGGACCCATCCTCGGTCGACGCCGAGTGGCAGGAGTTCTTCAAGAGCCTCAACGACCAGCCGGCCGACGTCCGGAAGAACGCCGAGGGTCCGTCCTGGGAGCGCGACAACTGGCCGCTGACCCCGCAGGACGATCTGACGTCCGCCCTCGACGGCAATTGGGCCGAAGTGGAGAAGGCGGTTGGCGCCAAGATCGCCGCCAAGGCGCAAGCCAAGGGGGGCGACAAGGGCGCCGCGATTACTTCCGCCGAATTGCTCCAGGCCACGCGCGACTCGGTCCGTGCGTTGATGCTGATCCGCTCCTACCGCATGCGCGGCCACTTTCACGCCAAGCTCGATCCGCTCGGCATCGAAGCCCAGCGCAACCGCGAAGAGCTTGACCCGCGCACCTACGGCTTCAGCGAAGCCGATTTCGACCGCAAGATCTTCCTCGATCACGTGCTCGGCCTCGAATACGGCAGCTTGCGCGAGATCACCGCGATCTGCGAGCGCACCTATTGCCAGACGCTCGGCGTCGAGTTCATGCATATCAGCAATGCCGCGCAGAAGGCCTGGATCCAGGAGCGCATCGAGGGGCCGGACAAGGAAATCTCCTTCACCCGCGAAGGCCGCAGAGCCATCCTGACGAAGCTGGTCGAAGCCGAGGGCTTCGAAAAATTCTGCGACACCAAGTTCACCGGCACCAAGCGCTTCGGCCTCGATGGTGGCGAAGCCTTGATCCCCGCGCTCGAGCAGATCATCAAGCGCGGCGGCAATCTTGGCGTAAAGGAAATCGTGCTCGGCATGCCGCATCGCGGCCGCCTCAACGTGCTGACCCAGGTGTTGGGCAAGGCCCATCGCGCACTGTTCCACGAGTTCAAGGGCGGCTCGGCCAACCCCGACGCGGTCGAAGGCTCGGGCGACGTCAAGTATCACCTCGGCGCCTCCTCGGACCGCGAGTTCGACGGCAACCGCATCCATCTGTCGTTGACCGCCAACCCCTCGCATCTCGAGATCGTCGATCCCGTCGTGCTCGGCAAGGTGCGCGCGAAGCAGGACCAGCACGGCGATCCGCCGGACCAGCGCATCTCGGTGATGCCGCTCTTGATGCACGGCGACGCGGCGTTCGCCGGCCAGGGCGTGGTGGCGGAATGTTTCGGACTGTCGGACCTGAAGGGCTACCGGACCGGCGGCTCCGTGCACTTCATCGTCAACAACCAGATCGGCTTCACCACCTATCCGCGTTACTCGCGCTCCTCGCCCTATCCGTCCGATGTGGCGAAGATGATCGACGCGCCGATCTTCCATGTGAATGGCGACGATCCGGAGGCCGTGGTGTTCGCGGCCAAGGTCGCGACCGAATTCCGGCAGAAGTTCCACAAGCCTGTCGTCATCGACATGTGGTGCTATCGCCGCTACGGCCACAATGAGGGCGATGAGCCCGCGTTCACCCAGCCCGTGATGTACAAGCGGATCGCGGCCCATCCCTCGACCCTCACGCTCTACTCCAAGCGCCTGATCGCCGAAGGCGTGGTCACCGAGGGAGAGGTCGACAAGCTCAAGGCCGACTGGCGCGCCCGACTCGATGCCGAGTTCGAGGCCGGCACCTCCTACAAGCCGAACAAGGCCGACTGGCTCGACGGCAAATGGTCCGGCTTCAAGATCGCCGACCAGGAAGAGGATGCACGCCGCGGCGTCACCGGCGTCGACCTGCCTGTTCTCAAGGACATCGGTCGCAAGATCACCAAGGTGCCGGATGGTTTCCGCGTTCACCGCACCATCCAGCGCTTCCTCGACAACCGTGCCAAGGCGATCGACACCGGTGCCGGCATCGATTGGGCGACCGGCGAAGCGCTGGCGTTCTGCACGCTGCTCAACGAGAACCACCATGTCCGCCTGTCCGGACAGGATTCGGAGCGCGGCACCTTCTCGCAGCGTCACTCGGTCCTGATCGACCAGGAGGACGAGAGCCGCTACACGCCGTTCAACCATCTCGGCAACGAGCAGGGCCATTACGAGGTCATCAACTCGCTGCTGTCGGAAGAAGCGGTGCTCGGCTTCGAATACGGCTACTCGCTGGCCGAGCCGAATACGCTGACGCTCTGGGAAGCCCAGTTCGGCGACTTCGCCAACGGCGCGCAGGTCGTGTTCGACCAGTTCATCTCCTCGGGCGAGCGCAAATGGCTGCGCATGTCCGGCCTCGTCTGCCTGTTGCCGCACGGCTATGAGGGCCAGGGTCCGGAGCACTCCTCGGCTCGTCTGGAGCGTTACCTGCAGATGTCCGCGGAAGACAACATGCAGGTTGTCTATCCGACCACGCCGGCGAACTATTTCCACGCGCTGCGCCGTCAGCTTCATCGCGAGATCCGCAAGCCGCTGATCATGATGACGCCGAAATCGCTGCTGCGTCACAAGCGTGCGGTCTCGCGTCTCGAGGAGCTCGCGAAGGGAACGACCTTCCACCGCATCCTCTACGATGACGCCCAGATGCTGCCGAACGAGCCGATCAAGCTCGTTCCGGACGACAAGATCCGCCGCATCGTGCTCTGCTCGGGCAAGGTCTATTACGACCTCTATGAAGAGCGCGAGAAGCGCGGCATCGACGACATCTATCTGATGCGCGTCGAGCAGCTCTATCCGGTGCCGCTGAAGGCGCTGGTGGCCGAGCTGTCGCGCTTCAAGAAGGCGGAAGTGATCTGGTGCCAGGAGGAGCCGCGCAACATGGGCGCCTGGCACTTCATCGAGCCCTATCTGGAATGGGTGCTGAACCAGGTGAACGGTGCGAGCCGGCGTCCGCGTTATGTCGGCCGCGCCGCTTCCGCCGCGACCGCCACTGGTCTGATGTCCAAACATCAGGCGCAGCTGAAGGCGTTCCTGGACGAAGCACTGAGCTGAGAAGTTTTTAAGACTGTCATTGCCCGCGAAGGCGGGCAATCCAGTACGCCGTGAACTTCGTGATCAGAACGAACGTCGCGGAGTACTGGATGCCCCGCCTTCGCGGGGCATGACGTATGAATTCCTGTCCGCGACTGCGATCCCTTGAGGAAAAGACCATGACTGAAATTCGTGTGCCGACGCTCGGCGAATCCGTCACCGAGGCCACCATCGGCCGCTGGTTCAAGAAGGCCGGCGACCCGGTCGCCGTCGACGAGCCGTTGGTGGAGCTCGAGACCGACAAGGTCACCATCGAAGTCCCGGCGCCTTCCGCCGGCACGCTGAGCGAGATCATCGCGGCCGATGGCGCGACCGTCGCGGTCGGTGCGCTGCTCGGCCAGATCACCGACGGTGCCGGCGCTGCCAAGCCTGCCGCCGCCCCCGCCAAGCCCGCTGCTGCTCCGGCGCCCGCCGCTGCCGCTCCGGCTGCTGCCGCCGCGCCGAAGGCGCCGCCGGCCGATGCGCCGCTCGCCCCGTCCGTGCGCAAGATTTCGGCCGAGAGCGGCATCGATGCCTCGACCGTTCCGGGCTCCGGCAAGGATGGCCGCGTCACCAAGGGCGACATGCTGGCTGCGATCGAGCGTGCGGCTTCCGCGCCGACCCCGGTCAACCAGCCCGCCGCGGCCGTGCAGGTGCGCGCGCCGTCGCCGGCCGATGACGCCGCCCGCGAGGAGCGCGTGAAGATGACCCGCCTGCGCCAGACCATCGCGCGCCGCCTCAAGGACGTGCAGAACACTGCGGCCATGCTGACGACCTTCAACGAGGTCGACATGACCAACGTGATGGCGCTGCGGGCCCACTACAAGGATGCGTTCGAGAAGAAGCACGGTTCGAAGCTCGGCTTCATGGGCTTCTTCACCAAGGCCGTCGTGCAGGCGCTGAAGGACATCCCGGCCGTCAACGCCGAGATCGACGGCACCGATTTGATCTACAAGAATTACTACCACATCGGCGTCGCCGTCGGCACCGACAAGGGCCTCGTTGTGCCCGTGGTGCGCGACTGCGATCACAAGTCGATCGCCGACATCGAGAAGGGCATCGCCGATTTCGGTCGCCGCGCCCGTGACGGTCAGCTCAAGATCGACGAGATGCAGGGCGGCACCTTCACCATCACCAATGGCGGCATCTACGGCTCGCTGATGTCGACCCCGATCCTGAATGCGCCGCAGTCCGGCATCCTCGGCATGCACAAGATCCAGGATCGCCCGATGGTCGTCGGCGGCAAGATCGAAGTCCGCCCGATGATGTATCTGGCGCTGTCCTACGATCACCGCGTCATCGACGGCAAGGAAGCCGTCACCTTCCTGGTTCGCGTGAAGGAGAGCCTGGAAGATCCGGCGCGCCTGGTGCTCGATCTCTGATCCCTGATGCTCTGCGAGCGCCGTCGCGATCTTCGCGACGGCGCCTGTCGAACCATGGAGGTGGATGTGACGGATAAAGTCGTTGTCATCACCGGCGGCAGCCGCGGCATTGGTCGCGCCACCGCGCTAGCGGCGGCCGCGCGCGGTTACCGCGTCGTGGTCGGCTATGCCAGCAACAAGAAGGCCGCAGACGAAGTGGTAGCTACGATCGAGGCCAGCAACGGCAAGGCGATCGCAGTGAAATGCGATGTCGCGGAGGAGCGCGACATCATCGACCTGTTCAAGGAGGCCGACAAGTTCGGCACGCTCGGTGCGCTCGTCAACAATGGCGGCATCGTCGGCCAGAGCGGCGTGCGCGTCGACGAGATGTCGGCCGAGCGGATCCAGCGGGTATTGGCCGTCAATGTCACCGGCTCGATCCTCTGCGCGCGCGAAGCGGTGAAGCGGATGTCGACCAAGCACGGCGGCAAGGGCGGCGTCATCGTCAATCTGTCGTCAGTTGCTGCCAAGCTCGGCGCGCCCAACACCTATGTCGATTATGCCGCATCGAAGGGCGCGGTGGATTCCTTCACCATCGGCCTCGGCTATGAAGTCGCGGCCGAAGGCATCCGGGTCGCCGCGATCCGCCCCGGCCTGATCGACACCGAAATTCATGCCTCTGGCGGCGAGCCAGACCGGCATCATCGCCTGGCCCATGTGGTGCCGATGAAGCGCGTCGGCACTGCGGACGAAATTGCCAATGCCATCGTCTGGCTGATGTCGGACGATGCCTCCTACGTCACCTCAGCCATTCTCGATGTGTCCGGCGGACGCTGACGCGCCGCGCGGACGCTGACACATCCTCATCACGCTAAACTCACGGGACTTTCTCTCATGGCTACCTACGATCTCGTCGTCATCGGCACCGGACCTGGCGGTTATGTCTGCGCGGTGCGCGCCAGCCAGCTCGGCATGAAAGTCGCCGTGGTCGAAAAGAACGCCACGCTCGGCGGCACCTGTCTCAATGTCGGCTGCATGCCCTCGAAGGCGCTGCTGCACGCTTCCGAGATGTTTGAGGAGGCCGGGCACTCCTTCGCCAAGATGGGCGTGTCGGTGTCATCGCCGAAGCTCGATCTTCCCGCGATGATGAACTTCAAGCAGCAGGGCATCGACGGCAACGTCAAGGGCGTCGAGTTCCTGATGAAGAAGAACAAGGTCGACGTGCTCAAGGGCACCGGCAAGATCATCAGTGCCGGCAAGGTCGAAGTCTCCGCCGACGGCAAGTCGCAGGTGATCGAGACCAAGAACATCGTCATCGCCACCGGCTCGGATATCGCGCGGCTGAAGGGCATCGAGATCGACGAGAAGCGCATCGTGTCCTCGACCGGCGCGCTGTCGCTCGACAAAGTCCCCGGCAAGCTGCTGATCGTCGGCGCCGGCGTGATCGGCCTCGAGCTCGGCTCGGTGTGGAAGCGGCTCGGCGCCGAAGTCGTCGTGGTCGAATTCCTCGACCGCATCCTGCCCGGCATGGACGGCGAGATCGCAAAGCAATTCCAGCGTATCCTCGAGAAGCAGGGCTTTGCGTTCAAGCTCGGCGCCAAGGTCACGGGCGTTGACACCTCGGGCAAGACGCTGAAGGCGACGGTCGAGCCCGCTGCCGGCGGCACCGCCGAGACGATCGAGGCCGACGTCGTGCTCGTCTGCATCGGCCGCGTGCCCTACACCGATGGCCTCGGCCTGAAGGAAGCCGGTGTTGCGCTCGATCCGCGCGGCCGCGTGCAGATCGATCCGCATTTCGCCACCAGCCTGAAGGGCGTCTATGCCATCGGCGACGTCGTCGCCGGTCCCATGCTCGCGCACAAGGCCGAGGATGAGGGCGTTGCGGTCGCGGAGATCATCGCCGGGCAGGCCGGCCACGTGAACTACGACGTTATCCCAGGCGTCGTGTATACCACTCCGGAAGTGTCCTCCGTCGGCAAGACCGAGGAAGAGCTCAAGCAGGCCGGCGTCGCCTACACCGTCGGGAAGTTTCCCTTTACCGCCAACGGCCGCTCCAAGGTCAATCAGACCACCGACGGCTTCGTGAAGATTCTCGCAGATGCGAAGACCGACCGCGTGCTCGGCGTGCACATCATCGGCATCGAGGCCGGCGAAATGATCCATGAGGCCTGCGTTCTCATGGAGTTTGGTGGCAGTGCGGAGGATCTCGCCCGCACCTGCCACGCGCATCCAACCCGCTCGGAGGCCGTCAAGGAAGCCGCGCTTGCAGTCGGCAAGCGGGCCATCCATATGTAGGCCACGCCCAGAGCCGAATCGGGCGGGACATCACATGTTGCGCCGCCTTCTTCAACCGGTCTGGGTCCTGCTGGCGATCATCTTCCTGATCGAAGCTTGGCTGTGGGACCATCTCGAGCCGATCGTCGCGCGGGTTGTCGCACTGATCCCGCTCGCCCGCGTCAAGCAATGGCTGGCCGACCGCGTCGATGCGCTGTCGCCCGCCATGACGCTGATCGTGTTCGTGGTGCCGATCATCCCGCTGTTTCCGCTCAAGCTGATCGGCCTGTGGCTGCTCACCCATGAATATTGGCTGACCGGCGTCTCCACGTTCCTGTTCGCCAAGATGCTCGGCGTCGGCGTCACCGCCTTCGTGTTCGACGTCACGCGCGACAAGCTGCTGGAGATGCACTGGTTCGAGCGGCTCTACGAGTTGGTGCTGCGGCTGCGCGCCAAGGCGACCGAGATCGTCGATCCGGTCAAGAGCCGCATCCGCGAGCTGGTCAAGGGCAACGGCGAAGGCTGGTCCTCGCGCACCCTTCGCCTGATCCAGCGCTTCCGCAAGAGCGTGCGCGAGGCGCGGTAAGCGCCATCGCTCCTCTATGACCGTCACCCTGAGGTGCTCGCCTCTTCGGCGAGCCTCGAAGGGCGACGGCCCGGCTGCATCTCGGCCGCTCCTCCTTCGAGGCTCCGAGCGCAGTGCTGATGCACTGCGCTCCTCGCACCTCGGAATGACGGGTCTAACGTCGAGTTCGCTGCCTCACCTCTCACCCGTGCAGATGCAACAGATGCGGCGCCCATGCGCCGAGCACGGTCATGCCGAGGCCCGCGAGCGTCAGAAGGCCTGCGATCCAGGCGAGCGGCAGCATGCCGGTGATGATCGTCGCCGATGCCAGCACGATGCCGATCTGGAAGGCGGCCGACGCCAGCTCGAAGTGATGATATTTCGCGGTCGCCTCGTCGCGCTGGTGCTCGGCTTCCTTGGCTTTCTCGGCGAGCTGCTCGGTGCCTTCGCCGGTCTCGGGCTCGGAGCGGTAGCGCGCCGCGGTCTTCTGCCACTCGTCGATCTGCTTCTGCACCGCGGCCTTCATGGCGTCGTCGGCGGCAGCGCCCAGCGTCAGCTTGCCCTGGTCGGCCGCGGTCTGCACCACGGTGCGGCGGATGCTCTTGGCCTGGAAGAACGCCCAGAGGTTGGAGGCCTCGACATTCTTGCTGATCGATTCGGTCTGGGCGCCCTTGCCGAGCGTTTCCGAGATCGCCAGGAACAGTGCCAGCACCGCGATCAGCAGGGCGATCTTCTTGTTCTCGCCGGATGCGTGCTCGGCATGCTCGGCGTGCTCCATGCTTTCGTGTGCGCTCATGAATCCCTCCTGTCTCGGTTCCGCAACGATTGACCGAACCGCGCGGCCTGCGCAAGAGGCATGCTTGGCAAGAGTTCTTGGATGACAGCTTGATGTCAGGATTCAGCGAGCCCTTCAGCGCCGTGGATGCGCGTTCGCATAGACCTCGAGCAGCCGCTCGGAATCGATGCCGGTATAGATCTGCGTGGTCGAGAGCGAGGAATGGCCGAGCAATTCCTGGATCGCGCGCAAATCGCCGCCGCGCGAGAGCAGGTGCGTGGCGAAGGAATGGCGGAGCGCATGCGGCGTGGCGCTGTCGGGCAAGCCCAGCGCGCCGCGCAGCCGCTCCATCGCGAGCTGGATGATGCGCGGGCTCAAGGGACCACCGCGCGCGCCGACGAAGATCGGCCCCTCAGGCGGTAGCGTATACGGACATATGGCGACATATTCGTCGATCAGTGCCAGCACATTCTGCAGCACCGGCACCATGCGCGTCTTGTTGCCTTTGCCCGTCACGACGAGCACGTCGCCTTCACCTGATTTCGGCACCTCGCGGCGCTTCAAGCCGAGCGCCTCGGAGATGCGTAGGCCCGAACCATAGAGCAGCGCCATCACCGCGGCGTCGCGCACCAGGATCCAGGTCTCGCGCTCCTCGCCGGCGCGCTCGTCGGCGTCAGCCAGGCGTTTTGCCGACGCCATCGGCAGCGGCTTCGGCAAGGTTTTTGCGACCTTCGGCGCGCGGATCGCGGAGAGCGCGCCGACCTTGCCCTTGCCTTCGCGCTCCAGGAAGCGGCCGAAGGAGCGCAGGCCCGCCAGCGCGCGCATCAGGGAGCGGCCGGCAATATCATCGGCGCGGCGCATCGCCATGAAGGCACGGACGTCAGTCGCTTCGAGCGAAGCGAAGCGTTCCAGCGTCACGCGCTCACCCCAATGCGCGCAGAGGAAATCCAGGCATTGCCGCAAGTCCCGGCCATAGGCTTCCAGCGTCTTCGGCGACAGCCGGCGCTCGGCGCCGAGATGCGACAGCCAGCGCGCCATCTCCTGCGCGATCGAGGGATCGGCGCTGGCGAGCTCGATCTGGGGGGCGGCCGCTTTGCTCATGCGCTCTGGACGTGGTGATTCCGCACAGTATATCGCATCACATCAGTTTATCGTTCGCTAAGGCCGCCTCAGGGCGTTAGCCTTGAGGCCCCCGGGTTCCGATTCTCCTCGCATGGACCATTCGCCGCGCCACACCGCCTCCGCCAACGCGACCCGCATGGTCGACGTGCTGGTGCCGGTCGCGCTCGACCAGACCTATTCCTACAAGGTGCCGCGCGGCATGGAGCTGAAGGCGGGCGATCTCGTCGGCGTGCCGCTCGGGCCGCGCGAGGTGCTCGCCGTGGTCTGGGGCGAGAACGCCAATCCCGATCCGCGCCTGCACAATCGCCTCAAGGAGGTCAGCGAGAAGCTCGATGTTGCCTCGCTGAAGCCCGAGCTGCGCGCTGTTGTCGACTGGGTCGCCAATTACACGTTGAGCCCGCGCGGCATGGTGCTGCGCATGTGCCTGCGCATGGGCGAGAATCTCGGCCCCGAGCGCGTCCGCGCCGGCGTGCGGCTAACAGGCGATCCTCCGCGGCGGCTGACACCGGCGCGGGCGCGCGTCATCGAGGTGCTGTCGGATCGGCTGCTGCATGGCAAATCCGAGGCCGCCAAGGAGGCCGGCGTCTCCGCCGGCGTGATCGACGGCCTCGTTGATGAAGGCACGCTGACGGTCGAGCCGATGCCCCCGCCGCCCCCGCCGCCGGTCCCCGATCCGGAGTTCGGCCGGCCGGATTTTTCGCCGCTGCAGCGCGCCGGCGTCGATGCGATGCGCGCGCTCGCTGCCAACGGCACCTTTCACGTCGCGCTGCTCGACGGCGTCACCGGCTCCGGCAAGACCGAGGTCTATTTCGAGGCCGTCGCCGAAACCATCCGCCGCGGCAAGCAGTCGCTGATCCTGATGCCGGAGATCGCGCTCACCGGTCAGTTCCTCGATCGTTTCGCGCAGCGCTTTGGCGTGCGCCCGATCGAATGGCATTCCGAGCTGACACCGCGCACCCGCGCGCGCAATTGGGCGGCGATTTCCGAAGGCACCGCGCCGGTCGTGGTCGGCGCGCGCTCGGCGCTGTTTCTGCCCTACGCCAATCTCGGCCTCATCGTCGTCGACGAAGAGCACGACCAGGCCTACAAGCAGGACGAGGGCGTGCATTATCACGCCCGCGACATGGCGGTGGTGCGCGCGCATATCGCAAAAATCCCGATCGTGCTGGCGTCCGCCACGCCCTCGGTCGAGTCGGAGGTCAACGCGCGCAAGAACCGCTATCAGCGCGTTGCGCTGCCGTCGCGCTTCGGCGGCCAGCACATGCCGCATATCGAGGCCATCGACCTGCGCCGCGAGCCGCCGGCGCGCGGCCGCTATATCTCGCCGCGGCTGGCGTCAGAGATCAGAAAAGCGATCGAGAAGCGCGAGCAGGCGCTGCTGTTTCTCAATCGTCGCGGCTATGCGCCGCTGACGCTGTGCCGTGCTTGCGGCCATCGCTTCGCCTGCACCATCTGCGATGCCTGGCTGGTCGATCACCGCTTTCGCCAGCGCCTCGTCTGTCACCATTGCGGCTTCTCGATGCCGCGGCCCCCAACCTGTCCGCATTGTGCCGCCGAGGAATCGCTGGTTGCCGTCGGCCCCGGCGTCGAACGCCTGCAGGAGGAAGCGGCCGCGCTGTTCCCTGATGCGCGCACCATGGTGCTGTCGAGCGATCTCATCACCTCGATCGAGACGATGCGCTCCGAGCTTGCCGAGATCGCGGAAGGCCGCGTCGACATCATCATCGGCACGCAGCTCGTTGCCAAGGGCCACAATTTCCCGCGGCTCAATCTGGTCGGCGTGATCGATGCGGATCTCGGCCTCTCCAACGGCGATCCGCGCGCGGCGGAACGCACCTGGCAATTGCTCAACCAGGTGATCGGCCGCGCCGGCCGCGAGCAGGGCCGCGGCGTCGGCTATCTGCAAACGCACCAGCCCGATCATCCGGTCATGAAGGCGCTGATCGCCTGCGATCGCGAAGCCTTCTACGACAGCGAGATCGACCTGCGCGAACGCACGCTCTATCCGCCGTTCGGACGCCTCGCCAGCCTGATCATTTCCGCCGGCGATCGTCCGAGCGCGGAAGGCCTCGGCCGCAAGCTCGTTTCGCTCGCGCCGCGCGACGAGCGCGTGGTGGTGCTTGGCCCCGCCGAAGCCCCGCTCGCCGTCATCAAGGGCCGCTACCGCTTCCGCATCCTGGTGAAATCGGCGCGCGGGTTTGATCTGTCGGATTATTTGCGCAACTGGCTCGCGGTGTGCCCGAAGCCGAAGGGCAACCAGAAGCTCGAGGTTGACGTCGATCCGCAGAGCTTTTTGTAGCCCCACTGTCATTCCGGGGCGCGCGCAGCGCGAGCCCGGAATCCATCGGGCGGCAGAGTTGGTGGATGAATGGATTCCGGGTTCGCGACTTCGTCGCGCCCCGGAATGACAGCACACAACAAAAAAGCCCGCCGTCCCCCGGGACAGCGGGCTCTTTTCACGCGCGGCGCTGTTTGCGCCGTTAGGAGACGACTTCCGCCGTGACGCGGCCGACGCCGGCACCGGTGAGGCCGATGGCGCGGGCGGCACCGGTGGAGAGGTCGAGCACGCGGCCGCGAACGAACGGGCCACGGTCATTGATGGTGACGATGACGCTCTGGCCGCCATGGGTCACACGAACCTTGGTGCCGAACGGCAGGGTACGGTGCGCCGCGGTCAGGGCGTTCTGGTTGAAGCGCGCGCCCGAGGCGGTGCGGCTGCCGGATTCGTTGCCGTAATAGGAGGCCATGCCGGAGAAGCTGCGACCGGTGCCGGACGACGGTGTCATCGACGCATTGGCATTGCGCCAATCGGAGGTCGCGTTGGAAGCGTCCTGGTCCTGGTGGCGGTGGTGGTGAGAACCCCGGTGGTGATGCCTGGATTTGGCGGAAGCTTCGGTGGCAGTTCCACCGATGAGGAGAGTTGCAGCGACGAAAGCGATCGCCGTACGCGGCCGGGTCACGGTGCCCAGCGTCTTCAAAGACAGCATTTAGTGGTCCCTACGCTAGTATTGCCACATATGTGGCTAGTGGAGCCCCCATCAGTTTGTGAGCGGGTTGGCGTTTCGATTCCCAATGAGGCATGAATTGGGCAGTAAATCCGATCCGTGTCGTCATGAAATATCTTGTGATCTGAATCGATATTCAGCCGATGTTCCGTAATCTTTCACTTTAACGATTTGTTAACTGATCTATTACTTGTGAATACTGTAAAGCGAAGTTGTTACTCTTCACGTTTAGAATTGGGTAAGTATTCGGCGGGCGGTTCCTGTCCGACCATGGTCACGGCTCAGCGAGCCGTGTTCATGGCGGCTATGCGCTGAGAGCAGGAACGAAAGGGTGGGCTCCCGGAGGAAAGGCTCGCGGCAATTCCGTGGCATGGCAGGCCGTCGCAGCGGTCGCGATGAGCTGCTCGCGACGTGCGACGAACTGGCGACAGATCGTCGTGCCTTTAATTTGGCGTCATGTTGCACGTGCGCGCCTGCTATGTTAGCAAAGCCGCGATTTTAACGAGCCCGGCACTTCCCGTGCTGGTCGAAAATCGAAGTCCCGCTTGAATTCCAAGGGCTTGGATCGCTAGGCGCCGCTTCGTGGCGACGGTTTTTCCCTTGCGAATTTGACAGCTAAAAGAGCGCGTCTGTGGCTGCAGAAGATACGTCCGTTTCAGGTGTGTCGGGCCGTTATGCAACGGCCTTGTTTGAACTGGCTCGTGACCAGAAAGTGGTCGACGAGGTCAAGGCCGATCTCGAGAGGTTCGAGGGGCTATTGACCGAAAGCGCCGATCTGAAGCGCCTCGTCCGCAGCCCGGTTTTCGCGGCCGATGCCCAGTCCAGGGCCCTTTCGGCCGTTCTGGACAAGGCCGGCATCGCCGGCATCACCGCCAATTTCCTCAAAGTGCTGACCGCCAACCGCCGCCTGTTCGCGGTGGCTGACGTCATCCGCGCCTATCGCGCCCTCGTTGCCAAGTTCAAGGGCGAGGCGACTGCGGATGTCACGGTCGCGGAAGCGCTCTCGGACAAGAATCTCGACGCTCTCAAGGTTGCCCTGAAGTCGGTGACCGGCAAGGACGTCGCGCTCAACGTGAAGATCGATCCCTCGATCATCGGTGGCCTCGTCGTGAAGCTTGGCAGCCGCATGATCGATAGTTCGCTTCGCACCAAACTCAATTCGATCAAGCACGCGATGAAAGAGGCAGGCTGATGGACATCCGCGCCGCGGAAATTTCCGCGATCCTCAAGGACCAGATCAAGAATTTCGGCCAGGAAGCTGAAGTCTCCGAAGTCGGACAGGTGCTGTCCGTCGGCGACGGTATCGCTCGCGTCTACGGTCTGGACAACGTCCAGGCCGGTGAAATGGTCGAGTTCGAGAACGGCACCCGCGGCATGGCGCTGAACCTCGAAACCGACAACGTCGGTGTTGTTATTTTCGGTGCCGACCGTGAAATTAAGGAAGGCCAGACCGTCAAGCGCACCCGCGCCATCGTGGACGCGCCGGTCGGCAAGGGCCTGCTCGGCCGCGTCGTCGACGCGCTCGGCAACCCGATCGACGGCAAGGGCCCGATCCAGGCCGACAAGCGTATGCGCGTCGACGTCAAGGCGCCCGGCATCATTCCGCGCAAGTCGGTGAGCGAGCCGATGGCGACCGGCCTCAAGGCGATCGACGCCCTGATCCCGATCGGCCGCGGCCAGCGCGAGCTGATCATCGGCGACCGTCAGACCGGCAAGACCGCGATCGCGCTCGACACCATCCTGAACCAGAAGCCGCTCAACGCGCAGCCGGACGAGAACATCAAGCTGTACTGCGTCTACGTCGCGATCGGCCAGAAGCGTTCGACCGTCGCACAGTTCGTGAAGGTGCTGGAAGAGCAGGGCGCGCTCGAATACTCGATCATCGTCGCCGCCACCGCCTCGGATCCGGCGCCGATGCAGTACATCGCGCCGTTCACCGGTTGCACCATGGGCGAGTATTTCCGCGACAACGGCATGCACGCCGTCATCATCTATGACGATCTGTCCAAGCAGGCCGTCGCCTACCGCCAGATGTCGCTGCTGCTGCGCCGCCCGCCGGGCCGCGAAGCCTATCCGGGCGACGTATTCTATCTGCACTCCCGCCTGCTCGAGCGTGCGGCGAAGCTGAACAAGGACCAGGGTTCGGGCTCGCTGACCGCGCTGCCCGTGATCGAAACCCAGGCCAACGACGTGTCGGCCTACATTCCGACCAACGTCATCTCGATCACCGACGGCCAGATCTTCCTGGAAACCGACCTGTTCTTCCAGGGCATCCGTCCTGCGGTGAACGTCGGTCTGTCGGTGTCGCGCGTGGGTTCGTCCGCGCAGACCAAGGCCACCAAGAAGGTCGCCGGCAAGATCAAGGGCGAGCTCGCGCAGTACCGCGAAATGGCGGCTTTCGCGCAGTTCGGCTCCGATCTCGACGCCTCGACCCAGCGCCTGCTGAACCGCGGTTCGCGCCTGACCGAGCTCCTGAAGCAGCCGCAGTTCTCGCCGCTGAAGATGGAAGAGCAGGTCTGCGTGATCTGGGCCGGCACCAACGGCTATCTCGATCCGCTCCCGGTCAACAAGGTGCGCGCGTTCGAGGATGGTCTGCTCTCGCTGCTGCGCGGCAAGAACGTCGAGATCCTCAATTCGATCCGCGACAGCCGCGATCTCTCCGACGACACCGCTGCCAAGCTGAAGTCGGTGGTCGAAGGTTTCGCGAAGAGCTTCGCGTAAGTGCCGTCATGGCCGGGCTTGGTCCCGGCCATCCGCGCCTATCGGCGTGTGAGGCACCACGTGGATGCCCGGGACGAGCCCGGGCATGACGACTGGATAGGTTTGCGATCAGGCCAGAGGGTCGGATCGTCGGGGACGAAGAATGGCGTCACTTAAAGACATGCGCGTCCGCATCGCCTCCACCAAGGCGACGCAAAAGATCACCAAGGCCATGCAGATGGTCGCGGCCTCGAAGCTGCGCCGCGCGCAGACCGCCGCGGAAGCTGCACGTCCCTATGCCGACAAGATGAGCGCGGTGATCTCCAACATCGCCAGCGCTGCTGCGGGTTCGCCCGGCGCGCCGACGCTGCTGGCCGGCACCGGCCGCGACCAGGTTCACTTGCTGCTGGTCTGCACCGGCGAGCGCGGCCTGTCCGGCGCCTTCAACTCGTCGATCGTGCGTCTCGCCCGCGAACGTGCCCAGGCGCTGATGGCGCAGGGCAAGGAAGTGAAATTCTTCTGCGTTGGCCGCAAGGGCTACGAGCAGCTGCGCCGCCTGTTCGACAAGCAGATCGTCGAGCATCTCGACCTGCGCAGTGTGCGTCAGCTCGGCTTCGTCAACGCGGAGGACATCGCCAAGAAGGTTCTGGCGCGGTTCGACAACGGCGAGTTCGACGTCTGCACGCTGTTCTACTCGCGCTTCCGCTCGGTGATCGCGCAGGTCCCGACCGCCCAGCAGGTCATTCCGCTGGTCGTCGAGGAGGGCGCAGCCGCCAACACGACGTCTTACGAATACGAGCCGGAGGAGGACGAGATTCTCACCCGTCTTCTGCCGCGCAACCTTGCGGTCCAGATCTTCCGTGCGCTGCTCGAGAACAACGCCTCGTTCTACGGCGCGCAGATGAGTGCGATGGACAACGCCACGCGCAACGCCGGTGAGATGATCCGCAAGCAGACGCTGGTCTACAACCGTACGCGTCAGGCGCAGATCACCAAGGAACTGATCGAAATCATCTCGGGCGCCGAAGCCGTCTAGCCAGGACGCATCGGTACCCATCAATGCAACATCCCGGTCGATTGACCGTGGCTTACTAGTTCGGATCGAAGGAGACATTCAATGGCAGCCCAGGTCGGTCGCGTCACCCAGGTCATCGGCGCCGTCGTCGACGTGCAGTTCGAAGGCCACCTCCCGGCCATTCTCAACTCGCTCGAGACCAAGAACGGCGGCAACCGCCTGGTGCTCGAAGTCGCCCAGCATCTCGGTGAGTCCACCGTCCGCACCATCGCGATGGACACCACCGAAGGTCTGGTCCGCGGCCAGGAAGTGACCGACACCGGTTCGCCGATCCGCGTTCCCGTCGGCGAAGGCACGCTCGGCCGCATCATCAACGTCATCGGCGAGCCGATCGACGAAGCTGGTCCCGTCAAGACCGAAGGCCTGCGCGCGATCCACCAGGAAGCGCCGACCTATACCGACCAGTCCACCGAGGCTGAAATTCTCGTCACCGGAATCAAGGTCGTCGACCTGCTCGCTCCCTATGCCAAGGGCGGCAAGATCGGCCTGTTCGGCGGCGCCGGCGTCGGCAAGACCGTGCTGATTCAGGAGCTGATCAACAACGTCGCGAAGGCGCACGGTGGTTACTCCGTGTTCGCCGGCGTCGGCGAGCGCACCCGCGAGGGCAACGACCTCTATCACGAGTTCATCGAGTCCAAGGTCAACGCCGATCCGAAGAATCCCGATCCGAGCGTGAAGTCGAAGTGCGCGCTGGTGTTCGGCCAGATGAACGAGCCCCCGGGCGCCCGCGCCCGCGTCGCGCTCACCGGTCTGACCATCGCGGAAGACTTCCGCGACAAGGGGCAGGACGTGCTGTTCTTCGTCGACAACATCTTCCGCTTCACCCAGGCCGGCTCGGAAGTGTCGGCGCTCTTGGGTCGTATTCCCTCGGCCGTGGGTTATCAGCCGACGCTCGCGACCGACATGGGCGCGCTGCAGGAGCGCATCACCACCACGCAGAAGGGCTCGATCACCTCGGTGCAGGCCATCTACGTTCCGGCCGACGACTTGACCGACCCGGCGCCGGCGACCTCGTTCGCCCACTTGGACGCGACCACGACGCTGTCGCGCTCGATCGCTGAAAAGGGCATCTATCCGGCGGTGGACCCGCTCGACTCGACCTCGCGCATGCTCTCCCCGCTGGTCGTCGGCGAGGAGCACTATTCGGTCGCCCGTCAGGTCCAGCAGGTGCTGCAGCGCTACAAGGCGCTCC
The DNA here is from genome assembly GCF_022012435.1 of Bradyrhizobium zhengyangense. Taxonomy (GTDB): domain Bacteria; phylum Pseudomonadota; class Alphaproteobacteria; order Rhizobiales; family Xanthobacteraceae; genus Bradyrhizobium; species Bradyrhizobium zhengyangense. Next base: position 69,315 of record NZ_JAKLUA010000021.1, read on the forward strand.
AGGACATCATCGCCATTCTCGGCATGGACGAGCTTTCGGAAGAGGACAAGCTGACCGTGGCCCGCGCCCGCAAGGTCGAGCGCTTCATGTCGCAGCCGTTCCACGTCGCCGAAATCTTCACGGGTTCGCCGGGCAAGTTCGTCGATCTCGCCGACACCATCAAGGGCTTCAAGGGCCTGGTGGAAGGCAAGTATGACCACCTGCCGGAAGCCGCCTTCTACATGGTCGGCACCATCGAAGAGGCGGTCGAGAAGGGCAAGAAGCTGGCGGCGGAAGCCGCCTAAGCTGGCGAATTGCTGATGGGGAGTGGCGAATAGCTGCTCCCTCGTCTGCCTCTCGCCATTCGCTACTCACCATTCGCAGGTTTGTTATGGCCACCTTCCACTTCGATCTCGTCTCTCCGGAAAAGCTCGCCTTCTCGGGCGAGGTCGATCAGGTCGACGTCCCCGGCTGGGAAGGCGATTTCGGCGTGCTCGCCGGGCATGCTCCTTTCGTGGCTGCGGTGCGGCCGGGTATCCTGACCATCATCTCCGGCGGCCAGAAGCAGAAGGTCATCGTGCTCGGCGGCCTTGCGGAAGTTTCCGACGATCGTCTCACCGTGCTCGCTGACGTCGCGACCTCGCTGGACGAACTCGATCGGGCGCAGTTCGCCGACAAGATCGCGGAAATGCAGGAGAAGCTTTCAGAGCACGAAGGCTCCGAGCTCGATCTCGCGATTGCGCGGCTCGACCACTACAAGAGCATCCAGCAGGAGCTCAACACGACGGCGATGCACTGACGCTGCGTCGCGCCCGCGTCGCGCCGCGCGGCCTTTCAGAATTCTGCAACAAAATCAGCGCTCGTTACGGAAGTGGCGGGCGCTGAAACTTTGTTGCACCGCGCCGGAGATGGCGGCATTCTGCGCCCGCAGATTTGTTCCAGGGCTGGGTGCAGATGAAACGCAAGATCGCGGCGATTTTCGCGGCTGATATTGCCGGCTACTCGAGGCTCGTTGCGGAGGACGAGGAAGAGACGCTGCGGCGTCTGGCGTCCTACCGCGAGGTCATCGACGATTTCATCGCAAAGGCGAGCGGCCGCATCTTCAACACCGCAGGCGATGCCGTGCTCGCGGAATTCCCGAGTGCGGTCGACGCGGTGCGCTGCGCGATCGACATCCAGGAGAGCTTGCGAACCCGCAACATGGCCTATCCGCCGAGCCGGCAGATGTCGTTTCGTATCGGCATCACCATCGGCGACGTCGTCGAGCGCGATGGCGATCTGCTCGGCGACGGCGTCAACATCGCGGCTCGGCTCGAGGGTTTGGCTGAAGTCGGCGGCATCTGCGTCTCCCGCGCCGTGCACGAGCAGGTTGCCAACAAGCTGTCGGTGCAGTTCGCCGATATCGGCGCGCAGGAAGTCAAGAACATCCCGACGCCGGTGCACGCCTACATGGTCGCGATGCGGCGCGAGGACGGGACTTACGCAACGCCGCAGGTGAAGAAAGTCGCCAAGGCTGCGCCTGCGCCGAACTGGATGTGGCCGCTGGTGGTCGGCGTGGTCTCCGTCGTCGCCATCGGCGTCGGCGGCTTCCTGTATTTCACCAAGCTCGAGACCTCACACGTCACGTCCAGCCCGGCAACGTCCACGGCCGCTGCACCCGCATCGAGGCCGGCAACGGCGCCGTCACCCAGCCCGACGCCGACGATGGCTGCAAAGGCGCCGGCACCTTCGCCGACCCCGACATCGGCGCCGACCCAAACGGCTGCCGCGACACCGACGCCGATCCCGTCATCGCCCGCTGCCTCCACCGGCAAGATCGCGGTGGAGGCGGTGCCGTTCATCGGCGAGCGCCAGCGTGCCTTTCTCAGCAACGAATACGCGGCCGCTGGAGATCACAAGGCTTATGCCTTGAACATCGGCGGGTTCTTCGGCACGGCGCTCAATCAGCCGACCGAGGAGGCCGCGCGCAACGGCGCGGTCGACCAATGCCAGAAGCGCGCGGACGCCGCGCAATCGCCGCGGCGTTGCGAGCTCTATGCGGTCGGCAACAAGGTGGTCTACAGCCACGGTGGTCCGCCGATGCCGCCGCAGCCCTGGTTTCGGCACGACGCCATCACCGAGCGCGCGTTTGCGCCGAAAGATTTTCCAATGGTGCGCGAGCAAGCCAGAACCAGGCTCGAAAACATTTACATGCAGGCGGCGAAATCACGTTCGGTCGCGCTTGGTCCGGGCGGACAATATTTCATGGCGCTGGGAGCGACCTCGGTCGACGATGCCGCGCGACGCTCGCTGGAATCCTGCGGCGCGATCGCGGGCGCTGCCTGCATGACCGTGGCGGTCGACGACGTCTTCGTCGTGCCGGTCCCGACCCTGCTGAGGGTCACCGGCTTCTTCCACGCCGCCACCAATCCCTCGATCGTGGCCGATGCGCGCGATGAAGTCGTGCGCAAGCTCGGCGACGCCATGGGCTGGAATGCGGTCGCGGTCGGCACCGCCGGCCGCCCCGGCCTCGGCCTAAAGGCCGCCGAGGAGCAGACCGCGATCAGCGGCGCGCTCGCCGACTGCGGCAAGCACGACAGCGACTGCCACGTGATCGCGGTCGGCCCGTTCACGGTGGGGCCGCTGAATTAGGGCGAGCGTAGCGCGATTGCTCTGATTTCGCCCGATTTGTCCGCGGCTTGGTTTCGACCACCGCGCATTTCGCCCGCAATCCCCGTTCTACTGTGCATGGGGTTGTTGTCGCGTCTTCATTTGGCGAAGGGCGCGAACTCTTGCGCCACTGCCCGGTAGACCTCGCGGCGGAACGGCACCACGATGTCGGCGACGCGGTCGAGGCGCTCCCAGCGCCACGCATCGAACTCGGCGGGCTGGCCGTTGCGCGGCGTCAGCGGGTCGATCTCGTCATCCTGACCGGTGAAGCGCAGCGCGAACCATTTTTGGCGCTGGCCACGATATTTCGCCAACCGGTGCGTCTGCGGTCCGTCATAGGGCGGGAATTCGTAAGCGAGCCAGTCGGTCTCGCCGAGATAACAGGCGCTGACGACATTGGTCTCCTCCCAGAGCTCGCGCATGGCCGCATCGCGCAAGACCTCACCCTCGTCGACGCCGCCTTGCGGCATCTGCCAGTCGAGTCCGGGCAGGATGATCTCCGGGCCGTCGCCCTTGAAGCGGTGCCCGACCAGCACGCAGCCGTCGGCATTGAACAGCGCGATGCCGACATTGGGACGGTAGGGTTTTTCGTTGGTCACTGCTGCATCTTTCGTCATTCCGGGGCGCGCGAAGCGCGAAGCCGGAATCTCGAGGTTCCCAGATGCGCGATTGCGCACCATGATGCGATGCTGTCGCATCGCTCCGGAACGACGGCAAATCATTTAGCCGTCCGCGAGTGCGGAAAATTCCTTCACCACGCGCTCATAAACCGGACGCTTGAACGGGATGATCAGTGAGGGGAGGTTCTTCATCGGCTCCCAGCGCCAGCTGACGAATTCGGCCTTGTGGCCGCCGCCGCCGGGCTTCTCGACATTGATCTCGCTGTCCTTGCCGGTGAAGCGCACCGCGAACCACCTCTGGCGCTGGCCGCGATAGCGGCCCTTCCAGGCGCGCCCCGCGACCGTGCGCGGGATGTCGTAGATCAGCCAGTCCGGCACCTCGCCGAGTCGCTCGATCGAGCGCACGCTTGTCTCTTCATAGAGCTCGCGCTTGGCGGCTTCCCAATTGTCCTCGCCGGGATCGACCCCGCCCTGCGGCATCTGCCAGACATGGCTGTCGTCGACATGCTCGATGCCACCGGCGCGACGACCGATGAACACCAGGCCTTCAGTGTTGAGCAACATCACCCCGACGCAGGTTCGGTAGGGCAGATCCTCATAACGCGCCATTCCACCAAACCTCTCGCGTGCTGCCGGCCGGGCCATCGGGAAGCCGTGCCGTACCAATTCTTTGATTTAGCTGGATTTTGATTTCAGCATCGCGGTTGTCAATGGCACCAATAGGATACCCCGGTCGTTCAATGTCTTGATCCAGGCGCCGACCCGTTCGATCGAGACCGGCAGGGCCGAGGCCGTGCCGATGGCGACGCCGCGCTCTCGTGCCGTCGATTCCAGCTTGTTCAGGGCGCGGTCGATCTCGGTCGGGGTCGGCACCGCGTCGAGCGCGATGTCGCCCTTGCCAAACGGCACCGCGAGGCTTCCGGCCGCCTGTGAGGCGATGCTGCGGGGCGAGGAGCCGTCATCGAAGAAGCCGAGGCCGCGCCTGGAGGCCTCGCGGATGATCGGCTGCATCGCCGCATCAGTCGCGATGAAGCGGGCGCCCATGAAATTGGTGAGGCCGGCATAGCCCTGCATCCGGCTGAGGTGCCAGTACAGGCGGTCGGTGTTCTGGTCGGGGGTGAGCGAGGTCAGCAGCGTCTGCGGGCCGGGATCGTTGTCGGGGAAGTCGTAGGGCTCCATCGGGATCTGCAGGAAGATCTCGTGGCGCTGGGCGCGGGCCCGCTCGGCGAGCTTGCCGGGGTCGGCGCCGTAGGGTGTGAAGGCCAGCGTCACCGCGCCCGGCAGCTTCATGATCGCATCGGTGGTCTTGGCGGCGCCGACGCCGAGGCCGCCGATCACGATCGCCACGACAGGCATCTTCGCGGCCTTGGCGCGGTCGGCCTCGGCGGCATAGACGTTGAACGGCTTGAGGTCGCCCGAGATCGCGGGGATCATGCCGTAGCGGGACTTCTCCAGCAGCTTTGGATCGATCCCGTTCATGACGGGCGGCGGCGCGGAGGCCGCCTCGCCCTTGTCGGCGGCGTCGCCCGCGCCGATCACCACGTCATGGCGCGCGCCGGTCGAGCCGTCGATCATGGTGACGGTCTTCTGGTCGCCGGCCTGCTTCGGCGCGTCCTTGGTCTCGTGCTTGCTCTCTTGCCTGGCTGCCTGGTCATGGCCGGAAGCCGCGGGCTTCTCGTCGGTGGCTTTGGGATCGCGAATCGCGATCCGCGTCATCGGCTCGCCGCCGAGCGGGTCCTTGTTGAAGATGGCAAAACCGGCAAAGGCGAGCAGGAACAGGCCGAGCATGACGGCGATCAGCTGCATGACGGTGAACGGCAGCCGCAGCCGCCGTTTCCGGCGCGGCTTGTCCTGTCCGAGCGGGGCGCTCAGATCATCGGCCGTTTCAGTCATGCGAGATCCCGAATCACTCAACCCGACGATACCACGCCAAGGTCAAGTGGCGGCAGGCCGGGATAGGCCGGGGGGATCAGGAGTTCCAAGCAAAAAGGCCGGCAGCAAAAAAGGGCGACTCCTGGAGCCGCCCTTTTCAATCAATTGCCGAGGTTGCGCTTAGTTTGCTGCCTTGGGCTTGTCGGCCGCGGCCTTGTCGGTCGTGGCGCCGGGCGCCGGCGTCGGCGCCGCATTGGCGCTGTTCTTGATGCCGTGGAGCAGGTCGTCGGCCATCTTGAGTGCCTTGTCGTCCTTGGCGTCCGGCGGGACGTAGGATTGCGAACCGGTCTTCTCGTCGCCGTCGTTCTTGAGGTGGCCGCGCAGCGAAGCTTCGCCCTTGGTGTCGGTGCGGGACTTCAGCTCGTCCGGCACGTCCTGGAGCACTTCGATATCAGGCACGATGCCCTTGGCCTGGATCGACTTGCCCGACGGCGTGTAGTAGCGCGCCGTGGTCAGGCGCAGCGCGCCGTTGCCCGAGCCGAGCGGGATGATGGTCTGCACCGAGCCCTTGCCGAAGGAGCGCGTGCCGACGATGGTCGCGCGCTTGTGGTCCTGCAGCGCGCCGGCGACGATTTCCGAGGCCGAGGCCGAACCGCCGTTGACGAGCACGATTACAGGCTTGCCCTTGGTGAGGTCGCCAGCATGCGCGGTGCGGCGCTGGGTCTCCTCGGCATTGCGGCCGCGGGTCGACACGATCTCGCCCTTCTCCAGGAACGAGTCGGACACGGTCACGGCCTCCTCGAGCAGGCCGCCCGGATTGTTGCGGAGGTCGATGATGTAGCCCTTGAGCTTGTCGCCGATCTGGCCAGAGAGGTTCGCGACCTCCTTCTTCAGGCCTTCGGTGGTCTGCTCGTTGAAGGTGGTGATGCGGATATAGGCGATGTCGTCGGCCTCGACGCGCGCGCGCACCGAACGGACGCGGATGTTGTCGCGCACCAGGGTGACGTCGATCGGATTGTCCTGGCCCTTGCGGATGATCTTGAGCTTGATCTTGGTGTTGACGGGGCCGCGCATCTTCTCGACCGCCTGGTTCAGGGTCAGGCCCTGAACTGCTTCATCGTCGAGATTGGTAATGATGTCGTTGGCCATGACGCCGGCGCGCGAGGCGGGCGTATCGTCGATCGGCGAGACCACCTTGATCAGGCCGTCTTCCATCGTGACCTCGATGCCGAGGCCGCCGAACTCGCCGCGGGTCTGCACCTGCATGTCACGGAAGCTCTTGGCGTCCATGTAGCTCGAATGCGGATCGAGACCTGAGAGCATGCCGCTGATCGCGGATTCGATCAGCTTGGTGTCGTCGGGTTTTTCGACATAGTCGGAGCGCACGCGCTCGAAGACGTCGCCGAACAGATTGAGCTGGCGATAGGTGTCCGCCGTCGCGGCTCGCGCGCTGGAGCCCATGAACACCGCGCGCGGCTGGGTCACGAACAGCGTCAGCGCCGCACCGGTGGCCGCGCTGAGGAGGATAACTGAAGTCTTGCGCATCATCCGCGAACCTTCTCGCCTTCATTTGCGGCCCACCATGGGCCTGGATCGATTGGAGTGCCGTCTTTGCGGAACTCGACATACAGCACAGGTTGACTCGCGTTGGTGGCGAGAATGGAGGCGACTTGAGATGTCGACCCCATGGTCGCGACCGGCTCCCCAGTGAGCACAAACTGTCCGATGTTTACCGAAATGCGCTCCATCCCGGCGATCAGGACATGATACCCGCCCCCGGCATTGAGGATCAAGAGTTGTCCATAGCTGCGGAACGGACCGGCATAAACGACCCAGCCATCGCACGGCGTCGTGACCTGGGAGCCGGGCTTGGTCGCCAGCGAAATACCCTTCTGGACCCCGCCGACCCCGTCGGAACCGCCAAAGTCCCTGATCTTGTTACCGTTAACCGGCAGCGGCAGGAGCCCCTTGGCCGAGGCGAACAGGATGGCCGGGCTGGTCCGGGAGCGGTCCTTGAAGATGGCCGGGCCCGGTTTGGCGTTGGCCGCCGCATTCGCAGCCGCGGCCTTGGCTTCTTTGGCCTCCTTGGCCTCGGCCTGCTTGGCGGCCTCGGCGGCCTTCTCGGCCGCCTTGGCGGCGCTTTGCAGGTCCTGCTCCATCTTGGCGATCAGGCCCTGGAGATCGCCGACCTGCTTTGACAGCGTGATGGCGCGCGAATTCTCGGCGTCGAGGTCCTTTTCGCGCGAGGCCTGCTGGCGCTGCCGCTCGTCGACAAGTGCGGCGAGCCGGGTCTGGTCGCTGCGGATGTTGTCACGGTCGGAGGCGAGCTGGTCGCGCTCGGCCGCGATGTTCTTGCGCAAGGCGACGAGCTCGCCGAGCTCGCTTGCGATCTTTTCCGCGCGACCGCGCAACTCCGGCACGACGGCGCCGAGCAGAATGGCTGTGCGCAGCGATTGCAGCGCATCCTCGGGCCGCACCAGCAGCGCCGGCGGTGTGCGCCGTCCGGCGCGCTGCAAGGCCGCCAGCACCTCGACGATATCGGCGCGGCGCGAATCGAGCGAAGCGCGCGCCTGCTGCTCGCGGCCGTTCAGCGTCTTCAGTCGCGCCTCGGCCTCGTCGATCTTGGTCTCGACGGTGCGGACATTGGCGGCGGTATCGATCAATTGCTGATTGAGCTGGGTGCGGTCCTGGCCGAGCGAGGCGATCTCGGCCTTCAGCTTGGCCTGCGCTTCCTCAGCGCTCTTCTGCCTGGCGCGCGCGGCTTCCAGCTCCTGCTCGCGCTGCTTGATTGCGTCAGGCGAGATGGCTGCGGTCTGAGGCGCCGGTGCAATTGTCTGACCTTGCGTCTGAGCTTGTGCGAGGCTTGTGCCGGCGCAGCTCGCAATCAGCAGCAAATTGAGGATCGGCGCTCGCATCTGTTGGACAAGGTTCTCGGACAAGGTGCTCGTTGTGGGCGCGAATCACGCGCGATGATAGGGGTGGCCGGCCAGAATGGTGGCGGCCCGATACAGCTGTTCCAGAAGCATGACGCGGACCATTTGATGCGGCCAGGTCGCAGAGCCGAACGCGATCGCGAACTTGGCCTTACGGCGCAATTCGGGCGAAAGTCCGTCCGCCCCTCCGATCACGAAGATAGTATGACCGGCGCCCTCGTCGCGCCAGCGTCCGAGATTCCGTGCGAATACGGTGGAATCGAGGTTTTGTCCGCGCTCGTCCATCGCCACCAGAATCGATTTTTCGGGAATATGCGCTGATATCGCCGCGGCCTCTTCGGCCATGCGCGTTGCGGTGTCGCGCGCGCGGCTCTCGGGGATTTCGTGGATGGTCAGCTCGCGGAATCCGAGCTTGCGGCCTGCCTCGTCGAACCGCTCGAAATAGCGGTCGGCAAGCTCCCGTTCGGGGCCCTGCTTCAGCCGGCCCACCGCAATGACTGCAACACGCATGAGGTCTCGGAGTCGTGTTTTCATGACCGCGCGCATTCCGCGCGCGCACGACGCTAGCATGCGCGTCAGCCGATTCGAAATCGGCCAAGTAGGCCTAGATCGCCTTCGCCGCCCCTGGGCCCTGCGTGTACAATCTCTCGAGATTGTAGAACTCGCGGACCTCGGGTCTGAACACGTGCACGATCACATCGCCGGAATCGATCAGCACCCAGTCGCAATTGGGCAAGCCCTCGACATGGACGTTCTTGATGCCGGTTTCCTTGAGGCTCTTCGTCACGTTCTCCGCGATCGCGCCAACGTGCCGGTTCGCACGGCCCGTGGTGACGATCATGTAGTCGGAGTATGCCGATTTGCCGCGAAGGTCGATGGTGACCGTCTCTTCCGCCTTCATGTCCTCGAGGCGGGAGAGGATCAGGCTCAGCGTCTTGTCGGCGTCGGGTTGCGCCTTCAAGGCCGCAGCTTGGGTCGATGTTTTACGCGTAGGCTTAGCAACCTTGGGTAAAACAGACTTGGACAATACAGATGTGGTCAGGGACCATTCCTTTCACTGTATCGCGAACGCCGAATCCGGCGCCCACTGGCTACACTACATCATGTGGGGTTAAGGGTTTCAATATGCCAGAGAGCCCGTAAATCCCCACACTCCGTCTCACTTCGTACCTTTCCAGCTCCCGTCCGGGTTCCGCAAGCCCGTCGAGGAGAGGTTGAGCTTCAATCCGGTCAAGAAGACCCAGGCCGGCGCCGGCCGATCCGCAAGCAAGGCTGCCTCATTCTCCGGCAGGCGATAGCGCGCAAGCGCCTGGGCGGCGGGGGAGGCGAGGGCGCGAAAACTCTGCGGCGGGCGATCGATGACCGCCATCGGCACCTGGTCGGCGATGCGCCGCCAATGCTGCCAACGGTGGAATTGAGCGAGGTTGTCGGCGCCCATAATCCAGACAAAGCGCAAGCCACTGAGACGGCGGCGCAAGGTGTTGATCGTGTCGATAGTATAGCGGGTGCGAATGACGGATTCGAGACAGCTCACCTCGATCCTGGAATCGTTGGCGACGTCGCGCGCTGCCTGCATGCGCTCGCCGAGTTCATGCAGGTTGCCGTTCTCCTTGAGCGGATTCCCTGGCGTGACCAGCCACCAGACGCGATCGAGCTGAAGGCGCTTCAGCGCGAACTGACTGATGGCGCGATGCGCCTGGTGCGGCGGATTGAACGAGCCACCGAGCAGGCCGATGCGCATGCCTTCGGTGTAGGGCGGGATGGCCTGCGCCACGAAGCGTGGCGCGACGAAATTGTTACTCAATGCCCCGCGCCTCGCGCCATGCCTTACGGCCGCGTCTGTCCTGTGCCATGAACGCGATATTTGAAACTCGTCAATTGCTCGGCACCAACAGGACCACGGGCGTGGAAGCGGCCGGTGGCGATGCCGATCTCGGCGCCGAAGCCGAACTCGCCGCCATCGGCGAACTGCGTCGAGGCGTTGTGCAGCACGATCGCTGAATCGACTTCGCTGAGGAATTTCTTTGCAGCTGCGTCGTTCTCGCTCACGATCGCATCGGTGTGGTGCGAGCCGTGGTCCTGGATGTGCGCGATCGCGCCGTCAACGCCGTCGACCACCTTCGCGGCGATGATCGCGTCGAGATATTCGGTGTCCCAATCATCTTCGCTGGCGGGTTTAACGCGCGCGTCGGCTTTCTGCACGGCGTCGTCACCGCGCACTTCGCAGCCGGCCTCGAGCAGCATCTCGACCAGCGGTTTCAAGTTCTTCGCAGCAGCAGCCCGATCGACCAGCAGCGTTTCGGCCGCGCCACAGACGCCGGTGCGGCGCATCTTGGCGTTGAGCACGATCTCCTTCGCCATGGCGAGGTCGGCACTGGCATCGACATAGACGTGGTTGACGCCTTCGAGATGCGCGAACACGGGCACGCGCGCTTCCTGCTCGACGCGCGCGACGAGGCTCTTGCCGCCACGCGGCACGATCACGTCAATCGAACCGTTCAATCCGGACAGCATCATGCCAACGGCCGCACGGTCGCGCGTCGGCACCAGCGTGATCGCAGCTTCGGGAAGTCCCGCTTCGCGCAGCCCCTGGACGAGACATTCGTGGATCGCGCGGCAGGAGCGGAAACTGTCGGAGCCGCCGCGCAGGATCACGGCATTGCCCGACTTCAAACAGAGCACGCCGGCGTCCGCCGCAACGTTGGGGCGGCTCTCGAAGATCACGCCGACGACGCCGAGCGGCACACGCACACGCTCGATGGTCATGCCGTTCGGCCGCTGCCAGCTCTCGGTGACGATGCCGACGGGATCGGCAATGCCGCGCACGATTGCGATGCCTTCGGCCATGCCCTCGACCCGCGCCGGCGTCAGCGTCAGGCGATCGATGAAGGCGGAGGTCGCGTTGCCGGAGGCGCGGGCTTCCGCGACGTCTTCGGCATTGGCGGCGAGGATCGCAGCGGCATGCTTGCGGATCGCGCGCTCCATGGCCTCAAGCGCCCGGTTCTTCTGCTCCGGCGGCGCCAGCGCCAACACGCGCGCGGCGGCGCGGGCACGGGTGGCGAGATCGGACATCAGCGCCTGAAGATCGGCGTTACCGTCGACGGCTTTGAGGGGGGCGGCCATGGGAGTTCAACCTTCTGCTAAGGCGGTGTCCTAGCATGGAAATCCCGCTTTTGCGAAGGGCAGGGAGGGTATGGCAGGGCTTCGGGAGACGGCTGCTGGGCTCGGCCACTGGCCCAGCTTCCGGCGGCCGGGACAAGCCCGGCATGACGGTTCGGCTGCTCTTCGGCCCTTACCCGCCCACCACCAGATCGTCGCGGTGGATCATCTCCGAACGGCCGCTGATGCCGAGGATGAGCATCACGTCCGGGGACGAGCGGCCCTTGATCCGCTCGGCGACCTCGGCGTCATAGGCGATCAAGCCGCGGCCGACTTCGCTGGTGTCGGGGCCGCGGACGATCACGGCATCGCCGCGGGCGAACTGGCCCTCGACCTTGATCACGCCGGCCGGCAGCAGGCTGGCGCCGGCGCGCAGCGCCGTCACGGCGCCCGCATCGATGGTCAGCGTCCCCTTCGGCTCCAGCGTGCCGGCGATCCAGCGTTTTCGCGAGGTGATGGGATTGGCCGGCGTCAGGAACCAGGTGCAACGGCCGCCATTGGCGATCGCCTGCAAGGGATGCTCGATCTTGCCTGATGCAATCAGCATGTGCGTGCCGCCCGTCGTGGCGATCTTGGCCGCCTCGACCTTGGTGCGCATGCCGCCGCGCGACAGCTCGGACTCGGCGTCTCCAGCCACCGCCTCGATCTCCGAGGTGATGCTCTCGACCACCGGGATCAGCTTTGCGTTGGGATTGTTTTTCGGCGGGGCGTCGTAGAGCCCGTCGATGTCGGACAGCAGCACCAAGAGATCAGCGCTCGCCATGGTGGCGACGCGCGCGGCGAGGCGGTCATTGTCGCCGTAGCGGATCTCGGTGGTGGCGACCGTATCGTTCTCGTTGATCACGGGGATCGCGCGCCATTCCAGCAGCTTGCCGATAGTGGAGCGGGCATTGAGATAACGTCGACGCTCCTCGGTATCCTGGAGCGTCACCAGAATCTGTCCGGCGCCGATACCGTGAGCGCCGAGCACCTCCGACCAGATCCGCGCCAGCGCGATCTGGCCGACAGCGGCGGCCGCCTGGCTTTCCTCCAGCTTCAGCGGCCCGCGCGGCAATTTGAGCCGGCTGCGGCCGAGCGCGATCGAGCCGGAGGACACCACGAGGACGTCGCGGCCCTCCTTGTGCAGCTTCGCCATGTCGTCGGCGAGCGCAGCCAGCCACGACGCCCGCACCTCGCCCCGGTCGGAATCGACCAGCAGCGCGGAGCCGACCTTGACGACGATGCGGCGGAATTGACTGAGTTCGGGGCTTGCCATGTTCGTATATGCTGGCGCGTACGGCGAAATTGCTCAGGAAACGGCGGAGCGACAGGCGGCGCCGATGAGGCTGCTTTTGCAGCAGGACGATGGCCGGCGCAAGGCGGCAGGCCCGGTAAACGGCGAAGGTCGGTCTTGTTTTGGGCGCTGGCCCGGTTCTAATGCCGCCAACCAACAACGGGCTGGACGAGGAAACGAATGGATCGCCGTAAATTCATGGCCGGATGTCTCGGGTTACCGCTATTGGCGCAGGCGGGCGAGGCGGAGGCGCAGGCCGGGCTGACAAAGATCATCTTCCCGTTTGCGGCAGGAGCCGGCGGCGACACGCTGTGCCGCTTGGTCGCGCAGGAAATAGCCCCGATGCTGCAGCGGACCGTCGTGGTCGAAAACCGCACCGGCGGCGACGGCCTGATCGGCATCAAAGCGGTGAAGGGCGCGAGCCCCGACGGCAGCATGGTGCTGGTGACGACAGGGCCCACCATGTACCTGCTGCCGATGGTAGAGACGACGCCGAGCTTCGACACCGCGAAGGATTTCATGCCGGTGTCGTTGCTGGCGCGGTTCGAATTCGCGCTGGTGGTTGGCCCAGCCATGGACGTCTCTGACTTCAAGGGATTCGTCGCCTGGCTGAAGGCGCATCCCGACAACACCTCGTTCGGCGTGCCGAGCAACGGCACCATTCCGCACTTCGCCGGCTCCAAGCTGGAAAGGGATCTCGGCATTCCCCTGACGCGCGTGCCCTATCGCGGCAGCGCGCCGATCCTCAACGACATCATCGGCGGCCACATTTCTTTCGGGATTACCACGGTGGCGGACGCGCTGCCGCAGCATCGCGCCAAGGGCGTGAGGATCATCGCCATCTCGAGTGCGGAACGCTCGCCGTTCGCTCCCGAGGTGCCGACGCTGAAGGAAAGCGGCATCGATCTCGTGGCGGACGCCTGGTACGGCATGTGGCTTCCCGCCGGCAGCCCGCCGGAGTTCGCGAGCAAGCTCGGCGCGGCCGCAGCCGCCGCGCTTGCCAAGCCCGACGTGAAGGAGAAGCTCACAGCGATCGGGCTGATTCCGGTCGGCAGCAGCGCCGATGGGCTGACCAAGGAGCTCGCCGCCAACACGGCGTTCTGGCAGCCGATCGTGAAGGCAACGGGATACAAGATCGAGAATTGAGGTCTTCTCCCTCGCCCCGCCTACGGGGAGATGGAAGAGCAGCTCACATCTTTGCGCGTTGCGCGATGCCGTCCTTGATCGCAGCGAGTTCGGCTTCGTCCCAGATGCCGATCAGAATCCCGCCCTTCACCTGGAGCTGGCTGTCCGCATAGTTCGCGATTTTTTCGCGCGGCGTGGTGATGTGGTCGTTGGGATGCAGCGCCCAGTCGAACAGCTCGGCCTGGAGCCGTGCGATGATCGCGGCGCATTCAGGGTCATCGCCGCGATCGACGTATTCCTGCGGATCGGCTTCAAGATCATACAGCATCGGGCGGAAGCCGGAGGCGTGGATGTATTTCCAGCGGCCATCGAACACCATGAACAGACGACAGCGTTCGATCGGCTGGTTCAGCTTCAGCCGCACGTCCTGCATGGCGTAATCGTATTCGGAGAACGCCACCTTGCGCCAATCAGCCGGCGTCGAGCCGCGCAGCAGCGGGAGCAACGAGCGCCCTTCGAGGATGTGGCCCGGCACCTTGCCGCCGAAATAATCGACGAAGGTCGGCGCGAGATCGATGCCTTCGACCAGCGCATCGCTGCGTGTGCCGCGCGTGGCGTCCGCTTCTTGCGATGGGTCGATGATGATCAGCGGGATCTTCGCCGACTGCTCGTGGAAAAGGTCCTTCTCGCCCATCCAGTGATCGCCGAGATAGTCGCCGTGATCGGAGGTGAACACGATCATGGTGGCTTCCGTAAGGCCGCGCTCCTCCAAGAACCTCATCAGCACGCCCATCTGGTCGTCGATCTGGGTGATCAGGCCCATATAGGTCGGGATCACCTTCTCGCGGGCCTCATCGCGCGCCATGTTGCGGGAGTAGCGCATGTCCATGTAGGCGCCGAACACCGGATGGGGATTCTGCCGCTCGCGTTCGGAGCGGATCACCGGGATCATGTCTTCAGTCGAATACATGCTGGCGTAAGGCTCGGGCGCGATGTAGGGCCAGTGCGGCTTGATGTAGGACAGATGCAGGCACCACGGCCGGCCATCGGTCTCGGCCTCGCTGATGAAATCCATCGCGCGCCGCGTCATGTAGGGCGTCTCGGAATGCTCGTCCGGCACGCGCGCGGCCTTGTCGGCGTGCACCAGCAGCCAGCCGTTCTGCAACGAGCCGTCTTCCGCCGCACCTGAGTTCGCCCAATGCTCCCAGGGATTGGGGGCTTCAAAACCTTGCTGACGCAGATACTCGTCGTATTTCGGCCGCGGGCGGCCGGTCGGATGCAGGCCGTCGTCGCGCTCATAGGGCTCGAAGCCGCATTCGGCGACGTGCACGCCAATGACGGATTCCGGCGGAATGCCGAGCGCCTTCATGCCTTCGAGATCAGGCGCCATATGGGTCTTGCCGACCAGCACGTTGCGCACGCCGATCTTCTTGAGGTGATCGCCGAGCGTCGGCTCGCCGACGCGCAAGGGCCAGCCGTTCCAGTGCGAGCCGTGCGAGCGCATGTAGCGGCCGGTGTAGAACGACATCCGCGACGGGCCGCAGATCGGCGATTGCACATAGGCCTTCGAGAACAGCACGCCATGCTTCGCCATGGCGTCGATGTTCGGCGTCTTCAACGTGGGATGGCCGGTGCAGCCGAGATAATCATAGCGAAGCTGGTCGCACATGATCCAGAGAACGTTCTTCGCGCGCGCCATGCCTATCGCTCCGGTCATTTCTTGATTGTTCGATGCTGCGCTATCGCGGTTGCGATGACAAGCTAGTGATGCGTACGCCAGCAACCTCACACTCCGCTGTCGTCCCTGCGAAAGCAGGGACCCATAACCACAGGGAGAGGTTTGGCGAAGACTGGTCGTGTGAGACTGCAGCTATCCGCAATCGAGAGATCACGCGGTATGGGTTCCTGCGTTCGCAGGGACGACGGCTACGCCGACCACGGCTCCGCTTCGGCCGCGCTCTTGGCCTTGGCCGAGACAGGGCTTTCGCCGATCACCGCGACCAGCGCGCGCAGCGCTTCCTTGACGCCCTGGCCGGTCGCGCCGGACATCAGCAACGGCGTCTTCTTGGCCGCGCGCTTCAGCCGGTCCTTCTGCTTCTTCAGCTCGTCCGGCTCGACGGCGTCGATCTTGTTGAGCGCGACGATCTCGATCTTGTCGGTGAGCAGCCCGCCATAGGCGTCGAGCTCCTTGCGGACGGTCTTGTAGGCCTTGCCGGCGTGCTCGCAGGTGGCGTCGACCAGATGCAGCAGCACGCGGCAGCGCTCGACATGGCCGAGGAAGCGGTCACCGAGGCCAGTGCCTTCATGCGCGCCCTCGATCAGGCCGGGAATGTCGGCGAGCACGAATTCACGGCCGTCGGCATTCACGACACCGAGCTGCGGATGCAGCGTGGTGAAGGGATAATCCGCGATCTTCGGCTTGGCAGCGCTGACCTTGGAGAGGAAGGTCGACTTGCCGGCATTGGGCATGCCGATGAGGCCGGCATCCGCGATCAGTTTCAGCCGCAGCCAGATCCAGCGCTCTTCGCCCACCTGGCCGGGATTGGCGTTGCGTGGCGCGCGGTTGGTCGAGGTCTTGAAATGCGCGTTGCCGAAGCCGCCATTGCCGCCCTCGGCCAGCACGAACTTTTCGCCGACATTGGTGAAGTCGTGGATCAGCGTCTCGCGATCTTCGTCGAAGATCTGCGTGCCCAGCGGGACCTTCAGCACGATGTTCTTGCCGTTGGCGCCGTGGCGGTCCGAGCCTGAGCCGTTCTCGCCCTTCTGGGCCTTGAAGTGCTGCTGGTAGCGGTAATCGATCAGCGTGTTGAGGCCGTCGGCGACCTCGATGATGACGTTGCCGCCGCGGCCGCCATTGCCGCCGGAGGGGCCGCCGAACTCAATGAACTTCTCGCGGCGGAACGCCACGCAGCCGTTCCCGCCGTCACCGGAGCGGATATAGACCTTTGCTTCGTCGAGGAATTTCATGGGTCATAGGTAGGCCAGCCTGACACCCGCGGCAACCCGGGTTTGCCCGCAAATCGGCCGAAATTTCAGCGATTTTCGGCGGTTGCTTAACCAGCCGGCCGGCGCCGGATCAGGAATTTCTGCGTGCCCTCCAGCACCAGCTCCTTGCGCTGGTTGAACACGGTACTCCCTAGCGTCACTGTGCCGGTCGTGCGGCCAGGTGCGAGTTCTGTGACCTCGAGCGCCGGGTAGATCGTGTCGTCGGCGAAGACGGGTTTGAGGAACCGGCTCGACTGCTCCAGGAAGCCGACCAGGGACTCCTCGACCATGAACGGAAACAGGCCGGCGCCGGGCGCGGTGTGGATCAGCGTCTGGAAGCCGTGCGCGAGCAGATGCGGCATGCCGCGGGCGCGGCAATATTCCACATCGTAATGCACCGGGTGGGTGTCGCCGCTCGCGGTCTGGAAGGCCGCGAACACGGCGGTGGTCTGGGTCCGGCTCGGCAGCACGAAGCGTTCGCCGACCACGAAATCCTCAAACCAGCGTTGCGCCGTGATCATGCGGTGTTGAGCCGGGTCGAAGTCGGTCATGACTAAAGCTCTTTCTTGGCTCTCTGTTCGCGGACCGCCTATCGCTACCGCGACGCCAAGGGTGCGACAATCCGTTCAATTCGGCTTGCGCGGGCTTGTCGCGGCCGTCTGCTTCATTAAAACGGCGCTCGATGCCCTTCTTCAAGAATCTCTCCGCCTATGACGACCGCTCGGCGCGCCTCGCCGGCATCGGCCTCATGGTGCTGTCGATCTTCATGTTCTCGTTCGGCGACGCCACGGGCAAATTCCTGGTCGGGACGTATTCGGTGGGGCAGCTCTTGTTCCTGCGCGCTTGCGCGGCGCTGCTGCTGCTGTCGCCGATGATCTGGCGGCAGCGTCATCTGTTCCTGCATCTGGAGCGGCCGCTTCTGCAGCTGTTTCGCGTCGTGCTGTCGACGCTGGAGGTCGCCGCCTTCTTCCTGGCGACGGTCTATCTGCCGCTCGCCGACGTCGTCACCTATTATCTCGCCGGTCCGATTTTCGTCACCGCAATGTCGGCGATCTTTCTGGGCGAGAAGGTCGGCTGGCGGCGCTGGACCGCGATCCTGATCGGCTTCTGCGGCGTGCTGATCGCGCTGCGGCCGTCGGCGCAGATGGTGAGCCTGCCGGCGCTGATCGCGCTCGGCGGCAGCCTCTCCTTCGCAACCTTGATGCTGATCACCCGCAGCCTGCGCAAGACGCCCGACATCGTGATGGCGTCCTCGCAATTCATCGGCACGCTCTCGCTGGGCGCCGTGCTCTCGGCCTTCCACTGGGTGCCGCCGACGCCAGGCAGCCTGGTGTTCTTCGCGCTGGCGGGGTGCATCTCGGTGACGGCGCTGTTCTGCGTCAACCGCTCGCTCAAGCTCGCGCCGGCGAGCGTCGTGGTGCCCTACCAATATTCGATGATCGTCTGGGCGGTGATCTTCGGCTTCGTCGTGTTCGGCGACGTGCCGCAAATCGCCACCATCGTCGGCGCCGCGATCATCATCGGCGCCGGGTTCTACATCTATTTGCGTGAGCGCGATCTGGGCCGCGCGAGCGGAGACGTGACCCCGCCAGCGTAGTCCCTACCTCATCCTTCGCGCGCTGCTCCAGCTCTTCAGCGACGACCACACGCCGCGTGACAGGCGGAAGCAGTCGACCGGCGTCGACGAGCCCAGCGCCAGGAAACGGTGCAGTTGCACGCCGCTCCACTGGAAGCCGCACTTCTCCAGCACGTTGCGCGAGGCGGGGTTGGTGACGCGCGCCCCTGCATAGAGGTGATCGTCCTCGAACTCCTCGAAGAAGAAGTCGATCGCGCCGCGCGCGGCCTCGGTGGCAAAGCCCTGGCCCCAATGCTCGACGCCGAGCCAGTAGCCGAGCTCGGCATTGTCAGGGGTTGAGCGGTCGATGCCGACCATGCCGACCGGGCCGCTGTCGTGCTCGATCAGGAACACGCTCTCGCTGCCGAGCTCGGCAGTGGCGCGCACGAATTCGATGGCATCGTCCTGCGAATAGGGATGGGGAAGGCGGCGGGTGTTCTCCGCGACACGGCGGTCGTTGGCGAGGCGGGCGATGGTGTTGACGTCGGCCAGCGTCGGCCGCCGCAAGGTCAGCCGTTCGGTGGCGACGACGCTGGGTCTCGCCTCGGCTAAGGTCACGCTCGAAAAGTCCTGCAACATGTCCGGCTCCGTCAAAGTCACAAACGAAAGGGGAGGCCGGTTTCCCTGCCTCCCCTGGAGCCTTCGATCTTGCGATCTCTGGAACTCCGCCGGTTCGGTCAAGGACCCGGCGGACTCCAAATGATCCACCGTCTATTCAGCAGCCTCTGCGAGCGGGAGTACCGCTACGAAGGTGCGGCCGTTGGCTTTGGCCTGGAATTCAACACGACCCTCGATCTTGGCGAACAGTGTGTGGTCAGTGCCCATGCCGACGTTGAGGCCCGGATGCCAGGTGGTGCCGCGCTGACGCGCAATGATATTGCCGGGAATCACGCGCTCCCCGCCGAACACCTTGATGCCAAGGCGCTTACCCTTTGAATCGCGACCGTTGCGCGATGAACCGCCTGCTTTTTTGTGAGCCATGGCTCGTCTCCGAAATCCTGCGTATCTCTAGGTCAATTCCTTGACGGAATCATTTCAAAACGTCTCACGCCTCAATTCGTGAATGGGCGTGATCGGTTTCCGTTACTCGGCAGCTTCCGCTGCCGCTTCCTTGGCAACCTTTTCCTTCTTCGGACGCGGGCCCTTGGTGGGCTTGGCGCCGTCAGCCAGGATCTCGGAGATGCGCAGGACCGTGATCTCGTCGCGATAGCCGCGCTTGCGGCGCGAATTCTTGCGGCGGCGCTTCTTGAACGCGATGACCTTCGGTCCGCGCTTGTGGTCGAGCACCTCGACCGCAACGGAGGCGCCGGCCACCGTCGGAACGCCCAGCACCGGCGTGTCGCCGCCGAGCACCAGAACTTCATTCAACTGCACGATCGAGCCGACTTCGCCTTCGATCTTGCCAACTTCCAGGACATCATCCGGCACGACGCGGTATTGCTTGCCGCCGGTTTTGATGACTGCGAACATCGTTTTTTTCCTTCGTGTTCAATCCCGGCCTCATGACATCAGTCAGGGGCCGGCTTTTTGTCAGTCGCTAAGGGTTTATGCGTCTTGTGCGGGCGGGAGTTATCCCCTTGAAAACCCACGCAAAAACATGCGGCGCGAGAAACGCCCCGCGCCGGTTGTGCGGACTTATAGCCTGATAGGGCGAAGAGTCAAGGAAATCAGCCGAAAAGAGCCCGGATTTGAAGGATTTGGGGCCATTTCCGCAAGCCCACCTGAATCTCGGTGCGCGTTGCAACCAACGGGTTCCCGCACGGTTAGTCCCCCGCAATCTGGCATTCGGGCAAGGGCTTCCATGGCAACGGACGAACTGGTCAAGACGACGGGCATCGCCCATCACGGCGCCGAGCGGCTGCCGTCGGTCGACATCGACAGCTTCAACATCGAGATCAAGGACGAGGACGGTTTTCTCGGCGACCGCGCCAGCAAGGGCGCGTTCCGCGAAATCCTGGACCGCTGGCGCAAGCCGCTGCGCAAGACCGGCGAGGACCCGTTCGGCAAGGAGCCGTCGGAGAGCATCAGCAAGAAGACGCTGGATGCGATCCTGATCAGCGACGACGTCGAGGCCTCCGCCGTGGTGCACAGCGCCATCGAGGAGTTCGCGCAGGAGCTCGCTTACGTCACCCGCCGCTTCCTGAAGACGAAAGCCTGGGCCAAGACCGAGCGCATCGTGGTCGGCGGCGGCTTCCGCGATTCCCGGCTCGGCGAGCTCGCGATCGCGCGCACCGAGATCATCCTGAAGGCCGAAGACTTCAAGATCGACATGGTGCCGATCCGGCATCATCCGGACGAGGCCGGCCTGATCGGCGCGCTGCATCTGGCGCCGTCCTGGATTTTCGAGGCCTATGACAGCATCCTTGCGGTCGATATCGGCGGCACCAACATTCGCTGCGGCCTGGTGGAGACGGGCTGGAAAAAAGCAAAAGACCTCTCGAAGGCCAAGGTCGTGAAGTCGGAGCTGTGGCGCCACGCCGACGACGAGCCGACGCGCGAGGGCGCGGTGAAGCGGCTCACCAAGATGCTGAAGGGATTGATCACGGAAGCCGAGAAAGACGGCTTCAAGCTCGCGCCCTTCATCGGCATCGCCTGTCCCGGCGTCATCAACGCGGACGGGTCCATTGAAAAAGGCGCGCAGAATCTGCCCGGCAATTGGGAGAGCAGCAAATTCAACCTGCCGGCGAGCTTGATCGAGGGCATCCCTGCGATCGGCGAGCACGACACCGCGATCCTGATGCACAATGACGGCGTGGTTCAGGGCCTCTCCGAGGTGCCGTTCATGCAGGACGTCGATCGCTGGGGCGTGCTCACCATCGGCACCGGCCTCGGCAATGCGCGCTTCACCAACCGCCACAGGGACAGCGGCCAAGGTAAAGATAACGGCAAGGACCGGGATTCCGCGGACGGGAAGAAAAAGGCCAAGGAAAACAACAAAGAGAACGGCAAATCCGACAAGGAGTAACCTTGACCGGTTAGGTTAAGGACCGGATTGCGTTGCGGGCCGCCGCCTGCACGTTACGGTCGAATCGTCGCCTCACGCAGGCCTGCGAAGCCGCCCTTCCTGGCCAGCATTTCGATGAGCGGCACGGGACCGCCAGTGTTTACCGCGTCTGGCGGTCCCACCCCGTTTTCTCTTTCTTCGCCTCTCCCGCTTGCGGGAGAGGCCGACGCGCCCCGGGGCGATGCGAAAGCATCGTCCCGCGCGCGGCGGGTGAGGGCTCTTTCCTCTAGGGGATTGTCCCGTTGCGGCGCGCGCCCCGAGAAAGCGCGTCGAAACATGAATCCGGAACCGAGTTTCCATCGTCCGGACCCGCCTCCAGCCCGAAAGCCGCAAAACAACCCCCCGATTTTCCCCTTTCGCGCCTTGCCCGGCCCGCCATCCTCGCCTATGAACGCCCCCAACCACAGGGGCCCTGCCTCACTATGGCGACCTTCAGGAGAGGTGGCAGAGTGGTTGAATGCACCGCACTCGAAATGCGGCATAGGTGCAAGCCTATCGGGGGTTCGAATCCCTCCCTCTCCGCCATATAGGTCTGCACGGTTGACCTCGGTGGCTTGAAATGCGGGTGTCCACCCGAAAGCGCCGGTCTTTTGCGGGCGGCCCGTTTTGGGAATTCTCTCCGACCGTGGCTACAAACTAGACGAAAACTCGGTTGTCTTTCCGAGCTTCTGCGGTCGCAACAATTCTCATCCTTGTTGAACAGAGGCCTGGGTGAAGCCCGGAGAACGGATTTTCTCCGAGTCCCTCTAAAGCGCGTCGGTGACTGACCTACACCGGCAAACGTCCATTTAGGCTTTACACAATGCACGTTTGGGAATCGCGGCGATTCCGTTTTGCATAGCTCGTCGTGAACGGGATCAGGCCTTTGCGAATGTAATGAGGGGCTTCAAGTCGTGTTGCCAGAACAATGCGACGTTCTGCTTGTTCTGAGCGTCAACGAGGCATTTCAGATCGAACACCCCGGCAAGCACCGCACCAGTTATGACTTGTCCGCCGTAGGCCTGTTTCCAAGTGTCTGCTTTGCCGCCGACCTCGCGTTGCAAGCGCTTCCAGCTATTCTTCGGCCCATTGGAAACCTTGCACTCGATAGCGAGCAAGCGTCCATCGCTGAGCCGTATCGGAACGTCGCATTTTGCACCGCCCACCTTTCTCTCGCGAGAAAAGCTACCGCGCGTTAGCTCATCTAGGGCAACCAAGGGTTTGCGCGACTCATCTAGTTTAAGTCCCGCCGCAATAAGCGCGGTCGAGACTTGCTCCTCTTGAAGCCTTGACGCGCTTCCTCGACGGGTCGTCCCCAATGCCTCGTGCGCTAGAAGCGTCGTGGTGGCCAACACCGAGGCCTCCACCTCTCCAACGCTCGGCTCCCGCTCGCCAACCACCCAAGGGAAACGCTTCGCATCGACGAGTTCGGTAAACGTCGTGGCGGTGCTGTCGGCGACGGCTGGAGGCACCGTCTTGAACTTCTTGCCCACGAGCGTCCAGAGGTCCTCTTCGCTGACGCGGGGCGCACATATGTATCGGAGAATTTGCCAGAGCTTCTTGTCGTCGATTAGGGCCGTTCCGCTAATCTCTCTGAGATTCTTAGTGGATTGCAGGGCTGCACGCACCTCGGGCTCTACCTTGTCCCATGTGCTAATCGCGCGGGATTTCCGCTCATTAACGGGTTCAGTGGATTTCTGACCCACATAAGCGTCTTTTGGCTCGCCGAAAGACGTTCTATCTTATGTTGACGGGCATCTAGCGCAAAATCATTAGCGAGCATTTGGAAGCCAAAATCAGTGACACGCCTACATAGCGCTTCGACACTCATTTCTTGCCCTTAGTACCCTTAGCCTCAACGCCGCGTCTGGTCACCGCAACAAGACTTTTCTGAAGATCAGGAGGCAAATCTGATTTTGCCGTTCCGTGATGTCTGCGATTTGTTCATCACTTGGATGAGGCTCAACGTGCGACGAAAGATCAAAAGCGATAAGGCCGTGTGACCGGCTCACGAGGAGAGCGTCAACAAACACCTTCGCGTCAGCCGTTGATAGGACTGGATAACCTAAGTACAGGGTGCCCGATATGTCCAGCTTCCTCAGTGCATCTTGCAATGAGCGCGCTGCAATCGTGTTAGAATTTTCGCCGAAAACGATATCCACGAATTTCTGATCCTGGTCCTGCCAATGCGAGCGAATGTCAAAAATAGTGTGCGTGCGCATCGCTTCGCTGCGATCTCGACACGCTATCAGGGATATAGGGCACCTTCAACAACCCGGGCTCCTTGGACGGAGCGCTCGCTAGTGCAATCCTGCGTCAACGCGGTTGCCGCGAGCAGGCGGTCGACGACAGGAACAGACCTGATGGCGCTGATGCGGCCCCGTTGACCCGATACGGCGTTGTCGATGCCGGCCGCAATCGCTCCCCATAAACCTTGCCAACACGCGAAATCATCAGGATGATCTCCGCGTCGTAGCATCGCTCGCGAGGCCTTCATGCGAAAATGCGAAGTCGCCGTGCTGGGTCTGGGGCTCATGGGCGGAGCGGCGCTCTCCGCATTGCTGGATGCCGGCGTCGATGCGCTCGGCTTCGACCCGGTCGCAGCAGGTTCGGATCGAGGCTCGTCGCATGGTTCATGTCGCATTTTCCGTCGCTTCAATTTCGAAAACCCCAACTACACCAGCCTGAGCGACGAGGCTCATGCCGGCTGGATCCGGCTGCAGACCGAAAGCGGTCAAACGGTTCTGACGGAAACCCCCATTCTGGAGGCCGGCCGCCCCGGCTCCGCCATGGTGGCGTCCTCGCGCGCGGCCGCGATCGCGAAAGGGCGTCCGGATCCGAAGATGACCGCTGCTGTCGCGAACAAGGAATTTCCGGCTTTCAACCTGCCCGACGACTGGGACGTCGTCGTCCAGGACGGTGCCGCGATCCTGCACACCGCTACAGTCATGAAACTGATGCGCGCACGCGCCGGCAACCGCGTGATTCTGGAACGCGCGAGCTTCACGCCGCACCACGACGGCGTGTCGATCCGCACGGCCACGCAAGAGTTCTTCGCCGAGCGCGCGATCCTGGCGCTGGGCCCATGGCTCGGTCGCGCCCTCCCGCAACTCGCCGCGCTGCTCAACGTGACCCGACAGGCGGTCGGCTGGTTCAAGCCTGCTAGCCCCGACACTGTGGTTTCAGGTCGTTTCCCGATCTTCATTCTGGACCGAGGTCCTGATGACATGGTCTACGGCTTTCCGGATTTCGAACAGCGCGGCGTCAAGGCTGCGCCTCACAACCACGGGCCCGTGGTCGGCCCCGACGATTGGGGTCCGCAGGCCAGCGATGCCGAGCTCCGCCCCATCGGCGAAGCGTTGGCCGCGCTCGTCCCCGGCGCGGCCGGGCCCATCATCGATCGCGACGTCTGCCTCTACACCAACACCGCGCCTGCCGACATCAGGCGAGACGCGGGCGAGGAATTCATCATCGATCGCTGGCCGGAGTCCCGTCTGATCGTCTGCTCCGCGTGTTCAGGCCATGGTGCGAAGTTCGCGCCCGCCATCGGGCAAAGGCTCGCCCGCCTCGCCACCGATCCGTCCTACCAGGCAGAACCCTTCTTTCAGCTGTCCCGATATTCTCAATTCGCCTGAGCGGATGCTGGGATGCTACGGTGACGGTGCACAAGAACGCGCACCAAACGCCCTCAAGAGACTCGGGCCGGAACCCTGCCTGTCGAACCTCCTGCCATGATGCCATCATGCACCTGTTTTGCCCGACGGAACAAGCGAAATTTCTGGAATTCCGCAATTGTGTGCAAAAGTCCTTGACCTGACGTAGGTTGGCTACTGTGCATGGGGTTGTTTTCGACTTTGAAATGCGTGCAGGCGGCCAAGACCGCCGCGCGAGGGAATGGAGACTGATATGAGGACACAGGTCCTGGTCGTGGGCGCCGGCCCCGTCGGATTGACCGCGGCGATGGATCTGGCCTCGCGCGGGATCGACGTCATCGTCGCCGAGATCCGCCATGCCGGCGATCCGCCCAACGTCAAATGCAATCACGTCTCGGCGCGCTCGATGGAAGTCTTCCGCAGGCTCGGCGTCGCCGCCAGGCTGCGCGATGCGGGGTTGCCCGCGGACTTCCCGAACGATTGCTCCTATCGCACCACGGCGACCGGCATCGAGCTCTGCCGCATCGACATTCCCTCCCGCGCACGGCGCTACAGCGCCACCGGCGGCCCCGACACCTGGTGGCCGACGCCGGAGCCGCCGCACCGGATCAACCAGGTCTATCTCGAACCGATCCTGTTCAGCCACGCCGCTGCCCAGCCGCGCATCACCATTCTTGCGCGCACGGAAATCATCGACATCGCGCAGGACAACGACCATGTCGCCGCGCAGGCGCGCAACCTCGACAGCGGCGAGACTTTTCGCATCGAAGCGAGTTTTGTGATCGGCTGCGACGGCAGCCGCTCGCTGGTCCGCAAGGCGATCGGGGCCAGCCTGTCCGGAACGCCTGTGATCCAGCGCGTGCAGTCGACCTTCATCGAAGCGCCGCAGCTGAAGGATTTGATGGGCGCGCACATCAAGGCCTGGATGGTGCTCTCGCTCAACCCGCGGCGCTCGGGCACCACGGTTGCCATCGACGGTCACGACCGCTGGCTGATCCACAATCATCTCAAGCCCGACGAGCCCGAGTTCGATTCGGTCGACCGCGACTGGTCGATCCGCGCCATTCTCGGCGTCGACGCGCGCTTCGAGTACAAGATCCTCAGCAAGGAGGATTGGGTCGGGCGCCGGCTGGTCGCCGATCGCTTCCGCGATCGCCGGGTGTTCATCTGCGGCGACGCCGCGCATCTGTGGATGCCCTATGCCGGCTACGGCATGAATGCGGGCATTGCCGATGCCGTCGATCTCTGCTGGCAATTGGCGGCGCATCTGAACGGCTGGGCGCAGGCCGCGATCCTCGACGCCTATGAGGCCGAGCGCCAGCCCATCACCGACCAGGTGTCGCGCTTTGCGATGGACCATGCGATGAAGATGATGGCGCAGCGCGGCGGCGTCTCCGCGGAGATCGAGGACGACACGCCGCGCGGACAAGCGGCGCGCGCGACGCTCGCGAAGGCGGCCTACGATCTCAACGTGCAGCAATATTGCTGCGCCGGATTGAACTTCGGCTATTACTACGACGCCTCGCCGATCATTGCCTATGACGGCGAGACGCCGCCGCCTTATGCGATGGGCAGCTTCACGCCCTCCACCGTGCCGGGCGCCCGCGCGCCGCATTTCTTCCTGCGCGACGGACGATCGCTCTACGACGCATTCGGAACCGGCTACAATCTGCTGCGGTTCGACCCGGCGATCGATGTCGGGCCATTGCAGTCCGCCGCAGAGGCGCGCCGCATTCCGCTGGCGCTGATCGACGTCGCGCCTGACGAGGCTGGCGGCGCCTATGCCGAGAAGCTCGTGCTTGTCAGGCCCGATCAGCACATCGCCTGGCGCGGGCAGGCGGCACCTGAAGATGCGCGCGGCCTGCTGGCGCGTCTCACCGGCGCGGCGGCATAAAAAAGAACGAGGGAGGAAATACGTGCTTCACATTGCAAGGCGCCACATACTGGCCGTGCTGACCGCGGCGACTTTCGCCGCGCTGCCGCTGCAGGCGGCTGACGCGGCCTATCCCGAGCAGCTGATCAAGATCATCGTGACCTTTCCGCCCGGCGGCAGCGCCGACACCGTCATCCGGGCGCTCGAGCCCGTGGTCACCGCCGAGCTCAAGCAAAGCCTGGTGATCGAGAACCGCGCCGGCGCCGGCGGCAATATCGGTATGGCGGCGGTCGCGCAGGCCAAGCCCGACGGTTACACGCTCGGCGTCGCGCCGGCGGGCGCGCTGACGGTGAACCCGCATCTCAATTCGTCGATGCCGTTCGATCCAAAGGATCTCACGCCGATCACGCTGCTTGCGGAAATTCCCTTCGTGCTGGTCTCCTCGGCGGGTGTCCAGGCGCACAATGTTGCGGAGACGGTCGCGCTTGCGAAGGCAAAGCCGGGCGCGCTGTCGATCGGCCATGGCGGCAATTCGACGGCGATGCATTTGACGGCCGCGCTGTTCATGCAGAAGGCCGGGGTCGACATGGAGCTGATCCCGTATCGCGGGACCGCGCCGGCAACCGTCGACGTCCTCGCAGGCCATATCCCCTTCGCGGTGCTGGATATCCCCGCGTCGAGGCAGCTCATCCTCGAGGGCAAGCTCAACGCGATCGGTGTCTCCGCGGGACGGCGCCTGGATTCGCTGCCCAACGTGCCGACCCTTGCCGAGGGCGGCCTTGCCGGTTTCGAATCCATCGGCTGGTTCGGGCTGGTGGCTCCGGCGGGCACGCCTGCCGACATTGTCGTCAGGCTGAACCAAGCCTTCACGAAAGCCCTGAAAGACCCTGATGTGGCCGAGAAGATCCGAACCCTCGGCGCAGAGCCCGCGCCGAATTCGCCCGAGGAGTTCGGCCGCTTCATCCAGAGCGAAAGCACGAAATGGGGCAAGCTCATCACCGAGGCCGGCATCAAGGCAAACTAGGCGAGGGGCGGTGATAGGTTGAACCTGTCACCGGCGCGATCCGACCAATAAGCCGCGTCCGGCAGAGAGCCAGGTGATTCACGACCATGTTTGACAAGGCCTACCGGCAGCGCCTCGAAGCTGACCTTGCGCAATGGGAAGCCGAAGGTGTCATCGCGCCGGCCGCTTCCGCCTCGATCCGCAACGCGCTGCCGCCGCTCTCGCCGGGTATCAATATCGCGGTGATCGTTGCCATCGTCGGCGGTTTGCTGATTGCGGCCGCCTTCCTGGCTTTCGTCGCCGCGCATTGGACGGAGATCGCGCGCCTGCTGCGGTTTGCGATCCTGCTGGCGGGCATGATCGTCGCCGGCGGTCTCGGCGCGTGGTTCGCCGCGACCGGCCGCAGCGTTCTCGCCGATCTCTGCGCAAGCATCGGCGCCATCGTCTTCGGCGCGGGCATCGCGCTGGTCGGCCAGATGTACCATCTCGGCGACGATTTTGCCGGCGGCATGCTGCTGTGGTCGATCGGCGCATTCGCGACGGCGCTGCTGACCGGCTCGCGCGGCGCGCTAGCGGTCGGCCTGGTCGCCGCCTGCTTCTGGACATGCATGCGCGTCTACGATGCACCTGATGTCCTGCATTTTCCGTTCCTGGTGGTCTGGCTGATCGCCGCCGCTGTGGCGTTTGCCTGGAATTCCCGCGTCGCGGCCCATCTCGTTGCATCAGCAATGCTGCCGTGGTGGGTCGCCACGTCGATTCGCTTCGATCTCGACGGGATGCAGCCGTCGTTCCTGTTGGCTGACGGTGCGGCGCTGCTGTTCGGCGCCGGCCTCGCGATCGCGGCTGCGCCGTCGCCCAGGGCGCAGCGGCTTGGGAGCGTCCTGTCGATCTACGGCGCGTTTTCGCTGGCCGCCGTTGCCTCCCTGGAGGTGATGACGATTGACGACATCATCCGCTTCCGAACCGGCACGGTGCCAGCCCAGCCGCATTGGGCAATCCTGTGTGGGGTTGCGGGCGTGGTTCTTGCACTCGCCTCCGCCGGCGTCACAAGGCGCGCGGGTGAAATCCTCGCCGCATGTGCGATCGGCCTTGTGCTGGTTGCCGCACCGATCTGGCCGGTATCCGCAGCCGGAGAGCCCTGGTTCGCCTATGCCGCACTGCTCTGTGCCATGCTGTGCCTCGTCGTCTCGGGCGTGCTCGATGATGTCAGTCCGCGCATCGTTGCCGGCTGGCTCGGCATCGCCGGCGTCATCGCGGGCATCACGTGGGCCGTGAAGGGCTCGCTGCTGCGCCGCTCGGCCTTCCTGGCGGCGGCCGGTGTCATTGCTGTCGTCTTCGCAACCGCGCTCAATCGCATGCTGCCGAGGGCCGGGCGATGATGAAGCTCACCGCATTCTGGCAGCGTATCCCGAAAGCCGTGCTGTTCGGTGTTGCGATCCTCGTCCAATGCGCGCTGCTCGTCCTGATGGTTGCCGATCGGATGCAGATCCTGCGCGAGGGGCGCGAGGTCACCTTGCAGACGCGGCCGCTCGATCCGCGTGATCTCCTGCGTGGCGACTACGTCACGCTCGGCTACGACATCACGCAACTGCCGGCAGGCGCACTCGCCGGCCAGCCGTCTGCCGAACGCAATCCCGTCGTGTTCGTCAAGCTGGCGCCTGACGCCAACGGCCTCTATCAGGCCGTCTCGGTGCATGCCGCGCCTGTCGCCGTCACGGCGCCCGAAATATTGATCCGCGGCCGTGTCACCTATTCCTGCGGTTCGAACGGCCGCATCTTCTGCGACAAGCTGACGATCAGATACGGCCTTGAGAGCTATTTCGTGCCGGAAGGCGAGGGCAAGACGCTCGAGCAAGCCCGCAACCAGCAGAAGCTGCGCGTCGTCGCCGCCGTGCTGCCCTCAGGCCGCGCCGCCATCAAGCGGTTGCTGCTCGACGGCGAGCCGATCTATGAGGAGCCGTGGTATTAGCGGCTGGCTTGTGCCTTCAGCGCCCGCCGCAGCACGTCCCACATGCCCAGGTCGTCCATGTGCGCCACGTTGAAGCGCAGGAAGTTCTGCGCGGTCTGCGCCACGCTGAACACATTGCCCGGTGCCAGCACCACGTCCTCTTCGAGCGCGGCGCGGGCAACGGCCGTGGCATCCTGTCCATCGGCGAGGCGGCACCACAGGAAGAAGCCGCCGCGCGGCATCAGCCAGGGTTCGATGCCCAGTGTCTGAAGTTTTCGTGCGACGTCGCGCCGGCTGCGCATGAGCTTTTGCCGGAGTTCGTCCATGTGCTTGCGATAGCTGCCGCCGGCCAGAACTTTTGCGATGATCTCGGTCGCGACAGGGCTCGGGCCGCCAAAGCTGGTTGCGACCTGCAGGTCGACGAGATGCTCGATCCAGTCGGCCCGCCCGGCGATGTAGCCGCAGCGGACCGAGGCCGAGAGTGTCTTGGAGAAGCTGCCGATCCGGATCACACGGTTCAATCCATCGAGCGCCGCAAGGCGCGGCGATCGCTCCGGCTCGAAATCGCCAAAGATATCGTCCTCGATGATGGTGAGATCGTGCGCGGCGGCCGCGGTCAGAAGCCGATGCGCGGTCTGAAACGAGAGCGTCGCGCCGGTCGGGTTGTGCAGCGCTGAATTGGTGATGTAGAGCCGCGGCCGCTCGGCTCCGAGGATTTGCTCGAAGCTGATGACATCGGGGCCCGACGGCGTGTAGGGCACGCTGACGATCTTCGCCTGATGTGCGCGCAGCAGCGCACGGAAGTTGAAATAGCAGGGATCGTCGACCAGCACGGTGTCGCCGGGACGAAGCATGAAGCGGCAAATCAAATCGGTGGCTTGCGTGCCGGAGCCCGTCAGCATCAGCTGATTGATCGTGGCCTCGATCTCGTCTTCCGCAAGGCGCGTGAGCAGCAGCCGGCGCAGCGTGAGAGAGCCGGAAGTCGAGCCGTAGTTCGTCAGCACGCTGGTGTCGCTGCGGGCAAGCGCGCGGGTGGCACGCCGCAGCGCCGCTTCCGGCATCCACTCCGGCGGCAGCCAGCCGCAGCCGGGCTTCGGCACGCTCGCATCGGCATCGAGCGATTGCCTGGAGACCCAGAACGGATCGACGGCCCGGTCGCAGCGCGGCTCGTCCTCGGTCAAGGCGAGCGGCGACGTGACCGTTGGCGAGACATAGAAGCCCGAGCCGCGACGGGCGCGGATCAGCCCTTCGGCGGCGAGGCGATCGTAGGCCTCGACCACAGTGGATGGCGAAACGCCGATCGCCGCGGCGAGGCTGCGGATCGATGGCAGGCGGTCGCCGGCACTGAGCGCGCGGCCGGCCACCTTGGCGCGGATCGCGCTCATCACATCGATGGTGCGCGTCCCGCCGCGCCCCTTTGTCTGCGCCTCGCCATCCAAGGTGTATGACCTTCCATACCCATACAGTTTTGCCAGATTGTATGGGATTGTCACTGGTTTTGCCATCGGCGCGGGCCGAGGATCACCGCCCAAAAAGGGTCAGACGGACATGCAATCTGCGGCCAGCGGCTGGGGCAACGGGCTTCTCGGCGTCATCATCTTCAGCGGCTCATTGCCGGCGACGCGCGTCGCAGTCGGCGGCTTCTCCGCGCTGTTCCTGACCTCGGCGCGCGCGATCATTGCCGCGCTGATCGGTGCGGCCGTGCTCGGCCTGGTGCGTCAGGCGTGGCCGCATCGGAAGGATCTTGCCTCGCTCGTGATCGTCTCCATCGGCGTCGTGGTCGGCTTCCCCTTGCTGACCGCGCTTGCGCTTCAGCACATCACCTCGGCGCATTCGATCGTCTTCATCGGCCTTTTGCCGCTGTCGACCGCGATCTTCGCCGTGCTGCGCGGCGGCGAGCGGCCGCGTCCGCTGTTCTGGCTGTTCGCGATCCTCGGCAGCGCCACGGTCGCGGGCTTTGCGCTGTCGAATGACGGCTCGGCCTCGCTCACCGGCGATCTCTTGATGATCGCCGCGATCGTGCTGTGCGGGCTCGGCTATGCCGAAGGCGCGGCACTGTCGCGACGCATCGGCGGCTGGCAGGTGATCTCCTGGGCACTGCTGCTGGCGCTGCCGCTGATGCTGCCTGTCATGATCTGGACCTGGCCATCGGCATGGAGCGGCGTCGGTCTGCCCGCCTGGATCGGGCTCGCCTATGTCTCGATCTTCAGCATGTTCGTCGGCTTCATCTTCTGGTACCGCGGCCTCGCGATCGGCGGCATCGCCCGCATCGGCCAGTTGCAACAGCTCCAGCCGTTCTTCGGGCTCGCGCTGGCAGGCTTCCTGCTGCATGAGCCGGTCGCATGGAGCATGATCGCCGCGACGGCGCTCGTGGTCGTCTGCGTCTTTTTCGCGCGGCGATACGCGTGAGGCTGTCGTCTCACTCCTGTCCCATCACCGTCCGCGTCAGCGCGCTTCTGGCAAACTTCTTCAGCGGCATCGGCTTGCCGAACAGATAGCCTTGCACGAGGTCGAAGCCGAGCTCGTTCACGGCCATCAGGTCGGCCCGGCTCTCGACACCTTCCGCGACGGCGCGCGCGCCGTAGCCCTGCGCGAGCTCGACGATGTGACGGCACACCGTGCGCTTCAGGCGGTCATCGGCGCAGCCGGTGACGAATTGCCGGTCGGCCTTCAGCTTGATGAAGGGAATCTTGTCCAGCCCCATCAGCTCCGGCCAATTGGCGCCGAGATTGTCGACCGACAGGCCGATATTGTGGAAGCTCATCTCGCGCGCGATCTCGGTCAGGAAATGCAGGTCATGGATCGCCTCGTTGCTGGCGATCTCGATCGTCAGCCCGCCAAAGGCGGGATGCATCGGCATCCGGCGGCAGAGATCACGTACGGCCTGCGGCTCCTTGAGGTAAGGCGTAGGCAAGTTGATCGAGAGGTCGACCGCGCTCTGCCGCTCCAGCAGATAGTGCCAGTCCTGCAGGGCGCGCTCGATCACGAACTCCGACAAATCGCGGAAATGCGGATCGTGTTCCTCCGGGATGAAATAGGCCGGCGGCACCACGCCCCAGGTCGGGTGGCGCATTCGCACCAGCGCCTCGGCGCCACGTCGGACCAGCGAGCGCGCGTCGATTTTCGACTGGTACCAGAGCTCGAGCCAGCCCGCATGCAGGGCCTCGCCGACATGTACGGCCGGGCTCGGGGCCGGCTCCTCGGGCAGCAGCATTGCGACACGCTCACGCAGCGTGTCGGCGGCAAAGGGCGTGGTGAGCGGCGGCAGCATCGAAAGCCCGTATTCCTCGCCGACCTGCTGCACGGCCTTCACGATGATCGAGTCGCGCGCACCGACAGCGAGCACCTTGCCGTCGAAGCCTTCGCGCACCAGAATTTCCAGGAACTGGCCGGGCTCGATACCGTCGGCGGCGATGCCGAGCAGGATCAGGTCCGGCAGTTCGGAGGCCAGCATGGTCTGCAGCTCGCTCGCACCGCTGCATTCGCTGGTGACGAAGCCGAGATCCTCGAGCACCTCGCTCATGAAGGCGCGCAGATGGCGCTTGCTGTCGGCGACGCACGCGCGCGGCATCATCTTCCGCCGTCCGAAGGTCCTTAGCCTCCTGCCGGCGAGCTCACCAATCCCATCGTTCATCTCAGACCACTCCCGTTCCGTGACGGTGTGTTAACGGGATGGGGGGCGTCAAAATATGGAGAGCTTCACGCGAATGTTGAATTATCCGGGTAACGTTAAAGCCCGCAACATTTGTAAAATTGTTCGGATTCTCTTCGAGAAGTTTTTACATCCGCCTGCGCGATGCACGCCGGTGCGCGCTGAATCCGGTGAAAGCTTGCGAGGAGCGGATCGTCGTTGCGCGCAGTCGGTGTCCTGCAATTGGACGAAGCCAATGCGCACCTCGCCCAATTGAATAATGCCGGCCTCAATTGGCCATGGCTTTGTCGTGTTAGGCCATGCCGGCCGGTTCATAGTCATACGTCGGATAGAATTCTGTGCGGTACGGACCCCACGCCGTATTCTCGACGATGCGATTGACCTCGCTCAGCCACGCCCGGTCCGCGAATTCATTTTCACGCGATGCGCGCGTGTTCCGCCGTCGCGCGTGACGGTTATGCGACAAACTCGCCTGGTCTGACCGCGGGCGAGTGTGAAGCACCTCACACGTCTGATGCTGCTCTTGCGCTATTGCTGCGCGCAGCCGGTGGTGGGCTGTCAGGGATTGCAGCTATGTCGATGCGGCGGATGATCTATTGGTGGTTCAGGTTCGTGATGTCGGGGCGATTTCTCGATCGCTTCCTGACGCTGCCGCACACGCCCGAATAGAATCTCGAGGAATCAAGTCACCCCGATCAATTTACGGAACGCCGCCGCGCCGTCCTGCACGGCGTCGCGGCCCTTCCAGGCCAGATAGCTCAGCTTGCCGCCCAACGTGTCCTGGCTGCGTAGCCGCCGCGAGCCGAGGATGTGACCGACATTGGCGGGGAAGCGGCTGACCTCGGCCGCCACCAGCGCGGCGATTGCGTCCATCAATTGCTGAAGCCGGACGCCCCATTCGCATCGCTCGATGCCGTCGATGCGGATCTTGAGCGAATGTTCGGCGTCGTAGATTTCGGTGAGCAGGTCGCGCGCAACCAGGAACCGGTTATGGCGGAGCGCGATCCGCAGCGCGAGCCGCTTGTCGTCGAGCCGGTCGAGCACCATGGGAACGACGCACGCGTAGGGCGACGTCGCAACCTCGTCAGCGTTCTTGCTCGCGGCCGCCTTGGTCGCAAGGTATATGAGCCGCCAGAACGTCTTCAGACGCCTCGCCACCAACGCGAGCGCAAACGGCAGCGCTTCGGGATTGGCTTTCTTGAAAGCGTCTAGTCGCGCGGTGATCTGCGCGACCTGGCCGTCGTCGAATTTCGTGATGGTGTCGGGCAGCTTCGCGTCGAATTTCGGCAGCGCGTCGCCGGCGCGCAGCACCTGCAGCATCTTCTTCACGTCGTCGAAGGCGGTGCGCGAGGCCGTGTATTGCGCGAGCTTGGCGCGCGCGAATTCGGTGCTCTCCGCCGATGCAAGCGTGTTCTCGAGCACCTTGACGACCTTGCCCTGGAAGATCGTCGCGATCTTGAGCACTTCCTTGGGATTGTTGGCGGTAACCTGGTCGTTGATTGCCTTGACGTAGTCGCGCGCCATGGTCGGTAGCAGGTCGCGGCAGATCCATTCCCAGATCGGGGTGAGCGTGTTGCGCGAGATCCGTCCCGCATTGGCGTGCTCGGGCGCGCCGTCGATCAGCAGCAGTTCGAGTGGCGCGAAGAAGTAGCGCGACGGATTGGTGGCGCGCGCCTGGGTCGATCCATCCTTGCGGAATTCGGCGCGCAGCTTGGCCTGGATCTCTGCCGAGCCCGGCATGTCGATGCCGCAAGCTTCGAGCCGCTCGAGCTCGCTCAGCAGACAGCTGCGCGACAACGGCGTCAGCTTCTGCAGGAACTCCGAAAGCTGGTCGATCTCGTCCATTGCACGCAGTCTCTTGCAGCGTTTCCAGCAGGCCCTGCCGGCCCCATGCATGGAGGCATTTGCGCGCTCTCAATTGTGACACAGAGAAGCAAGCTGCCGTTAATTTATCCGTAAAATGCGGGACCTTGGGGATCGACCAGCGCTGCTCTCGTTAAGGATGTCTTTGGAAATTGCCTATGATTTAGGCAGGTTCAGCAACCTTTACGGAGGCTCAAGGGGCGCGTCGCAAGCATAAATTGTGCCTGCGCCGGTATTCCGGCCCAAAACTGACAAATTCACCGTAGTCTTACGGAGCAGAAAGTTAACCACAGACTGCCCCGGGTTCCGCTAAACGAGTCACATGGGGTCACAGAACGATACGGTTGCTGATTCGCGGCCGTCGGAAAGGTTCGAAAGCAGCACTTCTGCGCCTGAAGAGCTCGATTTCGTCCGTCTGAATGCCGCCCGCGCCAAGGCGGCCGACGAGATGGCCGCGGCCATCGCGCGCGAGCTCAACGGCCCCCTGACCGCGCTCCTGCTCTATATGGGCGAAATCAAGCATCACAGCGATCAGCTTGCGCCCGTCTCGAGCGACCGCGCCTATTTGCAGCAGGTGGTCGAGAACGCGCTGGCCCAGACCGAGCGCGTTTGCGGTCTGGTCAAGCAGCTCGCCGGCTCGCACAAGACCGGCTTGCCCGCTCCGTCCATGACCGAGGATACCGAGTTGCAGGCCGGCCGCGCGCCGCAAGCACCGCGCGAGGCGGCTTCCGAGCTCTCGAGCCTGTCGGGCAAGCGGCTGACCAAGCGCGAGCGCGAAGTCCTGAGGTTGATCAGCGAAGGTTTTTCGAACAAGCAGGGCGCACTGCGGATGCAGATCAGCCCACGCACTTTCGAGAGCCATCGGGCCGAAGCAATGCGCAAGCTCGGCGCGCGAAACACCGCCGACCTCGTCCGCGCAGCGCTGTTGCACTCGATCGATTGAAGCCATCGTCTTGCGGGCAGCCCGAGGCGCGATGACTTTTTTCCCGCTTTAGAAATAATCTTCCGCGAAGGGACGCACGCGCGAATTGGGCCGTAGCATCTTCGGCTCTTCCTTCGGCGTATTGGGGATGATGGTGATGGTCCAGCGCGGCGGGATGGTCGCTTCCTGCTCCAGCACCGAGCGGACGAAACCCGTCACCGTGGACTCGCCCGCCTTCACCGTGGCCATCCGGCCGTTGAACTGGGCGATGCGGAAGCGGCGGACCTCTTTCTGATCCGCGGTCTCATAGGTGAACATGGAAACCCTCCTGGTTTCCGGCGACTATCGCCACCTATGATTAGTCATCTGTGAAAATTGCAAACCGTATAAGTACGGCGGGGCTGTCCGGGGACCGTCAATCCTGCGATTCCTGCGCCTTTGCGCCAGCAAAGGCCGCATCCAATTGCTGCAGAAGATCGTCAAATTCGGCATTGCCGAGTGCGCTGGCCGTGCTTTCCAGCAGCGAGGCCAGCCTCGCCAGGCGAAGATAGCCAAACGTCCGGGCGGTGCTCTTCAGTGAATGCGCTTCGCGCCCGATCCTGGCCCGGTGCTGGTCGAGCGCCAGTGTGTGAAACAGCTTGAGCCGCGCGATGGTCTCGTTCCAGAACACCGCGCGCACTTCGCTGGCGCCGTCCTCGCCGATTTCGCGCACCAGCGCGTCGAACGCGCCAAGCTCGCGCAGCGGTTCAGGCTCGCGCAGCAGTTCAGGCTCGCGCAACGGCGCGGCGTCGAGCGCGCCATGCGCGGGGGCGAAAGCGGCGTCGATCATGTTGTCCCGGTCCCCGTTCTGCGCCTCGCGGGTGATCCTAGCCCGGTGCTGGGCGGCGCGAGGCGTCCGGGAACATCTACGCCAATCCGATTTCAGTTCTGGTGACGAGACGCGCTGTGTTTGCAGGTCGCTGTAAGCACCCGCTTTACCATGGGCAGCGCCGGCGCCGGTGGCCCGCCGTCAGGGCCCGAGCAGCCGATCGTACTGGGCCTTGACCGTGGCGTAGCATTCGCAAGCCGCCTGGCGCAGCCCCTCCAGATTGAGGATCTGGATGTGTCCGCGGCTGTAGTGGATGAAATTGGCCTGCTGCAAGGTATTGGCGACCAGCGACACGCTGTTGCGCCGTGCCCCGATCATTTGCGCCATGGCCTCCTGCGTCAGCAGCAGCCGATAGTCGCCCGACAGATCATGGGTGTGGAGCAGGCAGCGGGAGAGCCGCGACTCCACCGGGTGCGCCGCATTGCAGCCGGCGGTCTGCTGAACCTGCGCGTAGACTGCGAGCCCATGGCGCGTCAGCAGCGTCCGCAGGCTGGAGCTCCGGTCAGCCGCCATGCGCAACCGGTCGAGGTCGATCACCGATGCGACGCCGGGAATGAGCACGATAGCAGTGTTCAGCGCGCATGCATCGCCCATGGTCGAGAGTGCGCCAAGCAGGCTGTCGCGGCCAATCATGGCGACTTGCACATGCTCGCCCTTGGCGAGCTTCACGACCAGCGAGATCACGCCGCGGTGCGGGAAGTAGGCGCGCTTGAGTGTCTCGCCGGTCTCGACCAGCACGGCGTCATGCGGAAGATCGACCGTGCGCAGATATGGGCGGATCAGTTCATGATCGTCTGTCGACAGCGCCGACAGGAACCCGTTGGATGGGCGCACTATCGTTTCCAAGGCTGCCTCCCGTCTCGTCAGTCAAACAATCTCTGTTCGAAATCTATTCCTCGCTTAATAACAAGTTCCATCTTGTTCCCAGGGGGACAAGTTGGCAATCGCGGACATTACGGATCTGTGCGACCTTTTGTTTCTTCGTTGCCTTGTGTGCACTCCAGAATACCGGCGCGGAGTCGTCGTCGGCATCATGGCGGTAGTCCCAAAAGCCGCGCGTGATCGGTCTTCGCGGCGAAATAACAGTCGCAGGACGTGGCCTGCAGGGCGCGCAGATCGGTGATCTCGATCTGGCCCCGGCTGTAGCGGATGATTCCGGCGCGCTGCAGCGCATGCGCGACCAGTGAAACGGCATTACGTCGTACGCCCATCATCTGGGCCAAGGTTTCCTGCGTCAGCGGCAGAGTTTCCCTGTCGGAGAGATCGTGGGCGCGCAGCAACCAGCGCGCCAGCCGCGCTTCGACAGGGTGCAGCGTATTGCAGATCAGGGATTGCTGTGCGCGCGCGAACAGGGCTTGCTCGTGCCTGATCACCAGGCCGCGAAATGGAACACTCGCAGCGGCAACGTTGCGAAACGCCGAGATTTCAACGGCGGATGCGGCCCCCGGGAAGAGCACGACGGCATCTGACACTGCGATTCCATCGGCGAGGGCTGCGCCGCCGGCGACGACGCCATCGCGTCCGATCATCGCCACCTCGATGATCTGTCCTTCGGAGAGGCTCACTGCGATCGATACGGCTCCGTCGTGCGGAAAATAAACATGTCGCAACGCCACATCCGCTTGGCTCAAGACAGTTTCTCTGACCAATTCAATCGTGACGAGGTGAGGACGCAACAGATCGAAGCTTGCTGTGTCGAGCATTTGCAGCAGCTGGTTGGGCGGTCGGCCGCTCGCGGTCATGTCAAAGCAATCCAACGCAGGCTATGAGATGTCGGCGTCGGGCCCTCGACATCTAGTTGCGCGCCGACTAAAATATATTGTAATGGTTGCGTTGCTGTCCATATACCTGTTGGAGGGCAGACAGCTTGCCGCATTTGCGGCGGAAATAAGAACTGCGCGCTGATTCGTGCGCACCCGGCGAGCCAGTCCTGCGTCTCGCCCCGGGAAAGTGTGGCAGGGGGCCTCATGAGCCGGAAACGGGCAACCGACGGCAGCGACTGCATCCGCCCTTCCATCGGATATTCGCCCGTCCATGCTGTTTCGCTCGTTCGCCGATTCTTTTCAGCCGTCGGACATTGCTTCGCGCCATCGCGTGGCCTGGCCACAGCTATCGCCTTCATCCCGTTCGCATGTTGCGCGAGGCCGGCCGCGCGCGCGGCCATCACGATTTCAATACAAGCGAGAGGAGAACGGCGTGCGCCACGATTCAATTATTGAATCGCCGAAGCGGGAAATTCAAACGATGACAGAAAGTCTGCGTCATATTCTCGTTGTCGACGACGACCCAATGGTGGCCATGGCCATCGAGATCTATCTCCAGCGAAACAATTTTCGGGTGACGATTGCGGACGGCGGAGAGGCGGGGCTCCGCGCTATCGAGCACGAACAGTTCGACTTGATGATTGTCGACATCTTCATGCCGCACATGCGCGGCTTTGAATCGATCCGGCTGTTTCATGACTGCGCGCCCGCAACGCCGCTGATCGCGATGTCCGGCTATGCCTTCGCAGATCTGAATTCGCCGGCGCCCGACTTTCTGAGGATGGCGCTCGAGCTCGGCGCGGCGCGCTGCCTGCGCAAGCCGTTCACGCCCGATGCGCTGCTGGCAGCGATCAGAGACTGTCTCGCCGAGCACCATGCCGCCGCTGCGCGGCTGGGTTAGTGCGTTATTGTTCGCAACGCCCGGCGGGTAAGAGTCCGTTTACCGCGAGCGCGGGTCGTGCTGATGTCGTCGGCACATTGACCGACGGTCGCACATGCAATGCCGATCGCCGGTGATTTGATTCAATTGGCGCGGCCCTTACGCATCCCGAAGACATCGCCGGGATTTTTTGCGTCCGTCGTGACGCCGTTATCTCCGCGTTTACCTATCGCGTTTCCGGGTTGAAGCTGGGTTCGGGATTTGCCGAAAACCGCTGTCGCACGCAGTCGAACCGCAAATTTCTCTTCAATATCCGTATTAGCACGGAGGATGAAATTAACGGGACCGTGAAAAGGGTTGTCTAACGATCTAGGAGCGGACTTCCGCCGATTCCGGGCGTCGAGGTCAAGCTCAGTAAGGCGTTGCTCATGGATGATCTGTTGCGGGAGTTTCTGACGGAGACCAGCGAGAGCCTGGACACCGTCGACAATCAGCTGGTGAAG
>NZ_JAKLUA010000022.1 GCF_022012435.1 Bradyrhizobium zhengyangense
CATCAATCGACTTGACCAATGGCCAACCTGTCAGTGATGTGTCCGAACAGGTGTCAGCCATGTCTCCGGACTAAACACTTGACCGGGCGATCCAGTACTCCGAGACGGCGCGGCCAGAACCGAGAAGGCGCGGCGTACTGGATGCCCCGGTCAAGCCGGGGCATGACAGTGTGCTTGGGGCGCATAGCACCGCCTAACATCCAACTTCCTCCGCTTGATTGTGATCGGCTTCCGCCTAAATCCCGTGTAAGCTTCCGCACCGCACACACCCGGATTCGAAAAGCCCATATGGCCAATGCCTTCTTCTCCGACCTGCTCGCCACAATTTCCGAGCGCGGCCGCACGCTGCTGCGCCGGGGGGATTCCACTGACGCCAAGCAGGATGCCGACGGGCTGATCGCGCTCTGCGATGCGCTGCTGTCGGGCCGCGGCGAGGCCTCCGGCACCGCCATGGCGCGCGAGGTGCTCGACATCTACGGGGACTTGGATACGGCCGGCCGCCGCGCCTTCTTCGAAGGGCTGGTGCGCGATTTCGGCCCGGACCGGGAGCGCCTGTCCAAGGCGATCGAAAAGTGGCGCACCCAGCCAAGCGATGAGGACGCGAGCGCACTGCATTTCGCCTCGGAGCCGCGGCGGCAGGAGCTGATCCGCCGGCTCAACCGCGCGCCCGGAGGAACCGGCGATCTCGTTGCCATGCGGGCCGATCTGCTCGGCATGATGAACGGACACACCGATCTCGCGGCACTCGACCGCGACGTCTCGCATCTGCTCTCGTCTTGGTTCAACAGGGGGTTTCTCGTGCTGCGCCGGATTGACTGGTCGACCCCGGCCAACATCCTCGAAAAGATCATCCGCTATGAAGCCGTGCACGAGATCTCAGACTGGGACGATCTGCGCCGCCGCATCGATCCAGTCGATCGCCGCTGTTATGCCTTTTTCCATCCCGCGATGGTCGACGAGCCCCTGATCTTCGTCGAGGTGGCGCTGACCGAGACCATTCCCGGCGCGATCGCGCCGCTGCTCGCGGTCGATCGCCAGCATCTTCCGATCGAGAAGGCGCGCACCGCCGTCTTTTATTCGATCTCAAATACCCAACGTGGTCTCGGCGGCATCTCCTTCGGCAGCTTCCTGATCAAGCAGGTGGTCGAGGAGCTACGCCGCGAAACGCCGAAGCTCGACACTTTCGTGACGTTGTCGCCGGTGCCGGGCTTCATGCAATGGATCAAGCAGGACAAGGATTTGCCGCTGTCGGACGAGGACCGCGAGATCCTCAAGCGCCTCGACGATCCCAAATGGTATGAGAATCCGGAGACGACCGCGCAGCTGCGCAGCCTGATCGAACCGCTCGCCGCGCACTACTTCCTCAAGGCGCGCACGCCGAAGGGCCGCCTGATCGATTCCGTCGCCCGCTTCCATCTCGGCAACGGCGCGCGGCTGGAGCGCATCAACTGGCTCGGCGACCTCTCGCCCAAAGGCCTGCGCGAATCCGCCGGCGTGATGGTCAACTACCTCTACCGCCTCGACGACATCGAGAAGAACCACGAAGCCTACGCCAATGACGGCGAGGTCGTGGCCTCGAGCGCGGTGAAGAAGCTGCTCAAGGGCGAAGGACGCAGGTTGCTGGACATGCGGTTGTCGTAGGGGCGCAGGTCCGGCGGGGCCCCATGATCAAGTATTACAGCTTCGAGGAGACCCTCGTCCTCGTGGGAGCAATCGTCGTCGCAGCGATCGGCTACAAGGTTTTCAAAGTCGGGCCCGTTGCATCCGCCGTGCTGGGACTGATCGCTGCTTCTACGATTGTGTATCTTACGTTGGTCGAGCTCAGCTTTGACGGAGAGATCATCACCCACCGCAATCTCTTCAAGGAAAACAGTTTTCCCGTGTCGTACGTCGAAACCGTCGGCATGAGTACGTTCTGGGCTGGCCTACCCGGACATCAGCTCATGTTTGTGCTGAGAAGCCCTCCGGCACCAGTGAACGGCTACTTCCTGAGAACGGGACTCGTCTCCTGGCCAAGCGCGAGCCGCTGGGTTGCCGCTGTCAATGCTGCAAGCTTGAGAGCGAAAAAGACGCAGTCTCAAGGGCCAACGCCGTGAACCGCGTCGAGGAGGTTCAAAGCGCCAATCCGTAGCTCACTGTCGTCCTGGCGAAAGCCAGGACCCATTACCCCGAAAGAAGTTGCGGCTCGACACCGGTAACCGCGAGTCCTCGTCACACTTGATCCTGTGGTAAAGGGTCCTGGATCAGCGCTCCGCTTCGCTTGTCCAGGACGACGTCGAGGAGAGTTCGCCGGCCGCTAGACACGCGGTTGCGAGCGCCCACTGATCCAACGCGCCTGAGCCGACCGCCATGAGATCCGACAGCCTCGCAGCTCCTACGCCCTCCTCCGATCGCATCGACGCCATCGACGTGCTCAGGGGCATCGCCCTGTTTGGCGTCATGGCCATCAACGTCGTGATGGAATTTCGCGTTTCGATCTTCGACCAGTTTCTGGGTCCGGAGACGCTTGCCTCGCCCATCGATCGCGCCGTTGAGATGATCCTGACGCAGGCGATCGAGCTGAAGGCGTTTGCGCTGTTCTCGCTGCTGTTCGGCGCCGGCCTTGCCATTCAGTTCGACCGGCTTGCCAAGAGCGGACGCCGCACCGCGCTGCTGTTGCGCCGGCTCGCCGTGCTGCTGGGGTTCGGCATCATTCACCTCTGCCTGATCTGGAACGGCGACATCCTCACCGAATATGCGCTGGCCGGATTCATCATGCTGCCTTTGCTGTTTGGTCCGCGCTGGCTGATCGCTCTCGTCGCACTGGTGTCCCTGGCGCTGTATCTGGTCATGCAGGATTTCCCGCCGGAGGGATTGTTTCCCTCGAGGGCCGTGATCTGGCGCGATGTCACGGATGCCAACCGCATCTATGCGACGGGCGGCTTCCTCGACGTGCTGGCATTTCGCCTGCGCGAACTTCCTCTGGTCGCCTCGCTGCACGCGTTCGTCTTCCTGCGCACGATCGGGCTGTTTCTGCTGGGGGCGCTGGCCTGGCGCAGCGGCCTTGTGCAGAATACGCGCGGCCTGTTCGTCATCGCGTTTCCCGCGATCACTCTCGGCGCGGCCTTGCTCTATGGCGGCATGGAGCCGCTCGGGACCATCGTGCTGGCGCTGGGCTACGGTGCCGCCATTCTCGGCATTGCTAACTTCGCGCGCGGCAAGCGGCTGCTGGGCTGGGCTGCGCCGCTGGGACGGATGGCCTTCACCAACTACGTCGCACAGTCCATCGTCTTCGGCTGGATCTTTTACGGCTACGGCCTCGGCCTGTTCGGGCGCCTCGGCATCACCGAGGCCGTCGCCATCGGCATCGCGGTCTACATCGCGCAGGTGCTGTTCAGCGCCTGGTGGCTGCGCCGCTACCGCTATGGCCCGCTCGAATGGCTGTGGCGGTCGTTGATGTATGGGGCGCGGCAGCCGATGGCGGTGGGTAAAGCGGCCGCGGTGTGACCTACTCCGCCAGCGCCTTCATCTCCTTGTAGAGGTCGGACTTGCCTTCGAAGCCGATGCCGGGGAGATCGGGCATGGTGATGTGGCCGTTCTCGACGCGGACGCCGTCCGGGAAGCCGCCATAGGGCTGGAACAGGTCGGGGTAGCTTTCGTTGCCCCCTAAGCCGAGGCCCGCCGCGATGTTGAGCGACATCTGGTGGCCGCCGTGGGGAATGCAGCGGCTGGGCGACCAGCCGTAGGTCTTCAAGACCTCGAGCGTGCGCTGGTATTCGCACAGGCCGTAGGACAGTGCGCAGTCGAATTGCAGCCAGTCGCGATCCGGGCGCATGCCGCCGTAGCGGATCAAATTGCGGGCGTCCTGGTGGCTGAAGAGATTCTCGCCTGTCGCCATCGGGCCTGGATAGAACTCGGCGAGCGCGGCCTGCAGCGCGTAGTCGAGGGGATCGCCTGCTTCCTCGTACCAGAACAAGGGATAGTCCCGCAGCATCTTGGCGTAGGCGATGCCGGTCTCGAGATTGAAGCGGCCGTTGGCGTCGACGGCGAGCTGCGCGTCCTTGCCGATCTCTTCCAGCACCGCCTCGATACGCTTGCGGTCCTCGTCGATATCAGCGCCGCCAATCTTCATCTTCACGACGTTGTAGCCGCGATCGAGATAGCCGCGCATCTCGCCGCGCAGCATCGAGAGCCCCTTGCCCGGATAATAATAGCCGCCGGCGGCGTAGACGAAGACGTGCGGATTGGCGGCGACGCCGTGGCGCTCGGCCAGCAGGCGGAACAGCGGTTTGCCCGCGATCTTCGCCACCGCATCCCACACTGCCATGTCGATGGTGCCGACCGCGACCGAGCGCTCGCCGTGGC
Source organism: Bradyrhizobium zhengyangense (assembly GCF_022012435.1). Classification (GTDB taxonomy): domain Bacteria; phylum Pseudomonadota; class Alphaproteobacteria; order Rhizobiales; family Xanthobacteraceae; genus Bradyrhizobium; species Bradyrhizobium zhengyangense. Next base: position 4,345 of record NZ_JAKLUA010000022.1, read on the forward strand.
CGCCAGGCTTCTCGTTGGTCATCATCGCGCCCCAGACCTTGTCTGGGTCGAGATTGTCGCCGGCCTCGTTCAGAAGCTTCTTCGGATCGGCTTCGAGGATGCGCGAGGCAAAGCGCTCGCGGATCAGACCGCCCTGCCCGTAACGACCGTTGGAGTTGAAGCCGTAGCCGACGACGCGCTTGCCGTCGCGTACGGCGTCGGTGACGACGGCAACGAGGCTCGTCGTCATCTTGGAGAAGTCGATATAGGCGTTGCGGATCGGGGACGAGATCGGCTTGGTGATTTCGCGGACGTCGACGATGCGGACGGACATGGGGCTCAGCCTTCGGTGGTTGTTGTCGTCATTGCGAGGAGCTCTTGCGACGAAGCAATCCAGACTGTCACCGTGGAAAGATTCTGGATTGCTTCGCTGCGCTCGCAATGACGAGAGGAGAGAGCGCTCCTCGCAATGACGAGGAGAGAGTGCGGCCCCTCACGACGACACGGAGGGCGCGGGTCGCAATTACTTCTTGTCCCGAAAATACGGCTCCACGGGCCCGTGCACCTTGATGGTCAGCGGGTTGCCGTAGCGGTCCTTGGCGCTGCCCGCGGTGACGCGGACCCAGCCTTCGCTGATGCAGTACTCCTCGACGTTGGTCTTCTCGATGCCCTTGAAGCGTATGCCGACGTCGCGCTGGAGGATGTCGGCGTTGTAATAGGGGCTGTTGGGGTCGACCGACAGTCGATCAGGAAATTCGTCGCTCATTGATGTCTCGCTCATAACAGTGTTTCGATTTGATTGCGCAGCCCCTCGGGCCGTGCGGTCGGCGCATAGCGCGCGATCACCTTGCCGGCACGGTCCACCAGGAATTTGGTGAAATTCCATTTGATGGAGGAACCAAGCAGGCCGGATTGCTGACGTTTCAGGTACTCGTACAGCGGATGAGCCTTCGGCCCGTTGACGTCGATCTTCTCGAACAGCGGAAAGGTGACATCGTAATTGGTCGAACAGAACGCCTGGATCTCGTTCGCCTGCCCCGGCTCCTGCGCGCCGAACTGGTTGCAGGGAAAGCCGAGCACCGCGAAGCCGCGCGGCGAGAGATCGCGATGCAAATCCTCAAGGCCGCGATATTGCGGCGTGAAGCCGCATTTGCTCGCGGTGTTGACGATCAAGAGCACCTGCCCTTCGTACTTGCGCATCGACACCTCTTCGCCAGCAAGCGAATTGGCCTTGAAGTTGTAAATCTCAGGCATCGCTAACCCACGGGATCGATCGGCGACGGCGGCACGCCGCCCGCCTCGATCGCTTCGCCGGCGAGAAGACAGAGATCCTCGCGGTAGCGGCCGGAGACGATGTGCACGCCAACAGGAATCTTGCCGACGAGGCCGGTGGAGACCACGAGGCCCGGCAGGCCCATGAAAGGAATGGCAATCTGCGGCAGCTGCGCTTCCCAGACCCGCTTGAAGGACTCCTCGTCCTTGCGGTCGAGATGATCCGGGAACGGCAATTCGCCCGAGACCGGCGTCAGCAGCACCGCATATTTTTCGAAGAACAGCATCCATTCGCGCGTCAGCGTGGCGCGGCGGGTCAGCGCCTTGGCGTATTTCACCTGGTCCATCGGCGTGACCCTGGCGCTGATGCCACGCAGGCAGGCCAACGCGCCCGGATCGCCCTCGCGCTCGGCCATTTCGAGCTGCGCCTCGTAGCCGTCGCCGAGCCACAGCTTGATCTGCCACTCGACCGCCTCGCGCATCGGCGGGGTGTTCTCGATCACATCAACGGTCCACCCCGCCCGCTCCAGCCGCTTGCCGGCGTCGGTCACGGCGGCCTTCACCTCCGGCGCGGTGCCAAGGCCATCCGGGTTGAGGCAGATCGCGGCGCGCTTCTCGCGCGCCGGGCCTTCGAGCGGCACTGGCGCGAACCAGGGATCGCGGATGTCGCGGGCCGACATCGCGGCGAGCGAGATCCTGAGATCGTTGACGGTGCGGGCTAGCGGTCCCGACACCGCCATGATCTGCGGCCCGATCGGACGCTCCGGCAGCGCCGGGTTGAAGGCGGGGATGCGGCCGAGGGTCGGACGCAGGCCGTGCACGCCGCAGGCATAGGCTGGATAGCGGATCGAGCCGGCGATGTCGGTGCCGTGGGCGATGTGGCCGATCCCGGCCGCAACCGCCGAGCCGGCGCCGCCGGACGAGCCGCCGGGGGTCAGCGAGGCATCCCGCGGGTTCTTGGTGTCGCCGTGGACGAGATTGGTGGTGAACCAGCGATAGGAGAAGGCGGGGCAATTTGTGCGCCCAAGCAGAACCGCGCCGGATTTGCGGAAATTGGCGACGACCGGATTGTCCTCGCGCGCGATGAGGTCCTTCTGAAGTTTCAGGCCGTTGGTGGTGGCAAAGCCTTCCTGGTCGACATTGGCCTTGATGGTGACGGGGACGCCCGCGAGCACGCCGGGGTTCTCACCCCTGGCGATGGCGGCATCGACGGCATCGGCCTGCTTGAGCACGTCCTCCGGCCGGTGGTCGATCACGGCGTTGAGCTTGGGATTGACGGCATCCAGGCGGTCGAGGCCGGCCTTGGCGGCCTCCCGGGCGGACACCTTCCTGGATTTCACGAGGGTAGCGAGGTCGGCGGCCGACAGGCGCCAGAGGTCTTGCATGACTTGCTCCGTATGACCGGCGTCTTTTAGCGCCGGGATCGCGGCAAAGCCATGCGGATTTCGCAGGGAGGAAGAGCGGGTTTGGCCCCAACTGGCGCCTCATTCTCCGTCATTGCGAGCCACCGGGTCCGCGCGAAGCGCGGCCCGAAGACAGGCTCCGCGAAGCAATCCAGAATCCCTCCGCGGCGACAGTCTGGATTGCTTCGTCGCAAGGGCTCCTCGCAAAGACGGGGAGAGAGAACGGAGGCCCCTAATGCCTTGTTTCGGACTCGTCCGGGATGTCCAGCAGCGCCTCGGTGAAGGGGAATTCGAGCACGATCTCGCCGTCATCGTCGGTCACCTCGATGACCGCCTCGAGCAAGGCCGGCTGGGCGCCTTCGGATTTCACCACCTCCAGAATCATCTGGCGGGCGACCTCCCAGGCGCGATCGGGGTTGCGCAGATCCTCGCCGTCGGGGTCCACGATCAGTTCATCGCCGATACGGGTGTTGAAGAAATATTTGGGCATCACGAGATCCAGCTAAAGCGGCCTGTATCGGATTGAAAGCTGCACTGCACTCACAACTGCTTTATCAGGACAGGGTTCGCGACCGAATGCGCCAGACGCAAGGCCGTATCACCAGAAAGTACTGTTCCCCGCGTATTTCTCGCGGCGCAATATGGCTGTGCTCGGGAAAATTTCACTGGCGAACTTTTACGCCCGCAGTAATTTAACCCCCGGGCGGATACGTCCGAAATCACGAAAATGGAGAGCCGAAATGGCCTGGAAAGCCCCCAAGATCGTCGAAGTGCCCTGCGGCATGGAAATCAACATGTATGTGAGCGCCACCCGCAAATAAGCGGTTGGCTAGTCTGCGTTCTGCGCAGGTGGGTCTTTCGGTCACGATCGGTTTCCGACTGACGGAAACTGTGTCGTCCAAGTCCTTTTGATCCTGAGGATCCACCTCGCGACGTTGCTTCCAGGAGACGGATCATGCTTCGCGTCGTCGTCCTGGGCGCCGGGGCTGGCGGCGGAGTCCCGCAGTGGAATTGCGGGTGTGAGGGCTGCCGGGCGGCCCGTGAAAACGGCCAAGAGCTTTGTCGAACCCAGGCCTCGGTCGCCTTCAGCGGCGACGGCGAGCACTGGTTCCTGATCAATGCCTCCCCCGATCTGCGCCAGCAATTGAATGCCACGCCGCAACTGCATCCCAAGGCGGGCGCACTGCGCCACACGCCCATTGCCGGCGTGATCCTGACCAACAGCGAAGTCGATGCCGTCGCCGGCCTCTTATCCATGCGCGAGGGCTCGCCCTTCACGGTTTATGGGCATGAGAAGGTGCTGGCGATCCTGGCCAGCAACAGCATCTTCAACGTGCTGAACGAGAAGAACGTCCAGCGCCAGCCGATCGGAATCAATGAGCCCTTCGAGCCGCGATTGCCTGACGGCGCACGGTCAGGGCTCGAGGTGCTGCCTTTCGCGGTGCCAGGCAAATCGGCCTGGTATCTCGAAGGCAAGGTACATCCCGGCGGCGCGAGCGGCGATGGCGATACGCTGGGCCTGAAGATCACCGACAAATCCACCGGCAAGTGCTTCTATTTCATCGCCGCCTGTGCCGAGGTCACCGATGCGCTGAAGGCCAAGATCGACGGCGCCGCGCTGGTGTTCTTCGACGGCACGGTCTGGCAGGACGACGAAATGATCAAGGCCGGGCTCGGCCACAAAACCGGCAAGAGCATGGGCCATGTCGCGATGTCCGGCGACGACGGCGCGATCGCGCGGCTCGCCGATCTCTCGATCGGCAGAAAGATATTTCTACATATCAACAACTCGAACCCGGCACTGCTGCCTGCATCGCCTGAACGCAAGACGGCCGAGGGCGCGGGCTGGCAGATACCCGCCGACGGAACGGAGATCGTGCTGTGAATGCTGCATCCATGACGGGAATGACTGCGCTCTCGATCGGCAAGGACATCAAGCTCACGAGCGCCGAGGAGCTGGAGGCGACGCTGCGCCATATCGGCGCGACGCGCTATCACAGCCTGCATCCGTTCCATAAGCTGCTGCACGGCGGCAAGCTGAACAAGGGCCAGGTGCAGGCCTGGGCGCTGAACCGCTACTATTACCAGAGCACGATCCCGATCAAGGACGCGGTGGTGATCTCGCGTTTCCGCGACCGCGCCACGCGCCTGGAATGGCGCCACCGCATCGAGGACCATGACGGCGATGTCGGCAGCGAGGGCGGCATCGAGCGCTGGCTGAAGCTGACCGAAGGTCTCGGCCTCGACACGGCCTATGTGGAATCCACCGAAGGCATTCTCCCCGCGACGCGCTTCGCGGTCGAGGCTTACGTGCATTTCTGTCGCGAAAAGAGCCCGCTGGAGGCGATCGCCTCCTCGCTCACCGAGCTGTTCGCGCCCAATTTGCACGAAGAGCGCATCGCCGGCATGCTGGAGCACTATGATTTCGTCAATCCTGACATCATGAGCTATTTCAAGCGCCGCCTGACGCAGGCGCCGCGCGATGCCAATTTCGCGCTCGATTATGTGAGGACGCATGCGCGGACGCCGGAAGAGCGGGCTTCCGTCTGCAATGCGCTGATCTTCAAGACCAACGTGTTGTGGGTGCAGCTCGACGCGCTCTATCATGCCTATGTCGAAGGTAACATTCCGCCGGGCGCGTTCGTGCCCAAAGCGAGTTGAGGGATAGGGGCATGGCCGGGCCGCGGAACATCAGCGTCGGCGAGGCAAGCCGCCCCGTGCTGCCGCGGCATGCCAAGCTGAAATATGACGAGACGCGCAAGGTCTGGGTGATCCTCGCGCCGGAACGCGTGCTGGCGCCGGATGAGATCGCAGTCGAGGTCTTGCAGCTCTGCGACGGCAAGCGCAATGTCGGCGATGTCGCCGATCAACTGGCGGCGAAATACGCCGCGCCGCGCGAGGCGATCCTGACTGATGTCATCGCCATGCTGCAGGATCTCGCCGACAAGGGGTTCCTCACCGAGATCAGGGAGAAGACGCCATGAGCGATGTGCTCCCGACCATCCCGCCCGACACAAGCGACAGCCTCGCGGTGCTGGAGAAGGCCCGCTCGACGGCTGAGACCTTCGGCATTCCGCTCGCAGTGCTGCTGGAGATCACCCATCGCTGCCCGCTGCAATGCCCCTATTGCTCCAACCCGGTCGAGCTCGACCGCTCGGGCAAGGAGCTGACGACCGAGGAATGGAAGAAGGTTTTGAGCGAGCTCGCCGAGATCGGCGTGCTGCAGGTGCACTTCTCCGGCGGCGAGCCGACCGCACGGAAGGACCTGGTCGAGCTGGTCAAGCATGCCAGCGACGTCGGGCTCTACACCAACCTCATCACCTCCGCCGTGCTGCTGACGCGCGAGAAGCTCGGCGAGCTCGCGGACGCCGGGCTCTGCCATGTGCAGATCTCGTTCCAGGGCATCGAGGAAGGCCTCGCCGATCGCGTCGCCGGCTACAAGGGCGGCCACCGCAAGAAGCTCGAAGTGGCGAAATGGACGCGCGAGCTCGACCTGCCGCTCACCGTGAACGCGGTGATGCACCGGCAGAACCTGCACCAGCTTCCCGAGATCATCCAGATGTCCGTCGATCTCGACGCCGACCGGCTCGAGGTCGCCAATGTCCAATATTACGGCTGGGCACTGAAGAACCGCGCCGCACTGATGCCGACAGTGGCGCAACTCGATGAGTGCACCCGCCTCGTCGAGGAGGCGCGCGAGCGGCTGAAGGGCACGCTGTCGATCGACTACGTCGTGCCTGATTATTACGCGCTGCGGCCGAAGAAATGCATGGGCGGCTGGGGCCGACAATTCTTCAACATCTCCCCCGCGGGCAAGGTGCTGCCCTGCCACGCCGCCGAGAGCATCACCGGGCTCGAGTTCCTGTCGCTGCGCTCGAACCATTCGATCGCCTGGATCTGGCAGAACTCCGAGGCCTTCAACCGCTATCGCGGCACCGGCTGGATGAAAGAGCCGTGCAAGACCTGCGAATTCCGCGAGATCGATTTCGGCGGCTGCCGCTGCCAGGCCTTTGCGCTGACGGGCGATGCCGCCAACACCGATCCGGCCTGCGCGCTGTCGCCGCTGCACGAGACCATCTTCAAGCAGGCCGAGCGCGAGGCCGAGGGCGAGACCAATCGCTTCCTCTATCGCAACTTTGCCGGTGGCACCCTGGAACCCGGGAATGATGCCTGACGCCGACGCAGGCACCGCCGCCAGGCGCGCCGATCCCTTTGCACCGCTGACCTCAGACATGCTCGGCGTCGGCGACGGCCACGAGCTCTATGTCGAGAGCGTCGGCCGCGCCGACGGCATTCCGGCGATCTATCTGCATGGCGGGCCGGGCAGCGGCTGTCAGCCCGATCATCGCCGGCTGTTTGATCCCGAGCGCATGCATGCCGTGCTGTTCGACCAGCGCGGCTGCGGCCGCAGTCGCCCGAAGGGCTCGCGCGAGCACAACACCACGGCGCATCTGATCGCGGACATGGAGAGGATCCGCGAAAAGTTCGCCTTCGAGCGCTGGATGGTGGTCGGCGGATCCTGGGGCGCGACGCTGGCGCTGGCTTATGCAGAGGCTCATCCCGAGCGCGTCTCCGGCATTGCGCTGCGCGCGACCTTTCTGGGCACGCAGGCGGAGGTCGAGACCGCCTTCACCTCGCGCCTGGCGCAATTCTATCCGGCGCTGCACGAGGATTTTCTGAGCGTGCTGCCGCCGGAGGAACGCGCGCAACCGGTGCAGGCCTATTATCGCCGCATCCTCGATCCTGATACGGCCGTGCACGGGCCCGCCTCGCGCGCCTGGCACGACACCGAGCGCGCGCTGTCGGAGCACAAGGCGACCAAGACGCGCATTGACCTTGCATCGCTGAATGTCTGGCGCCCGCTGCCGGCAACGCCGTTCATGGAGGCGCATTACTTCGTCAACGATTCCTTCATGAGCGAAGACCAGCTGTTGCGGAACGCCGCGAGGCTCAGCGGCATTCCCGGCATTATCGTGCAAGGCCGCTACGACCTGTTGTGCCCTCCTGAGACATCCGCACGACTCGCGAAAGTTTGGCCGGGTTCCGAGGTCAGGATCGTGGAAGAAGCCGGACATTCGCTCTATGATGCCGGCGTGCGGGACGCGGTGATGAAGTCGATCGCCGACCTTGCGTCGAAGGCCGCGCGCTGACGCGCGAAACAAGGACAACAAGAACAATGCCGATCGCCGGGACAGGCATGCTGCTGACGTCGATGAATATCGACGCGGCTGACGAGGCCGATTTCAACCGCTGGTACGATCGCGAACATCTGGAAGAGCGCGTCGCGATCGAGGGCTTTCTGGAGGCGCGCCGTTATGTCGCGCACGCGGCCAGTCCCAAATATCTCTCGCTCTATTCGACCGCGACGTTGGACGTGCTCGATAGTCCCGCCTACCGCGTACGACTCGCCAACCAGACCGAGTGGTCGCGGCAGACCATGGCGCATTTCAAGAACATGCTGCGCGTGGTCGCGCGCATCACCATCAGCAAGGGCACCGGCCGCGGTGCCGCGCTCGGCCTGGTGCGGCTGCGACCCACGCCGGACAATGCCGGTGCTTGGCGTGATGCACTGCAAGAAAAACTGGTGCCGGGGGATCGTGACGGCATCATCTCGATGCACCTGCTCGAAAGCGAGCCGGAATTGTCTGGCGCAACGGGGGATATTCCGGCGGTGCGCAACGAAGGTGCCCGCGACTGGTTCGTGCTGATCGACGGCACGCATGTCGGTGCGGTCTCAGCCGTCATCGCCGAGCGCTTCACCGGACCGGCTGCGGCGCCCTTCCCGCTGCCCGTCTCCGTCGGCACCTACAGCCTGATGTGGGACCTCGCGAAGAGCGACATCGCGCGCAGCTGAGCGTCTATCCGCATCGCAACATATTGCACCGCACGCATCTCGAGCGCGGCGCGTTAATGCTGTGCACGCTTGGCTCCCATGAAAGAGGGGAAGCGCGCAAATTTGCCGTTGTGCTCCGGAACAGTTCTAATAAGCTAACCCAATGACGTCATTCAGAAACCAGATCGCCGCGCGTTAAGCGTCGACAAGCTCAAGAAGAGGCCGCCAGGTCTTTGAGCCTGCGCGGACGAGGGTAGGAATGAAACCGACCGATATCGCGGCCCCCGACTACTTTCACAAAGTGGTCGATTGTCAGTGGGCCTGTCCAGCGCACACCCCGGTTCCCGAATACATCCGACTGATCGCGCAAGGCCGCTACAGCGACGCCTACATGATCAATTGGAAATCGAACGTGTTTCCCGGGATCCTGGGACGCACCTGCGATCGTCCATGCGAACCGGCATGCCGCCGCGGACGCGTCGAGGAGACGCCGGTGGCGATCTGCCGCCTCAAGCGTGTCGCTGCCGACTTCAAGGACGACATCAAGCAGCGCCTGCCACATCCCGGCCCGAAGAACGGCAAGCGCGTTGCGTTCGTCGGCGGTGGCCCGGCCTCGCTGACAGTGGCGCGCGATCTCGCGCCGCTCGGCTATCACTGCACGGTGTTCGACGGCGATCCCGAAGCCGGCGGCATGATGCGGACGCAGATCCCGAAGTTCCGCCTGCCCAATTCCGTCATCGACGAGGAGACCGGTTACATCCTCGACCTCGGCGTCGAATTCAAGGGCGGCCACCGCATCGAAAGCATGAAGGCGCTGCTCGCGGAGAAGTACGACGCGATCTTCGTCGGCTCCGGCGCGCCGCGCGGCCGCGAGCTCGACATTCCCGGTCGGAAAGAGGCTGCCGCCAACATCCATATCGGCATCGACTGGCTATCCTCGGTATCGTTCGGTCACACCGACAAGATCGGCAAGCGCGTGATCGTGCTCGGCGGCGGCAACACCGCGATGGATTGCTGCCGCACCGCGCGCCGTCTCGGCGGCGAGAAAGTCATGGTGATCGTACGTTCCGGCTTCGAGGAGATGAAGGCCTCGCCCTGGGAGAAGGAAGACGCCATCCACGAGGATATCCCGATCCTCAACTACATGGTGCCGGTGGAATTCAAGCATGTCGCCGGCAAGCTGATCGGCGTCACCTTCCAGCACGTCAAGGCCGAATACGACGCAAAGGGCCGCCGTAATCTGGTGCCTTCGGGCGATCCCGATCAGACCATTTCCTGCGACGACGTGCTGGTCGCGGTCGGGCAGGAGAACGCTTTCCCCTGGATCGAGCAGGATTGCGGCATCGAGTTCGACAAATGGCACATGCCCAAGGTCGATCCGAAGACCTTCGTCTCGACGAATCCAAAGGTGTTCTTCGGCGGCGACGCGGCGTTCGGGCCCAAGAACATCATCTGGGCAGTGGCGCAGGGTCACGACGCCGCGCTGTCGATCCACAAGATGCTGTCGGGCGAGGACATCACCGAGCGGCCGCTGCCGGAGGTGCATGTCTCCTCGCAGAAGATGGGCATCCACGAATGGAGCTATGACAACGACATCTCCATCGACAAGCGCTTCAAGGTGCCGCATCGCGACAAGGTGGTCGCGCTGAAGGACATCAAGACCGAGGTCGAGCTCGGCTACGACGTCAAGCTCGCGCTCGGCGAAGCGCATCGCTGCCTGAACTGCGACGTCCAGACGGTGTTCTCGACCTCGCTCTGCATCGAGTGCGATGCTTGCGTCGACATCTGCCCGATGGATTGCATCACCTTCACCCATAATGGCGAGGAGAGCGACCTGCGCACGCGCCTGAAGGCGCCCTCCCCGCATCCGGACCAGGACCTCTACGTGTCCAGCGATCTCAAGACCGGGCGCGTGATGGTCAAGGACGAGGACGTCTGCCTGCATTGCGGGCTGTGCGCCGAGCGTTGTCCCACCGGCGCCTGGGACATGCAGAAATATCTAATCGAGATGACTCACGCAGGTTCGACATGTCCGACAAAAAGCCGATCAGCAGCGTAAACGACTTCGTCGTCCGCTTTGCCAACGTCAACGGCTCGGGCTCGGCCAGCGCGAACGAAATGTTCGCGCGCGCTATCCTGCGCCACGGCGTGCCTGTCAGCCCTCGCAACATCTTCCCCTCCAACATCCAGGGCCTGCCGACCTGGTACGAGGTGCGGGTGACGGAAGACGGCCATCTCGGCGCCCGCGGCGGCGTCGACATGATGGTGGCGATGAACCCGCAGACCTGGGACAAGGACGTCGCCGGCATCGAGCCCGGCGGCTATCTGTTCTACGATTCCACCAAGCCGATGCCGTCGACCAAATTCCGCGACGATATCACCGTGATCGGCGTGCCCCTGACCGCGATCACGAACTCGACCTACACCGATCCGCGCCAGCGCCAGCTGTTCAAGAACATCATCTATCTCGGCGCACTCTCCGCGCTGCTGGAGATGGACCCGAAGCTGATCGAGCAGCTGATCGGCGAGCAGTACAAGGGCAAGGAGAAGCTGCTCTCCTCCAACGTCCACGCGCTGCATCTGGGCCGCGACTGGGCGCTGCAGAATTTGAAATGCCCGATCGGGCTGCGGATCAGGAAATCCGACAAGGTCGGTGACCGCATCTTCATCGAGGGCAACAGCGCCGCCGCGCTCGGCGCCGTCTATGGCGGTGCCACGGTGTGCGCGTGGTATCCGATCACGCCGTCCTCGTCGGTGGCTGAAGCCTTCACCGCCCATTGCAAGAAGTACCGGCACGATCCGGAAACGGGCAAGGCGAAGTACGCGATCGTGCAGGGCGAGGACGAGTTGGCCTCGATCGGCATCGTCATCGGCGCCTCGTGGAACGGCGCCCGCGCCTTCACCGCGACCTCGGGCCCGGGCATCTCGCTGATGACCGAGTTCATCGGCCTCTCCTATTTCGCCGAGATTCCGGCCGTGATCATGAACATCCAGCGCGCCGGCCCCTCGACGGGCATGCCGACCCGCACCCAGCAATGCGACATCATCGCTTGTGCGTATGCCTCGCATGGCGACACCAAGCATGTGCTGCTGTTCCCCGAAGATCCCGCTGAGGCGTTCGAGTTTGCGGCGGCCGCCTTCGATCTCGCCGAGCGGCTGCAGACCACGATCTTCCTGATGCTGGACCTCGACATCGGCATGAACCACCGGCTCTGCCGCCCGCTGAAATGGGACGATGCCAGGCAGTATGACCGCGGCAAGGTGATGACCGCGGAGATGCTGGAAGAGGGCCGCGACTTCGGCCGCTATCTCGACGTCGACGGCGACGGCATCCCCTACCGCACCTATCCCGGCACCCATCCGACCAAGGGCTCCTATTTCACCCGCGGCACCTCGCGCGACCGCTATGCGCGCTATTCCGAGGAAGGTTCGGTTTATGCCGACAATATGCAGCGGCTCGTGCGCAAGTTCGAGACCGCGCAGGACCTCGTGCCGCGGCCGCTGCAGGCCAATGCGGAACGGCCGACCAAATATGGCGTGATCTATTTCGGCTCGACCTCGCCGGCGATGGACGAGGCGATCGGCCTGTTGGAAGAGCGCGGGCATCAGCTCGATCGCCTGCGCATCCGCGCCTTCCCGTTCCACTCGAGTGTCGCGAGCTTCCTCGCCGAGCACGACTTCGTCTATGTCGTCGAGCAGAACCGCGACAGCCAGCTCCGCCAGCTGATCGTCAACGAGAACGGCATCGATCCCGTCCGCCTCGTGCCGATCGTGCATTATGACGGCACCCCGATCACCGCCCGCTTCATCGCAAAAGCCATTGGCGACCACCAGGATCACCTCAAGGTGACCCCGCTCCGCAAGGCCGTATCATGACCTATATTGCCAAGCCGAAATTCCATCATCCGAGCCTGAAGAAGAACGAGCTCGGCTACACGCATCGCGACTACGAAGGCAAGATCTCGACGCTATGCGCCGGCTGCGGCCATGACTCGATTACGGCCTCGATCATCGAGGCCTGCTACGAACTCTCGATCGAACCTCACCGGGTGGCAAAAATCTCCGGCATCGGCTGCTCCTCGAAGACGCCGGATTACTTCCTTGGCAATTCGCACGGCTTCAACTCCGTGCACGGCCGCATGCCCTCGGTGTTGACGGGCGCCAACCTCGCCAATCGCGATCTGATCTATCTCGGCGTCTCCGGCGACGGCGATTCCGCCTCGATCGGCTTCGGCCAGTTCGCGCATTCGATCCGGCGCGGCGTCAACATGACCTATATCGTCGAGAACAACGGCGTCTACGGCCTGACCAAGGGCCAGTTCTCGGCAACCGCCGACCGCGGCTCGAAGTCGAAGAAGGGCGTGACCAACACCGACAACGCCATCGACCTCGTCGCGATCGCGCTGCAGCTCGGCGCCACCTTCGTGGCGCGCTCATTCTCCGGCGACAAGAGCCAGCTGGTGCCGCTGATCGCGGCTGCGATCGGCCACAAGGGCGCGTCCTTCATCGACGTCATCAGCCCCTGCATCGCCTTCAACAACCATGCCGGCTCGACCAAGAGCTTTGACTATGTCCGCGAGCACAACGACGCCGTGAACCGGCTAGACGTGCTGGTCGGCCGCGATCCGATCGCGGTGGACTATGCGCCTGGTACTGTGCAGGTGGTCGAACAGCATGACGGCAGCAAGATCGCGCTGCGCAAGATCGACGCCGATTACGATCCGCATGACCGGCTCGGCGCCCAGACCTTCCTTGCCAAGCACGCCGCCAAGGGACAGATCGTCACCGGGCTCCTGTACGTCGACCCCGATGCGGACGATCTGCACGCCCATCTCAACACGGTCGAGACACCGCTTAACACGCTGGGAGCGGATACGCTGTGCCCGGGCTCGGCGGTGCTGGACAAGATCAACGCCAGCCTGCGCTGAGGCGTTGACTGGATCGGCCGCACGATCGGTCGCTAGCTGACGGGCTCCGGCGCAACGCGGCGCGAGGTGGCGAGCCGGCTGGCCGACCAGTACTGCTTGCAGGTCTCGCACAAGGTCTCGGCGTCCATGGTCAGGCCGCCGGCATTGACGATGACGCCGTCGGCGCCAAGCGCCTTGTTCATCAGCGTTACGATGTGCTTCAGTATGCCTCCGGCAAACTGCTCGGCAACGAGAGGATCAACCTTCAGCACCACGATCCTCTGGGTGCGCAACTGCCAGACCAGGATGTCCCGCACCGATCGCCAGGCGATGGTGTCGTCGGCGATCCTGGTGTCGCGGATGCCGACGCGGGTGATGAATACGACCGGCTCGCGGGCGGAGACCAGCCGCCAGACTGCCTGGCAGGTCGCAAAGCCGAACAGCGCAACGCCGGCGGAGCAGATCACGATCTGGAGCGAGCTGATCTCCTTGCCGTGGAGCCAGTTGAATGCGACGGCGGCGCAGAGCAGCGTCAGCAGCAGGCCCGCGCCGAGTACCTTCAACGACCTGGCCAGGGAATAGCCGATCGCAAGATTGGGCAAGTTCTGACTTTCGGACATGTTCAAGCGCCTCCAGCCATTTGCAACAACCGGGGTTTTTCTGCGCCCCGTCGCAAGGGGTAAGCCTGGAACCTTGCGCGAGGCTGCCGGCCGGGCGTGCGGTTGAACGCGCCGCGTGCGGCTTGCGACTAACCGCTGGTTGGCCCCTCACCGTCCCGATGCGGGCCCGAAATGCCTGACGCCGGCGGTACGATCATGAAACTTGCCCTCATCCTTCCGCTTGCCTTCGTGGCCTGCATCGGCGCTGCCCGGGCCGAGGAGGCCGACGACTTTCGCGAGGCGAGCAAGACCGAAGCCGAGACCTTCAATGCACGGATGTATGCGGGCTCTCCAGGCAAGACGGCCTATGCCTGCTTCGTCCGCCGCTACGATGCCGAGCATCTGGCGCGGCATCCCAAGCAGAAGGTCGCGTCCATGAAGCTGCTGGTCTCCGCGGAGGCCGACGGCGAGGACAAGCAGCTGCACAACTCGTTCCGGATCGGCTTCCGCTATCGCCACCGCAGCGGCGATTTCGATTCCAGCGGCTCCTGTCACCACACGGTGCTCACCAAGGAAGGTAATGAGGTCAGGCTCGGCTGCGGTGTCGATTGCGAGGGCGGCGGCGTCGGTATCGCGCTGTCGACGGACGACAAATCGGCGGTCGTGCGGCTGGAGAGCGTCAGGATCTGGCTGCACAACCAGCCGACTGAAGATGAAGACCGAACACTGGTCGCGGGCAGCGACGACGGGATTTTCCGCCTCGACCGCACCGACACCAGCGAGTGCGCCGCGCTGGCGACCGACCGCAAGGAACTCGCCGCGCTCCGCCACAAGTGATATCTGTCGGGCAAAATCGGGAGATTGCCATGAACCGCCGGAACATCTTGTGGAGCACCGTCTCGGCGCTGGGCGCAGCCTTTGCCGCTTCGCGCGCGAAGGCTGCGACCGAAAAAGCTGCGACTGAAGCTGTAAAGTCAGACAAGCTGAAGGTGGTCTATCACCTCAGCGACGCCGACAAGGTCAATTTCGTGCTCGGCAACATCCAGAACCACATCGACGGCGTCGGCGGCCCCGACCATGTCACCCTCGCGCTTGTCATCCACGGACCGGCGCTGAAGGCGTTCCATCAGGCGCAGGCCAACCCTGACGTCAGCGGACGGATCAGCAACTTCGCGAAGGACGGCGTCGAGCTTGCCGCCTGCGGCAACACCATGAAGGCACAGAACATCACGCTGACGGATCTGCTGCCGGGATTCGTGAGTGCCGAGAAAGGCGGCGTGGTTCGTTTGGCCGAACTGCAGTCTCAGGGATATCTGTATTTGCGGCCCTGAGGGGCGTGAGCGTCCGCGCCATCCTCCGTCATTGCTAATGACGGGAGAGAGGGCTGCGGAAAGCCACCATCACTCTCCCGGCCGCACTTGACAGACCCATAACTCCACGGTTATGAATTAATCCATAACTTCATGGTTATGGATTCCCATGTCCGCCACCCCAGACCTTCTGTTCAGGACCCTGGCCGACCCGACCCGGCGGGCGATCTTCGAACGGCTGTGCCGCGAGGGGGAGCAGACGGTCGGGGCACTGACGGCGCTATCAGGCGTTTCCCAGCCGGCCGTTTCAAAGCATCTGGGCGCGCTGAAGCAGGCGGGCCTCGTGCGCGACCGTCACGAGGGACGTCAGACCCACTACAGCGCGCAGCCGGCCGCGCTTGATCCGCTGATCGACTGGACCAGCCAGATGGCCGGCTTCTGGCAAAACCGGCTCGATGCGCTCGACGATCTCCTGAAGAGGATGGACCAATGACTGGGGCTGCGACCGAAACACGTTCCATGATCATCGAGCGCGAGTTCGCCTATCCGCCGGAGCGGCTGTGGCGCGCGCTGACGCAGCCGCATCTGATCGAGGAATGGCTGATGAAGAACGACTTCAAGCCTGAAGTCGGTCACCGCTTCAATCTGCGCGGCGAATGGGGCGGCGTGCTGGATTGCGAGGTGCTCGCCATCGAGCCGCAGCGCTCCCTCGCCTACACCTGGAATTTCACCCATGAGGACGCGGCCTACGATCTCAGAAGCGTGGTGACCTTCACGCTGACCCCGCAAGGGGGAGGCACGCATCTGCGTGTCGAGCAGGCGGGCTTCCGCCCCAGCCAGAAGCAGGCCTATGGCGGCGCGCATGCCGGCTGGAAGCAGTTTTTCACCAAGCTGGACGAGTTGCTGGCCCGGGCCGAATAGCCCAGCCACGCGCATCCATTCCCAACATTCCCGACAGGAGATTGAAATGAGCTCGAACCTGTGGATCCGGCAGATCCATCGCTGGCTGTCCATTGCCTTCACGCTTGCCGTGATCGCCAACATCGTTGCGCTGACCATGCAGATTCAGGCGACGTGGATTGGCCTGATGGCCTTCGTGCCCTTGATCCCGCTGCTCGCGACCGGGCTCTATCTGTTCGCACTGCCCTATCTCAGCGGCCGCAGCGAGGCGAGGTCATGAAGAAGACCGTGACCGCAAGTAAAGAAACGGACGGACCGTCCCCCTCGAAGCTCATCGACATCAGGATCAAGGAGCTCGGCGACTGGCGTGGCGAGATGCTGAAGCGGATCCGCGCGCTGATCAAGGAGGCCGATCCCGATGTGGTCGAGGAATGGAAATGGCGCGGTGTTCCCGTGTGGGAGCACGATGGGATCATCTGCACGGGCGAGACCTACAAGGCGGTCGTGAAGCTGACCTTTGCCAAGGGGGCTGCACTGGATGACCCGGCCGGCCTGTTCAATTCCAGCCTCGACGGCAATGTGCGTCGCGCGATCGATATCAGCGAGGGCGCGAAGCTCAACGAGAAGGCGCTGAAGGCGCTGATCCGCGCGGCGGTGGAACTGAATGCGTCGAAGGCGAAGAAGAAGCCGGCGAAGAAAGCCTGATGAGCCGAAGATCGACCGACGGCGATGCTCTCTCCGTTCCCTCCCCCCTTGTGCGGGAGGGAACGCGCCTTCGACGGCGCGCTAGTCGGGCTCATCGTCAAGCGTCAGGCGTAGTCCGCTTCAGGCCACCGCCGCCGCGATCGGACGCGGGCTGACGACATATTCGCGCAGCACCTTGTCGTTGGCATCGACCTCGATCAGTGCGACGTCGTAGGTCCAGAGATCGGCGAGATGCTGAAGCACGCGCTTGGCGTCGGTCTCGTTGAGCTGCGAGCCCTTGATGACGCGGTGATGCAGGATCAGCCGGCGGTCGCCGGAGAGATCGACATCGACCACCTCGATATTGGCGTCGATGAAGCCGACATCGTGCTGCCGTGCCAGCTCGCGGCGGACGCGGCGGAAACCGCGCTCGTCGTGGATGGCGTCGACCCGGATGCCCGCTCGCTCCTCGGGGTCGTCGTGCAGATGGAACATGCGGAAGTGCCGCATCAATCTGGGACTCAAGAACTGGCCGATGAAGCTTTCGTCGCGATAATTGGCCCAGACGTCGCGCAGCACGCCCATGACGTCGCCCTTGCCGGCGATATCGGGGAACCACTCGCGGTCTTCGTCTTCCGGATTGGTGACGATGCGCTCGATGTCCTGCATCACGGCGAAGCCGAGCGCGTAAGGATTGAAGCCCGAGTAGCGCTGATCGTCGAATTCAGGCTGGAACACCACATTGGTGTGCGAGCCCAGGAATTCGAGGAAATTGCCGTCGGTGATGCGGCCCTGCTGATGCAGCTTGGTCATGATGCGATAGTGGACGTAGGTCGCCGTCCCCTCGTTCATCACCTTGGTCTGGCTTTGCGGATAGAAATATTGCGCGATGTGGCGGACGATGCGCAACAGCTCGCGCTGCCAGGGCGCCAGGCGCGGCGCGCTCTTCTCCAGGAAGTAGATGAGGTTTTCCTGCGGCAGGCCGAGCAGCTTGCGGCGGCGCTCGAGCGAAATCGCGGACCGCGTCTTCGACGCTCCCTTGGGCACCGTGCGCCAGAGATCGTTGAAGACTTCCTCCTCGTGCTGGCGGCGACGGCCGGCACGTTTCTCCTCCTCGCGCAGATCCAGCTTCTTCTTGCCGGGATAGCGGTCGATGCCGTGCGACATCAGCGCGTGCGCGGCGTCCAGCGTGCGCTCAACCTCGATGCGGCCGTAGCGCTCCTCGCACTGCATGACGTAGTTCTTGGCGAAATCCAGATAGTCGAGAATCCCTTCCGCATCGGTCCACTGCTTGAACAGATAATTGTTCTTGAAGAAGTGGTTGTGGCCGAAAGCGGCGTGCGCGATCACCAGCGTCTGCATCGTCGCCGTGTTCTCCTCCATGAGGTAGGAGATGCAGGGCGAGGAGTTGATCACGATCTCATAGGCAAGGCCCATCAGCCCCTTGCGGTACGAGGCCTCGTGATAGGCGAAGTGCTTGCCGAACGACCAGTGCTTGTAGAACAGCGGCATGCCGACGGACGAATAGGCGTCCAGCATCTGCTCGGCGGTGATGACCTCGATCTGGTTCGGGTAGACGTCGAGCCCGAGATCCTTCAGCGCCACTTCTTCGCAGGCATCGGTGATGCGCTGCAAGGTGTGGAAATCCCAATCGGCGCCTTCGAACAAGCGTTCCGTCATGGAGCGGCTTTCTCCTGGGCAGTGTCGCGGCGCTGGAACAGATCGTGGAACACCGGGAAGATCTCGCTGCGCTCACTGACCTTGCGCATCGAGAGCGGTGCGCCAGAGTTGCGCAGGCGCTCATAGAGGGTCCAGAGCGAGGAATCGGAGAGATCGAAGGCGCTGCCGCCCGACTCGCCGACCTCGAGATAGGCAAAGAACTGGCAGACCGGAAGGATCTTCTCGGTCAGCAGCAGGCCGGTGAGCTCGCCGTCGGAATAGGAGTTGTCGCCGTCGGAGGCTTGCGCGGCGTAGATATTCCAGTCCGCCGGGCTGAAGCGCTCCCGCACGATCTCGTGCATCGCCTGCAGCGCGCTGGAGACCAGCGTACCGCCGGAGGCCGGGCCATAGAAGAAGGTCTGCTCGTCGACCTCCTCGGCTCGATCGGTGTGGCGGATGAAGACGATCTCGACATGCTTGTAGCGCCGCTTCAGGAACACGTAGAGCAGCATGTAGAAGCGCTTTGCCAGATCCTTCATGTGCTCGGACATCGAGCCGGAGACGTCCATCAGGCAGAACATCACGGCCTGCGCCACCGGCCGCGGCACCTTCTCGTAGCGGCGATAGCGGATGTCGAGCGGATCGATGAAGGGAATGCGCTTGGTCTTCGCCTTCAGCTTTTCCAGCCGGGCGATGAGCTCGGCGCGCTCGTCCTCGTCGGTGCAGGCCTCGATCGCGGCTTCCAGCTCCTCGACCTCGTCCTTGCGCGGGCGCTTGAGCGCGATGCGGCGGGCGAGCGCCAGCTTCACGGTACGGCTGACCGAGATGTTGGCCGGCGAGCCCGAGGTGGTATAGCCGGCGCGCTGGATGCCTTCGCTCTCGGTCTGCGCGATCTTGCGCTTGGCGAGATCAGGCAGCTCGAGATCGTCGAGAAAGAGATCGACGAATTCGTCGCGACTGAGCACGAAGCGGAAAGCATCTTCGCTGTCGCCTTCGCCGGGACCGGAATCCTTGGCACTGCCCTGGCCCTGGCGCTGGAGATAGTCGCCCTCGACGAACTTCTTGTTGCCCGGCAGTACCATGTCGCGCGTCCCGCCTTCACGGCGGAAACGCGGCTCGTGCATGCCGTCGAGCGGGATTGTGACCTCTCCACCCTCCAGGACATCCTTGATGTCGCGTTCCTGTGAGGTCTTCTTGACGGCGCCCTGCACCAGGGATTTGGCCCGACGCAAGAACCGCTGGCGGTTCTCAAGACTCTTGCCGCCTGGATTCAGGCGCCTGTCAATAATATGAATGGCCACTTTCTCATCCGCCTCAACCGGCTTGCTTCACGCGCATGTACCATTCGACCAGTCGGCGAACCTGACGCTCGGTGTAGCCGCGCTCCACCATGCGTGCCACGAACTCGCCGTGCTTCTTCTCCGTCTCGCCGTCCTTCTTCGAACCGAACGAGATGACCGGAAGCAGGTCCTCGACCTGAGAGAATATCCGCTTTTCGATCACATCGCGAATCTTCTCATAGGAGGTCCAGGTCGGATTCTTGCCGCCGTTCTGGGCCCGGGAGCGTAACGAGAATTTGACGACCTCGTTCCGGAAGTCCTTGGGGTTGGCAATGCCCGCCGGCTTCTCGATTTTCGTCAATTCCTGGTTCAAAAGCTCGCGATCAAGCAGCTGGCCGGTGTCGGGGTCCTTGAAGTCCTGATCCTCGATCCAGGCATCGGCGTAATCGACGTAACGGTCGAACAGGTTCTGCCCGTAATCCGAGTAGGATTCCAGATAGGCCTTCTGGATTTCGTTGCCGATGAACTCGGCGTAGCGGGGCGCGAGGTCGGCCTTGATGAATTCGAGATAGCGCTTCTCGACTTCCTCGGGCAACTGCTCGCGCTTGATCGACTGCTCCAGCGCATACATCAGATGCACGGCGTCGGCGGCGACCTCCTGCGGATCGTGGTTGAAGGTCGCAGCCAGGATCTTGAAGGCGAAACGGGTGGAGACGCCGTCCATGCCCTCGTCGACGCCGGCGGCATCGCGATATTCCTGGACGCTGCGCGCCTTCGGATCGGACTCCTTCAGGCTCTCGCCGTCATAGACCCGCATCTTGCCGAACAGCGTCGAGTTCTCGTGCTTGCGCAGGCGCGACATCACCGAGAACCGCGCCAGCGTCTCCAAGGTCGAGGGTGCACACGGTGCAGCCGCGAGCTCGGAGCCCTGGATCAGCTTCTCGTAGATCTTCTGCTCCTCGGTGACCCGGAGGCAGTAGGGCACCTTGATGACGCAGATGCGGTCGATGAAGGCTTCGTTGTTCTTGTTCGACTTGAAGCTCGCCCACTCCGCTTCGTTGGAGTGCGCGAGGATGACGCCGGTGAACGGAATCGCGCCGATATTCTCGGTGCCGATATAGTTGCCTTCCTGCGTTGCGGTCAGCAACGGATGCAGCATCTTGATCGGTGCCTTGAACATTTCGACGAATTCGAGCACGCCCTGGTTGGCGCGGTTGAGGCCGCCGGAATAGCTGTAGGCATCGGGATCGTTCTGCGCATAGGTCTCGAGCTTGCGGATATCGACCTTGCCGACCAGCGAGGAGATGTCCTGGTTGTTCTCGTCGCCGGGCTCGGTCTTGGCGATCGCGATCTGGCGCAGCCGCGACGGCTGGATTTTTGCGACCCTGAATTGAGAAATGTCGCCGCCGAAGGCCTCGAGGCGTTTGTAGCACCACGGGCTCATCAGACCGGTGAGACGCCGGCGCGGAATGCCGTACTTCTCTTCCAGCATCGGTCCGAGCTGATCAGGATCGAACAGGCTGAGCGGGCTCTCGAACACCGGCGAGAGTTCGTCGCCGGCCTTGAGCACGTAGATCGGATGCACTTCCATTAGCGACTTGAGCCGCTCGGCGAGCGAGGATTTGCCGCCGCCGACCGGGCCGAGCAGATAGAGGATCTGCTTACGCTCTTCGAGACCTTGCGCCGCGTGGCGGAAGAACCCGACGATGCGCTCGATGGTTTCTTCCATGCCGTAGAAGCCGGCGAAGGCCGGATAGGTCCGGATCGTGCGGTTCAAAAAAATACGGCCAAGGCGTGGGTCCTTGGCCGTGTCAATTGTCTGGGGCTCACCGATCGCTGCAAGTAGTCGTTCGGCCGCGTTGGCGTATTTCATGGGATCGCTTCGACACGATTCCAGGTATTCAGCCATCGACATGTCGTGCTGGCTTCTCGCCTCGAACGACCGAGCGAAAGCGTTGAATAGAGAATCGTTGTACATGATCCCTCTCCGCGTGAGTTCCGCTACAAGCTGAAACGAAAGCAGTTACTGGACCGTTCCTCAGGCCGCTTCTCGAATCAGCGTGAGCACATGACGATCATTGGACACCCGGGTGCCGACACGACGCAACGCACAAGGTAGGCACTCGCTGAATTACGAACAGGCACTTGCCTGTAATTTGTGCGAATCTCTGTCCATCTTGGCGTATTTCCAGAAATTGTCACTGGCTCGCCACATCCGGGCGATACCGGGGCACCTTCCTCCGGCACTGCAACATGACGATTTGCGAGCGGCAAACTTATGACGCTTGCAAGGCGATCCCGCGGGTGCCGCGTTCATCTTCCTGCTGCAATGCGATGGCCTGATTGTTTGCAGCGGCCGGGTTGGCTGCAGCGTGGCAATCGCGGCAAGCGCGCAGCAGTGTGTCAAAATCGGTCGCCAACCCCTCCGGACGGATAACAATCCGTTCATCCTGCGCGCCGCGCGTGGCGGCACGGATGTAGGAAAGCTGTCGCTGCAAGGCAGGCGTCGGTGTCAGCACAATCGCCTTGCGGCCGCGGCATTCCTCAGCCGAGACATCAGCAATCGACTCCCAGAGCAGAAACTCATTGCCGATCCGCAAGTCGCGGATGCCGAAGAGGGTGACGATCACCACCGGCCCGCGCTCGGCCGGCAGCATCCAGATCAACCAGGCGGTCACAGGGCCGAACAGAGCGACGCCGAGATAGCCTATCGTCGTCTCATAGGGTGCGATCTCGCCCCACCAGTCGAAAGCAAGGCTTGCACTGAGCAGCGTCACCGCGAAGCCTGCCGCGACCAGCAGCCGCATGCGCGTGACGCATTGCCCGACTTCGAGATCATGAGACGAATCGATGCAGGTCGCCGACGGAATCGATTGCCGGTTATCGGCGACGGCAACACCATCAGGACGAGTGTGCATGCTTTCCCCCAGCATGGCCATTCGCAACCGAGCCCCGTGACGATCAGGCGGACCATTCCTCCTGACGACACCTCGCGACGCGAATAATCGACCTCAACCAAAAGCCTCGGCCGACCCATGCCGGCCAAATTATTATTACGCAAAAGCACGACGGCCGCCTGGATCGTCATGATCGCGACGGAGTTAGGCTATGAGTATGACGCCCATACCCTTGATTGGTTCCCTCGCGGGAGCATGCTAGCTAGAGGATAGCGCGTCAGGACCGGTGCGGAAACCCCCTCCGTCCGCAGGCTTGGAGATAAATAAGCATCATGAATCCCGTCAAAGAACTGGAAAAGCACGGACAAGCCGTCTGGCTGGACTTCCTGGCCCGCGGCTTCATCGCCAAGGGCGACCTGAAGCGGCTGATCGACACCGATGGCGTCAAGGGCGTCACCTCCAATCCCTCGATCTTCGAGAAGGCGATCGGCAGCTCGGACGAATACGACGCCCCGATCGGCAAGGCGCTGAAGCGCGGCGACCGGACCGTGGCCGATCTGTTCGAGGCGGTCGCGGTCGAGGACATCCAGAACGCTGCCGACGTGCTGCGCCCGGTCTATGACCGCCTCAAGGGCGGCGACGGCTATGTCAGCCTCGAGGTCTCGCCCTATCTGGCGATTGACACGTCGGGCACGGTCGCCGAAGCACGGCGGCTCTGGAAGGACGTCAATCGCAAGAACCTGATGGTGAAGGTGCCGGCGACGCCAGAGGGCCTGCCGGCGATCGAAACGCTGATCGGCGACGGCATCAGCATCAACATCACGCTGCTGTTCTCGAAAGCGGTCTACCTCCAGGTCGCCGAGGCCTATATCGCCGGTCTGGAAAAATACGTTGCCGGCGGCGGCGATCCTTCCCATGTCGCGAGCGTGGCCAGCTTCTTCGTCAGCCGGATCGATTCCGTCGTCGACAAGCAGCTCGACGAGAAGATCGCACGGGCCAACGATCCCTCCGAGAAGGAGCGCCTCGCCGCGCTGAAGGGCAAGGTCGCGATCGCCAACGCCAAGGTCGCCTATCAGGACTACAAGCGCCTGTTCGCAGGCCCGCGCTGGGAGAAGCTCGCCGCCAAGGGCGCCAAGCTGCAGCGCATGCTGTGGGCCTCCACCGGCACCAAGAACAAGGACTACAGCGACGTGCTTTATGTCGAGGAGCTGATCGGCCCCGACACCATCAACACCGTGCCGCCGGCGACGCTCGATGCGTTCCGTGACCATGGCAAGCCGCGCGACAGCCTGGAGGAGAATGTCGAAGACGCCTATCGCGTGCTGGAAGAGCTGGAGCGCTCCGGCGTCTCGCTCGACGCCATCACCGAGGAACTGGTCAAGGACGGCGTCAAGCTGTTTGCGGACGCCGCCGACAAGCTCTACGGCGCGGTCGCCCACAAGCGCGCGACCGTGCTCGGCCCCGCGATCGACCGCCAGCTTCTCTCGCTCGGCGACGGCCTCGGCAAGGCCGTGGCCAAGAGCACCGAGGAATGGCGCGCATCGGCAAAAATCCGCAGGCTGTGGCAGCGCGACAAGTCGGTCTGGACCGGGACGGACGAGGACAAATGGCTCGGCTGGCTCGACAGCGCCGCCAAGGCCGATGTCGCCGATTATGAGGACTATGCGAGCCGCGTGAAGGGCCAGAAATTCTCCGACGCCGTCGTGCTCGGCATGGGCGGATCGAGCCTTGGCCCCGAGGTGCTGGCGGAGACGTTTGCCCGGAAGGCCGGCTTCCCGAAGCTGCACGTGCTTGACTCCACCGATCCGGCCGAGGTGCGGGCGATGGAGGCCAAGATCGACATCGCCAACACGGTGTTCATCGTGTCGAGCAAGTCAGGCGGCACCACCGAGCCGAACGCAATGAAGGATTACTTCCACGAGCGCGTCGCGCAGGCCCTCGGCCCGAAGGCCAAGACCGGCTTCCGCTTCATCGCGGTGACCGATCCCCGTTCGTCGCTGGAGAAGGCGGCCAAGAAGCTGAACTATGCCCGCATCTTCCATGGCGAGCCCTCGATCGGCGGCCGCTATTCGGTGCTGTCGCCGTTCGGCCTGGTGCCGGCGGCCACCGCCGGCATCGACGTCAGGACCTTCCTCAAGCATGCGCTGGCAATGGCCCGCTCTTGCGGACCGGACGTGCCGCCAGCCGAGAACCCGGGCGTGCAGCTCGGTCTCGCCATGGGCCTCGCCGGCCTCGAAGGCCGCGACAAGGTGACGATCCTGGCGTCGAAGAAGATCGCCGATTTCGGCGCCTGGGCCGAGCAGCTGATCGCGGAATCGACCGGCAAGGAGGGCAAGGGCCTGATCCCGATCGCCGGCGAGCCGTTGAGGGAGTCCGCGGCTTACGGCAGCGACCGTTTCTTCATCGACATCCGCACCGAGGGCGAAACGGATGTCGCCCATGACTCGGCGCTCGCCGGGATCGAAGCAGCCGGTCATCCGGTGGTGCGCATCGTCATGAAGTCGATCGACCATCTCGGCCAGGAGTTCTTCCGCTTCGAGATGGCAACAGCGGTAGCGGGAGCGATCCTCGGCATCAATCCGTTCGACCAGCCTGACGTCGAAGCGGCCAAGATCAAGACCCGTGAGCTGACGTCGGCGTTTGAGAAGACCGGTGCGCTGCCGGCCGAAGAGCCGGTGGTGAGCACCAGAGAGTTCGATCTCTACACCGACGACCACAACGCCGCCGCGTTGCGCACGATGGGCGCCAATGGCGACCTCACCTCCTGGCTCAGGGCCCATATCACCCGCTCGCGGCGCGGCGATTATTTTGCCCTGCTCGGCTACATCGCGCGCGACAAGGCCAACATCGAGGCGCTGCAGGAGATGCGGACGGCCGTGCTGGAGAAGCGACATCTGGCAACCGCCGCCGAATTCGGCCCGCGCTTCCTGCACTCGACAGGCCAGGCCTATAAGGGCGGGCCCGACAGCGGTGTGTTCCTCCAGATCACCGCCGACGACGCCAAGGACCTTCCTGTGCCGGGCCAGAAGGCAAGCTTCGGCGTGATCAAGGCGGCACAGGCGCGTGGCGATTTCGACGTGCTGACCGAGCGCGGCCGGCGCGCGCTTCGCGTGCACCTGAAGGGGCCGCTCAAGAAAGGTCTTGCGGCGCTCAATGCCGCGCTCAACGACGCGCTGAATTAAGGGAATTTCTCACATGCAACTCGGCATGATCGGCCTCGGCCGGATGGGCGGCAACATCGTTCGCCGCCTGATGCGTCAGGGACATTCGACCGTGGTCTATGACAAGGACGCCAAGGCCGTCGCCGGTCTCGCCGCGGACGGCGCGGTCGGCTCGGCGACGCTCGAAGAATTCATCTCGAAGCTGGAGCGGCCGCGCACGGCCTGGGTGATGCTGCCGGCGGGCCGCATCACGGAAGCAACCATCGAGACGATCGCCGGCGTGATGCAGGAGGGCGACGTCATCATCGACGGCGGCAACACCTTCTGGCAGGACGACGTGCGTCGCGGCAAGGCACTGAAGACGCGCGGCATCCACTATGTCGACGTCGGCACCTCAGGCGGCGTCTGGGGCCTCGACCGCGGCTATTGCATGATGATCGGCGGCGAGAAGCAGGTCGTCGACCGGCTCGATCCGATCTTCGCAGCGCTCGCCCCCGGCGCCGGCGACATTCCGCGCACCGAGGGACGCGAGGGTCGCGATCCCCGCATCGAGCAGGGCTACATCCATGCAGGTCCGGTCGGCGCCGGGCACTTCGTCAAGATGATCCACAACGGCATCGAATATGGCCTGATGCAGGCTTATGCCGAAGGTTTCGACATCCTCAAGAACGCCAACATCGACGCCCTGCCGGCCGATCATCGCTACGATTTCGACCTCGCCGATATCGCCGAGGTCTGGCGCCGCGGCAGCGTGATCCCGTCCTGGCTGCTCGACCTCACCTCGACGGCACTCGCCGACAGCCCACAGCTCGCGGAATATTCCGGCTTCGTGGAGGATTCCGGCGAAGGACGCTGGACCGTGAATGCGGCCATCGATGAGGCCGTTCCGGCCGAAGTGCTGACGGCTGCGCTCTACACACGTTTCCGTTCCCGTCGGGAACACACCTTCGCCGAAAAAATTCTTTCTGCGATGCGCGCGGGATTCGGCGGCCACAAGGAGCCGAAGCAGCCGGACGCTTCGAAGCCAAAATAAGAACTTAAGCGAAGGCCCAACGTTCGTGACAAAAGACCCGCAACCAAAGCGCAAGCCGGAAAACTGCGCCTTCGTCATTTTCGGCGTCACCGGCGATCTCACCCATCGCCTGGTGATGCCGTCCCTCTACAATCTCGCGGCCGAGCACCTGCTGCCGGAAAAGTTCTGCGTCGTCGGCGTGGCCCGCAGGGGCCAGTCGGACGACGAGCTGCGCGACGGCCTGCTGAAGGGCCTGAAGCAATTCGCAACGCGGCCCGTGGACGACGACATCGCCACAAGGCTGCTGGAATGCGTGACCTTCGTCGAAGCCGACGCAAAGGACCCGCCCTCCTTCGATCGTCTGCGCGAGCATCTGGATTCGCTGGAATGCGCGCAGGACACCGGCGGCAACCGGCTGTTCTATCTGGCAACCCCGCCGGCCGCGTTCGCGCCGACCGCGCGCGAGCTCGGCCGCACCGGCATGATGAAGGAGAATGGCGCCTGGCGCCGCCTCGTAATCGAAAAGCCATTCGGCACCGATCTCGCCTCGGCCAAGGCGTTGAACGCCGAGCTCTTGAAGATCATGGACGAGCACCAGATCTACCGGATCGATCATTATCTCGGCAAGGAGACGGTGCAGAACATCCTGGTGCTGCGCTTTGCCAACGGCATGTTCGAGCCGATCTGGAATCGCAACCACATCGACCACATCCAGATCACCGTCGAGGAGAAGCTCGGCGTCGGCCATCGCGGCGGCTTCTACGATGCCACCGGCGCGCTGCGCGACATGGTGCCGAACCATCTGTTCCAGCTGATGTCGCTGGTCGCGATGGAGCCGCCGGCGCGCTTCGACGCGCATTCGGTTCGCTCCGAAAAGGCCGAGGTGCTCACCTCGATCCAGCAACCGAACCACGAGGAGGCGCTGCGAAACTCGGTGCGCGCGCAATATCTTGCAGGCCGCATCGGCGACGACGAGATCGCTGATTATCGCAAGACCGAAGACGTCAAGCCCGGCAGCACCACCGAGACCTTTGTCGCGCTGAAGCTGATGATCGACAATTGGCGCTGGGCCGGCGTACCGTTTTACTTGCGCACGGGCAAGGCACTGGGCCACAAGCGCACTGAGGTGGCGATCAAGTTCAAGCAGGCGCCGCTGTCGATGTTTTCAGGCACGACGGTCGACCGTCTCTCGCAAAACTTCCTCACCATCGGCATTGCGCCGACCGAAACCATCGAGCTTCAGTTCAATGCAAAAATCCCGGGGCCGAGCATCACCATCGACGGCGTCGAGATGAAGTTCAAATATGGCGACTATTTCCGCGCCGATCCGTCCACCGGCTACGAGACGCTGATCTACGACTGCATGATCGGCGACAACATCCTGTTCCAGCGCGCCGATGGCATCGAGGCCGGCTGGGCGGCGGTGCAGCCGTTCCTCGACGCCTGGAAGACCGCGGGCGACAATGGCATCGAGACCTATGAAGCCGGCAGCGACGGCCCGGCCTGCGCTGACGAGCTGCTGCGGCGCGACGGCCGAAGCTGGCGGAAGCTTTTGTGATGGCGACAGCCGCAGAGCCTAAGCTGATCGTCGTCGCGGACGCCGAAGCCCTCGCACAAGCCGCCGCCGAGCGGGCGATCGCCCGCATCGCAGCCAATCCCGGCCGCATCGCGATTTGCCTCACCGGCGGGTCGAGCCCGAAGAAGCTGTATCAGCTGTTCGGTAGCGAGGCTTGGCGCGGCAAGATCCCCTGGGATCGCGTGCATTGGTTCATCGGCGATGAGCGCTTTGTCGGCACGAGCGATCCGCTCAACAATATGGCCGTCGCTCGCGCCACGTTTCTCGATCGCAACGCGCCGTCAGGCCATATCCATCCGATTCCGACCCTGGTTGAAAATCCGGATGAGAGCGCTGCGGCGTATGCACACGAATTGCAAGCCTTCTACGGATCTGAAAGCCTCGATCCGGCACGGCCGTTGTTCGATCTCGTCCTGATGGGTGCGGGGCCCGATGGGCATACCGCCTCGCTGTTTCCCGGCTATCCCGGTGTCGAGGAAACTGCGCGCTGGGTCGTCGGCGTGCCCAAAGCCAATGTCGCGCCCTTCGTGCCGCGGGTCTCGCTGACGCTTCCCACGCTGGCCTCGTGTCACGAGATGCTGTTCGAGATTGCAGGGCACGACAAGCAGCCGATCTTGACGCGCCTGCTCAATGGCGAGAATCTGCCGGCGTTACGCGCGCGCTCGCATGGTGAGACCGTCTGGCTGGTCGACCGGGCCGCGCTTCCGGAGGGGATTCGTGGCGGGCACTAAAGCACCTTGTGCGTTGATCGTGATGGGCGTGTCGGGTTCGGGCAAGAGCACGATTGCAGCTGCGCTGGGCGACCGCCTCGGCTGGCGATTCGAGGATGGCGACAGCTTCCACCCCAAGAGCAATGTCGAGAAAATGCGGGCCGGCCATCCCCTCACCGATGAGGACCGCTGGCCCTGGCTCAACGCCATCGCCGACGAGATCGCGCGGGCCTGCGGCAAGGGCGAGCCAATCATCATCGCCTGTTCGGCGCTCAAGCATACCTATCGCGAGGTGCTGCTGCGCGGGCGCGACGACGTCCGCTTCGTGTTCCTGAAGGGCACGCAGGAGCTCATCGCCGATCGGCTGGCGCATCGCAAGGGCCATTTCATGCCGCCCGGACTGCTCACCAGCCAGTTCAACACGCTGGAGCCGCCGGAGGCGAGCGAGCACGTCATCACGGCCTCGATCGACGAATCCGTCGAAGCAATCGTCGATGGCATCGTGCGGCAGCTGAAAATCGACGGCGGGAAAAGCAGGGCCGAGCCATGACGAAAATCTCACTGATCGTTTCCGACGTCGACGGCACGATGCTGACCAAGGACAAGACGCTGACGGAGCGCGCGCGGAGCGCGGTGCAACGGCTGCACCAGGCCGGCATCGGCTTCACCATCACCTCCAGCCGGCCTGCGATCGGCATGCGCTTCCTGATCGAGCCGCTGGCGTTGTGGCTGCCGGTCGGCCCGTTCAACGGCTCCTCGATCGTCGATCCCGAGATGAATCCGGTCGAGCAGCATCTGATCCCGAAGGACGCGGCCGAGCGCAGCTTGCAGATCCTCCGGGAGTTCGGCGCCGACATCTGGCTTTTCACTTACGACAAATGGCTGATCGATAACCCCAGCGGTAAATACGTCGCGCATGAGCAGCACACGATCCGCTCAGATCCCACCATCGTGACGGATTTTGCACCGCATCTCGCCAGCGCCTGCAAGATCGTCGGCGCCAGCGCCGATGCGGCGGGCCTCGAGGCTTGCGAGAAGGCGATGCAGCAGGCGCTCGGCAGCGAGGCGACCGCGGTCCGCTCCCAGACCTATTATCTCGACATCACCCCGCCCGGCTTCAACAAGGGCACGTTCGTGCAGGCCATGGCCAAGCGGCTCGGCATTTCCCTGGATGCGGTCGCCACCATCGGCGACATGCAGAACGACCTCGCCATGTTCCGCGTCAGCGGCACCTCGATCGCCATGGGCAACGCCACTGACAGCGTCAAGGACCAGGCCACCAACGTCACCGCGAGCAACGAGCAGGACGGGTTTGCCGAGGCGATGGAGATGATCTTGAAGCGGAATGGGTTGGGCTAGAGCTTAATTGCGTCAAGTGCGCAGCTGGTCGTACCTCTCCCCAGCGGGGAGGGGTTAAGA
The DNA here is from genome assembly GCF_022012435.1 of Bradyrhizobium zhengyangense. GTDB lineage: Bacteria > Pseudomonadota > Alphaproteobacteria > Rhizobiales > Xanthobacteraceae > Bradyrhizobium > Bradyrhizobium zhengyangense. Next base: position 34,946 of record NZ_JAKLUA010000022.1, read on the forward strand.
CCCTCCCCTACCGCGCGCTCCCTGCTATTTCGACCGCTGCATCGCCGGCTTATCGCTGGCGTGCCTGGCCGCCGAGAGATTATGCGCGGTGTTGATCAGCGCGATATGCGTCAGCGCCTGCGGGAAATTGCCGGTCTGGCGGCGTGCGACGGGATCATATTCTTCGGCGAGGAGCCCGACGTCGTTGGCAAGCCCTGCGATGCGATCGAACAGCGCCTGCGCCCGATCGAGGTCGCCCGCGAGCACGTGGGCATCGGCCAGCCACAGGGTGCAGGCCAGGAACGCGCCCTCGATCGGCTGGGTCTCCTCGGAGACCTCGCGCGGGTCATGCCGCAGCACGAAGCCGTCGCGCATCATGTGCTTCTCGACGGCCGCGATGGTGCCGCGGATGCGCGGATCGTCGGCCGGCAGGAAGCCGACACCCGGCAGCAGCAGCACGCTCGCATCGAGCAGTTTTGAGCCGTAGGACTCGACGAAAGCGTTCTCTTCCGCGTCAAAGCCTCTGTTGCAGACGTCGCGATGGATCGCCTCGCGCAAGGTGCGCCAATGCAGCAGCGGCGCCTTGAAGCCAAAAGTCTCGGCGCTCTTGATGGCGCGGTCAAAGGCGACCCAGGTCATCACCTTGGAGAAGACGTAGTGCCTCGGCTGGCCGCGCCGCTCCCAGATGCCATGGTCGGGATGGTCCCAGACCTCGGCGAGATGATTCAGCACCGCACATTCCAGCGCCCAGGTCGCCTCATCGTCGAGTTGGAGCTTAGCCATGCGCGACTGGTGGAAGGCATCGATCAGCTCGCCGTAAACGTCGAGCTGAAGCTGCGCATGCGCGGCATTGCCGACACGCACCGGCTGGGCGCCCTCATAGCCATCGAGCCAGCTTGCCTCCCATTCCAGCAGCCGGCGCTGGCCCCAGATGCCGTACATGATCTGCATGTTGGCGGGCGAGCCGGCGGCCGCGCGCAGCAGCCAATTGTGCCAGGCCAAGGCTTCGTCGGTGTAACCCGAATTCATCAGTGCCAGCAGCGTGAAGGTGGCATCGCGGAGCCAGCAGAAGCGGTAGTCCCAGTTCCTGGCGCCGCCGAGCTTTTCCGGCAGCGAGGTGGTCGGCGCCGCGACGATGCCCCCTGTCGGGCCGAATGTCAGCGCCTTCAGCGTGATCAGCGAACGCATGATGAGATCGCGATACTCGCCGTCATGCGTGGAACGGCTTGACCACTCCTTCCAGAATTTTTCGGTCTCCCGGAGCGCGATATCAGGGTCGATCGATTCAGGCGGATCGAGATGTGAGGGACCGTAGGTCAGCACGAACGGCACGGTCTCGCCGTCCCTGACCTCGAAATCGGACACCGTGGTGAGATCCTCGCCGCGCGTCTCGACCGGCGTGCGCAGCACCGTCATGTCCTGGCCGGCGACCGCCAGCAGTGAATGGTCGATCCGCCTCACCCAGGGAATATCGACACCGAAGCCGAAACGGATGACAAGCTCCATCCGCATCTTCACCGTGCCCTTGACGCCGCGCACCAGCCGCACGATGTCGGACGCCTTGCCGCGCGGCGGCATGAAGTCGACCAGCGCGACGGTGCCGCTCCCGGTCTCAAAGCGCGTTTCGAGGATGAGGGTGTTGCCGAGATAGCGGCGCGAGATACTTGTGACGTCCTCGCTCGGCGCGACCAGCCACCGACCGTTCTTGTGCGTGCCGAGGATCGCGGCAAAGCAGGCGTCAGAATCGAAGGCCGGCCAGCACAGCCAATCGATCGAGCCGTTGCGCCCGACCAGCGCCGCGGTCTCGCAGTCGCCGATCAGCGCATAGTTCTCGATCTTCTGAGACAATGTTTTGCGAGCCTAGGAAATCCCCGGATATCAACGCCCACCGATGAGCGAACGTTCCCGCGTCGCGGCCTTCAAAGCCGCGAGATCGACCTTGGCAGCGATCTGATCGAGTGCGACGGGAAGCCGCTGCCGCCAATTCGGGTGCTCGTCGATCGTGCCGGGAATGTTGGGCTGGTCGATCACGCCGAGCAGGTCTTCCATCGACACCGCGAGCAGCCGCGACGGCGTGCGCGACAGGAAGCCGAGCACCGAGTAGAGGTCGTTGGCGTTGATCCCGTTCTGGTGCAGAATCTGATCGAGCGCGCCGAGCGCATCCCAGCGCGCCTGTTCGTTCTCGCCGGGATCGAGCCCGAGCGACAGCTTCATCTTGAGATCGCCGAACGAGCGCCAGCCAGCATAGGTGCATAGATCATGCGTGTTGAGCGTGACCAGCGCGTTCGGCCGGTAGTGGTCGACATTGCGGAAATGGCCGGCATCGTCGCGCTCGAACATCATGACCAGGTAGGACCAGATGCCGAAATCCTGCATGGTCTCGCGGAAGCCTTCGGGCACGGTGCCGAGGTCCTCGCCGATCACGATGCATTTGTGGGTAACGCTCTCGCACACGACCGCCGCGAGCAGCGCCTCCAGCGGCATCTGCACATAGGCGCCGTTATCGGGCTTGAAGCCGCGCGGCACCAGATAAAGCCGCTTCAGCCCCAGCACGTGATCGAGCCTGATGGCGCCGGCATGCCGCATCGAGGCGGCCAGCATGTTCGCGAAGGGCACGAAGGACTGCGCCTCCAGGCCGCCTGCGTTGAAGCCGGCAAGGCCCCAATCCTGACCGACGGTATTGAGGACATCAGGCGGCGCGCCGACCGCAAGGTGGCGGGAGATTGACGTCTGTTCGTTCCAGGCATCGAAGCCGTTGGATTGCACGCCGACGGCAACGTCGAGATAGAGCCCGACGCGCATGCCGAGCTCGGCGGAGAGCTCCTTGGCGGCGCGCAATTGGCTATCCGCCGTCCATTGCACGAATTCGACGAACTCGACCCTGTGCTTGTCGGGTCCCTTGCGCATTTCAGCGCATTTGGCATCGTCCGGCTGCTGCCATTCCACTGGCCATTCCCACCACGGCACATTGAAACGATGCCGAAGCACCTCGAAGCAGGCGAAGCGTGACAACAGCGGCCCGCGGTCCGCTCGAAACGCATCGAACTGGTTACGCCGGACACCGGTCGCGGTCTTCAAGAAGCTGTCAAAGGCAGCACGGAGGCCCAGCCATTTCAGCGCCGCCATGTCGGCGTAAGGGACACGATCGCCTTGGCGCAGCCGCGTGGCGGTCGTGGCGGCGTCCGGGACGAGGTCGGCCGAATATTCGGGAATGGCCTCGACGTCGATATACAGCGGATTGAGAAACAGCCGGCTGTTCGGCGAATAGGGGCTGCAATCGGCCGGATGATCGTCGAACAGCACATGCAGCGGATTGAGCCCGACGCCGTCAGCCCCCAGCCGCTTGGCGAGCCTGACAAGACCGGCGAGATCGGTGAAATCGCCGATGCCCCAATTGCGGTCGGAGCGAACGGAGTAGAGCTGCACGGCCAGCAGCCAGCCGCGGTCAAACTCGCCGCCAAAGGCGCGCTCGGGTGCCACGATCATCGGCACCTCTTCCGTCGCGCCCGTAGCATCGGTCAGCGTCAGCCGGTGGTAACCGAGCGGCAGGCCGGCGGGCCAGGCGATAACAGGCTCGCGCGTCTCGCCCTGCCCGATCACATTGCCCTTGCCGGTGATTTTCCATTGCAGCGGCGCCGTGCCGACGGCAGCAAGCTCGGTGCGCGGATTGCCCAGCGCGCGCACCACCACCGGACCGCTGACGAAGCGATAGACCCGCTTCTCCGGCAGGGCATCGAGGATGGATTTGAGCGCCTCGGGCGCGGTGACCCGCAGCTTGCCGAGGGCGTCGACAAATTCGGATTGAACGCCCTTGGTCTGGGCTTGAGCTAAAAGATCCATTCGGCACGCAGCTTGCAGGCCATTGTCTGGCCGGGGGCATGGATTTTAACGAGGTCGCGGAAGAGGTTAGTCAGGGGTAACTCCCAAACCGCACCTGCCGTTCCCATGGGAACCAATGACACACAAGCGGCTTTCTATAGTGGTACCAAGCGTAGGTTCCCGACAAGGGAAACGGGCTCCTGCTTTCTTGTCAATGGCATCACCGTGAACAAGACAATTCAAACTGTCGAGAGTGCCGCCGCCGGCAGCGCTTTCCTCATCGAAGATATCTATCCGTTGATCGATGGCGGCCGCTTCGCCGTGAAGCGGATCGCGGGCGATCGGGTCGAGGTGTGGGCCGACATCTATCGCGACGGCGACGCCACCATCAGCGCGGCGCTGGTCTGGCGCGGCGAGCAGGACCGTGAATGGCGCCGCGAGCCCATGATCCATCATGGCGACGACCGCTGGTCCGGCGCGTTCACGCCGACCGAAGCAGGGCAATATGTCTATGCCATCGAAGCCTGGACCGACGAATTCGCCACCTGGCGCCACGGGGTCGAGCGCAAGCAGCTCTCCGGTGGCGACGTGACGCTTGATGCGATCGAGGGCGCTGGCCTTTTGACCAAGGCGCATGGCGCGCAACAGGACGCCGCGGCCGTGATCGTCAGGCAATGCGAGGACTATCTCCAGAACGGCGACGTCACCTCGCTGCTCGCAACCGACCTCGGCGAGGCCATGGCCGAGAGCCAGGCGCGGCCGGACCTGACCCGCTCGCCGAACTTCCCGCTTGTTATCGACCGCGAAAGGGCGCGCTTCGGCGCCTGGTATCAGATAATGCCGCGTAGCCAGAGCGCGGTTGCCGGCCAGCACGGCACGCTCCGCGACTGCATCGCGCGCGTGCCCGATATCGCGGCGATGGGCTTTGACGTCTTGTACTTCACGCCAATCCATCCGATCGGCCGCACAAGCCGAAAGGGCCGCAACAACGCGCCTGTCGCAACCGAGGGCGAGCCCGGGTCGCCCTATGCGATCGGCTCGGCTGAGGGCGGCCACGATGCTCTGCATCCCGAGCTCGGCACCATCGAGGATTTCCGCGCGCTGGTCGCGACCTGCCTCGAATTCGGCCTCGAGATCGCGCTCGATTTCGCCGTGCAATGCTCGCCCGATCATCCCTGGCTGACGCAGCATCCGGAATGGTTCAAATGGCGACCGGACCGTTCGGTGCGGACGGCGGACGGCCCCTATTCTGATATCGTGATCCCCGATTTCGCCTCGGTCGACCGGGCCGGGCTGTGGAACGCGTTTCGCGACGCCATGCTGTTCTGGATCGACCATGGCGTGACCATCTTCGCGATCGACAATCACGACACCGCGCCGCTGCCGTTCTGGGAGTGGCTGATCCACGAGATTCGTCAGCGGCATCCCGAGGTGATCCTGTTCTCCAAGACGTTTGCGCGGCCGAAGCTGATGAAGGGCCTCGCCAAGCTCGGCTTTGCGCAGTCCTTCAGCTATTTCCCCTGGCGCACAGGGAAGTGGGAGCTGGAGCAATATCTCGGCGAGCTCTCGCGCTATCCGGAGCGGGATTTCTATCGGGCAAACCTGTTCGTCAACACGCCGGACCTGCTGCCGTATCATTTGCAGAGCGGCGAAGCCTGGATGTTCAAGTCGCGCGTCGCGCTGGCGGCAACGCTGTCAGGGAATTACGGCCTCTATAGCGGCTTCGAGCTGCTCGAGCACGAGGCCGTGCCCGGCCGCGAAGAATATCAGGATTCCGAGAAGTACCAGATCCGCCAGCGCGACTGGGACAAATCAGGCAATATCAAACCCTGGATCACGACACTCAACCGTATCCGCAACGACAACGCCGCGCTCCAGCAGACCAGCAATCTGCGCTTCCTCGGCATCGAGGACGGCGAGACCATCGCCTTCGTCAAGGAGGCCGCTGAACCGGTGAACGCGATCATCGCGGCCATCGCCCTCTCGCGCCATGCGCGCGAGATCTGGTTGCCGCTCGGCGACCTCACCATCGATGTCGGCGGCGAGCGCCGCCACGTCACCGCAATCGAAAATCTCATGACAGGCGAACAGTCCCGCATCGAATGGGGCGGGATCAAATTGCGTATCGATCCCGACCGCGATCCGGCCCTGCTCTTCCGCTGCCTGGCGTAAGGATCACGCCATGAATGTTCTGTCTTCCGTCGACACCAAGAAGGCCGAGGCTGCCGCGATCGCGGACGAGCTCTGGTACAAGGACGCCATCATCTACCAGCTCCACGTCAAGGCCTTTGCCGACAGCAACAATGACGGCATCGGCGATTTCGCAGGGCTGACCGAGAAGCTGCCTTATCTGCAGGATCTTGGCGTCACTGCGCTGTGGCTGCTGCCGTTCTACCCCTCGCCCGGCCGCGACGACGGCTACGACATCGGCGATTACGGCGCGGTCAATCCCGATTTCGGGACGATGAAGGACTTCAAGCGCTTCATCCAGGAAGCGCAGAAGCGCGGCCTGCGCGTCATCACCGAGCTGGTCGTCAACCACACGTCCGACCAGCACAATTGGTTCAAGCGCGCGCGCCGCAGCCCGGCCGGCTCGAGCGCTCGGGACTGGTATGTGTGGAGCGACACCGACCAGAAATACCAGGGCACGCGCATCATCTTCACCGACACCGAGAAGTCGAACTGGACCTGGGATCCCGAGGCCGGCGCGTTCTACTGGCACCGCTTCTTCTCGCACCAGCCCGACCTCAATTTCGACAATCCGCGCGTCGTCAGCGCCATCATTCAGGTGATGAAGCGCTGGCTGGACGCCGGCGTCGACGGCTTCCGCCTGGACGCTATTCCCTATCTCTGCGAGCGCGAGGGCACCTCGAACGAGAACCTCCCGGAGACGCATGCGATCATCAAGCGCCTGCGCCACGAGCTCGACGCCTATTCCAAGGGAAAGCTGCTGCTGGCTGAGGCCAATCAATGGCCGGAGGACGTGCAGGAATATTTCGGCCGTGGCGACGAGTGCCACATGGCCTACCATTTCCCGCTGATGCCACGCATCTACATGGCGATCGCGCAGGAGGACCGTTTCCCGATCACCGACATCCTGCGCCAGACGCCTGATATTCCCGCGAGCTGCCAATGGGCGCTGTTCCTGCGCAACCATGACGAGCTGACGCTGGAGATGGTGACCGACGTCGAGCGCGACTATCTCTGGACCACCTACGCCAACGATCCCCGCGCCCGTATCAACGTCGGCATCCGCAGGCGCCTCGCGCCACTGATGGACAACGACCGGCGCAAGATCGAGCTGATGAACTCGCTGCTGCTGTCCTTCCCCGGCACGCCGATCATCTATTACGGCGACGAGATCGGCATGGGCGACAACATCTATCTCGGCGACCGCAACGGCGTGCGCACACCGATGCAGTGGAGCCCGGACCGCAATGGCGGCTTCTCCCGCGCCGATCCCGCCCGTCTCTATGCGCCGCTGATCATGGACCCCGTCTACGGCTACGAATCAGTCAACGTGGAGGCACAGTCGCGCAGCCTGTCCTCGCTGCTGAACGCGACCAAGCGGTTGATCTCGGTACGCAAGTCGACGCTCGCCTTCGGCCGCGGCACCATGACCTTCATCCGCCCGGCCAACCGCGCCGTGCTGGCCTATGTCCGGCAATATCGCGACGAGGTCATCCTCTGTGTCGCCAATCTGTCGCGCGCGGCGCAGGCGACCGAGCTCGATCTGTCGCCGTGGAAGGATCGCATCCCGCAGGAGATGCTCGGCCGTACCCGTTTTCCGGCGATCGGCGAATTGCCCTACATGATCACGCTGGGGCCCTATGGCTTCTATTGGTTCCAGCTCCAGGAGCGCGACAAATCCGAGCCGGTGGTGCCGCGCGCGGTGCCGGAATTCGAAACGCTGGTGGTGCCTGTTAACTCCAACTGGGTGTCGCTTGCCCGTGAGCGCGGCGTGTTCGAGCGCGACGTGCTGCCGGGATTCCTGTCGCGCACGCGCTGGTATCCCGAACACGATCCCAAGCACATCAAGGCTGCGCTGACGTCAGCAGTGCCGTTCAGCGACATCGGCGACAACAGGCCGTGGATCGCGTTCTTCGAGACGACGGACGACGAAGTCGCGACGCGCTACGTGCTGCCGATGCAGATCGAGTGGGTCCGCTTCGACCGCGAGCGCTTCAATCCGAGGGCACTCGCCGCCGTGCGCCAGGGCGCACGCGAAGGCACGCTGCTCGACGTCGCCACCGACCAGATCTTCATCGGGCTTTTCCTGCGAGGCTTGTCGCAGAATCTCGTCGTGGACGAGAACAATCTGCGGCTCGAGTTCAAGCCGACAAGCCGGTTCGCGGATTACACCGTGAAGGAGCCTGCGCGCATTCGGACGGTCGAGCAATCGAACAGCACGGCGCTGGTCGACAATCAGTATGTCGCCAAGATCTATCGTCGGCTCGAGAGCGGCAGCAACCCCGAGATCGAAATCGGCAATTATCTCACCGAGGTCGCGCGCTTTCCCAACACACCAGCGCTGCTCGGCAGCGTCGAGCTGGTCGAGGGCGTCAGCCGCAGCGCGCTCGGCGTGCTGCATGCCTATGTCGAGAACCAGGGTGACGGCTGGGCCGTCACCACGGGCTACCTCGACCGCTATATCGACGAGCAGCGGGTGCTGCCGCCTGATGAAATGCACCGCGAGACCCAGGAGCAGTCACCCTATTTGCACTTCGTGGCGCAGATTGGCCGTCGGCTCGCCGAGTTGCACATGGCGCTCGCCGCCGCAAAATCCCCCGACCTTGCCCCTGAACCGATCGGCAAAGCCGACGTCAAGCGCTGGACGACAGACCTCAAGGCAAGGGCCGAGCGGGTCTTCGACCGGCTGGCCGATGCCCGGGACGGCCTGCGCGAGGCTGACCGGCCCCTGATCGATCAGCTCGTCGCGATGCGCGCGACCTTGCCCGGCCACGTCAATGCGCTCTTGCCATCCGACATCGGCGGGTTGAACATCCGTCATCATGGCGACTTCCGCCTCGGGCAAACTCTGATCGTGAAGGACGACATCTTCATCATCGATTTCGACGGCGATCCGCACCTCACCCTGGTCGACAAGCGGCGCAAGCTGCCTGCCGCGCGCGATGTCGCCGGCCTGGTCCGCTCGATCGATCTTTCGGTTAACGCCGCGCTTGGCCGGGCGCTGTCGGGCGGGGGTCATGAACACGGCCGGATTACGGCCGCGCTCGACGAATGGCGCGAGCGCGCCACCGCGACCTTCCAGTCCGCCTATCGTGAGGCCATGGCCGACCGGCGGCTCTGGCCGGAAGACGCACATTCCGCGGAAAGCATGTTAAGGTTTTTCCTGCTTGATCTAGCGTTCGACGAGGTAGAGTACGAGCTGTCCCACCGGCCCGAAGGGCTCCATGCGCCGCTGACCGGCCTGCTTCGCATTCTGTCCAGTGCCGGGAGCGAAGCCCATGCCTAAACTGCCAGCCGAAGCCTACGCCATCATCGAGGGGCGCCACTCCGATCCCTTCCACTATCTCGGGATGCATCCCGAGGGTGGCAAGAGCGTGGTGCGCGCCTTCCTGCCGGAGGCCTCCAATGTCGAGGCGGTCGGTGAGCATGGCGAAGTCGCGCCGCTCGACCGCGTCCACGATTCCGGCCTGTTCATCGGCGCCCTGCCCAACGGCTCGAAGCACTACCAGCTTCGCGCCAAATTCGGCGACAAACTCGTCGAGTTCGAGGACGCCTATCGCTTTCCGCCAATCCTGACCGATTTCGACCTCTATCTGCTCGGCGAAGGCACGCATCAGCGGCTCTACGACAAGCTCGGCGCCCATCCGATGCGGCTGGACGGCATCGACGGTATCGGTTTCGTCGTGCTCGCGCCGAATGCGCGGCGGGTGTCCGTGGTCGGCGATTTCAATTTCTGGGACGGGCGGCGTCATCCGATGCGCGTGCGCGGCGCCGGCTATTGGGAATTGTTCATTCCGCATGCCAAATCCGGCGATCATTACAAGTTCGAGATCATCGGACCGCATGGCCATCTGCTGCCGCTGAAGTCCGACCCGATGGCGTTTGCCAGCGAAGTGCGGCCGAAGACGGCGTCGATCGTGTTCGACGAGGCGCATCTGCCGCGGCCTCGCCCGGCGCCCGACGGCATCAACGCGCTGTCGGCGCCGATGTCGATCTACGAGGTCCATCTCGGCTCGTGGCGGCGCAAGAGCGGCAACGAATGGCTAACCTATCGCGAACTCGCCGAGCAACTGCCGGCCTATGCCCGCGACATGGGCTTCACCCACCTCGAATTCCTGCCGGTGAGCGAGCATCCGTTCGACGGCTCCTGGGGCTATCAGCCGACCGGCCTCTATGCGCCGACCAGCCGTTTCGGCTCGCCTGAGGAGTTTGCCGCGCTGATCGATGCCTGCCATCGCGAGGGCATCGGCGTGCTGCTCGACTGGGTGCCCGGACATTTCCCTGATGATCCGCACGGGCTCGGCAGCTTCGACGGCACGGCGCTGTATGAGCACGCCAACCCGCTGCAGGGCCGCCACCTCGACTGGGGCACGCTGATCTACAATTACGGCCGCACCGAAGTGACGAACTTCCTCGTGTCGAACGCGCTGTTCTGGCTCGAGCGCTACGCTATCGACGGCCTGCGCGTCGATGCGGTCGCGTCCATGCTTTATCTGGACTACAGCCGCCCGCCCGGTGCCTGGATTCCGAACCAGTACGGCGGCCGCGAGAACATCGAGGCGATCAACTTCCTGCGCCGCTTCAACACCGAGCTGTTCGCGCGCTTCCCGCAGGCGACCACGGCAGCCGAGGAATCCACCGCGTGGCCGCAGGTCTCGCGCCCGGTCGAATTCGGCGGGCTCGGTTTCGGCTACAAGTGGAACATGGGCTGGATGCACGACACGCTGAACTACATCAGCAAGGATCCGATCCACCGCAAATATCATCACGGCGATATCCTGTTCGGCCTGCACTACGCCTTCTCGGAAAACTTCATCCTGCCGCTGTCGCATGACGAGGTCGTGCACGGCAAGCGCTCGATCTTCGGCCGCATGCCCGGCGACGAATGGCAGCGCTTTGCGAACCTGCGCGCCTATTACAGCTTCATGTTCGGCCATCCCGGCAAGAAGCTGCTGTTCATGGGCGGCGAGATCGCGCAAAGCCGCGAATGGAATCACGACCAGTCGCTCGACTGGCACCTGCTGGAATACAAGTACCATTCCGGCGTCCAGGCGCTGGTCCGCGACCTCAACCGGCTCTATCGCGCGGTGCCGGCGCTGCACCAGATGGATTGCGATCAGGCCGGCTTCGAATGGCTGATCACCGACGATGCCAACCGCAATGTCTTTGCCTGGCTGCGCAAGGGTTTTGACGAGCACGCGCGGTGTCTCGTGGTCATCAACTTCTCACCCAATGTCTATCGCAACTATCGCGTCCCCGTGCCCTTTGCCGGCAAGTGGAAAGAGGTGTTCAACTCGGACTCCGCCCATTATGGCGGCACCAATGTCGGCAACATCGGCGAGGTGCAAACCGTTGCCGGCAAGTCGCCCGAGCTTCGTCTCACCATTCCGCCGCTCGCCGCGATCTTCCTCGTTCCGGAAAGCTGACCGATGCGTCTGACTGCTGGATCGCCCGCGCGCCTCGGTGCAAGCTGGGACGGACGCGGCACCAACTTCGCGCTGTTCTCAGCCCATGCGCAGAAGATCGAGCTGTGCCTGTTCGACAGCCAGGGCCGGCGCGAGCTCGAGCGCATCGAGCTGCCGGAGCGCACCGAGGACGTCTGGCATGGCTATCTCAACGACGTCTCGCCGGGCCAGCTCTACGGCTATCGCGTGCATGGCCCTTATGAGCCCGAGCACGGCCACCGCTTCAACGCCAACAAGCTGCTGCTCGATCCCTACGCCAAGCGCCTTGCCGGGCGCCTGGTCTGGAGCGATGCGCATTTCGCCTATCGCACCGGCTCGGCGCGCGAGGATCTCTCGTTCGATCGGCGCGACAATGCGCGCGGCATGCCCAAGGCCGTCGTGGTCGACGAGACCTTCAACTGGGGCCGGCGCGAGATAAGGCCCAACATCCCCTGGGAAGACACCATCATCTACGAGGCTCACGTCAAGGGCCTGACCCAGAAGCGCGACGACGTGCCGCCGAATTTGCGCGGTACCTATGGCGGGCTGTCGTCGCCGGCGATGATCGAGCATTTGAAGAAGCTCGGCGTCACCACCATCGAATTGCTCCCGATCCACAGCTTCGTCGACGACCGCGTGCTGGTCGAGAAGAAGCTCGCCAATTACTGGGGCTACAACACGCTGTCCTTCTTCGCGCCGGAGCAGCGCTATGCCCAGGACAACGCGCTCGATTCCTTCCGCACCACCGTGGCGCGCCTGCACGATGCCGGCATCGAGGTGATGCTCGATGTGGTCTACAACCACACCGCCGAGGGCAACCATCTCGGCCCGACGCTGTGCTATCGCGGCATCGACAACGCCTCCTATTACTGGCTGAACCGCGAGAACCCGCGATATTACGACGACTTCACCGGCTGCGGCTCCTCGGTGAACCTCACTCATCCGCGGGTGCTGCAGATGGTGATGGATAGCTTGCGCTACTGGGTCGAGGTCTGCCATGTCGACGGCTTCCGCTTCGACCTTGCCACCACGCTCGCGCGCGGCCCGAACGGTTTTGATCGCGGCATCTCGTTCCTGACTGCAATCCGGCAGGATCCGGTGCTCGCCACCGTCAAGCTCGTCGCCGAACCCTGGGATCTCGGCCTCGGCGGCTACCAGGTCGGCGCCTTCCCCTCGCAATGGTCGGAGTGGAACGATCGCTATCGCAGCGCCATGCGCCGCTACTGGAGCGGCGAAGGCAGTCTGATCGGCGATATCTCCAGCCGCATGACGGCCTCCTCCGACCTGTTCAATCACGATGGCCGCCGGCCGCGCGCCAGCATCAACCACATCACGGTCCATGACGGCTTCACGCTGGCCGATCTCTTCAGCTACAACGACAAGCACAACGAGGCCAATGGCGAGGACAATCGCGACGGCTCCAACGACAACCACAGCAACAATTGCGGTGTCGAGGGCCCGACCGACGATCCCAAGATCCTCGGCCTGCGCCGCCAGCTTCGCAAGAACGTGCTGGCCTGTCTGATGCTGGCGCAGGGTATTCCCTTGATCCTTGCTGGCGACGAGGTCGGCAATTCGCAATCCGGCAACAACAACGCCTATTGCCAGGACAACGAAGTAGGCTGGGTCGGCTGGGACAATCTCGGCAAGGACGGCGACGACATGGTCGATTTCGTCGCTGACCTCGCTGACGTCAGGCGAAAATTCTCGCAGTTGCGCAGCCATCGCTGGCTCGACGGCCGCCCCAAGGACGGCATCTCCTACGGTGCGCTGTGGCTGACGCCCGAAGGCAACGAGATGACGGACAGCGACTGGACATTTCCGGACGGCCGGTTCCTTTCTTATGTGATGGGACCGATGGAACCGGGCAGCGCGGCGATCTTTATCGTACTGAACGCCGCCCCCGAAGAGATCGCATTCAAATTGCCCAAAATGCCCGAATACAAGAGCTGGCAGCAGATCCTCAATACGACGGATGCCAAGCTGAACAGCGTTGATTTCATGTCTGGAAGCGACAGCAAGGCGCCGCCGCGCTCCGTGCTCGCGTTCGCGGGGGCGCTATGAGGCCATCCTTCGGGGCGAAGCCGACCAAGGACGGCGTGTCGTTCCGACTGTGGGCGCCCGGCGCGCGTCGCGTCGACCTCCTGCTCGAGCGGCGGCACGCGATGCAGCGCCGGCAGGATGGCTGGTATGTCGCCGAAATCGCGGGCTTGCCAGTCGGCAGCCCCTACAGGTTCAGGATCGACGACGAGATCGACGTCCCCGATCCGGCGTCTGCATTCCAGCCCGAGGATGTGTTCGGCCCGAGTGAGGTGATCGATCACGACGCCTTCAAGTGGCGCGCGAAGGATTGGCGCGGCCGCCCCTGGGAAGAGACGGTGCTGATCGAGACCCATGTCGGCACCTTCACGCGCGACGGCACTTACCGCGCCATGATCGACAAGCTCGATCATCTGGTCGTATCAGGCATCACCGCGCTGGAGCTGATGCCGCTGGCCGATTTCGCCGGCCGCCGCGGCTGGGGCTATGACGGCGTGCTCTGGTACGCGCCCGACAGTGCCTATGGCCGCCCGGAAGATCTGAAGACGCTAATCGACGAAGCGCATCTGCGCGGGCTGATGGTCTTCCTCGACGTGGTCTACAATCACTTCGGCCCCGAAGGAAATTATCTCGGCCGCTATGCACCAACCTTCTTCACCGACGCGCACACGCCCTGGGGCAGCGCGATCGATTATCGCGTGCCGCAAGTGCGGGCCTTTGCGGTCGAGAATGCGCTGTCCTGGCTGACCGACTATCGCTTCGATGGTTTGCGACTCGATGCCGCCAACCACATCATGGCGATTCCCGGCGAGCAGTCGATGCTGCACGACCTCAGCGCCGCCGTCGGCGAGCTTGCCAAGGCCACCGACCGACACATTCATCTCGTGCTGGAGAATGGCGATAACCGCGCCAGCATGCTCGACGCCGCGCAGGAGCCGCCGAGCGGCAAATATCGCGCGCAGTGGAACGACGACTATCATCACGTCTGGCACGTGATGCTGACCGGCGAGCTCAACGGCTATTACGGCGACTACCAGACGCCGCGCATGGACCTCGCGCGCGCGCTCGCCTCGGGCTTCGTCTATCAGGGCGAAATCTCGGAATTCTGGGGCAAGAAGCCGCGCGGCGAAGCCAGCGGCGAGCTGCCGCCGGCGACCTTCGTCACCTTCCTGCAAAACCACGACCAGATCGGCAACCGCCCGCTTGGCGACCGCCTCGAGAGCCTGGCCTCGCCGCAGCAGATCGAGGCCGCGCTCGCAGTGACGCTGCTCGCGCCGATGGTGCCGATGCTGTTCCAGGGAGAAGAATGGGGCTCGAAGGTGCCCTTCCCGTTCTTCTGCGATTTCCAGGGCGGCCTTGCCGATGCCGTGCGCAAGGGCCGCAAGCAGGAATATGCCTGGGCCTACGCGACATACGGCGACGAAGTGCCCGATCCGCTTGATCCGGCCACGCCGCAATCGGCCGTGCTGGACTGGACCGGTCGCACGCCCGAACAGGACGCGCGGCTGGCGCTGGTGCGCAATCTCCTCGCGCTTCGCCACAGGGAGATCATGCCGCGGCTGAAGGGCGCGCGGTTCGGCGATGCCGTGGCTGAAGACAACGGCCTGCTCAATGCGCACTGGCGCATGGGCGACGGTACGACGCTGCGGCTCACGGCCAATCTGTCCGACAAAGACATCGCGCATTCCAACAACAATGCAGGCACGCCGATCTGGGGCGGCGCGGCCGGCGACCGACTTCCGCCCTGGTCGGTGGTTTGGCATCTCGGAGGTTGATATGCCTTCCGCGATTCCTCTTGCGACCTACCGGCTTCAGCTCACCGCGGATTTCGACTTCGACAAGGCCGCTGCGGTCGTGCCTTACCTCAAGGCGCTCGGGATCACGCATCTCTACGCCTCTCCGGTGATGAAGGCACGCAAAGGCTCGACCCATGGCTACGACACCGTCGATCACAGCCAGTTCAATCCCGAGCTCGGTGGCGAGGCCGGCTTTGCGCGGCTGAGCGAGACGCTCGCTAAGCACGATCTCGGCCTCATCATCGACTTCGTGCCCAATCATGTCGGCGTGCACTTCGCCGACAATCCCTGGTGGCTGGACGTGTTGGAATGGGGCCAGGCCTCGCCGCACGCCGTTTCCTTCGACATCGATTGGGATCAATTGCCCTATCGTGCCCGCGGCGGCGTGCTGCTGCCGATCCTCGGTACGTCCTATGGCGAGGCGCTGGAACGCGGCGACATTGAGCTGCGCTACGATCCGGATGAGGGCAGTTTTTCTGCCTGGTATTTCGAGCACCGCCTGCCGATCGCGCCGGAACGCTATGGCGAGATCCTGCGGATGATCGTGAAGGAGGCGGATGCCGCCGATACCGTCGCCGGCAAACGCCTGCTCTCGCTCGCCGCGCACACCACCGGCCTGCGCCGGCCGAACCGCAAGGAAGCGCCGGGCTTCAAGGCGGAGTTGAAGGAGATCACAGGCAGCGCCGACATCATCATCCACGGCCTCGCCGCCTATCGCCCGGCAAAAGATCGCCCCGCGCAGACGCTGGCGCTGCATCACTTGCTGGAACGGCAGAACTACAAGCTGGGCCATTGGCGGCTGGCGTCCAGCGACATCAACTATCGCCGTTTCTTCGACGTCAACGGGCTCGCGGGCCTCCGCGTCGAGGATGCGAGCACGTTTGCCGCCACGCACCGGCTGGTGAAGCAGCTCGTCACCGACGGGAAGCTGCAAGGCATCCGCCTCGATCACATCGACGGCCTGCGCGACCCCGCACAATATTGCCAGCGTCTACGCCGGCTGGTGCGCGACGCGCAAGGCAATGCAAAGCCGTTCTACACCGTGATCGAAAAGATCCTGTGCGAGCACGAGAAGTTGCCGCACTTTGCCGGCGTCCAGGGCACCACCGGCTATGAGTGGATGAACGCGATCACCCAGGTGCTGGTCGATGCCAGGGGGCTGGAGGCGCTGGACGAAACCTGGCGCCAGATCAGCAACCGGCCGCCGCGGCTCGCGCCTTACGTGAAGGATGCCAAGAGGCGCGTGCTGGAGACGCTGCTGACCAGCGAATTCATCGTGCTGACGCGTCTGCTTGCCCGGATCGCCAACGGGCACTATTCGACCCGCGACTTCTCCGCCGACAGCCTGCGGCAGGCACTCGAGCTCTACGTGCTGCACTTCCCGGTCTATCGCACTTACCTGACCCATAGCGGCCCGACCGCGCTCGACCGCAAACTGATCGACGACACCATCGCGCGTGCCCGCGCAGAGTGGTTCGCTGCGGATGAAGGCATTTTTGACTTCCTGCGCGATGCGCTGACCATGGACCTGCTCAAACCCGGCCGCCCGCCGCACAGCGCGCCGCGCGTGCGCCGGTTTGCGCTGAAGGTGCAGCAATTCACCGGACCGATGATGGCGAAATCGCTGGAGGACACCGCGTTCTACCAGTTCCATAGGCTGCTGGCGCTGAACGAGGTCGGCGGCGATCCCGCCAGCAAAGGCCTCACCGTACCCGCCTTTCACGAGGCGATGCGAGCCCGCGCCAGGGAATGGCCGCAGGGGATGACGGCAACGGCCACCCACGACACCAAGCGCGGCGAGGATGCGCGGGCGCGGATCGCGGCGCTCAGCGAGATATCAGGCGAATGGACCAGCGCGGTTTCGCGCTGGAAAGTGCTGAACGCGCCGCACCTTGCGCTCCACGCCAATCTGCGCGCGCCATCGGCAACGTTCGAATACATGCTCTACCAGGCCCTGCTTGGCGCCTGGCCGCTACAGGGGATGGATGCCAGTTTCGTCGAGCGCATCCAGGCCTATGCGCTCAAGGCGGCTCGCGAGGGCAAGGAAGAGACAAGCTGGCTCAATCCGCATGAAGCGTATGAAAATGGCGTCAAGAGCTTCATCGAGAAGATTCTCGATCCAGCACTGTCAGTCGAATTCCTGGAAGCGCTTGCCACTCTGGCTCGCCGCGTCGCGCTGCTTGGCGCGCTGAATTCGCTGAGCCAGCTCACGCTGAAGGCGACACTGCCGGGCGTGCCCGATTTCTACCAGGGCACCGAATATTGGGACCTGTCGCTGGTCGATCCCGACAACCGCCGCCCGGTGGATTTTGCCGCAAGGCAAGCGGCGCTGGATTCGCTGGAAACGCCGGACTGGGGCGGGCTGATCAAGACCTGGCCGGACGGCCGGCTCAAGCTGGCGTGGACGCGGCACCTTCTCAAGCTCCGTACTGAGCTTGCCGACGTTTTTGCGCAAGGCGGTTATCAGCCGCTGGAGGTGCGCGGCGCGCACGCCGATCATGTGATCTCCTTTGTCCGCCACCACGGCCGCGCTGCAGCCATCGTCGTGGTTGCGCGACAATTCGCGCCCTTCACGCAGGCGGGCCGCGAGTGGCCCGCGCTCGAAGCTTTTGACGCAACCGTCGACGTCAGCGGCTACGCCGCGCCGGGCCTTGCGGGCAACGAATTGCCGCTCGCGCAGGCGTTCCGTGATTTTCCCGCCGCTGTCATCGAGGCCCGCACGGCAAGCTCCATCAAGCCTGGACGACAGCGCGTGCGCGCCTGACGCTCATTTCCCCTCATCCTTGGTCAGTAGCAATTGTCCGCGCTTGCGGATGGTCGCCTGCGCCATCTCGGCGAAGCGCTGCAGCAGCCACGGCAGCACCACCTGAACCTTGACGTAGTCGTCGGCGACGTCGACCTGCCCGCTCGCGATCTGGCCGAGCGCGCGGACGCGGAAAATCATGCTGTCGCCGCTCCAGCGTTCCTCCTCGATCTGCATCACGGGAATGCTGGCGGCAGCGCGGCCGAGCCCGGTCTTGAGCCGGCGCACGGCTTCCTCGCGACCGAGGCGATGTGGAATGGAGACGACAAGCGGTGCTGACATGGCCCTGCCCTTTGGTGACTGATCCTCACATAGTCATGCCCGGTGGAGCCGCAAAGGTTCCATGCAAGTCGGAGCTGTCGCCCCGTTTCAAATCCGGAACTTTAAAACCCTGGGCAAGTTGCCCTCCGCACAACGGGACAGGTTGCAACGACCCTTTCGACAAAGGGCTGGAGGAGATTCTCATGTCTATCGGTACGATCATTCTGATCATCCTGGTTATCGCGCTGCTCGGCGGCTTCAGCGGCATCGGCGGCGGCCCGTTCTACGGCACCGGCTATTACGGCGGCGGCGGCCTTGGGCTCGTCATCGTCATTCTGCTGATCCTGCTGCTGATGGGCCGGATCTAGCACCACAACGAGGATCTCGTAGGGTGGGCAAAGGCGCACTTGCGCCGTGCCCACCTTCCCTCTCCGTAACAGGCAGATGGTGGGCACGCGCCGCTTTGCCCACCTTACGGGAGTTGCGCCCGTAGCTCCGGCCTACTTCGTTTTCCCCGCCAGCTTCTTGATCGCCGCCTTGATCGACGCGGCCGCATCATCATAGCCCTCCCACGCCTTCGATCGCGCCAAAAGGCCCGGCACAGTCCGCACCGTGTAGCGCTTCGGATCGAGATCGCCCTTCACCTGCGCCCAGGTCACCGGCATCGACACGGTCGCACCATCGCGCGCACGCGGCGACAGCGGCGCCACCGCGGTGGACAGACGATCATTGCGTAGATAGTCCAGAAAGATCTTCCCGTTGCGCAGCTTCTTGGACATGTTGAGCAGGTAGCGCTCGGGATCGTCATCGGCCATCCGCCGGCAAACGCCTTGCGCGAAGGCTTTAGCTTCTTTCCAGCTCACTTTGTCGCGCGCGCCGTGGAGCAGCGGCACCACGACGTGGAGACCCTTACCGCCGGTGGTCTTGCAAAAGCTCTCCATGCCGACGTCGGCGAGCCGCTTCCTCATCTCCTTGGCCGCCTCGACGACATCGGCGAACTTCACATCCGGTGCCGGATCGAGGTCGAACACCAGGCGGCCCGGGGTATCATAGGCGTCAGGCGCGCAATTCCAGGGATGCAGTTCGACGCCGCCTATCTGCGCGACCGCAGCGAGCCCCTCGACGCGGTCGATCTGCAAATAGGGCTTGCGATCGCCCGAGACCTTGGCGAGCTCGAGCAGGTTCGATGTGCCCTGCATGGCGTGGCGCTGAAAGAACTTCTCGCCGGAGATGCCGTCGGGTGCGCGCAGGATCGAGCAGGGACGGCCCTTCAGATGTTCGATCATCCAGGCGCCGACGGCCTCGAAATAGCGCGCGAGATCGAGCTTCGTCACGCCCTCACCGTCGCCGCCGTCAGGCCACAGCTCCTTGTCCGGCTTCGAGATGACGACGCCCATGACCTCGGCAGTGCCGGAGTCCTTTCGCTTGTCGGCCTTCGGCGCGGCGCGCTTCCGGGCCGAGGGTTTTGCCAGATTGGTATCCACGGGCGTCTCCGCCTCGACCTCCGCGGCCGGCTTATCCTGCCGCAGGCCCTTGAAGGCAGCCTGGCGGATATTGCCATCGGCCGTAAAGCCGGCGAACTCGATTTCGGCGACGAGCTCGGGCTTCAGCCAGTGCACGTCGCGAGTTTTCCTCGGCGCATTCTTGCCGCCGAAGGGACTTTCCTTGGCCTCCAGGGTCTTCAGCGACGGCATGATGCGCTTGACCTTGTCCGCACCAAAGCCGGTCCCGACCATTCCGACGAAGGCGAGATGATCGCCCCGATGCACGCCCGCCATCAGAGAGCGGAATTTTCCATTGGTGGTCTTGTAGCCGCCGATGACGACCTCGTGCCCGGCGCGACATTTGGCCTTCGTCCAGCTCTCGGTGCGGCCCGAACGATATGGCGCGTCCAGCTTCTTCGACACCACGCCTTCAAGCTCGAGCTTGCAGGCCGATTGCAACACCGCCTCGCCGCCGCTCTCGAAATGCTCGACATAACGGATTTGGCTCGCCTTCGTCTTGCGCGTCTCCAGCAATTCCTTGAGGCGTTCCTTGCGCTCGCCGAGCGGCAGGCGGCGATAGTCGAGGCCCTCGGCGAAAAGCAGATCGAAGGCGAAGAAGATCAGCTCCTCGGTCTTGCCGTCCGACAGGGCGGCCTGCAGCGAGGAAAAGTTCGGCGCGCCATTGTGGTCGAGGGCGACGATCTCGCCGTCGATCAGCGCGTCGGGCAACCCGTTCGCCTCCTTGGCGATCGATGCGAACTTCTCGGTCCAGTCGAGGCCCTTGCGCGTCTTCAGCGTCGCCTCGCCGTCCTCGACGCGCAGCTGAACACGGTAGCCGTCGAACTTGATCTCGTGGCACCAGCCATCCGACGCCGGCGGCCGCTCTACCGGGGTACAGAGCTGCGGCTCCACGAAGTCAGGCATCTCCGAGGCCTTCTTGGCCGTCGTCGCAGTCGTCGCTTTCTTCTTCAACGTTTTGCCGCTCTTCAGCGCCGCGCGGGGCGCAGGCTTGACCGTGCGCCCTTTCGTCTCTTCGGCCCGGTTGGATTGCCAGACCGCATCGGCCTTGCCCTTGCTCTTCGCCAGCATGAACGGTTTTGGCGCGCGCCCCTTCCCGCCTGCGATCTGTTCCATCGCACGGCCGGAGGCCACGGACTTGTCCTCCGCCAAAATATCCTCGTCCTCGCTGGCATAGTCGTCGCGGTGCTTGATCAGCAGCCAGTTGGTGCGCTTCTCGCCGCTGCGATTGCGCATGCGAACCAGCACCCAGCTGCCGTGCAGCTTGTCGCCATGCAGGGTGAATTTGAGGTCGCCCTTTTTGAAGCCGGCTTCGGGATCATCGGATTCCCAGGTGCCGCGGTCCCACAGCATCACGGTGCCGCCGCCATACTGCCCCTCGGGGATCGTTCCTTCGAAATCGCCATAGTCGAGCGGATGGTCCTCGACTTCCACCGCCAGCCGCTTGTCCTGCGGATTGAGCGAGGGTCCTTTGGTTACCGCCCAGGACTTGAACACGCCGTCGAATTCGAGCCTAAGATCGTAATGCAGCCGGGTCGCATCATGTTTCTGGATCACGAAGCGCCGTTGCTTTGAGGGCGCGACCGCTGCCTTGCCCGACGGTTCGGGCGTCTTTTCGAAGTCACGCTTCTTTCGATAGGTGGAGAGTTTTTGCAGCACGACCGGTCCCACATCCTCTAATCGCGTTGAAGCCTATCACGGCAAAAGTCCCACCCGGAACCAAAACCCTGGCGGGTGGTTGGAGTTCCAAAACGCGTTGAAATCACTGGAGAATGGAATGGCCCCGCGCGCTTATTGGAAAGGAACGTTGAAACTCTCGCTGGTCAGTTGCCCGGTCGTGCTCTATCCGGCGACCACGGCCGCCGAGAAGACACGGTTTCACATGATCAACCGCGAGACCGGCAACCGGCTCAAGCAGCAGATGGTGGATGCCAAGACCGGCGACGTCGTCGAGAGCGACCAGAAAGGCCGCGGCTACGAGCTCTCCAAGGGCAAATATGTCGAGATCGAGCCGGAGGAGCTCGAGGCCGTCCAGATCGAGAGCAACCACACCATCGACATCGAGAGCTTCGTGCCGAGCGAGGAGATCGATCAGCGCTATCTCAACCACCCCTATTACATTGCGCCCGAAGGCAAGGCTGCGATCGACGCCTTTGCCGTGATCCGCGACGCCATGAAGGACCAGGATCGCGTGGCGCTCGCCAAGATCGTGCTGACCAATCGCGAGCACATCATCGCGATCGAGCCGCTCGGCAAGGGCCTGCTCGGCACCACGCTGCGCTTTCCTTACGAGCTGCGCGACGAGGACGCGTTTTTCGACGACATCAAGAGCCCGAAGATCACCAAGGACATGGTCGAGCTCGCCGGCCACATCCTGCACACCAAGGCCGCCCATTTCGACCCGAGCAAATTCAAGGACGAATACGAGACTGCGCTGAAGGCGCTGGTGAAGCGCAAGGCGAGCGGCAAGAAGATTGAGCTACCGGAGCCCGAGGAGCGGCCGAGCAATGTTGTCAGCCTGATGGATGCGCTGAAGCAGAGCTTGAAGGGGCGCGGCGGGAAGAAAACCGCGGCGAAGTCGCATGCGCGACGGGCGACGGGGCGGCGGCACGCTGCCAAGAAGACGCACCGATCCACAGCGCGGCAGAGGAAGGCGGGTTGATTTGCTCCGTCATTGTGAGCGCAGCGAAGCAATCCAGGATCGTTCCGCGGAGGGACTCTGGATTGCTTCGCTGCGCTCGCAATGACGATATGGAAGCAGAATCGCGTCCCAACAGGAAGTCAATCCCCCGCCTTCAGCCGGTACCCGATCCCCGTCTCCGTCAGCACATATTGCGGGCGCTCCGGATCGGCTTCGATCTTCTGGCGGAGCTGGCGGACATAGACGCGCAGATATTGCGCGTCGGTCAGCTCGTCCCAGAGCTCCTTGAGCAGGAATCTGTGGGTCAGCACCTTGCCGGCATGCTGGACCAGCACGCGCAGGAGATCGTATTCCTTCGGCGATAGCTTGATTTCGCGCTCGCCGAGCTTGACGATGCGGCGGACGAGATCGACCGAGAGATCACCAGTGCGAAACACCGGACGCTCACCCTGCACCTGCAACTGATGCCGTAGTGCGGCGCGCAGGCGCGCCAGGAGCTCGTCCATGCCGAACGGCTTGGTCAGATAATCATCGGCGCCGAGATCGAGCGCCTGCACCTTGCCGGCCTCGTCGCCGCGGCTCGACAGCACCACGATCGGCACGCTCTCGTTGCGGGCGCGGATGGTGCGCAGCAGCTCATGGCCCTGGATGTCGGGCAGGCCGAGATCGAGAATGATCAGCGCGGGCTCTTCGCTGAGCTTCTCCAGCGCGACCTTGCCGTTCGACGCCTCCAGGATCTCGTAACCCTGCGTCGACAGCCCCATCCGCAACAGCTTGCGGATCGGCGGCTCGTCGTCGATCACCAAAACCTTGATCGGGGCAGCACTCATGCGGCGGTATCCAATGCTTTGGTCTGCGCCGGAACCGGCAGACGAATGGTGAGGATGGCGCCGCTGCGGTCGCTGCGATTGGCAGCCGAGATCGTGCCGCGCATGGCTTCGACGAAACCGCGGGAGATGGCAAGCCCGAGCCCGGTGCCGGGACGCACGTGGTCGCCTTTCTGCACGCGATAGAACTTGTCGAACACGCTTTCGAGCTCAATGGGCGGAATGCCGGCACCCTCGTCCACGATATCAAGCACCACCTGGTCGCCCTCGCGCCGGCTCTTGATCGCAATGGTGGTCTCAGCCGGTGAATATTTTGCCGCATTGTCGAGCAGGTTGAACAGCACCTGCTCGAACAACACCGCGTCGAGCTCGAGCATCGGCAGATCGGCAGCCAGGATCAGCTCCACCTTGTGAGCTGTCAGGATCTTCGAGGCCCTCCGCAGTGCGCTGCCGACGATCTCGCCGAGATCGTGCAGCGCCGTATTGGGCACGATGGCGCCGGATTCGAGCTTGGTCATGTCGAGCAGATTGGCAATGAAGCGGTTGAGCCGCTCGGACTCGTCGATCACGGTCGCCAGCAGGTCGCGCTTCTCGGTGTCGGACAGCGCGCCGGCGAGATCGCGCATGGTCGAGGCTGCGCCCAGCACGGACGCGAGCGGCGTTTTCAGATCGTGGGAAATCGAGGTCAGCAAAGCCGAGCGAAGTCGTTCGGACTCGACGGTGCGCTTGACCCGGTCCATGTCCTCGACCAGCAGCACGCGCTCGATCGCGAGCGCGCCCTGGTCGACCAGCGCGTCCAGCAGCCGGCGCTGGTCCGGCGTCAGCAGCGGGCCGTTGCGATCATTGTCGATGCCGATCACGCCGATCGGACCGCGCCCAGTGCGCATCGGCAGGAACAGCCGCTTGGCGCCCGGCAACGTATCCGAGCCACGGCCGGCGGGGCGGTCATTGCTCCAGGCCCAGTTGGCGGCGGCAAGATCGGCCTGGTCGAGCTGGTCCTCGGGCGGATAGCCTGATTTCACCGTCAACAGGCCATCCTCCGGCAGCAGCAGCACCACGCGAACTTTCAGCATTAGCGCGATCTGATAGGCCGAGGCCCACAGCACGTCATCGAGCGTGGCCGTGCCGGCGAGCTTGCGGCTGAAGGCGTAAAGCTGCTCAGTGGTCCTGATGCGGCCGATCGCGGTGTCGGCCTGCGTGCGCACGCGCGCCGCCACATTGGACACCAGGATCGCGATCAGCATGAAGAAAAAGAACGCCGCGACATTGGTCGGATCGGTGATGGTGAAGGTGTAGACCGGCGGCAGGAAGAAGAAATTATAGGCCAATGAGGCTGCGATGCTCGCAAGCAGCGACGGCCACAAGCCGTAGCGCACCGCGACCGCGACCACCGCGGTGAGCAGCACGAGGTCAACATTCTCGATGCCGAACCGCGGTTGAAGCAGCTCCGCGGCGCCGAGGCCGACCAGCACGACACCGAGCGATTTGAGATAGGGCAGCGGATTGAACGGTTCGGTCCGCGCGGCGGTCTGCACGGCCGTCTTCGGCGCCGCCTCGTCCAACAGCTCGTCGCCGGGGATGACATGAACGCTGATATTGCCGGCACGGCGCACCAGATCGTGCACGACAGAGCCGCGCGCCATCTCGAACCAGCGCGAGCGGGTCGACTTGCCGATCACGATCTGGGTGACGTTGTTGCCTTGCGCGAAATTGATGACGTCGTCGGCGATGCGGCGGCCGACCGCGGGAATCGTCAGCGCCTCGCCGCCCAGCGATTCCGCAAGCCGCAGCGTGTCCGCCAGCCGGTCACGCTCCTGGTCCGAGAGCTGGAGCGAGCGTCGCGTCTCGATCGAGATCGCGGTGAATTGCGCATGCAACCGATCGGCCAGCCGCTTGGTATAACGCACGAGCCCGGCCGCGCGCGGATCCTCGCTGACGCAGACGAGGATGCGCTCGCCCGCGGCCCACGGGCCTGCGATGGCGTTCGCCTGCATGTGATTGAGCAGCTGCTCGTCGACGCGCTCTGCCGTGCGCCGCAGCGCCAGTTCGCGCAGCGCAGTCAGATTGCCCGGCGAAAAGTAATGCTCCAGCGCCCGCTCGGCCTGCTTGGGAACGTAGACCTTGCCTTCACGCAGGCGCTGGATCAGGTCGTCGGGCGTGAGGTCGATCAGCTCGATCGCATCGGCGCGGTCGAAGATCGAATCCGGCACGGTCTCGCGGACCCGGACATGGGTGATCTGGGCGACGACGTCGTTCAGGCTCTCGATATGCTGGATGTTGACGGCGGTATAGACGTCGATGCCGTGGGAGAGCAGCTCCTCGACGTCGAGATAGCGCTTGGGATGACGGCTGCCGGGGGCATTGGTGTGCGCGAGTTCGTCGACCAATGCGATCTTCGGCCGCCGCGCGATCACGGCATCAAGGTCCATCTCCTCGACGATCTGGCCGCGATAGTCGAGCCGCTTGCGCGGGACGACCTCCAGTCCCCGCACCAGCGCCTCGGTCTCGGCGCGGCCATGGGTCTCGACGAAGCCGACCACGACGTCGATGCCGGCCTTGCGCCGGGCATGGGCGCTCTGCAGCATCTCGTAGGTCTTGCCGACGCCGGGCGCGGCGCCGACGAATATCTTCAGCTTGCCGCTCGCGCTCTCCTCCCGGCGCGCGGCTTCCAGCAGCGCCTCGGGCGATGGACGTTGTTCGGGATCGCGGCGCTGCTGAACCATCAGGCCAATATAATCATCCTGATATTGCCGGCCTAGACGCTACTTCGCGGACGCACGATCCAGCGCGAGATTCAGCGCCAGAACGTTAACCCTGGGTTCGCCGAGCAGGCCGAGCCAACGGCCCTCGGTGTTGGCGGCGACGAGTGTCTTAAGCGACTCTTCCGGAATATTGCGCGCCTTTGCCACCCGCGGCACCTGGAATTGCGCGGCCTCAGGCGAAATGTCGGGGTCGAGACCGCTCGCCGAGGTCGTGACCAGATCGACCGGAACGGGGGCATTCGGGTTCTCGGCCTTAAGCTTGTCCACATCCTCCTTCAGCCGGTCGGCCAGCGCCTTGCTGGTCGGGCCGAGATTGGAGCCGCCGGAATTGGCCGCGTTGTAGGGCGCGGACACTGTCTTGGTCGAATCATTGGGGTCCGGCGCCAGCGTCGCCGAGGGGCGGCCGTGGAAATATTTGTCGTCCTTGAACTCCTGCCCGATCAGGGCGGAGCCGATCACCTTGCCGTCCTTCTCGATCAGGCTGCCTTGCGCCTTGGCGGGGAAGATCGCGCCGGCGATGCCGGTCATGGCGAGCGGAT
This sequence comes from Bradyrhizobium zhengyangense, assembly GCF_022012435.1. Classification (GTDB taxonomy): domain Bacteria; phylum Pseudomonadota; class Alphaproteobacteria; order Rhizobiales; family Xanthobacteraceae; genus Bradyrhizobium; species Bradyrhizobium zhengyangense. Next base: position 61,549 of record NZ_JAKLUA010000022.1, read on the forward strand.
AGGCCAGGCCTGTGATGGCGGTGAGCACCAGCAGAAGGACGATGGCGGGGCGGATTTCTCTGAGCATGTATTTTCTCCAGTTTCTCTCGTCACGCGAGGAGCGAAGCGACGAAGCAATCCAGGCTGTCAACCGCGGAGACATTTCTGGATTGCTTCACTTCGCTCGCAATGACGAACTCAAGCCAGGTGCAAGGCAACGACGACGAGGTCGATTGCCTTGATGCCGATAAAGGGAATGACGATGCCGCCGAGGCCGTAGATCAAGAGGTTACGCCGAAGCAACGCGCCGGCGCCGACCGCGCGATAGGCGACGCCCTTCAGAGCCAGAGGAATCAGGCCGATGATGATAAGCGCGTTGAAGATGATCGCCGACAGGATCGCGCTCTGCGGGCTCGACAGGTTCATGACGTTCAGCACGTTGAGCTGCGGGTAGAACGCCAGGAACATCGCCGGGATGATCGCAAAATACTTTGCGACGTCGTTGGCGATCGAGAACGTCGTCAGCGCACCGCGCGTCATCAGAAGCTGCTTGCCGATCTCGACCACCTCGATCAGCTTGGTCGGGTTGGAATCGAGATCGACCATGTTGCCAGCCTCGCGGGCGGCTTGCGTGCCGGTGTTCATGGCGACACCGACGTCGGCCTGCGCCAGCGCCGGCGCATCGTTGGTACCGTCGCCGCACATGGCGACCAGCTTGCCCTTGGCCTGTTCCTCGCGGATCAGCTTGAGCTTGTCCTCGGGCGTAGCCTGCGCCAGGAAATCGTCGACGCCGGCTTCCGCTGCGATCGCGGCAGCCGTCATCGGATTATCGCCTGTGATCATGATGGTGCGAATGCCCATGCGGCGCAGTTCGGCAAAGCGCTCACGGATGCCGCCCTTGACGATGTCCTTGAGTTGGATCACGCCGAGCAGACGGCCGTCCTTCGCAACGGCAAGCGGCGTGCCGCCGGCCTTTGCGATCTCGTCGGAAATCGTCTGGATCTCCCGCGCGGTGTCCGAGTTGAGCGAAGGCTGAACGGCACGAACGGCATTGCCAGTTGCGACGGCCTGTGCTGCTCCGCCACCGATGTAGTTCAAGATTGCATCGACAGCGCCCTTGCGCACCGACGAGCCACCGGCATCGACGCCGCTCATGCGGGTCTGCGCCGTGAACGGAACGAAGGTCGCGCCAAGCTCGGCCATGTCGCGACCGCGGATGCCGTACTTCTCCTTCGCCAGCACGACGATTGAACGACCTTCAGGGGTCTCGTCGGCGAGCGAGGCAAGCTGGCCGGCATCCGCCAGTTCCTGCTCGGTCACGCCGCGAACGGGACGGAACGCCGTCGCCTGGCGGTTGCCGAGGGTGATGGTGCCGGTCTTGTCGAGTAGCAGAGTGTCGACGTCGCCAGCGGCCTCGACCGCGCGGCCCGACATTGCCAGCACGTTGAAGCGCACCAGGCGGTCCATGCCGGCGATGCCGATCGCCGAGAGCAGCGCACCGATCGTGGTCGGGATCAGCGTCACGAACAGCGCGACCAGCACGATGATCGAGATCGAGCCGCCGGCATAAGCCGCATAGCTCGGGATGGTGACGGTGGCGAACACGAAGATGATGGTGAGGCCGGCGAGCAGGATGTTGAGCGCGATCTCGTTCGGCGTCTTCTGCCGCTCGGCACCCTCGACCAGCTTGATCATGCGGTCGATGAAGGTCGAGCCCTGTGCCGCGGTGATGCGGACGCGGATCCAGTCGGACAGCACCTGCGTGCCGCCCGTGACCGCCGAACGGTCGCCACCGGACTCGCGGATGACAGGCGCGGACTCACCGGTGATGGCGGCCTCGTTGACGGAAGCAACGCCCTCGATCACCTCGCCATCGGACGGAATCGTATCTCCCGCCTCGACCAGCACGATGTCACCGACCTTCAAGCTCGTGCCCGGCACAAGCTTGAAGTCATGACCTGCACCGTTAAGGAGCTTGGCCTGGCTTTCGGTGCGGGTCTTGCGCAGCGAATCCGCCTGCGCCTTGCCGCGGCCCTCGGCCACCGCCTCGGCGAAGTTCGCGAACAGCACCGTGAACCAGAGCCAGAGAATGATTTGAAAAGTGAAGCCGAGGTTCATCCCGCCCGTGACGAGGTCGCGCAAGAAGATCACCGTGGTGAGCGCAGCCACGACCTCGACCACGAACATGACGGGGTTCTTCACCATCAGCCGCGGATTGAGTTTGGCGAAGGACGCGCGGATCGCGGGCAGCACGATTTTCGGATCGAGCATTGCCGACATCGGGGCACGCTTTTGCAGTTTCATCGTATCCATGGAGGTCACTCCGGAAATCAGAAGAGGTTGCCGGCGTTCATCGCGAGATGCTCGACGATCGGGCCGAGCGCGAGCGCCGGGAAGAAGGTCAGGCCGCCCATGATGAGAATCACGCCGACGACGAGGCCGACGAACAGCCCGCCCGTAGTCGGGAACGTGCCCATGGACGGCGGGATCGATTTCTTCCCTGCAAGCGAGCCCGCGATCGCCATCGCCGGCACGATCATGAAGAAGCGGCCGACGAACATCGCGCAGCCCAGCGTGAGGTTGTAGAAGAAGGTGTTGCCGGTGAGGCCCGCAAAGGCCGAGCCGTTGTTGCCGGTTCCCGAGGTGTAAGCGTAGAGCACCTCGGTGAAGCCGTGCGGGCCGGCGTTCGCCATCGAGGCGACCGCCGCCGGATAGACCACGCCGACGGCGGTCCAGCCAAGGATCATCAGCGGCAGCACCAGGATGGCCAGCATCGCCATCTTGACCTCGCGCGCCTCGATCTTCTTGCCGACATATTCGGGCGTGCGGCCGACCATCAGGCCGGCGACGAAGATCGCCAGAATGACGAAAAGGAGCATGCCGTACATGCCGGCGCCGACGCCGCCGACGATGATTTCGCCGAGCTCGATGTTGATCAGCGGGATCATGCCGCCGAGCGCGGTAAAACTGTCATGCATGGCGTTGACCGCGCCGCAGGAGGCGGCGGTGGTGATCACGGCGAACAGCGAGGACGCGACGATGCCGAAGCGGACTTCCTTGCCCTCCATGTTGCCGCCGGTGAGGCCGAGCGCCTGCAGCGTCGAGGTGCCGCTTGCTTCCGCCCAATAGGTGACGGTGACGCCGGCGATGAACAGCACGCCCATCACGGCGAGGATGGCCCAGCCCTGGCGCTGGTTGCCAACCATGCGGCCGAACACGTTGGTCAGCGCAGCGCCCAGCGCGAAGATCGACAGCATCTGCACGAAGTTCGACAGCGCGGTCGGGTTCTCGAACGGGTGTGCTGCATTGGCATTGAAGAAGCCGCCGCCATTGGTGCCCAGCATCTTGATCGCGACCTGCGATGCCACCGGGCCGACCGCGATGGTCTGCTTGGCGCCTTCAAGCGTTGTCGCATCGACATAGTCGCCGAGCGTCTGCGGCATGCCCTGCGAGACCAGGAACAGCGTGTAGACGACGCAGATCGGCAGCAGCACGTAGAGCGTACAGCGGGTGACGTCGACCCAGAAATTTCCGACCGTGCGCATCGAGGCACGCGAGAAACCACGGATCAGCGCCACGGCAAGCGCGATGCCGGTCGCGGCCGACAGGAAGTTCTGATGGGTCAGGCCCACCATCTGCACGAGATAAGAGATCGTGCTTTCGCCCCCATAGTTCTGCCAGTTGGTGTTGGTGATGAAGGAGATCGCGGTGTTGAAGGAGAGATCCTCGGCCACGGCGACCTGCCCGGCCGGGTTGAAGGGCAGCACAGCCTGCAAGCGCATTACGCCGTAGATGATGAGGAAGCCGCCGACGTGGAACAGCAGCATGGCGACCGTGTAGGTCAACCAATGCTGCTCGCGCTTCTCGTCGACGCCCGAAATCCAGTAGATGCCGGCCTCGATCGGACGCAACACCGGCGAGAGAAACGTCTTCTCGCCATTGAACACGCGCGTCATGTAATAGCCGAGCGGCTTGGTCAGCGCGACGATGACAACGCAGAACAGAACGATCTGGAGCCAACCGATCACAGTCATGGCATTAACCCTTCAGGCTTGGTGTCCGGCGCAACAGCGGCAGCAGCACCGCAAGCAAGCAGCCGACGAGCGCAACGTCGGCCAGCAGCAATTCGACAAGCAGCAGCACGGCTCAGAATCGTTCCGGCCGCAGCAGCGCATAGGTGAGGTAGAACAGGAGCCCCAGCGAAACGACGCCAGCGAGCGAATAATCGAAGATCATGGTCCGCTCCCTCAAAGCCGTTCGCAAGCGTAGGTATAACCGATCGCGAGCGCGAAGAAGCCGAAGCCCAGCGCCAGCATCAGAATGTCCATCATGGGAAAACTCCTCGTTGCGCCCTGTTCAGGAGGCAACCATGTCTCTCTTTCCCGGCAGGCAGCTTGCGTTGTATCAAGTGCAACGCATGTGCAGCAGTTGCCAGCCGGGACCTTTCACCGCATTGAAGTGCCACCACGGACATAGGTTTTCGAGACGAGGGCTATGGCGAAGTTATAGGAATCTCATAAAGGGCGGACGGTGCGGTCGACTCGTAGTCGCACGGCAACCTCCGCTATCGTCCCGGACAAGCGAAGCGCAGATCCGCAACCCATACCGCAGGGAGATGTCTGGCGAGGACTCGTAGTGACCAGCCTGGTCCCACAACATCTCCCCTGTGGTTATGGATCGCCGCGTTCGCGGGGATGACGGCGGGTTTGGAAGCGCGTTGCACTCCTCACCGCTCGTATCCCACCTTTATGAGATTCCTATATCTCCCACCCGCGCCCCATCTCGTTTTCCAATGCTCATCCCGCCATCCTGAAGAGGCCGGCCGACTGACCGACACCACTTCCAGGAGGCCTGACATGACCGTCGCTTTCCGACACTACGATTTCCCTTCGCTCAGCGACCATTTGCGCAATGCGCAAGGCATGACCGGTCCGCTGATGCGCGAGATCATGGACAAGGCCTGCCGACGAATCCCCTCGCTCCGCCAGAGCGAGCGCACCGCTCGCCTGATGCAGCTGATCGACGCCGAGGCCTGGACCGATGTCGCGCTTGCGCTGATGGAGCTCGAGCTGCCGCTGTGGCACGTCCGCCGCATCGCCTATGACGAGGGTGAGTGGCATTGCGCGCTGTCGCGTGAACGCGAACTGCCGGACTGGCTCGATGCGGCCGTCGAGGGCTGCCATGGCGATCTCGCAATCGCGCTGATGTCGGCTTTCGTGGAAGTGCAGGCGCTGGCCGTGGAAGCCTCACGGCCAAGCGTTCCCAGCGTGCGCCCTGCCATCGACCCCCTCTATGAGCCGGTCGCCTGCGAGAATGTTAGCTGAACTGCTCGCGAGTCTTATGGCGTTCCTATGAGATCGCCGCGCGCTCTCTCTCGAAATCCTATCCATTGAGAAAGATATTGATCGGGCGATCAGCGGGACGAGATCCCGCTGCGCCCGTCAATTGGAAGGACCACCTCCGTGAAACTCGTCGAACCTCCTTCGTGCAGCTCCCTCTCCAGCATTGTCTTCATCGGCAAGAACCGTCGCGGTCAGTGGATCGCGCAGGAGCAGCACGGCCTCTATGGCGGCCTGTTCGTCAGCCGCGCAGAGGCCCTCAAATACGCCCTGTTCGAGAACGGACAGCACCCCGAGACCATCGTCGAGTTGCCGCGCGAGATCGAGCTCGAGATGGGCAAGAACCCCGGCGTCTCGCAGCGCGCCGCCTGAGCCGGCGCCTTCAGGCGACTCATCATGTTCATCCCTCCCTCAGCCTGGTTCACCGGCTTCATTCCGGATCTGCCGACACCGTTCGATGCATCGGATGGAATTGATCTGAAGGCGCTCGCCGCACTATGCGAGCGCCAGGTTGCCGCCGGTGTTCCCGCGCTCCTGGTCTGCGAGACGGCGGGCGAAGCGCCAACGCTTTCGCCCGCCGAGCAGGAGCTCGTCATTCGCACCGCGGTCGACGTCGTCCGCGGTCGCGTGCGAGTCATTGCTGGCGCGATGTCGAACGCGACCAGCCGCGCCGTCGAGCTCGCGCGCCGCGCGGAGGCCGCCGGTGCTGATTCCATCATGTCGGTGGTGCCCGCCTACAACAAGCCGATGCAGGAGGGCATGCTCGCGCATTTCCGCACGATTGCCGCCTCGACAGGACTGCCCGTGATTCTGCACGACATTCCCTCCCGCACGCTGCGCCCGCTCGCCGAGGAGACGCTGCTGCGACTGGTCGAATCCCGCCAGTTCGTCGGCTTGCGTGACGGCAGCGGCGATGTCACCCGGCCGATGCGCCTGAACCGGCTGCTGCCGGCGGGCTTTCGGTTGCTGTCCGGCGACGATGCCACCGCCTTCGCCCATATCGCCGGCGGCGGCGACGGCGCAATCTCGGAGGTCTCCAACATTGCGCCGGATCTCTGTCGCACGATTTTCTCGCAAGTCAGGCAGGGCCGTCTGCAAACCGCGCGCTACCTGTATAAGCGCCTCGTTCCGCTGATCGCGTGCCTCAGCAAGGAGAGCCCGGCGGCGCTCAAATATGCGCTGAGCACGCTGGGCCTGATGTCGCCGGCGACCAGGCTGCCGATCGTACCGCTGGATGACGCAGCTCGGGCCGAGGTCATCAGGGCCTTCGTGGCGATTGCCGATGAAGAGCTGATCGACGGCATCGGCGCATAGGGGCGCCTTTATGACGCTCCTATACGACTACACCGCCGCCCGTCTCGCATTCCTATGCTGCAATGCGCATCATGTGAGGCAGGTTGGGGCGACTGTCGCGTCGCTCCTAAGACAAGGACTTCCGACATGTCGATGTTGACTCAGGGCTTCGAACGGCCCTCCGGCTGGGCTGAACGCCCGGCGCTGATCTCCAGGGAACGCAAGGCCCAGCTCAAGCATTTCGCACTGCGTGCGCTAGCCGTGCTTACGATGGGCGGTGTCCTAGCCGGGCTCATCGCGCTGAAGACCGCCATTTATGTTTGGCACCTCCACGCCTGACGGCAATGGAGACCACCAATGACCTTGCAGATGTGTGAGGAGGCCGCCATGGCCGCGATTGCTCTTCAAGCTGATCATCGCCAGCCGCGGCGGCGGGCTGCGACGGAGCTCAAGCCGCTGGACCCCGACATCGTCAGCGACGCCATTCCGGCCTTCTTCATCGGCCGCAATGCCGCTGGCCTCTGGGTCGCACGCGAGGCGCGCGGACGCATCGGCGGCCTGTTCCTGTTCAAGAGCTCGGCCGTCGACTTTGCCAACCGTCAGAGCGCGCCGGCACGATGCGCGCTGGTGTTTCCCGTCGAGACCTTCGAGCTCGATATCGAGAATCGCGGCAATACGCTTATCGCGCTTGCTGAACATGCCGGGCGGCTTCTGGCGCGCTTGGCTGCGAGGTAACGCGATATGATCGAGCTCAAGATCGCCGTGCTGCTCGTGCTGATGGCCGCGCTGCTGCTCGGCCTGCGCGCCACCGCTGCGCCCGCCTCGGACAGCTAGCATGCCGCTTCTCAAGGGACATCTCGAGCACGCGGTCACCACGACGATCCTGATCATGACGCTGAGCCTGATCTGGGGCGCGATCTTGACGATCGTGATCACGCTCGCGGCACGCGGGCTCGGCGTCTAGATCCGAATTGACCATGGCTGCCCACGAGGGGGGCAACATGGCACATACCGCAGTCGCACAGCCCGGCGAGGCCGTTTCGTCCCCTGCGGAAAACGCCCCGGCCGATCTGGCGCCGCTTCGCGGAACCGTGTTAGATCGGCCGCATGAGCACAAGCAGCGTCAACGTCGTCGCCCACCCCCTGGTCCAGCACAAGCTCTCGCTGATGCGGGAGAAGGACCGCTCGACCAAGAGCTTTCGCGAGATCCTGAACGAGATCGGGATGCTGCTCGGTTACGAGGTGACGCGCGATCTGCCGCTCGAACTGGTCGACATCGAGACGCCGATCGCCCCGATGCAGGCGCCCAAGATCGCCGGCAAGAAGCTCACGCTGGCGCCGATCCTGCGCGCCGGCGTCGGCTTTCTCGACGGCATGCTGGCGCTGATGCCCTCGGCCCGCATCGCCCATATCGGGCTCTACCGCGACCCTGAGACCTTGCAGGCCGTGGAATATTACTTCAAGGCTCCGCAGGACCTATCCGACCGTACTGTGATCCTGATGGACCCGATGCTGGCGACCGGCAACTCGGCCTGCGCCGGCGCCTCCCTGCTGAAGGATCGCGGCGCCCGAGACATCCGCTTCGTCTGCCTGCTGGCGGCCCCCGAGGGTATCGCGCAGTTCGAGAGCGAGCATCCCGACGTGCCGATCTGGACCGCCGCGATCGACGAGCGGCTCAACGATCACGGCTACATCGTGCCGGGTCTCGGCGATGCCGGCGACCGGATGTTCGGCACCAAGTAGACAGGTTTGCGCGATCGGGCTACTCCGGTGGCCATGCATGATGACGGTGTTTCACTGCATTCGCTGATCGGATCGGACACTACAGCCGATCCCGCCTTCGTGTTTGACGGTAGGCCGGTCTCGCGCGCGGAATTTGCTCGGAAGGTCGAGCAGACCACAGCCTGGCTTGCCGCGCAGGGTATCGGCAAGGGCGACGTCGTGGCGGTCTGGCTGGTCAACCGCGTCGAATGGATTGCACTGCTGTTTGCCGCCGCCAGGCTCGGTGCGATCGTCGCCGCCGTCAATACGCGCTATCGCAGCGCGGAAGTCTCGCATCTCCTGAAGCTATCGGGAGCAAAGCTGTTGGTGATCGAGGCGGCATTCCGATCGATCGATTTCGCCGCCATTCTCGCCGATATCGCCGGGGACGATGTGCCCGCCCTGCAAAAGCTCGCGGTGGTCGGCGCGGATGCGATCCCTGCGCAATGGCCCTGTGTACGCTTCGACGCCTTCGACAAGCCTTGCCCCCCGGCTCCATCTCAGGATGACGTCGATCTGCCCGTGCTGCTCTACACGACATCGGGCACGACCAAAGGGCCAAAGCTGGTCGCGCATTCGCAGCGGACGCTTGCGACCCACGCCCACTCCGTTGCCACGGCGCTCCAGCTTTCGGCGCAACGTCACGCGCTGCTGGCGATGCTACCGTTCTGCGGCACCTTCGGCATGACGAGCCTGCTCGGCTTCTTTGCCGCCGGCGCCACCGTCCACGTGCTCGACGCCTTCGAGGCGGCGCCGGCGCTGAAGATCCTTGGCGAGCACAAGATCACCCACACCTTCGGCTCCGACGAGATGTTTCGCCGCATCCTTGCGCTGACCGACGCGCCGTTCCCGCATCTGGAAATCTGCGGCTTCGCGGCGTTCCAGCCTGGCTGGCGCGAGCTGGCTGCGGAGGCCGAGGCACGCGGCCTGCCGCTGTACGGCCTCTACGGATCGAGCGAGGTGCAGGCGCTGTTCTCGATCGGCCGCGCCAGCGACGCCTTCGCCGACCGCATCGAGGGCGGCGGCTGGCCGATGTCACCGGACGCAAAGGTCCGCGTGCGCGACACCGAGACCGGCGAGCTCACAGTCCCCGGCATATCCGGCGAGATCGAGATCAGCGCGCCGTCGCGCTTCCTCGGATATTTCGGCAATCCCGAGGCGACGCGCGATGCCATCAGCGCGGACGGCTTCTTCCGCACCGGCGATATCGGTCGCCTGCGCGGCGGCGCTTTTGTCTACGAGACCCGCGCAGGCGATGCCATGCGGCTCGGCGGCTTCCTGGTCGCGCCCGGCGAGATCGAGGACGAGCTCAAGTCCTGCGCCGGCGTTGCCGACGCGCAGGTCGTCGCGGTCGATCTGAAGGGCCAGGCGCGCTGCGTCGCCTTCGTCATTCCTGCAGGCACCTCGCCGCGTCAGGAGGTGCTGACAGCACACCTGCGCGAGCGGCTTGCCGGCTACAAGATTCCGGCGCGGATCTACGTCGTGGACGCCTTCCCCGTTACTGACAGCGCCAATGGCGTCAAGATCCAGCGCGCAAAACTCCGCGCCATGGCGATGGAGCGGATCGCGGCCGAACTAAGCTAGCGCCTGGCGTCCTCTGGTACGACTTGTTTTTAGTACGATTTGGCGAGCCCCAGCACCTTTTCCGCGATGAAGCTCAGTGCGAGCTGCGGACTGACCGGCGCGATGCGCGGGATCAGGATCTCGCGCAAATAGCGTTCGACGTGAAATTCCTTGGCATAGCCGAAGCCGCCATGGGTCATCACCGCCTGCTCGCAGGCGGAGAAGCCAGCCTCGCCCGCAAGATATTTGGCGGCATTGGCTGCCGCGCCGCAGGGCATGCCCTTGTCGTATTGCCAGGCCGCCGACATCACCATCAGCCAGGCCGCCTCGAGCTCGACCCAGTTTATCGCGAGCGGATGCTGAATACCTTGATTCTTGCCGATCGGACGATTGAACACAACGCGCGTCTTGGCGTATTCGGTCGCGCGCGACAGCGCGAGCTTGCCGAGGCCAACCGCTTCGGCTGCGATCAGGATGCGCTCGGGATTCATGCCTTCCAGGATATATTCGAAGCCGCGGCCTTCTTCGCCGATGCGGTCCTCCATCGGAATCTCAAAATCCTCGAAGAACAGCTCGTTGGAATCGACCATCTTGCGGCCCATCTTCTCGATCTCGTGGACCTTGATCTTCTTGCGGTCGAAGTCCGTGTAGAACAGGCTGAGGCCGTGGGTCGGCGAACGCACTTCTTCCAGCGGCGTGGTGCGCGCGAGCAGCAAAATCTTGTGCGCGACCTGCGCGGTCGAGATCCACACCTTCTGGCCGTTGACGATGTAGCGGTCGTTCTTGGCGACCGCGCGGGTCTTGAGCTGGGTGGTGTTGAGCCCGGTGTTCGGCTCGGTGACGGCAAAGCACGCCTTTTCGCGGCCCTCGACCATCGGCGGCAGCATGCGCTTGCGCTGCTCCTCGGTGCCGAACACGACGACGGGGTTGAGACCGAACACGTTGATATGCACCGCGGAGGCGCCGGACATGCCGGCACCTGACTCTGCGATGGTGCGCATCATGATCGCAGCTTCAGTGATGCCGAGGCCCGAGCCGCCATATTCTTCCGGAACGCAGATGCCGAGCCAGCCGGCGTCGGCCAGCGCCTTGTGGAAGTCGTGCGGGAAGCCGCCGTCGTGATCCTTCTTCAGCCAATAGGCGTCGGGAAAGCCTTCGCAGATCTTGGCGATGGCGTCGCGAATGGCTTCCTGCTGATCGGTGAGCGCGAAATCCATAGTCTTGGTCTCCTTGTTGGGAGCCGCGATGGCGCCATCTCCCGATCGCGTTCCCCGCGTAAAGGCCATGGCCGCCTGCCGCGCCCGACATGCCTTCGCTTCTCGTTCTTTAGCTCGAAAAACCGCATGCAGATACGTGAATTTGTCTATCAACTGTGTCTAACATGCATAGCGTCATGCGGCGCAAAGCTACGCGCGTGCCGTTATTTCGCAGGGAGGGAAACCGCGATGGCCGGACTCTATTTCGAAGACTTTTCCGTGGGCCAGGAGTTCAGGCATCCGCTGGCCCGGACCGTCACGGAAATGGACAACACCCTATTCAGCCTGCTGACGCTCAATCCGCAGCCGCTGCACATCGACGCGCATTTCGCCGAAAAGACCGAATTCGGCCAGCGCATTTTCAACAGCCTTTACACCCTCGGCATCATGATCGGCATGACGGTCTATGATACGACCTTGGGCACCACCGTCGCCAATCTCGGCATGACCGACGTGACTTTTCCAAAGCCGGTCTTCCATGGCGACACCTTGCGGGCGACGACGAAGGTGCTGTCGTTGAGAGAATCCAAATCGCGCCCGAAAGCGGGCATCGTCGAGTTCGAGCACCACGCCTTGAACCAGAACGACGAGATCGTCGGCAAATGCCGCCGCATGGCGATGATGCACAAGAGGCCAGTCTGATGCGTTCGATGCTATTCGTACCGGGCGATTCCCCGCGCAAATTCGAGAAGGCCAGCGAAGGCAAGGCCGACGCGCTGATCATCGACCTCGAAGACTCCGTCGTCGCCGACAAGAAGCCGGAGGCGCGCAACCTGACGCTTGCGATGCTCAACAGCCGCCCCGGCCCGCACCAGCTCTATGTCCGCGTCAACGCGCTCGATACCGGCATGACGCTCACCGACCTTGCCGCGGTAATGCCCGGCAAACCCGACGGCATCGTGCTGCCGAAATCGCAAGGCGGCGACGACGTGCGCCAGGTCGCGACTTGGCTCGAAGCGCTGGAAGCAGCATCCGGCATCACATCAGGCGCGACGCGCATCGTTTGTGTCGCGACGGAAACCGCCAGCTCGATCTTCGGGCTCGGCAGCTACAAGGGCTGCTCCCCGCGCCTTGCCGGCTTGATGTGGGGCGCTGAAGACCTTTCGGCCTCGCTGGGCGCCACCGAAAAAGCCTCGGGCGGCGTGTTCCACAGTCCCTATCGCCTCGCGCGCGATCTCTGCCTGATGGCGGCGGCCGCGGCCGAGGTGGTACCGATCGACACTGTCTATACCGATATCGACAATCTCGCCGGCCTCGAGCAGGAAACCCGCGCCGCGCGGCGCGACGGCTTTTCGGCGAAGGCGCTGATCCATCCCAAGCATGTCGACATCGTCAATGCGGCATTCGCGCCAACGGACGCCGAGCGGACATGGGCGGAGAAGGTGATCGCGGCGTTCGCGAGCAATCCGAACTCCGGCACGCTGCGGCTCGACGGCCAGATGATCGACAAGCCGCATCTTCGCGCCGCGAAGAAGATCCTCGGCCAACTCTAGAGGATTGGTCGCGCGGACGGTGGACCGGCTGCGGCCGAAGATCGCCGCGGCCCCGGAGTCGTTTCAGTCGAACCCCTGAATGGGTGGCGTCGTGGTCGCCGCCGGCGCAACTTGAGCCGGTTGCACCACGGGAGCGGCTTGAACCGGCGGATTGCCGGCCGCCCTCATCTGACCGTTGGCCTCCATCGCCTCGCGCGTGCGTGGCGAGGAAGTGGTGGCGGCGGTCCCGTACGCCTCGCGGCGTGGCGGCTGCCGGTGTCTTGCCGAGCGCGAACCTCTCACGCCCCATGACCGGGCGATGGAAGGACCGGCGGTATAGCCGATCACCGCGCCCGCAACGGCACCGACCGGCCCAAGCACGACCGCGCCGGACACGGCTCCGAGCGCCGCAGAGCCCGCGCGCTCCTGCGCAACGGCGCTTGCTGGTACACCAGCCAGCATCACGATGGCAGTGATCAGAACTTTTTTCATCAGAGCGCCTCCCTCACCGAAGATCACTCTGACTCAAATATGGCCGCTTGAGGTTTGTTCGTTGCCCAACACAGGGCAGCGGCCGATGGAACTCGGGCAATTCAAAGGCCTCCGCCGTCAATCGTGGGGTCCAGCGGAGGCCGTCAGCGTAACGCAATCCGCGCTTCTCCCCGCAGGCGGGAAGAAGCAAGAAGTCAGACGATCCTGATCGACATGTCAGGCAAGCCCTCGAGCTTGCACAAGAGCACGTCGCCCTTCACGACCGGGCCGACATTCTCCGGCGTGCCCGAATAGATGATGTCGCCAGCCTTGAGCTCGAACGCTTCCGACAGTTTTGCGATCTGCTCGGCGACGCTCCAGATCATCTTGCCGAGATCGGAGCTCTGGCGCACGGTGCCGTTCACCGCGAGCGAAATGGCGCCCTTCTCGAAATGGCCGGTCTTGCTCGCCGGGTGGATCGGGCCGAGCACCGCGGCATGGTCGAAGCTCTTGCCGATCTCCCAGGGCTTCTTCTCTGCGGCCATGCCGTTCTGGAGATCGCGCCGGGTCATGTCGAGGCCGAGGGCGTAGCCATAGACATGGTCGAGCGCCTTTTCAGGCGCGATGTTGGTGCCGCCGGATTTCAATGCGGCGACCAGCTCGACCTCGTGGTGGTAGTTCTTGGTCAATGACGGATAGGGGTGATCGGCGACCTCGCCGAGCGCGACATTCTGGATCGCGTCGGTCGGCTTCTGAAAGAAGAACGGCGGCTCGCGGTTCGGATCCGAGCCGCGCTCGATCGCATGCGCGGCATAGTTGCGACCGATGCAGTAGATACGGCGGACCTGGAACACATCCGTTTCGCCGACGATCGGAATCGTGACCATCGGCACCGCGAAGATCGGCTTGGGCGCGGCCTGTGCAGCGGCGGGCGCCGCTTCAGCAAGACCTGCGGCGGTCATCGCGGCCGCGGCCGTAAGCACGCTGCGTCGGGTGGTTTCTGTCATGGTTCTCTTCCCCCTCTGGCATTCTTGGGCGACGTCGTGCGCGCCATCTTGGCAGATAGCCGATATTCATTATGCCAGCAACGTCGCGGCCGGACATGCCCCGCCATCTTGCGAACCGCGCCATCGGCCCTAGCATGGAACTTGCATAAATTCTGGGCGATATGGACACCGCATGAACCTCATCAGTCTCGACATCCGCATGCTCCGGTCGCTGATCTCGGTGGTCGAGACCGGCAGCATCACCGAGACCGCGCGACGGCTGGGCCGCACCCAGCCTGCGATCACGCTGCAATTGCAGCGGCTCGAGGAGCTCACCGGCAAGCAGCTGTTCGAGCATGGCGGCCGCAGGCTGATACTGACGGACGACGGCACCACCGTCCTCACCTACGCCAAATCCATCCTCAGGTTGCATGACGAGCTGATCTCCCAGCTGGCCTCGCAGGAGATCGAAGGCCAGGTCGTGCTCGGCACGCCCGACCTCTATGCGGCGTTCATGCTGCCGCAAATCCTGAGCGTGTTCCGAAAGTCCTTTCCGCGCGTGCAGGTCGAGCTCAACTGCGCGCTGTCGACGCCGCTGGTCGGGCTCGTCAAGCGCGGCGATGTCGACATCGCGCTCGTCACCCGCATGAACGACTTTACGGGCGGCCAGGTAGTACGGCGCGAACAACTGGTGTGGATGACGGGCGAGCAATCCTCAGCGCATCAGGAACGCCCGATCCCTCTTGCACTCTTGCCGCCGGGCAACATCTATCGCGACTACGCCATCGACACACTGGAGCGCGCCAATTTGCGCTGGCGCATCGCCTGCGTCAGCGAGAGCGTGGGTGGATTGCAAGCCGCGTCCTTCGCCGGCATGGCCGTCACCGTGCTCGGCCGCAGCGCGCTGGTGCCGGCGATGCGCGAGATCGGCCCGAATGAAGGACTGCCGCCGCTGCCGAAGATCGAGCTGCTGCTCTACAAGTCCAGCGGCGCCACCTCGAAGGCCGCGACCGCGCTGCACGATTATCTCGCGCACTATCTGCGCCTCGACGAAGAGCTCAGCGGCCGCGGCGCACCGATCGAGCTGTCATAGCTCCTGCGACATCAGTGACGCTCGCCAGCGCCTCGCAAATCTCTTGACAGGCAATTCCGGCTGCATATTTTTTGCGTCGAGAAGACTCGTTCTCACCCTCGAAAATTAAAGGATCTAACGCGACCGTCTGGAGAGACGACGATGCTCGACGAGAATTTGGCCCGCATTCGTGCACACCGCAACAACATCCACCGCTATCGGCGCCTTCTGAATACCAAGCTCTCTGAGCTCGAGCGCCAGTTCATCGAGAGACGCCTCACGGAAGAACGGTCGGCGCTCGAAAGCCTGACCGCAGCGACCTTCCCGCTCGCTCTCTCTGCCACCCAGGCGCCGATCGATATAAGGGGAGCAATGCAATGATCAGCCGGCGAGAGCTACTCATTCGCGGCAGCGAAAAGGTGATCGGCCATTACGAACGCCTCCTTGCAAGCGCAAAGACCGAGCAAGAGCGCGAGCTCTATCTTCAGCGGATCGAGCGTGAGCGACGGCTGATCCGCGACTTGCAGGGCGAGCAGGATCACCGCGCGGCTTGAACCGCAGTCATGCGGCTCGCCAACCTCGCAGGACCGGGCTATCGCCGCCGGGAAACCGGTCTCATAGTTGCCATGCCTAGGGGATAAACCGCCGATGCTTCGGGGCGTCCCTTGCGACCGCTTCAACGAACGAGGCGATTGGGCCCTGCGAGGGCACTGCTGGATTCGCTCGCCGGCGCGATCCTGACGCTCACGGTGAGCGGAACGCCGCTACGCAAGACCGAGAGCCTCACATCTTCGCCGACGCGGGCAAGGCCGATGGTGTTGCGGAGCTGGGCGGCGGTGCGGATCGGGCGGTCGTCGGCTCCGGTGACCACATCCCCCTTGCGCAAACCTGCCCTTTCCGCGGGCGAATCCGCGGCCACTTCGGCAATGACGGCACCTTGAATCACTCCCTTGTTAGCCGACGGATGCAGGTCGTTCAGCGAGATGCCGATACGGCCACGCTCGACGCGGCCGTTGGCGATGATCTGCTCCATCACCTTGCGTGCCATGTTGACCGGAATGGCAAAGCCGATGCCGACATTGCCGCCGGCGGGCGAGATGATCGCCGAGTTGATGCCGACGAGTTCTCCGCGCAGGCTGACCAGCGCCCCGCCGGAATTGCCCGGATTGATTGCGGCGTCGGTCTGGATGAAATCCTCATAGCCTTGCTTGCCGAGACCGGTCCGGCCCAAAGCGCTGACGAGTCCAGACGTCACGGTTTGACCGAGCCCGAACGGATTTCCGATCGCAAGCACGAAGTCGCCGACTTCGAGCGCGTCGCTGTCACCGAAGGCGAGCGCCTTGAGCCCGGTCGGGTTCTGAACCTGGAGCACAGCAACATCCGTAGGCGGATCCCGGCCGACGACCTTCGCGGAAAACTGCCGGCCGTCCTTGGTCGTGATCTGCACGGCGGAAGTACCCTCGACCACGTGATTGTTGGTCAAGACGTAGCCGCGCTGGGCATCGACAATGACCCCGGAGCCGGTCGCGCTGACCTCCTTTTCGATCTGCCGGGGGACGTCGAAGAACTCGCGGAACAGCGGGTCGCGGTAGAGCGGATTATCCTCCCTCACCCGCCCGTGTACGGAGATGTTGACCACGGCGGGCGTCACTTGGCGCACGAGCGGCGCGAGGGTCGGCAGCGAGCCGCCCGTCTTCAGGTCGGGAATTTGGCCGGCAGCAGGCTGCGACACCGTGAGCGTCAGCACCAGCATCGCCAGCGAGAGCCATCGTACAGCACGCATCTTCAGTACCTGCCACATCGTCTCGGAACGTGGAAACTCTGGCCTCAGATCTCGGCAGGCGGCCCAATGATGAGGCCTTGCAGCGCCAGAAACGGAACGACGCAGACCGCCGAGGCCTGGCCAAGCAGCACGACTCCCAGAACCGTCTGCGTGAGCATCATGCGCCTTGCCCCTCTGCGGCGGCCCATGGCCGCCGCAGCCGCATCGGAACGCCGCCGCCGCGCGGCGGGTCGTCATTGTCGTTGTCCCCGTCGAGCCTGCGCAGGGCAGCCAAAATATCGGTGAGCCGAACCGTGTGGCTCATGCCGGGGATCTCGCGCAAGGCGGGACAGGATTCGACGGCGTACATGTCGGACGCCCAGGACGACAGGATGATCCGCTTCTCTGATGGAGAGAGCTCCTGTGCATTCAGAACGTCGGCAGGCGAGTCGTAGTGGGCCGCGGGATGAAACAGCGGATTGAGAGTGCCGGAATTGATATTCATCTTGGTCATTGGTGGTGCCTCCCTCATGCTCCTTTCCAAGGGACGGTTTTGTTGACGATGGGACGCCGGCAACCGCCGCCGCCCCGGTTGATGCTAGTGCGTGTTGATTGCGATGCGTTTGACGCCTTCGCGCGCCTTCTCGGACTTCGGCAGTGACACGGTCAGGACACCGTTCCTGAACGACGCCTCGGCCTTGTCCTCCTCGACGCCCTCCAGCGGGATCTGCCGCTCGAACGCGCCATAGTAGCGCTCAGTGAAGTACCGGCCCTCGCCGTTGCGCTCCGCCTTCTTCTCGCCGCGGACGGTCAGGACGCCATTGGCGATCTCAACCTGGACGTCCTTCTCGGTGAGGCCGGGAAGCTCGGCCGAGATGGTCAGCGTCTTGTCGGTCTCGCTCAGTTCGACCTTGGGCCAGCCAAAGCGGCCTTCCATCAGCGGCGACAGGCTGGTCGCACTGATGCCGCGGAAGATGTCGTCGAATAGACGGTTCATCTCGCGGTGAAGCTTCAGGAACGGATCGAAATTCTCGCGCGGCGGCGCAAGCTCCTGGTTTCTGGACCAGGGAATCAGATCACGAATAGCCATGGTTCTCTCCTTATGCATCGGGAGCGCGGCGCGCATCCGCACGCCGCGTTCCAGCACTGAACCGATCGAGCGCTTAAGCTGCTTTCTTCTGCTCGATCTGCGATGCCGCAGGAGGGCCGCCCGCGATCGGAATCCGGCGCGGCTTCATGGCCTCGGGAACTTCCCGGACGAGGTCGATGATCAGGAGACCGTCCTGGAAGGAGGCCTGCCTCACCTGGACATAGTCGGCAAGGTTGAACACGCGCCGGAATGGCCTGGCGGCGATGCCCTGATACAGGTATTCGCGCGCAGCGGTCTCGGGCTTCTTGCCCTCGATGGTAAGCGCGTTCTGCTCGGCCGTCACGTTGATATCGCCGGGACTGAAACCTGCCACAGCCAGGCTGATCCGGTAGTGATCTTCACCAGAACGTTCGATGTTGTAGGGGGGATAGTTATCCTCGGTCGCCTGGCGTAGCGTGCTATCGACGAGGTCGGCCAGGTGATCGAAGCCGATGGTGGAGCGCCACAGGGGCGCGAAGTCAAAACTGGTCCTCATAACCAAGTCCTCCAAAGAGCAAGATGGATACGAAGGAGCGCAGGACAGGGTATCAGACGGGTCCGACGACCGGTCCGGCGCCCGCGCCGGGCCCGATCTGGCGCCCGGCACACCGCTCTCGCGGCGAAAAACGAATTATAAGAACGGCTGCTGATTTCAAGAGGGCGGCTCGAAAAATTTTTCGAACCGCGGCCGATAAGAGGCCGACCGGTTCCAGCCCTACGCCCTGGGCCACCCACGCAACGCAACCTGCGGCCAGAATTTGGCCCAGGGCTGCGCCTGCTCGAAGGCTGCGGCGATACGGAAGATCGTGGCCTCGTCGAGCCAGGGCGCAATGATCTGAAGCCCGATCGGCATGCCGTCGCGATCGAAGCCGCAGGGCAGCGTCGCCGCAGGAAGACCGGCGAGATTGATCGGCCAAGTGAAGGGCGACCAGCCGAGATGCGGATCGACCTCCTTGCCATCGACACTCTCGACGCCGATCTGCCCGGCCTCGAAGGCGGTTACCGCGACCGTCGGCGTCACCAGCACATCGACGCGCTCGAACAGTTTGACGAACGCATTGCGCGCCTGGCCGCGGCGGTAACTCGCTTCGATATAATCCGTACCGCTGTAGCGGCGACCAGCGCTGACGACATTGCGATAGTCCGCCTCCGAGCCGGCGAGATCGGCGGCCGTCTTGGTCGCGACCGCGGCGGCCTGCTCCGTGAACGCGATCGGCTTCAACGTATGCTCGAGGATATCAGGGTCGAGACCTGGCCCATCCATGGTGACCTGCGCGCCGCAGGAATCGAGAATCGCGAGTGCCTTGCCAAAGGCCGCGCAGACATCAGGGCTGACGGCGGCGTAACCGAGATCGGCGCTGGCGCCGATACGAATGCCATCCAGGCGCCCGGGATTAGTGTCGAACCGGCGCGCGGACACGGGAAGGCTTGCGGCGTCACGGAGATCGTAGCCAGCGATGATCTCCAATGTCAGCGCGGCATCCGCAACGGTGCGCGTGATCGGCCCGGTATGGGCGAGTGAGGCCCAGGACGGCGGCGAGAAGCCGGGCGAGCGCGGCACGAGGCCGAAGGTCGGCTTCAACCCGAACACGCCGCAGAAGGACGATGGCACGCGGATCGAGCCGACGCCGTCGGTGCCGATCGCAATCGGACCGCAGCCGGCGGCCACACCGGCCGCCGCGCCGCCGCTCGATCCACCGCTGGTGCGACGGGGATTCCAGGGATTGCGCGTGATCCCGGTCACGGGGCTATCGGCCGTCAGCTTGTAGCCGGATTCGCAGGTCGTGGTCTTGCAGGTGATAATCGCGCCTGACGCTTTCAGCGCGGACACCACCGCGGCATCGGCCTCGGGCACAAAGCTCTTGTTCATCGGCGAGCCGGCATAGGCCGGCACGCCCGCAACAAAGACGAGGTCCTTGATCGTGACGGGCACACCCGCGAGCGGTCCCTTGGCCTCGCCCGCCCGCATCTCCTTTGTGACGCGGTCAGCATCCGCCCTCGCCTGCTCATACATCGGCGTGACCAACGCATTGCAGGTCTCGTTCGTTGCCTCCAGCGCGGCGATGGTGTCGTCGACCACATCGCGCGGGGTGAACGCCTTGCGCCGGTAGCCGGCCATGATCTCGGTTGCAGAAAGCGCGCCAAGGCCACTCGGCGCCGGCGGGACGGCCGCTCGGCCGGAACCATCAGTCATCATCAACCCTAACGAGCTAGCTGAGCGCCGCGTCGACGGCGCGCTTGGCCATCACCGTGACGAGATGCGCACGGTAATCGGCTTCGGCGTGGATATCGGAGGTGAGGCCATCATTGTCGATCTTGATCGCCGCGATGGCGGACGGCTCGAAGTTCTCCGACAGCGCCGCCTCCATCGGCGGAACGCGGAACACGCCGGGACCCGCGCCGGTTACGGCGACGCGGACAGCATCGGCGAATTTCGCGACGAACATGCCGACCAGCGCATAACGCGACGCCGGCGCCTTGAACTTTGCGTAACCCGCTTTCAGCGGGACGGGGAAACGGATCGCGGTGATGATCTCGCCCGGCTCTAGCGCAGTCTCGAACAGGCCGAGGAAGAACTTGTCGGCCGCGATCTCCCGCGTGCTGGTGATGACAGTGGCGCCGAGACCGAGCACACCGGCCGGATAATCCGCCGCGGGATCGTTGTTGGCGACGGAGCCGCCGATGGTGCCGCGGCTGCGCACGGCGGGGTCGCCGATCATCGAAGCTAGCGCAGCCAGCCCAGGGATTTTCGTTTGCACGAGCTTCGAGGCGGCCACCACGGCATGCGGCGTCATCGCGCCGATGGTGATGGTGGCACCGTCGTCGGTGATGCCCTTCAGGGAGCCGAGTTTGGAGAGATCAACCAGCGCAGGCGGGCTCGCCAACCGCTGCTTCAATGTCGGGATCAGCGTCATGCCGCCGGCGACGAGCTTGCTGTCCTCGATCGTGGTCAGAAGCTTGGCCGCGTCGGGAATCTGGTCGGGCTGGTGATAGGCAAATGGTTTCATCGTTGTTGTCCTCCCTATTCCGCGGCGACCGGCAGCGACGCGTTTTGCAGCAGCCGCCAGATCCGGTTCGGCGTCGCCGGCATGTCGACATGGGTGACGCCGAGATGCGACAGCGCATCGACCACGGCATTGATGACGGCGGCCGGCGAGCCGATGGTGCCGACCTCGCCGCAGCCCTTCACGCCCATCGGCGTATGCGTGCAGAGCGTCGAATGCGTCGCGACCTTCATCATCGGCAGATGGTCGGCGCGCGGCATGCAGTAATCCATCAGCGAGCCCGACAGCAGCTGGCCGGAGCCTTCGTCATAGACCGCATTCTCGAACAGCGCCTGACCGACACCCTGCACGATGCCGCCATGCAGCTGGCCCTCGACGATCATCGGGTTGATGACCGTGCCGACATCGTCGACCGCGGTGTAGTTGACCAGCGTCACCGTGCCGGTTTCGGGATCGACCTCGACCTCGGCGATATGGCAGCCGCCGGGATAGGTGAAATTGACGGGGTCGTAATAGGCCTGTTCCTCCAGCCCCGGCTCCAGCACTTCGAGCGGATAATTATGCGGCACATAGGCCGCGCCCGCGATCTCCTCGAAGGTCTTCATGCGGTCGGTGCCGGCAACCGAGAACTTGCCGCTCTCGAAATGGATGTCGACTTCAGCCGCCTCAAGCAGATGGGACGCGATCTTCTTGCCCTTGGCGATGACCTTGTCGGTCGCCTTGGAGAGCGCGGCGCCACCGACCACCAGGGAGCGCGAGCCATAGGTGCCCATGCCGAACTGTACGCGGTCGGTATCGCCGAACACGATGTCGACATTCTCAAAGGCGACGCCGAGCTTGTCCGAGACAATCTGCGCAAAGGTCGTCTCATGGCCCTGGCCGTGATTGTGCGTGCCGATCATGACAGTCACCTGGCCGGTCGGATGCACCCGCACCGTGGCGCTTTCGTAGAGACCGCCGCGCGCGCCGAGCCGGCCCGCAAAGCGCGACGGCGCCAGGCCGCAGGCCTCGACATAGGTGGAGTAACCGAGCCCACGAAATTTGCCCTTGCTGGCGGAGGCCGCCTTGCGCACGCCAAAGTCCTTCACGTCGGCGGCCACCAGCGCACCGTCGAGGCAACCCATGGGATCGCCGCAATCGTACTGCACCAGCACCGGCGTCTGGTACGGATAGGCCTCCTTCGGGATCATGTTGCGGCGGCGAATCTCGACGCGGTCGATACCCATCTCGCTGGCGGCGACATCGACGATGCGCTCCAGCACGAAGGTCGCCTCGGGCCGGCCTGCACCGCGATAGGCGTCGACAGGCACGGTGTTGGTGAAAACCACCTTTACATTGCAGTAGATCGCCGGCGTGGTGTAGACGCCGCCGAGCAGCGGACCATACAGATTGGTGGGGATGTTCGGCCCGAAGGTCGAGAGATAGCCGCCCATATTCGCGAGCGTGTTGACGCGGAAGGCGAGGAATTTTCCGTTTTCATCGAGCGCAAGTTCGGCCTCGGTAACGTGATCGCGGCCGTGGCGATCGGAGACGTAACCCTCGGAGCGGCTGGCCACCCATTTCACCGGCCGCTTCACGCGCTTGGCGGCCCAGGTGATCACGGCCTCCTCACCGTAATGGAACTGCTTGACGCCGAAGCCGCCGCCAACGTCGGGCGCGACCACGCGCAGCTTGTGCTGCGGGATGTTCAGCACCAGCGCCCCCATCAGGAACCGCACCACATGCGGGAACTGACTGGTGGTCCATAGCGTGAAACGGTCCGTGCCCGGCTCGTATTCCGCGATCGCCGCACGCGGCTCCATGGGATTGCCGATCAGGCGGTTGTTGACGAGGCTGAGTTTTGCCACATGCGCGGCCTTGCGAAAGGCCGTTTCCACCGCGGCCTTGTCGCCAAGCTCCCAGTCGCAGCAGATGTTGTTCGGGACGTCGTCGAACAATTGCGGCGCGCCGGGCCTGACGGCTTCGAGCACGCCGACCACGGAGGGCAGCACCTCGTAGTCGATCTTCAACAGTTCGGCCCCGGCATTGGCCTGCTCCGGTGTTTCCGCGATGACGAAGGCCACCATGTCGCCGACGAAGCGCACCTTGCCCTGGGCCAGCATCGGAAACGGAGGTTCTTTCATCGGCACACCCTTGGCGTCCGAAATGCCCCAGCCGCAGGGTAACGAACCCAGCTTATCCGCTGCGGTATCCTCGCCGGCCAGCACGGCGATCACGCCCGGTGAGGCCAGAGCCGCCGCCTTGTCGATGCCGCGCAAGACTGCATGCCCGTGCGGCGAACGCACGAACACGCCCGCCGTCATGCCGGGGCGCTTGATGTCGGAGACGTAATTGCCGCGGCCAGTCAGGAAGCGCTGGTCTTCCTTGCGTTTCGGTGAGGCGCCGATGCCGATCACATTGCTCATGGTCAGTCTCCCTTGGCGGCGTTCATGGCGGCAGCCCCGGCCAATACCGAGACGACGATGTTCTGGTAGCCGGTGCAGCGGCAGATATTGCCTTCGAGGCCGTGACGGACATCGGCTTCAGTCAGGTCCGGCTTCTCCGCCGCGAGCGCCACCGCGGTCATCAGCATGCCGGGCGTGCAGAAGCCGCATTGCAGGCCATGATGCTCGCGAAACGCCTCCTGCATCGGATGCATCAGGTTCGAACCGGGCGCGCCTTGCAGGCCTTCGATGGTGAGCAGCGTCGCGCCGTCGAGTGCGGGAGCGAGCAGCGTGCAGCTCTTCACGGGAAGACCATCCAGATGCACCACGCAGGCGCCGCACTGGCTGGTATCGCATCCGATATGGGTGCCGGTGAGGTGAAGCTGTTCGCGCAGCAGTTCGGCGACGAGCGATGCCGGCTCGACATCCACGGTGGTGGGCCGGCCGTTGAGTGTGAAGGATATCTGCACGGTCATACTCCTGTGCGCGACGGGGCTTTAGGCGAGGGGAAGCGCGCTGCCGGTGGCCCATGTGGCCATGACGACATCGCCGACGGTGAAAGGATCCGCAAAGAAGGTCTTTTCCGGCACGTAGGCGACGAACTCGTCGTCCGGCACGGTGTCGAGCATGACCTTGACGAAATAGCCCTGGTATTCGATCGCGAGCACGCGGCCCGGCAGCGAGGTTGTATAGCCCGGCGGCAGGTCCCTGCCCGGCCTGACAAGTGCGACATCGTCGCGGCGCACGGCGATATCGACCTGGTCGCCGACGTTGATAGTGGGTCGTGCCTGAAGCGGCACCTCGATGCCGGAAGGTGCTGCGAGCGTGAAGCTCGCGCCATTGACCTTCTCGACGCGGCCCGACAGCACGTTCTGGCCACCCATGAACTCGGCGACGTAGCGGTCGTGCGGATGGGCGTAGACATCGCGCGCCGCGCCGGCTTGCTTGATCTTGCCCTGCTCCATCACCACAACGAGATCGGCCAGCGCAATCGCCTCGAGCTGGGTGTGGGTGACATGGATGAAGGTGATGCCGAGCTCCTGCTGCATCCGCCTGAGCTCCTGCCGCATCTGGACGCGAAGCTGCTCGTCCAGCGCCGACAGCGGCTCGTCGAGCAGCAGCACCCGCGGCTCGGTGATCGCAGCACGCGCCAGCGCGACGCGCTGCTGCTGACCGCCGGAGAGCTGCGCCGGCAGACGGTCGGCGAACTGGGTCAGCCGCACCTTTTCAATCATGGCGTCCGCCGCACGCAAGCGGTCGGCCTTGGACTGGCCGCGGACGCGCAATGCAAAAGCGATGTTCTCGCGGACGGTCAGGTGCGGGAACAGGGCGTAGGACTGGAACATCATCGCGGTGCGGCGCTGCACCGGCGCCAAGCCGACAACGTTCTGGCCACCGATGACGATCTCGCCGGCGGTCGGATCCTCGTGACCCGCGATCATGCGCAGGATCGTGGTCTTGCCGCAGCCCGACGGGCCGATGAAGCAGCAATAGGCGCCGTCGTCGATCCTGAGATTGACGCCGTCGACCACGTTCGTCACGCCGTCAAAGCTCTTGCAGACGCCAGCCAGTTCGATATCGCCGCGATCGCTTTTCATTCCAGTCAACCCTTGCTCAACCCTTGCTCAACCCTTGGCCTGGCTGCCGCGCTTCTTCTGAATCAGCACGATGGTGCCGAGGCTTGCGCCGATGACGACGAAGGAGACGACGGTAGTCACCGTGCCCAGCGCGTAGAGAGAGGGCGAGGTGACGTTCAGCGTCATGCTCCAGATCTCCAGCGGCAGCGTGTTCAGCGAGCCCGCCGTCTGGAGGCTGCGTGCGAATTCGTCGTAGGAGAGCGTGAATCCGAACAGCGCGACCGCGACGAGACCGGGTGCCAGTACCGGGATCATCACCAGCCAGATCGACTGCCAGCGGCTGGCACCCAGATCATAGGCCGCCTCCTCCCAGACGTGGTTGAAACGCGACATCACCGCGAACATCACGAGCACACCGAACGGCAGCGTCCAGGACAGCTGCGCGCCGAGCGCCGAGGTGTACCAACTCGCATTGAGCCCGAGTGCCTGGAACAGCAGGCCCGTGCCGAGGCCGAGCACGAGGCCGGGGGCGACCAGGCTGCCGATCATCATGTAGAAGACGACGGTGTCACCGCGGAAGCGCTTGCGGAAGCCGAGGCCGGCCAGGAACGAGACCACGACGGTGATGATGGTGACGATGACAGCCAGCTTGATCGAGCGGTCGAACGAGCCTTTGACGTCGCCGGTCCGCACCTGGGTGAAGAGATCGACGAACCAATGCAGCGATTGTCCCTTCATCGGGAACACGAGGCCACCGCGGATGTCCTGGAACGACAGGATGTAGATGCAGAACATCGGACCGTAGAGCGCGATCACGTAGGCCGCGAACAGCGTTGCCAGCACGTAGAACGTCCAGGGACGGCTACCTTTGCTTGGCGCGATCGCCTTGGTCGATGCAGGCGCCCCCATCTTGGAGGTTTCGGTTTTGGGCATGTCAGCGAGCACCGCGCTCATTGCGTGATCTCCTGCCTGATATCGACGGTGCGCAGGATCAGCGAGACGATTGCGACCAGCACCAGCGTCAGCAGCACGGCGCTGGCCGCCGCGGTCGGATATTGCAGCACACCGACGTCCTCGTAGAAGGCGCTCACCACCGAGGCCGAGCCGCCGCCGGACATCACCTTGACCACGAAGAAGTCGCCCATCACGATCGAGACCACGAAGATGGTGCCGAGCGCGATGCCGCTCTTGGACATCGGCACCACGATCAGGCGCATGATGTCGAAACGGCTGGCACCGGCATCGATCGCGGCCTCGATCAACTTCTTGTCGATCCGCGCCATGGAATTGAAGATCGGCACGATCATGAAGATCGTGAGCTGGTGGACATAGGCGATGACCACGGCGAGGTCGGAGAACAGCAGAATTTCCAGCGGCTGATGGATCACGCCCATGGCGAGCAGCGCCTGGTTGATCAGGCCTTCCTTGCCCAGCAGCGGGATCCAGGAAATCATTCTGATGATGTTCGAGGTCCAGAACGGCACGGTGCACAGCAGGAACAGGCCGATCGCCAGCAGCTGGTTGCGGACGTGAAACACCAGGAAATAGGCGACGAAGAAGCCGATGATCAGCGTGAAGATCCAAGTCAGCACGGTGAACTTGATGGTCGCCAGATACAGCTTCAGCGTCAGCGCCGAATGCAGCACCTCGATATAACTTGCCGGCGTGAAGCCGGGCGTCAACCCGCCAAAACCATCGGTGGCAAAGAAGCTCGCGGTCAGCACGACCAGGATCGGCGCCACGAAGAATGGCACGAGCACCAGAACCAGCGGCGAGACGTAAAGCCAGCCGGCGAGATTGGAGCGCGAGGAACCTAATTGTGGACTTGGACTGGGCTGCATATCAGCGATGGCCTCGAAGTCGGTCTTATCGGCACCGGCGCGTGACGGCGCCGGCGCCTCTTGACGTCAGGGAAAAGCAGGTTTTAGGCCACCTTGAAGTCGTTCCAGCGCTTGTTCATGTAGGCGGCCTCATCCATCAGCGTGTTCCAGCACGAGATGTTCTTGACGCGGTCGAGGAACGAGCCGCCGTCACGCTTGGTGCCGGCCTTCTCCATCGGCACGCCGTAGGGATCATTGACCACCTCCGGCGCGGGCTGGCCCTCGTACCAGAACGCCCATTCGGCCGGGGTGAGGAATTTCTTCGCGGTCGACGGCACCGGGCTGTAATAGCCGTAGCGCGCGACAAAGCCGCCCTGCCAGCCGGAAAGGTACCAGTTGAGATATTCGTAGGCAGCGTCGAGCTTCTTGCCGGAGAGGTGCTTCATCAGGCCCATGCCGTTGCACCAGCCGCGATAGCCTTCCTTGCCGTTCTTGACATTGACGGGCGCGTAGACGCAGGGGATCTCCTTGACGCGCACCGCGGCGACCGCCGGCGACCACATCGACTGGATCACAACTTCGCCTGCGGCCATCAGCTGCACCGACTGGTCGAAGGTGGTCCAGGTCGCGCGGAACTGGCCTTCCTTCTTCAGCTCGATCAGCTTGTTGCAGGTGAAGTCGATCTCCTCCTTGGTCATGTTGCCCTTGTTGCCGTACTTGATCAGTCCGGCACTCTCGAAGCAGAGCGCCGCGTCCATGATGCCGATCGCGGGCACGTCGAGGATCGCGGCCTTGCCCTTGAACTTGGGATCGATCAGGTCCTTCCACTCGGTCACTTCATGGCCGACGAGATCGGGCCGATAGCCGATGGAATCGGCGTTGTAGACCTGCGGCAGGAAGGTCGCCCATTCGGTGACGCCGTCGTTCAGATCGGTCGCATCAGGCTTGGCGATGTACATGGCCTCATAGGGCGAGATGCCCTGGCGCGGAATCTTGTGGCCGTCGATCTCGCCCTTGGTGAAGATCGGCAGGATATTGTCGAACTCCTTGATCTTCTTGACCTCGATGCCCTGGATCACGGAGCGCTTGGCAGCGAGCTTGGCCTGCCAGCCCTCCAGGTCGGCGATGTCGACCGTATTAGGCTGGCTTATGAAGCGGTTGATGGCGGCCGAGGTGTCGAGGTTCTGCATCGTCACCTTGAAGCCGAGATCCTTGGCGGCCTGGTCGCCGATCGCCTTCACCACCGAATAGGACACGCCGACATGGCGGAGCTCGATGTCCTTGATCTCCTGCGCCCAGATGGTCGGGAATCCGCGGATCGCATCCGACCCTGCGGCCGCGCCCGCGACGGCGGCCGCACCCTTTAACAGCGTGCGCCGGCTCAGCTTTTTCACAGGCTTCGCCGCCGTTCCCGCCGGATCGGAAGTGAATGTCCCCTTCGTCTCATCAGACATGGCAACCCTCGTTGGTTACGATGAACGCTCGCACCGATCGCCATTGATCGGCTGCGGATGTGATCCATACGTGCGAGGCTAGGGTCGGGATTTTGCGAAGTAAAATTGGAAGTAAAAATTCGCCACATAAACGCGGCTAATGGTTCTGCCGGCTGCATTTGCTTTTGGCAGCGCGCATAAGAAGGCGTCAGGACGTGCATACAAGGCGATGGCTTCAAACATGCGACCACATGCACGCGCTCGTTGCGGCGATGATGGCGCTATTCATTGCTGTCACGCCGCGCGCGGCCGGCGCTGGCGATCTCTCCATCGCGCCGACGGATATGAAGGCGATCGGCACGGTCGATGCGCGCTTTCAATCCTACAACGTCGAGATGGTGGAAGTGACGGGCGGACGGTTCTGGAAACCCTATGCGCGAACGCGACGCGCCTTCGACGAACGAGATCGCTATAGCGAAAGAGCGCCGATCGATCTTGCCAATGCACGCCTGCGCAGGCTGGCAGCAGCATTATCGCCCGCTTATCTGCGCGTGAGCGGTACCTGGGCCAACACCACGTTCTTTGCCGATGCGCCGCGCAAACCGCCGCCGGGTTTCGACTCCGTGCTCAGCCGCGACCAATGGCGCGGCGTCATCGACTTCGCGCGCGCGGTCGATGCGGAGATCCTCACCTCCTTCGCGATCAGCTCCGGCAGCCGCGACGCCAATGGCCTGTGGAGGCCGGACCAGGCGCAGCACCTCATTGATGTCACGCGCGCGTTGGGTGGCCGCATCGCCGCTGCCGAATTCATGAACGAGCCGACGCTTTCCGCCAGCAATGGCGCACCAGCAGGATACGATGCGAACGGCTATGGCCGCGACTTCGGGGTGTTTCGCGACTGGATGAGTCGCGCTGCGCCGGAAACTCTGATTGTCGGTCCCAGCTCGGCCGGCGATGTGGCGTCACCGTCCGGGTCGGGCATCACCACACGCGACCTGCTCGCCGCCTCCGGCCCCGGTCTCGACCGCTTCTCCTATCATCACTACAACGCAGTCTCGCCGCGCTGCGGCGGCCGCGATGATCCATCGCAAGTACTGTCCGAGAAATGGCTCGCCCGCACCGACGCGACGCTCGCAATCTACCGGGACTTGCGCGACGAATTCGAGCCCGGCAAACCGATCTGGCTGACGGAGACCGCGGACGCGGCCTGTGGCGGCAACCCCTGGGACAAGACGTTTCTCGACACGTTCCGCTATCTCGACCAGCTCGGACGCCTGTCTAGGGCCGGCGTGCAGGCGGTGATGCACAACACGCTCACCGCCAGCGACTACGGCCTGCTCGACGAGAAGACCTTCCGCCCTCGCCCGAATTACTGGGGCGCGCTGCTCTGGCACCGGCTGATGGGTACGACAGTACTCGACGCGAGTGTAGCCGCCGCGTCCGGTTTCCACGTCTACGCCCATTGCCATCCGGCACTTCACGGCGCGGTCACGCTGCTCGCGATCAACATCTCGCATGACGCCTCGCACTCGCTCGCTGTGCCGCTTCCCTCGAGTCGTTACACGCTCGGCTCGACCCGGCTACAGGCCCCGACAGTGCAATTGAACGGCCACACGCTCGCGCTCACGGCCAGCGGCAAGATGCCGAATCTCATCGATCGCCCGATGGCGGCTGGCTCGGTCCGTCTTGCGCCGGAAACCATCACGTTCCTCGTGATTCCCGCCGCCGCGAACGCCGCATGCTTCTGACGGCTCACGACCTCAGCGTGTCGCGCGCCGTCTCCGGCGTCATCAAGGTCGCGACGATGGTGATGATCGAGAGCACGATGATGTAGAGCGACACCGGCCAGTACGTACCGGCCCAGGCGAGCAATGCGGTTGCGATCAACGGCGAGAAGCCACCGCTGAGCGCAGCCGCGACATTGGCCCCGAGCGAAGCGCCGCTGTAGCGCACCTGGGTGCGGAACAACTCCGGCATGAATGCCGCCTTCGGCCCGAACAGCAGCGCATGCGTCAGCGTCATGGTGACGACGAGCGCGAGCGTGATCAGCGCCGGCTCCCTGGTATCGAGGAACCAGAACAGGGGAAACGCCAGCGCCACCGTGAACACGCCGCCGGCAAGATACAGCGGCTTGCGGCCGAAAATGTCGGAGAGCCAGCCGGCGAGCGGCAGCGTCGCGAATTCGACGACCGCGGCATAGACCACCGCATTCAGGATCACCTGGCGCGGGACGCCGAGCTTGGCCGTGGCATAGACCACGACGAAGACGGTGAGGAGATAAGCGAGCCCCACTTCCGACACCGTGATGCCGATCGCCAGCAGAAAGCTGCGCCAGTCGCTCCGCAGCACTTCCCACACCGGCTGCGCCAGAACCTCCTTGCGCTCGACGACCTCCTTGAAGTGCGGCGTCTCCGCGAGCTTGAGACGCACGATTAAGCCGATGCCGACCAGCAAAATGCTGATCCAGAACGGCACGCGCCAGCCCCAACTGAGGAAGTCGGCTTCAGGTAGTTTCGTCATCAGTCCGAAGATGCCGGTGGACGCGGCGACGCCGACGGGAAAGCCTATTTGCACCAGGCTGCCGTAGAAGCCGCGCCTGTTACCGGCGTGCTCGGCCACCATGACGACCGCGCCGCTCCATTCGCCGCCAAGACCGATGCCCTGGATGAAGCGCAGGATGACGAGCAGGATCGGCGCCCAGACGCCGATCTGGCCATAGGTCGGCAGGCAGCCGATCAGGAAGGTGCCGAGCCCCATCGCGATCATGGTCGCGACCAGCATCCTTTTGCGACCGAGCCGGTCGCCATAATGTCCGATGATGGCGCCGCCGATCGGCCGCGCGACGAAGCCGACCGCATAGGTCGAGAAGGCCGCCAGCGTGCCCACGAAGGGGTCGAAGCTCGGGAAGAACAGCTTGTTGAGCACGAGCGCGGCCGCGGTGCCGTAGATCAGGAAGTCGTACCACTCGATCGCCGTACCAAGCGCACTGGCCCACACCACATGCGCCGTCGTCGATCGCTCCGTTGTGCCGGAGACTCCTGTTGCTGCCGTCATGCTATCCGCCCCTTATTCCAGTGGGCATCATGGCCAATCACGGGTGTGGTTGCAACTTGCGGGAGTGCCACTTCTCCCCAAGATCACCATGCGAGATTTTGGCGCTGCTCCTCCCACGCCCGCAATGACGGTGTTGGGACAGTTGCGCACACGTCTTGCGGATGTCGTCGCGCGACCCCCGGAACCCCAGGCTGCGCCTCAATTCATTATTGACAAATCTATTAGCTAATATCTAATTTGCTGCCAGAACAAACGGTCGCGCCAAGCGGCCCAAAAAGAGAGGAAACTTCGATGAGAGGGCTTTTGGCCTGCGCCATGCTCGCGGCCACGATGTCGGCTGCCATGACCACCGTCGCAAGCGCGCAAGTCTCCGACGACGTGGTCCGGATCGGCGTGCTGACGGATCTGTCGAGCTGGGGCCGCGACAATTCCGGGCCGGGCTCGGTGGAGGCCGCCAAGATGGCGGTGGAGGAGTTCGGGCCGACCGTGCTCGGCAAGCCGATCGAGATCATCAGCGCCGACCACCAGATGAAGACCGACGTCGGCGTCAATATCGTGCGCGGCTGGTTCGACAACAGCAAGGTCGATGCCGTCGTCGACATCCCCAATTCCGGCATCGCCATCGCCGTGCACAACATGGTGCGCGAGCGCAACAAGATCGCGCTGCTCTCCGGGCCCGGCGCGAGCTCGCTGACTGACGAGCTGTGCAGCCCGAACACCGTGCATTTCACCTACGACACCTACGCGCTGTCCAAGGTGACGGCGTCCGCCGTGATCAAGGAAGGCGGCAAATCCTGGTACTTCATCACCGCGGACTACGCCTTCGGCCAGCAGCTCGAGAAGGACGCCACGCGCTTCATCAACGAGATGGGCGGCAAGGTGCTGGGCGGCGTCAAGCATCCGACCAACACCGCGGATTTTTCGTCGTTTGCACTGCAGGCACAGAGCTCCAAGGCAGACGTCGTCGCTTTCGCCAACGCCGGCCAGGATACCGATAACGCCATCAAGCAGTCCGGCGAGTTCGGCCTGGTGCAAGGCGGCCAGAAGCTCGTCGGGCTCCTGATGTTCGACACCGACGTGCACGCGATCGGGCTCAAGTCCGCGCAGGGCACCTACATGACCACGGCGTCGTACTGGAACATGGACGAGCAGACCCGCGCCTGGTCGAAGAAGTTCTTTGCGCGCACCAATGTGATGCCGACCATGATCCACACCGGCGTCTACGGCTCGGTGCTGCATTATCTCAAGGCCATCAAGGCCGCCGGCACCGATGATCCCGCCAAGGTGATGGCCAAGATGCGCGAGCTGCCGATCGAGGATACCTTCGTTCATGGCGGCAGGTTGCGCGAGGACGGCCGCGTCATCCGGGACATGTACCTCGCCAGGGTGAAGTCGCCCGAGCAGTCCAAGGAACCCTGGGATTATCTGGACATCATCAAGACGGTGAAGGGCGAGGACGCCTATCGCCCGGTCTCCGAATCCAAATGTCCGCTGCTGAAGAAGTGAGGTGAGACATGGCCGGCAACGAGCATAGCGCAAGCGAAACATACGAGTGCGACGTGCTCGTGGCCGGATCGGGCTGCTCCGGCATGTCGGCCGCGATCACCGCGA
This sequence comes from Bradyrhizobium zhengyangense, assembly GCF_022012435.1. Classification (GTDB taxonomy): domain Bacteria; phylum Pseudomonadota; class Alphaproteobacteria; order Rhizobiales; family Xanthobacteraceae; genus Bradyrhizobium; species Bradyrhizobium zhengyangense. Next base: position 94,555 of record NZ_JAKLUA010000022.1, read on the forward strand.
GGTATCGCGGTCTCGACGTGCTGATGGTCGAGAAGGAGCCGCGCTTCGGCGGCACTACCGCGCGCTCCGGCGGTTGGCTCTGGATCCCCGGCACGTCGCTGGCGAAGGCTTACGGTATCGAGGAGGCGCCGGACCAGGCGCGCACTTACTTGCGGCACGAAGCCGGCAACAATTTTGACGCGGCACGCGTGGAGGCGTTCTTCAGCGCTGGTCCCGAGGCCGTCGATTTCTTCACCACCAACACGGCGCTGCGCTTCGACATGCCGCTCGTGTTCCCGGACTATCATGCCGAGGCGCCCGGCGGCGCGCAGGGCGGCCGCTCCATGGTGACGCGCCCGTTCGACGGCCGCGAGCTCGGTGATCTCATCAAGACGCTCGGCATGCCTCTGCCCGAACTTACCGTGTTCGGCATGATGCTGGGGTCAGGCAAGGAGATCATCCATTTCATGCGCGTGACGAAGTCGCTGACTTCGGCGGTCTATGTCGCCAAGCGCCTGTCGCGGCATCTGATGGATGTGCTCCGCTACGGCCGCGGCATGACGCTCACCAACGGCAATGCGCTGGCCGGTCGCCTCGCCAAATCCGCGCAGGATCTGAAGATCCCGATGTGGCTGTCCTCGCCGGTGCGCGAGCTGACGGTCGAGAACGGCGCAGTCACCGGTGCGATCGTCACGCGCGAAGGCCGAGACGTGCGCGTCCGCGCAAGACAAGGCGTCGTGCTTGCCTGCGGTGGCTTTCCGCACGACGTTGAGCGGCGCAAGAAGATGTTTCCGCATGCACCGACCGGCGCTGAGCATTTCTCGCCCGGCCCAACCGGCAACACCGGCGATGGCCTGCGCCTCGCCGAGGGTGCCGGGGGCCACATCGAGGATCGCCTGCCGAACGCGGCGGCCTGGGTGCCGGTGTCGCTGACCACGCGCAAGGACGGCTCGAAGGGCGTAATGCCGCATTTCATCGATCGCGCCAAGCCGGGCGTGATCGCCGTGATGCGTGACGGCAAGCGCTTCGCCAATGAAGGCAATTCCTATCACGATTTCGTCCAGGCCATGATCAAGGCCGCCAAGCCCGGCGAGGAGATCGCAGCCTATCTCGTATGCGATCACAAGACGTTGCGCAAATACGGACTCGGCTGCGTGCCGCCGTTCCCGATGCCGCTCGGCCATCACCTTGCGAGCGGCTATCTCATGCGCGGCGACACGCTGGAGGCGCTGGCGGCGAAGGCCGGTATCGACGCCAAGGCGTTCGCGGAGACCGTCAAGCAATTCAATGCGACGGCGGCGCTGGGTCACGACGCCGCCTTCGGCAAGGGATCGAAGGCCTATAACCGCTATCAGGGCGACGCCATGCATGGCCCCAACCCTTGCATCGCGCCGATCGAGAACGGCCCGTTCTATGCCATCAAGATGGTGATCGGCGATCTCGGCACCTATGCCGGCATCGTCACCGACGAGAACGCCCGGGCGCTCGACGCCGAGGGCCGGGTGATTCCCGGGCTCTATGCCGCCGGCAACGACATGGCGAGCATCATGGGCGGCAATTATCCCGGCGCAGGCATCACGCTTGGGCCGGCGCTGACCTTCGGCTACATTGCCGGCCGTCATCTCGCCGATAGCGCCGCCAAGCGCGACGCGGCGTAATCCCAGCGCATCGGAGGCGCATGAAGAAAGAAAGCCGCGGCATCCAGTCGATCGAGGTCGGCGGAGAATTGCTCCGTGCGCTCGCCAAAACCGGCGAGCCGATGATGCTGCGCGATCTCGCGCGCGAGGCCGGCATGACCCCGGCCAAGGCGCATCCATATCTCGCTAGCTTCTCCCGCATCGGGCTGATCGAACAGGACGAGACTACCGGCCGCTACGAGATCGGCGCGCTCGCGCTGGAGCTCGGCCTGATCAGTCTGCGCCGCCTCTCCGGCGTCCGCATCGCGCAGCCGAAGATCGCCGCGCTCGCGAGCCAGATCGGACACGCCGTCTCGCTCGCGGTGTGGGGCACGCACGGCCCGACCGTAGTGCAGCTGGAAGAGCCCGGCCAGCCCGTCCACATCGTGATGCGCGCCGGCTCGGTGATGGCGCTGCTGGAAACCGCCACGGGGCGTGCCTTTGCAGCGTTTCTGCCGGAGAAGACCATCAACGCCGCGCTCGAAAGCGGGCTTGACCGTCAGGGCGTCGGCTACAATCCGAAGCGCCCGGTGAAAGGCGCCAAGATCGCCGAGATGCTCACGGAGGTCCGCAAGCACGGCCTCGCCCGCGCGCTCGGCGATCCCCTGCCCGGCGTCAACGCGTTCTCCGCACCAGTGTTCGATCATGCCGGCCACGTCGCGCTTGTGATCACCGCGATGGGGCCGGAAGGCACGTTCGACGCGCGCTGGGACAGCCCGATCGCGCATGCGCTGCGGGATTGTGCTGGCGGCATCTCGAAGCGGCTCGGCTATGGGATGACGGTGGCGGCGGAGTGATAGGCAAGTTGCCTCCCTCACAACAGGTGTCATGCCCCGCGCAGGCGGGGCATCCAGCACGCCGCGTCCTATCGATTCTATCGCTGCTGTCTCGGCGTACTGGATCGCCCGCCTTCTGTTTAGTCCGGAGACATGGCTGACACCTGTTCGGACACATCACTGACAGGTTGGCCATTGGTCAAGTCGATTGATG
>NZ_JAKLUA010000023.1 GCF_022012435.1 Bradyrhizobium zhengyangense
CCGGCATGGTCAGCCCTCCAAGAGCCGACCACCCATGAATCATTGAAAAATTGATTCGGGAATCCTATAAATCGCGGCAAAATCAACAATCTGCCAAAGTAGTGCTAGCGCGACCAGACATACCGAGCGTCGGGCTCCCTCTCCTCGTTCCGCGCCCCGTCGGTCTGCTCGGCCAGAGTGAACCCACGCGCCTCGTAGAAGCGCCGCGCCGGTGCGTTGCGCTGGAAGGTCCAGAGCTCGAGCCGCTTGTTCGCGGCCTTGGCGCTGTTGAGAAGTTCGGTGCCGATGCCGCGGCCATGCGCGGCGGGATGGACATAGAGCTGTTCGATCCAACCGTCGCGAAAGGCGATAATGCCGCAGAGCTGATCGCCGTCGAAACGTCCCCACACGCGGCAGGCCGGGAAAACCAGCTCGCGATAAAACCAGCGGTCTTCATCCGGCGTGTGCAGCCCGACGAGCCACGGCATTGCATGATCAAACGCGATCCGATGGACTTGCGCAGCCGCAGCCATATCGGTGAGCGCGAGCTGTCTCAGCATCAATACTCGATCCCGAGTGCGTTATAGATGCGCCGCTGCACCGCCGGCAGTGTCTCGGTGAGATCTTCGGCGATCAGCCCCGGCCCTGCTTCGCTGGCCGCCTCGCCGTGCATCCAGACGCCGATGCTGGCGGCCTCGAACGCCGGTACGCCCTGCGCGAGGAGCCCTGCAATGATGCCCGAGAGCACGTCGCCGGCGCCGGCGGTGGCGAGCCAGGGCGGCGCATTGGCGGCGATGGTGGCGCGGCCGTCGGGCGCGGCGATCGTGGTGTCAGGGCCCTTCAATAGCACGACAGCGCCGCAGCGTTCGGCCGCGGCACGTACGCGCTCGAGCTTCGAGCGACCCGGAGTCTTGTTGCTGAGATCGGAGAACAGCCGCGGAAACTCGCCCTCGTGCGGCGTTAGCACCACGCCTGTGTCCTGCGACGACTTGATCGATTCAAACAGCCGCTCGGGTTTTGCGGCAAAGCTCGTCAGTGCATCGGCGTCGAGCACCAGATGGCGTTGCGCGGTGAGCGCGGTGTGGACCATGTCGCGGGTGCGCTCGCCAACGCCCGCGCCGGGCCCGATCATGCAGGTGTTGTACCTGATGTCCCCAAGCAGCTCGCCGAACTCGATCGCGGTGTCCACGGGGCGAACCATCACTGATGTCAGCGCGCTTGCGTTGATCGCAAGCGCATCGCGCGGGGTCGCCAGCGTCACGAGACCCGCGCCGGCGCGCAAGCTCCCGCGGGCAGCAAGCCGTGCAGCGCCGGTCGCCGCAGCGTCGCCCGATACCGCCAGCACATGGCCGCGGGCATATTTGTGGCCGTCGATACGCGGCACCGGGAAAGCGGCGCCCCAGAAGTCCGGATCGTTCTCAAAAATCGTCGGCGCGATCTCGTCGAGCACCTGTGCGTCGATGCCGATATCGGCGACGCGCACGCGGCCGCAATGCATGCGGCCGGGCAACAGGAGATGTGCGGGCTTCTTGCGAAAGAAGGTGACGGTCTCGGTGGCATTCACCGCCATGCCCATCACCGCCGCGCTGGTGCCGTTGATACCGCTCGGCAGGTCGACCGCAAGCACCGGGGCACCGTTGGCGTTGATCGCCTCGATCATCGCGCGCGCCTCGCCATCGACGGAGCGGCTGAGGCCCGCGCCGAACAGTGCATCGATGATCAGCGCCGGCTTTCCGATCGCCTGCGGATTGAACGGGAGCACCGGATGCTTCCAGCCGCGCGCAGCCGAGGCTGCATCGCCCTGGAGCTGGTCGCGCTCGCACATCAGGATGACCGAGACCTCGCGGCCCTGTGCAGCGAGCTCGGCAGCTGCGACAAAACCGTCGCCGCCATTGTTGCCGGGACCGGCGACGATCAGGATCGGCCCCTCCTCCACCAGCGCATTGGCGGCCTCCGCAACCACCTGGCCGGCGCTCAGCATCAGCTTGAAGCCCGGCGTGCCTGCCGCAATGCTGAGCTGGTCAGCCCGCTGCATCTCAGCGTTGGTCAGTACTTCCATGCCACTTCCCTGGTCCAAACGCCCTTTCAACAGGCACGTTCCGTGCCGATACACCCGGCGGAACATTCGATTGCACAGATATTGAACCGTTTGCCTATTTCGTAGTCTGCGGTATTTTGAGCCAATCGGCTCCACCTATCAGAGATGCTCGTTAAAAGGCTGATAACGCTCCAATATCCAGGGCATTTGCAACTTGGCATAGACCCTGCTTTCGAGGAAGCCGCTTCGGTTCGTCGTGCTCACTGGCATATTCTGGGTGTGGCCGGCCGTTGTTGCCAGGCTGGTCAGGTCCCGGCATGACGAGGACAAAATCGTGCGTGACACAAGCGCATCCTGACGAAGACGTTGCTATTTGATCGAAATGCCGGGAGGCGCGCAGTGAAGAAAATCGAAGCCATCATCAAGCCGTTCAAGCTCGACGAGGTGAAGGAAGCGCTCCAGGAAGTTGGTCTCCAGGGCATCACAGTGACCGAGGCGAAGGGTTTTGGTCGCCAAAAGGGCCACGCCGAGCTCTACCGCGGCGCAGAATACATCGTCGACTTCCTGCCCAAGGTGAAGATCGAGATCGTGATCGGCGACGACCTGGTCGAGCGTGCGATTGATGCGATCCGCCGCGCCGCACAGACCGGTCGCATCGGCGACGGCAAGATTTTCGTCTCCAATATCGAAGAGGCGATCCGCATCCGAACCGGCGAATCCGGGCTGGACGCTATCTGAGCCGGGTGCTATCCCGAATTTTGCGACACTCTGAAAGAAAAAAGGCTGCTTCGGCGGCCTGATTTCGTTTGTGCGGTTGCGCCAAACTCGCCGAAAGCGAGAACGAATCTGCTCATCTGGAAACCGACCCGCAGAGCCAAAAGGGGTATGCATGAAGACCGCCAAAGACGTCCTGAAATCGATCAAGGACAACGACGTCAAATACGTCGACCTGCGCTTCACCGATCCGCGCGGCAAGTGGCAGCACGTGACGTTCGACGTCAGCATGATCGATGAGGACATTTTCGCCGAAGGAACCATGTTCGACGGCTCCTCGATCGCCGGCTGGAAGGCGATCAACGAGTCAGACATGTGCCTGATGCCAGATCCGGTGACCGCGACGATCGATCCGTTCTTCGCCGAAACCACCATGGTCATCACTTGCGACGTGCTCGAGCCGACCACCGGCGAGCCCTACAACCGCGACCCCCGCGGCATCGCCAAGAAGGCGGAGGCCATGGTCAAGTCGATGGGCGTGGGCGACAGCGTGTTCGTCGGCCCCGAAGCCGAGTTCTTCGTGTTCGACGACGTGCGCTATTCGTCCGATCCCTACAAGACTGGCTTCCGTCTCGATTCCTCGGAGCTGCCGATCAACTCCGACACCGAATATGAAGGCGGCAATCTCGGCCACCGCGTCCGCACCAAGAGCGGCTACTTCCCCGTGCCCCCGCAGGACTCGGTGCAGGACATGCGCTCGGAGATGCTCGGCGCCATGGCCAAGATGGGCGTCAAGGTCGAGAAGCATCACCACGAGGTCGCTTCGGCCCAGCACGAGCTCGGCATGAAGTTCGACACGCTGACGCTGATGGCCGACCATTTGCAGATCTACAAATACTGCATCCACCAGGTCGCGCACATCTACGGCAAGACTGCCACCTTCATGCCAAAGCCAGTCTATGGCGACAACGGCTCGGGCATGCACGTGCACCAGTCGATCTGGAAGGACGGCAAGCCGGTGTTCGCCGGCAACAAGTACGCCGACCTGTCGGAGACCTGCCTCCACTATATCGGCGGCATCATCAAGCACGCCAAGGCGATCAACGCCTTCACCAACCCGTCGACCAACTCGTACAAGCGTCTGGTCCCGGGCTACGAAGCCCCCGTGCTGCTCGCCTACTCCGCGCGCAACCGCTCGGCCTCCTGCCGCATCCCCTACACCGCTTCGCCGAAGGCCAAGCGTGTCGAGGTGCGCTTCCCCGATCCGCTCGCCAATCCCTATCTCGGCTTCGCCGCGATGCTGATGGCTGGCCTCGACGGCATCAAGAACAAGATCGATCCGGGTCCGGCGATGGACAAGGACCTCTACGATCTGCCGAAGGAAGAGCTGAAGCAGATCCCGACCGTCTGCGGTTCGCTGCGCGAGGCGCTGGAGAACCTCGACAAGGACCGCGGCTTCCTCAAGAACGGCGGCGTGTTCGACGACGACTTCATCGACGCTTACATCGAGCTGAAGATGACCGAAGTCGCCCGCTTCGAGATGACCCCGCATCCGGTCGAGTTCGAGATGTACTATTCGGGCTAAGCGGCTCGATATCACGACACGCGAAAGGCGCCCCTTCGGGCGCCTTTTGTTTTGAGCGATCGACCCAACTTTCGTTCTGCATCTGACTCCACTTCGTTCTCAAAGAACGAATCGGAATCGCGAAAATCGGCGCGAACCAATCCTTGCTGATTGGTTTATTCGACCCGAGAGATTCGCTACGCCCCATCGGCCGTCGATCCACACTCACGTCGTGTCACGCCGCGACGTAAAATGATCGAGCAATCCCGTCGGCAGCGGAAACACGATGGTCGACGACCGCTCGCCGGCGATGTCGTGCAGCGCCGCGAAGTAGCGCAGCTGCATCGCCTGCGGCTCCTGCGCGAGAATGCGGCCGGCCTCGACCAGCTTTTCGGCGGCCTGCTGTTCGCCCATCGCATTGATTACCTTGGCGCGCCGCAACCGTTCCGCTTCGGCCTGCTTGGCGATCGCGCGCACCATGGTCTCGTTGATATCGATGTCCTTGATCTCGATTCCGGTCACCTTGATGCCCCAGACGTCGGTCTGCTTGTCGAGGATTTCCTGGATGTCGGCGTTCAACCTGTCGCGTTCGGCGAGCATCTCGTCGAGCTCGTGCTTGCCAAGCACCGAGCGCAACGTGGTCTGGGCAAGCTGACTGGTCGCGGCCATGTAGTCGCCGACCTTGATTATGGCGCGCTCGGGATCAACGATGCGGAAGTAAAGGACGGCGTTGACCTTGACCGAGACGTTGTCGCGCGAAATCACGTCCTGGGGCGGCACGACCTGCACCATCACCCTGAGGTCGACCTTGACGAGCTGCTGCGCGACCGGAATGAGGATGACGAGGCCCGGCCCTTTCACCCCGGTGAAGCGGCCGAGCGTGAAGATGACGCCGCGCTCATATTCCCTGAGGATGCGAACGGCCTGGGTGAGAAACAGGATGACGATCAGCGCAAGCGCTGCATAAAGCGAATATTCGAACATCAGACTTGACCTCCCTCGCCGTTCGGCCGCCGAACCACCAGGGTCAAGTCGACGATGTTGGCGACCTCGACCCTCTCTCCGGGCTTGAAGCTATCGGCGCCGCGCGCTTGCCAGCGTTCGCCATGCGTGAAGACGTGCCCCTCGGTCTCGTTCCAGTCGAGCACCTCGGCGATCAGGCCAAGCATGGCTTGCGCGCCGACCCGTGGCGCACTGCGGCGGGCGCGCCTGAGCGCGCCGAGCACGACCAGAACAAACCCGGCGAAGATCGCCGCGACAATGGCGATGACCGACCACGACAGCCGGTAGCTGGGCGATTCGACCCGCACCAGCATGATGGCGCCCAGCACAAAGGCGACGACGCCTCCAAGGCCGATCACGACGGTCGGATTGAAGGCCTCGATGGCAAGCAGCGCGATGCCGACCAGCATCAGGCCGAGCCCGGCATAATTGATCGGCAGCATATTGAGGGCATAGAGGCCAAGCAGCAGGCAGATCGTTCCGACCACGCCCGGAGCAACCGTCCCGGGCGACATGAACTCGAAGACGAGGCCGTAGATTCCGACCATCAGGAGGATGAACGCGACGTTGGGATCGGTGATGACCGTAAGGAATCGGGAGATCCGGCCGGGATCGACGGCTTCGATGATGGCATCCTGCGTTGCCAGCCGCTGCGTCGTGCCGCCGCCGAGCTCGACCACGCGACCGTCGATCTGCCTGAGCAGGTCGACCTCGTCGCGCGCGACGAGGTCGATGGCGTGCGCCTGCAACGCGCCGTTGGCGGACAGCGTCGCGGCTTCGCGGACCGCCTTCTCCGCCCAATCAGCATTGCGGCCGCGCAGTTCGGCGAGGCTGCGGATGAAGGCGACGGCATCGTTCGTTACCTTTGCCGTCATCGCATCCTTCGGCTCGTCCTTCTTGTCCTTGCTGTCCTTGTCAGGCGTGCCGCTCGGCAAGCGCGGAAGCGATCCGCCAATCTGCACCGGCGTCGCGGCACCGATATTGGTGCCCGGCGCCATCGCCGCGATATGAGTCGCATAGAGAATATAGGTCCCGGCGCTTGCCGCATGGGCGCCGGCCGGTGCGACATAGCCGGCGACAGGAACGGTCGAGCCGAGCACATCCGCGATGATCTCGCGCATGCTGGAGTTCAGGCCGCCGGGGGTATTCATGCGAAGAATGACGATCTCGGCGCGTCGCTCGCCTGCCTTGGCCAGCGCCTCCTTCACATAGCTCGCCGACGCCGGCCCGATGGCGCCGTCGATCGTGACGGTGAGTGCAAGACGGCGCTGATCCTCCGCTGAGCCGGGACGGAGACAGGCAAGACAAGCGACGATGCCGATCGCCGCAACGAGGGCCGCCTTCATGATCTGCACGGCAAGGGCTCCCTTGGCGAAGATATGGTGGCCGTCAGGCAAACCTCAATCCGGAGGTCTGTCGCTCGCGATTGCGATTGTGCGATGCAATGGGCGGGAGCGTACGGCGGCACTCATGGAAATCAGTCGCGAGAACGCGAAGGCATGGCTATATTTTTTCGTTCTGCACCTGACTCCATTTCGTTCGCAAAGAACGATTCGGAATCGCGGAAATCAGCGCGAACCAATTCTTTCCGCTTGGTTTATTCGCGCGAAGTAATCCAGAACTCCGTCGCGGCAAGACTCTGGATTGCTTCCACCTTCGCCGAGGCTTCGGCGGACAAGTCGCTGCGTTCGTAATGACGGCCGGGCGAGAGTATGCCGTACGGACTCTGGCACGCGAGTTACGCCGCCGCCTTCTGCTTCGCCACCATTGCTTCGCCGAAAGCCTCGAACAGCTTTCGGTTGATCGGATTGCGCTGCGGATCGTATTCGGCGTGCCATTGCACGCCGAGCGCGAAGGTCGGCGCTTCCGCAATGCGGATCGCCTCGATGGTGCCGTCCTCGGCGACGCCCTCGATCAGCACGCGCCTGCCGGGATCGAGGATGCCCTGCCCGTGCAGCGAATTGACCCGGATTTTCTCGCAGCCGAGAATTTTGGCGAACGCGCCACCCGGCGTGAGGTCGACGTCGTGACGGTCGGCGAACACCACGGTCGGGTCGGGATGGATCTCGCCATTCTCGAGCCGGGGCATGCGGTGGTTCATGCGGCCGGGGATCTCGCGGATCTCGGGATGCAGCGAGCCCCCGAAGGCGACGTTCATCTCCTGCAGGCCACGGCAAATGCCGAACAGCGGAATGCCGCGCGAGACGCAGGCGACCGAAAGCGCCAGCGCGACCTCGTCGCGATGGATATCATAAGGCTCGTGCTTCTCGCAGGGGTCGACATTGAAGCGGGTCGGATGCACGTTGGCGCGGGCCCCCGTCAGCACGATGCCGTCGACGGTATCGAGCAGAGCGGCGATATCGGTGATGTCGGGCGCACCCGCGAACATCACCGGCAGGCCGCCGGAAACCTCGGCCACGGCGCGCAAATTGCGCTCGCCGACCATCTGAACCTGAAATCGATTTTCGACGCGATGGGCGTTCCCGATCACGCCGACGACCGGCTTTCTCATCTCCCGTTCCGACCTCCCCGTAAGAAGATTCTCCAAACATGCCCCTCGGATGGAACAAATTCAACAGAGCGGATCGCGGGACGGCAATGCTATTTTTGCGCAAATGGGCCCTGGGCGCCCTCTCAGAGCCGCGGCATTGGTCGCAAGGCGCCCGGGCGCTTCGATCCGGCGCACCGGCCCCGGCTTGATCGCCGGTCTGATTTCACGAAAGAGTGCCCGTGCCCGCCCCGAAAGGACATGATGTGAGCGTCTCCAGAGATGAACAGTCAAAAACCGGCTCCGATCTGACGCGGGGCATGGCTTGGGCCGTTGCCGTCGGCGGCATCGCCGTCGTCCTGTTCTCCGCGGCACTCGTCTTCACCTGGTACTTTGCCACCACCCTGCTCCTGATCTTCACCGGCATGCTGCTCGGCGTCGGCCTCAACGCGCTGACCAATGCGCTCGGGCGCCGCGTGCACCTGCCGCATGCGGTGCGGCTTGCGATTGTTTGTTTCGTCCTTGCGGCATTGTTTGCGGGTGTCGCCTATCTCGGCGGCGCGACCATTGCCGAGCAGGCCTCGGTGCTCAGCAACACCATCAAGTCGCAGATCTCGCATGTCAGGTCGTTCCTGGAGAACCACGGCATCGACACCAGCGTCTTCGATCTCGGCAATGCAAGCTCCGCCGCCCCCTCGACCTCGGCCGATACGCCGTCGGCCCCTCCGCCGAACTCGAACACACGTGCCCCATTGCCGGGCGCAGGCGCACTAGCCTCCAACGGCGGGGCGATCGTGAGCCAGACCTTCAAGCTGCTGTTCGGCGCGATCAGCGCCGTCGGCAATATTTTTATCGTGCTTTTCCTGGGGCTCGCCTTCGCAGCCCAACCAGGCGTCTACCACGACGGGCTGCTGTTCCTCGCACCGGCCAAGCATCGCCTCCGCGCGACGCTGATCATTGACCGGATCGGCGAGACGCTGGAGCGCTGGCTGATCGCGCAGATCATCGTCATGCTTGCGGTCGGCGTCGTGACCTGGATCGGGCTTGCCATCATCGGCATACCCGGCTCGTTCATCCTGGGAATCCAGGCCGGCCTGCTCGCCTTCATCCCGACCGTCGGCGCCATCATCGCCGGCGTTGTCGTGGTGCTGGCGAGCCTCGCCTCGGGCTGGATTCCGGCACTATCGGCGCTGATTCTGTTCCTCGGCGTGCATACGATGGAGAGCTACGTGCTGACGCCGCTGCTCCAGCGCCAGGCGCTGGACATCCCGCCGGCCACGCTGTTCGCGTTCCAGATCCTGCTCGGCGTTGTCTTCGGAATCTGGGGCCTGGCCCTGGCGCTGCCACTTGTCGCCATCGCCAAGGTCATGATCGATCATTTCAAGACGTACGAGGCGCCGCCCCCGGCCGAGGCGGCGTAGAGCATGATCCGGAAAAGTGTGTAGCGGTTCTCCGAAAGATCTGCTCCCGAAATAAAGCCGGCTCAAGTCGTCAGCACGGTCTCGGTGTGCTCGACTTCCGGAGGCGAGGCAAAATACTGGCCGACGAGGCCGCGCCATTCGGTGAAATTCTCGGAACCACGAAAATCGACGGTGTGGTTCTCCAGCGTCGCCCATTTCACCATCAGTCGATAGCGCTGCGGCTTCTCGATCGACTTGTGCAATTCGAAACCGTGAAAGCCCTTAGAACGGCCGAAGGCGGCTTTGGCCTTGGCGACGGCGGCCTCAAAGTCCTTCTCGCTACCCGGCTTGACGTCGATTTGCGCGATCTCGGTGATCATCGGTTTCCACCCCATTGTCTGGTGGCCGTGTCTAGCGCAGACGGACGCAAAGAAAAAGGCGCCGAAACGGCGCCCTGCCCGACCGAAAATGCGGCGCTGTCAGCCGAACAGCAGCGCGGTGCCGGCGACGACAAGCGCGCAACCTAGAAACAACGCGATCGGCCAATAACTACGGCCCTGGGTATAGCGCCCCTGGGCGCGGCGCTCGGCAATCAGCGCCGTCTCGTATTCGTCCGCTGTCGAGAACAGACACGCGAAACCACCGCGTGCCGAACTTGCGGCGGCTTCGAGCGACATCAGGGCAGCTTGCGGGTTCTGTCGACGGATCGATTCCATGACCGCAATGGTGGAACCGAATGGTAAACAGAGAATTACCGCGAGCCGTGTTCGTCTCAGGCCGTGGCCGGCTGTGTCTTGGACGGTCCCTTGGGAACGCCGATCCGCGCGGCGCTCTGGCGGCGCCAGTTCTCCAGCGACAGCGGCAGTTCCTCAGCCGCCTCGACGCGGTTACGACCACCGCGCTTGGCCTGGTAGAGCGCCGTGTCGGCGGACGCCAGCAACACCTCTAGCTCGGTGCCGGCAGGCCCGCCCGCCACGCCGATGCTGACGGTGGTGTCGACAGGCCCCTCCTCGACCACGACGCCTGATGTCTGGAACGCCTCGCGCACGCGTTCGGCGACCAGCACGCCTTCTTCAAGCGCGCACGGAAGCAGCGCGGCGAACTCCTCGCCGCCGATGCGGCCCGACAGGTCCGAGATGCGCAGATTGTTGACGACGATGGTCGAGAACAGTCTCAGCATCTCGTCGCCGGCGGGATGGCCGAAGCGGTCGTTGATCGACTTGAAATGGTCGATGTCGAAGATCATCACCGTGACAGGGCGGCCGCCCTTGGCCTCGCGCTCGATCATGCGCGCGCAGGCTTCCGAGAAGCCGCGGCGGTTGAGCATGCCGGTCAAGGGATCCGTCGATGCAGCGGTGCGATGCGCGGTGACGGTGCGCTCGGACACCAGCATGAAGATCACGAACACGGTGCCGACGGCATAGAGGATGAGCTCGACCGCGAACACGGTGACCCAGACGCTGGTAGAGAAACCGGCGTCATGCGGGCGTAGGAAGCTGCCGAGCAGGATCGGCAGCATCAGCACGCAGCCGTGCATCACGGGCACGACGAAAGCCGGCCAGCGCCGTTGCAGGCTCTTGCGCCGTTCGACCCAGAGCTCGCTTGCGGTCAGCGCCGCATAGACCGAGACGATGCCGGCGCCGATGATCATGCGCAGCATCGAGGCCGTGGGATCGAGCAACGTCGCGGCCGCGACCCACGCGAGTGCGCCGAATACCAGACCCGGCCAGTTCGGCTTGCGGCCGTGGAAGACGCGCGCCGCGTTCCACACCATGCCGCAGGCGACGAAGCCGACCGCGTTCAAGGCGAGATAGAGATACGGGCCGAGCTTGTCGCCGGTCGCGGTCCACAGCGCGACAGAGGACGCGCCGAGCAGATAGGCGGTGCCCCACCATTTCAGCGCGGGGCTGTTCTCCTGCTTGCCGAAAAACACCATCATGGCGCCGAGCAATGCGGCGACCATCGTGGCGACCAAATAGAGCGTGATGCTATCGAGCGACATCATGTCGGCCCCCTTCTAAACATAGCAGTTACGCGATCGGCCCAGCCGACTTGCGCGCCCTTCCAGATGCGACGCTAGGTCCGGCGAGTTCCATTCAGGTTTTCACGCGGGCCCAAGTTTTCGGGAAACACGCGCTCAATTTGCGTACAAACGAACAACAAAAAAGGCGCTGAAATCAGCGCCTTTTTGCTTCTCATTGAAGCCGCTTTCGCGGCGAATGTGACCGAAGCGATTAACGCTTCGAGAACTGGAAGGACCGGCGGGCCTTGGCCTTGCCGTACTTCTTGCGCTCGACCACGCGGGAGTCGCGGGTGAGGAAGCCGCCCTTCTTGAGCACGGTGCGCAGCTCCGGCTCAAAATAGGTGAGCGCCTTGGAGATGCCGTGACGGACCGCGCCGGCCTGGCCGGACAGACCGCCGCCGGCGACGGTGCAGATCACGTCGTACTGGCCCGAACGCTGGGCCACCGAGAACGGCTGCTCGATCATCATGCGCAGCACGGGACGAGCGAAATAGACCTCGACCTCGCGCGAATTGACGGTGACCTTGCCGGCGCCCGGCTTGATCCAGACGCGGGCAACCGCGTCCTTGCGCTTGCCGGTGGCGTAGGCGCGGTTGAACTTGTCGACCTTCTTCTCGTGCTTGGGCGCATCGGGCGCCACAACTGCGGTCTTGAGCTGCGAAAGCTGGTCGAGCGACTGAATGGATTCGGCCATGATTATGCGGCCCTCGTGTTCTTGCGGTTCAACTTGGCGATGTCCAGCTTCTCGGGCGTCTGGGCCTCGTGCGGATGATCGGCACCACCGTAGACACGGAGGTTGCCCATCTGGACGCGACCAAGCGGACCACGCGGGATCATGCGCTCGACGGCCTTCTCGAGCACGCGCTCGGGATGCTTGCCTTCAAGGATCTGGCGCGCGGTGCGCTCCTTGACGTGGCCGACATAGCCGGTGTGCTTGTAGTAGGTCTTCTGCTCGCGCTTGCGACCGGTGAGGACCGCATGCTGGGCGTTGATGATGATGACGTTGTCGCCGCAATCAACGTGCGGGGTGTAGGTCGGAAGGTGTTTGCCGCGCAGACGCATGGCAACGATGGTGGCGAGACGGCCGACGACCAGACCCTTGGCGTCGATCAGCACCCACTTCTTCGTCACCTCGGCCGGCTTTGCCGAAAAGGTTTTCATGTCAGAGTTTTCCGTGGACGGGGAATAGCGGCGCGAACACCGCACCGGACTGCGCGGGTTTCTAGAGAAGAGACACGCAACGGTCAATGCCAAACGATCTATTTTATATCAGCAAAATCAATATCTTAAAATTATGGTGCTATATTACCTGCGAAAACCTCAAACATTCGGAATGGAATAGGTCGATGTGACGTGGGCAATCGGGTCCGGCGAGGTCCCGGACAACAGCTTGACCTCCCCGACCGCCAGCCGCTTGCCGAGCTTGAGCAGCCGGGCCTCCGCCAGCACATCCTGCCCGGGTTGGCCCTTGCGCAGGAAATTGATGTTGAGATTGGTGGTCACCGCGAGCCCGATCGGTCCGATCGCGGAGAGCAGCACCACGTACATGGCGAAATCGGCGAGCGCCATCAGCGTCGGGCCGGATACGGTTCCACCCGGCCGCAGCATCTTCTCACCGTAACGCTGTCGCAAAAGGCAGGTCTGGCCGTCCGCGCTCTCGATCGTGATGTCGTCGCCGCTGAAGGCCTGGGGAAATTCGTCGCGGAGAAACTGCTCAAGCTCCGCCACGCTCATTTTCGCTGCCGCCATGCCGTTCCCCACCCTCGCTTCACGTCGCCTGCTACATTAGGTTACTGCATCATCTAACTGTAATAATCCAATCGGAAACGCCGCAATGTCCACCCAGGCCGCCCGCGCTCCCTCCCCGCATCAGCCAATTCTGCTGCGCGAAATGGTCGGCCCGATCGCGGTCCTGATCCTCAACCGGCCGGCGGCACGCAACAGCCTGTCGACGGCGATGATCGCCAGCCTGCATGCCGAGCTACATGACATCAGCAACGACAAGGCCGTCCGCGGTGTCGTGCTGGCGGCCAACGGTCCCGCCTTCTCGGCCGGCCATGACATGAAGGAGCTGACTGCGCGCCGCACTGATCCCGACCGTGGCCGCGCCTTCTTCGCCGAGGCCATGAATGCCTGCAGCACGATGATGCAGGCGATCGTGCACCTGCCGAAGCCGGTGGTCGCTGCCGTCCAGGGCATCGCAACCGCGGCTGGCTGTCAGCTCGTCGCGAGCTGCGATCTTGCGATTGCATCGGAAGCGGCGAGTTTCGCTACGCCCGGTGTCGATATCGGCCTGTTCTGCTCGACGCCGATGGTGGCGCTGTCACGCAACGTGCCGCGCAAGCAGGCGATGGAGATGCTGCTGACGGGCGAGCCGGTCCCGGCCGCGCGCGCGAGAGAGATCGGCCTGGTCAATCGCGTCGTCGCCGCCGGCACCGAGCGGGATGCTGCGATTGCGCTGGCCGAGCAGGTCGCCCTGAAATCCGCCTACACCATCAAGCTCGGAAAGGAGGCGTTCTACCGCCAGGCCGAAATGAGCCTTGCGGATGCCTATCGCTATGCGGCAGAGGTGATGACCGAAAACATGATGGCTCGCGACGCTGAAGAAGGCATCGGCGCCTTCATCGAGAAGCGCACGCCGACATGGCGGGATGAGTGACACTCTAGCATCGTCATTCCGGGGCGGCTCGCAGAGCAGAACCCGGAATCTCGAGATTCCGGGTTCGCGCTATCGCGCGCCCCGGAATGACGGAAAGAAAAAATGAACCACGACGCCTATCCCGACAATTATATCCGCAGCATCCTCAACAGCGTGAAGTCCATTGCGATGGTCGGCGCCTCGCCGATCAACGTGCGGCCGAGCTACTTTGCGTTCAAATATCTGGCGCAGCGCGGCTATGACATGATCCCGGTCAACCCTGGACATGTCGGCAAAGATCTGCTCGGAAAGCCATTCGTCGCCTCGCTTCGCGACATCGGCCGCCCCATCGACATGATCGACATCTTCCGCAACTCCAGCCACATCATGCCCGTGGTCGAGGAGGCGCTGACGCTCGCTCCTCTGCCGAAGGTGATCTGGATGCAGCTCGGCGCGCATGACGATGCCGCAGCTGAAAAGGCGGAAGCGGCCGGTATTAAGGTCGTGATGAACCGCTGCCCCAAGATCGAATATGGCCGACTGTCGTCGGAGATCTCCTGGATGGGCGTCAATTCGCGTACGCTGAGCTCCAAGCGTCCGCCGGCGCCGACGCAGGGCATGCGTCTATCCCTCAATCGGATGAGTGTCGGCGGTGGCGACACCGCCGCCTCCGATCGCGCCGCCAAAAACAAGAGCGAGCAAAGCTGACGCAATTGCGAAGGATTCGTTTCGCGAACGCGTCAATGGGTAGCACGATCGTTGCGATGTGAAGCCGCGGCTTGACGCCGGGCACGGCTCCCATCAGCATGCCGCGCGATTTCAGACCCCAAGAACAGGACGCCTCAATGAGCGATCGCCTTCCGGGATTTTCCACCCTCGCCGTGCATGCCGGCGCACAGCCCGATCCGACCACTGGTGCGCGCGCGACTCCGATTTATCAGACAACATCGTTCGTCTTTAACGACGCCGACCACGCCGCCTCGCTGTTCGGCCTGCAGGCGTTCGGCAACATCTATACCCGCATCGGCAACCCGACCAACGCGGTGTTGGAGGAGCGCGTTGCCGCGCTCGAAGGCGGCACCGCCGCGCTGGCGGTCGCCTCGGGCCATGCCGCACAGGTCGTGGTCCTGCAGCAATTGCTCCAGCCGGGCGACGAGTTCATCGCCGCGCGAAAGCTTTATGGCGGCTCGATCAACCAGTTCACGCACGCATTCAAGAGCTTCGGCTGGAACGTGGTGTGGGCCGACCCCGATGATATCGCGAGCTTCGAGCGCGCCGTGACGCCGCGCACGAAGGTGATCTTCATCGAGTCCATTGCCAATCCCGCTGGCAGCATCACCGACATCGAGGCGATCTCGTCGGTGGCGCGCAAGGCTGGCGTGCCGCTGATCGTCGACAATACCTTGGCCTCGCCCTATCTGATCCGCCCCATAGATCACGGCGCCGACATCGTTGTGCACTCGTTGACAAAGTTCCTGGGCGGTCACGGCAATTCGCTCGGTGGCATCATCGTCGATGCCGGCACCTTCGATTGGTCGACGGGCGGCAAATATCCGATGCTCTCCGAGCCGCGGCCCGAATATCACGGCATCCGCCTGCAGGAGACGTTCGGCAATTTCGCCTTCGCGATCGCCTGCCGCGTGCTGGGCTTACGCGACCTCGGCCCGGCACTGTCGCCTTTCAACGCCTTCATGATCCTGACCGGCATCGAGACGCTGCCGCTGCGCATGCAGAAGCACTGCGACAACGCCAAGGCGGTCGCCGAATTCCTCGCCGGCCACCCTGCCGTGGCCTCGGTGAACTATGCGGGCCTGGCCAGCGACAAGTATAACCAGCTCGCGCGCAAATATGCGCCCAGGGGCGCAGGCGCCGTGTTCACCTTCAGCCTGAAGGGCGGCTATGACGCGGGCGTCAATTTAGTGTCGAAACTGCAGCTGTTCTCGCACCTCGCCAATGTCGGCGACACCCGCTCGCTCGTCATCCACCCGGCCTCGACCACTCACAGCCAGCTCGACGACGCGGCCAAGGTGAAGTCCGGCGCCGGTCCCGACGTGGTGCGTCTGTCGATCGGCATCGAGGACAAGGAAGACCTGATCGCAGACCTGGAGCAGGCCCTGAGCGCGTAGAGCACTACCGTCCATCCGCACCGGGATCTGGCGCTGCGCCTTGCCGAGGGCTCCGCGCCAGCTTCCGTGGCTACGGTCGCTCAACGTCCACGATCCGACATGATCGTGGTGATTGCGGCTGCACAAGGATGGCCACGAACATGGCCGTACCGACGCGATCATCCTCTTTCACGACAGCACGCTGGTCTACAAGGCGCTGCGCATGATCGGGCTGTACATGAAGAAGTCGGGACAAAGCCACGTGTTCGCGAAGAACAATGAGTCTGATGTTGCGGCCCTCTTCCTTGGAAAATTCGCCGACATCGATTTCGCGCGAGAATTCGGTCAAGCCGCGAACCGGGACGAACTTTTCGAGAGGTCGGAAACGGAAGTGATCCAGCACGTTCTGAAGAACAGGGTGAGCATTCAGTTCGACGCGGCCGTCACCCCGGTCCGGACGATTCCTGCCTGATCAGCGGAGCGCGTGAAAGCGCTTGGAAACGGGCCACGGTTAACAGTCATTAACCATATCTGCCGCATAGATCGTTCTTGGATCGCCTTTGATTCGGAGCCGACGATGCTGCGCTGGATGGTGCCTGCTGCCCTTGCGGCAATGCTGACGGCCTCAGCAGCCCTTGCCGCCGATTTTCCCGCCCATCCGAAGCGACGGGCCGCAGCTCCGCCGCCGCCAACGGTCTATGTCGAGACTGATCCAGATGCGCTGATCTCGCCGGCCGATGGCGTCGGCAGCTACATCCGCAATCTGCCGGGCACCCCGCTGTTGCCGGGCTCGCACACACTACCGGGTTATTACGGCCGCCCCTGGGACTACGACTACCAGGGCTCGTATTACGGCGGGAAGCAGGTCGACTATTTCTGGCGCCTGCCCTATTCGTGCGGCATCTACGGCTATTGCTGATCAGCTTGGCTGATGGTGATCAGCCGGCCTGACCGACCGGAACTGCACGCGGCTGCACGTCCGCGCTCTGCCGCGACGCCAGCCGCTCCGCCTGCATGACCGCCAAGGTCAGCACGGCGATCGCGACCGCCTGGTGCGAGAGCGCCAGGTCAATCGGCACCTGGTTGAGCAGCGTGAGGATGCCGAGCACCACCTGCAAGCTGACCGCCGCAAACAGCCAGAGCGCACCGCTCGTCGCCGAGCCTGCGCGCGAGCGTACCGCGTCGAACGCATGCAGCGCCACCAGCGTGAACAGCAGGTAAGCCGTCATGCGGTGCTCGAACTGCACCGTCAGCACATTGTCGAACATGTTGCGCCACCACGGCGTCTCGAACCACAGCCGGTCCGCCGACGGAATGAATGCGCCGTCGATCTCCGGCCAGGTGTTGTAGGCGCGTCCGGCGCGCAGACCCGCGACCAGCGCCCCGAAATAGATCTGGATGAAGGTCAGGATCACCAGCACCGCGCTCGTGAACCGCAGCCGCATGGGAACCGCGAGCTGCGCCCGGTCGGCGAGCCGCCGCACCGTCCAGACGATGCCGGCGAAGATCAGCAGCGCCAGCACCAGATGCGTCGCCAGCCGATATTGAGAAACCTCCACCCGCTCAGACAATCCGGAGGCCACCATCCACCAACCGACTGCGCCCTGAAGGCCGCCGAGCGCGAACAGCAGCCACAGCCGCCGCTTCAACTCACCCGACAGGCCGCCACGCCACAGGAAGAACAGGAACGGCAGCAGAAAAGCGACGCCGATGAAGCGGCCGAGCAGCCGGTGA
This sequence comes from Bradyrhizobium zhengyangense, assembly GCF_022012435.1. GTDB lineage: Bacteria > Pseudomonadota > Alphaproteobacteria > Rhizobiales > Xanthobacteraceae > Bradyrhizobium > Bradyrhizobium zhengyangense. Next base: position 17,686 of record NZ_JAKLUA010000023.1, read on the forward strand.
CTCCACTCCCACCAGAAGATCTGCTTGAACTCGGACAGGCTCATGCCCGCGTTGAGCTCGCGATATTGCGGGATCTTCTTGTAGGCCTCGAAGGCATCGGTCCACTGCGCCTCCGACAGCGGTGGAAGACTACCCGTGACCGGCTTCCACTCGACGATCGACAGGCCGGATTCCGTCAGCCGCGTCGCACCGCCAACCAGCACCATCAGCGCGATCAGGGCGGCCACGGAGATCAGCCACCAGCGCACGGCGCGATGCGGGTTGGTCGGGGCGGAAATCGTCGTCATTTCAGGGACAAACCAAGCCTTGTGACTAAGAGACTTGAACCGGACTGCGTGCCCCTTATAGTCCCCCGCTCCCGCAGCGCAAGTTACGCGAAAGCCGCAAGTCCCCGCCATGACGATCCGCACCCGCAAGTTCCTCGGCGCCATTCTGCTGCTGGTGCTGGCCACCGTATGGGCTCTGCTCGGCATGGCGGCTGCGCAGATGCCGTGGATCGCCGAGTCCGGCTGGCGTCAGGCGATCTACTACGTGGTGGTCGGCATGGGCTGGGTGCTTCCGGCCATGCCCATCGTGAGTTGGATGCAGCGGCCCGACCGGGCGAAATCTAGCTCGTAACGCTGCCCGTCGGTTTCACCGGCGCGAACGCAACGCCCGACACCAACACCCGCATCATTCGCAGCGAGCGCACCCGCCCGTCCCAGGGGATCCGCGGCAACGCGCGCAGATTTGTGCGTCCTTCCGCATCCACAATGCCCGGGATCGTCGATACCGCGCTGGCAAAACCGGCCTCCTCCGCCATCACGACGTGGCTGCGCCGGAACGAGGACCGATCGCCGAACGGATATGCCAGGTGCCTGACCTCGCGGCGAAACGCGGCTTCCGCCACCGCCTTGCCCATCGTCATCTCGCGCAGCGCCGCCGCATCCTTCATGTTGGCGAGGTTAGGATAGTTCACGGTCACACTGCCGATCGTGACCAGCGGATCGGCAGCGAGCTTCGCCAGATCCTCCCAATCCATCGACGCCTCGCGAGAGAGTGCGACAAGATCGATGCTGTAGCGCGTGCAGAGATCGGCGATCGCGGCTGACAGATCCGCAGGCGGCAGCGAGCGCAGCCAGCCCTCGAGATGCGAGAACAGCGCCTGCTTCTCGGCATTGTCTGTGACGGTGAAACGCTGCTCCTTGTCGCCCATCATTAGGCTGACGCGGCTCTCGCGCGCGATCACCCGCTCGAGCCCAAGCCACCACGCCTCGCCAACGCCATCGGGAAAAGCGGTAGGAACATAGAGCGTGAACGGTACGGCGTGGCGCGCCAGCACCGGATAGGCAAAGCTGATGAAGTCCTTCGGCGCGCCGTCGAAAGTGAGTGCCACGAAGCGCTGTTTCTCCGGCAGCGTCACCGCGCGCCGGCAGACCTCGTCCATACCGAGAAAGTCATAGTTCCAGCGCTTCAGCGCACGAATGGCGCGATCGAGGAATTGCGGCGAGACCTCGTGTTCGCGCAACGGCTGGAACGCGCCGCTCCGCCCCGGCCGTACGTGCGCGAAGCGCAGGATGGCGCCCGCGCCACGGCTGCGCAGCAGGGCCTGGCCCGAGAACCAGGCCAGTTCGAGCCGCAACCGCTCCAGCCATCTGTCGTCGGATGCCAATACCCCACCTTCGCGTTCGCCGGCAGCCTGCTCCCTGACCCATTGTCATTACCCTTTGTTGACATTTATATGCAAAGGTCGGCCACAGGCCGAAATACGTATTTTTCGCTTTCTCGACAGGTTTCGTGAATGACCATGGCTGCGGCGATGCAAAGCCGGACGGCAGAATCGCCAGCGCGGTCCAGAGCGAGCCGTATTGCGCGTGTCGATATCATCGCCGATCTCGGTGAAGCCGAGAGGGTTTGGCGCGCGCTCGAGGAGCCCGGTCACCTCTTCACGCCGTATCAGCGGTTCGATCTCCTGGGCACCTGGCAACGATCGGTCGGCGAGCACGAAGGCGCGCGCCCCTTCGTCGTGATCGCGCGCGATGCCGAGCGGACTCCGCTCGCCCTGCTTCCGCTGGCGCTGCGCCGGGGCCATGGCGTGCGCACGGCCTGCTTCATGGGCGGCAAGCATACGACCTTCAACATGGGACTGTGGAACGCCGAGTTCGCCGCACAGGCCGTCGCCACCGACCTCGACGCACTGATCGCACCGCTGTGCAACCGGGTCGACGTGCTCGCGCTGACGCAGCAACCGAAGCGCTGGCACGATCAGCAGAATCCGTTTGCGCTATTGCCGCAGCAGAGCGCGATCAACGGCTGCCCCATGCTGATCATGGAGCCGGGCGGCCCGCCCGCATCGCGGATCAGCAATTCCTTCCGCCGCCGGCTCAAGAGCAAGGAGAAGAAGCTCCAGGCTCTTCCCGGCTACCGCTATCACCTTGCGACAACGGACGCGGACGTCACCCGCCTGCTCGACTGGTTCTTCCGCGTCAAACCGGCGCGGATGGCGGAGCAGAAGCTGCCTAATGTCTTCGCCGAGCCTGGCGTCGAGCAATTCATCCGCAGTGCCTGCCTGGCGCCGCGCGGCGAAGGCCGCGTCATCGACATTCATGCGCTGGAATGCGACGAGGAAGTGATCGCGATCTTCGCCGGCGTCGCCGACGGCCAGCGCTTTTCGATGATGTTCAACACCTACACGATGTCGGAGCACGCCCGCTACAGCCCGGGCCTGATCCTGATACGCTACATCATCGACCGGTACGGCGAGCGCGGCTACCGCTCCCTCGACCTCGGCATCGGATCGGACGACTACAAGCGCATGTTCTGCAAGAACGACGAGGACATCTTCGACAGCTTCGTGCCCCTGACCCCGCGCGGCAGGCTCGCGGCCATGGCGATGTCCTCCATCAACCGCGGCAAGCGCCTGGTGAAGCAGAACCAGGTGCTGTTCGATCTGGCGCGACGGCTGAGGCAGACGTTCGGGTAGCGACTTTCCCTTCTCGCCTCGTGGGCGGCGCGAGAGGATAACGGGACCTACGCCGCCACCACGCGCGCTGTCTCACCAGCATCCGATGGCTGCACGGGCCGCCTCAACATCGTCACCTCGCTGAAGCCGACGCCCTTGAGCTGCTCGCACATGAGCGTACGCGCATCAGCCTCCATCGACGCGTCGGGGACCACGACAGCGCGGGCATTCGTCGTCAAGAGTTCTGCGGGCAGCTCGGATGCGCCACCGGCGTCGAGCAACACGTAATCGTAAGCGCGCAGCAAGGCATCGATTGCGAGCGCCACTCGCGGCGACTGAAGCAGACTTTGGTCGAAGCCTGGACGACCGGCCAGAACGAGATGCAGCCGCGAGAATTTGTCGCGCGTAATGATCTGCGCGAACGAGGCCTGCCCCTGCATCAGCTCGGCAAGTCCGGGCGCTGTCGGATCGACCGACACCGCGACGATCGTCGGCGAGGATGCGGCAAGATCGACCACGACGACACGCGCCTCACGCGCCAGATGCCGGGCGAGCGTCAGCGCCGACAGCGTGATCGCCTCTCCTGAAGCGGTGCCGAGCACGGTGACCTTCTTGGCGCTCGCGCCAGCAGCCTTCAGCCTCTCGGCCAGCTGCCCGATCTCGGCCAATTCGCTGACGTCGGCATCGTCGGTCATCTCCGGCTGGAGCGGCGCCGGATCCGTCTCCACCGGATCGACAACAGGCTCGCGGCGTGCCGTCGCGGGGGCGAGCGTCGCGACGACGCGCGGCGCGGTCTGGCGCAGAAGCTCGCCGGTGACGACGAGACCGGAGGACAACAGCAGCGTCGCCAGCGTCGCGATCAACACGATCGGCAGCTTCTTCGGATAGGCCGGCGTGTTCGAGACGATTGCGCGCGAAATGATGCGGCCCTCGGTCGGCGCGGTATCGATGGTTTCGCGGGTATTCGCCTCGCGATATTTGGCAAGATAGGTCTCGAGCAGGTCGCGCTGCGCCTTGGCCTCGCGCTCGAGCGCGCGGAGCTGGACATCCTGGCCGTTGGTCGATGTCGCCTGCTTCTTGAGCTGCTCGAGGCTCGTGGTCAGGCCGTCGACCCGGCCGCCGGCGATCCGGGCGTCGTTTTCGAGCGAACGCGAGATCTTGGCAGCCTCGTCGCGGATCTGACCATCGAGATCGCTCAGCTGTGCCTTCAGCTCCTTGATGCGCGGATGATTTCCGAGCAGCGTGGACGACTGTTCGGCGAGCTGCGCGCGTAGCGTCACACGCTGCTCCGACAAGCGACGCATCAGCTCGGAGTTCACGACCTCGGATGCCTCGATCGGCTTGCCGCTCTGGAGCATTTCCTTGATCAGCCTCGCCTTGGATTCCGCGTCCGCCTTCAGCGAGCGTGCGTTGTTGAGCTGGGTGTTGACCTCACCCATCTGCTGATTTGACAGCGTGGTGTTGTTGGTGCCGATGAACAGCGACGACTTCGAACGGAAATCCTCGACCTTCGCCTCGGCCTCGGAAACCTTCTTGCGCAAATTGTCGATCTCGCCCGAGAGCCACTGGCTGGCATTGCGCGCCTGGTCCTGGCGCGCATTCTGCTGGAGCACCAGGTAGCCGTCGGCGATCGAATTGGCGACGCGCGCGGCGAGCTCGGGATCCTGCGACTGGAATTCGACCACGATCACGCGCGACTTGTCGACGGCATAGGCCTGAAGGCGATCATAGTACGCGTCGAGCACCCGCTCTTCCGGCGTCATCGAGAACGGGTCGCGGACGATGCCGACCAGCGCCGCGAGTGATTTCAGGGGCGAAATGCCTTGCAGTACCGGATCGAACTCCGGCCGCTCGGCCAGCTTGTTCTTCTTGATGATCTCGCGCGCGAGATCGCGCGACAGCACGAGCTGCACCTGGCTGGTGACGGCCTCGGGGTCGAGCGCCTGCCGCTCCTCGGTGCTGCGATCGCTGCTCGGCCGCAGGAAGACGTTCTCGCGGCCGTCGATCAGGATTCGCGATTCGGATTTGAAGCGCGGCGTGATGAGATTGACGATGGCGACGGACGCGACGAGGGCCAATACCGTCGGCACGATGATCCAGCCGCGCTTGCGCGCGAGCGCGCCGCCCAGCGCATGCAGATCGATGTCGCCGGATTCGGCTGGCGCCTGCTTCGCTGCAATCGGCGCAGGCTTGGCTTCAGCTCTGGGCTTTGTCTCGAGCTTGGCTTTCGAAACGGCCCGCTCGATGACGGCCTTGTCCTTGCCGGCACGCCAGAACGCTAAACGCATCGAACACTCCCGCAGGGCAACGCCACTCGTGGACCTCAATGAGGCCGATTACACTCCATTAAGGTTGCCGCTGGGTTAATCGCGACCTCCGGCAGCCAACGTGGGCACGCTCGTCATCGTTTGTTAACCACGAGGGTCCTTAATCGCATCGATATTTCGAGAACTTTGTCCAGTTTCGTGCGCTGGTTTTGATCATGCCTCCCTCTCCTGACCAGCCGCTTCGCATTCTGCACGCCGTACGCGCACCCGTCGGAGGCATCTTCCGCCACATCCTCGACCTCGCCAACGGCCAGGTTGACCGCGGCCATCACGTCGGGATTCTCGCCGACAGCCTCACCGGTGGCGAGCGTGCGGACAAGGCGCTGGCCGAACTTGCGCCGCGCTTGAAGCTCGGCGTGCATCGGATGGCGATCCGCCGGGAACCCTCGCCCGAGGATTTTCTGGTTTGGTTGCGCATGCGCCGCCTGATTGCAGCGCTCAAGCCCGACGTCATGCATGGCCACGGTGCCAAGGCCGGCGCTTTCGTTCGCATGCGGCGCCGCGCCGACGACACCATCCGCATCTACACGCCCCATGGCGGCTCGCTGCACTATCCGCTCAACACCCTGAAGGGGGAGTTTTACGCACGCCTCGAACGCTCGCTGATGGATGCGACCGACCTGTTCCTGTTCGAGAGCGCCTTTGCGCGCGACACCTACCAGCGCATCGTCGGCACGCCCAAGGGCGTGGTGCACTGCGTCTTCAACGGCGTGACGCCGGAAGAATTCGAACCTGTCGTTATCGCCGATGACGCCACCGACCTCTGCTATGTCGGCGAGTTCAGGCACATCAAGGGCGCGGACCTCCTGGTCGACGCGGTGGCGCGGCTGCAAGAGAGCGGCAAGAACGTCACGCTGACGCTCGGCGGTGACGGTGAGGAGACGGCGGCGCTGAAGGCGCAGGTCGAGCGGCTCGGCATGAAGGACGCGATCCGCTTCATCGGCCACGTCAAGGCGCGCTACGGCTTTTCCAAGGGACGACTGCTGGTCGTTCCCTCGCGCGGCGATTCCATGCCCTATGTCGTCATCGAGGCCGGCGCAGCCGGCATTCCCATGATCGCAGCGCGCGTCGGCGGCATCCCTGAGATTTTCGGGGCCGACAGCCCGGCCCTATTCGCGGCCAGCAACGCCGAAGCCATGGCCGAGGCGATCGCCGCCGCGCTCGACGATGCGCAGGCGACTGCGCAGCGCGCAGCGGCCCTGCGCGAGCGCATCTCGGCGCACTTCTCGCAGCAGGCGATGGTCGATGGCGTGCTCGCGGGTTACCGCGATGCATTTGCCAATCATTAACCATCCTTAAGCCGGCTTTAGAGAATCTTCCGATTTGTCCGATAATCGAGTGCCTGGGGATGCATGCCCGGGGAGCAAGTCGCTGCCCGCGGGGCCTTGGAATGGACGTAGACGCCCGTGGAACCGCTCAACGCACGCTCGATGCTCGATGCCGCGACCAGCGCCGCGGCCAAGCCTGCCGAGACGAATTTCGTCGAACGCCGCCGCCGCCTCACGCCGGCTGCGCTCGAGGTCGTCAACCAGAAAGTCGCCCGCGCCTATTCGCCGATCGTGATTGCCGGCATCGTGCGCGCCATCGACTTCGCGCTGCTCAACGTGGTCGGCATCGCCGTATATGTCGGCTATGTCATGCCGCACAACGGCTTTAGCTGGATCTATCCGATAGAGATCGTCGCCGTCGCAGTCGCAGCCGTGGTCTGCTTCCAGGCCGCGGACATCTATCAGGTGCAATTGTTCCGCGGCCAGCTCCGGCAGATGACGCGGATGATCTCGTCCTGGTCGTTCGTCTTCCTGCTGTTCATCGGCGTCTCCTTCTTCGCCAAGTTCGGCAGCGAGATCTCGCGGCTGTGGCTTGCCGCCTTCTATTTCCTTGGCCTTGCCGCGCTGGTCGTCGAGCGCCTCATCCTCCGTTCGCTGGTGCGCAACTGGGCGCGCCAGGGTCGGCTCGATCGCCGCACCATCATCGTCGGGTCCGACAGCAACGGTGAGCAATTGGTTGAGGCGTTGAGGGCGCAGGAGGATTCCGACATCCACGTGCTCGGCGTGTTCGACGACCGCAACGACAGCCGCGCGCTCGATACCTGCGCCGGCGCGCGCAAGCTCGGCAAGGTCGACGACATCGTCGAATTCGCCCGGCGCACCCGCGTCGATCTCGTGCTGTTCGCGCTGCCGATCTCGGCGGAGACGCGCATCCTGGAGATGCTGAGGAAGCTCTGGGTGCTGCCGGTCGATATCCGCCTCTCCGCCCACACCAACAAGCTGCGCTTCCGCCCTCGCTCCTATTCCTATCTTGGCGAAGTGCCGACGCTCGACGTGTTCGAGGCGCCAATCACCGATTGGGATCTGGTGATGAAATGGCTGTTCGACCGCGTCGTCGGCAGCCTCGCGTTGCTCGCGGCCCTTCCCGTGATGGCGCTGGTGGCGCTGGCCGTGAAGCTCGACAGCCCCGGCCCCGTCCTGTTCCGCCAGAAGCGGTTCGGATTCAACAACGAGCGTATCGACGTCTACAAATTCCGCTCGATGTATCACCACCAGGCCGATCCGACGGCATCGAAGGTCGTGACCAAGAACGATTCGCGTGTCACCCGCGTCGGCCGTTTCATCCGCAAGACCAGCCTCGACGAACTGCCGCAGCTCTTCAACGTGGTGTTTTCGGGCAATCTCTCCCTGGTCGGCCCGCGTCCGCACGCGGTGCAAGGCAAGCTCCAGAGTCGACTGTTCGACGAGGCCGTCGACGGCTATTTCGCCCGCCACCGCGTCAAGCCCGGCATCACCGGCTGGGCCCAGATCAACGGCTGGCGCGGCGAGATCGACAATGAAGAGAAGATCCAGAAGCGCGTCGAGTTCGACCTCTATTACATCGAGAACTGGTCGGTCCTGTTCGACCTTGTCATTCTCCTGAAGACGCCGATCTCGCTGCTGACCAAGAACGAGAACGCGTATTGAGCTTTCGTCATGCCCCGGCTTGACCGGGGCATCCAGTACGCCGTGGCGCCAGCCATCTCCACAACAGGCGCCGCAGAGTACTGGATCGCCCGGTCAAGCCGGGCGATGACAGCGGTGTTTGTGGCGTGAGAGTTAGGCGTGTGAGCGTGTGATGGCGTATGCGGCAACAGCCGGTGGAATGAACGTAGCCGCACCGGCTGCGCCCGGCGTGCTCGCCCTCCAGCGCGCGCTGGTGTGGCTGGTCGGCGCATCGGGCGCAATCGTCTTCATCGAGCCGAGCCCCTACGAGATCGCGACGCTGCTCGCCACCGTCGCCTTCTTCGCCACCGGCCTGCGCCTGCGGCTCGTGCTGATGCCGTTGGTACTGGCTCTGGTGCTGCTCAATGTCGGTTACACCATCAGCGCGATCCCGTTGCTCGACCAGTCAGAGGTCGCAAGCTGGATAGCGACCTCCTGGTACATGGCTGTTACCGTGGTGTTCTTCGCCATGGTCACCTCCGAGGACACGGAGGCGCGGCTCGACATGCTGCGCCGTGGCCTGGTGGTCGGCGCGATGATCGCCTCGCTCTCAGCGATTGCAGGCTATTTCAACCTGGTCCCCGGCGGCCACGATCTGTTGACGCTCTATGAGCGCGCCCGCGGCACCTTCAAGGACCCGAACGTGCTTGGCGCGTTCCTGATCCTGCCGGCGCTGTTTGCGCTCCAAAGCGTGGTTTCCGACAAGCTCGCCAAGGCCTTTCGCAACGCCTTCGCCTTCGGCATCATGTCGCTGGCCATCCTGCTCGCCTTTTCCCGCGCGGCCTGGGGCGGGCTGATCCTGACCTCGGCGTTCATGCTGGCATTGATGGTGCTGACCAGCCGCACCAATGCCCAGCGCTCGCGCATCATCGTCATGGCGATCGTCGCGGTGGTGCTGGGGCTGGCGCTGATCGCGGTGCTGCTGTCGTTCGATTCCGTCGCCGAGATGTTCAAGCAGCGCGCGAGCTTCGACCAGAGCTATGACGAGGGCCGCTTTGGCCGATTCGGCCGGCACATCCTAGGCGCGGAGATGGCGCTTGATCTGCCGTTCGGCATCGGCCCCCTGCAATTCCACCGCTTCTTCCCTGAAGACACCCACAATTCCTACCTGAACGCCTTCATGTCAGGCGGCTGGCTCTCCGGCGTCTGCTATCCGGCGCTGGTCTTCACCACCGTCATCATGGGCTTCCGCCACATCTTCGTCCGTGTGCCCTGGCAGCGCGCCTACCTCGCGGTGTTCTCCGCCTTCGTCGGCACCGTCGGCGAAAGCTTTGTGATCGACACCGACCACTGGCGCCACTTCTGGATGATGCTGGGCGCGATGTGGGGCATGATCGCCGCGGCGCAGGCCTACAAGATCACGTCTGGCGAGGATGCTTCTTCAGCTTGAGCTGGGGCCTCTTTTCGGGCGGCGTATCGAGCAGGCCCTTTAATGCCGTGGTCGCTGCGAGCACACCCTTGTAGCCCTCATTGGCAAACCGCAGCAGCAGGCGCAGCTCTTCGTCGCTATAGGCGCTGAACACCTTCTCCATTGCCTGCTGCATCGGCACGTAGAGTTCGCCAATCTTCGCCCCGGTCTCCGGTATCACCGAAATGAAGACCTTGCGCCGATCATGCTCGTCCCTCTCGCGGCGGACGAGGCCAGCCTTCTCCAGTCGGTCGACCACGCCGGTGATGGCGCCCGTCGTGAGCCCCGTCACCTCGGCAAGCCTCCCCGCGGTCACGCGACCCTCGAGATAGAGAATGTCCATGCATTCGAGGTCGGAATTGGCAATTCCGGCTACGTTCGCAACGGCTTGCCCATAGAGCACGCCCTGCGCGGACGACCGCCGCATCGCCTCTTCCAATTCCCCCAATAACGCCGCGCGCGCCTTTGCCCTTGACAAGGCCCACCTCATATCTTAGTCGATATATATCTTAGTCACTAAGAGATTTAGTGACCTTAATTTCTCCTAGCACCACGGAAACGTCGGGAGCAAGCCAATGCCTCACCGTCCCCGCAAGGCCCTCATCATCGGCGCCGGCATCGCTGGGCCCGTCGCCGCGATCCTGCTGCGCCGCGCCGGCATCGAATCCGCAATCTACGAGGCCTGGCCCTACTCGAAGGGCATCGGCGGCGGCCTCCAGATCGCCCCCAACGGCATGCAGGTCATGGACGAGATCGGGCTTGCCGACGAGCTGATCAGCCGCGGCTCGATCGCGGAGTCCTTCGACTTCTATTCGCAAGAAGGCCGAAGGCTCGGCTCGATCAACCGCGACATGGCGCGGCGCTTCGGCCAGCCTGCGGTCAATGTCTGCCGCGCCACGCTGAACGAGATGCTGATCGACAAGGCCTGGTGCGCCTGCGTCTCGCTCTATTTCGACAAGCGCCTGATCAAGGTGGAGGATCGCGGCGACCAGCCTGTGATCGCCTATTTTGCCGACGGCACCACCGCGGAGGGTGATTTTCTGATCGGCGCCGACGGTGTGCATTCGATCACGCGGCGCCAGGTTGTGCCTGATGGTCCCAAACCCTTCAACACCGGCCTGATCGGCTTCGGCGGGTTCGTCCCTCATTCGGTCCTCGACGGAAGGGCGATCGGCAGACGTGTCGAGACCACGTTCGGACAGAGCGGCTACTTCGGCTACGGCTATTGCAGCCCGGATCCAATGGACGGCGCGATGTGGTGGAGCACGCAGCCCGCGCACGGCATGGATGCCGCGATGTTTCGCGCACTCGACGCACAGACGCTGAAGCAGCATCTGCGGAGCTTCCATCACGGCTGGCACGATCCGATCCCCGCGATAATCGAGGCGGCCGAGAACATCGTGATCACCGATACGCTCGATGTCGCGACCTTGCCGACATGGTCGCGCAAGCGCTCGCTCCTGATCGGCGACGCCGCGCATGCAACCAGCCCGCATGCCGGCCAGGGCGCGTCGCTCGCGCTGGAAGATGCGATGCGGCTCGCTCGGCTGATGCAGGAGGGTCAGGAGTTGACGGCGACGTTCCAGGCCTTCGAGGCCGAGCGACGCCCCCGCGCCGAGAAGATTGTCGCCATCGCGCGTCGCAACGGCAACAGCAAACGCGAGTTCAGCGCCGCCGGCGCCTTCATCCGCAATCAGATGATGAAATGGCTGCTGCCGCTGGGATCGAAGAGCATGGATTTCATGTACGCGTATGACGCAAGGGCGGCGTAGCGGCAACCTCGGCTGCCGAAGGGTGAGGCGCAACGCGCCGCGCCCACCATCTCTCCTCGGTCGTGCAAAAAGTCGTGAGCACGCTTCGCTTTGCCCACCCTACGAGAGCCGGGCTAGCTCTCCACCTCAAACCTCATCCCCGCGTGCTCCCGCAAGCGCCTGATCAGCTTGTGCTGCATCGCCGCGCCCGGCGTCCAGAGACCGGGTGGGACATCAGGCGCATCGCGCAGCAGGCAGATCGCGCATTCCGAGATCATCCTGGCCGTTGACGCGTAGCCGGGATCGAGATCGCCCTTCACCGCAGTACGAACCTGACGGCCATCGGGCGCAATCGCGATATAGAGCAGGTCATAATGACCGGCGTCGCGCTCTTCTTTCGATGGTCCCTCGCCGGGCTTGAGCGCCTCAGGGCCGGTCTTTTCGCTGTTGGCGGCCATAACGAGCTTGGCATTGGCCTGCCCCTCGTCCCCCGCCCCCGTCAGCACCATCTCGTCGTAGACGAAATCCCGGCCGTAAGGGAATCCCATCAGCATGTTGGAACGGTGAACGTTGCGCGTGTTCAGCATCGCCATTGCGAACGGCGCGGACCAGGATTGCAGATCCTCCTCGAAAACAGGCTTGTTGCCGCGCGGCTGCTTCGGCCCTTCGAAGCCGGGCGTGAATGCGAAGGGGTCCTTGAGGATCGACACCAGGCTGAGATCCTGCGCAACCGCTTCGAAGGTGACCCTTGCGCTGGCGGACGTGCCGCCGGAAAACTTCCAGCTGAGGTCGCGGACCCGCCCTTTGACGCGCGGCGCCGGTGCACCGAGCACGCGCCTTGCTTCCTCCTGGACAATGAACGCACCGAGCTCGAACGGCATGGAATCGAAGCCGCAGGAGAACATGATGCGCGCGCCGCTCGCCTTGGCGGCCGCCTCGTGCCTGTCGATCATCTGCTTCAGCCAGATCGGCTCGCCGCAGAGATCCATGTAATCGGTGCCCGAGGCGACGCAGGCGGCGAGCAGATCGGATCCATAAAGCTGATAGGGACCGACAGTGGTAACGACCAGCTTCGCCTGATCGACCATGGCCCGCAACGCTGCCGGATTGGCGGCGTCCGCTACAATCAGCGGCGTGTCAGCGGGAGCGCCGATCACATCGCGAACGGAGGCAAGCTTGTCTCTGCTGCGCCCGGCAAGCGCCCAGGTCGGCGCACCCTCGCCAACGTAATGCGCCGCGAGATATTCAGCCACGAGCTGACCGGTGTATCCGGTCGCACCGTAGACGACGATGTCGAACGTCGCGGACATCGATCAGCCCCTTTCGGAAACGCGGAGCTTAAGCTTCCACCTCGAACGTCAGCCCGGCATTGTCCCGCAGCCGCTTGATCAGCTTGTGCTGCATCGCCGCACCCGGCGTCCAGAAACCGGCCGCGACATCAGTCGCGTCACGCAGCATGCAGATCGCGCATTCGGAGATCATCTTCGAGGTCGAGCCATAGCCGGGATCACGATCGCCGGTCACACCGGCACGAACCATGCGGCCGTCGGGCGCGATCGCGACATAAAGCAAATTGAAGAGCCCGTTCTCGCGCTCCTCCTTCGATGGCCCCTCGCCCGGCTTCGGCGCGCTCGGGCCGGTCTTCTCGGCATTCGCCGCCATCACTCGCTTGGCGTTGGTCTCGCCCTTCTCGCCGGGTCCGGTCAAAACCATCTCGTCGTAGACGAAGTCCTGGCCATAGGGAAAGCCCATCAGCATGTTGGAGCGATGGACGTTGCGGGTGTTGATCAATGCCATCATGAACGGCGCGGCCCAGGAATTGAGATCCTCCTCAATCAGCGGTTTGTTGCCCCTCGGCTGCTTCGGTCCGGTGAAGCCAGGCGTCAACGCGAACGGATCGTTCAGGATCGCGACGAGGCTCATGTCCTTGGCAACCGCATCGAAGGTGGCCTTCGCGCTCGCCGCGGTGCCGCCCGAGAGCGTGCCGCGCATATCGCGCACGCGGCCCTTCACGCGCGGTGCCACAGCGCCGAACACGCGCCTGGCCTCTTCCTGGACGAAGAACGTACCGAGCTCGAAAGGCACGGAGTCGAAGCCGCAGGAGAACACGATGCGCGCGCCGCTCGCTTTCGCAGCCGCCTCGTATTTGTCGATCATCTGCCGCATCCAGATCGGCTCGCCGCAAAGATCGAAATAGTCCGTACCATCAGCAACGCAGGCAGCCAGCAGTTCCTCGCCATAGAGCTGATACGGACCGACCGTCGTGATGACAGATCTCGTCTGCTCTGCCATTGCCTTCAGCGAGGCCGCATCGGACGCATCCGCCACGATCAGCGGCGTGTCTGCGGGCGCGCCGATCGCGCCGCGCACTGACTTCAGCTTGTCGAGGCTGCGTCCGGCCATCGCCCATTTGAGCTGCGTGTCGTTCTTGTAATGCGCCGCCAGATATTCGGCGACGAGCTGACCGGTAAAACCGGTCGCGCCATAGACGACGATGTCGAATTTCGCAGAGCTCATGACTGGCCTTTACTTCTTCGCGTAACTCACGCCCATGCCGGCGCGGACGTCGCTTTGAATTCCATAGGGCGGGATCGGATAGCGCAGGCCGTTCTTGGCCAGCGCCTTCATGCCTTCGATTGCCTTGGCGAGATGATGCGGCTTCAGCGCCATCAGCATCTCCTCATCAGGCACGCCGCCATAGCGCCGTTCGGCATAGCATGGCAAGGACAGGCTGGGCTCGCCTGATTTCAGCGCCCGCCCCCAGGAATCCGCGCACGCGGTCTCTCCGACCACGCCCCATTCGAACTTCTTGTAGCCGGTATATTGCAGCCCGTTGATCAGGATGATCATCTGGCCGGGCGTCGCGTAGACGAGACAGATGTCGGGCGGATCGAGCCGACCGCTTGCGAGCGGGCTGACCGCGAGCGCCTGATACTGCCCGAACGGGACGACGTCCAGTGCCTCCTGGCGCTTGCGCGCATCCTCCGCCGTGCCATGCCACACCCCGACATAGTTTTCGCCGGCGAGCCATTTCTCGTCCTGGGGTGCGAGGCCGATTACGGCGCGGCATTGGTTGCCGACGAGATCGCCACCGGTGATGCCCACGGTCCAGCCGAGCCGCGAGGCCATGCTGACGATCTGGTCTGTGGTGTGGACCGCATTCGGCCGCCGGATCTTCGGGATCGCCTCCATGTCTTCGGCGCGCGCGAACAGCTTCATGCCGATCACCGTGGTTTTCAACCGCAGCAGATTGTTGAGATCGGCCACGAGGCCGGCAAGATCGATCCTGTCTGCACTCTGCTGTTGCACGAAAGCCTCCCGACGGGTCGTTTGCGTTTCTGCGATCTGTTCTAGTCCTTGCCAGGTCCCGGAAGCAACTCGCTGATCCTGCCCATGAGGCGGTAAGCCAGAAGGCCGATCCACTCGCGCACGGCCACATCGGTGCGGCCGAGACCGTCCGCGCTGATATTGGTGAAGGAAAACAGCTCGTCGCGCCCGCCCATCCGCCAGTCGACCGGATAGGCTTCGACGTCAAAGCCAGCCTTGCGGAAAATACCCATCGAACGCGGCATGTGGTAGGCCGAGGTGATGAGCAGCCAGCGCTCGCCCGGCTTCGGTGCCACCAGACGCTTCGTGAAGACCGCGTTCTCGTAAGTGTTGCGCGAGTCCCGTTCCACGACGAGGCGCTCTTTTGGGATGCCGATGCTTTCCAGAATCGGGACCGAATAGTCGGCCTCTCTGGCGTGGGTCGAGATCAGGTTGGCTGAGCCTCCTGTGAAGACGATACGCGCATTCGGATAACGGCGGGCAAGCTCGGCCGGCGCCAACAGGCGATCGGCCGCATGCAAAACCACCGGCGTTTGGTGCGCCGCCGACAGATCGGTATCGACGGAGCCGCCCAGCACGATGATGCCGTCTGGCGCGCCGCGCGACGGATCCCACGGCGGAAAGCGAGATTCCAGCGGATAGAGCAAGAGATTGCCGAGCGGCGAAAATGCGGCGAGCGCGAGCAGGACCAGCGTGGTCGCCGCCAGCTTCCGGCCGATCCCGGCAAAGCGCGTTGCCATCAGCACGACCGAGATGATCCCGAGCTCGACCAGAAGATTGAGCGGCAGCACCGCGGCGCCAAGCGTCTTGGAAAGAACGAAGAACAGGAGAAACCTCGCTGAAATGATCGTAGCTGTGACACGTGGGCTTGACCCGCCCGCTTATCTTCAGAAATCTTCTTGGAAGAGGATCGATTGCCGGGTCAAGCCCGGGCATTGCAAGTTCTCAAGCGCTTTCGGATGAAAACGACTGGACACCGCGAATGACCCATCACCACCTGCATGCGAGCGCCGAAACCTGCCATTGGGGCTTCTTCGAAGCCAGGCTCAAGCCTGTCCTCACCGTCGCAAGTGGAGACGAGGTCACGGTCGACACCATCAGCGGCGGGCCTGAAGTGGTCCCTGACCGCAGCCGGTTTCACGTTCCGCCCGAGATGTCCGAGGTGCATGCGAAATCCGATCGGATGGTGCCAGGTCACATCCTCACCGGGCCGATCGCGGTGGACGGTGCCGAACCCGGCGACGTCCTCCAGGTCGATATCCTCGACGTCCAGCTTCGGCAGGATTGGGGCTGGAATCTGATCAAGCCGCTAGCCGGCACCCTGCCCGACGATTTCCACGAGACGCGACTTCTCAACATCCCGCTGGACCGGGAGCGGATGGTCGGCCGCATGCCTTGGGGCCTCGACCTGCCGCTGAAGCCGTTTTTCGGCGTGATGGGCGTGTCGCCGCCCCCTGCCTGGGGCCGCATCTCCTCGCTCGTCCCGCGCGCCATGGGCGGCAACCTCGACAACAAGGAGCTCGGCGCCGGCGCGACGCTCTATCTGCCAGTGTTCGTCCCCGGCGCGATGTTCTCCTGCGGCGACGGCCATGGCGTGCAGGGCGACGGCGAGGTCTGCGTCACCGCAATCGAGACCGCGCTCTCGGGCCTCTTCCGCCTGACGCTGCGCAAGGATTTGCGGTTCTCCTATCCGCGCGCGGAGACGCCGACGCACTACATGACCATGGCGATGGACCCCGACCTCGACCAATGCGCGATACGAGCGCTGCGCGACATGATCGCGCTGCTCGGCGAAACGCGAAACCTCTCCCGCGAAGACGCCTATACGCTGTGCAGCCTCGCGGCCGATCTGCGGGTGACCCAGACCGTCAACGGCTCCAAGGGCATCCATTGCATGATCGAAAAGGCCATCGTGCACGGCTGAGTCCGGACGAACCTCCTGCCCCGCTGACGCCACGCGCCGCCCGCAATCCGCGCGGCGCGCCGGCGCGCGCCAACTTTTCTGAGCGATTCCAACGCGCTGTGCCACCGATAAAGCCCGGATTTGACTTCTACCCCTGGACCTAAATAGAGTCTTAATCGTTACTTTTATGTACCTGAGTAAGAGGCTAGCGTTCGGGCCATGGCCACCGAAAAAGCCGAGACTGACCGCATTCCCGTAACTTTGGCGCTCTCGACCATCACCTATCTGGAAAAGCTGGTGAGACAGGGCACCCACGGCACCAGCGTTCCCGGCGTCGCACGGACATTGATCGAGGAAGGCATCCGTCTCGCCATCAAGGACGGACTTTTGTCGATTCGCGACAATGGCAGGACGTGAGCGTGCGACGAGCGTGAAGCGGACGGAGCTCGAGCGACTGATGGCCAGATGTCGCAACCTGGGACCGTTACAAATGCCTGTGCTCTCTCCGACCTGGACCAACGAACGAATTGAACTGCTGAAGCAACACTTCGAGGCCGGCCTGTCCTGCCGCGAGATCGCCGCCGACATCGGCGTCAGCCGCAACGCCGTCATCGGCAAGCTGTCGCGCCTCAATCTTACACGTGGCCGCTCGGTCGACGAGCGCAGGCTGCAGGACAGGGCTTCCGCCCCACGCGCGCCAAAAGCGGTGCCCCGGCTGCAATTTGAAATGCTCGCCACGATCTACGGCGAAGCGGACGCGGCACCCGTGACTGGGCCGATCGACGACACCAACCGCTGCTCACTGATGGAGCTCGACGAGACTCGCTGCCGCTGGCCGATCTCGACGCCCGGCGCGGAGGACTTTTGCTTCTGCGGCAATTCCGCGAACGACGGCCAGCCCTATTGCACCGGCCACAGCCGCATCGCCTATCGGCCGAACTCCCGCGCGCGCGTCATGCGCTGATAAGGCGTGTGCCTTCTCCCCACAACGAAAAACCTCCGGCAGGGCACTACCGGAGGTTTCTGGAGGCTTAGCGTGAAGCTAAGAGCCGTGACTTTCGAAATCGGCTGAACCCTATATAGCTGACCAACTCAGGTAAGTAAATAAAATTGGTGGGTGATCGAATCGCATAGCTCGTCTTCGTCGCCCGCGGAGGAGATTTCTGATTTACAAAATCAGCATTGATCAAGAAAAAAGCCCCGGCGGTTGCCCGCCGAGGCTCTGATCGAACTGACGCGATCGATGATCAGAAGTTGCGCTGGGCGCGCAGCATCATCGTGACCGAGTTCTGGTCCTTCAGCTCATACACCGCAGCCGGCTTGGCAGCGGTTGCGATCGCCGGAGCAGTGATCGAGCCGGCGTACTTCTGATCCAGACGCGACCAGCTCACGTCAGCCGTGAACGCCAGGTTCTTGACCGGAGTCCACACGGTGTTGACGCCGAGAACGCTGAAGTTGAAGTCCGGGTTACAGGTTGCACCGGCTACGGCGATCGTCGCGAAGTTGGCGCAGATCAGGGTCTTGCCGGTCGAGCCATAGCTCGCCGAAGCATAGCCACCGTAAATGGCGCTCGCCCAGTTCGGGCTCCAGTTGTGGGTGTACCCACCGCGGACGCCCCAGGTCTTGACGGTATCGATGCTGGTACCGGTTCCGAAGACGCCGTCTGCAAGACCGGCGAAGCCGATGCTCTGATACGCCGAGCTGCTGCCGCCGAACATGAAGAAGCTCTGCGGGAACAGGCTCTGGAAGTTGTAGCGTGTCGCACCGTCGGTATAGACGGCCTGCAGGTTGATGGAGTCGCCCGCACCGGTCGGGATGTTCTTGATCGACAACGAGCCCTGCACAGCCCAGCCCCACTTGTCGCCGGGATGACCGCTGGGTTCCGTCGCGCCGTAATAGCCGGCATGGATGTCATGGCCGACAACCGACAGCTGGGCCAGACCCCAAGCCTGATCAACGCGGACCGCACCAATGATGTCGGGTGAACGTGTTCCACCCCAAGAGTTGGCACCATAGACACCGGTCACGAACTGGGCGGCCGTGCCGGACGATACGTTCCAGAGATTCGACTGGCCGTTCGACGCCGACGTTTCGTCTTCCAACGCGAGCGAACCGGTGATGCCCTGGCCGAAGTCAGCCGTATAGGCAACCTGGTTCACGCCGTTGACGTGGTTGGAGCCGCCAGGAATGCTGTCGGGACCGCCAGCCGGATAGCTCTGCCACGGGGCGTCGAAGATCGAGACCGTGCGGCCGAAGGTAAAGCCGGCGAACTGGATGAACGCGTGGTAGAGACCGAGCGAAGCCGAGCTGCTCGAGATCGCCGACGGGTTGCTGCCGGTGACGTTGGACGTATCATAGGTGAAGACCATGTCGGCATAGGTCCGCACAACGCCGTATTCGGTCGCAGTGCGGGTATCGACGTTGAGGTCCAAACGAGCGCGGCTGTAGTAGTAGTTGGTCAGGCGGTTGTTCGACCCACCGTTCGCAGAGCTCGTGCTGTTATTGAAGCCGTAGTCGCCGGCGCCGCCGAGAATCGCGTCAGCGCGGACGTAACCACCGAACTTGATGCAGGTGTCGGTGCCCGGCATGTAGTAGAAACCCGCACCGTACAGCGAGCAGATCTTCACGTATTCGACCGCCTTGGCCTTGACCGGAAGATCAGCCGCCTGAGCTCCACCGACGGCGATCAAACCCGCCGCAGTGCCGAGCAAAAGGCTCTTCACCACTTTCATTTAAAACCTCCAAGTTGCTCATTTTACGGAGACCGGACCGCAAGGCCCCCCAGATCCCCGTCTCTTCATCAAATCCGCTCGGCCGCTTCGCGCTTTCGGACGCACCTGCTTGAGACGCGAGGGACGTGAGCGAACCACCTGCAACGGGACGATCGAGAACCCCCCACCGTCACGGATCAATATGCCTGCACCATTCCGTTAATCAAAATAGTTTATTAGATCAGCTTTGTTGTTTCACTATCCCTGTGTCTGCGGCGCAACACCGGAGATGGGCGAAAATGCTGACCCGCTCATATTTGTAATTTCCGTGACACAATTACCCTGCTCTGCACTTGCGTCAGGGCAGACTTGCGTGGACTATGCCCGCCGCGAAAACTGGCGAGAATGAATCAGCTTGCGGGAGTGACGCTGTGTCAGCGACGAGGAAAGAAGGGGCGCGCCTCCGCTCCGCCGGCAATCTCGATATCATCAGGCGATTCACCTGGGAGATATCCTCGATCAACATGTACCTGGAGGAGCTGCGTCA
The DNA here is from genome assembly GCF_022012435.1 of Bradyrhizobium zhengyangense. Lineage (GTDB taxonomy): Bacteria > Pseudomonadota > Alphaproteobacteria > Rhizobiales > Xanthobacteraceae > Bradyrhizobium > Bradyrhizobium zhengyangense. Next base: position 37,573 of record NZ_JAKLUA010000023.1, read on the forward strand.
GTTCTGGGCCAGGACGCTCGGCATCAGCGGACCGCAATGGCTGATCCTGATGGCGATTTCCGATCTCGACAAGGACGATGGCGTGCCCGTCAACGTGGTGTCCAAGCTGCTTCACGTCGACCCGTCCTTCGTCACCACCCAGTCCAAGCTGCTGGAGAAGAAGGGTCTCTTGCGCCGCCGCCCCTCACCGACCGACGCCCGCGTGGTGCGGCTGTCGCTGGTCGAGAAAACGCAGAAACACATCGCGAGCCTCAACGAGCAGTACAAGACGATTCGCGAATTCGTCTTCCAGGAGTTCGACGAGAACGAGCTGACGGAATTCACCGCCAAGCTCGCGACGCTGAAGAGCCGGCTCGAGAAGGCCTGCGTCAGAATCTCCCTGGACTTCTGAGGCGATTCTCGGCTCGAAGGCCGCGCTCAGATACGCTTGCCGGTGGCGCCGAGCTGGGATTCGAGCCAGTCGAAGATGTATTCGTTCGCAAGGCTCGGATTGTCGGCATGCGCCTGTGCCGCGCCGGTCTCCGCTGCGGTGAACACTTTCAGCACGATGTCCGAGCTGCCGAGCCGGGATTTCTGCACGATCTGTTGCGCCCGGTCGGCCTCGAGCCAACCGTCCTCGCCCAGCGTGATCAGCACCGGGCATTCCGCGCTTGAAGCCATCAGCGGCGCATGCGGCACCGGGACGATGCTGAGGTCTCTCATGGCGAAACGGCTGGCAAAGAACGACCGCTCGTGCAGATCCCAGAGACCGCCATCGCAAACGGCGGCAGCAAACCGCGGCTCCTGCAACACGGCGCGCGCGACGAAGGATGAGCCCCACCCGTCGGCCACGATCGCAACGCGATCGAAATCGACATCGCTGCGCAGCTCCAGGTAATCCATGACGCTGGCAATCGAGCTCTCGATATCTCGACGCTGCAGCAGCACGTCCACGTAATCGTCGCGCTCGTCGCCCAGCAGATCGAGCGCCAGCATCGAGAAGCCGCGCTCGCGTGCATGCGGGGCCAGCTTGACCAGGAATTCTTCCTTGCGATGCCCGGGCTCGCCGATGCAGATCACGGTCGGTGCGCGACCGCTCGCCGCAGGCGCGGGTAGGAAATAGCCCTGCAACGAATGCCCTTCGACCCACGGGATTGTCACGACTTCGCCGGCAGGCCCGCGCGCCGTGAGGAAACGGCGAGCGCATTCCTGCATCGCGAGCACCGCGACCCAGCGGCGCTCGTCGGCGGGATCGAGCGGCATCGCAGCCGCGCCGTAATAGTTCATCGCGCGCAGCCAATTGCGCTGCGCGGTGACCATGTGGCCTTCCGCGAAGGCCGCCTCGGCACGGTGCCTGTTGGCCTGGGCCAGCTTCTTCCACTCGCGATGCCAGGACTGTTCGTCGCCGCGCTTGAGCTGCCGCGCGATCATCAGGCATTCGGCGATGGTGGCGCCGCCCTCTTGTGCCGCGGTCAGCAACCGGGTGAACTCAGCGGAGATATCCTCTCTCTCCGGGCAGAGGATGAAATCGTCGGAGAGGCATGCGGGTATCATCGGAGCGGCGCTCTATCGTGGCATTACCCCTGATTCACTAAACTATTTTAGTTCACCGACCAAGCTGCGGCAGGCCGAATGGGACCCGAACAAGATCACCATCGCTTGAACGCGGGAATATCATTGCATGAGTCACATTCCGTTGCGTCATAAGGTCATCAAGATAAGCAAGGGGCGGCCACAAATCCCGAGTAAAATGTGTTGCCTACCCCTTGCGATGACGATGATCATGCCTACCTACGCGCGCCGTTATCGACCGCCTCCGCCAAAGCGCGTCAGCCAAGCCGCCAGCCGACCTCCTGGGTAAAGCTTTCGTAGAACGCGCGGTCATAGGCCTGCTCGGGCGTCGCGCGGACACGCTCGTCGAGACGCTTTGCGTCATCCCCCACAAGTATGCGCCACCGCTCTGCCTTGACGCCATCCAGGATGATCTTGGCAGCCTGCGCAGCGGTCGTCGGTGCATCCTCGAGGAAGCTGCGGGCGCGCTCGGTGAACACCGCCTGGATGTCCTCGTCCGACATTTTGTCAGCATCTGGCACACCGGCCGCGACCATGCGTTTGCGGGTCAGCGCGACCTCGTCGGCGTTGAGACGCTCCGAACCGTCGCCGCTCTGCACCTTGCGCGAATTGGAGACGATCGAGGTGCCGATATGGCCGGGCATCACCACCGAGCATTTGACATGCGGGGCGTGCAGGCGGAGATCGTTGATCAGCGCTTCGGTGAATCCCTTCACCGCAAATTTCGCCGAGCTGTAGGCGGTGTGCGCCTGGCCCATGCCGATCGAGGCCCAGAAGCCGTTGACGCTGGCGGTATTGACGATGTGGGCTTCGTCCGCCGCAACCAGCATCGGCAGGAAGGTGCGGACGCCGAGATAGACGCCGCCCCAGCAGATGTTGAAGGTGCGTTCCCACTGCTCGCGCGTGTTGGTGAACAGGCTGCCGCCGCCGCCGATGCCGGCATTGTTGAACAGCAGATGGATCTTGTCCGTCTTCTGCTGCTCGGCGAGCTCGTCGCGAAAACGCTTGAGATGATCTTCGATCGAGACGTCGGCGACATGGGTGGTCACGCGCAGGCCCTGCGGCAGCTTCTCGACCTCGCACAGCCGCTTGGTCTCGGCCATCGCGGCTTCCGACACGTCGCACATCGCAACGTTGCAGCCCTCGGCCACGAGCTGCCGCGCGAGCTCCCGCCCCATGCCCGTGCCGCCACCGGTGATGACTGCGATCTTTCCAGCAAATTCCTTCATGGGACTTTCGGCCCCTCCCCTTGTCGGACTGTTTCTTCGTCGTTGGCGCGCCGCGCATGCGACGCGCGCAAAATGTAGCAGCGCCGCATCCGCAGGTAAAAGCGGATCGGCGCTGTGTCTCGACATCAGTTATTTCGGCGTGCGGACTATTCGGCTGCCTCGATCTGCGGCCCGTCCAGCGCGCCGAGCGCATCCAGCGCCTTGCGGGTCGCCGCCTGCTGCGCGGGTGAAGCCTCCGGCATTGGCGCACGCGGATAGGTTCTGGGCAGGCCCTGCAGCGTCTGCGCGTAACGCGTGCAGGCCGGCAGATTGTCGGCAATGATCGCGTTCCACAGTGTCAGCAGCTTCTTGTGCAGCTCGAGCGCGCGCGGATGGTCGCCCGCCTTCACGGCATTCCACAGCGCCACGGAAGCATGCGGCGCAGCGGTCAGGATCGCGGCGATCGAGCCGTGGGCGCCGAGCGTGTAGGACGGATACATCAGCGCATCGACCGCGCTGTAGATCAGCTTGTCCGGCGCCATCATCATGAGGTCCGCGAACAGTTTTAAATCGCCCGCGCTCTGCTTGACGCCGACCACCAGCGGCACTTCGGTCATGATCCGCGTCAGCAGCGCCGGCGACAGGTATGACCACGGCACAACATTGTAGATGATGATGGGCATGCCGGTTTCTTCAGCCATGGCGCGAAAATGCGCCACCATCGCCTCGTCATCCGGCTTGAACAGATAATGCACCGGCGTCACCTGCAGGGCCGCGACATTCATGTCGCGCACCAGCTTGCCGCGGCGGATCGCATCGCGCGTGGAATCGACGATGATGCCGGCAATGACCGGAATGCGTCCGTTCACCGCCTCGACCGTCGCGTCGATCAGGTCGCGATATTCCTCGTGGTCGAGCGTGTGACCCTCGCCGGTCGAACCACCGGCCGCGACCCCATGTGCACCAGCACCGATCATCCAGTCGACCTGGGGCGCAACGAGCTTGTAGTCGATCTCGCCGTCTCTCCGAAACGGTGTCGTCATCGGCGGGATCACGCCGGTCGGTCGTGCCTTCATGGTCTGCCCTCGCGTTTCCAAAACCCTCGTGGCGGCCCGCTCTCTCGGCGGGTGTCCACGAGAAGCCTATCGGCTGCGCGAGACCTGAGAAGCGCTGGCGGCGCGAAGCTGCCCCTGAAATCCAGCATTCCTACGGATCGATTCCCCTGCGGTTCCCGTATTTGTCCGGCTTCGGTTCAGGAGCAATTTTTTTACAATCCGAATCGTCAAATGGGGCACTGGGGCGAGCAGGCCCGGCCGGCGTGTCGTTTCCGACACAGGCTGTGGCACTCGGCTTGCATCCTCCTCGTGGTCGAAACTACCGATGAGGTGACTGGAATGTTCATAACCGTCGTTGCCGTGCTCTGCCGGCTTGGCGCTGCTGCCTCGGGCAGCTGCGTCGAGGAAATCGTGACCGACAGCAACATGACGCCCGACATGTCGATGATGGCATGTGCAGTCGGTGCACAGGCCCCGCTCGCAAAATGGATGGACGAGCATCCGATCTATCACGTCAATTGGCGCCTCGAGCGCTACAAGTGCGTGCCGGGTCACTACGAGATCAAGGGGCACGCCTAAGGCCCCGCAAAACTACCGATACCGAGGAGACGCCCCGGGGGCCGCACCGTCCCTCCGCGCGGCACGACCGGCGCCAAGGTCTCGCAGCACCAAAGTCTCGCGCGAGGCAGCGCGCAGCGTGACACCAGTCACGCTCCCTCTTAAACCACCGCACCCAAAATCATCGCACGCGCCCGCCGGCCCTCCGGCGTCGGCATCAGCGCGTAATTGTGAGGCTGGTTCCGCCACAGATGCAACTCGACCGGCACACCAGCTGATCGTGCTCGCGCGGCGAGATCGACGCTGTCAGGGTAGAGCAGATCGCGTGTGCCCGAAAAGATCGTCATCGGCGCCAGCTCTCTGAACGCGCCGTTGAGCGGGCTGACGAAGGGATGGCCGACATCGAGCTCGCCGGCATAGAGCCGCCCGGCCTCGATGATGCCGGGAATGTCCTGGATCGGATCGCGCGCGGCGATCTCCGCTTGCTCGGGGCGGCTGACAGACGCGTCGGCTCCAGGCGAGATCAGCACCAGCCGGTTTGGCTGGCGGTGACCGCGATCGCGCAGCCATTGGCACGCCGCAAGCGCAAGACCCGCGCCGGCCGAATTGCCGACCACCGTGACCTTTGCCTGCCCCGCATCCTCCAGCAGCATCCGCAACAGCTCGGCCGTCGCAGGCACGACATCCTTCGCAGTGGCGCGCGGCGCCAACGGGTAGATCGGCACGACGCAGACGACGCCCGCTTCGCGTGTCATCTGGCCGACAAAGCGCCAATGCGCCGGCACGATCTCGTTGATGTAGCCGCCACCATGCAGGAACATGACGAAGTTGCGGCCCTCATGGCCCGACGACGGCGCGGTGTAATAGACCGGCCAGCCGCCCATCTTGGTCAGCATCGCATCGACGCCGGGCCCCAAACCCGTCGGCTCGAATGATGCAGGCTCCAGCGCGAGTTTCTGCACACGTGCCTGCACGGCTTCCGCGGAGGCGAGCTGCTGCTTGTAGGGAAGCTGCCGCAGCAGCAAGTTGAACAGCCGGCTCTGCAGGCTCGGCGCGGGATCGCGCCGGGCGCGCGGACTGAACACGCAACCCTCAGGGCAAAACTGCAAGGCCGATACGATCCTGGCAACGCTCATGGCCACATCCCCATCTGGCTCGTCCGACGCGGCGACAAAGAGGCTTGCTGACCCGCCGCCACTTGCCGTTATAATGCGAGCATTCGCTCGCTTTTCCAACTCGCATTCGGATCACAAGGCCGTGGCCCACAAAGCGCCGACAAAACCCCGAAAAAGCGCCTCGCAGCGGCGATCCCGCGCCACCGTCGACGCGCTGGTCGAGGCGACTGCTCGCATTCTGGTCAAGGACGGTTTCGAGAAGACGAGCACCAACCGGATCGCCGAGGCCGCCGGCGTCAGCGTCGGCTCGCTGTATCAATATTTCCCAAGCAAGGAGGCGCTCGTCGCGGCCGTGATCGATCGTCACAACGAGGAGATCATGGCGATCGTCCGTGCAACGCTCCTCGAGGTTGCCGACATGCCGATCGAGAAAGCCGTGCGTCGCCTCGTCACCGTCGCGATCGACGCGCACCGCATCAACCCCAAACTGCATCGCGTGCTCGCCGAGCAGATCCCGCGCGCGGGCAAGCTCGACGTCGAAGCCTTCAACCGCGAGGTCCACGCGCTCGTGCGCGCCTATCTCGACAGCCGTCGCAAGGAAATGCGCAGGATCGACCTCGATGTCGCGACCTTCATCTGCGTCAGCGCCATCGAAGCCGTCGCGCACAACACGGTACTGAACCAAGCCGAGACGCTGCCGGACAAGATCGTGCGGACGCTGGTGGATGAGACGACGCGGATGGTGGTGGGATATCTGCGGCCATCCGCCTAGCATTCGTTCCTGAACCAGGTCGTCGCTGGACGTCATCGAATCAAGGCCGCGATCGATTCGCGGGCGACCAGAGCGACACGCCTCACCTCGTTACCTAACTGCCGCAATTCAAGAAAGCGTGCGCCAAGCTATGCCGGGGTTGAATCCTGCACGGAAGGCAATTACCTGACAAAGTCAGATGATTCAGTCACCAGAATGGAAGGCGATCGCCATCGCAGGGACCGTTGCGTGCGTCTCGATGTCGCTTTTGGCCATAGACGCAACGCTGGACCTCAACGTCGGCGGGCTGACCAAACGCCTCCAAAGCGCGCAAGCCTCCCTCGTGGACACGATGGGACAGTATCAACTTGCCTTCGCCGTTCCGACCTGGGCTCGTGGCAAGCCTCCTGCGGACCAGTCCTGTCCGCGCGGCGGGTGCTGACCGCCAGCTACTAACAACGGATTGCTTGAAGGACAGCCGATCGCTTGCCGATCCCGCGATCGCGCGATCGCGCAAGCACTTGGCCATTCTCTGAAGAAAATGGTCGGAGCGAGAGGATTTGAACCTCCGACCCCTAGTCTCCCAGACTAGTGCGCTAACCGGGCTGCGCCACGCTCCGAACGTCGTTCCATTAGCTAGGATCGGAGCGATGCGCAAGGAGAGCCACACCATTTTGGTGTCTTCGCTCAAAGCTCCGGAACTGACCGCAAAGCTGAGGTAAAGCGCGGTCAACCGTCCTTCAGCGCCTGATCCAGCATTTCCCGGCAGGCGACCAGATCGGCGAGCACCCGTCCCAGCCGTTCCCGGTCCAGCGCGCTGGGGCCGGCCGGCGCGGCTGATGTGCCGCCCTTGCGGAAAGTGGTGAGGATTTCCTCGTCGTCGACCTCCGTGAAGCGGAAGTCGATGCCTTCCTCCTCGTCGCCCTGGTAGTCGTCATCGTCGGCATCCGTGATGCCCTTGATGGGCGGCTCGTCGTCGGGCTCCATCAGGCTCGCGCCGATGGCGTCCTCGATCGCCCCGAACGAGACCGCGGCTGCACCGTCGGCCAAGCCCTGCACCGATTTGACGCCGTGCTCCTTCAGGATCCGCTGCACCCCGCGGATGGTGTAGCCCTCGCCGTAGAGCAGGCGGCGGATGCCCTTGAGCAGGTCGACATCGTCAGGGCGGTAATAGCGGCGTCCGCCGCTGCGCTTCATCGGCTTGATCTGGGAGAAGCGGGTCTCCCAGAACCGCAGCACGTGCTGCGGAATGTCGAGTTCCTGCGCTACTTCGCTGATGGTTCGGAACGCATCCGGCGCCTTGTCCAAATGCCCGTCCTTTCCGAATGGCGGTTACGCCTCGGGTTGAGTCTTGCTGGCATCGCCATTGGTGCGGTGCTGGGCGTTGATCCGCTGCTTCAGGATCGCCGACGGCTTGAACACCATCACCCGGCGCGGCGAGATCGGCACCTCGGTGCCGGTCTTCGGATTGCGGCCGATGCGCTGGCCCTTCTTGCGGACCATGAAGGAGCCGAACGAGGACAGCTTCACCGTCTCGCCCTTCTCGAGGCAATCGGTGATTTCCTTCAGCACGAGTTCCACGAACGCAGACGATTCCGTCCGCGACAGGCCCACCTTCTGGTAGACGGCCTCGCAGAGATCCACACGCGTTACGGTTTTACTTTGATCGGTCATCGCCCTGCCCCACATCACGGCGAACAATTGTTGTCTGAAATTATGAACTTACGTTACGGCGGTCAACACCGTTCATCAATGCAGACGCATCGATATCGGCGCAGATTCCGGCAAAATTTTATCTGATGTGGCTTTACCAGCGCACCAGCGCCGAGCCCCAGGTGAAGCCGCCGCCCATGGCCTCCAGCAGAACCATGTCGCCGCGCTTGATGCGGCCGTCCTTGCGCGCCACCGACAGCGCCAGCGGGATAGAGGCCGCCGAGGTGTTGCCGTGGCGGTCCACCGTCAGCACCACCTTCTCCGGCGCGATATGGAGCTTGTGCGCGGAGGCGTCGATGATTCGCTTGTTGGCCTGGTGCGGCACGAACCAGTCGATGCTGTCGGCATTGAGCCCGGTCGCCTGGAAGGCGTCGACGATCACGTCGGTAATCATGCCGACCGCATGCTTGAAGACCTCGCGGCCCTCCATGCGGAGGTGACCGACCGTCTGGGTCGAGGACGGCCCGCCGTCGACGAACAGTTTTGCCTTGTGCCGGCCGTCAGAGCGCAGATGCGTCGTCACCACGCCGCGGTCGGTGGCAGCCTTGCCCGGCTGCTCCTGTGCCTCCAGCACAACGGCGCCCGCGCCGTCGCCGAACAGCACGCAGGTGCCGCGATCGTTCCAGTCGAGGATGCGCGAGAACGTCTCGGCGCCGATCACCAGCGCGCGCTTGAAGGCGCCGGTGCGCAGGAAATTGTCGGCAGTGGCCAGCGCGAACACGAAGCCCGAGCACACGGCCTGCAGATCGAACGCCGCACCATGGTTGATGCCGAGCCCGTGCTGCACGGCGACCGCCGTTGCAGGGAAGGTGTTATCGGGCGTCGAGGTCGCGAGTACGATCAGCTCGATCGATTGCGCATCCACGCCGGCATCGGCAAGCGCGGCCTGCGCCGCCTTGATCGCCAGATGGGAGGTGAATTCGCCCTCGGCCGCAATGTGCCGTTCGCGAATGCCGGTGCGCTGGACGATCCATTCGTCGGACGTGTCGATACGCGCCGCCAACTGGGCGTTGGTCACCACCTGCTCCGGCAGATAAGAGCCGCAGCCGAGCACGACCGAACGAATTTGAGTCACGAAACAGCCTCCTGCGCGGTCTGCACGGAATTGAGTGCACTACCCTCGCGGTTGAGCATCTGATTGATCTTGTTCAGGAGATCGTAGTGAGCCATCTCATAGCCAACATCGATCGCATAGGCAAAGCCTTCGGCGTTGATTCCGCCGTGGCTCTTGACCACAATCCCGTTCAGCCCGAGCAGAACCCCACCGTTCGACTTGTTCGGGTCCATCTTGTCGCGCAGGGCCTGGAAGGCATTGCGGGCAAACACATAGCCGATCTTGGAGAGCCAGCTCCGCTGGATCTCGTGACGAAGTAATTCCGCCATCTGGCGCGCGGTTCCCTCGGCGGCCTTGAGCGCGATGTTGCCGCTGTAGCCCTCGGTCACGATCACATCGGCCATCCCCTTGCCGATGCCGTCGCCTTCGACAAAGCCGATATATTCGAGTTCCGGCAGGTTCATGGCGCGCAGCATCTCGGCGGCCTCGCGGATCTCCTCGTGTCCCTTGATCTCCTCCGTCCCGATGTTGAGCAGGCCGACCGTGGGGCGCTTCTTGTCGAACACCACGCTCACCATGGCTGCGCCCATCACCGCGAGCGCCACCAGATGGCGCGCATCGCCCCCGATCGTGGCGCCGAGATCGAGCACCACTGACTGGCCGCGCGTGGTCGGCCATATCGCTGAAATGGCCGGGCGATCGATGCCAGGCAGGGTGCGCAGATGGAACCGGGCCATCGCCATCAGCGCGCCGGTGTTGCCGGCGGAGACCGCGACATCGGCCTCCCCCTTCTTCACCGCGTCGATGGCGAGCCACATCGAGGAGGTCTTGCGGCCGCGTCGCAGGGCCTGGCTCGGCTTGTCCGAGCCGCTGACGGCGACGTCGGTATGGATAATCCTCGATACGGCCTTGAGCTGGGGATGCCGATCGAGCTCGGGCTCGATCCTGGCGCGGTCCCCAACCAGCAGGAATTCAGTGTCCCGATGCCTCGCGAGGGAAATGGCTGCGCCTGGAATGACCACGGCAGCGCCGTCGTCGCCCCCCATGGCGTCCAGCGCGATGCGAACCTTGCTTGGCATAAAAGTCCCGGAAACCTGGTCTGGTGCGGTCCTGAACGAGCGGGCCGCAAAATGGGTTCGCCATGGACATGGCGACCGGCCAAGCGCCACGCCGCACCCGGACCGGGGCGCGACAATAGCGTTTTGTTATCCCGAAACAACCTCTTGCCCCCAGCCTTTTGGACTAAGGGCGACCTGCTGGCCGGCGCTCAGATTTATAGAAATATCATAATAATCAAACGGATGAGCCGGCCTTTCAAACCGGTCCAGTAAGGACCTCACGCCACGCGGGACAGCGGTCTTACGGGGGAATGCCCAGCTATTTGCCTTTCTTCTTGCCCTGCTGGTTGTCCTGGAGCGCCTTGAGCGCCGCGAACGGATGGTCCTCGGGATCGAGAGCAGTGACTTCAGTCTCGAACACGACACCCGGCTTGCGGGGATAAGGATCGATCGCCAGGAACAGCGCGTCGGTCGCAATCCGGCCGAGGTCGATGATCCCGTTGACGATGGCCTCGGGCGGATCGGCGACCTCCGACGGCTCCCCGTCGTCGTCCTGCCCTTGCTCGATCAGGTCCTCCAGCCGCCGCGTCTCGGCCTCAGGCGCAAAAGTCAGATCGACCTCCTCGTCGATTTCGCTCTCGATCGGATCGAGCGTGACCACGCAGGTCTGGCCGACCCTAGCCCGGACCCGGCCAGTGACCTGGACCCGGCCGCCGCTCTTCGGCTCGACGTCGAAATCGGCATGGGCCGACAGAATGTCGCGCAGGCCGGCGAGATCGGCCATGGCCCGACGCTCGGCCGCCGAGGCTTCGAGCTCACGGTGAAGCCCCGTATCGGGAATTTGCGCCACCGTTACGGGTGAACGCCAGGGATCCGGTCCGGACCCGGTCATCGATCGGTTCATGACGTCTCATCCTCCCGAAGCGGCGCGGGAAACCTGAAAGAGTCTTGCAACAGGGCGGAATCGCCGGCCTGGCCGAGATCGGCATCAGCCACCTCCGCATAGGCGGCGAGCCGCCTCGCCTGATCCAGCCCTGAGCCATTCAAGATATTCTTGCAGATCGCTTGCGCCAGCGCCTCCGTGCCCGCCGCGATCGCCTGGTCGTAAGCCTGGACGCGGCCGTAAAAAGCCTCGCCGAACGCCCGCATCCGCTTCGGGACGGTCTGGTCGCCCACGCCCATCTCGCGCAGATTGTCGTCCATGTCCTCGCAAAAGCGATCAAACAGGGCCTGCGACAGCTCCGCACCGCCCTGGACGACAGTCCGCAGCCGCCGCAGCAACAGCCAGAGGTGCAGCAACAACAGGTCAAAACGGCCGTTAACCGTATCAGGCACGCCCAAGTCCCGGTAAAATATGGGTTCTCGCGCCTGCGTCACGATCATGCCATAGATGGCTTCAATGGTGCCGGCCGGGGCTAGCCGGGGTTTCCTGAAGTGATTGAACGGCCAAAGCATTGTGGTTTCCGCAAGCGGGCGCGCGCGAGTTGCATTCAGAGCCTCCGCCCGGTACTTCAGCGCCTCGCGCGACGCAAGGGGACGGAATCAGTTCCGCTATGACGATAACGAACCAGACCAGCCTGCGCGCAACTCGGCGGCGCGGCCTTCATGCACGCTGGCGCATGCTCGTGGCCGTGGCTCTGGTCGGCGGCGCCCTTGCGGGCTGCACCGGCGAACAATTCCAGAAGGGCTACATCCTGCCGCCCGGCGCGCTCGAGCAGATTCCGATCGGCGCGAGCCAGGACCAGGTGCTGATCGTGATGGGCACGCCCTCCACCGTCGCGACGCTGGACGGCGAGGTGTTCTATTACATCTCGCAGCGCTCGGAGCGCGTGGTCGCCTTCATGAACCAGAAGGTGGTCGATCAGCGCGTGATCGCGATCTATTTCGACAAGAACCGGCGCGTACGCCGGCTTGCGAATTACGGCCTCCAGGACGGCAAGATCTTCGACTCCATCAGTCGCACCACGCCGACGTCGGGTCAGGAGATGAGCTATCTCGCGCCGCTGTTCAAGCTGCTCAGCTTCAACTGAGATCGTGAGCTGACACCGTCTGCCTGCGGCGTCGTGACGCTCTTCGCGCGGCGCTTGCGCTTGCACGCGACTTGCCGTTGTGCGCCCGGTTCCCTACGCTCTCTGCAAAACAAAAAGCAGGGAGAGGATAGGTGCCTAAGAAGCTTCGGACGAGATTGTTGTCCCGCCGTCGGGTACTCGCCGGCGCCGCGGGCCTGACGGCCGCAGCAATCCTGCCGCGACCGAGCCTTGCCGATTGGAAGCCGACCGAGAACGTCCGTATCATTGTGCCGGCTGCGGCCGGCGGCTCGACCGACGTGATGGGCCGATTGCTCGCCGCTCATCTCCAATCCGCCTGGGGCCAGACCGCAGTCGTGGAAAACCGCTCGGGCGGCGGCGGCACGATCGGGACGGCCGAGGTCGTTCGTTCCAAGGCCGACGGCCACACCATTCTGATCGGCAACCCCGGTCCGAATGCGATCGCCTACAGCATCTTCAAGAACCTCACCTACAAGCCGGACCAGCTCCAGCCCGTCTCCAACATGATCCGGATCCCCAACATCGTGTCGGCGCATCCGAAGACCGGCATCAAGTCGGTCGCCGAGCTGATCGCCTATCTGAAGGCCAATCCGGACAAGCTCAGCTACGCCTCGTCAGGCGTCGGCCAGAGCCCTCACCTCACCGGCGCCTGGTTCCTCCAGCTCACCGGGCTGAAGATGACACACATCCCGTTCCGCGGCGCAGGCCCCGCACTCCAGGCCGCGCTCGCCGGCGACATCCAGGTCCTGTTCGACAATCTCTATCCGAGCCTGCCGCAGGTGCAGAACGGCACGCTCAACGGCCTTTGCGTCACCACCACCGAGCGCAGCGAGCTCGCACCGAACCTGCCGACCATGCGGGAGTGCGCACCAGAGCTTGCGAATTTCGACGTGTCGTCGTGGTTCTCGGTGTTTCTGCCAAAGGGCGTCCCTGCGCCCGTGCTCGACGCGCTCAATCTCCAGGTCAAGGCGATGCTGGAGCGCGACGACATCAGGAAGCAGATTACCGCCATGGGTGCGCGCGCCGACTACGGTACACCGCAGCAATTTGCGGACTTCGTGGACGCCGAGACCAAGAAGTTCGCCGGCATCATCCAGAAGGAAGGATTGCAGATGGACGTGCAGTAGCTCCTCGGGTGGACAACACTGTGCCACGCACCCGACCTGCTTCCGGGCTGGTTTCAGACAGGTTCGGCCGACGGCTGCTGCACCAGACCGGCAATCGCCGAAATCGAGTCCAGGCGCGTCAGGTCGAAACCGATGTCGGAGAAATTGATCCCGTAATCGGTCTCGATGCTCATGATCAGCTCGACCGCGTCGAGTGAATCGAGACGCCCGCTGGTGAACAGAAGATCGTCGTCACTCAGCGGCGAACTGTCGCCCTTCATGATGAGGCGCTGCGTGATGTAGTGCCGCATCCGCGATCTGACTTCAGGGCGAGCTGTCGTGGTCATGTCGTTACTCCCAGGAGATAGAACAGGAATTCGGCGCGTTGCCAGAGCGAGTGCTCACGGTCCAACGGCGCATCAAAGATGTGAATGAGACAGAAGAAGCTGGAGACCCACAGGCAAGGCAGCAAACGGCCGCGCAGCCATCCTTTCGGCGCCGGCTGCGGTACGCGACGCATCTGCGAGAGCCCCACGCTGACGGCCAGGATGAACGTGTAGAATGCGTGGGATTGCTCGCCGATCACGGCCCGCCAAAGCCCCATTTCGCCGACGAAGTGAATGTCGCGGATGAAATGGAACAGCAAATTGCCGACACAGGCCGCGGCAAAGGTGGCGAAGAACATGCGAAGCCGGCGATGGCCGCGGAAATAGCGAACAAAGGTCGGGTAGAAGAAGTGATCGACCAGCAGCTCCTTGTAGTAGAAGTAATAACGGTTCCAGAACTCGGCCAGCGTCGCCGACTCCAGGGGACGATAGGTGTTGCGCAACAGCCGAAAACCGGCGAGCCGCGCCGTCGCGACGATGGTGCCGCCGAACACGGTCATGCTCAGCAGATCGTCGACAAAGAAGACCACAACGCTCGCCCACCCCACCAGGCGCGGCTGGGGATGACCTGCGAGATATTGCAGCAGATTGTCGTCGAACATCGGAAGCCGCAACTGACCGTGGACAAATTCGCCGATACAGATCTTGCCGATCGCCAGGATCAGGACCCAGGCCGCAAGCTTGACGCCCTTGAGCTGCGTGACCGCGAGCTCCTCCGACGTCTTGGCCTCGAAGCGGCGGAGATAGGACAGTCCCTTGCCGAACGGCGTCAGCGTCGCTCCCCAGAAGGGATGAAAAACGCTCAGGTGCTGCCACACCGGAGATCGCTCCTTGACCGAATCCATCAGACCGTAGGCAAGGAACCACAGATACGGCTGAAACGTCATCAGGAACGACCACAGCAGAACGCGCGGTGTGCCGGCCATGAAACTGGCCTGCGTGGCGCCAACAAGCGCCAGGAATGCGAGTAGCAGGCTGAGCGTCGGGCGGCGGAGCGTGATGGCTCCCGCCCTTTGCATGGCCAGCAATCCCGAGAACAGCGCAAACGTCACGGCCACCATGGCCGCGTCAAGCAGCGGCTGATCGATCCGGTCCGCAACGCCTTCGTCGATTGCCATCCGGGCAAGAAACGCGCGGTCGACCAGGAAGCCGTTGCTGCAAAGCAGGAGCAAGGTCGCCAGAAAGATCAGGACGCGCCGATATCGCCCCGCGTAGGCGCAGGCCAGCGCCAGACCCGCGGCCGAGAAGTCGATATTGATCTGCCAGAACAGCAACGCCAGCAGCCCGACCGCGCAGAAAAGCAACACGCGGCCGCGAGTCTCCTGCACACCCGCCACGAGCGTCGGGTCACGATCGATTTGAGGGATCAGCCGCCACGGCGGCTTCGCGAGCAAACCCGTCGCCGCACCATCATAGGGCTGGCTCTCGACGCTCATCGGACAACGCGTGTGGACGCTGCGGGCTTTGGCATCTACGAGGCCCTTGCGACAGCTTCACCGAGCAGCGATGCCACCGAGCGCCTGTCCGCCTTGCCATTGGCGTTGACGGGAATGTCTTCGAGCCAGATGAACCGGTTCGGCACCATGTAGGCGGGAAGATGCGCGGCGCAGTGCTGGCGCAACTCGCTCTCCGTCATTTTCGCACCCGCATAGGCGGCCAGTAGCCGGCTTGCGCCTCCGGCATCGTGAAGCACGACGGCCAGCGCACGCGTGACCCCCTTGCATGCGACCAGCGCGTGATCGATCTCCTCGAGCTCGACCCGGTATCCCCGAAGCTTGACCTGATTGTCGGCACGGCCACGAAAGCGGAGCACACCTGTGCCAGCTTCGGCCTCGACCAGATCACCGCTGCGATAAAGGATCGATCGGTAGCCCTCAATCAATGGATCCTGACGGAAGCGACGAGCGGTCTCTTGCGGATTGTTGATATAGCCGAGCGCAACGCCCGGACCTCCCAGCCACAGCTCGCCCGCCGTGCCCGCGGGAACGGGTTTCATGTCGTCGTCCAGAATCCGGTAGCTGAAATTGGGATTGAGCTTCCCCAAGGGAGCCAACCCCTCGACGGTGTCGAAGGTGGATTCGACGATCTCGAAACCGCTGCAGATGCAGCTTGTTTCGGTCGGGCCATAGCAATTGATCAACTTCGCCTTGCCGGCGAACGCGTCATAGAACCGGCGAAGTCGCGCCAGCGGAAATCCCTCGCCGCCGAACATGAACCGGCTGACGCTCGGCAGCCAATCGGGACTCAACAGGTGCATGGAGTCCAGGAACATGAAGAGTGTCGGAACGGCGAAGAAGAACGTGCACTGATGCTTCGTGATCTCCGACACCAGCTCGGCGGGAGGCCGCCCCTTCAGCGCGTCGAGCGCAACGATCGCGGCCCCGTTCAGCAATCCGGCATAGATGTCGAAGACTGAATTATCGAAGTAGATCGGATTGACATTCGTCAACCGATCGCCGGATCCAATACCAAGATCGTGCTTCGCCCACGCGATCAGGTGAAGCACGCCCTGATGCGGGATGACCACGCCCTTCGGCTCGCCCGTCGACCCCGACGTGAACATCACGTAGGCAGGATCAACCCCTGTGATCAAAGCGGTTTGCGGCAGGTTCGAATCGTCAAGGCGCGACACGGCATCACGCAATGCCGCGCGGGCGTCGGCATCGCCAATCACTGCCCGCGCGCCAAATCCCTCGCGCACGCTGACGATCAGCGCCGGGCGGCATCGCTCCAGCATCAGCCGGGCGCGTTCCGCGGGGGCGGCCGGGTCAAGGAACGCATATGGCGCTCCGATCTTGATGCAAGCCATCGCGAGCGCATAGGCTTCGGCAATCTTCGGCAGTTCGAGACAGACCACCGCGCCTCTGTCGACGCTCTGCGACATCAGCCATCGCGCCAGCCGGTTTGCCGAACCGTTGAGCTCGGAAAAGGTGAAGCTCTCGCCTTCGCAGAGCAGGGCGACGGCGTCCGGCGAGGACGCGACGACCTGTTCAAAATGCAGCGCCAGATTATGAGCCGTCATCTTAGGCCTCGACCTGCTCCTGGTGGGCGGGATCATCAGGCACGATCGACGGCGCCGGCATCATGTCGGCAAAATCGCGCTGGCTCAGTGCAATCACGGCCGCGGGCAATTGCTCCTCGGAGAATTGCCCCCGCAACGCCTCGCTGAGCTCCATGCCGAGTTGCTGGAGGAACGCGGCAGCCATCGGGTCGGTCGCCAACGGCCTCCCCTCGCTGATCCAGGGTTCCGTTTGCGGCGCGAGGCCCCGGCTCATGCCGCGCGCAGAAACAGCCTCGGGATCGACACGCAGCACCGCATCGTACCGATACCGGGTCAGCTCATAGCTCGATCCGCGCTTGAGCTGGATTTCGGCAGCCGAAATCTGCGGAATGGATTCGGAGATCGCTCTAAAATACTGGGGGTCGATAACCAGCTCGCGCTCCTGGGCAATCGACAGCAGGATCTTGCGCTCGAGCGACGCAGGCGTGGCGCCCGCCGACGCTTTTGTGGATTGAACCTCACGGTGGAAGACCGGCAAGAGCTCGAGGTTGCGAACGTCGCCGACGAAAATATGACCGCCGGGAGCCACCAGCTTGACGGCCTCTTCCAGCACCGTGTGCAGATATTCGATGCCGGGGAAGTACTGCACGACCGAGTTGATCACCACCGCGTCGAACGATTGCGGCGACAAGCCGCCGAGATCCGTGGCCTCCCGCTCGAGAAATTCGACATGCCGAAGCTCGGCCTTCGACTGCGCAAAGGCGCGCAATCGGTGAACCGCCACTGGCGAGAGATCGGTCCCGCAATAGACCTCACACCCGGGCGCGAGCCTTTCGACGAGCAATCCAACCCCGCACCCGACCTCCAATATCCGTCTCGCACCGAGAGCCCGAATGCGCTCGATCGTGCAATCCAGCCAATCGATCATTTCGGCTTCGGGAATGGGCTTATTGGTGAAGTTGCTGGTCCAGCCCACGAATGACGGCGCGACACTGTCAGGGCTGTGGCGATACACTTGGTCGAAAGCCCGACGCCATTGCGTCACTCTGCGATCCGTCTCGGCCTGAAGGCGCTTCGCCTTGCCGGCGCTCAGACGATCGGGATGAATGGCCGCGAAAGCGACCTTGAACTGGCGGCCATCGTGGCTCTCCTCGACGCTCATGACGGCGTCCGCCACGTCCGGGTGCGCCGCCAGTGCCCGCTCAATCTCGTTCATTGGGAGCGCACGCAACGGGACCTCCTCTTGCAGTCGACAGGCAAGGCGCGCCCGAGCACGTTGAGAGCGCATCGCGCCGTCCACGACATGGGACCGCCCCACATGCGCAATCCGGAACGTTGCTGAAATGCCGTCAGAAACCTCTCGAAACTCTAGAATGCAGGCGGTTAAGCAACCTTAAATACGGTGCTGGGATCCACCCCGGCCCTGCTGCTCCCGGTAACCGGTACGGGCGCTCCGGGCCAGAACGAGGCTGAAAGCACGGCGCCCGGCCGTCCCAAAAGCAAGGACCCCCGCAGCCTGCGCCACGGGGGTCCTGTTCGACGCGATATCGTGCCTCAGTGCGCCAGGATCGCCAGGAGCAGCAAAGCCACGATGTTGGTGATCTTGATCATCGGGTTCACCGCGGGGCCGGCGGTGTCCTTGTAGGGATCGCCGACGGTGTCGCCGGTCACCGCGGACTTGTGGGCATCACTGCCCTTGCCGCCGTAGTGGCCATCTTCGATGTACTTCTTGGCGTTGTCCCAGGCGCCGCCGCCCGAGGTCATCGAGATCGCGACGAACAGGCCGGTGACGATGACGCCGAGCAGCATGGCGCCGACCGCCGAGAACGCCGCCGACTTGCCGGCCGGGCCGCCGCCCGCGATCGCGTAGATCACGAAGTAAACGAAGATCGGCGACAGCACCGGAAGCAGTGACGGGATGATCATTTCCTTGATCGCCGCCTTGGTCAGCAGGTCGACCGCCTTGCCGTAATCAGGCTTGTCGGTGCCCTGCATGATGCCCGGCTTCTCCCGGAACTGCCGACGCACCTCTTCCACGATCGCGCTGGCCGCACGGCCCACGGCCGTCATGCCCATCGCGCCGAACAGATATGGCAGCAGGCCGCCGAACAGCAGGCCCACCACCACGTAAGGATTGTTCAGCGAGAAGTCCGGATTGACGCCCTTGAAGTAGAGGTGGTTCGCGGAGTCAGCGATGAAGAACCTGAGGTCCTGGTTGTAGGCCGCGAACAGCACCAGCGCGCCGAGACCGGCGGAGCCGATCGCGTAACCCTTCGTCACCGCCTTGGTGGTGTTGCCGACCGCGTCGAGCGCGTCGGTCGACTTGCGCACCTCTTTTGGCAGGCCCGCCATCTCGGCGATGCCGCCGGCGTTGTCGGTCACCGGACCGAACGCGTCGAGCGCGACGATCATGCCGGCCAGCGCCAGCATGGTAGCGGTCGCGATCGCGATGCCAAACAGGCCGGCAAGGCTGTAAGTGACGAGGATGCCGGCGATGATGACAATCGCGGGCAGCGCCGTCGCCTCCATCGAGATCGCCAGACCCTGGATCACGTTGGTGCCGTGGCCGGTCACCGACGCCGCCGCAATCGACTTCACCGGGCGATAGTCGGTGCCGGTGTAGTATTCGGTGATCCAGATGATCAACGCGGTGACGACCAGGCCGACCACGCCGCACTCGAACAGCGCCATGCCGGTATAATCGACGCCTTCGAGCTTGCCGAAGCCGATCAGGTAGTAGATCACCACGGCAATGCCGATCAGCGAGAGGACGCCGGTTGCGATCAGGCCCTTGTAGAGCGCGCCCATGATCGACTGGCTCGGCCCGAGCTTCACGAAGAACGTGCCGATGATCGACGTGATGATGCAGATGCCGCCGATGGCGAGCGGCAGGGTCATCATGTTGGCGAGGATCGGCGTCTTGGCGAAGAAGATCGCCGCGAGCACCATGGTGGCGACGGCGGTCACCGCATAGGTCTCGAACAGGTCGGCCGCCATGCCGGCGCAGTCGCCGACGTTGTCACCGACATTGTCGGCGATGGTGGCGGGGTTGCGCGGATCATCCTCGGGGATGCCGGCCTCGACCTTGCCGACGAGGTCGCCGCCGACATCAGCACCCTTGGTGAAGATGCCGCCGCCGAGACGGGCGAAGATCGAGATCAGCGAGGCGCCGAAGCCGAGCGCCACCATGGCGTCGACCACCGTGCGGCTATCGGGCGCAAGCTTCAGCGAGTGAACAAGGAAGCCAAAATAGAGGGTCACGCCGAGCAGCGCGAGACCCGCCACCAGCATGCCGGTGATGGCGCCTGCCTTGAAGGCGAGCTCGAGGCCGCCGGCGAGCGACGTCGTGGCGGCCTGGGCGGTGCGCACATTGGCGCGAACCGAGACGTTCATGCCGATGAAGCCGGCCGCCCCCGACAGGATGGCGCCGATGGCAAAACCGATCGCGACATAAAGGCCGAGGAAATAGACGAGCAGCACGAAGATGACGATGCCGACGATGCCGATCGTGGTGTACTGGCGCCGGAGATAGGCCTGTGCGCCTTCACGCACCGCTCCCGCGATCTCCTGCATGCGCGGCGACCCCGCATCTGCACTCAACACCGAAGACGTCGCCCAAATCGCGTAGACGACGGAAAGCACTCCGCAGAGCACTATCAACCATAATGCTGTCATTTGATTTTTGCCTCAGATCCTTGATGTACGACCCCCGGCGCCTTTTGTTGTCCGTCGTGCGGTGCGGCGCCTTGATTTTGAACAAAGCCGCCCGCAGGCGGCTTTAGTCGGCCACAAGCTTGCCAAAATCAAATTGAGGGTGCAACGCCGTAGAGGCGCGAAAAAGCCGATCTCGGCAAGTATTTAGACCTAATCCCGAGCGCCGGGCCGGCAGCTCCCGCAGCCGGCCGCCACGCTTGGCAGGACTTGGCGTAAGCGGGCTTGGCGTCAGCGGGCTTGGCCTAAGCGGCCTCCCTCACGGGATGCCGGGATGAAGACGCCAATTCCAACGTCTGCCCGTCAGCCGTTGTGCGTCGGTTGAAGATTTTGAGCTCGTAGACGCCGCCACCGACGCCCGGCTCCAGCGTCACCGAGATGACCTGGTCGAGCGAGAGGACGCCGAGCGGCACATCCTGATCGGGCAGGATCAGCGTCGCCTGCTCGCCAACGAACACAATCACAAGATGGCCTTTCGCCATGTTGCTCTTCGCCAGCACGCGCAACTGGCTGTGGTAAGGCTGCCGCGTCCAGGCCGATGGCAGGTCGGGATCAACCACGACCTGGATGTTGTTGGTCTTTGGATGCACCGTCAGCACCATCTTCGCCTGATCGGGCTTCCAATGCATGGGCAGTGCCGGCGTGGTTTTCCAGAGGCAGTCGAACGCCGCGCATTCGCTTGGCCTGACATCGTGGATCGCGCAGCCCAAGGTGGGCTCACAATGTGAGCACCACGTGCCGGCGGGCTTGCCGAAAGCGACCACATTGTAGACCTTGCAGCAGAGCGTGCAGCTTCCGCACGCGCGCTCCTGAGCGACCGGTGCCTCGCCCGACCCCGAAATGACCGCCGTCATCCGAACATATCCATCAGCTGCCCACCTCCTGGCGCTGATACATCGAGAGGCTTTCGCGGGGATTGTGAGAGGCTGGTCTTAGGCCGCCGACCTCACGGGATAGCGGGACGTGGATCCGACTTCGACCGTTTGACCGTCCGGCATGGTCCGCGTGGTCGAGACCTTGACCTCATAGACGCCCCCGTTCGGACCGGGCTCCAGGCGAACCACAATGGCCTGTTCCGGTGTCAGAGGGCCCAGCGGCACGTCCTGGTCCGGCAGCACGAGGGTCGCCTGGTCATTGACGAAGACCACGACGTAAATGCCTTTCGGCATGTTCTGCTTGGCCCACTGCCGCAGATGATCGTGATAGGGCTGCCGGCTCCAAGCCGACGGCAGGCCCGGGTCGACCTGGATCTGGATGTTCCGGGTGATCGGGTGAATGGAGGCCACCATCTTCGCCTGGTCGGGCTTCCACTGCGCCGGCATCGCCGCGTCAGTTCGCCAAAGGCAGTTAAACTCCGCGCATTGGGTCGGCAGATTGTCGTGGATCTTGCAGCCACGGCCGGGCTTGCACTGCCCGCACCATTTGCCGGCGGCCTTCCCGAGCTCGACAATGTCGTAGACCTTGCAGCACAGCGAGCAGCTTCCGCATTCCCTGCCGGGAACAATCTGCAGTGTGCCCGCAGTTGAAGCTGCCGTCATCCGAATCAAGCCCGTCCGTTGCGATTGCCGATATTACCCTGATATCGCGAAAAGCGGAGAGCCTGCGCTCGCCTCCCGGCGAACCACTGATATATCCGGGTCTAGAAATGGCTGTAGGACAAGCGCCGCAGCGTGACCTCGCGGCCCTGCGCGTCGATCCATTGCGGCGCTCCCTGGCCGGAAATGATTGTACCGATCATCGTGACCTGAACCCCGGCCTGCCCGGCGTCTCGCGAGAAGCCTGCGCTGCGTCCTTCCGGAACCGCGCACAGGATCTCATAATCGTCGCCGCCCGACACCAGTGTCTCGAGCCCGACGGCGGAGACCGCGATGGCGGCGGCCGGTGACGCCGGGACCTGGTGCGCATCGATCATTGCGCTGACGCCAGAGGCGGCGCAGAGCTTGGCGAGATCGCCTGCCAGGCCATCCGACACGTCCATTGCCGCGCTCGCATGCTCTCGCACGATGTGCGCCAATGCGCTGCGTGGCTGCGGAACGCGATAGCGGCCGATCAGATAGTCCCGAGCAGCCGGGTCGGTCACCGCGGACGCGGCCACACCACCCGTCAGCACATCCAGGCCCAGCGCGGCATCGCCGATCGTCCCCGTCACAAAGACAAGGTCGCCCGGTCTTGCGCCGGTGCGGCCAACCATCCGCCCTTTCGGTACCCGGCCGAAGGCGGTGATCGAGATCATTTGCGGTCCCGGCGTCGACACCGTGTCGCCGCCGAGCAGCGGGCACGCAAAGGTCTTGGCGTCCTCGCCGAGTGCATCGGCGAACGGTCTCAGCCAGGCATCCTCCTTGCTGCGCAGCGCCAGCGTCAGCACGAAGCCGGCAGGTGAAGCGCCCTTGGCGGCGAGATCAGAGAGGTTCACCCGCAGCGCCTTGCGCGCGACGGTGTCGGGGGGATCGGTGGCAAGATAATGCACGCCCTCGACCACGGCGTCGGTGGTGACGACGATGTCGTCGCCGCACGAGGAGAGGATCGCGGCGTCGTCGACCAGCCCGAGTGCACCGGGATCGGTCGCCAGCGGCTTGAAATAGCGCGCGATGAGGGAGTCTTCGGCGGAAGGGCTGTGCGGAGTGGCCATCGATGTCAGCCCCACACACAACTGTCATCGCCCGGCTTGACCGGGCGATCCAGTATTCCAGAGACGGTCATGTGAAATCGATAGGCCGCGGCGTACTGGATGCCCCGCCTTCGCGGGGCATGACACCGGAGTATTGGGCAGCAGCATCGCATCAATTCACCGCCCTACGCCTGTCCTACCCCCGCCCGAACTCGTCACCGCGAAACTGGCGGCCGATCTGGTCGAGCACGGCGTTGACCATGCCGGTCTCCTCGCGGTCGACGAAGGCATTGGCGACATCGACATATTCGGACACGACGACGCGGCCCGGCACGTCCTTGCGATGCTGCAGCTCATAGGCCCCAGCCCGCAACACCGCGCGCAGGATCGCCTCGATCCGCTTCAAGGGCCAGCCCTTCGACAGCGCCTCGTCGATGAGGGGATCGAGCGTCTTCTGGTCGCGCACGACGCCGGAGACGACGTCGCGGAAGAACGCGGCTTCCGCCGGCAGATAGGTGTCGCCCTCGACCTCGTTGCCGAGCCAATGGCTCTCGAACTCGGCGAAGATGTCGTTGATGCCGGCACCGGCGATGTCCATCTGGTACAGCGCCTGCACGGCTGCGAGGCGCGCCGCCCCGCGACGGTTCGCTTTCTTCTCCGCAGGCGCAGCCGGTTTCCTGATGTCAGCCATGGCTCAGGCCCGCGCCAGGCGGCGCTTGATGCGCAGCATCGCAAGTGCCGCGCGCGCGGCATCGCCGCCCTTATTGAGCTCGCTGGCGCGCGCCCGCGCCCAGGCTTGTTCCTCATTGTTGACGGTGAGGATGCCGTTGCCGAGGGGCAGTTTTCGCGCAACCGCAAGGTCCATCAGCGCACGCGAGGATTCCTGCGAGACGATCTCGAAATGAATGGTATCGCCGCGGATCACGCAGCCGAGCGCGATCACCGCATCATAAGGCTTGCCGTTCGCCGCAGCCGCGTCGACGGCGATCGCAACCGCGGCTGGGATCTCCAGCGCGCCCGGAACCGTGATGACGTCATGGGTCAGGCCGGCCGCCTTCAGTTCAGTGACCGCGCCGTCCAGAAGCGCATCCTGGAGATCGTCATAGAACCGCGCCTCGACCACCAGCGCACGCGCGCCGGAAATGTCGGTCTGGTCCTTCAGGGGTGCGCGTCGCGCGTCAGCCATCGTCTAAATCCGTTTTACTGGGTCGGCGCGTTATGTAGTCGCCGCAGGTGTGTAAGCCAAGTTAGAAACTGCCATTCCGGGGCGGCTCGAAGAGCCGAACCCGGAATGACGCCTTCGCCGGTCACTTCATTTCCGTCAGCCGCGCCGCGTAGCGGGCCATCAGATCGACCTCGATATTGACTTCCGTGCCCGCCTTCCAGCCGCCGATCGTCGTGACTTCGAGCGTATGTGGGATGATCAGCACCGAAAAGGTCACGTCCTTCACTGTATTGACTGTGAGCGAGACGCCGTCGAGCGTGATCGAGCCCTTGGTGGCGATGAACCGAGCCAGCTCCCGCGTCGTGGAGAGCTCGAACCGCGCCATGTCGGGCAGGTCCTCACGGCTGACGATGGTCGCAATGCCGTCGGCATGGCCGGCGACGATGTGGCCACCGAGCTCGTCACCGATCTTGAGCGCACGCTCGAGATTGAGCTTGGTGCCGAGCTTCCAGCGTTTGGCCGTCGTCAGCGCCAGCGTCTCGGCGGCGGCATCGACGTCATACCAGGTTTTGCCGTTCGCGACGCCGGAAGCAACCACAGTCAGGCACACGCCATTGCTGGCGATCGAGGCGCCATCGGCGATGGTGGTCTGGTCGTAGCCGCAAGCGATGCGCAAACGGTGCAATTGCCCCTGCGCCACGGGCTTGAAGCTGACGATTTCGCCGATATCGGTGACAATGCCGGTGAACATGTTAGGCGCGCTCGTAGACGGTGAGAGTATCGTGGCCGAATGTCTCGCTAGCATGAACCTTGTAGGCCTGCGACTGCGTGATTTTCGACAGGGGCAATGCATCGAGCGCATCGACGCCTTCGGGACCCACCTCTTCCGCTCCGCGGAACAGCCAGATTTCGTCGACGAGGTCGGCCGACACGAAGGAGGCCGCAACGCGGCTGCCGCCCTCGACCATCAGCCGCGTGATGCCCTTGTCGGCGAGACCATGGAGCACGGCCGGAAGGTCGAGCCCGACTGCACCATTCGGCGGCATGCGCATGATTTGCGCACCGGCCGCGCCGAGGCGCGTCGCCGCGGCGGCTTCCGCTAGCTCGGAAGCCATCACCCAGAGCGGCGTCTCGCGCGCAGAACGAACAAGCTGGCTGGACGCCGGCATTCGCAAGTTCTGGTCGAGGACAATGCGCACGGGAGAACGCGCTTCCATGCCCGGCAGGCGGCAGTTGAGCTGCGGATCATCCGCCAGCACCGTGCCGATGCCGACCAGGATGGCATCGCTCGAGGCGCGCAACAGATGCACGCGGTCGCGGACGGCTTCGCCCGTGATCGCCAGCGGCTTGCCGTCTTCAGCGCCGATTTTGCCGTCAGGCGAGACCGCGAGCTTCAGGATCACATGCGGACGCTTGTCCCTGATGCGGCGGAAATGGCCGGCATGGTCGAACGCCGCCTCCGCCGCGCACAGGCCGACATCCACGGCGATGCCGGCAGCGCGCAGGCGCGCGTGGCCCTGCCCCGCCACCTCAGGATTGGGATCCTCGATCGCCGCCACCACGCGTGTGATGCCCGCCGCGATCACCGCATCGGCACACGGCGGCGACTTGCCGAAATGCGAGCAAGGTTCGAGCGTGACATAGAGCGTGGCGCCGCGCGCCGCCTCGCCTGCACGCCGGAGTGCCTCTGGCTCCGCATGCGGCCGCCCACCGGGCTGCGTCCAGCCGCGGCCGACGATGACGCCGTCCTTGACGATGACCGCACCGACGGCCGGATTGGGCCAAACGCGGCCCTGCCCGCGCCGGCCGAGCGCCAGCGCCAGCTGCATGAAGCGGCGATCGGCGTCCTTGGACTCGCGGATCCTCGCGGCGAACTGATCTTCCAGGATGCGGAAGATCATTTGCGGATCGCGGCGAGCCCCGCTTCCTCCTCACCGGAGAGCTCGCCGAGCACGTCGGCGAAATCCTTGGCCTCGCGGAAATTGCGATAGACGGAGGCGAAGCGCACATAGGCGACGTCGTCGAGCGTGCGCAGATGCTCCATCACGGTCTCGCCGATCACCTCGGACGAGATCTCGGCTTCGCCCCCGGTCTCAAGCTCGCGCACGATGGTGGAGACCATCTTCTCCACCCTTTCAGGCTCGACAGGCCGCTTGCGCAAGGAGATCGATACCGAACGCATCAGCTTGTCGCGGTCGAACGGCACGCGACGGCCGTTGCGCTTGATCACCGTGAGCTCGCGCAGCTGCACGCGCTCGAACGTGGTGAAGCGGAAATTGCAGGCGATGCATACGCGCCGCCTGCGGATGACGGAAGAATCCTCGGTCGGACGCGAGTCCTTTACCTGCGTATCGAGACTGTTGCAGTTCGGGCAGCGCATCCGTTGGACCCAGCCTTACTGATAGATCGGAAACCGATCGGTGAGCGCCTTGACTCGTTCCTTGATCGCGGCCTCGACCAGTGGCGCCTTGCCGTCGTCGGCCTGCGCGATCGCGTTGAGGACCTCGGCGATCATGCCGCCGACCTGCTGGAATTCGGCGACGCCGAAGCCGCGGGTCGTCGCCGCGGGCGTGCCGAGACGCAGGCCCGAAGTGACGAACGGCTTTTCGGGGTCGAACGGAATGCCGTTCTTGTTGCAGGTGATGGCGGCGCGAACCAGCGCCTTCTCCGAGACGTTGCCCTTCAGACCCTTCGGCCGGAGGTCAACAAGCATCAGATGGTTATCGGTGCCGCCGGAGACAATGTCGAAGCCGTGGCTCTTCATCGCCTCGGCCAGCGCCTTGGCGTTCTCGACGACGTTCTTCGCATAGACCTTGAAGTCCGGACGCAGCGCTTCGCCAAAGGCGACCGCCTTCGCCGCGATCACATGCATCAGCGGGCCGCCCTGCAGGCCCGGGAAGATCGCCGAGTTGAGCTTCTTGGCCAGGACTTCGTCGTTCGAGAGGATCAGGCCGCCACGCGGACCGCGCAGTGACTTGTGCGTCGTGGTCGTGGTGACGTGAGCATGCGGCACGGGCGAGGCATGCACGCCGCCGGCGACGAGACCGGCGAAGTGCGCCATGTCCACGAGCAGGTAAGCGCCGACCGAATCCGCGATCTCGCGGAAGCGCTTGAAGTCCCAGGCGCGCGAATAGGCCGAGCCGCCGGCCACGATCAATTTCGGCTTGACCTCTTCGGCCTGCTTCTGGACCGCGTCCATGTCGATGATCTGGTCCTCGCGGCGCACGGTGTAGTGCGAGGCCTTGAACCACTTGCCGCTCATGTTGACGGGCGAGCCGTGGGTGAGATGGCCGCCGGCCGCCAGATCAAGACCCATGAAGGTGTCGCCGGGCTGCAGCAGCGCCAAAAACACCGCCTGGTTCATCTGGCTGCCGGAGTTCGGCTGCACGTTGGCGAAGCCAGCACCGAACAGCTTCTTGGCGCGATCGATCGCGAGGTTCTCGGCGACGTCGACCCACTCGCAACCGCCGTAATAGCGCGCGCCCGGATAACCCTCTGCGTACTTGTTGGTCATCACCGAGCCCTGCGCTTCCAGCACGGCCCGGCTGACGATGTTCTCGGAGGCGATCAGCTCGACTTCATGACGCTGCCGGCCGAGCTCGCCCTTGATGGCGGCGGCGATTTCCGGGTCGGCCTGCTCGAGCGAGGCGGTGAAAAACGAATCGGGCGCATTGGCGGTCTTGGCAAGGGTCATCGTGCGAATATCTCCACCGCCGCAGCCTTTTTTGCGGGCTGCGGGGGTCTTGGTGTGGCGATCGGAAGCGGCGAGCGCGATCTACCACATCACCCGCCCCCGGCCAAGCATTTGCGGGTCGGGCTCGGGAATTATGCCAGATATGGTGGAGTGCCAGGACTTCGAGTCCCGCAAGCTTACGGGACTGTCCGGCGCAAAGGGGCTGATTGGCCGGTTGATCCGCCCAATCCCAAACGAAAGCGGCCGGTGCCCATCAGGGCGCGAACTGGGCCGGGCTTGCCGCCCTTCAGGCCGCCTGGTCTACAGCCCGGTATACCCCGCCTTCACCGGGTCCACGCTGCCGTCGAGCTGGCGCAGATAGGTCAGGCCGCAGACGGTCAACCTGTGGGTGTCCTTCTCGCCGGCTTCCATCAGGGTATTCAGGTAGTTTGTCACCTTAATCCGCGCCTCCTCGCTCGCCGCCGCGGTCCGGTTGGCGAGCAGGTCATAGGTCTGCATGATGCGGTCGATGGCAGCTTCCATGGCACCCTCTGGTTCATCGATGTTCTGGGAGTCTTGATCAGGCAACCGCGCGGGCCTCGGCCTGCGCCTCGAACCGAGCGATCGCCTTGTTGGCGAGCCTGATCTTGTTGAGTTCGCCGTGCTGGAGCAGCCTGACGATGATTTCGAGCAGACATTCGTTGGTGACGAGCGTGTCGGGGATCGCACCGGAGCGGCGGAGGTAATTCGCGGCGATGGCGTAGGCATCGCTCACGAGTTCGACGTTCATTGCCTGAAACCCGCGCTCGACCAGCATTGTATCCTCCGATCCCGGGAGACAACTGCGACGCGAGGACCTGGTTCCACCCTACTGGCCGATTTTTTCGCAACTGCGAGAAGACGTCAAAACGCGCCGGTCCGGGCAGAGCCGGCCGACGCGCTTGGGGAAGTTCAGGCACGTTGGGAGGCTTGCCGGTCTTGTTGCGGGCCGGCTTGGCCTTGATCCCTTGGAATATCAGAGACGATACAGGATCTGGTCGGTCCAGAACCGCTCGAGGCGATGCAGCGACTTGTTGAGGGTCGAGAACTCCTCGCCGGAGATGCCGCCGACCTGTTCAACGGTCTTGACGTGCTTCTGGTAGAGCGAGTCGACGATGCGGCGAACTTCCTGGCCCTGCGGCGTCAGGCGGATGCGCACCGAACGGCGATCGACGCGCGAGCGTTGATGATCGAGGAAGCCGAGCTCGACGAGCTTCTTCAGATTGTAGGAGACGTTGGAGCCGAGATAGTAACCGCGCGTGCGCAGCTCGCCCGCGGTCAGCTCCTTGTCGCCGATGTTATAGAGCAGAAGCGCCTGCACGGAATTGATGTCGGCGCGGCCACGACGATCAAACTCGTCCTTGATCACGTCGAGGAGCCGGCGATGCAGCCGCTCCACCAGAGTCAAAGCTTCCAGATAGAGCGACTGCACCGAACCCTGCGGGCCCGAAACGCGCTCTGCGGTATCTGCCGCAGTTGCGACGGCTTTCATCATGACACTTCCCCTGTTGTCGTTTTTATCGACACTTATTCGACGCAACTTGTGTTCCGTCTGATAGGTCCAACTTAAGGGGGCCGTTTGAAGATCGGCTTAAATAAGAGAATAAAGAGATCATGAATTTAAGACAGTGAATTGCTGATTAAGCCTGTGCCACAAGCACTTTTCGCAACCGTCTGTTGACCGTGGCAAGGTCCTGTTCACTCTCCGTCCGCGCCTTCTGTCACATTCCAGAACAGCCCCGCCCTGTTTCGAAACGCACGCGTAACAGCTGTGGCGGATCGGGCTGGGTTAGCGAAAAGTTACGGCGAATTTTACGCAACCAACGGTCAACCAAGCGCAACATTCTCGTGTCCCGGACAAGCGCCGCGAAGCGAAGCGCAGAGCCGGGACACAGAAAGCCACAAACGAGATCGTCGAGTAATAGGCCCCAGCTCGGCAACGCACCACCATAGCGCGTCGAAGACGCGCGTGAACGCGCTTATGGTGTTGCGCTGCGTCCAGGGCACGAGCGTAATTTTGGCGGTGACGACGTCGCCTACGGCGGCCGTTCGCGCGCGGCCATCCAGGCGAGCGCGAGATAGGCGGCGAGCATGAAGGCCTCGACGCCGACGACGATCAGGCTGCCGCCGTAGATGCCCGGGAACATCAACTCGATCACCGCCATCGAGACCACGGTCGTCAGCCACACCACCGCGCCCCAGGGCGTGGCGAGCCAGAGGCCGACGGCGGCGACGAGCTCGATCACGGCGAAGTAGATGGTCGAAGCCTGCCAGGCCATCGACTGGTTCTCGAACGCCTCGTCCTCACCGCCGACGAAGCCGGTCACCTGCGCCCAGTGATAGAGTCCCTTGAGGATCGACAGCAGCGCCATCACCCGCAGGAACAGCACGAGCCGCCGCGTCCAGACATTGTCGTCGGACTCAGGCCGCTCCGACGAGATCGCAGCGACCGACATCGCGCTGTCTCGGGCGCTGTCCCTGACGGCATCCCTGGCATTGTCGCGGGCCGCATCGCGGGTGGAGAGTTCGGACATGGCCCCCTTCTGGCTGTTTCGCCCCGCAAAATCAATCGGCTGCCATCACCTTGCGGGAGGTCAAGCCGCGGTGACGGGAACCATGCGAACTGGTATAAGAATAATTCCAGCCGGAGGAAGAGTAATGGCGATCAAATACGGACGTCCGATCGAACTGCGCGAGGTCGCGCGCGGGACGGGTGCCGCGGTGCCCCATGCCCTCGATCTGACCGTCCGCCCGCGCCGTAACCGCAAGGCTGAATGGGCCCGGCGCATGGTGCGTGAGAATGTGCTCACGACCGACGATCTGATCTGGCCACTGTTCCTGATCGACGGCAACAACAAGCGCGAGCCCATCGCCTCGATGCCCGGCGTCGATCGCCTCAGCGTCGATCAGGCCGTGCGCGAAGCCGAGCGCGCGATGAAGCTCACCATTCCCTGCATCGCGCTGTTTCCCTACACCGACCCGTCCCTGCGCGACGAGCAAGGCTCGGAAGCGACCAATCCGAACAATCTGGTCTGCCAGACGGTGCGCGCGATCAAGAAGGAGTTTCCTGACATCGGAATCCTCTGCGACGTCGCGCTCGACCCCTTCACCAGCCACGGCCATGATGGCTTGATCTCCGACGGCAAGATCCTGAATGACGAGACCGTCGCGGTGCTGGTGCGTCAGGCGCTGGTGCAGGCCGAAGCCGGCTGCGACATCATCGCGCCCTCCGACATGATGGACGGCCGCGTCGCCGCGATCCGCGAAGGGCTCGACCGCTCCGGCCTGCTCGACGTGCAGATCATGGCCTATGCGGCAAAGTACGCCTCCGCTTTCTACGGCCCCTTCCGCGACGCCATCGGCTCGGCCAAGACGTTGACCGGCGACAAGCGCACCTACCAGATGGACAGCGCCAATACCGACGAGGCGCTGCGCGAGGTCGAACTCGACATCGCGGAAGGTGCGGACATGGTGATGGTGAAGCCCGGCATGCCCTATCTCGACGTGGTCCGCCGCGTGAAGGACACCTTTGCGATGCCGACCTTCGCCTACCAGGTCTCGGGCGAATACGCGATGATCGCCGCCGCCGCGAACAACGGCTGGCTCGATGGCGACCGCGCCATGATGGAGAGCCTGCTCGCCTTCAAGCGCGCCGGCGCCGACGGCGTGCTCAGCTATTTTGCGCCGAAGGCGGCAGAGAAGCTGCGCAGCCAAGGATGAGGCGCCGTAGGGTGGCTAAGCGCAAGCGTGCCCACCAATCCCAGCCAACGAGCGCTGAGCGCTTCCAGGCGCGGCACTGCGCCCTTCCACCAATCAATCCGTCGCTTGCGCCGCAGGCCGAGGCCCACACAGCGGACGTAGCGCGTCGCGTTGCTCGCGCGACAGCACGGTGATCGGATAGATCGGCTCGCGCGGCTCCCGCTGGAAGAATGGATGCGGCCATGTCTTCCCGCGCACTTTCCACACAAGCACCTTGCCGATCGCGCGCAGGAGAAGAGAGATATTGAGTCCCGTTGAGCCCGCCGGCGGCTCGCCGACCGCGTACTTGCCGAGAATGGCGCCGATCGGCGGGCCCGCGACATCGTCAACGGCCGGCGCGCCACCCGCGAACGCCTGCGCGATGATGCCCACAAAAGGAATGGCCGGCGAGACCGTGTTGCCGACCGGCGTGTTGCAGCAGCTTGCATACCACCGGTAGAGGCCTTTCGGGCTCAGTCGCACCCCCGCGATCCGGTCCTGTCCTTGCACAAAGGCGAGTGTCGACGGCGCGACCTGGACAATGTCGCTGCCGCCGTTCGCATTCAAAAGGTCGGCGCGGCCGAGCTGATGTGCAAAAGCCTGGCAGTCATCGCAGTAGCAGACCACACGATTGACCGTCCGTGGCGACACGCCCGAGATCGCGGCGCGGACGCTGCCGCAGCGGCAGCGCAATTCGACCTGACCACCCATGAAAATCGTCCTGTCCTGGGCCGGAAGTGTGCCCTCGCCCCTGCAGCATGATGCAATTCAAGGACCGCGCAAGCATCGGCGGCCGTCGAATCGCCGGAATATTTTGCTGGATCGACCGGCTGACAGCCTTGGCGTGTGGCCGGATGGTTCCCATGTGCTGCCGGGTGAGAGGTCCGAAAGCGGAAGGGAAGCTCATGTCCTACTCGGGTTCGCCAAATGACAGCGGCGTCTGGCGCAATGACGGCGGCGCGCAGTCGCACGCCTACGATCCCTATCTGCATCCGGAACTGTTCCGCGGCGTCGCGACGCGGCGGGCATTTGCGTTCCTGATCGACATGGTCGTGATCTCCGTACCCGTCATCCTCGGTTATATCTTCATCGCCGTGTTCGGCGTGGTGACGCTCGGCATCGGCTGGGCGCTGTTCTGGCTCGCCTGGCCGGCCTCCGTGATCTGGGCGATCGTCTATTACGGCGCCTGCATCGGTGGCCCCTCCTCGGCGACAGTCGGGATGCGGATCATGGACCTGGAGTTGCGCACCTGGTACGGCGCGCCCGGCTACTTTGTCCTTGGCGCCACCCATGCCGTGCTGTTCTGGGTCTCGGTCTCGTTCCTCTCGCCTTTCGTGGTTCTTGTCGGCCTCTTCAACGGCCGCCGGCGCCTGCTGCACGATTTCGTGCTGGGAACGGTCGTGATCAACAATTCCGTCCGCGCGCCCGTGTCCCAGACCGCAAGGACCTGGTGAGAATCTGAAGGTCAAGAACCTACTAACCCGGATCCGCTAGACTGACTGATCTGACCAGCCAAGCAGACCGATTGACCGGGAGCTTTCGTAGCGCGATGCTGA
Organism: Bradyrhizobium zhengyangense; assembly: GCF_022012435.1. Lineage (GTDB taxonomy): Bacteria > Pseudomonadota > Alphaproteobacteria > Rhizobiales > Xanthobacteraceae > Bradyrhizobium > Bradyrhizobium zhengyangense. Next base: position 70,667 of record NZ_JAKLUA010000023.1, read on the forward strand.
TACCCACTTCGGAGGCCCACGACGTCCCTTGACCCAGCACTCGCGCGACACCCCACAATTTTACCTCACGGCGCCGTCCCCCTGCCCGTATCTGCCGGGCCGGCATGAGCGCAAGGTGTTCACGCACCTCGTGGGGGAACGCGCCGGTGACCTCAACGATCTCCTGACCCATGGCGGGTTCCGCCGCAGCCAGTCGATCGCGTACCGGCCGGCCTGCGACCAATGCCGGGCCTGCGTCTCGGTCCGGGTCGTCGCCAACGAATTCCGCCCGTCCCGCAATTTCCGCAAGGTGATGGCGCGCAATGCCGACATCATCGGCGAGCAGCGCAGCGCGGTGCCGACCTCTGAGCAATATTCGGTGTTCCGCGCCTATCTCGACGCCCGCCACCGCCATGGCGGCATGGCCGACATGACAGTGCTTGACTACGCCATGATGGTCGAGGACAGCCATGTCGAGACCCGCATCATCGAGTACCGCAGGCGCGGCCCCGACAGCGGCCTCACCGGTCGCGGCGAGGAGCTGATCGCGGTGGCGCTCACCGACGTGCTCAGCGACGGCCTGTCGATGGTCTATTCGTTCTTCGAGCCGGGCCAGGTCTCCCGCTCGATGGGCACCTTCATGATCCTCGACCACATCGCTCGCGCGCGCCGCCAAGGCCTGGCCTACGTCTATCTCGGCTACTGGATCGAGGGCTCCAAGAAGATGGACTACAAGGCCCGCTTCCTGCCGCAGCAGCGCCTTGCCCCCTCAGGCTGGCTGCGCATCGACGCGCAGGGCGATGGGGCGTCCGAGCCGCAGGATTAAACACGCTCACCCGAACAGCGTATCCACCAGCAGCTTCACGTTCAAAACCACGATCACGCCGGCGACGATCCACGCGGTCGCAGCGACATAGCGTGCGATCGCGAACTGCCCCATCTTGCGGCGGTCGGAGACGAAGCGGACGAGCGGGATCACCGCGAACGGAAGCTGCATCGACAGCACGACCTGGCTGAACACCAGCAAATCCGCAGTCCCCCGTTCGCCATAGATCGCGGTGACGACGATCACCGGAATAATGGCGATGCCGCGCGTGACGAGGCGGCGGGCCCAGCTCGGCAGGCGCAAATCGAGAAAGCCCTCCATCACGATCTGGCCGGCGAGCGTCGCGGTGACGGTTGAATTGAGGCCCGAGGCCAGCAGCGCCACCGCGAACAATGTCGAGGCGATGCCGAGGCCGAGCAGCGGCGAGAGCAGCTCAAATGCCTGGCCGATCTCGGCGACGTCGGAATGCCCGCTGGTGTGGAAGGTCGCGGCCGCGACGATGAGGATCGCAGCGTTGATGAACAGCGCCAGCATCAGCGCGATGGTGGAATCCGTGGTCGCCCATTTGATCGCGTCGCGGCGCCCCTCTTCGTTGCGCGCATAGGCGCGCGTCTGCACGATCGAGGAATGCAGATAGAGATTGTGCGGCATTACGGTCGCACCGATGATGCCGATCGCGATGTAGAGCATCTCGGAATTGGTGAATATCTCGCTCTTCGGCGTAAAGCCGCGCAGCACCTCGGCGACCGGCGGCGCCGCAGCCACGATCTGGACCGCGAAGCAGACCGCGATCACGGCCAGCAGCGCCATCACGAAGGCTTCGAGGAAGCGGAAGCCGCGGTTCATCAGGACGAGCAGCAGGAACGCATCAAGCGCGGCGATCAGCGCGCCGCCGACCAAGGGAATGCCGAACAGAAGTTTTAGCGCGATCGCGGTGCCGATCACCTCAGCCAGATCGCACGCGATGATGGCCGCTTCGCAAGCGAGCCAGAGCAAAAAATTCACAGCGGGCGAATAGGTGGCGCGGCAGGCCTGCGCCAGATCGCGGTCGGTGACGATGCCGAGCCGCGCCGCCAGCGACTGCAGCAGGATCGCCATCAGGTTCGAGAGCAGGATGACCGAGAGCAGCGTGTAGCCGAACCTCGATCCGCCGGCGAGGTCGGTCGCCCAATTGCCGGGGTCCATATAGCCGACCGAGACCATGTAGCCCGGGCCGACAAAGGCGAGCAGCCGTCGCCACCACGCTCCCGCCGCGGGGATGGCGACAGTGGCATTCACCTCGGCGAGGCTCTTGGTGGCCGGCGCGTCGGTGCGCCAGCCGGCAGCATCGTGGGTCAGGTCCTGGGTCAGATCGGGCGATCGGGCATCCATGAGGTGAGAATACCGAAGTCGAGGCTTATTGCAACTCATTTGCAACTGCATCTAGCCGCATTGGTTCCCACCGCCACCCCGGCTTTGCCCGATCCTGTCGGGAAGCGGGTGGGTTTGACCGGCGCCGGGAGCGGATACTGGCGCCATCAAGACTTTGCAGGAAATGAGCCATGTCAAATCCGCCCCGTCTCCCCGACACTTTCAACCGCCTCGCCTGGTCAAACCTCGCGGCGCAATCCGCCGAACAGATCGCGTTGGCCGCGGCCCCGATCGTCGCGGTGCTGACGCTGGGGGTGGCCGAGGGCCAGACCGGCGTGCTGCAGACCGCGCTCACACTGCCGTTCGTCCTGTTCGCCATTCCGGCCGGCCTGCTTGCGGACCGTATCTCCCGCCGCGCGCTGATGGCGGGTGCCGAGGCGCTACGCGCGGCAGCGCTGGCGGCCATCGTTCTCCTGCTCGCACTCGGCGAGCTCAATCTGCCGCTGCTGGCGCTGCTCGGCTTTGCCGCCGTCTGCGGCACGGTCGTCTACAGTGTCGCCGCGCCGGCGCTGGTGCCCTCGCTGGTGGGCGCGGAGTTGCTGCCGGCTGCGAACGCTCGCATCGAACTTGCGCGCACCGTTGCCTTCGCCAGCGGTCCCGCGCTTGGCGGCGCACTGGTGGGATGGTGGGGCGCAAGCCCGGCCTTCGGCTTTGCCGCGGCACTCTCGGCGATCGCTGTGGTGCTGCTCTCGGGCCTCTACGAACCCGCGCGGGCGCCTACCCCGCGACGCCATCCGTTCCAGGACATTCGCGAGGGCGCCGGTTTCGTCTTCCACCATCCGCTGCTGCGGCCGGTGTTCATCACCCAATTCATCTTCAACACCGGCTGGTTCTTGCAGATTGCGGTGTTCGTCCCCTACGCCGTGCGTCATCTCGGTCTGACCGCCGCCGGTGTCGGTACGGTGCTGACGATGTACGGCGTCGGCATGGTGATCGGCGCGCTGTTCGCCACCCGCGTCATGAAGCGCATCGCCTTCGGCACCGTGGTCGGCCTCGGCCCGGTCACCGGTTTCGTTGCCGCTGTGGTGATGGCGATGACGGTGCTGGTGCCCTCGCCGTGGCTTGCGGCCTTGAGCTTCTTCCTGCTCGGCGTTGGGCCGATCCTGTGGGTGATCTCGACCACCACCTTGCGCCAGTCGGTGACGCCGCCGCGCCTGTTGGGGCGCGTCTCCGCCATCAACATCATGAGCTACGGTGCCCGCCCGCTCGGCTCGGCGCTGGGCGCCATCGTCGGTGGCCTCTGGAGCGCGGAAGCGTGCCTCTACCTTGCGGCCGCCGTGTTCGGCGTACAGGCGCTGGTGATCTGGCTGTCGCCGGCGGTGGCGCTGGACCGGCAGCCGGCGATGGTGGGGGACGAAGCGGCGGCGCGTTGCTAATTCGCCAGATAGCGCTCGTAGCTGCCCGTCACCGGCTCACTCGCGTCAACCTCAGGATCGAGCGTATAGAGATCCTGCGCGCGGCCGATGCCGCGCAGCGCGTAGCGGCCGGTGGAGACGAGATAGCGGCGGCCGGCAGCATCCAGACCCTTGTAGAATTCCGCTGACGCCAGCAACTCGCGATCGACCGAACGGCTCATCGAGGCGATGCGGCTGACCTCGTTCACGGTCGGCCCCACCACGGTGAAATCGAGCCGGTCCTCACTGCCGATATTGCCGTAGAAAACCTCGCCGACATGCAGCCCTATATAGGCCGACGTGGTCGGACGGCCCTCCGCCGCCCGGCGTGCATTCAGTGCCACGACATTCTGGCGAAACAGATGCTCGGCCCGCAGCGCGGCCCGTCGCGCATCGGCCATATCCTCGCCCCAGAACATCGCAAGCACGCCGTCGCCGATCAGCTTCAGCACATCGCCGCCGGCCTCGTGGATCGCATCGATCACGGCCTGGGCATAATCGTTGAGGAACGGGATGATCTCGTCCGGCCCGATACTCTCGCTGATCCCGGTCGAGCCGCGCAGGTCCGAATACCAGAGCACGGCCTTGATGCGCTCGGTGACGCCGCGCGAGATGCGCCCGCGCAGGACCTGCTCCGAGGCATCGCGCCCGAGATAGACCCGCCCCAGCGTCCGCACGATATCGACCTGCTGCGCCGATTTGATCGCAAGTCCCAGCACCGGCACGAGATCGCGCAGCGCGGCGAGCCCGGCTTCGGTAAAGCCATCGTCGCGTCGCGTCGTCCAGTAGGAGTAGAGGCAGTCCATCTGCCCGAGCGCTCCGCTCTCGCCGAAGCGGTGCACGAAGGCCAGGAAATGGCGGTGACCGTTTTCGGCGAGCTCGCCGATCTGCGAGAAGTCGAGCGAGGGCGCGTCGGCGAGGTCGAGCACCATCTCGTCGTGGCCGTGCTCGAGCAGATGATAGAATACCGAGCGACGCCAGTTCTTGGCCGCATCGCCCTCGGCCGTCGAGCCGTATTCGATGACATCGCTCTCGTTGGTCGGCGTGTCGCTCCAGCGGAAGGCACGCCCCTCGTAGATCGGATGCAAGGTGTCGATGACGACGAGGCCGCGCGAGAGTTCCAGCCCCTCGGCGCGACAGCGCTCACAGAAGCCGCGCAAGAGTTCGGGTTCGGGAAGACCGGTGAGCCCCTGGCCGGCCAGCCAGTTCATCAACGCAAGGCGGGAGGTGAGTTGCATACGCCATTATGGCGTGCATTCGTGACGAACGAAAGGCCGCAACCAAGGCTCCCGCCGACGGCAGGTCGAATATGCCGCGAACGCTGTTGACGCGCTCTCGCCTCAGGCTGCAAATGCAAATGATGACACCAAGGCCCAGAAATTCGGGGACATGAGCCAGCGCCAGCTTCCGATCATCCTTGCGCTCGGCACGACGCAGACCCTGGCCTGGGCCTCCAGCTATTATTTGCCGGCCCTGCTCGCCGATCCCATGGCGCACGACCTCGGCATCTCCACTAACTGGATTTTTGGCGCGTTCTCGGCCTCGCTGGTGATCTCAGCCTTGCTGGGTCCACGCATCGGGCGACAGATCGATCTCGTCGGCGGGCGACAGGTGCTATCCGCCTCGAACCTGACCATCGCCGCCGGCCTGGCGCTGCTTGGCCTCTCCCAGTCCGTCGCGGTGATGACGTTTGCCTGGTTCGTGCTCGGCATCGGCATGGCGATGGGCCTTTACGACGCCGCCTTCGCTGCGCTCGGCCGCATCTACGGCACCGAGGCGCGCGGCTCGATTACCGGCATCACCTTGATGGCCGGATTCGCCTCGACAGTCGGCTGGCCGCTCACCGCCTGGGGGCTCGCCCATATAGGCTGGCGCGAGACGTGCTTCGCCTGGGCCACCGCCAACATCCTGATCGGCCTGCCACTCAATTTCTTCATGCTGCCTTCGATCAAGGGCGCCAAACAGGCAGCGACGACAGCGGAGAAGCCGCACCTGCCGCTGGATCGCACCATGATCCTGCTCGCCTTCGTCTTCGCCGCGGTCTGGACCGTCACCGGCGCGATGGCGGTGCATTTCCCGCGTATCCTTGAAGCGACCGGCGCGACCCATGTCGAGGCGATCGCGGCCGGTGCGCTGATCGGCCCGGCCCAGGTGATCGCGCGCATTCTCGAGGCGAGCGTCCTCTCCCGCTTCCATCCGCTGTGGTCGACCCGGCTTGCCTGCGTCACCCACCCGATCGGAGCTGCCGTCGTCGCCATCTTCGGCGCGCCGGCGGCGACTGCCTTTGCGCTGCTGCACGGCTCCGGCAACGGCATTTTGACCATCGCGCGCGGGACGCTGCCGCTCGCGATCTTCGGCCCGAAGGATTTCGGCTACCGCCTCGGCGTCATCGGCGCGCCGGCGCGGATGGCACAGGCCATCGCGCCGCTGGCCTTCGGCCTGCTGATCGACGTGATGGGCGCCAAGGTGCTAATGGTCTCGTCCGCGCTCAGCCTGTCGGCGTTGGCTGCGCTCTTCCTGATCCGTGCAGAGAAGCGACCGGATTGACCGTGCCGCCGCTTTCGCGCACAAGCGCGGCATGACCGACGACAAAACCCCGCCCCGCACATTCAAAGGCCTCATACGCTGGGCCATGACGCCACCACAGGCCTGGGGCGTCTATCTCCTCGCCGTGCTGTTGGTGTGGCTGGTCTCGTTCTACGCTGGCTCCCTGAAGCCAAAGAAGACGCCGGAGGCAAGCCCACCACCGGTCACCGCGCCGAAAAGCTAGGCCAGCTTCGGCTGGCTGGTCGCGATCCAGATGCCGGCGAACACGGCAACGAGGCCAATCAGGAGATTTGGCGTGATCGGCTCGCCGATCAGCAGCGCCGCCAGCAAGGTCGCCGCGATCGGATTGACCGTCATCGTGTTGGCAACGCGCGTTGGCGTCGCGCGCGCTAGCGCCATGACCCAGAGGATGAAGGCGAGCGCGCCGCCACCGGCGCCGAGATAGAGTCCGGCAATCCACTGCGCCATCGTGAAGTGATCGAGCGCGGCAAAGCTGCCCTTCGCAAGTCCCACGAGCACCAGCACCAAAGCGCCCGCGCCCATCCCGACCGTGAGAAAGCCGAGCGCGCTGGAACGCTGCATCAGCGGCCGCGACAGCACGTTGTAGAACGCCATGCAGAACACGGCACCGGTCATGATCAGCTCGCCGCGCCAGGATCCAGGCGGGCTCTGTGCGAGGCCCACGGCCAGCGCCGCCGCAACGCCCAGCACCGCGACGCCGACGCCAATGAGCTTCCGTAACGTCAGCCGCTCGACGCCAAGGATCGCACCGACCACCATGGTGTGAAGCGGCAGCGTCGCCAGCGCGAGGCTGGCGCGCGCGGCAGTCGTGTAGGAGACCGCGATATTGTAGAGGATGAAGAACAGGCCGAAGAAGCAGATGCCGAGCGCCATCACCGCCGGCCAATCCGACCGCTGCGGCCAGCGCACGCCGAGCAGAAGCGCACACGGCAGCAGGCAGAGGAAGCCAATCCCCCAGCGCAGGATTGCCAGCATGACCGGATCGGCACCGGTCACAAGATAGCGTGTGATCGCGGCAGCGGTGCCGCCGACGCTGCTCGAGACAAGCGCGATAGCAACCCCGAGCCACTCTCCCACGCTTGGCCTCCTGTCCCGGGGCGTTTGGAGGCGCCTAGCACATCCCTGCTGCCACCTTTATGGCAACAGGGATGCCGGCGGAACCTACTCGTAAAACTCCGGCGACATCTTTTGGCCGTCGCGCTGGACCTTGTCGTGGTTGATCCAGAGCTGCGCCTTTTCCTTGTCGAGCGTGTCGGCGATCTTCTGCATCGAGGCTGTGGTCAGCTCCTTGTTGGCGTTCATGCTGGGAACGCGGCGGTTGTCCCAATTGTCCTTGAAATGAACGGCATCGCCTGAGAGCACCACCACGCCGGTCTTCGGCAGGCGCACCATCAGCGATTGGTGCCCCGGCGTATGGCCAGGCGTCGAGAGGATGGTGATGTTGCCGTCGCCGAACACGTCCTTGTCGCCGGAGAGCAGCTCGACCGGATGCGAGGGCTTGAAGCGTGGCTCGTTGTTGGCGCCGGGCCACTCATATTCCGCCTTCTGCACGTAGAGGGTCGCCTGCGGGAACATCTCGACATTGCCGATATGGTCGGGATGCGTGTGCGAGACGCCCATCGCCTTGACGTCGGCCGGCTTCACGCCGACCTGCTCGAGCTGCGACGCAAGCGTCTTCGGCCGCTTCCAGGTCACCGCCTTCGGATCGGCGGGCACAAGCCCGTTGGGCATCGCGGCCACGGCGTCGGGAATGCCGGTGTCCCACAAGAACCAGCCCTTCGCGTGCTTGATCAGATAGCAGGTGTCGACGAAGTCCATCGACTTGCCTTCGTTTACCCCGGGAGACCAGCGCCCGATGTCGCCGGCGGCGCCCTCCCCGCAATTCATGATGTAAAGTTTCTCGACACCCGGTTTCTGCGCCAACGCAGCCTGGGCGGACAGGGCGAGCGCCGCGATGGCGAGAGCGAGTTTGAACTTGTGTGTCATCCTTGGTCCCTCCTGGCAGCGCCTTCTTGCCGCGACCGAGGATCAACCCCGATCCTGCCGCAGAATTCCGCTCCCACGCACTCTAGGCCCGAGCCACATGTCATCCAATGCCATGGTATCAGGCGATTGACAGGCCGACGCGGTTTCGCTGTAATCAGGGCCATGGGGATTTGAGCGATCTCCCCACGAGGCGACATGCCCAAGTATCGCGTCCCGTTCGGTTTTTGCGAGGACGCAACACCATGCCTACATTCACGACCATATCATCCGATAAAATGGCCCGCCTGATTGGCACGGCCAATGCTCCTGTGCTGATCGACGTCCGCACCGACGACGATTTTGCCGCCGACCGGCGGCTAATCCCCGGCTCGATCAGACTCAGCCACGAGACGGTTGCCGAATGGGGCGGCGAATTTGCCGGCCGCCGGGCCATCGTCTCCTGCCTCCGCGGAGCAAAGCTCGCGCAAGGCACGGCGGCTTGGTTGCGCCAGCTTGGCGCCGAGGCGGAAACGCTGGAGGGCGGCTTCGAAGGCTGGAAAGAAGCAAATCTGCCGCTGCTCGACACGCGAAAACTGCCGCCGCGCGACGCTAAGGGGCGCACCGTCTGGGTCACGCGTGCGCGGCCGAAGGTCGACCGCATCGCCTGCCCTTGGCTGATCCGCCGCTTCGTCGATCCGAATGCGGTGTTCTTGTTTGTCGCGCCGTCCGAGGTGGTCGCCGTGGGCGAGCGCTTCAAAGCTGCGCCCTTCGACATCGAGAACGTGTTCTGGAGCCACCGTGGCGAGCTCTGCACCTTCGACGTGATGATCGAGGAGTTCGGCGTTGCCACGCCGGCGCTGCTGCGGCTCGCCACTTTGGTGCGCGGCGCCGACACGGCACGGCCGGACCTGGCGCCGGAAGCACCAGGCCTGCTCGCGGCCTCGCTCGGGCTGTCACGCATGTACGATGACGACCTCGAGCAGCTCGAGGCCGGCATGCTGCTCTACGACGCCTTCTATCGCTGGTGCCGCGACGCCACGGCCGAGACCCACAACTGGCCGACCAATAAGGTGAAGGCGTAAATGGATACGCGCAATGTTCAAGCAGGAGCTGATGCCGGTCACGGCATCAGCTTCGGCGAAGCCTTTCGCGTCTGGCTCCGCGTCGCGTCCCTGAGCTTCGGCGGCCCCGCGGGCCAGATCGCGGTGATGCACCGCATCCTGGTCGAGGAGAAGAAGTGGATCTCCGAAGGCCGCTTCCTGCACGCGCTGAACTACTGCATGCTGCTGCCGGGACCCGAGGCGCAACAGCTCGCCACCTATATCGGCTGGCTGATGCATCGCACCGCGGGCGGGCTGATGGCGGGCGGGCTGTTCATCCTGCCCGGCATCATCGCCATTATGGGCCTGAGCTATATCTACGCGGCTTACGGCAATGTCAGCTTCGTCGAGGCGCTGTTCTTCGGCCTGAAGGCTGCCGTGCTCGCCATCGTCGTCGAAGCCGTGTTCCGCGTCGGCAAGCGCGCGCTGAAGAATCGCGTCATGATCGCGCTGGCCGCGATCGCCTTCGTCGCGATCTTCTTCTTCGCGGTCCCCTTCCCGGTCATCATCATCGCCGCCGGCCTCATCGGCTATGCCGGCGCCCGCGCCGGCCGCACCGAGTTCGCGCCGTCTGCTCACGGCCATGGCGGCAACGGCGCGGTCATCGACAGCATGCTTGGCGAAGCCGTGCCCGCACATGTGCGTCCGGACACCGCGCGTGCGATCCGCACCGCTGCGCTCTGGCTGTCCCTGTGGCTTGTCCCGGTGATCGGACTGCTCCTGGCGCTCGGCCAAGCAAGCGTATTCAGCCAGATCGCCTTGTTCTTCTCGAAGATGGCGCTGGTCACCTTCGGCGGCGCCTATGCCGTGCTGGCCTACGTCGCCCAGCAGGCCGTTGAGCATTATCACTGGCTGAAGCCGCACGAGATGCTCGACGGCCTCGGCATGGCCGAGACCACACCGGGCCCGCTCATCATGGTGCTCCAGTTCGTGGGCTTCATGGCGGCGTATCGCGATCCGGGCGGGCTGTCGCCGATGCTGGCGGCAACGCTCGGCGGGCTGCTCGCCACCTGGGTCACGTTCACGCCCTGCTTCCTCTGGATCTTCGTCGGTGCTCCCTACATCGAGCGACTGCGGGGCAATACGGGCCCTGCAGGCGCGCTGAGTGCGATCACCGCCGCCGTGGTCGGCGTGATCCTCAACCTCTCGATCTGGTTCGCGCTGCACACGCTATTCCGCGAGACCGTGCCGGTGCACGCCTTCCCGCTGGATTTCGATATGCCTGTCCTGAAGAGCGTCGACCTTCCCGCGCTCGTGCTGTCGATCGCGGCCGCGACCGCGATCTTCCGCTTCAAGCTGGGGATGCTGACGGTGCTCGCCGGCAGTTGCGCCGCCGGCGTGGCGTTGCGGATGGCGGGGGTGATCTAAGCGTGTTCGTCGCGTCCGGTTCGGCCGCTAAAGCGGCACGCGATCCGGCCGTCACCCGTAGCGTTACATGAAACGCCTTGTACTCTCGATAAAGCGTTCTTTCTCGCCGGGCGCGTAACCTTGGCAAGCCCCGTAATAGGCCTCGACGCCATGATCGCACGGTCCGGTCCGGGCGCGGGGCCGTGGCTCAGGTAGCGCGTGCGGCCTGATCTCAGCAGGCGCGCGAGCGCTTGATCGCGGATCATTCCGTCTCACCCCGGCCTTCGCGCCAGCATAATATGGGTTGAGGCTGCACGACTGACCGTTAGCTGCTGCCCGGCATTGGCCCATCGTTTGGTAGGCGCATTTATAGTAAGAGCCGCCTCCCCAAGAAACGACCCGCAAGCAAACGGGAAACGCCGGATCATAGGTCTGGGCCCGAGCATGCCCTGCTGCAAAAGCGACACTCAATGTCAGAATCGTCAAAACCAACGTGCGCATTGGGGCTTCCTCGAAGCCTCATAATGCTCGTGCACTTTGGCCACAGGCAGCCTTGATCCAAGTCAATGTTCTCGGAATATGAAACTGGAGAACGACGGCCTCGCCGCCTGCTCGCAATGACGCGGAGGCAACCGCAGTCGAACTACCGCATCATCATCCGCGCGATTGCCTCCCCAATCACCACCGTCGTGAAGTGCGTGTTGGCGCGGCAGTCGAACGGCATGATCGAGGCATCGGCGATGCGCAGGCCCGAGATGCCCTTTACCGTGCCATCAGGATTGACGACACCGTCGGCATCATTGACGCCGCTCATGCGGCAACTGCCGGCGGCGTGCTGGATATCGCCGGTTTCACGGCGCAGCAGCGCATCAAGCTCGTGATCCGGCAGGCGAGCAGCCTGCGGCAATGTCAGATCCGTGTCGGCGAGCCTGATCCAGTCGGCGATGCCCGATAGTGCCGGCTGGGAGGTGATCACGGCAAGGCGCTTCACCGCATCCATCATGCGCAGCATGTCGCGCGGATCGGCGAGCATGTTTTCCTCGACGACCGGATCGATATCAGGATCGGTCGAGGCAAGCTTGAGGGTGCCGCGTGAATACGCATTGAACAGGCCGGCGCCGATCGCTCCGGGCATGCCGATGCCGCGATGATTGAACGCGATCAGGATCATGTCGCGCTTGCCGCCATGGGCGAGACCCGAGGAATAGGTCACGCAGCAATTGGTGTGGCGAGTGTCCGGATCGGTCGGCCGCAGATCTTCGTGGAGCTGGATGGTGGCGCGAAACAGCGGGTGATCGAAGAAGTGGCGGCCGACCGGCAGATCGCGCTCGACCGCGATCCCCATCGCCTTCAGCTCGTCCGCTGGACCAATGCCCGAGCGCAGCAGGATCGCCGGGCTGTGGATCGCGCCGGCGCAGAGCACGATTTGGCGTGCGCTGATCTCGCTGGTGCCCTGCCCCTCGGTGTGAACGCGGACTCCGGTCGCCCTTCCCTCGCTGATCAGCACGCGATCGACCAGCATCCGGCCGCGGATTTCCAGATTGGTGCGGCCGCGCGCGGGCTCCAGATAGCCCTCATTGGTGGTGATGCGGCGGCTGTCGCGGCTGTTGATGGGATAGCAGGCGACGCCCTCACCGTCAGTGCCGTTGAGATCGGCGCACCAGGGATAGCCGCTTGCCAGCGCTGCATCGCGCAAGCCGCGATCGATCGGGCCCCATTTCTCGGGCGGTGCACGATAGACCGGCAGCGGCCCGCCGCGACCGTGTCCGTCGGCGTCGCCAAATTCAAAATCATCCTCGATCACGGAGAAGAGCGGCATCACCTCCCTGGCCGACCAGCCGGTGCAGCCATTGGCCGCCCATTCGTCGAAGGCATCGGCAACGCCGCGGATGGCGATCTGGCCATTCATCATCGAGGAGCCGCCGAGCCCCTTGCCGCGCCAGTAGAAGCGCGGCTCCTGCCCGGCGACGCGGCGCGTCAAGAGATCGGGCCACTGCCATTTCTCCTGATACTCGCGCTTGTGAATGATCGGGATCGGGTTTGGCGTCCTGACTTCCCAGGGCGCCTCGTCAGCGCGCCAGTCCAGCCCTGCTTCGAGCAGTAGGACTCGCCGCGACGGATCCTCGGAGAGCCGTGCCGCAACCGCGGCACCGGCCGAGCCGCCGCCGACAACAATGACATCGTACATCGCGCTACTTCTCGACATTCCCAAAGACCTGCAAGGCGGACGGTATCAGACCGTGCAGACCGCTGCAGCATTGCAGGAGCATTGCTGCACGTCAGGAACATGAGAGCCCGCCTACCCGATCACCCTGCCGAACTTGTTCGACTTGGGGAAGCCCTTGGGCGGCAGGCGGCCGGCGTCGGCGCGGGTGCCCTGCCACTCCGCAAGCTCCTTCATGGTCGCGGAGAATTCGCGACCCGCGGAGTCCCTCCAGGTGAGGCCAGCCTTGGCCTCGAAGACAGCGACGTCGGAGAGGCCGCCGTCCTTGTACTTCTGCAAGCGCACGCCACGGCCGCGTGCCATCTCCGGCACCTGGTCAAGCGGGAAGATCAGCATCTTGCGGTTCTCGCCGATGACCGCAACGGTGTCGCCGATCACCTCTGTGACCGTGCGCGCCTCGTTCGGCATATCGACATTAAGGACCTGCTTGCCCTTCTTGGTGGTGCCGACGCAATCGTCCTCGTTGACGACAAAGCCCTGGCCTTCGTGGCTCGCGACCAGGAATTTGCGACCGCCCTTGTTGACGAACAGCGCAACAGGCGCCGCCTCCTGCTCGAGGTCGATGAACAGGCGGATCGGCTCGCCGTGACCGCGGCCGCCCGGCAGCTTCGCAACATCGAGCGAATAGAACTTGCCGTTGGTGGCGAACAGCAAGAGCTTCGACGTGGTCTCGGCAAAGAAGGCGAAGCCGAGCTTGTCGTCCTGCTTGAAGGCCAGGCCCGAGAGATCCTCGACATGACCCTTCATGGTGCGGATCCAGCCCTTGTCGGAGACGACGACCGTCACCGGCTCGCGCTCGACGAGGGCTTCCTCCATCGCGGCGAGATCGTGCTCGGGCGCGTCGGCAAAAGTGGTGCGGCGCTTGCCGAGCGGCGTCTTCGGCCCGAACATGTCGCGGACCTTGCCGACCTGCTCACTGACCTTCTTCCACTGCTCGGGCTCGGACGCGAGCACCGCGTTGATGCCCTTGAGCTCGGCGCGAAGGTTCTTGTCCTCGGTGCGGATCTCCATTTCCTCGAGCTTGCGCAAGGAGCGCAGGCGCATGTTGAGGATGGCTTCGGCCTGCACCTCGGTGAGCTTGAACTCCTTCATCAAGGCGGGCTTCGGCTCATCCTCGGTGCGGATGATCTTGATCACCTTGTCGATATTCAGATAGGCGATCAGGAAGCCGCCGAGGACTTCCAGGCGGTGCTCGATCTGCGCCTTGCGGTAATTGCTGCGGCGGATCAGCACATCGCGCAGATGGTCGAGCCATTCGCGCAGGCACTCCGCGAGCCCCACCACTTTAGGGACGCGGCCCTTGATCAGCACGTTGAGGTTCAGCGGAATCTTGTTTTCAAGCTCTGTCAGCCGGAACAACGATTCCATCATCAGCGCCGGATCGACGTTCTTCGACTTCGGCTCGATCACGATGCGGACGTCTTCGGCCGACTCGTCCCTGATGTCGCCGACCAGCGGCAGCTTCTTCTGGTCCAGCAGCTCGGCGACCTTCTCGATCAGGCGCGACTTCTGCACCAGGAAGGGGATTTCGGTGACGACGACGGCCCAGGTGCCGCGATTGCCCTCCTCCTGTTCCCAACGGGCGCGAACGCGGAAGGAGCCTCGACCCGTGGTATAGGCTTCAGCAATGGCCTGCTTGGAATCGACGCAGATGCCGCCGGTCGGAAAATCGGGCCCCTTGACCCATTTCATCAGCGCCTTGGACTTCGCGTCGGGCTTCTCGATCAGATGCAGCGCGGCGTCGCAGAGTTCGGCAGCATTGTGCGGCGGGATCGAGGTCGCCATGCCGACCGCGATACCCTGCGCGCCGTTGGCGAGCAGGTTCGGGAAGCCGCCGGGCAGCACCACCGGCTCCTTGGACTGGCCATCATAGTTGGGACGGAACTCGACGCCGTCCTCGTCGATGCCCTCGAGCAGAAGCCGCGCGACGTCGGTCATGCGCGCTTCGGTGTAGCGGTAGGCGGCCGGATTATCGCCGTCGATATTGCCGAAATTGCCCTGGCCGTCGACCAGCGGGTAGCGCGAGGAGAAGTCCTGCGCCAGACGCACCATGGCGTCGTAGATGGCCTGGTCGCCATGCGGATGGAACGAGCCCATCACGTCGCCGACGATCTTGGCGGATTTTTTGAACGGTGTGCCCGGGTCCAACCTGAGCAGGCGCATGCCGTAAAGGATGCGCCGGTGGACAGGCTTCAGGCCGTCGCGCGCGTCGGGCAGCGCGCGATGCATGATGGTGGAGAGCGCATACGCAAGATAGCGCTCTTCCAGCGCTTCCTGCAGCCGGACCTCATGAATTTCGGCCGGTTCTTCCGGCGGAACGATTCGTTTTCCCATGCCGCCCGGTTAAACCGTGGAAGCGAATCGGGCAAGGATGGAGTGGTTCCCTGTGGGCTTCTACTGCCCTGCCCAGCCTGCCGTCACGGTCGGCTGGACCTTGGCCGGAGGCGTCGCCGGCATGTTGGCGACGCAGCGGCGGGCCGCCTCGATCTCGGCGTCGGTTGCGCCATGGGACCGCGCCCATGTCTCTGCCGCCGCAGCGGAATATTTCGCCACATAGTACCGAACAACGGTGCAGGAGGCCCGCCGAAATACCCCCGGTTGCGGCTCACCGGCCATGGCATCGGGCGCAATCGCGAGCAGCGCTGCGGTCAGCGCGAATCCCCTGATCAACATTTGGCTTGTCCCCGTTGTGGAACCTGCGGGGCCAACTCAAACACCCCGGTTTCGTTCCGGAGAAACACCATGTTCTGCGGCAAGGCAGACAAGCGGTCGGTTCATGGCGCTGGGAGCGCACCCATTTATGGCGCGGGAAGCGCCGCCTTGGCCTGCTGCCGGGTCAGGGCGTTAATGAAGCCGGCCCGCGCGTCGGAATGACCCTGCCCGCGCGGCTCCAGCACATGGCGCAGCAGGAACAGACCGGTCAGCCGAAAGCCGTCCTGGAGATCCTCGTCGGTAAGGTCGTGCGCAGCTTCGCCACGGCGCAGGAACGGCGGCAGCCGAAGCAGCCGGTCGCGCCACGGCTCGCCCGCGCCGCGCGAGACCGCGCCGCCCGATTTCGGCGAAACATAGATCAGATCCGTGGTCTCCCCGGTCACCGCGCAGTTTTCGAGTGCCAGCCCAAAGCCGAGCTCGGAGAGCATGGCCAGCTCGAAATGGATGAGATGCACGGCCGCGCTGCCGATGTCGTCGAAATCGTCGAGCGAATGTTCGAGCAGCCCAAAGATGTCCTCGTGCGGATCGCGCTCGGGCAGCAGCCGCGCAATCGAGGCCAGATGGGTGACGCCGTAGACCCCGTGAGACGATCCCAGCAGCGTGGCCGCGCGCAGCTTCAATCCCTCGATCGCATAGGTGCCGAGATGCTCGTCGAGCCGCGCCCGCCACACCGCGCTGACGCTGTTGCCGGGCTGCAAGAGCGGCCGCAGCCGCGAGCTGGCCCCGCCACGCACCAGGCCAAGATGCCGGCCGTGCTGGCGCGTCAACAGTTCGACGATGGCGCTGCTCTCGCCATGCCGCCGCACGCCCAGCACGATGCCTTCGTCGGTCCACTCCATGGAGGAAAGCTTACCGCATTTCGAGCTGTCGTAGGGTGGGCAAAGCGAAGCGTGCCCACGCATTTTCGCGATGGATCTAGGCGTTGAACCAGCCCCGGGCATCGCCGGTGAAGGAGAAGTACAGCCCGAACGCCGTCAGCACGCAGGACACGATCTCGATGGCGCTGTCGAGTTCGAGGCCGCGCTCGCCGAGGATCTGGCCGAGCGAGATCACCGACAGCACCAGCGCCGCCGCCAGCACCCAGCGCGGCCAGTTCTTGCGCCAATGCGCAGCCAGCCAGACGAAATAGACCAATAGCAGGATCATCCCGCCAGCGAGCAGCGTCGCCGTCATGATCATCTGCTCAGTCATCTCGATGGAGGGCGTGCGGTCCTGCACCGCCACCGACAAGGCGTCCAGCATCAGCGAGGCATAGAGCAGCGCTTCGAAGCGCTGGACGTTACGAGGCACGCTCATCGGTAGCCGATCTGTTCTTGCTTATTCTTTGGGGAATTCCAGGCCCATCTCGCGGTAGCGATCGGGGTCGTCACCCCAGTTCTCGCGCACCTTGACGAACAGGAACAGATGCACTGGCACGTCCAGGATCTGCATCAGTTCCTTGCGCGAGTCCGCACCGATCGACTTGATGGTGGCGCCGCCCTTGCCTAGCACGATCTTGCGCTGGCTTTCGCGCTCCACGAAGATCGTCTGCTCGATGCGCACCGACTTGTCCTTGCGCTCCTCCCATTTGTCGGTCTCGACCGTCGACTGGTAGGGCAATTCCTGATGCAGCTTCTGATAGATTTTTTCGCGCGTGATCTCGGCCGCCAGTTGCCGCATCGGCGCGTCCGACATCTGGTCTTCGGGATAGAGGTATGGCCCCGGCGGCACCATCTCGGCAAGCGTAGTGCGGATGTCGTCGACACCGTCGCCCGAGATCGCCGCGATCATGAAGGTTTTGACGAACTTCATGCGCTCGTTGGCGGCCTGCGCCAGCGCCAAGAGTTTCTCGCGCTGGACCAGATCGACCTTGTTGATGACCAGAATCTTGTCGTGATTGACGCTGGCAGCCTTGGCGAGGATCGCCTCGGCCTCCTCGTCAATACCGGTCTTCGCATCGAGCAGCACGCAGACGAGGTCGGCGTCATGCGCTCCGCTCCAGGCGGTCGAGACCATGGCGCGGTCGAGCCTTCGCTTGGGCAGGAAGATACCGGGCGTGTCGACCAGGATGATCTGCGCGTTGTTCTCGATCACGATGCCGCGGATCAGCGCACGCGTGGTCTGCACCTTGCGCGAGACGATCGTGACCTTGGCTCCGACCAGCGCATTGACCAGGGTGGACTTGCCGACATTGGGCGCGCCGATCAGGGCGACGAAACCGCAGCGCGTCGCAGGGGGCACCTCGCCGCTTGTTTCAACCGTCATTGCCGCCGCCAACGCCTTCACGTTCGATCATGACTGAAGCTGCCACCTTTTCCGCCGCGCGCTTGCTGCCGCCGATCCCTTCGGCCGGCGCCAGCCCCGGCAGATCGACGGCGACGCGGAACTGCGGATCGTGATGCGGACCGGTGCGCTCGACCTCGCGATAGACAGGCGTCGGCAGCCCCTTCCCTTGCGCCCACTCCTGGAGCACGGTCTTGGGATCGCGCAAGGGACGCCGCGGCTTGTGCATGCGCTCGGTCCAGTTGCGCTTGACGAACTCGTCCGCCGCCGCATGGCCGCCGTCGAGGAAGATGGCGCCGATCACGGCCTCGCAGATGTCGCCGAGGATCGACTTGCGCAGGCGGGCATCGGCGCTGGAGCCGACCGAGCCGAGCTTGATGTCGTCGAGCAGACCGAGCGACTTGGCGACGTCGGCGCAGCTTTCCTTGCGCACGAGTTCGGCAAGCCGCTTGGACAACTCGCCCTCATCGGCATTCGGGAAGGCATGATAGAGCATGTCGGAGACGACGAGCCCAAGCACGTGGTCGCCGAGGAACTCCAGCCGCTGATAGCTGTCACCGCGCTTGCGCCCGGACTTCAGCGCCGAGACATGCGTGATCGCCTGCATCAGCAGGTTCGGGTCCGAGAAATGGTGGCCGATGCGGGCCTCGAGCGCCGCGTTCGCATCGGCCGCCGCTTTGGCCTTATCCTTGGTCTTGCTGCTCCGCGTCCGCTTCTTCTTCGCAGGCGTCTTGCTTTCGGACGCCTTACTCTCGAGAGTCTTGCTCGCAAGCGCCTTGGTTGCAGCTTCGCTCTCAGGAGCGGCTTGCGCCTCGATCGATTGGGTCGCGATGTCCTTGGCTTCGTCTTTCATCGGACGATTTTGAAGAAGCGATTCCAGCGCACCGACCACGGCCAGCGCCAGAACATCCAGGCATGCTCGCCTTCGCCGATGGAGAAGAAGATCATCTGGGCGCGGCCGATCAGATTTTCAGCCGGCACATAGCCGACCTGGCCGAGGAAGCGGCTGTCGGTGGAGTTGTCACGGTTGTCACCCATCATGAAGAAATGGCCGGGCGGCACGGTATAGACATTGGTGTTGTCCATATAGCCGTTGTCGGCGCAATCGAGCGTCTCGTAGGAGACGCCGTTCGGCAGCGTTTCCTTCCAGCGCTTCACCCGCGAGATGCCGCCGCCCTCGGAGCCGCAGGGATCCTCGCCGACAAATTCGCTCATACGCTGGCGCTCGACCGGGGTGTCGTTGATGTAGAGCAGACCGTCCTTCATCTGGATGTGGTCGCCGGGCAGGCCGATCACCCGCTTGATGTAGTCGGTGGTGTCGTCCTTCGGCAAGCGGAACACGACGATGTCGCCGCGGTGCGGATCCGAGCCCCAGATCCGCCCCGAGAACAGCGGCGGCGAGAACGGGATCGAATAGTGGCTGTAGCCGTAGGAATATTTCGAGACGAACAGATAGTCGCCGACCAGCAGCGTTGCCTTCATTGAGCCGGAGGGGATGTTGAACGGCTGAAATAGGAAGGTGCGGATTACCAGCGCGATCAGGAGAGCATGGATCACGACACGGATCGTTTCGCCGACGCCGCTCTCAGTTTTAGTTCCTGAAGTCACGCTCATTGCTCTCTCAATTCCGGCCGGCGATCACAGAACGCCCTCCCCCCGCGAACGGCCCACCGGTTCGCGGCCCAAGGAGATTGTCCTGATTCTGATAGTGAGGGCCAATTCCGGCGTAAAGCCGAATTCGCCCAGCCTGATTTGCGTCCGCGAACTTTTAGACGGTTGTCGCAGGCCACGCAATCAAGGATCGCATCAAAAACTCGTAAATCATTGATCTTTAACACGAATTATAAATTGACCGTTGGGCATTCAGGACTTGGCCAGCGGCACGGCGGAAATGATCACGAACGCCTGCGCCAACGGCCAGTCATCGGTGATCGATAGATCGATCTGGGCCTCGAAACCATCAGGCGTCATGGCCTGAAGCCGGGCCAGCGCGCCGCCGGTCAGCCGCATGGACGGCCGCCCTCCGGGCAGATTGACCACCCCCATGTCACGCCACCAGACACCCTGCCGGATGCCGGTGCCGAGCGCCTTGGAGCAGGCCTCCTTGGCGGCAAAGCGCTTGGCATAGGTGGCCACCACCATCTTCTCGTTCTTGGCCCGCCGCTCCGCCTTGGCGCGCTCGGCCGCGGTGAAGATGCGATCGAGGAAACGCTCGCCATGACGCTCGATCACCTTGGCCACGCGGGTGATGTCAATCAAGTCGGAGCCGATGCCGATGATCATGCCCGGCTCCGGCCGCGATCCATCGCCGCGCGCATCTTGCGCACCGTCTCGGCAAGACCGACGAACAGCGCCTCGCCGATCATGTAGTAGCCGATATTGAGCTCCATGATCTCGGGCAGCGCCGCGATCTTCTCCGCCGTCGCGTAGTCGAGCCCATGCCCAGCATGGACCTCGAGGCCCGCGTCCTTCGCCAGTTTCACGCCCGCCACGATCCGCTGCCATTCGGCCTCGGCCTTGTCGGTGTGGCCGTCGGTGACGGCATCGCACCAGGCCCCGGTGTGGATCTCGATCATAGGCGCGCGCAACCGTGCCGCCATCGCGATCTGCGCGGGATCGGCGGCGATGAACAGCGAAACCCGGATGCCGGCATCGTTCAGCCGAGCGATGTAGGGCGCGAGCGCATTGTGCTGGCCAACCACATCTAGCCCGCCTTCGGTCGTCACCTCCTGGCGCCGCTCCGGCACCAGGCACACCGCATGCGGCTTGGTGGCGAGCGAGATCCGCATCATGTCGTCGGTCGCTGCCATCTCGAAGTTCAGCGGCTTGGAGATCTCGGCCTTCAGCCGCGCCATGTCCTCGTCGCGGATGTGCCGGCGGTCCTCGCGCAAATGCGCCGTGATGCCGTCGGCGCCGGCCTCGATCGCCAGCAGCGCGGCGCGGACCGGATCGGGATGACGTCCGCCGCGGGCGTTACGGACGGTCGCGACGTGATCGATATTAACGCCGAGGCGGAGCGGAGATGCAGGCATTTCAGGACTCACGAGATCGGAGCAACAGGCGACGACGACAGGCGCCTATCCATTAACACGTTCGACTTTGGCGACGACCGCCTTGGCGCGCAGCTGGGCCAGGATCGCACTCAAATGCTTGAGATCGTAGACTTCGAGATCGATCGTCGTCTCCGTGAAGTCGGGTGAGCGGCGATGCATGCTGATATTGTCGATATTGCCGTCGTGCTCGGCGATCACGGTCGCGATCTGCGCCAGCGCGCCGGGCTCGTTGACATTCTCGACCTTGATCCGCGCCGGGAAGCGCTGCGGCGCGGAGTCCTCGATGTCCCAGCGGACGTCGAGCCAGCGCTCCGGCTCTTCCTCGAAATCCTTCAGCGCCGGCGACTGGATCGGATAGATCGTGATCCCCTCGCCCGGCGTGACGATGCCCACGATGCGGTCGCCCGGCACGGCACCGCCGTTCGGCGCGAACTTCACCGGCAGGGCGGAATTGTTTCCGCCGATCGGGATCGCGACCGGACTACGCGACGGCTCGGGCGACTTCTCCTTGACCTTGGCCGCGAGCGCACCCTTCTTGACGCCGTAGCGAGCGACACGCTCTTCCTTGTAGTCAGGATACATCGCGCGCGCGACATGGGAGGCCTTGATCTCGCCGCGCCCCACAGCCGCCATGACGTCCTCGATCGAGGTGCGCGCCAGCCGCGGCAGCGCGCCCTTGAGCTTGTCGTCGGCGTATTCGATCTTGGCGCGCTCGAACAGGCGCTCGACGATACGCCGGCCGAGGCCGACATATTGATCGCGCACAGCGGTCCGCGTGGCGCGGCGAATCGCGGCGCGCGCCTTGCCGGTGACGGCGAGCGTCTCCCAGGCCGAGGGTGGGGCTGATTGCGCTTCCGAGGTCAGCACCTCGACCTCGTCGCCGTTCTGCAGCTCCGAGGACAGTGGCGCGAACTTGCCGTTGATCTTGCACCCGACCGCGCTGTTGCCGACGTCGGTGTGCACGGCATAGGCAAAGTCGATCACATTGGCGTGGCGCGGCAGCGCGATCAGCTTGCCCTTGGGGGTGAAGCAGAACACCTGGTCGTGGAACAGCTCGAGCTTGGTGTGCTCGAGGAACTCTTCCGGATTGGCACTCTCCGAGAGGATGCCGATTGTGTGGCGCAGCCAGGCGAACGCGTTGGACTCACGTTTCAGGAATTCGGTCGGCGAGCCCACGCCTTCCTTGTAGAAGACATGCGCGGCGATGCCGCGCTCGGCGATCTGGTCCATCGCCTCGGTGCGGATCTGCAGCTCCACGCGCTGGTTGCCGGGGCCGATGACCGTCGTGTGAATCGAACGATAATCGTTCTGCTTCGGCGTCGAGATGTAGTCCTTGAACCGCCCCGGCACGACCGGCCAGGTGGTGTGGACGATGCCGAGCGCGCGATAGCAGGCCTCGATGTCGTTGACGACGACGCGGAAGCCGAAGATGTCGGACAGCTGCTCAAAGCCGACCGATTTGCGCTCCATCTTGGTCCAGATCGAAAACGGCTTCTTGCGGCGGCCATAGACCCTCGCCCCCAGGCCGCGGTGACGCAGATTGTTGGAGAGCTGGTCCTCGATCTCGCCGATCAGATTGCGGTTGCGCTCGGCGAGCGCATCGAGCCGTTGCATCACGACCGTATAGGCTTCGGGGTCGAGGGTGCGGAAGGAGAGGTCCTCCAGCTCCTCGCGCATCTCCTGCATGCCCATGCGCCCGGCCAGCGGCGCATAGATGTCGAGCGTCTCCTCGGCAATGCGCCGGCGTGATTCCGTCGGCACGAAATCGAGCGTGCGCATGTTGTGCAGGCGGTCGGCGAGCTTGACCAGGAGCACGCGGACATCGTCGGCGATCGCCAGCAGCAATTTGCGCAGGTTCTCGGCCTGTTTGGCCTCGCGCGAGACCAATTCGAGCCGCTTCAGCTTGGTCAGGCCCTCGACCAGCGCGCCGATCTCGGGGCCGAAGATCTGGTCGATCTCGGCGCGCGTCGCCTCCGTATCCTCGATCGTGTCGTGCAGCAGCGCGGCGACGATGGTGGCGTCGTCGAGCTTCAAATCGGTGAGAATCGCCGCCACTTCGAGCGGGTGCGAGAAATAGGGATCACCGGAGGCGCGGGTCTGCGACCCATGCGCCTTCATGGCGTAGACATAGGCGCGGTTCAGCAGGTCTTCGTTGGTATTCGGATTGTAGGACCGCACGCGCTCGACAAGGTCATATTGACGCATCATCCGCGCCCGCGGCTTCACCGGCCGTGCCACCGGCGCAGTCGGGGCTACGGCAACCGATTCGGTTGCGGCCTGCATCTGCGTGTGTCTGCGGCGTCGATACACCATGCCGTCCTGCCTTCAAACGGACCAGGAAGCGGCCCGTTGTATACATCCTAAGCTCCGATCGCGGCCGCGGCCGATCAATTCACTGACAGGCGCGGCGTCAACCGGCAATGCTATGGTAACCACGAAAACGCCAACAAAAGCAAAGGCCCGAACGCGGGTTCGGGCCTTTGATAAGATCACAAGAATTCGACGATCGCGAGTTAAGACGATTACTCGTCCTCTTCGGGCTGCTCTTCCGGCGGCGCGAGACCTTCGAGACCCTTCAGGAGCTCCTCTTCGGTCATGCGCTCCACGGCGACTTCGGTATCGTCCGCATCGACGCTGGCGCCGGCGGAGCCGATCAGCGGAACCGTGTCCGGCTCGGGCTCGTCGACCTCGACAAACTTCTGGAGGGAGTGCACCAGCTCCTCGCGGAGGTCCTCCGGCGAGATGGTCGTGTCGGCAATTTCGCGCAAAGATACAACAGGGTTCTTGTCGTTATCGCGGTCAACCGTTAGTTGTGAACCGGACGAAATCATGCGGGCACGGTGGGCGGCCAGCAGGACCAGGTCAAACCGGTTGTCGACCTTGTCGATACAATCTTCTACGGTGACGCGAGCCATAGACTGTCGCTCCGTTGTGGGTGGGACGAAATATGTGGATGATCCGGGCTAGTTATAGGGACCGGGCCGTTTTCGCAAGGCCAATTTGTGATTTGGCCTCGCCAAACGGCTCTGCTACCCCCACATTGGGGCTGGGATGGGTGGTTTCCCGGGCTGCCTTGAGGGCGGCGCCGGGGGTAAGCAGGGCCGCCATAACTATACCTTGATTGCCCCGACTTCTCCGGATTTGCGGTTTCGACGGGTTTCGGCAGCATTTTGAACTGCGCGGCATGCTGCCGCTGCGCCAACAATAAAACGATCAATCACGAACACACTACGCGAGCAAACTGAATGTCACCTTCCCCTACCAACAAGATCGCGCTCTTCATCGACGGGGCCAATCTTTACGCGACGGCGAAAACTCTCGGCTTCGACATCGACTACAAGCGCCTTCTGAAGGAATTTCAGAGCCGCGGGACGCTGCTGCG
>NZ_JAKLUA010000024.1 GCF_022012435.1 Bradyrhizobium zhengyangense
GGCAACGTCAATCACGGCCTACTTCTACCTATCCTGCTGCACTGTCGCGACGATCAGGGCCGACCGCTGCTTGGACCGCCACGAAGCGGCCGCGAGACCAAGAAACTTCTGCGTAACGCCCACGCCGATATTCCCACGGCGGTCGAAGCCTTGCGGCAATACTGGATGCCGATCCGCTACGCCCGCGCTCACTGATCACTGCGGACGTGGGAGCTCATGCCGGTTACCTTCAAAATAACCGCGGCAGCGCAACCTACGGGAATCTCGCAATGCATCCCCGCTTTGGGACTGAAGGCCGTGGGGAGGGGGCCAAGGTCCTCACGCGTGTGTGTCGCCTGACCCCGGCAGTACAATGGTCAAACACTTGATCAACGCAGCCGTGGAAAACGGTTTGGCAAGAAAGCAGATCCCGCCAGCCTTGATCGCTCGTGCGCGCACCCCATCGCCGTGATGAAGATGAACGGCATACGATGACCGGGGCTTCGCATATGCATCAGCAGGTCAATTCCGCTCATCATGGACATTTGGACGTCGGTAATCACGCAGGTCGTCTCGGCCAATGCCGCAGCGCGCAGGAACTCCTCGGCGGAGGCAAAGGCAAGGACCGCGTATCCGTACGATGCCAGAAGATTGCTCGTTGCACTGCGAACGGATGGATCATTGTCGATGACCGAAATGATAGAAGGCTTTGACAAACTGATTGCTCGTGATCCGGGCTGCTCCGCCTGCGGAATGTTCACAGTAGAGGGGCTACGAGCCACATCAGAGGTTTGGGAGCAGCTTGAGTGTCGGGAGAAGGAGACGCTGCAAGACGCGGAACGTCTAACCGAGCAACTTCTGGACCGGCTGATTTCCGAAAGTTTGCCGGACGAATCCGTAACCCAGGATCATGTCAATGTACTGTATCGGCATTGGCCATTGCCGATGTACAATCTCGACCTCCATCCGATCCCGGTATCTCTCGAAGAGCTGAAGGCCGAGCAGGAGCGCCTCCTCTGGGCAGAGGTCGGCGACCCTCGATGACACTGACGATTTGAGTGATCAATCCGATATCAGCATGAGTTTGCGAGGTTTGAGCTGGTCCCGCAAATCTGAACAGCGCGATAAGTGGAGTTTCTGCCTGACGGCGGGCAAGATTGACCCGCGAATCAGGAGCGACGATGAGCAGACGAGCACGGCGGAACGACACTGCGGCTTTCACGGCGAAGGTGGCGCTTGCCGCCCTCAAGGGTGACGGCACGCTGGCACAACTGGCGGAGCAGTTCGACGTTCACCCCAATCAGATCACATCGTGGAAGGCGCAGCTCGAAGGCGGCGCTGCCGATGTGTTCGGTCCGGACGGCGGGAGTCGGATCGCCGAACCCACCATCGACGTGAAGTCGCTGCACACCAAGATCGGCGAGTTGACGCTGGAGAACGAGTTTTTAGAAGGAGCGCTCACCAAGGCGGGATTGCTGAGCGCAAAGCGATGATCGACCGTGAACACGATCTGCCGATCAGCAAGCAGGCGGAAGCCCTGAGCATCAGCCGCGGCAGCGTCGATTACCTGCCGCGTCCGGTGTCGCCCAAAGACCTCGCGCTGATGCAGCGGCTCGACCGGCTGCACCTGGAGTTTCCATTCGCCGGTTCGCGTATGTTGCGACGCCTACTGGCTGCAGAGGGGTGCAAGATCGGCCGCCGGCATTTCAAACCGCTGATGCGGCGGATGGGGATAAAGGCGCTGTACCGCCGTCCGCGCACCACCCAACCCGAGCCCGGGCACAAGATCTATCCATAGCTGCTGCGCGGTATGGAGATCACGCGTCCGAACCAGGTTTGGGCGATGGACATCACCTACATCCCGATGGCACGAGGCGTCGTTTATCTGGCCGTGGTGCTGGACTGGGCGACCCGCCGGGCGCTGTCGTGGCGGCTGTCGATCACCATGGAGGCCGCATTCTGCGTCGCGCCACTGGAAGATGCCATGGCCCGTCACGGCAAGCCGGAGATCTTCAACACCGACCAGGGCTCGCAGTTCACCGGCGCGGCGTTCACCGGAGTGCTCGCTGACAATGACATCGCCATCAGCATGGAGGCCGCGGCGCCTGGCGGGACAACGTGTTCGTCGAGCGGCTGTGGCGCAGCGTCAAATACGAGGAGGTGTATCTGCGGGCCTACGACAGCGTCAGCGAAGCTCGCGCCTCGATCGGCCGTTATTTGGACTTCTACAATTGCCGCCGTCCACATTCGAGCCTTGACGGCGGCACACCGGATCAAGCCTACTTCACCTCGCTGCCGCTTCGCACGGCAGCCTAAACCCGGCAGAGGCTCCACTTATCGACGCGCAGTTGCTGTTCAGACAACCGGGACCAGGTCAGTTACGCGGCCAAGGTCATTCGAATGGGACGCCTTCTTTGGTGTACCCAAGTTTGTCGGCGGCGACCACTAGTTCGTCTCAGGGTGGGTCGCGCATTTATATGGCTTGGTCACGCCTTGGTCGAAATGCATCTCGCCGAGGCACGAAGAGACACCCGCTATAGGGGCTATGACCGCAGCTTTTCGATCTCCGAACGCAACTGCGCATGTTTTTCAGGATTTTGCGTTTTCAATTTTGCGATATTGAGCAGCTTCCGCCGAACCGCCGGTAATTGCGCGGCCTGCGGTAAGCCGATAGGCCTCGAAGTCCGGCTCGCCGTCATGGAGCGTTAGCAGAAAGCGCATCGCCGCGTCGTCGAGCCGTGCAAGCATATCGGACAATAACCGCGACCGCGCTGCCTTGAGCTCGTTGAGGCCGACGGGCGGCACCGTCACTCCCTCGAACTCCTTGGCAAAGATGTCATCAAGTTCTGACAATGACGGACGGACGAGTTCATGCGGAGGACGCCCCGAACTTGCGACGTAGACGAGGAACGTGCGGTAGAGCGCGTCGGTCAGTTCTTCATTGTCATACAGAAACTTCACCTCGAAGAGGTCGCGCGGATGCTGTCGGTCGACAGCAGCATTGAGCTTGCCGCCGAAGAGATCCTCGAATGCCACCACTTGCATCTCCGCAAATCCGAAGGCTTCGGCGGCCGGATCGCTGACGACGCGAAGCTCGGGAGCGTGAACCTTGCCGCATGCGACAGGTGACGTCTCGACTTTGATTTCGGCGCCAGCCTGCCGGACGAGGAGCCGCGTGTCGTTATTGTCGCTGCCGGCGATGCGCTGAACGCTGACGCCGCGGAGATCACGCTGAATATCCTCGCGAATGCGATCAAGAGCGGCGTCGATCCCTGCGAGGGTTGCGTCGCGGTCGCCGATCGGCAAGTAGACGAGGTCAATATCGACCTACAGTCGTGGCATGTCGCGATAAACGAGATTGATCGCGGTGCCGCCTTTCAGAGCGAAGCTGTCCTGACTCGCGATGTAGGGCAATGTCCGGACCAGCAGCTCCACCTGGCGCATGTATCGTTCACGCGCCATCGACCGTTTCCTGTGGCACGAGCTCGGCCGGAACTGTCATGCGACAGGTCGGGTGAAGCCGCCCGCCTTGCACAAGGCTGCGGTCACCGCGGCCCAATTCTATATGGGCGGTGTCGATGTGCTTTCGCCACGGATGTACATGCTTGTCCGCATAAATGAAAAACAAGCGCTTGACTTTGATGCTGCGGCACTCCTCGAGCAGTTGGTTCAGCAGTTTTGGTCGCAGGCTCACCAAGCCCTCGAACAGCGTATCGACCTTTTGGAAGCTTTCATCCGCAGGGAGCTCATCCAGCATTTCGAGAATCGCTCTCTCAGGCGAAGACATCCTGATCGGCCATCTCCAGGGGCTGAGCGCAAGTTCGCTGTTATCGTTGTCCGACAGGCTGAATGCGGCATCCTCGACGCCGACCGGCTGAGATCCAAACGGTGCGTCGGATGTCTGAGCGGTCAGGAAGGTCCCGCGGCTGAAAGAATCCGAACGGCGACCCGAGCAGCCTTCGAGGACCTTGTCACCCAAGCGATCAACGGACAGGTTGCTTTCATGATCATCGCCGGCGATCTCTATGATGGCGACTGGCGCGATTTTCAGACCGGGCTCCTTTTCGTCCGGCAGATGGGGCGCCTGCGCGCGGCGAACATCCCGGCTTTCGTTCTTCACGGCAATCACGACGTTGAAAGTCAGATCACTAAACGGTTGCCACTCCAGGACAACGTGCAGGTGTTCAGCTATCGCAAATCCCAGACCTTCAAACTCGACGATCCTCGCGTTGCGATCCACAGTCAGAGCTTCCGTATGCAGGCGACGACGGATAACGCGGCGGCGGCTTATCCACCGCCCGTGAAGGGGTATTTCAACATCGGTGTTCTACACACCGCCCGTGGAGGACCGAAAGGCCCCCATGAGAATTACGCACCGGGTACGCTCGATGAACTGGTAAACAAGGGCTACGACTACTGGGCTCTTGCACACGTGCATCAGGGCGGCGTGCTGCACGAGCAGCCGCACGTCTCTGCGGCAACCTGCAAGGCCGCCATATCCGCGAAGCCGGCGCAAAGTCGGCGCAGTTGATCACGGTGAGGGACGGCGCGCTGCAAGGCATTGAGCCATTGCATACCGACGTCGTGCGATGGATATATCTCGACGTGCCGGTTGGCGAACGCGCACGATTTGGGGACGTCATCGATCAAATCAAGAGCATCATCGGCGAGGCCACCAGAAACGCAGAGGGCCGGTTGCTGGCCTGCCGCATCCAGCTGAGCGGCGCGACCGCTCTCCATGGCGAGTTGCTGGCCTCCGGGCTGCAATTGCTGGCGGAAGCGCGCGCCGCAGCCCTCGCGCTCGGTGAAGAGGTCGCCTGGATCGAACGCGTTATCAATGTGACCAGATCGGCATCGGCGGTCTGCATTCTGTCGGATGGGAGCGCGATCAACGATCTCCCTGTCCTGCTGGCTCATGCTGCGGACGACGCTGACTTGCAGGCGGAGATCGCGAGCGATCTGGGCGATCTCGTCCGCAGGCTTCCGCATGATGCCGCGCTGGATATCGACGATCCGCTTCTGGAGGCGGCGATCAACAAAGACTTTGGCGCGGTGATTGAGCAGGCAGGCGCATATCTGAGCGCGCGCTTGGCTGCGAGAGAGGCGGTGATCCATGCGTGTCCGTTCCCTTGACCTGATCCGGTACGGACACTTCACCGAAGCCTCGCTTCATATTCCGTCTGAAGGGCCCGATTTTCATATCGTGTATGGCGAGAACGAGGCCGGCAAGTCGACGACGATGTCGGCGATTGAAGAGCTGCTGTTCGGGATTCCGGGTCAGTCTGCAAGAAACGTTCTTCATGAGAACGCGGCGTTGCGCATCGGCGCGACGTTGGAACGTGAGGGAACGGAGCTATCGATCCGGCGGCGCAAGGGCAACAAGGACACGCTGCTCGGCCTTGACGAGCTGCCTCTTCCTGCGGGCGACGGGCTGCTTGGACCGTTGGTCGGCGGGATAGATCGCGCATTCTTCTGCCGGATGTTCTGTCTCGCCCATGAGCGCCTGCGCGATGGCGGCCGGGACATCATCCAGGCCAAGGACGATGTCGGCGCGACCTTGTTCGCCGCGGGGGCGGGCGTCTCCGGTCTTCGCGATCGACTGGCGGCGATGCAGGAAGAAGCGGACGGGCTGTGGGGCAGCCGCAGGGCGGGGCACCGGAAATATTACCAGGCGGAGGAACGTCTCAAAGAGGCCGAAGCGACGTTGCGCCAACACACGGTCACCGCGACCAAATGGCAGGAGCTGAAATCCGCCTATGAAGAGGCGCGCGACGCTGTGTCCAGATCGAGAAAGAGATCGAAGAGCAAGTCGCCGAGCTCGCCAAAATCGTGCGCGTCCGGCGCGTTTATCGCAACGTACGGCGTCTCGGCGAAATCGAATACGAGATAACGGCCCTCGGCGTCGTTGCCGATCTGCCCGCTGATGCCGCGAAGCAATTCGACAAGGCGTCGGCCGATAACGCCGCCGCGGAGGCGCGCATCACAGCCTTTCAGAAACAGATAGCAACGTTCAGCGCTGAGCGCGCCGCGATCGCGATAGACGATAACGTTCTGCTCCATGAGGCGGAGATCGAACGCCTGTCCAAGCTCAGAATCCAGCTCGCTTCGGGAAGAGCTGATTGCCAAAGCGGCGGGCGGAGCTCGCAGCGGCGGAAGACGCTCTCAAGTGGGCCGCGTCCGAACTGGCTTGGACGGGTGAGACCGCCGAGCTGGTTGATAGAATCCCGCCGCGTGCCAAAGCTTCGGCCGTGCAAGGCTTGCTGACCTCTCGCGGCGGCCGCTTTGCGGCCGTCGAGAATGCCCAGAAGACCCTTGAAGACGCGGGCGAAAAGCTGGCCAATCTCCAGGCTCGCATTGAGGCGATCGGGACCCCCCAGGATCTGTCGGGCTTGGCGGGCGTGGTCAAATCCACTTCCGCCTTGGGCGATCTTGACGCTCCTCTCCTGGCTACCCAGCGAGAGTATCGGGACGCGGATGAACTATGTCGGCAGCAAATGGCGATGATGAATCCCGCGGTCGTTGACGAGACGAGTTTGCGCGCCATGAAAATCCTGGTCGAAGCCGCAGTGAAGGCACATCGCGACGCGGTGCGCGATCTTGAAGGCCGTACTCAAAGCCAGCAAGCGGCTATCCGCGATCCGACTCGGGCTGTCGAGAACAATCGAAAGTCCTACGCGCGGTTGGTATCCGATGAAAAGATCGTGTCGGCCGAGGATTTGACGAAGCTGCGGGAACGCCGGGACGCAGGATGGCCTATCATCAGGCGTCGGCATGTCGACAATATCGCAGTGCCGGAATCGGAAGAGCGCGCCTTCGCAGATGGCGACGCGCTGCTCCACGCCTATGAAACGGCTGTCGGCCATGCCGATGCGGCGGCGGATCAGCGGTTTCAGAACGCAGAGTCGACGGCTGCGGCCATGGTGCTGGCTCGGCAGATCGCCGACCAGCAAGACGCTCTCGACTCCAACAAGCAAGAACTTGCCTCGTTAGCTGCAGAGCGGAGCGCCTTGGCCATGCCTGGGCCGGCATGTGGAACGGTGTCACGGATGGCCCGTTGCCCCCTGACGAGATGCTCGACTGGCTCGACGCGAGGGCCGATCTGCTGGATCAGATCGCCAAGCGCGACGGCGCAGCTCGCTCGGCAACGTCGCTGCAACACGAAATCGCAGAAGCCAAGCGACAGCTAGTGGGCTTGCTGCAGGATACGGCGATTGCGGCCTCGGCAGGCAGCCTGCCCCTGAACGGCATTTTGGCGACGGCGGAAGTGCGCATCCGCACGGAAGAGGCGAATGCGCAAAAGCGGACCGAGCTTGCGCTCGATGAGCGGAAGCTCAAGGCCGACGTCGAGCGCAAGCGCGGTGTGGTCGAGGGCGCCGAGAAAGAACGCGCCGCCTGGAATGCGCAGTGGAAGGACGCCTTGGCGGCGCTCAGTCTTTCGGCTGAAGGTCCCATTGAGACCATTCAGGAGCAAATCGACGCGATCGACCAGATGCGCGAGACGTCAGTTAAGATTGCGGACTTGCAGCACGAGCGAATCGGAAAGATCGAGCGCGACATCAAGGCGTTTGCAACGGAGGTCGAAAGGCTCGTTGCATCGGTGTCGGTGCAGCTGGCGGGTGAGGACGCAGACGAGGCCGCCCTCAAGCTTCATGCACGATTGAATGCGTCGAAGCAGGCGCGTGACTCACTTAACGAGAAGAGTGAAGCGGTTGAAAATCTTCAGAAGAAGCTGGACGACTGCGACAGGTCGAGAAATGACGCGCGGGTCATTATGACAGGGCTCCAACGGGCGGCCGGCGCTGGAACGATCGACGCGTTGCGCGAAGCTATTCAGCGGTCTGACCAACAACGCGCGCTCAAGGATGAACGGGCGCGGTTGCGCGACGCTCGAAGCCGATGGTGACGGTCTTGGCCTAGTGGTTCTCGCCGAGGAGTGCCACAGCAACGATCCCGACCAGGCTGCGGCGCGGGAACAGACTTTGAAGAAATCGCTCGAAGAGGTCCGGGAGCGGCAACTGACCAATATCCAGCACAGTAAAGATACCGAGCGCGTATTCGAGGCCGTCGGCGGCGACGCTGCCGCGCAATATGCGCGCGTTCGTTCGGCGTCGGTGATCCTCAGATGGGCGATCGAGCGGTTCCGGCGTGAAAAGCAGGCGCCGCTGCTCAAGCGAGCCGGGGAATTGTTCTCGATCCTGACCGCCGGTTCCTTCGAACGGCTTACGCTCGCATACGATGAGAAGGATGTTCCGCACCTAGCGGGTCTGCGCGGGGATGGAGGCGCCGTCCCAGTATCAGGACTGAGCGAAGGCGCGGCCGATCAGTTGTTGATGGCCTTACGCATCGCTGCCGTAGAAGAGTATCTTACGCATTCCGCGCCAGCGCCATTTATCGCCGATGATCTTTTCATCAATTATGACGATGCGCGGGCTGCGGCTGGTTTCAAAGTCCTGCAACAGCTGGCGGAAAAGACGCAAGTGCTCTTCTTCACTCATCATCAGCATCTGGTCGGCGTTGCCCGCACAGCTTTCGACGGGCATGTGGCGACCGCGGTTCTCGAACCCCGCGGGGTTCCGATAAAGAACGTGGCCTGACGGGTAGACGGCATCAGCGCGAGGGATCGAAGCCGGACGGCGGGTGGGCTCGTTCACGAGCCCGGCCGGTGAGCCAGCACGCGGAGCGCGCTGCCGAGGCTATTCCTCAAGCCGCCATCGGCTATGCAGGGGCCTTGCCGATGGTAATCGCATCGCCGACAAAGCACCGCAGCGGCGTTGATCTTCTTTAGGATCTCGATGGGCGAGGTTGAAATTGGATGAGATTGCGGGCGACTTCAATTTCGGGAACTGCAAAGACTGGCCGATAGCAGTGAGGCGACTATCTGCACTCTCTGTTAGAAAACGGGCGTTCGGTGTACCTGCGAACGATCCGAACGACTCCGTCGCCTGATCACGCGCAATCATACAGCACGCCAACGACTCCTCGCGCAGTGACCAAGGTCGGTATCACGCCGAAGATATCGGTCGCCTCGGTCGCGAGGACAATCGACGAACCGAGGCCGCCGATCGTCTCGAATTGGCGGAGGTGAGCCAACTTACCGGGCAGACGGGCACCGACCCGCTTGAGAATGCTCGTACCATCATCGAGCGTTACTGCGACAAGTGTGTTCTCCCATCGATCGAGATAGCCAATTGTTAGCTCGGCGCCGCCCAAAATGATCTGACCGGGAAGCGCGAGTGGAACGGCGCTGTCCTCTCTGACGCGGTAAGCGACGACGACGTGCGCAAGCTCCGGCACCATATCGACAGGCGTTGCCTCGCCACTTCCAGGCGGCGGCGGCATATCGGTGAAGATTGCGCCGACAATGCGGTGCACGCGCAGCTTGCTCTCGTCGAACGTCAGTGTCGGGCGCGAGGTCCGCGGGTCGGGCATCTGCGCAGCTAGCGAGACACCGATTGCGCCACGTGACGTCACCAGCCGTCGTGCCAGCACTCGATTGCGATACTGAGCAATCACAAGATGTTGGTCGCGGCCAGGATAAGGTTCAACCTCGACGATCGCGACCGCGCCGCCGGGGATAGCAAAGCCCAACGTGTCGCCGCGGACGTAGAAGAGCGCTTTGCCCTCGAACCATTCGCCACTAAGCCGTTCGACAGCAACATCTTGCGTCCCGCCCACGGGCAATTCGCCGACGAACGCGGCGATTTCTGGGCAGAGCGGAACGGAAAAGGTGGGGCGGATGATCGGCCGCAAGGGCGCGACGTCCGTTCTGCTCTCGGAAGGCGCGAGTGGCTCGCGCCACCGGTACAAGCGAAATTGTTCGTGGACCTTTTCGATGCTGGTCCGCAGCCGCGCGAAGTCGGCTTCGACAGCCTTTACGTCCATGTAGCTGATCGACGCCTTGTCGTGGTGCGACGTGTTGAGGACACGCCGCGGCTCCGCCCCTTCGGCGAGGGCGGTATCCTCCGCGAACCGCTTGACGACCGGATTGGCAAACAGTTCGCCTGTCCCGATCGAGACGAGCCCGCGCAGCTTGTCCATCAGAGGGATGAGCGTCAGCGGCTTCGTCGATGTGGCATACGCGGGATGAGCAACATCATCGAATAGATCACCGAGCCGCGATTCGAGGAAGACGCGCAGGCCGCATAGTTCTGTGCGTCAGAAGCGGAATCGGAGTTCATATGAAACGCGTGGCGCCCGCGATCGATCTCCTCGATCGCTGGCGAGACGATGAGAGTCGGCCGCACCGCGTTCACCGGGTGGACAGATAGATGCTCAACGCGGTCGGCGGCACGATTCTCGGCAACGAGCGAGCGGGCGAACTTGCGATCGTGGGTGGTCACTAGAAGCTGAGCGCCCGCCTCGGCGAGCCCAGCCAAACCTCGCGCGAGGCGCTCGCGATTGTCGTTGTCGAGCATTCTGCGGGTCGTCGAGCACCAGCAATGACAGACCGCCGCGGGTTGTGAGGACGTGCTCGCGGAAGGCGAGAAAGAAGCCGAGCAGCGCGCCGCGCAGCGCAGAAGCGTTGGAGACATGCTGGGCAGGTGCGGTCACGCCCTCGCGGCCGACCTTGAGCTCAAGTACGCCCCGTGCGTCCATACCAGTTCCGGTAAGGTCGGGAGCAAAGCCGGTCGCGTTGCGGTAGATCGCGCGCCGCCAGTGCTCCGACCGGTTGTGCAGCTTCGCCCGTAGCGCCTCAACCTGAGACTGGGCGAGCTCGGCGAGTGGCACAAGCAGATCAAGCGCGGATACGGCCCTGCAGCAGGCGTCCATACGCGCCTGCTTCGATGCATGTTCCACGCGGGCGGCTTCTATCCGGCGAACATATTCGATCGCGGTATTAAGCGGCGCGACGCCCTCAACGATCGCGAGCAGCGATGACAATCGGCGGCCGATCGCCCGGCTCGCGTCGGCGGCACCGTCCTGGCCGCGCCGAACGGCTGGAGGAAACTCTTCAGTGCTGCGGCGTTGGCTCCGCGCCATTCGGCGAACGCCAACGCACGCACAGTGCGGTCGACTATCCGCTGCAACGCCGTCGTTCCAGTCACCAATACGGCAGGCAGCACACGAGTGTCCGGTTCTTCGAAGGCAGGCAAAGTCGCGAGGCGCTCATCCACGAGCGCCGAAGCATCGGCGCGAAGCGCCGATAGCGCACCGCGGAACGATTCCGTCCCGAACAGTTCGTCAATCAATCCAGCTCTCAATAAGTCGATGGGTGACCCTGGCAAGTCGCCGCGGGTTTCCTTCGCGAGGGTAGGCGGAAGATCTTGGAGGAGGCGACTGCACCAGTGCGACGACATTCGGCGACGGTGCGCGCGATAACCTCGCGGTCTCGCGTGGCTTCCGCTAGGTGGTCGCTGACCGTATTACCAGTAACCGGATCGCATTCCCCGTGGAGCGGGCCGACGCAAACCGGGCACATGCCGTCATCGGCATGGCCATGCTCGTGCATCCAGGCGGAAAGCCTAGCGTACAGCTGCGCCCGCCGCGCGCGGTCGGGGCTCGCAGCAAGCGCGGCCAGCGTCGCCGCCTCGGCATCGATCTGCGCCAACAGTCTGGCGACCACCGCGATCTCGTCGGCGCTCGCCGACAGGGCCGAGAGCCGCGCGATGGAGGGCAACTCGCTGAGATGCTTCGATAGCTGTTCGATGGCTGGCCGAATGCTCGCCTCGAGGTCGTCGCGGGCCTTCTTGTCCTCGGGGTTGAATTGTTCGCCCAATACTTCGCGCGCCTTGGCCAGTGCCGTCGCCTTCAGGGCCGCGAAATGCTCATTGATCTTCTGGATTCCGCCTTTGGAATCCTCAGCATCGACCGCAGGTGCATCTCCTTCGAATGCGATGGCGGGAAATTCCGCGACGGCGCCGGCGAGGTCGTCGGCAGCCTGCTGGTAGCGTTCTACGACTGATGCGTTGGGCTTCGAGTTCCTTGGTCGTGCGCTTGGCAATCCGCTCGGACGCTTTACCGGCATGCTTGGCGAGATCGACGAGGTCAGCGAGGCCGGTCAGGCGGGCGACTGCCTCGCCGAGTTGCGACGTAGAGCCGACCGCCAGAAACGGCAGCAGCGCGGGCATGGTCGTCGCAATGCGCGAGGCAATTGGGTCGATGCCGATTGCGTCGAGATCGGGCGGTGTCTCGGTGATCTTGCCGCGCGGGGTGCGGCCCTCCTGGTGGCGGAGGGGTGGCAGCGGGTCACCGTGGGCGTCGACGAAGGTTAGCTCGACCCAACTGTCGGCTGGAATCGCCTCGCCGTCCGCAGGCAGATCGCTAGCTTTGTGTGGCATAGGCGTGATTGCCGACATCGGGTGCGTCGTTACCGTGTCGTCGTTGCGCGCGGCCTCGCAAACGAACTCGGTCGGTCCCTCCTCGGGTGGGCGCTGGGAGCGGATGAGGTGACCGGTCAAACACCAGACGATGGCGTTGGCGATGGACGTCTTGCCCGAACCATCGGCGCCCTAGGTGACAGTCTTGCCAGATTCGAAGACGAACGTGTCGGGAGGCGCGGTGGAACGACCGTAAACGTGCAGCCCAGCAAACCGGTGTGCGACGACCTTTACCAGCCGCAACACTTTGACAGTGCGAGCTTGACCATCATCAGCCGCGGTCTCCAGCGTCGGCGGCTCCGTCCCAATGACGTTGATGATTGCCTCGACGTCGCCTGCGGAAAGATTACCGGCCCACTTGCCCCGATTGCGGCGATACCAATCCAACACCGCGCGGGCATCGTCTGAGTCTATCGAAAGATGGTCGCCCGCGGCGACAGCGACGGCTCGCCCGCCGATCAAATCGGCGAGCAGTGTGTCGGTAGTAAGCAGATGAATGTCACGCGGTGCCGGTGAGTCTTCGTTCACGTTTGCCCCCTTTGCCGGCACTTACCCTGTGAACGCTTATCAGTCCAGCGAATTGAAGGTCCGGCAGCGGCGATGTTCCTTGCGGATCCAAATTCAGGACCGGCAACTTGAGTACAAGGCTGACCGCGCGCGGCTTGAGGCCAACAAGATCGCTGATGCTCGCCAAGTCGTTTCGGACGACCTCCGTTGCTTGATCAAGCTCGCGGAAATAGCGGGCAATGTTGAAGGCGAAGGAATCGTAGTTGTCAATGATGGCAATCAAAGTGCACCAGCTGCTTCAGCACGAAATGCATCAAAGATCCGCTGAGCCTTGGCGAGCGTCTCCTCGATTCGGCCTCTGGGTCCGACAGCACCGTTATTCCACCGCCGGCATGAAATACGGCCAGGTCGTCGTCGATCGTGACAGTGCGGATCGCAATGTTCGTGTCCATGTGCCCGTTGAAGCCGATCGCCCCGCAATATACCTCTCGCGCCACGCGCTCGATTTCCGCAATAATTTCCATCGAGCGCACCTTCGGTGCCCCGGTGATGGAGCCGCCGACGGCGCATCCACACGACAATACATCATTGCGCGATCGATCAGCATCACGCGGCCCTACTGCGCAGGGCGGTATCACTACCGGGGGTTGACACGCAAAGATTTGTTGCACCACTATGGCCAACCGATACTAGGATGCAGACCAATCGAGCGCGGACGCGAACTTGACGATCGAAACAGCCACAATCCCCATCGTCCGGACACCGAAAACCAACGGCATCGTCCCCCTCGATCTCGTCGAAGCGATGTCAGTGGTCGCCGCCTCTCGCGCCACCCTCGCGATCATCAAAGCCTACGAAGCGGCCGGCGTGACCGGCAATGTCATGGTTCCGCTCGTCACAGACTGTCCAGTTGATCCCGCCACACTCGGCCGGGCAATACGGCGGGTCTGGAAAGCCGCATTGGAGGATGTTGGAAACGGAGGCTCCGTACGGGTCGAACTCCGACCTAGAGCGGTTCACAGATTTATTGAATCGGAAGGGATCCCGGATCTGGGGCGAATATGATTCAAGATGCTGGCTGGGCTGGAGGCCAGCATCTGATGGTCCGACCAATTTCCAACGATTTGCGTAAGCGCGCGGTATCCGCTGTTGCCAAGGGTGAGAGCTGCCGATCTGTGGCGGAACGGTTTGGCGTTGCGGTCTCGTCAGTCGTGAAGTGGTCTCAGCGTTATCGAGCGACCGGCTCGGTAGCCCCCGGCAAGATGGGTGGTCACCGCAAGCCTGTGCTTGATCCGCACCGGGCCTTCATCGTCGAGCGGATCACCGAGACGCCGCACCTGACGCTGCATGGTCTGAAGGCAGAGCTGGCAGCCCGTGGGGTCAAGGTCTCACACAACGCAGTCTGGCTGTTCCTGCGCCGGGAGGGGCTGCGGTTCAAAAGAACACTGTTCGCCCTCGAACAGGCTCGCGCCGACGTCTCTCGTAGGCGCCTGCGTTGGCGATCTTGGCAGGCCGGGCTCGATCCGGGCCGGCTCGTCTTCATCGATGAGAGTGTGCTGCAGACAGCGGAAGGAGTTCAAATGAACTAAGACCGATGGTGAAGCTGCGAGAAAGATGGGGGCGGGCCCCCGAGATCAGCTTTCAGGGGCGGGTCTCAAACCAATCCGAGCTGCTGCGGTAAAGAGCTGTGGTGGTGAGCGTCGGATCAGAAGTTCGGAATATACCGAGCAGGTGAGTGTCCGAAAGACGAACGAAAGTGAACCCTCCTGAGACGCGTCGTTATTAATTCAAGTGTCGTCAAAACCAGGACCGTCTCGTCAACCTGGGACACGTCCGCCAGATGCCTGACGACTGGGCGGGCGGCGACCGGCGTAGAGGGGGCGTGAGTCGGACACAGGCTTTCGCGTGGAACTGCAGGAACCAGGCTCTTGATGCCAAGGGAGAAGCGCAAGCGGTGCCAACCGCGAGGCGGGAGTACCGATGCAAGAGACTGGGGCGGACCGATCCGTAGGAGCGTTGAGGGCCCTGTAATGGGGACGGAGCAAAGGGATCGGGTCAGGTAGTCGTACTCTTGGACCAACTGGAAACAGGATGACTTCGAACAGTGCGATAAACAAGCCGTTCTCGATTGAGAAGCGGCGAGTGTACGAAGCGTACAAGGCGGTCAAATCCAATCGCGGAGCGGCTGGAGTGGACGGACAGACCTTCGAGATGTTCGAGAAAGACCTTGCAGGGAATCTCTACAAGATCTGGAATCGGATGTCGTCGGGGGTGTACTTTCCACCTCCGGTGCTCGCCGTCTCCATTCCAAAGAAGACCTGCGGCGAAAGGACTTTAGGTGTGCCCACTATCAGCGATCGGATGGTGGTCAAACGGATGATTGAGCCGGAACTGGAATCCATCTTCCTGCCGGACTCTTACGGTCACAGGCCAGGAAAATCGGCTCTGGACGCCGTGGGCGTCACGCGTCAGCGGTGCTGGAAATATGATTGGGTCCTGGAGTTCGACATCAAAGGACTGTTTGACAATCTCCCGCATGATCTTCTTGCTGAAGGCGGTCCGGAGACACGTGAAATGCAAATGGGCGCTGCTCTACATCGAAAGATGGCTGACGGCATCAAGGGAAAAGGACGGGAAGCTCGTTGAGCGGATCCGCGGAACCCTCAAGGGGCGTGATCAGCCCAATACTGGCCAATCTGTTCCTGCAT
Organism: Bradyrhizobium zhengyangense; assembly: GCF_022012435.1. Classification (GTDB taxonomy): domain Bacteria; phylum Pseudomonadota; class Alphaproteobacteria; order Rhizobiales; family Xanthobacteraceae; genus Bradyrhizobium; species Bradyrhizobium zhengyangense. Next base: position 15,512 of record NZ_JAKLUA010000024.1, read on the forward strand.
TATACGTTTGATCTCTGGATGGCGCGGACACATCCCGACCTTCCTTGGTGTCGGTATGCCGATGACGGACTGGTGCACTGCCGGACCGAGCAAGAAGCAGAAGCCATTAAGGCGGAGCTTCAAGCGAGGCTGGAAGTGTGCGGACTTCAGATGCATCCGACGAAGACGCAGATCGTTTACTGCAAGGACAACTCACGGCACCCTTCGTCTTCGACGGCCCGATCAATGGCGAATGCTTCCGCGCTTACGTGAAGCACCTGCTCCTGCCGACCTTGCGCGAGGGCGATATCGTCATTCTCGACAATCTCGGAAGCCACAAGTCGAACGCTGTCAGACAGATGATCAAGGCGGCTGGCGCCAGGCTCTGGTACCTGCCGCCATACTCGCCCGACCTCAACCCGATCGAGCAGGCATTTTCCAAGATCAAACACTGGATGCGGCAAGCCCAGAAGCGCACCCTCGAGGACACCTGGCGCCATATCGGTCACCTCGTCCAGGAGGTCCAGCCCCGCGAATGCGCCAACTACTTCGCAAACTCAGGTTATGCTTCAATCAAAATGTGAAACGCTCTAACGAGGACGCGGTCGATATCATCGCAGGACCTGCAACGGACATCCGTCCCGACAAGTCGAGCAAAGCCAGCTTCCCGCAGCCGTCGTCCTCTTAGAATCCATACGGCCGTTCGGCCCAGCGCAGAAGCACTCGAGCATCCCGATTGGGCAAGATGACACGCTGATCGCGGAGGCCCTTGGCGATGGTTTGACCAACCTCCGGCTCGACGCGATTGCCATGCGTAATCAGAAAAAACCAGCCGAATGGAACGCCGACTTCACGGTCGATCGCTTCCACGCGGTCCATCAAGAAATGGACGGACGCACCTCCCACGCCAAGCCTCTCGTCCGGCAGATGAAGGGGACGCGGCACAAATCCAACCTCGCGCGTGCCTTTGTGGTCGTAGTCGCAAATATCGAGGGCCCAGTGCGCGTAGACGCGTTCAGCCGAGGCGCTCGATTCGTCCCAGTCCTGGAAGAAACGGTTCTCCCGCGGTACGAACTCGAACCAGTCCGGCACCAGTTCAAGAAACGGCGTCTCGGTTGTGCCCTCCCGTGTCACTTCACGCACCGCACGACGTTCCATCTCCGGCCGCTGCGCCTCGCGCCTCTCGCGCTCGAGTCGGGCGCACCGCGTAAGGTAACTCCGAACGTAGATGACGCTGCTGCCCGCGCGCCCAAGCATCCGATAGAGCGGACCCGCGATGACCTTGTTGTCGGACATCTCTTCGTGCGTGATCCATGACGGATCGAGTAATTCGTCCTTGCCCCAAGGGCGGTACGTCGATTGACGATCGGCCCCGCACGCGATTCGACTTCCCGGCCGAGACGGATTTGCACATAGTCCGCCGCGCCCGATCCAGTCGGCGCGAAGGCGTAGACCGTCTTACCGCGCCATTCAGAAGTCTGAAGATCGCTCTGGCGCAATCGCGTCCAGAGCGCGCCGATGTCGCCGTTGTTCTTGGCAAGCTCGGCTTCCATCCACGACCGGTATTCTGCGATCCGTGTCCCGTCAGCGGCGATCACCGAGCGTCTGTCGCGCCAATACTGGTCATCGATGGCCGCCGTCGAAAATGGGAATCCAGCAAACGTCTCTGTCAGCGCGGCCGCCAGCGCCGTTTCGTTAGCTCCGATCGGAAGACGGGCGAGGACCGCCTCGATCGTGGCGGGATCGGGCAGTCGTGCGGAACATTCTCCGGAGGCTCATCCATGACTTGATCCCATCATCGGAGCCTGTTTCGCCGCGCGCTCGATCTCTTCCATTGACGCCAGGATGTGCTCGAACCGAAGCCCCGCCGCAAGATCATTGGCGTCATGTTCGCATAGTCACGCGCGAGCGCGTCGATCGGCGCACGAGGCCGGTTCGCTGTCGTTAAGAAAAGATCGAACTTCTCGCCGGATGACCTCCTTGCAAGCTGCGCTGCTCACGAGCCATCCTCCGGTATGGCGTCGTCACGCTCGAGCAAGGGCCTAAGGAAATCCTGCATCCAGATCGGCATAGCTGACAGACCTGCGCGAAGATCGTCGCGAATCACCCTTCCATGCTGCGGATTTGCAAACAGTCTGTTCAGGAGGTTCACTATTGGCTGTCGATCATACCTACTTGTCATCATGTCCTGCATCCAATAGAGCGCCTGCACGACGCGCATGCCTGGACGTCCGGCCCAATAGAGACGGCTGGGCGCTGCCGACTTGAAATGGATGACCTGCTTTCCAAGGATGATCGGCTTCAGGCGGGCGTCGATCAGGACCTCGATGCGCGATGGGACGGCCCTGGTGAAGCCGAGATCATTCGCGGTAGTCATCCCGTCAACCACGACGCGGGCTTGGTCGCGGCGCGCCACGGCCTTGATGACGGCGCGATAGTCGGGGATTCCCAGCTTGCCCGTGAAATTGCTCTTTCGCGGCCGGTCGTAGAGGCCACGATCGAAGCGGCGTAGTTCGCCAGCCACGACCAGGCGCTGCAACGCCTTGTCGACGGTCGCACGGCTTCCGAAGTCGGCGAAATTGTCCATACCTCTGTGGGTGCCGCGTCGATGCGGGCAATGAGCCGCGATCGGAGGTCCGGGGTCGGCTCCTTGAGCGTGTCCGAAATATGATGTAAATTTCGGTCGGAAGCAACTCAGCTGCGATGGAATCTTTGACTGGAACTCGCCCGTTTTGAGCGGTCAAAGGACCTAAGACCTCGGACCAGTTGACGGACACCCGTCTGCACGCATACTGTCCTCAGTCCTAGGACAGAGGACATGCGCGCGGAACCCATGAAAAGTCAGGATATTGTCGTCCTGCTGAAGCTCGTGTGCTTGCAGGATCATGAGCACGCCGGCGGGGTAGGCCCCTTTGGCCAAGATGGCGAAGACCCATACTCGGTGCGGGGACTCGAGACGTCCCTCGGAATCAGCAAAACCGAAGTCGCCGCCTCGATCAAGCGCAGCCTTGCATCGGGTATGGCAATTAAGCGCCCGATGACGAGCCGTCCCGATCCCAATCGCAGGAACCTGCGCGACTTCATCACATACGGCCTGAAGTTCGTTTTTCCGGCAAGCCCGGGTCCCATGCAGCGCGGCATGCCAACGGCATTCGCCGCCCCGGTCCTGAAGGACTTACTCTACAGCGCGGGTAGCCTGATTCATGTTTGGCCTTATGCGCGCGGCCGCGAGATGGGGCAGTCCGTCGCGCCGCTGTTCAAGACTGTGCCGAAAGCCGCCGAGAGGGATGATCGCCTCTATGCCTATCTGGCTCTCGTCGACGCAATACGGCTCGGCAATCAGCGCGAAGCGAGTCTCGCGGCCAACTTGCTCAAGGAGAGACTAGGGTGACCATCCAGGGGCATCTCAAGGAAATGCTGAAGACAGTCGCCGGCGCACTCGGCGATGAGCTGCGTGCGCGATTGGTCTTCGTCGGAGGCTGCACAACCGCTCTCTACATAACGGATCCGGTCACCCTCGAAGGAGTCAGATCGACAGATGATGTCGACCTGATCGTGGATCTCGTCGGCTTCCCGGAGTGGGCAAAGCTGGTGGATCAGTTGCGAACGCAGGGTTTTTCCGAGACACCCGAGGACAATGTCATCTGTCGGATGAAGCTTAATGAACTCAAGGTCGATTTCATGCCCGACGACGAGAAGATCCTCGGTTTCAGCAATCGTTGGTACGCAAAGGGCATCGAAACAGCTGTTGAGACGCCCCTGGATGATGCCATTACGATTCGTCGCCTCACGCCGCCCTTGTTCATCGCAACGAAGCTGGAGGCTTATCGCGGAAGAGGTAGTGGGACCTTATCGGCAGCCGCGACGCCGAGGACATTCTCCTGCTCGTCGACGGGCGGGAGGAACTGCTTGACGAAGTTGCCGCCTCCGATGCAGACATTAGCTCATACATTGCCGAGCAATTCGGAGCGCTGCTCGCAGATCGCGACTTCGATCATTTCCTCGAAGGAAATATTCGCGGCCCGGTGGGGCGTGCTGACATTGTTCGCGACCGATTCGTTGCATTGAGCCAGTTGGGCAACGGCTGATATGGCGTTTGCAATCCAATGGCACAGCCAGCAGGGAACGAGGACGACCGACAACCGGGATTGCGCCGGGATCGGCATACGCCAGACGTCGGCCCTCGCCATAGTGCTCGACGGTTCGACCTCTGGAGCAGAGAGCGGAGCCTTTGCCCACGAGATTGCGCGTCGGATGGTCGATTGGTACGTGTCGACCGACGAAAACATCACCGCGGGGGTTCTCACAGCTCAACTTCGCGCGACGCATGCTAAACTGTCGAAACAGTTTCGGAGGGATTCGGCGAGTTACCTTCTGATGCATGTCGGCGCTGCTCAAACAGCTCTCGTTCTGCACGCAGGCGATTGCCTGGTTGGCCGTCAGGCGCCGGCGGGTCCGATGTCCTGGCTAACCCAGCCGCACACGCTTGCCAACTCGGTGTCGCAGATGACGATCGGCGACCTTGCGAACGATAGCGGTCGTCATCGCCTCACGCGAAGCTTCCGCTCGCGAGAATTCGTCGAGCCAGCTTTCTGTTCAATTGCGCTGGACGACACGCCAGTGCTCGTGGCGACTGACGGGTTCTGGGCCGAGCTGGATCATCGCCAGCAGAGCGCTTTCATCCATGGTCGCGTTCCGGAGAACGCCGGAGAGAGACGACCGCAGCGTACTTCAGATCACACGACTCGGAAGAGGCGGGTTGTCCAAGGTCTCACGGAGCGAGCCTCCTCGCAGAATCTACATGGTCTGCAAGCGCAAAATTGTCGCAAATTTTGCCCCTCTCGATCGAGACAAATTTCGTGGCGTTGAGACGTGACAGATTTTGTGTGGAATTGACCTGGCATGGACGAGTTTTTGGCTAACGAGATTCTAAATTTCTTCTCTTACGGTGCCCGCGGGCAATTGAAGACCGTGGAGTGTTCTGGATGTTTGCCAAGTTGATGCTTCGCGTTCGTGGTCAGCTGATTGCGGGTTTTGCAGCGGAATGTGCGATCATAGCGCTCTCATTCGGATATGCGGTTTTCGCAGTTAGCGGAGTCTCAACCACCGTCAATGAGATGGTGGGTCTTCGTACGCCGGTTGCGATCGCCAGTGCCGAGTTGGCCGGCAATACCGTAGTCTTTGTCGCTTCCGAGAAGGCTTCGGCTAACCTAGAGTCGGTTGCCTGCGCCACTGAGCAGATGAGCTCATCAGTGACCGAAATCGGCCGCCAAGTGTTGGATGCCGCGCGCATTGCGAGCGCCGCGGTTCGATAGGTGCCGTCGGCGACATTCGGCGCTTTGCCGATCCGACCAGGCTGGTGAGCTACCTGGGGCTGAACCCGAGCGTCAGGCAGTCTGGCGAGGGCCCCTACCATGGCAGGATCACCAAGCAGGGCTGCGGCCAAGCTCGCGGAATGCTCGTCGAAGCAGCATGGGCTGTAGCCCGTTCGGCGGGACCGCTGCGTGCATTCCTTCAACGTGTCGCTGCACGACGCGGCAAGCACATCGCGGCAGTCGCGACGGCGCGGAAGCTGGCGATGATCATCTGGCATATGCTGACCAAGAGCACTGACTAAATCTGGACGAGGCCGGCCCTGCTGGCGCACAAGTTCCGGAGCATCGAACTGCGCGCTGGACTACCCACCAGCCATGCCAAGCGTGGATCGGCCTATGATACAACATCCCCGCGAAGAGGGCTGAGGAACGAGCAGGCGTGGAATGCGCCGAGAAGGAGTATACGAGATTGGCGGCCAAAGCCGCGATCCCGACACAGCAAGGCTTCTGCAACATAGGGCTTGTCTACAACATCCGTGTCGGTCGGCTTGCCGGGCTGCGAGAAGTCCAGCATGACGCCGCGCTGGTAGGCCCACAGGTCAAGATCGCGCGACACGAACTCGCTGCCTTGATCGACGCGGATCGTGGCCGGGAAGCCCGCTTCTTTGCAGGCCCTTTCCAGCACCGCCACGACGTCGGCGCCGCGGAAGGTGAACCGTGGCGCCAGCGCCGGTGAGAACCGTGAGAAGATATCGACGATTGTCAGCACGCTAAGCTTGTGTCCTGTTGCCAACTGGTCATGGACGAAGTCCATCGCCCAGGTCTCGTGGATCGCGTCGCCGGCTTGCGATCATCGCGCAGCTTGACTTTGACGCGGCGCTTGGGCCTTTTTGTTGCGCAATTGCAGGCCCAACTCGCGATAGACGCGCCGGGTCTTGTTCTGGCACGGCGCCCATCCTTCACGACGCAGCAGCACGTGAACGCGGCGATAACCGTAGCGAATGCGGGCATGACAGGTCTCCTTGATCTTCTGCTCGAGGGCAGCTTGGCCGGAGCGACGGGACTTGTAGTGGTGGGTCGACCTGTCAAACTAAAACGCCGCACAGGCCCTGCGGATCGAGACCTGCCATTCGTTGCGGACTTCGTCAACCAGCTTGCGCTTCCGGCAAGGCCTCATAGCCTTCGGCGGATCACGTCCTGCGGCATCTCCTTGTCGAGCGACAGGCCCGCGACCAGTTTCTTCAGCTTGCCGTTCTGGGCCTCGAGCTGCTTCAAGCGCGGCATCTCCGTCGGCAGCAGTCCGTCACACTTCTTCTTCCAGTTGAAGTAGGTCGCTTGGCTGATCCCGACCTTGCGGAAGATCTTCGCAGCCGGGACGCCATCGTTGCCCTGCTTCAGGATGAACGCCTTCCGGGCGTCCGAGAACTTCGAGGCCTTCATCGTCCTTCGCTCCTCCCAGCCGAGGGGATTCGGCAGCGAAAACTCTAGCCAAAGTGGTCCAGCTTGCCGGCCTCAGATCATGTCGTTGAACCGACACGCACGATGGTTTCACCGAAAGGGTTAAGTGTTGGCGCCCTGCCTTCGGTCATGAAGCGCTCGAAATTGAGCGATCTTAACGTCGCTACCGTGTTGCCCCGTTGCGAGCGCTTCTAAGCCTGCTCGTTGTCGTCGCGCTCGCGCACAACCGTTCGGCGCGGCGAAGGACGTTGATCATCGAGAGGAGATCGTCAGCGTCGGCTTCAATGCGGCTCTTCACTCGCATCCCAGTCGGAAACTGAAGATGTCGGCGACCGCGTCCAAGACCTGCTCGCCATCTGTCTGGAGCCTCTGATTCCGATCCTGCGGTGTTTGAAAAGGCGGTAGGCCTGAAGCAGGTGCTCGATTACGACTCGGTCGCCGGATCAGAAGGCCTGGTGCGGCTCGAAATCGTCATGCTCGCGCATGTGAGGGGACTGCGTCGCAGGCAAGCTCGAGCGGGTCCGTGGGACCATAGGACACCGAGAACCAACAGTCAGAGCTTGGCTCTTTTCGTACCAACGCGTCGCGCTTCAGACAACGTGTCGGGAGTCGGACGACGCGAAATCATCGCTGGCAAACCAAATGGCCAACTCTTTTCGAATTCCGTCGGCTCTGGGGGCGCGAGCCGAGTGATCTAAGGGCTGGTATGGCGCTTGCTTAAAGAGAGGCGGAACCACGTCTACGCCCCCTGGCGATTAAATACCTTCGCCTGCGATGGACCTAGGAGATCGGTTCTTTAGCACGAGGAGCTAATAGCATGTCCGGTGTTGCTGCTGCGTTTCTATGCTCTTCAAGCAAGTCACGGGCGACGGTTTATGATCGGCTCAAGCACATGGTTCCGAAACTTGCATTTCGCGGTCAGGCGGGGGTCGGCATTGCAGCTTTCATGCACAAGGAAGGTGTTCGATATGCGAGAGCGCTTCAGTCCTCATGCGACTCAGTGCGCATTGAGCACGATGAACAGGATCCGAATTTTAGGCCCCATGTTGCAATCGCCCATATCCGTAGCCGATGCCGCGGAATCAGCGATGGCGGGGACCTTCAGCCAATTCACAACAATGCGGGCACCAGCCGCAGTTTGGCAATTTCTCTAGATGGAGCCTTGGTCAATGGCCGTGAACTCAGGGGAGAATTGCTTGCCCAGGGCTATAGGTTGGGCAGCAACACAGATGCTGAGCTCTTGCTCAAGTGGATTGAAGGCTCTTGTGAAAGAGACTATTGGCGGCACGGTCTGCCCGTCAATTACGAAAACATCTTTCGCGACATTGATGACCGAATTGATGGCGCTATTAGCGCGATTCTCCTGGACGGAGAAGGAAATCTGGTTGCATACCGTAATCGATGTGGTTTGCGTCCATTGGAAACTATGCAAACAGATGACGGGTTCTTGCTGGTTGCTTCGGAAAATTGTGCCTTTGCCGATCTGGAGGGTAAGACACAGCAAATCTTACCAGGGCACATCAGGTATGTAGACGGGAAAATGGGGTACTGCGTTGATCGTTCCGTGAGCAACGGGCAATACAAAGCCAAACTCTGCGCCTACGAAGCTCTTTACTTAGGAAATCCGAACACATCGGTCGAAGGCCAATCACATTTCGAAACCCGTTACAACATCGGAGCCGCCCTTGGTGGCCTTGTTGCGCAGCGACTGCAAGGAGAACTAGGCTCCACACTCACAATCGTTTCCTCCATGCCGCATACTGGCGGGCCGTACGCTGATGGTCTGTTTGCATCTCTCGTCGAATACGGCGTGTTCGCCCAGCGTCGGGAAGTAGTCTCAACGCAATTTTTTCAGCGAACTCTAATCGGTACACCCAGCGAGCGAAAATGTCTCATTGCTCAAAAGTACCGCGTATCGGAAACGAGCCTTGCTGAAGCCGCGATAATAATTGTCGACGAGGCCCTCATTCGTGGCGATACCAGTCAGGCTGTCACGAATATGCTGCTTGCCGCTGGGGCCAAAGCCGTACATTGGGCGATCGGTTCGCCGCCCATAGTGGCTCCTAACTACTACGGCATGGGTATCGACACACTAGATGAGTTGGCATTCTGGCAGATATGGAAACAATTGCCGCCTGAACAGCGCACGCAAATCCTTCGCTTTCACAAGATGGAGCCGCAAGATCTCAAAATCATCGAAAGCAATATCGCGGCATCCATCAACGCGGCCACGATAACGTATCTGCCGTTTCCACTTCTAGTATCGTTGTTGCCCTGCAGGCAAGACGGCGTCGATTTGTCACCGTTTACATTCGAGATGCCAACCCCTGCGGGGCAGAAGCGCGCGAATAGGAACTTGCGCGAATTAGCGGCCGATCTTCCCTATTCGGAATCGATCCTTGCTTGAGGTCAAATCATGAAACCGGTTCTCGTCTTTGATTGGAATGGAACGCTGCTCGATGATACGTACGCACTGCTCCAAACGACAAATGCCATACTAGATCGCTTTGGTCATGCAACAATCGACATGAGCACCTTCCGGGAACATTGCGATGTTCCGCTATCTCTTCTTTATCGCAGTCTCGGAATGTCGCAAGACGAGGTTGCGACGGTGGATCGCGATGGCAGTGCAATCTTTCACGACACGTACGAACCTCTTGCGGGTAAAGCCGATCTGCGCGAGGGCGCGCGCAGGGTGTTGGAGTTAGCGCACCAAGAAGCAGCTTCGTCCATCATCGTGAGCAACCATATAGTCGATCCTCTGCGCTCCCAATTGAGAAGACTTGGGATCGACGACTACATCAACGATGTGCTCGCCTTTGAAAACCGCACTACCCAATATAAATCGATGAGCAAGGGAGAGCGGCTTCGTCTATACATGCAGAAAAACAACCTGAAGCCGGCGTCAACCTTCATCATCGGCGATATGCCGGTCGAAACGGATATCGCGCGCAATCTCGGACTCGTAAGCATATCCATTACCGGTGGATTTGTTTCGGAGTCGCGCTTGCGCGCGGCGCGTCCTGACTACACGATTAACAACCATCATGAGCTGTTACCAATCTTACAAAGGCACGGGTTTTTTCGGAATGCATAAATCATGATTGGCGAGGAATCATCACCCAACGTCGCTCCTAAAACGGCGAAGCAGAGAATAGGCCTTATCGGAGCTGGACGCATGGGAACCGGTATCGGTATCAGCCTATTGCGTCACCAAATCGAGCTGCATATCAAAGCGAACAAAACTCGCTTCGGTGCGGATCGCTTGACTGGTGCAGGTGCCCATGAACATCCTTCGATCGCCGAGTTGGCGCGGCATGTAAACGCCGTCGTGTTATCCTTGCCTTCCAGCCGCGAGGTTGAGGCAGTATGCCTTGGGCAAGATGGGCTGTTCGTCCATATGCCCCGAGGAGGGTTGATAATTGACTGCTCGACGTCTTATCCTGCTTCAACGGTCGCACTGGCTGAGCAGGCGCAAAAATGCGGCCTAAGCTTTATGGACGCTCCAGTAACGCGGAGCCCCGAACAAGCAGAGCTAGGCCTTCTCAACGCGATCGTTGGATCGAATGAAAAGCTTTTTCCTGTCGCTGAGGGCATTCTTGGTGCGTTTTGTGAGACCGTTCTTCATGTCGGAGATGTCGGACAAGGTCACAAGCTCAAGCTTGTTTACAACAGCATGACTATGGGGATAGCGGCGGTAGCCGCGGAGGTTTGCCAGTTTGCGTGCGGCCTTGACGTCGATCTCGTAACACTCCGCTCTCTGGTTAGTCGGGGCTCCACCAATAGCGGAATATTTCAAGCCTTCGTGTCCTTTTTGTTAGGCGAGAAACCCGATGTTCTGGCAATCTCAATCGCGAATTCCGCAAAGGATATTGAGTGCGCTGTGCGCCTGGCAGGCGAGAGCGCAGTTCCGGTGCCGGTCTTGGCTGCCGCCGCACACAAATTAAATGTCTCAGTTGTTGCGGGCAAAGGCGAACTCACACTACCTCATCTGTCTCGCCCATGAGCTCCTCGGCCTATTCATAGCAATCGAGAGCGGGCTCTAACCGCGGAGCGAGTGCAGATCGTCGTTATGGAGAGGTGTAGCTGGCGGGGCCGCGGCCCTCTATCGGTCTGCGCATTTTCATCGATGCAGTGTACGCATCCGGGCAACCCTACGATTACCCACATTTTTTGAGGTGTACTGTGCCGAAAAACTTGAGTCGCCAGAAACGCTTGTGATTCTTTGACGGGTACCTGATTCGAGAAGAGGTGCTCTATGGACTGACTTCACGCGCGCGGGATGAGAAGGCGGATCGGTTGACGTCTGACGCGGTGACCTGGTTTGACCGTGAAGCAGCGCTTTGCGAATTCCATGACACTCGGCTTGGCGAGAGAATTCGCATGCTGCTGAAGCAGATCGGCGGAGACATCGGACAGAGCATTCCGATGGTGTGCCAAGACTGGGCTAATACCAAGGCGGCCTATCGTTTCTTTCTCCAATGAACGAGTAAGCGAGGCCGACATCCTGTCACAGTGCCGGCCTTTGGCATGAGTTGCATCGTGTCGAGACATGATGCATCCGCGCCACGTCCGCGTTTCACCGTATTGGCGACCGGCGCGAGTACATCTGATTGGCAGCTTCATTCCACGAGGCGACCTAAGTGCGGCAAGGCCGCCGCTTTTGTTGACCAGGCGATTGCCGGCATCTGAGCCGCTTCGCGCGAGAAGATCGGTGCTTTCCCGGTACGACGTTTGGAATTGTGCGAACGGATTGTCGGGCGGAGGGAGCTCCAGCCACTCGTCGTCGTACTCGGGACGGTCGTGCTCGAGTCCGTAGTCGAAATCTTCGACCACGTGGTGGGAGCCGGTGTTGGTTTCCTGATGGTTCTCGACGCCCTCCGGATACTCCCAGACCCTAGGGAAAGTCTTCCCAATTCCGGATGCTTAATAACGGCTTCATGGTGGAGCTCCGGTCCCATCTGTCGCTCGTCGCTGCAAACGGCGTTCCAGTCCAGCAGGTCCGAATCGATTTCGTGTATCTCGCCAAAACGTCGATGTCTGATACGGGCGGTTCCATTGCAGTAGACGTACATCACCAGCGATTTCCCGACTCTTTCCGATGGCATCATACCATCGGAGCGCGCCCGCGGTCGAAGCGGATTGTCGATCGCCGATAACCGACGAAGGAGTGCACGACCGGCGTCGAGCAATGGACAGGAGTCGGATCCCGCGCCCAACATACGGCCATGAAGAAGGTCGTGAAAAGCGATGTCATCGGACAGCAGGGAATGTCCCTCATCGAGGGAATCGTTCTCTTGGAGTTCATGTTCTATCCGACCGGCGGCGTCGAAGCGGAGATCGACGGCTTCATCGAGTTGCGTGACGCCGAAACGGGCGAGGTCGCAACTGGTAGTGTCCAGTATCTTTCGCACATTGATCAGGCGACGACTCCGGTCTCAGAGAGTTGCTGCTGATAGAGCGGTCGCATATTCATGTAGCATTTGGTCGACCACGCGTTCCGGCAATGTGCCGCAGCCGTGCCACTGCCAAGTTGAGACAGGATTGACCGTCAGGAAAGGCGCCGATGACACGGGTTCGTCGCCGGATCTCCTTCATGATGCGCTCGAGCGGATTGTTAACCGGTATGAGGATGGCGCGGTCACTGTTTCCGCTACTGGCTTTTCGAACTGGTGGCATATGCTGCGAGTATCCGGGATAGAGGCTCCGGGAGCACGAAGGTGCGGGCGGCCGGTTCGTACGATGAGCTGCGAGCTCGTTTTGTTAGGTGGCCGCCTCTTACGACTCGCCCGGTTGCGCCGAGAGCGCGAATCCGTAGTTGTCGTGTCGCCCGCCGCTCTCGTTATCAACGTGGCGGGTAGGAAAGACGGACATGCGACGCGTAATCGGAATGGATATCCACCGCACCTTCTGGGAGGTGGCGATTTGGGAAGGAGGCGTGCTGCGGCACGCAGGCCGGGTCGACATGACCCGCGTGGCACTTGAAGGCTTCGGGAGGACGCCTAAGCCGACGGACGAGGTCGTTCTGGAAGCGACTGGCAATAGCATGGCAGCGTCGCGCGTACTGTCGCCTTTCGTCGCCCGGGAGGTGATCGCCAACCCGCTGCAGGTGAAGGCGATCGCCCATGCGCATGTGAAGACCGACAAGGTTGATGCAGGCACTCTCGCGAACCTTTACGTCGCGGGCTACTTGCCCGAAGTGTGGACGCCGGACGCGGTTACCGAGCGATTGCGCCGGCTGGTGGCGCGGCGTTACCAGATTGTACGTCGTCGAACACGCGTAAAGAATGAGGTGCATGCGATCCTTGCGTCGCATCTTGTTCCGAAGTGCCTTCACTCTGACCTGCTCAACCAGCGCGGCCGAGTGTGGCTTGCACGGCAGGTCGTGCCGGCAGATGAGCAGCCGGCACTTGAGCGGAATATCCGTGAACTCGATCGGCTCGCCGAAGACCAGGCGGAGTTGGACCGCGAGATCGCACTGAGTGTCATGGGCGACAGTCCCGTGCGAAGGCTGATGACGATCACGAGCGTCAACCTAACGGTGGCCGTCGGCATCATCGCGGCGGTCGGCGACGTCACGCGAGTCAAGAGCCCACAGAAGCTGGTGAGCTACTTCGGCCTGAATCCACGGGTACGCCAGTCGGGCCTCGGCGCTGCCCATCATGGGCGCATCAGCAAGGTTGGTCGCAGCCACGCGCGGGCGATGCTGGTCGAGGCGGAATGGGGTGCTGCAAAGAGGCCTTGTTCGTTCGCATCAGGGCGAAGCGGGGGCATCAGATCGCGGCGGTCGCGCTTGCCCGTAAGCTCACTGTCCTATGCAGGCATCTGCTGACCAAGCAGGAAGACTATCTTTGGGCGCGGCCGGCTCCGGTGGCGAGCAAGATGCGCGCCATGGATGGAGGCTCAGGCGGGGCGGCCGCAGAAGAAAGGCAATCGCCGGGGGGACCACTTACGCCTATAACGTCAAGTCTCTGCGCGACCAGGAACGTCAGGTCGCCGAACTCGCCGAGAAGAGTTACGTACGATTTGTAACGTACTGGAAAGTATGTCCGCCGAGGGCGCGGCGCGCGGACGCCTCAACCCGATAAGGCTTGAATAGGCTGCCTGGCCGCGCTTCCAGCCGACACGCCGCTCTTCGCCACGAGGTCGCCCGCGCCAACCGCGGCGCGGCTCTCTTGGGTATGAATGGCCTTGAGCATGTGGCTCACCTCGCGGACCCGGGTCGACGGCACGAGGCTGAAGACATTGCGATAAAAATGCACCATGCGGCGCTGATAGCGTACCCCCCGTAGTAATCCGTAACGCTTTCGGCAAGACCTCGGCAGGCATCGGAAACCACCAACTGCACGCCCTTGAGACCACGATCGACGAGATGCCGCAAAAACGATGACCAGCCGGACTTGCCTCCGTGGCACCTTCACAGATGCCGAGGATCCCCCGGAATCCCTCGGCATTGACGGCCGAGGCCATCAGCAGCGACACGTTGCGAACTTCACCGGCCCAGCTGCGCTTCATCACAATGCCATCGAGATAGAGATACGGATGCTCGTCCTCGATCCTGCGATTCCGCCATGCCTCGATCTTGGCATAGATCTTCTTGTTCAGGTTCGACACTGTGCTCGGGCTGACCCGGGTGCCCCACAGCGCCTCCGTGATGTCTTCGACCCGGCGAACTGAAATCCCGGCCAGATACATCTCGATCAGCGCCTCCTCAACCGAGCTCTCCCGCCTCTGGTAGCGCTCGATAGTCGCCGTCTCGAAGGTTTGCCGCCGTAGCTTCTGGCCTTCAAATTGACGTCGCCCGCCTTGGTTTGCAGCGTTCGTTCGTAGCTGCCCGCCCGCGTGTCCTGCTGGGCCTGGCTCCGCTCATAGCGTCCGACACCGCACAGCAGGTCCGCTTCGGCCTCCAGCATGGCATTCAGCGTCTCTTCTACCGTTCCGCGGACCATCTCGCCCAGGTGATCGCGAATCCGGGCTTCATCTATCTGGATCACCTGACCCATGGCATTCCCATCGTTCATCCAAAGCTCCTTCATTCTAGAAGAAGCCGTCAGTGCTGAAAGAGCGAAAGATTCTGTACGCAACCTGCTCCTGCGGGTCCAGGGCAAGGCCACTGAGCGCGAACGACTGCAGGTGGAGACCGAGGAAACGTTCGAATTCGCGTGCGCCGACGCTGACATCGAATACTGGACCAAAGGCACGGCTCCCGTCCTGCTGATCGTCGTGGCTCTGAAGACGCGGAAGGCCTACTGCAAATCGCTGAAGGAGTGGTTTGCGGATCCGGAGCGCCGTAAGTCCCGCAGGTCGTCTTCGAGAAGGCGAACCTACCAACGCTAAGGGGTGTCCCAATGGGGCGATCTGAGTACAATAGGACCTATGCTTGGTGGCAGGATTAAGCCGCCACACTAAAAGCGAGGACTACGCATGCGCCCGAATTATCTTTTCGGAATGAGGCAAGCCGCGAGGCAAGCAAAGGCACTCCAAATTCCCGAAATCGCCGCTATCGAGTTTGGCGTCGCTGGCGGTATGGGACTGCTGGAGATGGAACAAGTCGCTGAGAGTCTTCAGGCTGAAACGGGAGTTCGCTTCCGACTCTACGGCTTCGATCTGGAAACTGGCTTGCCACCCTCTGACGATTACCGAGATCTGCCATACCTCTGGCGCGCCGGTTTTTTCAAAATGGATAGGGCTAAATTGGAGCGTCAATTAAAGCGCGCCACCCTGATAATCGGCAACGTCGGCGAGACGGTTCTGGCGTTTATCGAACGCTATTCGCCACCTGTTATCGGCTTTGTGTCTTTCGACCTCGACCTCTATACAAGTACTAAGCCGGCACTAAACCTTTTCAACTCTGCTGCATCTCATTTTCTACCACGGACCTTCTGCTACTTTGACGATATCGTCGGTGATCTTGATGAAGTACACTGCGAATGGGTTGGGGAACTTCTGGCAATCCGGGAATTTAACGATGCTCACGCAGCGCGGAAAATCGCAAAGATAAACGGTCTGTCTTGGAAGTTTGGCGCACCAACGCAGTGGCATGACCAGATCTTTGTGTTGCACCTGTTCGATCACCCCGCCTACAAGCAATACATCAATGAGCGGACGGACTGGCAACTGCCCCTACCAGAATAAGTTAGCTGGTCCCGGCCTTGCGGCAGATCTCCGCCACCGCAACCCCGTCACTGCCCTGCTTCAGGATGAGCGCCTTCTGGGCGTCCGAAAACTTCGAAGCCTTCATCGTCCTTCGCTCCTCCCAGCCAGGGAACCGGTGCGAAAAACTCTAGCCAAAAATGGTCCAGTTTGCCGGCCTCAGATCAGAAGATGGACGGGCAAGGTTCACGGAAGAGCAGGTTATCGCAGTGTTGAAGGAGCATGAGGCTGGAGCGACGACAGCAGGCCTGGCTCGCAAACACGGGTCTCCGAGGCGACGATCTACAATTGGAAGGCCAAGTTCGGCGGCATGGAAGTCTCCGAAGCCAAGCGGCTGAAGCGCTCGAGGAAGAGAACGCGAAGCTGAAGAAGCTGCTGGCCGAGCAGATGCTCGATGCGGCGGCACTGCGCGAGCTTTTGTCAAAAAATGTATGGTTCACCCCGTCCGTGTAAGGGTTCGTAACAACGAAAATGACACTTCCAGTTGCATAAATGTATCCGGCCTCTCGTGAGTGGACTGCTGTTGCAGCCAGGCCATGATGAGATCTGCGCACGCCGTTCCCAATAAATGGTTCGGGCACGAAGCCCGTTTTTTGCACAGGCCTTACGGCATGTTGATCCACTGTTTCGTCATCACTGTTCCCGAGCCATGCAATCGAAGCCAGCGTCAGGTGAAAGCAGGATCTCTGCGTTCGTAGAGAGCTCAAGACCACCCAGACAATGCGTGCGGATTCCGAGATGATGGTGCGCACCGTACCGACTTGATGGCGCGCAGGGTTCCGAAATGATCGCGCCCAGCATTCCGAGCATTTTCCGCGCAGCATTCGGATTTGATCGCGCGCAGATTCGGATGGTGTGAGGCCCGATCGTTGGGCCAATTCTCCGGCTGGAAGCAGCTGGGAGGATTGGATGCCGACGAGGAGGGTTATCATGCGCCAGGTGCGCGAGATTGTGAGGCTGAGCCTTGCATCGGGAGGCGTCCGACGCGATGACCTGGTTTGATCGTGAAGCAGCGCTTTGCGAATTCCAGGACGCTGGACTTGGCGAGAGATTTACATGCTACTGAAGCAGATCGGTGGAGACATCGGCCAGAGCATTCCGATGGTTTGCCAAGACTGGGCGAATACCAAGGCGGCCTATCGTTTCTTTTCCAATGAACGAGTAAGCGAGGCCGACATTCTGTCTGGTCTCTTTAAATCGACGCGGGAACGTATCGCGGCTGCGAAAGGTCCTGTTCTTGTCCCGCATGATACGACCGAGTTCACCTATCAAAGAGAGCGCCCGGATCTGATCGGGATGATTAAGCGCATCCCCAAAAGCAACTCCCGAAGATTGGACGGAAAACCCAAACGTACACGACATGCGGAATATTGATGCATTCGAGCTTTGCGGTGACCCTCGAGGGGCTTCCACTGGGGCTCAGCGCCGTGAAGTTCTGGACCGAAAGAAGTTCAGAGGGGGCGCCGCGCTCAGGCGCGAGGTCAACCTGACACGGATCCCCATTGAAACCAAGGAGAGCATTCGGTGGCTGGAGAACCTCAAACAATCCACGGAGCTTTTCGAGAAGCCACGCAGTGCATCCATATCGGTGATCGTGAGGCCGATATTTATGACTTGTTGTGCGCCGCCCAAGAGGTTGGAACGCATTTCTTGGTAAGGACCTTTGTCAATCGCCTGGCAGGCGATGGCGATCATACCGTTGCAACGATAATGGACGAGGTCGTGGTCAAAGGCCTCCACCGGATCGAAGTCCAGGATAGCAAGGGCAATCCAGACCAGTCTGTTCTTGAAATCCGGTATCGTAAAATCGGTACTTTGCTACCGATCGGCAAGCAGTCGCGGTATCCAACTTTGACTATGACAGTGATCCACGCTGATGAAAGAGGAGCGCCAAAGAACAGAAAGAAGATTGAATGGAAACTCCTGACCGATCTTCCAGTGCAATCGGCGCAGGGCTGCGATCGAGAAACTCGAATGGTATTCCCTGCGATGGAAGATCGAGGTCTTCCACAAGATACTCAAATCCGGCTGTAGGGCAGAGGAGGACTCGCAACTGCGGACTGCTCAGCGATTGACGAATCTGATCTCGGTATTCTGCATTGTGAGCTGGCGCATTTTTTGGATGACGATGCTTAATCGTTCAGCGCCAAATGCCTCACCGGATTTGTGCTGACCAAGGCTGAAAGCCAATTGCTTGATCGGCTCGTCGAAGACAAGAATCCAGTCGACACACAACGAAAGACATTGTCGCATTATCTTATCAAGATCGCCAGGCTCGGCGGCTATCTCGCCCGCGCCAACGATCCGCCACCAGGGAATCTGATCATATGGCGCGGATTATCGCGATTCATCGATATCGCAACGGGAGCGAAACTCTGACTCAAAAAATGTGGGTAATCGCAAGCATCACCGGACGGATACCATCAAGCTTGGCCCACGGCGAGTTCGGGCGCCTTTCGGCCGAGGGCAGGCTGCTCGTCAGCCGCGCCAAACGCAGCATTGCCGCTAGCGCGCAGAACGCGCCGGTCGCGATGAAAAAGAGCGGCCCTCGCAGGACTCTGGATACTGCACAGTCTTAGATGTTGTATTTCGTGTGGACGGTAAACGATACTATCCCGGCCTCGGGCGCGTGAGCCGTTAGGCCGAAGCGGGCTAAGAGAAGAGCTACCGACCTCGATGCTTGTTCTTCCGGGTTCTGATCAATCGCCAGAGCAACGACGCCGGTCTTCATCATCTGTCTGACCTCGTCGCTAAGGTCGTGCGCGATCACGATTGGTGCTCTGGCCAACCACGGTGCCACTGTGTGGGCAAGCCCATTTTTTGATCCCGCGACGTAGATACCGCTGACAGCATCCTCGGACATTCCTTTAGGGCACTCATCGCTCTCCATTATCTCGACGTGTATCGGAGAAGAAAGTTCTGCCTTCACACCGTCTCGAAATCCACTAATCCTAGAGGCCTCCGCTCGGTATTTCAGATCGGAGCAGACCGCTAAGTAGATTCCCCGATTGACCATCCGGGACATGAAGAATGCCGCAGCTCGTCCGGCTCCGTAGTGGTCAATCCCGACGTAGGCCAACCGTGGTGTCGTCGGCAGGTCTGATCCGAGAGTAATGACAGGGGTCCCCGATGAGGTCACCGAGGCAATCGCATCTATCATTTGATCTGTCTCGGGTCCGTACACTATCACCGCGTCTGCCTTGGCCGCGCGAATCAGACCCGGGACCGCTTCCGCATGCCGCTCCTCGAATAGGACGCGTTCGATCACAAGGGATTTTGTAGTTTGCGCGATTTGGCTTTCAAACGCTCGGGCAAGCCGCAACAGAAGGGGCGTCCTTTGCGAAGGCATTATTACCTTGACTCGAAAGAGCCGACGATGGGGCGATGGAAGAGTCCGACTGATCCCCAGCTGACGAGCAGCTTCGATGACTTTCAGCGCCGTCTTCGGGGATACATTAGCTCGTTCATTGAGGACGCGATCGACCGTTGCAATTCCGACGCCAGCGAGCTTGGCTACCTCGTTCAGCCCAGGTTTCATTCGCTTCGGCTTTCGTTTTGCGGTATGTTTGTTGACGATAGCCCATCGCAGGTCAACACCGCACTTCGCACCAAGATGTCATGGATGCACAGGATTATAACTGATGACTGAGCGATGCAGAATAGTCATCGTTGGAGGGGGGCACGCCGGCGGCAGATTGGCGCAACTCTTGTCTCGCGGCCCCGATCGCGTCCACGTGACCCTCGTCGGGGCCGAGCCTATCTATCCCTACGAACGACCTCCGCTATCTAAAGGAGTTCTCCTGGGCACCAGCGGGCTCGATGACTGCGTGTTGTGGAAGCCTAACGACCCAGTTTGGGAGCGTGTAGAGACCCATCTCGGCGTCGCCGTTGAAGATGTTGATCGCGTCCGGAAAAACATCCGACTTAGCGACGGTAAAGTGATTAGATACGATCGATTGGTTCTCGCTACCGGCTCTCGAGTTCGCGGGTTTCCGGTGCAAGGAAGTCAGCTCCGCGGCGTCTTTAGCCTTCGAAGTTACGCCGATGCTCAAACCGTTTCTAAGTACTTCCTGGCATCAAACCGAGTGGCCGTCGTTGGTGGCGGATTTATCGGCCTCGAAGTCGCGGCGGCCGCCGCACAGCGCGGCATCCAGCCACGAGTGATCGAAGCTTCCGACCGACTGCTTTCTCGCTTGGTGCCGCGACTGGTAGCAGATCGCCTTGCCGAGACGCACCTCCACGCTGGTGTGCAATTGACGTACGGGGCCATGGTCGAGAGGTTCGTTTCCAATGGCCATGGTAGCCTAAAGCGCGCTGTTCTCAGCAATGGAGATGCTGTTGACTGCAGTGTCGCCGTCGTTGCCGTTGGTGTTGAACCTGAGATATCCCTTGCGATTGGCGCCGGCTTGGAGATCGACATTGGTGTAATAACTAACGAGCAGCTGCGTACCTCTGATCCCAACATATTCGCCTGTGGCGACATTGCCGCCTTCTGGCATCCACTTTACCAACGGCATATACGTTTGGAGTCGTGGCAAAACGCGGAGGATCACGCAAGAATCCTAGCCGCCGTACTGCTGGGCGAAGAAGTTACGGCGCCGTCAGTCCCATTCTTTTGGTCTGACCAGTACGACCTCTCCCTTCAAATAATGGGGTTACCTCATCTCGGTACGTCGACAAGGCGAAAACCGACAGCGTCTGGAAGCGCGATCTTGCTTCACTGCGACGCACTTGAACGACTCGTCGGCGCGACCGCCATCGGACCCACGGCGCTCATCGGGCGAGAGCTGAGAAAAATGCGTCAGCTGATTGCTTCACGCGCTATCTGCAACTCTGTCACGCTTGACGGAGCCGAGTTAGAGGTCGTTGCGGGTTAAGCCCGTCGAGGTACCAAAACGGTGACCGCTCCATCCTCGATTCTCACCTCGTACGTGCGCAGGTTTATGCATACCGGAGCGCCAAGTGCCTTTCCCGTCATATAGCTGAACCGTCCAGAGTGACGGGGGCACTCCACCGTGTGGCCCTCAACATAACCATCGGACAGGTGGGCGTGTTCATGAGTGCAAATATCGTCTGTTACGAAGATTTCGCCCTTCGGGGAGCGAAATATTGCGTATGAATGCCCGTCAAACTCCCAGCGACGAACGTCTTGAAGCCGAATATCCTCTACCTTGCACGCAAACACCCATGTACGAGCGGTGTCGTCAACCATCTTCAAATCTAGGCTCATGTTGAACTTCTCTTCCCTCTTTAGAATATGCTGAACGTCTGGCGCCATCACTTTTGCACCTGACATCGAACCCTTCGTCGATCGATCCGGCGGCAAAGTCGGGCTATCATTAGGTCGACTTCTAGTTCTCCCGCGTACCCGTCGACCTCATTGCACCTTTGGATCTTCTCAATAGACCATGTATGCATGCGCCGCTTCCGGCCGGGCCCCCCAAACCGATGTCGACCAAGATCCCAGCGCTCTCATAGCTCAAATCAACAGAAAGAGGCCATCTGGATCAGCACACGAAGCGTGTATCGACGATACAACAAATCGCGATCGCCTTGATCTGGACACCTACATCTGCAGTCTACAGTTTGCAGTCTTCAGCAGCGGAGCAGTAGTGGGCTGTAACGTTTCCTGAGTTCAAGCGCTGTCGTTGTGCTCTACGCGTTGTCTTCCAGGTGGGCTCCAGACTTGTCCCAAGCCTTCCTGACGCATTCTCGAAGCATCAGGGCTTCGCTCCAGCGATCCGTTGTATCTTCACCATCTCGACCGGTTATCGCGTACGGCCGCGGCCCCAACTCGCAAGTAAACGCCAATGCCTCTCCGTCCGCCGCGCGCCGGCGCCAACTCCGAAAGCCGTAGCCCCACCACTCTAAGAACTGGTCGAGCCACATTTGGTGCTGCGGGAAGCTAATCTCGATTTGTATTTGCTCGCGGCTTGCTACCCTACCGTGGAACGCCCAACACCTATCCAAAACTTGATGGATGTGGCTGTTATTCTCCTCGGTAATTGGCCATGAGAACTCGCGCCCAACAACGAAGTGCGAAATATCCCCCAGCAGCTTGAGATCGGGGATTCGTTCAAGTAGATCGAGTGTAAAGAACAGGTCGGTCGTCATCCGGTCGCGATGTGTCTCTATATAGACGGGAAAATCGACCTCCTCGGCAAGCCGCAGCCATCCTTCTAAAAGCGGGATGCAATCATCCAAGCGACGTGGCCGTACATCTGGTTGAATCTCAAGATGATGAAGACCGAATTCCGTTGCATTTTCGAGCACTGGCTTGAGCTCATCGATGGTCTTCGGAAAACACTGGCCTTCGGCTGTCAACCCGTTCGCCTTCAACAGGCCATGCAGCTCGCGTACGTACTCCCGGCTCCGCCAATCTGCGCTAACGCCGTCATAGCCGGCATCTTTGATCATTCGGATGTTTTCCTCAAGCCCGCGTTCTGGCTCCGTCGCGCTTCGCAATTCCATGGCCCAAAGCGACTGAAAGAACAGGATGGTGTTCATGTAGTGTCTACCTTCGAACTGCTGAGAGAGCGGCTTCATGCGTTGAGTGGGCGTTGACGGCATCTGACTGCAAGAGCTTTCTCAAATCGTAGCTTGGGTCCTGCAGGACGGAAGGCGACGGGCGAAGGCGCCTCTCAATTATCGAGGTCGCGACTCGGACGATCTTTGCTACTTGCGATAGGCTACCGAACGCCGCCGTGGCCTCTAGAACGCCAAATCTGTCTAGGAGAAACGTTACTATACCCCCATCGTCTAAACTACGATTTACCTCGACCTGCGATTTGTTCGGAATGCCAGCAACTTGGAATACTTTGTCGAATTGATCAGACCACATCCATGGAACTGCCCTATAGGAAACCTTTCGTCCCAAAATGTTCAACGCGGCAGTGCCCCCCTGGTCCAGCGCATTCTTCCATGCCTCCAATCGTATCGTGTCTTTACCCGTCGACGCCGGATATCTTGCTGCGTCTCCGGCGGCGAAGATCCGAGAGTCTGCAGTTTGGAGGTATTCATTGACGAGAATGCCGTCGTCAGTGGCAAGGCCAGCCTTCTGCGCCAATTCAACGTCGGGATCCGCGCCAACAGCAACCAGAACTGTGTCGGCTACGAATTCCTGTCCTGATCTGAGTCGCACGCCCTCGACCATGTCGCAACCAATGATCGCCTCCACGTCCGCTCCGAGGAAAACCTTGGTGCCGTTGGAACGATGCAGTTCTAAGATTCTATCGGACGTCGAGATCGGCATCACGCGAGACAGCAGAGCGGGTGCCTTTTCCAAAACTGTTGTGTCAACACCTCTTGCCCGGGCAGACGCCGCGACTTCCAATCCGATCAGTCCTCCGCCGATAACGACAAGCCTTCGTGCCGGCATCAATCTCTCTCGGAGAACGGCGGATTGATCCAACGACCGCAGCGCGATCACTCCCTTCGAGCCGACGCCAGGCAACTGCGGAAAACGCGGTTTTGCTCCTGTCGCGAGCAGGAGGTAGTCATACCGAAAACGATCTCCTCCAGCGAGTGTAACGCTCTGTGCGTCCCGGTCGATTGCTTCCGCTCTGACCCCAGAGCGGAAAAGGATTCCGTTCTGGTCAAGCCAACCTGGGGCAAGAGCCGCTACGCCGCTGAAGCTCTCCTCTTGAGTAAGGACTGACTTGGACAGAGGCGGACGCTCATAAGGGGCGGACCGTTCCTCCGTTAGGAGTACAATCTCGTCGGACCACCCATGCTCCCGTAGTGCGCGAGCTGCACTCGTCCCAGCATGTCCAGCACCAACTATGACAATTCTTCGAGCCATCACATCAAGTCCGAACTGTGCGAGCTTGGAGGTTAGTCGCCGACATCTGATTTAGGCTATTCTGAACCTGATGTTTTTCCATCATGTTTACGATTCGTAGACTCGCTCGTGTGCGGGGCGCCCCGAGTCGGCGGCCTGCCGGCGTAGGATCAACGCCATGTAGTGTGGCGTGTTCGCCGTCAGCGCCTCTGAGACCAGGACTTCACGAAGGAGGATTTCTGGTTCATCGTTGCCGTACGGAGCGAAGTTGAAGCAGAAATCCGGGCCGGACAAAGCCCCGGCAGAACAAGTGCTGAAGGACAACCGACGCCAGGCACCTCGGCAGTATTCAGCGGAAAAGAATATCCGTATCGTGTTGGAAGGATTTGCGCGACGAGGAGAATATCTCCGAGCTGTGTGGCCTCGATGTATTATGGCCGGTCCAAGGAGTTCCTTGAGGCTGGCAAACGCCGCCTTGGGGGGCGACACTGCCCGCTCAGCCACGTCCGGCGAGGTCAAGGATCTTCGTCGTGAAGCCTCCGAATTGAAGGAGGTGGTCGCCGATCGTACCCTGGAGAACCGCTTACAAAAAAGAGTTGAGCGCGGCTGGGGAGGACGAGGCATGAGGTATCCTGCGTTCGCGAAGGCCGAGATCATCGCGCTGGTCGAGCAATCACCATCTGCGTGCCAGACGCACGCTCGAGAAGCTCGGCATCCCGCGAGCCGCATTTTATCGGTGGTACGATCGCTACCGTGCGGTTGGCGTTGAGGTACTGGCTGAGTATCGCTCGAAGTCGGACATGGTCTGGAATCGGGTTCCTGACGAAGTCCGCGGTCAGATCATCGATCTGGCGCTGGAGATTCCCGAGCTGTCGCCGCGCGAGCTGGCGGTGCGCTTCACCGATGACAGAAAGTACTTAGTCTCCGAGGCGCTGGGTCTATCGGCTGCTGAAGGCGCACGACCTGATCACCAGCCCCGCCTATGAGGTGATCAAGACGGCCAACGAGTTCAAGGACAAGACCACGGCGATCAACCAGCTCTGTCAGACTGACTTCGCCTACCTCAAGATCACCGGCTGGGGCTGGTATTATCTGTTCACTGTGCTCGCTGACTTCTCGCGTTATATCGTGGCGTTGAGGATGAGCCCAACCATGTGCGCCTCCGACGTTACGGCCACGCTCGACCGGGCGCTTGTCGCCTCAGGCCTGGAGTACATCAATATAAAGCAGCGGTCACGGCTTCTCAGCGACAACGGATCAAGTTACGTCGCGGATGATCTGGCCACCTGGCTCAAGGGCAAGGACATACGGCCTGTGCGCGGTGCGCCAATCATCGCCAGACCCAGGGCACTGGCATCAGACCTTGAAGAACCGCATCTTGCTGAGCGCATCAAGCGCGAGACCATCGCAATCCGTCGCTTGCGGCATCGACTGCAGGCAGCTTAACCTCTAGCCCAAGATGATCCGGAGCCTCCCTTCTCGAAATGCATGAGCGGTCTCAAATTATCTGACGACGGACACAACGCGAACATTGCGGCGCCGTGGTCGAAGTTGGCGAAGAGTTCGGCCGCGGCGGTGAAGGTCGTGTGGTCCGTTGTGAGCAAGACGCCAAAGTTCGTCGCCGGTGGCGCAGCCCTCAGCGTACAACGGTTCGCTGCTAATAACGCGAGCGACCGGTTCGCGGCGAAGTCGTTCACCTCGAAGTGGCGCCCGGCGCAATCCGTTGTGGCCGCTCAGATGCTGCATCGCGGTTCGAAAGGCAGTGATGTCTGGTGTACCGGTGTTTCGATAGCGAGCACGCTAAGTTGCATCAGTTGCCGATCTGCAATCTATACTCTCGACCGCTATACGTAGCGTGCAGGGGAGCAAACGAGCCGTACAATGACGAGCGTTTAGCGGCCGTGGCGACAATGCAGTAAGCCGTAGCTCGACATTTTGATGGATTTCAATCAACCTAACCATCGAGCCATCCAACGCTCTGCCATATACTGAAGAAAATATAGGGGTGGATTGCGCGCCAGGAGGAAGCGATGATGGAGGAAACTAAATTCGGCCGTCGCGACGAGTTTGGTCACTACGCGCCTAAGGAGCTCATCAGTTATGGGCCGTTGTTCACGTTGCCTCCGAAACCTATGGCGGTGATAAAGTGGTTGCCAGGGTACTTTTTGCCTTGGAACCTGCTGCTTATCGTGTTCGGGATCGGTTATTGGCTCTTTCTTGCGCCGTCTCTTGAACAAATGAAGACACTCGAGATCGGCTGGGTACTTTATCTCGTTCTCCTCAACTATGCCATCGTCGTCCTTTGGTATGGCGCCTGGCACTCTTGGCTCTACGTTTTGCGACGGCAGGAGACGCGCTTTAAGTACAACCCGCGTTGGCCCACGGCCAGAGCTACTGTTTTCGTCTTCGGCAAACAGGCTTTGGACAATATTTTCTGGACGATAACGAGCGGCGTTCCGGTCTTTACAGCATATCAGGTCGCGGCGTTTTATCTTTATGCCAACGGCTACGTGCCTCTCATCACCTTGTCAGACAACCCAATATGGTTCATCGTCCTGCTGTTACTCGTCCCATTCATTCATGAGGTCCACTTTTACGCGGTTCACCGCCTGCTTCATACTCGTCTCCTCTACAAGTACGTTCATTCATTGCACCACAATAATACGAACGTGCTTCCCTGGTCGGGATTAGCGATGCACCCGGTCGAACACATCCTGTATTTTTCTGTCATCGTGTTGATCGCTGTCTTCAATTCACATCCAATACATATGCTTGCCATGGTGATGCGCGCGGGCCTCGCTCCAGCAATTGCCCATACCGGTTTCGATCGAACCGAGCTGGGGGGCGAGCGCACCGTCCCATCTGGAGTCTACGCTCATTATCTTCACCACAAGCTTTTCGAGGTGAATTACGCTGATGGGGCGGTCCCACTAGACAAGTGGTTTGGCAGCTTTCACGACGGCAGCCCTGAAGCCGATGAGCGTCTAAAGCTTCGTATGGAACGGCGTGCTGAAGCTTATGCCAAGAAGGACGCTCGAGCCTGACTGGGTGCTCAACGTACCCTAGAATCCTATTGAAGAACTCAAGCCGCACGGAGAACTCCGCGGCCAAGCACCACGTCAGCAAAGGGGAAACGTTATGATTGTGGCAAGGATTGTTCGTCGCGCATTTCTCGCAGGCGTCGCGGGGATCGCCCTTACAAGTGTAGCGTTCGCAGACGGGCCCACTCCGATTCGAGTTAAGTCGGACGCGCACGCCGAGGTACCGCAAAAGTTTAAGAATCACGCGGTTAAGATCGCGGTTGTCCGCCAGCTCAACACTGGCGACGTGTATCAGGAGTGGATTGCCGGCGTTGAGGCTGAAGCGAAGAAGCTCGGCGTCAAGCTGACGGTCTACAACGCCGACGGCGACAATGCGAAGCAGGCGCTGATGCTGCAGCAGGCCGTAGCCACTCAGCCGGATGCCATCGTCATTGGTTGGGGATTTGGTGATAGTCTGCGCGACGGCATCAAGGCGGCCGCTGACGCCAATATTCCTGTCGTGACCTACTACGTTTCGGTCGAGCCGTCGGACAAGGTCATCACCGTTGATCAGGGCGACAAGCTGATGATGACCGGCATCCTTGGTGCTCTGAAGGCCCATATCGGCGGCGACGGTGCAAAGGCTGACGTCATCTATGTCTATGTGCCAGGCTATCAGGCGCTCGATCTGCGCAACGAAGTCTGGAAGGAATTCTTGAGGGCCAACCCTGGCGTCAATACGGTAGCGACGATCGGCGTCGTCAACGCCAACACTGCCGCCCAGACGGCCGATCAGGCCAAGGCAGCGCTGACTGCCCATCCAAACGTCAAGGCGATTGTCGCGCCGTATGATGAGTTCACCAAAGGCGCATCGCTAGCGATCAGCGAACTCGGTCTGGCGGACAAGGTTAAGACCTATGGCATGGACATCTCAACTGCCGACATCGCGGTAATGACGAAGCCACACAGTCCTTGGGTGGTCACGGCTACCACCAACCAGTCCAATGTCGGCTCGGTCGTACTGCGGGTGGCCGCGGCCAGGATTGCCGGCGACCTCATCGGCAACACGCTGAGCGTGCCGCCGCTGGTTATCACTCAGGAAGAGCTGCGCACGAACAAAGTCGAGAACATCGAACAGCTTGGTGCGGTCTTTCCGGATCTGAAGACGCCGGACGTGGCGAAGGCCCCTTGGATGGATAAGATGAAATGAATCGGTCCACGCAGGAAAGCCTCGCTGGAGGTTGCCCTATGTCCGAGCGAACGAGAGCCCTCGTCGAGTTCCGCAACATCACCAAGCGCTTCGGTGCCACGCAAGCGCTAAAGGGTGTGAGCTTCTCGATTATGCCGGGCGAGACGCTGGGTCTGCTCGGTGCCAACGGCGCCGGCAAGTCCACGCTCATCAAAGTGCTCTCCGGCAATTTCCTGCGCACGTCCGGCGAAATCCTGATCGAGGGCGAGCGGACCGAAATCCGCTCGCCGACCGAAGCGCGTGACTGCGGCATCGCGACCGTTCACCAGAACATCGACGATGCCGTGGTGTTCGGCATGACAGTGGCAGAAAATTTGCTGCTCGACGATCTCTCGACCGCCGACTCGCCCTTCTTTCTCAACCGCCGCAGCGTCATGGACCGCGCGCAGCAGGTGCAGCAGAAGTTGGGCCTCAAGCTACCGCTGGAAGCTCCGGTGGAGGAACTGTCAGCGAGCGGTCGGCAGGAGGTGGCGATCGCGCGCGCCCTAGTGAAGAACCCTAAGCTGTTGATCCTCGACGAGCCGACTTCGACGCTGTCGGCGCGTGAAGCGGAAAAATTGTTCGAGGCGGTGGCGGACCTCAAGCGGCGCGGTATCGCGGTGCTTTACGTCTCGCACCGCATGAGCGAGAGCCAGCAACTATGCAACCGCGCAGTCGTTTTGCGCAATGGTCAGATCGTTTCCGAGCACCAGTCACCGCTCGATACGAATGCGATAGCGACATCAATTCTCGGCGATCTGATCTTGTCGGCGAAACATGTCATCCGCCGCTCGGACCAGGTGCCGGTGTTTGTCGGACGCGGCTTGCGTGTGCGGCCCGATGCGGTGCCCGTCGACCTGACGTTCCGCAAGGGCGAGGTGATCGGTATCACCGGGCTCGTTGGCGCCGGGAAGACCGAGCTTCTGGAACAGATTTACGGTGCTATGCCGCTGGTTTCGGGCAAGATGCTGCTCAACGATCGGCCCTTCAAGCCGCGCGACGCAGCCGATGCGCTGACGAGGGGCGTGGCGATGGTGCCGGAGGAGCGCGCGAAGCAATCGATCTTCCCTGGCGAGGGCCTGGCGAAGCATTGCTCGATCGGCGCAATGGGATTCTTCAGCCGCTATGGCTTCATCGACCTACATAAAGAAGTGGCATTCACCCAGGATATCATCCGTGACTACAACGTCAAGTGTCCCGGCTGGGATGCCCCCATCGAGGCGCTGTCGGGAGGCAATCAGCAGAAGCTGTTAGTCGGCCGCTGGCTCAAGCACGGCTGGTCACTTCTAATTCTTGACGAACCGTTCCGGGGAATCGACATCGGAGCGCGCGGCATCATCTCGGACGCGCTGCGGGCTTTCTCGGAGTACAACTCGGTCGTAGTCTCGTCGTCGGACCCTGAGGAAGTGGTGGAGGTCGCCGACCGCGTACTCATTATGGTCGAAGGAGCGATCGCGGGCGAAGTTATGGCGGATGCGCTCAGCTCCGAAGAGCTTTCTGAAATCATGAGCCGGACCGGTGCAGCTCGGCAAGGCGTAAGTGGGGGCACCCTTCAATGACAATCCAAAACTCGCTCGCGCAGCCGGCCGAGCCTGGATCCACCCGCGGCAGCGCGGAAAAGCTGAAAGTCTTCATCTACCGCTACGGGCTTTTGGCCGTTCTGGTGCTGATGATTCTGTTCTTCTCCTGGCAGCAGCCGTTCTTCCGCACGTTCGCCAATGCAATGTTTATCCTGCAAGCGGCCTCGGTGGTCGCGGTGATCGGGCTTGGCGCCACGGTTTCGATGACGGTCGGCGGATTCGACCTGTCCGTAGGAGCGTCGATGTCGCTTGCGGTGATGGCAGCAACCGCGGCGATGGTGATCGGCGACCTCGGTGGCGCCCCAGCGATTCTGATCGCCGTGGCGGCGGGCGTCGCGGTCGGCCTATTCAACACTTTTCTCATTGTCTACGCCCGCATCCCCGATCTGGTGGCAACGCTCTCCGGCTTGTTCCTCATCAACGGGTTGACCTTGCTCGGCGTCTCGGGCCAGTCGATCGCGGAGGGTATGTCGTTCAACGGCAATGTCGCTCCGGGCAAGTTCTCGCCGCTATTCGGCTGGCTAGGTGGTGGGCGGCTGTTCGGTATCCCAGCGTCAGTCGTGGTCGCAGGTCTGATATTCATCGTCGTCATTGTGCTGCTCAATTACACGCGGTGGGGGCGGGCCTTCTACGCCGTTGGGGGCAATCCGATCGCAGCCGCGGCGGCCGGCATCCGCGTGGCGCGTTATCGCATGGCGGCATACCTGATCTCCGGCGCGTTGGCAGCAATCGCCGGAGTCATGTTAGCGGCCCGCTCCAACCGGGGCGACGTCAATGTGGGCGACGCGTACTTGCTGCAGGCCGTGTCCGCCGCGCTCGTGGGATATGCCGTGCTTGGCGCCAACAAAGCGAATGCCGTCGGTACGCTGGTTGGCGCGGTCTTCGTCGCCACACTAATCAACGGACTGACAATGTTCAATTTCCCGTACTACGCGCAAAGCTTCGTTCAGGGAGTGCTGCTCGTGGTCGCGTTGCTGATGAGTTACACGCTTGGCCCACGCCGCCGTTGAACTTAGTTCTTGGTCGGCGATCTTGTGCGCGGTTGACGAACAAGGAGCTGTTACGCAAGAGATCTCCTCCAATATCCAGGAGGCACACACGGGGCCCGCCGAGTGGCTTCGAGCATAGCCGACGTGAAGCGCCGCGCAACGGAGACCGGCTCGGCTTCGAGTTAACTGCTCACCTACGCGCAGATGCTGTCCAACGACAGCGCGCGGCTGAAGACAGAGGTCCGGAGATTCCTGATGACGGTTCTTGCAGCTTAAAGCCGTCTCGGCGCATTCGGAGGAACGGTACGGAAGACGGAAAACCGTGTGAAGTACTGCAGTGGAGGATTGAAACCTTTGCCCTATCGCGCACTCGAGAACGGTCATTGTGAACCTCGCTAACCGGCGCGTGCACAAGAGATTTCGGAGCCGCCACATCCCAGGACAATCGACTGTCGTTTGACTGCCGAAGCTACGAGGCGTCAGCGTCATAAGTTTGCTAATTGATCCTTGAGGATGACTGCTGCCAGTCCAGCAAATTGGTAGACAACGTGGCTTGAGTACGCCTGACGCGATCCGCGGATCACTTTCTGAACTACCGATTGTTCGACGTTACCCAATCTTACCCAAAGAGAGTTCGGAAAACCGCTTACGACGGAACAGCGGGCGCTAGCCTTGCCGACACTGCGGCCTCTCGAAGAGGAGGGGGCACGAGGTTTACGGGCCAAAGAGCTCACCGGAGGGGAATCATGCCAAGGAAGTACG
The DNA here is from genome assembly GCF_022012435.1 of Bradyrhizobium zhengyangense. Taxonomy (GTDB): domain Bacteria; phylum Pseudomonadota; class Alphaproteobacteria; order Rhizobiales; family Xanthobacteraceae; genus Bradyrhizobium; species Bradyrhizobium zhengyangense. Next base: position 46,776 of record NZ_JAKLUA010000024.1, read on the forward strand.
CTGCTTGTCCGGACCGTTCAGCAAATTTTGCTAGGAAAGCTACCCTTATCTGCTCCACGCTTTTGGCCGGAACGGCCATGGCGCTTACCCACGCCAAGGCAGACGACATCAATTGGCGCCAGTTCGAAGGCGAGTCGATCGTCTGGGCCTCCGATATTCATCCATATGCCGATGCGGTTGCAGCCCAGCTGCCGGAATTCGAGAAGCTTACCGGCATCAAGGTGACGCCGGAGCTTTATCCGGACGATGCGTATTGGAATAAGTTGACGATCCAGCTCAGCACCAAATCACCAAGCTGGGACGTTGTCGGTACGGGCATTCAACCGGCTTGGGATCTTGCGCCCGGTCAATTGCTTGAGCCCCTCGACCGCTATCTGAACGATCCGAAACTTACGGCGGCCGGCTACGATTACAAGGATTTCTTCCCAGCACTACGAGATGCGCTGACTTGGAAGGTCAAGGAAGGCCAGATCGAGCCGGGAAGCGGGCAGGTGTGGGCCATTCCGCATGGCTTCGAGAATATCCAACTGTTCTAACGGAAGGACATCCTCGACAAGTATGGCATCAAGGTCCCTACGACCCCGCCGGAGATGTCCGCGGCATGCGAAAAGCTGAAGGCTGCCGATCCGACGATTACGCCCCTTGGCGTCCGCGGTGTGCGGTTCTGGAGCAGCATCCACACGGCCGCAATCTCGATCGCCAGGTCCTACGGGGTGCACGATTTCACCGTCAAGGACGGTAAGCTCGACACCGGCCTCGACTCACCCGAGTCGATCGCTTTCCACAAGGACTATGTGGACATGATCAAGAAGTGCGCGGCGCCCTCCTTTGCTAACGACAATTGGTACCAGGTGGTCGAAGGCATCAATTCCGGCCGCACAGCCATGGCGATCGATTCCAACATGTTTGGCTTTTGGAACGACGTTGCCGGCAAGCCAGCCTCAGGCAAAATAGCATTTGCGCCGCCCTTGCGTGCTCCGAATGCCAAAAACTTCGAATCCAACATCTGGATCTGGTCTTTGGCGATGAATGCGGCATCGCAAAAGAAGGGAGCTGCGTGGCTCTTCATCCAATGGGCGACTTCGAAGCAAGTGAAGCTCAACGGTGCCGTGGCCGGCAAGCTCGTCAACTCTCCGCGCACCTCGACCTGGACTGACAAGGCATGGCTCGAATACGCGGCAAAGCCTGAATTCAACAACTTTGTCGACACGTTCAAGAGCGTGCAGGACCGGGCAAAGCTGGCCTTTACAGCTCGCGTCGGCTTTGCCGAAGCAATGAATGCCTGGGCCGTTGCCATGCAGAAAATGGTCAACGGAGCTGACGTGAAGGCGACATTGACAGACCTCGCGGCCGAAATCCGATCGACCATGTGAAGTGCCGAGGGGGCGGCGGCGACCCGCTGCCCCTTCTTGCAATTAGAGATGTAGTCATATGGAACTTCGAGGATACGACGCAATCGTGACGCTGCAGTCTTCGGCCAGCCAACTTGCCTCCTCACAGGATCGGCGGATCAAGAGCGCTGAGGAGCCGCGTCTTGACTGGTGGAGCATTGCAGCAATTGCGCCAGCCATCGTCATACTTGTAGGATTTCTGCTTCTGTTCTTCTACGGCGTCTATCAGTCGTTGACTGACCTCAGGTTCGGTCGCCCCTTGGTCCACTTCATCGGCCTCAACAATTACGCGGCGCTGATTAAGACAGAGGATTTCTGGAATAGCATTCGCGCGACGCTGGTCTACTCTGGATCCGCCGTCCTTGCCGAGGCAGCCTTCGGTCTCGCGCTTGCCAAGCTGTTCGCGACCGAAGTCTTCCTGGCCCGCGTGATGCGGCCGGTCATTCTCCTGCCCCTCGTCCTACCCCCGATGAGCGTAGCGCTCATGTGGACGACCATGATGGACCCACAAAACGGGATCATGAATTATCTGTTGTCGCTTGTCGGGATCGGCCGATTTGCCTGGATCTCAGATCCCGTGACCGCAATGTTCTCCCTGGTCCTGATCGACGTATGGACCTACACGCCCTTCTTCGCACTCATCATCTTCGCCGGCCTTCAGGGCATCAATGAAGAGGTGAGAGAAGCCGCGCGCGTTAACGGTGCGAAGGGCTTGGCGACCTTTCTGCACATCGAGCAGCCTCTGATTGCTCCCTACATTCTGATCGCGGCGGTGTTTCGGCTGATCGAGTCTCTCAACCAGTTCGACATCATCTTCGGGACAACCCAAGGCGGGCCCGGCAACAGCACTTCGGTTCTTTCGGTACGTGCCTACATCACCGCGTTCCAGAATCTCGCTTTTGGGCGTGGCGCCGCACTGATGGTGGTCAATTGGCTGATCGTGCTAGTCGGGACGTTCGCCATGGTCAAGCTCTGGCGCTTTGTTCGCCAGCGCGTCAGCTGAAGAGGCCGCGCATGCGCGTCAATCGTTCGACTCCCGCCAATCTGATCCTCAACCTGCTCGTGGGCGTTTGCGCATTTATCCTAGCTTTTCCGCTTATCTGGATATTGATGATGTCGCTGAAGCAGCAGGCCGAAGTCATGACCTGGCCACCGACCTTTCTGTTCTCGCCGACCCTGGAGAATTTTCGCGTGCTGTTTGATGTCGCCCAGGCGGGGGCGACCAGCTATGGCACCATCAAAGTCGATTTCTTGACGCCGATCACCAACAGCGTCGTCATAGCGCTGGGCTCGGTCATCGTGTCTCTGCTCGTGGGCGTGCCGGCCGGCTACGTGCTGGCGCGGCGCGACATACCTCTCAAAGAGGACATTGCGTTCTTCATTCTTGGATTCCGCTTTGCCCCGGTTCTCCTGGTCGTCATCCCGCTCTTCAGCGTATTCCAGACCATCGGGCTATATGACACCTATCTCGGCATGATCTGGGTCTACCAGGTGGTCACACTGCCGATGATCGTCTGGCTGAGCCGCTCCTACATCGAGGACATCCCCAAGGACATCGAGGAGGCGGCTGCCATGGACGGCGCCAAACCCGTTCGCGTCGTGCTGCACATCGTGCTGCCACTGTTGAAGCCAGGACTGATCGGAGCCTCATTGCTCATCTTCCTGCTCGCCTGGCACAATTTTGCCCTCGGTCTAATGCTGAGCTCGACCAAGGCGCCGGTGACGGTCGCTCTGCTCAAGCTTCTCAATCCGGGCGTGCAGTTCTATCCCGTCATGGCGGCCGGGCTCGTCGTGACGATGATCATTCCCGTCATCCTGATCGTCATTGGCCAGCGTCACCTCGAACGCGGCCTCACCTTCGGTGCCGTAAAATGAACACCCGGCCATTGATGTTCTTCGGAACGACGAATCTCGATCTCTGCTTCAACGTCGAGCGACTGCCGACTCCAGGTGAAAGCCTGATGGGCGGCTTGACCCGTTACCCCGGAGGCAAGGGCGCCAATCAGGCCGTTGCTGCCGCCCGGCTTGGCCTCAAGCCACATTTCTACACGCGTCTCGGCGATGACGATGCCGGCCACTGGCTGTTGCAGTCCCTGATGCAGGCCGGCGTTCGCGCAGATGCCATTCAGATCTCTGCGGGCGAGGTCTCCGGTTCAGCCCTGGTCATGGTCGGCGACGACGGCTCGAACATGATCGTCATAGACCCTGGCACGAATTTGAACGTGACACCCGAGATGATCGAGCGCGCGGCCGAGTTCATCGCGCGCGATGCAATCGTTGTTGCGGAAATGGGGATGCCGATCTCGGCCCTTAATCGGCTCTTCGAGATGAAGGCGGACAAGGGTTTTGAACTCATCTTCAAGCCGGCGCCGGTCAGGCCCGGGCTTTCACCGGCCGCGTGGGCAAGCGTTGACTTCGTCACGCCGAACCAGACGGAAGCCTTTGAGCTCACAGGGATCGAAGTCCTCGACTTCCACACAGCCGCGGGCGCGGCCTTAAAGCTTCTCGATCTCGGTCCAGCTGCCGCCCTAATCACCTTGGGCGCGCAGGGCGCTTACTATGCCGACAAGAAGCAATCTTTTTCTCTGCGCGCCTTCCCGGTGAAGGTCGTGGATACCACGGCCGCAGGGGATGCTTTCAATGGCGCCTTCGCCGCTTCATTGGCTGAGAGCCTGCCCTTGAGGGAAGCCGTACGAAGGGCGCTCGCGGTGGCAGCCCTGTGCGTGACGCGCCGCGGTGCTCAAAGCTCGATGCCGAGCCGCGAGGCGGTTGGCGAATTTCTGCAATCACAAACGATCCTGGAGTTGGAATGACTGAACAGTTCTCAGTTTCGGATAGAACGGTGCTCGTAACCGGAGCCGGTGGAGGCATCGGGTCGGCCATTGTTTCAATGCATTCCGGGCGGGAGGGGCGAATGTCCTTGCCACCGATGCTAATCTCGCAAACCTCAGGGAGACCTTGGCTGGCCTGCCCCATGGCAACGGCGTACTGCCAATGGCGATGGATGTCGCGCGGGAGGACGATGTCGCAAGGGTGCTAGATGAGATTGCCAGACGTTTCGGCCGGCTCGATGTGCTGGTGAATAACGCCGGCATCAAGTCTGCCGAGCCGCTCCTGAACGGCAATTCGGAAAAGATCGAGCGCACGATCCAGATCAACTCAGTCGCTGTCCTGCGCTCCTCCAAACTGGTGGTCGACCGGTTCATGAAGGCGAAAGGTGGCCGTATCGTCAACGTCGGCTCCTCGCTGTCCTCGCAAGGTGCAGTCTTCAACTATCAGGCTGGCGGCGCCGACTACTGCTTGTCCAAGGCGATCGTCCACGATCTCACCAAGCTGCTCGCCTACGAATGCGCGCCGCTCAAGATCAATGTCAACGCAATCGCCCCTGGCATTATCGACACGCCCATGCACGGGCGTCCCCGGGAGGAGACCGAAGCCCGCCATAGTGGCCGGATCCCGCTGGGACGCGTGGGTCTACCGGAGAATATCGCGGGTCTTGCTGTCTTTCTCGCAAGCCCCGCGGCCTCATATATGACCGGGCAGATTCTTCACGTGAACGGCGGGATGCTGATGAATGGCTAATACCGCCCCGGCCCATAACTGGCCGCAAGTCAAAGGTATCATTTCGGATCTCGATGGCGTGGTTTATCGCGGCAACGCGGCGATACCAGATGCTATCCAGACATTTGGAGCTTGGCAGACGGCAGGATTGCCGTTCTGCTTCGTGACTAACAATTCCACCCATACCCCCGAAGATGTCTCCGCAAACTTGCGAGTTTCGGGCTTGTCGTCACGCCGAAAGACGTTGTCACGAGCGCCATCACTGCCGCCGAGCTCATTCGCGCGACATACAAGGATGCAACGCGCGTATTCGTCGTGGGCGCGCCATCGCTGGTGAAGGCCATCACCGAAGCGGGGCTCGATGTGACCGATCGCGAACCCGATGCCGTGGTCATGGGCCTCGATCGCTAGATAACGCATGAGAAGCTGCGGATTGCGGTCGAAGCGATCCTGAACGGTGCCGCATTCGTCGGCACCAACCCCGATCTCCTCCTGCCGACCGCAGGCGGTTTCGAACCTGGAGCAGGAGCAACGATCACAGCTGTAGCTGCTGCCACAGGCGTGAAGCCCTTGATTGTCGGGAAACCTGAGCCGCACATGATCGAGACGGCACTTTCCCGTCTCGGGACGGCGCGCAACGCCACATTGATGATTGGCGACCAGATCCAGACGGATATCCAGGCCGGAAAGCGAGCGAAGCTACCGACGGTGCTGGTCACGACCGGCGTGCCGCCCCGCGAAGACCCATCCCTGGTGCCACCTGATTTTATCGTCTCCAGCCTGGCAGAGATTGAGGTCCCGGCGGCGCTGGTCGAACGGATTCGACAGAGGAGTTCGTGATGGCCGATGTTCGTTTGGAAGGCGTCAACAAGGCCTATGGGACAATCCAGATCCTGCGGAACATTGATCTCACCATCGATCACGGCGAGTTCGTCGTGTTCGTCGGACCTTCGGGATCGGGCAAGTCGACGCTGTTGCGAATGATTGGAGGACTAGAACGAATCAGCGGCGGCCGGCTTCTGATTGACAACGAGCTCGTCAATGATGTCGATGCGGCGGATCGAAACCTCGGGATGGTGTTTCAGAGCTACGCGCTCTATCCGCACATGACTGTGCGCGAGAACCTTGCCTTTCCTCTGCGAATGGCAAAGGTTGCGAAGACCGGGATCGAGACCAGGGTCGCCGAGACTGCGTCGCTGCTACAGATCGATCATCTTCTGGACCGAAAACCCCGACAACTCTCGGGCGGCCAGCGTCAGCGCGTTGCGATTGGCCGCGCAATTGTTCGCGAACCCAAGGTGTTCCTATTCGACGAACCCCTGTCGAACCTTGATACCGAATTGCGGGTGCAGATGCGGGTTCAGATTGCCAAGCTCCACAAGCAGCTTGGGAATACCATGATCTACGTGACACACGACCAGGTGGAAGCCATGACAATGGCCGACAAGATCGTCGTACTCAAGGACGGCAACATCGAGCAGGTGGGAAGCCCGCATGATCTCTATCACAATCCGGCATCCCGGTTTGTGGCCGGATTCATCGGCTCACCCAAGATGAATTTCCTGGGCGGCCACATCGAGGCGGCGCACGAGGCGGGCATGGACGTCAGGCTCGACGCCGGGGCGACAGTCTCCGTCCCCGTGCAGCCGGATCAATTGCTCGTCGGCAAGCCGATCACACTCGGAATTCGCCCCGATGACTTCTCTCCATCTGCGGCGGAGAGGAAAGAGATCGCGATCGAACTCGACGTCGATTTCGTCGAGCATCTTGGCAGCGTCACCTACATCTACGGAAACGCTGGCAAGGAATCGGTGGTCGCAAAGGCGCCAAAGCCGGAGTCACAGAAGAGGTCTGGCAAGGTTCGTCTTGCGGCGTCGCCGGCGGACTGCCACCTGTTCGTGACGAACGGAAAGGCGCTGCGCCGGTTGCACGCGCCCGCAAATTGGAGCTAGTTTTCGCAACCGCCGTGCAGGAGGCGGGCAAGTCATGCACACGCGGACAGACCAGGCAAAGGGCGGCGGCATCAGGCGGTTCTTCCGCAACTCCCGCTCCTTTATGCTTGGGGCTGGAATAGGATCGGGCATGACCGCGCGAGCGGCCGAACGGGCGGGCGCGGATTTCGTTCTCGCCCTTAACGCCGGCCGATTTCGCGCGATGGGGGGCTCTTCGCCAGCCTCAATTCTTCCAATCCGCAATACAAACGAATTCGTGGCGGGCTTCGGCCGGACCGAGATCCTGCCCTCAACGAAATTGCCGGTATTTTTTGGCGCTTGTACCTTCGATCCGCAGCTGGATATCGACCGCTTTCTCGACCGCATCATGCGATGGGGTTTTTCAGGCGTCACCAATTTCCCGTCCGTCATCCACATTGATGACTACAGGAGATCACTGCTTGAAAGTTGCGGGCTCGGCTACGAGCGGGAAATCGAACTCCTGGTCAAAGCCGCAAAACGCGGCCTAATGACCATCGCTTATACTCGCACCCAGTCCGAAGCAAGGCGCATGGTTGAAGCTGGAGCTGAAGCCATCTGTATCAACTTCAATCTCAACCGCGCTGTCGAAAGCGGATGCGACTTGTCGATCAGCCTGTCGGAGCTTGCCGCGCGAACGAGCGCTGTTGCGCGTGTCGCTCAATCCGTCGACGTGAACGCAATTTGCCTGCTTGGTGGCGGGCCAATCACGAAGCCTGACGAACTCCTGGACATCTGCCGAGAAACGGGTGTGCAGGGTTTCATTGGCGGTTCGTCGCTCGACCGCATCCCGCTCGAAATGTCAGTTCTCGAGGTAACCTCGGGCTTTAAGACCATCCACTTATTGCGAGAGAAGGTCGATCTCCTCGAGCGCCAGCTCCAGTTGAGCGGATTCCGGCATGGCGTCATCGCGCAGTCCTCGATCATGAAGCACGTGCTTGAGACTGCAAGGCGCTTGGCAAGTAATCCCAATTCTGTGCTGGTGTGGGGCGAGGCGGGATCGGGAAAGCGAAGGATAGCGAACCTCGTCCATGCCTTTAGCGATCGGAGACACACGAAGGCCGCGCTGTTTCATTGCCGCCGAGGGCCGGCAATCGACACGGTCGGTGCGCTGTTCGGTGCCGAGAGCGCTGAGAATAGGAGGCGCCAACTGTCGCTCCTCGAAGCCGCAAGTGATTCCGCGCTCCTGCTGACGCATGTCGATCAGCTGTCGCGAGATGGGCAAGAGCGTCTCGCGGACTATCTCGAGACGGGTACTTTCACGCCGCTGAACGGCGTATCCGTTGTAAGGTCAAACGCCCGGATCATCGCAACCGCGACAGTGACCCGCGGAGCAAGCTTGGAAAGTGTTCTATGTCCCCGCCTTCTTGCCTTCTTTGCCGGGCTTGACATAGAACAACCCGCTTTGCCAAACCGTCTGGAGGACCTTCCACAGCTCATTCAGCATTTTGCCGTCGAAGCCAAGGGGGATTCGAATGCACAAACGCTGGCAATAGAGAAGTCCGCGTTCTTGGCGTTAGCGGGCCACCATTGGCCCGGAAATTTGAGAGAATTGCGCCAGATCGTCAATCAACTGGTGATGGTGAAAGACGCGCATATAACTGCTGACGTCCTCAAGCCGCTTCTGAACTCGACGTCGCCCGCTCGGCCCAAAGGAGCATTCTCCGAGCGCGAGTGGTTCATCGAAGGCCTAAAACGAAACAGGCTCCACCGTGGCAAGACCGCACAATCTCTTGGGCTTTCAAGGAAGACGCTTTACAACAAGATAAAGAAACTGCGGATCCTAGAATAGCCTACCCTCATTTCTTGCGTCGGGTTTGCTGCGACGTAGTCGCATGCAAAAACGAGAACCTTGGCATCGACGATGCCTGTTGGCCAAGGCTGATCAACCCCATTTCGTCGCAAATCCTACGCGCAAGAGCCTCTTCGGGCAAATACACAATACCTTCGAGATGCGCTCCAAGTCTCGTCTCTGCCATCGTGATCTCAGAATCCTTGGCAGCAACAAACAGGATTTTGAATCCCAGGCTGGCGAACCATTCCATACGTCGAAGTTCGAGCTCCAGTCCGGAGTTAATTGGCATGCCATCCGTAGCCTGCTCAATGATAGATGCAGGTGGGAAATTTGTGACGCCGGAGATTCTCGCCTCTTTCAGCAAGTCGGCAAAATCCTCCCAACAGGCAAAGGGATCGATCATGACCATCGCCGCGTAGGCGCGAATGGACGCTTGCTTGTCGAGGCTGCGCAAATCTCGCAAAAGACAGTCATTCCAGTCGACGACAGGTAAAGTCGCCATTACGAGCATCGAGTCTGCTGGAAAGCTCCGCAGGGACGGCGCGTAGATTTCCAAGGGCGCGCCTCTAGATGCGGCCGTTAAGCGCGTGGCAAGCTTGCAGCTGACTATACCCATTCTTACCCACCCGGAAGTATCGCCGATGTTATACAATGCTTCAGCCCGGTCTAGACCTCCTATTGTTGAGAATGCTCCGGGAGGAAATTCGTGTCTCATTATTTGGCGGACGGCCAAGCGTCGGTCCCGGATGGAGCCTCGCCTGTAAATGTTTCAATCCGTGCGTGTGAAAGCCGGCGTCACCCTTGTCGGTGGTTGGTTGAAGCTGAAGCAAAAATCACCCGCTGGATCCTTTCGCGGCCACTAAGGGGAAATCTCGCGGCCGCCAGTGATGGGAAAGAGGTGTTCCGCTTCACCGCAACCTTCAATGGTCTGGATCACGCGCAAGCGCCAAAGCCCGTGCCGACCCTCGCTCTCCGAATGCGAGAGTGGCGGCGCAAGTCTCCAGCCTGGTCCAGCGTCTCGTCCGGAATCTCTCCGAACTGGGGGGCACCAGGAAAATCTAATTCAATCGGTAATTTGGTCGCGGTGGTCTCCGGCGTCCTATGTCGATGCGTTGGGCGACCAACTATCCGATTTGTCGCCTGCTAACGATAGCCTTCGGCTCCGCTGGCAGACCGGTTCGTCTGCCTTCCTCCCTCAACTTAAGCCGCTGTTGGAGAAATCTGACAGCGGCTTTTTCTTAAAGGACACTAGGCATCTCATTCATTGAAGCGCGAGTGTCGCTAACGAGCGCGCCAATCCTCAAGGGCGGGACCCTTCCACGCTCTCGGCATTGAAGGAACACGCCCGTACCTCCAAAGGCAGTGAGATAGTAAAATTCGATTAGACCGAAGACTTTATGAGTGAGACAAATGAGGTAGAGTCAGTTCGCCTTTGCCCGAGGCAACCGAGGCGTTTAACTTGTTCGCAGCCGCAGCTAGGATCGGCACCGAAACTACGTTCTCGCCCGCTAGGCGCACAGCGCAATTAATATCCTTTGCGGAATTGGCAATTGAGACGGCCAGAACATCGGGTTTTTCGCCCAACAAAAAGGCAGCGAAGGCTTGGAATATTCCGCTGTTAGTGGAACCGCGGCTGACCAGAGAGCGGAGTGTTACAAGATCAATGTCAAGAGCCTTTGCGAATTGGCAGACCTCTGCTGCGACGGCCGCTATGCCCATAGTCATGCTGTTGTAAACAAGCTTGAGCTTATGACCCTGTCCGACTTCTCCGACATGAAGAACGGTCTCACAAAATGCAGCAAGAATGCCTTCCGCCACAGGAAAGAGCGTCTCGTTCGATCCAACGATCGCATTGAGAAGGCCGAACTCAGCTTGTTCGGGGCTACGTGTTACTGGGGCATCTACAAAACCTAGGCCATGTTCTTGAGCCTGCTCCGCCAGTGTAACTGTCGAAGCAGGATAAGATGTCGTGCAGTCAATTATCAAACCGCCACGGGACATATGGACAAAAAGCCCATCCTGCCCAAGGCACACTGCCTCAACCTCGCGGCTTGACGGTAGGGACAACACCACAGCGCTTACATGTTGCGCCAACTCAGCGATCGAAGGATGTTCACGGGCACCGGCTGAAGCAAATCGATTCGCACCGAAACGATTCTTGTTGGCTTTGATATGCAGTTCAATTTGATGACGCATCAGGCTAATACCCATTCCAGTTCCCATTCGCCCGACGCCGACAAGACCTATTCTCTGTTTCGCAGTGCTAGGACCTGCGTTTGGTGATGATGCCTCGCTGAACATGGTTCATGCACTCTAGAAAAAGCCGTGCCTTTGTAAGATAGGCAACAGCTCATGATGGTTGTTAATCGAATAGTCAGGATTTGCCGCCCGCAAGCGCGAGTCCGAAACAAAACCTCCGGTGATCGATATGCTTATGAGTGCGAGATTGCGTGCGATGTCCATTTCGATCGGCATATCGCCGATGATAAACGTCGACGCCGGGTCGAGGCTGTACTTCTGCATGTAGAGGCGAAGCCGCTCTCCTTTGCTCATCGATTTGTATTGAGTGGCGCGGCTTTCAAAGGCGAGAGCTTCGTTGATGTAGTCATGGATTCCAAGTCTTCTCAATTGGGACCGAAGGGGGGCAACGATATGGTTGCTCACGATGACGGACAAAGCTGCTTCTCGGTGCGCTAGCTCCAGCACTCTACGCGCGCCCTCGCGCAGATCGGCGCGATCCGCAAGTGGTTCATAGGTGTTGTGAAAGACAGCGCTGCCATCGCGATCCACGGCCGCAACCTCGTCCTGCGACATTCCGAGATTGCGATAAAGAAGAGATAGCGGGAGGTCGCAATGTTCCCGAAACGTCTCCATATTGATCGGCGCGTAACCAAAGCGGTTCAGAATAGCATTAGTCGTTTGAAGCAGTGCGTGCGCATCATCGAGCAACGTTCCATTCCAATCAAAGACGAGAACGGGTTTCATTAATGACCTCAAGCGTGAACTGATTGCATGCGGGGAAGATCAGCCACCAATTCGCGCAGATTCCTGTCCGCCCGCTCCTGTCCCGCCCGAGTTGGCATCTCGAATGTAAAGGGTGACAGATCGAAGCTCTCCGGTCTCAGGGGCAGCAACGATTCTAGCAGTGGGAAGGGCAGATACGTTATCGAGGCTGCGTTGATGGATGTCGCGATGTTGCTTTCGATGAGTCTCAAAACGTGGGGTTCCATCTTGTGAAAGCGAAGGCTTTGCGTTCGCTGCTCGGACGGCAGTCGTTTCCAAATCTGCCAGAATGCGAGCTCATCGAGTGTGTTGATACCCATGCCGTAGTAGTTCGGAGCCACTATAGGCGGCGAACCGATCGCCCAATGCACGGCTTTGGCTCCGGCGGTAAGGAGCATGCTCGTGACAGCTCGACTGGTATCGCCGCGAATGAGTGCTTCGTCGACAATTACTACGCTGGTTTTAGTCAGGTCAGTTTCCAGTACTCGGTACTTTTGAGAAATGCGGGACTTTCGCTCGTCGGTCGTGCCGATGAGCGTTCGCTGAAGAAACGTCGTGGCGACCACTTCACGACGCTCGGCGAGCAGCCCGTATTCCGCGAGAGATGCGTACAGGCCATCGGCGAACGGACCACCTGTACGCGGCTTGGAGGAAACGAGTGTGCAGGTAGGATCTGCTTCAGCTTGCAGTCGCTGCGCAACAATCCCACCCAAGGCAGCACCGATATTGTACCGGGTTTCGAAATGTGAATGGCCTTCGACCGACGTATTCGGACTTCCTAAATAGAGAGCTTCGTACGCGCAGAGCCTGGCTTTATGTCGCCCGTTGTGCACGGCACGACTAACGCTGCCCCCCGTCGTTCCGTCCACATACGTTATGTGGCCCGGCGAGATCTGCCGCGTCTTACCCTCGAGAGCGGCAAAGGCACAATTTTCAGAGGCGAAGAGCAAGAACCCGTCATCTGTTTGCATGGTCTCCAACGGTCGCAAGCCGCTTCGATTGCGGTAAGCAATGAGATTTCCGTCTCCGTCCAGGAAAAGCGCGCTAATAGCGCCGTCAATACGATCGTCAATCTCTCGAAAAACGGTTTCGTAATTGGCCGCTAGACCGTGGCGCCAGTAGTGTCGTTCACAACAGCGTTCAATACACTTGAGCAAGAGCTCAGCATCTGTGTTGACGGTTGATCGTTGCTCCTGGGCAAGAAAGGCTCCCCTGAGTTCACGAGCATTGACCAAGGCCTCATCCAGAGAAATGGCCAGATGGCGGCTGGTGCCTGCATTGTTATGAATTGACTGAAGGTCGACGCCATCACTGAGTTCGCGGCATCGGCTACGGACTTGAGCGATTGCAACATGAGGCCGAAAACGCCGATCTTGTTCGTTGGGATCAATGCGCACTGAAGCGCTCGATGACTGAAACGCTCTCCCATATCGAATACCTTGTTTGTGCATGAAAGCCGCAACGCCGACCGCCGCCTGGCCACGAAGCGCAAGTTTCGGGATCATGTGCTCGAGTCGATCATAAACATCCGCCTGCGAATTGCTTGAAGGACAAAAAAACGCAGCAGCAACGCCGGACATGCCTTTACCCCTCTTGTCGAAGAACCGATGTCCCGGCTCGCATCATTGGCGAATGCACCACGGCGTGACGACGTGGCTCTGCTCTCTTTAAGCAAGCGCCGTACCACTCCTCAGACGAGCTGGCTCGCGCTGATGCAACAACGAAGGTCGAGATACGCAAACAGTTTGGCGACCCGCGATGAGCTCCGTGTCCGAATCCCGACATTCTGTCTAAGGTGCGACGAGCTCGTCCGAAAAGTGTCAGGCGCCGACCGTTGGTCTGAGACTCTCACGCTCGCGCGTGGGTACGAGGCAGTGTCCTCACATTAGCGAGCATGACCAATGCGAGTCGCGCCAAGCCGGCCGCGGGGCTTTGCTGGCATCCAGCAGAAGGAAGTATTGCCCGGATGAACTACCAACAATAGTGATTGATCAAGAGATGGTTTCTTGGCAATGAACGGTGGGTAACTGCTGCGGATCACGCGCTGATCGCAAGGCAGATGGGAGGAGGTCGGCAATTAAGATCAACCACAATCGACTATCGTCAACGGGCTAGTCGAGGCGGCAAGGCGGGTCGCAGAACGATCACATGGAGGTTGTGGCGTGTTGAGGCTGAACGCTGCCATGCGCTCGTTGATGAAGACAGGAGCTTCGGCAAGTTGGCAGATGGCACGACTCGTGGCGCGCTCACCAGCCCGCATTGCATGGTGGCGTCCTGCCGAGCGACATCGGGGTCCAAAAGTCGATCTGTTTGTTCCCAGCATTATCGCCGTGCCAATACTACTGAAGGTCGGCTGCGGTTGGCTCTGGTCCGCGTCTTGTGCGTGTTCGGCTTCAATTCCGGAGTAGTCGCAACCACGTGTTGTGCATATTGAGAAAGGGCTTGGTGGTTTCGGTGAACTCTCGGCGGTTGGGAAGAGCTTGTTCAACCCGAAGAGCGATATCTCCGAAACAGATCAAGGAACGTCCGGTCACGCGGCTGGGATCACTTCACAAGCGCGACAACTTTGCAGGAGAGCGCCTATGCCGTCGCGCCCGATGTCCTTCCTTTCTAGATCCCGAAAAGCCGGCCACGACTTAGCCACGGTAGCTGTGATTGGGCGCCGGTTCATTGATCTGGCAACCGACGAAATCGTCGTCGAGCCGTCCTCATCAGTGTGCGAAGGAGCGATGGCTGCGGTCAACGCCGAAGCGAACCGCTATGTCGATCTCATTGGGCTTACGCCCCTTCGCAGGGCCGTCGCCGAAAAGCTCTCGGTCGAAACGCGCGTTGGTTGGAGTGCGGAAGAGATCGTAATCACTACGGGCGCGCAGCAAGCGCTGCTCTATGCGGCCGTGACTGTCCTAGCGCCGGGCGACGAGGTTATCATTATTCGCCCCTGGCGGCCGATATTGCTGTCCCAGGTCGTTCTCGCTGGTGCAGCACCAGTGTTCGTTGATGCTCGCTGCCCGAGATATATTCCCGATATCAGTGCAATCCGAGTTGCTGTCACACCGCAGACGAAAGCTATAATAATCAATTCGCCAAATAACCCGACCGGCGCAGTCTACAATCGAACGATACTACAAGATATCGGCGAACTCGCTATCGAACGCCAGATATGGATCATTTCCGATGAGTGCTACTCGGGACTGGTATTCACTGGTTTTCGTCACCACGAGTCGATCGTCATGGCGCACCCCCGGGTACGTTCGCGGACGATCATAGTCAAGTCGTTTTCAAGGGAGTTGATGATAACCGGCTGGCGCTTGGGCTATTTCGCCGCGCCCGCGCAGCTCGTTTCCGCGGTAAGAAAGCTTCAGAGCCATGCAATCGCAACTCCGAATGTAATCGCGCAGCAGGCGATCCTGCACCACCTTCAAGCCAGCGATGGCAGCTTTGAGGAGCAGATCTATCAGCGTCTTGTCGACGCTCGCAACATAGGTCTTCACATCCTTTCTGATCTACGCGATGTAACTCCATCCCGCGCCGATGGTTCGTTCTGTTTTTATCTCAATCTGAGTCGGCTTTTGTCTGCTTTGCGGACTGAAGGCTCAGTGCGATCTGCCGATGACATCGCACGAGTGCTCCTCGAAGAAGCTAATGTAGGATGTGTTCCAGGCGACGCTTTCGGCGACGCGAACGGCCTACGTCTCTCCTTCGGTGCTCCACCGGAGCTATTGGAGATGGGGCTCAAACGCATCGTCGAGGCGCTCAACGGTCTAAGGCGCGGGCAGCCAGGGACCTAACCGCATCAGAAATGAAGGAATTTGAGCTGAGTGTCCGTCGTTCACCTCATCCATTGCCGCTAAGCGGCGGATAGGGCTTTCGATATCTTGTTAACGGCGAGATTGCTCTATTTCAAAATTAAGCCCTAGCGATGCCGCCACTTCTGGCGATCAATCTCCTGATCTGGTCCGTGATAAGGGCATCGCTGTGAGTCTCACTCAAGAGTCGAGCTCAAAACGTCTAACGTGGGCCAGTCATAAACTGCAAAATCGAACTCGATCCGAACCATAAGAGTCCTTACTAGCGGCGGCGGCTTGTTCCAACGGGGAGCGCAGAGGAAGCTCTGGTGCGGCATAAGCCACGCTCGTTCAACATGGATGGCAATGTAGGGTTAAGCGGTCCTCTGGTTTGCTGCGGCCACAGACAGGTGCAGCAGGACAATCGGCGACGACAGGATCTTCGAGTGCGGACGGCAAGTGAGCTTGTTCGCTTACGATCCGTACATGGTCGGTCGCTGGCGGGGGTTAATCGTGAATCAGGTCTGCCGTCAATTTGAACTGTCACTGCCAGCGCGGCCCAGACGTGCTTTCGTTCATCGGCAGGAGGGATGCTGACCAAGGGACGTTGTCGGTCACCGAGGCGCCGCGTTCGTTCTCGATCCGATCGATGGTACTACCGAAGCACCGAAGCGCGCGAACCCGCCACCTCAACACCATCGCCGAGCGCGCTATGCGAACTTCATTCGTATCAGGTGTCATCCTCTGAGGTCGGGGATCCAGGATGCCCACTCGCACCCTGCTAAGCTCATAGGCCGTTGGTCCTGCGACTGCTGCACCCGAAAAGCAGCCGTACTCTTTTCGGACTCGGATATGCGTCAAGCCATTCCGAACACATCCGCTTACTACAGCGCGTGGATTGTGCTGATCCCGGCCAAAACAGTTGGCGTTTCCCTTGGCAAGCGAGGCCACGTGCGTATTGCGTTGCACTGTCAGATTGCGGCCATGCCGCAACTCTAAGTGATCACGTTGGTGTACTCGTGCCGCCTTACAAAAACTAATCGCTCGCGCCAACTGCGACACAAGTCAAATCCTGGCGGCTGGATGAGGGCGACGCTCAGGGAGGCTGCATTCGTCGCCGGAGCCGCTCTACCGAGTATTACTCAAATTGCGTTGTGCGCCCTCTAGAACAGGCTATTATAGCGCGACAATCTGGTTGGGAAGCACTGTCACTGATTGTCGCGCCGCACGGTTATCGAGCTTTGGTCCACAGTATGCCGTCGCCCCATACGTGCTCGACGCGTCCCCACTCGCAGGCTGCTGCGACATGCGGGAAGAACCCACGTCCATGGTGGTTTGCACTCGTATTGCAAAGCAGCGGAATGCCTGTGAGCTTTTCGTATTCGACGAGAAGCTCGGCGACTTTGTGCTGAGAGGTCCTGCAAATCGTCTGCAATCGCGCCGATCCATCGAGATGTACAACAGCGGGGATTTTGTCCCGCCATTCTGGTCGTGTCTGGTGATCGAAAAGCATGTAAGGGTCCGGTGTTCCGGGACTAAATATATCCGGCGCACGATCCTCTAGGCATATCGGAGCCACTGGCCGGAAGTGTTCGCGAAGTTTGATGTCGTTGAGATAATCCTTCATTCGCGGCGAGGTCGCGGGGGCGAGAATGCTTCTGCTACCCAACGCCCGAGGCCCAAGCTCGGCGCGGCCGGTAAGAAAAATCACGGGCTTGTTGCCGGCAAGAATGGTCGCAAGTTCATGCAGACTACACGGCGCGGCCTTCCATTCGGGGGGTACATCTCGACGTTGCAAGGCTGGACCACTATATACCGACCATTCCAACGGCGAGAAGCCTTTTTCCACCACCATTGCGCAGCAAGCGGCACCGATTGCCGAGCCACTGTCATTCGGAAACGGGGGCACCCAGACGGCATCGAACAGGCCTGTCGCACGTAGTGCGCTGTTCCATTTGATATTGAGACCGCAGCCACCTGCTACGCACAGATTGCGCGCCCCAAGATATGAATGCCGCTGCAAAGCAAGCGCCATTTTGCGGACGAGGAGACGCTCGAGGAAGCAATGAAACGATGCCAGCACATCTTCGGGGGCCCTGGCCTTTAGGTGGCGCGCGCTGGCGTCGAAGAAGTCATGCACAGCCGCAAGCGCGGACTCCATGCTCTCAATGTCTGTACGGAAACTGGCAAGTTTCGTGTCGGCCGCAAAGCGCTCCTGGTAGAGTTCCTCAAAGACCGTGACAATGTTTTCAATGACAGACCCGAGCGCGATATACGCCATCAGCTTGCCGGCTACACCCAGGTTAAGCTTGCCGGCACCGCCCGGGTCCACCTTGCCGGGGCCACCCAGGTCCCAGTTAGCGCGGTTCGCCTGCTTATACGGTCCAAAATGAAGTCCCGCGGCGGCATAGACATGCCCAATCACCGGGAACAGGCATTCGATGAACTGAGCGCCTCGATGTTCTACGTGATAAAGACGTGGAAAGGTGCCGCCGTCCCACACGAGGCAGAAGGCGGGCTGTCCAGCTTTGGCAAAGGGGCTGGTGCAGTATGCGGAGGCTACATGGCCTGTGACGTGCGGATAGCTTCTATAAGGGAAATCGCTGCCATCGAGCCTAAGACCAGAGCCATCGCACGAGGTGAGAAGGCCGTCGGCATGGCGTTCAACATAGGGCGCCCCTTTGAGAGTGATCGGTGTCGTCCCGCTGAGAACCTGGAACTGCGACTCCGCCACCCCCGCCCAGCCATCGATGACGAACTGATCAACTTCTTGCGGATCCAGACCGTGTTCGGTCAAAGCGACGACGATTGCATCGAGGTTGTCGATTGTTTGATACCGCGGATTGTTGCTCCGTTTCTCCTGCTCGATACAAAAGATAAGCCGTCCGTCCTCAACAAGAGCAATCCCGCCGTCATGTGTCAGCTTGATACCGCAGATGCGCATAGTGCCTCCTTGTCTGATGCCGGCAATTCGATTGACAAAGACCGAATCGAACTTAGAAAGATGCGAATAGGAAATCGTCGTGGATCGATTCTGGCACCGCTCGCGCTCGACGTCGGTCTAAGGTTGCATTCCACATACCCACGACCGTCTCGGCACTAGCAGCGTGACCCCAGCGCGGCGATCCGATTACTAGATGCCGCACGTAGCGCAGTGCACGATCTAGACCAATGCAAATCGCAGGAATCCCTCGCGGTTTCTCGGCCGACTCTCGCGTTCGCAAACTGCTTGGCGGGTTCCTGACATCAGACGAGTGTGTTTTCGGACAGAAGCATGCGCTACGCCAATTGGGAGGTGCTATCCGACCTACCGCCGCGAACTGGACTCGGCGGTCGGTTTGGCTTCTCCGGTCAACAGCGGAAGTACCGCAACACGCAGATCATTGATGCATCGATCATCGAGAGCTACCGCGTGCAGGCCAAGCGGACGAAGGAATTTGGCCGACTCGGCGCGATGTTGACGTCGACGGGCGGCTCGAGGTGCGCAGCCTCTCCAAATTTATTGTCGTCGTCGGCGCACCTGTCGAGGCCTTGCGTGACGTGTCGCTCATGGCCAGCGAATTCGTTGTACAGCCTGGCCTTGAAGTCCGTAAAGAGCCAGGGCCTCAATCTAACGTTGTTGTCGAGAAAGCTTGGCGATCGTCGATCAAGTAGCTAGACGGCCCGCAGCTTGTAACTCCAACACAAAGACTTCGAGCCGCCGTATCGCGCGGCAGCGAGGCACGGGAATTGCCAAGCCGCTCCAGCCAGCAAATCACCTCTATCGCCATTTTTCCACCATTGTGAACCCATTCATATTTCTGAGATCAACATTTTAGTGGTCTCACGTGCGCGAGCGAAGACCGCCGACTAGATAGGCATGTTGGTCGCGGGAAAGTTCGGTTGACTCTTTAGTACTTTTCAAATCCCACCATTTTCATGGTCCAGCGGCTGACACCCCCCTTGTCGTCGCGATGAATGAACATCTTCCTGATTGTAGTCTCGAGGTTTCTACGCTCGATCGCGGGCAGGAACGGAATGTCGAGCCGACGTGTCTGAGCGAATTTCTCAACTACGGTCTCAGTTGAATTGCAGGAAGGCAATCGTGCGGCAATCCCGTGCGTGGTATGTAGATCCTCGATAAAGTAGAAACCGCCAGGCTCGACGATGGGAAACAGCTTCGCTAGAGCAAGCTGCTGGTGATAAGCTGCGTGCGAAGCGTCATCAATGATGATCCTTACGGGCGGGAGCGAGTTCGCTAGGCGTTCCAGGGCTACCGTATCGCCCATGTCAAGGCGCTCGAAACGGAACCGGTCCATCTTAAAGGCGCTGAAATCGGCAACGTCGCATCCGATGATCTCGGCTTTGGGAAAGAACTCCAGCCACATCTTAATAGACGGAATGTCGTCAACCTTGCGACCGACCACTACATCGGGATCGAGAGAGCCGTTTCCGTGTTGTAATCCAATCTCGACCATCGTGAAAGGTTGCTGGCGGAATTCTTCGAACAGAAAAGAGTAGAAGCTGGTGTAGCCGTGGGCGTCGCCTACCTCATTCCCCTTGTCGGTTCCGAGGGCATTAGCTCGCTTGGTCAAATTCGGTGCGCTCATTGCAGCATTTCCTATTCTCGGATGGAGCATTACACGGCGGGTCAGCTTCTGAGTTCAAGAAGCATACCAAAACCGTCAGTCTGAGTTTCCTTCTTATTCTCATCTGGCACGTGTCTCAGGTAGAACGGGTGTGTCGTGACTCCGACAGTGCGCCGCATGCTCCTTCTCGGTTCTTTAACGCGTCCCCCACGTGCAAATGCGGCGGCTGATGGTGACTCCGCCCACCGCCCCGACAGCGGCAGTGTGGTAGCCTCTCCCGGCATCTGCACCCCTCGCTACGGCTCCAACAGCGCGATGGGATCTCGGGGGATCACGAGTCACGTACTGGCGTTTGCGCTGAGTGACCGACGGGCGCTGGAAGGTCACAAGTTATTCCAAGAAACCGGTAGCCGCTTTGAGATGTATTACTGCAACCGCACAGATCCGCGCGAACGAGTAAGGTCGACGGTCGCAAATGCCGCATCGTCTTAGTCGCCTTACGACTGAGCTTCGACTGGCTCGCCTCAATCGACTAGATCCAACTGGGCACCCTCTTGTCTGAAGCATATACGGCGCGGCGGTCTGTATTTCTCCTTCCTAGCAGTCCCGATATTCTCAGCCGGGACAATCGTACCCAGAATATCTAAGTACCGATGCAATTCGACCATTGCGACCAGAAGCAAACCGGCGGCCAGCTTTAGCTCAGAGCGACGCGGTTGCGCCGCCGATTGAACTCGTGGCTCTCGCCGGGAGCGAAGATGACAGGGTGATCGAGACGATCAACGATGATCCGGCTAGGCCATCGTAGCTTCCAATGCCTCAGCACCACAAGCAGCCCGACGGCTCTCGTGCGGCGCTCGCAAATCTGCTCGCTTTGTATTGTGTTCCTAAGAGCAGAATTCTGCAAAGGGGTTCTATTTCCCCTGGTAATTTGGGGGCCGCTTCTCGAAGAAAGCGTCCATCCCTTCCTGCTGATCAGAAGTGGTGAAAGCAACCCGGATCGCTTGCCGTTCAAATTCCACACCGGCATCGAGGTTCGTTTGATAGGCGGCCAGAACGGCAGCCTTCGCAAGCTCCGTCGATCGAGGCGGCTTCTGTGCGATTATTTCCGCAATCTCGAGCGCGCGTGCCCGCGCCTGGCCCGTTTCTGTAACCTCGGAGACCATTCCTGCCTGCATTGCGGCACGGGCCGAAATTGATTGGCCAGTGAGGATCATCAGCATGGCAAGCGATTTGCCCGCCACGCGTGTCAACCGCTGGGTTCCGCCGTCACCCGGCAAAACGCCGATGTTGATTTCAGGTTGACCGAAGAGCGCGCCTTCGCCTGCGATAATGATATCGGCCAGCATTGCAAGTTCGTGACCGCCCCCAAGACAAACGCCCTCTACGGCAGCTATGATCGGCTTGAGACAGTTGGTGAGGTCGCGCCAATCATTGCGTCGGGCGAGATTGTTAATGGCCTCGAAGCCGCGTTGTTGCATCTCCTTGATATCCGCGCCCGCGCAAAAGAACGTGTCGGTGCCGCAAAGCACGATGCAGCGGACGTCCTCATCCAAAATTGCGTCTCGGCAGGCCGATGCAAGTGCCGCGATAAGCTCATTGCTCAGGGCATTTCGCTTCGCCGGCCTGTTCATGCTCAGCAGGCGGACGTGCGGGAGAGGGGAAGTGGATAGCACGAGTTCGGATTTTTGGATCACGAGAGAATTCTTCCTGGAGAATGGGAGAAGAACCAGAACTTCTTCTCGACTTGGATCGGGATGCACCTTGCGTAAGCTGGCTTGCAGCGAGCTTCGGAGAGATCATTGCGTTGCACACAATTCGCTGCCATTCATCCGGGCAAGCTGCCGAGGACCCGAGGTTGATATGGTTGCTATCGTGCGAGCAAGGCCAGGAAAAACAGACACCACATTGTGGTTTGGGCGGGCTATCCGAAAGCCTTTCTGCTTCGAGCCTCCTGAATCGCCTGCTCCGAGAAGCCAAAGGAAGTCAGGACCTCCTCGGTAGCGGCACCGATCGGCGCGGGGTGAATCCGGACGGCTGGAGGTGTGCGTGAGAGCCGGACTGGCAGTCCGGCGAGCGAAACGACTCCTCGCCCGGGTACCTCAACCTGCCACATGATGCCGTTTTGGCTTGCCTGAGGGTGGCTGATCGCTTCTGGAATTTCATTCACAGGTGAGCAGAGCAGATCCACGGAAGCCAGACGATCGAGTACCTCCGAAGTGTTCAAGGTCATCAAAGCCGGCGCACAATATTCCTGAATGGCGGTCAGATTTTCGATCTGCTTTTCGCGTGTAGCGAGTTCAGGCCGCGTGCTTATGTCCGGTAGATCGAGCGCCTGGCAAAGCAGGCCAAGCGGGTTGTCGCGAAAGAGCATTACAACGGCTACCCAACCGTCCGCGGTCCTGACGAGCATCGCCTGACGCGTCCAGTCGGTTTTCACACCATAGATGCTCTCGCTGGCGATTTCGCACAGCTGCATAGCGAGCGAAACATCGAACAGCGACGTCGACACCAGTTGTCCCCGGCCCGAGGTCTGGCGTTCGATGACGGCGGCAAGAATGCCCTGGACGAGCGACATCGCCGCGCCATAGTCGACAATAGGAGAGTTCGTCAGCTGCGGAGGCTGGTGCTCCTGCAGTCCTCCCCGTGCCAACCCGCTAAATGCCTGCGCCAGCATGTCCTGGCCCGGACGATCTGCAAGCGGACCTGTTTCCCCGAAACCAAACCCCGCAGCATAGATGAGACGGGGATTGCGTGTGCTAAGATCCTTATAGCCGAGGCCCAGCCGCTCCATCACGCCGGGGCGGAAGTTGTGCATCAACACGTCAGCGCGGTCGACCAGGGTCAGCAAGATCTCAAAGGCGGCCGGGTTCTTCAAATCCAAGGCGAGTGTCCGCTTGTTTCTGCCCATCGCAGCGTAATACGCGCTCATCCCGCCGACGCGGGTGGCCTCAAAATCAAGCCCGCGCGTGATGTCACCTTGGGGACGTTCGATCTTGATGACGTCCGCGCCAAAATCCCCCAACACCTGTCCTGCAAGCGGCACCTGCATCACCATGCCGACTTCCAGAACGATCAAGCCGTCAAGGGCGCCACGCGCTACGGAGGCAGTTGCTTTATCGCTCACGACAGGCCTTTCCCTCAGATTGGAACGCTCGATACTATGCCGCGCGATCGTCGCCGTCAAGATT
This sequence comes from Bradyrhizobium zhengyangense, assembly GCF_022012435.1. GTDB lineage: Bacteria > Pseudomonadota > Alphaproteobacteria > Rhizobiales > Xanthobacteraceae > Bradyrhizobium > Bradyrhizobium zhengyangense. Next base: position 70,040 of record NZ_JAKLUA010000024.1, read on the forward strand.
ACTATATCCCATTATAAAATTGATATATTGCAATGCGCTGCGAAACCGGCTTTGAATGCGATTGCCGAATCGAGGCGCCGAACAGGCGTTTGGGCCAGCACCTGCCGGAAAGGGGATCACTCCCTGCCGCCGAAAAGCAGGTGCCGACGCAGTTGGACGTCCTGAGACGTTCTGCAAGGCTTGGTGACGGGGGGCCTGATGACGAAGAACTACATCGCCGGTGAATGGATTGCGGCAGCCAAGGCAGTCGCGAACATCAACCCGTCTGATACTCGCGACATCGTAGGCGAGTACGCCCAAGCCTCTGTAGAAGAGGCGAAGCGTGCGATCGATGCGGCCCATGGCGCCTTTCCGGCTTGGGCGCGTTCGACGATCCAGAGCCGCCACGACGTTCTGAAAGCCGTGGGTGACGAGATATTGGCCCGCAAGGACGAACTCGGACGCCTGCTCTCACGTGAGGAAGGAAAGACCTTGCCGGAGGGGATCGGCGAGGTCGCTCGCGCCGGCCAGATCTTCCATTTCTTCGCGGGTGAGTGCCTGAGGCTGAGCGGCGAGAAGCTGCTCTCCGTGCGAGCCGGCATAGACGTTGAGATGTCCCGCGAGCCGCTCGGCGATCACGCCATGGAATTTTCCTATGGCCATTCCGGCCTGGAAGATCGCCCCGGCACTGGCCTATGGCAACTCCGTCGTGTTCAAGCCTGCAGAACTGGTCCCCGCCTCGGCAAACGCCCTTTGCGACATCATTGCGCGCGCCGGCGTTCCCCCCGGCGTCTTCAACCTCGTCATGGGGAGCGGCTCGGTCGTGGGCGAAACAATGCTCGCCAGTACGAAGGTGGCCGCGATCTCCTTCACCGGCTCGTTGTCGACCGGCCGGCGCATTGCCCAAACCTGCATTTCTGCCGATCCCATGAAGAAGATGCAGTTGGAGATGGGGGGCAAGAATCCAATGGTGGTGCTCGACGACGCCGACCTAAAGGTGGCCGTCGAATGCGCGATCAACAGCGCCTTCTTTTCGACCGGCCAGCGCTGCACGGCCTCATCTCGCCTCATCGTGACAGATGGCATTTACGACGCCTTCCTGGCAGCTATCACGGAAAGGATGGATGCGCTGGTCGTGGATGACGCCTGCAAGCCAGGAACGCAGATTGGGCCGGTGGTTGATCAGAAGCAGCTGGAGCAAGACTTGATGTACATCCGCCTCGGCCAGGACGAGGGGGCCAAGCTCGTCGCTGGGGGCGAGCTATTGAAACGCGATGCGCCCGGTTTCTACTTGTCGCCCGCGCTGTTTGCAGAAGTCGACAATCGGATGCGGGTCGCGCGCGAAGAAATTTTCGGCCCGTGGCAGCACTGATCCGGGCGCGAAATTATGACGAGGCCCTTGAGATCGCCAACGACACCCCATTCGGACTATCTTCCGGAATCTGCACCACAAGTCTGAACTATGCCAGCCATTTCAAGCGCAACGCGGAGGCTGGCATGGTGATGGTCAACCTGCCGACGGCGGGCGTCGACTATCACGTGCCCTTCGGCGGCCGCAAAGGTTCGTCCTATGGATCACGTGAGCAAGGGCGCTACGCTGCAGAGTTCTATGCGACTGTGAAGACAGCCTATGCGTTTGATGGAGGTCCACCATGAGCGTGATGGCGGCCGCCTGAAAGCGCCCGAGTTGAACAGTTCTGCACGTTCAGATGATTGACATGCTGGCTTCGTTGCCGACTTCGAGCGAAGCTGCGACCTGGCGGAGCGCCCATTCGAGATCTTCGATGTTTTCGGGAACGCCGATCGATATCCTCAGCCCCGAGATCAAGGAGGGATCAACCACGAGCGCCGAGGGCGGCGTTGTGATGACGCCCCGTTGCAATGAACGGGCTGCCACCTGTTGAGCAATGTCGCTTGGCAGGTCCATCCAGATGTGAAAGCTGGCCGGATGATCTGCACGTATATGCGGCCGGAGGATTTGGGAGGCAAGCTTCACGCGCTTCTTCGCCTCCTGGACCAGAGACTGCTTCACGCGCGCGGCTGTTCCCGTGCGGATCCATTCGGATACGATGAAGGTTGAAATCGGCGAGGCCATCCAGCAGGTCGCGCGCATAGATTGATGAATCTGCGAAAGATAAGGCTCGGGCGCGACGAGCATTCCGATGCGCAGACCCGGCGCCAGGCACTTCGACAGCGTATTGACATAGAAGGTCCGCTCCGGCGCCAATGAGGCGAGCGGCTCGCTGGTCTCGTCCAGGAAGCCGTATGCGTCATCTTCGATGATCAGGATGTCCCGCTTACGCGCGATCCGCACGATCTCTCGCCGGCGTGCCGCGCTCATGATTCTCGCGGTTGGGCTCTGGATGGTGGGAATAGCAAAAAGCACCCGCGCTGCCCCGCTTGCCGCCGCTTTGTCGAAAGCGCCCGGCAGCAATCCTTCGCCATCCATCGGCAGCCCGATAAGGTCGAGCTTTGCGAAATGAGCATAGGACTTCATGCCGTGATAAGTGCCGGCCTCGACGAAGACTTTGTCACCAGGCTGGCAGATCGAGCTGAAGGTCAGCGCTATCCCGTGCTGTGCTCCATTCGTAATAACGAGGTTGTCCGGATTGGCTTCGAAGCCCGATTGACGAAATAGGCCGGCGAGCTGGGCCCGGTGTTCGGCAACACCAGAGTGGGAGAGGTATCCCACGTAGTCGGAGATGTCAGCCGTTGGAAACGTAGATGGGCTCTCAGCTAGCACCTTGGGCAGTAACGCCGGCCCTGGGATGTTGAGGCTGAGATCGACAACCTTGCCACCGGACGCAGGGGTCGGCCTCTGTGACGCGACAAACGTCCCGCGGCCGACGTGCCCCAGAAGCAGGCCGCGCCGTTGACCTTCTGCATAGGCCTTGATGACCGTTCCGACGCTGAGGCCGATCTCCTCTGCCAAATCACGCTGGGTAGGCAGCCTTGTTCCTGCCGCAAGAGTTCCTGCCGCGATGTCGTGTTCGATGGCCTCGACGAGCCGGACGAACAGGGGAGCGGTGCCAGCCCGCAGGTGAGGGTGCCATTTCTGCATTTTGATTGCTTATCTCAGAATACCGCGCTTTCGCTATCCCAATTTTTGGTCCACCAGATCAAGCTCATAGCGGCCGCACCCTCACGATCTCTGTTTGCTTTTCCTCGATGAGCGAGTTGCGCAATGGCCGCCCGAAAGCCGGAGATTCGATCTCGAAAGCGTCACCGCCGCGCAGCTTGACGCCGGCCGAAAAGCTTAAGGCGCTCGCGCCGAAGAAATAGACGTGGACGTCGCCGGGCCGACGAAACGCGCGGTATTTGAAGTGATGGTGCTCAAGATTCTCAATGGAATGAGACATGTTGTTCTCGCCCGAGATAAAGCTTCCGGACCAGATCGCTTCGCCAGCTCGCAAGACGCGGACCGTTCCGGATACCTCGTCCGGAAGATCGCCCACGAGGAGTTCGGGACCATAGGAGCACTGGCGCAGCTTTGAATGAGCAAGGTAGAGGTAGTTTCGCTGCTCCATCACATGATCGGAGTATTCGTTGCCGAGGCAGAAGCCGACACGCAGTACGTCGCCTCCCTCGCCAATGACGTAAAGCCCTACAATTTCGGCCTCCTCGCCCCCGTCTTCAGCATAGGACGGCAACGTGAGGGGTTGCTCAGGTGCGACTGCCCAGGAGCCATCACCCTTATAGGCCCACTCTGGCTGGACCCCGATGGATCCCGGCGGAGGCTTTCCACCGTCCAGGCCAAGCTTGAACATCCGCATTGAATCGGAAAGTTCGCCTGCGGCCAATTTCGCGTGCATGGCGTCGCGCGACTCGGCGCTACCGAGGTGCGTAAGTCCAGTCACCGCGATCATGCAACGCGAAGGATCAGCGTGGTCGAGAGGCGGCAACAGCCGCTTCTCGCGGATGATCGCATCGTAATCGACCTTCTCTCCGAAGCCGCACCTTTGGACGCATTCGGCAAGCGATAGCCGGGAGCGGGCTGCCTCCAAGGCTAATTCGCGTACACTTGTCCGATTGTTCACGAGCACAGGGACCCCGTCGCCCGCCTGGAGCGCAGCGACATGACGAGAACCGTTCAGAGATACAAATTGGATGAGGCGCACGAGATCCATTCCAGGTGAGAGCCAGCCGCGCTGATTGCGGCAAAGCCAGACTGACATTCAAATTGAGATAGGTCAATGTGCTTGGCTAATCGGGGGTGCCAATATTTCATGAGCGATTTCAGTCGTATAGATGTATCAATCCTTCAGCTAGAATGATGGCTACCAGATTGATATATCCTAATTGTATTTGAGATAGTCTATTGCTTGACATTGGCCCGTCATTGTGATGGTCTCGCTCGATATTGGGCTAGTGCACAGAGATGCCGGCCGTCATGGGAGACGAAGCGGTGGAGGCGATTTACTGGTTTCATGGGAGGAGCGGCTGGGCTGGCGATATTGCAGTCCATGCCAAGCTTCTCGCCAGCCCGCGCCCTTTACAACCATCCCTCTCGCGCTCGCGCGAGCCCCTTTGTCTTTCCGCGCAAGTCCTTGTGATCCAAGCGGCGGCCCCGAGACGATCTCATCATTCACCTTTTCCAGGTCAGTTCGGCTTACGTAAGCAGATACTCGATCAGCTCGCATCGTTTGCGCGGAAAAGTAGGAAACGTTCGCCTCGCCAAGCCGAGCGGACGTCTCAGCGCGGAGGAGTTTGTCCGCCTGCCTTGAATCGAAAAACTTAAGCGTCCCGCAGAAGGGCGCATTGCTACAGGAGGGACCATGGAGTTGGGACATAAGCCCGCCCGCGGGCTGTTACACAGACGATTGGAATGAAGGAAGCCCGATCAGCTGCCTTCGATCGCGCCAGCGTCCATTTACGGGCGTGCCGCCAGAAATCTCAGCGCCTTGAGCAGGCCAACAAGCGACAGGCCGGCGCGCATTCGCGCTTGCCGCGCAAGGCTTAAGCAGTCTTACCCAATGAGCGGAAGCAGACCCATGCAAACAATGGCCCAACCTTCTATCGATTTCATTCAGCCCGAGAAGCAAGTTGCAACGAGATCAATGACTATTGGTCTGGGCGGAGGCGTCGCGCTGGAGTGGTATGACTGGCAAGTCTACGGCTTCATGGCGGCTTTTCTATCTCCCCACTTCTTCCCTTCAAATGACCCGGTCGTTTCGCTGCTGGGAGCATTTGCCGTATTTGGAGCCGGATTCATTGCGCGGCCTCTGGGAGCGGCTTTGCTTGGTCCTATCGCAGATCGCATCAGCCATAAACGCGTCATGATGATCGCTGTTACGGTCATGGCGCTATCTTCGTTCCTGATTGCGATCTTGCCGGCTCATAAGGACATCGGGACCCTTGCCACTGCAGCGCTGGTCATTCTTCGACTGATGCAAGGGCTTGCCACTGGCGCAGAGGCGGGCGTCGCCAATGCAATCGCCATCGAGTTGGCACCACCAGGTGAGGAGGGGCGGTATCTCGGCTTGATCAACGGTACATTCATCATGTTGGGTTCGATCGGAGCAAGCCTCGTCGCTTTTCTGGTGAGCGCGGCCGTCGCCCCCGAGGTCATGCGCGAGTGGGCTTGGCGAGTGCCGTTTGCGGTCGGAGGCCTGCTTGGCGTCCTCATCTTCTTCCTGCGCCAAGCAATCCCGGAAACATTGATCGCCCGCGCTATGCATCATGACGAGATGTCGCGCGTTCAGAAAACCACCGGCGGCGTTTGGAAGGCGCTCTGGAATGTGCGACTGTCGCTTCTGGCCGTGATTTTGGTGATCGGCTCGGTGCAGCTCGCCAACTACACGTACAACGTGGGCCTGCCCAACATCGCCAATGGTGTTTTCAAGGAAAACAGCACGTGGGTGTACGGCATCCTGACCCTCATGGGATTTTGCTGGATGGTCTTTTCACCTGCCATCGGTGCGTTTGCAGACAAGATAAAGCCCTCGCGCGCGTTCATCTTGATGCGCCTTCTGCTCATCCCAGCATTCTTCCTGACGCTGCTCTATTCACACCAAAGCCTTCTGACCTACGCCATGGTGATGCTGGTTGGCGGGGCCATGGTGGGCTGCAATATGGCTCTCTACAACTTCATAGCCACAACCTTGATGCCGCGCACAGTGAGAACGACAGGCGTCGCCCTTGGTTACGCAATCGGTGTGACAATTTTCGGCGGTACCACGCCCTACCTGCTGGTATGGTTGCAACGCGAGGACATGGCATGGATGTTCCCAATCTACGGGTCGCTCGTCGCTTTGCTCAGCGTGGTCGTATATCAGATCGCTAAAAAGCGCGGCTGCATCTATGTAGGCGAGTGATAACAGTCTTGTTAGGGCACTCCAGAGAGGTCCGGCCGATCGGCGGCTCCCCTCTGGAAAGGCAATGGTCTCAGTGGAACAGCGGCTGAACAAGAAACCCTTGATCTCTCCAGCCGTCAAATGCGCCCCTAGGTCCGTTCCAAGCCGCTTTAAGGATTTCGGCCGGGGTAACGCGAGAGTGACACAGAGAGCGCTCGCCGCTGGCCTTCGCCAGCAGCGAGTGCCATTTTAGATTTCTTCAGGCCGCAACCTGCCGGTTAGCAAATGAAGCGCCTCGAACAAGTAGTAGCTACCAAAGATCAATTCGGCATTACTGACGTAGTCCTCGGCTCTCGAATCCCCGCGCTTGTTGAAGCATCCTTCCACCAGCATGCCGGCTGGACGGCTATCGTTCTTATGAACCGGAGTGAGATATCGTTCGACCAGCGCCAAAGCGGTGCGTTCTCCGGCGCTACGGTATTGCCGCCGCTTACTGTCAGTCGGCGCAATCGAGCTCAATTTTAGAAGAGCCGATGCCATAAAAGCGGTCGCCGCAGTGTCCCGCTCGACGTTGGGCGCTTTAGGAGCGTCAAAATCCCAGTACGACACGCAATCATCTGGCACATGGGCGAGCCACCAGTCGGCCCCGTTCATGGCGGCTTGACGCCATCGCTCCTCTCCGCCGCCGGAAAAGTAGCTGATCGTCGAGCACACCACGCCCCACGCCTGTGCTCTTGCCCAAACGCTGTTCTCGCTGAAGCCCTTGTGTGTGTAGCGTCGGAGAACCTTGCCGGTCTCGGGATCGAGGGAGGAGGACTGGATGAAGGATCCGTCCTCACGCTGATGGACGGTCAGAACTTTATCCGTATGATTGGCAGCCACTTCGCGCATCGCGCGGTCGTCTAGAGTTCGAGCGGCCCAAAACAGCAGCAATGAGACGACCAAACTGTCGACGCTGCTTGCAGTGGCTCCCACGTCAGCGCCCTCCTCGGCATTCGCGCCAAGGGGCACAAGACCAAGGTGATGGTTGTAGCGTTGCTTCAGATCTCGTGCCGCCGCAAGGCCGAGCGTCCGCGCGCGGTGACTTCCGGTGAGCAGCGAACCCAGTCCGGCCCCGTAATAGAAGGTCGCAGCCTTGAACGCGGTATCGGCCGAGACGCGCGGTTCAAGACGCTCGCAACCTCGTTCTGCAAGATCTCTGAAGCGCTCGCCGCCGTTACTCCGCGAGGCAAGCCAAAGCATCCCCAGCCAATAGCCGCCGGTCCAGTCTCCGTTTGAAGTTGTCGTCCAGGTGCCGCTCTCCGGATCTGCCCAATGTGGATAGGCGTCGCCAACTTGTTGAGCTGTATTCTCGATCCGCCGCATCATACGTGCGATCGCTTCTTCCCAGTCTATGCTCATCAAAGCTCCTCGTGAAAATGCAGGATGGTTCCACCTGAAAGCGGGTTCTCACCATTGCTTCACTTGAGAGCTTCTCATGATTATTGCATTATATCAATCTGAAATTGGGATAGTGTATTTGCTCAACGAGGTAGGTCTTGCTACATTCAATCGGGCTCCCAGCGTGATGCCGCCAGGTCCCGAAAAGCAGCGCATGATGTTCAGCGCGGTATCAAAGTAGTCTGCGTTTGCTTGCAGGGATATTGGCGCACAGTGGAGCGCTGGCGCGCCGGCCCGAAGTTGATCTATCGATCGAGCCTTCTCAACGGTCGTCCTGGCTCGACAAACGCCGCATCCAGCCTCTGACGAGGGATTGCCGCTACGCCCAATGGGCGAGCATTCGGTAGCCCGCGTGGCGCATGTCCTTTTGCCAGGTGACTTGCTTGCCGGGTGACCTGCGCCGCGGCAGTAGTCACTAAAGAAGCTGCTTCAAGTTCAGCGCCGGATTAGCGAGCGCCTCTGCCTCGACCTTCAGTTCCCGCCTAATGATCGTCTCTGCAACTCGGATTTCCTTCGCAACGGCGCCGAGGCTTCCAAACCCACAAGCAGCCACGAGGCGCCCGCCGTCGACAAGGGAGAATAGAAGTTGGCCCCTCGGGCCTAGGCTTCTGACGACCGGGATTTCTCCGCCGCAGCAGAGGCCGACCATTTGCAAAGTCTCATCGTATTGGTCCGACCAGAACCAGGGGAGATCGTCATACGGACGATCCTCGCCCACCATATTCGCCGCCGCAATCACCCCTTGCCGCTGCGCGTTGCGCCAAGCTTCCAGCCTGATCCGCTTTCCGTAAAGGCGATGTGGAAAGGAACAGCAGTCCCCCGCTGCGAATACGCGCGGATCCGATGTGGCCAGCATTTCGTCAAGCGCGATGCCGTTGTCGACAGCGAGCCCCGCCGCTTGCGCCAGTTCGACGTTGGGGGTTGCACCGACCCCCACGATCACGAGATCGGCAAGATGTCTTTGGCCCCCGGCCAGTACCACGCAGGAGCGTCCTTCACAAAGCTCGATACGTTCAACGACTGCCGTTGTCTCGATCCGTACCCCAGAACGCTCGTGCTTGGCCCTGATCAGTTCAGCTATGCCAACTGGCACTGCCCGGGAAAGTATGCGCGATCCTGCTTCGAAGACGATGACCGAAGCGCCTCGCAAGATCGAGCTCGCAGCAACCTCGAGCCCGATAAAGCCGCCGCCGATCACAGCCATCTCGCAGCCTTGGCCGATTAACTCGCGAAGGCGTGTGGCATCCTCATACGACCTAAGCGTTGCGACCCTTGATCCCTCAGCAATTGGCACGTTCAGGTCACGCGGACGAGCGCCAGTGGCCAAGAGGAGGCGATGATAGCCTATCTTGGCCCCATTCGAGAGAATCACCATGCTGGCCGTGCGATCAATCGAGACCACCTCACAGCCGTGGCGATAATCGATCTTCAATTCGGAAAGCCGCTCTGACGTCACAATCGTCTTCGGCCCAGGCCTCGTCTCATCGACCAGAACTGCTTTGGAGAGAGGAGGGCGCTCATACGGGAGACTGCTTTCGTTGCCGATCAACACCACGCTCTCTTCCCAGCCGCGCTCGCGCAGCGCCAGGGCGGCTGCCGTGCCAGCTTCGCCGGCGCCAACAATGGCAATCGTCGAATGAGTACTCAAATGGCCACCCCTCTTGCAGGCAGAGCCTGCTCCTCACTGGCCACGCTATCGAAGAGGTCACGGACTAGGGACCTAAGAAGAAGAGCTTCCTCCCAACGATCCGTCGTGTCCTTGCCTTGCCGATCGGTGATCGCATAGGGCTGCGGGCCAAGTTCGCAGGTAAAACTAAGGCAGGCACCCGTGCCTGCGCGCTTTCGCCAGCTTCGGAACCCGTATTTCCACCACCCCAGGAACAGATCCAGCCATATCCTGTGCTGAGGAAACGTGATCTCAACCTGAATTTGCTCGCGAGATGCAACCCGTCCATGAAACGCCCAAGCGCGATCGAGCACCTGCCGCACCAGCGCTTCATCCTCGTCCGAGATGGGATACCAGAACTCCCGACCCAGCAGGATGTGCGACAAATCGGCAAGGATCCGCATCCCGGGCACCTCGTCCATCAGATCGAGAGTAAAGAGGAGATCCGTGGTCATCCTGTTGCGATGCGTTTCGAAGTAGATCGGCATGCCTGCCTCTTCCGCCACCCTGATCCAGCCATCCAGCAGCGGGATACAATCGCTGACCCTGCGCGGACGGATGTCTGGCTGGACGTTGAGATGCAGAACGTTGATCTGCTTGGCGAGGTCGATGGCAGACTTCAAGTGATCGATCGTCTGCGGGAAGCACATGCCCTCGACTGCAAGCCCGGAACCGTTCAAAGCGCGTGCGATCAGGTTGACGCGTCCTGGATCATTGCAGGACGTAGAGATCCCGTCGAACCCCGCTTGCTGTATCATCGCCAGGTTTTCATCGAGAGAACGTTCGAAACCGTCAGGCTGCCGCCGCTCCATGGCCCAGAGGGACTGCAAGACAAGTAAACGCTGTGAGGTCATCCGCAGCTCTCACCCGCTCAGACCTTGACCATAACAATGCCATTCTCGATTTTTACCTCGTAACTCTGCAAGTCGACGCATGCGGGCAGCGCACGCGACTCGCCCGTTCGATAGTCGAAGGTGCCGAAGTGTTTCGGGCATTCGATAATTCCGCCATCGACAATGCCATCCGCAAGATGGACCTTCTCGTGTGAGCAGTGGCCGTCCATCGCGAAGTAATCGCCCTCGGGCGAGCGAACAATCACAAACGTGCGGCCGCCGTGATCGAGGCGGCGAACCTCTTCAGGCCTCAAAGCGTCCGCAGCGCAGGCCGCCACCCATTCAGCTTGTTTAGTCATATCTAGTCCTCAATCTTCAACTGGCGGCGATCAATCGGCTGTGGCTCAGTCGCGCAGCGTGCGCCAGTACCGTTGCGGCGCAAGGGCTGCCTCAACGTGACAGGCCTTCGGAGCCTCCCCGCTTCGGCGCTAACCGCCGCGCACCCACTTCTTGGCCTTTATGCGCTTATACATTCTCTCGTCGGCCTCTGGAGAGCCGTCGTGAGCCGTGCCGAACCACTCGTCGAGCGGGATGCGGCGTTCACCGTAGTTCACCTCGAAATACTTGTGGTGCAGGTAATGGTAGAAGTTGTCGGTGCTGATCGCCTTCGCATCATCCACGACCACGCGGTCGAAACCGGTATGTGACTTTGCGGGGGACAGTCCCGCGTGCATCAGCTGAAACATTGCGTGCAGCGGATGGGACGGAAGAACGAAATGAATCAATACCCCTGAGAAGTAAGCGATGTGTTCCAGTGTCGACGCCGAGAGGCCGGACCACGGCCCCGGATTGACGTTCTTGTGGTGGACCTTGTGGATGAGATGGTACAGCGGCCCAATATGGATGAGGCGGTGAATGAGGTAAAAGTGCAGTTCGCGCCACGCCGGCATCACCAGCACGAGTGCAGCACAATATAGCGGATGCGCTGCGAAATCGACGTAAGGCAAGCGGTCGTTCGCGTACATCCACCAGGTGAGCGCCTCATATGCACTCCATACAGGCACGGCGCTGCACATGGTCCAGAATATGTTCTCGGCCGTCTGACTTCCGAACATGAAGGTCGGGTTGTGCGCATCCGGCCACTTTGCATTGTATTTAAACGCCGTCTGCTGACGCCGCTCGATATAAAGAATGAAATGGAAGGTGCCGTAGAGGAGGAGAGTCAAAGCGGTGTTACGAAGCAGAATGAGCAGTATCCAGTCGGCGTGGAGTTCTCGCATCGTATCGAGCGATGGAGTGAGATAAGTCCACGATACAAGAGAGATCAGGAAATAGACCGTATTCCAGGGCAGGAGATAGCCCGGTAACCAGCGCAGTATTTTCAGCGGTTGCACCGGCCAGACAAAAATCGGCGCACGTTCGGGCTTCTTCTTTGGTACCCAATTGCCCCGCTTATCGCGCGTGCCGTACAATGCTTCGTCCATATTGCACTCCATTGCCGCTTCAAGGCAGACAGCTCGTGTGTTAGATCCTTCGCCGGCTGATTGAGATCAGCTCTCGTCGCCGTCGCAAGAGCTTTAGATCAATCGCCAAAGCCCGAGTCTTTTAGTCTCGACACGAAGGCCGCATATTCATCGTCGGCGATGTCCGATATTTCCTGCGGGCCTGGAAAGCCATTTGCGGTGACGTCAGCACGGAATGCGCTGAGAGCTTTCACGCGCTCCTGTTTGATGCGCTCCTGCAGGGCCTGAAGATCTCCATAGACCCGAGCGTGCCGGGGCCGCCGGCCTTCGCCACCGCATATGTCCTCGGTGAATAGAAAGATCACGTCAGCATCCGGTCCGGAGCCGAGCGAGACGGTCACCAGTCCGATCCGCCGGCGAATTTCCGACATGACCCGGGCTGGGATGACCTCGCATTCCACCGCAAAAGCGCCGGCTTCTTCTAGACGTCGGAAGCGCTGGAAGAGTGCCAAGGCTTCCTCCGCATATTTGCCGAAGGCGCGAAGCCTTCCGAGCCAGGTCGATTTTCTGGGAACGAGGCCCAAGTGACCGACAACCGGAATATCCTCGGCCGCGAGCATTGAGACGGTCGCCATGCCGCGTGCGGTGATCACCGCATCGGCCCCGTCGCTTAGCGCCTTCAAGGCGGTACGAAGGATGTCGTCCTGTGTTACAGCATCGGCAAAGCCCAACGCGGCGGTGACGAAGAGGTGCTTTGAGCCCCTCCGTACGGCTTCCACGTTGCGGGCGCGGGTCACCAGCATTTCAATGCCGGCCTGCTCCGCGGCCGCTGCCTCCTCGGCGGTCTCGGCAGTGACCTGAGTGTAGCGCTTGCCCGACTTTCGGGAAGCGCGCAGGTCGGCCACCGTCACCGTGCGCTCGGCCTCGCGCGCCGCCCAATCGTAAATCCGCGGCATATCGTTCCAGTTCTCACTGTTCGCGCCCAAGGCGCATTGATTTCTTGTTGCTCTCTCATTCTGCAGCCGAGGCGCGCATTGTGCGATACATCTCGTCTGCTGCGGCGCGCCTCGCCATGCCGGGAATGACCCCTAGCTTTGTGCAGACCAGGGCACCGCAGCACACCCCGAAGCGCGCGGCCTCGATCACATCCCGCCCTTCCGCCAGAGCCACGGCGAAGCCGGAATTGAACGCGTCGCCAGCACCCGTCGTGTCCACTACGTCGACCACTGCAGCCGGAATGGTGGTATCGACCTTGTCGGTGACGATCAGTACACCACGGTCGCCAAGCGTCACGATCACGTTGGCGGCCCCGCGCTTGCGCAACAGATCGACCAGCTCGCGCGAGGGCCGCGGATCATCCGGGCGCAGACCGAGCAGGATGCGAAGTTCGCTTTCATTCGGCGTCAGGAAATCGACCAACGGGAAGATTTCATCCGGCAGCGGTGCGGCCGGCGCCGGATTGAGAATGGTTTTCTTACCGTATTTGCGACCGAGCTCCATCGCCCGCATAGCCACCTCGACCGGCGGCTCCAGGACCGCCATGACGAGGTCGCTCTCGCGAATGCGGCTCTCGGCGCGATCGACAAAAGCCGGATCCATGGCGTTTGTGGCGCCATAATCCATGATAATGAAGTTCTCGCCTCGCTCATTGAGGATGATGAAGCCAACCGCCGTCGGCTTCTCGGTGATCTGCTTGACATGCGCCGTATCGACGCCCTCGGCCTTGTACAGATCAATGCCAATATCTGCGAATTGGTCTTTGCCGATGATCGCAACCAGCGACGAGTCCGCCCCGAGCCGCGCAGTGGCAACAGCCTGATTCGAACCTTTTCCGCCCGGGCCCATATCGAAACTGCTGCCTAACATCGTGACCCCGAAGACCGGGATGTTCGGAGCGCGAATGGTCAGTCCTACGGCGAAGCTGCCGACGACGGTAATTCTCGGTTTACTCATCAATTCCTCCCCTGAAAGTGCCTGAGATCAAGGCGTGGCGTGGAATGCCTCCACCACGTCGCCACAAGGGCCCTGCGCGCGGTGGCGCAGTTTCGTGGGCCGTGAGCATCGGCACCGGTCCTCCCTGAGCTCCCTCAGCGATCTCTATGGATACAAAACGTGCATCCGGGAGCCTGATCACGAGCTCATTTGTTAGTCATTGACATCGAGCCTAGATGCAGAAAGCCCCAGCGGGAATGGACAAAGCACGCTTCAATTTATATAAAACGCGCATGGCCGGCTTGCCGCAGCGCACACTTTTTCCTGAGAGCCATCAGTACGTCCTCCCTGATGCTGCCTGGACCCGATGCGCCTTTACGGTACTTAGGGCGGGCAAGGCCATCACCGCACGTGATCATCACATCGCTCGAGACAATTATCCGGGCCAGGACATTCTATACTGCTCCGCTGGGCGCGGCTTTGTAGTCAGCGAAGGCAGGACATCGACTGTTGAGCGCGGTCAGTTGATCTGGATTGCCAACGAAACGTCGCATGCGCACTGGCCGGATGAAAATGATCCCTGGACTGTTCTGTGGGTGCGGATCGACGGGCCCGACTGTGCGGCCATTCGGCGAAAGGTGTTCGGCACCGGAGCAACGCTAGCAACGATATCAGTGCCGAACGAGATCGAACGGTGGTTCGCAAGACTATTTGATGTCTTGCGCGCCAGGGATGATAACGTCGATTTGGCACTTAACTGCCTCGTGGCGGAACTGCTTCACCTCATCGCAGCACCTTCCTCGAAGCACGGTGAATCCCGTCTCCCGGCCCCATTGCGAGCCATCATTTTAAAGATGCGGCAGTCCCCGGAGCGATCCTGGCACGCCGATGAACTCGCCTCGGTCACTGGCCTCAGCGCCGCACAGACGCGGCGGCTATTTCAAGGGCATCTGCAGATCAGCCCAAGGCGCTTGTTGATTCGAGAGCGGATCATGATGGCGCAAAAGCTGCTCTTGGAAAGTGACGCTGGGCTCGGCGCAATCGCCGAACGCTGCGGTTTTTGTGACGTCTATCACTTCAGCCGTGAATTTAAGCGCAGCACTGGCACCAGTCCCAGCACCTGGCGGCGAGCTGAGGGAAGATAAGCCGGTGTATCAGGGCTGCGTCGTATACGCGGCGATCAAGGGCTCGAAGCAGCGACTTCACGTCGCTGCCCCTGATCCTCTGCGAACACTTCTGAACTCGGTCCGTACTTGTTGAGTTCGCGCCAATTCTTTTGCGGCCCCATCACCAATTTGGTGTGGACCCGGACGGGGTGGCGAAGGTACTGCTGGCTCGCAATGAGAACATAATGACCGACAAGCTGCATAGAGGAGGCGAGCTTGCAAAAAACGTTGCGCTCCGCTGACAAGCAGCGACCTCAACAAGATCGTGGATGAGCGCGCAGTCGGAAGCATGAACGAACGGATCAAAAATGCAGTGCATATGCAAGAGGTTTCCTTATATCAGATGGTAAGGCCAACCCACTCTTATCGCTTCCGGTCGCCATTTCTCCGCTGAAGAGGCGTTCATCGTGAACAACGACAAAGTTGTGCTGGATGTGCGTGCCTTCTTGGAAGCTTGGGCGCGAGCGTTCAACTCTGGCAAGCCGGAGTATCTTGTTGCGTTATACGCAGATGATGCCTTGCTTCACGGTACGTCTAGTTCCACGCTCTACATCGGTGTCGCAGAAATACGCACCTACTTCCATGGCACCGCAAGGGTAAAATTTGACGTATGTCATTGCGTCAGCTTGGCGGCTGACATTGTTATGGCCGTCGGAAATTATGTCTTTTCTGAAACGCGGCATGATCTGCAAGTGGCGACACCCGCCCGATTTACGTTTGTGCTGCGCCGTCATGATGCCTCCTGGAAGATTTTACACCATCATTCATCTACCACCCCCCTTTAGGTGGATTAAGGTGGTGGCGAATGCGCGTACGATCGTGAGCTTGGCGCGCGGCAGTTCGCGCCAGTTAGGGGAAGCGCGTGATCGCCGAAATTGGCTGGTTGTTACTTTGAAATGCTTAGGCCTCTGATGTAATCCGCTGCATTGTCAGATCCGTGCCATATTTCAACTCTAAGGTGACGAGACCGGTTCACTTGTCGCCTTACCAGCCCGTCAAAAAGACCTAAGGGCTCAAAGACAAGCCGGCGAGGCAGGACAGATCGGCGAAACGCCTGCACTGGCAGACGCATTCAGCGTCGTTTTACCCAATATTACCCAACTTGCGTTGCGCACCTTCTGGGGCCGAGCGCCCTGCTGCGCTTTACCTACGGCTAATCTGATAAGCGGCCACGACAGAAGAACGCCGCGTGTCCCAATGACGGGATCAACCTTTCAGGAGAGCCGCGTGTCAGTTTCCCTTCCGACTCCCACCCAGCTTCTCGAAGTTGCCAAGCAGTGTGGTCTTTCGTTGACCGACGAAGATGTCGCCTCGTTCCGCGGTTTGATGCGGGGCTCGCTGGACGCATACAATCTCGTTGCCGCGATGCCCGACGAGTTGCCCGTGGTCAAATATCCGCGGACGCCCGGCTATCGGCCATCGCCAGACGAAAACACTCGCAATGCTTGGTACCGCAAAACCAACATCAAAGGCGCCGGCAGCGGAAAACTGAAAGGCAAGACCGTTGCCTTGAAGGACAACATTATGTTGGCCGGAGTGCCTATGATGAATGGCTCGGCCACCCTCGAAGGCTACGTACCCGATTTTGACGCCACCATCGTTACACGCATGCTTGATGCTGGCGCCGAAATTGTGGGCAAGGTTCACTGCGAAGCCTTCTGTCTCTCTGGCGGCAGCCACACCAACGCGACTGGCCCGGTCCACAATCCACACAAGATGGGCTATTCGGCCGGCGGTTCTTCCTCCGGAAGCGGGGTTGTGGTCGCACTACGCGAGGTCGACATTGCGATCGGCGGCGATCAGGGCGGTTCGATCCGAATGCCATCCTCATTCTGCGGCACGTACGGTATGAAGCCGACTTGGGGTCTCGTTCCCTATACAGGAATAATGCCGATTGAGATCTTTATCGACCACACCGGGCCGATTACGGCAACGGTGGCCGACAACGCCCTGCTACTCGAGGTGATCGCCGGCGACGACGGCTACGATTCGCGCATCAAGGCTCCGAAGGTGGATGAATACACCAAGGCCTTGGGTGCGGGCATCAAAGGGATGAAGATTGGTATCCTCAAGGAGGGCTTCGAGCAGCCGTCCGCAGAAGCTGCCGTGAACGAAAGCGTGCGTGAGGCCGCAAAGCGCTTCAAAGATCTCGGCGCGACCGTAGAGATCGTCTCGATTCCGATGCACCTTCTAGGCGCGGCGATCTGGACCCCCATCGGAACTGAGGGGGCTGTCCAGACCATGATGTTCGGTGACGGCTATGGTCTCAGCCGAGGCGATCTTTATCCAACCTCCCTGATGGATTTCCATCGCGGGTGGCGGCAGAAGGCGGACTCATTGTCCGAGACTAACAAGCTGTTTATGTTGTGGGGGACCTATATCAACAACACCTTCGGGTCCAGGTTTTACGGCAAGGCGCTCAACATCTCCCGCCGCCTCGCTACGGCATATGACAAAGCTCTCGAGAGCTATGATCTCCTCCTCATGCCGACGACGCCGATGAAGGCAACCCCGCTGCCGCCATCCAATGCCAGTCGCGAGGACTACTTCACGCGCGCGATTGAGATGTTCACCAACACCGCGCCATTCGACATTACGCATCATCCAGCTATGTCGCTGCCCTGCGGAATGGTCGACGGCCTGCCAGTGGGCCTAATGCTGGTCGGTCGCCACTTCGAGGAATCCACCATCTACCGCGCCGCCCATGCCTTCGAACAGATAGGCGACTGGAAGAAGATGTGAGGCCGAGACGATAGTGCGACTGGATCGCGGCATATGACTAGTGCATTCATGGCGGCATTCGAGATCCTGAGCTTCGGTGCGATTATCGTGTTGATCGTGCTTGGGCTAGGAATCATCGCGAGCATGATGGGCATCTTCAACTTTGCCCAGGGTGAGTTCGTCCTGCTCGGCGCTTATATTACTTATCTCGCCTATAGTCATGGTCTCCCGGTTTGGCTCGGTATGGCGGCGGCACCGATCTTAGTCGGATTGCTGGGTTTCGTACTCGAAGCGCTCATCATCCGCCGCTTCTATGCCGCACCGATCGTTGCAATGCTCGGCACCTATGCGCTCGGTCTTATCATCCGGGAGTCTGTGCGGGGCCTAATTGGCGGGTTTTATCTGACGGTTCCGGAGCCTATCGGTGGATCCATAGATATCGCCACGATACACATCTCAGCTTGGCGCTTTACGATTCTCGTGATCACGGCTTTGGTGATGGGGGGCTGCTTTCTGCTCCTGTCCCGCACAAGCTTCGGCTTGCGCGTTCGGGCGACCCTGGAAAATCCGGCGCTAGCGCGCGCCTCCGGGGTTTCGACGAATTTCATCTATGGCACCACCTTTGCCTTCGGCGCAGCTTTGGCCGGGCTCGCCGGGGCGCTTATCGTGCCGGTGTTCGATCTGTTTGCAGATCTCGGAATTCGCTTTCTGATCCAGGGATTTGTCGCCGTCATGCTTGGCGGTGTCGGCTCCTTTATGGGCCCAGTGGCAGGAGCCGGTATCATCGGCGCTCTCAGCGCGGCGCTGCCCTGGGTTATCCCTCCGGTCCTCGCCGATGTGCTCGTCTTCTTGCTTGCCATTGTTTTCATCAAGTGTCGGCCGCAAGGCCTCATCGCGCAAGGGGGAGTGTAGTCATATGGCTGTTGATCGACTCAATTTCACACGCCGTCGTTTCCTTTCGAACTTTGCCTTCACGGCCGGTGCAATCGCCACAGGAGCGAGTAGCTGGGTGATCCGTCCCGACTGGGCCAATGCGGCCGAAGGTCCCATCAAGGTCGGCATCGCGATCGATCTGACCGGCCCGATCGGCTTTGCCGGAAAGGCGGATGCCAACGTCGCCAAAATGGTCATCAAGGAGATCAACAATTCAGGTGGTCTTTTGGGCCGGCCGATCGAGCTGTACATCGAAGACACCGCCTCCAATGAATCGGTCGCTGTAGGCAACGTGCGCAAGCTGATCCAGCGGGACAAGGTGGACATGGTCCTAGGCGGCCTCGCGAGCTCAATGCGCAATGCGATCAAGGATGTGATCGTTTCTCGGGGCAAGACGCTCTATATCTATCCGCAATTTTATGAAGGGGGGGAATGCACGCCATACCTGTTCTGCAGCGGCGCCACACCGGCGCAGCAATGCGACACATTTATCCCGTGGCTGATCAAGAACGGCGGCAAGAGATTTGCCCTTCCAGGTTCCAACTACATTTGGCCGCGTAACCTGAATGCATATGCTCGCAAGTTAATCGAAGCCAATGGCGGCGAGGTCGTGTTCGAGGAGTATTATCCTTTAGACCAAGTGGATTTCTCCGCCACTGTCCACGCGATCATGTCCAACAAGGCCGACACCGTCTTTAACACCGTTATTCCACCCGGCGTCGGTCCTTTGTTCAAACAGCTCTATGAAGCGGGCTATCTGAAGAACGGCGGACGGCTTGCTGCCGTCAACGAGGACGAGAATTATCTCAGCCTCCATCCGGTCAATGAGATGGAAGGGCTTGCGAGTTGTCTCGATTATTACAAAGCCGTCGCCAAAGATGACCCGGTCTCCGCCAGAATTCAGGCTGCCTATGATAAGGACTATCCAGGCGATTCTCTATTTGCCGCGAGCAGTGCCGCTCCCAGTACATATCGCGGGCTGAAACTTTGGGAAGCTGCCGTCAAAGAGGCCGGAAAGGTCGATCGCGAGTCGGTTGCTGCGACGCTCGATCACGCAAAGATCGCGGAGGGTCCGGGCGGCCCCGCCGAGATGGTGCCGGGCAAGCGGCACTGTAAGATGAACATGTACACGGCCGTGTGCAAGAGCGGGGTTTTTCAAGTCGTGCAACGCAGCAATGGGCTTGTCGATCCCGGGCAATGTTGACGAATCACTGTGAAAGCGACAAGCGCGGTAGAGAGGCCATCGGTGCCCACGCTAGAAGTGAATTGTGCGACGGCTGACATGGCTGAAATCGCCTTTGCAGGACAGGTCAGTCGTGCACGACGTGTCCTGCTCATCATCGAAGGACTAGTGCTGATTGGAGCACTAGTCCTTCCGGTGATGCTTCACGACTATCTTACGGTGTTTGCCACTCGCGTTGTGATCCTGGCGCTCTTCGCTCTCTCGTTCGATCTGGTCTGGGGCTATGCCGGAATCATGAGCTTTGGGCAGGCCCTCTTCTTCGGCTCCGCAGGCTACGGCGTTGCGCTGCTTGCGCGCGACCTCGATATCACCTCAATCCTTTTGGTACTGCCGGCGGGCACGCTGATTGGCCTCGTATTCGCGCTGCTACTTGGTGGGTTCCTCCTACTCGGACGGCATCCGGCCAGCATGATCTTCGTTTCGCTCGGTACGCTCACCGGTGCCTATGCGGCGGATCGCCTCGCGCGTGGCTGGTACTATCTCGGCGGCCAGAACGGCATTCCCTCGATTCCGCCGATGACGCTCGGCTCCTACGAATTATCGGAAGGGTCGAACTTTTACTATCTGGCACTAGGGCTTCTTGTCATCGTCTACGTTGCATGCCGTTTCCTGGTGCGCTCGCAGTTCGGTCTTGCACTCGCAGGCCTCCGCGAGAACGAGCAACGCATTGCCTTTTTCGGCTACCGGACACAGCATCTAAAAGCCATAGTGTTCGCGATCGGTGGCGCCATCGCAGGCCTGAGCGGCAGCCTCTATGCCTTCCACGAGGGTTTTGTGTGGCCCAATATGATTGGCGTTGTCGTCTCCACGCAAGTCGTGCTCTACGTTCTGTTCGGCGGTTCCGGCACGCTGATCGGTGCGGTGATCGGTACGGCGATTGTCGAAGGTCTCTCCTTCTGGCTGTCGGACAATTACCGCGATATCTGGCCGATCATCCTGGGCGTGCTCCTGCTCCTGGTAATCCTTTTTCGGCCGCTTGGGCTTATCAGCCTGGTGTTGACGGAGCGCGAGCGGGTAGGCAGTTTCGCCGCCAAAGCGCAAGACAAGAAGAGGGCGCAGCATCATGCCGCTTCTTGAAGCTGCAGGCATTCGAAAGATCTTCGGCAAGCTCACGGCAGTCGACGGTGCGGCGCTCACCGTCCGCGAGAACGAGTTCCACGGGTTGATCGGGCCGAACGGCTCGGGGAAAAGCACGCTGATGAAGTGCATCGCGGGGGCGGAGGTACCGACGCAAGGCAAAGTCCGATTCATCAACACTGATATTACCACATTCACCCCCACCGAGCGCGCGCGCGCTGGCATGAGCCTGAAGTTCCAAATCACATCGGTTCTGCCATCCCTCACCCTCTACGACAACATCCTCCTTGCCCTGCAGGGGCACTGCTCTCTTTTTGATCTTGTGTTCTCGCGCAGCCGCAGACAGCTGCACGACCAGGTCATGATGATGCTCACCCAGTTTCGTCTTGCCGATCGTGCGTTCGATGCAGCAGCAGCGCTATCCCATGGCCAGCAGCAATGGCTGGAGATTGCGATGGCGCTCGCGGGAAAACCCCGGCTCCTGCTGCTGGACGAGCCTACCGGAGGCATGAGCCTGGAGGAGCGTCGCGTCACTGGCGAACTGTTGCGACCAATAAAGGAGCACTGCTCCCTCGTTATCGTCGAGCACGATCTCGATTTCATCCGCGACATTTGCGACCGCCTCACCGTCCTCGACCAGGGCCGTGTGCTGGCGACAGGAAGCGTCGCTGAGATCCAGGCTGACAAAAGTGTCCAGGAGATCTATTTGCGCCGTGCTTGAACAACGCTTTCTCGACATAAGACATCTCGACGCCGGTTATGGTCGCAGCCAGGTGCTGTTTGACCTGAGCCTCGACATTCCGTGGCGTGGTGGTACCGCCGTGCTTGGGCGCAACGGTGCAGGCAAGACCACGCTTATGAAAGCTATCGTTGGCGAGCTACCAAGCTGGAGAGGCGAGGTAGTCTTCGATGGCCACGATTTCAATCGGCTCCAGACCGAGCAACGCGTGCGCGCCGGCATCGGCTATGTGCCGCAAGAGCACTCAGTGTTCTCACGCCTTTCAGTGCGGGATAATCTTGCAATGGGCTCCCTCTTCAACACCGACGCTTCGGCGATCGATCGGGTCCTGGCGATCTTTCCCAAGCTCGGCCACCGCCTGGACCAGGCGGCTGGTACGCTTTCTGGTGGCGAGCGTAAGATGTTAGCGATCGGGCGCGCCCTCCTGGGGAACCCAAAGCTGCTGCTGCTGGATGAGCCGACCGAGGGCGTCTGGATCGGCGTCATCGAAGAGATTACCGAACGTCTCATTGAACTCGCCAAGGAAATCGCGGTCATCATCGTCGAACAGCACCTCGATCTCGCGTTGCGCGTGGCGAGCAAGGCCTATGTCCTTGATCGCGGCCGTATCGCACTACAAGGCGCTGCAGCCGATATCCGCACGAATCCGGAACTTCTGCGCTACCTCGCGCCTTAAGTGGCGCGTTCCAGATTGCTTTGACGGCCGACGCTAATCGTAGACCGGTTCGGCTGACTTCTCCCTAGATTTGAGCGGCTGTTTGGAAAACTCCAGCAGCGGAGTTTGCTGACTTGACCTCAGCAACTTGACGCGCCCGCTACGGGCTCACAGGCGCGCTGGGCCCCATTCTGCGTTCGAAGCGAGCCGACATTCTCGTCCACTTGAAAGTACGCCTCCGACGAGGACCGTCTTGCGTGACGGGTGGTAATTCGCGAAGCGTGTGACCTTAAGTCTAGCTTTAAGGTCATCAGGCGATGCGGGTCGAAGTTTTGGGCGGGCTTGAGCGGCGGCGGCGTTGGTCGCAGGACGACAAGGCACGGATTGTCGAGGAGACGCTAGTACCGGGCGCGAAGGTAACTGAAGTCGCGCGGCGCAACGGAGTAGCGGCCAGCCTGGTGTTTACCTGGCGTCGACAAGCACGGACATCGGAACAAGTTGCACCATCTTTTACGCCGGTGCAGATCGCCGCCGTAGCGGCCTCGGCTGAAGAAACTGCGAAGCTTTTGCCTACGGTTGATGGCCGAGTTCGCTCGGCGGCAGCCGCACGTACTGGATTGATAGAGATCGATCTCGGCAACCGACGGTGCATCCGGGTGGATGCGCACGTCGATCCGGAGGCGCTGGCGCGGGTCCTCGATGTGCTTGGACGCCGATGATTGCTGTACCAGGGAATGTGCGAGTGTGGCTGGCGACAGGCTACACGGATATGCGCAGAGGCTTCCTGTCGCTGGCCCTCCAAGTTCAGGAGGTGCTGCGCAAAGAACCGCTCAGCGGTCATTTGTTCGTCTTCCGCGGTCGCCGCAGCGATCTTGTGAAGGTGATCTGGCACGGTGTGCTGCAGAGCATGAAGGAGGTGAATAACCGAATTTGATGCGTACAGCTTTATGAGAG
>NZ_JAKLUA010000025.1:0-17570 GCF_022012435.1 Bradyrhizobium zhengyangense
CACATCGGCCACCTCGTCCAAGACATCCAACCTCGCGAATGCGCCAACTACTTCGCCAGCGCCGGCTATGGTTCAATCAAAATGTGAAACGCTCTAGAGCAGCAGCCATGGCCAGCGGCGAGAGACTATGTTGACGGCGGACCCGCCGCCAAGCTCCGGGCGGAATTAACGTAAGCTGCCATGCTCACGCTTCGCTTGATCAGTCCCACGAATACAGCGACCGCGACAACGGTCATCAGATCGGCTGCATCTACTTTGAAGGTCATTCTGGTTGTGGACGGTCACGGTGACGTTGCGGGTCTACTTTCGGCCACGCGTGATTGATATTCCGACCGAGCACGTGCTGCAACGTCGCGCGACATGCACGCGCTGGTGCTCGATAACGCGCTAGGATGTTATGCGCGGCTCTTCGCAGCTGCCCCTAGTGCAGCCGCTGACGAGGAGGATGAGCCTCTCTCATCAGTACCAGTCGCTGCTCCAACTGCTCATTCAACAGCATCAGCGCTCTGAGCGCATCGCGCAATCGCCGTCACAAGCGGCAACGATCTCATCGACCGCCAGCTTATATTGATCAAGAGCAGAGTTCGTGCGTTGGCGTGGCATGCGGACAACATTCAAACAGAAACCTTAGTAGATCGTGCCACCACACGGGCATTTTCCCCGCAATTCACAAGCAGCATACGTTCTCGCGTAGTTACAACCTACACGGATAAATGCTAGGTGCCGAGCTGGTCAATTGGCGCGGCCAAAGCGCTTTCCCCTCTTGGTTCGATAATTAGGTCGCGGGGGCGGGACGTGTTTGATGTTTGTAGCACGGCGCGAGTGACTTGCTCGTCTTGAAAGTAGGCTCGCCGATACCGGCAGCTTACTCTGGCAAAAGGTGGCGCATGAGCAGAAGAAGAATTCTGAAGGTGAGCGATGAGATCAAATCGGTCGTTCAGCGACAGGGTTAATACGTTCGCGCTTTGCGGCCAAAACAGCAGATAGTGATCGAAGTCGAGTAGATCGACCTATGCTGCTAATCCCACCGCCAGATGACGCGATACATCGCACTTGAAAATGAGAGGCGGCAGCTTCTCGAACATTGGGGGAAACAGCTCCAGCGACGCAACGATTGGGTTGCCCTTGAGCTGCGGCAGGTGCAGCGCATTTGGGCTGCCGATGGCAGGCCGAGCCGATACTTATACTAGGACGACCTGCCGAGCCGATCTGCCGCCAGAGGTGCTGACGCGCGATGTGGCGCTGCAAGCGGCTCGGGCACTCGCGCGGGCTGAACCAGGAAAATAGCCGAAGCCGTGCGGGATTTATGCCGCACTGCATCGGGTGCAACTGTCCAGCCTCCCCGGATTCGGTCGCGGGCGGAGGCTAGCAGATTCGCGGTTTCGGCCGTGCAGCCAAAGGTCTTAGTTTCCCCAATTGCCAGCGCCTGGCAGGTACCATTGAAGGTCCCCCAAGAGCCCTCGCCGCCGCCCCACGGGATGCCGTCGATGGTATCGCCCTGTCCCACAGTGCCAGGGTCTTTGCTGATCCTGATGCCGTGGTAAGCGGGTGAATTGGCCAAGTTGCGCATACCCCCACTGACGTTTCCGAGTGAGGTCAGGTCCAGTTCGCAGTTCATCGACATATGATCCTCCATTGTGCTCGGATCCGGTGGCGATCCAACTGATGGACGGCACTATGCCGGCATATTCGACCCCAAACTGTGATGAGGCGGACGCAGGAGCTTCACGGCCGATGCCGAGCGCGAGGATCAATGGCGTCAATGATGCGCTCGCCTTCGCCGATCTCCTTAACCACATAACCATCGCGACAACTCGCTCGATAGCGTCGAACCGGGCAAACACTCCATCGTGACCTCTGCCGCGCCGGGGATGCTGGTGATCCAGCCGTCGCGTGACCCAGGCGGTTGAGCACGTCGAACTGCTCTTGCCGGATAGCAACCTTTTGACGCCTCACCCAAAACGAGTAAGGCTCAGTGCGACCCGGGAACTAATCGAGACGACTATCGATACCTAGGTTTCGGTACAAGCCCACGCCCTAACGTCCACTCGGCCAGGCGCCATCCGGACTTGCGAGCGTCTCGGCTCGCGCATAAGCTTTTCTCGCAGAAGGTCAACGTTTCGACTGAAGCTGTAAACGAGGAGCTGCGCTGTTTTTCGCAATGCACATCAACAAGTTTTTGACCAAGTGAATGAGCAAATTTCTGGCGGACCAACGTGTTCTCACAATCCTGACCTGCGGCTCTGTTGACGACGGAAAGTCTACGCTGATTGGCCGACTTCTCTACGAACAGGGGCAGATACCGGAGGACGAGCTGGCGGGGCTTACGAACCGAGCCGAAGAGGCAATCGACTACTCATTGCTCCTGGACGGGCTCGAGCCAGAGCGAGAGCAAGGCATAACCATCGACGTCGCCTACCGGTACTTTAAGGCTGCAGATCGACACTTTATCGTCGCCGACACTCCGGGGCACGAGCAATACGTGCGCAATATGATCACCGGGGCCTCTAACTCTGATCTGGCCATTTTGCTCGTAGATGCTCGGAACGGCTTGACTTCTCAGACATTCCGCCACGCGCATATCGTCTCGATCATGGGAATACGGCATGTCGTTTTGGCGGTAAACAAGATTGATCTCGTCAATTTCGATGAGAGGGTGTTTCAGAATATCTCTACAGAGTTTCGGAAGCTTGCGGAGCTATTGAGTTTTTCAGATTTCGAGATGATTCCGGTGTCCGCCTTGCTGGGAGATAATGTATCGACGCGCAGTTCGCGAATGACGTGGTATGAGGGGCCGACCCTGCTGCAGCTTCTTGCTGGGAGCGAAGTCCCTGAGAAGGCAAGGACCGGTTTCCGGATGCCCGTCCAGCTCATCGTAAGATCCGATGGAGGGGGGCGCGGGGTTGCCGGAACCATTGCCTCCGGACAAATTGCGATCGGCGACAAGATTGTTCTGCTTCCTTCAGGACGCGTTACTTCCATCAAGGAAATCAGCTCGGCAGGAAGAGCCGTTGGTCGAGCAGAGGCGCGCGAAGCAGTGACCCTCACGCTTTCGGATCACGTCGACGTGGCTCGAGGTGACGTCGCGGCGTCTCCGTCCGATCAGCCTCACGTTGGCTCGCAATTTGTCGCCCAGATCGTTTGGCTCGGTGACGAGACGCTCCGCCCGGGCCGTTCGTACTTGCTGAAGCAGGGAACACGTACAGTTGGCGTTTCGATCACCGCGATCAAGTATCGTGTCGATGTTCAGACCATGGCGCATGAAGCAGCGAAGGAATTGCGCACAAACGAGATCGGCGTTTGCAACCTGATTACGGCGGCTCCCCTCGTTTTCGATAGCTACGCCGAGAATGCTGCAATGGGTGGTCTCATCGTCATCGACCGCGCCACCAATATGACGGTCGCTGCAGGGATCGTACTCCATCCGTTGACGCGCTCGACGACCATACGTCCGCCTACGCTGTTCGTCACGAAGGATGCTCGCGCGCATCTGAAGGGGCACCGGCCCGCGCTGCTCTGGTTGACCGGCCTGTCCGGTGCAGGAAAATCCACCATCGCTAACGCCACCGAAGCAAGATTGAACGCTATGGGGGTGCACACGATCCTTCTCGATGGCGATTGTCTGCGCGGCGGCATCAACAAGGATCTCGGATTTACGGAAACCGATCGGATTGAAAACATTCGAAGAGCAGGCGAGGTTTCGAAGCTCATGCTCGATGCCGGGCTCGTCGTCCTTTGCTCCTTCATTTCGCCCTTCGCCGCCGATCGGCGGATGGTGCGGGAACTGATGCGGCGTGACGAATTCATCGAGGTCTTCGTCGATACTCCGCTCGAAACCTGCATCGAACGCGATCCAAAGGGACTCTACCGACGCGCCATCGACGGGGAGATCAAGAATTTCACGGGGATCAGTCAGGTATATGAGCGACCGGAACACGCCGAGGTGACGATCAGGACCGGCGAACTTACGGTCGACGGTGCTGTCGATCGTTTGGTCGCGGAGCTCGCCAGGCGCGGCATTTTCGATTTGTCCGGAGAACCCGGTCGTGGCCATGAATAGCCGTCTTCGCGATCTCGAAGCCGAAGCCATTTTCATCATCAGGGAAACTGTCGCCGAGTTCCGCAATCCGGTGATGCTCTATTCGATCGGCAAGGACTCGAGCGTGTTGCTGAGTTTGGCGGTGAAGGCGTTTGCGCCCGCGAAACTGCCGTTTCGATTGCTCCACATCGATACGGGATGGAAATTCAGGGAGATGATCGAGTTCCGCGACCGGACCGCTCGAGATATGGGGCTCGATCTCGTCGTTTACGTCAATCAGGACGGTCTGAAGCGAAACATTTCGCCGGTCTCGTCCGGATCGTCGGTTCATACCCAGGTGATGAAGACGGAGGCGCTGCGGCAGGCTCTCGATGAGCATGGCTTCGATGCCGCCCTGGGCGGCGCGCGCCGCGATGAAGAGAAAAGCAGGGCGAAGGAACGCATCTTCTCTCATCGCTCGTCGGGTCATCTGTGGGACCCCCGAAATCAGCGCCCCGAGCTGTGGCGCCTGTTCAACGCGCGTCTGAACCCAGGTGAATCGATGCGCGTCTTCCCGCTGTCGAACTGGACCGAACTCGACGTCTGGGAATACATCCGCGCAGAGAACATTCCGATCGTTTCACTCTATTTCTCTGCACTGCGCCCCGTCGTGGAGCGCGACGGGCGACTGATCATGGTCGACGACGATCGTCTGCCATTGCTCGCCGGGGAGCAGCCCCAGATGGAATGGGTTCGATTCCGCACGCTGGGCTGCTATCCGCTCACCGCTGCAGTTCGCTCGAATGCAAAAACGATCGACGAAGTCATCGAAGAGACTGGAAGCGCGGCCGTATCCGAACGACAGGGACGTCTGATCGACAAGGACGACGCCAGCTCGATGGAGAAGAAGAAACGGGAGGGATACTTCTAGTGTGCGGTGAGATTGGGAGGAATCGTATCGCGCTTCAGTTTGTTGCTTGAGCATGATATTTTCGAAAAAGCGCGCTTCGCGCTCTTTCGAATCATGTCCCAGATTCGTCGGGTTGGCTAAACGACTGAAGTTCGGTTTCGGTAGTACCGCAGAGCGCCCAGCCCTGCGAAGCCGAGCAGCATCAGCGCCCACGTACCAGGCTCAGGTACAGCCGATATATTCGAGACCGAAAAGTTATCCAATCCATTAAACGAATTGTCGTTTTGGAATGCAACCGAGAACGTGTCATTTCCAGTCGCAATCGCTGTAAAGACATATTGCGTCCATTGCTGATCCGGCACGGGATTCACGGCACCTAATTCGATTCCGTTGAACAGAAAGCGCACGTCACTCGGCTGAGAGCCGTCACCCGTCACCCATCCCGAGATAGTGAGGGTCGCACCAATCGTATCAGCGAACGTCTGGGACAGAATTGCCTCGGATCCCACCGGACCCTCATAAACGTAGAACGATCCCTGTTGAGCGCCTTGAGTGACGCCGCCGCCGACGTACGGAACTGCGCTCCCGTCGACCACGAAGACCAGCCCCTGATCGCCGGTAAGATTCCATCCTGTGAAATCTCCGGTCTCGAAGCTTCCATTCGCCAGAAATTGGGACGCAGAAGCTTCAGTGGAGCCCATTGCGACGACCGCGAGACCTGCGGCAACGACAAACGATTTAAACCACACGTTGCGCTCCCAATTATTATATTTAAATCAAATTTACTGTAGATTACTTCGATGTTGGCGTTGTGACAAGCCTGTTTGAGGCTGGCGTGCAGCCGACCGGTTAGTATTTAAATCGCTAGCGCTCCCGCAGGCTTTCCTGCTTGTAGCGCAGCAGAGGCGAAAGAAGGTAACTCAGCACCGAACGCTTGCCCGTCTTGATTTCGACCGTGACTGCCATCCCGGGTGAAAGATTCACGGTTCGATCGTCGATCTGCATCTGGCTCTGATCGAGGGAGATGCGCGCCTGGTAGAGAAATTCCTTCCCTTTCGGCTCGCTGGTCGTGGCAGCCGCGCCGAAGGTCGCGTCACCTGATCGGTCAGCCGGTTTGTCCTGGGTGATGGCATCTTGCGAAACGCTCTGGACACGCCCGTGCATCAGCCCGTACCGGGTGAAGTTGAACGTGTCGACCTTGATCTCGGCTTCCTGCCCGATCTGGATGAATCCGATATCCCTGTTCGAGACCAGAGCTTCAATCTCGAGGCGGCTTTCGGCTGGCACGACGACGAGCAAGGCTTGGGCGGGCGTGACAACGCCGCCGAGCGTATGAACGGACAGCTGCTGGACTGTCCCATCGACCGGTGAGGTGAGCTGCTGAAGCTGTGTCCTTTGGGTCGCCTTGATCAGGTCCTCGCCGAGACCGGTCGCCTTGCGTTGAGCTTCCACCAGATCCGCCGAAATGGTCCGCTTGAATTCGGCCGCCGTCTGGGCTCTCGCCTCGGTGATTGAGGTCACCGCAGCCTCCGCCTCGTGCGAGCGGCTCTTCTGAACCAGGAGTTCGTGTTGCGTCTCGGTGAGCACCTGCAAGATTTCAAGATAGTTCGCCTTGGAGCCCACCTCCCGAGCGTACAACGTGCTCTTGATTTCCACGCGCTGCTGCAGAATCGGAAGCGTTGCCTCGAGTTTCGCAACGGTCTCGAGCAGCGTCTTCAATTCCGCCTGCTTTTGAGCCTTCTGGCTGTCAAGTGAAGCGAGTTTGGCCCGGTGCTCTTCCGCTTGCTGGCTGAGCAGCTGACGTTGCGACGCGACAAGAGGCCCGCTCACATTGAGTGGCGGTCTGAAGCTCCCGAGCGGATCGTCAGTCAGCAAGGCCGACAGGCGAGCAACGTCAAGCGTTGCAGCGAACAGGTCGCCCTGCAGGTGGTCTCGCTCCGCCGCGTTGATCGTGGGATCCAGCTCGATCAGAAGCTCCCCCGCCTTGACGGTTTGCCCGTCCCGAACGTGGATTGCTCTGACGACGCCGGTCTCGAACGGTTGTACGACCTTCGTTCTGCCGCTGGGTATGACTCTGCCAGGGGCGGACGCCACGATATCGACGGCGGCGAAGGAAGCCCAAGCAAGGGCCAGACAGAACAGCACGATGATGGTACCACCGATCGCACCCGCAAGCGGAGGTGGAGGAGACTCGATGATCTCGAGAGCTGCGGGCAGGAATGCTCGTTCGATCCTGCCGCGCGTTCTCGGTGCGGCGACGGGGCGCCCGTTTGCGTCAGCGAACTTCATGGAGGCCCGCCTGAATACGATGAAGGGAAGCGTAGCGGCCGCCGGAATTGACGAGTTCGTCGTGAGTGCCATCCTCGACGATCCGACCACGATCGATCGCTATGATGCGGTCGCATCGCCGCACCGTCGACAGCCGGTGAGCGATGATGAAAACCGTCCGCCCGCGTGCGATCAGCGGCATGTTTTGCTGGATGACGCGCTCACTTTCATAGTCCAGAGAGCTGGTCGCTTCATCAAAGATCAGGATTCGTGGTGTCATGACCAGGGCGCGAGCGATGGCTATCCGTTGCCGCTGACCGCCGGACAACGTGCTTCCGCGTTCTCCGATGATCGTGTCGTAGCCATTTGGAAGTTCGAGGATAAACTCGTGAGCGCCGGCGATCTGCGCGGCTGCGATGATTCTTTCGATCGGCATCGCGCGATCGGCGAGCGCGATGTTGTCGCGCACCGAGCAGTTAAAGAGAACATTTTCCTGCAGCACGACGCCAATCTGGCGCCGCAACCAGGAGGGGTCGACGACGCTAAGGTCGATCCCGTCGACAAGAATTCTTCCACTCTCCGGCACGTACAATCGTTGGACCAGTTTCGCCAGCGTGCTCTTTCCCGAGCCTGATGAACCGACGATGCCGACCACCTGGCCCGCCGCCACCGATAAATTGACGTCGTGCAATATCTCCGGTCCGTCGACCCTGTACCGAAACGTCACGTGCTCCAGCGCGATCTCGCCGCGGATGGGAGGGAGCGCCGTCTGACCTGAACTGTAGGTCCGTTCCGGGGTCGTATTGAGAATGTCGCCCAGCCTCGCGACCGAAAGTCTCGCTTGGTGAAAATCCTGCCAAATCTGGGCAAGCCGAAGAACTGGCGCGCCGACCCGGCCGGACATGATGTTGAAAGCGACGAGTTCACCGATCGTCAGGGTGCCATCGATGACAAGCTTGGCCCCAAAATAAAGGATGGCGGCGGTCACCAGCTTGTTGATGAACTGAACGAGTTGGCTGGCCGTATTGCCAAGGCTCAGCACACGAAAACTAGCGGAGACATATGCAGCCAGCTGCTCTTCCCATCTGCGCTGCATCTCGGGCTCGACAGCCATGGACTTGAGCGTTTCAACGCCATTGACGCTTTCGACCAGGAACGCCTGATTTTCCGCGCCGCGTTGGAATTTTTCATTGAGCCTGCTGCGAAACAGCGGCGCCGCAAACGCAGATATCACGATGTAGAGCGGGAAGGACCCCATGACCATGAAAGTAAGCATGGGGGAATAGATGAGCATGACGGCGAGGAAAACGAGGGTGAAAAACAGGTCGATGACCAGCGTGAGCGCCGAGCTGGTGAGAAAATTGCGGATATTCTCGAGTTCGCGAACGCGTGCGACGGTGTCTCCTACGCGTCGTGTCTGAAAATAGGAGATCGGCAGCGCGAGTAGATGCCGGAAAAGTCGTGCGCCCAATTCGACGTCGATGCGATTGGTCGTATGCGCGAAGACATAGGTTCTCAAGATGCCGAGAATCGTTTCGAACAGCGAGATGGTGACCAGACCGATGACGAGGACGTCGAGTGTCCCCAAGCTGCGGTGCACCAGCACCTTGTCGATGACAATCTGAAAGAAAAGTGGTGAAACAAGCGCGAAAAGTTGGAGGAAGAACGAAGCGACGAGGACTCGCGCAAATATGTGTCGATACTTGTTCAGTGCAGCGAGGAACCAGGATATCCCGAACCTGCGCGACAGATCGGAGAGACCCGCCCGTCGTGTCATCAGGATGATGTGCCCGTCCCAGGCCGCTTCGAATTCGGTTCTGCTCATCAGCGTTGGACGCGACGACTGCGGCGATTGTACCAGCGCCTTGTCGCCTACGAGCTTGGCAAGGATCAGAAACTTGCCATCCCTGAGAACCGCGATGCCGGGAAGCGGCGTGACTGAGAGCTTCTCCCATTTCGTTTTGTAGCAACGCGCTCGTAGCCCGAGTTCCTTGGCGCCCAGGAGGATTTCCGGCGTACCAAGCGCGCGGTGGGCAAAGCGATGGCTCAGTTGATCGGGGTCGGCGCTGACTCCGTGAAGTCTAAGCAATACGACGAGAGCCATCATGCCGGCATCTGCGTCGAAATTCGGTGCGATCGTCATAACCGAATCCAATCAAATGGGCGTTGCGCAAAAAAATCGACGGCGCTCTATCGGGGCGCAATCTTATTTCAATAAAGTGCGAGTCTCCCAATCTTCAAACCCGCGTCGGGCAAAAATGGGAGACTTAATAATCAAAACGAAGTCTAGTTGCGATTATCGTGTCTATGCAAGAACGTTTTGTTTCCTTCGTGCGCGGCAGCTCCGCAGTGGGCAAATATGAAATTTTGGATTCGAATTGAATTATGATCTTGCCAGGTTGATGTTTGGCGTGTTTTAATTTTTAAAGTTGCTTCTGAATTGCCGGACCGTGACGGGGCGGCGACCTTTATTTTTTTGCCGCCGGCTATTTGATTTCCGACACGTAGTCCTTTTTTTGCGGGGAGACGAGCGTGGGATACTTCTTGCTCCTTAAGCTTCTGCTCCTGAAGCCGACCTTCTCTCAGTCATCTCATCATCTTCCGTCGTACGGTTAAGGCGATCTCTTAGCTCAGACGCCTTCAATCTGCTGTCGTGTTTTGAACTGAGCCATTCCTGAATCTTGGGAGTTCAGCCATGTCCGATATCAATTTGACGGGTACAGCCGGCACACCAGGCACGAACGGTGTGGGCTCGGGATCGAATGGTACGGTAGGCGGCCCCGGAGGCAACCAGACGACGACCAACAACGGCACGGTCGACACCTCGAATTCCGCAGAGGCGACTGGCGGCGTCGGAGGCAGAGGCGGAAATGGCGGCAGCGGAGCCGTTGGCGGCAATGCCGGCGCAGGCGGGAACGGTGGAAACGCGACGTCCACGGCTTCAACAGTCGTCAACTCGGGCAGCTCGATCACGAGCACTGCTCGAGCAACGGGCGGTGCCGGCGGTGCGGCGGGCACGCCAGGTACTGGTTCGCCAAACGGCCAAGGCGCCAACGGTGGCACCGGAGGAACCGCGACGGCATCAGCGTCGTCCACGAACGCGAACGCGGGTGGGGCAGCGCATGCGTCGGCCTATTCCTCGGGCGGCACGGGCGGGGCGGGGGTAGGCACCGGCTTCTCAGGCGGCGCAGGCGGCGTTGCGAGCGGGACGACGGCAACCGCATCGGGGCATTCGGCTTACGCTACGGTTGGTCAGACCGGCGGCAATGGCGGTCGCGGTTATAGTGGTGCGGCAGGTGGCGCTGGCGCCAACAGCTCGCTGACGAACGCGGTGAGCGGGACCACGACCGGCGGTTATCTTGCGCTCAACCAGACCGCGAGCGGCGGAAATGGTGGATACAGTGCAGGAGGCGCGGGCGGTGCCGCAGGCACGGCGACGTCGAGCCTCACCTTCGCCGATTCCAACGCTACGAAGGCGTCCACGCTGGCGGGGGCCAGCACCGCAAACGGCGGCAACGGTGGATCCGCAAATGGGCTCGGTGGCACGGGCGGAGCCGGAGGCGTCGCGAATTCATCGATCAATCTGACGGGCGCTCATACCGTTCGCGCCACTACGACCGCATCCGGCGGTGACAGCGGGAATCTTTACGGCACAGCGGTTGGTAACGGCGTTGCAGGCGGCGCGGCGAGTGCGACCGCTGCAGCAACCACAACGTCAACCACCGAGTACGCGCGCGCCTACGCCACCGCAACCGGCGGCAAGGGCGGCGGTGCGGCGGGAGCCGGCAATGTTGGCGGCGCTGGCGGAGTCGCAAGCAGCACGACTGCGACAGCCTCCGGTCACTCCGCGCTCGCGAGCGCCACAGAGGTCGGTGGCGCTGGTGGCGCCGGTCTGAACGGCGCGGGCGGAGGAACGGGACAGAACGTCACGCTGACGAATGCGGTTAGCGGCTCGAGCGGCGGCAGCTATCTGGGCCTGAGGCAAAGCGCAACCGGCGGTGCGGGCGGCGCGAGTTCTGCCGGGACGGGCGGACTGGCAGGCAATGCGACGTCGAACCTGACGTTCAATGATGCGCTGAACGCGACGCCAGCCGCAACATTTGACGGGCAGAGCACTGCGCATGGCGGCGCGGGCGGGAATGGACAGGCCGGCAACGGGGCGCCCGGCGGAAGCGGCACGGCGACGATCAATTTGACGGGAGCTCACGCCATCGGTCAAGCGCGCGCCTACGCGTATGGAGG
This sequence comes from Bradyrhizobium zhengyangense, assembly GCF_022012435.1. Lineage (GTDB taxonomy): Bacteria > Pseudomonadota > Alphaproteobacteria > Rhizobiales > Xanthobacteraceae > Bradyrhizobium > Bradyrhizobium zhengyangense. The sequence goes on from NZ_JAKLUA010000025.1 coordinate 11,439, forward strand.
CAATGGTGGCCGCGGATACGGGACCGCAAATGGCGGCGCTGGTGGGACGGCAAGCGCAAGCGCCGTCGGCAGCAGCACGACGGCGGGGAGTGAGAGCGTTACGGTCCGAGCCCATGGTACTGGTGGGACCGGAGGCGGCGCTTTTGGCAGTTCCGGAAACGGAGGCGCGGGTGGTTCTGCGATCGGTGCGAGCGCAACCGCGACGGAAAGCAACGCGACGGGCGGTCGAGCCTACGCAACTGCAGGAGAAACGGGTGGCACAGGCGGTCGCGGCAACGGTGCTGGCAGCTCCGGTGGCGCTGGCGGCGCGGTCGGCGGCACGACCGCAACTGCTTCGGGTCACGCGGCCTACGTCACGATTCAACAAACGGGCGGAAACGGCGGCGCCGGTTACTCGGGTGCGGCAGGTGGAGCAGGCGCCAGCAGTTCCTTGACCAATGCCGCCAGCGGTGTTGCCAATGGTGGCTTTCTGCGGCTCTACCAGACTGCGACAGGCGGCCAGGGCGGGTACAGCGCTGGCGGTATCGGCGGTGCCGGTGGCGCGGCGACTTCGAATCTGACCTTCGATGACACGGCAAGTGCCACCCACGCAGCCACTTTGACGGGCAGGACCACCGCCAACGGCGGCGATGGTGGAAATCGCGCAGTCGCCGGCGCCATCGCGGGAGCGGGAGGCACGGGTAGTGCGTCGATCAACCTGACCGGCGCAAATACTGTCAATGCGTACGCGGCCGCCTCGGGCGGGAATGCCGGCGACCTGGTCGGAGCAGCGACAGGCAATGGGCTTGCCGGTGCTGGCGCGAGTGCAACGGCGTCCGCGACAACGACGTCCCTGACCCAGACGGCCACCGCGGCCGCCAGTTCCACGGGCGGAGCGGGTGGCAACGCGCGGGGAGCGGGCAATACGGGCGGTTCAGGCGGGATCGCCAGCAGCACCACGGCAACTGCCTCCGGATTCTCTGCTAATGCGACGGCCACGGAGGCCGGCGGCGCTGGCGGCCAAGGTTACAGCGGCGCTGTCGGTGGCGCGGGACAAAGCATCTCCCTGACCAATGCGGTCAGCGGCTCCGCCGCCGGAGGCACATTGAGATTGGTCCAGACGGCCACCGGCGGAGCCGGTGGTTACAGTTCGTCCGGAATCGGGGGAGCGGCCGGCAGCGGGACGTCGAGCCTGACGTTTGACAACAGTGCGAGCGCGACGCCGGCCTCGTATCTCGAAACTTATAGCACGGCAAACGGCGGCGCCGGCGGCAACGGTGCCGGCGGCGGCGCGACTGGCGGAGCTGCGACGTCTAACCTGAATGCGACCGCCGCGCACCGCCTTTATGGTCGCGCCAACGCCACCGGCGGCACCGGCGGCCGTGGTTATGGGACGAGCAATGGCGGCGCGGGCGGCGCGGCGACAACTACGTCAGTCGTGAACAGCACGACGCATGGCAGCGACAATATTGAAGCGCGTGCCAATTCGACCGGAGGCAGTGGCGGCACGGTCAGTAGTTCCGGCGGAAATGGCGGGGCGGGCGGTGCAGCTCTTGGGGCCAGCGCAACGGCAACGGCAGCGTCCGCGATCGGGGGACGGGCCTACGCTCGCGCTGACGAACTTGGCGGCACGGGTGGAAGCGGACGCGGAGCAGGGCATACCGGGGGAGCCGGCGGTGCCGTTGGCAATACAGTTGCAACGGCATCTGGTCACTCGGCCGTGGCAACCGCCAATCAAACCGGCGGTACCGGTGGCCGCGGCTATGGCGGCGCTACGGCGGCAGCCGGTGCCAACAGCACGCTGACCAATGCGGTCACTGGTTCAACCTCAGGTGGTTATCTGACGCTTCGCCAGAGCGCAGCGGGCGGCGCCGGCGGTTATGCTCAATCCGCTGCGGCCGGTGCCGGTGGTGCGGCAAGCTCGAGCCTGACCTTCAACGACACGGCGAATGTCACGGCCGCGTCGACGCTGACGGGCTACAGCAGGGCCTATGGCGGTGCAGCCGGAACCGGCGGAGGCGCTGGAGCCAGCTCGCAGGCCGGTGGTGCGGCAACGTCGTCCATCAACCTGACAGGCGCACATGTTGTGACCGCGACAGCACGCGCCACTGGCGGCGCGGGCGGCAATATCAACGGTGCGGCTGTGGGCAACGGGGTCGCAGGGAGCTCGGCGAGTGCCACCGCTTCCGCAACAACGTCGTCGTCGACCGAGTCCGCGCACGCCAACGCGTACTCGACAGGAGGAAGCGGATCAGGCGGAGACGGCGCCGGTAACTCCGGTGGCGCAGGCGGCGTTGCAAATAATACGACTGCGACGGCATCGGGTCACTCGGCCTACGCCCTTGTCAGCGAGACCGGCGGCGGCGGCGGCCGCGGCTATGGCGGCGCGAACGGCGGCGCAGGACGGAACATTACGCTGACGAATGCGGTCAGCGGCTCGGCCTCATCGACAGGTACGCTGGGATTGTCGCAGACGGCGAGCGGCGGGGCCGGCGGCTACAGCAGGGGCGGCACGCCCGGCCTTGGCGGCAGCGCGACCTCGAGCCTGACGTTCAACGACAACACCAATGCGACGCCAGCGGCTACCCTCGACGGCACGAGCCACGCCTATGGCGGGGCCGGCGGCAATGTCCAGTCCAGCAACGGCAATGGTGTCTCGGGCGGCGCGGCAACGGCAACGCTTGTCTTGACCGGCTCGCACAACATCGGCTCCACCAGCAGCTTTGCGGCGAGGGCCATTGGCGGAACCGGCGGCACTGGCTACGGCACGGGAAATGGCGGCGCCGGCGGCACGGCGACGGCAGCTTCGACAGCAACCAGCACGACGACACTCGCCGAAACCACCAACGCCTTGGCCTATACCACAGGCGGCACTGGTGGAAGTTCCGGGAGCACGGCTGGCAATGGTGGCGCCGGCGGCGCAGTCATGGGCACGAGCGCAACAGCGACGGAGGCGTCTGCCACAGGCGGACGGGCCTATGCCTATATCAGGGCGATTGGTGGCAGCGGCGGCCGGGGCTTCGGCGCGGGCCACAGCGGCGGTGCCGGTGGCGTGCCGAGCAACTCAAGCGCGACGGCATCGGGTCACTCGGCCGTATCGGTCGTCATTCAAACAGGCGGTAATGGTGGGCGCGGCTACAGCGGTGCCACCGCAGGGACCGGTGGCAGCAGCACGCTGACCAATGCGGCGGGCGGATCGACCACAGGTGGTTATCTGACGCTTCACCAGACCGCGACTGGCGGCGCCGGTGGTGGCGGATATAACGGCGGAAGCGGCGGTCTGGGCGGTGCTGCATCTTCAAGTCTGACCTTCAACGACACCACGAATGCCACGGCGGCAGCGACGCTGACGGGCACCAGCACGGCCGCTGGCGGCGGAGCCGGAAACGGCGGAGGCGCTGGAGCAAGCTCGCAAGCCGGTGGTGCGGCAAATTCATCGGTCAACCTGACGGGCGCGCATGTCGTGACCGCGACGGCGCGCGCCACTGGCGGCGCCGGCGGCAACCTAACCGGTGCGGCTGTGAACAACGGCGTCGCAGGATCCACGGCGAGCGCTACGGCCGCCGCGACGACGACGTCGTCGACCGAGGCTGCGCACGCCAACGCGTACTCCACGGGAGGAAGCGGATCAGGCGGAGACGGCGCCGGTAACTCCGGTGGCGCGGGCGGCGTTGCAAACAATACGACTGCGACGGCATCCGGTCACTCGGCCTACGCCCTTGTCAGCGAGACCGGCGGCGCCGGTGGCCGCGGCTATGGCAGTGCGAACGGTGGCGCGGGGCAGAGCGTTACCCTGACGAATGCGGTCAGCGGTTCGGCCTCATCGGCGGGTACGCTGGGATTGTCCCAGTCCGCGAGCGGCGGGGCCGGTGGCTACAGCAGGGGCGGCACGCCGGGCCTGGGCGGTAGCGCGACCTCGAGCCTGACATTCAACGACAACACAAATGCGACGCCGGCGCTGACGCTCGACGGCACGAGCCACGCCTATGGCGGGGCCGGCGGCAATGTCCAGTCCGGCAGCGGCAATGGTGTCTCGGGCGGCGCGGCAACGGCAACGCTTGTCCTGACCGGCTCGCATAACATCGGCTCGACGAATAGCTTCGCGGCGCGGGCAGTCGGCGGGACCGGCGGCAGCGGCTACGGCACGGGAAATGGCGGCGCCGGCGGCACGGCGACGGCAGCTTCAACCGCAACCAGCACGACGACACTCGCCGAAACAACCAACGCCTTAGCCTATACCACAGGCGGCGCTGGTGGAAGTTCCGGCAGCACGGCCGGCAATGGTGGTGCCGGCGGCGCGGTCACCGGCACGAGCGCAACAGCGACGGAGGCGTCTGCCACCGGCGGACGGGCCTATGCGTATGTCAAGGCGATCGGTGGCACCGGTGGCCGCGGCTTTGGCGCGGGCCACAGCGGTGGCGCGGGTGGTTTGGCGAGCAACTCGAGCGCAACGGCATCGGGTCACTCGGCCGATTCGGTCGTCATTCAAAACGGTGGTGCTGGTGGGCGCGGCTACAGCGGCGCCACGGGAGGGGCCGGCGGCAGCAGCACGCTGACCAATGCAGTCGGCGGATCGACCACGGGCGGCTATCTGAGGCTCTACCAGACCGCGACGGGCGGCGCCGGCGGTGGCGGATATAGTGGCGGAAGCGGCGGCCTTGGCGGTGCTGCAACGTCAAGTCTGACATTTGATGACACGACGAACACGATACATGCCTCCACGTTGACTGGCACCAGCACCACTTTCGGCGGAGCCGGCGGAAACGGAGGTGCTGGCGCGACAGGTGGCACGGCGACGTCATCCATCGTGCTGACGGGTGTGACCCACGTGACGGCCACATCGCATGCGACAGGTGGCAATAGCGGCGTAAGCCTGACCGGTGGCGGCGCCACCGACTCGGCATCGGCGATTGCGACGGGGTCCGCTACCGGCGATACGGCAACCGCGAGCGCGACATCGACAGGCGGTACTGGTGGTACTCAAGGCTCTGCCTCGAGTCACGCGTCAGCGACGACGGCGAACGGTCAGCTCGCGTTGGCGAACTCCACGGCAACCGGTAGTACCGGGGTTACGGACACCACCGCGTCAACGGGCGGCGGCGGCGTCGTGACGAACGTCGCTGCATTTGCCTCCTCGCAGGTTGGGAGTTCGGCGAATGCGATCAGCCGAGCCTTGCTCGGAACGGTGGACGGCTTCAACAATCAGGCCAACAACGCCTATACCTTTGCGACGGAAGTGCCCGCCTCCAGTTCCGTTGCGTCGATACTGGCGAGTAACAACAATCTGAACACGGCCTTCAGCGGCGGAACTGTCTTCGGTGAAGCGTCGGAGGGGGCGTCCTATTCGACAACCGCGACCGGCTCGCGAGAATACAGAAATACCGTCACATGGACGATCAACACGACGACTCTCTCGGGACATCTGATTGCGGGATTCTTCGGATCGCAGTCATTCGGCACGGGATTTACGTCGCTCGACTTCAGTGTCTCTGAAAACAGCACGCAGATCTTCCACCAGGCGTTCTCGACGGTTGCGTCGGCGCAGACCTTCTTCAGCAATCATGCGCTTGACCTCGGCACATTCACGAGCGCGGCCGGGCAGGTCCTGAACTTCTCCTACGATTTGTTTACGAGCTCTTCCGGCAGTGGGTTTGGCACCGAATTCCTGCTTGGCTCGTCCGGAGGAAATCAACCGCCGATAACCACTGTTCCGGGGCCGCAAACCATCCAGCAGGGATTGGTCACGCCGATCACCGGCATCAGCATCGTCGACGGCGATGCCAGTAGCGCGAGCGAAACAATTACCGTGGTGTTGAGCGATACCAACGGATTACTGTCCGCTACGGGCGCGGGAGTTTCGGGATCGAACACCAATCATCTGACGATCACCGGGACTCTCGCTCAGGTCAATTCGGACCTTTCGACCCTTACCTTCCAGGATAATACGGCTGGTAGCGAAAGCATCGACGTTGCGACCAGCGACGGCCGCGGCGGCAGCGATGATCACCACATTGCGGTTTCGGTGTTCTCGCCTCTGAGCGGCCAGGTTGTGCTGACGTCTGCGACGGAGCATGTTGCGATTGCGGCGGGAACGTCGGTTGCGACGTTCACGGACAGCAACAGCACGGATGTCGCGGGCGGGTTCACGGCCTC
>NZ_JAKLUA010000025.1:17831-65364 GCF_022012435.1 Bradyrhizobium zhengyangense
GAACTTCACCGACACCGATCTGGTGACGCCGGCCTCGGACCTGGTTGCGTCCATCAACTGGGGCGACGGCACGACGACGACGGGCACGGTGACGGGTGCGAACGGCAGCTTCGCCGTGAGCGGCAGCCACTCCTATGCCTTGCCGGGCACGGACACCATCACGACGACGCTGAGCGACCGCTCGCCGGGTACGGCGACGGCGACGGCGACCGGCAGCGCGACGGTCGGAATTCTACTCGGGGATGGTAATGGCGATGGCGTTCAGGATAATGGCGAAACTACACTTTCCGTACCTTGGGCTGCGGCGCAGCAGCTTCTCAATGCGAGCGATGCGAATCCCGACGTTCGCATATCGATGATGAAACAGGCGCTCAAAGCCCAACTCAACATCGACGCCGGAAAGGCTGACCCAGGCCTATTCCCTGGCCAGCCAGCGGGCCATGATCTGATTACTGAGGCGGTCGATTGGCTCAGAGGGTTGGCGCCGTTCACCTATTCCCCCACTAGCGCTAATGTGGATATTAACCACGACGGCATTCTGGAGACAGCTGCGACGAGCTTAGGGAACGATTACAACACCGCTACCCAGGCTTTCACCACGCCACCCCAGAAGGCTACGATGAATGCCTGGCTGCAGTACGTTGATACAATCCACAGCCCACCCCAGTCCGGCGATCTCTTGATCAACGGTCAGGATCTGAGAAACGCCTTGGCGGCGTTCAATGCGAACCAACTGGTCACCCTCATGGCGGGCACCCAAGTTGGCTGGAACAACGGTAGCGTCACGACTGACATTCAGTCCAACACGGCGAACACGTTCTGGAATGTGCTTGCCGACAATCATGTTATCGCAGCGCCGCATGTGTAAGTTGTGGAGCTGCGACCGGTTAAAGTGGTGACCAAGGCTCGTTGCAAAGATTCGCTATAGAATGTCTATAGTGAGAATGTCTATCGTGAGAATCGTGCTTAAACGGAAGTGAGGCAGTTTCGATTATGCAGAATGGCTTGCATTTCATTTCGGGGCTGCCTCGTTCCGGATCAACGTTGCTAGCGGCAATTCTTCGCCAGAATCCTCGCCTCCATGCTGGAATGAGCAGTCCTGTAGGTTCGCTTTTCATGGCCCTGCAAGGAGCAATGAGCCGAAGAAACGAGGCCGCCATTTTCATCGATGAAATGCAAAAGAGAGAATTACTAAAGGGAATCTTTGATAACTACTATCATGCCGTCCATCCAACTAAGATGGTGCTCGATACCAACCGTGCGTGGTGCTCCAAACTGCCTACGCTGGTAAAGTTATTCCCTGAGGCGAAGGTCATATGTTGCGTTCGGCATGTGCCCTGGATCATGGACAGTCTCGAACGTCTCATCAGGCAGAACGCTTTCGAATTGTCCGGGATATTCAACTTCGAATCGCTCAACACCGTTTACACGCGAGTTAACCGACTCGCGACGAGCGATGGACTCGTTGGATTTGCAATCGATGCTCTTCGAGAAGCTTTTTGGGGTGAGAATGCAAGCCGTCTTATCCTCGTCGGCTACGAGGCCCTGTGCAAAGATCCGAGCGGAACGCTAGATCAGATCTACGATTTTCTGGGTGAGAGCCGGTTTGCGCACGATTTCGAGAACGTCGAGTACGAAGCCGACGATTTCGATCTTGGAATCGGAACGCCCAACTTGCACAAAGTGCGCCGCAAAGTGAGCTGGCTTGAACGAGAGACGGTTCTCCCCCCAGAGCTGTTCAATCGCTTCGCCAATGACGCCTTCTGGATGATTCCAGAGTTAAACACACACAACGTACCAGTTATTTCGCCGCGAGGATAAGCGCCGGCAAGTCCCAGCATCGGCGGCACAGCGCCACCACCACTACGCAGGCGACGTCGATGTCGGCGGACCAGGCTTAGGAGGTCTCCCGGTTGCGTCAGGAGAACGATCGGCTACGCATTGAGCCGGAGCCGAGAAGGAAGCGAACCAAGCGGTACTCCCCGATCAGGTGACCGCAACGGCGTCGCGCGCCAGTGGCTGTCGCCGGATGGGACGGCTGATGGTCCCTACTATTCAACACGTTTCCAAGGGTCTTGTTCTGAGTGTCTCCGGATAAGTAAAAGTGATTACGAATGAATTTTGTCTGTCCGCACTTGATTTGGTGTGCGGTTCTTCGGCCGCAACAATCGACCAGCATGTGCGACGTCTTGGCTTTCGCTGGCGGGGATCGTTCGAAACGTAGACAGTATGTTGGCCACCGCACTTGATCTCGGGTTGCAAGGCGCGGCCTTGGCCGCGAAGACGGTCATGAGCGAATAGCTTGTTCTATCGCCGCCTAGCGTCCTGGCGTTTTTCACACAGGTGCGCCGGGAGACCGGCGAGGAGTGGGTGGTGCAAGTCCACTACGATGAAGGAATAGCGAACCGCATCGACCCTAAGCCGTGCGCAGGTGTCCGCGAGGATGCCGGCGAAGCGTCGGCAGGGGGACGTGCAGGCCAACCATTGAGCCGCGATAGGTGGCAAGATCGTCGAAGTCGACAGTTCCGCGCAGCAGCAAGGCGTCCGCGATTGCTCGCTTGAGATGACCGTGGGGCCCTTCGATCGAACCATTCTCGTGAGCAACGCCTCGATTGTTGCGGGAAGGCCGCATGCCGTAATGGGCACAAAGGGCCTCGTATCGCTGCGTCAGATCGTCCCGTGCACTTCCATCCTGATCGCCGCGCGACATCGGCCGCAACGCGGCAGCCGAGCGCAAGAAGCGCGGCATCGGTAGACCCGAGACCTTCGCTTTCTTGGGCTTCACCTTCATCTGCGGCAAATCTAGACGGGGAGCCTTCAAACTACTCCGGAAGACCCGACGCGACCGCATGCGGGTGAAGCTGCAAGAAATTAAGACGGAGCTACGGAGCTGCGGCAAAGAATGCACCAGCCTATCCCGTCACAGGGACATTGGTTGAGGCAAGTCGTTACGGGCCACTTCGCCTACTATGCCGTGCCCACAAATAGTCGGGCGCTCTCAGCGTTCCGGCATTACGTGGCCGACCCCTGGCGCCGCACGCTTCGGCGGCGCAGCCAGAAAAACGGCTTCACGTGGGACCGGATGACGAAGCTGGCTGCCGGGTGGCTTCCCGCGGCGCGCATCCTTCACCCCTGGCCCGACCGGCGCTTCGCCGTGAAACACTCGAGGTAAGAGCCGGATGCTCGAATCGGGCCTGTCCGGATCTGTGCGGGGGGTGCCCAGCAACGGGCATCCCTACCGCGATCCAAGACCCATAGCTGGCTTCGCGTGGGCGGGTACGTTGCGGAAATGGCCGAGATTCCTATCGGGTGCTTTGGACCCCGATGCCCTGGCTCACTACCGAGCTAATTCAACCAATTGATTCAGCACCGTAAATTCTGGGGCTATTTCTTTGCCCTTTATTTGGGCACAACGGATTGGACGACTAAAATCTATGAAATGTTGACACTGATGAAATTCTCCTGGAAGATAATTTAACACTTTAAAAAATATTAGAAGCTGTCCTTTGGCGAATTGTCTCGCGGATTTCTGCGTCCGTTTCGCCAACTCCGATAATTATGCAGCTACCGCATGAAGGAGATTGGGAATGAACAACAAATTATTGGCGCTTTCGCTGCTTGCGCTTTCCCTGCCGATTTCTCTGGCGCAAGCGTCGCAGGTGCAAATCGACCTCAGCTCCCAAGTGAACGCCGATCTGTCGACCTATAGTGGTGGATTCAATTATCCCGCCGGCGGCACGTCACTGACGATTGGCGCGGCCACATTCGGCCTTGCGAGCTATCCCGGTGGAAGCCACCTGGGCGCTGTGCAAACATTGGGGCAAGATAATCTTCCCACCTCATTCGTTTTTGGCGGACTGAACATCACTGGCGTTCAGACGATCTATAGTCTCGTCAACTCCGCTTTCGGCGCGAATGGCGCGACCACCGGGCAATTCATTTTCACAGGCACCGGAGGCACATTCACCTTCAGTCTGACCGAAGGGGTCAATATTCGTGACCACTTCAACGATGGCTTCATCAATACCGCGACGAGTCTGTACGGATCGGCCTACTACGGGTCCAGCAACGAAGATCGACTGGACGCTCAGCAATTCAACGTCTCCGGAATCGGTACGCTGACCCAGGTTGAGTTTGACTATATTGGCGATGGCGTATGGGGGAAGGGAGAACCGTTCCTTGCTGCGCTCACGACTGATACTGTTTCGGCGGTCCCCGAACCCTCCACATGGGCCATGATGCTGCTCGGCTTCCTCGGTCTCGGCTTCCTCCACTCGCGCCATCGGAACCGACCAGCGCTGAGCGCTGGATAAGCAAACAACTCCTTTGACTTTCGAAGGCCGTCTTCGGGCGGTCATTGTTACGCCTAGCCGACGAAAGCGGATGTCGCTTGTTGGCCGATTTCGTTGCAGAAGTCCGGTAAGAGCCGCCTTCGTACGCCTACGAGGAAGGCCGCCTTGTTTGACGGAGGCGAACGCTGCAGGTCCTAGGGGTAAGAGGCCCACGGCGACATGATCGTCGTGCGCTAGGCAGATGATCTGGTCGCAGGCTTCGAGCATGAGGACGACGCCCGTCGCTTCCTCGATGCACTGCGCAAGCGGTTCGGGGCATTCTCGCTCTCGCTCCATCCGGGCAAGACCCGCTTGATTGAGTTCGGCCGCAACGCGGCAGCCGAGCGCAAGAAGCGCGGCATCGGTAGACCCGAGACCTTCGCTTTCTTGGGCTTCACCTTCATCTGCGGCAAATCTAGACGGAGAGCCTTCCAACTACTCCGGAAGACCCGACGCGACCGCATGCGGGTGAAGCTGCAAGAAATCAAGACGGAGCTGCGGCGGATGTTCGAATTGTTCCGGGCGCGCCATTTTCTAACGATATCAATTTCTTAGTGGGATCAACGTTCGACTCCGCCGTTACCATTACGCATGATCGAATGGTAACCGCTTCAACTCGCATGCTTTACGGAGTTGAAGAGATTAGCGGGAGCAAAACTCCGAGGACCCGATGAACCAAGGTGGCATCAATGCAGAACTGTGCGCCGCGGTTGATGCCCACCGGAGTGACCATCGCCGCCGCCTGCCGAAAGCGATCGGCTATGCCTTCTGATCCTTCTCACTGGACAATCAGGAAACGTGGCAAATGAAATCGCACTCGCCAGTCTTTTACGAAGCGAGCGGGTTCAATGTCGCGGTGGCAGTCGCTAATTGAACTGGTACAGCTTCTTCGAGTTCAGCTTGATGCAATAGGTTTGGATGTCCATCTCGCCGCCGGCCAGCATCCTGATGCCGGTGGAGTAATCGGTCATGTATCGCCTCGGTTGGGCGTAGTACACCGGCACCCGTTTCTCACCGGAGTCGTTGACCGCGAGCGCGAACAGACACATGGCCAACGACATCGGCTTGGGCCCATACGGAGCCAGGGCCGACGTTAGTTTGCCGCTGTCGGTCATCTTGCGGAGAGCGTCGAATATCTGCGGACAGTCGTGCATATGAAGCTGGATCCGGTCGAGCGATTTGCTGCCACGCTCCTCCATCATGTCGTCGATGCTCTTCACGAACGCCCAGTTCCGCTGATAGCCGGGCGGCCCGGGCGGAAATGGAAATAGCAGCCGGACCTGATCGCACTTTATCTGGTCGAAAAGGGACGGGAGCAGGAGCGGCTCAAAACCTATGCCCACCGCCAGCATGTCGTGACTGGTCGCACCCTCGGTGTCGTAGTAGCCGGGGAGCACGCGCATCGGCTCCGGATTGCCTGCCAATACCTGACCGTATCGCTCGGGCGACGCGTAGGTGACGACCACGGTCCGTGCACGCGGATCGCGCATCAGGAATTGGGTGAGAGGAAAGAACCATCGTTTCGGCATCGCGGAGATGTCGAATAGGATGTCGGGTATTCCCTTGGCTAGGCAGGCGTCGAGCTCCGCCTTGATCGCGTCGAGTTCGCAAAGCAGCATCGTCTTGGGGGACGTCTTCCCCGCGAAAGCCGGCCGAGAGGAGCTCGCCCTTGTTTTGCGTGGTCAATCGTTCGAATGCCTGTGCATCCAGCGGGTCGGGATCGTGTATGCAAAAGAACCGACCTCCAGCGATCCGATCCTTGGCGTACCGCAGGGTGGCCAGCGAGCGTTCCTCCACGGAATTGCATCCGATCAGGAGCCACCGTTCGCTGCTCAACCTCGGCAGCAGCCAGCCTATCGGCCCCCACGGTCTGAATGCGTTGCCCGAGATCATGGGCGATTCTCCGCGAAGAACGAAAGCTGCTCGGGCTCGTTTTTCGGCTTGATTTCCTCATCCAGTCGGCGACTTCGGCGGCGCTAACGTATCGCGGCTCCTTCAACCGCTTGTAGGGCAGCTTGAAGTTCGGGCAGAGGATCGGGTTCAGATACCATTTCCGCCGGCACCGGCGGTCCTTCTCCTTCGTCGTATGTTTCAGCACCAGCAGATTGCCGTAGTCGCTCAACTCTTCGAGGAAGTCCTTCACGTCGGGTGAGCGGTCGAGGTCTTCGTCGGTGACCGAAAATCCGTTGTGGCCGGGATTGCTCAGCTTTCGGCTCGAAAGCAGCGCAATCCCGAACTTGTCGGCGATGCCCCGGACGAAGCGGAGCCGCTCCGCGCTCCGTCCGGTCTCCTGCGAGATCTTCTTCAACCAGTACTCGCTCGCCCGGAGCACGCCGACTGCCTGCACCCCCGGTTCAATTTCCTCCAGCCTGACCTTTCTTTCCGGATTTCTGTTTCCGATCTGAAGCTAGACGTCCCAGATGATCTGGCAGAGGCTCATGAAGATGAGGATATTGCCGCCACTGAGATCTATCACCTCGTTCCGTCCGCACCCGAGGAACGTCGCGCGGCTTGTTCGTTAGCAGGGCTTGATGGCAATCCAGTCATGATCGGCGAGTTCGTAGCGCATGTTTCGAGCCCCAGTTTGGACAATTGAATCACAGAGATCTGGCCAGACATAACGCTTCCGGACAGGCCCAGCTCGACGCTTACCGGGTAGAAGCGGATGTCAACCAGCCGACAAACACCGCCGAAACGCCGAAATGACCAAGACAGACATACCATACTTCCGTGTAATGACTGCCCCTTACGCTATAGTTCACGCTGCTTGCAGTATCAATTCGCTCACGCGGTCTGGTGCATCGAGCATGGCCATGTGCCCAATGTCCGGCAGTTCAAATGTCGTCCAAGATTTGTCGCCCTTGCAGTCAGCTAGTGCCTTATCAAAGTGAGGCTGTGGAAATTCTGGGAGGCGGATGTATGTCTTCTTCGCCACCTTTTGGAGCGCGCCAGAAACCTTGATCGGTTGGAGATAGGTGCCGACTGGATGCGGCGTAACTTTAGACTCTGCAAATGCCCGGTCGCGTTCAGCAACAACAATGGGCGGAATCTTCGCCAATCCGTGAACGCCTGCCTCGCCCTTGTCAGCGGCCATCTGTATTGCTTTGCGAAACCCCTCGAATGCGAGGTCCGCCACCCGTTGTCCGTCGGTCGGAACAAAGGCATCAAGCCATACGACTGATGAGACGCGATCGCCGACGCTTTCGAGTGCGCCCGAGCCCACAAAACCTGCATAGGACCACGCCACAAGGCAGACGTTTTCAAGACTTTCCCATTTGATCAGGTTGACGACGTCGGCGATGTGGGTGTCCAGATTGATATCCTTGGTTAGTAAATGCGAGCGATCGGCTAAGCCCGTGAGTGACGGAGCGTACACTTTGTGGCCGCCCTGTTCGAGCCGGTCAGAGACTGGGCGCCATATCCAGCCGCCGCAAAACGCCCCACTGACGAAGACGAAGGTCTTTCGCGCCGATTGCGCGCGAGCGGCACCGATCAGGCCGGGGGTCGCCGCTGCCATCAGACCTCCAGCGGAAGCGTTACGAAGCAAGCGGCGGCGAGTAATGTGAGACTTTGACATTACACGTATCTCCCTGTTTACGTAATCCACAACTCTTAGCTTTGGATTTTTGAAAAATTCGCAGGCGTAGTGAGTCGATGTTTCGCGGCATACCGCCTCTATCAAAGAGGAAAGCCGGGCGATGTCAGCTTTGCTTTGAATTGTCTCAACGAAGGCCAAAGCGGGACGCCGTGAAGAAGTGGCTGGCCACCTCCGAAGTGGGGCGCACGGTTATCGTGCGCATCTTGTGCTGCCTAATGTGGATGGCCTTTAGCGAGACTTGCGCGGATCATCCGCAGGGTTCAGATAGTTAATCCCTGTCGGTCCAACGCCGGTGATTTGAAAAATCACTTCCTCATCCTTTGTTTCGGCGAACTGCCAAACGTTTTGCGGCACGTTCGAGAACGTACCGGACGGAAACGGCGTGAGCTTTGTTTCATCGACCTTGTCGCCAATCGCCGAATAGTAGGTCCCGGAGATAATTGTCCGCACGCGCTCGTCCGGGTGGGAATGCACAGGCAATTTGTAGTGCGGAGGAAGCTTCACGCGTATCGTGAACAAACCTGGCTTCCCGAGGCTGCCGTGCAGTATCGCGATTTGCGCCCCTTTTGGCAGCGAAGGCAGCGGAACCCATTTCATATCCGCGGGTGTAACGCGATCGTAGTCAGCCGATCGTTCTTGTGCTGTCGCGCCCGAAAGGTCGACGAGAACGAGCATGACAAGCAAACCAACCGTAGCTTTGAGAGGAGGCATCGTCGGCTCCTGTTCAGCAGAAAATAAGGCACATGCGTCTGTCGGATTAACCACAGTTCCATCGTGTTCTTCGGCGGGATTTTGCTTGCCGTTGCCCGTTGGAACGCTCGGGCTCAATCGCCAGCGCAACCTGAGGTGTTGGAATGTTAGCACACCGAAGCGTCGATACGTCACCCGAACGGGTGAGAGGCCCGGTGCACAGGTCGGACCAAATACAACTCGCGAGCCGAGCCAAACGCCGTTCAGCAGCCGTTCCAGTGCCAACCGCCGAGATGATGCGGCCAATCGCCCGCCCGGAGACGAACGTTCTCGCGGTGCAATAACCGGGAGTATGTATATCTGCATGCCTAAGAATTAAGCGAGATTCCCGCGTGCCGATAATGTAATTTTCCATTGGAGCGTGCATATGGGGTCCGGTCTTGAACGCCGAAATTCTCGATCTCATCTATGGCGCAATCGCCGATTCCGGACGCTGGAGCGAAGTTTTGGTCGGCATATCCGACTATCTGGGTGCGCTCGGCGGCATGCTTGCGCATGTTCCGCCGCTGGGGAGCCACCGCACGCCGACCCAAATTCTCGGGCGCTTGCCTGAAGAGGCGTCCAAGACGTTCCGCGAACACTACGCTTGGAATCCCTGGACAGTGGCGATTACGAAGGTGCCCTTCGGCAAGGCCGTGAGCGCAAATTCCTTGATCGAGCCCGGGTTGATAGAGAAGACGGCGTTCTATGCCGACGTGCTGCAACCCTGGGGACACGCCGACATCGTCGATATCAGTCATAAGGCGCTCGCCGCTGACGGCTTCGTCGGTGGCTTCGGCTTCTGCCTCTCCCAGCGCGCCGCCGAGCGAGCGGACGAATATGTTCGCAAGCTCGACCCGCTCACGCCGCACTTGTGCCGTGCGTTCGAGGCGTCCCTATTGCTTGGCGCCCGGGCCGACGGCAAACGTCAACTGTCGACGATTCTCCAGCTGATGCCGAATGCCGCACTGCTGCTCGACAGAGATGCCCGTATCGTGCAGGCCAATTCCGCCGCTGAAGCGCTGCTGCGCCACTCGGATGGCGTGGCCTTCAGCACCAACGGTCATTCGCAACTTGTCGCCGCGCTTCCGAGCGAACGTCAGGCGCTGTCCAAACTGATCAAGGAAGCCCTGGACGTGGCAAACGGCCGAGCCATGTCGCTATCGGGTTCAGAACCGATCCGCCTCAGCCGCCCAAACGGCGCCACGCCGCTGCTTGTCCTAGCAGTTCCGCTGCCTCGCCCGTCGTTTGCGTTCTGGGAGTTGGTGGCACCCGCGCGCATCATCATCGTAATCATCGATCAGGATGCCAAATCGCGGGTAAGAGCATCCCTGCTGCGATCTGCCTACGGCTTGACGACCGCCGAGGCCCGAGTGGCGCTGCTCCTTGCCAGCGGCATCAGCGGACGGCAGCTGACCGCCGCTCTCGGCGTTTCTCCTGATACGATCAAGACCCACCTGCGCCGATGTTTCGAGAAGACCGGGACGCGCTCACAGGCCGAGCTGTCGCGGGTTCTTGCGATGTTTCCGGCAGCCGGCGATGAAAAAGACTAAGGTTTAGGGCGCTGATCGCACAGGTGCCATCGCCCGTCGTCGTTGTCTTAGCCCTCATGATCCGAATCCGGCAGCTTCTTCAAAACTAAACCGCGATGTCCATCACCCGATTCAAATCGAAATAGCGTCGGGGCGGCGGGAACAACCTTTGATCGATCAGAATCTGGTCGTCACCCGATTGGGTGAGGCGCCATGACTTAAGTCGTGATATCGTCATGCCACGTCCTTAGATTGCCACCAACACCATTGGCTGTCGGCGGGCGAACGCGGGGGAGTATAATGAAGTTCTCCGGCGAAAAGATCGAGAGGGTGCTCGACCTGATCTATGATGCAGCAGCCGAGAACGATCTGTGGCCGCACGCTCTCACGGCGATCGCCGACCTGACGCGGAGCGAGGGCGGGATCCTGTTCGGCGTATCCCTCACCGCGGAACGGGTCTATTTCGATTTCAATGGCCGTCTGAACGAGGAGTGCAAGCGCGCCTTTCAGGAACGGCATATCCAGAATCCTTGGTCGCGCTACATGGCGCACCAGCCGACCGGACGGGTGGTGCTGTCGGACGAAGCGATTTCGTTGGAGGAGCTTCGGCGCTCCGCATTCTACGACGAGGTGCTGCGGCCGCAGCAGGTCGCGCACAACGGAATGATGGCGCTGGCGGTGCGCGACGACTTTCGCGCCGCTTTCAACATGTGTCGTAGCGCGAGACAGGGCACGTTCGATCCGGGCGAGCAGCGGCTTCTGGCATGGCTGTCGCCGCATTTGTGCCGGTCGGTGACGCTTGGATTCCGGATCGACGGCTACCTGGCCCTGCAGCAAGCAGCATTCGACGTCCTCGACCGGTTAGCCGACGGCGTCGCCGTGCTGGATCGCAAAGCGCGGGTGCTATTTGCCAATGCCGCTGCCCGCCGCATGGCCGCGGAAGGGATGTTGCGGCTGCATCAATCGATCAGCACCCATTCGCCCGCGCATTCACGGCGGCTCAACGAACTGATACGAGACGCGATCCAGGGGAACGCAGGCGGCGCAATGAGCCTGCCGCGCATCCTCGACGGTCGCCTTCTGACCATTCTCGTCTCCTCGATCCGCAGCAGGGATCTCGGCCGTTTGTCGGACGGGGGTGTGAAGGACGCGGCGGTGCTGCTGTTCGTTATCGATCCCGCCAACCGGCGCTCGCTTCCCCTCGGACAGATCATGGACGTCTATGGCCTGACCCAGGCCGAGGCGCGCGTGGCGCTCGCAGCGTCCTCCGGCAACACCATTTTCGAGACGGCGCAATCGCTCGGTTTGTCTCCCAACACTATCAAGACGCATCTGCGCCGCGTCTTCGCAAAGACCGCGACCGGCCGTCAGGCCGAGCTCGCCGCCCTGGTCGCGGCGATCGGCAGCATGCGGATCGGCGAGACGGATTCCTGACAGCGATGCGTCACCCGGCAGGGTGATGACGGCAGCGGCGCCAATCCCTAACGTTTCGCGCGAAGCACGTCCGGCTGTTCGTAGACCGCCGAGTGAAAATCGCAATGAGGTCTGCCGTGCGGTGGGTAGAGCTGGTCGGATACGTCGCCTCGTCGCTGGTGTTCCTCACCTTCTACATGCGACGAATGGTTCCGCTGCGGTTGGTCGCGCTTTGCAGCAACGTCGCCTTTCTGACCTACGCTTGCGCACTCCATCTTGCGCCCATCGCCATTCTCCATAGCGCCCTGATTCCAGTGAACGTCATGAGGTTGGTCGGTGCATTGCGCGAGGGTACAGCACACCGCGGCGGTGGGGTGCGTCCGGTCGCTGCGAATAGATGCCTGCCGGGCCGGTCAGAGGGCTCACGATGACGAAGACCTCCGACCGGTCGGTCCACATGCCTAGTCGCATCGACGGTTGCTCGTCCGACGCCCGACGAGCCCGTACGGTTCGAGCGGCTCGACGCCACGGCATCATTCGAAAGGGGGGCATCTGGCGTGGCCGTTCGAAGGCCATCCGCCGAAGATGCACGAGCGGCGCGGGCCCGAACTGGACCGCGAGGTGGGGAGTGGCGCACGAACCTTCCGACTTTTTTATTGACCCGAAGGCGAACTGTTTTTCCGTAGAGCATTATCGAAAAAGGAATTTCAGCATGTTTATTCTTACAAGCCGAGCCGATTGCAGGACAGGCCACGATCATTCAAGTGCAAGACGAATTAGCTGCTACTTCATGGCCTCAATGGTTGGTGCAGCCTGCGCGGTTCAATTTGCGGCCAGCGCGTCGGCCCAATGTGCAGCACGCTATGTCTTGCAGAACCAGCTAGAGTTGAAGACGCACTCCGCCCCAGCGTCCCAAGAGCCTATCACGTCCGCCCGCGATGTTGTGACCTGGAAGACGATTACAATCGGAAACTTCGCCGATTCTCTTACACTACGCGACGAACTGGACAGTAAGGGCTGCAGCGTCGGCGGTCAGGCCGCCGAAATCCTTGCCCGGCCGGCGTTCACGGTTAGCTCGCACAAGACGCATGTGGAGCTTGTCAACCTGTCGCCAGCCCAGCTTGGGTTCACGTCCGACACCGTGACCCTGGCCAGCGTCTACACGCGCGCGCGCCAGCTCGGCTTTGAACTTGCTGCCGCCGAGATCGGCCCGCAGTTGCGTATCCAGTATCTCGACCAGCCCATAGGTGAATTTCTGATCATCGGAATGGAGCCGATCAAGACGTGGAGCGGTGAGCCGATCATTCTGGATGTGGCAAATGGCGGAGCCGGATTGATCCTCATCGCCCGGGACGGCAGAGCCGAAGCCGAGATACCGGTTACATCTCGGTTTATTTTTGCCCGATCCCATCAACCCGCAGCCAGCACCCAGCTCGTTGGAACCGGCAGCCGCACTTCTGCCGCTGTAAGCGGACTAACGCGTTAGCGTCCGTGAATGGCTACTTGTGGACTGTAGCTGCGGTATCACTTCACTCCAAGGTCTGTCTGCACCGGATTTGGAGAAAACTGAGACGCTTTCCAGGGGAGGCTTGCTGTCCAGCCGCAGCTTTCTTAACCGCAAACACTGAGAACGGGAGGGATTTGGGCTTTATGGAGACGCTCCCCTGCCTCGAACCTCCGACGTGTTGCGGGGTGATGAGCCAGCCCTCTTTTGTTTCGGGCCGCGACGAATTTTACATAGTGATTTCAATAGTATATAAGTTCGTAGTTTTATTCTGAATGGCGCGCCAAATTGCCACCATTCAGAATAAAACCGCGAACCCGATGCCCTGGATCGGCCGATTGTGATCGGGCCCCTTTGCGCGGCTATCGGGCGAAGCAAAATTGCGTCAAGCTGATATCGGATAATATTGGCGCAAGCCAATCTTCACGATGACGCAAATGGACGCCCGAATTACCGAACTCGTGGCGCGGCTCTCGGCGCTGGAACGCGAGCGCGCGGAGATCTTAGCCGAGATCAACACCCTGCGATCGGTGCGGAGTGAAGAGGCTGCGGCTATCAACGCGGTCCCTTCGGCAAAAGCCGGCGATACTATCGACCGGAATTCGACGATCGAAAAGAAGATTGCTCTGTTTCGCCGGCTTTTCCGCGGCCGCTCAGACGTTTTCCCCGTCCGTTGGGAGAATCGCACGACGGGACGCAGCGGGTACGCACCTGCCTGTGCGAATGAGTGGCAGCGTGGGATTTGCGAAAAGCCAAGGGTCAAATGTTCGGCATGTGCAAATCAGGCATTCCAGGCCGTAGATGAAGTGTCGATAGAACGTCATCTACGCGGGACCGACGCGAATGGCGCCCCGTTCGTTATGGGTGTCTATCCGATGCTTGCAGATAACACTTGTTCGTTCCTGGCTGCAGATTTCGACGAAGGGGAGTGGCGAAGAGATGTCCTCGCTTTTAGGGAGACCTGCCAGCGCCACAAAATTCCCGTCGCCGTTGAGCGGTCGCGATCCGGAAACGGTGCTCATGCCTGGATTTTTTTCGAGGAATCGATATCAGCAGCGTCGGCGCGCCGTCTCGGGGCATTCCTTATCACTGACACGATGGAGCGTGTCCCCGATATCGGCTTCGGATCCTACGATCGGCTTTTTCCGAGCCAGGATACTATGCCGGCGGGTGGGTTCGGCAATTTGATTGCCTTGCCGCTTCAGGGACTCGCGCGAACCTCTGGCAACAGCATGTTCATCGATGAATCTTGTTCGCCATATCTGGATCAATGGGCCTTCCTGTCAGCGATTGAACCTATGGCACGATCGAGGGTGGATCATCTAATCGAGGAAGCGAGCGCATCTGGAAAAATTCTCGGCGTACGCATTCCTCTCGTCGACGAAGACGAAGAGCCGTGGCTTGCCCCGCCGTCGCGCCGACGGCCACCGCCTGCAATAGACGGGCCACTACCAAGTACGATCACTGTCGTGCAGGCTGATCAGATTTACATTCAACGTCACGCGCTGCCACCCTCATTGATCGCGCGTCTTATTCGCCTTGCCGCGTTCCAAATCCGGAATTTTACGCCGCACAAGCCATGCGCCGATCCACCCACGACAAGCCTCGGATCATCTCTTGCGCGGAGCTGACCAGCCACCACGTCGCGCTGCCTCGGGGGGGCCTCAACGCGGTGCTAGATCTGCTTGCGTCACTTGGAATTACAGTAACAATCGAAGATTGCCGTTTTTCCGGTGAGGCGATCCCACTTGCCTTCACTGGCTCGTTGCGGCCCGATCAGGAAAGCGCGATCACAGCCCTATTGCCCCATGATACCGGCGTGCTCGCGGCAACGACGGCGTTCGGCAAGACGATCCTAGCCATCCGAATGATGGCCGAGCGTGGACGGAATACATTGATCCTCGTTCACCGCCGTCAGCTGATGGATCAATGGATCGAGAGGCTCGCAGCGTTCTCGACTATGTCGCGTGACGCGATCGGCATGATCGGCGGCGGTCGTCGCAAGCCGAAAGGTCAGGTTGACGTCGCCCTGATCCAGAGCCTGGTTCGCAAGGGAGAGGTCGATGATATCGTCGGCAATTATGGGCATCTCGTTGTCGATGAATGCCACCATTTGTCGGCGGTTAGCTTTGAACTGGTCGCGCGCCGCAGCAAGGCTCGCTACATCCTCGGTCTGTCAGCAACGGTTACGCGAAAAGACGGACATCACCCGATCATTGTCATGCAATGTGGTCCCGTTCGGCATCGCGTGGATGCACGAACCGAGGCAGCCAAGCGCCCATTCGATCACGTGGTGCGGGTCAGGGATACCAGCTTCCAACTTCAAGCCACATTGGGCACTCCTGCTCCTTCCATTCAGGATGTTCTCAAGGAGTTGGTTAATGATGAAGCGCGCAATGATCTGATATTCGATGACGTCTTGTGTACTTTGGAGGCGGGCCGCTCACCCGTCGTGATAACTGAGCGCACCGCCCATTTGGAGACCATCGCAAAGCGTCTTGAGCGTTTCGCTAGGCATGTGGTCGTATTGCGCGGTGGTCAAAGCGAGAAGCAGCGCCGCGACATCGCCGCGCGGCTCGCAGCAATTCCCCACGCAGAGGAACGTGTCATCGTCGCGACCGGACGTTACCTCGGCGAGGGTTTCGATGATTCCCGCCTCGATACCCTTTTTCTTACAATGCCAATTGCTTGGAAAGGCACCCTCGCTCAGTATGCTGGCCGGTTGCATCGCCTCAACGACGCCAAGCGCGAGGTGATCATTTATGATTATGCCGACATGAGCGTGCCGGTTCTGGCCCGTATGGCTGCAAAACGCCGCACTGGCTATCAGTTAATTGGTTACAAGATATTGAGTGCGCACGATCTGTTTTCCGATCAGGTTGTCAAATCGAGCGCACTCGGTACGCATTAGCCAAGCGACCAAATAGTAAGAAGAGCGCGGGCGGAATTGCAAGAGGCCGCAAAGGGCGCGGATTTTGTGGGTGGATATCGCCAGCTTTGAAAGGAACGAGACCAGCTTCCGGCTATCATTGCAAATGATTCGCGGAGGCGCCTCGATGAGCCGAGCCCAGCAAAAATTCACGACGACGGATGAGCATGCGAGACGAATTGCGCGGGCGATCGGCAAGGGTCGACCGCCCCCTTTTAATGATTCCTTCGATCGGTACTGCGAAAGCTCCCCACGCGAAATCTTTGCCGCCTTCACGGGCGCGGCTCGCCACATGCCTCCCGCCGGCCAGGATGAGCCGCTTGCGATCGGTTATCTGTTTCTGCTGCAGCGGCTGCTGGAGCATCTACGTTATCGCACCGATCGGGGCTACGCGGACGCAAGCCAGCTGATTGCGGATTTTCAGGCGGACGTCGTCGCGCAAGTCGAGGCAGGAAACGTCGATGGGCGCGTGCTCGACTTCGTGGGAGGAGCCCTGCATCAGTCGAAAATCCCCGCATCGCCGCAGTTTGCCGCGGCGTCGGCAAAGCAGCCCGTCGATCGGGACGAGGACGGACCGCTTCCTGCCGACGCCCACAGCGCTCTCGCCGGCATCCTGGAAGCCTGTGACGGCGATCCGTTCATGACCGTCGGAGCGCTAACGGAAAGCGGTCATTCCATGCCGGAGGACGCCCGCGGCGCTCTGGCCGGCGCCTTGGCGCTTGCTGGCATCCCCAATGCGCGCAGCGCCGCGGTTCTGTTCCTGCTCGATCCAAATCCGACGGTGCGCCGCGCGGTTGCCGGAGCGCTTGCGCAAGTCGGCGCCTCGCTGACGCCGACAGAGGTTCGGCGGTTGATCGCGATGCGCAATTGGCGTCCCGAGAACGAGCGGGCCGAAGTCGACGCGATCATCCGCAAGGCGCGGGCGGCTGGGATCGATTGCGCGCCATGGGAGGCGGGCAGCGTCGAGGCAATCGTCGCTACCACCGTCGATGGCGCCGCAACGCAGGGATTCCTACTGATATCCCCGGTCGAACGGAAAAAGCGGATATCGTCGGTCCTGACCAAAGGCGGGATTACGGATGCCTGGAGCGGCGAGCCGGAATCGCGCCGCCGGATCGAGATGAGCCTTGTCGCTGCCGGGATGGACGCCCCTACGCTTGCCGTATCCCGTTCCTATCTCGACCGCACCGTGGCGCACCACCTGGCGCTCAGCATCGAGAAACGGGAAGCGCCGCCGCTCGGCCTGCTCCAAGTCGCCGAAACGATCGGCGGTGCCGATTGGCAACCCGCGCGCATGGCCTTTGGTGAAACGCTCGCCGGGCTAATCGCCGAGGTCCCCAAGGCGATGTGTGAGCCCGCCACGCTCGCATCGGTGTTGCGGAAGAGCAACGAACTTGCCGAGCTGGAGGCTGTCGCACAATCCTGGTTCGAGGACGACCCGCAGGTCGCTCAAGCTGTGGAGCGCGCCCGCGGCCGTGATCGCGCCAAACTTGCGACCTATCTATTGCAGAGCGTCATTGCGCGACATCGCGATAGATGGGCCGACGTTGTTTTGCGTACGGCCCTATGGATGCGCGAGGCTCCTTCGGAGGCCGGCCTGTGCTGGCGCCAGCTCGCGATCGTTGCAAAAGCGCTCGCCGAAGGACGGGATATGACCGAGATCGGATTGATGCGCGATATCGCATTGCGGACGATCGCGGTGCTCAGGGACGCTGGGCGGATATGAGTGAGCCGCAGACGCGTCTTGCGCCGCCTATTCGCCAAGTTGGGGGACGTGGCAAGGGAAGGTGGCACTCTCAACCGTATCGATCGTCAAAAATTATAAAGCAATTTCAATTACATTTAAGTTCGCAGTTTTATTCTGAATGGCGCGCCATTTTGCCACCATTCGGAATAAAACTGCGAACCTTTTGAAGCAAACACGGATCGGCCGACTGCCGCACAGCTTCGCAACTCTTACTCTTGCCCGATCGCGATCTTTGCCTACAGCGAGTGAAGCGCCCTTAGACACCTATCTCGTTGTCCCATCCTTTAAACTACACAAACAAGACGTCATTGGCATGGGCCAGCAACGTCTTAAGCGAGGTGTGCTGCAGCTCGATCGTGTGCGTGGGATCCGTTGCAATCATGACGCTGGAACCGGACTGCGTCACGTCGGCACTGGCCAGCAGGGCCTGGACTGTAGCGAATTGTGCAAACAGCGAATGATCGAGCTCAAGAATATCGTGCGGATTGGCCCCGGTCGTCGCGACATGGAAGTCGGTGATCACGGCGTGGCCGAACCCAGCCTTGAAGACGAAGGTGTCGCCGCCGCCCGGCCGGTGATGATGTCGTGGCCGGCACCAGCCTCGAACACATTGGCGCCTGACGATCCGATCAGCCTCTCATGGCCGGAGCCGGCGATAACGTTCTCGATCGAATTCACGATGCTGAATCCGATCTGGCCGCCGACGAGCAAACCTTGCGCGAGGTTTGCGGTCACGTTGCCGGGAATCCGCGAGAGATCGAGCGTATCGCTGCCCGGGCCGCCATTGAGGAAATGGAATTGAAAATTGCCGCCCGGGGTCAATGTGATCGTATCGTTTCCGGCGCCGGCGCTGACAAGGATGTTGCCTTGGGAAATGGTGATGTGATCCGCGCCGGTCGTGCCCGTGACGCTCCGTTGGGTGCTCGGGGCATTGATCTGATTGTCGAGTGCGAATGTCGAAACTGTGCTGGTGACTAGGTTGCCGGCCAGGTCTGTATCGGTCGCGTTGATGAAGTGCGTGCCGCTGCCCACCAGCGCGATCTGCTCGGACCAATGGCCGGTGGCGTCGACGGTGACCGACCCTCCGGTACTCGAATTGTTATCGAAAAGCTGGACCTGGGTCCCGGCCTCTCCGGTTCCCGAAACGGTCAGAAGCGGATTTGCCACCTGCGCATCCGGGGTGGTGATTGCGACCTTGGGGCCGACTGAGTCGTAGGTGAAGGTCAGACTCGCATTACCGGTACCGGCGGCGTTGGTCTCGCTCGCGACAATCGTGTGTGTTCCCTGCGCCAGGTTGGCGGGCGTGAAGCTCGGTGGCAGAACGACGACGCGATAGCGAAGGCCCAGCATGAGACCTATCAAGACTGTATAGGCAGCGAGCATCGTCACGTGGAGAATCCAACTGTCCCGCCAAGCTACGCCCGCGCATCTAATACTGATTTAAATAATCAGGCAAAATTTCTCATGTTGGTTGCGTTGGCGTGCATCGCGAGCCTTCGCGAGCTCTCATGCAATGCCGCGTTCGGGAGGGGGCTCTGTGGCCTTCGCATCCTGAGATACGACTTGGCATCTCCTGCCTCGGAACGAATGCGTCGTGCCCACGTTTAGGACTGCATCATGTCC
This sequence comes from Bradyrhizobium zhengyangense, assembly GCF_022012435.1. Classification (GTDB taxonomy): domain Bacteria; phylum Pseudomonadota; class Alphaproteobacteria; order Rhizobiales; family Xanthobacteraceae; genus Bradyrhizobium; species Bradyrhizobium zhengyangense. The sequence goes on from NZ_JAKLUA010000025.1 coordinate 37,238, forward strand.
GCTCCCGATGCGGGACGTGAGCATTGAAAGGAATCCGTTAAGCCGTAGTTATCCATCTCCGCTCAAGCGCCGCTGTCGCCGTCGAAAATGCGGGAGTCCGTAAAACTATAGCAATCGGCTTGAGCTGGAGGAAACAGGCTCCGAAGTCAAATGCCCTCGTGGAGCCCGCAAGAGGCTTGCGACGGGGGCGTTAATGTCTACTAGCAATCGCATTTTGACCGATTTCGCCGTGCCTCCGGGCAGGGATGCCGTGGACGGCCTTGCAGCGATCGCTGCGGCGCTTGACCGCGGGCTCGATGCTGCGCCTCATTCGCGCGGACAGAAATCGCTCGATATCCTCGCCATCGTCTGCGGCTGGGCTGTGCTTGTTTCGGTCGTGCTGCACCCCGAGCTGCAGCTCGGCGCCATTGGACTCTGTGCTGGCTTCATGGTCGTGCGCACGGCATTTCGCAGTGCATTCGGCGCGCGAGAGCCGTCGTACCTTTAAACCAGTTCGAATAACATCCTGAGCGAGATCAGGAAGCGCCGGGCGTGTCCGCGGCCGCATCGGGCGGGATGGGGAGTTGAAGTTCGCCCATCTGGATCGGATAAGAGTGCGACGTCTTGTCCCAAACCAACGGTTTCCCGGACAGGCGATGACTGGTGTAGATGCGAACCGCGCGCCACGTCGCAAAAAAATTGACGAAGTTGCCGACGATGAGCCGCGGCGCCGACATCAGGGCGTGTCGCAAATTATAGATCATGCCCGTAAAGATCATGCGATTTAACAGGCGCCAGATCAGGAATGCGAAGGTCACCCAAAACAGCGTCCTGACCCATTCGGACGACAGCAATGTATAGGTCAGTTCGAGGTTCGAGTCGAAAAACCATCGAAACATTTCGAAGGCAATCAGATTGGCCATCGCAAAATACGCGAGCATCACCGCCGGGCTCGTAATCACGCCCTTTCGATCCCGCGCCAGGAAGTACTTCGTTCCGAACGCGCCCTTCCAGCCAATTTCCTCGGAGCCCTGAAAGACGATCCCCAACAGCCACCGTGCGCGCTGCCGATAGGCGGCCTCCAGCCCAGTGGGAAAGAACTCGCGTGTCGCAATCGGGAGGCTCCGATGCAGGATACCGGGGGCGCCGGCATCGATGTCGATATCGATGGCGTAGCTCGCGGGATAGGCGACGAAAGCCGACTTGAAGCCAAGTTCGGAGACGCGGAACGCGATGTCATAGTCTTCAGTGAAGGATGCGACACGGAACGCTTGGCCCTGGTTCTTGTCGACGAGGTGGAGGATAGCCTCTCGGCCGAAGCAGGCGGAAACGCCGGCGCAGGGAATGACGCCTGAGACGCGTTGCCGGACTTCGAGATCCTTGGTGTGCATTTCCGCAAACTCGTCCATGTAGATTCCGCCGATCAGGGACAGAATGGGACGGGAGAACGAATAGACCGGAAGCTGGACGAAGTCGTAGATCTCGACGAGCTTGTTGAAGAGCTTCAATTCCAGGGGATGGATGAGATCCTCGGAGTCATGCATGACCATGCCGGCAAATTGAATGCCGTGCTCCGCCTCGAACATGAAGATGTCCGACGTGATCTGGTTGAGGCAATCCGCCTTGCTGGTTGGACCATCGCGAGGGACCAGCACCATGTGGATATTCGGATAGAGGCTCTGCGCCTTGCGTATCTCGTCCTGGGTCAAGGGGTCATTGAGATAGACGCCGACGAAATAGTGAGCCTGCCGATAACGAAGCAGCCGCGAATTGGACGACAGCATCGAGAAGATCACATCGTGCTCCTTCCAGCACGGGATCATGATCGCAAGCGGCCGCTCCGGCAGCTGCTCGAGAAGCCCGACGTCGGGTAATTCGCTCGACTTCGTCTTCGTCGTACCGAACAGCTTGCCGCTCCAGTACAGCAGATCCACCAGAAGATCGTCGAAGCTGGAAATGGCGATGATGATGCCCGCCGTGAGCATCATGATTTCGATCACATAGAGATATTCGAGCAGGAAGCCATTCAGATTTGGCATGGACTACGATGCATATTGAAGAGGAACGATCGTCGCATCCTGCCGCTCTTGAGCGGTCGAGAAATGTCGATAAAGCGCGTCGACGATCCTTCGGCTGGCATGTCCGTCGCCATAGGGAAACACCGGACGAGCCATTTGGGTGTATTTTGCCGGGGATTTGTGAAGCGCGTAGAGCGATTTGAAGACGCCCTCGCGGGAGGTGCCGACGAGCTCGACGACACCGGAGGCAACGGCCTCGGGACGTTCCGTGAGATCGCGAAGCACGAGCACAGGCTTGGCAAGGGCCGGAGCCTCCTCTTGCAGACCGCCGCTGTCGGTGACGACGCACCACGCATTCTGGATCGCGGCAACCATATCGCGATATCCGAGGGGTTCGACGAGATGGATTCTCGGATTGCCGGAGAGGATCTCGAGGGCCGCGTCGCGTGCATTCGGGTTGGGATGAACCGGGAAATAGACCCCCACGTCCGGCGTCAGATCGACGAAGGCGCGAACCCCTGTCAGCGCATCCCGCAATTTCGGACCGAAGTTCTCCCTGCGATGCGCAGTCAGCAAAATCATCCGGCGAGTTCCGAACTCGGCCGGCGGCGGCGGCCTAGTCGCTGCGACCTCCAGCAGTGAATCGATCACCGTATTGCCCGAGACATGCACCCGGTCCTTCGGTACGTTCTCGTCGATCAGGTTTCGGGCCGCAGCCGAGGTCGGCGCGAAGTGCAGCGTTGCAGAAACCGCGATGGCCCGCCGATGAAACTCTTCGGGGAACGGCGCATCCAGTTCGGACGTTCGCAATCCGGCCTCGATGTGTGCGTAGGCAATCTTCTGATAGAAAGCGGCGACCGAGGCTGCATAGGCCGTCGTGGTGTCCCCCTGGGCGATGACACAGTCCGGGTTTTCTTCGACGAAAATGCGGTCCAGCCGCTGGATCAGACGGCTCGCGACCTGCGCCGGGCCGGATGAGGCATCGCGATGGCGGATCGTAATATCGGGCGTCAGGCCGAACTCGGCGAGAGTTTGGCCAAGCAGGTCGCTCTGCTGGCCGCTGGCGACGATCTTCACGCGGGCCCAGCTCGTGTCGCGCAGGCGACGAATGAGAGGCGCTACCTTGATGACCTCCGGGCGGGTACCGACGACAATTAAAAAGGTCCGACAAGGACTAGAGCGGGAAAATTGAACCTGAGGCGGGTGATGCATGCATTAGCCCAAAAATCGACGTGCTAGCGCCGCCGAATTTGTGCCGCGCAAGGCCTGGTTTGATGTCTCAAGGTTAAATCCAAAACCAGCTTAAACTGAGCGGCTGCGCCAGACAATTCATGTTTCGGTATTTTTCGCCCAATTCCAAAGGATTGACGGAGAGGGTAAATATTGTCGGTCCGGTTGGACCAGGAATCGGACCAGCGATGGTCCCGATCCCAGCCTTGCCACCAATGCCTGTCCTCTGCCGACTCAGGCCGCCGGCTGCTCGCGCCACACGCTCGCCTCGTAACCATCGATAATCTGGTTCGTGTGCGTGAATTCCTGCAGCTGCCGCAGCGGCTCGATCACCTTCCTTGCGATGAGCACCGTATTGGGCTCGGCGTACTTCTGCATGTGGCCGGCGATGTCGATGACCCGGTCAGAGATAGTCTCCAACGGGGTTGAGTCGTCAAAATACACCAGACCGGCATTGACCCCGCAACGTACCAAAAAATCGGCTTTGGAAATCTTCACTTCGCTGTTGAAGGCTTTCAGGCTCTTGATCACGTCCTTTCCTGCCTGGCAGGCATCTTCCACGTGGGCAAAGCAAGCCATGACCCCGTCGGGTGTCCAGGCGGACTTCAGCACTCCCCGCGCGCGGAATATGCGCTCCACGAGTTTTCGATATTCGGCGAAGTCGTATTGAACGGATGCAGGATCTTCGCCCGCCTTCATTGCGGCTGATCCGACGACGTCGATCGCCAGAAACGCAACTTCCCGGCCGAAGGAATCGAGCTTCTTCTTGGTCTCGGCGAAAACGCGCAGAAGCTCTTGCCGATTGACGGTGTTTCCGGCCTCCGCGATTTTCAAGGTGCTTTCCAGCTCATTGTCGAGTGCAGACCCCGGTTTGACGCCTTCTTTCTTGCGCCAGGCCTGCGCCGATTTTCGGAGTAACCGTCGATTGAGCGACTGCTGGCTTCTTTGCGCCAGCGACCCGGCGATGAATGTGACGAGCATGGCGAGCCCGATCAAAATCCAGTCCGAGCGGTCAGCGCCCGCGATGTTGGTGGGAATGTATTGGTGCAGGAGCGGCGCCGATTTCTTCAGGACAACGTCGCGCGCATCGAGCAAGGTCGCCGAAAAGCTTGCGCTCTTGGGATTGTCGAAGAGCAGAAAGAGCTTCGGGACGAGCAAGATGAGGACAAGGACGAAAGTTGCAATTCCGAGCAGTCGCCTCACTGTGAAAAGAAAACTCACAAGGAACGATTTCGGAGCTTCGCGATGAACCACTTAATCATCTCCAGGGCCAATGAAGGCGCAACGAGCGGGAAAACTCCGAAGCTTATAGTCCGCCAGTGATGCGGCGCGCAATTCTTGCGGAAGGGCAACCTCGCGAGCTTCCAATCGAGGCGATACTGGTTGTTCTCGTGTGGCCGCCAAGCGAGGGGGACGAGAGCGCTCGGTCCAAGAAGTCAGGGATTCGGCAAAGGAGGATGGGATAGCCGTCGCGGCGCCGCGTCATGACGCCGTTCCGGTCATAACGCGAGCGGATCTGATGCCGCTGCGGCGCCGAACTCGCGGCCACCAGGACGAGTATGTTCTGAATTTGGGAGCCGGATTACCTGCCAATTAATTAGGCGGGAAGAAAAAGAGGGGCGTTATGGCGTAAAAACACTATGGCGAAGGGAACTATCCCGTTGATTCCGACCCCCATTAAGCCTAGTTTAAATTATATTAACAAAAGGTTATCGGGAACTGACGTTCCGTGGTTCATTTTCCTGATCAGAGGATCGTTGGGATTAGGTGACATTCGATGTCGATCGGATCGGATTTCCGCGAAGAGTCGCATAGGGCCGATCAGGCGCATGGCAGGGGGATGCTGTGGTCCCTCGATCTCGTTCCCTATTTGCTCTCCACACTGGATGCGTTGGTTATCATTCTTGCGTGCGTCGGGGGAGGGATCGGATATCACGCTGCCACTGGTAGCCCAATTCCCAACCTTCTTCCGTGCTGCGCCGTCGGACTTATGGCCAGTTTCATCTACATTTTGAGGATGAGCGGGATCGGTTACTATGACCTTTCCGACAGCGCCAAGCCGGGGACCGAGATTACGCAGATCTTGGTCTGCTGGTTCAGCACCGGCATCTTGCTGGCGTTCTTTGCATTCCTGCTCAAGGTCGGCGGCAATTATTCCCGCGGCGCGTTCGTTACGTTTTATTTCGTTGCCCCGGTCGGCCTGCTCGCGGTGCGCAAGTTCACGAAAACGAACCTGGCCTTGGCGGTGGCCAAAGGAGGGCTCAGGCGTTTGGACGCGGTCCTCGTGGGAGACCATCGGGAATTGGCCGCCCTTGGCCCTCGTGATCGTCTCGCCCTCTTCGGCGCGACCGATGTCAAGGAATTCCGCCTGAGCGGAGATTCTGATCCTGGAGCGCGGCTGGTCGCAGACAAGAATATGTTCAGGGCGGTTGGAGATTTCATTCGCCGCACCAATTGCCGCGAAGTGCTGTTGGTGCTGCCCTGGAATGACGACGTTCGGATCGACTTTGTGCGTGAACACCTCAAGAGTCTTCCGGTCTCGGCCCGATTGTTGCCCGATTTGCATATCCGATCGCTGTCAAACTTCGTGTCGTCCGCCCGGCAACGCGTCTTGGCGGTCGAGGTGCAGCGCGCTCCACTCAGCGCGGCCGAGCGTTTGGTCAAGCGGTCCATGGATATCCTGGTCGCCGGCATCGCCTTGATCCTCCTGTTCCCAATTCTGATTCTCACTGGGATCGCCATCAAGCTGGACAGTGCCGGACCGGTCATTTTCCGCCAGCGTCGCAAGGGCTTCAACGGCAAGGAATTCGTAATGCTGAAATTCCGCACCATGAAGGTGCAGGAAGATGGTCCTGTCGTGCTCCAGGCAACGCGCCAGGATCCGCGTGTTACGTCAATTGGGCGCTTCCTGCGCGCCGCCAGCATTGATGAGCTGCCACAGCTCTTCAATGTCCTGAAGGGGGAGATGTCCTTGATAGGCCCCCGCCCGCATGCCTTGGCGCACGACAGCTATTTCGAAAAGATCCTGGAAGACTATGCGTTTCGGCATCATGTGAAGCCCGGCCTTACCGGATGGGCCCAGTGCAATGGTTCTCGTGGCGCGACGCCCACGGTCGAAGATATCGCGGAGCGTGTGAGGCTCGATCTCTGGTATGTCAACAATTGGAGCCTCTGGCTCGATATTCACATCCTGATCAAGACTTTCTTCGAGGTCGCGCGGAAGCGAAACGCCTATTAGGTTAGGTGGACTACCTTTCTGTTTCTCCGTAATTCGGCGTACCGCCAAATCTCGCGCCCATGTAGCTGACAAGTGGCTGATTTTCGATATATTTGGCTTGTTCTGTCCCAGATCTCCGTTTCGACATGCTATCACCAAATTAATTGGCGATTCGAGCGAGAAAACTGCAAGATTGTTGTAGATCGAATCAGAGGTCTAGGTGGGCAGCCGGAAACCCTTGCGTTGTGACGAACGGATGAAGAAAGCGAACCTCGAGGCACTTTCGTTAGATGAGCTTTGGCAGCTCCACGAGGAGCTCAACCGCTTGTTGTCGGTTCGGCTGACTGCTGAAAAACGCGCCCTTGAGACGCGTTTGGCGCAAATTCGCCGTGAGAATGAAGCGACGAATGTTCCGTCAGAGCCGTCGTCACGGCTCAAGCGTCCATACCCGCGAGTTCACCCGAAATATCGCAATCCCAACGTTCCTCACGAGACTTGGTCTGGTCGAGGCAAACAGCCTAAATGGCTTACCGCCGCCCTGCGGACCGGCCGCTCGATCGAGGATTTCCTCATCTCGAATAGATAGTTGGCCCGTACGATATGCGTGGCAAAGCAGGAGGTTCTCTTGCGAATCGCTCTGATCCTTCTTGTCTGCATGGCCGGGTGCCCGTTAGGGAGCGCCTGGGCAGGAAACTTCAGCCCGGCAAAGTTGCGTTTTGCTGACGCCGCCACCGATGCTTGCCTGTCCAGTTGCGACAATCAGAATGCAGCATGTAAGCGGGTTTGCCCAACCACTCTCGGCACACCCTGCATGACTTCCTGCGACAGCCAGGCTCAGGTCTGCCGTCAGGGATGCCAAACCAAGTAACGGCTGACCGCCGAACTCCCTCGATCGCTGAGTCACAGTGGACAATGCCTGCGCCAAGGCAGCGATTCTGCGCGCCCTCATGGCATCAGATGTAACAAGCTGCACATGCGCTCAGAAGGTTGCATTCGGCCGGTTGTCGGCTTTCCAGGTAATTTAGTACCATCGACACAATCCGGGCTGCTTGGAACCTTTTACGTTAGGTTAACCATGATGATTTACCCATTCTTTACGCTCGAATACCCGGGCGTGCGTCTTTGCATGTTCGGAGCCCCTATTGCCGATGCCTCGTGGCCCTCTCACGGGTTTTGTGGTTTGCTTGCTCGCAGGCCTCGTCGCCGGCTGTGGCGCCCCTGGAATCGTCAGTCCGACCTTGAACGCTCAGCCCAAGCTATCCGGCCAGCCGGTATCCTTAGAGGCGAACGCTCAGGATCTAATGCCGACGGGCGCAATTGCGCTCCCCAGCCCCTCGTCCAAGGCGGTCGCCAGCGTTGAGGGGGGCGATGGTCGAATGATCGGCTCGACGGCCGCCAAGACGAGCTCCGCGGCAGCCGACGGCAATGTGGTCCTCAATCTGGCCAATGTTCCCCTGCAGCAGGCCGCCAAGACGGTCTTGGGCGATCTGATCGGCGTCAACTACGTCGTCGACCCTCGGGTCGACGGGGTTGTTTCGGTCCAGACCAGCAACCCGGTTTCCAAGACAGATGCCCTCGAGCTCTTCCAGACGGCTATCGCGCCGATCGGCGCGGTACTGGTACAAAACCGCGGTATCTACCGGATCGCTCCGGCCGATCAGGCCGCGACCGGGGCTGTAAGCACCGTCCGCGATGCCACCAACAGTGCGGTCACGGGCAGTAGCGTCCGCATCGTGCAGCTGAAATACGTCGCTGCCACTGAGGTGGCGCGGGTGCTTGAGCCAATGGTACCGAAGGGGGCCATCGTTCAGGCCGATGACGCACGCAACATTATCGCGCTGAAGGGCTCACAAGCCGAAATCGACAGCATGCTCGACTCGGTTTCCATCTTTGATGTCGATGTGATGAAGGGCATGTCTTTCGCCGTCGTGCCCGTCAAGGCCGCCCAGCCGGACAAGATGGTCGACGAGCTGAAGGCGGTATTTGCCTCGGATAAGGAAGGCCCGCTGAAAGGAAGGGTGCGGTTCATCGCCAATACGAGGCTTGGTGCGATCCTGGTCGTGACCTCCAATCCAAGCTATCTGCCGCGGGCGCAATCCTGGATCCGGCGCCTTGATGCCCGCGCCAGCGGCACAGAACCGCAATTGCACGTCTATCAGGTCCAGAACCGGACAGCCGTTGAACTTGCCGGAATCCTTCAGTCTATGTTCTCGCAAGAGATGAAGGTCGTGCGCCCGACCAGCCGCAACGTCTCGCCGAAATCCAGGCAGGTCTCCTTCGCAAGCGATACAACGAAGCCTTCAACGGCTGGCACGGGTGTTTCGGACCCCGCGATGCAGGCGGGGTTGGGAAAGACGGCTGATCCGCTGGGAATTTCCCGTTCTTCCAACACTGAACTCGACGGCCAGGCCGCCGATACCGCCGACAATAGCCCTGCACCGAACGGCACTCCCGAGCCGATCATGAAGATCGTTGCAGATGAAACCAAGAACTCGCTGCTGATCATGGCGAATGATCGCGATTACCAGCGTGTGTTGCGTGTCGTGCAGGGGCTCGACGTGGTGGCCAGCCAGGTCCTGATCGAGGCCGTGATCGCCGAGGTCACTCTCAACGACGACCTTCAGTTCGGCCTGCAGTGGCAATTTGCCAAGCAGGGAACCCCGACTGCGACTTTTACCAATGCGCTCACCGGCGGAGTGGCAGCCGCATTCCCTGGGTTCAACTATGCAGTCAATACCGCCAATATCGCGGCGACCCTTACCGCATTGAACGCCCTGACTCACGTCAACATCATTTCGACGCCGTCGCTGATGGTGCTCGACAACAAGACGGCGCGCCTCCAAATCGGCGATCAGGTCCCGATCACGACGCAGACGGCGACGAGCACGGTCACCTCCCAGACGGCAATCGTGAACTCCATCACGATGCAGGATACCGGCGTAATTCTCTCTGTGACGCCACGGATCAATGAAAGCGGGCGCGTACAACTCGATATCGAGCAGGAAGTTAGTAGTGTCGTGAAGACGACGACTTCGAACATCGATTCTCCGACCATTCAGCAGCGACGCGTTAAGACGACAGTTGTCGTGAGTGATGGCGAGGTGCTGGCGCTCGGCGGCATGATCCAGGATAGCGCGAGCAAGAGCAGCAACCAGTTGCCAATCCTCGGAGATATCCCCGGGCTTGGAGCGGTGTTCGCAAATCGAAAGGACTCGGTTCAAAAGACCGAGCTTGTCATCCTGATCACTCCGAAAGTGGTTCGCGATGGCACGGAAAGCCGGTTAGTCACCGAGGAATATCGGCGCAAAATGAACGTCTATATGCCGCACGCTTCGACGCGCCAACGTGCACCGTACAATACGGCGCAACGTCTGGTGACGCCGTGAGACGCTCCACTCTCCTCGTCTGCTGGTGGGGGACGGTCTGCGCTTTGCCACTTCTGTTGGCCGGCTGCGCGACCGACCAGCCTTTAGTGATTGATCCGCCATCGCCCTATATGCTGCTGCCTGTCGATGAATCCATGTCGTGCAACGCGATAGCCGCCTCGTTCCGCTATTCGGTCAGACGGGCGGCGCGCCTTGAATATTGGCTCGCCGCGGGATCGCTGGCCGGCTATGATTCTGATAGATTTCCGCTTGATGCGCCCAAGCAACTGGTCGATGAACGCCGACGGCTCGATGCCTTGACGGATCTGCAGCGCACAAAGGGCTGCACGGTGATGGAGCCGGGACCCGCGGTCGCGGAGGAACGTGAGCGCCTCGAAGAATCCGCAAGAAATTCGCGCCCGCAACAGGTCCTTCGTTCGAAGGGGTGAGAGGCGGGAACTTCGCCGGTCGGCAGTCAGAGCCTGAAGCAGCTCTGCAGTGCCTCGCCGTCGGACCGTGTCGCAGGCTCGCCGACCACGTCGCCGCGCCGCCACTCGCGGATGGCGTAGGGTTGTCCCGACGCGGCTCCAAAAGTGACCAGCGCTTCCCGGATGTAGCGTGAACCGTCGGGCGCGCTCACGTCGGCCCTGATTGTCACATTACCGGGCAGGGCTGGCCGCCGGCGCGCCGGTCGGCTGGGATCGAGATTCATGAGAATGCGCAAGTCAGCCGTTGCTGCTTCGGGCGCAGGCTCCACGCGCCCGGACAGCACCGTGGTGAAGCGAACGGCTGCGCGGAATATCGAAGGCGAAATGCCGTCGATTCGATCAAGCTCCATGATAGTCGAAAAACCGGAGTTCCTGGTTTGCCCGGCGGCGTTACTGGGCTGGGGAGGCTTGCGAAAGTCGACGATGTTCTGGGCAATCCTGCTTCCCAGTGCCTTGTCCCGCGTGAGCCCGACGAAGAAACGTTCGAGCGTGGGCAAATTGGCAGCATTGAGATCGATCTTACCGATCTCCTCCTCGACAGCAATGTCGATGCGCTCGCCTTCCGGCAAGCGGCAGCGACGCGGAAAGCTCGTCCCCGGCAGGGGATCAAGAATGACCGAGATGGCCAGATTGACCGCACTTTCCGCCGCTGCAGCCGTGGAGGCGACCATACCATCGGCCACAGCAGTTTTGGCTCGGTAGCGTGCGCCCACGATCACGACCGTTCCGAGCAGAGTCAGCAGGCCAAGTCCCCAGATCACCGTGACGAGCGCGAAGCCGCGGCGAGCGGGGCAAGCGCGCCCATGGACCGGCACAATCGGCCTGAACCTTGTCGGCAAGGTATGATGGTCTGTCAGCCGCATTGGTTGCCGCTTGGTAAATGAAAATGGCAAATAAAGTGTGAAAAGCCTTCCTTAACAAAATCGCTTTAGCTTCGTGGTCCGCGTTTAAGATCGGGACCTTCGAGCCAATGCCAGGCGATATGCAGACACCGACACGCCAGGCTGCGCCGGCGGCCGGCCCAGCCATGGTGTTGGGACCGCTAGACGACGGTTTCGCCGATGCTTTCGCGGGGCTGCTGATCCGCGGAGACTTCGTCGACGCCGGCGCAGTTGCCCGGGCGAGACGGGCTTCGGATGCCACGTCCGAGCGCCTCGACGTTGTCCTCGTCAAGTTGGGACTCATCTCTGAGGCGGATCTCTGCGCGGCGTATGCCGAATATTGCGGCCTTCCGGTCGTTCAACCGGCCGACATTCCGTTGCAGCCGGTTCTCCCAGATCGTCTGAAACTGCCCTTTCTGAAAGCCAGCCGTACTCTGCCGATCTCGGCGCACGACAATTCCCTGGTGCTGGCCGCAGTCGACCCCCTCAACGAGGAGGGGCGCAGGGCGATCAGCTATATGCTCGGCTGTCGTGTCGATCTCGCTGTCATCGCGCCCGCCGAGATCGAACGCGCCTTCCGCAAGCTTTATCAGGACGCAGCACCGCAGTCCGTTGACGGCGATCCGAGCGCAATCGCCGGGAGCCAGATTGACGGAAATGAAATCGACGTCGAGCGTCTTCGCGACATCGCCAATGAGGCGCCGATCATCCGCCTGGTGAACCAGATCATCGCCAGCGCGGTTGAACGCGGGGCATCCGACATTCACATCGAACCAGGACGTGATGCGGTCTTGGTTCGCTTTCGGCTCGACGGCTTTCTCCAGCAAGAACGTGTCGTTCCGTCCACGCTCAAGGCCGCGCTGACCACCCGAATCAAGATCATGGCGAGGCTCGACATTGCCGAGCGGAGGTTACCACAGGACGGTCGAATCAAGACGGCAGTTCGAGGCGTCGAGATTGACGTCCGCGTGGCGACGCTGCCGACCGCATTCGGCGAGAGCCTTGTCCTGAGAATTCTCGATCGCACCAGGGTCGAACTCGACTTTTCCAAGCTCGGCCTCGACCGGTCCATTCAAGCCAAACTGCAGGGACTTATGTCGCTGCCGAACGGTATCATTTTGGTGACCGGCCCGACGGGAAGTGGCAAGACCACGACGCTGTATACGGCGCTGAAGGAATTGAACCGCCCGGAGCTAAAACTCTTCACCGTCGAGGATCCCATCGAATACCAGCTCGGTGGCATCAATCAGATTCAGGTCCAGCCTCAGATCGGGTTCGATTTTCCTGCCGCACTTCGCTCGATCCTGCGTCAGGACCCCGACATCATCATGATTGGCGAAATACGTGATCTGGAGACGGCTCGCATTGCCGTACAGGCTTCACTCACCGGACATCTGGTTTTCTCGACCCTGCATACGAACAGTTCTGTTGCCGCTATCACCCGTCTTATCGACATTGGCATTGAGCGTTACTTGCTCGCATCGACCCTCGCTGGTGTCATGGCCCAGCGCTTGGTCCGCCGCTTGTGCCAGAGTTGCGCGCGGCCCGCGGCCTATCGTGCCGAGGCCCCGGCGCGGTTGCGTTGGCCTGTGCCGGACGGCTTCGAGTTCGACTGGTCGGGCGCGCGCGAGGCGGTAGGCTGCGCAGCTTGTCATGGCACCGGCTATCAGGGACGCACATGTGTTGTGGAGCTTCTTGTGATCGACGACGAGATGCGGGAAGCGATCGGCAGGAGAAGCGATGATCAGCGGACGTTGATGTCGCGGGCGCGGGGAGGCGGCTTCCACACGCTGTATGAGAGTGGTCTCGCCAAGGTGGCATTGGGCGAGACGACCATCGAGGAAGTGCTCAGGGTCTCGCGAACGAGCTAGGGAGCTTTGGGTGTCCACGTTCCAGTATCGCGCCTACACCAGCCAAGGCATCGTCACGTCGGGGAAGATTGTTGCCGACGAGCTGGAGGCTGCGATCGAAGCGCTCTACAGCTCCGGGCTTACGCCGGTGGAAACGACGCTCTGCGAAGATGGTGCGTCGGCGAAGGCGCATCCGGACGAGGGGAACGCACCGGCAGGAGGCTGGATGCGCTCGGAACGGATCGGACTGAAGGAGCTGTCTGCATTCACGGCCGAGCTGGCGTCGCTGGTCAGCTCGGGAGTGCCCGTCGATGCGTCGTTTCGGGTGTTGGCCGGTCCCGGAGCATCGCGCAAACAGATTGGCCTCGCCAATGGTCTGCTCAAGGATATCTTGGCCGGCCTCCAGCTTTCGGAGGCCATGGCGCGCCGCTCCGAAGTGTTTCCCGCCGACTATGTCGCCATCCTGGCTGGCGGTGAAGCCGGAGGAAAAACCTCCCAGGCGCTGACGCAGATCAGCGAGATGCTGGCGCGAAGGGTCGAGATCCGAAACAAGATCCGCGCGGCTCTGGTTTATCCCGTCGTCCTGTTGATGATGTCGCTGGTATCGATCGCTGTCATCGTTCTGGTGCTCATCCCGAATCTGTTGCCGATCTTTTCCGATGCAGGTCTGCCACTGCCGGGCATTCTGGCGGCCCTCGCCGATCTCCCGGAGCGCTGGCCTAAGCTCCTGATCTGGCTCGGACTGCTGACCGCGGCCGGCCTGGTCCTCTACCGCAGGATCGCCGGTGATGCTTCGATGATGAGGAAGGTCGATCATCTCAAATGCCGCCTGCCGGTCGTCGGTACCGTCATTCAGCGTCGCGAAGCCGGACTATTTGCCCGAGCCTTAGGCAGCCTGATCGACGCAAGAGTGCCGCTCATGACGGCGCTGCAAACAGCGCTATCCCTGGTAGGTAACCGACATCTTAAAGCTCGCTATGGAGAAGCGATCGGTCGCGTGCCGGAGGGAAAAGCGTTGAGCCAGGTTCTCGACGGAGCTGGCTTGCTGCCTCCAGCCGCCATCCGCCTCGTCGCGGTTGGTGAGGAGACCGGCCAATTGGCAAAGATGCTGGCTCGCGTTGCCGCCAATTTGGAAACCGAAGTCCAAGACAAGATCGAGCAACTCGTCGGACTGCTTACGCCGCTCCTCACGGTAGGAATCGGCGGTCTCGTCGGGGCTCTCATACTCCAGGTGATGAGCGCGGTCCTCTCCATCAACAATCTGGCTTATCAATGAGGCACTCTGACGCCGGCTCGGCGGGGTTCACGCTAATCGAGACGCTCGTGGTACTTGTGATCATGGCGCTCGTCGTCGTTTCAGTCCTAGCCGCCAAGCCGAGATCGGCAGCCGCGCGCACCGGTGCGGAGGCGCGCGCGATCGCGGCGACGCTGCAGCTTGCCAGAAGCCGGGCGCGGGCCCGCAATGCAGAAATTGTGGTCGACGTGGATACGCGGAACGGGCGCTTCGGCGTCGTCGACGCCATGCGCCAATTGCCCAGCGGGATGGAGATCGGTCTGACGGTTGCGGAAACCGAGCGGCGGGGCCGCGTCGGCGGGCTGCGGTTCTATCCGGATGGTCAGTCTAGCGGCGGCGAGATCCTGCTCAGCTACAAGGGGCAAAAGGAACGGATCATCGTCAACTGGTTCACTGGTGAGCCGAGGATTGAATGATGCCGACTCACTTCACTCGGAGCCGACTGACGACCGGCAATGCCCGGCTGTTGCGTCAACGTGGGTTCACGTTGATCGAAGTGCTGGTGGCATTCGCAGTGCTTGCCATCGGTCTAGGAGCTTTGACCGCCGGCATCGCAGCAGCCCTGCGCTCCGACGCCAAACTTCAAACCAAGCACATCCTCGACCGGATCGCCGAATCCAGGCTTGAAGCTGCAGGAAGGACCACTTCACTAAAAAACGGGCGTCGTGAGGGGCGCATCGGACGGTATCATTGGCAGGAGATTGCCACGGTCGTAGATCTCCGAAACGCGCGCCAGCAAGGCGCTACGCCCGGGCCGCAGTCTCAGATCGTGCCGATATGGGTCGAGATTGTCGTGCAGGCGGAGGGCGGACTGGAGACGAGACTGGCGGCTCTGAAATTCGCTCAGGGAGCCGCGCAGTGAGGTGCCGGCGACATTGCCGGACGATGCGCGCGGCGGCCGGGCGCGAGGGTGAACGTGGGCTCACGTTGATAGAGCTCGTGGTCTCGCTTGCACTTTTGGCCCTCTTGACGGGCTTTATCGTTGGTGGGTTGTCAACAGCCATCCGGGCGTTTGATGCGGATCGTCGCAATGGCATGGAAATCGAAACAAACTCCGCAGTCGAAAGCTTGCGTTGCTTAATCGCCTCGGCGATGCCGACGGCGAATCCTTTGCAGGGCGGGGGTGTTCTGTTCGAGGGCGGGCGCGAGGGAATGCGTTTCGTCTCGCTGAGCGAGGGGCGCGCCCTGCCGGGAGGTCTGCAGGACATTCGCATTCGCCGCACCGGCGGCGAACTGATCCTCGACGTCTTCGGGGCGCCGAAAGATGGCGAGCGCAAGTCGCCGCTGGTCTCGACGGTTGTCTTGAAAGGTCTCCGCGGCGTCCACTTTCGCTATTTCGGCGTATCCAGCGCGCAAGCCGACCCGGCATGGCGCAACGACTGGATCAAGGCGGAGCGGCTGCCTCTGCTCGTCGAGGTCGGCTTCGAATTCGAGGAGCCGGGGCGGAACGGCCCTGCGGCAATTGTCGCCCTCCGCAATCAGCCGGGGTCCTGACTCCCCGCGGATCGGAACCGGCGTTACCTCCCGTAAAGATTTAGTAAATAGGATCGCCGAATCGACAGCTCGGATTGGTGGGAAGACAAACCGATGACCGACGTCACGGTGGCACGGTTCGAACGGCTCGGCACGCTGACTAAGGCGTGGCGACAGTTTGCGCGCTGGTGGCTGAACGAGCTGCGGGAATGCACCCCGCAAGCCTGGCGGCATCTGCTGCAAGCGGAAACGGCTACTCGCCTGTTCATATGGGACGAGCAGGGCGCCTTGACTGGTCATCTGGTCTCCCCATCGGGCGTGCATGAGAAGCGGTTCGCGGCTGGCAGTCCTGGTCGTCCGCAGATCGAGGCCTGGCTTGCTGAAATGGGATGCGAGCGTGAAGCTGTGCAGATTGGCGTCGCACTGGCAGCCGATTGCTTCTTCCAGCGCGAGCTCAAGGTGCCCCAGTCGGAGCTCGGTGTCCTGACGCGGATCCTGACACAGGAGATCGTCCATCGCACGCCGTTCCAGCCAGTGGAGATCTGGCATGGTGCAACGCCGGTGGGTGAAGCGCCGCGCGCGGACGTGCTGGAGTTTCGTCATTGGATCATTCCGAAGGATCGCGCGGAGTCCGAGGTTGTCCGACTCGGCTGGCCAAGTTCGGACATCGATTTCATCGCCGCGAAGCAGCCGAGCGGCACGCCTCTCAGCGTCGTCACTTTCGGTGCCGGGCAGCGCGAGGATCCGCCATGGGCGTTTCGCGCGATCCGCACGCTAGCGATCGCGCTGGTCGCAGCTTTCGCTCTTGCCTTAATTTCTGTCGAAACGTGGCAATCGATCCGTGCAGGCGAACTCGAAGATGCGCTTTACGAGGCCAAACAGGGGGTCCAGGACAGATCACAGGGCGCCGACGTTCCGCTTCGCCTCATCGCGCTCAAGGCCGAGCCGGGTAGCCTGGCGATCTGGGACGAACTGTCGCGCTTGATTCCGGACCATACCTTCCTCACCGAACTTCGGATTACCGGAGCCGTGGTCAGCCTTGCGGGATTGTCGTCGGATGCTGCCCGGCTCGTGCGTGCCTTGGATGCCTCCCGGGTTTTTGCCGGCGCAACTCTCGCCGGTCCGATTACCCCGGACGCAAATGAGCGGAAGGACCGCTTCCGCATGACGGTGAAGGTACGCAAGATCGGGGAGGGGCGTACCAACAAGATGGCGCAGAGGCCGGAGTCATGAATAGCAACGGGCTTCTCAAGCGGCGCCTCCGATTCGCGGGATTGAATGGCGCAATCGTGCTGACGATCGGTATCCTGATCCTGGGGCCACTCATTGCGCATTTTGGCGAGCGTAATGACGACATTCTCGACAATGCGGCACAGCTCGCCCAGATTCAGCGAGTTACGAATGAGGCCGCAAGGCTCGCCAAAACGACAACGGCTGATATTGATCCCTATTTGCCGGCGGCGGAAGAGCGGGTAGCTAGCGCCGATCTTCAGGCGAGCCTGCAGGCTCTAGCAAGCGCCAGGGGTCTCGTGATCCAAACCATTCGCGGACTGCCGGGCCGGCAGGCGGCGCAATGGCGTGCAATCCCTGTACGGCTCGAGCTCGAAGGAGCGTCTGCCGGGGTGCGGGAGCTTATCTCCTCCGTCGAGACACAGACGCCATTTCTCTTCATTACGGATTTCTCGCTGCGTTCGCTTGGCGATGGCGACGACAGTCGGATGAGGGTAAGCCTGACGATCGAGGGTGCCCTGCGCAATCCGGGAGGCCCGCCGACAGGCCCGCTACTGAGCGAGAACCGGCCCGGCGAGGCCGCAAGGGCGGCAAGCCAATGAGCGGAACGCCATTCCAAGCCAGGCAGCTCTTGCGAGAGATCCCCGCGCCGCGCCAACTGATCGAGTCGGTGGCCTTGCGATTGTTCTTGCGCAACGATTTTCCGAGCCGTCGCGAGCTGATGGCAATCACCCCGCCAAGGCGGGGCCTGTTGATCGGACTTGTCGCGTTGATCGGCGTTGCCGTCGTGACGCCGGTCGCGACCATCATCGCTTTGGAGATTGCCGTCGCCAGCCAGTCGACGTGGGAGGGCCGGGGAACAGCGGCCCCAGCACGCCAGGAAAGCCGGATCGGGAGCTATGAGAATATCCTGCAGCGGCCGCTGTTCTCCAGAAATCGCCAGAGCCTACCGACCACGCCGGCTCCGGCGACCGCCGAGGCAGTGGCGCCGACCCGGATGATGCTCGACCCCAGCGTCGCGCTCAGGGGCGTCTTCATGGACGGCGAGCGAGCCAAGGCGTTCCTGACCTCATCGGAGAACCCGGTGGGGATTTGGATCGCATTGAATGAGCAATGGTCGGGCTGGCGGCTCTCTGAGGTCAAGCCGAACGTGATTGTGCTCGAGGCCGACGGTGAACGGCAAAGTCTACCGCTGACCGTCCTGAAATGATCGCGGAGCTTCGCAAAACGGCGACGCGCACCGGCCACTACCTGACGCGCTCTCTGGTTTGCCGCGAGCCCTACCAGGACCAGGTGCTTGTCGTCTGGCTCCTGGTCTTCGGATTGTTCTGGGTCCTCCTGAGCGGTCAAGTCGACCAGAAGCGGATTGCCTATTTCGCACTGTCCGTTGCGCTCGCCTCCCTCTTGGCGGCCATCTGCGCAATTGATGCTCGTTTTGGCATCATCCCGAACAAGCTTGTCGGCGCGATGGCTGCCTGCGGTTTGGCGGGGGTCTTTCTTCTGGATCCGGATGAGGTCATGTACCGCATCGCGGAAGTCGTCATCGTTGCGATCGCGATGGCCGCTTTTCGCGCGGTCTATCGGTGGGTTCGAGGCTATGATGGGCTTGGCTTTGGTGACGTAAAATTCCTTGCTGCCGCTACGTTTTGGATCGGCCTGCGCTCCCTTCCTGCACTGCTCCTGATCGCAGTCGTCTCGGCGCTCGCCAGCGCTTTTTTGCTCAGATCGGCACGCTATGAAGTCGATGGCCGGCATGCCATTCCGTTCGGCCCCCATCTCGCCGTGGGACTTTGGCTCGCGTGGGTGTTCGATCCGATGAGCTATGTGCTGGGATAGGCGCCCGTTGGATGTGCGCTTTGGTCACCCCTCCTTCTTAGCCGTCAACATGAACTGAGCGAGTCTGACCGCGGCAATGCCCGCGCAGCCTGCGACGATCTTCTCAGACGCGTCGAAGACGGTGCCGTGGCGATCGGGGGTCAATGTCTGAAGTAACTCGAAGATAATGGCGCTTCCGATCACGATCACGCAAACCATCAGCGTGCGCCGAGGGTAGGCCAATGCGAACAGGGTACCGAGTGTCAGAAAGGCGACGGCGTGCTCCAAATGCGCCCACGTCGGGATATCTACCCCGAAAAGGAACGGTCTGACCGTGCCATAGACCATATAGATGAACTGCACCTTGGTCAGCGTGGCATAACCAATCAGGGACACCGCGGCCCAGGCGGCAATGGTAAGCGCGGTTGTGATAATCGATCTAGTCATTCCTCGCTTATGCAGGGCAAAGCCCGAAGCGTCCATAGTTTTCGCGGCGGGAATCCGGTCCCAGCATTGGGCTCCCGGCGTTAACCGGCCTCTATTGGTCGCGGCGCGCTCGAAGGCTTAACCACGTCACCGGCGAGCAGTACTCGCCTCGCCCGAGAGTGGGGTAGACTGCTCATCGTTGCGCCAAAGGGGAGGGCGAACGGAGCGAGGAGATCGATGAAAGCCACGATATTTACTGGAGCCGCTGTCGCGATCATGGCGATGCTCTCTCCTTCCATTGTCGAAGCGGGCGACGGTGCGAGACTCTATCGCAAGCCGCATTGGCACAGCGCATACGGATATTATGCGCGCCTTGCACGGATCGCGCCCCCTGTGGTGACCTTGGTGACGCCAGACCTCTCCTATCCCGTCCCAAGTTACGTCTACAGCAGGCTGGATGACAGTTACGACTATCCATTCGGCTACGGTGAATACGCGATCTATGGACGGTGGGCGCGTGATTCCTATGGCTCACCCGACGTGACGCGATGTCGTCTGATTTGGTTCGACGGTCCGCGGTTGCGCAGCCTCAATCGCTGCAATTGATATGGGGTTTGTGCGCAGAAGGATCGGGACGTGACCGCGCATTAGCCGATGGTCACTGGGAACGCGTCACCAGTATCGGTCAAAGCAGCGCGCGAACTCCAACCCTCACTTGCTGTTTACACCCGCCTTTTTGTTGCCGCTGCGCCTTAGCCTCTTCATCGTCGACGTCGAACTCGCCTTCCGTACGGCCTCGCGGAGCGCGAGAACCTCTTCATAGCGCAAACACAACGATTTCTCGATCGGGTCGCGTGCAATGCTCTTGGATATATTGATGCGCTGCAAGTCGAATTCTCCCGCTAAAATAACGAACTTCGGCTTTTTCGATCTATGGAGCAGATCTATAGGAGCAGCCGGATTTCGATACAAATGAACTCGCCGGTTAAGCTTGACGGCCGATCCCCTTGGTTCATGAGCGGCATTAACTTGCCGAAAAGCTTAACACCCGGCTTTCGTGTGGCTATGCATTCTCACCGTTTTTCTACGGCCGTATTCAGACTGGCTCGAAGTCGTCGATTCCATTAACCCGGTGAACACGAGGCGTGATGAGGATACCCCGAAGTGCAAGGTTACCTGCTTGGGGGCATTTATGAGCGTCGACACGAAAAGATCTTCCGCGCCACAGCGCATCAGGAAGCTTCGTCTTGGAAGGCGCCGGCCTGGGATGGCCGGCTATACCTTGCTTGAGCTGCTCGTCGTGATGGGCATCCTTGCCGCCCTTACCGCGATGGCAACGCCGCAAGTGATGGGCTATTTCGGAAAGGCGAAGACTCAGTCCGCACAGCTCCAGATCGAGAACATCAACACGGCGCTCGAGATGTACTATGTGGAAAATGGCTCCTATCCGAGCGCGAGCGCTGGATTAAGGGCCTTGGTTGAAGCAACGCCGGAAGCGCCTCGCTGGAATGGTCCCTATTTGAAGAACGCCAAGACTTTGCTCGATCCGTGGGGACGGCCCTATCAATACGCCGTCTCGGAGCAGGGCGAATACAATGTCTACTCGCTCGGGCCGACGGGTAAGGGGACCAAGAAGCCTGCCTCCGCAGCGAGCGCCAACCGTGCTTGGGCAGACAATGGGTGAGACGATGGAGCTGGCTCAACGCACCTTCATTCGCTGAAAGCGGAGCTGACGATAATCTTCTTTTGAACGCTCGACTGGATTGACGGCTGCGTCGCAGCCATTAAACTTGGCTTTTTCCATGAGATTACACCCATGTTCTTTTTGCGCCGTGGTGGTGTGCGCCTCAAGCCGAAGCTGACCCTCAAATCTTTTTCCGAACGTTTGGGACTGCGAGCGCCGGCAAGCGATGGGAATACGTCAGACCGGGATGGCGCCGATCATGCGGTCTTGGCCCACAGAGTTGTCTGCGCGATGCGAAGGGGCGACGACAAAAAGACTCCCGAGAGGCAGGACTAATCTGCGATCGTGCCGGGGGGAGCGCCGGCCTATTTGGTCTGTCTCAAATCATCGTGTCGCTGAGCTGCAATCGCATCGGCTCGGGCTTGTTCGAGTTCGAGCTCCCGCCTCAGCCTGAGCACTTCCTCGCGCATGCGACTGAGCGCCGCCATCGGCGACCGACTTGTTGAAGGCTTGGATTGCTTGTTGCCCATAAGGAACCAATAGCGAGGTTCGCAGCCTAGGCAACTGGACCTGTAATTTAACCTAACCGGTCAACCTTACCGATCATGTCTTCTGTCGGCTCGGAGAAGACGATCGGTCACCGCCATTTAACTTGCGAGATGCTCCGATCGGATCGTGTCCCTGCGCGTGGTGTAGCTGGCGGCGGGTCACCGCGTTCGCCGGCATGGGCCGGGCTGATTCAGCTGGCGATGGCCGGAAGGCTGACGGTTGGATCATCGCTCAAGGGCGCGATGGTTTCTAGCGTCATGTAACGGGCGCGCTGGACGGCCCATTCATCGTTCTGCTCGAGCAGGATCGCACCGATGAGGCGGACGGTGGCGTCCTCGTTGGGGAAGATGCCAACCACCTCGGTGCGCCGCTTGATCTCGCCGTTGAGGCGCTCGATCGGGTTGGTCGAGTGCAGCTTGGTTCGATGCTGCGGCGGGAACGTCATATAGGCCAGTACATCGGTCTCGGCCTCGTCGAGGAAGCCAGCAAGCTTGGGCAGCTTGGGACGGAGCAGGTCGGCGACCTTGCGCCATTGGCTTCGTGCGGCCCCGGCATCGTCCTGGGCAAACGCTGTAGCAATGAAGGCGGACACAACGCGCCGCCCGCTCTTGCCGGCGTGCGCCAGCGCGTTGCGTATGAAGTGGACGCGGCAACGTTGCCAAGTGGCGTTGAGCACCTCGGCCACGTTGGCCTTGATGCCTTCGTGGGCGTCGGAGACGACGAGCTTGACGCCGCGCAGGCTGCGGCGGGCGAGCTTGCGCAGGAATGCCGTCCAGAACGTCTCGGCCTCGGAGGGCCCGACGTCCATGCCGAGAACCTCGCGCCGGCCATCGCTGTTGACGCCGACCGCGACGATCACCGCGATCGACACGATGCGCCCCTGCTGGCGCACCTTCACATAGGTGGCGTCGATCCACAGCGGCCAATTGCCCTCGATCGGCCGGGCGAGGAACGCCTTCACCTTGTCGTCGATCTCCGCGCACAGCCGCGAGACCTGGCTCCTGGAGATGCCGGTCATGCCCATCGCCTGCACCAGGTCGTCGACCGAGCGGGGCGAGACGCCCTGCACATAGGCTTCCTGCACCACAGCGGTGAGCGCCTTCTCGGCCATGCGGCGCGGCTCCAGGAAGCCCGGGAAGTAGGAGCCCTTGCGCAGCTTGGGGATGCGCAGCTCGACCGTGCCGGCACGGGTCTCCGAGATCCAGTCGCGGTAGCCATTGCGCTGGGCCAAACGCTCCGGGTTCTTCTCTCCATAGGCCGCCCCGGTCTGGCCTTCCACTTCGAGCTCCATCAGCCGCTGGGCGGCAAAGCCGATCATCTCGCGCAACAGATCGGCATCAGGGGTCTTCTCCACGAGCGTGCGGAGGTTCATCATGTCGTCGGTCATCGGTGGTTCCTCGGTTGCGTTGGCGTGTCGCAACCCGATCCTACCGACGAATTGCCGGTGACCACCGCAAAGCGGCCCGCCCGCTACGGCACTATTTGGGGGCGCGCGTCAGGGCGGCTTTGCTCTACCGAGCTTCACCACCGCCGGGAACACGACCTCCGATCGCACATCGGGCACCGACGCGGCGATGACGCGCCGGGGTAGTGGCATATGCGCAGGGCACGCATTCTGTCACGCGCTTTAACGTCGGGACCTTAAGCGCACCAGTTTTGCAGCAAAATAGCCCGAGCGAGCAGTCAAAAATGCGGTCTAACCCGAACGAATGCGCAATAAAATCAGCGAGCGCCGCTGGAAGGCGGCCGCTCATAACGGTCTGGTTGCAGGTTCGAGTCCTGCCTTTTCTTTTAGTCTCGCTTGCTCTTCGGGCCTTCCTGCTAGACATGTCCAGTCTCGGCAGTCTTTCGAGCGGCGGAAGGCATCCGCGGCAATGACCCGCTTGCGTGCTCCATTCTCGGCCATTAGTCACAGCCGCAGCTTTTCGGAGCGTGTGAGCGCGACACTGCGGCGGCGTTGCAGCGTTACACCATTGGCGCATCTTGTTGCCGCATCGTGCGCTAGTGAATGAAACTCCCAGGGCAGATACCCACCAGGTGAGGTCGCCGGTCGTAGTTCTTGCCAGAGCTTCTGACAATTGGTTCGCGATTCCTCATTCAATCATCTTGCGGGATTTCTTGCTTCGTTTTCCAGGCGACGAATTTCAACCCTTCCTCGCCGTCCTCATGTGGCTCTTCGGGTTGTGTCTCCAGGTCGGCTCACCTGGCTCCTCGAAATGCTGATCATCCCTACTGCCTGCGCCAAATTCCACCGAGCTGGTCGCGACGCCTGCACATAGGCTTCCCGCACCATGGCCGTGAGCGCCTTCTCGGCCATGCGGCGTGGCTGAAGATACCCAGGAAGTAGGAGCCCTTGAGAAGTTTGGGAATACGAAGTTCGACTGCGCTGGCGCGGGTCTACGAGACTCTGTCCTGATAACCGTTGCGCTGGGCCGGATGCTCCGCGTTCTTCGCGCCGTAGCCGCCCGGTCTGGCTTTCGACTTCCTGCTGCATCAGGCGCTCGGCGGCAAAGCCGATCATTTCGCCGAACAGATCCGCATCAGGGTCTTCCCCACGAGCGTGCGCAGGTTCATCATATTGTCGGTCTCGGTGGTTTCTCGATCGCGTTTGCGTGTCGCAACCCGATCCTACTTGAGAGCTGTCGGTGAACTCGGCAAAGCCACCCGCCCGCTACGGCGCTATTGAGGGCGCGCGCACGGGCGGCTTTGCTATACGGAGCTACAATCACCAGGGCACGATCGCTTTTCGCACGAGTTCGCCATCCGACATTCGAAAATTTTCGCGCAAACCTTTGCCGACGGGGCGGCGGCACTGGCGGCCCTTCCAATCCATTGTCGAGCCCTTTCTTCGCGCGCGGAAACGCGCCATCAAGGCACTCATCGTGAATTCGCAGGCTAAGCAAAGCAATCGACGGAGCGGGTGATTTCCTCAAGCCAGATAGCCAAGGCTACACGGTGTTTCGTTCTTAAACCCTACGAGGAGCCACCAATCTGGCAACTCCAGAACGACGGTATACTAACTGATCGATCTTCGTGGCCTGCATCACTTCGGTCCGCCTTAACGGCGAAGCCACACCTATTTGGCGCGAGCTCTCTTTGGAGCCCTCTTCAAAAACTCATCGGGTTCGACATCCAATTTATCGGCTAGGCGACCAATGACCTTGATGCTGACGTAATAGACGCCCTTCTCCAACTGGCTCAAATAACTCCGACTTATCTTCGCTTCCAAAGCGAGCTCGTCTTGAGACCATCCTTTTCCATTGCGTAGACGACGCAAGTTTGTGGCAAATGTCTCGCGCAAATCCATGCGGGAGAGGATGCCGCTTGCCTAGCATATTGCACCTCGATATACTTAACAAAGCGCCGTTACAACGGCAAGCTGCGATGAGTCTTCAGATAAATGATTGTGCAAACGCTGCCGCTCGATCCTGACGTGAGTGACCTGGCTCCAACGGAGCCTGGACTGACCTCATACGATGAGCAGCACGTCATAACTTACGTTCGTCTTCTTCAGGCTGAAGGCGAGGGCGCAAGTTGGGAAGATGTGGCTCGCGTCGTGCTGCACATCGATCCGTTGTGTGAGCCGAAGCGTGCACGAAATGCATATTTAAGCCATCTCGCCCGCGCCAAGTGGATGACCGAGCGGGGACGTTTATTGCGAGGTGAGACGCGGAACTAGAATGAAGCCATCGTATAATCGATCAAACTGCAAATTCTTTCTCCCGCCGAGAAGTGGTCAGCCACGTGGTTTAAATCGAGAATTCCTATCGCAGCGGTAGCAACTATTGCGGAGATCTTAGTTGCTGCCCGCAATGGCCTTAAAATCAAGCTTAGGTCCGATCGCCGTTCTCCGGAGTCCTACCGAAAGCCTCCAAGGGGCGGAAATCATCGACATCGCCCGGGAATGTCTTGGTCGCATCAAGGATTATCAACGCCATCATGAGACGATGATCGCCGTCGACCCGGGTAGTCACAAGACGCCAGAATTCAAAAGGTTGGGGCATCTGCTTTCCCCATGACCTGCGGCGGTCTACAGGAAGAGACCATCTATCGAGCACCGAGGTTTTGCCGACAGTAGTCCCGATTGCGCTAGCATCATTACCTCTCGATCAGACAAGTGCATCCCCGCTTCTGCTTGTATTTATCGCAGGGCGAGTGCGCCGAGCACGGTGATGGTTGGAACGCGGTGCTGCGCATCGGCGCCGTTAACCACCGCGTTCGGCCGAGGAAACCGCCGCGTTTCGGTACCGACTACGTCGCCGAACGACTTTTCGACAACGACTTCGACGCAAGGGCTTACGCAGCATGGCTAAGGCGTGCTACAGGCGCTGCCCCCCTCAGATCAGGCGTTTCGCGAGCTTACCAACCAAGGACGCGGGCGCCTGAGCGTGGCTCTTCGTTGACTCGATGCCCACGACGCTGGAGGCACCCATCATCTCGTCGCGGAGAAGCCGAACCATCCCGTAGTGCAGAAAGGCGCCGCATGGGTGCGCGGGAGTATTAACAGTCTGTTGCGCCCCACACGCAAAGAGTAATTGCGCCAATTCGATCGGGATGGCCGAAAGCCATGGCCCAGCGATGCTCACCGCCGTCGCTGCCGACGAACAGGTGCTTCTTACGGCCGAGCGCGGCCGAACGGATTGTGCGTTGGACGGAATTGGTGTCGAGCTCGACGCGGCCATCATGCGGGAATCCCAGCGCGAGAGCGCATAGCGGATTGCCGCGGCCAGCGTGCTGCGACCCGACGCGAGCCAGAGCTGCGCATCAGCCAAACATACATAGCATCAACAATTGGTTTAGAAATGTCCCGCGTTCAGCAAGCCACTGAGCAGGCGATTTCCGCGGATCCGTGTCTTTCAATCACTTAGAGTTCGCCGATCCGGCGCAAGGCAAGTGTTGCCACAGGCGATCCGCTAGCCTCAGCTACGTCGTAAAACTTGCGCCGCGAGTGGCTCCAGCACGCGGCGTGAGCGCTGCTCTCCTTGTCGGCCAGCTGCCCGAAGCCTGCATATCCGCCGACAAGCAGGATGCCTCTGAAGTCCGCAATATGCGCGACTGGAACGCTCCGCCTTGCGGTCTGCGGCGACAAATAGATTGCAGCCTGAGGTGCAGGTCCACCCCATGGCGGATGGAGACCCCACGGGCGCCCCGTTTGCTTCGTCCGCGGCCGAGATCGATCAGGGGGATCGGCATGTCATCAGCGAACAGATGAATCTGGCGCCGAACACCGTCTTGCACTGGCTTTCGCGCAGCCCCTCGAGGGTCCAGCATGCACCGCCGACCAGCCAGCGAGCGTCGGACGGCAGAGATCGACACCGCAATAGTCGAGAATCTGCAGCTGTCAATAGAACAGAAGATCGCAGTATTTGCTGATTACACGCGAGCAGCACCGGCGTTGCAAGCCACCAGCTAGCACCCGTTCCGGTGCGGCCGTTTGCATCACCTTGTTGCAGGGCTCGAGCGGTGTATTTGGGATGCGTGAGCCGCACGACACGAAGCTGATCCGGTAGCCAGTCCAGCATCTTGCTGACGCTCTCGCCGACCAGGTGAAGAATACCGGCAACAACTACAAACCTCGCTCTCGAACCTCGAGCCTAACGTTGTCGTGCGGCAGATGATCCGGCAAAGCTCTACGTCGTGGCTGCATCCGCTTCCGGGAGGCCTTGTAATTGCCCTTCCTCGAGGCGGGGCATCGCTGTCGATATCTCCAGGGCGAGTGCGAGCTGGTCGGAGTCCATGTGCTCGGAGCTTCCTAACTGCATTCGCTGCAGCCTTTTGATGATCGAACGCCGCAGAAGTGCGGAATCGCAAGGCCGATTTTCGAGGTCGAACTGCATCACCGAGTCTACTGACTCGACGAAGCGGATGCCCTGTATCCTACTGGGTTTGTGCAATCTCTCAGCCGGCGAATGCGGGGCGCCACGACGCTCTGGGTGCGCCAGTCGTGCCTTCGATCAGCATGGCAGGCTGTGCGCTGAGACAGCGTCACCGTGCCGCCGGGATCGCTCATTCTTGGCCAGATGGGCGCCTTTGATCGAGCCTCTTGCTGAACAGCAAAGCCCGTTGCCGTCCCAGTACCGGATCTTCAGCGTGTTCGCCTTCTTGCTTCGGAAGGCAAACGAGTGGCTGGAGATTGTATCTTTCTTCAGGTGTTCCTGAACGAGCGCGGCCAGGCCATTCACGCTCTTCCGCTTGTCGGTATAGCTCAAAGCCGATGCACTTTCACGCCGGTCGGCACGATTATCATCGGGTGTCTCCTGCTCAATGATGTGGCAACGGACTGCATCCGGCTCGCTCCCGGGTGGTGCGAAGACGCGACGCCCATCGTCTAATTCCACGACAGGCATAATCAGTCTGCTCCGGGAGTTGAGGCGGCCGAGCAAGTGGTCTGCGCGCTGAATAACCGGCAAACTGCACGGCCTCAGCAACGCGGGAGGCGTGTGATGGAATACTTCTGTGGTCTGGATGTCGGCATGGACGAGACGGCAATGTGTTTGGTGGACGACACCGGCAAGGTGGTGCTGGAGACGGCGGTGGTGACCGATCCGGAGACGATCAAGGCGGCGCTTGCGCCGTATCTTGGCCGCTTGCGGCGGCTCGGTCACGAGGCGGGCTCGCTGTCGCCCTG
>NZ_JAKLUA010000026.1 GCF_022012435.1 Bradyrhizobium zhengyangense
ATGCGTCAGTACTGGATGCCGACCCGCTACGCTCGCACAGGCTGATCACTGCAGACGTGGGAGCTCATACCGGTTACCATTGGGTTGACAGTCTACACATAGTGTGTATAAATACACACTATGAAAAGCCGGGAAATTATCTCGATCCTTCAAGGGGATGGATGGTTTGAGGTGGGCCGGAAAGGCAGCCATGTGCAGTTCAAACATCCATTCAAGAAGGGTCGCGTAATTGTTCCGCACCCCGAACGGGATGTCCCACTCGGGACACTGAAGAGTATTGAAAAGCAGTCAGGTCTCAAACTGAGGTAAGCGCCATGCGTAACTATATTGGTCTTATCCATAAGGATGCCGACAGCGATTTCGGCGTCTCATTTCCAGACTTCCCCGGAGTGATCACGGCAGGCAAAAGCCTTGATGACGCTCGTGCTATGGCAGAGGAAGCCCTCACCCTTCATATCGAGGGTCTTGCTGAAGATGGAGAAGCCATTCCGGAGCCCTCTACTCTAGAGGATGTTATGGCAGATCCTGATCATCGAACTGGGGTAGCTATTTTGGTGTCGGTCAAACCCGAACAACCAAAGGCTATACGTGTGAATGTCACCCTTCCTGAGGACGTTCTGAATCAGATCGACAAATATGCTGAAGCGCACGGCTTTACGAGATCGGGCCTCCTAACTCAGGCCGCGAAGAGACTCATAGGAGAAGCAGCCTAAATCAAGGCTCTGAGTTCATTCGAAAAAGACCGCAATACGATCAGACGGACGCATTGCGGAATGGGCACCGCTATGTGGGCCGATGCGATGTTGACGCTGTTCAAAGCGACATGCCGAGACGCAGGTTGAATTCTGCCGATCGGCACGAGCGTGGTCCCCGGCACTGTTACGTTGCACCCCCGGACTCCTCGGCACTCCGAGCCTGCGCGCCTTGATCTGCGTCGACAGCACCGTGAGCCACGTTCGATGGAACGAGGCGTGGGATTGCAGTTTGATGGCGAAAGCATTTGGACGAGGTGAATTCCGGCTCCGGCAGCAATTCGGTTGCGGGGGCCGATTTCGTTGTCAGACGGCCAGCCGTAGGCTCAACGGATAGCCAATACCGAATAAAGGCCGGCGGCGTGGACAGTGGTCGGCCAGTTGCGACGGATGCGAAGAAGGCCGCGGTTGAACATGACGCGAGCATCCATGGCCGTGGACCACCTGGACGATCCGCTTAGCTCTCGCGGCATAGTTTGCCTGCCCATAGTTCCAAATTTGCCAGTTCTAAATTTTTCATCCGCCAATACCGGCATAAGAGAACGGATTTATTTCGATGAAGCAGCCGGAGCGCCTCTTCGATTCTGAGCCGCAGCCATCTTCCGGAATTCGCTCTATGGCCCCTTGGGGCCGACCGAGATCTTGTCAGGACCGACCTCGGGACTGACGTTTGCGAGAACCGGCTCTTCGCCGAACGGGCGGTTGATGATGGCAAGCGCCTCCGAGGCGGCGTACGCGGTTGCGCGCGTAGCCGGTCCGCTCCCGTAGGATGCCCACCTCTTCCAGCTGCGCGATGCCCTGGTTGATCTGGGCGGTAGAGAT
This sequence comes from Bradyrhizobium zhengyangense, assembly GCF_022012435.1. Lineage (GTDB taxonomy): Bacteria > Pseudomonadota > Alphaproteobacteria > Rhizobiales > Xanthobacteraceae > Bradyrhizobium > Bradyrhizobium zhengyangense. Next base: position 1,575 of record NZ_JAKLUA010000026.1, read on the forward strand.
GTCGAGAAGTTCGCGGAGCCGTTTCGCCGTCACGACCGGATAGTTGTGAAGCTCGTCCAGCGCCCGAAGAGCCGCAGAAACCCTTACGGAATTTCCGGCGACCCCTCCAGCGTTCGGACAACTCCGACAGCGCCTGCCGGGTGCGGATGAGCTCTTCAACGGTGGCGGTCACGGCGTCGGCCATGAACGTGATGATCGGCTCCCAGTCGAGCCGCTGCTGGGCGTTCTTGAGGGATGCGTAGTACGTGCCCTTCTTGCTTTCGATGTAGGGAGAAAGGTACAGCGGTACACGCTTCTCCGCCGCCATCATGAGCGGGAGGAGGAGACGACCCACGCGACCGTTGCCGGCGCGAAAGGGGTGTACCGCTTCGAAATGGGCGTGCGCAATGGCCATGCGCGTGATGAACCCTTGAGTCATCTGCTGCATGCCCTCGTTCCGGAGGTAGTCGACCGCCTGAGCGAGGCAATCTGGCACGTCGGGTGGGGGTGGAGGATTTATACTTGAATATGCGATGTCTTTGTTCCCGCCGATCCAGACTACGCGCGTTCGGAAGTCGCCGGGATCGTCCTGATAATCCGGGTCGTCCTTCATCACGCGCGATGGAGATCCTTGATCGATCAATAGTGAAGACGCCGTAGCCAAGCTCGGTGGCCCGCGGGACAAACCTATCGAGGGCGACGGCGTAGCTGCAGACCTGGCGTGCCTCGTTGCGGGCGCCGTCATCGCCCGTCTCTTCGACGGAAAGCAGTTCGTCGAGAGTGCTCTGGGTGCCTTCGATCGACGAGGAACTGACCGCCTCGCGCCTGGTAAGGATGGCGTTGACCGTCCCGAATGCCGCTTGTGCCGCTTCCAGGGCTTTCGCTGCACCGGGGGCGAATACGCCGTCCTCTGGAGGTGCCGGTGGAACGATCCCGTAGTGGGAATCGTAGGGTGGCGGAAGCCGTTTTAGGGTTTCCCGGATGGTGCGGCTGAGATCGCTACGCTTCATGGAACCCAAACTAAGAGGCTAATTTTGCTAGTTATATTTTGGGTTGTTGCAAAAAACCATAACACACCGCGATCGCTGAGGCTTTATTTTGGTTCGCAAGGAAGCAATTCCCTCGTGTTTATGAGTTCCGGCCTTTGCAAAGCGGGTTGATGGATCTGAGGCTCTCAAAGTCTCTTTCGTTATCGGTCCACGATGGATCCGTTCGCCTCTCGGCTATGGCAGCGATGATCGTCTAGGCAGCTAGGTTTTTCGCAGTTTCTTGCGCGGGCGGGAACGCCGCAGGGCCTGGGCCGGGCGGCCTAGTCAAGAGCCGGCCCGGCGAAGGCCGCGCGCAAGCGAAATTCGTCCGCGCTTCATCGATAATTTTACTTATCATGATGGCTGCTTGATAACAATACTGATCGGTCAGCTTGAGACATGTCGGCGTTTCGATATATAATACAGATCGAATGACTTATTTGATCAGGATAATATATTGTGACTTACCAAAGTGAAGAGCTCATCAAAGCCGCCTCCGCTCAGCGCGCAAAGGCGGGCATGAGCCAACGCGCGCTGGCGGCCCGCGCGGGTATGACCCAGGCGCACATCTCGCAAATCGAGACCAGTCGCCTCGAACCGGGCCTGTCGAGCTTCATGCAGATGGCGCGGGCGCTCGACCTGGAGCTCGTCCTTGTGCCGAAGAAACTTCTTCCCGCGATAGAGGGCTTACTGCGATCAAACGCTGCCGAATTCTCGTCCGAACAAGGATCGTCGGATGTCTTCAGCAAGGCCGAACGCATCGTCTCTGGTCAAAGGAAACGCTATGGCAGTTCAGCCACCCTCGACCGCATCGCCGAATATTTTCGCTTTCTGAAACAGGTCCATCTTTCAAAAACCGACCTGGCACTTGTCTCAGATATCGTCGAGAGCCTGCGTCCCTATAGCGTCGAACCTATACCCAGGGCTCTGCTGGAAGATTCTGCAGGCGCGTTACAGGGTGTACGCAACAGGGTCGCTCATCCCGAAGAAGCCCCTCGCCCCGCCTACGCTCTCGACGATGAGGACGACGATGCCTGACGTATCCGTTCTAAATGTCCACCTGCACGATACCCCGATCGCGACTCTCACACTCGTGCAGGGCGATCGTTCGCTGCTCGCCTTCAATCAGACCTACATCGATGACGCCCACCGTTCCACCTTGAGCCTGTCTTTCAAGGACTCGTTCGGGAATCTGCTCACCTCGTTCAAACCGTATCAACAAGTTCTCGCGCCATTCTTCTCCAATCTTCTGCCGGAAGGGCCGCTTCGTCGCTATCTTGCGGAACGGGCGGGCGTGAAGGAACGGCGCGAGTTCTTCCTCCTGTGGATGCTGGGCCGAGACCTTCCGGGTGCCCTGTCGGTCCACCCGGCCGATGGAGACGCGCTGCCCCCCCAGGTCGAGGAGAATCTTACGCCCGATAAACGGCAGAACATGATGCGCTTCTCGCTTGCGGGCGTGCAGCTGAAGTTCTCCGCGCTCAAGAATGATCCCAAGAAGGGCGGACTCACTATTCCGGTCGAAGGTGTCGGCGGTTCATGGATCGTCAAGCTACCGTCACATCAGTATATCGGCGTGCCTGAGAACGAATACTCCATGATGACCCTGGCGAAGGACATCGGCATGGATGTGCCCGAGCTTCAACTGATCGACGTCGAGGCAATCAAAGGTCTTCCGGACGGAATCGGCGAACTCGAGGGGCGGGCGTTTGCCGTGAAGCGGTTCGACCGCACGGCTGATGCTCCGGTCCACATGGAGGATTTCGCTCAGGTATTCGGCGTCTTTCCGGATGAAAAATACGACAAGGCGAATTACCGAAGCATCGCGCGTGTCCTCGGCATTGAGACTGGTGAGGCCGACCTCGCCGAGTTCGTCCGACGACTCGTATTCAGCACACTGATCGGCAACGCCGACATGCACCTGAAGAACTGGTCATTGATCTACCCTGATGGGCGGACACCCGTCCTGTCGCCCGCCTACGATCTGCTCTCGACTATTGCGTACATCCCGGACGACAAGATGGCGTTGAACTATTCGCGCACGAAGAAGATGGCCGAATTCTCAAAGGACGAGCTGGCGCATCTGGCTGCCAAGGCGAAGATGTCGGAGACGCTTGCGCTCGAAACGGCTGCGGAAACGGTGCAGCGCTTCAAGAAACTTTGGAAGGAGCGCAAGACAGAACTCCCGCTGCAACGACAAGTCATCGAAGTCATCGATGCACATACCGAGACGATCCCGATCTACAAGGAGCTCTAAGGCTTGAATAGCCGGGGTTTCTGACAGAATAGAGTGAGAGACGCTTCCTTCCCACTGGTTATTTGAATTCGATGAAGTCCCTGCGCGCGGACTGTGGGGTCAGGCGAGCCTCGCCCGGCGCTGGATATGAAATTCTTGAGTTGCGAGTAGACCGTCATTGACGGTTTCTATCAGATCTATGCGTCGATCCCAGCGAAGTTGCCTCCATCGCGTTACGCACCTACGCCGCAACGTTAGTCGCATTGATGGCGGAGCGGGAGCGAATGCATGCACTGTCCTCAATGCACAAAGAGGAGGTAGCTGCGATCAGCGTTGCGCCGATTGCTCGTCTCGTCGGTCCAGCCGACGGCACGGCGATAGCTGCCCATCACCCCGGCCTCCTTGACGGTGACAAGATCGACCCGCTCTGTCTCATCGGCAAAAGGGGAGACGTAGAGCGCGTCCTCAGGACAATAGAGCTCGCAGAGGAAGCAGGTCTGGCAATCGCTCTGCCGCGCGATCACCGGAAGCCCGTCCGTTTTGTCGAATACGTTGGTCGGACATACCGCGACACAAATGTCGCAAGAGGTGCAGCGCTCGCTATCGATGACCTCGATCATTCCGCAGCCTCCGCGTAAGCCGCCTCGGCATGGGGCCGGACGGCGGTCCAGACTTCGTCAAGGCCGCCCGATGTCAGGTAGTGGCGCTGCCGATGGTCCTGCTCGGGGAAATCGTCACGACGATGCATGCCGCGGCTTTCCTGACGCGCCAGTGCGCTGCGGTACATCCATCGCGCTGTGGCCAGCATCGCCGCGCTTTCACGCGTGCGGAGCAATTCGGCCGCGCCGGCAGCGCCTGCTTCCGAGACATCGCGCCAGGCGGCATCGAGGCGCGCCAGCGCACCACCGAGCCGTGAGGCCTCGCGGAAATAATTCAGCTCATAGGGGAAGACCTCGTCCTGGACGGCTCGCGCCAGCGCGGCCGGCTCGAATGCGCGCCGCGACCGGCTCCGGAGGCCGACCGTTCCAGCCGAGGACAGCTCTCGACCGTCAGCGGCTTGCCGCGCGTAGTCCGCGGCGCCCTGCCCGGCCAGCGTCCCCGACGTCATCGCCCAGGCGGCGTTGTGGCTGCCGCCGCCGGTGAAGCCACCGCAGATCAATTCGCGCGTCGCCGCATCTCCGGCGGCATAGAGCCCGGGGACGGTGGTTGCGCAGGTCTCGTCGACGATGCGAAGGCCGCCGGTGCCACGCACGGTGCCTTCCAGTCGCAGCGTAACCGGAAAACGATCCTTGAACGGATCGATTCCGGTGCGGTCGAAGGGCAGGAAGAAATTCGGTTGCGAGGCCCGCATGTGCAGCTGGACGTCCGCGTCGGCCTTGTCGAGCCGCGCATAGACCGGCCCCCCGAAGCAGGGCTCGGGCAATCGCGGAACGACCGCCTTTGGATGCAGCACCAGCTGCCGTCTTCATAGGTGAAGTTGGCCCAGCCATAGAACAGCGTCTTGGTGACCGAGCCGAACGCCGGCGAGATCGCGTAGGGATTGGAAAACTCCATGCTGCTGAATTCGGCGCCGGCTTCGGCGGCCATGAGATAGCCGTCACCGGTGAGCACGTTCGAACCTAGCGTCTTGCTCAGAAACGCACAGCCGCCGGTCGCAATCACCACCGCTTTGGCGCGCACGGTCCAGCGATCCTGCTTCTGGCGACGCAGGCCGCTCGCGCCCGCAACCGCCCCGGCCTCGTCGAGCAATAATTCCAGCGCCGGGCTGTGATCGAGGACGGTGACGCCGGCCTGCTTGGTCCGCTTGCGCATCAAGCGCATATATTCGGGGCCTTGCAGCGAGTTGCGCTGCGACTTGCCGTGGTCATCCACGGGATAGGGATAGCCCCATTCGGCGAGGCGATTGCTCTGCTGAAAAGTGAGATCGAGCGTGCGGACCATCCAGCGGCGGTCCTGAAGATATCCGCCGAGCTTCTCGCGGCTCGCCATCGACGCCTCGCGGTCAGTCGGCGTGGGATCGACGTACCAGACGCCGGTTCCCGCCGCCGCGGTCGAGCCCGAGGTGCCGCAAAAGCCCTTATCGGCGAGAACAACACGCGCGCCGCGTTCGGCCGCGCTTACCGCTGCCCAGGTGCCCGCGGGCCCGCCACCCAGCACCAGCACGTCTGCATCATATTCGACCGATCCTGAAGGTGCGGACCTACGCTCGGCGCGATGGATTTGGTTGGTCATTGAACACGTCCCCAAGTTCGAACCATTACAATTGGCGCGCTCACGCCGAAACCGGCGCCTTCCAGCGCATGAAGCGCCGCTCGATCACCTCGAGCACAGCGTTGAACGCCAGCCCGATCACAGTGATGCCCAGGATGCCGAAATACATCTGCGGGATCAGGAAGCTGTACTGGCTGTTGATGATGAGATAGCCGAGCCCCGCCTTCGCCCCGACCATCTCGGAGGCGACCAGCACCAGCATGGCAGAGGCGCTGGCGAGGCGAATGCCGACGAAGATGGTCGGAAGCGCTGCCGGAAGAATGACCTTGCGGAACAATTGCTGCGGGCTCGCGCCCATGGTGCGCGCCGACTTGATCAGGAGCGGATCGACCTGCTTGACGGCGGCGATCGTGTTGAGCAGCAGCGGCCAGGCGCAACTGTAGATTACCATCGTGATCTTCGACATCTCGCCGATGCCGAGCAGCAGGATGAAGACCGGCAGCAGCGCCAGCGGCGCGGTGTTACGGCAGATTTCGATGAACTGGTTCAGGAGATTGCCGAGCCGCGCGTACCAGCCGACGAGAAGGCCAAGCGGAACGATCAAGGCAACCGAGATCAGAAACCCGCTCAAGGCACGCAGCAGGCTTGCTGACACGTCGTCATAGAGCTCGCCGCTCTGTGCGAGCTGCCAGCCGGCGGCAATCACCTCGGAGAACGGCGGCAGGAATACCGGATCGACCACCCCAAGTCGCGGGGCAACCTCCCACACCGACAGCAGCACGATGAGCAGCAGCGAGCGATGCCCCAATGCGCCGAGCGCGCGCAGGGCAGCATGAAGCCGGCCGGCGATCCGTGGGGATGCGCGATCTCCGCCTGACAACGCGTTCGGACGCCCATGCGCGAGCTCCAGCAGCGTCAGCGTTTCAAGGCTAGACATGCGCGATCTCCTTCACGTCACTGTTGCCGCGACGGACATCGGCGGGGCGGCTCGATTGTCCCTGCTGCGCCTTCTGCACCTCTTCCCGGAGCAGGCTCCATATCTCGTGCCTGACCTGACCGAACTCCGGCAGCGAACGCACGTCCTCATCTTCGCTGCGCAGCGAGGCCGGAATGTCGAAGATTTGCTTGATCCGGCCCGGGCGCGAGGTCATCACGGCCACGCGTTGGCCAAGCGCTACGGCCTCGTCTATGCCATGGGTGATAAAGACGATGGTCTTGCCGGTGGCGCGCCAGATCCGCAGCAGCTCGGTCTGGAGCGTCTCGCGCGTCTGGGCATCCAACGCGGCAAACGGCTCGTCCATCAGCAGCACCTCGGGATCGTAAGCAAGACTGCGGGCAATCGCGACGCGCTGCTTCATGCCGCCGGAGAGCTCGTGCGGATAGCGGCTGGCAAATCCGGACAGGCCAACGAGGTCGAGGAAATGCCGCGCGATCTCGCGTCGCTGCGCGGCCTTCAGCCCGGCGATGTCGAGCCCGAACTCGACATTCTCCAGGGCGGTGCGCCAGGGAAACAGCGCGTATTGCTGGAACACGATGCCGCGGTCGCGGCCGGGCCCTTTGATCTGCCGCCCGTCGAGCAGGATGCGGCCGCTGGTCGGCGTCGTCAGCCCACCCAACAGATCGAGCAGGGTCGATTTCCCGCAGCCGCTGGGACCGACCAGGGCCAGGAACTCACCAGTGCGAACATCGAGCGTGATGTCCTCGAGGGCGGTGAAACGGCCCAACGGGCCGCCTCCCTCGCCGCGCGTCACGAATTCCTTGCGGACGTGTTCGAAGCTGATTTTGATCGGGCTCGCTTGGGTCACTGGGCCTCCGCCGTCTTGCCGGGACGGAAATAGTTGAAGGCGTTGGTGTAGGTCTCGGAGGCCTTGACCTGGCCCGGCTTGAACAGACCGTCCTTCTCCAGCCAGTCGATCCACACCTGGATCTCGGCATCCGAGATCACCCCGCCTTTGCTCGCGACGCCCGTGCTCTTCCAGTATTTGATCGGCGTCGCGTCCTCATTACGTTTGCGCTCCGCGATGATGCGCCCGAAGCGCGCGCGCACCTCCTCGGGCGGCGTCGACTGCGCCCAAGCGATGGCGCGCGAAATGCCCTCGATCAGCTTGCGTGAGGCCTCCGGATTGTCCTTGATGAACTTGTCGCGCAGGACGTAGGAGCCGCCGGTGAAATTGCCGAACAGACCGGTGTCGTTGAACAGCGAGTGGATGCCGCCACGCTCCAGTGCCTTGTCGCGCAGCACGCCGCTAAGGGTGCTCACTTCGACCTGGCCCTGGCGTAAGGCCTGTTCACCGCTGACCGGCGGGATCGCGACCAGCGTCACCTGCTTGGCTTCCGCTGATGTCAAGCCGTTGCGGGCGAGATATTCGCGGAGCACAAATTCCAGATGGGCACCGAGCGTATTGACGGCGACCTTCTTGCCGATCAGGTCGCGCGCGGTCTTGATTGGGCTGTCGTCCCTGACGAAGTAGCCGTTATAGGTGTTGGCGTCCGAGCCGTAATAGCCGACCACGGCCTTGATGGGCGCCTTTGCCGCGATCAGCTTGAGGATCGCGCCGTAGAAAGCCCCGCCGATGTCGATATCCCCGGTCACCACGGTCTGGATGTCCTGTGGGCCGCTGATGGTGTTGCCGACCCATTTCAGCTTCAGGGGCGCCAGATAGCCGAGGTCGTCGGCGAGCTCGATGAAGGTCACCTGCCCCGCCCAGCCCTGATACCGGATCTCGCTCTTGTCGAGCGGCGGCTCGGCGAAGGCGGGAGCGGCAAGGCCCAATGCCAGCGCGCTGACAAGCAGCCGCCGTGCGGCGCTCCGTGCAGCACGATGCCGCGCTTGAAAAAATTGAAACAGAGAGTTCATGTGTCAAACCCGGTCAAGTGTTGGAGATCAAGCGGCCTTGGGCGCCTGCGCCTTCGGCGCCTTGACGCGCGTCACGCTGTGACGACCGTCGACGCTGACAGGCACTTCCCCATCGATGGTGGCGCGGCGGACGACGCGGTGCTGATCGCCATAATCGTTGACGGCGTAGTGCTGGGTTGCCCGGTTGTCCCAGATCGCGAGGTCACCGGCCTGCCAGGTCCAGCGTACGGTGTTCTCGGGCGCGGTGATGTGGGACTGGAAAAGCTCGAACAGCTTCTGGCCATCATATTTCGGCAAGCCGACGAAGCGCTGCACGAAGTTGCCGAGCACCAGGGTGCGTTCGCCGGTTTCGGGATGAACCCGCACGACCGGATGCTCCGTCTCATAGATCGTGCCGGTAAAAACCTCGTCGAAATGCTTGCGATCCGCTTCGCTCGCGGGCGTCTTCACCGCGTAGTCGTAAGCGTTGCTGTGGACCGCCCAGAGCTCGTCGGCAAGCTTGCGCAGCGGCGCCGGCAGGTCGAGATAGGCCGCCGCCGTGTTCGACCACACGGTATCGCCGCCGTATGGCGGGATCACAACGCCACGCAGCACCGAGATTTTCGGATAGGCATCGACGAAGGTGACGTCCGTGTGCCACTGGTCTGCACGACCGCCGCCACGACCTGAATCGAGCTCCAGGATCGATGAAGTGCCCTTGGTCGCACCGACCGTCGGATGCGGCACGAGCTTACCGAGCCTGATAGCAAAGCGCTCCTGCTCGGCATCGTCGAGATGCCCCTGGTTGCGGAAGAAGGTGACCTTGTGCTCCAGCAGCACATGATTGATGGCGCGAATGACGTCGTCGGACAAATCGCCTGATAATTTGACGTTCCGGATTTCGGCACCGAGCCGGGCCGCACGTTTGACGATATCGGCGCGCGGAATGACGTTGTCGATGGTGATCGGGTTGCTCATGATCGTATCTCTCATTGAATTCGTGGACAAAGCTCCGCCATACGCCGGTCATGCCGGCGGCGGCGGACAGTGACGGGTGGTTTCCTGGTTGGCCCTAGGGGATCACGTCGGCGGCTAGACAGTCGGCAGCAGGCGGATCCCGGCGGTACAGCTCTCCGCCATCGCCGCAGTGCGAAGCGATGCGCACAGCACCATTAGCCGGGCCACATTGCGAACGATGTTTGGATCGGATTGCCGCATGGTGAACGACCTCGCTTGGACGTTGCCGATGGTAAAAGCGATGGCGCTCCAGTCAATGAAACGAAACCAGCGTTGTTTTCGGCGCCGCGCAATGATCGCTTCGTTGGGACGGCGAGCACGGAAAGATTTGCGATCATGACGGCCCATGCGAGCGCCTCACATGCGCGAAGACGAGCAAAATCGAGCCAACGGACGCACGAAACGACGCGGTTCATTTGCCTTGATCACCAGCACGAACGCACTCATCTCCCGCTAGCGACGCGCTCGTATCGTTCATGCTCGCTTCGCCGACAACAACGCAAATTCATTACATCGACAGCTTTGCGAGCATCGACATAGAGTCAACTGCAACGCGCGCGGTGACGCCGCGATCCGGAGATAACCAACCATTGCGAGCCAGATGATGAGCAAACGCCAGCTTTCCCTCAACTTCTTCATCTATCCGGACGGTCATCACGAGGCCGCGTGGCGGCACAAGGCCTCGACGACGGACCGCATTCTCGACGTCACCTACTATCAGGAACTGGCGCAACGCGCCGAAGCGCACAAGTTCGACGCGGTCTTCTTCGCCGACGGGCCGGTGCTCTCGGATAACGTCCGCTACGCGCAGCGCTTCCGGCTCGAGCCGATCACGCTTCTCGCCGCGATCGCGTCGGCTACCACGCACATCGGCCTGATCGCGACCGCTTCAACCACCTACACCGAACCCTACAATCTCGCTCGGCTGTTCGCGTCGCTCGATCACCTCAGCCGCGGGCGTGCAGGATGGAACATCGTGACGACAAGCTCGCCACAGGCAGCGCAGAACTTCGGCCTGCCTGAGCATCCTCCGCATCACGAGCGGTACGAGCGGGCGCGCGAATATCTCGATGTCGTCACCGCGCTATGGGACAGCTGGGAGGACGATGCGCTCGTCAATGACCCCGTCTCCGGCATTTTCGCTGATACCAGCAAGATCCACGCGATCGACCATATAGGGAAATACTTCCGCGTGCGCGGCCCGCTCAACGTCTCACGGACGCCGCAGGGCCGGCCCGTCTATGTCCAGGCCGGCTCTTCCGAGGACGGACGCGCCTTCGCAGCGCGCTTTGCCGAGGCCATCTTCACGGCGCACCAGACGTTGGCGAGCGCGCAGGAGTTCTATGCCGACATCAAACGGCAGGCGCGTGCGTTCGATCGCAGCCCTGACCAGATCAAGATCCTGCCCGGCATCTCGCCGTTCATCGCCAGCACACAAGCGGAGGCCGACCGGCTTCAGGACGAGTTCAACGCGCTGATCCAGCCGGAGTTCTCGCTCGCCCAGCTCCGCCAGATGACCGGGCTCGACCTCGCCGGCTTTGATCTCGATGGCCCCTTCCCACGTCACCTGATCGATACCGACGGTGCGCATGGCGTTGCCAGCCGCTTCAAGCTGATCGTCGACATCATCGATCGCGAAAAGCCCACGATCCGCCAGCTGGTGCAGCGCCTCGCCGGTGCGCGCGGGCATTGGGTCATCGCCGGCCCCCCGGAAAAGATCGCCGACAACATCCAGACCTGGTTCGAGAACGGCGCAGCCGACGGTTTCAACGTCATGCCTCCGTGGCTGCCGGGCGGGTTCGACCTGTTCGCCGAACAGGTCGTGCCGATCTTGCGCAAGCGCGGCCTCTTCCGCCGTGATTATGCGGGCAGCAGTCTGCGCGATCACTACGGTTTGAGCCGCCCGGCCAGCCTGTTCTCGGGCGCCGTGCGGGCCATTGCGTGAGGGTGGAAAACCAGTCGGGCCGTGCGCACGTCGTCTCTTCAGCAAGGTGCGTTGCCGGTTTTGAACAGAATGTCCGCCTCAGAACCGTCCAGCCTGACCAATTCGCAGCGCCGAAACGCCAAGCCAGTCGTTGAAAGCAGCAAGAAAAAATGCCGTGATCGCAGCACGTCTGGCGATCCGTCGATAAGAACGCGGGCGCCAGTTTCGGACGCCTCGATTAGTATACAGTTGCGCCACCATCGCCCGTCCGCTGCCAGGAGGGTCATCCGATGTTCATGTTCAAAACGGACGAATCGGGTTCCTCTCTTGGTCGGGAGCATCAAGACTCCGCCTGACGGCGCCTTCAAACAAAATCATTGCAATTAGAAGTCGAAGAGCAGAAGGCCAGCGCACGTCTCTGCCCAGACCGAAACATCAAAGTAACTGTGGCTTGATCCGCGCCGGCTCCGATCTAGCGGTTCTCTATAAAAAGGTGAATGCAAACAGGCTTGCGCACAGGAGGACAAATCCCGCTCCAGTCAGGCCCAGGAAGCTTCCTGAGATGAGATCATGTTCGCGCATGAGTGCCTCAGCTGTCTCTGCCAGCTTCGAATCAGAGCAGGTTTGGAGCGGCTGTTGTTAGCCCGCTTGCTCGCACTTTTTCGGCTATTGCGCGTTGAAAATGCATTTTTTGGACACTGCTCGAGACGACTGAGGCGTGTTGCAGCAGCAGGCCTCGTTTAAGGCTTGGCATACGACTTAAGCTGCTTGGACGTTGGCCGTACAAGATGGTCCAGAACCTCCGTCCAGGTAGATGTGAGCGGCTTCATAATTGCGATAAGAGTTCGGGAGTATCCTTTCGACATGCGTGGGTCTCTGATTGTCCTTGCCATCTTTGCAATTATCTTGGCCGTGCGCGGACACCAGCGTGAGAGTGTCGCGTTGCGTCCGACGGAAGCCATGCCGCCTGTCAACGTACCTTAAGGCTTGGCGGGAGCAAGGAATGCGTTGGCAAGATGCTGATCATTTGGGGCGTTTATCTCGTCAGTCAGATTCGAAGAACTATCCGCCGGCGCCGGTCGAGGGCAGAGCGCGGTGAGCAGCGCTATCGGAAGCGTTGAGACAGCCCAATCCGCGGAAACGTTCCGCCGTGCCCGCGAGATGCGGCGAGAGCCGACACAACCATCTGTTTGACATGCGATGCGTTTTTTGGAGGTTGCCGTGACAAAGCTTAGAGTTCTACTTCCCGCCTGCATTACCATCCTGGCGGGCAGCACGTCGACTGCGCTCGCGTGGGGACAGCTCGGGCATTCCGTGATTGCTGAGCTCGCGCAGCGACATCTCACCCCGGCTGCCACGACCAAGCTCAAGGACCTGATCGGAGAGACCTCGTTGGCGTCGATCTCGAACTGGGCTGACGACTACAAGTTCACGGCAGAAGGGAAGAACACGTATCGCTGGCACTTCGTCGACATCGATGTCGCCCGCGCCACTTATGATTCCGCGCTGGACTGCAATGAGGCAAACAATCAGGGCACTTGCATCGTGCGGGGCCTGCCTGAGGCGATTGCGGTGTTAAAGGACACTTCGCGCAGTAAGGACGACAGGCTGCGTGCGCTCAAGCTGGTGGTTCATCTTGCGGGTGATCTTGAGCAACCGCTTCACGCAAGTGAACGGGATGGCGACCAGGGTGGTAACAAGTTGCACGTCATATTGCGTGCCAAACGCTCGGATGGAACGTCATACACGCGCGCATCGACGTTTCACAGCATGTGGGATGATTCTCTGATCGACCTTCAGGCCTATTCGTGGGGAAGCTATGCGGACGCAATCGACGGTGCATCGTTGCCGGCGGTTGAGCCCGCTCCCTATGATGAGGCACGCATCGCTGCTTGGGCCAATGACACCCATGCGCTCGGGATAAGGGCCTATCAGCTTCTGCCTCAAGGTGCGCCGGAGCAGAACGACGCTGGTCATCCCATTGAGCTCGGAGCGGAGTATGCCGCTGCCGTCAAATCAGATCTTGATGGCGAGCTGGCAAAGGGAGCTGCGCGATTGAAAGCCATCCTTGAGGATGCACTTGGAGATTCGTGATGTGAGGCGAGCGTTGACCAACAGACGCGTCCGATCACAACTTTGTTCATCTCTCGAAGGCAACGCGAAACGCCGCCGTTGATTTGATATTTCTGCGCCCTTATTTGCGTCCTAGAGGTGGCGTCGGCTGCTACAGCACCGCCAGCTCGTTTGATGAAACCAAGGCTGGAAATGCAGTCGACGACGAAGCATTTGGACGAGATGAGAGGACCGTCGGCTCCAGCTCTCGGGGACGGTTTCGTTGTTGCGCTATTTGGACGGCGGCCACAGCGGGCTATCCGCCCACTTCCGCGCAGCTGGATCGTGCAGGGGATCGCCTCCGCAGGCGAGGCAGACGTAGCCCGGCCGGCCGGGCGCCTCGTCGTCAGGCACGGCCGTCATCGGCTTGCCGCAGGTCGGGCACAGGGTTTCGGCTTGCGTAGAGCCTTGTGATCGGATTTCCCCCCGTGTCGCGCGGCGATCAGGATGGAAGGCGCTTCCTACCCAGATTGCCGCGCTACACCTCCGCTGTGAGCTTAGTTTCTCTGGCGCCGTGAGCTCAAGCAGATCCTTTAAATCCGTCCGACGCATCAGCAGGCCCTTGACGGAACGCGCATCCGGCAATGATATTCGGGTTATCAGTGATGTTGCGGGGGGGCGTCGTGGAAGAGTTCTATAGTGGCTTTGCGCAGCGGGCGCGCGATCTAGCAGAGAAAGCCGACCCATTCACCAAGCGGCGGCTTCTCGACCTCGCCCAGCGTTACGATCTGAAGAGCAGACCGGGATCGCCAGGCGTTCGGTCCCTCCCGCCGCCCCGCGCAACGCCGCCGACGGTGCTCTTCTCCGGCGCTGGCGAAGTGTGATCCAACCCTTCGAAGCGATTACCGCCCGCCCGAGACGGTTATCTTCTCCGGACTCTCATTACGCAGGTCCCCGAATTCTCTTGCTGAGATTATGGCAATTTTCTCATCATTTGTTGCAGAGAATAGCTTGTCAGCGCAATGATTAGCTTGCATAATCTCTGCAAGAGATGATGAGATTATGGCCTACATTCATGAACTGCCTGCTTGGCCCACATTCACTTGGGATATGCAGCGGATTGCAGACCGATTGGCGGCGGTCCGTCATAAGCAGGGCCGCCTGCTCGGCCGGATGGAGCGGCTCGGATTCCCCCTCAAAACTGAGGCTACTCTTCAGACCCTCACTGAAGAAGTGGTGAAGTCGAGTGAGATCGAGGGTGAGATCCTCGATCATGCGCAGGTTCGGTCCTCCATCGCTCGTCATCTTGGTATGGACATTGGGGGCCTTATCCCTGCCGACCGGTACGTCGAAGGCGTGGTCGAGATGATCCTCGACGCCACCGAACACTATGCCGAGGAGCTAACTGCCGAACGCCTCTTCGGCTGGCATGCCGCGCTCTTCCCCACTGGGCGCAGCGGTATGACCAAGATAGTCGTCGGCGCGTGGCGGACGGTCGAGACTGGACCCATGCAAGTTGTCTCGGGCCCGATGGGTCGCGAGCGCGTACACTATGAAGCTCCATCGGCCGAGCGTCTCGATGCGCAGATGCAGACCTTCTTGGAGTGGTTTAACCGTAATATCGTTAGCATCGATCCCGTGTTGAAGGCCGCTCTCGCTCATCTTTGGTTCGTGACCATCCATCCATTTGAAGACGGCAACGGTCGTATTGCGCGTGCGATCGCTGACCTTGCGCTGGCAAGATCAGAGCGGAGCCCGCAAAGGTTTTACAGTATGTCCGCGCAGATTCGGCGCGAGCGGAACGACTACTACTCAATTCTCGAGCGGATCCAGAAAGGAAACCTCGACATCACCGATTGGATGGCGTGGTTCCTGGATTGCTTAGATCGCGCCTTTGACAACGCGGATGCCATTCTCGGGAGAATTCTCCAGAAAGCGGACTTCTGGGATCGTCATGCGGCTCGCCAGCTCAATGAACGTCAACGAACTGTGCTTAATTGCCTGTTCGATGGATTTGAGGGCAAGCTAACGTCCTCAAAGTGGGCAAAGCTAACGAAGGTCTCCCAGGCGACGGCGGCAAGGGACATTGAGGAATTGATCGAACATGGCATCCTTAAGAAAGATGCCGCCGGGGGCAGAAGCACCAGCTACTCGCTCGTTGACACACACAGCTGATGGCGGAACGGGAAGGATGAGGAGGAAGAAGCATTTGAGAAGATCCTCTCAACGCAACTTAACCGCAACATCGACGTCGTTAATTCGTCGAGACAAGAACTCTCGTTGCTGAGGCTTCCTCAACACGGGTGATCGGCTCTATCAACCTGCTGATCGAGTAGGCCGGCTTGCCTGCTTACGCTGTGATGACCTATTGTGCAGATGTCCATCGATGTGCGGATGCCAAGCGCAAGTTCGTGTTCACGGCAATCTTGATCCTTCGCCGCCGCCGATCTCCTAGGGTGCTCGCCATTTACTGCGTTAACCTCGGACTCGTTCATCCTCGTCCTTAAGAGAGACTGTCGTTCTAGAACGCCGAAGTAGGGCAATTTGAAAGGCGTTGAATGCGATGATTGGCACCGAGACACGAACTGCAGCCGGCATTCTCACACTCACCGCTTTGCGCGGTATCGGCCCTGCTACGGCCGAGCGTCTCGCTGAACGATTCTCGCTTCTTGAAGCGATTTTGGGCGCCGAGCCTGCGAAGCTTCGATCGGTCGTTTCGGCCGCGGTGGCTGAATGCCTTCAGGAGCCCGCCGCCATTGTTAAAGCCAGCGAGAAGGCACAGCGAGTGCTCGACGAGGCGGATCGGCGTGGGGTGCGTGTTCTGTCGATCTTCGATACGGATTATCCAGTGGCTCTGCGCTCTCTTGCCGATCGCCCGCCCATCCTGTTTGTGAAGGGCCAGCTTCCGCCGCGCCGCAGCGTCGCTTGCATCGGCACGCGCGAGCCGTCCGAATTCGGCGAAATCGTCAGCGATAGGATCGTGGAGACACTGGTCGGCGCCAATTGGGCGATCGTGAGTGGCCTTGCGATCGGCGTCGATACGTTGAGCCACCAAAGCGCATTGCATCACGGCGGGCGGACCGTCGCTGTGATGGCGGGTGGTCTTGAGGGCATTTACCCGAAGCAGAATAGCAAGCTCGCCGAAGAGATTCTGGAAAAGGATGGCGCGCTGATCAGCGAGCAGCCTTTCGGCGTGCCGCCATCCCCGCGCAATCTTGTGCAGCGCGATCGCCTGCAAAGCGGGCTTTCGATAGCAACCTTTGTCATGCAGACAGACATCAAGGGCGGCTCGATGCACACGGTGCGCTTCACGATCCAACAGGACCGCGTGCTGTTTGCGCCAGTGCCGCAGGGCCGTCATGCCACAGAGCCTAAGAGCCAGGGCATCTTGGCCATGACGCAGTTGCCCGCGAGCCGCTTCGCCGAAGCTGTGCGGGCTGAAGGTGACTACCGACGCATACTCGCCGAGAGGTATGGCAACCGCCCGGTGGCTGTGCCGCTAGCCAGCAAGGAAGACTACGCCTCCATGCTTGGCTTATTGGAAAGCCGCTTGGCTGGTGGCGAAACCCAAACAGTCGCTCCGCCGTCGTCACCCACGCAGATGTCGATGCTCTAACGGCTGGGATGTTCCTGTTTGACCTCGACATGACGCTTTTCGATAGCTCGGCCATTGCGCAGCAACGTCGCTTTCAGATGTGGGACAATGTCCGGCAGAATATGCATCTGATCCGGCCGTTCCCCGCGCAAGGCCGCGCGGCGCCTCATGAGCTTCCCGCCCTTCTCAGGGCGGACGGACAGAGGATCGGCATCGTCACCTCTTCGCCTGAATGGTACGCGACTTCAGTCCTCCAGCAATTCCGCATCCCTTACGACGTGCTGGTCAGCTACGGCAATACCCAGAACCACAAACCCGACCCCGAGCCGATCCTGGAAGCGCTACGTCGTGTCGGCGTGGCTGCGACGACGGAAACGCTCTACATCGGTGATGATGTCGGTGACATCGAAGCCAGTTACCATGCCGGGGTGACTTCTGTTGCGGTCCGATGGGGGCCTACGTCAATCTTCGAGCTTTCCTCCAGTGCACCGGACGTCTTCATGTCGAAGGCATCCACCTTGCTGAGACGCGAACATTCCTGGCCGCGGCTATATTGGCGAAGCGTGAGCGCAGCCGTGTTGTCGCTGAAGAGTGATGATACCCACGCCAAGATTCTCGGTGAGGCCGTAGGTCGAGCCATCGCAACCCTCGACTGGGCACCGGACTATGTTGTGCCGGTTCCGATGAAGCCTTCTCAACAGCGCAATCGCTTTGAATTGCTGCTCAATGAGGCAGCAGATCATTTCGATGAGGACATCGAACTGGAGCTGAAGGGCCTGCGTGTCGTCAAGGAAATCGAGGGCTACAAGCAGATGAATTCGCTGGAGCGCGCCGAAGCAATCAAAGGCGCTTTCCATTCTAATTTCAGATGGAACAATAACAAGATCTTGCTGATCGACGATGTCTACACGACCGGGGAGACCACCGGGGAATGTGTCCGGACACTCGCCGCCAGCGGCGCCGGCGAAGTCAGGATCATGACGCTGGCGAAGGACCAGCGGGTATTTGCTCGCAAGACCTGCCCCGCCTGCGGTCGCTCTATGAAAATCCGGGAGAATCACACAACCCATTTCAAATTCTGGGGCTGCTCGGGTTATCCTCACCACTGCCAAAACACTGAAAACTTCTAGAGCATGATCCCGAGAAGTGTGCAGCGGTTTTCGGAGGCTCAAACAATAACCTAAAGCGCGACGAGGATTCATCTCATTCTCATCGCGCTTTAATGTGCGCGTGAGCGATTGATCCGCGCTCCAAGCCAGAAAACATGCCGAGCGAGCGCGGAACGAACGACGCCATCGACAACGACCGGCATTGAAGAAGAGGAAGACGGACGTGGATCTGAATGGCCAGCGGTTTGAGGCCCGTCCAATCAGACGTGCAGAGCTCACGCGAGATGAGAGTTGACGTTGACGAATAACCCGGCCGAACCGTTTCCACCCGTCTGCTCGTCGCTCACTCCGCTCGGGCGGTCTTGCGGGCACGCACAACATGATCCCGTGTAGAGAGTGCCAAACGGCGGCGGCTAAATCGCGTCAGGCGAGCCATTTTCCGGAGCGCCGCGCTCTGCCTGCTCCTGCAGCTCGCGTTCGGCTTGATGCCAGAATTCGAGTTCGCGCCCTTCCGGCCTGCCTGCTTTCTCCCAGAGCTCGTGGGCCTTGTTTTTGATCTGCTCTTCGGTCGGGAATGCCATGGCGGACTCCGCGGGGGCACGGTCCCGCCTTTGGGGGGCTTTGGGGGTATGCGGCAGGACCGTGGGGGCACAAGGGCCCTTTCATTGAACCGCCCAGAAGCCAGCATGTTCCAATAACCAGGGCGAGGCATGAGATGCGCCCGAGCAAAATTAGCGCGCTCCAACCTCAGAAGGCCGGAAGGCCTAGCTAAATTTCCCCTCAGCACGATCTTACCTTCACGAGCGTATGATGCGTTTAGATGCAGACGTGCGGGCCGCTGCCGGCCGCCTTGGCGACCGGCTCCATCCGCGTGCAGCCAAAGGCGTCGCTAGAACACCGGCTTGCTTGTTGTCATGCGCTGCGGCTCGCCAGCTACAATCGCATCGAGAAAAGCGCTGTTGATATTGGTGCCCTCGCTGACAGCAGGCGACTTTACTTCCATCGCCTCCAGGGCACGGGGCTCTGTTCGGTGACGCGCTATCTCGATCGATGCGCTCGATCAACTTCTGAGAAAAGGCTAGCTCAAGTATGCGATCATTCTTCTCGAGCGCTTGGCCTAATCGGATCCACCGTAGCTAAACCTGGTATATTTGCTTGAGATCCGGCATCTGTGCGAGGCCGTCTTTGCCGGTGGCCAGGATGTTCAACACGAACCTTGAAAGTCACAGCCACGCCCTTCCCTAGCGCCACATCGTCGGCGTCGAGCGAAGTGCCTCAAGCGCGACCTGCCTTAGGCGCTCCGCTGTTGTCTCACCCTTGGTTGCGGCTTCGATCAACTTGGAGGCGACATGGGCACGAAGGCCAGTTTCACTGCGGGAGATCTCCTGGCAGACCTCATCAAGCACGGCGCGGAGAAGGACACTCGTCGCTGGGTCCAACACGGGCGACTCCGAAAACGTGAAGGAAAATAAGGGCACGAGCAGGCACGTTGCAAATTTGATCTTTCGTCTGAAAGTAGGACAATATAAACTGTTAGCCCGGATGACGCACCCAGGCCGGGTGTCAACGAACACGGACGACATTGCGCAACTAGGGGCAAGAACGGACCCGGCTGTCCTGGCGGAATTCGGCGTTGAACTGGGATTTGTTGATGATTTTCACCGCAGCGGGATTGCAACAGGCCGATCCAGCTGTTCAGCACGCCCCCCAACGGTTGGATGTGAACCCATCCGCTAGGCAGGCGCGGCCGAGCGGGTGGTCCGGAACTCGCCGCGCGCAGACGAACAATGGATTCGATGTCCGACCGTTTTCCCTATTATGAGATTTTGCTCACTCGCCGTGGCCGCGGCTGGTTCTGGTCGCTCTCGACGGATGAAGGGATGCTGGTCATGGCAGGTTCAAAACGTAGCCGGCTGGCCGCCCGGTATGAGGCTAACAGGGCTTTGTTTTTGCTGCTCAGCGCGCCAGGCGGCGCGCGACATCCAGCTTCACCGCCGCGAGCTGGCGAGCGGCCAGGTGTGCGGCGTTAGCTGCTGCGGCGCCGTCCCGAAATCAACCAGATATGTTCGGAGAATGATGATGACGAAGCGCGGACCGAAGGAGCTATCTCAAGCCGGCATCGTTTTTCCAAAGAAACCTCGCCCGGCAAAAGCAAAAAAGCTGACGGCGACAATGAAGCGTCGTGCACTCAAGGTGCAAAAGGTCGAACGAGCTGCAACATCATCGCAGTGAGCGCGGCTGGGATCAGCACGCGCGCTGGAGCACCGCCCTGCCTCCTGGCGCGACGGAGATCGTGCTCGCTTATCACCGCGCGGTCAGCCTGCGAGCCTCCGTGGTATCGAGCAGGATGTTGTCGATCAGCCGGGTTGAGCCAACATAACCTGCGACACAAATCGCAGCAGGACGCGTCAGCTCGCTTGTAGCTGGCGTGAGCGTTTCGGCATCGACGATTTCCAGGTATTGCAGCTCGTCGATCTCTATAGTCTGCCTGGCGAGTGACAACAGCCGGATGGAATCGCGCTCGCCTGCCTGAAAGACAGCCTTTGCTGCGAAAAGGCCGCGGCTGATGGAAAGGGCGCTGCTGCGTTCAGGAGCGCTGAGATAGCGGTTCCGGCTGCTCATGGCGAGCCCGTCCGGATCGCGAACCGTCGGGACGGTGACGATTTCGATCGGGAGATTGAGATCGGTGACCATCCGCCGCACTACGGCACATTGCTGAAAGTCCTTTTGTCCGAAGAACGCCAGATCAGGCTGCACCATGTTGAACAGCTTGCAGACGACGGTCGTAACACCCCGAAAGTGGCCGGGCCTGAACGGGCCACAGAGGGGCTGTGCCGGTGCACCCGGTTCGACAAAGGTGTCGAACCCCGACCGATACACTTCCTCCGCCCCGGGAGCAAAGATAATATCGACGTCAGCCTCGCGGCACAGTCGTTCGTCTCGGGGGAAGTCCCGTGGATACACGCTGAGATCTTCCTTCGGGCCAAACTGGGCCGGGTTGACGAAGATGCTGACGACCGTGGTGTTGCAGCGTGCCCGGCTCGCTTTAACAAGCGCGAGATGACCATCGTGCAGGTATCCCATTGTGGGCACAAATCCGACGCGACCATTCGGTTTGTGACCAGCGAGGGCGCGGCGCAGCTCGCGGACGGTTTTTATGGTGCGCACGACGCTAAATTCCGTCCCGCTCGCCTGGCGTCCAGTTTGCGACGACCTCCGCCAGGGATTCCGGCAAACGGTAGGACTCCTGAGCGTCCGGAAATGTGCCCTCCCGGACATCGGTCGCCCAGCTTGCGAGGGCATCCTGCAAGACCTGAAATCCGTTCGAATAGGGGCGCACGAATTTCGGCCGGTGCCCCTCCGTCAATCCGACCACGTCGTGGAACACGAGTACCTGGCCCGAACATTTCGCTCCCGCGCCGATCCCAATGGTCGGAATCTTCAGGATCTCGGTCACACGCGCTGCAAGCTCGGCCGGAATGCCCTCGAGCACGAGCGCAAAGCATCCCGCTTGCTCTAACCGGTGCGCGTCCTCGAGCAGTTGCAATGCAGCCTCGCTCGTGCGACCCTGCACCCTGAAGCCGCCCATGACGTTGACGCTTTGCGGGGTGAGGCCGAGGTGTCCCATCACCGGGATTTCGCATTGGACCAGCGCGCGTATCATGTCGATGCGCTTGGCGCCCCCTTCCAGCTTGACGGCATCTGCTCCCCGTTGCAGGAAGCCACCTGCGTTGCGGATAGTTTCCTGCGGGCTGACATGGAAGCTGAGAAACGGCATATCAGCCACGAGCAGCGCACGAGGTCTTGTGCGCGCGACAGCCTCCAGATGATAGTTCATCATCGGCATGCTGACCGGAAGGGTATTGTCGTAGCCGAGACAGACATTGCCGACGCTGTCGCCCACGAGGAGGATATCGACGATGGAATCGGCAATCCGCGCTGTCACGGCGTCATAGGCGGTGGTCATCGTTATGCGCCGCCGTTCCTCCTTCCATTGTTGAAGGAGCGGAATCGTCACTCGCGCACTGGGCGCTTGAGATATGTGGCTCATCTGCGATCCCCGGTTGTGTTCAATCCGCATTCGTTGCAGCTGCGCTTCTTAGGGGAGACGACAGAAATGGGTCAATGGTCAATTTAAGAAAGAGAAAATGTCTCTCTGAATGGCAACATCAGCAGGCCGGAGGTTTTGATGATTGCGCGATCATGGTGTGAGTACTTCTTCGCGTAACCAAATCCCGCGGCGTTGAGCACGTGGAGGGGCGCAACTGTTCCGGTGATGGACGGCTTGCGGCGCGCGGCCGGGGACATTGCAGACGAGGTTAGGCAACAGAAACACGTCTATTGCACGCCGAACCAAAAATGCCGCGCGGGTCTTAGGGACGTCCGAAAGGCAGCAGCGTCCCTTGGGCGCCAATGGCTTGATCTCGGAAAAGGCGACACGGGAGTGGTCGTCAATGTAGACGGGCTGGGAGCGCCGGGTAATGCCGTCTCCGATCCCTCCAAAAACGCCACAGCGTTATGATGTCGATGTGAATGATCTCGCCTGGGCTTTCACGCTCATATCGGCCTTCCCCGCTCAGTCAGCTCCTCGCGATCCGGTTCAATTCTAAGCGACGAGGATGGCTGACGGCGGCCGTCGACACTTCGACCTGGTCGGCGATCTGCGTGCCGGTGTAGATGTCGGCGCAATGCGTCGAAGCCTGCACATGTGGCTGGCGGGACTTGGCGACGAAAGGGTCTGGAGGAGCGATTGCGCAACCAAGCAACACCTTCCGCGCGGAACCGCTTGACCTATTTTCAATCGTCTTCGGCAAGATGTTTCACAGGTCAGCCATCGGCTTGCGGCAGCCTACTCCTCCGCAGCATCGCCTATCGACCTTTGGGCATCAACGGCGCATTCTTGTGGGTGTTCATCCGGTCTCTCCCAGAACACTGCAGCTTCGGAAACTCAGCTTTCTCGGTTCAGAACGGATGGGCACTTCCTGAAAGATCACAGCTACGTTGAGCCGAATTATTAGCCAAACTTGAACAGTACGCCGTAACCACCTCGCGGATAGCTCCACTCGATGTCACCTCTCTCCTCGCAGATCACGCGGCAAGTGCCGCACTCGATGCAGCCGTCCACGGCGACTTCTATCTGGTGCTTGTCGTTAGCTACATAGCAGTGAGCCGGGCAGGTTGTCAGCATGCTCACGAGCTCCGAGGATGGCATCGTGTGTGGCCGCACCTTGATGTGAGGGTGCCCAGGATCAAGCAGGTAGCGGTTGTAGAATAGCCTGTCCTCGACGCGCGCGGATCGGTCGGTCGACATGGTTAGCCCTCATGGGGGTGTGAGAGAAGCGTTACCGCCAAGCGCGCGCGAGGCGAACGGCATCACCGAGCAGGCCGCTCCACGAACGGCTCTTGACGAAGGAGTTTAGTGATTGCTTTTCCTTTTCGGCCTTTGGTGTCCCGTCGACCCGCAAGAAATTCTGCATCGATTCCGAGACGAGCTCCGGATATGTCAGAAAAAAGTTCCGGGAGTAGGTGTGCATCAGCGCGGGCATGTCTTTGTACTTCCTTAGGTCCCTAATGACAAACGAATGGTCCAACATCGTCTTGTAAATTGACAGATTCGTCGCTGTCATTGGGGCGCCGCGCGACTTGACTTGGATGATCGCTTCGGCCGCGAGTCGCCCCGATGTCATTGCGAGGTTTGAGCCCTCGCGATGCATAGCGTTGTTGAGTTGAGCGGCGTCGCCTACGACGACCCAGCCCTCGCCATATAGCTGCGGAATGGCCTTGAAGCCACCCTCGGGAATGAGGTGAGCGGCATATTCCTTGACTTCCGATCCCTCGATCAGCGGAGCGACCGAAGGATGCCGCTTGAAGCGATCGAGCAGACCATACGGTGTTTCCCCGGTGCTTGTGAAGTGCGCGACCAGGCATCCGATGCCAAGGGAGATGCATTCCTTATTGGTGTAGATGAAGCCCATGCCTGTCATGCCGCGGGAGATGGTGCCCGCAGCCTCAATGACGAGCCCTTCATCGCCCTTAAGATTGAAGCGGGCCTCGATAACTTCGCGCGGTAGGAAGTGCATCTCCTTCACGGCGAGTGCGACCGTGTCCGGCGTAGGCCGCTTGCGTACGCCGGCCCGCGTGCCAAGAAGGCCGTTGACGCCTTCCGCGAGGACCACCGCGCCAGCATGGATCTCGCCATCGGCGCGGTCAGTCCGCACACCCACCACCTTGCCGTTAGCATCTTGCATTAGTTCGGTTGCCGTTGTCTCGCATAGCACCGTGGCGCCAGCTTCGCGAACTTTCTGCGAGAACCACCTATCGAACTGAGCGCGGATGATAGTATAGCGGTTCGGCCTTTCTTCGTTGAAGTCGTCGGAGCGGTAGTGCAGGCCGGTGTGAGAGCGGTCATCCATCATCCAGAAGCGCTGTTCGACCAGATGCCGCTCAAGCGGCGCGTCTTGTCGAAAGTTAGCGACAAGCGCCTCCAGCATATCGGCATAGAGGATCGCACCCTGCACGTTCTTCGACCCGGGATATTCGCCACGCTCGAGCTGAAGAACCTTCAGGCCGTGCTTGGCAAGCGTGAGCGCCGCTGCATTGCCGGCCATACCTGCCCCGACGACGATGATGTCAAATGTTTCCGCGGTCACGAGGTCTCTCCTTGTCCTATCCTGCGATCCGGTCGCGCGAATGCGGCGACAGCCGGGCGCGAAACGCCTCGGTCAGGATTGGCAGCAACCGGATCGCGTCCTCGACAATGCCTAAATGCGAGAACTCGAAGATAGGCGCGTTCCTTTCGGTGTTGATGGCGACGATAAGGTCGGCGCCGTCGACACCGACGCGGTGCTGAATGGCTCCGGAGATTCCGGCGGCGATGTAGAGCTTTGGCCTGATGGTTTTGCCGGTTTGGCCAATTTGCCGGTCGGATGTGACCCAACCCTTTTGCACCAGGGGGCGCGAGCAGCCAAACTCGGCACCTAGCACGTCGGCGAGCCGGCGCACGAGCCGGAAGTTTTCAGACGAACCAAGGCCGAGGCCTCCGGCAACGACAACATCGGCATAAGCGAGATTGGATCGTGCGGAATCGCGATCCGGTAGGAACGACAGCACCTTCGTTACGATATCGTCCTCGACAAGTCCAAGCGGGAGGGTGATGATGCGGCCGATCGGGCGCGCGCAGCGTTCTGGCACAGGCATCACGCGCGGCCGGACTGTAGCCATCTGCGGACGGTAGTTCAGCGTATAGATCGTGCATAGCAGCGAGCCGCCAAAGGTCGGACGCGTCGCGGCGAGGGAACCGTCGGCATCGACGTCGAGCTCTGTGCAATCGGCAGTCAGACCAGTGCGCAATGTCGTTGCGACTGAACCTGCTAGGTCGCGGCCTAGAGTGGTCGCGCCTAGGAGCAAGATCTCGGGCTTGTAGCTATTGACGAGCTTGGTGAGCGCCTTGATATAGGATTCGTTGCGATAGTCCTTGAGCAGATCATCGGCGACCATATAGACAAGGTCGGCTCCGTAGCAGAACGACTCGGTAGCGGCGGCCTGCGATGCCTCGCCCTCTTGCCCGATCACCACTGCGGCGAGATCAACTTTGAGCTTGTCAGCAAGCTTGCGGCCAACGCCCATTAGCTCCCAGGATACAGAGTGGACCTGGCCGCGTTCTTGCTCGATGAAGACCCACACATGTTTGTAGGTCTTGAAGCGGTCAGACAGCTGCTTCTTAGCCGCGGCGCGACTCGAAGGGGAAGCGCCGATTTCAGATGCGGTATTCATGTTGCGCCTTTCTTTAGCTCAATAGCCGCGCGCCAGTGCCGCGAGCTCGATCTCGAGGGCCGGCCGGCACCTGAAAATAGCGTTGATCAATGCCTCCGCGGGCTGCTCGTCAGGCTCTATCATCGTGGCCTTCTCGTTGCGGGCGGCTGGTGCGAAAACGCGCTTGACGACGGTGGGCGAGCCCCGCAAGCCGCATTGTGAAATGTCATCAACCCCCGCCTGTTGCGCGCTCCATTTCAGGATCGTCGCGCGGGCAGCGCGCAGCGCATCAGCCATCGCACCGCGGCGGATCTGGTTCGTCGCTTCGAGCATCGTGACCAGGCAGGGGAGCCGTGTCCGAAGCAACTGGACGCCACCCTCAGAGCGTCGCTCGACGTCGATGGTGCGGGCATGCAAGTCCAGTGCGCTGATCTTGCCAACATAGGTGAGCTGAAACAGGCCAAGCCGTTTTGCGATGCCAGGGCCGACCTGTGCGGTGTCTCCATCGATGGTCTGCTTTCCTGTGAAGACAATGTCAGGGGCGCCGAACTCGCTCGAGATCCTACGGATCGCTGTCGCCAAAGCGTAGGTTGTGGCTAGGGTGTCCGCGCCCGCGAAAAAGCGATCGGTCAGGAGCACCGCACGATCCGCGCCGAAGGTGAGCGCCTTGCGAAGACTGTCCTCGGCAGAAGGGGGGCCCATAGTCAACACCGTGACTTCGCCGCCGAACTGATCGCGTAGCTCAAGGGCAGCTTCCAATGCAAAGAGATCGTACGGGTTGATGATGGTCGGCACGCCCTGACGCATGATGGTATTTGTCACGGGATGCACGCGGATCTGTCCGGAGTCTGGAACCTGCTTGATGCAAACGAGCAAGTGCATGATCTTCTCCAAGACTAATCTCCCCAAAACAGTTCAGAGTGGAATGGCAATCACACCAACGAGAACGAGAACGTTTCAGTCGGCGGAGGTTTCGGGTGTAACCGCTAGGCGCCCGGAGGGCAGTACGCCGCTGCGACTAGGCGTAGCCAGTCCGACAGAGGGCAGTTCAATTTCGTTACCAATCTGCACTAGTACGGGTACAGGCTTGGTGTCGGGCGCGGCGTCCTTTAAGACCTTGAACACGCGCTGTTCAATCGGCGGTGACGTGACGAAATCTGAATATGCGCGCTCAAGCACGAGTTTGCACCGTTTAGCAACGCTGTCGTCCGCCAGATCGCTAAGGCTCTCCTTAGCAAGATATTCGCCCATGCGCCTGAGAATGTGCAGCCGCGCAACGTTGACCACTTTAGGATCGTAGTCGACGCCTAACAGAGCGAAGAACTCTTCGGCAGAAGCGGCTTTGCTGAGGCGCGCGATAATTCCATCAGACATTCAAGTTCCTTCATACTCTGCGGTCTCTACCGGCCGGGTCTGCTTCGCGGGTGCGCTGATATGCCGAGCGAGCGTTGCGCCTCAACGTCCGGCCCGGTGCGATCTAATTGGTGGCGATCTGCACGCCGCGAGTCCGCATCGGCGCGCTCACTCCGGGCGTCGGCAACAGTGGCCGATGCTGGTAGTCCGGAGCCGACCGTCGTCGGACGAGTTGGCTGGCACGACGGACCGGTGTTCGCGCAAGGCCGTCACTTCCCCATGAAGCTGTGGCGTTGTTGATGCTTGCGGAAATTAGCGCTGATGCGATCGGCACCGTCTTGCTTTCTGGAGGTTGGCGCTTGGTGTGCCATCGGTCGAGATGATGTTGTTGGTCGACGAGAGATCGGGACTGATCAAGGTCTGATGGTGTCGGGCGGGGTGCCGTCATCTGGGTCTTTCCATATTCATTCCAATCATCGAAGTGAGCAATGCACGTGCCACCTCAGCTACAGCTTGCGTTCGACCAGGCGGCTCTCACCGCTCTCTTCGCCAAAGCAACGACCAAAATCGGCGCATTGGGTGCAGACTGGCGCCCTGCACATACCTAAACTATCGCGTTCGCAGAGCACGCGATAGAAGAAGCGCTTCCAACGCATATTCCCGGTGTTCCGGCGGGCCAGTGGCGCGAAATGGCGCGTCAGGAGACGGGACAGCTCCGTACGCCCGCGCAGCCCGAGATCCTGCCAGAGGTGGTGAGGCTCCATTGCACGTCGCGCTACCATTGCCGCGAGCCAATGGCCGACGTCGCCGGCAGTCGAACGCTGCGCGAGCAGGAGCTCGCGCAGGACAGCGGTTTCGTCATGGACGTCGGAGGATGAGTTTGGTATCCATGTGAAGGCGCGGGCCGCGGCCGCCGGGAAAAAGCCGGCGAGCAGTTTTCTCAGGGCATGCTCTGGAATTCCAACGCGTTCTACGATCGAGCCGCCATCCAACGCGGCAGCGACCAGGATTGAGGCCAGTGCATGACGATCGAAATCATCGTCGGCGCTGATTTCGGCTTCCGCTGGGTTGCTGCCCGTGAGCAGTCGATAGAGCGCGATTCCGACCTGTTGCACAACGGCGCTCGGCTCAGCCGATCGAGAGTTCGACACTTCCATGTTACTCGCTTGCACCTCAGCCAAGAAATGCCCCGCCGCTATTGGAAAGACCGCTGGATAGCCGGCCCCATGAGACGAGGAGACCGGCAGGATCCTTATGGCGTCGCGGGCTGGGCCGCGGTTTTGCCGATCTGGCTCTCGTCTACCGCCTTCATGATCCCGTGTTCCATCAGCATATCCTCCAGCTCGTCCATGCTGATCGGGGTCGGAACAACGCCCTTCCCGCCGTTGTTGTGTATCTTGGATGCAAGGTTGCGATAATGATCCGCCTGCTTGGAGTCCGGCGCATACTCCAGCACCGTCATGCGGCGCAGCTCAGCATGCTGCACGATGTTGTCTCGCGGCACGAAGTAGATGAGCTGAGTTCCCAGCTTCTTCGCCAGCGCGTCCGCTAGCTCCAGCTCCTTGTCGGTCTGACGCTCGTTGCAGACAAGCCCCCCAAGACGGACGCCGCCTGAATGGGCGTATTTCAGAATGCCTTTGGAGATGTTATTGGCGGCGTACATGGCCATCATCTCGCCGGACATCACAATGTAGATTTCCTGCGCCTTGTTCTCGCGGATCGGCATTGCGAAGCCGCCGCAGACGACGTCGCCGAGCACGTCGTAGGATACGTAGTCGATGTCCTCATAGGCACCGTTGTGTTCTAGAAAATTGATGGAGGTGATGACCCCCCGCCCAGCACAACCGACGCCAGGCTCTGGACCACCGGACTCCACGCAGCGGATGTCCTTATATCCGATTTTCATGACGTCCTCGATCTCAAGGTCTTCGACGCTGCCGACACTGGCGGCGAGGCTGAGAATGGTGTCTTGCGCCTTAGCGTGCAGGATCAAGCGCGTAGAGTCCGCCTTAGGATCGCATCCCACGATAAGGATTCTGTGGCCCATCTCAGCAAGCGCTGCGAGCGTGTTCTGGGACGTAGTCGACTTTCCGATACCACCTTTGCCGTAAAATGCGATTTGCCTCAGTGACGACATGTTCATCTCCATTAAGCGGGTGCCAAAAGCACCGCGCAGTCTCGCGTCGCATTGAGCCACCGTCAGAAGCGGCGACCCGAGGATTCGGTAGGGAGAGTTTGGAGCCGCCAGCCGAGCTCTCAGCTCCCACCGTGTTGCTGTATGCGAAGTGCAACTGGTGTGCCGTTGGCTCCGCGCGGACTAAGGCGCTGAGTACGCTCGCAAAGTGGTTCGCCCGGAGCCGAAGTTGGAAGGGATGTCGCCTCTACGAAAGTCAGGCCAGTGTGAGGATCCAGACAAAGGAGCGCCGCCATGGTAAGATCACAGCGTATCTGCGCCGCCATAGGCGGGGGAAAGGTTGCTTCAGGTTGGGCGCTAGCGTTTAGACGCGTCGGTGCAGATCGGTATTGCGACAGTTAAGGAGCCATTGTCCAATGTCTGTGACGGACGAAAGTGGATCAGCTATGCCGCCCAGAGCCTGTCGCATGCGGGAATCGAGAGCGACAGCCTCGCCTCGGGCGGAGGCCGACTCTCCCGAAAGGGGCGTGGGCTGGCTGAACCCTGCTCGGCTGCTGTTCGGCGCCTTCTTGATGGAGCGCAGCGTTAAACCGATCGCCTAAGGCAGGAAGCGCGCTCCCGGCGCGAACATCTCGCTGTCGTCGACAAGTGCGACGAAGCCACGGATAAGCGATGAATACTGGCGCTAACGGCTGTTGCAATCATGCAGGTGCTTGAAGACGTTCGGGCAACCTGAACTGCAGGCGCCTCGCCAAAGCGCGATAAGAAGGAGCTTCTGGCGCGAGCAATGGACCGCACAGCGATGGTGCGGCTTCCTTAGGAAGACGCCTGTCACGTTATGGCTGGACTGGCCGCGGCAGGGAAACCCGAGAGCCGAGATAGAGCGAGCCGGGTCGGATGCGGCGGCGCCTAGTTACGCCAATGCTCTGGGATATTCTGGTCTTACCCCTGGCTGACGAGCGCTGAAGCGAGCGTCGATCGCGAGGCCTCAGGCCGGCCATTGGCCAGCGAAGAGCCGGAAGTGTGCACCGGCCGCCGTTGTCCTGCCGTGCAGAAGCACCGCCGTGTGTGCGATCTTCCATAAAAGCACGTTCTCACTGGAATAATCGTACGTAGATGCGTCGCTCGTGTGCCCTCTCATGTTTCGATGTGCATCCGGTGATGCCTTCGTGCCGCAAGCGCATGCGTACCGCCCGCTTTCTCGCCTGGGAGGCGACCGACCGCCACCCGCGGAATCAACGATTTGGATCGACAGGTCTGCATAGTGTCGGTCAGCAACATAATGCGCCTAGTTGGTCGGCGCGCGCCTAGACATCGTCGGTCGATTCTTGGAAAAGACGCGGTCGTGGTGCCGATCGACTGCCCCTTACGTGCCGGCGACTAACAATTGTCAATCCAGCGCGACTATCAGCACTCGTCCGGTAACTGGACGTGCCTGATGCCGTCGCGCGGCGCAACGCGATCAAGCTCCTTGCGCTTCATCCCGACGCGGCGACCGCTTTCGATGAAATCGACGCCATAAATGTAGAATCGCTGGAGGAAGGTGCCAATCGAGACGACATAGCCGATCTCGCCCTTCACAGCGAGAACCTCGCCGATCTCCTTGCCAGCATACGTCCCATCATTTCGAATGGTGCGCGTTGCCCGCACTTTCTCTCCATAGCTGAAAAACGGCTGGGCCGTTAGCTCGATAAAGTCGTCGTCGTTCACGTGGTCGCTCATACTCGCATTTCCTCGCTCCAGCGGAGGGGTGGCCGGCGGCCGCGCGCGTTTTGCACGAGGCTATCATGGCTTTCGCCCCGCACCATGAGCTCGCCAGCCACGGCACGAGCCGTAACGCTGAAATGGATGTCGGATGGCGGGCCGTCAAGTGCACTGCAGCGTGGCGTTAGGTAAGCATGCCGGGTAGCCATGCGTAAAATGCCTTGGGCCACGACCGGGTGGACATTGGCCTCGTCTTGATTATCCCTCCAGGGAGCTCCGGTGTTAGCCGGTACATGCTAGCATCTGAGTTTTCGCCGGCCTCGCCGGCAACGATCGGCTGCAGGCTGCCATTCTCGATCGGCTTTCGAACTCGCATCTTCGTCGCGCGATGCGGAGCGTTTCGCGACGGCACACCAAATTGCTCGGCCAGGCGTTGAGGGGATGCCCGCGGATCTGTTGACGAGATCGCCCAGCAGAGGTGACGCAAGACCAGAATGAGAGCCCTACTGCGATTGCGCAGCGACGATACGCGAATATGGCGGGTGGGCCTCGTCGAGGCGCTGGGCGAGGAAAAGGCGGTGCGGTGCTAGCAATGGTACACCTAAGCGCGACTGATCTGGTAGGCGCCCGCGCCATGGACCGCCAATTCAGACAACGATTGCGTCGACCTGGCGTTCCGGTCGAGAGCCTCGACGCCGCCATAACTCATCATAGTGTCTGTCCTCTCGAACACGTTCAGCAAAACCTTGGCGTCGATTGTATCGCTGGGGTCGAGCTCCAGTAGCTCCTGGATCTCGAGCCGCCGCTCGGCGACCCGGCCCGCCGGTCGGGGCTCAGCGGTTACGCTCGGGCGGCTGCCAGGCTGGGAGCAGTCGCCCGAGCAGAAAGCTGCCTCCAATGCCGCGGTCGCTGCGGGGCATTCTTGACGTCGATTGGCGCGTTGTCGGTATGACCATGAAGGTCATGCTGTTTCCCCTCTAGCAGGCGCTTGGTAGCGCGGTAGCGAGGTATCGATGACGCAGGTTCTGTCCACAGGACAAACGGCCACACATTGCGGCTCGTCGAAGTGCCCGATGCACTCAGTGCACTTCTTTGAATCGATTACGAAAGAGCCATCCCTCTCAAAGATTGCTGCATTCGGACATTCCAGCTCGCAGGCGGAGCAGCCCGTACATTGCGAAGAAACGATCTTGAATGGCATTGATGTCTCCTCAAGCTGCAGAAATAACCGTGGCGTTGCGACTGCCGGCCTGAATGCGCTGCACGTGTGCAATCTCGCCGCTGTTGACTTTCTTCAGATAGGCTGTGAACCACACGATCGCCGACTTGACGATGAAGTCATGGGCGAATTGATCGACTGGCGTGATGCCTGCCTTGATCAGGGCCTCCCTCGGGCAGGCGCCGATCTTAGCCACGAACACTGCGTGGCAATCATTGATTGCGCTGATAATCGAAGCCAAGCTGCCCTCCTCGCCGTAGCCGCCCTGGCAATAGACATCGACGCGGCGGTGGCCTACGAATTTCGCCCCTGCCTTCGAGAGCTCGTAAACCTGGAACTCCGCAGCGTGGCCAAAGTGCTCATTGATCAGACCAGAGCCCTTAGTCGCGACCGCAGCCAGCACCTTGATGTCGCTTGACACATCCGCCAGTCCGACAAGCGCGTCATGCCCTGCCACAATCATAGCGGCGCGCTCCTTCTCGACCTTGGCTCGGTAAGCCTTACGGGTGTCCATATCGTAGTTCAGCTCCATTGACATGATCCTCTCGATGGTGAACTCGGCGGTGCGGCTCTCGCCAAGCAGACCGACAGCGTCAGCGCGGCACTGACGGCAGTGCCGCATCATAATCATCTCGCCTTCGCAGGAGTCTTGAACGGCTTTCAACTCCTGAGGGCTCGGGCCACGCTGACCGCTGGCGCCGAAAGCAGTGCCGTGCTCCGGTGAGGAGATAAGCGGCATGATGTTGTGCAAAAAACCGCCGCGCGATTTCACTACCTTGTTGACCTCCGCAAGGTGATGGTCGTTAATCCCCGGTATCATTACAGAGTTGACTTTGGTGAGGACACCGCGCTCGGTGAGCATCTGAAGCCCCTGAAGCTGGCGTTCAGTCAAAATCTTAGCCGCTTCATGGCCGGTGTAACGCTTGTGCTTATAGAAGATCCAAGGATAGATCCGAGTGCCGATCTCAGGATCGACCGTGTTGATGGTGATCGTGACATGGTCGACGTTGAAATTGGAAATGGCGTCGATGTAATCCGGCAGCATAAGCCCATTTGTGGACAGGCACAGCTTTATGTCGGGGGCCGCGGTCTTGACTAGCTCGAAGGTTTTGAACGTCCTTTTGGGGTTCGCCAGCGGATCGCCCGGGCCAGCAATGCCGAGCACCGTCATCTGCGGGACGGCCGAGGCGACCGCCAGTACTTTCTTGACAGCTTGTTCGGGCGACAGCCTCTCGCTGACCACGCCAGGGCGCGACTCGTTTGCGCAGTCGTATTTGCGATTACAGTAGTTACACTGAATATTGCAAGCGGGTGCCACCGCGACATGCATGCGCGCGTAGTGATGATGCGCCTCCTCGCTATAGCATGGATGGGTCTTCACTTTGTCCCAGAGTCCGGACGGCAGATCTCCCTGCCCTTTTTGCGATCCGCACTTTCCTTGACCGCAACAACCTGAGGTGCTGCAGCTCTTGCGCCCGACCTGCTTGGTATCGCCGAGAGCGGTGAGGATATCGCTCCTGCTAGCGCCGTGTTGAGCTGAAGCGTACATTTGGTCATTCTCCCTGGAGACCGAATAGATTGGAAGCTCGGATCTTGCCAAGCGTCTGATGCGTCGTTCTAGAACGGCCTTCAGCAACCTCTATGCCAGCGTTGGGTCCATGCGCTGGTTTGCGCCTGCAAGATTGGTCGTTACAGAAGTCGAGTATGTCGGGTAGCCGACGCACGTTGGAAAATGGACGAATTTGGCGTTACCAGAGAGCGCTTTTACGAAAATGGTCTGCGCATCCCCGGTTCGACCGATCGTATCTGGCTATCATGAGCCAGAGCGTCAGCCCGAACCTGGCCGCGCGCGCAAATTAAAATGAATCGAATTGAAGCCCAGGGCGCAAAGAGGAGTTCGCTCTAAAGACAGCGTTTGGTCGCGCGCCGAAGGGGGACGCCCGCCAAGCGTAGGGGCGTCCGTCGCGTTCTAGCAGGCCGTTGAAAAAAAGTCGCTCGCCGCTGATGGTGGTACCGTGATCCATTGGCGGCTCCGACAAACTTCGGAGATGGTGCCTGGGTCGCGGCGATAATCGAATGGGCGAGCTGTATAGCTAGCTTGATCTGGAGACGCGGGTGCGGCGTGATCATCCGCCGCGATTCTAACGATTGTGAACGAGGCGCTGTCGGCGTTGGAGCGGGACTGCGCTGCGCTCTATTCGACGATTGGACGGGCTGCGATCTCGCAGAGTGAAGCTGCTGCGGGCGACGCTGTTGCAGGCGTTTTATTTGATCCGCGCGGAACGGCTTGTGAAGAGCGGCTGGAATACCCGCCCGCTGTCCGCTGGTTTGTCGCAATCGGGGGTGACGACGTGGTCCGGGATGTTCGATGTTCTCGAAAAACGGCGGCCGGGTGCTCAATCGGCAGTCCGAAGGACGACTCTGGCGAGCCGCCGGCCCGACTTCCATAGCCAAAACACGCTGGAAGGACCTCCATGCGTCGACCACCAGTCCCGATGCTAGGCGCTACCGCGCTGCAGGAAGGGCAAAGGCAAGAGGACGCCACTGTGGACACGGGCTGATGCAGAACCGCCACGACCGGCTGGCCGACGCCTGCCTCATGCTGGCGGGCATGCCGAATGCATCGCAGCGCTGCACATGATGGAGCCGCGTGCTGAATGGCCGGCCCACGATGCGGAAGAGTTCGTCAATGAGCCGCGCTCGATGAACGTGACGCGCATGTTTCACAGAATACCAGCGGCCGTAGCTCTGAGTTTGGGTCGGTCACTAGCCGTAAGCCAGCGCATCTGCAAGCGGGTCGGGAGGCATTCGGCGGGATCAATACGGTTGCCGGGCAAGAGACAGGTTTCATGGTGGTGAGCGCGCCAAATGGGCCTCTATCTTCGTTGCCACCGCCTACAAGCTGGTGCGATTGCCGAATCTTATCGCGGGACCGGGCTGAAGGCTAAGGTGCACGGCTTCGGCTGGGGCTTGGCCGGTCGCTGACGAACATTGTCAAGATGGACAACCGGGACAGAGAGTTTCTCGATCTTGTCGAAGAGGCGCATCTCACCTTCGAGGACAAGCCCGACAACAAATGTGCCTTCGCTGCCCTGAAGGGCTTCCTTGATGGCTGCCAAGTCACCCGCCACGGATCGCCCCGCACCGAGTTGTCATGTGTCGGCGATGAGCCACTTCTAGATCCACATTGGCGACGACTTTGCGTTCGCTGTAGACGCGGCTGAGTTCTTCAACAGCCCGGTAGGTGCGCAGGAGTTGCCCGTTTTCTGCTGCAGGCGAAAAACGTGAAGACCGTAGCCGATGCAGCACGCCTTATGACTGTGGTCCATCCTTCTTTCGCGGCTTGCCATAAAAAAAACCGTACCAGCGATCATCGCCGAGATCGGTGCGGGCTACGCCAGGTGGGCGGGGTCAAATGGCAGCGCCCGGCGAAGAGGGCTTCCCGTTGCGCAATTTTACTAGCCTCTTCTGATTGGCGGCAACTTAAGCGGCGAAAACGAATGTGGCTTGGCGAAGGCGCTTGCAGGGGTGCCTTCTCACGGGGCATGGGCGGACTTGGTGAGGTCTTCTGATGTGCTTCAGCGCCGGGGTGGGGCCGGCGAATTCGTGTATGGGGCGAGCGCATTCATCACTCCTATCCCTCTCCGCCCCGCTTCCTGGCGCTGATCGTGATGGGCAACTGGGTGTCGGAGGCCATGTGCGGCAGGTCGAGCACCCAGCCATTGGCGATCTTGATCCACCCGCCCCACAGCGTCTCGTGCTCGGCTTCGACGATTGGCTCCTCGAGATCCTTCTTCGGCACGTAAATCGACAGACCGGTCTCCGTTGAGCGGCGGATCGTGACTTTCATGATCTGAACTTCTGGTTGCGGGAGCCGCTGCTCGTGCGCTCTTCGCACGGCGGATGCGATGCTCTCTGATTCCATAGGGACTCGGGCAGTGCGTGCATCACATCGCTACTTCGTTAGTCGTTGTGTGAGTTCACATTGGGGTTATCAAACGTGAAACCGGAGCCATCTAGACCCACGACGAAGTCCATGGTGGTGCCGTTGAGGTGCGTCAGGCTCTTGCGATCGACGAACAGCTTGACGCCGTGACGCTCGATAACAGTATCGTCCGGATTGGCTTCCACGGCGAGGGCCATCACGTACTTGAACCCGGCGCAGCCGCCGGTTTCGACTATGATGCGCAAACCGCTCGTTTGTTGCGGCGCCATCGAGATCGCTGCCTTCACCGCATTCACCGCGCTCTCCGTCAAATCAATCATCGCACGTCCCGCTGTTATGGATCGTTCAACAGATCGCAACTCTCGTGCCAGAGCACACAGAAGACGGAAATCACTGGCATTTCGCCGCCACCGCCCGTTGCTCCGCCTCGCGTGTCGGATCTGCGACAACCGGCCTCGGTGGCGCACGAGAAGCGGAATGGCACAGCTGTACCGGGCGTACCGCACACAGCAGTCCGGAATCCCATGTATGGAAACGTTCGTCGACGCCGGCGGACTAAGGCGGCCGAAAACCATCGCGCCTGTGACAGGTCGGCGGCGCTAACTCTGGCGCTGTCGGCGGACTCGTCCATAGATGTGTACTATCATCCCATCCCGCGTCGCCTTCTTGGAGGTCGATCGGACCAGACACGAACGGCTCTTTTTCGTTGTCTCAACGCTGCCGTGGCGTACCCCAAAGCTAGGGCGTCACGGTCAGGGCGTCGTAAGCGATGATCGGCGTGGTGACGAATAGTTCGCTGTCGGCGATGCGTTTGCCGAGCCTTAGGCATTAAGCACATCCGCGCTAACCTAAGCTCCATAGCACTAAGAACAACGTGCTCAGGAGCTGCCCACTGGTTGCGGCAAAACAACTTGCACCGGAGCATGGTGGTACAGGCGCACAACGCCGGCTAGCGGGTTCGGTCTGTTCAAGGACAAGCCCTCGAGGCTCAGAGCACGGTCGCACGAGAGAGCAGACCGTCGTCAGGTTCACCGGGCTCGGTGTGTTCACAGTTCCAAGTAGAAAAGTTACGCGGGGGAACGGGTGCGATCGGGTTCGTCGCAGTGATGTCCGGCGCCGAGCCGCCCACGGGCCGACAGATGGCTTGCGGAGGCCAAGAACGCTGCCTAAAACGGCGGCGGATCGACTTGCGGGTTCGTCCACTCCGGCCCGAGTTCAAGCGGCCGGGTGTGAGTCTGGCAGTTCGCAGGACAGATCCGCGAACAGGCGCCGCAGCCGATGCATGCACCGGCGTCTTGCATCACCATGGCCTTCCTCTCTAAGTCACCATCATCATCATCGAGGCCGATGACCTCGCCATCCTCGTTGATGCCCTTCAGCGTCATGACTTGCCGGCCGCAAACCTTATAGCAGCGGCCGCAGCCGATGCACTTCTGGGTATCGATTGATACCAGATAGTCCGGTATCCAGGCGCGTCCGTCGCGGGTTACGTAGGACATGATTGCGATCATTTTGCGCTGTTTTCTGTCTCTTCTGTTTGCGCTTGCGATCAAGCTTGGTGAAGGCATCATGAGCCTTCTGCGCGACGCTCAGGATCGAGGCCAAGTTCGGCGTAAGCGCCGTCGATAGATCGTGCAGGTCCGATTGGCCTACGCCGCTCGGCCGACAGACATATTAACCGTGGCTGCGAGCGTGCCGAAATCGTCGAAGTCTAAGCGGTTCACGTCGCGCGGTTGTTTGTTGATGACGATGAACCGGCCGCCGAGCAGGTCCATGCGCTCAAATTCTTCGAGGTGCATCTCTAAGTATCGTCAAGATCATGACGCCAGTCGCTTTCTCGATTGCGAGCGCGGCCGACTCGAGTCGCAGTGCGGGAGAAAGCGGGTTAAGCAGCGTCTGTCATGGAAGCGTCCTGCAGTCGTCAAAATGGAGGGGGGCTTTGCTCGTACCTCCGAGCGCCTTGCGCAACCAGGGTGGTGGGGAGCCCTTCAGCGCATCTTCGAGCTTGATGCAGAGGGTCTCGATCGCCTCGCGCTTGATCACCGTTAACGGATGGATTTTGTTGGCAACGACGCGTGCCGCGGCCGAGCCGCCGATCGCAGCGACATAAAGGATCGTGCAGTCCTTGATGGCGTCGATTTTCCGCGTCAGCTTATCCTTGCGGCCATCTTCCGTGAGATCGTCACCGAACTCGATGACCTGAAGGATGCGGTGAGCGTCCGGAGTGACGTCGTAGATAGCGATGTTCTTGGCCCAACCGAAATGCGCATCCACGCACTTCAGATCCTGGGTGGCAAAAGCGACTTTCAAGATCTATTCTCCTTATTGGGTTATTGCGGGTAGGACGGGACGGTCTTGAAGTCGCGGTCAACGCTTCGCCAAGTATCGGGCGTCGGCTGGTGCTTCGCCTCGCGATCGGCAATGACAAGATTGGCGAGGCCGAAGATGAGATCGCGCGTGCCGCGGTAGCCGACTGAGAGCTGGTGGCCGGCGCCAAGACGATCGAACATCGGGAAGCCAGCGCGAAAAAACGGGATGTTAAGGCGCGAGGCCGCCTGGCGGCCGTGCGAATGGGTGATGAGGAGATTGCAGCCGTGGGTCTTGGCAAGTTCCTCGAGATCTTCGAGATCTCCGATCAGGACCTCCTCCGTCCTGATACGCTGCAACACGGGGGAGGCTGTTGTGGTCACGGCGACTGCGATATTGGCACCCATGTCGTACAGCATGCTGGAGAGATCGAAGAGCAAGTCCGGCTCGGCGCCGATCGCCAGCTTACGGCCCCCGATGTAGAAATGCGCATCCAACATAGCATCCGCGAGTTGGCCGCGCTGCCGGCGGTACTTTAGCGGAACTGGCCGGTCACTGATCTTGCTCAGAAACGCGATGAACTCGTCGTTGGGAACGAGGCCGCAGAGGCGTTCGAACAAGCGAAATCGTACGCCTGTTTTCGCATACATGGCCTCCGCCGCACGTTGCATCTGCGCGCCGATCGCGATCGTCCATGCCGCCTGCCCCATTGTCGCAATCTCGTCGACCCCGATGCCGCCGATCGTGGTGGGCGTGAACTCATCGGGAATTTGACCGTCGAGCGAACCGGCCAGGTCCGGCAGGAAGGATGGTTTCAGTCCGAAATCCTCCAGGATCGTCCGCAGCTCATTGAGATCGCCTGGCGTGAGGTGGCAGCCCGGCAGAACATTGATGCGAGCGGGATCCCGCGCCCGACCCGTCTCGACGGGATGGACCAGGACTTCCACCATTCGTGCGACCGTCTTGTCCCAGCCGTCCTGGAACGCGCCCTTGAAATCCGGGGTCGAGACGTAAACCAGCGGAAGCCTTTCGAGCTGTGGGTGCTTTTGCTGAATCAGGTAAATGAATCGTTCGACGTCCTCTCCCTTTATCTCGGTCAGGCCGGTCGAATTGATCCCGATGATTTCCGGTTTCGCACCATTGTAGATGTTAAGTATCGCCTGTTCGACATTTTCCTGACCGCCGAACACGGCCTCGACTTCACTCATTGCGGTGGTCTGCATCGGCACTGCCTCCCTGAAGTGCCGCACGAACAGGGTCAGGCCGAACGAGGTGCAGCCCTGGGAGCCGTGTAGCAGCGGCATCGCGCCGCGAAGGCCCATAAAGGCGAAAGAGCCGCCGATCGGCTGGCTCATCTTGAGCGGATTGACCGTGCAGGATTTCTCGGAGGTGGAGACGATGGCCATTGGCAGACGCCCTATTCCGACGCCTGGACGGCGCATGTTGCCTGCGCAGCGGAAATGTGCCCAACGACCCACCTGCCCGAGGCATTGGCGCGTTCCTTGAATCCGGCGGCGCTGGAATGACCTCGCACGGCGGTGGAATTCTCTGCGGCGTGCGAATCCGTGTGCGGGATGTTGGTCTGCCGATTGACCTCCGCTTCGTCCCAAGGCGCGGGACGGCGTAGTTGGGTCCATATTGGATTGTAGAGCGCCTTATCAATCTCCTCCATCAGCTTGACCATGCCAATATACCCCATGTACGCCTGAGAACGCTCCTGGTTGATGTCAAGCCAAGGTATCATCGCCTTCAGCGCGACGAACTGCGACTTGCCGC
The DNA here is from genome assembly GCF_022012435.1 of Bradyrhizobium zhengyangense. GTDB lineage: Bacteria > Pseudomonadota > Alphaproteobacteria > Rhizobiales > Xanthobacteraceae > Bradyrhizobium > Bradyrhizobium zhengyangense. Next base: position 41,750 of record NZ_JAKLUA010000026.1, read on the forward strand.
CGGAGAGCATCATATCAGCCCGGGAGTTCATCAACATTTTGTAGATGTCGCGCGGCGCCGCTTCCTCGATCATAAGGGCGTGCCGGCCCATCAGCTCCTTGATGCGGTCTTTGTCCTCTTTGGTGGACTTCTTCACGGAGGTGCCGGCGATCTCTAGACCGGCCTCCTGCAGCGCCGCGACCACCGACCACGACTTAACACCGCCGGTGATCAACAGAACCTTCTTACCCTTGAATCGTGGTTTGAAGCGCTCGATCGCCGCGCGTACCCTTGCTTCCTCACGCATGATGACAGCCTCGGTACGCCCTCCAAGCTCCAGCGGCGCGCCGCGCTCGATCAGCATGCGCGCGATCGTCCGCAAGGAGTTGCTGGAATCCTGCACGCCGTAGAACGAGCCCTCGAAGTAGGGAATGCCGTAGCGTTCCTCCATCTTACGGGCGACGTTTATCATCGCCTTGGAACACACTAGCATCGCAGCCTTTGCGCGATGCGAACAGGCCAGCTCGTGATATTTCCCATCGCCGGAGATACAAGAAAGGATGCGGATGCCAAGTTCATCGAGCAGCGGTTTGATCTGCCAGAACTCGCCGGACAAGTTGTATTCGCCGATGATATTGATGTCGTAGGGAGTGGTATAGTCCGGTTCCTCAGTGCCGATCACATGCTCAAGCAGCGCCTCGCCGGCAAGCTTGTTTCCGAGGTTCTTGGACCCGACGAACCCCGGCGAATTTACAGGAATGATAGGCTTACCGAACTTGGCCACGGCAGCCTTGCACACGGCCTTGATGTCGTCGCCAATCGCGGCTGGCACGCAGGTTTGGTAAACAAAGACAGCCGGCGGATCGAACTTGCCGATCACCTCCCCGATCGCTTGATAAAGGCGCTTTTCGCCGCCAAAGATTACATCGGTTTCGTTCATGTCGGTCGTGAAGCTTCGGCGCCAGAGATCGGAGCCTGAGGAGGCGCTGCCTCGGTTGTCCCAGGAATTGCCCTCGCAGGCGATTGGGCCGTGGACCAGATGCGCAACGTCGGTGAACGGCTGTAGCGCGATTTTGGCGCCGTCGAATGCGCATCCGCCGCCCGCCTCTCCTGGCTTCAACTGCCTAGTGCACCCCATAGTACGTTCGGCCGCCGTCTTGTTGTCGTTTCTGCCACAACCCGGCTCGTTGAAGACGTCCTCGATGGCGGACGTGTCGACGCTCATACGTATCTCCTATTTTCTTCGACCCGCCGCGCGAGCCTTGTGCCGCGACGTGGATCTTTCTGGCTAGACACCGGCCGTCGACCCTGCTCTGGCCGGCGCTAGACCAAATCATTTACGTCAGCGGATGATATCAAAGCTATAGTCCGCTCCAGTCCTGTCCATCTGGTCCAGGACCTTGTCCAGTATCTTGACAAGAACGTTTATGCCGCCCTGATAACCCCAGACGGGATACCGATGTTGATGGTGCCGATCGAACACAGGGAAACCGATGCGGATCAGTGGCGTCCCGGTATCGCGCTCGAGGTACTTCCCGTAGGTGTTGCCAATCAGGTAATCGACCGGCTCAGTGCATAATAGGGAGCGCATGTGCCAGAGATCTTTGCCGGGATATGCAGAGCAGTTCTTGCCAAACAGTGAACTAACAAACAGTTCCTCCATTTTCTCTGCCCAAGCCTTGCCACCATTCGTAGACAGCACATGAGCCGGCTCTGCACCGAGCTCCAGGAGGAATGAAGAGAGCCCGTAGCAGAGATCCGGATCGCCGTAGATCGCGAACTTCTTGCCGTGCAGATACGCACTGGAGTCTGCCATGGCGTCCACGAGACGGCCGCGCTCCCGCTCCAATGCCTTCGCGATCGGCTTGCCGGTCATGCGGGACACAGTCATTAGGAATTCGTCCGTCGCGCTGACACCGATGGGGTAGTTGAAGGCGGCAACCTCATGACCGTGCCCCTCGACGAAGGACAGTGTCTTCTCGGTGCAGTGTTGCTGCATGGAGATCGTGGCTTTGGCATGGATCGCGTTAGCCGCGTCCTCCAGCGTGGTGCCGCCATCATACATGCGGAACTCGCCGTCGGTCGGAGTATCGAAGACATCGCTGTTGTCGGCGAGTATAGTATATTCGATTCCCATCAACTCGAAGACGCGCTTAATTTCCCGGATGTTCCCGACCGTGTACCCGTCGAACCCACCGATGAAATTAATCTTGCCGTTCACCTTGCGCTCTAGTTTGGAGGCGGTGCCTGCCTTGCCATCCCAGAAGTGCTCAAGGATGCTCTTCAGCGCATTGTCATACCCGGTCACGTGGCTGCCGACAAAGGCAGGTGTATGAGCGAAGGGAACATCATATTGTGCCGGGACTGACCCCTTCTCCTTCGCTGTCTTGATGAAGGCGTTCAGGTCATCCCCGATCACTTCGGCCATGCACGTGGTGGAAACCGCGATCATCTTGGGCTTGTATATGTTGTAAGCGTTAGCGAGCCCGTCAATCATGTTGTTTAGACCACCGAACACCCCGGCGTCCTCAGTCATCGAGGAAGAGACGCAGGAGCTTGGCTCCTTAAAGTGTCTCGAAAGATGACTTCGGTAGTATGCGACGCAACCCTGTGAGCCGTGAACGAAGGGCAGCGTGCCCTCAAAACCGGAGGCAGCGAACACCGCACCGAGTGGCTGGCAGGCCTTGGCGGGGTTCACAGTCAATGCTTCACGCGCGAAGTTCTTCTCGCGGTATTCTCGCGTCTTTGACCATTCGCTGATCCGCTCGACTTCCCTTTGGTCATGCGGGTTCTCGAACAGCGCCTTCTTTTTGGCGAGCATTTGCTGATATTCCGGACCTCGGAATAGATCCAAGTGATCGAGGACGTGTTCGGCATTCTGTGTCAACGCGGCACTCTCCTTTTCGGCGATTGGTTTATCGACTAGGTTGGCCCGCCTTCTCGCATAGGCGGAGCCAGATCTGTGCATTCCTTTATTCCGCGGCCATTAGGCCTGGCGCTGGAGTATCCTTCCAAGGTGCCTTGAGTTTCTTCCAGACGGGCGAGTTTATTGCCATGTCCATGTCACGAGCGAAGATCGCGAAGCCGTCATAGCCGTGATAAGGACCGGAATAGTCCCAGGAGTGCATTTGACGGAATGGAATGCCCATTTTCTGGAAGACGTACTTCTCCTTTATGCCGGAGCCGACGAGATCTGGCTGAATGGTCTCGACGAAACGCTCAAACTCGTAGCCCGTGACGTCGTCATAGATCAGTGTGCCGTCCTTTAAGTAGTGCTGAGCAGTGCGCTGGTAGTCGTCATGATGGCCGAATTCGTAGCCCGTTCCTACGACCTCCATACCAAGGTCCTCATAGGCGCCGATTACGTGGCGGGGACGCAAGCCGCCGACGAACAGCATCACTGTCTTGCCCTGGAGGCGGGGGCGGTACTTCTCAATTACCGAGGCCATCAGCGGCTGGTACTTGGCGATCACACGCTCGGCACCTTCCTTGATGCGTTCGTCGAAGAAGCTGGCAATTTTGCGCAGCGAATCGGCGATCTTGGAAGGGCCAAAGAAGTTGTACTCGCACCATGGAATGCCGAACTTTTCCTCCATGTGTCGGGAGATGTAGTTCATCGAACGGTAGCAGTGCAATAGGTTGAGCTTCGCCCTGGGCGTTGCTTCCAGTTCGGCGAGGCTGCCGTCGCCGGACCATTGCGCAATCACACGCAGGCCCATCTCTTCGAGCAGGATACGCGATGACCAAGCGTCCCCACCGATATTGTAGTCGCCGATGATCGTGACATCGTAGGGCGTTGACTCGAACGCGGGTGTCGCTTCCGGCGACACTCTGTCCAGGATCCAGTCCCGCAGCGCATCGTTGGCGATGTGGTGGCCAAGCGACTGCGAGACGCCGCGAAACCCTTCGCAGCGAACCGGTACAATGGTCTTGCCATTGTGTTCCTTTGACTTCGCCTTCGACACAGCCTCGATGTCGTCGCCGATAAGGCCGATCGGGCACTCGGACTGAATCGTAATGCCGTGGTTGAGCGGAAAGAGCTCCTGAAGTTCGTCAATGACCTTACCGAGCTTCTTGTCGCCGCCAAACACGATGTCTTTCTCCTGGAAGTCGGAGGTGAACTGCATGGTGACGAAGCTGTCGATTCCGGTCTTGCCTATGTAGTAATTGCGGCGTGCAGCCCAGGAATATTGGCCGCAGCCGACCGGACCGTGGCTGATGTTAATCATGTCCTTGATCGGGCCCCACACGACCCCCTTGGAGCCAGCGTATGCACAGCCGCGAGTCGTCATTACTCCGGGGATCGACTTCAGGTTCGACTTAACCCCGCAATCGTGCTTACCCGCCTCGTGTACGTTCAGGTGTTTGGCGCGGCGCTTGGCGGTCTTTTCCGGGTAGATTTTTAAGGCCTCATCGATCAGTTGCTTGTTGCGGGCCTTCATCTCCGCGGCGCTCTGGGTAGTGACTATGCTCATACGAATTCCTCGGATGCGGTGCTTGAACGATCGGGCGCCTTGCGCGGCGCGCGCTTCTGGCGATCTATTAACGCGAGGCTGCATTAGAAGGCGTTTGCAACAAGTGTGCCGACGGATAGGAAGGAAAAAGGTCGGAGGCAGACAGCGTCGATGCACCCGATTGTCGCAAAGTGGACGTAGCCGCGTGCTGATATGTTCTTACTCGTAGCATTGTTCGAAATGTGACATGCCCCGTCGAGCCATATTAGCGGGACTTGTTTTATAAAGGCCGCGCTTAATAAATTTCACCTTCTGGCCGCCGCCCCTTGGGCATCGGGGCTAGCGTCTATGTGGCAGCTCATAAAAAATGTTCCTGCGGCCGGAATGGAACGTGGGCCAAAACGTGGTATCTCTCAGGCGAGAGGCGTGCCATCGCGGTCGCGCCGCGGCGTGCGAGCAACGGCGCTATCCTGGCTCGTACGGCGTGGCCGTTGGATCGAAACTGCGGAATCAGGAATTGCTAGTCGGGAGTAACGCGAGCGCTCAACGCTCCATGCGGGAGCTGCCAATTAATCGATCGCGCGTGAGTAACTCTTCTTGGTGTCTGATCACACATGCTGCCCTCCATTTGCAGGCACTTCGGCACCTGTGACATAGCTGGCAGCCTCCGAGCAAAGGAAGAAGATAACCTTCGCGACCTCGTCCGGTGTTCCGACCCGGTGCATCGGGATAGTTGGGATCAAATTGGTTTCTGTCTCCGGCGACAGAATGTCTGTCTTGATCTCGCCTGGTGCAATAGCATTGACGCGAATCCCGTAAGGCGCATAGTCATGCGCCATCTCGCGGGTCAAGCACGAAAGTGCCGCCTTTGATGTCGCATAGGCAGTACCGGCATACGGATGCACTCTCGATCCGGCGATCGAGGTGACGTTCACGATTGCACCAGAAGCGAGCGTTAGCTGATGGAAGAGCCCCTGCGAGAACATGATGGGTGCGAGCAAATTGACATGGAACACGCTCTTCCAGGTGTCGACCGGAGTGTTCAGCGAATTTAATCGGGTGCCGTCAGCGGCCTTCGGGGAAATGCCCGCATTGTTGATAAGCGCATGCAGAGGGCCGCCATTGAGCCGCTCCTTGATCTCCGCGATCGCGTGCTGCAACGCTCGAGAGTCGCTAAGTTCGGCTTGAATATGGTTGTCCAATCCTGCTTCCCAAGGACAACGGCTACCCTCGAATGGCTGCCGAGAACACGTGATGATCCGCCATCCAGCTGCCGAAAACAATTTGCCGGTCGCGTGGCCTATACCGCGGGAAGCACCAGTCAATACGAGCGTCTTCCCCTCGGCATTTTGAGTGCGCCGCTTATTGCTAGATGGGCACGCGGCGGGCGCTGGCGCGCCATCTGTTACATTTTGGCGGTCCAGCAGATTGAGGGTCACGCGAAGCTCCTGATAGCGCCTCGGCGGGCGCACTCTAATGATGCTAGCAGGTGGCCCTGCAGGACCCGGGCCACGCGTCTCCTGGCCGGTAGTCGCGATGTGCGCGGCTCGATGTCGCTTACGCGACATGTAGAGTGTAGGACGAGGCGGGCCGCTTTGATTCGGAGCGTGGCGTGCCGCGTCATCACACTCCAACAAGCGAGGCTCGTCGACAGATCCCGCTTGAACAGAACGGCGTCTAGACGGCACGGCACGGCCGCTACATGAAACTGAAAACCGGCGCTCATTGGGTATGATCCTGTCAGCTTACTGGTAAGCGCCGATTCGGGTCACGCTGGCGTACCCGGCGCCGCAGCGGTCGCTACAGGACGCCCGAGGACACGAGCGAGAGAGTTTCTCCGCAGCGTCCCGACGCACCGTCATCGATGCCATCGGGTGTCCGCCTTCGTTCCTGGTAGTTGTGTATGTCTTGGCATCACGGCCGTCTCCTGCTGCACAAAGATGTTGTTGCCGCTGACTTGCGGACAAGCCGGCCGACCGCTATGGCCTTGTGCTTTTGAAGCGCAATCATTGAGAGCTCGGCTGGAGGCGAAGTTCATGTGCAAGTGACGGCTAGATAGGCTCGACGCGTGGGCGTGGAATGGCCAATCGGCGTTTTGATCATAAGTGAGAAGGTCTCACAGTTGTCTATTAAAAAAGCTGCTTTGGGCCGGAGGCCAGCGAGCGGAAAGAGTGGCGCTAGTAGTACAGATGTCAAGCCGTGGGTTCGTCGAGCCAGGAGCTGCCATTTTGCTATTGCGCCGATCAAGCCACCGATTGTGTCTTGCAATCGGCAATCTGAAGGTCCCCGGCGCGCGAACATCGTGATCGTCGCGCCGGCAAAATCCGCCGAACGTCTCTGAGCAGTCTTCAAAGGCGCATCGATCCTGCAGTGATGATCGCTGCTTCCCAGGGAGTTCGGCGGGCTTGAGCTCTCATGCGGCATACAACATAGGTGCCTCGCTAAGGCCGGCCCGGCGCCCGGCAGTTCTCGGGAACTGAATGAATGCCGAGGATCTTCAGACATTGTGGTGGCCGCAGAAAATGGCTCGAGTTCTTTTGGTTCCGACATTCTTCCGTAAGGTAGCTGTTGGGCGTAGGCCACAGCGAACGGCTCAGCGCCGATCGCCAAACCTTCGCACGCTCGGCTGCCAGCGCCGCTTTCGGGGTGGGAACGGGATCCCGAACAGCGTCGCGATCTACATTTGTGCGACGCAGTGAATAAGCAATTGGACGCGGTGGGATTCACCAAAATGCAAGAAGCGACAGAGTCCGCGCTCAGCCTGCGCTCTGCGGCTGCTAACTCAATGTGGAACTCCGCCAGCCGATGCCTGCTAGCATGTAAGTCATTTGCGCCGTCCTGATCGATAGGGCGTTATCCGACACCATGTGAACAGAACCTATGAGCCATCCCAGCCGCATGATGCCGCAGACCCTCTCCCCGGCCTGCAAGATTTCCTCGACCGGGCAGACCTACTCGAAGTAACTCTATCCCGCCGACGTTCGGCGCCCAACACATTGACCTGGATCTGATCTTCCCCCGATAAAGTGGACGGGTTAAGCGGCTTTTAGCTCCATCTCGATCGGGGGGATATATCCGAGTGCGGAATGGAGCCTTGTCCGGTTATAGAATCCCTCGATGAAGGCGAAGATATCGCGTTGAGCTTCGGCGCGGGTCTTGTAGTTGCGATGATGGACGAGCTCGGTCTTCAGGGTATGGAAGAAGCTTTCCATCGGGGCGTTGTCGTAGCAATCGGCCCTGCGGCTCATTGATGCCGTCATGCCGGCCTCCATAAGGGTGCTGCGATAAGCGTGCGAAGCGTACTGCACACCCCGGTCGGTGTGGCAGATCAATCCGGCCTGCGGCCGCCGCTCCCGGATTGCCATCGTCAGGGCTGCGGAGGCGAGCTCGACGTGCATGTGATCGCGCATGGCCCAGCGGACGATCTTTCGGCTGAACAGATCCATGACGGCGGCCAGATAAAGCCATCCCTCGGCGGTCGGGATGTAGGTGATGTCGCCGAGCCAGACCCGGTTCGGGGCTTCCGCCGTGAAGTCGCGCGCGATCAGGTTCGGTGCGACCGGCAGGTCGTGATGGCTGTCGGTGGTGCGCACACGGCGTGGCTTTGCGGTGATGGCGCGGATGCCATGCCGGCGCATCGTCCGCTCGATCCGGCCGCGGCTGGCGCTGCGTCCCTGCCTGCGCAGGGCGGCATGGACGCGCGGACTGCCGTAGCGGCCGCTGCTGTCCTGATGGACCTGCCGTATCTCGGCCAGCAGCGCGGCATGGGATTTTGTCCGCTCACTCACGGGGCGGTCGCGCCAAGCGTAGTAGCCGGCCGGCGAGACCTCGAGCACGGCGCACATCAGCCGCACCGGATAGGTGTCGCGATGGTCCTCGATGAAGCGAAAGCTCATGTCCGGGTTCCGGCAAAGATCGCGATCGACTTCCTAAGAAACAGCCGGATTGGCGTCGCCCGGGAGGGCCTGCAACACGAAGCCTAGCGATTTCGCCCGGCGCTGTAGGTTGGCGAGGACGCGGCTACGATATTGCTGCTCATATTGGTCGGCGCCAGGATCCTTGTAGCTCATGCCGTGCCGGAGTGTGTTGTAGAATAAAACCGCAATCTTGCGAGCCGTCGCCGTCACCGCCTCAATCGACGCCCAGCACTCCGTACAGTGCGGTCCTGACATCGAAGGTGGGGATGTTGACCTGCTTGGTCTTTACGCGCGGCTTGGCTAGGTTTCCGACCGGTCTTGCTCCTTTGGTGTTCAATGCACTG
>NZ_JAKLUA010000027.1 GCF_022012435.1 Bradyrhizobium zhengyangense
TCTCGACCAACACCTTCCCGGCCTGGTCGCTGGCGCACCCCTATCGCATGATCGCGCATAACGGCGAGATCAACACGTTGCGCGGCAACACCAACTGGATGGCGGCGCGCCAGGCTTCGGTGAGCTCCGAGCTGTACGGCAAGGACATCAGCCGGCTCTGGCCGATCTCCTACGAGGGACAGTCGGACACCGCCTGCTTCGACAACGCGCTGGAATTCCTGGTGCAGGGCGGCTACTCGCTGCCGCACGCCGTCATGATGATGATTCCGGAGGCGTGGGCCGGCAATCCGCTGATGGATGAGAAGCGCCGCGCCTTCTACGAATATCACGCCGCGCTGATGGAGCCGTGGGACGGCCCGGCCGCGATCGCCTTCACCGACGGCCGCCAGATCGGCGCCACGCTCGACCGCAACGGATTGCGGCCGGCGCGCTATCTCGTGACCAAGGACGACCGCATCGTGATGGCGTCCGAAATGGGCGTGCTGACCATCCCCGAGGACCAGATCATCACCAAGTGGCGCCTGCAGCCCGGCAAGATGCTGCTGGTCGACCTCGAACAGGGCCGCCTGATTCCCGACGACGAGATCAAGGCCGAGCTCGCCAAGAGCCATCCCTACAAGGAGTGGCTGGAGCGGACCCAGATCGTGCTGGAAGACCTGCCGAAGGTGCCGACCACGGGCGTGCGATCCAACCTCTCGCTGCTCGATCGCCAGCAGGCGTTCGGCTACAGCCAGGAAGACATCGCGATCCTGATGACGCCGATGGCGGCCACGGGGGAGGAAGCCGCGGGCTCGATGGGCAACGACACGCCGATCTCGGCGCTGTCGGACAAGGCCAAGCCGCTGTTCACCTATTTCAAGCAGAACTTCGCCCAGGTCACCAATCCGCCGATCGACCCCATCCGCGAGGAGCTGGTGATGAGCCTCGTCTCGATCATCGGGCCACTGCCGAACCTGTTCGACCTGCAGGGCATGGCCACCACCAAGCGCCTCGAAGTCCGTCAGCCGATCCTGACCGATGCGGACCTGGAAAAGATCCGCTCGATCCCGGAAGTGGCCGAGTCGCACTTCAAGCCGCGCACGCTGGACACCACGTTCCACGCCGGCCTCGGTGCGGCGGGTATGGACCAGGTGCTGGACGAGCTCTGCGCACGCGCGGAAGTCGCCGTGCGCGAAGGTGTCAACATCATCATCCTGTCCGACCGCATGGTCGGCACCGACCGGGTGCCGATCCCCTCGCTGCTGGCCTGCGCCTCCGTGCATCATCATTTGATCCGCACGGGCCTGCGCACCTCGGTTGGCCTCGTCGTCGAATCCGGCGAGCCGCGCGAAGTGCACCACTTCGCTTGCCTTGCCGGCTACGGCGCCGAAGCGATCAATCCTTACCTCGCGTTCGAAACCATCATCGCGATGAAGGACCGCCTGCCCGGCTCGCTCGACGACTACGAGATCGTCAAGCGCTACATCAAGTCGATCGGCAAGGGGCTGCTCAAGGTGATGTCCAAGATGGGCATCTCGACCTACCAGTCCTATTGCGGCGCGCAGATCTTCGACGCGGTCGGCCTCAAGGCGGATTTCGTCGGCAAGTTCTTTGCCGGCACGCATACCCGCGTCGAGGGTGTCGGTCTTGGCGAGATCGCGGAAGAGGCGGTGCGCCGCCATGCCGACGCGTTCGGCGAGGCTCAGGTCTACAAGACCGCGCTCGATGTCGGCGGCGAATATGCCTATCGCAGCCGCGGCGAGGACCATGCCTGGACCGCCGAGTCGGTCGGCCTGCTGCAGCATGCCGCGCGCGGCAATTCGCTGGAGCGCTATCGCGCCTTCGCCAAGATCCTCAACGAACAGTCGGAGCGTCTGCTGACGCTGCGCGGCCTGTTCCGGATCAAGAACGCGGAGGAAGAAAAGCGCAAGCCGGTGCCGCTCGACCAGGTCGAGCCGGCCAAGGACATCGTCAGACGTTTCGCCACCGGCGCGATGAGCTTCGGCTCGATCTCGCGCGAGGCGCACACCACGCTCGCGATCGCCATGAACCGGATCGGCGGCAAGTCGAACACCGGTGAAGGCGGCGAGGAAGCCGACCGCTTCAAGCCGATGCCGAACGGCGATTCCATGCGCTCGGCGATCAAGCAGGTCGCCTCGGGCCGCTTCGGCGTCACCACGGAGTATCTCGTCAACTCCGACATGATGCAGATCAAGATGGCGCAGGGTGCCAAGCCCGGCGAAGGCGGCCAGCTGCCCGGCCACAAGGTCGACGCCACCATCGCCAAGGTCCGGCACTCGACGCCGGGCGTCGGCCTGATCTCGCCGCCGCCGCACCACGACATCTACTCGATCGAGGATCTGGCGCAGCTCATCTACGACCTCAAGAACGTCAACCCGACGGGCGACGTCTCGGTCAAGCTGGTCTCCGAGATCGGCGTCGGCACGGTCGCCGCGGGCGTCGCCAAGGCGCGCGCCGACCATGTCACCATCGCGGGCTTCGAGGGCGGCACCGGCGCTTCGCCGCTGACCTCGATCAAGCACGCCGGCTCGCCGTGGGAGATCGGCCTTGCCGAGACCCATCAGACGCTGGTCCGCGAGCGGCTGCGCAGCCGCATCGTGGTCCAGGTCGACGGCGGCTTCCGCACCGGACGTGACGTCGTGATCGGTGCGCTGCTCGGGGCCGACGAGTTCGGCTTCGCCACCGCGCCCTTGATCGCGGCCGGCTGCATCATGATGCGCAAGTGCCATCTCAACACCTGCCCGGTCGGCGTCGCGACCCAGGACCCCGTCCTGCGCAAGCGCTTCACCGGCCAGCCCGAGCACGTCATCAACTACTTCTTCTTCGTCGCCGAGGAAGTGCGCGAGATCATGGCCTCGCTCGGCTTCCGCACCTTCAACGAGATGGTCGGCCAGGTTCAGCTGCTCGACCAGACCAGGCTGGTCGCGCACTGGAAGGCCAAGGGCCTCGACTTCTCCAAGCTGTTCGTCAAGCAGAAGGAAGAGAAGGGCCAGAAGATCTATCACTCCGAGCGCCAGAACCATCATCTGGAGGCTGTGCTCGACCGCACGCTGATCGAGAAGGCGACGCCTGCGCTCGACCGCGGCGCGCCGGTGAAGATCGAGGCCAAGATCAACAGCACCAACCGCTCTGCCGGCGCGATGTTGTCGGGCGTGGTCGCCAAGATCTACGGCCATGCCGGGCTGCCGCACGACACCATCCATGTCGGCCTCAAGGGCACTGCCGGCCAGGCCTTCGGCGCGTGGCTGGCGCAGGGCGTCACCTTCGAGCTCGAAGGTGAAGCCAACGACTATGTCGGCAAGGGGCTCTCGGGCGGCAAGATCATCGTCAGGCCGCCGGCCAACAGCGGCATCGTGCCGGAAGAGAGCATCATCGTCGGCAACACCGTGATGTACGGCGCCATTCAGGGCGAGTGCTACTTCCGCGGCATCGCCGGCGAACGCTTTGCCGTGCGCAATTCCGGCGCGGTGGCGGTGGTCGAGGGCGCGGGCGACCATTGCTGCGAATACATGACCGGCGGCATCGTGGTCGTGCTCGGCAAGACCGGGCGCAACTTCGCGGCCGGCATGTCCGGCGGCATCGCCTATGTGCTGGACGAGACCGGTGACTTCGACAAGCTGTGCAATCTGTCGATGGTCGAGCTCGAGCCGGTGCTGTCGGAAGAGCTGATCAACGCCGGCACCTACAACCACTCCGGTGACCTCGAGGCGCATGGCCGGGTCGACGTCTTCAAGAACCTGCTCGACTCCGACGTCGAGCGGCTTCACGTCCTGATCTCGCGCCACGCCAAGGCGACCGGCTCCAAGCGCGCCGCCGATATCCTTGCCAACTGGAAGGAATGGCTGCCTAAATTCCGCAAGGTGATGCCGGTCGAGTACCGGCGCGCGCTGCGCGAACTGGCCGCCAACGCGGACGCCGAGCCGAAAATCTAAATCGGGGCGTAAGAAAACGATCTCATGGTGAGTGGGGCGCGAAGACCGCCTCGTAAATACACAAGGCCGTCGCCGACAGCTTTAATTACCAAATCAAACTGATCGCGATGCAACATTGAGGCGTGTTAGGCCTCGCCAGACGGACCGTGTTTCTTGGCGGCGGATCGAGGTCAAGCGACTGAAGACGCTGGAGGAGGAGAATGCGAAGCTGAAGAAGCTTCTGGCCGAGCAGATTCGATGCGGCTGCCCTTCGCGAGCTCCTTTCAAAGAAGGGGAGGGGGCCCCCCCGCCACGCGCGCTGCCGTCTGCAGGCTGTCATGAGCCTGTCGGTGCGGAGCGCCTGCTCAATCATCAGCGCGGACCGGAAGATGATCCGCTATCAGTCCAGCCGCCCGCTGGATGCGGAGCTGCGCGGCCGGTTGCGCGATCTCGCCACCGGGCGGCGGCGGTCGTTCGGCTACCGCCGGGTGTTCGTCCTCTTACGACGGGAAGCAGAGCCATGGGGGATCAGCCGGATCTACCGGCATTATCGGGAAGAAGCACTCGCGTCCGCAAGCGGTGAGCTCGCCGCAAGGCCGTGGGGACCCGGCCCCGATTCTGGTGCAGGCCAGGCCCAATGCACGCTGGTCGCTGGACTTCGTTCATGACCAGTTCGGCATGGACGGCACTTCCGCATTCTCAACATCGTCGATGACGTGACCAAAAAGTGCCGGGGGGCTGTTCCGGATACGTCGGTCTCGGGCCAGCGCGTCGCCCGCGAGCTGACGTTCGTCGAGCGACGGGGCAAGCTACGGATGATCGTGTCCGACCATGGCACCGAGTTTCACCTCCAATGCCATGCTGCCTGGTGCAAAGGACACAATCATCGACTGGTACTTCATTGCGCCCAAAAAGCCGATGCAGAACGGCTTCATCGAAAGCTCCAACGGCTCGATGCGTGACGAACTCCTGAACAAGACCCCGTTTTCGATCTTGACGACACCCGCGCCAAGATCGTCCGCTGGGTCGCTGACTACGATATCCGGCGCCCTCACTCGTCGCTAAATACCTCACCCAGCGGCCTATGCCGTCCAACTCACCGCAAGGACGACCGGTTACGCAAACCCGACCAGCTCCGCCGATCGTCCGCTGCTACACACGCGCCGCTCAGCGTACAAAACCCTGAGCCTCTAACCGCTGCCGGATGAGTGGCAGGTCATGCCGATTATACAAGGATTGATCTGTCCAGGATCAACTTATCGCCCCGCCGCTCGGGGTACTGCGATGCGTCTCGTTTGGATGCCGAGCCACGAGATGCTTGCGGATTTCCAGGCTGTTATGGCTCAAGCCGAAGGTAAGAACTGCTGAATCGCGCGCTGTTGGCATGTGATCACCAAACAGTTGCGGGGAGACTTGATATGAATGGGCTGCTTCATCAGGTCTGACAGCTGTTTAACTGCATCGATGATCATCACTGGTCGACTCCCGGCGGACCTCCTGATGTGAGGCGGCCTAATGGGCACGTCACCTACGACTCGCTGGAGAGTTTGATTGATTGTCTCACTAGCGACGCGCCGATCAGACGAGTGACTCCTCGCCTTCCGTATTTGAAAGGAACAATCAGGCGTTGGTACGACAGCTGAACTTTGTCGTTCAAATGGGGGCGAAGAATCTTGGCATCGACCTCATCTAGGCGAGGTTGGTGCGTTTCTAGGACGGACTCGTACATACGATGCACCCATCGCCCATATTCATAATCCGGTTGTTCATCAACCGGAATGCCGGGCGCATTCTCCCGCCAGGTCTTGCTGAAGATTTCGAAGCCGGCTCCGAGATCGATAATGGTGAGGCGACCAGCCACGGCCTCAATTGCGGCGAACCTGACCGCGGCTGGGGAGCACAACGCCTTCTTCAGAGCTGTCAGATCGGCGGTTCGGTCCGAACAGTCCCAGTAGGACAAAAGCATGGATAGTGGACCTTGGCAGCCTACCAAAGTCTCAATCGGCATCTGCCTGTATCGAATGTTTGTCGCCGCTCGCTGGCAAGGCTCGCCTAGCCGCTGATTTATATATGTGACCGCTTGCGAACGAGTTGAAAACAACTTGTCGGCGAGGTCTACCGAATTTGAAATGACCATTCGCTCCACCCCAAGGTCGCTGACAAGATTGATCGCCGCAGCAACGCTGACTGGGGTGGCAGTCTCAAACCGGATTCGTATCTGTGCCGACCCGGGGCGGAACAGAGCAACTGTCACGAAACCCATATTATTGATGAGATAACTCAGGAAATCGAATTCGGTCACTGGGTAGTGTAGAAAACATTTACGCAGAGCTGAAGAACATGCGTCCCAAGCGTGGCCGCGATCGTCCAGTACGATTGTCCGCATGAGGGCCTCACGGCAAATCTGAGTGCCATTGTTTGCGCCAACTATGCGACTACAAAACATCGCGCCCGCGCGCTTGCACAGTACCGCCGGCAGCTGGCAGCTGCGAAACAAGATGCCAATCCAATGCAAGCATCAACCTGCCGAAGTTGGTAGCCCAGAATGGGCCCGCACGACGGGACCTCATTGGCTGCGGGACATTCCTACCAGGGCTGGTCATTGATCGTCTGTAGCGGTCGTGTATCAACTCGTGAATGATGAAAACGGTCGGGAAATGGTCGTCTGATACTGAAATCAGTCGCCGAACAACCCGCAGAGAGTTCTTATGCATTTCCAGTCAATATCGCTCATCCCCGACACTCACGACGATCTGATTCTAATCCCCAGGGTCGAGGCGGAGATCGCGCGATATGGCATGAATGAGAGGCTGAGTCGCGCCTATACCGTCCCTTCGACGATCAGCCCGATCCAAGGCCGCTACCGGAGACCAGGATCATTACCGGCGCTGTTGCAGACATGTTTGACGCGCTGGTTGCGTCATTGAGCGATACCCGGCTGGAGCCCGACCTCGATGATCTCCTCTGGCCGACGGTCAACCTGTTCCATCGCGCCGTCGAACGCATCGAGCGCCAGCTCGACGTCAACGAACAGGCGCAGCAGAAGAGCCAGCGCGAGCAGAACGGCTCGGAAGTGCGCTCGGTCGAGCTTGAGCGCCTAACCGCCGAGGGCATCTCGCTGATCGAGCGCCGCAACTGTCTCGAACTCTTCCGCGACCAGGCGATCGAGCGCTTCGAAGTCCACACGGGGTCTGCTTGGCGCCCACGGTCGGGATCACTGGTCAGCCATCGCACGCTCACCGCGGCGATAATCGATTCCCGCGACTTCATCGCAGCCAAGCGCCGCTCGGAAACCGAGATCATGGTGCCGCCGGGTCCGAAGATCGCCCTGACCGGTGGGCTCGACTTCAACGACTATAGCCTCGTCTGGGATCGGCTCGACAAGGTGCACGCCAAGCATCCCGACATGGTTCTGCTGCACAGCGCTTCACCGAAAGGCGCCGAGCTGATCGGCTCCAAATGGGCAACCAGCAAGTGCCACAGATCGCATTCAAACCGGATTGGACCAAACACGCCAAGGCAGCGCCCTTCAAGCGCAATGACGCGATGCTCGAACTGCTGCCGATCGGCGTCCTGCATTTCCCCGGCACGGGCATTCAGGACAACCTTGCCGATAAGGCAAAGCGGCTTGGCATTCCGGTCTGGAAGTTTGGCGGCGCGTGAGCGCCGTCTTGCCGTCAACCGACGAGTGGCGAGGCCGCACCCGCCGTAACTCCGCCTCGTTTTGTTTATACGTCGGCGGCTGGGCTGCGGTGGTGGTGGAAGGCGCGAGCGCTCACACGCGTGCCTTGGAGCCACCACCATGCTCGCCCTCGGGCTTCTTCTCAATATTGCTGGTATCGGCCTATTTGCTGGCTGATCGTTGTGCTAGCGGTCTATGCGCTGCGCTTTTTGTTGCGATCAATATCGGATTGATGGCGTTCAACAGCGGTGCGGGCATTGTCGGCGCACTGCTCGTCGGCACAGTTTGCGCTGTGCTCACACTCGCAGCCGGCCAGCTGGCCATTACCCTTAGCCGCCACGTGGCCCTGCGACTTGCAATTGCGGCCGTGTTCGTCGTTCCCGCGGCCGTTGCCGGCTATCACGTGGTGTTCGCGCTCTCACAGATCGGAGCGCCGTCGCTGGCTTGGCGCGAGGTCTTCGCATGGCTGGGCGCGGTTTGCATCGGCTCGTCAACATTCACGCGCTTGACGCTCATCTCGAAGACCCGCCCGATCGAGCCGGAAAGGACGGGCGGAGAGCCGTCCCGCCCCGTTCTCACGGCCGCGGCAAACGAGGGATGAACTTTCCGCGCTTTTGTCGTCGAACAGGTCGCAGAATAAGCACCCTCGACGATGGATGATGCTCACCAGAGCAGAGGAGGCGGACGGTCCTCTCAGAAACCTTCGAACACGTGCTGGAGATTTCCGATCCGGCACACATAGCTGCCACGGCTGGACCCGCCGCACCGCTTGACCGCTTTGCCGGGACGATGCCGCCCATTCCCGCAGATTGTTTCTCTTCCTTCCCGAACCGTTCCGACCTCTTGTGCAGAGGAACCGAAATTCGCCAAGCTTCTCCCCGGGTTTGAGGTTCAGCACGCGGACGCACGAGGCCTCTTTGATGGCTCGATCTGGCCGAAGACCGGCTGCGCCTCGATCGGCTGAGCCGCAACGCCGTTGCTGCGACTTTCTTCCCCTGGGCTCACGCCCATTCCTCGCGAGACAAGAAAGTCTCTTCAACGGCGTCCTCCGCTGCGCTTCAGCCCGCGAGCGGGTGCGTCGCCGATCGTCCTCGCCCTTGAGATCGCCATCGAGGCCGCGGTGGTCGCGGGCTCGAAACACAACGGAGAAGCAAGATGGCTAATATCGGAACTTTCAAGAAGGTCGGCAATGATTTCCAGGGCGAGATCGTCACGCTGAGCTTGCAGGCTAGGGGCGTCCGCATCGTCGCCGAGACCAACCGCTCCAACGAGAACGCGCCCAGCCACCGCATCTATGTGGGTCGGGCCGAGATCGGCGCAGCCTGGTCGAAGCGCTCCGAAGAGGGCCGCGACTACCTCTCGATCAAGCTTGACGATCCCTCCTTCAACGCGCCGATCTACGCGAGCCTGTTCGACGACGAAGGTGGCGAGGGCTACAACCTGCTCTGGTCCCGGCCGCGCAAGAACGGCGAGTGAGATCCTCCGCCAAGCCCCGCCCGGTTCGCCGGGCGGGGTAATATCTCCATCGGAGAAGCATCTCGCTAATACGCGACACTGCGGTCGCATCCGCCGGTTGTCCGCAACTGCGGGCGTCAAGCTATCCCCGAGCAAAACCCTCGATCGTGCGGCGGACACGCACTTTGCCGGGACCAACGTGGTAGTCTTTTATCACAGCGCCTTCCAGAGCTTGCTCGGCCATGGTGGAGCGGTTGCGCTGGCGCAGGTAGTCGTGCCAGGTGTGGAAGTGATAGCGCTCGATCCACGCTTCTGGGTCTGCCATGTTTTGTGCGATCGACCAACCGTAGGCGCCATTGCGCTGCCTGACGAGCCGAAGCTCTTGCATGGCCTCCCGAAAGTCCGGAGCGTTTTTCTGCTCCACCCGATATTCGATCTCGATCACCACAGGTCCGTCGCGCCCCCTGACCGGCAACCGCACCTGCGGATCTTCGAGGAGGCTTCCCTCTTCGGCACCCTCACCAACAGAAGGCATCCGCAATCGTAGGCCGACCAGAGGAGATGCCAGCATCAGCGAGGCTGCGACAAGCAGCGCTGTTTCAACGCCGGCGATGTCGGTGAGATGTCCCCACCCCCAGCTGCCTATGGCAAGACCGCCGGATGCGGCGGCCTGGTACGCCGCCAGAGACCTCGCGGCAACCCAGCGGGGTGCAGAAAGCTGTACGCCGATGTTCAAGAGCGTCCAAGACAACGTCCACCCTGTACCAGCCAGAACCAATCCGAACGCAGCCATCAACGGATTGTGGCTTAGTGCCAGAGTTGCAATACCCGCTGCCATGGACAGCGTGCAGCATCTCATGGCGGCTTCGCTACTTAAGCGCTCGCGCACCAGCGAGATATTGATCGCTCCCAAAATGGCTCCCAGGCCAAAGGCGCCCAGCATCACGCCGTAAGTTGGCGCGCCACCGAGAAGGCGATCACGTACGACCACTGGCAACAGCGCCAGGATAGCTCCGCTGACCAACCCGAATATGATCGTTCGGACCAACACGATCATAATAGGTGGCGAGTTCGTGATGTACCGGACGCCCAACAGGATGGCATGGCCGAGCCGTTCCGGTGGGAGACGCGACCGCTCACTTGCGCGCTTCCATAGATAGAGCGCGGCGATAAGTGGCACGAACGAGATCGTGTTGAATGTGAACGCGGCTACGGTCCCGGCGGAGGCCACAATGATACCCCCGACTGCCGGACCTACGCTCCGCGCGATGTTGTAGCTGATGCCATTCAACGCAACTGCGGCGGGCAGGGCTTGTGGAGGCACTTGCTCGCCCACTGCCGCCTGCCACGCGGGTCCCAACATCGCGGTGCCACAGCCTGCTGCAAAGCAGAGACCAAGCAAGAGGTCCGGCGTAAGCAATCCCAGCAAAGCGAGTACCGCCAGCGTAGCGCTGGCGGTCAGTGCAATACCGAGTGAAATCAATGCCACGATGCGCCGGTCATGCAGGTCAGCAATTGCGCCGGCCGGAATCGCAATGAGCATCACCGGCAATCCGAGAGCGGTTTGGACCAGCGCGACCTTGTCCGCTGACGATGACATTTCGGTCATAGCCCAGGCCACCCCGACTCCCTGTACCAAACTACCGAGATTTGACACCAGGCTGGCGGTCCAGATGCGGCGGAACGTGCGGTGCCGCAGAGGGGCGGTAATGCGATCGGCCTTGGCAGAGTGGAGGCGAGCTTCAAGGTCAGGCGAGGTTGGCTCAGCTTCCTCGGTCGTCGACCGCTCTTTCGGCTTGCCCGGAGCCAGGACAGGGCCGTTCAATGAGCGAAGCGAATTATCTGGACACACGAAGGTCTGCCTTTCGGCGGACCTTTTCGCGGTCCTACCGATCCCTTAGAATCACACATTATACCCATGCCCGCCGAAGAATTGCAGTGACGAAGTCCTACTTCGCGCCGGATTGCCGCACCGAGAACAAATGCCCGTGAGGCGGGATAAAACATATCTGACATGTGCAGTGGCTCGACGATGAGCTGAGGGCCGCGATATCTGGTTCTCGGCGTCCGGGGGCCGTACTGATCAGTTCTCGCAGATGTCCTGCGGTACGTGCACGCAGCACTGGCCTGGGTCATCACCTGAATGGCCTTAATCTGCAACGGTGAGGCAGCGTTCACATGGATGACGCTGCTAGGATAGACGTACTCGACTGGACGGCCGAGGCGGTGAACTACCGACTCACCCAGTTATTGCGGCCGCGATGCGCAAAGCCGGACCGTTAGGACGTTCCTCATCGTCATACAGATTTCTAAGATTGGTAGCCGACGAGGCATGATGTCGTGTGAGCAGCTTAACGGCTTGCCTATGAAGTGCTACGAACAAGCAGCACCGATTATCACGTCTCGCCCCACATAGCTCCGGCGCCGGGACGAAGCGCACCGCTTGACCGGCTTTGCGGGGACGATGCCGCCCATTCCCGCAGATTGTTTCTCTTCCTTCCCGAACCGTTCCGACCTCTTGTGCAGAGGAACCGAAATTCGCCAAGCTTCTCCCCGGGTTTGAGGTTCAGCACGCGGACGCACGAGGCCTCTTTGATGGCTCGATCTGGCCGAAGACCGGCTGCGCCTCGATCGGCTGAGCCGCAACGCCGTTGCTGCGACTTTCTTCCCCTGGGCTCACGCCCATTCCTCGCGAGACAAGAAAGTCTCTTCAACGGCGTCCTCCGCTGCGCTTCAGCCCGCGAGCGGGTGCGTCGCCGATCGTCCTCGCCCTTGAGATCGCCATCGAGGCCGCGGTGGTCGCGGGCTCGAAACACAACGGAGAAGCAAGATGGCTAATATCGGAACTTTCAAGAAGGTCGGCAATGATTTCCAGGGCGAGATCGTCACGCTGAGCTTGCAGGCTAGGGGCGTCCGCATCGTCGCCGAGACCAACCGCTCCAACGAGAACGCGCCCAGCCACCGCATCTATGTGGGTCGGGCCGAGATCGGCGCAGCCTGGTCGAAGCGCTCCGAAGAGGGCCGCGACTACCTCTCGATCAAGCTTGACGATCCCTCCTTCAACGCGCCGATCTACGCGAGCCTGTTCGACGACGAAGGTGGCGAGGGCTACAACCTGCTCTGGTCCCGGCCGCGCAAGAACGGCGAGTGAGATCCTCCGCCAAGCCCCGCCCGGTTCGCCGGGCGGGCTTTCCGCACATCGGCGCGAATTCCATGGGCTCGGAATGCGAATCTTAATTTTGCGATGGATTCAGCACTAGCCACAGGTCGGCGCCACTGAGATCGGCAAACCCCTTCGCACCGGCCTGTTACGATCAGGGCCATCTCGCTCCAAAGACGGCCCACGCGTTACACAAGCGACGTAGGCGTATATCCCGCGATTGTCGAAACAGAGGGTGTTATTTCTTCTTGCGGTCAAGTCGGGTCGATTTGCGCCCTTTAGGCAATGTTTTATGGATCGTAGCGCCCTTTGGTAATGGAAGGAATAACTCGTTGAGTTGGACACCGAGGGTGTCAGCCAACCGGTCAAGCAAATCAATCGTAGGATTTTCCAACTTCCGCTCAAGACCACTCATATACGAACGATCTATTCCCGCGTCATAAGCCAATTGCTCCTGCGGAATACCGCGATCGACGCGTATCCGGCGTATATTCCAGGCTACGAGTGCGCGAGCTTTCATTTGCGCAGGCAGCCATTTGGTGGCCCATTAAACCACTGGATATGGCCCGACTATTTAAGTAGGCTCTCGATAGAGAGACCGTTCAGCACGCCATCACCAGAACATCCCGTGTCTCCCAAGGAGGTTGCTGGCGCAGCTGAAACGGTAAGACTTTTGTAGGCCGTTGGAGCCGTCGACGTGCGAACAGTGCTGTCCGAACCATCGTCGCACCTGTGGGAAGCGTCCTACCCTCACTTGGGGCAGGTGCTTTGGCTTTTTCGGAAACAGTTACTTCCGCTTGGCCAGTTTTCCTTCGTTTCGCGCCTCCTCGTCCGGCGCGATGAGATCAACCGGAGTGACGCCCAACGCACTGGCGAGCTGGAACAGGCTTACGACGGTTGGATTGCGGCGGCCGCGTTCCAAGTCGCTGATGTATTGTTGAGTAAAGCCGGACAGGTCGGCGAACTTCTCCTGCGTAAAGCGCTTTTGCTTCCGCAGCTTTGCGAAATTCCGGCCGACCAACTTGCGCATGTCCATTCGCGCAAGTTGCGTCTTACATACTATGAGGTTTATCTCCTATAGTATGTATCTGCACCGACCCCGGAATACGACTAAAATGAGACCGCTCGTCAATCGCGCGTCCAGGAACCTTGCAATTATTCGATGTTTGTTGTCAGCCCATGACCAAGTTCAACTTAAATCCCGAAGTGGCCGATGCCCCTCCCGCTGGGGACGCCATGACCTCCTACGACGAACAGCATGTCGTAACCTACATGCGCCTTCTGCAGGCGGAGAGCGAGGGGGCCGATTGGTCCGAGGTCGCTCGGATCGTGTTGCACATCGACTCCGATCGCGAGCCGGAGCGTGCGCGTACTGCATACCAGACACATGTTCAGCGCGCGAAGTGGTTGACCGAACAGGGACGTCTGTTGCGCGGACCTAGATCAACCTAGAATAGTTTTCTAGACGGCTTTGGTTCTGACGACACCTTTTTCTCGGCACTCGGGCGTGGTGACTCACGTGCACCACGTGGTGACAAGCTGGCATCTTTTCCCAAAGGCCTGTTCGCAGCTATTGCGCCGTCATCGTTGTTAGCTCTTTGCAATGAGGCGGATGTTATGGCCCAAGTCGATTGGCGCTCCCCGGACTCCTACGACTACCTGAATAATGCTGACCCCACTGATATCGCTTGGGAGTTCGTGCGTCGCAATCCTGAATACCAACGTGACTACCAGGCTGTGATCGCCAAGAGCCCGACGGGTGAAGTCACCGAGGAATTCAGGAGGAAGTGGGGCATCTGCTTTCGCCCATGACCCGCAGCGGTCCTTTGATCAACAGACAATCTTTTGGGCGCCCGAGGCGCTGCCGGATGTCGTCCCGGTTGCGGTAACGACGTCAGGCGCTGACCCGAGTGCGCCAGATCTACCTCTATTCAACGTCTCGACGGCCGAAATGCGTCGCGCCGCTGATGGGTGGCACGCCGTGCTGCGCATCGGGACCGTGAACCACCGTGTCTGGTTGAAGGATGAACCTTCCATTGGTCATCGCTATGCCGCCAAACTTCCCTTCGATGAGAACTTGCCGCCGCGAGCGCATGCAGCTCGCAGATTGTGGCGCGCGCTCAACGGACGCGCGGCAGGCCCCGCTTTCCACGAACTTTCCAAACAGCGCCGGGATCGCCTAAGGCAAGTCGCGCGTGCGCTCGACGCACGTCATGCCGGTAGCAGCTATCGTGTGATCGCGTTGGCACTGCTTGGAAAGAAAAGCGTCCCAAAGCAAGCCTGGAAGACCCACGATTCCCGTAGCCTCATCATCCGTCTGGTACACGACGGCTTCTCCTTGATGCGGGGCGGCTATTGCAGGCTTCTGCGCTCCGGGCGCAGGAACAAATAGCCTCATCGCGGGGGTGTCGAAACATGCACCCCCGATCTTCGGCATCCCCCTCCGAAGCCCTGCTTCTCCAAGATGACCACACCCACGCCGGCGCCCTCATGGGTGGTGCGCCGCCATCTTGGAGCTCTCAAATGCCCGATCCGACCGCCGGACTTCCTCCGCGTTTCCTGCGCACTCCCGAGGCTGCACGCTACCTCGGCCTGTCTGGCCGCACGCTGGAAAAACATCGCACTTACGGTACCGGGCCGACCTACCGGAAGATCGGCGGCCGCGTCGTCTACGCCTTGGACGACCTGAAAGCGTGGGCCGATCTCGGCGCCAAAACGTCCACTTCTGACCCTGGCAAAGACACGGTGCTGCCGGCCAAAAAGCATTCGCAACTACGTCGTTATGCCGGCCAGGAACACCGCTGATGGTCGCTCTGAAGGCAATCATCATGCGACGCATTCAGCAAGCCGACCGCCATCAGCTTGAGCTTTTCCGCGCCCTGCCGGGAGATCTTGCTCCACGCGATGCGCAGGATCTGATGGCTTATCCATTCTTTTCGCTGGCTAAGACCAAAAGGATCGTGCCCATCGATTTCTGCGCCGGAACAACCTCAATCCGCGTCGAAGCTGTCCCGGAGCACGGCATGGCAACGATCTGGGACGCCGACGTCCTGATTTGGGCTGCCTCCCAGATCGTCGAAGCTCGCGATGCCGGTCTGAAAACATCACGCCTGATAGCCGCAACGCCATATGAGATTCTGACGTTCGTCGGCCGCGGCACCAGCGCACGCGACTACGACCGGCTGAAGGCAGGTCTTGACAGACTTCAGTCAACGACCGTGCTGACCTCGATCCGTCAACCCGCAGAACGGCGGCGGCACCGCTTCTCCTGGATTAACGAGTGGAAGGAAGCCGCTGATGCATATGGCAGACCATTTGGGATCGAACTGATCCTGCCAGATTGGTTCTATGCCGGCGTGATCGATGACGCTCTCGTTCTGACGATCGACCGCGCCTATTTCGACCTGACAGGTGGCCTTGAGCGCTGGCTTTACCGGCTGGTGCGCAAGCACGGCGGCCGGCAGCGCGGCGGCTGGAGCTTCGACCTTGCCCATCTTCATGCCAAGTCCGGCAGCCTCTCGCCGCTCAAGCATTTTGCCTACGACGTTCGACAGATTGTCCAGCGGCAGACATTGCCGGGCTATCGGCTCGTCCTCACGCGCGATCCAAACGGCCGCGAGCGGCTGAACTTCGCCTCGATCCCAAACCTTCCCGTTACGGCGCGCCTGTCGGCGCGTCGTTCGGGACCAATTTCAGGGGACAACCTGTGAATCAGCTCGTGCTATCGGGGACCGCAACCCTCGTGCCATCAGGGACCAGATCATCGTGCTATCGGGGACCGAAAGCGAACCTAAAGGCTTGTGAACGCGCGCTTTCCTGGCCCCCTAACTTTACTAACCAGAAATCCTTCGGATTTCTTCTAACGGAACTCGCTGTTGCCCACATTGTGGAAGAGCGGCAGTGGCACGGACGGTCGAGCTGCCTTCAGGTTCAAATCCCGCAATCGTCCGTCCTCATCACTAGCCGTTGGCTTTTCGAGCTTCCGGGAGAGACAGCATGAGCGATCTCACCGAGGTGGAAGTGCTGTGGCTGGAGAAGCGGATCGAGAACCGGGTTCGATTTGGCCGCAATGTCGAGGAACGGAAGCTCGATCGCCATCGTCGCGTCCTGGCATTTGCTCCAGGCAGCATCTTTGCGTTCGTTCGTTGGACGTCGAATGATTTCGGGACGGTGATTTCGCGCATTGATATCCTGCGTGCCGTCGCCGCGGGTCAGCGCTGCTCGACCGTGCCCTATGTGAAGCCAGGAGGCGACATTCTGCTTCGCCTTTCTGGCTGGCCGAAGGTCGAGCGCGTGCTGCAGATGATCGATGCCGTCGAGGCACTTGGTATCGATCCGGCTGATGTCGCCCCAGATCATTGGCAGCATGTCCACAACCGTCTTTCCGTCAATGAAAGCCCACGTCCCTACACGAAAGCTCGCCATCAGGCCTGGCTTCGCCGGCGGAGGATCATCCGATGAGAGGGCGGATGATGACGCTGCTTGCGATGTGCGGGGCTGCCGCAGCGATCGCCGTAACCATCGTGGAAGGGCGAACGCCGGCCTTCATCTGGAATGCATCGCCGAGCGTGCCCATCGGCCTTTACCGCCTGCGTTCCGCAGAGACTTTGTATGTCACGGAGCTGGTTGCGGTTCAGCCGCCTGAACCGCTGGCGAGCTTCCTCGACCTGAAGGGCTATTTGCCGCTCGGCCTTCCTATGCTCAAACGTATCCTCGCGCTCCCCGGGCAGACGGTTTGCAGAACAGGCCTCGCCATCTCGGTGGACAACATTGCTATGGGTGAGGCGCGTGAGCGTGACGGCCGCGGCCGTCCGCTGCCAGACTGGCAGGGCTGCCGCGTCGTCGGGCCGGCCGAGCTCTTTCTCATGAACTGGCAATCGGATGAGTCCTTCGACGGCCGGTATTTTGGCTTTCTTCCAGCCGCAGCCGTGATCGGCCGTGCGGACCCGGTGTGGACCTCGGAGGAGTGATGAGGTGTGTTCGTCATATTCATTTCACCATGCGCTTGTTCGATGGACCGCAAGGCCCTTTCTCCATTCCGGCTCCTCCATGCAAAGGCGATGTTAGGGAGGAACACCTCCCGCTGCTGAATGGCGCGCACAAAGGCTTTCTCCATCGGGAAGAGGCGCGCAGGAGGACGTACCTGGCACAGTTTGGCGCGCGCCTGTTCGCTGCACCCTTCCTGTTGCTCGTGCTCGCGCTTTGCAGTGCTTCGGTCGCCGAGGAGACAGCAACAGGGGCGGAGCACGAAGGGGCCCAGCCATTCGAAACCTTCATCATCGAAGCTTCACAGCGTTTTTCCATTCCAGTCTCCTGGATTGTCGAGGTGATGGCTGTCGAAAGCACTGGAGACGTTCGTGCCAGATCGCCCAAAGGCGCCATGGGGCTGATGCAGCTCATGCCCGACACCTGGGCCGAATTGCGCCGCCGGCACGCCCTCGGCAGCGATCCGTTCGACCCCCGTGACAACATCCTGGCAGGAACGGCGTATCTGCGTGAAATGCTCGACCGCTTCGGACCGAACGGCGTATTTGCTGCCTATCACGCAGGACCGCTGCGCTATCAGGAGCATCTTGCCGGGCGTCCATTGCCTGTCGAAACCCAAGCCTATGTGAAGAGGCTTGGGTCCGTGCTGGACGTCGATCAGCAACCGACCTGGAAGGCTGGCGTCACGTCATCAGCATCGTCGCTGCTCATTCCGCAGTCAACTCATAAGCCAACTGACATGCCGAGAACGGACGACCGGTCGATAAGGATTGTGCCTTCGGCAGACATCATGAACGCTATCTCCTCGCGAGATATTCTGCGGATCGTTCCAAGCTCGACTGGTCTATTCGTGGCGCGGACCGATTCTCGCACCATGCAATGATCAGAAGCGCGGTTGCGGAGCGGAACACATGTCAGCGAGCGATCGGCGAGAAGTGAGAGGGGCGGAGGTGAACGACCGTAAGCGTCCGGCATCTGCATACGGCATATGGGCGATGCCTTCGGCCCGCGCTCTACTCGTCGCTTCGCTCCTCACCGAGCCACCCTATGGGTGTCTCGGCCCTTCGGGTAACGATCGCTATCGCAAGCGCTCGCAAACAGTGTGCGCTTCGCAAACTAACTGCCACGTCGCGGCTGTTTTTTTCCCAATGAATCGGCCACCAGCCGACGTGTTTCTGCAGGCGCTGTTGGAGGATCCACCACAATGAATCCCAACTGCTCTTTGCCGTAA
Source organism: Bradyrhizobium zhengyangense (assembly GCF_022012435.1). GTDB lineage: Bacteria > Pseudomonadota > Alphaproteobacteria > Rhizobiales > Xanthobacteraceae > Bradyrhizobium > Bradyrhizobium zhengyangense. The sequence continues at coordinate 18,426 of NZ_JAKLUA010000027.1, forward strand.
ATCTCCCTCCTTTGCAGGCGAAAAGGCAGGAGATTTGTCTGCTGATCCGTGGACCAGCAGACGAAATGTTCGTCAACTAGAGGAAGGAAGAGCGAGTAACAAAGAACGACGGGCTAGGGCAAGATAAAAGCGGCTCGCCCGTCGAACGCCAAGCCATTGCCATGGCTTGGGTTCTGGCGTGCCGATCGGTCGTGGCGCGTGCCGCGCTTTGAACATTCACAAGCAAATTCAATGCATCTTTCGGTACTGACTAAGATTTACGAGGAAAGAACGACCGTGAATACCAAGGACAGCGAACTTCACATCCGGCCCGGCCGCATCCGCAGCACGCGCGCGCCCAAGGCCAAGAGCTTCTTCAATCAGGTACTGCAAGCGGCGCAGAAGGCGGGCCACACCTCCGCCTCCTCGATGAGCCGCGGAGGACGCGTCGGGCGCTCGACGTTCGGCCGCGGCCGGCTCCAGTTTGCCCGCAACCGTCTGTTTAGCGCTGCGCGCCGCGTGACCGTGAAGGCGCGGGTCGCGCGGCATAAGGGATTGGCATTCGGCTCGGCATCACTCGCGGCGCATATCTCGTACCTCCGGCGCGATGGCGTGACCCGCAGCGGCGAGAGAGCCTCGCTGTTTGACGCCGAACGCGAAGAGGTTGATGGCAGCGCCTTCGCCGAGCGTTGCAAGGGCGATCGGCATCATTTTCGATTCATCATCGCACCCGAGGACGGGGGCGAGATGAGCGATCTGAAAGCGTTCACGCGCGATCTCGCCAGGCAGATGAAGGCGGACCTCGGCACACGGCTCGACTGGGTCGCCGTCGATCACTGGAACACGGACAATCCACACATTCACCTGCTTGTTCGCGGGGTCAGCGACAACGTTGAGGACCTCGTGATCTCCCGCGACTATATCAGCCAGGGACTACGCTCTCGCGCGGAAGAGCTGGCATCCATCGAGCTCGGGCCCAAAGCCGAGCACGAGATCCGCAGGGCTCTCGAACGCGAAGTCTTCGCCGAAAGATGGACACGGCTCGACCGCGAGATCCGTCTGGCTGCCGACGAGACCGGCTATCTCGACCTGCGGCCCGATCGGGAAGGGATATCTGACCCCGAAATCCGCCGCCTTATGATCGGGCGCCTTCAGCATCTGCAAAAGATGGGCCTTGCCTCATCGGCGGTACCCGGTGAGTGGATGGTGGGTTTGGACGCAGAACCCCATCTCAGAGACCTTGCAATTCGGGGCGATATCATCAAGACCATGCATCAAGCGATGACAGAGCGGGGACAGGAACGAAGTCTCTCGGAATTCGCCGTTACGGGGGAAAGAACGACCGCACCGATTATCGGGCGATTATTGGCAACCGGGCTACACGACGAGCTCACCGGCGAAGCCTATGCGCTCATTGATGCGACCGACGGACGGCTCCATCACGTCCGCTTTCGTGGTCTTGAGGCATTCGAACAGGCGCCCCCCATTGGCGGCATTGTCGAAGTCAGGCAGTTCGGTGGGATGGACGAGCAGCGGCCGACGCGCGTGCTCGCCAATCGCTCGGATTTCGATCTTCCCGCGCAAATAGGTGCGCCGGGAGCAACCTGGCTCGACCACCGACTGGTCGAGCGCGATTCGATGCCGCTCGCCTTGGGCGGCTTCGGGCGGGAGGCTCGGCAAGCGATGCAGGCGCGAGCCGAACATCTTGCAGAAGCAGGGCTCGCACACCGAGCGGGAGGGCGCATCATCCTGCAACGCGATCTCCTCAATACGCTGCGGCGCCGGGAGCTAGAGGCGGCCGGTGCCGAAATCGCGGCCGAGACCGGCTTGCCTCACGCGCAAGCCGCAGTCGGTGAGCAGGTCGCAGGAACATACCGAAAGAGCCTGTCCCTCACGTCGGGCCGCTTTGCATTGATCGACAATGGGCTTGGCTTTCAACTCGTCCCCTGGACGCGCGAACTGGAAAAACGCCTCGGCCAGCATGTGACGGGAAGCGTTAGGGATGGCGGTGGGATCGAGTGGAGTTTCGGCCGCAAGCGCGACCTCGGTCTTTGATTTCCTTGGCCAGAGCGTCATTCAGCGAAGGAGAGCCTTGTCGATGTCCGGAACCAAGATCTTGTGGGGGCAGCTCGTGGCTGTCGGCGCGATCGTCCTGCTCACGATCTGGAGCGCGACGGAGTGGACGGCCTGGCGCTTGGCCTTCCAACCCGAGCTCGGTCTGCCCTGGTTCAAGATGTATGGATTTGCGGTCTATTACCCGCCCGAGTTCTTCTGGTGGTGGTTCGTGTTCGACGCCTATGCACCTGACGTATTCACCGAGGGCGCCTACATCGCCGCCTCTGGAAGCTTTCTCTCCATCGCCGTGGCCATCGCCATGTCTGTCTGGCGCGCCCGGGAGGCCAAGGACGTTGCCACCTATGGCTCGGCCCGATGGGCCAAGCTTGAGGAGGTGAGGGCGGGAGGTTTGCTGAGCGCGGACGGGGTTGTGCTTGGCCGACTGGAGAAGAACGACCTGCGTCACGATGGGCCCGAGCACGTCCTCTGCTTTGCTCCAACGAGGTCCGGCAAGGGCGTCGGGCTCGTCGTCCCCTCGCTGCTGACATGGCCGCACTCGGCCATCGTGCACGACATCAAGGGTGAGAACTGGCAGCTCACAGCCGGGTTTCGGTCGAAGCACGGCCGTGTGCTGCTGTTCGATCCGACCAATGCCAGATCATCAGCCTATAATCCGCTTCTGGAGGTCCGGCGCGGGGAGTGGGAGGTCAGGGACGTCCAGAACGTCGCAGATGTGCTCGTAGACCCCGAGGGCTCGCTCGACAAGCGGAACCATTGGGAGAAAACCAGTCATTCCCTGCTCGTCGGGGCAATCCTTCACGTCCTCTATGCCGAGCCCAATAAGACGCTCGCCGGCGTCGCCGCTTTTCTATCGGATCCCAAGCGGCCGATCGAAACGACGCTGAACGCGATGATGACGACAGCACACCTCAAGGACCAGGGGCCGCATCCGGTCGTCGCCTCTACGGCAAGAGAGCTGCTGAACAAATCCGAGAATGAACGCTCGGGTGTGCTTTCGACAGCGATGTCCTTCCTCGGACTTTATCGGGATCCCGTCGTCGCCGAAGTGACAAGCCGCTGCGATTGGCGGATCGCCGACCTTATCGCAGACAACTGCCCCACCACGCTCTACCTGGTCGTGCCGCCCTCGGATATTTCGCGAACCAAGCCACTAGTCCGCTTGATCCTCAACCAAATCGGGCGGCGGATCACCGAGGACCTTCAGGATAAGGATCGCCGTCACCGCGTGTTGCTGATGCTGGATGAATTTCCAGCTTTGGGACGACTTGATTTTTTCGAGTCGGCACTGGCTTTCATGGCCGGCTACGGCATCAAGGCGTTCCTCATTGCCCAGTCGCTCAACCAGATCGAGAAGGCCTACGGCCCGAATAACGCGATCCTAGACAACTGTCATGTCCGGGTAAGCTTTGCGACCAATGATGAGCGCACCGCAAGGCGCGTCTCCGATGCGCTAGGCACGGCAACCGAAATACGCTCCATGAAGAACTACGCCGGCCATCGGCTCAACCCATGGCTCGGCCATCTCATGGTCTCTCGCCAAGATACCGCGCGGCCGCTTCTGACCCCGGGAGAGGTCATGCAGCTGCCGCCGTCAGAGGAGATCGTGATGGTGGCAGGCACTCCTCCAATCCGTGCGAGAAAAGTGCGCTACTACGAGGATGAGCGATTTGCCGAGCGCGTACTTCCCCCGCCAGATCCCGTCAAGATCCGAAGGTCTTCTCGCGCCGACAGCTGGTCAGGGCTGAAGGCCGCTATTCCCGATAAGACGCCCGCGGACATTGGCGGTGGCGACGCTGACACGGCCAATGGCGGACTGCGGCGAGAGCCCGAGCTTCCGGATCACCTCGCCATCGTTAAGGAAACGACGGAGGTCGCGCCGGCCGAGGAATTCGCCGTGCTGGAAGACGACGAAGATGCCGCGCGCCAGTCGCGCCTGCTGCGGCAGAAGATGCGCGGCGTTGCGCGGCAAGCCGCACTCGACCCGAATGATGGCATTGAATTGTGAGAAGATCATGCGCAACCGCATGAACGTCTACTTCCCTCCAGAGCTGTTGGCACAGATCACGGAACTTGCCGATCGAAAAAACATCTCACGCTCTGCAATCGTCGAGGCGGCAGTCAGCTCGTTCCTGTCCCCAGATGGCTCGGACCGGCGGGAAGCCGCCTTTTCGCGTCGTCTCGACAGGATATCGCGCCAAATGCAACGCCTCGAACGCGACCTCGGACTTACCGCTGAAACTCTGGCTCTGTTCGTGCGGTTCTGGTTGACAGTCACGCCCCCGCTTCCCTCCGACGCCCAGGCTGCCGCCCAAGCCAAGGGGCGTGAGCGCTTCGAGGGTTTTGTCGAGACGCTCGGCCGTCGCCTGCAAAAGGGGCAGAGTTTTCTGCGCGAGATTCCCGAAGATATCGTTCGGCAGCCGGCGGACGGAGACAGCAACTGACATCGGTTGTTGAGGCTTTGCGCCAATGTTTCTCTTTCTACGCTAGCCTACGATCCGACGAGCCACGTTGTTGCGTCATCTTCCATCGTGGTTTTTCTAATCGTCCCCATCTGAGGCGCTCGTGGGGGGCGCTCTCAAGCGAATGGGGCTCTCGTGATAATCCAGTCGGCTCAAGCGGAGGCGATCTCGCGCGGCGCGCGCATGCTGCGCAGCGCGCTCGGGCCTGCGGTCGCGCGCTATCTCGAAGACGATGCCGTCATCGAAGTGATGCTCAATCCCGATGGGCGGCTCTGGATCGACCGCCTGTCCGGCGGTTTGGAGGATACCGGCCAGCAGCTGTCACCTGCGGACGGGGAGCGCATCATTCGGCTGGTCGCGCATCATGTCGGTGCAGAGGTCCATGGAGCTGCTCCCCGGATCTCGGCCGAGCTGCCGGAAACCGGAGAGCGGTTCGAGGGATTGTTGCCGCCGGTCGTGGCTCGGCCGACCTTTGCGATCCGAAAGCCAGCGGTCGCTGTCTTTACGCTCGACGATTACGTCGCCGCCGGGATCATGCGCGCCGGTCAAGCCGCGATGCTGCGGGACGCCGTTGCCGGGCGACAGAACATCCTCGTCGCGGGCGGCACGTCGACAGGCAAGACCACGCTGACCAATGCGCTGCTGGTGGAGGTTGCCAAGACCTCCGACCGGGTCGTTCTGATCGAAGATACCAGGGAGCTGCAATGCCTGGCAGCAAACCTCGTGTCTCTGCGAACCAAGGACGGCGTGGTCTCGCTGTCTGACCTCGTGCGCTCTTCACTTCGGCTGCGGCCGGATCGAATTCCAATCGGTGAGGTCCGAGGCGCGGAGGCGCTCGATCTCCTCAAGGCCTGGGGCACGGGGCATCCCGGCGGCATCGGCACGATCCACGCAGGTTCTGCGCTCGGGGCGCTACGTCGCCTGGAGCAGCTCATCCAGGAGGCGGTCGTCACCGTCCCGCGCGCGCTCATTGCCGAGACCATCAATGTCATCGCCGTCCTTTCGGGGCGCGGCGCCGATCGCCGCCTTGCCGAGCTCGCCCGCGTCGAGGGCATCAGTGCGGGCGGCGACTACAGTCTTTCACCAGCAGGAGATCTCAAGTGAACCATCGCCTCCAGACTTCGCAAGCTTTCACCCTGGCCTTGATTGCCATGACCACGACCGCTACCCCCGTCATGGCCGCCGGCTCCAACATGCCCTGGGAGCAGCCGCTCAACCAGATTCTGCAATCGGTCGAGGGGCCTGTCGCCAAGATCATCGCGGTCATCATCATCGTGGTCACAGGCTTGACGCTGGCCTTCGGCGATTCGTCCGGCGGCTTTCGCCGGCTGATCCAGATCGTCTTCGGCCTGTCGATTGCCTTTGCGGCTTCGAGTTTCTTCCTGTCGTTCTTCTCGTTTGGCGGCGGCGTGGTGATCTGATGCAGGAGGGCGTCGCAGGCTTCCTCGTGCCGGTGCATCGCGCATTGACCGAACCGATCCTGATGGGCGGAGCGCCGAGAGCTGTTGCGATCGTCAATGGCACGCTCGCAGCGGCACTTGGATTGGGATTGCGCCTGTGGATCGCGGGCCTGCTGCTCTGGGCGCTCGGCCACGCCGCAGCTGTATGGGCCGCAAAGCGCGATCCCGCTTTCGTCGAGGTCGTACACCGCCACCTGCGAATTCCCGCTCATTTCGATCTTTAGGAACCTTTCCCATGTTGAATCTTGCCGAATATCGCAAGTCGAACACCCGCCTTGCGGACTTCCTTCCCTGGGCCGCGTTGGTCGATGAGGGCATTGTCCTGAACAAGGATGGCTCGTTCCAACGCACGGCCAAATTTCGCGGGCCCGATCTCGACAGCGCGGTACCGGCGGAGCTCGTCGCAGTCGCCGGCCGGCTCAACAATGCGCTGCGCCGCCTTGGCTCGGGCTGGGCGGTCTTCGTCGAAGCCCAGCGTCACTCCGCGGGAGCATACCCGCCGAGCATGTTCCCGGACGTCGCCTCCGCGCTCGTTGACGCCGAGCGCAAGGCCCAGTTCGAGGAGGAGGGCGTCCACTACGAGTCGAGCTACTATCTTACGCTCCTTTATCTTCCGCCGCCGGAAGATGCCGCAAGGGCCGAGCGGCTTCTCTATGAGGGCTGCGCTCGCAACGAAGATGCCGATGCGCGGCAGGTGCTGGCTGGCTTCGTTGATCGGACGGCGCGCCTCCTGCAGTTGATCGAAGGCTTCATGCCCGAATGCCGCTGGCTCGATGACAGCGAAACACTGACCTATCTTCACGCGACGATCTCGACAAAGCGCCATCGTGTCCGCGTCCCGGAGATCCCGATGTACCTGGACGCTCTGCTGGCGGATCAGCCGCTCTCGGGAGGGCTGGAGCCGATGCTGGGAGCGGCGCATTTGCGGGTGCTCACGATCGTCGGCTTCCCGACCGCCACGACCCCTGGGATTCTTGATGACCTCAATCGGCTTGCCTTCTCCTATCGCTGGTCGAGCCGAGCCATCATGCTCGACAAGCTAGAAGCCACAAGGCTGCTAACCCGAATTCGCCGGCAGTGGTTCGCCAAGCGGAAGTCTATTGCCGCGATCCTGAAGGAGGTGATGACGAACGAAGCATCCTCGCTGCTGGATACCGATGCGCACAACAAGGCGATGGACGCGGACGCCGCGCTCCAGGAACTTGGATCCGACGAGATCGGAGAGGCCTTTGTCACCGCCACTGTCATCGTTTGGGATCTGAATGCAAGGGCGGCCGACGAAAAGCTACGCCAAGTGGAAAAGGTCATTCAGGGTCGCGATTTCACCTGCATGGTCGAGACGGTCAATGCCGTCGAGGCGTGGCTCGGCAGCCTCCCCGGCCATGTCTACGCCAATGTTCGGCAGCCTCCGATCTCCACCTTGAATCTCGCGCACATGATTCCTCTCTCTGCCGTCTGGGCAGGCGAGGCGAGGGACCAGCACTTCAACGCGCCGCCGCTGCTCTTTGGCAAGACGGAAGGCTCGACGCCATTCCGCTTCTCCCTTCACGTTGGCGACGTCGGGCATACTCTTGTTGTGGGACCGACCGGCGCCGGCAAATCGGTTCTGCTCGCGTTGATGGCCCTTCAGTTCCGCCGCTATCCCGGCTCGCAGGTGTTCGCGTTCGATTTTGGCGGCTCGATCCGGGCGGCCGCGATCGCCATGGGCGGCGATTGGCACGACCTTGGTGGCGCGTTGTCGGCCGATGATGGCGCACCGATCGCATTGCAGCCGCTGGCCTGGATCGACAATCCCGCCGAACGGGCCTGGGCGACTGACTGGGTGGCCGCTCTTCTTACACGAGAGAAGGTCGATCTTTCTCCAGAAGGCAAGGACCATCTGTGGTCGGCCCTGACCTCGCTTGCCTCGGCACCGGTACCCGAGCGGACGCTAACCGGGCTTTCTGTCCTTCTGCAGTCGAACGTCCTCAAGCGCGCTCTCCAGCCCTATTGTCTGGGTGGGCCCTATGGGCGGCTGCTGGATGCAGAATTCGAGCGGCTTGGGGAAGCCTCAGTCCAGGCATTTGAGACCGAAGGACTGATCGGAACGGGGGCTGCGCCGGCCGTACTCGCTTATCTTTTTCACCGGATCGGTGACCGGCTCGACGGCAGGCCTACATTGATCATCGTCGACGAGGGGTGGCTAGCGCTCGATGATGCCGATTTCGCAGGACAGTTGCGGGAGTGGCTGAAGACGCTCCGAAAAAAGAACGCCTCGGTGGTGTTTGCCACCCAGTCCCTTTCCGACATCGACGGCTCGGCAATCGCCCCCGCAATCATCGAGAGCTGCCCGACGCGGCTGCTCTTGCCAAACGAGCGCGCGATCGAGCCGCAGATCACAGCCATCTATCGCCGGTTCGGGCTCAATGATCGCCAAATCGAACTCCTGAGCAGGGCAACGCCGAAGCGCGACTATTATTGCCAGTCTCGCCGAGGCAACCGCATGTTCGAGCTTGGCCTCGGCGAGGTCGCACTCGCCTTTACAGCCGCATCAGCCAAGTCCGATCAACTCGCAATCGAGCACCTGGTCGCCGAGCACGGCGCCGAGGGGTTTCTAGCGGTCTGGCTTGAGCACCGCGGAGCAAGCTGGGCTATCGACCTCATCCCGAATCTGAAAAATCTGGAGTCATCACGATGAGCCTTCGACGCTTGCGTTTCGCCATCACGATCCTTGTTGCATCGGCTTTTTCTAGCGGCACAGCGCGTGCCCAGTGGATTGTGTTCGATCCCAACAATTACGTTCAGAACGTGTTGACCGCCGCTCGCGAGCTGCAGCAGATCAGCAACCAGATCACCTCGCTGCAAAACGAAGCGCAGATGCTGATCAACCAGGCAAAAAACCTGGCGAGCCTGCCCTATTCTTCGCTTCTGCAGCTTCAGACCTCCATCCAGCGCACCCAGCAGCTCCTTGGTCAGGCGCAGCACATCGCCTACGACGTCCAACAGATCGACCACGCCTTTGCCACAAGCTATGCGCCGGCAACAAGCAGCCAGTCCGATGCCGCGCTGTTTGCGGGAGCGCAGGCGCGCTGGCAGAACTCCGTCGGAGCGCTTCAGGACGCTCTTCGCCTCCAAGCCGGCGTTGTGGGCAACCTCGACACCAATCGCATTCAGCTGTCCGCCCTGGTGAGCTCGAGCCAGAGCGCCAGCGGCGCGCTCCAGGCAACCCAGGCCGGTAATCAGCTCCTCGCTCTTCAGGCCCAACAGCTCGCCGATCTCACCGCGACCGTCGCGGCCCACGGCCGGGCACAGGCTCTCGAAGCAGCCCAACGCGCAGCGGCCCAAGACCAGGGCCGCGAACAGCTGCAGCGCTTTCTGACTCCTGGGCCCGGCTATCAATCCTCCAACGTACAGATGTTTCACTGATGAGGGATCCGAAAACTATCAAGGCGGTGTCGATCGCAATCACCGTCTTTGGCGGCATAGTGGCGATCATCGCATGCACGCTCACGCTGCAGAATCATGCGGGTGAGCTCGAACACCAGCCGATGACCGCCCAAATACCGAGTGTGCACGAGGCTGACCTGATCCGTTGCCGTGCCGTGACATCCACGCAAACTGATGCCTATGAGACTTGCCGGAAGGTCTGGGCAGAAAGCCGCCGGAGCTTCCTTGGGCAGAAGACGGACTCGAAGGGTTCGTCAGTTGGCTCTTCGGCGGAAGAGGCTTTGGAAGCAAAGGATCAGAGCCGATTGCCTCAAGGCTATCTAGCCCGTCCTGCGGTAGGGGGCGACCAATGACCGGCACGGGCATCATCGACCAATTCCTGGAGACTTTTACACGCTACATCGACAGCGGCTTTGGTCTCGTGGGCGGGGAGGTCGGTTACCTCGCAACGACCCTCGCTGCGATCGACATCACGCTTGCAGCGTTGTTCTGGAGCTGGGGCGCGGACGACGACATCATCGCGCGGCTGGTCAAGAAGACGCTCTTCGTCGGGGTTTTTGCTTACCTGATCGGAAATTGGAACAGTCTCGCCCGTATCGTCTTCGAGAGCTTTGCGGGCCTTGGGCTGAAGGCCTCCGGCACCAGCTTGTCGGCCGGCGATTTCGTGCGGCCGGGCAAGATCGCGCAGGTGGGCCTCGATGCAGGCCGTCCGCTCCTGGACTCGATCTCCAGCCTGATTGGCTACATCAGCTTTTTCGAGAACTTCGTCCAGATCGTGGTTCTGTTGTTTGCCTGGGCAATCGTGCTTCTTGCCTTCTTCATTCTGGCCGTTCAGCTTTTCGTGACACTGATCGAGTTCAAACTCACTACATTGGCCGGATTTGTGCTGATTCCCTTCGGCCTGTTCGGCAAGACCGCCTTTGCGGCAGAGCGCGTCCTCGGCAACGTGGTCTCATCAGGCATCAAGGTGCTGGTGCTGGCTGTGATTGTCGGCATCGGCTCAACACTGTTTTCGCAATTTACGTCGGGCTTCAACGGCGCCCAACCGACCATCGAAGATGCCATGACATTGGTTCTTGCGGCGCTCTCGCTGTTGGCGTTGGGGATCTTCGGACCGAGCATCGCAAGCGGGCTGGTCTCCGGTGGGCCGCAACTCGGCGCAGGATCTGCGGTCGGTACAGCACTTGCCGCAGGCGGCGCCGCGGTGGCGACAGCCGGGCTTGCTGCAGGTGCGGCAGGTCTCGCCGGCGGAGCGCTCGTGGGCGCCGGCAGGATGGGCGCAAGCGCTGTCACGGGCACCGCAGCGGCATATCGCAGTGGCGGCCTCACGGGCGTCGCAAATGCGGCCGCCTCTGCAGCAGCAAGTCCACTTCGCAGGATGGCCTCGACGGTTGGCGGAGGCGGTCAATCGACGAGCACTTCAGCTCAGACCGCGAGCGGTAGCCCCACTTGGGCTCAGCGCATCAAGCAAGGTCAGGGCCTTGATCGGGGGGTATCGGCGGCAGTTCATGCAGTCAAATCCGGCGATCCCGGTGGCAGCGGCAGCTCGGTCGATCTCTCCCAGGAAGAGCGCCGATGAGAGGGATTTCCGAGAACGGCGCATGGCCGTCGAACTCCGCTCGGCCTGTTCCGATGATCAGCTGTTCTCGTGGGTCCTCTGCAGTGCGTCGGCTGGGTCGTCAATGCGTCATTCAAGCCTCTCGCATTCTGTCCTTGACGCTGACGCCAGCTCTGATCTGGCAAGCGATCCATGGCCAGATCCCGTCCGACACGTCGCTGCGCCAACGGCCCCTTCTTCTCGGTGTCGCGGGTGCGAAGGCAGGATTGGGCTCGGTTCTTTTGCCGCGCAATCCGGCGCAGCTCCCGGAAGTAAGGGGACTCAGTCGCAGCATTCGCCGCCGGCGGTGCAGAAGCTGCCACATCGTACGGTGCTTGTGCGTGTTCGCGCGCGTGATCCGCATCGAGCAGCCGACATGAGCAAAACGCCGTCTGCTGCCGGCTCGCTACGATGGATCAGGGATACTCAGGGGAAGTTCAATGTTTAAGAGATCAGCAACGCATTATGGCCGCGCGCCGGCGGCACTCACCCCTTATCAGAAGGCAGGTCAAGTCTGGGACGAGCGCATCGGCTCGGCCCGCCTGCAGGCGAAGAACTGGCGCTTGATGGCGTTCGGCTGCCTTGCTCTGTCTTGCAGCCTTGCCGGCGGGCTGATCTGGCAATCGACACAAGGAACGATAACGCCGTGGATCGTCGAGGTCGACCGGCTCGGTCAAGCTCAGCGGGTCTCGCCTGCAAGTTCCGACTACGACCCGACGGATCCACAAATTGCCTGGCACCTGGCGCGGTTCATCGAAGATGTGCGCGCCCTGCCATCCGATGCCATCGTGCTGCGGCAGAATTGGCTCCGGGCCTACGACTTCACGACCGATCGCGGGGCCGTCGCACTCAATGAATATGCCAGGGCAAACGACCCATTCGCCGGGCTCGGCAAGGCGCAGATCTCGGTGGAAGTCTCCAGCGTCATACGGGCCTCGCCCGACAGCTTTCGTGTCGCATGGATTCAGCGCGCTTACGAGAACGGCTCGCTCGCCTCGACCGAGCGATGGACAGCCATCCTGAGCATCGTCATCCGAACGCCGCGTGATGCCGATCGGCTGCGCAAAAATCCTCTCGGAATCTATGTGAATTCGATCAATTGGTCCAAGGAGTTGGGGCAGTGAAAGTATATCCTTGCGAGTTCAGGACAGCGCCAATGAAGAGGGGCATCACTTCCGCAGCCGTCATGCTTGGCTGCATGCTCAGCGGCTGCTCGACCTTCATTCCACCCGAAATCAGCTATGACACAGATGTGCCGCCGCTGCCTGTGGCGGCAGCGCCGGCGGATGATCGTCCGCGTCCCCTGCATGTGCCTCCATCCTGGAAGCCGTCGCTTGGCGGCAAGCCGGGCACCAAGGAGGATGTCGAGCCGGTCAACCGGATCGAAATCGCCAACAGTGCGGCGCGCGTCGAGCCGAGGCGGAGAGGCTATTTCAACGCCGCACAGATCTACAGCTATAGCCCGGGCGCGCTCTATCAGGTCTATGCCGCGCCGGGACAGATCACCGACATTGCTCTTGAGGAGGGGGAGCAGTTGACCGGCTCCGGCCCGCTCGCAGCCGGCGACACCGTGCGATGGGTCATCGGCGACACCGAAAGCGGCAGCGGCGAGGAGCGCAGGGTGCACGTGCTGGTCAAGCCGACGCGCGCCTCCATCGAAACCAACCTCGTGATCAATACTGATCGGCGCACCTATCTCCTCGAGCTCCGCTCGCGCGAGAAGCCCTACATGCCATCGGTCGCGTGGTACTATCCGCAAGATCGGATCAAGCGGCAGCAATTGACTCCTGTTCCGCTGCTCCCAGAGCTTGCACAACGGCGCTTTCGGTATGCGATCGAGGGGGACAATCCGCCGTGGCGCCCCCTTGCAGCCTACGACGACGGCCGAAAAGTCTACATCGAGTTCTCGCAAGGTATCGTCCAAGGCGAAATGCCGCCGCTGTTTGTGCTCGGGCCTGACGGTAAGAGCGAAATCGTCAATTATCGCACCTTTGGCAGCGTCCTGATCGTCGACCGCCTGTTTGCGGCTGCCGAACTGCGGCTTGGTGGAGAACATCAACAAAAGGTTAGGATCGTCCGCACCGACGGGAGGTTTTCGTCATGACGGAAGAACACCGCGAAGATGAGACCTCCCCGGACGGCGAACAGGAGACAGGTGAGCTCGAGGATGGGTTTCGGCTCCGGCCCGAATACCCGAGCGTCACCCGCTTGTCTCGCAAGGTGCTGCTGACCGGATCCGCGCTCTGCCTGGCGCTGGTCGCCGCGGCGGCGACGTGGGCGCTCCAGAAACAACGGCCGCGTGAGGCCGCTTCCGAGGAGCTCTATCTGGCTGAGCGTCACAATGTTGCTGAGAGCGTCACAGCGTTGCCGCCGGACTACTCGAAGGTCACCCCTCCTGTCCCCCAGCTTGGTCCACCTCTTCCCGGCGATCTCGGCAGACCAATCCTGGCCGCCAAAGGCCAGATCGCCGCGCCAGGCGCTGCGGCCGACCAGGAACAGCAACGCCGTGACCAGGAACAAGAGGCGGCTCGTGTAAGCCGACTGTTCGCCTCTACCAATGTGAGGGACACGGCAGCGTCGAGCGGAGCCCAAGCAGGTGGCGCCAATGCTCCCTCCCTGATCCCCAGCAGCGAGGATGGGTCACTGCAAAACGCTCAGGACCGGAAGCTCGCCTTCGTAAATGCGGCCACCGATCGACGAACGACCAGTCCAGACCGCCTCGTGAAGGCGCCATCACCTTACGTGGTGCAGGCCGGATCGGTTATCGCCGGGGCCCTGATCACCGGCATTCGCTCCGATCTGCCTGGAATGATCACAGCTCAGGTAAGCGAGAATGTTTATGATACGCCCACCGGGCGCTTTCTCCTCATCCCCCAGGGCGCCAGACTGACTGGCATCTATGACAGTCAGGTGAGCTTCGGCCAGAGCCGCGTGCTGCTCGTTTGGACCCGGTTGATCATGCCGAACGGCCGCTCGGTCGTCTTGGAGCGCCAACCGGGGACAGACACGCAAGGCTATGCCGGCCTTGAAGATCAGGTTGACAACCATTGGGGTGAGCTGTTCAAGGCGGCGGCGCTGTCGACCTTCCTGGCTGTTGGCTCGGAAGCGGGTGCAGGTTCCGATGCGAGCAATAGCAACAGCGCAATCATTGGTGCCCTCAGGCGCGGTGCATCAGATTCGCTGAACCAGGCCGGCCAACAAGTGGTCCGCCGTAGCCTCAATATCCAGCCGACCTTGACGATACGCCCGGGTTACCCGGTCCGCGTCCTGGTCAACCGTGATCTCATTCTTGAACCTTATAGAGGCTAGCCGCATGCCTAAATTGAAGATTGCAGCGCTTGTGGACGATCGGCCTGTCAAAATGACGGTCGAACTCGCGGCCCATGTTCACCGGGATTTGCACGTCTATGCCGATGTGCTGGCGAAGCAAACCGGACAGGCCGTCGAACCTGCCAAGCTCATTGGCCCGATGTTGGCGCGCTTCATGGCGACAGACCGGGCTTTTGCGAAATCAAAACGTCAAGCCCGCTCTTCCCCTCCTGAAGAATAACATTCTCTCAGAAGGGCTAGGAAGTGGGCGACAACAGATCTTTCATCGCCGGTTCTGACATGAGCTGACATTGTGATCCGACTGGGTCCCCTTGCGTCGTGCAGTTCGCGATACACCACCCCTGGGAATCCGGCGTGAGCTTCGGATGCCAATAACGGCGTGACGCCGCGGCCAATGCTGACGAGACTGGTCAGCTTGCTGCGGCTCACGTCGCAGGCTTCGATTAAGGCCCCGTTTCCATGAGCCGCCAGTTTGCAGACCAGAAGGTCTTCGACTTCTCTTGCGGGATCATCGCGGCTGACGAGAACGGTTCGACTGTGCAGATCGGCGCAGGAGACCGACTCGTTCTGAGCTAACTCATCATTCTTGGCGAGTGCGATGAGAATACCTTCACGCCATAGGGGAAAGGCCGCCGTGAGCAGCATGGAAGATAGACCGTCTGGCGCGATGGCGATATCGAGCGAGCCCGTCTGAAGCGCGATCAGGAGTTCCGGCATGACGCGTTCAAGGACGGCGACCTTGATTTCCGGATAACGGCTTTGAAACTCGGCGATCGCAGGTGTTATTCGTCCTGCGGAGACGAATGGGCAGAAGCCGATAGCCAGGTGATCCGCCCGCTTGGACAGGGTCAAGACTGTCGCCTTCGATAATGAATCGACCTGCTCGATGATAAGCTTTGCCGTCCTCAGGAATGTCGTACCAGAGGCTGTTGGATTCATCCCGTATCTCGATCGCTCGAACAAGCGGGTACCAACCAGGCATTCCAATCGTCCGATCGCCCGACTGATGGCCGAGTGTTCGACACCCAGCACCCTGGCTGCGCTCCGAATGCTGCCCGCTTCATTGACTGTCACAGCAACGCGCAGATGTTGTAAACTTATTGGATTGGATATTGGTCGCTGTGTCTGACAGGCAAGGTGGTCGATTGGAGGCATTTACAAATCAAGGTGCGGCGATTTAAGTCGGATGAGTTCTGCGGGCAGCGAGCCGGCAGTCAGGCGGCGTGCGACAGGACTGGAGTCCAGAGAACTGGGCCGGCGAGTCCACCGGCCGCACGTATCCTGTCCAAAGCATTGAGCGTGATTTCCAGGTGGCCGGCGACAGCAAGCGTGTTTCCAATTTCACAAGGCGATGCAATCCGGCGAAGCGGCCATCCTGCGCGCCTCAGAATTCGCTCCATCCGGACGTCGGTGACTGTGACGATGCTCGTGAGCTGTCGAGACAGACCAAACTCAATCATGCCCGCGAAGAGTTCGTAAGTTGCCCTCGCAAGCCCGTGTGCCGCCTTCGGAGCATCTGAAGGAAGATCAACTGCAAAGCGGCTGCTCTCCCACACATGAGGATCCGATGGGGCAGGGCACTTTCCCAGGAGCACAGAAAAGGTGTCGCGGATCATCGTCGGGCCGGTTGTCGGCAAAAGGCGAACCGACCCCTGCACCAGTCCCTCGACCGACGTTTGGACGAGATATACCGGACCTAGCGCGTCAAACTCGTCGGTCTCCATCTCGCCGGAACTGTGAACGCTCCAATCTAATCTTTGCTTGAAGACGCGATGCCGCAGCCTGTGCATGGCCGCTAGCGTTTGGGAGAACGCGCCGTGAAATGGTTCGGCAATCAGTTGAATCATGACCCCTCCTGTCCGGATTTCGACTATATGGGAGAGCCGGGTGCAAATGGCACCACGTACAACTAGAGGGGCGGCGCGGCCCTAATCTTGCCTAACTGCCTTAGCAGCGCCAAGTCGTGAAGTCGCTTCGGCCAATGTCCTCACGCCCAGCTTGTTCTTTGCATTATTCAAATAGGACTTCACGGTATTTGGCGATATCTGCAGGATCTGCCCAATCTCCCATGTGGTCTTGCCCTTTGCGACCCAGTCGAGGCACTCCATTTCGCGACGTGAGAGTTCAACGTTAGCGATCATCAGTTCATGAGAAAGCTTTTGCCGCACGCGCCGGTCGAAAGAAATGGCCATGAACTGGAGGACCTCCGAGCGGCGCTCTATGCTCAATTGAAATGCTCGGTCATTCTGGTCGGTGGCAAACGTCAAGGCGGCCATGGAGGCGCCGTTGTGGATTGGAACGGTGAATCCCAATCGGATCCCACACTGAGCAGCTTCGTCGAGCAAGCTTCGCTGCGCCCGAGAAATCAATCTATGAGGTTCCCTGTGGTCCCAGCTAAAGGGCTCCGTGGTCTCCAGCGCACGCTCGATAATGGGGTCGAGGCGCTCATAGTGACTGCGCACATAATGCGCAACCCAATTGGCGGGATACGTGGAAATCACGAGGGCGTTCTCACCCCGTCTCTTCGGCCAGGCCAGATAAGCCAAACATGGCAGCTCAAGTGCGCGTCCGGTGACCGCCAAGGCGTCGCTAAAGCCATCAGCGTGGTTCGCGTTGATCAGCAGATTGAGAAAATTTTGGAAGATACGGTGCGTGCTCATTCGCATACGATTCGGTAGAGAAGATGAGCGACGTTACGAGTCCCTTTGCTGCGTAAAGGCAAGTTGTTCGAAAGTCTCGCGACGTCACACTGTTAACCGACCAGCGATCGAGCTGCACCTATTCAGCTCACGTCCACTTTCGACACGGCGCAACCGACATCACTGTTCTGGGCGGTTCTGTAGGCGAGAACCGCCAAAGAGCGCAAGGACGACAAGCCCTGATAGTTTGGCGGTCATCTTCCACACACGCAACTACACTTAGAGGCCGCAGTCCTGCGCTCATCGCAGAATTTGGCAGGATAAATGCGCGTACGCCGGGATTCTTCGCGGATTTACTCCCAAAGTGGTCCTACGTTCTCTACGGCAGGCGAGGCGGGGCTGAGGAAAAGCTAAGAGATAATTTTTCGTAGGCAGACGGGGCCGTGCGCGTCAAGCGCCGCCCAGCGTTCTGCTCGCCGTCCAGTTGGAGACTTTTCTATGCGTCGTCGAAGCGGCCTTTCGAAAATGCCTACACTTTTGCGATCATTGCTCTCGATCGCCAACTAAGGGGACGACGGCAAGAGACGGGGTTCTGAAGTGCATGAATTGATCAGGCAGACCGCCTGCAGTGTTGTCGAAAAATTGCGGAATGGCGAAGTAAGCCCCCTGGAGCTGCTGGACGCGCTGGAGCAGCGGATCGGGCAAGTCGACGGCAAGCTTAACGCGCTGCCCATCCTTTGTTTTGATCGCGCGCGCACACATGCTCGTACGCTGATGGAGCGACCTACCGGCGCACGTGGGCTGCTGGCCGGTCTTCCCGTTCCCATCAAAGATCTGATTGACGTTGCCGGCACTCGCAACACACAGGGCTCCCCGATCTTCAGGAACAAAATAGCTGAGACGTCGGACATCTTGGTCGAGCGCATCGAGCAGAATGGTGGTGTTGTTTATGCAAGATCGAACACCCCCGAGTTCGGAGCGGGGGCCAACACGGTCAATGAACTCTTCGGAGCAACGCTCAATCCGTGGAATCCAGCTCGCTCTGCTGCTGGCTCGTCCGGAGGTGCCGCGGTTGCGATCGCCGCCGGCATGGCTTGGGTTGCGCATGGCTCTGACATGGGGGGCTCACTCCGAAATCCGGCGAGCTTTTGCGGTGTAGTGGGTCTTCGGCCGAGCTTGGGCCGAGTGGCCCGAACTCCCAAATCTAAAATCGACCGCAACCTCGGCATACACGGACCAATGGCGCGCAATGTCGAGGACGTTGCGCTCCTGTTGGACGCAATGAGTGGTGAGCATCCTGCCGATCCACTGTCCTTGCCGGCACCCGCAGAATCGTTCCTGACGACCACGCGCACGGCAAAGAGACCAAGACGGGTTGCCTATTCGGCCGATCTGGGCATTACACCCGTGGATCCTCAAATTGTGGAAATTACCCGCGGCGCTGCAGCGCGCTTCGTCGAACTTGGTGTAATCGTCGAAGAAGCTCACCCCGATCTTCGAGAAGCTCAAGAGTGCTTCCACGTTCTCCGCGCATTCGATTTCGCTATTAGCAAAGCTGCTCTACTTCGAAGCCATCGCGATCTGCTCAAGCCGGACGTCGTTTGGAACATCGAAGAAGGGCTGAAGCTTTCTATCGAGCAACTCGAACGCGCCGAGGAGCAGCGAGTTGCCATGGTGGTGCGCGTACTTAAGTTTTTCGAGAAGTACGATCTTCTCTTGACGCCGGCAACAATCGTAGAGCCTTTCCCCGTGGCCAACAGCCACGTCATGGAGTGCGACGGCAGACAATTTGAGAATTACGTGGATTGGGTTGCCATCGCTTTTGCAATCACCCTCGTCTGTTGCCCCGCGATGTCTCTGCCCTGCGGTTTCACGAGTTCCGGCCTTCCGGTAGGCTTGCAAATGGTCGCTCCCCCTCGAGCCGACGGGCAGTTATTGGCCGGTGCTAAACTGCTTGAAGATAGTTTGGGGCTACTCGGCAGTACGCCGATCGATCTGGGGCTCGCAACATGAATGGCACAATCGCGGTTCTCGGCTGCGGGCTTATAGGCCAAAGCTGGTCGGCGCTATTCACTGCCTATGGTTATGACGTCGTCGGCTGGGATCCAGCGCCAAAATCGCAGTCCCTGTTGCAAGAAGCGATTTCTCGATGTCAGAAGCAGGTTTTTCGTCCCTCGGAACTTGAATCAGGCCTTGGTTCCTTTCGCCTTGTCGAGACACCGGAACAGGCGGTTTCCGACGCCTTTTGGGTTCAGGAAAACGCACCCGAAGTGCTCGAGTTAAAAGGAGAGCTCTACGGCCGCGTTGAGGCGGCAGCCCATCCCGATACGGTACTCGCAAGCAGTACATCCTCTCTAACTTGGTCACAGCTTGCCACCAGCCTAAAACGAACCTCGCGATTCATTACTGCTCATCCCTTCAATCCTCCACACATCATGCCGCTAGTGGAGATTTATGGGGCCGATGCTGATCTTCGGACGACGGCTGTGTCGTTCTTTCGCGGGCTCGGCCGCGAGCCAGTTCTTTTAGCCCGCGACGTAGTAGGGCACATCGCCAACCGGCTTGCTTCAGCACTCTGGCGTGAAGCGGTCAACTTAGTCGCCGAGAATATTGCTGATGTCGCCGCTGTCGACGCGGCGCTCGTGCATGGACCTGGGCTGCGCTGGTCAGTGGTCGGTGCACATATGGCCTACCACCTTGGTGGGGGTCCTGGGGGAATTGAGCATTACCTGCGACATCTCGGGCCTAGCCAGGAACGCCGATGGGCCACGCTAGGTCAGCCACAGCTTACTCCCGATGTCTGTACCCGTCTGGTCGCTGGCGTCCATGCAGAGGCGGATGGCAGATCGATTTCCGAATTAGAAGGTGAACGTGATCGCGCACTCTTGAGACTCCTTGCCGCGCGGAGTTCAATTTAAGCATATGGACAAGCTCAGCGTGGGTTGACTTCAGCGACAATTGGAAGACAACCTGTACATCCGAGCCGGCGCTCGCAGGACTGACGCGCCGTTGACATTGGCCAAAGCTGTTGCCTGACGGCGCTATCAAGCGTGAATTGCACCAAACAATCATCATTGCCAAGCCGCCGACGGCGCGTGGCACGCTCCCTCAGTCTGAGCTGCTGCCGGTTTGATGGACACCGAGATTAGGTGTTTCATGAAGCCGGAGGTGGGCGATGAAGAGACGGAAGTTTAGTCGCAAGTTCAAGATCTAGGCGGTCAAGCTGGTCCGGAAACGCGGGGTGTCGGTGGCACAAGCCGGCCGCGACCTGGACGTTCATGAGAACGTTCTGCGCAAATGGGTCAAGGAGTTCGGCTGCTGATTCCGCTTGATGTCGCCCACCATTCCGGGATGATGTCGCCCGGGGTATCGCAAGAGCGAACCCGGGGTGACGAGGCCTCTTCTGGCTCCGATACGGTCCCGCCTTTCGTTGCGAAGGGGGACCTGGATGCCGACGGAGAGGCTTGCGATGCGCCATGTGCGCGATGTGATCAGATTGAAGTCGGCTGGGATGCCGACCCGCGAGATTGCGCGGCGGTTGGGGACGGTGCCTTCGACGGTGCGGTTGACGATCCGCCGGTTTGAAGCGGCGGGGCTGACCTGGCCATTGCCCGACGGCATCACCGACGCTGTGCTGGAAGCCCGGTTGTTCGCCAGCGCGGGAGCCGGTCTCGGCACCCGGCGTGGCCATCGCCGGCAGGCGGAGCCGGACTGGGCGGCGGTGCACCGCGAGCTCCGGCGCACGCACGTGACGCTGTCGATCCTGTGGGAGGAGTACATCGCGGGCGAACCCGGCGGGTATCGCTATTCGCGGTTCTGCGAGCTCTACCGGGCCTGGGAAGGCCGGCTGTCGGCGACGATGCGCCAGTCGCATGCAGCCGGCGACAAGCTGTTCGTCGATTATGCGGGCGACGGCGTGCCGGTGGTGATCGACCGGTTTACCGGCGAGCGGCGCACCGCGCAGATCTTCGTCGCGGTGCTCGGCGCATCGAGCTTCACCTGCGCGCAGGCGACCTGGACGCAGGGGCTCGCCGACTGGATCGATGGCCACGTCGGCGCCTTCGAGGCGATCGGCGGCGTGCCGGCACTGCTGGTGCCGGACAACACCAAGGTCGCCGTGATCAAGGCCTGCCTGTACGATCCGCAGATCAACCGCAGCTACGCCGACATGGCGGCGCAATACGGCACCGCCATTCTGCCGGCCAGGCCCACGGCGGCCACGGGACAAGGCCAAGGTCGAGCAGGCGGTCCTCATGGTCGAGCGCTGGCTGCTCGGACGGCTGCGCCATCGGACCTTCCACAGCCTCGCCGAGGTCAACGCGGCGATCGCCGAGTTAATGACCCGGCTCAACGAGGAGCGACCGATCCGGCGGCTCGGCGTGACCCGCCGCAAGCTGCTGGAGGAGATCGACCGGCCGGCACTCAGGGTCTTGCCGGAGAGCCCTTACGTGTTCGCCGAGTGGCGGATCTGCCGGGCCAGCATCGACTACCACGTCGAGGTCGAGGCGCATTACTACAGCGTCCCGCATCGCTTCGTCCGCGCCGAGGTCGAGGTGCGCTTCACCGCCCGCACCGTGGAGATATTCCACAAGGGCGAGCGGATCGCCGCGCATCAGCGCATGAGCGGCAACCACAAGCACACCACCGTGCCGGAACACATGGCGTCCAGTCATCGGCGCTACGCCGGCTGGACCATCGAGCGCATCCGCAAGGAGGCCGCCGCGATCGGGCCGGCCACCGCCGCGCTGTGCGACCTGATCCTCGATGAACGCACGCACCCCGAGCAGGGCTTTCGCACATCGGCGCGCACCTACGGCTCAGTCAAATCGATCCTCGCCAACAATCTCGATCGGCGGCCTTCACCCAAGCGGCCCG
This sequence comes from Bradyrhizobium zhengyangense, assembly GCF_022012435.1. Taxonomy (GTDB): domain Bacteria; phylum Pseudomonadota; class Alphaproteobacteria; order Rhizobiales; family Xanthobacteraceae; genus Bradyrhizobium; species Bradyrhizobium zhengyangense. Next base: position 40,267 of record NZ_JAKLUA010000027.1, read on the forward strand.
CGGACGACGCGCCGATCCTCCATCCCAACAACCGCGGGCCGCGCTACTACAACTAGGAGATCACGCCTTGCTCACGCATCCGCCCCTCGATCAACTCTACACGCTCGGCCTGCATGGCATGGCGAAGGCGCCTTCGCCGACATCGAAGCCGGCGGCGAGGCCGCAAGCCTCGGCCACGCCGAATGGCTCGCGCTCCTGCTCGAACGCGAAGCGTCGCTGCGACGCGACAAGCGGCTGTCGAAGCGGCTGCAATACGCCAAGCTGCGCCAGGAGGCCTGCGTCGAGGACATCGACTATCGCACCCCGCGCGGCCTCGACCGCAGCCTGCTGACGATGCTGGTCGAAGGGCAATGGATCGACGACCACGCCACCTTTTGATCTGCGGGCCCTCCGGCGTCGGTAAGAGCTGGCTCGCCTCAGCGCTCGGCAACAAGGCCTGCCGCGACAATCGCTCCGTGCTTTATCAGCGCGTCCCACGGCTGTTTAGCGATCTCGCTTTGGCGCGCGGCGACGGCCGCCACTCCCGCCTGCTGCGCGCGCTTGGCCGCGTCGATCTCCTCATCTTTGATGGTGTGGACGGCCTCACCTCAACGGCATCATAGTGCCAAGGCGTGGTCGCCAGAGCGCCACAAAGAAGGGGGACCGTCCGAGATGAAGTTTATTAGAATAGGCGTTGATCTCGCCAAGAACTATTTTCAGATTAATGCGCTGTCTAGTGAGGATGCACCAGCCGTAAAGCGCAAGCTGACGCGCCGGACGATGCGCGAGTTCTTCTCGAGGATCGAGCCGTGCCGCGTTGGCATGGAGGCTTGCGGCTCAGCCCACTATAGGGCGCGCGAACTGAAGGCCATGGGACACGATGTGTCTCTGATGCCGCCGGCCTACACAAAACCCTATGTCAAGCGAGGTAAGAACGATGCCGTCGATGCGGAAGCCATCTGTGAAGCGGTCTCGCGCCCTGCCATGCGTTTTGTGCCGATCAAGAGCGCTGATCAGCAAGCGACCCTGATGTGGCACAAGACGCGCGAGCTGCTGGTCAAACAGCGAACGATGAGCGTGAACGCTCTACGCGGCCATTTGGCCGAATTCGGTCTTGTCGTCGCCAAGGGCACCGGCCGCGTCGACGAGCCTTTAGGCCTCGCAGAAGGCGATGCGACTCTTCCCGACGCCGCTGTCCTGGCCGCGAGGGTTCTCGGTCAGCAAATTGATGCGCTCGGAGGCGCACTCGATGATTTGGAGAGGGAGATCGCCAAGGCTCACGCGCTCAGCGAGACGAGCCGTTCGCTCGGAGAAATTTCCGGCGTTGGCAAGCTTGTTGCCTCGGTAATTACAGCCAGTGTACCAGACCCAAGCGTATTCAATTCGGGACGGGATTTTGCTGCCTGGCTGGGTCTGACGCCCAGGCAAATTTCAAGCGGGGGTAAACCAACTCTCGGAACCATCACCAAGGCGGGTAATCGATATATAAGGAAGTTACTCGTTCTCGGAGCAACATCGCTTCTAAACGTTGTGGAAAAACGCCGCGGCGGCTTGCGCGACTGGATTGTCGGGCTTTTGGCTAAAAAAGCCGGCGCGGCTTGTGACCGTCGCCCTCGCCAACAAGCTTGCTCGGATCATCTGGGCAATGATGAAAACCGGAGAATGCTTCCGCACCGAGATGTTCGCCAAACTTTGAGTGTCGGACAGCCGCATCGAAGAGTTATAAGCTTGGTAAGTGCAAGAAAGGCATGATGAAAGACAACGGTCGCCACCGAAAACCAGGAAAACCCGACCAGTCGTGTGAGCCTCAAAGCTCGCATCCTTGATGTGACCCCTTGGTTGTCGGACTTCATCAGGGCCAGCGGAGATATGATCCGCGCTAAACGCCGGACATACGATCGCAGCCGTCCAAGTCGTTCGAAGTGCCAAATTGTGCTTGCCATCAGAGGCCGTCCACATACGACGACTGGGGCCTCGAGCCGCTTGACGCCGCGGCCCGCCACGACCTCCTGGAGATCCTCGAGGACCGCTACGGCCGCGGCTCCACCATCGTCACCAGCCAGCTCCCGATCGATCAATGGCACGCGCTGATCGGCGAGCCGATGACTTCATGATGCCTCCTCCTTCGAACGCTTGGTGTGTTGTACTCGATTGCGAAGCTGACTGATTTGTTCGTCTGAGAGCTCGATCTGCCATGGCTGGCCTTTGGTTAACTGACGACCTGCCAGCATTCCGCGCGCGAGATAGTCGAATACCGTCTGCGGGGTTACTCCAAGCTCAGCCGCTGCGCCCTGAATCGAGAAGCTGCCGTCGGGCCAGCGCATCGGATTCTTGTCTACGCCGTTGATTTTGACCGTGGGAATGCCCCAGCGGGTGCGCAACAGCCGGACGTTCTCGCCTTTGAAAGCGCAGCCTCGGGCCGCGACAAAGCCTTCCTGATTGAGGATTGCCGCGATCTCGGCATCCATTTTATGTTCAGCATTCAACTCGACGATCCGTCGCCGCAACCGATCAATGTCAATGTAGTTGCGGTAGGTATGAACGCGCCGTTGTACGTGATGCTCGCTGGTTGTGGCGGTCTGCCAGACGACGGGCCAAGCGAGAAGCGTCGAGGCTCACCACAAGGCCGGCGTTGCCAAGGCCGATCTCGGCAATGAGCTTCTGGAAACCATGACGATCCACAGCGCCAGCTCCGGACTTGCCCAGATCCTCGTCAATGACCTGGACGCGCTCCGGCGGCCAGCCCAGACCGATGGCCCGATCGACGAGGCGGTACTGCAGCTCGGTGCTCTCCTGGTGCTGGCGCACCTGGTTCACGGATGACTGCCGCACGTAGACGTAGGCCAACTTGGCTCGGTGTGCGGTCGTGAGCCGCTCGTCAGCGACGGTCGAGCTGATCAGCACGACCCAGTCTCCTTCCGGCCGTGCCGGGAACCGCTTGCATTCGCCGCAGCAGCGTGGCGAGGATTTGAGCGATCTGGGTTTGCGTCGCGGTCGACAGATTCGGCCACAGGCGCGGAATGTCGGCCGTCGGACGGCGGGGTGGATTTGCCAATATCGGCAGGGGTCGATACGCAACGCGACCTGGAAGCGGTCGGTGGGTCATCGCGAATCACCTTCTCGTCGAGAAGGCTCAGACTCGCGCTCAAATGTTGCATCAATGGGATCAGCGTACGGGCACTGATGCGCGGCAGATCGGCGGCGTTCGGGCGAGGCGTGATCGGCGTCTCGACAAGATCCGTCGACGCGATCCGAACTGCCCGCGGCCGGCCGTCCGGCAGCGCGACAACGACGTAGGCGGGACCGCCCCCGACCGCTCCTTCAGCACCTCAAGCCGGTGCCCAAAAAGAAAATGATGCGGGTCAGTGATCGTGACGTGAGACACGACCCGTTCCAAAATAGGGGCACTCTGTTGTGTTTGGTGATCCCACCTACGCCGACGCCGTCCTCGACCGCCTGGTCCATAACGCCCACCGGATCGATCTGAACGGCGAAAGCATGCGGCGAACCCGCAAACCTGACCGAAAGGCCTGAGCCTGTGGCGCTGTGGACATGCCGCTACGCTTGGACAACGCAAGAGCGTTGCCCACATGCCCACAGCAGGAACAACAGAAAAACCCGCCCGTCGAGCCGCGATTCAAGATTGACCACGCGGCTTCGCCGATGCCAGAAACCAGACAGCCAGAACGCCTCGCGCCCCGGGCGACATCAAATCGGAATGGTGGGCGAGATCATCTCGGAATACTGGAGGGTTCAAATAGGTCCCGCGTCGCAGATCTCGCCGCAAGTCCAGCGCGGGACCTATTTGAAGCT
>NZ_JAKLUA010000028.1 GCF_022012435.1 Bradyrhizobium zhengyangense
ATGACCAAGACCTCCTGCGAGCGTTGCTGTTGTCCTGGTCCGATGCGCTGGCTAAATGCTGGCGGCGATCTCGCTCAGCGACCGCCTCGAGTTTGTCCACTTCGAGCACTTCTTTGGCTTGCTTCGACATCCGAGCAAGCTGCCCACGGTCGTTGCCGACGTTTATGACCTCATGCGTAACAATCAGATGGTGTTCGGTGTCCACCGCGACCTGGACATTGTAGCCGACGACACCCGATCCGCGTCCGCTGGTGGCCATCGAACGGGCATCCGGGTCGGTCAGCGATATCTGTTGATCCGGCGTGTTGCGCATCTGCGCATCAAGCACTTCCAGGCGGCTCATCTCCTGCTTCAGCCGAGCGATCTTTTTCTTGATCCTCGTCGTCTTGATGCTGATCGCTTCCGATGGCTCCTGCCGATCGGCGCTATCGAGTTGGCGCAGATACCGCAGATGAATTCTTGCGTTACCTTCAGGACCTCGCTGATGGGGCGCCGGATTCAGTCAAAGCCTGTGCTAGTCGCATTTATGGAATTTTGTAAGTCGTTAAGATTCAATCGTACCAATCTTTTCGGTCACGCGGCAGCACGCGACCACGCGCGTAGCCTGGCGAAGCAAGCTCCTCTAGCCGCCGCTCAAGAAATTCGTTGGCAACGATCAAGGCTTTGACAGCTTCACGCGCGTCTCCGCCGCAAGCTTCTATCGCCTGATCGGCCGCGGCTTCGAGGTGGTCGGAATCGGGCTGGCTCGAAGCGGAAACAGGCATCCGAGGAGTGTACCAGTTTTGTTCATGTTCGCAATATGTTCTTATGAGAGGTGGGGCGCTGGCCTATTTCCGAGCGCAGTGATCTGCCTCACGGCACGTTGCGCGGTGGGGCATCTAGTCTCCTCAACCTAACGAGGCGGGTGGTCGCTTCGTTGAACAACAGGAGACAGAGACATGGAACGCGAAATCAATCTGCTTTCGTGCGACGAACTGGAAATGATTTCGGGCGGGGAACCGAATCTTCTCCTCCAGATCCATATTCCTGGGTTTGATTTCAAGTACTATGATAACGGGTCAGGAATAGGCTATTCGTGGGGGCATGTGTGCGCCACCAACGGATCAAGCATAAGATGCGATTAGCAGATAAATGGGCGCTGAAAGAGGCCGCCTCAGTTGGCGGCCTCTTTCACTTAAAGACGACTGATTTATCCGCGCGCAAAACAAAGGCCCCGGTACTCGCGATAGCCGGGGCCTTATCCGCGAGTGGGGGTTGAGAGCATCCCACCCGTCCCCGGACAGCCTGAGGCTAGCCGTCGTCTCCTAATTTCAGGTTATGAATGCTGCGTGGTCGAAGGACGAGAGGGTGTTGGCGCGAAGAATCTGCGTCTTACTACGGATTGCGCGTCTGTCTACGAGCGGTTCATCGTTTGCTTTTTTCATGGCAACTGGATTGCGCCATATGAGCGTGAAGGCGATGCTGGCCAAACTTCTTGAAAGCGAGCTTGCCGCACGTGGCGTGAATTCGCTCGCTCCATCTGATTGCGAAGAAATTGTAGAGCGGCTGATCGAACGGCTAACCGATTTGGAGCTAAGTCTGGCGGCCAACAAAATCAACGGCGAGTCGTGACCTGATGTCGGCATCCAACTCGCGAGCATTTGCAGGAAATACAACTAACGGATAAATGACGAAAATTTGTGCGCCAATGCTGTGAATTGCTTCACAGCGACTTGGCAGACCAAACCTAAAATGGTGTGGCGCAACGAAGCGCCATTTCAGACAGGGAATTTGGTCATGGCAATTGCACACACCATTCCGTCTTCTGTTCGCAGCCACGATGGCTTGATTATTCTCGGCTACATCGCATTCGCAGGAGTTCTACTCGCCGCAATCTATTTTGCATCGGGCGGTCCAAGCTTCAGTGATGCCGATCTGTCAGTAATGGCGATGGTGCCGTGATACGATTGGCAGCGTGGACCGTTTTCAGCGCGCTTGTCTTGTCCCTCGCTATCTGGGCTCTAGTCGGCCCGCCAGAGGCCGACGCGACAAGCGTGCTTCCGGTCATTGCAAGATTGCGCTGAGCAGGGGTCGCGACGCTGTAGCGAGGTTCTTACGTACCAAAGTGCACAGTCGATCCGAAGGATTCATCTGCCGGTAGGAACGACGGCGGCGCTCGTCCTGTTGGGCGGTTGGTGCGCTAGTGTATTCGAGTTGGCGCGCTCGCGGCGCCGGCGTCCCCGTTCCTCTGCCCCTCGCGGCGCTGGGGGCCGTCGCGCTTACTTGGTGACGATATAAACGATGTCCCCCTGCGCGTTCATCACGCAAGCGCGTGTTGCCTTCTTACGCTCGGCTAGAAGGGTGTGCGCTGTCTTGCGCGCTGCGAGTGGGTTGTTGGCCCAAACGGTCGTTCGGTGAATAAGCCACTCTGAACCGTCTAAGGCAGTCCCGTAGATTTCGACCGTGAACGTCATTGACGTGAACGGGCCCATGCTGAACTGGTTCCCGGGCCAAGTCAGGAGCGCGCGATCTGTCTCGGCAGGGATGGCAATCGTGTCGACCCTCCGACAGGGCAAGCAGCGATACGCGTAGGGCTGCAACTCTATTTGACCCTTCGTCGAAATTGACAAGTTCATTCGGCTTCGTGCAAGCCGAGAGGGCTGGGGGTGCAGATGGGATGGATTGCGAATTGGCTTCGCCTGCCGGATGTCGGAGTGAGGCCACGGAAAGGCGCGCAGGTAGACCTGCTACGCTCTCCAAGCGCGGCGGCCGATGGCTAAAGCACAATCTTTTTCGTTTCCCAGGTGCGGTGTGGTCTCGCAAGCGCGGCTGCTTAGAATTGGCAGAGGGCGACGTGATCGCGCTTCATCTTGTCGTCGAGCGGCTGCGGGAAGCTGGGGTACGAGTGCGGTTCGACGGACGCCTGCGACGCTGGGACGGTGCGTCACCTGTTTGGACGTTGCTTGTGCGGGGAAAGCGCTAACGAAGAAGAAAGGGCCGCCTGATCGGACGACCCTTTCCGCTGGTCAAAATGATCGGTCTTAAATCCAGCCCCGGGTGAAATACGTTTAAGGATGAAATCTCGCTCCCGGACGTACGGATTGAAGCGGCAGATTGTTTCAGGATGATTTCGTCGCACATTAAATCGTTGTTCCGTCAGAGGAACACACGTCGGTGTGGCGATTTTAGCACGCCGCTGAATTACTAGCTGTACGGCATTGCTCTCGATTCCAGACTCAGACTTCTTTTGGTTGGGGTCGGAATTGGGGGGACTCGCGTGCACGGCGAAGCCGGATGCATCGTTTGCTGCCGAGCCAGAGCGCTGATTGCGCTTTTTCCGATGATCGTGTCCCGTTGCGTGGTGTAGCTGGCGTCGGGGCACCGCATTCACCGGCAGGAGCCGGGCAGGTCAGCTGGCGATCGCCGGAAGGCTGACGGTTGGATCATCGCTCAATGGCGCGATGGTTTCCAGTGTCATGTAGCGGGCTCGCTGGACGGCCCATTCATCGTTCTGCTCGAGCAGGATCGCGCCGATCAGTCGCACGATCGCATCTTCATTGGGGAAGATGCCGACCACCTCGGTCCGCCGCTTGATCTCGCCGTTGAGGCGCTCGATTGGGTTAGTCGAGTGCAGCTTGGTTCGATGCTGCGGCGGGAAGGTCATATAAGCGAGCACATCGGTCTCGGCCTCATCGAGGAAGCTGGCAAGCTTGGGCAGCTTGGGGCGGAGCTGATCGGCGACCTTCCGCCATTGCGCCCGGGCCGCCTCGGCATCGTCCTGGGCAAAGGCCGTGGCGATGAAGGCTGAGACGACGCGTCGTCCGCTCTTGCCGGCATGGGCCAATGCGTTGCGCATGAAGTGCACGCGGCAGCGTTGCCAGCTGGCATTGAGCACCTTGGCGACGGTGGCCTTGATGCCCTCATGGGCGTCGGAGACGACCAGCTTGACGCCGCGCAGGCCGCGGCGGGCGAGCTTGCGCAGGAACGCGGTCCAGAACGTCTCGGCTTCGGACGGGCCGATATCCATGCCGAGAACCTCGCGCCGGCCGTCACTGTTGACGCCGACGGCGACGATCACTGCGACCGAGACGATGCGGCCATTCTGCCGCACCTTCACGTAGGTTGCATCGATCCACAGATAGGGCCAGTCGCCCTCGATCGGACGGGCGAGGAAGGCCTTCACCTTGTCGTCGATCTCGCCGCACAGCCGGCTGACCTGGCTCTTGGAGATGCCGGTCATGCCCATCGCCTGCACCAGGTCGTCCACCGAGCGGGTCGAGACGCCCTGCACATAGGCTTCCTGCACCACGGCGGTGAGCGCCTTCTCGGCCATGCGGCGCGGCTCCAGGAAGCCCGGGAAATAGGAGCCCTTGCGCAGCTTGGGGATGCGAAGCTCGACCGTGCCGGCCCGGGTCTCCCAGATCCGGTCGCGGTAACCGTTGCGCTGGGCCAGACGCTCGGGGTTCTTCTCGCCGTAAGCCGCCCCGGTCTGGCCTTCGACTTCCAGCTCCATCAGGCGCTGGGCAGCAAAGCCAATCATCTCGCGCAAGAGATCGGCATCAGGGGTCTTCTCCACGAGCGTGCGCAGGTTCATCATGTCGTCGGTCATCGGTGGTTCCTCGGTTGCGTTGGCGTGTCGCAACCCGATCCTACCGGAGAACTGCCGGTGACCACCGCAAAGCCGCCCGCCCGCTACGGCGCTATTTGGGGGCGCGCGTCCGGGCGGCTTTGCTCTACCCAGCTACACCACCCTCGGGGACACGACCTTTTCCGATGGCTGAAGGATGCGAGCTAAAGCTCTATGAATGTGCTGGCTGTGCTAGCAGCATGTGGCTAATCACTAGAGCATCGACGCCGAAGCGCGCGAGAGCAGAAGTGCAGTTCACGACAATCGACGCTGCGTTCGAGGCAGCGGCCTTCCAAGTACGCAGAAATCCTACCGCGCTGGTATAGGGATCGTGTCGACCCTCAGGCAGGGCAAGCAGCGGTAGGCATACACAGCCGGCAAACCTGCAATCTTTGGGAGTGTCGCAAGGTACTCCATGGGCCGCCTGCATTGCCTGCAAATGAGAATAGGAGGATCGGCCCGCCTCATTCAAATGCCCTTAAAAAGCGGGCACCTTAAGGTTTTGGAATTCCGAGCGCACCTCCGGTCGAATACTGCCGATTATCGAAAATTGGCAGCATCTGCGGGGTCCGGGCTTTGCGCTCTGCGCATAGTAACGATGAGTTAGCTTGAACGTGGAACGTGAGAGAGTGCAGGCGCGTTCTGCTGGCCCCATCCTGCTGAACGCACCTTCTGGAAATGAAGCCCTAGCTCTGGCCGGAGCTAGGGTTTTTCCGTTTTCGGTTTGGCGTGGTGTCTCGGGACAGGCCGTCCTGCAGGCGATCACTTCTTCTTCGGGTTCTTGATACCGGCTGGCACATAAGCCTTCGGCGGCCACTTCCGAAACTCAACGCCTGTCTCTGTGAAGACGACACCCGCTGCGGCTAGCTCGCTCATTAGAACCAACAGCGTCGCTTCATGCGGCTCGCGCTTGCCAGTTTCAAGATCGGCTAGCGTGCTGCGATGTATCTTGCAGCCTTTGGATAGGTAATCCTGCGACCAACCAAGCAACCCGCGCGCGGCCCTAATCTGCGCTGCCAACAGGGAGAAATCTCGCTCAACCATTATTTCTGCGGACACATTGAAATCCGACCAATCGTCGGATAATGAATCGGACGATTATTGGAGAAAATATGCAGCCAAATCAATTGCCGACACCGGCCAATAACAATGTTTCTCCGGCCTTTTTGTTTGCCGGGAGCGCCGTCTTAGATGCTCACCTGGAAACCGCGTTGGATCAGTTCGTAATTGCGCTCGCCCGCAACCAAGCCCGTATCGACCACCTTCAGGCAATGAGCGCAGCCGATGACAACACGATCCACTAAGCGGGCCGCGATCTACTCGCGTTATTCGTCTGACTTGCAAAACGATAGGTCTATCGAAGACCAAATTGCTGTCTGCGAAAAGTTTGCAGCGAAGCAGGGCTGGAAGGTCGTAGGAAACTTCTATGATCGCGCCGCGTCGGGTGCTTCGATTTTTGGTCGGCCCCAGTTCGCAAAGATGGTCAGTGAAGCGCACGCAGGATCGTTCGATATTATCCTATCGGAAGACCTAGACAGACTGTCGCGTAGCCAGTCGGATATTGCACAGCTATTCGAAGATATGAATTTCGCGGAAGTGGAGATTCATACGATGGCTGACGGTCTGATCAATGAAATGCACATTGGTGTCAAAGGCACCATGAGCGCCTTGTTCTTGAAGGGGCTTGCTCAGAAGGTTAGGCGCGGACTCGGTGGCGTAGTTCGTCAGGGGCGTAGTGCGGGCGGCGATCTATACGGCTACACACCACGAAAGGGCGAAGCCGGCGTTCTCGATATCAATCCGGAGACCTCCGCAATCGTGCAGCGCATCTTCGAAGAATACGCTGCCGGTTCGTCGCCGCGCGCCATAGCTGCAGGGCTGAATGCGGACAACATTCCCGCGCCTCGTGGCGGTAAGTGGAACGCTTCCACGATCAACGGCAACACCGCGCGCGGGCAGGGCTTACTTCTAAACGAGCGGTACGTGGGTCGTGTGGTTTGGAACAAGAGGCGGTCGATTAAAGACCCAAAAACCGCGCGACGCGTGACCCGAACCAATCCTGAAAGCGAGTGGGTTGTTCAGGAGGTGCATGCGTTGCGCATCCTTGACGACGAACTGTTCGACGCGGTCCGAGCACGACGCCTTGAGGCTGGAACGCCTGCCTCTCGCAGGCGGCCTAAGTCTACCCGCCTTCTGTCTGGTTTGCTCTGCTGCGGTGCCTGCGGTTCCGGCATGTCGTTGATGGGCCATGACCGCTCCGGCCCGCGCGTCCAATGCACGCGCCATCGGGAAAGCGGTTCCTGCGACAACGGCACGCGGTACTATGTCGAGAAAATCGAGGGGCTTGTTCTTACCCGGCTGAAAGCGCAGATCGACAACCCCAAGCAAATGGGCAAGTTTGTCGAAGCCTATCTCGCCGAGAGGAGGGCGCTATCCGCGAGCGCGCGCCGCGATAGGACAAAGATCACGGCGCAGATTGTGGGCTGTCAGAAGGCAATCGACAACTTGATTGCCGCCGTCGAGAAGGGGCTCCTCGGAATGGAGGAAATTGCTTCTCGGCTGGAGCCTCAACGCGCTGAGAAGGCGCGGTTAGAGCGGGAGTTGGCAACGGCAGACGAGAAGATCGTTTCGGTAGACCTGCATCCCACTGCCGTGGCTCGCTTTAGGCAGAATTTGGAGCAAATCGCCGGTGCTGGGGATCGCGCAGACCCTCAAATCGCGGCCAGCTTTCGGGAGCTAGTTGAAAGCGTCGTGGTGCTGCCCAGAAAGCCCGGTGAGCCTTACACAGTGGAAACCCGTGGCCGGCTGGCAGCATTGATTGGGGCGCCCGTTGGGCGCCCTGAGGCCGTGCAGGCGGCCTTAACTATGGGGGGCAGATCGGCCCGCATAGGTAAGTCCGTTGTGTCGGCTAAACCAATGGTGCCGGCTGAGGGGATTGAACCCCCGACCTTCGGTTTACAAAACCGCTGCTCTACCGCTGAGCTAAGCCGGCGACGCGCTTGAGGAAGCGGGCAGGGGCCAGCATGTGCCGGGCCGCCCGTCCGCGCGTCGCAATACCAGACTTGTTTGCCAAGTGCCAGAACCCGCGGCGGCGATTTACCCGGCATGAAACAGGCGGCCCCTCGGCCGCCTGAACCATTTCGCCTGACATCGGGCCTTACTGGCAGAGGTGCTGCCGGCCGTCATCGCCCTTGAACCAGGTGCCGGGTCTGCACACGATGCCGTTGCGGGCGGCATAAGCGTTCCAGTCGCCGTACCAGGCAGGTCCGCCGCGGTCGTAGCTCGCGTAGGAATTGCCCCAGCCCTGGAACGGGGCGCTGGCGACCGCTGCCGCGGTACCGACGGCAGCGCCGGCCACTGCATCCGCGGCGTCGAGCGGCGCGAATCCCGATTGTGTTCCATCATTCGGATTCATCTGCCGATGCGCCATGTGCCGGCGGCGATAGGCGCGGTCATTGGCGGGATGGCCTGGACCGAGATTCTGGCAGCTGGGATCCTGGAAGAGACCTGCGCAGCGGGCCGCATTGTCAGCCGCGGTTTGCGCGAGGGCTGGCGTCGCCAGCGCAGACGCGACGATTGCGGCCAAGCCAACTAGCTTCAGGCTCGTCATGGCACTTCCTCCACGTTTGTTGAGATCAGTGCTAAGTACGACCTGCGGTAGTCGTTCCGCACCTTCTTCGCAGCTGGGGTCACATCGACGTGAGCGCGCCCAGGATGTGAAGTCTATGCCGCGCAACTGCAGGCACATCGGCGCCGGGATGGCGTGTCCCGTTAACACTTCGCTAGTGCGCGTCACGGCATTTGAGCAGTGCGAGATCCTTACGCGTTAGGCTTACCTGAATTTGGTCAGCTGTCCTTAACCCTCTCTGCGTCGCGATCGGATAGTTTGCGGGCCGGATAACCGGGACTCTTTCATGCGCGCATCCGCGCTCGCAATCTTTCTGATCGGACTGCCCGCGACGGCCTTTGCCGGCGGCGGCTTCGACATCGTCGTGCCCGGCCGTCCCGGCGTGCCCATCATCATCAACAATATCGATGCGTCCTACGCCGTGGTCGAAGGTGTCTGGGGCCTGGGCAAGAACGTCCAGGTGCAGCCCACGATCTATGGCGGGGTGTACGTCCCGGAACGGCAGCCCTCCGACGTCGGCCATTATTATCCGAGCCTGGGCCTGCAGCCCGGCTACGGCCGCCTCGAGGTCGAGCCGCCCGCGAACCGCAAATTGCCAAAGCCCGCGGAGAACTACCACCAGAGCTGGGGCGCATCGTCGGCGCCGCTGCCGCCACAGATGGATGTGCCGGTCAACCCGCCGCCGGTGATCCTCGCGCCGGAGATCAACGACCAGCCGCGACCACCACGGCCACGGCCGCGTACAGGAATGCCCGGCAGGCCGCCGGGTTAAGAAACGTCAGACAACAAGACGGAAATCAACAGGAGAGAGTAATGCGTCAGATGATTTCAGGACTGGTCGCGGCAGCTGCCGTGATGTTTGTGGGCGCTGCGCCCGCGATGGCCTGCGGCTTCAACCCGTGCCAGCCGGTTGCCCCGGTCTATTCCGGCTGCAACACCGGTTGCGGCGGTTATGGCTACGGCGCCGGCTATGGTTATGGCTATGAGCGCCTCGCCGAGCCGACCTCGCAGTATTACTACGTCAACCAGGGCCCGACCTACACCGGTCCGGGTGCCTTCGCGCCGACCCCGACCTACCAGGAAGACGCGGTCGTCGCGCCCGCCAATTATGGCTACGGCTATGGCTATCGCGCGGCTGCCGTTGCGCCGTACGCCTATCATCACCGCCCGTACTACCGTCCGTATCGCTACGGCTACGGCCCGCGCTACGGCTATCTGCCGCGCCCGCATTACGGCTACGGTCGGCGCTATGGCTACGCCCATCGCTACGCGCCGTACTATGGCGGCCATCGCGTGCTGCGCCGCTATTACTGATCTCTGATCGGCTGAGCCAACGAAGCGCCCGTTCGCGTGGATGCGGACGGGCGCTTTGCTTTTTAGCGCTTCATCAGCCCCAGCCTGACAGCACCGACATAAAGCGAAAGCACGGCGGCATTCGAGACGTTGAGGCTCTTGATCTCGCCGGGCATGTCGAGCCGTGCCACGACGCTGCAGGTCTCACGCGTCAATTGCCTGAGGCCCTTGCCCTCGGCGCCGAGCACCAGGGCGAGCGGCTCGCGCAAGGTCACGTCAGAGAGATCCGCGCTGCCCTCGCTGTCGAGGCCGACGGTCTGGAAGCCGCGCTCGTTCAGGGCGGTCAGCGCACGGGCGAGGTTTTGCACCGTGACCATGGGCACCAGCTCCAGCGCGCCGGAGGCGGCCTTGGCGAGCACGCCGGTTGCTTCCGGACTGTGACGCGCGGTCGTGACGATCGCCTTCACCGCGAACGCCGCGGCCGAGCGCAGGATGGCGCCGACATTGTGCGGATCGGTGATCTGGTCGAGCACCAGCACCATGCCTTCCTGCTTCAAAGTCTCGATGTCGGGCGAGGGCAGGGGATCGGCCTCGGCGAGCAGCCCCTGATGCACGGCATCGGGCGAGAGCAGGCGGTCGATCTCCTGGGGACGGACGATCTCGGGCGCGATCCGGGTTTGGATGTTTTCATCGGCCAGGCGCCGTGCGGCGTTCTCGGTCAGCGTCAGCTTGCGGATCCGCCGCTGCGGGTTTGCGAGCGCCATGGTGACGGTGTGCCAGCCGTAGAGAATGACGGGCCTATCGGGGTGCGAATCGCGCTCGCGCCAGGCCGGCCGGCCAGCCGATTTTCCTGTTCTGTTGAAGGGCTTAGCCCCGCCACGGGGCCCCCTCGGGGCAATCTTTTTGTCCTTCATGGGCTCGCTTGTGTCACGGGTGCCGGAATATGGCAATTTGGGTGCCTTCAAGGGCGATTTTAGCTGTTCGCCTCGGTTGACTTTGCCCCACCGCATCGCCCATAAACGCGCCCGGTCGCGCCCCCATCCGGGCTGTCGCGGCCTTCACGTTCCATGGCCGTCTTCGGTCCGCCGGCAAGGTCCGGCCCGATTGTGCTGCCGTCGAGCGGGGGAGTGTCCCGAGTGGCAAAGGGAGCTGACTGTAAATCAGCCGCCTCATGGCTTCGCAGGTTCGAGTCCTGCCTCCCCCACCAGCCTTCGCTCGCTTCGCGAGCTACGGCTCGGCAGGCCAGCCCAGATGCTCGTCGCGAAGCTAGCGAAGGCTGCCGCGCCGTAGCCCGAAGGGCGCAGGCGGGCTGTGTACCGGCTCATTCTACCCTTCGTTGCGATCCGTCGACGCTCCATGCGAGCTCGGTATAGAGCGGAAGCGCACCGACCGGCGCGAAGCCGAGACGCAGATAGAGCCGCAGTGCCGCGGGGTTGCTGGATGCGACCTTGAGGCGGATCTCGCGGTTTGTCTGTCGCGCTTCCTCCATGAGGGACTGCAGGATCGCCGTGCCGATGCCGCGGCCGCGCATCTCTGGCACGATCGCCCAATCGACGATCGCGATATGATGACCAGCACGATCGGTGACCAGCCGTGTTCTCTGAACTGCGGCGGTACCAGGCCTATGCCGAGGCGCAGGCTGCACTCGGACGCATCTATGCGACGCTGGGCGTCGATCCGGTGCCGAGCGCGGCCGCTTCCTATGACGTCATCGAGCTGTCCAGGGAGATCAGGCGCGGCATGCTGGAATGGCAGCGCGGCCAGATCGCTGAGCCGGTGGCGGATGCAGGGCAGGGCGCCGCGCCGTCCGACGTTGCCAGCACGGCAACCGCCAAGACTGCAACGACCAAGCCGGAAACCGCCAAGCCGGAAGCGGTGAAGTCAGAAACGGTCAAGTCGGAGACCGCCAAGACCGTTCCGCCGAGCGCCGCGCCATCCAGCGTCGCCACCGCCACCACGGCTGCACCTCCGGCGTCCGATCAGAAGACCGGCGTCAACTGAGCAGGGGCGATGCCGGCGCATGAGCAGAAATGCGGGGCAGATCGAGCAGTCAATCTGCCCACGCGACGCCGCGGCGTGAAGCGCCGCTTTGCTCGGCTCGCTGCACTGGCGGTCCTCCTCGGCGTCTCGGCACCAGGCGCGCGTGCCCAGGCTCTGCCTGATGGCCCGGATGCTGCCGTGCTGGAATCGGGCCAGGAAATTCGCGCCCAGCTCACGCCGCGCCAATACACCACGCTATCGAGCGAGATGGCGGCGCGGATCGATCGCATCGCGACCCGGGTCGGCGAGCGCTTCAAAAAGGGCGATGTTCTCGTGGCTTTTGACTGTGCCGCCCAGAAGGCGCAGCTGGCGCATGCCCAGGCGGTGCTGACCCAGGCTGAGAAAACCTTCGTCATCAACCAGCGGCTGATGCAGCTGAAGTCGACCGGCCAGCTCGAGCTCGATATCGCGGCCGCGGAGGTCGAGAAGGCCAAGGCCGATCGCTCCGCCGCCGAAGCCGCGGTGGCCAAATGCACCATCATCGCACCCTTCGACGGCATTGCTGTGGACCAGAAGGCGCGCGAATTCCAGTACACCAATGCCGGCCAACCTCTGCTCGACATCCTCGATGACCACGGCCTCGAGGTCGAATTGATCGCGCCGTCGCGCTGGCTCGCCTGGCTCAAGCCCGGCATGGCTTTCAAGGTCGAAATCCACGAGACCGAGAAATCCTATACCGCAAAGGTGACGAGGCTCAGCGGGCGGGTCGACCCCGTCAGCCAGACCATCAAGGTGATCGGCGAGATCTCGCAGACCGCGCCGGAACTGATGGCCGGCATGAGCGGCCGTGCGGTGATCGCCCCACCGAGCGGGCAGTGAGGCGCGGCAAACATTTGCCGTTCGCTCGCTGTTACGCCGAATATCGGCCGTTCTCTTCCTATCTTGCGTGCTCTTCGCGCTCGTGGATCACGTTGGCGCGCCCGACCAGGAGATCGTCGACCATTCCGATCCGCTTGGTGTCCTTGCCGGCATAGGGCATCGCATGCAGCACGTAGCGCATCGCATTGAGCCGCGCGCGCTTCTTGTCGTCGGACTTGATGACGATCCACGGGCAGTCCGCCGTGTCTGTGTGGAAGAACATGCCTTCCTTGGCCCGCGTGTAGTCGTCCCATTTGTCGAGCGAGGCGAGATCGATCGGCGACAGCTTCCACTGCTTCAGCGGATGGCCCTCACGCTCCTTGAAGCGGCGCCGCTGCTCCTCGCGGCTGACGGAGAACCAGAACTTGATGAGATGCAGGCCGCTGCGAACGAGGTTGCGTTCGAATTCCGGAACCTGGCGCAGGAATTCATCGTATTCCGTCGGCGAGCAGAAGCTCATGACGCGCTCGACGCCAGCACGATTGTACCAGCTGCGGTCAAACAGCACGATCTCGCCGGCGGTCGGCAGATGCTGCACATAGCGCTGGAAATACCATTGCCCGCGTTCGACATCGCTTGGCTTTTCCAGGGCCACGACGCGGGCGCCGCGCGGGTTGAGATGCTCCATGAAACGCTTGATTGCGCCGCCTTTACCGGCCGCGTCGCGGCCCTCGAACAGAAGAACGAGGCGTTGCCTGCTCTCTTTCATCCAATTTTGCAGCTTCAACAACTCTGTCTGAAGAACGAACTTCTGCTCTTCGTAGTCGCGGCGGTACATCCGGGACTTGTAAGGGTAGCCGCCAAACCGCCAGTCGTCGGCCAACTCGTCGCTGGTGGTCCGCTTGGCACGCTTGGCTTCCTTGCCAACCAGAAGCGCCTGCAGATGCTTCGCATCGTCGGGCGCCGCGCCCGTGAGAATGGCTTGTACCGGCTCGCTATCCGGTCCGAGGGCCGGCGGCCCCGTCAAGACGCTGTCGAGTGCGGCCATCTCGGCCTGCAATGCGCCGGCGGATGATTGCTCGGCGAAGGAGCGCTCGATCGGAGTAAGCTCGATCGCTTGCGTCCGCGCGGCCGCTGATTTGGCCCGCCGGACCGGCTTGACGTCATTCTTTCGAGCGCGAGCCTGCCGGGACTGCCGGGGAAGAGATGTCATTCGTCTGCCTGCCCTGAGATGCGCCGGAATCCGCTTCTACCCGGAAATCGCCCGCATGCGGCTTGACGTGGATCAAACGGGAGCTTCAGGCGAGCATCTCCCTGACCATCGGCACCACCTTCCGCCCGTAAAGCTCGATGCCCTTCATCAGCTTTTCGTGCGGCAGCGGCCCCGCCGAATATTTCAGCTGAAACCGCGCAATGCCGAGCGCCTTGGCCGTCTTCGCGATCTTGCGCGCCACCGTTTCCGGTGAGCCCACATAGAGCGAGCCGTGCTCGGCCTCGCTGACGAACTCGTCGCGACCCATCGGCGGCCAGCCGCGCTCGCGGCCGATGCGGTCGCGCATCGCCTTGTAGTCGGGCCACAGCTCCTCGCGCGCCTGCTCATCCGTTTCGGCGACATAGCCGGGCGAATGGACGCCGATCGACTGCGCCGGACGGCCGAACTCCTTGAAGGCACGGTGATAGAGATCGACGTAAGGCGCGAAGCGCTCTGGATCGCCGCCGATGATGGCGAGCATCAGGGGCAGATCGTAATGCGCGGCGCGCACCACCGATTTCGGACTGCCGCCGACGCCGATCCAGGTTTTGAGCTGGCCGTTCTCGACCGGCGGATAGACCAGCTGCTCCTTCAGCGGCGGGCGCAGCTTGCCTTGCCACGTCACCGGATTCTGCGCCAGCAATGCGGCGAACAGATCGAGTTTTTCCTCGAACAGCTCTTGGTATTTGCGCAGGTCGAAGCCAAACAGCGGGAAGGACTCCGTGAACGAGCCGCGGCCGAGGATGACCTCGGCGCGTCCATTGGAAAGTGCATCCAGCGTCGCAAAGCGCTGGAACACGCGGATCGGATCGTCCGAGCTCAGCACCGTTACCGCTGAGCCGAGATGAATGCGCTTGGTGCGCGAGGCGACCGCCGCGAGCACGGTCTCCGGCGAGGAGATCGCAAAATCAGAACGGTGGTGTTCGCCGAGGCCGATGAAGTCGAGGCCGAGCTCGTCGGCCAGCACTGCCTCGTCGACGACGTTGCGGATCACCTGCGCATGCGGAAGCATGTTGCCGGTGGCGTCCTTGGTGACGTCGCCAAAGGTATCCATTCCGAATTCGAGCGGTGCGGTCATCGATCAGGTCTCTGTGGGGAGGATCGACCAGATTTAATTGATAGCCGCGACGTCACAAGGCTGCATTCCGGAAATGCTCGGTTTCCGTTTGTGCGTCTATTTCGAGATGCGCACGACCATCTTGCCGAGCGCCCCGCGTGTCTGCATCGTCCTGAACGCCTCGCGAAAGTCTTCCAGCGAGAAGACGCGGCCGACGACGGGCTTCAGCTTGCCGTCGGCGAGCCAGCCGGTCAGCTGCGCCATCAGGCGCTTCTGCACATCGGGCTCGCGTGTGGGGATCTGCGCGAGGTCGACACCCAGCAGGGCGCCGCCCTTCAGCAGCGGCAGATTGAACGGCAGCGCGGGGATCGCACCGCCGGCAAAGCCGACCACCAGGTGGCGCCCGCGCCAGGCGATCGAGCGAAAGGCCTGCACCGAGATGTCGCCGCCGACGGGGTCAAAGATCACGTCGGCGCCATGTCCTGACGTCAATTCTTTCAGCGTGTCGCGCCAGCCGGCCTGCGTGTAGTCGATGACAGCATCGGCACCGTGCGCCAGTGCGAATTCGCGCTTCTCCGGCGTCGACGCCGCTGCGATCACGCGAGCGCCGAGCAGCTTGCCGATCTGCACCGCCGCGATGCCGGTGCCGCCCGCTGCCCCCAGCACGAGTAGCTGCTCACCCGCGACGATTGTGGCGCGCGCACTCAGCGCATAGAGCGCCGTCAGATAATTGGCGCGAAACGAGGCGGCGACCTCGGCGGCAACGCCGTCCGGCAGAGGATAGACCGCCGACGGGTCGACGACGATTTCCTCGGCAAGTGCGCCCGACCGCGTCATTCCCACCACGCGCATGCCGGGCTGAAAGCCGCCAGGCCTGCCCGGAGCCTCGGCCACGACCCCAGCGAATTCAGTCCCGGGAGTGAAGGGCAGTGGATCCTTGGTCTGATAGCGTCCCTCGATCTTCAAGCCGTCGACAAAGCCGATTCCGGCTGCTTCCACCCGAATGCGCAGCTGCCCGGGCTCCATGATCGGGTACGGGATGTCCTTCAGCTCGATTTGATCGATGGGCGCGTATTGCTCGACGACGACAGCTTTCATCTCGGACCTCAGTTGTTCCAGTCATCCTAGCAGATCCCGAGACCAGCCTCTTGCGTCTACCGCCACATCCCCCGCATCCGCGCCCCGATGTCAATCTTCGGCCCCTGTGATCCGGTGCGCGCGGCTCCCGCAGCGGCCTTCGGCCAGGCGGTACGCTCGAACAGATAGACGAGCTGCTCCGGGATGAAGCGGGTGCGCGAGGCGTAGACATGACGATCGCCCTTGGCGGCCTGGCCGTGCACGAAGAAGCGCTGCGGCACGACGAGATGCAGATCATCCTTGGCGCGGGTCATCGCGACATAGAGCAGGCGGCGCTCTTCTTCCAGCTCGGCGCTGGTGCCGGCGCCGAGATCGGAGGGCATGCAGCCGTCGACGACGTTGAGCACGTACACCGACTTCCATTCCTGGCCCTTCGCTGAGTGAATCGTGGAGAGGATCAGATAGTCCTCATCGCGGAGCGGAGGTCCGGATTTGTCGCTGGTCGCGTCAGGCGGATCGAGCGTGAGCTCGGTCAGGAATTTCTCGCGCGAGGAATAGCCGCTCGCGATCTGCTCGAGCTGCATCAGATCGGCGCGTCGTGTCTCGGAATCCTCGTGGATGCGATCGAGATGCGGTTCATACCAGAGCCGCACGCGCTCGAGATCCACAGGCCATTCCGAGTAGCGCAAATTCTCGACCGTGCGGACGAAGCTGGTCCAGTCATCGCCGGTGCGCGCCGGCACCGGGAGATGGGCGAGCGCGTGCAGCGGGTCCATACTCTCCGCCATCTGGTCGAGCACGCGCTGCGCGGTGGCTGGGCCGATGCCCGGCAATAGATGCAGGATGCGAAAACCGGCGACGCGGTCGCGCGGATTTTCGGCGAAACGCAGCAAGGCCAGCACGTCCTTGACATGCGCGGCGTCGAGGAATTTCAGCCCGC
Organism: Bradyrhizobium zhengyangense; assembly: GCF_022012435.1. Taxonomy (GTDB): domain Bacteria; phylum Pseudomonadota; class Alphaproteobacteria; order Rhizobiales; family Xanthobacteraceae; genus Bradyrhizobium; species Bradyrhizobium zhengyangense. Next base: position 16,692 of record NZ_JAKLUA010000028.1, read on the forward strand.
CGAACTTCACGAACGGAATGTTGCGGCGGGTCAGCTCGATTTCGAGCGGGCCGGAGTGCGAGGACGTCCGGAACAGTACCGCCTGGTGCTTGAGCAACGCACCTTGCTCGCGGTTCGCCAGCACCTGCTCGACGATATAGCGCGCCTGGTCGGCCTCGTCATGGACGGTGACGAGCTGCGGCTTTTGCGTGGAGGTGCGGTCGGTCCAGAGGTTCTTGGTGAAGCGCTCGCGCGCGAGGCCAATAACGCCGTTTGCCGCCGCCAGCACGGGTTGCGTCGAGCGGTAGTTGCGGTCGAGCGTGATCATTTCCGCGCGCGGCGAGAAGCTCTGCGGAAAGTCCAGGATGTTGCGCACGGTCGCAGCGCGGAAGGAGTAGATCGACTGCGCATCGTCCCCGACGACGGTGAGCCCGCGGCCGTCAGGCTTGAGCGCCAGAAGGATCGAGGATTGCAGGCGATTGGTGTCCTGATATTCGTCGACCAGCACATGATCGAAGCGGCCGCCGATCTCGTCGGTGATCAGCGCATCGCTCATCATCTGCGACCAATAGAGCAGGAGGTCGTCGTAATCGAGCACGTGCTGCGCCTGCTTGGCCTCGACGTAAGCGGCGAACAGCCCCTTCAATTCGGCCGCCCAGCCCGCGCACCAGGGATAATGCTGACCGAGCACTTTCTCGATCTCCATCTCGGCATTGACGCAGCGCGAGTAGATCGACAAGCATGTGCCCTTGGCCGGGAAGCGGCTCTCGGTCTTCGACAATCCACGCTCGTGCCGGACCAGGTTCATAAGGTCCGCGGAATCCTCGCGGTCGTGGATGGTGAAGGCGGGATCGACGCCGATGCGCTCGGCATATTCGCGCAAGAGCCGCGCGCCGATGCCGTGGAAGGTGCCGGCCCAGGTCAGCGCGTCGCGCATGATCGCGGCATTGTTCTCGCCCAGCACTTTTCGGGTGATGCGCTCGACGCGTCCGGCCATCTCGGCCGCGGCGCGGCGGGAGAACGTCATCAGTAGGATACGGCGGGGATCGGCGCCGGCGACGATCAGATGCGCGACACGATGGGCGAGCGTATTGGTCTTGCCGGAACCGGCGCCGGCAATGACGAGCAGGGGTGCGCCCACGGTCGCGCCATCGGCCACGCCATGCTCTACGGCGCGGCGCTGCTCCGCATTGAGCGTGTCCAGATATGACGTCACGAATCGCCCCGATGAAGTGGTCAGAATCAACGATCCCCCGCCGAATCGCAATGCGGCTGGACGCCAGTCGCCTGAGGATTTAGGGGAGAGGGCAGCTCAAGTTCCAGTCCGGACGGATTGCAGACGCGGATTGCAGACATGGCCGATCCCACGCCCGACCTTTTCGAGATGCGCCGGCTGGAATCGCTGAGCAACACCATCTTTGGTGTGGCGATGACACTGCTCGCCAACGATCTGCCCAAGGCCGGCGAGTTCAAGGCCATGCCCACCTGGAGCGATCTCGCTCAGCTTTATTCCGGGCGCCTGACCGGATTGATCCTGAGCTTCATCATCGCGGGCGTGTTCTGGATCAGCCATCACCGCCGGCTCGCCCGCCAGCCGGAGGCGGGCCGCCATATTGTGCTGCTCAACCTTTTGTTCCTGCTGTCGATCGTGCTCTTGCCGGTGACCAACGGCCTTTACGGCAATTACGGCGCAAGCAGCGCCGTGGCCGTGCTGTTTGGCCTGCATCTCACTGTCATCGCCGGCCTCAATGCCGCCCTGTGGTGGCTCGTGATGCACGGCTTCCGCCACCAGCTGATCGCAGCCCTGTTTCCGCTGGCCGTATTTTTGCCGGGAACCATCGTGGCTGCGTTTGCCCCGCAATACGCATCCTATTTCTGGTTCCTGGCTTTTGGCGGACTGCTGATCCGCCGCCGCCTGGATACGGCGGCGGCCGGCAAGACCTGACGGCGCGGCTGTCGGTCATCCCTTTGACGGTGTCGCACCGAACCCGTCGGCCGGCACGTAAAGCTTGACCGGCCGGATCTCGTAGACCGCACTCGGGTTGACCTCACGCAGCTTCCGCGCCGCCGCGATCGCCTCTTCATCCGTGTCGTAGTTGACGAGGTGGAAGCCGAGAAGCTGCTCCTTGGTCTCGGCAAACGGGCCATCCAGCACCATGCCTGCGCCTGGGCCGCGCAAGGTCCGGGCCTTTTTGGTGTCATCCAGACGAGCGGCCGGCCCGAGATGTCCGCTGGCCCGCAAGGGTGCCTGAACCTCGATGACCTTGGCGACGACCGCGGCGTCCTGCTGCGGCGTCCATGCCGAAAGCTCGTCTTCCACGTGGTAGGCCAGGATCGCGTAAAGCATTCTCACCTCGCTTGTTTTTTTGGCGCGCAACCGGAAGGATGTATCACCGCCGCCGATGCCGGCAATGGCCGGTGCGCAAAATATTGCGTCACGGCGATGCTGACGAAACCATTCTGAAACCCGATTGCGGCCCGGCACCGTGAACGCCGGCCAAACGCGGGGCGACTGATGGCCACCAAGAGCAATCAAGGACTCGGAGGCGGCCATGTCGACCATCAAGATCATCTGCGACGCGCGGCGGGCGGGGAAGTCGGAGCCGGCTGATCTGCATGACCAGGCAGGCCATCACCGCTACTACGGCAGCTCGGTCGAGAACGGCGGCGAACGCATTGTCGAGAGCCGCCGCGGCAAGCGCGCGTCCGTGCTCGCCATCTTCGGATTTTGAATCGCGCTTTCAGCCGGCATCGTCAGGGCGTGTTCAGCACCTGCTTGACGAGCGCCTCACGCAGCGTCGCCAGCTCGCCGCTCGCCTCCATCTGCGCAATCACCTGTCCAACCTTCGGCACCAGGTCGCGGTGGCTTTCGTGCAGATAATGGAAGATGCGGATACGCTCCAGCGGCGGCGAGAGCGGATAGATTCTCGCTTGCAGATTGAGCTTGCGGACCGCGACCAGCCCGCTGAAGAGGTCGGTGACCATCACGTCGAAACGATCCGCATCCAGCATCGTGATCATGTTCTCGATGCCGGTGGTTGCCGTGACGCGGTCCATGCCGCGCGTGCCGGCTTCCGACGAGCCGACGCCGCGGACGATGCCGATGCGGTAGTCCCGGATCGAATTCCAACCGTCCACGACGAAATGGAGTTTGGTGGTGAACACGGCCGGCTCGATGTAGTTGATCGAGGGCGTCACCTGCAGCAGCGTCGGGTAATCGCGCGACAGCGTTCCGATGCGCTGGATTTCGCCGTCGACCTCGCCGGCGCTAGACAGCGCGAGCGCCCGCTTGCCGGGGACGTCTACGAATTCGAGCTTGATGTTCAGCTTGGCGTAGACGGTGCGCAGCATTTCGCCGCCGACATATTGATCCGGGATGTCGGCGATCCGGGCCAGCCGGATCACCGACTGCGCCTGGGATGCGCCGGCTGCAAACAGCGACAGGCAGACGACGATGATCCGCCACATTAGCGCCTCTCGGCCGTTCCTTGCTACCATTGAGTTCTGATACGAGCGCGATCTACCGGAGATGGCGGCGGCGCGGAGCCACAACGCTCACCGCTCGCCCGCCATGCGCGCGAATCCCTGATATCACCAATGTCATTCTAGCACGCGAAGTGGTAGTTTGCGCGAATATCCTGCTGCTGGGCGCGAGATATGACCCCGCCGACCTCAGATCGCCCAAGGGCCGACAGGATTGCTGCGCGCACCGCGTGCTGAGGAAGATTCAAAATCGTCGAATCGCGTGCGGCTGCGACCAGCAGGCCGAAGAGGAGTGTCGCCATTTTTCGGGGCGGGGTTCATGGGCAACGCAGGTAAAGAGAGTCCCGATCGCAGCCGCGCTGTTGCGCCAGCGGCGGCGAAGCAGGATTTGAGTGGCATCGGAGCTGCGTTCACGTCCCCGATGCTCGCGAGCCTGTCGTCGCGGGCATTCAACTGGTCGCGCAGCGGTATCGGGCCACGCCTGCTTGCGGCCGTGCTGCTGTTCTCATCGATCGTGACGCTGACCCTGACTGCGCTCCAGCTCTATCTGGACTACGATCGCGAAGTCGGCATGATCGAGACAAGGCTCGGGGAGGTCGGCCGCAGCACTACGGGCAGCCTCGGCGAGAGTCTGTGGAGTCTCGATCAGAACCAGCTCAAGCTTCAGCTCGAAGGAATCCTGCGGCTACCTGGTCTGCGCGCCGCCGAGGTCCGCGAGATCGCCGATCGGCCCAACCCTATCAGTGTCGCCGTCGGCGAACGAGGTCGCCGCTCGGTCGTCACGCGCGACTATCCCCTGATTTACACGGTTCAAGGGACCGCACGCCGAATCGGCGTGCTCCATGTCGAGGCGACGCTCAGCGACGTCTATCAGCAATTGCTGAACCGGGCCCTCGTCATCCTGGCAAGTCAGGCCGCAAAGACGTTCCTCGTCTCGCTGTTCATCATCTATATGTTCCACGTTCTGGTGACGCGACACCTGGTCGCCATCGCCGAGTTCGTCAGCAAATACAGTCTGGCGCGGCCGCCTCCTCCATTGCATCTGGAACGCCGGCCCCCTTCCGATCCCGACGAGCTGGACAAGGTAATCGACGCGTTCAACGGCATGTGCACCAACCTCGAGCGTGCCTATGGCGAGCTGCGCGAGGCCAATGCGAATCTCGATCGTGATCTGAACATCCGCCGGCGCGCCGAAGAGGATGCGCGCGCGAGCGAGCAGCGCTTTCGCGACTATGCCGAGACCGCCTCCGACTGGTTCTGGGAAACCGGACCGGATCACGTCTTCACCTACATCTCCGAGCGGGCCGATGCCTTCGGAATGGACCGCCAGGCCCTGATCGGCAAGCGACGTCCGGATGCCGCCTTCGACCAGAACGCCGAAGTGGAGAAGTGGCACGACCACATGGCGACGCTGGACCGCCACGAGCCGTTCCGGAAGTTCGAGTATCGCGGCCGCGACGGGGCCGGGCGTCTGCATTGTTTCAGCGTCAACGGCCAGCCGGTGTTTGGCGACGGCGGACATTTCATGGGCTATCGCGGCTCCTCCACCGATCTCACCGCGCAGCACGAGACCGAGGAGCGGCTTCGCCAATCCCAGAAGATGGATGCGATCGGCCAGCTCACCGGCGGCGTCGCGCACGACTTCAACAACGTGCTGACCGTCATCACAGGCACCATCGAGATCATCCAGGAGGGGCTCGCGGACAAGCCCGAGCTCGCCGCGATCGCCCAGCTGATCGACGACGCGGCCTCGCGCGGCGCCGAGATCACCTCGCAACTCCTGACCTTCGCGCGGCGCCAGCCGCTGGAGCCGCGCGAGATCGATGTCAACGCTCTCGTCGCCGAGACGGCGAAGCTGTTGCGGCCGATCCTCGGCGAGCATGTCGAGATCGTGACCCGGCTCGCTGACGATGCGTGGCCAGCCATGGCCGATCCGTCGCAGCTTTCGTCGGCGATCGTCAATCTCGCGGTCAACGCACGCGATGCGATGCCGGGCGGCGGCAGACTGACGCTCGAGACCGTAAACCGGGAATTCAACGGCACCGACAATGGTGAAGGCGAAGCGGGCTCTTACGTCATGATCGCGGTGGCCGACACCGGTCACGGCATTCCTGCCGAGATTCGCGACCGCGTGTTCGAGCCGTTCTTCACCACCAAGGGGGTCGGTCGCGGTACCGGACTTGGATTGAGCATGGTCTACGGCTTCGCCAAGCAGACCGGTGGCACCGTCGCGATCGAGAGCGAGGAGGGGCGCGGCACGGTGATGCGGCTGTTCCTGCCGCGATCGGCGGGCGAGGCGACGGCGCGGACGGAGCCGGCTCCGACGCCGGCGCTGACGCGTGGACACGAGACCATCCTCGTGGTCGAGGATGATCCGCTGGTGCAAGGCTACGTCATCGCCCAGCTCGGCAGCCTCGGCTATCGCACGCTGACGGCCAGCGAGGGCGCAACCGCGCTGGCGTTAGTCGACCGGGGAGCGAGCTTCGATCTTCTGTTTACAGACATCATCATGCCCGGCGGCATGAACGGGCGGGAATTGGCAGAGTCCGTCCGGCTCCGCCGGCCGGACGTGCGGGTGCTCTACACCTCCGGCTATACCGACAACGCCATCGTTCACGAAGGGCAGCTCGATCCCGACGTGGCGCTGCTCCGCAAGCCATACCGGAAGGCTGACCTGTCGCGAAAGATCCGAGAGGTGCTCGGGGGGCGGGGGCGCTCTGAGTGAGGGGCGCGATATCAGCGAAAATGGCCTGACCAAAGAAAAGGCGCGGCGGGGAGACCCCGTCGCGCCCGATTTCTTGCTCGCTGGTCCAGGGCTGAGAGCGCCCCGATGCCAAGCCCAATCCAAGGCTTAGCGGGCGATCCCAGCGAGGTGACAGCGCTTGGTAAAAGACACTGGATCACCTCCTTTCGTTGATTGCGGGAGACCTCAATATAGGGCGGAAGTCCGTACCTGTTAAGGGGGCGGCAGGCCGAGCGGAACCGGCTCCTGTGCGCAAAGGGCGGAAAGCCCGCGAAAGCCGTCCTGGGGGCAGTTGAGACCGCCGCCCGGCCGTGTTAGGGAGCCCCTGTCGCGGGTGTAGCTCAATGGTAGAGCAGCAGCCTTCCAAGCTGAATACGAGGGTTCGATTCCCTTCACCCGCTCCAGACTTTTCATAGACTTCGCTCAAAGACTTGGCGGGTGGTCGGATTTCATTCTGACCACTGGGCCGCTTGACGCGTTCTGACGCGTCTTTCCCATTGCGTGTTTTGCGTGTCGCTTGATGTATAATCCCGCTCAGCGCGCGTCTCGCTCGACCGAACCCAGATGCAGGTTGACGAAAACATGGTCAACCGGTCACTAGGCATGGCCGTCACTGTTGAAATCAAGACCGGCTCGCGCGCCGTCATCACACATCTGCTCTCGCCACTCCTGCGACGTAAGCAGAAGGCCTTGCGTGAGAGGTAATAGCGACTTGGTGTCGGCTCTCGACTGATCCCACCACATCCCAATTGATCTGGAGGACGGGACGCCGCGCGCCCGTCCTCCCGTTGGGTTACTTCTTCATCGCTTCGATGACGGCGAAGCTGTAGGCGCCTTCGGGCTTCTTGGTGATGACGGGATCGGAACCGCCCGACATCAGCGTGGCCACGGTACGCTCATAGTCCTTGACGTCGAGCTTGCCGTCGGTGTCCCCAAGCAGCTTGCTGATCTCGCCCATCATCCGCTTCTGATCCTTCTCGGTCTTGGCGCCGGTCGTGTCGGCGGCGAGGATGATCTTCACGGCCTCGTCCGGGTGCGCCTTGGCATATTCCCAGCCCTTCATCGAGGCCTTCACGAACTTCGCCATCTTGGCGACGAAGGCCGGGTCCTTAAGGTTCTTCTCCAGCACGTAGAGGCCGTCCTCCAGCGTGGCGACGCCTTCGTCCTCGTACTTGAAGACGACGAGCTGGCTCGGCTTGTAGCCGCCGTCGATGACCTGCCAGTACTCGTTGTAGGTCATCGTGGAGACGCAGTCGGCTTGCTTCTGCAGGATCGGGTCGACATTGAAGCCCTGCTTGATCACCTTGACGCCGCCCGCCGAGCCGTCGGTCTTGAAGCCAAGCTTCGACATCCAGGACAGAAACGGATATTCGTTGCCGCCATACCAGACGCCGAGCGTCTTGCCCTTGAGGTCGGCCGGCTTCTTGATGCCGGTGTCGGCGCGGCAGGTCAGCTCCAGGCCGCTCTTCTTGAAGGTCTGCGAGATATTGACGAGCGGCACGCCCTTCTCGCGCGAGGCGAGCGCGGACGGCATCCAGTCGACGGTCACGTCGGCGCCGCCGCCGGCGATCACCTGCGGGGGCGCCACGTCGGGGCCGCCCGGCTTGATGGTGACGTCGAGGCCGGCCTCCTTGTAGAAGCCCTTGTCCCTGGCGACGAAGTAGCCGGCGAACTGCGCCTGGGCGACCCATTTGAGCTGGATGGCGACGGGTTCGGCTGCTTGTGCGTTCGAAAGCGTCAGGCCGAGCGAAAGAGCTGCGGCCAGTGCCAATGCGTGCTTCATGCAAGACTCCAATTCAACGTGGACCTCGCCGACCTAGGTCCGATAGGACGGATGCCAGAACGTTGTCGCGCGTTCGGCCAGCGTGACAATGCCGTAGAAAGCCATCCCGGCGAGGGCGGCCAACGCGATCTCCGCCCAGACCATGTCGATGGCCATGCGGCCGGCCTCGGTGGAAATGCGAAATCCGATACCCTGCGTCGGAGTTCCGAAAAATTCTGCAACGATCGCGCCAATCAGGGCAAGCGTGGCGTTGATCTTGAGCGCGTTAAAGATGAAAGGCAACGCGGCGGGCAGATGGAGCTTGGTCAGCGCCTGGGCATGGGTGGCGCCGTAGGAGCGCATCAGGTCGCGCTCGATATGGCCGGCTGCATTCAGCCCCGCGATGGCGTTGACCAGCATCGGGAAGAAGGTCACGAGCACGACCACGGCGGCTTTCGACGGCCAGTCGAAGCCGAACCACATCACCATGATCGGCGCGACGCCAACGAGCGGAAGCGCCGAAAAGAAGTTGCCAAGCGGCAACAGGCCGCGGCCGAGGAAGGCGTAACGGTGCGCCAGGATCGCGACAAGAAGCCCGGCGCCGCAGCCGATGACATAGCCCGCCAGCACGCCGCGCACGAAGGTCTGGACGAAGTCGGCCCCGAGGATCGGCAGCGAATGGATGAATTTGGTCGCCGCCGCGCTCGGTGACGGCAAAAGCACGGCTGGCACGCCGAAGCCGCGCACCGCGACCTCCCAGAGATAGAACACGGTGAGGCCGAACAGGAGCGGGACCAGCAGATCGACCGCGCGCCGCCGCCTACCCCGGGCTTGATGCGTCCCGGCGAGATTGACCACGCCAAGTGCCGCCGACAGCCAGCACGCCATCACGATCATCCAGAAGCTGGCACGTGCGGTCCCCGCCATGGCCGGATCCTCCAGCAGGATGAGTGAGGCGGCGGCGGCGAGGATCGCGCCGGCAAGACCGAGAATGGTCGCCCGCTGATCCGACAGCCAGGCCGCCAGCAGGAACAACAAGCCGGCTGCGCCGACGACGGGCCAGAGGGCGGGGCGAGCCGACAAGGGCAGCGATTGCGGCGCGAGCGGAAGGGCGAAGGCGAGCGCCAGAGCGGCGGTTGCGGCGATGAACCCCAGCCTCAGCTTGCGCGGATCCATCAATGCACTCCCATGCGCCGGCCGACGGTTCGTTCGATCAGTCCGATCAGCGCGATCAAGGCGGAGGAGAGGACGGCGGCGGCGACCAGCGCGGACCAGAGTTGGACCGTCTGGCCGTAGTAGGAACCCGAGAGCAGCCGCGCGCCGATGCCGGCTTCGGCGCCGGTCGGCAATTCCGCGACGATGGCGCCGATCAGCGAAATCGTCACGGCGACCTTGAGGCTCGCAAACAGATAAGGCACCGAGGCGGGCCAGCGCAGTTTCCACAACACCTGGCGCGGCGTCGCCGACCATGTCCGCATCAGTTCGAGCTGGAGCGGATCGGGCGAAGCAAAGCCCTTCACCATCCCGATCGTGATGGGAAAGAAGCACAGATAGGCCGAGATGATCGATTTCGGCAGCAGTCCGTGCAGTCCCAGCGCCCCCAGCACCACGATGAAGATCGGCGCCAGCGCCAGCACCGGCACCATCTGCGAGCAGATGATCCAGGGCAGTAAGCTCCGCTCCAGCACCCGGCTGTGCAGGATCAGCAGCGCCAGCACGATCCCGAACAGCGCGCCGAGCAGGAAGCCAAGCAAGGTCGCCGACAATGTCACCAGCGAGTGGTAGACCAGGCTGCGCGGCGCCAGCGGCGGATAACCGAATACGGAATCGAGGAACGCGGCGGCGATCTGGTGCGGCGCCGGCAGCAATGGCCGCTCGGCATCCATCGTGCCCGCGAGCACGTCGCTCATGGTATAGGGCGTCTCTTCGCGCTCGAAGCCGTCGCGGACCAGCGACCAGTTCATGGCAACGGCCGCGACGTACCAGATCGCGACCAGCGCCAGCACCATGGCGAGAACCGGCGCGTAACGCGTGACCAAGGGATGGTCCCGAAGCGCGCGCGAGGGACGCAAGGGCAGGGCGAGCGTGCTACTCGTCATAGGAGTGCCCGGCGCGCAGGCCGTTGCGGACGCGCTGCGCCACCTTCAGAAATTCCGGCGTCTCGCGGATCTCCAAGGATCTCTCGGTCGGGAAATCGCAGTCAATGACATCGATGATGCGGCCCGGGCGCGGCGACATCACGACGATCCTGGTCGACAGGAATACGGCTTCCGGAATCGAATGGGTCACGAACAGCACGGTCTTGCCGGTCGACTTCCATAGCTGGAGGAGTTGCTCGTTGAGGTGATCGCGCACGATCTCGTCGAGTGCACCGAACGGCTCGTCCATCAGCATCAGCGCCGGATCGAACGACAAGGCGCGCGCGATCGAGACCCGCTGCTGCATGCCGCCGGAGAGTTGCCAGGGGAACTTACGCTCGAAGCCGGTGAGGTTGACCATCGACAGATAGCGCTCGACCCGCTGCTGCTGCTCGATCTCGGAATAGCCCATGATCTCCAGCGGCAGCTTCAGGTTCTTCTCGATGGTCCGCCATGGGAACAGGGCCGGCGCCTGGAACACATAGCCATAGCTGCGGGCAAGGCGCGCCGCTTCCGCGCTCATGCCGTTCACCGTGAGCGTGCCGGAGGAGGGCTGCTGCAGATCGGCGATCACCCGCAGCATCGTGGTCTTGCCGCAGCCGGACGGCCCGATGAAGGAGACGAACTCGCCCTCGGCGACTTGCAGGTTGACGTCGGAGAGCGCCTCGACCCGGCCGTCGGCCGTGTCGAAGGTCAGCGAGATGTTTTGGGCGTCGACGACGAGCCGCCCCGGTCGGGAGTCGGCGAGCGGTTCGTCGGGTACGGAGAGACTTGGCTTTGGCATGGCGATGCGAAATATTGTCGCAAAAGCGGATTGTCGTGGCGCGCCCAATGTTTGCGCAGGTGAGGCGCATAATAAGCAGGTTCTTGTCCGATTTCGAAGCAATTGACGCGCGGGTGGCTTTTGACTTGCGTTGTTCACAGCAGATAGTTTCGTGTTCGCTTTCGCAACAAGCGCGCGAGCCCTCGATATGCGAGCCATATGAAGCCTGCTCCGTTCAAATATGTCCTGGCGTCGTCGCTCGACCATGCGCTTGCGCTGAAGGCCGAACATGGCGACGAAGCGCGCTTTCTCGCAGGTGGCCAAAGCCTTATCCCGGCAATGAATTTTCGCCTGGCGCGGCCTTCGGTGCTGATCGACATCAACGGGCTCACCAGCCTCGCCGGCATCGATCGCCCGGAAGCGGGGCAAGTCAGGGTCGGTGCTCTGATGCGCTACCGGGCGCTCGAGCGGGATGGCGAGTTTCTCAGGAGCTGTCCGCTGTTTGCCGACGCGCTGCCGCATATCGCGCATCCCCAGATCCGTAACCGCGGCACCATCGGCGGCAATCTCTCCCACGCCGATCCGGCCTCGGAGCTGCCGGCGCTGGCGGTCGCCATGCAGGCGAAGATGCGGATCAGGTCGGCAGCGGGCGGGCGAACGGTGGCGGCGTCCGACTTCTTCGCCGGCCTGCTCACCACCGACCTTGCCAGCGACGAGATGCTGGTCGATATCACTTATCCGGTCCTGGCCCCGCGCAGCGGCGCCTGCTTCATGGAAGTCGCGCGCCGCCGCGGCGATTTTGCCATCGCCGGCGTTGCGGCTGTCGTGACCTTGGATGAGGAGCGCCGCTGCGCGAGTGTCCGGCTCGCGCTCTGCGGTGTCGGAGAGACGCCGGTCGATGCCGGCGCGGCAGCATTGCCCATGGTCGGCAGCCGCGTGACGGGCGAGTCGATCGACGCAGTCGCCGCGGGCGTGCGGGAGCTGATCGCGCCGTCCGGCAATGTTCACGCCAGCGCCGACTACCAGCGGCATGTGGCCGGCGAGCTGGTCCGGCGCGCCATCCGCACCGCTCATCAACGGATCAGCCATGCAGCCTGACCAGCACGAGATTGAGCTCACGGTCAACGGCACCCGATATCGGCGCACGGTCGAATCGCGCATGCTGCTGTCCGATTTCCTGCGTCACGAGCTCGGGCTGGCTGGTACCCATGTCGGCTGCGAGCACGGCGTCTGCGGTGCTTGCACCATCCTTCTCGAAAGTGATCCGGTTCGCTCCTGCCTGATGCTCGCGGTGCAGGCCAATGGCCGCGCGCTCGCGACGGTCGAGGGGCTGGCGTCTGCGGACGGGGAGCTGCATCCGGTGCAGCAGGCAATGCACGCGCATCATGGCCTGCAATGCGGCTATTGCACGCCCGGGATCCTGATGACCATGACGGCCTATCTGACCGAGCATCCGTCCCCCTCGGAGGACGAGGTGCGAGAGGCGCTATCAGGCAATCTCTGTCGCTGCACCGGCTATCAGAATATCGTCGACGCGATGATGGACGCGGCCGCGCGGATGCGGGAGGAGGCGTCATGAGCACCCGCTTCTTCGGCGCACCGGTCAAGCGCAATGAGGACAGGAAGCTCCTGACCGGGCAGGCGCTGTTCATCGACGATGTCGAGCTGCCGGGTATGCTGCATGTCGCCTTCCTGCGCAGCCAGGTCGCGCATGCCCGCCTGAAGCATATCGACGTATCGCGCGCGCGGAAGCGGCCGGGCGTCGTCGCGGTCTATGTGGCCGAGGACTACGGCGACTATTGGCAGCCCTGCCCGCTTCTGGTGCAGCCGCCGCCGATTCCGGGAAGCACCTTCAATCCGCGCACCCAGGTGCCGCTCGCAAGGGACAAGGTGCGTTATGTCGGCGAGCCACTCGCTGTCGTCGTCGCGGAAAGCCGCTACCTCGCCGAGGATGCACTCGACGATATCGACGTGGAGCTGGAGTCGTTGTCCGCGGTCGTCGACATCGAACGGGCGCTGAAATCCTCATCGGCGCGGGTCCACGACGATCTCGGCTCGAATATCGCGGCGCATGTTCACCAGATGAAGGGCGACTATCGCAAGGCCGCCGCGAACGCGCAGATCATCGTCAAGCGCCGCTTTCGCTATGAGCACGGCATCTCGTCGCCGATCGAGACCCGCGGCGTGGTCGCGCACTGGAATGCACGGGGCCAGCAGATGACGATCTGGGACACGACCCAGGCGCCGGTCTTCATCCGCAACGGCCTTGCCGCCATGCTTGGCCTCGGCGAGCGGCAGGTGCGCGTCATCGCGCCCTTCGTCGGCGGCGGCTTCGGGCCGAAGATCATGATGTTCTATCCGGAAGAGGTGGCGCTGCCGTGGATCTCCATGCGGCTCAACCGTCCGGTCAAATGGATCGAGGACCGGCTCGAGCATTTCGTTGCGACCACGCACGAGCGCGGTCAGATCCACGACGCCGAAATCGCGCTCGCGGCCGACGGACGGATCCTCGGGGTCAAGGACGTCTTCCTGCACGACACCGGTGCCTACAACACGTACGGCCTGACGGTGCCGATCAACAGCCAGTGCACAATGCTCGGGCCCTATGTGATCCCGGCCTACGACAGCACGTTCACGGCCGTGTTCACCAACCTGCCGATCGTCACGCCCTATCGCGGCGCCGGCAGACAGCACGGGGTGTTCGTGATCGAGCGGTTGCTGGATCTCGCCGCACGGGAGCTCGACATCGATCGCGCCGAGATCCGGCGGCGCAACCTGATTCCGCCAGACGCCTTCCCGTACAATAACGAGATCATCTTCCAGGACTTTGCCCCGCTCAGCTATGACAGCGGCAATTACGAGCCTGTTCTCGCCAAGGCGCTCGACGCGATCGGATATCAGCGCTTCCTGAAGGAGGAGCAGCCGAAGTTTCGCGAGGAAGGACGCTGTGTCGGCATCGGCATCGCCTGCTACGTCGAGGGGACCGGCATCGGTCCCTATGAGGGCGCCAAGGTGCAGGTGCAGGCCAACGGCAAGGTCAATGTGGCGACCGGCATCGGCACCCAGGGGCAGGGGCATTTCACGAGCTTCGCGCAGATCGTCGCCGACCAGCTCGGCATCGATCCTTCCGATGTCGATATCGTCACCGGTGATACCGACCAGTTCTACTGGGGCGCCGGCACCTTTGCCAGCCGCGGCGCGGTGGTGGCGGGCAACGCCGTCAACGAGGCGTCGGCCGCGGTCAGGCGGAAAGCCCTGAAGCTCGCGTCCGACGCCTTCGAATGCGCCGAGGAGGACCTCGTTCTTGCCGACGGAAAGGTGTCTATCGCGGGGATTCCGGGAAAGTTCATCCGCCTCGGCGAACTTGCGCAGCGCGCCAATCCGATGCGCGGTGCGGTGAGGCCGGGCACCGAACCCGGTCTCGAGTCCACGCAATATTTTGGCCCGCCCTCAGGCGCCACCGCCAACGGTGTTCATGCTGCGATCGTCGAGATCGATCCGCTGACCTTCGAGCTGAAGGTGCTTAGATATGTCGTGGTCCATGATTGCGGCACGGTGATCAATCCGATGATCCTCGAAGGCCAGATCCACGGCGGCGTCGCGCAGGGCATCGGCAATGCTTTCTTCGAGAAACTTGCTTTCGACGATCAGGGCCAGCTTCTGAACGCGTCGCTCGCCGACTATCTGCTGCCGACTGCGCTCGACGTCCCGCGCATGGAGCTCGACCATACGGTGACGCCGTCGCCGCTCAACCCGCTCGGTATCAAGGGCGCCGGCGAGGCGGGAGCCATTCCGGTCGGGGCCGTGTTTGCACAGGCGATCGAGGATGCGCTGCAGCTCACCTCGCGCAAGATCGAGCTGTTGGAGATTCCGCTGAGCCCGAGTCGGCTGTTCGAGCTGACCCGACAGGAGGGCACATGAGAACGGCGCGCGTGTTTCGCCTGTCAATGGCCCATCCCGGCGACCTCTCCGAGCTCGACGAACTGATCGTGCGCGGCACGATCAAGGCGGCCGATGTCGCGGCCATCATCGGCAAGACCGAGGGCAATGGCGGCGTCAACGATTTTACCCGCGGCTACTTCACCCAGACGCTGATGGCGCTGCTGTCGAAGCATCTCGGACGGCCGGCCGCCGAGCTGATCCGCGAGGTTCCCTGCGTGCTCTCCGGCGGCACCGAGGGGGTGATGAGCCCGCATTACAGCGTCTTCTGTGTCAGAGAGGGGGAAGCCGCAACGCGATATCCGTCCGCGCTGGCAATCGGAACCGCCTTCAGCGCGCCGGTGCCGGCCGAAGAGGTTGGCCGACGCGCCCATGTCGAGAGCGTGGCGGCGACCGTGCGCGCCGCCATTGTCGATGCCGGAATTGAGAAGCCCGAGGACGTACACTTCGTCCAGGTGAAATGCCCCTGCGTGACGGTGGCGCGTGCGGCCGCGGCTATCGCAGCCGGCAAGGCGCCGCTCACCAGCGATCCCAACAAGTCGATGGCCTTTGCGCGCGCCGCCGGTGCCTTTGGCGTCGCGCTCGGGCTGTCCGAGATCAAGCCGGATGACTTCTCCGATGCCTCGCTGCTCGCCGATTTCTCGATCCAGTCGCCGCGTGCCAGCATTTCTTCGGGCGTCGAAGTCGAGAGCAACGAGGTCGTGGTGCTCGGCAATAGCCCGAGCTGGGCGGGCGATTTGCGCATCGCGCACCGGCCCATGATCGATGCGCTCGACATCGGTGCGGTCGTCGACGTGCTCGCCGATCTCGGCATCGCGGCCAGCCCGCAGGTGTCCGCCGCGGACTCGGAGCGCATCGCTTCGGTTCTGGTCAAGTGCGAGCCGGACCGTCGCGGCCGGATCCGCGGCCGCCGCCACACCATGCTCGACGACACCGATATCAACGCGCAGCGCCATATCCGCGGCGCGGTTGCCGGCCTCGTGGCCGGCGTGATCGGCGATGGACGGATTTTTGTGTCGGGCGGCGCCGAGCATCAGGGGCCGGATGGCGGCGGCCTGATCGCCGTGATCGCGTCGCAGGAGGGGGCTGGCTAGATGCGGATTGTCATCATCGGCGCCGGCGTCGCGGGATGCGTGATGACACGCAAACTCGCAGCTCTCGACGGCGTCGAAGTCGTCTGCCTCGAGCGGGTCAGCCGCGACGACCATTCCGAGGCCGGCACCGGGCTCAATGTCGGGCCGAATGCGGTGAAGGCGCTCAGCGCGGTCGATCCGGAGCTTGCCGCGCGCATCACCGCTGCGAGCTTTGTCTGGGCGAATTGGCGCATCTCGCTGACCGACGGCACCGTGCTGTTCGACCTGCCGCTCAAGGACGTCGCCGAGGGGCCCGGCTGGCGCATTCGCTGGTCGGAGCTCTATCGCGTTCTGCGCGAGGCGGCCGGTGAGCGCGTTGCCTATGGCTGCGAGATCACGCATATCGCACGCGATGCTACCGATCCGCGCAAGACGGAAGTCGCCTGGCGCCAGGATGGCCGCGAGCATCGGCTCGACGGCATTGATCTTTTGATTGCCGCCGACGGTCGTTACTCCGATGTGCGGCGGACCATCTCCGGCGAGGTGCCGGTGCGCCTCACGGGCGTTGCGATCTCGCGCCTGCTGGTGCCGGACAGCTCGCGCGGCCTGATCGATGACTATGAGCAATGGTTCAACGGGCCGAACCGGCTTTTGGCGTTCCGCGTGCCGCCGGATCACGTCTATCTGGCCGGCACGTTCCCGATCGAGTCCGAGATCCCCGAAGCCCGCAAGGCGCCCGAGGCGCTGCGCGCCGCCTATACGCCGGCTCAAGCGCCGCCGAGCGATCAGGCGCGCTGGCTGATCGACCAGCTCTGCAGTGGTGTCACTGATACGCATTGGGCACGGATGCAGGAGCATGATTTGCTTTACCGCGCCGCCGACTGCAACGTGTTATATCTTGGCGACGCCGCCCATGGCATGGTGCCGACGCTCGGCCAGGGCGCGACCCAGGCGATCGAGGATGCGGCTTGCGCTGCTGCGCTGATCACGCAACGTCACGAGGTCGGCGCCCGTGACGTCGCGCGTTGGCTGAGCGAGATCGAGGCGCTGCGGTCTGATCGTATGCGCTTCGTGATGGAGTTTTCGCTGGCCGCGAGCGACACGATTCTCGCCGGCGGAAATCCGGTCGCGGGGACGCGCAAGAAAAGCGACGAGCCGTTTCGCAGCAATCTGAAGGCGCTGTATCGTCAAATCGGCCTGCCGGTCGACGGCGGCCAAGCGTGAGGAGATATTGAGATGACCGATCTGCCGCTCGCGACCGTCCATGGTCTCTATCACATTGCGATCAAGACCGATGATCTCGCAGCGACCCGGACGTTCTGGACCGCGATCATCGGGCTGCGCGAATTTCCTCGGCCCGATTTCGGCTATCCCGGTGCCTGGCTCGGCTGCCCCCAACCGGGCGGGCTCGGCATCATCCATGTCTATGCCGGCGGTCCCGCGCTCGGGCCCGAGGGCAAGGCGCCGGCCGGCACGGCGGCGATCGATCACGTCTCGCTGTCCTGCTCGGGCTATCGCTCCTATGTATCGCGCTTCAAGGCAGCCGGTCTCGACTGGCGCGAGTTCATCGTGCCCGGAACCTCGCTGTGGCAGCTCTTCGTCTACGATCCCTCCGGTGTGCAGCTCGAACTGACGTTCGAATGCGGTGGCGAAGGCGAGGAGAAGCCGGATATGTCGCCGGGCCGCAAATATGTCGCGGGCGCGAGCTTCTTCGACAAGGCGACCTATCCGAAGCTCGCTTGAGATGGACGATCGCGCTCCGCTCTGGGCGATGTCGGCGTGTGAGTTCGCGCGTGCCTTTGCGGATGGCCTTTCGCCGCGCGCGGTGATCGAGGCGACGCTCTCGCATATCGCTGCGACCAATCCGCGCGTCAATGCGATAGTCACGCTGGATGCTTCAGGCGCGCTCGCTGCGGCCGATGCAAGCGCGAAGCGTTGGCGCGACGGCCGCCCCGCAAGCGCACTAGACGGCGTGCCTGTTACGGTCAAGGACAACATCCTCGTCGCGGGGCTACGTGCGACCTGGGGGTCAAAGCTCTATCGCGATTTCGTGACCGGCGAAGACGAATTGCCGGTGCGTCGGCTGCGCGAGGCTGGCGCCATCATCCTCGGCAAAACCAATGTGCCTGAATTCACCGTGCACGGTTACACCGACAATGCGCTGTTCGGTACCACCGGCAATCCCTGGGATCCGGCTCTGACGCCAGGTGGTTCGAGCGGCGGTGCGGTGGCAGCGGTCGCCAGCGGCATGTGCGCGCTTGCGCTCGCCACCGACGGCGGCGGTTCGATCCGGCGCCCGGCCGCTCATACTGGCCTCGTCGGCTTCAAACCCTCACGCGACATTGTGGCGCGCGGCAAGGGCTTTCCGGCGATCCTGGGTGAGTTCGAGGTCATCGGCCCGATCGCGCGCTGCGTCGAGGATATTCGCGCTGCTATGGAGGTGATTGCTGCGCCTCTGTGGTCGCGCCTCATGGCCGAGCCGACCCTGCCGCGGCTGCGCATCGCCTATGTGCCGACATTCGGCGATGCGCCCGTCGACCCCATCATTCGCGACGTGATCGAACGCACGATCGTGCAGGCTCGGGCCCTCGGCCTCGACGTCGAGACCGTCGCGCCGTTCACACTGGCCGATCCGCTTGATGCTGTATGGCCCGTGATCAGCCAGACCGGTATTGCCTGGCTCCTGGAACGGCATCCGGGTTGGCAGGGCCAGGTTAGTCCCGCCATCGTCGAGATGGAGGCGGCCGGGCGCAGCTTGTCAGCGCGCGACTATCTCAATGCACTTGACCAAGTCGCGGCGTTGCGGCGGTCTTTCGATGCGTTGTTCGCCCAGTACGACTTCCTGATCACGCCGTCCACCGCGGCGATGCCGTGGCCGGCTACCGAATCCCATCCCGCCGTCATCGACGGCCAACCGGTCGGGCCGCGCGGCCATGCCGTGTTCACGGCGATCGCAAACGCGCTCGGCCTGCCTGCAATATCTCTTCCCTGTATCATCCCGGACGGTGCACTTCCTGTCGGACTGCAAGTGATCGCGGACCGCGATCATGATGGCCGGCTGATCAGGTTTGCCCGTGAATACGAAGGCCGGTTGTTCGTCCACCGATGGCCGAGTTCACCCTGATGGCTGCTGTGTAACGGCGTGGTTCGGCAGTCTCCAGACGCCCCGGCGGGTCAATCCTTCAACGCGTAGGCGATGACGTAATCACCGCGCTTGGTACCGAACGAGCCGTGACCGCCGGCTGCGGTGACGACATATTGCTTGCCGCCCGCCTCGTAGCTCATCGGTGTCGATTGGGCGCCGGCGGGCAGGCGGTCTTCCCAGAGCACCTTGCCATTGCGCACGTCGTAGGCCCTTATCGTGTACTCGTAGGTCCCGGTGTAGAACGCGACCCCGCCGGCGGTCGTGATCGGCCCGCCCAGCATCGGCACGCCCATCCTGAAAGGCAGCGGCAGCGGCGTGGTGTCCCGGATCGTTCCGTTGGGATGCTGCCAGACAATCTTCATCGTCTTCAGATCGATTGCGGCCATCGAGCCCCATGGCGGCCGGTAGCACGGCACGGAGAGGGGCGAGAGGAAGCTCTGGATATCCACGCCGAACGGCGTGCCATACATCGGCTGGGTGCCGACCTCGCTGCCGACAGGCTTATCGGCCGTCGGCGCGGGCGGATTGCCGGGGCCGCGCGGAATGAGCTTCGAGACGAAGGGCAACGACATCGGATTGGCAATGGCGATCTGTCTCACCGGATCGATCGCGATGCCGCCCCATTCGAACATGCCGAGATTGCCGGGAAAGACGAGCGTGCCCTGCAACGATGGCGGCGTGAACGTGCCCTCGTAACGCAGCCGGTTGAACATGATCCGGCACAGAAGCTGGTCGAAAATCGTGCCGCCCCACATGTCCGCTCCGGTCAGCTTCGCCTCGGGGCGGAATGTCAGCTCGGAGAACGGCTGCGTCGGCGCAGTACGGTCGCCGGGCGCGGGGCCTTGCGGCACGGGGCGCTCCGGCGCCGGCACGATCAACTCGCCGGTCCGTCGATCGAGCACGAAGATGTTGCCCACCTTGGTCGGCTGAACGATGGCGGGAACAACGCCCCTGGCCGTGGTGACATCGACCAGACTCGGCTGCGAGGGAACGTCCATGTCCCAGAGATCGTGATGCACCGTCTGGTATGACCAGACGCGTTTGCCGGTGTTGACGTCGAGTGCAACGATCGAGCTGGAGTAGCGCTCGACCAGCCCATTGCGATTGCCTCCCCAGATGTCGGGCCCGTTATTGCCGGTGGGGATGTAGACGAGGTTCAATTTCGGATCGAACGAGGCGGTGATCCACGAATTCGGCGAGCCGTTGGTGTAGTGACGCGTCGGCGACGGCAGCTCATTTTCATCGGCTGCACCGGAGTCCCAGGCCCAAACCAGTTTGCCAGTGTAGACGTCGAAGCCGCGGATGACGCCCGACGGCACGTCGACCGCATAATTGTCAATCACAGCGGCGGCGACGACCAAAATCTTGTCGCTGACGACCGGCGGCGATGTCGGCTCGAAGAAGCCCGCCGTCTTGATCCCCATGCCTTGCTGGAGGTCGAGGCTGCCATGGTCGCCAAAACTCTCGCACAGCTTGCCGCTGTCGGCATCGAGCGCGATCATGCGGCCGTCGTTGACCGGCAGGAAAATCCGGCGAGGGCATTCGGCGGGGGCTGGAGCACCGCCGCTGTCGACGGCGCCTGCCGTGGTTTCGTGGTAAGAGACCCCGCGGCAGGTCATGTGCTGGAACGTCTTGTTGAACACCAGCTTGGGATCGTATCGCCAACGTTCCTTGCCGGTGCTGGCGTCGAGCGCAAACAGCACCTGGTGCTGCGAGCAAAGATAAAGCGTGTCGCGCACCTTGATCGGCGTAACCTCGAAGGTCGTTTCGCCGGAATCCTCTGGCGTCGGCACGTCGCCGGTGCGGAAGGTCCAGGCGACCCGCAGCTTGCCGACATTGTCGGGCGTGATCTGCTTCAGCGGTGAGTAGCGCTGTCCGAATTGTGTGCGTCCATAGGCCCGCCAATCGCTATCCGGTTGAGGGTCGGCTTCGCTTTGCGGCACGGCCGATGCTTGCTCGGCGATCGTGCCGTTGACGTCGTGATAGCTGGACACAAGTGCGATGATAAGGACGACGGACGACGCAGCAACGGCGACCCAGAGTGGCAGCGTCGCGCTTCGATACGACACCGGCTGGTCTCGCAGCAGCCCGCGAACGATCACGGGCATGAGCAGCCAGAGCGCCATGGCGAAGACGATGTCGCCGCGCGATGCCAGCGGCCACCAGTCGAACTGCACTTCCGAGATGGCCCACGCCACGGTGCCGACCAGCACGATCGCAAACAGCCATAGCGACTGACGGCGCTGCGCCAGCAACAACGCGGCCGTCGCGAGAACGCCGACACCGAGAACAATATAGAAGATGGATCCGCCCAGCGCGGCGAGCCAGAGGCCGCCCCCCGCGATCACCAGACCGATCAGAGCATAGACGAGACCTGTGACAAAGACGGCCGTGGATCGCTGCATGGCTGCTCCGGTGCGGCAAGAAGATCGAGCACTGTCAGGTGCAAACGCAGCAGACGGCGCTGAGTTGCAGTCACTGTGGTCCAGTCAACCAGGGCTGGCAACCTTCAACTGCTGCGTCGATGCAACATCTGCAGGCAAAAACTTGCGATCCGATGTGATAAGTCTTTGTTCGGAATTGCGCGCTCGTTGAATACCATCATTGTTGCGCATCGCGTCCTCAGGACTCGCACCACCCCGGGAACCACATTAGTCATGTATCTGGGCATCGATCTCGGCACCTCCGCAGTCAAGACCGTTCTCGTCGACGGCGCGCAGCGCGTCATCGCGAGCGAGAGCCGGGCGCTGACGATCGCCTCGCCGCAGCCAGGCTATTTCGAGCAGGATCCGGCGCAGTGGATCGAGGCGACTTTTGTCACGCTGGACGCCCTGAAGGCCTCGCATGGACAAGAGCTGGCGAGGGTCGAAGGCATCGGGCTGTCAGGCCAGATGCATGGCCCGACGCTGCTCGATGCCAACGACACGCCATTGCGGCCCTGCATCCTCTGGAACGACGGACGCTCTGCCGGGGAGTGTCGCATTCTGGAGCAGCGCTGGCCCGCCTTGCGCGCGATAACGGGCAACAAGGCGATGCCTGGCTTCGCAGCGCCAAAGCTGCTCTGGATCGCAAAGCACGAGCCCGGGATCTTTGCGGCGACGAGGCGCGTCTTGTTGCCGAAAGCCTATCTGCGCCTCGTTCTATCGGGCGAGGCAGTCGAGGACGTCTCCGACGCATCGGGATCGCTATGGCTCGACGCGGCGCGCCGGGACTGGTCGGATGCGGCATTGGCCGCGACCGGCTTGTCACGCGCGCACATGCCGCGTCTGGTTGAGGGGTGCGCGTTGGCGGCCACGTTGCGCAGCGAGCTTGCGCAGCGTTGGGGCATGGTTCGCCGGCCGATGATCGCAGGCGGCGCTGGCGACAATCCGGCCGGCGCCGTCGGCATCGGCGCGATCAGTCCGGGGACCGCGTTCATCTCGCTGGGAACCTCGGGCGCATTGCTGGCGCCGACCGACCATATTGCCGCCAATCCGGACCGCGTGGTCCATACCTTCTGCCACGCAATCCCACGCATGTGGATTCAGGCCGGCGCCATCCTCTCGGCGGCGTCGTGCCTTGCCTGGGCCGCGCGCCTGTTCGGCGTCCCGGAAGCGGATCTGCTGTCCCCGCTGGGGGCGCACCCGCAGGCGCCGTCGCCGGTGCGCTTCCTGCCATATCTTGCGGGCGAGCGGACGCCGCACGATGATCCCGTCGTGCGTGGCATGCTCGATGGGTTGAGCCACGGTACCGACCGCACGGCGATCGTGCAGGCCGTGCTGGAGGGTGTTGCCTTCGCGCTGGCCGATTGCCGGGACGCGCTTGGCGATGCCGGCATTGCAGTGACGGAAGCCGATGTCATCGGCGGCGGTTCGCGATCCAGGTTCTGGCTGTCGGTGCTATCAAACGTTTTGAACGTTCCGATTCATCGCTTTGCCGAAGGCGAGACTGGTGCCGCGTTCGGTGCGGCGAGATTGGGGCGGCTTGCTGTCACCGGCGAGGCAATCGAAGCCGTCTGCACGCCACCGCAACGCGTCGAGACTTTCGAACCCGATCGCGTGCTGGTGCAGGCCTATGCCGAGCGGCTTCCCGCCTGGCGCCAGCTATATCGGCCACGCCACTAACATCGCTTTGGTTGCGCATTTCTCCCTGTTCGCTGTTGCCCTGCGCGATGGCCTTTTGTTTAATGGGCGAACCGCGCCTGAAATGAAACGCGGACAAGAAATGCATTGTGCGCCGGGAGGCACGATGAACGATCCAATCCTCGAGATGCGAGGAGTGTCAAAATCCTTCTTCGGCATCAAGGCGCTGCGTGCCGTTGATCTGACCGTCTACGCCGGCGAGGTCCATGCCTTGATGGGCGAGAACGGCGCCGGCAAATCGACCCTTATGAAAATCCTGTCGGGGGCCTACCGGCCCGATCCCGGCGGCGAGATCCGCATCGAGGGCAAGCCGGTGCGGATCGAAGGTCCGCTCGGAGGCCGCGCCGCGGGCATCTCGATCATCTATCAGGAACTATCTTTGGCCCCCAATCTGAGCGTTGCGGAGAATATTTATCTCGGTCGTGAGATGTCGCGTTCAGGTTTGCTGGCGCGCGGTGCCATGCGCGAAGGTGTTGGTCCGATCCTGGAACGGCTGGGCGCGGATTTCCTGCCGTCGACATTGGTGGCGCATCTCTCGATGGGGCAGCGCCAGCTCGTCGAGATTGCGCGTGCACTGCACGCGCGCTCGAAAATCTTGATCATGGATGAGCCGACCACGGCGCTGTCCGCCGGCGAGAGCGAGCGGCTGTTTGCGCTGATCCGGCAACTTCGCGCCGAAGGGCTTGCCATCATCTACATCTCGCACCGCATGGACGAGGTCTATGCGCTCGGCGACCGCGTCACCGTGCTGCGCGATGGCCGGCTGGTCGGTTCGCTCGACAAGCAGGACATCCGCGCCGACGCTATTGTTCGCATGATGGTCGGACGCGACGTCTCCTCCTTTTACAAGAAGGATCACGATCCCGAGGCCGGGAAGGGGCATCCCGTGCTCACGGCCACCGACATGGCGGATGGGCAGCGCGTCAAGGGTTGTTCGCTCACCGTCCATGCGGGCGAGGTGGTGGGGCTTGCCGGATTGATTGGCGCCGGCCGCACCGAACTTGCGCATCTCATTGTTGGCGCCGCACCGAAGACGTCAGGCCATCTCGAACTCGAAGGTCAGCCGATCGACATCCGCACGCCCGGCGAGGCGCTCGAGGCCGGCATTGCCTATCTGACCGAGGACCGCAAGGCGCTTGGCCTGTTCCTCGACATGTCGTGCCTAGACAACATCAATCTCGCCGTAATCGGACGCGATGCCAAGCTCGGCTGGTTCCTGGATCGCGACAAGGCGCGCGAGCGCGCCGACAGGGCGTTTGCGGGACTCAGCATCCGCGCCGCCAATGCCGGCGTACCCGCAGGAGGCCTGTCCGGCGGCAACCAGCAAAAGGTCCTGTTGTCGCGGCTGCTCGCCATTGCACCGAAAGTACTGATCCTCGACGAGCCGACGCGCGGCGTCGACGTCGGCGCCAAGTCGGAGATCTATTCCATCATCGACAATCTCGCCAAGGCCGGCACCGCAATCCTCGTCATCTCGTCCGATCTGCCAGAAATCATCGGTATCTGCGACCGCGTCCTGGTGATGCGGTCGGGGCATATCGCAGGCGAGGTCAGGCGAACCGAGACAGCGCCTTTGACTCAGGAAGACATCATGGCCCTCGCCACGGGGACGGAGCATCTCGATGCCTGACAACGGATCGACGCAGGCGAAGGCCGCGACTGCAAACGGCCTTGCCGCTGCCCAGGAGACAAAACGTCAGCGCATCAGGCTCCTGATCCGCGCGGCCGGCATGTTGCCGGTGCTGCTATTGCTATGCATCGGCTTCCACTATCTGTCGGAGGGCCGTTTCTTCACCGGACAGAATCTCGGCATCGTCCTGCAGCAGGCTGCCGTCAACACCGTGCTCGCCGCGGGCATGACCTTCGTCATCCTCACCGGCGGCATCGATCTCTCGGTCGGCTCGATCCTGGCGGCGTCGGCAATGGCCGGCCTGACGATGTCCAAACTGCCCGAGTTGAGCGCGCTCTGGCTGCCGGTCGCTGTGCTCACCGGTCTTGGCTTCGGCATCGTCAATGGCGCGCTGATCGCGCTGTTGCGCCTGCCGCCCTTCATCGTCACGCTCGGCTCGCTCACCGCCGTGCGCGGACTGGCGCGGCTGCTCGGCGCCGACACCACGGTGTTCAATCCGTCGATTCCCTATGCCTTCATCGGCAACGGTTCGCTCACGCTGATCCCCGGCGTGGCCTCGATTCCCTGGCTGTCGGTCATTGCGCTGCTCGTCATTTTCGTTTCGTGGGTGGTGCTGCGCCGGACCGTCCTGGGTGTGCACATCTATGCGGTCGGCGGCAATGAGAGCGCGGCGCGGCTTGCCGGCATCAAGGTTTGGGCCGTCCTGATCTTCGTCTATGGCATCTCGGGATTGTTGGCCGGATTGGGCGGCGGCATGCAGGCGGCGCGGCTCTATGCCGCCAACGGCTTGCAGCTCGGACAAAGCTACGAGCTCGACGCCATCACCGCGGTCATCCTCGGCGGCACGTCTTTCGTCGGCGGCATCGGATCGATCTGGGGGACGCTGGTCGGCGCACTGATCATCGCGGTGCTCTCGAACGGGCTGATCCTCGTCGGCGTCTCCGACATCTGGCAATATGTGATCAAGGGCCTGGTGATCATCGGCGCGGTGGCGCTGGATCGCTATCGGTTGCAAGGCTCCGCCAGAACTTGAACGGTTCTGCGCGCATCTGAGCGCGCGGTGTGAAATTCGGTTGCGGCAACTGGTCTGCCGTACCGTCTTTGAAAACAGACCAGGGAGGAAGACAATGTTGAAGATGACCATGCTCGCCGGCGCCGCGATGGCGCTTGCCCTCGCCACCGCACCGGCCTCTGCCAAGGAGCTCAAGTCGATCGGCGTCTCGCTGGGCTCGATGGGCAATCCGTTCTTCGTCGCGCTGTCAAAGGGCGCCGAGTTCGAGGCCAAGAAGACCAATCCCAATGTGAAGATCACCACCGTCGGCTTCGAATACGACCTCGGCAAGCAGGTCACCCAGATCGACAATTTCATCGCCGCTGGCGTCGACCTGATCCTGTTGAACCCCGGCGACCCCAAAGCGATCGGGCCGGCGATCAAGAAGGCGCAGGCGGCGGGCATCGTCGTGGTCGCGGTCGATACCGCGGCCGAAGGCGCCGACGCCACGGTGACCACCAACAACGTCCAGGCCGGCGAGATCTCGTGCCAGTACATCGTCGACAAGCTGGGCGGTAAGGGCGACGTCATCATCGAGAATGGGCCGCAGGTCTCCGCGGTGATCGACCGCGTCACCGGCTGCAAGAACGTCTTCGGCAAGAATGCCGGCATCAAGGTGCTGTCCAGCGACCAGGACGGCAAGGGCTCACGCGAAGGCGGCCTCACCGTCGCGCAAGGCTATCTGACCCGCTTCCCCAAGATCGACGCCATCTTCGCCATCAACGACCCGCAGGCGATCGGCACCGATCTCGCGGCGAAACAGCAGAACCGCAGCGGCATCATCATCACCGCGGTCGACGGCGCGCCCGACATCGAGGCCTCGCTCAAGGATGCCGGGTCGCCGCAGATCCAGGCGTCGGCATCGCAGGACCCGTTCTTCATGGCACGGCGCGCGGTGCAGGTCGGCGTCGGCATCCTCAATGGCCAGAAGCCGGCCTCGACCGTCGAACTGCTGCCCTCGAAGCTCGTGACCCGCGACAATATCAAGGATTACAAGGGCTGGACCTCGGACCGTTCGCAGTAGCGCCTCCGCAGCTTTCGCGGGCTGCGGTCCAATTCGACAGTGGCGCCCGGGAAACCTGCCCGGGCGCTTCTGCGAGGTTGACCTCAGCGATCGATATGTCAAAGAAGGAGGGAATTTTGACAGTGGGGCGACCGTATGGGCGCGCCCACAGGTGCTATCGGGATATTGTGAATGGCAAGCGGACCGTTTGAGCTGAAGGGCAAAAGCGTCTACGTCGCTGGCCATCGCGGCATGGTCGGTAGCGCGATCGTGCGCCGGCTGGTGCGGGAGGACGTGAATCTCGTCACCGTGGACCGTCGCGAGGTCGATCTCTGCAA
>NZ_JAKLUA010000029.1 GCF_022012435.1 Bradyrhizobium zhengyangense
ATCAAAACGGTCGCCGGGCAAGAGAAGACCAGCTTCCGTGGCCGTGATCGCGTCGGATGGGCCTTTACCTTCGCTGCCACCGCCTACAATCTGGTGCGGCTGCCCAAGCTGATCGCGGAGACCGGCTGATGGCCAAGGTGCCCGGCTTCGCCAAGGCCTTTGTCGGCCGCTGGCGCATCGTCGAGATGGACGTCTGGGACAGCGACTTCCTCGACCTCGTCGAAGAGGCGCATCTCACCTTCGAAGGCAAGTCCGACGGTGAAATCGCCTTCGGCGCGCTGAAGGGCTTTCTCGACGTCCGGTACGGCACCCGCGACGGATCGGCCTGCGCCGAGTTCTCATGGGAAGGCACGACGAAGATGACCCGTCCTGCGGTCGCGGATGGGCTACGATCGGCACTGCGGGCAGGCTCGTCGGCCACTTCTACATCCACAATGGCGACGATTCAGCCTTCGTTTGCGAACACGGCTGAGTTCTTCAACAGCCTGCTAGGCTTGCCAGACTTTTAGAGTATTCCTTTCGGTCGGTTGCCTGGGCGCATCGAGTCCTGGGAGATCTTCCGGCTTTCTTATCAACCTGTTGGGCGCAGTCAAAATTCACCATCGATCTTCACCTTGTTGCCGGACTTCTGACGCTTCCTTCCACGACGTACCGAGCTCCAAGTAGCCGTCCAAACTCCCTTATATCCCTAGCCTGCCCCTTGAAGACAAAACTGGAATTGCGAGCGATCGCGAGTAGCTCCTGATTTTTGACAGCGTGGTCAGCAGGTCCTCGGCAAATCTGCCGGCAAAATACTCCTGCTCTGCATCTCCGCTCATATTGGTAAACGGAAGAACGGCGATAGAAGGCCGGTCAGGCAAGTCCAACGGCAGCGCAGACTGCCGCTTGGCAGGGGCAATTGCGTTTGGCGACGCTGTTCGTGCCGCTTAGAGGTGAACGGGTTGCTCGTAGGTACTTGCTGAAAGCGCTCATCCCCAAATCCGCGACATGATCGAAAAATAAGTTCCGTTCGTACGGGGATTACAGCGCTGCGCGACAGTTGACCCGGCGGTGCGACTAATCTTCACGCTTTGCGCGGCCCCGTTGCTTATCTGCAACCGTCGATGGATAAAGACCTCGCAAGTGCAGCATTGAATCTGTTTGAGCTGACCCAATCGGCCGAATATTGTCACGTCCCTTGAGTAAAGAATGGGGCGAGCAATGAGTGGTTTCCAAGCCAAGTTGGAGCGTTTTGAAAATCTCGCTGCGGAGTGCGAGCTGATCGCTGGTCGATCGAAAGGAGGCAATCGCGAGCTGTACCGACGAGCAAGCCAACACTATCGCGAGCTCGCCGATGACATGCGCGCCCTAATCGGGTCGTTCGATCTTGCCGCCTAGGCCATTTGTAACGCCCTTGACCAAGATAGGGCGCATGGCGTCAAGCCGACTTACGCTGTGACCTACTTGCCGGCTTCTTGGCCGCTTCTTTCCGGCGATAGGTATCAGCATTTCCTTCTGACCGACGGCAGCCTTGCGCGGCTTCTTGGTGGACTTTCCGCCCATTGCTGGGCGGCCTCCCGACTTACACTCTCTCGTAGTGCGTCGATCAGATCGACGACGTTGTCGCCTTTCATCGTTCCTTCGGACGGATCACCTTGCCGGCGCGCTTCTGATTAATGAAGTCGGCTAGCGCTGTCCCCTGGTGATCCTCGAATTTGCTTGGCTCGAAGTTGCCTGACTTCTGTTCACGTTGTGCCTGGCTAGGTCGAGCATGTCCTTTGACTTTGACGTCCTGGATGTCGTCGAAATATTCGGCTGGATCTCGCACTTCGCAGGGATACCGCAGCAGGTGCCAATCAGTCCCCGTGTGGGGCGATGATGTGCTCACGATAGGTCAGCACACGTGCCCGAGCGCCCTATCGCAACCTTGTCCATCTCGCAAATGGTTTCACGGATCGCCGAAAAGATTAGGACAGTGAAACCAACTAATCGCCGCCCGTAGCTCCTGAGACGGCTGCACCCCGTCTCCGCCGCCCCTCGCAGCCGTCCGGCCCCGCTGTGCTGCTCGCGCGCCGGGGCCGTTCTTTTTAGACGGACCGGAACCGGGTTAATGTTTCCCCGTTATTTGCCCGCGTCCGTTCCCGACACCAGATGCCCAACAAGGCCTTAGCCGCCCAACACGGCTAGGGCCTTTTTGTGCACCGGCAGTTGCGGAGGCCCAGCGGCAAAATCCAGGATGCTAAGGGCTCGGCCTCGGAAGCAAAGCAGGGCGTAAGAACTTTGGCGCCACCAAGCGGTTCACAGCGAACAGTGTCGCGGTTGAGGCATGCTCAGGAGCTATCCGCGTGGCAAGGGCGTCGGACTTCAACAAGACGTCTGCATCCCTGCCGAGCTGCGGGCGATGCCGGGGCAGCAGCGACGTGACTGTTAGCGAACTGATGAACGCTCGCATCGATGGGACGGTGACTATGTATCGGTGTCGATGGTGCGGGTATGTGACCTGGGACGATCGCCCCGGCCCCCGCAATCACCAGAGGCGAGAGAACGCTCCTTCTTTGTGAACCCGGTCTTATCGGGCGGAGAACTGCTGATTGGGTTCGGCGGGAACAAATGCCCGCCAAATCTGCTTGAGTCCCGCTGGCCCGCCGCCGGGCTGGCGGACCGGCCCCGGCCCATACCCCCCAAGCCCCCTGCGAGCCGGGGCCGTCTCTCTCCTCAGTCAGTATCGGAGTAAGCGTGTGCGTGCCTCGCTCTCGATCATGCCGCTGCATCGTTTGGACCGCGACATCTATCTGGTGCTGGAGGACATCGGCGCGCGGGCCGGCTGCGCCTGGCGCGAGACCGACGAACAGGACACCGAGCGCCAGACCGTGCTGCGGGACCTGATCTCGGGCCAGTATGCCTATTTCGTGCGGATCGTCGCCTGCAACGCCGTCGAGGGGCTGGTCGCGCGACGCGACCGAGTAAATCGCGGACCTGCTCGCCGAACGAACTGCGCGCGAACGGCTGGACCTCTCGCCGGCATTGGACGCCTTCATTCGAAGCCAATAGCTCGCGCCCATATGGCTTGCAACTCGCATTGCCGCTGCGGGGGGAGCCGCCTGACGCGATCTGAGGAACGGCAGAACGTTCAGCCGCTTCTTCAACAATGCCAGATATCTTGCGGGGAATGCTCAGGCCACTGCGGCTCGCGCTGCTATATGGGCATCTCATCGCGCGCGGGACGCACGTCTATCATCCCATCCGGTTTGTACGCTGTCCCTGGCGCGGGAGATGCTGAAATTCGGCCTGCTTGTTGAGAAGGGTCCTCATTTCGAGCTGGCCGAGAGAGGCAGGAGCTTCGCCGCGTAAGTCGAAACCAATTGCTCACGACCATGTGGCCTTAACATGCAATTCTGCCCACGATGCGACAACAGCCGCTGGGTTTGCGAGGCGAACCCTGACCGCCCTTCGGGGTAGCGAAAGCAGGCCCTGTCCCTGCGGTGCTCCCGGTGAGCCCTGTCCTTTCTGCAACAGAGCGAACGGGCAACCCGGATGATGTCCCCGACATGCCAAGCGGCCAGGTGGCGGACACTAAACGCCCACGTTAAACGTGACTTCAGGTTTGGGCGGACTCTGCCAACGCACGGCTAAGCCGCCGTGGCAATGGTTCCTTGGCAGACCATCTGACCCGCGAGCGCGACGCAGAAGCCACCATTGATCGTCCTACCCGCATCCTCGATCGCGACGGCCTTCGAGACGCCATCACCGAGGTCCTGGTCGATGCTCGTGTGCATCCTAGGCCCTCAACGCGACCTCCCGGAGCGCCAGTCATGACTGTCTGGATTTACGATCAAGGCGAGGATGATCTGAAGGTTTTCGCGACGGAGCAAGCCGCTCAAGCTTGGCTTGACGAGAACGATCGCGAAGGCGTCGCTTTCGAGTACGAGGTGATAGCCCCGCCAGCGTGAACTCGGGCGTCAAGGCCGAAGGCTTGCGCCGTTTGTCCGACCTCAGGCAACTTGACACTATCGAAAATCAGCAATTCGAAACAGCCAGCGGTTGATTTTTGTTATTGCGGGTTTCAGCTACTGGTTTAATTAAGGCGGCCAAATAAGACGTAGTTGCCCCAGGCTGGGGAGCTGTCGTTGAATAGGGGAATTGAAGCAATTTCGCAGGCCCGAACGTGCGTGCAGAGAACACTGGGCCATTGCTTCCCTGGAGCTTGCGAGGGAGGGTCTTCTCAAAGTGGCCGAATACTATGGGAAAGCGATCCAAGTCCTCCAGCGACTGCAAACACCTGAGGCGCCGCGTGATGCGAGCGCAAAATTCCTAATCAGCCACTCACCGGCTCGGAAAGCGCCTGAAGTCCGGCCTCGATCGCGGCAATGTCCTGCTCGAGCTGAGCGATCGATGACCGGCAGTCGAAGCCACTCCGGGCCTTCAAATCGACTGCCAAGTGCCGACGGTGCGTTCTCAGGTTTTCAAGGGACTGTCGATCCTTAAGCGTAGCGTATCCACTCACAATCAACTCGATCGCACTCGACATAACGCCCTCACTGAATGGTTTCGGATTTGCAATAGTGTGAAATGTATCGAGGGCGGCGATCGTTGTAAATTGATAAAAGAAGATCCGCCGACCTTGTGAGCCGGCGGAGTTGAAAGCCAAGATTTTTTGACGATCGGCGGGCACCGATCGCGTCGCGATTTTAGCAGATGGCCCGCCAGCGTGAACCGGCACGGCAGCAGCAGTGAAATCATCTGGCCTCTAATTTGCGCACCTTGCACAACATATGCGCTCATCCATCGCGCGCCGATGGTCTCGACTTGTGCGGGTCCTTGGCGCGACCCCTCATGGCATGACGCTCGCGCTGTCCACCTACACGGCCCCCTGTCGCGTACGCCGGCAGGGGCCTGAAGGCCGGCCAGCGTGAACGGGCTAACAGAGGGGCCGCAGGCTCCGCTCTGCAAACGGCTCCTGCGGCCGATGCCACGACGTTCCGCACGATCGACGCGGCGGCGGGTACTCAGCATGTTTCGTGCCATCAATGCTTGAGATTTTCGCCCTTCGTTAATAAGGGGCCGCCAGCAGCCAGCCCGGGCGGTTCTTGCCTCGCTGGCGCGTTAAATACGTTTCAAACTGTGAAATAGATCACATTGCACTGCGGCAGAGCTGCTGTAGGCTGCTGCTTACCGGGGCTGGCTGCATATTTCACTTAGATCGTTTTCACCCGGATTTTTTGACAAGGCGCGGGCCGCGGCAGTTCACTGCTGCGGCCTTTGCGTTTTCTGACCGGCCGGTTGGCTGCCGCAGACCCCAGCACGCTCACTTGCGGCGCCGCCTGCGCTTTCCCCCATCGCGCGAGCTCGAGCGCCATATCAATGGGAAACACCGCGACATCACACACGGATTGAGAGATTTCATCAAGAGCCAGCTCGGCCGCGCGATCGACGTACAGCTCAGCCTGCCATTGCAGCATGCAGGCTGATCCCATATGACCCCTAAAAGCGTATCCTACTCGCCGTCAAGAGCGCGCAGAACATCATCGCGCGGCTCGTCGAGCCCGAGGGGCTGGATGCAAAGGCGGCAATTCAAGTCGTCACCAAGCATGCCCCTAAAACCAGCACCCAAAACGTGGCGATCGTGTAGTTGATCTCGCTGTCGTGTAGGTCCTGAAGTGCTTTGGCGCGAGCGCGGGTCTGCCTGGATTGGGCCACGATACCAATCTCGTCCTCGCGCGTGACGGCTGATCCCCTTTTTTTTGCGGCCAAGCTATGGCGCGGCCGATGCGATCGCGACTATCGTCATGTTGTGCCGGAGCCCTTCGTTGACGGTCTTCAACCCGCTACGCGGCCGCTTGGGCCTTGTGTTCGGCCAAAGTCACGTCGATTTAAATGGCTCCGCGGCCTTGGCGTATTTCAGAGCGCCGATGCCAAAACCTTCCTGGCTACGGTTTCGGATGAATTCCTTATGCTCGTAGAACGGCAACAATTCGCGCCATAGCCGCGGGACACCGCCGGCCCAGGCGCTGGTGTTTCCGCTGGACTCGCAGATGTCGTGGAACAGGACGATCCCTCCTTCTCGAACGAAATGCCGGTAGCAGAGAAAGTCTTGCTTGACGCCTTCGTAACGGTGATCGCCGTCGATGAATAACGTGTCGATCTGCCGGCCATTGAGAAATTTCTCGACCCGCTTGACCGTGTCATCCGCGTAGGAGGGCATGTCGTAGAACATCCATTGCTGCTTCGGCGTCGCCAACAGCTTCAGCATTTCCTTGTTCTTCACGTGCAGATCGATGCAGATCATCGTCTCCATCGTCGGCAGAAATCGTCCGAACAGAAGCGAGGTTCCGCCGTTCAGCGTTCCGATTTCAACGACAGTCTTCGGAGCGGACGCAGCGATGTAATCGAGGGCCGACGAAATCTCCGTTTCGATCTGACAGGAGCCTGTGCCCATATGTTGCTTGGTGAAGTCAATGACGTCTTGCACGCTTGATTTACGCTTGTACTCCCCGAGGATCTCATCGCGCTTTTGGCCATTGAATTTGAGGCGCAGTGCAGGTCCACTGTCGGCGAAACGTTTCTTGATCTGTCTGACCGCGAGGACGGCTGGATGAAACTTTAGTTCTGTTAGTCGCTCATTCAAGGCCTTGCTTAACGACATGATCGAACCTCAATGCACAGGGTATGCCCGACAGCTCCAAATATCAGGATCGATTCAAATTGGGGCAACTTAAGGTTTTTGCCTGGCAGCAGGATGAAGCCTATCCCATCGCCACTTGTTCCCCTTCTCTGCCGGCATCTTCCACTTGCGCTTTCCCTCAGGCGAACACACCGTTCCGAAATCGGCGTCATTCGAAGGATTGCATCCTGAGAGCGAACATGGCACCGCTTGTGTTCCAGCCCCCATGCTCCCGGCTGCCCATCCAATTGCGGATTTAGAGCGCCGGGAGTGCTAGGCCCGCCAGTATATCGTCGGCGGTGCGTCATCAGCCGCCATACCCCTCCGCCACCGCTGTGCCGCGACGACTGCGGTGCCTGCCTGAAGCGCGCTTTAGGCAGGCTTTTCGACAGGGGCCGCCGTTGCTGGTCGGCTTTCGCGCGTGTACCTGCCAAGCTGCGTTACGATCGCAGTTTCTGCGAGCGCCGTTGCTGATATCGCGGAGAGACATTCGGGGGTTTCTCACTGTGCTTCGCGCGAGATCCAAGCTGTTCGCCGACGAGACGACGGTGCCGGTGCTCGATCCCGGTCGAGGGCGCACCAAGACCGGCCACCTCTGGGCCTATGCCGCCGACGACAGGCCCTGGGGCGGCCTCGATCCGCCCGGCATCGCCTATATCTATGCACCCGACCGCAAAGCTGAGCGCCTGTTCAGCCATCTTGCCGGCTTCAAGGGCGGCCTGCAGGTCGATGGCTACAACGCCTATCCAAAGCTTGCCGAACGTGGCGAGGTCGAGCTTGCCTTCTGCTGGGTGCACATGCGGCGCAACTTCTACGAACTCGCGACAGCCGGCCCCGCGCCGATTGCGAGCGAGGCGCTCAAGCATATCGCCGCATTCTATGCGATCGAGAAGGAGATCCGCGGCCGCAGCGCGGAGGAGCGTCGCCTCGTGCGGCAGCAGAAGAGCCGGCCGCTGGCTGATGCCTTCGAGGCCTGGCTGCGCGCCAAGCTGGCTCTCATCAGCCAGAAGATCAAGCTCGCCGAGGCCATCTGCTATGCCCTCTCGCGCTGGCAAGGCTTGACGCGCTTCATCGATGACGGCCGCATCGAACTCGACAACAATACGGTCGAACGATCAATCCGTGGCATCAAGCTCAGTCGCAAGAACGCACTGTTTGCCGGATCCGACGGAGGCGCCGAACATTGGGCCGTCGTCGCAACCTTGGTCGAGACCTGCAAGATTAACGGCGTCGATCCGCTCGCCTATCTCACCGACGTCCTGACAAGGATCGTCAACGGGCATCCAAACCGAGACATCGACCAGCTCCTGCCCTGGGCCTACCGAGCTCAAGCCCTCAAAGCCGTGGCCTGAGAACGACGCTTACGTTGCAACCGGCGCGACGTTGCGATCTTGGGCGATCTTGCTAGAAGGACGACCCACTTACCAACGGGCGAGGATATCAATGGCAAAGAAGGCCAAGCAGAGAACACGTCGCACTTACAGCGCAGATGACGTCAAGCAACTGCGTTCGCACTCAAGGGCACGCACGCCAGTTGTCAAGATTGCGAAGCAGATGAAGCGCAGCGAGGGAAGCCTCCGGCAGAAGGCTCTTGCGCTCGGTATCGGACTCGGCCACCAGCGTTGACGCTCTAATCAATACGCGCGAGAAGCGACGCCTTGAGTTTGTTGATGCAGTCCATGAGCAACGTCTTGAGCGATCAAGACTCTCTGCCGTGCTTGCGCATCTGGACCAACCTGCGATGAATGGACGGAACGCCGCGGAGAACATCTGGGCGTGGATCCCACGATGCATCCAGCAAATCGACGCTCTCACCAGCCCAGAGTTTCTCGATCTTTCGGCCAGATCAGCAAGCTTGGTTTCGTCGAACCACCAAAAGCCTCCGAGAGCGAATATGCAGCCGGTTGCTACGCTTACCCGCCTGCCCCTCGTCTTCATCTTTGGTCCATCGACCGGGAGAAGGAGCTTGTGACATTAATAGGCCCGCTTGAATGGGCTACTCAAGCCGGGCTTGTCTTGGAAAGCCAGAGCGACCACGCCACTCAGGATCAGGCTGGTAAAACCTCGCATCGGCCGCGGGACCGAGCCAGCCAAATATTTGCCTTGTGCGCGCTCCGTCCTTTTCGCGCCCGACGCACCACGATGAGCCCAGGGGCGTCGTCATTTCCAGCGGAATTGAGCGATGGCGCGCGTGACGAGATCGCGGGCTATCGGCATTGCGGAAGTCGCTGCAGGCGAAGGCGCGTTGCAGACATGGAGGCTGCGCGCCGTCTCGCGTATCAAGAAATCATGCACAAGGCTCCCGTCGGCCAGAACAGCCTGTGCGCGAATGCCGGGTCGATACGGCTTGAGGTCAGTAAGCCTAAGGTCCGGGCAATAGCGCTGGCAGAGAGCAAGATAGGCGCGCTTGTTCAATGAATTCCACATCTCCGAGAGGCCGGAGCGCAGATTGCTGGCGATTACCTTTCTGAACCCCGGGTACGCGATCATCTCGGCGAGGTCACGAAGGCTGACATCGCCAAAGCGATAGCCGTCCCGCGCGAGGGCCAATACGGCGTTCGGTCCGACCGTGACATAGCCACCGATCATCCGCGTGAGATGCACTCCGAGAAATGGCAAGGCCGGATCCGGGATTGGATAAATGAGGTGACTCACGATGTCATTCTTGTCGCCGCCCAGGCGATAGTACTCACCCCGGAACGGTACGATCCTGAAATCGAGATCGAGACCGCCCAGTCGGGCGATACGGTCCGCCATGACCCCGGCACAGGCAATCATGTTGCTGGCCCTGATCCTGTGCTCCCCTGCTCCGATCGTAACTCCGGCCGGTCCTTCCTCGATGCTATCGACCCTGGCACCGGTCAGGATCTCAACACCTCGCTCCCTCAGCAGCTTCGCCATGGTGCGAGCTATGAGGCCGTAGTCGACGATGCCCGTCGTTGGCACGAAGAGCGCCCCGACACCGTGGATATGCGGCTCGCGGCGGCGCAGCTCGGCGCCGTCCAGCTTCTCGACCGGCAGCCCGTTGGCGACGCATCGCTCGTGGAGGGCTGTCATGCGATCGAGCTCCGCGGCGTCAGTTGCCACCAGCAGCTTGCCGCACTGCTCGAAGGGCAAGCCATGCTCCCTGCAGAAGCGGATCGTTGCCTCGACCCCCTCCTTGCAAAAGCGGGCCTTCAGGCTGCCTGGCTGGTAGTAGACGCCGGCATGGATGACGCCGCTGTTCCTCCCCGTCTGATGCAAGGCGACATCGTTCTCGCGCTCGAGCACGACGACGGAGAGGCCTGGAACGCGTTCGGTAATTTCGAGAGCCGTCGCCAGGCCGACGATGCCGCCTCCGATAATTGCAAGATCGTGGTTCATCAACGAGACTCATGCTGCGGTTTGAGGGCTGGCGGGTCACGCCAGCCCTCCGCTTCAGGCAATCGGCACGATTTTCTGGTTGCCGTGCTTGCGCTCCCATTCGGCCCAGGCATCGTGTTCGTTGATGTCGCGCAGCGGCTCGGGATCCGAGTAGATGATGTCGGCGATCTGGTCCTTGCGAAGGAAAGTCACCCCCTTGTGCTTGCTGGCATATTCGAGGAACCGCCCGAGCGAACGCACGCGGTAGGGACGCCCCTGAATGCGGTCATGGGTTGAGATCGCCATCATCCGCCGGCGCGTTGCGCCTTCCTCATAGAGCTGGTCGAACTCGTCCTTGAGCTGCTGCTCATATTCCCCCGTAGAGAACTTGTAGGCTTCAAACTGGATGATGTCGTTGAGATTGAGGGAATACGGCACGATGGCCATGTCCCTCTTGCCCACCTTGATGAGGAACGGCTCGTCGCGGCTCACGTCGTCGATGAAATACCGGAAGCCGAGCTCCTGCAGGATTTTCAGCGTGTTGATTGTGCCGCGCATGGCTGCACCGTTGTAGCCGACTGGCACCTTCCCGGTCGCCTTCCGGACACTGTCGATGTTGTCCTGGATGAACTTCTTCTCGGCCTCGTAGTCGAGATCGTATTGCTGCACCCAGTCGCGCCCGTGGGCAGCGGCCTCGTGGCCGCGCTCAACGATCTCCTTCGCGACCTGTGGCGACCGGTCAACGGCCGAGCCGACCATATGCGAGGTGACCTTGACGCCGAAACGGTCCCACAGGTCGAGCATCCGCTGGATGCCCTCGCGGTAGCCGTACTTGTACCAGGACTTCGTCGGGAAATCCGGGTAGCTCGGGTCCATGTCGATGAAGCCCGAGAACGGTCCGCCCGGACCGTACGGAGCTTCCCCGCCAGCTTCCATTTGCATCGAGATCGAGATGACAAGCCGGCTGCCGTCGGGCCAATAGGCTTTACTCATAGTTGGAACGTCCTTCGTGCTTGGGGGAATGGACCGAGGCCGCTCCGGCCTCCGCGAAACTTCAGCGACCCTTCCAGATCCGGGTGTAGACGGCGCGATAGCCGTTCTCCGGGTCGTAGATGTTCTTCGGACCGCCGTCGGAGCCGATGTTCTTCGGGATCACCAGATGGACCTGTGCGGAAAAGCCCGATGCCGGCTGGCCTGCGAATGCGCGGTTGAGCTCGTCGACAGCCTGCCAGCCATGCAGGTGCAGCGGCTCAGCGACGGTACCCGACTGGTAGAATTTGGTGCGGATGCGCTGGAAAGCGGCTTCGCTGCCGTCACCTGCCGAAACGTTACGTGGATAACCGTCCTGCGCAATGCCCGCCGACGAAAGCGAGGCCGACATGAAGTCGAAGGTCAAATCGTTGATGCTGAGCGCATAGGTCCACTGGTTGCCGAAGCGTTGGAGCAGCGAAGTGGTCAGCTGTGGCATGCGGGTGCTGGCCTCAGCGAGTGGCGTGTCCTCGACGCTGAGGACCTTGCAACCGCCGCAGGCCTTGATCACCGCGGCCATTGCGTCCGACTTGGCGATTGCGATCGCATAGGTCGAGTCAGTGAAGATCACGACGCCGGCCTTGCCGTCGGAGTCGGTCACCGCGAAGGTGGCTGCCGCTTTTGCAACATCGAGCGGATCAGTCGCGATGTTGTTAAAGAGTTTGTACTCAGCCGACGGGCCTGGCTTTGTTACCGAATGCCAGCCCACGATCTTGATGCCCGCATCGGCGGCCTGGCGGATAAGCTCCGCCTGTTCCTTTGCGTCGACCGTACCGAGCACGATGCCGTCCGGCTTGAGCGCGATGGCCTGCTGGAGTGCGGTTGAGCGGCCAGAGACTGTGCCCTGCCCGTCGAGCACACGTACTGTCCAGCCGATTGCGCTGGCAGCCTCCTGCACGCCGTCTGCAACACCCAGCGCACCACCATTGCGCTGGTCGGCGGAAACATAAACGATCGACTTGCCCTTCTGCGCGGCCGGACCCGTGGTCGGACCCGTCCATGGAGGGTTGGGTTCAGTGACATCGACCATATACTGCTGCGCGGTTTTGCCTCCACTTTCACCGGCAAGGGCGACAGGTACTGTCATCATCTGGCCGACAAGGCCGAGAGCAAGAAAGGTTGCGGTTCTCCGGTAGATTGCTGTCATCTGTTTCCTCGCGATCTGACATGCTGGGTTGGGTGCCGGGGCGGATTCAGCTGCCGCCCTTCTCGTTTGACTGGACTTGCCTTGGCGCCGTCGGGCCGATGGCGCGCCGACGCTGCGCGTATCCGGCGATACCGATGGCGACGAGCAGCGTGGTGCCGTTGAACAGCGGCTCGACATAGAAGGCGCCGCCGAATTGCTGGATGCCGGAGATGCCGACGGCCAGGATTGTCACGCCGACGACCGTGCCCCAGACGTTGACGCGGCCGGGGCGGATCGTCGTCGAGCCAAGGAACGCGCCGACAAGTGCCGGCAGCAGGAATTCGAGGCCGACGCTCGCCTGGCCGATACGCAGCTTCGCGGCGAGCACAATGCCGGCAAAGGCGCCGAGCAGACCGGAAGTCACGAAGGCGCCGATGACGAAGCGACGAGTGCGAATGCCATTGAGCGCGGCGGCGCGTTGATTGGCACCGATCGCATACAGCATGCGGCCGATCGGCAGATAATCCGCGACGATCCAGAGCACGACGCTGATCGCCAGCACATAGAACGCTGCGATCGGCAGGCCAAAGGGATTGCTCGCGTAGAGCATGGTGAAGTCTGGCGGCAGCGCACCGATGACCTGCCGGCCGCCGGTATGCCACAGCGCCAGCGCATAGAGCACGGTGCCGGTGCCGAGTGTTGCGATAAAGGAATCGATGCGGGCGATCTCGACCAGAAGGCCATTGATGAGGCCAAGCAGGACACCCAGCGCCAGAACGATCAGGATGGCGGTCAGCCAGCCGAACCCGTAATGCGTCTGCAGGCTGATCGCCAGCACGTGCCACATGACGATGCCGTAACCGACCGTCAGGTCGATGCGACCGGCCATCATTGGCACCATGGCGGCGAGCGCCAGGATACAAATGATCGACTTGTCACCGAGCACCGAGCGAAGGTTGAGCATCGTCGGGAAAGTCGCCGGCAACAGGACGCTGAACAGCACGATCAGCGAGACTGTCAGGATGGGCAGGCCGTACACCGGCAAGAGTCGCGTCGCACGCTGCAGCAGTGGCAAGCCCGCCAGATCCCGTGGCGTCGGCTCAAGTGCCGTTGACTTGATGGATTCCATTGTCGTCCTCCCTTCCGGCTTTCGGCCGGTTGTTCTCTTTGGAGAAGTCGTTGTGCCGCTCGCCGTCAGGCCGCCGGTGACAGCGAGGCTGCGTTCAGGAGACTGGCTATCGAAAGCCTGTTCTCGCCCAGCTCCGCAACGATCCGACCGGAACGAAAGACATAGGCGCGGTGGCAGATGGAGGTGACTTCCTCGAAATCGGTCGAGACCAGCAAGACGCTCAGACCATCCGCCAGCGCAGCGTTGAGCAGCCGGTAGATCTCCGCCTTTGCGCCGACATCGACACCTGCAGTCGGATCCTCCAGAACGAGGACCTTGCCGCCGATCCGCATCCAGCGCGCCATCACCACTTTCTGCTGATTGCCCCCGGAAAGCGTCTCGATCGGCGCCGACGGCAGGTTGGGCCGCAGCCGCACGGCCGACCCCAGATTCTCTGACTCCCGATCCTCCGAAGCCGCCGAGCGCAACGAAAGAAGGCTGCGACCGGACGCTACCGGGTTGAGGAACATGTTCTCGCGGATGCTCATGCCCTGCGCGATGGACTCGGCGGCGCGATCCCCGGCGACCATCAGCACGCCTTTGGACACGGCATCGAAGGGATCCCGGGGCAGATAGCTTGTGCCGCAAAGCCGGATCTTCCCTCCGGCAACGGTCTCCACTCCGAACAGTGCCTTGCCAATGGCGTCCTGCCCGGCCCCGCGCAAGCCGACGAGCCCGACGACCTCACCGGCCCGGAGTTCAAGATCAATCGGGCCGACAGCACCGATCTCGACATGATCGAGACTCAGGACAGTTTCTTGCGACTGAGCCGGCGCGGCGGGTCGAACGAAAACCTGGTCGTGCGGCCGGCCGATGATTGCCTGTACAAGCGCGTCGGCATCAATCCCGGCGGTCGGTGCCGCCGCTGCAACGGTGCCATCCCGGAGCACGATGACACGATCACAGAGTGCGTAGACTTCATCGAGCCGGTGCGAGACGTAGATCATCCCGACGCCGCGATCACGCAGGCGTCTCAGTACCACGTGCAGCTTCTCGACTTCGGATTGCGGCAGGCTGGCAGTGGGCTCATCGAGTACAATCAATTCGGCCCGGCTCGTGAGTGCTCGAGCAATCGCGACGAGGGATTTGTCAGTGCGGCTGAGTGTTTCAATGCGGTCGTCGGGATCGATCTTGCCGTCGACCTCGGCCAGCGCCCTGCGCGCCTGCTCGCGGCCGGCGCGCCAGTCGATCAAACCGAGACGGCGGGGATAGCTCGTGCCGAGCATCAGGTTCTCGGCCACGGTCATCCAGGGAATAAGGCCGAGATCCTGGTGGATGAAGGCGATGCGGCCCGATCTGACCGCAGCCTCGACCGTATCTTCCCCGAAACGGAGAGAACCCGAATCCGCCGGGAACACGCCCGCCATGATCTTGATCAGCGTGGATTTTCCGGCGCCGTTCTCGCCGAGCAGCGCGACGATCTCACCTCTGGCAACCGAGAAGGAGACATCACGCAGCGCAACTGTTCCGCCGAAGCGCTTGCTGACGCCGGAGACCTCAAGGAGGTTGGCCGCAACACCTTGCGAGTTCTCGCTGCGTTGCACATGGCTGTCGAGCCTCATCCTGTCCCTCCGCTCAAGGCTTTTTGAGTGCGACCTCTATGCCTCGCTTGACTCAAACCTTGACACTGCGGAGAAAGGCCGTCATTCGAAAATAGGCCAGCCACTTTCTAAAAGCGGACAATCTGTCTCGAGGATGAGATGAACAGACCGAAGCCTGAGGAGAGCTGCCCCTTCACCG
This sequence comes from Bradyrhizobium zhengyangense, assembly GCF_022012435.1. Classification (GTDB taxonomy): domain Bacteria; phylum Pseudomonadota; class Alphaproteobacteria; order Rhizobiales; family Xanthobacteraceae; genus Bradyrhizobium; species Bradyrhizobium zhengyangense. Next base: position 15,046 of record NZ_JAKLUA010000029.1, read on the forward strand.
GCGGGGCCGATGGTGCCGAGCGTTTTGCTCTTGGACCGTCCGACAAACGCTTCGCAGTCGTGGCGGGGCAGCCAAGCCACTCGGTTGAGCTCAAGCTTCCGTATTTCGATGCGAGTTCGGAGCGCGAGCCAGGTGGGATGCTGGTCGCCGTTCATGATGGCGGTGTGCAGCTGCTTGGCGTCTCCGGACGATGGACGCTGCCTTCAGGTCACATGGTTTTCATCCCGGCGGAACGCTCCTACCGGCTGGCGGCCAACGGGCCGGTGCATCTGACGCTGGTGAAGTTCACCGGTGCGGAGACGGTCTGGCACCATACCGGCTGCTGGGCAACCGCGATGTCAACACTCGCTGTCGAGATGTGCCAGTTTGCTCATCGTTGGGGACCGGACCGGGATCCGACTGACCGTCTTGCCAACCGGTTTTTCGACACAATGGGTCAACTCTTCGCCGTTTGGTTCGACAACAAACGCAAGATGTGGACGCCATTCGGAAACGCTCCGGATCTGGAGCGGGCCATCGCCTTTGCCCGCGACCACATAGAGACCGCCTCCATTGCCGATACAGCGGTTGCTGCCGGCATGTCGGAGCGGACGCTGCGCCGTCGTTTCCAGGACGAGCTCGGTATCAGCTGGCGCGAGTTCATCAACGAAATCCGGATGACAGAAGCGATGAGACTTCTCGGCCGGGGCGAGTCCAGCGTTACCGAAACCGCCTATGCCGTCGGTTTCAACAGCCTCGGCGCCTTCACGGTGGCCTTCTCCAACTACACCGGTTCAACGCCAAGCGCCTATGCGCGAAGCAATGCGAGAGCCAGGGAAGTCAGACCGCTGCTTGCGCCTTCGAAAACTGCAAGTCCAGGCGCTGCCCCGATGGGGCGCAACAACCAGTTCTAGCGCACGCGGCTGGAGCGGTGATCAGGCCGACAGCCAGCTGCGACCGACAAATATGCCTTGGCCTATTCGACCCTGGAGGCCCTCTTCAGCAGCTCCGCAGCATCGAGGACGTCCTGCTCCGGATCTCATTGACCCGTCGAACAATGGAATCCTGACTACTTTTCTCCAAGTCGAGAAGTGGCGGCAAAACTCTCGTCCAGGCTCCATCCGAATAGTTGTGAGAGAGCACCGACTTTATTCCCGGAATAAGTGGCGCCGCGCCGAGCAGATCCCGGATTGCTACCGCCATTGCAAGCGCATCTTCGTCGCCTTGATGGAATGCCCGGCTGCAGAGCGACGCATTCACGTTGGCCGTTGCCGAAATGCACCCTGCGAAAGTGCCCGCGCGCGCGTCGAGCAGCACTGCCTCGCTGGAGGGAAAGACCGCGAGGTCTTCAATTTTCGCCATCGTCCTGGCATAGGCAAGATCGCCAGAGGAGTCCTTCAATCCCGCAAGGCGTGGGCCGAGTTTATCCTTCAAGCGTCTGACCAGTGTCTCGCTCCAGACGATGCCCGTCATCTGCGGAAAGTTATAGAGGTACAGCGGGATCTCTGGAGAGACAGTCGCGTCTGCTACGGCTGTCACGAAGGTTACAAGACCGTCGTCTGCAACACTCTTATAGTAGAAGGGCGGCAGCAGGAGCGCACCGGAAAACCCAAGATCTGCTGCCGCAACCGTCAACTCTATGGCGTCGCCAAGCGCCGCCGCGCCCGTCCCGACCATCAACCTGTCGCACGGCAGCGCAGCGGCGGCAGCCTGCATCAAGACCTGCCGGGCTGTAACCGACAACGATGTGGCCTCACCGGTGGTGCCGAGCACATTCAAGCCGTCGCAGCCCGTTTCGAGCAACGTCCGGGCGTGTTCGAGAAAGCGCGAGATATCGGGCGTGTTCCCGGTCGTGACGGGCGTAGCAATCGCCGCTATGACGCCTTTCACTTCACATCCTCCGACTGCCCAATGGGTAGTGGCTCATTCGCACTATCCAGAAACTCAACGGTGGTGAAGCAGAGCAGACTGTCGCCGATGTTGCGAAGGTCGTGGATGAAGAATTCGCCGGCGCCAATCCTGAAATGAGCAGTGTCGCCGACCGCATAGTCGCGCTCAACGGTGTGGCCGTCGCCGTAGACGGAGCGAGCGCGGCCCGCGGTCGTAGCGGTCCAGAAATAGTTAAGCTGATGGCAATGCGGAGCGAGATAGTCGCCTGGCTCCAGTCTGATGAGCCAGACGCGAACCCCGTCGCTTTCTGAAACAAGGCTCTGGCCTACTCTGCCGTTGAAACGGCCATGCGGCTGATCCGTAGCTGTCATCGTTCGTCCTGCTTTAGTTTGGGATCCTGCAACCAGAAGAAAGCGGGCTTCAGGAGCATGTTGGTCTGCCCGGTCTGGAAGCCGGCTTCCGCGCTGCGGCGGCGATAAGCGAGCCACTGCTCGTCCTCATAGAGGGCAGCGCGGCGACGTTCACGATCGGCGGCATCCTGGAACTGCCAAAGATGCACATAGGCGTTGACATCTCCGGTCTCGACCGTCGCGTAGAGGAGCGGTGCGCCGAGGTGACGGCTCTGCGCCGCAAAGCCGGTTTCTGCATAGGCAGCAAGCTGGGCGGAAACCGTTCCGGGGCGACAGCGATAGGTTCTCAGGTCGTAGAGCACTTGATTTCTCCTCACGTTGGACGGCGACCACGTCGTGCCAACCAATTGGCCCTTACCCGTGTTTGATCGGAATGACGAAACTGTGGGCTAGCGGACTTGCGCCCGAGTAGCCTGGCGAGGCTGAGGCCTGCTGCTTTCGACATGCCCTCCCCTTGACATCATTTCTTTCCCCGCGAGTGGATACGATTTGTGACCGGCAACATTTCACTGCGAGCAAGGGCGGTCATTCGCTAACAGGTCAGGTATTTTCTAAAAGCGGACAAAGACCGCGAATACTGAGCGATGGGACTCGGATTACGTTTCTCCGCTCCGAGATCTGTAGAGATGCCGGCGACCACTCAATCTCGGCCCACGTGAAAAAGGCCGGCGCCGTAGCGCCGGCCCAGTAAGAGGTGGCGTCGTTAACACGATCAAGCCGTCCTCATCTCCAGGGGAGTCGCCGGAGATTCCAAAACACCTGTCGTTCGAAGCTGCCTTGGGGACCGGACATCCATTCCGGCTTTTGCAGCGGCCAGAACTGCGCGAGCGACTTACGCGCTTGCTTTTTCATGCGGCTTCACCGAGGCCCAGAAATCGTTCATGCGCCTCGTGATCCGAAGCGAAGCTGGACGCTTCGTCCTCATGCACGATGCGACCGGAGATCATCACAGCCACGCGCTCAGCGACTGAAACGGCTACCCGGAAATTCTGCTCGACCAGCAAGAGGGTCATGCCTTCACTTCGGTACAGCTGCTGCATAAGCGCGCTCAATTGCTCAACCACCAGCGGAGAAAGACCCTCGGATGGCTCGTCGAGGATAAGCAGGCGCGGGTTGCGCAAAAGGGCCCGGCCGATGGCCAACATCTGCTGCTCGCCGCCCGACAGCTGCGTTCCACGATTTCGACGTCGTTCGGCCAGCCGCGGAAACGTCTGGTAGACCCGCTCTATCGTCCAGGCTTTTGCCTTTGATTTTTGCGCCAAACGCAAATGTTCGTGCACAGTGAGCGAAGGAAATGTACGACGTCCCTGCGGCACGATGGCGACGCCCTGCCCCTCCATCTCATGAGGCGGGCGCCCGAGAAGCTCTTGTCCGGCGAGCCTCAGGCGTCCAGTAACGTCCGGCACCAAACCCATGATACTTCGACATAGCGTTGACTTGCCGACCCCATTTCGCCCCACGACAGCGAGACAACCTGAGGCCAGGGTCAGGTCGACGCCGTGCAAGATACAAGTGTTACCGAGGGTGGCAAACAATCCCCTCAACTCGAGAAGAGGTTCAGGCATGCTCCCCTCCGAGGTAAATCGCTCGCACTGCTGGATCGACGCGGACATCCGCCGGACTGCCGTTGGCAACCACGCGGCCGTTCTTCATCACGCTTACGCGATCTGCAACGAGCAGTGCGACATCCATGTCGTGCTCGATCATCACCAGAGTTATGTCGCGAGGCAGGGCCAGCACGAGTTCGATCAGCAGCGGCCGTTCGCCTGGTGACAGGCCAGCCGCCGGCTCGTCGAGCAATAGCAGCCTTGGTCGCTGGGCCAGCGCCATTCCGATCTCGAGCTGTCGCCGCTGACCATGCGAGAGGGTTGCTACGCAACGGTCGACCAGGTTCGCGAGGCCAACTCTGGCAGCATCAACCGCAGCCTGTTGCATAGGCTCGCTCAAATCGTCGACTGGCAATGGTCCCCATTGCCGGCCCCGCGCGCCCAAAGCTGCAAGATAGAGATTGTCCCTCACAGACTGGCTCTCGAATACAGCAGACGACTGATAAGTGCGTGCCAGTCCCACGCGCGCGCGACGGAAAGCCGGGATCGATCCCAGATCCCTCCCGAACAGCGCTACCTTGCCTCGGGTGGGCGACAGGTCGCCCGCAATAACATTGAACAGCGTGGTTTTTCCCGCGCCATTGGTCCCCAGCAGAACCCGGCGTTCACCGGGCTCCACGCTCATGTCGATGGACTCCAGGGCCTGGAGTGCGCCGAAGCTCACACCAAGCCCTTCGATGGACAACGCCGGATCGCTCACAGAACTTTCCCGACCTGGCGGCACGGCGGATTGGTGCGCGACGGCGCCCCCATTGCAATGTATGGTTCACGCGGCATGTTCAAGGTCGCGTTCACCTGTGGCACGACCTTCACCACCTTATTGTAGAGACTGCCATCGGGCCGGCTCGTGACTTCCATGAGGAAATTGTCGGCGATGGCCTGGCGGTTCTGATCAAGGCTGATGGGGCCTGTCGGGGTGTCAAACTTCAGCGTTCGGAGCGCCTCCTTTAGGACGTCCTGGTTTCCGCTGACGTCTCCCCTGGCGGCTTGCAATCCCAGCAACATCGCCTTCATGCTGATGTAGTAGGCGGCGGCCAGACTCGACGGCGCGGGAAGCCCATCAGGGAACCTCGCACGATAGGTCTTTGCAAAGGCTTGCCATTCAGGCGCTTCGGACTCGTCCGCAGAATTGCTGGACGACAAGATGCCTATGATCTTGCTGCGGAACGGCCCCTTGCTGTTGAGCACGTCCGAGTCAACGGTAATTGACCCCCCGATGAGCGGCGCCTTCCCGCCAGTCTGGTAGTATTGGCTCAGAAAATTGACCGCGTCGGCTCCGCCCACAACCACATACACGGCGTCCACGTCCGAGGGGATCCTGGCTATGACCGAGGAGTAGTCCTTCGTTCCCAGAGGCACCCAGTAACGATCAGCGATCTTGCCGCCGCGGCCACAGAATTCGGAGACAAACCCGGCGACCTGGGTGTACGGGTATGCATAATCCTCGGCGACGATTGCGACGTTGCGGTACTTCTTTTCGTCGTAGACGTATTTTCCAAGTCCAGCGGTCATCTGTGCGCCGTCGACACGGAAGCTGAACAAATTGGGCGCGGGATCGCGCATCGTCGTGTCCTGTGAGGCCGCAGCACCGTTGACGAACGTCTTCGATGGGACGGTCTTGGCATATTCCTTGACGGCAAGGCCCTCGCCGCCCGACAATGGACCAACGATCACGTCCACCTTGTCCTGCTCGATCAGCTTGCGCGCTTTTTGGACAGCGAGATCAGGAGTGGCGTTCGTCCCCTCCTTGAAAACAACGATCTTCTTGCCGGCGATCGTGCCATCGAACTCAGCCAGGGCGATCTCAAGGCCACGATTGGCCTCCTGCCCAAGACTTGCGAGTGCTCCTTCTGTTACGAACATGGTCCCGATGCGAATGGTATCGCCGCTTTGCGCTACTGCATCGTGCGCCATCAAAGTCATGCCCGCGGCAAGCATTGCCCAAGTCATGGGTCGATTGCCGAAATGTGATGCGCAGATCGTCATAAATGTTTCCTCCTGTCTTATGCTACGACTTCGACTGCTTTCAACCGGGTCTTCGACCTCTTGATTTTATTCATTGACGGCAGAGCGCGCGGAGCCGGATGCCGGTTGCGCAACGAACCGCTCAAACAGCGATGATTGACGAACGCGGCTCCGCACATATTTGGCCGCGCCCGCGATGCCATCCGGCGACGCCAGCACGACGGCCACGAATGCAGAGCCAACGAGCGTATTGACGCGCTCGGCACCCACGAGACCGCTAGCGAACGTGTTTATGAGGACGTACGCGAATGCGCCTGTAAACGCGCCAATCGGGGATCGCAGACCGCCGATAATTGCCATGATCAACACGCTGTTGATCATTCCGAGGCCGACAGTGCTGGCCGATATCCGCTGGTTAAACCACGTGTAAAATATTCCGCCACATCCCGCCAAAAGACCGGAGCCGGCGAAGGCGGCGATACGGTGTGCCGCGACATCGAAACCAAGAGCGGCAGCCTTGCGCGGATGATCCCGCAGGGCCTTCAGGACCAGGCCAAAAGGTGAGCGACCTGTGATCATGACCGCGAAGAGAGCTGCCGCGGAGCAAACCAGCGACATATAGAAAAATATCTTCGGGCTGCGCAGCGACACTCCCGCGACGTTTGGCACGACGACACCCCGGATACCGTCGAAAGCGTTGAACAGCTCAACGTTCTGTTGCGCGAAGAAGAAGAAGCCCATGGCGAGAGCCAGGGTCAGCATGAGCATGTATACGCCATGCAGCCGGACTGAAATCCATCCAACGAATGCGCCGGCAAGGGCGGAGACGCCAAGGGCGAGACCAATACTTGCAACAGGATGCAGTGGAACTCCCTTGCCGACCGCATTCACGCTCGTGAGCGCGACCATGTATCCGGCGCAGCCCGCGAGAGTCGTTTGCGCCATCGACACAAAGCCGCCATAGCCGGAGAGAAAATTCAGACTTAAAGCAACAAGTCCGAGCGCAAACGACTGCCCGAAGATCTGAACGAGCCAGAAGTCGTCTGCTACGACCGGTACCAGCGCCAACGCAAGGACCGCTACGGCAAGCGCGATTTGCTCCTGCCTCGTCATGCCGTACCCCTCACCAGGCCTTGCGGACGAAGCGCCAGCACGCCAACCATGACGAGATAGACCGCAACGATTGAGTAATTCGGGAAGTAGAGCAATCCGACCTGCTCCAGCAGTCCAACCAGCAAGGCTCCCACCGCTGCGCCGGCAATGCTGCCCATCCCGCCGACGATCGTGACAACGAGTGACGCAAGCAGGTAACGGGAGTCCTCGCCGGGTGAGATTGACAACGCTGTACCACCGATGACACCGGCAAGCCCTGCCAGCGCCGAACCACACGTGGCCACGATAACAAACAGCCGGGACGGGTTAACGCCTATGGCAGACAGCATTTCCCGATCGTCGACCCCTGCACGGATCGCAAGGCCAACTCTCGTGCAGGTTAAGCCTGCCCATATAAAGACGCCGATGAAGAGCGAAAGAGCAATCAACAGCAGGCGAAAGGCCGGATAGCCGCCAAACACGCCCAGTGAAACAGTCGCCTGCATCCAGTCAGGTGGTGTAAACTGGTAGGTCAATCCGCCAAACACGGCGAGCAGTACGTCCGCCGCTACGATCGACAATCCGATCGTCACAAGTGCCTGGCGCATATCCTGGCCGCGCAGCCGGTCCAGAACACCCCATTGAAGAACGGCACCGCTCAGGCCCGCGATTGCGCTTCCCGCGATCATTGCGAGATACCAGTTCCGGGTCAGATCGCCGACCTGATAGCCCACGTAGCCGCCAATCAGGAAAAGGGAGCCGTAGGCAAGGTTGATGGTTCGCATCAATCCGAATGTCACCGTGAAGCCGCTGGCTACGATGAAATAGAGCGCCGCCACCGAAATGCCGTTCAACAGTGACAGCACAGCCAGCTTCAACATTCCACCGATCCTCGCATTCTGTTACGCGTTGCGCATGCTCTGCTACGGAATGAGCAGCGTCGATCCCGTATTCCTGCCGCGTTCAAGGTCGTTGTGCGCAAGCGCCACCTCATCAAGCGGGTAACGCTGATTGATATTGATCTCGAGGATGCCTCGGGCAAGCAAATCGAAAACCGCCGCAGCGCTCGCCCGCAGATCTGTCACTGACGCGATGTAAGTCGCCAACGTCGGGCGCGTGAAATAGAGAGAGCCCAGCTTTTGCAACAATGGTGCTGATACCGGAGGGGGCGGTCCGGTTATTGTGCCAAACGACACAAAGACGCCGCGAGGAGCGAGGCAATGCAGTGACTGTTCGAAGCTGTCTTTTCCAACACAGTCGTATACGACCGCAACGCCTTCGCCTTTCGTCAAGGCCCTGACACGTCCCACAACGTCTTCTTTGGATCGATCAATGCATTCACTGTAACCGTTACGCAAGGCCAATGCGCACTTCTCGGGCCCGTTCGCGATTCCAATCATTCTTGCGCCGATATGCCTGCCCCACTGACCGGCCAGCAATCCGACGCCACCGGCCGCGGCGTGAAAGAGGACGGGCATGCCGCGCTCGACCGGGTAGCAACGATTGAGCAGGTACTCGACTGTCATGCCTTTCATGAGCACGGCGGCCGCTTCTTCGTCAGTGACGCCAGCAGGCGTCACGATGACCCTGTCCGCGGGAAACAGCCGGTAAGCCGCATCGCTGCCTGGAGCACCGCCTGCATAGCAAACACGATCTCCCGGGCGTATTTCGGTTACGTTCGAGCCAACCTGTTCGACGACGCCGGCAGCCTCGGTACCCAGCCCTGATGGCAGAGGGAGCGAGTACCACCCGGAACGATGATAGATGTCCTGGAAGTTCAGGCCGATTGCAGTCTGCCGGATCAGGATCTCGTCGGGGCCCGGTGATCCCGTTTCCACAAGCTCAACACGCAGCACATCTGCCGCACCCTGAGCATGAATCCTGACCGCCTTGACCTTCATTCCGACCTTGCCTCCCGTGCGGTTCTCTGCTGCACCTCGGCATCTAGCCTTTTTCCGCCCCGAAGGATTATCCTGACCCCGGTGGAGACACTCTCCACCGGCGGGAAACAAATGGACGCAGCCATGCTTGACGACATCACCGAGTTGCGCACCTTCGTCAGAATTATCGCAACAGGCAGCCTGTCCGCTGCAGGGCGTGAGATGGGGCTGGCTCTCAGCGTGGTCAGCAAGCGCCTTGCGGCGCTGGAGCGTCGTACCGGGGCCCGCCTGATAGAGCGCAGCACCCGACGCCTTGCCCCCACGGAAGAAGGACAGGACCTTTACGAACGCGCCCAGCGCATTCTTGCGGAGATCGACGCTGCCGAGGCGTCACTCGGCCACGACAGCGATGAGCCCCGTGGCGTACTGCGCGTCAGTGCATCGATGGGGCTCGGCAAAACCCATGTCAGTCCTGTCTGTCGCGAACTGGTGCGTTTGCATCCGCGACTCTCGATTGATCTCGTGCTGACAGACCGGCTGGTGGAGCTGATTGAAGAGGAAATCGACATAGCTGTACGGATCGGCACTCCAGCCGACTCAGGGCTGATGATGCGCAAGCTGGCCGATAATTTTCGCGTCATCGTCGGAGCCCCCGATTATCTCGAGAGTCACGGGGTCCCCAAAACGCCGGAAGAACTGGAAGATCACGAATGTCTGCACTACCGCGGGGTCGGAAGCCGCTGGCGTCTGGTCGGGCCCGGCGGGAAATCCGTCGACGTGCGGGGTGCGTCCCGTCTGCAGAGCGACAACGGCGAGGTTGCACACGATTGGGCATTGGCCGGTTGCGGCCTTATCCTGAAATCCTGGGTGGACGTCGAGCCCGACCTGCGCGCGGGGCGCTTGACCCGCGTACTGCCCGAATGGCGCAGCGACCCGGCACCGGTGTGCGCACTCTTCCCGTCGAACCGCCACCTGCCGATCCGGGCGCGCGCATTTCTCGACGCGATGGCCGACCGATTGAGTGGATTTTCAGGCGGCATCGCCGGGGCAATGTGAGACCTTCAGGGCACGCAGGCACATCATCAGGAGCAGCCTGGCGGACCAATACTTTCCCGTTGGTGGAGGGACCCTCCATTCGAACGGAGATAATCTTCCTGGTGCAGAAGGGCTAGATCGAAAACAGCAGAGGTGACAAAGCGACAGGAATGCTCAATGTCAGATCAATTGAAGAATGCGCGTGTGCTGGTTTTCGGTGGCAGCTCGGGTATCGGCCTGGCGACAGCTGTCCAGGCCGTCGAAGCCGGCGCCGACGTAACGATCGCATCACGCTCGCAGACCAAACTTGATGCTGCCCTGGCAAAGCTTGGCAAATCGACACGAGCCGTCGTGATTGACACCGGCGACCAGGCAGCAGTGCAACGCTTCTTCACTGAGGAAGCTCCCTGGGATCACGTCATCGTCTCGGCAGCCCAGACGCCGTCTGGACCCGTGCGTGCACTCGACCTTGTCGACGCCAAGACCGCTATGGAAAGCAAGTTCTGGGGCGCCTATCGTGTTGCCCGCGCCGCGAGGATCAACGATGGCGGTTCACTAACCTTCGTCTCGGGCTTCCTGAGTGTCCGGCCGTCGGCGACGTCAGTCCTTCAAGGCGCGATCAACGCAGCGCTGGATTCGCTCGCCCGGGGCTTGGCCCTTGAGCTGGCGCCGGTGCGGGTCAACACCGTATCTCCAGGCCTTGTCGAAACGCCACTATGGTCCGGAATGGCGGCGGAAAAGCGCGAAGCGATGTTCACCAACGCGGCACAGCGCCTGCCCGTACGCCGCGTCGGTCAGCCGCAGGATATCGCGAACGCAGTCATGTTCCTGGCTACGACACCCTTCTCGACAGGTTCAACTGTACGCGTCGACGGGGGCGGAGCCATCGCCTGAGGTTGCCATGCTTGATCACGCCACGATACGCACGAACGATCTGGACGGAACACGCACCTTCCTCGAGGCCGTGCTAGGCCTGAAGGCTGGCTATCGGCCCGACTTCCCCTTCCCGGGCTATTGGCTTTATGCCGATAGCTCGCCCGAGGTGCATCTCATTCCGGGCAATGGGGGTTCGGTAAATCGCACGGGCGAAACAATCGACCACATTGCCTTCCGACTCAGCGACCATGATGGCATGCGTCGCAAGCTGGATAAGCTCGCAATTCCCTATTCGCGGATGGAATTGCCTGAGCTTGGGGAACATCGTCTCTTTATACGCACCCCCACAGGAATTCTCCTGGAACTGGTTTTCCGCGAAAGTGACACCCCTCACAGCCAGTCTACGCTCTAAGAGCTGGCTCGGTCCCCGCGCATCGCGGACCGTCGACGCCTGTTGACCTGGACGATATCAAAAATGCATCTGGCTGAATCAGAAACGAGTTCATCAAGCCCTGAATCGCGCTTGCTGGCCGCAGGGCTCTCACTGCCAAAGGCAGCGGCCGCCGTTGCCAACTACGAGCCATGCGTGATTACAGGCAACATGCTTTACACGTCGGGACAACTGCCATGGATCGATGGGCAGTTAAAATTCAAGGGCAAGATTGGCAAGGATCTCACCCCCGAGCAAGGCTATGAAGCCTGCAAACTTTCAACGCTCAATGCTATTGCCCAGCTCAAGAGCGCGCTAGGTGAACTCTCGCGGGTCATACGTATCGTCCGGCTCGAAGGCGTACTGAACGTTGCGCCAGGCTTTACAGAACATGCCAAAGCTCTCAACGGAGCATCCGATTTGATCAATCAGATCTTCGGAGCGGCCGGTGCCCACACCCGGATGATCTATTCAAACCCGGAGATGCCGCTCGATTGTGCGAGTCTCGTTGTTTTGTGGACTGAGATCAATCATGCGGAAGGCGGACAATACCTGCCCTCTTGAAATGACTCATCTCTGGACCATGCCCCGAAAATGAGAATCCGGTGACGCACGCCGGTTTCTGATGAGAAGCACACGCGGACCGAATACCGGTATGAGCGTTTATATTGCCAACCAGCTGAAGGAGTAATCGCGATGCTGGACCACCTGAAGACCGCTGTCTGATTGCTGAAGTCACGCGCTGCGAAACCAGGTCACCGCAAGCATACGTCCTGATGCACCGCATCTTTCAAAGGTTTATTGACCTTTTGTCGGCCGCAGAAGATCCAGTCGGGTTTTCTGATGCGATGGCAGTGACGGCCGCAGATCTCGATCTGTCTTGCTTCGCGTATTTAAGCCTGCCTCGCCGCCCGCAGGACAAACCGCGGTTGATAGCAACGTATCCGGAAAAGTGGACCTCTCACTACCTTGGAAGCCGATATGAGCGTATCGACCCTGTGATCGCGCAAGTGCTCGAAAGCCCGGAGCCATTTCAGTGGGGCGTTGGTCTGCCATCTTCGTTCAATTCTCCGGCACAGCAGCGGCTCCTGGACGAAGCCGCACAGTTCGGCATCCGAACCGGTTTCACAGTTCCCATTCATGATGGACGCGGCCCGATCGCGGCGCTGACTTTCGCTACCAGCCAGCGAGAGGCGCCATTCGAAGTCTGTGTCAACTCGCATGCGCGAGTGCTTCAGCTAATGGCAATGTATTTTCATGCTCACGTCAGACGCAAGCTCTCGGATGAGCCGAGGATCGGTGAGACACTTCTCTCTCCGCGGGAATACGAATGCCTTGAATGGGCGTCGCGAGGCAAGAGCGCCTGGGAAATCGGGTGCATCCTTGGCATCTCGCGCAATACGGTCGCATACTATCTGGAGAACGCAAAGGAGAAGCTGGGAGTTCGCACAGTTGTGCAAGCGGTCTGCTTGCTGGTGGCTGCGAACAGAAAGCCGCGGATTTAGGACCTCCGGCCCCCTGCAACTGCAGGTGATGAACTTATCCGAAAACCCCGCTTCAAGAGAGCTGATCAGCGCTCTTGGAGGGACGAGGATTATGATTCAACTGATCACACCACCTGCGTATGGGGAGTTTTCCAGCACTCTCGTTGAAATGCACCGGCTGCGAAATCGTGTTTTCAAGCTGCGTTTGGCGTGGGACGTTCAAACCAGTGGAGACATGGAAGTCGATGATTATGACGCGTTGGGTCCGGTCTACCTGGTGCAGATGTCTCACAGCGGCCAGGTGCAGGGCTCCGTACGTCTTCTCCCTACCCTTGGTCCGACCATGCTCCGCGACACCTTTCCCGCTCTCCTCGAGGGTCAATCCGCGCCGTCAGCCTGTCAGATCTGGGAAAGCAGTCGATTTGCAATCGATGTTGCTGTCGATGCCCCGAAAGGCGATCACGGCATCACCCGCGCGGCTTACGAGCTGTTTGCGGGAATGGTCGAGTTCGGGCTTTCACGGCAGCTTACAGACATCGTTACCGTCACGGATGTCCGAATGGAGCGAATCCTTCGACGGGCCGGCTGGTCCCTGCGACGTATTGGCAAACCTTCCACAATTGGCAACACCCTGGCCGTGGCGGGTTACCTCAAGATTTCCCGCGATGCTCTGCTTGGCCTTCGCAAGGCTGGCGATCTTCCGGCACCGGTCCTTTGGACGCCGGTAATCTGTGCAGCCGCCTAGATCCCTGACAACAAGCGAAATCTGCGTCCTCGCCGGCAGCGAGGGCGCCGGGTCCTGCGGATTGCCCGCCGAGTATGAACATGACGGACAATGAGACGAAAAGCGGTCAACGGATCGCAGCGAGAGCTGTCGACCTGCAACAGCTTCGATTGGCGGTTGTCGCTTGCGACTATGGAAGCTTTCGGCGGGCTGCGGAAGCACTCTCGATCAAGCACACAGTTGTCAGTCGTTCCATCGGCCAGCTCGAGTATCTGGTAGGGACTTCCCTGTTTGAGCGCTCAAGTGGCGGGATCAGGCCGACGCTTGCCGGGCGGGCGGTTCTGCGAATTGCGAGGCTTATTCTCGAGCAAGTCGACATGCTCGTTGAGACAGGGAGATCTGGTGGCCGCGGCGACACCGGCCATCTTGTCATTGGCTTCTGCACGTCCATGTCAGCCGGCAATTTGCGGGCGACGGTGGGCGAGCTCAGGAAGCGGCTCCCGCAACTCGAATTGGCAACGATGGAACGTTCTCGCTCCCGTCTGATGACTGCGCTCCGCAACGGTACCGTTGATGTGGTCGTTAGCCCTGGACGCCTGTCTTCAAGAGAAACCAGATCGCTCCTGCTGTGGAGCGAACGCATCCTGATCTCGCTGCCCCGGGAACACTACCTGGCAGGACGCGAGACCATCTACTGGACCGATTTACGTAACCAGACAATTCTTTTGAGCGATTATGATCCTGGACGAGAACTCGAGGATCTTCTGATCTCGAAGCTCGTACTGCCTGACGACCGTCCCAAAGTAGAACGGCATGATGTCAGCCGTAGTATCATCAAGAGTCTGGCAAGCATGGGCATGGGGCTGGGTCTGGTGATGGAATCAGACATTGGGGCAAGCTGCGCAGGCCTGGTTTACCGCGAGTTGCACGACGGAACGGGACCAAGCCGGGTCGACTTTCATGCGCACTGGCGCGATGACAATGAAAATCCCGCTCTGAGGCGTTTCCTCAGTCTGTTAGCGGAGCGCTATCCTTCGCCTCCGCCGGTTCTTGGAGAATGATTCGTTCGTCTCGCCTTTGCAAATCCGCGGTCCGTGGCCATAAAGCGTGCCAGCATGGGCGCGATCAGCTTTGCTGGATCGATACGCTGCCCGTTTTCGCGTGCCAGGGCCTCTGCATAGGCAACGAGATCCCTATGCACTGATGCTGGCAACTCGGTGGTGACCTTGACCGGCTTGTCGTCGGGCAGCACTCCTATTCTAAGCTTGGGCATTCCTTATCCTCCGTACGGCGCAAGTATGAGGTCGCGATTGACCAGAACGCGAACCGGAAAACCAGGTCGCACGGTCAGCGTCGGCTGGATGTTGAGACTGCGCCGGACGACCTGTTGTCCGGTCTGATTCAGCGAGTCCGCCGCCCCATGCCGAAGCGCCTGGAGAATGGCACTGTCGTTGCTGTTGGTGTCCGAACCGGCGCCCAATTCTGTCCCGACCGCCAGAAACGTCGATAGAGCCGCGGCCTTGAACAGCTCACCCCAGTGGTTGTCGACCTGGTCTTCAAGGCCCGAGTAGCCTGCCGTATCAGCGCCGGGCTGCCGCTCGAGCACAATGGAACGTCCATTCGGCATGATCAGCCGAGTCCAGACCAGCAGGATTCGGGACTGTCCGAATGTGACCTGGCTGTCGTAGATCCCGATCAGACGGGCTCCCTGAGGAACAAGAAGAAAGCGGCCGGTCGGGGTGTCAAAGACATTCTCGGTTACTTGCGCTGTGATCTGGCCTGGCAGGTCCGACTGTATTCCGGTGATCAGGGCTCCCGGAATGACCGTCCCGGCCTGCACGATGTAGGGTGAAGCCGGCCTCGTGACACGATCAGGGCTGACCGTACGACGGTCCACAGTTGCGTTCACGAAGGCAAGCTTCCGGTCCTGACCGTTCTGCACAAGTCCGTCATCGCCGATGCTCGCCGCGTTCGGTGACGTGACGCGCTCGCTTCCAGGAGCCGCTGCGGCGGACGGATGCACTCCTGCTCCATTCGTCGTAGCGAACAAATGGCTGATGCGGGCCGCCTCGGTTTCCTGGTCCCGGCGCTGCTGTTCCGGATCAGCGCCGATCGCAGGCAACTGCCCTTGAGCCGCAAGGATCGGTCGACCGAGGTCGCCTGGGAGCGGCGGGCCAAGCTGCGGGACTACCTGGCGCGAAACGCCAGTGTAGTCCTTCGGCAGTGCGGCAAGGCCGTCGGCAACATTGTGATGATCGGTGCTGTAAAGCTCATCGGCAGCCTGGTTTCGGGGACGGCCGGACTGGAGCGACCACAACACGGCTCCGCTGATGACCAGCAACACTGCAGCGCTCCCTCCGGCGAGGACCTTTCGCGACAACCGCGTCACGCGCGGATGCTCTGCTCTCAGGCGGAAACTCCCGGACCCGTCCTCCTGTGTCGCCGGCGGGACAGATTGCTCGCTGTCATCTCCATTCCTGACGTTCATGACGACGGCCTCCCGTCTGTCCTGACAATCCTGACCTTCTGCTGGTGCTCACCGCCGAGCCGCAGTTCAGCGGCGCCAAACAGCCGATCGACAATCAGGACATTGCCGTAAGCGCGATAGTTGACGAGCTCGGTCTTGCCATCCGGTCCGATGACAAAGAGCGGTGGCATCTCGCCTTGCACGATGCCTCGCGGGAATTCAATGTAGACCTTGCGGCCATCGTCATATGCGGCGAGCGGCCGCCAGGGAGGACTGTCCCCTTCGATGGCATAGCGGGAGATGCGCTGCGCCGGATCCGGAAGAACGGGTTTCAGTGCAGCTGAACGGGATCGATCATGTGCTGCTTCCGGATAATACCAGGCAACAGATGGCATGTACGGCCGCTCGCGAGAGCGCAGCTCCATCAGATAGGTGCGCCGGTCTGTATTGACGACAAGGTTGGTCTCGATCGATGCGCGGGTCGGCTTGACCAGGATATGGACGCGTCGCGTGTCGCCACTCCCGCTTTCGGTATCGCCCACGACCCAGCGCACGGTATCTCCGGCCGCGATGGGTCCTGATCCCGTTAATTGCTCGCCCTCCTCGAGCGCGATATCCGTGATCTGTCCCGGTGCGGCGTAAATCTGATAGAGCGCCCCGGGACTGTAGGCGTAGATCTGGGCCGCGTTGAAATACCCCCGCTTGCGCGGTTCGACGCGCGCTGCACTGTTTGCAGTCTCAACCCGGCTCACCGGTTCTGCGTCTTCCTTCGCTGCCGACTTGCCGCCGAGAGCCGGCTTCCAGAGGGGTGGAACGTGAAGCGGTCGCGATCTGTCGTCGGGAGCCACTGGCGGCGCAGGCAACGGAGGAACTTGAGCGTCATAGCTGATCTCCGGCGGAATGTAGGCTGCGCACCCGCCAAGCGCCGACGAACAAAGCAGAAGAGCAGAGAGAAACGCCCGCTTCGAGGTCACATATGAACGAACGCCGGATATCGTCTTGATCACTGACTCAACTCCTTCGACCAGTTGATGGCGCGGACGTAGACGCCAAGGGGATTCTTGCGCAGGCGTTCGGCATCGCGCGGCGTTTCGATCACGATGGCGAGAATGGCAGTCCAGCGCTCGGTCGAACTCAACGAGCCGTTATCGTAGGTTCGCTGGGTCCATGCGACGCGAAAGCTTTCTGAAGATGCGCGTATGACGCTCGAGACGTCGACAGAGATCTGCGCCTTGCCCAGCCTGGCAAAGGGGTCATTGTTGCGCGCATAATCGTTGAGCGCTGCCGCGCCCCGATCGGTCGTAAAGTCATAGGCCCGGAGCCAGTTCTGGCGCAGCACAATGCCGTCGGCCGGCAGGCCTCTGACATCCTCGATGAAGCGCGCCAGATGCCACGCAATCTGCGCATCAGTGGGTTGATAATCGAGGCTGGCTGGCGCGACCCTTTGGGCCTCGCCAAGATGGTCAACCTCGACCACCCAGGGTGTGATCGAACCCTGGCCCGATTGCCAAACAAGGCTACCTGCGAGACCGGCTGACAGCATCAGGCAGCCGAACGCCATTAAGCGCCAGTTCTTGGCCTGAACGCGGGCGGATCCAATGCGTTCGTCCCAAACTTGCGCCGCCTTTTGGTAAGGCGTGATCGGCTCGGGCATGCGCCCGTAGTGTACGGAAGGTCGTTTGAACATCGATAGTTGCCCCTGAATCAAGTGATCCGTTTCGAGTCGTGCGGGATCCACGTTTGAGTCGCCCGCGGGTGGCCACGGCGCAGTGGCTGCGTGTCAGCCCTCTCCTTCAGACAAATCGACGGAAGAGCCGCTGCCACCATGATCGCCTGAGCGGATCGCCTGGCCGGCTGCCGATGCACCGTGCCGAATGGTCTCGGCGCGCCTCATGCGTCGCGCCCAATCGGGCTGCCCTTCGGCCGAAGTGTTCGCGGTCTGCGCACCGGCTTCCCCACCTCTGCCGAGCGCAGCCGCTGCACGACGCAACGGGCTCATGGCAGTCGAGCTGCCCGCCTCCGCAAGGCCAGCAATGCCGCCGCTCCGATAGGCGGCGGCTGCCCCGCTCATCACTGCGCCGCCACCGCCCGCTGCACCTGCAATCGCACCGGCAGCCAGACCAGCACCGCCGGCGGCAATGCCTGCACCCGCCGCAACAATACCGCCGGCAGCAAGGCCTGTTCCAATCGCGGCGCCGGCGCCGAGCTGCGGCCCGCCGGACACCAGACCGTTTGCAATCCCGGGACCAAAAATGCCGAGGCCCAGCAAGGAGAGCGCAGCAAGGACCAGCGTCATCGCGTCTTCGATTGTTGGCTGGTCGCCGTCAAAGCCAGCGGTGAACTGCGAGAACAGGGTCGAGCCGATGCCGACGATGACGGCCAGCACCAGAACCTTGATTCCAGAGGATATGACGTTGCCAAGGACCCGTTCTGCCGCGAATGCGGTCTTCCCAAACAAGCCAAAGGGAATGAGCACAAAGCCCGCCAGCGTCGTCAGCTTGAACTCGATCAGGGTGACGAAGAGCTGGATCGCCAGAATGAAGAAGGCGAGCAGCACCACGGCCCACGCGAACAGGAGAACGACGATCTGGACGAAATTCTCGAAGAAGCTGATGTAGCCCATCAGGTTCGACATCGAATCGAGCAGCGGTCGGCCGGCGTCGAGACCGACCTGCGCGATCTTTCCCGGTCGCAGTAAATCCGATGCAGACAAGCTTGCGCCGGATGCCTTCAGCCCAAGACCGGCAAAGCTCTCGAAGACGATGCGTGCGAGGCTATTCCAGTTGCCAATGAGCCAGGCAAAAACACCGACGAAGAGCGTCTTCCTGACGAGGCGCGCGAAAATGTCCTCGTCCGTTCCCCAACTCCAGAACAGCGCGGCGAGCGTGATATCAATCGCAGCCAAGGTCGTTGCGAGGTATCCGACCTCACTCCCCAGCAACCCGAAGCCATTGTCGATATAACGCGTGAACGTTTCCAGGAACTGGTCGATGATACCCGTACTGGTCATGGCTTGCTCACCTTGGGTGCCGCCAGGGATGGATATCCTTGTGGGATTCGGCTCTGATCCTTCGGCGGGGGTGCCCACCCTGCGGTGGAATCGTCCTGGCCGGGATCCGCGGGACCGTTCTTCTTGCCAAAAAAGCGGCTCCGGTTCTCGGCCCAAATCTGCCGGCAATGCCGATAACCTGTTGCTTCCTCCGCAATGACTCTGCGGCAGCGTGCGAGGTCAGAGTTGGTCGCATCTGTCGTCTGTCCCGCCTTCGGCAGCGCGGGCGACTCGTCGCCACCGCGAAGCTGAATCGTAAAGGCAGTGACGACCAGCACGCCGACTGTCGTAAGCAGCGACAACGCCTTGAATGCCCGGATGTCAGTCATCAGTGGAACATGCGCACGTTGGATGATCGATAGCCCTGCCCTTGCGCGAGAAACCGTCGGAGCTGTTCGCGGCCCTGGTCCTGGGCCGCCGCTCGCTGCGCTGCTTCAAGGCTTTGCGCCCTGCCCTGCGCCGTCACGACGGCCGTGAGGTCGGCGAGCTGCTGCGCGTTCAGTGCGAGAATCTGATTGCCGGCCTGCGTTGCTTGCAGAGCGCCGCTGGCGCCTTGACTTGATGATACGAGCGCTGACGTCTGGGTGCGGTTGGTGTCGAGGTTGCCAACGATGCCCGCCTGGACACGAAGCGCGTCTTGTGTTGCCGCGTAAGTATTCTGCCACCGCGATTGAGCGTTGGTGACCAGCACCTGGCTCGACTGGCTGCCAGTGGCCGGCGCGTAGCTGGTCGAGAACGCGCGATCGATCTGCTGGACGTCGTAGGCGATCCGTTGGGCCTGGGCGAGCAATTGCTGGGTCCGCTCAATCGAGGATTGCAGTTGCTGCAGCGAAGAGTATGGGAGGTTTGCTAGATTCCTCGCCTGATTGATCAGCATCTGCGCCTCGTTCTGTAACGAGGTGATCTGGTTGTTGATCTGCTCGAGCTCTCGAGCAGCTGTCAGGACGTTCTGAACGTAGTTGTTGGGATCGAAGACGATCAGCGCCCGTGCGGGCATTGCGAAGCCAAGCACGAGGGTAACCGCGCTGGCGGCCGCCAGCAGGCCAAGTCGTCTCATAGGGATTTCTCCAGATTGACGAGATTGGGGATCAGGTCCAGGGCCCAGGCGACGCCACGGTGCTGGAGCCAGGCCGGCACAAACCCGTCAGGGCCATGTTCGGCGAGGAGTTGCGCGATGGCAGCCTGATCTGTCCTAGAAGAGGCTGCGGCAAAGGCGAGCGCAACCTCGCCAAGGCCAAGTTCGAACATCCGGTTGCCACGACGGGACTGGCAGTAATAGTCGCGCTTTGGCGTTGCCCGGCTCAATAACTCGATCTGGCGGTCGTTGAGGCCGAAGCGCCGATAGATTGCGGAGATCTGTGGCTCGATCGCCCGTTCATTCGGCAGCAGCAGGCGCGTTGGGCAGCTTTCGATGATCGCCGGCGCGATCGCGGACCCGTCGATGTCCGAAAGAGACTGAGTGGCAAAGATGACGGACGCATTCTTCTTCCGAAGCGTCTTCAACCATTCCCGGAGTTGCCCCGCAAAGTCGTCATCATCAAGCGCAAGCCAGCCTTCATCGACAATCAGGAGTGTCGGCCGACCATCGAGGCGGCCTTCGATCCGGTGAAAGAGGTAGGCCAGCACAGCCGGTGCCGCGCTCGTTCCGATCAAGCCCTCGGTCTCGAACGCCTGGACCGAGGCCTCGCCCAGGCGTTCGAACTCGGCATCGAGCAGCCGCCCGGAGGGACCGCCCAGGCAATAGGGCTGCAAGGCACGCTTCAGGGAGTTGGATTGCAGGAGCACTGACAGGCCCGTCAGGGTGCGCTCCTCCCGCGGCGCCGAAGCGAGAGACGTCAGCGCCGACCACAAATGATCTTTCACCTCCGGGGTGATCTCGATCCTTTCCCGCGCCAGGATCGCGCGGATCCATTCCGTCGCCCATCCGCACTCTGAGGGATCATCGATCCAGGCCAGCGGCTGCAAAGCCACGGGCCGATCGCCACCATCGGACAATGCACCGCCGAGATCATGCCAGTCACCACCCATGCCAAGCGCGGCCGCCCGGATCGAACCACCGAAGTCGAACGCAAAGACCTGAGAGTTCGGATACCGCCTGAATTGCATCGCAATCAAGGCAAGCAGGACCGACTTGCCAGCGCCCGTCGGTCCCACAACAAGGGTATGGCCGACATCCCCGACGTGAAGCGAAAACCGGAACGGAGTCGATCCCTCGGTCTTGCCGAACAGGAGCGGCGGACCCTTGAAGTGGAGATCCCTCGCCTCGCCCGCCCACACGGCCGACATCGGGATCATGTGGACGAGATTGAGCGTCGAAACCGGCGGCTGCCGCACGTTGGCGTAGACGTGCCCGGGCAGACTGCCGAGCCAGGCTTCGACGGCGTTCACCGTCTCGATCATGCAGGTGAAATCGCGCCCCTGAATGACCTTCTCGACCAGCCGCAGCTTCTCGTCGGCTGCATTTGAATCGCGGTCCCACACCGTGATGGTTGCCGTGACAAAGGCCTGCCCGACCTGATCCGATCCCAGCTCCTGCAATGCAGCGTCAGCATCAAGCGCCTTGTTGTGGGCGTCGGTATCGAGCAGCGTCGACGCCTCGCCGGTCATGACCTCCTTGAGGATGGCGCCGATCGATTTTCTCTTGGCGAACCACTGCCGGCGAATCCTGGTCAGCAGCCTAGTGGCATCGGTCTTGTCGAGCATGATCGCCCGGGTCGACCACCGATACGAAAACGCCAGGCGATTCAAGTCGTCCAGAATTCCCGGAGTCGTCGCGCCCGGGAAGCCAACGATCGTCAGAACCCGCAGGTTGGCTGAGCCCAGCATCGGCTCCAGTCCACCGGTCAGCGGCTGGTCGGCCAACAGCGCATCGATGTACATCGGAATTTCCGGCACTCGAACGCGATGACGCCTGGTCGAGATCGTGGAATGCAGATAGGTCAGCGTGTCCTGATCATTGAGCCATGCACATTCGGGCATGAACCCTTCGACCAGTTGCAGCACGCGGCTCGTTTGATCGACAAATCCGCGGAGGACCTCGCGGGCGTCCGCTCCCGCGGAGCGATCCCGCCCCTCGTAAAGCAGTTGCTCTGCCCTGGCGGCCCCTTCCTCTGGAGGCAGATAGAGGAAGGTCAGGAAATAGCTGGACTCATAATGGGCACCCGCCTCCTCGAACTGCGCCCGGCGCTCGGCGTCGACCAGCGCAGATGCGACATCCGGAAAGATGTTCGGCGGGTAACTCCCCGCAAAATGGCGCTGCGCCTCGACGAATACTGCCCAGCCCGATCCGAGGCGGCGAAGTGCATTGTTCAGACGCCCGGCTACGGCGACAAGTTCTGCCTGCACTGCGCTATCGAGGTCTGGTCCCCGGAACCTTGCTGTCCGCTGAAACGAGCCGTCCTTGTTCAGGATGATTCCTTCATCGACAAGGGCTGCCCAGGGCAGGAAGTCAGCAAGGCGCGCGCCGGAATGACGATATTCAGCAAGGTTCAACATGGCCGAGAACTCAGAGGTTAAGATGACCGGGAATGCGCAGATGTCGGCGCACCACATCGACAAAGGCGGGATCGCGTTTGGCGGCCCAGACGGCGGCCATGTGGCCGATGAACCAGAGGACAAGACCCGCGATCCAAAGCCGCAATCCAAGCCCAAGGGCCGCCGCCAGCGTGCCGTTGATGATCGCGACCGACCGTGGCGCGCCGCCCATCAGGATTGGCTCGGTGAGTGCGCGGTGAACCGGCACAACAAAGCCTGTGACCGGTTCTTCCATCAGATCACCACGCCGCCGCCGAAAGAGAAGAACGACAAAAAGAAACTCGAAGCCGCGAACGCGATCGACAGACCAAACACGATCTGGATCAGCCTGCGGAAACCACCCGACGAATCCCCGAACGCGAGCGTGAGCCCGGTCACGACGATGATGATGACCGCAATGATCTTGGCGACCGGCCCCTCAACCGACTGAAGGATCTGGTTGAGCGGTTGCTCCCACGGCATGTTCGAGCCGGCAGCCCATGCCGGCGCCGACGCCAGAAGAACCGCGCCAGAGGCGACCGATGAAGCGACACCTCGACGGAAACGAAATTGCAGACGCATGTCAGTCTCCTGCTGATGAAAGGCTGTAGTCGCCGGCGCCACTCAGCCCCGTGACGAGCGCGAGCTCAGTGAGGCGACGGTCCGCGCCGCGCCCCGCAAGCACGGCAACGAGGTTGATGGTTTCGGCGATCAGAGCACGCGGAACCGTGATGACGGCTTCCTGGATGAGTTGCTCAAGACGCCGCAGCGCTCCGAGCGCGCTACCCGCATGAATAGTGCCGATACCGCCGGGATGACCGGTGCCCCAGGCCTTGAGCAGATCAAGTGCTTCGGCACCACGGACCTCACCCACCGGGATACGATCGGGACGCAGTCGCAGCGAGGACCGAACGAGGTCCGAGAGCGATGCGACGCCATCCCTGGTCCGTAAGGCTACAAGATTGGGCGCCTTGCACTGAAGTTCGCGCGTATCTTCGATCAACACGACCCGATCGGAACTCTTTGCCACCTCGGCCAGGAGCGCATTCGTCAATGTTGTCTTGCCGGTCGATGTCCCACCGGCGACCAGAATGTTCTTCCGTACGGCGACTGCGTTCTGCAGGATCTTGGCCTGCTCCGAGGTCATGATCCCCCTGCGGACGTAGTCGTCCAGCGTAAACACGGCGACGGCAGGCTTGCGGATCGCAAATGCCGGTGCCGCGACGACCGGCGGCAACAGACCTTCAAAACGCTCGCCGGTCCCAGGCAGTTCGGCCGAAACCCGTGGCGCGCCGGCGTGCACCTCCGCACCTACGTGGTGCGCTACCAGACGAACAATGCGCTCGCCGTCCGCGGCCGACAGAGTTTCGCCTGTGTCCATCAGGCCATTCAACAAGCGGTCGATCCACAGCCGCCCATCTGGGTTGAGCATCACCTCGATGATCGCTTCGTCTTCGAGGTAGCCGGAGATCGCAGAGCCAAGCGCGCTGCGCAGCATTCGCGCGCCGCGCGAACTCGCTTCCGATTGAATGGAATGGATTGACACCGTTCGCCCCCACCGAATGAGAGCGTCCAAAGACGGCCCTCAGATGGGGATGATTAAGAAAGGCATTAACGGACTTCGTGCAACAATGGCTTTCAGTGATCGTAGATTAGCGAAGAAAAAGAAAGACTGAGAACTGATCTCTGAGGACTACTCAATCGTATCGGTTCGCTGCAAGTCAGTTCTCACCACTCAGCATCAAACATTCTGAGGCTCTTATGCTTCCAACCCGTTCCTCCGCGCCCTTTGTTGGCTAGGCTCGAATCAACTGCATGCCGGCAACTTGGAGGCCGGCAAGGATGCGAGACAAAACGCGGATAGAAGGACGAACGATTTCCCCGAAGGTAAAGCTGTGCGCCACCAAGCGCACACAAACTAGTTTCCCCATTATCCACAGCTCGGGGCCCGCACGCGCTTGACAGCGCTGTTGATTTGAAACCAGGCGAGAATAACCTCGGCGATGTTTCCAGGCGGAAATTTGTTACAGGGGGAATTCCATGGACAAGATCGAACGAGCTTTTGTGCTCACAGCGCTGGCCGGCTTCTATGGGATGATCGCTGGGCTGACTTGGCTGATGGCGGGCTAACATATTCTCAAAGAAAAGGGCCCAGAGTGCCTTGAGATACCTCAAGCCCAGCAGCAAACTGTTAGGCTGTATGCTGACTGTGTCACAGTCGCACTCCCGTGCCTTGAGGCATGTCAAACGGCATCAGACTCAGGCTCTAGATTTAACCCGGAGCGCAGGCATCAAGCTTAACGCGCGAGTTCGGTTGCGACGTGCACGCTGCTTGATGTCATTAGTCGCCTGGACATGGTCCGGCTTCATGACATTTGCGACGTTATCGCCCCCTCTTCGCGACCCGAACTGACGGAAACGGAGCCTCCGATCGCCCTGCTCTTTAAACATGTCGGGGCGTTCGGGGTGGTCAGATTTCTCCTGTTCTGCGCCTATCCAGCGCGTCACCGCCAGATCCGCAACTTCATAGTCTGCGCAACGATCGGATTGGAAATTCTCCAGCTGCTCGTGCCCGTGTAAGCGACCTCTTGGAAAAACTTGTGGGAGCGGGTGCGGGAATGCTTGTGGCTGTCTGGCTGCTGAGCGTGCTGGCGTCACGGGGGTGGAAATTTCGGAATGATCCGGGAGATGTTGAGCTATTCGCTGGACTGCAGGGCTGGTCGTTTTGGCCGCGGCCCTAGTGATTGCCCAAAATCTGTGACATGCGGGGACGAGATGTCCTAGGTAGAGGAGTTTGTTCGAGGCTTTTGCCGTTCATACTGCACCGCAGCCACGGCTCCGATCGCGACTACAATGAGGATGGCCCAGGGGCTTCCAGGTGCGACGCAGTTGATACAGGTGGTGATGATTTCGGTGCTCATCTGACTTTCTCCAGGCGACACGAACATTTCTGCGGGCACTCAGCGGAGCGAGTCAACCTCTTAATCGTACTTCAGGCGAATTGACTCAACCACGGCGGGAAGGTGGAATGCCCTTTTCGAAGGGTATGTTATGCGTCTTTCTTTATGTCGGCGCTTTCGAAGTTGGCCCTCCTCTTGACATCTCAGCGCGCCGACAAACGTGAAGCCGGCAGGATTCTGTCAACGGTGCTAAAGCCAGACGCCTTGGGAACCCAAGAGCACGGCCAGGAGCGAGGCCAGGAGACCGATTCCTGAAAAAATGGCGACTGCGAATAGTTGGTCGGAGTCGGTATTCGACGAGGCGGATTTGCGAGCGCAAATCGCTGGTGCTGAAATGGACGTTGGCATCATTGCTCCCCAAGATGGTGCCCGACCCATAATGATGTCTTTGCACCTCGCGCAAAGGTTCAAGCTCAGCAAGCGGCGGCTCGCAGGCCGTGGGAAAAAGGCCCGCCTCCGGAGGCATTGGGAAGAACAGAGAGGACAAATAGGTCCGCAACGTACTTTTGGTTAGGCACCCGGAGACGGGGCCGCAAAGGGCTTAAGTTTACCAACGGAGGACGACTGAAATACGTTTGCCGTTCTCCACCAACAATTGTAGCGACTCTAATCCGATGACTCAAGTTCCAAGTCTTTCGCATCTCGGCATTGCAGGAGCTCTGGTTCCTCACTGTGCTGAGCGCGGTTAGGAGACGCTCTCAGTTGACCGGTACGTTTACAGGAGTGGAGCGGCTTCGTTGGCTGAATGATCACCTGATGCAACGCGAGAAGGCGAGTGCTAACGCCAGGAAAGAGAGCCTATTACGAGTTCACCTGCCAGCAAGCGGGGATCAAGGTCTGCTAGGCTGGCGTAGAAAAAGGAGGGACACCGCGCTAGTGTATCGAAGGGCGCTCGATTAGATTTCGCCGGCCGGTTCCTGACGGCGGATATCTTCTGGAATCTCGCGGAGAAAGCTCTGCCCCTTTTGCAAACGGCGCCCGAGCGCCTCGACAAATCCCTCAAAACGCTCCCTGCCCTTTACCTGCGCTGCCGCCTGTACGTCGTTGGGGAGTGGCGGCGTGATCGTCAGCCAGAAACGAATGAAGAGAGCTAAGGTCTCCGCCGTCAAACCAACGTCGCGCTCCAGCCTCTGCATCTGACGCGACAGCCGATCGAGGCGCCGGGTGAACGCTGCCTCCCGCCTGTCAGCGCCATCTGGCGATAGAAACGAAGCGACCGCCGCTTCCACGATCGCGGACCGGGAGAGCTTTTTGCGATCAGCGAGCTCCGAGATGTGCTTCAAAAGTTCTGGCGGAAAGTAGACGTTCATCCGGTCGCGCATATGCCTTAGAGCTCCATTTTGTCACTAGGGTCCATGGCGACCTGGCGGGCGACACCGCGCATCTGTTGACGTATGAGCCGGGACTGGCGGACGGCATCCTCGTCATCGTCCAGAACGGCGGCAAATTCCTCAGCCGGCGTCGGTTCGATCGTCTCCTTGGCGATCGCGACGTGATCGGGGAGCTCGGGCTCACGACGGAGCCCGCTGTTCGCCGTGTCCTCCTCGGCCTCCGTGGCTCTGTCAGTTGGACCTGCCGTCGGCGTCAACGGTCCGAGCGCTGACCATCCGTCCGTTCGCGGCGATCGGCCGGCGCTCGCCGGATCTGGCGGTGACAAAACCCGCTCGGTGAACCGGCGATCCTCGTAATAGCGGACCTTCTTCGCCCTGATCGGCGCCGTCCCTGCCACCATGACGATCTCGTCCATTGGCGGAAGCTGCATGACCTCGCCCGGGGTCAGCAGCGGCCTCGCAGTCTCCTGCCGTGAGACCATCAGGTGCCCAAGCCATGGGTTTAACCTGTGCCCGGCGTAGTTCTTCATTGCGCGCATCTCGGTCGCCGTGCCCAGTGCGTCAGACACCCGCTTGGCCGTCCGCTCATCGTTGGTCGCGAAGCTGACCCGGACATGGCAGTTGTCGAGGATCGCGTTGTTCGGCCCGTAGGCCTTCTCGATCTGATTGAGCGACTGGGCGATCAAGAAACTCTTGATGCCGTACCCCGCCATGAAGGCGAGCGCGGACTCGAAGAAATCAAGACGCCCCAGCGCCGGGAACTCGTCAAGCATCATCAGGACTCGATGCCGGCGGTCACTGGCGTGCAGGTCCTCGGTCAGGCGCCGGCCGATCTGATTCAGCACAAGCCGGATCAGGGGCTTGGTCCGTGAGATATCGGAGGGCGGCACGACGAGGTAAAGCGTCATCGGACGGCGATCGGCGATCAGGTCGGCGATCCGCCAGTCACAGCGGCGGGTCACCTGGGCGACTACGGGATCACGGTACAGCCCGAGGAACGACATCGCGGTAGATAGGACGCCAGAACGTTCATTCTCCGACTTGTTGAG
>NZ_JAKLUA010000003.1:0-515000 GCF_022012435.1 Bradyrhizobium zhengyangense
CAAGCTCGCCGGCGGCGTCCACCGTCTCGACGGCCAGCTCATGGTCGTCCTCGACGTCGACCGCGTGCTCGAGCTCGAAACCAAAGTGCAAATGGCTGCCTGAACTTTCACGAAAGAGATTTTAGCCGGAGATCCAAGATGAAGACGTGTTTGGTGGTTGACGATTCCAGCATCGTTCGCAAGGTCGCGCGCCGCATCGTCGAAGCGCTGGGCTTCCAAGTCATTGAAGCCGAAGACGGCGTCGAAGCGCTGGTCCATTGCAAGAGGGCCATGCCGGAAGCGATCCTGCTGGACTGGAACATGCCCGTCATGGACGGTTTCCAATTCCTGGGCACGCTGCGCCGCATGCCCGGCGGCGACGAGCCCAAGGTGGTGTTCTGCACCACCGAGAACGGCATCGACCACATCACCAAGGCGATGGGTGGCGGTGCCAACGAGTACATCATGAAGCCGTTCGACAAGGAAATCGTATTGGCGAAGTTCCAGGAGGTCGGACTGGTCGCGCGCGAAGAAGAGACGGCGGCCTGAAAACACACCCGTTAGTAGCGTCAAGAGGTATCCTGTGAACTCGCCCGACTACGAGTATCTGCGTAAGTTGCTGAAAGAGCGCTCCGGCCTCGACCTGTCCGCGGACAAGCAATATCTGATCGAAAGCCGCCTGCTGCCGCTGGCGCGCAAGGCCGGGCTGCCCGGTATCCCCGAGCTCGTGCAGAAATTGCAGGGCGGCTCGAGCGTGCTCATCACCAGCGTGGTCGAAGCCATGACCACGAACGAGACCTTCTTCTTTCGCGACAAGGTTCCGTTCGATCATTTCCGCGACACCATCATGCCTGAGGTTCTCAAGGCTCGCGCCGGTCGCCGCAGCGTGCGGATCTGGTGCGCCGCCGGCTCGACCGGGCAGGAGCCCTATTCGCTCGCCATGACGCTGAAGGAAATGGGCGCGGCACTGACCGGCTGGCGTGTCGAGATCATCGCGACGGACCTCTCGCAGGAGGTGCTCGAGAAGGCCAAAGCCGGCGTCTACAGCCAGTTCGAAGTGCAGCGCGGTCTGCCGATCCAGATGCTGATGAAGCATTTCAAGCAGACCGGCGAGACCTGGCAGATCAATCCCGAACTGCGGGCGATGATCCAGCACCGCCAGCTCAATCTGCTGCAGGATTTTTCGCACCTCGGCACGTTCGACGTCATCTTCTGCCGCAACGTCCTGATCTATTTCGATCAGGAAACCAAGATCAACATCTTCAACCGCCTTGCCCGCCAGATCGAGCCCGACGGCTTCCTGGTGCTCGGCGCGGCGGAAACCGTGGTCGGGCTGACTGATACGTTCAGGCCGCTCGCCGATCGCCGCGGCCTCTACAGACCGAACGATCCGCGTGCGGCAGCGGCCAAGCCGGCGGCTGACGGTGTCGCAGCGCCGCGCGTGGCGGCAATGGCAGGACGATAAGCATGGCCGAGGATGGCAAGGGCGTAGAGCGCGTCACATTCAGTCGTGGCTATGATGTCTGCATCATGGCCATCGACGGCACATGGCGGCGCGACTGTACGCTCAATGCGATTTCGGACACCGACGCCATCCTTACGGTCGAGGGTTCGATCCAGGGATTGAACCTGAAGGAGTTCTTCCTGCTGCTGTCCTCCACCGGCCTTGCCTACCGCCGCTGCGAGCTGGTGCGCGTCAACGGCGCGGAGATGGACATCCAGTTCCTGCGCGGCAAGAACCGCAAGAAGCGCGGCGCGGCCAACGGCCATGACGCAGTGGCGTGATCGCCACGCACTCCTTGCTGCCTTTTCCTGACGTGTTGCTTCACATTTTCTGAAAACATCCGAACGAATTCGCCGACCCCGCTTTACGTGGCTTAAGCGCGCGCCGTGTATCATCAGGCGGTCGCAATTTCAGGGTCCGGCCATGCCAAGAAGCTCTCTCTCCCCCATCACGTCAAACCTGCCCGACGTCGCCGAGCGGCGCGCGCTTCAGCTCCTGGTGGTCGATGACGACGCCACGCAGCGCAGCCTGATCACGGTCGCCGCCAAGCAGGCCGGCCATGAAGTGGCCGTTGCGCCGTCGGTTGCGGAAGCCATCGAAAAGCTGCGTGCCGCGCGCTTCGACTGCGTGACGCTCGACCTCGTGCTGGAGGATGGTGACGGCATCGACGTGCTGCGCGAGATGGCGGCGGCTAAATTCACCGGCTCGGTGATCGTGATCAGCGGCATGGACGGCAAGCGCCGCAGCGCCGCTCGCAGCTTCGCCCGCTCGGTCGGGATCGAGCTTCAGAGCCTGCCGAAGCCGCTTGATCTTGCTGCGCTGCGCATCAGCCTCGCCAATCTCGGCAAGACTGCAATGGGACTACCGACTATCCATACCTGGGGCGGCGTTGCGACCGACGCAATCGTGGAACGGCACCGCGCCTGAGGCGCGGAGGTGCCATGCAGTCGGTGCGGCAAATCGGCCGCGCTGATTGCCGCCTAGGCCGGATTGCCAGATTCCGACAGCTTTTTCAGGGCGTGACCGAGCTCCGCCCTGCAGGCATTGAGGGCGGCGCTCGCCGTGGCAAAGCGGGGCGTGATGTCGTCGAGCACGATGATGTCGCTGGAACCTAGATCGGCAGTCAAGACAGCGCTATCGTCATCCGGCTCCATAGCAGCGTCGATCAGACGCATGCTGATCTCGATGCGCGCGATCAGGGAGCGAAGTTCGGCCGCGATCAACTGACGGCTGTCCGTTTCAGCCATTGCGGCAAGCGGGGGTGTGCCGGCGTAATTTAGCATGGATATTCTCCGTCCCCCGCAATAAGGCACCTCAGCGCTACTTGTGCGTTAAGTTCATGTCCCGTACAAATGCGGGTGGGCCGAATCTGCGCCGAAAGCCATAAACATCAGGCGCGGACGCGAGTCCTTGACTGCCGGCGTGGCTTGGCGAATGGACATGGCACATGGTCGAACAAACCTCCCGTGGTGAGATCTTCGTGGTCGATGACGACCCGGCTGTTCGCGACACCTTGTCGATGGTGTTGAAGGCGGCGGGCTATGAGGTGATTTGTTTTGCGGACGGTGCGGCCCTGCTGTCCGTCGCGCGAAACCGCACACCGGCTGCGATCCTGCTCGATGTGCACATTCCCGGGAAGTCGGGCCTCGACATTCTGAAGGAGCTGCACGGCGAGGACTATCCGGCTCCGATCTTCATGATCTCCGGGCAGGGTGACATTGCGATGGCAGTGGGCGCGATCAAGAGCGGCGCGCTGGATTTCATCGAGAAGCCGTTCCGCGGCAGCGAGATCGTGGGCCGGCTGGACGAGGCGATCGGCGCGTATGCACGCAGGCAGGCAGAGAACGCCTCGCCGAAATTCGGCTCGCTGCACTTCCCCGGCCGCGAGCCGCTGACGCGCAGGGAGCGCGAGGTGCTCGAGCAGTTCGCCGCCGGTGCTTCCAACAAGGAAGCGGGCCGCACGCTCGGTATCAGCCCGCGTACCATCGAGGATCACCGCGCCAACATCATGAAGAAGCTCGGCGCCCGCAATGCCGCCGACCTGATCCGCATCGTGATGACCGCAGCCCAGCGCGCGTCGTAAAATGGTCTCGTGCCCCGGACGCAGCGCGTCACGCAGTGATGCGCTGCAGATCCGGGGCCCATCTCTCCAACTCAACGGCTGACAGTTTTGGGTCCCGGCTCTGCGCAGCAGCGTGAGACGCTGCCGCGCGTCCGGGACACGCGGGGCCACGTCAACCGTTCAGCGCCCTGCGGATGATCCGCGCAAGGTCGGATTTGCGATACGGCTTCGCCAGCAGCAGTACGCCTGAATCCAGCCGGCCGTGATGGATGATCGCGTTCTCGGTATAGCCTGACGTGTAGACCACCTTGAGATCGGGCCGCGTCTTCAGCGCCTCGTCGGCGAGCTGCCGTCCGTTCATCTTGCCGGGCATGATCACGTCGGTGAACAGCAGATCGAAATGCTTGCCGCTGGCGACGATCGCGAGTGCCTCCGCGGCGTTGGCGGCCTGCAGGGTCACGTAGCCCAGCGAATGCAATTGGGCCAGCACATAGTCGCGCACCAGCCGGTCGTCCTCGACCACCAGGATGGTCTCGTGCCCGCCTTCGATCGATGCCGGCGTCACGCCATCGGCGACCACCGCGGGTATCTTGCCCGGCGGCAGGTACATCTTGATCGTCGTGCCATGGCTTTCCTCGCTGTAGATCTTGATGTGACCCGCGGACTGCTTGATGAAGCCGTAGACCATGGAGAGGCCGAGGCCGGTGCCCTTGCCCGGCCCCTTCGAGGTGAAGAAGGGATCAAAGACGCGCGCCAGCATGTGGGACGGAATGCCGGTGCCGGTGTCGCTTACCGCGATCAGCACGTAGTGACCGGGCGGGACATCGTTGGCGCTGGCATAGACCTCGTCGAGATAGGCGGCGCCCGTCTCCAGGATCAGCTTGCCGCCGCCGGGCATCGCGTCGCGCGCGTTGAGCGCGAGGTTGAGGATTGCCGTGGTGAGCTGGTTCGGATCGACGACCGCCACGCAGCTCTCGTCCTCGAACACGGATTCGATCTGAATCTGCTCGCCCAGCGTCGGCCGCAACAGCTTCGCGGTGTCGATGATCAGCGAATTGATGTCGATCTCGCGCGGCTGCAGCGGCTGCTTGCGGGCAAAGGCGAGCAGGTGCTGGGTCAGCTCGGCGCCGCGGCCGGCAGCCTCGTCGATCATCTTCGTGATCGCGGCAAGCCCCGGATCCTTGGCCACCGCGTCGGCCAGGATCTCGATCGTCCCGGTGATGACGGTGAGAATGTTGTTGAAATCATGCGCCACGCCGCCGGTGAGCTGGCCGACCGCCTCCATCTTCTCGGCGTGCCGGACCCGCTCCTCGGAGGCGATCTTGTCGGTGAGGTCGCGGTAGAACACGTTGAACAGGATGCCCTCGCGGCGCTTGAGCGCCGTGACGCTCAGCTCCGCCCTGAATTCCTTGCCGTCGCGGTGGCGGACCATCAGCTCGCGGCGGCGGTTGAGCGTCTGCCCCTCTGCCGAATCGAGAAAGCGCGCGAGGCCGGCATTGACCCTCTCGCGCTCGCTCTCGGCGACAATCAGCTCGACCGCATTCTTGCCCAGCGCCTCGTCCCGCCGCCAACCGAACAGCTCCTCGGCCCGCGAGCTCCAGTTCAGGATGGTGCTGCGTTCGTCGGTCTGGACAAAGGCGTCTAGCGCGGTCTCGACGATGTTGCGCGCAAGCTGCTCGCTGTCGCGCAGGGATTCTGCAGCCAGCCTCGCTTCGGTCATGTCGCGTCCGACGAAGAAGAAGCGCTTGGCCTGATCCGACCAGTTGCCGAGCCAGGACAGCCAGACCTCGCGGCCGTCCTTGTGGAAGCAGCGCGTGTCGGCGAGCTTCGGATGTCCGCCGCGCCGAAGCTCGCGCATCTCCTCGCGGGATAGCTCGAGGTGAGCGGGATGGATGAAATCGGCGCCGCTGCGTCCGATCATCTCGTCGGGCGCGTAACCGAGAATAACCTCGCTGCTCGGGCTGATCTGCACGATGTGGCCGCGCGAGTTCATGATCATGATCAGATCCTGCGAGGTGTCGAACAGCTGCCGTCGCTCCTCCAGCTGCTGCTGTAGCGCCCGCTCCGCGCGCCGCGCTTCGGTCAGGCTGCGCGCGGACCCGGAGGCGCCTGTGATCTCGCCCGACGGTCCCCTGATCGGCGACAGGCTGAGTGCGATTTCGACTGGCGTGCCGTCCTTGCGCAGCCGGACCGTCTCGAAGCGTTCGACCGGCTCGCCCTTCGAGATCCGCGCCAAATAGTCCTTGCCCTGCTCGCGGCGGTCGGGCGGGACAATGATCGAGGTGGACTTCCCGATCGCTTCGTTCGCCTGATATCCATAGAGCCGTTCGGCGGCGGGATTCCAACCGGTGATGATGGCATCGAGGGATTGCATCACGATGGCATCGTCGGATGATTCCACAGCGGCGCTGAACAAGAGCTCGCGCGTCGCATGATGGCTTCGTGCCGCCTCGGTGCGGCGATGCTCCTCGACCTCGCGTTCGAGCGCGGCTGCTTTCGCACGCGTTTCTTCGACCATCTGGGCAAAAGCCCGCGCCAGCGCGCCGGTCTCGCCGCTGGCGTCGAGGGGAATGTCGGCCGGCTGTCCGTTGCCGATAGCCTCCACGGCCGTGGTCAGGCGGGTGATCGGGCGCGTCAATGAGCGTGCGAGCAGCACCGCGAGTAAAGCTGCGGCGAAGACCGCAAGCATGCCGACCAGCAAAGACGTTTTTTGAATCGCGGCCGGCACGCGGCCGAAGACGGCCGGAGGAATCGTCTCGATGATTCCAACCCAATCCGCATCCGCGAGCAGTGCCGGCGCTATTGCCGCGCCACTCGGCCGGCCGGACGCATCGGTGATGAGCTGCGTGGACGCATCCCGCGTGCCGGCCAAGGCTGCAAAATAGGGAAAATCATCGCGCCAGTTGGTCGGGTGGCCGCGCAACGAACCGAATTCTCGTGCGCGATCGGGATGAACCAGATAGTCGCCGCGCGCGTTCACGACGAAAATCTCTCCTCCTGAGCTCGTCGTCGAGCGGATGCGGTCGAGTGCCGGACGCATGTCGATATTGGCGATGATGATGCCGAATGGCTTGCCGTCAGGTGTGAACAGTGGCGTCCCGACCCGTAGAGTCGGCGTGTGCAGGACTGTGGTCCCGCCGCGGTGGGTCGCCAGCTCGATTGGCGAAACATAAATCTGGCCCGCCGCGAGCCGGATCGTTTCCTGAAAGTAGGTTCGCTCGCTCTTGCGCTCCAACTCGCTGTTGGGGACGATCCGCGCTGTTCCGTTCGGGCCGGAGCGATCGACGCGGACCAGCTCGCGCTGGTCGTCGTCAAGACCGATGATTCGAAACTGCGCGTAGCTGGGCTTGGCCTCGATTTCGGCTGCGAGCCGCGCCGCGATGCGATCACGCCAGGTTTGCTCGGTCACGCCGTCAAGCGCGTCAATTCCGCCACCGACGTGAGCACGGATCAGACCGTTGATGGCCGCGGCAGAGCGGTAGCCGACAAGATCGCCGCGAACTCCGGCAACGTAGGATTCAAGATTATTGGCCAGCAGGCGCGACTGAGCTTCGACCCGCTCCAGGACGCGCGGAATGACGGCCTGCGAGATGTTGCGGTAGCCCAGCCAACCGACCGCCGCCACCGTAACCGCCACCAGCAGAATCATCGCGACGGCCAGTCGGGTCGCGAGCGTCATGGGAATTCTTGCAGGACTCCCTGGAAGATCGCGCCTGTTCTGGCCTTGAGCTGTGGAGGTGCTCCCCTCATCGGCGGCTGGCATTGACTTCGGACCCCTCCGACTCGCCCGCCTTCAGGCAATTGTCGACCGCCGCCAGCAGCGCGTCGGCCCGGAACGGCTTCTGCAAGCTCGCAACGGCGCCAAGCTTGGTCGCCATCTTCAGGAAATCCGGCTCGGCATAGGAGTCCGGCGTGATCGAGCGGCCGGAAATGACGACGATCGGAATGGCAGGTCTCAGGGCCCGGACGTGGCGCATCGTCTCCAGTCCGTCCATGCCCGGCATGTAGATGTCGAGGAACAGCAGGTCGAACTCGCTGCCCTCGAACAGAGCTAGCCCTTTGCGGCCGTCGCCGGCAACCGTCACGTGGTGACCGGCCCGCTCCAACAGCAGCCGGATTGTCAGCTGAACCGCCGGGTCGTCATCCACGATCAGGATGTTGGCCACGTCAAAAACCTCCGGGTCGGAAGGGAATGCCCGCGACCCAAATTAAAGCTCCAAATGCGAAATTGTTGCGCGGATTGTGTCCGTCCTGCAAGCACTTCGGGCCCCGTCGAGATCGGCCGCCCCAATATTGCGCTGCACCTTGGATCTAAGCACGTTTGCGTGCATACCAGGCAAAAGCCGGCTGTCCCGTGCCTTGCGGGTGGTGGACATCCCATGAGAAGAGCGGGGTGAATTCCCTGACGGAGAAGGCAAGTGAGCACCAAGAAGAAAACACCCGACCAGCTCCGCAGCGCGCGCTGGTTTGCACCAGACGACCTTCGCTCGTTCGGTCACCGTTCCCGCGCCATGCAGATGGGCTACTCCCCGGAGGAGTGGAAGGACCGGCCGTGCATCGCGATCATCAACACCTGGTCGGAAGCACAGCCCTGCCACATGCACTTCAAGTCGCGTGTCGATGACGTCAAGCGCGGCATCCTGATGGCGGGCGGCCTGCCGGTCGAGTTGCCGGCGCTGTCGTTGTCGGAATCACTGCTCAAGCCGACCACCATGCTCTATCGCAATCTGCTGGCGATGGAGGCCGAAGAGCTGCTGCGCAGCCATCCGGTCGATGGCGTGGTGCTGATGGGTGGCTGTGACAAGACCACGCCAGCACTGCTGCTGGGCGCGACCTCGATGAACATTCCTGCGATTTACCTGCCGGCAGGTCCCATGCTGCGCGGCAATTGGAAGGGCAAGACGCTCGGCTCCGGCTCCGACGGCTGGAAGTACTGGGACGAGCGCCGCGCCGGAAAGATCTCCGACAAGGACTGGCTCGACATCGAAGCCGGCATCGCCCGCAGCTACGGCACCTGCATGACCATGGGCACGGCCTCGACCATGACGGCGATTGCCGAAGCGATCGGCATGACGCTGCCGGGCGCCTCCTCGATTCCGGCGGCCGATGCCAATCACATCCGCCTGGCCTCCGAATGCGGCCGCCGCATCGTCGAGATGGTGTGGGAGGATCTGACGCCGAAGGCGATCCAGACCCGCAAGGCGTTCGAGAACGCCATTGCGGTCGCGATGGCGATGGGTTGCTCGACCAACGCGATCATCCATCTGATCGCGCAGGCCCGCCGCGCCGGCCAGGACATCGGCCTCGACGATTTCGAAATCGCGAGCCGCAAGGTGCCTGTGATCGCCAACGTACGCCCAAGCGGCGAGGCCTATCTGATGGAAGACTTCTTCTATGCCGGCGGCCTGCCGGCGTTGATGGGCCAGATCAAGCAGCATCTGCACCTCGATTGCATCACGGTGACAGGGAAGTCGCTGGGCGAGAACATCGATGGCGCCGAGGTGCATAATGCCGACGTGATCCGGTCAGTCGCCAATCCCATCTACAAGGAGGGCGCGCTCGCCGTGCTCAAGGGCAATCTCGCGCCC
Source organism: Bradyrhizobium zhengyangense (assembly GCF_022012435.1). GTDB lineage: Bacteria > Pseudomonadota > Alphaproteobacteria > Rhizobiales > Xanthobacteraceae > Bradyrhizobium > Bradyrhizobium zhengyangense. Next base: position 9,134 of record NZ_JAKLUA010000003.1, read on the forward strand.
GACGGCTGCGTCATCAAGCCGAGCGCGTGTGCACCGCGCTTCCTCAAGCACACTGGGCCTGCGCTGGTGTTCGACGATTATCCCTCGATGAAGAAGGCGGTGGATGATCCCAATCTCGACGTCACCGAAGACCACATCCTGATCCTGCGCAATGCGGGGCCGCAGGGTGGGCCGGGCATGCCGGAATGGGGCATGCTCCCGATTCCGACAAAACTCGTGAAGCAGGGCGTGCGTGACATGGTGCGCATCTCGGATGCGCGCATGAGCGGCACCAGCTACGGCGCCTGCATCCTGCACGTCTCGCCCGAGTCCTATATCGGCGGCCCGCTGGCGCTGGTGCAGAACGGCGATCGCATCACGCTCGACGTCGCAGCACGCACCATCAATCTCGATGTCTCAGAAGTCGAGCTCGACAAGCGCCGCGCCGCCTGGAAGCAGCCCGAGCGCCGCTTCGAGCGCGGCTATGGCTGGATGTTCACCAAGCATATCAAGCAGGCCAATGACGGCTGCGACTTCGACTTCCTCGAGACCGATTTCGGCGCGCCGATCGGCGAGCCGTCGATCTACTAGAGAGCAGATCATGTCAAAACTCAGCGAAGCCACCCGCAACAAGCTCAAATCCGTCTCGACCGCCACCGTCGCCACCGCGCTGTTCAAGCGCGGCCTGCGCATCCAGATGATTCAGGACGTGCATCCCGTCGGCCCTGATCAGCCGACCATGGTCGGTGAGGCCTTCACGCTGCGCTACATGCCGGCGCGCGAGGACCTCAACACCATCGAGGTGTTCAGGGATCGCTCCCATCCGCAGCGCAAGGCCGTCGAGGACTGCCCGCCGGGTGCCGTGCTGGTGATGGACAGCCGCAAGGACGCGCGCGCGGCCTCGGCCGGCGCGATCCTGGTGACGCGGCTGATGAAGCGCGGTGTCGCCGGCGTGGTCACGGATGGCGGCTTTCGCGATTCCGCCGAGATCGCCAAGCTCGGCATCCCCGCCTATCACCATCGCCCGTCAGCGCCGACCAATCTGACGCTGCATCAGGCGATCGAGATCAACGTTCCCATCGGCTGCGGCGATGCGCCGGTGTTTCCCGGCGACGTCATCCTCGGCGATGCCGACGGTGTCATCGTGATCCCCGCGCATCTGGCCGACGAGATCGCCAACGAGACCTTCGAGATGACCGCGTTCGAGGATTTCGTCACCGAGGAAGTAAGCCGAGGCCGCGGCATTTTCGGTCTCTATCCCGCGACCGACCCGCAGACGCTGACCGATTTCGCGGAATGGCGAAAGAAGAACGGAAGGTAATGAGGCCAGGGTAAGCCCGTGGCCCGGATGGAGCGCAGCGAAATCCGGGTCATCTCCGCGCTGGGAATCCCGGATTGCGCCGCGCTCCATTCGGGCTACGAGGTTACGAGGTCACAGCATCTCCGGCCGGAACAGCTTGCGAAACTTGCGCGTCTCGACGCCGGACATCATGAACTCGCCGTCGCCGCGATAGTGAATGGTCTTCGGCAGTTTCGGCGACGTGGCCGCATGCGCCTTCACCACCTCGAACACGAACACGTTGTACGTCTTCACCAGCCTCGAATCGACAAGCCGGCATTCGAAATTGGCGTAGCACTCCTCAACCAGCGGCGCGCGGACATGGGTGCCGGGCCTGGGCGTCAGGCCGAACTCGCTGAACTTGTCGACGTCGCGCCCCGAGCAGTTGCCGATCTTGACGACCGTGGCCGCAAGGTCGGCGGTCGGAATGTTGATCACGCACTGGCGGCTCCTGCGGATCAGCTCGAAGCTGTGGTTCTCGCTTGAGATGATGCAGCCGATCAGGGCGGGGGTGAATTCCATCATCATGTGCCAGCCCATCGTCATGATGTTGGTCTCGTCCTTGTGGGCCGAGCTGACCAGCACGATCGGGCCCGGCTCGAGGAAGCGGCGGACGTTTGCGACTGGAAAATCCCGCTTGGTGTAGCGCGGCATGCTCGATCCCTATGACTCCGTTGGTGCCCTGTGGCCCGGATGGAGCGGAGCGCACTCCGGGAACGATGCTGCGGTCCGCACGAATCCCGGATTACGCTTGCGCTCCATCCCGGCTGCGGGTCTATGCCTCCGCCATTCCCGTCGCCCACAGCGCAAACGCGTAGACGATCGCGACTTCATCGAGCCGGTCAAACCGGCCCGAGGCACCGCCATGGCCGGCGCCCATGTTGGTGCGCAGCAGCACCGGACCGCCGCCGCTCATGGTCGCGCGCAGCCGGGCGATCCATTTGGCGGGCTCCCAATAGGTGACGCGCGGGTCGGTCAATCCGCCCATCGCCAGGATCGCCGGATAGTCCTTCGCCGCGACATTGTCGTAGGGCGAGTAGAACAGGATGGTGCGAAAATCCTTCTCGCTCTCGATCGGGTTGCCCCATTCCGGCCATTCCGGCGGCGTCAGCGGCAGCGTGTCGTCGAGCATGGTGTTGAGCACGTCGACGAACGGCACCTCGGCGACGATGCCGGCGAACAATTCGCCGGCGCGGTTGGCGACCGCGCCCATCAGCATGCCGCCGGCCGAGCCGCCATGGCCGACGATGCGCTTTGCGCTGGTGTACTTCGCATCGATCAGCGCACGGGCGCTGGCGGCAAAGTCGTCGAACGAGTTCGTCTTCTTCTCGCGCTTGCCGTCGAGATACCAGCCCCAGCCCTTGTCGGCGCCGCCGCGGATATGGGCGATGGCGTAGACGAAGCCGCGGTCGACCAGCGACAGCCGGTTGGCGCTGAACGAGGCCGGCATCGCCATGCCGTAGGAGCCGTAGCCGTAGAGCAGCAGCGGTGCCGCGCCGTCGAGCTTGAGCCCGCGGCGATGGAGGATCGACACCGGCACCTCGGCCCCATCTTGCGCCTTTGCCATGATGCGCGTGGTGACGTAGTCGGCGGCGTTGTGGCCAGACGGTATCTCCTGGCGCTTGCGAAGCGTGCGCGTCCGCTTGGCCATGTCGTAGTCGTAGATCTCCGATGGCGTCGTCATCGACGAATAGGCAAAGCGCAAATTCGTGGTGTCGAATTCGTAGGAGCCCATCGTGTCGAGCGAATAGGCGGCCTCGTCGAAGGCGATCGCGTGCTCCTCTCCGCCGGCGAGCTCGCGGATCACGATCGCCGGCAGCGCATTGGCGCGCTCCAGCCGCACCAGATGGCCGGCATAGAGATCGAGGTCGATGATGTAGATGCCGGGACGGTAGGGGATCAGGTCGCGCCAGTTCTTGCGCTCGGGTGCGCCTAGCGGCGCGGTGACGATCTTGAAATCGATGGCATCATCCGCATTGGTGAGGATGAAGAGCTCGTCGCCGCGATCGGCGAGCGAATATTGCACGCCCTCTTCGCGCGCCGCGACCAGCCGCGGCGGTGCCTCGGGCTTGGCGAGGTCGATCAGCCGTTGCTCCGACGTCTCGTGGTCGCCGCCGGCGATCACGCAGAAGCGGCCGCTGGTGCTCTCATGCAGATGGGTGAACCAGCCGGCATCCTGCTCTTCATAAACGAGCGTGTCGTCGGCCTGCCTGGTGCCGAGCTTGTGGCGCCACACCTGCATCGGCCGATGATTTTCGTCGAGCTTCACATAAAAGAAGCTCTTGCAATCCGAGGCCCAGACCACGCCGCCGTCTGTCTCCTCGACGAGGTCAGCGAGATCTTGGCCGCTCGCCCAGTCACGAACGCGGATCGTGAAATATTCCGAGCCCTTGGTGTCGGCGCTCCAGGCCTGCAGCTTGTGGTCGTTGGAGTGCCGGCTGCCGCCGAACTTGAAATATTTGTGGTCTTTTGCCAGCGCATCGCCGTCGAGCACGATATGCTCAACGCCGCCATCGCGCGGCATGCGGCCGAACAGCTCGTGCTGCCCGCCTTCGCGAAACCTGCGGAAATAGGCGAAAGGCCCGTCCGGCGACGGCACACTGGAATCGTCCTCCTTGATGCGGGAGCGCATCTCGCGCACCAGCGTCTTCTGCAAGCCAGCGGTGTGGCCGAGCAGGCTCTCGGTGTAGCCGTTCTCCTCATCCAGATATTTGCGGATATCAGGGTCGAGCACTCCGGGGTCGCGCAGCACCTCCTGCCATTTCGCATCCTTCAGCCAGGCATAGTCGTCGGTCACGGTAATGCCATGCCGGGTAAAGGAATGCGGCCGGCGCGGGGCGACGGGGGGCTGGGAGGTTGTCTTGGCCTGGGTCACTCGATCCTCATTGAGAAGTTTGTTCCGTCTTATATTGTCCCGAATTCGCGAATTGCCAGCGCCGGTGCTTCAAGTCGCCCGGTTGTTGATCGGTCCCTTCTATGCTTTAGGGGCGACAATCCAGCCGCCGGTTCAGCCTGATGCTCTTCAACTCCTACCCGTTCATCCTGCTGTTCCTGCCGGTCGTTCTGGCCGGCTATTTCTGGCTGGGGCGACGCAGCAATCTTGCGCCGGTGATCTGGCTGGCGCTGGCCTCGCTCGCCTTCTACGCCATCGGCAACTGGCAGTTCGTGGCCTTGCTGCTGATGTCGATCGCCTTCAATTATGGTATCGGCCATCTCCTCGTCGTGGCGAAGCTCCGCCCCGCGCAACGAAAGGCCGCGCTTGCCCTCGGCGTCGCCGGCGATCTCATCGTGCTCGGCATCTTCAAATATGCCGGTTTCGCCGCCGAGAATTTCAATGCATTGCTCGGCACGCACTTTGCGATCCACATCCTGCTGCCGGTCGGTATCTCCTTCTACACATTCACCCAGATTGCGTTCCTGGTGGATGCGTATCGTGGCCGGGTCGCAGCCTATGCGCTGTCGCATTACGCGCTGTTCGTGACATATTTTCCGCATCTGATCGCGGGGCCGATCCTCCACCACAAGGACATGATCCCGCAATTCGAGCGGAAGGAGTCCAAGCATCCCGACGCGCATCTGATCCTGTGCGGTGTCATCATCTTCGCGATCGGCCTGTTCAAGAAGACCTGCCTTGCCGACGGCATCCAGCCACTGGTCGCGCTCGCCTTCGAGGCGCGCTCGCCGAGCTTTGACCAGGCCTGGCTTGGCGCGCTCGCTTACACGTTCCAGCTCTATTTCGATTTCTCCGGCTATTCCGACATGGCGATCGGCATCTCGCTGATGTTCGGCATCTTCCTGCCGGTGAATTTCAACTCGCCTTACAAGGCCACCAGCATCGTCGAGTTCTGGCGTCGCTGGCACATGACGCTGTCGCAATTCCTGCGCGACTATCTCTACATCCCGCTCGGAGGTAACAGGCGCGGCCGCCTGCTGCGCTACGTCAACCTGATGATCACGATGCTGCTCGGCGGGCTCTGGCACGGCGCGGCCTGGACGTTCGTGGCGTGGGGTGCGCTGCACGGCGCCTATCTCTGCGTCAATCACGCCTTCAATGCGCTGGTGCCGAACATCCCATCGGCGCTTGCGCGGCCGGCCCGCATGGCCGGCGCCGTACTGACGTTCCTTGCCGTCGTTATTGCCTGGGTGTTCTTCCGTGCCGTGAGCATTGACTGGGCGCTGCGGGTGCTCCGCGCCATGGCAGATCCCTCGAATATCGTCTTCGGCCGCGAGGAGATTGCAGCGATGGCGCTGATCGCAATCTATGCCGCGCTGGTCTGGCTGGCGCCGAACACGCAATCCATCATGGGCTATGATCACGGCAATCGCCGGGTGGGCGAAGCGTTGCGGGCAGGGCGCATGCGGCCGCTGGTGCTCTACGGCGCATCGCTGGTGCTCGCGTTTGGCATTCTGGGCATCCAGAGCCACAGCGAATTCATCTATTTCCGGTTCTGATGCAGGGCACTTTCACACATATCAGGCAGCTTCTGCTCGCGAGCATCGCCTGCGTGCTCGGCGCAGCAGTGCTGACTTATGCCGTCGATCCCCTGCAACTGTTTCGCTCCTCGCGCTCCGCCTTCTATTCCGATGACACCCGCGTGCAGAATGCCGGACTGATCCGCAGCCAGTCATTCGATACCGTCTTCATGGGCACCTCGCTCGCGATTCACTTCCGCCAGAGCGACATCGACCGCGTGCTCGGTGTGCACTCGCTCAAGCTGGCGATGACCGGATCGAATTCGCGCCAGCAGAGTTTTGTGATGGAGCAGGCGATCGATCGCGGTGCCAAGCGCGTGATCTGGGAGATGGACGACTTTATCTTCGTCGATGCTGCCGACATCGAGGCCGATCCTTATCTCTCCGTCGATCTCTACCGCAGGACCACGAAAGGCATCGCGTCCTATCTGTTCAGCGCGGCGATGGCGAAGGAATCCCTGTTCGCGCTGTTGCGGTCGATCCCGCCGTTGAAGCAGCCACTGACACAGGCGGCGCCTTATCTGCCCGTTACGTTCGCACTGGCTGATGTCGATGACATCTATGCCCTGCCGCGAAACGTCGACGTCGCGCGTGACTACAATGCGAACAAGGCGCTGGCTTCGTTCGCCTACATCACCGCGCCATCGCGCAGCCGCTTTCTCGGTGAAGGCTATGGTTATGAGGCCATGGTCCGGCATTTCGAGCAGGATGCCGTGGGCCTGATCACGCGTCATCCCGACGTGACGTTCGACATCTACTTCCCGCCATACTCCATCCTGCAATTCGTCGCGATGCGCGATGCATCACCCGAGACGTTGAAGATCGTCCTGGATCTCACGGCTGTCATTGCGCAGCGCCTGACGCAGCTCCCCAATGTGCGTCTGCATGATTTCCGCGCGATCAAGGCGGTGACGCACGATCTCGCCAATTACGGCGACGTCATCCACCATTCGCCGGTGGTGGACGCGAAGGTGCTGTCATGGCTGGCGAGCGGGGAATACCGGGTCGACGCGAGCAATCCGCTCGCGTCGTTGGATGCGCTGAAGGCGCAGGTGGAGGCGTATCGCCTCGAGCGCTGAACTTCCCCTCTCCAACAAGGGGAGAAGGAAGAAGCACCTACACCGCCACCTGCTCGCCGAGATACGACACCGCCGCCTCGAGCCCGCCCTTGCCGTGCGGGATCTTCAGCGCGTTGAGGCCGACCTCGATGACCCCTAACGTACCGAGCAGCATCGGCGCATTGACATGGCCCATATGGGCGATGCGGAAGGCTTGGCCGGACAGATCGCCGATGCCGGTGCCGAGCACGACGCCGCACTTCTCCTTGCAGTAGCGTTGCAGCACCGCGGGATCGTGACCGGTGGCCATGGTCACCGTGGTCACGGTGTTGGAGCGCTCATGCGGCTCGGCGACATTGAAGCCGAGCACCTGGCCTTCGGTCCATGCGCCGACCGCGCGGCGTGTGGCTTCGCCAAGCAAGGCGTGGCGGCGGAACGCGTTTTCCAGCCCTTCCTCATGCAGCATGTCGATCGCCTTGCGCAAGGCGAACAACAGATGCACCGGTGCGGTGCCGGCATATTTGCGGTAATTCTCGGTGCCCTCGCGCTCGCTCCAGCTCCAGTAGGGCGTCGACATGTTCGCCTTCTTGTGGACCTCCTGCGCGCGGGCGTTGGCAGCAACGAAGCCGAGGCCGGGCGGCGTCATCAGGCCTTTCTGCGAGCCGGACATCGCGACGTCGACGCCCCATTTGTCCATCTCGAACGGCATGCAGCCGAGCGAGGCGACGGTGTCGACCATGTACAGCGCGGGATGGCCGGCGGCCTTGATGGCCTTGCCGATCGCCTCGATGTCGTTCTGCACGCCGGAGGCCGTGTCGATCTGGACGACGACGACGGCCTTGATCTTGTGCTCGGTGTCGCGGCGCAGCCGCTCTTCGACCTCATGCGGCCGCACGGCGCGGCGCCAATCGCCCTTGAGCACCTCGACCTCGGCGCCCATCAAGGCTGCCGCATTGCCCCAACCGATCGCGAAGCGTCCGCTCTCCAGCACCAGCACCTTGTCGCCGCGCGACAGCACGTTGCTCAAAGCGGCTTCCCAGGCGCCGTGGCCGTTGGCGATGTAGATGTAGGATTTGCCTTTCGTGGCAAATAGATTCGAGATGTCCCGGAGCAGGCTTTCAGTCAGCTCGAGCATCTCCCTGGAGTAGATGTCGATCGCCGGACGATGCATCGCCTGGAGCACCGCGTCGGGCATCGTGGTGGGTCCGGGGATGGCCAGAAATTCCCGGCCCGCGCGAACGGTCATTGCTATCTTCCTTGTGTCGTGAAGACTGTCTGGTGGGTCGCTGATTTATTCTTTCTACGCGGCGGGGAGGGCCGAGAAAAGCACCGAAAACGCAGGTCTGGGGCGGCTTTTTGTTTTGAGCATGCTCTTGTCGGAAAACCGCGTCACACTTTGCGCTGACGCGGCCCTTCGGGTCCGGACCATGCTCTATCTCTTGGTCTCCCGGCAGCCGGCGGCCTCAGCCTCCTCGACCGAGCAGAACCAGCGGGTGCCCTTGCTGATCTTCATCTTGATCTGGGCGTACCAGCGGCTGGTTGGCCGGTGGTAGATGCACTCGCCGGACGAGTTGACGTTGCCCTTGATGGTGCAATCCGGCGAGGGCGCGACCGGCCCCGAGGCCGAGGCGAGCAGCACCGCATGAGCGCCCTCGGGCGGCTTGGTGGCACCCAGGATCGTGGTCTTCTTGTTGCGCACGCGCCAGTCCCAGGGCGCGATGAAGGCGCCCTGCCACATCCCGGCCTTTGCTTCGCGCGCTGCCGCTTCGTCCGCCTCGTAGTCCTTCGAGAGGCGGACATAGGCCAGCGCCCAGCCGCTGCGCACCAGCCATTTCTGGATGTCTTCGCCGCCGACCTCGCAGCGCGCCACGGTGCGGCCACGCCGGTCGATCGAGCGGGCATGGCAGACCCAGGTCTTGCCCTCGGAGTATTTGGCGAGCTCGTCGCGTGCGGCGACGCCGCAGGTCCAGCGCTCGCTCTTGGTGTTGAGGCAGAGCTGGTCGGCTGAGGGCGCGTCGATGCCGCCGAGCCGGATCCGCGTCGTGCCGATCAGGATGGAATCGCCATCGCGGATCTTCGCCGTGCCGGTGATATCAGCGGCCAGCGCCAGCGATGGCAAGCTGAGCAAAGACAGCGCAATCAGGAATTTTCGCAACATGCCGGTCCGCATTGTCTCAAGAACACCTTGATAAGCCGGGCAATTGTGGTCGGCTTTAGGCCTTGCGGCCAGCATAGGCCGAACAGATAGGCTTTCAATTTCCCGTCATTGCACGGCACAGGTCTCGTAGGGTGGACAAAGCGTAGCGTGCCCACCATCAGAAGTTGGTGGGCACGGCGCGAAGTGCGCGCCTTTGCCCATCCTACGAGACCTGCGCTCGGGGCACGAGAGCCGTGCCTCACCCCCGCGCCATCGCCCGCTTCGCCACCGCAAGCCCCATCAGCACGAAGGCCGACGTCACCTCGGGTCCCCCGACCAGAATCCGCGTCGGGGTCTTCATCTTGTTCCATTCATAGGCGCGGAACGGGCCGCGGCGGCCGCCCTCGCCGATGGCGTTGACGATCACGGTCAGCGCCGGCGCGAAGGCGCGCGGATCGGCGCCGAGATGGCCGAGCGCAATCAGCGCCAGCGCCGCGTCGAATACGTTCATCTCCGCGGCCATCAGCTCGCCCTTGACGTAGGAGAGCACGCGATGGCGGATGAAGTCGAAATCGCCGGCGGGGTCGATTGCGGCCTGGGCTGCCAGCGGCAGCGCCAGGAAGGCCGCATAGCAGCGGCCGAAATAGGCGCTGTAGAGTTCCGGCAGATAATAGATATGCGAGCGCGGATTGGTGAAGGCCCCGCTGGCCGCCAGCCGCTTCTGGAAACCGATGATCCGGTGCACGGTGGCGAGCCGCGTCGGCGTCTCCAGAATCTTCCAGCGTGCCAGATTGCGAAAGCTCACCTCGAGAATGTCGAGATTGAGCGTCGGGTCGAGATCGTTGCCATAGGGCCGCTCGCCTTTGAGGTTGTCGATCCAGGTCGCGACGCCGCCTTCGTAGTCGAGATGATCGTTGAGCGGAACCGTCACGCGCGGCTCGTTGACGCCGGCCTGCACCTGATAGCCCGCGTAGAAGTCGAGCAGTGGCTGGTCGATGATCTCGTCAAGACAGCCGGCCTGCGTTGCGGCCGAGATCGAGCAGGCGGTGGTGTCGCAGTCCGGCACGTAGACGCCGAAGCCGAGGTCCTGCTTGATCTGGGCGAAATAGCGGGAGAAGCGCGGATGCGGCGCCGGCGCGAGCGCCGTGATGACGTTGAAGCGCGCGCCATCTGCGCCCTGTACTTCCTCGCGGCTGATATTGACGCAGAAATCGACCATGTCGGCGATGGCGCGCTCGGCGGCTGTCTTGTCTGTTGGCGAAGCCAGCCCGGTCTCGACATAACTGAGCAGCGCCTCGATGAAGAACGCGTCGTAATAGGCCGAGCGGTGGCGGATCTGCACCGGCTCCCACATCGGCTCGGCGATGCCGGCCCAGGGCGGATTGACCACGGCGCGCGCAGGCGAGCGCGCGATGAAGACGCGGGCGAGGTTGAACAGCAGCGATGAGTTCTTGTAGCCACGCGCGTTCAGGCCCGCGAGCGCCATGATCAGCTCGCGCCCTTTGAAATCGGGATCGCCGATCAGGTTGAATGCGGCATAGGTCGGCAGGAAACCGTTCTTGCGGTAGGAGCCGAGCAGATGCTGCGCGCAGTCGCGGATGACGCCGTCGATCTGCGCCTGCGGGGGAGCCGAGCCGGTGAGCATCGCCGGCGGCGGCTTGGGATGGTCGAGCGCGATGGTGTCGACGAGCTCGGCCACGGGCTGGCCAACTGCGGCCCAGTCGGGCTCGGCATCGTCGCGGGCGCGGACCAAAGCCTCGCGCAGCCGGGCGAGCTTCGCCTCGTCGCGCAGTTCGGGCAGGCCGCCACGGCGCAGCAGCAGGCGCAGCGCGGGATTGCCGAGCGCGGTCTTGTAGAATTTCGCCAGATGCGGATCGCCGCTGGTCTGGCCTGACAATACGGGATCGCAGACGTCGTAAAGCGAAGGGCCGTCCTTCCGCGCGGTCAACGCCCGGCAGGCGGCGCCGGCAAAATAATGAAAGCTCATGAAATACCTGGTCGCGGGGCCTTGGTCGGGGACGGCCGGTGCGCTCCCATCTGCGCACCACCCCTGCAAGTGTTTGAAAAAGCTACCCGGATTCGCAGGAAATACAAATGTGATGGGAGTCACGGAAAAAGTCGGCACGCGGGCTGCATGATCGGAGCCCGGAAGGCTACGGGGATACCAAAAACGAAGGAGACGAGAGCAAGAAATTTACTTGCTATTTCAGTAGCTTGGCTCAAATTTTGGGCAATCTATTGCAGGGCACACTATATGCCGTTAAAGGTTTGTTTGGTGCGGCGCCGCAAATTGCGCGCAATTCGGGGGCACTCCCCCGGCCGATCCCTCAAACCTAAAGACGCCATCGCGCTACTCAACCAGTGTGCGCGCGCTTGGCAGGTCTTTGGCACTGACAGGAATGAACCGAGATGAATGTAAGGCAGCTCGACATTTCCCGACGTTCGATTGCGCTCGCCGCGGCCCTCATCGGCACCGTGTCGCTGGCGATCGGCGCCCATGCTGCCCTCAACATGCGTGCGCTCGACGCCGCCAAGGCCGTTTCGACCGAGGTCACGGGCTCGGTCGGCCAGACCTCGCGTCTCGCGCTCGTCATCGGCAATGGTCATTATCCCGACGCCAGCGCGCCGCTGACGCAGTCGATCAACGACGCGCGCGCGCTGTCCTCCAGCTTGCGCAAGAACGGTTTTGACGTCGACATGGTGGAAGACGCCAGCAAGGACGACATGATCCGCGCCGTCAACCGCCTGAAGTCCCGGATCAAGCGCGACACCACCGTCATGCTGTTCTTCGGCGGCTATGGCGTGCAGGCTGGCCGCGAGAGCTACATGCTGCCCGTCGATGCCGTGATCTGGAAGGAAAGCGACGTCCGCCGCCAGGGCGTCTCGATCGAGGGCGTGCTCGAGATGATGAAGGAGCAGGGCGCCAAGGCCAAGCTCGTCGTGGTCGATGCCTCGCGCCGCAATCCTTACGAGCGCCGCTTCCGGTCCTATTCGCATGGTCTCGCGCCGATCGGCACGCCCGACAACGCGCTGATCCTGTCGTCCGCTTCGCCCGGCAAGGTCGTCGACGATGGCAAGGGCGAGCACTCGACGCTGGTCACCGAGCTGCTCAACAACCTCAATGCGCAGGGCACCGCCGAAGGCGTCTTCAACAAGACCCGCGTCGCCATCGCCCGCGCCTCCGAAGGCGATCAGGTCCCGACCGTGTCGTCCTCGCTGCTCGAGGACGTGCATTTCGACCAGGCCGGCGGCTAGTTATTTAGCGACGAACGTAGCTACGTAGTAAGCTCTCGTAGGGTGGGCAAAGGCGCAAAGCGCCGTGCCCACCACCCTTCCGATATTCGCGAGAAAGACGTGGGCACGCTTCGCTTTGCCCACCCTACGGCAGCGTGCCTGGGGACGTCTGCCTCTTCATCATCATTGCTTCGCTGCGCTCGCAATGATGGATGACGCGCGAGCTACTTCGCAGCTTCCGCGGCCATCACCGGCCGCACGGGATCGCCTTCGCGCAGAAGCGCGCCGGCGCGGGCGACGACGATGTCGCCTTCGTTCAATCCATCGCGGACTTCGATATTGCCACCCGACATCAGACCGATCTCGACGCGCTTGGTCTCGACGCGGTTGCGGCGGATCACCTGCACCACGGTGCCGGCGGACGAGTATTGCACCGCTGTCAGCGGCACCGCGACATTGCAGCTCTGCCCGGTCTTGATCAGCGCGCGTCCGCTCGCATTCAGCAGCAGCCGCTTCTGCGGGGAGGAGATGCCGATATAGACCATGCCCTGCTGGATGTTCGGCTCGACGGTCGGCCCGATGCGGCGCACCTTGCCGTCGATATCGCCGGCACCGGCAATGCGCACGGTGACAGGCTGGCTGACCGCGAGCTTGCGCACGTCGTTGGTCGCGACCAGGGCGACGAGATCATATTCGCTGCGCGCCACGATCGTGAACAGCGCCTCGCCCTTGGCCGAGGCGAGGTTGCCGATCTGCGCGGTCGAGGTGGCAATGATGCCTGCCACGGGCGCGGTGATCTGAAGCGTGCCGCCTTCGGGGAGCGCCAGCCGCGCCAGCACCTGGCCGGCCGTCGTGGTATCGCCGGCCTCGGCCAGCACCTCCGTCACCTTCAGCCCCGGACGCTCGGGCCGAACCGAGGTCTCCTCGCGCGCGATGATCGAGCCGGTGGCCTCGACGATGTCGGAGAAACAGGATTTGGCCGCCTTCAACACGGTGACCGCCGGCCCCTTGGGCGCGTCGTCATCAGCCGCGCGCACGGGCTGGGCGGAGAGCAGCGCCAGTCCGGCAAGGGCAATGAAAGTCTGGGACAGGGAACGCGCAGGCAATGAACGCATCGGTCATTCCGGTTGGCCGCAAGGCTCTAGGCGATGAGGCCTTCATCGATAGCAGAAGCGATGGCGGCGGGCCATGGGCTGACTGGATGAGAAATGCCGCAGCGCAGGCGGCGCGATGCCGCCTGTTGAATTAGTCGCTGCACGAGCGAAGAGGTTCGCGATTCCCCTGCCCTCCAGGGGAGGGCCAGAAAGCCCGCTCACTTCAACGCCAAAAACTCCACCCAGTTCGGCTTCTTGCCGGTGGTGTAGGACTTCAGCTTGCTGAGCGCGCCGGTGGCCTGATCGATGGCGTAGACCGTCATGCCGTCCGAGAGCTCGCCGACCGCGGCGAGGTAGCGGCCGGTCGGATCGATGTTGAAGCCGCGCGGCTGCTTCTCGGTCGGCACGCTGCCGACCGTGGTCAGCTTCCCGTTCGTTCCATCCACCTTGTAGGCGGTGAGCGTGTTGGTGGTGCGCTCGGAGGCGTAGAGGAAGCGGCCATCAGGGGTGATGTGAATGTCGGCGGCCCAAGGCTTTTGACCAGAGTCCTTTCCGGTGAAACCTTCCGGCAGCGTGGTCGTGCGCTGGATCTCGCTCCAGGCCCCGCTCTTGGCTTCATAGCCGTACGCCGCGACGTCGCCGTTCAGCTCGTGGATGAGATAGACGAACCTACCATCAGGGTGGAACACGAAGTGCCGCGGCCCGGATTTCTCCGGCGTTTTGACAGCAGGCTGATCGCTCGGCGTCAGCGTGCCGGCGCTGGCATCGAACGCAAAGCGCAGAACCTGGTCCGAACCGAGATTGGTCGCGAACACAAAACGGTTGTCGGGCGAGGGCAGGAAGGCATGCGCGTTCAGTCCGGTCGGGATCACCTGCTTCGGCTCGCCGACGACGCCGTTCGCGGCAAGCGGATTCAGCGCGACCTTGTTGCCACCATAGGAAGCGCTGAACAACACCTTGCCGCCGCGGTCGATGGCGATGTTGGCCATGCTGTCGGCAAGCGGCCCGTTGCCGATATGGCTGAGCTGGCCCGTCTTCTGGTCGATCGCAAAGCTCACGGCCTGGAACGGCTGCGAACGGACGCCCGCGATCAGCACGCGATGGTCGGGCGTGATCGCGAGCGGCGTCGAGGCGCCGGGCTTTTCGACGCCCGCGAAGGCGGCGGTCTGCACCGGCGTCATCTCGCCGTTCTCGGCGATCTTGAACACGCTGATGTCGTTGCTGTCGGCATTGCCGACATAGGCGAAAGTTTCGGCCATGCCGGCACGGGCTCCCAAGACGAGGGCAAGAGAGGTGACAAGAGTGGTGGCGATCGCAGCGCGCGGCGATTTCGATGTGATTTGGCGTGTTGGTTTGATCAAGGGCGTCCTCCTGCCGGTGTGGCGTTGTTGTTTTGCGGCAGAGGATAGCGGCTCGTATTGCCCGGCACCAAAATCCAGATGGGATTGATCGATGCCTAAATTGTATCGTTTCCTCTTCCCGCCGCTAGCGCACCGACGCCGTCAGGTCGCGCGAGGGCAGATGCGGGCCGGCCACATGGTCGGGCGGCCCGAGCACGCTCCACACGGCGATCGCCACAATGGCGGAGGTCAGGATGGTCCAGGCGACGAGTTGCTTCCGCATCAGGCCAAATCCGTCGGGTCGAAGGATCGGTGCACGCTGGCCATCGTGCACCGCAAAAAGCGACCCGGCTGTGAACTCGTTCACAGCCACATGGCGCGCGAGCAAAATTACGAACCATTGCCGGCGGTGTGCATTGATCCGGCATGCCCCGCGAAAACGACCTCGAAGGCAAGCCCGACATGGGCGGCAAGCACGGCGGCCAAGCTGGCCAGCCCAAGCCGCCGTCGCGTCCGCGCGAAGGCGGGCACGATGAAGATGTCGTGGCAAAGCGCCACACCGATCAAACCGGCCGCAAGGTCTCGCCGACCAACACACGAAAGCGCTAAGCTTTGCCTGCTATTGCTTAAGTCGCAGGCCCCGGCCACGCGAATCGTCAGGGAACGGCAGTCCCTTCGCGCCGTTACCCCGGTCCCGCAAGCCGAGGACATAACGGAGGCTGGCAAAACGGAGGCTGGAAGTGTTTTGGATCTATTGGGACACCGCCTGGTCGCTGATCATCAGCGGCATCATGTTCACCACGATCGTGACCCACCCGGACGCCGAGTTCGCCGAGATCCGCGCCGGACGACAGTGACAGTCCAGGCGCAATAGCCTGACGACGGTCTGAAACATCCATCTGCGCGGGTGCCATTCGACTCGCCTCGCGCGTGGACGCCCTTGGTGAACCAAATCTTAGGGGCAGCGCGGTACTTTTCTGCATCTTTTTCCGATTCAGAGACCCGGCGCTCCCTATGGCATTGTTCGGCAATCCTTCCATTCGTTCTGTTCTCGGCGCCATCATCGGCGTCCTCGGCCTGTTCCTGGTCGGGCAGCTCGCAACCGGGCTGCTCGGTGCGGTTGAGCGCAACGGCGCGGCGCAGAAGGTCGAGCGCTATGCCGGCACTGACCAGCAGCTCTTCACGGCCCTGCTCGGTTTCCGGATCGAGCGCGGCACTTTCCTGTCGGCGCTGGTCGCGGAAGAGCCGGCCAATGCCGCTGCCGATGACCGGATCGCATCCAACCGGCAATCGTCTGAAACGGCCTACAAGAGCGTGCTCGAACGGCTCAACGGCGTGGCCGATTCCCGCCTTGCCGGGGTCATGGGCAAGTTCGTTGCGCTCCATGATGCGCTGATGCCGCTGCGAACCAAGGCCGAATCTCTGATCCACCAGCCCAAAGCTGCGCGCGACACCAAGGCAGCCGACGAATTCAGGAAGACGGCGCAGGACTATCTCGACGCCATCCTCGCGCTCACCATTGAGCTGGAGAATGCGCTCAAGCTCACCGACCCCGTGGTCGATCATCTCCTCGGCGTCAAGCAGTCGGCCTGGGCCGCGCGCAATTTCGGCGGCCTCATCGCGATCCGTCTCGAGGCAGCGGGTGCCGCTGCAAAGCCCTGGACCGCCGCCGACATCGTCGGGGCGGCTGAGGATGCCGGCCGCGCCAAGCAGGCCTGGAGCCAGGTGCGGGATACCGCCAGCCGCACTGACGCCCCCGCAAGCCTCACTGACGTGATCGCGCGATCGAAGGCGGGCGATGCGGTTGCCATGGTCGAGCGCCAGCAGGGCCTCATCAAGGCGCTGAGCAACAACCAGACCATCGACATCAAGGGCGTCGAGCTTGCCAAGCTCAACACCGCCATTCTCAATTTCTATGTCGAGGCCGGTCAGGCGGCGCTGGCCGAAATGGTCGCCCGTGCCGGACAGCAGAAGACGGCTGCGATATGGAGCCTCGTCTTCAACGGCGCGATGATGCTGGTCGCGCTCGCCATCACGGTGTTCGGCTTCATCCTGGTTCAAAGCCGCGTCAGCACGCCGATCCGGAAGCTGACGCAGGCGATGCGCAAGCTCGCCGAGCGCGACTATGCGATCGAGCTCGCAGGCATCGAGCGCGGCGATGAGATCGGCGAAATGTCGCGCGCCGTGTCGGTGTTCAAGGAGAACATGATCGCGGGCGACCGCCTCGGCGAGGAAAAGGCCGCCGAGCAGGCCAAGAAGGAGCGTCGCCAGTTTACCATCGACGGGCTGATCGAGCAGTTCGAAAAGACTGTCACGGAATCGCTGCACACACTGGCCTCGGCCTCGGGCGAGCTGAATGCCACGGCGCAGTCGATGTCCTCGACCGCCGAGCAGGGCTCGTCCCAGGCGGCCTCGGTCGCGACCCTGTCGGGCGATGCCTCCTCCAACGTGCAGACGGTGGCTGCGGCGACGGAAGAGCTGTCGGCTTCGATCAGCGAGATCAGCCGCCAGGTCGCGGAATCCTCCAGCATAGCCGGCGCCGCTGCCAGCGAAGCCGATCGCACCAACACCGAGGTGCAGGCGCTGGCCGATGCCGCCCAACGCATCGGCGATGTCGTCGCGCTGATCACGGGCATTGCCGAGCAGACCAATTTGCTGGCGCTCAACGCCACCATCGAGGCCGCGCGCGCCGGCGAAGCCGGTCGCGGCTTTGCGGTGGTCGCATCGGAAGTGAAGAACCTCGCCACGCAGACCGCGAAGGCGACGGAGGAAATCACCGGCCAGGTCGCCGCGATCCAGGGCGCCACCAAATTGTCGGTGACGGCGATCCAGTCGATCGGCACCACCATCCAGCGCGTCAACGAGATCGCAGCCGCGATCGCGGCGGCTGTCGAGGAGCAGGGCGCCGCGACGCGCGAGATCGCGCGCAACGTGCAGCAGGCCTCGCAAGGCACCAACGACGTCTCGCGGCATATCTCGGGCGTCTCGCAGGCGGCCGGGCAGACCGGCGCCGCCGCCGGCGAAGTGCTCGATTCCGCCAAGATGCTGGCGCGCCTGTCTGATGATCTCAAGCGCGACGTCGACCGCTTTGTCGGCGATCTCCGGGCGGCGTAGGACGCTTCGTCCACGCTCGCCGTGCCCAAGCTCAGCCGCGGTTAACCACCGTTAACGGTTCCCGCGCTGAGGCCAAATCGCTTTGAAGTTTCTTAAATTTTGCTGGGTACCTCTCCCTGACAACTGATCCGGGGAAAGTAATGGGTAAGCGGGCCAAACGTGGAAAAGCGGAGACGCTCGCACTACCAAAGGCCGCGAGAGTTGCAATTGGCGCCGTAGCCGTCGCCATCGTGGGCTACAGTTTGCTGTCTCGCCCGGCGGGTGTGCAATCGCAACAGAAGCCGTCGCCGCACCAGGCCCAGGCGTCGTCGTCTCCGGTTTACGTGGCAACACCAGCTCATGTCTCGGTGCCAGCTCCGGCGCCGATTCCAGCTCCAGCCCCGGCGCCACTGGTCGAGCCACCAAAAGCCGCTGAGGGTCCCGGAGCCTTTGTTCGGCAGGTGGTTGACTACGCCAGCCACCAGACGCCGGGCACTGTGATCGTCGATACCAAGAACACATTCCTCTATTTCGTCCTGAACGACACGCAGGCGCTGCGCTACGGCATCGGTGTTGGCCGTGAAGGCTTCACATGGTCCGGCGAACAGACGGTGGCCCGCAAGACGGAATGGCCGGATTGGCGTCCACCTACGGAGATGCTTGTGCGCCAGCCTTATCTGCCGCGGTTCATGGCAGGCGGTCCCGGCAACCCGCTTGGCGCTCGGGCGATGTATCTCGGCGAGACCGAATTCAGGATCCACGGCACCAACAAGCCCGATACGATCGGCAAGCGGGTCTCGTCCGGCTGTATCCGGTTGACCAATGATGACGTCGTGGACCTCTACGAGCGGGTGAAAGTCGGAGCGAAAGTGATCGTGCTTCCGGCAACCGCTGCCCAGATGCAATCATCCGGACCGAAGATCGCCGAGGTCCAGTAGTACGCGGCACGTCACTGCATCATCGCAGCCGCGATCTTCTCCGCCGACATCAGCACCGGGAAATTGGTGTTGGCGCACGGCACCACCGGGAAGATCGAGGCGTCGACGACGCGCAGGCCCTGAATGCCCTTGACCCGGCCTTGCGTGTCGACGACGGCCATCGGATCGTCGGCCCGGCCCATCCGGCATGAGCAGGAGGCGTGCCACACGCCGATGGTGGCCTTGCGCACGAAAGCTTCCAGCGCCTCGTCATTGTTGATCACGTCATCGAAGGTAAAGCCCTCGACCACGAAATTGTCGATCAGATAGTGGCGCAGCGCCGCCGGCCCATCCATCATGGTCGCGGCGATCCTGGTCAGGATCTTGTTCTGGGTGTTGACCACGCCGATCTTGCGCACCTTGTCGGTATAGGCGGCCGGGAACGGCTTGTCCGTCACCTTCTTTACGATATCGCTCATCTGAATGGCGGCCATCTTGCGGAAGCCGCTCATCAGGCGGTCGAGGTCACGCCGGTCGGACAAGAGATTGAACTCGACGATCGGCTCAGCCGTGGGCTCGCGCGAGGCGAGCTTCACCTGCCCCGTCTCGGAATAGGTCTTGTTGACGAAGGTGAGCAGCGAGCCGATCTGCGCGCCGACCGCGTGCCAGGCCGATTTGGAGAGCACGACGACGAACATGTCGCCCTTCGGCACGCCTTCAAGTCCTGACGAGTAACGCAGGCCAAGCTGCATATGCCGCCTTGTATGCTCGTTCATGCGCGCGCCGCGGCGGACAAAGGACGACAGAGAGATCGAGGGATGGTCCATCAGGCGCTGGCCGACGCCGGCGAGCCCCATCAGCACCGGAATGCCCATGTCCTTGAGGTGGCCGACCGGACCGATGCCGGCGCGCAAGAGATGCGCCGGCGAATGGATCGCGCCGGAAGAGAGGATGATCTCGCGTCCCCGGAATTCCTGCTCGCGTCCGTCGATCACTGCTTTCACGCCGACGCATTGCGTGCCTTCGAAGATCAGCTCTCTCACCTGCGTGTTGGTGGAGATCGTGAGATTGGTGCGCTTGCGGGTGTCGCGATCGAGATAGCCCATCGCGGCCGAGACGCGCTGCTCGGCCTGGTTGGAATGCGTCACCGCAAAATAGCCGTCGACGAACTCGCCGTTCTGGTCGGCCACGTAGGGATGGCCGGCTTGATCGAAGGCGTCGGCGAACGCCTGCGAATGCTTCGTCCAGTGCTCGCGTGGAATGCGGCGCACCGGAATCCTTCCGTCCTTGCCGTGATAGGGTCCGTCGAAATCGAGATCGCGCTCCACCTTCTTGAAGAAGGGCAGCACGTCGTCCCACGCCCACCCTTCCGCGCCACGCGCCTGCCACTCGTCATAATCGGTCGGCGCGCCGCGATTGGCCATCTGGCCGTTGATGGACGAGCCGCCGCCAAGCACGCGCGCCTGCTCGTATTTGCGCAAAGGCGGACGCGCTTCGTTCGGATTGTTGTGGCTGACGACCTCGGTCGTGACCTTGAGCTCGGTCCAGTGAAAGCGCGGATCGAAATAGGCCGTGCCCGGATAGCTGTCCCTGATTTCGGCGGGCTCGTTGCCGGGTGGTGTGTCCTGCCCGGCTTCGCACAGCAGGACCTTGTTGGCGCTCCTGGCGGAGAGCCGGTGGGCCAGCACGGACCCTGCCGAGCCGCCGCCCACGATAATGTAGTCGTACACGATTGGCGTTTCCTCTTGTTCTTGCCCCAAGAGGGTAACGCGGAAATATCGCGAGGTCACGCCCCGCCCACGCAGGCGGTGGGTTGCGTCAAGACGCTATTGCAAAACCTTACTGCAGGACCTTGGGCATCACGACGACGACATCGACCTGCTTGTTCAGCACCCGCGAGGCGACGGCGGCGATGAGCGGCGAATAGCTGTCCTCGATGTCGGAGGCGACGTCCTCGTTCCTGGCGAAGGCGTAGAGCATCGTGCCCTCGATTTCATCGAAGCGAATACCCGCGAAGACGTGATCGAACGTCTCGGCGCCGACGATACCGGCCATGAGCGCCTGAATGGCGTGGTCCTGAATGCGTGTGAGCTTCATCATGCCGATGAGATATGGGACCTCCGTGCAAATGCAAGGCGCGGAGGAAAAACTCTCAGGCCGCAGCCGCCTGCTTCGACAACAGCTGCTTCAGTTTTGCCGCCGGCACGGCGGGGCTGAACAGCCAGCCCTGCATCTGGCTGCAGCCGAGCTGGCGCAGCACCTCGCGCTGGGCTTCGGTCTCGACGCCTTCGGCGGTCGTTGCCATGTGGCGGGCGGCGGCCATGTGCACCACGGCCTGCACGATCGGCGAGGAATCCTCAGGTTCGCCGATATCGCTGATGAAGCTGCGGTCGATCTTGATCTTGTCGAAGGGGAAGCGGTGCAGATAGCTCAGCGACGAATAGCCGGTGCCGAAATCGTCGAGCGCGATGCGCACGCCGAGCTCGCGCAGCTGCTGCAGGATGGTCAGCGCCTCCTCGTCGTCGCGGATCAGCACGGTCTCGGTGATCTCGAGCTCGAGCCGTCCCGGCGCCAGGCCCGACTCGGCGAGCGCAGCCGCAACCTTCAGCGCCAGCGTCTTGGAGCGGAACTGCACCGGCGAGACGTTGACCGCGATGTGGATGTCGCCGGGCCAGCTTGCCGCCTCAAGACAGGCTTGCCTCAAGACCCATTCGCCGATCTCGCCGATCATGCCGGTGTCCTCGGCGACCGGGATGAAGTCCGCAGGCGAGACCATGCCGCGCTCCGGATGGCGCCAGCGGAGCAGCGCCTCGCAGCCGGTGACGACATTGGCGGAGAGATCGACCAGCGGCTGGTAATGCACCTCGAACTCGCGGCGGGCCAGCGCCTGGCGCAAATCGAGCTCGAGCTGGCGGCGCTGCCGCGCCTTGGCGTCGTATTCGCCCACGAAGATGCGGAAGGTGCCGCGTCCCTCTGACTTCGCCGCATACATTGCGAGATCTGCGCGCTTGAGCAGGTCGTCGATGACGTCGCCGTGGTCGGGCGCGATCGCGATGCCGATGCTGGCGTCGGACGCTATCTCCTGGCCCTTGCAATCGACCGGCATGCGCAGCGATGCCAGGATCTGTTCGGCCAGCATCGCCAGCTCCGCCTGGTCGCAGGTCCCGGCCTTGATGATAGCAAATTCGTCGCCGCCGAGACGTGCCACCAGATCGTTGCCGCTGACGCAGGCGCGCAGGCGGTTCGCGACCTGACGCAGCAATTCGTCGCCGACCTCGTGGCCCAGTGAATCGTTGACGCCCTTGAACTCGTCGACGTCGATATAGAGGATTGCAAACGGCTTGCCTTGGGCAAGCTCCGCCACGCGGCGCTCGAGATGACCGCGCATTAGCACGCGGTTGGGAAGGTCGGTCAGCGCATCGTAATGCGCCATATGCGCGATGCGCTCGTCGGCGCGGATGCGCTCGGTGACGTCGTCATGGGTGGCGAGCCAGCCGCCGGCCGCGCTGGGCTGGTTCTTGATTTCGATCAGGCGGCCATCGGAGGTCTCGACGATGCGGCTCTGCGTCAGTCCGACCTGGCTCAGGATCCTGTCGCAATAGGCGTCGACGTCCCCGTCGAACGAGCCGGTGTCGGCGCGATGCTGGATCACGTCGCGGAAATTGACGCCGGGCTTCACCACCGCGGTCGAGAGCCCGTACATGTCGATGTAGCGGCGGTTGCAGACGATGAGCCGCTCGTCCTGGTCGAACATCAAGAGGCCCTGCGTCATCGTGTTCATGGCGGTGTCGAGCCGCTGCTTCTCCAGCGAGACTCGGTTGGTCACCTGGCGGAAGATCAGGAACAGGGTGAGCACGAGCAAGCCGATCGACAGCACGGCGACGGTGACGAAGAACTTAGTTTGTGTGCGCCAGGTGGCGAGCGCTGCATCCAGCGACCTGGTGGCGATGATCACGAGCGGCTCGCCGGTCAGCAGGCGGGAGGCCACAATGCGGTCCTTGCCGTCGATCGGGCTGGTGAGCTTCGTCGAGACGGAGGTGCGATCGAACACGGCCTTCTGCTCCGCCGAGCCGATGCGATAATTTTGCCCGATCATCGCGTCGACATGCGGAATGCGCGCGAAGAGCTGGCCGCTCTGGTGGTACATCGCGACCGAGGAATCCTCGCCGAGCCCGGTTGAGGCGAAGAAGGATTCGATCTGCTCCGGCGCGATCGCGCGCGTGACGATGCCGAGGAATTCACCGTGCGGACCTGACACGCGTCGCGCCAGCACGATCGCCGGACCCTTGCCCAACCGGCCGGGCACGACCTCGACCTCTTCCTGGGCGATCGCATCGTTCTTGAGCCTGATAAAATAGTTGCGATCGGACACCGAAATATCGGCGACGGGCCAGCGTTTCGACGAGTTGATCAGCCGCCCTTCGGCATCGAACACATTGGCGCCGGCAATGTCGGACCAGCCGCTCGCCTTGGCGCGCAGCACCTCATGCATGGCGAGCGTCGCCATCTCGCTGCGGAACAGTTCGGGGGAAGCGATGCCGTGGCTTTCGAGTTCCGCGATGATGCTCTTCTGGAGGACCGCGAAATCCGCGAACTCGCGATCGAAATGACGGGCCAGCAGGCGGACGGAGCTTTCAAGGCTGTCGCGACCACTCTCGATGGCGTTCTGCCGGAAGCGGTCGACGGTGAGCCCGGTGCCGATGGCGGTCGCGGCCATGAGCACGAAGCCGCCGACGATCAACCACGTCAGCGGCGCGCCGCGCCACTGGCGAAGCAGCACGCGCAATCGCGCGGTCCATCGGATTGATGCGCCCATCCTGCCCTCCCCTGGGATGCAGAATGCGCCAAAAACGCCAAGACCCCGTTACCATTGTGGGTTAGCGAAGTGTGAACTGGAACAAAATCAGGGGGTTGGCACGGCTATTGGGAACTCCAAAACGCGGGGCGGTTCTGGAGCTGCTTATCACTCCCGCTTCACTTCCCATTTCAGCGCTTCCGCATTCTCCTTGGCGAACATCGGCGGCACGTCGAATTTGCCGGTCTTCAGGTCATAGCGGCATTGCCAGCCGCCCAGTCCCTTCATGACGGTGTTTTTCGGATGCTTGTCGTATTGGCCGGCGAGGCTGATCACGAGATAGCGGTTGTTGGGCCAATCCACGCCGAGCCAGTGATAGGCCTCTTCGGTCCCCTTCAACAGATTGGCCGAGATGTGGAAGTCGAGCTTGGCAAACGTCTTCGTCTCCGGCCGGCCGTAGAAATAGGCCCAGGCGAGATCGCTGAGCGATTTTGTCCTGGTCGCACTGACAAAGGTGCCGTTCTCGGCATGATAGAGAAACAGGTCCTGCTCGCCTGAACCGGTCTTCTGCATCCGCACCAGCCATTGCGAATCTGCGGTGAAGCGGAAGCCGGCGCCATAGCCCTGCTCCGGCTTCAGCTCGGTCATCTGATCGCCGCGACGGGCCCAGACCTGCCATTTGACGTCAAAAGTGCCGGGGTCCTTGGTGTACTGCTCGAGCTTGGTGGCGCCGTCGGGCGAGGTGAAGGCGAGGTCGGCATCGTCGGTGAGAACGAACCCCGGCGGCGGGCCGGAGGCGGCAGCCGCGGGAGCTGCGGCGAGTGTAAGGGCAAGCGCCAGCCATGGCGCGGCGCGGCAAAATGCGGTCATGGTGAAATTCCCAGGAAAATGGCCGTTAAAAAATGGGCTTGATGCGGCCTCGCTGGTTTGACGCGGACAGGGCCGGCGCGGTTCATCCCTTCGAACGTCTTGCTGCCGCAGCCAAAACGGCGCAATTTGCCGGGGCTGATTTGCGACCCAGAGATTTTTGATCAAGGTTTGAGGACTGATGATCACCGCATCCAAGGCCTTCATTGCGTTCTGTCTGCTTGCCGTGGGCGGCACCGTGCTGGTGATCGGCCCGACCGAGCTGCGCCACATGCTGCCGGGTGGGACGAAGACCGAAATGGCCGCGGTCGCAAAGCCCGAGAGCAAGCCCGAGAGCAAGCCCGAGGTGAAAATCCGGCCCAAGGTCGAACCCAAGGCCGAGGCCAAGGTCGAACCAAAGGTTGAGGCCAAGACCGAACCCAAGACCGAATCCAAGATCGAACCCAAACCACAACCGAAGGCCGAAGTGCCGAAGCTCGCCACGGTCGCCCCCGCGCCGTCCGCCTCGCCGGCGACGACCGAGGCGCCGAAGGCGGGCGCGCTGGCCGAGACCCAGAAGCAGATCGCCGCGCTGGCGGATGTCGCTCCGGCCAAGCCGCAGCCGCCTGTTGCAGACACCGGCCCCCGCTTCGATGTCGCCCGTGTCGACGATCATGGCGAGGCCGCGGTGATCGCGGGCCAGGCTGCACCGGGCGCCAAGGTCGAGCTGCTGCGCGACGGCCAACCGCTCGACAGCGTGGTGGCCGATGCGTCGGGCCAGTTCGTGATGACGCCGCCAAAGCTTCCCGCCGGCAACTATGAGCTGGCGCTGCGCGCCAAGGCACCCGACGGCAGCGTCACGCAATCCAGCCGCACCATGCCGGTGACGATTGCTGAAGCCGCACCGCCGCCTGCGCGTGTCGCTGTGGCCGCGAAGCCCGAGGCAAAGCCGCAAGAAGCAAAACCTGATGACAAGCCGGAGGTTGTCGCATCGCTTCCGGCGCCGCGTCTGGCCTCGACGCCGGAACGGTCCGCGGCTCGGCCGCGGATGATGGGTCCGTCCAGACCCAAGTCCATGGCGAGGGTGCCTGCGACATCTGCGATTGTCGCGGCGGCCTCGCCCGCAGAGGTGCTCAACACGGCACCGGCGGAGGCCAGCGGCAGCCGGGTGATTTCCAAGGGTGACAGCCTCTGGGCCCTGAGCCGTCTGGCCTATGGCGACGGCGCCCGCTACGCGGTGATCTTCAATGCCAACCGCGAAAAGATCCGCAATCCGAATCTGATCTATCCCGGCCAGACCGTATTGGTGCCGCAAAAGGCGCAGTGAGGCGTCGTCATTCCGGGGCGTCGCGAAGCGACGAACCCGGAATCCATTGTCCTACCGTCACCGTCGCTCGATGGATTCCGGGTTCGCGCCGAGGGGCGCGCCCCGGAATGACGAGCGATTGGGCTCGCCGCCACTGCCGCCCCTCGATCCGCGACGCTTTGGCCCGTCTCGCCCCGGAACATTTGGTTCCCCGGCGCGTCTTCTCCCTGAGACGAGATGCGTGTTTGAGAGGACAACGCAGTGGTCAGCTCAGTGGTCAGGTCGAGATCACACTTGCGACTGGCGCTGGTCGGCGCGGTCCTTGCGATTGTGACAGTGCTGCTGCCTGATACAGCCAATGCGCAATTCGGATTGCGCGGCGGCCCGCTCGGCGTTGCCCGCTTTGCCGTCGGCCATGTCATCGGCCTGTCGCGGCTGCGCCATTCGCGCATGGCGGTGCGCGGTAGCCGCTATCGGTCCGCTGCCATGAGCGCTCAGGATCCGAGGGGCGGTGAACGCGGCCGGCCCGCCAACCCTTACGTCTTGCGCGCCGCGCTCACGGCGCAGGCTGCGCTATCGGGCTGGCACGGCGGCCGCCGCCCGCAAGGCTGGTGGCGTCATCCTGATGGCAGCTATGGCTGGATCGGTCCGGTGTTCTGGCCGTTCGCGCATGACAATCTCACCACCGCAATCGTCTTCGGCGACACGACCAGTCTCTCGCTCTATGGCTATGGCGATATCTATGCCGCGATCTTCGCGCCCTATGCAGCGCCCGAGCTCGCGGCCTACACCGCGCCGCAAGGCCGCCGCGCGCGACGAGTCCCGACCGTCGAGGCCGTCTGCGACAGCAGCGACACCGGTGGCTTGCCTGTCGATCGCATCGCGAGCGCCGTGCAGCCGAACGAGATGCAGCGCACCGCGCTCGATGAACTCGCCGCTGCCTGGACCGCAGCGCGCGACACCATCCGCACCTCGTGCCCGGCGCAGGCGCCGATGACCGCCGCGGAACGCCTCGGTGTGATGCAGGCGCGGCTGGATGCGATGATCAAGGCCACGGATGCGCTGGCAGCGCCGCTGGATAAATTCGTTGGCCTCCTCGATGACGGCCAGAAAGCAAAGCTCGAATCCCTCGCGAACGAACGCCGCGCCGCGCTTGCAGCCGCCCAGCACAAGGATGCACAGGCGGCCCAGGCGCCGCAGGCATCCAAAGCCTGCGATCCGAACTACGATCCCCGCTATGATGTGCAGGCCCAGCACCAGTACGAACAGCTCGTGCAGCAGCAATGGCCCGCCGCCGACATCGTGTCCACGCTGAAGCTCGACGACACCGGCAGCGCCCGGCTCGACGTGCTCCAGGACACCACGCTGCGCACGCTGGAAACGCTAAGCTCTTGCCCGATGAAGGCGGAAGCGACACCGCAAGCTCGCCTCGCCGCCGTGAAGCTGCGGCTGCAGACGATGCAGCAGGCGGTGGGCGGCGTCAGCGATGCGCTCGACGATTTCGAAGCGGATCTCAGTGACGAGCAGAAGGCAGCCTTCGAGGCGATGGGGCCGAAGCGGGGGATGTGATCACCCGCACGCTCCGCTGTCATCGCCCGCGAAGGCGGGCGATCCAGTACTCCGAGACGGCAGTGATGGAATCGAAAGGCCGCGGCGTACTGGATGCCCCGCCTTCGCGGGGCATGACAGTGGAAGATCCGGCTCGGTTGTTGCCAACCTCACCCACACGCCCAGTCGAACTTCATATCCCTGAAATCGAGCTGCGCATTGCCGCCACCAAAATTGTAGCCGCCGAAATATTCCTCGAACTCGATGTAGAACGGGCTCATCTCGGGCACGGCCTGGCAGGGCCGCATGGTGCCGCCGAGATGGTTCGGCGCGTGATCCTTGCCCCAATCGTGCAGGCGGAAATTGTCGCGGCTCGCGACGCCGTCGACATAGTAATAATAGGGCTGATATCCGGTCGGCGGCCCTCGCTTCACATGCGTATCCTGCGGGCCCTTGCCGGCGTTGGGATCCTCAGCGCGGGCCGTCAGCGCGATGGCGCGGTTCTCGGCGAGATCGGCGCGCGGCGTCGTCGGCAGCAGCTTCTTCGCGTAAGGGGCTGCGGATTCGTGGAAGGCGCAGGCAGCGCCGACATCGAGCCAGCGCGGCCGCTCCGCGGTCGCAAGTGCGAGCGGCGCCGGCGGGGTTGCGAATGCGCCGTCATATTCGGCTTTGGTCAGAAGGATCGCGGCATATTCGTAATCGAGAATGTCGGTCATGCGCGACAGGCGCGGATGTGAGGCGCGTGCCGCCACCGCCTCGCGGATTTCAGGATCGTCAGGCGCGCCGCCGTCATTGTGGTCGGGCGCTGTCGCGAAGAACGACACCGCGACGATGTCCTCGCCATGCACGCGATAATCGTCCGGCAGCAGAAGCGTAAAGCCGTGCATCAGCGGATAGCCGGTGACGGGATCGAGTGGCCATTGCTCGCTCTCAATGCCCGGCGGCAGGCCGAAGACCCAGCCATGGTCGCGTGCGCGATCGGCGGAACGGTCCTGCATCTGCAGATCATAGGCGCGCGAAGGCAAGGCAAACACCACAAGCCGTCTCCCATCCGAACTCCGCCTCGTCGTTGAAGCCTGGGTTAGTCGCGGTGAGCCGCGATGTGGTTCGTGAGAGAGGCAGATCGCAACAGCATGGTCATCGCGGGATCGGTTGACCCGACGGACACACATCAGCGCGTGGGGAGATCAGGCGCAAACGCCCGATGATGCCATTATGCCAGTGTTTTGCCCGACGCGTCAAAGGGAAATTCGCGAAATCCGTAGTCGCATCGAAAATTCGCTGTATCGCCCGAGCCCTACCTACTGTGCATGGGGTTGTTTTCGACTTCCGTGGCGATGATTACCCTCGCCGACGTGCCGCTGTCGCGTCGACGACGTTGTCGACCTCATCACGCCACGACAAGATCTCCATCGCCAGCACGGGATGATTGAACCCCTTGAGCTGGAGATCGTCGAGGGCGCGCGCCTCGACCCATTGCTCGACCATGCCGTAGACGCGGCGGCTGACCACGATCTGGTTGGGTTTGGCTTCGGCGCAGAGGCGGGAGGCGAGGTTGGTGACGCTGCCGATCGCGGCATATTCCAGCCGCTGCTCGAAGCCGACCTGGCCGAGCGTGGCATAGCCGAGCGCGATGCCGATGCCGAAGCCGAGGCTGTGCCCGCGGTTGCGCCAGCGCTCGGTCAAGGGACCGATGGTGTCGCGCATCTCCACCGCCATCTTCACGGCGCGCGCGGTGTGGTCCTCGAACTGGATCGGCGCGTTGAACAGGATCATCACGCCGTCGCCGGCATATTTGTCCAGCGTGCCTTCGTACTTGAAGATCAGCTTGCCGAGCGCGGCGTGATATTCGCGCAGCACGTTCATCGCCTCTTCCGGCTCGGTCGCTTCCGTGAAGGCGGTGAAGCCGCGCAAATCGCAGAACACCACCGTGACTTCGCGGCGCTGACTGGTGAGCAATCCCTCCGGGCTGTCGGAGGACGCGATCAGCTGCGCCACCTGCGGCGCCAGGAAGCGCTCGAGCTTGCGGATGCGCTCGATCTCGCCGAGCTGGGTCGCGACACGTTCTTCGAGCGACTTGTTCCAGTTCTTCAGCTGCTCGGTCTGCTCGCGCAGCTGGTCGGCCTGGGCGCGCACGGTCTCGTTTGCCGTCTCCAGCGCGTGGCTCTTGTGGTCGACCTCGGTGAACAGGCGCGCATTGCGCATCGCCAGCACGGCCTGGTTGGCGAAGGTGCGCATCAGGCCGATGAGGCTGCCTTCGAATTCGCCGCTTGAGCGGCGCAGCACCACCAGCGCGCCGAGCGTGCCCTGCTGATCGACCAGCGGCACCACCAGCACCGAATGGAAGCCGGCGGCGACCGCGACGTCGCGCAGCGGCTGCTCGGCGGCATCGTCGAGATCGGCGATCGCGATCGGCTCACCGCTTTTGGCGGCATCGCTCAAATTGTTCGCGCCTTCGTCGATGCTGACATGGTCGCCCCCGGCCGATTTGTCGATGCCGTCAGCCTCGACCAGGTTGAAGCGGCGCAGCTCGGCCTCATAGCCGTAGATCAGCACCGCATCGGCATGGCTGATCTCCAGCGCCCGGGCGGCGATCGTCGGCAGCACGGCGTTGAGGTCGAGCGAGGACGAGACCGCGCGGCCGACCTCTTCCAGCACCTTCAGCTCGTTGATCGACTGCGCGAGGTCGCGGGTGCGCGCCTCGACCTTGGTCTCGAGATCCGTATAGGTCTCCTGGAGCTGGCCGGCCATGCGGTTGAACTGGCCGGCGAGATCTTCCAGCTCGTCCGACGTATGCACGTCGATGCGGTGGCTGAAGTCGCCCTCGCCGAGCTTGTGCGCGCCGTCGCGCAGCGCGGTGATCGGGATGATCATGCGACGCGCCAGCAGCGTGCCGGCGAGGATCGCGACCAGCAGCCCCATGCCGATCAAAAGCGCGATGCGCACGAGCTGGTCGCGGATCGGCATCAAGGCCTGCGTGGTCGGTTGCTCGAACAAAACCGTCCAGCCGAGCTTGGGCACCGTGCTCGCGGCTGTCAGCACAGAATGGCCGTTGAAGTCGGTGCCCGACGTGTCGGGCTCGCGGCCGGGCGCGATGGCTGCTGCGACCTGCGGCAGCTTCGACACGTCCGTGCCGACATCGGGCCCCTTCGACGATGTCGCCAGCACGCGGCCGTGCGGATCGACAACATAGGCGAAGGCGGCCTTGCCGACCTGGTTGTCCGACAGGTAGTCGGAGAGGAAGCTGAGATCGACCTCGGCCACGGTGACACCGGCATTGAAGCCGGAATGGGCCACCGAGATCGACATCACCGGCCTCTCATCGACGAAACTAGCCGGCGAGTAGCTCACCCCGCGCGCCACCGTGTCGGTGAAACGCATGTCGCGGGAGAGGTCGGCATTGCCGCCGGTCGTGGTCGACTGCCGCGAGACGCGCAGCACCTCGCGGCCCTCGCCGTTGAGCTGGTAGAGCTGGGTGACGACCGCGACCTGATGCAGCAGCTGGGCATAGCCTGTGCGGCGCTTTTCGAGCGTGTCCTGGCTGGCCGCCGTGACCCAGCTGATCTGGCGCTCGAGCTCGGAGATCGACTGCTCCATGCGCCGGGCGGTGGCCTGCGCCTTGTCTTCGAGCCCGTCTGTCAGCTGTGTCCTGGTGGCGCGATAGGAGATCCAGGTCTCCATCGCGCCGTTGACCGCGAGCACGAACACGACGAGGCCGACGAGGGAGACGACATATTTGGCGAACAGGCCCTCGCGCAGAACCCAGGTCTTGTCTTTCGCTCCCGCCATCCCGATCCTCTCGCGCCGCGACCGACGCCGGCGCTAAGGGCCCTACGGCCCCCATGGCCCTTCTACCACAATTTGGGTGTTTGGACGGGTAGGGGGCGAGGAACGGGCTGGTGTGGTTACTCGTCGGGGAATGCCTGGAACGGCCGGCCGGGCGGTGAATTGTCGCAGCCGGCAGGCTCCCTCCTCCGTTCGGATGAAGAAGCGGACGGGGCGGCGGTGTATGGCTGCGCGCGGAGTTCGACGCCTTGGTCCGCCAATCACCGATTGAACAGCTGCCGCATCACGTCGTTCATCGGCTGGCTGTCCTGCTGCGCCGGAGGCGGATCCTGGGTCGGAGGGGCGGGCGAAGCCTGCGGCGCCGGTGTGGTCGGGCTGCCCGGCAGGCTGCGGCTTCGGCCGGTGCCGCTTCCGGCGCCACTCGAGAGTCCCTGCTGGATCAGATTGCCGATCGCCTCGCCCAGCTGGCCGCCGAGCAGATTGTTCTGACCCTGCCCTTGCCCCGGCTGCTGGACTTGCGGATTGGCATTGCTGGCCGCGCTGCCGCCGGCGCCCGGCACGGCGCCGCCGAGACCAAAGCTGTTCAGGATGTTGCCGAGCCCGGCGCCGTCGGGGCCGAACAGGCCCTTGCCCATCTCACGCAGCTTGGCATAGGCGGCTTCAGGATTGTCGAGCACGCCGGCCATGTCAGGATAGATCTTCGGCTGCGACCAGGCGCCCGTGATCATCACGGGAATGCCGAAGCCGACAGGTTCGGAGGTGCGGCCCTGGCCTTCCGTCGTCATCACCAGCTTCGGCTCGACGCGAAAGCCCATCATCTTGGTGTCGAGCGCGATGGTGCCGGCGCCGGTGACGCGCACCAGCGGGCCGATCAGGTTGAGATCGGTCGTCACCGCCTGGCCCTTGTCGATGCGGAAGGAGGCGGAGAGCTGCGACAGATCCGTGCTCTGCTCCTGGCCGGAGCTCTGGTTGTCCTGCCAGCCCGTCAGCGTGCCCGAGGTCAGAGAGCGGATCATCTGCGCGACATTGATGCCGCGGATGGCGCCGTCCTGGAAATTGACGAAGGCGGTGCCTTGCATGTTCGCCATCAGCGCGCGCTGGCTGGTGCCTGCGCTGCGCAGCGCGAGCTTGGCCTGCAGCTTGCCGTCGATCCGGTCGAATTCGGCGAGGCCCTGGAGCAGCGGCAGCGCGCGCACGCCGACCAAGTCGGAATGCATGGCAAAGCTCGGCGCGCCGCTAGTGGCATCGAGGATCACCTCGCCCGACACCTGGCCACCATAGGCGCCGAGATTGGCGGTGCCAGCCTTCAGGATGCCGCCAGCGAGCTTTGCATCGAGCGCCAGCGGCGCAAGACGGGCATCACCGATGACGGCTTCGTTGGCCGAGATCCTGACCTGCGCGTCGACATAGTTGAGCCCGGATACGTCGATCGGCGCATCGCTCCAGGGCTGCCCGGCCGCGCCATCAGGCGATTTCGCCAGCGGGATTGCGAGGCGCTGGAAATCGAGATCGAGCTTCACCAGCGGTTTGCTCGCGGTGTCGACCGAAGCCCAACCGTTGAAGGCGCCATCGCCGAGCGTGCCGTTGACGCTGTTGATCATCACGACTGCGCCGCTCAGCCGCAGCTCGGCGTGACCGGCCAGCTGCGACTTCAGCACATCGGGCATGTCGACGGCGAAATCCACCGGGACGGTCTGCCGCTCGATCGGGGGCGCCGGGGTGGTCGCCTTGATGTCGAACTTGGTCGGGTGTTCGCCAACGCGCGCGGTACCTGCGATATTGACCTTGCGGTCCTGACCGGCGACGATGTCCGCGTTGATCGCGCTGATGCGGCCTTCGACGCGATCGCGTGCGCGCGAGAATGCGACTTCGCCATTGACGATCTTTACGCGGTTGATGGTTGCGCCGTCCGTGTCGAGCGCGAGCGGCTTTGGCGATGCATCCGTATTGGGCAGGCGCTCACGCAGCAGCGGCTGGTACAGCACAGGATGGCTGACGATGATCTCGCTGATCTCGGGATGACCCGACCACACGCTTGCGAGCGACATGTCGGCCTGCACGGTGTCGATCGTCACGCGTGCAATGCCGCTGCGGTCTTTGGGATCGGCAAGCGTGAGGTCGTTCAGCGTGACGTTCAGCGTCGGCCACAGGCTGATCTTCGTGGTTCCGTCGATCGACAGCCGATATCCGGTCGCCTGCTCGACCCGCGAGGCGATCGTCGCAGTCAAAAAGCCCGAGGGAACCCCGATCACCAGCAGGAGGACGATCACGATGATGATCGCGGCCACCGCCGCGCCGGCGAATTTCACTGCTCTCATGTCGACTTTCCAACCACGGACGGGCGGCGTCGCAACCGGCGGATGACCCGTCCTTTGCGCCTGAGTTTATCCCGGGACGGGAAGCCGCTCCAAGCGACTAAAAATAATCGGGAGGTGCTGCAAAGTTATGTGACTTATGACACACTTCTCCGGCGCGGTTTTACGCGATTCTGACGTTCATGCTTCCAAGCGATTTGCCCTGGCAATTGACGAGTAAATTCACAAGGACGTTGAAATGAGCAAGCAGGCCGAATTTGCGGTCATTCTGAAAATGAATGCCATGTTCGCCGATCTCGGCGTGGACGAACTCCAGCGTTTGTCCAACCTCTGCCACACCCAGCATCTGGCGAATGGTGAGGTGCTGTTCCAGAAGGGTGACCCGGGCGACGCCCTGTTCGGGGTGCGCCGCGGCCAGGTCCGCATCGAGACAGGCGCCTCCGACGGCAGTCGGCTGACGCTGAATTTCATGGGTCCGGGCGATTTGTTCGGCGAAGTCGCGGTGCTCGACGGCCAGAGCCGCACAGCGGATGCGACCGCGGGCGAGGTGAGCGAATTGTTCGTGCTGCGGCGCGAAGACTTCCTCGCCTTCCTCGAGCGCGAGCCGAAGGTCGCGATCAAGATCATCGCGCTATTGTGCCAGCGCATCCGCTGGCAGAGCGAGCGCATGGAAGAGTCGATGCTGCAGCCGTTGCCGGTGCGGCTGGCGCGGCGGCTCTGCGCGCTTGCCGCCGATTTCGGCTCCGAGGTGCACATCTCGCAGGAGCAACTCGGCGTCTTCGTCGGCGCCGCCCGCGAGAGCGTCAACCGCCAGCTTCAGGCCTGGCGCAAGGAAGCGATCCTGGATCTCCAGCGCGGGCGGATCCTGCTCAGGAACATGACCAAGCTGACGGCGATCGCGCGGAACGAGTAGGGGCAGCTAGGCTACTTCCGCCGCTTGTCGCGCTCATCATAGTACCCAACAGGTGACGAATGTCGGTCGGTCGTCGTCGGCCCTTATGATCCAGGCAGATCTTACCGGCGCCTGCTTCCGATGTCGGCTGAGCAAGACGTCCATTCGCCAGCGGCTGCCCCAGCGATCTGCCGTAGTCTCGGACGCATCGCCAGAAGCTGCAGCGTCAAGCAGCGCATCGCGAAGCCATTGTGCGTCGCCCCGTTGGAGATCGAGTGCGTGCCGGAAAACTCTTGCCTTGTGTCGGCCATGCGGATGCAAGGGATTTAGGCAGTAATCCTCGATCTTCCGAATGTCGACTGTAGCTCTTTCGCCATTCGGGATACGGATCACCACGGCAACCGTGTTCCGCTCTCGCTGAGTTCTACTCCGCCGCCGGATGGACCATGCTCTTCGGCATCGGCGGCGCTTCCGCCGGCGCGGCGCCGTGATGGTCGTCCGTCTCTGCATCCGCACTGTGCACGATCAGCCGCTTGCCGAAGCGCCAGATCAGCGCGCCGACATCGTCCATCACCATGAACATCGCGGGCACGAACACCAGCGACAGGATGGTCGAGAAGATCAGACCGCCGATCACCGCGAGCGCCATCGGCGAACGGAACTCGCCGCCGGCGCCGACCGCGAGCGCGCTCGGCATCATGCCGGCGGCCATCGCGATCGTGGTCATTACGATCGGGCGGGCGCGTTTCATGCCGGCGTCGATCATCGCCTCGTCGCGTGGCTTGCCGTCGCGGATCGCCTCGATCGCGAACTCCACCAGCATGATCGCGTTCTTGGTGACGATGCCCATCAGCATCAGGATGCCGATCCACACCGGCGTCGTGAGCTGCTTGCCGGTGACGAGCAGCGCTGCAATCGCGCCGCCGATCGAGAGCGGCAACGAGAACAGGATGGTGATCGGCTGCAGGAAGGTGCCGAACAGCAGCACCAGCACCGCATAGACCATCATCAGGCCGGCCGTGATCGCCGTGGCGAAGCCGTCGGAGAGCTCGTTGAGGCTTTCGGCGTCGCCCGAGGGGGAGACCTTAACGCCCTTCGGCAGGCTCTTCATGACGGGCAGTTCGTAGATCTTCTTGGTGGCATCGCCGAGCGCCGCGGAGCCGACGAGGTCGGCGGCGACGGTGGCCTGCCGCTCGCGATCGTAACGGTTGATGCTGGTCGGGCCCTGATCGAGCTTGACATCGGCGATGACGGCGAGCGGCACGCCGCCCTTCTCGCCGTGCTCCCCGAGCGGCACGCGTAGCTGCTCGAGCGTCTTGAGATTGCCGCGGGCGGCATCCTCGAGCTGCACGCGGATCGGCACCAGGCGGTCGCCGACGTCGAACTTGGCGAGCGCCGGCCCGACGTCGCCGATGGTCGCGACACGGATGGTCTGCGACAGGCTTTCGGTCGAGACGCCGAGCCGCGCGGCGAGATCGGCGCGCGGCTCGATGCGCAGCTCGGGACGTTCCAGCGAGGTTTCCGAGATGACGTCGGAGATGGTCGGAATCCGCTTCATCTGCGTCGCGAGCTCGCTGGCGACGTTGTTGACGATGTTGGGGTCGACACCGGTCACGACCAGCGAGATCGCGCGCAGGCCGTTCTCGTCCAGGAACCAGAAACGGATATCGGGAACGTTCTCCAGCTCCTGGCTGATCGAAAATTCGAGCTCGCGCTGGGTGATCTTGCGGTCGTTCTTGGGTGTGTAATTGATGATCAGGGAGGCGCGCCGGACCTCCTGCGTGCCCGGTGGAACGCGGCCGCCGTCGACGAAGATGCTCTTCACTTCGGGCCGCTGGCGCAGGCGCGCGACGATGTCCTCGGTGACTTTCTCGGTATAGGCGAGTTGCGTGCCCGGAGGCAGTTCGAGGGCGAGCAGGGAACGGGCGCTGTCCTGCGCCGGCAGGAAGCCCTGCGGCAGCAGCGTGATACTCCAGATCGAGGCCGCGAAGATGCCGAAGCCGATCAGCACGGTGATGAAATAGTGCTTCACCGACCACGAGACGAGGCTGTGATAGGTCCGCAGGATGCGGCCGGGCGGCGGCTCTTCGTGATGGCCGTGCTTGAGGAAATAGGCCGCCAGCATCGGCGTGACGAAGCGTGCGGCGAGCAGCGAGAAGAACACCTGCACCGAGACGGTGATGCCGAACTGTTTGAAGAACTGTCCGGCGATACCAGACATGAAGCTTGCGGGCGCGAAGATCGCGATGATGGTCAGCGAGATCGCGATCACGGCGAGGCCGATCTCGTCGGCGGCTTCCAGTGCGGCACGGTAGGGCGATTTGCCCATGTTCATGTGCCGCACGATGTTCTCGATCTCGACGATGGCGTCGTCGACCAGGATACCCGTCGACAGCGTGATGGCGAGGAAGCTGACGAGGTTGAGCGAGAAGCCGAGGATGTCCATCGCCCAGAAGGCCGGGAAAATCGACAGCGGCAGCGAGACCGCGGCAATGATGGTGGCGCGCAGGTCGCGCAGGAACAGCAGCACGATGACGACGGCGAGGATAGCGCCCTCGAACAAGGTCGAGATCGCCGCTTCGTAATTGCCGTTGGTGTATTCGACCGAGGTGTCGATCAGCTTGAGGTCGACATCGGGATAGGCGGCCTTGAGCGCGTCGATGCGCTTCTGCACGGCCTCGGCGACCTTTACGTCGCTGGCGCCCTTGGAGCGCTTGATGCCGAGCGCAACGACCGGCTCGCCGTTGAAGCGGGCGAAGGTGCGGCGATCGGCGATCGTGTCGGTCACAGTGCCGAGATCGTCGAGCCGGACCTCGCCGCCGCCGAACAGCGGAACCATGGTTCCGGCGAGGTCGCTGAGCGTCTTGGCGCCGGCCAGCGTCCGGATCGCCTGGTCGTTCTTGCCGATCTCGGCGCGGCCGCCGGCAACGTCGACATTGGTGCCGCGCAGGCTCTGGCTGACGTTGACGGCCGTCAGCCCCATCGCCTGCAGGCGATCGGGATCGAGCGAGACCAGGATCTCGCGCTCGACACCGCCGATGCGCTCGACTTGGGCGACGCCGCGCACACCTTGCAGCGCGCGCTTGACCACGTCGTCGACGAAGTAAGAGAGCTGCTCCGGCGTCTTGCCGGGCGAGATCGCCGCATAGGTCACGATCGGCAAGCCGATCACGTCGACGCGCTGGATCAGCGGCTCGGTGACGTTCTGCGGCAGGTTCGAGCGCACCCGCGTCACCGCATCCTTGACGTCGTTGAGCGCGCGATCGGTGTTGGTCTCCAGCGCGAACTGGATGGTGGTGATCGACACGCCGTCGGTGATCGAGGAAGTGATGTGCCTGACGCCCTCGACGCCGGAGACGGCGTCTTCAACCGTCTTGGTCACCTGCGATTCGAGCTCCGCCGGCGCGGCGCCGAATTGCGAGACAGCGACCGAGATCACCGGAATATCCGCCGAAGGCAGCCGGGTGATGGCGAGCTTGGTGAAGGAGGTCCAGCCGAGGATCAAGAGGATGATCGAGAACACCACCGACGGCAGCGGATTGCGGATCGACCATGCCGAGATATTGAGAGCCATTAGCGTACCCGCGTGCGATCGAGTTCATCGGCGAACATGGTCTTGATCTGGTCGCCGTCATGCAGCGAAGAGCCGGCGTCGGCGACGACGATCTCGCCGACCTCGACCCCTTCGAGGATTTCCGTCTGGCTGTCCGATGTCAGCCCGACGCGCACCCTTCGCGTCTCGACGACATTGCCTTTGACCACCTGGACGGTGAGATGGTCGATCGCGGTCTTGGGAACCGCGACGCCGCAGCTTCGCTTGGCGTCGATGGAGGCGCGGGCAAACACGCCGACCTTCAGCGAGGGGTTATTGGTCACGCTGATGCGGACGCGGCCGAGCTGGGTGGCGCGATCGATCTCGGGCGCGACCAGGCGGACCCGGCCGATCAGATCGGCGGCATCGTCCCGGCTGATCCGCACCGTGGCGCCGGTGCTGAGCTTCGGCATGTGCACGGCCGGGACCTGCGCATCCAGCTCGATCTCGTTGTTGACGGCGATGCGGAACATCGGTCCGGCCTGGGGCGAGGCCGGGGCACCCACGACGGTGCGCACTTCCGTGATGAGACCCGGCGCGGGCGCTTTCAGCGAAATCGGACCCTGAGGCCCCGGCCGTTGCGGCTGGCCCGGAATCTGCGGCGGTGCCGTGAGGCGCGCCAGCTCCTGGTTCTCGGTGACGAGGGTGCCCTCGGTGACGAACAGGTCGGTGACCTTCGATCCCTCCTGGTCGGCCATGACCACGGCCTCGCGCCTCGGCACGAAGAAGCCGGTCACTCGCACGAGGTCGGAGAAGCAGGCATTGGTCGACTTCGTCACGATGACGAGCGCCTCGCCCGGCGTTTCCTTCGCTTCAGGGCGATGCCGATGCTCGAACCAGTAATAGCCGACGCCGAGCGCAAGGATGAACGCCACGGTTCCCGCAGGCTTGAGATATTCGGAGATGTTCATCGCCGGATCATCCTGGCCTGGCTCGAGGTTGTCGGGAACGAATCCCTGAAACGAAGCGGCGTCCCGCAGGGCTGCGGGACGCGCGCTGGGACCAATAGTTTACACCACATCAGCACTTGTCACTTCAACGGATTCACGTCGTAGTCACTTCGATGCGGTGGTCTTGTTTTCCATATTTACGACCTGCACGCGGCGGTTCACCTCGGCCATCGGCTGGCTCGGATCCTTCAGCTTGCTCTTGCCATAGCCGACGGTGACGAGGTCGGTCGCGGCGATGCTGTACTTCTCGACGAGATAGCGCTTGATCGAATCCGCCCGGCGTTCCGACAGGTCCTGATTATAGCTCTCGCCGCCGGCGGCGTCGGTGTGGCCTGCGACCACGAAGGTCGAGCCCTTGAGGTCGGGGCTGGTCAGCGCGCGCCCCAGCGCCTGCACCGAAGGCAGCGACTTGGCGCTGATATCGGCCGAGTTGTAGTCGAAGGTGATTTCGAGATCGATATTGGGCTTGTCCTTGGCGGCGGTTGCGATCTCCTCGCGCTCGGTCGAGGAGAGCGAACGGGTGGCGCGGCCGCGGACTGACTGGATCAGCTTGGTTTCCGTCGCATTCGGGACCGGATCCGCCTGCGGGCCGATCGAGAGGCCGCGAGTCAGAGGCTTTTTCGGCGGCGGTGCCAGGGCACGGACAATCTCGTCCTCGGTGACGTTCTTGCTGTTGCCGTCGTCGCCGGCGAAGGCGGGAGGGAGTGTCAGCGACAGGGCGGCACTGACGGTGATGACGGAGAGGAGTGCGGTCAGTCCCTTTGCAGCCAATCTCATTGTCAGTCCCTCCTGTGCGAGCCCGCGCGGTTCCAAATTCCGGCAACAGGCCCCACGGCAGGGCCTCCGGCATCCGTTGATTAGTCTTGGCCGGGCGCCATGGGTTCGAGGCGCCGCCTGCCTGAAATCAAAAAAATATCAACGCACTCCGTAACTTGCGAATTCCTGCACGATGTTCGGATCCATCGCCTTGGCATTGGCGATGTCGAGCGAGCCTTCCTGGGCCGAGCCGTTGCGCTGCTTGGCCACGCCGCGGCCGTAGAGCGAGGAGGTCAGGCGCGGATTGATCCGCAAGGCGGCGTCGAAATCGGCGATGGCGTTCTTCACCGCTCCCGATTTGAGGTTCACCAGCCCGCGGCTATCCAGTGCATCGACGAAATTCGGCCGCAGCCGCAGCGCCTCGTTGCAATCTTTGAGCGCGCCCTGGAGGTCGCCCACCACGGTGCGGGTCCAGCAGCGATTGTTCAGGGCCTCGACGTCCTTCGCATTGATCCGCAGCGTGTCGTCGAAATCCTTGATGGCGAGGGTGTAGGCCCCCTTGCTGGCATAGACCTGGCCTCGCCGGTACAGCGCGTTCACGTCGTCAGGATTGGCGGCGATCTTTGCCGTCAGACCCTTGATGGTGGGATCTTCCTGCAGCGCAGCCGCGCTCGGGCCGCCGTCCGCATTTGTCGGTGGCGCAGGCTCGGCCGGTTTGACCGGCGGGGGCGGTGGAGGCAGCGCGGCATCCACCTGCGGCTTCGGCACCGGCGGCGGTGACGGAGGGGCGGGCGGCGCCGGCGGATTGTTCGAAGCTACCGGCGCCGGTGACGCCGGTGGAACTGGAGGCGGCGCCGGCGGGTTGTTGGCGACCGCTGGCGGCGCTGGCGGAGGCGCCGGTGGCGGCATCGTTGGCGCTATCGTCGCCGTCGGGCGCGAGCCGTTCGGACTCGGAATGAACGAGAAATCCTCCGCAAGCGAGGACGATATCCACGGCACCTGCTCGCCGCGCGAGGCGCGGGTGACGCCCATCTTGGTGCGGTTCAGCGTTTCCTCCGCCATCAGGTCGGGGACGCGGATTTCCTTGAGCAGCTCCTGGACGAACAGGCTGTGGTCGCCGCCGGCATCCGACACGACAGATGCCAGTGCGGCCGAATACATCACGAGCGTGCCGTTCGGTGCGATCACCGGCGTCAGGCCAGCCGAAAAGCTGCGGAATCGGCGCTCGAACGGGTTGCGCCTCGAGGCATCGACCAGCGCGATCTTGACGCCGGCGCCGCGGGTGTTGAGCTCGCCCAGGATGGCCTCGATGCTGAACCCGTCGCGTCGGACATCGGACTCGGTCCAGATCTGTGCATCGACCGGGATCATGTAGCTCTGGCGCGCCGACTGGATGCCGAAGCCGCTGTAGAACACCAGCGCCACGGAGCCGGGCTTGATCTTGCCATAGAGCTTGTCGAAGGCGCGGCGCATGCCGTCGCCGGTCAGGTTCTCGCCGACCTCGACCGTAAAGCCATCGCGCTTGAGCTCGTCGGCGACATCGCGGGCGTCGTTGATCGGCTCCTTCAGCGGGCTGTCGGCATCCGGATATTTGGCATTGCCGATGACCAGCGCGAAGCGGTCGCCGGCCGCATGCGACGCAGCGGTCGGGACGAACAAGGCAAGCAATGGCAGAAGAAAAAGGAAGCGAGTTTTCATAATCAGCGCGGTCCAGCCAAAAAGGCGCCGTTCCAGCTTGCGCCGCGGCGACCTTAACTTACGCAAAGTGCATTATCAAACCGGGGAGCGGGGGCGTCAACCGCTTGGAGATTCTGCACTATCGCGACAATTGACCGCGAGGCGCAGGCCGGG
This sequence comes from Bradyrhizobium zhengyangense, assembly GCF_022012435.1. GTDB lineage: Bacteria > Pseudomonadota > Alphaproteobacteria > Rhizobiales > Xanthobacteraceae > Bradyrhizobium > Bradyrhizobium zhengyangense. Next base: position 50,435 of record NZ_JAKLUA010000003.1, read on the forward strand.
GGCGAGGGGAATAGATCTGATCTCACGGCATCACTCGACGCGGTCTCGTTCAGGGTTCCGGCTGCCATGTTAGGCCGGCACTCGCGACGAAAATGTGATTGGTCTCACATTGCTGCCGGGTTCGCCGCAACCGCGAGGTTTGACCTTTGCGGCGGGCGATGGCTTGGTGCGCCAAGGTCCACTCAGAAAAGCAAAAGCCGGGATCAAAGCCATGAGCAAGCCAGAGGGAAACGCCTACGAAATCTACGCCCTGCGCTATGCGACGATGTCGCCGCGCACGCCCAGCATGAATTTTCTGGCACCCGACCCGCATGACAGCGCGGCGCAGGACCTCGACTACTTCGTTTGGCTGATCCGCGGGCAGGGCCGCGATATCCTGGTCGATACCGGCTTCAATGCCGAGGAAGCGTCCTTGCGTGCGCGCAAGCTGACGCTCAATCCGGTCGATGCGCTGGAGCGCTTTGGCGTCCCGGTTTCGAGTATCCGCGACGTGATCGTCACGCATTTGCACTATGACCACGCCGGAAATCTCGATCGCTTCCCAAACGCGCGCTTCCATCTCCAGGAGCGCGAGATGGCTTACGCGACGGGCCGCTGCATGTGCAACGGACTGCTGCGACATCCGTTCTCGGTCGAGCACGTCACCCAGATGGTGCGCCACGTCTATGGCGAGCGCGTCACCTTCTATTCCGGCGACGGCGAGGTCGCGCCCGGGGTGACCGTTCACCGCGTCGGCGGTCACTCCGACGGCTTGCAGGTGGTCAAGGTCGAGACCGCGCGCGGGCCGGTGGTGCTGGCTTCCGATGCCGCGCATTATTACGCCAACCTGCAGCGCAGGAGCCCATTCCCGATCGTCTACAATGTCGGCGACATGGCACTCGGCTGGGAGACGATCGAACGTCTCGCCGGTCATCCCGACCGCTACATTCCCGGCCACGATCCTGTCGTCACCGAGATCTATCCGCGGGCGAGCGACAAGGTCGATGCCTGGGCGCTGCATCTGCCGCCGACGCGATCGTTTGCGAAGTGACGGAATCCCGGGCGTGTCCTTGTGAGCCTTAAGCTTACAGGCGCCCCGATGTCCGCTGTGCTCATGAAAGCAGCGCGCAAACCAGCATCGCGGAAGGTCAGAGTCGGGCCAGGAGCAGAAGTCCGCACGCGCTGAGTGATAGAGTGGTTTGGCTGACCTGCGATTTCTCCAGCGCCGGCTGGTGCGGCGTAACGTCACGTACTTCTATTCTTTGAAAGTGAACGACTCTCACTTAGTTAGCTTTGTTACCAAATGCCCGCCGCGCTCAATTTCGTGCGGGCTAGACTCGCAAGCGGAAAGACACGTTAGCGTGTTGCTGTTGCTTGCGGTGGCGAACTGCGCGCCTCCCCGGACGCGTGGTGGATGGCGCCGGACTTTTTGATAGGCCGCGAATCGCGGCTCCTGCCTCAACCCAGATCGACCTCGCAAATGCGCATCGACAATCGATCGCAGGGCCGGAGTATCGCTTCATGTCATCCGTTAAGCCAAGCGACATCGCATTGTTCATCGACGGTGCGAATCTCTTCGCGACCGCGAAAGCTCTTGGTTTCGATGTCGACTACAAGCGACTGTTGGAGGAGTTTCAGGTCCAAGGGACGCTTCTTCGCGCGTTCTATTACACTGCCGTCATCGATAATCAGGAGCAGTTCTCTTCGATTCGCCCGTTGATCGATTGGTTGGACTACAACGGCTACACTGTCGTCACCAAGCCGGCCAAGGAGTTTATCGACGCCAACGGACGTCGCAAGACCAAGGGCAGCATGGACATCGAACTTGCCGTGCATGCCATGGAGCTTGCCGAGCATCTCGACCAAATGGTGCTATTTTCCGGCGATCGCGATTTTCGTCCGTTGGTCGAGGCAGTGCAGCGGCGCGGGGTCCATGTTACGGTGGTTTCGACGATAGAGATCCAGTCACCAATGATTGCAGACGAGCTTCGTCGACAAGCTGATGTCTTCTTGGACCTTGCCGAGCTGCGCCCCCGCATTGCCCGCATTTCCGCCGACCGCTCCCCAGATCAAAATCGCCCCCGAAGTCCAAACCGCTGAGTGGGGAGCTACGCTGTGCTTCCGAAATCGAGGCCAGCTACGGCGGGTTGCCCGTCACCGCGCAAATTGCAGTCCCCAGACGAGAGTTGAATTTGCGCTGAATCAAGGCCGTGCAAAAAAGGGACGGCGATAAATAAATGCCGGGGCTGATTTGAGCACGGTATCATTTGACCCGGAAGGGCCGCTGACATTCGTCGGCGGCCCTAATGCGTTTCTACAACCTATGTCAGCGGCGTACGCGCGCGTTGCGGCAAACGCCACAAGTAGCGCCGCGATATAAGCCAGTGCCTTCACGAGCCTACCAAGCCTTCCCAACTGATGAAGGCGCCTGCGCCTCTATGCGTGCGCGCTCTAATACGCCTGCTTGGCGTCGGCCTCTTCGCTGGTCTGGATCAGGTCGAGACTCTCCTCGATCTTGCCAAGCAGCGCCGAGAGCTGCTTGCGCTCCTGTGCGGAGAGGCAGGCGAGGATCTCGTCTTCTCGCCGCAACAATTGCGGGAACAGCTCCTCGTAAAGCGCGCGGCCCTTCTTCGTCAGTTGCAAGCGGAATTCGCGGCGGTCGGCTTCGTTCTCGACCCGCTCGATCAACCCGTTCTGCAACAGCATGGTCACCGCCCGGCTGATCGTCGACTTATGCGTGCGGGTACATTGCGAGATGTATTGCGCGCTACAGGCATCGTTGCGGAAGCCAAGCGTTGCGATCACGCGCCAGGCCGGAATGTCGAGGCCGTGACGTTCCTGATATTCCACCGCGAGCGCCGAGCTGACCTCCGCCGCGAGCCGGTTGAGGCGGAACGGCACGAACTTGAACAGATCGAGCCGCGATCTCGGCCGTGGGGAAGCCTCGCCAGCTTCCCTTGTCTTCAGCGCGATGTCGCTTGATGTCCTTGCCAAGAAGAGCGCTCCGAATTCCAGTTGACGGCCGGCCGGCTCCGGTCCAAAATAGTTGCACATGAGACTATCTAGCAGATCAGTCCTCTCCTGACCAGAGCCGAGGTTAGTGTATGGCGGACGCCAATACGCATCAGGCCAAAATCCAGTTCGGCTATCGCCGCCACCCCGACCAGGATCGTCCCGGCCAAAGTCCGGCCGAGCATCCAGTCGTCATCGTCGGTGCTGGCCCGGTCGGGCTGTCGCTCGCCATTGATCTGGCCCAGCGCGGCCAGCGCGTCGTCCTTCTGGACGATGCCGACCGCATCGGCGAAGGCTCGCGCGCGATCTGCTTCTCGAAGCGCTCGCTGGAATATTGGGACCGGCTCGGCGTCGCCGACCGCATGGTCGACAAGGGCGTGGTGTGGAGCGTCGGCCGCATCTTTCACGGCGAATCCCAGCTCTACCAGTTCAATCTGCTGCCGGAGGACGGCCACAAGCGGCCGGCCTTCATCAATCTCCAGCAATATTACGCCGAGGCCTATCTGGTCGATCGCATCAGCGATCTGCCAGATATCGACCTGCGCTGGCGCAACAAGGTGACCGCGCTCGAGCAACGCAACGATTCCGTAGCGCTGACGATCGAGACTCCGGAAGGTGCCTATCGCCTGCACGCGCAATACATCATCGCCTGCGACGGCGCGCGCTCGTCGCTACGGCAAATGGTCGGCGCGGAATTTGGCGGACAGGTGTTCGAGGATCAGTTTCTGATCGCCGACGTCAAGATGACCGCGGAATTCCCGACCGAGCGCTGGTTCTGGTTCGACCCGCCGTTCCACGCCGGCCGCTCGGCGCTGCTGCATAAGCAGCCCGACGATGTCTGGCGTATCGATCTCCAGCTCAATCGCTACGCCGATCCTGTCGTCGAGAAGAAGCCTGAGAATGTGCGGCCGCGAATCGCGCGCATGCTCGGCCACGACAAGTTCGAGTTCGAGTGGATCTCGCTCTACAAGTTCCAATGCCGTCGGATGGATCGCTTCATCCATGGCCGCGTGATCTTTGCCGGCGATTCCGCGCATCAGGTGTCGCCATTCGGCGCGCGTGGCGCGAACTCAGGGCTCGAGGACGCCGAGAATCTGTCCTGGAAGCTCGACCGCGTATTGCGCGGCACGTCGCCCGCGAGCCTGCTCGAGAGCTACCATGTCGAGCGCAGTCTGGCGGCCGACGAGAACATCCGCGAATCCACCCGCTCGACCGATTTCATGGCGCCGAACTCGCACCAGGAGGCGCGGTTGCGCAAGGCGGTGCTGTCGCTCGCCAAGGAGACCGAGTTTGGCAAGCGCATGGTCAATGGTGGACGCCTTTCGGTGCCGTGCAGCTATGATTCGCCGCTGTCATCGCGCGATGCGGAGGCCTGGGGTGGCGGACCATCGCCGGGCTGTTCCATGCTCGATGCGCCCGTGTCGACGCGCGGGGGCGGGCAGGCCTATCTGACCGATGCGTTCCGCAAGGGTGGAACGGACTTCACCCTGCTCTCGTTTGGCAATGGCGCAGCGATCGATACGCCCGATGGCGTGAAGGATATCAGGATCGGCGGCGAGGGCGGACTGGCCGATCCCCAGGGCCTTGTTGCGAAGCGCTATGATGCCGAGCCGGGCTCTGCCTATTTGCTCAGGCCCGATGGCTATGTCGCCGCTCGTTTCCGTCATCCGACGCGCGCTGGCGTTGCCGCCGCGCTGTCGCGGGCCGCCGGTCTGAATTGAGGTTTCACATGCCATTGTCCACCAGCTCGAACTTCGCGCGGCCCGATGACGCCTTCCGCGCCATCGTCGAGGCGCATCGTGGCCTCACCGAGGAGCAGAGCGCCGATTTCGACGCGGCGCTGGTGCTGATCCTCGCCAACCATATCGGCGACATCGACGTGCTGCGGGAGGCGCTCGTGCTGGCGAAACGCCGCATGATCGACGGCCAGCAGCAACAACAGCAACAACAATAACCTCGTAAGGATGAATTGATGGCGAAGAATTTCGCATCCACCGGCGATCTCTCCGAGAAGAAGATCACCTTCTCCGAGATCGGCACCGATCTCTATGCCTTCACCGCGGAGGGCGATCCGAACACCGCTGTCATCGTCGGCGACGACGGCTGCCTGGTGTTCGACGCGCAGGCAACGCCGGCGATGGCCAATAAGGTGATCGAGCGCGTCAAAAAGGTGACGGACAAACCGATCAAATATGTCGTGCTGTCGCATTATCACGCGGTGCGCGTGCTCGGCGCGTCCGCCTATCACGCGCAAGGCATTGTCGCCTCGCAGGAGACCTATCGTCTGATCGAGGAGCGCGGCAAGCAGGATTGGGATTCCGAATATGGCCGCTTTCCGCGCCTGTTCCAGGATGCGCAGAGCATTCCCGGGCTGACCTGGCCGACGCTGACCTTTGAGGGCGAGATGTCGATCTATCTCGGCAAGCGCGAGGTGCGGCTGATGCAGTTAGGGGCCGGCCACACCTCCGGCGACATCGTCGCCTGGGTGCCCGATGCGGAGGTGATGTTCTCCGGCGACCTCATCGAATACCACTCGGCCTGCTATTGCGGCGATGCGCATTTGCGCGAATGGCCGCTGACGCTGAACGAGATCCGCAACTTCAATCCCAAAGCGATCGCGCCGGGCCGCGGCGACGCGCTGAAGGGCGTCGGCACCGTGCGCGAAGCCATCGCGATGACGCGCGACTTCGTCACCTCGCTCTATGGTGCCGCCGAGATCTCGGTCGCCAAGGGCCGCACGCTGAAGGAATCGATGGCGGCGACGCGCGAGGTGATGGATCCGAAATTCCACAGCTTCGCCATCTACGAGCACTGCCTGCCGTTCAACGTCTCGCGCGCCTTCGACGAAGCGTCGGGGATCGACGATCCCGTGATCTGGACCGACAAGCGCGACCAGGAAATGTGGGCCGCCCTGCAAGGAGGAGGATAGTCATGAACATCAATACCTCGCCTGATCAGATCATCCGCAGCTCGGCGCAGGTCACGCCGGGCTACATGTCCGGCTTCGGCAACAGTTTTGAGACCGAGGCGCTGCCGGGCGCGCTGCCGATCGGGCGCAACTCGCCGCAGCGCTGCGCCTACGGGCTTTACGCCGAGCAGCTCTCGGGCTCGCCCTTCACCGCGCCGCGCGGCACCAACGAGCGTTCGTGGCTCTATCGCATCCGCCCCTCGGTGAAGCATTCCGGTCGCTTCGAGAAGGTCGATGCCGGCCTGTGGCGCTCGGCACCGTGCCACGAAAATGATCTGCCGATCGCGCAACTGCGCTGGGACCCGACACCGCTGCCGAAGGAGGACGTCACCTTCGTCCAGGGCGTGCAGACCATGACCACGGCCGGCGACGTTAATACGCAGGCCGGCATGGCCGCGCATGTCTATCTCATCACCAAATCGATGGTGGACCAGCACTTCTACAATGCCGACGGCGAGCTGATGTTCGTGCTCCAGCAGGGCAATCTTCGCCTCGTCACCGAGTTCGGCCGCATCGGCGCCGAGCCCGGCGAGATCGTGGTGATCCCCCGCGGCGTGAAATTCCGCGTCGAGATCCCGAACGGACCGGCGCGCGGCTATCTCTGCGAAAACTACGGCGGCGCCTTCACGCTGCCGGAGCGCGGACCGATCGGCGCCAACTGCCTTGCGAACGCGCGCGACTTCCTGACGCCGGTCGCGTTTTACGAGGACAAGGACATCCCGACCGAGCTCTACGTGAAATGGGGCGGGTCGCTGTTCAAGACCAATTTGCCGCATTCGCCGATCGACGTCGTCGCCTGGCACGGCAATTATGCGCCCTACAAATACGATCTGCGCAGCTTCTCGCCGGTCGGTGCGATCGGCTTCGATCATCCCGATCCCTCGATCTTCACGGTGTTGACCTCGCCGTCGGAGACGGCGGGCACCGCGAACATCGATTTCGTCATCTTCCCCGAGCGCTGGATGGTGGCCGACAACACCTTCCGTCCGCCCTGGTATCACATGAACATCATGAGCGAGTTCATGGGCCTGATCTACGGCGTCTACGACGCCAAGCCGCAAGGGTTCGTTCCGGGCGGCATGAGCCTGCATAATTGCATGCTGCCGCACGGCCCCGACCGCGACGCCTTCGAGCACGCCAGCAATGGCGAGTTGAAGCCGGTGAAGCTGACGGGCACCATGGCCTTCATGTTCGAGACCCGCTACCCGCAGCGCGTCACGGCGCACGCCGCGAAATCGTCGACGCTGCAGGACGATTATGCGGATTGCTGGAAGGGCCTGGAAAAGCGCTTCGATCCGAATAGGCCGTAAGATCATTCTAATCGTCATTCCGGGGCGATGCGAAGCATCGCACCCGGAATCTCGAGATTCCCCCGGTGCGCAATTGCGCACCTGAGGTCTGGTCCTTACGGACCATCCCGGAATGACGGTCTCAATTTTGGAGAGCCATGTGCCCGATCCCAACGACCCCAGCCTCCGCTCCTTCATCGAAATCGATCCCGTCTCGGACTTCCCGATCCAGAACCTGCCCTATGGCGTGTTCTCGACCGCGGCCAATCCCTCGCCGCGGGTCGGCGTCGCCATCGGAAACTACGTGCTCGATCTCTGGGAGCTCGAGCAGGATTCGCGGCTCGATGTCGGTCCGCTCGGCGTGTTCTCCGGACCCTCGCTCAATCCCTTCATGGCACTCGGGCCAAAGATCTGGAGCAAAACTCGGGCGCGGATCAGCGAGCTGTTGCGGCACGATCATCCGGAGCTGCGCGACAACGACGAGCTGCGCAGCCAGGCGTTGGTGCCGATGCACGAGGCAAAGCTGCATCTGCCGTTCGCGGTCTCCGGCTACACCGATTTCTATTCCTCGAAAGAACACGCCACCAATGTCGGCGTGATGTTCCGCGGCAAGGACAATGCGCTGCAGCCGAACTGGCTGCACATGCCGATCGCCTATAACGGACGCGCATCCACCGTCGTGGTGTCAGGCACCAAGGTGAAGCGGCCGCGCGGGCAGCTGAAGCCGCCGAATGTCGACGTGCCGAGCTTTGGTCCGTGCAAGCGGCTCGATTTCGAGCTGGAGATGGGCGTCGTGATCGGGCAACCGTCGCCGATGGGCGGCATGCTCACCGAAGCTCAGGCCGAGGAGATGATCTTCGGATTCGTGCTGCTCAACGACTGGAGCGCGCGGGATATCCAGCAATGGGAATATGTGCCGCTCGGGCCGTTCCTGGCCAAGGCGTTCGCGACCTCGATCAGCCCGTGGGTGGTGACGCGCGAGGCGCTGGAGCCGTTCCGGCTCAAGGGGCCCGAGCAGGAGCCGGTGCCGCTGGATTATCTGAAGCAGGCGAAGCCTCAGAACTACGATATCGCGCTCGACGTCTCCTTGCGCGCCGCCGGCGCCAATGCGGCCGCCGGCATCAGCCGCACCAATTTCAGATACATGTACTGGTCCTCGGTGCAGCAGCTGATGCACCACGCCTCCTCGGGCTGCGCCATGAATGTCGGCGATCTCCTCGGCAGCGGCACCATCTCCGGGCCCGAGAAGAACCAGCGCGGCAGCCTCTTGGAGATCAGCTGGAACGGCACCGAACCGGTGGAGTTGCCCGGCGGCAAGCGTACGTTCCTCGAAGATGGCGACAGTCTCGTGATGCGCGGCTGGTGCCAGGGCAACGGCTATCGCGTCGGCTTCGGCGAGGTCGAGGGGACGATCTTGCCGGCGGAGTAGGCTTCGCCCTCGCTCCGACCTCCGTCATTGCGAGGAGCTCTTGCGACGAAGCAATCCAGGCTGTCAACGCGACGACAGTCTGGATTGCTTCGCTGCGCTCGCAATGACGGCGCGGAGAGAGCTTATCGCTTCTCCGGCGGCACGTCCTTGACCCGCGCGCAGTGCGCGGCAACGTCCTCCTGGCTGTACTTCAGATGCACGCGTTTGTCGGATGGCGCCTGCTTGGTCGTGCACACGCCCGGCCGCCATTCCCGCGTCGGACGGATCGGGCGCGGTGCGAAGCCGCCGCCGCAATTCGGGCAGACGTTAGACAGTTTTGTCTCGACGCAATCCGCGCAAAACGTGCATTCATAGGAACAGATCCGCGCGTTCGTTGCATCAGGCGGCAGGTCGCGGTCGCAATATTCGCAGTTCGGTCGAAGCTGAAGGGCCATGGTCGGATCTCCGCGAATGGACTCGATCATCGCAGATCGCGCGCGCAGCGCGAATGGCGTAGTTCCCTCGATTTCAGCCAGTCTTCAAATCCTTCAGCGGCAGCTTCGAGCTTTCCTTGAGACGGTCGAGCACGATCGAGGAACGCACATGCGCCACGCTCTGATGCGGCATCAGGATATCGTTGACGAGGTTGGACAGACCCTTGAGGTCGCGCAGCACGGCTTTCAGCACGTAGTCGGCGTCGCCCGTGAGCGAATAGGCCTCCTGGATCTCGTCGATCCGGTTGACCAGCGCGCGGAAGCGCTTTGAATTATCCGGCGAGTGGGTCGCGAGCCCGACCTGGATGAAGGCGATCACGCCGAAGCCGAGCGCCTCGCTGGAGAGATCGGCGTGATAGCCTGCGATGACCTTCTCCTCCTCCAGCCGCATCCGCCGCCGCGAGCATTGCGAAGCCGAGAGACCTGCAAGCTCGGCGAGTTCCTGGTTGGTGAGGCGGCCGTCGTCCTGGAGCGCGCCCAGGATTTTGAGGTCGAAGGCATCCACTGGAATCATGCGTCATTTTTCCATTTCGTGCACAGATCGTGCATAGGATAGCGAAAACGCGTTCCATTTGCACGCTCATTGCGCGCCCCATGAAGGATAGTTCTGGCCAGCAGCAATTTGGGAGAATCGCCAATGGGTCCGTTTCCGCACGATGCACCGCCGGCCACTGTTAGCGCCGACAATCCAATGGGTACCGACGGGTTCGAATTCGTCGAATATGCGCATCCCAATCCGCAAGAGCTGCACGATCTGTTCAAGCTGATGGGCTATGCGCCGGTCGCGCGCCACAAGACCAAGAGGATCACCGTCTATCGCCAGGGCGACATCAACTATCTCGTGAATGAGGAGCCCGGCACTCACGGCTATGAGTTCGTCGCCGCGCATGGTCCTTGCGCGCCGTCGATGGCGTTCCGCGTCGTCGATGCCAAGGCGGCCTATGACCGTGCTATTGCGCTTGGTGCCGAGCCGGCTGGCGTCACATCGGCGCAGAAGACGCTGGATGTGCCCGCGATCAAGGGCATCGGCGGCAGCCTGCTTTATTTCGTCGATCGCTATGGCGCCAAGGGCTCGGCCTATGACGCCGAGTTCGAATGGCTCGGTGCGCGCGATCCGCGTCCGGTCGGCGCCGGCCTGTTCTATCTCGATCACCTCACCCACAACGTTCACCGCGGCCGCATGGATGTCTGGACCGGCTTCTACGAAAAGCTGTTCAACTTCCGCCAGATCCGTTTCTTCGACATCGAAGGCCGCGCCTCCGGCCTGTTCTCGCGCGCATTGACCAGTCCGGACGGCAAGATCCGGATTCCGATCAACGAGGACGCCGGTGATTCCGGCCAGATCGAGGAATATCTGAAGACCTATCGCGGCGAAGGCATCCAGCACATCGCCTGCGGCTGCCGCGAGATCCACGGCACCATTGAAGGCCTGCGCGCAGCCGGCCTGCCTTTCATGCCGTCGCCGCCCGCGACCTATTTCGAGAAGGTCGATGCCCGCCTGCCCAAGCACGGCGAGGACGTCGCACGCCTGCAGAAGAACGGAATCCTGATCGACGGCGAAGGCGTGGTCGACGGCGGCCAGACCAAGGTGCTGCTGCAGATCTTCTCGGCCAACGCCATCGGCCCGATCTTCTTCGAGTTCATCCAGCGCAAGGGCGATGACGGCTTTGGCGAGGGCAATTTCAAGGCGCTGTTCGAATCGATCGAGGAAGATCAGATCCGCCGCGGCGTGTTGAAGGTGGATACGGCAGCGTAGAACGCTGCCGTTCGTCCGCTCTAGCGCGCCACCGCCGCGTTCATCGCACCGTCCCGCCGCCGCGCGAGATCCTCCGGCATCCGCATCGCCATCGTGGCGAGGATGCTGACCGCGCCCATCGCGACGACGTACCAGACCCATGACAGCTTGTCGCCTGTCGTGCCGATAATCCAGGTGAACACCAGCTGCGCGGTGCCGCCAAAGAGGGTGACGCCAAGCGCGTAGGCGATCGACAGTCCGGAGGTGCGGACGATCGCGGGGAAGATCAGCGGGATGAGGATGATGCCGGCGCCGCCCGACATCGCATGGAATGCCATCAGCACCGCGGCGGTGACGACGTAGACGAGCGGCGAGCCCGACGACACCACCAGCAGCAATGCCGGATAGAACAGCAGCGTCACGATGATGCGCGGCACCACGGCGATGGTCTTCAGGCTGTATCTGTCCGCGAGCGCGCCGCCGAGCAGCGCGAAGATCGTGCCGCTCACGAAGGTGGCGAAGTTGGCCGTCATGGCCCAGCCCTGGCTGTAGTGTAGTGTGTTGATGGCGTAGGTCGCGGTGTACAGGAAGAAGTACTGGCCGATGGTCGCGCCCGAGATCAGCAGGATGCACAGCACGATCTTGCCCCAGTGGTTGGCCAGGATGTCGGACAGCACGCCGCCGACGCTGGCATGGGCCTCTTCGGCATCCAGCGTCTCGTCGAGATTCTTGCGGATGAAATAGCCGACCGGCGCGATCAGGATTCCGAGCAGGAACGGCACGCGCCAACCCCAGCTATCATTGGCGCCGGGCGTGATCAGGAAGGCGAGGCCAAGGCCGACCAGCGCGGAGAACAGGCTGCCCAGGTTCTGGCTGGCGAGCTGCCAACTGCCGAAGAAGCCTTTGCGGTGCGAGGGCGCGCTCTCGAGCAGATAAGTCGTCGCCGGTCCCATCTCGCCGCCGGTCGAAAAACCCTGCAGCAGCCGCGCCAGCACCAGCAGGACCGGGGCGAGCAGGCCGATCTGATCGTAGGTCGGCAGCAGGCCGATGATGCCGGTGCCGAGCGCCATCAGCCAGATGGTCAGCGTCATTGCCGGCTTGCGACCGTAGCGATCCGCATAAGCGCCGATGACGATGCCGCCGAGCGGTCGCGCCACGAAGCCGACGCCGAAGGTCGCAACCGTCAGCAGCAGGCTGGTGTTGGGATTGTCAGCCGGAAAGAAGGCCTTGGCGAGCCAGACCGCGAACGCCGCGTAGACGGTGAAGTCGTAGAATTCGAGCGCGTTGCCCAGTATGGCTGCGCCGACGCGCATGGTTTGGGAGGGACGCGGACGGTCAGTCTGGTTCACGGATGAGCACCTTGTGTCACTTCTGTGAAACGCGAAGTGAAGCAAAAGGTGCCTGCTGACAACCCTCAAGCGCGCCCTAGCGGCCCGCTTTCCACGCAGCCGTCACGGCGGAAATCTCGGCGCTTTCCGGCTCGCGGACCGCGGACCGGGTGCGCGAGAAGCGCGGCGCCGGCGCCGGCTGCTTCACGCCGTGGCGCTCGATGAAGACGTTGCGGGCGACCATGTGCGGATGCGCGGTCGCTTCCGACATGGTCAGAACAGGCGCGAAGCAGATGTCGGTGCCTTCCATGATATTGCACCAGTCCTCGCGCGTCTTGCTCTTGAACACGGCCTTCAGCTTCTCCTTCAGCACGGGCCAGGCCTTGGGATCCATCTGCGCGTCGAAATCGGCATCGGTCAGGCCGGCATGCTCGCGCAGCAGGGCGTAGAACTGCGGCTCGATCGAGCCGATCGACACGAAGTGGCCGCAGGCGCATTCATAGACGCCGTAGAAGTGGGCGCCGCCATCGAGGAAATTCCGGTTGCGGCCCTCGGTCCAGCGTCCGAGCGTCTTCATGTCGAAGAAGAACGACATCAGCGAGGCCGCGCCGTCGCACATCGCGGCGTCGACCACCTGACCTTTGCCGGACCTTGATGCTTCCAGCAGCGCGGCGAGCACGCCGACGACGAGATAGAGCGCGCCGCCGCCGAAATCGCCGACCAGGTTGAGCGGCGGCACCGGCGCTTCGTCAGTGCCGATCGCCGCGAGCGCGCCAGTGATGGAGATGTAGTTGATGTCGTGGCCGGCGGCGTTCGCCAGCGGGCCTTCCTGGCCCCAGCCGGTCATGCGGCCGTAGACGAGCTTTGGATTGCGCGCGAGCACGACATCAGGGCCGAGCCCGAGCCGCTCCATCACGCCAGGACGGAAACCTTCGACCAGTGCGTCGGCGCCGGCGAGCAGATCGAGCACCTGCGCGATCGCCGCCTTGTCCTTGAGGTCGAGTTCGATCAGCTTGCGGCCGCGGCCCGCCACCGACTTCATGCTCTTCTTCGCGCCGATACGATCGAGCGTGACGACTTCGGCGCCCATGTCAGCCAGCAACATGCAGGCGAAAGGGCCGGGACCGATGCCGGCGAATTCGACGATGCGGAAGCCCGCGAGCGGGCCGGAGTTGCGGACGGACGAGTCTTCTGATTTTTGCTGGGCCGGTTGATCGAGCACGTTGTTGTTTCCTCGGGTCGCGGGCGAATGCCTGATGTCAGGCCGTCGCCACGGACTTTCCTCTCTGGGGCGAGTTAATTGGCTGATTAACTCTTCTCGCCTTCACGCCAGCGAGGCAAGCGCTTTTCATGCATGGGCGCATCAAAAAAGCGGCGCGCATTGCTGCGCGCCGCGGAAGATTTGTGTTGAGACGCTGAGAGTAGGATCTCAGCCCGCAGCGGTCACCGCGCGCTGCGCCATTACCTTGACGAGGTTGGCGCGGTACTCCGCCGTGCCGTGGATGTCGGCCAGCAGATTGCTTGCCGAAATGCTCACGCTGTCAATCGCCGACGGCGACCAGTTCGCCTTCAGCGCCGCTTCGATCGCAGGGACCCGCATCACGCCGCTCTGCGACGCGCCGGTCGCGGCAACGCGCACCTCGCCCGACTTGGTCTGTGCCACGAACACCCCGGTCAGCGCGAAGCGCGAGGCCGGATGACGCATCTTCTCGTAACCCGCCTTCGCCGGAACCGGGAACGACACGGCGGTGATGATCTCGCCGTCTTCCAGCGCGGTCGTGAACAGGCCCTTGAAGAAATCCTCCGCCGCGATCGACCGCTTGTTGGTCTTCACGGTGGCGCCGAGTGCGAGCAGGGCGGCGGGGAAATCGGCGGCAGGATCGTTGTTGGCAATCGAGCCGCCGATCGTGCCGCGATAGCGTACGGCAGGGTCACCGAGCACCGAGGTGAGATGGGCGATCGCTGGAATCGCCTTCTTCACATCGGCATTGGTCATGATGTCGTAATAGGTGGTGGCGGCCTTGATGGTCAGCACGTCGCCGGAGAGCTCGACGCCCTGCAGTTCCTTGATCTTACCGAGGTCGATCACGTCCGAGGGGCTCGCGAGCCGCTGCTTCATGACCGGAAGCAAGGTCTGTCCGCCGGCAAGGAACTTCGCCTCGCTGCTCTTGCCAAACAAGCTCACGGCTTCGTCGACCGAGGAGGCGCGATGATAAGTGGTCTGGTACATCTTTGATGCTCCCTCTCAAGCCGCGTGGATCGTGCGCCACACCCGATCAGGGGTTGCGGGCATTTCCAGGTTGTTCTTTCCGATCGCATCCGTGATCGCGTTGATCACGGCCGCGGAGGCGCCGATCGCGCCGGCCTCACCGCAACCCTTGATGCCCAGCGGATTGCCCGGGCACAGCGTCGTGGTGTGGGAGAGGTTGAACGAGGGCACATCGTCGGCGCGCGGCATGGCGTAGTCCATGAACGAGGCCGTGACCGGCTGGCCGTTGGCATCGTAGATGGCGTGCTCGAGCAGTGCCTGTCCGATGCCTTGAACCAAGCCGCCATGGACCTGTCCCTCGACGATCATCGGGTTGATCAACCGGCCGAAATCGTCGGCCGCGACGAAGTTGACGAAGGAGGTCTTGCCGGTACCAGCGTCGACCTCGAGCTCGCAGATATAGGTGCCGGCCGGGAAGGTGAAGTTGGAGGGGTCGTAGAAGGCGCTCTCCTTCAGGCCCGGCTCCATCCCGTCAGGCAGATTGTGCGCGGTGTAGGCCGCGAGCGCGACCATCGGCAGCGCAATCGCCTTGTCGGTGCCCGTCACCTTGAACTCGCCGTTCTCGATGACGATGTCGGCTTCCGAGGCCTCCAGCGCATGCGCGGCGATCTTCTTGGCCTTGGCTTCCATCTTCTCCATGGCCTTCAGGATCGCGGTGAGACCGACGGCGGCCGAGCGCGAGCCGTAGGTGCCCATGCCGAACTGCACCTTGTCGGTGTCGCCATGGACGATCGAGACCTGGCTGATGGGAACACCCAGGCGCTCCGCGACGAGCTGGCAGAACGTGGTCTCGTGACCCTGGCCGTGGCTGTGCGAGCCCGTCAGGATCTCGATTGTGCCAACCGGGTTGACGCGCACTTCGGCCGACTCCCAGAGGCCGACGCCGGCGCCCAGGCTACCGACCGCCTTCGACGGCGCGATGCCGCAGGCCTCGATGTAGCAGGACACGCCGATGCCGCGCAGCTTGCCTTGCGCCTTCGCTTGCGCCTTGCGGGCGGGGAAGCCGGCATAGTCGATTGCCTTCATCGCGGCGTCGAGCGAGGCGTTAAAGTCGCCGGTGTCATAGGCCATGATCACGGGCGTCTGGTGCGGGAACTGGGTGATGAAGTTGCTCCGGCGCAACTGGGCCGGATCGACCTTGAGTTGCCGCGCCGCTGTCTCCATCATCCGTTCGACCAGATAGCTGGCCTCGGGACGGCCCGCGCCGCGATAGGCGTCGACCGGCGTGGTGTTGGTGTAAACGCCGATCACTTCGGCGTGGATCTGCGGGATGTTGTACTGGCCCGACAGCAGCGTCGCGTAGAGATAGGTCGGCACGGCCGACGAGAACAGCGACATGTAGGCGCCGAAATTGGCGTAGGTCTTGACCTTCAAGCCGGTGATCTTGTTGTTGGCGTCGAACGCCATCTCGGCATGGGTGACGTGGTCGCGGCCATGCGCGTCGGTGAGGAAGGCTTCAGTCCTGTCGCTGGTCCACTTCACGGGGCGGCCGGTCTTCTTGGAGGCCCAGAGCGCCACCATCTCTTCCGGGTAGATGTAGATCTTGGAGCCGAAGCCGCCGCCGACGTCGGGCGCGATGACGCGCAGCTTGTGCTCGGGCGCGATATTGTAGAACGCAGAGAGCACGAGCCGGGCGACATGCGGGTTCTGCGATGTCGTATAGAGCGTGTAATGCTCCTCCGCGGCGTCGTAGTCGGCGACCGCCGAGCGTGGCTCCATCGGGTTCGGCGCGAGGCGATTGTTGGTGAGGTCCATCTTCACCACATTCGCGGCCTTGGCGAAGGCAGCATCCGTCGCAGCCTCGTCACCGATCACCCAATCATAGACCTGATTGCCGGGGGCCTCGGGGTGGAGCTGCGGCGCGCCGGCCTTGATGGCGGCGTGGACGTCGGCAACGACGGGGAGTTCCTCGTAGTCGACGACGACAGCTTCCGCCGCGTCGCGCGCCAGGTTCTTGCTGTCGGCGATCACGACCGCGACGGCCTGACCGACGAAGCGCACCGTCTCCGGTGCCATCGCCGGCCATGCGCCCATTTTCATCGGGCTGCCGTCCTTGGAGGTGATGGCCCAGCCGCAGATGAGGTTGCCGACCTTGTCGTCGACGAGCTCTTGTCCGGTGAGAACGGCGACCACGCCCGGCATCTTCAGCGCGGCGGACGAATCGATCTTCTTCACCTTGGCGTGCGCGTGCGGGCTGCGGATGAAATGGGCATGGGTCATGCCCAGCAACTTGATGTCGTCAACGTACCGGCCCTTGCCGGTGATGAAACGCTTGTCTTCCTTGCGCACGACGCGCGCGCCGATGCCTTCAACACCCATGTCTGGTCCTCCCGACCGGAATTGCTATGCCTGCGCTTTCCATCGAAAGCTGCAGTGGTGATCGTTCGTTCGAGCCGGGCCCTATTCGGCCGCCTGCGAGACCTTCATGCGTCCGGCCGCATCCAGCACGGCTTTGACGATGTTGTGGTAGCCGGTGCAGCGGCAGATATTGCCCTCGAGCTCCTGACGGACCGTGCCCTCGTCGAGCTGGCCGCCATGACGTTGCACGATGTCGATCGCCGACATGATCATGCCCGGCGTGCAATAGCCGCATTGCAGGCCGTGATTGTCGCGGAAGGCGGCCTGCATCGGGTGCAGCTCGTCGCCCTTGGCGATGCCTTCGATGGTGGTGACGCTGGCGCCGTCGGCCTGGCCGGCCAGCATGGTGCAGGATTTTACCGCACGGCCGTCCAAGTGCACGACGCAGGCACCGCATTGGCTGGTGTCGCAGCCGACATGGGTTCCGGTGAGGTTGAGGTGATCGCGCAAGAGATGGACCAGCAGCGTGCGGTCCTCGACCTCGACAGCAACGGCCTTGCCGTTCACCGTCAGTTTGACTGTAGACACGTGATACCTCCCGAATGTTTGTCGTTATTCCAATTAGAGACAGCGCGAACGGAACTTTGCAACTGGGATTTTAGTCATCGCGCGTCATGGAAAGGTCATTGTGACTGTCGCCGCAGGTGCGCGATTCGGTCACGATGTTCCGTGCCGCCGCCAATGCGTGGCGTGGCCGTACAAGAAGCTTTCGAGAACGATGGCTGCTTCGTCGGTGGCTGCCGTGCTCACCTTATCGCGCGAAGCACGCCTTGGACGTCGGGCTCCTCGCGCGCCGTTTCTCCCTTTGCTGCCTTGTTCGTTGTGCGAATAGGAGCACCCTTCCATGCCCGTTGTAATCGCGATCTTGGTAGTAGGTGACGGCGATCTAAGTCATTGATTTTGTTAGCTGCGATGCAGCGCGCCGCCGCCAGCTTGGGGGGCGTGGAACGGCCGTCGGCGTCGCAACACTCGAACGTCATTCCGGGGCCCGAGCGGCGCGAGGGAGCCCGGAATCCTTCGAACGGCAGGTTGGTGGATGAATGGATTCCGGGCTCGCGACTTCGTCGCGCCCCGGAATGACATCGAATGAATGAGCCGCAGCAAAGCAGCCCTAGTACTTCCTGGCGATTGATCGCACCCGCGCGCGCGCCTAGTCGAGCTGTACAAGCAACAGCCAAGGGGTGGAAGCGATGCAGATGAACGACAGTCAGCGTATCCCCGCGTCGAAAGCCGATGTGTGGGCCGCGCTCAACGATCCCGACATTCTCAGGCGCTGCATTCCCGGCTGCCAATCGCTCGAGATGGCGTCGCCGACGGAGATGGTCGCGACCGTGGTGCTGAAGGTCGGCCCGGTGAAGGCGACATTCAGCGGCAAGGTGACGCTCACGGATATCGACGCGCCCAATGGTTACCGCATCATCGGCGAAGGCGCCGGCGGCGTCGCGGGCTTTGCCAAGGGCGGTGCGAAGGTCAGGCTGGAAGAGGAATCTCCCGGCGTCACCATCCTGCACTACGAGGCCGAGGCGCAGATCGGCGGCAAGCTTGCGCAGCTCGGCTCGAGGCTGATCGATTCGACGTCGCGCAAACTCGCCGCGAACTTCTTCGAGAGTTTTGCGTCTGTGGTAGCGCCATCATCGTGATCGATGCGCAGCATCGCTGCACCCGACGATGCAAGATCGCTAGGAACTCATCCGTCGTCCCGGATCTGCACGTCGCTTCGCTCCGCTTGTCCGGGACGACGGTCGAGTCCTGTGCCTTGCAAAAATCCGAACGTCCATTTCGAGCTGTAAAACAAGCCAAAGACGCAAGCTTCAACAAGGAGATGCACAGCGAAAGTCGCCAATGATTTGCACTACTACCTTCCGCCCATACTAAGCGCTGCGCGGCGATGTTGTAATTCCGGTCGATGGTGTCGCAGACAAACTGCGCATCACGAGCGCCCAACGCGGTGCACACAACAACATCGGAGGGAATACATGACCTTTGCTACAAAGGGCTTCTTGGCCGGCATTTCGATGATTGCGATGCTGGCCGCCGCGACACCAGGCGTTCGCGCCAACGACTCCCTGATCAGGGCGCAATCCGATTCCAACCAGTGGGCCGTTGCCGGTCACGATTACGGAAACACGCGCTTCAGCCCGCTCAAGCAGATCAACACCGAGAACGCAGGCAAGCTGACGCTCGCCTACTCGTTCTCGCTGGCGTCGTTGCGCTCGAACGAATCCTCGCCGATCGTGATCGGCAACACGCTTTACGTCTCGAGCTCATGGGGTCCGAAATACGTCTACGCGCTCGATGCGGCCACCGGCACACGCAAATGGACCTATGAGCCCGACATTCCCGATGATGTGCTGCAATATGCCTGCTGCGACGTGAACAGCCGCGGCGTCTCCTATGCCGACGGCAAGATCTTCGTCGGCCGTCTCGACGGCAAGCTGACGGCGCTCGATGCGGCGACCGGCAAGGTGCTGTGGACGTCGAAGGTGGTCGATTACAAGCAGGGCTCGGTCATCACGTCGCCGCCGCTCGTCGTACGCGACAAGGTGATCACCGGTTTCGGCGGCGGCGAATATGGTGTTCGCGGTTCGCTCCAGGCCTTCGATATCAACACCGGCAAGCAGGTCTGGCAGACCTATACCGTTCCCTCGCCGGATGAGCCTGGCGGCGACAGCTGGAAGGGTGACTCGGCTCAGCATGGCGGTGGTGCCGCCTGGCTGGTCGGCTCCTACGATGCGAAGAGCGACACGGTCTATTGGGGCACCAGCAATCCCGGCCCGTGGAACACTGCGGTGCGCTCGACCGGCGACGGCAATTTCGGCAAGCTGACCAACCTGTACACCGCCTCGACGCTCGCACTCGATCCCAACACCGGCAAGATCAAGTGGCACATCCAGACCACGCCCGCCGATGCCTGGGACTATGACGGCGTCAACGAGGCGGTGCTTGCGGATCTCAAGATCGGCGGCAGCACCGTTCCGGCGCTGATGAAGGCGGATCGCAACGGCTACTTCTTCGTCGCCAATCGCGAGACCGGCAAGGTGCTGTCGGCGGAGAAATACGTGTTCTCCAACTGGGCCAAGAAGTGGGACATCGCGACGATGCGCGCGGTCGAGGATCCCGACAAGCGGCCGGGGCCGGGTCATCCTGCCAAGGATATCTGCCCGAACCTGATTGGCGGCAAGAACTGGCAGCCGATGTCGTTCAACCCGCAGACCGGCCTCGTCTACATCCCGTCCAACAATGTCTGCATGGACTGGTCGGTCGGCGACGTCTCCTACAAGCGCGGCGTGTTCTATCTCGGCGCCGAATTCCCGACCAAGGAGGGCCCCGGCGGATTCCTCGGCGAGCTCGTGGCCTGGGACCCGGTGGCGCAGAAGAAGGTCTGGTCGATCAAGGAAGACCTGCCGTTCAACGGCGGCACGCTGACCACCGGCGGCGGCCTCGTGTTTGCCGGCAACATCCATGGCGACTTCCGGGCCATCGATGCGAAATCCGGCAAGGTGCTGTGGAGCAAGAATCTCGGCTCCGGCATCGGTGCGGGCCCGGTGACCTATCAGGTCGACGGCAAGCAATACGTGGCCATCGTCGTCGGCCGCACGGCTTCGCTACCGGCGTTCCTGGGCGACGTGGGCAAGAAGATGACGGCCGCAGCTCCCGAGGGCGGTTCGCTCTTCGTGTTCTCCGTCCAGTGACCACTCGCGCGCGTATCTTTCAGAGGTGACGAGATACGCGCGCGCTTTTTCCAGACGATCGTTGCGGCTCGGCTGATGCGCGCCGCAACGCCTGGAGCATGATCCGGAAAAGTGCGCAGCGGTTTCCCGAATAGGTCATGCTCAAAACAACAACCTAAAGCGCGATGACGATTCACCCTGATCTCATCGCGCTTCGGTCCAACAATTCCCAACTGCGGGAGATGAGGATGCGTCCGAATCATCTTGGAAGTGGCAAGACGCGAAACCGTAGCATTGCCGGGCTCGTCGCATGGGCCGCCGCGTCCGCGATGGTCGCACCTGTTATCACGGCTCACGCCGACGAGGCGCAGCAGCCGCTTCGTCTCTGCGCTGATCCGACCAATCTTCCGTTCTCCAGCGATAGTCCGTCGCAGCCGGGCTTCTATGTCGAGATCGGGCAGGCCCTGGCGCAGGCGCTCGGCCGGCCGATCACCTATGATTGGTACAAATCCTATTTCGGCAAGCGCACCGTGCGCGTCACGCTGCTCGGCAAGCAATGCGACGCCATGATCGGGCTGCCGCGGTCCGAGGACTTCATGGGACCGGCCGTGATCTTCTCCAGCCCGTTCGCGAAGGAAGGCTATGCCCTCGTGGCCGCGAAGGGCCCGGCGCTCGGCGGCATCGACGGCCTCAGGGGCAAGCGGGTCGCCGTGCAGTACGCCAGCACGCCGCAAAACCTGCTCGCGAGCCGCGACGACGTCCAAATGGTGACCGTGCTGTCACCGGAGGAGGGTATGCAGGCGCTCGACCAGGGCAAGGCCGACGTCGCCTTCATCTGGGGGCCGGTTGCCGGCTGGCTGAACAAGACCGGCTACAATGACCGCTACCAGATTGAGCTCACCGAGGGCGAAGGCCTGTCATGGGATGCGGCCATCGGCTTCGCGAAGACGTCCACTGAGCTTCGTGATCGCGTCGATGCTGTCTTGCCACAGCTTCAACGGACGATCGGCGAACTCGCGGTGAAATACGGCTTGCCGAGCGGCAAGCCGGTTCGCTTCGGCGTGAACGGAGCGGTGCCTGCGGGAACAACGACTGGCATGGGAAGCGGAGCCCAGACCGGCGTTCACGTCACTGAGATCGCCAAGGTCGCCGCGACCGAGATCAAGGGCGATGCGGCTGCGCCAGCCGCCGAGGCGGTCGGTGCGGGCAAGGAAATCTTCAATGGAACTTGCGCGCATTGTCACGGCCCCGACGCGATCCAGAGCGAGCGGAAGATCGACCTGCGGCTGCTGCGTCACCGCTACGGCGACGACATGCGCCAGACATTCTGGACGACCGTGCATGAAGGACGGCCGACCAAGGGCATGCCGGCCTGGAAAGAGGTCTTCACCGACGACCAGTTCGACAACATTTATTCCTTCCTGCTGACGGTCCAGACCGAATCCAACGACTGAACGATCTTGACCAAACGCGATCGGGAGGATGTGCTAGCTTCCGTCCGGCATCATCCAGGCGCCGGACGGGTGCCGCATCGATATGTCGCTTCCGCTCTCGCGGAGGATGCCTGTGCGGCGCGATCCTGGGAAGGCGCCATGACCAGCTTCCTGATCATCGACGATCATCCGCTGTTTCGCGAAGCGCTCGGCAATGCCGTGCGGCTGGCCTTGCCGGAGGCGCGGATCTTCGAGGCGATGTCGATCGAGGACGCGCTGCATATCCTGTTGGCCGAGCAGGGCATCGACCTCGCCCTGCTCGATCTGTCACTGCCCGATGCGACCGGTTTCTCCGGCTTTCTGCGTTTGCGCGAGGCCTATCCGCGCCTGCCCGTCGCCATCGTGTCGAGCGAGGAGGACCAGCACATCGTTCGTGAGGCGCTCGCGCTGGGAGCCGCCGGCTATCTTCCGAAGTCGACGTCGAAGCGTGAGCTCGCGCAATCGATCGAGGGCGTGCTCAGCGGCTCGGTGTCGGTGCCGAAGGATTTCGTGGCGGGGCCGCGGCTGCGCCGGGCCGACGCCAGCAAGGCGCTCGAGGTCAAGCTGCGCGAGCTCACGCCGCAGCAGCTGCGCGTGCTTGATCTGCTGCGTCGAGGCTTCCCGAACCGGCAGATCGCGCAGGAGCTTGCGCTGGCCGAATCCACGGTCAAAGCGCACATCACCGAGATTCTGCGCAAGCTCGGGCTGTTCAGCCGCAACAAGGCGGTCATCGAGATCGGCAAGATGGACCTGCCCGATCCCAAGGGGCGTCCCTATGCGCGGGTCGATCGCGGGAAGCCGCAATGACGCGGTCGTCGTTCTTGACCTGGGTCAAGCCGGCCCGGCCCGGCTGGGACATTCTCACGTGAGGCAATTCAACATCCGTTCCGGTCACATCCCGGGCGAGGTTTCCCGCAAGACCTTCACAGTGGCTCACGCGCGATGCGATTTTTGATTGTCGAAGATCATCCGTTGTTTCGCGAGGCGCTCGAAGGCGCGCTCCAGATGGTGGCGCCGACGGCCGAGATCCTTGAGGCGATTTCGATCGACGGGGCGCTCGAGTTGGTCGCGGCGACTTCGGAGCTCGATCTCATCCTGCTTGATCTGTCGATGCCGGGCACGACGGGTCTTTCGGGCATCATCCGCATCCGCAAGTCGTTTCCCAAGATTCCAATCGTCATCGTATCAGGCCATCAGGATCCGCAGATCATCTCCGGCGCCCTGTCGCTCGGCGTGGCCGGCTACATCCTCAAATCGTCGTCCAAGCAGGATCTGGCGCAGTCGATCGGCGAGGTGCTGCGCGGCTCGATCTGCGTGCCCGCCGCCTATCGCGCGCCCGTCCGCCCGCAGCGCGGGTCCGGCCCGGCGCAGGATCTGATCAAACGCCTGCACGAGCTGACGCCGCAGCAATTGCGCGTGCTCGAAATGCTCAAGCGCGGCCTGCAGAACAAGCAGATCGCCTTTGAGCTGAAGATCTCGGAGACTACGGTGAAGGTCCATGTCTCGGACATCCTGCGCAAGCTCAACGTGATTAGTCGCACCAAGGCCATCGTCGAAATGTCCAGGATCGATTTCGCGACGCTGGCTGCCGAGGGGACCGGCCCGAAGCGGGAGCGTTCGCAGGCCGATCCGCCCTCGGGATAGCCAGACGTCAGTCATCGGAACGAGGCGCGCACCTCATCGACGGTTCCCTCCGGATGTTGGAGGTGAGGGTAGTGCCCAATGCCGGGGAGAAGCGTGAATTCCGCGCGTACCCTTTCAGCGAGCTCCGCTCCCATCTCCTTCTTGATGTAGAGATCTTTCTCACCCCAAATCACCTTCAACGGAGTTTTGAGCCGAGCCAGTTGCGTTTCGAAGTGGTCTTGGTCTCGTGTGAAGTGCGAGTAGTAGTGGGAGAATGCGTCGACGGTCGTCATGGCGCCGTGACTCCATCCGCGGGACATGTCGTCCCTGAATTCCTGCGAAACGTCGAACCGCGCCTCCTTGGGCAAGCCTCTTGTGAAGACGTTTTCCAGGATCTCGTCGCGATTTCTGTTCATGATAGCGCGGACCTGCGCCATGGCAGGCCCCGCCTTCAGATTTTGCAGATTCTCGGCCATGAACTGCGGCCTGTTGAACGGGGCGAAGTCGCCAACGATGATGGCCCTTGCGATATCGGGTTTTTCCACCGCCAGCAGGAGTGCCGGCAGGGCGCCGATGTCCGTTGCGTAGATCGTGAGCCTGGATGCGTCGATGTCTGCTTTCGCGATGTACCGATCCAGAACATGCGCGTAGTCCGTCGGCGCGTAGGAGAACCTGTCGACCGCGGGCCTCGATGAAAGACCGTAGCCCGGCCAGTCGAAGGCATGGACCTCGTAGTCCCCGGCGAGGGCCGCGCCGATATCCTTCCACGCATAAAGGGTCTCTGGAAAGCCGTGCAGAAAGAGGACGGTCCCCCTCGGTCTCGCGCTGCGCAGAACCATCCTTCGAAGCGTGATATCTTCGCTGATCTCGAAGAAGCCGATCGAGTTGTCGTTGGTCCGGTGTGACATGGTCAGTGTCCTTTCATCCCGTTACGAGTCGGCGTGCGGGTCGAGGTGATCTGGAGGCCAAGGAGGTCCGGCGGAGACGAATTCGGACTGCTGCTACGCCTGATGCTCGAGTACGGCCTGCGGCGTGCTCCGAAAGCTGATGGCCAGGCGATTGTAGGCGTTCATCAAGCCAATCGCGATCGTGAGATCCACGAGTTCGCGTTCGTCGAACACGGTACGGGCGGCTTGATACGCTTCGTCCGGCACGTTGGTCTCCGCAACGCGCGTCACCGTTTCGGCCCATACCAGGGCGCCGCGTTCGCGCTCATCGAAGACGTTGCCGGCCTCTCTCCACGCTTGTACCAGCGCGAGCTTTTCGATCGTCACTCCCTTCTTGAGCAAGTCACGGGTGTGCGTGTCGAGGCAGTACGCGCAGTTGTTGATCTGGGAAATTCGCAGATAGATCAGGTCGATCAGCGCAGGCGAAAGGTTGCTCTGCATGACATGGCCGTAGACGCCGCCCAGCGCTTTCACGCCTGCTGGTGCGATCTGATTGTAGTCGAGCCGCTTGCTCATTTTAGCTCCTCGATGAACGTAGGTGGTCAGGTCCTTTTTGTCGCTCGCCGCCGTCACTTCACCAATGCGAGCAGCGGCTTGCCTTTTTCGACGATATAGGTCGCGAGTTCGCTGCCAGTGACGTTGCCGACGTTCCTTGCCGCATGAACCGTTCCGGCCGGAATGAACAGGACGTCGCCGGCCTTCAGGGTAATCGGCGGCTTGTCCTCGATCT
The DNA here is from genome assembly GCF_022012435.1 of Bradyrhizobium zhengyangense. Classification (GTDB taxonomy): domain Bacteria; phylum Pseudomonadota; class Alphaproteobacteria; order Rhizobiales; family Xanthobacteraceae; genus Bradyrhizobium; species Bradyrhizobium zhengyangense. The sequence continues at coordinate 75,718 of NZ_JAKLUA010000003.1, forward strand.
GGTACTCGAGCGAACCCTCGAGGACATAGATGATCTCTTCGCCGGGATGCGTGTGCTTGCCGAACGCGACCCCCGGGGCGAGGTCGACGCGTACCTGGACGGCTTCGCGTCCGGGCGCAGAGAGATCGTGCCGTTGCAGATCGGTGCGCGTCACGCCCGCTTGCTGAGCCTGCGCCGCGCTGGAGGCCAGAACGCTTCCGACGACAAGCGCCGCGATCGCCAGGATTTTCCTCTTCACTTGATGCTTGGTCACTTCGTGCTCCTTGGTCAGAATTTTCAGATCGATTTGCGCAGCGGACGGAAGCCTGTGCGGACCTCTTCCGCAAAAAGTTGCGGTTGTTCCCAGGCTGCAAAGTGTCCGCCTCGGTCGACCTTGTTGTAGTGAATGAGCTTGCGATAGGCCCGCTCGGTCCAGCTGCGCGGGGCCTGGTAGATTTCGCCTGGAAAGACGCTCACAGCAGCGGGAATCGAGATGTCGACCGCGTTCAGTGCGCTCATTCCCTTGTTTTCCCAATAGAAGCGGGCCGCCGAGATCGCGGTGTTCGTCAGCCAATAGAGTGTGATGTCGTCGAGGACGTCGTCGCGCGTGACGTCGCCTGCGGAGTGCCCATTGATGGTGCGTCCGAGCACAGCCGAAGTGATCGCCGCCGCCGGCTGCGCATCGCCGTCACCGTGGTCGAGAATCCAGGCGGCGAGGCCGACCGGAGAATCTGCCAAGCCGTAGAGCGTCTGTGGCCGCGTCGCCATCATTGCGGCGTAGGCAAAATGCTTGGCGCGAAAATCCTTCACCTGGTCGAAGGCGCGTTGCTCGTCGGCTGAGAGACCGGATGGCATCTCACCGCTCTGCAACGCCTTGGTGATGTCAGGCGGAATCGTGCCGGGGAAGTTGGTGTGGATGCCCAGCAGTTCCGGCGGCGCCTGTTCGGCCATCGCATTGGAAATGAGAGCACCGATGTCTCCGCCCTGCGCGACAAAGCGGGTGTAGCCAAGGCGCTTCATCAGCTGGACCCAGGCGCGCGCGACGCGAGAGGGGCCCCAGCCGCTGGTGGCCGGCTTGCCAGAAAATCCGTAGCCGGGAACGGACGGGATCACGATATGGAAGGCGTCCGATGCGCTCGCGCCATGCGCCGTTGGATTGGTGAGAGGATCGATGATCTTCAACTGCTCGATGATCGAACCGGGCCACCCATGGGTGACGATGAGCGGCAACGCATTTTCGTGCCGCGAACGGACATGAAGGAAATGAATGTCCAGTCCGTCGATCTCGGTGATGAACTGCGGCAGGGCGTTGAGCTTTGCCTCGATCTTCCGCCAGTCATAGTCCGTTGCCCAATAGCGCGCGAGGTCCCGAAGGGTCGCAAGCTGTACGCCCTGCGATTCGTCGGCGACGGTTTCCTGCTCCGGCCACCTCGTCGCATTGATGCGGCTGCGCAGGTCAATCAGTGCCTCTTCCGGAACGTTGATCCGGAAGGGGTGGATGTCGTCACTTGTCGCCGCCGGCGCCAGATGCGCGGGGAAAAGGCTTGCGGCAGCCGCCGCGGCAATTCCCATCGCGGCGGAGCGCAACAGCTGGCGGCGGTCCGGGTTGATGACTTTGGAACTTGACTGCGCACGCATTGGACTCTCCCTCACTGGTTCGATTGGGTGACGTCGCGGCCGCGGCTCAGGCCGGCAGCGGCTGGCCCGCCTGCTCGCGGGCGATGTAATCGGCGTACCAGTCCGGCCAGTTCGCATCGTGCTGACCGCCGTTCCGCTTCTCGTGCTCGCCGTGTGCGGCGGACGCACGTCGGAGCGCGCTCGCCAGTTCAGTCGAGGAGGTGAATGTCGTGCCTGCCGGCTCTACGCGTCCCGGCAATCGCGCGGTAATCTCCTGGAACAGCCAGCCGTTGCCGTCCGGATCCCTGAACGAGACGTATGAGCGGTAGCTGGTGCGCGCGGGATCGAGGCCGCTGATCCGACGTCGCCCGAACAGATAGGGCTCGTCCGGTCCGGTGTGCACGTCGCCTTCGGCGTGGAAGACCTCGCTGACCTCGACACCGCGATCGCGCAGATCGTTTCGCGCGGCTTCGATGTCGGAGACGATCAGGTACAGGCCCTGGGCGGAGCCGGGTGCCGCCGCGGTCACGTTCTTGCCGAAGATGACCGAGGAGGGGGAGCCGGGCGGCGTGTACTGGATGACGCGGTAGTCGTCAGGCCCCGCGAAATCGGCGTCCAGCCTCCATCCGAGCGTCGCATAGAATTCCTTGGCGCGATCGACGTCGGAAACAGGGATGACGACGAGCTCGAGCTTCATGTCGATCGCCGGCGCTCTGGTGGTCTCGTTTGCATTCTTGGCAGGCATGGCTCTCTCCTGAATTAGATCGTGTCCGATATATTCGGATGCGCTGTATAAAGTCCCGCCGGCTGTCAATGTCAACCCTTCCGATTTAATCGGATGCGATATATATGCATGCGGGACTTCACATGTCCGTGTCGGAAGGGACTGCCACCAATGAGCCTGCAAAACGGTTCCAGAGACGATTCCAGAGACGATTCAACGACCAAACAGAAGCCGACCCCGGCTGCGGGCGAACGTCGCCTCGACGATTTCCTGTGCTTTGCGATCTATTCGGCCAACCTCGCTTATGGACGAGCCTACAAGCCGGGCCTCGATGAGCTCGGCCTGACCTACCCGCAGTGGATCGCGATCGTGGCGCTGTGGGAGCAGGACGACCAAACCGTGAGTGAACTCGGCAACAAGATGTTCCTGGAATCCAACACCTTGACGCCGATCCTCAAGAAGCTCGAGGCGATGGGCTATTTGCGCCGCCAGCGCGATCCCGCCGACGAGCGGCAGGTGCGCGTCAGCCTCACCGACGCCGGCCGCCGCCTCCGCGAGAAGGGCATGCACATGAATCTCGTGAAATCGAGCGGACTTAAGCCGGATGAGTTCGCGCAGTTGCAGAAAACCGTCGTCAGGCTCCGCGACAATTTAATCAAGGCGATGGAGGAGGAGTGACAGGCCCTGCCTACTTTGCATGGGGTTGTTTTCGACATTTTTGTCTTGGCCAAGCCGATAGGCCCTCCACAAGCGGGATGAGGCGAAGATCACCCGCGCTGCCTAGCTCAGCAGGAATGACAGCAGGGCCCGCATTTCGGCGGGCTTGATCGGCTTCTTGAGCACTTCGAGCCCGTGCAGGCTCGCTTCCTTCGCGGCCTTTTCGGAGTAGTCGGCCGTGATGATCATCGCCGGTGTGTCGAGCTTCAGATGCTCCCGGACGTCCGCGATGGCCGACAGGCCACTCTCGCCGTGATCGAGGTGGAGATCGGCGATGACTGCGTCCGGCGCGCCGCCGAGCTCGCTGAGGCGCAGCAACGCGTCCGCGCCTGAGCGCGTGGTGGCGACATCACAGCCCCAGCCTTCGAGCAAGGCAGCCATCGCTTCCGAGCCCGACGGGTCGTTTTCGATCAGAAGGATCTTGGCACCTTCGAGCCCGCCATATTGCCGGTCCGCGAGCTTGATTGCATGGGCCTCGTCGCTGACCTCGGTGCGTTCGGCCAGCTCCATCTCGATCGTGAAGGTCGATCCCTGGCCGATTTGCGATGACAGGCGCACCTCGTGCCCGAGCACGGTTGCGAAACGGCGCACGATGGAGAGGCCAAGCCCGAATCCGGCCTGGTCGGTGGCGCTGGCGTCGCCGCGCTGGAATTCGCGGAAGATCGCCTCCTGCTGCGCTTGTGGAATTCCGGGCCCGGTATCCGAAACCTCGACATAGACCCGATTTGCGCGATGCCCGCAGTCCATGGTGACGCGGCCAATCCGCGTATAGCGGATTGCATTCGCGATCAGGTTCTGCAGGATCCGTCGCAGCATCATCGCATCCGAGGATACCGCGAGGTCCGTCGTGCAGATGTGCAAAGCCAGGCGCTGCCGCGCGGCGATCGGCTCGAATTCGTTGCGCAGCTGCTCGAACAGGGGCGCCAGTGCAATCGCGCGTATGTCGGGCTTGAGTGCGCCAGCATCGAGCTTGGCGATCTCCAGCAAAGAGCGGAGCAGGTCTTCCAGCGTCAGCAGGGAGCGGTCGACCTGATCGATCAGCAGGCCGGCATCCTGCGATTCCATCATCTCCGTCAGCGCCGACAATGTCAGGCGCGCCGCGTTCAACGGCTGCAGCAGATCGTGGGTGACCGAGATCAGCACCGAGGATTTCAGCGAGCTTGCCGCCTCCGCCTGCTGCTTGGCCCGATACAGGCCTTCGTTGGCGCGTTCGATCGAATGCAAGGCCTCACGCAGCTGATAGGTCCGGTCGCGAACCTTGTGGTCGAGCGCAATGGCGGTTTCGAACAATGAAAAGGCGTTGAGCTGCTGGTCCATCGAGCGCTCGACGCGCGACATCAGCGCTGCATTGATCTTCTTCAGCTTCGCGGTCTCGCGCCGCAGCTGCTCAACCGTCGCAGGATCCTGCCACGCCTCGGTCACGCCTGCCGCCTGCCGATGGCGACGCCTGTGAATGTCTGGTTCACATGCATCGAGCCGAACTGTTCACCATAGGTGTGAAAACCGACGACCCGGTTCTGTCGATACAGCTCGGACATGTCTCGGGCGAGCTGGTGCTGCTCGGCATCGAGCCGGCGTAGCAGGCACTCGAAGCCGATATAGAGCGACACCTCGCCAATCTGATCCTGCATTTGCGCGAAGAGGTCCTGCGTCGAGCCGACGAGACTTCGCGAGGTGGCGGCGGTGAGTACCATGCCCTCGTCGATGGCGCAGAAGAAATGCAGCGAACCGTCGGGCTCGACGCGCTGGATCGACCGCGCAAAGTAGGAGCCGCCGACACGGACCAGCACCGGGTGGGACGCAAAAGAGAAGGGGTCGAGCTTGGCATCCTCCATGATCCCGACCATTCGGGAATATTCCTCGGCGGCGGGCTCCGCGTTCAGCTCCTTCACCGTGCGGCTCTCAATGTCGGCTTCAGTGACCACCATCTTCTGCGGCATCGGCTCGAAATTGTCGCACTTGAACACCTTGAAGGGCAGCGACGTGTTCAGGAGGATCAGGAGGGCGGCATTCGTATAGGCGTGGCCTTCGAAGAACACCCACGTCTTCTCGAAGCGCAACCCGTCGCCTGCGGACCCTCCGACGATCGGGATATCGTCGAGCGAGGCGTAGATGGCGGACATCACCGCCTCTTCCCGGCGGCAGAGCCCGTCGATCAGGACCAGGCCGAAGGAATTGCCCCGGTCGACCTGTGGGCTTACGCGCAAGAGCTCGTGACATAGCTCACCGCCGATCCGCCGCCCGTCTTCGACCCGGAAGCTGTCGAGATTGAGGATCGGCCGGACTACCGCGGTAAAATCGGCACGGCTGAATGCCAGCGCCACCACGCTGTTTTCGTCCCAGCCGTCAGGTGCGAGTTCGCCGGCGGTCGTGCAGCCGCAAACCGGGGTGGTGTCGAATTGCCGGCTGATCTCGGCGATGAAATGGTGGGGGTCGTAGTGAGGTGAGAGGAAGACCAGGATCAGAGCCAGGCCGTCCGGCGGCAGCTGGGCCGCAAGCTCGGCTACAGCTCCATCGACGGTCGCAGCCTTCGATTTCGCAACGGCAACGCCGGATGCGTCGCTAAACCGAAAGTCGGTTTGCCCCACTCCGCTTCTCCCTCGAGGCTCACCTCGGTCTCGCGCCGAGTACCTGACAAGTGTCCGGACAGTAAGGTCTTTTCGGCCCTGCCGCAACTCGGCGACCGGGACTGCGCGGGCATCGGTCGGGCCCGAAGCGATCGGCCTCGCCGCCGTGCCGAATTTACCGCCCTTTATCGTTTCTGCCTTAGTTTTGCGCATCCGGGTCTGGGGGCGGGGCGCCCCCGGATCGCGGTTGAATAGACGAAATGGGGGTTGGAATGTCCGGGCGTACCGTGTCGCCGTCGAAGCGCAGCATATTTCCCACCCTCCGATTCCGCGCCAAGATCATCCTCGGCTTTGCCGCGGTGCTGGTGATCTCTGCCGGCAGCATGGCATTCGCCTATTTCGGCTTCGAGCGGGTTTCATCCGGCGTCGGCTCCTATCGCAGCAGCGTCTCGGAGGCCGATCTCGCGCGCAACATCGACCGCGAGCTGCTCGGCTACCGTTCGGCCGTCAAATATTTCGTCGTCACCGGCAAGGAAGACGACGCCAAGGCGGCGCTGGACGCCGAAGCCAGTCTAAAGAACGCCATCGACCAGGCCGTCAAGAGTGCCAAGACACCGGCGCGGCAGGACAGCGTCGACAAGCTCGCCAAGGAATTCGCGAATTTTTCCGCGACCTTCGCCAAGGTCCTCCGCGCCAAGCGCGACAGCGCGCTGCTGGTGCAGAACCAGCTCTCGCGCCAGGCCAATCTGCTGAAATACAAGCTCGATGATATCGGCAACAACGCCTCAGATTCCGAAGCGCAGGCGATCGAATTCGGCACCAAGCAGGTCAACGCCCAGTTCCAGACTGCGAGCTCCGCGGCGACCAATTTCGTCCTAACGTCCGACCAGTCAATCGCAAGCAGTGCATTGGCGCGGCTGAAATTCGTCGAGAACTCGCTCGGCGCGGTCTATTCCATGGACGACAAGATCGTCGCCGGCCTGAAGGATGCCAAGACCATCCTCGTTGCCTATCGCGAAGCGCTGGAGAAGCTGATTGCCAACGCCAAGCTGGTCGACGATCTCGTCACCGAGATGAGCGGCTCGGCGGGTGCGATCTTGCGCGGCGCCTCCGCCCTGAAGGCGGATCTGGTCGCCGAACAGCAGCGGCTGGATGCGGAGTCGGAAGCGACCATCGGAAAGACCGAGCAACTGGTGCTGATGCTTGCCATCGGCGGCACGCTGTTGGGCGCGGTCCTTGCCTTCCTGCTCGGCACCGGCATCTCGCGTCCGATGATCGCGATGTGCAAGGCGATGCGTGAGCTTGCCTCGGGCAATTTCGACGTCGTGCTGCCCGGCCTCGGGCGCAAGGACGAGATCGGCGAGATGGCCGGGGCGGTCGAGGAGTTCAAGGTTCAAGCCGTCGCCAAGGCCGAGCGCGATGCCGCCGCCAGTGAAACCCAGAACAGGGAGCAGGCAGCGAGCCGCCGCGCCGAGCTGATCCGCTTTGCCGATGATTTCGAAGCTGCGGTCGGAGCCATCGTGTCCAACGTCTCGGCCTCAGCCGTGCAGCTTGAATCATCCGCGTCCACGCTGACCCGCACCGCCGAGACCACGCAGGCCCTGTCGAGCCAGGTCGCCGGCGTGTCCGAGCAGGCTTCGAGCAACATGCAGTCGGTTGCGACCGCGACGGAAGAGCTGTCGGCTTCGGTCGAGGAGATCGGCCGCCAGGTCCGCGATTCCAGCCGCATTGCCGAAGCCGCTGTGGTCCAGGCCAAGGAAACCGATGGCCGGATCGGAAAACTCTCACACGCGGCCCAGCAGATTGGCGAGGTGGTTAAGCTGATCACTGCGATTGCCGAGCAGACCAATCTTCTGGCGTTGAATGCGACCATCGAGGCGGCGCGTGCCGGTGAAGCCGGCCGCGGCTTTGCGGTCGTCGCGAGCGAGGTGAAGTCCCTGGCGAGCCAGACGGCCAAGGCGACTGATGAAATTTCGTCGCACATCACGGGCATGCAGGGTGCGACGGCCGAGTCGGTCGCCGCGATCAAGGAGATCGGTGCGACCATCGGCAAGATCTCGTCGATCTCGACCTCGATTGCCAGCGCCGTCGAGCAGCAAGGTGCCGCGACCCAGGAGATCGCCCGCAGCGTTCAGAACGTCGCCCAGGGCACCCAGACCGCCGCGACCGATATCGGCCAGGTCAACCGCGGCGCCGCCGAAACCGGTTCAGCCTCGGAAGAGGTGCTGAACTCGGCAAAGACGCTGTCGTCCGAAAGCACCCGCCTGCGCGCCGAGCTCGACCGCTTCATGGCGAATATCAGGGCGGCGTAGAGCCAGGCCGCCCCGCGACACCTCACCGCAAGTTGCGGTGTGGCAAATTTACCGCGGCTTATCCTTTGCCATTTACCGTTGAGTCGGGGAGCGGACTGCTGCCGGGCTGCGCCTGGTTTTCCGCGAATGGAATGGGGTGGGGATGTCCGTCAAGTCGAAGCCGAGCTCTTTGAGGCTCTTCACCTTGCGTTTTCGTGCAAAGATCATCCTCGGCTTCGTGGCGGTGCTGGCCATCCTCGCCGTCAGCATGGCGTTCGCCTATTTCGGCTTCGAGCGCATCGCTGGCGCCGTCGCCTCCTACCGGACCAGCGTGGCCGAAGCAGACCTGGCACGGACCATCGACCGCGAGTTGATCAGCTATCAGGGCCTGACCCGGGCTTACACGCTGACCGGGGCGGCGGATGACGAAACAGCGGCGAAGGCGGCCGAAGAGAATCTGAAGGCGGCGATCGCCAAGTCGATGTCGGCCACGTCAGGCGCGGCGCGCCGTGAGGAGATCGGCAAGCTCGAAGCCGAATTCCAGCGCTTCACAAAGGTCTTCGGCGAGATCATCACGCTGACCCGGGCCAACAACAAGATCGCGGCCGATGAGTTGAATGCTGTCGGCAACAAGATCCGCTTCAAGTTCGACGATCTAGCCGATACCGCGGCGCTGGCCGGGCTCGCGTCGGTCCAGACCACGGCCAAGGACATCACCTCGCAATATCTTGCGGTGTCCACATCGGTCAGCGCCTTCGTTGCCAAGCCGGATCCGAAGACCGCCGACGGCGTCGTCGCCCGCATCAAGTTCCTGGAGACGCTGCTGGTCTCGATCTACGCCAATGACCAGAAGATCACCGACCGTGTCACCGAGATCGGCAATCTTCTGAAGCAATACCGCGCATCCTTCGCAAAGCTGTCGGAGAACGTGAAGGTCATCGTCAAGTCGAACGCCGAGATGACCAAGACGGCCGCGTCCATCCTCAAGCTCTCGGGCGAATTGCGGTCGGACCTGTCGGCCGATCAGCAGCGCATCGAGGCGGGTGCGAATACGACGATCGGGGAAACCGAGCAGCTGATTTTGATGCTGGCGTTGGGTGGTCTTGCCGTCGGTGCCGCGCTGGCGCTGATGCTCGGCAATGGCATCTCGCGGCCGATGATCGCGATGTGCAAGGCGATGCGTGAGCTCGCCTCGGGCAATTTCGACGTCGTGCTCCCCGGCCTCGGGCGCAAGGACGAGATTGGCGAGATGGCCGGGGCGGTCGAAGAGTTTAAGGTCCAAGCCGTCGCCAAGGCCGAGCGCGATGCCGCCGCCAGCGAAGCCCAGAACAGGGAGCAGGCAGCGAGCCGCCGCGGCGAGCTGATCCGCTTTGCCGATGATTTCGAGAGCGCGGTCGGTGCGATCGTGTCCAACGTCTCGGCCTCAGCCGTGCAGCTTGAATCGTCGGCGTCCACGCTGACGCGCACCGCGGAGACCACGCAGACCCTGTCGAGCCAGGTCGCCGGCGTTTCCGAGCAGGCTTCGAGCAACATGCAGTCGGTTGCGACCGCGACGGAAGAGCTGTCGGCTTCGGTTGAGGAGATCGGTCGCCAGGTTCGCGATTCCAGCCGCATTGCCGAGGCGGCCGTGGTCCAGGCCAAGGAAACCGATGGCCGGATCGGAAAACTCTCGCACGCGGCCCAGCAGATCGGCGAGGTGGTCAAGCTGATCACTGCGATTGCCGAGCAGACCAATCTTCTGGCGCTGAATGCGACCATCGAGGCGGCGCGTGCCGGTGAAGCCGGCCGCGGCTTTGCGGTCGTCGCGAGCGAGGTGAAGTCCCTGGCGAGCCAGACGGCCAAGGCGACTGATGAAATTTCCTCGCACATCACGGGCATGCAGGGCGCGACGGCCGAGTCGGTCGCCGCGATCAAGGAGATCGGTGCGACCATCGGCAAGATCTCGTCGATCTCGACCTCGATTGCCAGCGCCGTCGAGCAGCAAGGTGCCGCGACCCAGGAGATCGCCCGTAGCGTTCAGAACGTCGCCCAGGGCACACAGACGGCGGCGACCGACATCGGCCAGGTCAACCGTGGCGCCGCCGAAACCGGTTCAGCCTCGGAAGAGGTGCTGAACTCGGCAAAGACGCTGTCGTCCGAAAGCACCCGCCTGCGCGCCGAGCTCGACCGCTTCATGGCGAATATCAGGGCGGCGTAACTTCGCTACATCTGAAGTCCGCGCCGTTGCATCACCCTCCGCTATCGTCCCGGACAAGCGCGCCTCAAGCGCGCGCCGATCCGGGACCCATAACCACCGAACTGCACTGTTGCACGAGCTGACAACTCCGAGTCGTCGCGAAACCATTGCTGCGGAGTGTGGTTCCCGGATCGGCGCTTCATTCCCTCCCGAACGCCCGCTTCAGCTCCACCTTCGCCCTCTCCAGCCGCTCACGCTGAGTCTTAGGCAAGGTCTTGCCGGCGCGATTGATGTAGAAACTCAGCATCGACAGTGCGGAGCGATAAGCGCCGGTCTTGCGGCGCGCGCTGTGCTCGGCCGAGCGCTTCAGCGACGCTGCGATCTTCCTCGGACTTGTGAGTTTGAACACGCCGCGCTTAAGGTCGAGCGCATCACTCTCTTTCGTCACCCGCTGCGACCACCGCTTTGGCGAGGCGCGCTTTGTGCTCTTGCGGGCGGCGCTGCGCCTCGCGCTGGTGTTCTTGCGTGCCGTCGTTTTGCGCGAATGTGTCGTCTTTCTGACATTAGCCATGCATCAACTCCTTGCGGCTGCAGCGAAAACGGCCGGCATTCGACGGCGTTCCTAAGGGAACCGGCAGATGCCGCAGACGTTGTCGCGGGTGGCAGGCAGAATGCCGCACCCCCAAGACCCAGCAGCCCCATGGACTTGCAGCAAAGCGCAGCGCTGAATGATGGACCTGCAGTCTCGGCGGCGGCCGCAACTGATCGCATCGTCGAGACCAGCATTCCTGCGCGGCTCGATGCGCTTCCCTGGAGCGGCTTTCACACGCGTGTCGTGCTGGCACTCGGCATCACCTGGATTCTCGACGGGCTCGAGGTGACACTCGCAGGGGCGCTGTCGGGCGCGCTGAAACAGAGCCCGACGCTGCGCTTCTCCAATCTCGATCTCGGCGTCGCCAACTCCGCTTATCTCGCCGGCGCCGTGCTCGGCGCGCTCGGGTTTGGTTGGCTAACTGACCGCATCGGCCGCAAGAAGCTGTTCTTCATTACGCTCGCACTCTATCTTTCCGCGACGGCCGCGACCGCGCTATCGTGGAATATCGCAAGCTACGCGCTGTTTCGCTTTCTGACCGGTGCCGGCATCGGCGGCGAATACACCGCGATCAATTCGACCATCCAGGAACTGGTGCCCGCGCGCTATCGCGGCTGGACTGATCTGGTCATCAACGGCAGCTTCTGGATCGGCGCGGCGATGGGTGCCGTGGCAGCCATCGTGCTGCTTGACCCCGCGGTGATCGGTCCCGATCTCGGCTGGCGTCTCGCCTATCTCATTGGCGCCACCATTGGCCTCGTCGTGCTGCTGATGCGGATGTGGATCCCGGAAAGCCCGCGCTGGCTGATGATCCATGGCCGCCCCGACCATGCGCACGAGATCGTCGACGGCATCGAGCGCTCGGTGATCGGGCATGATCAGGAGGCGAGCCGCGAGAGTTTCCCCAAGCTGCGACTGAAGATGCGCGATCACACCCCGATCAGCGAAGTCGCGCAGACCCTGTTCGGCACCTATCGCCAGCGCGCGCTGGTTGGCCTGATGCTGATGGTTGCGCAGGCGTTCTTCTACAATGCGATCTTCTTCACTTTCGCGCTCGTGTTGACTGATTTCTACGACATCCGCGCCGATCACGTCGGCTGGTACCTGCTGCCGTTCGCGGCCGGCAATTTCCTCGGCCCGCTCCTGCTCGGTCGTCTGTTCGACACGCTCGGCCGCCGAGCCATGATCATGTTCACCTATGGCGTCTCCGGCCTGCTGCTGGCGGTTTCGGGCTATTTGTTCTCGATCGGCGCGTTGAGCGCGCAGGGACAGACCATCGCCTGGATGGTGATATTCTTCTTTGCCTCGCCCGCGGCGAGCGCGGCCTATCTCACCGTCAGCGAGACTTTTCCGCTGGAAGTCCGCGCACTGGCGATTGCAGTGTTTTATGCGGTGGGCACCGGCATCGGCGGTGTCATCGGTCCCGCGCTGTTCGGCGCGCTGATCGATACGGGATCACGCAACAGCGTGTTCGCCGGCTATTTGCTGGGGGCATTCCTGATGATCGCGGCCGCGATCGTGGCATGGCGCTACGCCATTTCCGCGGAGCGCAAATCGCTCGAACAAATCGCGCGGCCGCTCGCTTCCATGGAGTAGACTATGACATCTGAACTTGCTGAACTGGACCAGAAGCGCGCCATGCCTGACGAAGAAGCGCCCGACGCCGTACCTGTGCCGCATGCGCTCGTGCCGCATCTCGGCGAGACCGCGATCCTGCTCGACATCGACGGCACGCTGCTGGATCTGATGCCGACGCCGCGTGAGGTGTGGGTGCCGCCAGGCCTGTCGGAGACGCTGAATCGCCTGACGGAACGCACATCCGGCGCACTGGCTATGGTCAGCGGCCGCTCGCTCAACGACATCGACCTGATCTTCGCGCCCGACGTGTTTCGCGCCGTGGCCGGCCACGGCGCGGAGATGCGGCTGTCGGTGGACAACGAGGCCGACGATGTGCACGCGCCGCCGATGGACAAGGAGCTGAAGCGGCGCCTGGCTGCGATCGCAAAGCTGAGCCCCGGTATCCTGCTCGAGGACAAGGGCTATTCGCTGGCGCTGCATTATCGCCTCGCGCCGCATGCGGAGAAGGCGATCTATGAAGCCGTCTCGCTGATCCGCGCCGATCTGCCTAATGCGCCGATCGAGGTGCTGCCCGGCAAGTTCGTCTGCGAAATCAAGCATTCCGGCTTCACCAAGGCGACCGGCGTGCGCGAACTGATGAAGCATGAACCGTTCAGGGGACGCCGCCCGATCTTCATCGGCGACGATGTCACCGACGAAACCGTGTTCGCAATCATGCCGGACATGAACGGACTCTCTTTCTCGGTGGGTCGTCGTGCCATCGGCGTCAACGGTCACTTCGATGCGCCGAACGACGTGCGGGCATTCCTTGCGCGTCTGCTCGACGACACAAGGCTGGAGTAAGGCAGCGTCACGCGAGAGCCGTATTGTCGCGCGCGCTGTTCCATAGCGCGCGCTGCTTCTGCTGACGAAAATCGCCCTTTCCCAAATGAAAACGCCGGGTTCCCTCGAAGTAAACGGGTTCCAACGCGCACGCCTGACTTTGGTTTCATTTCGTAGAAATGATGACAGGAACCATATTGATGAACGGCAGTTAAACGGGGTGGAATGAACAGGAGGGGACGACCTGTGAACTTAGTTGTCGTTTCAAATCGAGTTGCGCGCGGCAAACCCAACGAGCCCATGACGGGCGGCCTCGCAGCGGCATTGCTTCCCGTTGTCGAGCATTCGGGCGCTATCTGGGTTGGCTCCTCCGGCCGCGTGCGAGACGGCCATCAGAAAGAGCCCTTCGCAGAGATTGAGGCGCTGGGCTCGGGCGCGATCGCAACGCTGGACCTGCCGGCGGCGCATTATGGCGGCTATTACGAAGGCTTCGCCAATTCGGCCTTGTGGCCGGCGCTGCATTCGCGCAGCGATCTGATCCGCGTCTCGCGCGACGACTATGTCAGCTATCGCGAGGTCAACGCGTTCATGGCGCGGGCCCTGATGCGCTTTCGCAAGAACAAGACGGCGTTCTGGGTGCAGGACTATCATTTCCTCGCGCTCGGCGCGGAGTTGCGCGATCTCGGCGTCGATGATCCCATCGGCTTCTTCCTGCACACGCCGTGGCCGGTCGTTGCGGTAATGCAAGGCGTGCCCAATCATCGCGAACTGATCACGGCGATGCTGGCGTATGATCTGCTCGGCTTTCAGACCGAGGGTGATTGCCAGAATTTTCTCGGCTATGCTGGCGGCGAGCTCGGCCTCATCATCGAGGACGGCGTCGTGCTCTCGCAGTACGGCCGCACACGCTGCGAGGTGTTTCCGATCGGCATCGATGCGGAGAAATTCGCAGCCTATGCCGCGAAATCGGCCTCGCATCCTGACGTCTCGCGTCTGCGCCGCAGCCTCAACGGCGAGCGGCTCGCGATTGGCGTCGACCGGCTCGACTATTCCAAGGGGCTGGTCAACCGCATCAGCGCGTTCGACCGGCTCTGGACGGAGCAGCCGCAGTTTGCGCGCAGCATCTCGCTGCTCCAGATCGCCAATCCATCGCGCGGCGGCATTGAAGCGTATGGCAATCTCCAGAACGAGGTCGCCCGCCTTGTCACCGACGTCAATGGTCGCCATGGCGAGGTCGACTGGACGCCGATCCGCTATCTCAACAAGGGCTTTAGCCAGGCCGTGCTTGCCGGCCTCTACCGTACCGCGCAGGTCGGCGTGGTGACGCCGCTGCATGACGGCATGAATCTTGTCGCCAAGGAATATGTCGCCGCGCAGAATCCGGCCGATCCCGGCGTGCTGGTGCTGTCGAAATTCGCCGGTGCCGCCAACGAGCTCGAGACCGCGCTGCTGGTCAATCCTCACGACATTGACGGCATGGCGCGTGCGATCGCGGTCGCCGCGGCGATGCCGCTTACCGAGCGCAAGATGCGCTGGGATGCGATGATGAAGAAATTGCGTGGCCACACCATCCAGCAATGGTCGTCCGATTTCGTTGCCGAGTTGGAGAAGTGCCGCACCGAGAAGGTGGCAGCCGCGCCGCTCGCGGCGCAACCGCCGCAAGCGCTACGTTGGCTGAAATCTGCGATCTCGGGTGTGCGGTTGATCTAAGAGAGCTTGATCGATCTTGCCGCCGCCCGCGCGCGGGGAGGGCAAGCGGGCCTCAATAGCAATACGACACGCCGTCCAGGATCGCGCATTGCCGCTTGTTAGGCGCGTTCGGATCATCCATCGGCACCACGCCCTTGCCCTGGCCGACAAACACGCCGGGCCCGACATGTACTGAGCTCCTGTTGCCGATGATAACGCTCTGGTGGGGCGTCGAGCTGGAGCGGGTTCCGTCCGGCCAGAGGATGGTATCTCCAGAGAGCACACCGCGCCGCCCGTCGTCGCAGGTCACATCGACGCCCTGCCTGCTGCAGGCCTGCGCCTTGGCGGACCCGGAGAAGGCGACGCCAAGGGCCGAAATCAGGCCGAGCATGGCGATGGTTTTGCGGATGGTCATGGGGTCCCCGGGTGTGTTTGGCGGTTTCAAGGGAATCGTCGCACCAAACCCGCGCCTGGTTCAACCTGAGGAGGTTCCAGGCGATCGCGCGGCGCGATATATTCTCTCGCAAAAACAATAAGTTGCGGAAAAATCCTCCGATTGCCCCGCGATCTCTTGCAAAATCACCGGCGCCCCTTCAAGAGAGGGCGCTCCGGAGAGATGGCCGAGTGGCTTAAGGCGCACGCTTGGAAAGCGTGTGTGCGGGAAACCGTACCGTGGGTTCGAATCCCACTCTCTCCGCCATTTGCTCGATCTTATGCGCCAAACGACGATTTCTCGCGCTCGGCTAACTGTGCTGAGTGCGTGCTAATGGTTATCATACGAATTTTATGTGATGATCTCCGTTGCGGTCCTTGCTGCTCTGTTTTCACGCCGATGACGAACAGTCCTCATGAGATGTCGTTTGCCGGCGCATCTTGATCAGACGTCCAGCGCCTCTTGGATTGCTTCATATATGTCGTCCGCCGTCCCTTCGATCTTGCAATCGGCCCAGGCTTGGTAGGCCCGGGCATAAACCAGCTTTTCGGCATCCGGATCGCTCATCGAGACAGTCTCGTCACCGGATTCGCTCAAAGTAAGTGCCTTCACTTCCATGGCGATCGCGGTGATTAACCTCACGCGACCATCATGCTCGTCGAAAACATTCGCGGCCATGAGCGCCTCTCCCCGTTCTACCTGACGAATTACTGCAGATGATGCGCACCGAAAATTATCGGCGCCAGCTCATTCGTACATTTGCAAACTACGACCGCGGCTCGTGCGGTTGTCCCTTTGGCCGCTCTCTCTTGCATATGAAGCAGACCGAGCGTGTTACCTGAACTCCGTTGATGGCTAAGCGTTCGTGGACGTGCGGAGTCCTCGTCGTACAGAACTCGCAATATGCGCGCGGCAACCGCAATGCAATTTCTCTTGAAGTGTCCAAGAATCGCCCCCGCGCATAACAATTCACTTCGCTCACACTCAGGGCAACTTTGAAAGACGGCCGATTCGCGGGGCCGTACGTTTTCGTACCGAGTTTGTACGCGACGGTCGTTCGGCAACGCAAAGCACGGACGCTTGCTGCGGCAAGACCAGGCGAGCGGCCAGTGTGACCGGACGCGTCCCGTCTGGAAGAATCGATCGGCACGATACTGAAAATCGGTACCCGGCATGTCGACGACGCCAAGCGATCCGGCAGCCAGCGCGTCTGCTTCATGGACCGTTGCGCTCCGCGTTCTTTCCGATGATGGCTGTCACAATAAGTCCGAACATCACCAGACGCGGCAAGAAGTACATGGGCTCCGTCGTATCGGAAACCTGGCTCGTTCCCAGCGCGAAGCGCGATATGGCATCGATGGTAAAAGCCGCCGCGAAAATCAGAAAGAACCTATCCCGCGTCCGTCGCCAAAACTTCAGAAAGAACAGAGCGACAGCCAGAGAGGCCATCGAGGCGGCGCCTGAGAGAACGCCGGCGAGGTGTGTCATCAACGCTCCTCCCAGATCAACCCATACAGCAGGATGAGCGTTGCCAGCAGGCCGATCGATATCCTGAGGACTGAAAGATCAGTCGTGGGAAATATCAGCTTGTCCGCCCACAGTGCCATGTTGTTCAGTGCAAGACCCCCGAAGCAGATCGAACTCCACAGCAGAAGCCTGGAGCGCGTCCGCAGATACGCGCGAATCAGCAACCAAGCACACAACGCCCCGGTGATCGCACACAAGCTGTATATCACCGCGGCCATAGCTTCCTAATCCTTCCGGAACTTGAACGCATCCGAGAATGACCGGATATGGCGGGGTTTTGCATGGATCAGATTCGTAATGGGAATTAGGTAGTGCGCATAGGCCTCTGCAAGAGCCTCGACGGCGGCGTCTCGATCCGAACGCCGGGCATAGCGATATCGCCCGCCATCTCGCACGAGAAACCCATCATCGGCGAGCCCGGCCAAGGCCACTGCCATATCGGAGGTGGGCGCATAGAGCCGCTTGGCCACGGAAGCAGCGTCCCATTGTTCGCTTGAACGCGCGTGCAGGAACAGAAGCGCTTCGAGTTGAGCCACGGAATCGATGTGTCTCACGATCAAATCCAGAACCTCTTCTGGTATTGGTGCTTTGGACATTCAGCGACCTCGGGCGAGCATCAGCTCGACCGCATATCAAGAATTCAAGATTGGATTGAGCGGAAGCGATCGAGTTCGCGCACTTTCAACCCGCATACCTCCTGGATGACTCAACCAGGCTCAGGCGCGATCGGCTTTTCAATCGTCTCACCGCAAGGGAAACCGATGGATCACACAGAATGAACTGGAGCATCGCAATCAGGTCTTCCTGATTTTTTCTGGAAGTCGCCTGATCGTACACGGTCAGAAGTCGCTGGGCTTCCTCGATTGCGGCGATCACGGATTCATTGTCTGACATCATGCACCTGCGCTTCGGACGTTCGACTATGACACGAAGCGGATTTTCTCCCATTAGCTAGATCGTCGCCAGAGAAGGTACGGTAGCGTACATAGGCAGCCGACCACGCGCTGTCGCGGGACGTTTGAAGGGCGGATCATACCTAAGTTGAAGGTACGGCTCCCGCTCACCGGAATAGATGTCGACGTGCGGCAAGATGCTACTGAGACCTGTTCCACAGCGTCTTGTGCAGGTGTTCAACCCGCCATACGCTTCCCCGGCCAGAGTTGCGCAGTGTACAGAAAGCGATGACGCCCAAGGTTAGAAACGGTCTGTTGCGCCTGATCCCGGATGACGAGCTCTCGCGCGTTATGGACGTCTGCGAGCAGGTTAGACTCGCGCCACGTCAGGTTCTTCATCACTACATGCTGCCGATGGAGCACGTGTACTTTGTCGAAAGCGGGTTGGTGTCGGTGGCCGCGAAAGTGGGCCGCGAGAAATTCGTTGAGGTCTGGCTGATCGGATCCGAAGGACTGGTCGGCGCTCCGGTGATTCTTGCGGCCAGAGGAGTGCCGCTGCACAGAAGAACAGTCCAGTTGACAGGCGATGCCTGGCGGATCAGGACCGCGGAATTTTGCGAACTATTGGAATCCCTTCCGCACTTGCGCTCAGTCGTTGAGAGATATCTGGCCGTCGTATTGGCCCAGACCTCCCAATCGGGTGCCTGCAACTCCTATCATAGTCTAAAGCAGCGATTGGCGCGCTGGTTGCTGATTGCCCAAAATGCCACGGGCGAAGACGAGGTTTCGCTCACGCATGGAGTTCTGGCGGAATTGCTCGGCGTCCGGCGCGCTAGCGTTACGGAATGTCTGGAGGTCCTGCAAAGGGATGGAACGGTAGTGACCAGACGCGGTTCCGTGAAGATACAGGATGCCGCCGAGTTATCGAAGCTCTCTTGTGATTGCTTCAGGCTGATCGAACGCGAATACCGCCGTCATCTGTTACCCGCGCTTGATACGGGCTCTCGCCAGCGGTCGCCTGTTTCGCTGCTGGCTCCGGTCGGCACGGGCGAGCCGGCACTGGTGGGCCGAGAGCCGAAACGTCCTTCCGGGTAGGGTTCCCACACGGCTTCAGGTTAAGGATCCAACGGGCCTTCGCGTGTTTCATGCCTGACGTCCGTGAATGGCGCCGGCGATCATCCGTCTCGCCAAACCAATTGCGCTTCGAAAGCGCTTCCAAGATCACGGCCTTGTCAAGCAGCATTGGAGCTTCTTTGGTCTCCTGCCCGGCGCGCTTGGTGTACTGCGCAAAGGCTTGAGCGGCCACCTGAGAGAAAAATGAACGTGCGCTATCGAAATCTGAATGTTCTCGTGCCCTGCTTTGTCGGCCTCGCCATCATGTGCGGACTGGTAGCCTATTCGCCCGAACTCTACCGTGCATTCTGTGGCGCAACGGGATATGGCGGAACGACACAAAGAGCCTATGCCGATCCAACCACCACGTCGCAGCGAACCGTGACGATCGACTTTGACAGCAATGTCGCGCCCGGGCTGCCGTGGCGCTTTGAACCGGAACAGCGCTCGGTTACCGTTCATCTCGGCGAGCAGAAGCTGGTATTCTTCAGTGCCGAGAATCTCAGTGACAAGGCGACTGTCGGGCATGCGACATTCAACGTCACGCCGCCGACGAGCGGGATCTACTTCAACAAGATTCAGTGCTTCTGCTTCAATGAAGAGCGTCTCGATCCGCACCAGAAGGTGGACATGCCCGTCGTCTTCTATGTCGATCCGGCATTCGCCAAGGACTCCGACATGGACCACGTCGATGCCATCACGCTCAGTTACACGTTTGGCCGTTCGGCGAGTCCGACCGACGCAAAGAATTTGTCGCGTTTTCTCGCCAATGCTGCTCCGGATGCCGTTCACGGTCTAGAACTGTTTAACCAGCGTTGCAGTGCTTGCCATGGGCTGGACCAGAACATGACCGGTCCCATGCTGGGGGGTGTGGTCGGTCACCCGGCTGGCTCCGCTGCTGGCTTCAACTACTCGCCAGCCTTGAGGAGCGCCCATCTCACCTGGTCTACCGACAAGCTCGACGAGTGGCTGGCCGGTCCGCAGAAGTTGGTGCCTGGAGCAAGAATGCCGGTTCGGGTGCTCGATGCTCTGTCTCGACACGATATCATTGCCTACCTGCGGGAGGTCGGCGAGAAGCACAGCGATCAGGCACATCCGCAAGCGCATGCATCGGGACCGGAATACTAGCGGGTCTCGAAACATTCCACGCGACACGGCAGTGGGTTGCAGGAGATCGATGGAGCACCGAATGGACCGTAGCGAAGGTAAATTCGAGCGGCGCGGCCGCGACTGGATTCGGCGCGTGGCTCAACGGCCGCTCCGCGATCCGCTCGCTCGCTACACGCTGCTCGGTCTCCTCGCTGCCGGCGTCGTGATTGCGGCGTTGACCTTGCTGGCCGCCGTCATGGTCGAGGACTGGTCCCAGCGTGATATCGACCTGCGTTCGCGCCTCGTATTCCGATCGATCCGAGACCAGGTCGCTACGGCGATGACGGCAAAGCCGGACACTGATCTTGCTCAGGTGTTCGAGCGGATTACCGAGGATGAACGGATACTGGCCCTCGGCTTCTGCTCCGCGCAGGGCCAGCTGCGATACGCGACCAAGGAGTTTCCGAAGTCCGTCACTTGCGACAGCCTGAAGCGAGCCAGGTCCAACGCCTTCGCTGCGATCGCGGATTCCGGCCGCCACATCCACATCAGTTCCTTTCCGATCACCGTCGCAGTCTCGACGGGCCATTTGCTGGTGCTGCACGATCTGGCTTATATAGAGACGCGTACGAACGAGGCTCGCCTTTACACGATGCTTGCTCTGGTCGGCGTGACATCAGGCCTGGGGCTGCTCGCCACAGCCATCGTGCTCGCACTTATGCGAGCCTGGACCCGTTCGATTCGGGGCGCTCTCACCGAGGTGCGACACGGGGCCGCCGACGAAGCTCTGGTGCATAGCCCCTTTCCGATCAGCCGTGAGGTCCACGCGGCTCTCTCGGAGCTAAGAATGGAGCGTCGTTTCGCGAATGGCATTCACGTCGAATGGTCGCCGAAGACCCTGCATCGCCTGTTGCTCGAGGAACTGCCGGATGCCCAAGTCCTCGTCGTGTCCAATCGCGAGCCCTACATTCACAACCGCTCCGCCGGCGAGATCACGTTGCAGATTCCGGCGAGCGGCCTGGTGGCTGCCCTCGAGCCGGTGATGCGAGCTTGTGGCGGAACATGGATTGCGCACGGCTCGGGCTCCGCCGACCGCGACACGGTCGATGCCGCCGACAGATTGCGCGTGCCTCCCGGCGAGCCGACATACCTGCTGCGGCGGGTATGGCTCTCGGAGAAGGAACAGAGCGGCTACTACTACGGGCTGGCCAACGAAGGGCTATGGCCGCTTTGTCACATCGCATTTGTACGCCCGACCTTTCGGGAGGAGGATTGGGTTCAGTACCGGAAGGTGAACGAGCAGTTCGCCGACGTAATCGTCGAGGAGGCGACCTGCGACGATCCGATCGTTCTGGTCCAGGATTATCATTTCGCCCTGCTGCCCCGGATGATCCGCGATCGGCTGCCAAAGGCAACGGTCATCGCTTTCTGGCACATCCCCTGGCCCAACGCCGAAACGTTCGGGATTTGTCCTTGGCGACGCGAAATCATCGACGGGCTACTCGGGAGCACCATCCTTGGCTTTCATACACAGTTCCATTGCAACAATTTTCTCGAAGCGGCTGATCGTTTCATGGAAAGTCGCATCGATCGGGAACATGCCTCTGTCACTTTCCGTGGGCAGGAGACGCTGATCAGGCCCTATCCGATCTCAATCGAATGGCCGCCGGCGGCGCTCGTCGACCAGGCACCTGTTCGGGAGTGTCGCGACGCGGTCCGAAGGCGCTTCTCGCTGCCTGCTGATGCCCGCATCGCTGTCGGCATAGAGCGGTTCGACTATACCAAGGGTATTCTTGATCGCATTCGCGCGATCGACGATCTGCTAAGGTGCCATCCCGAGTGGATCGGGCGGCTCGTCTTCATTCAGGCAGCGGCCCCCACTCGCAGTAAGCTCGCTACCTATAGCTCTCTGCAGGGTGAGGCCGAACGACTGGTCGCGGACGTGAACGCGCGACACGGCAAGGGAGATTTTCAGCCGATTCGTCTTGTCGTGCGACATCACGAGCCTGACGAGGTTCTCGAACTTTTTAGAGCCTCGGATATGTGCATTGTTTCCAGCTTGCATGACGGCATGAATCTGGTTGCCAAGGAATTTGTGGCCGCGCGCGACGACGAGCATGGCGTGCTGATCCTTTCGAGCTTCGCCGGAGCCTCACGCGAACTGTCGGAGGCGTTGATTGTCAATCCATATGACACGCACGGAATGGCTGAGGCGTTCGTCCGGGCGTTGCAGATGCCGCCCGCGGAGCAACGCGACCGCATGCGGCTGATGCGCGATCTCGTGCGCGAGCGGAACGTCTATCGGTGGGCGGCGCAGATGCTGCTCGATGCAGCTCGCCTTCGTCGGCGTCAGCGGATCGTCTGGTCCAACGCGCCCCATGCCGGTCGGGCCGGCTCGCAAGCCATGCTGCCCGCGAGCCAGCGCAGGACGGCCTGACTGAATGGCCATCGCCTGTTGAGGGTGAGCAAACCGCAGTCGCCAGTGCTTCGGATACCCGCGCGGATCAGTTCTCGAAGCTGTCGATGACTGCGTCAGCGATCGCACGCTTGGTGACGATGCCGACTATGTCGTTCACGCGTGGGCGGGAGCTGCCTTGGAAAACGATTGCGGCACCGGCGCGGTGGCGCTTGAGTCTCGCAAGCACCAGGCTCAGGAGGTCCTGATCGCGACAAATGACGATCCGCCGTTCGGCAAATCTTTCGACGAAAAGGTCAGAGTTGATTTGAGATTCCATCCACAGACCCGAACGCGGCGGAATTAGCCCTACGATCCGGCCGTCCCGCTCGACGACGATCGCTCGTGCGTCATTAGTATCTTCCGCAGGCAACGCTTGTTTCAGCGTGGTGCCTGCCCTGGCCACGATAAAGCGCTGCTCCATGATGTCTTGGGCCTGCCTAACCAGATATAGATTGATATGTCGCTCCTTGGGGATACGGTGGCCGCGATGGCGCAGCTTGATCGTGTAGATCGTCTCATTGATGAGCGCGCGCCTTACGCCTGCAGCCAGCGCCACCGCAACGATCACCGGCACAATGACCGCGTAGTCACGGGTCATTTCGAACACCATGACGATGGCCGTCATCACGCCGCCCGTTCCCGCGCCGACCATGGCCGCCATTCCAACGATCGCGGCCGAGGAAGGCGTCAGTCCGGAATGAGGCAAAATAGAACTGGTCGCGGCCGCAAAGGCGGCACCCAAAGTGGCGCCAAGATAGAGCGAAGGAGAGAAGATCCCACCCGAGGCCCCACAGCCGAGGCTGACGGTCGTGGCAACCAGCTTCAGCGCAAAGAGCAGCGCAAGAAGACCCGCCGCAGCCATCTTGTGGTCCAGGATATCCTGAATGACCGAATAGCCGACCCCATCAATGTAGGAATGTCCGAACGCGCGACTAAGTCCCACCATCATCAGGCCGATCACCGCCATGCCCACGATGTTCTGGACGTATTCGTTTGCCGACAGCTTCGGAAACCCATCCTCCATGAAAACGAGCAGTCGGATAAACAACCAGGCTGCGACGCCGCACAGCAGTCCAAGCAGGACGAACGCAATCGCCTCCTGCGGATTGAACGACGCAACCAAGGGAAACTGAATGTCAGGCACCGCAAAGGCAGGATCTGGGCCGATCAGAATTCGCCCGATCGTCGTCGCAGCGCCAGTCGCCACGACGACGGGAAGGAAGGTGCGGTTCGACACTTCCGGTAGGAGAATTTCGAGAGCAAACAGCACGCCGCCAAGCGGCGTGTTGAACGTCGCGGCAATACCCGCGCCGGCGCCGGCGGACAGTAGCGTTATCTTCTGCCGCGTGGAGAGTCCGATGAATTGAGAGAAGGCCGAGCCGAGCGCCGACCCGATCTGGATGATCGGCCCCTCGCGCCCGACAGCGGCGCCGCTGCCTATCGATATTGCGGAAGCCAGAGCCTTGATCAGCGCCACCGTGCCGCGGATGTTGCCTCGCTTGTAGAAGATCGCGTCCATCACCTCGGGGACGCCGTGCCCCTTTGCCTCGGGAGCAAAGCGCCTCACGAGAAAAACGACAATCAGGCCCCCGACGATCGGCGAAAACAGAATGAAGTCGCCAAAGTGGCTGGGACCCTCGCTGATATTAGCATCGTAAACGAAACTGATTCTGCCATTGTAAGAGACGTTGTGCACGAAGCCGATCAGGGCGCGGAACGCAACCGCGCCTAGCCCAGTCATCACCCCGATAACCAACGCGAGGCCACAAAGAACGAGCAGGCTCACTCGCCGTTCCTCTGGCAGCGATTTGCGGCTGTCGGCTGCGATGGCTTTGATATTGTCGGGAGTCAGCACCACGGGTACTCGGGTCACAATGGTTGGATCGAGATCAAAATAGCGAGATACAGACCCACCTGCCAGAAAGCCTTCCGGAGGCTCTCGGCGAGCGGACGGTTGACGGCGACCCCGGACGGCCTCTGATCGAGAGTCCGGAAAACCACTAGGCAATCGCCCGTTTATCAAGTGATGGCCAATTGTACTCCGGAAATTGCATCGAATCTGCAATATCCCGGCCTACGGCGAGCCTGGCCAGGCCGGGAAATGCAAAGGCCTTGACCACCAGGTTGCGGAACAGCAGCCCGAGTTGGGTCTTCGGCGCAAAGGCACCGGCAAAGCGCTCGGCCCCGCGCTGCTTCCCATTGATGTAGCGTCGCAGCAATGCCTCGTATCTGTTGAATGCAAGTCGATATTGCCCGGCCGCAGCGCCGAGTTCGCCGGCAAGCACGTAGGCCGAAATCATCGCGAGCGCCGAGCCTTGTCCGGCCAGCAGCGAGACGCAGAAGGCGGCGTCGCCCACCAGCGCGGTGCGGCCGCAAGACCAGCTTTGCATCCGGATCTGACTGACGCTGTCGAAATAGAGTGACTGCGTTTGCTCAAGCTCGCCGAGAACCTTGCGACATTCCCAGCCATCATGACGGTAGAGATCTCGGAGTAGCGCTTTCTGAGCATCAATCGTGATAGGTAGTTCCTCCTGTCTTGCAACGAAAACAAACAGGAACAGCGTGCGATCGTCGCGTAACGTGAAACGACCGAGCATCCGGCCCGGTCGTCCGTACATCATATAAATGTCCTCGTCGCGAGGGCGATAGCCACGCGCCTCAAACGCCGCGACGGCATAGCCTAGGTGCTTTTCGAACCTGGATTGCGGCCCGAAGGCGAGCTTGCGCGTACGCGAATGCAGGCCGTCGGCTCCAATCACCAGATCGAACCGTCGTTCGCGTTCGCGCTCGAATTGGACTCGAACACAATCCGGCTGCTCTTCCATGGAGACGATCGTGTCACCAAATATGGTCTCGACCTGCCCCTGCGATTTGTCAAAAAGCAAGCGGGAGAGGTCGCTTCGTTGGAGTGTCACGTAGCGCCCGGCCGTCAATTCCGAGAATATCTCTGTGCCGAATCCGGCAACCGGCTGCCCCGTGCCATTTACGATGCGCATTGCCCGCGCATGATAGCCGACGCGATTTATATCGCCGAGCAGATCCATCCGCTCCGCGAGATCATAGCCGAGTCCCCAAAAGTCGATAACATAACCACCATGTCGCAAGGCGGGGGCCTGCTCAACGATCGTCGCCTCGAAGTCCGCCGCCTTCAACCAATATGCAAGGGTAGGGCCCGCAATGCCCGCGCCGGAAATCAAGACAGTTCTCATGAGGCGGAACCAACGTCGCTGACCGATGTGCCCATTGCAAGTTAGTAACGCATGAATGGTTTCGGCGCGATTGCCAGGCACAGCGTTTATGGGATGCAAGTGGAATTGTCGGTACGATATCGTACGCAACGTCGCGGACCTTCGCGTGGCTAACGGCCACTCTTCTCGGCTCTTCATTGTTTGGCCGAGCTGGATTTGCCTTCACGACCAGAGAGCTGCGGCCCAATCCGCCGAAAAGAGGCGTAGCTGAAATGGTGGGTTTGGGTGCGTCGAAATTGAAAATGCCTGATCTTTCAACGGGATTGACTGACACTCTCTCCGCCTTTTGCGCGATTTCGCACGCGATCTCCCGAGATTTCTACGCCTGCATCGCGTCCAGCGCTTCGCCTTCGGCGCGAGCGCTTACAGCCGTAGGGCTCTTCGGTTCGAAAGACCCGGCGCAACAAAGGCGGTCGCTGTCGGGACGGACCGGACATCGATGAGACTACGCTTCCAAGGACCCCCTACCGCTGCTCGGTGGCGATGCGCAGACCCAAAGCAATCAGGACTATTCCGGTCACGCCCTCCACAAGGCGCCGCACGGTGGGGCGTTGAAGTGCGCCCCGTACCTTGTGAATTGCTGCGGCATAAAATGCGAGCCAGAGGAAGGTCATGACTGCAAAAACAATTCCAAGAGCGAGAAGTGTCGCAAAGGTCGAGCCGCCCATCGGTGCAAATTGGGGAAGCAGGCTGGTGAAGAAAACGGCCATCTTGGGATTGCTGAGATCGCTGATGAGTCCCTGCCTGAAGGCGATCCAAGGGCTTACGCGGCTATGCGAGTGGTTTTCGACCGCGATTCCCGAACCTTGTTCCGGCGGCCAAAGGGCTTCGTACAACGCGTAGATGCCCAGATAGATAAGATAAGCGGCCCCCAAATACTTGATCGTGAGAAACAGTGGCGCCGAGGCCACCAGGAGAGCAGCAAGGCCGACGCTGGTCGCCAGGGCCCAGACCGTCTGTCCAAGGGCTATGCCAGCCGCCGTGCAAATCCCGCCAGTCCGCCCGGCCAATAGAGTGCTGCGGATCGTCGTGGCCGTATCGGGCCCCGGCGTGACGATGACGATGATCGACGTCCCGATGAATGCAAGAAAAGATAGCATGCTCCGCTGCTCCTCCACATTGCCGGCGATCATAATACACACTGCCGAGGTTTTTGGTCCGGCTCGGCGTACCCAATGAGGATCATGAGGGTAGATGGGCTCGCCAGCTATACGTTGTGGCAGGCGAGCGCTCGATCACCCACGGACCGAAGTTCGGGAACCTCGACCAGGCAGCGTTGGCTGGCCAGCGGACAACGTGGCGCGTAGGCGCAGCCGCTTGGCCGCTTGAACAGGCTTGGCGGTTCACCTGTTTCGATCGCACCGAGAATTCGCTTGGATGGGTCCGGCTTCGGAATCGCCGCCACCAGCGATCGCGTATAGGGATGGCGCGGATCATCCAGAACTGTCCGCGTTGCGGCCTGCTCCACGATCCGGCCCATATACATCACGGCAACACGATTGCTGATTTGTCCGATGACGCCGAGGTCGTGGGAGATGAACAGCATCGACAATCCAAGCTGCTCCCGCAGGTCCATCATCAGGTTGAGCACCTGAGCCTGCACTGATACGTCGAGGGCCGAGACCGGCTCGTCGGCAATCACGATGGACGGTGAGGGAAGAATTGTTCGTGCGATGCCGGCCCGTTGCCGCTGTCCGCCGCTCAGTTCGTACGGATAGCGAGCGGCAAAAGATGGATCCAGGCCGACCGCCGTCAGTGCGGCGGCGATCGCGGCGCTGCGCTCGGCGCGACTGGTGAAGAAGCCATTGATATCGCCAGCCTCCGCGACCGAGTCTCCGATCGCGCGCCGCGGATTGAGCGATGCATAGGGATCCTGGAAAACCATCCTGATGTTCAGGCGCATGTCGCGAAGGCCGGCGCCCGTCATGTCCCTTCCCTTGAAGCCGATCGTGCCGCTGTCGGGCCGGACCAGCCCCACGATGGACCGGCCCACCGTGGTCTTGCCACAGCCCGACTCGCCGACGATGCCGAGCACTTCGCCCTCTGCCAGCGACAGCGACACGCCATCCACCGCCCGCACCTGATATTTTCGGCCGGATCGCCTGACCTTGAAGGAGACCTTCAGGTCCCGAATGTCGAGGACAGCGTTTCCGTTCATCGCGGTCCCCCATCGTCCAAGGGGAAAGTGCAGAGCACCTCGTGTCCTCGCGAGACTTCCGCGCGCGGTGGGGCTGCCGTGCGGCACGGCTCGCGCACGGCCGCGCATCGTGAGGCAAAGACGCAACCGGCACGGACTGTGCCGGGCGCCGGCGGCTGGCCCGCTATGGTTGGCAGGCGGCGCGCGCCGGAATTCCGCGACGGCATGCAGTCCATCAGCCCGCGTGTGTAATGGTGGCGCGGCCTGCCGAACAACGCCTCGACGCCCGCGGTCTCCACGATCCGGCCCGCATACATGACCGAAACGCGATCTGCCAGCTGCGCGATCACCCCCATGTCGTGGGTGATGAACAACATCGCCATGTCCAAGCGGTTGCAGAGCTCGCGCAGCAGACCGAGGACCTGCACCTGGATGGTGACATCCAGTGCCGTGGTCGGCTCATCGGCAATCAGAACTTGAGGCCTGCAGGCCAGCGCGATCGCGATCATGATCCGCTGGCGCTGGCCGCCGGACAGTTGATGCGGATACGCGGACAGCTGCATTGCAGGATCCGGCATGCGCACAAGTTCGAGCAGCTCGCGGGCTCGGGCCATAGCCGGCGGGCCGGAAACGCGATCATGCACGCGCACGGCTTCGGCGATCTGATCGCCGATCCGGCGAACCGGGTTAAGCGAAGTCATCGGCTCCTGAAAGATCATGGCCATACGGCCGTGGCCTGCTTCGACGCGCTGCCAGGGCTGCAGCTGTGTCACGTCGCAGCCCTCCAACAGGACTCGGCCGGCCCGGATCCGCGGGCCTGGCTGCGGCAGCAATCCCATCACCGCAAGCGAGGTCATGCTCTTGCCGCAGCCGGACTCGCCGACGAGGCCAAGGATTTCACCCTTGGCAAGTTCGAAGGACACACCGGCGACGACGTCAACCGGTGCAGTCGCCGGCCCCAATGACACGGTAAGATCTTGAACGGACAGCACGATCTAGCCCTTCTCGCCAAAGAGCTGGCGGAATCGGGGATCGAGACGATCGCGCAGTGCATCGCCGACCAGGTTGAGCGAAAATGCGGTCGCCACGATCATCATGCCCGGAAAGAACAGCAGCCATGGCGCGCGGGTGATGAAGGTGTGCGATTCCGCCAGCATGTTGCCCCAGCTCGGAATCTCCGGCGGAGCGCCGAGGCCGAGGAAATCCAGCGATGCCGCGCCAAGTTGCGCGAACGCGAAGACGAAGCTGGCCTGCACAAGAAGCGGTGAGACCAGGTTCGGCAAAATATGCTTGCCGACGAGCCAAGCCGTTCCGGCGCCCATGCTGCGGGACGCCTCGACATAGGTCTCCGTGCGCAAGCGCAGCGTCAGGCCGTAAACGATCCGCGTCGTCGTCGTCATGTAGCCGAGTCCGATCGCCAGAATGGCGTTCACCACGCTCGGACCGAGGATCACGATCAGCCCAAGTGCGAGCAGCAGGCTCGGGAACGCCATGAGCACATCGACCATGCGCATCAGCACATGACCGAGCCGGGGGAACAAGGCGGATAGCACGCCGATCGGTACGCCTGTCCCAAGTGCGAACGCGACCACGCCCGAACCGATCAGGAGCGCCATGCGCGCTGACTGGATGGCGCGTGACAAGGTGTCCCGGCCAAACTGGTCGGTACCGAACCAATGAAGCGCGTTTGGAGGCGTCAGACGGATCGACGGATCGATGGCGAAGGGATCGTAAGGTGCGAGCCAGGGCGCGAAAATCGCGGCGAGCAAGGTCCCCAGAAGGATGCCGAGCCCCATCAGTGCGATCGGCCGCGCGATGAACGGCTTCAGCCAAAACATTGCGTCGTCACGGCTCATTGGAGTTCGACCCTGGGGTCGAGCAGGCGATAACTCAGATCGACGATCAGGTTGATCAGGAGATATACGACCACGATGACCAGAATGACGCCCTGGATCACCGGATAGTCTCGGCGGAGGATCGACTGAACGACGAGGCGGCCGATACCCGGCAATGCAAACACGGTTTCGGTCACCACGGCTTCGGACAGCAGCGCGGCGAACGTGAAGCCGAATGCCGAGACCACCGCCAGGAGCGCGTTGCGCAGAATATGCCGGCTCACGACCTGCCAGGGCCGGATACCCTTTGCACGCGCTGTGCGCACGTAATCCTCGCGGGAGACGTCGAGCATGCTGGCGCGTGTCAGCCGCAGAATCAACGCGGCATTCGGCGCAGCAAGCGCCAGGCTCGGGAGGACGAGGTAGCGGAGATTGACGATGCCGCCTTCGAAGATCGATGGGTAGCCCGAACTCGGAAACCAACCCAGCCACGCGGCAAAGATCAGGATCAAATAAAGCCCGACCCAGAACGTCGGAATCGATGCCATCAGCATGGCCGCGCCTGATAGTCCCTGGTCGAGCCAGGTGCCGTGCCGAACCGCCGCGATCATGCCGATCGGCACGCCGATGAGCGTAACCCAGATCATCGTCATGGTGGCGAGCAAGGCGCTGGTCTCAGCACCATCGGCAATGACCGACAACACCGGTGCCTGGAAAAAGATCGACCGTCCGAGGTTGCCCTCGGTCACGTGGCCGATCCAGGTCAGATATTGCAGGATGATCGGTTGATCGAGACCGAGCTGGTGTCGCAGGGCGTCGATCTGATCGGGGGTCGCGGTGTCTCCGAGCAGAACATAGATGGGATCGCCCGGAACGATATGGATGAAGGCAAAGATAATGACGGACGCCGCCAGAAGCGTCACCGTCGTCGTCGCCGCGCGCTTGAGTGAGTAAGACCACATGCGATTGCGCGGCTGATCAGCGGCGACGATGCGCGCGGGACATTTCGGGTGGTCTCATCGCCCGTCCTTATTTCGTGGACACATTCCAGAACGCGGGACCATTCGGGTTCAGTCCCTTCAGCTTGGGAGAAGCGATGTCATAGGTGTAGGCATCCCCCACTTTCATCACCGGAACCTGGTCGTAGATCAGCGACTGGATCTTGTCCCATGTCGCCTTTCGTGCGACCGGATCGGTCGATTTGATCAACTCGGCTCGAAGCGAGCTGATCTCGGGGCTGTCCCACCATCCCGGGTAGCTCGCATTAAGGAACGTGAGGAGCAGTGGATCGGGCGAGAAGGAATGGTGGGTGACAAAGATGTCCCACTGTTCCGGCTGGCCTCGCATCTTCAGAAGCGTCGCCCAATCGACGACCATCATCTGAACATTGATCCCGGCGTCGGCCAGTTGGCGCGTGAAGACAGCGGCTTCATCATAGTGCGCCTGATAGTTTGTCGAGACCAGGAGGCGGATCGGAGTCCCCGTATAATCAGCCTCCTTGGCGAGCTCCTTGGCCTTCTTCGGATCGTGGGGGCTGTAGCTGGACACACCTTCCGCCGAGTACCAGGGCGTACCCTTGGGAAAGATCGATCCCTCGGCGTTCCACAGCTCCTTCGAGCCGAAGGCGACGCGCAGGGCCTGCGACTTGTCCAGCGCGGTCTGGATGGCACGGCGGAGCTTGTAATTGTCCTTCAGGATTCCCTGCTTCGAGTTCATGAAGAAAAGGCCGAAGATCGGCGCGTTCGTGCGCTGCACCTGAACCGATGGGTCCTTGCTCAGGGATTCGTACAGATCGCCAGAGATCATTTCCGCATAGTCGTAGTCCCCGGCCTGAACGCCGCTGACGCGGGTGCCGACGTCAGGCACCGGAATGAACCGGATCTTGTCGAAGATGGCGGTGCGGGCGCCGGCGAAGCCGTCGCCCTTCTCCTTTACCGGTTTGTAGCCATCGAATTTCTCCACCTCGACATAGCGGTTCGGCCGCCACTCGACGAACTTGTAAGGACCGGTTCCGATATAGTCCTTCTGCTCGATCGGCTTGTTGCCTGCGTTGGCTGCGATCTCTTCCGGATAGATCGCAAGGCCACCATTCACATCCGCGATGAGCGTTTTCCAGGCGCCGTTGGGCGCCGATAGTTTTAGCGTGACCTCATATTTTCCAGTTGCCTCGACCGATGTGGCTGCGGCCATCAGGAGCTTGCCGCGCGCGCCGACATTGCCCCACCGCGTCATCGAAGCGACCACATCCTTGGCGGTCATCTCCTTGCCGTTGTGGAAGGGGACACCCTCGCGGAGCTTGATGACGATGGTCTTGCCACCGTCTTCCTCGCGTTCACTCTCGGCCAGCAGCGGGCGTGGCGTATAGGTCGAGTCCAGCGCATACAGCGTTTCGAAGATGTGGCGGCCGATAACCGATGCGACGTCGGCTGTCGTCAGCATGACGTCGAGTGGCGGCGGTTCGCCGATGGTGGCTTCGCGAAGCAGGGTGGCTGCGCTGGCCTGCGCATTCAGAAACAATGCGGTGGCGATTCCAACGGCGCCACGCATCAAGGCACTGAGATCGCATCTCATGATCGCCCCTCCCATCTTGTTTCGGCCGCCTGCCTTGACGGCAGGGGATATGCCCTTCCGGTTTAGACCCCGGCGGAACGTTATCGTTTGTTTGAAAGTTACATGCAGATTATGCTAAGTTTCAAGCGCAAAATTGCAATAGATTGCCCATCTGCCGATACGTGGTCCAGCCAAGGCTGAAGGTTTCTTACGGCGATCTTCGGGCCAGGGCGCAGGTTAATCCGACCTGAGGAAGGGCGCGCATGCCGCGTGCGAAGCGAATTCAAACGGCGAAAGCCGCTGCGACAGCAGTCTCGACACCATCGCGCCGCGACGCTTTCGTGGCCGGCGACATCGTCTCTGTTATCAGACAAAGTGCTCCGAGCCTCAGTCCTTCGGAGCAACGCGTTGCCATGGCGCTGCTGGCCGACGTCGAGTTTTCCATTCACGCGAGCAATGCCGAACTGGCGCGCCGCGCGCGTGTCAGCGAACCGACAGTGACCAGGTTTAGCCGTTCCGTCGGCTGTCGCGGCGTCCGTGACCTCAAGGTGAGGCTGGCTCAAGCCATGGCGGTTGGACGGATCTACCTTGAACTACCCCCACATGTCGGCACGGATCTGGCGCGCCCCGCGCTCTGGCGGTCGGTGTTCCAGGAAATTCGTCGCGCAATTGCCGCCGCCGAGGAGGGATTACGGAGAGAGGACATCGAGAGGGCTGCCGAAGCCATCTCCCGCTGTTCGAAACTTGCAGCGTTCGGCGTGGGCGGCGGCTCGACCCTTGCGGCGATGGAGGTTCAAAATCGCTTCTTTCGTCTTGGGATCGCCGTCTCGCACACCTCCGACCCGATCCTGATGCGCATGGTCGCCGCGACCTTTGGCCGGGGTGATGTCGTGGTCGCCATCTCGACCACCGGCATGGCGAAGGAGGTGATCGAGGCAGCTGGGATCGCCAAGCAATACGGTGCGCTGGTTGTCGCGATTACCAAGCCGCAAAGCAGGCTGGCCTCGATCGCCGATATTGCGCTCGGCGTGCACGTGCCCGAAGCGCCCGATGCGCTCAAGCCGACCGCGTCGCGCTATGCCTTTCTCGCTGCCATCGATCTGCTCGCCGCTTCGACGGCCTATTGCAAGCCGCTCGAAGGCCAGACACGGATGCGTCGGATTAAGTACGAGTTGCTGAAGGGGACGGACGGGAATTCAAATGGCCCGCTCGGCGACTGAATCGCGCTGCCGGGCACGCGGCGAGAAATCGCAAATATACGGAGGATGAATGTGAGTATGATGCATGACAACGGTGAGCTTTGATCCAGGAACAGTCGAAACCGTTCCATCGATCAACGGATGTTGACGGACGCTCTCTGCGACGCCTTCATGAAGCCCAGCGTCAGTTTCGCTCCCCCGCCGTCCGACTGGACTGAGAGACCTGTTCGTTCAGAAATGTCTCCAGGATGCGGCTGACAAACTGGTTGCCTTCAGGAGTAAAATGCGCCCCGTGCTCCGCGCCGTAGGCAGCTGCTCCATCCAGGGTCACGAATGGAATTCGACGCTGCTGCAAAGAAGAGATGATCTGGTCGTCCTTGTGCTGCAGGGCGACGAGCAGCCGGCTGCTGTTGCCAGTGACGAAATCGTCGATCGCGCCCACCAGTCTGTCGGTGGGATCGGGGACGAAGATCTGCGGCGCGTGGACCTCGACATAAGTGAAAGAGGCGAGACGCGCCAGCCACGCATGGCGCGGCAGCCATTCATCGCGGATCATCAGCTTTAGCGATTTCGGGACCGGCTGCCCCCTGGCAATCAGTGACCCGTCAGCCGTCATCTCGAAATAGGGCTTGCGGTAGCCGCCGTATCTGACATTGGTTCCGTTGTCCAAGCGATCGTTGTCGGTGCAAAACAGCAGTACGACGACGGCGGGCTTGATTGTAGGCCAGAGTCGCTTCAGCCAGAGCAGCTCTTGATCCGTCCCGTATCCGGAGACGCCCGCATTGAGGATCGAGAAGCGCGGGAGCCGCTCCCTCAGCAGATCGGTGAAGCGTTCATTGGCCTCGGCATCAACACCCCACACGAACGAGTCGCCGAGAAACAGGATGGTTGGCCTGCCATTCGGTAGGAACTCGATGTCGCGCAGTCCGAGGCTGTTGTGTTTGGCGTGGATCGTTCGCGCGGTCGTGACGACGGCTTCGGAATAGGGGACCGGGATCCAGCCGAGTTCGGCATCGTAGTCATAGGATAGTGAGCGCTCGCTCGCATCCTGGCGCAGCACCCGAAAGTCGGCAAGCCGTAGCGCGGCTTCCACGGCGAGTAGCGACAAGAGGATGGTGACGAGCGTCGACCCAAGCGATTTGAGATTCAAGGCGGCTCCGTCGCGTGAAAATATGCCCTGGAATATTGATCACATTGACGACAATTTGCACCCGTCATGAATCGGCGCTTTGCGCTCGCGGCGCCACGTCTTCTTTTAGCGATGCTCGTCGCCGGAGGTCAAAGCCCGGCGCTCTTCGCAGTGCTTATTGTGGTGCAACAAAAACGAGCACCAGATTGAATCCGCCACTCCCTTGCCTTGAGTTTTGACGCCTCGAACGGATAAGCTGGCAGCGTCTGATGCCAGGCGAAGGTGCTTTGGCCAGACGGGGCGTGGGGGGCTGATGCAGTTTCTGGAACCGTCCGATGACGAAATCGTCGCCGGACCAAGCAATCGCAATTTCGGATTCACGATGGCGTCAGTGTTTGCGCTGATTGGTCTTGTCGGTCTCTATAAGCATTCGTCTCATGCGCCGCTCTGGCTTGGCGCCGCGGTCGCCTTCGCTGGTCTGACGCTCTGGCGGCCGCAAACGCTAGGATTAGCCAACCGGGCCTGGCTGAAGCTCGGTCTCTTGATGTATCGCGTCGTCAATCCGGTCATCATGGCGATCCTGTTCTTCGGCGTCATCCTGCCGATCGGATGGATCATGCGATTGTCCGGCACGGATTTTCTTCGGCTCGGGCGCGATCGTGCATCACCGACCTATTGGCTTCCCCGTTCCGACCCAAGAGACATATCCGAATCGATGCGCCAGCAATTTTAGGCACAGCACAT
This sequence comes from Bradyrhizobium zhengyangense, assembly GCF_022012435.1. GTDB lineage: Bacteria > Pseudomonadota > Alphaproteobacteria > Rhizobiales > Xanthobacteraceae > Bradyrhizobium > Bradyrhizobium zhengyangense. Next base: position 110,825 of record NZ_JAKLUA010000003.1, read on the forward strand.
GTCATTCCTGCAGGAGTTATTCGCGTTCATTCGAGCCCGCCGCAAATTTTGGCTCATTCCGATTTTGGCAGTAATGCTGGTTCTGGGAGGGCTGTTGATCGTCACCAAGGGATCGGCGCTGGCGCCGTTCATCTATACGCTTTTCTGAGTGGTCGCGATGCGCATCCTGGGGATCTCGGCCTTCTACCATGACAGTGCCGCGGCGCTTGTGATCGATGGCAAGATCGTCGCGGCGGCGCAAGAAGAACGCTTCACGCGCAGGAAGCACGATCCCGGCTTTCCCGGCTCCGCGATTCGTTATTGCCTTGAGGAAGCCGGCATTGGCGCGAGCGCGCTCGATCATGTCGTGTTCTACGAAAAGCCATTTCTCAAGTTCGAGCGCCTGCTCGAGACCTATCTTGCCTTTGCGCCGCGTGGCTTTCGGTCGTTCCGGACGGCCATTCCGGTCTGGCTCAAGGAAAAGCTGTTCCAGAAGAGCGTTCTCCGTAATCATCTGCGTGCGATTGATGACGCCGTCGATTGGGAGGCAAGGCTTCTGTTTGCCGATCATCATCAAAGCCACGCGGCCTCGGCCTTTTTCGCCTCTCCGTTCACGGAATCCGCGATCCTCACGCTCGATGGTGTCGGCGAGTGGACGACGACGTCGGCTGGCTTTGGCCGTGACAACACGCTCGATTTGCGGCGCGAGATCAACTTCCCGCATTCGATCGGGCTGCTCTATTCAGCTTTCACCTATTACACCGGCTTCAAGGTCAATTCCGGTGAGTACAAGGTGATGGGGCTCGCCCCCTATGGCGAGCCGAAATATGCGAAGCTGATCCTCGAGCATCTCGTCGATCTCAAGGACGACGGCAGCTTCAGGCTCGATCTCGGCTATTTCGATTATTGCACCGGTCTCACCATGACCAATAGCCGTTTCGACGACCTGTTCGGCGGCAGGCCGCGCGATCCATCGGAGCTATTGGAGCAGCGTCACATGGATCTGGCGGCGTCTGTCCAGCATGTGACCGAGGAGATCGTGCTGCGTCTCACCCGCAGCCTGGCGCGCGAGGGTCTATCGAAAAATCTCTGTCCCGCCGGTGGCGTCGCGCTGAATTGCGTCGCCAACGGCAAGGTCCTGCGTGACGGGCAATTCGAGAAGATCTGGATCCAGCCGGCCGCAGGCGATGCCGGTGGCGCGGTCGGCGCCGCGCTGGCGGCGTATCATCAATTCGCAGGCAAACCCCGCATCCCCGCCGCGGGCGACGCCATGGCGGGGAGCTATCTTGGGCCGGCCTTCGCGCCATCGGAGATCGAAAGCCGGCTGCGAGCAGCCGGTGCCGTGTTCACCGAGCTCGATGATGACGCCATCATCAGCGACACCGTCGAGGCCCTGATCGCGGAGAAGGCGGTCGGATGGTTCCAGGGGCGAATGGAGTTCGGTCCACGCGCGTTGGGGGCGCGCTCCATTCTCGGTGACCCCCGGTCCCCCACCATGCAGAGCTCGCTCAATCTGCGCGTCAAGTTTCGAGAAAGCTTCCGTCCATTTGCGCCGGCGGTGCTCCGTGAGGATGTCGCCGACTGGTTCGAGCTCGACGAGGATAGTCCCTATATGCTGCTTGTCGCGGACGTCTTGGGGAAGCGGCGGCTACCGGCCGATCCACGCAACGAGACGCTGTTCGGTATCGAGCGCCTCAATATCGCCCGATCGGACATCCCGGCCGTGACCCACGTCGACTATTCGGCGCGCGTCCAGACCGTGCATGCCGATACCAACCAGCGATTTCATGACCTGCTCACGGCCTTCAAGGCCGCGACGGGGTGTCCGGTGCTGGTCAACACCAGCTTCAACGTGCGCGGCGAGCCGATCGTGTGCACGCCGGAAGATGCCTTCCGCTGCTTCATGGGCAGCGATATCGAGGTCCTGGTGGTCGGCAATTGCTTCCTGAAGAAGGAAGACCAGTCGCCGACGCTGAAGCTCGACTACAAGAACCGCTTCGAGCTCGACTGATGGTCAGGGATGACGAGGCTGCTCGCAAAGATAAAATGCTTCGTCACTTGCTCCATTCGCTCGTCGCAATCTCATCATGACGGCCGTGACGTTGGCAGCTTTGGAGATCGGGCTCCGGATCGCCGATTTTCGCGAGCTGCGGGACGGCGTCAGCGAGCGCTCGCTGAGCTACGCCTATGACGCCGAACTCGGACGGGCCCCGGTTCGGGGATCGACCTCCGTCGGTGTGGTTGCGTCCGCCTCGCCGACACCGGAGGCGCAGCGCCGGTGACCTCAGGGCCTAGCCGCCTCCCGTCACCCGCCATCTCCCGTCTCCCGCGCGCTTCAGCACGGGATCGCTCACCCGTACCCTGACGGTTCGTCGCATTGGCGACCGCTGCCAATGCGTCATGCACAAACGCCGCTGTACAGAGGCCGCCGCCGTCCGTAACCTCCGGGCCGCAAATTTCGGGAGATGCGGCGTGGCGAAGAAGACGGCGACCAAGAAGAAAAGTGCTTCAAAGAAAGCAAAGAAGATCGCGAGTAAGAAGACCTCTTTCCGTAAAAGGGCTGTCGCGAAACCGACCGCCAAGACAGCGGTCAAGAAGGCCACGGCGCGTCGCCCCAAGGGGCCGGCCTGGCAATGGTCCGCGGTCGAGACCGCCGCCGCGATCCGCTCCGGCGCAATCTCCGCGGTGGAGACCGTTGAGGCCCATCTGGGGCGGATGCATGTGGTCAATCCCAGGCTGAATGCGGTCGTGGTCGATCTTGGAGAGGAAGCGCTGAAGGCGGCGCATGGGGCGGACAAGCAGCGCGCCAAGGGTGGCGAGCTCGGCCTCCTGCACGGCGTGCCCGTGACCATCAAGGAGAATGTCGACTACGAAGGCAGGCCCAATTTCAACGGCGTTCCCGCCAACAAGGATCTCGTTGCGCCGTCGGATTCGCCTGTCGTGCGCAACCTGAAAAAGGCCGGCGCGATCGTCATCGGCCTCACCAACACGCCGGAATTCTCGTTCCGCGGCTTCACCGACAATCCGCTGCACGGATTGACGCTCAACCCCTGGGATTCCGATATCACCTGCGGCGGCTCTTCGGGCGGCGCGGGATCGGCGGTCGCCGCCGGCATCGGCACCATCGCGCATGGCAACGATATCGGCGGTTCACTGCGCTGGCCAGCACACTGCAACGGTGTTGCGACCATCAAGCCGACGCAGGGGCGCATTCCCGCCTTCAACGCGAGTGCCACCGCAGAGCGACCGATGCTGGCGCATCTGATGTCGGCGCAAGGGCCGCTCGCACGCCATGTTGCCGACGTTCGTCTTGCGCTGGAAGCGATGAGTCAGCGCGATCCGCGCGACCCCTGGTGGGTGCCGGCGCCGCTGGTCGGACCGAAGCCGAAGGGACCGATCAAGGTCGCGCTGGCGAAAATCCCTGAAGACATGAAGGTTGATCCGTCGGTCAGCGCGGCGCTGCGGCAGGCCGCCGATCATCTGGAGCGTTCCGGCTATCGCGTCAGCGAGGTCGAGGTGCCCGACATCAACGGCGTCTGGCAGATCTGGTGCGACATCATCACCAACGAGACGGTGGTGATGCAGGAGGCCGGTATGCTGAAGGTGACGTCCGAAGACTTCCACAAGGCCTGGGGTGGCATGAAGGCCAAGGCCAATGTCCTCGACCTCAAGGCCTGGATGCAGGCGACAGCCGCGCGCAGCGGCCATATCCGCGCCTGGCAATTGTTCTTCGAGCAGTATCCAGTAGTGCTGGCGCCGACCACGGTGAAGCCGACGCCGGGCCCGCGCGACGACACCATCAGCGCCGAGCGCGTGCAGGAAATCTTCTGGGGTGAGATCCGCTTCATCTCCGCCATGAACGTCCTGGGCCTGCCCGGCGCCGTGGTGCCGGTGACCGTGCATGACGGCAAGCCGATCGGCGTGCAGCTCATCGCCGGCCGCTACCGCGAGGATCTCGCGCTGGACGCTGCCGCTGCGATCGAGAAGCGGGCGGGCGTGCTGACCCATCGGCTCTGGGAGATGATGGAGTAGGGCGATAGGACCGGTTCTCCCTCTCCATGTGTGAGGGAGAACCTTTTGGCGAGCCCGACGCAGTCGTTAATCCAAATTGACTCAAATTTTAGCCAATTCACCAACAACCGTTAGGGTTACTTCCTCGATCTCTAAGCGAATTATTGTCCGCTTTACCACCCGCCTCTAACAGAGGGACGGCGGACAACGCACATGCCTCATACAGGCCAATAAGTGCGGCCCGCGTCCCACGCGGAGGTGGTACGATGCGCAACGAGACGATCGCTATTCACGCCGGCTACGAGCCCGAAGCCACCACGCACGCGGTCGCCGTGCCGATCTACCAGACTGCCGCCTACGCCTTCGACAGCGCTGACCATGGCGCAGCGCTCTTCAATCTCGAGGCCGAAGGCTTTCGCTACAGCCGCATCGCCAATCCCACCAGCGCCGTGCTGGAGAAGCGCATCGCACAGCTCGAAGGCGGCGTCGGCGCGCTCGCGGTTGCGACTGGCCAGGCCGCGCTGCATTTCGCTTTCGTCAACGTCGCCGACCACGGCGGCAACATCGTGTCGGTGCCGCAGCTCTACGGCACGACGCATACGCTGCTTTCCCACATCCTGCCGCGGCAGGGCATCACCGGCCGCTTTGCCGAGAGCGATGCGCCCGACGCGATCGCAAGGCTGATCGACGAGAACACCCGCGCCGTGTTCGCCGAGACCATCGGCAATCCCGCCGGCAATGTTTGCGACATCGAGGCGCTGGCAAAAATTGCGCATGCTCATGGCGTGCCGCTGATAGTCGACAACACCGTCGCAACGCCCATTCTGCTCAAGCCGTTCGACTACGGCGCCGACATCGCCGTGCACTCGCTGACCAAGTTCCTGGGCGGCCACGGCACCACGCTCGGCGGTGCCATCGTCGATTCCGGCAACTTCCCCTGGGCGGAGCACGCCGACCGTTTCCCGGCCTACAACAAGCCCGACGCCTCCTATCACGGGCTCGTCTATGCCGAGCGGTTCGGCAAGACCGCCTATATCGAGCGTGCGCGCAGTGTCTATCAGCGCACCATGGGTTCGGTGCTGTCGCCGTTCAACGCCTTCCTGCTGCTCCAGGGCATCGAGACCGTGGCGCTGCGCATGGAGCGCCATTGCGAGAATGCCCGCAAGGTCGCCGAATTCCTGCGCAACGACCCGCGTGTCGCCTGGATCAATTACACCGGCTTCCCGGAAAGCCCGTATTACCAGCTGGTCCAGAAATATCTCGACGGCAACGCCTCCTCCCTGTTCACCTTCGGCATCAAGGGCGGCATGGAAGCCGGCAAGGCCTTCTATGATGCGCTGAAGCTGATTACGCGGCTCGTCAACATTGGCGACGCCAAGTCGCTGGCCTGCCATCCGGCCTCGACCACGCACCGCCAGATGTCGGCGGAGCAACAGCGCACTGCAGGTGTTCTGCCGGAGACGATCCGCCTCTCGATTGGCATCGAGCACGCCTCAGACATCATCGAGGACATCGATCAGGCGCTGGAAAAGGCCTGTCCGGCCGCGCGTCTTCAGGCCGCGGAGTAGGCAGTCGGACCGATGAGCGTCTTGATCGCCAGGGATCAAGGTATCGCGAGCCCGGCGCTGGTTCCAGCCGAAGGCGACCTCGCGCGCGTTCATGCGGTTCCTGAGCTCACCATTGGGTTGATCAACAACATGCCGGATACGGCGCTAAAGGCGACCGAGCGGCAGTTCATGAAGCTGCTCCAGGCCGCTGCAGGGCCGCGCCGCATCCGCTTCCATTGCTTCTCGCTGCCGTCGGTTAAGCGCTCGCCGGAAGCGAAGTGGCATGTCGAGAGCGAATATTCCGACCTCGCGGATCTCAAGCACCAAAAATTCGATGGCCTGATCGTGACGGGCGCGGAGCCGGTCGCGCCCGAGCTCGACCAGGAGCCGTACTGGCGCGATCTTACCGAGCTGATCGACTGGGCCAGGGTCAATACGCGCTCGACGATCTGGTCGTGCCTTGCCGCCCATGCGGCGGTGCTGCATCTTGATCGCATCGAACGACAGCGGCTGTCGTCGAAATGCCATGGGATATTCGACTGCGAGGCCGTGACCGGCGACCCGCTGACCCGCAATGCGCCGGCACCGCTCAAGGTCTCGCATTCGCGCCTGAATGAAGTGACCGAACGCGATCTAGCGCAGGCCGGTTATCAGGTGCTGAGCCGGTCGGCCCAGGCTGGCGTCGACGTCTTCATCCGGCAGTATGCCAGCCGCTTCGTGTTCTTCCAGGGCCATCCCGAGTATGACGCATTGTCGCTGCAGCGCGAATATCTGCGCGACATCGGTCGTTATCTCGCGCGTGAGCGGGAGGTCTATCCCGCCCTCCCGGTGAGTTATTTTGACGCAACGACGGAGGACAAGCTCGCGCGCTTCGAGAAACGGGCGAAGCACCAGCGTCATCCGGCGCTGACCAACGAGCTGCCAGCGCTGACTTTGCGCACAGATATCGCGGCTGGCACCGCCGCAGCGGTGCTTTTCAGCAATTGGCTGCAATATCTCGGTGCGGACGCCGATGCTCCGCTGCTTGCGCGTTAGTCCGAGGCTGGTGGCTCCGCATTAGGATTACCCAAGCGTTAAGCTTGCCTCACACCCCGCGCAAATGTTTCAGTACAGAAACACAGACTCACAGGGAATGCACTCGTGCTGTCGGGCCTCAACGGACGCTTGAGCAATCGGCTGGCGCGGCATTTCCGCGCCGCTCCGCACCGCCTGCCGGCGCACGCGCCGATGGTGAGCTTCACCTTCGATGATGCACCCGATAGCGCAGCAGGCGAGGGCGCTGCGCTGCTGGAATCGCATGATGGGCGCGGCACGTTCTATATCGCAGGCAGCCTGATCAATCAGCCCGGAGACCACTGGCACGGTCTGTCGAACGAGGCGATCGTTCGGCTGCATCGCGCCGGTCACGAGATCGGCTGCCATACTTTCTCGCATTCGCGCGCGGTCGATCTCGACGAGAGTGCGATGGCGCGCGAGATCGAGCGGAACCGCAGCCATTTTCGCGGCATCGATAGCTCGATCCGGCTTGAGAATTTTGCCTATCCGTACGGCCTCGCCTCGGTCTGGCGCAAACCGCAGCTCGCCAAAATCTTTCGTTCGGCGCGGGGGATCCTTCCCGGCGTCAACAACGACGTGATCGATCTCCAGTTCCTGCGCGCTTCGCCGCTGGTCAATTGCGAGATCGATACGGATGGTGTCGATCGCTATTTCGACGAGGCGGTGGCAAGCGGCGGCTGGCTGATCTTCTACGGCCATGACGTTGTCGATGCGCCGAGCCCCTATGGCTGCACGCCGGCCCTGCTGCGCCACGCGCTGATGGCGGCGGCATCGCGCAACATGCCGATTGTGACAGTCGCCGAAGCCTTGCGCCGGATCGGGGCGTAGCTTTTCAACTCTTGCGGCAAGTGGAAGGTGAAGATGGGCTTGCCACGCCCGCGCGGTCATGCGACTGGCGTTGTGGCGAATCTCTTAGACCCTCGACACCCCCATGTCCGTCCCTTCCACCGCTCCGCTGCCCGCGCCGGCCGATGGCCGCGATGCGCTGTCGGTGTTGCGTTCGGTGTTCGGCCTGCCGGGCTTTCGCGGCGCGCAGGGTGAGATCATCCGTCATGTGACTGATGGCGGCAATTGCCTGGTGCTGATGCCGACCGGCGGCGGCAAATCGTTGTGCTATCAATTGCCGTCGCTGTTGCGCGAAGGCTGCGGCATCGTGGTCTCGCCGCTGATCGCGCTGATGCGTGACCAGGTCGCGGGCCTGATCGAGGCCGGCGTCAACGCCGCCGCGCTGAACTCGTCGCTGTCGTTCCAGGAGGCCTCCGAGATCGAGCGGCGCCTGATCGCAGGCGATCTCGACCTGCTCTATGTCGCGCCCGAACGGCTGGTGACGCCGCGCTGCCTGTCGATGCTGGCGCAGGCCAAGGTGGCGCTGTTCGCGATCGACGAGGCGCATTGCGTCTCGCAATGGGGGCACGATTTCCGGCCTGAATATGTCGGCCTCTCCATCATCGCCGAGCGCTTTCCCGACGTGCCCCGCATCGCGCTGACCGCGACCGCGGATGAGCTGACGCGGAAAGAGATCGTCCAGCGGCTCCAGCTGGCCGACAGCCCGCAATTTGTCTCCAGCTTCGACCGGCCCAACATCCGTTACGAGATCGTCGACAAGCGCAACGCGGTGTCGCAGCTGAAGGATTTCATCCGGGAACGGCATGCTGGCGACGCCGGCGTGGTCTATTGCCTATCGCGCAATCGTGTCGAGGAGGTCGCGGCCGCACTCGACGAGGCCGGCATTTCGGCGCTGCCCTATCACGCCGGCCTCGACAGCAGCGTGCGCTCGCGCAACCAGGACCGTTTCCTCAACGAGGACGGCATCGTCATCGTCGCGACCATCGCTTTCGGCATGGGCATCGACAAGCCCGACGTGCGCTTCGTCGCCCATCTCGACCTGCCCAAGAGCATCGAGGCCTATTACCAGGAAACCGGACGCGCCGGGCGCGACGGCAAGCCGTCGGTCGCCTGGATGGCCTATGGCCTCTCCGACATCGTGCAGCAGCGCCGGATGATCGACGAATCCAGCGGCTCCGACGATTTCAAGCGCGTGTCGATCGGCAAGCTGGATGCACTGGTCGGCCTCGCCGAGACCGCGCAGTGCCGGCGCAGGCGGCTGCTCGCCTATTTCGGCGAGACGGTAGGCACCGAGAATTGCGGCAATTGCGACAACTGCCTGACGCCGCCAAAAATGCGTGACGGTAAGGTGCTGGCGCAGAAACTGCTGTCCTGTGTTTATCGGACGGGACAACGTTTCGGCGCGATGCACCTGATCGACGTGCTGATCGGGCGCCTGACCGACAAGGTGACGCAGTTCGGCCACGACAAGCTGTCGGTGTTCGGCATCGGGCGCGAGCTCAACGAAAAGCAATGGCGGACCGTGCTGCGGCAGCTGGTCGCGATGGGGCATTTACAGGCCGACAGCGAAGCCTACGGCGCAATGAAGCTGACGGAGACTGCGCGGGGCGTGCTGCGCGGTGAGACCGAAGTTTGGCTGCGCGAGGAAGCACCTGGAACCCGCGTCCGCGCAAGTCGTGCCAAGGTCCGCCGCGGCGACCTTGCGCCCGCAGCGAACACGCCGCAGGGCGATATCGATCCCGAATTGCGCGCGCGACTACGGTCGTGGCGCTCGGATGTGGCGCGCGAGCGCGGCGTGCCGGCCTATGTCGTGCTGCACGATGCCACCATCGACGGCATCGTGCGGGCCTGGCCGACCACGCTCGACGAGCTGCGCAATGTCCCCGGCATCGGCGACAAGAAGCTCGAGCATTACGGCGAGGAGCTGTTGCAGATCGTCAGGACGCGGTAGGGGCGCGCCGATCTTTCCATATCGTCATCCCGGACAAGCGCGCCTGAAGCGCGCGAAGATCCAGGATCCATACCGCGTGATTGATCGATTGTGATCGGCAGAAGTCTCAAACTGCAAGTCTTCGCCAAACATCTCCCTGGGGGTATAGGTCCCGGGTCTGCGCTTGCGCTTGCCCAGGACGACACCAGTTGTGTTCGGCGCGAGCAGAGCCTCTTAACCGTTCCGGAACGCGTAACCGTAGCCGTTCAGTGCCGGCGCGCCGCCGAGATGGGCGTAGAGGACCTTCGCGCCCTTCTCGAAATAGCCCTTCTTGGTGAGGTCGATCAGGCCTTGCATCGATTTGCCTTCATAGACAGGGTCGGTGATCATCGCTTCTAACCGTGCGGTGAGGCGGATCGCTTCCTTGGTCTCTTCCGACGGCACGCCATAGGCGGGATAGGCGTAGTCCTCGATCAGCACGACGTCGTCTGCAACGATGTCCTTGCCGAGTTCGACGAGCTTGGCCGTGTTCTGGGCGATCGAGAGCACCTGCGCCTTGGTCTGATCAGGGGTGAACGAACCATCGATGCCGATCACCTTTCGCGCGCGGCCGTCGTCGGCGAAGCCGACCAGCATGCCGGCATGAGTCGAGCCGGTAACGGTGCAGACGACAATGTAGTCGAACTTGAAGCCGAGCTCTTTCTCCTGCTTACGCACTTCCTCGGCGAAGCCGACATAGCCGAGACCGCCGAACTTATGCACGGACGCGCCGGCGGGAATAGCGTAAGGCTTGCCGCCCGCAGCCTTCACTTCCTCGACCGCCTGCTCCCAGCTCTTGCGGATGCCGATGTCGAAGCCGTCGTCGACCAGGCGCACGTCGGCGCCCATGATGCGCGAGAGCATGATGTTGCCGACGCGGTCATAGACGGCGTCCTCGTGCGGCACCCAGGCTTCCTGCACGAGCCGGCACTTCATGCCGATCTTGGCCGCGACGGCCGCGATCATGCGGGTGTGGTTGGACTGCACGCCGCCGATCGAGACCAGCGTATCGGCGTTCGAGGCGATCGCATCGGGAATGATGTATTCGAGTTTGCGCAGCTTGTTGCCGCCATAGGCGAGGCCGGAATTGCAGTCTTCGCGCTTGGCGTAGATCTCGACATTGCCGCCGAGATGTTTTGACAGCCGCTCCAGCTTCTCGATGGGCGTCGGACCGAAGGTCAGCGGATAGCGCGCGAATTTGTCCAGATTCATGGGATCATCCCTGATGGCGTTGTGTCTGGGATGTGGCTATCATTGCAGAATGAGAAGGTGCTCTCGAATTTTGCGCCAACATTGCGCGTTTTCTTGCAGAAATATCCATATGGGCTAAGATTTCTTCCTAGTAAGTCCAAATATTTGGAAGCTTCTTCCATGTCAGCGCGGCTCGACCGTATCGACCTCAAGATGTTGAGATTGCTGCAGAATAACGGCCGGCTCAGCAACGCCGAGCTGGCTGTGTCAGTCGCGATCAGCCCCGCCACCTGCCATCGCCGCACCCAGCGCCTGTTCGAGGACGGCTTTATCGCCACGGTTCGCGCCATGGTGGCGCCGAAGAAGGTGGCCAAGGGCACGCTTGTGATGGTCGGCGTCGTGCTCGACCGTTCGACACCGGAGAGCTTTGCCACCTTCGAGCAGGCGATTGCCAAGCTCAAATTCGTGCTCGACTGCCATCTCGTCGCCGGCGATTTCGACTACTTCCTCAAGATCCGAGTCGGCGACATGGAGGATTTCAACCGCATCCATGGCGAGCAGCTCATCGCGCTGCCCGGCGTGCGCCAGACCCGCACCTTCTTCGTGATGAAGGAAGTCGTCGACAACGCGCCGCTGGAGTTCTGAGCGATAGCGTTTTCCAGCGAAGTGGAAACCGGTTCGCGCCATGAAAACGCGTCAAACGACAGTCCAGAGCTATTGATGCGCGATGCGCATCGTGAGAGATTCACCCAATGCCGCCGCTTCCCTTTCGTCCGCATGATCCCGCCGCCCCTAGCTACCGGCGCGGCTGGGTCGACGAGGCCGTGGCCGCGATCGAAGCCGATCAGTGTCGCACGGCCGACACTCATCTGATCCGGCTGATCGTGCCGGCGCTGTCAGGCATCGATCTCTACCTGAAGGACGAATCCACGCATCCGACTGGCAGCCTGAAGCACCGGCTGGCGCGCTCGCTGTTCCTCTACGCGCTCTGCAATGGCCACATCCGCGAAGGCACGCCTGTGGTGGAAGCGTCGTCGGGCTCGACCGCGGTGTCGGAAGCCTATTTCGCAGAGATGATCGGTGTACCCTTCTACGCCGTGATGCCCCGCACGACTTCGGCGGAGAAGATCGCTGCGATCGAGCATTATGGCGGCAATTGCCATCTGATCGACGATGGCCGCGCGCTCTATGCGGAAGCCGCCGCGCTCGCGACCCGGTTGAACGGCCACTACATGGACCAGTTCACCTTCGCCGAGCGAGCCACCGACTGGCGCGGCAACAACAACATCGCCGAATCGATCTTCACGCAGTTGAAGGGCGAGCCGCATCCCCTTCCGGACTGGATCGTGATGGGGGCGGGCACCGGCGGCACGTCGGCCACCATCGGCCGCTATTTGCGTTATCGCCAATATTCGACGCGGCTCTGCGTCGCCGATGTGGAGCATTCCGCTTTCTTCGACTGCTTCCGCTCGCAAGACCGCTCCCGTGTTTGCGAACGCCCCTCGCTGATCGAAGGCGTCGGCCGGCCGCGCTGCGAGCCATCCTTCGTGCCTGGCGTGGTCGATCGCATGATAAAGATCCCGGATGCGGCGACGATCGCCGCGATGAACGTGCTGTCGCGCCGCCTGCGCCGCGCGGTCGGCGGCTCCACCGGCACGAATTTCCTGGCGCTGTGCCGGCTCGCATCCGAGATGCGAAAGGCAGGTCAGACGGGATCGCTGGTGACGCTGATCTGCGATTCCGGCGAGCGTTATCGGCAGACCTATTATGAGCCGGCCTGGCTCGCCGCGCGCGGTCTCGATCCCGCGCCCGTCGAGGCGGCGTTGTCGTCATTCCTCGAGACCGGACAGCCGCTGGAGCTCGCAATCGACGACGTCGTCAACCCACAGAGGCCGTGAGCCTTGTAGGCTTCGTGCTGCCATTTTGTGAATTTGCACGGTCGTCACAGCAACTTCACTTGTCATGTACGCGCACGCGGGCGACGGTCGCCCCTTCTCAACGAGGAGATCCTGCCGTGCGCCTTCCCATTCTCGATCCGAAAGAGCTGAGCGACGAACAGAAGCCGCTCTATGCCGACATGCAAGCGGGCATCAAGGATCACTTCAAGGGCTTTGTGAACATGCGCGAGGACGGCGCACTGCTTGGTCCCTGGAATCCCTGGATCAGCGAACCGCGCTTCGGCAAGCCGGTATGGGAGCTGGTCAAGGCGATTGCGTCGAACCCACTGCTTCCGGCGCCCGTGCGCGAGGTCGCGATCCTCGTCACCGGTTCGCATTTCCGCTCGGGCTACGAGCTCTACGCCCATGTGCTGGTGGCCGAGCAGCGCGGCCTCTCCGACGAGAAGCTCGCGACCATCGTCGCCGGACAGCGGCCGGTCGATCTCACCAAGCAGGAGGCCGTTGCCTATGACATGGCGTCTGCGCTGGTGAGCGGTGGCGTTCTGCCTGAGCTGACCTATCGGGCCGCGGTGAAGGAGTTCGGCGAGCACGGCGCGGCCGAGCTGTCCTATCTCGTCGGGGTCTATTGCATGGTCTCGGTGACGCTGAACACTTTCGATGTACCTGTGCCGGATTAAATCGGCTGCGGACGATCACTCCGCCGCCCTGTTTGCAGGCGGCGGAGGATTCCAGGCGATGCAGCGATTGCGGCCCTCGTTCTTGGCCTGGTAGAGCGCCTCATCGGCCGCGCCCATCAGCGCGTCGATGCCGGACATGCTGACGGTGGCCTCGGCAATTCCAATGCTGACGGTGACGCCGAACTGCACCTGATGGGCGTTCAGCCGGATCGCCATCGCGCGTTTGCGGATTCGCTCTGCGACGAGTTTGGCGCGTGACAGGCTGGTCTCGGGCAGCAGAACCGCGAACTCCTCGCCGCCGATACGACCGACGAGATCGGACTTGCGCTTGCCCTCGTTGCATGCGGCTGCAACGGCCTTGATCGCTTCGTCACCGACCGCATGACCGTACCGGTCATTGACCGACTTGAAATGGTCGATGTCGAGCATCAGAACCGAGACGGAGCGGTAATAGCGCTGGAAGCGGCTCCATTCCGCATCGAGCGCCCCCAGGAAATGCCGACGGTTGTACAGGCCCGTGAGCGAATCGGTGGTCGCCAGTCGCTCCAGCATGGCGGCCTTGTTGGTGAGATCAGTGATGTCGACATAGGTCAGCATCCGGCCGCCATTCGACATCGTGGTGCAATGAGCCCTGATCCGCCGCCCGTCGGGCGTTTGAAGGTCGCGCACGTGATCGCCGGCCATGACCTCGGCAACGCGCTTGCCCGGGAATTTTGCCAGCTCGTTCGCCGCCAGGTCGGGTGCGCTGGCGCGCTGCATGCGGCTCACAAGTGAAGCGTAGGCCGGGCGGACCGCGGCCTCCTCCTCGCTCACCTCCCAGAACCGGCGCATCCGCAGATTCATGAAGCTCGCGTTCAAGTCGGAGTCGAGCAGGAGAACGCCGTCCTGAACATTCTCCAGGGCGTCCCGCAGCAGCTTCAGCTCGTCCGAGGTACGCACAATGTCGGTGACCGGCGTATAGGTCAGCATGCGCCCGCCGTCCGGCAATGGCGTGCATTGGACGCGCACGACGTCGCCATTGGTTTGGCGCACATCGATGGGGGTCGGATCGCCAGCCTCAATCACGCGGACGCGCTCAATCACGTGGGCCTCGAGGACGGGGTCTGGCACCTCATAGGCTCCGATGTCGCGCCCGTGATGAAGCAGCGTGAGAATGGACGGATTGCTGTCGGCGACCTGGTCAGGCAAGTGCCACATCTGGCGAAACGACCGGTTGATGAGGCGCGCCCTGAGATTGGCATCGAGCAGCACGATTCCGGTCGGCACGTGATCGAGGGCCGCGCGCAGCGCCAGCATCTGGGCGCGCATCAGCGCATCGGTCGAGCGTCCCTGTCCGTCGCCGGCCGGGCGATCGATGGCGTCCGGCTGCTCGAAGGCAACCCCGACCTGACGGTCCGACCGCCAGATCACCCGGCAGCTCAGGATATCGCGTCCCTGAAGCCTGAGCTGGAACCGGTCGGGAACACCGAGGCCGCTCTCCATTTCGAGCGTCGCGGCTTCCTCGGAAAGCCGGCGCACGACGCAGTCGATCGACGACTGGCCGAAATTGAAAAAGATCTTCCCAGCAAGGAACGTCCGTTCCGTGACCAAGCGGGACATTCGCAGACTCCAGTGCGAAAACGAAGTGAAAGGTCGCCTCAGTGTCGCGCTAGGTTACTTGCGGCAATGTAACGCGCTCGACGTTTTCGGAAGAGGATTAACGAGCGGTTGACGCGGTGTTTGCAAAATATCCACCATGGCTCGCGGTCAATTGCGCACGGCGTAAAGCGGCGTGCGCAGGGTCACCTGATAGGACGGCTTCGGCATCCACGCGATCTGCGCGGTGATGCCGAACAGACGGTTGTCATTGTCATCCATGCGGTCGAGGTCGAGCCGCAGGATGGGCTGGGTGAAGGCCTCGGCCAGCGTCCGGCCCGCGAGCTGCGCGCCGCCGAATGATTGCACGCCCAGGCGTCCGGTGAACTTCCAATTGCTTGGCCATTGGTAATAGCCGCCGGCATAGAGGATCGTGTTCGGCTTGATCCGGGCGAGCTGACTGGCGATGTCGGTGTGGGTGTATTGCACGCCGGCGAGCCAGCCCCGCGTCTCGTCCTCGTCAAGCGCGTAGTCGAATTCCAGAACGTGGTTGAACGAATTCGTCATGCCCTGTTCGTTCGGCACCGACTGCGTCAGGGTGGATTGCAGCGTGATGGTCGGGATCGTGCCTCCGTTCTGCTGGTGGAGATCGGCCTGCACGCCGATATTCCAGCTGGTGATGTCGAAGGACGACCAGCCGCCACCGATATCCGTCGACGAGCCGGAGACGCCGCCATAGAGGGACACGCGATCGCTGACATCCACGGTCAGCGGCAGGTCGACGGCGATCGATTTCGCGGCCGGCAAGCCGTTCGGCAGTGTCCCGCCGCGCAGCGTCGCCAGCGCCTCGAACGCGGCTGAGAGTGAGGTGTTGCCGAACCCAAGTCCGAACGTGCCCGCGGGGATCGTTGCATAGGTCGTGCGGAGATCGAGATAGATGTTCGGGACAGCAGGCTTTGCCGGCGTGTCCTCCTCATCGGCGGCGTAGGCGGCGCCCGCCGAGGCCGTCAGGCAAAGCAGTCCCATCGCGACGGCGCGCCAAGCCGGACGATATGGTGGGCTGCGGTGGAGCACGTGACTATCCGACGCGTGGCACTCAGGTGACGGAATGGCTCGCTAGATGGAACGTGATCGTCCGTGGGGTCAAGGTCTATCCGTGCGCCGTGGACGATGCGGACGTGCCCGGTTACCTTGCCGTGATCGCGCAGACACACTTGCCCACCACAGTGCCGGCAGGCCAATAGAGGACGACAGCCATGAACACGTCACGCCGCATTCTGCTCGCTGGTCTGGCTGGGCTTGCCGTGGCTCCGACCGCCGTGACCGCCGCGCCGATTCCGGCTGTTGGTGACACCACCGTCGCCGAAGAGCGCTTCGCGCGCATGATTGCCGCAGCCCATGCACCCGACGTCACCTGCGTGCGGCAGGCCGGACGCTATGC
Organism: Bradyrhizobium zhengyangense; assembly: GCF_022012435.1. Taxonomy (GTDB): domain Bacteria; phylum Pseudomonadota; class Alphaproteobacteria; order Rhizobiales; family Xanthobacteraceae; genus Bradyrhizobium; species Bradyrhizobium zhengyangense. Next base: position 127,015 of record NZ_JAKLUA010000003.1, read on the forward strand.
GGATGCGCATTGGCCGGAATATGTTGCCGCTGCGAAGGCCGTGCTCGACGCGAGAGCGTGACTCGCGTGCCTACTTCTCCACCGCGCGTCTGACCTGCTCGCCGATCTGCGACAGTACGAGCTGCGCCTGCGGCAGGATCGCGCCCATGGCGTGGAAATTGTGGACCATGCCGTCATGGCAGACGTGCTCGACCGAGACGCCCGCGGCGAGCAGCTTGCGCGCATAGGCATTGCCCTCGTCGCGCATCGGGTCGAACTCGGCGGTGTGGATGATCGTCGTCGGCAGGCCTGCGAGCCGCGTCGCGCGCAGCGGGGAGATGCGGGGATCGGCGGCATCCAGCCCCTCGGGCAGATAGTCGGACAGATCGGCCTCGATGGTGACGCGGTCGATCAGATGCCCTTCCGCGAACGCCTCGCGCGAGGGGGAGATCTCCTCGAAATCCAGCACCGGACAGATCAGGCATTGTGCGGCGATAGAGAGGCCGGCGATCTGTGCCGCCTCCTGACAGACGATCGCCGCAAGCGTGGCGCCAGCAGAATCGCCGCCGACAACCAGCCGCTCGGCATCGATGCCGAGTGTTTCAGCTTCGCGTGCCACCCATTCGGTGGCCGCGATCGCGTCGTCGACGGCAGCGGGATATCGGTGCTCGGGCGCGAGGCGGTAGTCGACCGACACGAGACGGCACCCGGTCGCATGCGCCAGCGCCGCCGCGATACGGTCATGCGTCGCAATGCTGCCTGCCACCAGCCCGCCGCCATGAAAGAAAACGAAGCCTGACGAGCGGGCGCCGGCAGACGTTGGCGAATAGAGCCGATAGGGCAGCTCTCCGCCGGGGCCGGGCAATACGCCGTCGGAGGCAGTCACATCAGGCGCCTCGGCTCGGGCAAACTGCATCAGCTTCGCCAGCGATTGCCGACGCGCCTCGACGCTCGGCCGGGTCCGCGCCTGCGGCGCAGCTGCGGCCATCATGGTCAGCAAGCGCTTCGCGAGTGGATCGAGCGGCATGGGAAACTCCAGTGACGTGCCGGACATTATAGCCGGTTTGCTCGCGATGTTGTCTCAACCTCCGTTCGGGGCGAGAGTTGATGCTTCGCCGCAGCAAATCGTTTAGAAATTGGGACAATAGTGCCCGGATATTTTTCGAGGGAGGCCTGTCGTGGCCGAGATCAAGAAGCCGATTGACTATTCGCCGAGCTGGACCTTCTTCGAAGGCAAATGGCACGAGGGCAATGTGCCGATCATGGGGCCGCGTACGCATGGCGCCTGGCTCGGCTCGGTGGTGTTCGACGGAGCGCGGGCCTTCGAAGGCGTCGCGCCCGATCTCGACCGTCACGTTGCCCGCGCCAATCAATCCGCGATCAATTTCGGCCTGAAGCCGGTGGTCGATGCCGATACCTGGTTGGCGCTCGCCAATGACGGCATCGCGCGCTTCGCACCGAACGCCGAGCTCTATATCCGTCCGATGTATTGGGCACAGAATGGCGCCGGCGGCGGCGTGCTGTTCGACCCCGAGACCACCAATTGGTGCCTGTGCATCTACGAGGCGCCGATGCCAAAACCAACCGGCAATGCGATCACGCTGTCGCCGTTCCGCAGGCCTACCGCCGAATGTGCGCCGGTCGATGCGAAAGCCGCCTGCCTCTACCCGAACAATTCGCGCGCTCTCGCCGAAGCAGCATCGCGCGGCTTCCAGAACGCGCTGATGCTCGACCTGCTCGGCAATGTCGCCGAGTTCGGCAATTCCAATGTGTTCATGGCCAAGGACGGTGTTGTCTTCACGCCGGCGCCGAACGGCACCTTCCTCAATGGGATCACGCGCCAGCGCGTGATCAACCTGCTCCGCGGCGACGGCGTCACCGTGGTCGAGAAGACGCTGCGCTATCAGGACTTTCTCGCCGCCGACGAGATTTTCTCCACCGGCAATTTTGCCAAGGTCGCGCCCGTGATTCGTATCGACGAGCGGGAGCTGCAGCCGGGTCCGTTCTACACCAAGGCGCGCAAGCTCTATTGGGACTTTGCCCATGCGGTGAAGCTGGCGGCCTGACGAAAGCTAGCCCCGCCGCCGAAACCGGCTGAACTGAAACGCCTGTGTCGATTGCCACGGCGTTTGATGTGTCTCGCTGCGCGTCTCGACCAGCTCGAACCCGGGCCCAAGCTCGCTTGAGAGGCTCGCGCTGTCATGCCGTTGCACCGGCAGCCCGCTGCATTTCTCCGGGCCGTCAGGCGCGAACGTTGCGATGATCACGTGTCCGCTCGGCGCAACCGCCGACCGCAGTCGCTCGACATAGGCAGCCCGGTCGTGCGGATCGGTTAGGAAGTGAAACGCGGCGCGATCGTGCCAGACATCCCACGTCCTCGCCGGGCGCCATGACGTGGCGTCGGCAACGATCCAGTCGACCGCTGAGGCGGCCGTACCGATTCGCGTCTTTGCGGCGTCGAGCGCGTTGGCGGAGAGGTCCAGCACCGCAATGTCGCGATATCCATCTTGTAGCAGCGCATCGACCAGCCGCGATGCGCCGCCACCGATGTCGATGATGCCGACGGTATGATCCGGACTGGCCGCTCGGATCATCTCGAGCGAGATCGCCGGGTTGTCCTGAAACCAGCTGACCTCGGTCTCGCCCTTGGTGGCGTAGACATTCTGCCAGTGCGTAGTTCGGTCAGACATGGCGGCTCCGGCCCTGGCCGGGGAGGGCGGCGCCGCCAACGGCGATGCCGCAATCAATCGGGAATTCGCGCGCCCGCCGCAGTCGGACGCGCCCGCCGTTGTGAAGGGACTTACTCGTCCTTCTTCGACATCCGCTCGAGGCGTTCCTGCATGTCCTTCATCTGCTGGCGCAGGTCGTCGATATTGGTGTCCTTGGCCGGCTCCGCGCTGGCGTCGGGTTCTGGCTCCGGCGTGCCCGCCGGGCGGCCCGGCGTGGGGACAAACGGCTTGAACATCGAGAAGGTCTGCTGGAACAGCTCCATGTTGCGGCGGACCTGTTCTTCCAGCGGCGCGAAGGGCGTGCCGGACAGCGTGTTGGCGATCTGCTTGCGGAACTTCTCCTGCTCCTGGGTCAGCGTCGCGATCGACTGCTCCAGATATTTCGGCACCACCATCTGCATGCTATCGCCATAGAAGCGGATCAGCTGGCGCAGGAAGGTGGTCGGCAGGAGATTCTGGCCGGCCTTGTTCTCCTGCTCGAAGATGATCTGGGCGAGCACGGAGCGGGTGATGTCGTCACCGGTCTTGGCGTCGTAGACCAGGAAATCTTCGCCGTCCTTGACCATGGCGGCGAGGTCTTCGAGCGTCACGTAGGTGCTCGTTCCGGTGTTGTAGAGCCGGCGGTTCGCGTATTTCTTGATCGTGGTGGGTTGGTCTGATTTCGCCATGGGCTCTCACTTGCAAACGCGGAGAACAGGAACCTGCAGGGCTATGCCGCAGGGCGGGAAGAGTACGCAACGCAACAAAATAAGCATTTTCAAAGGGCTCACGCTACCGTTTTGTGCGGCACGGTTAATCGCGGTGCAAAATCTTGCTTGCGAAAGCGCCAAGAACGCTATTTTGAATGCGCTGCGGCATGAATTCGGTCGCCGGCCGATTGACATGCCTCAACGACGTTAACAGGATGGCTCACGAGACTGGCGAACGCTTTTCCAGCCCCGCCGCCCCCTCTACACAGAACCTCAAGCCTCAGGAGATGCCCATGTCAGACGATGTCGTCATCGTCAGCGCCGCCCGCACCCCGGTCGGAAGCTTCAACGGAGCCTTCGCGACCCTTCCCGCACATGACCTCGGCGCCGTCGCCATCAAGGCCGCGCTGGAGCGCGGTGGCATCGAGCCCGGCCGGGTCTCGGAAGTCATCATGGGCCAGATCCTGACCGCTGCCCAAGGCCAGAATCCGGCCCGCCAGGCCTCGATCATAGCCGGCATCCCCGTGGAGAGCCCGGCCTGGGGCGTCAACCAGCTCTGCGGCTCGGGTCTTCGCACGGTCGCGCTCGGCTACCAGGCGCTGCTCAATGGTGATTCCGAGATCGTGGTCGCTGGCGGCCAGGAATCCATGAGCATGGCTCCGCACGCCCAGTACCTTCGCGGCGGCGTCAAGATGGGCGCGGTCGAGTTCGTCGACACCATGATCAAGGACGGTCTGTGGGATGCCTTCAACGGCTACCACATGGGCAACACCGCCGAGAACGTCGCGCGGCAGTGGCAGATCACCCGCGCCCAGCAGGACGAGTTCGCAGTCGCCTCGCAGCAGAAGGCTGAAGCTGCGCAGAAGGCCGGCAAGTTCACGGATGAGATCGTCCCCGTCACCATCAAGACCCGCAAGGGCGATATCGTCGTCAGCGCTGACGAATATCCGCGCCATGGCGCCACGATCGATGCGATGGCCAAGCTCAAGCCTGCCTTCGAGAAGGACGGCACGGTCACCGCCGGCTCTGCCTCCGGCATCAATGACGGCGCCGCCGCCGTGGTGCTGATGACGGCCAAGCAGGCCGCCAAGGAAGGCAAGAAGCCGCTCGCGCGCATCGTGTCCTGGGCGCAGGCCGGCGTCGATCCGAAGATCATGGGCTCGGGCCCGATCCCGGCCTCGCGCGCCGCGCTGAAGAAGGCCGGCTGGAGCGTCGGCGATCTCGACCTGATCGAGGCCAACGAGGCCTTCGCGGCGCAGGCCTGCGCCGTCAACAAGGACCTTGGTTGGGACACCTCCAAGGTCAACGTCAACGGCGGTGCGATCGCGATCGGTCATCCGGTCGGCGCGTCCGGCGCGCGCGTGCTGGTGACGCTGCTGCACGAAATGCAGAAGCGTGATGCGAAGAAGGGCCTTGCCACGCTGTGCATCGGCGGCGGCATGGGTATCGCGATGTGTCTCGCGCGCGACTGAAGCTGACACTTGACTGACGGGTGCGCTGCACACGTCAGTGAGTGCGTTGCACGCGATTAAAAAGGCAGCGGTTGCAAATCAAATATTCTTCGCAACCGCGCAAGCCTCAACTAAATACAAACGCCCGGCTCAACGCCGGGCGTTTTGTTCTTGATGTCCGTCAAACCAACCGCATAATCCATCACTAAAAACGATCACTCAGAACGTCCGAAGAGTCCAAGGGAAGGAATACGATATGGCACGAGTTGCATTGGTGACGGGTGGTACGCGGGGCATCGGAGCTGCGATCAGCAAGGCGTTGAAGGCGGCCGGCTACAAGGTCGCCGCGAGCTACGCCGGCAACGACGCGGCGGCTGAGAAGTTCAAGGCCGAGACCGGTATTGCCGTCTACAAATGGGACGTCAGCAGCTTCGATGCCTGCGCCGAGGGCGTGAAGAAGGTCGAGGCCGATCTCGGGCCGGTCGAGGTGCTCGTCAACAATGCCGGCATCACCCGCGACACCGCCTTCCACAAGATGACGCTCGAGCAGTGGAACGCCGTCATCAACACCAATCTCGGATCGCTGTTCAACATGACGCGCCAGGTGATCGAGGGCATGCGTTCGCGAAAATTCGGGCGCATCATCTCGATCTCGTCGATCAACGGCCAGAAGGGTCAGTTCGGCCAGGTCAACTATTCCGCGGCGAAGGCCGGCGACATCGGCTTCACCAAGGCGCTCGCGCTCGAGAACGCCAAGGGCGGCATCACCGTGAACGCGATCTGCCCCGGCTACATCAACACCGAAATGGTGCAGGCGGTGCCGAAGGACGTCCTGGAGAAGAACGTGATTCCGCAGATTCCCGTCGCCCGGCTCGGCGAGCCCGAGGAGATCGCGCGCGCGGTCGTGTTCCTCGCGGCCGACGACGCCGGCTTCATCACGGGCTCGACGATGACCATCAATGGTGGTCAGTATCAGGCCTGATAGGACATCAAGCCTGTAGCGTTGGACGCGACAAGGCGATAGTGAAAACGCAAATGCCCGGCCTCGTGCCGGGCATAAGCGTCCTCAGAGCCTTTTGATCGATGACCCCGCGCACCGCCACACTGATCGGATTGACCGCGATCCTGATGTGGTCGCTGCTGTCAGTGATGACGGTCGCGACCGGCAAGATTCCGGCGTTCCAGCTCGCCGCCATGACGTTTGCGATCGGCGGTCTCGTCGGGCTCCTCACCTGGATCGGCCGCGGTGACGCCGCGAACAGCCTGCGTCAGCCACTGGTCGTGTGGGTCGTCGGCGTTGGCGGCTTGTTCGGCTACCACGCGCTCTATTTCCTCGCGCTGCGCTTTGCGCCGCCCGCCGAAGCCGGCCTTCTGAACTACATGTGGCCGCTGCTGATCGTGCTGTTCTCGTCCTTCCTGCCTGGCGAGCGGTTGGCCGTGCATCACATCATTGGTGCTGTCCTAGGTCTCGTCGGCACAGTGCTGCTGTTCGCCGGCAATACGCCAGGCTTCGCGCCGGGTGCGGTGCCGGGATTGATCGCGGCCTTCATCGCCGCCTTCGTCTGGGCGACCTATTCGGTGCTGTCGCGGCGATTGAAGGCAGTGCCGACCGATGCGGTCGCCGGCTTCTGCCTCGCCACATCGCTGCTCGCCGCGCTGATGCATGGTCTGCTCGAGACCACGGTATGGCCGGAGACCATTTTGCAATGGCTCGCCGTGATCGCGCTCGGCATCGGTCCCGTCGGTGCGGCCTTCTATGCGTGGGACATCGGCATGAAGCGCGGTGACATCCGCGTGCTTGGCGCCGCTTCCTACGCGACGCCGCTGCTCTCGACCGGCTTCCTCATCGCCGCCGGCTTTGCCAAGGCCAGCGCCAACATTGCGATTGCCGCGATCCTGATCGCCGGCGGCGGCTTGATTGCGGCGAAGGACATGGTGTGGAGGAAGCGATGATTCGCTTGATCGCCGTTTTACCGATCCTGATCTCCGTGCTCGCTGCTCCGGGCGCGACGGCGCAAGTCAGTGCGACGCCCGAGACGTTCACGGGTATTCATCGGAGCGAGCGCGGGAATAGCCGACCCGAGACGGTTACGATCACCGATGGAAAATCCTTCATCCAATTGACAGTCGAAGAATATCGAATCGGTGGTTATCGACCGGCCTACGAAAAGCTTCCGACGAGGATTATTCGTCGACTGCCTGTCCGGGCTCCCGCGCCAGCCGATCTGGATTGATGAGCGCGCATCAAGGCGCCGGCTGCCAGCCCGGCGGTCGATACATCGCTTCCGGAATCTGTCCGAGTTCGGAGCGCTGCAAGCGCTCTGGTGTCAGGCCATAAAATTCCTGGAAGCTAAGGATCAGCGGCCGCCATTTGTCGGGATCGATGCGGTTGCTGGTTCCGCTCATCATGATTCCGGGATGCGCATGCACGCGGGTGATGCGGACCTCGATTGCTGCGAGATTGCCGCGCCAGACCGCGTCATCCTGTGCCATGTCGTGTAGATGGGCGACCTTGGCCTCCATCTGCACTGGACATTCAACCGCGCGCGGCGCGCTGACCGTTTCGCCCTGTAGCGCCGTCAAGCCGCTGAGGCCGAACTTGTCCTTCTCGTGCCTGTAGCCGCGATAGAGTTTTCCGAGCGGGACTGGATCCGAGCCCGTAGTGCGGGCGAGGCGGTCGACCGTCGCGACGAGGTCGGCCGACGGCAGATTGAGCACGCATTCGCCGGTGCGAATCATGTTCTCGGTGGTCTTGGAATTGCGGGCGAGTCCGAGCATGCAGCGCCACCCCACCCACCACGCCGAGGACATCGGTGCGAGATTGTGTGAGCCGTCCTCATTGGTCGACCCGATCAGGACGACGGGTGTTCCGAAATAGAGAATGGCCGGGTCGATCTGAACCGTCGGGGGATCGAATGTACCGTGCATCTTGCGCTCCTGCTTATTGATAGCGCCGTCCTACGATGCGCGATGGACCGAACCCACCCGATTCCAGATTGCGGCGCTACGGCTCCCAGCCCTTCGGCGCGAGCTCGAACTTTGCGAACTCGAACGCCGGCGCCACTGTGCAGCCGACCAGCGTCCACTCACCGGTGGTCTTCGCCATTTGCCAGGCGTCCGCCGGCACGATCGCCTGCGGCCGCTCGCCGCCCACAAGATCGGTGCCGAGCCGCACCTCGTGTTGGGAGCAGCCCTCATGGGCGATGCGCAGTATCAAGGGGCTACCGGCGTAGTAGTGCCAGGTCTCGACCGCATCGATCCGGTGCCAGTGCGAGCGCTCGCCGCGCGCAAGCAGGAAGTAGATCAGGGTCGAGCGCGAGCGGCCATTAACGTCGGTGGTCTGGTCGCGAAAGGTCTCGCGGTAATGGCCGCCCTCGGGATGCGGGCGGAGTTCGAGGCGCGCGATGATCTCGGCTGCGGTCGGCATCGATCCCCGTCAGGAGTTAGTCTTCAGGACTTTGCTTTAGGATTTGTTCTTCAGGACTTGTTCTTGCGCTCGCGCAGCTCGCCGAACACTGCGGCGGCATCCGCGCCCTTCATGTGTAGCCTGGCTGCGACCGCCGGTTCATCGGCGCGCAGGAACACGTTTGCTCGCTTCTCATCACCAAGCAGTGAGGGAATCGTCGGCTTGTTCTCTGCCCGCAGCCTCGCAACCTCCGCCGCTCGTGCCTGAAGCGCCGCATTGTCGGGCTCGACCGTGAGCGCGAACTTGACGTTGGATGCCGTGTATTCGTGGCCGCAATAGAGCTTGAAGTCGTCGGGCAGGGCGCGCAGCTTCAACAGCGAGTCCCACATCATCGGATAGTTGCCTTCGAACACGCGGCCGCAGCCGATCGAGAACAGCGTGTCGGCGGCGAACAGCGTCTTTTCGGTGTCGAACACGTAAGAGATGTGGTCGAGCGTATGGCCGGGCGTCTCCAGCACGCGCGCGAGCAGCGTGCCGACCTTGACCACGTCGCCATTGGCAACGCGCAAATCGACGTCCGCAATTTTCGTCGTCTTGTCATACGGCGCGACGACGCGGCAATCGTATTTCTGCTTGAGCTCGGCAACGCCGCCGACGTGATCGCCGTGATGGTGGGTGATCAGGATGTCGGTGAGCTGCCAGCCCTCCCGCTCCAGCGCCCTGATGATGGGGCCAGCTTCGGGGGCGTCGATCGACGCGGTTGCCTTGGTTTCCACATCGTGGATCAGATAACCGAAATTGTCGTTTAAACAGGTGAAAGTACGAATTTCGGCGGCCATGACATCTCCATCGCGCTCAGCCCCGCCAGACAAATATGGCGTTAACGTTGCGCAGGCAATGCAATATTGGGCGCGCGACCGCGCCCCGGCGCATGTTACATTGCCGTCATGACCATCGACGTTGTCGACCTTCGCGAATTTTATTCCCGCCGCCTCGGCATCGTGGCGCGGCAGATGATCAATCGCGGCATCAGGGAACGCTGGCCGGGCGCCGGAGGCCAGCGCGTGCTCGGCATCGGCTACCCGACACCCTATCTCGGGCTGTTCCGCGAGGACGCGGAGCGTTGCATCGCCTTCATGCCGGCAGCCCAGGGCGTGCTCAAATGGCCGACCGGGCGGCCCGCGCTGGCCGCGCTGGTCGACGAGTTCTCGCTGCCGCTTCCCGATGCCGCGGTGGACCGCATCCTGCTGGTCCATGCGTTGGAGATGTCGGACGATCCGGCCGCGCTGTTGCGCGAGGTCTGGCGCGTGCTGTCGCCCTCGGGGCGGGTCATTGCGGTGATTCCGAACCGGCGTGGCGTGTGGACGCGCAGCGACAACACGCCGTTCGGCCATGGCCGTCCCTATTCGCGCTCGCAGATCACGGACCTGTTGCGGCAGGCCTGGTTCACGCCGACCGGCTGGGGCGAGGCGCTGTTCATGCCGCCCTATGCGGGCCGCTGGGTGCTGAAATCGGCGCAGATGTGGGAGCGTGCCGGCGCAGCACTGTCGCTGCCCTTCGCAGGCGTCCACATCGTCGAGGCGACCAAGCAGGTCTATCGCGCGATCCCGGCCAAGCGCGAACGGGCGCGGTTGATTCCCTCCCTTGCAAAGCCGGTGCTGGTGCCGTCCTCGACCACGGTGACGCGGGGCTGAAAACAAATCGTCCCGGCGAGGCCGGGACGATTGCAATCCATCAAGATCGGAAGTGTGACCTACTCGCCCGGGGCGAGATCGTCGCTGGTCGCGGCAGGAGCTGCCTCGCGCTCAGGACGCGGGCCGTTATGCGGCCGGCGACGTCGCCGCGGATAGCGCTCGCCACCGCCGCCATTGCCACCTTCGAAGCCGCCCGGAGCGGCGTTCGCCTGCGGCTGCGCGCCGGTGATGAAGGACGGCAGGCGATCGACGCTGCCAGCATCGCCGACGACAGGCTGCGGCTGGTTCGGCGGTTGCGGCTGCTGATGATATTGCGGCTGCGGACGATGGTCGCGTTCGCGATGCTCGCGCGGCTGCTGCTGATCGCGCTGATAGGGCTGCTGCTGGTTGTCGCGGTTGTCGCGCTGCTGGTAGTCACGCTGGTGGTCGCGCTGGCCGTCGCGGTCGCGCGTGAATGGCTGCTGCTGCGGCGGCTGCGGAACGAAACCCGGCTCCTGGCCGAAGGCCGAAAAATTCTCGCCGTCGTCCTCGCCGTCGTCGCTGCTGGTGCTGACGGGTTCGTCGCCGCGCGGCTGCTGGTTCTGGCGGAACTGTTCCTGGGCCGCCGCGATCAGGCGGAAATAGTGCTCGGCATGCTGGTAGTAGTTTTCGGCGGCAACCGGATCGCCCGAGGAGCGCGCGTCACGTGCAAGCTGAAGATATTTTTCGGCGATGTGGGAGGCGGTGCCGCGGATCTTGATGTCGGGGCCGTTCGATTCGTAGACCCGGGTCATCGGGTTCTGGCCGCGTCGGTTGTTGTTATTGTTGTTGTTGTTGTTGCGGTTGCGCATCCGCTGCTTGTTCTGACCGTTTCTCATGTCCTGCCTTTAATTCCAGCCCTAAAGGTTGCACGCATTACTGATTGCTAGGAGTGACCTGATGACAGCGGTTCACAGGCCTCGCGCGCACCGCGCGCAAGGGCGGCTTGAACCCTGCCAATGTTCGTCGACCGTCGCGCTCAACAAAGACGCGTTCCCCACCCGCCAGCATTGATTGCCAGCGAACCCATTCATATCGCCTGCCGAAACAAGCCCAGCTTTGTTGCGTAAGTCTTCAAGCGCAATATCAGGCTTTCGTTCACGTTGCGGTCGGAGAGCAGCGCAGCTCCAATGGCCATCGCGCTCAACAGGACCTGCGGCTTGGAACCTATAATCAGTAAAGCTCTCGCCCGAGAGCCCGGCTTTCGCCCGTAGGTCTACGGGGCCGGCACCGATGTGTTGATCGGAACGTAGTCGTTCCCACGGGATATTCCAAGAGGTTTTTTCGAGCCCAATCCGGCTTTTATGGGGGCATTTTTCGGGCCGAGACGGCCCGGGGAATGCCCGCCAGGTCAGCCTTAGGGGGCCTGTCGATCAATAACGCGGCGGCTGCCATCAAGGTTTCAATATTCCCGGCTTGGCCCTGTCCGGCCTCGACGATCAGCGCCCCGCCGGGGGTGAGTAGGCCGGCTGCCTGGGGAATCAAGGCCCGGTAGGCATCGTATCCGTCATTGCCGCCATCGAGCGCCAGATGCGGATCGTGCTCGCGAACCTCGATGCTCAATTTCGGAATCTCCCCTGCGGGAATGTAGGGCGGGTTCGACACGATCAGATCGAACGGGCCGCGAAGGGCCGCCGCGTAGGAGCAGGCGACGAAGTCGGCGCGGTCGGCAAGGCCAAGGGCGGCGGCATTGCCCCTGGCGGTATGAAGCGCGGTCAGGCTGAGATCGGTGCCGACACCAAAAGCCTCGGGAAGCTCGTGCAGCAGCGCAAGCAGGATCGCGCCCGATCCGGTGCCGATATCGGCGATAACAGGCGGATGAGAGAGACCGAACTCGCGAAAATGCTCGAGTGCACGCTCGACCACCGTCTCGGTATCAGGGCGAGGGACCAGGGTTGCTTCCGATAAGCGAAACGGCAGGCCCCAGAATTCCCTGGCGCCGAGAATGCGGGCGATCGGTTCATGTGCGAGCCTCCGCTGCGCGTACCCTTCGAGCCGCGTCGCCTCCTCTGGCGTGAGCGGTCTCGTCGCCTGCGTGATCAGGCCCGTCAAATCGAGTCCCAGCGCGGCACCGACCAGCAGGCGCGCATCGAGGGACGGCTCCTCGATGCCGGCCGATTGCAGCAGCGCCGACAGCGTGCGTCGCGCGCTCTCGATGCTCTGTCCGGGATCAAAGCCTGTCGCCAAGGGAACCATCCTGCCTGGCATCGTGGATAGATCGGCTGCCTTGCTTGCGTCAACGGAAAGGAGCGCGTTTGATCGCACCGCGCAGCGAAGGAGGACATCCATGACGGCCTATGACGATCAGAATGTCTTCGCAAAGATCCTGCGCGGCGAGATTCCCTGCTTCGAGGTGTTCAGGGACGAGCGCAGCTTCGCCTTCCTGGACGTCATGCCGCGCTCGCCAGGGCATACGCTGGTGATTCCACGGGCGCCGGCGCGAGGTATTCTCGACATTGCCGATGACGATCTCGCCGCGGTCGCCCGGACCGCCAAGCGGATCGCGGTCGCGGCCATGAAGGCGTTCGATGCGGAAGGGATTATCCTCCAGCAGTTCAGCGAGCCGGCCAGCGGGCAGGTGGTGTTTCACCTGCATATGCATGTCATGCCGGTCCGGGCCGGCGTCGAGCTGCTGCCGGCGCAGACGCGCAAGGAAGACATGGCCGTGCTCGCCGGTCACGCCAAGCGGATGATCGCGGCGCTTGGTCGCTGATCTTCGCGATTAAACGCCGAGATAACGCTGGAGCAGCTCCGGCTGGGCCTTGAGCTCCTGCGCCGGCCCCTCATGCACGATATGGCCGTTGTTGATGATGTAGATCCTGCTCGCCAGTGCCAGCGTCGCCGCCAGGTTCTGCTCGACCAGCACGATGGTCTGACCGGCGGCCGCGAGCTCGCGGCAGGCCTTGACGAGATCGTGGACGATCACGGGGGCGAGGCCCTCGAACGGCTCGTCCAGCAGCACGATCTTGGGATCGCGCACCAGCGCACGCGCGATCGCCAGCATCTGCTGTTCGCCGCCGGAAAGCTCGGTGCCGCGGTTGCTGCGTCGCTCCTTCAGCCGCGGGAACATCTCGTAGATGCGGCCGAGCGGCCAGCGTTTTGGCGCGGTGATGCCCGCAAGGAGGATGTTCTCCTCCACCGACAGGCTGCCGAAGATGCGGCGCTCCTCGTGCACCAGCTGCATGCCGGCTTGCGCGATCTTGTGGCTCCGGCGGCCGGCGATATCGATGCCATCGAACTTCACGCTGCCGCTGCGTGGGGCCACCACGCCCATTAGGCTCTTCAGCGTTGTGCTCTTGCCGGCGCCGTTACGGCCGAGCAGCGCCACGACCTCGTGACGTTCGACATGCATGGCGATGTCGAACAGAATGTGCGAGTCCCCGTAATAGCTGTTCAGGCCAACGACCTCGATCAGGCTCATGCGGCGATCTCTCCGTGCACGCCGCCGAGATAGGCTTCCTGCACCGCGGCGTTGGTCTTGATTTCCTCGGGCGTGCCGGAGACCAGCACGCGGCCCTCCTGCAGCACGGTCACGCGCTCGACCAGCTCGAACAGCGAATCCATGTCGTGATCGATGATGATCATGGTGCGGCCGCGCGCGATCGATTTGAGCAGCCTGACGGTCTCGATTCGCTCGCGCGGGCTCATGCCCGCGAGTGGCTCGTCGAGCAGCAAGAGGCGCGGTGACGTCGCGAGCGCGAGCCCGATCTCCAGCCTGCGCTTCTCGCCATAGGCGAGCGCGGATACGGGCGTGTCGGCGCGGCGGGTCAGGTTGACCAGCGCGAGGGTGTGCTCCACCTGCTCCGTGAGACCCTTGACGCCGGCGAGCGTGCGGAACAGGTCGAGCCGGAATTTTCCGCGCAGCTCGGCGAGGGCTGCGATCGTCAGGTTCTGCCGCACGGTCAGGCCCGTGAAGAGCTGGTTGACCTGGTAGCTCTTGGTAAGCCCGAGCTGGCAGACGTCCGTGACCTTCAGTCCCGTGATATCGCGGCCCTCGAACACGATCTGCCCCGACGTCGGTGCGATCTCGCAGGTCAGCATCTTGAAGAAGGTTGATTTGCCCGCGCCGTTGGGGCCGATGATGCCGCGCAGCTCGCCTTGGTTCACGCTGAAATCGATATCGCTGTTGGCAACGAGTCCGCCATAGCGCTTGGTGAGACCGGTGGCTTTCAGGATCGGGCCGGAATAGGCGGGGTGTGCCACCTCCTTGGCCTGCATCGGCGCGGGCGGAGCTTGCAGTGGCGGCTCGACCTCAGCTTCCTCCGTCTCCGAGGCCTTCCGGGCTCGCTTGCCCGAGACGAGGCCGTAGAGATCGATGAGGCCGCCCACGATCCCGCCACGCAGGAAGCAAACCAGCAGCACGAACACGACGCCGAGCACCAGTTTCCAGGCTGCTCCCAGACCCAGCGCGGACTGAAGGAAATCCTGAAGGAACAGCCAGACGGTGGCGCCGACCAACGGGCCGAACAACGTGCCCCGGCCGCCGATGGCGGTCTGCATCACAAGCTGGCCGGAGGTGTCAAAGGTGAAAGCGTCGGGGGGCATGAAGGCCTGGAGCACGCCGAGCAGGCCGCCGGCAAAGCCCGCATAGGCCGCGGCGATCACGAAGGCCGTCAGCTTGTAGCTATGGATGTTGTGGCCGACCGCGGTGGCGCGCAGCGGATTGTCCCTGATGGCGCTGAAGATGGCCCCGACCGGCGAGCGCACGATCCTGAGCGCAATGATGACGCCGATGAAGTAGCACAGCGCGATGAACTGATAGAGCGACCAGCCATTGGTGAAATGGATGGTGGTGAAGCCGAGATTGAAGCTCGGCGTCGGCACGCCCGGCAGGCCGTTCTCGCCGCCGGTGAAGTCGGAGAGCGGATTGAACTCGACGAAGAAGAACACTTCCGCGATCGCCACCGTGATCATGGCGAAGTAGATGCCGGTGCGGCGCAGCGCGATCAGGCCGATCAGATAGCCGGTCGCCGCCGCCGCGATCATGCCAAAGACCAGCGCGCCCAGCACATTGCTGAAGCCGGCGCGGGTCAGCAGATAGGCGGCGACGAAGCCACCGGTGCCGTAAAAGGCGGACTGGCCGAACGACAACAGGCCGGTGAAGCCGAACAGGATGTCGAAGCCGAGGCCGAACAGGCCCCAGACCAGGATCCGGTTCACCGTGTTCGGCGCGAAGCCGAGATGAGGCAGCACGAAGGGAGCCACGATCAGGCCGACGGCCGTCAGTGTCTCGATCAGGAGCGGGCGTTGCTTGAGCATCAGCGGATCACTTATTCGCGGCCCTGCACGCCGAGCAGGCCATGCGGTCGCACCACAAGCACGAGCGTCATCGCCGCAAACAGCATCACATAGGCGTAGCCGGGGTTGAACATGGAGGTGACGCTGATGATCTCGCCGGCGATCAGGCCGCCGAGAATCGCGCCGGGGAACGAGCCGACGCCGCCGATCACCACCACCACGAAGGTCTGGACCAGGATGTCGTCACCGATGCCCGGGGTCAGCGACACCACCGGCGCATTGACGATGCCGGCAAAGCCGGCGGCCATGGCGCCGATGCCGAACACGATCATGAAGACGCGGTAGACGTTGATGCCGAGCGAATCGACCATCACCGAATCCTCGATGCCGGCGCGCACGATCATGCCGAGCCGGGTGCGGTAGAGCACGATGAACAGCGCGCCGAGCGCGATCGCGACGATGCCGACCACGGCGAGGCGGTAGGTCGGATAGAACATGAAGCCGAGATTGGTGATGCCCTGGAACAACGCCGGCGGCGGCACGATCTGCGACTGGCTCGAAAAGACCAGGCGCACGAGCTCGACGAAACAGATGCCGAGCCCGAAGGTCACCAGCAACTGATCTTCATGCGGGCGGTGATAGAAGTGCCTGATAATGGCGCGCTCCATCAAGACGCCGAGCAGCATCACGAACAGCGAGCCGGCGATGACGGCGAGGATGAACGATTCCGTGTACTGGTAGGTGACGAAGCCGGCATAGCCGCCGATCATGAACATCGCGCCATGCGCAAGGTTGAGCACGCCGAGCGTGCCGTAGATGATGGTCAGGCCGGAGCTGATCAGCGCGAGCAAGGCGCCGAGCGCCAGTCCGTTGAAAAGCTGCGAAACGAGATTGGGCCAACTGATCATGCAATAATCGCTGTCGTGACGCGGCGCTGCGCCAAAAAAGGCGACGCCGCAGGTCCAGAGGTCGGCCTACGGCGTCACAGGGGTTGGCTCGGGATCAGGTGTAGTCGCCGAGATGGCAGCCGAAGGCATCCGGCTTCTGCATCAGGCCTTCACCCGGGACGATCTCGACGACGTCGTACCAGTCTTCCTTGTTCTTCATGTCCTTCTGCTGCTTGCCCTTGACGATGATGACAGGGCGGACGCACTGATGATCCTCCGGGCGGTAATGCACATCGCCGACCAGCGAGGGGATGGTCTCGCCCTTCTCATAGGCCTTGATCACGTCGGGCGGGTTGAAGCTGCCGGCTTCCTCACACATGCGGGCCCAGTGGGCGAAGCTGACATAGGCGTTCTCGGCGCCCCATTCCGGCTTGTAGCCGTACTTCTTCTCGAAGGCCTCGTTGAACATCTTGGCGAGCGGGAACTTGTCTTCGATCGTCCACCAATAATCGGTCGCGGCGTAGACGCCCTGCATCAGGCCGCCGGTCTCGCGCGCGATGAACGGCACCTGGTAAGGGACGACCAGCTTCATCTTGTCGAGCACGCCGAACTGCTTGGCCTGCTGGGTCGACAGCACCGCGTCGTGGCCCCAGTTGACGTTGATGAGCACATCGGCGCCGGAATTCGCGACGTTCAGCAGATAGGACGAATAGTCGGGCGCGCCGAGCGGGGCGACCTGGTTGGTGACGGTGGTCCAGCCGGCGGTCGCGAGGAAGTCCTGCATCGACTTGGTGACGGTGTGGCCGTAGGTGTAGTCAGGCGTGAGATACGCGGCCTTCTTGCCCTTGCCGAACTCCCGCACCATCACCGGGCCGATAGCCGCCGCAGCGGTCTGGCCGAAGAAGTTCTGGCGGACGCCGTAGCGCACGCAGTCCTTGCCGGTGGTGTCGTTCGAGCCGGAGATGCCGCAGACGAACAGCACGTGCTCGCGCTGGGCGAGCTTGTTCAGCGCGACCGCAACGGCGCTCGAGGTGCCGCCCGTGATCATGATCGCCTTGTTCTCGCTGATGAAGCGCTGCTGCGCCTGCACCGCTTCGTTGGGCTTCGCCGCCGAATCCGCGACGCCGAATTTCAGCTCCTTGCCGAGCACGCCCTTGCTGGTCTTGGGTGAAATCTTCTTGATCAGCTCGTGGCCTTCGTTGATGTGATCGATCGCGAGCTGATAGCCCTTGAGCTCGTCCTCGCCCTGCACGGCGTAGGTTCCGGTGCGCGGCACCGATATGCCGATGAAGGCGGTGGAACCCGACACGCCCGCGGGATAGGAGCCGATCGCCGGCTTGTCCTCGGCGAATGCCGGCATTGCCGGCAGCATCGAGCCGCCGATGAGGCCTGCGGTGGTCTGGAGCAGGCCACGGCGCGAAAGGCCGCGGCGGATGAGATCGTCAGTCATGGTGGTTCCTCCGAACATCGTTCTTGTTTGCAGGCAAAACACGACCTGTCCGGCGGCGACCGACCTCATCGGCCTGCCGTGCCGGGCACGTCACATCCGCGTGTAGTTCTTGGACGCAAGCATTGCTTATGAAGGCCTTCTGTCAATTTCGCCTTTGGTCGAACGACGAAAATTATGTCGTGAATACATATCGGATAACGATATATATTAGTCTTTGTGAGTACGGCTATGGCGGGTTCGGCGAGAGACATGGTGCGGCAGACGACAGTGGCGGGTAGCCGGAAGCAACAATCCTGGCCGCAGGAAACGGAGCGGCAGGAGGCCGCGTGGCCTTCGGAGGGCGGAGATGCCGCTCGCGCGTCCGAGTCGCGCAATCGCCCGGGCGGCGAGCGAGGGCCGGCTGTGGGCGCCGTTCAGGCCAAACGTGCGCCTGCGCCGATGAAGCGGCTCAGCGTCCGAGCCCAGAACGTCCTGAAGGAACTCGCAGTCGAGCTGACCGGCGAGCAGCCGCCGAAGGGCAATTGGTCGCCCTCGCGCGAGCTGTTGCTTGCGCTGACAGCCGAGCGCCTCACGACTGCGCGCAATTGCGGACCCCATACGATGCGGGAGATCGTCGACTGGGCGCAGGGCTGCGGCGTCACCATCAAGCCGGTGATCACAGCAGGCGGCTCGCTGTCGCAGATGTGGGCGGATTTGATTGCCAATGCGTCGGCAGGCGGCCTGACCGCCGCAGAGATCGCGGGCGCGCTGCAGCGCTCCATCCGGCGCAAGAGCGTCCGCATCCCGATCGCATTTCAGGTCATCCTGGTGAAAATCCTGCTGTCCAGCTTCGAATAGGCCATCGGATAGCTGTGCATCCGTGACATCGGCCGGTTGGTCCGGCTGCGGCCGTTTGCTACTTTAGGCTAAGTCTTCCGCGACGGCGGGCGGCATGGTCGAGGCAGGCATGGCTCAAGCGAAGAAAGCGCAGCGGTCGAAAGTGGTGATCTCGGCGAGGCGCAGCACGATGCGTGACTCCGATTACGCGGCGCTGGCGCAGTTTCGCTACCAGATCCGCAGCTTTCTGGCCTTCAGCGAGGCGGCGGCCGCCGAACAGGGATTGACGCCGACGCAACACCAGGCCCTGCTCGGCATCAAGGGCTTTGTCCGTCCGGGCCCCGCAACTGTCGGCGATGTCGCGAAGTTTCTGCTGATCCGGCATCACTCCGCTGTCGAGCTGATCAATCGCCTCGAAAAGCAAGGGCTGGTCAGTCGCGCCGCTGATCCCGAGGATGCCAGGCGCGTGCATCTCAAGCTGACGAAAAAAGGCGAACAGAAGCTGCAGGCGCTCTCGCGCAAGAACCTCGAGGAGCTCCGCCGCGCCGCAAGCCCGGCGCTGAGCCGTCTGTTGAAATCCTTCGGAGAGCCCGGCGAGGCCTGAACGCCCCGCGGCCTGTTAGGCCGCTGCGCCCTGTGCCGCGAGCTGTGCGGCCTGGTGCTCTGTGGTCAGCGCATCGGTCAATTCGCCGAGCGCTTCGCCGGCGATCACCTGCGGCAGCTTGTAGAGCGTCAGGTTGATGCGGTGGTCGGTGACGCGGCCTTGCGGGAAATTATAGGTGCGAATGCGCTCGGAACGATCGCCGGAGCCGACCTTCTCCTTGCGCTCGGCCGAGCGTGCAGCGTCGACGCGCTGCCGCTCGGCATCGTAGATGCGCGAGCGCAGGATGTTCATGGCGGAGGCGCGGTTCTTATGCTGCGAGCGGCTGTCCTGCATCATCACGACGATGCCGGTCGGAATGTGAGTGATGCGGATCGCCGATTCGGTCTTGTTGACGTGCTGGCCGCCGGCGCCTTGCGCGCGCATGGTCTCGATGCGCAGGTCGTCGTTCTTGATCTCGACGTCGACATCCTCGACCTCGGGCAATACGGCGACCGTGGCGGCCGACGTATGGATGCGCCCCTGCGTCTCAGTGTCCGGCACGCGCTGCACCCGGTGCACGCCGGATTCGAACTTCAGCTTGGAGAACGCACCGCGGCCCTGCACCTCCGCGATGATTTCCTTGTAGCCGCCGACAGTGCCTTCGCTCGCCGAGATCACCTCGACCTTCCAGCCCTGCAAGCTGGCAAAACGCTCGTACATCCGGAACAGATCGCCGGCGAACAGCGAGGCCTCGTCGCCGCCGGTGCCGGCGCGGATTTCCAGCACCACGTTGCGGTCGTCCATGGCGTCCTTCGGCAGCAGCGCGATGCGGATCTTCTGGACCAGATCCTCGATCTTCGGATTGAGCTCGTCTCGCTCGGCCTCCGCCATGCTGCGCATCTCGGCGTCGGTTGTGGGATCGGCGATCAGCGCCTCGGTGTCGGCGAGCTCCTTGACCGCAGACCGATACGTCTTCACCGCTTCGACCAGCGGGGCGATCTCGGCGAGCTCGCGCGTGACCTGCACATAGCGCTCAGACGATAGTTGCCCCAGCGATTCGGCTTCGAGCGAGGCGTGATGCGCGAGCAGGACGTCCAGTTTGGCTTCGGGAAGTGACGACATGGTTCAGTCTCAAATGGCGGAGGGAGGCGAGGTAGCGAGGGCCAGCGGCAGGCCCGCTACAACGCCAGGCCCTCGGCCTCGGCAAATTCCGTCAGCTTCTGCCGGATCGAGACGCTGCCGGTCGGCGCATCCAGCAGGGGCCCCAGCATCGCTGCGGCCTTCTTGACGTCGAGATCGATCACCATCGCCTTGACCGGGCCGAGCGCGGTCGCCGACAGCGACAGCGAGCGGTAGCCCATCGCCAGCAGCGCCAGCGCGCCGATCGGCTTCGAGGCCATCTCGCCGCAGAGCGAAAGCGATTTCTTCGCGGCCTGCGATTTCCGTGCGATGTCGCGCAGTGCGCGCAGGATCGGCGTCGACATGGTGTCGAAGCGCTCGGAGACCTTGGCATTGCCGCGGTCGACCGCGAACAGGAACTGGAACAGATCGTTGGAGCCGACCGAGATAAAGTCGACCTTCTTCAGCAATTCGTCGAGCTGGTAGAGCAGCGCCGGCACCTCGACCATGGTGCCGATATCGATGCGCTCCGGCAGGGTGTGGCCATGCTGGCGCAAATAAGTCAGCTCGCGCTCGACCAGCGCCTTCGCGGCATCGAACTCGGCAACCTCCGAGATCATCGGGAACATGATGCGCAGTGCGCGGCCGCCGCCGGCGCGGAGCAACGCGCGGATCTGGCCGCGTAAGAGGCCCGGACGGTCGAGCCCGAGCCGGATCGCACGCCAGCCGAGCGCGGGATTCTCCTCGATCACCGTCTCCATATAGGGCAGCGCCTTATCGCCGCCGATGTCGAGGGTGCGGAAGGTCACGGGCTTGGGGCCCGCGGCATCCAGCACGGCGCGGTAGAGCGCGAGCTGGTCGCTGGTGCGCGGCAGGCTCTGGCCGACCATGAACTGCAGCTCGGTGCGGAACAGGCCGATGCCGGCGCTGCCGGTGTCGTCGATATGCGGCAGGTCGATGGCGAGGCCCGCATTGATCAACAGCTCGACCTTCTCGCCGTCCTTGGTGACGCAGGGCCGGTCGCGCAGCGCCAGATATTGCGCCTGGCGGCGGGCGCGGAAGCGCACCCGTTCGGCATAGGCTGCTTCGATCTCCTGCGACGGGCGCACATAGATCGCGCCCGAGGTGCCATCGACGATGATGGCATCGCCTGGATCGGCAATGCCGGGCGCGTTGGGCACCTCGCCGACCGCGGGAATGCCGAGCGCGCGGGCCACGATCGAGACGTGGGAGTTGGCGGTGCCTTCCTCCAGCA
This sequence comes from Bradyrhizobium zhengyangense, assembly GCF_022012435.1. Classification (GTDB taxonomy): domain Bacteria; phylum Pseudomonadota; class Alphaproteobacteria; order Rhizobiales; family Xanthobacteraceae; genus Bradyrhizobium; species Bradyrhizobium zhengyangense. The sequence goes on from NZ_JAKLUA010000003.1 coordinate 148,329, forward strand.
CGATGCCGCGCAAGCGCTTGCGGTCGTAGTCGAGCAGCGCCGCCGGTCCCATCGCACGCGCGATGACGATGGCGTTGTCGGGCATCTGCTCGCGCGAGGGCGCATGATCCTGGCCGACCAGCTGCCGCATCAGGCGGTAGCCGAGATCCTCGAGATCGTGCAGCCGGTCGCGCAAATAGGGATCGGTCACGCGCAGCATGCGGGCGCGTGTGTCGGATTGCACGCGCTCGACGGCGGCTTCCGCGGTGAGGCCCGTCGCCACCGCCTCGTGCAGCTTGTGCGACCAGCCCTGGTCGTTGGCGAACATGCGGTAGGCTTCGAGCACGTCGCGGTGCTCGCCGCCCTCGGCGACGTCGCCGCGCTCCAGCATGCGGTCGAGATCCGAACGCAGCTTGGCCAGCGCGGTGTCGAGCCGCTTGATTTCCTTCGGCAGGTCCTCGGCGATGTAGTCCTTGATGACGACGCGCGGCTCGTGCAGCACGACGTGGCCGAGCGCGATGCCTTCCGAAAGGATCGCGCCGGCCTTCTGCGTCGAATGGCGCGCGGCCGGCTCCAGGCCGGGCTGGGCGAGCGCGGACAATTCGCCTGACGCGATCAGCTCCGCCAGCACCATGGCGGTGGTCTGCAGCGCCTCGAGCTCCTCCTCGACATAGGTGCGCTTGGCGCGGTTCTGCACCACCAGCACGCCGAGCGTGTTGCCGGCGCGCAGGATCGGCACGCCAAGGAAGGAGTGATAGATCTCTTCGCCGGTCTCCGGGCGGAACGAGAAGGCGGGGTGGCTCTGGGCGTCGTTCAAATTGAGCGGCGTCGCCTCACTGGCGACGAGGCCGACAAGGCCCTCATGGGCACTGAGCACGGTATGGTGCACGGCCTCACGGTTGAGGCCTTCTGTAGCGTAGAGCTCGAGGGTGTTGTCGATGCGCAGCACATAGACCGAGCACACCTCGGCCACCATGTTGGCGGCGATCAGCACCACGATCTTGTCCAGCCGCTCCTGGGCCGAGACCTGCTCCGCCATGGTTTCGCGGAGCCGTCTCAACAAGACGCGGGGACCTCCCGACGCGCTCCGCATGAACCGTCAATCTCCTCCGTCTGCCTGGCCCGGCGATATTGGCCGGCGGCTGGCCCAAAATTCCAGAAAAACAATCAATTTGTTTGTCCGGCGCAGGCGCAAACAACCGCTTGCGCCGAATCAGCGCCGCCTGAACTGGGACACAGTCTGCGGCAGCCCACCCTGTCCGCCGTATAGCGAATTGAGGCTTGTTTTGCCAAGCAAAACGCCTGCCAAACGCGAAGGTGTGTACACCTTCGCGTTTGCTGCGACCGCTAAGAGAAAATTAGCCTTGGCATGGTCCGGAAAAGTGCGAAGCGGTTTTCCGGAAAGACGGGTAGCGCCTCAGGCCTGATCGAGGCCGTAAAGCGTATGCAGCGTGCGCACCGCAAGCTCGGTATAGGCGGTGTCGATCAAAACCGAGAATTTGATCTCGGAGGTTGTAATGGCCCGGATGTTGATATTCCGTCCTGCGAGGGCCGAAAACGCCTGGGCCGCGACGCCGGCATGGCTGCGCATGCCGCTGCCGATCACCGAGATCTTGGCGACGTCGGTTGCGGTATCCAGCCGTGCATACCCGATCTTGGCCTTGGCGGCGGTAATCGTGTCCTTTGCCCTGACGTGGTCGGCGGCCGGCACCGTGAAGGTCAGGTCGGTGGTCTTGCCGTCTTCGGACACGTTCTGAACGATCATGTCGACGTTGATATTGGCATCCGCGAGCGGGCCGAAGATCGATGCGGCAACGCCAGGCTTGTCCTCGATCTGGCGCACCGAGATCTGCGCCTCGTCCTTCGAAAAGGCGATACCGGTGACGACGTGGTTTTCCATGATCTCCTCCTCGCCGCAGATCAGGGTGCCGGGCGGCTGGTTGGCATGCGGGTCGATATCCTCGGGCTTGTCGAAGCTCGAGCGGACGAAGATCGGCATGTTGTGGACCATGCCGAGTTCCACCGAGCGCACCTGGAGCACCTTGGCGCCCTGGGAGGCCAATTCCAGCATGTCTTCGAATGCGATCTTGTCGAGCCGCTTGGCCTTCGGCACGATTCGCGGGTCGGTGGTGTAGACGCCGTCGACATCGGTGTAGATGTCGCAGCGGTCGGCCTTGACGGCGGCGGCGACGGCCACGGCCGAGGTATCGGAGCCGCCTCGGCCCAGTGTGGTGATGCGGTTGGTCCTGGGATCGATACCCTGGAAGCCGGCGATGACAGCGACCTCCTTGCGATCCTTGAAACGGGAGATGATCTCGCTGCCGTCGATGTCCTCGATCCGGGCCGAGGCATGCGCGTCGCTGGTTTTGATCGGGATCTGCCAGCCCTGCCAGGAGCGGGCCTGGATGCCCATACCCTGGAGAACGATGGCCAGCAGGCCCGAGGTGACCTGTTCGCCGGAGGCGACGACTGCGTCGTATTCGCGCGCGTCGTGCATCGGCGAGGCCTCGGTGCACCAGGCCACCAGCTCGTTGGTCTTGCCCGACATCGCCGAGACGACCACAGCCACTTCATGGCCGGCATCGACCTCACGCTTCACATGGCGTGCGACGTTGCGGATACGTTCGATATTGGCGACGGACGTGCCGCCGAATTTCATCACGAGACGGCTCATGACGACGCGTGCATTCCCTCTTGAGGATCAGTATGGTGACCCGCGCCGGACGGATGCCCAGGGGGATACCGACCGCGCGTATACAGAGGGGCGGGGCCGGGGGCAAGCGGGTTCCTGCACGGCCAATCCTGGCAATGGGTTATCAGAGGTTATGGCGCGCTATATTGACGAAATCCTGCAGCCCGGCGAGCGGGTGCTGTATTCGACCAATGCGCACTGGATCTTCTATGTCCCGGCCATTCTGGCCTGGATCGTGGCAATCATCCTGTTCGCGGTCTCCCGCCAGAGCGACGTCTACAGCATCATGATCCTCTGCCTGTTCGGCTCCGGCCTGGTGGCCTTGGCCGCCCTGTACTGGACGGTGAAGGGCTGGTTCCATCGCCTCACCACTGAAACCGACGTCACCAATCTCAGGGTTGTGCACAAGATCGGCTTCATCAAGCGCCGCACCTTTGAAATGGCGCTGGACAAGGTGGAGAGTGTCGACGTCAACCAGACCATCCTTGGGCGTATTCTCAACTACGGCGACGTGACCATCAATGGCGTCGGCGAAGGACGCGAGACGATCAAGACCATCGCCTCTCCGCTGGCCTTCCGTAGTTCGATCACCACGCGGTAGGACCGCGCGTAACCATGAGCATGCAGCAAGATAGTTCCGCAACTGCCACCGTACCGCCGGGCTCGACCGTCGACGCCGCCGAGATCGCGAAATTCTCAAAACTCTCGGCCGAGTGGTGGGACCCCAAGGGCAAGATGGCGCCGCTGCACCGGATCAATCCGCTGCGGCTCGGCTACATCCGCGACGCCGCCTGCCGCAAGTTCGAGCGCAATGTGCGCAGCCTCAACTGTCTCGGCGGCCTGCGCGTACTCGACATCGGCTGCGGCGCCGGCCTCTTGTGCGAGCCGCTGTCGCGGCTCGGCGCGCAGGTGATTGGCGTCGATCCATCGCAGAGCAACATTGCCGCCGCGAAGCTGCATGCCGACAAGAGCCATCTGTCGATCGACTACCGCTGCACCACTGTGGAGGAGATCGACCCGCGCGAGCGCTTTGACATCGTGCTGGCGATGGAAGTGGTCGAGCACGTTGTCGACGTCGGCGTATTCCTCAAGCGCTGCGCCTCGATGCTGAAGCCGAACGGGCTGATGGTGGTCTCCACCCTCAACCGCAATTGGAAGAGCTTTGCGCTCGCCATCGTCGGCGCCGAATACGTGTTGCGCTGGCTGCCGCGCGGCACCCACGAGTGGAACAAGTTCGTCACCCCGGACGAGCTGACCAAGTATCTCCTCGACAACCGCCTCGTCATCACCGAGCAGACCGGCGTCGTCTACTCCCCCTTCGCCGACAAATGGACGCTCTCGTCCGACATGGACGTGAACTACATGGTGGTGGCGGAAGGGATGGTGTGAGGGTGGCATGAGAGAGATGCGAGCTCTCACAACCCGAACTGTGTCGTCCCTGCGAACGCAGGGACCCATAACCACAGGCCCCAGTCGTTAGCCGAGATGGGCGTTTCGAGCATGTACTACGTCTACATTCTCGCCAGCGGCCATCACGGAACGCTCTATATCGGGATCACCAACTCGCTCCAGAAGCGGCTGGAAGAGCACCGAAGTGGCAAGGGCTCGAAATTCGTCAAACGCTACGGGGTATATCGGCTCGTCTACACCGAAGCCTATGAGCGGGCAGACGAAGCGATTGCTCGCGAAAAGCAGCTGAAGCGCTGGAAGCGCGACTGGAAGATCGAGCTGATTGAGCGCGAAAACCTGGAGTGGCGCGATCTGAGCGATCTCCTGGTTTGATTTGGTATTAAGCAACCAAGCAAAAGCTGTCGTCCCTGCGCACGCAGGGACCCATACTGCGGAATCTGTCGGTGAGGGCGCGGTGTTGGAGGCGCGTGTTAGCAGCCTCCGCAAAACTGCTCCCTGGGGTTATGGGTCCCTGCGTTCGCAGGGACGACAGTGTGCTTGTTGCGAGAGCATCGCTCCCATGACGTTCGTGTGGTTGACCCGTTGAATAGCTGACGGCAGGTTGGCTGCAACAACCCTCCTGTCCCAGCCACCCACCCCATGTTCACCGTCACCAGCCTCTGGATTCCCTTCACCGTCGTCGCTGCGCTCGGCCAGGTCGCGCGCAATGCGATGCAGCGGTCGCTGACCAAGCCGCTGGGGACATGGGGCGCGACCAACATCCGCTTCCTGTTCGGCTTCCCGTTCTCGCTGCTGTTTCTCGGCGTGGTGCTGGTCGCAACCGGTGACCATATCGGCATGCCGCCATCGATGTTCTGGCCGTGGCTGCTGCTGGGCGCGCTCAGCCAGATCGTCGCCACCGGGCTGATGCTGCTCGCGATGAACGACCGCTCCTTCGTGGTGACGACGGCGTATCTCAAGACCGAGGCGATCCAGACCGCGGTCTTCGGTTTCGTCTTCCTCGGCGATCACCTGACCTGGCTGAAGGTGCTGGCGATCGTGATCGCGACCGTTGGCGTCGTCATCACCGCGCTGCGCCCCGGCGGCGAGAAGAGTTTTGCGGAGCTGAAGCCGACCATCACCGGCCTCGTCGCGGCTGCGGCGTTCGCGCTGTCTGCGGTCGGCTTCCGCGGTGCCATCATCACCGTACCGAACGTGTCGTTCGTGACGGCGTCGTCGTTCACGCTGGTGCTCGGCCTGTTCGTGCAGACGCTGATCCTGACGATCTATCTGTTCTGGCGCGCGCCAAAAGTGCTTCAGTCGATCCTGGGATTATGGAAGCCGTCGCTGCTGGCGGGCTTCATGGGTGCCTTCGCCTCCCAGTTCTGGTTCCTGGCGTTTGCGCTGACGGCCGCCGCCAATGTCCGCACGCTCGCTTTGATCGAGGTGCTGTTCGCGCAGGCCGTGGCGTATTACTCGTTCAAGCAGCCGATCGCGCCGCGCGAGATTCTTGGCATCGTGCTGATCGTTGTGGGCGTGGCGCTGCTGGTGGGCTTCTGACGCGGTTTGCGCGTCAGTTCCGGTCTTCCGGCAGGGTCGGCAGCGGTGACACCTCGATGCCCTCATCGATCAGCGACTTCGCTTCATCAGGCGAGGCCTCGCCATAGATCGGGCGGTGTTCCTTGTCGCCGTAATGCATCGCACGGGCTTCGTTCGCAAAGCGCTCGCCGACATTGTCGGCATTCTTCACGATGTGGTCGCGCAGCTCTTTCAGTTTGGCGCGCAGCTCGCGCTCCTGCGCCATCATCAGCGAGGTCGGTCCTGACGGGGCGGCCTCGGGAGCGGTGGTTGCAACAGGCTCCGGCGGCGGCGTCGCAGGGCCGCGGCCCTTCTTGGCGACGATACGCGGTGCCATGATCGCCTTGTCGACCTTGGCCGAGCCGCAGATCGGACAGGTCACCAGCTTGCGCTTTACCTGCGAATCATAGGCCGACGAGCTCTGGAACCAGCTCTCGAACTCATGGTTGCGGTCGCAATGCAGCGCGTAGCGAATCATGCCGATCCCCGCACCAGATGCAGATGATCCGGCCCGGCCTTGGGATCGGAGACGCCGAAGCGGCGGCCGTGCTGGAGCGATGGGATCGCGCGGCGCGCAGTCTCGACCTTGGCCGGGTCGATCTTGGCCATGATGATGCCGGGCTCGACATCGCCCTCGGCGAGGATCTCGCCCCAGGGGTCGATGATCAGAGAGTGGCCATAGGTCTCGCGCTTGTTCTCATGGGTGCCTGCCTGGGCCGCGGCGAAGATGAAGCAGCCGGTCTCGATCGCACGCGCGCGCAGCAGGATGTGCCAGTGCGCCTCGCCGGTCTTGCGGGTGAAGGCGGAGGGAACGGTGATGAAATAAGCGCCGCTTTCAGCCAGTGCGCGATAGAGCGCGGGGAAGCGCACGTCGTAGCAGATCGTGAGGCCGACGCGGCCCCAGGGCAGGTCGGAGATCACGGCGGTTTCGCCGGGCTGGTAATTGGCGGATTCGCGATAGCTCTCGCCGTCCGGCAGCTCGATGTCGAACATGTGGATCTTGTCGTAGCTCGCGAGCACATTGCCCTCGGGCCCGATCAGAAACGAACGGTTGACCGCCTTTTCGGGCGAGAACCGCAGCGCCAGCGAGCCGACATGGATGTGAATCTTCAACTCGGCCGCGAGCGCGCGATACGCCTTCAGCGAGGTATCGTCCTCCTCGCTCTGCAGGTGTTCGAACAGCGCCTTGCGGTTGAGCTGCATCATGTTGCTGACTTCGGGCGTCTGCACGTAGTCCGCGCCCTTGGCCGCCGCTTCCCGGATGAGTTTCGTCGCCTGAGCGAGGCTCGGCCCCGGCATCAGGCCGGTGCGCATCTGCACCATGGCGGCGGTGAAGGTCCTGTCCTCGCTCATGAGACCGCCTTGACGTTTTCGAGCAGGCCGTCGAGCTTGCCTTCGCGGTCGAGCGCGTAGAGGTCGTCGCAACCGCCGATATGAGTTCCGCCGATCCAGATCTGCGGGAAGGTCGAGCCCGCGCCGGCGCGGTCGTACATTTCCTCGCGCCAGGACGGGTTCTTGGCGACATCGAATTCCGTGAAGGTCGCCTTCTTGCGGGTCAGAAGCGACCTGGCGGCGGAACAATAGCCGCATCCCGGCCTGGTATAGATCTCGACAGCAGCGGTCATGGGATCAAACGCTCTCATGTCATGAATTTATTGAATTATATGGGGGTTTACCTGATCTCGACAACCCGGGCGAACACCAGCACATCGACCTGGGCCGCCTTGGCGCGCAGCAGGGCGCGGGCGCAGGCGTCCAATGTTGCACCTGATGTCAGGACATCGTCGACCAGGATGATGCGCCGGCCCTGGACCTCGGCCTGACGGTCGGGGGATACCTGGAACGCGCCCTGCACATTGGTGGCGCGCTGAGCCCGCGACAGGCCGATCTGCTGCTCCGTGGCGCGCACCCGGCGCAGCACCTCAGCTCTCACCTTCACTCCGCTCTGCCGTGCGATGATCTGCGCCAGCGCGCCGGATTGGTTGTAGCGGCGGCGCCAGGCCCGCCGCCAATGCAGGGGCACCGGCACCAGCATGTCGGCGCCGTTGAGCAACTCGCCGCCCGCGCGCGCCATCCAGCGGCCCATGGCGGGCGCGAGATCGGTGCGATCCTGGTATTTCAGCGCATGCACCAGCGTGCGCGCGACGTCGTCATAGCGAACCGCCGCGCGTGCCCGCATGTAAGCCGGCGGGCTCGCGATCGCCTCCATCGACAGCATGTCGGGGCCGGGGTCATAGACGAAGGGAATGCCGAGCCGCGGGCAATAGGGCCGCTCAATGAACGACAGCCGCGACCAGCACGCCGCGCATACGCCCTCGCCATCGACCGGCTCGCGACAGGACACGCACAGCGTCGGCAGCGCGATGTCGAGCGCGAGCTTTGCCGTCCGTGTCAGCACATAGCGGCCAGCCGTCCACGCAGCACGCAAAGGTGCGGCAATGGAACGGGATGGGGTGGCATCAGCTTCCATGAAAGGAGGCTAGCGCCGCATTCGCCGGATTGCCAGAACCGTCGTGATCGGCGTAACCAGCGGCATGGCTCAGACACCGCAGACCCCACCCGCCTTGTTCGATCGCTCCCTGCTGCACACGCGGCAGCGGCGTGCAATGGCGCTGGGTGTCGAGAGCTTCCTGCTCGACCGGGTTGCCGAGGACATGTCCGACCGGCTCGCCGCGGTGATGCGCGAGTTTCACGCACCGGCCGATCTCTGGACGCCTGGTGAAGGGCTCGCAGGTCTGCGCGGCCGGTTACCTTCGATCCAAGGGATCGCGCTCGACGCTGCGGGCTCCGAGAAATTGCCCGTGGTGCCCGAGAGCCTCGATCTCGTCGTCTCGGCTCTAGCGTTGCAATTCGTCAACGACCTGCCGGGCGTGTTCGCGCAGGTTCGCCGTGCGCTGAAGCCGGACGGGCTGCTGCTCGCCGCGATGATCGGCGGAGATAGCCTGACCGAGCTGCGGCAGGCTTTTGCAGAGGCGGAAGCCGAATGCGAAGGCGGTGTCTCTCCGCGCGTTGCACCCTTTGCTGACCTGCGCGACATCGGTGCGTTGTTGCAGCGGGCGGGCTTTGCACTGCCGGTTACCGACGTTGATCGCGTCGTGGTGCGCTATGGCAACGCGTTCACGTTGATGCAGGATCTCCGCCGCATGGGCGCGGCCAATGTGCTGATCGAGCGGCGGCGCACGCCGACGCGACGCGCGACGCTGCTCCGCATGGCCGAAATCTATGCCGAGCGTTTTGCCGATGCCGACGGCCGCATCCGTGCGACCTTCGACATCATCTGGCTGTCCGGCTGGGCGCCACATGCGAGCCAGCAGCAGCCGCTAAAGCCGGGCTCGGCGAAGGCGAGCTTGGCGGAGGCGGTGAAGAAGGCGGGAGAGACGTGATCCCGGCGCCGCTGCCATTCCGGGTTCGATGCTCCGCATCGCCCCGGAATGACGATGCGTCGTCACATCAGCAAGTCGATCAAATGCGGGATCAGCGGAATATCCGCCGGCGGCATCGGATAGTCGCGCAGCTTGTTGGCGCGCACCCAGGCTAGGGTCTGGCCTTCGCGAGCTTGGACAATCCCTTCCCAGCGCCGGCAGATGTAGAGCGGCATCAGCAGATGAAACGTCTCGTAGCCGTGGCTTGCAAAGGTCAGTGGCGCGAGGCACGGCTCGGCGACGGTGATGCCGAGCTCCTCGTTCAGCTCGCGGATCAGGCTCTGCTCGGGCCGTTCGCCGGGTTCACACTTGCCGCCGGGAAACTCCCACAAGCCCGCCAGCGTCTTGCCCTCCGGGCGCTGCGCGATCAGAACACGCTTGTCGGCGTCGACCAGCGCGCAGGCCACCACCAGTGTCAGCTTCAGCTCGGCCATGATCCTAGGACCGGTAATCCCCGTTGATCGCGACATATTCCTTCGTGAGGTCGCAGGTCAGCACCCGGTCGCGGCCCTTGCCGAGGCCAAGCGAGACCTTGATCGCGATCTCCGGCGCCTTCATTGCTTCCGATACCTGGGTCTCGTCGTAATCAGGATCGCGTGCGCCGCTCTTGGCGACGCGGATGCCGTTGAAGGAGATCGACAGCTTGTCGCGATCGGCCGGCTCGCCGGCCTTGCCGACCGCCATCACCACGCGGCCCCAATTGGCGTCCTCGCCGGCGATCGCGGTCTTCACCAGCGGCGAGTTGGCGATCGACATCGCGATCTTGCGGGCGGAGGCCTTGGTCTTGGCGCCCTCGACCGTGATCTCGACCAGCTTGCGGGCGCCTTCGCCGTCGCGGGCGACTTGCTCGGACAGATTGGCAAGGATCTGATTGAAGGCTTTCACGAAGGCCTTCAGGCGCGGATCGCTGGCGCGGCTGATCTTGGGTGCGCCATGCTCGGCCGCAGCGCCGGTCGCGAACGCGAGCAGCGTATCCGAGGTCGAGGTGTCGCCATCGATCGTCACCGCGTTGAAGGTGTCCTCGACACCAGCCTTGAGCAGCGCCTGCAGCGCGGCGGGTGCGATCGGGGCGTCGGTGAAGATGAAGGACAGCATCGTCGCCATATCGGGGGCGATCATGCCGGCGCCCTTGGCCATGCCGTTGATGGTGACCTTGGCCTTGCCGAGCTTCACCGTCGCGGTCGCGACCTTGGGGAAGGTGTCGGTGGTCATGATCGCCTTGGCGGCGGCAAGGTAGTCACCTGGCTCGGCGGTCTCGGCGAGGCGGCCGAGCACGCCGTCGAACTTGGTCGCGTCCAGCGGCTCGCCGATCACGCCGGTCGAGGCCAGGAAAATCTCGCTCTCGCTGCAGCCGACAGCCTTGGCCGCAATCTTCGCGGTCAGCGCGGTGGAGGCGCGGCCGGTCTTGCCGGTGAAGGCATTGGCATTGCCGGAATTGACGACCAGCGCGCGCGCCTTGCCGCCCTTCAGTTTCGTACGGCACCATTCAACCGGCGCAGACGGGCACTTCGACTTGGTGAAGACACCGGCGACCGCGGTGCCCTTGTCCATGATGGCGAGCAGCACGTCGGTGCGGTTCTTGTAGCGGATGCCGGCCTCGGCCGTCGCAAGACGGACGCCCGCGATCACGGGCATATCAGGAACATTCTTGGGGGCAAGGGGAGAGACGGAGGAGGACATCGCGGGGGGCCTTGGTGAGGTCTGGATATGCAGATGCCCGGCCCCTCGTTGCGGGGCCGGGCATCAGGAAGGCTTAGATACTCTTCGCGTCACCGAAGTGACAGCAAATTCTTACTTCTTGGCCGGAGGGGCCATCTTGCTGTCGGAGGGCTTCGCGTCCTTGGCCGCATCGGCCGGCTTGGCGTCCTTGGACGCGTCCGCCGCCGGCTGGTCCAGCCGCTCGACCTTGGCCTCGGCGCGGAGTTTTGCCACGTAGTCGGCCTGGGCCTTGCGGGTGACGTACTGCTCGATCTGGGGCTTGACCTGGTCGAACTCCGGCGCCTTGCGATTGCGCTTTTCCTCGACCTTGATGACGTGCCAGCCGAACTGCGACTTCACGGGGTCGGAGATCTTGCCCGGCTCCAGCGCGAAGGCCACGGCCGAGAATTCCGGCACCATCTGTTCCTTGGTGAAGAAGCCGAGGTCGCCGCCGTCGGCAGAGCCCGGATCCTTGGACTTCTTCTTGGCGAGTTCGGCGAAATCGGCGCCCTTGTCGAGCTCGGCCTTCACCGCCTTGGCCTCGTCCTCGGTCTCGACCAGGATGTGGCGGGCGCGCACTTCCTGCTCGCCGGTGATCTGCTTGGAGGCCTCCTCATAGACCTTCTTCATGGCGTCGTCGTTTGTCGCCGCCTTGCCTTCCTGGGCCAGCAGGCTGTCCATCAGCAGGCGGTTGCGGGCGAACGCCATGCGCTTCTTGAACTCGTCGCCGTCAGCGACCTTCTTGTCCTCGGCGGCCTTGGCCACGATCTTCATGTCGATCAGGAACGACAGGACGTTTTCGTCCTTGGTCGCCGGATCCATCTGGGCAAGGCTCGGTCCGAGCTCTTCCTCGGCCATGGTGACGTCGCTCTTCTTGATTTCAGCACCATTGACCTTGGCCAGGACCGGATCGTCGGCCGCCCGGAGCGGGCCTGCGAAGGCCAGGGTCAGCGCCAGGGCGAGGCTGCCAGCCAGGGCGGACGCAGGGCGGAAACGCAGGCCGGTGGTTACCGGGAACGAGGTGGTCATGGAAAATCCTTTTGTTGAAGCAGGGGGCTGCTCGAGCGGGGCGGACACTCGCCCAATTCAGGGGGGCTTGGCAACGCGAAAAGTCTGTCAAAATGATGAATTAGCCGCAATGCGCCCGCCGTTGACAAGGCCCTGACCGGGCCATATCTCTGCGCGGTCGCGACCATGGCGATGGCGTTTATTTTGCTGCGTTTTTGGCCGTTGAACCCAGACTAGCCCAATTCCCACCCATATGGCGGATGAACCCCCGCAGTCCGGGCTCTGGCGCCATAAGGCGTCACGGTGAGTTGATAGGCCGGAGGGTGACAACTTCTTGGCTGCAACGCGGTTAATTCGCGAACACAGGAACTAGGCATGATCGGCGCGCTCGCCCGCAAGTTTTTCGGCTCCGCCAACGACCGGCGGGTGAAGGGATATCAATCCCGCGTCAACGCGATCAACGCGCTGGAGGCGGAGGTCTCGAAACTCTCCGACGAGGCGCTCAAGGCTCGCACCGCCGAGTTCAAGAAGCAGCTTGCCGAGGGTAAGACGCTCGACGACCTCTTGGTGCCCGCCTTCGCCACCGTGCGCGAGGCCGCCAAACGCACGCTCGGCCAGCGTCATTTCGACGTTCAGCTGATCGGCGGCATCGTGCTGCATGAGGGCGACATCGCCGAGATGAAGACCGGCGAAGGCAAGACGCTGGTGGCGACGCTCGCGGTGTACCTGAACGCGCTCGCCGGCAAGGGCGTCCACGTCGTCACCGTCAACGACTACCTCGCCCGCCGCGACTCCGGCTGGATGGGCCAGATCTACGGTTTCCTCGGCCTGACCACCGGCGTCATCGTTCATGGCCTCGACGATGCCGAGCGCAAGGCGGCCTACGCCTGCGACATCACCTACGGCACCAACAACGAATACGGCTTCGACTATCTCCGCGACAACATGAAGTACCGGCTCGAGGACATGGTCCAGCGACCGCACTTCTATGCCATCGTCGACGAAGTCGACTCCATCCTGATCGACGAAGCGCGCACGCCGCTGATCATCTCCGGTCCGCTCGACGACCGTTCCGATTTCTACAACACCATCGACAGCTTCCTGCCCAGGCTCGACAAGACCGATTACGAGGTCGACGAGAAGCAGCGCACGGTGACCCTCACCGAAGCTGGCATGGAGAAGATCGAGGGTCTTCTGCGCGATGCCGGCCAGCTCAAGGGCGAGTCGCTCTACGACGTCGAGAACGTCTCGGTCGTGCACCACATCAACCAGGCCTTGCGCGCCCACACGCTGTTCACGCGCGACAAGGATTACATCGTCCGCGACGACGAGGTCGTGATCATCGACGAGTTCACCGGCCGTATGATGCAGGGTCGCCGCTATTCCGAAGGCCTGCACCAGGCGCTGGAGGCCAAGGAGCACGTTACGGTTCAGCCCGAGAACCAGACGCTGGCCTCGATCACGTTCCAGAACTACTTCCGCATGTACGAAAAGCTCGCCGGCATGACCGGCACGGCGCTCACCGAAGCCGACGAGCTGTTCGACATCTACAAGCTCGAGGTCGTGGAAATCCCGACCAATCTGGCGGTCGCCCGTCTCGATGAGGACGACGAGGTCTATCGCACCCAGAACGAGAAATACGCCGCGATCCTGGCCGAGATCGAGCGCGCCAATGCGCGGTTGCAGCCGGTGCTGGTCGGCACGGCTTCGATCGAGAAGTCGGAAGTGATTGCCGAATATCTCAAGAAGCACGGCTACCGGCAGATCGATTTCGGCAACGAGAACTCGATGCAGAAGCTGTACGCCGCGGCGCGTGCCAACAAGCCGGCCAAGCTGTTCGCGGTGCTGAACGCGCGCTTCCACGAGCAGGAAGCCTATATCGTCGCCGAGGCCGGCGTTCCCGGCGCGATCACGATCGCGACCAACATGGCCGGCCGCGGCACCGACATCAAGCTCGGCGGCTCGCTCGAAATGCGCATCCAGCAGGAGACTGCTGATATCGCGGACGAGGCCGAGAAGGCCAAGAAGATCGAGCAGATCAAGGCCGATATCGAGCACTTCCGCGACATCGTGCTGAAGGCTGAAGAAACAGTCGAGATCGAACCGGCCAAGGGTTCGAAGCCGGCCAAGACCGTCAAGAAGCCGGGCGGCCTCTACATCATCGGTTCCGAGCGTCACGAATCCCGCCGCATCGACAACCAGCTGCGCGGCCGTTCCGGCCGTCAGGGCGACCCCGGCCGCTCAAAATTCTTCCTGTCGCTGGAAGACGATCTGATGCGCATCTTCGGCTCGGACCGCCTCGACAGCATGTTGCAGCGTCTCGGCCTGCAAGAGGGCGAGGCGATCATCCATCCCTGGATCAACAAGGCGCTGGAGAAGGCGCAGCAAAAGGTCGAGGCCCGCAACTTCGACATCCGTAAGAACCTGCTCAAGTTCGACAACGTCCAGAACGACCAGCGCAAGGTGATCTTCGACCAGCGCGTCGACCTGATGAAGGACGAGAGCGTCGCCGAGACCGTCGCCGACATGCGTCACGCCTTCATCGAAGATCTCGTCGCCAAGCACGTGCCCGAGCACGCCTATGCCGAGCAGTGGGACGTCGCCGGCCTGAAGGAAGAATTGAAGCGCGTGCTCGATCTCGACCTGCCCGTCGATGACTGGGCCAAGGAAGAAGGCATCGCCGACGAGGAGTTGCTCAACCGCATCGAGACCAAGGCCGACGAGCACATGGCGGCCAAGGTGGGGCAGTGGGGTCCCGACGTGATGCGTTACGTCGAGAAGACCATCCTGCTGCAGACGCTCGACCATCTCTGGCGCGAGCATCTGATCATGCTCGACCATCTGCGCCAGGTCATCGGCCTGCGCGGCTACGGCCAGCGCGATCCGCTGCAGGAGTACAAGACCGAGGCCTTCAACCTCTTCCAGGAGATGAGTGCCCATTTGCGTGAGGCAGTCACGGCGCAGCTGATGCGGGTGGAGATCGTGCCGCCCGAGCAGGAAGCCCCCGCGCTGCCGCAGATGGAAGCGCACAAGCTCAATCCGGATACCGGCGAAGACGAGATGGCCATCGCCAGCGTCTCGCTGGCCCCGCAGGCCACCGACGCCGCGCTGCGCGACCCGAAGAACCCCGCAAGCTGGGGCAAGGTCGGCCGCAACGAGGATTGCCCCTGCGGCTCCGGCAAGAAGTTCAAGCACTGCCACGGCCGGTACGCGTAGCGATTGAGTTAGAGCGCTGAGGCGCGACGTTCGCACCTCACGCTCCACTGTCGTCCCGGCGAAGGCCGGCACCCATACGGCGGAATCTCTCGATTGCAGTCGGTATCGGTACCGGGCGACTGGTCTTCCTCAAACTTCTCCGTAGGGCTGTGCGTCCCGGCCTTCGCCGGGACGACGTTGGGGAGAGAGCTGGGGCAACCAACTACCAATAAATCCCGTGGCGATGCAGCTCGCGGATCACACGTGCCTCGGTCGATGGCTCGCGGTGCTTCGGCTTGGCGGTTTCGGCAATCGGCTGCGAAGCCGTCGCGGCCGGCGCGGTCGCGGTTTGCACTGGTGCGGCCGGTGGCGGCGGAGCCGGTGTCGTGGTCGCCGTCTGCACATTTGCGGGCGGCGTCGCCGTCGGAGCCTGTGTGGTCTGCGGCGGAGCGGTCGTTGCCGGCTGCTCAGTCGCCTGGTTCGCATTGGTCGCCGCCAGGCTCAGGCTGCGCGAACCGCCGGCATAAGCTTGGCTCGCCAACAGCGACAGTGTCGCAATGAGGATTAGCTTGCGCATGGAAACCCCCTTCATTTGGTCAATCCGTCTGACCTGACTCGCGAGCCTATTAGCGGGCGAGGCGGTGCGTCCCGATCTCGATCAGGGTGGTCCGGCAAGACAGGCGATAGATCAGACTGAACAATTGACTCAACATGATCGAACTCCATTGTTGATCATGAGGGGCAAGGATAGCCCTCGCACTTTTCCAGCGATTTTCGCGGGGGCTGGAAAACGGCTTCGTCGGGGCGCCGAGTGGTGTCGTCGGAACAGCCGGGATGAAGTCGCCTCACAGGGTCGTGAGGCGGTTCTCCCTCAAAACATCTCGAAATATTCGCGATGCTCCCAGTCGGTCACTTCGGCCAGGAAGCGGTCAATCTCGGCGTTTTTGATGTGGGTGTAGTAGTCGACGAATTCCGCGCCGAACTTTTCGCGGAAGAACGGATCGTCCTTCAGCGCCGAGACCGCATCGCGCAAGGACTTCGGCAACAGCGGCGCCTTGGTCTCGTAGGGCGTGTCGGCCGACGGACCGGGATCGAGCCTGCGGTCCACACCGTCGAGGCCCGCGAGGATCTGCGCTGACATATAGAGATAGGGATTGGCGGCGGGCTCTCCGACGCGGTTTTCCAGCCGCGTGGCGTCGTTGTTCGGGCCGCCGAGCACGCGGATCATCACGCCCCGATTGTCGCGACCCCAGATCGCGCGGTCAGGCGCCAGCGAATAGGACCGGTAGCGCTTGTAGCCGTTGATCGTCGGCGTGGTGAACACGGTGGCCGCCCGGGCGTGATCGAGCAGGCCGGCGAGATAGAAACGGCCGAACTCGCTGAGCGGCTGACCGGCCTCCCTGGGCATGAACAGGTTCTCGCCGCTCGCGCGCGAGACGATCGATTGATGCAGGTGCCAGCCGCTGGCGAACAGGTTTGGCAGTTTCGGCCGGCACATGAAGGTGGCGTGATAGCCATGGCGGCGCGCGATCTGCTTCACGGCAGAGCGAAACAGCACCATGTTGTCGGCGGGCTCCATGCCCTTCTTCGGTGCGAAGGTGAACTCGCACTGGCTCGGTCCGAACTCGACCTCGACAGAGCGCAACGGCAGCCCGAGGGCGACGATGTCTCGCCGCAAAATCTCCAGCACGGGCTCCATCTGATCGAAGCGCTGCTCGGTGAGGTATTGATAGCCATGACTGAGCAGGCTGACGGACGGCGGCGTACCCGGCTGGCCCGCGTCTTCCGCACGCATGTGTGGATCATCGAGCTTGAAGATGTGGAATTCGACCTCGAGTCCCGCGACGAAATCGTGGCCGCTTCTGCCGAGCTCGTCGACGACCTTGCGGTAGAGCCCGCGCGTGGCGAACGGCACGGGGCGGCCATCCCCAAAATAGAGATCGCACAACACCCAGCCCGTCGTCGGCGCCCACGGCAGCATGCGAAACGTGGTGGGGTCGGCAACCATCAGCACGTCGGCCGCACCCTCCATCTCCTTCATGCCGAAACCGCCGCCTGATGTGAACACCGGAAACACCGTGCGGTGCGAGGTGTCCTTGGCGAGCATGGTCGTCGTGATGGAGCAGCCGCTCTCCAGCGAGGCGATCGCCTCAGTGGCGATGATGGTCTTGCCGCGCAAGATGCCGTGCTGGTCCGGGAAGGCAAGGCGGATGACCTCGAGGTTCTTGTCCTCGACAATGCGCCGCATGCGCGTCGCGGCGTCCTTCTGCTCATCCGACCACAGCGCATGACGCGCGACGAAAGTCACTTTGGTTACTCCTTGCTACCCTGTCATTCCAGGGGCTCGCGAAGCGAGAACCCGGAATCTCGAGGTTCCGGGTTCGATGCTATTGCATCGCCCCGGAACGACGGTGCCCTAAATTCACTCCGCCGCCGTCAGCCGATGCACATTGTCCGCGATGTCCTTTGGCACAGGCGCGGTCCACGGCGCGCCGCGGCGGCGCCTGACGTCGACTTCCATCCAGTAAGTCTCCCACCCGCGGGTCGGCCCGATGCCGTCCATCGTGGCCGGCCCTTGGATGCTGCGCGCATTGGCCTCATCCAGGAACAGCATCGGCTTCTCGCCGCCTGAAACCTTTTCGATCTCCTGCCGCAGCAGGCGGCGATATTGCACGATCGCTTTGTCGCTCGTGCCGAGATGCTCCTTGGTGCGGTCCTGGATCGCGCCCATCGATTCCACCGCCCACTGGTCGTGAACGTTGATGTCAGTGCCCATCCCCGTATAGGTCGCGGTCTGCTGCTCGTGCGGGTCGAAGCCGTAATCGTTGCTGTGGTTCTTGCGCGAGACGTAGTCGGGCAGCTCATAGAGCTCGAGCCGCTGGTCGCGCATCTTCTGTTTGTCGACCGGGTTCGTATAGCTGGTGAAGATCGCGTACCAGTAGCAGTTCTCGTCATCGACCGGCACGTGCCACTGCGTGATCGTCATCTCCGTGCTCATAGGTATGACGAAGCCGTGCGGGAACAGCTGGTTGGTGACGCGCACATGCGTGCGCTCCTCGTCGATCTCACGCAGGGCGATCAGGCGCAGGCCATATTCGGTGTGCTCGACATTGATGATCGGGCGATCGTATTCGCGCAGGATTTTCGTCATCGGCATGTCCGAGCCGGCCGAAGCGCCGCGGAATTGCTTGCCGTAGGCCGTCGAGGTGTCCTCGTCCTCGAAGAAGCGATGCAGATAGGAGGCGTGCGCGGGATCGATGCCGACCTCGAGCGCCTGCAACCAGTTGCAGGCCATGTGACCTTTGAAAGCAAAGGTGTGCGTGCCGGGCGCGACGAAGCAATCGATCTCCGGAAAGGCCGGCGGCTCGCCTTCACCGAGATAGGCCCAGAGGATGCCGCTCTTCTCCACCACGGGATAAGAGCGTTGGCGGATATTCTGGCAGAGCTTTGAATCCTTCGGCTCGGCCGGCGTCTCGATGCACTGGCCTGATGCGTCGAACAGCCAGCCGTGGAAGGCGCAGCGCAGCCCGCCATGCTCGAGTCGCCCGAAGGCGAGGTCGGCGCCGCGATGCGCGCAGTGACGGTCGATCAGGCCGTAGCGCCCGGTTTCATCGCGAAACAGCACCAGGTTCTCGCCGAGCAGTTTGACGGGACGAATCGGCCGCGCGCCTTCGAGCTCATCGACCAGCGCCGCCGGCTGCCAGTAGCTCCGCATCAGCTTGCCGCAAGGGTCTTTCGGCCCGGTGCGGGTGATCAGGTCGTTCTGCTCCTGGCTCATCATGGCGGTCGCGTCCTTTTGCGGGAGGGGCGTTTTGTTCGCCTATTGAACGAATGGGCGAATTATGACATGCCTTGAACCGGCAGCAAGCACTATTTTGCAGATGAGCCGGACCCGATGCCCAAGCTGAAACGGAGCGACACCGACGAGCGCGCGACGGATTTCGTTGAAGCCCTCGATCGCGGCCTGCGTCTCTTGCAGTGCTTTGGCACCAATGCCGGTCCGATGACGCTGAGCGATCTCGCCCGGGCTGCCGAGCTGCCGCGCGCCACCGCGCGGCGCATGCTGTTCACGCTTCAGCGCGGCGGCTTTGTCAGCGGCGATGGAAAGCTGTTCTCGCTGACGCCACATGTGCTGACGCTGGCAGCGTCCTACTTGCGCTCCAATCAGCTGGTCGCGGTGCTGCAACCGGTGCTCGATCGCGTTGCGACCGCAGCCAACGAGATCTCCTCGCTCGCAGTGCTCGATGGCGACGACGTCGTGTTCATTGCTCGCAGCAGCCCAGCGCGGATGTTCTCCGGCGGCTTGGAGATCGGCTACCGCCTGCCGGCGTTCTGCACCTCGGTCGGCCGCGCCATGCTGGGCCAGATCGACGACGCAGATCTGCTAGTGCGCCTCAAGGCGATGAAGCGCGAAGCGCTGACGCCGCAAACGGTCACTGATCCCAAGGCGCTGCGCGAGCGCATCGCCGCCGACCGCGCGCAGGGCTATTCGCTGGTCGACCGCGAGGCCGAGCCGCATTTTCGCTCGATCTCGGTGCCCGTGCGCCGTTACGACGGTGTGATCGTTGCGGCCATCAACATGGGCGCCCATGTCGACCGCGTGCCGGCGCAGGAATTGATCGACCGCTTCCTGCCGCTGCTGCGCGAGGGCGCGGAATCGGTGCGCTCGCGATTGCTTTAGTTGACGGCAATCCACCCACCGTCCGGTGTCTGTGCTATGATGCGCCCATCCAAGACCAGGGAGCACGCCATGCAACACACCATGGTTCCCAGTGATCGCGTGCAGCACGTCGCCGTCTACGGCTGCGACGGCACCAGGCTCGGCACGATCGAGCGGTTGATGCTCGACAAGGTGAGCGGAACGGTCGCCTACGCCGTGATCAAGACCGGCGGCCTGCTCGGGACGCATCACCATTACCCGGTGCAATGGAGCGCACTTAAATACGATCCGGGCCGTCAGGCCTTCCAGGTCGAGCTGACGCCGGAGCAATTGAGCAGCGGCCCCTGCGAGTTCGATGGCGAGGAGTTCGACTGGGGCGACCGCTCGCGGTCCTACCAGCATCCGAACTACTGGTCGATCTAGCCGCGTCCGAAGTAAGGCTTCGCCCGGTGAGCGGCCTCACGTCCGGTTGCGCATCCAGTCGGCGAGGCCCGATATCGCGCGATCGAGGTCCTGCCGCGCAGCGGCGTCAGTGACGGTCTCCTCCATCGCACCGCGCATGCAGAGCAGCCACGCGTCGCGCTCGGCGTCGCCAATGGCAAAGCCAATGTGGCGCTGGCGGAGCCGCGGATGGCCCTTCTCAGGAGTATAGAGTTTGGGACCGCCGGTCCATTCGGTGAGATAGCGCTTCAGCACGTCCCTGATCAGCCCGAGATCGTCCGCATGCATCGCGCGGATGATTGTCGCCTCCGGCAGCGTATCCATGCGGTCGTAGAAGCGGTCGACCAGCCGGTCGATCGTGGCACTGCCACCGATGCGCTCGAACATGGAGGTGGTGACGTCGCTGTCAGTCATCGCTACAGCGCCACGCTGCGCAGCCCAAAGCTGCGCGCTTCGTTCTGCAGCACCGGCCGTACCGCATCGATCAGACGTGCGGCTGCCGCATCGACCGACAATCCCGCCGTATCCACCACCGCCGTCGCGCGCGCATAGAGCGGCTCGCGGCTGAGCAGGATGTTGCGCAGTTCGGCCATCGCGGAGCGGTCGTCCGCCATCGGGCGCAGATCGCCTTGGCGGCGCACGCGGGCCATGTGCTCTTCCGGCTCGGCCTTCAGCCAGATCGTGTAGAACGACGTCAGGATCTGGTCGAAGGTCAGCGGCTCGGAGACAATGCCGCCGCCGGTCGCCAGCACCATCAGCTCGTTGCGGGCAAGCAGCTGCTGCAAGGCTGCTTGCTCCATGCGGCGAAAGCCTTCCTGGCCGTACAGCGCAATGATCTCGGCGACCGAGAGGCCGTTCTGCTGCTCGACCTCCTTGTTGAGCTCGACAAAGCTCCAGCCGATTTTCCTCGCCAGCATCCGCCCGAGCGTCGATTTGCCGGCCCCGCGCAGGCCAATCAGCGCGATGCCGCAGAACGGCGCGCGTCGCGGCGCAGTTGCGCTGCCCCCAGTGAGCAGATCTTTTGCTTGCGCAATCTGCGCCGGCGTCGCCTTGCGCAGGAGGTCGCGAAACATCTGCCAGTCCGGCGTCGGATCGGCCGAGGGCAGCAGGTCTTCGAGATGGGCGCCCATCGCATCGGAGACGCGTCGCAAGAGCACGATAGAGACATTGCCCTTGCCGCTCTCGAGCTGCGCGATGTAGCGCTCCGAAATTCCTGATACCTTGGCGAGCACTTTTCGCGACATGCCGCGCAGCGCGCGCATGGTGCGCACGCGCTGGCCGAGTTGTTCGAGAAAGCGGGATTCGGCGTCGGGACTGTCGGTCATGGGGCTTCTTTACAGGAGGTCCTGCGGCGCGCTTTAATGAAACATAGTGCCTGCTGCCATTGACAGCAAGCCGTCACAGTGTCTTTCTATGAATTATAATTCTAAATTCGGGGGAGACGACCGTGAGCGAGGGATCCTACAACGCGGTGACCTGGCTGCTCGACCGTAACGTCGAGGAAGGCAGGGGAGGCAAGCTCGCCTTCGACGACACCGTCTCGCGGCTCACCTATGGCGAGCTCCAGCAACAGACCTGTCGCACTGCCAACATGCTACGCCGGCTCGGCGTCCGCCGCGAGGAGCGCGTCGCGATGATCATGTTGGATACGGTCGATTTCCCGATCGTGTTCCTGGGCGCGATCCGCGCCGGCATCGTGCCGGTGCCGCTCAACACGCTGCTGACCGCGGATCAATACGCCTACATCCTCGCCGACTGCCGCGCGCGCGTGCTGTTCGTCTCCGAAGCGCTCTATCCCGTCATCAAGGACGTCGTCGGCCGCATGCCTGATCTCGAGCATGTCGTGGTCTCCGGCGCCAAGCAGAACGGCCACAAGCAACTCGCAGAAGAGATCGCAGGCGAGAGCGATCAGTTTGCCACCGCTGCAACGCATCCGGACGAGCCCGCGTTCTGGCTCTATTCGTCCGGCTCGACCGGCATGCCAAAGGGCGTGCGCCACATCCATTCGAACCTGCAGGCGACCGCAGACACCTACGCCAAGCAGGTGCTCGGCATCCGCGAGAGCGACGTTTGCCTGTCGGCGGCAAAACTGTTCTTCGCCTATGGCCTCGGCAATGCGCTGACGTTCCCGATGTCTGTTGGCGCCAGCGTGATCCTCAACAGCGAGCGTCCAACGCCGGCGCGCATGTTCGACCTGATGAACAGGTTCAACCCGTCGATCTTCTACGGTGTGCCGACCTTGTTTGCGGCCATGCTCAACGACGAGACGATGAAGAGCGAGCGCGGCAGCAAGGCTCTGCGCATCTGCACCTCCGCCGGCGAGGCGCTTCCCGAGTCCGTCGGCAACAGCTGGAAATCGCGCTTCGGCGTCGACATTCTCGATGGCGTCGGCTCGACTGAGCTGTTGCACATCTTCCTCTCGAACGCGCCCGGCGACATCAAATACGGCTCATCAGGCAAGCCGGTGCCGGGCTATGCAGTGCGGCTCGTCAACGAGTCTGGACAGGACGTTGCCGACGGCGAGGTCGGCGAGCTCCTGGTCGATGCGCCCTCCGCCGGCGAGGGCTACTGGAATCAGCGTCACAAGAGCCGGCGCACGTTTGAAGGCCCCTGGACCCGCACCGGCGACAAATATGTCCGCGACGCCGAGGGCCGCTACACCTTCTGCGGCCGCGCCGACGACATGTTCAAGGTCTCCGGCATCTGGGTCTCGCCGTTCGAGGTCGAGAGCGCGCTGATCACGCATCCCGCGGTGCTGGAAGCCGCCGTCGTGCCCGAAGCCGATCCGGAAGGCCTTTTGAAGCCGAAAGCGTTCGTCGTGCTGCGCCCGGGCGCAAAGACGACGGATTTGCAGGAGATGCTGAAGGAGCACGTCAAGCAGAAGATCGGCCCGTGGAAATATCCGCGCTGGATCGACGTGGTGGATTCGCTGCCGAAGACCGCGACGGGCAAGATCCAGCGGTTCAAGCTGCGGGAAGGCACGAATTGAGCAGTTACGTCATTCCGGGGCGCGCGAAGCGCGAACTACGGTGCGCACTTGCGCACCTGAGAATCTCGAGCGATGAACTGCAATCTCCAGATTCCGGATCAACTCGTTTTGCGAGTTGTCCGGAATGACGGGAGTGAATGGATACAGGGCATGACCAATCTCACCCCTACCGGCTTCCTCAGCATCAACGGCGCCAGCCTCGAATACATCTGGCTGGCACCACAGGTCGCCGATGTGCCCACCATCGTCATGCTGCACGAAGGCCTCGGCTCTGTTGGCCTCTGGAACGATTTCCCCGAAAAGCTTCAGCAAGCGACCGGCGCCGGTATCTTCGCCTATTCGCGCGCGGGCTACGGCCAGTCGAGTCCGGTCGCGTTGCCGCGGCCGCTCGATTACATGCACCGCGAGGCGCTGGAGGTGCTGCCGAAGGTGCTCGACGCCATTCCTTTCAAGCGCGGCCTGCTGCTCGGCCATTCCGACGGCGGCTCGATCGCGGCGATTTACGCGGGGTCACATCAGGATCATCGCCTGCAGGGCATCGCGCTGATTGCGCCGCATTTCATCGTCGAGGACATCTCGGTGAAGTCAATCGCCGCGATCAAGTCCACTTATGAGACCACTGACCTCAAGGCCAAGCTCGCGCGCTGGCACAAGGACGTCGACAACGCCTTCTACGGCTGGAACGGCGCCTGGCTCGACCCGAAATTCCGCGACTGGGACATCTCGGAATATCTGGCCTATATCCGCGTTCCCGTCCTGGTCGTGCAGGGAAGCGATGACCAATATGGGACATTGCGTCAGGTCGAAATCGCGCAGGAAGAGTGCTACTGTCCGGTAGATTTGAAAATTATTTCAGACGCGGGCCATTCCCCGCATCGTGAAGCGCCAGGGGTGACGCTTGACGCGATTGAGCAATTTGCAAGAGCGGCCCTGCGCGACGATCAGGGACTTCGGGGACACGCTGCATGACCATGCGAAGGCACATCCATGAATGTGCCTTCACATGCGGGCAGCCCGCTGCCATGGCCGCGATGGGCCTATGTGCCGGGCGAGACCGGCGCGGTCGATGCGGATTACGAGACGCTTGATTTGGCCAAGGCGCTGGTGCCCTCGGCCTTCCGCGGCTATGTGCCGGCACGCCATCCGGCGCTCCGCTATGGGCTCGCGCTGAACGACCGCGGCTATTTCTGGGAATCCCAGGAGGTGCTGGAAGCGCTGTGGGCGGCGGCTCCGCAAGGCGGCCGCGAGCGCATCCTGCTGCGGGCCTGTGTCCATGTCGCCAACGCCAACTTACGGCTGCGCATGCAAAAGGCGCATTCGGCCGCGCGCCTGTTCGGCGAGGCGCTCGCCGAGCTGCGGACGCTGAGCGCGCGCAAGGTGGCGGCTAGTGGCGACGGCTTTGTCGAGAGCTTTCCGGTGCCGGCGCTGACGGCGCTGCTCCAGGCCAAGCTCGGCCGCACCGAGCTCACCAAGGCCGACTGGATCGCGCTGGGCGCTGTCGTGCGATCTTAGGCGCCTTCATGAAGCAAAGTGCATATCTTGACCAATAAGGGCTAGACGCGCACCTAAATGTGCACTATTGTGCATCTAACGTTAGAAACCAAGACGAGCTCAAGGGTGGCCCATGGCCGGCGAAGATCGACGCCTCGCAGGCGGCGCGACATTCATCGATTTCCAGACCGAACCGTCCCGCTACAAGCACTGGAAGCTTGCGGTCGACGGTGACGTTGCGACGCTGACCATGGACGTCGACGAGAATGGCGGCCTGTTCGAAGGCTATCTGCTCAAGCTCAATTCCTACGATCTCGGCGTCGACATCGAGCTTGCGGACGTTGTGCAGCGGCTGCGCTTCGAGCACCCTGAAGTGAAGGTCGTGGTGATGCGCTCGGCCAAGAACCGCGTGTTCTGCGCCGGCGCCAACATCCGCATGCTCGCGGGCTCGACCCATGCGCACAAGGTGAACTTCTGCAAATTCACCAACGAGACCCGCAACGGCATGGAAGATTCGTCCGAGAATTCCGGCCAGCGTTTCATCACGGTGGTGAACGGCTCGGCCGCTGGCGGCGGCTATGAGCTGGCGCTCGCGACCGACCACATCATCCTCGCCGACGACGGCGCCTCGGCCGTGGCGCTGCCCGAAGTGCCGCTGCTCGCAGTGCTGCCCGGCACCGGTGGCCTCACCCGCGTCGTCGACAAGCGCAAGGTGCGCCGCGACCACGCTGACTTTTTCTGCACCATCGAGGAAGGCGTGAAGGGCAAGCGCGCCGTGCAATGGCGCCTCGTCGACGAGATCGCGCCGAACTCCAAGCTGGAAGCCAGGATCGTCGAGCGCGCCAAGGAGTTCGCCGGCAAATCAAAGCGCGCCGGCAGCGGCAAGGGCATCGCGCTCTCTCCGCTCAAGCGCGTGATCGACGAGACCAGCATTCGCTACGGTTTTGTCACCGTCGATATCGATCGCGCCGCGCGCATCGCCACCATCTCGATCAAGGCGCCGGAAGCGGCACCGCCCGCCGACATCGACGGCATGATGGCGCAGGGCGCATCATTCTGGCCGCTGCAGGTGGCGCGCGAGCTTGACGACGCCATCCTGCATCTGCGCATCAACGAGCTCGAGATCGCGATGCTCGTCTTCAAGAGCCATGGCGACCGCGCCCATGTGCTCGCGTCCGACGCGTTCCTCGAAGCCAACAAGGCACACTGGCTGGTCAACGAGATCAGGCATTACTGGAAGCGCGTGCTCAAGCGCATCGACGTCACCTCGCGCACGCTGGTGACGCTGGTCGAGCCGGGCTCGTGCTTTGCCGGCACGCTGGCCGAGCTCGTCTTCGCCGCCGACCGCTCCTACATGCTGATCGGCACCCGCCAGGGCGACAATCAGCCGCCGCCCTCGATCGAACTGTCGGCGATGAACTTCGGCCCCTATCCGATGAGCCACGGCCTGACGCGGCTTGAATCGCGCTTCCAGGCCGATCCCGCTGATGTCGAGCGCGCGGAAGCCACGCTCGGCACCAGCCTCGACGCGGAACAGGCCGAAGAGCTCGGCCTCGTTACCTTCGCGCTCGACGACATCGATTGGGACGACGAGGTTCGCGTGTTCCTGGAGGAACGCGCCAGCTTCTCGCCCGACAGTCTCACCGGCATGGAAGCGAGCCTGCGCTTCGTCGGCCCCGAGACCATGGAATCAAAGATCTTCGCGCGCCTCACCGCCTGGCAGAACTGGATCTTCCAGCGCCCCAACGCGGTCGGCGAGGAGGGCGCGCTGCGCCGCTATGGCAGCGGCCAGAAGCCGAAATTCGATATGACGAGAGTTTAAGGAGCGCGCGGCCATGAACATGAACATCATGAACGTCGACTACTCGACCAAGATTCCGAACAACGTCAATCTCGCCGAAGACCGCCAGGTGCTGAAGGCGCTGGAAGGCTGGCATCCGGGCTACATGGATTGGTGGAGCGACATGGGGCCGGAGGGCTTCCAGGAATCGCTGGTGTACTTGCGCACCGCCTATTCGGTCGACCCGCGCGGCTGGGCCAAGTTCGACTATGTCCGTATGCCCGAATATCGCTGGGGCATTCTGCTTGCGCCGCAGGAAGAGAACCGCGTCGTGCCCTTCGGCGAGCATTACGGCGAGCCGGCCTGGCAGGAAGTCCCGGGTGAATATCGCGCCATGCTGCGCCGCCTGATCGTAATCCAGGGCGACACCGAGCCGGCTTCCGTCGAGCAGCAGCGTCATCTCGGCAAGACCGCGCCCTCGCTCTACGACATGCGCAACCTGTTCCAGGTCAATGTCGAGGAAGGACGTCACCTCTGGGCGATGGTCTATCTGCTCCAGAAATACTTTGGCCGCGACGGCCGCGAGGAAGCCGACGATCTGCTCCGCCGCCGCTCCGGCGATGCGGATGCGCCGCGCATGCTGGGCGCTTTCAACGAGGCGACGCCGGACTGGCTGTCCTTCTTCATGTTCACCTATTTCACCGATCGCGACGGCAAGATGCAGCTGCACTCGCTGGCGCAATCGGGCTTCGATCCGCTGTCGCGCACCTGCCGCTTCATGCTGACCGAAGAAGCGCACCACATGTTCGTCGGTGAGACCGGCATCACCCGCGTCGTGCAGCGCACCTGCGACGCCATGCGCGAGGCCGGCATCACCGATCCTACCGACGTCGCCAAGGTCCGCGCACTCGGCGTCATCGATCTGCCGACCATCCAGAAGAAGCTGAACCTGCACTACACGCTGTCGCTTGATCTGTTTGGCTCGGAAGTCTCGACCAACGCGGCCAATGCCTTCAACACCGGTATCAAGGGCCGCTATCACGAGACCCAGATCGACGACGATCACCAGCTGAAGAATTCGACCTATCCGGTGCTCAAGCTGATCAACGGCGAGATCAAGCTGGTCGACGAACCCGCGCTGACCGCGCTCAACATGCGCCTTCGCGACGATTACAGCCAGGATTGCGTCAAGGGCATGCTGCGCTGGAACAAGGTGATCTCGACCGCCGGCTATGATTTCAAATTGGCGCTGCCGAACGTCGCGTTCCACCGCCATATCGGCGAGTTCAAGGACGTGCACGCCACGCCCGACGGTATCCTGATCGACAATGCCACCTGGGCCAAGCGCCGGGACGATTGGCTGCCCTCGACGGCCGACGGTGACTTCATCACCTCCTTGATGCAGCCCGTCACCGAAACCGGCAAGTACGCCTCCTGGATCTCGCCGCCGAAGGTCGGCATCGACAACAAGCCGGGCGATTTCGAGTACGTCAAGATCGAGTCGTAAGGGTCAGGAACGAACGCTCGCGCAACGAAGACTGTCATCACCCGCGAAAGCGGGTGATCCAGTATTCCAGAGACAGCAGAGATAAATCGAGAAGCCGCGGCGTGCTGGATGCCCCGGTCAAGCCGGGGCATGACAGGGGCATGTGACGCGCCACTCTGAAACCCGCCCCTTACCCCGCAATCTCCAATCCCGCATTCGCATACACCACACCGCCATCGACCGCGATGGTGTTGCCGACCACGTAATCGCCCGCACGTGAGGCGAGATAGATCGCAACGCCCGCCATATCCTCGTCGGTGCCGACGCGCCGCGACGGAATGCGTTTGGCCACTTCGTCCGAGTGATCGCGCGCGGCGCGGTTCATGTCGGACTTGAACGCTCCCGGCGCGATCGCGGTAACGTTGATGTTGTCTTTGATCAGCTTCGTCGCCATACGCCGCGTCAGATGGATCACGGCAGCCTTGCTCGCGGCGTAGGAATAGGTCTCGCCGGGATTGACGAAGATGCCGTCGACCGAGGCGATGTTGATCACCTTCGCCGGACGCTCGTGCGAGGCAGCCGCGCGCAACGGCTTTGCCAGCGCCTTGGTCAGGAAGAACAGCGACTTGACGTTGAGGTCCATCACCTTGTCCCAGCCGCTCTCGGGGAATTCGTCGAATTCCGCGCCCCAGGCCGCGCCCGCATTGTTGACGAGGATGTCGAGCTTCGGCTCGAGCTTGATGATTTCGCCGGCGAGCCTGTTGCAGCCTTCAACGGTCGAGATGTCGATCGGCAGCGCGATGCATTCGCCGTCATACTGCGCCGAGAGCTCTTTCGCGGTGGCTTCGCACGGCCCGGCCTTGCGCGCGGTGATGTAGACCTTCGCTGCGCCAGCGCCAAGGAAGCCGGCCGCGATCATCTTGCCGATGCCGCGTGAGCCGCCGGTCACGAGTGCGATACGGCCTTTGAGCGAAAACAAATCGTTGGACATGATACCTCCCTTGAGTTGGCGACGTTTTGAGCGCCGCGGGGAGGGGAGTCAACTCGGTGTTGCCCGGGCGAGGCCGGGACAACAGTCAAGCGGCGGCAAACCGGCGAAAACCATTCCACATCGCGGTCGCGGCGCCCGAGGTCAGCACCGGCAGGATGCGCGCATCCTGGTAATTTCCGTTGAGCGAAACGCGCGGCAACGCGGTCATGTGATCGGCGTTCTCGGCGAACAGCATGCCGGGCCGTGTCGTCACCGCGGTCTTGAAGGCAGCGGATGCGGCCAGTGCGAATTCGCGCGTTCCTGCCGCTTCGCGGTCGCCATAGGGGTAAGCGAGGTGCAGCACCTCGCGCTCCAGCGCATGCTCGATCCGCACGCGGCTCACCGCCATCTCCTGCGTGGCGATCTCCTCGCTCAGCTTGGCGAGATTGCAATGGCTGATGGTGTGGGCGCCGATCGTGACGAGCGGATCGGCCGCGAGCCGCTTCACCTCGTCCCAGGACAGGCAGAGGCCGCGGCATAGCGCTTCCATGTCGACACCGTGCGCGGCGCAGAGCGCCTCGATCTCGCGCTTCAGATCGTGCTCGCCCGGCAGCGCGCGCAGCCAATCGTGCAGGCGATCGAACGTCGCCTGCTTTGCGGCCGGCGTGCTTGCATCGAGCCGCAGCGCGGAATGGCCGATTGTGACGTCGACCCGCTCGGCCTTGGCGATGACGGCTTCCAGCGCGGTCCACCACAATCGTCCCGTGCCTTCGGCGAAGTCGCTGGCGACATAGATGGTTGCGGGCGCGTCAAATTCGCGCAGCACCGGCAGGGCATGGTCACGGTTGTCGCGATAGCCGTCGTCAAGGGTGAAGGCGGCGAAGCGGCGCTCGAACCGGCCCTGAATCAGCCGTTCGTGCAGCTCGTCCATGCTGACGATGTCGATCTCGCGCGAGCGCAAATGGCGCAGCGTCGCGCGCAGGAAGTCGGGGGTCACCTCGAGATGCCGGTTCGGCTGGAACGCGCCCTCACGGGCCGGCCGAACATGGTGCAGCATGAAAATGGCGCCGACGCCCGACAGCAGCGGACGCAGCAGGTGATGCGCGCCGCTGAAGTAGAGTGCTCCCAGCCCGGCGCGAATGACGTTGTTACGGAGTTGTTTCATGACCGGCTGGCCGACCCCTGGGCATTCCGCCCCCAATGTAGGGAATGACCCTTGAAGAAAAAGTTATTCCAATTGTTTCACGGGTGGCCCCGGAAACGGCCCCATTTCCGGTTTGACAGCCTGCCAAGGGTTTGTTTTGTCTCCGGTTCCAGAGTTCGGGTCGTCGAATGCAGATGCTTTTCACGTGGGCCAGCAAATGGTGGCCGGGGCTGATTCCCCTGGCCGTCATGTGGGGATTTGCGGCCTGGAATAACACCTTGCCCGTCGAGGCCGACCTGTCGGCCCGCAGTTCGGCCGCGCTCAAGGATACCGTCCTGGACAAGACCCGGATCGCTGTGGACGGCCGTGACGTCAGCCTGGCCGCGGACGCCTTCTCCGAGGAGGGTCGCCGCGACGCCGTGACGACGGTCGAGCTGGTTCCCGGCGTTCGGCTGGTCGACGACCAGACCCGCCTTGTTCCCGAAGCAAAGCCATTTGTCTGGAACGCCGAGCGTGACGTGGTGCGGGTGACCCTGTCGGGCTCTGCGCCGCTGCCGTCGATGAAGGCGCGCCTCACCGAGGCCGCACGAAAAGAGGTCAATGGCGGCGAGGTCGCCGATCAGATGGGGCTCGCCCGCGGCGCGCCTGCGCGTTTCGAGGCGGCGGCGATGCTGCTGCTCGACCAGATCGGAAAGCTGAAGGACGGCAAGATCACGATCTCCGACACCAAGGTCAATCTGTCGGGCATGGCGCGCGACCTCGGCGGCCGCGAGGCGATCGCCGCCGCGCTCAAGAACCTGCCTGAGGGCTTTTCGATCGCCGCCAACGAGATCAAGGCGCCGCCTTACATCTTCCAGGCTTACAAGGATCCGGTTGCCGCCACGGTGACGCTGACCGGCTATGTGCCCGACAACAGCGTGCACGCCGCGATCGCGACCAGCGCGTCGCGGAAATTCTTCACCGAGAAGGTGGTCGACAATCTCAAGGCCAGCATCGGCGCGCCTGCTTCGTTCAACACCGCGGTTGTCGCAGCGCTCGGCGCGCTGTCGCGGCTGTCGACCGGCACGCTCGTGGTCTCGGATCGTGAGGTGAAGCTGTCGGGCGATGCGCTCTATGAAGGCGCGGCCAACGACATCCGCGCCGGCCTCGGCAAGGATTTTCCAAAGACCTGGCTGTACAAGCCCGAAATCACCGTAAAGCCCGCAGCAGGGCCGGTCGACGGCACCGTCTGCCAGCAATTGTTCTCGGAGCTCTTGGCCAAGGGCAAGATCCGGTTCGAGTCCAAACGCGCCGACATCGATCCCGACTCCGCAGGCGTTCTCGATCATCTGATCGAAACCGCACTGCGCTGCCCCACCACCAATATCGAGGTCGCCGGCCACACCGATGCCGACGGCGAGGACTCGTTCAACCAGGCGCTCTCCGAGAAGCGCGCGCAGGCGGTGATCGACTATCTGGTCAAGGCCGGCCTGCCCGCGGACCGTTTCACAGCGGTCGGTTATGGCAGCACGCAGCCTGTCGCCGGCAACGACACCGACGACGGCAAGGCGCAGAACCGCCGCATCGAATTTCTGGTGAGATGATCATGCCCTATCTTGTCTCGTTCCATATGGGCTGGCTGATCGGCTCGCTGCTGCTGGGCTTCTGCATGGGCTGGATCTCGGTGGTCCAGCGCGGCAATGGCACCTCGAAGGTGACCGCGCGCTGGCTTGCCGTGCTCGTCGCGGGCCTGGTCGCGGCCTCGTTCGCGCATGTGGTGCCGGGCCGCTTCGGCTATTGGCTCGACCTCGGCCTCGTCATGTTCGCCTGCTATCTCGTTGGCTGCACCATCGGCGCGTGGCTGCGCTATTGGGTTGTCTCGCGCAGCCAGCCTGCGGCCTGAAACGCCAGCCCGTCGCGGGGCGGTCGATCATCCCAGATCCGCTACCGACTGATTGGCAACCAGATTGCCGCAGACGCAAGACGCCGCTTGACAATAATACGTACGTACGTATTATTTTGCTCATGCCCAAGCCATCACTGAAAGACGCCATCCTCGACGCCGGCCTCAAGGTTATGTTCCGGACCGGCTATCACGGCACCAGCGTGCGCGACGTCACCGCTGCGGCGGGCGCGCCGCAGGGGTCCTTCACCAACCATTTCCGCTCCAAGGAGGCATTTGCCTCCGAGGTGCTCGATCGCTATTTCGACGTCACCCGCGGCCTCGTCGCCGAGGCGCTCGAGGACACCTCGCTGACGCCCCGCGCGCGCCTGCGGCGCTATCTCGACATCATCACCGGACGCCTTGAGGCCGACGGCTATGGCCGCGGCTGCCTGATCGGCGATCTCAGCCTGGAGGCATCAGGCAGCAGCGAACTGCTGCGTGCGCGCCTCGCAGCGATCTTCACTGAATGGCGCGCCCCGTTCGCCGCCTGCATCAGGGATGCGCAAGCGCGCGGCGAGATCGCATCCGATTTCGAGCCCGATGAGCTTGCCGACTTCCTGCTCGCGTCCTGGCAGGGCGCGATCCTGCGCATGAAGGTCGACCGCAATCCCAAAGCGCTCGAACGTTTCAAGACCATCGCATTCCAAACCGTGTTCAGGGAGCCGACATGACCAAGCCGATCGACATCGAGATTCGCAAAGCGTCCGTCCTCGGAAGCCACATGGCCTATCGCGAGACTGGCGCGGAAGGCGCGCCCGTCGCGCTGTTCCTCCACGGCAATCCGACCTCCTCACACATCTGGCGCAACATTTTGCCGCTGGTGTCACCGGTCGCGCATTGCATCGCCCCCGACAACATCGGCTTCGGTCAATCCGACAAGCCCGACATCGCCTACCGCTTCTTCGATCTTGTCCGCTATCTCGATGCCTTCATCGAAGCGCGCGGCATCAAATCGGCCTATCTCGTCGCGCAGGACTGGGGCACGGCGCTCGCATTTCATCTCGCCGCGCGCCGGCCCGATTTCGTGCGCGGCCTCGCCTTCATGGAATTCATCCGTCCGATGCCGACCTGGCAGGACTTCCACCTCACCGAGGTCGCGGAAGAGCAGGACC
Organism: Bradyrhizobium zhengyangense; assembly: GCF_022012435.1. Classification (GTDB taxonomy): domain Bacteria; phylum Pseudomonadota; class Alphaproteobacteria; order Rhizobiales; family Xanthobacteraceae; genus Bradyrhizobium; species Bradyrhizobium zhengyangense. Next base: position 181,287 of record NZ_JAKLUA010000003.1, read on the forward strand.
ATGCCGAGGCGGCACGCGCGGTCTTCCGCAAATTCAGGACGCCGGGTGAAGGCGAAGCGATGATCCTCGAGGCAAATGCCTTCGTCGAGCGCGTGCTGCCCGGCGGCATCGTGCGCAGGCTGAGCGAAGCGGAGATGGCACCCTATCGTGCGCCATTCCCGACGCCGGAGAGCCGCCGTCCCGTGCTTGCGCTTCCGCGCGAACTGCCGATCGCCGGTGAGCCCGCCGACGTCTACGCTGTGCTCGAGTCCGCGCATGCGGCGCTGGCCGCGTCGTCCTATCCGAAGCTGCTGTTCACCGGTGAGCCCGGGGCGCTGGTCGCGCCGGAATTTGCCGAGCGGTTCGCAGCGTTCCTGACGCACTGCGCGCTGGTTCGCCTCGGCGCCGGGCTGCACTTCCTTCAGGAGGATCACGCTGAGGCGATTGGCCGCTCTGTCGCCGGCTGGATCGCCGGCATCGAAGCGATACGCCCGCAGCTTGCGGCCTGAGGCAAACGCTACCTCCAAGCAACATGCTTGTCGCGGCTACCCTGGCGGGCGGCCGCGATGACGTCTGTTATGTCGCAGTGCAACCCGATGACCGGGAGCGAGGCGTAGGCCACGTCGTCGTGTGCCTCGCAGCCGGCCCCCTCTTTCAACAGGCGGATGCGGTCCATAGATTGAGATCGACTTAAGGCGTGACGGAACATTGTCCGGTCGAAATCATCAAAACTTCACGGCGACTGCGCAGGATTGCCATGGAGATTCGCGTCAGCCTTGCCGCCGAAAGCGCCAAACCGTGCATCATGAGCTCGCAAGCCTGCCTAAAATATTGAAGGCACGTGATTTTGTTCGCATTGGCGAATTCCACTCCGCTTCAAAACGCGCTAGTGGAGGGACGGGGGGCATACGCGAGACCGGAGCCGACGGCGAGGGTTCGTCGAGTGCCATTGCGTCGTTCGCCTGTTCGCCGGCCATTCTGGCCGCTGAAGCGTTGTTCGAGGTCTAGATGCTGGAAGCCATACGCAGGGCGATGACGTTGCTGCGCCAGAAGCAAATCCTGCATAAGCTTGGAGTTGTGATCAGCGTCGCGGTCATCGGCATCGCTTGCTATGTGCTCTTTCACATGCTGCGCGGCATCGACACGAACGAGGTGATCGAGGCGATCAAGAGCACCGAACCGCGCCAGATTGCGATGGCCGCGTTGTTCGTCGCCGCGGGCTATTTCACGCTGACCTTCTACGATCTGTTCGCCGTGCGCGCGATCGGACAGTCCCACGTGCCGTACCGTATCAATGCGCTCGCAGCCTTCACCAGCTATTCGATCGGCCACAATGTCGGCGCCAGCGTCTTCACCGGCGGCGCCGTGCGTTATCGCATCTATTCGGCCTATGGCCTCAACGCGATCGACGTCGCGAAAATCTGCTTCCTGGCCGGCCTCACCTTCTGGCTCGGCAATGCGGCCGTGCTCGGCCTCGGCATCTCCTATCATCCGGAGGCGGCCGCCGCGATCGACCAACTGCCGCCCTGGTTGAACCGCACCATCGCGATGATGATCATCGTGGCGCTGGTTGCTTACGTGATCTGGGTCTGGACCCAGCCGCGGGTGGTTGGGCGCGGTCCGTGGACCGTAGTGCTGCCGGGCGGCCCGCTGACGCTGCTGCAGATCGCCATCGGCATCATTGATCTCGGCTTCTGCGCGCTCGCGATGTACGTGCTGGTGCCCGACGAGCCCAATCTCGGCTTCGTCGTGGTCGCAGTCATCTTCGTCTCGGCGACGCTGCTCGGCTTCGCCAGCCATTCGCCCGGGGGACTAGGGGTCTTCGACGCCGCCATGCTGGTCGGGCTCTGGCAGATGGACCGTGAGGAACTGCTCGGCGGCATGCTGTTGTTCCGGGTCCTCTATTATCTGTCCCCTTTCGTCATCTCTGTAATCTTGCTGACGTTTCGGGAGGTTATCATCGGTGCCCGATCGAAACGTTTGCAGCAGGCGGCGCTCAAGCTCGACCCAGGTCCACCGCCCAAAGCCGCTTATGTGAGAAAGCGCAGCGACGGCGGCGGCGCCTGACCGGCGCAACGCGAACATAGGAGAAGCCCGGCCCGATGGCGATCGACGCCCCCTCGTCTCCCACGGTGCAGCCATGGTCCGACCGGCTGCGGCACTCGACCATCATCCTGATCGCTGCGGCACTGGCGCTGTCGGTCGTGGTTTCGCTCGGCGAGTTGTCGGTGCTGCGGGCGGTGACGGTGTTCCTCTGCATCGCCGCGGCGGCGCTGATCCCTTGGCGGCTGCATGATACCTCCGCCTCGCGCGAGGACGTCAGGCGCGTCAATCCGGTTGAAGGCGCCGCGGTGGCCGCGGTTGTCGCCGGTATGCCGGATCCCGCGGTGCTGCTCGACCGCGCCGGCCGGGTCATCCATCTCAACGCGGCCGCCGCTCAGCTAGCGCCTGCGCTGCGCAAGAACGAGCTCGCCCAGTTCGCGCTGCGCTCGCCGGAAATCATCACGGCGCTGCGCGAGTCGATTGCCACCACCGAGCCGCGGCGCGCGACCTATCTCGACCATGTTCCGGTCGACCGCTGGATGGAGCTGATCATCACCCCGGTGCCGGTCCCGACCAATTTCGGCGGCGCCGACAAATGCATGCTGATGACCTTCCACGACCAGACGCCGCTGCGCCGGGTCGAGGAGATGCGCGCCGACTTCGTCGCCAATGCCAGCCATGAATTGCGCACGCCGCTGGCCGCGTTGTCCGGCTTCATCGACACGCTCCAGGGCCAGGCCAAGGACGATCCCAAGGCGCGCGAGCGCTTCCTCGGCATCATGCACAACCAGGCGACGCGTATGGCGCGCCTGATCGACGACCTCCTGTCGCTGTCACGGGTAGAGCTATCGGCGCATGTGCGGCCCGACACCTTGGTCGACCTCTTGCCGATCATCTTCCAGGTCGCCGACGGGCTCGAGCCGCTGGCGCGAGAGCGCCAGGTCGAGGTCGAAACTCATTTGCCCGACGGCCCGGTCATGATTGCCGGCGACCGCGAGGAACTGCTCCGCCTGTTCGAAAACCTGATCGAAAACGCGCTCAAATATGGCGCCTCCGGCGGACGCGTGATCGTGTCGCTGACGCTGCCTGCGCCCGCCGATGCAATTCAGGAAATCCGGGTCATGGTGCGGGATTTCGGCCCCGGCATTGCGCCCGAGCACCTGCCGCGCCTGACCGAGCGGTTCTACCGGGTGGACGTCGGCGACAGCCGCTTGCAGGGCGGCACGGGACTCGGATTATCGCTGGTGAAACATATTCTTAACCGTCACCGCGGCCGTCTTTTAATCGAAAGCGTGCCCAAGCAGGGTGCGACGTTCACCGCCTGTTTCCCCCAGGCTAAGACTTTAGTTTAGGCGATAAAGCAAAGTGATTTCAATCGCTTAGTGCCGTCATCCGACTGTCACGAAACCTTCGTAAAAGCTCAGCCGACCGCTCCTAAAGGGGCGGCACGGGGAGCGCGATCGGGCGCGGATGGCGCTTCGCTCCCCTGTATGGAGACCAGCATGAATTTCCTCAAGACTATCGTCGCTGCCGGCTTGGTCGCCGCAACGACGACGACGGCTTTCGCCGCCGACACCACCGGCGCCGGCTCGACCTTCATTTTCCCCGTCCTTTCCAAGTGGGCCGACGCTTACAAGAAGGAATCGGGCAACGGCGTTAACTACCAGTCGATCGGTTCCGGTGCCGGCATCAAGCAGATCCAGGCCAAGACCGTGACCTTCGGCGCGACCGACGCTCCGTTGAAGGCGGATCAACTCGTGAAGGACGGCTTCGCCCAGTGGCCGATGGTCATGGGCGGTATCGTCCCGGTCGTTAACATTGAAGGCGTGAAGGCCGGCGAACTCGTCCTCGACGGCGCCACCCTCGCCGACATCTTCATCGGCAAGATCACCAAGTGGGACGACGCTGCGATCAAGAAGCTGAACCCGAATGCCAAGCTGCCGTCGGATGCGATCTCGGTCGTTCACCGCGCGGACGGTTCGGGCACCACCTTCAACTTCACCAACTATCTGTCCAAGACCAGCGCCGACTGGAAGAGCAAGGTCGGTGAGGGCACCGCCGTCGAGTGGCCGGTTGGCGTCGGCGCCAAGGGCAACGAAGGCGTTGCCGGCAATATCGCCCAGACCAAGAATTCGGTCGGCTACGTCGAATACGCCTATGCCAAGCAGAACAAGCTGACCTACACCAAGATGGTCAACAAGGCCGGCAAGACCGTCGACGCGACCAACGAGGCGTTCCAGGCCGCCGCGTCCAACGCCGACTGGACCAGCGCTCCGGGCTACTACCTGATCCTCACCGACCAGCCCGGCGACAAGTCCTGGCCGATCGTCGCGACGACTTTCGTGCTGATGCACAAGGACGCCACCGACAAGGCCGCGTCGCAGGAAGCGCTGAAGTTCTTCAAGTTCGCCTTTGAAAAGGGTGCGAAGTCTGCCGAAGAGCTCGACTACATCCCGATGCCCGACAACGTCGTGAAGCTGATCGAGAAGACCTGGTCGGCCGACATCAAGAGCTAGGCTCTTTGCTCTCTGGACGCAGTGCGGCCTCCAATGGCCGCATTGCGCGCCATACGACGTTTCGGTCCCGGACTGACTTTGCGCTGTGTCCGGGGCGCGAGATCAACCAGAAGCGTATATCATTGGTACAGGGGATCGGCGTGGCAGATATGGCTGTCGAGAGCAATGTGATTGATGCCGCCGGTCCGTATGATCGCGCCAAGGCTTTGAGCGCGTTCAAGCTCGGCGACGTCACCTTCTACTGGATCACGCGCCTCAGCGCGATTTCGGTTCTCCTCATTCTCGGCGGCATCATCATCTCGCTGATCATCGGCGCCGTCCCGGCGATGAAGGAATACGGCTTCGCATTCCTGTGGACGCAGCGCTGGGCCCCGTCGGCGGATCCGCCCGTACTCGGCGCGCTCGGACCGATGTACGGCACGCTCGTCACCTCCTTCATCGCGATGCTGATCGCCATTCCCGTCGGTCTCGGCATTGCGATCTTCCTCACCGAGCTGTGCCCGCAATGGCTGCGCCGTCCGATCGGCATGGCCATCGAGTTGCTCGCGGGCATTCCCTCGATCATCTACGGCATGTGGGGCTTCTTCGTACTGGGGCCGTTCCTGGCCAACACCTTCCAGCCCGTCATGATCAAGATCTTCGACGGCATCCCGGTCCTGGGCGCGATCTTCGCAGGTCCCCCGTCCTATCTCAGCCTGTTCAACGCCGCGCTGATCCTCGCGATCATGGTGCTGCCCTTCATCACCTCGATCTCGGTCGACGTGTTCAAGACCGTGCCGCCGGTGCTGAAAGAGGCCGCCTACGGCGTCGGCTGCACCACCTGGGAAGTCGTCCGCAGCGTCGTGATCCCCTACACCCGCGTCGGCATCATCGGCGGTGTCATGCTGGCCCTGGGGCGCGCCCTCGGCGAGACCATGGCCGTGACCTTCATCATCGGCAACTCGTTCCGCATCTCGTCATCGATCTTCGCGCCGGGCACCACGATCTCGGCGGCGATCGCATCCGAATTCGCCGAGAGCGACGGCCTGCACCAGTCCGGCCTGATCCTACTCGGCCTGTTGCTGTTCGTGCTGACGTTCTTCGTGCTCGCCGGCGCCAGGCTGATGCTGCTGCGCCTGGAAAAGAAGGCGGGGAAGTAACATGAACCCGATTTACGCACGCCGCCGCCGCAAGGACATCGTCATTCGCGGGCTCTGCGTCGGTGCCGCCGCCTTCGGCGTCACCTGGCTCGCGCTGATCCTGATCACGCTGCTCTATAACGGCGTGGCCGGCCTCAGCCTCGACCTGTTCGTTGCTGATACCCCGCCTCCGGGCTCGACCGAAGGCGGCCTCCGCAACGCTATCGTCGGCTCGCTGATCATGACCGTGATCGGCGTCGGCATCGGCGCGCCGCTCGGCCTGTTCGCCGGCACCTATCTCGCCGAGTACGGCCGCAACGACAAGCTGACCTCGGTGATCCGCTTCATCAACGACATCCTGCTGTCGGCGCCTTCGATCATCATCGGCTTGTTCATCTACGGCGCAGTAGTGGTGCCGATGCGCGGTTTCTCGGCGATCGCAGGTTCGCTCGCGCTGGCCGTCATCGTGATCCCGGTGGTGCTGCGCACGACCGAGGACATGTTGCTGCTGGTGCCCAACGCGCTGCGCGAGGCGGCTTCCGCGCTCGGCCTGCCGCGCTCGCTGGTGATCAAGCGGATCGCCTACCGCGCGGCCCGCTCCGGTCTTATCACCGGCGTGCTGCTCGCCACCGCCCGCGTCGCCGGCGAGACCGCGCCGCTGCTCTTCACCGCGCTGTCGAACCAGTTCTTCAGCCTCGGCCTGAACAAGACGATGGCGAACCTGCCGGTGACCATCAACAATTTCGTCCAGAGCCCCTACGCCTATTGGAAGCAGCTCGCCTGGAGCGGTGCGCTGTTGATCACCCTCACCGTGCTTGCCCTGAACATTGGCGCGCGCATTCTCGGCGCCGAGAGGACTGCAAAATGACCGACCTTTCCGTATCCGTGAGTTCGAACGCTCATTTGGCGTCGCAACAGCCGCTGCCGGAAGCCCCGGCCAAGGTGACGGTGCGCAACCTCAACTTCTATTACGGCGAGCACCACGCGCTGAAGAACATCAATCTGGCGCTCGGCACCAACCGCGTCACGGCCTTCATCGGCCCGTCGGGCTGCGGCAAGTCGACCCTGCTGCGCATCTTCAACCGGATGTACGACCTCTATCCCGGCCAGCGCGTCACCGGTCAGCTGATGCTGGACCAGACCAACATCCTTGACCCCAAGCTGGACCTCAATTTGCTGCGCGCCCGCGTCGGCATGGTGTTCCAGAAGCCGACGCCGTTCCCGATGACGATCTACGAGAACATCGCCTTCGGCATCCGCCTCTACGAGAAGATCTCGAAGTCCGAGATGGACGATCGCGTCGAGAAGGCGCTGCGCGGCGGCGCGCTGTGGAACGAGGTCAAGGACAAGCTCAACGCCTCCGGCCTGTCGCTCTCGGGCGGCCAGCAGCAGCGCCTCTGCATCGCCCGCACCGTCGCGGTGCGGCCTGAAGTGATCTTGTTCGACGAGCCCTGCTCGGCGCTTGATCCGATCTCGACCGCCAAGGTCGAGGAGCTGATCCAGGAACTGTCCGAGAACTACACGATCGCGATCGTCACCCACAACATGCAGCAGGCGGCCCGTGTCTCCGACAAGACCGCCTTCATGTATCTCGGCGAGCTGATCGAGTTCGACGACACCAGCAAGATCTTCACGTCGCCGTCCGACCGGCGTACGCAGGATTACATCACCGGCCGGTTCGGCTGAGGAGACAGGACATGGGTTCTGAACATACCGCAAAAGCCTTCGACACCGACCTCCAGGAGCTCACGCGCCTCGTCGCCGAGATGGGGGGCATCGCCGAGCGCATGATCGTCGATTCCGTCGATGCGCTGATCCGCCGCGACGTCGCGCTTGGCCAGCGCGTCGTCACCATCGACGCCGAGCTCGACGCGCTCCAGAAGAAGATCGAGGAGCGCGCCGTGCTCACCATCGCACGCCGCCAGCCGATGGCGGTCGATCTGCGCGAGATCGTCGGTGCCATGCGCGTTGCAACCGACCTCGAGCGCATCGGCGACCTCGCCAAGAACATGGGCAAGCGCGTCGCGGCGCTGGAGACGGATTTCCATCCGCTCAAACTGTTCCGCGGCCTCGAACACATGACCGACCTCGTGCAGCAGCAGGTCAAGTCGGTGCTGGACGCCTACGCCGCGCATGATCTGCCGGCGGCGATGACGGTGTGGAAGGGCGACGAAGAGGTCGACGCCATCTGCACCTCGCTGTTCCGCGAACTCCTCACCTACATGATGGAGGATCCGCGCAACATCTCGTTCTGCATCCATCTGATGTTCTGCGCCAAGAACATCGAACGGATCGGCGACCATGCCACCAACATCGCCGAGACCGTGTTCTACATGATCGAAGGCCAGGCCATCACCGACAAGCGGCCGAAGGGCGACATGACGACCTTCGCCACGACGATCCCGAATACTTAAGGAGCGACGAGCCCATGGGCGCACGCATTATGGTTGTTGAGGACGAGGAAGCTCTCACCGAGCTTCTCCGCTACAACCTCGAAGGCGACGGCTATGACGTCGAGACGGTGATGCGCGGCGACGATGCCGACACCCGCCTCAAGGAGCACATCCCCGATCTGATCGTGCTCGACTGGATGCTGCCGGGACTATCAGGTATCGAGCTGTGCCGCCGGCTGCGCGCACGCTCCGATACGAAGCAGCTTCCGATCATCATGCTCACCGCGCGTGGCGAGGAGAGCGAGCGGGTAAGGGGCCTTGCGACCGGCGCCGACGATTACATAGTCAAGCCGTTCTCGGTGCCCGAGCTGCTCGCGCGCGTGAAGGGCCTGCTGCGGCGCGCCAGCCCCGAGCGGCTTGCGACCGTGCTCGCCTTCGGCGACATCGAGCTCGATCGCGAGAAGCGCCGCGTGGCGCGCTCGGGCCGGCCGATCGATCTCGGCCCGACCGAATATCGTCTGCTGGAGTTCTTCCTGGAGCATCCCGGCCGCGTGTTCTCGCGCGAGCAGCTGCTCGACAGCGTCTGGGGGCGCGACATTTATATCGATGAACGCACCGTCGACGTGCATATCGGCCGCCTGCGCAAGCTGCTCAATCTCGGTCGCGAGCAAGACCCGATCCGCACCGTCCGCGGCGCAGGCTATGCGCTCGACGATCGCTTTGCGAAGGCCGAGCAGACGTAACGGCGGCTGCAAGCAAGCAAAATAAAAAAGCGCGCCTTGTGGCGCGCTTTTTTACGTCTCGATCGTCCCGGTCCGTACCGGGACGATGTCGTCTAGAGCTGGGCTCAGCGCGTGCTCGGCTTGGCCGGCGCACGACGGCGATCGGCCGCCGGTTGATAGGCCACCCGCGAGTGCTGGGCGCAGTAGGGCAGGCCGGAGAGCGCCTTGCCGCCGCAGAAGAAGAAATCCGGGCTCGAGGGATCGCCGACCGGCCAGTGGCAGGTGGCTTCGTTCAATTCGAGCAGCGAGAGCCGCTGGCTCATCGGCACCACGTTGTCGTAGGTAACAGGCTCGGCCTCGACCTCGACCTCGAAGGCCTGCGCCAGCGCGGTGTTGCCGCGTGCGATGGGGCGGCTCACCCGCATCATGTGCTGCGCTGGACGCGCCTTGCGCGGCCGGGGAGCTGCTGACGAGGGGCTCTTGGCGCGGCCGGACAGGCCGAGCCTGTGCACCTTGCCGATCACGGCGTTGCGGGTCACGTTACCAAGCTCAGCGGCGATCTGGCTGGCCGAAAGTCCGGCCTCCCAGAGCTTTTTCAGCTGCTCGACGCGATCATCTGACCAGGTCAAAACCGTCATTGCACCCTTTCCTTCGCCGGCGCCAGCCATCCTGGGGCCTCACGACGAATGCCTAAGCTTCGAAAAACCCGTGCCGCCAGAATCCCTTAAGGCTCGCCGGGCGCACCAGATGCGCCCGAACGTTTACGCCGGTACATGAGGACTTAAGGGATCAGAACCGCTGCACGAGATGTCGTATCTGACAAGCCAAACGCTACAATATGGCGTGACTCACGCGCAAGAGTCCGCCGACTCGCTTCCACATGTTCCGTGGCGAAAATCCCGTAAATTTAGCACCGCAAGACTACGGAATCAGCGTTTCCTGGGGCTTTCCGGGCGGCATTGACACCCGTGGTGCCAAGCATAAGATAGTTGCGCGTGCCGCCCTTAAAAGGCGGCACGTTTCGTTTTCCGGGCTAAATGACGCGCTGCGCAAGGCGCGTTCAGGCCGTCCGAAACACCCTGAGTGACCACTAAAGAGACCGTCATGACCAACAGCGCAGCGCCGCATTTGCTCCCCGTTTTCGCCAGGGCCGACATCGGTTTCGAGCGCGGTGAAGGCGTCTGGTTGATCGCAACCAATGGCGACCGCTATCTCGATTTCACCTCGGGCGTTGCCGTGAATGCGCTCGGCCATGCCCATCCCGCGCTGGTCAAGGCGCTGCAGGAGCAGGCGACGAAGCTCTGGCACATGTCGAACCTGTTCCAGAGTCCTGACGGTGAGAAGCTCGCTGCGCGCCTCTGCAACGAGAGCTTTGCGGACTTCGTGTTCTTCTGCAATTCCGGCGCCGAGGCGCTGGAGGGCGTGATCAAGCTGGTCCGCCATCATCACTTCTCCAAGGGCCATCCCGAGCGTTACCGCATCATCACCTTCGAAGGCGCCTTCCACGGTCGCACGCTGGCGACGCTGGCCGCGACCGGCTCGGCAAAATATCTCGAAGGCTTCGGTCCGCCGATGGACGGCTTCGACCAGATCCCGCATGGCGACATCGAGGCCGTGAAGAAGGCGATCGGCCCGCACACCGCCGGCATCCTGATCGAGCCGATCCAGGGTGAGGGCGGCGTACGTCCGGCGACCCCCACCTTCCTCAAGGCGTTGCGTCAGCTCTGCGACGAGAAAGGCCTGCTGCTTGCGTTCGACGAGGTGCAGACCGGCATGGGCCGCACTGGCGAGCTCTTTGCCCATCGCCGCACCGGCGTCACGCCTGATGTGATGTCGCTGGCGAAAGCGCTCGGCGGCGGCTTCCCGATCGGTGCGATCCTGGCGACCGCGGATGCGGCCGCCGGCATGGGCCCCGGCTCGCACGGCTCGACCTTCGGCGGCAATCCGCTGGCGATCGCGGCCGCGAACGCCGTGCTCGACGTCATGCTCAAGCCCGGCTTCTTCGACCACGTGCAGAAGATGTCGCTGCTGCTCAAGCAGAAGCTGGCCTCCGTGATCGACCGTCACCCCGATATCGTCAGCGAAATTCGCGGCGAGGGGCTCTTGATCGGCATCAAGGCCGTGGTGCCATCAGGTGATCTGGTCGCTGCGCTGCGCAACGAGAAGCTGCTCACCGTCGGCGCCGGCGACAATGTCGTGCGCTTCCTGCCGCCCTTGATCGTCACCGAAGCCGAGATCGAGGACAGCATCATCAGGCTCGAACGCGCCTGCACGGCGCTGTCGGGCAACAAGCGGGCGGCAAGCTGATGAGCAAGGCACCCAAGCACTTCCTCGATATCAATGAGCTGCCGCTGTCGGAGCTCAAGAGCATGCTCGCGGCCTCCTCCGCCATGAAGGCGAAGCAGAAGGCGCATCAGCCGGTGCGTCCGCTCGAGGGCAAGACGCTGGCGATGATCTTCGAGCGCCCCTCGACCCGCACGCGCGTCTCGTTCGACGTCGCCATGCGCCAGCTCGGTGGCGAGCCCATCATGCTCACCGGTGCCGAGATGCAGCTCGGCCGCGGCGAGACCATTGCCGACACCGCGCGCGTGCTGTCGCGCTATGTCGATGCCATCATGATCCGCATCCTCAACCACGAGGCGTTGCTGGAGCTCGCGGCCTACGCGACCGTACCCGTGATCAACGGCCTGACGCGGCGCTCGCATCCCTGCCAGGTGATGGCCGACCTCATGACCTATGAGGAGCACCGCGGCCCGATCGAAGGCCGGACCGTGGCCTGGACCGGGGACGACAACAACGTGCTGGCGTCCTGGGCGCATGCCGCCGAGCGCTTCAAGTTCAAGCTCAATGTCGCAACGCCGCCGGAGCTTGCCCCGAAGAAGGTGATGCGCGACTGGATCAAGGCGACCAATGCGCCGATCGTGCTCGGCACCGATCCCGAGGCCGCGGTGAAGGGCGCCGATTGCGTCGTCACCGACACCTGGGTGTCGATGGGCGACAAGGAAGGTGAGCACCGTCACAACGTGCTCAAGCCGTACCAGGTCAATTCCAAGCTGATGTCGCTGGCCAAGCCCGATGCGCTGTTCATGCACTGCTTGCCCGCCCATCGCGGCGAGGAGGTCACCGACGAGGTGATCGACGGTCCGCAATCGGTCGTGTTCGACGAGGCCGAAAATCGCCTGCACGCGCAGAAGGGCATTTTGGCCTGGTGCTTCGACGCGGTGAAGTAGCGGGTGGTTGGCGTCGCGCCGGCCACAAACACCGCTGTCGTCCCGGCTCTACGCTTGCGCTTGTCCGGGACGACACCGAGTTTGAGAGTGCTGCTGCTCACACCCCCTTCCATTTCCTGCCCTCGACCCCAGATAAAGCGCCATGGTTTCCCAATCCCCTGACATGAAAACCAGGCCCGAAGGCCCGGTTCGCGCGCCTTCCGCAGTTCCCGTCGATGACGCCGTGCTGCCTTACGAGGTCGATGCGCTCGATGTGCGCGGCCGTCTGGTGCGGCTTGGCCCCGCACTCGACGAGATCCTGACCAAGCACGATTATCCCGCACCGGTCGGCAAGTTGCTCGGCGAAGCCATCGTGCTGACGACGCTGCTCGGCTCGGCGCTGAAATTCGAGGGCCGCTTCATCCTGCAGGCCCAGACTGACGGGCCGGTGTCGTTCCTGGTGGTCGACTATCAGGCGCCCGATCGCCTGCGCGCCTATGCGCGCTTCGATGCCGAACGCCTCGGTGATGCCAGGGACTCCGGCACGCTGCTCGGCCGCGGTCATCTCGCCATGACCATCGACCAGGGGCCGGACATGAGCCGTTACCAGGGCCTGGTTGCGCTCGACGGCGGCAGCCTGGAAGACGCCGCCCACGAATATTTCCTGCGCTCCGAGCAGATCCCGACGCGCGTGCGCCTTGCTGTCGGCGAGGAATGGCGCTCGAGCGACGGCGGCAAGCACCGCTGGCGCGCCGGCGGCATGCTGATGCAGTTCCTGCCGAAGGCGCCGGAGCGCGCGCGGCAGGCCGATCTGCATCCCGGCGATGCGCCCGAGGGCCTTGAGGTTCACAGCGTCGCCGAAGACGACGCCTGGGTTGAGGCGCGCTCGCTGATCGAGACGGTCGAGGATGTCGAGCTGATCGATCCCGATCTCTCCGGCGAACGGCTGCTCTATCGTCTCTTCCACGAGCGCGGCGTGCGCGTGTTCAATCCGCTGGTCCTGAGCGCGCAATGCTCCTGCTCGCGCAACGCAGTCGCGTCGATGCTGAAGAGTTTTTCGCCCGACGACCGCTCCGCGATGGTCAAGGACGACAAGGTCGTCGTGACCTGCGAGTTCTGCAGCTCGGTGTATGAGTTCACGCCGGACGAAGCGGGCGTCGAGGACGCGTAGGCACGGGAGCTGCCCGCCGCAAGCGGGAAGTCGTAGGGTGGGCAAAGGAGCGCACGCTTCCGCCTTCGCTCGTCGAGCTACGGCGGACAAGTCGCTTTGCCCACCCTCCGGCACCGTCATCCGCCCCTAATTCAACACCCGCTTGTTGTCGGGGCTGTCCAGCGAGAACGTCGGCACGTCGATCTCGAAGCGTTCGCCGCTTTCGCTGACCATCAGGTAGCGACCGGTCATGAAGCCGGAGGCGGTGGAGAGCGGCACGCCCGAGGTGTATTCGAAGCGCTCGCCGGGGGCGAGGGTCGGCTGCTCGCCGACGACGCCTTCGCCCCTGACCTCCTGCTGCCGGCCCGAGGCATCGGTGATGATCCAGTGCCGCGTCTTGAGCTGCACGGTCTCGTCGCCCGAATTGGTGATCACGATGGTGTAGGACCAGAAATACCGCGAGCGGTCGGCCGAGGACTGTTCCGGAACAAAGTTCGGCTCGACGGTCACTTCGATCTGGCGGGTCACGGCGCGGTACATGGTTGCCATCATAACGAAAACCCCTCCAGGAACCAAACGCCGCAGGCCGTCCTGGCGACATCGTCCCGCCCGAATTCACGAGGAAGTAGACCCGAATTGTGATCCGGCCGCTTTGCGATGCGGCGCCTGGACCGGTACACTCCTGAAACGTCGCGATTTGCGGAAGGGTTTTTGGCCCCCAATGACCATTGCCGATCAAGTGACGGGATCGACGATCGCGGGAACCGCTGGCGCCAAGCCTGCGGAGGTCAAATCTGTCGACGCCAAGCCGCGCATTGCTGCGCCGGCCATCACGCTGCCGGCCATCGGCGAGCGCGAGCTCAGGCTCGATCTGTTCCGCGGCCTCGCGCTGTGGCTGATCTTCATCGACCATCTGCCGCCGAATCTCCTGACCTGGTTCACGATCCGCAATTACGGCTTCAGCGACGCCACCGAGATCTTCATCTTCATTTCCGGCTATACCGCAGCCTTCGTCTACGGCCGCGCGATGCTGGAGAACGGTTTCGTCATCGCCACCGCGCGGGTTCTGCGCCGGGTCTGGCAGATCTATGTCGCCCACGTCTTCCTGTTCACGATCTTCCTCGCCGAAATCTCCTACGTCGCGACCAGCTTCGAGAACCCGCTCTACACCGAAGAGATGGGCATCATGGATTTTCTCAAGCAGCCCGACGTCACCATCGTGCAGGCGCTGCTGCTGCGCTTCCGTCCCGTCAACATGGACGTGCTGCCGCTCTATATCGTCCTGATGCTCGCGCTGCCGCTGATCCTGTGGTCGATGAAGTGGCGGCCCGATGTCACGCTCGCGCTCTCGGCGCTGCTTTACGCCGCGACCTGGGAGTTCGACCTCTACTTCTCCGCCTATCCGAACGGCTTCTGGGCCTTCAATCCCTTTGCCTGGCAGTTGCTGTTCGTGTTCGGCGCCTGGTGCGCGCTTGGAGGCGCGCGACGCATGTCGCGCATCCTGGCGTCGCCCGTGACGATGTGGATTTCGATCGCCTATCTCGCCGCGGCGTTCTATGTGACGCTGACCTGGTATGTCCCGCAGCTCTCGCACTTCATGCCGAAGCTGATCGAGCAGTGGATGTATCCGATCGACAAGACTGACCTCGACGTGCTGCGCTTCACGCATTTCCTGGCGCTGGCCGCGCTCACCGTGCGTTTTCTGCCGCGGGAATGGCCGGGTCTGAAATCGCCGTGGTTACGGCCGCTGATCGTGTGCGGCCAGCATTCGCTGGAGATATTCTGTCTCGGCGTCTTCCTGGCCTTTGCCGGCCATTTCATCCTGGCCGAGGTCGCGAGCGGCCCTGCCATGCATGCGCTGATTAGCCTCTCCGGAATTCTGATCATGTGGGCGATGGCCTGGGTGATTTCGTGGTACAAGCGCGTAGCTGACAAGAGCGGTGTAAAAACCAAAAACGCCGTCGGCAACGCCGATCTGGCGGGAGGGGGCTGATGAAGGCGAAGGTTCTCCTGAGCCTGATCCTGCTGTGCGGATACCTTGCCGCGCCTTCGGCGCGCGCGGACGATGCTGCGCCCGCGGTCCCTGCTGCCTGCGAATTGCCGCCTTATCTGCTCGCCACCGAGAGCCAGCTCCACAAGGTCGCCGAAGCCGTGACATCAGGCAAGCCGCTTGAGATTCTGGTGGTCGGCAGCCGCTCCACCACCATTCCGTTTTCGGAGGACAGCTCCTACCCGGCGCGCATGCAAGCCATCTTGAAGGAGAAGCTGCCGCCTTCGGAGACGGTCCACGTATCCGTAGAAATACAGAGCAAGAAGACGGCGGAGGAGGCCGCCGGAACCTTCGTTAAGCTGATGGAAGCAAAATCACCTACTTTGGTCATCTGGCAGACCGGGACCGTGGATGCTATCCGATCGATCGATCCCGATGATTTCCGCGGCGCCGTGACCGATGGGGTCGCTGCGCTGCAAAATGCAGGGGCTGACGTCGTCTTGATGAATTTGCAGTACAGCCCACGTACCGAATCCATGATCTCGGCGCCGCCCTATCTCGACAATATGCGGGTTGTGGCGCAGGAGCATGATGTCCCGCTGTTCGATCGTTTCGCGATCATGCGGCAGTGGAATGATCAGGGTCAGTTCGACCTATTCAGTCCCTCTCGCGGCCCTGAGCTGGCGAAGCAGGTCCATGATTGCATTGGCCGGGCGTTGGCGCAGTTTGTGCTCGACGCGGCCCATCTGGGCTCGGCCCAGCAGCAAAATTGAGGTCTAGCGTTAATGAGTTCTCTCCGCCCTTTTGGCCTGTCGACATGCTTGGCCGCGCCTGCAGCGGCAATGCTGCTGATGCTGACGCCTGTGCTGCAGGCACCCGCTCAAGCTCAGGCCGCCCAGGCGACTCCAGCGCCGCAGCAGGCTGCTAATCCCGCACCCACATCGCCGTCCCAGACCACGGTTGCTGCGACGACCCCGCAGTCCACCGATCAGCGCGGCCTCACCTCGCGCGCCATCGACAAGGTGAAGCAGGTCGCGAAATCCGCCGGCGATATTTTCAGCCGCGTGCCGTGCCTGCCGCCAAAGGGCGGCGCGAAGACGATGGGCTCGCTGCCGCATGTCGCGAACAAGCTCATTGCCGGCCAGCCTGTCGTGATCGTCGCGTTCGGCTCGTCCTCGACTGCAGGCTATGGCGCGAGCTCGCCCGACTTCAACTATCCGAACCGCCTCGCCGCGCAGCTGCGCCGGCAATATCCGACCGCTAACATCACCGTCATCAATGCCGGCGTCGGTGGCGAGGATGCGCCCGAGATGATGAAGCGCCTCCAGAAGGAGGTGATCGATGTGCATCCGGATCTCGTGATCTGGCAGGTCGGCACCAACGCCGTGCTGCGCAATCTCGATCCCGGCGACACCGCCAAAATGGTCGAGGACGGTATCACCCGCATCCAGGCGGCCGGCGATGCCGACGTCGTGCTGGTCGATCCGCAATATTCGCCGCGCGTCACCGAGCGTCCCGAAAGCGCAGGCAAGATGGTGAAGCTGCTCGGCAAGGTCGCCGAGCTTCGTCACGTCGGCATCTTCCCGCGCTTCGAGGTGATGCGCGACTGGCACGAGAAGCAGGCCCTTCCGGTCGAGAGTTTTGTGATCGCCGATGGCCTGCACATGAACGATTGGGGCTATGCCTGCTTCGCCCAGCTGCTCGGCGACGACATCATCCACTCGGTCGGCCAGCTCAAGCTCGGCGTGAACGTGCCCGCGGACGTGCGGACCTATCGGCCGATGTAGGCGACGGTGCCGTAGGGTGGGTTAGGCGAAGCCGTAACCCACCTCCTTAGTTTCCGCGGCGACAGAAGTGGTGGGTTAAGCCGAGCAGATGCGCTTCGCGCATCTGCAGGGCTAACCCACCCTACGATTCCGCGCTCACCTCACGCCTTCTCCAGCGCCGCAGTCAGATCCTCGATCAGATCGTCCGCATGCTCGAGCCCGGCCGAGAAGCGGATGAATCCCTCGCTGATGCCGAGCGCGGCGCGATCCTCGGGCTTCAGCCGTTGATGCGTCGTCGTCGCCGGATGCGTGACGAGGCTCTTGGCGTCGCCGAGATTGTTCGAGATCTTTGCGAGCTTCAGCTCGTTGAGCACGCGGAACGCTGCCGCCTTGCCGCCCTTGGCCTCGAAGCCCACCAGCGTCGAGCCGCCGCGCATCTGCTTCTTCACCAGCGCCGCCTGCGGATGATCCTCGCGGCCGGGATAGACCAGCCGCGAAATCTTCGGATGGCTTGCCAGCACGTCGGCCACGCGCGCCGCGGTCTCGGTCTGTGCGCGCACGCGCACGGCGAGTGTCTCCAGGCCCTTGAGCAGAACCCAGGCGTTGAACGGCGAGATCGACGGGCCAGTCTGGCGCATGAAATTGTGGATGTGCTCGGCGATGAAGGCTTCCGAGGACAGGATGATGCCGCCCAGACACCGGCCCTGGCCGTCGATGTGCTTGGTCGCGGAATAGACGACGACGTCGGCGCCGAGCGCGAGCGGGCTCTGCCAGATCGGCGTCGCGAACACGTTGTCGACGACGAGCCGCGCGCCGCCCTTGTGAGCGATCTCGGCAATCGAGGGAATGTCGAGCACGTCGAGCGTCGGATTGGTAGGGCTCTCCAGGAAGAACGTCTTGGTGTTCGGCTTCACCGCGCGCTGCCACTGGTCGAGATTGGCGCCGTCGACCAGCGTGGTCTCGATGCCGTAGCGCGGCAACAGATCCTGAATGACGTAGAGACACGAGCCGAACAGCGCGCGCGATGCCACGACATGATCGCCGGCCTTGAGCGGCGCGAGGATCGCCGTCGTCACCGCGGCCATGCCTGTCGCCGCCGAGCGCGCCGCTTCAGCGCCTTCGAGCTCGATCATGCGGCGCTCGAACATCGCGATCGTCGGGTTCGAATAGCGCGAATAGATGAAGCCGGGATCTTCGCCCTTGAACCGCGCCTCGCACTCCTCGGCGCTGTTGTAGACATAGCCCTGGGTCAAAAACAGCGACTCCGACGTCTCGCCATATTGCGAGCGCAGGGTGCCGGAATGGACCAGGCGGGTTTCGGGGCGGTAACTGGCAGGCGACTTCGACATTGAACCCTCCGATATGACCGTCTTGTCGAAAACGGTCACAAAAAAACCGGCCTGGATATCTCCACGGGCCGGGATCACAGAGGTCCCCGGCCTGTTTAGCGACTTATTTAACGTGGCTGCAAGCCGGCCGGCTCAAATCACCACGGGATAAGTGATGCTCATATTCCGCAATGCCCTTTCCGTCAAGGCGTCCATCGGATAGCCGTAAAAGGCTCGTATTTCCCGCAAGTCCGGGCGTGCGTGCCCCCTGATGAGGACCCCCGGTTGACGTTCACGGTTGCCGCCGACGCCAATGGTATCCTGCCCGACCGCATGATCGCGGCGATGGCGGAAGCGGGCCTCATCCTGCCTGCCTATGATTTCGTCGAAAGCCAGATCCAGCCGGCGAGCCTCGATTTGCGCCTCGGCGACATCGCCTATCGCGTGCGCGCGAGCTTCCTGCCCGGTCCCGGCGCCACCGTCGCCGAGCGCATCGACCGGTTGAAGCTGCACGAGTTCAGCCTCGCCGACGGCGCTGTGCTCGAGACCAACTGCGTCTACATCGTGCCGCTGCTGGAGAGCCTCGCGCTGCCGCCGGAGATCGTCGCGGCCGCGAACCCGAAAAGCTCGACCGGCCGGCTCGACGTCTTCACTCGCGTGATCGCCGACGGCACGCGTCGTTTCGACATGATCGGCGCCGGCTATCACGGCCCGCTCTATGCCGAGATCAGCCCGAAGACGTTTCCCGTGCTGGTGCGCGAAGGCTCGCGCCTGTCCCAGGTGCGCTTCCGAACCGGCGATGCCATCCTCAATGCCGACGCGCTCGAAACTTTGCATGCCACCGAGCGCCTCGTCGACATCGACGATGCCGATCTCACCGGCGGCGTTGCCGTCTCGGTCGATCTCTCGGGCGAGAAGGGCAGTGGCTTCGTCGGCTATCGCGCCAAGCGCCACACCGGCGTCGTCGATGTCGATCGCCGCTCCGGCTATGCGGTGGAAGATTTTTGGGAGCCGATCTCGGCCCGTCCTGATGGCAGCCTGATCCTGGATCCCGGCGAGTTTTATATCCTCGCGTCGAAAGAGGCCGTGCAGGTCCCGCCCGACTACGCCGCGGAGATGGTGCCGTTCGATCCGCTCGTCGGCGAATTCCGCGTGCACTATGCCGGCTTCTTCGATCCCGGATTCGGCTATGCCGGCGCCGGCGGGCAAGGCGCGCGCGCCGTGCTGGAAGTGCGCTCGCGCGAAGTGCCGTTCATTCTCGAGCACGGCCAGATCGTCGGCCGCCTGGTCTACGAGAAGATGCTGGCTCGCCCCGACGCGATGTACGGCCAGCGCATCGGCTCCAACTATCAGGCGCAGGGCCTGAAGCTGAGCAAGCATTTCCGGGTGTAGCTGTATCTTCGTCCTCCGCTGTCATTCCCTGCGAACCGGCTACGCTAAGGCTTCGCCGAGGTTGAGGTCCAGGAGCGCCGAAGCTTTAGCGTAGGCGGCAAGCGGGGAATCCAGTACGCCGCGGCCTGTCGATTTGATCACCGCTGTCTCGGAGTACTGGATCGCCCGATCAGGTGTTCAGGTCGGGCGATGACATCGAATGTGTGCCAGGATGTGCAAAATCCAACGAGATCTCGCCATGACCGATCCATCCCAACTCGACGCAAATATCCTCAACGACGCCGCCGACGCGGTGATCTATGCCGATCGCTCCGGCACCATCACGCGCTGGAATCATGCATCCACCGCGCTGTTCGGCTTCACCGCAGAAGACGCGCTCGGCCAGAATCTCGATCTGATCATTCCCGAACATTTACGCGCTGCGCACTGGAAAGGTTTTGAAGCCGCGCTTGCGAGCGGCGCGATGAAGCTTGCGGGCCGGCCGACGCTGACTCGCGCGCTGCACAAGAGCGAACGCAAGCTCTATATCGAAATGACTTTCGCATTGGTGCGTGACGCCGGCGGCAACGTGCAAGGATCGGTCGCAATGGCGCGCGACGTCACCGAGCGCGTCGAGCGGGAGCGGGCGGCTAAGGCATCGCAAACTTCGTGATGCGGAATTGACCTGATGTCGTGCAGGGCCTCTTGCGCGCATCATGTTGCCTGTCATCCGGCACAGTGACACACTCGATCAAAACAACGATCGGGAGTGAACATGACCGCAGCAGATACAGCGCAGGAAGCGCAATGGAAACGCTGGCGCGCGGTGGCCGATCTCTACCATGCTTACTTCACCGGTCTGATCCTCACCGTGGTCACCCGGCGCGGCACGGCCGATGCCGCCGAATTCGTCTTCCGCGTGTTCCGCCGCCAGCAGCAGGAGCGCTTTCTGCCGGGGCTCAGGAAGCTCGGGATCGATCACCTGCCGCCGGCGGTGGCGGCGGCGCAATATCATTATCTCTCCAACTGGATCGGCGGCGTGCACGTCGAATACATGTACGAGAGCGACACCAAGGCCTGGATCCGCTATCCGCCGCCGCGCTGGATCTGGAAGGGCCCGGCGATCTGCGGCGTACCCGGCGAGGTTAGCCGCGCGATGCTGCGCGGCTGGCACGCCAACAACGGCGTCGTGCTCGGTGATCTCAGGCTCGGCTTCGTCTGTACCAAGCAGAGCGTCGACGGCCAGGACGGCCTCGAGGGTCATTATCACCAGTACGACCATCCGCTCGAACCGGACCAGCGCCTGGTCTACGCGCGGCATCTCGAAGCGCCGCTGTTCGACGCCAAGGCCGCGCCGGCGCTGCCTGTCGCGAGTTGGCCGAAGCCGCGGCTGGAAAAGGCCTATCGCAACTATGCCATGGAATATGTCCGTACGGCCGCGCCGGTGATGGTGCAGCTGTTCGGCCCGGAAGATGCCGGCTATCTCCTGCACATCACGGGCAAGCTGATCGGCATGCAGTTCTTCGATGAGATCGCGGAGCCGCTGGCGATGCGCAGCGGCGGCGCGAGCGAGTTCGCGTCCTTCCTCGGCGCACTGTTCGCCGCGCAGGATGACGCGGCCGAGACCACGCAATCCGAAGGCACGTTCGAAATCCGTCAGCAGAGCTGGAAGCTGATGGACGACGTCGCCGATTATCACGGCGCGTGCACCAAGTTGCTGGAGGGAATGTTCGAGGGACTCGCCGCCGGATGCGGCCGGCACATCGACGTACACCTTCGCCCAACGACAGGCCGCCGCGCGCCGCTGGCTTGGACGGTCGGTTAATTCCACCGGCTGAAATGCGCTGCCGCAGGGCACGCCTGCACCTGACGCAGGAGGAATCGGTAACCAGCGTGCTAACAAGTGCTCGTCGCGCCTTACGCGCGAGCAAATTGATTGATGCACCTAAGCATTGCCACGCCGCAAATGGCGCATTTGTCCGGGAGAGGAAATGACTGAGGTCGCCGAGATCCCGGTCGATGAGCAGGAACGTCCGCTACCGCCGCCCGCGCGCCCCGTACGGAGCGCGCTGACCGACGGGCCAATCCTGCGCACGCTGCTGGGGCTCGCCTGGCCGAACGTGGTTGCGCTCTCGGCGGGCACCTGCGTGGTGATCGCGGAGACCTCCTATATCGGTCGTCTCGGGGTGGAAGCGCTGGCCGCGATGGCGCTGGTATTTCCGACAGTGATCCTGACCATGACAATGTCGGGCGGTGCCATGGGCGGTGCGGTCGCTTCCGCCATCGCACGTGCGCTCGGCGCCGGCGACCGCGAACGCGCCGGGACGCTCGCCGCGCACGCACTGCTGATCGGCATCACCTTCGGCCTTGTTTTTATGCTCGGCATGCTGATCTTCGGACCCAAGGTGCTCGAGATGCTCGGCGGCCGCGGCACTGTGCTGACGCATGCGATCGCCTATACCCAGGTGTTCTTCGGCGGTGCCGTGCTGCCTTGGACGCTCAATACCATGGCGGGCGTGCTGCGCGGCACCGGCAATATGCGGCTGCCGTCGCTTCTCATCCTCAACTCGGCCGTCTGGCAGATCGTGCTCGGCGGCACGCTGGGCCTCGGGCTCGGGCCATTTCCGCAACTCGGCATGCGCGGCGTCGCCGCTGGCGCGCTGATCGCCTATTCCATGAACATCTGCGTGATGGGCTGGTATCTCTTTTCCGGCCGCGCCCGCGTCGTTCCAAAACTCCGCGGCCTGCACATCCAATGGGTGATGTTCTTCGACATCCTGAAGGTCGGTGCCATCGCCTGCTTCTCGCCGCTGCAATCGGTGCTGACGATCTCGATCTTCACCCACATGCTGGCCAAGTTCGGCACCGCGATCCTTGCCGGTTATGGCATCGGCGCGCGGCTCGAATTCCTACTGACCTCGATCGCGTTCTCGTTCGGCATCGCTTCGGTACCGATGATCGGCATGGCGGTCGGCGCCGGCCGGATCGCCCGCGCGCGGCGCATCGCCTGGACCGCAGGCGCCAGCGCTTTCGTTGCCGTAGGCACGCCGGCCTGCCTCGTCGCGCTGTTCCCCGATCTCTGGGTCAATATCTTCACGGATAGTGCCACGGTGCGCGCGACCAGCCATCAATATCTGTCGACGGTGGCGCCGTTCTACGCCTTCATCGGCCTCGCCTCGACGATGTACTTCTCCTCGCAAGGTGCAGCCAAGGTGATCGGCCCGGTGCTGGCGCAGACGGCGCGGCTGATCTACATCTCTGCCTGCGGCTGGTGGTTGTCGACGCACGACGCCACCGCACAAAGCTTCTTCTGGCTCGCCGCGAGCTCGATGGTCGTGCTCGGCGTGCTCTCATGCTCCAGCGTGGTGCTGACGCGCTGGGGGCCGCGCCAAGCGAAACCGTCGGTCCGTCCGGCGCTCTCGGCCGCCGACTAGCGATGCTTGTGGCGGCGATGGCCGCCACCGCCGAGATTGGCGAGCCGCATGATCTGCGGGATCATCGCCATCATGTCGCCGCCGCCGGCGCCGCCGAGCATGCCCATGATATCGCCGCCGCCCATGCCGCCCATTCCCATCGGGACTGTGCCTCCGCCCATCGGCGCATAACCGGCGCCGTAATTGGGCGCGCCGAACCCGTCGCCGAGATTGCCGCCGGCGAGGCCGCCCATGCCGCCGCCCATCATGCCGCCGAACCCGCCGCCACCATTCTCCATCATGCGGCTCATCATCGGGCCCATGGTCTGCATCAGCATGGCGAAGCGGCGCTTGCCCATCTTCGCCTTCATCATCTCCAGCATCGGCGCCATCTGGGTCATCATGTCCTGCCCTCCGGCACCTCCGCCGCCGAGGAATTGCGCCTTCGCCGGCGCGCTCGAAATCGAAAGCAGCAGCAACACGGCAGCTGCCTGGCAGATCACCTTGTCCGCACCTCTCATGGCATGCTCCTCGCGTGCGTGGCGCCGCCGGGAGAGCGAGGCCGTCAGGACGCACGCGGCCATGGTTACGGCCGATGAGGCGCGGGCTCTGTGAGAAAGATCACGCAGGAAATGCTTTGTGCATGGCGGCGACAGCCGCCTTGGTCTGCTCCTGCACGTAAGTCGCAAGCTCGTTCGGCAGCATGTCGATGGTCCAGACCAGGCGGCATTTCGTCTCGCCATCGGCGATCACCTGTACCGAGGCGCTGTAGTGCTTCAGCCGCTCGTTGTTGATGGCGTAAACCAGCCGCTGCCTGATATCGTCGCGATCGACCAGCACCTCGCGGGCGTCAGAGCCATTGGCGAAGGTGACGATACGCGCATCGCCGTCGAGCCGGCATGCCGTGACGAAGCCCGGCACCAGCCGCTGAGGCAGCGCGCCAAAATCGCGCACTGCGTCCCAGACGTCGCGGGCCGGGGCGGGGAGGGAGACGTCGTTGTGGATGGAGGCCATGAAAGTATCCTTGATTTCGGTAAGTGGTCGCCAAGTCCTCCGTCATTGCGAGCGCAGCGAAGCAATCCAGAAATGTCTCCGTGGAAACAGCCTGGATTGCTTCGTCGCATGGGCTCCTCGCAATGACGGAGGAGAGAGCTCACGTGCAAACCGCCTCGACATTGTTGCCGTCGGGATCGATCAAGAACGCCGCGTAGTAAGTCGGACTGTAATCCTTGCGCGGGCCGGCGCCGCCATTGTCATGGCCGCCGCTCTTCAGGCCCTCGCGGTGAAACGCCTTCACGGCATCATGGTTCTTGGCGCGAAACGCGATGTGTGCGCCGTCGGCCTTACGGCCCTTGTTCAGATGCAGCCAGAGCGCCGGCTCGCCCTTCGGCCCGAAGCCGGCATAGCCGTCGCCGCTCGAGCACAGCACGTAACCGAGCGGCGCCAGCGCCGCGGTGTAGAAGCGCGTGGCGGCGTCGAGGTCGGCAACGCGCAATCCGATATGGTCATACATGGTCGTCTCCATTGCAAAGCGCGCCGCTCGTGGCGCGCGCCGGAGAGGACCCTAGTCAGTTGAGCGCTAGCCGCTCTTGGAGAATCTTGCGCTTGCCCTTCGAGGCCTGCCGGAACTTGGTCGGCGACAAGCCGGCGGCGCGATGGAAGGTGCGGACGAAGTTGGAGAGGTCGCCGAAGCCGACGTCATAGGCGATGTCGGTGACCGCGATGTCGTCGTCGGTGAGCAGGCGTGCCGCGTGCCGCAGCCGCGAGCGCACCAGATATTGATGCGGAGTGACGCCGAGCACGTTGGAGAACAGCCGCAGGAAATGGAACGGGCTCAAATCTGCTAGGCGTGCAGCTTGTTCGAGATCGATCTCCGCGTGCGAATTGTCGTCGATCCACAACGCGGCCTCGACCGCACGGCGGCGATCGCGCGCCGTCGGCGTCGCCGGCTTTCGCGGCTTGCCCGACACCACGTCAACAAAGCGGCTCGCAAAAATCTGGCCGACCTCGTCGAGGCCCAAATCGCTGTTGCCATCTGCCGCCGTCTGGGCAAGCTCGCCCAGCACCATCAGCTCGGGCAGCGGCGGTGTCGCCCCAACCTGCCAGGTCTCACGCCGCCCGCCGAGGGCATCGACCAGAGTCTCGCTGAAGAAGAAGCCGAGGCAGACGTCGCCCGACACATGCTCATGCGTGCAGGTGTATTCCTCGCCGGGCGCGCCGACCAGCAGCGAACCCGCCACCAGCTCGAAGAAGCCGGCGCGGCAATGGCAGCCAAAGCTGCCTGAGCGGACATAGGCGATGGAATGGCCGGTGCGGCACTCGGCAAACGGGGTGTCGCCCGGCCCCGCGTCGCAGCGAAACTCGGAGACCGTCATCGTCTGTGTCGTCAGCAGCGTGGTCGCATCCATTCCGAGTATTTAGGAGGCGGACAGCGGCGGGGCAACGGGCAGCAACACCTCGAACAGCGTCTTGCTGGCGATCGGGTGGGCGCCTTCCAGCGCCAGCAGCCGTCGTTTGGAGATCACCCCGCCGTATGGCGAGATCCGGTCGGCATAGCCGCCCGCTTCCAGCACCCGGTGGCAAGGCACGATGATCATGTAGGGATTCTTGGCGATCGCTTGCGCCACCGAATGCGCGGCGCCGGAGGCGCCCAGCGCCTTGGCGATCTCGTGATAGGTGCGCGTCTCCCCTCGCTGGATGGTGCAGGTGTATTCGTAGACTCGCCGGTTGAAAGCCGGCACGTCGCCGGCATCGAGGCTGACCTCGGAAAAATCGGGGTCGCTGCCCTGCAGCAGGCCCACGATGCCCTCAATGGCGAGCTCGGTGTTGACAGGCACCGCCTGCTCACGCGCTTCGGGATGGATCTGGAAAATCCGCCGGCGAGTGTCGATCTCCCGCGCCTCGGGCAATTGCACGGCGACCACGCCGGTGCTGCTCCAGATGATGCCGCAGCGCCCGATCGCCGTGTCGAATATCGTGTAGGCACGCCCCACCATGCACACGCCCCACTCAGTGCACGTTTCTCCCCCGACAGAGCAATCATAACACTGCCACAATTCGGCGCACCTGGAATCTTGCCAGGACGTTAACATCGGTCCGGCCTGACGCGCCAAACCGCTTGGCGCCGGACACCGTCTCGGCTAATCAGGGTGGGCGCAGGACACGCGCATAGGCGGGCGTAGTTCAATGGTAGAACGGCAGCTTCCCAAGCTGCATACGAGGGTTCGATTCCCTTCGCCCGCTCCAATCCCCGGGACAGCAAATGGCCGACAACGACGAAACCACGCGCTTGGTCGCGATTGCCTGTGATCACGGGGGCTTTGCCCTCAAGGAAGCGCTGAAGTCAGCGTTGCCCGATGTGACATGGCTGGACCTCGGCACCGATAGCGCCGCGTCCGTCGACTATCCTGACTTCGCCCACAAGCTCGCCGACGCCATCAAGGACGGCAGGGCGGGGCGCGGCATCCTGATCTGCGGATCGGGCATCGGCATTTCCATCGCTGCCAATCGTCATGCCCATATCCGTTGCGCGCTCGTGCATGATGTCACCGGCGCACGGCTGTGCCGCCAGCACAATGACGCCAATGTTCTGGCGCTCGGCGGACGCACGACGGGCGACGTGGTGGCAAAGGAATGCGTCGAAGCGTTCCTGGGTACGGCCTTCGAGGGCGGGCGCCATCAAAAGCGCATCGACAAGCTGGGGCCCTGCTAGGGGCCGCTCAACCCGGCAAGCTCCGCAGGAAGTCGACGAGCGCCGCATTCACCTCGGCTGGCCGCTCCTGCTGCGTCCAGTGTCCGCAACCCGGCAGCATCTTGATCTCGCGCAGCTGTGGCACCCATTGCTTCATGTTGGCGAGATGCTCGGCCGCGCCGGGAAAGGCGATGACCATGTCGAGGTCGCCGGCGATGAACAGCGTGGGCACGGTTACCTTCACGCCCTCGAAGGCGCCCATCAGCTCCCAGTTGTGATCGATGTTGCGGTAATAGTTGAGCGGTCCGCGAAAACCGCTGCGGGCGAATTCGGCGGCGTAATAGTCGAGGTCGGCGGCGCTGAGCCATGACGGCAGCGGCACCGGCACTTTCGGCAGCAAGCCGTCCTTGCGCGAGACCATGCCGACGCCTTTTGACGTCTGGCCGCTCGCAGCCGCCATGGCGCGAATGGCGGTGACGCCCTCGCCGGAGCCCCCGAACAGCATCGCGGCGAGCGTCTTGCGCGGGTCCGCTTCGAACTCCGCTTCGGCGACGCCAGGCTGCTGAAAGTAAAGTTGATAGAACTGGGCTTCCTCAGTCTGCGGCATCACGCTGGTCGGGCGCACGTCGCTGCGCGGGCGATAAGGCACGCTGAGAATGGCGGCGGCGCGAAAGCGGTCGGGGCGTAGCCGGGCCGCGTGCCAAGCGATCCCCGCGCCCCAGTCATGGCCGACGATGATGGCGCTCTTTGCCTCGAACGCATCGAGCACGCCGACGAGATCGCCGATCATATGGAAAATCGTGTACTGGTCGATCGCCTCGGGCTTGTCGCTCTTGCCATAGCCGCGCATGTCGGGCGCGACGGCATGGTAGCCGGCCGCCGCCAGCGCCTCGATCTGATGGCGCCAGGAGTACCAGCCTTCGGGAAAGCCGTGGCAGAGCAGCACCAGCGGACCCTCGCCCTGTTCGGCGACGTTGAGGCTGATGCCATTGGCCTTGATCGTCCGCTGCGTCGGTCCGCTCATGTCGTCGCCTCCCGCTCATCGTTGTTGCGCGCATTCTAATCAAGGCTACAGGCCCGGCAAAGATTCTAATATATTAGCCTCTCGTGTCCGGCATTCACGGCCCGCCCGGCCTAAGCTGCTGTCGCCCTCATGGGTGCGGTCCTCATGTCGGGTAAATTTGGATGAAGACCAAGGCCTACGACAAAATGGACCAGCAAAAACTCGACCGCGCGATCGGTCGCCGCTTGAAGATCTTGAGGACGCAGGCCGGCATGACCTTGAACGAGCTCGCCAGCCGCTCGGGTGTCAGCCGGGCCATGATCGGGCGGGTGGAGCGGGCGCAGAGCAGCGCGACCGCGGCGCTGCTCAACAAGCTCTGCGCAGCGCTCGACGTCTCGCTCAGCGACGTCGTCGCTCTCTCGGAGAAGCCGCCGGAGCGGCTGACGCGGCTCGCCGATCAGCCGCAATGGCGCGATCCCGAAAGCGGCTACCGGCGGCGCCATGCCTCGCCGGTCGACGCAGCCAGCGGCATCGAGATCATCGTCGTCGACATGCCGGCCGGCGCGCGTGTGCCTTACAGCCCTTGGGGCCGCAACGCCTTCACCCAGCAGCTGCTGATGCTGGAGGGCGCGGTCTGCGTGCATATCGACGCCAAGACGGTGCGGCTGCGCGAAGGCGACTGTCTCGACTTCGACGTGATGCGCGCGGTGACCTTCGAGAACGAAACCAAACAGGATGCCCGCTACGTCATCATCACGCGGCGCGGCACATCTTACGGGAAATTATGATGTCGCTGATCGTACGGGACGCAACGCTGGAGGATGCCGCGGACATCCTCGCCATCTACAATTTCGCCGCGATCAACACCACGGCGGTCTGGACCGACGGCCCGGCCGATCTCGACTCGCGGCGCGAATGGATCCGCACAAGGCAGCAGGCGGGCTATCCGGTGCTGGTGGCGATGAAGGGCGGGGACGTCGTCGGCTTCGCCTCGTTCGGCGACTTCCGTCCCTTCCCCGGCTATCGCCACACCGTGGAGAATTCGGTCTATGTCGATGAGCGGCATCATCGCGCCGGTATCGGCCGCAGCCTGGTGGCCGCGCTGATCGAGCGCGCCACGACGCTGAATAAGCACGCCATGATCGCGGGCATCGAGGCTCTCAATGTCGGCTCGCTCGGCCTGCACGCCTCGCTCGGCTTTGTCGAGGTCGCCCGCATGCCGGAGGTCGGCTGCAAGTTCGGCCGCTGGCTCGATCTCGTCTTCATGCAGAAGCAACTCGCAAGTGACGTGAGGCCCTGACGATGCAGATTCGCATTGGCGACACCTTCGATCCGCGCGTCGTCGCATTGCTCGACCATCACGTCACGGCGGCGCGGGCGCAGACCGCTCCGGGCAGCGCCCATGCGCTCGATCTCGCCGGACTTCGCGCCAGCGACGTCGCGTTCTGGACCGGCTGGGACGGCGAGACGCTGGTCGCGACGGGCGCACTGAAGACGCTCTCGGCCCGGCATGGCGAGGTGAAATCGATGCATACGCTGCAGGCCACGCGCCGCCGCGGCTTTGGTGGCCTGATGCTCCGCCACATCATCGCCGAGGCGCGCAGGCGTGACCTGACGCGGCTGAGCCTCGAGACCGGCTCCTGGGACTATTTCAAGCCGGCGCATGCGCTCTACCAGGCCCACGGCTTCGTGCCTTGCGCCCCGTTCGAGGGCTATGTCGAGGATCCCAACAGTCTCTTCCTGACGCTCGATCTCCGCGCAGAAGCGTTTTCAAGCGAAGTGGATAACGGTTAGCGCAAATAAAACGCGTCAAAACAAAGAGCTAGGCGAAGTCCCGGCGCAACCGGCACTCGAAAATGCCGTCATGTCCCTCAAAATGAGTTGCGCACCTCAAAACGCCTCTGCTAGCCTTCAGTCATGGCCGAAGAGACCGCCTCCGCCGCGCTGACGCTGAAGGACATCGCCCGCGAGGCCGGTGTCAGCTTGGCTACGGTCGATCGCGTCTTGCATAACCGTCCCGGCGTGCGGCCGGACACGGTCCGGCGTGTCCAGGAGATCATCGCGCGCAACGCCTTTCAGCCCCATGTGGCCGCAGCCGAGCTCGCCCGCGGCCGCGCCCGCCGGTTTGCCTTCGTGATGCCTGTCGGTGCCAACCCGTTCATGCTGCAGATCCAGGCCTATCTCGGCGAGATGTCGGCGTGGCTCTCCGCCCGCCGCCTCGCCGTTGAGATGGTCATCACCGACGTGTTCGACCCTTCGGTGCTGGCGGCCTCGCTGGAGGAGCTCGCCGGGAGCGAGTATGACGGCGTCGCCGTCGTCGCGCTCGACCATCCGAGCGTGCGCGCCGCCATCAACGATCTGGTCGATCGTGGCATCAAGGTCGTGACGCTGGTGTCCGACGTGCCGTCCTCGCGCCGTCACCACTATGTCGGCATCGACAATATCGCCGCGGGCCGCACCGCGGGTGCGCTGGTCGGAAGGCTGGTCGGCCAGAGGTCCGGCAAGATCGCCATCATCGCGGGTTCGCAGGGCCTGCGCGACCACGCCGAGCGCATTTTTGGCTTCAATCAAGTGATGGCATCGGAGTTTTCGCACCTCGACATCCTGCCCCTGCTCGAGGGGCGCGACGAGGACGACCGCTCGCAGCAGCTGATCTCGCGGCTGCTCGCCAAGCACCCTGATATCATCGGCCTCTACAATGTCGGCGCCGGCACGCAGGGCGTGGCCACGGCCCTGACCGAGGCGGGCCGCGACAAGCAGATCGTCTTCATCGCTCACGATCTCACGGCGATGACGCGAAGATTGTTGCTGCAGGGCACGCTGGATGTCGCGATCTCGCAGAATCCGGGGCACGAGGCGCGTGCCGCCGTGCGCGTGCTGCTGTCGCTTGCGCGTAACGAACCGATCTTGAGTGAGCAGGAGAAGATTCGCATCGACATCCTGATGCGGGATAATCTGCCGTAGCCGAAGGGCTCGGTGCGTTGTGTGTTGAGTTGAGTGATTGCGGAAAGCGCGACGTCAGATCGTGCACCGCGCCAGCGTGATCCGGAACAGTATGGTTTCCGGACGGACCACGCTCAAAACGAAGAGGGAGGGACGCGTTTGTTTATCGGATTGGACATCGGCACGTCCGGTGTGAAAGCGGTGCTCGTGAACGAGGCTGGCGCGGTTGTCGCGACGGCTGCGCGCGAGCTTGCGCTGTCGCATCCGCAGCCGCTGTGGTCCGAGCAGGATCCGGATTCCTGGGTCGAGGCTGCCATTGGCGCCGTCGACGATCTCGCCGCCGCTCATCCCGGTGATGTCGCGAGCGTGCGCGGCATCGGCCTGTCGGGCCAGATGCATGGCGCGACGCTGCTTGGCGCTGACGGACACCCGCTGCGGCCGGCGATCCTCTGGAACGATGGCCGTTCGCATGCTGAGTGCGTCGAGCTCGAGCGCCGCTGCCCCTCGCTGCATGCCATTGCCGGAAATCTGGCGATGCCCGGCTTTACCGCGCCAAAACTGCTGTGGGTCGCGGGGCATGAGCCCGATGTTTTCAAGCGCGTCGCCAAGGTGCTGCTGCCAAAGGCCTATGTCCGCTATCGCCTGACCGGCGAGATGGTCGAGGATATGTCGGATGCCGCAGGCACGCTCTGGCTCGACGTCGGCCATCGCCGCTGGTCGGCGCTGCTGCTGCACGCCACCGGGCTCGATCTGCACCACATGCCGCGCCTGGTCGAGGGCAGCGAGGCGAGCGCAACGCTTGCGGGCGAGTTCGCGCAGCGCTGGGGCATGGCAAAGAACGTCGTCGTTGCCGGCGGCGCCGGCGATAACGCGGCGAGCGCGATCGGGCTCGGGGCGATCGCACCGGGCGATGCCTTCCTGTCGCTCGGCACCTCCGGCGTCATCTTCCGCGTCACCGACAAGTTTGCGCCGGCGCCGGCCTTCGCCGTGCACGCCTTCTGTCATGCGCTGCCCGGCCTCTGGCACCAGATGGGCGTGATGCTCTCGGCCGCCGCTTCGCTCGCCTGGCTCTCCGGCGTGATGGCGACGCCGACGGCATCGCTGCTCGCGCCGCTCGGCGACAGCGTGGCCGGACCGGGCCCGGTGAAGTTCCTGCCCTATCTCGATGGCGAGCGCACGCCGCACAACGATGCCGCCGCGGCCGGTGCCTTCGTCGGCCTGCGCGGCGCCACCGGGCGCGACGCAATCGTGCAGGCCGTGCTCGAAGGCGTCGCCTTTGCCGCGCGCGACAATCTTGCCGCGCTCGGCAGTGCCAGCTCGGCCATCTCGGAACTCGATCTCGTCGGTGGCGGTTCGCGCTCGGCGCTGTGGGCGCAGATCTGCGCCGACGTGCTCGGCATTCCCGTGCATCGCGTCGAGGAAGGCGAAGTCGGCGCCGCGCTCGGCGCTGCCCGGCTCGGCCGGCTCGCCGCCACGGCGGAAAATCCCGCGCAAGTCTGCACGCGTCCGCGGCGCCTTGCGACTTTCGCACCCAACCCGTCGCGCACTGCGGCCTATGACGAGGCCTATCACCAGTGGCGCAAGCTCTACCCCGCGCTGAAGGAGTTTTCACTGTGAACGCGTTACCAAAATTCTTCGGCGCAGCCGACCCGGTCGCCTATGGCGGCAAGGACGCCAAAAATCCGCTGGCCTTCCGCTGGTATGACAAGGATCGCGTCGTTCGCGGCAAGCGGCTCGAGGATCATCTGCGCTTCGCGGTCTGCTACTGGCATTCGTTCTGCTGGCCGGGCGGCGATCCCTTCGGCGGCGAGACGTTCCTCCGTCCATGGCATCGCGGCACCGACGCCATGGCGATGGCGCGCGCCAAGGCCGACATCGCCTTCGAGCTGTTCCGCCTGCTCGACGTCCCCTTCTTCACGTTCCACGACGTCGATGCCGCGCCCGAAGGCGCGACGCTTGCCGAATCCGTCGCCAATCTCAATGCGATCGGTGACATCTTCGAGAAGAAGATGGCGTCAGCAAAGGTGCGGCTGCTGTGGGGCACCGCGAACCTGTTCACGCATCGTCGCTACATGGCGGGAGCGGCGACCAATCCCGATCCTGATATCTTCACCTATGCCGCCGGCCAGGTCCGCGCTGCGCTGGAGGTGACGAACCGGCTCGGCGGGCAGAACTACGTGCTGTGGGGCGGCCGCGAAGGCTACGAGACCCTGCTCAACACCGATCTCAAGCGCGAACTCGACCAACTGGGCCGCTTCGTCTCGCTCGTCGTCGAGCACAAGCACAAGATCGGCTTCAAGGGCCCGCTGCTGATCGAGCCCAAGCCGAAGGAGCCGACCAAGCATCAATATGATTTCGACGTCGCCACCTGCTACGGCTTCCTGCAGCGCTATGACCTGCTCAAGGACGTCAAGCTCAACATCGAGCAGAATCACGCCATCCTCGCCGGCCATTCCTTCCAGCATGAGGTGGCCTTGGCCCAGGCGCTCGGCGTGTTCGGCTCGCTCGACATCAACAGAGGCGACGATCTGCTCGGCTGGGACACCGACCAGTTCGCCATGAATGTGCCGGAGCTGGCCCTGGTGTTCCACGACATGATCAAGGGAGGCGGCTTCAGCACTGGCGGTCTCAATTTCGACGCCAAGATCAGGCGTCAATCGATCGACCCTGACGATCTGATCCACGCCCATGTCGGCTCGATGGATGCCTGCGCACGGGCGCTGCTCGCCGCGGCCGACATGCTCGACGCCGAGGCGCTGACCGGGCCGGTCACTGAGCGGTATGCCGGATGGACCAATAGCGAAGGGCAGGCCATCATGGCAGGCAAGCGATCGTTGGCCGATCTCTCTGATCGCGCGCTAGCCCCCGGCTTCGATCCGCAGCCGCGGTCGGGCCGTCAGGAATATCTCGAATCTCTCGTCAACCGGTACGTCTGAGTGAGGCCGAGCATGACAACCTCTTCCACAAGCGGCCAGCCGGTGCTGGAATTGACCGGGATCGGCAAGGAGTTCGGCGCGATCCGCGCGCTGCATGACGTCGATCTGCATGTCCACCCGGGCGAAGTGGTCGGCCTGATGGGCGACAACGGCGCCGGCAAGTCGACGCTGGTCAAGATCATCGCCGGCAACTTCCGCCCAACCCACGGTGAGATCCGCTTCGACGGCGCCGCGGTCCATTTCAACCGGCCCATCGACGCACGCGCCGTCGGGATCGAAGTCGTCTATCAGGACCTTGCGCTTGCCGACAATCTGACGGCCGCGGCTAACGTGTTCCTCGGCCGCGAGCTCAAGCGCAAATTCGGCCCCCTCGCGCTGCTCGATCACAAGGCGATGGCGGCACGCGCGCTCGATCTGTTCGGCGAGCTGCGCTCGGAAACCAGGCCGCATGATCTGGTCAAGCAGATGTCGGGCGGCCAGCGTCAGGCGGTGGCGATCGCGCGCACGCGGCTGTCCAACGCCAAGCTCGTGATGATGGACGAGCCGACGGCCGCGATTTCGGTGCGCCAGGTCGAGCAGGTGCTCAGCCTGATCCACCGTCTGAAGGAGCAGGGCGTCGCCGTGATGCTGATCTCCCACCGCATGCCCGACGTGTTCGCGGTTTGCGACCGTGTGATCGTCATGCGCCGCGGCGAGAAGCGGGCCGACAAGCCGATCCACGACACGTCCCCCGAGGAAGTCACCGCCCTCATTACCGGCGCGAAGGAGGCGGCGTAATGTCCGTACCCATGGAAAACCCGATCTCCTTCGCCAATGTCGGCCGCAGCAAATGGTGGCACCGCGGCATATTTGCCTCGCAGACTGGCTACGTCCTGCTGGCGCTCGTGGTGCTGATGATCGTGATGCGTTTTGCCAGCCCTTACTTCTTCACCGAGGGCAACATGCAGAACGTGGCGAAGAATTTCTCATTCATCGCCATCGCAACGCTCGGAATCACGTTCGTCATCATCACTGGCGGCATTGACCTCTCCGTCGGCTCGATGATGTGTTTTTCCGCCATGATCACCTCCATGGTCATGGTCGAGCTGTCGACACCAGGATCGTATTTCGTCCACATGGCAGCGGACGGCAAGACGGTCATCGCCAATTTGCCCGGATTGATCCTGGTGATCTCGGTGCTTGCCGGGCTGTTCGCCGCGTTCATCGTCGGGATTATCAACGGCTTCTGCATTGCGGTGCTCGGGCTGTCGCCCTTCGTCACCACGCTCGGCATGCTTTCGATCGTGCGCGGGCTCGCTTATGTGGTCTCGAACGGCCGTGGCAGCTTTCCGGGCGGGCCCGATGCGGATCTGTTCTACGCGTTGACCTCGGGTGACGTATACGGCGTGCCCGCGCCGTTCATCTACCTGATGATCCTCGCCGTGGTGATGGCGGTCGTGCTGCATCATACGACCTTCGGTCGCCACGTCTTCGCGCTCGGCGGCAACGAGAAGGCGGCGGAATTGACCGGCATCCCGGTCGTGCGCGTGAAGATCGAAGTCTATGTGCTCTGCGCGCTCGCCGCCGGCCTGCAAGGCATCATCATCTCGGGCTGGCTGGGATCCGCGCCCGCGAACATGGCGACATCTTACGAGCTCAACGTCATCGCCGCCGCGGTCATCGGCGGCGCCAACCTCGCCGGCGGCCTCGGCGGTCCGTTGGGCGCCATCGTCGGCTGCGTGCTGCTGGAGGTGATCCGCAACGGCCTCGTGCTCGCGCAGGTCAACTCCTACTGGCAGCAGACGCTGGTGGGCGTGATCATCATCCTTGCCGTGCTGGTCGATCGCATTCGCTCGCGCATGACTTAACACTTAACCAGTTACTCCGGCAGGACAACGAAAGATCGTCTATCCGCCTGCCGGGGCATCACATCACAAATGGATAGGCATCACTGTGTGGAGGGAATAGTATGAAGAAGCTTCTGTTGGCCGGCGTGACCATCGCGATGATGGCAACCCCGGCACTTGCCCAGACCTATAAGTTTGCCGTCGTTCCCAAGGCGATGAACAATCCGTTCTTCGACGTGGCGCGTGACGGCTGCCTGAAGCGAGCCAAGGAGCTCGGCAATGTCGAGTGCATCTACAAGGGGCCGATCGAGCACGAGCCGGCGACGCAGGCGCAGATCATCCAGGACTTCATCACCCAGAAGGTGGATGGCCTCGCGATCTCGGTGGCCGACGTTGCGTCCATGACCAAGTCGATTGAGGCTGCGACCGCGGCCGGCATCCCCGTCATCACGTTTGATGCGGACGCGCCGGGCTCCAAGCGCATCGCCTATATCGGCACCAACAACAAGGACTTCGGACTTGCGCTGGGCAAGCAATTGCTGCAGCTCCGGCCCGAGGGCGGCAAATACGCCATGGTCTCCGGTGGCCCGGGTGCGAAGAACCTTGCGGAACGCGTCGATGGCGTCCGCGAGGCGCTCAAGGGCTCGAAGTGGGTCGAGGTGCAGGGTTCGCCGACCTTCTGCAACGACGATTCCGCGCTTGCGGTCCAGCAGATGACGGACTTGCGGACCGCGACGCCGGATCTCGCCGCGATCGTTCCGGTCGGCGGCTGGCCGATGTTCGCGCCTGAGGGCTTCAAGGCCTTCGTCAACAAGAACAAGAAGGAAATCGATAGCGGCAAGCTGACGCTCGTCGTCGCCGATACGCTGAAGATGCAGCTCGAGCTGCTGCGCGACGGCTACTCCAACGCGCTCACCGGCCAGCGCCCGTTCGAAATGGGCGAGAAGTCGATGGACACGTTGCTCGCGATCAAGAAGGGCCAGAAGGTTCCGGAAGTGATCTACACCGGCCTCGACCTCGTGACCAAGGATAACGTCGCCAAGCTGTTGAAGTAGGAACGTTACCAGCCCAACGTTCCTGCGCTACACTCCCTCTCCCGCTCGCGGGGGAGGGAGTGCTACTTTTTGCGCATGGGAAGGACATTGCAATGAAGCGTACGCAGTTGGCTCACGGTCTCGATGTCACTTCAATCGGCCTTGGCTCGGCGCCGCTCGGCGGCCTGTTCTCGGCGGTCAGCGATGCGGACGCGGAGGCGACCGTCGCCAAGGCCTGGTCGCTAGGTGTCCGCTTCTTCGATACCGCGCCGCTCTATGGCTTCGGCCTGGCGGAAGAACGACTAGGTGCTTTCCTGCGGCAACAGCCGCGCGAGTCCTATGCGATCTCGACCAAGGTCGGCCGCTTGCTGCGCACGCCTGACAGTACGACGGTCGAGGACGATCATTTCAAGGACGCGCCTGCGCTGCGGCCGAAATTCGACTTCAGCTATGACGGCGTGATGCGCTCGGTGGAGGAGAGCCTCGACCGCCTCGGGCTCGATCGCGTCGACGTCCTGCTCGTGCATGACCCCGACGATCATTATGATGCCGCCGTCAATGGTGCCTTCCGCGCGCTGATGCGGCTTCGTGACGACGGCACCGTGAAGGCGATCGGTTCCGGCATGAACCAATGCGAAATGCTCACGCGTTTCGCCGAAGCCGTCCCGGTCGACTGCTTCCTGCTTGCCGGCCGCTACACGCTGCTCGACCAGGGCGCGCTGGACGCGCTGTTCCCGGTCTGCGCTGCGAAGAACATCGGCATTCTGCTCGGCGGTATCTACAACAGCGGTATCCTTGCCAATCCGCACACGGGCGCGAAGTTCAACTATGAGGACGCCGGCGCGGCACTCGTGTCGCGCGCGATCGAACTCGACCAGCTCTGCCGCAAGCATGGCACCGAGCTGAAAGCCGCCGCGCTCCAGTTCTGCATGGCCCATCCGGCTGTGACGGTCGCCGTGATGGGCGCGCGCAACGCGAGCGAGGTCGCCGACAATATCGCGATGTCGGAGCGCGCGGTGCCGCAAGCCTTCTGGCAGGAGCTGCGCGCCAAGAACCTCGTGGACGCCCGGGCGCCGCTGCCGGGCGGAGCGTGAGCCATGCCCATCGACGCCCACCAGCATTTCTGGGATCCCGCGCGCGCCGACTACCCCTGGATGATGGCGCCTGAGCTTGCGCCGATCCGCCGCGCCTTCGGCCCCGCCGATCTGGCGCCGCTGCTGCAGGCGAACGGCATCGATGCAAGCATCGTGGTGCAATGCCGCTCGTCGCTCGCGGAGACCGAGGAGTTCTTGGGCGTCGCGCACGCCACGCCCTCCGTCATCGGCGTCGTCGGCTGGGCCGATCTGACCGACGCCGCGCTCGGCGATACCATCGATCGCCTGCGCACCTTGCCGGGCGGCTCAAAGCTGGTCGGCATCCGCCACCAGGTCCACGACGAGGCCGACCCCGATTGGCTGCTGCGCGACGACGTCCGGCGCGGACTGGCTGAAATGTTCGCCCGTGATCTCACCTACGATTTCCTCGTCCGCACCCGCGAGCTGCCTGCCGCGATCGCGGCTGCAAAGGCCTTTCCGCAAGCCCGCTTCGTGCTCGACCACGCCGCAAAACCGCCGATCGCCGACGGCGGCAGCGCCGAATGGTCCGAGCGCATCGCGACGCTGGCTGCCTGCGACAATGTCTGGTGCAAGGTCTCAGGTCTTGCGACGGAAGCGAAGTGGGACGATTGGGGCGCCGAGCGGCTGTTTCCCTTTGTCCAGCACGTCGCGAAATGCTTTGGCGAGGATCGCCTGATCTTCGGCTCGGACTGGCCGGTGTGCCTGCTCGCCGGCAGCTACGGCGAGATCAAGAGCGCGCTGGAGGTGTGCCTGGCGAAGCTCGGGCCAAGCGTGCGCGAGAAGGCATTCGGGGTGAATGCGAAGGCTGCGTATCGGTTGGTAGATTAAGCCGAGCACGAGTCACATCACAGCTGTCGTCCCGGCGAAGGCCGGGACGACAGCGGAGTTTGAGGCGATGCTCGTCCCTCACGCGCCCGCGGGCACCTGATCCAGGAATCCCGTGACGCTCCTGATCCGCCCGTCCTTCAGCACGGCGAAATCTGTCCCCTTGATCGGACTGTCGACGCCATCAGGGCCGAGGCCCCATGAGAAGCGGACATGGTCGCCGTAACCGTTGGGCTCGCCGATCAGGCTGAACCTGAAGTCAGGAAAGCGCTGCTGCACGCCCGATATCAAGGCATCGATGCCATCTCGTCCATCGCCCTTCATCAGCGGATCGACATAGCTTGCATCCGTCGTCCAGAACTCGCTGAGCAATTCGCGGCGGCGAACTTGCGCGCGCTCGTTCCAGAGATCGATATAGCGGCGGGCGATGGTGACGTGGTCGCTCATGGTGCTCTCCTGCGATGGCGCCGTTCTGTTTCGGCTGAGCGGACTATCGAAGGTTCGCGCGCAGGGATCGATTACCTCGGAGATCATGTGCCCGCAAAAAAAGAGCGCGATGAGAATCTCATCGCGCTCCGGTCGCATGTTGATGCTGCGCGAATTACTTCGCTGCGGTCACCATGATCTCGACGGTGTACTGCGGCGCGGCCAGCTTGGCTTCGACGGTGGCGCGGGCCGGGGTGTTGCCGGGCGAGACCCAGCCGTCCCACACGGCGTTCATTTCCTGGAACGTCTTCATGTCGGTGATGTAGATCGTGGCCGACAGCAGCTTCGACTTGTCGGTGCCGGCCTTGGCGAGGTGGCCGTCGATGGTCTTCAGGATGTCCTGAGTCTGCTTGGTCACGCTTTCGCCGGCCGCGTTGCTGGCGACGACGCCGGCGAGATAGACGGTGTCGCCGTGCACGACGACCTGGCTCATGCGCGGGCCGGTTTCAAAACGCTGAATGCTCATTTGCGGGATCTCCTTCAGGGAATGGCGGCCCTGTCTAGCGCAGCCCCCCGCGCTGTGCCACCCCCGGTACGCATTTGCGTTGCCCGCCATGCATGAATGGCCGGCGACGCATGCGCTGGTTCACCGAAACCGGCTGAAGAAAGCCCAAATCGTCTCGGCGCCGTCGATATCGCCATTCTGCGGCCCGAGCAGGCCGGTCGCGACCTTCGGGAAACGGGCATCCGGCGCAAAGCCGGGCATGCGGTGTCCGCCGCCGTTGATGCGATAGAGCACGACGTCGTGCCCCGTTGGACAGCGCGAGGAAATCCGCGTGACGGTGGACTGGTCTGCGGGCGCCTTGTCGGGCATGTCCGTCACATCGGCGTCGTCGGTCTCGCAGCCATTGAGCTCGCGCCAGAAAGCCACGGTCGTCTCGGTTGACCAGAACCCGTCTGCGGCAAAATAGCTCGATCCGCGTCCGCCCTCATAGGGGATCAGCGGATCGGCCGTGCCGTTCATGAGCAGCATCGGCAGCGGTCGCGAGGGGTGGCAGGTGACCGCAGACTCATCGGTGAGATTCATGATCACGCTGGCGCCGGCGACAAACAGATCGGCGCGCGCGCAGACCAGCGTCATCACCATGGCGCCGCCGTTGGAGACGCCGGTGACATAGACGCGTTTGGCATCGGCCGTGCCATCGGCCACCAACTTGTCGACGAGCTTCGCGATGAAGGCGACGTCATCGGTGCCCGGAGGCGGACCACGCAGCTCGGGCCCGGCCTTTGTCCGCGCATCGGCCCAGGCATGGTTGAGGCCATCAGGAAAGACCACGGCAAAACCTTCGCGCTTCGCGACCTGCGGCCACGCCGTCCGCGCGATCATATCGGCGCCGCGCTGGGTCTTGCCGTGGAGCACGACCACCAGCGGCGCCGGCTTCTTCGTGGGCGATTGCACGGTGAAGGAGCGCATCGTGCCATTGACGTCGATCGTATCGGCGGATGCGGATGGCGGTGCTGCGAGGGCCGCAACAAGCAGCAAGATGCGCATCTGCCACCGCATGGTTCAGCCCACCGCTTTCGCCGCGGCGCGGCCGGCATTGCGGCCGGAGAACAGGCAGCCGCCGAGGAAGGTGCCCTCCAGCGAGCGATAGCCGTGCACGCCGCCGCCGCCGAAGCCTGCGGCTTCGCCCACCGCATAGAGCCCGGGAATGACACTTCCCTCGGCGCCGAACACGCGCGAGTCGAGATCGGTCTCGAAGCCGCCCAGCGTCTTGCGGGTGAGGATGTTGAGCTTCACTGCGATCAGCGGTCCCTTCTCCGGATCGAGGATGCGATGCGGCGAGGCGGTGCGGATCAGTCTGTCGCCGATGTAGCGCCGTGCGTTGTGGATGTTCATCACCTGCGCATCCTTGACGTAGGGGTTGGCGATCTCGCGGTCGCGCGCCTCGATCTGCGTCCTGATGTGCTCGAGCTTGAGCAGATCGTTGCCGGCAAGCTTGTTCATGGCGGCGACGAGGTCCTCGAGCTTGTCGCGCACGATGAAGTCGACACCGTGGCTCTTGAACGCCTCCACCGGCGCCGGCGCGCCCTTGTTGGTGGCGCGGCGCAAGGTCATGCGCCAGCTCTTGCCCGTGAGGTCAGGGTTCTGCTCCGACCCCGACAGCGCAAACTCCTTCTTGATGATGGCCTGGGTCAGGACGAACCAGGAATAATCATAGCCAGATGACATGATGTAATTGAGCTGCCCGAGCGTGTCCGAGCCCGGGAACAGCGGCGCCGGCAGCCGGGCGCCGGTGGCGTCGAACCACATCGAGGAGGGCCCGGGCAGGATGCGGATGCCGTGGCGCGGCCAGATCGGATTCCAGTTTTGGATGCCCTCGACGTAATGCCACATGCGGTCGCGGTTGATCAGCCGCGCGCCTGTCTTCTCGGTGATGCCGATCATGCGGCCGTCGACATGCTCCGGCACGCCTGAGATCATGAATCTCGGGGGATCGCCGAGCCGCTTCGGCCAGTTCGCGCGCACCAGGTCATGATTGCCGCCGATGCCGCCGGAGGCGACGATCACGGACTGCGCCTTCAGTGCGAACTCGCCGACGACATTGCGCGACGAGCTCTTGCCGCGCTCGACGTTATCGGCTGCGAGGATCGCGCCGCTGACGCCGTCCACCGTGCCGTTGGTGACGGACAGCGCGTCGACGCGGTGACGGAACTTGAAGACCAGGCGGCCGCTCTTTGCGGCCTCGCGGGCGCGGCGTTCGAACGGCTCGACGATGCCGGGGCCGGTGCCCCAGGTGACGTGAAAGCGCGGCACCGAATTGCCGTGGCCCATCGCGTCATAGCCGCCGCGCTCGGCCCAGCCGACCACGGGGAAGATGCGATGCCCCATCGCGCGCAGCCAGTCGCGCTTCTCGCCGGCGGCGAACGCGACGTAAGCCTCGGCCCATTTCCGCGGCCAGTGATCTTCGTCGCGATCGAAGCCGGCGGTGCCGAGCCAGTCCTGCATCGCGAGCTCAAACGAGTCCTTGATGCCGAGCCGACGCTGCTCCGGCGAATCAACCAGGAATAATCCGCCGAACGACCAGAACGCCTGGCCGCCGAGCGACTGCTCCCCTTCCTGGTCGACCACGATCACGCGCTTGCCGGCGTCGGCGATCTCGGTCGCCGCCACCAGTCCCGATAGTCCTCCGCCGACGACAATGACGTCGGCCTGCTCGGTCGAATGCCCGGCCATGAGTTCCCCCCTGTAGTTGCCCGGAATTGAAGCCAGTTGCCGTAACTGAGATCAAGGGCGTGTCGCGTAAGGCATCGTTAACTTGTTCCACTTTGGGATTGAGGCTGCCTGAGTGCAGCGCGGACGCAACACTGGATTTGAATTTGTTTTGATCGAGCCGGCCTGCCTAGACAAAACCACGGTAACGACCGACGCTAGGCACGCATCACCACCTGACACGCAGATTCGAAACGACTGGGGCGGGGGCCAATGAAGTTTCTGACGGGGTTGCTTGCGGCGGTTTGTTTGATCGCTTGCATGGGGGCGTCTCACGCGGTGGTTCGGATCGCGGATGACCGCGGCGGCCGGATCGGAACCTACGTCGACAAGTACCAGGACCTGCGGCAATCAGGCGACACCGTCATCATCGATGGCCTGTGCGCGTCCGCCTGTACCATCGTCCTCGGCGCCATCCCGCGCGATCGGATCTGCGTCACCTCAAACGCGACCCTCGGCTTCCACGCCGCCTGGGATTTCGGCAGCAACGGCCGCGCCGTCACCAATCCCGAAGCCACCCAGATGCTCTATGCGATGTATCCCTCGCAGGTGAAGCGCTGGATCTCACAGCGCGGCGGCCTCACGCCGCATATGCTGTTCCTGAAAGGCAGGCAGCTTCAGGCGATGTACAAGCCCTGTTACCTCGACGCGCAGGCCTCGGCGATCAAGCCGTCGCGCCGGCCCCTGCCGCAATCTGATCAGCTCGACTCCGCCCGGGGCCAGCTGCTTCACTGACATCGGCTAACGGCATCGTTTTGGCCCGCCGGCGGCGCCTTGCCCGCCGGCGGGCCAAGGCATATCTGAAGGGCTGGAACCCGGGCCCCCCGCCCCGAACCTTGTCATGGCTCAACCAGCGCATCCGGTACGTCAGCTACAGGACAATTCGCCCACTGCCGGGCGCACGCCATTCGTGCTGCTGTGGACGGGGGCCGGCGTCGGTGGGCTTTTGGTGATCGGCGCGCTCGCGCTCTGGTTCCACTACGGCACCCAGGTGTTCTTCGAAATGATCAGGACCGGCTTTGCGGCCTGCTTCTGACCCGCGACAGGAAGTTTTCCGCTCATGAGCTCCACTGCCCGTCCGCTGGTGATCGCGACCGCCTTCGCCTCGAGCCTCGTCGTTGGCCTGCTGGTGCTGTTCTGGGCCATGGGCGGGGTCAGCAAGGTGACGCAGCCGGCGGCGATCGGCGGCCCGTTCCAGCTCACCGACCAGAACGGCAAGGCCGTCACCGAGGCGAGCCTCAAGGGCAAGCCGACCCTGATCTTCTTCGGCTACACCCATTGCCCTGACGTCTGCCCGACCTCACTGTTCGAGATGTCGGAAGTGCTGCGCGCGATGGGCAAGGATGCCGACAAGGTCAACGCGGTCTTCATCTCGGTCGACCCCGAGCGCGACACGCCCGCGACCATGAAGGACTATCTCTCCAGCTTCGATCCGCATCTCGAAGGCCTGTCCGGCGATCCCGCCGAGACCGCCAAGGTGATCACCTCCTACCGGGTCTATGCCAAGAAGGTCCCGACCAAGGACGGCGACTACACCATGGATCACACCGCGCTGATCTACCTGATGGACCGCGACGGCCGGTTCGTCTCGCCGTTCAACCTGAAGCGGACCCCGGAAGAGGCGGCGGCGGATTTGAAGAAGTATCTCTGAGGGGGCGGGCATGACGGCGGAGTAACCACATTCCGCGCTCGCGTTCCTGGCCGGATGGTCTATAAGGCCTTCCGATCCCAACGAAATTCATTCATTTCCGGCCGATGGCTCCATCGCAACAGGCGAAATCGTCCAAATCTGTCCGTGGCTTGCTGACGGGGCTGGCTGTCGCCGCGTGCCTGTTGGCAAGCATGTCCGGCGCTAGTGCGCAGGCTCCAGCCAAGCAACCCCCCGCGGCGCCCCAGACGACCACCCCGACCGCACCCCAAGCCGCCCCCCAGGCGGTGCCAGGCTTCTGGGATCCGCGGCGGCGCCCGGAGCGGCCGGACCTGTCGCGCCTGACCGTGATCCGCTTTCTGACCGAGACCGACTACCCGCCGTTCAACTTCACCGGCGCTGACGGCAATCCGGCTGGCTTCAACGTCGATCTCGCACGCGCGCTGTGCGAGGAGATCAAGGTCAGCTGTACCGTGCAGATGCGCCGCTTCGAGACGCTGGTCGATGCGCTCACCTCGAACCGGGGCGATGCGATCATCGCCTCCATGGCGGTGAGCCCGCAGCTGCGCGCCCGTGTCGATTTCACCGATCCGTATTACCGCGTGCCGGCGCGCTTCGCCTCGCGCAAGGATGCGGTGATGCCGGAGATCCGGCCCGAATATCTCGAAGGCAAGAAGGTCGGCGTCATCGCGGGCTCCGCGCATGAGGCCTATCTGAAAGCGATGTTCACCGACGCCGAGCTGCACGCCTATCCCAACGACGACGCGCTTCGCGCCGGCTTGCGCAAGGGCGAGGTCGATTTCATCTTCGGCGACGCCATCTCGCTGGCGTTCTGGATCAACGGCACCGACTCAGGCGATTGCTGCGCCTTCTCCGGCGGCCCTTTCGTCGAGAGCCGCTTCTTCGGTGAAGGCATCGGCATCGCCGTGCGCAAGGGGAACGACGTGCTGCGCCAGGCCCTGAACTGGGCCCTGTTTCGCGTCTGGGAAAAAGGCCGCTACACCGACCTGTGGCTGAAGTATTTTTCGGTGAGCCCGTTTTAGCCTCCTCGCCTCTCCCCGCCTGCGGGGAGAGGCGGAATTTGCGAGAGCAAATTCCGGGTGAGGGGGACTCTCCGCGAGTCCAGCTCTCACCGTGATTGTGGAAGCAGTCCCTCACCCCAACCCTCTCCCCGTAAGAACGGGGCGAGGGAGTCAGAGCGGCGATCGTC
The DNA here is from genome assembly GCF_022012435.1 of Bradyrhizobium zhengyangense. Lineage (GTDB taxonomy): Bacteria > Pseudomonadota > Alphaproteobacteria > Rhizobiales > Xanthobacteraceae > Bradyrhizobium > Bradyrhizobium zhengyangense. The sequence continues at coordinate 226,216 of NZ_JAKLUA010000003.1, forward strand.
GCGCCAACTTTTGCATTCTGCCCGGAAATCGCTATTTTCCGCGGCCCGGAGGCCCCTTGATGTCCGTTATCGATCCCAACATGACCCCGAGCGATCTTCGTGCGCTCGCCGAACAATCCAACGCCTGGCCGTTCGAGCAGGCGAAGGCCATTGTCGCGCGGCTCAAGAAGAGCCCGAAGGACGAGGTGTTGTTCGAGACCGGCTACGGTCCCTCCGGCCTGCCGCATATCGGCACGTTCGGCGAGGTCGCGCGCACCTCGATGGTGCGTCATGCCTTCCGCGTGCTGACCGAGGACAAGATCAAGACGCGCCTCTTGGCCTTCTCCGACGACATGGATGGCTTCCGCAAGGTGCCTGACAACGTGCCGAACAAGGATCTGCTGGCGCAATATCTGGGGCGGCCGCTGACGTCGGTGCCGGATCCGTTCTCGAACGAGCATCCGTCGTTCGGCGACGCCAACAATGCGCGCCTGCGCGCGTTCCTGGATCATTTCGGCTTTGACTACGAGTTCGCGAGCTCGACCGTCTATTACAAGTCCGGCCGCTTCGATGCGACGCTGCTGAAGATGCTCGCCGCCTACGACAAGATCATGGACATCATCCTGCCGACGCTTGGGCCCGATCGTCGCGCGACCTATTCGCCGTTCCTGCCCATCAGCAAGACCACGGGCATCGTGCTGCAGGTGCCGATGATCCGCCGCGACGTCGCGGCTGGCACGGTGACCTATGTCGACCCTGACACCAACGAGGAAGTCGAAACGCCGGTCACCGGCGGAAATGTAAAATGTCAGTGGAAGGCCGACTGGGCGATGCGCTGGGTGGCGCTTGGCGTCGACTACGAGATGGCCGGCAAGGACCTGATCGATTCCGTAAAACTGTCCGGCGCCATCGCCCGGGCGCTCGGTGCCACGCCGCCGGAAGGCTTCAACTACGAGCTCTTCCTCGACGAGAAGGGCCAGAAGATATCGAAGTCGAAGGGCAACGGCCTCACCATCGACGAGTGGTTGCGCTACGCCTCGCCGGAATCGCTGTCGCTGTTCATGTATCGCGAGCCGAAGGCGGCGAAGCGGCTGTTTTTCGACGTCATCCCGCGCCAGGTCGACGACTACCAGCAATTCATCGACGGCTTCCCCAGGCAGGATGACAAGCAACAGCTCGGCAATCCGGTCTGGCACATCCACAACGGCAAGCCGCCGCAGGGCGATATGCCCGTCACGTTCCAGCTGCTGCTCACGCTGGTGTCGTCGTCGAACGCGGAAAACGCCGAGACGCTGTGGGGCTTCATCGGCCGCTATCGTCCGGGCGTGTCGCCGCAGACGCATCCTAAGCTGGACGCGATGGTCGGCTACGCCATCAACTACTATCGCGACTTCGTCGCGCCGACGAAGCAGTTCCGCGAGCCGACCGAGGTTGAGCGCGCCGCGTTGCAGGATCTGCGCGATGCGCTCTCGCAGCTTCCGGCGGAGGCCTCGGCCGAGGACATCCAGAACGTCGTCTACGAGATCGGCCGCCGCGAACCATTCCTCGACCAGGTCAAGAAGGGTAAGGACGGTCGCCCGGGCGTGACGCTCGATTGGTTCAACATGCTGTACCAGGTGCTGCTCGGCCAGGAAAAAGGCCCGCGCTTCGGCTCCTTCGTCGCGGTGTACGGCGTGCAGAACGCGGTGAACATGATCGACGGTGCGCTGGCCAGGAGTGCGTGAGGGCGAGTTGCTCGCCGCTCCACACTCCGCTGTCGTCCCGGCGAACGCCGGGACCCATACCGCGTGATCTATCGCGGAATCGCGGTCTTCGTACCGAAGAACGCGTAACTCCTACCCTTCGCAAAACTTCTCCCCGTGGTTATGGGTCCCGGCGTTCGCCGGGACGACACTGGATGCGGGGCGACAGCCTTGCGCCTCACTGGCTCGCCCATACGATCCGTGCGACCCACGCCACATCCCCCGCCGCCATCGCCCGTTCTCCTAGCGTCGCATCGAGCGGCTGCAACTCCAGCGCCTTCGCCGTACGGCGCTTCAGCGTTGCTATCATCATCTCGCCCGCCTTCGTCTTCACCACCACACGGTCCCCCTTGCGGACCGGTGCGCCAGGCGAGACCAGGATGACGTCGCCGTTGCGATAGGCCGGCATCAGCGCGTCCCCGGAAATCTCCAGTGCAAAGGCGCTGATGTCATCACTGGTCGGCAGCGCGATCTCGCTCCAGCCCTTGCCGGACGGAGAGCCCTGCTCGTCGAACGCGCTGTTCGCGCTGGCTTGCGCGAAGCCGAGCAGCGGTATCGTGCGGCCGTCGCCCCTGTCGTCATCGATCAGCCTGGCAAAGATCTCGATCGACGCTTCAGCGGCCGCCAGTGCCTTCGCAATCGATTCGGTGGAGGGCCAGCGCTCGCGGCCATCGGAGGTGACGCGCTTGGACTTGTTGAAGGTGGTGGGGTCGAGCCCGGCCCGCTTGGCAAGACCTGATGGCGACAGTCCGGCGCGCGCGGCCAGCCGGTCCAGCGCGGCCCAGATCTGGTCGTGGGTCAGCATCCTCTGCGCTTTGGCCTGTTTGACCATGGAAGGTCCAGCCCGTCGCAACTCAGGAAAACTATCCTCAAATCAACCGGTTTTCCGTTTTTCGCGCAAGGGGTGTCGGGGAAAGCGTTTTCAAGCGAAGTGGATAGCGGTTCGCGTCCAGAAAACGCGTCAAACCCAGAATCTAGAGCTCCGTTCCGATGAAATCGGAGCGGAAAAGGCTTGAGGTCTTGAGTTCGGGAGGGGCGGCCTTTACGGTCGCGCCGGGTTTTGAGACCCGTACAAGACGAAAAACCCCAAGAGAGTCAAAGAGCTGACTCAGCGAGCAAACAGGGCTCCGGTAAGCGGTGGTCAAGATCTACAAAATCTGTCTGGCCTCGGCCTGGCGCGAAGCGGAACGGCAGGGCGTGTACCGGGGCAGCGCGGACGACGTGCGCGACGGATTCATCCATTTCTCGACCGCGAGCCAGGTGCCTGAGACTCTGCGCAAGCACTATTTCGGCCAGCGCGCGCTGTTCCTGGTCGAGGTCGACGGCGATGCGCTTGGCGCAGGCTTGCGCTGGGAGCGCTCGCGCAATGACGAGCTGTTTCCGCATCTCTATGGCGAGCTTGATCTCGGCGCCGTGCTTGCGGTGATGAACCTCAGCATCCGCTCCGATGGTGGCCACGACACGCCGGAGCTTGCGCCGTGATCCGCGCCTTCGATGCATTCTCACTGCCGGTGCTGCGCTGGCTCGATCCGGAGGACGCGCACCGCCTCGCCATCCAGGGCCTGCGCTTCCTGCCGCCGGTGAAGCCGCGCACCGACGATCCCAAGCTTGCGGTGCGCGCCTTCGGGCTCAACTTCCCGAACCCGATCGGCATGGCCGCGGGCTTCGACAAGAGCGCGGAGGTGCCCGACGCGTTGCTGCGGCTCGGCTTCGGCTTTGTCGAGATCGGCTCGGTGACGCCGAAACCGCAGGCGGGAAATCCGCGGCCGCGGCTGTTTCGGCTCGAGCGCGACGAGGCCGTCATCAACCGCATGGGCTTCAACAATGACGGCGCCGAAGCCGTGCTGCGCCGGCTCGCCGCGCGCGCGGCGAATGGCGGCATCGTCGGCGTCAATGTCGGTGCCAACAAGGACTCGCCCGATCGCGTCGCCGACTACGTCAAGCTGATCGAAACGTTTGCGCCGGTCGCCAGCTATTTCACCGTCAACGTCTCCTCGCCGAACACGCCGGGCCTGCGCAATCTGCAGGAGGGCGCGCTGCTCGACGATCTGCTCGGACGCGTGATCGACGCGCGCGAGCGTGTCAGGCAGAAGGCAGGCGATACGCCGGTGCTGCTGAAGATCGCGCCGGATCTGAGCCTCGCCCAGCTCGACGACGTCGTCCAGGTCGCGCGCTCGCGCAAGGTCGATGGCATGATCGTGTCCAACACGACCATCGCGCGGCCGAGCACGCTGCGCGAGGAGATGCGGGCGAAGGAGCAGGGCGGCCTGTCCGGCCGGCCGCTGTTCCGCCTGTCGACGCGCATGGTCGCGGAGACCTATGTGCGCGTCGAGGGCGCATTCCCGCTGATCGGCGTCGGCGGGGTAGACTCCGGCGGTGCGGCGCTGACCAAGATCCGCGCCGGCGCGAGCCTGATCCAGCTCTATTCGTCGCTGGTCTACAAGGGCCTCGGCCTCGTCGACGAGATCAAGCGCGATCTCACCTCGACGCTGCTGCGCACGGGTCGGGACTCGCTCTCCGAAATTGTCGGCGCCGATGCGGCGACACTGACGGCGGAAGACTGGCCGGGGATCTAGCTTCTTCGCCTCTCCCCGCCTGCGGGGAGAGGCCGGATTGCATCGAAGATGCAATCCGGGTGAGGGGCACTCTCCGCGAATCCAACTCTCACCGCCCTTGCGGAGACTCCCCCTCATCCCGACCTTCTCAGAGCGAGCTCTGTTCGTCTCGTCCCCGCAAGCGGGGAGAAGGAGAAGAAAACGTCGCCCGGTACAGCGCCGGATACCGCGCGCCCTGCAACCCTCCGCGCGCGACATAGAACGCGAGCAGCGCGCACCACAGTCCGGCATTGCCGAACGACTGCAGCGCCCACCACACGCCTAGGAAGATCGCGAGCGAAGCCAGCATCAGATTGCGCATCTCGCGCGCCCAGGTGGCACCGACATAGATGCCGTCGAAGCCGAACGCGAACACGCCGGGGATCGGCGCCAGCACGATGAACGGCAGGAACTCGCGCGCCGCGCGGCGGACATCCTCGCTCGCGGTCATGAAGTTGATGATACCAGGCCCGAACAGCGCGAACAGCACCGCGACGACCAGCGCGAAGCCGAGACCCCACAGCAGCACCAGCCGGGTCGAATCCGCAAAGCCCTTGGCATCGCGCGCGCCGAAAGTGCGGCCGCAGAGCTGCTGGGCGGCATTGGCGAGGCCGTCGAGGAAGAACGCGCTGACCAGCAGGAAATTGTTGAGCACGGAGTTCGCGGCCAGCGTCACGTCACCGGCGCGCGCGCCCTTGGCGGTGAAGAACAGGAATACGGTGATCAGCGCCGCAGTGCGGATCATGATGTCGGAATTGACCGCCAAGAGGCGCATCAGCTTGGCGCGGTCGAACAGCGTCGCGCGGGGCACGGCAAAGCCGCCATAGGCATAGCGCCGGCAGACGATGACGCCGAGGGCGAAGCCGATGCCCTCCGACAGCAGCGCGGCGATCGCCGCACCCGCGATGCCGGTGTCGTAGACCAGCACCAGCAGGATCGTCGCCGCCATGTTGATGAGGTTGATGACGACCTGGACCGCGAGCGCCGGATTGGCGCGGGCCTGTCCGACCAGCCAGCCGAGGATGACGTAGTTGGCGAACGCGAAGGGCGACGACCAGATCCGGATCATGAAATAGGTTTTTGCGGCGTGCGTCACGCCCGCGCTGCCGCCCATCAGATCGAACAGCACGCCGGCCAGCGGCAGTTGCAGCACGATCAGCGCACCGCCGATCAGGCCGGCGACGATGAAGCCGCGCACCAGGATCACGGTCTCTTCGCGCGTCTCGCCGGCGCCGAGCGCCTGCGCGGTGAAGGCGAGCGTGCTCATGCGCAGGAAGCCGAACAGCCAGAACAGGCAGTCGAAGATGACAGAGGCCATCGCGACACCGCCAAGCAGAGCGGCATCGTCGAGCCGGCCGATCGCAGTGGTCGAGACCACGCCGATCAGCGGCGTGGTGAGGTTTGCGACCATCGCGGGACCGGCGATGGCGAAGACCTGGCGGGAGCCGACCCTGGGATGGACGGGCGCGTGCATGTCAGAACACCAGCACCATGCCGTCTTCGGCCGCCAGATGCTCGATCGCGTCGAGACGCGACAGCACGTCGTCGCTCATATGGGTGAGCACGAGACGTTTGGCGCCAATGGTAGGAAGATGCTGTTCCAAGGTCTTCAGGCTGAGATGGTTCTTGACCACCTTCTCGTACATATAGGCCTCGGCGATGAAAAGGTCCGCGCCATGCGCCAGCGGAATGAGTGTATCAGTCCATTCGGTGTCGGCGCTGTAGGCGAGCGTGCGCCCCTCGGCCTCGACTCGGTAGGCGAGGAACGGCCCGCCGGATTCGCCGTGCACGACGGCGTAAGGCGTCACATTGACTGCGCCGAAGCTCTGGCTTTGTCCGGGGACGAGTTCGACCAGGTTCAGCTCGAAACGGTGCTTGGTCTTGGAGGAGTGCTCGAACAGCACTTCCATCGCCTGGGCGAGCCGTGTCTCGATGCCTTGCGGGCCTGCGATCGTCAGCGGTCGTGTCCGCCGCGAGAATTGCGCGTCGAGCAGAAAGAACGGCAGCCCGGCAAAATGGTCGCCGTGGAAATGCGTGATGAGGATGAGGTCGATCTCGTTGCGCTCGATCTCGAGCCGCTTCAGCGCCGGCAAAGCCGACGCGCCGCAATCGATCAGGAAATTGGCTTCGCGCCCCGAGACGTGAAAGCAGGTGTTGAGCCTGCCACCGGAGCCGAAGGCGTCGCCGCAGCCGACAAAACGCAGTTGCATCGGCCGCTAGCCTCCTGAGCCAGACTTAGCGTCGCGGTGAACCGAAGATGCGCGACAGCAGCCAGATCGGGATCACGATGACGGCGCCGAGCAGGAAGTAGCGCCACAGCCAGTTCACGGCATCGAAGCCGAGATCCCAGATGCGCTGGAACAGCAGGCGAATGCTGATGAGGATGTTCCACGGATCGAAGCCGATCGCCGCCAGCACGACGCCAACCAGGATCGAGAGCAGCACCAGGCGAAACGCGACCGCCAGCGGCGAGCCGCCGAGAAAGCGGTGCAGGCCATCGCTGTGGCCCGCCGGCAAATCTCTGACGTCTTGGACCATCTCAAACTCCTCGTGGGGATTCGCCCCGATTATAGGTCACGGCGGGGGACATGGGGAACCCGCAATGGGCCGTCAATGACCGTCGGCGGACGCCGCAACCTTAATTGTTGGTAGGGATTCGTCCGCTTTCAGCATTTTTTCCAGCGTCTCCAGCCGGTCGGCCTCCCGCGGCGGCTTGTCCCAGCGCAGGCGGCTGATGCGGGGAAAACGCATGGCGACGCCGGATTTGTGCCGCGGCGAGCGCTGCAGGCCCTCGAACGCGACCTCCAGCACCAGCCCCTTGTCCGCTTCGTGCACGACATGACGGACGGGGCCGAATTTTTCCGTGGTGTTGCGGCGGACGAAGCGGTCGATCTGCAGCAGCTCCTCGTCGGTGAAGCCGAAATAGGCTTTGCCGACCGGCACCAGCTCGTCGCCATTCTCGCTCTCGGTCCAGACGCCGAAGGTGTAGTCGGAGTAGTAGGACGAGCGCTTGCCGTGGCCGCGCTGCGCATACATCAGCACCGCGTCGATGATGTGCGGATCGCGCTTCCACTTCCACCACTGGCCTTTCGGCCGTCCCGGCAGATAGGGCGCATCGCGCCGCTTCAGCATCACGCCCTCGACGGCGTCGGCATCCTCGCCCGCGCCGGCGCTCGCGGGATCGGCGCGGGCAGCAGTGAGCGCGTCCCAGCTTGCGAAGGGGACGGTGGGTGAGAGATCGATGCGCGGGTCGCCAAGCTTTGCGATGAAGGTCTCCAGCCGCTCGCGCCGGTCAGCAAACGGCAGCTCGCGCAGATCGTTCTCGTCGTCGCCGAGCAGATCATAGGCGCGCAGATGGATCGGAAATTCCTTGATCAGCTTTGGCGAGACGATCTTGCGGTTGAGCCGCTGTTGCAGAACGTTAAAGCTCTGCACGCGCCCTTCGCGCAGGATCAGCAGCTCGCCATCGATTGCGCCCGGCAGGCGCAGCGACGGCACCAGATCCGGAAAGCTGCCGGTGATGTCTTCGCCGGTACGCGAATAGAGCCGCGCAGTGATGTGCCCATGGTCGTCGCGGCCGGCGACCGCCTGCACGCGGATGCCGTCCCATTTCCATTCGGCGATGTAGTCGGCGGGATCGAGGCTCGCGAAATCACTGTCCTCGATCGCATGCGCGAGCATGACCGGGCGGAACGGCGCGGGGTCGCGATTGACAGGCTTTTCCGCGCGGCCTTCCAGCCAGGCGAACAGATCGAGATAGGGTGGCGCGAGGCCCGGCCAGATCAGCTCGACCTCATGCGGATCCTTGCCGCCGAGCGCGGCGGCCGCGGTCTTGGCCAGACGCGCGGAAATGCCAATGCGCATGGCGCCAGTGACGAGTTTCAACAGCGCCCAGCGGCCGGTCTCATCCAGCTCGTCGAGCCAGCGCTCGAGCTGCTTCGGCAGCTCGCTCTTGCCGAGCGTGCGGAGCGTGGTGACGACCTCGGTGAGGGTAGGGGGAGGCGGGTTGTTGTGGGCCGCCATCGAGGCCTTCGGCCACATCAGCGCCACCGTCTCGGAGAGATCTCCGACATAGTCGTAGGACAGCCCGAACAGCACCTCATCGGTGCGCGCGGCAATGAGGTCGCGGATCAGCGCGGGCTTGGCGTGCTTGAAGCTGAGCGCGCCGGTGAGTGCGGCCAGCGCGTAGCCGCGGTCGGGATCGCCGACCTCGCGGAAATAGCCTTGCAGCAGCCGCAGCTTGTTGTTGCGGCCGGGCTCGTAGGCGAGGCGGTCGAGCAACTCGGCGAAGCGGTTCATGCCTCGCCCTCGCCTGGAGCTGGCGGCTCGCTCTCCTCTTCCTCGCCATAGCCGACGAGGTCGAGCGGCCGCGCGCGCAGGCCTTGAGTCTTGCACCAGTGCACCAGCGCATCTTCCTGACCGTGGGTGACCCAGATCTCGCCGGCGCCGGTCGCCGCGATGGTCGCGGTGAGGCCGGCCCAATCGGCATGATCGGAGATCACCAGCGGCAGTTCGACACCGCCCTGCCGCGCGCGGGCGCGCACGCGCATCCAGCCCGAGGCGAAGGCAGTGACGGGGTCGGGGAAGCGCCGGGCCCAGATATCCGACGTCGCCGACGGCGGAGCCAGCGTGATGGTGCCGGCGAGTGCCGCCTTCTTCATGCCCATCACCGGCCGCAGCTCGCCGAGATCGATGCCGCGGCTCTGATAGTACTCGGTGATCTTCTCCATCGCCCCATGCAGATAGATCGGCGCGTCATAGCCGGCCTTGCGCAGCAGTGCGATCACGCGCTGGGCCTTGCCGAGCGAATAGGCGCCGACGAGATGCGCGCGCTCGGGAAACAGCGCGACGGAGGCCAGCAGCTTTTTCACCTCGTCGCTCGCATCGCCATGGCGAAACACCGGCAGCCCAAAGGTGGCCTCGGTGATGAAGACGTCGCAGGGCACCAGCTCGAACGGGACGCAGGTGGGGTCCGGCGCATCCTTGTAGTCGCCTGATGCGACGATGCAGGTGTCCTTGCAGGTGACCGCGATCTGCGCCGAACCGAGCACATGGCCGGCCGGGTGAAACTTGACCTTGACCTCGCCGAGCCGGATCTCTTCGCCATAGCTGATGACCTGCGTCGATCCGGCAAAATTCTCGCCATAGCGCAGCCGCATCATGTCGAGCGTTTCCTGCGTCGCCAGCACGGCGCCATGACCGGCGCGAGCGTGGTCGGAATGGCCGTGGGTGATCAAGGCACGCTCGACCGGGCGGACGGGGTCGATATGGAAGCCGCCGGGCTTGCAGCACAGGCCGTCAGCAGTTGGCAGCAGGATGTCTTGCGGGCGCATGCCCTGCTATATAGGTCGCTCGACCGCATCTTCGAGTCACCACCTGGTTCCCAATGCCGCTCCGCCTGTTCCTGACCTCCGGCGATCTCATGGCCGACCGCCGTTTCGAGTTCGCGCGCGACCTCCAGCTCAAGGGCGATCTGCCCGCCGCCGCCGACCTCCTGGAGCAGGCGATCGAGCTCGCGCCAAATTTCACCTCGGCCTGGTTCACGCTCGGCGAGATCCGCCAGCAGCTCGGCGAGCGCGACAAGGCGATCGCGGCGTTCCGAGAAGCGCGGCGATCCGACCCCGAGGATCAGCACGGCGCCGGCCTGCATTTGATGCGGCTCGGTGACGCCGAGATGGCGGAGATGCCCAAGGCCTATGTGCAGGCGCTGTTCGATCAATACGCGCCGCGCTTCGAGCACGCGCTGATCAACGATCTCGGCTATCGCGCCCCTAGCGTGATCTTCAAGGCCGTGCTGGCCGCGCGCGTCGCTGCCAAGAAGCCTGCCTTCTTCAAGCGCACCATCGATCTCGGCTGCGGCACTGGCCTTGCGGCGGCGGCTTTTGCAAAACAGGTCGACCATTTCATCGGCATCGATCTGTCATCAGGCATGATCAAGGAGGCGCGCGCCACCGGGCTCTATGCCGAGCTCGAGGTCGCCGACATGATCGAGGGCCTGCGCACCAAGCCCGACGGAAGCGCGAACCTCGTCGTTGCCGCGGATGCGTTCGTCTATCTCTCCGATCTCGCGCCTGTGCTCACCGAGGCCAAGCGCGTGCTCGTCTCCGGCGGCGTGCTCGCCTTCACGCTGGAGACGCATGACGGCGATGGCATCGTGCTCGGCGAAGGCCTGCGCTATGCCCATTCGGCGGAATATGCGCGGGGTGCGATTGCGAAGGCCGGGCTGAAGCTGCTCACGCTGGAGCCGTGCTCGCCGCGCAACGAGAACAACGAGCCGGTGCGCGGCCTCGTCATCGTCGCCGAGAAAACTTGAGTCTAGGCGCTAAGTACCCGGCAATTTAAGCGTCATTGCGTCGCAAACCGACGACTTCCTGCTTGCGAGCTGCGCTGCGTTCCCAGCACAATGCGCGCACCAGGGAGAGAGACAAAACAATGACCAAGAATCCATCGCGCCGTGATGTCAGCGCCGCCGCATTCGCCACCATCGCCGCATCCGTTCTGCCGGCGCCTTACGTCTGGGCCGCGGAGAAGAAATACGATTCCGGCGCCAGCGACACCGAGATCAAGATCGGGCAGACCGTGCCGCATTCCGGCCCCGGCTCGCTCTACGGCGTGCTCGGGCGCGTCGGCGAGGCCTATTTCCAGATGCTCAACGAAGGCGGCGGCATCAACGGACGCAAGGTCAACTTCCTCACGCTCGACGACGCCTACAGCGCGCCGAAATGCGTCGAGGCGACGCGGCGCCTGGTCGAGCAGGAGGAGGTGCTGGCGCTCTACGGCTCGCTCGGCACAGCGCCGCAGACCGCCGTGCACAAATATCTGAACTCCAAGGGCGTGCCGCAGCTGCTGCTCAACACCGGCGCCTCGAAGTGGAATAACCCGAAAGAGTTCAAATGGACGATGGCGGGCCTGCCGCTGTATCCGACCGAAGCGCGCATCCTGGCGCGGCATGTCGTTGGCGTGAAGCCGAATGCCAAGATCGGCATCCTCTACCAGAACGACGATTTCGGCCGCGACTTCCTTGGGCCCTTCAAGAAGGTGCTGGCCGATGCCGGCGGCACTGCCCAGGTGATCATGGAGCAGACCTACGACCTCACCGATCCGACGGTCGATTCCCAGCTGATCAATCTCTCCAAATCGGGCGCTGACGTTTTCTACAACATCTCCACCGGCAAGGCGTCGTCGCAGTCGATCCGGAAAGTGGCCGAGCTCGGCTGGAAGCCGCTGCAGCTGCTCTCGGCCGGCTCGACCGGCAAATCCATCCTCAGCGCTGCCGGCTTCGAAAATGCCAAGGACATCGTCTCGATCAGCTATGCAAAGGATGCCGGGCCCGGCCGTTGGGAAAAGGATGCGGGCCCCATGGCGTTCGAGGAGCTGCGCAAGAAATATCTGCCGAATATCGCGCCCGACAACACCATCGCCTATGCCGGCTACGGCCAGGCCGTCACCATGGGCGAGATCCTGCGCCGCTGCGGCGATGAGCTGACGCGGGCCAACGTGCTGAAGCAGGCATCGAACCTCAACGGCTTCCACTCGCCCTTCTTCCTCGACGGCGTCACTTACAGCTACACGCCCGACGACTACACGCCGATGAAGACGCTGTTCATCCAGGTCTTCAACGGCAAGGACTGGGAGGTCTCGGACAAGCCGGTGGTGGAGTAGGCGCTCCTCTCTCTTCCCTCTCCCCGCCGGCGGGGAGAGGGAAGGAAGTCCCACCCCTCGACGAACCCTGTCCCACGGCTTACCTCTTACGCCGTGCCGCCCCGCATCCTCAAAATCCCGGCCGAGCCGGCCGCGCTGCTGCCCGACCGCTTCCAGCAATGGTTCGCGGCCCGCGGCTGGTCGCCGCGCGAGCATCAGCTCGCGCTGCTGGCGAAGGCGCGCGAGGACCGTTCGGCACTGCTGATCGCGCCGACCGGCGCCGGCAAGACGCTGGCGGGATTCTTGCCGACGCTGGTGGAATTGAGCACTGCGCCGACTTCTCCCGCGAAATCCGTGGTCTCCACCGGCCGTAGCGTTCAGCGCAGCGCCGGCCTGCACACGCTCTACATCTCGCCGCTGAAAGCGCTCGCCGTCGACATCGCGCGCAATCTGGAGCGGCCGATCGCGGAGATGAACCTGCCGATCAAGGTCGAGACCCGCACCGGCGACACGCCGGTGTCGCGCCGCCAACGACAGCGGCGCTATCCGCCTGATGTCCTGCTGACCACGCCCGAGCAGCTCGCGCTGCTGCTCTCCTCCGACGACGCGCCGTTCCTGTTCTCATCGCTCAAGCGCATCGTCCTCGACGAGCTGCATGCGCTGGTGACGTCGAAGCGCGGCGATCTGCTCTCGCTCGGCCTTGCGCGGCTGTGGCGCCTCGCGCCGCAGATGCGTGCCATCGGTCTGTCGGCGACCGTGGCCGAGCCCGACCAGCTCGCGCGCTTCCTGGTGCCGCAGCCCGAGGGCAAGGAGCGAGCGGCCGACATCGTCGTCGCCGGCGGCGCCGCGCCGCCGGAGGTCGAGATGCTCGACACGCGCGAGCGGCTGCCCTGGGCCGGCCACAGCGCGCGTCACGCGCTCCCTGAAATCTACGAGCTGATCAAGCAGAACAAGACTACGCTGGTTTTCGTCAACACCCGCAGCCAGGCCGAGATGCTGTTCCAGAATCTCTGGAGCATGAACGACGACGGCCTTGCCATCGCGCTGCATCACGGCTCGCTCGACGTCGCCCAGCGTCGCAAGGTCGAGGATGCCATGTCGGCGGGGCGCCTGCGCGGCGTGGTCTGCACCTCCTCGCTCGATCTCGGCGTCGATTGGGGCGACGTCGATCTCGTCGTCAATATCGGCGCGCCCAAGGGTTCCTCGCGCCTGATGCAGCGTATCGGCCGCGCCAACCACCGTCTCGATGAAGCCTCGCGCGCGGTTCTGGTGCCCGCAAACCGCTTCGAGGTGCTGGAGTGCCGCGTCGCCATCGACGCCATCGCGGAGAATGCGCAGGACACGCCGCCCTTGCGCACCGGCGCGCTCGACGTGCTGGCCCAGCACGTGCTCGGCTGTGCCTGTGGCGAGCCGTTCCTCTCCGATGAACTCTATGCCGAGGTCCGCACCGCCGCGCCTTACGCCGACCTGTCGCGGCAGGATTTCGACGACGTCGTCGATTTCGTCGCTTCCGGCGGTTACGCGCTGAAGACCTATGAGCGCTTCGCCCGCATCAAGCAGGACAAGCAGGGCCGCTGGCGCGTCGCCAATCCAAAAGTGCGGCAGAGCTACCGGATGAATGTCGGCACCATCGTCGAAGACGATATGCTGAAAGTGCGGCTGGTGCGTTCGCGCGGTGGAGGTCACGGCTCCACGGGTGTGATCGCGCGTGGCGGCCGTCTGCTCGGCGAGATCGAGGAGGCTTTCATCGAAGGCCTCTCGCCCGGCGACACCTTCGTGTTCTCAGGCGAGGTGGTGCGTTACGAGACCCTGGTCGAGGATCAGGTCTATGTCTCGCGCGCGCATGACAAGGACCCGAAAGTGCCGTCTTATATGGGCGGAAAATTCCCGCTCTCGACCTATCTCGCCGAACGCGTCCGCCGTCTGCTCGACGATTTCAGGGCGTGGAAGGGCTTGCCGGAGCAGGTGCGCGACTGGCTGTCGCTGCAAAAGGACGTCAGCCGCGTGCCCGGCGTGCGCGAGCTGCTGGTCGAAAGCTTCCCGCGCGCCAACAAGCATTACATCGTCTGCTATCCCTTCGAAGGCCGCCTCGCGCACCAGACCCTCGGCATGCTGCTGACGCGCCGGCTGGAGCGCGCGCGTGCCCGTCCGCTCGGTTTCGTCGCCAACGAATATGCGGTGGCGATCTGGGGGCTTCGCGATCTCTCCTTCATGATCAGGGATGGCCGCATCGACCTCGACGCGCTGTTCGACCCCGATATGCTCGGCGATGACCTCGAGGCCTGGCTCGCCGAATCCGCGCTGATGAAGCGCACCTTCCGCAACTGCGCGATCATCTCCGGCCTGATCGCGCGCCGCCACACCGGCGAAGAGAAGAGCCGTCGCCAGGTGCTGTTCTCGACCGACCTCGTCTACGATGTCCTGCGCAAGCACCAGGCCGATCACGTGCTGCTGCGTGCTGCCCGCGCCGACGCCGCCACCGGCCTGCTCGATCTGCGCCGCCTCAGCGACATGCTGATGCGCATCCAGGGCCGCATCACCCACCGGGAACTCGATCATGTCTCCCCGCTCGCCGTCCCCGTGATGCTGGAAATCGGCCGCGAGTCAGTTTATGGCGAAGCTGCAGACGAGCTGTTGGCCGAGGCCGCCGACGAGCTGGTCAAGGAAGCGATGGGATAGAGCAGGTTTTGACGTGACGTTGGGTGCGCTGGTTTCAGGGGATGACGAGGACATGCGCGTTTCCAGGGTCAGCATCAGCGATGTGACCTTCGCCGCCGATCTCTCCGGCGCGCTGTTCTGGGACGAGCAGAACCTGCTCGTCGTCTCCGATCTGCATCTCGAAAAAGGGTCCAGCTTCGCCACGCGCGGCGTGCTGCTGCCGCCTTACGACACGCTGGCAACGCTCAGCCGTCTCGCTGCTGTCATCTCCCGCCATAATCCCAGGACGGTCATCGCGCTCGGCGACAGTTTTCACGATCGTTCCGCGCACGAGCGCCTCTCGGCCGACGACCGCGCCGCCGTCGCCGCGCTCCAAACCGGGCGCGACTGGATCTGGATCTCAGGCAATCACGATCCGATGCTGCCGCGCGATCTCGGCGGCACCATCGCCGACGAAGTCGCTATTGGACCGATCACCTTCCGCCACGAACCATCAGGTGCGCTTGGCGAGATCGCCGGCCATCTCCACCCCAAGGCCCGCGTCTCCGCGCGCGGCCGTTCGATGGAGCGGCGGTGTTTCGCCAGCGACGGTCTACGCGCCGTGATGCCCGCCTTCGGCGCCTATGCCGGCGGGCTGAGCATCCGCGACGCCGCGTTTGCGAAGATCTTTCCGAGAAACGGCTTTGTCGCGCATCTCCTCGGCGACCGCCGCGTGCACGCGATCGCCGCGTCAAGGTGTTACTAAGGGCCGCACTTTCGTAGGGTGGGTCAGCCGAGCAGATGGGCGGATCGCCAGGCGCTGGAAAAACTACGGCGCGCTCACTGCCTCATCAGTCGTAGCCCACCTGTTCCGGCTTGTCGGTCCAAGGGTCGACGCACGCGCCGGCGTTGGTCGAGACGAGGTGCCGGTGACGGGCGAAATGAACCCGCCACGGGATGTCCGACGGAAGGATCACGAACGACACGACGTCGCGATGTTCGCGCAGCGGGGACGTAGCCTTGTGCAGCACCTTCCCGTTCTCGAACAGGATGCGCGTGCCGGGCGGCCCTTCGATGATTTCCGTGGTCGCGCCGTTCTCCAGGTCGGCCTGGACGCGCTGGATCTGGTTGCGATTGCGGAAGCCCTTGGACCGCAGCTGGTCGGTCAGCGCCTTTTTCTTGAGCCGGAAAGCGCCCGTGTCGTTGGTGACGTCGTCGAGATAGACCATCAGCTTGATCTCGGGACCCGGACAATTGTCCAGATGCCAGAGGAAGCTCGACTGCGGCTTCGTCGGTGTCGGCACGATCCTGTAGAAATAGACGCCGAAAATCTTGAAGTGCGACTGGAAGTAGCTTTCGAGCACATGCTCGAGCTGCGCGTCAAACACATTCATGACCGATGGCAGGCGCTCGATGCCGTCGATCAGTCGGAACGCACCGTCCATCAGCGTGTGGCAATTCGCTGGCTTCGCGAAGAGCTCATCTGTCTGGTGCGCCACGTCGCTGCCGTTGAAGGCCGCGGCCGGCGGCAGGGCGAGATAGCCGTTCTCGCTGAACTCCTTCGCAAGCGCCGCGTCCGACGACCCAATGCCCCTCGGCTTCCAGTGTCTGCGAGCTTCTGCATGGTACAGTGCATAGCGCAGATTGACCGCCATGGGCTGGTTGTTACGAAACAGTTTGTCGCGCACGGCGTGGCGCATGTCATGGGCTGCGAGCTTGAGCGTCCTCACTTGCGTCTCCCAAATGAAATTTGTCGACATGCAATGGACGTCTGGGGATCGGCGGGTTGCGCCGGTGAGCAAATTTTGCTCTGCAACTTAGGGACGAGTCAATTGGCATGTCGTCCCCGCGGCGTGGCCCTGGTGGACCGAGCGGTGGAACTACGGCGCGCTCACCGCTTGAGGATAGGCTAGAGGCTTGCGCGCCTTACCGCCGGCCCGTCGCGCATTTGCTCGGCGATCGCCGCGTGCATGCGGCGTCAAGGTGTTACTGAGGGCCGCGCTCCTCATTTGGGTTACGACTCTCGCGACGCGCACAACTGCGCTCCCTCCCACCTTGTGGGGGAGGGCGGGGGAGAGGGGTAGCCCAGGAAAAGGCCTATCTAAGAGTCGTCGCGTACGAATCGAGAGAGTCCCCGTATGGACCCCTCTCCCTAACCCTCCCCCACAAGGGGGAGGGAACGCACCGACCTCGTGGCGCCTACGCCGCCTTCGCCTGCACGTCCTCGCAGAACTCCGCGAGCCGATCCGCCAGCCGCAGCGTCGCGGAGCTTGCATTCGGCGCGGCCATCAGCGCCACCTCGGTCTTGTTGATCGGCGCGAAGCCGTCCTTCGCCGTCAGGACGCGGTGATCCGATTGAATCGACATCTCGGACAAAATGCTCAGCCCCATGCCGGCAGCGACGGCGGCCTGGATGCCGGCGAGGCTCGACGACATGTAGGACATGTGCCAGGCGCGGCCGGCGCTTTCCAGCGCGTGGATGGCGCCGGCGCGGTAGAGGCAGCCGAGCGGAAACCCGATCAGCGGCACTGACGGCAGGTTGACGTCGACGGGATGGCTTTTGCTGGTGACCCAGTGCACCTCCTCCGGCCACACCGCGATCGCATCCTTGCCGCCGGCCGCGCGCTTGAACAGCGCGAGATCGAGCTCGCCGCGTTCGAGATCGCGGGCGAGGTTCTTGCTCTGGTCGGCGCGCACGTCGAGCCGCAGGTTCGGATGCGAGCGTGCGAACGCGCCCAGCAATTTTGCCAGACGGTACGCCGCGAAATCTTCGGGAATGCCGAGCCGGACTGCGCCGCCGTCGGGCTCGCGCAACACGTCGCGCGCTTCTTCCGCCAGCGCCAGCAATCGCCGCGCATAGGAGAGCAGCCGCTCGCCGGCCTCGGTCGGGCGCACGTCCTTGCCGTCCCGGTGCAGCAGCACCTGGCCGACATCTTCCTCCAGCCGCTTGATCTGCTGGCTGACCGTCGATTGCGTGCGGTGAACGCGCTCGCTGGCGCGGGTGAAGCCGCCGGCCTCGACCACCGAGACGAAGCTGCGCAGAAGCTCCAGATCGAGCATGGATGGCCTCATTCGAAAATCCACTGATTTCGAGTTAATCATTTAATTTCCAAATGGCAAGGGCGGTCCCTAGATCGAGGGCCAGAAGAAAAATATCCGAGAATGCCTCATGTCCCTCGCCACTTCGCTTTCCGCTCCCCGGAGCCGGTTCAACACCCTGCCGCTCGCCATCGGTCTGTTCTGCCTGCTCTGGAGCTATGCCTTCGTCGCCGGCAAGATCGGCGTCACCCATTGCCCGCCGTTGATCCTGCTCGCCGCGCGCTTCTCGCTCGCCGGCATTTTGATCCTCGGTACCACTTCTATCCGCGGCGACTGGTCGTTGTCGTGGCGCGATGCGGTGATCTTCGCCGTGCTCGGGATTGCCAACAACGCGCTCTATCTCGGGCTCGGTTACACCGGCCTGCAATCGGTCTCCGCCGGCCTCGGCGGCCTGATCGTCTCGGCCAATCCGGTGTTCACCGCCGCACTTGCTGCGCTGCTGCTTGGCGAGGGCATGACCTGGCGCAAGGCCAGCGGCCTGTTGCTCGGCATCATCGGCGTCACCCTGATTGTCTGGCACCGGCTCTCGGTCGGCACCGATTCGTTGCACGGCATCCTCTTCACGCTGGCCTCGCTCGCCTCCATCGTCGCCGGCACCATCCTGTTCAAGCTGCTCGCGCCGAAGGGAAGCCTGTGGATTGGCAACGGCGTGCAGAATCTCGCGGCCGGCATCGTGCTGACGCCGGTCGCGCTGACCTTCGCGGATGTCCACGCCATCGATGTCACCCCAAGCCTGATCGGCGCCTTCGCGTTCCTCGTGCTCGGCGGCTCGATCCTCGCTTACTGGCTCTGGTTTCATCTCCTGAAAGTGTGTGGCGCGACCGCGGCCAGTGCCTATCATTTCCTGATGCCGCCGCTCGGCATGCTGTTCGCCTTTATCGTGCTCGGCGAACATGTCGAGGCGCGCGATCTGCTGGGGATCATTCCGGTGGCGCTCGGCATTTACCTGGTGACGCGTCCCGTAAAGCCCGCCGCATAAGAGGAGTTCCCATGCCCGTTTCCATCACCCTGATCGGCGGTCCCACCGCCTTGATAGAGATCGACGGCTTTCGCCTGCTCACCGATCCCACCTTCGATGCGCCCGGCGCTTATCAATTGCCGCATGTGAAGCTGGAGAAGACCGTCGGCCCGGCGATGAAGGCCGATGCGATCGGCCCCATCGATGCCGTGCTGCTCAGCCACGACCAGCATTCGGACAATCTCGACACCTCCGGCCGCGAATTTGTGCTCAAAGCGCCACGCGCGCTGACCACGGAGGCTGGCGCAAAGCGCCTCGGTGGCGATGTCGAAGGCCTCGCGCCCTGGGCGACCGCGCATCTGAAGGACGACGACGGCAACACGCTGACCATCACCGCGACGCCGGCGCGTCACGGTCCTGCCGGCATCGAGCCGCTGTCGGGCGACGTCATCGGTTTCGTGGTGCAGTCGAGCCGCAAGGATACACGTCCCGTCTATATCAGCGGCGACACCACCTGGTTCGACGGCGTCGCCGAAGTCGCGCGCCGCTTCAAATGCGGTGTGGTGATGCCCTTCGCCGGCGCCGCGCAGACTCGCGGCCCGTTCCATCTCACCATGGACACCAACGACACCATCGAAACCGCGCGCGCTTTTCCCGATGCCATGATCGTGCCCGTGCACACCGAAGGCTGGGCGCATTTCCGCCAGAACGGCGAGGATTTGCGCAAGACGTTTGATGTGCTGGGATTCGGACCGCGGCTGAGGCTGCTGGAGCCCGGCGTGCCGACAGTGATCGAGGCGCCGTGATCTTGCTCCGCTGTCATGCCCCGGCTTGACCGGGGTATCCAGTACGCCGGGGCGGTTGTTGTGAGAGCGAGCTATCTGACGAGCGTCTCTGGAATACTGGGTCGCCCGGTCAAGCCGGGCGACGACGAAGGAGAATGCGGGCGCTCTTTGGTTAACTTGTCCGCGCTCAATGCGCCGCTGACGCTGATTTCTTCGTCGCGACCGGCTTCGGCGCGGGCTTTGCGGTTGCTTGCGGGGCGCTGTCCCAGCCGCCGGCGGGCGTCTGGACGTTGACGGCGTCGTCGGGCTGCGGCTCGGCGCTGAAGGTCTGGATCGCGAGCTTGGCGGCGGCGAGCGATTGCGGGTCGAGACGCTTGGCGACGTCGTCGCGCTTGGTCGCCGCGTCCGCGTCGCCCTGCCCGGCGGCGAGGGTGAACCATTTGTAGGATTCGGCCAGGTTCTGCTCCACGCCGATGCCGCGCGCATAGAGGATGCCGAGGTTGAACTGGCTGTCGGCGACACCGCGATCGGCGGCTTTCCGGAACCACTGCGCCGCGCTCTTGTAGTTGGCGCCGCGTCCGCCGCCGTCGGCATCGAGCACCGCGAGATTGTGCATCGCCTTCGCGTTGCCGCGCTCGGCGGCTTGCGTGTAGTAGCGGCGAGCGATGTCGGCGTCCTTCTTCACGCCGAGGCCCTTTTCATAGAGCGTGCCGAGGCGGAAGGTCGCGGGCACCACGCCGGCCTGCGATGCGCGGTCGTACCACTTCGCGGCTTCGTCGTAATTTGCAGGCACGCCCTTGCCCTCGGCAAAGCGCACGCCGATCTCATAGGCCGCCGTCGCATCGCCCTTCATTGCAGCGACGCGCAGGGCGGGACCGGCGATGCCGTCAGGCAGCTTCTCGCTCGGCGGGATCTGGACGACACCGAGCCGCGCACGGCTCGCGCCCGACAGCGCGCCGGTGACGTCGCTGTTCGCCGCAGCCGGCGAGGCTGCCGCAGCGGGCGCGGGAATTTCGACCGAAGCCGTGCTGCCGGAGTTCGCTGGCGCAGCATTGTTCAGGGACTGCTTGCCGATCGGCGTCGGCGAGGTCATCGATGGGGTGACCTGCTCGGGCGCGGCGGGCTTGCTCTCGGCCGGCGGCGGCGCTTGTGGTGCCGGCTGGCTCGTATTTTCCATCGCCTGCGGCGCCGGCGGCGGGCTGCCGCCGTCGAGCAGGTTCATCGCCATCTTGAAAGTGCCGAGCACGATCACGACCACGCTGGCGCCGACCAGCAGCGAGCGGATTTTCGACGTGATGGTCGAGCCGCCTTCCGAACCTGCGGCCTGTGCTTTTCCTTGAGCCTTGTCCTTGGTGCGCGCTGCGATCGCGGCCTTGACGCCGCGGGCGGCCTTCTCGGGCGGCTGCGCGGCGGCAGCTTGCGCGGCGCGGCGCGCGGCTGCGATGAAGCTCGACGACGACACCGGCTCTTTCGGTGCGGCCGGGATTTCGCTGATCGCGCTTTCGGACGCGGCAATGCGCTCGGACGGCGTGGCGGGACGGCCGCTCGGACGCGTGCCGGGTTCGAGCGGATGATCCGGCGGCAGTTCGGGCGCGATCGCGTTGCGCGCCGGCGCCGTGTGCGGCTCGAGGATCTCGCTGATCGCCCGCGGCGGCAAAGGCGGTGTAGCTTGCTGTGCCATCGGCACCGGCGGCGGCGCTGCGGGCGCGGCGGCGTGGAATTCGCGCGGCGCGGCGACGAAGCCGGAATGCGCGTGCTGCTGGGCGGCGGGATTCGGCAGCTCGGGCTTCGGATCGAATTTCGGTTGCGGCGGCTGTGGCTGCCATTGCTCGCGCGCCATCGGCGCCGGCTCGAGCTGAGCCGCCATCGGCATGGGCGCTGGCATGGGCGCAGCCATCGGCATCGGCGCAGGGGCCGGCGGTGCTGATCGCACCGCGCGCAGATCGCCCTCGATCATGGCGAGGCGATCGACGACATGGCCGAGCGTGTTGTGCACGGCCTCCAGCGAATCCTGGGTGCTGCGGTTGGTCTCGGCCTGGCTGAAGCGGATGTCGGAGAGCTCGCGCTTGACGAGATCGACCATGCCGGAATCGGGCGGCGGCGCCGAATTGCGGCTCTCCGCGAGCGCGGAATAGGTCGCCTGCTGGCGCTCAAGATGCCTGAGGATATCGTGCAGTCCGTCCTCGACGCGGCTGAAATTGCCGCCGCGCTGATCCGAGGTGGCCTCGATCCGCTCCAGGAGATAGGAGACGCGCTGCTCGAGATGCGCAAAGGTGGAGGCGGAGTCGTTGCCGACCTGCATGCGGTCGAAACGGTCGGACAGCGCGCGGATCGCGGATTCCAGATGTTCGGTGCTCTCGGCGGGTTGCGGCCGCTCGCGCGTTTCCAGCGCGGCGGTGAGCGCGGCGATGCGCTGCTCCAGCACCGCAAAGCTGTCGCCGCGGTCCGGGGCGCGATTGACCTGGTCGACCTTGGACGACAACAGCTGCACGTCCTCGGAGAGGCGTGCCAGTGCTTCGTTGGAGGCGACGTTGGAGACGATGCCGCGCAGCGCGGAGATCGCGCCTTCGAGCTGGCGCACCGTCGACGGATCGTCATTGGCGCGCAGGATCAGGTCGAGCTTGGCGCCGAGATTGCGGATCGCCTCGTCATATCCGGTGAGCTGCTCGGCCGGGGTCAGCGTGCGCAGCACCTGCTTGATATCGGACAGGGCGCGCTCGATGCCTGACAGCACCTGGCCGTCGGTGCCGTTGGAGCGGGTCTCGTCGATGCGACGGTGCAGCGAGCGGATCTCGTTCTCGATCGATTCGATCGCGCGGCGCGGCATCGCCTCGGTGATGGCGTTGCGGATCTCGGCGAGCTCGGCGCGGAAGCCGTTGATCGCCTGCTCGGTATGGTCGGGACGCTGCAGCGATTCGATCTGGCTCGTGATCTTGAGCAGATGGCGTTCGAGCGAGGAGAAATCCGGGCCTGCCTGCGGTGGCGGCGGAGCATAGGCAGGCGCGGGCGGTGCCATGGGCGCCATCGGAGGCGCGTAGGGAGCCGCGGAGGGTGCGATCGACGGCGCGGCGCGCGGCGGCACCTGCCGCGGTGCGAATCCGTCAAGCTCGCTCTGCCGTGCGGTGATCTCGGCAACGGCGACGTCGAACGACGCCGGGCTCAGCGGAGGCGAGTTGCGATAGACCTGCGCTGCCGCGCGCTCGACCGCATCGGTCTGGCGATGGCGCGTTTCAACGGGGGAGGGCGCAGGAGCCGGGCGCGGCGCCGGAGGCTGCTGCGGCTGCGGTTGCTGGGGCCGCGAGATCTGCGACAGCCGCGCATCGAGCCGCGATATCGCATCGTTGAGCTGGCGCGCTACGCCCTGCTCGCGCGAGACGTCTCTTTCACGAGAAGAGTCCTGTCTCTCACCTTGGCGAGGCGCGGCGGGCTTTGAAATCCGTTCGATCTGCTGGGTGATCGCGTCGAGCCGCTGATGGATGTCGGCGACTTCGCGACTCTCCTGGCTAAATCCTTGGCTCTGCATTTGTGCGGCGCGCGGATCGGGACGCTGTTCCTGGCGCGGCTGCTCGTAAGGCCCGCGAAAGTTCGGCGGGGCAGTCTCGCCGAGCGTGGAGTTCAGCCAATCGTTGAGTGACATGCCGGCACGGCGCGCAGCAGCTTCGGCCCGCTCCCTGACGGATGGATCGATACCGTCAACACTCCACGATACGCGCGAATTCATGACTCTGTCCGGTTCCGACTCCGGCGCCCCACCCGACGCCTCCAGTCTCCCCACGCGTGCCAGTTGCAAAGACAATCGGATTTAGCGCGGGTCGTCTGCCTCGAAGACCGACTTTTTCCTGTTACGGTAAATAACGGGTTAAGGAAGCCGTCGCCGGTGTCTTAAAGTTGGGCGGCCTCGACCTGCTCCGCTGGTTGGATGGGCTCGGAATCTCGCCCTGCCGGGAACTCTCTGGTTGCTGGCAGCTTGGAACTTCAACAACGAAGGATGGCTCAAGATGGCAGGTCTGACCGAGGAAGACGTCCGCAAGCGCGCCTATGAGATCTGGAAAAGTGCCGGCGAGCCCAGCGGGAAAATGGACACCTTCTGGTATGAGGCCGAAAAGGAGCTTCTGGCCGAACGGTCAGCGCAGGGCGAAGTGCCGCCCGGGATGACCGACAATTTGCCGGTCTAGCGGACTCAACCCTTCCCCTCCCGCTTGCCGTCCTCCAGCGGCACCACCGTGCCCTTGCCTGATATCGCGGACAGCGCCTCGAGCGCCTCTTCGCAGAAATCGGCCACCATCTGCTCGTGTCGGGCGCCGAGCTTGAGTAGCAGCAGATTGCCGAGGTCGAGCCGGCCTTCCGCCGTCCCGTCCGGAAAACGCTTCTTCAGGATGCGCTCGTAATTGGCGTGCCGGTCGCGGTGATGCTCCAGCCGGTCCATCAGATCGGTGCGGATCGGCCCGATGTCGATGCTGTCGAGCGCATGCAGCCGGACCAGCAGATCGTCCTTGATCGAGGGCGGCGTGCTCGGCCGCGCGGCCCAGTGCCGCAGCGCTGTTCGGCCTTCCGGAGTGAGCGTATAAATGAGCTTATTGGGCTTGCCAGTCTGCACGACCTCGCGGCCCTGGATGTAGCCGCGGTCGCGCAGCTTGGAGAGCTCGCGGTAAATCTGCTGGTGGTCGGCCTTCCAGAAGAAGCCGATCGAGGAATCGAACGTCTTGGCGAGCTCGTAGCCCGTCATCGGACGTTCCGTCAGGCATGCGAGGATCGCGTCGCCCAGCGCCATGTGACCTGCCTCCCTGTGCCCTTAACCAACCAGCTTGACTTTATGCGCATCGGCGCATATGCGTCAATGTGCATATGAGGTGGGGCTTCAGACCCCCGGACAAGCACCCCCTGCACTCCCTTTGGCGCTACTGTGCATGGGGTTGTTTTCGCGTTTTTGCCAAAGCCCTTTGGGAGGCACCTGACAATGACCGGCCTCGACTCCTGGTACGCCTACATGACGTCTCACGACACCAAGGCGTTGTGGGAGCTGCTCCATCCTGACGCCGTGTTCGAAAGCCCCGTCGTGCACACGCCGCAGCGCGGGCGCGACATCACCTTCAAATATCTCGCCAGCGCCGAGAAGGTGCTGGGCGGTCCCGGCTTCACCTATGTCGGCGAATGGCGAAGCGACAGCGGCGCCGTGCTCGAATTCAAGACCATGATCGACGGCATCGAGATCAACGGCGTCGACATCATCACCTTCGATCGCGAGGGACGCATCACCCACTTCAAGGTGATGGTGCGTCCCCTCAAGGCCATCAACATGCTGCATCGCCTGATGGCGGAGCAACTGGCCGCCCAATCCTAATCAGCATCACCACTTCAAGGCCTGCCGGGAGACCACCATGCCGATCTACAAAGCCCCCGTCGAAGACGTGAACTTCCTGCTCAACGACGTCTTCCAGATCGACCGCTACGACAACCTCGCCGGCTTCTCGGACGCGTCGAGCGACGTGCGCGAAGCGATCCTCGGCGAAGCCGCCAAGCTCGCTGAAGAGGTGCTGCAGCCGCTGAATCGTGTGGGCGATCTCGAAGGCTGCAAGCGCGCGGACGACGGCAGCGTCACCACGCCGAAGGGCTTCAAGGACGCCTTCAAGCAGGTCGCGGAAGGCGGCTGGCTCGGTCTGTCGGCGCCGACTGAATTTGGCGGCCAGGGCCTGCCGGTGACGCTCAGCCAGGCCGTCAACGAATTCCAGATCTCCGCCAACATGGCGTTCTCGATGTATGGCGGCCTCACCATGGGCGCGACCGCCGCGCTGATCGTTCATGGCTCGCCGGAGCAGAAGCAGACCTACGTTCCGAAGATGGTGGCCGGCGAATGGACCGGTACCATGAACCTGACCGAGCCGCATTGCGGCACCGACCTCGGCATGCTCCGTACAAAGGCGGTGCGTCAGGCCGACGGCAGCTTCAAGATCACGGGCACCAAGATCTTCATCTCGGCCGGCGAGCATGACCTCGCTGACAACATCATCCACCTCGTGCTCGCCCGCATCGAGGGCGCGCCCGCCGGCATCAAGGGCGTCTCGCTGTTCGTGGTGCCCAAGTTCCTTGTGAATCCGGATGGCTCAGTCGGTGCCCGCAACGGCGTCGTCTGCGGCTCGATCGAGCACAAGATGGGCATCCACGGCAATTCGACCTGCGTGATGAATTACGATAACGCCACCGGCTGGCTCATCGGCGAAGAGAACAAGGGCATGCAGGGCATGTTCGTGATGATGAACGAGGCTCGCCTCGGCGTCGCCGTTCAGGGCCTCGCGCAGTCCGAGGTCGCCTATCAGAACGCCGTCGCCTACGCGCGCGAGCGCATCCAGGGCCGCGCGCTCACCGGCGTGAAGGCGCCGGACAAGCCGGCCGATCCGATCATCGTGCACCCTGACGTCCGCCGCACGCTGCTCTCGATCCGCGCCTTCAACGAAGCCGCGCGCGCCTTCGTGATGTGGACCGCGCTGAAGAGCGACGTCGCCCATCGCTCCGAGGACCCCAAGGACCGGCAGGCCGCCGACGATCACATGGGCCTGATGACGCCCGTGCTGAAGGGCTTCCTCACCGACTACGGCTTTGCCAACGCGGTGCAGGCGCAGCAGATGTATGGCGGCCACGGCTACATCGCCGAGCAGGGCATGGAACAGTTCGTGCGCGATGCCCGCATTGCCATGATCTATGAAGGCGCGAATGGCATCCAGGCGCTCGATCTCGTCGGCCGCAAGCTGCCGCGCGACGGCGGCCGAGCCATCATGGCCTTCTTCGGCGAGGTCATGGCCTTCGCCAAGGAGAACGGCGGCGACGAGGCGATGAAGCCCTTCATCACGCCACTCTCGACCTCGCTCGGTCATCTGCAGCAGGCCACGACCTGGCTGATGCAGAACGCGATGATGAAGCCTGATAATGCCGGAGCAGCCGCAACCGATTACCTGCATCTCTTCGGCTTCGTCGCGCTCGGCTATATGTGGGCCAAGATGGCGAAGGTGACGCAGGCCAAGATTGCCGAGAGCGGGGCGACGCCCTATCTCTCGACCAAGCTCGTCACCGGCCGCTTCTTCATGGAGCGGATGCTGCCGGAGACCGCGGCCAATCTCGCGCGCATTCAGTCCGGCTGCGCCACCATCATGGAATTGCCGGCGGAAGCGTTCTGAGCCTGCTTCCGCACCAATAGAATTCGAACAACAGATCAGGAGGGCGTCATGCCTGAGGCATTCATCTACGATCACGTTCGCACCCCCCGTGGCCGCGGCAAGGCTGACGGCGCGCTGCACGAAGTCACCGCGCTGGCGCTCGCCACCGTGCCGCTGAAGGCGCTGAAGGACCGCAACAATCTGCCGGAAGATTCGGTCGACGACGTCGTGCTCGGCGTGGTCGATCCGGTCGGCGAGGCCGGCTCCGACATCGCGCGCTTTGCCGCGCTGAAGGCGGGTCTCGGCGAAGCCGTCCCCGGCGTGCAGATCAGCCGCTTCTGCGCCTCCGGTCTCGATGCCGTGAACTTCGCCGCCGCGCAGGTGATGAGCGGCCAGCATGAGCTCGTGATCGGCGGCGGTGCCGAATCGATGAGCCGCGTCGGCATCGGTGCCTCCGGCGGCGCCTGGCCGATGGATCCCTCGATGGCGGTGCCCGCTTACTTCATGCCGCAGGGTGTCTCGGCCGATCTGATCGCCACCAAGTACGGCTTCTCGCGCGACGACGTCGACGCCTATGCCGTGCAGAGCCAGCAGCGTGCGGCTAAGGCCTGGGACGAGGGCCGCTTCAACAAGTCGGTCGTGCCGGTGAAGGACATCAACGGCCTCACTATTCTCGCCAAGGACGAGCACATGCGTCCCTCGACGACGATGCAGTCGCTGGCGCAGCTGCAGCCGTCGTTCACGATGATGGCGCAGATGGGCGGCTTTGACGGCGTCGCGGTGCAGTCGCATCCGGAGATCGAGCGCGTCAATTACGTGCACCATGCCGGCAACTCCTCCGGCATCGTCGACGGCGCCGGCGCCGTGCTGCTCGGCAGCAAGGAGGCAGGTGCGAAATACGGCATGAAGCCGCGCGCCAAAATACGTGCATTCGCAAACATCGGCTCGGAGCCGGCGATGATGCTGACCGGTCCGGTCGACGTCACCGAAAAGCTGTTCGCGCGTTCCGGCATGAAGAAGTCTGATATCGACCTGTTTGAGCTCAACGAGGCTTTTGCCTCGGTCGTGCTGCGCTACATCCAGGCCTTCGACATCGACAACGCAAGAATCAACGTCAATGGCGGCGCCATCGCGCTCGGCCATCCGCTCGGCGCCACCGGTGCAATGATCCTGGGCACCGTGCTCGACGAGCTAGAGCGCACCAACAAGTCCACCGCCCTGGTCACGCTGTGCATCGGCGGCGGCATGGGCACCGCGACCATCATCGAGCGCGTCTAAGGGGTAGGGAGCAACCACCATGTCGTACAAGAACTTCAAGGTTGAGACCGATTCCGACGGCATCGCGCTCGTCACCTGGGACATCCCGGGCCGTTCGATGAACGTGCTCGACGAGACCTCGACCAGCGAGCTCGATGCGATCGTCAAGGAAACCACTGGTGACGCAGCTGTGAAGGGCGTCGTCATTACCTCGGCGAAAGAGGCGTTCTGCGCCGGCGCCGACCTGTCCATGCTCGAGGGCATGAACCAGGCCTACGCAAAGGTCTTTAGGGAGCAGGGCGAGACCGCCGCGAATCAGATGCTGTTCGACCAGAGCCGCCGCTTCTCGCTGGTGCTGCGCTCGATCGAAACCTCAGGCAAGCCGTGGGCCGCCGCAATCAACGGCCTCGCGCTTGGCGGCGGTTTCGAGATCACGCTGTGCTGCCACTATCGCGTGGCGGCCGAGAATCCCAAGACGCGTCTCGGCCTGCCCGAGGTCAAGGTCGGCCTGTTCCCCGGCGCCGGCGGTACGCAGCGCGTGCCGCGCCTGGTGCCGCCGCAGGATGCCATGACGATCCTGCTCAAGGGCGATCCTGTTACGATCGAGAAGGCGAAGCAGCTCAACCTGATCCACGCCATCGTTCCCGCTGCCGATCTCATCAAGGCCGCCAAGGACTGGATCAAGGGTGGCGGCAAGGCCGTGGCGCCCTGGGACGAGAAGGGTTTCAAGCTTCCGGGCGGTCCGGTGTTCTCGAAGGCCGGCATGATGATGTTCCCGGCCGGCAACGCGATCTATCGCCGCGAGACCTACGATAACTATCCGGCCGCGCGCGCGATCATGAGCTGCGTCTATGAGGGCCTGCAGTTGCCGATCGATGCCGCGCTTCGCGTCGAGTCGCGCTACTTCACCTCGGTGCTGCGCTCGAAGGAAGCGGCCGCGATGATCCGCAGCCTGTTCCTGTCGATGCAGGAGCTCAACAAGGGCGCGCGCCGCCCGAAGGACGTGCCCGCAACCAAGGTGAAGAAGATCGCCGTGATCGGCGCCGGCTTCATGGGCGCCAGTGTTGGCTACGTCTCGGCCCGCGCCGGCCTCGACGTCGTCCTGATCGACCGCGACCAGGAGAGCGCCGACAAGGGCAAGGCCCATGCGCAGAAGGTGATCGAGGATCAGATCAAGAAGGGCCGCGCCAAGCCCGATGATGCCGAGAAGCTGCTCGCGCGCATCACGCCGACCGCGGACTATGCCGCGCTGAAGGACGTCGACCTCGTCATCGAGGCCGTGTTCGAGGACCGCAAGGTCAAGGCAGAGACCTTCGCCAAGGCGCAGGAATATCTCAAGCCGGACGTGATCTTTGCGTCGAACACGTCGACGCTGCCGATCACCTCGCTGGCCGAGTCGTTCAAGGACCAGGGCAAGTTCGTCGGCATCCACTTCTTCTCGCCGGTCGAGAAGATGATGCTGGTCGAGATCATCAAAGGCAAGAACACCGGCGATCTCGCGCTCGCGACTGCACTCGATTACGTCCGCCAGATCGGCAAGACGCCGATCGTGGTCAACGATAGCCGCGGCTTCTTCGCCAATCGCTGCGTCGGTCGCTACGTCGCCGAGGGCAACGAGATGTTTCTCGAAGGCGTGCCGCCGGCGATGATCGAGAACTGCGCCAAGATGGCCGGTATGCCGGTCGGCCCGCTCTCGCTCTCGGACGAGGTTGCGCTCGACCTCGGCCTCAAGATCATGAAGGCGACCGAAGCCGATCTCGGCCCGAACGCCATCAACCCCGACCAGAAGAAGCTGATGGTCGAGATGGTCGAGAAGCAGGGCCGCCTCGGCCGCAAGAACAAGAAGGGCTTCTACGACTATCCCGAGGGCAAGGGCCAGAAGAGCCTGTGGCCGGGCCTCTCGGCGCTGCAGCCGAAGCAACTCGACCCCGACACGCTCGACGTCGAGGAGCTGAAGCAGCGCTTCCTCGTGGTGCAGGCGGTGGAAGCCGCGCGCACGGTCGAGGATCACGTCATCACCGATCCGCGCGAAGCGGATGTCGGCTCGATCCTCGGCTTCGGCTTCGCGCCGTTCACCGGTGGCACGCTGTCCTACATCGACTTCATGGGCACGAAAAAGTTTGTCGAGCTATGCCACAAGCTCGAGGCGAAATACGGCTCGCGCTTCGCGCCGCCGAAGCTGCTTGAAGAGATGGCGGCGAAGGGCGAGACCTTCTACGGCCGTTTCGCGCCGAAGAAGGCCGCGGCCTGATCGGCACCGCGACGATAGAGACAACGAAGGCCGGATCCTTGATCCGGCCTTTTCTATTTTCCATCCCCGAACGGCGAGAATGCGCGGCCCGTGACCGCGTCGTCAGCGAGACCGGCCGTCCAGCGGCCTTCGTCGCCGCGGCCAACGCGCACCTCGAAGCGCCAGCCATTCTGGTTGGTGAAGGTGATGTCCGCTCCGCCCTTTGTCTTGGTGTAGCTGCACGGATGTTCGGTCGGCCGGTCCGGAAAGACGATCTTTCCTTCCTTGCTCTCGAACACGGCAGAGGTGATCTGCGGATGGACAATGAAGATGCAATTGCGCTGCGGCGCGACCGGGGTCGACAAGCCGAGCATCGCGAGCGGCGCGCCGGCTGCGGTCATGAGAACGATCATGTTCATGGGAGCAACTGTCTGGTGGCGATGGCCTTTCGACGTCATTGCCCGTGAAAGGGTTCACAACAAAAAGGCCGGATCGTCGATCCGGCCTTTTGCGTTTTCGCAGCCTGTGCGGGCTTACTTCGCCTGCGCCAGCCCTTCCTTGGTCAGCGCTTCCTGCACCTTCGGCCGGGCCGCGACGCGGGCCTTGTAGGCGGTCAGATTCGGCATCGCCGAAAGGTCGAACTTCATGCGGTCGCCCCAGGTCAGCATGGTGAAGAGATAGCCGTCGGCGACCGAGAACTGCTTGCCCATGAGGTAGTCCTTGCCGGCGAGCTGGCTGTCGATGTGCTTCAGCTTGCCCATGACGCGGTCCTTGAAGAACGCCTTGGCGTCGTCATTCAGCGCCGGCGCGAACATCGGGCCGAAGCTCTTGTGCACCTCGGAGGTGAGGAAGTTCAGCCATTCGAGCAGCTTGTAGCGTTCGGAGCTGTCGCGCGCGGGCGCCAGCGCCTTGGCCGGGGCCTTGTCGGCGATCATCTGGACAATGACCGGGCCTTCGGTCACGATCTCACCGTTATCGAGGCCCAGCGCGGGAACCTGACCCTTGGGATTGACCTTCAGGTAGTCTTCACCGTTTTCGAGCTTTTTGGCCCGGATATCGACCTTGACCAGCTCATAGGGCAGGTCGGCCTCCAGAAGCGCGATATGGGGGGACAGCGAGCAGGCGCCGGGCGAGTAATACAGTTTCATGGAATTTCCTCCTCTTGACGCTTGGTTGGGGCGAAAGAACGCCTACATGCATCTGCATCCAATAGTCAAGATTGATGCAGGTGCATCGAGTGGGGTAAGAAGCGGACGACGAGCTTGAGCGGGACCATGAAACGCAAACCATCAACCGAGGCAACCAGTGCCTGGATCCGCCTGATGCGGGTGCAGAGCCGCGTGCTTGACTGCGTGGAGCAGGACCTCAAGAAGGCCGGGTTCCCGCCACTGGCATGGTACGACGCGCTGCTCGAATTGTCGCGCGCGCCGAGCGGAGAGCTGCGGCCGGTGGAGCTCGAGCGGCAAATGCTGATCCCGCAATACTCCACCTCGCGACTGATCGACCGCCTGGTCGACGAGGGCCTCGCCTCCCGGCGTGAATGCAAGATCGACAAGCGCGGCCAGTTCGTCGAGATCACGGAGGCCGGCCGCGAATTGCAGAAGCGGATGTGGGGCGCCTACTCGGCTGCGATCGAGAAATATGTCGGCTCGAAACTGTCCGATGCCGATGCCGTCAAGCTCAGCGGTCTGCTCGACCGGCTCGGGTGCTCGTGCGGCGAGATGAAGCTGCCGCCCGTCGCGAACGTCAACGAAACCTCGCCGTCGCGATGACCGCGCGGCAAACCAGCTCGTCCGTGCACCCCTGGGGGTTCGCGGACCGTCCCCATCACCCGCGCGCCTTCGATCGAAGCGCCCTTTTGATTAGAGTTTGATATGGCGCGAGACCAGATCGATATGACGCCGCTGCAATCACGCGACGAGCTCGTCGCGTGGTTCGAGGCCGGCTGCAAGGACCCGTCCGAATTCCGTATGGGTACCGAGCACGAGAAGACGCCGTTCACGCTCGAAGGCCACCGTCCCGTGCCGTACGAAGGCGCGCGCGGCATCGGTGCGCTGCTCGAGGGCATGAAACTCCTGCTCGGCTGGGAGCCGATCATGGAGAAGGGTAACATCATCGGTCTCTACGACGTCACCGGCGGCGGCGCGATCTCGCTCGAACCCGGCGGACAGTTCGAACTGTCAGGCGCGCCGGTCGAGAACGTGCACCAGACCCAGAGCGAGCTGATGGCGCATCTGGCGCAGGTGCGCGAGATCGCGACTCCGCTGGGCATCGGCTTCCTCGGCCTCGGCATGACGCCGTCCTGGTCGCGCGCCGACATCCCGGTCATGCCCAAGGGCCGCTACAAGATCATGACCAACTACATGCCGAAGGTCGGCCAATACGGCCTCGACATGATGTACCGGACCTGCACGGTGCAGACCAATCTCGATTTCTCCTCCGAAGCCGACATGGTCAAGAAGCTGCGCGTCTCGCTGGCGCTGCAGCCGGTCGCGACCGCCCTGTTCGCCAATTCGCCGTTCACGGAAGGCAAGCCGAACGGCTTCCTCTCCTTCCGCTCCGAAATCTGGCGCGACACCGACAATGCGCGTGCTGGCATGATGCCGTGGGCGTTCGAGGACGGCATGGGCTTTGAGCGCTATGTCGACTACGCGCTCGACGTGCCCATGTATTTCGTCAAGCGCGGCGACGATTACATCGACGTGTCGGGCTCCTCGTTCCGCGCCTTCTTCGACGGCCGCAACAACAATCTGCCCGGCGAGCGTCCGACGCTGTCGGACTGGGCCAACCATCTCTCGACGATCTTCCCGGAGGTACGGCTGAAGCGTTACCTCGAGATGCGCGGCTCCGATGGCGGCCCATGGGGCCGGCTGCCGGCGCTGTCGGCGTTCTGGGCTGGACTGCTCTATGACGACGTGTCGCTCGATGCAGCCTGGGACTTGGTGAAGCACTGGACTGCACATGAACGCCAGGCGCTACGCGACGATGTGCCGCGCTTCGGCTTCAAGGCCCGGATCAAGGACCACTATCTGTTCGAGATCGCCAAGGAATGCCTCGTACTGGCACATGCGGGCCTGCGTCGCCGCGGTCGCATCGACGCCATCGGCCGCGACGAAACCCGGCATCTGGAGCCGCTCGATCGCATCATCGATTCCGGTCGGACACCGGCCGAGGAGATGCTCGAGAAGTTCAACGGCTCCTGGAAGGGCTCGGTGGAACCGGCCTACGCGGAATACGCGTTCTAGCTCTAGGCAAATAGACCAACGACCAGGTTCTAGGCCGTTCATCGCCCGTACAGGTTTACGGCGATCAAATGACCGGCCGAAAAAACCTGAGCGTCGTCAATAACTCGAAAGCTGTTCCGATGGGGAAGGGCCGCCCGCCTGAGGCCGTCATGGCAAAGGTCGTGATGGCAAGGGCTTTGGCTTGCGTCGTGGCCTGTGCCGCGCTGCTTGCGCTCGCCTTTGCGAGCGTCCCTGCCCGAGCCCAGACGGCGTTCGACCGGCCCGGCGGCGATTATTTCAGCACGCCGGTCACGTCGGGTGATCCCGAGGATTGCGCATTGCTTTGCGAGCGCGATCGCCGCTGCCGCGCCTGGAGCTTCAGCTATCCTGATATCGATGGGGCCGCGGCTGTATGCTGGCTCAAGAATACCGTGCCGCCGCGACAGCCAGCCAATTGCTGTATCTCCGGCGTGCGCGGCGCCGGCGTGATCGAGCCGCGTGTCGAGGGCGTCGAGACCTCGATCGACCGCCCCGGCGGCGATTTGCGCAATTTCGAGCTCAAGGAGGGCGAGGGCGAGGAAGTCTGCAAGGCCGCCTGTACCGCCGACAACAAGTGCCGCGCCTTCACCTATGCCCGCCCCGGCTATACCGGGCGCGAGGCGCGCTGCTTCCTGAAAAAGGACATCAAGCCGCCGCGGCGGAAGGCCGGGTTCACGTCGGGCGTGGTGCGGTAGGCGCAGCCTTTTCCACCGACATTGCGAGCGCAGCGAAGCAATCCAGCGTCTCTCCGCGGAAGGATTCTCGATTGCTTCGCTGCGCTCGCAATGACGATGTGGATGC
This sequence comes from Bradyrhizobium zhengyangense, assembly GCF_022012435.1. Lineage (GTDB taxonomy): Bacteria > Pseudomonadota > Alphaproteobacteria > Rhizobiales > Xanthobacteraceae > Bradyrhizobium > Bradyrhizobium zhengyangense. Next base: position 260,350 of record NZ_JAKLUA010000003.1, read on the forward strand.
ATCGCGGGGAAAGACGACATCTCACTCCGCAGCAATGACCGTAAGCTCCGGCCATAGCGCCTTCCATCGCGCCACCTTCGCCGCGTAATTTGCCGCGGAAAAATTCGGGCCGGGATTGGGGCGCGCAATCAGGTCCGCGACGTCGCCAAGCCCGTGCGGCGCGTAGACCTCGTAACCGTCACCAGCAGGCTTCACGCCCACTTGCGTGTTCTGCGTCAGGAAACGGTCGATGCCGTCAGTCGAGCACGACAATGGCGGATAGGGCAGGGCGTGCTTGGCCGGGTACCACAGATGCACGCGGGCCTGGTTGCGGGTCTCGATCTTGACGCCGAGATGATCGAGCTGCGCCTGCAGTTTGCGGATCACCGCGTCCTCCGCGTCCCAGGAGGTATCAGGATCGAAGTAGAAGATGTCGTAATCGGCGATGCCGTGATCGATGGCGCGGCCCGTGAGCACATTCCATACCGTCTGCACCAGGCATCCCGAGACCAGCCACGCATCCGGCAGCGCGAGCCGATCAAGCTCATCAAGGATCGCGACGTTGACCGGGTTCTTCAGCGCCAGCGCAAGAAAGCGCGGCTCATCCATGAGCGTCATGCATTTGCGCGCGCATCATAGTCCGCTCGCGCTGCCTTCGATGCCAGCACGCGCCAGCGCCGCCGCAAAAGCGTCTCCACGATCGCGCGCTTCGCCTTGGACAGGCGGATCAGAACGATCGGATAGTCCGCGTAATGATCGGTGAAGTAGAAGATCTTCGGTTGGCTCTCGACCAGCATCGCGCGCTCGTCGATCGGCACGTCAGGCATCACCAGGCTGTCGCCATCCTCTTTCAGGCGCGCCAGCATCTTCTTGCGCACCTTCAGAGCGGGGGTGCCGTAGGAAGTGCCGTCCTCGACCTCCGGCCACGTCAGCGCAAATTTTCTGACGTCGTCGAAGGTCATGAGACCTCCTCAGTGCACGGCGGTGAAGAACCGCGCGAGCCGGAAGCCGGAGAGCCAGGTCCAGACCGGTTGGCCGCGCATGCCGAGATCCCAGGAGCCGAGCACGGCATCGGCACGGCCGACGAGATTGTCGACCGGCAAGAGGCCAACGCCGCCAGAGCGCAGCGGCACGCGGCTGTCGGCGGAGTTGTCCCTGTTGTCGCCGAGCACGAAAAGATATCCCGCCGGCACCTTCACCTCGGGCGTGTTGTCGAGCGGACCGTTGTCGCGCATCTTGAAGATGAGGTGCGAGACGCCGTTCGGCAGCGTCTCGACGTAACGATAGGCCGGCTCGCTGCCGCCATTGTCGTCTTCGGCGGCACCAACGCCGTCAGGCTTCAATTCGGCGGGACGGTCGTTGATGAAGAGCTGCCCCTGTCGCATCTGGATGCGGTCGCCGGGAAGGCCGACGACGCGCTTGACCCAGGCCTGCGAGCGGTCGCCGGGCCAGCGGAATACGACAACGTCGCCTTGCTTCGGCGTCTCCGCGAAGACCCGGCCGGTTTCCGGCAGGTTGATCTGGATCGGCAGCGACGAGGTGCCGTAGCCATAGGGGAATTTCGAAGCGAGCAGCGCGTCGCCGATCAACAGCGTCGGCTCCATCGAGCCCGACGGCACGTAGAACGGCTCGGCGAGCGCGCCCTTGGCGATGAAGACAGCAGCGACGATGCCGGCGAGCTGCACCAGCTGTGCGACAAAGCCGGAGCCCTTCCGCTTGGGAGCGGCAGTTACCTTCTCAACGCTCATGCGCCCGTTCCACCCACCGTAATGCGTTCCATCAGAAGCGACGGCTGGCCGACGCCGACAGGCACGCCCTGGCCGTTCTTGCCGCAGGTGCCGATGCCGGTATCGAGCGCGAGATCGTTGCCGATCATGCGGATGCGATGCAGGTCGGTCGGCCCATTGCCGATCAGCATGGCGCCCTTCAGCGGCGCGCCCAGCTTGCCGTTCTCGATCTTGTAGGCCTCGGTGCACTGGAACACGTATTTGCCCGAGGTGATGTCGACCTGCCCGCCGCCGAAATTTGCGGCAAACACGCCGTTCTTCACCGACGCGAGAATCTCGGCCGGGTCGCGGTCGCCCGCGAGCATGTAGGTGTTGGTCATGCGCGGCATCGGCACATGGGCATAGCCCTGGCGCCGGCCATTGCCGGTCGGCTTCATGTTCATCAGCCGCGCGTTCTGGCGGTCCTGCATGTAGCCGACCAGGATGCCGTCCTCGATCAGCACGGTGCGGTTGGTCGGCGTGCCCTCGTCGTCGATCGACAGCGAGCCGCGCCTTGAGGCGATGGTGCCGTCGTCGACCACGGTGACGCCCTTCGCGGCGACCTGCTGGCCCATCAGGCCGGCGAAGGCCGAGGTCTTCTTGCGGTTGAAGTCGCCCTCGAGGCCGTGGCCGACCGCCTCATGCAGCATCACGCCGGGCCAGCCGGCGCCCAGCACGACGTCCATTTCGCCCGCGGGGGCCGGAATCGATTCCAGATTGACCAGCGCCTCGCGCAGTGCGCCGTCGGCGGCTTCGCGCCAATTCTTGCTCTCGATGAACTCGGCATAGCCGGCACGGCCGCCATAACCCTTGCTGCCGCTCTCCTGGCGGTCGCCTTGACCCGCGACGACGGAGATGTTGACGCGCACCAGCGGGCGGATGTCGCGATAGCTCTCGCCGTCGGGGCGCAGGATCTCGACGACCTGCCAGGTCGCGCCCAGGCTGACGCTGACCTGCCGCACCCGCGGATCCTTGTCGCGCATGTAAGCGTCGATCTCGGCGAGCAGCTTGACCTTGATCTCGAAGCCCGGCGCATCCAGCGGATTCTCATCGCCATAGAGGCGGACATTGGTGTGCGGGGGCGGGGCGGCAAAGCTGCCGGAATAGCCGCCGCGTACGGCCGCGACAGCGTCGGCGGCGCGAATCAGCGCCGGCAGCGACACATCGGAGGAATGCGCATAGCCGACCGCATCGTCCTTGACGGCGCGCAGGCCAAAGCCCTGCGAGGTGTCGTAGGTCGCTTGCTTCAGCCGCCCATTGTCGAACATCAGCGCTTCGGTCTGGCTGTATTCGAGGAACAATTCGCCGTCGTCGGCACCGGAAAGCCCACGCGCGACCTCGTTGCGAACCTGGTCGCGGTCGAGATTGGCGCGGTCGAGCAGGGAGGTTGTGGCAGGATTGGTCATGCGTCCGTCCATTATCGGGGGATGTGAGGCAAGATAATGGTTTTGGATTGGTTCCGCGAGGGCGCGACGCCTCACATTACGGAAACAATAGGTTCGCCGCTGGCTTAGCCCTACGGCAGCTTGTCATAGCCCTCGCCGAGCCCGTTCAGGCTGAGCGGGAAGCCGATGCCTTCTTCCGGCGTCTCGAAGATGATGAAGGTCGCGGTCTTGGCGCTGCGGAGCTGGCCGAGCAGCTTGTCGTCCATGACGACCTCGGCGACGCAGCCATTGGGCAGGCAGCGGACGAAGCCGGCGCGGCCGACGTCCTGGTTGTCGAGCTTCAGTCCGAGGCCGGAGGGCAGCAGCACGCCCAGGGGGGCGACCACGCGCATCAGGCGGCTCTTCTGGTCGGCGGTCTTGAGCACGATCACGGTAAGGCCCGCATTGGAGCGGTCCTCCGCCACCACGCTCTGGATCAGGGCGCATTGCTCGGCCTGGGCGCCCGGCGGGGTGTCGCAGCGGATCTGCCAGTCGCCATGAACGGAGCGCACCGCGCCCTGCGCATGGGCAACGCTTGATAGGAGAAGGCCGGGAAGGGACAGGGAAAGGGCGACTGCCAGGAGGCCGATCAGCGTCGTGAGACCGTTAGTCGGCCATTTAGCCGATCTTGCCATGCATCTCGAAAGCCCCATCGGGGTCGGTCCCTCTGCTCGCTTAGGTCGCTCGCGCTGGAGGACTGATACGGGAATGACGGCGTCTTGAAGGCAATTCACAAGCAAATTCCGCGCCGCCTTGGCCGCCATTGCCGCCACGAATCAGGTTCCTGCGGGGCCCTCCGCCTGTGCCTACAGCGAGCAATCCGGCTGTCAAGCCGCGGCATCCCGGGAAACGGTATTTTTGTCTGATGTTACTAGGAAATATCTTGCGGGTGATCGCAGACAGAGGGGCCTCAAGACTGCATTGCGATAGATCAAGAATTATGGTTTGAGAGGCTTGATTTCGGCGTTCTAGCGATCTGGCCCCAATTCCTCTTAGAGGTATTCTTGCGCGGCGGTTTGTCAGACGGGCGGATCGAATAAGCGTTCCCCAAAAACAGGGGAAGGCACTTGGGGTGATTTCGTTAGGGGAGCGCGAACGGCATGAAGATGTCGATGGGCCGGGTGGGCCGACACTTGCTGGGATTGGCCGTGGCGGGTCTGGCGCTGGCGACGGGCGGTGCGGCATTTGCCGAGGCCGAGCTCGGGCAGCCGGCGCCGTGGGAATGGCACCTGCAGGGCTCTGCTTCCCCGGTGATGGACAACATCGTCTGGTTCCATAACTTCTTGTCCGTGCTGATCATCGTCATCACGCTGTTCGTGCTGGCGCTGCTGGTCATCGTGGTGATGAAGTTCAACGCGAAGGCCAATCCGGTGCCGTCGCGGACCACCCACAACACGCTGATCGAGGTGGTGTGGACCCTGGTGCCGGTGCTGATCCTGGTCGGCATCGCGGTGCCGTCGTTCCGCCTGCTGTTCCTCGAGCTCGACGTGCCGAAGGCGGATCTGACCATCAAGGCGACCGGCAAGCAGTGGTACTGGTCCTACGCTTACCCTGATAACGGCAAGTTCGAGTTCGACTCGTTGCTGGCTCAGGACAAGCAGCCCCGCCTCCTCGGCGTCGACAACGAGATGGTGGTTCCGGTCAACAAGGTGATTCGTGTTCAGGTCACCGGCGCCGACGTCATCCACGCGTTCGCGCTGCCGGCGTTCGGCGTCAAGATCGACGCCATACCGGGGCGCCTGAACGAGACCTGGTTCAAGGCCACCAAGACCGGCATGTTCTACGGCCAGTGCTCGGAGCTTTGCGGCAAGGACCACGCCTTCATGCCGATCGCGATTCGCGTGGTGAACGATCAGGAGTTCGCCTCCTGGGTTGAATCGGCGAAGAAGAAGTTTGCGAGCGGCGGCACCAGCACCTTCGCCTCCGCGGCCGGCCCGACGCAGTAGGCGCCGGGCGACGGCTCAAAGGGACTGAAAGCGATATAAAGGGCGGGACCTCCAAAGGTCCGAACGGGACGCAAGGCAGGATTTGAAAATGGCAACCAGCGCAGCGGCACACGGCGATCACGCGCAAGACCACGGACATGACCACGAGCACGCCCATCCGACGGGATGGCGTCGCTACGTCTATTCGACCAACCACAAGGACATCGGTACGATGTACCTGATCTTCGCGGTCATCGCGGGCATCATCGGTGCCGCGATGTCGATCGCGATCCGTGCCGAGTTGATGTTCCCGGGCGTCCAGATATTCCACGAAACGCACACCTATAACGTATTCGTGACCTCGCACGGCCTGATCATGATCTTCTTCATGGTCATGCCCGCGATGATCGGCGGCTTCGGCAACTGGTTCGTGCCGCTGATGATCGGCGCGCCGGACATGGCGTTCCCGCGCATGAACAACATCTCGTTCTGGCTGCTGCCGGCCTCCTTCGCGCTGCTGCTGCTGTCGAGCTTCGTCGAGGGCGAGCCCGGTGCCAACGGCGTCGGCGCCGGCTGGACCATGTACGTGCCGCTGTCGGCCTCAGGCCACCCGGGCCCGGCCGTCGACTTCGCGATCCTCTCGCTGCATCTGGCGGGCGCCTCGTCGATCCTCGGTGCCATCAACTTCATCACCACGATCTTCAACATGCGCGCGCCGGGCATGACCCTGCACAAGATGCCGCTGTTCGTGTGGTCGATCCTGGTGACGGTGTTCCTGCTGCTGCTGTCGCTGCCGGTCCTCGCCGGCGCGATCACCATGCTGCTCACCGACCGTAACTTCGGGACCACCTTCTTCAATCCCGAGGGCGGCGGCGACCCAGTGCTGTTCCAGCACCTGTTCTGGTTCTTCGGTCACCCCGAGGTGTACATCCTGATCCTGCCCGGCTTCGGCATGATCAGCCAGATCGTCTCGACCTTCTCGCGCAAGCCCGTGTTCGGCTATCTCGGCATGGCCTACGCCATGGTCGCGATCGGCGGCATCGGCTTCGTGGTGTGGGCGCATCACATGTACACGGTCGGCATGTCCTCGGCGACGCAGGCCTACTTCGTTGCCGCCACGATGGTGATCGCGGTTCCGACCGGCGTGAAGATCTTCTCCTGGATCGCCACGATGTGGGGCGGCTCGATCGATTTCCGCGCCCCGATGATCTGGGCCGTGGGCTTCATCTTCCTGTTCACGGTCGGTGGCGTCACCGGCGTCGTGCTGGCGAACGCGGGCGTCGACCGCGTGCTGCAGGAGACCTATTACGTCGTCGCGCACTTCCACTACGTGCTGTCGCTCGGCGCGGTGTTCGCGATCTTCGCCGGCTGGTACTACTGGTTCCCGAAGATGACGGGCTACATGTACAACGAGGCGATCGCGAAGGCGCACTTCTGGTTCACCTTCGTCGGTGTCAACCTGGTGTTCTTCCCGCAGCACTTCCTCGGCCTGTCGGGCATGCCGCGCCGCTATGTCGACTATCCGGATGCGTTCGCCGGCTGGAACCTGGTCTCGTCGATCGGCTCCTACATCTCCGGCTTCGGCGTGCTGATCTTCCTCTACTGCGTGTTCGACGCCTTCATGAAGAAGGTCCCGGCGGGCGACAATCCCTGGGGCGCTGGCGCCACCACGCTGGAATGGACGCTGCCCTCGCCGCCGCCGTTCCACCAGTTCGAAGTGCTGCCCCGCGTGCAGTAAGCAACAAAACTCCCGCGGCGCCCGTGACGGGCGCCGCGGCTCTACAACGAAACGAGCAGGTTTAAGTGTCCGTCCTCGATCAGAACGCCATCGACATCAATCCCCGCATCTCCGAGGCGGAGGTTGGTGACTACCTCGCGCTGCTCAAGCCGCGGGTGATGTCGCTCGTGATCTTCACCGCGCTGGTCGGGATGGCGATGGCGCCGGGACATTTCCACTGGGTGCTCGCAATCACCTCGCTGCTCTGCATCGCCGTCGGCGCCGGTGCCTCGGGCGCGCTCAACATGGCGCTCGAGGGCGATATCGACGCGAAGATGTCGCGCACCGCGAACCGTCCGATCCCGCGCGGCCGCATCACCCGGCCCGAAGCGATGGCGTTCGGCATGACGCTCGCCTTCTTCTCGGTGATGACGCTCGGCATCCTGGTCAACTGGATCGCGGGTGCGCTGCTCGCCTTCACCATCTTCTTCTACGTCGTCATCTACACGATGGGCCTGAAGCGCTGGACCGCGCAGAACATCGTGATCGGCGGCGCCGCCGGCGCGCTGCCGCCGGTGGTGGCCTGGGCTTCTGTCACAGGCACGGTCGATGTCGAGCCGCTGCTGCTATTCGCCATCATCTTCTTCTGGACGCCGCCGCACTTCTGGGCGCTGGCGCTGTTCCGTTCCGACGACTATGCCCGCGCCGGCATTCCGATGCTGCCCAATGTCGCCGGCCCCGACGCGACCCGCCTCCAGATCCTGCTCTACACCATCGTGCTGATCGCGGTGGCCGCAGCACCCTGGGTGCTTGGCTATTTCGACGCCGTCTACGGCATCGTCTCGCTGATCCTTGGTGCCGGCATGCTGGTGCTCGCGATCAACGTCTATATGCGCCGGACGCGAGCTGCGTCGCTGCGCGCGACGCGAAAGCTGTTCGCCTTCTCGATCCTGTACCTGTTCGCGCTGTTCGCGACCTTGCTGGCCGAGGTCGTGTTCCGGGCGCTTGCTCCGATGGTTGGGGGCGCATGAGGCAGGAATGGCTGACAAACCCGAGCCAGATGGAATCGTCCTTACCGAGGCGCAGAAGAAGAGCCGTCGCCAGCGCTCCATTGCCATTGCTTTGGCGCTCGGTGTGCTCGTCATCCTTTTCTTCGCCGTCACCATGGTCAAGGGACCGGCGGTTCTAGTTCGGCCGCTGTAGGGGAAGATGGATCAGAAGCCGACCATATCGCAGGATCAGAGCCGGACGGCCAGGAAGGGGCTCGGCCGCGATGTGCTGGTCGCCTCGATCTGCGGCGGCGTGGTCGCATTGATGGTCGGCGCGTCCTACGCAGCGGTGCCGTTCTACAACTGGTTCTGCCGCGCGACCGGCTTCAACGGCACGACCCAGGTCGCGATCTCTGCGCCCGCCACCGGCCCGATCGCGCGCAAGATCGCGGTGCGGTTCGATTCCAACGTCGCCCCCGGCCTGCCCTGGAAGTTCGAGCCCGAGCAGACCGAAATCGAGGTCAATATCAGCCAGGTCACGACGATCTATTACACCGTGACCAACCAGGCCGCGCGCACCACCTCAGGCCAGGCCGCCTACAATGTCGCGCCGCTGACGGTCGGGTCGTACTTCCAGAAGATCAATTGCTTCTGCTTCACCGAGCAGACCATGGCGCCCGGCGAGAAGCGCGAGATGCCCGTGGTGTTCTACGTCGATCCGTCGATCGTCAATGACCACGACAATGATGGGCTCAGCACTATCACGCTGTCCTACACGTTCTATCCAGTGAAGGATCCGGTGGTGAAGCCGATCGCATCCGGCGACGACGACAAACGCAAGGGAAATCTCCAGCCGCCGGGTTGACGCTCAGGGGTTGGACTAAGGGGATAAGTGCCGGATAGGCACGGGATTGAGGAGACAGACCGCAATGGCTACCGCGCAAGGCAAGCATCACGACTACCATCTGGTCGATCCGTCTCCGTGGCCGGCGGTCGGCTCCGTCTCTGCCTTCATCATGGCGGTCGGCGCGATCACCTGGATGCACCACATGGTCTCGGCCGCGCCGATCATCTTCGGCATCGGCACCGTCGGCGTGCTCTACACCATGGCGAGCTGGTGGGGCGACGTGATCAAGGAAGCCCAGTACAAGGGCGACCATACCCGGGTCGTACAGATCAGCCATCGCTACGGCATGATCCTGTTCATCGCCTCCGAGGTGATGTTCTTCGTTGCCTGGTTCTGGGCCTATTTCAACGCCGCGCTGTTCCCGGCCGATGCCGTCCACGCCACCCGCGACGCCGTGTTCGGCTGCGGCCTCGGCACGGCTGCCGGCGCATGCTCGGCCCCGGGCACCTGGCCGCCCCATGGCATCGAGACCTTCGATCCCTGGCATCTGCCGCTGCTGAACACGCTGATCCTGCTTACCTCGGGCACCACGGTCACGTGGGCGCACCACGCCCTGCTCGAGAACGATCGCCAAGGCCTCAAATATGGTCTGATCCTCACCGTCCTGCTGGGCGCGACCTTCACCGCCGTGCAGGCCTACGAATACAGCCACGCGGCGTTCTCGTTTGCCGGCAACGTCTACGGCGCGACCTTTTTCATGGCGACCGGTTTCCACGGCTTCCACGTGCTGGTCGGCACCATCTTCCTGATCGTGTGCCTGGCGCGCGCCTACGCCGGCCACTTCACGCCGAAGCAGCACCTCGGTTTCGAGTTTGCCGCCTGGTACTGGCATTTCGTCGACGTGGTCTGGCTGTTCCTGTTCCTGTGCATCTATGTCTGGGGACACGGCGCCGAGACCATGGCCCACGGCGCGCACTGAGCCGCGGCTGATCATCTGCAAAGGGCGGCCGCAGGGCCGCCCTTTCGCTTTTCAGCGGCCGGAGTTTTGGCCGAAACTGTGATAGGCTTGCGTGCGATGAACGACACCGCCGACACCCCAGAGGCCCAGCCCACTGTCCTGCAAAGCGCGCTGCGCGGGCTCGCCTGCAAATGCCCGCGCTGCGGCGAGGGCAAGCTCTATGCGGGCTTCCTGACGCTGGCGCCCTCCTGCAACCGCTGCGGCCTCGACTACGGCTTCATCGATGCTGGCGACGGTCCGGCGATCTTCATCATCATGCTGGCCGGCGCGATCGTGGTCGGCTGCGCGCTCGTCGTCGAGGTCAAATATCAGCCGCCATTCTGGCTGCATGCGGTGCTGTGGCTGCCGCTGATCCTCGCCACCACGCTCCTGCCGCTGCGCTCGATGAAATCCCTTCTGATCGCGCTGCAATTCCATCACAAGGCGGCCCCGGGCCGGCTGATCGACCGCGGGAAATGAACGAGACTTTGCGCAAGCCCGGTGTGGCTGGCTTCATGCTGTTCACGCTTTTGCTGACCGCCGCTTTCGTCGCGCTCGGCGTCTGGCAATTGCAGCGCCGCACCGCCAAGCACGAGCTGATCGCTGCGCTCACCGAGCGCCTCGCGGCAGCACCCGTTGCGCTGCCGCCGCCTGCACAATGGCCCACGCTGACGCCTGCGCGCGACGAGTTTCGCCGCGTCAGCTTCACCGCGACCTATGCAGCGTCGCCGGATGCGATGGTCTATTCGTCCGGCTCCGCCGTGCGTAAGGATGCATCCACCCCCGGCACCTGGGCTTTCCTGCCGGCGCGGCTGCCGAGTGGTGAGATCGTGGTGATCGATGCAGGCTTCGTCGAGAACACAATGCAGGAGCGCGGGGTCGAGGATCGCGCGGTGCAGAAGCTTGTGACCGGCGCGCCCGTTACGCTCACCGGCTATCTCCGTTTCCCGGAAGAGGCGGGATGGCTGACGCCGGCCGAAAATCGCGACAAGCGGTTGTGGTTCGTGCGCGATCATCTGGCAATCGCTAGCGCCCTGGGCTGGGGCACGATCGCGCCTTTCTACGTCGATCTCGAGCAGCCGGTGCCGGCGAACGGCATTCCGCGCCCGGGTCCGCTCGACGTGCATCTGAAAGACGACCATCTGCAATACGCGATCACCTGGTTTGCACTTGCCGGTGCCGTGCTGATCGCATTTGTCGTGTGGGTGAGGGGACGACGAAAGGGCGAAGTCCGTCCGTAGGTTCCCGGTGGGAACCCGTTATCGTCCGGTCTTTATTATTCAGCGCATATTCACGAGGGTGATCTTAAGCCGCCTCCAAGTTTTTTCAGCGGTAAACAGGATTGCTGGCGTTGAGCGATTTCGATCAGATGGGCCTTGTCATTGATTGGGTGGATGCCTGCCGCAAGGGTGACCTCCCGACGCTGCTCGACCTCTATGCCGACGATGCCGAGCTGAAATGCACCTGCAACGGCACGCAGAACTATCGCGGCCGGCGCGAGCTCGAAACCTATTGGGGACCGAAGCTCAGCGCCTTTTCCTCGGCGGGTTTCGGCCTGGAGGAAATCCATCCGGCGCAGAACGGCATCGATCTCGAATATTCCGTCGCAGGTGCGTTGCGCGTCCGCGCCTCGTTTCGTTTCAGCGCGGAAGGCAAGATCCACAGCACGCTGTGCGAGCCGGCGCAGCAGGGCTCGCACGATTGCTGTGCGTGCTAAAGCATGATCCGGAAAAGTGCGAAGCGGTTTTCCGAAAAGATCATGCTCAAACAACAACCTGAAGCGCGATGACGATTCATCCTAATCTCATCGCGCTTTAGAGCATGATCCGGAAAAGTGTGAAGCGGTTTTCCCTCGCGACATCAGCGGGACGCGTTTGCGCGGAGATCATGCTCAAACAACAACCTGAAGCGCGACGACGATTCATCCCAATCTCATCGCGCTTTAGCCCGAGATCGGCTCGCCCCTGATCTCCCCGAGTGGAAGGCGACAGCGCACATAGGTGCGTTCGTCCGCACGCAGCAGGGACAGCGAGCCGCTGAGCGCGCGGACGCGCTCGTGCATGCCGGTCAGGCCGCGGCCGAAAACATTGTCGGCGGGAAAGCCGCCGCCGTCATCGGAGACTTCGACGGTGAGCGCACCGCCCGATATCGCCGCTTCCACATGGGCATTCTTCGCTCCGGCATGGCGCAGCACGTTGGTCAACGCCTCCTGAATCACACGGTAGACGGTCCGGGCCAGTGGCCCGCTGATCCCGTTGAGGTTAGAATCTATCGTTGCGGTGAGGCCGATATGCCGCGCTTGCGAGCGGAAATTGCGGAGCAGCGTCTGCACGCTGGCCTCGAGCCCCAATTCCTCGATGTAGAGCGGCCGCAACCGGTCGAGGATGCGGCGATTGGTCTGCTGGAGCGCCTCGATGGATCGCATCACCTCCTGCACGGAGTTGCCGAGATGTCCCGTCTGCGGCGAGGCCTCGCTCAGTGCGATCGTGCCGGCACGGATGCTGAACAGCAACGGGCCAAGCTCGTCATGCAGCTCGCGGGCGAGATCGTGCCGCTCATCATCCTGGAGCGACACCAGGCGATGCAACAGGTCGCGATTGTGCTGGCTCAATTGCGCGAGCGTTGCGGCAAGGGCATTGGCCTCCTCACAGCTCTGCCGGATTTCCGGCGGCCCTGCGACCGGGATCGGCGTCGCATAATCGCCGCGCCGAATGCGCGTCAGGCCCGCGCCGAGATCTTGCAGCGGCTGCAGCGCCGATCTCGCGAAGAGAAAGGCGATCGTGCCGGTCAACACCATCAGCACGGCGATGAGGCTCGTCAGGGCCAGAAAGCCGATCCATTTCTCGAACAGATCAGCTGACAGGTCGGGCACGAACACGATGTCACCAACGCGTTTGCCGTCGATGATCACAGGAGATGCTGCGTCGATATCAGGGATGGCGATCAGGTCCACAAACCATTGCGGCACGCCATGCACCCTGTGCAGGCCATCCCTCACGGACGGCGCAGGACCCGCCTCCACAGGCCGGAATTGGATATCATTGGAGGTAGCCAAGGAGCCGACGAATGCGTCGAGCATCTTGCGCGGACTGTCTGACGCGCTCAGGGCGCTGTTGAGTGCGACAGCAACGGTCTGCACTGAGCGTCGACCAGGTTCGTTCTCGTCCGCCAGCTGGCTGGCCGAGAAGCTCTGGAGCAACACGCCCCCCATGACCAGCGCGGCGACAAAGCTCACGCCGAGTGGAAGGAACAACTGGGTTCTGAACGGAAGTCGTTGCCACATTAGGTCAATTCTAACGCGCATTGGCGGGATTCTCTCTTTCCATTTGTTCCCGCCAGTCTATGAGTTACCAAAACAAGAGAGTGCGCGATGCAAGACACAACCAAGCTGGCGACCCGGGTCCTGATCGTCGATGACCACCCCGTTGTGCTGTCAGGTTGTCGCACCCTGTTTGCCTCCGACCATTCGATCCGCATCGACGAAGCGAACGACGCCAAATCCGGACACAAGGCCTATATCAGCAAGCGGCCGGACGTCACGGTCATCGACATCAGCCTGCCCGACGTCTCGGGCTTCGAGTTGATGCGCCGGATCCGCAAGGACGATCCAGGCGCCAAGATCATCATGTTCAGCATGAATGAAGATCCGGCCTTCGTTGTGCGCGCGGTGGAGCTCGGGGCGCAGGGCTATGTCTCCAAGGGCGACGATCCCCGGATCCTGCTCAAGGCCGTACGCAAGGTGGTCGCCGGCGACAATTTCATCTCGCCCCAACTCGCGGAGGCCGTGACGTTCTCGGGCGCTGCGATCAAGGCGAATCCGGCCTCGCAAATGACGCCGCGGGAGCTTGAAATTCTTCGCCTGCTCGGGCGCGGCAACAAGATCGTCGAGGTCGCCGAGGCGCTCGGTATCTCCTACAAGACCGTCGCCAACACTACCTCCCTGCTCAAGCAGAAGCTGGGAGCCAAGAACCATTCCGACTTGATTCGGATCGCGGTGGAAATCGGGATGAATTGACCATTCAGGGGCTGAGCCGGCTGCTCAAGGATGCAGCCGGCTCAGTCGTTGGACCGGTCTGCCGCGCGTCCGGGCAATGTGTGGACGACGGCGGATACCTTCCGCCGACATAATGGGACGGTGAGGCGTTCGTTCCCCGTTCCTTTGCATGGAGTCAGGAGAAAGCGGCAACGATGCCAGGCGCGCGGCGGCGCGATCGCTGGCCCTGCACCTGGGCGTACCGGGAAAAATTGGAACATTTGGCGCCCGCGCCGTTTTTCTCCTTGACGATTTCGTGACAGGAAACGATAGCTCGAACCAATGATTTTCGGGGCCGGCGCCCCAGTGACGAAAACCGGGTCTGCACACATCAACGACAGACCTTCCAAGAGAGGGGCTGCGGCATCGCCGCAGCCCTTTTTCGTTGGGCATGGTGTGGCTCTCCAAAACACTCTATGGTGCCGCAAAGCCTCTGGCTTGGAACTAGGAACATCGTGAAATCAAAGGCTTAAGCCCGGATTTGGACCGCGCCAGCCTTTGGAGGGCAGTTTGACTCGTTATATCTCGACCCGGGGCGAGGCCCCTGAGCTTGGCTTCTGCGACGTGATGCTGACCGGGCTTGCCCGCGACGGCGGCCTGTATGTGCCCGTGACCTGGCCGCACCTGTCGACCGAGACCATCGCCGGCTTCTTCGGTCGGCCCTATTGGGAGGTCGCGGTCGAAATCATTCGTCCGTTCGTCGGCGGCGAGATTTCCGACGCCGAGCTCGGCCGCATGGCGAACGAGGCCTATGCCACGTTCCGTCATCCGGCCGTGGTGCCGCTGCGTCAGATGTCGCCGCATCAATTCGTGCTTGAGCTGTTTCACGGTCCGACGCTCGCCTTCAAGGACGTGGCGATGCAGCTGATCTCGCGGCTGATGGACCATGTGCTCGCCAAGCGCGGCCAGCGCACCACCATCGTGGTCGCAACATCAGGCGACACCGGCGGCGCCGCGGTCGAAGCCTTCGCGGGGCTGGAGAATGTCGACCTCATCGTGCTGTTTCCGCACAAGCGCATCTCCGAGGTGCAGCAGCGCATGATGACGACGACGGGCGCGGCCAATGTCCACGCGCTCGCCATCGAGGGCAATTTCGACGACTGCCAGGCGCTCGTGAAGGGGATGTTCAACAACCATCGCTTCCGCGATGCGACCTCGCTGTCGGGTGTCAATTCCATCAATTGGGCGCGCATCGTCGCCCAGGTGGTCTACTACTTCACATCAGCGGTTGCCGCCGGCGCACCGGCGCGCGCGGTGGACTTCATCGTGCCGACCGGCAATTTCGGCGACATTTTTGCCGGCTACGTCGCCAAGCGCATGGGCCTTCCGGTCCGCACCCTGCGCATTGCCGCCAACGTCAACGACATCCTCGCCCGCACGCTCAAGACCGGCATCTACGAGGTGCGCGAGGTGCACGCCACCGCATCGCCGTCGATGGACATCCAGATCTCCTCGAATTTCGAGCGGCTGCTGTTCGAGGCGAGCAAGCGCGATGCTTCGAGCGTCCGCCGGCTGATGGAGTCGCTGAAGCAGTCCGGCCGCTTCGTGCTGCCGGATGCGACGCTGGCCGCAATCCGCGAAGAATTCGACGCCGGCCGCGCCGACGAGACCGAGACCGCGGCCGCGATCCGCGCCGCCTGGCGCGAGGCCGGCGAGCTCGTCGATCCCCACACCGCCGTGGCGCTTGCGGTTGCCGATCGCGACACCACCGACACGACCGTGCCCAACATCGTGCTCTCGACCGCCCATCCCGCCAAATTCCCTGATGCGGTGGAGGCCGCCTGCGGCCAGCGGCCGCAGCTGCCGGCCTGGCTCGACGGCCTCATGACCAAATCCGAACAGATGAAGGTGATGAAGAACGATCAGGCCGAGCTAGAGCGGTTCGTGCTGTCGGTCAGCCGCGCCGCGAAACAGGGAGTTGCCGGATGAGCGTCGAGATCTCCAAGCTTGCCTCCGGCCTGACCGTCGTTACCGACAACATGCCCCATCTCGAGACCGCCGCGCTCGGCGTCTGGGCCGGCGTCGGCGGCCGCGACGAGAAGCCGAACGAGCACGGCATCTCGCATCTCCTGGAACATATGGCCTTCAAGGGCACCACCGGTCGCTCCTCGCGCGAAATCGTGGAGGAGATCGAGGCGGTCGGCGGCGACCTCAATGCCGGCACCTCGACCGAGACCACGTCCTACTATGCCCGGGTGATGAAGGCCGACGTGCCCTTGGCGCTCGACGTGCTCGCCGACATCCTCGCCAATCCCGCCTTCGAGCCCGACGAGCTCGAGCGCGAGAAGAACGTCATCGTGCAGGAGATCGGCGCGGCGCAAGACACGCCAGACGACGTCGTGTTCGAGCACCTCAACGAGCTCTGCTATCCCGACCAGCCGATGGGCCGCTCGCTGCTCGGCACCGCCAAGACGCTGAAAAGCTTCAATCGCGACTCGCTGCGCAACTACCTCTCGACGCATTATCGCGGCCCCGACATGGTGGTGGCGGCGGCCGGCGCCGTCGATCACAAACAGGTGGTCGCCGAGGCCGAGAAGCGCTTTGCGAGCTTCGAGGCGACGCCGGGGCCGAAGCCGCAGGGTGCCATGTTCGGCAAAGGCGGCGCCAAGGTCGTGCATCGCGAGCTCGAGCAGGCGCATCTGACGCTGGCGCTGGAGGGCGTGCCGCAGACCGATCTGTCGCTGTTCTCGCTCCAGGTCTTCACCAACATCCTCGGCGGCGGGATGTCGTCGCGGCTGTTCCAGGAGGTGCGCGAGAAGCGCGGCCTCTGCTATTCGATCTACTCGTTCCACGCGCCCTACACCGACACCGGCT
The DNA here is from genome assembly GCF_022012435.1 of Bradyrhizobium zhengyangense. Taxonomy (GTDB): domain Bacteria; phylum Pseudomonadota; class Alphaproteobacteria; order Rhizobiales; family Xanthobacteraceae; genus Bradyrhizobium; species Bradyrhizobium zhengyangense. The sequence continues at coordinate 276,841 of NZ_JAKLUA010000003.1, forward strand.
TCTTCGGCCTCTACACCGGCACCGATCCTGCCGACGCGCCTGAAATGATGGAGGTCGTGGTCGATATCATGAATGATTCGGTCGAGACCCTGACCGAGGCCGAGATCGCCCGCGCCAAGGCGCAGATGAAGGCGGGCCTGCTGATGGCGCTGGAGAGCTGCTCCTCGCGCGCCGAGCAGCTCGCCCGGCACGTGCTGGCCTATGGCCGGCCGCAGACGGTGCAGGAGCTGGTGGCCCGGATCGATGCCGTCAGCGTCGAATCGACCCGCGATGCAGCGCGTGCGCTGCTGTCGCGCAGCCGCCCTGCAGTTGTCGCATTAGGCAGCGGCAGGGGTCTGGACACGGCGGTGTCTTTTGCGGAAGGATTGACCCGGGCGCGGGCCAAGGCGCGGCTGCATTAGGAGCCGCGCTGGCGGACCGTCCACCCCCGGGAAGCATCACCATGGCCCTGTTTCGCCTGCCATCCAGTGGACCTGCTGCTCTCGCCCCCCGCGGCAACGGATTGTTGCTGCGCGCCCCGCAGATGTCGGACTTTCTGCAGTGGGCGCACTTGCGCGAGAGCAGCCGCGATTATCTGACGCCGTGGGAACCGATCTGGCCGTCGGACGATCTGACCCGCTCCGGCTTCCGGCGCCGCCTGCGCCGCTATTCCGAGGACATCGCCGCGGACCGCTCCTATCCCTTCCTGGTCTTCCGTGAGCTCGATGGCGCCATGGTCGGGGGCATCACGCTGGCCAATGTCCGCCGCGGGATCGTCCAGGCTGGCACCATCGGCTATTGGGTCGGCCAACCCCACGCCCATCGCGGCTACATGACGGCAGCGCTCCGGGTGCTGCTGCCGACGCTGTTCGGCGAGCTCAATCTGCACCGGGTCGAGGCCGCCTGCATCCCCACCAATGCGCCGTCGATCCGGGTGCTGGAGAAGTGCGGTTTCTCCCGCGAGGGGCTGGCGCGCCGCTATCTCTGCATCAACGGGGTCTGGCAGGATCATCTGCTGTTTGGCTTGCTGCACGAGGATTTTCGCGGCTGAGCCGGCTTCCCGTGCGGCCAAAGTCCAATTTCCTGCTGTCTTTTCCTGCCTTGGGTTCGCCGATTTTGGCGATATAACCCGCACGAGCCGGCTGATCGGCCGGATGTTGTGATGGAGTACTGCCGTTCATGAATGAGCTTCGATCATTGCGGAATGCGCTGCGGCGGGGTCCGGTGATCGCGCTGGCGCTGTCGGTATCATTGGCGGCGGTGTCGCCGGTCGCTGCGCAATCGCTGACCGACCGCTTCAAGAGCCTGTTCGGCGGCAAATCCGACGACCCCGCGCCGCCGAAGCCCGCGCCTGCGCCTGGCGCGCCTCAGGCCGACGACGAATATGATTGCCCGCAGGTCACGGTGCGCGCCGGAGCGTCCACCTATGGCGTCGGGGCGAGCGGCAAGCCGGCGGTCGGCAACGACGTGCGTTTCCAGGCCTCGATCTCCAAGATGGCGCGTGAATGCATCCGCAATGGCGGCGAGATCACCGCGCATATCGGCATCCAGGGCCGCGTCATAGCGGGCCCCGCTGGCGCACCTGCGACGGTCGAAGTTCCCTTGCGCGTTGCCGTGGTCCAGGGCGGCGTCGGCGAGAAAGTGATCGCCTCGAAGGCGTACCGGACCACGGTCCAGATGACCGAGGGCGCCAGCGTGCCCTTTACCTTCGTCGCCGAGGATCTGTCCTACCCGCTGCCGTCGGCCGCAGTCGCCGATTCCTACATCTTCTATGTCGGCTTCGACCCGCAGGCGTTGTCGCCCGAGCCGAAGGTGCGGAAGAAGAAGTGAGCCACTCGCCCAGCTGTCATGCTCCGGCTTCGCGGGTGATGACACCGCATTTGCGGGTGCGCTATCGAAAACAAAAAAGCCGGCGCTATCAGCGCCGGCTTTTTGATGGGTGAGGACGGACCCCTCAGTTCAGCTTCTGGCGAACCTCGGTAATGCCCTTGGCGAGCAGATCGTCGGCGACCTGGCCCTTGACCGACTGCGACAAGATCGTGGAGGCGGCCTGCACGGCGGCTTCCGCGGCTGCGGCACGGACATCGGCCAGCGCCTGGGCCTCGGCGAGCGCGATCTTGTTCTCCGCGGTCTTGGTACGACGGGCGACGAAGTCTTCCATCTTCGCCTTGGCCTCGGTCGCGATGCGCTCGGCTTCGCTCCTGGCGTTGGCGATGATATCGGCGGCCTCGCGTTCGGCCGAGGCGCTGCGGGCCTTGTAGTCGGCCAGCACCTTGGCGGCTTCCTGCTTCAGGCGCGTCGCGTCGTCGAGCTCGGCCTTGATGCGCTCGGCGCGCTTGTCGAGCGCCGACATCGCCGACTTGAAGATCCCGAGATAGCCGAACACGACCATCAAGATCACGAAGGCCACGGCGACCCAGGTTTCAGGATCGAAGAACATATCGACTAACCCTTCAAGGACGCATCAACGGCGGCATTGACCGACGCCGCATCCGGAATGACGCCGGTGAGCTGCTGCACGATGGTGCCTGCCGCATCGGCCGCGATGCCGCGGACGTTGCTCATGGCGGTTGCGCGGGTCGAGGCGATGGTTTTCTCCGCCTCGGCGAGCTTGGCCGCCAGCTGCTCTTCCAGGGTCTTGCGCTCGGCTTCCGCCTGCGCATTCGCCTTGTCGCGGGATTCGTTGCCGATCGCCTGCGCGCGCGAGCGCGCCGAAGCGAGCTCGCCTTCATAGGCCTTCAGCGCCGCCTCGGACTGATCCTTCAGCGTCTGCGCTTCCGCGAGGTCACCCTCGATCTTGTTCTGACGCGCTTCGATCGCACCGCCGACCTTCGGCAGAGCGAGCTTGGCCACGATCACGTAGAGCAAGACGAAGAAGATCGCGAGCGACACCAGCTGCGAAGCAAAGGTGCTGCTCTCGAACGGCGGGAAGCCGCCGCTGTGATGACCGCCGTCGGCTTCGGTGTGGGCGTCGGTCGCCGGAGCTTTCGCCCCGCCATGACTCTCGGCCATGGAGTACTCCTGTTGCTGTCACGCGCCGCTTCGGATGAAGCGGCGCGGAAGAAGTCGTTCTTTAGAAAACGAACAGCAGAAGCAGCGCGATCAGCAGCGAGAAGATGCCGAGCGCTTCGGTCACGGCGAAGCCGAAGATCAGGTTGCCGAACTGGCCCTGAGCGGCCGACGGATTGCGGACGGCTGCGGCGAGGTAGTTACCGAAGATCACGCCGACGCCGACGCCCGCGCCGCCCATGCCGATGCATGCGATGCCCGCGCCGATAAGTTTTGCTGCTGTCGGATCCATTTTAGACTCCTTGGAAGAAAGATTGGGTTTTGGGTGGAAATTCCCCGGACCGCTCAGTGTCCCGGATGAATGGCGTCGTTGAGGTAGATGACGGTCAGGATCGCAAACACATAGGCTTGCAGGAACGCGACCAGGATCTCGAGCGCATACAGCGCGACCGTGAGCGCCAGCGGCAGCACGCCGCCGACCCAGCCGACGGCGCCGAGCGAGAAGCCCAGCATGGCGACGAAGCCCGCGAACACCTTCAGCGCGATGTGGCCGGCCAGCATGTTGGCGAACAGACGGATGCTGTGCGAGACCGGCCGCAGGAAGAACGACAGGATCTCGATGAACATGACCAGCGGCAGGATGTAGCCGGGGACGCCGTGGGGAACGAAAATCTTGAAGAACTTCAGGCCGTTCTTGGCGACGCCGTAGAACAGCACGGTGAAGAAGACCACCAGCGCCAGCGCCACGGTGACGATCAGATGGCTCGAGATCGTGAAGGTGTAGGGAATGATGCCGACCAGGTTCGAGACGCAAATGAACATGAACAGCGAGAAGATCAGCGGGAAGAACTTCATGCCTTCCGCGCCGGCGTTGCCGCGGATCGTGGCAGCAATGAACTCGTAGGAAATCTCGGCGACCGACTGCAGGCGGCCCGGAACCAGCTGCGTGCCGCTGGCCAGCATCAGGATCGAGATGATGGCGACGGCCACCAGCATGTAGAGCGATGAATTGGTGAAGGCGATCGTATGATTGCCGATATGGCCCAGCGTGAAGAGAGGCTCGATGTTGAACTGGTGGATCGGATCGATTTTCATCGGCGCGGCATCTCTTGGTCTGCCGGACGAGCCGGCGTGTCTCGGTCTGCCGGCCGGGCCGGCCCGCACCGGCGAAACCGGCGCGACAATTCCTCTCCGTGGATCGGATCGGCTTTACGAACCACCGCGCCTGTTTTGACCCGCGCCCGCCGACCTCACCACATTCACCACGCCGGCCACGAAGCCCAGCAGCAGGAACACGATAAATCCGAAAGGCGACGTCGACAGCAAGCGGTCGAAACCCCAGCCAATCCCCGCTCCGACAGCGACACCGGCGACCAACTCGGAGGATAACCGAAAACCAAGCGCCATCGCCGAGGCTCTGGCCGCTCCGTCTCCACCGTCACCTGCGGGTTGCTCGGTCTTGATCTGGCGGTCGCGAAATTCGGACAACCGCTGATCGAGACTTCCGAGCCGTTCGGAAAGCGCAGCTTCCTCGGGCGATCTATCGCGACCTCCATTCCCGCTGTGTCCCGTGTCTTGAGCCATGCCACGAAGACCCGAAACGCTGCGGTTGAATGGAAATTACGCCCGCCACCCTCAAAAGCCGCGCGGACCATACTGACCGCACATAATCAAGTCAAGCCAAGTCACGATCGCGTCGTGATCGGCTATATAATTGATTTTATTGAGGATATTGACCCGCACGCGAGCGCTGCACACAGCGTGACGCCGCACCGCAGCAGCTCTCCGCGCGATCTGCCGCTGTGGCCGACATTTCGCCGCGCTCTCGGGATCAAAGGGGCGGCCGCCACTGTTGATTCAACGGGTGGGTTTTGACGGCGGATTCGCGCGCTCTGGCGATGCGCCATCGGCTGCAGGGGTATAGAATTCAGGAGCGGGCCACCTGCGCAGCGTGGCGGAGAGGGCGATGAGACCGGCGAAATCATCCACAACATCATGGTGTGCGGCGGCAATCGTCGTGGTGACCGCGGTCGGCGGCGGCCTGGTGGCCGCTCAATCGGCGCCCGACGGCGAAAACGGCCGCTACACCATGACGCCGATCCCCGAAGGCGTGCTGCGGCTCGACACCCGCACCGGCACGGTCTCGACCTGCAGCAAGACCGGCGCCGGCTGGGCCTGCTACGCCGTGCCCGACGAGCGCTCCGCGCTCGATGCCGAGATCGGCCGCCTCCAGGCCGAGGTCGAGAAGCTGAAGGGACAGCTCGCCGCCGGTCCGACTGTATCGGGCAAGATCGACGAGGCGCTGCCGAAGTCCGACTCGCTCAAGAAGGCGGAGCCAAAGGTCGCCGAGGGCGACCGCAAACTCGAGATTCCCTTGCCCAGCGACCAGGACATGGATCGCATGATGTCGTTCCTGGAAAAGGCCTGGCGCCGGCTGATCGACATGGCCAACCGGGTGCAGAAGGACGTGTCGGGGAGGATTTGATCTATCCACCCCACGGGAGCTTTCGCGTTGAGAGACCTTTCATGACATCGGCCAAATCCATCACCCGCTCGGCGCCATCGTCGGTGCAGGCCACCACGATCGTCTCGTCGCTGCTCGCCGTGCAGACGCCTGGCCGCGGCTTCACCGACCTCACCAGCGAGGTCACAAAATTCATCAACGAGGCCAACGCCCGCGACGGCGCGCTGACGCTGTTCATCCGCCACACCTCGGCGTCGCTGACGGTCCAGGAGAACGCCGATCCGTCCGTGCTGGTCGATCTCACCACCGCACTGGCACGGCTCGCGCCCGAAAGCGTGCCGTGGACACACGACACGGAGGGGCCGGATGACATGCCCGCGCATGTGAAGACGATGTTGACGCAGACCTCGCTGCAGGTGCCGGTCATCAAGGGCAAGCTCGCGCTCGGCACCTGGCAGGCGATCTACCTGGTCGAGCACCGGGCGCGGCCGCATCGCCGGGAGGTCGTGCTGCAATTCATCGGCAGCAATCAGTAGACGCCAAACAAAACCGGCCGCGGAGGCCGCGGCCGGTTCGTTTGGATGCTGCTGGCCTCGTACCGGCCAAGGAGCAATCAGGTCGACTTGATATCGACGTCCTTGGTTTCCGGCAGGAACAGGAAGCCGATCACCGCTGTGATGACGGCGAACACAACCGGGTACCAGAGGCCGGCGTAGATATCGCCGGTCGAGGCCACGATCGCGAACGCGGTCGCCGGCAGCAGGCCGCCGAACCAGCCGTTGCCGATGTGGTAAGGCAGCGACATCGACGTGTAGCGGATGCGGGTCGGGAACAGTTCGACCAGCATCGCCGCGATCGGGCCGTAGACCATGGTGACGAAGATCACCAGGACGAAGAGCAGACCGATGATCGCCGCAACCTGCGGACGGAAGATGTCGAACGGGTTGGACATCTTCACGATGCCGGGGTCGCCCGCCTTGGGATAGCCCGCCGCCGCGATCGCCGCTGTGATCGCCGGGTTGCCCGCCTTCGCGTCGGGATAGGCGATGTCCTTGCCGTTGACCATGACCTTTACGCCGGAGCCGGCCGCGCCGGCGCTCGTCGAATACTTGACAGACGAAGCGGCGAGGAAGGCGCGGGCAGTGTCGCAAGGCGCGGTGAACACACGGGTGCCGACCGGATTGAACAGGTCGCCGCAGCCCGCGGGATCGGCCACCACCTCGACCTTCGTGGCCTCGATCGCCTTTTCCAGCGCGGGGTTGGCGTTGCTGGAGATCATCTTGAAGATCGGGAAGAAGGTCAGCGCCGCGATCAAGCAGCCGCCGAGGATGATCGGCTTTCGGCCGATCTTGTCGGACAGGGCGCCGAACACGACGAAGAAGCCGGTGCCGAACAGCAGCGACCACGCGATCAGCAGGTTGGCGGTATAGCCGTCGACCTTGAGGATCGATTGCAGGAAGAACAGTGCGTAGAACTGGCCCGTGTACCAGACCACGCCCTGGCCCATGGTGCCGCCGAGCAGCGCCAGCAGCACGAGCTTGCCGTTCTGCCAGTTGGCAAAGGCTTCGGTCAGCGGCGCCTTGGAGCTCTTGCCCTCATCCTTCATCTTCTGGAAGATCGGCGATTCATTGAGGCGCAACCGAATCCAGACCGACACGCCGAGCAGCAGCACCGAAACCAGGAACGGGATGCGCCAGCCCCAGGCCGCGAAGTCCGGCTCGCCGGTCGCGGTGCGGGTGAACAGGATCACCAGCAGCGACAGGAAGAGACCCATGGTCGCCGTGGTTTGGATGAAGGAGGTGTAATAGCCGCGCTTGCCATTCGGGGCATGCTCGGCGACGTAGGTCGCAGCACCGCCATACTCACCGCCGAGGGCCAGGCCCTGCAACAGGCGCAAGGCGATCAGGATCACCGGAGCGGCAAAGCCGATGGTTGCCGCACTGGGCAGCAGGCCGACGATGAAGGTCGAGAGACCCATGATCAGGATGGTCACGAGGAAGGTATATTTGCGGCCGACGATGTCGCCGACGCGGCCGAACACGATTGCGCCGAAGGGGCGAACCAGGAAGCCTGCGGCAAAGGCCAGCAATGCGAAGATGTCGCGGGTTGCCGGCGGATAGGCCGAGAAGAACTGCGCGCCGATGATCGGGGCCAGCGATCCGTACAGATAGAAGTCGTACCACTCGAAGACGGTGCCGAGCGACGACGCGAGGATGACGAACCGCTCATCCTTTGTCATGCCGGTCGACCGAGCCGACGTTGCAGCCATTGTGGACATCGTGAATGCGCTCCCCGTATCTCGTTTCCTCGCGTCCCAGCTGTCCGGGCATGCCGGATCAACCCAGGTCTTGCGCCAAGGTAACATCGGCGTGAAACTGCCCCCAATACGACTTTCGGCCGTGCGCACTGACACGCAACTGACGATGCTGACCTATAGTGCAGCGTGGCTTCATATGGCTTGCGGATTAACCCCTTTCCGGCAAAGGAATAATGTGCCCTTGCATGCCACGGCCGGTCGGGGAAGAATTGACCATCGCGCCCGTCCGGATTACTGGCGCTGATGTGAACCACAGCAAGAGATCGATGAACGCTCCCTCCACCCATCTCGTCATTGCCGATGACCATCCGCTGTTCCGTGATGCGCTGCGGCAGGCGGTGGCGGGCGTCCTCTCCACGGCGAAGATCGACGAGGCCGGATCGTTCGAGGATCTGACGAAGCTCCTGGAACAGACCTCCGACGTCGACCTGGTCCTGCTCGACCTTTCGATGCCCGGCATCTCCGGCTTCTCCGGCCTGATCTATCTTCGCGCGCAATATCCGGCGATCCCGGTGGTGATCGTCTCGGCCTCCGACGACAGCGCCACGATCCGCCGCTCGCTCGATTTCGGCGCCTCCGGCTTCATCCCGAAGCGATTCGGCGTCGAGACGCTGCGCGATGCCATCCTCAAGGTGATGGAGGGCGACGTCTGGGTTCCCGCCGACACCGACCTGACGGCCGCCGCCGACCCCGACATGACCAAGCTGCGCGACCGCCTCGTGACGCTGACGCCGCAGCAGGTGCGGGTGCTGATGATGCTGTCGGAGGGGCTCCTCAACAAGCAGATCGCCTACGAGCTCGGCGTCTCCGAGGCGACCATCAAGGCGCATGTCTCGGCGATCCTGCAAAAGCTCGGCGTCGAAAGCCGCACCCAGGCCGTGATCGCCGCCGCCAAGATCGCCGGCGGTCAGTGGAAGCAGGGGACGCCTGCGGGGTAGGCCACCAGTGCCGGCGCTGGTCGACGGGCAAAGCACCCAAGCACTGGGTCAACCGGCATAGCTCAAAATATTCCACTTTACCGAAATTCGGATTTGTCGTGTTTTTCGCCCATCCTGATCCGGCGAAAAGGGGCGGTCGTACGTCGTCACGAGACGCGGATCGGGCTGCGGTGGACGCTGGGCGGCGCCGTCGCAGATGTGAGCGCAGGGCGATGTGTTTGCGGTTGAGAGGACCTTGCAGATTCCGCAATCGGATTTCCGCCAGCCTCACAACTTCTCACAAGTCCAAACGGGCTTTCGGCCGCTGGCGCTGCTAGGCAGTCGCGTGATCGCAAGGCTGCCGCCGATCCGATCGGATGGGGCCAACAACCATCAAGAAGGTACCCGACCATGACAGAGTTGATCGACCCGCATCGCCGCCAGTTCCTCGGCATCGCAGCCGGCACCGCCGCCGTCGGCCTCGGTATGATCGACCTGGCGCGCGCTGCAACGGAAGCGCCGCAGTCCTCGGCAACATCAGCATCTTTCGACACGATCAAGCAGATCAATGCTGGCGTCCTCAACGTCGGCTACGCCGAAGCAGGCCCTGCGACCGGCCCGGTCGCGATCCTGCTCCACGGCTGGCCCTACGACATTCACAGCTTCGTCGATGTGGCGCCGATCCTGGCGCAGGCTGGCTATCGTGTCATCATCCCCTATCTGCGCGGCTACGGCTCGACGAACTTCCTCTCCAGCGAGACGCCGCGCAACGGCGAGCCGGGCGCGCTGGCCTCCGACATCATCGCTTTGATGGATGCGCTCGACATCAAGAAGGCCGTCCTTGCCGGCTTCGACTGGGGCGCGCGTACCTGCGATATCATTGCCGCGCTGTGGCCGGAGCGTTGCCGTGCGCTGGTGTCGGTCAGCGGCTATCTGATCTCGAGCCAGGCGTCGGGAAGCGCGCCGCTGCCGCCGGCGGCCGAGCTGCAATGGTGGTACCAGTTCTATTTCGCTACCGAGCGCGGCCGCGCCGGCTACGAGAAGTACACCCATGACTTCGCCAAGCTGATCTGGAAGCTCGCTTCGCCGCAATGGAAGTTCGACGACGCCACCTTCGATCGCAGCGCGAAGGCATTCGAGAACAAGGATCACGTCGCGATCTCGATCCACAATTACCGCTGGCGCCTCGGGCTCGCCCAAGGCGAGGCGAAGTACGAGGAGATCGAAAAGAAGCTCGCTTCTGCTCCCATGATCAACGTGCCGACGATCACGATGGAAGGTGACGCCAATGGCGCGCCGCACCCGGAGCCCAGCGCATACGCCAAGATGTTCTCGGGTCGCTACGACTTTCGCCTGATCACCGGTGGCATCGGTCACAATCTGCCTCAGGAGGCACCGACGGCCTTTGCCAAGGCCGTCATCGACGTGGACGGGGCCGCCTGAGAATTGAGACCTGCCTTACTCCGCCGCCACCATCTGCTGCGTGCGCCACTGTCCGAGCAGGGCGCGCAGCGAAGCCGGCTTCACAGGCTTGTTCAGCACCGCGATCTTCTCGTCGCGCGCCGCGCTTTGCACGGCCGGGCTGCGATCGGCGGTGATCAGGATCGCGGGGATAGAGTCGCCGAAGCGGCGGCGGATCTCGCGGATGGCGGCGATGCCGTTGCCGCGGTCGAGGTGATAGTCGACGAGCAGCCCCGTCACACGCTTGCCGGCGGCCTCGATCGCAGCGATCGCGCCTTCGGGATCGGCGACCGCGATCACCTCGGCGTCCCAGGCTTTCAGCAGCGTCCGCATGCCGTCGAGGATCGCCGCGTCGTTCTCGATGCAGACGATCAGGGCGCCGGAGATCGGCGTGCGCGCCAGCGGCGTTGCGCTGGTCACCGCCGCGGTGAGCGTCACGGCTTTCGCCGTCGGCACCGTCACGGAGAACAGCGAGCCGCCGCTCGTGTTGGCGTCGATGGCGATGCTGTGGCCCAGCACGCGCGCCAGCCGCTCGACGATCGAGAGTCCCAGTCCGAGGCCGCGCGCGATCCGCGCGCCCTGCTCGAGGCGGTGGAACTCCTTGAAGATCTCGCTGCGCTTCGCCGCGGGGATACCGACGCCGGTGTCGTAGACGTTGATCGCGAGCGAGGCGCCGCGGCGGCGGCAGCCGACCAGCACCCGCCCGCGCGGGGTGTATTTGATCGCGTTCGAGATCAGGTTCTGCAACAGCCGCCGCAGCAGCAGCCGGTCCGACTCGACCGGCAGCGAGCAGGGCACGAAGGTGAGATCGAGGCCCTTGGCGCGGGCGATCGGGGCGAACTCGATCTCCAGCGAGCGCATCAGGTCGGCCATCTTGAAGCTCGAGATCGAGGTTGCCATTGCGCCGGCATCGAGGCGGGAGATGTCGAGCAGCGCGCCGAGGATCTCCTCGATCGCTTGCAACGATTCATCGATATTCTCGACCAGCCGCGTCTCCTCGCCATTGTGCTGGCGCTCGACCAGGCTCGTGACATAGAGCCGCGCCGCGTTCAGTGGCTGGAGAATGTCGTGGCTGGCGGCCGCGAGGAAGCGCGTCTTGGAGATGCTGGCGTCCTCCGCCGCGCTCTTGGCCAGCGCCAGCTCCGAGTTCAATCGCGTCAGCTCCTCGGTGCGGTCGCGCACGCGCTTTTCCAGCGTCGCATTGGCGCGCTCCAGCGCTTCCGCCGCCTCGAAGGTCGGCGTGACGTCGGTGAAGGTGATGACGAAGCCGCCGCCGGGCATGCGGTTGGTGAGCACCTCGATCACCATGTGGCGTTCCGGCAGGCGTTCGAGATAGGGTTCGCCGTCGGTGGTGTAGGCCAAAAGTCGCTGCTCGATCATCGCCTCGCGGTCAGACTGATCGGCGGGATCGCTCACGCCCATGAATTCCAGGATCTCGCGGAGCGGCGTGCCGAACTGGATGAAATGCGGCGGCACGTTGAGCAGGTCGCCGAACTGCCTGTTGGAGCAGATCAGCTGCAGATCGGCATCGAACACCGCGATGCCCTGGCGCACATGGTTGAGCGCGGTCTGCAGGATCTCGCGGTTGAAATGCAGGGCCGCGTGGGAATCGTCGAGCAGCTTCAATGCGGCCTTCGCGGAGACCGTGCGCTTGCGCAGCAGCAGCGACATCACGAGGCGGGAGGACGCGGCTCCGATCGAGGAGGCGATCAGGTGCTCGGCGTGCTGCAGCAGCTCGAAATCGGCGGGCGCCCCCGACTCCAGCCGCATATTGCGCCGCGCCGAGAAAGCTTCGAACGAGTGCTGGGCTCGTTCGGGCCCGAGATATTGCGCGACCGTGGCCTGGATGTCCTGCACCGTGATCGTGGTGCGCCAGCGGCGGAAGTTCGGGGCGATCGGGGCGAGCGTATTGGGCACGAACAGGTCGGCCTGCACCAGCTCGATGGACGAAGGCTGCCGCGCCAGCGACAGCAGCACATAGGTGAGGATGTTGAGCGAGAGCGACCAGACCACGCCATGCATCAGCGGCGACAGGTCGGCGCCGAACAGCGCCTGCGGCCGCAGCGCCTCGATGCCGAAGGGGCCGTGCTGGAGCAGCAACAGGCCTGATGTCGACGTGTCCATGAAGCTCGGCAGGAACAACGTGTAGAACCACACCGCGAAGCCGACCAGCATGCCGCCGATGGCGCCGCGCGCGGTCGCCCGCCGCCACAACAGTCCCCCGAAAAAGGCGGGTGCGAGTTGCGCAATGGCGGCAAAGGACAAGAGGCCGATCGCGGCGAGCTGGGCGTTGCCGAGCGCGCGATAGTAGAAATAGGCCATCACCATGATGGCGAAGATGGCAAGCCGCCGCGAGCGCAGCAGGAAGTCGCCGAAGTCGGTGCCGCCCGCGCGCCCCTCGGGTCGACGTTGCAGCACCAATGGCACCACGAGGTCGTTCGAAACCATGATCGAAAGCGCGACGCATTCGACGATCACCATCGCGGTAGCCGCCGACAGGCCGCCGACGAAGACGGCGACGCTGAGAAGTCCCGCGCCGCCCTCCATCGGCAAGGCCAGCACGTACATGTCAGGGTCGACCGCGCCGAACGGGAAGGTGATGAGGCCGGCGAGCGCGATCGGGATCACGAACACATTGATGGCGACGAGATAGAGCGGGAACAGCCAGCGCGCGCGGCTGACTTCGGCGTCGCTGGAGTTCTCGACCACGCTGACGTGAAACTGCCGCGGCAGCAGCATGATCGCGCACAGCGACAGCAGCGTCATCGTGAGGAAATTGCCGATCGACGGCGTATAGTCGATGGCGCGCACCGCCTCCGGCGTCTTCATCGCGCGCTCGATCAATTCGTGCGGCGAGAACATCCAGAAAGTGACGAAGATGCCGGCGGTGAGGAAGGCCGCCAGCTTGATGGTGGATTCGGTCGCAACCGCCAGCATCAGGCCGTGCTGATGCTCGGTGGCGTCGGTCTGCCGCGTGCCGAACAGCACCGCGAATGCCGCCATCGCCAGCGTCACCATCAGCGCGATGTCACCGAGGATCGGGATGTGGGAGAACGCCTGGTCCTCGCTCAGGATGACTTCGAGCGAGGAGGCGACCGCCTTGAGCTGCAGCGCGATGTAGGGCACCGAGCCGATGATCGCGATCAGCGCCACCGTTGCCGCCACGGCCTGGCTCTTGCCGTAGCGCGCGCCGATGAAGTCGGCGATCGAGGTGATGTTATGCGCTTTCGCGAGCTGGATCACGCGGCGCAGGACGCCGGCGCCGAGGCCGATCATCAGGATCGGGCCGACATAGATCGCAAGGAAGTCGGTCGAGGTGCGGGTGGCGAAGCCGACCGAGCCGAAGAAGGTCCAGGAGGTGCAGTAGATCGCCAGCGACAGCGGATAGATCAGTCCGGACGCGCGGCCGGGCTTGGCTGACGAGCGGCGGTCGCCATGGCTCGCCACCAGGAACAGGAAACCGATATAGCCGAAGGCGGCGGCAATCACGCCCCAATCGTGCAGCATGGCGAGCGTGCGTCTCCCTGGGCGCAAGGGCGCCCGATCTCATTTTCCCTGCAAATCTAGCGCGTTGGCGGGGTGGAGGCGACAGCGAAATGGCCGGCGAGGGCAGGAACTGGGGTTGTCGTTAAGCCAGGGGTGAGCTGCCTGCTCTCCCGCGCCCCGCAAGCGGGGAGAGGCGAAGGGAAACGCCTACTCCGCCGCCAGCGACTTCTCGCTCAGGGGCAGGCCGAGCCGGTCCCACACCTGCAACAGGGCCTCGGCAAGCTGATCGATCAGGCCGTCGTCGTGATAGGGCGAGGGCGTGATGCGCAGGCGCTCGGTGCCCTTGGCGACCGTGGGATAGTTGATCGGCTGGATGTAGATGCCGTGATCCTCGAGCAGCATGTCCGAGGCCTGCTTGCACTTCTCTGGATCGCCGACGAATAGCGGTACGATGTGGGTGTCGTTCGACATCACGGGAAGGCCCGCGGCATTGAGGATCGCCTTGACGCGGGCAGCGCGGTCCTGGTGACGCTCGCGCTCCCAGCTCGAGGTCTTCAGGTGCTTGATCGCGGCTGTCGCGGCCGAGCAGATCGCCGGCGGCAGCGCGGTGGTGAAGATGAAGCCCGGCGCATAGGAGCGCACGGCGTCGATGATGTGGCCGTTGCCGGCGATGTAGCCGCCGAGGCAGCCGAACGCTTTCGCCAGCGTGCCCTCGAGAATGTCGATGCGATGCATGACGCCATCACGCTCGGCAATGCCGCCGCCGCGCGGGCCGTACATGCCGACGGCGTGAACCTCGTCGACATAGGTCATCGCATTATACTTCTCGGCGAGATCGCAGATCTTGGCGAGCGGGGCGACGTCGCCGTCCATCGAATAGAGGCTCTCGCAGGCGATCAGCTTCGGCCGGTTCGGGCCCGCGGCCTTCAACTTCGCTTCGAGATCGGCGAGATCGTTGTGGCGGAAGACCACCCGCTCGCAGCCGGACTGACGGATGCCCTCGATCATCGAATTGTGGTTGAGCTCGTCCGACACGATCAGGCAGTTCGGAATGAGCTTGGCGATGGTGGCGATGCCGGTCTGGTTCGAGACATAGCCCGAGGTGAACAGCAGCGCGGCTTCCTTGCCGTGGAGGTCGGCGAGCTCGGCCTCGAGCTGCACCAGCGGATGATGCGTGCCGGCGATGTTGCGGGTACCGCCTGCGCCGGTTCCGACGCGGGTCGCGGTCTCGACCATGGCGCCGACCACTTTCGGGTGCTGGCCCATGCCGAGGTAATCATTGGAGCACCAGATCACGACGTCGCGCTTGCCCTTCGGCGAGTGCCAGACCGCGTGCGGGAACCGGCCGGCTGTCCGCTCCAGATCGGCGAACACGCGATAGCGGCGCTCGGTATGGAGACGGTCGAGGGCGGAATTGAAGAATTCAGCGTAATCCATCGGTGCAACCTGAGACGGAACTGACCAAAAGAGCGGATATCCTTAGAGCTTTTCCAGCTCTAATGTCTATGCGCTATCCCACATTTGGCCGTGAGGGGCATTTGGGCAAAATGCCCTATCGTGCGATCTGAAACTTGATCCCGATCAAGTTCGCGTCAGCGTCCAATGCTGCTCTGCAATATCGGCTGCTCTTCCAGGTGGTTCGGCCGGAATCCCGTCACCGGCCCGGCCAAGCGCCTTGGCGGTTAACCCCTAAAAGGACGTGTCCATGAAGCGCGTGATGATCCTCAACGGTCCCAACCTCAATATGCTCGGCATTCGCGAGCCGCACATCTACGGCGCGACGACGCTCGAGCAGGTCAATGCGAGTTGCGAAGAAGTGGCCACCAGGCTCGGGCTCAAGCTTGCCTTCCACCAATCCAACCACGAAGGCGTGCTGGTCGATCTGATCCAATCGGCGCGGCAGGATGCCGATGCCATCGTCATCAATCCAGCCGGCCTCTCCTTCACTTCGGTCTCGATCATGGACGCGATCAAGACGTTCGAGGGCCCGGTGCTGGAAGTCCACATCTCCAACATTCACGCCCGCGACGAATATCATCGCCACTCGAAGATCTCGTTCGTGGCGACCGGCGTGATCTGCGGCTTGGGCCCGTTCGGCTACATCGCGGCGTTACATGCGATCGCGAATATGAAGTGAGCCGGCTGGGCTTTGGCTCTCACGTCGTCCTGAACTGCAGCACGCCATCCTTGGTCTCGGCTGTCAGCCGGCCCTCGACGATCATGTAGTTGACGTGGGCGACGAGCTCGCCGGCGGCAAAGCCCATCTGGTGCTCGTCGAGCACGTGCTTGTTGAACACCACGGGCACCAGGGCGCGCGAGGTCTGCGGCACCTCGCGGCAGGCTTCCGCGATCAGGCGGCAGCGCTCCTCATGATGGTCGGCGAGCTGCTTGATGCGGGTCTTCAATCCATAAAACGGCACGCCGTGGCCTGGCAGCACCAGGAGGTCATAGGGCAGGGTGGTGGTGAGGCTCGCAAGCGAAGCCAGATATTCGCCGAGCGAGTTCTGGTCGGGCTCGACCGCCCACACGCTGACATTCGGCGAGATCTTGCTCAGCACCTGGTCGGCGGAGAGGAAAAGCTTGTCGTCGGCGCAATACAGCATCACCTGGTCGAGCGCATGGCCGCCGCCGGTGATGACCTTGAAGCGGCGTGTGCCGATCACGACCTCGTCGCCGTGCGAGATGCGGCGGTAGGACGGCGGCAGCACCGAGACGCGCTTGAGATAATCCTGGCCGCGGCCGAGCAGCTTCTCGGTCAGCGACTCGTCCATGCCATGGCGGCGGAAGAACAGCCGCTGCGCCTCGCGCCGCTCCTCGGTGCCGCGGTTCTGGTGATAGACCGATTGTAGATATTCGACCTGCGACATCACCAGCGGGCATTTGAACCGCTCGACGATCCAGCCCGCGAGGCCGACATGGTCGGGGTGCGAGTGCGTGACGATCAGGCGGGTGATGTTGACGCCCTTCAGCGGGCCCTCGAACAGCTTGGTCCAGGCCTCGATCGTCTCTTCGTTGCCGAAGCCGGCGTCGACCATCGCATAGCCGTCGCCGTCGGCGAGCAGGTAGATGTTCACATGGTTGAGGCGGAACGGCAGTTTCAGCCGCGCCCACAACACGCCGGGCCGGACCTCGACGACTTCGTCGTGGCCGGGATGCTGGTCCCAGGGATAGCGCAGGGCCTCGGCCGAGGACTGCACGGTGTCGGTTTTTGCGTTCATGCTACCGGCTTAAACCCAGCGCGGCCGCGGCGCCAGCCGAAAAAGGGCACGCAATAGTCTCCGCATGGCGGTCATACCGTGGCTTTTTTTCCGCAGCCCGGATTACTCGCTCCGGACTGGGCTACAGGTCGCTATCGCGGCTAAGCGGCGGTCGGGGCCGAACTTCACTGATCTCGCCCGCGATGATCGATCCAGAATTACGGTGACAGAGAATTACGGTGACAGTGCACTAAATTGGAATTACGGTGACAGTGCACTAAATTGACATTCCGCACATTCGCGAGCAGCATGCTGCCATGGCTCGTCTCGCTCGCGTCGTCATCCCCGGCCATCCCCACCACGTCACTCAACGCGGCAATGGCCGCGCACGCACATTCTTCGAGGATGGCGACTACGCGCACTATCGCGATCTGCTCGCTGCGAATTGTCGGGCCGCCGGGAATTACGGTGACAGTGCACTAAATTGACGCCGCCCGCATTCGCTGCCATGATGCGGCATGGCTCGCCTCGCCCGTGTCGTCATCCCCGGCCATCCCCACCATGTCACCCAGCGCGGCAATGGCCGGGCCCGCACGTTCTTCGGCGATGACGACTATGCGCTGTATCGCGACCTGCTCGCGGCGAATTGCAAGGCCGCCGGGGTCGAGGTGTGGGCCTGGTGCCTGATGCCCAACCACGTGCACCTCATCCTGGTGCCGTCCGATCCCGACGGGCTGCGCCATGCGCTCGCACGCGTTCACCGCAGCTACGCCGGGACCATCCAGGCGCGGCGCAAGCGCACCGGTCATTTCTGGCAAGGTCGGTTCGGCGCCGTCGTCATGGACGAACAGCATCTTGCGGCGGCGCTGCGCTACGTGTCGCTCAACCCTGTGCGGGCGCGCCGGGTGCAGCGCGCGCAAGATTGGCGCTGGTCGAGCACGCGTGCGCATTTGCGCGGCAAGGACGATGGCCTGACCGCGTTGGCGCCGATCCGCGATCGTTTTCCGGCGTTCGCCGACTTGCTGGCAACCGAGCCCGAGACCGATCTGTTCGACGCACTGCGGTCTGCGGAAAGCATCGGCCGGCCGCTCGGAGATAACCGATTTCTCGCCCGTATCGAACGCCAGACCGGGCGCGTCCTGAAGCCAGCCAAGCGCGGGCCCAAGCCGTCCGTGGAGGAAGACGGATGATCTATTTAGTGTACTGTCACCGTAATACGGTGCGGCCCCGAATGGGCATGATGGCATAATGCCACTGTTTTGCCCGACAGGTCAAACGATATTCGAAAAATACGAAATTGTATCAGCCCGAATCGCGCCCGACCTGACAGCGCGGCCGGTCACGAAAACGAATCCGCGCCGCCGATGTGGCGATCTTTGCCGGTTTGCTGCCGATTTGCTCGATGCTGCAATGACCTGACCGAGCAGCCCCCATACCGGCGAGCAATCGCGCTTCTACTGTGCATGGGGTTGTTTTGCAGTTTTTGCAGCAAGGCGGCTCGGCAAGGAGAGGGAGGGGGTGCAAGGCCAGAAGGCTCGTCATTCCGGGGCGCGCGAAAGCGCGAACCCGGAATCTGGAGATTGTTGCGCGAGATTCCGGGTTCGCCCCTTCGAGGCGCCCCGGAATGACAGCGAAATCTTACGCCGCCCGCATGTTGTTGAGGAACGCGTCGATCTCTCCGCGCAGCATGTCGGCCTCGCGGCGGAGCGCGTCCGATGCACTCAGCACTTCGGTCGCCGCGGCGCCGGCCTCGGCCGAGGCCGTGGAGACGCCGACGATGTTGCTGGAGACTTCGCTGGTGCCGCCGGCCGCATGCTGGATGTTGCGGGCGATCTCGCGGGTGGCTGCACCTTGCTCCTCGACTGCGGCCGCGATCGTCGTGGTGACGTCGTTGATCTCGCCGATGATCCGGCCGATGCCCTGGATGGCGCCGACGGCCGAGGTCGTGACCTGCTGCATGCTGGCGATCTGGGTGCGGATCTCCTCCGTCGCCTTCGCGGTCTGGCTCGCAAGGCTCTTCACCTCGGAAGCGACCACGGCGAAGCCGCGGCCGGCCTCGCCTGCGCGCGCGGCCTCGATGGTGGCGTTGAGTGCGAGCAGATTGGTCTGCGACGCAATCGTCTGGATCAGGTCGACCACGACACTGATGCGGCTTGCGCTGTCGGCCAGGCTCTGCACGGTGGCGTCGGTGGCGCCGGCCTCGTCGACCGCCTTCTTGGCGATCGCAGCCGAGGTGACGACCTGCTTGCTGATCTCCTCGATCGAGGACGACAGCTGCTCGGTGCCCGACGACACGGTCTGCACGTTGACCGAGGTCTCCTCCGCGGCGGACGCGACTGCGTTCACCAGCGCATTGGACTGGTCTGCGGTGGTCGACATGCTCTGTGCGGTGGCCTGCATCGAATTGGCCGATTGCGCGAGATTGTCGAGCGCGGAGCGCACCGTGCCCTCGAACTCGGCGATCTTCGCCTCCAGGTGCGCGGCACGCTCGGCCTTGACGACGCGATCCTTGTCCTGCTCGCTCGCAAGCGAGCGGGCTTCGATCATGCTGTCGCGGAACACCGTCAGCGTTTCCTTCATCGCGCCGATCTCGTCGTCCTGACGGGAGCGGACGATCTCGGTATCGAGGTCGCCGGCGGAGAGCAGTTGCATGGCGCGCTGCAGCTCACGGATGCGGCGCAGGATGTTGCGGCCGACATAGAGCCAGACGAACAGCGCCGAGCCGACCAGCGTCAGCCCGCCCAGCGCCAGCATTGCGGTGGTGGCAAGCGAGATCTCCTGGCGGGCCTGGAAGGTCGACGCGTTGGTCTCTTTCTGCACGCCGTCGACGAGTGCCTGCACGCTGATGCCGAGACCGACATTGAGCTTGCGGGTCTCGTCCAGGATGGTCTGGCCGTAGTCGATGGAGTCGAGCTCCTTCTGGCGGATCTTGAACACGCCGGTCTTGCCTTCGCCGAAGGCGAACAGCCTCTCCACCGCGCCGCGCACCGCCTGCATCGAGGGGATGTTCGGGAGGTCCTCGAGGTTGGACTTGACGCGGTCGCGGGTGGTCTTGAATTCCTTCTCGATCGCTTCGAGCGTGTCACTGCTGTTGGCCGAGAGCGCCGCCATCATGTCGGCGGCCATCAGATTGCCATTGGCGGAGATGGTCGAGACCTGGGCGACGGTGCGCGCGGCCTCGGTCGCGTCATCGGCCGACACTTCCGCCGAACCGAGGATCGCGTTCAGGCGTGTCTGAGTATCGAGCATCGCGGGGCCGGCGGCGCCGACGAACGCGATCTGCGCCTTGCGCAGCGCTTCATACTGCTTCTCGTGCAGCGCGCCAGTGTCGAGCCGTTCGCGCGCCGCCGAGACGAGGCTCTGCGTGGCGTCATCGATGCTCTTGGCGGTGTCGCGGAGCGCGTTCGCGGTCTGCTGGTCGGCGCCGAGCTCGATGATCTCGCCGAGCTTGGCCATCGCTTGCTGCTGGATGTCCTTCACGTTCTTGGTGCGGTCGTTCAGGGCGTCGTCGCTGGGAGAGGCGAGCAGGCCGGGGCCTTGTGCCGCGAGCGTCGCGCTTTGCGAGGCGAGCTGAAGGCTGGCGGCGAGGCGCGGGATGTCGCGGCCGCTCAAATCCATCATGGTCGAGCCGAGATGGTTGAACACGAAGCCGGCGCCGGCTGCGATCACGAGGCCCATGCCCGCGATCACGGCGAACGCCGCAATCAGGCTGCCACGCAATCCCCATTTCGGCATTTTGAAGCGCGGCTTGAAACGGCCCAAGCTCAGACGGATTGCCATCGAAAATTCCCCCACACCCGTGATCTCTTATTTTCGCCGCGCAGTATCCTCGGCCCGGGTTAAAAAATCGCAAGTTGCACAAATGCTTGGCAGTTCCGCAGGGCAAAAAATGAAAGGGCCGGCAGCGATGCCGGCCCTTGATAGCGGGAAGCGTTTATGAGGCGCGATCAGTAGCGCGCAACGACCGGGCTTGCCCAGTTGAAGCGGTAGTTAACGCCGGCCTTGAAGGTGTGGTCGTCGGTGGTGAAGTTGCCGGTGCCGACCAGCGGACCCGCGGTGAAGTGCGCGTCGCCGAAATTGTAATACTGGTACTCGGCCTTGGCCGACCAGCTCGGTGCGAACATGTATTCGAGACCGGCACCAACGGTGTAGCCGTTGCTGTGACCGCCAGAGATGATGAAGCCGGTCGGCACGCCGCCAACAGTCACCTTCTCATTGTTGTCGGAATAGGCGTAGCCGCCCTTCACGTAGACCAGGCCCGGGCCCCAGGTGTAGCCGACACGACCGGTGATCGAACCGAGGCCGCGCTGGTCGTTGGTGTAGGCCACGCCGCCCGGGAACACCGCGCCGACATTGCCGGAGAGCCAGGAATACTGGGCTTCGGCGCCGACCACGAAGTTCGGATTGACCTGCCAGTCCGCACCGGCCTGCAGGCCGCCGAGGAAACGGCCATTGCCGTTGTTGCCGGTCGAGAGGCCGTTGAAATTATTGTCGCTGGAGAACGCACCGCCGACATGCGCACCGATGTAGAAGCCGGTCCAGTTGTAGATCGGCGCGGCATAGGCCGGCGCAGCCTTGTTGTAATAGGGGCGGGCGCCGAGATCGGCACCGATCGCCGGCGCAGCCGCGCTCACCATGAGCAGCGCAACGGTTGCAAACAGAATCTTCTTCATAGTCTCGAACTCCAACACTTCAGGTCCCCGGCAGGCGCGCAATCCGCGCCGCGTTGGTTTTGCAGATAGCTCGCTTTTGATGAAAATGCTGTCACATGCGTGGCACAGCGGCGCCCAACCTAACTTATTGGGCCGCAAATGATTTTCGTGCTTAATGGCGTCTTAAGAAGTGGTGAAGGAAGGCTTAATCGGCCTGGCTTGCGGTAACCTCCCGCACGCGTTCCGTTAACCAAGACGCCGCCGCACCTCATCGCGCATCTGCGCGCGGAAGGCCGCGCGCTTGGCGGGACGGTCTTCCTCGCGCACGTCGTGGCGATCGAAGATGTCGAACTTCTCCAGGATCGGATACCGCTCGCTCGCCATCGCGAGTACGCGAAGCACCTTGGTCGCGGCAAGTGTCGGGCCGCTCACCTCCCAGCGCCGGATGGTGTCGGCGCCGCCGTGCTCCGGCAGCGCGCACAGCTTCGCCATGTCGGCCGCGGTGAGCTTCCGCTCGATGGCGTCTGAGAGGTCGTTGCGGAGCTGCTTCAGTTCGGGGCCGGTCATGTCACTCGCGTCCAGAGAGGTCAGTGCGATGCCCTAGCGCTGATTCGGGTCGATCCGAAGGCGAGGATCCCGCAGCGCCAGTCCGCGCGGCGCCCGTCTCCGCCACTATCGTGTGCGCACGGAGTTATGAACGTGTTCCTCTGGAAAATCGTCCGATGCATGAACAGATGGCAGGTGAGGCCCTGACGAGGAAGGGATCGGCCATGACAAGCATAAAATTCACAAGCATCAAACTCGCCGTTGCGGCGTTCGTCACCGCCGGCCTGGTGGCGGCACCTTTCGCGGCTGAAGCGAAGAAGCAGAGATCCAGCAGCCACTACAGCACGCGCGTGCTGGCTCCAACCTATGGCAGCTCGGGCGTGACGGCGGCACAGCCGAGGCCGTCCTATGGTTCATCAGGACAAACGGTGGGCACAGTCACGGCCCCATCGATCGGGACATATAGTTGGCCGTCAGTCGGCGTCACCAATTCAGTTCCGACCTGGAGCAATACCAATCCCAAGTGAGATCGGGCGCGAAAAGGCGGCTAGAGCGTTCCTGTCGCGAGGCCCGAGAGAAGATAGAGCGCGACCAGCAAGGTCGCGACCGATAGCATCGTCGTGACCGAGACCGTGGCCGCAACCAGCTTCTCCTCGACCTTGTGCTCGTGCGCCAGGACGTAGACGGTTTTCGCCGTCGGCACGGCCGCGCAGATGACGGCGGCGACGGTGTAAAGCGGATTGAGGCCTGTCAGCACGCAAAGGCCATAGACGATCAGGGGCATCACCACCAGCTTCACGGCCGCGAGTGCGAACGATGTGCTGAGACTGGATCGAAGGCTTTCGACCGACAGGCCGAGCCCGATGGCAAACAGTGCGCAGGGCGTCAGCGCCGCGGCGATCATGTTCAGATAGGTCGCCACAGTTGCCGGAATCGGCAGCCCCGTGATGGCCCAGACGAGGCCGGTGAGCGTCGACAGCACCATCGGATTGAGCAGGATCTGCTTTGCGAGCGCGGCGGCATGCGCAGTGCCGTGCGCGTCCCGTTCCAGCAGGATGACCGTGATCGGAAACATCACGGCGGCGACGAAGACAGTTGCCACGGCAGCGGGCAAGACAGCGGGCTGGCCGTAGATCGCATGCAGGATCGGTAGCGCCACGAAGCCCGTATTGGTCATCGCCGCCGCCATGCCCTGGATCGTGCTGCTGGCGAGATCGTGCCGTCCGCCAGCGCGGATGGCGAGGAAGACCAGCGCGAAGCAGATCAGCGATCCGCCGCCGAAGGCGAGCAGGAAGCGCCACTCCAGGAGATTGCGTGCCGGCTCCTGCGCGATCGTGACGATCAGCAGCGCCGGCATCGCGACATTGTAGGCGAAATGCACCAGCGCGTCGGCGAGAGAGCGGGAGAGATAGCCCGACGCCCCCGCGAGCCACCCGGTGACGATGATCGCGAATACGGGAAGAACGAGGCTGGCAACCTGCATCCGGTGTCCCCTCTGCCGAGCATGCTCGCCACTCTAGCTTGGCGAGGCCTGCTCGTCACGGTTCAACCGGATCGCGCAATCTCCAACGGGCGATCCTGCGCCGCTAAATTCCCCGGCCGTTCTGCTGACCGATCACGCAGCGCCAGGCGGCGAGGCGCTCGGCCGGATGCTGGTTCATCCAGTCGGCAAGCTGCGGCGCGCCCATCAGGCAGGACTGCACCGAGACCTGCGCAAAGTCCGAGCTGGTGACGAGTTGCTCGTGGCAATTGGATGGAGAAGCGAGGCTGCAAAGCACGGCGATGATCTTGATCATGCGAGGTTGCCCCTGTCGCCCTGCCGCGTGACAGCGGTCGACTGCTCGCCCGACGAATCCGCCGGGGGAAAAATACTGTCGTAGATCGCGCGCGCTTCCTGGATGAGGCGAAGACGCTCGCGCTCGGACTTCGAGACAAACTGAATAATCTGGCCCATATCGGCCTCCAATAGATGTTCGATCCATCATCAGATGATGGAAATCATTCCATTTGCATGTGGGGTGCCGGCTTCATCGTTGCAGCCGGGCCTGCGGTCACAAGGGATAAAATGCCCGTGACCGATCCGTTCCTAGGCGGACCGGAATACCGGATGGAACCGCGCCTCACGCGGCTGGTGCACGTTCCTTCTGCCCCGGCACCGCGGCCAGCAGCTCTCGCGTATAGGCGTGCTCCGGTGCAGCGAACAGCTGTGCCGTCGGCTTCAGCTCGACGATGGCGCCGCGCTGCATCACCGCGATGCGGTCGCAGATTTGCGCAGCGACCCGTAAGTCGTGGGTAATGAACAGCATCGAGAGTCCGAGGCGGCTCTTGAGGTCTTCGAGCAGCTTGAGCACTTGCGCCTGCACCGAGACGTCGAGCGCCGAGACGGCTTCGTCGGCGACGATGATCTCGGGCTCGAGCGCGAGCGCGCGGGCGATGCCGATACGCTGGCGCTGGCCGCCGGAGAATTCGTGCGGATAGCGATCGAGCGCGCCGGCGTCCAGGCCCACCATCTTGAGGAGATCGCGGGCGCGGTCGAACGCGTCCTTCGGATCAAGACCGGCCGCGATCGGGCCGTCGGCGATGATGTGGCCGATCTTGCGCCGCGGATTGAGCGAGGCGAACGGATCCTGAAAGATCATCTGGATGCGATGGCGCTCGGTGCGCAGCGCCTTGCCCGAGAGCTGCGTCAGATCGGTATCGCCGATCCGCACCGTGCCGCGGTCGGCCTCGATCAGCCGCATCACCAGCCGCGCCACCGACGATTTGCCGGAACCGGATTCGCCGACGAGGCCGAGCGTCTCGCCCTTGAGAATGTTGAAGTTGACTGCGCGCGCAGCATCGACGCGACGATCCTCGCGAAACCAGCCGCCGGACGTGACGTAGGTCTTGTCCAGCCCGATCACCTCGACGGCCTTGGCCTGGTCGTCGAGCGGCGCGCGCGGGGGCGGGTGCATCGACGGCACGGCGGCGAGCAGCGCCTTGGTGTAGTCGTGCTGCGGACCGTTGAACACGGTCGCGGCAGGGCCTTCCTCGACGACCTTGCCATGCCTGAGCACCACGACCTGATCGGCGATGTCTGCGACCACGCCGAAATCATGGGTGATGAACATCACCGCCATGTTGCGGTTGCGCTGGAGGTTGCGGATCAATTTCAGGATCTGCGCCTGCGTGGTGACGTCGAGCGCCGTGGTCGGCTCGTCCGCGACCAGCACGGCCGGCTCGAGCGCGAGCGCCATCGCGATCATGGCGCGCTGGCGCTGGCCACCGGAGAGCTGGTGCGGATAGGCGCGCACGATACGCTCGGGGTCGGGCAGGCCGACCTCACGCGCGAGCGATAACGCCTTGGCGCGTCGCTCCCTGGGCGTCAGCAGGCCGTGGGCCTCGAACATCTCGGCCATCTGGTCGCCGATCCGCATCAACGGATTGAGCGCGGTCATCGGCTCCTGGAAGATCATCGCGAGCCTGCGGCCGCGCAGGTCGCGCCAGCCGTCGTCGTCGAGCTTGAGCAGGTCGCGGCCTTCGAACTGGATCTCACCGGAGGTAACCGAAACGGTGTCCGGCAGCAGGCCCATCAGCGCATGCGCGCACATCGACTTGCCCGAGCCGGATTCGCCGACGACGCAGACGATCTTGCCGGGTCGCAAGTCCAGCGAGACGCCGTCGACTGCGAAGGGACGCTCGGCGCCCTTGGGCAGCGCGATCCTGAGGTTCTTGATCGAGACGGCGGGCGGGGCGGTCATCATCAGCGTCCCTCCCGCGAGAGCCGCGGATTGAGCGCATCGTTGAGGCCTTCGCCGATCAAATTGAGGCCGAGCACCGAGATCAGGATGGCGACGCCCGGAAACACCGTAATCCACCAGGCCTGGCGGATCACGGTGCGGCCGGCGCCGACCATGTAGCCCCAGGAGATCAGATTGGGATCGCCGAGCCCCAGAAAGGAGAGCGAGGATTCCAGCAGGATCGCGGTCGCCACCATCAGCGAGGCCAGCACGATCACCGGCGACAGCGCGTTGGGCAGGATCTCGCGCAGGATGATCCAGCTGTTGCTCTGGCCCGTGACCACGGCAGCCTGGACATATTCGCGCGTGCGCAACGACAGCACCTCGCCGCGGACGAGGCGCGCGACCGGCGGCCAGCTCACCACCGCGATCGAGGCCACGATCGAATAGATCGAGGGCTGCAGGATCGCGACCAGCACGATCGCCAGCGCGAAGCTCGGAATGGTCTGGAAGAACTCGGTGAAGCGCATCAAGGCGTCGTCGACCTTGCCGCCGAAATAGCCGGCCATGGCGCCAATGGGAACACCGACGACGAGCGCGACCAGCGTCGAGACGAGGCCGACCAGCAGCGAGACACGAGCACCGAAGATCATGCCGGCGAACACGTCGCGGCCGAGCGCGTCGGTGCCGAGCGGCACCGTGGAAAGCGTGAAGGGCGGCAGGAACGGCCGCTGCACCATGCGCCAGGGTGAGTTCGGGAATAGCAGTGGCCCGAACACGGCAACCGAGATCGCGAGCAGCAGGATGATGAGCCCGATGACGCCGCTCGGGCTCTTCAGCATCGATTTCCAGAACTGTTTCATGCGGCGAATTCGATGCGTGGGTCGACCAGTCGATAGACGAGGTCGGTGATGAGATTGAAGATCAGCACCATGACCGAGCAGGTCACGAACACACCGAGCAGCAGATTGTAGTCGCGCTGAAGCAGCGCGTCGTACATCAGACGCCCGATGCCTGGCCATGCGAACACGGTCTCGGTGATGACGGCGCCGCCGATCAGCGTGCCGGCGTGGACACCGGCGAGCGTCACCACGGGCAGCAGCGCATTGCGCAGCACGTGGCGGCGCTGAATGACGGAATCAGAGAGGCCCTTGGCGCGCGCGGTCTTGACGAAATCGAGCCGCTTCACCTCCAGCATCGAGGCGCGCGTCATGCGGGTATAGGTCGCCATGAAGAACAGGCCGAGCGTTATCGCCGGCATGATCAGGTGTTTTGCGACGTCGACCGCGTGAGCAAGGCCGGTGAGGTTGGCGCCGACCGTCTCGTAGCCGAAGCTCGGCAGCCAATCGACCGTGACCGAGAACAGCAGGATGCCCATCAGTGCCACCCAGAAGATCGGCATGGCGTAGAAGATCAGCGCAAAGATCGTGATCCCGGTGTCGAGGAGCGTCCCGGCAAACCGGGCGGCGAAGGTGCCGAAGAGAACGCCAAGTGCCAGCGAGATCGCGAATGCGGACATCGTCAATAGCAATGTCGCCGGCAGCCGTTCCGCGATCAGCTTTGCCACAGGTGCTTGCTGGCGGAAGGAAAAGCCGAGGTCGAGGGTGGCGATGCCCTTGACGTAGATGAAGAGCTGCTCGGGCAGCGGCTTGTCGAGGCCGAACTTTTCCCGGAGTTGCTTGACGAAGACCTGGTCGCTGGCGCCGGCCTCGCCCGCCATCACGATTGCGGGGTCGCCGGGTGCCAGCCGGATCAGGAAGAAATTGAGGACGACGATCGCAAGCAGGACGATCACGCCTTTCGCGACACGCTGAGCGACGAAAGAGAGCATCTAGATTTGCATGCCAGTTGATTGACGCGGTCTCGCCGCGAGGGACACCTCTCCCCAACGGGGAGAGGTGGGTACCGCCCTCACTTGTCGAGCCATGCGTCCTTGAAGCCGTCATTGACCCCGATCCCGGTGGTGATCAGGTTCTTGACCTTACAGCGCATGATGGTCGGGAATTGCAGCTCGAGCATCCAGGCGACCGGCACGTCCTCGACCAGGACCTTTTGCGCCTTCTCGTAGATCTCCTTGCGCTTGGTATCGGACGTTGCGACCGCGCCGTCGGCGAACAGCTTGTCGATATCAGGGTTGGAGTAGCCCTCGACGTTGTTGAACACCTGGCCCTTGGCGATGGCACTGGAGACGTAATTGCGCCCCACGCCCAGCGCGGGATCGCCGTACTGGTAGAGATAGGTGAAGGCGATATCGTAATCCCAGTCGCCGATCTTCTGGTTGCCGCCGGCAACGTCGGTCGAGATCGTCTCGATGTTCATGCCGACGTCCATCAGGTTCTGCTTCACCGCTTCACCCCAACGCTGCCATGTCTCGCCATAGGCGAGCGGCAGCAGGCGGATCTTCTCACCCTTGTAGCCGGCCTCCTTCAGCAGCGCCTTGGCCTTGGCCGGGTCGTAAGGATATTTCGGCACATCATCGGTGTAGTATTTGATGGTCGAGGCCGAAGGGCCGGTGGCGACCTTGCCGAGCCCGTTCCAGATCACGTCCTTGGCGAAATCGCGGTCGATCGCATACATGATCGCCTGCCGCACCCGCTTGTCGGCAAGCGGGCCCTGGCGGTTGTTGAGCCACAGCCAGGCGAGCGGCGAGAAGAACTCCCAGCCCGCGCCGGTGACGCAGGTGTCCTTCAGCTTGGACAGCCGCGGCACGTCGAAATTCTCGACCGAGCCGCCGGGCAGCACGTCGACCTTGCCGGTCTCGTACGCCACCGAGCGCGCGGCGGCGTCGGGGATGATCTGCCAGTAGATCTCGTCGATATAGGGCTTGCCCTTCTCGTAATAGTTCGGGTTCCTGACCAGCCGGATGTACGAGCCCTTCTGCCATTCCTTGAACATGAAGGGGCCGGTGCCGACGGGCGCGTTGTTGTAAGCGTTTGTCTTCCAGTCGGTGCCTTCATAGAGATGCTTCGGCACCATCGGCATCGAGCCGACCTCGAAGATGCCGAGGAACGGGCCGAACGGCTGTTTCAGCGTGAACACGACGGTGTAGTCGTCGGGCGCCTCGACCTTGTCGACCTGTGCAAGGTTGTTGCGGGCGCGCGCGTGGGTCTGCTTCAGCATCTCGATCGAGAACAGCACGTCGGCCGAGGTGAAGGGCTTGCCGTCATGCCAGGTGACGCCCTTGCGGAGCTTGAAGGTGTAGGTCTTGGCGTCCTCGCTGACGCTCCAGCTCTCGGCGAGCTCAGGCATCGGCTCGAGCTTGGGGCTGTAGCGCAACAGGCCTTCGAAAATGTTGCCCGACACCATCTGGGTCGGACCGTTCTGGATCATCGCCATCATCAGGCCGGGCGGCTCGGGCTGGATCACCGCGTTGATGACGCCTCCAGTCTTCGGCTCTTGCGCCAGAGCCGAGGCCGTGAGGGCGCAAGTCAGGAGGAGACCAAGCAACACTCGTTTCGACATGTCGTATCTTTCTCAAGCGCGACCGGCCGCAAACGCTTCGCGACGTCCTCGCGCGCAAAGCGACGGCCGACCCATCCCAGTCCCCATCCGGGCGCGAGGCTCACACGGTCCCGTTCCGCGCCGCAAGATGAAAGTCTCGACAGTGTCAGCACAAAAAATGTACAGCGCGTCCTGTTTTCACTTGATTCAATGTCGTGTCACGGAGACAAGTCGGCCATGGACAACGCCACACGCTCCGAACGATCCCGCAATGCTGCCCTCGAAGCAGCCATCGCGATCATCGCGCGCGACGGACCCGGCCGGCTGACGCTCGACGCGATCGCGCGCGAGAGCGGGCTGAGCAAGGGCGGCGTGATGCATCAATTCCGGACGAAGGAAGCGGTGCTGAAGGCGCTGCTCGAGCGGCAGATGGCGCATTTCGAGGAGTTCTCGACCGCCTACATGGCAAAGGCGAGCAAGATTTCGGCAAATCCCGAGCTCGCCACTCAGCTCGCGACGGTGCGCGAAGCCGCAAGCTCGCCGAATTCGGCTGCGCTTGCTCTGGTCGCGGCCATGGTCGAGAACCCCGGTCTGATGTCTCTGCCGCGTGATCGCGAGATGAAGCGGGTCGCAGCCATCAAGGCCGAGGCGGCCGATCCGGATCTGGCGCTGCTGCGTTGGGCCGCGGCGAGGGGCCTGCTGCTGAGCGGCCTGTTCGGGATGTCGCCGCTGAGCAGGGCCGAGCATGATCGCCTGTTCGCGCGTCTGCTTGACGACAAGCAGTGGAGCGGTCTCGAACGTCAAGCCGCAACGCGCCCCGCTAAATCTGCGGCGAAGCCCGCAGCTCCGCGCAAGCGCGTCTGATTCACTGTTAACGAATTCCACCCGGCCATCGCCCAAGGTCGCGCCTGCGGCCCAATGCGCCGCGACGTCACTTTCTCACTTTACAAACCAACTAGTCGGTTTTATAAATCGAAACACTGAGGCGGCCCAAGGCGTCTGACACGGCCCCGGACGATGCCTTGAGCCGACAAAGGTGAGCCCCGCAGCCGCGTCTGGTCCCGCACGCGGCTGCGGTCGCCCTTGCCCCTCGAAAAGACGCAAGAGGAGTTTCTGGAATGGATCGCTCGATCGCCCTGCGCGGTCTGGGAACGCTGATGCTTGGCGCCGCCGTGGCCGGCTGCGCTTCGGTCGCGCCCGTGCCTTATTCGGAGATGGCGTCCTCGGCCTACATGGCTCCCGACAAGTCGGATGCTTCGGGCCGCGTGCCCTACCGCTATTCCACGTCAGTCGATTGGCGTGCCTATAACAAAGTGATCCTCGAACCCGTCGTCGTCTATCGCGGCAGGGATCACCAGTTCGGCGACATGTCCGAAAAGGACAAGGCGACACTCGCGGCTACCATGCAGGGCAGCTTCGCCCAGCGGCTGCGCAGCCGCTTCGCGCTGGTGCGCGAGCGCGGACCGGAGACGCTGCGGATCAGGCTCACGCTGACCGGCGCGGTCGCCAACACGCCGGTGCTCGGCACGCTCTCGCGCTTCGACATGGCCGGTGCGGTCTACAACGGCGTGCAGGCCGCGCGCGACGGCGAGGGCATGTTGACCGGCTCGGT
Organism: Bradyrhizobium zhengyangense; assembly: GCF_022012435.1. GTDB lineage: Bacteria > Pseudomonadota > Alphaproteobacteria > Rhizobiales > Xanthobacteraceae > Bradyrhizobium > Bradyrhizobium zhengyangense. The sequence continues at coordinate 307,641 of NZ_JAKLUA010000003.1, forward strand.
GATCTACGGCGTCGAGATCTTCGATGCTTCGACCGCGCGCCTGCTCTTGGCTTACGTCACCAAGCAATACCCCGGCGCCTACGACATCAAGGCCAGCGTCGGCGCGCTTGCCGCGGCCAACACCGGCATCGACAAGGGCGCCGATGCGCTGATGGCGCAACTGAACTGACGCCGCAATCTTCTCAACGAAAGTCGCCGCTGATGAATTTCCTGCTTCGCTTCGTGCTGCGTATCGCGATCACCATCGCGATGATGATCCTTGGCGGTCGCGCCGTCGCCGCCACGCCTACTGACCCCAGCGGCACCTGGCTGGTCGAGGACGGCCGCGCCCGCGTCAGGCTGGAGCGTTGCGGTCCCTCGCGCGACCGGATCTGCGGCTTCATCGTCTGGATGAAGGAGCCGGCCGACAAACGCGGTCAGCCGTATCGCGACAAGGAAAATCCCGATGCCGATAAGCGCGCTCGCCTGTTGCTCGGCCATCAACTGATCATGGGCCTGCAGGCGACGTCCGATGGACGCTTCGCCGGCGACATCTACAACGCCGAGGACGGCAAGTCCTATTCGGTCTCGCTGTGGCGCGAATCCGCCGACCGCCTGATGCTGAAGGGATGCCTGATCAAGCTGCTCTGCCAGACCCAGACCTGGCAGCAGACCCTCGACGTCCAACCCGGTCAGCTCGTCGGCCTCGCCGGCGATCTCAACGGCCCACGGGCCGACAAGGAATGGGCGCAGGTGCCGCCGCCGAGGCCGGTGCAGGCGAAGGCGAAGGCGAAGTAGCTGCGCCGATTATCGCAGTCCCGCGCGCCGAAATCCTTCCAGATAATGCTCGCGATCCGCATCGTTCGCCCAGGGCAGCTGCGTCGCGATCCAGTCCAGTGAGATATTGGGCTGGGTCCGGCGGAGCTCGCCCAGCGCCATGACCGCCAGCACGCTGTCGCCGGTCATGCCGGCGGAGACGGCGAGCACGCGATAGGCGCCAGTGAGATCGCCGCGGTGGCGGATCGCCTCGCGCGCCAGTGCAATGGCCTCGTCATAGTGCCGCTCGGTGAAGCGTGCATAGCCGGCGATGCCGTAATAGATCGCCAGCGACGGATCGCGCGGTGAGAGCCTGATCGCCTTCTTCGCCGCCTCGAACGAGTCGGAGGGGCGCCCGGCATAGGAAAGCGCGAGCGCGTAATAACCCTGCGCCAGCGAGAAGTTGGGATTGAGCGCGAGCGCCTGTTCGAACTCGGAGAGCGCGTCCGCAAGGCGGCTGGTCGAGAAGCAGACGCTGCCGAGCGCGGCATGGGCCCAGGCATTCTCATGGTCGCAGCGCATCGCGGCGAGCGCGGCGTCCTCCGCGATCGGCGCGGTGGTGGCAAGCTCCGCCCAGCCCAGATGCACGCCGAACATGTGGCTTGCCGCCAGCACCGCCAAAGCCTGGCCGTAATCCGGATCGATCGCGATCGCGCGCTCGAGCAGTTTCTGCGCAGCGGCGTGGTCCTGCGGCGTGATCCGCCAGTAATGCGACAGCGCCTGCATGAGGAGGTCCCAGGCATCCAGGCTCGCTGGCGGTTTCCGATGCGTGCGAAAGCTCTCCGCGGCGTGGATCTGCGGCTCGATCGCCGCGACGATCCGTTCGGTGATCTCGTCCTGCACGGCAAAAACGTCGACCAGCTCGCGGTCGTAGCGCTCGGCCCAGAGATGGCCTCCGGTGGTGGCGTCGTTGAGCTGGGCGGTGATGCGGACGCGGTTGTCGACCTTGCGTACACTGCCTTCGACGATGTAGCGAACGCCGAGCTCTTCGGCGATCTGTTTGATGTGAACTGCGCGTCCCTTGTAAGTAAAGGACGAGTTGCGGGCGATCACGATGAACCAGCGCTGCTTCGACAACGCGGTGAGGATGTCCTCGCTGATACCGTCGCCGAAATAATCCTGGGCGGGGTCGCCGCTCATGTTCTCGAAGGCGAGCACGGCGATGCCCGGCCGTTCGGTCGCGACGCGCGCGGAACTGGGCGCCGCCTCGGCCGCTGCTGGCCTGGTTGCCACCTCTTCCCGGACGTCGCCGACGAAGCGAAACCCTTTGCGCGGGATCGTCTTGATAAGACGCTGCGTTGCGCCGTCGTCTCCCAGCGCCTTGCGTGCGGCATTGATCCTGCTGTTCAGCGCGGAATCCGAGACGATGCGATTGCTCCAGATCTGGCTGATCAGATCGTCCTTGCTGACGACGCGGGCGCGCTCCGCGACGAGGTAAAGCAGGAGATCGAACACCTGCGGCTGCAGCGCCACGGTGGTCCCGGCGCAGGTCAGTTCGCGCAGGTCGCCGTCGAGCACGTTGTTTTCAAAGAGGAATCGCACGTTTTTGTCGTCTCAAGTAAAAATCAAAGTCGTCTCAGGCGAAAATCAACCGTCCGCGAAAGTCTTCGTTCGTCCGCTCCGGCATGGTGCGGAGACCAAACAGTGCCGATGCCTCGGCACAACGGAGCTTTCTATGACCCAACTCGATCATCAGATTCATTCCATCGGCCCGGAGGTTGCGGGCTCACGTATTTTCAAGTTCATCGCCTTTCTTTACGGAATTGCGGCGTATCTCGTTTTTTTCGTTACGATTGTCTACGCGATCGGCTTTGTAATGGGGCTCGTGGTACCGAAGACCATCGATACCGGAGCCGACACGCCGGCCGCTGAGGCCGTGATCATCAATCTGCTGCTGATGGCGCTGTTCGCCGTTCAACATAGCGTGATGGCGCGCCAGCGCTTCAAGGCGTGGTGGACGCAATTCGTCCCCAAGCCGGTCGAGCGCTCGACCTACGTGCTGTTCGCGAGCCTGTCATTGCTCCTCCTGTTCTGGCAGTGGCGGCCGTTGCCGTCGATCGTATGGGACGTCGCCAGTGCCGATCTTGCCGTGACGCTGGTCACGCTGTCGTTCGCGGGCTGGATCCTTGTGTTCACCTCGACCTTCATCATCAATCATTTCGAACTGTTCGGATTGCATCAGGTGACGAACCATCTTGTCGGCAAGCAGGCCGAGCCGCCGCGGTTTAAGACGCCGCTGCTCTACAAATTCGTTCGTCATCCGATCTATCTCGGCTTCATCATCGCCTTCTGGGCGGCACCGACCATGACTGTTGGCCATCTGCTGTTTGCGGCCGTGACCACGGCCTACATCTTCGTCGGTATCGCGCTGGAGGAGCACGATCTCGTCGACCTTTTCGGCGACGATTACCGGCAGTACAAACAACGGGTGTCGATGCTTATTCCCTGGCGCCGGTCAGTCTAGCGGTCGCATGCTCCGCCACGCGTCCGCCGAACGGAGGATGCGTGGCGGGCCTTCATTTGTAACCCGAGAACTTCTATCCCAAGAATTTCTATCCCTAGAATTTCTATTCCAAGCCATCTCAGGAGAAACCAAGATGAAACATGTCGGACACTGCTTCTGCGGCGCGGTCACCATCGAGGTGACGGGCGAGCCGGCCGCGATGGGCTATTGCCATTGCCGCTCATGCCGCTCCTGGTCGGGCGGGCCGGTGAACGCCTTCAGCCTGTGGAAGCCGGAAGCCGTGCGCATTACCGAGGGCGCACAGAATGTCGAGACCTTCGCCAAAACGCCGCTGAGCCAGCGCAAATATTGCCGGAAGTGCGGCGGTCATCTGATGACCAATCACCCGCCGCTCGATCTGATCGACGTCTTCACGGCGACCATCCCGACGCTGACCTTCGCTCCGGGCGTCCACGTCAACTATTCCGAGACGGTGCTGCCGATGCGCGACGGCCTGCCCAAGCTGAAGGATTTTCCCGCCGAGTTCGGCGGCAGCGGCGAGATGATGCAGGAGTAGGAGAGCTCCGCTTCACGCAACATCTCTCCCCGCAAGCGGGGAGAGATCTTCACTACCTCATCCCCGCGCGCCGGAATCCTTCCAGATAATGCGCGCGGTCCTCTTCGCGCAGCATCGGCAGCTCCCGCGTGAGCCAGGCGAGCGAAATGCCGGGCTGCGTGCGGCGCAAGCCTTCCAGCGCGGAGGCGGCCAGTAGCGGATCGCCGGACATGCCGGCGGCTGCCGTCAGCACGCGGTGCGCGCCGACGAAATCGGCCCGCTGCCGCATTGATTCCCGCGCCATCTGCATGGCGTCCTCGTAGTTGCGGCCGATGAACTGCGCATAGCCCGCAACACCGCAATAGATTGCCGCGAGCGGATCGCGCGGGCTGAGTTGCAGCGCGCGGCGCGCCGCGGCATCGCCGTCCTGCCATCGTCCAGCATAACACAGTGTAACGCCGTAGAAGGCGTGCGCCATCGCGAAATTCGGATTGAGCATCAGCGTCAGCTCGAACGCCGCCAGCGCGTCGTCGAAACGGCGGCGGAACAGATAGGTATAAGCGAGGCCGTGATGGGCCCAGGCATCGTCGCGATCAGCCTCCACTGCGGCAAGCGCTGCGGCTTCCGCGATGGGGACGGTCCCGGCCATATCGGCCCAGCCCATATGCGCCCCAAAAATGTGGCTGGTCGCGAGCAGGCCCAGCGCCTTGCCGTAGGCGGGATCGATCGCGATCGCCTGCTCGAGCAGCTTTTGCGCCGATGCATTGTCCTCGCGCGTGATGCGCCAGTAATGCGACAGCGCGCGCATCACGAAGTCCCAGGCATCGAGACTGCCCGGCGGCTTTTGCTGCGCGCGAAAATTTTCCGCGGCGTAAAGCTGCGGCTCGATCGCGGCGACGATAGCGTCGGTGATCTCGTCCTGCACGGCAAAGATATCGGCGAGCTCGCGGTCGTAGCGCTCGGCCCAGAGATGACCGCCGGTCGAGACGTCGTTGAGCTGGGCGGAGATGCGGACGCGACCACCGCTTCGCCGCACGCTGCCCTCGAGCACGTAGCGCACGCCGAGCTCGCGCGCGATCTCGTTGAGATGCACGGCCCGTCCCTTGTAAACGAAGGATGAATTGCGCGCGACGACGAAGAACCAGCGCAGTTTCGACAGCGCGGTGATAATGTCTTCGCTGATGCCGTCGGAGAAATAGTCCTGCTCGCGGTCACCGCTCATATTGGTGAAGGGCAGCACGGCAATGGCCGGACGGTCGGGTAGCGCGGGCATCGCGTGCGACGCCGTGACGCTGCCGCGCGGTTCCACCATTGCACTTCCGGACTTGGTCTCGACGTTGCCGACGAAGCGAAAGCCTTTTCGCGCAATGGTGCGGATCAGCGACTGGTTCGCGCCGCTGTCGCCGATCGCCTTGCGCGCGGCGTTGATCCGGCTGGTCAAGGTCGATTCGGAGACGCTGCGGCCGTGCCAGATCTTGTCGATCAACTCGTCCTTGCTGACGACCCGGTCGCGATTCTCCATGAGGTGGACCACGAGGTCGAAAACCTGCGGTTCCACGGAAACGGGAACCTGCTCGCGGCTCAGTTCGCGCAGGTCGGTGTCAAGAAGGTGGTCCCGGAACAGAAACTGCACGTCGAAAACTCAGAGCTCACAGCGACTTCGGACAACGATGAAATCAAAATGGATTTCGACTCGAAGTCTGTGAGTCCGCCGGGAGGTCAATACGGTTCACCGCGACACCGGATGGCTGCTATGCCATTTGCGCGGAGGAATACAACCTGAGTTAGAAATCGCCGAGGCGGCGGCGCACAATCTCGCGTCGTCGTCCTGGCTTTCGCCAACACGACATTGGTGTGTGTCGAGCCGTGAATGTCCATTGCCGAACACTGCCGCCTGCGTAAGCTGCCTCCCACACAACAACAGCCGCAAAGCAACGCCCATGCCCCTTCCCGCCTCGACCACCGTCCTCGACTCCATGCTGTTCCGCGATGCCTTCGGCACGCCGGCGATGCGCGCCGTGTTTTCCGACGTTGCGCTGGTCGCGCGCTATGCGGAGGTCGAGGTGGCGCTGGCGAAGGCGGAGGGGCGATGCGGTGTGATCCCGCAGGATGCCGCCGACGAGATCGCGGCGCGGACCAACGTCGCCGCGCTCGACTTCGATCTGTTGCGTCAGGAGACCGACATCGTCGGCTATCCCATCCTGCCCCTGGTGCATCAGATGGTGAAGCAATGCGGCGAGGCCGGCCGTTACGTGCATTGGGGCGCCACCACGCAGGACATCATGGATACCGCCGTGGTGCTGCAGCTGCGCGCGGGCCTCGAGATCATCGAACGCGATATCGCTGAGCTGCGAAGGATCCTCGCGGACCTCTCGCAGCGTCATCGCGACACGCCGATGGCCGGCCGCACCCATCTCCAGCAGGCGCTGCCGGTGACCTTTGGCTACAAGACCGCGATCTGGCTTGCGATGTTCGACCGCCATGCCGAGCGTCTTGCGCAACTTAAGCCGCGCGTCCTGGTCGGCCAGTTCGCCGGCGCCGCCGGCACGCTGGCCTCGCTCGGCGACAAGGGATTCGAGGTGCAGGAGGCGCTCTGCGCCGAGCTCAAGCTCGGTGTTCCCGCCTCGACATGGCATGTCGCGCGCGACGGGTTTGCGGAGGCCGTGAATTTCCTCGCGCTCGTCACCGGCTCGCTGGGCAAGATCGCGCTCGACATCATGATCATGGCCTCGACCGAGTTCGCCGAGGTCTACGAGCCCTTCGTCAAGGGGCGCGGCGCCTCCTCGACCATGCCGCAGAAGCGCAACCCGATCTCGTCGGAGCTGATGCTTGCCGCAAGCAAGGCGGTACGCCAGCAGGCGGGCCTGATGCTGGATGCCATGGTACAGGATTTCGAGCGCGCCACAGGTCCCTGGCACGCCGAATGGATCGCGATCCCCGAGAGCTTCGTACTGACCGCAGGCGCCCTCCACCAGGCGAAGTTCGCGCTCGCCGGCCTCATCGTGGACGAGGCCAGGATGAACGACAACCTCGCCCTTAGTCGCGGCCTGATTGTGGCCGAAGCGGTCATGATGGGGCTGGCGCCGCAGATCGGACGGCAGGAGGCGCATGACGTGGTCTACGATGCCTGCCGGCTGGCCAATGAGAAGGGCCTGACCCTTGCGGATGCGCTTTCGTCCGATAGCCGCGTCTCTGTCAGAATCGATCGTGCCACAATCGAGGCCCTCACTTCACCGAAAAATTACCTCGGCCTTGCGCCTGAAATGGTCGATCGGGTGCTGAGATCGGCAACGCGTTGAAAACCAAGATGCGTGAAACCGCGTATCTTTAAGGTCTCGCAAGGCGCTCGCACACTTGTGTCTCGTGATGCTAGACTTAGATTGAACGAGAGAGATTCCGACAGAGGGCCCGGCATGACCGATCAACGCAATTCCGCGACTTCCATCGATCCCGTGAAACTCGACCGGCTGGCCGAGGTGGCGGTGAAGGTGGGACTGGGCTTGCGGCCGGGACAGGATCTTCTTCTGACGGCGCCCGCGATCGCGCTGCCGCTGGTGCGACGAATCGCCGTCCACGCCTACAAGGCCGGCGCCGGTATCGTGACGCCGATCCTCTCCGACGAAGAGATGACGCTGGCGCGTTACCGCTACGGCCAGGACAACAGCTTTGATCGCGCCGCCAACTGGCTCTACGAGGGCATGGCCAAGGCGTTCTCGGACAACACCGCGCGGCTCGCCATTGTCGGCGACAATCCGATGCTGTTGTCGGGCGAAGACGCTTCCAAGGTCGCGCGCGCGAGCAAGGCCAATTCCATCGCCTATCAGCCGGCGCTGGAGAAGATTGTCAATTTCGACACCAACTGGAACATCATTGCCTATCCGAGCGCGGCGTGGGCCAAGCTGGTGTTTCCGGACGATCCGGAAGAGGTTGCGATCGGCAAGCTTGCGGACGCGATCTTCGCCGCGTCCCGTGTCGATCGCGAGGATGCGCCGGCCAACTGGGCAAGCCACAATGCGGTGCTGCGCGAGCGCACCAACTGGCTCAACGGCCAGCGCTTCCGCGCGCTGCAATATTCGGGTCCCGGCACCGACCTCACCATCGGGCTGGCCGACGGCCATGAATGGGAAGGCGGAGCTTCGCTCTCCAAGAACGGTATCAGCTGCAACGCCAACATTCCGACAGAAGAGGTCTTCACCACGCCGCATTGTCGGCGGGTCTATGGCCATGTCGTGAGCTCGAAGCCGCTGTCCTACCAGGGCACGCTGATCGACAACATCGCGGTGCGCTTCGAGGACGGCAAGATCGTCGATGCCAAGGCTTCGCGCGGCGCGGAGGTGCTGAACAAGGTACTCGACACCGACGAAGGCGCACGTCGGCTCGGCGAAGTGGCGCTGGTGCCGCATTCCTCGCCGATCTCGCAGAGCGGCCTGTTGTTCTACAACACGTTGTTCGACGAGAACGCGGCATCCCACATCGCGCTCGGCCAGTGTTATTCGAAGTGCTTCGTCAACGGTGCTCAATTGACGCCGCAGCAGATCGCCGCGCAAGGCGGCAATCAGAGCCTGATCCATATCGACTGGATGATCGGCTCGGCCGAGACCGACATCGACGGCATCCTGGCCGACGGCAGCAAGGTCCCGGTGTTCCGCAAGGGCGAGTGGGCGAAGTAAGCCAGGTCCGTGCCCCCGGAGTTCTTCACCTCTCCCCGGTTGGGAGAAGTGAACAACTAGCCAGTGTCGTAGCCTCTTAAGCCGCCGCGTTGCGCAGCATCGGGTTGTTGTCGATGCTGAAGCGGTTGAACAGTGTCGTAAACGGGCTGCCGTCCGTGGCCCGCACGATGGCGTCGGACGCCGCGACCGCGTCGTAGAGCGCGCCGACCGGATCGTCCGCCTCCGGCAGGTCGAGGCGCGATCGGATTTCCTCTCTCGCCTCGTTGATGTCGTCCTCGTCGTCGAGTGTCGCCTCAAGTGCATCCGCCGCGCGCCGCATCTCCCGGAGATCGCCACCGGCAGAGAATTTGAGGATGTCGAGCCAATAGGGGCGCGCAATGACGAGCTGGATGAACGCCTCGAAGTTTTCGGCGATGACGCCCGCGCGTCCCTCCGATGAGACGTAGAGCACTTGTTGCGACGGCAGCAGCACCAAGGCGCCGCCTGAGGCGTCAATTCCGATCTGTCGGGGACTGTCGATGCCGTCGATGGTGAACCAGGGCTCTTCGTCCGGCGCGAACGAGACATCGAGGCTGCCGAGCCAGGCGACGACCTCGCCTTGGGCTGTCAACACCTCCGGGGTCAAGGACATCATGGACTCCTTTTCGATCTTTCCGCGCACTTTGTCGCACCCCGGAAAAGACGGGTTCATGTGCACGAATTTGCAGGGGAATCGCGACGTTAACAGGTTCGCATCTGCAACTTGCGGTGGATTGTCGGTCCCTGCGTAAGGAAGAATTAAAAGCCGGCTATTAGCGTTCCAACATCGAAACAGTCCGGGATTAAGCCCCGGTTAATCATATTGTACCTCCTGGGGAAGCAGATGTCGCGGGCATTGATTGAAATTGGTAGTTGCAACGTGGATCTGGAGCTGCGGCCGATCGAGCCAGCCTGGATCATCGAAGGCAACCCGGTGTCGCGCTCGCACATCCTCTCGACCAGCTCGGACGGCACCTCCTCGACCATCATCTGGTCCTGCACCGAAGGCCGCTTCAACTGGTACTATGATTTCGACGAGACGATCATGATCCTGGAAGGATCGATCGTGCTCGAAAGCGACGGCATGCCGCCGAAGCGCTACGGCGTCGGCGATGTGATCTTCTTCCGCGACGGTGCGCATGCCAAATGGCATGTCGAAGGCCATGTCAAGAAGATCGCCTTCTGCCGCAAGACCAACCCGGCCGTGATCGGCTTCATGATCCGCGTCGTCAACAAGCTCAAGCGCATGTTCCTGTCCCCCGGCGAACGTCGTCCAGCGACGCTTATGGGTGCCGGCTAATCCTCATCAAATTCAAGGACGCTTCCCAGCGGCCACGACGAAAGAGGGGCGGGGATCAACATCCCGGCCCCTCTTTGCATCATGACGGCAGTTCGAGCCGGTAAAAGTCCTTCGCAGTCTGGGAGAACAGTGCGGTCTTCTCCGCATCGCTTAAGGGAGCCGCGATGCGCTTGAAGGCGTTGAAAATCACCTGATAGCTGCACTGGCCTTTATCGGGCGGGAAATTGCTTTCGAACATCGCACGCTTCGGCCCGAACGCCTCGATGCAGGTCTCGACATAAGGCTTCCACGCCGCGGCAAGCTCCTCCGATGACGGCGGTCGCTCGCGCAGATGGAAGTCGTAGCCGAGCAGGCACATCGCGAGCCCGCCAAGCTTCACCACCACGTTCTCGCAACGGGAGATCTCCTGGATCGAGGCGCGCCACTCCGGAAACACCGCTTCGCGCCGTCCGGCAAAGCGGCCGACCCCGGCGGGCCCGCCGCAATGGTCGAGCACGATCCTGGTGTCGGGGAAGGCGCGCGCGAGTTCAGTGAGCTCGCCGATCTGCGGATGAAACAGCCAGGCGTCGAAGCTGAGGTCCAGCGGTGCAAGACAGGCAAAGCCCTTGCGGAAGGTCGGATCCTGCAACAATCCCTTCGGCCGGTTCGCATACATGCCGGCGACGACGGGGTCCTGGTCCCAGGCGGACGAATGCCTGATGCCGCGGAAGCGGCCATTGCCGGCGGCGATCTCCGCCTCGAGCACGGGCCTCGCCGCATCGCCGAGCAGCAGGTTCACATGGCTGACGATGCCGGCACAGATCGCCGCCCTGCCGTAACCGCCGCTCGCACTCATCGCCGCGACGCCATTGGCGAACTCGACCTCGCCGACGGGCCGGAACGCCTCGGGTCCGTGTGCGCGGTACATCGAGCGGCAATCGACATAGACGGTCGCGATGACGTTGTGGCCGGAGGCGATGTCGGCGGCCATCTCCTCGATAAGATAGCGATGGCCGCGATTCCACAGATGATGATGCGGATCGACGATCGGCCTGGAGGGATCGATGATCTCTTCCTGATGTTGCGCGAGCCAGTCCTCGCGCGGTTCAACGAAGAGCCCGCTGGTGTTGGCGGGCAGACCGCTTGCAGCCATCGACATTCGCTCCCTCATGTTTTTATGGCGGGAGCCTAGCACCTCATTTGGCTGCGCGGCAGCGCGCCTTGTGCAACCGCGCCCTCCGTCGCGAGCACAACGGCGTTGGCGTCAGCCCTTGCCTCGCGTCGCTCTCACATCGACCACCAGCCGCCAATCGGTCGCCGCCGCGTTCTTGACCTCGCCGAGCCAGTGGAAGGAGTCCGCGGTGATCTCGGTAAAACTCCAGCGCGTGAGGTCGCCGGCTTCGGTCGTGCCCTCCTGCACGATATCTTCGCCACGCGGACGGCCAATCTGCTGACGGAACACACAGCGCCCAGGATCGACCCAGGAAATCCGCCACGCGGAAATGCTGGGATCGTAGACCCGCAGCGTCGTGCCGTACCAATTGCCGGCGATCGGAAAGGCGGGGCTGCCTGCGGGACGGGGAATGATCCAGACATCCTGCACGGCGCGCCCCTCCAGCACCCAGCCGAAATGGATCTCGCCGGGCGCGGTGTGCTTCGTTCCATCAGCGCCTTGGGCCCTAATCTCGGCGTCCCAATCGCCGACGAACCGGCCATAGAGCTGAAGCGCCGCCGCGTGTTCAGGGTTGGGCCCGTCCGCGTGCAAAAATCGCGCAAAGTCGGTCATGTCGATCTCCTGTCTGCCAAGGAGACCAGCACGATCGGCCGGCAGCCGGCTTGGAGAAAATTGCGCGTCAGACCCCGTCGAGGATGATCACCGTCGGCGTCGTCGGCAGCGTATCCCGCGAGATTCGCAAGGAGCGCTCGGTGCGGCGGTCGATCTCGAATTGCTTGCCGATGCGTTGCATGAACTCGGCGAGCGGGGTGGCGAAGCGGTGCATCGGCAGCACCACGGAGGCGCGCAAGCGCCTGGTGATGTCAGAGACGCCATCGAGCGACATGGTGTATGTGCCATCGATCGGCACCATGACGATGTCGAGCCGGCCGATCTGGGCAAAGTGGCTGTCGTCGAGCTTGTGGTGGAGATGTCCGAGATGGCCGATGCAGAGGCCCGCCACCTCGAAGATGAAGATCGAATTGCCGTCGCGGATCATGTCCGTGCCGGAATCGTCGCCGAAATAGCGGCGGATGTCGGTGGTGACGTTGCGGATGAAGGTGTCGCCGATGCGCTCCGAAATGGCAGCCGGCTTGCCGTCCTCGCCCCAGCCATGCAGAACGTGGGGAATGCGCTTGTCCGGATTGAGGGAATAGTGCGTGCTGTGCGCCCGGTTCATGGTGACGACGTCCGGCAGCCGGCCGACCTGATAGGCGCCGCTGTAATCGGTCGCGATGCGCACGCCGCCCGGCGTATCGATGAAATAGGTGGAGTGGCCGGCATAGGTGATCTCGACCTCGGGCGCGGCAGCCGCCTGCCGGAACGCGACCGGCATCGCGCGAGGCGCGGCGTTCGCCATCGCCAGGCATTCGCTGCGCTGAGGCGGCTGCTGGGCGAGGGCAGGTGAGAGACACGCGCTCAACAGCGCAAATGCCGCCGAAATCAATCGCCGCATGATCCCGTCCCCGATGACTTCAAGGCAAAGTCTAGCGTGCAATCCAGCGTGTCGCCAACAGGACGCGATCAACAGCGCGTCAGTGTCGCACCGTTGCTGCCGCCTTTACTCGTGCTTTGGGCTGAATTTCCAGGTCATCGCGACCAGGCCGGCGGTAATCAGGCCGCTGACGATGCCGGCGGTCGGCAGCGTCAGCAGCAGCGCGGCGGTGGCGGCCCAGCCGATCGAGGAGAAGGCTTCGGCAAAGGTCGCAAGCCGCGACGAGGTCTGGCGGCGGCGGAACTGGCTGCGCCGGGCCTGGACGCGGAACCAGAGCTGGATCGCGGTGGCCGAGGCGGCGCTGACGATGATCATGGCCGCCGTGATCGCCGCCTGGAATGGCGAAGCGAAGACCAGCGCGGTCACCAACGGGCAGAAGATCATGGCGATCGCGATCAGCACCACCTCGATCTTGGCGCGGATGACGCTCGTCGGCGTCAGCGGCGCGGTCGCGACCAGGTCAGGCGCGTCCTCGCCCGAGATCGTCAGCCAGGCCAGCCCGCCGGCGAGCTGTCCTGCCGCCATCACGATCACAGGCGTGATCAGCGTCAGCGCCGCCGAGCTGTCGCCAAAGCTGCGCCACAGCAGCAGCGCCGGCGGCACCAGATACAGCAGTTGCATGAGGGTCTGCGAGATCAGCCAGGGATCGCGACAGAGCAGCACGAACTCCTTGCGTCGCAGCGCCTGTTGTCGCGAGCCGCCGCGGAACGGACGTTCCTTCGCGCGCTTGCGGCTGGATGTGCCGTAGGCGGCGGCGTCGATCGCGGTGTCGGCGAAGCGGCCTGAGAAGATCGCCATCACGCATCCAAGCAACATGAGCCCGAGGGCGAGGAGCAGCAGCAGCGCCTCGACGTCACCCATGATGGCCCGCGCCGGCCACCACCAGATGCTGTCGATATCGGGCGCGTGCGCGGCGAGGGTGCCTGAGGTCAGGATGGTGAAGCGCGACAGCGTGCCATAGGAGATGATCGCCGCGACCTGGAGCGCGATCACGAAGCCGGCGCCGATGATCGCGGCCAGGATCTGGGCGACGAAGCGCGTCCGCGCCGGGCCGATCAGGCGAAACAGCAGGATGGTGACGGCAATCGCGATCGCCGCCGCCGACAGCCCCATCGCGACGACCACGCCGAAGGCCGCAAGCCAGCGCACGCCGCCGCCGATCAACAGCACGTCGATGAACGGCGTCGAGAACAGTAGCGCCATCACCGTGACGGTGAGCGCGATCGCTGCGATGCGCACCGAGAACAGATTGGCGAGCGTTGCCGGCGACGACATGATGAGGTCGAGATCGGCGCGGGCGTAAAACACCCGTGTCACCGATTCGATCGCCTGCGACAGCATCAGGGTCCAGGCGAGAAAGATCGTCGCCGAGATCACGATCAGTGAGGATTTGTCGAGCGGCAATTGCAGATTGGCGAAACGGCCGATCACCGCCCAGGCCGGCACATGCAGCAATGCGGCGAAGAACAAGAGGCCAATCACAGCGGCGCGGGCGCGCCGACGCCGGCCCCCCGTCATCATGGCGAACCATTCGCGCCAGGCGAGGCGGAGCTCGTGACGGGCAAACCAGGAGAGCGCGGTCGCCGAGCTCATGCGGCGTCCTGGAGCGTCACCAAGGCGATGAAGAGATCTTCGAGACTCGTGTCCGCATGGCCGTTCTGCTGGCGCAGCTCGGTCAAGGTGCCCTCCGCGACGAGACGGCCCGCGGCAATCACGCCGATGCGGTCGGCCATACGCTCGGCGACCTCGAGAATATGCGTCGTCATGATCACGGTGCAGCCGGCGTGCACGCGCTCGCCGAGCAGTCCCTTCACATGGCGGGCCGAGACCGCGTCGAGTCCCGTCAGCGGCTCGTCGAGAATGATGAGGCGGGGATCGTGCACCAGCGCGCCGGCGAGCGCCACCTTCTGGCGCATGCCCTTGGAGAAACCTTCGCAGCGCTCGTGCCGGTGCGGCTCGAGCCCGAGCGAGCTCACCAGCTCCTCGGCGACCGGTTTCGAGATCGCGGGCGCAATCCCCCAGAGGCCGGCGACGAATTCGAGATATTCGAGCGGGGTGAGCTTGTCATAGATCATCGGCTCGTCCGAGACCCATGCCATCACTTGCTTGGCTGCGACGGGATTGGCGAGCGCGTCGATGCCGAAGATCGAGACGCCGCCGTCATCGGGCCTGAGCAGGCCCGCGACCATGCGCAAAGTGGTGGTCTTGCCGGCACCGTTGGGCCCGACCAGCGCATAGAACTCGCCGGCATGAATGGTGAGATCGAGGCTATCGACCGCCACGCGGTCAAAACGCTTCGTTAACCCTCGGACTTCGAGCGCCGAGCTATCCCGCTTCATGACGGCCACACTAACAGGTTTTGCATCGGTCGCGACCATGACCCGAACATGTTTCGGCCTCGTGAATCGCGCTGCCGCAAATGCGGTCACCTGCAAATGGGAGCCTAGAGCATGATCCGGAAGAGTGTGAAGCGATTCTCCGAAAAGATCATGCTCAAACAAAGAGCTAAAGCGCGACGACGATTCAGCCCAATCTCATCGCGCTTTGGCGGCGATCCGTAAAGAGCGGCTACGATCCCCCGCCCGCGGTGCCTGAGTTCACCGGCGCCAGTTCGTCTTCCCGGCAACGCCAGCCGTCGGCTGCTTTCACGAAGGCAAAGGTGCGCTGGATCCGCAGGCGGCGCGTGACGTTGAAAGCGGCTGCGGAGCGCTCCCTGTTGGCGGCGCCGGGTTGCGGGAGGCCGGTGCTGGCGTCCCAGCAGGTGCCGGTGCAGGTGGACGCGACCTTGCTGCAGGTGGTGAAGGGCGCCAGCACGACCATCTCGATCTCGCCGGTGACTTGCGCCTCCTGGTCATTCACCTGGCTGTCGAGTGCGTAGACGCGGTTGATGCGGAGGAAACTGCCGCACGAATTGGCGGCGTGGATGCGCGCGGCGCAGAAATCGACGGCGTCGGTGTCGGGCTCCTTGGCCGCGACCTGCCGGCCGAACACCTTCTTCGGATCGCCCTTCGCGGCGGCGATCTCGTCGGTCTTCTGCTTCAGATAGTCGGCGAGGCAATCTTCCGCCGAGCCGAGCTCCTGCGGCGGCACGTTCTCCTTGCCGACCAGATTGCACTTGCGGTCGCGCTCGCGCGTCCAGCGGCCGTATTCCGCAAAGGCAAAGCGCGCCGCGGTCGGGTCCAGCCTGCCGATCAGTGCGAGCACCTGGCTGTTGAGCTCGGTCTCGGTCAGCGCCAGCGACGGGTCCGCACAGATCAGCGCGCCGGCCGCGGTGTTGGCGGCGAGGCAGTCGAAATCCGGATCACGCACGATCGCCGCGCGATCCTCGGTCACCTTGAGCAGGCAGGCCTTGACGCGTTCGAAATCGTCATCGCGGATCGCGGTCTGGCCGACGATCCCGCAGCCGAGATTGCGCTGGCGGATCCAGATCGCGTTTTCCTCGATGGCGGGCAGGCGATCGGGCAGGCGGGCGAGCCGCGCCTCGACGGCGGTCGAGAGCTTCTCGGCGGCGGCGGAGAGTTCGGCGTCACCGCAGAACAATTGATTGCCGGGATCGCGGATCTGCAGGCAATTGTTGTTGACGAACAGGGGCAGCCTGTCGGCGATGGAGGGAGCGGTTGTGCCGGATTGCGCCAAACCCGGTGCCGCCGGTAACGCCAGCAGCGCCAGCACAGTCAACACGATGAACCGCATTCCAAATGTCCTCAGCATGGTTGCAGCCATGCTAGCAGTTCCAGGCTGCGTGACGGAATGGGGTGTGGCGGAACGGTTGACGTGAAGGGCCGGAGCCCCGATGGATCAATGCGCCCCGGTCGACACGCGCTGGCTGTCGACACCCGCGAGCCGCACGGGTTCGCCGACATATCTCAGCACGGCTGACTGGTAGAGCACGAACAGCGGCTGATAGTTGCGCGCGTCGTCATCCTCGACCATCGCCATGCGGCGGTTGTCCAGCATCAGCCAGTGGCCGTCGAGCCTTGCGGAGGCAATGGCGTGTCCTTCGCCGTTGCGGATATCGCGCACCACGACGAGGCGGAGGTCCTCGGCGGCGACACCGGCAAGCCGCAACGCGGCCAGCTTGGCGATGGCGTAATCCTCGCAATCGCCGGCGCCGCGCTGGAAGGTCTCCAGCGGCGAGCTCCAGATATCTTCCGCGCCGTCACTTTCGGCGCGGATGGCGAGGTTGATGGCGCGGTTGGCCTCGCCGAGCCGCGCGCGGCCGTCGCGGGTGCGGGCCTCGTCGACGATGGCGAGCAGCTTCAGCGCCGCGGGCGATGCGCAATTGTCGCGGTCGCCGTCGCACAGCGCAAGCTGCACCATGTCGTCGTCGAGCTTCTCCTTCAGTCCAAGCCATTTCTGCCGCATGCCTCCGCTGGAAATGGCGAAGGCGAACACACCGAACGGCTCGGCAGATTTGCGTATGAGCGCGCCTGCGCCCGGTGACAGCAAACTGGCTGCGCGAAGATCGGCGGCCGATCCGAACAGGATCAGTCCGCACAGCACTAGGATAGCGCGCCAGGCGCGCGAGCGAGCAGCGGTCTCCATCTGACATCCCCTATCCGGCTTCGCCAGGTCCCCCTCGACCTGAACGTGCCGGGATTGTTGCTTTCGCGGAGATAGTGCGAGACGGGCCGTTTTGGTCTGCTTAACGCGCGCGGCAGGGGGCCGACTAGCGTGGGGCACGCTCAACCGCCCCTTCCCGGACTCCATAAAATTTTACAGGCCGGCGAAATCAGGGGCGCTGCCGCGAGACTGACGGGATTGCAGTCGGAAGTTGTGGGACGCGATTCTGCTTCTATGGCTAATGACCAGCAATTTCACGGGTTCTGTTAGCTGGGTCACAGATTTAGCTCCGTATTTGCCGCAGTATGGCGCGGGGTACTACGAAGAAAAGATGACACAAGTATCCGACGAATGGTTAATATGTTGGAATACGTAATCTAGTGGAAGATAGACTTGAGAAAGCGACGATTTACGCGAAATCTCTGCAAGATATACTTCAGTTTATCTTTGGATGTCGCCGTAGGCATAGGCTTCCACCGCCAAGTGATACGAAATCACACAAGCAATAGATGGTTTCGCTAGGGACTTGGTAATGCTATGCAAGCTTAGGCGATCGATACTTACTTAGATTTTAACACTTTTCACGGTGCCCGGTTGAATTACGCTGGCAAATTTGACGCCGCGCTCACCTTGGATGGCCAGGGCTTTCGTTCGTCCGCCTCTGATCACGTCGATTCGTTTACCGCCAAGGCACACGGCCACGTGCCTGACGGCGCGGTCGTCATCGCCGACCCCAATCTGATCTTCCACGGCGAGTTCAAGCGCGCGGGCCTCGATCTCGTGCTCTCGCACGACGGCCACGATGTCGTCGTTCACGATTATTTTAGGGGCGACAAGCGCGCGGCGATCGCCTCGCCCGACGGCGCGCATCTCACCGGCGACATCGTCAGCGCGCTCACCGGCTACGTCCAGGTCGCGCAGGCTGCGCCCGGTGCCGCCGTGGCGCAGGTCATCGGTCATGTCACCAAGCTGACCGGCAGCGCGACCGTGGTCCGCAACGGCGTCTCGGTCATCCTCAATAACGGCGACAACGTCGAGAAGGGCGACGTGGTCTCGACCGGCTCGGACTCAACGCTCGGCATCACCTTCATCGACGGCACCGTGTTCGGCCTGTCCTCCAACGCGCGGATGGTGCTGAACGAGATGGTCTACGACCCCAACGGGTCGAACAATTCCTCGCTGCTCAGCCTGGTCGCGGGCACCATCACCTTCGTCGCCGGCGAGACCGCCAAGCACGGCGACATGAAGATCGACACGCCGGTCGCCACCATGGGCATCCGCGGCACGGCGGTGCTGACCGAGATCGCTTTCGTCGTTCCCGCGGGCGGCGGTGATCCGCAGCCGCAGGCGAACTTCCAGGTGCTGGTCGAGCCGAACGGCACCACCGGCTCCTACATCCTGTTCGACAAGCTGACGCTGCTGCCGATCGCGACGGTCAACCAGGCCGGCCAGATGATCCAGATCAGCGGCGGCAACGTCTCGGTCACCAATGCGCTGCTGTCGCCTGACGTGCAGAAGCTGATCAACGACGTGTTCACGCTGAAGTTCACCGACAACAACACCAACACCAAGCTCACCAACAACTCTACCGACTCGATCACGCAGAACGGCGACATTGTCCTGATCAAGACGGACACCGGCGCCACCGCGACTGCGACCTTCGTCAATCCGGTCAACACCGGTGGCAATTTGGCGCAGGGCGGGTCGGACAAGGGGGTCGACCGTATTCCCGGCGCACCCTTCGCGAGCGTCCTCGATGGCAACGGCAACGTGGTGACCGCGTTCGCCGTGACGGAGCACGCGCATGCGACCGGCGACCGCGCCGACACCACCGGCGATGCCGTGCCTGCCGACACCATCATCTTCCGGGTCAACTTCGTCGACCAGAACCTGGGCGACCGGCCGACGGTGTCGGTGGACCTCGATCCATCAAAATTAACCTATACGGACTCCGCCCATCACGACGTCACCGCCTCGCTCACTGCGCTCCAGAAGCAGGATATTGCGGCGACGCAGATCAAGATCGCTGTCGTCGCCGACGGCGGCAACAACAACAACGGTTCTGCGACCCTAACCTACACGATCCCCGATCACGCCTTCGACTTCCTCGCCGACGGCGAAACGCTGACGGTGACTTACATCGTCAGCGTCAACAACAATTTCTCGGTCCAGCCCGAAACCAGGCAGCTCCCGATCACCATCACGGTCACCGGCACCAACGACAAGCCGGTGATCACCACCAGCGTGCCGACGATCACCTTCTCGGGTGGCACCAGCGTGCCGGGCGGGCCGCTCACCACCAACGTTCCGACCACTGGCACCCTCACCTTCACGGATGTCGACCTCACCGACACCCA
The DNA here is from genome assembly GCF_022012435.1 of Bradyrhizobium zhengyangense. GTDB lineage: Bacteria > Pseudomonadota > Alphaproteobacteria > Rhizobiales > Xanthobacteraceae > Bradyrhizobium > Bradyrhizobium zhengyangense. The sequence goes on from NZ_JAKLUA010000003.1 coordinate 327,030, forward strand.
CACCGTATCCGTGGCGCTGACCGGCGCGAGCCTGCCGGACGGCACCACCGTGCCGCCGGGGCCGCTTGCCGCGTTCCAGAGCGCCATGTCGGTTGCGATCGCGGGCGGCCTCGATTCAACCGGCACTGGCACCGGCACCATCAACTGGTCGCTGGCCGATCTGCCCGTCTACCTCGCCGACTTCATTCCGAAGGGCGAAGTGCTGACGCTGGTCTACACCGTGACGGTCGCTGACGAGCACAATGCGACCTCGCAGCAGACCATCACCGTCAAGATCACAGGCACCGACGCCCCGGCGGTGGTCTGGATCGCGACGAACCAGCCCTCGGGCGGTTTCTGGAAGGACGCCGCGAACTGGGAAACCGGCACGGTCCCGACCAGCAACGACGATGTTATCGTCATTACCGATCAGCTGCATGGTCTGACGCCGTCCTATCCCGTCACGATCGACGTCGCGGCCTTCGGCAAATCGCTGACGATGGACGATTACGACACCACGGTGGACCACACGGCGCCGCAGGTGATCAACCACGGCACGTTGACGCTCGCGGGCGCGCTCACGCTCAATGCCGATGCGAAGTTCACCAATGCGGCAGACGGTACCGTTTTCGTCGGCGGGGCGATCGATGTCGAGACGATCACCAGGCCGAAGACCGGCGTGGTCGTTACCAATACCGCCACGATCACCAACGCCGGCACGCTGACGCTGGACGCGGGCGGTGTGATCGACACGCTGACCACCATCGTCAATTCCGGCACCGTCAACCTTTTCGGCGGCACGCTGACGCTGGATACCGGCATTGCCAATGCCGGCGGGACCGTGCAGGTCGGCTCCCTCGCGACGCTGGTCGCGAACGCCGTGACGATCGACGGCGGCACGGTCAATGTTTCCGGCACGCTGGAGCTCGACGGCATCAACCTGATCGAGAACGGCACGCTGAACAATTCCGGCGTGGTCAACGTCAAGGGCGCGGTGGAGTTCGCCAGCGAAACCGGTTTCAACAGCGCCGGCGGTCTCATCGAAGTATTTGCACATGACGCGCTGACGATCGACCAGGGCTCCCGGATCAACAATGCCGGCGACGTCAAGATCGATGTCAGCAGCAAGCTGACTATCAATGGTGCAACGATCGACGGTAGTGCGATTACCATCCTCCCGGGAACGCCGGTGGTCCATGCTGAGAGCGACAGCGGCGGCGGTACGCTCACCATAACGAGCATCCCCAAGGGTGGTACCGTCACGAACAATGGCGAGATCGATCTCACCGGCGACGGGGTGCTGAGCAACGGCAAGCTGACGAACAACGGTACCCTCAACGTGACCGGCACCGGCAATGCGCTGAACGGCGAGGCCGTCACCAATGCCGGCACCATCGAAGTGCTCACAGGCGCACTCGCGATCGGTCCGGGATCGACTGTCGATAATTCCAGCGGCGACGTCATTGTCGATGCCGCGTTGACCCTGAACGGCGCCACGATCAGCGGCGGCACCGTCAAGGGCGCCGGCAACATTGATGTCACCGGCGCCAGCAAGATCGACAGCGGCGCCACGCTCAGCATTGCCACAGTCACGGCCGATGCCAAGCTGACGCTGGACGGCATCACGGTCTCAGGCTCCGTCATCACCGACAATGCCAGCATCGAGCTCGACGACATCGTCAAGCTGCAGGGCGGTGCCAAGATCCAGGGCGGCCCCGTCACCAACAACGGCACGCTGGAGATCGCGGGCGCCGCGACACTGCTCGACGACGTCGTGACCAACCATGGTACGGTGCAGGTCGACGGCAGCCAGACATTGACGTTGTCGAACACCGAGATCTCGGGCGGAGCCATTGACGGCGCCGGCACAATCGACGTCACGGTCGCGAGCACGATCGACGGCGGTGCCACGCTGAGCACGAGCGCGGTCACGGCCGATGCAAAGCTGATGCTGGACGGCATCACGGTCTCGGGCTCTGTCATCACCGACAATTCCAGCATCGAGCTCGATCACACCGTCAAGCTCCAGGGCAGCGCCAAGATCCAGGGCGGCCCGGTCACCAACAACGGTACGCTGGAGATCTCAGGCGCGGCGACACTGCTTAACGATGTCGTCACCAACCACGGCACGGTCAAGGTCGACGGCGGTCAAGCGCTGACGTTGTCGGGCACGGAGATTTCAGGCGGCGCCATCAACGGCACAGGTACGATCGACGTCACCGGTGCCAGCAAGATCGACGGCGGCGCGACGCTGAGCACGAGCACGGTAACAGTCGAGGCGGGCACAACCCTGACGCTCGATACCGCGACGGTCGATGGCGCGACGATCTCGGACAAGGGCAGCATCATGATCGGCGGCACCGTGAAGCTGACCGGCGGTGCGGTGATCCAGGGTAGTTCGAGCGTTTTCGCTCCCAAGGGCGGAAGTCCCGCCACGGTGGAGTTCAACTGGGGGCAGCTCGGCACGTCATTCACCGTGCTCGGCAGTCCGCAGCAGGTCGTCGCGACCGACGGCACCGGCGGCACGGTCTCTTCCGCTGGCGGTTCCTTTGAGCTGCGTGACCAAGGCTATGGCTGGTTCGGGAATTTTGCGCCTGGAACCCATCTGCTGTGGGATCGTGGGGCCGGCCCCGACATCACCATTAAGTTCGCCGCGCCGGTCTCTTCGGCGGGGGCGCAAATCCAGGCCGATTACTACGGAAGCTTCACCGCCGAGATCATTGCCTATGATCTGGGCGGCAACGTAATCGGTACTGTTAGCAAAGACGGCGTAAGCAACGGTAACAGCGACGGGTCGGCGATCTTCATCGACCTGGTCGGCAGCAGTGCTGACATCGCCATGGTCAAGTTCATCCTGACCAGCGCGAGCTATTCGCTGAACGATTTTGCCCTCGGCCCGGTGCAATTCTCGGAGGGTTCCTCCGTCGGTGGAAGCGGCCCGATCGTCAATAACGGCACGCTAGAGATCGAGGGCGCCGCGACGCTGCTGGATGATATCGTCACCAACCACGGCACGGTGTCGGTCGATGCTGGTCAGACGCTGACAGTGTCAGGCACGGAGATCAGCGGTGGCTCGATCGCCGGACCCGGTACGATCGACGTCACCGGCGACAGCGCGATTGACGGCGGGGCAACGCTGAGCGCCGGCTTCGTCACGGTCGAGAACCTCCAGGCTCTGATGCTCGATGCGATGACGGTCGATGGCACAGCCATCACCGTCAAGGGCAGCATCGAGCTGGACGATACCGTCAAGCTGCAGGGCGGCGCGAAGATCCAGGGTGGCCCGGTCACCAACAACGGCACGCTGGAGATCTCAGGCGCGGCGACGCTGCTTAATGACGTCGTTACCAACATCGGCACGGTGCAGGTCGACGGCAGTCAGACACTGACGCTGTCGAACACCGAGATCTCGGGCGGGGCCATCGACGGCTCGGGCACCATCGACGTCACGGTCGCGAGCAAGATCGACGGCGGCGCGACGTTGAGCACGAGCGCGGTCACGGCCGATGCGAAGCTGACCCTGGACGGCATCACGGTCGCAGGCTCGGTTATCACCGACAATTCCAGCATCGAGCTGGACGATACCGTCAAGCTGCAGGGCGGCGCGAAGATCCAGGGTGGCCTGGTCACCAACAACGGCACGCTGGAGATCGCGGGCGCCGCGACGCTGCTCAACGATGTCGTGACCAACATCGGCACGGTGCAGGTCGATGACGGCCAGATCCTGACCCTCGCGGGCACCGAAATATCCGGCGGCGCCATCAATAACTACAGCGGCCCGTCGGGCGGCATGATCAACGTCACCGGCGACAGCACGATCGACGGCAACGCGGCCCTGAACAAGGGCACTGTGGCGGTTGCGAGCGACATCACGCTGACATTCGACGATGCGACCGTGTCGGCAAGCGAGATCACGAACAACGGCACCGTCAAGGTCGAGGCCGACAAGAAGCTGACGCTGGTCGGCGCCACCCTGACGGGCGGCGCGCTCACGATCGCAGGGACGCTCGCTTCGTCCGGCACCACAGCGGTGACCGACGCCAACATCTCGAACAGCTATCTGCTGGAATCGACGCTCGGCGGGCTCTTGACGCTGCTGGCGACGGGCTCCACCCCCAAGATCAGCAATGACGGCGGCACGATCCGGGCCAACAATGCCGAGCTCGACATCAACACCGAGGCCGTCACCAATACCGGCACGCTGGGCGCGATCAACGACGGCACGCTGAAGCTGATCTCGACTGACGTGACCAACACCGACGGGGCCGTGTCGATCGAGTCGGGCTCGACGCTCGATCTTTCCGCCGCGACGATCGACGGCGGCACCGTGACGCTTGCCGGCACGCTGGAATCCTTCGGCACCAGCGCTATCAGCAACGCCGACATCACCAACACCGGCACGATCACGGTCACCAGCGGCACGCTGACGATCGATCCTGCTATCGTCCACACCCTCGCCAACCACCAGCTGCTCCAGGCAAATGGCGGCGAGCTGGACATCTCCGGCGAGCAGATCGTCAACACCGCCGATATCAAGGCAATTGGCGGCGGCATTCTGAAGCTGACGTCGCTGACCGTCGCCAACGACGGCGGGACTGTGACGGTCGATGGCAGCTCGAAGCTCTATCTGTCCGATATCGTCACGATCAACGGCGGTCAGCTGAGCAACTCCGGCCATATTTTCAGCGTCTCCAACGCCAACACGATCTCGGGCGTCGTGACCAACACCGGCTTCATCGAGGTGCAGGCCGGCACGCTGAACCTCTCCGGCGGGCTCACCGGCGTGGGCCAGCTGATTATCGACGACAAGGCGACGCTGGAGCTTGCCGGTGCTGACGCGCAGACCGTCACCTTTGCCGGCGGCGCCGATACGCTCCAGCTCGACAAGAGCAGTCTCGGCTTCACCGGCACCATTACCGGCCAGTCGTCGACCGGCGGCACGTTCACGGTCACCGGCGCGGCCGACATTACGACCTCGATCAACGACGCGCTCGACTTCACGGCGTCGGGCGGCACATCCCTCAAGCCCGCGAGTATCGTCCTCACGCCGACCGGCACGCTGAAGGGCGCGGCCAACGGCATCGTTGTCATTCAGAACGGCACCGGCGACATCTCGCTGACGGCGACAAAGGACGTCACGGGCCTGGCCGGCAACGGCATCACGCTGCGCGACAGCGCGACCGGCGTAGGCGACATCACGATCGACAATCTCACCGGTAAGGCGACGGGCACTGGCGCGAATTCGGAAGGCATTCTGGTCGAGAATCTGAATGCCGCGAACGCCGGCGACATCTCGATCACCCAGCTTGGCGGGGCGGCCGGCGGTGCCTTCGGCATCGATGCGACGACACAGGGCGATGGCGCCATCAGCATCGACGCCGGCGGCAACGTCACGGCGAGCTCGACCTACGGCATCCGTGCGCGTAGCTATGGTGCCGGTGACATCGCCGTCGCGACCGAGGCCGGCAGTGTCGTGACCTCGGGAAGCTCCGGTATCGTGGCCGTCAACCGGGCGACCTCGCTCGACAGTGGGAACGACAGCACCATCACTGTCAACGCGCATGGCTCGATCCATTCTGGCGGCACGTCAAACCTGGCTGGCAATCCGCCGGCTGGCATCCAGGCCGGCTATACTGGCTCGACGAACAGCACCGGTGCCAATACCGCCGTTACCGGCACGGTCGTTGTCAATAATTACGCCGACATTACCGCCGGGGCGGGCTCGGGCATCGACGCCTACAATTACGGGAACGGTAACGTCACGGTGACCAGCTTCGCCGGCACCACGATTTCCGTGTCCGGAACTCAGAGCTACGGCATCGAGGCCTCCGCCCTCAGCGGTGGCACCGGCGACATCACGGTCACGCTGGGCACAAGCGTCACGATCTCGGGTGCAACGGCCTACGGCGTCAAGGCCTACAGTATCGATGCCGGCGACATCGCCGTCACGCTCGCGACGGGCGACAGCATCACGTCGGGCAGCTCGGGCATCGTCGCAGTGAATTATGCGACAGCGATCGGAAGCGATCTGCACAGCACGATCTCCGTCGAGGCGCATGGCACGATCCATTCCGGCAGCACGCTGAACAACGATGGCGCCACGCCGGGCGGGATCATCGCCGGCTACAAGCCGGGCGGCGACGCCACCTTCTCGGGCGCGGTCAATGGCGATGTCATCGTCGACAGCGATGCCACGATCACGGCCGACGCTGGCTTCGGCATCGAGGCATTCACCTGGGGCGCCGGCAACGTCACGGTCTCGACCGGCAAGGCCTCGTCGATCACTGCCGCCGGCAACGCGATCCGTGCCTCCGATCACGGCGGCGGCGATGTGAGCGTCACCAACGAGGGCTCGGCCACAGGCGCGGTTGCTCTGGGCGTCGTGGCGACCGGCAAGAGCAACGTCACCATCCTCAATGACGGCGAACTCACCGCCACGGGAACGGCCGGCATCGTCGTCACCCAGAACGATGCAAGCGCGACCGGCTCGACACATATCACCAATACCGGCTCGGTCGTGGGAGCGAGCGGTCACTACGCGATCTTCGTCCAGGAGAACACGACCGGCGCGGCGGTGATCGACAATACCGGCACGATCGGACCCGATGCCCCCGGCAGCGTGACCTCGACAACCTACGCTATCGCCGAGACCGGCGGCGCGGTCACGATCAACAACAGCGGGCACATCAACGGCAACATCTCGGTCGCCAGTGCCACGTTCGACAACAACACGGCCGGCACCTGGACCGTCTCCGGCACCAGCGTGTTCGGCACGCTGTCCAAGATCGACAATGCCGGTGAGATCGACCTCCACGACGGTGCTTCGGTCTCGAGTGCGGACGGGGTGGCGTTTGGCATCACCAACTCCGGCAAGATCGAGAGCTGGGGCTCCGCCTCGATCACCGGCAATATCACCAATACCAACACGATCGAGATCCACACCGACGGGACGCTGTCGCTGTTCGGGTCGCTGTCAGGCTCCGGCTCGGTCACCATCGACACCGGCGCGACGCTCGTGGTCGACGCCGCGGTGTCGCAGACGGTCACCTTCGGCGGCAGTGGCGCCGAGCTCGATATCCAGACCACGGATTTCGGCGGATCGATCGCGGGATTGGCGTCGACAGACAAGATCGACCTGTCGAGCATCGACTATGGCCTCGGCACCAGTGCGGCCTACGTGGCCAACGACGACGCCAGCACCGGCGGCACGCTGACGATCACCGACGCCGCGGGGCACCACATCAGTCTGACCCTGACCGGTGCCGACTACAGCCACGCGACCTTCGCGGGCAGCAATGACGGCACGGATCATACGCTGATCACGGTCAACGCCGCCGACGACGCGCCCAAATTCACCACCGATGGCGCGACGCTGACCGCGAGCGTCTCCGAGCTTACCGACACCACGGGCGTCTCCACGACATACGATCCGTCGCCTGCCGCGACCGGCTCGATCGCCTTCACCGACGTCGACCTGACCGACCGGCCGACGGCGATGGTCACCCATCAGGACGTGACCTGGCTCGCCGCCGACCACACCGCTCTGACGCTGACGCCGGACGAGATCAGCGCGCTCGAACACGCGCTGTCGCTGCAACTGACCGGCAAGAACAACGGCACCGTCGGCTGGAGCTATTCGATCGCCGACGGCGCGCTGGATTTCCTCGGGCAGGGCCAGACCGCGACGGTGGTCTCCACCATCACGCTTGACGACGGCCACAAGACCGACACGACCCAGGTCACCGTCACGATATCAGGCGCGAACGACGCCCCGGCGATCGCGGCCAAGGCCGGCGACAGTGCCGGCGCCGACCTGAGCGAGACCAATTCGGGGCTCGGCGCGACCGGCACGCTCACCGTGTCCGACGCCGACGCCACCGATCACGTCACGGTCGCGCTCGATCACCTCTCGGTCTATCTCGACGGGACCTTGCAAACCGACGGCATCGACGGGCTGTCGAACGCAGACCTCCTGAACTATCTCACCGTGCAGTCCGGCGACATCCTGAACGGCACGGCAACCCACGCCCAGTTCACCTGGGACTTCAATTCCAGCAGCCAGGCCTTCGACTTCCTGGCCGCGGGCCATACGCTGTCGCTGCAATACACCATCGTGCCCGACGACAGCCATACGCCGACCGGCACCGGCAATGGCGTCGTCACGATCAACATCGCCGGCAGTAACGACGCGCCGACGCTCGACAGCACCACGCTCGCCTCCGTCGCCGGCAACGAGAGCGATCCGGCCGGAAGCGCCGTCAGCGACCTCTTCGCAGGCAAATTCCACGACGTCGACGACGGCTCGAGCTTCAAGGCCATCGCGGTCACTTCGGACACGGCATCGTCCGCCGACGGCGTCTGGCAGTACGAGCTCGCCGGCACCCATCAGTGGGTCGACATCGGTTCGGTCAGCGACACCCATGCGCTGGTGCTGGGCACCGATACGCTGATCCGCTTCCTGCCCGCCGATGGCTTTAGCGGCACGCCGGCCCCGCTCGGCGTCCACGCCCTCGACGACACCTATACCGGGGGGATCACGACCTCCGCTTCGCCGGCGACGACTGACATCACCGCGATGAGCACCGACGGCACCGCGCCGGTCTCGGACAAGGCCGCCACGATCTCGACCAGCGTGACCGCGCCCCCCGGCGGACCGGTCATCGACACCGATCATTTCTACGTCTCGCACAATGGCGGGGAAGGCACCGACACCATCTTCAATCTTTCGGTCAGCGACACCGATTCCAGCGCGTCGACGGATGAGTTTACGGTCGCGGCGTCGACCTTGCATGCGCCGGGCAGCAGCGTCGATCTGTCGCCGGCGTCGGGCTCGCTCGACGACATCAACACAGCGTTCGAGAATGGTGTGACCTACTCTCCGGGCGATCCGGCACCCGACCAGGACCGGATCGCGCTCACCGTGACGGACAAGACCACCGGTGCTTACGACACCGTCAACTTCATCTTCGACGAGGCTGGCGACACCAGCCAGGGCATCACCCTGACCGGCACCGGCGGCAAGGACGTGATCTTCGCGCCGACGACCGGCGACACGCTGACCGGCGGCGGCGGCAAGGATCAGTTCGTGTTCGCGCCGGGCTTCGGCGGGGGCGACGCCTCGCACACCATTACCGATTTCATCGAGGGCCTGGACAAGATCGACCTGCGCCAGTTCTCGGATGTCGGCTCCATCGGCAATCTCACAATCGTGCAGCAGCAGGGCACCGGCGACACGCTGGTCACCTGGCATCAGCAGATCAGTCACCCCGAGGGCGGACCGATCACGGAGAACGAGCAGCTGTTGCTGAAGAGCGTTATCGCCGCAAATCTCAAGGCCAGCGATTTCATCTTCCACATCACCTGATGAACGCCGGACCCGCCCGGCCCGGAACGCGGAGCTTGACCGCGGCAAAAAATCCATAATCCTCCGCCATCAGACAATGGCCAACCGCGCGGAGAGGCTCCATGATCGCTCGAACGGACGCGATGCGCGGCAGGAAGCGCGACTGATATGAAACGTCTCAAGATCCTGCGCCGGTGGTTCACGCGAAAGTTCGGCTTGGCGCGGCTGCTGTGCCTTGCGCTGCTGGTCGTGTTCGCAGGTCTGCGGGTCTGGGATCCGCCGCCGGTGCAGGAGCTGCGGCTGCGCACCTTCGACATGTTCCAGCTGGTCGACCCGCGCGACAAGAAGGGGGTGAGGCCGGTCACCATCGTCGACATCGACGACAAGAGCCTTGCCAAATTCGGCCAGTGGCCATGGCCGCGCACGCGGGTCGCCGACATGATCGCCAACCTCACCAGTCACGGCGCGGTGGCGATCGGTTTCGACGTGGTGTTCTCGGAGCCCGACCGGCTCAATCCTGACCTGGTCGCGGGCCAGATGCGCTATCTCGACGAGGCCACCCGCACCAGGCTGCGCGAATTGCCGAGCAACGACGAGATCCTTTCGGAGGCGATCAAGCGCTCGCGCGTGGTGTTGGGCGAGACCGGGCAGTCTGCGATCACTTCGGAGATCGACAAGGCGCTTCCCTTCACCGGCGTGGCAACGGTCGGCGAGGCGGGGCCCGAGCGCTTTCTGTTCGAATTCCCGGGTCTGTTGCGCAACGTGCCTATCATCGAGCGGGTCGCCGCGGGCCGCGGCCTGTTCACGATCCAGACCGAGCGCGACGGCCTGATCCGGCGCGTGCCGATGATCATGCGCGCGCAAGGCCAGATCATGCCGTCGCTCAGTCTCGAGATCCTGCGCGTCGTCACGGGGACGCCGACGCTGTTGGTGCGCACCGACAAGAGCGGCATCCGCGCCGTCCGCATCAAGGGCGTCGAGATTCCGACCGACGAGAACGGCCAGCTCTGGGTGCACTATGCCCGCCGCGACCCCTCGATCTACGTCTCGGCGGCTGATGTGCTCGACAACACGGTGTCGCCGGGCAAGCTTGCCGGCAAGCTGGTGCTGATCGGGACCTCCGCTGTCGGCCTGAACGACATCAAGACCACGCCGGTATCGCGCGCCATGCCGGGTGTCGAGATCCATGCCCAGGTGCTCGAAAGCGTGCTGACCGGCGCCGCGATTTCGCGGCCGAACTACGCGCTCGGCCTCGAATTGATCGTCGCGATGATCATCGGCATTCTCGTCATCATCTTCACGCCGAATCTCGGACCGGTGCGACTGGTGCTGGCGGGCGCGTTGTTCGCCGCTATCCTGATCGGCGTGTCCTGGTTCTTCTACGCGAAATACCGCTACCTCATCGACTTCACCTATCCGCTGCTGTCGACCACGGCGATCTATTTGACCTTCATCTTTGCAAGCTTCGTGCGCGAGCAGCGCCAGCGCGTGCAGATCCGCGGCATCTTCGCCCAATACATGTCGCCCGTGCTGGTCGAACAGCTCGCGCAATCGCCGGAGAAGGTCGTGCTCGGCGGCGAGGAGCGCGAGATGACGATCATGTTCTCCGACGTGCGCGGCTTCACCACGATCTCGGAAAGCTACAAGCACGATCCGCAAGGCCTGATCACGCTGATGAACCGCTTCCTGACGCCGCTCACGGACGTGATCATCGAACAGAAGGGTTACGTCGACAAATATATGGGCGACGCCATCATGGCGTTCTGGAACGCGCCGCTCGACGATGCCGAGCATCAGGTCCATGCCTGCGAGGCAGCGATCCAGATGCTCGAGAAGATCGACGTCGTCAACAGGGAGCGCGAGCAGGAAGCCGCCGATGGCGGCCACGTCTACATTCCGCTCAATGTCGGCATCGGCCTCAACACCGGCATCGGCGTGGTCGGCAACATGGGCTCCGACCTGAAGAAGAACTATTCGGTGCTCGGCGACAGCGTGAACCTCGCCTCGCGCCTGGAAGGCCAGACCAAGGAATACGGCTTCCCCATCATTGTCGGCTCGCGGACGGCGCTCGCCGCCAAGGACAGATTCGCGATCCTCGAGCTCGACTTCATCATGGTCAAGGGCAAGACCGAGCCGGAGGTGATCTATGCCATCGCCGGCCGCGAGGACGTGATGCAATCGGGCGCGTTCCAGCGCCTGCGCAACGTCACCATCGAGATGCTCGGCTGCTACCGCAACCGCGACTGGCAGGGTGCACTCGACGCCATCGAGCGCGGCCGTCGCAGCGAGGACGCCGACACGCTGGAAAAGCTGTTCAAGCTGTACGAAGCGCGCATCGGGGAGTTCAAAGCCAATCCGCCGCCGGAGGGCTGGACCGGGGCGTATGCGCTGCTGACGAAGTAGGGGGGCTTTGTAGGGTGGGTTAGCTCAGCGGATGCGCGAAGCGCAATCCGTTGAGCGTAACCCGCCGACTCCGGTCGGTGTTTGCGGAAGCATGGTGGGTTACGCCTTCGGCTAACTAACCCACCCCACGGCAGCTGTGTCCGCGGCCTTCACTCCACCCCGATCGTGGTCAGATCCTGGAACCAGTGCTGGGCCTGCACGAACTGCTTGATCTTCGGCGACAGCGCGTGCGGGTTGGTGTCGTGGACGACCCAGACCAGCGCGGCATCGTCGACGATGAGCGCATGGGCCTTGGCGATCAGCTCGTCCTGCTGGGCGGTGTCGAAGGTCTGCTTGGCCTGGTTGATCAGGGCGTCGACCTCGGGGTTCTTGTAGCCGCCCCAATTGACGCCGACAGGCGCGATCTGGTCGGAGGCGAAGAAGCGCACGATGGCGTAGAGCGGATCCGACGTGACATAGGCGATGTTGTTGGCGGTGATGCCGGCATTCATCTCGTCGGCCGCGCCCTTGCGCCAATGCGTATAGAGCGTCTCGAGTTCGACCACCTTGAAGTCGATGTCGATGCCGATCTCCTTGAAACTCTGCTGCAGGAATTCGTTCATCGGCAGCGACAGCATCTGGCCGGTGCCGCCCTGCGCGATGATGAAAGTGGTCTTCAGCGGTTTTTCTTTTGAATAGCCGGCTTCCTCCACCAGCTTCTTCGCCGCAGCAAGATCGTACTTCAATTCAAAGCTCGGCTTGCCGAACCACGGGCTCGACGGGTCGACCTGGCCCTTGGCCGGCTTTGCAAGCCCGTTCATCAGGCCGACCACCTCGTCGCGGTTGATGGCGAGGTTCAGCGCCTTGCGCAGGCGGATGTCGGTCCAGGGCGAGCCCGGCAGCACGCTGAGGTGATAATTCCAGACATGCGGCGTGACGTTGTCGACGAGTTTCATGCCGGCAGCTTTCAGCTGCGGCACGGCATCGGGCGCCGGAGTCTCGATCAGGTCGACTTGCCCTGCGAGCAGCGCGTTGGTGCGCGTCAGCGCTTCCGGCATCGGCACCAGCACGATCTTGTCGACCTTGGGAATCCGCTTCGGATTCCAATAGTCCGGATTCTTGCTGAGCTCGGCGAGCTCGCGCGGCACCAGCTTGGTCAGCTTGAACGGGCCGGTGCCCGACGGCTGGCTTGCGAACTTGTCCCAATCCTTGCCGAGTTTCTCATATTGTGCCGGGCTCGACACCAGGAACCACAGCATCTGATACGGGAAAAAGGAATCGACCGTCTTGGTGGTGATCTCCACGGTGAAATCGTCGATCTTGGCGTAGCTGGCGACCGAGGGCAGGCGGGTCTTCACCTGCGCGCTCTGCCGCTTGTCGAATTGCGGCGCCTTGTCGTTGAGCACCTTGTCGAGATTCCAGATCACCGCATCGGCGTTGAACTCGCTGCCGTCGTGAAACTTCACGCCCTTGCGAAGGGTGAAGCGCCACTTGGTCTTGTCCGTGTCGTCGACCTTCCATTCGGTCGCGAGCCCCGGCACCAGTTTGCCCGGCCGATCGGCGACGTCCATCTCCCACGCCACCAGCGGATCGTAGATGGTGTAGGCCGTGAACTGATAGGCTCCGGCACCGCGATCGGGCTGGCCTGATGTCAGCGGAATATCCGCCATCGAGATGCCGTAGCGCACCACCGTTTCGGCGCGCGCCGAGAGTGCTGATATCGCCAGCGCAAGCGCGGCGAGACAGGTCGTTAAGCGAATACGCATGGCCCAAGCTCCCAGGAAAAGGTCGGGCTCAAACGTTGCAATCTTGATGCCAGAATAGGCAGCACGATGCCCATGCACGCGCACGATCACAAGGACTTGTCGTCGCAGGGGCAATTTGCAGAATAAGTTTCCCCGGATGGCATAGCCATTGCATACGTTTGCATCAAAATTAGTCATCGATATCGGGAAAAGGATTGAGGCGATGCTTATCAAGACAACCGCGCGTGCAGCATTGATCGCTGCACTTGCCGTGGCGGCTGCGGCGGCGTGGCCGCGCGCGGCCAGCGCCGAAACCGTGCTGCGCATCGGCATGACCGCGGCGGACATTCCGCGCACGCTCGGTCAGCCCGATCAGGGTTTTGAAGGCAACCGCTTCACCGGCGTCACCATGTATGACGCGCTCACCGGCTGGGACCTGTCGTCCGCCGACAAACCGAGCGTGGTGATCCCGGGCCTCGCGACCGAATGGAAGGTCGACGAGTCAGACAAGACCAAATGGACCTTCAAGCTGCGCCCCGGCGTCACCTTCCACGACGGCACCCCGTTCAATGCCGACGCAGTGGTCTGGAACGTCGACAAGGTCTTGAAGCAGGACGCGCCGCAGTTCGATCCGAGCCAGGTCGGCGTCACGGCCTCTCGTATGCCGACGCTGGCCTCCGCAAGGAAGATCGACGACATGACGGTCGAGCTCACCACCAAGGAGCCCGACAGCTTCCTGCCGATCAACCTCACCAACCTCTTCATGGCGAGCCCGGCAAAGTGGCAGCACTTCTACGACAAGGCCGAAGGCGCAGATGCCAAGGCCAAATCGCAGGCCGCCTGGACTGCCTTTGCCAAGGACGCCGCCGGCACCGGCCCGTGGAAGATGGCGGGCTTCACGCCGCGCGAGCGGCTCGAGCTGGTCAAGAATGCCGACTATTGGGACAAGACCCGCGTGCCCAAGATCGACAAGATGGTGCTGTTGCCGATGCCGGAGGCCAACGCGCGCACCGCGGCGCTTTTGTCTGGACAGGTCGATTGGGTCGAGGCGCCGGCGCCGGATGCGCTGCCCGAGCTCAAGCAGCGCGGCTTCAAGCTCTATGCCAATGAGCAGCCGCACGTCTGGCCGTGGCAGTTCTCGCGTGTCGAAGGCTCGCCCTGGAACGACATTCGCGTCCGCAAGGCCGCCAATCTTTGCGTCGATCGCGAAGGCCTCAAGGACGGATTGCTTGCAGGGCTGATGGTGCCGGCGACCGGCACCTTCGAGCCCGGCCATCCCTGGCGCGGAAAACCGACCTTCGAGATCAAGTACGACAAGCCGGCTGCGCAAAAGCTGATGCAGGAGGCCGGCTTCGGTCCGAACAAGAAGCTGACGGTCAAGATCCAGACCTCAGCCTCGGGTTCGGGCCAGATGCAGCCGTTGCCGATGAACGAATACCTCCAGCAGGCGCTCGCCGAATGTTATTTCGACGTGCAGCTCGACGTCATCGAGTGGAACACGCTGTTCACCAACTGGCGCCGCGGCGCCAAGGATCCGAGCGCCAACGGCTCGAACGCGACCAACGTCACCTATGCGGCGATGGACCCGTTCTTCGCGCTGGTGCGCTTCCTGCAATCGGGCATGGCCCCGCCAGTCTCGAACAATTGGGGGTTCATCAACAATCCCAAATTCGACGAGCTGGTGAAGAAGGCAAGGCAGACCTTCGACCCCGCCGCGCGCGACGCCGCGCTCGCCGAGCTGCACGCAGCCTCCGTCGACGACGCCGCCTTCCTCTACGTCGCCCACGACGTCGGCCCGCGCGCCATGAGCCCGAAAGTGACAGGTGTGATCCAGCCGAAGAGTTGGTTCATCGACTTCTCACCGATTGCGATGCAGCAGTGAGGTGAGCACGCTGGTAGAGTTCCCTCCCCCCTTGTGGGGGAGGGTTAGCCACACAGGGACTGCCCGTGTGAACCCCCTTCCCCAACCCCTCCCCGCAAGGGGGAGGGGAGCCCTACCATCGCGCGTCCCTTACTGAAGACGCGCACCCAATCGTACGACATCACGTCAGGTCAATCCGTGCTCGCCTATATCGCCAGACGCATCGTCTATGTCATCCCGATCGTCATCAGCGTGGCGCTGGTGTGCTTTCTGCTCGTGCACATCACGCCGGGCGATCCGCTGGTCGCGGTGCTCCCCGCCGATGCCTCTCAGGAGCTCGCGGCGCAGCTCCGCGCCGCCTATGGCTTCGACCGGCCGCTGCCGGTGCAGTTCGGCCTCTGGCTCTTGCGCGCGCTGCATGGCGATCTCGGCAATTCCATTGCCACGGGGCGCCCCGTGCTCGCCGAGGTCATGCGCGCGGTCGGCAACACCGTTACGCTGGCGATTGCGGCCGCCATCATCGGCTTCACCATGGGCATCCTGCTCGGGCTGATCGCCGGCTATTTCCGCGAGACATGGATCGACAAGCTCGCGACGTCGTTCGCGATCGCCGGCGTCTCGGTGCCGCATTACTGGCTCGGTATGGTGCTGGTCATTATCTTCTCGGTGGAGCTGAACTGGCTGCCCGCGGTCGGCGCCGGGCCCGGCGGCTCTGCGGCCTGGGCCTGGGATTGGGACCACCTGAAATATCTGGTGCTGCCGGCGATCACGACCTCGGTGATTCCAATGGGCATCGTCACACGCACCGTCCGCGCGCTCACTGGCGATATCCTCTCGCAGGATTTCGTTGAAGCGCTGCGCGCCAAGGGCCTGCACGAAACCGGCGTATTCCGCCACGTCATCAAGAACGCCGCGCCGACCGCGCTCGCGGTGATGGGGCTCCAGCTCGGCTACATGCTCGGCGGCTCGATCCTGATCGAGACCGTGTTCTCCTGGCCGGGCTCGGGCTTCCTGCTCAACTCCGCGATCTTCCAGCGCGACCTGCCGCTGCTGCAGGGCACGATCCTGGTGCTGGCACTGTTCTTCGTCTTTCTCAATCTCCTTGTCGACATCGCCCAAGCCGCGATCGATCCGCGTATCAAGCGGGGCTAGCGGGATGAGCGAGCTTCCCTTGTCCACCACCGCCGATGCCGCGCTGCAGGCCGCGCCCGCGACCAAGGCGCGCGGCTATTGGGCGACGGTCGGCCGCCGCATCCTGCGCGACAAGGTCAGCATGGCCTGCGCCATCGTGCTGCTGTTGATCTTCGTCTCCGCGATCCTCGCGCCCTGGCTCGGCCTGGAAGATCCCTACAAGGGTTCGATGATCCGCCGCCTGCGCCACATCGGCACATCAGGCTATCCGCTCGGCACCGACGAACTCGGCCGCGACATGCTGGCGCGACTGATCTATGGCGGCAGGCTGTCGCTGGTCATCGGCATCCTGCCTGTGATCCTCGCCTTCTGCATCGGCACCTCGCTCGGCATCATCGCCGGCTATGTCGGTGGCAAGCTCAACACCGCGATCATGCGCACCGTCGACGTGTTCTACGCCTTCCCGTCGGTGCTGCTGGCGATCGCGATCTCCGGTGCGCTCGGCGCCGGCATCCTCAACTCCATCGTGGCGCTGACCATCGTGTTCGTGCCGCAGATCACCCGCGTCGCCGAGAGCGTCACGACAGGCGTGCGCAACATGGATTTCGTCGAAGCCGCACGTGCCTCCGGCGCCGGGCCGCTCACCATCATGCGCGTGCACATTCTCGGCAACGTGCTGGGCGCGATCTTCGTCTATGCCACGAGCCTCATCTCGGTTTCCATGATCCTGGCGGCCGGCCTCTCCTTCCTCGGCCTCGGCACCAAGCCGCCGGAGCCGGAATGGGGCCTGATGCTGAATACGCTGAGGACCGCGATCTACGTCAATCCCTGGGTGGCAGCATTGCCGGGCGCGATGATCTTCGCGGTCTCGATCTGCTTCAACCTGCTCTCGGACGGCCTGCGCAGCGCCATGGACATCAGGAATTAGAGCGATGAGAGAGATTCTGATTGCGGCGATGTTGGTGCCACACCTCTCCCGATGGGAGAGGTCGGATTGCATCGCAAGATGCAATCCGGGTGAGGGGTTACGCTCTATCGAGTTTGCCGCGCCCCCTCACCCGGCGCTGAGCGCCGACCTCTCCCCGACGGGGAGAGGTGGGAGATCGTGGCGATGACAACAACTGAACCAATTGCCATGCTGGAGCCGGTCGAGGACCGCGGCGGCGTCGCGCAGCCGCTGCTTCAGGTCAACGGGCTGACAAAACACTTCCCCGTCCGTGGCGGACTGTTCGCCGCCAAGCGCACCGTGCGCGCCGTGGACAATGTCTCCTTCTCTGTCGCCAAGGGCGAGACCGTCGGCATCGTCGGTGAATCCGGCTGCGGCAAGTCGACCACGGCGCGCCTCTTGATGCATCTGATGCCGCGCGATGACGGCGACATCATCTATGATGGCATGACCGTCGGGCAGTCGCTCTCCTTGCGCGAATTGCGCCGCGGCATGCAGATGGTGTTCCAGGACTCCTACGCCTCGCTCAATCCGCGCCTGACGATCGAAGAGTCCATCGCGTTTGGCCCGAAAGTCCACGGCATGGCTGATGGCGCGGCGCGCGCATTGGCGCGCGAGCTGCTCGGCAAGGTGGGTTTAGTCCCTGCAAATTTCGCCAACCGCTATCCGCACGAAATCTCCGGCGGCCAGCGCCAGCGCGTCAATATCGCACGCGCGCTGGCGCTGTCGCCGCGGCTGGTGATCCTGGACGAAGCCGTCTCCGCGCTCGACAAATCCGTCGAGGCGCAGGTGCTCAATCTGCTCGCCGACCTGAAGCGCGAGTTCGGGCTGACCTATCTCTTCATCAGCCACGACCTCAACGTCGTCCGCTACATCTCGGACCGCGTGCTGGTGATGTATCTCGGCGAGGTCGTCGAACTCGGCCCGGTCGATCAGGTCTGGGACAGCCCCGGGCATCCCTATACGCGCGCGCTGCTTGCAGCGATGCCGTCCTCCGATCCTGACAGGCGCACCGAGAAGCCGCCGATCTCGGGCGACCCGCCCAATCCGATCGATCCGCCCACGGGCTGCCGCTTCCATACCCGTTGCCCGTTTGCGGAGCCGCTCTGCGCAAATGCGACACCAAAGCTTACGGCACTCGATAAGATGGGCCACGAAGCCGCGTGCTATATGGCCATTCCGGGATCTGGCCATAGCCGTGCGCCAGGAGAGGAAACCGCATGACGAGACCGACGACGAAAGAAATCCAGGCGACCGCGCAAGTCGCCGGCGTTCCTGTCGACGAGGAGATCGCGACACGCATCTCCAATTCCATCGGGCCGGCCTTCGAGGGCTTTGCCGCCATTGCCGGCACGCTGCCGTTCGACCTCGAGCCCGCGCTCTATCCGCTTGCGCAAGCCGCGAAGGTGTCGAAATGAGCCGTGAACCTGCCCTGATGACGCTCACCGAGGTCGCGCGTGCGATCGCGATGAAGCAGGTGTCCTCGCATGAGGTGACGCGCGCGCTGTTGCACCGCATTGCGCAGTGGCAGCCGCATCTCAACGCCTTCATGTCGATTGAATCAGAAGCCGCGCTGAAGGCAGCCGATGCCGCCGACGCCGCGCTTGCGAACGGCGAGGTGCGTGGCCCGCTGCATGGCGTGCCGCTCGCGCACAAGGACATGTATTACGATGCCGGCAAGGTCTCGACCTGCGGCTCGTTGATCCGCCGCGATTTCGTGCCATCAGTGACGTCGACTGCGTTGCAGCGGCTGAAGGATGCCGGCCAGGTCAGGCTCGGCACGCTGCATCTGGCCGAATTCGCCTATGGCCCGACCGGGCACAACGCCCATTATGGCCCGGTACGCAATCCCTGGAATGTCGCGCATATCACCGGCGGGTCCTCCTCGGGCTCCGGTTCGGCGGTGGCCGCTCGGCTGACCTTTGCGGCGCTCGGCTCGGACACCGGCGGCTCGATCCGTATGCCCGCGCATTTCTGCGGTGTCACCGGGCTGAAGACCACGGTCGGTCGCGTCAGCCGCGCCGGCGCGATGCCATTGTCGCAATCGCTCGACACGGTCGGCCCGCTCGCTCGCACCGCGGAAGACTGCGCGCTGCTGCTGGCGCTGATGGCTGGCCCCGACCCCGAGGATTCGACCACGAGCCAAGAGCCGCTCTCGGACTACGTCGCGGCGACCAAGGGCTCGCTCAAGGGCCTCAAGATCGGCATCCCTGCGTCCTTCTATGTCGACGATCTCGACAGCGAGGTCGCGCGCGTGCTGGACGAGACCATCGCGGTGCTCAAGCGCGAGGGCGCAGATATCGTCAAGGTGGAGCTGCCGGACCAGCGGCAATTGCAGGCAGCGAGCCAGCTCGTGCTCGCCGCGGAAGCCGCCGCCTTCCACAAGCGCTGGATGATCGAGCGTCCCCAGGACTATGGTCCGCAGACCTTGATGCGGCTTCAGAACGGCCTCGCCATACCCGCCATCACCTATCTCGAGGCGATGCGCTGGCGCGGCCCGGCCCTCGCTGCGCACAATGCAGCGACCGCCGGCGTCGACGCGGTGATCGCGCCGGCCTCGCCCATCCCGGCGCCGACGATCGAGGAGAGCGATGTCGGCGGCGGACCGAACGCGCCGGCGCTGCTGCAGCGGCTGACGCTGTTCACCCGCCCGGTGAATTTTCTGGGCCTGCCGTCGCTCACCGTACCATCAGGGTTTACCAAAAGCGGCTTGCCTGTCGGCATGCAGCTGATCGGCCGCTCCTTCGATGAAGCGACTTTGCTGACCATCGGCGCCGCCTTCCAGCGCGTCACCGATTATCACGAGAGGTTGCCAAAACTGCCGTCATGACAAAGCTCGTCGAGATTTCAGGCCTCAACATCCGCTTCACCGGCGAGCGCACGGTCTATGCCGTGAACGATCTCAATCTCTCGCTCGGTGATGGCGAGGTGTTGGGCCTGCTCGGCGAGTCCGGTTCGGGCAAGAGCGTGACCCTGCGCGCGCTGATGCGGCTGTTGCCGAAGAAGCGCACGCAAATTTCGGGCGCTGTCAATGTGATGGGCCGCGACGTGCTCGCCATGAACGACGAGGAGCTGTCGTCGTTTCGCGGTCAGACCGTGTCGATGATCTTTCAAGAGCCGGCGCTCGCGCTTGACCCCGTCTACACCATCGGCGCGCAGATCGCCGAAAGCGTGGTGCGGCACGAAGGCAAGTCTCATGCGGAAGGGCGCGCGCGGGCGCTCGAAATGCTCGACATCGTGCGCATCCCCTCGGCAAAGCGACGGCTGGATGCCTATCCGCACGAAATGTCCGGCGGCATGCGCCAGCGCGCGATGATCGCGCTGGCGCTCGCATGCCGGCCGAAAATCCTGCTCGCGGACGAGCCCACCACCGCGCTCGATGCCACCGTGCAGATCCAGATCCTCTTGCTGCTGCGCGAGCTGCAGCGCGAGTTCGGCATGTCCGTCATCTTCGTCACCCACGACATTGGCGTCGCGATCGAGATCTGCGACCGCGTCGCGGTGATGTATGCCGGCCAGATCGTGGAGCAGGGCGCCTTGCGCGACATCGTCCGCACCCCGGTGCACCCCTATGCCAGGGGCCTGCTCGCCTCGACCATCCAGGGCGCCAAGCGCGGCGCCCGCCTCGAAACCATCCCCGGCACCCCGCCATCCCTCGCCGAAAAGCCGAACGGCTGCTCCTTCGCCCCCCGCTGCGCCGTGGCCCAGCCCCGCTGCCTGGAGCAGCTGCCGCCGAACGTCGAGGTCGGCCCGGGCCGGGCGGCACGGTGCGTGCTGGCCGAGCCGGTGCACGTCTGAACTCAAAAATACCCTGCGCCGGCACGCCCTTGTCACAATCCACCGCGCCCATCCCGCTGCGGCCATTTCTACTGTGCATGGGGTTGTTTTCGCGATTGCGGATCCGAGGGCCCTCCGGGAACACCATTCAGACCCCATTCATCCCGGTTCCCGTTCCATGGCCCCGTTAACGGAGAGGGACTTCATCTTATGTACATTTCTGGTCAAAGCCTCATCGTCATCCTGTTTGTCGGCTTGGTGGCCGGCTGGCTCGCTGGCAAGATCGTGCGCGGCGCCGGGTTCGGCATCATCGGCGATATCGTGATCGGCATCGCCGGCGCGTTCGTCGCAACCTTCCTGTTCCCGAAGCTCGGCATCCATATTGGCGTCGGGCTGGTCTCGGAGATCATCTATTCCGCCATCGGCGCCATCATCCTGCTGCTGGTGGTCCGGCTGATCCGCGGCGGCGGCCGGCTCTAGCGGTTCGACCGATCGGAACCTTGTGCCTCTCCCCGGCGCCTCGTCAGCGCCCTGGGGGGAGGCGCTTGTCTTTACTCGAAAAAGCCGCAAAGACTGTGAAATACCGGACTTGCGGATCGGGCTGTCCGCAGTAGATGTGGCAAGGTCCGGATGAATTTGATTGCATTGCAAGCGGGGAGAACCCGATATTAATCCGCGGCGCGTACGCCTCGATTTGCCTTTTAAATCAGGGGGTCTGCCCCTCACCCGAAAGAGATCAGACTGATGGCAGCCGTTCCCGGCCTCCGCCGTTCAGAGCTCGGTGACGCGCTGCGTGCCTGCCGCACTGCATTCGTCGGCGTCGGCTTCATGAGCTGCATGATCAACCTGCTCTATCTGACCGGATCGATCTTCATGCTGGAGGTCTACGACCGGGTGCTGCCGAGCCGCAGCATCCCGACCCTGGTCGGCCTGATCGTCCTCGCCGGCGGCCTGTATGTGGCACAAGGCGTGCTCGACATGATCCGCAGCCGCATCCTCGGACGGGTCGGTACCGCGCTCGACGAAGCCCTGAACGCGCGTGTGTTCGACACCATCGTGCGGCTCCCGCTCCTCGTCGGCAATCGCAACGAGGGGCTGCAGCCGCTGCGCGATCTCGACAATGTCCGCTCCTTCCTCGGCAGCATGGGCCCGAGCGCCTTCTTCGACCTGCCCTGGCTGCCGCTCTATCTCGGCATCTGCTTCGTCTTCCACGTCTGGATCGGCGTGACCGCGCTGGTCGGTGCCGTCATCCTGGTCGGCCTGACGCTTGTCACCGAGTTCCTGTCCCGCCAGCCGGCGAAGGAGGCGATGGGCCTTGCCGCCCAGCGCAACGACCTCGCCCAGTCCAGCCGCCGCAACGCCGAGGTGCTGGTGTCGATGGGCATGGCCGGCCGGCTCAACGCGCGCTGGAGCGCGGCCAACGAAAAATACCTCGCCGGCAATCAGCGTGCGAGCGATGTCTCCGGCGGCCTCGGCGCGATCGCCAAAGTGCTGCGCATGATGCTGCAATCGGCCGTGCTCGCTGTCGGCGCGACGCTCGTCATCCACCAGGAG
This sequence comes from Bradyrhizobium zhengyangense, assembly GCF_022012435.1. Taxonomy (GTDB): domain Bacteria; phylum Pseudomonadota; class Alphaproteobacteria; order Rhizobiales; family Xanthobacteraceae; genus Bradyrhizobium; species Bradyrhizobium zhengyangense. Next base: position 349,748 of record NZ_JAKLUA010000003.1, read on the forward strand.
GCGACCGCCGGCATCATCATCGCAGGCTCGATCCTCTCGGCCCGCGCGCTGGCGCCGGTCGATCTCGCCATCGCGCACTGGAAATCCTTCGTCGCGGCCCGCCAGAGCTGGCACCGCCTCAGCCGGCTCCTGGACCAGATACCGGCGCAGACGATGCCGACCCAGTTGCAGGCGCCCACCAGTCGCCTCTCGGTCGAAGGCGTCGCCATGGTGGCGCCGGGCGACCAGCGCCTGATCGTCCAGGACGTCAATTTTACACTCGAAGCCGGCAACGGCCTCGGCGTGATCGGGCCGAGCGGCTCCGGCAAGTCCTCGTTGATCCGAGCACTGGTCGGCGTCTGGCAGCCGGTCCGCGGCAAGGTCCGGCTCGATGGCGCCGCGCTCGACCAATGGTCGAGTGACGTGCTCGGCCGCTACATCGGCTATTTGCCGCAGGACGTCGAACTGTTCGGCGGCACCATCGCGCAGAACATCAGCCGGTTCGATCCCGAGGCGACCTCCGACGGCATCATCGCCGCGGCCAAGGAAGCCGGCGTGCATGAGATGATCATCAAGATGCGCGAGGGCTACAACACGCAGGTCGGCGAGCAGGGCACTTCGCTCTCCGCCGGCCAGGCCCAGCGCGTGGCGCTGGCGCGCGCGCTCTATGGCAATCCGTTCCTGATCGTGCTGGACGAACCCAATTCCAATCTCGACACCGAAGGTGACGAAGCGTTGACCCGCGCGATCCGCAGCGCCCGCGAGCGCGGTGCGATCGTCGTCGTGGTCGCACATCGCCCGATCGGCGTCGAGGCGGTCGACCAGATCCTGGTGCTGCGCGATGGCCGCATGCAGGCCTTCGGTCCGAAGGAGCAGGTGCTCGCCCAGGTGCTGCAGCCCCGCGTCGCGCCGCCGGCGCCGATCAAGGTCGTCAGCGAAGGCGGAGTGGCCAAAGCATGAGCACGATGACGGTTGGCGGGACCAAGTCCGCCGCGACGAAGACCGTACGGGAATCGATCCGGTTTCACCTGTTCCTCGGGCTCGGAATCGTGGCGTTCCTCGCCGTCGGCCTCGGCGGCTGGGCCTCGACGGTGCTGATCTCGGGCGCGCTGATCGCGCCGGGCCAGATCGTGGTCGAATCCAACGTCAAGAAAGTCCAGCATCCGACCGGCGGCGTCGTCGGCGAGGTGCGCGCCCGCGACGGCGACGTGGTCAAGGCCGGCGACATCGTGGTGCGGCTCGACGACACCGTCACCAAGGCGAACCTGGCCATTGTCACCAAGAACCTCGACGCAGCGCTGGCGCGCGCGGCGCGGCTTCAGGCCGAGCAGCGCGGTCTGGACAAGATCGAGTTTCCGCAATCATTGCTTGACCGCGGTGACGATCCCGACGTCAAGGCGTTGCTCTCTGCCGAGACCAAGCTGTTCGACGTCCGCGTCAACGGCCGTGCCGGTCAGAAGGCGCAGCTGCGCGAGCGCATCCAGCAGCTCAATGAGGAGATCGAGGGTCTTTCCGCGCAGGAGAAAGCCAAGGACAAGGAGATCGCGCTGGTGCAGCAGGAGCTCACCGGCGTGCGCGATCTCTATGACAAGCACTTGGTGCAGATTTCGCGCCTGACCACGCTCGAGCGCGATTCGGCCCGCCTCAACGGCGAGCGCGCGCAATACATCGCTTCGCGGGCGCAGGCCAAGGGCAAGATCACCGAGACCGAGTTGCAGATCATCCAGGTCGACAAGGACATGGTGAGCGAGGTCTCCAAGGATCTGCGCGAGACCAACGACAAGAGCGGCGAGCTGATCGAGCGCAAGGTCGCGGCCGAAGACCAGCTTCGCCGTGTCGACATTCGCGCCCCGCAGGACGGCATGGTGCTGCAATCCACGGTGCACACCGTCGGCGGCGTCGTCACCGCCGGCGACACCCTGATGCTGATCGTGCCGCAGGCCGACGACCTTCAGGTCGAGGCCAAGGTCAATCCGGTCGACATCGACAAGCTGCAGATCGGCCAGAAGACGCTGCTGCGCCTCTCCGCCTTCAACCAGCGCACCACGCCCGAGCTCACCGGCGTCGTCAGCCGCGTCTCGCCTGACGTCACCACCGACCAGCGCACGGGCCAGAGCTACTACACCATCCGCGTCTCGATGTCGGCGGAGGAAGTCGCCAAGCTCGGTGATTCCAAGCTGATTCCTGGCATGCCGGTGGAAGCGTTTGTGCAGACCGGCGACCGCACCATGCTGTCCTACCTGTTGAAGCCGCTGCACGACCAGTTCATGCGGGCCTTCCGGGAGAAGTGACGCGCGGCAGCGCGTCATCCCGGAGCGCGCTCAGCGCGCATCCGGGATATCGAGCGGCAAGCTCAGTCTCGTAGGGTGGGTTTAGCCCTGCGGACTGCGCGAAGCGCAGACCGCTCTGCGTAACCCACCACTACTCTATCCGCGGAAGCAGAAGTGGTGGGTTACGCTGCGCTAACCCACCCTACGGCACTTTTTTCTTTGCTATAGTTCGACTCAAGCTCCAGCAACCCCGCCGGTCGAACAATGCAATCTCCACCCTCCATCGCCACGAAATCCTTCTCCGATGCATCCGCGGCCGTCGCTCGCCTCGAAGAGATCTACGAGCGCAATACAAAGTTCCTGCGTGACCGGTTCGAGGTCTATGTCTCCGGCGAGGCGATCACGACGCGGGTGCGGGCCTATTATCCTTTCGTCCGCCTCACCACTGCGACGCATGCGCGACTGGACTCGCGTCTCTCCTATGGCTTTGTCGCCGGCCCCGGCGTGCACGAGACCAGCGTGACGCGGCCGGATCTGTTCCGGGCCTATCTCACCGAACAGATCGGCCTGTTGATCCAGAACCATGGCGTACCCGTCGAGATTGGCGAATCCGCCGAGCCGATCCCGATCCACTTCGCCTATCGCCGCGACATCAACATCGAAGCCGCCATCACCACCAGCGAGAATTCGCCGATCACGCGATCGCTGCGCGACGCGTTCGACGTGCCTGATCTCGCCACGATGGACGATTCCATCGCCGACGGTACGTTCCAGCGTCAGGCGGGCGCCCCCGAGCCGCTGTCGCTGTTCCGCGCCGCCCGCGTCGACTACTCGCTGCGCCGGCTCTACCACTACACCGGCACGGACCCGGAGCATTTCCAGAACTTCGTGATTTTCACGAACTACCAGTTCTATGTCGATGCCTTCGCGCAAGCGTGCCAGCAGCGGCTCCAGTCCGGTGAAGCTGGGCTCGACGCGTTCGTTGCACCCGGCAACGTCATCACGCGCGGCGACGGAAGCACGACCGGGATCGCGCCTGCGCGTACACCGAATATGCCGGCCTTTCATCTGGTCGCGCCTGATTGTCGCGGCATCACGCTGATCAATATCGGCACCGGTCCGTCCAATGCGCGCAACGTCACCGATCACGTCGCGGTGCTGCGGCCTCATGCCTGGCTGATGCTCGGGCACTGCGCGGGCTTGCGCAACACGCAACGGCTTGGCGACTATGTGCTCGCGCACGGCTATGTGCGCGAGGACCATGTGCTCGATCGCGAGCTGCCGCTGTGGGTGCCTATCCCGGCACTGGCCGAGATGCAGGTCGCGCTCGAGCAAGCGGTTGAGGACGTCACGGGGCTCGAGGGCTTTGAACTCAAGCGCCTGATGCGTACCGGCACCGTCGCCAGCGTCGACAACCGCAATTGGGAGATCTCCGGGTCCGAGGTCATTCGCCGCCTGTCGCAATCGCGCGCGGTCGCGCTCGATATGGAATCGGCCGCGATCGCCGCCAACGGTTATCGCTTCCGCGTGCCTTACGGCACGCTGCTCTGCGTCTCCGACAAGCCGCTGCACGGCGAGATCAAGCTCGCCGGCATGGCCAGCGAATTCTACCGTGCCCGTGTCGGCCAGCATCTCGAGATCGGCCTGAAGGCGCTCGAACGGCTCAAGCAGCAGGAATCGGAGCGGCTGCATTCGCGCAAGCTTCGCAGCTTTGCCGAGGTCGCGTTCCAGTAAAGCCGGGCAGCTCTGCCCGAACAACGGCAGCACGCCTGTCGTGCCGAGCCGCTGATGTGCTCGCCTTCGTGTCGCGGGAATATCCCTGCCGAAGCAGGGTTATCATCTCGTCCGGGGCGTGTTCGAGCAGACATCAGGAGACCTCAATGGTCAGTCCGATCATCAGGCTTGCCGTTCGCGGCGCGTATCTTGCGGCGTTCGTTGTCGCAGCCGGATCTGCGCCTGTCTGGGCCGCAGGCGGAGGTGGCGGCGGCGGTGGTGGAGGCGGCGGTGGTGGCGGAGGCGGCATGGATCCCTTCGCCCACCCCTCTTCCAGCCAGAGTACGCCGGCCCCGACCTATCCCGCGCGCACCGGCACCAAAGCCACCCAAAAGGGCAAGAAGGCCAACAACCAGTCGAGCATCGATGATCCGGCTTTTGCCGCAGGCTACCGCGTGGCCTACGACACCATATACGAGCGCAACGACTACCCCGCCGCGATCGCGCAGTTGAAGTCACTTGGCCACGACGACAATGCGAATGTCGCGAACCTGATCGGTTACTCCTACCGCAAGCTTGGCGACTACAAGCAATCGCAGGTCTGGTACGAGCATGCGCTGACGATCGATCCGAACCACGTGCTGACCTGGCAGTATTATGGTCTATGGCAGCTCGAGCAGGGCAATCGCGAGCAAGCGATGTTTCATCTCAGCCGGATCGCGGCCATTTGCGGTACGGATTGCGATGAATACAAGTCGCTGGCCACGGCATTGAACAAGCCCACTGGAACAGCTCTCGCGTACTGAAGCAGGCCGGGACGGCCGGCTATGAGATGCACGCCATCTGCGGGGTGACAAGTTGCGCGAATTTCAGCATTGTCCCGTTCGGGGGGCGAACGGGACAGTTGCATGCCGCTTTTGCGCGACAGGATCATCGGCCACGACATCGAACGTCTGGCCTTTCGCTTCACCATGCTGAATGACGGTGACGTTGTGGACTGCCAGATCAGCGACGCTGCAATGGACGAACTCGCGGGCATGCAAGGCACCGAGAGCAGCGCCCGGCAAGCGCAGTTCTTGTCTTTGCGCGAAACCATCGAGCGGATCGCGTCAGATCTTTATGATGAGGCGCCGCGGTTCAAGGGTTATGTGGTGCGGATTTTTGTGCGGCATTTGGGGCGGTAGCTATCGCGTCCTATTCTGCCGTCATCGCCCCGCTTTCGCGGGGCATGACAGAGAATATATTGCGATAGCGTCCCGATTCACGAGAGCAGCAGGAGCCAGCTCATCCCTCGAGTTTCCCTAACAGCAACTTCAGCGCCGTCGCCGCAAACACCTGCATGTTGGCGAAGCGATCACTGCTGCCCGTCTCCAGCGTCACCACCTCCGTCGCGGGCCCTGTGACCGCCATGCAGCTGTGGCCGGCGGCATCGCCGTAGCGGTTGCCGCTCGGGCCGGCTGCGCCGGTCTCGGACAGGCCCCAGTCGGAGCCGAAGCGGCCGCGCATCTGCTCGGCGAGCAGCTTTGCGTAGGGCTCCGAGGATGAGCGGAAGCCTTTCATTCCTTCGTCCGAAATATCCATCAATACGCGTCTGGCGTCGCGGGTGTAGACCACTGCGCCGCCGAGGAAATAGGCCGAAGCTCCGGGCACCGCGAGCAGGCTTGCTGCGATCAGGCCGCCGGCCGAGGATTCTGCAACTGCAATGGTTTGTTGGCGCGCGATCAGTTTCGCTGCAACCTGTTCGGCAATGCCGACGAGCTCTTTCATCCCTCACCCCTTGTTCCCTCGCAACCGAGCTCAGCCTTCCTAGCATATGACAGCGGCATTGGCCGAGTTGCGGGCGAGGGGCAGGCCTGCTTGAATGGAAGGCGAGGCGGCCAAGCGCCGCCCGCGACAAGACGACGAGGAAACGTGAGAAGGGAGACGTCATGGCGTCCCTGATCGCCGGCGGGGTGGATTGCGATGTGCATCCGGCCGTGCCGCATCTGACCAGCCTGCTGCCCTACCTGAACGACTATTGGCGCGACCAGGTGACGACGCGCGGCATGGTCGACCTTGTCTCGCAATCCTATCCGAAGAACTCGCCGATCGTGGCGCGACCCGATTGGCGTCCCGAGACCGGCAAGCCGGGCGAGAGCCTCGAGGACATGCAGCGGCATGTGCTCGATCCCTTCCAGCTCAAACACGCCATCTGCAATCCGATTTACGGCGTGCAAATGGTGTTCTCCGAGGACATGCAGGCTGCCTTCTGCCGCGCGCTGAATGAATGGCTCGCCAGGGAATGGCTCGATCGCGACTCCAGATTGCGCGGCTCGATCGTGATCCCGACGGAAAGCGTCGAGAAATCAGTCGCCGAGATCGAGCGTTGTGCAGAGGACAAGCGCTTCGTGCAGGTGCTGATGCTGGTCATGGGGGACACCCCGCTCGGCAAGCGCGCGCTGTGGCCGATCTATGAAGCCGCGGAGCGGCTCGACCTGCCGGTCGGCATCCATGCCGGTTCCGCCTATCACAATCCGCCGACCGCGGTCGGTTGGGGTTCCTATCACATCGAGGACTATGTCGGTCAGGCCCAGGCGTTCCAGACCCAGCTCACCAGCCTGATCGTTGAGGGCGTGTTCGCAAAATATCCGCGGCTGAAGATGGTGATGCTGGAGTCAGGCGTCTCCTGGATCTCGCCCTATCTCTGGCGCCTGCACAAATTCTGGCGTGGGGTGCGGATGGAAACGCCCTGGGTCGATCGCGCCCCGCTGGACATTGTGCGCAGCAACATCCGCTTCTCATTACAGCCATTTGATGCGCCGCCGGACGAGGCGACATTAATTCGCCTGTTTGATCATATGCAGTCCGACGAATTGGTCCTATTCTCCACGGACTATCCGCACTGGCAGTTCGACGGCCAGGACGCGCTGCCCGAGGGTCTCACCCCCGATCTCGTGCGCAAGATCATGATCGACAATCCGCATGCCACCTATCCCCGCCTGAAATGAGCCCGCTGCCAAAGGAGGCAAGGCGATGAATATCCAGTTCCGCGAGAGCCAAGAAGCCGCTTCCCCCTTGACGACGAAGACCGCAATTGCGGACTGCGACATCCATCCGGCACGCGCTACGCGGACCGAGCTTTATCCCTACCTCGCCAAACGCTGGCAGCATCATCTCGAGGTCTACGGCGTCCATGCCTATCAGGGCATGATGGAAGGCCCGCCCTACCCGAAGGCCCAGCCCAACGCCTCGCGCCGCGATGCTTATCCGCCCGAAGGCGGCCCGCAGGGCTCTTCGCTCTCCTTCATGCAGAAACAGCTGCTCGATCCCAACAACGTGCAGCTCGGTGTGCTCAATCCGCTCAACACCGGGCAGGGCATCCGCAATCACGAACTCTCGGCGGCGCTGTGTTCGGCGATCAACGACTGGCAGATCGACAAATGGACCAGCAAGGACAAGCGGCTGAAGGCGTCCATTGTCGTGGGCAATGAGGACGGGCTGTCGGCTGCTGCGGAGATTCGCGAGCGCGCCGGCGACAAGAACTTCGTGCAGGTGCTGCTGCTGAGCCGCAATGTCGAGCCGCTTGGCCAGCGCCGCTATTGGCCGATCTATCAGGCCGCGGAAGAGGCGGGGCTTCCGGTCGGCGTCCATGCCTTCGGCTTTGGCGGTAATCCGATCACGCCATCAGGCTGGCCGTCCTATTACATCGAGGAGATGGTCGGCCACTCGCAGTGCCAGCAATCCGCGCTGGCGAGCCTCGTGCTGGAAGGCGTGTTCGAGCGTTTCCCGAAACTGAAGATGGTGATGATCGAGGCCGGGTTCGGCTGGGCGCCGTCGCTGGCGTGGCGGCTCGACAAGGTCTGGCAGCGGTTGCGCAGCGAAGTGCCGCACGTCAAGCGGCCGCCGTCCGAATATATCCGCGAGCAGGTGTGGTGGACTACGCAGCCGATGGAAGACCCTGAAAGACGCGAGGATCTGTTCGACGTCATCAAATGGATCGGCTGGGACCGGCTGTTGTTCGCGACCGACTACCCGCATTGGGATTATGACGAGCCGTCGCGTGTGCTGCCGGCGGGCGTCAGCGAAGCCGATCGCGATGCGTTCTATCTCGGCAATGCCAAGACGCTGTACGGGATTGCTTGATGGCGCGGCATGTGGTCGCCGCGGTCGATGAATTGCCGCCCGGCACGCGAAAATTTCTGGAGATCGACGGACGGCCGATCGCGGTCTTCAACATCAAGGGCGAGTATTTCGGTCTGATGAACCGCTGCCCGCATCAGGGTGCGGCCTTGTGCGAGGGCCCGCTGATCGGTCTCGCGCAGTCAAAGGATCCGGGCGAGATCGAATACACCAAATTGGGTGAGATCATCCGCTGTCCCTGGCACGGCTGGGAGTTCGACATCCGCACCGGCCAATCCTATTGCGACCCTCGCCGTTTCCGCGTGAAGGCCTATCCGGCCCATGTCGAGCCGGGCGCAAGCGTGGTGAAGGGACCATATGTGGCGGAGACGATACCCGTGAAGGTCGAGAGCGACTACGTGGTGGTGGAGCTGTAGCTGCTGGCCGCACGGGAGCTGCGCTCCTTCTCCCCACAGCCGGGGAGAGGCGAAGAACAACGACCATCCTAATGCCCCGTCGCCGGCTCGACGGCCGTATCATAGACCGGCACCGTCTTGCCGCCGCCGCGATAAACCACGAGCGCGGCGATGATGCCGAGCGCGGCGCCGAACATGAGCCAGTACGCCGGCGAGGCCTTGTCGCCGTTGGTCATGCTGATCAGCTTGGTCGCCACAGCCGGCGTCGATGTGCCGAAGATGCCCGCAGCCAGTGCGAAGGCGATCGAGAAGCAGGTGGTCCGGACATGGGCCGGCACGATCTCGACCAGACATCCCAGCATCGTGCCGCTGTAAACGCCGAAGTAGAACGAGAACATCATCTGGACGGCCAGCAATTTCCCGAGCGTGGGAGCTGCCGCGAGCCAGGATAGCGCAGGGTAAGCCGTCAGGAATGACAGGGTTGCGATGGTCACCAGCACGGGCTTGCGGCCGATCCGGTCGGACAGCGCGCCGCCGACCGGATTCCAGATGAAGTTGGTCACGGCAACGAGCAGGGTCACAAGCAATGTTCCCGTCGGCGAAAGGTTGAGCTGCTTGCCGAAGCCGGGGGCATAGACCGTGATGAAGTAGAAAGTGGTCGTGGTCAGCACGGCAATCATCATGCCGAGGATGACGATGCGCCAGTTGGCGAGCGCCGACGCGAACACTTCGCGTGCGGTCGGATGCTTCTTCATGGCCAGGAACGCCGGCGTTTCCTCGAGCGAGCGCCGCAGGAAGAAAATCACGGGGATGATGATGCAGCCGACGAAGAACGGGATGCGCCACTTCGCGACTCCCCCAAACACATCCAGGAAGGTGTCACCGGGGATAGCTTCCCGCAGGATGAAACCGAGGATCGCTGCGACGAAGATCGCGACCTGCTGACTGGAGGACTGGAACGAGGTGTAGAAGCCGCGATTGCCTGGTGTTGCGATCTCCGACAGATAGACCGAGACGCCGCCCAGCTCCACGCCGGCGGAGAAGCCCTGAATCAACCGGCCAATGAGCACAATGGCCGGTGCGGCAACGCCAATCGCTGCGTAAGACGGGCAGAAGGCGATCACCACAGTGCCGAGCGCCATGAGCGCGAGCGTGACGATCAGGCCCTGGCGGCGGCCGATACGGTCGATATAGGAGCCGAGGACAATGGCGCCCACTGGGCGCATCAGCGCGCCAAGCCAGAACACACCATACGCATTGAGCAGTGCCGCGGTCTCGTCCGCGGCGGGGAAAAACGCCTTGGCGATGTCCTGCGCATAGAAGCCGAACAGGAAGAAGTCGAACTGCTCGAGGAAATTGCCCGATGTCGCGCGCAGGATCGCGCCGATGCGCGACTTGAGCTCGGGCGGATTTGATGATGCTGCTGGTCCAGCCATTGACGTTGCTCCCCTTGAAGACGCGGCCGGACCGGAACTCATTTTCACGGCAAGGCGACAGATTGCTGCTGCGACAATCTGCCTAACCCCTCTCGCGCGAGGCCTTGCGAGTCAACCCATTTCACTGCGGAAGCTGATGATTTTTCAGGCTTTATTCTGCGTCGCAGCGATCATCCATTGGCGAAAGGCGGCGAGTTTCGGCACCTCGCGACGGCCCTCCGGCGAGACGAGATAGAAGCCGGCATCGGCCGGCAGCGCGATCTTGAAGGGAACCACGAGCCGACCCTTGGCGATGTCGTCCTTGACGTAGGAGGTTCGTCCCATCGCCACGCCGATGCCGTCGATCGCGGCCTGGATGGTCATGAAGATCATGTCGAAGGTGATGCCGGGCTGCTTGGCGATGTCGGCCGGCAGCCCGGCCGCCGTCAGCCAGAGCCGCCAGTCGTCGCTGTTGGCATTGGAGGTGTGCAGCAGCGGATAGCCGCGCAGATCCTCCGGCTGACGCAGCGGCTTGTCGCCGCGCAGCAGTGAGGGGCTGCACACAGGGAACAGCTCGTCCGCCATCAGCCAGTCGGCGCGCAGGCCCGGCCACTGGCCACGGCCGTAGCGGATCGCGGCGTCGACGTCGTCACGCTGGAAATCGACCAGGCTGGTGGAAGTGGTGATGCGGACGTCGATGTCGGGATGCGCATCCTGGAAATCAGCAAGCCGGGGCAGCAGCCATTTTGCGGCGAGCGAGGCCAGCGTCGAGACCGTCAGCACCTTGTCGTCGTCCTTGCGCAAGAGCCGGTCGGTGGCGAGCCGGAGATCGTTGAAGGCGGCGCGAACACCTGGGAGGTAGTCGCGCGCCTCCGGCGTCAAGGCCAGCGCGCGGTTCTGCCGGATGAAGAGACGGATGCCGAGCTCCTCCTCGAGCCGGCGGATCTGATGGCTGATCGCGGTCTGAGTCACGTTCAGCTCGCTGGCGGCCAACGTGAAGCTGAGATGGCGCGCAGCAGCCTCAAACGCCCGCAATCCGTTCAGGGACGGCAATCTGGCAGTCATTTGGCAGCAGGATGCATGAGCTTATTTCATGCGAAGAGGTACAAATTGTCGTTTGTCGCAGTGCACCTGGAGGCACATATTAGCGTTCAAGTTAGCTCAAGGAGCTGAAGATGTCCACTTTGACCCAGAATTCGATGACAAATCATCATGCACCGGGCCTGATCCAGCAGGTCAGTGAGACCATCCATGTCTGGCACGAGCGCTACCGGACCCGGCGCGAGTTGACCAACTGGACCGCCCGCGATCTCCACGACGTCGGCCTGTCCTGGACCGACATTGCCTTTGAGGCCGACAAACCCTTCTGGCGGGCCTGATAGGCCGTCAGGCCGGCGCCGCCTGATCACAGGGGCGCCGGCGGTCCCCTCTTTGCTATCCACACTTGGGCTCGTGTCATGAGCACCTATCGCCTCGAAGAGCTGAAGCAATATTCGGATACGCTGCGCACCCGCGACGGGGAGGCGGTCAACCTCCGCTTCGTCGAACCGCGCGATACGGACGAGCTTCAGCACTATTTCCGTTCGCTGACGACACGCTCCCGCTACAACCGATTCTTTGGCGCGATCAGCGAATTGCCGAAGGGGCTGCTGAGCGAATTCCTCGACGTCGGAACGCGCGAGCGTTTTACCGTGGTCGCGACCAAGATGGTCGATGGCTTCGAGACGATCGTTGCCGAGGCGCGCTACGCGCTCCACGCCGAGACGTCGACGCTCGAATTTGGCCTGTCGGTCGACGACCGCTGGCAGGGCCACGGCGTCGCGACCGCGCTCATGAAGAATCTCGAATGCCGCGCTGCCGCGCTCGGCGCCGAGCACATGTTCGGCGATACGCTGCGCTCCAACGAAACCATGATCTCGCTCGCACGCAAATCCGGCTTTGCCTTCGTCAATCATCCCGATGATTGGAAGCTGGTGCGCTTCGACAAGGAGATCAACGTCGCGCCAAAGGACATTCCCTGCGCGAGCTGGCGTCTCCCTGCGCTTTCCCGTCAGGCCGAACGCCCCTCAGCCTCGGCCTGACACCACTCCGAGCCCGGCCTGGCCAAGCCAGCGCCGGGCTTCTTTTTGTCGAGCGGCGTCCTTCTACTTCCCCGTAAACACCGCCTTCCGCTTCTCGATGAACGCCTGCACCGCCTCCTTGTGATCGGCAGTCGTGGTCAGGCGCACCAGCCGTTCGGCTTCGTGATCCCTGGCGGTTTCGAAGTCGAACAGCAGGGCCTCGTCGAGATTGTCCTTCATGTAGCGCAGCGCCAGGCGCGGGCCTTCGGCGAGCGACTTTGCCAAAGCGAAGGCCTCGGTCTGCAGCTTGTCGTCGGGGACGACGCGATTGACGAGACCGATGACCTCCGCGCGCGCGGCATCGACGCGGTCGCCGGTGAACAGCAATTCGCGCGCCCGCGCGGTGCCGACGAGGCGGGTGAGCAGCCAGGCGATGCCGTAATCGCCCGACAGCGCGATGCGGGCATAGCCGGTGGCGACGAAGGCCGATCGCGCGGCGATGCGGATATCGCAGGCCATGGCGATGGCAAGCCCGGCGCCGACCGCAGGGCCGGGCAGGGCTGCGATGGTCGGCTTGCGCACCGAGACCAGCGCGCCGGTAAGCAGCCGCTGCCGCTCCTGGAGATCGGCGATGCGTTCTTCCTGCGACATCTCGAGTGTCTTGGGGTCGCGATGCGCCCCCATGCCCTTGACGTTGCCGCCAGCGCAGAACGCCTCGCCCGCGCCGGTGATGAGGAGCGCGCCGACATCGGGGCTCTCGCCACATCTACGGATCATCGTGCGCAGCGCCGGCGTCAGGGTGTCTGACAGCGAATTGCGCGCCTCCGGCCGGTTCAGCGTGATCACGGCGACGCGGTCGCGGATGACGCAGAGAAGTTCGTTGGTGCCGGTGTCGATGGTGGTTTCCGTGGTCATGTTCGCCTCCCCATTTCTTGGCGTCATTCCGGGTTCGGTCCTGCGGACCGCCCCGGAATGACAAACCCAATTTAAAACTTCTCGACCCAAGGCCGCAGCTCCAGCTCCCAGCTCCAGGCGCTGCGCGGCTGCTGCAACACGTTCCAGTAACTCTCGGCGATCGCATCGGGATCCAGCATCGAATCCGGCTTGTCCGCCGCTTCCGTGCGCGTCGCACTCCGGATGCCGCCGTCGATCACGAAATGCGCGACATGAATGCCTTGCGGCGACAATTCGCGCGCCATGCTCTGCGCAAGGCCGCGCAGCGCGAACTTGCCCATCGCGAACGGAGCTGACTGCGCATAACCCTTGACGCTGGCCGAGGCGCCGGTGAACAGGATCGCACCGTGCTGGTTCGGCACCATGCGCTTTGCGGCCTGCTGCGCCACGAGGAAGCCGCCATAGGCGCTGACCGCGATTGCGTTCGCGACGTCGGCCGGGACGAGGTCGACGAACGACCCGCGTGCGCGGCCAGAGGCGTTGTAGACGACGAGGTCGGGCGTGCCGATCTCGCGCTCGATGAGGCCGAACAGGCGCTCGACCTCCTCAGGCTCGGTGGCGTTGCAGGCATAGGCCCTTGCGCCGGTCTGGCTGCAGAGCGCACCCAGCTTCTCGATCTTGCGGGCGGCCAGCGCAACGCGAATGCCTTGCGCCGACAGCAGCCGCGCCAGCGAGGCGCTCAGGCCTTCGCCGGCACCGACGATGAGGGCGATCTTGTATTTCGGATGTTCCATGATGTGGTCTCTGGCGTGATCTCTCGGGGACGGGACAGCGTTGATCTAGGCATGGCCATCGCAGACAACCAGCCGCGGCCCCGGGCTGGCCGATCACAATTCCGCAGAGCGAATTGCTCCTTCACGGCGATCATGCCTCCCTGACAATTTGCAGCTTTATCGGCTCTCGCGACGGGAGCATGATCGACATCATCTCAAGCGGCAAGCGATAAGAATTGCCACCGGGCGGAAGCGAAGAGGACGATCATGCACAAGCCGGTCACCGCGCAGCCAAAGCATGCCGCGGCCGAGCCGTCGGGCCTCCTGGCGCCGGATACGTCGGGCATGAATTTCTACCGCGCCGATCAGGCGTTGACGGATCTGTTGCGCATCCATCTGTCGCAGGCGCTGTTCCGTCACATCGAGCCGCATCTCGACCGCCTCGGCGAGCTCGCCGGTGGCCGTCTCGATGAATGCGCGCGGCTTGCCGACCGGCACACGCCGGTGCTGCATCAGCGCGACAAGTTCGGCCGCGATGTGCAGTGGATCGAATATCACCCGGCCTATCGCGAGCTGGAGAACGCCGCCTTCGGCGAGTTCGGCATCCACGCGCTGTCGATCCGCAAAGGCATCATGGGCTGGCCGGATAAATATCCGGTCGTTGCAAAACACGCTTTCACGTTTCTTTTCAACCAGACCGAATTCGGCATGGGCTGCCCGATCAACGTCACCGATGGCTGCGCCAAGCTGCTTTCGAATTTCGGCAGTGACGCGTTGAAGGCAAAGTATCTCGATGGCCTGACCTCGACGGACATGAGCAAGCTGACGCAGGGCGGCCAGTTCATGACCGAGAAGGAAGGCGGCTCCGACGTCGGCACGCTGACAACGCGCGCCGTGCAGGAGGGCGACCATTGGCGACTCCACGGCGAGAAATGGTTCTGCTCGAATGCCGATGCAAAAGTGGTGATGCTGCTGGCGCGCCCCGAGGGCGCCGGCCCCGGCACGCGCGGCGTCGGCCTGTTCCTGATGCCGCGCTTCCTCGACGACGGCTCGCAAAACCACTACCGGATCGTGCGCCTGAAGGACAAGCTCGGCACTCGCTCGATGGCATCAGGGGAGATCAAGCTCGAAGGCGCAATCGCTTATGCCGTCGGCAAGCTCGATCGCGGTTTTGTGCAGATGGCCGAGATGGTGAACTCGTCGCGGCTGTCCAATGGCGTCAAATCCACCGCGCTGATGCGCCGCGCCTATCATGATGCGATGACGGTCGCGAAGAACCGCGTCGTATTCGGCAGCCGCATCATCGACCTGCCGCTCGGCCGCCGGCAGATGCTGAAGATCATGCTGCCGGTCGAGCAGGCACTGTCGATGAGTTTTCTCACCGCCGACGCGCTCGACCGGGCCGAGGCCGGTAGCCAGGACGCGGCGGCGCTGTTGCGCATCCTGACACCGACCTTGAAATTTCGTGCCACGCGCGATGCACGAAAGGTGTGTGGCGATGCGCTCGAGATGCGCGGCGGCATCGGCTATGTCGAGGAATTCGCCACGCCCCGCCTGCTGCGGGATGCGCATCTCGGCTCGGTTTGGGAGGGCACCGGCAACATCGTCGCGATCGATGCGCTCCGGCGCGCCGTCGGCCGCCATGGCGCCGAATCCGCGCTTGCCGCCGATCTGCATGCGCGTCTCGATGACAGTGCCTCGGTGCCTCAGACCTGGCGCGACAATTTGCGCAGCCTCGTCGATCGCGCGGTCGGATATGCGCGCGAGGTCGCCAGCAAGTCCGAGAACGAGGCGGATGCGCGCCGGGCCACGAGCCTGCTCTATCATGTCGCCAGCGCCGTCGCGTTCGCTTGGGAAGCGCATCGCATCCACGACATGCGCGGCGATGCGCGCCGGCTGCTGCTGTCGCGGCTGGTGATCGACCACCGGGTGTCGCCGAGTGATCCGTTCCGGCTGACGGAAAATGCCACGCAGGCTAAGATCGGATCGCTGCTGCTCGGTGATCGCGATGCCGGCATGAGCGAGGTTGGCGAACTCGTTCTGGCGGCGTAGGCTGCGCTCCACGATCAAACAAGAAATGCGATAGGGAGTATTCGATGAAGGCCGCCGTCCTCTATGAAGTGAACAAGCCGCTGGTCATCGAGGATGTCAGCCTGCCCAAGCCCGGTCCGCGCGAGGTCCTGATCCGCACCGCGGTCGCTGGTCTCTGCCACTCCGACCTCCACTTCATGGAAGGCCTTTATCCGCATCCGCTCCCCGCGGTGCTCGGCCATGAGTCCGCCGGCATCGTCGAGCAGGTCGGCTCCGACGTCACTTATGTGAAGCCCGGCGATCACGTTGTCACCTGCTTGTCTGTGTTCTGCGGCACCTGCGATAACTGCACCACTGGCCGCACCGTGCTCTGCACCGACACCACGGTGAAGATGCTGCCGGGCGTCTCAGATCGGATGCAGTGGTCGAAGCCGGAGAAGCTGCACCAGTTCCTCAATCTGTCGTCCTTCGCCGAGCAGATGCTGGTGCACGAGAACGCCATCGTTAAAATCAGGAGGGAGATGCCGCTCGATCTCGCCGCGCTGATCGGCTGCGGCGTCATCACCGGCTACGGCGCGGTGGTGAATACGGCGAAGGTCACGGCCGGCGAGACCGTGGCAGTGATCGGCTGCGGCGGCGTCGGCATGGCCGCGATCAACGGCGCGCAGATCGCCGGTGCCGGCCGCATCATCGCCATTGACACCAATCCTGCCAAGCTTCAGCTCGCAACCAAGCTGGGCGCGACCGACATCATCAACCCCGCCGACGGCGACGTGGTGAAGCAGGTGCGCGATCTCACCAATGGCGGCGTGCATCATTCCTTCGAGGTGCTCGGCCGCAAGGAGACCGCCGAGCAGGCCTTCGCCATGCTCGCCTCGGGCGGCACCGCCACCATTGTCGGCATGATCCCGTTCGGCCAGAAGATCGAGCTGCACGGTTTTGACTTCCTGCGCGAGCGCCGCATCCAGGGCTCGTCGATGGGCTCCAACCATTTCCGCGTCGACATGCCGCGGCTGGTGGATTTCTACCTGCGCGGCCGGCTGCACCTGGAAGACTGGATCTCGGCCAAGCTGAAACTGAGCGAGATCAACGAGGGTTTTGCCAGCATGAAAGCCGGCAAGACGCTACGCAGCGTGATCGTGTTTGATAGCTAGGTGCTGCTGCTCAAAGGGGCCGCCTCAACACAGCTGTCATCGCCCGGCTTGACTGCAGAGTGTGAGGGCGGCCCACCTCACCGCGACACGTGCGCCGACACCGCCAGCCACGTCCCGTTCTTCTTCGCCCAGCAATCGGTATATCGCCCGGTCGACTGCTGGCTATCGGCCGTGGTGTAGCTCGTCGCCGCGTGGATGATGGCGAAGTCGCCCATGATGCGGATGATGACGTCAAACGCGTGCAAGTTCCGGATCGCGATCGGCCGTGCGGTCTGCTCCAGGAAGGCGGCGCGGTCGACCAGCGTCTTATCAGGGTTGGAGCAGTAAAACTCCGGCGCCAGGATCTCGTCGAAGCGATTGACGTCACAGTTCTGCACGGAAGCGACATAGTCGCGGTTGAGTGCGGTGAGCTGTTCGAGGTCCTGGCTCATGGTGCTTCCTCTCCCTGGGATGAGGCCTTCAATCATCAAACATCTTCGGCGGCACGAACCCGCCGAACTCACGCTCGATCAACTCAGCCAGCTTGAGCGGTGTGCGGTCCTCCAGCCACGGGCCGACGATCTGCACGCCGACCGGAAGTCCATCCGGCGCAAAACCCGTCGGGATCGCGGTCGCGGGCAGGCCGGGGAGCGTGGCGATGCCGGGCCAGGCGAGCTGGTCGGTATAGACGTGCTCCTTGCCGTCGATCCTGATCCGGCGCTGCTCCTGGTCCTCCGAGTGATCGTGGGGATAGGCCGGTATCGGCATGATAGGACAGATCACGGCATCGAAGGATTTGAACAGCTCGTGCCATTCCGCGCGCAGCCGTGTCCGGCCGCCGCGCGCTATCAGCCAGTCGCGATGGCTGAGCGCGATACCGCGCAGGCGTTCAGCCTGCAGGCTGTCGGCGCTGGCAGGCAGTGTGGCCGCCGCTGCAACTGCGCCTGCGTAGAATTCGGGAGAGAAGCTGGCGGCGAGGAACGACAACAGCATTCGCATATAGAGGCGCGAGGACGCCGCGAAATCCGGCAGTAGCGGACTATTGCGCTCGATCTTGACACCGGCCTTGGCAAGATTGTCGGCGAGCGTATTGATGCTCCCGCGCACGGCGGCGTCGGTCGGCAGCACCGGATCGGTATCGACCACGAGGACGCGGAAATCTTTCAGCGAGCTGTGACGTGCCGCAGGCAGCTCGAGCCTGTAGGCCTTGCCGTTGTCGAGCGGGTCGGGCCCGGCCATGACGTCGAGCAGCAGGGACAGATCGCCGGCGCTCCGCGCCATCGGGCCAACCACGGCGAGATCACGCTCATAGGCGAGTGGCGGAGCTGGCGGCGGCGTATGGCCGCGCGAGGGCAACAGATCGAAGGTCGGCTTGTGTGCGTAGACGCCGCAGTGAAAGGCCGGCACGCGCAGCGAGCCGCCGATATCCGAGCCGAGTGAAAGCGGGCCGTAACCGGCCGCGAGCGCCGCCGACGAACCGCCGGAGGAGCCACCCGGCGTGCGGCCGAGATCGTAGGGATTGTTGGTGGTGCCGTAGATGTCGTTGTAGCTCTGCCAGTCGGCAAGCGCGAGCGGCACGTTGGTCTTGCCGAGCACGACAGTGCCGGCGTCCTTCACCCGCGTCACCGGCAGCGAATCTTCCTTGGCGATGAAGTCCTTTTGCGCAGGATTGCCCCAGGTCGTGGGCAGGCCGGCGATGTTGTAGGATTCTTTCACCGTCATCGGCAGGCCGAGCAGCGGTCTGCGCTCGCCACGGGCCAGCGCTGCGTCGGCTGCGCGTGCCGCATCGAGCGCACGGTCGAAATCGCGGACGCAGATCGCGTTGACCTTGCCGTCGTGGCGTTCGATGCGACCGATCGCATCCTGCGTGAGCTCGACCGACGAGACCTTCTTTGCCGTCAACGCGGCCGACAGCTCGAGCGCGCTCTTGAAACTCCATTCTGATTTCGCCACGACATGCTCCTGCGCTTCATTGGTTGCGATGATGCGCAGTTTTAGCTGATGCCGCAACCGCCGTTTGATCGCGGTTGACCTGCCTGGAACATCTATCCGGGCAGCATTCGCCGCATGACACTGTCGCGATAGATGAAAATGTGCGCCAGCGCCGCGGCGATATGAACGCCGATGGTGACGAGAAGCGCCCATTCCATCGCCTGGTGCAGGCCGTCGATGGTGCGGCCGGCGGCGGCGTTGTCGGACGCGAGCATCGGCAGTGGCACGAGATAGAAGTACGAGACGGACCAGCCCCGGAAAGAGGCAAACACCCAGCCGGAGAACGTCGTCGCAAGCACGAGAGCGTAGAGCAGCCAGTGCACGACCTCGGAACTCAGGCGCTGCCAGGCGGGAAGAGAGCTCTCGGGCGCGACGGGATGAGCGAGCCGCCAGACAAGGCGGAGAGCCGTCAGCGCCAGGATCGTGATCCCGATCGAGATGTGAAACGTCATTCCGGCGCCCGGGCTCATGCCGCGATGGAGGTCCGGCATCAGCCAGCCGATCGGATATTGCACGGCGAGTAGCACGACGATGCACCAATGGAAAACCTTGGCCGGTGTACCGTATTGCAGCTGGGGCATCATGGAGGTCCTGAGGTTGATGCGGCGCCGGTCAGGGCTGGAAGCTTCGCGTCGCGGCATGGATGAACGGATTGACCGGCCCGCTGCTCATGCGTGTGTCGGCATCAGATTTCTGCCCCGGCACCGGAAAAGCGTAGCCGATGATGGTCTTGACCACGAGGCGGTCGGACGCCGGCGTCAACCCGTAGCCGACGCCGAAGTTCACATCGAACACACCGGCCTTGAAGTCGGTGACGGCAAAAAGCGTATGTTGCTGGTCGGAGAGCTTGTCGAAGTTCCCGATCTGGCCGAGATCGCTGTAATACTCGAAGCCTGCGAACAGGTCGTCGCCGAACTTCCGCGCAATGCGCGCGGCCGGCGTGAAGTGCTGCTCCGCAAATTTGCCGAAATGGACGTCGACGATCGGATTGACGATGAACTCGTAGTCGCTGTTCCGCACCCCGATGATGGGGCGAATCTCCATCGAGAAACGGGATGGGGAGAAAGGCGGCGTCTCGTTGCTGAATTCGAAGTTCACGCCGTAGAAGAAATTGCGTTGTTCGGCGTGCGGCGAGACGAACAGCGTTCTCAGCTTGAAGGCGTCCGAATAGAAGCGCTCGTCCTGAATGGAGAACGGCAGATAGAGGCCGACCTCCCACCAATCGGTCACGCCGTAAGCGAATTCCGGCGTGCCGTTGAGGCTGTGGTTGGAGGCGAGCCCGCCGGGAAACGGGGGGCTCTTCTGTCCAAGCGCGATATAGTTGAGGTGTTGCTGGATCGTGAACTGGCCGACATCGGCGATGCCGGCGTTGTAGACCTGGATCTCGTCGGTAGCGTGCGCGTCGTCGTTCGACACAAGCAGGATCAACGCGCCGGCGAGGGTCGCGGTCGCGACGAGATGTGAACGGCGTCGCTTCATCACCGTCGCCTAAGCCGCCCCGATCAATATTCCCACCGCCAGCACGATCGCGCCGCCCAGCACGATCTGGAACACGGCCTGCAGGAATGGCGTGTCCATGTAGCGTGCGCGGATGAACGCAATCGCCCACAATTCGAAGAACACGACGATGCCGGCGATACCAGTCGCGATCCAGAATGCGTTGGCCCAGTGGTCGGGTACGAGATAGGGCGCGGTGTGGCCGAGCCCGCCGAGCGTCGTCATCGCGCCGCAGGTAATGCCGCGCAGCCAAGGCGATCCGCGCCCCGTGAGCGAGCCGTCGTCGGACAGCGCTTCGGCAAAGCCCATGCTGATGCCGGCGCCGATCGAGGCGGCAAGGCCGACCAGGAACGTCTGCCAGTTCTGGTGGGTGGCGAAGGCCGCGGCGAACAACGGCGCCAGTGTCGAGACCGAGCCATCCATCAGGCCGGCGAGGCCCGGCTGCACATATTGCAGCACGAACATGCGGCGGTTGGTGCGGTCTTCTTCCGCGCGCACGTCGGTGCTCAGGATCTGGTCTGTCAGTTTCGCGGCAGTGTTTTCATGGCCTTTCTCGGCTTCGGCGAGATCGCCGAGCAGGCGGCGCACGCCGACATCCTGGGCCTGTTCGGCGGCCTTCACGTAAAAGCGCTCGGCCTGCATTTCCATGGTCTCGACCTCCTTGCGGATGGTGTCGAGTGGCAGATTCTTGACGAGCCAGACCGGGCGGCGCTTCAGGAATCCCTTGACGTCCTCGCGGCGGATCGGCGGCAGGTGCGGGCCGAAGCGTTGCTCATACATTTCCAGCAGCATGTGGCGATGGCTGCGCTCCTCCTCCGCCATCTGTTCGAAGAGCTTGGCCGAATCCGGATAGCGCTCCTTGAGGTCCTCGGCGAAGGTCATGTAGATGCGGCTGTCCTCCTCTTCGGAGGAAATCGCGACCGCCAGCACTTCACGCTCGGTCAAATCGGCAAAATTCTTCACTGACTGCGCCTGATGTAGTTTAGAAACATTCTAAACTGATATAGGCTGCAATTCGTTCATGGTCAATTCACGCGAGCCGCGCGAAGGCTTGCATCACAAGGGCCGTCACATCGGCGCTTTTGTGTACGGAACCGGGTCTCGACGTACAGGTTCGAATCTTTGGATGTGGGTGGACGGGTGAATGATGGACAAGGTCAAATTTCGTCTGAACGATCCGCGGCTGGCGCCGCGCCGCACCAAGCTCGAAATCCCCGGATGGGCCGGCAAGCGCGAACCACGCGCTGACGGTTCGCGTGAGCAGGTCTGGCACTGCGTGCCCTTTTCCGAGGGCGCGCAATACGGCATCGAGCTGTTCTATCCCTATGATTTCGAGCTTCACGTCACGACCAGGGAGGGTCGCTTGGTGCTCGAGGCCGATTGGGGTGAGCCGCCCGAAAGCGGCGCGGAATGGCCGCCGTTTCGCAAGTTCGGTGACGCCTTCTACACCTATCAGATCCTGCTCGATCTCAAGGTCGCAAAAGGCATGGCTGTTCGCACCGAGCCGCATCCGCGATTCTATACCGATCCGACTGACACCGTGCCGATTGCCGTCCCTGCGCTGATCCGCAATTGGTGGCCCATGATGTTCTTTTGCGTCTTCAAGGCGCCGGCCGAGGGCCGAACCCACATCTTCAGGCCCAACGAGCCGTTCGCGCAAATCATCGTCATTCCCGAGGAAGCGAATTTCGAGCTCGAGCCCATGGGCGAGGAAGAAGCGGCCGAGCGCGAGCTGCAGGCTCGCCGGATCTACACCAATCGCCCCAAACTGGCGGCAGGCACCGAGTGGACGTCGTCATCCGATACGGTGTTCGATGGCACTTATCGTCACCTGCATCGCGCGGCCAAGGAGAAGGCTCGGAACGGATAGCCGTTCCTGATCTTGCCGCGGACCTGCCAAGCTTTCCCAATTTCCCGTCACCAAAAGCAAACAGGACCCGCAGGTCCTGTTCGTCCACTCCCAGGCAGCTGCGACCTCAGTAGTCGCGGCGATAGAAGCTGTGATGATGGTGGTGATGGTGATGGTGGTGATAGTACCGCCGATATCGCGGGACTACCACGACCGGCGCGTCATAGTCGTAGTAGCGACGACGATAGAAGCTGTGGTGATGATGGTGGTGGTGGTGGTGATAAAATTGAGCCACCTGGACATTTTCGCTGGCTTTTGGCGGGGCCGCTTCATCGATCGCTTGCAGCAGGGCGCCGGCGTTTGCGATCGGCTCCAACAGGTCGGCGTATGAGTTCGCCTGCAGGACATCCGTCGGTGCCGGCGCGGCCTGGGCGGTACCGAGCCCTCCGAGCGCGGCCACCGCTCCCAATAGTCCGGCAATCTTCTTGTCCAATGTCGTTCTCCATGGTCGCCGGACCCAGCTCCGGTATCTCGCAACGTCAGACATTGCCGAATGTTCCCTGAACCGCCGATTAACGACTTGTGGCGGGAGGGTGACGTTGCTCAGTTTGCGGAGACTGTGGCGACGCGGCGAAGAAATTGCAGCAGCAATCGGCTCACCTCCGCGGGCTGCTCCTGCTGCACCCAATGGCCGGCGCCGTCGACGAGGTGGCAGCCGAGCAACTTCGTGCACCCACTCGTTTGCATCGCTTCGAACACGCCGGGGCGCTGATACGTGCCCCAATCCTGCTTGCCCGAGATGAAGCAGGAGGGCACGTCGATGCTGCGGCCCGCAAACAGCTGCATCTCGTTGTTGAGCATTCCCGACGTGCCGTAGCGGTACCACTGCAGGCCGCCCTGGAATCCGGTGCGGCCATATTCGGCGCTGTAGAAAGCGAGATCGCTATCCGGCAGCCATTGGTTGGCGGCGATCGCGGCGCGCGACGGCATCTCCTTCGCGACCGTCTCGGGCATGGTCTCGCCGAGGTCCATCACGTAATAGGTCGGCAGCTTTGCGAGCTCGCTCGCCGACCATGACTTGAGCGGATACGGCTTGTTGTCGGTCCAGTCCGCGCTCTTGTGATGATAATAGGCGCGCAGGAAACCGTGCACGCCTTGTGGCGCATGCAGCATGTCGGCATTGGCCGGACGCGTCGCGTAATACCATTGATAGTGGATGCGCGGGCGCGGCAGAGCGGCGAGCTCGCGATGCACGGGGTCTTCGACCGGAGGCATCGCCGGTGCATCGGCTGTGCCCAACGGCAGCGGCGGCGCTCCGCCGAAGGGCGCACTCATCAACGTCACCGAGCGAAACACGTCGGGTCGTATCAATGCGCACCATGCCGCAACAGGGCTGCCGAAATCATGTCCGGCGAGATCGACCTGCCTGTACCCGAACGCCGACACGAGTGCGAGCGCGTCGCGCACGAGGTTCAGAAACGAGAATGGCGTGAGATCGTCGTCATAATCCGCACTCCATCCGGCGGTGCGGCCATAGCCGCGCTGGTCAGGCGCGATGACGTGATAGCCCGCTGCCGCCAGCGTCGGCATCACCTTGCGCCAGGAGAAGGCGAGTTCGGGAAAGCCGTGCAGCAGCAGGATGCAGGGCCGGCCTTTGGTCTCGAAGCCGGCCTCGAGCACATGCATGCGCAGGCCGTTGATGCCGTCGACGTATCGCGAGCGGATGCCGGCGGGGAGGGGGATGTCGGGAAGTGCACTCATTGCCTTCTCCACGCGGGTGGAATCGTAGATTCGTAGGGTGGGCACGGCGCGGTGCGCCTTTGCCCACCCTACGGCATCTCGGCTAAATCACACCGCCGTACACACGAACGCATTGCCCTTGCGCTTGATCTTCCCCACCGATGGGGAGGGGAAATGCGCGGTGCAACACAGCGTGTCGGTGTCGCAATAGCGCTCGAGGAAGCTGCGGCGCGTCGTGGCCGCCTTGGCCGGATCGACATCGAACTTGATCGACAGCTCCGGATAAAGCGTTTGCAGCGGCGAGTGCATGAGATCGCCTGAAAATACCGCGTCGTCTTTGCCGCGTCCCATTGCGATGGCGACGTGGCCGGGCGTATGGCCCGGCGTCGGCACGATGCGGACATGATCGCCGATCTGGTGGTCGTTGCTGATCAGCTCGTGCCTGGAGGCCTCGACCACGGGCAGCACGCTGTCGGCGAAGGGCGGGATCTCGGTCTTGGCATTCTCCGCGAACCAGTGATCGTATTCCTGCTTGGCGAAGAGGTAGCGCGCCCTGGGGAAGGTCGGTACCCAGCGGCCA
The DNA here is from genome assembly GCF_022012435.1 of Bradyrhizobium zhengyangense. Lineage (GTDB taxonomy): Bacteria > Pseudomonadota > Alphaproteobacteria > Rhizobiales > Xanthobacteraceae > Bradyrhizobium > Bradyrhizobium zhengyangense. The sequence goes on from NZ_JAKLUA010000003.1 coordinate 374,188, forward strand.
TTCTCCAGCCGCGTATTCCAGCCGACGTGGTCGACATGCAGATGCGTGCACATCACGAAGTCGATGTCATCGACCGAGACGCCTGCGGCATTGAGTGCGCGCATGTACGTGTCGTCGGTCTTCATGTTCCATTTCGGGCGATTGGGTCGCGGCTTGTCGTTGCCGATGCAGCTGTCGATCAAGATGGTGTGGTGCGGCGTCTTCACCACATAGGACTGGAAGCACAGCATCAGCACGTCTTGATCGTCCAGCGCCTTGGCCTGCCGCATCCACGCCCGGTTCTCGGCCAGCACCTCAGGCGTCAGGCCCGGCAACATCTCCAGGGCCGGGACGAACGACGTCTCCTGCTCGATGATACGCTGGATGGTGAGGTCGCCGATCGTATATTTCAGGCTCATGCTCGCTTCCCTCGTGATCAGTGCCATTCGCGCACGGATGGAATGACGATATTGGTGAGGATGTCGATCGCAGCCAGGCCTTCTTTGGGCTGGCCGTATTGCGCCGTCGTCGTCATCATGACGAGATCAAGCTCGGGCACGATGAAGATGCGTTGTCCGCCCCAGCCGAAGGCGGCAACCCATTTGATCTCCTTGACGCCGGCCAGCGAGCGGCCCATCCACCATTGATAGCCGTAGAAGAACGTGCCGCCGAAATAGCCGACCGCCTGGAAGCGCGGCGTGATCGATTGCGCGATCCAGTCGGCCGAGACGATTTGCCGGCCGTTCCACTGACCGCGATTGAGCACGAGCTGGCCGATCTTGGCCGCATCGCGCGGTCGCAAGCGCAGGCCTGCAGCCGCCGCGATCTTGCCGTTCTTGTAGGGCTTCCACTCGACGTCGGTGATGCCGAGCGGCTGGAACAGCACTTCGCGTGCAAATGCCTCCAGCGATTGTTTCGAGACGCGCTCGATGATGTTGCCGAGCAGCTCAGTGCCGCCGCCGTTATAGGTCCATAGTACATCAGGCGGCGCGGCGATCGGCTTTGCGAGCACGTAGCCGATCGGATCGGCTTCAGAGACGAGATGCGGCTCGTCGTTTTTCGGATCGGTCCAGTCCCGCGCCTCGTCCCATTGGATGCCTGATGACATCGTCAGCAGATGCCGCAGCGTGACGGCGTCCCATCCCGGCTGCTTCACCGCTGCGGCGTCGGGGAAGAATTTTAGTACGGACTCATCGACGCCTGCGATAAGTTTGCGGTCGATTGCTATTCCGATGAGCAGCGAGGTCACGCTCTTGGTTGCCGAGCGCATGTCGTGCTTCGTCGTTGCGGTGAATTCGTACTGGCCGTGGGGCTGTCCCCAAGGCTCGTCGTAGCCGGGAAAATATTGCTCGAAGACGAGCCTGCCATGCCTGACGACCACGACCGAATGGAGCGCGGTTGCCCTCAGCGCAAGCCGCGCGGCGATGGTGCAAAGCTTTGCGGCGTCCATGCCGACGTTGTCGGGCGAGGCGATCTCCCAGCCATCGTCGATCGCTGCAGGCGATCCGCAGGCCCGGTCGGTTTGTCCATGCGGTATGCCCTCGGCCCGCAAATCGATGGCCGAGACGGACAGCGCGAGCACGAGGCTCGCACCGAGCATTGTAAGGCGGGAGAATCGATCGCGCATCGTCATTCTCCCGGAATGACCCGCTACGCCGCCGGCGGGACCGAGATCTTCACCGAGGGACGCTCCAGCATCTTCTGGTGGAAGGCGTCGAGCTTCGGATAGGCCTTGCGCCAGCCGCAATCAGCGAAGCGGAAATCGGCATAGCCGAGCACGCAAACAAGGCCGATCTGCGAGATGTCGAACGGGCCGTTCAGTACCTCAGGCATGTTCTCGAAGCGCGCCATGCCGGTCCAGGCCCGGTTCCAATGGTCGTCCGACCACGCCTGCCATTGCAGGCCCTGCGGCCGCACCATCTTCTCGTAGCGGCACAGCAGCATGGAATCGAGCATGCCGTTGATCAGCGAGTGGTTGGTCTTGGCCTTCCAGCGCCGCGGACCGTAATCCGGGATCAGGCTGCCGCCGGCCATCTCGTTGAGATATTCGACGATGACGTAGGAATCCAAAATCACGTCGCCATCATCAGTGATCAGCACCGGCAGCTTCTTCAGCGGTGTGATCTTCGAATAGTCCTCATTGACCGTGCCCGGCGCGACGGTCGCCGGCGTGAACTCGATCTTGTCGATCAGCCCGAGCTCGATCGCGGCGATGCGCACCTTGCGGGCAAAGGGCGAGGCGGCGGAGAAGGAGAGTTTCATGGTGAATGTCCTACGGGTTAGCCGGCAGTTGGTTTTGGTCATTGCGAGGAGCGAAGCGACGAAGCAATCCAGGCTGCCTCCGTAGGACCATCTCTGGATTGCTTCGCTTCGCTCGCAATGACGGGGAGAGGGCGGAGGCCTTACGCCGCCACGATCTCCTGGCGCTGCTCGCCGAGGCCTTCGATGCCGAGCGTGATGACGTCGCCGACATTGAGGAAGGTCGGCGGCTTCATGCCGAGGCCGACGCCGGGCGGGGTGCCCGTGGTGATGATGTCGCCCGGCAGCAGCGTCATGAACTGCGAGACATAGGAGACGCACTTGGCCATCGAGAAGATCATGGTCTTGGTCGAGCCGGTCTGGCGGCGCTGGCCGTTGACGTCGAGCCACATCGACAGGTTCTGCACGTCCTTGATCTCGTCCTTGGTGGCGAGCCAGGGGCCGACCGGGCCGAACGTGTCGTGCGACTTGCCCTTGGTCCACTGACCCAGGCGCTCGGTCTGGAAGTTGCGCTCGGAGACGTCGTTGCAGACGCAATAGCCGGCGACGTAGTTCAGCGCGTCGGCTTCCGAGACGTACTTGGCGCGGGTGCCGATGATGGCGGCGATCTCGACCTCCCAGTCGAGCTTGGTCGAGCCGCGCGGCTTCTCGACGTTGTCGTTCGGGCCTGACAGCGAGGTGTTGGCCTTCATGAAGATGATCGGCTCGGTCGGGATCGCGGCGCCGGTCTCCTTGGCGTGGTCGCTGTAATTGAGGCCGATCGCGACGAATTTCGAGATGCCGGTGACCGGCGCGCCGAAGCGTGGCTTGCCGGACACCGCGGGCAGCGAGGCCGGGTCGATCGCAGCGAGCTTCTTCAGAGATTCCGGCGAGTAGGCCTCGCCGGTGAGGTCCTTCAGATGCGCCGACAGGTCGCGCAATTGGCCGGATTTGTCGATCAGGCCGGGCTTCTCCGCACCCTTTTCGCCGTAACGAACAAGCTTCATTCTGGTTTCTCCCTTGGGATGGACTGATCGGTTAAATAGCTTCATGGAACAGGGCGGCGGGAAATTCAACCGCCGAAAAGGGGTGCATTGCAGCCCTTCATTCGCGGGGTGGCCGCCCCACGACCGCTAGGATTGCAGCGCCTCAAACCTGAACGCATCGCCCTCCCGCCGGATATGCCCGGCCGAGAAATGGCCGCCAATCACCAGCGTCGGGGTATCGGCAAAGCGCGAGAACACCTTGTGCCGGCTTGCCGCGGATTGGGCGATGTCGGTATCGACGACAGAGCACCAGTCGAGATGGGCCATCTGGCAGGGATGATGGGCGACGTCGCCGCTAAGCAGCGCCTGCTCGCCGCCGGATTCGATCAGGACGCTCATATGCCCGGGGCTGTGGCCTGGGGTCGGGATCACGCTGATCTCCTCGCAGAGCCGGTGGTCGCTCGGGATCGTTTCGACCTTGCCCGCATCGACGACCGGCTTCACGGAATCGTTGAACACCGCGACCTTGTCCGGCTCGGCCGTGTAGTCACGCCAATAGTCGTATTCGGTCCTGCCGAACAAATAGCGCGCATTGGGGAAGGTTGGCACCCATTTGCCATCGACCAGCTTCGTATTCCAGCCGACGTGATCGACATGCAGATGCGTGCACAACACGGTGTCGATGCTCTCAGGGGGAAAGCCCGCGGCTGTCATCATTTCCAGAAACGGCGTGTCGCGGTTATTCCAGACCGGGACGCCGCGGCCCTGCTTGTCGTTGCCGAGGCCTGTATCGACCACGATCCGGCGCGTCGGCGTCTCCACCACCAGCGAATGGATCGACATTTTCAGCCGGCCTTCCTCGGTGGCGAAATGCGGGATCAGCCAGGGCAGCTTCCGGATCTCATCATTGGTCGCGGCCGGCAGGATGAAGCGGGTCGAGCCGACCGTCTCCATTTCGACGACCTTGGTGATTTTGACCTGGCCGACCTTCCACTGCATCGGGCGTGCCCCTATTTTCTTTGTTTGGCGTCAAAAGATGCACACTTTCCGCCGCCAAGCGCAATGGATCATCTGTCGCGATGTTGCGTTATGTGAGGAACCCGTCGAGAGCCAAAGGGGGAGCCCATGCCAGAGCTTGCGATTTCCGCCGACAAGGTCGCTTTCATCATCGAGAAGGCGCGCGAATTCGACGTCAAGGAATCCGGGTCCGATCCGGATTCGGGCTCCAATCCGTCCGATGACGACGAGATCGACGTGCTCGAGGACAACAATTCCGATCCGGTCGCAGCCGAGCTCGCCGGCTTCATCCGCGCGCTGAACGAGGACGAGCAGCTCGACCTGGTCACGCTGATGTGGCTCGGCCGTGGTGACGGCGATGTCGACGAGTGGGACGATCTGCGCGCCCGCGCGGTCGAGGCGCGCAGCGAGTACAAGTCGCCGCGGCGCAAGACGGTGCAATATCTGCTGGGCGAACCGATGCTCGGCGATCTCCTCGCCGACGGCATGGACGAGCTCGGCATCGACTGGTCCGACGAGCGGACCACGCCGGTGGGGTAACTCCTATTTGGCGCAGTCGACGATGACGGTGCCGAGCTTGTCGCCCTTCTCGACGGCGAGATGGGCCTGCGCCGTATCCGACAGCGCGAATTGCGCCGCGATCGTGTGAAGCCGCGGCACCACCGCCAGCCATTTCGAGATGTCGGCCTGCGCCGCGGCGAGCAGCGCCGGCGGCAGGGCGAACAGCACCAGCGCGCGCAGATTGATGCACTTCTCCATCAGTTCGCGCATCGGCACCACAGGCGCGCGATTGCCGTTGGTGGCGTAGACAGCAATGGTCGAATTCAGCGCCATCAGCTTCAGCGTCGTCGCGATATTGCCGCCGAAATCGACATCGACGACATGATCGACACCGCGTCCGCCAGTAAACGCCATCGCTTTCGCAACGACGTCCTCGTCTTTGTAATTGACCACGAGATCAGCGCCCGCGCGCCGCGCCTGCTCGCCCTTCATCGCCGAGCTGACGGTCGTAATCACCTGCGCGCCGCCCCATTTTGCCAATTGCACCGCATAGTGCCCGACCGCGCCGGCGCCGCCGGTGACGAGAACCGTCTTGCCGACAACAGGCCCGTCCGCAAACAACGAGCACCACGCCGTCATTGCGGGGATGCCGAGCGTGGCGCCTTCCGCAAAGGAAAGATGGTCCGGCAACGGCGTCACCAGCTGCTCGGCGAGCGCGATATATTCGGCCGCAGTGCCGAAAGCGCGGCCATTGCGCTGGCCGTTGAACAGCCAGACACGGTCGCCGCGCTTGAACCGCGTCACGCCGTCGCCGACCTGATCGATCAAACCCGCGCCATCACTGTTCGGGATGACGCGCGGATATTCCATCGCGCGATAAGAGCCGCTGCGCCGGCCGACATCGGCCGGATTGACGCCGGAAGCTTCCAGGCGAATGCGGACTTCGCCTGGACCCGCGACCGGCGTCGCCATCTCTCCATAGGTGAGAACGTCGACGGCCGGCCCTGTTTGCTCGTACCAGACCGCTCTCATCCGGATTGCTTTCCGAGTTGAAGTTTTGGGCCAGCAGGCGCGGCATCAAAAATCCACCTCTCCCTTGGGAGAGGTCGGCGCGCAGCGCCGGGTGAGGGGTTACGCTCTCGCGTGTCGCAGCACCCCCTCACCCGATTTGCTGACGCAAATCGACCTCTCCCCGCTGGGGAGAGGTGAAGAGCCACCATCGCCCTCACAGTGTGCCCGGGAAGGCACCGCCGTCGAGCAAAATGTTCTGCCCGGTGATGAAGCCGGCCTTGGCGCCGCAGAGGAAGGCGCAGGCATAGCCGAACTCGTCCGGCTGGCCGAAGCGGCCGGCGGGATTGAGCTTGGCGCGCTCGGCCAGGATCGCTTCCGGCGTCGTGCCGCGCTTGTCGGCCTCGGCCTTGGCCGTGCCGGTCAGGCGGTCGGTCTCGAACGGGCCCGGCAACAGGCCGTTGATCGTGACGTTGTTGATCACGGTCTTGCGCGACAGGCCGGCGATGAAGCCGGTGAGGCCGGCGCGCGCGCCGTTGGAGAGGCCGAGAATGTCGATCGGCGCCTTCACCGCGGCCGAGGTGATGTTGACGATGCGGCCGAATTTGCGCGCCATCATGCCGTCGACGGTCGCCTTGATTAGCTCGATTGGCGTGAGCATGTTGGCGTCGATCGCCTTGATCCAGTCGTCGCGGGTCCAGTTGCGGAAATCGCCGGGTGGCGGGCCGCCGGCGTTGTTGATGAGGATATCAGGCTCGGGGCAGGCCTTGAGCACGGCTTCGCGCCCGGCAGGCGTCGTGATGTCGCCGACGATCTCGGTGACCTTCACGGAAGGATAGGCTTTCCGGATTTCGTCGGCCGTCTTCTTCAGCGCCTCGGCGCCGCGCGCGGTCAGCGTGACGTCGACGCCGGCTTCGGCCAGCGAGAAGGCGCAAGCGCGCCCCAGGCCCTTGCTGGATGCGCAGACGATGGCGCGGCGACCCTTGATCCCAAGATCCACTGTTTCACTCCCGAAAATAGCAGGCAGGTTTTTGAACGGGCGGCACTCTAGCCAACATCGGTGCCGCTGATAAGGGACGTGCCCGCGTCAAAATGCATGCGGGTTCGCGCTGCGATGCAAATGCGCCTGATCAGATGCGCCGCTCTTGCTTGAGACGGTCGATCGCCTCGGCGGCCTCCGGCGGCAGCGACTTGAAGCCCATCTGCCCGGCCCGCGAGAACAACGGCCGCAGATGCGAGCCGGCGAGGAAGGGCGGCTGGTGGTTGGCCGGCACGATCTGGTCGAACACCAGCACAAGCGTGGTGGCAACGAGCCCGACCCTGATGGCGCCAAGCGCGGCGCCGCCGAGGCGGTCGCCGATCCCGGCGTCACGGATCGTGTCGCTCAGCGCGAGCCGGCCGATATAGCCGAACAGCATGCCGACGACGATGAAGATGCCGAAGAACCAGATCCAGTTCTGAACCAGCGGCGCGTTCGGATTGCCCGCGACCTGCGGCACGATCAGCGGCATCAGCGCCACCGCAATGGGAGCTGCGAGGAGATAGGCGAGGATGGTCATGGCGCTGCCGAGCAGGCCGGTCCTGAAGCCGAAGCCGATGGCAATTGCGAACGCCGCATAGACCGCGAGATCGAAACTGTTCATGAGCGAAACCCTGCCAATGGAACGAATGAACGTCGCACCGATCGTTCCGGTTTCAGATCGCTAAAATCGTCTGTATTTTTTGTGGCTCCGTGGCTGAAATACTGCACCCACTCCATGACTATTCAACGTCAGTAAAGAAAATATCCGCTCAGGCGCGAGCTCTCGTGGAGTTGAACACCGCCGTCATCCCGGATCTGCGCTTCGCTTGTCCGGGACGACAGCGGAGTTTGCGGGGAGCTCTACCGCACCTCCGCCCGGATCATATCCGCGGCCTTCTCGCCGATCATGATGACAGGCGCATTGGTGTTGCCGCCGATCAGCGTCGGCATGATCGAGGCATCGACGATGCGCAAACCGTCCACGCCATGCACCTTCAGCTTCGGATCGACCACGGCCATCGCGTCCGTGCCCATCTTGCAGGTGCCGACAGGGTGATAGACGGTGTCGACGCGATTGCGCAGAACGTTGCGGATGTCGTCGTCCGTGCGCACATCTGACGTGAACATATCCTTCTTCTGCAACGCGCGCAGCGCAGGCGTCTCCATCAGCCGCCGTGTGGTCTTGAAGCCCGCGACCATCGACTCGAGATCCTCCGCCTCGCCCAGAAAATTCGGATCGATCATTGGTGCAGCGAGTGGGTCGGCGCTTCTGAGCCACACGCTGCCGCGGCTCTTCGGCCTGAGCAGGCAGACGTGGCATGAGAAGCCAGCCTCCTTGTGCTTCTTGCGGCCGTGATCGTCGAGCATCGCGATGACGAAGTGGAGCTGGATGTCAGGCACGTCGAGATCGGGGCGCGTCTTCAGGAAGCCGCCGCACTCGGCGAAATTGGTGGTCATCAGGCCGCGTCTCTCCCGGCGGTATTGCTGGATGCCGCGAAGCAGGGATGGCAACCGGCCAAGCGAGGCGTGAACGAAGTGCGGATAGTCGGAGGCATAGACGAACACGAAATCCGGATGGTCCTGCAGATTTCGCCCGACGCCCGGCAGGTGATGCGTGACGCCGATGCCGTGCTTGCCCAGCGCCTCGCCGTCGCCGATGCCCGACAGCATCAGCAATTGCGGCGACTGGAACGCGCCGGAGGCGAGGATGACCTCGCGGCGTGCGCGCAGCTGCGTCTCTTGCTTACCCTGTACATATTCGACGCCGACCGCGCGCCCACCTTCGAACAGGATTTTGGTGGCATGCGCGCCCGTCTCGACGCGCAGATTGGTGCGCTTGTCCAGATGGGGATTCACATAGGCCCGCGCCGCGCTCCAGCGCTCGCCCTTGTGCTGCGTCACCTGATAGCTGCCGAGGCCTTCGTGATCCTCTGCGTTGAAGTCCTCGCGGATGCGGAACTGCGCCTCGCGCGCGGCCTGATGGAAGATCTCATGGATCGGATTGTCCGAGCGCAGCCTGTTGACATGCAGCGGGCCGCCCTTGCCATGATATTCGCCGTCGAAATCGCTGTTGTTTTCCGAGCGCTTGAAATAGGGCAGCACGTCTGCATACGACCAGCCGACATTGCCGAGCGAGGCCCAGTGGTCGTAGTCCCATTTGTGGCCGCGGATATAGACCATGGCATTGATCGCCGAGGAGCCGCCAAGGCCCTTGCCGCGCGGTTGATAGCCGATGCGGCCGTTCAAGCCCTTCTGGGGCACGGTATCGAAGGCCCAGTTGGCCGCGCTGTATGGCAATGCGAGCCCGAACGGCGTGGTGATGCGCCATGTGTCGTTGCGCCCGCCGGCATCGAGCAGCGCTACAGATGTCGCCGCATCCTCCGACAGCCGCCCCGCCGCCGCGCATCCGCCCGAGCCCGCGCCCACGACGATGAAATCGAATGTGTCAGTCACTTGTGTTTCCCCCTGCATTTTCTTCTCGTCATTCCGGGGCGCGACGAAGTCGCGAACCCGGAAGCCATTGCGCCACCCGTGACGCGGTTGGATGGATTTCGGGCTCGCCTCTTCGAGGCGCCCCGGAATGACCGCGAGCTACGACATGAACCGCATCATCTTCTCCAGCCGCGCGATCTTGCCGCCATAGGGCGGATAGAGATCGGCGAGGCGGTTGAACTTGGAGCGATAGAACACCGGCTTCAGCTTGCTGAATGTGCGAAAACCCCACTCGCCGTGATAGGCGCCGGTGCCGGATGCGCCGACGCCGCCCATCGGCTGGTTAGTCTGCGCGAAGTGAAACAGGCAATCGTTGATGGTGACGCCGCCCGAGACAGTGCGCGCCAGCACCTGGTCTCGCGCCTCGCCGTCCTTGCCGAACCAGTACAGCGCGAGCGGCCGGTCGCGGCGGTTGATGAAGGTGATGGCGTCGGCCGGCTCGTGCGTGCCCAGCACAGGCAGCACGGGTCCAAAGATCTCCTCCCGCATCACCGCCATGTCTTCAGTCGCGCCAAGGATCAGCGTCGGCGGAAATTTGCGGTGCGCCTTCCAGTTGGGATCATCGGCCCTAGCGGGTTGCAGGATCTTTGCGCCGCGCTGGGCCGCCTCCGCGACCAGCCCTTCGAGCCGTGCATAGTGGCGGTCGGAAATGATCGAGGTGTAGTCCTTGTTGGCGGGGTCGGTGCCGAACATGCGCCGCATCGCGGCGCGCACCTTCTCGGCGAACGCCTGCAACGTGGACTCGGGCACCAGCACATAGTCGGGCGCGATGCAGGTCTGACCGGCATTGAGCAGCTTGCCATAGGCGATGCGCTCGGCCGCTTCGTCGAGATCGGCTGACGCATCGATGATCGCGGGCGACTTGCCGCCGAGCTCGAGCGTGACAGGCGTGAGATTGCGCCCCGCGGCTTCCGCGACCAGCCGCCCGACCCGGGTCGAGCCGGTAAAGACGAGATGATCGAACGGAAGGTGAGCAAAGCCCTTCGCGACGTCGTCCTCGACACCGGTGACGAGCAACTCGGTGGCGTCGAACCTCTCCGCGACCATCTCCTTCAATAGCGCGGAGAAGTGCGGCACCAGATCGCTCGGCTTGATGATGATTCGGTTGCCGGCCGCGATCGCGCCGATCGCGGGGGCTAGCGTAAGCTGCAGTGGATAATTCCAGGGCGCGATGATGCCGACGACGCCGAGCGGCTGCGGCATCAGCCGGTTGCGCGCGGGCAGGAATTGCAGCGCGGTTGCCACGCGCTGCGGCGCCATCCAGCCCTTCAGATGTTTTGTGGCGTGCCGGATCTCAGAGAACACCAGCATCGCCTCGGCGATGGTGGTCTCGACCGCCGAGCGATGGCCGAAATCGGCGGAGATGGCCTGCCGGAAGCGCTCCTCATGATCAGCCACCACGGCGCGCAACCGCGCCAGCCGATCGAGCCGCTCGGCGCAATCAGCCGGCGGCTCCGCCCGCGAGCGTGCAAACATGGCCTCGAAACTGACCGTCAGCGCGACCAGCGCGGCGCTCGCCTGGGGGCGGTCCACAATGTTATCCATGGCGCTCCTCCCTATCTGGCGCTTCGCGGCTGTTTTGTTGCCGCAAGCTGGCGGTTTGTGGAACTTCTGGCAAGTGTGCGGCAAATCGGCCGGAATTCGCACCCGTCAGCTGTCATAAAGTCGAAAAAAACGTCCCCACAGCCCTTTCCAAAGACAGTCCGGGTTGGTACATACCCCCCGCACCCAACGGGCTTTGCCCCGGGGTTGCCTTCCAGGGAAGCCTTCGGGACGGGAGAAGCAAGCCACGCGAGCAGCGTTGGCCCTCAATCCACCGTCCCCGGCATTTTCAGAAGGCGCGCAACGGTTTAACGCGGGGTGGAGCAGCCCGGTAGCTCGTCAGGCTCATAACCTGAAGGTCATAGGTTCAAATCCTATCCCCGCAACCAAATTCGGAATGACCGGTTCCGATACGAAAATGGCCCGCTTGATGCGGGCCATTTTTGTTTTGGAGCTTGCGCAGCGGCCCTAATCGAGCAAATCGGCTTTCTGATGTAGCAGCGATAGCCATACCATCGCTGTCGTCTCCGCCGTCGTGCCTTCTGTCCACGAACCGAGTTATCCGATGACCGACGTCGAGCTTGTCAACGTCTTCACCCACTTGGGGCAGGGCGGCAATCCATGTCCTGTTGTCGTCGATGCATCGAAGCTTTCCGCTGCGGAGATGCAGTCGGTGGCTCAGCAATTTGGGCATGAGTCGGGCTTCGTTCTGCCGTCACCGAGACTCGACGCTGACTACGTCTTCCGGTTCTGGGTTCCTCGGCACGAGATGGAGATGTGCGGTCATGCGACGATCGGCGCGCTCTGGGCTCTCGCGATCAAAGGTCGCTTGCCCGCTGAACAGGTCCGCATCGAGACGCGCAGCGGAACGGTGACGGGCTACGTCGATCATGCTGATTCAGCTGACCCGTCCGTCGAAATCAGCCAGCCTGTTGGCAAGGTCGTCGATCTCTCGCGTGCCGATGAGGAAGATGTCCTGTCGACGCTCAAGCTGTCGCGCCGCGATCTGCTCGACCTGCCCATTCAGAACGCCGTCACCTCGCGCGTGAAGACGCTGATCCCGGTCAAGGGTGTCCGCGAACTCAACGCAATGGTGCCGAACCCGTCGGCGATCGAGGCGTGCTGCGAGCGGATCGGATCGACCGGCCTCTACCCCTACGCCATCGATCACCAGGGCGAACGACGTTTCGAAGCGCGGCAATTTCCGAAATCGTCGGGTTACCCGGAAGATGCCGCCACCGGCATCGCCGCTGCGGCGCTGTCGTTCGGACTGCTCAAGAACGAACTGGTCGAACCCAGCAGCGCGCGGATCACCATCATGCAGGGCCGCGCGATGGGAGCGTTGTCCGAGATCCGGGTGCGCCTCGGCTTCGCCGGCGAGAGGCCTGTTGGTTGCCTGCTGGGAGGCTCTGTCACGCGCGCGGAGCCGCGTGTCCTGCAGCTTTAGCAGGTTCGACGCAGAGACGGTACTCGACCTGCAGCTTCGGCGCGGCATCGACGCGTTCGCACAACACGCGAAGCGCATGCCGTCGCTTGCGCGCCGTTCGGCCCCGCGTTTGCAAGTTGGATTGACGATCGTCTTGGCAGTGTAGCAAAACTCCTTTAGATTGTACATCGATACTGCACACGTTGAAGTGATTTTCGCCCTCGTGCTGCGCCGGATCACGGCTGTGACGGCGTGCAGGAGCCATCATCTCGCAATCCGTCAGATCGGGAGTGAGCCATGTCGCATCACCGGACGATTCAGACCCTAGCTCTCGCCGTGGTCATCACCGCGGCCGGTGCCGGCGCAGCAAAGGCCGAGCGCGCCGGTTGCGAGTACAAGGACATCGACGTTGCACGTTATGGCGAAAAGCCATTCCACAATCCGCCCGAGATCACTTCCGCGAACGGTGTGCTGAAGGCCGGGCTCGACGTCGAGTACACCGACCCGACCAAGGTCAGCATCGGTGGATGCGGCGTTACGCTGCGGACTTATGGCGGGCAACTCGCGGGGCCGACGCTGCGTGCCAAGCCGGGCGACGTACTCAACATCCTGTTGTCGAACAAGCTCCCGGTGGAAACGCCCGACCAGGTCAATCAGCAATTCGAGCAGGAGCGGTCGAACGCGCATCTGAGCGTGGTGCCCGCCTCGTTCAACACCACGAACCTGCACACCCATGGCCTGCATGTCTCGCCGGTCGGCAACAGCGACAACGTTTTGCTCGCGCTGTTGCCGCAGACGCAGTTCCCGTACGAGATCCGGGTGCCCGCGAACCATCCGCCCGGCTCGTTCTGGTATCACGCCCACACCCATGGCTCGACGTCGATCCAGGTCGGCAGCGGCATGGCCGGCGCGCTCATCCTGGATGACGATCGGGCGAAAATTCCGCTCGCGTTGCGCGAAGCCAACAAGGGCGAGAAGGTCATGCTGTTCCAGACCATCCTCTACAACACCAATGGCGAGCTGAACCAGATCTCCGCGCTGTTTCCCGATCCCCCCGCGCCCTGTCCGACGCCCAACCCCGGCACATGGACCTGCAGCAAGCGGCAGATCACCATCAACGGCCAGATTCGTCCTGTCATCACGATGCGGCCCGGCGAGGTGCAGCGCTGGCGCATGATCGACACCGGCTTCCGCGCCTCGCTCGCGATCCGGCTGGAAGGTCATCCGTTGCATGAGATCGCGCTCGATGGTCTCTATCTCGGCCGCGTCGATACCTGGCCCGCGGGGCAGACGATCGAGCTCCAGCCCGGCTACCGCAGCGACGTTCTGGTGCAGGCCAGCAAGACACCAGGCCGCTACCAGCTGATCAACGGGGCGCTGACCGCCGCGCAGTCGTTGCGCGCCGTGGCCCAGCCCGAGGAGGTGTTGGCGATCGTCGACGTGCAGGGCGATCCCGTCGATATGGCGCTGCCGACCAGCGCCGAGATGGCCCCGCTCGCGCCGTTCCCGAACCTCGACCTGAAGGCGAAGGCGGTCGGCGTGCAGCAGGTCGTGTTCAAGCTCGGCCAGGATGTCCCTGGTAGTCGCAACTACTTCCAGATCAATTACGAGGCCTTCGATCCCAACCACAGCCGCAAGGTGGTGCTGAACACCGTCGACCAATGGTCGCTCTCGACCGTCGGCGATCCCGCCGCGAACAACGGCATTCCGGCGTTGCCCCACGTCTTCCACATCCACGTCAATCCGTTCCAGTTCGAACGGCAGGGACCGTCGGGCCCGGAGACGGTGTGGAAGGATACCGTGCTGATCCCGCCAGGGAAGCAGATCAACGTCTACACCCAGTACACCGACTATATCGGCGCGTTCGTCCTGCACTGTCACATCCTGGATCACGAAGATCTCGGCATGATGGAGGTCGTCGAAGTCGTCAGCCCGGAAGGCACCTCGCCGCTGCGGGCGATGGCCGGCGGCGGACATCACCACTGACGCGACTTGACTGCCGCATACGGGCGCGGACTACGTTCGCGCCCGTTTGCGTGGAGGCGATTCATCAGGTGCGAGGCGCCGTCGCGCCCGGACTTACGTGGACGCCTGCTGCGGATAGAAGATCGGCGTCTGCGGATCGCGGTGCCAGTCATATTCCGCGGCCATGGCGGCATTCTCGGCGACGGCGCGGCCGGCGAGCCGCGAGACCAGATAGAAGCCCATGTCGGTGCCGGCCGACACGCCGGCGCTGGTGACATATTTTCCGGCGTCGACCCAGCGTGACACGCTGTCCCACAGCACCTTGGGACCAAACTGCGCCACCCAGCTGAAGGCGAAATGGTTGGTTGCGGCCGGCTTTCCATCGAGCAGCCCGGCGCGCGCCAACACCGCGGCGCCGGTGCAGACCGACGTCATGATGGGGACGCGGGCATCCATCTGATGGACCCATGCCAGCAACGCCTTGACCTCTTTCGGATGCTTCTTTTCGTCCAGCAGCGGCCGCGTTCCTTCGCCGCCCGGGATCATCAGGAGATCGAGCCGCTCCTCGAGCGCGCGCGCGAAATCCCAGTCGGGCGCGACCGAAGGTCCGTTGCTGCTTTTGACGTTCTTGCCGTCGCGGCTGATCAGCTTGATCTCGAAGGGATAGGCGGGCGGCGCCTCATAGGATGTGCCGAGGAAGCGCGAAATCGAGAACGCCTCGACGAATCCCCAGACGTCGATCGGCTCGAATCCATTGAACACGACGATCCCGATCCGCTGGGTGCGGGGGAAGACCTTGTTGCCTGCCATCCTAAGGTTCTCCTGCAAAATGCACGGCCGGTTCGCGATCGAACGGCTCGGCCGCATGACGGCGCTGCCAGAACGCGGATCCGCTCCAGCGCCGCTCCATGCGATAGACGGTGCGCCTGTCGCGCCGGTAATGGCGGTACTCGGCTTCGATCAGCCTGCGATATTTCGCGCCGCCGCCATCGACGCCTCTGATCGCATCAAGCAGGACGAATGCGCCGAGCTTGCCGGTGCGCAGCGCCTTCATGATGCCGGCCGACGACAATGGATCCCAGCTCGAGGCCGCATCTCCCACCGCGACCCAGTTGCGTCCGCTCACGTGATCGAGGCAATGCGAGCGCGCCGGCCAGGTGAAGATGCGCTCTGCGCTATTGGCCGTGGCTGCGCGCGCCGCCGTCAGCGGCGCCGCGCGCAATTGCGCGAGCCAGGGTCCGAGCCGTGCGCTGGAATGATGGTGGACGATGTCGCTGTCGCTCATCCAGGCCAGCACCATCAGGCCATCAGGGAGTGCAGTCGAATACCACCATCCGTTCTCGCAGGCCTCGACCAGCGTAGCGTGATCGCGGATCGCACCATCGCGAAGGCGCACCAATGCGGCAACGCCCACCAGGCGATCGGCAAAACGTCTGCGGCTGCCCTGGCTCGTCGCGAACCGCGCCGATCGTCCGGTGGCATCAGCGACGAAGCGCGCGCCGATCTCGACGCGCCGTCCCTGGCAGTCGAGGGAAAGCTGCCATCCCGCAGCTTCCGCGACGGCGGACAGGAAGCGCGCGCCGCGCCAGACCTCGATGCCGGCAGCCTCGGCAGCGGCGCGTAAGGCTTCGTCGAAGCTGGTACGGTCGAGGTGCCAGGCACTGCCGCGCGTCGAAAACATGAAGTCATGGGCATGAGGGCGGTCGCTTCCCCAGGCGGCCTGGGAGCGGACGCCCTCGATCGCTCCATCGCGCAGGATGTGGTCCCGGCAGCCCAGTCCGTTCAGGAGTTGCACAGCGCCCGGCGCGAGCGTTTCCCCGATCCGCCAGTCCGTCGCGATGGCGGCCTCGGCGATCAGGATTTTCAGGTCAGGCGCGTGACGCTTCAGCTCCAGCGCCAGGGCCGTTCCGGCAGGGCCTCCGCCGAGGATCACCACATCGTGATGCGACATATCAGCGTCGCCTCACGATTTGGGTTGGTCCGGCGGCGTGGGCGCGAACGTGTATTGCCCGTCGCTCTGGATGATGAAGCGCAACGACGCCCATGCCGTGGTCATGGCGAGATCGCCGGCGTTGTTCTGCGCCGTCGGCGACCATGGCGCACCGTTGAAAATGAAGGGGCGGTGGACCGGCCACCAATAGGTCAGCTGAAAGGCCTGCGCGGCAGGGTCGCCGACGCTGTCGAGCTCGAGATTGTTCCAGTCGCGATAGGTGACGTCGACCGGCTGGTTGGTGCATTCGTTGAAATCGGACTGCCACGGCAGCGCGCTGTATTTGGTGATGTCGCCCGGCTCGAGCCCGTTGCTGAGCTCTGCTCCGCCCGGCAAGGAAAGCTCGCCTTGCGACGGCGCTGCCGGCTTGATGCGGTAGGCCGCGGAATAGATCGCGGGATTGCGCATGATCCAGCCCGCCTCGGCGCCCGGACAGAACGCTCCGCCGAGGGCTGAGGCCAGCGCGCCGCGGTCCAGCGCAGCGCCAGGTCCCGGATGCATCAGGCCGGGTTTGATGTCTTCGGCGTCCTCGTTGATGAAGAGCCCGTCGGCCCATTGCTTGAGCAGGAACAGCATGGTCTCGGTCAGGCGCAGGAATTTCGACGGCGCCGTGTTCGAGAGCGCATTGTCGCCGCACAGCAGCGGCATCGCGAACAGCTTGCCGCCCGGGATGCCTGGGCCTGCCGGTGCGAACAGTTCGTTTTCCTGTCCGGGCTTGCGCAACACCGCATACAGCAGCTGGCGCATCTGATGGCGGCGGCGGCGATCCGCCTCGGGCTCGTCAGGATAGGGCGGCACCGACAGATCGGTGAAATCGAAATTGCCGCCGGGGGCCGTGTTGTGCGGGTTGCCGCCGGTCAATGCATCGGCGTCCATGAAATTCTGCGCATCGAGCGGGCGCAGCAGGATCGGCAGGATGTCGCGACCGAAATACGGGCGGAAGTCGGCGTTCCATTGCGCCTGTGCGCGCCAGATGCGCAGGCCCGCCTCGTCCTTCGGAACCACGGCCGATCCCGTGTAAGGCGGGATACCGTAGAGGTAGGGCACGTAACCGAAATGCCGCACGGCGATGTCGAACAGCAGGTCATCCATAGTGACGACGTCGACGGCCTGCGGCACGTAGCGCGGATAACCGACGATGACCCAGGCCGGATCAATCGCGGCCGGCGCGAGAACCGGCTTGCCCAGCGGTTTGACAGGGCGTTTGTCGATGGCGACCACGGTGCCGATGAAGCGCGCGTTGACCGGGCCATCGGAGATGTCGTCGAACCAGCCGTCGTTGTTGGCGTATTCCTCGATCTTGGGATTGCCGAAACCGTCCAGCATTGTCCCCGAATTGCCGAAGCCGCCCAGCACCAGAAGCCGGTTCTTGTTCGCCATCTGGGTGCATCTGAGCTCGCCCAAGGCCGCGATCGAGTTCGGCACCAGGTCGGGCGGAAAGCTGGTCGGCCCGGGACTGTTCTTGTCGAAGATCGCCTGCTGCGACCCCATGAAGCTCACGGTGCGCGGGCCGGGATCGATGATGAGGCGCTGGCGCTCCTCGCTGTTGGTGATGTCGGCGTTGCGCAGCGGATGGTCGGACGCATAGCCGTGCTCGCCATCGGTCTCCGCGAACGCGTACCAGCTCGCCTTCTTGTTGGCGAGATAGGCCGTCCACTGGATGTCGTCGATCCGCAAGGTCAGCAGCTGGCCGTTCCGGCGATTGACGATGTCGACCTGGTCGCCGATGGCGGCCTCGCGGCCATCAGGTGATTTGTCGTCGTAGATGAAGACGCGAAAGCGCGCCGCCTGGCGCAGGATCCTGCCCTTGTCGTCATTGAAATATTTGACGCTCTCCTCTTCGCCCTTCTTGTTCAGGATCGGATTGCCCTGATCGTCGCATTTGATCGGCAAATGTCCGCCCTTGTCGGGGGAGATGCAGAACTTGTCCGGCGAGTTGCCGAGCCGCGCAATGCCGATCGCGGGATGAATGCGAAAGCTTGTTGCCATGACGGGCCTATTGTCTCGATCTCGAGAACCGATCGAAGAAGTTGAGTGAAACGGCGTCGATCTTCAGGGCATCGGTCGCCGGCGTGCCGTCGGTGTTGAGGACGACGAGGTTGACGCTGAACGAGGTCGCGCCATTGGCCTTGAGCCGCTTCACCGCGTCGGTGGCGTCGATGCGGAAATTGCCGGGGGTCTTGTGCGGTCGCGGCCGCAAATCGAAGCGCGCGGTGCGCGGTTCCGGAACGTCGCAATGGCCGGGGCCGCCGACGCAGACGCCGGTGAACATGCTGACCATCCCGACATAGTTGGGATTGCCGCGCGTCGGCGTCTCGACGGTCGCGCCCGGCGTGTTGAGGAAGGCGCGGATGTGAAAACCGGGACGCGTGACGTATTGCACCGCGTGCAGGCGGATCTCCGCGTGACTATGGTCGGCGACGACCTTGGGATGGACAGGCGCCGCGGCGGACTGGAAGCGCTGCAGCGGCACCGCGCTGTTGGTCACGAACATGTTCGCGGCCATCATGTATTCGTAGCCGAGCCGCGAAATGCTGGCGGTGTCGGCGACGGTGAAGTTCCACGGCGGCAGCACGTCGCCGGGATCGTCGGGTCCGCCGCTGGGATTGCGACGCTGCCATTCCGCCCACAGCCGGTCGCAATTGCTGTGATGCCCCCAGAAGATCGGATCGAACGCGGTGGTGCCGGGATCCTGCATGTCGCCGTATGGCTGTTCGCTAGGCACGATGCTCGAAAACGGGTTCTTGCCGCCCGAGAAATTGTGAATCAGGTTGTGGATGGTCTCCAGCGCGCCGAAGAACTGGTTGCCGCGGCTGCCGCTGGCGAAATCAAAGAAGCTTTCGATCTCAAGGATGCGCTCGACGTCGTCGGGCGTCGGATAGGCCTCGAAGATCAGGTCGGCGTTGCCGCCGGGCCAACGCTTCCAGTCGAACAGCGGATTGATGTCGCCGAGAACCGACTTGATCGCCTCGTCGCTCTCGGGCGCCGCGCCGTAGCTGATCTTCGCAGCGGCGAACAAGCGCGCGCCGGAATTGAAGTCCTTGCCGATGATGCCGCGCAAGGCCGCCAGCGCCTCCGCCGAGACCTTGCCGCCGTCGGTCAGCTTGCGCAATCCGTCCTCGTCGATCCAGCAGCGATAGGCGGCGGGGACGATGCCGTTGTCGTTTGCGACCTTGCCCATGTCCTCGAGCGAGGCCTTGACGTTGGCGCTGTCGGCCGCCCAGTCCCAATAGGGCAGGGTCACGGTCGGATCGATGTCCTGAAGCTGCTTTTCGAAGCCGTAGAGATAGGCGCGATGCCAGGTCAGGAACTGCTCCCAGCCGTGCTGGCACTGGTTGGCGTGGATGCGGGCCCAATAGGCAAAGCTTCGCTCGTCCTGCGGATAGGCATCGAGCGACTTCATCTGGGCGATCGCGGCCCGCAGGCGCCGCAGCTCCTCGTCGGAGAGATAGGCCACGTTCTTGCGCGCGCGCACGCCACCGGAATCGTGCGCGAGCTGGTTGGTGGGGCCCGTGAACAGGGCGTGCGGCGCGTCTCCCGTCACCAGCGCGCGCGTGACGGCCGAGGCCTGTGCCGCGCCGGCATGAAGTTTGTCTTCGTCAGATCCGGGACAGCCGTCGGTGATCCAGTGCGCAATGAACGCAATATCTGCTTCGCTGACGCGCTTGCCGCCCCAGGGAAGCGGCGGAAATTGCGTGCCGTCGAACGGATACTGGCCGCGCAGGCCCTTGATCAGCCCGGCGTTGTCGCCATTGCCGGGCGAGGCTGCGGCTGCATGCTCGTCGCAGCTTCCATGACAGCAGGATGATGGCTTGGCAGCCGGCGGCGAGCCCTCTCCGCCGCGCATCATGGGGATGCCATAGAGCTCGAAGGCTCTCAGTTCCGGCAGCGGCAGAGTCCAGAAGCGCGGATGCGACATGTAGCTTGCCGTCGAGGCGCCGGCAGCCGCGTCCATGATGGCCCGAAACCGGTCGTAGCGCGAGGGCGGCGTGGCTTCGCTCAAATCCGGCATGCCTTGTTCTCCTGGCGAGATGCCACGGTCGCTTGGCTGTCACGCGCGACACGCATTGCGATCTCGATTGCACGCATTCATCGCATTCAGCTCCGGTCGGTGTGAACCGGCCGGTCGTTGCAGTGCAGTCGGCTCACGCCACCTTCTTGAAGGTGCCGTGAAATTGATCGAAGGTGAGATCAGGCGGACTCGTGATGTTGGTCACGATCGTGTGTCTCGCGTAATCCTCGATGTGCACGACCGTCGTCTTGTCGGACTCCTGCCATGTCACCAGGAAGATATGCTCGGTGATCGGCTCGACCTTGATCGTCACCGTTTCGGAGCCGACGATTTTTCCGTTGGCATCAACGTTGTAATAGGTGAGCGAGGTGTCGGAGGTGAATTCCAGCTCGACACGGAAGGCGACGAAATCCACCAGGTATCTGTGACCGACGGCCGGGAAAGCGCGCGACATGGGCACCTCCTGTTGTCGAAACAATTAAATGAACTGCGGCTGACGAGAGTAAACCCTTCGTCATTGCTTCCTCAAATCTGCAATTTAAGGTAGCGCTGTTTCAGCGTGCCGTCAATGAACACCTGGCGTCTTGCCGAGGATCGAAACTGCGACGGTTTGTTGCTCCAACAATCTTCACAGATCTGTTGCGATCGTCACGACGGCCATCGCCGCGGGCCGTCACACTGGACGCTAGCTGAGATCGTGCAGATCCTTGCCGAGTGGCGGCTTCAGGGAAAATCCGCTGAACCTGACCGGCAATCCCTCTCGCTCCGGTGTGCAAGCCATTGGTCCGACGAGGTAGGATCGCGCCGCGGTGAACGGAGCCAGTCGGACGAGGGGCCAGGTCTTGCCGTCAGCTGACGCCTGCAATCGCAGAACGCCGTCGGCGATGGTGACACGCATCCAGAAATCGCCGGCATCGTGCTCATAGGGGGCGGTTGCCCAATCCGACTGCCCAATGGTCAAGACGCTCGAGAGCATCGCGCGCCCGTCCGAAAACTCGATTCCGGCTTTGACCCAGTGCTCCGCATCGATACGCACCATGATGCCGGCTTGATCGTAGAGTTCCCGAAAATTGCTCTGGATTCGCAGCTCGGCGGTAAACGCCTCCGCGGTCGCAAATCCCAGAAAATGGCCGCTGTCGCGGCAAAACCCATAATGCGTTTTCTGCCAGAAATCGGTGGCCTTGTCGGTGACGAGCTCGAGACTGTCGCCCTGCGCGGTCCACCGTTCCGGTTCATTCAGCCAGACACCATCATGTCTTGCGAAGATGGCAGCGTTCATGTCGAACCTCGACGAAAATTGCCGACACCGCCTGATGTCGAGCTGGTGCGGCAAGACAGCCGCAAGACGAACGGAGAGCGCGAATGCGCGATCACGCACCCCGGCTCTCCAGGACGCACTTTAGTGACGCATTTCAGTGTGGCCAAATCAGAGCAGCCCGTTCTTCTTCGGGATATCGGGTGATCGCTGGACGCTCCGGTTGCTTCCAGCGGGTAAGCAAGTATCGTTCAGCCCTGTGTTGTCTGTAGTCATTGCACCCACAGTTCGATTAGAGATTAGCTGGTGAAACGGGATGAGACGGCGAGATTTTCTTCGCGTTATGGGCATGGCGGCGGCATGGCCGCCAGCGGCGCTGGCCCAACAGGATTCATCCCGTCACATGCCCACCGTGGGCTTCATGGGCTTTGCCACAGCGGAGGCTGACGCGCCGGCCCTGCAGCATTTTCGCAAGGGCTTGAGTGATCTTGGCTATGTCGAAGGGCGCACGATCTACATCGATGCACGCTCGGCCAACGGCGACGTGGCGCGCGGGCTCGCGATCATTGACGAATTCGCGGCCAAGCCGGTCGATGTCCTGTTGTCACCGGGGCCTGCTGCAGCGCGCGCTGCCGTGCGCAAGACCAAAATCCCTGTTGTCGCCGTGGCGCTGCCTGCGGTGCAGAGTGATCCGGAATTATTCCAGAGCCTTGCGCGTCCCGGCGGCACCCTGACCGGCTTCGCAGCTTTCGGCGAAGAGATGTCGTCCAAGCGGATCCAGATGCTGAGGGAGATCTTGCCCGAGCTGAAGACGCTGGGCGTGATGAACAATGCAACCGATCCCACATTCAGCGCCTGGGGCGCGCAGACAATGCTGGAAGCACGGTCTGCCGGCATGGAGCCAATGCGTCTCGGCCTCACGGCAGCTTCTCCAGCAGCCGTGTCTGAGCAGATCAAAGTGTTGGCGGATGCGGGCGGTGCCGCAATGGTGGTGATCCGCGATTACATGACGTCGGCGATGCGAGACGAAATTTGCCATGCTGGCATCGAGAGGAAGATTGCTGTCGTCGGCGAACAAGCCGAATTCGCTCGCGCCGGCGCACTGCTCAGCTATGGCGCCGACATCGGCGACCTCTTCCGCCGTGCGGCTGGCTATGTCGATTTGATCCTGAAAGGACGAAAGCCGGCAGAAATGCCGATCCAGCTGCCGACCAAATTCGAATTGGTGGTGAACCTCAAGACGGCCCGCGTCTTGGGGTTGACGATCCCACCCTCAATACTCGTGCTCACGGATGACGTCATCGAGTGATGCGGCCGGCTTGCAGTTGCAGCTCGCAGGATGGGTTGAGCTCTTGCGAATCCGTCGCCTGATGGGCAGAGTCAGTACCAGCAATCGTTGGTGGGATCTGTTTGAGAGTACGAGCTTGATGGGTTTCGCTTCGCTCAACCATCTTGCGCGCGACTACGCCTCCGCATCCGGCGCGAATGCTCTCAGTCCGGAAAGCTCAGGATCATCTTGAGCAGCTTCGGAAATCGCGCGTTGATGTCTTCCTCGCGCAGGACGTTGCGGTGCTGGACGCCTTGCTTTGACGTCCGGACCAGGCCGGCCTCCCGCAGAATGCGAAAATGGTTCGATAGAGTCGACTTCGCCATATCGGGGCAAGGCGCCGCCTCGGTGCACGACATGCAATCCTTCTGCGCGGCCAGACTCTTGACGATACGCAGCCGCTTGGGATCCGCGAGCGCGCCAAGCACCCCCGCCAGTGTGATCTCCTCCCGCGCCGGGTGAACGAACTGCGCCATGCCCAAAAATATAGCACGTCCCTTGAATGAGTTCAATAGTTCACTAGTATTGAACTATTGAATGTCGGCATCCCGCCGAACAATGGAAGACATGCGATGACCAAGAGACTCGAAGGCAAAGTTGCGCTGGTGACCGGCGCATCCAAGGGCATAGGTGCCGAAATCTCCGCCCGGCTTGCGGCCGAGGGTGCGGCGGTTGCCGTCAATTACAGCTCGAGCAAGCAGGCCGCGGACCGGGTGGTCGCCGCCATCATCGCTAAGGGGGGCAAAGCTGTCGCGGTCCATGGCAATCTGGCCGACGCCAAGGACGTGAAGAACGTTGTCGCGGAGACGGTGAAGGCGTTCGGTGCGATCGACATCCTCGTCAACAACGCGGGCGTCTACGAGTTCGCCCCGCTCGAGGCCATCACGCCTGAGCATTTCCACAAGCATTTCGACCTCAATGTGCTCGGCCTGCTGCTGGTCTCGGGTGAAGCGGCGAAGCACTTCAACGCCAATGGCGGAAGTATCATCAACATCAGCTCCGGCGTATCGACCATCGCACCGGCAAACACCGCCGTGTACACCGCGACCAAAGCCTCGGTGGATGCGATCTCCGCCGTGCTGTCGAAGGAGCTCGCGCCGCGCAAGATTCGCGTCAACGCCGTTAATCCCGGCATGATCGCAACCGAAGGTGTCGTGTCGGCGGGCCTGCACGAGGGCGACATGCGCAAGTGGATCGAATCCACCACCCCGCTTGGCCGCATCGGCAACGTCGAGGAGATCGCTGCCGCGGTGGCCTTCTTCGCATCGGACGATGCGTCCTACGTCACCGGCGAGACACTTCACGTCACCGGCGGCCTTCGCTAGCGAGGGGATTGTCCCGCCGAGGAGACACCCTCTCCCCAACCCTCTCCCATAAGCGGGTGAGGGAGCAGTGCCGATGTCGCCGCGTCGTGCAATCATAAGCGATTGCCCTGCATGACGGGGCAGGCATGGAGACATCCCGCCGCACCGCGATGTGGCGGGTGCATCGATCGCACGCAGCAAAAACGCGGGCCGGCGAAATGCCGTCCCGCGCAATTCAGATCAGATGATGGTGCTGCGATCCAACCCTGGATCAGCTCAAGCTCAGCCCTTCTCCGGCCTGTGCGGACAGACCATCGTCAGGTGGAGCAGCGTCGGCTTGTCCGAGCCCCTCTTGTATTCCCACTCCAGCCGGATCTCGTGCCGGTCTGCCAGCGCATCGCTCGGTGCGTGCATAATGATGTTGGTCTTCATCGGGATCGGCGGCTCTGAGTTGAAGCACTTGCGGACGCAGGCATCGAGCAGGTCGCATCGCGTCAAGGGAATCACCCCGGGCTCGTCCCTGGACAGGGGTACCGTGTTCAGCTGGGCGCTGAGGTCGACGCGAGCGCGGCCCTTCTCCTTGTGCCAGTGCTTGGCGCTGCCCTCGGGCCACTTTGAGGCCGGCGTCAGAATCAGGTGGTACTGGCCGTACTCCAGCGTCGGCACGTCGATGTCGTCGGAAGCCTTGAGCTTGGCGACGCTCTTTTTCATGTTTGCCAGAGGGAAGTAGTTGCTGTTCATCAAATCTCTGAATGGCTTGCCTCTGTAAGGTCTCGAGCCCATCGCCTTGTCCCTCAAAATGTCATTGGCGGCGTGAAAAATACATACAGCTCCGCCACGCTGGCCGGCCTGGCTGACCATGCGCTGCCGAAATATATGCCCCCTTGCCGGGATTTTTTGACGCTACCACTCAGGGCTGTGTTTCGTCCAGATCGCCAACTGTGCTGTGCCCAGCTTCCTGCGAGCAGCGGGCCGGATTGCTAAGTGGTTCTCGATGGGTATTCTCGTCAAAGTCGCTCGCGGATTCTGATCGACAGACGGGCCGCGACCTTTGAGGCGCAGGAATGCATTGCTTCGCATGTCAGTCCGCGATCGATCCGGACGATAGCTGGTGCTCCAAATGCGGGGCTGCAGTGCGTCAACGAGTCGATCCCGACAGCGAACGTCGATTTGTGACGATTCTGCGCGCTGACGTCATCGACTCCACGGGTCTGGTTGCTGAATTGGAGCCGGAGGATGCCGTCTCGCGGCTCGAGCCTGCGCTGGCAGCCATGAGAGCCTCCGTACGTCAGTTCGGCGGCATCGTCAGCAAGGAGCTGGGAGACGGACTCGCGGCGGTCTTCGGCGCCCCGATTGCTGACGACAACCATGCGCCGCTGGCCTGCCATGCGGCCATCGAGCTGGTCCGGCGCGTCGCCAGTCTCGGCGATCCCGGGCTTCAGGTCCGGGTCGGCCTGCATTCCGGCCATGTCGTCGCCTACATGGTCGCCAGCGAATTTTCCAAGGTCTACGAAATCGGCGGCGCCGCCCAGCATCTGGCCGCGCGGCTGGAGCAGGTCGCCGAGGCGAATCAGATCTACGTCTCGGAGGCCTGTCAGAATCTCGCCGACGGGCATGTCAGGTTCGAGCATCTCGGCAGCAAATCCCTGCGCGGCTTCAGCCAGCCCGTGCCGGTCTACCGGATCGTGGGTGCCAGCGACCTGTCGAGCTGGCGCGTGCGACGGGCCCGCAGCGTCTCCCGCTTCGTCGACCGTGCGATCGAGCGGGCCTTGCTGGATCGCAGCGCCGGACAGGCTCGTGCCGGCCGGCAGACGGTGCTGCTGCTGGGCGATGCCGGCATCGGTAAATCGAGGCTCGCGCATGAGTTCGCCCAGAAGCTCAAGGGCGAAGGCTGGCGGTTGATCGACGCCGAGTGCAGCCCGAATCTCCAGGGGGCGCCGTTCAGCACGCTCAAGCGAATCCTGTTGTCGGCCATGGACGCGGCCGCAAAGGACCCCGGCAATCCCCGCGATCCCCGGGCCGAGCTGTCCACGATTCAGCAAAGCGCCCTCGATGCGGTGCTCGATGTGCCGATCTCGAACCCGCAATGGGACGAGCTCGAGCCGCATGCGCGGGGGCGCGTGATCTCCGACGCGAGCTGCGCCGTCATCCAAAGCGTGGCCAGTCGCCAGCCGACGCTCCTCCTTCTGGAGGATTTGCACTGGATCGACCGGGCCAGCGACGTCGTCGTCGCGGCCATTGCCGCGCTGGCGGTGCCCGGCCTCCTCGTGCTTCTCACCACCCGCCCGAACGGCATGCCGGTCTGGATTGCGCGCTGCCACGCCGAGGTGGTCGCGATGCGGCCGCTCGACGACGATTCCGGGCTGGAAATGTTGTCCGACATGCTCGGGTCCTCACAGACCAATGCCGATCTGAAGAGCCGGATCATTTCCCATACGGCCAACGTGCCGCTGTTCATCGAGGAGGTCTGCCGCGGGCTGAAGGACAGCGGCACCTTGCGCGGCGAATGGGGCGATCTGGCGCTGATGCGCCCGATCGACGAGCTCGGCATTCCCACCAGCATTCAGGGTGTGATCGCGGCGCGCCTTGACCGGGTGTCGCGGCAACAGCGTCTGGTGTTGCAGGTCGCGGCCGCTTTGGGGCCGCGATCGAGCGAAGCCGTGGTGCGGAAAGTCTCGCAGTTGGCCGAAGACGTCCTTCAGGATTGTCTCGTGTCACTCGACCGGGCCGAGCTGCTCGTCAGGATCGATAGCGACCTCGAGAACTCGCTCGAGTTCAGGCACGAGATGGTCCGCCAGGTGACCTATGAGTCGATGGTCGAGAAAGTGCGCGAGAGCATTCATGCGCGCGTGCTTGCGGCTTTCGAAAGCGACGAAACGTGGCGAGATGATCCCGACGCCCTCTGTTACCATGCCATGCGCGCCAAGGACTGGGCCAAGGCATTCAACTACGGGAGAAGTGCCGCACAGAAATGCCTCGCGCGCTCGGCCTATGCCGATGCGGTCGACTACTTCCGGACCGCAATGAATTCGCTCGACAAGACGCCGTTGACGCGCCCGCGGGAGACCAACGCGATCGATCTGCGGATGGAGGCGCGCATGGCGTTTCAATGGTCCGGTCGCGTCGCCGAGTGGATCGATCTCGGAAAGGAGGCCGACCAGCGGGCCAGCCAGATCGATGATGTCGGCAGAAAGATCGCTGCCATGACGGTCATGGCGGGTGGACAGAACTTCTATGGGACGCCGGCCGAGGCCGTCGTTCTTGGCGAGGAAGTCGTCGGCCTCGCCGAGCAGTCGGGCAATCCGGGGTGGCGCAACCTTGCGCAATACAATCTCGGACAGGCTTATTTTCTTGCTGGGCGGTATCGCGAGGCCGAGCAGACTTTCGCACGGGCCCGCGCACATCTCATGGAACCAGAAGCGAGCGCGCCGTACGGCACGCCGCCGAAATACACACTCCTCCTCTGCTGCATGATGAAGAGCTTCACCCACACCGTCATGGGTGAGTTCGATGCCGCCGAGCAGCTTCAGCGCGAGGCTGCCGCGATCGCGGACGAGACCGGCCGTCCCCATGACCGCGTCGCTGCCGCCTCTGGCAGCGGCTGGCTGATGCTGGGACGGGGCGATCCGGCCGCGGCCGCCGCCGTTCTCGAAGGCGGTCTTGTGCTGGCGCAGAAGCATGGCATCCGGCTGTTCGTGCCGGTGCTCGCCTGCCATCTCGGCATGGCCTATCTTGAGCAGGGCTTGTTCGATCGGGCCCGCCGCATGCTGACTGAAGCGCGCGAAGAGGCACGTGCCGTCGGCTATACCTCGGCGGTGCTGCGCTCCTCGATCTACCTCGCCTTGGCGGTCAATCAGCTTGGCGATGTCCGGGCGGCCCAGAACATGCTGCGCGAGGCGCGCAACACCGCGCGCCAACAGGGCTTTTCCGGCCTCGAGGCTGAGGCCCTGTTCGGCGAGGCCGTGGTGACGCCGCCTGCGAGCGGTGACAACCGGACCATCATCCTTGCTGCGCTCCGCGCCGCGATCGCGATCGCCTCAGAAAGCGGTGCGAGGCCGCTGCGGGAGAAAGCCGAGGCGATGCTGGATCGCATGTTCGCCGGAGGCGATCAGCCTGCCTGAGGCGGAATCGGGCCTCGCCGCGCTCTCGCCCGACGGACCGAACGATTTTTGCAAGCGATGCAAGGGTTTAGCTACTGTGCATGGGGTTGTTCTGACTTTTCGCGACGCGGCCGAGGCGCTGTGACGACAAAGTCCCTTGCGCGAGCGAAAAGGTCGGCTACCGTTCGCGCTCTAACCGCAGGGTTAGGTGACCTTTTGATTGATTCTTTTTAGCATCCGATTTCGCCGGCGCCGCATTGGCGCGACGCCCACCAGACGAGGCGGGGGCCATGATCATACGGGACCAGGCAGCACTGTTGGCGCCGGTCGAGCGCGATTTGCGGCTCGACCTGTTCCGCGGCATCGGCTTGTGGATGATCTTCCTCGATCACATCCCGCACGACGTCGTGGCCTGGCTGACGCTGCGCAATTACGGCTTCAGCGATGCCGCCGAGTTCTTCGTCTTCATCTCCGGCTATCTGGTCGGCTGGATCTACGGGCCGATCGTCGCCGGCGGCTGGTTCCTCGCCGCGCTGAAGCGGCTGTGGCGGCGGACGGCCGAGATGTATGTCGCCCACATCATGCTGTTCCTTCTGTTCACGGCGCAGATCGCCCGCACGATCAGGAGATTCGACAACCCGATGTATGCGGACGAGTTCAACGTCCACAACTTCCTCGACCATCCGGACATCCTGATCGGGCAGGCGCTCACGCTGCGCTACAAGCCGGTCAATCTCGACGTGCTGCCGCTCTACATCACGCTGATATTTGCCTCGCCCTTCATCGTCTGGTGCCTGGTCCGCCGGCCGAACCTGACGCTTGCGGTGTCCGTGGTGCTCTACGTGCTGTCGCGCTGGTTCGACTGGAACGTCGCCTCCTACCCGCCGGGCACGACCTGGTATTTCAATCCGTTCTGCTGGCAGCTCATGTTCGTCGTCGCCGCGTGGTGCGGTGTTGGCCAGATCGAGAAGATCGCCAAATGGGTCTGGTCGAAGCCGGTGATGGCAATCGCGGCGGCTTGGATTGCGTTCGCCCTTCTGATCGTGATGACATGGCACATTCATGCCCTCGAGGCGCTGATTCCGAAATGGATGATCAAGGCGATCTATCCGATCGACAAGACCGACCTCGACATGCTGCGCTTCACGCATTTCCTGGCGCTGGCGATCTGGGTGACCTATTTCGTCCCGCGCCGCTGGAAGGCGCTGCAATTGAAATGGCTGCGCCCGCTCATCCTGTGCGGCCAGCATTCGCTGCCGATCTTTTGTCTCAGCGTGTTCCTGTCGTTCTCGGCGCACTGGATCCTGATGCAATACACCAGGGGCGCCTGGGAGCAACTCGCCGTCTCGTTCGCCGGCTTCGCCATCATGGTCGGCGCCGCGTGGCTGCTCGACCGCGCTGGGCGGGTGCCCAGCCTCTTCGTCAAGGTGACCGATGTCGACGACGAGCCGGGGCCCGCTGCCGAAGGCGCACCGGTTAAGGTCATCGCCGCAGCTCCCGCTAGCCGCTGAGGGTCCATCGCGTCGCGCGGACGATTTTTCAGGAGATATCCATGTCGAGACGCTTGTTGACGATTGCCGGCGCCCTGCTGCTCCTCATCAGCAACGCGTCGGCACAGGCGCCGTCGCCCGAGGCGATGGATGCTGCGCGCAAACTCGTCACCACGCTGAAGATCGCGGATCAGTATCGCGCGGCGCTTCCGCAGCTCATGCTTAAACTGAGACCCGTGGTCGCGCAGGACCGACCGGAGATCGAGCACGAATATGATGCGTTGACCGCGCCGGGCTCCGACATCTACGCACCGTTCGCCGCCACCATGATCGACCAGATCGCCGCCCTCTATGCCGCCAGCTTCACCGTGGAAGAGCTGCGTCAGATCGAAGCGTTCTACGTCCAGCCGGCCGGCCGGAAGCTTTTGGAGAAATCGGATGCGCTGGCGCAAGCGAGTGCGCAGATCGGCCAGGACGCGAACCAGAAGGCTGTCGATGAACTGAAGCAGCGCCTCACCGAGGCGCTGCGCCAGAAGGGGCACAAGCCGTAGGCGCCTTCAGTGGATCGCGGCGTACATGATCTTCTCCTCCGTCGCTTCCAGCGCGGAGAACTCTTCCACCACCTTGCCCTGGCGCGAGACCAGGATGCGGTCTGACAGCGCCATGATCTCGGGCAGATAGGACGAGATCACCACGACCGCCTTGCCCTCATCGGCGAGCCGGTTGATCAGCTCGTGGATCTCGACGATGGCGCCGACATCGACGCCGCGGGTCGGCTCGTCGAAGATGATCAGGTCAGGCTCCTGCACCAGCGATTTCGCGATCACGACCTTCTGCTGATTGCCGCCGGACAGCTCGACCACCTTGCCCTCGTCGCTGATGGCACGAACCTTCAGCCGCTCGATCCAGGTCTTGCCGACCGCATCGGTCTCCCGCCGGGACAGCATCATGCGCCCCCGCGGAAACTTCGAGAGCAGGCCAAGATAGATATTGCGCGCAATGGAAGAGGTCTCGAAGAAGCCCTCGACCTTGCGGTCCTCCGTGACATAGGCGATGCCGGCCTTCACCGCCGGCGCCGGCACACGGTAGCGCACCGGCTGGTCGTGCAGCAGGATCTCGCCGCCGTGGAAGAAGTCGCGCTTGAGCACGCCGGCAACGATCTTGAAGGTTTCGGTGCGGCCCGCGCCGACGAGACCGAACACGCCGGTGATCTGCCCTGAAAACACCGATAGCGAATTGTTCTTCACCATCGGCGCCATCTTCAAGTTTTGCACCGTGAGCACCCGCGCGCCGGCCGGCCGCGCGCTGCTCTTGCGTGCGCCGTAGAGCGTGTTGGAGAGGTCGCGCCCGACCATGGCCTGCACGATCGCGGCGCGGTCGAACCTGGCGACATCGTCGGTGACGACATGCTTGCCGTCGCGCAGCACCGTGATGCGGTCGGCGAGCAGCAGCGCTTCTTCCAGAGCGTGCGAGATGAAGACGATCGAAACGCCGCGCTTCTTGAGATCGCGGACAAGGTCGAAGAAATACTTCTTCTCCTCAGGCGTCAGCGATGCGGTCGGCTCGTCGAAGATGATGACCTTGGCACGGTGCAGGACCGCGCGCGCGATCTCGACCATCTGCTTCTTGGCTGCGCCAAGACCGCTGACGGTCGCCGTCGGCGTCACATCGAAATTGAGCGATTGCAGAAATTGCTGCGCGGCGATGTAGATGCCGCGCAGGCGGTTGTAAAACCTTTCCTGCCCCAGAAACAGGTTTTGCGCGACCGTCATGGTCGGCACCAGGCTGTTCTCCTGGAACACCATGGCGATACCGAGATTACGCGCCTCGAGCGGAGTCTTCGGCGCGACCTCGGCGCCGTCGACCGTCATGGTGCCCGAGGTCAGCGTCACCACGCCCGCCATCACCTTGGTGAGGGTCGATTTGCCGGCACCGTTCTCGCCGACCAGCGCGTGAATTTCGCCGCGGCGCAGATCGAAGTCGACCCCGTCGATGGCGGGGACGCCGGCATAGAGCTTTGTCGCCTTGCGCAGCGAGAGTGCGATGTCGCTCATGCCCGAAACTCCTCGGCAAGGCCGGCGAGGGCCAGCTTCAGGACTCGGCCCGGTCCCTTCGCGATCAGCACGAGATCGCCACCCATCTCGACCGCCGCGACGACGCCGTGATTGATGCCGTCGACCCGGCTATGCAGCGAATAAAGCGGTTGGCCGTCAGCGTCGAGACGGATGACGAGGCCGTAGGAGCGCGGCGGCGCCCAGGGCTTGATGACGCCCATGGTCTTGATATGCGCGCCCTGCATCGGCTCCTTGAACGAGCGCCCGGAGCGCAGCCGCGGTGCAACCCAGTGTTCGGGCGCGATCTCGGCCATCATGCGGCGGCGATAGCCGGGCTCGCGCAGCACGAACTCGACCAGCTGCGTCCGAGCGGTGAATGCGGTGAGCCAGTAGCCCCCGCCTGAAGCCTTCGACAGCCGTGATGGATAGACCGGCAGGTGAGCGAGCACGATCTTCGGCGTTGCGCCGGGCGAGACAAGAACGAGGCGATGGCGCCAGCTCTCGCTGACCAGCATGGCGCTACCATGCGCGCAGGCACCGAAGGCATAGCCGAGGCCCTGGGCCAATCGCGTCACGGTCCTGCTGCCGGGATCGAGCCGGTACACGCGGCCGCTCCGGTTGAGCTCCAGCAGGTCACGCGCCCAATCGTCGACGCCTGACGTCGCCGAGCCGTCCGTCGCAATCAGCGAGTTGTCACCCGCCAGCGCGAGCGCATTGATCGCATTGAACGCCGCATCGGCAAAGGTTGCGCTCGGCTGCTCGGCCGAGGGGCCTTCGTAAACACGCACCTCGCGCCCACCGAGTGCGACAGCAAGGCCGCCGCCGGGCAGGGCACAGAGTGCCGAGATCGGTTGCTCGAAGCTGCGCAATTCCGAGGCCGAGCCGTTGTTCAGCAACAGCAGTCTTCGCCCGTCTGCAATAAAGAGCTTGCTGCCGTCAGTTGCAAGATCCGCGGGCGAATCGCAGGTCAGCAAGGTCTCGGCGGCTTCCAGCTTCTGGTTCGGCTTCAGCGCGCCGTCGAAGGACGGCACGGTGATGGTGGCGTCGCCGCGCCCGAGAAATCGGTTGGCGAAGTCTTTGACGGCCGCGATCACGACTGCTTCCCCCACCTCTTGTCATACTGGACGAAGTTCGGATCGGCATTGTCGAGCTTGTAGCGGCCGATCCGGTTGTTGAGAATGCCGCCGAGATAGAGATAGCCGCGATGCTCGCGCATCGAGGTGATCATCGGATGGTTCTCGCCGTGCAGGTCCCAGAACGATTCGACGATCTTGCCCTGTTCGTTGAACTTGACCACGCAGCCAGTGTTGATGTTGGGGAACAGCCATTCGTCGACCGGCACGCGCTTGGCCATGCGGCGGCGGAAGCCCGGCATCTTCCAGGCGAGGTCGAGCGAGGGACTGCGCATACCGACCAGTGCCAGCCAGTAATTGCCGTCGGAGGCGAGATTGATGTTGTCGGGGTATCCAGGCAGATTGTCCATGACGACCTCGACCGCGCCTTTCTTCGGCCCAGCAAACCAATAGCGCTTGATCGAGCAGCCAAAGGTTTCGGCGAACAGGATCGACTGGCCGTCACTGGCGACGCAGATGCCGTTGGGGAATTTGAGTCCGCGCAGCTCGGTGCGTGTCGTGCCGGTCTTGGTATCGTAGGAGATGATGCGGCCGTTGCCGCGTGCCTCTAAGCCATCGATGGGCCATTCGTCCATCTCGTAACGGACCGTCGCTTCGGAGAAGAAGATCAGGCCATCGTCGGTGATATCGAGGTCGTCGGCAAGCCGCAGGCGGCTGTCGTCGTTGACCGAGCGCAGGCTGCGGTTGGTCTCGTCGGTCGCCTTTTCCACGGTGCCGTCGGGCTTGATGCGATAAAGCCCCATGCCGCCGATGCAGACGTAGAGATTGTCCTCGCGATCGAAGGCCATGCCGAGCGGCTGGCCGCCGATATGGGCGAACACCTCCATCTTCTGATAGTCGGGCGCGAGGAAGCGCATGATGTCGCCGTGGCGCGAGCCGGCATAGAGATTGTCATGGCGATCGAGGATGACGTCTTCCGGCGCCTCGATGCGGCCAAGGCCGATCGCCTCGACGTCACGCAGCTTGTCGTTCTGCTCGAATGGCCCGCCCTGTCCGATCTCGGTTGGCGGCGGCGGCGGCAATTCGTGATAAGTCGGCGCGACATAGACCTTGCTGATGATGCGAGTCCGGTTCTTCTGCCAGCGGATGTCGACCATGGCCGCGACAAGCAGAATGCCGGCCAGCGCCATGCGGTTGACGCCCCCGCGCGCGTTCATGGTGGTGAGGCCGTTGGTGATCAGGAGTACGATCAGCACGCCCACTGCCGATTTGGCGACAGAGCCTTTGCCACCGCCG
Source organism: Bradyrhizobium zhengyangense (assembly GCF_022012435.1). Taxonomy (GTDB): domain Bacteria; phylum Pseudomonadota; class Alphaproteobacteria; order Rhizobiales; family Xanthobacteraceae; genus Bradyrhizobium; species Bradyrhizobium zhengyangense. The sequence continues at coordinate 408,265 of NZ_JAKLUA010000003.1, forward strand.
AGCGTGATGCCGCCGAGTACGGTCGCGGTCAGCACGATCACCTCGAGGCCAACGCCGATGTCGCCGCCGACGGTGCCGAGCCGGGAGGCGAAGAACAGCGCGCCGATGCTGGTCAGCACGCCGCTTGCGACGTAGCAGAGCGCGATGGTGCGGCGAACGGGAATGCCCGAATTGTAGGCCGAGCGGCGCGAGCCGCCTATTGCGGTGATGTGCCAACCTGGGCGCAGCCGCGTCATGAAGATGTGGCCGAAGATCGCGATGACGATATAGGCCAGCGCCACGGTCGGAATGCCAAGGACAGAGCCGGCGCCGATGAAGTCCCAGGACGGGATGTCGGGGAAGGCCGAAGCGATCGCGTTGGAGTAGCGCTGGATCAGAAGATCGTAGGCCGAGCGGTAAATGATCAGCGTGATCAGCGTGGTGATGAAGGCGCGCAGTCGCAGATATCCGACCAGGATGCCGTTGACGGCCCCGAGCAGTGCGCCACACAGCAGCGTGGCGACCACAACGGCCGGAACCGGCCAGCCGGCGACGTCGAGCAGATAGAGCGCACAGAAATCGGTCAACGCGAAGATCGACCCGACCGAGAGATCGATGCCGCCGACGATGACGACCAGCGCAAGCCCGAGCGCAATGAAGCCGATCTCGCCGGCCTGGCGCGCGGTGTCGGCGAGGCTTGCCGGCGACAGGAAGTTGTCGATGGACCGGCTGAAAGCGAAGCCGACAATCAGGAGAAGGATGACCGGGATGGCCGTCTCGGTCCATCGCTTGGACAGGATCTCACCGAGAAGATGATCAGGCCAGTAGCGGTAACGCAGGCTTGTGATTGTGTCGCGCATCGGCATTCCAGCAGGACATGGAAACTGTTGAGAGCGTGATCCCCGGACATTGATCCCGGGGATCACGAGCGTCAGCGCGGACTATTTTTTGAGATCGCTGAGATTCCAGCAGGCCGTCGGACTATCGGCGTTCTCCTTGGTGATCGGAATCAGCGTGGTGTATTCCGAACCTTTGATCGAGCCAGGCTTGGCACCCGAGGACAGCAGCCACTTGATCGTACCGGCCATCTGCGCAGCCTGGGTCGGCACGTCGTAGCTCATGTTGAGATCGAATGCGCCTGACTTCACCAGCTCGCAGGCACCCTTGCGCTCGCCGCCGCCCGATGTGGCGAGGAACACCTTGCCGGTGAGGCCGGCTTCCTTCACCGCGGCGGCCGTGCCGATATCCATGCCGTCCCAGAAGCCGACGATGCCGCAAAGATCGGGATTCTGCTTCAGCACCGTTTGCGTGATCGCCTTGGCCTTGGCGGCATCCCAATCGGCGGCCTGGCTCGATACCACCTTGATCTCCGGATGCTTGGCGAGGACGTTCTCGACCCCCTTGAGCGTATAGGCGCTCGCCGCCGCCGACAGCGCACCCTGGATGATCGCGATCTTGTTCGACTTGCCTTCGCAGGCCTTGACCACGCCTTCGGTCTGGCGCTCGCCGATCTCGACCCAGTTGGCGCCGACGAAGGCGGAGCTGCGATAGGCTGAGCCCATGTTGATCTGGATGACGTAGATGCCTTCGTTCTCGGCGCGCTGGAGCAGTTTGGCGTAGGTCTGTACGTCAGGATTATGGACGACCATCACCGCCGGCTTCTCGGTAATCAGCGAGGTCACGGCCTGCGCGCCGGCATTGGTGTTCCAGTTGGCGTCGCGGATCACGAACTTGACGCCGTAGGGCTCGAGCTCCTTCTTCAGGCCGGCATACCAGCCCTCGGTGAGGTCGAAGTTCATCGCGACCGGCACATAGGCCACGGTCTTTCCGGCGAGCGCTTCCTTGAACGGTTTCTGAAACGGCTCGTCCAGGCCCTGCTGAGCGAGAGCGGGTCCAGTCAGCGCCGCGAGTGCCAGTGCGGCGAGCGTTGCCTTTGTCGGGTTGTTCATTGCTTCCTCCTTGGTTGTAGTTGCCGTTATGGTTCTTGTCGGTCGTTCAGATGTCGCCCTGCTGTGCCGTTTCTTCGTTGCGCGGATTCAGGAAGGAATCCGTGATGACGGCGAGCAGCAGGACCACGCCCTTGATGAGATTTTGCCCGGCGTAGGAGATGTCCATGATGGTCATCCCGTTGAGCATGGTACCGATCAGCAATGTGCCGATGATGACGTTCAACACGCCGCCACGGCCGCCGGAGAGTCCGATGCCGCCCAGCACGACCACCAGGATCACGTCGTAAATCAGCGTCGAGTTGAAAACGCGCGTCGGCATCGAATTGACTGATGCGGCCATCACCAGACCGGCGAAGCAGCCGATCAGGGCCGCGATCACGTACTGCAGCACGATGATCGGGCGGGAGGGAATGCCGGTGACACGCGCGGCGTAAGGGTTGTCGCCGATCGCGTAGATGTAGGCACCCCAGCGCGTCTGGCGCAGCAGGAAAGCCACCACGATGCAGGCGACCGCGAACATCACGATCGAGGTGGGAATGCCGAGAATGGTGCCTTGTCCGAGCCGCTCGAAGCCGTTCATGCCCTGGCTCCACTGCACGACATCGAGCTGGAACAGCGCGGCCTGCCCGAGACCGGCGAGCAGCAAGCCGGTTGCCAGCGTCGCAAACAGCGAGGGCACCTCGGCATAGGCGATCAGCCAGCCATTGATAAGGCCGAACGCGATCGTGATCAGCACGGCGATCAGCAGCGAGAACGGCAGCGAATGGCCGTTCTGCACCATTTGCAGCACGAGCCCGGGCGGCACCGCGAGCGCTGCGATCAGCGAGATGTCGATACCGCGGCCGATCACGACGATCGCCATGGCGAGGCCCAGGATGCCGAGCACTGCCACGTTCTGGAGCAGCGTCAGCATGTTCTCGGCCGTCAGGAAGCCATTCAGGAAGATCGAGAATACCAGGAACAGCAAGGCGAAGACGGCAAAGACGATCTCTTGTTGATTGAACCGAAAGCGCTTCATCCCTTCGTTGCCTTTCTTCGACCTCGGGCTCTGCGGGTCCGTTATGACGATCGGGTCTCGATGCGGTAGGTCTGTGGAAGCAGTGTCAGGCTCTCAGTGAGCGCCTTCACCCGGTCCTGGTCGTTGGAGACGATCGAAACGGTGACCAGCGTAGTCAACCTGACGTCTTTGTCGACGACAATGTCTGCCCTGGTGGCTGGACCGAAGATACGATCGATCTCGGTCCTGACTTTCTCCTGGATAGCGAGGTCGCGAAGCGTGGGCTTGAATATCTTGCCGACCGCGGTCACGGGAAGGGCCTCGAGCAGGACGACGCGCTTGGGCCGAGCAGGAGGCTCATTGACGTTGCGTTCGAGATGCTCGCATAGCTGCGGAAGGTTGATGATTTTTCCGGGAGACGGAACGACGAACAGAATAGGCACCTCGCCGGCGTAGGCATCCGGCATGCCGACGGCCGAGCTCATCTGGACACCGGGGAAAACATTCGCGACGTCCTCGATAGCGGCGGGATCGATGTTGTGGCCGCTGCGGACGATCAGATCCTTCTCGCGGCCAGTGAGCACCAGCCGCTGATCGGCCGTGAGATAGCCGACGTCGCCTGTGACAATCCAATGGTCGTCGGTGAGCACGCCCTTGTTGTGCCGGGGATCGAGATAGCCTGGAAACACCTGCGGTCCCCTGACGAGGACGAGGCCGCTGGTAAGCGGCGGACACTCCGTCCTGAGGTCGATATCATCAAGCGCGACGATTTTCGTCTGTGCAAACGGCGCCCTGAAGCCGACGCTGCCTTGCATGGGTGTGCCGCGGCCGGGATTGAATGCAATCGCGGCCGCGGTCTCCGTCATGCCATAGGTCTCGAACAGCGTGATGCCAGTCCGGGCCTGAAACCTCTCGCTGACGGCTTTCGGCGCCACTGCCCCACCGGTAAGGGCCATGCGAAGGGAGCTGACATCGGATGAGCCGATCGGCACTTCGGCCAGCGCCGCGATCGAGGTCGGCACGCCACTGACGATGGTCGCGCCAAACCGTTCGACGGTGTGCCAATAGTCGCGGATCGCATCCGGGCTTCTGAGGCTGTAGGGCGAGGGAATGATCACATGGCCCCCGGCCGCCAGGATCGATAGGCCGATGGTCATGGTGCCGCCGACGTGAAACAGCGGGAAGCCGTTGATGGCGGCATCCAGCTCATCAAGTCCATGAACCTGCGCGAAGCTCCAGGCTGCGTGGATCTGGTTGCCATGTGTCAGGCGGACGAGTTTGGGTCGTCCGGTCGTGCCGCCGGTGTGGAAAAGCGCACAGACCGTGTCACGATCCCGCGATGGCGCGAAGTCCATGGTGCCGCGCATCGTCGCGACCGCCTCGTCGAAGCTGAGGGCACGCCCGGTCAGGCGACCTTTCGCGCCGATCACGACAATCGTCTTGAGCGAGGCGACGCGGCTCGCGACATTGGCCGCCTTGGTCCAGATCGCGCGATCGGCCGGTTCGGAAGCAACCACGAGAACGGTCGCGTTCTGTGCTTCGAGCAGGTCGGCAATGGCATCTTCGTTCAGGAGATAGTTGATCGAGCTGGCGACGCCCGCGATCTGGGCGCCCAGCAGAGCCGGGAAGAGCTGCGGCAGGATCGGGCAGAGAAACGCGACCGTACCTCCGTTCAGGTTGATGCCGAGCGACCGGAAGAGGTTTGCCGCCCGCATGATCTCCGTACGCAATTGCCGATGCGTCAGCGTGACATCGCCGGGCTCGCGCGAGCCCTTGGTCAGGACCGTCAGTGCGGGCCGGTCGGGATGCAGGCGCGCGGTGGCCTCGAACAGATCATGCAGATTGTGGGCAGGGATGAGGGAATCGTAGGGCAACCGTTCCAGCGCCTCGATATCGGCGATGGTTTCGATCGGCTGCGTGAAGCGCGTCGTGATCGGTGGGGGCGATGTCGTGCTCACGGACGCCGCCATTCAAGCGGCACGGTGAATTGCGCAGCAGCTGATCTGTCCTGACGCAAGCGAACGTTTCCTGCCTGGCTCGTTGACCGATTTTTGTTCTTCATAGGCCACATGCCCGCAGCCTGCTTGCTCCGGAGCGCAAAGCTTTTGCTTGTCCGCGCAAACCGGTCTTGCGTGTAGGCGGCGGCCATCTAGAATCCCGCCGGCGGGCCAGCTTGTGCGATGCACAAACGGCGTTCATCATGGCTGTGCGACGGGTGGGCGGACGATGAACCTGGTATTCTCGACAGACGATCTGGAGCCGTCGAAGCGATATGCCGCCTGGCAAGGCGCGATCTGCGATGTCTACGTTCATGTCGACGTCAATGCCGACGAGCGATCCGACTACCAGGGCTTCATCCGCGAGGCGCATTTCGGCGCCGTCACGATGACGGACGTGCTGCTGTCGGAGCAGCGCATCTCGCGGCGCGAGCGGCACATCGCAAAACTCGACAAGGATTGCTACTACGTTGAATTCGTCCAACAGGGCCGGGTCAACGTGCTGCAGGCCGGCCAGACTTTGCTGTCGAATCCGGGCGTCGGCGCAATTTTTTCGGCGTCTGAAGCCTATGATCTCGAATGCGTCGGCAAGGTCCGGTCGCTCTATCTCGAGATCCCACGCACGGAGTTTTCGGCCCGCTTCAGCGAGGGGCGCCTGCCGGTCGTGACCACGATGGCGACGGGCCGCGGTCTCGGGCGCATCGCTGCCGAGTTCTGCGCGACGCTCGCCGCGGAAGGTGCTTCCCTGGATGAGATCGCCAGGACGCGCCTTGGCGCTGAACTGATGGATGTGCTGGCGTTGACGCTCGACATGGGCGACCGGGACGAATTCTCCGAGGATGCAAGCGCCCAGCAGGCACGCCTGCGCTCGGTCAAGACCTGGATCGAAGCGCATCTCACCGACGCCGATCTGTCGCTGGAGAGGATCGCGAAGAGCAACGGCGTCTCGCTCAGGCATCTGCACTATCTTTTCCGGCTCACCGATGTCTCGGTGTCCGAATGGATTTTGGATCGCCGGCTTCAGCGTTGTTACGACGTCTTGACGCGTCCCGAGTTACGGTCCCTGTCGATCACCGAGGTTGCCTATCAGCTGGGCTTCAGCTCATCGTCCTATTTCAGCACGGTGTTTCGCAGGAAGTTCGGCCACAGCCCGTCGGACCTGCGGCGCCGCTAGCAACACGCGAGGCCGTGCCAGGTTCGGCGTTGGCGGCGGGTACGCCCACGCAGCTCGGCACAGATGCCGCAAACCCACAAGACGCAAGATTTCAAACAAGAAATCGAACAAATCAAGACATCACACGGAGGGACACATGACCGGCGACATCGCAGCCACCATCTCGAAAGCGCGCGAGCATTCCATCGGCGATCTTCTGCGCCGTTCGGCGGCCCGCGAGCCGGCCAAGCTCGCGGTGAGCTGCGGCAGCGTGAGCTGGACCTTCGCGGAGATGGACGCGGTCTGCAACCGGCTCGGCCGCGGCCTGCTCGGGCTCGGCGTGAAAAAGGGCGACCGCCTCGCCGTGCTCTCGCGTAATTCCCACGCCTTTGCCGCGCTGCGCTTCGCCGTGGCGCGGATCGGCGCGGTGCTGGTGCCGATCAACTTCATGCTCAATCCGGACGAGATCAATTTCATCCTGAAGAGTTCCGGCGCCAAGCTGCTTGCGGCCGGCCCTGACTTCGTGGAGCCTGCGAAGGCCGCAAGCGCGAAGGATTGCGCCGTCGAGAAGATGATCTGGCTGCCGGGCGAGGAGCCCGCCATGGCGCCCGCGGGACTCACCACCTTCGACGATCTCCTCCACGCCGATGGATCGTACCTCGAGGCTTCCGTCGATAGCCGCGGTCTCGCGCAGATCGTCTACACCAGCGGCACGGAATCCCTGCCCAAGGGCGCGATGCTGACCCATGAAGCGGTAATGTGGCAATATGTCAGCTGTGTCATCGACGGCGGCATGAGCGTGGACGACAAGTTTCTGCACGCGCTGCCGCTCTATCACTGCGCGCAACTCGACGTGTTCCTCGGGCCGCAAATCTATCTCGGGGCCTCCGGCGTCATCACGGGCAAGCCGACTGCCGACAACATCCTGGCGCTGATCCAGGCGCACAAGATCACGTCGTTCTTCGCGCCGCCGACCATCTGGATCGCGATGCTGCGCTCGCCGAACTTCGACAAGACCGATCTGTCGACGCTGCAGAAGGGCTATTATGGCGCCTCGATCATGCCGGTGGAGGTGCTGCTTGAGCTCCAGCGCCGTCTGCCAAATGTAAAATTCTGGAATTTCTACGGCCAGACCGAGATCGCGCCGCTCGCGACCGTGCTGCGGCCGGAGGACCAGTTGCGCAAGGCCGGCTCGGCCGGCAAGCCCGTGCTCAATGTCGAGACGCGGGTGGTCAATACGTCGATGGAGGACGTTAGGGTTGGCGAGGTCGGCGAGATCGTGCACCGCTCGCCGCATCTGCTGTCGGGCTATTACAACGATCCCACGAAGACCGCAGCGGCTTTTTCGGGCGGCTGGTTTCATTCCGGCGATCTGGCCACCGTCGACGAAGAGGGCCACATCACCGTGGTCGATCGTGTCAAGGACATGATCAAGACCGGCGGCGAGAACGTCGCCAGCCGCGAGGTCGAGGAGATGGTCTATCGTATTCCCGCGGTCTCCGAGGTTGCCGTCGTCGGCCTGCCTGATCCGCGTTGGATCGAGGCGGTCACGGCTATCGTTGTGGTCAAGAGCGGCGAGAAGCTGGATGAGGACACCGTCATCGAGCATTGCGCCGGCCAGATGGCGCATTTCAAGGTGCCGAAGCGCGTGATCTTCGTGGATAGCCTGCCGAAGAACCCCAGCGGCAAGTTGCTCAAGCGCGAGCTGCGCCAGCGCTTCGTCGGCGGCGAGACACTCGACAAGGCCATCCAGAAGAATTTCGGCACCTGAGTTGGAGTGATCGCCATGAAAGCCTGGCAAGTCGCGCGTGACTGGTCGATCGAGGGGATGGAGCTGGCCGACCTGCCTGAGCCGGTACCCGGCCCGGGCCAAGTTGCAGTTCGGATGAAGGCGGCGTCACTGAACTATCGCGATCTGCTCACGATCCAGGGTAACGGCGGCGTCACCCGATTGCCGCTGATCCCGTTCTCTGACGGCGCGGGTGAGGTGATCGCGATTGGTCACGGCGTCAGCCGCGTCGCAGTCGGTGATCGTGTTTGTCCAATGTTCTTCCAGTCCTGGATCGATGGAAAGGTCTCGGCGAGCAGCCGCCGCTATGCACTCGGCGGCACGCGGCCGGGGGTGTTGCAAGAGGTGATGGTGCTCGATGCCGAGGGCGTCAGCCGCATTCCAGCGCATCTCTCCTTCCAGGAAGCCGCAACGTTGCCCTGCGCCGGGCTTACTGCCTGGCGCGCACTGTTCGAAGAGGCAGGAGTGCAGCCCGGCGATACGGTGCTGGTGCAAGGCACCGGCGGCGTCTCGATCTTCGCGCTGCAATTCGCAAAGCTCGCCGGCGCGAGCGTGATTGTGACCTCGTCGAGTGATGCGAAGCTCGAACGCGCCAAGGCGCTCGGCGCCGATCACACCATCAATTATCGGTCGGTGCCGGAGTGGGGCAAAGCGGCGGCGGAATGGACCGGCGGCGGTGTCGATCATGTCGTCGAAGTCGGCGGCAGGGATACGTTCGGGCAATCGCTCGAAGCGGCGCGCGTCGGCGGCACCATTCTCGTGATCGGCGTACTCTCGGGCTTCTCGCAACAGATCGCGATCCCAAGCTTGTTCTCCAAGAATTTGCACGTCATCGGCCTGTCCGTCGGCAGCCGCCGAATGTTCGAGGGCATGGCTGCTGCCATCGGACGCAATGCGATGAAGCCGGCGATCGGTCGCGTGTTCGGCTTTGATGCCGTGCCCGAAGCGCTGCGGCTGATGCAGCAGGGCGGACACTTCGGCAAGATCGTGGTGGAGTGTCCGTAAGGCCTATCGCCTCAATACTTCTTCACGTGCGCGCCGAACGCTAGCCACAATGCCATCGAGGCGAGGCCAAAGCTCCCGAGCAGCAAAAACGTCGGGCCGTAGCCGATCCATTGCGCGATCCAGCCGCCGAGCGCGGGGCTCAAGCTCGCGCCGACGCCTTGCACGGTGATGACGGCACCTTGACCGAGGTTGATGCGACCAGTGCCGTCCAGCGAGCGCGCGACCATGCCGGGGACGGCGACCGTCTGTAGTCCGGTGCCCATCCCGTCCAATACCTGCATGGGGACCACGCCCCACCATCCCGTCACGAAGAACGCAAGCACGCCGCGTACGGGTAAGAACATGAAGGAGACCAGGATCACCGGCCAGTAGTTGCGCTTTCCCGCGACTTGCATGGCAACCAGCGACGTCACCACCATGACGCCCTGCGCAATGACCACGGTGGTCGCAACGAAGCTCGGGCCGTTGGCCTGTCCTTTGGCCACCGCTGCAAGGCCATAGAGCGGGACGATGGCTGCATTGCCGAGATGGAAGATGGCAAGCGCAAGCGCCAGTACGAGGAGCGGCTTGTGCTTGAGGAGGACGGACATGGCGTCCGGTGGATTCTTGCTCTCGTCCTCCTTGCTGCCGCGCGCCTGACGATCATCGATGGCCTTGGCGGGGATCATCAGCACGCAGGCGATCGCGATGGTGCCGAACACGGCCGCCAGCACGAACACCGCGACATAGCCGAATTTGTAACCGAGATAGCCCGACAGCGCTGCGCCGACCATGTTGCCGGCGTGGTTGAAGGCCTGGTTGCGCCCGTTCAGCGCATTGAAGCCCTTTTGCTTGGCGATGCCGAGCGTGATGCCGGTCACCGCCGGCACGATCGCAGCGCTCGCCAGCGATTGCGCGACTTGCGAAAACGTCACCGCCCAGAAATTTTGCGAGATCAGGATGATGGCGGAGGCAAGGACTACAAAGATTCCGGGAATGACCACCCACAGCCGCTTGTTGCGGCTGGAATCGATGAAGCCGCCGATCGGCGTCGTGACCAACATGCCCGCGACATTGCCGATCGTCAGTGCTGTGCCGATCAAGCCGGTGGCCCATCCGCGTTCTTGCAGGAAAACGCCGACGAATGGCCCGATGCCCGACTGCATGTCGGCCATGAAGAAGTTGACGGCGTAGAGAGGCCAGAGACCGGGTGAGGATGGGCGCGATGTCATCTAGACGCTGGACGGGATGCTGCCGATCGAAAATTGTCTCGTGCAGGTGGAAATGGCCGGTCATTGTGCCGGAACGGACTGAAAACTAACATGTGCTGTCAGCGTTGGTTCCTCCGGACTTGCGACCGGAGGGCTGCGATGTCACCTCACGGGTGTCCCGCTCTCAATTCTGGATTATGGCCATGCCTCTCTGGACGTGCGAAACCTGTGGCGCGCAATTCCCGGATAGCGGGACGCCCATATCCTGCCCGATTTGCGAAGATGAGCGGCAATATGTGAACTGGAAAGGTCAGGCCTTCCTCACGCGGGATGCGCTGGCAGAGCGTCACCGTCTCCTCTGGCGCGACGATCTCGGCCTGACCGGCATCGCGCTCGAGCCGAGCTTTGCGATCGGCCAGCGCGCGCTGCTGGTCCCGGATGGCGCGGGCTACGTGATGTGGGACTGCATTCCGCTGGCAACGCCGGAGGCGATCGCCCATGTCAAATCGCTCGGCGGCCTGACGGCGATCGCAATCTCGCATCCGCATTACTATGGTGCGCTTGCGGACTGGAGTGAAGCGTTCGACGGAGTGCCAGTCTATCTGCACGCTGACGACCGCCGATGGGTGACACGTCCGCATCAGTCCATCGTGCATTGGACCGGCGATCAGCATCGCATTTCGGACGATGTGCTGCTGTTGCGGACCGGTGGCCATTTTGCCGGCGCCACCATGTTGCACGACGCGCGCGGTGCCGACGGCAAGGGCGCACTTCTGACCGGCGACATCGCGCAGGTCACGATGGATCGCCGCTTCGTCAGCTTCATGTACTCTTATCCGAACTACATGCCGCTCAACGCCGCCGCGGTACGGCGGATTGCGGCTGCGGTCGAGCCTCTCGCCTTCGACCGCATCTACGGCGCCTGGTGGGGGCGCAACATCGCCAGCGGTGCCAAGGCCGCCTTCGCGACATCGGTCGAGCGATACATTGCCGCCATTGCCTGAGCTGGCCGGCGGCCGGAATACTGTTGCCTTTCGCTAATAAATGTACTACTAGTACAGATATTAGGCGCGACGCAACGATGCGTTTGCTGGTCCGGCACGATCAATGCATCGTGGTTTCGGCGGCCGCGTTGTGTGGCCGTGTGAGAGGGAGCCGGACGCATGACCGGACAGCGCGACTACGAAATCTTTGAGGCCGGCAACGTCGTGCTTCAGTCCGGCGCTGTCTTCCCCGCGATGAAACTCGCCTACAAGACTTATGGCGCACTAAATTCGGCCAAAGACAACGTCATTCTCTATCCGACATCGTTCAGCGCGCAGCATTTCGACACCGAGTGGCTGATCGGGCCCGATGGTGTGCTCGATCCCACCCGCTATTTCATCATCATCCCGAACCTGTTCGGCAACGGTCTGTCGTCGTCGCCATCGAACTCCGGCAACGGTCCATTCCCGCAGCTCACCTATCACGACGCCGTTGCGGTCCAGCATCGCCTGCTGACCGAACGCTTCGGCATTACAAAGCTCGCGCTGGTTTACGGCTGGTCGATGGGCGGCATGCAGGCGTATCACTGGGCCGCGCTTCACCCCGATTTGGTCGAGCGGGCAGCGGTCGTCTGCGGCAGCGCGCGATGCGCCGCCTACAATTACGTGTTTCTGGAAGCCGTGAAGGCTGCGCTATCAGGCGATCCTGCCTTCCGTGACGGCCGCTTTGTCGAAAGGCCCGTTGCCGGTTATCGCGCCATGGGGCGTGTCTATGCCGGCTGGGCCATGTCCCACGGCTTCTATCGCGACGAGATCTGGCGCGAGGCCGGCTTCACCTCGCTCGAGGACTATCTCACGCGTGGCTGGGATACGACCTTTGCCCGGCGCGACGCCAACGATCTGCTGGCGCAGATCAGTATCTGGCAGGCTGGCGATATCAGCCGGTGCGCTGCCTTCAGCGGCGATTTCGATCGCGCGCTAGGGGCGATCAAGGCGCACATGCTGCTGATGCCGGGTGCCACCGATCGTTACTTCGACGTGCGCGACAACGAGGATGAGCTCGGTCGCCTCGTCAATGCAAAATCAGCCGTGCTGCATCCGATCCCGTCGCTGCACGGTCATCGCGCCGGCAATCCTTTCAACAATCCGCGCGACCAGGCCTTCCTGAAGGCCGAGATCGCAGAACTTTTCAACAAGTAATGCAGGTCCCTGATCATGACTGACGCGACCGTTTCCGTTTCAGAGCCTGGCCATCGTCTGAAGCCGTTGACACCGGCGATGCTGCGCGAATTGTCTGAACGCTCCGATCACAAGGGCGCGGTGCGCAGCCTCTGCCACTACGCCGTGGTCGTTCTGGTCGGGGCGTTGATCTGGAAGGTGAGCTCGAGCTATGGCGTGCTTTGGGCGTTGCCGCTGATGGTGATACAGGGCTATTTTCTCGCGTTCCTGTTCATGGCGTTGCACGAGACCGCGCACAAGACTGCGTTCAGGAGTCGCGGCCTCAACCTCGCGGTCGGCTATCTCTCGGCCTTCATCATCGGGCAGCCCTATGAATATTACTGCCTGTTCCATTGGGACCATCATCGCTACACCCAGGATCCAGAGAAGGACCCGGAGCTGATCGTCGGCGTGAAGCCGAAAACCGACACCCAGATCGCGCTTGCCTATAGCGGTCTGCTCCAGGTTGCGGGCCGCCTCCGGCTGATGCTTGGACACGCCGTCACTGGCAGGGTCACGGTGCCCTGGATCCCCGAGAACAAGCGCGCCATCATCGTGACCGAAGCGCGCGTCTATGCCGCTCTCTATGTCCTGCTGTTAGCGCTCTCCCTGTGGTTCTCCTCGACGTTGCTGCTCAAGGTTTGGATCGCCCCTCTGGTCATCGGGCAATTCTTCCTGCGGCCCTATCTCCTGGCCGAGCACACCGGCTGCGAGCGCACCCGCAGCGCCTTCCAGAACACCCGCACCACCTACACCGGCGCGATCGTCAAATGGATTGCGTGGAACATGCCCTATCATGTCGAGCACCACGCCTACCCCTCGATTCCATTTCACGCGTTGCCGAAGTTGAACGAGATCGTCGATGGCGAGATCGTCCATCGCGGTAACGGCTATATCAGGACGACACTTGAGACATGGGCCTGGTTTCGCCGGCAGCGGAACGGTGACTCGCAAAAGGTGCTCCAGTAGCGGCTCTTTCGAGGCCTGTCGTGCGTTTGCCGGCTTTCGATAGAGGGCTTTACTGCGTGTTCATCGCATGTGCCGATGGCGTGGATCACTCCCTTACCGCGCGGCCACACCAGGTCGAGCGAAGCAAAAATGCCGATTGAAATCAATCATTTGGCCGCCGCTAAAACATGACTAACGAGTCCTTCCAGATCGAGAAAGTTTTAGCAGTCTTGTATTCACCGCGAGGTGAGCCCGCCGGCCTAACGTTGTGTCCATCGAAGCATCCGGTAGCGGGAGAGATGGGCAATGAGCGCGATGGGAAGCCGCCTTCTGGTGGTTGACGACGACCTGGTGCAACGGGTCCTGATCAGCAAGATCGGCGCGAAGCTCAGCTACGACACTGTTGTGGCTCCGTCCTTCGAGGCTGCAACCGAACTCCTGGACCGAGAAGCCTTCCAGACCATGGTGCTCGACCTGTCACTCGGAGAGCGGGACGGGGTAGAGCTGCTGCGCTTCGTTGCCGAGCGAAACCTCAAGGCGATGTCGATCGTGATCATCAGCGGTTGCGATGATCGCATCATGAAGGCGACGCGCCGGGTCGCAAACGGCCTGAAGCTGTCGGTCGGCGGCTGCCTAACCAAGCCACTCGATCTCAATCGTCTGCGGAGCGCGCTCGAATTGCCTCAGCGCTCGCCGTTGGCTGCAACAACTGCTTCACCGTTGCTCCCGATCACGCCGGACCGTATCGCGCAAGGTCTCGCCGCCGGCGAGTTTTTCGTCGAATTCCAGCCGAAGATCGCACTCCAGACCGGGAGGGTCATCGGCGCCGAGGCGTTGGCGCGCTGGCGCAGCGCTGATTTCGGCATGGTGTCGCCGCTCGTCTTCATTCCGATTGCCGAAGAGGCCGGTCTCATGAGCGAGCTGACCGACTGCATCCTGTCATCGGCGATGTCGCAGGGCCGTAAGCTGATCGAGCGCAATCCGGGCTTCACCATCGCCGTCAATATCTCGGGCTCGCTGATGTCGGATCTGGCGCTGCCCGAGCGGATCGAGGAAATCCTGCGCCGCGAGAACATCCCTCCATCTGCGCTGACGGTGGAGATTACCGAGACAATTGCGATGGCCGACGTCGATCGCGCCAACGATATTCTGGTGCGGCTGCGGATCAAGAAGATCGGCACGGCCATCGATGATTTCGGCACCGGCTATTCGTCGCTTGCGGCGCTGGCGCGGCTGCCGTTCAGCGAACTCAAGATCGATCAATCGTTCATCAAAGGCTGTGTATCCGACGAGGACATGATGAAGATCGTCGATGCCTCGGTCGCCCTGGGGAAGGCGTTCAACATGAAGGTGGTGGCCGAGGGGGTCGAAAGCCCCGAGGCCCTCGAGATCATACGCCGCGTCGGTTGTGACGTCGCCCAGGGTTTCTTCTTTGCGCCTTCGCTGCGGCGCTCGCGCGCGGAGCGATGGATATCGCAGCGCAATTCCAGTGCGAACGGGCTGATCGCGTCGCCAGCGGAGACCGCGCTTGCGAGCTGAGACGACGAACCCCGGCCGCGAAGCAGCCGGGGTTACGCCAATCGAAGCAGTCGCGCTCAGTAGACGGTGTAGCCGCAGACATTCACGACGCGGACACGCATGCCGTGACGGGTCTGGACGACGCGCTCTTGATAGCAGTTGTTGATGCCGGTGTTGACGTAGACGCCGCCAAAACCCCAACCGGGACCCCAATAGTGGTGGAAGCCGTGAGCCGAAGCGGCGGTGGGCACGAGAGCGGCAGCGCCGAGCGAACCGGCGGCGATCAGACCAATTGCAAGCTTACGAAACATTCTCATTCTCCAGTGTGGCGCGAGGCCGTTGTTGTGTCCCTGCTTCTCGGTCGAACCGAAGCGCGATTGCGTTCACGCGGCGAGGTGAGAATCGTGTTTCAGAATTGTTTCGTCAGTCGCGGCGAAATGCGCCGCCGTTAGGCTTTGCGCGCCGCGCGATAGCGTGCCGCCATTGCCTGCGCCATCTCGGCCATCTTCTCGCGGAGATCGGCGGGCTCCAGCACTTCGGCTTCCGCGCCGAGCCGCAACAATTCCGAGGCGGCATGCCATGACGTCTTGCCCGTCGGGACTCTGGCGATACGCCAGCCGTCCGCATCAGCGGCCTCTTCAATCTGCATGCGCGCCCTGACGTAAGGTTGGCTCAGCGCATCGAGCAGTTTTACGCCGAACGGCGAGAGTCGCACGACCGCGACATTCGGGTGCATCTCGGTCTCTAATCGCAGCGTCGCATCCCGCCAGTAGGCTGCGAGATCGAAATCGGCGGGGCGATCGAAGCGGTCGTCGAGCGCCGTGCAGTCGAGCACGCGCGCGACACGATAGGTGCGCACGCTGCCATCGACTTGGCCTGCGAGATACCAGCTGCCGCCCTTGAGCACGAGGCCGAGCGGAGCGACGTGGCGCTGCTTCTCGGCGCGCCAACTCTGGTAGCGAATCCTGATCAATGTTCCGCGCAAAGCGGCACCAGCAATGACGCGCAGATGCTTTGGTTCCTCCGTTTCGCCAAACCAGCCCGGCGCGTCCAGATGAAAGCGTTCCTGCATCCGGCCGGCGTCTTCGCGCAAATTTGCGGGCAGTGCGGCCATCAACTTGTTCTGTGCGGCGATCATCGCTGCGTCCAGCCCCAGCGCTGCTGCCGGCCCCGGGAGCCCGGCGAGGAAGAGTGCGCCCGCTTCGCTCTGCGACAGCCCGTTCAGCCGCACGCGATAGCCGTCGAGCAGGCGATAGCCTCCCTCCGCACCACGGTCGGCATAGACAGGGACGCCGGATGCCGCGAGTGCGTCGATATCGCGATAGATCGTGCGCACCGAGACCTCGCAGGCTTCTGCAAGCTCGGGTGCAGTGACCTGTCCCTTGGCCTGGAGGGTGGTGAGGATCGACAACATTCGGCTCGCGCGCATGATCCCTTAAACCATACCTGACACAGGATGTCAGGTATGGTTCGCTACAAGGTGCCTATCGAAAGCCGATCCGAGGGAGACCCGCCATGACCGATCAGAACCGCGTCACGCTGTATTATTCGCCGCAGAGCCGGGCCACTGGCACACGGGTGCTGCTGGAGGAGCTGGGAGCACCCTACGATCTTCATGTCCTCAACATGAAGGCAGGCGAGCAGCGAAGACCTCCCTACCTCGCCATCAATCCGCTCGGTAAGGTGCCGGCTGTCAGGCACGGCGAGGCGCTCGTGACCGAGCAAGTCGCGATCTACGTCTATCTCGCAGACCTTTTTCCTCAGGCGGGCCTCACGCCCGCGCTGAATAACCCGTTGCGCGGTCCTTATCTGCGCTGGATCGCCTATTACGGCTCCTCCTTTGAGCCCGCCTTGATCGACAAGTTCATGCAACGTGAGCCCGCCCCGATCACCCAGTCGCCCTATGCCGATTACGACACCATGCTGGGAGCCCTCGAGGCGCAGCTCTCGAACGGGCCCTATCTTCTCGGCGAGCGGATGACCGCCGCGGATATCCTGTGGGGTGTCGCATTCAGCTGGACCATGATGTTCGGCATCGTGCCCAAAAAGGACGTCTTCGTTCGCTATTGCGAGCGCATCACCTCGCGACCGGCGTTCCAGCGCATCAGCGCGGCGGACGATGAGATGGCCGCGCAGCATGCTGTGGCCGCTGGAGGATGAAGGGGCCTGAACCTCGCATGACCAAGCCGATCCATACGACCAACTGTGTCGACACGTTCATCCAGGTTGCCGAGGACTGTCCGGCGCGCTCCGGTGAGGAGCCGCCGCCGCGCGCGGGACGGCCGACGGTGGCCGGACTGCAATATGCGATGATCGCGAACGCACCATATAGGTACACGTCCGACGACGTGATCTTCGCGACCTCAGCGCCGGGACGCGAGCTTGGCGCCAAGGCGACCAAGTCGGAAAGGAACGCCGCACGCGCCGCGTTCTTCTCGCGCGGACAGGCCTGCATGCGGGCCTCAGGCCTCGGCAAGCGCTACGGCTGGGGTGTGCATGCCGACAAGGAAGGCCGTATCGCGATCTACGCTGTCGAAAGCAACCGCTATCAAGCGCTGTCGCACGATAAAAAGCTCACACAAACGCGCGCGATGCGGTCGAAGCGGAGATGAGCCTCAAAACCGAGGTGCCCGCTTCTCCGCGAACGCCTTGATGCCTTCCTTGATCTCGTGGCCGCGCATGCTGTCGCGGTGACGCTGGTCGGCGGCAGCTTCGTCCAGTTCGCCGCGGGCGAATTCATTGATGGCGCGCTTCATGCCGCGCATCGCGTTCGGTGCATTGCCGGCGAGGATGTTGGCGAGCTTTTCGACTTCCTCGTCCAGAAACTCGACCGCCACCATGGCGGTGAGGTAACCGATCCGCAGCATCTCCGGCGCGGTTATCTTTTGAGCGGTGAGGAACAGCTTCTTGGCATTGTCGACGCCAAGCCGGGTTACGTAGCGTTTGATACCGCTCCTGTAATAGTGCAGCCCGAGCCGGGCCGCCGGCATGAACATCTCCGCGGTGTCGACGCCGATACGAAAATCACAGGCGAGCGCGAGGTCGGTCGAGCCGCCATAGACGCCGCCATTGAGCCGGCAGATCGTCGGTACGCCGAGATCTTCGAGTCTGTTAACGACGACCTCGAAGGCCGAGCCCGCGCTCTGCTGCTCGTTGGCGCTGACTGCGCGCTCGGCGACCGAATTGAGGTCATAGCCGGCCGAGAAGGCGCGTCCCGTGCCGGTCAGCACGAGGACGCGGATATCGGGATCGGCCTCGACGCGGTCGAACAGTTTTAGCAGCTCGCCGAGATCTTCAGCCTGGAGCCGGTTGAGATGCTTCGGCCGGTTGAGGCGAATGGTCGCGCGGGCACCGTCGATTTCGAGCACGGGGCCAGAGGCTGCGTCGGCTGCATCCGACATTCTTGTCTCCATTACCTGTTTTCGAGCGTGCGCCGTTTGGCTTCGGCGTCGATGGTCTCGGCGAGATCGGGATGCCGTGCCATCAGCACGCGGAAGTCGACGAGGTCGAGCACGAGGAGCCGTGACACTTTCGTGGTCGAAACGTTGGCGCCGCGCATGTTGTTGCCGAGCAGCGCCATCTCGCCGAAGAAGGCGCCTTCCCCGAGTTGGACTTTCTTGCCGGGCAGGTCGACCTCGACCTCGCCGGCGGCAATGAAATACATGCAGTCGCCCTGCGCACCCTTGCGAATGATCATGGTGCGCGCCGGCAGCTCCATGGTGCGCAGCATGTGTGTGACGTCGGCGATGGCTGCTGGCCCCAGCGCCGCGAAGAACGGCACTTTGCTGACGGATTCCCAAGTCTTGAGGAAATTGTCACGGCGGGTCTCTGCCGCAAACCCGGTCGCCAGAATACCGGTCCAGAGGCCGAACACGCCGAGGCCGGAGATCATCACCAGCGCCGCCACCACGCGGCCGAGCGGCGTGACCGGCACGACGTCGCCATAGCCTGTCGTGGTCAGCGTGACGACCGCCCACCACAGTGCGGCGGGGACGCTGCCGAACGTTTGCGGCTGCACGTCCCGCTCCAGGAAATACTCGGCGACGGAGGCAAGAAAGACCACCATCAGGAAGATCACGAGCACGCTGAGCAGCGGCCCCGATTCCAGCACCAGCACGCGGCGAAGCTGGCGCAGGCCGGGAATGCCCGGCACGACCTTCAACACCCACAGCACGCTCAGCAGCCAGGCCGTCTTGGGCTCGGCGCCGAGGACCAGCGCGATCGGGACGGCCAGCGCCCCGACGGTGTCGACCAGCCCGGCGGAGGAGGACATATAGAGTCCCAGCCGCCCTTGACGCTTCATATGGCGCAGCCGGACCAACCATTCGAACACGAAATAGACGAGGCTGGCCCACAACAGAAAATCGACCCAGCGGTGCGCCGTCTCATAGGCCGGGTCGAGCGTCAGCAGCACCATGCTGAGCACGCCGACGGTCACGGCCACATAGGCCGCCTTGGTCATATTGCGGCCGGCGGTCGCGGCCACGAACTGGGCCAGGGCGGGAAACATCGGCTTCGGCATGCGGGATGGCGGCTCGGTCTTGGCTCTTGCAGGGCCTGGAACTTCGGCGCCAAAGTGCCCGTCCGCACGGAGGCCGTCAACGACAGGCGCCGGCCTTCGATGCAAGTGGCTAATCCGGGCAGGTCAAGCCGTTACTTGAAATGGGGTGGCTCGTCATAGCCGCGGCGGCTGCTTAAGAATAGCAGCATCATCAAGCCGATGCCGACCACCACGGAGAACCCCGCTCCGAGCGCCAGTGCCACATAACCTTCCGTCGGGATCGGGTCGCCTCCGACTGACATGGCCGAGTAAGCGAAGTATCCAACCGCGGCCAGCATTCCCAGCAAGAGGATGAGGAGGAGCATACGCATGGTGCGTTCTCCGGTTGTACTCCTAACCAACGGTTGCGTAGGGGCACAGTTCCGCAGGAGGCCGGCCGCGATCAGCCAGAAAACACCAGCGCGAGGGGCGCGGATCGATAGGTCAGGCACTCTGAGCTGTCTTCACGGTCACGACGTTGGTGTCGTCATTCGGGGGAGGGAGGGCCTGACGGGTGGCCTTCTCGAGCTCGCTGGCGTGGCGCTTCAGGTAGTCGCGACGCATGCCGATCTCGTCGCGGACAAATTCGTAACCGAGCTTGAAGGTATCGAGCCCGTCGGTACTGATCGTGCCGTCGCGCAAGCCGATGACCGCGCCGCGCAAGATGCTCTCAAGCTCGTCCTGGAGGCATTCGAGCTGATCCAGCGAATGGGCGTGCTCGATGCGCTCGCCGATGCAGAGGATGGCAGTGGAGAGCTCGCTCGCCTTCTCCGGCGCGATGCGGGTGATCTTGGCGTAGATCGCAGCGAAGATCGAGCCGATGACGCTGAGCGCGGCGGCGCCCAGATACATCATGTCGCTGTATTTATCCATGAACGACTTGGTGTCGTCGTTGATGTAGTCGGCCGCACCCTGATGCGCCATCACGTAGGCGTCCTTCTCGACGGAGGCCGGTTCAATGTGGGTCGCAAAGCCGTTGTCGAGCCCGAGCGCGGATTTGTTCTCGTAGACGATGCGCGCAATGTCGCCGGCGGTGCTCCCCGACATTTTGGATTGCGCGACCAGGAGCCATTCGAGTCCGATGGTGTCGAGATCGTCGTCGGGAATTTCGGGCGACGCAGACAGCGTGCCGGCCGTCAGAGTCTCGTCGGAAATGCCCGGGAATTTGCGCGCCAGCGCCTTGGCTTCATCGATCGCATTCAGCGTGAAGCCGCCGCGCTTGGCGACCTGCTCATAGGCCTTGTCGCGCACGGCCCTGGAGGCGTGGACGATGGCGATCACTGCGCTGAAGCCACTGGCCGGCGCGAATAGCTTGTCGAGGGTCGCGCCCTGCGGCGCCATTTGGATCTTGGCGGCGTCGGGACTGTCGGGGGCGATATCGAGGAGGTTGCGAACGAAGGCGAGCGATGATTCGCCGTCGGCGAGAACCGCAACCTTCTTCTTCTTCAACTCGGACAGCGACTTGATCTTTTTGTTGCCGGGACCGAGCAGAAGCACGAAATCGTGCTCCAGCAGTGCCAGCGCGCGTGCCCGCACCGGCACCCTGGCGTCGGTGCGCAGGATGGCGAGATCGGCCTGCCTGCGGTCGAATTGCGCGATTGCCTTGGCGTTGTCGGGGTTGTTGACGATCTTGATCCGGAAACGCGAGCCGTTGTTCTTCAGCAGCGTGGCGAGCTTGTTCGCGAACAGGGCCTCGTCTCCGTTGGGGCCGCCAACAGCAAAGGTCAGCGTCTCCGAGTTGTGCAACCAGGCGCGCCCCGCCCAGACGGTCGCCAGCGACAGTAGCAGGGTCAGCACGACATACAGCAGGACCTGCTGCTGATTGGTCTTGATTACTTTGGGACGCCGTGGCGGCGGGGGTTCGGTCGACGAGGTCGGGCCTTCAGCACTCATGGCGGCACCTGGCCTTATTCCTTGAATGGCGGGCGAGGCGACCATTGCCGGCGGCCCACGCGAAAATTTCGGTAAGCGTTTAAAAAAGAACGATAATCCTCTACCCTAGGATGATAGCGCTCCAGTTCCGGAAAGCAAATTCCGCGCCGGAGGTAACCTTACTCGGGGCGAAGCCGGGCGTTGTCGATCCTATCACCGTTTAGCCACACTTGGCGATTTTCCGGTTCCCCCGGCTGCATTCCGGCGCGGGAAATGTCATAAATCGTCGGTCCCGACGGTTTTGACGGGTCCAAGAAGAAGTTGCGCTGAACGCTCCATTTTTTTCTTTTCGAGTCAACGAGGGCGTCAGCTTTGTCGTTTCCACCCCTGTCATCGGCGGTTCCGGTCGAAGCGCTCATTGGCTGGATGCTGCTGCTTACCTTCAAGCACATCATCGCCGACTTCGTCCTGCAAACGGCCTGGATGGCGCACGGCAAGGACCAGAAGCACGGCTGGGCTTTGCCGCTCCTCGTGCATTGCCTGATTCACTTTGCGGTTGCGTTGCCGCTGATCCTGATCGTGGCGCCAAAGTTCTGGTTCGTGGCGCTGATCGATTTCGTCATCCACATCACGATCGACCGCGCCAAAGGATTTGTGTCGGCCAATTTCGGCGTCAACCAGGAGCACCCCTGGTTCTGGACGCTGATCGGCGTGGACCAGGCGCTGCATCACCTGACTGGCTTCGGCCTCTCCATCTTCATGGCGGCGAACTGAGGCTCAGGCCTCTATCCTGAGGCGCCCGCCAGTGGCGGGGATCGTGAAGGACGGCCGCAAGGACGCCCCCACCCCCGTATTCAACCCGGTAGGGCTGCGCTCCGATTCGCGGCATAAGGGCAAGGACACCGGGTGACTACCGCCCAGGGTGGTTAACCTTTCATTAGAGAATTGCGCGGCATCTTCCTGACACGAGGGAGAACTGCAATGTTTTCAAGCCGCGACGCTTTTGAAAGCGATTTCTGCCCGGTTCGTGACGAGCTTCTTGGCGAGATGTACCGCGCCAATGAAGGCGGCCTGCCGAGGCTGGTTGAGAGTGTTTCCCCTGACGTCCGCGCCAGGCTGGCGCTGTTTTGCTATCGCCGTAGCCATCTGCACTCATTGGCCGTCGCGATCGCGAGCAGCTGCAGCGAGCGCGACCTGATCGAGCACGGTGGTCGTGTCGGCTCGACGCTCTACGCGCTCTCGCGCGAAGGCTCGGCCAAATCGTCGCCGTCGCTGTCGGGGGGCCGCAAGCCGATCACACTGTCGACCAAGCCGCTCTCGGTGCTCGCACCGCTGGACGACGAAATCGACGACGAGATCAGCGAAGCCATTCCCGCTTAAGCGCTCTCGATAACAGGTAGCCCGAACTTCCGCCGCGCCATCGCGCATTCGGCGTCGCCGGGCATGCAGGTGCGGCACACCTCCGGCCGCACAGCATAGATGCCGCACTTGGTCGACTTGCCGATTTCTCCCTGCAACGCGGAACAGCGATCGCCCTCGCAGCGCATGCCGGACTGGCGCGCGTTGACGAGCCCTTCCGGGATCAACGCAAGCTCCTCGTCGCTCTCGATCGAGAAGCGCGGCCAATTCTGCGAATAACCGCAGCAGGCGCCGCAGCTCTGGCAGTAGCTCGACTGATCAATCTCCTCCGTTGGCATCATGTGTCTTTCGGCGGGCCCCAGACCAGGCTCTGCCGCCATTTCGCGCGCAGCACGTCGCGCCTTTCCGGATATCTTTCGTCGAGATAGGTCGCCTCGACGACGCGGTCGGTGCGGAAGCTTCGGAAATCGCTGCGTAGCTCGCACCAGGCTGCGAGCAGGCGCACGGCTTCGAGATAACCGACCGAGATCGGCCAGATCATGCGCTCGCTGGGGCGCCCTTGTTCGTCGCGATAGCGCAGCATGATCTTCTTGCCTTCATGGATCTGCGTTCGCGTGCGCGCCATGTCCAGGCGGTCAGGCTCCCTGTTCCAGCTTGGCCGCGCGCGGCTCGCCGGCTCCAGCACGAAGGGTCGCAGCCGCTCAGGCACGGTGTCGGCGATCTTGGCCATCAAATCTTCGGCCGCGCGCGCCAGCGTGGAATCGGCGTGGCCCGCGACCCATTGCGCGCCCAGCACCGCCGCCTCGATCTCGTCGGGTGTCAGCATCAAGGGCGGCAGGTCGAATCCTTTTTCAAGGATGTAGCCCATGCCGGCTTCGCCACGGATCGGCACGCGCTGGCCCATCAACGTTGCGATGTCGCGATAGATGGTGCGCTTCGAGGTCTCGAGCTCGGCCGCAATCGCGTCCGCCGTCAGCGGCTTACGGGTGCGCCTCAGCACCTGGATGATCTGAAACAGCCGGTCGGCGCGTCTCATGACAATTCTCTCATCAAACGGCGGATCAGAAATCGGCGCGCGGCTGCTGACAGGATGTTGGCAGCAGGGGAGTTCTATACCGGGACAACACATCGACTGAAGAGGGTTTGTCCATGATCACTCCAATCCATCTTGGCCTGGTTGGTCCGCTGTGGCGAGCGCAGGCCTCGTTGCATGCCAGGGTCTACGGCCGCTTCACGTTTCTCGAACTCACTGCCGTCGACCTCCGCCTCGCGCTCGCGACCGTATTGGCACGTTCGCTGATCCAGGCTGCGGACGCGCTGGTCCGCCACGTGATGGGCCGCGCCTGGCGGGGGGCCCGTTTCGCAGAAGATATCACGGCTGCTGCCACCATGGTGGCAGCAGCGCGGCACTAGGTTCCGTCAACTCTTTCGGCAGGTTCAGGAGAGCTCGCATGATCACGCTTTACGGCTTTGGCACCGGCTTCGGCCTGCCGGAAATCAGCCCCTTCGTCACCAAGACCGAGGTGCAGCTCAAGATGGCGGGACTGCCCTACCGGAAGGAGCGGGCCATGCCGCCGGCGTCACCCAAGGGGCAGCTGCCATTCATCGACGATGGCGGCGAGGCGGTGGCCGATTCGACCTTCATCCGCGCCCATATCGAGCGCCGCTATGGATTCGACTTCGATGCCGGCCTGTCATTGGCGGAGCGTGCGCAGGCCTGGGCGTTCGAGCGCATGATCGAGCATCACGTCTATTGGGCACTGGTCGGCGCCCGCTGGGTCGATCCGGTCAATTTTGCCAAAGGGCCTGCGCATTTCTTCGACGGAGCGCCGGAGCACAATCGCGAGAAGCTGCGCGAGGATGCGCAGTTCCGCGTCGCCGAGAACTATCTGCTCTCCGGTCTTGGCCGCCATGGACCAGACGATGATGTCGATCTCGCGGTCCGCTCGCTGTTCGCACTGTCGGTGCAGCTTGGCGACAAATCCTATCTGATGGGCAACAAGCCCAGCGGTGTCGATGCGACCGCGTTCGGCGCGCTCGCCGGCATTTTGACGCCATTCTTCGAGTCCAGCCTGCGCGACCGCGCCGAGGGATTTCCGAACCTCACCGCCTATGTCGACCGGATGATGGATACCTACTATCCCGAGTTCGCCTGGACGCCGCTGCGGCAAGCGGCCTGACGTAAGCGCGCGGAACGCACAAAAGAAAAGAGCCGGCCTGATGGGCCGGCTCTCGTCATTTTGGAAACCGTAGCCGCCTTACCTCACCAGCGCGTACTTGCCATTCTTCACCGTCAGCAAGATGCGCGAGCGCTCGTCGAGGCCATAGCGATCCTTTTCGGTGAAGTTGTAGACGCCCTGGCTCGCGGCCAGCTCCTTCTCGGACAACAGGGCCTGGCGGATCGCTTCGCGGAATTCCGGCGTGCCGGGTTTTGCGGTCTTCAGCGCCGTCGGGATGATGCGCTTGAGGATCTCGAAGGCATCGTAGGAATGACCGGCGAACTGGCTGCGGCTGTTCGGGCCGTACTTGGCTTCATAGGCCGAGTTCAGCGCGAGGCCCGGCTTCTTGGTGGCGGCTTCGTCCGGCTGGTCCTCGGGGTCCATGACCGGGCCCGACGCCATCAGCACGCCTTCGGCCGCCTTGCCGGCGATGCGGATGAAGTCCATGCTGGCTGCGCCGTGGGTCTGGTAGATCAGGCCCTGATAGCCGCGCTCGCGCAGTTCGGTCTGTGGCAGTGCGGCCGCGGTGCCGGAGGCGCCAACCAGGATCGCATCGGGATTGGCGGCCACGAGCTTCAGCACCTGGCCAGTCACCGAGGTATCCGGACGGGCGAAGCGCTCCTCGTCGACGATGGTCATGCCCATCGGCACGGCCTGCGCCTTCAGGTCGTTGAACCAGAGGTCGCCATAGGAGTCGGAATAGCCGATATAGCCGAGGGTCTTGATGCCCTTCGACTTCATGTGCTCGTACAGCACCTTGCCGACGATCGGGATCGGCTGCGGCATCGCCACCGACCACTTCATGCGTTCGGGCGTGATCGGGAAGGGGGCCAGACCAAAGTGCGGAATGCCGGCTTCATTGGCGACGTTGGAGACCGCGATCGTCGGCGGCGTCAGCGCCGAGCCCATGATGATGTCGGCCTTGGATTCCGTCACAAAGCGGCGGGCATTGGTGGTCGCGGTGGTGGGATCGCCGCCGTCGTCGAGCACGATCACTTTCAGCGGAACGCCAGCGATTTCCTTCGGCACGAATTCCAGCGCGTTGCGCTCGGGGATTCCGAGGGCGGCGCCCGGGCCGGTCGTGGTGGTGGTGATGCCGATGGTGATTTCGGCGGTCTGAGCGAGCGCGGGCAAGGCCGGCAACGCCAGCGTTGCAGCCGCGATGGCGGCAGTCAGGTAAAAGCGTTTCATCAATTCCTCCCTTGACGTTTTTCTTTGAAAGCAGAAATCGGGGATGAATTCAGCCCCGTCTTTTGGCGATGCGGCGATTTAGCTCCGGATTATCTCCCTGTGAATTTGGCTACCATTTCCGGAGGGAATGGTGCCGATTTCAGTTTGTCGGGGTTAACGGGGTCGCGGCCGACCAGAACGCGCGTCTCAAAACCTTCGATGGCGAGCGCCTCGCCCTTGTAGACGTTGTGCTTCACCTCGAAGCTCGAGCGCTTGATGCTCTCGATCTTCGTTTCGATGGTGATCCAGTCGCCATAGGTCGAGGGGATGTAGAACTTGGACCGCGTATCGACCATGGGGATACCCACCAGGCCGTATTTGCGGACCAGGTCCTGCTTGGAGAAGCCGGCGACCTCGAACAGGGTCGACGTCGAATCGTCGAACATCGCGAAATAGCGCGGATAGTAGACGATGTTAGCGGGGTCGCAGTCGCCCCACTGGATCTGAACGTCACGCCGGTTCACGAACATGCGTTGAGCGCCTTATTTCGGCGCCATGCGCAGCGAGCCGTCGAGGCGCACCACTTCGCCGTTGAGGTAGGAGTTCTCGACCATGTGCAGCGCGAGCGCAGCGAACTCGTCGGCGTTGCCGAGGCGGCGCGGGAACGGGATCGCGGCAGCGAGCGAGTCCTGCGCTTCCTGCGGCAGATTGGCGAGCAGAGGCGTCAGGAACAGGCCGGGCGCAATCGTCAGCACGCGGACGCCGAACTGGGCGAGTTCGCGCGCGATCGGCAAGGTCATGCCGACGATGCCGCCCTTCGAGGCTGAGTAGGCCGACTGGCCGATCTGGCCGTCATAGGCGGCGACAGAGGCCGTGTTGATGATGACGCCGCGCTCGCCGCTCGCCTGCGGCTCGAGCTTGGACATCTCGGTCGCGGCAAGGCGCAGCATGTTGAAGGTGCCGATCAAATTGACCTTGATCACCTTGTCGAAATCGGCGAGCGCCATCGGGCCGTCGCGGCCGACGACACGCTTGGCAACGCCGATGCCGGCGCAATTGACCAGCACGCGGGCCGGGCCGTGGGCCTTGGTAGCCTGTGCGATCGCAGCTTCAGCAGAGGCCGCGTCGGAGACGTCGCAGGTGACAGCGACGCCCTTGATCTCGGCGGCAACGGTTTCCGCGAGCTTGGCATTGAGATCGAACACCGCGACCTTGGCGCCCTGCGCGGCCAGTTTTCGTGCGGTGGCAGCGCCCAGTCCCGATGCGCCGCCGGTGACGATGGCTGCCTGATCCTTCAACAACATGGCGTTCTCCTTCGATGAGCTTCTTTAGCCGACCGATATCACACGGTCGGACGGATTGGCAGCGTAGAGCTCTTCGATCAACGCGGTGCGCTGCTCGAGCACGGCGCGCTGGTTGATCGAGCCCTTGTCTGTGACTTCGCCCTTGTCGATCGAGAGCGGGGTGTCCATCAGGATCGCGCGCGTGACCCGTGTCGAGGAGCCGGTGGCCTGGCCGAGGAAGCGCGTCAGCCGCTCGCGAAAAGCCTCCCGTACCAGGCGGTCGCGCGCAGTGACGGTGAGATCGTCAGCCGGCAGCGTCGGGTTGACAAGGCGGCAGCCGTCGAGGTCGAGGACGACGAGGGCGGAGATCTCGTCGCGGTTGATGCCGGCGATGACGACGTCGCGCACCAGCGGCGCGCAGGCCGCGGTGAGGCGCGCACGCAAAGGCCCGACGCTGACCCAGGTGCCGCTCGCGAGCTTGAAATCCTCGCTGACGCGGCCGTCGAAATCGAAGCCGGCGTTGAGATCGTCAGGGTCGGACGGCTTCAGCGCATCGCCCATCTTGTAAAATCCTTCCTCGTCGAAGGATTTTGCGGTGATGTCGGGCTGGCGCCAGTAGCCGGGCATCACGTTCGGTCCCTTGGCGCGCACTTCCATCTTGCCGTTGTTGGGCACGAGCTTGGCGTCATTGCCCGAGACCGGGAGGCCGACATGGCCGGAGCGGCTGGTGCGCGGATTGACCGACATGAAGAACGGCGCCGTCTCGGTCGCGCCAAGGCCCGTGAGCATCGGCACGCGGTAGCCTTTTTCCTTCACCGCGAGCTCGTCGAGACTGTTCCAGACGAACGGCGACAGGGCGGCGCCGGAGAAGAACATCGCATGTAGCCGGTCGAAGAATTTCGCGCGCAGGCCCTGGTCGTCGCGCAAGTACGGCAGCAGCGATTCATAGCCCTTGGGCACGTTGAAATAGACCGTCGGCGAAATCTCCTGGAGATTGCGCACGGTCTCCTCGATGCCGCCGGGCACCGGCTTGCCGGCATCGAGATACATAGAGCCGCCATTATACAGCGTCAGCCCGATATTGTGGTTGCCGCCAAAGGTGTGATTCCAGGGCAGCCAGTCGATAATGACGGGCGGCTCATCCTTGAGGAAGGCAAGCGTCTCGCGCAACATCACCTGGTTGGCGCAGATCATGCGCTGGGTGTTGATGACGGCCTTGGGATTGCCTGTTGAGCCCGAGGTCAGCAGGAATTTTGCGATCGTGTCGGCACCGATCTTCTCATGGACCTCGTCAAGATCGCTACGGATCGGCGTCGCCATGAGGTCGGCGAGCAGGGTGACGTCGCGACCCGGCACATGGCCATAGGACGCGGCGATCTCGGTGCCGAGCGAAACATTGGCGGCGAGCGCATCCGCGAACTTGTCGGCATCCTCAGCGAAAACGAGGCCGGGCGTCAGCAGCTTCATCAGATAGGACAGCTTGCCGTAATCCTTCGACACCAGCGAATAGGCCGGCGACACCGGGCAGAACGGAATGCCGGCATAGAAGGCACCGAAGGCGAGCAAGGCGTGGTCGATCGAATTGCCGGAGAGGATGACGACCGGCCGCTCCGCCGACAAGCCGCGCTGGATCAGGCCTGAAGCGATATGTTGGCTCGCGATGAGCAGCTCGGCATAGGTGATCTTTCGCCAGCCGCGGCCGCCTTCGCGCTCGGCCATGAAGATGCGGTCCGGCGTCGTCGTCGCCCAATGATGCAGACGATCGGTGATGCGGACGGGATAGTCGCCGAGCGGTTGCTTCGGCCGCAGATAGATCGTGCCATCGGCGCGACGCTCGACGTCGACGACGGGGTCTCCGAACGAGATCGGCCGCAGCGGAGAATGGCTCACGCCGCGCTCTGTGCTGGAAGAGGACGGCTGTGCG
Organism: Bradyrhizobium zhengyangense; assembly: GCF_022012435.1. Classification (GTDB taxonomy): domain Bacteria; phylum Pseudomonadota; class Alphaproteobacteria; order Rhizobiales; family Xanthobacteraceae; genus Bradyrhizobium; species Bradyrhizobium zhengyangense. Next base: position 437,358 of record NZ_JAKLUA010000003.1, read on the forward strand.
CTCATGACTTCGGCTTTACCTTGGCGGTCTTGTGCTCGAGGAATTCACGGATCCTGCGTTTTGCTTCCTTGTCGCTCTGCGCAACGGTGGCCATCAACGATTCCATCAGAAGGCCCGTCTGCGGATTGGCTTCCGCGATCATCGGCAGCGCCTGGAGCACGGCGAAATTCGTCAGCGGCGCGTTGGACGCGATCTTGGTCGCAAGCTCCAACGCCTTGGAAAGCCCGTTGCCAGCCTCGGTGACATATTGCGCAAAGCCGTAGGACGCGCCCTCGGTCGCGCTATAGACGCGCCCGGTCAGCATCATGTCCATCATCCTGGCAACGCCGATCAGCCGCGGCAGACGCACTGAGCCGCCACCGCCAACGAAGATGCCGCGTTGCCCCTCGGGCAGGGCGAAATAGGTCGAGGGTTCGGCGACACGGATGTGCGCCGCGCAGGCAAGCTCCAGCCCGCCGCCGATCACGGCGCCCTTCAGCGCGGCGATGACGGGGACGCGGCTATACTGGATACGATCGAACACCCGGTGCCACATTTGGGAATGGAGAAGGCCGCCGGTGGCGTCGTGGTCCTGAAGTTCGGAGAGGTCGAGGCCGCTGGAAAAATGATCGCCGATGCCGTGAATGACCACCGCGCCGATATCCTCGGGCAGGGACGCAAAGCATTCGCCGATTTCGAGGATGATGCCGTCATTGAGCGCATTGCGCTTGGCCGGCCGGTTCAGACCCACGGTCAGAACCCGGTCCACCCTCCCGATTTGAAGCAGCCCGGAGGCGCCCGCGCCAGCGGTCTCGGCGTTTCCCTGTGTCATTTGCGTCCTTGTCAGAATAGTTATGTTGTATAACGAATTTGGGAGGAGTCAAGGCGGAGGCGCCTTCGTCGTTCCGGAAACCGCTGGTCAGGAGGGCAAAATCCGTCCTCAAATTCGGTGTCGTCCCTGCGAAAGCAGGGACCCAGAGCCCTAGGGAGTGATTTGGCGAAGACTCGCGGTCCGGCACTCAGACCGTACAAAATCGACAGATCGCGCGGTATGGTCCCTGCTTTGGCAGGGACGACAGCGAACTGTGTGCTCACACCACCTGATGCACGTCGATTACCACGCGATCTGCGTGCCGCGCTGCTGAGCCAACAAAGATGTGCTCCATCAGCCAGCGATAGTCTTGGTGCCCGGTCTCGAACTTCGGCACCGTGCGGAAATAGATCAGCTTGGGATCGACCGGCTCGCCGCGTTTGAGCTTTTGCAGCAGCTCGACCGGGCCAAAGCGCATGCCCTTGTTCTCGACATAGACGGTGGCGCCGTCGTCGGTCTCAAAGGCGTATTTGGCCTCGAGATCGATCAGCTCGTTGGGTCGGATGGTCTGGAAGTCGGCGCCAAAGGGAAGCACCTTGCCTGATATCGCGCCCTTCACCTCGCCGCCGATGATCGGGATGATGCGGCGGACGCCGATGCCGGTCTCGCCGACGGTGATGACGTCACCGATTTTAGCGGTGATGGTGAAGACGTATCTTGTCTCGAGCGTCGGTGTGATCATCACTTCGCCTCGCTAGTGCGCCATCATCCGCATCGGTAGCCATGTCGCCAGCAGCGGGAAGGCGATCAGGATCACGAGGCGTACGAGATCCGTTGCCACGAACGGGATCACGCCCTTGAAGATAGTGGAGAAGGAGACATCCTTCACCACGCTTTTGATGACAAAGACGTTCATGCCGACGGGCGGATGGATCAGGCCGAGCTCGACGGTCATGACGATGATGACACCGAACCAGATCGGGTCGAAGCCGAGATGCGTGACGACGGGGAAGATGATCGGCACGGTCAGGATGATCATTGCCATGGCGTCCATCAGGCAGCCGAGCACGAGATACATCACCATGATCAGCGCCAGCACGCCGTAGGGGCCAAGGCCAAGGCCAGTGAGGAATTCGGTCACCTTCTGCGGGGTCTGCGTCACGGTCAGGAAGTAGCCGAAGATCAGTGCGCCGATCAGCACGGTGAAGACAGCGGCCGCGGTGCGCGTCGCCTGGAGCAGCGATGCCAGGATCTTCTCGCGATCGAGCCGGCCCGTAACGACGCCGATGATGAACGCGCCGGTCGCGCCGACGCCGCCCGCCTCGGTCGGGGTGAAACGCGGCAGGAAGGGCAGGCCGTAGAGGCCGCCAATCACGAATACGAACAGCAGCACAGGCGCCCAGATGTCTTTCAGTCCGGCGAAACGCTCGCGCCAGGGCAGCACCTTGCCCTTGGGCAGGAAGTCGGGGCGGAAATAGCCGATCAGAAAGATCGTGATCATGTACATGGTCATCGCCAAGAGGCCCGGGATAATACCGGCGATGAAGAGCTTGCCAATGTCCTGCTCGGTGATGATGCCGTAGACGGCGAGCACGGTGGAGGGCGGCAGCATCGCACCCAGTGTGCCGCCGGCCGCGATCACGCCGGTGGCAAAGGATTGCGGATAGCCGAAGCGGCGCATCTCTGGGTATGCGACGGCGGAGAAGGTCGCTGCAGTCGCAACCGACGAACCGCAGATCGCGGCAAAGCCGCCGCAGGCGCCGACGGTCGCGATGCCGAGCCCGCCGCGCAAATGTCCGACAAAACCGTTGGCGGCGCGGAACAACTCCCGGCTCATGCCGGAATTGCTGACGAACGAACCCATCAGCAGGAACATCGGGATGACGCCGAACGTGTAGTCGGTGACCGTGCGCATCGAGGTCTGGCCGACCAGTTTCAGCGCCGGCGTTGCGCCGACCAGATAGGAGAAGCCGGAGACGCCGACGAGACCCATGGCCATGCCGACGGGCACGCGCAGCAGCATCAGGGCGAACAAAGAGATGAAGCCGATTACGGCGACGGCATCTGTGCTCATGACTATTCCGTCGCCTTCAGCTTGGGGTCGTGCATCTCTTCAGGATGGAAGATCAGTCGGTACGTGCGGATCGCGATCAGCAGAACGGCCGAGACATCTCCGATCCAGGCGATCGCGAAGAACGGCCAGGTCGGCATGTGCATGTCGAACGTCTGAACGTTGTCGTTGTAGGTGCCGCGCACCTTGTCGAACAACGTCCAGGTCTGCACCGTGACCACGAACAGCAACACCAGCGTCGCGAACACGTCGATCCAGCGCTGGTAGCGCGGCCCGACATTGCCCCAGACGAGGTCGACCGTGATGTGCGTGCCGCGATAGGAGGTTGCCGCGATGCCCCAGAAGATCAGGATGCCGAGCAGCATGCGACCGATGTCGAAACTGTCGGGGATCGAATAGTTCAGCGTGTTGCGCAGCAGCACCGATAGAAAGATGTCGAGCGCGACGATGCCGACGAACGCGGCGGCGATCCATTCGATCGAATCGATCACGCGGTCCATCCAGGAGCGCTTCATGGGTGAAGGGTCCTCAAGTTTGCAGGAAAACGGCGGCGGAACAATTCCCGCCGCCGCCTCTGTTTCGATGGGAACTATTCTGCCAGCGCGTTGTACTTCTTCAGCGAGGCCTTCAGCTCGCTAAGCGCCGCGTCGGGATCGATGCCGGCCTTCTTGGCGCCCTCACTCCAGGTCTTGACCAGCGGCTCGGCGGCCTTCTTCCAGGCGGCGGTCTGGTCCGGAGTCAGCTTGTAGACCTCGTGACCTTCTTCCGCCTTCACCTTGTCGATGCCGCCGTCCTCGAATTTGCCCCAGTACTCGCCGACCACGCCGGCCATCTCGGTCGAGCAGTTTTTGTCGATCGCGGCCTTCTGCTTGTCGGACATCGCATTGTACTTGTCCTTGTTGATCACGAACACGAAGGTCGTGGTGTAGAGCGGCGCGTCCATGTCGTACTTGGTTACCTTGTCGATGCCGAACAGCACCAGCGAGCCCCAGGGGAAGGTCACCGCGTCGGCGACCCCGCGCTCGATGATGTCGCGCACTTCCGGGGCGGAGGACTGCACATTGGTGCCACCAAGCGCAGTGACGAAGTTCGCCATGGTGGCGTGCGCAGGGCGGATCTTCATGCCCTTCACGTCCTCAGGCATCACGATCTTCTTGGTGCGGGAGTGGAAGGACGACGGCGAATGGACGAAGGCGAGGCAATATTTGACGTCCTTCATCTCCTTCTCGGCATATTTGCGGTACCAGGCGTCCAGACCTTCCGAACCACCCTTTGCGTCCGAGATCAGGAACGGCAATTCGCCGGCGCCGATGATCGGGAAGCGGCCGGGCTGGTAGCCGGGATTGACGTAAGTGACGTCGGCAATGCCGTCGCGCGCCATGTCGTAATGATCGAACGCCTTGCCGAGCTGCTGAGCCGGGAACACCTTGCCGGTGATGGTGCCGCCGGAATCCTTGTTCACTGCGGCCACCCAGTCCTCGAGAGACTTTTGCAGCGGATGCGACGCCGGCACCCAGTGCGAGACCTTCAGGTCAACAGTTTTGTCCTGCGCGAACGCAGGCGTCACGCTTGCTGCCAGCAGCAAAGCCAGACAGGCCTTCCTCATCTCGTGTCTCTCCCTTTTTGTGACGGCGGGCTTCGATGGCCCGGTCTCGTTAGTTAACATGTTATCTAATTGGCCGGCACGTTCAAGCCGGAACTGCTGCGTCATCTACGTCAGCGATGTTGCATGGATTTGTCGCCGCCCGGGCGACCAGCCTCCCCTTTTGCCCAACCGTTATATGTTATAATTATCCTGCGCGGATCATTGCGACAAGCGACCGCGACGAAAGCCTACAGGATCGGGAGTAGCAAGTATTGCGGACAAAAGTCGCAATCATCGGGGCCGGGCCGGCGGGATTGTTGCTTGGGCAACTGCTGCACCGTCACGGCATCGACAACGTCATTCTCGAGCGGCAGAGCCCGGATTACGTGCTTGGGCGCATTCGCGCGGGCCTTCTCGAGGAGGGTACTGTCGCACTGCTGGACCAGGTCGGTGCCGGCGCACGAGCGCATGCGGAAGGCCTGTTGCATGAAGGCATCGAGCTCGCCTTCGCCGGCCGTCGTCACCGCATCGACATGAAGGCCGCCACCGGCAAGACAGTGATGATCTACGGCCAGACCGAGGTTACGCTCGACCTCATGAATACGCGCAAGGCCGCCGGTCTCACCACCGTCTATGAGGCCAAGGATGTGCAGCCGCAGGATTTCGACGGCAGTCACCCGCGCGTAACCTGGGTCAAGGACGGCGTCACCCACACGCTCGATTGCGATTTCATTGCCGGTTGCGACGGCTTCCACGGCGTCAGCCGCGCCAGCGTGCCGGCTTCGGCGATCGAGGAGTTTGAGCGGATCTATCCGTTCGGCTGGCTCGGTATCCTCTCCGAGACGCCGCCGGTCAGCCACGAGCTGATCTATTCCAACCATGCCCGCGGCTTTGCGCTCTGCACCATGCGCTCGATGAAGCGCAGCCGGCATTACGTGCAGTGCTCGCTCGACGACGATGTCGATCGGTGGCCGGACGATCGCTTCTGGGACGAGCTGAAGCGCCGGCTCGACCAGGAGGCGGCCGACAGTCTCATCACCGGCCCCTCGATCGAGAAGAGCATTGCGCCCTTGCGCAGCTTCGTCGCCGAGCCGATGCGTTTCGGCAAGATGTTCCTGTGCGGCGACGCCGCCCACATCGTGCCGCCGACCGGCGCCAAGGGGTTGAACCTTGCCGCAAGCGATGCGCATTATCTGTCGGGCGCGCTCCGCGAGTTTTACGACGAGAAATCGAACGCCGGCATCGATGCCTATTCCGCCAAGGCGTTGGCGCGCGTCTGGAAGGCGGTGCGCTTCTCCTGGTGGATGACTTCGATGCTGCACAAATTCCCTGACAATGGCAGCATTGGCGCGCGCATCCAGGTCGCCGAGCTCGACTACGTCACGCAGTCGCAGGCCGCGATGACGTCGTTGTCTGAGAATTATGTGGGGCTGCCGTTCTAGGGAGGTGCCGTAGGTTGGGTTAGCGCAGCGTAACCCACCCTACGGGTCCGTCATTGCGTCACCGCGCGTTTCAAACACCCGCGCAATTCCCGTTTAAAACTTTGTAATTGATGCGTCCGTCATGTCCATCGCGTTCAATGCCGGCAAACATTGCAACGGACGTGAGACACGCATGACCAGCATCGACATCCCAGCAGGCTTCGAACCGCATCTGCGCAGCGGTCCGCTCACGGAGCCCTGGAAGCCGATCTACGCAAAGAAGACCGAGAATGCTTTCATCCTCGGTCTACGGCTGGCCCGGCCGCACACCAACGGTCGTGGCATGATCCACGGGGGCCTCATCGCAGCACTTGCGGATAATGCGATGGGCTACAGCTGCGCGCAGGCGACGGGCTGGACCACCTCGTTCGTGACGGTCACGCTCACGGTTGATTTCGTCGGCCAAGCGGGGATCGGCCAGTGGCTTTCCATCGAGAGCGACGTGATCAAGACAGGCAAGACGATCTGCTTCGCACAGTGCTTGGCGAAGGCCGATGACGCCGTGATCGCGCGGGCCAGTGGCACGTTCCGCGTGGTGCCCAAGAAAAGCTGAGCCTAGCCAAACCTCCACTGCGTCGTCTCCACCACGAGATCGATGAAGGCACGCACCTTGGCGGAGAGCAGGCGCGAGGTCGGGTAGACGATGTGGATCGGCAGCGCCGGCTGCTCGTATTTTGCCAGCAGGATTTTCAGCCGTCCGCGCTTCAGGCCCTCGGCGGCCTGATAGGCCAGCACGCGCGTGATACCGCCGCCGGCCTCGGCATATTGCAAGGCAGCGTCGGCGCTGTTGCTGGTAAAGCGCGGTGATGGCGTTACCTCGATGTCGTGTCCGTCCTGCGTGAAGCGCCACGCCGTTGCGGGGCCGAACAGAATGGTCTGGTGCTCGGCCAGCGCCTCCGGCGTCCTCGGCTCGCCATGACGCTTGAGATAGCCCGGCGTTGCCACCGTAATCCGTCGCATCTCGCCGACCTGGCGCGCGACCAGCGAGGAATCGGCGAGATGACCGATCCGCACCGCGGCATCGACGGCGTCTTCCACGAGGTTGACGAGGTTGTCTGAGAGCCTGAGTTCGCAGGCCACCTCGGGATAGCGCTTGAGATAGTCGGTCATGACAGGCCCGACATGGAGCCGGCCGAAGCCGACCGGGGCCGAGACCACCAGGCGCCCGCTCGGCCGGTTGCGCTCCTCCTGCGCCGAGCCGTCGGCTTCCTCGACGTCAGCAAGAATCCGCCGGGCGCGCTCCAGATAGCGTGTGCCAACGTCAGTCAATCGCACCTGCCGGGTGGTCCGTTGCAGAAGTCGCGCGCCCAGATGCTCCTCCAGCGCCGCGATCAGCCGCGTCACCGCCGAGGGCGACAGCCGCAGCTTACGCGCCGCCGGCGCGAAGCCGCGCAGATCAGCGACGGTGACGAAGACATGCATGGCCTCGAGGCGGTCCATGAGCATTATTGCATATATCGCAACGATGAAGTGTCAAGTGAACTGATTGTTTTGAGCACCGGAAGATCCATTTTATCGTTCGAAAAGACGCAGACATGCGCCGGAATTTTCAGGAGATGTTCCGATGACCGCAGTTCTCACCTATGCCAGCGACGTCGCCTTCACACCCGCGGTGAAGGCGATCCAGGCGCGCAAGGGCTCGCGCGAGGCCTATGGGCGTGTCGAGCAGCGCGGCTGGCGCACCGAGGTCGACGAGAACCTCGAAGCCTTCCTCAGTGAGGCCAACAGCTTCTATTTCGCCACGGCTTCGGCGGACGGACAGCCCTACATCCAGCATCGCGGCGGCCCGAAGGGATTTCTGAATGTGCTGGACAAGCAGACCCTCGCCTTCACTGACTATGCCGGCAATCAGCAATATCTGACTCAGGGAAATCTCTCCGAGAACCCCAAGGCCTACATTTTCGTGATGGACTATGCTCATCGGCGCCGGGTGAAGATCTGGGGCGAGGCGCGCGTTGTCGAGGATGACAATGCGCTGACGGAGGCGCTGATGCCGAAGGGCTATCGCGCCCGGCCCGAGCAGGTCATCCTGTTCAAGATCACGGCCTGGGACACCAACTGCCCGCAGCACATTCCGCAAAAGTTCGATGCTCCGGATGTGGCGGCGGCGCTAGCCGCAAGAGATCAGCGGATTGCGGAGCTCGAGGCGCAAATTGCCGCGCTGAAGGGACAAGCGGCCGCAGAGGGCGGCTAGTCGTCCACGTCGTCCTGCGTGCGGCCGAACAGGTGCACGATGCCGGGCGTCGCAATCGTCACGAACACGAAGCGCGACAGATGGTGGGCGCCGACGAAGATCGGATCGATGTGTAGTGTCAGCGCCAGTGCCAGCATCGCGTCCATCGCGCCAGGCGCGAAGGCAACGACGACGTCCGAGAACTTCACCTGCGTGGTGAGCGCGACGATGCCGACGAAGACGGCGGAGACGGCGATGGCTACGGCAAACGAGCCGAGCGCGGCATTGATGTGGCCGGCCAGCGTCTTGATCCGCATCCGGGCAAAGCGGCTGCCGATCAGGGCGCCGATGCCGACCAGCGACACGCCGCGCACCCAATTCGGCAGGCCGCCGTCGACCCAGCCGGCGCCGTGTAGAACGCTGGAGGCGATCATTGCCCCGAACATCCAGCTCGCCGGAAACTTGATCAGCCGCAGGATGAGCGACGCTGCCAGCGAGGCGGCAACCAGCTCCAGAAGATCGAGCGGCGAGGCGATCGTGGTCGTCAGAGACGGCGAGACGGATGGCGCGACGCCTGCGATCGCCAGCACCATCGGCAGCGCCGCGGTCAGGATGATCACGCGCATGGTCTGGACCACCGCGATTCCCGGCAAATCGGCGCCGCGCTCAACCGCCAGGATGGTGATCTGCGAGAGCGCGCCGGGGCTGCCGGCCAGGAAGGCCGAGGTTCGGTCCCAGCCATGGACGCGCTGGAGGTAATAGCTGGAGCCGAAGGTCGAGCAGAAGGTGGCGAGTGCCAACAGCCCGATGGTCAGCGGATAGGCGCTGACCTGCTGTATTAGGTGGCGCGATACGACCGAGCCTAGCGAAATTCCGAGCAGCACCAGCACGGTCTGGGTCAGGAGCGGTGGTACCGAGAGCTGACGTCCGGCAATCGCGGCGATCCCGACCGCGATCATCGATCCCGAGATCAACCCGCCTGGAAGTCCCGCGACCAGGAAGACCAGGCCGCCGGCGGCGCCGATGATGAGCGTCTCCGCGGTGCCTAAAACCTTGGCACGGCTCGGCCATTCGAACGGAAGGGAGGCGGTGATTTGCTTCACGCCGCCTTATCGCAAATCGGCGAGAGGCACACAATTGCAGGCTCGTCATGCCGCAATGCGTGTGCCTCTCGACAAACGCGAGGAGAGGATTGTGACGGATCTACTTCTTGTCGGCGGCGGGCGCAGGCGCGGCAGCGCCGCCGGCCTTCGCGGACTTGATGCATTCGGAGCGGAATTTCTTGCGCTCCTTGCCATGCAGGCCCTTGGCATCCGCCTGCTTGGAGCATTCCAGCGACTCGGCCGAGTGCTCCTTCGGCGCCTTCTTGTCAGCGGTGGTAGCAGCATCGGTCTTGGCAGCCGGCGCCGCTGTCTGGGCGAAGGCGGTGCCGGTGGCGAACAGGGAGGCGATCGCGACGACGGCAAGGCGGGAGGCGAGGGTCATGATGTGGCTCTTCTTGCGAGAGTTGCGGAGGGCCGCGAACGTCGGCCCGCTTTGCTGAACGCCACATGAATAACCCGAACGCAGCGGCCACTATATTTTGGCCCCGACCACCATCGCTTTCTTGTCCGAGGTCGCCGACACGCTAGGATAGCAATCCTCGTTTTGCTTCCCTGAGGGAGACCAAGGATGACCATTCAAGCGAAATTGTTGTGTGCAATTGCGGTAACGGGCGTTGCCGCGCTGGTGGCGAGCGCACCGGCCCAGGCGTTGACCTCGCAGGAGTGCAGCGCGAAATATCAGGCCGCCAAGAAGGACGGCTCGCTCGGCACCATGAAGTGGAATGATTTCCGCAAGGCCCAGTGCGGCGCCGACGCCATGCCTGCTGCTGCGCCGACCGCAGCTGCCCCCGCCGCACCTCCGCCTGCCCCAGCGCCGACCACGACGGCGAAGAAGGAGGCCGCGCCCGCTGCTGCTCCGGCGCCGACCATGCCGGCCGGTCCCGCGATCTTCCCGAACGCCGTCGACCCGAAATACGCCAAGGAGACCGCCGGCAAGGCCCGCCTGCACACCTGTGTCGACCAGTACAATGCCAACAAGACCACCAACGGCAATGGCGGCATGAAGTGGATCGAAAAGGGCGGCGGCTATTACAGCGAATGCAACAAGAAGCTGAAGGGCGCGGCCTGAGGCTTCACGATGACGTCGAGGCCGGAGCCAGGCTCCGGCCTCTTGCAGATTATTGTTTGAGCATGATCTTTTCGGAAAGCCGCTGCACACTTTTCCGGATCATGCTCTAGTTCAGCAGTTTCTCGGCCGATTTCGCCACGAGCTGTGACCGCTTGCGTGGGCCGCGCTCGACGAACAACAGGCTCTGGCCGAAGATAAAGCAGTAGAACAGGAAGGCCTGCGCCTCGGCCTCCTCGGCTTCTAGGCCGGTCGCGCGATAGAGTTCGGCGACGTGCTTGAGCCGCGCCGCATCGACACTGGCGACCGCCGCCGCAGCGCTATCGTCTGAACGCGCCCACTGCCTGATCGCGAGCTCGATCGCCATGCCTTCCGGATTGAGTCGCTCGGAGTAGAGCTGGATCACCGCCTTCAGCCGCTCGCGGGGGGCTTCGCCGTCGAGGCTGGTCTGTTGCGCGATCGAGGCCGAACGGCCCTCGCGCCAGTGCACCAGCATGGCCTCGAGCAGCGCAGCGCGGTCGGCGAAGCGGCGGTAGAAGCCGCCTTTGGTGACGCCGAGATTCTTGGCGAGCACCTCGACCCTGACACCCTCGACACCTGCACGGGCAAGCTCCTTGAACCCTGCCTCGACCCAGACGTCGCCTTTGCCGTCGTTCATGAAAGAAGCCTCACCGGTTCTTGATACGCTGCCGTATTGCTAACGCGTCCCACGCTTGATACGCTACCGTATCAAAAATCTAGACACGGGCAGGGCGGGGAATGATGGTGGAGCAGGAGGCGACCTATCGCGGCACGGTCTATCCCTGGCAGTGCGATCATGTCGGCCACATGAACATCATGTGGTATGTCGGCAAATTCGACGAAGCCAATTGGAATCTGTTCGCCCGGCTCGGGCTGACGCCCAGCTATCTGCGCATCTCCGGCCGTGGCATGGCCGCGGTGCAGCAGAACATCACCTACAAGCGCGAGCTGCTCGCCGGCGACATCATTCAGGTCCGCAGTCACCTGCTCGAGCTGCGCGAAAAGTCGATCCGCTTCCGGCACGAGATGACGAACGCCGAAACAAGCGAGATCGCCGCGCTCTGCGAGATCACGGCCGTGCATATGGACCGCAGCCTGCGCAAATCCGCACCGTTCGCGGAAACCGTCCGCGAGACAGCGCTGCGATATCTTGTCGAACCGGTCGAGGCCTGAGCCATGGCTGCGTTCGAGCCGAAGAACCCAGGCTATCGTGCAGCGGCCATCGCGATGTTCGAGGGACAGTCGGCGATGCACACGCTCGGCATCGTGATCGTCCGCCTCGCGCCAGGCGAGGTCGAGCTCGCCATGCTACATTCGGCCGCCCTCACGCAGCAGAACGGTTTTGTCCATGCCGGCATCATCACCGCGGGGCTCGACAACGCCTGCGGCGTCGCCGCCTTCACGCTGATGCCGTCAGAGGCTGATATCCTCACGGTCGAGTTCAAGACCACGCTGCTTGCGCCCGCCCGTGGCGAACGCTTTGTCTTCAAAGCCGAGGTGATCAAGCCCGGCCGTACGCTGACCTTCTGCGAAGCCAGAGCTTTTGCCGAACACGAGGGCAAGACCACGCTGATCGCCACGATGACCGGCACGCTGATGGCGATGTTGCCTCGTGCAACCGCTTCGCATGAACCGCGCGCAGACCGCGCCTAGCGGCAATTGACAAGCCCCGCGGCGCATCCCTTGATGCGCCATGCTCACCAGCATCGCCATGAGTCTGAACGCTTTGGTGACCGCGTTCCTAGTCCCCCTGGTGGTGACCCTACCGGTGCGATGACATCGTCCCCGTGACACTCTATATGGTCTGTAGCAACTCCCGGTCCCGACGCGTATTTGCGAAAGATGGGACCGAAAGGGGACAAGATATGGCTGGATACAGGAATAAGGGACTTTCGCCGACGCGCCGAACGGCGCTGACGTTGATGGGCGCGGGCGCCCTTGCGGCCGGCAGGATGACGTTGGCGCGCGCGGCCACCGGTGGTGACGAGGTGCTGACCGAAGCCAAGGTGCTGCGCGATCCCGACGTTCCCGTTGCCGGCAATCCCGATGGCAACATCAGCATCATCGAATGGTCCGACTACAATTGCCCCTATTGCCGCAAGCTCGAGCCGGAGCTGCGCCAGGTCATCCAGGACGACGGCAAGGTCAGGCTCGTCTTGAAGGACTGGCCGATCCTCGGGCCGGTCTCGGTGACGGCCGCCCGTATCGCGCTCGCCGCGAAATACCAGGACAAGTATCACAAGGCCCATGACGCCATGATGGGCGTCAGCTCTCGCCTGACCGAATCGCGCATCAGCGAGTTGCTCGCCTCCGTCGGCGTCGACATGGACCGCCTCAAGGGCGACCTCACCGCGCACGCCAAGGACATCGACGCGATCCTCAAGCGCAACAACGAGCAGGCCGAAGCTTTCGGCTTCAACGGCACGCCGTCCTTTATCGTCGGCAAGTACCGCGTCCCCGGCGTGCTCAGCATGAACGAGTTCGAGCAGGTCATCGCCGACGCCCGCAAGGCCAAGATGAACTGATCTGTTGCCGCGCTGATCGCGGCCGAGACAAAGGCGCCGCCGCGGATCCGCGACGGCGCCTTGTTCATGTCCGGTCGATCGAATCACTTCGATGAAATGCGGACCCAGTCCTTGTGCGCGCGATCGCGCAGCAGGTCCCAATCGGCCTTCGCAACGTCCCAGTTCACGATGGTGCGATTGGTGATCGCGACCTCGCCATTGGCGACTGACGACGTCTGCATGGAATCATAGACATAGACGCCGCAAGCAAGCAGCAGCGCGCCCAGGATCATTCCGAGAAAAGTCTGCATAGCGAACCCTCCGGTGTGTCGGGCGGATAACGTCGGCCCGGAGTGATGGTTCCGCGACAGTGCGGCGCGGGTAAGGACACTTCGTTCACGCCCCGTTCAGCCACTCCAACAGCTCCGCGTTGATCTCGCGCGGATAGGTGTGACTGAGATCGTCGATTTCGCGATAGAAGACATCGGCGCCCGCGGCAGTGAGTGCCGCCTGCGTTTGTCGCGCGGTCTGCACCGGAAACATCCAGTCGAGCTTGCCGTGGGTGATGAAAACAGGCAGGCTCTGAAGCCGCGTAGCATCGGCCATCTCCGCCATCAACGGATGGAATGTCGCCGACACCGGCGCGAGATGGGTGAAGGGCGAGGCGCCATCGAGTCCGCTGACATAGCAGAAGGTGCCGCCGTCGCTCATGCCTGATAGCAGCATGCGTGAGGCGTCGACGGTCCAGCGACCGCGGACGGCTTCGAGGATGCGCATCAAATTGGGCGTGTCGGTGTCATCACCCATCAGCGCCCAGGTCTGCCCCGTCGCCGTCGGCGCCACCAGGATTGCGCCTACGCTGCGGGCATCGCGCAGCCAGCTCCACAGGAAGCCGCGGCCATTGCCGCTGCCGCCATGCAGCGCCATCACCAGCGGCCAGGCGCGATCCGGCGTGTAGTATTCGGGCACGTAGACCGAGAAGCCGCCACGGCTGCTGGGCTCATTGTGATCGTGGAAGATGCCGGTGTGCTCGCTGGCCCCGGCCTCTAGTCGTGATAGCAGCTCCTCATTCCCGCGATTGGAGATGTTGAGGAAGAAATTGCTCACTGGCGGGAATTGCACCGACAGCGGATAAAGCGCCTCTTGCGCGCGCGGCAGATGGCGCATCGCGCGGAAGACAGAGACGAGATCGCCATTGCCGCGCTCGACATCGCGGATGCCGGCAAATGCAGTAAGCGTCTCTTTGCAGGCGAGATCGAGCCGCTCGCGAAGCCCGGTGAACTGCTCCGGCCATTCTCCGATCGCCGCGTGCGCACTTTGCAACGCATCGTCAGGCGCGCCGATTGCGTTCATCACCGAGCCGAAGGCCGGCGGATGCAAGTGCCGGGCGAAGTAGCCGAGCGCTTCCAGCGCATTGAGCAATGGCGGCAGCACGGCCACGATGTCGTCAACGACGGCCTCGGTCATGGCTGCTTCCTTTGGCTGGATCAATGCAGCTTCGGCGCCTTCAGAAGCTTGAAGCGATCGGTCGACGTCACCGTGACGTCGAAGGTGACGCCTTCATGATGCGCGCTGCCCTGATGATGCACGGTGAGAGGCACGTCGACGCCGGCAGCGCCGAGCGACCACATCTTCTTGTAAAAGCTCGTCTGGCTCGTGACCTTCTCGCCGTCAACGGCAAGGATCACGTCGCCGGTCTTGAGCTCGGCGCGGGCAGCCGGACCGTTGGCGGAGATGCCGATCACCACCACGCGGTTGTCGATTTCGGTCGAATAGAGCCCGAGCCATGGCCGCGCCGGCTTGTTGACGCGACCGAATTTGCGCAGGTCGTCGAGGATTGGCTTCAACAGGTCGATCGGCACGACCATGTTGACGTGTTCGGCCTTGCCGTCGCGTTCACGATCGAGTTGGAGCGAGCCGATGCCGATCAATTCGCCGCGCTCGTTGATCAGTCCCGTGCCGCCCCAATTCGGATGGGCGGGATAAGTGAACAAGGCCTCGTCGAGCAGATACTCCCAGTATCCGGCGAATTCCTGCTTGGCGACGATCTGGCTTGCGACCGAACGCGTCCGACCACCGGCGCCGCCGACCACGACGCGGTCGCCGAGCCTGACGCCCGCCGAGGAGCCGAGCGGCAGCGGCTCGACGTCGAGCCGTCCGAGCGCCTGCACCAGGCCGAAGCCGGTGACGGCATCGAAGCCGAGCACATGTCCCTCCACGACGTGTCCGTCGCCGCGATGAAGCCAGACGGATTCCGCCTCGGTGATGAGATAGCCGATCGTGAGCACCAGCCCGTCATCGATCACGACGCCGTTGCCGGCGCGCTCGGTGCCGAGCGTTTCCGCACTGAAGGCGTCCGGAGGGATGATAGCGTGGAGGCCGACGATGGAAGCGAGCGCACGGTCGAGGTCGAAACCGTAGTCGCTCGCTCGCGGCTGATTTGCCGGCGGCACTCTCCATTCGGTCAGAACGGTCATGGAGTTCTCCTGGCTGAGAGCATCGCTCCGCTGTGGCTGCGGAACAACGCGCGAAGCAAGCATAATTTAGGCCGGAGGAGGCCATCTTGAAAGACTTGACCGCAACTATTCCAGATGTCGTGACGCGAATTTCCGAAGATGACACAAATTGTTCGCCCAAAGTCGGTGGCGGTTGGCCATTCGGCACGAACCGCATGGCTGCTGTCCCGCGAGGTGCTAGGCGGGCTTCAATGAAGCTGCTAACGGTTGCCGCTTCGCTTGACCAAGAGATCACGGACGGCAACCATGGACAATCGCAGCGACATCTGGCGTGGCATCGACACGATCAAGGGGCGTTTCATCGACCTCAGCGACAAGGTCTGGGGCATGCCCGAGGTCTGCTACACCGAAGCGCGCTCGTCCGCCGAGCATCTCGCTGAGCTGCGCCACCAGGGTTTCCGCATCACCGAGAAGGTGGCGGGTATTCCGACGGCGGTGATGGGCGAATGGGGCGAGGGCGGCCCGGTCATCGCCTTCATGGGCGAATACGATGCGCTGCCAGGCCTCAGCCAGGAGGCGGGTGTTGCCGAACACCGTCCGGTCGAGACCGGCGGTCACGGTCATGGTTGCGGTCACAATCTGCTCGGCTCGGCGGCGCTGCTCGCTGCGACCGCGGTCAAGGACTGGCTCGCCGAAAACAAGGTGCCCGGCCGCGTGCGCTATTACGGCTGCCCGGCGGAAGAAGGCGGCGCGGCCAAAGCCTTCATGGTGCGCTCGGGCGCGTTCGAGGACGCCGATATCGCCATTACCTGGCATCCGCACAGTTTCTGGGAAGTCGCGGTGACGCCGTCGCTCGCCAATACCCGCGCCGACTTCACCTTCACCGGCCGCACTTCGCATGCGGCGGCTTCGCCCCATCTCGGCCGCTCCGCGCTCGACGCGGTCGAGCTGATGAATGTCGGCGTGAACTACATGCGCGAGCACATGCCGAGCGATGCGCGCGTGCATTACGCGCTGCTGGACACCGGCGGCATTGCGCCCAACGTGGTGCAGGCCCATGCCCGCGTGCGCTATTCCATTCGCGCCCGGGACCTTCCCGGCATGAACGAGCTCGTCGGGCGCGTCAGCAAGATCGCGGAGGGCGCGGCCTTGATGACCGAGACCAAGGTCGAGATGAAGATCATCTCCGCGGTTTCCAACATCCTGCCGAACACGCCGCTGGAGCAGGCGCTGCATCGGGTCATGGAAGAACTCGGACCGCCGCATTTCGACGACACCGACAAGGGCTTTGCCAGCGAGATCCGCGCGACGCTGACCGACAAGGACATCGCGTCGGTCTATTACGCGATCGGCATGGAGCCGACGGAGCGGCCGCTGGCTGACTTCCTGGTGCCGCTGGATGCCAAGCGCAACCCGTTAGTCGGTTCGACCGATGTGGGTGATGTCAGCTGGGTCGTGCCGACCGTGCAGGTACACGCACCGACGGTTGCAATCGGCACGCCGTTCCACACTTGGCAGGTGGTGGCGCAGGGCAAGAGCGCTCACGCCCACAAGGCGATGGTGCAGGCGGCCAAGGCTATGGCCGGCCTCGGCATCAAGGCGTTGACTGAACCGGAACTGATCAAGGCTGCGAAGGCCGATTTGACGAAGCGGACGGCCAAGACGCCTTATGTCTGCCCGCTGCCGGACCACGTCGCGCCGCCGCTCAATATGTCCGTAGCGTAGAATTCCATCTCGATACTTCGTCTGATCTCGCGAACAAATTTTTCGCAGTGCAACTAGGTTTCCAGCGGATTTTGGCGCTGGTATGCCGAACCGTTGGGCTGCGGAATGAAGTTTTGCCCAACAGACAGCCAGAACATCGTTTGCACACACACGGCTGCAGTTGACGTGCGGCCTATTCGGTGTGCCATCTACCGCCAGCCAAAACCCGGTGGCCGTTCCGCGCGGCCGCCTACAAGCATATGGGAACCAGACGGGGGACAACCATGCTGGACAAAGAACTGCGTTCGATGATCGGTAAGGTGAAGGACGGGCGGATGGATCGCCGCGCCTTCATTCAGCGCTTGGCCGCGGTCGGCCTCACCGCCCCCCTGGCGAATCAGATTCTCGCCATCGGCGGCGTCGCCATGGCCCAGAGCCCGTCGCCATATCCCCCGACCAAGCGCGGCGGCGGTGGCCCGCTCAAGCTGTTGTGGTGGCAAGGACCGACCTTGCTCAATCCGCATTTCGCCACCGGCACCAAGGATCAGGATGGCTCGCGTCTGTTCTATGAGCCGCTCGCCAGCTGGGATGTCGACGGCCACCTCAATCCGATCCTCGCCGCCGAGATCCCGTCAATCAAGAATGGCGGCCTTACCGCTGACGGCAAGTCGGTGACCTGGAAGATCAAGCCCGGTGTCAAATGGCACGACGGCAAACCCCTGACGGCCGACGATTTCGTCTTTACCTGGGCTTATGTCAGCGACCCTGCCACGGCGGCCGTCTCCATCAGCACCTATGCCGACATGACGGTCGAAAAGGTGGATGACTTGACCATCCGTATCCTGTTCAAGAATCCGACTCCGTTCTGGGCGAATGCGTTCGTCGGCGCCTATGGATGCGTTATCCCGAAACATCTGTTTGCGGACTACAAGGGATCGAAGTCCCGCGAAGCGCCGGCCAACCTGGCTCCGGTCGGCACCGGCCCCTACAAGTTCGTCGAGTTCAAGCCGGGCGACCTGATCCGCGGTGAGCTCAATCCCGACTACCACATGCCCAACCGTCCACATTTCGACACCATTGAGATGAAGGGGGGCGGCGATGCCGTCTCCGCGGCGCGAGCGGTGATCCAGACCGGCGAGTTCGATTTCGCCTGGAACATGCAGGTCGAGGACGAAGTGCTGCTGCGTCTCGAGAAGGGTGGCAAGGGCAAGACCACCTATGCCGTGGGCGGCGACATCGAGTTCATTGCGATCAACTTCACCGATCCGAACACCGAGGTCGATGGTGAGCGGTCCTCGATGAAGACCAAGCACCCGATTCTGTCGGACCTCGCGGTCCGTCAGGCGCTCGCGTTGCTGGTCGACCGCGAGTCCGTCAAGAAGGCGATTTACGGCCGCGCCGGTCGCACCACCGCGAACTACCTCAATGGTCCCGACGACTTCGTGTCCAAGAACACCAAATGGGAGTTCAGCGTCGACAAGGCGATCGCGCTGCTGGAGAAGGCCGGATGGAAGGCCGGTGCCGACGGCATCCGGGAGAAGGACGGCAAGAAGCTGAAGTTCGTCTACCAGACCTCGATCAACGGTCCGCGCCAGAAGACTCAGGCGATCGTCAAGCAGGCCTGCCAGAAGGCGGGCATCGACGTCGAGCTGAAATCGGTCGTCGCCTCGGTGTTCTTCTCCTCCGACGTCGCCAATCCCGACACCTACTCGAAGTTCTACACCGACATCGAGGAGTTCCAGATCCCGATGACGCAGCCGGATCCTGCGCTGCACATGAAGCGCTACACCTCGAGCCAGATCGCCAGCAAAGACAACAAATGGCAAGGGCAGAACTTCCCGCGCTGGGTCAACAAGGATTACGACGCCGCGATTGAGGCTGCGGAGACCGAGACCGACCCGGTCAAGCGGGCCGCGCTCTACATCAAGTGCAATGACATGCTGTGGCAGGAAACCGTATTCATCCCGGTGATGCACCGCCTGACGGTGGATGCCTGCGCCACCACGCTGCAGCCGGTCGTCTCGGGCTGGGCCAACCGGACCGACAACATCCAGGACTGGTACAGGGGAGCATGATCGCGCGGGCATAGACGGGATTCTTCCCCATGAGCCAGTATGTCCTGCGCCGCCTTCTGATCGCTATTCCGAGCCTGCTCGGCATTTCGGCGGTCCTGTTCTTCGTGCTGGCTCTTGCGCCCGGCGATCCGTTTTCGGAGTTGGCGACCAATCCGAACGTGCCACCCGAAGTGCAGGCTGCACTTCGGGCCAGGTTCGGCCTCGACGATCCGATCTATCTCCGCTACCTGCACTGGCTCTCTGCCATGGCGCATGGGGATTGGGGCTTCTCCTTCGTCAGCAGGATGGACGTCGACAGGCTGATCCTCCAGCGCCTGCCGGCCACGCTCTACGTGATCGGCTCCGCGCAGGTCCTGGCGCTCCTGATCGCAATCCCCGTCGGGGTCTACGCCGCCACAAAGCCCTATTCGCTGTTCGACCAGATCGCGAATACGCTCGCCTTCATCGGCTTCTCGCTGCCGACCTTCTTCACCGGTCTCCTGTTCATCCTAATCTTCTCGGTGACGCTGGACTGGCTGCCCTTTGTCTACACCACCGACATCAAGGCCACCGGCATCCGCTGGGTGCTGGAGATGATCCGTCAGGCCATCATGCCCGTGGCGGTGCTCGGCCTGTTCCAGGCGGCATCGATGACGCGCTTCGTCCGTTCGGCGATGCTCGACGTCATCAGGCTTGACTACGTCACCACGGCGCGCGCCAAGGGTCTCGGCCAGGCCAAGGTCATCGTCAAGCACGTGATGCGCAACGCCATGATCCCGGTCGTCACGCTGATTGCGCTGCAGATGCCCGCCGTGTTCGGCGGCGCCATCGTCACCGAGCAGATCTTCCGTATTCCTGGCATCGGATCGCTGCTGATCTCCTCCATCCTTTCCAACGACACGCCGGTGGTGATGGCCGTCACTTTCGTCTTCGCCTGCCTTGTCGTGCTGTTCAATCTCATCGCGGACGTCCTGTATGGCTGGCTTGATCCTCGCATCTCCCTCCGCTAAGCGGGGCGTCTACTCGCCCTGGCGCGAGACGTGGCGGCGCTATAGCCGCCACAAGCTCGCCGTGGTCAGCGCCTTCCTGCTTCTCGTTCTGATTTTGGCCGTCGTCGTCGGCCCTTTGATCTGGCGCGTCAAGATCAACGACATCGACATCGTCGCCGGCCTGCAGGGGCCGTCGCTCGCCCATCCCTTCGGCACCGACGATCTCGGCCAGGACATCCTGGCGCGCATGATCTATGGCGGCCGCATCTCGCTTGCCGTCGGGCTTGCCGCGATGCTGGTGTCGGTGGTCATCGGCACGCTGGTTGGCGCGCTGGCCGGCATGTCGCGCGGCGCGCTCGGGCACGGTCTGATGTGGCTCACCGACCTCTTTCTGTCGCTGCCGCAGCTGCCGCTGCTGCTGATGCTGATCTATCTGTTTCGCGACGGGCTGAAAGCGATGTTCGGTCCCGAGGGTGGCATCTTCATCCTGATCGTGCTCGTGATCGGCGGCCTGCGCTGGATGCCGGTGGCGCGCCTCGTCCGTGCACAGTTCCTGTCGATCCGTGAGAAGGAGTTTGTCGAGGCCGCGCGTGCGCTCGGCGCGAGCCCGGTGCGGCAGGTGGTGAAGCACATCCTGCCCAATGCGCTCGGCCCGGTCATCATCGCCGGCACCATCGACGTTGCCGCCGCGATCATCGCGGAATCGACGCTGTCCTTTCTTGGTCTCGGCTTCCCGCCCGATACCCCGACCTGGGGCCGGCTGCTGTTCGACGCCAAGGACTTCCTCGACATCGGCCCGCACTGGGCCCTGTTTCCGGGCGGCGCGATCTTCATCGCGGTGGTCGCCATCAACTTCATCGGCGACGGTCTGCGCGATGCACTCGATGCGCGACGGGTGATCTGATGGTGCCGTTGCTCGAGATCAAAGGTCTCAAGACCCACTTCTCCACCGACGATGGCATCCTCCAGGCCGTCGACGGTGTCGACATCACCATCAACAAGGGCGAGACGCTCTGCGTCGTCGGCGAGTCCGGCTGCGGCAAGACCGTGACTGCAATGTCGATCCTGAAGCTGATCGCCATGCCGCCGGGCCGCATCGCGGCCGGCGAGATCATCTTTGAGGGCCGTGATCTGGTGCCGTTGACGAGCAAACAGCTCGATGACATCAGAGCCAAGGAGATCGGCTTCATTTTCCAGGAGCCGATGACCTCGCTCAATCCGGTGCTCACGGTCGGCGAACAGATCGCCGAGAGCCTGCGCCGCCACGAGAACGTCACCCGGAGGCAGGCGCTCGAGCGCACCATCGAGATGCTGAAGCTGGTGCAGATTCCGAACGCCGAAGGCCGTGTGCACAACTATCCGCACCAGTTCTCCGGCGGCATGCGCCAGCGCGTGATGATCGCGATGGCGCTGGCCTGCAAGCCCAAGCTGATCATCGCCGACGAGCCGACCACCGCGCTCGACGTCACCATCCAGGCGCAGATCCTCGACCTGCTCCAGGACATGAAGGAGCGCTTCGGCATGGCGGTGATGCTGATCACCCATGCCATGGGCGTCGTCGCCGAAACGGCTCAGCGCGTCGTCGTGATGTATGCCGGCAAGGTGGTGGAGGAGGCCGGCGTCGACGCTCTTTTCGCCGATCCGCGCCATCCCTATACGCAAGGCCTGATCCGGTCGATCCCGCGCATCGATCTCGATAGCGAGCACAAGACGCGGCTCGAGGCAATCGGCGGTTCGGTGCCGATCCTGATCAATCCGCCGGTCGGCTGCCGCTTTGCGCCGCGCTGCAAGTTCGCCATGAACGTCTGCACCGAGAAGGAGCCGCTGCTGCGCGTGATTGCGCCGGGCCACCGCATGGCCTGTCATCTCGGCGATCCGCAATCGGGAGGCGCGGCATGAGCGAGCCCTTGCTCCGCGTCAGCGGCCTGAAGAAATATTTCCCCGTGCTCGGCGGCCTGTTGTCGCGCCAGGTCGGCACTGTCTATGCGGTCGATGGCGTGTCGTTCTCCGTCAATCGCGGCGAGACTCTTGGTCTCGTCGGCGAATCCGGCTGCGGCAAGTCGACGACGGGGCGCTGCGTGCTGCGCCTGATCGAGCCGACTGACGGCGAAGTCACCTTCGACGGCCAGGACGTGCGCCAACTCGGCGGCAACGATTTGCGCGCGATGCGGCGAAACATGCAGCTGGTGTTCCAGGATCCGTTCGCCTCGCTCAATCCGCGCATGACGGTCGGCTCCATCCTCGGCGAGGCCTTCACCATCCACAATCTGGCAGCCAATGCCAGGGAGCGGGAGGAACGCGTCGCGGGCTTGCTGGTCAAGGTCGGCCTCAAGGCCGAGCACATGCGACGTTATCCTCACGAATTCTCCGGCGGCCAGCGTCAGCGCATCGTGATCGCGCGGGCGCTCGCGGTCGAGCCGAAGCTGATCGTCTGCGACGAGCCGGTATCCGCGCTCGACGTCTCGATCCAGGCGCAAGTCATCAATCTGCTGGAAGATCTCCAGGCCGAGCTGAACCTCACTTATCTCTTCGTGGCGCACGACCTGTCGGTGGTCGAGCACATCTCCGACCGCGTCGCGGTGATGTATCTCGGCCGTATCGTCGAGCTGGCGAAGGCCAGCGATCTCTATCGCAATCCGCAGCATCCCTATACCAAGGCGCTGCTCTCTGCCGTGCCGGTGCCGGATCCCAAGCTCAAGCGCAACCGCATCCGCCTCAAGGGAGACGTGCCGAGCCCGATGAAACCGCCGTCGGGCTGCCACTTCCACACCCGCTGCCCGATTGCCCAGCCCCGCTGCGCCGAAGCCGCGCCGGAGCTGAAGGAAGGCACAGGTGGGCATTTCGTGGCATGTCATCTGGCCTGAAGTTGCGCGGTGCATAGGTCCTTGGAGGCCTTGATCGCGAGGGATGGACTGGCGTAGGGGGACGTATGAGCCAGGTACAGGACGTCACTCTCGGCGCGATTGATACGGCCCCGACCGATCGCGATGCGGAAGCGCGCCGGGCGCTGTGGGGATCGGCGCTCGGCTACGCCATGGATGGGTTCGACCTCCTCATCCTCGGCTTCATGCTGACGGCGATTTCGAAGGACCTTCATCTCACGCAGCCGCAAGCGGCCTCGCTGGTGACAGGAACGCTGGTCGGCGCGGTCGTCGGCGGCGTCGGCTTCGGCATGCTGTCGGACCGGCTTGGCCGCGTTCGGGTTCTGACCTGGAGTATCGTCCTGTTCGCGATCTTCACCGGCCTCTGCGCGCTGGCGCAGGGCTATTGGGACCTCCTGGCTTATCGGGCCGTCGCCGGCATCGGCCTCGGCGGCGAGTTCGGCATCGGCATGGCGCTGGTGGCGGAGGCCTGGCCTGCGAGCAAGCGCGCGCGGGCAACGTCTTACGTGGGGCTTGGCTGGCAGTTCGGCGTGCTCATGGCGGCGCTGGTGACGCCGGTCCTGTTACCGGTCATCGGCTGGCGCGGGATGTTCGCGCTCGGCGTGTTTCCGGCGGTGATCGCATACGTGATCCGGCGCAAGCTGCACGAGCCTGACGTCTTCATCGCGCATCAGGCAAAGGCTGCAGATGCCGGTTCGTCACTTCGTGCGCTCGTGGTCGATGCGGAGACGACCCGGATCGGCATCGGCATGATCATCCTCTGCTCCGTGCAGAATTTCGGCTATTACGGCATCATGATCTGGCTGCCGAACTATCTCTCGACGCGGTTCGGCTATGGCCTGACGCAATCGGCGCTCTGGACCGCGGTGACGATTGCCGGGATGGCGCTCGGCATCTTCCTGTTCGGTCATGCGGCCGACCGTTTCGGCCGTCGTCCCGCGTTCCTGACCTACATGCTGGGCGCGGCCATCATGGTGGTGGTCTATTCGCAGTTGACATCCGCCGGTGCGCTGCTGATCGGCGGAGCGGTGATGGGCTTCTTCGTCAACGGCATGCTCGGTGGCTACGGTGCGCTGATGAGCGAGCTTTATCCGACCGCGGCGCGCGCCACTGCGCAGAACGTGTTCTTCAACATCGGTCGAG
Organism: Bradyrhizobium zhengyangense; assembly: GCF_022012435.1. Taxonomy (GTDB): domain Bacteria; phylum Pseudomonadota; class Alphaproteobacteria; order Rhizobiales; family Xanthobacteraceae; genus Bradyrhizobium; species Bradyrhizobium zhengyangense. The sequence goes on from NZ_JAKLUA010000003.1 coordinate 461,380, forward strand.
CGGTCGCCGGCTTCGGCCCGCTGGTGGTCGGCATCGTCAGTGCCGCCTACGGCTTTCCAACCGCGATCGCAGGTCTTGCGCTGCTATATCTCATCGACATCGTGGCGTTGCTCGTGCTGATCCCGGAGCGGCGCGGCGTCGATCTCGCCTGACGTCGTTCACTGCCTGCGAAGCAGGCCGTGAGCCGAAAGAGTTTGCTTGAACGTCTCCACGGACGTGTAGTGATGCGCGAGGAGACCCGCCTGCCGCGCTCCCGCGACATTGGCCGCAAGGTCGTCGACAAAGAGCACATTCTCCGGTTCGACCTCGAGCTCTGAAACGCAGAGGCGGTAGCAGAGCGGATCGGGCTTCGCCGTCTTGAACTGCGCCGAGGTGTAGATCCTGGAGCCGAACAGCGGCCGCAATTCCGGCAGCAGCGTATCGATGTGATCGGCAACCAGCGTGGTATTGTTGGTCAGGATGGCGATATCGACGGTTCGGCGCGAGTCTTCGACAATCTCCAGCATGGCGCAATCGGCCTGCATCGAGCGGCGTCGCGCCTCCACCCATTCGTCGAGCGACAGCGGATAGCCGATACGCTCGCCGAAGCCGCGCAGATAGGCAGCGCCATCGAGCGTGCCGGAATCGCCGAGCAGCTCGAAGCCACTGTCCCATATGGCTCGATGAACATATTCGTCTGTCGATCCCGCAAGCTCCGCCAGGCGCGCGATGCGCTTTCCCCTGTCATAGTCGCAGAGGACATTGTCCATGTCGAAGAGGACGAGCTTGATTTGATCAGTCACGGCGACACTCTGGACCCGGCCGGTACATCCGGCCGCGAGCAGAGTGATATCCAACACGCCACCGAGCGCAAGTCCGTCGTCATCGGATGGACGCAGACGCGAAGGTCCTATTGCCACCGCATCCGGCGAAGGAGGAGCGGGGTTAGCCTTCCAGCGTAAACCCGACGCGCAGCGTCACCTGGTAGTGACGCACCGCACCGTTCTCGATGTGGCCGCGGGTCTGCACCACCTCGAACCATTTCATCTCGCGGATGGTCTTGGACGCGCGGCTGACTGCGTTCTTGATGGCGTCCTCGATCGAGGACTCGGACGATCCGACCAGCTCCAGGATCTTGTAGACATGATCCTTCTCGGCTGTGGGCATGGGTGCGCCTCCCTTGGTTGCGGTGCGGCGGGCGCAGGCGCGTGCCTGCGCGCGCCGCCGCATCGCTCCCAATTGAACGGGGACCACCCTTTCCGGTTCCGTCAGGTTCGATGATCCGCGTGTCGGATCGAGAAGAATTATTTTGCGACGGGTGCGGCCTGCGGCAGGACCGATGCAGGCTGTGTCCCGCGCCACAGCACCCGCAACAGCAGAACCAGCAGCGCCATCAACGCGAAGCCGCCGAGGGCGGGTGCGAAATGCTGGCTGGGGTCGGCCTTTTGTCCGAACTGAACGGCGAGCCGTCCCGACTGCAACAGCCCATAGGCGCCTGCGAACAGGATCAGCCCGTACGCCACATCGCGCTCGCGCGAACTCGCCATCCCCGCGAGATCGGGCAGCGCCAGCGCCAGCCCGATCCCGAGGATCGGCAGGTCGTAATCATAGGCATAGGGGCTGATCATCACCGACACCATCACGGTGATGCCGAGTGCGAATTTCAACGATAGGCCGCGGGCCGCGCCGACGAGGACGGCGAGCAAGGCCAGGCCCCCGACGACGACCTGTCCCCAGAAGGCGGCGCTCGCCGGAAGGCCGGCCTTGTAGAGTGCAGCATAGGTCGAGATCATGCGAAACAACGGGTAGAATCCCTGCTCGAGAAAGCTCGCCGATTCCCTGATCGCCCCTAGCCACGCGATCCAGATCTGCCAGCCGAACAGTAACGTGCAGATAAGCGAGCTCGTCACCACCACGACTGCAGCGGTCGCGAGCGCGAGCCATCGCCGCGTCGCCAGCAGGTAGACGCCTAGCGCAATGGCAAGGTGCGGCTTGATGACCATGGCGCCGAGTGCGAGGCCGGCGAGCCATTGCCGCCGGTCGACGTTGAGGCAGACCAGCGCGATCAGCGCGCCGGTGAGAAAGCCGTTCTGTCCGCAGCCGATGGTGATCGCGAGTGCTGGAAACAGGATCACCAGCGCTAGCGCGAAATTCGTGCCCGAGATCGCGCGCAGCGCCAGAAGATAGAGCGCCAGTGTCGCGGTCGTGAACAGGAGATAGCCGACGCCGACCGGAAGGAACGCGAACGGCGCGAGCAGGAGACCGTATTGCGGCGGATAGGTCCAGGGCATGAAGCCGGTCACGCCGCCGGCGGCTTCCATCTGCATCTTCAGCAGCGCGTCGAAATGATAGGCCTGATCGAGATCGCCACGCCAGACGCGCTGCGCGACAATGTGGAAGGCGTCGAAATCGGCGAGCTCGCGATCCGCCCAGCCGCCCCAGCGCGCGAACCAGAACGTCTTGAACGCCACGATCGCCGCCAGTGCGGCCAGCACGAAGCGCACATAAGTCGTCCGCTTCGACGGCGAGAACCGAACCTGTTCCAGTGTTTCGGCGAGCATGGTGGCGGCGACCTCGAACCTGTCGGATTGGTGGCGGCGTGGGCGGGGTCCGCAGATTTCTGCCAAACTGCCATTGGAGGCTTAAGGGACAGTAACGAATAGGGAAGGATTTTGGCGGGGGGCGCCCAAATGGCGGAATGGAGGCGCGAGGATCGAGGCCGCTCGTTCGCTGATTTTGTGCCGAGGTGAAACGATTTTCGGCCGGTTTCTGTGAGGGGGCGCGATGTCTTTTCGAAATCGCCCGCGCGCGTCGGATGGGTGCGCTTGCCGGTTCAGTTAGTGGCGAGCTAATTTCTGCGAAGTTCCTCATATATTCGATGTACGGCGATGATCGACCGTGGGACGAAAGGCGCTCTGGCTGCGATCGGTTTGTTGACCTTGCCGGCGTTGAGTGCCGCGCAGGACGAGCTTGGTGACGCGCCGCGCGGCCTGTCGCTGCAGGTCACCACCGATCCTTCCACGATCGAGTGCCGCAAGCTGGAAGCAGTCAATACCTCTTCGCTCGAGTTCCTGCCGCTGCATCGGACCTTCAACGACGATTTCGATGAGCATCCGCTCTCGCACGGACGCTGGGTGCCGCATTATGCTGGCGGCGCCGCTTGGCCGGACGCCCGCTATTGGGGCGGCGATGGCTCCGACTTCAAGCGCAAGACCAGCGCCAATGGCGAACAGCAGATCTATGTCGATCCGCGCTACGCCGGGCGTGCGGGGGTGCCGCTCGGGCTCGATCCGTTCAAGGTCACGAACGGCGTGCTGTCGATCGTCGCCAGCCGCACGCCACCGGAACTGAAGCCAGTTCTTTTCAACAACGAGTACATCTCGGGAGTCCTGACGACGCAGGGCACGTTCGCGCAGAAGCACGGCTATTTCGAAATCCGTGCCAAGGTGCCGGTCGGCCACGCGGTGTGGCCGGCGTTCTGGATGCTGGCGGATGACGGCGGCTGGCCGCCGGAGGTCGACGTGCTGGAAGGCCGTGGCGAGAGGCCTGGCGATCTCGTCATGACCACGCATTGGCGGATTCCGTCGACCCAGAAGATCCAGTCTTGCGGCTTCGATTTTGCGGTCGGCGATGCTTCGCGCGCATTCCACAATTACGGTGTACTGTGGGAGGAGGATCGCCTGGTCTATTTCATAGACCGCAGGCCGGTCTCCGATATCAAGGTGCCGATCGGCTTCGACGATCCCATGTACATGATTGTCAATCTCGCGATCGGATCAAAATTCTTTCCCGGGGTCAGCCCGGTCGATGCGGAATCGCCCGAGAGCGTCGCGTTCGAGATCGACCGGATTTCCGCCTATCAGATCGATGTGGAGCAGGCGCGGAGATAGCGATGCCGATCGACGTCTCACGGCGCGATTTTGCAAAACTTGCGGGCCTGGCCGCGCTTGGCACAGCGACGGGCGCCAGAACTGCGGAGCAGGAAAAGGCTGCAGGGAATGAAACATCCGCTTCGGTTGAGCGCGGCGGGCCTTTCCCGAAGGGCTTCTTGTGGGGCACGGCGACCTCGTCCTACCAGATCGAAGGTGCGGTCGACGAAGATGGCCGCGGCAAGTCGATCTGGGACACTTTCAGCCACACGCCGGGCAAGATCGAGGATGGTTCCACCGGTGACCGCGCCAATGAGCACTATCGCCGCTACAAGGAAGACGTCGCGCTGATCAAGGCGCTAGGTGTCAAGGCTTACCGCTTCTCGATTGCATGGTCGCGCGTGTTTCCCGATGGATCGGGGCAGCCCAATCCAAAAGGACTCGACTTCTACAACCGTCTCGTCGACGAGCTGCTTGCAAGTGGCATCGAGCCCTATGCGACGCTTTACCACTGGGACCTGCCACAAGCGCTGCAGGATCGTGTCGGCGGATGGTCGTCGCGTGATACGTCAAAAGCGTTTGCCGATTTCGCCGGCTACGTCGCTGCGCGCCTGACCGATCGCGTCAAGAACATTTTTACTGTAAACGAGGTCGGACGCTTCGTGAACTTCGGCTATGGCTGGGGCATCGACGCGCCCGGCCTCAAGCTGCCGACCGCGCAGCTCAACCAGGCGCGCCATCACGTCGCGCTGGCGCATGGGCTTGCCGTGCAGGCGATCCGCGCCTCCGGACGCGCCGGCACCCGCGTGGGCGCAGCCGAGAACATCGCGGCATGCGTGCCGGCGATCGCGACACCGGAAAACATCCGCGCCGCCGAGATCGCAACACGCGAGCTCAACGCCGGCTTCCTCGGCGTGGTGCTGGAGGGCAAGTACACTGACGGTTTCCTCGCTTATGCCGGTGCCGACGCGCCGAAGTTCACGGCGGAGGAATTGAAGATCATCGGAACGCCGAATGATTTCGTCGGACTCAATATCTACGCGCCGCAATTCTACGTCACCGCCTCCGATCGCGCGCCGGGCTTCCATGTGCTGCCGTTCCCGACCTCGTTCCCCCACATGAATTCGGAATGGCTGCGGGTCGGCCCCGAAGTAATCTACTGGGCCCCGCGCCTCGCCGCGAAGATTTGGAACATCGAGAACATCTACATCAGCGAGAACGGTACCTCGTCCGAGGACAGGATTTCCGCCGACGGCCAGATCTACGACCTCGACCGCATCATGTTCCTGCGCAACTATCTGACCCAGATGCAGCGCGCCATCGCCGAAGGCGTTCCGATCCGCGGCTATTTCCTGTGGAGCCTGATGGACAATTTCGAGTGGATTTTCGGCTACGGCAAGCGCTTCGGCCTTTACCGGGTCGACTTCGAGACGCAGGCGAGGGTGCCGAAGCTGAGCGCGGCCTTCTATCGGGACGTGGTGGCGAGCAACGCGATCGGGGCGTGAGGCGGCGCAAGCCCTACGGATCCAGCTCCGTATCCCAGTAGAGGTAGTCCAGCCAGCTGTCGTGCAGATAGTTCGGCGGGAACAGGCGACCGTTGCGGTGGAGCTGGTGCACGGTCGGTGCGAACGCGTTCTGGCGCGGAAACATCTTTGCCTGAGCCGGCGTGAGATTGCCCTTGCGCAAATTACAGGGCGAGCACGCCGCGACCACGTTCTCCCAGGTGGTCTGGCCGCCTTTGCTGCGCGGGATGATGTGATCGAAGGTGAGGTCTTCCGGCGAACCGCAATATTGGCAGGCGAAACGATCGCGCAAGAAGACGTTGAACCGGGTGAAGGCGGGATGCGTGGTCGGCTTGACGAAGGATTTGAGCGAAACCACGCTCGGCAGCTGCATTTGCAGCGTGGGACTGTGAACCGCCTGGTCGTAATGCGCTACGATATTGACGCGGTCGAGGAACACCGCCTTGATCGCGTCCTGCCACGACCACAGAGACAGTGGGTAGTAACTCAGCGGCCGGAAGTCCGCGTTCAGGACCAGCACCGGCCAACTGCCTTGCGAGACATGTGCGTTCAAGTAACGCTCCCGGCCTCCAATATACGCTGCGAAGCAGCATGTACTGACATACTACATGCAGCGTGACGGGATTGTGAAGCCCGTTGAGCGACTTATTCAGGCGCATGCAATGCGGCGGCAGGGTGGCAAACGCCCAGAAACGCCGCGATTTTGGCACGGGGGGCGGCAGGGAGCCGGCGCGGAACAGGCCTTCTGTTGGGCTTTGCGGCAGCAGTTACTCCGACACCCTTTCCAGCTTCTGCAAGCACCGCGTCGCGCGCACCTCTGCGGGCATGTCTTGGTCTCCAAAGCTGGCCTTCCAATTGGTGACGCCGACTTCGCCGAGGTAGATGTCGCCTCTCGAATCAAGTGCGAGGCCGTGCGGCGCCAAGAACTTCCCGCTGGAAACGCCCGGGCCTTTCTCGCCGCCGAGCCGCGCGATGCGCCTTCCCTTGGCGTCGACGATCGAGAGCCGCGGGCCGAGATTGGGAACATGGCGGTTGACGTCGAGGCCGGGGCCGAGCTCGCCGATCACGAAGGTCGGGCTCTTGCGCCCGCCGCAACAGCACAGCGCACAGGGTCGATGCAGATTGTTCCATTGCGTCTCGTATTTGCCCTCGCCATCGAACACCTGCACGCGATGGTTCTCGCGGTCGGCGACATAGACCCAGCCGTCGGCGTCGGTCGCAATATTGTGCACGATGTTGAACTGGCCGGGGTCGGTGCCGGGCTCACCCCAGCTCTTCATCAGCTTGCCGTCCGGCGTATATTTGTGCACCCGCGCATTGCCGTAGCCGTCGGAGACGTAGATCTCGCCCTTCGGCGACAGCGCGGTGTGGGTGCAGCGGTGGAACGGCTCGCCGCTCATGAAGGGCGCCGGCTTTTTGGGGATACCGATCGTCAGCAGCACCTTGCCGTCGGTGGTGCATTTGCGCACGGTGTGGTCGCCGTCGTCGGTGCAGTAGAGATTGTCGTCGGCATCGATATGCAGGCCATGCGCGCGCGAGAACAGGCCTTCGCCAAAGCTGCGCAAGAAATTGCCTTCGCGGTCGAGCACCACCATCGGATGTTCGCCGCGGTTGAAGACGTAGACGTGGTCCTTGCTGTCGACCGCGACCGAAGCGACGTCACTCAGCTGCCAGCCATCGGGAAGTTTCGCAAAGTTTTCGACGACGCGGTAGCGGTGCTCGCCGGTGCCGAGAATGGCTGGCATGGGTGGCCCTTCCTTCAGTTGTCTCTGTTGCGCTTGTCTGTATCCACATCGTCATTGCGAGCGCAGCGAAGAGATCCAGACTGTCTCCGCGGAAAGATGCTGGATCGCCTCGCTGCGCTCGCAATGACGAATGGGCTTAAGCTGTCCCCACCTCACGTCCCAAAATCCCTTCCTCGATCGCCTTGATCCGGAGCGCGAGGAATTTCGAGTTGATCCGGCATTGCGCCAGGCTACCGGCGATGAACCACAGGCCGGGCTGCTTCGTGCGCGCATACATGTTGCGCAGCTCAAAGCCGTCGCCAAAGCCCCAGACCGGGCCGATGCGGTCGGCGACGCCATCGCCGAACAGCTTTCGCACCAGGTATTCCTGCGGCTTGTAGCCGGTGGAGAGCACGATCAGATCGGCTGCGACGGCCGAGCCGTCCTTCATCTGCGCGCCGCCTTCCGTGAAGCTCTCGATGTCCTCGAACTGCTTCAGCTTGATCGCGCCTTCGACGATCAGGTTGGAGCAGCCGACGTTGAAATAATAGCCGCCGCCGCGGGTCAGGTACTTGAACTGCCAGCCGGTGCCGCCCTCGCCGAAGTCGAGCTTGAAGCCGACGCGGCGAAGGCCGTCGAGCAGGTCCTTGTCGAGCTCCTTCGACTGCTCGGTCAGCATCACATGGGTCTTTTTCGCCAGCGGCGTCGGCATTGACGCGGCGATCAGATCGTTGTCCTCCAGCGTGCCGTCATTGTAGGTCGCGTAGGCCAGTTGCGCCGACGGCTCGATATTGGTGACCAGCGTCGGCGATCGCTGCACCAGCGTCACCTCAGCGCCGCTGGAATAGAGATCCTGCGCGATGTCATGGCCGCTGTTGCCGGTGCCGATGACGATGGCGCGCTTGCCTGTCCAGTTCTCGCCGTCTTCATAGCGGCTCGAATGCAGTAGCGTGCCCTTGAAACGATCGAGCGTCGGAATGTCAGGGATGTTGGCGATGCCGCTGACGCCGGTCGCCATGATCACGTGGCGCGGGTGCATGGTGCGCTCGCTGCCGTCGGCGCGGCGCAGCGTCACCGTCCAGTGATCCCCGGCCTCATCATAGGCGCCGCCCTCGAACTCAGCGCCGGTCCAGAAGTTGAGCTCCATGGCATCGACATAAGCCTCGAACCAGTTCGCGAGCTTGTCCTTGGGGATGTAGGTCGGCCAGCTCGGCGGAAACGGCATATAGGGCATGTGATTGACCTGCACCTGATTGTGCAGGGTCAGCGCGTGATAGCGCTTCCTCCAGGTATCGCCGATCCGCGCCCCGCGATCGACGATCAGCGTGTCGATCTGCAACTGCTTCAGCCGCGCGGCGATCGCAAGCCCGGCCTGGCCGCCGCCGACCACCAGCGCGACTGGCTCGCGATCGGCATAGTCGCGCGAGGCGTTGCGCTGATCGAGCCAGTTCGGTCCGCGGAAATCGCGCGAATAGGCTTGTCCTCGCGGCCGCGAGGTGCCGAGCTGTTCCTCGAATCCTTTGAGCTCCTCGAGCGCGGTGAGCAGTGTCCACGCCTTCAGCCGGTCGCCGTCGGCGATATCGGGCACGAGCCGCAGGATGCCGCTGCCGCGGCCGAGCGCGGTCTCGAAACTGAAGATGGTCTCGATAGTGTTGGTGCCGGCGCGCGTCACCCAGCGCGGCGCTGCGCGGTTTGGCGCGATCTTGAAACTGCGCGGCGCCGCGTTGAGTGAAAGTGCGGCCAGCGCCCGTACGATCCCATCGCGACCGGCGAGCGTTTGCAGGTTCCAGCTTAGCGCCAGCGCGTCGCGCCAAAAGCAGTCAGCGAGGAAGAGACGGTCGAGCGCGGCGCGATCGGGCTGGCCCAGCGCGCGCTCGAATTCATCGAGCCAGGCTTGCGCGGACACGGCCATATCCTTCGTGCGATCCAGCATGCGCGACCTCGTGGCCGTCTTCGCGGCGTTTCCTCTGAGGTGGACGCTATACTGGTTCGACCGGTGTCAAAAGCGCTTTACCCGAGCAGGGAAAGCATATGCCCCTGCTCAGGCGGAATGCTCCCCTTGAGCGTGTCGAGATAAATGCGCTGCACTGCTTCGGGGCCGCGGCTCTCGACCACGCGGAGGCTGCTCTCCAACATCGGGGTGAACCCCGACCACGCCACGCCAAACCGTTGCTCGATTCCGCCAGGACCCCAATCCTTAGCGCGCTTGCGGATGTGGTCGGGCGCGAAGAACCAGCGCGGCTTTGCGCCGGGCAAGACGCCTTCGTCGGCGTCGGTCGCGCGATGCGTCAGACCGACACGCACCGAGCAAGCCATCTGATGGCCGAAATGCCTGTGCAGTCCGGCCCGCAACGCACTGCTGCCGGCCATGTCGACGAAAGCGACCGGATTTTCCGGTGGCAACGAATGGATTCGATCGTAGGTCACCACCGCGTCGTAGCAGGGCAGCGAGCGGACGAAACCGACATTGTTCGCTGAGGTCAGCCCGATCACGTTGCGGCCACGGCTGTGCAGGAGATGAGCGAGCCCAAACGCGGTCTTGCTCGACGCGCTCGACAGCAGCACGCTGCGTGCACCGAAATCGTCGTTCTCGGCGAGGAAGTCGTCGACCAGGAACGACAGCATGAACAGCGGCCGCAGCAGTGCCTGAAGATCACCCTGATGTCCGGCGAAAGCGGGATCGCCGGTGACACGGGAATAGAGATTATAGACCGGCGCGACTTGGCTGCGGTGCGCGGTGCCGTCACGAAGTGCGCGCTTGCTGACATCTGCGGCTTCGATAACGAGATGCGTCGCCATCGGGAAATAGCCGAACAGCCGTTCGCCCACGGCGACATCCGGATGTCGCGAGCCGATAACCTCGCCGAACCCCCACACCGGGATGTTGCCAAATCCCTGCGGCGCCGGAAAGATCTGCCAATATTTCAGCTCGTCGCCCATCACGGCATAGGTGATGTTTTTGGCGGTGAACGCGAAGCGCTCGACCTTCACCAGGAGCGCATCTGCGGGCAGGAGTGCTGCATCGGGAAGGGTGGTCTCGATCAGCTTGTATTGCGCGAGATCGTTGCGTGCGACGACGAAGTCGGTCGATGTCATGGTGAAGGTCCCGGCTTTTTCCGTGCCGGCATCTTCTCCTTTACGGCTGCGCGCTTTGCAACAGCAACATTGTTTGAAACGGCGTTCGCTCCGCCGGCGATGACGCCCTCGCGGTTCTTCATCGCGCGGTAGTAGCTCCACCACAGATGTGCGGCGGCGCCACGCAGCGGACGCCAGGGTTCGGCGAGCGGCGCCATCTGCTTTTCCGTCGGCCGCGCCTTCAGGCCGAGGCCGATCCTGATTCCCTCCTGCACGGCGAGGTCGCCGGCGGGCCAGGCATCGCCATGGCCGAGGCAAAACAAGAGATAGACGTCGGCAGTCCACGGTCCGATGCCCGGCAGCGAGACCAGCGTGTGATGCGCGGCATCGGCGTCTTCCTCGGCGAGCACGTCGAGGTTCAGCCGCTCGGCGACGATCTCGCGCGCCAGATGTTTCAGCGTCTTGATCTTGGCCGCTGATAGTCCGAGCCGTCCCAGCCGGTCGGTGCGGGCGCGGCGCACCGCCTCATGGTCGAACGGATCGAAGGCCGCAGACAGCCGTCCCCAGATCGCGGCGGCGCTCGCGGTCGAGAGCTGCTGCCCGCAAACGATATGCGCAAGCCCCGCAAAGCCCGGCTCGCGCCGCCGCAACGCCGGCATGCCTGCGATTTCTAGCACAGGCTTGAGGCGTGGATCGCGCTTGACCAGCGTGTGAACGGCTTCTTCGAGGTCGGACTGGGTTTCGAGGTGGATGGTCATTGGCGCTCTACTTGTCACGCACGGGCTTGACCCGCGCATCCATCTCCTATCGTAACAGAGTCTTGGCCATGACGAGATCTTGCCAGATGCCGCCACCCGTTTTCCGATTTGCCCCCAGCCCGAACGGCCTCTTGCATCTCGGCCACGCTTATTCTGCGCTGCTCAATTTCGACCGCGTGCGCGAAACCGGCGGGCGGCTGTTGCTGCGGATCGAAGACATCGACGCGACGCGCTGCCGGCCGGAATTCGAGGCTGCGATCTACGAAGACCTCGCCTGGCTCGGGATCGCATGGGAAACGCCGGTGCGGCGGCAATCGGAGCGTCTCGCCGACTATCGCGCCGCGCTGGAAAAACTCTCCGCACTCGGTCTCGTCTATCCAGCTTTTGAGAGCCGCGCCGAGATCGCAAAGCTGGTCGCCGCCCGTGAGGCGGATGGGCCGTGGCCGCGCGATCCCGACGGCGCGCCGCTCTATCCTGGCGAGGCGAATTCGCTGCCGGCCAGCGAGCGATCGCGCCTGATTGCCTCTGGCGCGCCTTACGCCTTGCGCCTCGACATGGCGGCGGCCTGCCGGCAGGTCTCCGGTCTGACCTGGAACGAGTTGGGTGAGGGGCCCGACGGCGAGCGTGGCCTGGTCGCCGCGCGACCTGAGGCATGGGGCGACGTCATCCTGGCCCGTAAGGAGACGCCGACCAGCTATCATCTGTCTGTGGTGGTCGACGACGCGCTCCAGGACGTGACCGAGATCGTGCGTGGCCAGGACCTGTTTCACGCCACCTCGGTTCACCGACTGCTTCAGGCTCTGCTCGGCCTGACCGAACCCATCTATCGGCATCACGGCCTGATTCGCGGCACGGATGGCCGGAAGCTGTCGAAATCGGACCGCTCGACCGGCCTCCGGGAGTTGCGTGCGGCCGGTATCTCGCCCGCCGCCATCCGCACGACCGTGGGATTAGGCTAAGTTTCTCTGGGGGTTAGCACAGCAGCGCCGTGACTCCGGGGTGGCCGCCGTGCCATGGTCGCTCTTGAGCCCGGGGGTTCGAAGAGGATACTTCGAAGGGGATTTATGGCGGCGAAAACGCGCGCAGCGCGCACCACGCGAAAGTCCAGGCAGCCGCCTCGGAAGCGGGCCGGGGCGGTCGGCAAAGTGCGCGAGCGCAGCACCGTTGCGCCCGACGTGATTCAGGCGGCGCTTGCAGCCTTTGCCCACGAGGTCCGCACGCCCCTGACCGGCATTCTGGCGATCAGCGATTTGCTTTCGACCTCCGATCTTGGCGAGCGGGAGCGGCGTTGGGCCGACACCATCAAGGCCGGTGCCGAGCATCTGGCTAACCTCGCTACGCTGTTCGTCGATGCCGCCAAGACCGGCAAGGGCGCCGGCAAGAGCGGCACGCTACGGCAGGATCTGTTTGATTTGCGCGCGCTCGCGCGCAGCACCGGCGATTCGCTCGCTGGTCGCGCCGCCGCCAAGGGTCTTCAGGCCGAGGTCGACATCTCGGACAAGCTCCCGGGCCTCGTGGTCGGCGATTCCGTTCGCCTCCGCGCCGCACTCGAGAACCTGATCGACAATGCAGTCAAATTCACCGAGCAGGGCGCTGTGGCCATCTCGGCCGCGCCTTGGCGGCCCGTCAAGGGCAAAGCGAGCGGCAAAGCCAAGGACAAGCGCCGGGTCGGCGTCGCCTTCTCGGTCTCCGACAGCGGCATCGGCCTGACCATGGCCGAGATCAAACGGCTGTTCCGCCCGTTCACCCAGGCCAATGTCACCATCGCCTCCCGCTTCGGCGGCGCCGGGCTCGGTCTGTCTTCGGTCAAGCAGCTGGCGCGTGCGATGGGCGGCGACATCACGGTGGCACCGCGGCGCAGCGGCGGCGCCACCTTCACCCTGACCGTCACGCTCGATGCGGCGGGGCCGGCCAAGGCACGCAAGACGGAAGGCGGCGAAGCGGAGCCGCTGGCGGCGCTGCGCGTGCTCAGCGTCGAGGACAATCCATTCGGCCGCGTCGTGCTCAACACGATCCTGACCGAGCTCGGCCATCATGCCGAGTTCATCGGGCGCGGTGAGGATGCAGTGAGCCGGCTCGCGCAGGGTGGCTTCGATGCGGTGCTGATGGACATGGTGTTGCCGGGCATCGACGGCGTCGAGGCCATCAGGCGTATCCGCACAATGCAGGCGCCGCTGGCTCGGATCCCGATCATCGGCGTGTCCGGTCGTGGCGAGGACGAGGCGGCCTCGCGCGAGGCCGGCGCCGACGCCTTCCTGGTCAAGCCTGTGTCCCCGCGGGCTTTAGCGACTGCGCTGCTTGAAGCGACACGCCGTGAGGAAGTCGCGACTTGATGATCGCGGCGTTGAGCTCGCCGCCGAAGACGAAGATCGCGGCAATGAAATACAGAAACACCAGCGCGATGATTACCGAGGCGAGCCCCGCATACATCGTGACGTAATTATTGGCGAAGCGCGCCAGATATTGGCCGAACACGATGCCCGAGATCAGCGAGGCAACGATGGTGAAGACGATGCCGGGCAGGATCTGGAAAAAGCTGCGTCGGCCCGCCGGCAGCCAGGCATGCAGGATGACCAGTGCCACCACCAGCGCGCCTATGGTGATGCCGTAACGCAGCCAGGTGAGAATACTTTCGTTTGACTCGACGAACAGTGGAATGTGTCGCCGCGCCGCCTCGATGAAGAGCGGGCCAAGCACGATCAGGAACGCCATCGCGAGCGCCGTGAAGGCCGCAACCAGCGTGTAGCCGATCGATTCCAGCCGCAGCCAATACCAGCGCCGCATCTCCACCACCGCATAGGCGCGGTTGAGCGCGACCCTGAGCGCCTCGACGCCGTTGGAGGCGAAATAGACCGACAGCACCGCGCCGATGGTCAGCACCCCCGTGCGGGTCGTGGTCAGCACGTCGTGGATCTCTCCCGACAGGGAATCGGCCACTTGCTTCGGCCAGACTTCGAGCATCAGCCCGGCTGCCTGGTCGGCAAGCTCCTTGGAGCCGAAGAAGCCGGCGAGCGAAGTCAGCACGATCAGGAACGGGAATAGCGCCATCAGCGTCGACAGTGCGATATGGCTCGAGATCGCCCAGCCGTCGTCGGCCAGGAACGTGTAGAAGGCGTCTTCCACGATGACATAGATCGTGCGGATGACTTTCACGGTGTGCCCCAGAGCAAGTTTGCTCTCACTTCGCGAGCGGCCCGGATTCGCGCCTCTCCCCGCAAGCGGGGAGACGCGAGGAGGACGGACCATGCGAGCAAATCGGAAATCATTCGGCCAGCTTCTGACATTATGGGATCAAAAGCCAGATTTGGAACGCCATGGCGGAGCGCCGCACACGGTGTTATCACCCCCAAATGGCATCTCTCCTGAGTACTTTCATTCTGCCGATCGCCGTGGCCGCCGTGGCGGTGGTGCTGCTGCTCGGCCTCGTCAACATGATGCGTGGCGGCTCGCCCAACACCTCGCAGAAATTGATGCGTTGGCGCGTGCTGCTGCAGTTCATCGCGATCGTTATCGCCATGGTCGCGGTCTGGGCGATGGGGCGATAGGGCATGATCCGGACCCGAAGGGCCGCGTTTGCGAAAAGTGTGAAGCGGTTTTCCGGCTGGATCTTGCCCTAAGAACAAGGACACTTTCATGGTCGTGCTCAACCGCATCTATACGAAGACTGGTGACGACGGCACGACAGCGCTCGGAACCGGCGAGCGCCGTCCGAAATATGATCTGCGCATCGCAGCCTATGGCACGGTCGATGAGACCAATGCCGCGATCGGCGTGGTACGCCTTCACACCAGGGATGCGCCGGAGCTCGATGCCATGCTCGGCCGCATCCAGAATGATTTGTTCGATCTCGGCGCCGATCTCGCGGTACCCGAGCGTGAAGGCAAGGCGGAGCGACTGCGGGTAGTGGCGAGCCAGGTCGAGCGGCTCGAGCATGACATCGACGCGATCAACGACAAGCTTGCGCCGCTCACTTCTTTCGTGCTCCCGGGCGGCACGCCGGCCGCCGCCTACCTCCATGTCGCGCGCACGATTTGCCGCAGGGCGGAACGCGTGATGGTGGAACTGGCCGCCCAGCCCGGCGAACCCGTCGGCACGGCTGGCATCCAGTATATGAATCGCCTGTCGGACTTCTTGTTCGTGGCCAGCCGCGCCGCTAACCATGATGGTGCCGGCGACGTGCTCTGGGTTCCGGGCCAGAATCGCTGACCCATTGAGATCAGCATTTCAGGGGGCTAAAATTAGGCCCCTTCGCGCGTTGACCGGGCCGGATCAGGCCTTTAGGTTCCGCGCCAGTTGAATAATCCCCCTCCCAAATTGAGTGAAAGAGGATCGATGAAGGTCTTAGTGCCGGTAAAGCGGGTGGTCGATTACAACGTCAAGGTCCGCGTCAAGGGCGATGGATCGGGCGTTGAACTCGCCAACGTCAAGATGTCGATGAACCCCTTCGACGAAATCGCGGTCGAGGAAGCGCTGCGCCTGAAGGAAGCCGGCAAGGCGACCGAAGTCGTGGTGGTCTCCATAGGACCTGCGCAGGCGTCGGAGACGATCCGCACGGGCCTCGCCATGGGCGCCGACCGCGGCATCCTGGTGAAGGCCGAAGGCATCGTTGAGCCGCTCGCTGTCGCAAAGATCCTCAAGAAGGTTGCTGACGAAGAGCAGCCCGGCCTGATCATCCTCGGCAAGCAGGCGATCGACGACGACAGCAACCAGACCGGTCAGATGCTGGCCGCGCTGCTGGGCTGGTCGCAGGCAACCTTCGCCTCGAAGCTCGAGGTCGAAGGCTCCGACTTCAAGGTCACCCGCGAGGTCGACGGCGGCTTGCAGACCGTCAAGCTCAAGGGGCCGGCGATCGTCACCACCGATCTGCGTCTCAACGAGCCGCGTTACGCTTCGCTGCCCAACATCATGAAGGCCAAGAAGAAGCCGATCGCGGAGAAGACCGTCGCCGATTACGGCGTCGACGTCACTGCGCGCCTCGAAGTTCTGAAGACGGCCGAGCCCGCGGGCCGCAAGGCCGGCGTCAAGGTGAAGGACGTCGCCGAGCTGGTGTCGAAGCTCAAGAACGAAGCCGGGGTGCTCTGATGACTGCGCTGTTGATTGCTGAACACGAACACGAGGTCCTCAAGGACTCCACCAACAAGGCGCTGACCGCGGCTTCCCAACTCGGCGGCGACGTCCACGTGCTGGTCGCCGGTGGCGGGCAGGGCACCAAGGCTGCGGCCGAGGCCGCCTCGAAGCTCGCTGGTGTCGCCAAGGTGCTGGTCGCCGAAGGCGAAGCCTACGCGCACGATCTCGCCGAGCCGCTGGCGGCACTGATCGTCTCGCTGGCCCCGTCCTATGACGCGATCGTCGCGCCCGCGACCTCGCGATTCAAGAACGTGATGCCGCGCGTCGCAGCCCTGCTCGACGTCATGCAGGTCTCGGAGATCACCAAGGTGGTCGCCCCCGATACCTATGAGCGTCCGATCTATGCCGGCAACGCCATCCAGACGGTGAAGTCGAAGGACGCCAAGAAGGTCATCACGGTCCGTACCTCGACCTTCGCGGCGGCAGCCAGCGGCGGCAGCGCGCCGGTCGAGAGCGTTGCGGCGGCGGCGGATCCGGGCCTGTCGACCTTTGTCGGCGAGGAAGTCGCCAAGAGCGACCGTCCGGAGCTGACCTCGGCCAAGATCATCGTTTCCGGCGGTCGGGCCATGCAGAGCCGCGAGAACTTCGCCAAGTACATCGAGCCGCTCGCCGACAAGTTAGGGGCCGGTGTCGGTGCCTCCCGTGCGGCGGTCGATGCCGGCTATGCGCCGAACGACTGGCAGGTCGGCCAGACCGGCAAGGTCGTGGCCCCCGAGCTCTACGTCGCGGTGGGCATTTCCGGTGCCATCCAGCATCTGGCCGGCATGAAGGACTCCAAGGTGATCGTCGCGATCAACAAGGACGAGGACGCGCCGATCTTCCAGGTGGCCGATTACGGTCTGGTCGCCGACCTCTACCAAGCGGTTCCGGAGCTGACCGACGAACTCGGCAAGCTCGGCAAGTAAAACGCGATAAAAACACCGGCCGGAGGTATAAACTCCGGCCGGTGTTTCATTTCTGAGCCGTTTTCTTTGGCGTGGGGCACGCCTTCGAAGCGATCCAATCTAGGTTTCGGGCCAAGGTTCTGATTAAATCGATCCTCCCGGCTCAGGGGATTAGGCAGGGCGCGATATGCGCGCCGTTCCGGTGGATGACATTATGGCGGCAGTGATCAAGAAGGTCGGCGTGATCGGCGCGGGTCAGATGGGCAACGGCATCGCGCATGTCGCGGCCCTGGCCGGTTTCGATGTGGTGCTCAACGATGTCTCGGCCGACCGCCTGAAATCAGGCATGGCCACCATCAATGGCAATCTGGCGCGCCAGGTCTCCAAGAAGGGGGTCACCGAGGACGACAAGACCAAGGCGATGGCGCGCATCTCGCTGGCCGAGAAGCTGGACGACCTCGCCGACTGCGATCTTGTGATCGAGACCGCGGTCGAGAAGGAAGAGGTCAAGCGCAAGATCTTCCACGAACTTTGCGCGATTCTGAAGCCGGAGGCGATCGTCGCCTCCGACACGTCCTCGATCTCGATCACCCGCCTTGCCGCCGCGACCGACCGGCCCGAGCGCTTCATCGGCATTCACTTCATGAATCCGGTGCCGCTGATGGAGCTGGTGGAGCTGATCCGCGGCATCGCCACCGATGATTCCACCTTCGAGGCCTCCAAGGAATTCGTCGCCAAGCTCGGCAAGCAGGTCGCGGTCTCCGAGGATTTCCCGGCCTTCATCGTCAACCGCATCCTGCTGCCGATGATCAACGAGGCGATCTACACGCTGTATGAAGGCGTCGGCAATGTCGAGGCGATCGACGCGGCGATGAAACTCGGCGCCCACCATCCAATGGGCCCGCTCGAGCTCGCCGATTTCATCGGTCTCGATACCTGCCTTTCGATCATGCAGGTGCTGCACGAGGGCCTCGCCGACTCGAAGTACCGGCCGTGCCCGCTGCTGGTGAAATACGTCGAAGCCGGCTGGCTCGGTCGCAAGACCCAGCGCGGCTTCTACGACTACCGCGGGGCCAAGCCGGTTCCGACCCGCTAATCCATCTTGTGACAATTCATGTTGCGTTAACCCCTCGCGCCTAGGCTGCGGCCGGTACAAGGGTTCGCGTAATGGACATGATGGCGATGGTCAGCACCATGCTGGCCTCTCAGCAGGGCGCGCTGCAGTCGAATATCGCGGCGACGCTGACGAAGCAGAACATGGACATGGAGAAATCCACCGTCCTGACGCTGCTGGGTGCCGGTCAGCCATCCCTTGCCAATGTCGGCCCCGGCGTCGGCGGCAACCTCAACGTCAGCGCCTAAAGCGACGCGGCAGCCGGACCTAACGCGGCCCGAAGCAGCTTGAGCGCGTCGTCGCTCGCCCATTCCGCCGGACCCGCGATCGTCGCGATCTCGCAGCCTTGCGGATCGACCAGCACCGAGGTCGGCATGCCCAAGGCCCGGCCTATCGCCTTAAGATCTTGGAAAACCTTGGCTTTCTGGTCGGTGAAATAGCCGAGCCTGGTCAGATTGGCGTCTTTCAGGAAATTCTTCGGCTTCTCGGGGTCGCGGGTGTCGATATTGATCGCCACCACCTCAAAGTCAGGGCCCGACAGCTTGGCCTGGAGCTGGTCCAGTGCTGGCATCTCTTTCCGGCAGGGCACGCACCAGGTAGCCCAGAGGTTCACCAGCAGGGTCTTGCCGCGGAAATCCGATAGCTTCCTCGGCTTGCCGTCGGCGTCCTCGAAGGTGAGGTCCGGCAGCTTCAGGGGGGCGCTCGCCATGGTCAGCGCGGCCACCTCGCCATGGGCGAGCGGGGCGATCTTCTGGGCTGTGGCGACAGCGGCCCTGCAGGCCGGATCGCCTGACGGAGCCCGGTTCAGGCCGAGCCCATACAGCGCGGCGAAGCCGGCAAGCCCACCGACCACCACGGTGGCGATGACGATGGGGATCCGGCGCGTGGCGGAGGGCTTCTGGTCGAGCATATCGTTTGTCATCCGGTCGCAGATATGGCTATCAGGGGCCTCTTAATACGGCTGGCCTCGGCCAGCAAACATGCGGCAAAGCAAGGCGTGAGCAGGGGATCATGAGCAACAAGATGTGGGGCGGCCGGTTCTCGGAGCGTCCCGATGAGATCATGGAAGAGATCAACGTCTCCATCGACGTCGATCGTCACCTCTACGCCCAGGACATTGCCGCGTCCAAGGCCCACGCCGCGATGTTGGCCGCGAACGGCATCATCACGGCCTCTGATGCGAAAAATATCGGCAAGGGTCTAGACACGATTTTGTCAGAGATCGGCAAAGGCGGCTTCGAGTTCAAGCGCGCGCTCGAGGACATTCATATGAATGTCGAGAGCCGTCTGTCGGAGCTGATCGGGCCCGCCGCCGGCCGACTGCACACCGCGCGCTCCCGCAACGACCAGGTCGCGACCGACTTCCGTCTCTATGTCCGCGACATCGTCGACGAGACCGATGCGGCGCTTGCCGCGTTCCAGCAGGCGCTGGTGGAGCGCGCGCTGGAGCACGCCGGAACCGTGATGCCCGGCTTCACCCATCTGCAGACCGCGCAGCCCGTCACTTTCGGCCATCACCTGCTTGCTTATGTCGAGATGGCCGCGCGTGATCGCGGCCGTTTCCAGGATGCGCGCAAGCGGCTCAATGAATCCCCGCTCGGTGCGGCGGCGCTCGCCGGCACTTCGTTCCCGATCGACCGGCACGCCACCGCAAAGGCGCTGGCCTTCGATCGTCCGATGGCGAACTCGCTCGACGCTGTCTCCGACCGCGACTTCGTGCTGGAGACCTTGTCGGCGGCCTCGATCTGCGCCGTGCACATGTCGCGCTTTGCCGAGGAAATCGTGATCTGGACTTCGCCGCTGGTCGGCATGATCCGCCTCAGCGACAAGTTCACCACCGGCTCCTCGATCATGCCGCAGAAGCGCAACCCTGATGCCGCGGAACTCGTGCGGGCCAAGACCGGCCGCGTCATCGGGGCGCTCAACGGCCTCCTGATTGTGATGAAGGGCCTGCCGCTCGCCTATCAAAAGGACATGCAGGAGGACAAACAGGGCGCCATGGAAGGCTTTGCCGCGCTGTCGCTGGCGATCCGCGCCATGACCGGCATGGTCCGCGACCTCGTGCCTGACGAGGCCAAGATGAGGCTTGCTGCAGGGGAGGGCTATGCCACGGCCACCGATCTCGCCGACTGGCTGGTGCGAACGCTGAAAATGCCGTTCCGCGAGGCCCATCACGTCACCGGCCGCATCGTCGCCAAGGCGGCCGAGGGCGGCGCGGCGCTGCATGAGCTGCCGCTGAAGGAGATGCAGGCGATCGAGCCCAGGATCACCAAGGACGTGCTCGGCGTGCTCTCGGTCGAATCGTCGGTCAAGAGCCGCACCAGCTACGGTGGCACCGCGCCGAAGAACGTGACGGCGCAGGCCAAGGCCTGGGCCAAGCGGCTGGAAAAAGAGCGAAAATTGGGCTGAGGGCCGAAATTTCGCCGATCTTCCGTGGCCTTCCGGCACTCGCCAGCGGGGGCCAACCTCTGTATGGTGCGGCCGCATCGTGGGGATTTCGTCGTGACGTCAAAGTTTCGCCCGGCCGGCTCGGGGTGGGCCATCATTGTCCTTAGCCTGACGGCGCTTGCGCTCGCCGGCTGTGGCCGCAGAGGCCCGCTCGACCTGCCGCCCACCGCCTCCAGCGCGTCCACGGCCAACGTCGCCGCGCCTGGTGACACCGAGACCGAAGCCCAGAAGACGCCGAGCGTGTTCAATCCGACCTATGGCGCGGACGCGCCGCCGGTGGCGACCAAGGGCAGGAAGA
Source organism: Bradyrhizobium zhengyangense (assembly GCF_022012435.1). Lineage (GTDB taxonomy): Bacteria > Pseudomonadota > Alphaproteobacteria > Rhizobiales > Xanthobacteraceae > Bradyrhizobium > Bradyrhizobium zhengyangense. The sequence continues at coordinate 482,179 of NZ_JAKLUA010000003.1, forward strand.
AACCGTTTATCCTCGACCCGCTCCTGGACGAAAAGCCCAGCCGATAGGCTGGGGCAACTGAGCCAACGCCATGAACCATTTCGACTACCGCAACGGCGTGCTGCACGCCGAGGCCGTGAACCTGTCCGAGCTGGCCGCGACCGTCGGCACGCCGTTCTATTGCTATTCGACCGCGACGCTGGAGCGGCACTACCGCGTCTTCACTGAAGCCTTTGCTGGCGAGAAGGTGCTGGTCTGCTACGCCATGAAGGCGAACTCCAACCAGTCGGTGCTGCGCACGCTGGCCAAGCTTGGCGCCGGCGCCGACGTCGTCTCCGGCGGCGAGCTGAAGCGCGCGCTCGCGGCCGGTATCCCCGCCAACAAGATCGTGTTTTCCGGCGTCGGCAAGACGGAGACCGAGCTGCGCGCAGCGCTCGCCGCGGACATCCTCTGCCTCAACGTTGAATCCGAGCCCGAGCTCGAATTGCTCTCGCGCCTCGCAACCGAGATGGGCAAGACCGCGCGCATCTCCGTGCGCGTCAATCCCGATGTCGATGCCGGCACGCATGCCAAGATCTCGACCGGCAAGTCCGAGAACAAGTTCGGCATTCCGATCGTTCACGCCCGCGAGGTCTACGCGCGCGCCGCCAAGCTGCCCGGCATCGCGGTCGCGGGCACCGACGTGCATATCGGCAGCCAGATCACCGACCTTTCCAAGATGGAGACCGCGTTCCGCATTCTCTCCGAATTCGTGCAGACATTGCGCGCCGACGGCCACAATATCAGCCACGTCGATTTCGGCGGCGGGCTCGGCATTCCCTACTACATGGACCGCGAAGCGCCGCCGGCGCCCGATGCCTATGCCGCCATGGTCAAGCGCGTCAGCCACAATCTCGGCTGCACGCTGATGTTCGAGCCGGGCCGCATGATCGTCGGCAATGCCGGCATCCTCGTCGCCAAGGTGATCTATGTGAAGCACGGCGACGGCAAGAATTTCGTCATCATCGACGCCGCCATGAACGACCTCATCCGCCCGACGCTGTACGAGGCGTATCACGACATCCTGCCGGTGATGCAGCCGGCCAAGGGCGCGGCGACCATCATGGCCGACGTCGTCGGTCCGGTCTGCGAGACCGGTGACTATCTCGCGCTCGATCGCACGCTGCCGACGCCGAAGCCCGGCGACCTCATCGCCATCATGACCGCAGGCGCCTATGGCGCCGTGCAGGCGGGCACCTACAACACGCGGCCGCTGGTACCGGAGGTGCTGGTCAAGGGCGATCAATACGCGGTCGTGCGCCCGCGCATCGAGGTCGAGCAGCTGATTGCGATGGACACGCCAGCGCCGTGGCTGTGAGGACGCCGGCGAGCTCAAGCTCGCCGACGTCGCGTATGCGTCACGGCCCGTATTTCGGAGCCGGCTTCTGATTGAAGTCGTTCTCGTCGGCGACACAGGTGAAGTTCGCAGCGTTGTTGGTGTCGCCGCTGCCGTTGTACTTCGCGACCTTCGGGAAGACGCAAAGCGGCCGGGTCATTTGCACCGTCGGCGGCGTATCGGCCACGTATTTCGTGGCGAGGATCGTATCCGGCGCCGTGCCACCCTCGACCCATTTGACCAGCGGCAACAGCGCATCGAACGAGTTGGGACCGGGGCCGCCGGAGCAGTGATACATGCCGGGCACCATGAACAGACGCGCATAGCTCTGCGTCCGCTGCAGCGCCGGATTGCCACCGAAAAAGCCGACCGGCTGCGCCCCCTGACCCTCATTTCCGACCAGGGTCAGGAAGTAGTTGATGCTACTCTGTGACGGGATCAGGGGGTCGGCCCAGCCGTGGTACATCAAGAGCTTGCCGCCATGTGCACGGAAGTCGCCGAGATCGGTGCTGGTCGCGTTCAGTACCGCGGCGAGCTGATCGTCGACCTTGTCGATGTCGCGGTGGAAATCGAAATTGGCAAAGTTGGTCGCGCTTCCCGGATAGCCGAAGCTCGGGCCGAACACCCAGTAGAACAGGCCGTCGAAGGCTGGCTCGGGCAGTTGCTCCTGGAACGCAAGGCCAAGCGCGAGGATGTCGTCGGTCTCGTTGCCGCGCTCGGAGCCAGGATTGACGAGCTGTCCGTTCACCGGATCGATCGTGCCGGCGTAATAGCGCTGCATAGTCGTGACCTGATCCGAGGTCAGGCAGGCCGGCGGCGCGTTGCCGCCCGTGCAGAGCAGGACCTTCGGATCGAAGTGACAATCGCGCGGATCGGTCAGGAACTGATCGGTCTTGGCGCCGCCGTCCTGCCCGACGCATTGCTTCAGCACGGCCTGGTTGACCAGCGTCATCTGGCCGGGCTGGATGAGCCGGCCGGGGCTCGCATGCGCGTTCTGCCAGCCATAGAGGCCTGCCATGTGCAGATGCGTGCGATTGAAGGCGGGAGCGCCGGCAAGGATGCCGTCATAATCGTTGGGGAAGCGCTGCGCCTCCATCAAGGCGTTCTGGCCGCCGGTGGAGCAGCCGGCGAAATAAGCCCGCTGCGATCGATGGCCGTAGAACGCGCTGGCGATCTCCTTGCCGCGCTCGGTCATTAAATGGATCGCACGGTAGCCGAAATCCTTGATCCGCTCGGGATGCCCGAACAGACCCGTCGACGGCACCGCTGGATCGCCGAACTCCGTGGCAAGCTGGTTGCCCATGTTGCCGGCCGAGCCGCAGAACAGCGGATTGCAACCTGACGATCCCGTGCCGAGATCGCTGTTGGTCGATGCAAATCCGGCCTGGATGCCGATGGCGAGCTCGTTGTAGGTGATCACGCCCTGGAAACCGCCGCCGCCGGTGCCAAGGAACCTGCCGTTCCAATTGGTCTCGGGCAGCCAGACCTCGATCTTGATCGCGGAGTCCGAGCTGGGGATCAAGGTTGCGGTGACGCGGCAGAACGCGGGAAGGCCGGTGATCGGGCTCCCGCCCGGGGGGACAAAGGTGCCCGTCGCGTTGTCGTCAGCCGAATTGATCACCGTGTGCTGGAATTGTAGGGATCGAAGATTGGTGCACGCCGTCGCCATGGCGGGCGAGGTGCCGAGTGCGACACAGGCAAACAGGGCCGTGGTCGCACCGACAAGTAAGTGTCGATGACGCTTCATTCCGTCCTCCCTGATTTTTTGCAGGCTTCTAGTGAGGACAGGATAGCGCACAAAGATTGCAACTCAAGGATGAAGCATCGTGTCGCGAGTTGATCGACGCTCTCGCGTACCGGTTGCGGAGATGCAGGCTGGGAGTGAGTTATTTCCCAGCCAGGCCGCCGGCCTTCCCACCGACCACCACGCCCGCCTTCTTCTCGATCGGCTTGATCGCCGCGGTGAAATCGGACTCGGCACCTTCCGCTGATATCACGGTCTCCCAGAGGCGTCCGACCGCGTCCGCGACCTCCATCGACAGGCCCAGCTGCTTCATCTCCTCCAGCGCCAGCCGCACGTCCTTCACCATCAGCCCGGTCGCGAAGCCGAAGTCGAAGCTGCGCGGCAGCACCGAGCGCGGAAACTTGTCGCGGCTCGCAGTGTTCATGCCTGAGCCCGCATTGATGACGTCGATCATCACGGCGGGATCGAGTCCGGCCTTCACGCCCATCACCACGGCTTCCGACGTCGCCACGATGGCGGTGGCCGAGAGGAAATTGTTGGCGAGCTTCATGGTCTGCGCCGCGCCCGGCTTCTCGCCGATGAAGAACACCTTTCCGATCACGTCGAGTGCCGGCCTGAGCAGCTCGAACTCAGCCTTTGGCCCCGACACCATCACCGCCAGCGTGCCCTTCTCGGCGCCGCCGACGCCGCCCGACACCGGGCAGTCGATCTGCACGATGTTGCGTTGTGCGAGCAGGCCGTGAATCTTCACAGCCATTTGCGAGCCGACCGTCGAGAGGTCGATGAAGCGTTTGGCACGGCTCCCTTCGATCACGCCGTTCGCGCCGGTGGCGACCTCGAGCGAAGCCTTGAGCGATGGCAGGCTCGCCATCACGGTCTCGACCTTGTCGGCGACATCCTTCGGCGACGTCGCAGCAGTCGCGCCGCGTGCGACAAGCTGGTCGACGGCTTCTCTGCGGGTGTCGAACACGACGAGCTTGTGCCCGGCCTCGATCAGCCGCCGCGCCATCGGGAAGCCCATGTTGCCGAGGCCGATGAATCCGATGTCCATGGTGTTTCCTTTGTTTCTTTTCGTTGTTGTGAGAGTGCCCATTTCATCCTCGGTGTCGTCCCGGATCGGCGCTACGCCCCAGACAACGCTACGCGTTGCCGAGGCTTCGCTTGTCCGGGACGACAGCGGAGATCGGCGTACCCCCTCACGCCTTCCCATCGATCTCCGCGAACACCTCGCGCGCGATGCGGAAGCTGTCGACGGCGGCCGGCATGCCGCCATAGATCGCGACCTGCATCAGGATCTCGCGGATCTCGTCGCGGGTGACGCCGTTGGTGAGCGCGCCTTTCAAGTGCGCGCGGAATTCGTGCTGGCGGTTGAGAATCGCGATCATCGCGATGTTGAGCATGCTGCGGGTCTTGCGCGGCAGCTCCTCGCGGCCCCACACCGTGCCCCAGCAATATTCGTTGAGCATCTCCTGGAACGGACGGTTGAAGTCGTCGACGTTCTTGAGCGCGTTGTTGACATAGGCCTCGCCCAGCACCGCTTTGCGGACTTCCAGGCCCTTGTCATGCATCTTCTTGTCCATGGTGTTTCCTTTATTCCCCTTGGGTATTCCTCTTGGGATGGCGCCGCGGAAATTACGGGGTTGCGCCGGGCCAGTCACGTCCTCGTGTTATGCGGGAAAAGGGGTGTCTCCCGTACAGGAACGGATGCCTCAGTGCTGCCGTTGTGGTACGCTCCACTCCGCCGGGTAACTTGGAGAGTTGATTGAACGGCGTCACCCCCGACCCGTCAGCCCCGAACCGTGATGGTGATGCTCTGTCGCGGCTGAAGCTGGCGCAGGCCCTTGTGCGGTCCACCTATGCCATCGCGTGGGAGCGTGCCTGGCCGGGTTTGGCGCGTGTTCTCACCGTTGTCGGCCTGTTTCTGGTGGTGTCCTGGGCCGGTCTTTGGCTGGCGCTGCCCTCCGTCGCCCGCGCCATCGGCCTCGTGATTTTTGCAGGGTTGGCGGTTGCCGCCCTGTTCCCGCTGATTCGGTTTCGCTGGCCGAGCCGCGAAGAGGCGCTCGCCCGGCTCGACCGCGGTTCGGGCATTCGCCATCGCCCCGCCACGACGCTCACGGACACGCTGACCTCGCAAGATCCGGTTGCACTGGCACTCTGGCAGGCGCAGCGCGAGCGCACGCTGGCTTCGCTCAAGCGCATCCGCGCCGGCTTGCCGCACCCGCGCCTCGCTATCCACGATCCCTGGGCGCTGCGCGCGTTGGTGATGGTGATGCTGGTCGCGACCTTCTTTGCGGCTGGCGACGAGCGTGCGATGCGGCTCGGCGCAGCCTTCGACTGGAACGGCGTGCTGGCGCCGACCAATATCCGCGTCGACGCCTGGGTCACGCCACCGCTCTACACCGGCAAGCCGCCGGTGATCCTGTCGGCCGCCAACAAGGAGGCTGCAGCGCTTCCGGCCTCCGGCCCGCTCGCCGTTCCCGCCGGTTCGACCCTGATCGTGCGCTCTTCCGGCGGCAGCCTGGATGTCGTGGTCTCCGGCGGCCTCAAGGAAGCCGAGCCTAAGGAAGCCGCGCCCAAGGGCACCAACGAAAAGCATTTCACCATCACGAGTGATGGCACCGCGCATGTCCGCGCGCCCTCGGGGCAGCCGCAATGGGCCTTTGCTGCGACGCCGGACCGTCCGCCGACGATCGCGCTCGCCAAGGATCCGGAGCGTCAGGCGCGCGGCGCGCTCCAGCTCGTCTACAAGATCGAGGATGATTACGGCGTCACCGGCGCTGAAGCCCAGGTCGCGCCACGGACCGCCGATGCCGGCAAGGAAGGCGACAACAAGACCGCGGCGCGCCCGCTATTCCAGCCGCCGCAGTTTCCGCTGGTGCTGCCGAACGCGCGCACCCGCAACGGCGTCGGCCAGACGGTGAAGGATCTCAGCGAGGATCCTTATGCCGGTGCCGATGTCACGCTGACACTCACCGCCAAGGACGAGGCCGGCAACGAGGCGCGAAGCGATCCGTTCAACATGCGCTTGCCCGAGCGGCTGTTCACCAAGCCGCTCGCACGCGCCTTGATCGAGCAGCGCCGCATCCTCGCGCTCGACGCCAACAAGAATTCCGACGTCTACACCGCGCTCGACGCGCTGATGATCGCGCCCGAACTGTTCACGCAGGAGACCGGGCAATATCTCGGCCTCTACAGCGTCACCCGCCAGCTCGAGGCGGCGCGCACCGATGATGCACTGCGCGAGGTGGTGGCGAGCCTGTGGGCGCTCGCAGTGACGATCGAGGACGGCAACATCTCCGATGTCGAGAAGGCGCTCCGAGCGGCACAGGACGCGCTGAAGCAGGCGCTGGACCGCGGCGCCAGCGACGAGGAGATCAAGAAGCTCACCCAGGATCTGCGGGCGGCGCTGGACAATTTCATGCGCCAGCTTGCCGAGCAGTTCCGCAACAACAAGGATGCGCAAAATCTCGCGCGTCCGCTCGATCCCAATACCAAGATCCTGCGTCAGCAGGACCTGCAGAACATGATCGACCGCATGGAGCGCCTGTCACGCTCGGGCGACAAGGATGCGGCCAAGCAGCTGCTCGACCAGCTTCAGCAGATGCTGGAGGGCCTCCAGATGGCCCAGCCGGGACAGTCCGGCGAGAGCGACATGGAGCAGGCGCTCAACGAGCTTGGCGACATGATCCGCAAGCAGCAGCAATTGCGGGACAAGACCTACAAGCAGGGCCAGGATTCCCGGCGCGATCGGATGCGCGGCAAGCAGCAGCAGGGCGACCAGTCGATGTCGGACCTGCAGCAGGACCAGCAGGCGCTGCGCGATCGCCTGAAGAAGCTCCAGGACGAAATGGCCAAGCGCGGCCTCTCGCAGAAGGGCCAGAAAGGCCAACAGGGACAGAAGGGCCAGGAAGGTCAGCAAGGCGACCAGGCGCAGTCCGGCCAGGACGGCGATCAGGATGCCGATCAGGGTGATGATGATGGCGGGCTCGATTCCGCCGACAACGCCATGGGCGATGCGGGCTCGAAGCTCGGCGAAGGCAATGCTGACGGTGCGGTGGATTCCCAGGGCAAGGCGCTGGAGGCGATGCGCAAGGGTGCGCAGAAGATGGCCGAGGCGATGCAGCAGGGCGACGGCGACGGCCAGGGCGACGGTCCCGGCAATCGTGCCGGTCGCCAGCAGAGCGGCGGCAACCAGACCGACCCGCTCGGCCGTCCGTTGCGCGGCCACGAATTCGGCGACGATTACACGGTCAGGATCCCCGGCGAGATCGACGTCCAGCGCGTCCGCCGCATTCTCGAAGAACTCCGCCGCCGCCTCGGCGACCCCTCGCGTCCGCAGATCGAGCTCGATTATATCGAGCGGCTGCTGAAGGATTTTTGAGGGGCGAAGCCACCACAAACCGGCTGTCATCGCCCGCGAAGGCGGGCGATCCAGTATTCCAGAGACGGTTGTGATTCAATCGAGAGGCTGCGGCGTACCGGATGCCCCGCCTTCGCGGGGCATGACGGCGGAATGTGTGGCGACACTATCGCTGCTAGCCCTTTTTCGCCGCGAGCGCATCGGCCACCGCCGTGCGGATATCCGCAACCGAGAACGGTTTGGTCACGACGTCATGCACCAGCGCATTCAAATTCGACGCGCGCTCGCGCTGGTCGGCAAAACCCGTCATCAAGAGAATAGTCAAATCGGGAAAGTCGCGCGCGGCGGAGAGCGCCAGAGCGATGCCGTCCATGACGGGCATCTGGATGTCGGTGAGCAACAGATCGAACGCGCCGTCCTCGCGGGTCAGTATCTCCAGCGCCTCGGCGCCGTCCTGCGCGGTGACGGTCTCGTGGCCGTCCATGGCGATGGCGCGCGCCACCAGCTGGCGCATCGAATCCTCGTCGTCGGCGATCAACACTTTTGGCATGAGACGATCCTTGGGGCGATCCTTGGGACGAACCTTCCCGCGCGGGACGTTTGCAAGCTGATTATACGCTGCCACCGGCGATGTCGCGCCGGTTAAAGAAGCGGACGTCGATATTGCGGCCTTCCGGCGGCGGCGAGGCCAGGCGCGAGCGGAAGAAGGCGCGTTCGCCGGGTTGCAGCACGGTCTGCTCCAGCACCGAATTCCAGGCGTAGATCTCGGCACCCTGCGCGTCGCGCACCGCAAAACGCAGGCGCGGAATATCGAGCGGCTTCTTGCCCTGGCCGACGATCACGCCCTCGATCACCAGCACCTGCTTACCGTCCACCGTCTCGGTCGAGAGCTTGACGTCCTTGAAGGCCAGCCCGCGCAGGTTCACCTCCAGCCCGACCAGCTTGTAGAAGGCCGCGGTCTGCGGCAGCAGGCGGACCATGTCGCCGCGCCAGATCACCAGCGCCAGCACCAGCGCGCCCATGGCGGCGCAGGCGATCGGCAGGCCGTAATAGGTTCTGCGCGGGGCGACGGCGGGTGTCGGCCGGCTCACCTTGGCCCCGCGACGGCTGAACAGGCCGCTGAACCAGGATTGGTGCTGGATCCCGACGACTTCTTCTTCCGCGGCCCGGGCCGCCGCCGACCACTCGTCCTCAGCCTCCGCGGCATCTTCGGTCGGCCAGTCGCTGGCGATCGAGGGACTGTCGACCACCGGCGTCTCGGTGGCGTTATCGTCCTTGGCGTAGGTGTTCCACTGCTCGGCGAGGTCGGACTGGTCGTCGGCCTGGCTGGCTGCGGCCATGGCCGGCACGACGGCCTCCTCGATGGCGTCCTCGGGATGGGCGATCCAGGTTTTCTTGCAGCGGGAGCAGCGGACAGTCCGCCCATTGGCCCCAAGGCTCGCAAGCTTGATGGCGTAGGATGTCATACAATGGGGGCAGACGATATGCATGGACGGCCTCGACGATGACCTTGTCGCAGGGAACCTGGCGCCAAGCTTCTCCTGCGCCAAGCTTCTCCTGAGAAGGGACTTCTAAGAATGCTGCCGGGGATGCTACAGGGCGACCGTTAACGAACCGGAAACCATAACGGTCGCACAACCCCTTGATCGCATGCGGCGAAGCCTCGCTGGCGATGCGGCCTTGAGTCCCCCTCGAACGGAGCTGAGCTTTGGTTCGGTTCGAAAATGTCGGATTGCGTTACGGTCTGGGGCCGGAGATCCTGCGCGACCTCAGTTTCCAGATTCCGGCGCATTCCTTCCAGTTCCTCACCGGCCCGTCCGGCGCCGGCAAGACGTCGCTGCTGCGCCTGTTGTTCCTGTCGCACCGGCCGACGCGAGGCCTCATCAATCTGTTCGGCCATGACATCTCGCAGCTCGGCAAGGACGAGATCGCCGATTTGCGCAAGCGCATCGGTATCGTGCTGCAGGATTTCCGCCTGCTCGATCACATGACGACCTATGAAAACGTGGCGCTGCCGTTCCGCGTCATGGGCCGCAGCGAATCCAGCTATCGCAAGGAGGTCATCGACCTGCTGCGCTGGGTCGGTCTCGGTGACCGCATGGATGCGCTGCCGCCGATCCTGTCCGGCGGCGAGAAGCAGCGCGCGGCGATCGCGCGCGCGGTCATCTCGCGGCCCCAACTTCTGCTCGCGGACGAGCCGACCGGCAGCGTCGATCCGACGCTGGGGCGACGCTTGCTGCGGCTGTTCATCGAGCTCAACAAATCAGGCACCGCCGTCATCATCGCCACCCACGATATCGCGCTGATGGACCAGTACGAAGCGCGCCGCTTCGTGCTGCATCAGGGACGGCTGCACGTCTATGAGTAGGACCGACGAGCGCGGCGTGTTGGTCGACCTCGGACAGGAGCGTCCGCCGCTGCCGGCCAGGGCGCGCAATTTGTCCCCGATCGTGCCGCGCGCCTCGATCCATGGCCGCGCACTGGTCGCCGTCGTTGCTATCATGACGTTCCTTGCCTCGATGACGACGGGCACTGTCCTCTTGGTGAGCGCTTCGGCTGCGGAATGGCAATCGGATGTCGCCAGCGAGATCACCATCCAGGTTCGCCCGCAATCCGGACGCGACATCGAGCGCGACACGGTTGCCGTCACTGAAGCAATGCGCGCGCAAGCCGGCATTGTCGAGGTCAAGCCCTTTACCAAAGAGGAGAGCGGCAAGCTGCTCGAGCCCTGGCTCGGCACTGGCCTCTCGATGGACGATCTGCCGGTCCCGCGCATGATCATCGCGCGCGTGCAGCCCGGCACGGCACTCGACCTCGCCGCGTTGCGTGCCCGCGTGACGCAGGTCGCGCCGAGCGCCAGCGTCGACGATCACCGCGCCTGGATCGAACGGATGCGTTCGATGACCAACGCCACCGTGTTCGCCGGCATCGGCATTCTCGCACTCGTCATCGTCGCGACCATCATCTCGGTCTCCTTCGCAACCCGCGGCGCGATGGCGGCGAACCGCCCGATCGTCGAAGTGCTGCATTTCGTCGGTGCCGGCGATCGCTACATCGCCAATCATTTCCTGCGGCATTTCCTCCGGCTCGGCCTCGAAGGCGGCGTCATCGGCGGCGGCGTCGCCATGTTACTGTTTGGTTTCTCCGAGTCGATCGCCGGCTGGTTTTCCGGCACCCCTGTCGGCGACCAGTTCGCAGCTTTGCTCGGCACTTTCTCGCTGCGGCCATCAGGCTACGTCGTGCTCGCGGTGCAGGCCGTCCTGATCGGCGCAATCACCGCGGTCGCCTCGCGCCAAACCCTGTTCGCGACGCTGAATGACGTGGATTGAGTGCGATAAACCGGACTCCACTTCGCCTCAAAACGTCTTAAAATCATCCGGGGAAGGGATCACCGACATCACATGACCTCGCCGACCGACGATCGATCGCCGAAAATGCCGCGCGGCTGGCTCCGCGCGACCGTCGTGTCGACGATCGCGTTCACCTTTGTCGGCGCGGCGGCGGGCTTCATCGCCTTCCTGTCGCAATTGCGCGGCGTGGAGATCGCCCCCAGCCGCAAGGCTGACGGCATCGTGGTCCTCACCGGCGGCTCCTCGCGGGTTTCGGACGCGATGGAGCTGCTCGCGGCGGGCTACGGCGAGAGGCTCCTGATCTCGGGCGTGCACCCGACCTCGACGGCGAACGATATTTCGCGCACGCTGCCGGAGAACCAGTCCTTCATGACCTGCTGTGTCGACCTCGACCGCACCGCGCTCACGACCCGCGGCAACGCGGCGGAGGCGCGGCGCTGGGCCGAGGGGCGCGGCTTCAAATCGCTGATCGTTGTCACTTCGAATTACCACATGCCCCGCGCGCTCGTGGAATTCTCGCATGCGATGCCGGAGACGACACTCGTTCCTTTCGCGGTGGTCGGTGACAAATGGCGCGAGGAGCCGTGGTGGACCTCGGCCTCGACGCTGCGGCTGCTCATGTCCGAATATGTCAAGTACATCGCGGCCGAGGTGAGGGTGCGGCTGGAAGATTTCGGGATTGACCTTTCGCCCGAGATGTCGGAGCAGCCTTTTGGCCTGCAATCCAGGCGGCCCGCCACCGCACAGGCCAATTGATCGGATTGTTGATGTTCCTGATTTTCCTGCGCTCGCTGCTGTTCAACGTTCTGTTCTATACAGTGCTGGTGTGCCTTGCGATCGTGGCGCTGCCGACCTTCGCGTTGCCGCCGCGCGCCATGCTGACGGTTGCCCAATGGTGGGCGAAGGCGACGCTGTTCCTGATGCGCGTGGTCTGCAACATCAAGGTCGAATTCCGCGGCGTCGAGAAGATTCCGGAAGGGCCGCTCGTGATCGTCGCGAAGCACCAGTCGTTTTGGGAAACCTTCGTGCTGCCGGGCTTTTTCTATCGCCCGATCTTCATCCTCAAGCGCCAGCTCATGCAGATCCCGGTGTTCGGTCAGTTCCTGGTCAAGACCGGCATGATTGCCATCGACCGCAAAGCCGGCGTGAAGGCGCTGCTCGACATGACGCGGCGCGCACGCGAGGCGGTGCGCGGCGGCGGTCAGCTCGTCATCTTTCCGGAAGGCACCCGCCGCGCGCCGGGGGCGCCGCCTGATTACAAGACCGGCTTTGCTCAGATCTATTCATCCTGCGGCGTGCAGTGCCTGCCGATCGCGCTCAATTCCGGCCTGTTCTGGCCGCGCCGCACCTTCATGCGCTATCCCGGCACGCTGGTCGTGGAGTTCCTCGATCCGCTGCCGCCGGGCCTGCCGAAGGATGAGTTTCTCGCGCGCGTGCAAGCCGTGATCGAGGATGCGACCGGTCGCATTGTCGAAGCAGGACGGAAAGAGCAGGAGCAGTTGATCGGCAGCGCGCCGAGCTATGCTCCGACGGACAGCTAGCGGCTGTCCCGGGTTTCGTCGGGAGCCGGCGCGTGCGACGAATGCACCTCGCCATGCAGCATCATGGCGAGCTGATGCAATTGCGTGTCGCGAAAACCTTCGGCCTCGATCGCCTTCACGGTCGCCGTCACATAATCGCGGTTGGCGCCGGACTGTCCGTGGCCCTGGAGCACATGGCGATGCTGATCGGCGAGCGACAGCCGGCCGGCATATTGCACATGGCCGCGGTCGACGACATAGGCGAGCGCCGAGACACGCTCACGCGCTTCATTCTCCAGCCATACCGAGCGCATCACCTCGCGATAGACCGAGGTCACCTGTTCGCGCGCGCGCAAATAGGCGACGACGTCGGCGCGGTTCTTTTCAGCGACGCGGAAGGCGATGCCGCGGCAGGCGCCGCCGCGGTCGAGCCCGAGCACGAGACCCGGCTGCTCCGGCGTGCCGCGATGCACGAAGGAATAGACGCAAAGCGCGCGGTGCTCGCCGACCAGCCGCGCCGGGACGCGCTCGTCGAATTCGAAGCCCGGCCGCCACATCAGCGAGCCATAGCCGAACACCCAGAGGTCGCCCTTGGCTGATGTGACGGTGGGGAGGGTGATTTCCGACATTTCGGGCACGGCTACCAGAAGCGGGGGCCCAAGCGAAGCGAATTCTCCGTCTTTCGTTGGAGGCCAGCCTCGCTTACATTTGACAAAATCTGGGGCCAAAGGGTCGCCGCATGTCCGATATGACCGTTGCCGCAGGCCGGCGCTCCCGTTGGGGGCTCTTCATTGCTCCCGTCATCCTCCTGATCCTCGCGGTCGCCTGGAGCGGTTTCTGGTTCTATGCGGCCTCGCAGGCCGGGATCGCCGCAGATGCCTGGCGCGTGCAGGAGGCCAAGGCCGGCCGCATCTATGACTGCGCCAAGCGCTCGATCGCGGGCTTCCCGTTCCGCTTCGAGGTCCAGTGCTCCGGCGCCAGCGTCGCCCTGGTCTCGCAGAATGCGAGCAAGACGCCGTTCACGGCCAAGCTCGACAACATCCTGGTCGTCGGGCAGGTCTACGATCCCAAACACGTCATTGCGGAATTCACGGCGCCGGCCACGCTGGTCGACGGCGTGACGCAAAACACTTTCGTGGTGAACTGGAGCAAGGGCCGCAGCAGCGTGATCGGCTTGCCGGCGGTGCCGGAGCGCGCCTCCATCGTGTTCGACGATCCCAGCATCAACAGGCTCGATGGCTCGGTGCAGGTGCCGCTCGCGCGCGCCAAGCAGATCGAGCTGCATGGTCGCCTCGCCGATGGATCGACGTCGGCTCATCCTGTGATCGAGACCGTGCTTCAGGTCTCGCAAGGCAGCATTCAGGGCGTGCATCCCTTGCTCGCCGAGCCGTTCGAAGCGGACACGCGCGCCAAGATCAGCGGCCTCTCCGATCTCACGCCAAAGCCATGGCCGCAGCGCTTCCGCGAGATCCAGGCCGCCGGCGGTCATATTGAGATCGTGCAGTCGCGCATCCAGCAGGGCGAGATGATCGCAGTCGCAGCCGGCACGCTCGGCCTCTCGGCCAATGGCCGACTGGACGGCGAATTGCAGATGACGGTGACCGGCCTCGAGCGCGTTATCCCGGCGCTCGGCATCGAGAAGATGCTGGAAGAGGGCGTGCCCCAGGCCACGCTCGATCGTGTTGCGCCCGGCGTGAAGTCGCAGGACCTCAACAATCTCTTCGGTGCGCTCGATCGTGCCGTTCCCGGCCTCGGCAAGGTCATCAAGCAGAACGCCAATGCCGGCGTTGCCGCAGGCATCAACTCGATCGGCACCGAGAGCACGCTCGAGGGCAAGAAGGCGCGCAGTTTCCCGCTGAAATTCGTCGATGGCGCCGTCCTGCTCGGCCCGTTCAAGGTCGGCCAGATTCCGCCGCTGTACTGATTCGCGGTCACGGCGCCTTCGCGCCGATGTGATGACGCGGCGGCCTCGCATCGGGAATGCGGAGCCGGAAAGTCCGGTCTCTCTCCATGTCGCCCGCCGAATGCAGCGGGCCGAGCAGGCAGGAGAGAACACCATGACGATGTCCAGATTGTTCGTGACCGCCATCGCCGTCACTGCCGCGCTTGCGACGCCTGCGTTTTCACAGTGGGAGTCGCGCGGGCCAACCGCCTTCGATCGCGCTGTCGCGAGTCGGGCAGCACGCAACACCATGGCCAATTTGCCTTCGACATCACCGCGCCCCACGGTGATCCGCGCGACCAAGGGCCAATAGCCGCCATCCCCCTTGAGATTTTGCGCGTCGTGGAGTTGGGCCCGGCCATGTCCCGGCCGGGCCCAATGCGCGTTGCGTGAGTCCCGCAGTCATCGCGCGCATGCGGATCGGGGACGCCACCAAAATATTCCGAACATGATCGTCAGGAAAACGTGATGCAGAAGATGCACGAGCCAGCGAATAACAGCAGTCCCAATCCCATCACTCCACACCAGGGAAGCACGCACGCGCCGGGGGCGCGACGGCCAGAATCTGCTTCCCAAGCGGAGGGAGGCTTACGTGCGGATCATCACACGCGGACTGATGCTGGGACTACTCGCTGCCTGTTCGGGACAGGCGCGTGCCGACGACAATGTCGCGTCCGAAATCCAGGCGCTGAAGGCGAAGCTGAAAGAGCTGCAGCAGAAGGTGGATTCGGAGGCACGTAAGACGCGCCAGGTCGAAGCGGCTCAGTCGAAGGCCGCACCGATGGCGGCAACCTACAAGGCGCTGCCCGCCGATCCCTGCGCGTCCGGCAAGATCTGCTACAAGGGCATCACGCTGACATTCGGCGGCTGGGTCGATCTCACCGGGATCTACCGCTCCCGCAACATCGCCTCCGACACCGGCTCGGTCTACAATTTCATTCCCTATCAGCAAGCCCACAATTTCTTCGTGCCGGAGACGCGCTTCTCGGCGCGCCAGAGCAGGTTCTCGGTGCTCGCCGAAGGCAACGCCAATCCCGATACGCATCTCGCCGGCTACGGTGAAATCGACTTCGAGGGCGCTGCGCAGACGGCGAGCTCGGTTGCGACCAACTCCTTCAACCCGCGCATGCGGCAGCTCAGCCTCGAGCTCGACCGCACCGATCTCGGCCTGCACTTCCTGGCCGGCCAGTCCTGGTCGCTGAACGCGCCGACAAAGTCGGGCATCGATCCCCGCGGCGTCGATGCGCCCGGCGTGATCGATTTCGAATCCGTTCCGGGATTCCTGGCAGCACGGCAACCGGGCTTGCGCGTCTGGCGGGATATCGGGCCCGAGTTCAAGATCGCGGCTTCAGTCGAAAATGCGCAGACCGCGTTTTTTGGCGGCAACACGCCGACGGTTGGTACGCCCGCGGTCGGCCCGCAGGGCGTGATCAACCCGAACGTCCAGGTCAATCTGACCGGACCGGGCGGCAGCTTCTTCAACAACCTCAACAATGTCAGCTTGAACCAGGTGCCTGACGTCACCGCCAAGGCGGCGTGGGATCCGCGGCTCGGGCCCTACAAGCTGCATGTCGAAGCCTGGGCGCTCTATCGCCAATTGTTCGATCGCTTCAACGGCGCCAACCACACCTACGACACCGGCAGCTTCGGCGGTCACGTCTTCGCGGAGCTGATTCCCAAGACCCTCGACCTCCAGCTCTATGGTGCACATGGCGTGCTCGGCCGCTTCACGGCGACGCCGTTCCCCGATGCGGCTGTGGCGCAGGATGGCACGGTGCTGCCGCTGACGATCACCGCCGCCGCGGTCGGCCTGATCTGGCACGCAACGCCTGAACTCGACGTCTACAGCTACGCCGGTCTCGAAAAGGCCAAGGCGAATTTCGCCAATGTGGGAACGGTGCCGTTCGGTTACGGCAATCCGCTCTACAATAACACCGGCTGCTTCACCGAGAACACGCTGGCCGCGACCTGTAACGGCAACACCCGGGAGGTCCGGCAAATCACCGCGGGCATCTACGACACCGTCTACCAGGGCAATTACGGCACGCTCAAAGCCGGCGTGCAGTATTCCTACACGCAGCGCTTCGCCTTCGCCGGTGTCGGCGGAGCACCCAAGACCGACGACAACATCGTCATGACGCAGATCCGCTACTACCCGTTCTAGACCATCGTGAGTGGCAATTGTCCGACGGTCTTCTGATCCTTCGGCTCGCGCAAATCGTCGCCCGGCTTGGCCTGGCGATGTCGGGCGCGGTTGGTGCGACCTTTGTCGCGGCCTTGTTGATGCGGGCCGAGCTGCCCTGGTTCGACACCGTCGAGTTCACGCTTCTTCTGATCGTGCTCGGGATGATCGGCGCATATCTCGGGATCGACATTCCGCGCGCTCCCTTGATCGGTCTTGCCAGCGCGACCGGCACGTTCCTCGCGGCGGGAGCCGGCCTGCTCGCGCTTTACGCCTTCGTGTTCGACGAGACGTCCGATGCCGCGGACAATCTGTTGTTCGGCGCCACCTGGATGCTGGGCGTGTGCCTGCAGATTGGCGCCGGTCTTGCCGGGCGGCGCCGCATCGCGCGGGTGAGGGATCGCCGCTAGCTCTGCTTCTTGTCGAGCTGCCCATGCTGGCGGCCGAAGTCTGCTGCGGCCGAATCCTGGCCGATCTCGACGATGCCGCGACGGATGGCGCGGGTGCGGGTGAAATGGTCGAACAGCGCCTCGCCGTCGCCGCGACGGATCGCGCGGGTGAGTTTTGCCAGATCCTCGGTGAAGGTGCCGAGCATCTCCAGCACCGCATCCTTGTTGGCGAGGAAGACGTCGCGCCACATCGTCGGATCTGACGCCGCGATGCGGGTGAAGTCGCGGAAGCCGCCCGCGGAGAATTTGATGACTTCGGACTCGGTCACCTGCGCCAGCTCGTCGGCCGTGCCGACGATGGTATAGGCGATCAGATGCGGCAGATGGCTGGTGATCGCGAGCACGAGATCATGATGATCCGGCGTCATCACCTCGACCTTGGCGCCCATCGCCGCCCAGAATGCGCGCAGATGCGCGGTCGCCTCGGCGTCGGTACCTTCAGGCGGTGTCAGGATGCACCAGCGATTGATGAACAGCTCGGCAAAGCCGGAATCAGGACCCGAATGCTCGGTGCCGGCGACGGGGTGCGCCGGCACGAAATGAACGTTCTTCGGCAGATGCGGCGCCATGTCCTTGACGACAGCGCCCTTGACCGAGCCGACGTCGGAGATGACGGCGCCGGGCTTCAGATGCGCAGCAATCTCCTGCGCCACCGGCCCGCAGGCGCCGACGGGAATGCAGAGGATGACGAGATCGGCATCCTTCACCGCTTCCGCATTGGTCGCCACGACTTTGTCGACGATGCCGAGCTCGAGCACGCGCGCGCGCGTCTTCTCCGAGCGCGCGGTGGTGACGATCTCGCCGGCCAGGCCTTGAAGCTTCGCAGCGCGCGCGATCGAGCCGCCGATCAGGCCGAAGCCGATCAGGGCGACGCGCTGGAAGTGCGGGTCCACGCTCATTTGCCGGCCATGAAGTCGCGCAAGGCTTCGACGACGAGGCGGTTGGCCTCCTCGGTACCGATGGTCATGCGCAGCTGATGGTGCAGGCCATAGTTCTTCAGCGCGCGCAGCACGAGGCCACGCTTGGTGAGATAGGCGTCTGCCGCATCCGACGTCTTGCCTTCTTGCGGGAAGTGGATCAGCACGAAATTGGCGACGCCGGGCGTCACCTTCAGCCCGAGCTTGGTGATCTCCTCCGTAAGCCAGTTGCGCCAGGTCTCAGTGAACTGCTTCGACATCGCCTGATGCGCGGTGTCCTCGATCGCGGCGACCGCGGCATACATTGCCGGCGTCGACACGTTGAAGGGGCCGCGGATGCGGTTGACGGCGTCGATGATGTGCTCGGGGCCGAACATCCAGCCGACGCGCAGCGCCGCAAGGCCGTGGATCTTGGAGAAGGTGTGCGTCACCACCGTGTTCTCGGTGGTGGCGACCAGCTCGATCCCCATCTCGTAATCGTTGCGCGAGACGTAGTCACAATAGGCGGCGTCAAGCACCAGCAGCACATGCGAGGGCAGGCCGGCGCGCAGGCGCTTGACCTCGTCGAACGGGATATAGGTGCCGGTCGGGTTATTGGGGTTCGCGAGCCAGACCAGCTTTGTCTTCGGCGTCACGGCATTCAGGATCGCGTCGACGTCGCAGGTGAGGTTTTTCTCGGTCGCAACGACATTCTTGGCGCCGACCGCCATGGTGGCGATCGGGTAGACCAGGAAGCCGTGCGTGGTCGAGATCGCCTCGTCGCCGTGGCTGAGATAGGTGTGAGCAAGCAGATTGAGGATCTCGTCCGAGCCGGCGCCGCAGATGATGCGGTTGGGATCGAGCCCGTAGTGGCGGCCGATCGCCTCCCGGAGCACACGCGAGGTTCCTTCCGGGTAGTCCTCCAGATGATCCGCGACGTGCCTGAAGGCCTCGATTGCCTTGGGCGAGGGTCCGAACGGCGTCTCGTTGGCCGAGAGCTTGAACACCTTGCGGCCCGGCTCGGCGACCGGAGTCTTGCCGGGCGTGTAGGGGGCAATATCGAGAATGCCGGGATTCGGCACGGGGCGGGACATCTTCAACTCCGGATAGGCTTCAGGCGGTACGCGATTTACGATTTCGGCCCGGTCGGGGGCACCGTATAGCGCGTTGCGTGGCTGCCGACGAGGGCCGTGGAGCGCACCGAGGCCCCCGCTTCGATCAAGGCAGCCCTGATCTTGTCGATGTTGGTGTCTGATGTGACCGAGACCAGCAGCGCCGCGCCGTCGAAGGCGGTATCCGGCACCGCTACGATGTCGGCGAGCGGCGACAGCGCCCGCGCGACCTCGGCGTTCCACCCCGACACGCGCACGCTGAAGGTCTCGACCTCCGTCACAACGGCGCTGTCGGCCACGCGCGAGATCGCGAACACGGGCAGTGAGGCCGGATGGTCGGCGCGCTCGACGAAGGGCATGCGCGCGATGATCTTCGGTGCGCCCACCGCTTCCAGCTCCAGCCACCACGGCGTGCGGCTAGACGTCGCCGAGACGAGTGCCAGGTCACCCTTGGATTTCGCCACCGCCTCGACCGCGGCCTGCGCACTGAAATGCGCGACGTAAGGCACCGTGAAGCCGAAATGGAAGCGCACGGAATCGCGCATCGCGGGCTCGCTCGCCGAGATGTCGGCATGCACGGAGAACGGCGCCTGGACATAGGTGAAGGTCGAGATGATGACGCGCCAGATGCTCTCGACCGTGTCGAGCGGCAGGATGCCGCGATGGCGCTGCACGATCTCGCGCATCATCGAGGCCTCGCGCGCGGGCCGGAACGCCGAGCCGACCTCCTGGGTCTGCTTCACCTGGATCAGGCGGTCGATAATGTCGCCGCGCTGCATCAACAGGCGATGCATGGCCTCGTCGATCGCGTCGATCTCCTTGCGCAATTCCTGGAGCGATGGTGGCGCGGGCGGACGTTGGGACATATCTGACTAAAGCTGTTGAGAGGCGTTCCAATGCGGATCGGCCAAGCCCGTTGGGTAGCTCGGATCCACTGCGGTCAATGTCCTGATTAGGCAGTCAGGGCGGCGAAAGCAAAGAGAAATGACGGCCTGTAAGGCTGCCAGGTGAGAGGCTGTTTTGCCCAATCCGGACCGCGACTTGACGAAATCAGCCCAAGCCAGTAGGTTTTTCCCTGTTCCGTGGTCATTTGAGCCGGCCGGCTTGCAGCCACGTTAAAAAACTCGCTAAACAGGCCGGGGACGCTTCCGATCCCGGCCGAACCTATCGTTCAGGCCGGGTTTTTCATGGCCTGATGTCAGTCGCGATCTGAAGTCCGATCGCAAACAAGGTCGATGGTCAGAGATGGTTGGCGTCAAGTCTGTCCCAAGTCCTACGGTCCCAAGTCCCACGATCAGTGCCGACGATCGGTCGCATGAGGTCGATCATCCGAGTTCGGAGGTCGCGCTGTTTGGCGCCGAGCAGCCGTTGCGGCTCGACTGCGGCATCGATCTCACCCCGTTCCAGATCGCCTACAAGACCTATGGCGAGCTCAACGCCGATCGCTCCAACGCGGTGCTGATCTGCCATGCACTGACCGGCGATCAACACGTCGCCAATGTGCATCCGGTCACCGGCAAGCCCGGCTGGTGGGAGACGCTGGTCGGTCCCGGCCGGCCGCTCGATCCCGGCAAGTACTTCATCATCTGCTCCAATGTGATCGGCGGCTGCATGGGCTCGACCGGGCCCGCCTCGATCAATCCCGCCACCGGCAAGGTGTGGGGCCTGGATTTCCCTGTCATCACCATCCCCGACATGGTGCGCGCGCAGGCTATGCTGATCGACCGGCTCGGCATCGATACGCTGTTTGCCGTCGTCGGCGGCTCGATGGGCGGCATGCAGGTGTTGCAATGGACCGCGGCCTATCCGAGCCGCGTCTACTCCGCGCTGGCGATCGCCTGTTCGACCCGGCACTCGGCGCAGAACATCGCCTTCCACGAGCTCGGCCGCCAGGCCGTGATGGCCGATCCCGACTGGCACAACGGCGCCTATGCCGATCAGGGCATCCATCCGCATCGCGGCCTCGCGGTCGCGCGCATGGCCGCGCACATCACCTATCTCTCGGACGCGGCGCTGCATCGCAAGTTCGGCCGCCGCATGCAGGACCGCGAGCTGCCGACCTTCTCGTTCGACGCCGATTTCCAGGTGGAGTCCTATCTGCGCTACCAGGGCTCGTCCTTCGTCGAGCGCTTCGACGCCAACTCCTATCTCTATCTGACGCGCGCGATGGATTATTTCGACATCGCCGCCGATCATGGCGGAGCGCTGGCGAAGGCGTTCGCGGGGATCGAGACGCGGTTCTGCGTGGTCTCCTTTACCAGCGACTGGCTGTTCCCGACCTCTGAATCGCGCGCGCTGGTGCACGCGCTGAACGCGTCGAGCGCGCGGGTGTCGTTTGCCGAGATCGAGACCGATCGCGGCCATGACGCCTTCCTGCTCGACGTGCCCGAGTTCTTCGATATCTCCCGTGCCTTCCTGCAATCGGCGGGCAAGGCGCGCGGGCTCACGAACAAGGACGGCTAGCGATGTCTGTACAGCAAGTGCTGCCGCTGAACGGCCTTGCCTCCGAGCAGTCCGGCCCATTTCGCGCCGACCATCTGCTGGTGGCCGAAATGGTCAAGCCGGGCTCGAAGGTGCTCGACGTCGGCTGCGGCGATGGCGATCTGCTTCAACTGCTGGAGACCCGCGGCATCGACGGCCGCGGCATCGAATTATCGCGCGAGGGCGTCAATCGCTGCGTCGCAAAGGGCCTCGCCGTGGTGCAAGGCGATGCCGACACCGACCTCGTCAACTATCCCGATGATGCCTTCGACTACGTGATCCTGTCGCAGACGCTGCAAGCGACGCGTCAGCCCAAGGTCGTGCTGGAAAACCTGCTGCGCATCGGCCGCCGCGCCATCGTCTCGTTCCCCAATTTCGGCTTCTGGCGGATGCGCCTCCAGCTCCTGGTCGGCGGCCACATGCCCCGCACGGAGAATCTGCCGGCGAGCTGGTACGACACCGCCAACATCCATTTCTGCACCATCAAGGACTTCGTCGAGCTCTGCGACGAGATCCACGTCAAGATGGAACGCGCCGAAGCGCTCGATCTCTACGGCCGTCCGCTGCGGCTGCGATTGCCATGGTGGGTGTGGAATCTGTTCGGCGAGCAGGGCGTGTTTCTGTTGAGCCGCGGCCAGGGGAAATAGCTTCTCGTCATTGCGAGGAGCTCGCGACAATATTGCGTAGCAATTTTGCGCCGCTGCGACGAAGCAATCCAGACTGTCTCTGCGGAGGGTCTCTGGATTGCCTCGCTGCGCTCGCAATGACGGAGTGCGCGGCGGCGCCGTCACCCTAGTGCGCGGTCAGCGACCGAGGATCGCGCGCGGGCCACCGTCCCGCTTCCACCAATGTCACGAACCGCGCCACGCTCTCGTTGAACAACGCCGGCTCTTCCAGATTGAGCACATGACCGGACTTCGGAAACATCGCGAGGCCCGCGGCCGGCAGATGTTTCTTCAAGAACAGGCTCGCCCCGATGCAGGGATCGTCCTCATCGCCGCAGATGATCAATGCCGGCGTTGCTATCTTCCTGATCGCATCCGTCAGCGTGTAGATCGACGGCCGCCCGCCCTGAAAGCCGCGCATCGTGTTGGCCGATCCCCTGGAATCGTGCCGCGCCAGTGCGGCATAGAAATCCGCATGACCGCGCGGGTCTTTCACCAGGAAGGGAATACGGCTCGGCGCCTCGCGCGTGATCTTTGCGACTTCAGCCGAGCCCAGCGTCTCGAATTGCTCGGCATTGGCGCGGCACTGCTTGCGCCAGGCGTCGAGAGTCTCGAGCTCCGAGCCTGAGCCGACACCTGCGAGTGTCATCGACATCGCGCGCTGCGGCGCGTTCAATCCGATCTGGAGCGACGAGTACGCGCCCATCGACAGGCCGACGAGATGCGCGCGCTCGATTCCGAGATGATCGAGCACAGCCAGCGCATCGGTGTAGAAGTGAGTGTAGGTGTAGACCTCGCCATTGGGCACGTCAGATGGCGTGTAGCCGCGTGCGGAATAGGTGATGCAGCGGTGGCCGCGCGAGAAGTAGCGCATCTGCGGCTCCCAATTGGTGTAGTCGGCCGCGAACTCGTGCAGAAAAATGATCGGCGTTCCCTGACCTGCCTCTTCGAAATAGATGCGGACGTCGTCCCTGGTCGTGGCGTGGGGCATTAACCGTTTCCCTCTCTTCAAGCCGCACCTTCAGGATCGCAGTTAATGCAGATGTCCGCAATAAGGCAGCTCCATCAGAGCATTGCCGCAAAATCATCGCAGCTATTCGCTGCCGCAGCGTCTTTTTCTCGCCACATCGGATGGCTTAACGGCCCTATCGATGTTGGCCATCGCACGGGCCGACTTTGGGAAGTGGGGGTGTCAACGAAGGATGAAGAATGTTTGAGTTGTTTGCGTCTCGCCTGTCGCGTCGTGTTGTCGCGCTGGCGATGTTCTTCGCGGCTCTTGCCGCGTTCGTTTCTCCGGCCTCGGCGCGGCCGCATCATCGTCATAGCGCAGAGCGGCACGCTTACGTGCATCACGCCAGCAGACATCATCACGTCAGGCACTCGGCCCGCGGCTCGCGCTTCGAGCGCAGCGCGGCTGCGTTGCAGGCGGGTGGATTCGGCAACACGCAGGCCAGCTATGATCCGAGCGCCAGTGTCGGCGCGAGCAGTGGCTTCGGTGGTGGTTCGGGCCTCGTGTCCGAGGCACGCCGCTATCTCGGCGGCAACCCGACGGGCCGCGGCAGCCTGTGGTGCGCGCGTTTCATGAACATGGTGCTCGAGAAAACCGGCCACCAAGGCACCGGATCGGACATGGCGAACTCGTTTGCGCATTACGGCACGCGCGTCTCCGGCCCGCAGGTCGGCGCCATCGCAGTGATGTCGCGCGGTCGCCGCGGCGGTCATGTCGGCATCATCACCGGCATCGATGCGCAGGGCAATCCGATCATGATTTCCGGCAACAACGGCAACCGCGTTCGCGAAGCCCCGATTTCGCGCGGCCGGATCTATGCGTATGTGATGCCGAATTGACGACGGTGCCGTAGGGTGGGTTAGCTAACGGTCGCGCGAAGCGCGATCCGCTGGCGTAACCCACCTCTTTGGTCGCCGCGGTGATAGAAGTGGTGGGTTACGCCGTGCGAATTGCGCTGGGCGCAATCGCGGGGCTAACCCACCCTACGAAGCTCACACGAGCTGCGGCTGCTCCACCGCGACCGCATCCCCCACGCCAATCTCGCCGTCGGCGACCACCTCGGCATAGATGCCGCAATCCATGTGGCCGAGATGGCGCGAGAGCGTCGGTGGTATCTCGAGATCGCGCTTCGCCGTCACCGGGTCCACGTTCGTGGCCGGGCAGCGGACGATGCGCTTGATCACCTTCAGCCGCGCCTGTCCGATTGCGAGCGTCTGGCCGACGAGGTCGAGCTCGGACCAGGCCGGCCAGCCATCCACGTAAAGATTGGCGCGGAAGCGCAGGGGATTGACGGCAACGCCACCAAGCATGGTCTCTATGGCGCGGACGCTGTTGAGATTGATGATCGAGACGACCTTGCGGGCGACGTCCGAAAAACTGTGATCGCGACCTGACAGAACCTTGGGCGGGCCCTTCAGCTCCGGCCGAAAGTTCTCCGTGAAGTAGGCCTCGATCGCCGCACGCCCGGCGGCGGTCTCGAGATCGCCGCTGACGACGATCTGGCCGTCCTTGCGGATGGTCAGGCGATTGGTCGCGTCCTCGAACCGGCTGTCGAGAGAGGCCAGGCGCTCGTTGCGCGCCAGCATCAGGAACTGGATTTTCGGCCTCCACTCGGGGGCTTCAGGGTCGAAACCGCTGGGGCCGTTCTCGATGGCATAGCGGCGGTCGGCGGGAAGGGTCTGGCCCGACCGCACGACGACCCGGAGCAGGGATTCCGGCGTCAGGCCCTTGATCGGGTAGCGGTAAAGGCCGTTGATTTCGGCAGTCTGGCTGGCTGTCATGCCGCTACTTAGGGGATTCGACCCGCACCCGCCAAGCCGGCCGATCTGCGCACGAAATTGTGAAGTCGCCTCTTTCGGTCTGCGGGCCCGCTTCCCACATCTGGGTCAGGCCGGCGCCAGCGCCGGCTGATAACGACCGTTGCCGGTTGAGGAAAGTCAACGCGGGTACCGGAAACCCAATGAAGATGCCGTTTGGGGTGCCTTAGAGGGCCCCGAGGGCAGGCCGAGGGACAGAAAAGACCATGAATATCGACAAATATACCGAACGCTCCAGGGGCTTCATCCAGTCCGCGCAGTCGCTTGCGGTGCGCGAAGGGCATCAGCAGTTTTCCACTCTGCACATGCTGAAGGTGCTGCTGGATGACAATGAAGGCCTGGCTGCCGGCCTCATCGACCGCGCCGGCGGCAATTCCCGCGCAATCCTGAAGGCGACCGAGGACGCCCTGGGCAAGGTGCCGAAGGTCAGCGGCGGCGGCGCCGGGCAGATCTATTTGGCGCCCGAGCTCGCGCGCACCTTCGACGCGGCCGAAAAGGCCGGCGAGAAGGCGGGCGACAGCTTTGTCACCGTCGAGCGGTTGCTGCTCGGGCTGACGCTCGAAAAGAACAGCGAAGCCGGCACCATCCTGAACAAGGGCGGCGTTACCCCGCAAAATCTCAACGCCGCGATCGAGGCGCTGCGCAAGGGCCGCACGGCTGACTCCGCGACGGCCGAGAACGCCTATGACGCGCTGAAGAAATATGCCCGCGACCTGACCCAGGCTGCGCGCGACGGCAAGCTCGACCCGGTCATCGGCCGCGACGAGGAGATCCGCCGTACGATTCAAGTGCTCTCGCGCCGGACCAAGAACAATCCCGTCCTGATCGGTGAGCCCGGCGTCGGCAAGACCGCCATCGCCGAAGGCTTGGCGCTGCGCATCGTCAACGGCGATGTGCCCGAGAGCCTCAAGGACAAGAAGCTGCTGTCGCTTGACCTCGGCGCATTGATCGCCGGCGCAAAGTATCGCGGCGAGTTCGAGGAGCGGCTGAAGGCCGTGCTCCAGGAGGTTACTGGCAGCGAGGGGACCTTCATCCTGTTCATCGACGAGATGCACACGCTGATCGGCGCCGGCAAGGGCGACGGCGCGATGGACGCCTCCAATTTGCTCAAGCCGGCGCTCGCGCGCGGCGAGCTGCACTGTATCGGTGCGACCACGCTCGACGAGTATCAGAAGCACGTCGAGAAGGATGCGGCGCTGGCGCGTCGCTTCCAGCCGATCTTCGTCAGCGAGCCCTCGGTCGAGGATACGATCTCGATCCTGCGCGGATTGAAGGACAAGTACGAGCAGCACCATGGCGTGCGGATCACGGATTCCGCGCTTGTTGCCGCCACGACGCTGTCCAACCGCTACATCACCGACCGCTTCCTGCCGGACAAGGCGATCGACCTCATGGACGAGGCCGCGGCGCGGCTGAAGATGCAGGTCGATTCCAAGCCGGAAGAGCTGGATTCGATGGATCGGGAAATCATCCGGCTCAAGATCGAGCAGGAAGCGCTCAAGAAGGAAAGCGATCTCGGCTCCAAGTCGCGTCTTGAGTCGCTTCAGAAGGAGCTCGCCGAGCTCGAGGAAAAGTCTGCGGCGCTGACGGCGCGCTGGAGCGCGGAGAAGAACAAGCTCTCCGACGCCCAGAAGCTGAAGTCGGAGCTCGACGCCCTGCGCGTCGATCTGGCCGATGCGCAGCGGCGCGGCGAATTCCAGAAGGCGGGCGAGCTGGCCTATGGCCGGATCCCGCAGCTCGAGAAGCAGCTCGCCGATATCGAGGCGCGCGACGGTTCCGGCGAGATGATGGAGGAGGCGGTCACCGCCAACCACGTCGCGCAGGTGGTCTCGCGCTGGACCGGCGTGCCCGTCGACAAGATGCTGGAGGGCGAGAAGGAGAAGCTCCTGAAGATGGAGGAGCAGCTCGGGCAGCGCGTCGTCGGCCAGGCTGAGGCCGTGCGTGCGGTCGCGACCGCCGTGCGTCGTTCGCGCGCAGGCCTGCAGGACCCGCACCGGCCGACCGGCTCGTTCATGTTCTTGGGCCCCACCGGCGTCGGCAAGACCGAGCTGACCAAGGCGCTTGCCGAGTATCTCTTCAACGACGAGACCGCGATGGTCCGCCTCGACATGTCCGAGTACATGGAGAAGCACTCGGTCTCGCGGTTGATCGGCGCGCCTCCGGGCTATGTCGGTTATGACGAGGGCGGCGCCCTCACCGAAGCGGTGCGGCGCCGGCCTTATCAGGTGGTGCTGTTCGACGAGATCGAGAAGGCGCATCCTGACGTCTTCAACGTCCTGTTGCAGGTGCTCGACGACGGCCGTCTGACCGATGGCCAGGGCCGTACGGTCGATTTCCGCAATACGCTGATCATCATGACCTCGAACCTCGGTTCGGAGTATCTGGTGAATCAACCCGAGGGCGAAGATACCTCTGCCGTGCGTGATCAGGTGATGGGAATGGTGCGCGGACATTTCCGCCCCGAGTTCCTCAACCGCGTCGACGAGATCATCCTGTTCCACCGCTTGCAGAAGAGCGAGATGGGCCGGATCGTCGAGATCCAGTTCACCCGGCTCCAGAAGCTGCTGACCGATCGCAAGATCGTGCTGACGCTCGATGCTGCGGCCCGCGACTGGCTCGCCGCCAAGGGCTGGGATCCCGCCTATGGCGCAAGGCCGCTCAAGCGGGTGATCCAGCGCTACCTGCAGGACCCGCTCGCGGAGATGATCCTGGCCGGCGACGTCAAGGACGGCGACAGCGTCGCGATCTCGTCCGAAGGCAACGTGCTGACCTTCAACGGCAAGGCGCCGCAGACCGCGGAGATCGCCCAGTTCGAGGCACCGGTGTCGAAGCGGAAGCTGAACTGACGGTAGCGCTCACTGCGACGTGAAAAATGCCCCGGAAGGCGACGCCTTTCCGGGGCATTTTTTCGTCGTCGTCTGATCCGGAGAATTACCGATTCGTGACCTGCAACGGCCCACCCGTCGCATCCGACATGCGTGCGATGGCGCCGTTGCGGCCGCTCATCATCGCATCGAGCCGGTCGCGCTCCTTCTCGAAGCCTGACAGCATCGGGCCTTCCAGCGAACGGCCGCGCGGCAGTTTCACGCGCATCGGGTCGACGAAGCGGCCGTTGACGAGGATTTCGTAGTGGACGTGGGGGCCGGTTGACTGGCCCGTCGAGCCGACGAAGCCGATGACCTGGCCCTGCCGCACCTTCTTGCCTGGCTCCATGCCCTTGGCGAAGGCTGACATGTGGCCGTAGGCCGTCTCGTAGCCGTTGTTGTGCTTGATGCGGACGTATTTGCCGTAGCCGCCTTCGAGCTGCGCCTTCTCGATCACGCCGTTGCCGGCGGCGAAGATCGGCGTGCCATAGGCAGTGGCCCAGTCGACGCCGGTGTGCATTTTCACGTAGCCGAGGATCGGATGGCGGCGGCCGCCGAAGCCGGAGCGCATGATGGCGCTGTTGACGGGCTTGCGGACCAGGAACTTCTTCGCGCTCTTGCCGGTCTCGTCGTAGTAGTCGACGACGCCGTCGTCGGGGCTCTGGTAGCGGTAGTATTTCTTGGTTTCGCCGCCGACCGTGAGCGAGGCGAACAGCACTTCGCTCTTGTCGACCGCCGCCGAGCCCTCGTCTTCGCCGGCGTAGAACACATCGAACGAGTCGCCCGGCGCGACCTTGCGCTGGAAATCGACGTCGTAGGAGTAGATCTTGATCATGTCGTCGATGACGGGCATCGGCACTTTGTTGCGCATCGCGGTTTCGTAGATGCTCTGATAGAGCCGCACGCCGCTGCCGTCATCGTCGTCATCGTCTTCGCTGCTGGCGTTGGCCGTAGCGTCGGCGACGGTGTTCATGCTGGACACGTCGACCGCGACGTATTTGCCGAGATCGGACAGCGCCGCGATCGCCTCGACCACGGTGTCGTTGGCGACGACGACGCGATAGGGCTGCAGCCTTGCGCCGGGGCTTGCGGGCGCCATCAGGATGCGAAGCTTTTCGCCTTCCTTCAGGCCGCCGTCGCGGCCGCGGGGGCCGAGCGTTGCGGCAATCGCCTTGATCTCCTCGGCCGTGGCGCCGAGATCGCGCAGCACGGAGCCGACGCTGTCGCCCTTCTTGACGACATGGACGCGCTCGCCGTTGGGATTGCCGCCGGTGATCTGCTCCTTTGTCTTCGGCAGCAGCGTCACGTTTTCCGGCACCACGCGGGTCTCGAAACCGGCATAGGGATCGGATGACGACGCTTCGGTGGCGTAGGCCATCTTCATGTCGGATGCGCCGGTCGCGCCGGAGACGTCGGCGGTGGCATTGGCGAGCGAGGCGTAGCGCACCCCGCCATTGCCGCGCCAATTGGCGGCATCGCGCACCCGCATCAGGATGTCGTCGAGCGCCACCACCGCGGAAATCTTGGCCTTCGGCAGCACCGGCGAAAGATCCTTGGTGACGAAGGAGACCTCCGCGTCGGGCTCGACGGCCTCGGGATTGTTCGGATCGTCGGTCGCGGTCTTCGGATCGGAGCCGACGTCGGTGAGCATGCGCTGCGCGTTGAACGGCGGAATCTTCGCCGACAAATCGCTCGTCGTCATCGACAGGTTGCCGGCGATCCGGATGAAGGGGCGCACCCGCATCACGTCGCGGTTGCCGACGCGGGCGACTGTCGAGACGCGGACGATGTTGCGCGAGGCGGTCGAGTCACTGGGCGGCGGCAGGCGATCGCTCTTGTGCAGCGTCACGGTGCGATCGGCCGCGCCAAAGGCTCCGCGCAGCGCGCCCTCGACCCGCTCCGGCACCTTGGCGAAGGTCATTTCGCCGTCGAGAGATGCGAAAACGGCGCCGCCGATCAGGGCTGCGCCGCAGAGTCCGGTTAGAATTGTGCCGCTGAACCATTGCACCGAGACGCGACGGCGATCGATGACGGCGGCTTCCGAACCATCGACGGACAGCGGCGGCTCGTGGCCGAGATCGATGATCCCGGTCTCACGCCCGTAAGCGCCGCGTGACGTCCTCTGGTTCAACCCAAGTCCCCCAATCAACGACCCGAAACCTTCGCTTTCAGCGCCTCATTCCGGTCGCCCTCTTGCAGGGGCATCTCGGAAAAAGCCTTATCGCACAAATGCTCGCGCTCAGAAGGCCTCGGATGAGGCCCGGCCGAAGTTACGAACAGCTGGGCAGGTGAAGGTCTCTCGATGTCTTTCGAATGTCCGAAGAAGGCCGCGTCATCGTCAGATCGCCTTCTCTGAACCCCATGAAAATCGCTGGCAGCCCCCACTGGCACTCCGCGATTCAAGCTTGTCTCATACCAGAACGCCGCGGGATTGTGGCTCTAGTACGGCGCCCAATATGGAAAAAGTTTCCTCAACGACCCGTCGCAGGCCCCCCGGACCCGGGGACGGGGCGAGGCCGCTTTCGCCCCCTCAGGCGCCCCCTTCAGGGCCCCTCAGGAGCCCGCCGGGGCCCAAACTTTTTTTCAGATTTTTTACCGAGCCGCGCGCCTCCGCTCGCTCTCCGTCTCTCTAATTGGCTGTGATCATTGGATTTTTTACGCTAATCCACTGTGCGACGATTTGTTGACGATTGGCGTTGACAGCCCGGAAGGTGGGGCCTATAACCCCAACCACTGAGCGCGGCGCCGCCGGGTCACTGACCAAGGCGAGCGAACGCGCCACTGATGCTCCTCACCTTGTTGAGTGACACAACAGCCGACACAATCGGTTGGAGTCATTCGACGTCGGTAAGGGTGTCGGAACCCTTCCACTCTGGAAGGTTGGGGCCTCCACGGTCCCGGGCTGTTTGACAAGTGAAGATGAAGAAAGAGAAACGTGGACGGCGGAGTCCTTGCGCCTCTCGGACCACTTAAGAGCTTCGGCTTTTGAGTACTGAGAGAGGACGAAAGACTTCGGCGGTACACGTTTCAAAGGAAACACCATCGTTGTCCGCGATGTGAATCGCAGACAGCAAGTCGATCTCGGTCGACAATGGTGGGACCTCGTCAAACGTTGTGATCAGCCGGTTCAAAGTTCAAGTCCAACTTGAGAGTTTGATCCTGGCTCAGAGCGAACGCTGGCGGCAGGCTTAACACATGCAAGTCGAGCGGGCGTAGCAATACGTCAGCGGCAGACGGGTGAGTAACGCGTGGGAACGTACCTTTTGGTTCGGAACAACACAGGGAAACTTGTGCTAATACCGGATAAGCCCTTACGGGGAAAGATTTATCGCCGAAAGATCGGCCCGCGTCTGATTAGCTAGTTGGTAGGGTAATGGCCTACCAAGGCGACGATCAGTAGCTGGTCTGAGAGGATGATCAGCCACATTGGGACTGAGACACGGCCCAAACTCCTACGGGAGGCAGCAGTGGGGAATATTGGACAATGGGGGCAACCCTGATCCAGCCATGCCGCGTGAGTGATGAAGGCCCTAGGGTTGTAAAGCTCTTTTGTGCGGGAAGATAATGACGGTACCGCAAGAATAAGCCCCGGCTAACTTCGTGCCAGCAGCCGCGGTAATACGAAGGGGGCTAGCGTTGCTCGGAATCACTGGGCGTAAAGGGTGCGTAGGCGGGTTTTTAAGTCAGGGGTGAAATCCTGGAGCTCAACTCCAGAACTGCCTTTGATACTGAAGATCTTGAGTCCGGGAGAGGTGAGTGGAACTGCGAGTGTAGAGGTGAAATTCGTAGATATTCGCAAGAACACCAGTGGCGAAGGCGGCTCACTGGCCCGGTACTGACGCTGAGGCACGAAAGCGTGGGGAGCAAACAGGATTAGATACCCTGGTAGTCCACGCCGTAAACGATGAATGCCAGCCGTTAGTGGGTTTACTCACTAGTGGCGCAGCTAACGCTTTAAGCATTCCGCCTGGGGAGTACGGTCGCAAGATTAAAACTCAAAGGAATTGACGGGGGCCCGCACAAGCGGTGGAGCATGTGGTTTAATTCGACGCAACGCGCAGAACCTTACCAGCCCTTGACATGTCCAGGACCGGTCGCAGAGATGTGACCCTCTCTTCGGAGCCTGGAACACAGGTGCTGCATGGCTGTCGTCAGCTCGTGTCGTGAGATGTTGGGTTAAGTCCCGCAACGAGCGCAACCCCCGTCCTTAGTTGCTACCATTTAGTTGAGCACTCTAAGGAGACTGCCGGTGATAAGCCGCGAGGAAGGTGGGGATGACGTCAAGTCCTCATGGCCCTTACGGGCTGGGCTACACACGTGCTACAATGGCGGTGACAATGGGATGCTAAGGGGCGACCCTTCGCAAATCTCAAAAAGCCGTCTCAGTTCGGATTGGGCTCTGCAACTCGAGCCCATGAAGTTGGAATCGCTAGTAATCGTGGATCAGCACGCCACGGTGAATACGTTCCCGGGCCTTGTACACACCGCCCGTCACACCATGGGAGTTGGTTTTACCTGAAGACGGTGCGCTAACCGCAAGGAGGCAGCCGGCCACGGTAGGGTCAGCGACTGGGGTGAAGTCGTAACAAGGTAGCCGTAGGGGAACCTGCGGCTGGATCACCTCCTTTCTAAGGATGGCTCTTCAGAAGCTTGCTTCTATCGAGCTGTTTTAGAAACATCAGGGGCCAACAGATCGCCAGATCGTTGAGCTCCATTGGCGGGATTTCGCCGTCTACGTTTCTCTTTCTTCGCGGACGAACACGCGCTGGGGCTGCAACCTTGCAGATCCCTGGTCCTTGACTGGATATGCGTTAGGGGCTTGTAGCTCAGTTGGTTAGAGCGCGCGCTTGATAAGCGTGAGGTCGGAAGTTCAAGTCTTCCCAGGCCCACCACACTCATCGAGTGAGCATTCGTCTTCTGGTTACGGGGCCATAGCTCAGCTGGGAGAGCGCGTGCTTTGCAAGCATGAGGTCGTCGGTTCGATCCCGTCTGGCTCCACCAGATGGTTTGATCATCGACTGATCGTGCACCGTCGTCCGCGAAACATCACTTCGCATCCTGCTAGTCTGGATAGACA
>NZ_JAKLUA010000003.1:520000-602939 GCF_022012435.1 Bradyrhizobium zhengyangense
TTGTTGCGATAGGCCAACAGGGGTGAAGGTGTCACGCGAGGCGCTCTCGACCGCAGCCCGATCGTGCTTGGTCGGCCCCCCTGCCGCTCTATGTTGCGCTGCGAACGCCAAATCCATGGCCTTGCGGGTCTTCACTGTCGGTCCGTCCCCCAAATTGCATAATTCAAATGCTCGGGGCATCCTGATTCCATGACTTTGATTTTCATTCTCGTGGCAGTCATTGCCGCTGTTGCGCTGACGGAACGGAACGTTGAACATCTGCCGTTCGCGATCGCGGCGCTCCTGTTCAATGCTGCCCTGTTGCTGCTGCTTCTTGCCGATGTCGAGAGGGCGATCCTGCTGTCCGGCATGCTGGCGGTGGCAATCGCCGGCATATCCTCAGTCAAGTTCGACCACAGCGCACTCAAGCTGACCGTCTCTGATTTGCCCCTGGCGTTTGCGGGCACGGTCCCATTTTTTGTCTTGCAATACCCGCGCATGATGCTGGGCGTTCTGGCAGGAAGCGCGCTCTTCGCCTTCGCTTCGGGCGCGGTTCTGCTCTATGCGGCGGGGTCTCCCGTTCCCGCCACATTGCGGGTTCTCTTGTTCCTTCTGGCGCTCATCGGCTTTGCCAAGGCTTCCGCGTCAAAGGGCGTTGCGTCCTTGCGGCTTACTCTGACGCAAGGGCGGTGCTTCTACGCGACCTTCATGGCCTCGCTGGTCGACCCCGCTTGCTGGCGACAGTTCGGCGCGTTGGCGCTGAGCGATATCGCGAGCGAGCCACTGCCCTTGAGGGAGGCGGTGCCAGCGCGTTCCACCTGTTCGCCCGACATTATCGTGATCCAGCACGAGTCCGTCTTCGACCCGCGTATTTTCGGCCTGCCGGTCGAGTCGAGTGTGGAGGCTTTCCTGTCCCCGCCAGGTGCGGAATTTGGCCACCTGAACGTCGACATCTTTGGTGGAGGGTCGTGGCAAACCGAATTCAGCCTGCTGACCGGTCTTTCAAGCGCCAGCTTCGGTTCGAGCGCCTACTATCTCTTCAAGAAGGGCGCCGGCCGTTTTCATAGCAGCTTGCCGCGTTCCCTGGCGTCGCTCGGCTACAAGACGACACTGATATCCAGCTGCCGCCGCGGATTCCTCAGCTACGATAAATTCTACGGCTCGATCGGCATCGACGAGCGCATCTTCGTCGACGAACTTCCTCCGCCATTCGATACCAGGCGTTTCGAGGCAACAAATTCCGATGCAGTGTTTCTGGATGCGGTCGTCAATGCCTATGCCAAGAGGGTCGCTCACGACCAGACACCGAGATTCCTTTATGCGCTGACCAATTTCAATCACGGTCCGCACAGCAGGCAGCTGGTGCCCTCAGGTCGACTCGAGAAAGAACGCGCCTTTGCCAAGGCCAGCCTCCCCAATGCCGAATACGCCGAGTACTACACGCGACTGGCAGAGACCGCGTCGGCCTGGCAAGCCGCCAGAGCCAAGCTGGCAAGCAGCTTTCCTGACCGGCCTGTCCTCATCGTGCATTACGGGGATCATCAACCCGTGCTGACGAAGCAGATCGATCGACAGCTGAAACGACCGGGAGATGGGCGGAGAGCGTTTCGTACCTTCTACGCGATTGAAGCCCTCAATATCCCGCACTTCAGCCCCGGACGAGGCGCCGACCTCGATATCGCCTTCCTTGGCACTGTCGCCCTGCAACGGGCCGGCATTGCGCTCGATCCGATATTTGCCACCCGCGCGAGCTTGCTGGATGACTGCCGGGAAGCTTACTTCGCATCAGCCTCCGAACGGAAACGTCGTTTCCATCGCACGCTTGTGGATCTGGGGCTCATAGACCTGGGGCCGAGCGCCCGGCAAGCTCGTTAAGCTTGCCGCGCTTTCTCCGTTCCCTCCCCCCTTGTGGGGGAGGGTCAGGGAGGGGGGTGCCACACGGGGACGCCATCCGTGGCGCCCCCACACACACGACACATCTTCAACAACCGGCACCTTTTCCTGGGCTACTCCTCTCCCTAGCCCTTCCCCACAAGGGGGGAGGGAATGCACCTTCGTCGGCGCGCCAGTCGAATCTCATCCATCAGACTTTTGTGTTTTCACCTTCGATCCAGAAGCTCGCGAATCTTCAGCGCCAGCCTTGCCTGAGTGACGGGCTTTTCCAGCAGATCGACCCCCTCGTCGAGGCGCCCCTGGTGAACGACTGCGTTGCGCGAGTAACCGGTCATGTAGAGAATCTTCAGCTTGGGCCTGACCTGCTGCGCGCGCCGTCCCAGCTCACGACCATTGATGCCGGGCATGACGACATCGGTCAGAAGCAGATCCAGGTGCTGATCCTCCTGCAATAAAATGGTCATGGCGGCCTGCGCGCTGCCGGCAGCCAGGACCCGATAGTTGAGATCGCGCAGGACGTCCGAAACGTAGGTCCTGAGATCGACATCGTCTTCGACGACGAGAATGGTTTCTACAGCGGCGCCTTCCGCTACGAACTCGTCCGCATCCTCGGAGCTGGGCTGCGCACTGCCCGCGTGACGCGGGAAGTACATCTTGATGCTCGTGCCTTCCCCGACCTCGCTGTAGATCTTCACATGTCCGCCGGACTGTTTGACGAAGCCGTAGACCTGGCTCAGGCCAAGACCGGTCCCCTGTCCAGGCTCCTTGGTCGTGAAAAACGGCTCGAACGCGTGATTGAGGACCTCCGGCGTCATGCCGCTGCCGGTATCGCTGACGCTGATGACGACATATTGGCCGGCTGCGAGCTCCGGGTTCGCACGCGAATAGTCTTCGTCAGCGGAGACATTGGCCGCCTCGATGGTCAGCTTCCCGCCGTCAGGCATCGCATCACGGGCATTGATCGCAAGGTTGACGATGGTCGATTCCAGATGGTTCACGTCCGCCTCGATCTGCCAGAGGCCGGCGCCGCCGACCGTCTGCACTTCGATGCGCTCACCCAATGTGCGCTGAAGGAACTCCTGGAGCCCACTCAGGAAGCCGTTGAGGTTGATCGGCTTTGGGTCGAGCGCCTGACGGCGCGAGAAGGCGAGCAACCGAGATGTCAGCGCCGCGGCACGTTGCGCGCCGCGCTTCGCGTTTGCAAGCGCGCGATGGAGGTTCGGTCCTCCGACATTGCGGCTGTTGCGTTCTGCATTCTCGAGATTTCCCAGCACGATCATCAGGAGATTGTTGAAGTCATGAGCGATGCCGCCGCTGAGCTGTCCGACCGCTTCGAGCTTCTGGGATGCAACCAGTTGCTCCTGGACCCGCTGAAGCTCGTCCTGGGCCTGCTTCCGCTCGGTGAGATCGCGCGTGACCTTCGCAAAGCCGATGATCGTGCCGCTTTCGTCGGTAATCCTGTCGATGACGACAGAGGCCCAGAAGCGCGTGCCGTCCTTGCGCAACCGCCAGCCCTCGGATTCGAACCGCCCTTTTTCGGCGGCCTCCCTCAGCGCCAATTTCGGCACGCCCTTTTCAAGATCCTCTGGCGTGTAGAAGGTGCTGAAATGTCGGCCGATGATCTCCTCCGGCCGATACCCCTTGATGCGCTCGGCGCCGGGGTTCCAGGTCGCGACATTGCCGGAAGGATCGAGTTGAAAAATGGCGTAGTCGACGACGGCTTCAACGAGGCGGCGATATCGTCGCTCGCTTTCCAGGAGGTCGTTATGGGCCTGTTGCCGCTCGGTGATGTCTCTCGTCACCTTCGCGAACCCGACGAGACCGCCTTCCTCGTCACGGATGGCGTCGAGAACGACGAGCGCCCAGAACCGGCTGCCATCCTTTCTGACGCGCCAGCCTTCGGACGCAAAGCGTCCTGTCTCCGACGCGGTGGCCAGCGCCTTGGCGGGTAGGCCCTTCTGCCGATCTTCAGGCGTGTAAAAGGTCGAAAAAGGCTTTCCGATGATCTCGTCGGCCACGTAACCCTTGAGCCGTTCAGCGCCCTTGTTCCAGGTCCTGATCAAGCCGTTGGTATCGAGCATGAAGATGGCGTAATCGACGATCCCGTTAATGAGCAACTCAAGGCTTCGGGGATCCGCGGCGGCGGTTGTTTTCATTCAACGAGGACTCTGGAGGCGGAATGGAGATAATTCGCCACCACTTGACAGGTTCCCGCGGAATAGTGATCCCGCCGGTTCCAGGGAAGCGTGTCCTCATGGCTTAAGCTTCGGCCGCCGCCAACCAAAAGGGCAGCTCATTCAGCGGGTGCGGACTGATCCAAAGCCGGGCGAGCGTCGTATAGCAGACGGAGGCCCGAATGGAGCGCGACAACGTCCTGCAATTCCCCTGTCCCGATCACGGTCTGTCATCAGATGAGTTCGTCTCCGAGCTCACAAGGCTCTGTGATGAGCTGGCATCGGAATTCCCGGGTGGGAACGAATTTGGCGCGTTTGACGAGCAGCTGATGCGCATCGAGAAATCGAGCATCCTGCTGGCAAGCATCAGTCAGCTGGTGTCACGGGGTGGCGACCGCCTGCGGGCAGCTGAGTCATTCGAGCGGATCATGCGTTCAGTAGCCGAGCTTCGCTCCGAAATCGAGGGATATGGATCGCTCGAAGAGCCCGTTTGTAAGCTCACTCGAGGTCCGGCGGATCAGCCGCATCCGACCATCAGTCAGTTTGATTCGATCAAATCCGAATCCCAAGAGACTCTCTCATTCACCTCTTGACAGTCACGCTGACCTCTCCTCCGACGTCAGGTTTGAACCAAGAACGCTACAGCTCCGAAAGATGGGTACGAAGCCGGCCTGTGAGACCGTCCTTTGCGTCCGACCTCACGCGATCTCTGCCAGCGCGACGGATAAGCCATCCATCCAATGAAATTGGTCCCGCGCCACCGATCGCAAGGCTGATCAGACCGGCAAGATAGAGAAGGATGTGCTCGTAACCCACCGGGCCGAACTTCACTCCGTCCGGAGAAATACCCGCGAGCTTGACGGAGAAGAAGCCGTAATGGAGATGGACCGTGAAGAGCGCAGCCAGCAACACGACCGACAACGGCACGCTCGCCGCTGCGACGAACGCGCCGCACAGCACGCAGAGGCCTCCAATCAGTTCGGTTACCGTGGTAGCCCAGGCAAAGAACAGCGGAAGAGGCACATTAAGGGCGTGCAGGAAGGCCGCGAAGCTCTCGGGGCCGCGGCTCAGCTTCGCCCACCCATGGATGATGAAGCCATAGCCCACGATGAGGCGAAGCGGCCATGCGCTCCAGCCCGAAAGATTGCCGGCCAGTTTCGTCCAGCCGGCGATCAAGAAGCGTTGGCGGTCCGATGACAATGCACTCACGAGGTCCATCCTGATTCTTGTGCTTGAGTGCGCACCGATCGCTCTACAGGCTTAAGCGGATCTTAAGGGCAGGTCCTCCGTCACCAGGTCAGGAAGCGCCGGCCGCCGTAATAGCCGCCCGCCGCGGTCGTCGACATCGCGATCGGATACCACGTGATCACGAATAGCGGACTGTCATCGAAGCAGTTGAGCGCATAGAACGTGGCAGCGATCGCGCCCGCGGCGAGACCCGCCACTGCGCCGGTCAATCCCGGATCGCACGAGGCTCCGCTACGCAGCAGGATGAGGAAACATGTCAGCGGAGCCAGAGCCAGAACCGGAATCAGCGTCATGCAGTTCACCGAGTTCGAACCGACCAGGCGAACCATCCACAGCGAGGGGGGCACGAGATCGAGCTCGAACGCCGTCGCCGCAAGCAACAGGCAAAGCGGCACCATGAGTACTTCGAACCGGCATCGGCGCCACATTGCAGGCGCGGCCAACCGGTAGGCCAGCGTCGTAGCTGGCACGGCAAGTGCAAGTGTAACCACGAATTTGAACAGAAACCGCCAGGTCTCGGCCGCGGCCGCAATGTCCGGCCTGGGACCGATCGCTGCAAAGAAAACTACAGCGTCGAAGGCGACCCCCGAGGCGGTGGCGTAGACGAAGGAGCGAAGAAAGGAGCGCCGCGGGCCGATGTCGGCCACCAGTGCGTTGATGAGTTGCTCCGTTTTCATCGCCCTGTGCTCCTGCGATGTGCAAGCTCCGGTCTCACGACGTCTTGGTCACAAAGCGGAGGACCGCGCTGGATCGCCGAGTCCGGACGGGGGCCTTGTCCGAAGGCAACGGCCACACGATCTCGGCGCGCAGTCCGCTGCGGTCGCCGCGGTTGACGAGATTAAGTCGGGCCCCGTTGGCTCGCAGAGCCAGCTCGACGATTGACAGCCCCAGCCCACTGCCGCTGGGGCGCTTCAGACGGCCGCGGAAGAAGCGACGTGTGACGAGTTTCAGTTCGTCCGGCGGGATCCCGGGACCTTCGTCCTCGACGGCGATCACGAGCGCGTCGGCATCGCTGTTGACGCGCCAGCGCACCAGGCCGGAGTCAAAAGTGTGTTCAACAGCATTCTCATGCAGATTGCGTAGTGCTACCGCGAGCAGTGCCGCGTTTGCCGTTACCGTCGTCCTGCTTAATGCCGGCTCGATCTCCACGCGGATGCGGTCATGGCCCCGGGCGGCGTCAACGATCTCGTCGATGGCGGCTCCGAGATTGACGGCGGCGTCTGGTCGTGCGTCGTGGCGGGCATCGAGATCCGCCATTGCCAGCAATTGCCGAACGAGCCGCGTGGTGCGGTCGACCGCAATGAGGATCTGCCGCAGCGCCCGCTCGCGCGCCGGCGGATCGCTGGCGCTGATCGCGACTTGCGCCTGGGTCCGCAGGCCTGCAAGCGGCGTGCGAAGCTCGTGGGCTGCAAACGCCGTAATCTCGCGCTCATGTTGCCGCGCGCTTTCGACCTTCTCGAAGAGCGCGTTGAGGGCGGCCGTCATCGGCAGGATCTCGGGCGGGGCCCGATCCGCCTGCACCGGGCTCATGTCATCCGCGCCGCGGGTCTGAAGTTCGCGCGCAAGCGTGCGTAGCGGCCGCAAGCCGCTGGAGAGGCTAGACCAGATCAGGAAACCGAGCAGTGGAACGATCAGCAGCGTCGGAGTAAGAAGCCCCTTGATGATGCCAGCGACCAGATGCTCGCGAATGCCGAGGCGATCGCCGACCAGCACGCGGATGCCCTTGTCGGCATCCTCGACGGTGAAGACGCGCCAGCTCTCGCCGTCGATGTCGCGTTGGGAGAAGCCGCTTTCGGTATCGCTGAGTCTGGCGCGCGGTGCCCCACTCGACCGCGCGACCAGACGGCCGTCGAGCGACCATATCTGGCAGGAAAGCTGGCGCTCGTAGATCGGTATTCCGTCAAGCGCGTCGTGGCTTGCCTCAGGGGTCGCGACGCCCTTGGTTGGCACGAGCGAAGCCACCATGCGCGCGGCTTCCTGGAGCCGGGCGTCGAGCACACTTTCAACCTCATGCTTTGTGCCGACATAGATCCATCCGATGGCGAACAGCCAGATCACGCCTGTAGCCGCCACCAGGATCAGGAAGAGTCTCGTCCGCAGCGACATCATTATGCGCCCACCCGGATGCGGTAACCGATTCCGCGCACGGTCTCGATCGCGTGTCGTCCGAGCTTGGCGCGGAGCTTGTGGATGTGGACCTCCACAGTATTGCTCTCGA
Source organism: Bradyrhizobium zhengyangense (assembly GCF_022012435.1). Taxonomy (GTDB): domain Bacteria; phylum Pseudomonadota; class Alphaproteobacteria; order Rhizobiales; family Xanthobacteraceae; genus Bradyrhizobium; species Bradyrhizobium zhengyangense. The sequence continues at coordinate 527,513 of NZ_JAKLUA010000003.1, forward strand.
TCTCCTCTTGCCAGCCGTAGAGGCTGGCCTCCAGCGCGTCCTTGGAACGCAGCACGCCTGGCCGCTCCATCAGCGCCTGCAGCACGGCGAATTCGCGCCGCGACAAGCTGACCCTCTCGCCATTCGCGGCCGCCGACATGGTGGCAGGATCAAGCACGATGCCGTTGCAGGACAGCAGCGGCGAAGCCCGCCCATTTTGACGCCGAGCGATGGCGCGCAGCCGCGCGCCGAGTTCATCCAGGTCGAACGGCTTGCCGAGATAGTCGTCTGCACCCGCATCGAGGCCCTTGACGCGATCGGCGATTTCGTCGAGCGCGGTCAACAGCAGCACCGGCGTGCGGTCGCCGGCCGCCCGCAGGTCGGCGAGCAGATCGAGCCCAGACCCGTCCGGGAGCATAAGGTCGAGAACGAGAGCATCGAATTCGCTGCTTGCCAGCGCGGCACGTCCGTCCGCGCAGCTCTCCACAACGTCGAGCGTAGCGCCGAACATGCCGAGCCCGGTCCGCAAACCATCTGACAGGACAGGATCGTCTTCGACGACGAGAATACGCATGGCTTTGTCCTCTGCCGTCAAGCCCGTCGCCCTTCAGCCTTAAGGCTGGCTTAAGGTGAGCTCGCCAGATCGACGTTCGCAATCAGGCGAGGCTTTCCATGTCTTACGTGCGGACGATCTGGTTTGTTACCTTTCTCCTTCAGGCCTTTTGGCTCGGCGCGGCCGCGGCGGGACCGAAGCCACCCGACGAGGCCTTCAGATTCGACGTCACACAAGGTGAAGAGGAAGGTGTCGAGCTCTTCTGGTCGATTGAACCGGGGTACTATCTTTATCGTGACCGGATCGCGGCAAGCCTCGGTGGCGAGGCGCTCAAGGTCGTGACCACACGGGGCGAGACCAAGGACGATCCAACCTTCGGACCGACCGAGGTCTACCACCACCAAGCGACCGCTCTTATCAACGCGCTGCCGGAAACTGGCGAGCTTCACGTCACCTATCAGGGCTGCGGCGAGAATACGATCTGCTATCCGCCGATCACGAAGGTCATCGACCTCGCAACGTTGATCGTTCGCGATGCCGACGATAGAAAGGAGGAGATGCGTTCGCTGTCCGCGTCGGCGGCCGAGGATCCGGCGCCTACGGTTCCTGGTGACGTTTCGCCTGCCAGTGCGACCACACCTGATCTGGGCGGCAACCTCCTTCCGACCTTGCTCGCCTTTCTCGGTTTCGGAGTGCTGCTCGCCTTCACGCCGTGCGTTCTTCCCATGGTGCCGATTCTGTCGGGCATGCTGACGCGCTCTGCTGAGAAGCTATCGCCGGCGCAGGGCTTTCTGCTGTCCGCATCCTACGTGCTCGCGATGGCAAGCGCCTATGGCGTGCTCGGAGTTTTCGCCGCCTGGTTCGGTGGCAACCTTCAGGCGATCTTGCAGACTCCGGGCGCCGTCGCCCTGATGAGTCTAATGTTCGTGATGTTGGCTCTCTCGATGTTCGGATTCTATGAGCTGCAGGGACCGCATGCGTGGAGCGCGCGGCTGACGCTCGGGGCGGGCCGCCCAGGATCGATCGGCGGGGCAGCGCTGCTCGGTTTCACCTCCGCTCTCATCGTCGGTCCTTGCGTTACGCCGCCGCTGGCGGTGGCCTTGGTCTATATTGCGCAGACCGGAAAAGCGATGCGCGGCTCGGCGGCACTGTTCTCGCTCGGTCTAGGCATGGGCCTGCCGTTGCTGGTGGTTGGGGCCTTCGGAGCGACAGCTCTGCCCAAGTCCGGGCCGTGGCTGGTTCGTGTCAAGCAAGCGTTCGGCATCGTCTTCATCGGCGTCGCAATCTGGATGATGTCACGGATCTTGCCACTGCCCTTGATCGCAATCGCGTGGGGAGCGTTTTTCGTCGGGATCGCATTTTGGCTCGGGTGGCCGCAACCGGACGGCGCCCGATCCACGCCGCACTGGGGACGTGTGGCGTCCGCAATGGCAGCCGGTACGCTCGCGATCTATGGTGGGCTTGTGACCATTGGAGGCATCACCGGATGGTACGCGCCTCTGCAGCCATTCGCATGGGCGGGTGTGACCCTGCCCATCTCCGCATCTGGCCTCGAATCCGACGGCTTTCAAACGATAACCAATGAGCATGATCTCGACACGGCCATCGCCACCGCCAGTGTGGAGGGGCGCCCCGTCCTGATCGATTTTTCGGCCGAGTGGTGCACTGAGTGCCGGTTGATGGAGCGTACCGTCTTCGCGGATGAGGCGGTGCGCCAGCGGCTGAGGACGCTGCGTCTGATCCGGGCCGACATGACACGGTACAACCTCGCGAGCAGGAGGCTCATGGAGCGGTTCGAGGTGGTTGGCCCTCCAACGCTGGTCTTTCTCAACGCCACAGGCCGGGAAGTCGACGGCACCAGAACGATCGGCGCGACCGCCGTGCGCGACCTCCTGGACAAGATCTCCGTAGCCGAACGCGGTTAACGCAAGCATCTCCTGGAGCAACACATGAGTAAAGCAGTTTCCCGCTCGACCTTCCTCCGCCTTGCCGGAACCGCCGCGCTATTGCTCACCAAGACCTTCGCGCGCAGCGCTGAAAACGAAATCACAAGCGAGATGATCCTTGCTGATCCCGAAGCGCCGACAGCGGGCAATCCTGAAGGCGATATCACGATCGTGGACTTCTTCGACTATAATTGTCCGTTCTGTAAGGATGCCGCCGTTCATCTCGAGCGTCTCGTGAAGGCGGACGGAAAGATAAAACTCGTCTACAAGGACTGGCCGGTGCTGGCCCCAAGCTCGATCGTCGGCGCTAAGCTCGCGCTTGGAGCAAGATACCAGGATAAATATCTCGCTGCGCATCACGCCCTGATGAGTGTCCCCGGCTACGGAATTCCGCAGCAGCAGATGATCGACGCAGTGCGTAACTCCGGCGTCGACATGAACCGCCTCAATGCCGACATCAAGGCAAACGACGCGGCTATCACCGGTCTGCTCAAGCGAAACCTGGCGATTGCCGACGCGGTCGGCTTCCAGGGAACGCCGGGCTTCCTCGTCGGCCCCTACAAGGTCAATCAGGCGCTCACATACGACGGTTTCCAGCACGTCGTGGCCGACGCCCGCGCCAGGCAAGCCGGTCAGAAGGCCGATTGACGCAACTAAACTCGAGAACTCCAACTTATGCTCGCAAATTTTCAGAGAATCGCCAGGACACTCTTCGTGGCGATCGCACTTCCCTTGACCGCGGCAGGATGCGTTACAACCGATGCGCCCCGCCTTGCCGAACGCGATTCGGCCGGCGCAGGACATTATGCGGCGATACCCTCGGAGAAGTTCACCGTCGATGCGATCGACGTGTCGTCGGTCGACCCGCGCTTTCTGCGCCAAGTCGTCGATTACCGTACGACGGAGCCCCCTGGAACGATCGTAGTCGATCCGCATAATCGCTTTCTGTACCTCGTCAAAGAAGGCGGCAGGGCCGTTCGCTACGGAGTCGGGGTTGGTCGCGCCGGCCTCGAATTCACGGGCACGGCGAACATCCAGCTCAAGCGGGAATGGCCGCACTGGACCCCGACCGAGGCGATGATCGCGCGTGAGCCGAAGCGCTATGCCAGATGGGCGGGCGGCATGGACGGCGGAGAGAGTAATCCGCTCGGCGCGCGAGCGCTCTATCTGTTCAGGGGCGGACAAGACACCCGCTATCGCATCCACGGCACGACCGAGCCGGAATCGATTGGAAAGGCGGTCTCGTCCGGATGCATCCGCATGATGAATCAGGACATCATTGATCTCTACGGGCAGGTGCCTCTGCACACGAAAGTCGTGGTGCTCTAGGAGCTTGTCATTCGTCAGGCCAGTTGGAATTTTGCAGGACTACGCGATATCCATCGCAGTCTTCGAACGTGACGCCATGTGTTTCCCAGAAGGGATTGAAAGGCTGAACCGGACAATAGCCGCGATTCTGCATGCGCGAGATAGCCGCTTCCCACTCCGATCTCAGGGGAAAATAGAAGACGAGGAGGTTCTCTTTGCTCGGTGCCCTGCCCGCATCGTGGCCGTGTGCCCGGGTAAACTCAAGATGGTAGGATTCTCCGGGGCGCCCCAGCATGACGCCGTCGAAACCCTCGTGTTGTTCAAAGCGATAAAGCTCGCTGAGTCCAAGCCCGACCTTGTAGAACGCGATGACTGCGTCGAGATCGTTGGTGGGACGCGCGATACGAAGCAAAGTCTGGGCTTTCATGCGATTTGCTTTCCTGGGCTGAGCTTAACGAACGCCGCCTCCATCGCCTTGCGCGTCTTGATCGTCTCGCTGTTCGCGTCGAACTCGACGTCGCTCCAGCGCACGATCTCGCCATGGGCGACGTCGTGCTTCAGCTTGAGCCGATGGGCGAGGCCGATCGGCAGGGCACCGGCCTTCAGGCTCGTGGCTGCCGGCACCAGCTTGCCCCATACGGTGTAGCCGCCTTCGCCGTCGAGCATTTCGCCGGCGCGCAAGTTGCGCTTGGCGACCGCCGCGACGTCGCCGCGGAAGCCGTATGGCTGGCCGGTCGGCTCGCCTCGTAGCGCAGCCGACAGCACCGAGATGTTCAGCTCGAGCCCGATCAGATGATAGGGCTTGTACATCGCGGCAAAGCGCCCGCTGGCGTCGGTCTTCAGGCCATACTGCCTGAAGCAGTCGGCGGCGTAGTCGTTCGGCGCCTCCAGCACGACATAGACGCCCCAGCGCAAATCGCGAAACACCGGCCGGCCGTCGCGTTCCAGCGAAGAGACGACCTCGACGACGCCCGACCGCTCCAGCACGCCGCCGCGCGACCGCGGCCGCATGATGTGCGGCAGATCGTCGACACCGCAGGGCGGAAACAGAAGTCCCTCCGAGGGCACGTCGAGGGCGCAAGCATTTGCGATCGCGGCCATCTCGATGGCCGATTTGGTCCCGTCGAGGAAGGAGTTGAACATCTGCGGGTTCATGCCGGCCGACTGCGCTTCGCCGGCGGTGAGACCATAATGCTGCCAGACGCCGTCAGGCGTCACGTCGTGATAGGCAGGCAGATATTTCGTTCCTTTGCCGGCGGCGACGACGCGAAAACCTGTGGCGCGCGCCCAGTCGACCATCTCGGCGGTCAGCGCCGGCTGGTCACCATAGGCGAGCGAATAGACCACGCCTGCCTTGCGCGCTTCCTCGGCCAGCAGCGGGCCTGCCAGTACCTCCGCCTCCACGTTCACCATCACGATGTGCTTGCCCGCCGCGATTGCCGCGCGCGCGTGACGGATTCCGACGGCGGGATTGCCGGTCGCCTCCACCACCACATCCATCGCCCCGCCGGCGATGGCGCGTGCGCCGTCATCGGTGAAGACGGTTTTGGCGATGCGCTCGGCGTCCCAGCCGACGGTGCGGCAGGCCTCGCGCGCGCGGTCGCGGTCGATGTCGACGATGATAGGCACTTCGAGCCCCGGCGTGTGTGGCACCTGCGCGAGGAACATCGAGCCAAATTTGCCGGCGCCGATCAGCGCGACACGGACAGGTTTTCCGGCGGACGCGCGGGCCTGGAGGAGGCGGAAGAGGTTCATGTTGGAAATCCGTAGGTGCAACAATCAAAGGTCGTCGTCATTCCGGGGCGCGCGAAGCGCGAGCCCGGAATCCATCCATCCACAGTCTCTGCGGCCCAATTGATTCCGGGTTCGCGCCCAAGGGGGCGCGCCCCGGAATGACAGATCACTCCGCCGCCTGCCGCGGCGCTCTTGCAAGCCGTACCAGCGCGTCATCAGCCACCGTCTTGATCGGCGTGAAATCGCGGTGCGCGATATACTCCGGCCGCGTCGGGGTGCGGATGTAGTTCGAGACCGCGTTCAGCGTCAGGTACACGATCTTGCGCGGATACGGCGTGATGTTGCCGCTCGAGCCATGCACGAGATTGCCGTGGAACATCAGCATGCCGCCGGGCTTGCCGGTCGGCGCGACGATGCCGCCCTGCTTGACGAGGCGCGTCACCGTGTCCTCGTCCAGCGTCCACAGCGGATAGGAGGTGGTGGCGAGGTCATGGGAGGCTTCGAGATCGCCGGCGTCCTGGCTGCGCGGCACCAGCATCAAGGGACCATTGATCGGCATCACCTCGTCGAGGAAGATCGCGATGTTCATCGCGCGGGGTTCCGGCATGCCGTCGTCGCGCTTCCAGGTGCCATAATCCTGATGCCACTGCCAGACGTCGCCGGTGAAGGCCGATTTCGCGTTGATCTTGAACTGGTGCATGTAGACAGGCTCGCCGAAAACCTGCTCGACCGGCTCGATCATGCGCGGATGCGCGCCGAGAATACGGAAGGCCTCGTTGTAGAGATGCGCGGCAAAGGCCGTGCGCGGCGCGCCGCTCTTCTCGCGCCAGACCTCCGGCCGGTTGGTATCATAAATGCCGACCGCCTCGCGCGCGAGGAGATCGACCTCCTCCTGGGTAAACAGTTCGGGCAGGAACAGCCAGCCCTCGCGTTGGAAGAACTCCAATTGCTCCTGGGACAGTTTCATGGGTCGTCCTCCTGTATTGTTCTTGTTGTCATTCCGGGGCGCGCGAAGCGCGAGCCCGGAATCCATTCATCCTCAGTCTCTGCCGTCCGATGGATTCCGGGCTCGGTCCTGCGGACCGCCCCGGAATGACGGCGCGTGTTGCAGCTACGCCGCCACCTCGTCCGTCGCCCTCAATCTCTCCTCAGTCATCCGTCCCGCCGTCTGCGCGTGGGCCAGCGCCGCGCGCTCGGCCGCGTCAGCGTCGCCTGAGAGAATGTGCTTGGCGATATCGGCGTGTTCCGCCCAGGCGCTGCCGCGATAGTCGAGCTCGGACAGCACGGTTGCCATCGAGCGGCGCATATGCGGCCATTGCGGCGTGATCGTTTCCTCGATCACGGGATTGCCTGCGAGCTGATAGATGGCGCGGTGGAATTCGACATCGAGCGCGATCAGATCCGTGAGCGCGGTCTTGCGATCGATGCGGCGTCCGGCGGCGAGCGCCGCCTCAAGCCGCGCGCGACCGGCGGCATCAGTTGCGGCACGCTGGGCTGCAAGCCGGGCCGCGAGCGCGTCGACGGCGCCGCGCACCTCGTAGAGCTGGCGGATCCGCGCGGGATTGAGCTGGGTGACCTCAAAGCCGCGTTTGCCGCTTTCGGCGACGAGGCCTTGTCGATGCAACAGATGCAGCGCGTGCGACACCGGCTGGCGCGAGACGCCGAGCTTGTCGGCGAGCTCGTTCTGGCGGATGCGCTGGCCGGGCTGAAGCGTGCGATCGGAGATCGCCTCCAGGATCCGGGCATAGACCTGGTCGATCAGGTTCGGGAGCGGGTCGAGAGGAATCACGCCGGCGGGCTCCAAGAAGGGAATACGGAATTCCGTATGCGAAGATATCGCCAGAGGGCGAGCCCGTCAATATTGTCGTTTTTGGTCGCGTAAGCCTTTGATTCTATTAGAGCGGTCTACTGTGCATGGGGTTGTTTCGGTGGGTAGGGCCGCCTCAGATCTCCAGCACCTCCACATCCAGCGCGGCAACCCGCTCTGCATCGGCCATGGCCTCAATCCCGGCGATGCGGTCCCCGTTGAAGGTAAGGCGCAGCGCGATGCGCAGATGTCCGCCGAGGATGACAGCGACCCCGATCGCGCCATCGACCAGCGCGGTGCGCGCCGCCTGGGCGCGACCCTTGTAGAGTTGCGCAATCGCCACCGCGCCGCGGACCTCCGGCGGCGAGCCCAGCCGCACCACGGCGTCGTCGGCGCGCAACACGACATCGGGGTCGAGCACCGCCAGCAATCCTTCGAAATCGCCTTCGCGCGAGGCCTTGAGAAAAGCATCGACGATCGTGCGCTGATGCGACAGGTCAGCCTCCGGCACCGGTACGCCCTGCACGCGTCGCCGCGCGCGGCTTGCCAATTGCCTGGAGGCATCGACCGAGCGCCCGACGATCGGCGCGATCTCCTCGAAGGGCACTGCGAACATGTCATGCAGCACGAAGGCGAGCCGCTCCGCCGGCTGCAAGGTCTCCAGCACGACCAGCAGCGCCGCGCCGACGGAATCGGCCATCTCCGCCTCCCGCTCCCGCGTCTCGTCGACCGGCTCGGGTACATGCGGGCCCATCGGATCCTCCTTGCGCGACTTGCGCGCGCGCAGCATGTCGAGGCAGATGCGGGCGACCACGGTGGTCAGCCAGCCTCTCAGGTTCGCGACGTCGGACGTGTCGCTGCGGCTCAGCCGCAGCCACGCCTCCTGCACGGCATCGTCGACCTCGCCGCGCGAGCCCAGCATCCGGTAGGCGACGGCGCGCAGATGGTCGCGGTTGGCCTCGAACTGCAGGGTCAGAAAATTTTCTTCGGTCATCGGTCACAGTCCCTCGTCGCGATCCGTCATGCCCAAGACGAAGCCAATCCGGCAGATGTGACCGGAACCTTCGAAATTCGATCTATGGAGACGAGACATGATGCACGCCCGCATGAATCACCCGGTGATGGTCCTGCCCGAGGCCATGAACCTCCTTCAAGCCCTCGCCAACCTCACCAAGCAAGGCCTGCCGGAAAAGCTCCTGGAACTGGTGCATCTGCGCGCCAGCCAGATCAACGGCTGCAGCGTCTGCGTCGACATGCATCCCAAGATCGCCCGCAAGCTGGGCGAAACCGACGAGCGATTGTTCGCAGTCTCCGCCTGGCGGGAGGCGCCCTATTTCTCCGACGCCGAACGCGCCGCGCTGGCGCTGACGGAGGCGGTCACGCGCGTTGCCGATCGCGAGGATCCGGTGCCGGACGCGATCTGGAACGAGGCCGCCAAGCATTTTGACGAGCGCGAGCTCGCAACCCTGATCCTCGCGATCGCGACGATCAACGTCTGGAACCGGCTGAACGCGACCATCAAGATGCCTGTCGGCGTCTGGAAGGTGTGAGGCCTTTCCCTGTATGCGAGGCGAGAGCTACTCCGTCAGGAACCGGCTCACCGCCTCGCCAAACTCCAGCGGCGCCTGCTCGAACATCCAGTGTCCAGCATTGGGAATCACCGCCGTCTTGCTACCGGCGATGTGCGCGGCCAGCACGCGCCACATCACCGACAGGCTGCCGGTGGTGGCGCCGCCGCCGATCAGCAGCGTCGGCGTCTTGATTGCCTGCGCATCGCTGAGAGTGTAAGGCCGCCGCTGCTCATTGATCTGGCCGAGGAAGGTCAGCGTGTTGTCGCGCAATTGCTGCTTGGCCGTCGCCGGCACGCGCCGCCACGAGCCGTCGCCTTCGATGCCTTCATAGAAATTTTGCAGCGCGCCTTCGATGTCGCCGGCGCGGATCATCTCGACCGAGCGTATCGTCTTCGCCGCGAGCGGTGGGTAGGCAGGCGTGCCTTCCGGCACCGGCAGGCTGGCGTCGAGATCGCCGCCGGGCTCGGCCAGCACAAGTTTTCGCAACAGCTCAGGCCGCGCCTGCGCGACGCGGAAGGCGATGTGCCCGCCGCGCGAATGGCCCATCAGGTCGACTGGTCCGGGTTCGACCTGTTCGATGAAGGCGATCACGTCAGAGACGTGCTGCGCCATCTTGTAGTCATCGCCGACGGCGTCCCAATGTTCAGGGAAGAAATGCCGCAGGCTGACCGCGATCACGCGATGATTGGCCGATAGCGGGCCGAGCACCGAATACCAGGTGCGGAAATCCCCGAGCGTGCCATGCACGCAGACCAGCGGATGGCCCTCGCCGACTTCGAGATAGGCCATGTCGTAACCGTTGACGCGGAAGCTCTGCATGATTCAGCTCGCCAGAAAGTCGAGGACGACTTCGGAATATTTCTGCGGCGCCTGCTCGAACATCGGATGCGTCGCGTTCGGGATGATCGCCGTCCTGGAATAGGGTACGTGTGCCGCGAGCGCGTGCAGCACTTTCGGCAGCAGGCCCTTGGTCCGCGCGCCCAGGATGAACAGCGTCGGCATCAGAATCGCCTCCGCATCCGCTTTGGAGAAAGGCGGGCGGTTGTCGCGGACCTGGCCGATCAGCGTGTACGCGTTGTCGCGCAGATTCTGCTTCACCATCGCCGGCAGCCGCGGCCAGGTGCCGGCGCCCTCCAGCGTGTCGACGAACACGGCGAGACCGCCATCGACATTGCCGGCTGCGATCTTCTCGGCCGAAGCCGTGAAGCGCGCCAGCAGCGGCGACGGGCCGCCAGCATAGTCGGGATCAAGGCTCGCATCGAGCTCGCCGCCGGGCTCGGCAAGAACGAGCCGCCGCAGCAGATCAGGCCGCTGCTGCGCCACGCGGAAGCTGATGTGGCCGCCGCGGGAGTGGCCCATCAGATCGACCGGGCCGAGGTCGAGCTTCTCAATGAAGGCGATGACGTCACTAACATGCTGGACGATCGAATAGGTATCGCCGACGCCATTCCACTTGGCCGGAAAGAAGTGCCTCAGGCTGGGGACGATCATCCGGTGCCGCTGCGTCAACGGCCCGAGCACGCAGCCCCAGACGCGGAAGTCGGAGAGCGAGCCATGCACGCAGACCAGCGGCGGCCTGTCTCTGTCCTCGCCCACGTCGAGATAGGGCATGTCGTATCCAAGGACGTGGAGGCTTTGCATTCTCGGCTCGCGGAAAGGTGTGCGGAACTCCTGTGCAAGATTCCCGGAAACCGGGTGGATCGCAACTATTTCCAAGCCTAGATTTAGACCGAGATCACATTGGGGGCATGCGAGAGGACGCAAGCCAGGAACCAAGCCATGACCGACCAGCATTTCGCCCTGTTCGACACCAGAATCGGCCTCTGCGCCATCGCCTGGGGCCCGCGCGGCATCAACGGCACGCAGCTTCCGATGGGCGGCGAGCAGAAGATCCGCACCCGGATCAGCCAGCGCCATGCCGACGCCACCGAGGCGGAGCCGACTCCCGAGGTGCAGCACGCGATCGACCGCATGACCAAACTGCTCGCGGGCGAACGCGACGACCTCACCGATATCGAGCTCGATCTCGACGGCGTTCCCGAGTTCAACCGCGGCGTCTACGAGATCGCCCGCGCCATCCCGCCCGGCAAGACCATCACCTATGGCGACATCGCCAAGCAGCTCGGTGGCGTCCAGTTGTCGCGCGACGTCGGCCAGGCGCTCGGCCGCAACCCCTGTCCGATCGTCGTGCCCTGCCACCGTGTGCTCGCTGCCGGCAACAAGCCCGGCGGCTTTTCGGCGAATGGCGGCGTGGTGACGAAGCTGAAGATGCTCGAGATCGAAGGCGCGCTGGTGAACCACACGCCGAGTTTGTTTGATTGAGCCTTAAATCTTCGCCGCGGTTTTCGGCCAGTACTTGTCGCGCAGATGCCGCTTCACCAGCTTGCCCGTCGGCGTGCGCGGCAGCTCGGCTTCGAAATCAATCGAGCGCGGGCATTTGATGGCGGAGAGGCGGGTCTTGCAGTAGGCGATCAACTCGGCCTCGAGCTGCTTGCCGGCGCTCTTCATGTCGTGCGGCTGCACCACCGCCTTGACCTCTTCGCCCATCTCCTCGTTCGGCACGCCGAACACGGCGACGTCGGCGATTTCGGGGTGCGTGATCAGCACGTCCTCGGTTTCTTGCGGGTAAATGTTCACCCCGCCCGAGATGATCATGTAGGACTTGCGGTCGGTGAGGAACAGGAAGCCGTCCTTGTCGAGATAGCCGACGTCGCCGAGCGTCGACCATCCCTTGGCGTTGTAGGCCTTCTTCGTCTTCTCGGGGTCGTTGTGATAGGTGAAGGCTGGCGCGTCGGCGAAATACACCGTGCCGATCTCGCCAACCGGCTGCTCCTCGTCGTTCTCGTCCAAAATCTTGATCTTGCCGACTACGGCGCGGCCGACGCTGCCGCGATGCTCCAGCCATTGCTGCGAGTTGCAGACGGTGACGCCGTTGCCTTCCGAGCCAGCATAATACTCGATCAGGATCGGCCCCCACCATTCGATCATCTTGGCCTTCACGTCGACCGGGCAGGGTGCGGCGGCGTGGATTGCGCCCTTCAGCGTCGAGACATCGTATTTGGCGCGGACCTCGTCCGGCAGCTTCAGCATGCGCACGAACATGGTCGGTACGAGCTGGGATTGGGTGACCTTGTACTTCTCGACGAGCTTTAAGAATTCCTCGGCGTCGAAATGCTCCATGATGATGGAGGTGCCGCCCAGCACGATCGCCATCATGTTGAAGCGCAGAGGAGCCGCATGATAGAGCGGTGCCGGCGACAGATATGTGCTCTCGGCATTCATGCCGCACATGTCGGCGCAGAGCACGCGCAGGAATGCGTTCGGCACCTCAATCTTGTTGCCTTCGAACGCTTTCTTTATGCCCTTGGGTCGGCCGGTCGTGCCCGACGAATACAGCATGTCGTAACCGGCGACCTCGTCCGCGATCGGCGTGGTCGGTTGCGCCGCTGCCTCTTTGTCGTAGGAGCGGAAGCCGGGCAGGGGCTCGTCGACCATGTAGAAGATCGGTTCGCCCGGTGCGCCCTTGACCAGGTCCTTGATCTGCTCAGCGCATTTCGGCGTGGTGATCACGACCTTGGCGCCGCAATCGCCGATGATGTAGTCGATCTCGTCCTGCTTCAGGTAGCGGCTGATCGCGGTGTAATAGAGCCCGCTGCGTTGCGCGGCCCAGCAGATCTCCATGAAGGCGAGGCGGTTCTCCATCAACAGCGCGATGTGGTCGCCGGCTTTCAAGCCGAGCGAGCGGAACAGCTGCGCGCCCTGGTTCGAGAGTTCGTCGAGCTCGCGATAGGTGATCGCCTTGCCGGTCCCGGCCATCTGGTAGGCGATCTTGTCAGGCGTGCTCTTCGCGTAGATGGACGGATGCGTCATGGCGTTTCCTAAAAAAAAGAGGCGAGCGGTGAATGGCGATAGGGGCGGAAGCCACTCCCCATCACCAGTCACCACTCGCCATTTGTTCTTCGCTTTTCTTCTTACAGTCGTTCGACGATCGTCACGTTGGCCATTCCGCCGCCTTCGCACATGGTCTGGAGACCATAGCGCTTGCCGCGCTGGTGCAGCGCGTGGACCAGCGTCGTCATCAGCTTGGTGCCGGAGCCGCCGAGTGGATGACCGAGTGCGATGGCGCCGCCATTGACGTTGAGGCGCGCTGGATCGGCACCGGTGGTCTTCAGCCAGCCCGTCGGCACCGAGGCGAAGGCCTCGTTGACCTCGAACAGGTCGATGTCGTCGACCTTCATGCCGGCCTTCTCCAGCGCCTTCTTGGTGGCGTGCAGCGGCGCATCGAGCATGATGACGGGATCGCCGCCGGTCATGGTCAAGTGGTGGATGCGTGCGAGCGGCTTCACACCGAGCTGCTTGAGGCCGCGCTCGTTGACGACCATGACGCCCGAGGCGCCGTCGCAGATCTGGCTGGCGCTGGCGGCAGTCAGCTTGCCGTTCTCGGCGATCAGCTTGACGCCCTTGATGCCTTCGAGCGTGGCGTCGAAGCGGATGCCTTCGTCGATGTGGTGGGTGTCCTTGCTGCCGTCGGCTCTGACAATCTCGAGAGGCACGATCTCCTTCTTGAAGTGACCCGCCTGGGTGGCCGCAATTGCGCGCTGATGGCTCTGGAACGAATATTCGTCGAGGTCATCCTTCGACAGCCCATACTTCTCGGCCATCATCTCGGCGCCGGTGAACTGGCTGAATACGATGTTCGGATATCTCGCCTCGATGCCAGGGCTCTTGTAATTGCCAAAGCCGTTCTTGGCAGGCAGCTGCGAGGACAGGCCCATCGGCACGCGCGTCATGGATTCCACGCCGGCCGCGATCACCACGTCCATGGTGCCGGACATCACGGCCTGTGCTGCAAAGTGCAACGCCTGCTGCGAGGAGCCGCACTGACGGTCGATCGAGGTGCCCGGCACGCTCTCCGGCAGCTTCGAGGCCATGATCGCGTTGCGCGCGACGTTGTTGGACTGCTCTCCGACCTGCATCACGCAGCCCATGATCACGTCCTCGACCAGCGCGGGATCGACCTTGGTGCGATCGACCAGTTCGTCCAGCACCTTGGCAGCGAGATCGGCCGGATGCCAGCCGGCGAGGCGGCCCCCCTTGCGCCCGCCCGCGGTACGCGCAGCGGCGACGATATAAGCCTCGGCCATTTCGGTCTCTCCCATGATTGTTCTGAATTGGGTTTTCGGGGTTTTAAGGGCCGGGATATCGTTTAGTCAATCGATCAATTAACTCTTGTGGGGAGGCGCTGCTTGGGCTTATCTGCGGCCCGCTTGAGGCGACGAGGACAAGGGATCTCCGTGACTACCAGTGTACCGAGCAGGCTCCCTAGCGGAAGAAATTCCACGGCAGAGAAATTGCTCGTGGCCGCAAGCGAGTTGATGATCGAACGCTCCTCGATCGAGATCTCGCTCTCCGACATTGCCCAGAAGTCAGGCGCCAACGCAGCGCTGGTCAAATATCATTTCGGCAACAAGGACGGCCTGCTGCTGGCGCTGCTCGCGCGCGATGCCGCGACCGAAATGTCCAATCTCGAATATCTGCTGGCGCAGCCGATTACAGCGACGGCAAAACTGAAGCTGCACATCGCCGGCATCATCCGCGCTTATCACCGGTTCCCTTACATGAACCGGCTGATCCATTATCTGCTGCACGAGAGCGTTGCCGGCTCCGCCGATGAAGTCTCGAAATTCTTCGTCGCGCCGCTGCTCGACTTTCATCGCCGCCTGCTCGACGAAGGCGTCAGCCGCGGTGAATTCCGACAGACCGATCCGGTGTTGTTCTACACCAGCCTGATCGGCGCTTGCGATCATCTGTTCTTCGGCCGGCACGCGATGTCTCGCGCGACCGGCGTCGGCCCGGTCACCGACGAAGTCTGCCGGCAATACATCAAGCACATGGAAACGCTGATCTGCGGTGGCATCCTCACGCAAGCCGAGGAAGCTGCTGCCGCCGGATAATCCGGCCAGGACTCATAAGTAAGTCTAGAGAAGAAACGCCCAAGGAAAGGTAGCCTGTCATGGAATTGAAAGACGTAGCCGTTCTCATCACCGGTGGTGGCTCGGGTCTCGGCGAAGCGACCGCGCGCGCCATGGCGGCCAAGGGCGCCAAGATCGGCGTGATCGACCAGAACAAGGAGAACGCCGAGAAGGTCGCCGCGGAAGTGAAGGGCATCGCGCTTCATGCCGACGTCACCAGCGAGGAGCAGATCAAGGCTGCGATCGCCAAGGCGGAAGCCGCGCATAGCGTTGCTCGCGTGCTGATGAACTGCGCCGGCATCGGCGGTTCGCAGCGCATCGTCGGCCGCGATGGCGTCTACCCGCTCGAAAAGTTCGCGCGTATCATCAACGTCAATCTGATCGGCACGTTCAACTGCCTGCGACTGTTCGCCGAGCGCCTCGTCACGATCGAGCCTGTTGGTGAGGAGCGCGGCGTCATCATCAACACCGCGTCGGTGGCCGCCTATGAAGGCCAGATCGGCCAGATCGCCTATTCGGCCTCGAAGGGCGGCGTTGTCGGTTTGACCTTGCCTGCCGCACGCGATCTCGCGAGCCAGAAGATTCGCGTCAACACCATCGCGCCCGGCTTATTCTTCACGCCGCTGCTGATGGGTCTCAATGAGGAGGCGCGCAAGAGCCTGGGCGCTCAGGTGCCGCATCCCTCGCGCCTTGGCGATGCCAAGGAGTACGGCGCACTCGCCGTGCACATCGTCGAGAACGCGATGCTCAACGGCGAGACCATCCGCCTCGACGGCGCCATCCGCATGGCTCCGCGGTAGGCTCTTCCCTTCTCTCCTTGTGGGAGAAGGTGGCATAGGCGGCCTCCGGCCGCCGTCCTTAGTAGGACGCCGATGCTTTGCATCGGCTATAGCGCCGGATGAGAGGTTCTCTCCACGGAGACAGACCCCTCACCCAAGCGAGTATGTGGCTAGCGAAGTACATGCCCTCTCCCACAAGGGGAGAGGGCGCAGCAATCGGCGCCGTGACTCGCGGCTAGCACGAGGCTTTCCATGTCCCAACCGCTGCTGATCGAGCATGACGACGGCGTCGACCGGGTGACGCTCAATCGGCCTGACAGTCTCAACGCGCTCGATCCTGCGCTGATCGATGCGCTCAACGTCTATTTCCAGGGACTCCAGCGCAACCGCGACACACGCGTCGTCGTGCTACGCGGTGCCGGCAAGAATTTTTGCGCCGGCCTCGATCTGAAGGCGGCGATGGCGCGCCGCGCCGGGCAGCAGGAGCCGCCTGGCGTCACGGAGTCGCTGGATTCGCAGCGACGCATCGCCGACATCGTGATGCTGATGCGCCGCTGTCCGCAGCCGATCCTGTCGCTGGTGCAGGGCGCGGCGGCCGGCGGCGGTTTTGCGCTGGCGCTGGCCTCCGACATTCGCATTGCGACGAAGTCGGCGCGGATGAACTGCGCCTTCATCAAGCTCGGCCTTGGCGGCTGCGACATCGGCACCAGCTATTTCCTGCCGCGGCTGGTCGGCGTGTCGGTGGCGTCGGAACTGATCCTCACGGGACGCTTCATCGGCGCGGAGCGGGCACTTGCGGTCGGGCTCGTCTCTGAGGTCGTGGACGAAGACAAGCTCGACGCGGCCGCCGAGCCTTACGTCGATGCGATGATCACGGCCTCGCCGGTGGGGCTGCGCCTGTCAAAGGAATGTCTTAACATGAGCGTCGATGCAGGATCGCTGGAAGCCGCGATCGCGATGGAGGACCGCAACCAGGTCCTGTGCAGCCGCTCCGAGGAATTTTCGGAAGGCATCAGGGCCTTCCTTGAGAAGCGAAAGCCTGTCTATATCAAGCGCTGAACAACGAATATCCGCAAAGGACAAGAAATTCCGGGAGACGCAAAATGAGTGGAAGCGCGGCGGCGGTGATGTCAAAGCCCGCCTTTCGCAGGGTCGAGTGGCTCGCGCGCGACATCGATGTCGAGCGCCGCGCTGATGGCACGGTGGTGCTGAAGTCGCGCATTCCGCTGCAGGCTTACGAAAAGCATCTTCCGGCTTCGCTGGCGAAATGGGCCAGGGAAGCGCCCGAGCGCATCTGGCTCGCGCAGCGCGGCGGCCCGAACCGCGAATGGCGAAAAGTCTCGTATGGCGAAGCCAAGCGCACGGTCGATGCGCTGACGCAGGCGCTGCTGAATCTCAAACTCGACGGACGCCCGGTCGCGATCCTCTCCGGCAATTCGATCGAGCACGCGCTGATGACGCAGGCGGCGATGCAGGCACGCGTCCCGGCGGCCCCGGTGTCGCCGGCTTACTCCTTGATGAGCCATGATCACGTCAAGCTGAAGTATCTGTTTGACCTGATCAAGCCGGCTGTGGTGATGGTGCAGGACGGCCCGACCTTCGAAAAGGCGCTGAAAGCCCTCGATCTCACCGGCGTCACTGTCGTGCACGTCTCCCGGCCCTGTGAGGGCGTCAAGAGCGTCAGCTTTGCCGACCTTGCGGCAACACCTGTGACGAAGGATGTCGAGGAGTCGATCGCGAAGATCACGCCCGACACCGTCGGCAAGTTGCTGTTCACGTCGGGCTCGACCGGCATGCCCAAGGCCGTCATCAATACGCAAGAGATGATGTGCGCCAATGCCGCGATGATGATGCAGGTGCGGCCGCGCATCCCGGGCGGTCCGCTGCCGGTGGTGCTGGACTGGATGCCGTGGAATCACACCATGGGCGGCAATGCCGCGTTCCATCCGGTGCTGGTCGATGGCGGCACGCTCTATATCGACGACGGCCGGCCGATGCCGGGACAGCTCGAGGAGACGATCAGGAATCTCCGCGAGATCTCGCCGACTTATTATGCCAACGTGCCGGCCGGCTATGCTGCGCTGGCGGCGGCGATGGAAAAGGACGACGCGCTGTGCCGCTCCTTCTTCAAGAACCTTTCGATTATGGCCTATGGCGGTGCGCGGCTGCCCGACGATCTCTACGATCGCATGCAGGCGCTTGCGGTCAAGACCACCGGTGAGCGCATCGTGTTCTACACTGGCTGGGGTTCGACCGAGACCGCGCCGACTTCGACCGGCACCTATTGGGACACCGAACGCGTCGGCCTGATCGGCCTGCCGTTCCCCGGCGTCGAGCTGAAGATGGTGCCGTGCGGCTCGAAATACGAGTTGCGGCTGCGCGGCGTCAACGTCACGCCTGGCTATTTCGGCCAGCCCGATCTCACCAAGAAGATGTTCGACGAAGAAGGCTTTTACTGCATCGGCGACGCCGGCATTTTCGTCGACGACAACGATCCGGTGAAGGGCATCATCTTTGCGGGTCGGGTCGTCGAGGACTTCAAGCTCACCACCGGCACGTTCGTTCATGTCGGCTCGCTCCGCACCGACGCGATCGCGGCGGCGACGCCGGTCGTGCATGACGCGCTGGTTGCAGGGCAGGATCGCGCTTTCATCGGGCTCCTTGCCTGGCCGAACCTGCATGCATGCCGCCAGCTCGTCGGCAATCCCGATCTCAGCTTCGAGGATGCGGTGAAGCATCCCGAGGTGATTGCGTGCTTCAATCGCGGCCTCCAGGCCCACAACAAGGAATGCGAGGGCGCCAGCAGCCGTATCATCGCGCGCGCGATGCTGATGGTCGAGCCGCCTTCGATCGACGGCAACGAGCTCACCGACAAGGGCTATATCAACCAGCGCGCCGGCCTCGAGCGCCGCGCGGCGCTGGTCGAGCGGCTCTATGCGGACAAACCGGATCAGGATGTGATCGTGCTGCGATGAAGCACTTCTCTCTCCACTCGTCATTCCGGGGCGCGCGCAGCGCGAACCCGGAATCCATCGGGCCGCATAAAGGCGGTGAAATGGATTCCGGGCTCGCCGCTACGCGACGCCCTGGAATGACGGTCTCTAACAACAAATAAGAGGGCAGGCCGCCATGAACTTCGATTTCTCTGACGACCAGAAACAGCTCCGTGACCAGGCGCGCAAATTCCTCACAGAAAAATGCTCACCCAAAGCCGTGCGCGTCGTGCTCGACGGCAAGACGCCTTACGACAAGGAACTCTGGAAGGGCCTTGCCGAGATGGGCTTCCTCGGCGTTGCAATCCCCGAGGAGTTCGGCGGTGCCGGCGCCGGCCATCTCGAGCTTTGCGTGATCGCTGAGGAGATGGGCCGCGCCAATGCGCCGGTGCCATTCTCCTCGACAGTTTATCTTGCCGCCGAAGCGCTGCTGATCGCCGGCAGTGACGCGCAAAAGAAGAAGTGGCTGCCCGCCATCGCTTCGGGCGAAGCGATCGGCACGCTGGCGCTGTTCGAGGGCAAGGGCAATCCGGCGCCGAAGAACGTCAAGCTTACGGCTGCGAACGGCGTGCTCAACGGCGTCAAGAAGCCGGTGCCCGATGGCGCGATTGCTGACTTTGCTGTGGTTGCAGCGCGCACGGGATCGAGCGGGCGCGACGGTGACATCTCGCTGTTCCTCGTTGACCTCAAGGCAGGCGGCGTCGAGGTGAAAAGCCTCACCAATCTCGACCCGACCCGTGGTCAGGCCGAGATCACCTTCAAAGATGCCAAGGCTGAGCCGCTCGGTGTGGCCGGCGAGGGTTGGAGCATTTTAACCGAGGTGCTCGACCGCGCCGCGGTGCTGTGCGCCTTCGAGCAGGTCGGCGGCGCTGACCGCGCGTTGGAGATGGGCCGCGACTACGCGCTCGACCGTATCGCCTTCGGCCGCCAGATCGGCTCGTTCCAGGCGATCAAGCACATGCTCGCGGACATGTATGTCTCGGCGACGCTGGCGCGCTCCAACAGCTATTACGGCGCCTGGGCGCTCTCGACCAACGCGGCCGAACTGCCGGAAGCCGCTGCCGCCGCGCGCATCAGCGCGACGCAGGCGTTCCAGCACTGCGCCAAGAACAACATCCAGGTTCACGGCGGCATGGGTTTCACCTGGGAGTTCGACTGCCACATGTACTACCGTCGCGCCAACGCGATGGCACTCGGGCTCGGCAGCCTCACCTATTGGGAAGATCAACTGATCGATCGCATGCGCAAGAAGAACGCGGCTTAGGCGAAGGACACTGTCATGAACTTCGACGACACTCCGCAGGAAGCCGAATTCCGCGCCACCGCGCGGGCGTGGATCGGCGCCAACGCGCCGAAGCAATATGAGGAGGATCTGCGCAAATCCTCGCTCGGTCGTACCGTGCTCAGGAACGCTGACATTCTCGAGGTTGCAAAGGCCTGGCAGAAGAGGAAGGCCGATGCCGGCTGGGCCTGCCTGCACTGGCCAAAGGAATATGGCGGCCGCGGCTCATCGCCGATCGAGCGCGTGATCTGGCAGCAGGAGGAGGGGCCGTTCGGCCAGCTGTCCCGCATGTTCATCATCGGCCACGGCATGTGCGGGCCGACCATGATGGCGTTCGCACGCGAGGAGCATAAGCGCACCTACCTCCCGCCGCTCGCATCAGGCGAGAAGGTCTGGTGCCAGCTGTTCTCCGAACCGGCCGGCGGCTCCGATGTCGCTGGCCTGCGCACGCGCGCAGAGAAGGATGGCGACGACTGGGTCATCAACGGCCAGAAGATCTGGACGTCGGGCGCGCATTATTCCGACTACGGCATCTTGCTCACCCGCACCGATCCCACCGTGCCCAAGCACAAGGGTCTCACCATGTTCTTCCTGGACATGAAGAGCCCGGGCGTCGAAGTGCGGCCGATCAAGCAGGCGAGCGGTGCGTCCGACTTCAACGAAGTTTATTTCACCAATGTCCGCATCCCCGACCATCAGCGCCTCGGCGAGGTCGGTGACGGCTGGAACGTTTCGCTGACCACTCTGATGAACGAACGCAGTGCGATCGGTGCGGCCGTCTCGACCGGTTTCCCCGAACTGTTCGAATATTGCTCCAGCCTGATGCTCGATGACGGTCCGGCGATCGAGGATCGCGCGGTGCGCTCGAAGCTCGCCAACTGGGCGGTGAAGGCGAGCGGGCTGAAATACACCAGCATGCGCGCGATCTCCGCGCTGTCGAAGGGCGAGCGGCCTGGTCCGGAGAACTCGATCGGCAAGCTCGTGGCGGGCTCCATGATTCAGGACGTCGCGACCTACGCACTCGATCTGCAAGGTGCCGCCGGCGTCGTCAGCGGCGAGGATGCCGAGCTCGCCGGCCGCTTCCAGGCGATGCTGCTGCGTGCGCCGGGCACCCGCGTCGAAGGCGGCACCGACGAGATCATGCGGAACATCATCGCCGAGCGGGTGCTGGGCCTGCCCGGCGACATCAGGGTCGACAAGGACGTGCCGTTCAACAAGATCCCGACCAGGGGAAGAGGGTAGAGGTTCGCCATGAATTTCGACGATACCCCGCAGGAAGCCGCATTCCGCGAGACCGCGCGCAAATGGATCACCGCCAACGCGCCGAAGGAGTTCGAGCAGGAGCTGTCAAAATCCTCGCTCGGCCGCATCAGGCTTGCCAAGCACGACATGGTCGAGGTCGGCAAGGCCTGGCAGAAGAAGAAGGCCGAAGGCGGCTGGGCCTGCCTGCACTGGCCGAAGGAATATGGTGGTCGTGGCGCCACGCCGATCGAGCGCGTGATCTGGCAGCAGGAAGAGGGCGTCTACGGCAAGCTGACGCAGCCATTCCAGATCGGCGAGGGCATGTGCGGCCCGACCGTGATGGCTTGGGGCACCGAGGACGCCAAGCGCCGCTATTTGCCGAAGCTCGCCTCGGGCGAGGAGATCTGGTGTCAGCTGTTCTCCGAGCCGTCCGCCGGCTCTGATGTCGCGGGCCTGCGCACGCGCGCGGAGAAGAAGGGCGACGTCTGGGTTGTGGACGGCCAGAAGATCTGGACTTCCGGCGCGCATTACTCCGACTACGGTCTGTTGATCGCGCGCACCGATCCAAATGTGCCCAAGCACAAGGGCCTCACCATGTTCTTCCTGGACATGAAGAGCCCTGGTGTCGAGGTGCGGCCGATCAAGCAGGCCAACGGCATGCAGGAGTTCAACGAGGTCTATTTCACTGATGTCGTCATCCCGGACAGCCAGCGTCTCGGCGCGGTCGGCGAAGGCTGGAGCGTCTCGCTGACCACGCTGATGAACGAACGCATGTCGATCGGCGCGCGGCTCGCGACCGGCGTCCCTGAGATGTTCGAGTTTTGCTCGAACCTGACGCTGGAGGATGGTCTCGCCATCGACGATCCCGCTGTGCGCTCAAAGCTTGCGAGCTGGGCGGTGAAGTCGAGCGGGCTGAAATACACCAGCTACCGCGCGATCTCGGCGCTGTCGAAAGGCGAGCGGCCGGGACCGGAGAACTCCATCGGCAAACTGGTCTCGGGCATGATGCTCCAGGACATCGCGACCTACGCCATGGACCTCCAGGGCGCGGCCGGAGTGCTCACCGGCAGCGACGAGGAGACGGTGCACGGCCAGTTTCAGCAGATGCTGCTGTCCTCGCCCTCGATGCGGATTGCCGGCGGCACCGACGAGATCTTGCGCAACATCATCGCCGAGCGGGTACTGGGATTGCCGGGGGATATCCGCGTCGACAAGGATGTGCCTTACAACAAGATCCCGACCAAGGGGCGGTGACAACTTCAATCACGGAATCGTAGGGTGGGTTAGTTAGCGCAGCGTAACCCACCTCTTAGCTTCCGCAGAGGAGACAGAAGTGGTGGGTTACGCCGCGCGGTTTGCGCTTCGCGCAATCCGCGGGGTTAACCCACCCTACGAAGAAAGCGACGCGAGCTAGATCATGGACGCTAAAGTCAACCAAAACGACCGCATCGGCGTGCTCGAAGAGCTCCTCAACGAGCGTTACTCCGTGCGCGCCTTCCTGCCCAAGGAGGTCGATCGCGCCACTATCGAGCATGTGCTGACCACGGCGCAGCGGACCGCGTCCTGGTGCAACAGCCAGCCCTGGCAGGTCATCATCGCCAGCGGCGAGGCGAAAGAGCGCTTCCGCCAACTGATCTACAAGGAGGCCTCAGGCGGCCTTGGTGACGATTATGATTTCACGCCGCCGCGCGAATATGTCGGCGTCTATCTCGAGCGCCGCCGCGAGAGCGGCTTTCAGCTCTACAACACGCTCGGCATCCCGCGCGGCGACAAGATGGGTTACGCCAAGCAGGCGCTGGAGAATTACAATTTCTTTGGCGCGCCGCATGTCGCGATCATTCACACCAATGAGCCGCTCGGCATCTATGGCGCGATCGACTGCGGTGCCTATGTTTCAAATTTCATGCTCGCCGCGCAAGCGCTCGGGCTCGGCACGATTCCGCAGGCCGCGCTGGCGCGCCATTCCGGCCTGATCCGCCGCCACTTCAACTTGCCCGACGACCGCCGTGTCGTCTGCGGCATCTCGTTCGGCTATGCCGATCATGCGCACAAGGTCAACAGTTACCGCACCTCGCGCGCATCAGTCGCTGACACAGTGACGTTCGTCGAGACATGACTCGAGCCGAGTTGGCTTGTTCACACGCGCGCAAAGACGGCCGCACAAACGGCCGCCTTCGCGAGCTGCCTTGATCAAATGACGCGCTATCCGCCGCTGCCGCCGATCACGGCGCGCACGGTCTCGTCGGGCCCGAAGTCCTCGGCGCCGTCGACATAGAGCAGCGCGGCGAGCTTCGAGCGCGCGCGGTTGACGCGGCTCTTGATGGTGCCGACGGCACAGCCGCAGATCGAGGCCGCATCCTCATAGGAGAAGCCAGAGGCTCCGACCAGGATCAGCGCCTCACGCTGATCTTGGGGAAGCTTCTCGAGCGCGGTGCGAAACTCCTCGAACTCGAGATGAGCGTTCTGCGAAGGCTGCGTCTTCAGCGTCTTGGCATAGTTGCCCTCGGCGTCCTCGACCTCACGCCGCCGCTTGCGATAGTCGGAGCGAAACAGATTGCGCAGGATCGTGAACAGCCACGCCGGCAGATTGGAGCCGGGCTGGAACGAGTCGATGTTGGCGAGCGCGCGGAGCAGCGTCTCCTGCACCAGATCGTCGGCGCGGTCGGCATTGCCGCTAAGCGATATGGCGAACGCGCGCAGGCTTGGCACGGCCGCCAGAATGTCGTCACGCAGGGAGTTTGTGAGAGGCATTAGTCCCTCCCATTGTTGTCGTTGGAGCCCCCAGCCCCATTCTCGTTTGGAGACCCACCTCCCGGCGCATCAAGCTTTTTGATGAGCTCCGCGAACCGGTCCGGAACCCCCTGCCGCACGACATCATCATACATCGCGCGCAGTTGATGCCCTATCCGGGATTGGATCTCCGGAGTGAGGCCTCCCTTGCCGGGGGTCGTGCTTTTGCTGGCTTGAGACTTGAGATCTTTCATGACCTGTTCCACGTTTCCCCGAGTTAAGTGACTGCAAAATAGAGAAGTTTTCTCAACCGGGAGCCGTTCCCTGGACGAGTTCAATTCAGGGTTCGACAAAAAGTTCCCAGCCAAAGGGAACTTTTCTTATCCTGAGGCGTAATCAGCCCCAGCAGGGGAACCCGGGCCTCCCCTCATGTTGCCTGGTTCCTCAAGGTTGGCCCGATGATGAATGGAGTGGGGATGTCCCGTTCACAGCTCGTTGCTGAACACTTGCCGTTGTTGCGCCGGTATGCGCGCGCCCTGACGGGCAGCCAGGCCTCCGGCGACGCCTATGTCGCAGCCATGTTGGAAGCCATGCTGGGAGATCCGTCAGTGCTCGACGAGAGCCATGGGCCGCGGGCCGGCCTGTTCCGGCTGTTTACCCAGATCTGGAATTCGGTTTCGGTCAATGACGATTCCGAGGTGGCGACACTGCCGATGCCGCCGGAACGCCGGCTGTCCAATATCACGCCGCTGCCGCGCCAAGCCTTCCTGCTACTCTCGCTCGAGGGCTTTTCGGAAGAGGAAGTCGCTTTCGTCCTCGGCACCGACGTTGCCGAGACGCGCCGGCTGGCTGACGCCGCCGGCCGCGAGATGGCGGCGGAGATCGCAACCGACGTGCTGATCATCGAGGACGAGACCTTCATCGCCATGGACCTCGAGAGCCTGGTGAAGAATCTCGGCCACAATGTCGTCGGCGTCGCGCGCACCCATGCCGATGCCGTGGCGCTGGCCAAGAACAAGCGGCCGGGCCTCATCCTCGCCGATATCCAGCTCGCCGACGGCTCCTCGGGCCTCGATGCGGTAAACGAGCTGCTGCGCACCTTCGAGGTGCCTGTCGTGTTCATCACCGCCTATCCCGAGCGCTTCCTCACCGGCGAACGCCCCGAGCCGGCCTTCCTGATCTCAAAACCGTTCCAGCCCGCGATGGTGTCGGCGGTGGCGAGCCAGGCGCTGTTCTTCCAGCGCAACTCGCGCAACCGCGCGCCGAAGGCCCCGGCGGCGTAGCGCGACCAGCCATCTGGCGATGACGTTCGATCCGGCGTGCCGCGAGGCACGCCGGATTTTTCGTGCCCGCTTGACTGGTATTGAATTCGCCGCCCATACCTCGTGCATCTCGACAATCGGAGACGTACCCATGGACCAGCAACTGCTCGACCGCCTCGCCATCCGCGACCTCGTCGAGAACTGGGCGGTGTGGCGCGATGCCGGCGACTGGGAGCGCTTTGCCACCGTCTGGCACGAGGAAGGCTGGATGTCCGCCACCTGGTTTCAGGGGCCGGCGCGGGAGTTCATGCGGGTCAGCCAGGAAGGCTTTGCCACGGGCGTGCGCATTCTGCATTTCCTTGGCGGCAGCAGCATCGACCTTTCGCGCGAGCGTGCCATTGCGCAAACCAAGATGACGATTTCGCAGCGGGCCCTGGTGCACGACGTGCTCTGCGACGTCGTCTGCACCGGCCGCTTCTACGATTTCCTGGAGAAGCGAAA
Source organism: Bradyrhizobium zhengyangense (assembly GCF_022012435.1). Taxonomy (GTDB): domain Bacteria; phylum Pseudomonadota; class Alphaproteobacteria; order Rhizobiales; family Xanthobacteraceae; genus Bradyrhizobium; species Bradyrhizobium zhengyangense. The sequence goes on from NZ_JAKLUA010000003.1 coordinate 553,172, forward strand.
GGATCAGTGGGGCATCGTCCGCCGCCAGCCGATCTACGAGAAGGACCGGATCGATCCGGTCGATCCGGCAGCAGAGCTTCGCCTCGACCAGCAAGCGCTCGCTGCGCTGCCCGAAGGCTACCGCCACCTCGCCTACATGCAGGAGCTGATCGGCTACAAGGTCAAGCGCGACATGCCGGGCCTGATCGGCCCCGAGGTCGAGAAGCTCTATGGCGAGGGACGGGACTGGCTGGCGGGGAAGGCCAAATAGTCTGCAAGCAAGGTGAGCCCCAGACAAAAGTAAGGCGCGACTGGCATCACCACAGTCGCGCCCTACGTCGCCGGCTTATGGGGCAGGGGGGAATAGCCGGCTGTTGAGACGACTCCCAGCCAAGAGAGTCGTTCCCAGTGGTCGCAAAATTTTTTAAGCGGCTTTTGTGCGCTCTGGCGTGAATTTGGCACACGGTTAAGTGATCTTAACTTCTGGGAAACTCCGGTCCTCCCCTCGCGTTGTTCCCGCGATCGCCATGGGGCGAGGGACCGATAGTCATGCCACAGATTCAAAAGGTAATTTTTGGTGCCGTCGCGCTTATAGCGACGCTGGGCGCCGTTCAGGTCGGCGCCGTGCAACTGGCTTCCGGCCAGGATCTGGCCGAGCGCTGGGAAGCGCTGGCCGACCAGCCGGGCCAAACCTCAGGTCGCAACCTCGCAACTCATAACGTCAACCGCGCCGGTAAGTCCGACCGCCTCGCCGACCTGAAGCCGGCGGCGGTTCCGACTCGTACCGTCTCGATGCGGTTGAACGACCTTGCCGATACGTCCGTGCTGCTGCGGGTCCCCGCGGTCACCGAGACCGGCAACGCCAAGCCGGCGTCGTTGCTTCTGACGCCGGGCCGCAAGCCCACGATCGCCTGCGAGCCGATGGTCAGCTCCCTGACCGAGGTCGCCAAGCTGCTGCAGCCTGGCCGCTGCGTGACCTGATCCGCATCGGCCCTCCGCGCAAAAACGTCCTCCCGTCGGGAAGGCGGCTTTGCACGCGCACTTGATCCGCCGTCCCATCGCGTTATATCCCGGCTTTCTCCATTTCTGATTGACCGGGTAAACGCATGACGACGTCCGATACGGCCACGCATACGCAGCCTTTCCAGGCTGAGGTTTCCGAGCTCCTGCACCTGATGGTGCATTCCGTCTATTCGGAGACCGACATTTTCCTGCGCGAGCTGGTCTCCAACGCCTCGGATGCCTGCGACAAGCTGCGCTATGAGGCGATTGCTAGTCCCGCCCTGCTGGGCGAGGGCGACGCGCTCAAGATCCGCATTATCCCGAGCAAGGCGTCCGCAACGCTGACCATTGCCGATAACGGCATCGGCATGGAGCGGCAGGAGCTGATCGACCATCTCGGCACCATCGCCCGCTCCGGCACCAAGGCCTTCGTGTCGAAGCTGAAGGAGGCCAAGGACGGGCTTGGCCTGATCGGCCAGTTCGGCGTCGGCTTCTATTCCGCCTTCATGGTCGCCGAGAAGATCGTGGTGATAAGCCGCCGCGCCGGCGAAAGCGACGTCTGGAGCTGGACATCGTCAGGCGGCTCCGGCTTCGAGATCGCGCGCGCCAGTGACGAGGAGGCGGCCCGCGTGGCGCGCGGCACCGAGATCGTCCTGCACCTGAAGGATGACGCCAAGAAATATCTCGAAACATACGAGATCGAGCGCATCGTCAGCGCCTACTCCGACAACATCCTGTTCCCGATCGAGCTCGTGCCGGAAGAGGGCGATCCGCGCCAGATCAATTCGGCAAGCGCGCTTTGGCAGCGCTCGAAATCCGAGCTTTCGCCTGAGGACTACAAGAAGGCCTATCAGCAGATCGCGTCCGCCTTTGACGACCCCGCGATGACGCTGCACTACCGTGCGGAGGGGCGATACTCCTACGCCGTGCTGCTGTTTGCGCCCTCGACCAAGCCGTTCGACCTGTTCGAGCCGAACCGCAAAGGCCGCGTCAAGCTCTATGTCCGGCGCGTCTTCATCACCGATGATGCCGACCTGTTGCCCGGCTATCTCCGCTTCATCCGCGGCGTCGTCGACAGCGAGGATCTTCCGCTCAACATCTCGCGCGAGATGCTGCAGAACAATCCGCAGCTGGCGCAGATCCGCAAAGCGGTGGCGACCCGCGTCGTCAATGAGCTCGAAAGCCTCGCCGAAAAGGACGCGGAGAATTTCGCAAAGATCTGGGATGCCTTCGGCGCGGTGCTGAAAGAGGGCGTCTACGAGGATTTCGAGCGCCGCGAGAAGCTGCTGGCGCTGTCGCGCTTCACCACCACGACCGGTGAGAAGCGCGCGCTCAAGGACGTCGTGGCCGATTTCAAGCCGAACCAGACCGAGATCTATTATCTCGTCGGCGACAGCATCGAGCGGCTGAAGTCCAGCCCGCGGCTGGAAGCCGCGACCGCGCGCGGCATCGAGGTGCTGCTGTTGTCTGATCCGGTCGACGCCTTCTGGACCTCGATGCCGACGGAGTTCGAGGGCAAGCCGCTGAAGTCGCTGAGCCAGGGCGAGCTCAATCTCGACCTGATCCCGCGCGTCGACGACAAGGACGAGGCAAAGAAGGAGGAGCCTGCCGCGGACGAGGCCGCCACCATCGCAGTGATCAAGGCGGCGCTCGGCGAGCGCGTCAGCGACGTCAAGGCCTCGACCCGCCTCACCAGCTCCGCCTCCTGCCTCGTCGCCGACAGCCAGGGTCCGAGCCGCGAGCTCGAGCGCATCCTGGCGCAGCAGAACCGCGGCATGCGGACCAAGCCGATCCTGGAGATCAATCTGCGTCACCCCATGGTGACGGCGATCACCAGGGCCCAGGCCGGCTCGACGACGGTCGACGATCTCAGCCTGCTCCTGCTCGAACAAGCGCAGATCCTGGATGGCGAACTGCCGGAAGATCCGGCCGCGTTTGCTGCAAGGCTGAACCGGCTGGTGTTGCAGGGGCTGGGCTGAGGCCCATCTCCCCCCGCCGTCATTGCGAGGAGCTTGCGACAAATTGCGTGGCAAGTTTGCGTTGATGCGACGAAGCCATCCAGAGATGTTTCCACGGAGGCAGTCCTGGATCCCTTCGCTCGCAATCACGGGGGCCGAGGGGTGCGTTAGTTACTCTGCCGCGTCCTCCTGCTCTTCCAGCTCGACCTCCGCCTCCGGTTTCTTCTCCATCCAGCGTGACAGGGTGTTGGAGAAGCGGTCGAGGTAGAGATAGACGACGGGCGTCGTGAACAAGGTCAGTGCCTGGCTGACGATGAGGCCCCCGACCATGGCGTAGCCGAGCGGCTGGCGGATTTCCGCGCCCGTCCCGGTGCCGAGCATCAGGGGCACGCCGCCGAGCAAGGCCGCCATCGTGGTCATCATGATCGGCCGGAAGCGCAGCAGCGCGGCCTGGCGGATCGATTGCTCCGGCGTCAGGTGCTGCTCGCGCTCGGCAGCGATGGCGAAGTCAACCATCATGATGCCGTTCTTCTTGACGATGCCGATCAGGAGGATGACGCCTATCAAGGCGATCAGGCTGAAGTCGAAGCCTGCGATCATCAGAATCGCGATTGCGCCGACGCCGGCCGACGGGAGTGTGGACAGGATGGTCAGCGGATGGATGTAGCTCTCGTAGAGGACGCCGAGCACCAGGTAGACGACGACGAGCGCGGCGAGGATCAGCATCGGTACGGTGCCGAGCGACTGCTGGAACGCCTGCGCAGTCCCCTGGAAGCTCATTGACAGCGTTGGCGGCGCGCCCATCTCGCTGACCGCGCGCATCACGGCCGCGGTCGCCTGTCCGAGCGCAACGTCCTCGGCCAGGTTGAAGCTGATCGTCACTGCCGGAAACTGGCTCTGATGCGCGATCGCGAGCGGACGCACCGGGTCGTTGTTCCAGCGGCAGATGACCGAGAGCGGGACTTCGTCGCCTGTCAACGGCGACTTGATGTAGAGCTTGTCGAGCGTGTCGAGCTTGCCTTGCAGCGCGGGGGTGATCTCGAGCACCACGTGATAGCTATTGGTCTGCGTGAAATATTGGGCCACCTGGCGTTGGCCGAACGCGTCGTAGAGCGTGTCGTCGATCAGCTGCGGCTGGATGCCATAGCGTGCGGCGGTGTCCCGGTTGATCGTCAGCTGCAGCGTCGTGCCTTCGGTCTGCTGGTCAGTGGCGACGTCACGAAGTTCCGGCAGGCTTCTCATCTCCCCCAGGATTTTTGGCGCCCACGTATTCAGCTCGGTAAGATTGGCGTCCTGGAGCGTGAATTCGAACTGGGTGCGGGTGGCGCGGCCGCCGAGCCGGACGTCCTGCGAGGCCTGCATATAGAGGCGGGCGCCCTCGACCTTGGCGAGCTTTGGCCGCAGCCGCGCAATGATTTGCTGCGCATTGGCGTCGCGCTCCCCGATCGGCTTCAGCGTGACGTACATGCGTCCCGAATTCAGCGCCGTGCCGCCTCCGCCGATGAACATCGCGATGGAATCGACGGCTGGGTCTGCCTGCACGATGGCATTGAGTTCCTCCTGACGCCGCTTCATCTCGGTGAAGGAGACATCCTGGGACATTTCCGACACCGCAGTGAGGAAGCCATTGTCCTGCTGCGGGAAGAAGCCCTTCGGGATCAGGATGAACAGCAGGGCCGACAGCGCGACGGTGCCGAAGAAAACACAGAGCGTGATGAGGCTGTGCCGCAGCGCGAGGTCGAGCCCGCGCTCATAGGCGCCGAGCAGGCGCTCGAACAGCCGCTCGCTCCATTGGTAGAAGCGGCCGGCGCGGGCCTCGTGATCGGAGCGCAGAAAGCGCGAAGCCATCATTGGTGTCAGCGTCAACGAAACCATGAGCGAGACGAAGATCGCCATCGACAGCGTCACCGCAAATTCGCGGAACAGCCGGCCGATGATGCCGCCCATCAGCAGCAGGGGGATCAGTACGGCGACCAGCGAGATGCTGATGGAGACGATGGTGAAGCCGATCTCGGCCGCGCCCTTGTAAGCGGCGGTCACCGGGTTCTCGCCCCGCTCGACATAGCGCGTGATGTTCTCCAGCATCACGATGGCGTCGTCGACCACGAAGCCGACCGCGATGGTCAGCGCCATCAGCGACAGATTGTCCAGCGAGTAGCCGAACACCCAAATCAAGGAGCAGGCACCGAGCAGGGCCAATGGCACGGTGATGCTCGGGATGATCGTAGCCCAGAAGCTTCGCAGGAACACGAAGATCACCATCACCACCAGCATGATGGTGATCATCAGCGTGATCTGTACGTCGTCGACCGCGGCGCGGATGGTGATGGTGCGGTCGCTGATGATTTTGATCTTGATCGCCGGCGGGATCGCCGCGATCAGCCGCGGCAACTTCTCCTTGATGCGGTTCACCGTGTCGATGACGTTGGCCCCCGGCTGCTTGAAGATCACCAGGAAGACGCCGCGCTTGCCGTCGGCCCAGGCCGCGGTCTTCATGTCCTCGGGCCCCGATACCGCTTCGCCGATATCGCGAATCCGCAAAGGCGCGCCGTTGCGATAGGCGACGATGACGTCCTGCCACTGGCTGGCTTCGAGCAGTTGGTCGTTGGCATAGACGGTATAGGCGCGCCGCGTGCCGTCGATGTTGCCCTTCGGGCTGTCCGTGGTGGCGATCGCGATCTGGTTGCGCACGTCCTCCAGCGACAGTCCCTTGGCGACCAGCTTGGCCGGATCGACCTGGATGCGCACGGAAGGCTTCTGCTGCCCGCCGACGAACACCTGGGCGACGCCGGGAATCTGGCTGATCTGCTGTGCGAGCTGAGCGTCAGTGCGATCGCTGACGGTGGTGAGCGGAAGTGTCTCTGATGTCGCCGACAGGATCATGATCGGCGAGTCCGCCGGATTGACCTTGCGATAGGTCGGAGGTGAGGGCAGGTTCTTCGGCAATTGGCCGCTCGCCGCGTTGATCGCAGCCTGCACGTCGTTGGCCGCGGCATCGATCAGGCGTGCACGTTTACACTGGAGGCCCTACCGGCGGCGGCTCTGACTGGTTCGATTGCTCTTTCACATCGCTGGAGCAGTGCCGCGCCACGGCGTCCGGTCTTGCCGCATCCTGCGACGTCAATCCGTATTATACGACGATCACGCCGCCATCGCGCCCGTACCACAGGCGGCACGGTTAGAATCGAGCGGTCACCCGTCCGGGTGATCGATCCGCCTTGCGCGCGGAGCCGCGCTATTCCTTCTTGATCCCCGACAGCGACACCACCTTGCGCCATCGCTCGGTCTCGGCGACGAGCATGCCGCCGAACTCGCCGGCATTGCCATGCAGCGGGATCGCGCCGAGTTCGGCGATGCGGCCCTTGATTCCGGTGTCCGATAACGCCGTGTCGATCTCGCGATTGAGCAGATCGACGATCTCGCGGGGCGTGTCATAGGGCGCGCCGACGCCGTAGAACGAGGATGTCTCATAGCCGGGCAGCGTGTCCGCGATCGGCGCCACGTCGGGCAGGATGTCCGAACGCTCGCGCGTGGTGACGCCGAGCGCGCGCAGCTTGCCCGCACGTACCAGCTCGAAGGACGAGGTGACGTTGTCGAACATGCCCTGGATCTGGCCACTCATCACATCGGTCAGGCCCGGCGCGGAGCCACGGTACGGAACGTGCGCGAACTGCACGCCGGCGATCGACTTGAACAGCTCGCCGGAGAGATGCAGCGAGGTGCCGATGCCGGAGGATGCAATCGACATCTTGCCGGGATTGGCCTTGGCGTAGGCGATGAAGTCGGCGACGCTCTTCACCGGCAAGTCATTGTTGACGACCAGCACCAGCGGAATGCGCGCGACGCCGGCAACCGGTGCGATGCCCTTGGCGAAGTCATAGGGCAGGGTCGGGTCGAACGAGGCGTTGATCGCGTTCGCCGTCGAGGTCAGCAGCAGCGTGTATCCGTCCGGTGCGGAGGTGATCACGGCCTGCGTTCCGATATTGCTGCCGGCGCCGGGCTTGTTCTCGACGATGAATGTCTGGCCGAGCCGGTCGGACAGCCGCTGACAGATCAGCCGGGAGAGCATGTCGGTGGCCCCGCCGGGTGCGTAAGGCACCACCCATTTCACGCTGCGTGAAGGATAGGAGGGGTTGCCGACGGCAAAGGCGCGCGGCGCCGCGAGCGCAGCTGCGGCGCAGGTCGTGCCCTGTAGCAAATGTCGCCTGGTGATCATCGTGGCCTCCAGCTCATCGCGCGCGCAGCGCGTCCGAATGACTGGACTTGCTATCGCAAGAATTGCGCCAGGCCGCACGCCGATCCCGTCGGCTTGGTAAAGGATGATCGCAGTTAATCGAGAGCTAACCGAGTTTTACCTTGTCTCTTAACACCTGCGCAGGGCGTGCGGGCTAAGCTTGAGGGAACAAGCGGATACCGCCCGAAAGAATGAACAGCATGACCACTGGCGTCATCGAACAAGCCAAGGCCGCACGCGCGCCTTCGGCCTCAAAGATCTGGCTGAAGGCGATCGAGCTGACCGCGCGGATCGAGACGTTGCCCGGCCGCCTGTTCGCCGATGTCGTCGACGACTGGGCGCGGCGCCAGCCTGACCACGTTGCACTGGTGACGGACGATGCCGAGCTCGACTATGACGGTCTGTCGAAACGCATCAATCGCTATGCGCGCTGGGCGCGCTCGGTTGGCGTCGTCAAGGGCGACACAATCGGCCTGATCATGCCAAATGGCATCGACTACGTCGCAGCCTGGCTCGGCATCAGCCGCGTTGGCGGCGTGGTGGCGCTGCTGAACACCAAGCTTGTCGGTCAGTCACTCGCGCATTGCATCGATGTGGCCAAGCCCTCGCATCTCATCGTCGCGCACGAACTGACGGAGACGCTGGCCAGCGCAATTCCGCATCTGAAGACCGAGGCGAAAATCTGGAGCCATGGCGATGCCCGCAGCGAGCGCGCGATCGATGTCGCGCTGGCCGCGCTCGATGACGGGGCGCTGTCGCCTGACGAGCACGGCGACGTCACCATCGATGACCGCGCGCTGCTGATCTACACGTCGGGCACGACAGGCCTGCCGAAGGCTGCCAGCATCAGCCACCGCCGCATCCTGAACTGGGGATTCTGGTTCGCCGGCCTCACGGGCGCAACGCCGCAGGATCGGCTGTATGACTGCCTGCCGCTGTTCCATTCGGTTGGTGGCATCGTCGCGCCGTGCAGCATGCTGGCCGCCGGCGGCTCGGTGGTGATCGCGGAGAAGTTTTCGGCCTCGAATTTCTGGCCCGACATCGCCAGGCACGATTGCACGCTGTTTCAATATATCGGCGAACTCTGCCGCTATCTGCTCAAGGCGCCGCCGTCGGAATACGAGAACCGCCATCGGCTGCGGCTGGTCTGCGGCAACGGCCTGCGCGGCGATATCTGGGAGGATTTCCAGAGCCGCTTCGCGATTCCGCGAATCCTCGAATTTTATGCCGCGACCGAAGGCAATTTCTCGCTGTTCAACGTCGAGGGACAGCCGGGCGCAATCGGCCGCATCCCGCCGCTGCTTGCGCATCGCTTTCCGGCAAGTCTCGTCAAGCTCGACCCCGACAGCGGCGTGCCGTTGCGCAACAACGAGGGATTCTGCGTCGCCTGCGCCCGCGGCGAGGCCGGCGAGGCGATTGGCCGCATTGGCAAGGCCGAGGAGGGGGGCGGCCGTTTCGAGGGCTACACTGACGCGGGCGAAACCGAGAAGAAGATTTTGCGCGACGTCTTCACCAAGGGCGATGCCTGGTTCCGCACCGGCGATCTGATGCGGCTCGACGACAAGGGCTTTTTCCATTTCGTCGATCGAATCGGCGACACCTTCCGCTGGAAGGGCGAGAACGTCGCGACCTCGGAGGTCAATGACGCCGTGCGCGATTTCACCGGCGTGATCGATGCCATGACCTATGGCGTCAATATTCCCGGCGCCGATGGTCGTGCCGGCATGAGCGCGATCGTGGTTAACGAGGGTTTTGACATCGAAGCGCTGCCGGCTTATCTCGCCCGGCGTCTGCCGGCCTATGCCCGCCCGGTCTTTATCCGCATCTCGCGCGAGCTCGATGCGACCGAGACCTTCAAGCAGAAGAAGGGCGACCTCGCGCGCGAGGGGTTTGACCCAGCCGCGATCGCCGAACCGCTGTTCATGCTGGAGCCGAAATCCGGCGCATATATCGCGCTCGATTCATGTGCTTTTGCGCAGATCGTGGACGGGACGATCAGGCTCTAGCCGCAGCAAAATCGGCAGATAGGTCCAATTTTATCTGAATTGTCCAAGAGGCCATTTACTTCTGTCGGGTAAACAGACGGCATGGGAGGCGGTCATCAAGAGCCGCCGCAAGACATACTATCGATTAACGAAGGAAGAGGCGAGCCAGCCATGTCGGTAAGGTCCAAGGTCATCGAGGCGATCCAGCAGATCGCAAAGGAACAGCAGGTCAAGCTTCCAGCGCTCACGGATGATCTGTCCCTGCACGAGACGGGCTTCGACTCGCTCGCCTTCGCGATCCTGGTCGCTCGTCTCGAGGACGAGACCGGCGTCGATCCCTTTACCATTTCCGAGGACGCTGCGTTCCCCGCCACCGTGGGTGATTTCGTGCGGGCCTACGAAAATGTCCCCGCGTGAGGTCTTTGCGCTCCGCGACCATCTCGGCGCGGAGCTGAAGGGACGTACGCTGTCGGATGCACATGATGTCGTGTCGCTGACCGACGTCCTGTCGCAGACCGTGCTGGGCGGCCGCTTGCGCGAGCTGTCCGGCCGCGCCGTCCTGCTCAAGCTGTCGGACCAGCTCCGCTCGGGCCTTGCCATGATCGAGCTCGACGGCATCGCCCGCCGCATGCTGCTGTGCCCGCCCGACCTCAATCCGGCGCATCTTGACGCGGTGATCGCGGATGCCGGGATCGATGCCGTTGTCTCCGACGAGCCCGATCGCTGGGCCGACGCCGGCGTGTCGCTGGTCGTCACGGCACAATTGCCGCTTCAAGCCACCACGCCCGCGAAGACCGAACGCGCGACCGAGTGGCTGATGCTGACCTCGGGCACCTCAGGCGTGCCGAAGATCGTCGGTCACACGCTGGAAGCGCTCACCGGCGCGATCGTTGCGGAAGGCCCTGCCAAGGGGCCCGCGCCTGTCTGGGCCACGTTCTATGACATCCGCCGCTATGGCGGCTTGCAGATCTTCCTCCGCGCCATCCTTTCCGGCGGCTCGATGGTGCTGTCGGACCCGCATGAAGCGCTCGCCGATCACGTTGCCCGGCTGAACGCGCGCGGGGTCTCCCACATTTCCGGCACGCCCTCGCACTGGCGCAAGCTCCTGATGAGCGGTTCGGCGGCGCAGTTCGCGCCAGGTTACGTTCGCCTCTCCGGCGAAATCGCCGACCAGGCGGTGCTGGACGGCCTGAAGGCGGCATTCCCCAGCTCCTCCGTCGGTCACGCCTATGCCTCGACCGAGGCCGGTGTCGGCTTCGCCGTCAATGACGGGCTCGAAGGTTTCCCGGCCGACTATCTCGGCAACCGCAACGGCGTCGAGATGAAGGTCGTCGATGGCTCCCTGCGCATTCGCTCGACGCGCACGGCGCACGCCTATATCGGCCGCAACGCCGCGGCGCTAACAGATGGCGACGGCTTCGTCGACAGCGGCGATATCGTCGAGTTGCGCGGCGACCGCTATTATTTCGTCGGCCGTCGCGGCGGCATCATCAATATCGGTGGGCTGAAGGTCCATCCGGAAGAGATCGAGGCGGCGATCAACCGGCATCCCGATGTGCGGATGTCGCGGGCCAAGTCTCGCCGCAGCCCGATCACCGGCGGTATCGTCGTCGCCGACGTGATCCTCGCTGAAGGCACCGATCCGGCACGAGCCAAAGAGATCCGGGACCAGATCCTGGATCAGTGTCGCGCGCAGCTTGCCTCGCACAAGGTGCCTGCGGTGATCCGCTTCGTCGAGGCGCTCGACGTCACCCCGGCCGGCAAACTGGCGCGCACCGATGCATAATGTTCTCGTTACCGGCGGCAGCCGCGGCATTGGGCTTGCGATCGGCCGGCGTCTCGTCGGCGCAGGCTACAACGTGATCGCGGCCGCGCGGCGCGAGAGTGACGAGCTCAGATCCGAGATCGCTGCCTCCGAGGGACGACTGCATTTCCGTGCGTGCGATCTGGCGGTGATCGATGCGATCCCGGCCTTCGCAAAGCTCGTGCGCGACGAATTCGGCCCGATCTACGGCCTCGTCAACAATGCCGGCCTTGGCACCGAGGGCCTACTCGCCACCATGCACAATTCGGAGATCGAGGCGCTGGTGCAGCTCAACGTGCTGTCCCCGATCATCCTCACCAAATATGTGGCGCGCCAGATGATGGCCGATGGCGCCGGCCGCATCATCAACATCTCCTCGATCATCGCGACGACAGGCTATAACGGCCTCTCGGTCTATGGTGCCACCAAGGCGGCGGCGACCGGCTTCACCCGCTCGCTCGCGCGTGAGGTCGGCAAGCTCGGCATCACAGTGAACGCGATTGCGCCCGGCTTCATCGATACCGAGCTCACGCACAATCTCTCCGACGAGAGTCGCAAGCGCATCGCTGGCCGCAGTGCGCTGCGCCGCCTGCCAGAAACCGACGACGTCGCGCGCATGGTTGAATATTTGCTCGGCGACGGCGGTCGCAACGTGACCGGCACCGTGTTCACGATCGACGCAGGGAATACGGCCTGAGACGGAACCCGACCGACAAAATGACGTTGATCCGGCACAATGACAACGAGCCGGATTTGGTCGTAAGATGCCGCGTCATCGATTGGGTTATGTCAATCGAACTGCCCTAAACGAAAGGGAGCAGTCCATGGCAACGCCAAACGTCAACGTTGCGATTGAGGGCCGGGCATCCGCGGAGCGGTCGCCCGCGAAACTGGACGATGCGCGCTGCCCGCCGATGTCGCATCAAAATTCCGGTAGCCACGGCTACGAGATGTATCCGCAGCAATTCGTGCGCCTGATCGGCTGTCATGACGCGCCGTCGCCGAGCTTGCGCAAGCGCCAGGATGAGAAACTGCACTAGCGCGCGTCCGCGCTTACGTCTCGGGTTTCGGAAGGTCAATCCGTGCGTGCGAGAATTCCGGCGGCCCTTCGGTCAGCCGGCGAATACGGCGTTCGCGCTCGTCCGCGGGCAAGGCGGGATCGAGCAGTCCCTCGATCTCGTGCACGGCGATCTCTTCGATCTTGGCGGCGTCGGATGCGACCGTGATGTGTGGTGACGTCGGCGCTGCCGGAGCGACCTTGAGACCCAGCTCGACCAGTTTGCAGATCGCAGCTGCGCGCGACAATTGCTGGGTCTCAGCCCAGGCGTCCACGGCCGCAGTCAGCCCCTCCGGCATCTTGACGGCACTGATGATGTCGAGGCCGGTACGTCGACGTACCGGACGGTCGGAATCCTTGTTGTCGTAGTCAGACACCCCTGATGGTCCCGTGTGACACATAGACAACCCGAGCGTAAGCATGATCTCCGGTCGGCTGTTTGATGCTGATCAATGACGAGATGCGGCATTGCGGCGCGGCGCGACCTTGTCGTCCGGCGCCATTTCGGCCAAAGATCGCCCTCGGGGTGAACCCCGATCGATCCTGCCACGTATCTCGTTCGGACGCGTCCCAACCATCCGGCTTCATCCGATGATCCCAGGCGAATCCTTTTACGGCAGCATCCCCGTCTTCCGTGGCTTCACCAGCCTGATGGATCCTGCGCTGTACCTGCCGCTGCCTGACGACTGGTGCATCGGCGTCGCCGACATCGTCGATTCCACCAAGGCCATCGCGGCGCAGCGCTACAAGGCGGTCAACATGGCCGGGGCCGCCGTCATCGCGGCGGTGACGAATGCGCTGGAGGGCCGCGAATTTCCCTTCGTGTTCGGCGGCGACGGCGCGAGTTTTGCCGTTGCGCCCGATGATCTCGAACTGGCGCGCGAAGCGCTGGCCGCGACCGCGACCTGGGTACGGGAAGACCTCGATCTGAAGATGCGCGTCGCGCTGGTGCCCGTCAGTGCCATCCGCGCCAAGGGCCTCGACGTGCGCGTTGCGCGTTTCGGCCCGTCGGCCAATTTGTCCTATGCCATGTTCTCCGGCGGCGGCCTCGCCTGGGCTGACGCGGCGATGAAGCGTGGGGAGTTCGCGGTGACCGAGGCGCCTCCCGGCACGCAGCCTGATCTCTCTGGCCTGTCCTGCCGCTTCGAGGTGATGCCCGCCTCGCGCGGGCTGATCCTGTCGGTGCTGGTGATGCCGGCTGCTGGCGCCGACCCGCTCGCGTTCCGCAAGGTGATCGAGGACATCATTCATCTCGTCGAGCGCAGCCCGGATGCAGGCCGTCCCGTGCCGCCGCAGGGGCCGCCGCTGAAATGGCCGCCGCAGGGGCTGGACTACGAGGCGCGGGCAATCCGCGGAGGGTCGTTGTTCAGACGCCGCGCCGGCCTGCTCGCCTTTACGTTTTTCGCCTATATCCTGATGCGCTTCGACATCAAGGCCGGGGGCTTCCTGCCAAAGGTCTACAAGCGCCAGGTGGTCGAGAATTCCGACTTCCGCAAATATGACGATGGCCTGCGCATGATCCTTGACTGCACGGTAGAGCTCGAGCGGGCGTTGAGCGATCGTCTCGCCGCGGCTGCACGCGACGGTGTCGTGCGCTACGGCCTCTATCAGCAGGACGCCGCAATGATGACTTGCTTCACGCCTTCGACGCTGCGCAGCGATCACGTGCACTTCATCGACGGCGCGCGCGGCGGCTACGCCTCGGCGGCAACGGCGCTGAAGGCGATGGCGGCGGCAGCAACCTAACGCCCCACGCGGCTCCAGGTCTCGCCGCCGCAGAGCGCGCCGACGCAGCCTTCGACCCGCAGACTTTCAGCCGATGTCACCGTGATGCTGCTCGCATAGGTGCTGCCGTCGTCGGCATTGTAAATCTGGCCCGACCATCTGTTCGGTCCTGCGGGCTGCATGCCGGAGAACAGCGGCAGTCCGATCATTGACCGCTTGGCAAGCGCTGGATTGGGATTCTTGCTGTCAGTCGCGGGCTGGCCGGTCGCGGTGTCCATGGGCTCGCGCAGCCAGACGATGTGGCCGCAGATGCCGCCGCCGCATTTGCTGATTTTGACGCGGGCATCGCCCGCCTGGGTGAGCCAGGTCCCATTCGCCTCGGCGCTCTGGGCGGTCGTCGCGCCCGACAGGGCAGCCAGAAGGACGGTGAGAACGGCAAATCTGCGGAACATGGGGGAGGGACCTCGGAATGGAGGCGTCTCAATAGCAGCAAACTAGGATCGTGCAACGCCTGATGGAATCACATTCCCGCGCTCATTTGCCACGGCGAATCTCTCACCAGGGCAGGCCGCACAGGTCGATGGTGCCGAGCGTCGGCGCGCGCACGATGTTGAAGACATAGGGCGCCATGTAGTCGAAGCGGATTCGCCCCTCCGGCTGCTCGCAATAGACCTCGCCCTTGAAGGGCAGCCAGCTGCGGGCCTGGTAGAACGCGACATTGTGCGGCTCGCAGAACAGCAGTGCAAAGCGAACCGCCTCGTTGGCGCGCATGGTATGCACCGCTGCGTCGATCGCCATGGTCGCATAGCCTCTGTTACGGCGATCCTCGCGCGTGCAGACGCCGCCGATCCCGCCGACATGCACCTTCTGTCCATTCCAGGTGACGGTGCGGAAGTAGATGCCGACATGACAGACGAGGCCGTCCTCGGGCGTCTCGATCAGTACGCGCAAATCGGCATTGGCCCATTTGACGTGCCCCCAGGGCTGCTTCTCGGCGATATGAGGTCCCCAGACGGCTTGATGTAGCGCCTTTGCGATTGGCCACGAGGCGTCGCCGTTCAAAATGTCGATTTCGATGCTCATGACGATGTTGGATTTGTTGCAGGGCGGCAGAAGGTTGGTGATTTCTATCACAGACGGCGCTCGGTTGCCGGGATAGAGTTGAATGATATGCTCGCCCGTTGGAACGCGGGAGTTTCGATGCGCCGGCTGGTCGCCTCTCTGCTCACGGTCTTGCTGGTTGGCTGCGCTAGCGGCCCCGCAATGGCTGACAAGCGCGTGGCTTTCGTGGTCGGCAACTCCAACTACCAGAATGTCGTGGCGCTTGCCAATCCGGCCAATGACGCCAGTGCCATTGCCGACTTGTTCAGGAAGACTGCTTTCGATGTCGTGGAGAGCCGCCGCGACCTGAAGAACACGGATATGCGGCGCGCGCTGCGCGACTTCACCGAGAAGGCGCGCGATGCCGACATCGCCGTGATTTACTATGCTGGTCATGGCATGGAGGTCGACGGGACCAACTACCTGATTCCTGTCGATGCCGTCCTGGAGCGCGACACCGACGCCTATGACGAGGCGATTGCGCTCGATCGGATCCTGCAGGCCATCGAGCCGGCCAAGCAATTGCGCCTCGTCATCCTCGATGCCTGCAGGGACAATCCCTTCGTCAAGAGCATGAAGCGGACGGTGGCGTCGCGTTCGCTTGGCCGGGGTCTTGCCGGCGTCGAGCCGTCGCGGCCGAATACCCTCGTCGCCTTCGCTGCAAAGGGCGGATCGACCGCCATGGATGGCGATACCAAAAACAGTCCCTTCACGACCGCGCTGCTGAAATATCTGGGAACGCCGGGCCTCGAGCTCGGCAAGGCGTTCAGGCTGGTCCGCGATGATGTGATGAATGCGACCGCCAACAGGCAGGAGCCGTTCGTCTATGGCTCGCTCGGCGGCAACGATGTCGTGCTGGTGCCGGCCGCGGCGCCTGCCTCGGCCACCAACGCGGACACCCGCGCCGATTACGAGCTGGCCGAGCGCGTCGGCACGCGGGAGGCGTGGAACTCCTTCATCGCAGCGCATCCGAATGGCTTTTACGCCGATCTCGCCAAGGCCCAGCGCAACAAGCTGGAGCAGGGCAAGCCGCCGGCGCCGGTGGCGGAAGCCGAGGCAAAACCGGCGCCCCCGGCGGCAGAGCCGGTCAAGCCCGCCGAGATGGTGGTCGCCTCGCGCGCCCCGGCCGAAACGAAGCCGCAGCTCTCATTGCCGCCGGACCTTCCGCGTCTGCTCCAGACTGAGCTGAAGCGGGTCGGCTGCAAGGCAGGCGAGGTCGGCGGCGACTGGGATGCGGCCGCGCGGCGGGCGCTCGCCGCGTTCAACGACAATGCCGGCACCAAATTCGACATCAAGCTCGCAAGTCTCGATGCGCTGGACAGCGTCCGCGCCAGGACGGGGCGTGTGTGCCCGCTCGAATGCGACCGCGGCTTCCGCGCGGCAGGGGAGGCTTGCGTCAAGATCGTCTGCGACGATGGCTACGTGCTGGGTCCGAAGAACACCTGCGAGAAGCGTCCCGAACGCAAGGCGACATCAGCCCCGCGGCGCGCCACGGGAGGCGGCGGCCGCCACTGCTTCGTTTATGGCGGCAACTCTTTCTGCGAATAGAGGCCGCTCAATACGGCGTGCACTCGCTGCGCACGATCCGTGGTCTCGAGCAGAGCGCGGTCCCGATATTGCCCTGGAAGGCATATTGCCGCTGGCCCGGCTTCAGCTTGTTCTCGATCTTGAGCGAGCAGGCGTTACCGATCACGGTCATGTAGACGATGATGTAGTTGTTCGGATATTCGCGCACGGCTTTGAGGGTGTGCCGGCCCGCTACGCGCAGCGAGGCGGAGCCACCGACGGCTTCCGTCGGCTTGGCGCCGAGCTTTGCCGTGTACTGCATATGGCCCTCGACATTGGATTGCATGTCGAGCGTCGCCGTGCGGTCGGTCGAGAGCGTGCCGGTGCCCTCGGCATGGACAGGAAAATCCTTCACGGAAGGCTGCTGGCAATCGGCCAGCGCGTCGAACGAGAATTTGGCGCGCACGGTAACACTGGCGGCATCGCTTTGCGGAGACGTCAGCAGGAAGATGGCGGCAAGCGTGCTGAAAATGCAGGCGGACTTGAGCTTGGACATTTCAACCACCCCCAAGTTAAACATTTCATTCGCAATAATAATTTGGGGATTAAATTCCATCCGCGGGCGGGACGCAAATGGGCCATGCCGTCACATCACGCCTTTTCGCAAATTGGCGGTATTTAACGGCGCAGGAACCTTCTATAAGGGGTGACCGTTAGAACACGTTCCCCACCAGTTGCGGACAAGAACCCATGACATTCACGCTGCCCCCACTCCCTTACGCCTATGACGCCCTCGGCCAGTTCATGTCGAAGGAGACGCTGGAATTCCACCACGACAAGCATCATCAGGCCTACGTCACCAACGGCAACAACGCGCTCAAGGGCACCGAATGGGAAGGCAAGTCCCTTGAGGAGATCGTCAAGGGCTCGTTCGGCAAGAACCCCGCGGTGTTCAACAATGCCGGCCAGCACTACAACCACATCCACTTCTGGAGCTGGATGAAGCCCAATGGCGGCGGCACCAAGCTGCCGGGCAAGCTCGAGAAGAAGATCAACGAGGACCTCGGCGGCTTCGAGAAGTTCAAGACCGACTTCCAGGCGGCAGGCGTCGGACAGTTCGGCTCGGGCTGGTGCTGGCTCCAGGTCAAGAACGGCAAGCTCGAGATCTCCAAGACCCCGAACGGCGAGAATCCGCTGGTGCATGGCGCCACCCCGATCCTCGGCTGCGACGTCTGGGAGCACTCCTACTACATCGACTATCGCAACCGCCGTCCTGATTACCTCAAGGCGTTCGTCGAGAACCTCGTGAACTGGGAATACGTCGAGTCCCTGTTCGAGAAGGCCTGAGATCTCACCTCGTCATTCCGGGCTCGCGCTTCGCGCGCCCCGGAATGACAAAAAGGCGGTCGCTCGCGCGGCCGCCTTTTTGCTGCGCGGAATTGCCCCGCGCGGCGCCCCTGAGTCGGTCGTGGACATCTGTAATGTTATAATATAACATCGAGCGCATGGTTCCCGCCGCGTCCCACACCCACCGCCACGATCACGCCCATGGTCATTCTGGCCGCTCCTATGGCCATTCCCACGACCATGGGCATTCGCACGGGCACGACCACACCCACGCCCATGTCCACGACGCCGCCTCGCCGCATCCGGCCCAGGATGCGCCCTGGTCGATCCTGCGCATGACCATGGCCGGCCGTCTGTCGGCCGCCATTGCCGTTTGCGCGGTGCTCTGGGGCATCGTTTGGCTGGCGATGAGGTGACCATGGCCCAGCTCGCGTTCCGCAACGTCACGCTTGGCTATGATCGCCATCCGGCCGTGCACCATCTCAATGGCGAGGTCGCATCGGGCGCGCTGGTCGCCGTGATCGGCCCCAACGGCGCCGGCAAGTCGACGCTGCTGCGCGGCATCGTCGGCATCCTCAAGCCGCTCGACGGCAGTATCCATCTCGGCGGGTTGGACGCCCGCGACATCGCCTATCTGCCGCAGAGCGCAGACATCGACCGCACCTTCCCGATCTCGGTGTTCGATTTCGTCGGCACCGGGCTGTGGCGCGGGACGGGCCTGTTCGGCGGCATCGGCAAGGCCGCACGCGAAAAGATTCTTCGCGCGATGGCGTCCGTGGGACTCAATGGTTTCGAGAACCGTCCCATCGGCACGCTCTCCGGCGGGCAGATGCAGCGCGTGCTGTTCGCACGCGTGCTGCTCCAGGACGCGCGCTTGATCGTGCTCGACGAGCCCTTCAATGCCATCGACAGCAAGACGACGGCCGATCTGCTTGCGCTGGTGAAGCACTGGCATCACGAGGGCCGCACCGTGCTCGCCGCCCTCCACGATATGGAGATGGTGCGCACCCATTTCAGCGAGACCCTGGTGCTGGCGCGCGGCCCCGTGGCCTGGGGGCCGACGGCGGAGGTGCTGACGCCCGAGAATTTGATGATCGCGATGCGGATGTGCGAGGCCTTCGACGATAGCGCCACGGCTTGCGCGGCTGACGATGTCAGCTCACGGGCGGCGTGATCGCAGATGGTCCATGACGCGCTGATCGGTCCGTTCACCGAATTCGAGTTCATGCGGCGGGCGCTCGCCGCCGTCATCGCCCTGTCGCTGGCGGGCGCGCCGATCGGCGTGTTCCTGATGCTGCGGCGGATGAGCCTCGTCGGCGATGCCATGGCGCATGCGATCCTGCCCGGCGCCGCGGTCGGCTTCCTGCTCTCCGGCCTCAATCTGTTCGCGATGACGGCCGGCGGCCTGATCGCGGGCTTTGCCGTCGCGATCCTTGCCGGCGTGGTGGCGCGCTCGACCGGGCTGAAGGAGGACGCTTCGCTCGCGACCTTCTATCTGGCCTCGCTGGCGCTTGGAGTCACCATCGTCTCGATCAAGGGCACCAATATCGACCTGCTTCATGTCTTGTTTGGCAACATCCTGGCGATGGACGACCAGACGCTGCTGGTGGTCGCCTTCAACGCCACGGTGACGTTGCTGGTGCTTGCTGTGATCTACCGCCCGCTGGTGATCGAGAGTGTCGATCCATTATTTTTGCGCACAGTCAGCCGGGCCGGCGGCCCCGCGCATCTCGCCTTCCTCGCGCTCGTTGTGATCAACCTCGTCAACGGCTTTCAGGCGCTCGGCACCTTGCTCGCGGTCGGCCTGATGATCCTGCCGGCCGGCATCGCACGGTTCTGGTCGCGCGATCTCACCGTCATGATCTGCATCGCGGTCGTCGCGGCCGTGGTCTCAGGCTATGCCGGCCTCGTGCTGTCATTCCAGACCCGCATACCCTCGGGCCCTGCGATCATTCTGGTGGCAACGGTGTTCTACATCGTCTCCGTTCTGTTCGGCCGCGTCGGCGGCGTCGTCAGGCAGATGTTTCCCGGCCGGCATCTGGAGGCGTGACGATGCGCGTCCTTCTCGTCTTGGCCTCGCTGCTGATCGCCTCGCCGCTGCAAGCGGCCGAGCGGATCAATGTCGTCGCGAGCTTCTCGATCCTGGCGGATTTCGTCCACACGATCGGCGGCGACAAGGTCAATCTGACGACGCTGGTTGGCCCCGACAGCGATGTGCATGTCTACACCCCGGCGCCCGGCGATGCGAAGCGCGTGGCGGAGGCGAAGCTCGTCATCGTCAACGGGCTCGGACTGGAAGGATGGCTGCCGCGCCTCGTGCAGTCGGCAGGAAGCAAGGCGCAGGTCGTCACCGCAAGCGCTGGCATCGCGCCCTTGAAGCTGGGCTCGGCCGCCGATCCGCATGCCTGGCAGTCCGTACCCAATGCCAAGATCTACGTAGCCGACATCACCGACGCGCTGGCCGCCGCCGACCCTGATAATGCGGATTTCTTCCGCGCCCAGGCCAAGGCCTATCTGGAAAAGCTCGAAGCGCTCGACCGCGAGGTCCGCGACGCCGTGGCCAATATCCAGCCCGAGCGGCGCAAGGTGATCTCGACCCATGATGCCTTCGGCTATTTCGCCGCCGAATACGGCATCCAGTTCATTGCGCCCCTGGGGGTCTCCACCGAGACCGAGCCCAGCGCGCGGGACATCGCCGCCATCATCGGCCAGATCAAGGCCGCGAGCATCCCTGCCGTTTTCCTCGAAAATATCAGCGATGACCGCCTGATCCGGCGGATCGCGGCCGAGACCGGCGCCAAGGTCGGCGGGACCCTGATTTCGGACGGTTTGACCGGCGAAAAGGGGCTTGCACCCACTTACATTGACATGGTCAGGCACAATATAAAGGCCCTGACCAGCGCGCTTGACCATTAGGGCAGGGGGCCACCCCGCCGCCTCGCGTCGCGCGGAAGAGCCCGATCCGGAGTTGTTATGTCTGAAGCGACCGCCCAGAAAATTCCCGTGACCGTCCTGACCGGCTATCTCGGTGCCGGCAAGACCACGCTGCTCAACCGCATCCTGTCGGAGAACCACGGCAAGAAATACGCCGTCATCGTCAACGAGTTTGGCGAGATCGGCATCGACAACGACCTCATCATCGGCGCCGATGAGGAAGTGTTCGAGATGAACAATGGCTGCATCTGCTGCACCGTGCGCGGCGACCTCGTCCGCATCATGGACGGGTTGATGAAGCGTAAGGGCAAGTTCGACGCCATCATCGTCGAGACCACCGGTCTTGCCGATCCGGCGCCTGTGGCCCAGACCTTCTTTGTCGATGAGGACGTGCAGAAGAATGCCCGCCTCGATGCGGTCGTTACGGTCGCGGATGCCAAATGGCTGTCCGACCGGCTCAAGGACGCGCCCGAGGCCAAGAACCAGATCGCCTTTGCCGACGTCATCGTGCTGAACAAGACCGATCTCGTCACCAAGCCGGAGCTCGCCGAAGTCGAGGCCCGTATCCGCGCCATCAACCCCTATGCGAAGCTGCATCGCACCGAGCGCTGCTCGGTGGCGCTCGCCGACGTGCTCGACCGCGGCGCGTTCGACCTCGACCGCATCCTCGACATCGAGCCCTCCTTTTTGGAGGCCGATGATCACGACCACGCCCATGATCATCACCACCATCATGGCCACGATCATGATCACCACCATGATCATGGCCACGGCCTGAAGCACTATCACGACGAGGACATGCAGTCGCTTTCGCTCAAGACCGACAAGCCGCTCGATCCGAACTTGTTCATGCCCTGGCTCCAGAACCTGGTGCAGGTCGAGGGCGGCAAGATCCTGCGCTCCAAGGGCATCCTCGCCTTCCACGACGACGACGACCGCTACGTCTTCCAGGGCGTCCACATGATGCTGGAGGGCAACCACCAGCGGAAATGGAAGGACGGCGAGAAACGCGAAAGCCGCCTCGTCTTCATCGGCCGCGAATTGCCTGAGAAGGCCATTCGCGAAGGTTTCGAGAGCTGCATCGTCTCGTGATGAAAGAGTTTACGCCGGCCCCCGATTCCGCCTCGATCGTCTCCGTCACCGACCGCGTCAAGCCTGTTGCGCTCGGCATGGGGGTGACCTCCGTGCATTTCCTCGGCCCCCGCGCCGCCTTCGTCGGCGGCGAGGAGAACGTGGCGTTCGTCGACGACAAGGGCGAGGTCACCACAGTTGCCGTACACAGCGGCGGCATTCTTTCGACCGCCTCCGACGGCAAGCGCCTCATCATGGGCGGCGACGACGGCAAGGTCGTCTCGCTCGACGCCAAGGGCGAGGTGACGCTGCTTGCCACCGATCCGAAGCGGCGCTGGATCGATGCGGTCGCGCTGCATCCCGACGGCGCCTACGCCTGGTCGGCCGGCAAGACGGCGACCGTCAAGAGCGGCAAGAGTGAAGAGAAGTCGCTCGACGTTCCCTCGACCGTCGGCGGTCTCGCCTTCGCGCCGAAGGGGCTGCGGCTCGCGATCGCGCATTACAACGGAGCGACGTTGTGGTTTCCGAACATGGAGGGCTCGGCCGAATTCCTGCCCTGGGCCGGCTCCCATCTCGGCGTCACCTTCAGCCCTGACAACAAGTTCCTGGTCACCTCGATGCACGAGGCGGCCCTGCATGGCTGGCGGCTCGCCGACAACAGGCACATGCGCATGACCGGCTATCCCGGCCGAGTCCGTTCGATGTCCTGGAGCGCCGGAGGCAAGGGCCTGGCGACCTCGGGCGCCGACACCGTGATCATCTGGCCGTTCGCCAGCAAGGACGGCCCGATGGGCAAGGAGCCCGCGATGCTCGCGCCGTTGCAGGCGCGTGTCGCGGCGGTGGCCTGCCATCCGAAGAACGACATCCTGGCCTGCGGCTACAGCGACGGCACCGTGCTGATGGTACGGATGGAGGACGGCGCCGAGATCCTGGTCCGCCGCAACGGCACGCCGCCCGTGGCCGGGCTCGCCTGGAATGCCAAGGGCACGCTGCTGGCCTTCGCCGACGAAAATGGGGATGGCGGGCTTCTCGAGCTTTAAACTGTCATCCTTCAGGCCGTAGGGTGGGGCAAAGGCGCCCTTGCGCCATGCCCACGATCTTTTTCCTTTGATGAGAGCCGCGGGCGCGCTTCGCTTTGCCCACCCTATCGCAGCTGACATTCATGCGCTTTCTGACGACCTTCCAGCTTGCCGACTTCGCCGACACGCTGATCAGCCTGTTCACGGCCTTCGTGCTCGGCACGCTGATCGGTGCCGAGCGGCAATATCGCCAGCGCACCGCCGGCCTGCGCACCAACGTGCTGGTTGCCGTTGGTGCTGCGGCCTTCGTCGATCTCGCCATGCATCTGGACGGCGCCGACGGCGCGGTGCGCGTGATCGCCTATGTCGTCTCCGGCATCGGCTTCCTGGGGGCCGGTGTCATCATGAAGCAGGGCATGGACGTGCGCGGCCTCAACACCGCGGCGACGTTGTGGGCCTCGGCCGCCGTCGGCTCCTGCGCCGGTGCCGACATGGTTGCGCAGGCCGCGGCGCTCACTGTGTTCGTTATTGCCGGCAACACGATGCTGCGCCCGCTGGTCAATGCCATCAACCGCATTCCGCTGAATGAAAAAGCGCTGGAAGCGACCTATTACTTCAAGCTCGCGGTCACGACCGACGCCTTGCCCGACATGCGCGATCGTCTCATCGACAAGCTCGAGGCCGCCAAATATCCGGTGGCCGATGTCGATGTGGTCGAGATCGGAGATGACGACCTTTTGGAGATCGTCGCCAAGCTGGTAGCGAGCGCGGTCGATCCGAACGAGCTGAACGCGGTGGCGACCGATCTCCAGCACCTGCCCGGCGTCCGCCACGCCACCTGGGAAGTCAGCACCACGGAATAAACGCGGCCTTTTGGCGCGGAACAGCGGCTCCCGATTTGCCGGGTTCGGAACCGCAGCCGTTGAAATTCGTTGATCCCGTGGACAAAGGCGGTGATCGACATGACCGGCCAGAACAACAAGCGAAACCTGAAGCTCGATCTCACCATTGCCTGCTCACTGTTCGCAGCGGGGGTCGTGGTGTCCGTGGTGTCGCTGGCCCAGATCCGCGCGGAGAGCCGGACGGAGCTGGCGCAGGCAACCCAGCCGCTTCAGGGCACACCGTCCGATGATCAAACCAAGACGCCCGCGGAGGCCAAGCCCGGCGGCGACCGGCCGACCACGCCGGCACCCGAGCCGGCGCGCCCCGACCCGCAGACGCGGGGTGCCGCGGGTGCAGCCAAGCCGGCATTGCCGCCGGCCCCGGCCGAGAAAATCGCGCCGCCGCTTGAAAAGAAATAGCTGCGGCTGCCGCGCATCCTGACGCGTATGTGACGACTATTGCCGATTTAACGATCTCGCCTCGGCGCCCGGCTCGCTCCATAATCTGTCAAACCAACGACAGATGGGGCCCCCATGAAGATCGAGGACGTTCGCCGTAACGCTTATTCGATGCCGCTCACCAACCCGTCATTCCCGCCGGGGCCATATCGCTTTTTCAACCGCGAATATTTCATCATCACCTACAGGACCGATCCCGAAGCCCTTGCCGCCATCGTGCCCGAGCCGCTCGAGGTGGCAGAGCCGGTGGTGAAATATGAATTCATCCGCATGCCCGACTCGACCGGGTTCGGCGATTACACCGAGACCGGCCAGGTGATCCCGGTCCGCTTCAAGGGCGAGCTCGGCGCCTACACCCACGCGATGTATCTCGACGACGAAGGCCCGATCGCCGGCGGCCGCGAGTTGTGGGGCTTTCCGAAGAAGCTGGCGCGGCCGAAGATCGAGGTCGAGAGCGACGTGCTGGTCGGCTCGCTGCATTATGGTTCGGTGCTCTGTGCCTCCGCGACCATGGGCTACAAGCACCGCAAGGTCGACCTTGACGCGGTGCTGCAGCCGATGAAGGCACCGAACTTCATCCTGAAGATCATCCCGCATGTCGACGGTAGCCCGCGGATCTGCGAGCTGGTGCGCTTCCATCTCGAGGACATCACGCTGAAGGAAGCCTGGACCGGCCCCGCCGCGCTCGGCCTGTTTCCTCACGCGCTCTGCGATGTCGCCCGATTGCCGGTGCGTGAGGTGGTCTCGGCGCTGCACTTCAAGGCTGACCTGACGCTCGGGCTCGGCAGCGTTGCGTTCGACTACATGGCCAAGTAATTTGGCGAAGTGATTTGAGTGGGCGGGGCGCGGCATGACGCGCCCCGGTCCGCGGTTGTTAGTGCGCCGCGTCGTTCGGCAAAAGCGCCGCAAACGCCTGATCGAGCGCGGCATCGGCCTTTGCGAGCTTGTCGCGCTGGGCGGCAAGCCAGAGCTTGTCGGCATCGAGGCGTTGCTGGGCCACCTTGAGCATGCGTGCAGTCTCCTCCGGCTGCGGCCCGCCGACGCCCTTGGTGTGCGCCACGATCCATTCCGGGGACATCACCTCCCTGAATTCGGCCTCGCTCATCGGGAAGGGCCTCGCCGGCATGTTGAATTTGGCAAGCGTCTTGTCGAAGAGGTCGGTCACTTGGCTGAAGGGTATGGTCTTGGGCGTGAGATCCAGCGGCCGCGCGTAGCTGACCATTTGTGATGCAAAGCCGTGTCCGACACGGAACGGGATCTGGTGTGCCTGCAACAGCAGCTCGGCGAGGTTCATGGTCGAGGTCCAGTCGCTCTCCAGCTCTTCCCTGGCGCGCGCCTTGTTGACCACGATCGCATCGAACACCCGGTTGGTGGCAGTGACCATGTTGACGGCACGCGGGAACAGTCCGATGTCCTCGGACTCGGACTTGTAATCGACCATGCTCGACACGACGTTGTGAGCGCGGATCGACACCGCCGCCGACAGCCCCACTACATCTGAAGCGGCGATCCTCGCCTGCATGATCAAACCCGGATTACGCTTCTGCGGCATCGAGCTGCTGGTGTAGGTCGAGCCCTCCTGCAGCAACAGCCACGGTCGCACCTCGGCGTATTGCGTGTGCAGGTCCTGCATCATCGCGCCGATGCGGATGGCGGCCGAATTGGCGATCGCGGTGGCCTCGAGCTGGTTGTCGAATGGAATCACCTGATTGGCATCCATGGAATTCTCGACGATGCCGTCAAAACCGAGCAGCTGGGCGAGGCGCGCGCGGTTCAGCGGCCAGATCGAGTCGGACATGACGCCGACACCCATCGGGCTGAGGTTGAGCCGGCGATAGGCCTCGCTGACGCGCTGCTGGTCGCGCTCGAATGATTCCTCATAGGCCAGCAGGTAATGACCATAGGTGATCGGCACCGCCTGCACGCCGTTGGTGTAGCCGGGCATCAGCGCATCGAGATTGTCGGCCGCCTTGGCGAGCATCTTGGCGCGCAAGCCGAGCAGCGCCTCGGCGAAATCCAGCGTCTGGTTGCGCAGCTTGGCAGCGCGAAACGTCGCGTACATGTCCTGACGGCTGCGCCCGGCGTGGATGACGGAGGCCTCCTCGCCGACCTTGTCGGTCATGATCTTTTCGATTTGAAGGACGTCGCTCGGGCGCTTGCCACCGGGCTCACGCGCCTGGCGGATCGTGTAGTCCACGCCCCCGGCGATCAGCTGGCCGGTGTCTTTCGGGAAGATGCCTTCCTCCAACAGCATCACGGTGGAGGCCTTGTTGATCTTGTTGAGCCAGTAGAACTGGTCCTCTGCGGCGTCCGATTTGCTGGTCGAGGGTTGCGCGTCCCTGGGGGCGTTGGCGCCGATCTTGGCGGCGTTCTCGTTGCATTCCTGCGTGGTCTTGCAGGGCAATTGACCGGTGTCCGCGGCTAACGCGTGGGACGCGATCAGGAAGCTGACGCCTCCCGCGATGCAGGCGATAAGTTTCATGCGGACCTCCCGGTTGCCGTGCGACCGGGCGGTTGGTTAGCACCCGGGCCGACGGAAGGCTATTAGCCTCCCGTTCATCGGAGCTCGAACCGGTGCGCCCGTCGGCGCACCAGAAGATTCCTAAACTGCCAGGGATCGCTGGTGTCGATGTCGGATTTCACACGATGCCATAATGCCACTGTTTTGCCCGACGCCGCAAGTTGTTTTCGAAAAAACAGAATGGCGTCATGCCGGCCGATGCCGGCTACTGTGCATGGGGTTGTTTTCGCTGTTTGTGTCAGTGAGCCCGCTCACCGCACCAGGATGTTCTTGAACTGCCAGGGATCGCTGGTGTCGATGTCCTCAGGGAACAGGCCCGGACGGTCCGTCAGCGGCGTCCAATCGGTGTAGAAGCCTTTCACCGGGCCGAGATACGGCAGCTGGATTTCCAGCAGGCGATCGAAATCCATCTCGTCGGCTTCGACGATGCCTTCCCTGGGGTTCTCCAGCGCCCATACCATGCCGCCGAGCACGGCGGAGGTCACCTGCAGGGCGGTGGCGTTCTGATAGGGGGCGAGTGCGCGGGTCTCTTCGATCGAGAGCTGCGAGCCAAACCAGTAGGCATTGTTGTCATGGCCGAACAAGAGCACGCCGAGCTCGTCGATGCCGTCGACGATTTCGTCCTCTTCGAGGATGTGGTGCTTCTCCTGCATCTTGCCGGCGCGGCCGAACAATTCATGCAGCGACAGCACGGCGTCGTCAGCCGGATGATAGGCGTAGTGGCAGGTCGGCCGGTAGATCGCCTTGCCCGATGCGTCGCGCACCGTGAAGTAATCGGAGATCGAGATCGACTCGTTGTGGGTGACGAGGAAGCCGTACTGCGCGCCGCGCGTCGGGCACCAGGTGCGCACGCGCGTGTTGGCGCCGGGCTGCATCAGATAGATGGCCGCGCCGCAGCCGGCTTCATGGGAATGCGCATTTTCTGGCATCCATTTCTCATGGGTTCCCCAGCCGAGCTCGGACGGCTGCATGCCTTCCGACAGGAAACCTTCCACCGACCAGGTATTGACGAAGACGTCGGGCTCTTTCGGCTTCTTCGCGCGCTGGGTGTCGCGCTCGGCGATATGGATGCCCTTGATGCCGGCCTGCCGCATCAGGTCGGCCCATTCGGCCTTGGTCTTCGGCTTCGGCGCATTGAGCTTCAGATCGGCGGCGACGTTGAGAAGCGCCTGCTTGACGAAGAAGGAGACCATGCCGGGATTGGCGCCGCAGCAGGAGACGGCCGTGGTTGAGCCCGCCGGGCGCGCCCGCTTGGCAGCCAGCGTCGCCTCGCGCAGCGCGTAGTTGGAGCGCGCCTCCGGCCCCTTCGAGGAATCGAAATAGAAGCCGAGCCAGGGCTCGTTGACGGTGTCGATATAGAGCGCGCCGATCTCGTTGCAGAGCTCCATGATGTCGGTCGAGCCGGTGTCGACAGAGAGATTGACGCAAAAGCCCTGGCCGCCGCCTTCGGTGAGCAGCGGGGTCAGCAATTCGCGGTAATTGTCCTTGGTCACGGCCTTCTGGATGAAGCGCACATTATGCTTCTCGCAATGCGCCTTGCGGCCCTCATCCTTGGGATCGATCACGGTGACGCGCGACTTGTCGTAATCGAGGTGCCGCTCGATCATCGGCAAGGTGCCTTTGCCGATGGAGCCGAAGCCGACCATGACGATCGGACCGGTGATCTTCGCGTAGATCTGCGAGGGGGCGCTCATGGGATGCTTCTCCGGAACGTGCTGGCGGACAATTGGTGGGGGGATTTAAGCGCTGCGGCGCTTGTCAGATGCTGCGGCGCTTGGCGGTGACTTCGATCTCGACCTTCATCTCGGGCTTGGCGAGCGCGCTGACGACCAGCAAGGTCGCCGCCGGCCTGATGTCGCCGAGAACCTCGCCGCAGACGGCGAAGTGGGCGTCGATGGTGCTGGCGTCGGTGACGTAATAGGTCGCACGGACGATATCGGCCATCTCGAAACCGCCCTCCTTCAGGGCCGCTTCGATGGTCTTGAAGCAGTTGCGTGACTGGCTCGTGACATCCGAGGGCATCGTCATCGTCGTGTAGTCATAGCCGGTGGTTCCCGCGACGAAGGCGAAGTCGCCGTCGATCACGGCGCGGCTGTAGCCGACGCTCTTCTCGAGGGGGGAGCCGGTGGAAATCAGGCGACGGGGCATGGGTTCGGCCTCGATTGAAAGGGGGATTTCGTGGGGTTTAAAGGGCGTTTCCAGGGCTCACGCAACCCCAAAGGAAAGGCCTGGTGCAGGTGCGGCCGGGCGCTGCCGCTGAATGCGGCTTCGGTCGTCACCATGAAGGCTATCCCTTACGCCGCGTGCGCCTGGAGGGGACGAACCACCCTCCGTTTGGCCAAGGACGCCCCAGTCGGGACGATCATCCCCTCGGCGCCGTCAAGTGCGCCGTCGGTGAATTCGATCGCCAGCAGGCGGTCGCGCTCGAACGGGCCGGGCAGCACCAGCGCGCCGGTCTTCTCGGCCGAGAAGCCGAAGCGGGCGTAGTAGGGCGCATCGCCGAGCAGGATCACGGCGTCATGCCCGCGCGCCCGGGCGGCGGCCAGCGCTTGTTGCATCAGCGCGGCGCCGATCCCGAGCTCGCGGCAGGCAGGGTCCACTGCCAGTGGTCCGAGGACCAGAGCGGGCCTGCCTCCGGCGCTGACGTGCCACAACCGCACGGTTCCCACGAGTGTCCCCTCGCGCACGGCCGACAGGGCAAGCCCTGCGGCTGGTGTACGTCCGTCGCGCAGGCGCTGGCAGGTGCGGTCATGGCGGTTCTCGCCAAAGCAGGCATCCAGCAGCGTTTCACGCATCGCGACGTCGACGGCACGCTCGCTGCGGATCGCGAACGGAGCGGCTTTCGAGGTGAGGGCGACTTGTGGCTTCCGAAAAGCAGTCATGGCGCGTCAGTCCCCGCTTGAACCGGCGTGCGTGCAGCACGCCCGTCCAAGGCGTCGTCAGATTGAAATGTCGGATGAGGAGCCGGCAAGCCGGCTCCCGGGTTCGTCAGGCCTCGGACAGAGAGGCGCTTAGATGTGGTAGGTCTTCAGCGGCGGGATGCCGTTGAACGCCACCGCCGAGTAGGTCGACGTATAGGCCCCGGTGCCTTCGATCAGCAGCTTGTCGCCGATCTCGAGCGTGACGGGGAGCGGATACGGGTTCTTCTCGTACAGCACGTCGGCACTGTCGCAGGTGGGACCTGCGAGCACGCACGGGGTCATGTCCGCGCCGTCATGCGGCGTGCGGATGGCGTAGCGGATCGACTCGTCCATGGTCTCGGCGAGACCGCCGAACTTGCCGATGTCCAGGTACACCCAGCGCACCTCGTCCTCGTCGCTCTTCTTGGAGATGAGCACGACCTCGGATTCGATGATGCCGGCGTTGCCCACCATGCCGCGGCCCGGCTCGATGATGGTCTCCGGAATCTGGTTGCCGAAGTGCTTGCGCAGGGCGCGGAAGATCGAGCGGCCGTAGGTGACGACCGGCGGCACGTCCTTCAGGTACTTGGTCGGGAAGCCGCCGCCCATGTTGACCATGGTCAGGTTGATGCCGCGCTCGGCGCAGTCGCGGAACACTTGCGAGGCCATCGCCAGCGCCCGATCCCACGCCTTCACCTTGCGTTGCTGCGAGCCGACATGGAAGGAGATGCCGCACGGCTCCAGGCCCAGGCGCTTGGCGACGTCGAGCACCTCGACCGCCATTTCCGGGTCGCAGCCGAACTTGCGCGACAACGGCCATTCGGCGCCGGCGCAGTCATAGAGGATGCGGCAGAACACCTTGGCGCCGGGAGCGGCGCGGGCGACCTTCTCGACTTCGGCGACGCAGTCCACCGCGAAAAGGCGGATGCCGAGCGCGAAGGCGCGCGCGATGTCGCGCTCCTTCTTGATCGTGTTGCCGAAAGAGATGCGGTCGGGGGTCGCACCGGCGGCCAGCGCCATCTCGATCTCGGCGACGGTCGCGGTGTCGAAGCAGGAGCCCATGGAGGCCAGCAAGGCCAGCACTTCCGGCGCCGGGTTCGCCTTGACGGCGTAGAACACGCGGCTGTCGGGCAGCGCCTTGGCGAAGCTCTGGTAATTGTCGCGCACGACCTCGAGGTCGACGACGAGGCACGGCTCGGTGTCGAGACCTTCCTTGCGGCGGTTGCGCAGGAATTCCTGGATGCGTTCGGTCATCGCACTCTCCAACGGTCCCAGCGACGGGATCCGCATCAACGTGACGTCGGATAAGAGTGCTTCGGCCACATCGCGCGATGGAGGCGCGCTGAAGCCAAAAGACTCAAACCAGACTGTGCTGCCGTGGATTGGTTGGGAGAGTTTCCCGCCCGCTCACCTGGCAATGAAGGACAAGCCTTTTCAGTAGCCCGCGCCGGCGTTGGAATGCCGGTAGAGACCAAAAAAGCCCGATCCGTCGTTGCTTTAAGTCGCGTCCCCCGTTGAGAGCGGGGTGCGCCGGTTCGCCTCCGGCTGCCAGTCACGGTTGCAAAGAGCGAAGTCACCTTCGACAAGGCATCTCTTTGAGAGAGATGCTGGACGCTTCGGAGTCTGCTTCAACCTTCCGGCTTCTGCACTTCCGAAGAGCCCCTCGGCTTCTTCACCCCTTGGCGGCTGTCCGGCCTCTTGTCCGGATACCTACCGACTGACACACGACCACAGGCACGTGCGAAATTGGGCAAAAACGCACATAAGGGTTTTGACTCGGCTTCGCAAGAATTTTTTTAGGCTGAGAACAGAATTGCCTAACATCTGCTTGCGCAGTGTTGCGCGAGCGACGCGGAAGATGAACGCGCGTTAAGTTTTCTGTGTCGTGCGTGACTCTGTCGCGCGAGGCGCCTCAGCGGCGCTTGAAGAACGGCTCGACGCGCTGAGCTGCGCGGACGAACGCCGTCATGACCAGCACGCCGAGTGCGAACAGCACGGCCTGAAGGATGTGCGCGCCCTGGTCACCGAGGCCAGCCAGAATCGCGAGCGCCCAGCCGCCGGCAAACGCCGCGCCGAACACCTCGGCGCCGATCAGGATGGCGGCGCTGATGACGGTGATGACGCTCGGCCAGACGATCTGACGGGAAGACGAAGAGGGCGCGTTCATGGGCGTTTACGGTCCGGTGTTTCGAGGGCCGCAATCTCCCCGAAAAGGCGGGCGGGAGCAAGGCCAAATGGCCCAAAAAAGCCCCATCGCGTGCTATAGCTGGCCCCAACAAATTGCCTCAAAAAACGAGACTTGCGATGTTAGACCCCCGCCAAACTACGGACTCCGAGACCAATCCGCTGCTGAAGGCCTGGGTGACGCCGTTTGCGACCCCGCCCTTCAACGAGATCGTGCCGGAGCATTTCCTGCCGGCCTTCGAGCAGGCCTTCGCCGATCACTCCGCCGAGATCGCGGCGATCACCAATGATCCGGCTGCGCCCGACTTCGCCAACACCATCACGGCGCTGGAGCGCTCCGGCAAGCTGCTGAACAAGGTCGCCTCCGTCTTCTACGACCTGGTCTCGGCGCATTCCAACCCGGCCATCCTCGACATCGACAAGGAGGTCTCCTTGCGGATGGCGCGGCACTGGAATCCGATCATGATGAATGCCGTGCTGTTTGGCCGCATCGCCCAGCTGCACGAGAACCGCGCCAGTCTCGGCCTCAATCCGGAGCAGCTCCGCCTGCTGGAGCGCACCTACACCCGCTTCCACCGTTCCGGCGCCGGCCTGTCCGACGAGGCCAAGACGCGGATGGCCGAGATCAACGAGAAGCTGGCTCAGCTCGCGACCGGCTTCAGCCATCACCTGCTCGGCGACGAGCAGGACTGGTTCATGGAGCTCGGTGAGGCCGACCGCCAGGGCCTGCCGGAGAGCTTTGTCGCCGGCGCCAAGGCTGCGGCAGAAGATCGCGGCATGGCAGGCAAGGCCATCGTCACGCTGTCGCGCTCGTCGGTCGAATCGTTCCTGAAGAGCTCAGGCCGCCGCGACCTGCGCGAGAAGGTCTACAAGGCCTTCATCGCGCGCGGCGACAACGGCAATTCCAACGACAACAACGCGACCATCGGCGAGATCCTGAAGCTGCGCGAGGAGACCGCCAAGCTCCTGGGCTACCCGACCTTCGCCGCCTACCGGCTCGAGGATTCCATGGCCAAGACGCCGGACGCGGTGCGTGGCCTCTTGGAGCGGGTCTGGAAGCCGGCCCGGGCGCGAGCGCTCGCCGATCGCGACGAGATGCAGGCGCTGATCACGGAAGAGGGCGGCAATTTCAAGCTCGCACCCTGGGACTGGCGTTTCTATGCCGAGAAGCTCCGCCTCCAGCGCGCCAATTTCGACGACGCCGCGATCAAGCCCTATCTGACGCTCGATCACATGATCGCGGCCGCCTTCGACTGCGCCACGCGCCTGTTCGGCGTCACCTTCGAGGAGCGCAAGGATGTGCCGGTCTGGCACCCCGACGTGCGGGTCTGGGAGGTCAAGGGCCCTGACGGCAAGCACAAGGCGCTGTTCTACGGCGACTACTTCGCCCGGCCGTCCAAGCGCTCCGGCGCCTGGATGACCTCGCTGCGCGACCAGCAGAAGCTCGATGGCGACATCGCGCCGCTCGTCATCAATGTCTGCAATTTTGCCAAGGGCGCCGGAGCTGAGCCCTCGCTGCTGTCGCCGGACGATGCCCGCACCCTGTTCCACGAGTTCGGCCACGGCCTCCACGGCATGCTCTCCAACGTGACCTATCCATCGCTGTCGGGCACCTCTGTGTTCACCGACTTTGTCGAGCTGCCGTCGCAGCTCTACGAGCACTGGCAGGAGCGGCCCGAGGTGCTGCAGCAGTTCGCCCGCCACTACCAGACCGGTGAGCCGCTGCCGGACGACCTGCTCAAGCGCTTCCTCGCCGCGCGAAAATTCAACCAGGGCTTTGCCACGGTCGAGTTCGTTTCCTCGGCGCTGGTCGATCTCGAGTTCCACTCCCAGCCGGCCGCCGCCGCACAGGACGTCGGTGCCTTCGAGAAACGCGAGCTGGAGAAGATCGGCATGCCCGAGGAAATCTCGATGCGGCACCGGCCGACGCAGTTCGGCCACATCTTCACGGGCGACCACTACGCCGCCGGCTATTACAGCTACATGTGGTCGGAGGTGATGGACGCCGATGCCTTCGGCGCGTTCGAGGAAGCCGGCAACATCTTCGATCCCGACGTCGCCAAGCGCCTGCACGACGACATCTATTCGAGCGGTGGATCGGTCGATCCGGAAGCGGCCTATGAGGCCTTCCGCGGTCGTCCGCCCGAGCCCGACGCGCTGCTCCGCCGCCGCGGCCTGCTCGACGACAAGGCGGCCTGATCGGCATGCGCACCCTGCTGGGATGGCTGCTCGCCGCCGGCCTGCTGCTTGCATCAGGCGCAGCGATCGCGCATCCGCATGTCTGGATCACCGCTTCAAGCGAATTGCTCTACGCAGAGGACGGCAGCATCACCGGCGTGCGCCACGCCTGGACCTTTGACGACATGTTCTCGGCCTATGCGGTGCAGGGGCTCGAGGCCAAGAAGAAGGGCGCCTATACCCGCGAGGAGCTCGGGCCGCTGGCGCAGACCAATGTCGAGTCGCTGAAGGAATATGCCTACTTCACCTTCGCGAAGGCCGACGGCAAGAAGGAGCGCTTCGGCGAGCCGGTCGACTATTTCCTCGACTACAAGGACACGGTGCTGACCCTGCACTTTACACTGCCGCTGAAGACCCCGCTCAAGCCCAAGCAGCTGGTGTTGGAAGTGTTCGACCGTTCGTTCTTCATCGACTTCCAGATGACCAAGGATAATCCCGTCAAGCTGGTCGGCGCGCCGTCAGGCTGCCAGATGAAGCTCGATCGTCCGAGCGACGGCACCGCGACCGCGCAGAAGCTCAACGAGCAGACCTTCATGGACGGCCCGAATGCCAATTTCGGCATGATGTTCGCCAACAAGATCACGGTGGATTGCCCTTGAAGCCGCATCTCTCGCCGCTTGGGCGCGGGTTCCTCACCTGCGCCGCCATTCTCCTCGCCGCCAGCCTGGCGGATGCGGCGCTTCACCATGTCCTGGCACAAAATCCGTTCGGCGCGCCGAAGCAGGCACCAGCGGCCGAGCCGGAGGCCAGCGGCCTCATCGGCTGGCTGTTGGCAAAGCAGTCCGAATTCTATCGCCAGATGTCGTCGACCATCCGCGCTGCCAAATCCGACGGCTCGGCCGTGTGGACGCTGCTCTTCATCTCCTTTGCCTACGGGATCTTCCATGCGGCCGGCCCCGGCCACGGCAAGGCGGTGATCGCCTCCTATCTCGTCGCCAACCGCGAGACCGCGCGGCGTGGCATCACGCTGTCATTGGCCTCGGCGCTGATGCAGTCCTTGGTGGCGATCCTGATCGTCGGCATCTCGGCCTGGATCCTGAACGCGACCGCCAGGACCATGTGCAAGGCGGAAGGGGCCATCGAGATCGCAAGCTACGCCCTGATCGCGTTGTTCGGCCTGCGCCTGACCTGGACCAAGGGCCGCACCTTCATCCGCGCGCTCCAGGTGACGCAGCCCGTGCCCGCCATAGCGGGCGTGCCGCATGACCATCATGATCACGGCCATCACCATCATGATGCGCATGATCATCATGACCACGACCACCATGATCATCACGGGCATGATCATGTCCATGACGAGCATTGCGGCCATTCCCATGGACCCACCCCGAGCGAGCTGGCCGGCCCCGGCGGCTGGCGGCGCGGCTTTGCCGCGATCCTGACCGTCGGCATCCGCCCCTGTTCGGGCGCCATCCTGGTGCTGGTATTCGCGCTCGCCCAGGGCCTGTTCTGGGCCGGCATTGCCGCAACCTTCCTGATGGGGCTGGGCACCGCGATCACGGTCGCGACCATCGCCCTGGTCGCAGTCTCGGCCAAGGACATCGCCGGCCGCCTCAGCGCGGGCCGCGACGGCGGCGGTGCGCTGTTCATGCGCGGCATCGAATTTGGTGCGGCGGCCCTGGTGCTGCTGTTCGGAGCGGGGCTGCTGTTTGGCTACATCGCGGCCGAACGGACGACGTGTTTCTAGCTTTCTTCCCTCCCACAAGGGGAAAAGGAAAAAGAAAGGTCACACCGGCAAAAACTTCTTCAACATCGGCATGAAGAAGATCGCCAGATTGAGCGCAAAGCCGATGCTCCAGAGGATGGAACGCAGCGTCGGCCGGTTGCCGAGATAGGTCAGCACATAGGCCACCCGCACGATCAGGAACAACACCGCGAGCTCGTCGATCAGGCGCTGCGGCGAGTCGCGGAATTCGGCGAGCAGGACGGCGAAAGCGAAGAACGGGAAGGTTTCGATGCCGTTCTGGTGCGCGCCAAGCGCGCGCTGCGAGATGGCGTCCTCATAAAAGGCGGGATCGCGCGGCCGCGAATTGTCGAAGCCGCGAAACCTGATCCATTTGATCGAGACGATCGTTACGAGATAGAGCAACAGTGCCCCGAGAACGCACCATTCCGCGAGCGTCATCTTCCCTCCCCCGCTTGGACGGGACCCTAGCGAAACCGGCCTCATCTTGACAAGTTCGGAGCAACGCGCGACCCAACTGGCCATGGAGACCCTGGCCCCCATCGTTTCAGCGAAGCCGACCGTTCAGCCCGGCCAGCCGCGCGTCGGCGTGCTGCTGGTCAATCTCGGCACGCCCGATACGGCCGACGCCGCCGGCGTGAGGGTCTATCTGAAGGAATTTCTGTCGGACGCTCGCGTCATCGAGGCCCAGGGCCTGATCTGGCAGCTGGTGCTGAACGGCATCATCCTGCGCAGCCGCCCCCGCACCAAGGCGCTCGACTACCAGAAGATCTGGAACGTCGAGAAGAACGAGTCGCCGCTGAAGACCATCACGCGGTCGCAAGCCGACAAGCTCGCCGCCGCGCTGTCTGATCGCGCGCATGTCGTGGTGGATTGGGCGATGCGCTACGGCAATCCCTCGATCAAGGCGGGGATCGATGCGCTGATCGCGAAGGGATGCGAGCGCATCCTTGCGGTGCCGCTCTATCCGCAATATTCCGCCTCGACCTCGGCGACCGTCTGCGACGAGGTGTTCCGTGTGCTCGCCGGCCTGCGCAATCAGCCGACGCTGCGGGTGACGCCGCCATACTACGAGGACGAGGCCTATATCGAGGCGCTCGCCGTCTCGATCGAGTTGCATCTGGCGAATTTATCCTTCAAGCCCGAGCTGATCGTCGCGTCTTTTCACGGCATGCCGAAATCCTATGTCGACAAGGGTGATCCCTATCAGAGCCATTGCGTCGCGACGACGCAGGCGCTGCGTCGCCGGCTCGGCATGGACGACACCAAGCTGCTGCTGACCTTCCAGTCGCGCTTCGGCAATGATGAATGGCTGCAACCCTATACCGACAAGACGATGGAACGCCTGGCGAAAGAAGGCGTGCGTCGCATCGCGGTGGTGACGCCGGGCTTTTCCGCCGACTGTCTCGAGACGCTGGAGGAGATCGCGCAGGAGAATGCCGAGATCTTCAAGCACAATGGCGGCGAGCAGTTTTCCGCGATCCCCTGCCTGAACGATAGCGATCCGGGCATGGACGTGATCCGCACGCTGGTGCTGCGGGAGCTGCAAGGCTGGATCTAATGTGCCTGGATCTAGGGAGCGTTCCATGAACCGCCGCGACTGCCTGGCGCTTCTGGGAACGATCACGGTGCTGCCGCTCTCAGCCCTGGCGCAGCAGACCGGCGAGCTGCGCCGACTGGGCGTGCTTTCGGTCACGGCCGATGACGTGATCGGGCAGGCCCGCCTGGTCGAGGCGCTGGCCACCCATGGTTGGAAGGAGCAAGACAATCTCAGGGTCGACTGGCGCAACGGAGGTGGTGATCGCGCTCCGATCGCCCGGCTCGCCGACGAGTTGATCGCGCTCAAGCCGGACGTTCTGCTCGCGATCGGCACCCCCTCGGTGGAGGAGCTGCGGCAGCGCACCGCTACGATTCCGATCGTGTTCGCGGTGGTCACCGATCCCGTCAGCCAGGGTTTTGTGCAAAATCTGGCCCATCCCGGCGGCAACATCACCGGCTTCACCGATTATGACGGCCCGCTTGCCGGCAAATGGCTGGAGATGCTGACGCAGGTCACGCCAAAGGTCTCTCGCGCCTTCGTCGTCTACAATCCCGCCACCGCGCCGTTCGCAGCCCTGATGCTGCGCACGCTCGAGGAGGCTGCGCGGACGCTGGATGTCGTGGTCGAGCCCGCGGCGGTGCATGATGCAGCCTCGATCGCCGCGCTGGCCTCGCGGAAGGATGGCGGATTCCTGGTGCTGCCCGACTTTTTCACCATGGCCAATCGCGCGCCTCTGCTGGCAGCGATCGCGGAATCGCATCTGCCGTCGGTGTTCTGGAGCCGCGCCTTCGTCGATGAAGGCGGGCTGATGTCCTACAGCACCGACAGTGCCGAGCAGCTGCGACGTGCCGCGGGCTATATCGATCGCATCCTAAAGGGCGCGCAAGCCGCCGACCTTCCGGTCCAGAATCCGACGAAGTTCGAGCTTGCGATCAACGTGAAGGCGGCCAAGGCGATCGGCGTTACGCTTCCCGCCGGGCTGCTCGCAATCGCGAACGACGTCATCGAGTAGCGTCGCAGTTTGTTAATCTTTGCCGCTAGGTCTGCCGCCGTACGCTTTCAAGAGCCCTTCGAAAAATACATAATCGTGACCGTTCCCGCTCCGTGCGCCTTGTTCAGAATCGCGCGCATGCCGACGTGAAAAGCGACCGCTGAACCGGTAGGGTGCTGATCCCGACCAATGACAGCGCGGGAAGGGCCTGTTTCCCGGGTTCTTTCCTGCCTTGGAGGAGATATGAGCGGTTTTGATATTTTCGCGATTGTTCTGGTGTTGCTCGTCATCATCACGCTGATTGCCGGCGTGAAAACGGTGCCGCAGGGCTATGACTGGACCATCGAGCGGTTCGGTAAATACACCCATACGCTAACGCCCGGCCTCAATCTCATCGTGCCCTATTTCGATCGCGTCGGGCGCAAGATCAACATGATGGAGCAGGTGATCTCGATCCCCGAGCAGGAGGTGATCACCAAGGACAACGCGACGGTGACGGTCGACGGCGTTGCCTTCTTCCAGGTGTTCGATGCAGCGAAGGCGAGCTATGAGGTCGCCAATCTCGAGCAGGCGATCATCGTGCTGACCATGACCAACATCCGTTCGGTCATGGGCGCTATGGACCTCGACCAGGTGCTGTCGCACCGCGACGAGATCAACGAGCGCCTCTTGCGCGTCGTCGATGCCGCGGTCTCGCCGTGGGGCCTGAAAGTCAACCGCATCGAGATCAAGGACATCGTGCCGCCGGCCGATCTCGTCGAGGCGATGGGGCGGCAGATGAAGGCCGAGCGCGTCAAGCGCGCCGACATCCTTCAGGCCGAAGGCGCGCGCCAGTCCGAGATCCTGCGCGCTGAGGGCGCCAAGCAGGGCCAGATCCTCCAGGCCGAAGGCCGCAAGGAAGCTGCGTTTCGCGACGCCGAGGCGCGTGAGCGGTCTGCAGAGGCCGAGGCCAAGGCGACGCAAATGGTGAGTGAGGCCATCGCCAAGGGTGACGTGGCTGCGCTGAATTATTTTATTGCCGACAAATACATCAAGGCGTTCGGCCAACTGGCCGACTCGCCGAACCAGAAGATCATCATGCTGCCGATCGAGGCCACCAGCATTCTGGGTTCGCTCGCCGGCATCGGCGAGATCGCCAAGGCAACGTTCGGCGAAAGTGCTGCGTCTGCAGCCGCCGCCGCGCGCCGCACCGGCTCAGTGCCGCCGGCTGGCGGCACGCCGCCGGCGGTTCCGCCGCGGCAGGGTTGAGGAACGGCGCATGACCTTAGGGTCGTGCGCCAACATAAAGAGGTCGTGTCATGACCGACATGTTCGTATCGCTCGGCACCTGGAACTGGCTGATCTTCGGCTTCCTCCTGATGGCGCTGGAGGTGATCGCGCCGGGCGTGTTCCTGTTCTGGCTGGGGCTCGCCGCGCTCCTGGTCGGCCTGATCTCGTTCGCCACCGTCATCTCCTGGCAGATCCAGCTCGTGATGTTCGCGGTGTTCGCAGCCGCGGCCGTGCCGGTGTGGCGTCGTCTTGCGCGACCGAAGTTCGATGCAAGCGCCAGCCCGTTCCTCAACAAGCGCACCGAGGCGTTGCTGGGCCGCGAGTTCACGCTGGAGAAGCCGATCATCGACGGCAACGGCACCATGCGCATCGGCGACACGGTGTGGCGCGTGGCGGGCCCGGACACTCCGGCAGGGACGCGTGTGAAGGTGGTGCAGGTGGATGGCGTGAATCTAACGGTGGCCGCGGCGTAGGTGCGGTCATTGCGAGCGTAGCGAAGCAACCCAGACTGTTGCCGCAGAAAGATTCTGGATTGCTTCGCTGCGCTCGCAATGACGAGCTTGTTGAGGCTGGATTGCCAGACCTAGCTAGGCGCCACTCTTGCTGCGCCACCTCTCCGCAAACCTGTGCAGTGGCATGAACGTCTCGCACAGCTCCCGGCCCACCGGTGTCAGGCCATAGCCTCCGCCGTCGCCCAGCTCCACAAACCCCGCCTCGCGCAACTCCGTCAGCCGCACTTGCAACACCGTCGGCGAAGCCTCATCGCAGGCCGTGCGCAATGCGCGCGAGGTGAGAGGCTCCGCGCGCAATTCCCACAATATCCGCAAGGCCCAGCGCCGCCCGAGCAGGTCGAGCAGCGCCATGATCGGCCGCCCGGTACGCGAGCCGCGCACGCGACGTTCCCCTGAGCCCGTCTGTTTCGCCATCACACCCTCTTGCGTCGTGCTACAGATAATGTAGCGTGTTGCTACAATAATTGTAGCAAGGAAGATGCCCATGTCATCCCCGGCTCCTCGTATCGCCGCGCTCGATCAGCCTTATCCCCCGGAGATCCAGGCGCAGTTCGACCGCATCATGCGCGGCGCGCCGCCGCTAATGCTTTTCCGGGTGATGGCCGGCCACAGCCGCGCCTGGGACAAGTTTCGTGCCGGCGGCCTGCTCGATCCCGGGCCGTTATCGTTGCGGGAGCGCGAGATCGTCATCGATCGGACCTGCGCGCTGAACAGATGCGAATATGAATGGGGCGTCCATGTCGCGATCTTCGCCGGCCCGGCGAAGCTTAGCGAGGATGAGGTTCGTGCGACGGTGGGGGGCGATGCGAATTCGGCCAGCTGGTCCGCGGCCGAGCAGGCCCTGATCGCAGCGGTGGACGCGTTGCACACCCGCGCGACGTTCACCGACGCCGAGTTCGCCGCGCTGTCCGCGCATTACGACGAGGCGCAGATCCTGGAGATCATGCTGCTGTGCGGCTTCTATCGCACGGTGTCGTATCTGGCCAACGGGCTGAGGCTGCCGCTGGAGGAGAACGCGGCGCGGTTTCCAACAGTCTAACCATGCGTCATTGCGAGGAGCTCGCAACAAAATTACGAAGCAATTTTGCGCTGATGCGACGAAGCAATCCAGACCGTCCCCGCAGAAAGATTCTGGGTTGCTTCGCTACACTCGCAATGACGTGGAGAGAGCCGTAGGACCTACGCCACACCCGCCCGCAGCAGATCGTGCAGATGCACGATGCCGACCACCTTGTCCGCCTCGGTCACAACAAGCGTTGTGATCTTGCGCGTGTTCAGCACCTCGATCATCTCGCTTGCGAGCATCGAGGGCGGCACGGTCTTGGGCTGCCTGGTCATGATCTCATCGACCGTCACAGTCAAAAGATCCGGCCGCATGTGGCGGCGCAGATCGCCGTCGGTGATGATGCCGACCGCCTCGTTCGCGTCATTGACGATGCAGACGCAGCCCAAACCCTTGGCCGACATCTCCACCACCGCGTCCGACATCTTGGTGCCTTCAGGCTTGACCGGGATTTCCGCGCCGGTGCGCATATAGTCGCGGACGAATTTCAGCATCGCGCCCAGCTTGCCGCCGGGATGGAAGTGGGCGAATTCCAGCGCGGTGAAGCCGCGGCCTTCGAGCAGCGCGATCGCGATGGCATCGCCGATCGCGACCTGCATCATGGTCGAGGTGGTCGGCGCCAGATTGTGCGGGCAGGCCTCGCGCGCCTTCGGCAATTCGATGACGATGTCGGCGGCCTGGGCGAGCGAGGACGCCGCATTCGACGTCACCGCGATCATCGGGATCGCAAAGCGCGCCGAATAGTTCACCAGCGTCTTCATCTCTGGCTGCTCGCCGGACCAGGACAGCGCCATGATGACATCGTCGGTCGTGATCATGCCGAGGTCGCCATGGGCGGCTTCAGCCGTATGAACGAAGAAGGCCGGCGTGCCTGTCGAGGCCAGGGTCGCCGCGATCTTGCGCGCCATGTGGCCGGACTTGCCGAGCCCGGTGACGATGACGCGGCCCTTGGCGTTGCGGATCAGGTCGACCGCCCTGGCGAACGCCTCGCCCAGCGGGCCGCGCAGGGCGGCGGCGAGCGCGTTGATGCCGCCGCTCTCCGTCTCCAGCGTGCGGAGTGCGGATTCGACTGACGTGGGGGTGAGGCCGGATGAGGAGGTCATCAGCGGTTTCGAACTCGGCATGCTCAGGTCCAGGGAGGAGGGGCGTCAGCCCGTTGGCCGCCTCCTTAGCACGCCTCGGCCTCCGAGGCGACGCGACCGCCAAATCCCTCAACGGGTCATTAACCATAATTGTTTTAACTCCATTAACGATGGTTTCCGCGCGTTCGCGGAAGGCCATCAGTGAAGTATCTGATTTCGTTGGAGTTATTCCATCGTGGGGTCGCCTCCAGGTAGGGGCCGGAGCAGTCGCGCGTACGTCTTTCGCGCCGCTTTGCCATGCCTGCTGCTGACCGCGCTGGAAAGCTCACCAGTGGCCGCCCAGAGCCTCACGCCCGACCTGTTCAATCCCAGCCGCGGCGGCTTCGTTTCGCCTGAGACGCTGCCGACGCGCCGCACGGCGGGCGTCCTGCCGGCGCCGTCGGACGCGGTTCCGCAGCCCCCGCAGCCGCCGGATCCCAACGAGGATCCGCGCAAGAAGAGCGACGCGCCCGCGACAACGCGAATTGGCCAGGTCCCGACATATGGCCTTCCCGCCGCGAACGGTGCGAGCAGCTCGGGCTACGACTCGCTTAATCGCAAGCGCCAGCAGCCAAAACTCTATCCGGGCCAGCCGAAGCCGAAGAAGCCCGCCGGCCCCGGCTCGCCGGTGCC
Source organism: Bradyrhizobium zhengyangense (assembly GCF_022012435.1). GTDB lineage: Bacteria > Pseudomonadota > Alphaproteobacteria > Rhizobiales > Xanthobacteraceae > Bradyrhizobium > Bradyrhizobium zhengyangense. The sequence continues at coordinate 595,890 of NZ_JAKLUA010000003.1, forward strand.
AACTGCAACGCCGCCGGTCTCCACGCTCGGTCCTCCCCGTATTGCGCCGCCGCCGTCGGAGACCGCGAACAAGACGCCATTGCCGCCGGCGATGGCTGGCACCGTGCCCGGCCAGCCGCAGCGCCGCCGCCTCAAGGTCGACGACGATGCCTTCGGCGCGGTCGGCGACTACGCCGGCAGCTTTCTGATCAAGGGCGGGCTCGAGCTTTCCACCGGCTACGACACCAATCCTGCACGTCTCAGCAAGCCGGTCGGCTCGCCTGTCTATGTCGTCGCGCCGGATCTGCTTGTCATGTCCGACTGGGAGCGCCACGCGCTGGTCGCAGACTTGCGCGGCTCGTTCTCCGGCTACACCAACAACATGCCGGCGACGATCGACGGACTTCCCTCGCCGTCGCCTGTCGAGATCAACCGCCCCGACTTCACCGGCCATGTCGACGGCCGCTACGACGTCGACCGCGACCTCAAGCTGACCTCGCAATTCCGGCTGCGGCTTGCCACCGACAACCCTGGCAGCCCGAACGTGCAGGCCGGCCTGCAGAAATATCCTGTTTACGCCACCTATGGCGGCACCTTCGGATTCGACCAGACCTTCAACCGTTTCCAGGTCGCCGCCGGCGCCACGATCGATCGCACCGCCTACACGGATTCAAAACTCACCGACGGGTCGACCTTCAGCAATGACGACCGCGACTTCAACCAGTATGGCGGCGTCGGACGCTTCTCCTACGAGCTGAAGCCGGGCTTAAAACCGTTCGTCGAGATCGAGGGCGACAACCGCGTCCACGACCAGGCTGCGGATCGCAACGGCTATTTGCGCGATTCAAACGGCGGCTATGCCAAGGTCGGCTCGTCCTTCGAGTTCTCGCGCATCCTCACCGGCGAAGTCTCGGTCGGCTATTCCGCGCGCAACTATGTCGACCCTCGCCTGAGCCAGCTCTCGGGCTTCCTCACCTCGGGATCGCTGATCTGGAACGCCAGCGGGCTGACGACGGTGAAATTCAACACCGACACCCAAATCGCGGAAACCACCATCCCCGGCTCCTCCGGCGTGCTGGTGCACACCTATGCCGCCGAAGTCGACCACGACTTCCGCCGCTGGCTGACGGCGGTCGGCAAGTTCACCTACGGCACCTACGACTATCAGGGCCAGAATCGCAACGACAAGACCTACTCGCTCGAAGGCAATCTGATCTACAAGCTCAACCGCAACATCTGGATCAAGGGCACGTTGCGCCACGACATCCTGGATTCGAACCAGCCGGGCTCGAGTTCGCAGGGCACGGTGGTGATGCTGGGCGTGCGGTTGCAGAATTAGCGGCGCGTAGGGATTTGAACTGATGCGTCTTAGTAAGCGGCAAGCTTTCAACTCACTCCGCTGTCATGCCCCGGCTTGACTGGGACATCGAGTACGCCGCGGCTTCTCGGTTCAATAAAAACGTCTCTGGAATACTGGATCGCCCGGTCAAGCCGGGCGATGACACCGTTGCCTAGTTTGGCCGCGAGTAACACTCACCGCGGCAGATCCGTCTTCCCCATCAGGAACGTGTCGATCGAGCGGGCGCACAGCCGGCCTTCGCGGATGGCCCAGACCACCAGCGACTGGCCACGGCGCATGTCGCCGGCGGAGAACACGTTCGGACGCGAGGTCTGGTAATCAAGCGTGTTGGCCTTGACGTTGCCGCGCGGGTCGAGGTCGACCGCGAGCTGCTTGAGCAGACCCTCGTGCACGGGATGCACAAAACCCATCGCGAGCAGGACGAGCTCGGCATCGAGCTCGAACTCGGTGCCTGCGATCGGCTTGAACTTGTCGTCGACGCGCACGCAGTGCAGCTTCTTGACCTTGCCGTTCTCGCCGGTGAACTTCTGCGTCAGCACGGCGAACTCGCGGATTGCGCCTTCGGCCTGGCTCGACGACGTGCGCATCTTCAGCGGCCAGTTCGGCCAGGTCAGGCCCTTGTTCTCGCGCTCGGGCGGAGCGGGCATGATCTCGAGCTGCGTCACCGACAGCGCGCCCTGGCGCAGCGAGGTGCCGATGCAGTCGGATCCGGTGTCGCCGCCGCCGATGACGACGACATGCTTGCCGCCGGCGAGGATCTCCTTGACGCCACCCAGCGGCTCCTCGGAGACGCGGCGGTTCTGCTGCGGCAGGAAGTCCATCGCATAATGGATGCCGTCGAATTCGCGGCCGGGGATCGGCAGATCGCGCGGGGCTTCGGCGCCGCCGGTCAGCGCGATCGCGTCGTACTGGTTGAGCATCTCGCGCGGATCGACATTGCCGTCCACGCCGACATGGCTGTTGTAGTGGAAGGTGACGCCTTCGCCTTCCATCTGCTTGACGCGGCGGTCGATGACGCCCTTCTCCATCTTGAAGTCCGGGATGCCATAACGGAGCAGTCCGCCGGCCTTGGCGTACTTCTCGAACAGATGCACGTCGTGCCCGGCGCGGGCCAGCTGCTGCGCGCAGGCCATGCCGGCCGGACCCGAGCCGATCACCGCGACCTTCTTGCCGGTCTTGACCGCGGCGATCTCAGGCTTCAGCCAGCCATTGTCCCAAGCGCGGTCGACGATCGCGCATTCGATGGTCTTGATGGTGACGGGGTTGTCGTCGATGTTGAGCGTGCAGGACGCCTCGCACGGCGCCGGACAGATGCGGCCGGTGAATTCAGGAAAGTTGTTGGTCGAGTGCAGATTGCGCGAGGCCTCTTCCCAATTGCCCTGATAGACGAGGTCGTTGAAGTCGGGGATCTGGTTGTTGACCGGGCAACCGGGCGTGCCCGGCGCGACCGAGCCGGTGCCGTGGCAATAGGGAATGCCGCAGTTCATGCAGCGCGCGGCCTGGTCGCGCGTTTCCTTCTCGCTCAAGGGAACGACGAACTCGTTGTAATGCTTCACGCGCTCGGCGACGGGGGTGTACTTGCGATCGTGCCGTTCGATTTCGAGAAAACCCGTGATCTTGCCCATTAAACCCGAAGTCCCTGCCGCTTAGTCGTTTTGTTGTTTCCTCACCGTCATTGCGAGGAGCGAAGCGACGAAGCAATCCAGTCTGCATCAAGGAAGAAAGTCTGGATTGCTTCGCTACGCTCGCAATGACGGGTGTGATGCCTTACGCCCCGATCGCGATCTTCGGCTCGGCGTCCGCGTTGGCGGCCATTTCGCGCAGCGCGCGCCGGTACTCGACCGGCATCACCTTGCGGAATTTGGGCAGCCATTCCTTCCAATTGGCAAGGATGTCCGCGGCGCGCTTGGAGCCGGTCGCCTTGGCATGGCGCGTGATCAGGACGTGCAGACGCTCGACGTCGGATGCGAGCAGGTTCTGGAACACGTCGACCCGGCCGTGCGCCTCGAGATCACCGGAGTGGTGATACGTGCCGGCGTTGATCAGCTCTTCCGACAGCACCGGCTCGAGCTCGACCATGCTGAGATTGCACAGCTTGTTGAAGTCGCCGGTTTCGTCGAGCACGTAGGCGATGCCGCCGGACATGCCGGCCGCGAAATTGCGTCCGGTCTTGCCGAGCACGACCACGATGCCGCCGGTCATGTATTCGCAGCAATGATCGCCGGCGCCTTCGACCACGGCGACCGCGCCCGAGTTGCGCACGGCAAAGCGTTCGCCGGCGACGCCGCGGAAGTAGCACTCGCCCTGGATGGCGCCGTACATCACGGTGTTGCCGACGATGATGCTCTCCTCCGGCACGATGCCGCTATTCGCCGGCGGCTTGACGATGATCTTGCCGCCCGAGAGGCCCTTGCCGACATAGTCGTTGGCTTCACCCTCGAGCTCGAAGGTAACGCCGTTGGCGAGCCACGCGCCGAACGCCTGGCCGGCCGTGCCCTTGAGGCTGACATGGATGGTGTCCTGCGGCAGGCCGGCATGGCCGTAGATCTTGGCGACCGCGCCTGACAGCATCGCACCCGCAGAGCGGTTGGTGCTGTTGATCGCAGCCTCGATCTTCACCGGCGCACCGCGGTCGAGCGAGGGCTTCGCCTTCTCGATCAGCGAGCGGTCGAGCACGGCCTCCAGATGATGGTTCTGGCGCTCGGAGTGATAGATCTTCTGGCCCTTGTCTTCCTTCTGCTTGACGAACAGCTTCGAGAAATCGAGGCCCTTCGCCTTCCAGTGCGCCACCAGCTTGGTCTGGTCGAGCAGCTGAACCTGGCCGACCATCTCGTTGAAGGTGCGGAAGCCGAGCGAGGCCATGATCTCGCGCACTTCCTCTGCGACGAAGAAGAAGTAGTTGATCACGTGTTCGGGCTGGCCGGTGAAGCGCTTGCGCAGGACGGGGTCCTGGGTAGCGACGCCGACCGGGCAGGTGTTGAGATGGCACTTGCGCATCATGATGCAGCCGGCCGCAATCAAGGGCGCGGTGGCGAAGCCGAACTCGTCGGCGCCCAAGAGCGCGCCGATCACGACGTCACGCCCCGTGCGGAAGCCGCCGTCGACCTGGACCACGATGCGGCTGCGCAGCCGCTCGCGCACCAGCGTCTGGTGGGTTTCGGCAAGGCCGATCTCCCACGGCGAGCCGGCGTGCTTGATCGAGGTCAGCGGCGAAGCGCCGGTGCCGCCCTCGAAGCCCGCGATGGTGACATGGTCGGCGCGCGCCTTGGCAACGCCCGCGGCCACCGTGCCGACGCCGATTTCGGAGACCAGCTTGACCGAGACGTCGCCCGTCGGGTTGACGTTCTTGAGGTCGTAGATCAGCTGCGCCAGATCCTCGATCGAGTAGATGTCGTGATGCGGCGGCGGCGAGATCAGGCCGACGCCGGGGGTCGAGTGACGCACCTTGGCGATGGTCGCGTCGACCTTGTGGCCGGGCAGCTGGCCGCCTTCGCCGGGCTTTGCGCCCTGCGCCATCTTGATCTGCATCATGTCGGAGTTGACGAGATACTCCGTGGTGACGCCGAAGCGGCCCGAGGCGACCTGCTTGATCGCCGAACGCATGGAATCGCCGTTCGGCATCGGCTTGAAGCGGTCGGCTTCCTCGCCGCCTTCACCGGTGTTCGACTTGCCGCCAATCCGGTTCATGGCGATCGCGAGTGTCGTGTGCGCCTCGCGCGAGATCGAGCCGAAGCTCATCGCGCCAGTGGCGAAACGCCTGACGATGTCCTTGGCCGGCTCGACCTGGTCGATCGGGATCGGCTTGCGCTTCTCTTCCTCCGCGTTCTTGATCCGGAACAGGCCGCGCAGCGTCAGCAGGCGCTCCGACTGCTCGTTCAGGATCTTGGCGAAGGCGCGATAGCGCTCCAGCGAATTGCCGCGGGCGGCGTGCTGAAGCAAGCCGACGGACTCGGCGGTCCAGGCATGGTCCTCGCCGCGGCTGCGATAGGCATATTCGCCGCCGACATCGAGCGCGGTCTTGTAGACCAGAGCCTCGCCGAACGCGTCGGCATGACGCCGTACAGCCTCTTCGGCGATCTCGGCAAGACCGACGCCCTCGACGCGGGTGTGCGTGCCGGCGAAGAACTTTGCGACGAAATCAGCCTTGAGGCCGACCGCGTCAAAAATCTGCGCGCCGCAATAGGACTGATAGGTCGAGATGCCCATCTTGGACATCACCTTGAGCAGGCCCTTGCCGATCGACTTGATGTAGCGCTTGACGATCTCGTAGTCGTCGAGCGAGCCGGGCAGGCGGTCCTTCATCGCGATGATGGTTTCGAACGCGAGGTAGGGATTGATCGCCTCGGCGCCGTAGCCGGCAAGGCAGGCGAAGTGGTGCACTTCGCGCGGCTCGCCGGATTCGACGACCAGGCCGACCGAGGTGCGCAGGCCGGTGCGGATCAAATGATGATGCACCGAGGCGCAGGCCAGCAGCGACGGGATCGGCACGCGGTCGGTGCCGACCATGCGGTCGGACAGGATGATGATGTTGACGCCCTCGCGCACCGCGGCTTCCGCGCGCGCGCAAAGCTCGTCCAGCACCTGGTCCATGCCCGCCGCGCCGAGACCGGCGTGGAAGGTGGTGTCCAGCGTGCGCGACTTGAAGTGGGTGTCGGCGACATCCGAGATCGAGCGGATCTTCTCGAGATCCGCGTCGGTGAGGATCGGCTGGCGCGCTTCCAGGCGCTTGGTGGTCGCAAGGCCCTGAAGGTCGAACAGGTTCGGCCGCGGTCCGATGATGGAGACGAGGCTCATCACCAGCTCCTCGCGGATCGGATCGATCGGCGGGTTGGTGACCTGGGCGAAGTTCTGCTTGAAGTAAGTGAACAGCGGCTTGGCCTTGTCCGACAGCGCCGAGATCGGCGTGTCGTTGCCCATCGAGCCCGCGGCTTCTTCACCCGTGGCCGCCATCGGCGTCATCAGGATCGTGATGTCTTCCTGGCTGTAGCCGAATGCCTGCTGGCGGTCCAAAAGCGACAGGTTCGAGCGCACGCCCGTGGTCGGCACCTTCGGCAGCTCTTCGAGCACGATCTGGGTCCGCTCCAGCCACTCCTTGTAGGGATGGCTCTTGGCGAGCTCGGCCTTGATCTCGTCGTCCGGAATCAGGCGGCCCTGTTCGAGGTCGACCAGCAGCATCTTGCCGGGCTGCAAGCGCCATTTGGTGATGATCTGGTCCTCGGGGATCGTCAGCACGCCCATTTCGGACGCCATCACGATGCGGTCGTCCTTGGTCACGAGATAGCGCGCCGGCCGCAGCCCGTTGCGGTCGAGCGTGGCGCCGATTTGGCGGCCGTCGGTGAAGGCGATCGCGGCGGGGCCGTCCCACGGCTCCATCAGCGCGGCGTGATATTCGTAGAAGGCGCGGCGCTTCTCATCCATCAGGGGATTGCCGGCCCACGCCTCCGGAATCATCATCATGACGGCATGCGGCAGCGAGTAGCCGCCCTGTACCAGGAATTCGAGCGCGTTGTCGAAGCAGGCGGTGTCCGACTGGCCCTCATAGGAGATCGGCCAGAGCCGGCTGATGTCCTTGCCGTACAGCTCGGAGCTGACCGACGCCTGGCGCGCTGCCATCCAGTTGGTGTTGCCGCGCAGCGTGTTGATCTCGCCGTTATGCGCGATCATGCGATAGGGATGCGCCAGCGACCACGCCGGGAAGGTGTTGGTCGAGA
>NZ_JAKLUA010000030.1 GCF_022012435.1 Bradyrhizobium zhengyangense
GGCGGAGGCCTATCGCAGCCAGTACGGCAGCGACTTCATCAGCGTGATGCCGACCAATCTTTATGGCCCCGGCGACAGTTATCACCCTGAATTGAGCCACGTCGTAGCCGCCCTGATCCGCCGCTTTCATGAGGCGAAAGAGTCTGGCGCCAAGAGTGTCGTCGTCTGGGGCACGGGGACGCCGCGGCGCGAGTTCCTCTATGTCGACGACATGGCGGATGCCTGCGTGCATCTGATGAAGACCTATTCAGGCAGCGACCTCGTCAACATCGGCACCGGAGAGGACATCGCCATTGCCGAATTTGCCCGCGTGGTCGCCGAGATCGTCGGCTATCGCGGCGAGATCTCCTACGATACGTCGCGGCCCGATGGCACGCCGCGGAAGCTGCTCGATGTCGGCCGTCTGGAAAGGCTCGGCTGGCGCGCGACGACCTCGCTCAAGGATGGTCTGAAGCGCGCTTACGAAGCTTATCGGGCTGGCTTGGTCGTCCACGCACAACAGTAGGAACTATCGCTCGCAGCACGAGTTGGCCGATCGGGTGGGTAACACACGAGGCCCTCAGTGCAAGACATCGTGCGCGTGCGCTCCATAGCGCAAATCGCAGGCCATCCCATTCATCCGATGCTGGTGCCGATCCCGATCGCGTGCTTCATCGGCGCGTTGCTGACCGACATCGCCTATCTCGTCTCCGCCGAGATCATGTGGGCGGATTTCTCCGCCTGGCTTCTGGTCGTCGGCGTCGTCTTCGGTGTGCTGGCGGCGATCGCAGGCCTGACCGATTTCCTCGGCAATCGCTTGGTGCGTGCGCAGACGCCGGCCTGGCCGCACCTGATCGGCAATGTCTTGGCGATGATCCTCGCAACCATCAATGCGCTGATTCACACGCGCGATGCCTGGACCTCGGTGTGGCCGTGGGGGCTGGTTCTTTCGGTTCTCACCGTGCTGATCCTGCCCGTCACCGGCTGGCTCGGCTGGGCCATGGTATATCGCTACGGTGTGGGAGTTGCGCGATGATGTCTTTTCCCATGCGCGCGCTGCTGTGCGCTTCGTTCCTCGCTCTTCTCGCCGGCTGCAATGACGGCAGCGGCGATCCCAAGGCGCAAATCGGCGCCAATCCTGTACTCCCTGACATCCAGCAATATCTGCTGCCGCCGATGCACATCGCCCGCATCATCGGCTGGAAGGAGGACGAGGCGCCGACGGTTGCACAAGGTTTGCAGGCCAAGGCATTCGCCACCGGCCTGCAGCACCCGCGCTCCATCTACGTGCTGCCCAACGGCGACGTGCTGGTGGTGGAATCCAAGGCGCCGAAGGCCGCCGCGATCAAGCGGCCGAAGGAGATCGTGATGGGCTATATCGAGTCCTGGGCGACCTCGGGCGGCGATACCGGACCCAGCAATCGCATCACGCTTCTCCGCGACACCAACGGTGACGGTGTGCCGGATACGCAGAGCGTCTTCCTCGACCATCTCAATTCGCCGTTCGGCGTGGCCCTGGTCGGCAACGATCTCTACGTCGCCAATACCGATGCGATCGTGAAATATCCCTACGCCGAAGGCGACACCAAGATCACCGCACCGGGCACGGTGCTGGCACCGCTGCCGGGCGGCCCGATCGACCATCACTGGACCAAGAGCCTGGTCGCAAGTCCGGACGGCTCAAAGCTCTATGTCGGCGTCGGCTCCAACAGCAACATCACCGAGAACGGCATGGAGGCCGAGCACAATCGCGCCGATATCCTCGAGGTCGATCGCGCCAGCGGTCGCTGGCGGATTTTTGCCAGCGGCCTGCGTAATCCGAACGGCCTCAGCTTCGAACCGCAGACCCACGCGCTGTGGACCGTGGTCAACGAGCGCGACGAACTCGGGCCGGATCTCGTGCCTGATTACATGACTTCGGTGAAGGACGGCGCCTTCTATGGCTGGCCCTACAGCTATTACGGCCAGCACGTCGATCCCCGCGTCAAGCCGCAGCGGCCGGACCTCGTGAAAAAGGCGATCGCGCCCGACTATGCGCTGAGCTCGCATGTCGCACCGCTCGGACTTGCTTTCTCCACCGGCAGCAGCTTGCCGGAAGCCTATCGCGGTGGCGCCTTCGTCGGCGAGCATGGCAGCTGGAACCGGCAGGTTCTGAACGGCTACAAGGTCGTCTATGTGCCGTTCACGAACGGCAAGCCGAGCGGACCGGCACAGGACGTCGTCACCGGCTTCCTCACCACCGACAACCAGGCGCGCGGCCGTCCCGTCGGCGTCGCCTTGGACAAGACTGGCGCGCTGCTCGTTGCCGACGATAGCGGCAACACGGTGTGGCGGGTGACGGCGGCCCATCCGCAAGTAACGCAGCGATAGACAAGCCGCGCAGCGATAGGAGAGGAATGATGGGCCTTGCCCAATACGCGATCGTACCGGTCCAGGACGAATGGGGCGTGCTGCATGACGGCAACGTCAAGAGCAGATACGCCACGAAGGAGGCCGCGTTCGAGTCGGCGGTTGCTGCAGCATCTCTGGCGCTACGTGAGGGCCACGAAGTCCATGTCAGCGTGCCTGGCCGCCAACAGGGCGAAAACGCGCTCGGAATCTAGCCGCTTCACACGATTAACCGGCCGCGCCGCTTGGCGATCCCGATCGTGACTTCGGCGCCCGCGTTGAAATCGAGCCGGTCGGCTTCGACGCCGTCGCTGAAGATCACGCCGTTCTCGGCCATCAGCGAACGGATGCGCAATTGCTCTTCGGATGCAAGCCGACCGCAGACGAGATTGGTCTGCGAGTGGCGGCTCGGAAAGGGCTCGCGGACGGCAAAGCGCAGCTCGGCTGCGTCCCAGGGCACGGCGTCGTAGCCCGTCAGAGCGGGCGGCTGGCCGAAGCTGCCGGCGATCGCAAGCGAGCCGGTGACGATGCTCTTGAACCAGGCGGTCGATCCGAGCCCGGTCGAGACGATCAGCCCGCTCGAGGATTGCCGCTCCGTCGTCCCGCCGGCCGCGATCTCGTAGATCGCAGAAACATGCGTGCGCGCGCCGATGAAGAGGTCGTTCACGGCGTGAAGCACCTGGCCGTCGCTGAGCCGCGCTTCCGCCATGGTCACGGCCTTGCTGTCCCGCTTGTCGGCGGCGACATCAGGTAGCAGCTTTGCAAGATCGCGCGGCGCGAAGGGCAACAGAATGCCGTCATAACGCGCGGGATCCGGGTTGAGTCCGATCAACGGATGGTCGTCGAGATATTTCATCGTATTGGCGACGACGCCGTCCTGGCCAAGCGCGACGACGATGTCGTCAGGGGCGAACATGAAGTTCGGCAGGAAAGCACGCTCGATCACCTGATAGCGGCCCCATTTCTCGAGCACCTGAACCGTCGCGTGCCGCTGCGCATGATAGATCTCGTGCTCGCGCTCATAGTCGGAGAAGTCGGCGCCGAGATGCTCGACATAGAAGCGTGCCTGCGCCGCCGTCAGGTGACGCGCGACCAGGTCTTCCAGCCTGGTCTTGCGCGTCACCAGCACGATCTTGCGGTCATTGGCGGCGGGCATTGGCAGCCTCCGGCTTCGGCTTCTCGATCAGCTGGCTGAGCAGGTCCGGCGAGACGTTGAGCTGACCGATCTTCTCCGCCTTCTCGGCGATGCCGGTGAAGGCCTGCGCGATCAACTGGCCCGGCTGCATGCCGGAGGCGGCGAGCGCCTGGATCACGCGGGTGTCGACGCCCTCGAAGATCTTCATCAGCGCGCCGACGCGATAGGCCTCGGCATCGGCCAGCGTGCGGGTGTTCTCGGCGTTGAGGCCGACGAAATCCTTACGCTTGCCTTCCAGCACGATATCCGCGGCCATGCCGGCCTCGCGCAGCTCGTTGCGCTTGGCGGCAACGCTCGCCTCGGCGTCCATCTGGGTCTCGCGGATGGAGCGCTTCTTCTGCTCGACCGCGATCTCGGTGTCGAGCTCGCTCTCGCGAATGGCGCGCTCCTGCTCGACGGCGAAATTGCGCCGCGCGAAGATCGCTTCGTCCGCGTTCTTCAGGATTGCCTCGCGTGCCTGCGCCTCCAGCGCCTTGGCTGTATCCGGCGTCGGCTTGATGCCGCGGATCGATACGCCGAGGATTTCGAGGCCAAGCGCTTCAATGTCGGCGCGGCCCCGCAAGCCGCTCGCGATGATGTCGGCGATGCGGTCGGAGGCCTGCAGCGCCTCCTTCAGCGTCAATTCCTTGATCGCCTGCTGCGCGAGTACCTCGACCGTGCCGAGAATGCGCTCAGGCAGCTTCTCGGGATCGTCGCTCTCATAGGTCTTGCCGTCGGGCTTCAGGGTGAAGTTGAGCATCGAGGCCGCCTTCTTCGGCTCGCTGACGCGATAGGTGACGTGGCCCTGCACGGTCAGGGTCTGAAAGTCGCGCGCGATTTGCTGAAAGATGAAGGAAGCGTCGCGGCTGCCGACGGGCACGGCGACCAGCGTGGTCACCGGAGCGTAGTAGAACGCGGAAAGGCCGGTGCCCTCCGCGACAACAGCACCGGCGCGGTACTTCATCAAATAGGTGGTGGGCTGGGCCTTGATGAACCTGATGCCAAACATGGCTGTCTCCAATGGTGAGCTATAAGTTGGTCTGAGCAACTAAGTAAGTTGGACTGTACAACTAACTGTGCTACTGTCAAGACCCAACAGGGGAGGCCGTCGATGGCGGGCGAGGATCGGGCCGAAGGCTCTGAAAAATCAGGACATCTGGACTTCCCGCGGCCCCTGACCACGGTCGACGTCGTGATCTTCTCGATTCGCGACGACAGGCTTCAGGTGCTCCTGGTGCAGCGCCCGGCCGGCGAGGGCGAGCCGTTTCCGCTGACCCTCGCTCTGCCGGGCGGCTTCGTGGACGTCGCGAAGGACCGCGATCTTGCAGCCTGCGCGGCGCGCAAGCTGAAGGAGAAGACCGGGGTCACCAGCCCTTATCTGGAGCAGCTTGGAAGCTGGGGAAGCGCGTCGCGCGATCCGCGCGGCTGGTCGGCAACCCACGCTTATTTCGCGCTGATTCCGGAAGAGGCGGGCGTGCTGACATCGGATGCGCGTTGGTTTCCGATCCGAGACGGCAGGCTCAAGGAAAAGCTCGCCTTCGATCACGGCGATATCCTCGCCAGCGCGATCCAGCGCCTGCGCAACAAGGTGGAGTACACCTCGCTGCCTGCCTACCTGATGCCTCCGGAATTCACGCTGCCTGACTTGCAGCGCGTCTACGAGCGCGTGCTCGACCGACCGCTGGAGAAGAGCGCCTTCCGTACAAGGATCCTGTCGGCCGACATGATCGAGCCGGTCGCAAAGATGCGGCGCGGCCCGAACCGCCCGGCGCAGCTCTATCGCCTGAAGAAGAACAGCGAGCCCGTGTACTTCGTACGGACGTTCAATCCGCCTGAGTGATGCAGCTCCGGGCGCTCCGGCCGCTAGAATAACATCATGTTAGGTTTATCGCATAACTGGGTAATTGTGTTAGGCGAGCGAAAGCCTATTGTCGCGTCATCAAGCAGCTATCGGCAGTGACGAACGCTTGCGGAAAGTCCGCACGGCGCGCGGAGAATGCTGCCCATTTTCTCCAAGAAGCCCGCCCACGGGCCGCCCGCAAAAACAAATTTGGAGGACTCCCAGGATGACCGGAATCCATCACGTGAGCCAGTCAAGGAAGGCCGCTGCGAGCGGCTGGATCGGGTCGGCTCTCGAATATTATGACTTCTTCATCTACGCGACCGCCGCGTCGCTGATCTTCCCGCAGATATTCTTCCCGTCGGAAAATCCGACCGTCGCCATCGTCGCATCGCTGGCCACTTACGGCGTCGGCTATATAGCCCGGCCGATCGGCGCCTTCGTGCTCGGACATTGGGGCGACACCCATGGCCGCAAGACCGTTCTTATCGTCTGCATGTTCATGATGGGTCTGTCGACCATGGCGGTGGGCCTTCTGCCGACCTATCAGCAAGTCGGTATCCTCGCGCCGATCCTGCTGGTCATCCTTCGCCTGATCCAGGGCTTTGCCGTTGCCGGTGAAATCTCCGGTGCGAGCTCGATGATCTTGGAGCACGCGCCGTTCGGACGCCGTGGCTTCTATGCGAGCTTCGCGCTTCAGGGCGTGCAGGCCGGACAGATTCTCGCAGCCGCCGTATTCCTGCCGCTGGCGGCCTATATGCCGACCGACGCCTTCAACAGCTGGGGCTGGCGGATTCCCTTCCTGCTCAGCTTTTTCGTCATCGTCGCAGGCTACATCATCCGCCGCGAGGTCGACGAAACTCCTGCCTTTGCCCGCGAGGACCAAAGAGGAGAAACGCCGCGCTCGCCCATCATCCAGGCCATCAAGCTGAGCTGGCCCGACATGCTCAGGGTCATCTGCATGGCGCTAATGAACGTCATCCCTGTGGTCGCGACCATCTTTGGCGCGGCCTACGCGGTGCAGCCGGCCTATGGCATCGGTTTTGCCAAGGACGTCTATCTGTGGATCCCGGTCCTCGGAAACATGCTGGCCATCTTCGTCATTCCCTTCGTCGGCAATCTCTCCGACAAGGTCGGCCGCAAGCCTCCCATCGTCGTGGGCGCGCTACTCTCCGGCTTGCTCGCCTTCGGCTATCTCTATGCCATCAACATCAAGAGCGTGCCGCTCGCGATCCTGCTGTCGCTGCTGATGTGGGGTGTGGTCTATCAGGGCTACAACGCGATCTTTCCGAGCTTCTATCCGGAGCTGTTCCCGACGCGCACCCGCGTCTCGGCGATGGCGATCTCGCAGAACATCGGCACCACCATCACCGCGCTGCTTCCGGCGCTGTTCGCGACCGTGGCGCCTCCCGGTTCGGCCAACATTCCCTTGACGGTAGGAGCGATCGCCTTCGGCATCACGGTCATCGCGGCGCTTGCAGCCGTCACGGCTCGGGAAACCTATCGTATTCACATCGACGATCTCGGTAACCCTACGGCCGTCCCGATCGCGCGGGCCGACTATGATCGGCAGCGTGCAGGCGCCGCGCACGGCGCAGCCGCAGCTCGGATCTGACGGCGGGAGGCCGCGCCGCTGCGATTGATAATGTTCGCAGCGGCGCAGCTTCACGATATAAGCGGACTGTCGATCGAAGATTTTCGCGCATGAGCGCGATCATGACGAGGGTGCTGTATGAATCCCGCTGTTGTTGCCGTTGCAATCACTGGCTCCGTTCCGCGCAAAAAGGATAATCCCGCAGTGCCGATCTTGCCGGCCGAGCAGATCGAATCGACGCACCAGGCCTTCGAGGCCGGTGCCACGCTCGCCCATATCCATGTCCGCAACGACGACGAGACGCCGTCCTCCGATCCGGAGCGCTTCGCGCTGGTGCAGGAAGGCATCCGAAAGCATTGCCCCGGGATGATCGTGCAGTTCTCGACCGGCGGGCGCGGCCGCGATCCCTCGGCACGTGGGTCGTCGCTCTATCTGAAGCCGGACATGGCCTCGCTTTCCACGGGGTCGGTGAACTTTCCGACGATCGTCTACGAGAACAGCGCCGCCCTGGTCGAAACTCTCGCCACCGGCATGAAGGCCAATGGCGTTCGTCCGGAAATCGAGATCTTCGATCTGTCGCATCTGCACGGCGCGCGGCGCCTGATCGAGGCGGGGCTGATGGATGCGCGCCCGCATGTGCAATTCGTCATGGGCGTCAAGAACGCGATGCCGGCTGACGAGCATGTGCTCGACATTCTGCTGGCAGAACTGCGGCGCCTGATCCCGAAGGCGACCTGGACCGCGGCCGGGATCGGACGTCATCAGGCCGAGGTCATGGACTGGGCCCTGACGCGCGGCGCCGATGCCGTTCGCACCGGGCTCGAAGACAATATCAGGGTCGACAAGACGCGCCTTGCCGCCAGCAATGCGGAGCTGGTGAGCATCGCCTGCGAGGCTTTGGCGCGCCACGGACGCCGAGCCGCAACCGCAACGGAGGCGCGAACCTTGCTCGGGATTGTGCGCTAGGGACGGCCGTCCGCGCCTGACATTGGCCTGACATGCTCCTGGCTGCCTTCTGCCATTCGGCGGCCGGCGTTCCCGTGTGCTGAGTCTGCGGGTAAGAGGGGCTCACAGGCGCGATCAGCGCCTGCCGGGCGGGCAACGACTGGAATGCGGTTCTTGAAATCTGACAGCAGGCTCATCGGGGTTCTGCTGGTGCTTGCAATCACCCAACTCATTGGATGGGGTACGATCGGCCTTCCGGCCGTGGTCGGTCGCGATCTCGGGGCCGATCTAGGTATGAGCTTGCCGGCGGTGTTCGCGGGCAGTTCGGTCCTCTATGTCACCATGGGCCTGTGCGCGCCCTGGCTCGCCAAGGCCTTTGCGCGGCACGGCGCGCGCAAGGTGATGATGGTGGGCACTGTTGTCTCTGCGCCGGGCTACGTCGTTCTGTTCTTCGCGCGCGAGCCGATCCTCTATTTCGCCGGCTGGATATTTCTCGGCATGGGTGGCAGCGCCACGCTGTCGACCGGCGCCTACATCATGCTGAACGAGGTCGCGGGGCGGGGCGCCAAGAATGCCATTGGCGGGCTGATGCTAGTGACGGGTCTCTCCAGCAGCATCTTTTGGCCGACCACGTCGTTCTTCAGCGATTGGTTCGGCTGGCGCGGGACCTGTCTCGTTTATGCGGCCATGTTGCTCGCCATCAACCTTCCGCTCTATGCGTTTGTTGCGCCGCGCCGCAAGATCGTGACCGACAATCGTGGCGAGGCCTTCAAGGCAGCGCCGCCGCCTGCGATTCCAAGGAGCACCTTCGGACTCGTCGTCTGCGTGATCACGATGAACGCCTTCGTGAATTTCGGCATCAGCGCGATCCTGATCGAGCTGTTGCGAGCGGAGGGCCTCGCGCCCGCGCAGGCCCTTGCATTCGGCTCGATGCTGGGCGTGATCCAGGTCAGCGCCCGCGGCCTCGACTTCCTCGGCGGCGGCCGATGGGACGGCATCACCACCGGGCTCGTTGCCGGCACGGCGCTGCCCATCGCCATGGTAGTGCTGATGCTGAGCGAGGGCGCGACCTGGGCGGTCGCGACCTTCATCCTGCTCTATGGTGCCGGCAGTGGTGCAATGGCGGTGGCGCGCGCGACGATCCCGCTCGTCTTCTACGACCAGGCCGAGTTCGCCAAGGCGATGTCGATGATCGCATTGCCGCTCAATCTGGCCTCCGCCATCTCGCCGCCGCTGCTCGCCGGCCTGCTCACCCAGTTCGGCAGCCGCGGCGCACTCGGCCTCACGCTGGCGATTTCTTGTGCGACGGTGCTGATCCTGGTCCTGCTCGGACGGCGTCGGCCGCGATTGGCTGCGGCAGCCGCGACCTGAGGCGTTATTCGCGGCGTGGAATTCGTCGCTGCGGGACTGCGTCCGCCGCCGGGGCAGGGATGGCCGCATGCCGCCAGTGCAGTGCTCAGGACGCCAAAATGGTGTATCGGCAGGGAGCGCGCGGCCTCGGGCCGCCGCGCCAAGATCCAGTTCCCCGGAGGAAATCGACATGTCGGCCCTGCCGCTCTCAGGCATCAAGATCCTTGATCTCACGCGCGTGCTCGCCGGGCCCTTGTCGGCCCAGATGCTGGGCGATCTCGGCGCCGAGGTGATCAAGATCGAGCGGCCCGGCACCGGCGACGACGCGCGTGCCTTCGGCCCGCCTTACCTCGCCGACCCTGAAGGCAAGGCCAACAACAACAATTCGTTCTATCTCTGCGCCAACCGCAACAAGAAATCAGTCACCGTGAACATCGCCAAGCCCGAGGGGCAGGCGATCATCCGCGAGCTCGCCAAGGACGTCGACGTCTTCATGGAAAACTACAAGGTCGGCGATCTCAAGCGCTACGGCCTCGACTACGAAACCATCAAGGCGATCAATCCCAAGATCATCTATTGCTCGGTGACCGGGTTCGGCCAGACCGGCCCTTACGCGCCGCGTGCCGGTTACGACGCCATTCTGCAGGCAATGGGCGGCCTGATGAGCGTCACCGGTCATATCGACGGCGAGCCGGGCGAGGGCCCGATGAAGGTCGGTCCCTCCATCGTCGATTATATGACCGGCATGAACGCCTCGATCGGGATTCTCTCGGCGCTCTACCATCGCGACGCCAATGGCGGCGTCGGGCAGCATCTCGACGTCTGCCTGTTCGACACCGTGATCGCCTCGCTCAGCCACTGGCTGCAGATCTACCTCGTCAACGGCAAGACGCCGCCGCGCCGCGGCACCTGGGGCAATGGCGGCATGCCGGCCGGCGTGTTCCGCTGCACCGATGGCGAGCTGATGCTGGTGGTCGGCAATGACGGCCAGTTCCAGCGCACCTGCGCCGTGCTCGGCGAGCCCGGGCTTGCCAGCGATCCGCGCTTCGTCAAGAACAACGACCGTGTCGTGCACGGCAAGGAGATCATGGCGATCTTCGCCGGCCTGTTCCTGAAGAAGCCGGTAGCCTATTGGCTGGACAAGCTCGAGGAAGCCGGCGTGCCGTCAGGTCCGATCAATAATTTCGAGCAGGTTTTTTCCGATCCCCACGTACAGTCGCGCGGCATGCGGGTGAAGGTGGACCATCCCTTCCAGCCCGATCTGTCGCTGATCCGCAATGCGCTCACCCTCTCGGGGACTCCGATCACGGACTATCGCGCTCCGCCGCTGCTCGGCGCCGACACCAAGGACGTGCTGGCGACCATCGGCTACGACGAGGCCAAGGTCGAGGCGCTGAAGGCACAGGGGATTTTGTAATCTTCTGCGGCGGCTGGCGCGACCTTCGATAGTAAGGAGCCGTCACGCCTCCGTCGATGATTGCGGCGTGGCGTCGTCGCATCGCCGTCCGGCGCGGATGTCGGACGGCGTCGCACCGTAGCGTTGGCGGAAGCTGCGGTTGAAGTAGGACAAATCGCCGTAGCCGCACTCGAAGGCGATGCGGCGCGCGCGCCCTGGAACCTGCCCACGTGCGCCGCCTCGCGCGTTGCGCCGACGGCCAATGCGAGTTCGACGGCCGCGTCGATCTTGGCAATGGCATGGTCTGGTCGCCCTTTGCCAATGCCGCCTGGGTGCATGAGTTCAATCCGACCCGTAACGTCACGGCGACGCTGGTCAACATGCCGGTGCCGTCATTCACCGTCGAAGGCGCGCGCGCGGCCTCCGATTCCGGACGGGTCGAACTTGGCTCGCGCCTGGCGCTCAACCGCTGGTCAGAGCTGTCTGGAAGGGGCACCGGTGAATTCTCGCGGGCAGGTCAGAGCTATGCCGGCATCGGATCGCTGCGCATCAACTGGTGACGGAAGCATGACGATGGCGCGGCCTTACGTGAGGCTTGCGCGCAATCCCCAGATAAGTCCGTACTCGCACAGGCTTTCGCTTCGGCCCCGACTCAGATTCGATCTCATCACTGAGTTCGGGGAGACAAGTGCATGTCCTACACGATCGGGTTCCAGGCGAAGAACCAGAAGGCAATTCTGGCGACTGAAGCGGCGACGGCCAACCAGGCTGTCGCGATCATTGCCGCACTGCGGCAAAGTGCCGAGGAGATCAAGTTCATCCGCTCGCCGCAGGAAGGCGACATGGGCATCGAGATGCTGCTGCTGCTCGCCAAGGAAGAGGCCGAGGAGATGCCGCAGCGGGCGTAGTACCGCAACCACACTTCGAGCTTTAGCGAAGCGTGCCGGCCGCAGAATAATGTAGTCAGGCAGCAGTCTCGCTTGAACCGAAGGTGGTTGCCCATGAAACGCGAAGCGCTCCGCGTCGAACCGATCTCGTCCTATCTCGACCGCTGGAAGGCGCCGACCTCACCGGTCACGCGCGCCGGCAACATGATCTTCGTAGCCGGCCTGCCACCATTCAACCCGCAGACGGGCGATCTGGCGGAGATGCCGATCGAGCGGCAAAGCGAGATCGTCATGGAGCAGATGAAGCTGTGCCTTCAGGCGGCCGGCGCCTCGCTCGACAACGTCATGAAGTGCAACATCTACTGCACCTCGACCAAGCACTTCGCCGCGTTCAACACGATCTATGCACGCTATTTCCCTGAAGATCCGCCGGCGCGAATCTTCGTCGTGACGCCGGAATGGTTCGGCCCCTTCGACGTCGAGATCGACTGCATCGCGATGATGTAAGGATCAAAGCGTTTTCGAGCGAAGTGGACTGTCGGTTCGCGTGAAGAAGACGCGTCGAACAAGAATCTAACGTGCGGCGACCTTTGATAGGCCCTTGGCTTCGGCCTTGCCTGCCGTCAGCGCCATCGTCGCGACGCTGACGACACGCTGCACCACGTCCTCAACGTCGTCGAGGTCGCATTTTCCTTCCGACAATTTCGTCAGGCGCTCGCTTTCGCGGATGGTGTGGTGCGCCATCGCGAGCGCAAAGTTGAGGCCCCAATAGATATCGACATCGCTGCGGTCGGGCAGGGAGCGGCGCATCGCGCCCGCGAATTTGCGCAAATGGTCGATCTCGCGGTTCTTGATGCGTCGGATCGGCGGCACGGATTCGATCGAGGCGCGGATCATGAAACGCGCCGAGGTGGAGCGCTGGTTCTCCGGCCCCAGACAGCCGCGCAAGGTCGGTCCGACCAACGCGCGCAGGATCACCTCGATCGGCGCGCGGCCGCCGCCGGCTTCCTCGGCCGCCTTCAGTTCACGCAAGCGCTCGCGATTGGTCGCGATCGAGCGGGTGACAAATAACTCCGCAATCAGTTCGTCCTTCGAGCCGAAATGATAGTTCACCGCCGCCAGGTTGACGTTGGCCTCGGCGACGATGTCGCGCAGCGTGACGTCGCCAAAACCGCGATCGGCATAGAGCCGTTCGGCGGCGGCGAGAATGGCAGACCTCGTATGATCGCTGGCCATGGATTGCCCTCAAGGAGGGGAGTTGCAATTCAAACACTTGTATGAAACTATCGTTTGAAGGTCGGAGAAAGTCAATCCGCATGATGGAATTGTGCCGCACCATGGTGCCGCCGGTTCCACGCCCCGCAATCCGCCTGATGGCGCTTGCGGGCCGCGCATCGCGGGAGGACAGTCCGACGCAAAACAGGCTTTCAAAGCGAGACCGAGGAGCGTCCCATGGATTTCGATCTGTCGCCCAAGCAGAAGGAATGGCTCGACCGCGTGCAGTCCTTCATGGCCAAGCACGTGCGTCCGGCGGTGCCGATCTATAATGAGCAGGACAAGAGCGGCGACCGCTGGAAGGTCATCCCTGTTCTCGAAGATCTCAAGAAGAAGGCGAAGGCCGAAGGCCTCTGGAACATGTTCATGCCGCCGAACGAGCATGAGGACGATGAATTCCGCGGCGCGGGATTGACCAATCTCGAATACGCGCTGCTGTCGGAGCAGATGGGCCACATCTCCTGGGCCTCGGAGGTGTTCAACTGTTCCGCGCCCGACACCGGCAACATGGAAGTGTTCATGCGCTACGGCTCCAAGGAGCAGAAGCGCAAATGGCTGCGTCCACTGATGGACGGCGAGATCCGCTCGGCTTTCCTGATGACGGAACCGGCGGTGGCTTCGTCCGACGCCACCAACATCGAGACCAGCATCAAGAAGGACGGCGATCACTACGTCATCAACGGCCGCAAATGGTGGTCGTCGGGCGTCGGCGATCCCCGCTGCAAGATCGCGATCCTGATGGGCAAGACCGATTTCAACGCCGCAAAACATCAGCAGCAGTCGCAGATCCTGGTTCCGCTCGACACCCCAGGCATCAAGGTCGAGAAGATGCTGCCCGTGTTCGGCTTCGATGATGCGCCGCATGGCCACGCCCAGGTGCTGCTCGAGAACGTGCGCGTTCCCAAGGAGAACATCCTGCTCGGCGAGGGCCGCGGTTTCGAGATCGCGCAGGGCCGTCTGGGGCCTGGCCGTATTCATCACTGCATGCGTACCATCGGCAAGGCCGAGGAAGCGCTGGAGAAGATGGTGAAGCGTCTGATGTCGCGCACCGCCTTCGGCAAGAAGATCGTCGAGCACTCCGTGTGGGAGCAGCGCATTGGCGAGGCCCGCACCAATATCGAGATGACGCGTCTTCTCTGCCTAAAGGCTGCGGACATGATGGACAAGGTCGGCAACAAGACCGCGCAGGCCGAGATCGCGATGATCAAGGTCGCAGCTCCGAACATGGCGCTGAAGATCATCGACGAGGCGATCCAGGCCTTCGGTGGCGCGGGTGTCTCCGATGAGGCTGGTCTTGCCAAGGACTATGCCGGCATCCGCACGCTGCGGCTCGCCGACGGTCCGGACGAGGTGCACAATCGCGCCATTGCCAGACTTGAAATCCGGAAGTATGCCAACTCTCCCAAGCATTAATTGGGAGAGCCGGGACGCGCTCCCGACTTGAAGAAACGAGCCGGCGTGATCCAACTGGGGTGACCGCTTGACGCAAGTGCGTCAGCGGTTACCGATTAGGATCATGTTCGGACTGCAGAGGGAGCGTCACCGTGACTGACGGCGTCAGGAAAGACGAAGAGTTCTCGGGCACCAAGCCGGTCGAGGAGCGTCATCGCTTCGACGAGCTCAGGC
This sequence comes from Bradyrhizobium zhengyangense, assembly GCF_022012435.1. Taxonomy (GTDB): domain Bacteria; phylum Pseudomonadota; class Alphaproteobacteria; order Rhizobiales; family Xanthobacteraceae; genus Bradyrhizobium; species Bradyrhizobium zhengyangense. Next base: position 14,455 of record NZ_JAKLUA010000030.1, read on the forward strand.
TCGAGACCTGGATGCGCGAGCACGTCGAAGGCTTTGAAGGCCCGCTGGTCGTCCTGCAGTTCAAGGGCGGCCAGTCCAATCCGACCTACCGGCTCAACACGCCCAAGCGCTCCTACGTGATGCGCAGGAAGCCGTTCGGCAAATTGCTGCCGTCGGCGCATGCGGTCGATCGCGAGTATCGCGTCATCGCTGCCCTTGGAAAGCAGGACTTTCCGGTCGCGCACGCCTATGCGCTGTGCCAGGACGACAGCGTCATCGGCGCCGCCTTCTACATCATGTCGATGGAAGAGGGCCGCGTGTTCTGGGATCCGACGCTGCCGAGCCAGGACAACGATGCGCGTCGAAAGATCTTCACCAGCAAGATCGAGACGCTGGCGAAGCTCCACATGTACGACCCAGTTGCAATCGGTCTCGGTGATTTCGGCAAGCCCGGCAACTACTTTGCACGCCAGATCGACCGCTGGACCAAGCAGTATCGCGCGTCCGAGACCCAGCACATTCCGGAATTCGAGAAGGTCGCCGAATGGCTGCCCAAGACCGTGCCGGAGCAGGCGCGCGTCTCGATCGTCCATGGCGACTACCGCCTCGACAACATGATTTTCCACGCGACGGAACCGCGCGTGCAGGCAGTACTCGATTGGGAGCTGTCGACGCTCGGCGATCCCATGGCCGACTTCACCTATCTGTTGATGCAATGGATCATGCCGGGCCTCGAGGGCGCCGACCTCAAGGCGCTCAACATCCCGAGCGTGGAGGAAGCCGCGCAGATCTATTGCAACCTCACCAAAATGACGGTGCCGGATCTGAACTGGTACTTCGCTTACAACCTCTTCCGCCTCGCCGGCATCACGCAAGGCATCGCCGGCCGCGTCCGCGACGGTACCGCCGCCAACGCCAAGGCGCTGGAATCCGCCAAGCGCACCGTGCCGCTGTCGAAAGCGTCATGGGAATACGCGCAGAAGGCCGGCGCGGTTTAGGAATGGTGAAGGCGCGGTCGATGGCCGCGCCTTTTTGTTTTGTGCGATGCTGCTCCCCCACACACCGTCATTGCGAGCGAAGCGAAGCAATCCAGACTGTCTCAGCGGCAGTCTGGATTGCTTCGTCGCAGCAAGAGCTCCTCGCAATGACGGGGAGGCCAGCCTGTCCTTGTCCAGCCACCAAGCGTGACCATATCTCCTCCCCAAGGAGACGGTCATGATCCAGCAATTGCGCATCTACGAAATCTTCGAGACAAACAAGGCCGCATTCCACGCCAGGTTCCGCGACCATGCCGCGCGCATCATGCGAACCAAGTACGGCTTCCGGATCGTGGCGATGTGGGAGACGAAGTCAGGCGACCGCACCGAGTTCGCCTATCTGCTGGAATGGCCGGACGAGGCGGCCAAGACATCGGCGTGGTCAGCCTTCATGGCGGACGCCGAGTGGAGCGAGATCAAGCGGATCACTCACGCGGAGCACGGACTCATGGTAGGTCAGATCGAGGACCGCCTGCTCGTGCCGGTGGACTATTCGCCGTCGTTCAGCCTCCTGAACTGATCCGCCTTCGGAGCCGCGACCATGATCGACCACGCAACGCTCGTCACCTACGTCCTGATCGTCTTCGGTTTTGTGTTCATTCCAGGTCCGGCGACGCTACTGACCATGGCGCGGGCAGCCAGCTCGGGAACGAGGGTGGGCATCGCGACCGGCGCCGGGATTGCGGCCGGCGACTTGATCCACACCAGCATGGCCATCGTGGGCCTCTCGGCGATCATTGCCGCCTCCGCGCTGCTCTTCAGTATCGTCAAATATGCGGGCGCGGCGTTCCTGATCTATCTCGGCATTCGCGCCATGCTCGACAAGGCGCCGATCGAGCTGAACGGCGGTGCGCCCGCCATCAGCGCGGGCCGCGCCTTCCGGCAGGCTGTGCTGACCGAAGTGCTCAATCCCAAGACCGCGCTGTTCTTCCTCGCCTTCCTGCCGCAATTCGTGCGGCCGGAGCACGGCTCAATCGGACTTCAACTTGCGACCCTCGGCATTGTCTTCGTGTTGCTCGGTCTCGTCAGCACGGTGGTGTTTGCGGTCGGCGCCGGTCGCCTTGGCAGTCTCCTGCGCCGCCATCCCTCTGTGGTGAAGTGGCAGGGCAAGGTGGTCGGGACCATCTACTGCGCCGTCGGCGTGCGTCTGGCCTTGCAGGAACCATGAGGGGGCAGCACTGGCTCCTCCGCTAGCTATCGTAGAGTGGGCAAAGGCGCGTAGCGCCGTGCCCACCAGTCGTTCGTGAAGGATACAGATCGTGGGCACGCTTCCGCCTTCGCTCTTCGAGCTACGGCGGACGAGCCGCTTTGCCCACCCTACGACACCTACGATGCCGTCTTCGCGCAATGCGCGATCAGCTTCTCCACGAAGCCTGCGCACTTCTCCAGTTCCGCCATCGCGATGAACTCATCCGGCGTATGCGCCTGCGCAATTGAACCGGGACCGATCACCACCGAAGGGATATCGGTCATGCTGGTGAACAGGCTCGCCTCGGTGCCGAAGGCGACCTTGGCGTGGTCGTTGCGGCCGGCGAGGCTTTTGGCGAGCGTGACAATGGCTGCGTCGGCCTTGGTGTCGAGCGCGGGGTAGTCGAGGATCTCCTCGAAATCGATGCCGCACTCGGAATGTCTCGCCTTCATCGCGGGCTCGAGCTCGGCCTTGGCCCAGGCGACGATCGCATCGGTCACCTCCTTGGACTCGGTGATGCCGATGCCGCGGCATTCGAAATCGACCGTGCAGGTATCAGGCACGATGTTCAGCGCGGCGCCGCCATGCACGATGCTGGTCAGCAGCGTCGAGTGCGGCACATCGTAGAGACTGTTGCGTTCGGCCTCAGTCGCGAGCTTCACGGCGCGGCGGCGGATCTCGGTGATCAGCTCGGCGGCATATTCGATGGCGTTGACGCCGTCGGGCGCGATCGAGGAGTGGCGGGCAAGGCCGTGGAACGTCGCACGCACGCCGTGCTTGCCCTTGTGGCCGATGGTGACCTTCATCTCCGTCGGCTCGCCGATGAAGGCGCCAAGCGGCCTGATCTTTTTCTTGGCGACCTCGGCAAGCATCGGCCGCACGCCGACGCAACCGATCTCCTCGTCATAGGAGATGGCAAGATGGATCGGCGTGGTCAGCTTCGCTTCCAACATCTCCGGCACCATGGCGAGGCACACCGCAACAAACCCTTTCATGTCGGTGGTGCCGCGGCCATAGAGCTTGCCGTCGCGTTCGACCAGCTTGAATGGATCGTGGCTCCAGTCCTGGCCCACGACGGGCACGACGTCGGTATGGCCTGACAGCACGAGACCAGGTTTATCCTCCGGTCCGATCGTCACCCAGAGCGAAGCCTTTTGCCCTGTTTCGTCGGTGATGCGTTCACCCTTGACGCCGAGGAAGGCGAGATAGTTCTCGATATGCGCGATCAGAGGCAAATTGGTGCGATCGCTGATCGTGTCGAAGGCAACAAGCTCGGCAAGCATGTTGCGGATGCGATCAGGACGTGAACTCGGGAAGATCGGATTGGGCATTGTCACTTCTTGTCGGAGATTGCGGAGGCTCAAGTTGCCTGCATGAACCATACCAATGTGACGGCCAGTCCGGCAAATCAACATCGAGGTTCCGGGCTTCGAGGCCACAACACCTTGCGTTGCCTGGCGGGCAAAACACCCTGGGCGTAGGGCATTATCCGCCGGCAAAAACATTCCACTTTACCGAAATTCGGAAACGGCGCATGTGTCGCGCAGCCCGGCCCATGGAGGAGGGGCGTATCGCGATCGTCACGACGCGGGCCGGACGGGTGGGCGTGGGTCACGTCGGCGCGAAGGGCTTTGCAGGGCGGGCAACCGTGAGCGAAGACCTCGCGCAAACGACCGGTGTGATCCGCGTACGGCAAAACCGTGTGGTCCTGGCGTCCAGCGCTATTTTTGCTTGCGGGGAACAGGGTAAGCCACAGAAAATGCAAGAATTATCGTTTTTCCTCGATAAACGGGGCAACCTATTGGGCCCCCATAGGCCCTAGTTTCACACTGCTTCATGATTGGCTATTAACCTTGGCCACATGGCCTGGCGTTGTGCGCGCTTCGATGCCGCCTCATCGCTTTTGCAGCGCTTTACAGCAGCGAGGGGGCGATATTTGGCCCTGGCGCTCGTCTCCACCGAGGTGGAGTGGCCCGGGCAGCGTTGAGCTGGCTGGGCTTGCTGACGAAGATCAGTGCTGGCTGACGTCGCTGACGGTGAGCACCAGTCGTGTTGCCCCACCATCATGGCCGACGATCATGATATTGATTGGCGTCTTGAAACCGTGATCCTCCAAATGCTGGGTCAAGGTTTCCGGGCCGCCGCCCTCATTGATCCGAGTGGCCAACACGCTGCCGTTCGAGGCGATTGCACATACCACGAGGGGAAATTTCATCGTCTCATCGACCCGTTGCGTCAGTTCAGCAACGAAATGCTCCAGTATTGCTACGTCCATCTTGGGTCTCCATCAGGTTTTTTCAGGTCGGCGACCTCATCGTGCGGCGTTGATGCCCAGAAGTGGCGGGTTAAGGACGCGTTTCCGTCCGATCTTTTGTTCAGCTGGATCCACGCCGCCGGCCCTTGCCCCGTCCCCGGTGCGGATCGAATTCATCGACCGCGTTCTGCCACGCAGCGATCTCGTCTTCGAACCAGATTTTCCTGTTCGGCGCGACGTAAACGGCTCTCGGAAACCGACCCGCCTTCTGCATGCGATGGAGCGTCGTACGTGAAACCGGAATGATCTCCAGCAGCTGCTTCTCGTTGAGCATGCGGCGAGGTCGCAATTCTTGTGCACCGCTCTCCACGTCAACCTCCTCCCGATCCGCTGTTGGCATTGCAGAGTCCTACCGATTGGACGGCGGTGTAGACACCTTGCTGTTTCAGCTAGTTTTTGCCGTAATGTCGGAATGGAGTACAGGTAAAGCGGCGACTCGTTTTTGATCCGCCGCTTTAGCTGAGCCGCACCACATGGCCCCAAAGCAGCCATCTCGGAAGCACTTCGCCGAGCATTACCCATTGGTGATGCAGCGCGCCGGGCTGACAAAAAGTGATGATCGTGCGAGACGGTTTGAGGCTGCTGTTTTCACGATTTTCAATACTTACTGGGACGCGCGCAACCAGCCCACCATCGCTGGCTTCCGGGAGGCGTTGGCTCGGTATGCGAAGGGTCAAGCGATGGTGCTCAAGGCGCTTCGGTCGCTCGACCCCATATACAGTGAGATAAATTTTGCGGCGCAACTCCCTGACTTGCCTGCCGCAAGACGCGAACATGAAATCGAAAGGTATCTCTCTATACGCGGGCTGGTCGATCGTCGCAGGTCGGACGGAGGAGCATCGATCCGCGATCTCGACTCCATGATCGCCCGGCGGGATCGCGGAATTTATTATTTGAGAGATAATCCCGATACGCTCGCGCGTCTGCTCAGGCGGCAGCGCGGCGACTATCGGAAAGACCCAGAAACCGCGCAGGTAGTCGAACCGGCACTCCAGCTGCTGGAAGAAATTGGTTTCACTCCATCGCGCAAGCTGACGCGCAAGGCATTTTGATGCGCTGTTCGACCTCATCGGAATTGATAAGAAACAGCGGCCAACGCACCGAAGCATCGACGTGATCGCAAGCAATCGCCGTGCGGCCCCAAAGCGGCGGCCGAAATAGCCATCCCCGGTTTAGCTAAAGCTGCGGCTCGAAGCTGGCTGACCGCTTTAGCTGTACGAAATCACAACAAGGTTCATGATGACCGAACGCAAAATGCCCGGCAGGGAGCCGGGCATTTCGCAGATCAATTTGTTGCACTCTCTCCGCGCCGCACCACCAGCACGAACAGGGCTTATTAGTATGCCTTGCCGACTTTATCCGCAAGAGCGGCCTTCGGCAGAAGCCGGCACAAGCGGGCTGACCGCCGCACTACCCCCAATCGCGAAGATTGCCGAGCTTCTCGGCGGCGACGTGCAGGGCGGCCAGGTTCTCTGTCCTGGACCCGGACACAGTGCCGCAGACCGCAGCCTGTCGGTGAAGCTGGACTCGACCGACCACGAAGGCTTCGTGACCCACAGCTTCGCAGGCGACGACTTTAAGGATTGTCGCCCGAAGATTCCGTATCGGCTGCCGCAACTCATCGCGGCGCCCACCTCGGCTTCGGTCTATGTCTGCGAGGGCGAGAAGGATGCCGACAACCTCACGAAGATCGGCTTCGTGGCCACGACGGCATCCGAGGGCGCCGCCGCCAAATGGGACGCTGCACTGACACCGTACTTCGTGAATCGGGACGTCGTCATCCTGCCTGACGCCGATCGCCCCGGACGGGCACACGCGCAAAAGGTCGCCAAGGCGATCCATAGCGTCGCCGCTTCGGTGCGGGTTGTCGATCTGCATCCTGAACGGCACGACGGGTCTGATGTTTCGGACTTCATCGCGCACGACACCGCTGGCGTGAGCCTGGCGAGAGAAGTGAAGGAGGCCCCGCTATGGGTACCGAGCGGTGCAATCACCAGCTCAGCCGTCGCCGCTGATGGCGCCGAGCTGCTGGAAAAGCCTCGGCTGCTGGTCGAGAACCACAGTCCCGATCGAACGGTCGCCGCTCTGCGAGACATGCTTGTGGGCGCCGGCGGTCTGTATGACCGCGGCGTTCCGGTCCGCCTCGCCTTCGACCAGATACAGCGGGGCACGGTCGCGCAGATCATGACGCCCGATGTTCTCGTGCTGATGGCGCACACGATCTGTCGGCCGTATGCCTTAAAGGTGCGTCGGGACGGCACGGTTGACGAGGTCGACGTTCGTTTGCCGCGGCCGCTGGCGGTGATGTATCTTGATTGGCGTGGTGAGTGGCAACTGCCACCGCTGAATGGCATCACATCGGCGCCGCAGCTGCAGGACGATGGTACGATCAACAACACCCAGGGGTATGACCACGCGACGGGAATGTGGTGCGAAAACATCCCCGACCTCAAGCTCTGATTCCCGCGCATCCGAACTTGGATGACGCGGCTGCTGCGCTCCGGCTGATCCGCGAGACGTTCAAGACATTCTGCTTCGCCGATGCCCCGATCATCGAGGCCGTCGCCGGGGGCGTCGCCACGGTCGATACATCCAAGGCTCCGGGAAAAGACGAGTCCACGTTTCTGGTCGCACTGCTCACGGCGGTTTGCCGGCCGAGCTTGCATCTCGCCCCTGGCGTGTTGTTGCGGGCAGCGCCGGTGTCGGGTGCCGGCGCCGGCAAGGGCCTGCTCGCCCGCTGCATCTGCATAATTGCCTTCGGGCGGGAGCCGCATGCCGTGACAGCCGGCGCAAACGGCGAAGAGCTGGAGAAGCGGATCGCCGCCGAGCTGATCAATGGCAGTCCCGCCCTGTTCCTCGACAACCTCAACAATAGAGCTTTCAAGTCCGACCTTCTCGCAAGCGCGATCACGGAACGGCCGGCGCGGGTACGAGTGCTCGGCCGCTCGGAGATGGTGCCGCTGAACGCATCCGCATTCACGATTCTGACCGGCAACGGACTGACCGTCTCCGAGGACCTGGCCCGGCGTTTTGTGGCGGTGGATCTTGATGCGCGGACCGAAGACCCGGAGAGGCGGCCTTTCGTTTCCGACGTCCGTCTCGAGGTGATGCAGCGGCGCTCGGAGTTACTGGCGGCGCTCCTCACGATCTGGCGCTGGGGGAGAATAGCGACGAGCATCAAGCCCGGCCTGCCGTTCGGAAGCTTTCCTCAGTGGTGTCGGTGGGTGCGTGATCCGCTGCTGGCCTTGGGCTGTGCGGACCCTGTCGAGCGGGTCAGCGAGGCGAAACAGCGCGACGCGCACCGGCAGGTCGTGGGCGACCTGTTCGCGGTTTGGTGGGATAAGCACCGTGATCGTCCGGTTGCCGTGCAGCAATTACACGAGGACGTGAAACAGGCGCTGGACCCGCAAGGCCGTGGTCGTCAGTACGTCTCGCATCAAGTTGAAAGGCTGAGCGGAACGCGCATGGCCGGCTTCATCCTCACCAGGCAGGCGCCCGTCGGAAAATGGGGCAGGGCCACATATGCGCTCAAGAAGACGACCGAGGCGGGAAACTCATAGGGGGCGTAGGGGGCACAGGGCAGGTACGACCGCCGGAGTTCTGCGATCCCCTATGCCCCCTATGCCCCCTATGTCGATGCCAACTCCGACTGAACCGATGAGGACGCTTCGGTAGCCAACAATGGCGGGAAGCTGGAAGGCCAAGCCCTCGAGGCTCAGGAGGAGGCGATCAGACAATGGAAAAAGTGCAAATGAAAGTAGCGCCCCATCTGGGCTTGGACGGTTAGCGCGCGTCCACTCCCATGTTCGCTGACGCTGCATCCCAAGGCGCGCATGTTCTCGCTCCTAAGTCCTTTGATGGAGGGGGCAGCCCAAACCCAAATGACTAAGGCAACACAAGATTTGAGAAGTTTGGCGCGTTCCCACACGGAACTGGCCGTCCAGACGTTAGCGGGGATCGCCCGAAACGGCGTATCGGAGCAAGCGCGTGTCGCAGCCGCGACGGCACTACTCGACAGAGGTTGGGGCCGGCCGCCTCAGGTCCACAGCGACGCCGACGGGAGCCCTATCAAAATTCTCATCCGGCAGTTTGCCGATAGCACTGGAGAAACCGCGCCAATGCTGATCGAGCATAAGCCTGACCGCGGATCGAAGTGATGCCGCGACAGATCAGCAGTGAGGTAACGCTCAACTACGACTTCAAGTCGTCTACGGTCGAATTGGTTTTGAGCATCAAGTTGAGCAGCATCGCAACGGGTACCGGCACCGGCCACTGACCGGCGGCCCAGCGGCGCACGCTTCGTTCGCCCAGTTCAAGTTTGCGAGCGAAGCCCATCTGGGTGAAGCCAAGCTTGTCGAGCGCGGCGTTGAACTGCCCGGCCGTCACGCTCCGATCTCCAGACGGGTGATTAGGCGCAGGGTTGTGACCGAGGACCACGAGCCGCCTTTCAGGGTCTTGATGCCGCGCTGGTTCAGCGCAGCGGCGATGGCGCGCGATGAATGGCCGAGCATCGGCGTCACGACGGCTCTTAAGTCTTCCGCGAAAGCCCTAGAGCGGTCACGCAGGATCGTGGGGGTTGTAGGCGATCCCAGCCTGGTGCCGCGCTTACGGGGCCGCAGCAAGCGCCGCCTTGGTACGGTTCGAAATCATCTCCGCCTCAAGCTGCGCGACCGACAACATGATGTTGAGTTGGAAATTATCCGCGTGCGGCATCTCGGTGACGATGAACTTGACGTCGGTGCGCGAGAACAGGCCAGACCCGAAGTGAACATTGCGGGTGATGCGGTCCAGCTTGGCGGCCAGCACGGTGGCCCCGGTGATGCGTGCCACCTCCAGTGCGGTCGCCAGCTGTGGGCGCATCGCAAGGGCGTCACTGCCCTTGCCAGTCTCGACCTCGATAAACGTGTCGATGATCTCGATACCATTGTTGTCGGCAAATTGTTGGATGGCGGCCCGTTGGGCCTCAATGCCGAGGCCGGATTTACCCTGCTTTTGGTCGGAAACGCGGACATAGGCGACGGAGGTCTTCATGAGCCCCTGCACGATTTGGATAGGTCACCATGGCCTATAGGCCATCATGGCCTACATCGTCAACGACATCATTGTCGGCTGCGACAGGAAAACGGTCGTTTGCCTGTCGCAGCGAGAACATGTTCGTATCGCATCGCGTTTGATCTGTTTTGAAAGGTTGATATTCGGAATCTGAACCGCGCGATGAACCAGCGTCAGGTGCGTGCCGCGATGAGCCACCTTCGTCAGTACCTTCTGCGTGGCCTTGCGCGGGTCGCTGATGCGACTGTTCTGCACCCTTGCTCAGCGTTGACAAAGAGCTGGCAACGCACCACGGCGCCTCGTTCGCGATGTGGTGAAAATCTGCAACGCGCGCTCGCCGGGTGGGGGTGGGGAGGTCCCGGGGGCTATTGCCGGGATCAAATCGAGCTGGGACTCCAGTATCAGTTATCAGCGCACATGAACGCATCGATGATCTGGAAATCCTCAGCTTTAGAAGCGTCGGCCAAGACCGCGCGCCGCACCTTGAGCTTTGGCTGGTAGGCGGCTGTTCCGCCGGACTAAGGAATCCGGTCGACGCTACGATGCGATATGATTCGTATCTGGCAGGAGACTAACGTGGCACAGAACCGATCACATGCTGTGATGGCGCAGCGAACTGAGGCCAAGGACAGTCGGGATGACTTTCCTACACCGCCATGGGCGACGCGAGCTCTTTTTGATCACGTCATCGCTGACTTCGGACCGTTCGGATCGCATTCTGCTCTAGAGCCGGCCTGCGGTGAGGGCCACATGGCTAAGGTCATGTCGGAATACTTTGGTGAGGTTCGCGCGTCAGATGCATATGCTTACGGGTACGGCAACGTTCGCGATTATCTGGAGGTGCCATATGAAGCGAATGCCGTCGATTGGGTCATCACAAATCCGCCGTTCAGATTAGCGGAGGAGTTTGTGAAGCGATCCCTCATTGTCGCGCGTAAGGGCGTCGCGATCCTCGCGCGAACAGTGTTCCTCGAAAGTGTCGGACGTTACCGCGACTTATTTGCGACCTCGCCGCCAATCCGAGTAGCTCAATTCACTGAACGCGTGCCAATGGTGAAGGGGCGCCTCGATCGGAAGGCCTCGACGGCGACCGGTTATGCTTGGCTCGTTTGGTTGCGGTCTGATCAAAACGATGCGCCACGTCTCATGTGGATACCACCTTGCCGCAAGCAACTCGAGCGCGACGCGGACTATCCGCCTGGCTAGGCCTCATTTGCGTCATATCGCGCGATAGCTTGCTGCACGAGATCTATGGCCTTCGTCGTGTCTCCAGCATCCAGTGCCTTTGCGATCTCGCCAAGACTGTATCGCGCCCGCTTGCCCTTTACGCCCGGCGGTCCTTTGGGCGGCAGTTCAGCACGCGTGGCCGCGGAGATCGATCCAAACTCGCCACCTTTCACCTCAGCTATCCGCCCTTGATTGACGCCAAACCACGCCGCGATGTCATGGTCGCGATCACCGCGGGCGATCATACCCAAGACGATCGATGCGTCATGATTGGTGAGGTGTAGCCGCTGGCCTTGCCCTTTGACATAGATTGATCTCCCGCTGCCCTTCGTTCCGAAATGGAAATCTAACGGGAGATAGCCGAGGGTGTCACGCTGCAGTTGCGCAATCGTGGTCATGCTCGCATCGAGGCAAGATGGCTCGCGCCTTTTAGTAGGAGCGGAGGCCCGTACGTTCCCATCCCGTTCGCTTTTGGAAAATCCTTCTCCCGGCCGGTGCAGGGTTTTGCTGGGTGGACCACGAACGATTTGTGGCGGCGGGGAAAAATCGTCTACGGTTGGCTTTAGCCAAACTCCAGCCTCGGCCTAGCTGGAGCGGCAAGCCGGAGCGTTGGCGCGACTGCACGCCCATCTTCTCAACCGACGCGTCGGCTATCCGTCCGCCGAAATGCTGGATAAGCTTGCGCTCGGAGGACTGAGATGGGCAGGCCGATGCGTGACGAGACGACAAGATTTCTAAGCGGCGGAGGACGGATGGGCGAGCTTATCCGTCTTTTCGATTGGAGGACACATCCGCTCGGGCCTCCGGAGTCGTGGCCGCAATCGCTTCGTTCGGCACTGTCCATTTGCCTGTATTCGAGCTTTCCAACGGCGATCTACTGGGGGCCGGACTTCAGGCTCCTTTATAATGACGCGTGGTCTGTCATCCCGGGCGAGCGCCATCCCTGGGCTCTCGGCCGCCCCGCCAAGGAAGTCTGGTCCGACATCTGGCACGTCGTCGGCCCGCAGTTCGAGAACGTGGTGGCCACGGGTGAAGGCTTTTCCACCTATGATGAAATGCTGCCAATGGTACGTGGCGGCGGCCAGCAGGAGACCTACTGGAACTACAGCATCAGCCCGATCCGCGGCGAAGATGGCAAGGTTGCCGGCATCTTCAATCAAGGGAACGAAACGACCCAGATCGTCTTGGCCCGGCGCAACGCCCAGCAGGAGATTGCGCGTTTGTCCCTGATGTTCGAACAGGCGCCAGGCGCGACGGCCATTCTGCGGGGGCCCCGCCATGTCTTTGAAATCGCAAACCCCTCTTACTTGCAGTTGGTGGGCCGTAACGACATCCTCGGCAAGTCGGTAGACCAGGCCCTGCCCGAGGTGGCGTCGCAAGGTTTCATCGAGCTACTCGACACCGTCTACCAGAGCGGAGAGCCTTACGCCGGGCGCGCCATTCCGGTCGTCCTGGATCGAAACGGGATTTCCGAGCAACGGCACCTCGACTTCGTCTTTCAGCCGATCAGCGACGGCGCGGGCGATCGGTTTGGCATCTTCGTGCAGGCGACCGACGTGACGGAGACGATCCGGGCGGTGGCAGCTCTTCGCGAGAGCGAGGAACGTTACCAGGCCATCGTGAACTCCATCGACCAGATGATCTGGTCGACGCTGCCCGACGGTTATCACGATTATTACAACGACCGTTGGTACGAATACACAGGCGTGCCCAAAGGTTCGACCGACGGTGAGGCCTGGAATGGAATGTTTCACCCCGACGACCAGGAGCGGGCCTGGAAAGTATGGCGCCACAGTTTGGCTACGGGTGTCCCTTATCACATCGAGTATCGGCTGCGGCACCGCTTGGGCGAATACCGCTGGGTGATCGGACGTGCACAGTGCATCCGCAACGAGGCGGGCGAGATCATCCGCTGGTACGGCACGTGCACCGACCTGCATGATTTGAAGATGGCCGAGGAAGCTCGCCAACTGCTGATGCAAGAGCTGAATCATCGGGTGAAGAACCTCTTCTCGCTCTTCAGCGCCATGGTGTCCATGACGGGCCGATCGACCAATACGACGGCTGAAATGAGCGCCGCTCTTAACCAGCGTTTGCAAGCGCTATCTCGGGCACATGACCTCGTCCGGATCGGCGGAGCGGATTCGATGCCAGCGCATTCGGTGTTGCTCATCCATCTTGCTGAACAGATACTGGCACCGCATTTGAGTGCCTCGCAGCATGGCAAAGTGAGCTTGACCGGACCGGAAATTGTGCTCGGGGAGAAATCAGCCACCGCAATGGCACTCATCCTGCATGAGCTTGCCACGAACGCTATCAAGTATGGCGCACTGGGTCATGCAGACGGGAAGGTGATGATCGGCTGGGAATTTGCTGGAGACGTTCTGGTTCTGACTTGGAGCGAGCACAATTTGTCTGCTGCCATTGCCAAGCCGACCTCGAGCGGCTTCGGCAGCAGGCTCATTAAGTCTGCAGTCGAAGGGCAACTCGGCGGAAAGGTCGATATCGTTTGGAAGCCTTCTGGCGTACAAGTCCGTCTGCAACTAAGCCGGGCACGGCTGCGCGACTGATCTGGTCGGCTCACTTCGTTCAACGCAGCCGCGCTCTGGATTGTCAGCCATGAAACGTTGGGTTCTGAAGCGCAGTCCTATAGTGTCTTCTTGCTAAAGCGATTGGGCGCCGCAGGGGCGTGAGCCGCACCTGTCAGATTTCGCAGCCGGATAAATTCAGCGCCTTGCGCAAGCCGCCAAACGCCGCGAGCCTGCAGGACTCGGTCCCGCTAGCGAGCTTCGGACGCTCGGTAACGGCAGTTTGCTTGATGACGGTTACCTTCTTCGCTTTGGGACGTGAGGCGCCCGCGGCCGTCTTCGAATTGTGACGTTGGCGGGCGATCGGCCTTGAAGGCTCGGGCGAAGTGATGCGGGCCTCGCTTGGAGGAGGAATGGGCGCTTCGGCCAAAGCAACCTGTGTCGGTGTGATGCTGCTCACCGGGGCGACATCAAGGCGATCGCCTTTCGCCAGTGTATCGGGCGAGGCAGATGAGCCAGCGTCTGGTGCGGCAGGCGACTGGACGATCGCGACCGTGCCGCGCGGAGGAGCTCGCAGCTCCATGACTGACAGGACTCCTACACCTAATACGATGAGGACACCCAGGAAGCTCGGTCTCAGCATGCTGCGCCTCTAACCAAGGTTAGTGCTGTTGAAAAAGTCTCCGTTCCAATGAGGCAATCTGTCGGCAGCGGACGTGACGCCCGCGGATCATTTGCCGACAGGGTTAACGCCGGCGATGCTCCGGCAAATGTTGAGAGCGCTCCTCGACGCTGGTTCCTGCGCGCAGACGGGGCCTTGGGTTCAGGACACGGCGGATGGCTTCTTGGCGGGGAGGAGCCAACTTCAACGTCGCTCGTGCGACACCTGCAAGTGGCTACCGGCTCGGACGGAACGAAGGGCAGCAAGCCGAAGCGTTGGCACGACTACATTCTCACCGTTTGGGGGCAAAACACGAAAACTCGGATTCAGCAGGTCTGCTCTGCTGCAATGAGCGGACCCGCCTCAGACGCGGCGTGACGTCGCGTTTGAGCCATTAGTAGATTATGCAGTCCTCTCCAGCCGTTGATCAATTTCCTGACGCAATAGTCCAAAATCGATCGGCTTGGATAGCAATCCAGCGGCGCCAAGTTCTCTTGCACGCTTCACGGTTGCATCGTCTCCATAAGCGGTAATCATGATGACGGGCACGTTGGGACGTGCTTCTTTTACCTTTGGAAGCATTTCAAGCCCGCTCATGCCTGGCATGTTGATGTCCGACAGGATCAGAATTAGTGACGGGTCCGGTATCGCCTTCACTTGCTCAAGAGCCGCAGGAGCAGACAGGGCAAATTCCATGAGAAACCGCCCCGCCCGCAGGTCGCGGCGGAATTGCTGCCGGAACATGCTCTCAACATCGGGCTCGTCGTCTACGACAACGATGTAGGTGCTCACGACGCTCCTCCAGATCGGCTACTGCTTCCGTGACGCGGCAAGATAACCACGAACTCTGTAAACTGCTGCGGCTCGCTTGTGACTTCAATTCGGCCACCATGCTGCTTGACGATGATGTCATGGGCTATCGAGAGGCCGAGGCCTGTGCCTTCGCCCGCCGGCTTCGTCGTGAAGAATGGATTGAAAATCTTTTCCTTCACCTCCGGTGGGATCCCAGTGCCATTGTCGCGAATACGTATTTCGACTTGGTCCTCGTTTGCGCGTGTGCAGGCAGTGACCAGCGGTTCGAAGTCGCCACTATTATCGTTAGCCCCACGACTGGCCACCGCATGAAGCCCGTTCGAGATCAAGTTGAGCAGAACACGAGTGATTTCCTGGGGAAACACCTCGACTACTCCTGCGCGCGGATCGAAGTCGCGCTGCAGGGTCACATTGAACTGCGGTTTCTCGGCGCGGGCACCGTGATAGGCGAGGTTGAGACTCTCTTCAACCAGTGCATTGATATCGGCAGGCCGGTGCTCTCCTGAGCCTGCTCGCGAGTGCAGCAGCATGTTCTTGACGATCGAATCGGCGCGCTTACCGTGCTGCACCACTTTTTCGAGATTTGACTTCAGCATGGACGTAAGTTCGTCAACGTCGTTGCGCGTATTATTGTCGAGAGGAGCTGGAGCCAAGGCCTCACTGAGTTCGGCGATCAATTCCGCCGAGAGCGCAGCAAAATTATTGACGAAGTTGAGAGGGTTCTTGATCTCGTGGGCGATTCCGGCGGTAAGTTGACCGAGAGATGCGAGCTTTTCTGTCTGCACTAGGCGGTCTTGCGCCGTTCGCAGCTCATCCAATGATCTCGACAGATCAGCCGTGCGCTGACGCAATTCGCTCAGAAGTCTTGTATTCTCGATTGCAATGACCGCCTGCGCGGCGAACTGCTCCAGCAAGGCTGTTTGCTTCTCAGTAAAAGGTCGATTTTCCTGTCGGAAGATCATGACATTTCCGACTACGCGGCCATCCTTCAGCAATGGAACTGCTAAGATACACTGCGCGCCGCCCAGCTCAACCAAGGCGCGGCGATTACGCTCACCGTCGAGATAAGCTTTGGATTTGGCGAGGTCGGCGATGACTACCGAACGTTCGCCTTTCAACAGACGCGCTGGAGCGGTGTCAGGACCGTAGTCAAGTGGCTGTTTCCGGCGGTACTCATCGTAAGCTGGAGGCAAGCCGAATGTGGCCGCGGTATGGAAACGGTGTCCATCATAGGTGTTGAGCACCGCGAAATTTGCGTCGCAAAGCTGCATCGCCTTGCCAAGTATGGCATCAAAGACCGGCACCAGATCCCCACCTGAGCGGCTGATTATGCTGAGCACCTCCGATGTCGCGGTCTGCTGCTCCAGCGCTTGCCTGGTCTCGTTGAAAAGTCGTGCATTTTCGATCGCAACGACGGCCTGGCTCGCGAAGTTCTCAAGCAGCGAGATTTGCTCATCGGTAAACGGCCTAACCTCCTGGCGGTAGACGTTGATTACCCCGACGATGTCTTCGCTCTTAATCATCGGCACATACAACACGGTGCGCGCGCCCCCCAAATCGACACCGGCGACTGCATTGGGATTACCGCTGAGGTAGGCTTCGCTTTCCTGAGCATTATGGACGTGAGCCGGCTTCTTGGTTGCGCGCATCACGTCTGCCGGAGTTGCCGCGCCTCCCGTATGCAAGTTCTGCCGTCGGTATTCAGCAAAGGCGGCTGGAACACCGGCTTCGGCAACTGCCCGCATTGCGCCTTGCTCCATCTGATAGATGAAGCCGCAGTCCGCTTCGCACAAACGCATGGCCTTAGTCAGCATCTGCTCAAATACCGGTTTCAGATCGCCCGGTGATGACGAGATGACCTCAAGAACTTCGGCTGTAGCGGTTTGCCGCTCTAGCGCCTCCTTCGTTTTGTTGAACAGCCGTGCGTTCTCTATTGCGATCACGGCTTGGTCGGCGAAGCTTTGTTGCAGCACCAGTTCGTCTGGGGTGAAGGGTTCGAGCCGATCGCGTTGGACGACGAGTGCTCCGATCGCTTTGCCGTCGCGTCGTAGTGGCGTACCAGCCACGGTTCGGATGCCCACCGTGCGGGCCAATGTCACGGGCCAGTCGGCCATATCCGCATCGATATTATCGATATCGGGAATATGTATTTGTCGATTCTCACGGAAGACTACCGCGGGGAGGTTTCGGCCTCCTGGGCGGCGCTGCTCCTCCGGTACCAATGCGGTGATAAGCTCGATACCGGCGCCGAAACCGACTGAAAGACCCCACTCGTTGCCTGCGGCGATCCGAATAGCAACGCTCGCACCATGGAAGAGGCGCGCGGTAGTTTCGGCGATCTGCTGAAGTCCGCTTTCGGCATCACCGGAGGCACTGGCAATGGTCCGGAGGATGTCGGCACTGGCATTCTGCCTCTCCTGCAAATTGGCGAGTTCACCGCGCAGACGAGCATTTTCGGCGTTTGCCGCATCATGCGCTGTGATGCTGGAAGCAAGCCGTTGCTCGAGATCGGCAACCAGCTTGTGGAGGTCGGCCACGGCGTCCAGAGGAGGCGCGGTCATTCACTCAAATCCATGTGCCGGTCAATCCGGCCGGCTACAATCATCGCCTGTATAGAGCGATTATTCCATCCCAGCGGCGTCAACGCCAGCGACTTCAGCCTCTTTTGGCTACGAAAACAGGATTTCGATATCAAAGTTAGGTCAAAGCCTGCCCTCGGCAGCCAGCACGCGATCGGTGGGTCATCTCGCGGAAGCGGACGCCGCCGTACTCCGAGTTGAGGTCAGTCAGACGAAGACCAGACCTCCCGCACATCCCCTCGCTTCCTTGCCAAAGGAAGCAAGCTCGTCAGCACGACTACACTCAGTAAGGCATGCCGCCGTTCTCGTACTCCTCCATGAGCATGCGACCGAGCGGCGAGCCGTGGCGGATTTCCTCGAGCTGGCGCTCGATCAGCTTGTATTCGGGGCCGTCATAGCGGGCGCGCTTCAGGCGCGTGTCGAGCTGCCGGATGATGTTCTCGAGCTCGATCTCATCGGCGTTCTTCAGAACTTCAGGACTGTATTCGGGAAGGCCCACCACCTGCTCCTGTCGCCATTCGGCCGGCCATCGTGCGAAGCTATGATGCGCTCCTGGTCGCAATAAATCCGATCGTATGGAGGTCAAGAGAGATTGGCACGTCGGCTACGCATGTAGCCCAAGGTTGAACGCGACCTCAATCTCTTTAGTGGGACGCGACCTATAGGGGGAGGCGGCCTTGGTCCTTCGACCAAACAATTCAATAATGTCAAAGAGCATTCCTCGCTTGAGCAGCTCGGCTTCAAGGTTCCGGCGTGCCCCTCCAGAATCCGACCAGGGGCGGGTGATCCGGGAAGCTATTGTCGGGATTGAAGTCGAGCCAGTACCAGGATCCCGCATGTCAGCAATCGAAGTCAGACCGGAAGGCCCACTAACTGCCTTCCGCATGGCCGCGGCCGTTTCCATGTCTCAACAAAGCCGCGACTCGGTCAGATTAAAGCGGCCGGCGCGGAAAACGGCCGTGGGACGGAAGCTACTCTCGGTCAGGAGCTGATAATATTCCCTTTCCGTTCGCTCCCGACCACCTGGACCGCGCAGCATGTTTAAATCGCTCATCGCGCACGATCTGCCCGCGTCATCGGTCCCGGGCAATTCCGACATCGCACGTTCGATTAATAGCAGTCTGCCTTTTTGGGGAAGCGCTTTGCGGCAGTTTCCCAAAATGATGCGGCTGCGCTCATCGTCCCAGTCGTGAATAATGCTCTTCAAGATGATCGCGTCGACCGCTGCAGGTACCGTGTGAAAGAAATCGCCTGCAACAAAGTCGACGCGCTCGGAGATTCCGAGGTGAACGAAGTTCTGGTTGGCGGCTTCGGCGCACCTCGGCAGATCGAAAACCGTTCCTTTGATATTCGGGTATTCTCTCGCCACGGCCCCCATGAGTTGCCCAGAGCCGCCTCCGACATCCATCAAGTGGGAGATCGTGCCAAAGTCGTAGGCCTGCAGGAGATCGTGCGTGACCAGCCGTGTCAGGTCTGTCATCGCTTCATTGAATACCCGCACATGCTCTGGCGTGCGCGCCATCAGATCGAAATTGTCGTCGACGTTCTGGAGCTGAGCAGCCGTCTTCCCCGACATGATCGTATCCAGAAGACCACCCCACCTCCTGACCAGCATGGAGCCTTCAAAGATGACCCAGTTCTTGAACGATCGTTCAGCACTAGCGTCGAGCCCGGCCCCCAGTTCGGTTAGCAAGTAGCTGCCTTCACCGACGCGAGAGCAGATGCCGACAGCCGAGAGAGCGACGAGCAAGCGGGCCAGTGCATCCCGGTCCGCGTGGGTTCGACTCGCAAGTTCGTCGACCGTTCGCGGTCCGTCGCGCAGCAACTCGGCAAGGCCCAGCCTAGCAGCAACATAGATCACAGCCGTCACACGGTGCGATTGAACAAGGTCCAACAACTGCTCGGGAGGATTGCGGGTCATGTGCCACCCTAATCTTCGATCGGGAAGCCTGATGACCTGACGATCGGCCCCCAGCGTTCGAAGTCCGCGCGCTGGAGATGTTTGAGTTCGTCCGAAGTCGTTCCTGTCGGCTCGCAGCCCATGGCATGAATCTTAGCGCGCGTTTCTGGATCGCTCCCGATTGCAATGATCTCCTGTCCCAGGCGCTCAACGAACTGACGCGAGGAATGGGCAGACGTATAGAATGCGAACCACCCCGCCGCGTCGATATCGATCCCGCTCTCCTTCAGAGTTGCGGTCCGGGGCAGGAAGGAAGATCGCGCAGCGGCAGCGGTGGCGATGATGCGTATGCCGCCGCTCCGATGTTGCTCCAGGAGTTCGGAAAGAAACGCCATATACATCGGGACCCGGCCGGCCAGCACATCCGGGAGGGCAGCAGGCGTACCCTTGTAGGGCGTGTGGCGCAGGTTCAGGCCTGTGATCCGGCCAAACTCGTCGCAGATGAAATGAGGTGCTGTACCTGCTCCAGGCGAGCCGTACACGGCCTGTTCGGGATTGGCCTTCATCCAATCGATGAGTTCATGCACCGAACGGATGGACAGCTTCCCGCTGACCGCCAGAGCCAGATCGACCGTCATCACCTGCGAGAGTGGCGCAAAGTCGAGCTCTGCATCATAACCCAGGCTCTTGAAGAGATGCGGCTGAAGTGTGAATTGCGAAGCGGAAGCAAATAGCACTGCCTCCTCTCCCGGTGCGGCATTCTTGACCGCCTGAGCGCCGATGCGCCCGCCAGCGCCAGCAAGGTTCTCCACAATGGCCACCTTCCCGAGCCTGGTATGGAGCTGCTCGGCAAACAGCCGGGCGATCGAATCTCCCGACCCGCCAGGCGCGAATGGAAACACGATCTTCAGCGGCTGGTCGGCGGCAATAACGGGGAGCGGAAGAGCCAGAGCCGAAAACCCGGCCAGTATGGCACGACGCGAGTAAAGCTGCATGGCGTTCTCCATGTGCTTGGGACAGCAATGCGATGATCCGGCCGGCTTTCCATCTCGCTATTCTGAAGCAACAACGCTATAACCCGAAATCGCAATGTCCTATCGGGCTATAACGTGGGGTGATGCAGATGGAGTGGCATGATCGCATCGGCCGCCGGCTGCGGTTAAAGGATCTCCATACGCTCCAGACGGTCGCTGAGGTCGGCAGCATGGCCAAGGCTTCTCACCGTCTTGGATTGTCACAGCCTGCGATCTCCAAGGCCATCACCGACATGGAGCATGCCGTTGGGGCTGCTCTGCTGGATCGCACTTCGCGCGGAGTCGAACTCACTGAGTGCGGTCGCCTTCTTGTCGATCGCACGCGCGTCGTTTTCGACGAAATAAAGCAAGGGGTGACCGACATTGTGCAAAGGTCAGATCCGGCGCAGGGGCTCGTTGCGATCGGTACAACCGAGCCGGTCACCGCCATCGTTACAGAAATTATCGGGCATCTCGTCCGCAGATATCCAGGCATCAGGTATCATATCACGATAGGTGATCGGGATGCGCTGGAGCATGCTCTGCGCCAGAGAGCGCTTGACATGGCCATAACGCGCTGGGCGCCGTTGCCGGTCGCCGATGATTTATCCGCGGAGGTGCTGTTCAGATCTTCCCTTGCGGTGATGGCGGAGCGACGGCATCCGCTCCTGCGATCGGGGAAGAAGTTGAAGCTCGCAGAACTTATGCAAGAGCAGTGGACGCTATCGCCGCCCGATACTTTTTTGGGGCGTACCGGCGTCGAGCTATTTCGGCGACATAACCTGCCGCTTCCGCCAACGACCGTCACCACGATTTCAATCTACATGCGGTTGAATCTGTTGGCGAGCAGCCGGTTTATAACCCTTTTGCCCATGCAGATACTCAGAATGCGATCGAGCAGCGCTTGGCTGCGCGCGCTGAACGTCGATCTTGGCGATACTTCCGCCCCGATAGCCTCAATCACCTTGAAGGGACGACAGGCCGGAGGTGCTGTCAAATTATTCCAAGAGGCCAGCCGGGAGGTCTGTAAGGCGCTGGTTGGAGTGAGCTGATTGGTCCGAGCGAACTGTCAACAGCGGACCTGACGAGTTTATGAGCACGATTTCATGACGGTCGCCCTGGAAGACGATGTCGGGAAATGTGCAGGTTTTTGGACGCCGGCGACAAAGAGGCTCCGCACGCCGAACTGACCGGCGTCCAAAAAGCGCCAAGGCAC
>NZ_JAKLUA010000031.1 GCF_022012435.1 Bradyrhizobium zhengyangense
CTCTCATAAAGCTGTACGCATCAAATTCGGATATTCACCTCCTTCATGCTCTGCAGCACACCGTGCCAGATCACCTTTCACAAGATCGCTTCGGCGACCACGGAAGACGAACAGGTGACCGCTGAGCGGGTCCTTGCGCAGCACCTCCTGCACTTGGCGCGCCAAGGACGGAAAGCCTCGGCGCATATCCGTGTGGCCGGTCGCCAGCCACACTCGCGCACCCGCCGGAACCGGAATCATCGGCGCACCAAAGCATCGAGAACACGACGCAGCGCGTCTCCATCACCATCCCTGGAATGCGCACTCCATCAACCTCGCCATCGATCCGGATGCGGGGTCCGGTACCAAGATCAATCTCGATGATGCCTTGGCTCTTCCGTCGACGCCCCGATGTCGTCGCCAAAGGGGCTTCGGCAACCTCCCGCGGCGGCACAGACGGCCGACTCTCGACCGGCACGAACGGCCGCTATACTCGCTTCACCGTGCTTACAAAGCTCTTTGCGCCACCGGAACAGCTGGCTCACATGAAGGCCGGCCGTGCGAGCCACCTCGGAAACATTGGCTCCGGGCTCGAGCGATGCTGCAACTAGCCGTTCCTTCTCATCCCGCGACCACCGGCGCCGCCGCTCGACCGATGTGATCACCTCCGCCCTCGAAATCGTCATAGCGCTTCTCCTAGGATTACCCCTAGGACCTGCAGCGTTCGCCTCCGTCAAACAAGGCGGCCCTCAACGGAGGAATACTATGTAAGTGTTACGAGCGGCACACACTTTGCAATATCGTTCGGCACTATCAATCCGGCGAAAGGCGAAGGGCAGCACGCGCACTAAACGACGAGGTCGATGATCTTCTATGTCAGCGCCAGGGGACTTACCTAATTCCGCATTGAAGATTAGCCTCTGCATCCGCGCTCGTGCTTGACGCGAGACGATTCATGATCCCGTAAGTCGAGTAACGATACGGAGGTCAGCCGTCGTGCTCTCTTGATCCCTAAATTGCATCCTCTCGACACGACGCCCCACTAGACGCGGCAAGCTCAGAAGCGTGACATTGAGGACACTTGGCGCCACATCGCTCACCTCGTCCACGACATCCAGCCTCGCGAATGCACCTGAATGCATTTCGACAACGCTTGCGAACACCCAAGTGGTCCGGACATAAAGCGCTATGTGACAAACAGAAAGCCGGCCTTAGCGGCTGGTTTCTTGAAGGCGACTAACCAATTTGCATCCAGATTGCTTGTTCTTAGGGTCGCCAGCCCCGATGCTATCCGTTTCCGTTCGGAAGTCTAAAGCCTGGCGCATCTTGACATGGGCACAGCGGACCTTGACGGCTTGATTAGACGAACGGCCACGGCGCTGGCCCCAAGCGCACTTGCGCGGGCCCACAAAAATGTTGGCCAAACCGTCTTCTCCCGCCTATTGCAAGGAGAATACAGCATATCAGTCCACTCGCCTGCTGCGCGCATTCAGCGTCATTAAAATCGGCCTTTGTGAACTTCAGCGCTTGGGCTCCGCCCCTTGCACGACGAACCCGCCCGGCTGCGACATGGCGACGAGGCGCGCCGCCGGCGGAGGAGCTGGCTAGTGACCTATTGTGGGTACCTTGGCTGATAGGCCTCGATCCGATCGAGGCAAGTTGAGAAAGCAGTGCCGCATCTGCGACTTCGCGACATCGCCAAGCCGCCAGCTTTCGCGGATAATGTCGAGGAGGTCTCCATCTTGACAGCGTCGGTCCATTTGCTGGCGCCCCCTTGCGCGAGGCCGTCGGCCGACCATTCTATGGCTCCCTTGGCGCCGACCGTTGGACGGACAATAGCGGCACGTGCCAAGTCAAGCGGCTGGCGTCCAACGCTCGGCTACCCCTCCTGTGCAACTCGAGCTGTCTGCACGCGTACACATCTTAGAAACGTTGCCAGCTACCTTCCCAAAGGCAGCTACCAATCCCGAGAAGCTCCGGGGTATCGCCGATATAGGAAACGTGAATCAAATTCTGGCCCGAATGAGCGAGCCAATTCAACAAAGGAATTGGACTTCAGTTGGTCGGAGGCATCTAGGCGGTTTGCCTTGAGCAGATCGACAAGACCGAATTAATCTCCATGGCGCTGCCTAAAATTACGGCGAGCGTCAAGGCTTGCAGGTAGACAGCGAGCTATACGGAGAGCAGAAGGGGCGCTGTGGACGAGAACGTTAGGACAGCCACCAGCCTTACAATCGGATGGCTCGAGCACATGACAAACCTGAGGAGAGCGATCCGGATCGAACCGCCGGCACGCTCTCGCGATTGGCTCACACTAGCCCGTCCACCCTCTTCCTCTCCATCAGAAGGAGCCGCTCAAAAGGCTTTCGCCCGGCCCTTTCCGGAACGACACACGGCCTCCTCAAAATCCCTGAGACTCAGCAATGCCCCGCGGCCATCCGTCCACCGTTTGGTTTTGCACTCCTCTGCCACTCGCCGCGGCAATCCAGATTGTAGCATTGCCGCCAACGAGGAGGACCGCTAAAAGCACGATACGCCATTGATTTACTATGTGAGCGTACGATTTCTACCATGTAAGAGAACTATACGAAGGTTTGTAATGCGCCTTTTTTTTTGGCTATGCTGATTTCGGCGGCCGACGTAGAAAGCGCTCAGGAGCGCTTGTCCGGCGGCTCGAACAAATTCCTGCATTTTAATCATCCCGCCAGAAGGGCCGGACGGATACAAGCATGTTTAATTGGCTCATCGCGTTTGGACGTTCATCGGCGCAATTTATTTTGGCTAGCATTACGCTCGCGGCATTGACGCTAGCTTCCTTGTATCTTCATAGCCCTTTCGCAGCCACAGCGCTTGTCTATTTGGTCGTGATTTTGGTGTTTTCGCTGATTGGCACTTTCGTCGCATCGTTGGCGCTTTCCATAGTCGCCGTCAGCGCTTTAATTTACGTCCTCACGTTCAATCCCCAGATCGACGCCCCTCACGAGCTTTTGGTGATTATCGCTTTCCTTACTGCGTCCATCATCGGAACGCGCCTGATCGCAAAACTCCGCTACGAAAAGGAAGCAGCGCGTGAGGTCGCCGCCGAGCTAAGGCACAGCGCGGACGATCTGCGCAACCGAGAGAAACTCTGGCGCGAGATCTTTGAGCATAACCCGGCCATGTACTTCATGGTCAATGAAACCGGAACCGTCCTGAACGTCAATAGTTTCGGCGCGATCCACCTCGGCTATACGCCCGCGGAACTGATCGGCCAATCGGTGTTCAGAGTCTTTCTGAAAGACGATCGCGAGGTCGTTCGCAAATCCATCGAGCGATGCCTTACATATATCGGCCAATCGCGTACATGGGAAATCCAGAAAGTCCGTAGGAACGGCTCGGTGCTGTGGGTGCGCGAGACTGCCAAGGCGATCTTGTGGGCCGACGATAAGCCCATCGTCCTCATTGCCTGCGAAGATATCACCGAACAGAAGCGGACGGTTCTTGCTCTTCAGCGGAGCGAAGCGCATTTGGCTCAGGCGCAAGAATTGAGCCACACAGGCAGCTTTGGCTGGAACGTGGCCACCGGCGAGGTCTTTTGGTCGAAGGAAAGCTTTCGGATATTCCAGTATGATCCAGAGACCAAAGTAACGGCGCAACACGTCATTGACCGCACTCACCCAGAAGACAAGACTTCTGTCCAAGACACTTTGAATCGGGCCCTTCGAGGCGAGCATTTCGAGCACGAATACCGATTGCTGATGCCCGACGGCTCGATAAAGTACATTCACGCGGTGGCACGTGCTACGAGAACCGCGTCCGGGAATATCGAGTTTGTCGGGGCGGCCACGGACGTCACGACAGCAAAGCAGACGGAACAACAACTGCGCCGTAGCGAGGCCTATCTGGTCGACGCGCAGCAGCTCAGTCGCACGAGCACCTGGTCGTGGGACTGCAACCGTCGCTGTTTTGCTTATCGCTCCGCCGAAGTCAGTCGTCTATTTGGCTTTGACCCGGATGAGCCGGTGACCATTGAGGCCATCCGATCGCGGATTCATCCAGACGACTTGCCGCGGCAACAGGAAATCCAACGTCAGGCCATTGAACAAAAAACAGGGAATTTTGAATACGATTTCCGAATCTGTCTTCCCGACGGCGCGATACGACACATACATGCTGTTGCGCACGCCGTGCTGGCAAGCGATGGCTCAACTGTCGAACTCGTCGGAACGCACATGGATGTCACTGAGCAGCACGCAGCCAAACAACAATTGGAAGACACTCTTGCTGCGCTACGCGAGAGCGAGCAGCGCTTTCGTGACTACGCCGCAACTGCTTCTGACTGGTTATGGGAGACCGGGCCGGATCACCGGTACACCTTGTCGGAGCACACCAACGCTACGGACCTCTTGGCAAGAGCGGTCATCGGCCTGCGTTGCTGGGAGATTGCGAGCGACGTTGAAGAAGAGCCCGAGAAGTGGCGGCAGCATGAAATAACGCTAAATGCCCATCTTCCATTTCGCGATCTGGTCTATCGTACCGTGGGGAGGACCAGGTCACCAATCTACTTCCAGAGCAGCGGCAGGCCCTTATTTGATGTAAGCGGCCATTTTCTCGGCTACCGAGGCGTGGCCACTGATATCACGGCGAAAGTTCGCGCCGATCAGGCTGAACAAGGACTGCGAAAGGCACAGGCGGATCTTGCGCATGTGACGCGCCTGACGGCGCTGGGGGAACTAACAGCCTCTATCGCCCACGAAGTGAACCAACCGCTCACGGCCATAATCAGCAACGCCGATGCGTGCCTTGGCTGGCTACGTCGCGAAGCTCCCGACATTTCCGCCGTGCACAGATCCGTAGAGTGGATCATTGATGACGCTATGCGCGCAAGCGAAGTGATTCGCAGGGTCCGCACACTCGCGAGGAACGGTGATATCGAGATGGTAGCGCTAGACATTAATGAGGTTGTGAACGACTCTATCGCGCTGGTAACGCGTGAGCTGATTAACCACCAAGTGACCTTGCGAACTGAGCTAGCACCATCACTTCCCAAAATTCTCGGTGACCGGGTTCAGCTGCAACAAGTAATCATCAATCTGGTGATGAACGGAGTAGAGGCCATGCAAGCTGTTGACGACAGAGCGCGCGAACTGATGATTCAGTCATCCAGAGACAATGAGAGCCGCGTGCAGCTCTCCGTGACTGATAGCGGCGTCGGCATCGCTGAGGGTGATAGGATCCGAGTCTTAGATCCGTTCTTCACCACCAAATCTACCGGCCTTGGAATGGGTCTGTCGATCTGCCGCTCGATCGTAGAAGCTCACGGAGGCCGCCTGTCGATCGTCCAGAAGCAAGAGCCGGGCGCATCCTTTCAATTTGTCCTGCCAGTCGTGTCATGATTGGAATTTGACTAGCCGTGTGAAATCGGGTCGACAAGTACGATCGTGCTTATTGTCGAAAGCTAAACGGCTCGATGCCTCGACGAAACTTTCGCTCGGCATATCTGGATATCGCCGCATTCGGATCGGCTCACGGAATGCTGCAGGGCACACCTTCGGGTCGCATGGCCATCGGGTTCTTGACACCGACTGCTGGGACCGTGAGTTTGTATCTAACCTGGCGAAGTTGAATGTTCACCCCGCATGAACCTCAAACTGAGGAAGGCGAAGCGTTCGATCGGATCGCAACAGAATCGAAGCTGAGCAGACGATCACGACGCCTCGCTGGCAAGCAGCTTTGGCACTGGGCACCACCGGCTCCGATTCAGGGCGCTTTCGCGTGCTTCCCGCTCGACGGCCCGAATGCCGCTTCCGTCCGCAGAAGGATGCACGAGCTGAGCAGCAGACCACTCGTTAGATAGCGAAGCGCTGGCGATTAGCCGCAGTCTCAAGAGCTAACGCTGCGGGTTCCCTAGTCACACCGCCGGCGCCTTCAGGGCCTTGAGTGACGGCCTTAACCGCTTTCCGGCCAGATTCGCCACAAATTCCATCGGTACTTTTTGAAGGGGTCGATCCCTTTCGGGGTGTCAGCCCTAAGAAGCTGAGTTCCTTCAGCAAGCGCGTCGTGCCGCTTCGGCTTGACCGTACAAGCTGATCAGCTTGGACTTGCACGCGTTGCTGTACGAAATCCCCGGCGCCGCGATACGATTATTACGGCTCCTCGATCTGGCCGAAGCGGAAAGAGGACGAGACGTTCGAGGCCCCCTCCTTCAAAGCGTTGAGCCGATGGGACGTCCTGGGCCATAGCGGAACACATTGACGCACAATCGAGCGCCGGCACCCAACCTGCGCGTCAACAGCGACGCCCGATGCTCGCGGTTCTGTTTTTCGACGCGGCAAGCCAACGCATAAGAGCGTTGCTGCTTCCGCTTATTCATCGGCTCGCGGCGAGCTAGGCGCTGACTCTCCGCGCCGCTACGTGCATTCCCTTTGCAACCTATTCGCGGCTTGGATGAACACTATCAAGAAAATTGATTTTTCGATCCTACCTGAAGCCTCGTAAGTCGTATCCGTTCTTTACAAGGAGGACGCAGCTACTCGTGCGGTTCGATTTTCTCTTCAGTCAAATGCTCGACAATTGCAGCTGCTCGACCAGGCGGGGGGATCATCGTAGCTCCGTGCCGACAGTGATGCGCTCAGGCCTCGACACAATCGCACTATAGGCGACCACAATGCGAATCCTACTGGTCGATCAGGACGCCGCCTTCGTGCGAGCCGCCAAGAAAACCCTGTTCGTTCGCGGTTTTGCCGTGGACCTCATCTCTACTCTTGACGAAGCGGAGACCGCGCTGAGTTGTGCCAGCTATCACATTCTCTTGCTCGAGTTGGCTCTGCCGGACGGAAATGGATTGGACTGGTTGAAACAGTTGAGACGTGAAGGATATTCAATGCCTGCCATGATGATGAGCAGCCTGAGCGATCTTGAGACCAGGATCGCGATATTCAATGGTGGCGCCGACGATTTTCTTCCTAAGCCGGTGTCTATCGATGAGCTTATTGCTCGAATGCGCGCCATTTTGCGACGATCGACGCAATTGACGGCACCCGTGATCACCTTCGGGAACTTACATTTCGATCCTATTGGCCGGCAAGTCTCAGTTGACGGTCGGCCACTCAGAATTGCGCGCCGCGAAGTCTGCATTCTCGAACATCTGCTCAGCCGAGCAGGCCGCACCGTGCCGCGAGCGTTGCTAGAGGAAAGCCTCTATGCGTTTGACGATGAAGTCTCGACCAATGCCTTAGAAGTCGGGATCTATCGATTGCGCACACATTTGAGCAAGTCCGGCACAACGCTACGAATCAAAACCGCGCGCGGCGTCGGCTACGCGCTTGAACTGAAGAACGATCCGCTGCCTTGCCGCCACACTTGAAAACGACGCTCAGTTGAAGTTCCCCCTTGATGTTCGCAGCTGCCGATGGCCGACGGCGGTCACCTCAGCTATTCGCTCGCGCCTTCTGTATGTCGTTTGCTCGCTTCCTCTCGTGCTGCCGCCCACTACCGCAGCTCAGATAAAGCGCGACCCTAATCAGGCGTCGCCACGGTCAACAACTGACAGCCTTAGCGGGGTCTTGAATCTTTCCTCCTCTCAGGGCCAGACGATTCATCTTCCGGCGCCGGCGGCCAGCATATTCGTTGCCGACCCAACGATAGCCGACTACCAGGCCCCATCGAATACAACCATCTTCGTCTTTGGAAAACAGTCGGGACGGACCAGCCTATTTGCTTTGAACGACAATGGAGAAGCGTTAGCCGAGTTACGTGTTGTCGTTACCCAGCCTATCGAGGATTTGCGTGCTGCACTAAAGGCTGAGCTCGGGGACCATCCGATCCAAGTCACCTATACGCCACGCGGCGCAATTCTGAGAGGGACAGCACCAAGTGTCGACGTCGTTGAGCGCGCCAAGAAGATTACCGAGCAATTTCTGGGCGCGGGCGCGCTGGTCGTCAACAACATCCAAGTGGCCGGCTCATTGCAAGTGACGCTTAGCGTGCGCGTGGCGGAAGTCTCGCGCAGCGCCGTGAAGGAGCTTGGCATCAACCTCTCTGCATCGGGCCAAAACGGAGCGGTCATTTTCGGGTTTAGCAGTGGCAAGCCTGGCGGTTCCGGTGCGAGCCGGGGTGGCGGCACGGCAAGTGTCGGAGTCGGCGTTGGCAGCACGAACATCAGTGCTGTACTTGACGCCCTCGCCAACGAGCATCTCGCGTCGGTATTGGCGGAGCCAACTCTTACCGCGATGTCCGGCGAATCAGCAAGCTTCCTGGCAGGCGGCGAATTTCCAATTCCGGTCATGCAGGACAATCGTCAACTCTCAGTTCAATTCCGTCAATTCGGAATCAGTCTGGAGTTCGTTCCGACCGTTCTCAGCAACAATCAGATCAATATCCACGTCAAGCCTGAAGTCAGTGAGTTATCCAAAGAAGGTGAAGTCAATATCAACGGAATGTCTCTGCCTGGCCTCTCCACGCGACGTGCCAGTACTGTTGTCGAGCTTGCCAGCGGTCAGAGCTTTGCAATCGGCGGGCTCATAAGACGCAATTTCAACACCGACATCAGCACGTTTCCCGGGTTAGGCGATGTCCCGATCCTTGGTGCACTGTTTCGGTCCTCCTCATTTCAGAAGCAGGAGACGGAGCTTGTCATCGTCGTTACCCCTTACATCGTGCGGCCAGCATCATCTGCCGCCAAGATAAGCGCGCCGACTGACCGCCTCCGGCCGCCATCAGACGGGGGGCGCATTTTAACGAATACGTTGGCGCGTCCCCCGCGAAGCCGCGAGGCTCCCGCACCGAACCAGACGCGACCGGCGGAGCCGGCTTTGTTATCGAATGAGGACCGCTAATGACCTTGCGAAACCTGGGCCACTTGATTGCCGTAGCGGCAACCGTAGGCGGATGCACACATAATGCTGCGATCTATTCTGAGCCGACTGATCAAGCGATTCAAGTGGAGCAGAAGACCAGTATCTTGCGACTACAGAGCCTTCGTCGCGCCGAGAGGTATGGTCTGCGTAATTTCATTGCGAACGCCAGCCGCGGTCGGCGGGATGCACTCCATCTGGACGTCAGTGGTTCGCCCCGGCTCATTACGCAGGTGGCTCATGAGGCCCGCGAGATGGGCGTTCCCGCCTATAATATTCGCCGGTCCGCTTCCCCCGTAGATCTGCCCAGCCATTTCGGTGTCCAAATCGAGGCGATCATTTACGAAGCACGTCCTCCGCTCTGTCCATCCCTTTCAATCATCGGCCCTTCAGTAGACGACAATTCTTTCAATCCAACGCTCGGCTGTTCGATCCGCAATAACCTCGCGGTCACGGTCAACGATCCCGGCGACTTGCTCGAGAACAGAGCTATCTTGCCAACCAGTGGTGACCGTGCGGTGCTTCCGCTTACCGCACGGGGAGGTCTCGCCGCAGGCAACAAGAGCCACTTGGAAAGTGACACTCATAATCGCATTGCGTCAGAAGCCCAATGAGCACTCTCAATGGCTGAGCGGCAAGAGCATTGGCGATACTCTGGCGGCCAACTTCCGCAGACGCCACGATCTGCTTCCGCCTTTCCAGACGACGTGACTTACAGATCAAGTAGCGACTGGACGTCTTTGACTAACACGCCCGAATGCATCGCATTGCCGCGCCAAGCTAGACCAGGCCAGCGGCAAAGACTGCCTTTGCAACCCCCTCGAAACAGTCCTTCGGAACGGCCTTGCCCATTATTCCCTTTCGGATCAGCTGACGCGCCAAAGCAGGTTCCTGAATAATGCTCAGATGCAGCGCCCTCGCCTGATCAAACAACTGTGAAGCAAGTTCGTCCTCACCGCGGCATACCAAAACCGGCACTCCGGTCTGTCCACGAACGTAGCGCAGTCCAAC
This sequence comes from Bradyrhizobium zhengyangense, assembly GCF_022012435.1. GTDB lineage: Bacteria > Pseudomonadota > Alphaproteobacteria > Rhizobiales > Xanthobacteraceae > Bradyrhizobium > Bradyrhizobium zhengyangense. The sequence goes on from NZ_JAKLUA010000031.1 coordinate 9,825, forward strand.
TAACATCGCGGGGCCCGTCAGTATCAATGTGGCCCGATTGACTCCGAGCGGCGGCTCACTCGCCGATTCCCGACGAAGCCGGCGGTGTTCGCCCTTTACATGTGGGTTGCCTTCCTGCTCCTTAGACTCGCGCTTCGCTTCACTCTCCGTCATGCGCATGTCACGCAAGAATAGCCAGCGCTGAATTAGCAGGTCGGTCAAGCCGCCGATCAGAAACGCCCCAGCAGCAATTTCAATTAAGAATTTGACCTCTTTGAATACAAAGCTGAAACAACCCAAACCGCAGACAGGCAGGTACACCAGCGCCTTCCAACTTGCGAGTGAGGTGAAAAACAGCGTTACGCCGAGAAGGAACACTTTGATCAACGACTTACCAAGCTCGACAAGCGACTTCTGAGAGACAATCCGTTTGAGCCCTTTGATTGGATCCAATTTCTTAAGGCTTGGTTTCAGCGGCTCCACGGAGAACGTCAGCCCACCAGCAGCCAAGACACTGGCTAGAATGCCTGCAGCCACGGCCGCTCCAATGATTGGGGCAACGCTCGTCAACGAAAGTTCGATCAATCCGACCAGTGCCTGCTGGACCGCACTGTTGAAGGGCTGCCCCTGCAGCTTGTCGACGAGCCGCACCCCCTCACGCCATACGCCCTCGATCGCGCCCGCTCGGAAACATAGACAGCCGAATGCGGCGCAAATGCTAAGCGCGCTCACAAAATCGGCGCTGCGCGGGATCTGTCCCTTCTTACGCGCCTGCCGTAGCTTCTTGGGAGTTGGCGGACGCTTCTTCTCTTCGCTCGAGTCGCTCATTTTAGGAACTTCCCGAGCCACTCCAGCACTCCGTAGGACTGGATAATCTCCGTTCCCATGTATTCCATGAGGAAGACGGTGTAACTCACCATGATGATGCCAAAGGCGGCGTTCTTGATGGTGGGGGAGAGGTCGTTCAGCTTAATTTGCGGCGCAAACCGCCCTAGCAACATGAGGGATATCTCAATCAGGAGCAGCAGAGCCAGCACGGGTCCGGAAAATAGCAGGGCCGTGTGCATGATATGATCGAGAAGCGCTACAACTTCCATTGCCCCTTGCATTGTCAGAGGAGGTAGTAGCCGGTACACGGGCCAGATCAGATAGCTGCCATACAGGCACCGAACCATCGTCTGTAGACCTCCAGACGCAACGAAAATAGTAACCCCAGCAGTTCCGAGAAAGAGACCCGTGGCGGAGGCCTGGCTGCGCGTCGCAGGATCGTCCAACTGGCTTGAAACGCTCCGTTGCGTGTCAATGATGTCGCCAACTGCCTGGATGCTCCATAGCGGTATACTTAGGAACATCCCGAACAGCAGGCCGACGAATATCTCTTTGAGACCGAGGAACGCGACCGCGGCCAGACGGGTGGCCGGATCTAGAGTCTGCAGACCGGCCTTGACATGCGCAAGGCATGGCAGTCCAATCACGATCGTCAAGCTTGTGCGGATCATCCCGCTAATCTGCGGCCGCGTGAATACGGGAAGCACCAACATAATGCCTAAGGCCCGCGCAGCGCTAAGGCCCGCTGCAACGACGAACTCGACAGCACTCTGAATTAGAGCTTGCGCCTCGGTGGGTGACAAAGCATGCATTCGCGGCGCTCGTTGTTCGCCTCAGCTAATCTAACCGGTTCCGCTCGCCGTGCCTTAATGTTTGACGCCAAGGCCGCAAATAGTCGGCGGTGTTCGTTCTAATAGCGCTCAACGAGAGCACCAGCCGCACTGCGAGCCCGCAGGGTAGGCCGTCGATCCCCATACTCTCATGCTCGCTCGACAAACTGGCCAGCCACTTTGGTAATTCACCGGTGATGTCGATGGGCGGTTTTGTCCTCACAAACTCGGCCTTCGGTTCCTCACTAATACCTCGATGTGAGAGAGGGGAACTCCGTGAAGATATGTTTGGCCTGTTCGATAAGCGGCGCACTCAGCACCCGAGAAAACAGAACGAGCACGGCGACGACGACGAGGAGCCTCACGGTTAGGGGCAAGGTTTGATCCTGGAGCTGCGTTGCCGCCTGTATTATGCCAACACCCAAGCCGGCCACGAGAGCTGCTAGGAGCGGTGGCAGAACCCACATCATGAAGAGGACGAGCGATCGGGTCAAATGCGTGAGGATGCTGGTCTCGTCCATATTAACCTCCGGCCGTGGCGTAACTTAACACCAACCCGTGCATGAGCCGCGACCATCCGTCGATCGTGACGAACAGAAAGAGCTTAAAAGGAACAGATATCATTGTGGGCGATACCATTGACATGCCCATGGCCATCAGAATCGTCGTTACAATCAGATCAATCGTGATGAATGGAAGATAGAGAAGGAAGCCGATTTCAAAGGCACGCTTTAATTCCGAGATCAGAAAGGACGGTACAAGAATCGCAAAATCATCCGCTGTAGCGTTTGCCCGCATCTCCTCTGACCAAACATGTTCTGTGGATGACAGGAAGAACGTGCGCTGCTCCTCACTGCTGAACTTTTTCAGGTGAGCGCGCAGCGGCTCGCTTCCCTCCTTAGCGGCTGTCGCCCAGTCATCGAGCGTTTGGTAGTGAAGTTGCGGGGCGGTAACGTGGTTGTAGATCTGCTCCAGCACTGGAGCACCAATGAAGACCGTAAGGATCAATGCAGCGCCATACAGAACGATGTTCGGGGGTATGGATTGGGTTCCGAGCGCGTTGCGCACGAGGAAGAGAACGACGGAAACTTTTATGAATGCCGTCGTCGTGACAACTGCGAACGCCAGCAGACCGAGACCGACCGTCGCTGCAAGAAGTGCAGGAATGCCTGGCTGAATGTCAGTCATTGACCGCCAACCCACCACGTAGCCTGATGGCCAGTTCCTCCCCGACACGCACGATGTCGCCGTGGCCGATCAATCGACCATTGGCAACAATGTCAACCGGACGGTCAACGGGACGGCCAAGTTCAAAGACATGCCCTTCGTTGACGCTCCTCAACGTACCCAGCGGGATAGGCCAACGGCCGCATTCGAACACGAGCGTAATCTCAATGCTGTCGATGTCGGTTTCCGAGGGCAGGGTCGATGGCTGGGTTTGGGGTCGTGTTGTCATATATGCACTCTTGAGAGGGTGGGGTTGCAGGCGGAAGGGTCCCCGCAAGATTAGTCTGTCGCCAGCAATCTCCGCCGGCGCCCACAATTTGTCCGCAGTCAGGATGACCTGACCGCTCGCAAAGGGAATGACGTCCGGCAACAGCGCATCGCCAGTTTGTGCTTGGCGAAGAAGCCCGACGGACACGCGCAGCGAGCTAATCTCGCTGGCAACCATGATGGGCAACTCCGGGGAAAGCTTGCGCATTTCTCGGGGCAATTGGCCAAGCATCTCGCCTAACTTACAGAAGGCAGCCGGAACCGGACCCTCAAGAGACGAGAATAGGAACAGCCGCGCCTTGCCCACGAGCGCCCCGTAGACGATGTCGAGTTCCAGATAAGGACCTTCCATCGTTGCTTCGTCGATGCGGATAATTTGCAAATCCTGCGCTAGCAGATGCTCTACTCGAGTGAACCATGGTTCAAGCGCAAGTTCGAGGACGAAAGAGCGGGCTGGGTCCGAAGGTAACGTAAGGCCATGCTGCACTGTCGAAATCAATGCCTCCGCCAACTGGCGCGGCACCGACAAGACGGCCATTTCGGCTCCGACGCGAAATACACAATCAAGCATCGGCGCGGTCGATTGCTGCGCCTGCCACACAAGCCGGTTAATACATATCGAGACCGGCGTATCGCCAAGGCGGCTCTTCAGAACCGTTCGCCGGGGGGCCATCAAATTGAGGCACGAGACCGCGCTATGCGACAATCTTAGCCGCGGCACGAATCGTGCCGGTTCACCGACCGCATTTTCCGCGCTCATGTTCACGGGGTCGGCAGTTCGCGCCGACATAAGAGAAGCAGCCATTAAATCAAAACGCCAATTGCCTGGCTTCGCGAGCCACTCTGATACCGGAGCAAGACCTCATCGTCCGTTTCGATTTGAGCTGCACACTCCGAGCAAGCGTTGGTCGAGCGCTGCACATCGCACTCAATCTGCTGCCATTTCTGGCTCGCCGCCGAACGCTTGGCCCACACGACCCGCGCCTCAACAACCGCCGCCTGGGCCTGCTGTTGAGCGATGCGCGCTTGCTCAAGCACCTGGCGTGCAGTTGCGATCTCAGCTGTGAGGCGTCCAATGACGAGATGAAGCCTACGGTCGAGTTCGGTGACGCACATCCTGTTAGACGATGCGAGTTCTAAATAAAGTTCAGCTTCGAGGCTTGCGCGGCGTTTCTCGGCGCTGGCGGCATTCTTGGAAGCTTTCTCCATCGCTTTAACCGCAATTTGGCGTTCGGCTTGCGTATTGGATAATTGACGAAGCGCACTTCGCTCCCTCATGTCCTTCACCAGCCGCAATTTCGACGCTTGGCTGGGATTCAGTCGGTAAGACGCGACATCCACGTGATGGCCTCCTCAAAGCTGGACGGTTCATCCTGCCCCTGGCGCAAGAAATTCCGCAAGTCCTCGATCGACGCGATTGCTCGGTCGGTCAGCGGATCGCCCCCTGGCTTGTACTCACCGACCTTGATCAAAAATTCGGCCTCATCATAGCGCGAAAGAAGATCTCGAAAGAAAGAGGCGGCCTTTCGATGTGACACAGAGACGACCGCATCCATCACGCGACTTCGGCTCGACAACACGTCGATGGCCGGAAAATGCTCTCGCGATGCGAGCGCGCGTGAGAGAATGATATGACCATCGAGAATACCGCGCGACTCTTCGGCGATTGGATCGCCTGTCCCGTCACCTTCGACAAGTACGGTATAGAAGGCCGTGATCGAGCCCTGCTCGCCCATACCGGCACGTTCCAACAGAGCCGGCAGCAGCGCAAAGACGGAGGGAGGAAAGCCTCGCCGCGTCGGAGGTTCTCCCGCGGCTAGGCCGATTTCACGCATCGCGCGGCTGAAGCGCGTCAACGAATCCATCATGAGAACGACCCGCTGTCCCTGATCACGAAAGTACTCGGCGAGTGCCGTCGCCGTATGAGCACATTGCGCGCGCTCCATTGCCGACCGGTCGGAGGTCTCAACGACAGCGATCGTCCGATCGATGGCATTGCCAATATGGCGCTCGATGAATTCACGCACCTCACGTCCGCGCTCTCCTATAAGCGCAACGACGGTGACCTCAGCGTCCGCGCCTTTAACAATCTGCGACATCAGCGTCGACTTGCCGCAACCAGCGTCTCCATAGATTCCGATCCGTTGGCCTTCGCCACACGTCAGAAGTCCGTCGAGCACGCGGACGCCGAGCGGAAAAGGCTGCTCGATCCCCCGCCGCCTCATTGGGTTGGGTGCCCTGCCGCGTAGGGGACGAGTGTGGGTCGTCTTTATTGGCCCCTTCCCGTCGAGCGGACGGCCGAAGCTATCGATGACGCGGCCCAGCAAATCGGCACCGACCGCAACTTCCTGCATTCGCCCGGTCGGAACCACTTCCGCACGGCTAGACATGCCTACCATGTCGCCGATTGGCGTGAGCAATACTCCATCCGGCAGCAGACCGACCACCTCCGCATCAAGTGACCATCCCGTACTGTGATCCTGCAATAGGCACAGCTCCCCAACGTGGGCCCCGGGCAGCACGGCATGGACCAAGGTGCCGACGGCTCGGGTGACTCGTCCGCGCACAGCACGCGTATCGACATGCTTTGCCGTAGATTTCAGAGATGATAATGCTGCGTGCACCGCGCCTTCAGCAGCCGCATTGCCATAGCTTGGCCTTTGGGAAGTCATTGTTCGTCCTCCTGAACAGGCGGAGCAAGGGCGAGGCGCAGTGTGCGGAGCTGCGCGGCAAGTCCTAGATCGACATTACCAAACTCACTCCACAAAACGCATTGGTCCGGCGTTAGAGCCGGGTCCGGATCAATTCTGACCTTCGGACGCCCATGCGTTCCATGGAATGACGCGAACTCGCATGTCATGGCATCGACGTTCACAGGAGACACATGAAGGCGCAATTCCGCACCGCCATATCTTTGCTCGATAGCGTGACGAACCGACCTCACTAACATCTCGCCCGGATCGAACGAGCCCACCAAGTCGTTCAGGACCTCAATGACAAGTTGTGGCAGCTCCTGTTCCAGCACGGCTTTTCGCCGCGCCAGCTCAGAAGCAGCTCGAGCAACCAGCCGCGCCATTTCGTCCGAGCCTGTCTTCAGGCCTTCGGAGTGCCCGCGCGCCTGCTCGCGATGATAAGCGTTCCTTGCCCAGTTGCGAACCTGCTGTAGATACCGCTGAGCTAGCGCGCGCGTCTGTACCACATCGCACCAGATCCCAAGTTCCGAGGCTGGTATGACTGGACCCACCGGACGTATCTGCGGGCGTTCTGGCAATGCTGGCTCACCCGCGGTCATGCCGGCCGTGTCTCTGCGGCCAAATGGGTCATCACCAAAGACATCAATTGGCCCGCGGCTTTGTGATGTTCGGCGGCTGGACTCTCCGCGGCAGTCCCGACAGGCAAGCAGAGAAGCACGCGCGTACGGTCGAGTTCTGAGGCTCGCTTGAGGAAAGCGCCAAGGCAGGCATATCCGTCATGTGCAATCCGCTGCGAAAGTTGCTCCGGATCGACAATCAATTGGGTTTCGACGGCGCTGGATACATGTCGGATAGCGAAAGCATGTGCTTCCGCACCAATATTTCCGATCAGTGGAGCAAGATCATGCTTTGACACCAGCTTCAGTACCGAACGGGCATGCCAAATGCCGCCAGCGAGCAATGCCGCACGATGCGGATCATGCCCAAGCAAAGCGCCCCTTCCCCAGCTACTTCCCTTCAAGACCAGTTCACTGCCTAGGAGCAGTTCGACTAGTCTTTCCTGTAGTCTGGGAGTTTTCTGCAGTTGCAGCACTGTAGACGCCGCCAGCGACGCATCAAGACGTTCAGCAAAACGGCTTGGATGGATTATCGCAGCAAGCTCCCGCGGCCGACCGGAATGTTGGTTGAGCAAATGATTTGGTTCGTTGGATGTCATCGTTGCGGACATTGCATTCGGCCTATCTCGCATCGGAGTTCCGCTTTTTGCCAGCGGCTAGGACGGCGGGCATACTCGCCGCTGTGTCAATATTCGGCACTTTCCGCCAGAATTGACCTAGCTGGCGCACACGTGTGCTCAGCAGCACGTAAGATAGAATGCCGACCGCGGCGCCGACACCCCCGACCACGATCGCAAGAAAGGTGGCTGACGTGAACTTGGTCGGGTGGATCGAAGCAGCTGCTGGTGCAGAGAACATCTCATGCTGCGCTCGCTCAACCGGCACGAAAACGACGGCCACCTTGTCGTATGATAGTCCTTCAATGCCATTGGCGACGAGCATCTTGATTTGGGGCAACAAGGCTGAGAGGTTCGCATTGGAACCATGTCGAATGAAGACCGACGCCGAGGACGGGGTCGCATCCTGTCGCAAAAGGTCGTTCTTCGGCAAGACAACATGAACCCGGGCGGAGAGAACCCCATCGATATCATTGATTGTGCGCGACAATTCTTCGCTTAGGGCATAAACGTAACGAGCGCGCTCCTCAACTGGGGACGCAACCAGGCCGGATCCCTTGAACACCTCCCCAAGATTCTTAAACACCTGGCGCGGCAAGCCCTGGCCATTCAGCAGTTCTATCGAAACGGCCAATTGCTTTTCTTCGACCTGAATCGTGCTGCTACCGTCCTTAGCGACAACACGGACTGCATCGACACCCTTACTAAGGAGAAGGGCAAGCATCTCGTTGGCTTCACGCTCCTGAACTTTCGTATAGAGATCGGCCTTGCAGCCGGCTAGCAACAGCACAAGCGGCAATAGGAGAACGGCATGCACCTGCCTTCCAGAAGTCGCGCCGCGACCGATCTTTCTTTGCGCGAAAAGAACCATCAACCGCCGCTCAGCCCGCTGATAGCAGCTTATTCAGAGATGAACCGACGGCGCCAGCACTCTTGGAGATGAGCGAAACCTGAATGACGCCGTTGTAAACATCCCGCAGATTCTGCAACGTCGACTCGAAATTGTCGGCACCTTCTGGTTTTCCGATAACATGGACATCGACTCCGTCCAAGCGCGAGATAGGCCGCGCGGCGGGCCCAAGCTGGACGCTCTTCGAAGGGCCCGGCTCGCCGATCGAAGGGAGTCCGGTCGAAGGATATGGTTTGCCTAAGTGCGCTCCAAAAAGATTCTGCAGAATGCGATCGCCCAGTGGACCTGTCTGCGCGACTGCACGCTGAACCTCCGGTACAGGTGGCGCCAACGCGCTGTCGGCCACCAAAGAGGCGGCGCCTTGTTTCGATGCCGCCTTTGCAAGATGCTCATGAAAGTTGCCCGGCGCCGATGAACACCCCTCGGTGAGACACTCGCCGAGGTTGGCAGAGATCGGCATCGCGCCAAACATCACGGAAGGAATCATTGCTCTCGCGTCTATTAGCTGTCGTTGCCGGGAACGGCTCGGCACCCTAGCGAGCCGAGCTGACCAAAACCTGACGTGGATCAAGAGCTACGTCATCCAAAAATCACGATTGGCTTCCAATTTGCGACGAAGTTCGTCTTCCAACTTTGGAAGAGTACCAGCGCATGACCGCCTGGAATACTCAACCACACCACGAGGCTGCACACGTTGAAGAACATTCTAATTGTTGGTGTTTTCATCTCCTTGAGCGCGGTTAGGGCGCTCGGCGCCACTCTAGAGCTGCCATCCACGCCTTATACTTACACAGTTCTGGATCAGGATCTCGCGGCCGCACTGCAGGAGTTCGGCAACAATTTGAATATTCGAATCAATGTCAGCACCCATGTAAAGGGGCGGATTCGCGGGCGCATGCCGGATCTCGCGCCGCGAGATTTCCTCGAACGCGTGACCACTCTTTATAATCTTCAGTGGTACTATGACGGGCTGGTGCTGTACGTATCCGACGCGCACGAGGCGGAAAGTCGCCTGCTTGTCTTAAACCCGGTCACTTTCGATGCATTCAAGGCGGCACTCGATGCACTCAAAATTTCCGATGAACGCTACGTCGTGAGAGCCGCACCGGAAGATGGACTGGTCTTCGCTTCTGGTCCGCCTCGCTTCATCGCGCTCGTCGACCAAATGCTCAACGGCCTAGTGGCGGAGGCCCAGGCGCGACGAACTCTTACGACAACCGCAAAGCCGGCGCCCGCGTCGGTCTTGATGTTGTTTCGGGGCTCCTCAAGTACGGTTATTCGTGATGGACGACCGGAGGGACCTGTTTTGCCCGAGGCGACGCATCAAGATAACGTGGCTCACGCGCCCGGCCCAAGCCAGAGATGAATTGGACAGCAAAAGTCGCTTACAACGGCGCTCAATGCGGTCGCGGCTTTCTTTGTGAGCATGTTGAAAGCTGATGCTGTCGGCATGAGAGCCCGAGACCTAGACGGTGATGCCTTCAACTGGAAAGGTGGGCAGCATCATTCTTGCGCTGGCTACGGCTTTAGCTCCACTCAACGATCGACGATCTCAACCGTTTGAGTACATTTGCCGGCAAACGGTGACTGATCCCATAATGCTTCATGGCGCTGACGGAGCAGACGCTAACCCTCTCGTAACGGGCCGTAAGCGCGCCCACTCGCCATCGCCAGACGACGCGGCAGTATCATTTAATTTTGTTGCACGAACCCGCGCCGATCTTCCGCGGATTGCAGGCCCGAGTTCCCATTTTTGCCATCTGCCGCGTGAGGACGCGACGGAGTGGCAGACACTTTTGGGGGGATGCGGGTATTGCGCAACACCGCATTCATGTCCGTTCGCGCATTCCGCTGAGCGCCGTCAGCTTCTCGAAAGCTAACTCCCGCTACTATAAAAGGGGGTGAATATCTAGCAGGCAATGAGCCTGTTGATCGGGACCTGAGCACTGGACGCTCACTCAGCCGCCGGGAGCAGCCGCCAGGAGTTGTTGGATCTGCCCATCAACACTTGGTGTTCGTCGCGAACTCGGGCTGCACGGTGTGACAGGACGGTGGCGCAATCTCACAGCACAGGATGTATAATGTCAGTCAACAACCTATCCCTCGCCGCCAACTCGAACGTGGCTTTGTCCGGGCTTGCCCCCGGGCTCACTCCGGCGCAAGAGCTGTCAAGTTTCGAGGCGGTGCTTGCGAGCTACGCCTTAAATGACACGACCGGCGATCATTCCGCACCACAGGATTCGGCCTCGGAGTCGACTAAGAACCTGACGGAGGAGCTCATACAGCTGACGGGGAATATCGTGCCACCCGACGTTAGGGCTGCATTGGACGCAGAAGCGTATAGCCAGCCCCCGCAGTCAACCTCTGCTGCGGCCTCCACTGCGATTGCAGCGGCGCCAGTACCCAGCTCACGGATTACATGGAACAGTGGCACTCTGACTGACACCGAGTTGCAGATTGTGTCGGTGCTGAACCGTCATAAAGATAAATGCCCCCTAGATTGGAAGTCGCTCGTAGATTTGGCGACGGACCCCTCCACACCGCCGGATCTGAAGACGGCGATCGAAGCATTGCAGCAGGATCCGGAGCTCTTCTATGCGATAGGCTCACAAGGCGATGGCCGCTGCGGGGGGACAATCAAGGCAGGAGATCTCTCCGGCTTCTCCGATCATCACTCACAAGTGGCTGCATTCCAGGAGCAGCAGGCGCGGCGCTACGAGCATAACTACGTTCCGTCGGACGGCACCGGAAACGGCCAGCCCTGCGTTATGACCCAGACCGACGCACTGCGTGAGCTCTATCGCTATTCTGATAATTTGCCCAAGAACCTGAGCCTCGCGGATTTCAGGCAGATCGTTGATGGCGAGGCTAAAACGGGTAAATGCCCACCTCAGGTTCTCGCAGCCGCGAGATACTTCCTCAATCATCCAGAGGAATGGAAACAGTTGTATGGCGGCTCGGTAGATAAGGTCCACAAAGAGGACTTCTTGCAGATGGCTTCGTCATCGATGAACCTCACGCATGCCGAGTTGGATACGCTAGGTACGATCAATAAGAACCAAGCGGCTTTTTTCGGGAAGGGTGACCTGACCCGGGAGACGCTCACTAGTATGGTCGATGACAAGAGTCTCGCCCCGGACGTGCGAAAGGCGGCCTCCCAGCTGTTGTCGGATCCTCTCTTGTTCGGATTGCTGAACAACTCGATCACAGGCTACAAGACCCACCACAAGTTCTTCGACTTCGGCGGCGGCCATACGGTCGATTCCGGCAACATCAGCAGTAACGATTTCACCCATTTCTTCAGCAACATGTCCGGCGCGAACCGCACCGCTCACCAATTGAAGCAGCACGCTGTTCAGCCGGCTGCCGACCAGGCGGCCGTCAAGGACATGATGACGGGCGTGGCGGACCAGCCGGACGTCAAGTCACCCAAGAAAAACGGAGGTGCCTTCATGCACGCCTTTGATGAAGTGCTCAAGGTGGGCTCCAACGTGCTTGACTGGGCTGCGACGGCAGTTGGTGTACTCGGCTTCATTCCAGGTTTGGGGGAATTGACCGATCTCGCGTCAATGATACTCGAGAGCGAGGCGCAAGCAGCAAATCTTCTGCACACAGCCATCACAGGCGGCAACATAAAGCAGGCGCTGGAAGAAGCGGGACTCAATCTTGCGGCACAGGCGGTGGGTTGTATCGGCGGCCCGGAGGTCAAACTAGCCATGCGCGAAGGCTTGACGAAGCAGGCAATTCAAGAAGCCGCGACGGCCGGCGTCAACCTTCCGGTCTCGATGGCACAATCTTACGCGGAGGACTATTTGAACTCCCTAAAGGAGCGGATTGAGTCCGCGGACATGCAAGCTGCAGGCGTTTACAGCTAGTCAGAGTGACTTGGGGCTCTCGGCTCACAACTGCGTGGCTAGACGAGCTTGCGCAGCCCTCGTGCGGTTGGGTCTCCACTCCAAACCGGTAGGGGCTCGCAAGCTTTGCCAGCATGTTCGAGCTCCTTACCCACATCCGACGACTTTGCTTCGCCGGTTTTCACCATGGCCCGCTTTATGTTTGGCTGGACTCGACCGGTGCTTCGAGAGCAGCCCCAAATGCGGCACGTCGTCGCAACAGTTCGATAGGCGGCCGTCCGGTTCCAACAGCCGACGCTGAACTTGTCGACTTTCTTAACACCGGGACAGAACGAGATGATGTCGACGAGAAGGCACACGCCGCACTGAGATGCGCAATAGGGCAGAACGAATGAGACCAAGGGCGACCGCTCGAGGCTTGCCCTTTGCCCGCTCAGCGGGAAAGTGCTCGATGACGCTGAGGGCTTAGCAGACTTGGCGGATTTGCCTTGACGCTCTAATCGCTTCAGCACGCTTAACATTCCAGGTCGTGTTTGATCCGATCTAGGCACATCGCCGCCTGCGCTTGGCAGGGAGAAATGTCTTAATGCCTTACCTGATGGAGATGCCGCCGGCGACGGCGAGCGGGACGTTATAGCATCTCGGCCTCAAAGCCTGATGATCAACGAGACCGCCCGATCAACCGGCTTCATAACATGATCGTCTTTCTTGGTGCCAACTGTCTGATCTCCACACGTGGCCGATGCACCAATCACGTCGAATTCGTTAATCCGCCAAAACCGGTTGAATTTCTGAGATCCGTCAGCTTGTCGAAAGCTAATGCTCGCACAGTGAGGAAAGCCACGACGGCATGACCACCTTGACATAGGAGACGCCTTTAATGCGCATTCCGAGTTCAAGCGCCACTGCGCGCGTTGCTCCTGACTTCCATGCTGCTCGTGGTGACAAGAACGGCTCCCGCACACCCGACGACAATGACAATCATGGTCAATCGCCTGGTACAAGCAGCGCTGGAAATGGCACGTCAACTCCGGACAGTAGCTCGCAAGAGGCCGCGTTGCGCCAAGCATTCAACGCCGCTCTCGGAGCCGCGGCTGTCCAAATGGCAAGTAATGCAATGGCTCGTTTCCATGAGGCCATTAGCGAGGAGGATTCCTGACGCCGGATGTTGCGGCGTCGGGAAATAGGAGCCGCCAGGAGCGGCGACACCCGAACACACAGGAGAACAATATGCCTTCTAAAATTGGTGCGACTACTGCCTCGGTCGCAGGGGGGGCCGCTGGCACCGCTACGGCCGCAGTTGGTGCTGCAGCTGCTGAAGTCACCGGAGACGCCGCTTGGCACGCCCAAATCGCCGCTCTGACTGCTGAAACCACCAAAGCGACTGAGAGGGATGTGCAACTTCGCATCGTTTCAACAGAGCTCACGACGATCAAGAAGGTCGCCGACGAGCGGGTGCAGTAACGGAGGAGGTGGGACGACGTCGTCGTTCCACCTTTCTTCGCCTGCGTAAGCTGCAAAGCTCGCAACGAGCCGTACGGCTCTCTCGCTGTTCAGGAGACCGTCGACCGTGAATGAACCACACTCCCTGCATTTCGAGGTGCTGTCGGGGCTTTACTCCGGGCTGACCGGCAAATTGGGCTTTGGATCGAGCCTGATTGGTAGCGACCTGGATGCTGACTTGGTTTTCATCGAACAAGGGCTCGAACGTCATCACTTTCGTATCACCCCCCATCACAATTCGATTGAAATCGAGCCTCTTGCGCCGCAAGTAAGGATAGAGGGACAACGGGCACTTCTCCCGAACGAGCGCGTTGCTGTTTCTCTTCCCGCCGTCATCCATGCGGGCGAGATGTCCATCCGTTGTTCCATAGAGGATTCCAAACAAGCTGGCTCCATCAGCCGCTGGCTCGGATCGACCGCGGTACTCGCCTCTGTCCTGATCAGTTCCGTCGCGGTCGGCGCCGTCTCAACGAGTTTCGTCGAGACGGACAGCGCTGTTGACGTGAACGCCGACTTGCACCGTAACGTCGACGTTGCACCTAAGCTGGCGCCCAACGCTCCTGATGCTCCGACCGCCGAAGCAGCTGCCACACGGCTGCAAGAGGAAGTTGATCGAGCGGGCCTTTTTGATATCAAAGTCCGATCTGAGCCGGGTGTTGTCGCTGCTGACGGTACCGTAACGCGCGCTTCTCTCCCAAAGTGGCGGGAAGTTCAAGAATGGTTCGATCGCGATCGAAAGGACGCATATGTTCTCGTCAATGCAGTCGCCATCAGGGAGGAGAAGACGCCGTCCTCGATTTCCGTCGAAGCCGTTTGGCGAGGAAGTGAGCCATATCTGGTCATCGCTGGTCAAAAGTATTTCGTGGGCGCGCTGTTGAATAACGGATGGACCGTCAATGGGATTGAGGAACGACGTCTGCTGCTGAGCAGGAACGGCCGGCTTGTTGCCCTCCCCTATTAGAGTTTCAGCCCGCGAATAAGGAGGAAAGACTCATGACTAGGCTGTCTGAGCATTCGCTTGAGCCCGGCGCCTCTTTTGAGGAGCTCAAGGTCGACGACAACCCACCTGCTATTACGCCGGCGACTGCTAGAGCCACGGAATCCGCAATCGAGAGAACTCATGCAAATGGTGGCAAGAGCTTCGCGATTTTCCAGGATGATCCCCCGCAAGATCTGCCTGTTGTCTCCGCGATCGTAACCGCACTGGACCTTACCTCTATTGATCCCGTTTCGCGCGTCAATGTCAACGAGGCGCGCGGCGAGATTGGTGAGATCAAGCCAGGCTCAGAACTTGCTTGGCTTAATGGTCCCAGTCTCGCGGACAACCTGCTCTCCTTTGTCACGCCGCGCCTATTTCATTCGCATGTTTTGCGCCCAGAGAAGCAGGGCATTCTTCTCGAGCGTTTGGCCGATACGCTCTCGGCCGCGCCAGAGAGTTCGGTGTCTCGTGAAGACCTCGCGATTGTGCAGTTGGAGCTGCGACGGTTAATTCTGCTCCGGCAGAATGACAACGGTTTAATCAAAGGCTAGCAATGGCCGCGCCTGACGGAGAGCAACACCTCACACCTGCTCCGCCGCCACACTTATCACGTGCCGGTGAGGTTTTGCACATCACAAGAAGGGAGCGTGATTTGCTCTGCGCGCTTTCGTATGTCCATCTTGCCTGCGGTCAGAGCGCACAGAGCCTGGCTCTGTTGCAAATCGTAGCTCACGAACATTCTTACGACGTCGAGCTGCTCCGCATTCTGGTCTACGCTCTGATCTCGGAGGGCCACGGTGACGACGCATTGGCGGCACTGGACAGGTTAGACAAGCTTGACGACGACCCGTCTTCGCGCCTGCCTTTGATGGTCTTGCGCAGTCATGCGCTTCGTCAGGCCGGCCGCATGGCCGAGGCACGCGCACTCTTCAAGAGCTATGTTTCATTGCGGAGCGCTGCTCCAATCAAACAATAACAGGCTTCTCATGGCCAATACCCTGCATAGTCTCATCGTGCGCGCACCAGCTAACCCAGATTTGATGGTCGCGTTGATGCTTCTTCTGGCGATCGGAATGATGATCATGCCGATCCCGATCGTATTGATCGACATGCTGATCGGCTTCAACCTCGGCTTTGCCATACTGCTGCTGATGGTGGCCCTGTATCTCAAGACGCCGCTTGACTTTTCGTCCTTGCCAGGCGTCATCCTGATCTCGACCGTCTTTCGCCTAGCGCTTACCGTCGCGACGACGCGGTTGATTCTTGCGGAGGGGGATGCCGGCAGCATCATACATACATTCGGCGATTTCGTTATATCCGGCAATATCGCTGTTGGCATCGTCATATTCCTCATTGTGACCATGGTGCAATTCATGGTTCTCGCCAAAGGCGCAGAACGGGTCGCAGAAGTGTCGGCGCGTTTCACGCTCGACGCGCTTCCGGGCAAGCAGATGGCAATCGACGCGGAACTGCGCAACGGGCACATCGATCAGAACGAATCTCGCCGTCGGCGAGCGGCGCTGGAGCAAGAGAGCCAACTTCACGGCGCTATGGATGGCGCTATGAAATTTGTGAAGGGCGACGCCATCGCCGGGCTCATAGTTATCTGCATTAACATGCTGGGCGGCATCACAATCGGCTTGCTCTCCAAGGGCATGCCCCTGGAGGAGACGCTGCATCAATATACGATCCTCACCATAGGTGATGCGCTAATTTCGCAGATCCCGGCTCTGCTGCTGTCAATTACGGCTGCAACCATTGTCACTCGTGTCAATGGTCCTTTGCAGCTCAATCTGGGTGGCGATATTGTCAGCCAACTGACGGCCAGCACGCAAGCGCTGCGGTTGGCCGCCGGCGTCCTGATTGTGATGGGGCTCGTACCGGGTTTCCCTTTGCCTCCGTTCATCATGCTGGCCGTACTCTTCGGCGCGGCGAGCTTTGTCAATGTTGGCGTGCAGCGCGCCAAGAACGCCGCCAAGACGGAGGTCAGTAGCGCCGGTACGCCTCAAGCTCCATCGCAGGGTCAGAAACAGACCTTGCCTGCAGAGGCCCTTCCAATCGCGCTGTTCCTCGCACCAAACCTTGCAGGTGCAATCGACAAAGAGGAACTCGAGCAGGCAATCGTGCGAATATCGACACTGGTCTCATCTGATCTTGGTATCACAATTCCGCGCATACCAACCAAGATAGACCAGCTTTTACCTGAATCGCAATTCAGGGTAGACGTTGAGGGAGTGCCCGTTGGGCGAGATTTTGTGGATCCGACGCAACTCATGCTCAACGACGACGTAGCGAATATTGAATTGAGCGGTATCCCCTTTCGGCAAGACGTAGAGACAAATCGGATTTGGATCGAACAACTTCATGCGCCGGCTCTCAAAGCAGCCGGGATAGGGTATCACCGTCCGAGCGAAGTCGTCGCCTTGCGCGTCCAGTCGACATTGATGCGCTATGCACAGCGCCTGGTGGGCATTCAGGAGACCCGACAATTGCTGGGCCGAATGGAGCAGGAATATGCCGATCTGGTGAAGGAGGTGCTGCGCACGATGCCGGTTCCCCGGATCGCCGATGTCCTGCGCCGCTTACTGGACGAGGGCATCCCAATTCGCAACACTCGCTTGGTCCTGGAGGTGTTGGCAGAATGGAGTGAGCGCGAACAAAATGTTGTGTTGCTTACCGAATATGTTCGCTCCGGTCTGAAACGGCAGATCTGTCATCGCTATGCCAACGCCCACCGTGTCGTGGCAGCCTTTATCGTAGAGCGCCACACCGAGGATATCGTGCGCGGTGCGGTGCGCGACACCGCCGTGGGTCCTTATCTCGTTTTGGACGATTGCGATAGCGAGATGCTGCTTTCGCAGTTTCGCAAGATCCATTCGAGCATCGCACGCGGTCAGAGCCAACCCGTCATTCTGGGTTCGATGGATATCCGGCGTTTCGTCCGGGGTTTTCTCACCCGCAACGGGATCGACCTTCCTGTTCTTTCGTATCAGGATCTCGCTGCGGATTTTACGGTTCAGCCGATTGGATCCGTCAAGCTAGAGGCTTCACAACATAAGACTTCCCCAGGAGAGCGTCGTGACCCGATCGCCGCAACCAGCTAACAAAGGCACAGCAGTGGTCGTGAGATAGCAGTTGAATTTATGTAAAATGAATGTCTGGCGGCGGTTGTTCTCACTTGATCCGAAGTTATACTCAGCCATCCTCGCTCCGCTTGCCATTCTGCTACTCGGAGGCTGCGCGAGCTCGCCTAAGCCCAGTCCTTCATCGCAGCAAGAGACCGCTCCAGAACGCTAGGCGACAAGGATATCGATCCTGCTATGCGCGACCGCATTGCCTACGCTCTCCAAGCGGACGCTGACGAGGAGACTTTTCGCGAAACGTTGAAACAACAACCGGGCAAGGTCAATGCGGCGATTCCTCTGGCGCGTGCCCTGCTGGTGCGCAAGCGCCCGGATGAGGCGCTTGATGTCCTCGACAAGGTCTTGCTCGCGGTCCCTGCAGACCTGCGCGCCCTGAATTGCGAAGGGAGTTGTGCTTGACAGTGAAGGACGTCACCGTGAAGCACAAGCGCTATATCGGCAAGCTCTCGCAACGACCCTCGATAATCCGATGCTGCGCAACAACTTAAAGCTGTCGCTCGTACTTAATGAGAAGGCCAAAACAGGAAGCGCGAGCCTACAGCAGTTTTAGCCGCCCATCAGGGGGCGCAATCTCGCTAGCGCCGTTGCTCGCTAACGATACATTTCCTGCAGGGTTTGGTAGGTTGAGCACGGCTCAGCCTGCATCCGCTGGGGTCCTTTTTCGGCTAACGGGTTAGTCGCGAGTCAATGTGCAGATGCTCTCTTATCCCCGAGGCTTGGGATTGCGTGTGCTGGTTCTGACACTCATGTCTGTCTTCCAGCGACCTAGTGTATGCGATGGAGAGAGCATTTGCTGGTTTTTCTCTACAGCAACGCCGAAGAAACATTACGCACGACGCAAGCAATTCGCATTGCTTGTCGCACCGGCCGCCGACGAACAACTTGATGGTATGCTCAGCACGAGGTGGCTCGACATCTCTCCAGATTTGGCGTCTTCGATCGAAACGGCCGAAGACACACCATCAGATTCGCTCCTCAAACGGAAATCACTTTGGACCGTTCTGATGGTGGACATTGGCGCACACCGCGACTGGGCTGGAAACCGGCACGATGACGCGTGGCCCCCATGGCGTCAATCCGCGAATGATTCCTCCTCTCCGGATGCAAATGGAAAGCCCCGGCTCGAAGCCGGGGCTTTTGTTGAGCTATCATCGCCGCGCAACTCTCATAGACCACGGTGCGGTTGTTACCAGGGATCTCATCCGGTCAAAGCGGTCGGCTTCGACCCGCCGAGGACTCAACGTAAGCCGACAATGTCGACTTACGTTGCTCCACCGCCCGCCGCGACACGAACGCTTGCAGATCCGCGCTACATAAAGTCACCGTCCTCGTCGGAATCTGCTGCAGCTTCAGTATCACTGTCCGCTTTGGAGAGATAGCGCCGAGAACTAGTTGCACGTTGCCATTCACCATCGCTGTTTAGCTCCCACTTTCCGGACTGGGTGGGATCGAGCACCATGTCGTCCTCATCCACTTCAACGAACCCCATTGCTTGCGCGCGGGCTTTCGCTTCTGGATTAGCAGGACGCCAATTCACCAACGGTCGTTCGCCGTCTTGCCGAAGTTGGTGCTCGAGCAGAATATCGCCAGCATTCGTGACAAGCGGATGAGCCACCTGAAAGTCGACAACTGAGGTGACTTCACTTCTTCCGGGGAACTGGTCTCGCCACCTACCGCTTTCGAACTCAGTCATGCTGAATCCGCGTTCAGTCCTTTGCAGGCCGACGCTCATATTTCCTAACTGGTAGCTGTAGTATCGGGCGTCCTCGGAATCTCTTCTGACGGCGTACTTCTCGGCAACCTCTACCGTGCGCCTTGCTCTTTCAGATACAAGCTCAGAGTATTCGTGAGGATTGTTGGCGATTCGATTGATAGCTTCCCCATGATAGTTCCGCGCCTCTCTCCTGAATGTCGCTTGATCGATCTCAACCACGGGTGGCCTTGCAAGGAGGGCATATTGCGGATGCGAAGATGAGCTGCCGGCCGAATCTTGCAACTGCATTCTAGCGAACGCGTCCGCGAAGTCTTGGCTTTCGCAATTCGAATGCTCCGCATCTTGCCGATAATAAGTTTCGTTCTCGGAAAAATTGTTGATTCGACCGTACATGATGAGCACTCTCCTATGGTTCACATGTCTTGCATTGTGTCGGGCCGCTGACCAACCCACTCGTAGACCCCTAAGCTGTCCATACTCTGACACCAGCCTATAAATGGAAGGGACCTGCTGCTGCGCGGTGCTGGTCAGCGAGTACAGTTTCGGCGCCATGCCTCGGAACCGGTTGATGAGCGCCGTAACGAACAGGCCTCGCCTCCGCTAGGGCGAGGACCTTCCGAATAGAGTTGCATCATCCAAGCTCGCTCCTCCTCAGCATAGGATTAAATCAGACAATTCCCCTCTGACGATGTCGATTCGGGAGAAACAACAGGCTCTAGATCGAGATCTTACTTGGCCTGTTTGGATCGTGGTCGAGTAGCTCAGCCATTTGGCTTTCGCCCTCACAGATCCGGGCAGGCGGCTTTCCCGCACCCGGCTCTTCCCGAGAGTAACCCGCGTCATATCCGCGCCTGCGCCCAAGTGCGAGTGATGCCCGGACCGGGCAGACGGAAGTGTGTCGTCAGGGTCTCGAACTCCGACCAGCCCATGCGCCGACTTTTCTGGCTACGCCGTCTCAGACAGCGCATCCACGTCCGACGCACTTCGCGGTAGAAGCCGTTGAGCGCTGGATAATTGTGCGGCCTGCCGTAGTAGCCGTAGTGTCCACGCAGAACAGCGGCGAACCACTGGTGCTGCGTGGCCAGTGACTCGTGCATGAGCCGCCAGGCGTCCTGGCGCAACGCCGTCAGCTTGCGCGTCAGGCGTTTCCCGTCCGTCTTGTGCTTCACCATGAACCGGCCGTCCCGGGTCCGCCCGCAGTAGTGGGTGAAGCCGAGGAAGGCGAAGGTCTCGGGCCGCCGCTCGCCGCGCCGCTGACGCGAGAGGGCCTCAAACCGGCCAAACTCGATCAGCCGCGTCTTGCCCTCATGAAGCATCAGGCCAAAGCTGGCCAGCCGCACCTTGAGGGCCAAGAGCATCTCCTGCGCATCCGCCTTACTCTCGAAGCCCATGACGAAGTCGTCGGGCATAGCGCACGGTGCGACCGCGTGCATGGCGACGGCGCCATTGGTGGGCCCAGAGATCGAGGACGTAGTGCAGGAAGACGTTGGCGAGGAGCGGGCTGATGCCCGCCCCTTGCGGAGTACCCCTGTCCGTTTCTTGCTTCTCGCTGCTCTCCAGAACACCGGCCCGCAGCCACAGCCCAATGAGCCGTAGAATGCGAGGATCGGCGATCCTGTGCGCCAGCATCCGCAACAGCCACTCGTGGTCGACCGAGTCGAAGGAAGCGGCCACACACTACCCATCGCCATGATATCCCAGCTTCGGTGACGATCACGCGCAAGCGTCACGCATTCGAAGGTCAGGCGTTGGCCGTGATCGGCACCATTAGGCGGCGCGGCGTCCGCTATCTCCTCACAGTTCTGCCAGATGGCAGTCGGTCGTTGATTCCGGCGAGTTGGACCGATTGGAAGGTTGAGCCGCTTGGAGGCACGCCGCCGACCGATGACGCTGTCCACGATCTCGGCAGGCTCGGTGATTTGCTCCACTTGCGCAAGCTCGTCGACGCTCTTTGCATCGGGGGTGCCGAGTCGGCGCCGTGCAAGGAGAGTCGCCATGCAATTGAACCTGGAGTTTTTCGATCAGCCCGATGTTCCACCAAGCGCGCCAGCAGCGTGGGACCAAATCGACGAAGCCGCCCGCATGGCGGCAATCGAGATTCTGGCGCGCCTCATTGCACGCCTGCTCCCGGACGACCTGGCGATGGAGGCAAGCGATGAGTGAGCGCGTCAAGATTACGTCAAGTCATCTCTCTCGACAGGCTTTCGTCTATCTGCGCCAATCCAGCGCCGCACAGGTCGAGCACAACCGCGAATCAACCGACCGGCAATATGCGCTTGCCGGCAAAGCGCGTGACCTCGGCTGGCCCGATGAACGCATCATCGTTATCGACGAGGATCTTGGCCTCTCCGGTTTGGGCTCGGTGGCGCGTTCGGGCTTTGCCCGCCTCACCGCCGAAGTGGCGCTCGCGCGCGTGGGCCTGGTGCTCGGTCTCGAAGTCTCGCGGCTCGCGCGCAATAACGCCGAATGGTACCGCCTGATTGATCTGGCCGGATTTACCGACACGCTGATCGGCGATGCCGACGGCATCTATCATTCGGCCGTCTTCAACGATCGCCTCTTGTTGAGGCTCAAAGGCACGATGAGCGAAGCCGAACTGCACGTGCTGCGGGCTCGCCTCAACGGCGAATCCGCAACAAGGCGGCGCGGGGTGAACTGCGCCGCGGGCTGCCGGTCGGCTTCGTCTGGGGCGAGGCTGATGGCGAGGTCCGCTTCCATCCTGACGAAGCTGTCGTCATCGCCATTCGCAGTGTTTTTGCACGCTTTGCCGAGATGGGATCGGCGCGTCGCGTTTGGCTCTGGTTTCGTTCCGAGGGGCTCACGTTCCCGCTGCAGCTGCACGCCCGTGCCCAGATCCGTTGGGTCGAGGCAAGCTACACCGCCATCCACCAGGTCTTGACCAATCCCGTCTATGTCGGCGCCTATATCTATGGCAAAACGCGTCAAGAGACGATTCTCTTTAGCACTGGTGCCCGCAAGAGGCGGATTCGATTCTTGCCGCGTTCCCAATGGCAGGTTCTCATCCCCGAGCATCATCCAGGGTTCATCGACTGGCAGACCTATGAAGCAAATCAGCAACGTCTCGCCGCGAACACGCGACCCCAGCCGCACAAGGGCGGCGGCGCCGTGAGAGAGGGCAACGCCCTCCTGCAAGGTCTTGTCAGTTGCGGCCATTGCGGCCGCCGCCTGCACACCCACTATCGCGGACGCAATTCTTCGCCAGGTTATCACTGTGCTGGCAAAGTGCTGGTCGAGAACCGAGGCGTTTACTGCCTCAATATCGGCGGCGTTCAGGTCGATGACGCCATCACCCGGGCGTTCATTGCCGCGTTGGAGCCCGCCAAACTGACCGCGACACTCACCGCCGAGAGGGAGGCGACGGGAAGTCTAGTGTAGTGAACACCTAACTTTCGTGCGCTAGTGTCGGGGGCCGCGTGAGCTGTCGTTGTGTGAGTGAGCAAACTGCTCGTAGATCGAGCTAATCAGCTCAACGGGGATGATATCGAAGCGGTATGGAAATAGCGAATGCTGCCCAGTCTCCGGGTCAATGGCTTCGAGAAAGTCCGCAACCGAACAAAGTGCTTATGGCGCAAGCGGCTCATTGGCATGGAGGCTGGAAACATGTCTCCGTTGAACGTGGCGCGAAGCCATGCAAATAACGCGTGCGAAGACGTCGTATTGCGTAAGGCGTCAGGCAACGTGTCTTCGCCGCAATGTTTTTTGAGCTTGCGCTTATCTACGATACCGCGGTCGACGAGATACTGGGTAAATATTACTCGGCCGATTAGACCTTGAGCGATGCCTCGCTCTAGGTCATCAGCGACGAGGTCCCGCTCGAGAGCGCTTAGATCGGACAGAAGCCTTTGATCGACGGTATTCTTCCGATTGATGGAATCGTTTCGAAGCCAGAATTGGCCGCTCTCCATTGCGAGGCGCCCGGCGAGTTCGTCCAGCGCGGTTAGCTCGCTAGCGATGATCTTGAACGTGTGGAGTCGGTTAGCTTCCGCATCGCCTTGTGCAAGCGGCCGGCCAAAGCCGTTGTAAAGCTCGATTGTGCTCGGGCTGACGATCCACAGGAGGGGCGTGTCGTGCCCATGGCGTCGCCAGCCTCTCAAGCTCGCTCGTCGATCACGCGAAGTCAAAGGAACTTGCCGTTCGCACCAGGGACGTCGCGTTACCAACGGCCCCGAGTAGAGCAGTTGTTCAATCGGTTTCCTCTTAAGCACGCAAGATGCGCTGAAAGCGCCCTGGCGTTCACCACAAGTCGGCAGCCGACATTTATCGGAAATTGAACGGTGATGGGTTGCGCCGGCTCGCCGCGAACAGAAGCCCTGCGTCCATTCCGAAGCCGAGCTTTTGAGTGTCTGCCTTTCGCAAGAACCGTTAGTTGCGGGGATACGCAACACCCGATTGTTGCGTTTGGTAGAACAGGAAATTCCGAGAGCCTCTGCATAACTGATCAGAAATGGCGACTCTGCGCCCCAACGCCTTCTAAGCTGTTGATTTAAAAGGTAGTTCATCGCTGCGCAGGTTGCTCGACCTGCTTCGCGAGCGCTAACCGGATCTCTCGGCCGCTCGAGGGACGGAATGAGTGTCACTTCGCTGGGGACATCGCAAGGCGCGGTCGGTCGCCACAAAGCGCTCGATCATGGGAGGAATCAATTTAGGGGGCTCTGTTGGCGTCGCGCTGCGGTTCCGTGTCAGAATTTCCGCGTTGTCCGGCCTCTAACGGGGCTATTTCATGCCTGTGATGTCTGGTTGCTAAGACGGTCGCCGGACATCCACACGATGACGAGGTTGGCCGAAGCGTTGAAGGAGGTCTTATCCTAGTGTCTTGAACCAGAAGTTCGCAACATCGGGTCTTGTTTTTCCGGGGCGCTGTAACGACAGAAGCGCTCGATGGAAGCAAGGATGTCGTCGGCGGATTTGGTCCATCGGAACGGTTTCGGATCGGCGTTGTGTCGTTCGATGAATGAGGCGATGTCTGCCCTGAGGGCGGCTACGCTGCGATAGACGCCGCGCCTGATCTTCTTATCGGTAAGAAGCGCGAAGAAGCGCTCGACCTGATTGAGCCATGACGAACTGGTCGGGGTCAGGTGCACATGCCAGCGCGGCCGTTTAGCCAGCCATTTCCGGATCAGCGGAGTCTTGTGGGTGGCATAGTTATCCATGACGAGATGGACGTCGAGTTGGCGGGGCACAGCGGCCTCGATCTCGTCCAAGAACTTGCGGAACTCGGCGGCACGGTGCCGTCCGTAGCACTTGCCGATAACCCGTCCGGTCGCAATGTCGAGGGCGGCGAACAGCGATGTGGTGCCGTGTCTTTTGTAATCGTGGCTCCTTCGGGCCGGCTGGCCGGGACGCATTGGCAACATCGGCTGACTGCGGTCCAACGCCTGGATTTGCGACTTTTCGTCTACACACAGAACGATGGCGTGTGCCGGCGGCGAGACGTAAAGGCCTACGACATCGCGCACCTTGGCCACGAAGTTCGGATCGGTCGAGAGCTTGAACGTCTCCATCCGGTGCGGCTGGAGGCCGAAGGCCCGTCAGATGCGTTGTACCGTCGATACGGATAGGCCGCTCGCCTTCGCCATGTCCCGGGAGCTCCAATGAGTGGCGTTCTCAGGGCAACTCTCCAACGTTCTCACGATCACGGCTTCGATGCGGGCGTCGTCAATCGTGCGAGGCGCGCCGGAGCGCGGCTCATCATGCAGCCCGGCCACGCGCTGCTCCACAAAACGTCGTCGCCACTTGCCTACTGTGCCCCGCTCCAGGCCTAGCTTGGCCGCCACGTCCTTGTTCTGACCACCTTCCGCGCAGGTCAGCACGATCCGGGCTCTCAAAGCCAGCGCCTGCGCCGTCTTCCGCCGCTTCGTCAGCGACGTCAGTTCGGCGCGCTCGTCATCGCTCAATATCAGGGGGGCAAGTTGCTGGACCGCCATCGGAGACTCCGTCGCTGTTTGCCGCCATCTTTGGCACAGCGACGCGAATCTAATGCGAATCTACGATTGCGAACTTGTGACTCAGGACACTAGAGTTTTACTTCACCGATCTGGCGAACAGTCGTTGCAACGCGACTGCAAAAAAAGGGAGGCTGCCAACTGCGCGGGTGTGAATTGGCCGGATAGCTCTCGACTTAAGCAATGGTTTCCACGATTTCATAGCGCCGGATCAGCGGTCCGATCCCCTCGTTGAGCAGGGTCAGGACGTTCTGCGTTGTCGGAGCGAGGAGTTCAATCCGCTCGATGCGAACTGGACTCCATGAAGGCTGCTTGTCCTCATCCGAGGCGATTTCCTCGCGGAGTTCGAGAACGATCTGTCGCACCTCTTCCAGCTCTGCAAAAAAGAAACTCTGGATTCCTGTGTCTTTCCAGCGATCTTCGTTCGGCTCAATCTCGCGTGAGTAGGTATATAAGATCATGGTTCCTCGCCTGCATGGGCGGCGGCGATCAAGGTGAGACCTTAGCGACAATCAGGATGAGACTGCGCGGATGGGGACGGACCGAAGGGAGGGCGTAGCCCGACCGGAGGACCGTTCCCATCGGCGTCGCGTTTTTCGGACCGGTCTGGCGGCTGGGTGCGGCTGGTGCAAGCTGTTGATTCGTCTCGACAAGAGGGAATCGATGCCTTGCCTGGCCTTCACATCACCGACCACCAGATGAGATGGGATGGTTGCCGCCCTCCCCAGACGGCATCGTAATGTGCCAAGAACGCAGTGTTTGAACCCCGAAGCGAA
>NZ_JAKLUA010000032.1 GCF_022012435.1 Bradyrhizobium zhengyangense
CCGTGATCTCCACCATCGCCAGCCAGCCGCCGATGATCGCCGACGAGCTGCGCCGCCAAGCCGACGTCTTCACCGACTTGATCGAGCTGCAGTCCAAGCTCGGCCGCGACCCGTCCGAACGCGCGACCCCGCGTGAACGCGGACACGCTCCCAAATTTCTGCAAGATCCAAAGGGAAACGATCCCCTCTACAAAACGACCTAGGCGGCCGTCTCATTGGTCAGCTCGTTCTTTGTAAGGTCTCAGAGAGAAGGCCCCAGCTTTGGGCAATGATCGACAGCCGGCGTCGCTCACCTCAAGCCTTGGAGCCGGCAGCACTTAACCCTCCTCTAAGTTTCATGTTCCTAATTCCCCAGACACGCTGCATAATTCTTCCGGAATTTGAGCTGGTCATTTTATACGAGGTCTTTGCCATGTCCCCAGGCGTCGAAGATCTTCAGATGCTCCGTCTAATCAAAGCCTTCCAGAAACTTACAGGTCAAGACGCGCGACGGTTGGTCCTGAGTTCTGCTCGGGGAGGGAAAAGCTAGGCCGGACGGAGCACTAGGCCCGGGGAGTACGCTTTTTCACCTGCACGTTGAAGGACCGCTCAGCAATTCCAGTGGGGGAGCAAATGTTGACTGGATTTCTGATCGGGGTGTTAGCTTGTAGCGCTGCTTTAATCGCAAGTCGCGCACGGAAGCGCGTGCAAGCAACAACAATGGAGCATCGCGAATTCAAGACGAATATCTGGTCGCGAGACGTGGCGGCCACGGTTAGTGGGGTTGGTTCACAAGCGCCTCGAAGGTTGCATTTTCGTTTGGCCAACGATGGCGGACGGCGTGATGCGGATGTCGCGGGAAGTAACTGCTTGCCGCCCTTCTTGTTCGCGTTCGCTGTTGACCAGCTTGCTCGGGGTGTGCCCATCCGGGCCCGGCGGCCGCGGCTCCTTCGTGGCTTCACTGCAACCGGAATTAGGGTCTCGTCGATCAATGCGCCCCGCACAGCGCCAATACTCGCTCTAGGTGCAGGATCTCGGCGAACAGCTTCTCGTCGAGACGGCCCGGTGCGACGCCTCACGGAAGCGCCAGATCGTCGTATGATCAGGGATCTCGTCGCTAAGCACAAAGCCGCAGAAATCGTGGACCGAGGCGCATCGAGCGCTTCTTCAAGCTCCGGATCGGACAGCCCGTACCATTGCTGCAGCAGCAGTCCCTTGAACATCCTAGCCGCGGATAGGGTCGGCGAGCCGCGCTCCAGTCCGGAAGACCGCCCTGCATGCGCTCCACAGAATCCAGTCAGCCAATTCGCAAATCAGTCTCAGCACCGGGTTTCCTTTCCACCGTTGACGCGACACCAACGCGTGGGCGAAGCTCGGTCGCCCAACCTGCCCATACCACTCCAAGTCCCCTCTAAAGCCTGGTCCTAGAGAATCGCAGATCCACTTTGTGCAACGATCTTTCAAGTGGGAGGGGCCTCACCCCCGTCATGCTCGGCGGCGTATTTCGGCTCGAGTTTGTATCTCGATGAGGGGCGCACCACCGCAGCGGCGGACCTCGCGCTCAGTATCACTATTGTGCTTCTGGTCCAATCCGTCTCCGCGCTCCCAATATCCCGGTTTCGGCATCGTCCCTGGGGTTGACCCACGCTGGGTGATATGGCCAAGAGAAGGCAGGAATGCGCTTCGTTCGGCCCTCTGTGCGCATCCAAAAATTTCGATGCTGCGGGAACAAGGTTGGCCATGACTCAACGCATTGCTCTCATCACCGGCGTGACCGGCCAGGACGGCGCTTATCTTGCGGAACATCTGCTGTCGCTCGGCTATGTCGTGCACGGCATCAAGCGGCGCTCGTCCTCATTCAACACCGCGCGCGTCGATCACCTCTACCAGGACCCGCATGTCGGCCACGTGCCGTTCCTGATGCATTACGGCGACATGACGGATTCCACCAACCTGATCCGCCTGGTGCAGCAGATCCGGCCGACCGAAATCTACAATCTCGCCGCCCAGAGCCACGTCGCCGTCAGCTTCGAGAGCCCGGAATACACCGCCAACGCCGATGCCATCGGCGTGCTGCGCCTTTTGGAGGCGATCCGCATCCTCGGCATGGAGAAGGAGACGCGGTTCTACCAGGCCTCGACCTCCGAGCTTTATGGCCTCGTGCAGGAGATCCCGCAGAAGGAAACCACGCCGTTCTATCCGCGCTCGCCTTATGGCGTCGCCAAGCTCTATGGCTACTGGATCACGGTGAACTACCGCGAAGCTTACGGCATGTTTGCCTCGAACGGCATCTTGTTCAACCATGAGAGCCCAATCCGCGGCGAGACCTTCGTCACCCGAAAGATCACCCGCGGCGTCGCGCGGATCGAGCTTGGGCTTGAGCAGACGCTCTATCTCGGCAATCTCGAAGCCAAGCGCGACTGGGGCCACGCCAAGGATTATGTCGAGGGCATGCACATGATCCTACAGGCCGACAAGCCCGACGACTTCGTACTCGCCACGGGTGAGATGCACTCGGTGCGCCAGATGGTCGAGCTGGCTTTCGCGCAGGTCAGCCGCCGCATAGAATGGCGCGGCGCAGGCGTGGACGAAACCGGCATCGACGCGAAGACTGGCAAGACCGTGGTGAAAATTGATCCTACCTATTTCCGCCCAACCGAGGTCGATCTCCTCGTCGGCGACGCCAGCAAGGCGCGCGAGGTGCTGGGCTGGAAGCCGAAACGCACCTTTGCGCAGCTCGTCGCCGAGATGATGTCTAGCGACCTGGTGGAGGCCAAGCGGGACCTCGCACATGGCAAGCGCGTTTGAGGCGAAGGACGGAAGCGTCGTCGGCCAACGTGGCGGTCGATATCTCCTGCCAGAGTTGGCGCAGGAGGAAGTCGAGCCCTTAAGCTAAAGGGTTGCTCTAGCCAGCTATCCAGCCTGCCGCGAGGATGACGCCGCGGCCCAAAATGTAAAGCCACGGCCATAGCGACGCTGACGCTCACAAAGAAGCCCACGACGACGATATGGTCGTGCACTGATTTGTGATTGTTACGTATTTCCGAGGCGACGAGATCGGCTTCACGTTGCATTTTCCACGCACTCCAGCGGAAGGGAGGTCTTCAAGAGTGTGTGGTCCCAATATTGCAAGCCATTGACAACAAGACGCGGACCTCGCGGCGGCATCAAGGCGCAAGGGTGATTTGGGAACAAAAGCGCCGATGATGCGCGGGAGCGCCATATCGGGGGCAAATGTGAACCCAATCTAGTAGCGGTGTATGGCGTTCGATCCCCAGCTTCGGACAACGAGTCCAAGTAGGTAGCCGCTGCCAATGAGGGCGGGTTCTGGCTACCTATCGATGAGAAATACGCTAGAGTTCCAATACTTCGCTCTCTTAGGTGCGTTGATCAGCAGCCTCATCCTTTGAGATATCCTTGAGGTGCTCGACAAGCAGTTCGTTGATCATGGCTGCAACAGACATGCGCCTAGCTTTAGCAGCCCTCTCTGCTGCAGCTTTAACGTCGTCGGGACTCGGAGAGACGTGGCTGAATGTTTCGGCATGTCGCCACAAGCTTGTTTTCCGACAGCTACCCCTCATGCCCCACAGGGATTTGCTGCACAACGGGAAAGTTGTGAAAATTATTTCGCCGCGGGCTGGGCCGCGGAGCAGTATGTTGACGGTTCTGCTGATCAGGCTCGCGCTAGGAAACGTCAATCTAGCTGGAGGTGGCGGTCTACGTCTCTTCTGGTACTACAGACAAGGAAGGCTTTTGATCCATCCTCAGATGTTCAAAGCCTCGCATGGCGTCTCCTGAAAATGCTCGGGCCACTCGATTGGATTGCAGAAGAGACCCCGGTGCTCGATCTCCCTAAGTAGATTGTCGGCGCGGCGCTTTGCGGGCGGGCCCACGAGCCGGGCGCCGGATAAGCTGTCAGCTTGGACCTCCTGCCGGATGAATTCGTACATCCGCAGAACAAAGTGATCGGATAGGCCACCAAATTCGCTCATTGCCGATACGCCTAACTAAAATACCAGGCGAGAAGAATGTGAAGGGGCTGCCAGGCGACCCAACCGATCGCCGCGAACCAAAGGGCTGTAAAGAGAATGGCAGCTACGCCGAAACAAGCGGGAAAGACCAAATCAAATAGACCAGGTCGCTCGCGCGGCTCGGAGGCTTGATCTGCAGTTAAATCGGACATTCGGGTCTCCCTCTCGCAAGGACATACCGAACCCATTGAGCGTCGCAAGCCGTCCTGAAGATTAACCTGAGCAGTAAACCTTAATCGCTTTACTTTACTCCTCCGAGCTGAGTGCTGCTTCCGTTCGCTGCTCTTGGGGCTGCAGAGCCCGCAAATTAGCGAGCAGCCGCTTCTCTAAGTTGAAGAGGCCGCCAATCGATGCGGCCTCTAAACTCGCGAGCAGTTCTGCTTGGCGAACTCAGAAGGGCGGCTGCCCCGGTCCCGAGCCCGGGCCGAACGGGCCGCGCAGGTTGCCCGGGCCCTGCAAGCCGCCGAAGATCAGTCCGCCGACCCACTCGGCGGCATCCCTGATGGCGCCGCCGATGGCACGGAAGGCGTCTCCGAGCCAGTTGCCGCCGACAACCGCTTCGAGGTCCGCATCATTCAGTTCGATGATTTCAGGGTTGGCACGTTTTGGGTTCAGCATGTTGGCCGCTCCTTTTCAAATGTTGATGTGATGAAGGGTTTGAACGCTTGGTCTTTTAGCGGTGGAAGATGCCACCTGGCAGCCAGGGATTCGGGCCCATGGGCTGATGGGTCGTGATCTTCCCATCCACAATCCACGGCCCAATGCAGCCTCCGTCATTGATGAAGCCGCCGGACACGGAGCTCAATTCGCGGTCGTCCAACTCTCTACGGTCTTGATTGCTACGCTCGGTCATTTGTGTCTCCCGTTGTAGTGGAGGGTCTATCCCCTCTCATCTCGTGGCCACAGGAGTACCCCGGCCCGCGTGGATAGACCGTGAGAGGGGTCACACAGGTGCAATTGAGTGAAATTAGGGGGGCACCGCGTCCGACCTTGAGAGGGTCTTGAATCTCGTCAGACCGGTGGTCCTTTCTAACAATGACTTGAGCCAGCCGGGTCGTTGCGCCCAGCAGCTCAAAGCCGGGAGCGAATGGAACTCAAAATCCCAGTCGTCGCATCAACAACCTGAAGGGCCTGCTGGGATTTTGCCACCGCAACAGCCGATCGGGTGCATTGATCGGGAAGTTGCGCAATCTTTTTACGCTGGCTGGACAGAATATTGGCCGACTGCTCAATGGCAAACTTGACCACATCGCGCGTGGGGTCATTCTCGCCGACGTTGGTCAGCTCCTTCTCGATCGTAATCAGATACTCGTAACTTGAGAGCTCCTGGGAAATCTCGACCAGATTTTGCACGGTGGCTTTGACGCAATCTGCGTCCACAGCAGGAATGTCGGTCCGTTTGGAGGTTTGGACGAGGTCCGCCATCAAGCCGGCGAACATTGGCCTGAGATCTTCGACGCGCTTCAAGTCGGCGGGACTCAAGACACCGGCCACGCACATTTTCGTTGCGACCAGCAACCCCAAGCATGGCCACGCCAGTCGGGTGGCTATCACACGAACCGGTCCGGCACGTTTCACGCTGTCCGCTTGCCATATCATCGAGACGCTCGAATTTTCTGCGTCAACAAGCCCGCCGTCCTCAAGGCCGACAATAGCGCCGCACAATGGAACCCTCAATCCTATTCTTTCCATAAGCCTTGCACGCGCGCCGGGAATTCGGAACCGTTGTAGGAAAATCGTCTCCTATGTATCATTGGCGCGTGCGCCGGTCTTTTCAGGCCCATCTTTGACGAACTGAAAGTTATTGCGCCGAGATCGTTGCGAGGGATTTGAACCGTGACCGACGGCCCCGAACGTATTTTCCGTGCAAGCGCGTTGCAACGCGCGGCATCTCCGGACGAACTCGACCATCTCGTCGCGATTACCAAGCCGGCCGACTGGATCCTGGCCGTCGTCGTAACGGTCGCTCTGATTGCGGCGCTTATCTGGGGGATCTACGGCCGGATTCCCTCGCGCGTGTCGGGGCAAGGAATTCTGGTCGGTAGCGGCCGCGTTGTCGATGCAGTCTCTGCCGCGGAAGGGCGGCTCGCTTCGCTCGGCATTTCCGTCGGGGACCATGTTGAGCGTGGTCAGATCATTGCGCAGATCTCGCAGACCGACATCGAGCAGAAATACGCAAACGCGGTCGAGGCCTACAAAGAGCGCCAGCGTGAGCATGATGACATGGCCGGCAAGGTGAGGTCGGAGCTCGCCGTCAAGGCCGCCAATCTCGATAAGCTCGAGGCGGCCTTCAACAAGGTCATCGAGGCAACCGGGCAGCGCGTTCAGTCCCTGGACATCGACGTGAAGAATCTCGAGCAGCTCATGGCCAAGGGCCTGACGACGCGGAAGACGCTGGAGGATCGTCGTCTCGAGTTGACCGAGGCGCAGCAGCGACGAACGGACTCGCAGAACGAGATCCTCAAATTGCATGCGCAGCAATCCGACCTCGAAACCCAGCGCGAGCACGAATTGCAGCAGGCCGAATTCGCGGCCAACAACGCGCGCCGCGAGATGCAGGCACTCGCCGGGACCCTGGGGCGCAATTCGCAGGTCATCAGCCCGATCACGGGTCGCGTGCTGGAGATCAAGATATCGACCGGTTCGGTCCTCGCCGTCGGCACGGCGGTCGTCGCGATTGAAGATGAGGGCTCGAAGCTCGAGGCGGTCATTTATATCCCCGCCGAGCAAGGCAAGAGCGTCAAGCCAGGCTCTCAAGTGCGCATCGCGCCCAGCACCGTCAAGCGCGAGGAGTTCGGCATGATGATCGGGACGGTCTCCAGCGTGTCGGAGTTTCCCGTGACACCGCAGGGAATGACCGCGGTGCTTCACAACGATCAATTGGTCAAGGTGTTCTCCCACGACGGCGCGCCCTATGCCGTCACCGTATCCCTGGAAAAGGACGACTCGACGGCGAGCGGCTATCGATGGGCTGTCGGTCAAGGACCTCCGGTGCACCTGACCAGCGGCACGCTGGCCCAGGCCGAGATCACCACCCGGAATCGGCGTCCGCTGGATCTCGTTGTTCCTCTCATCAGGAAGCTGACTGGGATCGATGGATAGTTCTGCCAAGCCTAGTCCGGGAGTCAAGAAAACACCCACCGTCCTGCAGATGGAGGCGGCGGAATGCGGCGCGGCCTGTCTCGCCATGGTGCTGGCGCATTATGGCAGGTGGGTGCCGCTCGAGCAGTTGCGTGTCGAATGCGGCGTGTCACGCGATGGCAGCAAGGCCAGCAACGTCGTCAGGGCCGCGCGGCGCTTCGGCCTGTCCGCCAAGGGATTCCGGCAGGAAATCGCGACGCTGCGCGCGACGCCGACGCCCTGCATCATCCACTGGAACTTCAATCATTTCGTTGTTCTCGATGGGATCGATGGAAAGTTCGCCTACATCAACGACCCGGCCTTCGGGCGCAGGCGAATTGGCCTCGACGAGCTGGACAGGAGTTTTACCGGCGTCGTGCTCACCATGGAGCCGACGGCGGCGTTCATCGCGCAGGGAAGCAAGCCCGGCGGACTGCGCCTGTTGGTCCGCGAGCTGCGCGGCTCAAAGGCGGCAGTGGGGTTGCTCATCCTGCTCAGCTTCGTCATGGTCCTTCCGGGCCTCGTCGCCGCGAGCTTCTCGAAAATCTTCATCGACGACGTCCTGATCCAGCATCTGGACGGGTGGCTGCGTCCGCTCCTGGTCGGCATGGCCGTCACCGCTCTGATCCGCACGATCCTGACGCTGCTTCAACAATCATTGCTGTTGCGGCTGCAGACGAAGCTCTCGGTGGTGATGATCAGTCGCTTTCTCTGGCGGGTGATGGCGCTACCGATGGAGTTCTTCACTCAGCGCCACGCCGGCGATATCGCAACGCGCGTTGCGGCCAACGAGCAGATTGCGCGGCTGCTTGCGGGCGGCATTGCGGCCAACGTACTCAACCTCACCTCGGTCGTGTTCTTTGCGTTTGCGATGGTGGTCTACGATCCGTGGCTTGCCACGATCTGCGTCGCCCTGTCGATGCTCAACGTCCTATCCTTGCGCCTGTCGCACCGGCGCCGGGAGGACCTCAGCCGAGGGCTCTCGCAAGAGCGTGGAAAGTCTTTGGGAGCGGTGGTCAGCATCGTCAGGACCATCGAGACGATCAAGGCAAGCGGTCTTGAAGACGAGGCTTTCGGACATTGGTCCGGTGTCCACGCCAAGCTTCTCAATGCCGAGCGCGAGCTCGCCTCGTCATCAATCCTGCTCGATATGATCCCGACCCTCATCTCCGGATTGAGCATGACGGCGATACTTATCCTCGGAGGGCTGCGGGTGATCGAGGGCTCGCTGACGCTTGGCAGCCTCGTCGCCTTCCAGTCGCTGATGGCAAGCTTCTCGGAGCCTGTCGCAACGCTGGTCAATCAGGCCAGCGGCTTTCAGTTGATCCGGGGCGCCCTCGATCGCCTCGAAGATGTCTACAACTATCCACTGGGCGACAAGCCGAGCCGGCACGGATCTGAAAGACGCTTTCCCGCCAAGCTTGCCGGGCGCATCGAACTCAGGAATGTGCAGTTCGGCTATTCACTGCTTGAACCTCCCCTCATCTCCGAGCTTTCGATCAACATCAGCCCGGGATCACGCGTTGCGATTGTGGGCTCGTCCGGAAGCGGTAAATCGACGCTGGGACGCCTGATTTGCGGCCTCAACAAGCCTTGGGCCGGAGAGATAATGATCGACGGGGCTCTGCTTTCGGACGTTCCTCCCGAAATCCTCGCCAACTCCATCGCCTATGTGGATCAGGATATCTTCCTGTTCGAGGGCACAGTGCGCGACAATCTTACGCTCTGGGACCGGACTACGCCGGATGCCGAGCTCACCAGAGCCCTGAAAGACGGGCAAATCCAGGACGAGATCGCCATCAGGGCTGGCAATTACGACTCCTATGTGAGCGAGGGTGGAACGAATTTCAGCGGCGGGCAGCGACAGCGCATCGAGATCGCGCGCGCCCTCGTCGGCCGTCCCTCCGTTGTCGTTCTCGACGAAGCCACGGCTGCGCTCGATCCGGTCACCGAAAAGGCAATCGACGAAAATCTGCGCCGTACCGGCTGCACCTGCATCATCATCGCACATCGCCTGAGCACGATCAGGGATTGCGACGAGATCATCGTGTTGAGGCAGGGCAAGATCGTGGAGCGGGGGACGCATGAGAGCCTGCTGGCGCACCAGGGCGAATATGCGAGGCTGGTGTCCCAGGAATGATCCGTCCGGCTGAAAACATTGTGTCTGGTGCGAGCCTCGTCAGGTCGGCGGAATTCCCGATTGATATGACGCTCGATGGTCGCTGCCCCATTTTGCTCGATCACCACGGCTACGTGTTCGAGGTCGTTGCCGGTCATCTCGATATCTTCGCGGTCGATACCGACGAGGGCGAATACGGGAAGAGACACCATCTCTTTCGGATCGAAAGCGGCGACATCGTTGCCGATCTCCCGGAGATCGCCGTCTCAACGGAACGTGGCGCAGGCTTCATTGCAGTGGGGACCGAAGCCACGCGTGCGTCTGCACGGTCCAGATCCGATCTGCCTCCCGCGCAGGTCATGCGCTGGATCGAACGGCTCGCGCGCTTCGTCGCGGGGCCAGCACCGCTGTGGCAAATGCCCGAGCTGCCGGAAGGCAAGGCCGAACTTGCAGCGAACGAAGCTGGCCGCGGTCTCATGCGTGGTCTGCTGTGGCTGACCGTCGAGCGCGGCGACCTCAGATTGA
Source organism: Bradyrhizobium zhengyangense (assembly GCF_022012435.1). Classification (GTDB taxonomy): domain Bacteria; phylum Pseudomonadota; class Alphaproteobacteria; order Rhizobiales; family Xanthobacteraceae; genus Bradyrhizobium; species Bradyrhizobium zhengyangense. Next base: position 9,775 of record NZ_JAKLUA010000032.1, read on the forward strand.
TGGGCATTTCCCCGCCATACGCAGCCGGAAGCCAGCCTCTGCCGCTCACATCAGGCTTGTGGGTCGAGGCGGGCGCGGAGGGCTGCGGCGTGGTCGCAGACGGCGCAATGCCGGCCGCGATCTGGCCGGCGGTCGATCAGTTTCACCAAAGCTTCGCTGCCTGCGTCCAACGCATTCTGGTTCACGAGAGGCAAAGCGAGAGCGAGCGGCTGATGAGCCGGAATGCACTCGCGGCGTCGCAGTCCATGGAAGCCTTCGATCGCCTCTCCGGCATTATCGTGCGGCGCTTCGATCATGAGGCAGCCGATGCATCCTATTCCGATCGACTTGCGGGCGCCTGCCAGCTCGTCGGAAGCGCGATGCGTATGCCGATCGCGATCTCTGGGCGGGCGGATGGCAGCCGGCAGGAATTCGCTGGGCTGACGCAGATCGCGCTGGATTCTCGGCTGCGGCTCCGGCAGGTTCTGCTCAGGTCGGACTGGTGGAGAACCGATGCAGGCCCGCTGGTCGGCTGGTTCGGCGAGAAGCGCGAGCCGGTCGCCCTGGTCTATGAGCCACGCCGTGGCTACGTGATGATCGATCCGCTGACGAAGGCGCGCCTGTCGGTCAATCGCAGCGTGGCGGCACAAATTGCTCCGGAAGCGGCGATGTTGTATCCACCGCTGCCGTCAAGCTCGCTGAAGTTCAGGGAGCTTTTGCAATTTGCCCTGCGCTATGCGCGTGGCAGCGGACTGCGTATCGCCCTGGTGGTCGTGGTGATCGGGCTTCTGTCCTTGGTGACGCCCTTCGTCACCAATTTGCTGATCAGTTCGATCATCCCGAGATCCGAACTCGACCAGCTGGTCTTTTGTGGCCTCGCGCTAGGCTTGACGGCCCTTTCGGTCGCCGGCGTCCAGGTCATGCAGGGCCTTGTCATGCTCCGCATGGAAGCCTTGATCGACTGGCGATTACAGTCAGCGATGATCGATCGCATACTCAGGCTGCCAACTGCCGTCTTCCGAAAATTCACGACGGGCGAGCTGGTCGACCGCGCGACGGGCATCGACGCCGCACGTCGTGCCCTGACGGGCCACGCGGTCCGCGGCATGATCGCCGGCCTTTTCTGCATCTTCAGCCTCGGCTTGATGATCTACTATAGTCCGAAACTGGCGCTGCTCGCGATTGGGCTGACATTCGTCAGGGCGGCCGCCATCATCTCGACCAACCTGCTGCGGCTCTATTTCGAGAACAAGCACTTCAACCAGCAGGGCAAGGTCAGCGGATTCGTCCTCCAACTGCTGACGGGTGTCGGCAAATTGCGGGTGTCCGGGGCAACCGGGCGCGCCCTCGGGATCTGGTCGAGGCAGTTCGCGACGCAAAAACAGTATTTCGTGTCGTCGCAGCTCGCCAGCAACGGCCTTGGCGCGTTCGAGACGGCATTTCCGACGATCGCGACGCTGATCATCTTTGGTTATGCGTCCTATTCGAACAGCAATCTGCTGACGGATCTCGGCAGATTCTTCGCCTTCTTTTCCGCCTTCGGGCAATCCATGGGTGCCGTCGGCTCCTGGGCGGGCGGCGTCAGTGAAGCGCTGATCGCGATACCGCCACTGCTCCGGTTGCGTCCCCTCATCGCCAGCCCGACGGAGATCTCCGACGACAGAAAGGCGCCGGGAGAGCTGTCGGGTTCGGTCGAGCTTGCGCGCGTTTCGTTCCGGTATCTGTCCAGCGGCCCGCTGGTGCTCGATAATGTCTCATTGAAGATCGCACCGGGCGAATATGTTGCGATCGTCGGGCCGTCCGGAAGCGGCAAGTCGTCCTTGTTTCGACTGCTGCTCGGTTTCGAGTGGCCGGAGTCGGGTGCGGTGTTCTACGACGGAAAATCAATCGAGACGCTGGATGTGAGTGCTTTGCGGCGGCAGCTCGGCGTTGTCTTGCAGAGCGCGCGGCTCGCGAATGGCAACATCTACGAAAATATTTGTGGTGGACTTCGGCTTCCGCTCGACCAGGTGTGGGACGCCGCCCGACTTGCGGGAATTGAGGAAGACATCAAGGCCATGCCGATGGGCATGCTGACCCAGATATCCGAAGGTGTCAGTACTCTCTCCGGGGGACAACGGCAGCGCATCATGATCGCGCGCGCCATCGCGCGACGGCCGCGCGTCCTGCTGTTCGATGAGGCGACGAGCTCACTCGACAATCGATCCCAGGCCATCGTCAGTGATGCGCTGGAAAATTTGAACGTCACCCGAATCGTCATCGCTCACAGGCTGAGCACCGTCAGGAATGCCGACCGCATCATCGTGCTGGTTGACGGCAAGATCGTCGAAGCAGGGACGTTCGAGGAATTAACCGCCGCAGCTGGTGCCTTTGCAGCGTTCGCGCAGCGGCAGATGCTTTGATCCGCCGCAGAGCCACTCTCTCACTCCCCAGAAGCAAGTCGAACCAGTGTTTAGGCCTCAGAGCCTAACTCAACGCTGGCCTTCCGGACCTGTACCATAATGGCGCCCGCTGGAACTGCACTGCGGAACCGGGCCTTCGTTTGCCCAAAAAATCCAGTCTCTGGGCTCTGTGACCCGCCTCACGGTGTTAGCGCGCGGGCCGCGGTACTCCTGTGGCCACGAGATGAGAGGGGATGGACCCTCCACAACAGCGGGAGACACAAATGACCGAGCGTAGCAACCAAGACCGTAAAGAGTTGGACGAGCGCGAATTGAGCTCTGTGTGCGGCGGCTTCATCAATGACGGAGGCTGCATCGGGCCGTGGATTGTGGATGGGAAGATCACGACCCATCAGCCCATGGGTCCGAACCCCTGGCTGCCCGGTGGCATCTTCCACCGCTGAGAACCACGCATTCAAACAATCCATCACATCCATCATTTGAAGAGGAGCGACCAACATGCTGAACCCAAAACATGCAAAACCTGAAATCATCGAACTGAACGATGCGGAACTCGAAGCGGTCGTCGGCGGCAACTGGCTCGGTGACGCCTTCCGTGCCATCGGCGGCGCCATCAAGGACGCCGTCGAATGGGTCGGCGGACTGATCTTTGGCGGCTTGCAGGGCCCGGGCAACCAGCGCGGCCCGTTCGGCCCCGGCTCTGGCCCGGGACAGCCACCGTTCTGAGTTCGCCAGCGCAGAGTAGCTTGCAAATTTGGAGGCCGCCTCGTTAGCGGCCTCTTTCGCTTCGACGGACGGTTGCTTCCGCTCGCCACTCGACGAAAGGCCGTTACCCCAGCGGCGCTCCAGGATGAATGGGTCCGCAAGCAACCGCTTCCGGGACTTCGGCCCAGCCAATATCGAAGAGCCGCCTGTAGTTCGCTTGTGCGCGTTTATCACCCTGTCCTTCCCTGTAGGACGTCGAGAAATTCCTGGTTCTCTCGTGTCACCACCGCTATCGCGACTGGTGTTTATCGAGCATTTCGGGTCTTTCGAATTGGACACCTCCCGGCTGTGTGCCATGCTTTCGCTGTTCATTTCCCTGATTGCAGGGAATAAGATAGGCGCTGATCCGATTTTTCCAGGATGGCGGAGTTGTCAAAGCGAAACTGGGAGTGACTGCGGATCGTGACCAATGGCGACGATTTTCACTGCATCCGCAGCGGCTCCCTCGCCGCGACCATCAAGGCACAGGGCGCCGAGATGTGCTCGCTCAGGCACAAGGACGGTATCGAATTCGTGTGGCAGGCCGAACCGGTCTGGCCGCGCCATGCGCCCTTGCTATTTCCGATCGTCGGGCGTCTCGCCAATGACGAATTGCGCCATCGGGGCAAGACATACCGGATGACCCAGCACGGCTTTGCGCGCGACAGCCGATTTGTATGGGGGGCACGTGAAGAGAACAGGTGCACGCTGGTGCTCGAAGACAGCGAGACGACACGCGAGCGATATCCGTTCGCGTTCCGGCTGACCGCGACCTATGCGCTCGATGATGCCGGTCTCGATCTCACACTCGCGGTCGAGAACACCGGCAACGAGACGCTTCCGGTGTCGCTCGGTGGCCATCCCGCTTTCAACTGGCCGCTTCAGGCTGGGATGCCGAAGGAAAGCTATGCGCTGACGTTCACGCAGGAGGAGCCGTCTCCGATTTGCCGTGTCGAAGGCGGGCTCCTGCTTGCGGCTGCGGATCCTAGTCCGGTTCAGGGCACTGTGCTCCCTCTGTCGGAAGCCCTGTTCACCAATGACGCCGTCATCCTCAATCCCGTCAACAGCTCTGCGGTCCGCTATGCGGCCGGGCAGGGCGCCGGGCCTTGGCTCAAAATGTCATGGCGCGGCTTTCGCGAGCTCGGAATCTGGTCGAAGCCGTCGGGCGCGCCGTTCGTCTGCATCGAGCCCTGGCGCGGTTACGCGAGCCCCGTCGGCTTTGACGGTGAGTTCACCGACAAGCCGGGCCTGATGCACATGGCGCCCGGCGCGGAGGAGCAGCTCTCGTTCCGGATGGAGGTCGGAACGGCGTAAGCTCTCAAACCTCGATGCGCGTGAGGTCTTCGCCGAGTACGACGGGACCCGCATAGTCCTGCCTGACGTCCGCGAGCAGCGCGTTCAGCATGGCATCGTCGGTGCGGGGACGGTGATGGGTCAGCGCCAGCTTCTTGACGCCGGCCTTGGCTGCGACCTTGCCGACCGTGTCACCGCAGGCGATCGTGTATTTCGCCAGCCGCCGGAAATGCTCATTGTCGATCTCCGGCGTCGCCAGAACGCAGACCTGCACGAGCAAGTCGGCGCCCTCCGCCAGCCGCTCGAGGCCGGGGCAGGGGACGGTGTCGCCTGAAATGGCAATGACCTTGCCTTCCGCTTCGAAGCGATAGCCGAGGCACATCCAGCGCGCGAGAAACGCCGGCGACATGTCGAGCCCATCGCCATGTGAAACGAGCTCGGCGCTGATCTTCCAGCGGCCGGTGTCGAGGACGGGGCCGGGAATGATGTCGGTCGCAACGACCGGCTTCCACCCGCCGAAAGTCGGCTCGCCCTGATCGCGCCAGGCGATGTCCTTGTCGTACACCTGCGTCACCAGCGTGTTGACGAGCCGTTCGGTGTCCGGAGGCCCAAAGATCCGCAGATCGTCCTTGCGCCCATCCATCCACGAATTGAGCATCACATCGTAGAGGTCGCCGATGTGATCGAAATGATGATGTGTGAGAAAGACCGTGTTGATGGCGCCGAGCGGCACACCGGCCTTGCTGAGCTGCACCATGACGCCGCGGCCGGCGTCGAACAGGATGTTCTCCTCACCGAGCCTGATCAACGTGGTCGTTGCCATGCGGCGCGGGTCCGGGCGCGGGCCTCCGGTGCCGAGCAGAATGACTTCCATGGCGTCTGTTCCCGCGTGAGGTCGGTCGATTGGTCACACTAGGATCGAAGATAGCAGCGCGGCAAGCTGCATCGGCCCCCGGAGCGCAGCGCTCGGCGCATGCCGGGATCCTGTCCGGCCCGCTCGACCAAACGTCAGGTCGCGCGCGACGAGAGCGCGTAGTCCAAGACGAAGGCTGAGGTCGAAGCCTTCCCGCGCGCTAGTCAGTGGTTGGATAGAAATTCGAATAAGCAGAATTTGTCGGTGCCGGAACCCGCCGAGTTGTTCTACTGGGATATCGATGCGCTGAATGAGAAGTGTGGGGCAATTCATAGTAAATACTTCAGTACCGTGACCTATATTGTTTGCGCGGCACAACACGCCTAGTATTCGGCAGTCAATTTCGGGGGCTCGAACAAGCCGTGAATGTTCGTTCACAGGACAGCGCATCACGCGGCCACTTGAATTTTCAAGCCCAGTCGCAGGCACACAGGACATCCAGCACCGTGGCTGATTCCACACTTCAGGAATTGCGGCCGGTCGGGCGCGAGCGGCTGATCGTCGTCGAAGACGATCCCGTGACGCGAACGATGCTGGTCGGTTACTTCAGCGAAAATAATTTCGATGTGGTCGGCGCGGGCACCTGCGCCGAATGCCGCCAGGCGCTACGCGCGCACACCGACCTCGTCTTCCTCGACCTGCAATTGCCCGACGGCGATGGCTTCGAGCTCGCCAAGGAGATCCAGGCGACCAGCAACGCCGGCGTCATCTTCGTGACCCGCCGCGACACCGACGTCGATCGCATCCTCGGCCTCGAGATCGCGGGTGATCATTACGTCACCAAGCCGATCAACCTGCGCGATCTCCTCGCGCGTGCGCGCAGCGTGCTGCGGCGGCGCTCGATCGACCGCAAGGCGGCGCGCAGCCACAATTCGATCGCCTTCGGCGACTGGATCATCGACCTGACGCGGCGCGAGCTGCTGGGCAGCGACGGCAAGCCGGTGGCGCTGACCCGTGCCGAGTTCGACCTGCTCGCTGCTCTTGTCGGCGCCGACGGGCGGCCGCTCAGCCGCGACTATCTGATCGAGGTCGTCAGCAACCGCCAGGCCGAGGTCGACATCCGCACGGTCGATGCGCTGGTGGCGCGGCTGCGCCGCAAGCTCGTCGGCAGCGGCACGCCTGTCATCGCCACCGTCACCGGCGTGGGCTACAAGCTCGCGCTCAGCGAGCGCCTCTAGGCACGAGTGATCAAGGGCACGTCGTGCCGGCCAAGGGCCGGCCGGCACCGTTTGCTTCAGCCGCTGAACCCGACCAAAAACCGGATGGCGATGAAGGTCGAGGTGGCCACGGCCGCCGTTGCGAAGATCGCAAACAAAACTCTCAAACTGTTGTGCATGGTCTTTATTCGGGGTTACGCAAAAAGACTGTTGGCTTAATCGCTGCAGCTGCCCCGAAAAGGGGAGCATCCGTAGTATTCCATCGACCATGACGGTCTCGTCAAGAGCCGGGTCCGCTTTGTGACGAACGACCGTTAACGCGAGGCCGTCGCTTCCACCTTGCCTCGATCCGGGCCTTGATGCGGCTGACCCTGGCCTCATGCGCGGCCCAAAAGGCCCGGCTTGCGGCGGCCGTGCCCCTGATGTAGCGGGCATAGACGTCCTTCGGCCGCGCCGCCCTGGGCTGCGTCCGCGGCTTTTCAGTTTTGGCTGAAGTTGTTGCCGGTACGGGGTCCGCCGCGGTTGCCGACGGTTGGACGGCCGCATCAGGGGTGATCGCTGCCGTCGAGCCCATCGCGAGCAGCCGGTTGCGGGCGCGATTGCAATAGACCTGCGAACGAGGGGTCATCTCTTCCTCGTCGTGGCTGGCCCGATATTTCATCAGCGTGCGGCAGAGGTCCCCGCCGGCGAGCCGCCATGCACGGCTGAGATGAAGCACACCGTAGTGGATGTTGATGTCAGGCTCGGCGAGCTCGGCGGCGTTTCCTTTGAACCCGAGCGTCGCCGCGGTTTCGAGCCGCAGCTGCATCAGGCCGAGCTCGCCGGCGCTGCCGACGACCGCCGAGTTGTAGCCGCTCTCGACGAAGACGACCGCCTCCGCAATGTCGGCGGGCAGATTGGTCCTCGCCGTCTCGCGCTCGATGATCTTGCGGATCTCGGCGCGCGACGTCACGGTTTCGCCGGCGCCGAGGTCGGCATCTTGAGCCCGCGCGCAGGTCGAGGCGGACAACAGCAACGCGGCCACGACGTGCGTCCACGTCGCGCTCGGATTTCGTCGTGCCGGGCCCCTCAGCATGGAGCCCGTCCTACATCTTTCGAGTTAACAACCGATGTGCCCGCCGACGCTCCCTGCGCGCCACGAGGGCTATCGCGCACGCGAGACCTGGTCCGTGGCCGTTCCCTGCGCGCTGCCGGAGGCGAGTTGGTCGTCGACCGCATAGAGCGTGCAGGTCGGCGACCATTTCATGCAGGCCGCGAGCGAATCGCGTTGCGCATCGTCCACGGTGTTGCGCCCCGAACGCCAGCCGTAGCCGCCATTCGGCGACACCGCGAAAGCCTTGTGCGGCATGGTGCTGGCGAGATAGCGCGCGAACTCGGCTTTCGCCGCGTCGTTGAAATGGTCCGGCGGCGGCAGCGGATCGGGCGCGCTCAGCGCGTCGTGGCCGAGCCCGCGCTCGCGCAGGAAGGCGTCGATGTAGGGCGTCCATTGCGGGCGGGCCACCACGGAATAGAGATAATGGCCGTCATCGCCGTAGGCCGGCGCCGCAATGAATTTCGCGTTGCCGCCGCCGGAGCGAAATCCGTCATAGAACCGGCGCGCCAGATCGGGCCCGAAATACAGGTCGTTGGTGGCGTAGACCCACAGCATCGGCACGCGCGAGGTCTTGCCGAAGGTGGCGAAGGCCTGCACGAGCCCGTCCGGATTGCAGACGTCGTCATCGTCGCGCGAGCCGCGGCCGCCGGCGAAGCTGATCGCGGCGACGAGGCCGCTCGGTGCCTGCGCGGTCAGCGCAACGGTGGCGAGCCCTCCGGCGGAATGGCCGGCCGCGATCATGCCTGACGTGGTGACGTCGGTCCGCCGGGCCATCGCATCGATCGTCGCGCGCAAATCCGCAACCGCGACCGCGGCCGCCGGCAGATAGGCGGCGTTGGTGCAGCCACCGACGCTGTCGACGCGTCCGCCGGGCGAGGTGCCATAACCGCGCCGCATCACGATCAGCGCGGCAAAACCGCGCCGGGCATATTCCAGCGCGATGCCGTAATATTTGTGCGCCGACATCGTGGCGCGGTCCTCGAAGCTGCGTGGTGAGCCGTGGCTGAGCAGCGCCAGCGGATAGCGCTTGGTCCCCGCGGGGCGGACCAGGAACGCTTCCAGCCCCTGCGGTCCGGCCTCCGCCATCGGGATGCGCAGGTCCTCGGTGTAGAACTGGGCGGCGCGCGCCGGTGCGCCGGCCAGGGTAAGGCCCAAGCCAAGGTCCAACACGCCAAGGCCCAACACGCCAAGACCCAACACGCCAAGGCTGGCGATCAGCAAGGACAGTAGCTTGCGCGAAAGAGCCATGGGACGATTCGAGGCGGTCGGAACACGCGAACCATAGCATGTTCCCAAGACCGCCGGCGCGGTCGGAGCTGGGAAAGACGCCGCCGATTGCCGTCAGCGCGTGATGGCAGGAGGGGAGGACGCTGCTGTGCTGTCCGATGCGGAGCTGTGGAGCGCCCGCTCGATCCGCCGCTTCACCTTGGCGAGGTCGTGATCCACCGCCGCATAGCCCAGCATCGGGTTGCGCTCGACGTCGGCCGCCCTGACATGGTCTGGCGACGGGGATGCCAAGGAACTGGCGAGCAGTACGGCCGCTGCGAAAATGATCATGCCTGCATTGACGGACCAAAATGCGGCCATTTGTTGCCGTGGTTGACCCCAAGGGCTTTTGGTGGCGTAGACCCACAGAATCGGCACGCGCGAGGTCGTTCGGATCGGTCTACCGTCCGCCCCGATCGTTCACTTCAGCGTCTGAAGATAGGCGATGACATTGGCCCGATCTGCGGGGTTCGGTAGCCCCTTGAAGAACATCTTGACGCCATGGACGTCGCCTCGGGGATCGGCGAGATAGGCCTCCAGCGCTGTCGGCGTCCAGGCTTCCTTGTTGGCCTTCATGGCATCAGAATAGGCGAAATCCGGAACGGCGGCAGGCTTGCGGCCGACGACATTCCAGAGACTTGGGCCGACCTTGTTCACCCCGATCACGGCCGCGTGGCAGTTCTCGCAGGTTCGCTGGAAGACGGCCTTCCCGGCGGCCGGATCGCCCTCCGCGGCGGAGGCGGACGATGCGGCGCCGGCCAGCATAAGCGTGAAAATCAAACGTCCAATCATGGTGATCGCCCCACTCACGGGATCTGCCGGTGAATCCTGCAAGTCCCCGCGCTCCTTCATCAAACGGGCAGCATCGTGCTCCACGCCAGGCAACGGCGTCCTTGTCCTGCATCAACCGAGACTCGGCACCAAAGTACGAGATCGCCCTGTGCAATTTCCGATGGATCGCTCCGTGGAGGATCGGCGTTGTCGATTGATCGTTGACCGGGGCGTGGCATCTGACCGGTCCGCCAATTGGCTTGGCGGCGGGACGGCCGATGCTATGGTGGGCTGCAATCTGTTCAGGACAGGACGAGGATATCCAGTGGCTGATGTTCATCCCGCGGCGGGCAAGCTGGTTTCGCCGGACGCGCTCGCCAACATTCCGCGGCTCGTGACCGCCTATTTCGCCGGCAAGCCGGACGCGGCCGACCCGGCGCAGCGGGTGGCGTTCGGCACGTCGGGCCATCGCGGCACGTCGTTCAAGAACACCTTCAATGAAGGCCACATCCTGGCGACCACGCAGGCCATCTGCGACTACAGGAAAGAGAAGGGGCTGACCGGTCCGCTCTTCATCGGCATCGACACCCATGCGCTGGCCGAGCCGGCGCTCGCGAGCGCGGTGGAGGTGTTCGCGGCGAACGGCGTCGAGGTCATGATCGACAAGGATCACGGCTACACACCGACGCCCGTCATCTCGCATGCGATCCTGACCTACAACAAGGGCCGCGCCAGCGGCCTCGCCGACGGCGTCGTCGTCACGCCCTCGCACAATCCGCCCGAAGACGGCGGCTACAAATACAATCCGCCGCATGGCGGCCCGGCCGATACCGACGCGACCTCGGTCATCGAGAAGCGCGCCAACGCCTATCTCGCCGATGGGCTGAAGGGCATCAAGCGGATCGACTATGCCAGGGCGCTGAGATCATCGACCGTTCATGGCTATGACTACATCACGCCCTACGTCGCCGATCTCGGCAACGTCGTCGACCTCGAGCTGATCAAATCCGCGGGCGTCAACATCGGCATCGATCCGCTCGGCGGCGCCGCCGTGCATTACTGGCATCCGATCATCGCGCGCTACGGGTTGAAGGCGACCGTGGTGAACGAGGCGATCGACCCGACCTTCCGCTTCATGACGGTGGACTGGGACGGCAAGATCCGCATGGACTGCTCCTCGCCTTACGCGATGGCGAGCCTGATCGCGATGCGGGACCGTTTCGACGTCGCCTTCGCCAACGACACCGATGCCGACCGACACGGCATCGTCACCTGCACCGGCGGGCTGATGAACCCGAACCATTATCTGGCGACCGCGATCTCCTATTTGTTCGCGCATCGCCCCAATTGGGGCAAGGATGCCGCGATCGGCAAGACCGTGGTGTCGAGCTCGATCATCGACCGCGTCGCCAAGAAGCTCGGCCGCAAGCTGGTCGAGACGCCGGTCGGCTTCAAATGGTTCGTCGATGGTCTCCTCACGGGCGGCTTCGGCTTCGGCGGCGAGGAGAGCGCAGGGGCCTCGTTCCTGCGCCGCGACGGCACGGTGTGGACCACCGACAAGGACGGCATCATCCTCGGTCTGCTTGCCGCCGAGATCATGGCCAAGACCGGCCGCGATCCGAGCCAGCTGTTTGGCGATCTCACCGCCGAATTCGGCATGCCCCATTACGCCCGCATCGATGTCGCAGCGACCGGGCCGCAGAAGAACATCCTGAAGTCAGTCACGCCCGAGCAGCTCGGCCTCAAGGACCTCGCCGGCGATCCGGTTCGCTCCACGCTGAGCAAGGCGCCCGGCAACGGCCAACCCTTCGGCGGCATCAAGGTCGAAACGGACCACGGCTGGTTCGCGGCGCGCCCCTCGGGGACGGAGGACGTCTACAAGATCTACGCCGAGAGTTTCCGCAGCACCGAGCACCTGAAGCGGATTCAGGAAGAGGCGCAGGCCGGGCTCGCGAAGGTGTTCGGGGCTTAACTGCCGACGCGCAGCGCTGACGCTTCTCCTCCAAGGAGGGCTTGCCGTATCGACAGGTGTCATCGCCTGCCTTGTGCGCGCTTGCGTACTGGATTCCCCGCTTTCGCGGGAATGACAGCGAATCAATATTGTATACATTTTATCACGATTAGGTATTATGGTAAGCTAATTTTAGCCTTGATGGTCGTCTATCTCGCCTGTATTGTATACATAGCGCATACAACAGCCTTGGGAGACCGCCCATGACAAAACCCTTCCCCATGAACGCCTGGTACGCCGCCGCTTGGGACGCCGAGGTGAAGCCGGCGCTGTTGCCGCGGACGATCTGCGGCAAGCACGTCGTGATGTATCGCAAGGCCGATGGTTCGGTGGCCGCGCTGGAGGATGCCTGCTGGCACCGCCTGGTGCCGCTCTCCAAGGGCCGGCTCGAAGGCGACACCGTCGTCTGCGGCTATCACGGCCTGAAATACAATGCGCAGGGCCGCTGCACCTTCATGCCCTCGCAGGAGACCATCAACCCGTCCGCCTGCGTGCGCGCCTATCCCGTCGTCGAGCGTCACCGCTACATCTGGCTCTGGATGGGCGATCCTGCCTTGGCCGATCCGGCGCTGGTGCCCGACATGCACTGGAATCACGATCCGGCCTGGGCCGGTGACGGCAAGACCATCCGCGTGAACTGCGACTACCGTCTCGTGCTCGACAATCTCATGGACCTCACCCACGAGACTTTCGTGCACGGCTCCTCCATCGGCAACGATGCGGTGGCCGAAGCGCCGTTCGACGTCACCCATGGCGAGAAGACGGTCACCGTGACGCGCTGGATGTGCGGCATCGAGGCGCCGCCATTCTGGGCGAAGCAGCTCGGCAAGCCCGGTCTCGTCGACCGCTGGCAGATCATCCGCTTCGAGGCGCCGTGCACCATCGCCATCGACGTCGGCGTGGCGCCCACAGGCACCGGCGCGCCTGAGGGCGACCGCTCGCAGGGCGTCAACGGCTTCGTGCTCAACACCATCACGCCGGAGACCGAGAAGACCTGCCATTATTTCTGGGCCTTCGTCCGCAACTACCAGATCGGCGAGCAGCGTATCACCACCGAGATCCGCGAGGGCGTCTCCGGCATCTTCCGCGAGGACGAGCTCATCCTCGAGGCACAGCAGCGCGCGATGGACGAGAACCCGGATCGCATCTTCTACAATCTCAACATCGACGCCGGCGCGATGTGGATGCGCAAGCTGATCGACAAGATGGTGGCGAAGGAAAACGGACCGCAGCATCTGCAGGCCGCGGAGTAGGGGCATGGCCGAGGTCGACCGCTCCGTCTCGCAGACCGTGAAGGCGCAGCTCGCGCTGCGCGACCAGATATTGTCCGGATCGTTGCGTCCGGGCGAGCGCATCTCCGAGCTTCAGGCGGTGGAAACCACAGGCGCCTCGCGCACGCCGGTGCGCATGGCGCTGGTGCGGCTGGAGGAGGAGGGCCTCCTGGAGGCGATCCCCTCCGGCGGCTTCATGGTGAAGGCGTTCTCCGAGCGCGACATCTCCGATTCCATCGAGCTGCGCGGCACGCTGGAAGGCCTCGCCGCGCGCTTTGCCGCCGAGCGCGGCGTTTCCGCGCGCGAGCTCGAGCCGCTCAAGGAGTGTCTCGCGGCGATCGACGAATTGCTGCGGCAGGTGCCGATCTCGATCGAAGCCTTCTCGTCCTATGTCGCGCTGAATGCGCGCTTTCATGCGCTGCTCACCGAACTTTCGCGCAGCCCGCCGCTGGTCCGCCAGATCGACCGTGCCTCGGCGCTGCCGTTTGCCTCGCCGAGCGGCTTCGTGATGGCGCAGTCGGCGCTGCCGGAGGCGCAGCAGATCCTGATCATCGGGCAGGAACACCATCGCGTCGTGATCGATGCCATCGAGAACCGCGAGGGCGCGCGGGCCGAAGCGATCATGCGCGAGCACGCCCGGCTTGCCGTGCGCAATCTCCGCCTCGCGCTGCGCAATCGCACCCATCTCGACCTCTTGCCGGCGCTCGCGCTGATCAAGACCGCAACCGATTGAGGGCACCATGCGCTTCATCGAAACCTGGATTCCCGCAACGCTGGTCGCGACGCGCGATCTGTCGCCTGATATCCGCGAATTCCTGATCAGGCCCGACCAGTTCGATGGTGCCGCCTATCCGGTCGGCAGCCACATCAATGTCAGCGTCACCATCGACGGCCAGCCGGAGACGCGGTCCTATTCGCTGGTCGGTGAAGCGACCTCGCAAGGCTTCAGGATCGCGGTGCGCCGCGCCGAAGATTCCCGTGGCGGCTCGCGCTACATGTGGCAGTTGGCACCGGGCGCGCGGCTCGACATCACGCGGCCGGCCTCGCTCGTCGCGGTCGACTGGGAGCGCGAAAACTATTGCCTGATCGCCGGCGGCATCGGCATCACCCCGATCCTCGGCGCCGCGCAGGCGCTGGCGCGCCGCGGCGCTGATGTCAGGCTGCACTACGCCGTGCGCGGGCGCGCGGATGCCGCCTATCTCGATGACCTCGCAAGCCTGCTGGGCGACCGGCTGGTCGTCCATGCCAGCGATGAGAGCAAACGGCTCGATCTCGACGCCCTGTTCGCCTCGCTGCCGAAGGGCACGCTGACACTGTTCTGCGGCCCGATGCGCATGCTCGATGCCGCCCGCCACGCCTGGATCGGCGCCGGCCATCCGCTCGCGGATCTTCGCTACGAGACGTTCGGCTCCAGCGGCACGCTGCCGACCGAAACCTTTCGCGTGCGCCTGAAGGATTCTGACATCGAGCTCGAAATCCCGCGGGAGCGATCGATGCTCGATGTCCTCAACGCCAGCGGCTTTGAGGTGATAGCCGACTGCAAGCGCGGCGAATGCGGCCTCTGCGCCATCGACGTCGTCGCCGTCGACGGCGAGATCGACCACCGCGACGTCTTTTTCAGCGACCACCAGAAGCAGAGCAACGCGAAGATCTGCACCTGCGTCTCCCGCGCGCGGGGCACGATCACGGTGGATACGCTGCTGCGGGCGGATGCGGTCTGAGGATGTCTACGCCGCAAAAATCGCCCGAAGCTTCTTCGTATCCAACAGCGCCCGCACGGCATCGGCCGACACCGGTCGGCCGATCAGATAGCCCTGCACTTCGTCGCAAGCGATCTGCCTGAGATAGTCGAGCTGGTCGGCGGTCTCGACGCCTTCGGCGACGACCTCGATGTTGAGGTCGCGCGCCAGCGAGACCACCGATTTCACGATTGCGGCGCAGTCCGGCTGCACCAGCATGTCGCGGATGAAGGATTGGTCGATCTTGATGCGGCTGAACGGCAGCTTGCGCAAATAGGTCAGCGACGAGAAGCCGGTGCCGAAATCGTCCAGCGCCACGGTGGCACCCAGCTCCAGCAGCGCATTCAGAATCGAGGCGGCCGAGCTGTATTTCGACAGCAGCATCGATTCCGTGATCTCGATCTCGAGCCTGCGTGGGGCGACCTTCGCATCGGCCAGCGCCTGCACGATGGTCTGGAGAATACCGGTGTTTTGAAACTGCGCCGCCGAGAAATTCACGGCGACGCGGATGTCCTCCGGCCACTCCTTCAGCGTCGCGCAGGCGCGCCTGATCACCCATTCGCCGATCTCGTGGATCAGTCCGGTTTCTTCAGCGATCGGAATGAACTCGCTCGGCGGCACCAGGCCGCGCGAGGAATGCTGCCAGCGCAGCAGCGCCTCAAAACCGGTGATGCGGTTTTCGTCGAGATCGAGGAACGGCTGGAACACCAAAAACAGCTCGTCGCGCGCGATGGCGCCGGCGAGGTCCGCCTGCAGCGCCTTGCGGTCGCGCGAGACCTTGTCGTCCGCCTCCTCGAAGAAGCGGACCGTGCCGGGTCCGGCCTTCTTGGCGCGATAGAGCGCGGCGTCGGCGTTCTTCATGATATCGAGCGCCGTATTGCCGTCGCGCGGCACGAGCACGATGCCGACGCTGGTGGCGCCAACGAACTCGCAGCCCTCGATCAGGAACGGTTCCGTGAAGGCCGCGACGAAGCGCTCGGCGATCTCGAGCGCATCCTCGGGCCGCGTCAGATTGGCCATCACCAGTGCGAATTCGTCGCCGCCGATACGCGCGACGTGTTCGGCCGCGCGGGTGCAGCGTTGCAGCCGGCTTGCGACCTGCACCAGGAATTCGTCGCCGGCAGGGTGGCCGAAGCGGTCGTTGACCTCCTTGAAACGGTCGAGGTCGAGCAGCAGCACCGCGAACTCCTCGCCCGATAGCGCCAGCCGCCTCAAGGCGGCATCGAGCGTCTCGTTGAAGGCGACGCGGTTGGGCAGATGCGTGAGCGGATCCTGCCGTACCGTGCGCTCGGCCTCGATCTGCCGGATGACGCGCCGGGCGAAGTTGAACGAATTGACGAACACGCCGCGCAGCAGCACGCTGCCATAGACCACGACGAGGAAGGCGATCAGCAGGAAGGCGAGGTCGCCGTTTCTGCCGAGGCAAATCGCGATGCCGACGAAGATGGGAGCGGTGAAGGCGATGGCCGCGATCGGGATGGTGGCAAAGGCGAGCGCGCCGCCGGCCAGCATGCCCGAGCAAAGGCAGGTGATGACGAGCTGACCGCCGGTCGAGGCGTCCGCGAAGAAGGCGACAGGGACGATACCCCAGGCGATTCCGAGCACGAAGGCGTTGCGGACCAGCCGATGGATGGCCCGGCGGGAGACGAATTGCGGCTTCGTGATCCGGCGCGAGCCATGGGACTGCACGCCGAACGCGATCGCGGCGCTGGCGACGATGATCGCCCAGATCGCGGCGAAGGTCCGGTCGGGCGACTGCCACAGCGCGATCGCGAGCACCGTGGCATTGCAGGCATTGGCCAGCATGATGCCGACCGAATAGCCGAGCACCAGCGACATCTGTTCGGCGCGAATATGTCCGGCGACGGTTTCGTCGGTTGCGGGACCGCCAAAGGCTGACAGATCGCCGGCAAACAGCCGCGCGAAATAATTGGTCAGTTGAATCCGCATTCCAGAGCCTGCAGCAGCATCGGCCGTTTGTCCGGCTCGATCGGGAGAATTCGCCGCAAATCTTTGACGAACTATGAATTATCCCCGATTGCCGCGGTCGCCGCGACCACTTCTGCGTGTTCGATCGCGCATATCGATAACAAATCGATATAAATGCGGCGCCGTGCGTTACGGCTGTAACGGCGCGAAGAATGTACACCACTCATTCGGCTGTTATGCCGGGCGATGACAGCGGTGCGTTTGGCGCATCACCGCCCAAGCTGCTTCGGGTCGTAAAAGAACCTCTCCTCGATCAGCTTGTCGCCTTGCCAGGTCTGCCAGGCGATCTCCTCCAGCGTTCGTGTCACGCCTTCGGCGTTGGTGAAGCTGAAGATCCAGCGCGAGGCGACGTTATCGCCTTCGATCAGGCTCGGCCCGACGCGCACGGCCTTGACCTCTTTGGAAGCCGCCAGCACGCCACGCTCCTTGGCGACGAGATTGTCGCGGCCGACCGTTGGCGCGGCGTTGTTCTCATAGGTCGCGGCATCGGGCGTGTAGTACTGCTCGATAGCTTCGACGAACTCCCCGTCCTCCAGCCGCCTTGCAAAGGCTTCAACGACGTCACGGCTCGGCATGGACCACCTCGCATTAAAACCGACTGCTAGTCGGTAAATACCGACCGATAGTCGAAAAGTCAACTGGTGGGGCGGAGTGAATTCGATTAGACCAAATTCATGGCCAAACAAGCGGAGCGGCGAGCAGCAACAACAGAGGCGATTCTGACGGCGGCGCGCCGGCTGTTCGGGACGCAGGGCTTTGCCGCCACCACCATGGACGAGATCGCCGAAGGCGCCGGCATCGCCAAGGGCGCGGTCTATCATCATTTCAAGACCAAGGAAGCCGTGTTCGAGGCGGTGTTCGACCTGGTCTCGCGCCATCTCGTCGTCGAGATCGACAGCGCCGCGCGGGCCGAGAAGGACGTGCTGGCCGCCATGGTCGCCGGCACGCAGCATTACTTTGCCGCGACCGCCAAGGGTCCGACCGGCCAGATCATCTTGCGCGACGGACCTGCCGTGCTCGGCTGGGAGCGCTGGCGCGAGATCGATGCAAAGCACTTTGGCGGCAAGATGCCGCGTGCGATTGCCGCTGCCATGGAGGCCGGCCTGATCGCAAAGCAGCCGGTCGAGCCGCTGGCGCGGCTGCTGCTCGGCGCAGTCACGGAGGCCGCAGTCGCCTGCGCCGGGCGCGCCGATATCGCAAGGGCAGGCGCGGAATATGCCCGTGCGTTCAAGTCGCTGGTCGAGGCGCTGCGTCTGGGCGCATGATTGTGGTAGTGACGAAACGGAAACGCCCACGCCAACAAGAAGAAACAGCGCATGAACGCAACTTCGTCCCTCACGCCATCAGATCCTGAGTTCGATTACATCATCGTCGGCGCCGGCTCTGCCGGCTGCGTGCTCGCGAACCGGCTCTCGGCGAGCGGCAAGCACAGCGTGCTGCTGCTCGAGGCGGGCCCGAAGGATTCCAACATCTGGATCCACGTGCCGCTCGGCTATGGAAAGCTGTTCAAGGAGAAGTCCGTCAACTGGATGTACCAGACCGAGCCGGAGCCCGAGCTGAAGGGCCGGCAGGTCTTCCAGCCGCGCGGCAAGACGCTGGGCGGATCGAGCTCGATCAACGGCCTGCTGTATGTGCGCGGCCAGCACGAGGATTACGACCGCTGGCGCCAGCACGGCAATGCCGGCTGGGGTTATGACGACGTGTTGCCCTATTTCAAGAAAGCCGAGAACCAGGCGCGCGGCGCCGATCAATATCACGGCACCGGCGGGCCGCTGCCTGTCTCCAACATGGTCGTGACCGATCCGCTGTCGAAGGCCTTCATGGATGCCGCAGTCGAAACCGGTCTGCCCTACAATCCTGATTTCAACGGCGCCACCCAGGAAGGCGTCGGCCTGTTCCAGACCACCACCCGCAACGGCCGTCGTGCTTCGACGGCGGTCGCCTATCTCGGCCCTGCGAAGACCCGCAGCAATCTCAGGGTCGAGACCGAGGCGCTGGGCCAGCGCGTGCTGTTCGAGGGCCGCCGCGCCGTCGGCGTCGAATATCGGCAGAGTGCAACCGTGCGCCGAGCCCGCGCGCGCAAGGAGGTCGTGCTGTCGAGCGGTGCCTATAACTCGCCGCAGCTGTTGCAGCTCTCCGGCGTCGGCCCCGCCGATCTCTTGCGCAAGCACGGCATCGATGTGGTGCTCGATGCGCCGGGCGTCGGCCACGATCTCCAGGACCACATGCAGGTCCGCATCGTGATGAAATGCTCGCAGAAGATCACGCTCAACGACACCGTCAACAATCCGCTCCGCCGAACGCTGGCCGGTGCGCGCTATGCGCTGTTCCGCAAGGGCTGGCTGACGATCGCGGCCGGCACCGCAGGCGCGTTCTTCAAGACCAATCCGCGGCTCGCTTCGCCCGACATCCAGGTGCACTTCCTGCCGTTCTCGACCGACAAGATGGGTGAGAAGCTCCACGACTTCTCCGGCTTCACCGCGTCGGTGTGCCAGCTCCGGCCCGAAAGCCGGGGCTCTTTGCGCATCCGAAGCGCGGACCCGACCGTGCCGCCCGAAATCCGCATCAACTACATGTCGACCGAGACCGACCGCACCACCAATGTCGAAGGCATCAAGATCCTGCGCAGGATCCTGAATGCGCCGGCATTGAAGCCGTTCGTGGTCAGCGAGTACGATCCCGGCACGAAGGTATCCACGGACGCCGAAATCCTGGATTATTGCCGGGAGCGCGGCAGCACCATCTACCATCCGACCTCGACCTGTCGTATGGGCAACGACGCGCTCTCGGTGGTGGACCAGCGGCTGAAGGTGAAGGGGCTCGAGGGCCTTCGCGTCGTCGACGGCTCGATCATGCCGGACCTCGTGTCGGGGAACACCAACGCGCCGATCATCATGATCGCGGAGAAGGCGTCCGATATGATATTGCAGGATGCGCGTTAATTCGCGGCTCGAAAGGACAATGGCTTGGCTACGCGACTGAAGATCGGCACCCGCAAGAGCGCGATGGCGCTGGCGCAGACAGAAGAGATTGCGCGCCGCCTGACTGCGGCCGTGCCCGGTCTCGACGTCGAGATCGTCAAGTTCGACACCACGGGCGATCTCGACCAGACCAGCAAGCTGTTGCCGCACGGCGGCAAGGGCGGCGCCTTCGTCGCGCAGATCCGCGCTGCCGTGCTCGCGGGCGAATTGCAGGCCGCGATGCATTCGCTGAAGGACATGCCCGGCAACGAGGACACGCCGGGCCTCGTCATCGGCGCGACCTTGTCGCGCGATCCGCCCGGCGATGCGCTGGTGTTGCGCGCCGGTGTGACGCTGGAGGCGCTGCGCCAGTCCCGCGGCAAAGGCTTCAAGATCGGCACCAACGCCGTTCGTCGCGCGGCTTATGCGCGGCGTCTGTTTCCGGATGTCGAAGTGATCCACTTCCGCGGCGCCGCCGACACGCGCGTGCGAAAGCTCGATCATCGCGAGATGCAGAAACTGCCCGACGGCGGCGCGGTCGGGCCGGCCGATGCGTTGATCATGGCGCGCTCCGGCCTCGATCGCGTCGGGCTCGCCGATCGTATCGCCTACGAGTTCACCGCGGCGGAGATGCTGCCCGCGGCAGGGCAGGGCATCGTGGCGGTCGAATGCGCAGCGCGGGACTGGCCAACGCGACAAATCCTGTCATCGATCGACGACCCCGCCGCGCACGCCTCTGCCGATGCCGAGCGCGAGGTGCTGTGGGTGCTGAACGGTCACTGCAATTCGCCGGTGGCCGGTTTCTCGACCATCTCAGGCGATCAGATGTCGCTGACCGCCTCCGTACTCGACCTCTCCGGCAACACCATCATCGAAGCCTCGTGCACAGGTCCTGCGAACCGGCCGCGCGAGCTCGGCCGTGCCGTGGGACTGGATCTGCTCGGCAAGGGCGCCGCCGAGATCATCGAGCGCAGCCGGCCGCGCTAGGCCGTGCGCCCACGAGTTCAAGAGCATCTGAGATACGCGGATAGCGCGCAAGCGCGATATCAGCTCAGGGTCGCAAGCTGACGAATGGCGCAATGGGCCGTAGGCCAGACATTCGGCCGTGTCGTCAGCCGTGCGGATGTTCGCCCTTGGCTACCATCAGGTGATGCTGCTGGTGATGCATCCCGCGTGTCATGGTGCCAATGAAGCCAAGCGCCTTCAACTTATCCATATCCTGCGGCGGCACGCGGACTTCAAAGATGGAACCCTCGTCAGTGTCCTTCGCGACGAAGTGCCAGCCACCCACGCCGTCCATGGTTGCCGCGTGTGCTGACGTCATTCGCCGGATGGAATCGCGGACGGCACCGTTACCCGTGACGACAAATTTCATCCCACCATCGATTGCTTCGTTGCTGACATGGGCTGCCAGAGTGACGTTATTCATGTCGATCAGGTGCTGGCGTAGGGCTTCGATGTTGACCTTCGACCAATCCGTTTGCGGATCATCTTCCAGAATTTGAACGATCTCCTGAATTGCTGCGAAGGCGGACTGTCCCGGCTCGGTCGGCGCTCGGGTGCCTTTGTGCGCATCCGTTTCGTTGATGCTCCCACTGTGCATCATCTGCATATGGTTCATCATTTGCGTCTGGCCCATCGGCATGGGCTTACCGGACATACTCTCGCCGCGCATCGAATGTTGGTGCTGTTGCTCAGGCTGCTGGGCCAGTGCTGCCATTGGAAGGAGCAAAAGTGCGAATGCGAGCAGGCGCATGGAGGACTCTCCTGTTAAGGCATCTTGCCACAGCGGTCGTTTCAAGAACATGATTGCTATCATGTTCTCCGATCTTGCCCCGCTACTGAACGGCCTCGACCGACGCCAATTAGGCTTTCAGCCCGGCGAGACTGTATTCCGCCAGGGGGACCCGGTCCGGTATATCTTCATTGTGACCGGCGGGGCTATCGACCTGGTGCGACATCAGGCGTCCGGAGCTTCACTTGTGCTCCAGCACGCTGGACCGGGGACAATGCTCGCGGAGGCGTCAATCGATTCCCCGACATATCACTGTGCCGCAGTCGCGGTTTCGAGTTCAACAGCCTGGGCCGTCTCGAAGAGAGAGTTCCTGACCCGCCTCGCGCAAAACCCCACACTTGCATTGGCTCTCATCCGACACTTCGCTCATGAGCTTCAAAATGCGCGCTTCCACGCGGAGATCTTGTCCATGAAAACCGTTGCCGAGCGCCTCGATGCATGGATTGCGTGGCGCGGTGCTCTCCCATCCAAGGGGCAGTGGGTGCGCCTTGCTGCCGAACTGGGTGTTAGCCCCGAGTCGCTGTATCGCGAAATCGCCAAGCGCAACTAGCCATACCCCTCTTGGCGGCTGCGAGGACCAGCGGCCGAAGGTCCGCAACGGGGTCAAAGGCTGCCCTCGGCAGCCGCCATGGTGCGGAGAACGCATCCGAGACGATTAAGGCCGCCTCAGTTGGCGGCCTCTTTCGTATGTCCAATACGTATTGCGTCCCGAAAATCCTGCGAACGTGAAACTCGTACTCATTCTTATCGCGCGATACTTGAGCGATGCCTTTATAATGGATGGTATCGCCTCTCTGCTGAACTAAGCATTTTGACCACCTAATCGACGACTGGTCCTCCTGATTTAACGGGATCATCGCTGGTACGCCGCGCCAGCGAGCGATGACTCTCGTCCGCGGCTAATCTAAAGGAATGGAACAATGCCCACGATCACGACGACAGACGGGGTAAACATCTTCTACAAGGACTGGGGCTCAGGCCAGCCGATCGTTTTCAGCCACGGCTGGCCGCTGACAGCGGACGA
>NZ_JAKLUA010000033.1 GCF_022012435.1 Bradyrhizobium zhengyangense
TCGCTCTCTCCTCGGCTATCCAAGGAGGGGGCAATTCCTCATGACGCCGAGGGGGCAGTTTTCCATGGCGCGCGACAGCAGGCGATTTAAGCTGCCGGTGCAACGAGTGCGTAGCCGCGCTTAATCGCTGCTTCAAAAATCGGCTTTAGGCCGGCGTCAGCCAAGACCTCATCAGCCGCGCTGAAGCCAGCAACGGGCCGCCAGTCCAGCCCCTTCGCCGGCTCCGGCAGACCGGTGGCATCGAAGGGTACGCGGTGCGGCCCGGCCGCTCGCCGCAGATGCCTGCCCAACGAACTTCTGAAGTCGGTTCAGTGGCTCCCCGTCACCCGATCCGGCGCCTGTACTTTGCCGTTGGCATGCCCGCTTGTCGAGAAGAAGCCAGCAACCATTAGGAAACGTTCGCCGACTATGGTGTGTAGCCATGGATCAGGATGATGCGACCGTGTGATTTGTGCCGGCGCTCAGGCGAAGCTACGCTCGTCTGGCGGCATGGATGGTACGGCACAATAGATCGCCTGAGCCAAGCCGCTCGCCGGCGCCGCCTCGGGTTGATTAACCCAATCGAATTCTCGCTCTGACGAGGCTTACGTTGACGAAGAGCCGCAATTTGCGCCGACCTTGGTCAGCAGAAGAGGAGCATCAATTGATCTCCCTTCTCAGCGCTGGCGCCACCGCCGTCGAAATCGGAGAACGGCTAGGGCGGACGCGTCATTCGGTTTACGCTCGCCTCCAGCGCTTCCAGCGGCAGCGGGGGCGAGCGAGCAGGACAAGCGGTAAATTCTTCACACAGTTGCCGATTGTTTGACCTATCACGGCCAGGTTGGCCTAGAGCCATCACGTCTTCGCCTTTAGGCCGAACTCGAGAGCGCTGGCTATTTTCGCCCTTGGCCGCGGTTTAAACACTCGCTTGGCTCGCTGCGCTATAAGGCCGGGCTTGGTGTTGCCAGCGCCGGCGTTCTTGGGATCGGTGATGCGTACATATCGGAAAGCCTGACCAACAGCGGCTATCTCTCCGGACGCTCGCGCCACCAGGCCGCGTTCATGAAGTCGCTTGAGAGCTTTGGAGAGTGCTACTCGCGTCGCTGCTGTGTTCT
This sequence comes from Bradyrhizobium zhengyangense, assembly GCF_022012435.1. GTDB lineage: Bacteria > Pseudomonadota > Alphaproteobacteria > Rhizobiales > Xanthobacteraceae > Bradyrhizobium > Bradyrhizobium zhengyangense. The sequence goes on from NZ_JAKLUA010000033.1 coordinate 1,095, forward strand.
CGCGTCCAAGCTGCTTTCGGATGTCTCCCGGCATCGCCCATCCACTTAGATCTCCGACGGTTGTCTGCTCGTAGCTGGGGAAGTTGGCGAGCACTTCCATGATTTTGTCCTGAAGACCTTTGGTCATGCGGCCAGCATACTGGCTAACAATGTTTCAGTCGAGAAATATTGTTAGCCAGTTTATGAGGCGCAGCCGTATGCCACGCGGGGAGCGAGCCGCGAGACTGGAGCGGGCGAAAGCTTTCGGTCGGAAGGCCTACCAACTCGCGCGCGGCGCTTTTCCTCGCCCTGGATCTCGACATTACCAGCGGTCTTGCCGCCACAGGAAGCGCGACCGGCGGCGCTGATGACGCACCGCCGGCGGCTGAAGCGGTAACCCGTCGTCAACTGCTATCCCGGTATGATTCGTCATCGCGGATTGGTGACGAGTACCGCGTTACGCATGGGCATTAAATAACCCGCCGGCTGCTGGAGGCCGGCGGGTTTTTCTTGTCGACGATCCGGCGCCAAATTATGTTCGGCCACTTGTTCTGAAAGGAGATTCCTGACGTGGCGCTCGGCACTGTTAAGTGGTTCAACCCGACCAAAGGATATGGATTTATCGAGCCGCAAGACGGCGGTCCGGACGTGTTCGTGCACATTTCTGCTGTCCAGAAGGCAGGCTTTACCGGTCTCGCTGAAGGCGCAAGGATAAGTTACGAGCTCGTCACAGGGCGAAGTGGCAAGGTGTCGGCTGAAAATTTGCGTATCGGTTGACGCGGCGCGCTTGATCCTCTGCCGCGCGGCACGAACCGTAACCTGCCGAAAGCGGCCGATCTATCCGTTGGCAAAAATGAGCTGCTTGGCGGTCGACGAATTGTCGTTGCCCCATCTGCGGGGCCTCGGCTATGTGGCAAGAAAGGGATCGTTCTCGGACCCGGCGCTACGGCAAGTCAGGTCAAGGTGCTGCTCGATGGGTCGAAGCGCTATGTCACCCTTCATGTTCGCTACGTCGACCTACTGAAGAGCAAATAGTCTCGCTCGCTAGGAACAGTACAAGCGTTGAGGGGCGCCGGTTCACGCTGGCGGGCCATCAGTCTGCAATGGCTGAGCGGCAGCGTCTGAACGGTTGGCCGCTGGCCTGCGGCATTCAGCTAATAAGGCGTCACGCGTCAGCCACAGTGCTCGCATCTGTTTACGGTTCTCTTTCAGCACTTTTTCCAGCGCCTCAAGTTCTCGCATCGCGTTTTCGACCGATGCACGACACTCTGCTCGGATGGTCGCGGACTGCTGAATAGGTCTTTTCTTCTTGATCATCGAAGCCCCTCTTTAGGCAGCTGCGGCTTTCGTAGAGCATGAAAGCCGGCCAACCCGCAGACGAGCAACAGCAGGAAAAAGTGGTAGTTCCAAACGGGCGGGCGTTTTTTTGACTTCGAGTTACGGCCTGGAAATACTCGGCACCTACCGGTTTTTGAGCCGATGGGCTTTCATGACCCGAATTAGGAACAACTGGAAAATTGGCAGATTAGGTCTTTGCTCCGGCGTCAACCTGCCCCCCTGAAGCTGGAGCCCCAAATGGCCCCAGCCGCCCCGCTGGGGCCACCCCTTTTAAGGCGTCTTAAGCTGAAAGATAAACTTCGGCTTAGTTGCGAGGGCAATATTTAAAGTCGGGCCGCTAAGCTGGCCACATGACCGTCACTCCCATCTCAGATCAGCCAAGGTTCAAGTTCGTCTGCGACCAGTGCGGTAGCCTATCCGTCATACTGCCACCTTGCGGAGCATCCAACACAGCTTCGGTGCTCTGTCGTGGGTGTGACGCCGTGAGGGGGACGCTGGCGGAGCTCCAGGAGCTGGGCCGAAACGGGAGCGCTGCTCCCGAACTTTGATAGGGCATATCGTCTGGTGCCTCGCCGAAGGCAAAGGCGATCCCAATCCGCTTATTCGAGCGCCATGCAGCCCGGCACCGCATCTGCAATTCCGTCGGGATTTTCAAAACGAACTCGTGCGGAATTCGCATAGGCTCGGTACCTCCAAGTGGGCGCCGCTGTCCGATAGGTCACGCACGACGCAGCTGAAAGCGCGACCCGGAATTTCGATCATGGCGGCTTTGTAGACGCGCCGCCGGCGTACGCTGCGATTTTCCATGACTGCGAAGGTACGAACGAGAGATAGAATTGTTGAAACTTGTCGCAGAAAGTCCCGGTCGAATCCTCTCGCGCAATTAGTGATGCGTTAATCGCGACTGGAGGGCAGCCTCCTTACCCTCCCCGTTTAGTCGCGCACGTCAGTCGACCGGCGGTCGCCTAGCGTGATCTTGAGCGGGCGGCCATCAAGTTCGGTGCGGTCCCTGCGTCAAGGGCTTGGCATGGCGTTATCGAAACGCGCCGCCGACGAGAGTCAAGTTGTCGATCTGTGGTAGCTCGCAACGAGCGTGAGGTACTGCGCGTCGTGGGTGTGAAAGGCGGTCCGTTGAAGGCCCGTAGCCTAGTCGACCCGTTCGTAGTCGAAATAACGAGTGCCGTGCTTGTCCTGAAGGGCGCGGCCGCACTCGCAGAAAATTACCTCCGCTCTGCCCAGCGGAATTTCCTTCGGCACAATTCTGTACGCCGCTCCGCACGGGCAGCGGAACAACATATGATTCTCGTCCTTCATCGAACCGATCATGACACGATCTTATAACCGGTCGAGGCCGCTCGGGCAGAGATTGCTACCCAAATTGCTACCCAACCGGTCGGGACGATGGGGGATCGGCGGGGACGACAAGCCGCCTAGCCTGGGAAACGTCCCAGCATTTCAGCACTGTAGGGGGCAAGCCGGTACAGGCCGGGATGCCCGATCCAGAATTTGCTCAACTGGCATCACGGATCGGCTTTGGGGACTGGAAAGGACCGTGCAAAGCGCAGGCTCGCTAAAGTAGCGGTCGAATTCATTCAGATCGACCAAGCCTCCAGCAAAGCGTCTTCACGACGAGTGGAAGAGCAAGCAGGTCCACAGTCTAAGCCGGGATGATCGTGCGGCCGGCGAGCGAGAGCAGGGCGGCGTCTGGACCAAAGCTCGGACCCAAACGCAAAATCACGGGATCAAACCGAACAGACAGGAAGGGGATCGATGCGAGCCTTCGCCTAATAGGCTAAAGCGAACATGCCGCGCCGGGGTTGGCTCAAAAAACCGATGCCCGCATCTTGAAGAGCTTCGCCAGCGAGATTGCCAAGCTCGAGGCCGCCATCTACGCCAAAATCAGGCCAACGCCAGATTTTGCTGAGCCCGCCGAGATTATCGAGAGTGTGCCGGGGTTTGCCGAGGGAGCGCCGCAAATCTCGTCGCAGGCATGCCAGAGCTTGGCCAGGTGCGAGATCGCCGCGGCCTTGATCGGCGAGCTCCCTATGATGATGACAGCGGAAAGCGACGAGGCGAGCGTCACATCAAGGGGGCCGCCGCTGGATCCGCAATGCCATCTACATGCCCTGTGTCGGCGCGCCACGCTTAATAATCCCGTTCTGAAGGACTACTATCGGCGCCTGCTTGCCAAAGGGACGGAGCCGAAAGTTACCGTCGTCGCCTGCATGCGCAAGCTGATCACCTGATCGCCATCCTCAACACGACGATCGCACGACGGCAGAAGTGGCATTCCAATTGCTACGCGCTGAACTGAGCGAGCGCATCTCGTCGCGCTCCGTCCCCGACCGAGCGCTTGCCCAAGCCAACAGACCGGTGAGCGGGCGGGGTCACGGCCGCCAGCCGCCGCAGGCGGGGCGTGCCAGCGCCAGCCTTGAGGCCGCCCGATCGCCAGGCTACTTTCGCCGCAGTTGCTCTTGGGCAACGCAGTAGTTCGGCGCCTTTATCCGCCAGTCGACAAACGGTCACGCGAGCGTTATCGAACCCCGCTAGATGGACGACAGACCAATTGCCGAAGCCCCGGTGTGCATCATATTTGTTTGGCACAAGGCTTGCTCGATATTCGACCGTATTTGAGAGGAGGGATAGCAAATGAAATCCAATATTTCCAAGACCACGCAGTCCCATCCAGAGCCCAAGAAGCCCGCGAAGCCGGCCGTGAAGCCCGCACCTGCGAATATCTCGCAGCGCTACGTGGAAATCCTTCGCCTGCGGCAACGCCTGTCCGAGGCTCAAGCGGAAAGGTCCAGTCGATGAAACGCGTTGGGCGTAAGTTCGCGTCATCGCTCTACGTCGCCGCTTGTACCCTTGCCTTGGCCAGTTGGCTGTGGGCGTTGTTTGCGGGTCTGACGTGGATGATCGGGGTCTGAGGGGGTTTCAGATTGCCGGCCCCGCGTTCGCTTTGACGAAATGCTCGGGAGCCCGCTTAGCCAGCTGCATCCCAATGCCGAAGGCTCCGGTGCCCCAGTGCGCCGCAATATGACTGTCTCTTGAGAGCCCGCAGTCGATCCAGTGAGCATCTCCGCTTTTTTTGAAACGTGAGGTCAGAGCGCAACAGCTTCGCCTTACGTTCGTCGCGGAACGATGCTATGCGACGGTTCCGGTAGGGGGCGAAAACCTTTTCGAGAATAACTAATGTCTGACTCCTTCACGAGCGCCTTGCTCGCGGCGTTGAACTCGTCTGTTGAAATCATGCTGGATGCCGAGCCTTGCTCGGGCGATCAGAATGGTCAGGCCGCCAACCATCGATCTGCAAACAGTCAGGTGTCTACGGTAGCCCCGTCATTGCGCGCAGACCGGGAGAATAGATACGCCAATACCGTCAGCTTCGGGATGGCAAAGATGCGGTCCTCACGGCAGGGCGCCTAGCCCAGACGACACGGGTTCTTACCGGCATCGTGACCTTGAGCCGCGCCCCGGGCGGGCCATTGGTCAGATCGCGGGGCGGCGCTCCTTCAGATGGTGAATTCTCACGCGTGCGGGGCCTGGCCAATCCAATCCGTGAATAGATTAAGGCATTATTACTGACTTGGCTTGACGTACTGCGCTTCGTCATCTAAGGGATTAATTCAATGGTATTCGCGAATTAAATGAGGTCAATTAAATGAAGTTTGGTCACGGGCGCGCACTTGGCTGCGCAGCGGCTATCGTGATTGGCGCGCTCGTCGCGGTAGCGCCAGCGCAGGCTGCGGTTGTTTTGTCTGAAAACTTCAACGGCGTGCCCCAAGGCCTGAATGCGACCAATGTCGGGTCGAACTTCAGCGTCACGCAGGGCACCGTGGACGTCATCGGCGCCGGCAGTTCTTGGGACTTCTATCCCGGCAACGGCACCTACGTCGATCTGGATGGCTCAACGCTGCAGCTCGGCACTATCAGCTCGGCGGCGTTCGGCCCTGGCACCTATACGCTGTCGTTCGATTTCGGCGCTTACACGTACAATCACAGCTACATCACCGAGAACCTGAACTTCGCCCTCGGTAATTTCAGTCAGACGCTCACGCCGACCGTTGATTCGTCGGTCACGCCGGGAGCGTCGCTGGAGCATTATTCCGTATCCTTCACCACGACCCAAGCCGGCGAGTTGACCTTCTCGGCTATCAATCCCCTCAATCCTGGGGTCGGCACCAACGTGGGCCCGATCCTCGACAACGTGGTTCTGACAGCCGTACCTGAAGCGTCGACCTGGGCGATGATGATCGTAGGTTTTCTGGGCCTTGGCTTCTTGGCGCATCGTCGCAACTCGGGAACGCGCCTACGTCTTGTGTGAGCAAGGTGAGTCTTGCTGAGAAGACCGCCGCGAGGCGGCTTCTTTTTTGCTTAGTTCAGCGCGCGGAATGATGGAAAGATTGGGTTATTGACCCATCAAAAAGTCGCACAGCTCTCGTGGTCAGATGATTGAGAGAATTTTAGACCATGCAAGGCGCTGTCCGTGGCCGTCGTTGCGGTTTCGCTGACATCGGTTGCGGCGCGTGCAAACATCGTGTTCGATGGTGACTTCTCGGATCCCGCGGGCGGCGGAAGCTTCACCACTTACTCTGCTGATCCGTCCTTTGGGCCCTGGACAGTGACAGCAGTGGCTTGGATTTGATTGGCGGCTATTGGCACTCACCCAATGGATCCTACAAGTGGCAGCGTTGACCTGGACCGTTACTATTAGGCGGGTCTATCAGCCAGATACTGAACTTTCCGACCGCCGGTCTTTATAGCCTTTCGTTTGCTCTCGCCGGCAATCCTGATGGTGGGACCGGGGTGAAGTGCGTATTGGTAACGCTCGCAAGTGCCAGCAAGTCCTACAGCTTTACTGTGACCACGCCGATAATCACAGCAACATGGGATACAGCTACGATTATCACGATTATCTGAACAACGTCTCGTTGCTGTTGGGACCGGTGACGCTCACCTTCGCCAGCCAGGACAGCGCCGGCAGTGCGTTTGGACCGGTCATTGGCGACGTCAATGTTTCCGCCGTGCCGGATCCGTCCATCTGGCCTATGATGATCACTGGCTTCCTTGGCGTTGGATTTTTAGCCTATCGCCGGCAGTTGAGGCCACGGCCCGCATCGCCTGATCGCGAGAGTTCGCTGTTGTTAGAAAGACCGCCGCAAGGCGGCTTTCTTTTTAGGAGCTCGCGGTATGCGGCACGGGGGGCCGCGCCGGAGCTCCATAGTGCGGAAGGTTTGCATCTCCGCAGCAATGGGGTTGGCCTTGGGTTACGCGGGGCCGTGGAGGTCGGAGAGCGCGTCCGAAGGTTGCCTCCGACGCCACAAGAGGAGGCCCGTATTGCATCTGAGATGATGATGAACGATGGTCTCATCGAGAAGGGCCACATCGTCGTCACCGATCGTGGCTTCTTTGCCTTCCGAAGGCTGGAAGAGGACGGCTATTCAAACAATTTTGCGCCGACTGTGAACCCGCTCACTGCAGGCAGACTTAGGTCTCCGGCACCCGAACAGTTCGACCGTCGACGAGCGCCTTCGCAGCCATAACCCTGCCTTTTCGCCCAGAAGTCGTTCTACCGTAATGGGCAACACCCGCCTTTCATTTCGGCCAGATTATACATGTGCACGGGGATGTGACCGGCGGAAATTAATCATTACGGGTGAAAGCGATAACCTTGATGCAAGCCACGTTGACTGCAACCTCCAAGTAGTAATATTTAATTATTAGCTCCTGATTTGCCTTCGGAGCCGGAGTCCGGGAAATGCCCCTTCGTCGAAATCTGCTCGTTGCACTCGTGACCGCGCCGCTGACGGTTTGCCTTCTGACGACTGGAGCGTCCGCAGCCCTTGTGAATGTGACGAGCTACGACATGAACAACGGGAACGGTGCGACCCAGTTCACGTTCGGCTATAACTATTTCGACTTCAGCTACACGAAGACCGGTCAGGCCTCGCCCGATCCGAACGCCAGCAAGAACGGCTCAAATCAGTCAGTCCCGAACAACGCGGCGCCAAAGGACGCCCCCTTGATCGGTGGCACCGGCATTCTGACCGACGGCGTCATAGCAACGCAGGTGTATTCCGTTGTAAGCGGCCCGACCGGAAACGTCAGTAATCTGTTCTATACAGGGCCAAACCAATACGTCGGTTGGAAGTACCAGGATCCGACGATCACTTTTCACTTGGCGAGCGGGCAGTATGTCGGCTCGATCGCGCTTTACGTTGCGGCAAACAATCCGGCCATTGGCGATCTGAACGGTCTGGTCGCCGCACCGAGGGATGTGTTGCTCGACGTCAACGGCAAACCGATTTCGGCGACAATGAGCATGACGTCGCTCAACGCTTTTACTAGCGTGGTCACGCTGAGCGGCTTCGGCCACATTTCATCCGATTCGCTGTTCAGCCTGACGCTCGATCGAGGTCCGTTACAGCAGGATGGCATCGACTATTACAATGACCACGTAAAGGGCTTCGATCCGGCCCATCCTTACGACACGTCCAAGTGCGTTGGATGGTGCGATCCCGATTCCGGTCCGTATAGCAGCGGCTTCCGCTACGAGGCTGCCGGCGGTCAGACGGGCGATTTGTTGGCCGGTTCAGGCCTCGAGCCCTGGATCATGCTGAGCGAAGTACAGTTCACCGCGGCCGTGCCTGAGCCCTCGACTTGGATTATGATGATTGCGGGATTCTTTGGGCTTGGTTTCATGGCCTATTGTCGCCGCGGCCAAGCCGCGCAACTTGCTACGGCCTGACTATGGAATCATCGGCACCTGCATCAGTTGCCGCCCCAGCCTCGGCGAGCTTCCTTCAACGTAGGTGTCGCGGTTGCCGTTCTCGGCTTCGAAATATGGCAATCGAAGTTGGCGGGCGGGTGAGCAGTCGCCGCGGGTAGATCGCGGAGTACCTCTTGGCGTTCTGAGCGCTAGGCGAAGCCGCTGCGTGATCACTGAGCAAAGTGCCTGCTTCGCGTTTCTCCGCGTCGGTAACGAGGCTGGTGGGATCGCTGATGGCGGACACACAATAAAGCAGCCTTTGAAGTTTTTTCAGAAGTCCGTCGCAAATTAAGCGGCCGCAATCGGCCTCTGTCGCCTGTGCCGGCGATGGCAAAAGTCCGAGACTTGCGAAACCAAGGATCATCATTGCCAAATGGAGCGCTCAGGCACAGCGAAGGAAATCGCAAGCGATTGTTAGCAATTAACGGATCCCGCTCTGGGAATGCCCGTTGTTGCGCTGGATGATTACCGAGCTTAACTTTCTTGACAAGTCTGCGCTCGTACTTGCGGGGGGACCCATCTCTTGATGCGTTCGAACAGGTGCGCATTGAGGATTCGAATATGAATGAGCCATTGCTCTGATCACCGGCGTCTCTGGACTGGGCGACACTTAGCTCGCCGAACGTCTGCTGTCGCTCGGCTATGTCGTGCATGGTATTAAGAGGCGGTCATTCTCGTTCAACAAGGCGCGGGTCGACCACCTCTACCAGGACCCGCTTGTTGGCAACGTGCCGTTTCTGATGCATTACGGCGACATGACTGACTCGACCAATCTGATCCGCCTGGTGCAGCAGATCCGCCCTCGCGGCCAAAGCCATGTCGCCGTCAGCTTCGAGAGCCCCGAATACACCGCCAATGCCGATGCCATTGGCGTGCTGCGCCTACTGGAGGCGATCCGCATCCTCGGCGTGGAGAAAGACTCGTTTCTACCAGGCCTCGACCTCCGAGCTCTACGGCCCGGTGCGGGAGATCCCGCAGAAGGAGACGACGCCGTTCCATCCGCGCTCGCCTTACGGCATCGCCAAGCTCTACGGCTGCTGGACAACGGTGAACTACCGCGAAGCCTACGGCATGTTTGCCTCGAACGGCATCCTGTTCAACCCTGAGAGCCCCATCCGCGGCGAGACCTTTGTCACCCGCAAGATCCCTCGCGGCATGGCCCGGATCGCGGTTGGGCTCGACGAATGCCGTATGTCGGCAATCTCGAGGCCAAGCGCGACTGGGGCCATGCCAAGAATTACGTCGAGGGCATGCACATCAACAACCTGCAAGCCGACAAGCCCGACGATTTCGTGCTCGCCACCGGCGAGACGCGGTCGGTCCGCGAGATGGTCGAACAGTCCTTCGCCTGCCATAGAGATGCGCTACGACGCCGTTAACCGAAGGAGCGGGTGTTATGCGAATTGTCACGATCAGCACGTGCTATGGGGGTCTGGTGTCCATGGCGTGCTTTGCGGATTTCGATCCCGAGGAAACGTGCGTAGACAAGGCCGCGTGCAATTTGCGACCCTTTATCGCGGCGAGATCCTGATCTCGAGCTAGGTTGGGCGCGCTGGTCGCCACCAATGTGAGGCCAAGTGGCTCGACTTGACCAACTGATTTTGCGCAGCGAGTGCGGGAGGCGGACGCCGTGTTCACGTGGCCAGCGGGCCGTTGCAGCGCCGCGACGGCCACGCCGATCTTCTATGCCGTGCGCGGGCGAGATTGCGCAGGTGCTCTCCTTCACCATGGTGGTGACGAAGTCAACGGTTCCCGGCGGGAGCGACCAGATGGAGCGCATCATCCGCGAAACCGATCCGAAAGCCGATGTGGTCGTGCTTCAAATCCCCAATTTCTGCGCGACGGCGCCCCGATCCAAGACTTCAAGCAAAGCTATTGTGGCGTCGATGGCGACATAACAAACCAAAACGTATCTCGCGCGATCGACCCTTCCTGCAAATTGCGCTCACATTCCGATGTTCGATCCCAGATTCGCCGCGACTGTCGGGGAGGCTTCCAATTACCCACAGTCCCGGCCGCTTCGATTACGGGGGGGCAAGCTCGATATCCGAGAGCGGAAGAGTCCGCCAGATGACAGCATTTCTGGATGGTGGATCAGTGGCCCTGGTACACTAGTGGGAACCGTTCAGGTACGGCGCGTCCTACAAAAGGATTGGCTCGGTCACCCGCAAATGGTCTTGCTAAACTTTCGTAGCATTCAGGCTTCGCGCCCGGGCGTCCCTCGCACCTTCACGCACATCGTACCTGTTCGTGTTGATGGACGGCCATTCATGCCCAACGCGGCATTTTGCGTCCATCGCGAGAATCGAATTGACGAAAACTCCGCCACAGCGCTAGGCTTTGCTGGCAACACCGCACCACGAAGCACATTATCTACGCCCGAATTTTTCGTGCGTGGTGTTCCTCACGTGGAACAGTGTTGCTGGGTCGATTGCTTGGCTGGATTTCTTACATGTTGAACCGACCCACGGGATTTTTTGACTGAACCACGCTGAAGCTCGCGTGACCGACATTCCTTCGTAAGTCGTGGTTCAACGCCTTGGTACGCGCTTTGCTTCTTGTTGGATGCTGGAGATTTTCATGAAAACTGCTTTTCCCAAGGGGCACAAATCCCGTGAATTGAAGAAGGCCAAGCGAATGTCAAAGCGACCGCCTTCGCTCGGTGAAACCATAGCAGCACGCTACCTTGAGGTCTTGCGGCTGAGGCAGCGTGTCCTCGAGGCGGGCACTTGGCGCCTTGATCGGCACTGAGGATTTGAAAAATGCGTTCGCTTTACGTCACGTCCCTCGTGGTCGGGATGGTTGCCTGGCTCTGGGCAATTACCGCAGGAATCGTGTGGGTCTTTGGGGCTTAGAGCCAATGGCAAGAAAAGAACCGCCGAGGGGCAGTTCTTCGAAAGTCGAACTGTTGACAGGTTGATGACGTCGCGCTGACGCCCCGGCTGATTGAGACTCCGATGGGCGAAAGAGTTCATTACGCAAAGTAACGCCGTGACTTCGCTCGCTCGGATCGAGCGCACGCTTTCAGGCACCGGCTGCTCAATAATTGATGGACGTCTGCGCGAAAATGCCCTCGGCACGCTTGTCGCCCGCGAGCCGGAACCGGTATTGCAACGTCAGCTCCCAGTATGAGGGAGGTGCAATATATTTCGTCTCGCCAAACCAGTAGCGGATCGAGCCACCGAGGCCGGCGGAGTAAGCGTCGCGAACCGCGAATGAATCGTCATAACTGGCCGCAATGACGGCGTGCGGGAAGAACACCAGGTTTCTGCTGATCGGATCGAGCCGGAAGCTGTGACCAAAGCGTCCCTCGAACAGGCCAACCAGCTGTGTCTTCTCAAAGAAGCGGTCGACCTCGGTGTAAATGTACCAGGTCGGCCAGTGGGTATCGATCGCCCGCAAATCGGTCCCCACCGTGTAGGAATAGGCTGCTCTGAGCAGCGTATCGTCGCGAGCTGCGTCGCCGAGCCGGAACAGCTTGTCGACTTCGAGGACCAGGTTGTGGTCGGAGAACGGCTTCCACCGTGCGCCGGCCATGCCCTGGGTCGTGCGCAGTCCGGTGGGACCGCCGGCTTGATCGTATAGCGTCTCAAATACCCTGCCGAAAACTTCGAACAGTGCGCCGTTGCGGTTTCCGAACTCCTCGGGCCGGTAATAGATCTCGGATCCCAGTTGCGACGTGTAGGTGCTTGCCGGCGAGTTGATCGTCAGGAAGGGATTGGGAGCTGATCCAACCTTGCCGTAGGAGATCGAGCTGTTGACCCCCCAGACGCGTGTCAAATCGGCGACGGTCCGCCGCGTCTCGAACAGCTTCTGGTCATCGATGTTGATGCGCCCGTCCGATTTTGCATCGATGCCTTCCTTCAGATAGGCGACGGCCTTCGGATTCTGGAACTGCCGCATGGCGGTGTAGCCCGCGTCGATGGTCGCCCGCGGCGGCAGCGCGCCATTGGCTTTCGCGCGATCAAACAGCTCCAGCGCCACCCTATCGTTGCCGACGGCAACGCCGATATAGGCCACGTCCGCGTCCCTGATCGACCGGAGTTGGCCGCGAGCGATAGCTGCATCGAAGATCGCCCGTGCTTCGGGCTTCCGATCGAGCTCCAGCAGCGTGTTGATCTGAGCCTGGACAGCGCCATCACGTTGAACGTTGGTTACCGACAGGCGCTCGGCCGACCTAAAGTCTCGCAAGGCATCTTCCTTCCGTCCCAACGCCTGATAGGCGTAGGCGCGCCGGATGGTGAATTCATAATCAAGGCCCGCGCGCGGCATGAAGCGCAGCGCCCGTTTCGGGTCCTTGGTCTTCAGCGCGGTATCGACCAGGGCCAGGCGGACATTCCGAACTTGCTCGGCTGGAAGCCCTCGAGCAAGTGCTGTCTCCCAATCCGCCATCGCGCCGGTGTCATTGCCGATGCGGCCACGCGCAAAGCCGCGCTGGGCGTAGATCTCGGCGCTAGCCACGCCTTCCGCGATCGCACGGCTTGCTGTGGCTTCGGCTTCGGCCGGCCGGCCGGCCGTGAGCTGCAGATTGATCAGCAGCAGTCGGGTGCTGGCGATCTCGGGGGCGTCCGCGATCGCCTTCTTGGCTTCCTCGATCGCAACGCCGTAGTTCTTGGCTCGGCTGGCCTCGTACGCCTTTCCAGCCGCCTCGATGCCCTCGGCCTTCTTGTCGATGGGCGTAGCCACGCTTTGAACGAGCGGCGCTTGCAGACTGCACACCGAGCCATAAGGCGTATCGCGACAATCCTGCACGGGCATCGGCATGAGCTTGCCGTCGCCTTTTAACCTCGCCTTGCCTTCGGCAGCGGCATCAGCATCGCCGATCCGCGTGACAACCAGCGGGTCCGTTTTCGGATATGGTTGAAGCAGGCTCTGGACCGCTCGGGCGTCACCTGACGCAAGCGCTGCGTCGGCCGCAATTAATCGGATCTGCTTTTTCTCCGTGTCGGTGAGATCAGGAAGACCGAGTGCCGCATTAAAGTCGGCTACCGCGAGGGTCCTGTTGCCAAGCTTCTGGTAAATGTAGGCCCGCCAGACCAGCGGCACGTAGTTGCCCGGATCGAGCTTGATCGCCTCCGATGCGGTCTCGGCGGCCCCTGCAAGACTATTGTCAGCGAGCTGGGCCGCGAGCAAGAGCAGGCGGTAGGACATCAGGTCCGGCCCGTATTCCACAGCCTTGCGAGCAGCGCGTATCGCCGCCTTGGTGTCACCCCGTTCAAGCGCCTTATAGCCCTCACCAGCCGGCTCCTGCGCAAGGCGCTGGCGAATGCTGGCTTGCCGGGATTCGAGTTCCTGGTTCGAGGCAAAAGTCGCAATGGCCGCCGCAGTCGCCTGATCGGCCGATGCGAGATTTCCTGCGGCAATCAACGAGTCGATCAGCAGCAATCGTAAGCGGAGGATATCAGGCCGCAGCGCGACAGATGCAGCGGCCTGGCTCGCGGCCGCTTGATAGTTGCCTTGTCCAAATGCCTTATATGCCTCTTCGGCAGAGGTGTAGGCTTCGCCTTCCGGCGGACGATCCGGATCAGCGGTTTGGGCGTCGGCTGGACAGCCTAAGACAAGCGAAAGAAGAAGTCCGCCGACCGCAGCCCGCAGCTTACGTCGTCCCGGACGTTCAGCACTCCAAGTAAACATGGCCCCCAGCAGGCGAATAAACTTACGTCGTAGAGAGTACCGGAGGGGGCGATTTGGCGGAACCGGAATTTCATGTCTGGCCTCAACAAGACCTTCAAAACTCATGATTTTCCGAGCTGTGTGGCGCAATTGCTTCGATAATTTCTCAGCAGTTTCAGTCAGCAGGCGGCTTATCAGAGAAAATTAAGCTTTTCATCGATTTCTTAGAGCGTCCGTAACCTTGGCGCGCCACTCGGCCGGGGTGGAAATACCCTGCGAAGCCCATTCGCCGACGGCGTCGGGCCCGTTCTGGATTTGCGCTTCGTTGAATTGCCAAACCAGATGTCTGACCGAGGCCGTCGAGAAGTCACTCGATTGGAGATATTGCAGCAGTGTCGCCCACGGCCCGACATCCCCGGGATTCCACTTCAAGGCGACCGGCCTGTCGATCTTGTTGGACAGGCGCTGAGGAAATCCGAAATAGGGCTGCACGAAGCTGTTGCCGACGACGGCGACCGGTGAGGGATCTGCGTCGAGCAGTCCGGCGGCGGGTTTAGTGGCGGCCCGGATGACGTAGGTTTCCGGACCGATGGCCCGCTTGCGCTCCGGAGGCAGAAAGTTGGCGGCGAGATCGCCAAGATGCCGGTCACTCATCCATTCGCCGAGCCGCGTTCCGCTTCCGGCGTTGCCGGGGAGCGGTCCCTGCGAGGTGATCACACCGGCGATGAGATCTGCAGTTGCTTCGGCAGCGAACGTCGTCCAGTGAAAATCGGTCCGATAAAAGACCTCCTTCTTGTCGGCCACAACGGTCTTGAAGGCATCCCGAAGGTCGGGCGTATTGACCCCGGCAGCGCGAAGTTCGGTGAGCTCCCGATCATAGCGCCCCCGAACGATGTCGGACATCGTTGATCCATCGGGCAGCAGGCTCTCATAATAGCGCGGCTTGAGCGGGACGATTGCCACGATCACTTTGACGTTTCTTTGGGCGAGGAGGCGTCCGACGTCCGAAATAAGCCTGATGGACGCTTGCTCGGCATCAGGGCGAGCGGCCGTAAGACTTTCCCAACCGGCAAAGAGCCAGTTGGATTTCCCCTCCAGGACCGCATCGTGCGCCATGGCGGACGGCGCGAGAGCAAGAAACACGGCTGCAATTGCCACTATCAATCGAGTCACGTTCGGCCTCACTGGATCACCTGGTTTGGCGCATGAAATTTTTTTCGGCTTCGCTTGGTGGGGAAACCAAAGACCGCATCGGCCACTCCCATATCACGGCCTTGATCTTCTCTAAGCTGACGGCTCGCTTGTCGAGGGTCCCGAGCAGGGCGCCGGCGAAGCCTCCGCCGGGCTGACTGACTTGCGCCACCTCCCTGGAGAGAGAGGCCTGAAGGTACTCGAAAAACCCAGAGTTCAATGAGAAGGACGACCCGGCAAGAATGATCTGCGGTTCCGGGGCGTCATCGAGCAGTCCGCCTGATCGAGAGATATCCAACTTTACCTCTCGTTCCTGCTCGGACTCGGGCGCGAGCGACCGGGGAGCGTCAGTCAGTCCGGACAGTCGTGCGAGGTCCCCTGTGCGCTGTCGTAGGGGCCCGTCGACCAGTTTGACCGCATCCTGGCCAGGACCGAGCACGTGCGCAACAGCCTGTGCGATTTGTCTTGCGGCAAAGCGCGCGCCAGTCTGATCCCAATGAGTGTCGGTCTTCCAATAGCCCGGCCTCGGCCAGTCATTGCGAAGATCGACCACAACCGCACCTTCGACATGGTCGAGTTCTTTCCAAAATTGATTTCGTAACTCCGATTGCACTGCTGCGACCCCACAGAGCTTGTCTTCCACCTGCTCAGCCTTGTCAGGGACCGGGACGATGATGAGACGCGAGCCAGCCCGCCTGATTGCGCGCGTCAACCGTCGGAGCAGTTCTGCACGAAGAGCCATGTTGTCGCGGTCATGGCGTTCGGCTCGCAGCTCTTCCATGGTAAAGAGCCAATCACCGCAGCCGGCGTGGACCTGTGGTCCGGCGTCGCCCAGTACCCGATACTCCAGACCCGTTATGATGCCGTCGAGTGTGGTGCTCCGCGGCACCGCGTTGAAGATCGCCTTGTCGACGTGCTGGGCAAAATGGCCATCGGTGAGATCATTTACGGTCGTCGTTCTCAACACTTCGCCGAGCGCTCCGTGGCCCCTGGTCAGCACGGCGGCCAGCCCTGAAAAGATCACTGCGAGTACGAGGAGAGGCCTGATCATCGCGCACGTGCCTAGAACTGGAAATACAGGAAGGGAATCACGGTGCGGCTTTGCATCGTCCACAAGGCGCATAGCCATAAGAGCAGCGCCAATTCGAACGATGGACGGGCGATATGGCGCCGAAGCGGGTAGTCGGGCAGCGCTGGCGCGTAGACGACGAGCAGGCCAAGGCAAAGCGTCAGCAATTCAGTTGGTCGCGCCGCCGCAGTCATCGGTGACGAAAAGGACAGTCCGTTGAATCCGAGCAGCCCCGAAGTCATCGTTTCGGCCACCTGCCAGTCCTGAGCACGAAACAGCAGCCAGCCGATCATGACGAAAATCATTGTCAGCAGATGCGAGACGAGGGCCGGGATCGCGGGCGCACCGGCCGCGCCCCAAAGTCTTGCTGCGGTCAACCCCAGCCCATGCCAAACGCCCCAGGCCAGAAAGGTCCAGCTCGCACCGTGCCAAAGGCCGCCCAGGGCCATCGTCACCAGCAAGTTGAAATAGGAGCGAACCTTGGCCACGCGGTTTCCGCCAAGTGGTATGTACAGGTAGTCGCGGAGCCAGCTCGACAGGCTGATGTGCCAACGGCGCCAAAAATCGGTGATCGATTTGCTCAGATAGGGATTGTCGAAATTCTCCGGAAACTTCAGCCCAACCATCAGGCCGAGCCCGATAGCCATGCTGCTATAGCCTGCAAAATCGAAGTAGAGGTGCAGCGTGTACGCCGTGACGGTCAAGGCGACGTCCGCAACACTGGGGTTCGGTAGCGCATAGCCGGCATCGACCAGCGGCGCGAGCGTATCTCCGAGCAGTACCTTCTGCGCAAAACCGAGCATGAAGCGACGCCATCCTTCGGCGAACTCCGCAAGATCGAAGGAGCGTGACGTCAGCCGTTCCGCCACAGACTGATAGCGGACCACGGGACCTGCGACGAGGTGGCCAAACATGGCCTGATAGGTCGCGTAATTCACAAGGCTTGGTTCTGCCGCGACCGTCTTTCTGAAGACATCCACTGAATAGGAAATCGCTCCAAACACGAAGAATGAAAGGCCGATGGGCAGCGGAACCGCTGTCCAATGCCCGATCGGTGCGCCGAGGGCGAGAGCGCTTTCAGCGAGCAAGTTGGCATATTTGAACCAGATCAGGCTCGCGAGAGGCGCAAGGATCGCGGCGAGCAGGGCGATCCGACGTTCTCTTCCTGCGCTTCGGACGATCCAGAGGCCTGTCGCCCAGGACCAGCAGGCGATGGCCACGAGGAGCGGGAGAAAATCGAATCGCCACCAGCCATAAAAGATCAGGCTAAACAGCAGGATCGCGGCATTGCGGAAGCGAGCAGGGGTAGTCGCATAGACGAGCAGAAATACAGGTAGAAAAAGAAAAACGAAGGAATCGCTGACGAATACCATCCGCGTGCGGCCTAGCGCTCTCGATAGGGCTCGGTCTCATCCAGCTGACCGGTCAGACGAAGCCGCTCGGAATCCTTGCGAAGGAAAATGCTGTAGTAATCGCCTGCACGCAGTTGAGGGAGCGTCAGGGGGGCGTTGCCTTCGTCGCAGGAGCCTTCCAGCTTTGCGGTTACGGGGTTGATGGTTCGGGATTGAACGGAGCCGAACGGGGCTTGCTGAAAGATGGTGGGTCCATCTGCAATCTTGAGCGTTGCCGTACATCCGGGTACGAGATTCAAGAAGCGCAGCTTGGCTTTCAAGCCGTCGCTCGAGCTCTGGCCCTCGTCAATGGATTGGACGTTCCAGGTCGAGTTCGTTCTTGAGATCACCAGGGTGAGATATGCCTCGGCGTCTGGCACGACGTCTTTGGAGATCGCGGCGCCGTTGACCGAGAGGTTCAAGGGCTCGTTTGCGGGCACGGCGCGGTAAGAGCTTGCCCCCGTGGCCTCATTGATCTGCAAGTCCGCTGAATTGACCTGAACCCGAGGTGGGGGTCCTTCCGACAACGCGGCGATCCTGATGAAGGCATATCCCGCCGGCGGTCTAGTCGCGTACAGGCGGCGAATCTCCTGCCCCTGGCTTCGAGCCGCCAAGGCGATCGAGAAGAACAATAGCAGTGCGGCAAGGCTCAACAGCCGTAGGCAAAAGTGACCGCGGAAAGATGAGGGAGAGGCCATGTCGGAATCGGAATTGGAATTGGAGGCGGTGTGCATTGAGTTCAGACATAGCACCCAACCCTGCTAGCGGAAATCAGCGCAGACGCGACCGCTTCTCGCATGGCAAACGGAATTGGTTAGCAATGTCCTTGGGCGGAGCGCCTGGGTCCGACGAAGCGGTTTCGTGGCCTATCTGGCCGCCGGCTGGCTTGATTCCGGGTCTGTCGCGCCGCCGCATCGGTGGCCGATGTGGCAGATTGATCGCAACAGGGGGGTGGCAACAGCCAAGCCGCCCCCAAGCCTATCCCTGTGGCCTTGTCCTGCGTATGAGAGACCATTAAGATTATTAATCTGTGAAATTTGAATCGGGCGGATCCGAGGGGCAAGACAATGCTGAAACTGGCTAGAGCAATCGCCGGTCTTTCGATGATGCTGGCAGGCGGGGCATCCGCGGCGCCCCTTCTGGCTCAAACCACGACCCCTCCACCCAGCCTTGCGCTCGAGCAAGTCAAAGTGATCTGCGACGAGGGTGGGCGCTGCTACCGTCCCCCGGTCCGCAAGCCGGTCGCACGCTGGGTCTATGGGGACGGCAATTTCTACGGCCCGTATGAGGGCCCCGGTTATTACGGTAATCCCCGGTTGAAGTATCGAGTATTTCCCTATTTCTGGTGGTGATGCGCTGCAATTTTCCAGCAGGATCAGCCGTGGCCGGGACAGTCCGACATTGCAGTCGTGCTGCCAATGATCCGGGGGATTTGCGATGATCGATTGGTTCATTCTCAGCCAGCCGAGGTTGTCCTTGGCGCGGAGCATCTGCGCCGTTTTGCTTTGCACGGCCGCAGTCGCGATAACCCCAGTGCGTGCCGCAGAAAATGGTCCTTCGTCGCCGGCGGCCGCAACCGCCCCCTCCACCCCGCTCAACGATTTTCGCAGCCGATTGGGCGATGTCCGCAAGAGCCTCGAAGGGGTAAACGAGAGAATTGAGGAAAAGGCGAAAACAATCGAATCCTTGTCCAGACCCGACGCCGCGAAGCAGCAGGTCGAGGAACTTCAAGCCCTGATCTCTCAGACGCTGGGGCTGGTCGCGGACAACGGCGAAATTGCGAAGCTTGGTGCCCGCGCGCTTGGATATGCCCGCTCCAAGCAGGAGCAGATGCGCAGCGATACCAAGTTCACGCCGCCCGAACGGCAGGCCCTGCAGAAGCGCTGGGATCAGAACGTTGCCGAAATGGTGAAAGCGACGGATGACCTGGCCAAGGCCAGCGAGGAATTTGCGCTTCTGCTGAAGACCGTGCAGACCCGAGGCGACTATGCTGCCGAGGTGCTGGAGGTCGAGAACGCCGACGAGATGGTCAGGGTGGTCCGGAATCTCGCCGGTGACGTACGCGGAGCCTCGGAAGGACTGAAGCTCTTCATCCAAAGCCTCACTCCGCCTCAGTCATGAGGCTGAAGCCAGCTCGAGCCGTTTTGGCCGCGCTGACGGTTGGATTGGCTGGGTGTGATTTTCGCGCGGAAACGGGCTTCGTCGAGATAAAGAAAAGCTTTGCCGGCTTGGCCGTCGGCGACACGCTGGTCCTCAATTCGGTGATAATCGATCTCGGCGCCCGCAGCAGTCTTGTGGTCCAACAGCCTATCGGCACTGCTAGCATTCAGCTCAAGCATGGCGAGACAAGTCGAAAGCTTTGCGAATTTGCGGTTCGGACGAATCGCGTGGTGACCGTGACACTGACGCTCGCGAACGGGACTCTCCGGTGCTCGGTCCAATCGTAGGTCCGTTGAGATATCAGGAACGCCTCAAGTTTTTCCACCACGCCGCCGGGGGCCTGCGATCGTGCGCCCACTTTGGCTACGTGGAAAAAGTCGGGCGTCACCGTCGATTTAATCGTGGCAACAAATATCCGATCCGCTCGATGTCTCTCGCTCGCGCTTATCGGTCGGGTTGAGTCCACGGGGCAGAGGCTATCGCAACCGTGATCCCACTTGCACAGTGCTGACACGCATTCGCACGCTGATCGACACGATTCTGCGCTATTGAACACCGGCGCCTGCCCTAATCCAGGCGGGAACAAACGGCGCGTGAGCTAGTTTCGGTCTGAAGCGCAAGGGGATATTCTGTGAGTTGGTTTCTGATCCTCGCCTTTGTACTGATCTCGATGGTCGTAGCGGGGCGGGCGCACTCTCGCTATCTCGACGGCCTTCAGGCAGATCCCGAGCGCCAGCTGATGTCGGGCATCAGTTTTGAGCAGTCGATTTCGGTGCGGCCGCTTCGTCACCGCGCATGGCTTCAGCAGGCGATGTTGGATTTGAGCTGAGCGTTGGGATTCGAAGTTTGCCCCAGCCAATATGATGGCAGTCGCTACGCTGCTATAGCTAAACAGTTCGAGCGCGGAGCTTTCCTGAGCCGTGTTGGTTAGCTCACTGCGGCTCAGAGCCCGATTCAAAAATCTCGAAATAGAAAGGGAAAAAGGTCGAGTCAGGACGGCCTTGTGTGCATTCGGGAAGCGAATTATGCGGTTCGCATCGCCGAATTGCGACGCCGATATGTGAGGAAGCCGACGCAGGCGAACCCGAGAATCATCATCGCCCACGTGGATGGCTCAGGCACGGACGCGACGGTGAAGACAAATTGCTCGTCGGTGTAGTTATTGTCAGTCCAACACGTCTGATGCAGGCTGAGATCTTCGAAGCCCACATAGGTGCCGGCAGGGATCGTCCCATCACCATTGAAAGCCGTCGAGTAGACGTGGTTCACGCCATCGGAATTCATCTTGATGTCGGAGTAGTAGGTGTGGCCGGTCGTCTTGACGTCGATGTAGAAGACGAGTGTGTCGCCGAAACTGACGTTGCCGAAATCATGCGCCTGTCCGTACGGACTGCTATGATTGTCCAACGCGGTGCCCCTGTCCTGGCCGTTGACGAGCAGCCCCAGGCTCTCGCTAAAGGAGGCGCCTGAACCATAAAAATATGCGATCAGCGATCCGTTCGCGGTTGAGGTGAAAGTGTAGGTAATCGGGTTTTCGGTACCGGGATTTGGGTAGATGACATCGGCTTTCGCGATTGTAGCTAGAGCGAGCATCAGCGTGGCTGTGGCGACGCACGTCCTGATCATCTAGGGCCTCACGCATTAACTTTTAATATTGGTATTTTATTATTAAATTTATTTTTAAGTCAATCGTTTAAATGTTGGGAGCTCTTCAAGCTGCGAGCTAAGGCCGGGTGGAGGGCCGATGGACCCCTTTCGGGGTTCGCATAGGTGCAAGACTTCCAAACGGCCGTTTCGACCACGGGTCGGGATTTGCGAGGAAACGCCATTGCGGCTGCCCCGCAATTAGTCCGTAAACGTCTTCCAGTCATTAAATCCAGCTATTGACCTCGCCGAATAAAACGCAAATAATTAAAAATATATGGTTTCCGAATAATCATGCTGGCGCGGGTAGCTGAGTTCGGATGTGACAGGTGAAGATGGTCCATGCCCGCGTCGCCATCGGTGGTCGTGGGTGTCTCAAGCCCGGTCCCACGCCGTACCGCGGATTGCGGAGCGATCTAATGGATCAGCCGGTATCGCAAATCTCCCATCTCCGACGCCTTCAAGAGGCGCTTGAAAAGATTGCCACCGACCTCGATGAGATCGAAAGGCGTTCACACTCGCGGCTTCGCTACATAGCCCAGGACTTGAACAATGACGGCCCCGTGCGAAGCATCGAGGCCTTCGTCTCCAACTTCGAAATCGCGATCAGAGGGCGGTAACCGTCGCAAAGCGGCGAGCGCCTCCGCATTCGTTCATGAAAGTGCTGGACGGTCGTGCGCGGATCTTACGGTTCGCTCCCTTGACGCACAGCCATGCGCGCCAGCGATTGCGTAGATCCGAGAAGGAAATTGGTCGAGAGTACACTTTGGGCGCCGTCGGCCGAACAAACTAGCTCGCGATCCAACAGCCACGCTGAGAGGTTCCCAGGTGAAATAAGATGGGCTCAGCGACCGGCCTCCAACTCCGCGAATTAATCACTTAATCTCTGTTTCTCAACGCGGTGGCGCCGAGGAATGCGTGATCGCGCATCGGCTCTCGCGCAGGGCAACTCATCCTTTCGAGCATCATTGCGCGAAGCTGATGCAAAATGGGCCCGGCCACAATGTGGTGTCGAGAGGAAATACACGCATAGCGCGAGAGCGGCATTATTGGCGTTGAGAACAGCTTTGGCAGGCAAAAATCGGGTGCAGTGCCACAATGTCGCTGCGATCGGTTAACACCTTCTGTTGCGAAACCGCAAATCACCTGCGTTGCGATGGTGTCACGCGCTCGACACGTAAAGGTCTCGTATGGATGTTGCAACTTACGGTTCTGATAACGCTCATTCGCTCGCTTCCACGCGCGGGATTGCACTTCAACGACCTTTCCAAGTTTTTGTCATTGCTGCTGATCTGCTCCTGATCTTGATTAGCTATGCAGCGGCTTCCGGTTTTTATAGCGCGATGACGACGTCGATCTCGGATGGCACCTCGGTTGGAGCCGGTCTGATTGTCGGCGTGCTGTTTGTTTCAATCGCCTATTCCCGGGGGGTGTACGACACGCACCGCGCGCTAAGGCTGGTCTGGCAGCTGCGCAAGACCGTCGTTATCTGGGCCGCCTCCCTGATGATCCTTGCCGTCTCTGCTTTCCTGTTGAAGTCGACAGACAACCTGTCGCGAGGCACGGTCATCATTTTCGCCGGTGTTGGCGGCGTCGGACTGATGAGCCTTCGATTCGCATGGCAGGTTGCGTTGGGCTCGAGCCTCACGAAGGGGCGCCTGGTCGATCGTAAGGTCGCTTTGCTCAGTCTGAAGCCGCTCGATTTCACCTCGAACCGTTTCAAGGATCTGCGGAAGAACGGTTTCGATGTCGTTCGCCATTACATGATCGGTGCAGACGGCAGCGACGATGGCTGGAAACGAGCGATCCGCGACATCATCCGCCAATCGAGGTCGGCCGATGTTGATGAATATCTGCTCGCGATCGACTGGAATGAGCTGCCGATGCTCCGCAAGCTTGGGCCGTATTTGCGCGCCATGCCGCAGCCGATACGCCTGTTGCCGGACGATCCGATCGCAGATCTCGTGGCCCGTCCGTTTGTTCCGGTCAGTGGGACCGTCGCGATCGAAATTCAGCGACCGCCACTCAGCATTTTCGAACGGTTGCAAAAGCGCTGCCTAGACGTAGGAGTGGCGCTGTTTGCGCTGGTGCTTCTGACGCCGCTGGTGCTGACTGTTGCCATTTTGATCAAGCTGGATTCACCGGGAGCCATTATTTTCCGGCAATCACGGCGCGGGTTTAACGGCAAACCGTTCGAAATCTGGAAATTTCGCACGATGTCGGTCTGCGAGAATGGAGACACGATCAGACAGGCAACCAGGCGGGATGCGCGAATCACCAGGATCGGACGCTTTCTTCGAATGACGAGCATCGACGAACTGCCGCAGCTCTGGAACGTATTGCGGGGCGACATGTCTCTAGTCGGGCCGCGTCCGCATGCGGTTGCTCATGACAACTACTATGACGAGCTCATCAGTAAATATGTCTATCGCCATCACATGAAGCCCGGTCTGACGGGCTGGGCTCAGGTGAACGGATTCCGCGGGGAAACGCCGACGATCGATCTGATGGAAAAACGGGTCGAGTATGATGTTTGGTACGTCGGCAACTGGAGTATCTGGCTCGATCTCAAGATCATGGCGCGCACGGCCTCGGCTGTGCTGTTCCAGGAAGCTTACTGAGCCACTATCTCAAGCCCGACCAGCAGGGGATCGCAATTGGCCTCTGGTTCAGTTACGCGGCGGCTTCCGAAAAAAGCGAACAATCGAGTCGCTTAGCGCAATGAGCGGCGGCGCGAGGGCGAAAAAAGCGCCCATCGCAACGGAAACGATGACGTGTCGAAGCAAGATTGGTTCGTCCTGTTCTTCTCTCTGGCTAAGCTCAATGGTGGCTGGCGAGAGCGTTTTCGGACGGGGGGTCGGCTGTGGCTTGCGCGGACGAATAACGAGCAAGACAAACAAAATGTTAAGCAGAACCCAAATAGTCAAAATCGTGAGGACGATCCGCATCCCAAGCCACCGGAAATAAAGGAAGAATATAGGTTCAAAGCTAACCTCCCGGAACTCGGAAGACAAGGTGCCCAGATTTTCGGCGGTTGAGGCGCATCTAACCTCGCTTTAGGCTAAGGCACGAGCTGCTTCTTGCGAATTCCGGGCGAATACGGAGATTGAACGGCGGAGTTCCGCATCGGAGCCCTTGATTTTGCCTACCAGCCCCTTTTAGGACCAAGCAGGCAACCTAGCTTCAGCGGGACAAATATGGGCTTAGTTCGAGCGCATGCGCAGTCGGGTGCCTGCTTTGGGATCCCGGTTAGCAGGTCGGAACGATGTGGCACTAAGTTCAACCCGTTTTTTGCGCGGCCGAAGGGGCGGCCACGAGATAAGTGGGGCGCCGTCGCGGCGCGGCTTGACTGTGTTTGCACCTCGCATCCACTCTCCCTGACTGATGGCGCTGATCTCGCGCACCTATGACCCAACCGAAGCTGCCGCCGGCATGCCTTCTCCAGGAGCTTCGGCACTCCGACATGCGATGCAGCAAGGTCGGTGACGTGGAAGAGTTGATCTCGTTGCTGAAGAACTTAAGGCCGCTTGCGGCGCAACATTCGCGCGACGAATTGATGGTCGAAAGCGATCAATCGCGCATGAGGTCCTTGTCCTGCACTTTGTGCAGATAGGCGAGAAAGCGCTGGTTGTAGTCGGCGCCGTGGAATATGCGCTAGTCATAGGAGCGAACGGCCTTGACGTCGAGCGTCGCGCCGCATCCGCAAGGCGATGGTCGAGCTCATCACCATCACGGACAGCTTCTACGCCTGGGAGCGGCTTCCTCGTTCGAATGCACGATCCGGCCGGATCCGTGATGCCCGATGTGTCTTCTCGTATATCGGCAAGCTGCTGCTGGCGACCAAGACCTACGACATGCATCGTCTGGCGCACTAGTTTCCGGCGGCCCTCGTCGCCCTGCCGGGTCTGGATGAGGATCGCAATCCTGAAACTAAGTCCTTGCTAGCCGCGGTTATGGGCGGCCGGCCCAACATCGCCGCCGACAAACGGGCCGAGGTGGCGCGCTTCATGGAGGATCTGACGGTCTCGCACCAAGCCGGCTGCTATTCGGTGATCTCGCTGCACGGCGGCGGCTCTCCGGAAGCAATGAAGCGCGAAATCTGGCGCAACTATCCGGTGATGGACAAAATCGAACTGGTCGAGGGTCTTCTCGACCACGGCGTTCGCAACGGGGGCCGTCGATTCCGAAACGACCGCTGTTGCCCCACTGACTGCGAAGTATCCGAACCGCGACAGCGCACCGAGGCACAAGCTCTAGAAGGGGCGGCGGAAAACGATCTTTCGGCGAATATGGCCTCCCGCTAACGCGCTCCGAAGAGGGCTGCGATTACCTTTCGCTCAAGCTCGAGGATCCATCCTCCATCCTTCAACGCGCCGATTTACGCCAACCCTTTCGACGACGAAAGTGGCGAGGGCTACCGCTTCTCTTGTCGCGGCCCGCAAGAACGGCGGGCAAAATGGCCCTGTCAGCCCCGGCCGGTTCGCCGGGCGGGGCTCCTCATTCTTCCCTACAGCGAGGCCGCCCAACTGGGATCGAGCGGCCCGCATCAACTATTCGGCCTGCCGTCGACTCTTTCGCTTGCGGCTTGTTGTGGGTGGTCGAGTGAGAAGGTCGGCTGCCTCGACACCCAAGCTACGCGCCAGCCGATCGACAACATCGATACCCGCCGCGTAGACGCTTCGCTCGAGTGCGCTGATATAGGTGCGATCAATTTCTGCTCGGTGAGCCAATTCCTCCTGTGACAAGCCCCGCGCTTGTCGGAGCTTCCGCAAATTCATTGCAAGTATCTCGCGTATGTCCATACGCGAGAGGGCATGTCCTTGAAGAGTATTTCTCCACGGAGTATTCTCGACAAAACGCGGTCATCGACTAAAAATTTGAGGCTTCTGCCCCTTCCGGACCGGTGTTAGAAAATGTCTTATCTAAGGCGTGGAGTTCTATGAGGAAGCCGCCACTCGATCCCGACGTCGCCGACGCCGCGCCCACAGACCAGATGCTGACGGTCTATGATGAGCAGCATGTGGTGACCTATATGCGCCTTCTGCAGGCTGAAAGCGAAGGGGCTGACTGGCGGGAAGTCGCTCGGATCGTGCTGCATCTTGATCCGGAGCGCGAGCCGCGCCGTGCGCGTAGCGCATATCAGAGTCACCTTGCGCGCGCCAAATGGGTGACGGAGCAGGGGCGCCTTCTACGCGACACCGGCTCCAAATAGAAGAAAATCGCTGCTTGGCGGCTTGCAGTCAGAACTATTTTCTTCCACTG
Organism: Bradyrhizobium zhengyangense; assembly: GCF_022012435.1. Taxonomy (GTDB): domain Bacteria; phylum Pseudomonadota; class Alphaproteobacteria; order Rhizobiales; family Xanthobacteraceae; genus Bradyrhizobium; species Bradyrhizobium zhengyangense. Next base: position 27,511 of record NZ_JAKLUA010000033.1, read on the forward strand.
ACGGGTGGTCATTCCGGTGCACCACGTGGTGCTAAACTAGGGGCTTCCTACAACCGTCTCGTTCATACCTATTGCGCCGCAATCCTTGTTAGCTGCATGCAATGGGGCGGAAGCAATGCCTGAATTCGACTGGCGATCGCCGGATTCCTACAAAAGCCTAAAAGACGCTGAAATCACCGACATCGCCTGGGAATGTCTTCGCCGTAACGCGGACTATCGTCGCGACTTTGAGGCAATGATCGCCAACGGCCCGGATGGCGAAGTGACCGCTGCATTCAGGAGGAAGTGGGGTATCTGCTTTCGCCCATGACCCGCAGAGGTCCTTTCAGGAACAGACGATCTTTTGGGCGCCGGAAGTTCTAGCGGCAGTCGTGCCGATCGCGCTAGCTATCTCGGCCGGTTTTGGCACGTCCTCGTCCCAGCCACTGCTTGATCTTGCGGCCGGCCAGATACGTCGCGCTGGCGACGGCTGGCACACGGTGCTGCGCATCGGTATGGTGGATCACCGTGTCTGGTCCAAAGAGCCCCCGGTGATCGGGGCGTCTTACGTTGCCGAACTGCCGTTTGATGACGATTTCGACGCGCGCGCGTATGCAGCCCGGCGACTTTGGCGCGCGATGAACGGACGCGCGCCAGGTCCTGCCTTTCACCAACTGTCTAAACAGCGCCGCGAACGCCTGAGCGCCGCTATCCGCGCGCTCGATGCGAGTACCGCCGGTGGTAGTTATCGCATGATCGCCGAAGAGCTGTTCGGCAAGAAGCGCATTCCCGAGCGCGCCTGGAAGACGCACGATCTGCGCAATCGAACGGTCCGATTGGTGCAAGGCGGCCTCGCGTTGGTGCGGGGAGGCTATCGGAAACTTCTGCGGCCCCGCCACAGGGACAAATAACCCTCCGCTTGGGGTATCGAAAATCGCCCCCTCGAAATTCGGCATCCCCCTCCGAGCGCGTGCTCCTCCATGATGACCGCATAAGCGCCGACGCAGTCATTTACGGCGCGCGGTCATCCTGGAGTTCTCACATGCCCGATCCGACGGCGCTACCCCCGCGCTTCCTGCGTACACCAGAGGCCGCGCGTTATCTTGGCCTCTCGGGGCGCACGCTGGAGAAGCACCGGACGTACGGCACTGGTCCGACTTATCGCAAGATTGGCGGACGCGTCGTCTACGCCGTAGACGACCTGAAGGCCTGGGCTGACATCGGCGCCAAGACATCAACGTCCGATCCCGGCAAGGGCACTGTGCTGCCCGCCAAGAAGCAGCCCGTCCTGCGCCCGTATGCGGGCCAGGAACGTCGCTGATGTCAGCGTGAGTGTAGTGACCATGCGGCGCAAACACTATTCCGAGCGCAAAGAGCTCTTTCCGGCCCTGCCCGGCGATCTTGCGCCGCGCTACGCGCAGGATCTGATGGCCTATCCGTTCTTCTCGCTCGCAGAAACGAAGCGGTTTGTGCCGAAGGTTTTGCGAATCGCTGCGAAGCATTTTCGCAGCAGCACGGCCGGCGAGGGGGCGCCGGTCACTACCCCAGCTGACCAAAAATCCTTCGGATTTCTTCCAGCGGACCCGCCCGCAAGACGCGTTGGACGCGGCTGGCGATGGCTGCTGGCCGCCGGTCCTGCCTGGTTTGACAAGCTGCACACAGTCTTCACCGACCCCCAAGCTCACTTCTCTCAATTCCAGCGTCGGGGAGTGGCGGCATGAGCGATCTCACCGAAGTCGAAGTGCTGTGGCTCGAGAAGCGTATCGAAAACCGCATTCGGTTCGGTCGCATCGTCGAGGAACGGAAGATCGATCGTCACCGGCGTGCCCTGTCGTTTGCATCCGGTAGCATTTTTGCTTTCGTTCGCTGGACGTCCAGCGATTTTGGCACGGTCATTTCGCGGATCGACATCCTGCGCGCAGTCGCGCTGGGACAGCGTTGCTCGACCGTTCCCTATGTGAAACCCGGCGGAGAGATTCTGCTGCGCCTGTCAGGCTGGCCGAAGGTCGAGCGCGTGCTGCAAATGATCGACGCGATCGAGGCGCTGGGGATTGATCCCGCCGACGTCGCGCCTGATCATTGGCATCACGTTCATAACCGTTTGTCCGTCAACGAAGGCCCGCGTCCCTACACGAAGGCACGCCACCAGGCTTGGCTACGCCGTCAGAGGGTAATGCGATGAGGGGCCGCCTGAAGACGGTGGCCACAACGTTTGGGGCGGCTGGTGCGCTCGTCGCGACAATCGCCCTCAAGCCGCTTCCGCTCTACATCTGGAATGCATCCGCGAGCGTGCCGATCGGTCTCTATCGCCTGCGACTGGCGGAGCACTTCCAAGTAACCGATCTGGTCGCCGTTCAGCCGCCGGAGCCCCTCGCGACTTTCCTCGACCTGAACGGCTATTTGCCGATTGGCGTCCCCATGCTCAAGCGCGTGCTGGCACTCCCCAGTCAAACGGTTTGTAGAAGCGGGCTCTCGATTTCGGTTGATACCATCGCGGTCGGCGAAGCGCGGGATCACGATCGACGCGGCCGGCCGCTGCCGAAATGGCAGGGCTGCCGCGTCGTCGGCGACGGCGAGCTCTTTCTCATGAATTGGCAGTCGGACGACTCTCTTGATGGCCGATATTTTGGATTTCTTCCGGCATCTGCCGTGATTGGCCGTGCGTTCCCAGTGTGGAGCTGGGGGGAGTGAATATGCTTGTTCCACGTGGTCACCCTGTCATTCCTCTGTTCGACCGATTGCAAGATCATTCCTCAGTGCCGATCAATGTCTGCAGGACCGGCGCGCTCAGCGGCAGTCCAGGGCAGGCAAATGACCGGAGCAAAGCAGCCTCACGCTGGACGGGCGCGAGCACGACGCGATGCTTGGCTTTTTTGGTCGCGCGCGCTTTGGCGTTCGCTTCGCTACTGCTCATCTGCGCTGTACCATACGGTGTCGCTGTCGCCGGGAGCGGAGCGGCCACGGTCGCAGCGGTCACTCTAACGAGCAACCAATTTGCAGCTTTCATCGACGAAGCTTCTGAGCGCTTTTCGGTTCCGGAGAATTGGATTGGTTCAGTCATCAAAATCGAAAGCGATGGTGACGCGCGCGCTAAATCGTCTAAAGGCGCAATGGGCTTGATGCAAATCATGCCGGCCGCCTGGGCGGAACTCCGCGAGCGCTATAATCTCGGCAGCGATCCTTACGAGCCGCGCGACAACATTCTGGCAGGCACGGCATATCTGCGTAAACTGCTCGACCGATATGGTTCGCCTGGCGCGTTTGCCGCCTACAATGCGGGACCAACTCGCTATGAAGAGCGTCTCGCGGGCCGCTCATTGCCAGACGAGACGCAGGCTTATTTGGCCAAGCTTGCAACTTTGCTTGGCATCGAGTTGCCTCCGACGTGGACCCACGGTCCGCGGTTATCGGCAGCTGCGGCGTTGTTCGCTGCGGGATCCGATCTGATGAAAACAGGCGATCGGTCGCTGGAGCTAATTCCTTCGAGCGGCGTCACCACAGCAATCTTAGTGCACGAGGTTTCGCGCATGGTCCCCCCGTTTATTGGCGTGTTCGTCCCTCGGGGCGCGTGCCGCGCTGTGCAATTTGACGAATGCGATCAAAGGCGTTTTCGGCACCGTGTGTGCTTTTGATCGTTGGGAGGTCCTGCCGTGAGCGTTGGCGACAGCGACCTGCGTATTCGGCCTGGGCGCATCCGCAGTACCCGCGCGCCGAGAAAAAAGAGCTTCATCAACCAGGTGCTGCGGGCGGCGAAGAGGGCAGGACACACCTCGGGTCTGGCTGTGGCGGGCAGGCGTTCGGCGGCTCATGGGCGCTCGACGTTTGGTCGCGGCCGGCTGTCGTTTAGTCGAGCGAGATTGTTCAGCCCGACGCGGCGCGTTGTGGTGAAGGCGCGGGTGGTTCGTCACAAGGGGCGAGCCT
>NZ_JAKLUA010000034.1 GCF_022012435.1 Bradyrhizobium zhengyangense
CGCTGCGCGACAATCAGAGTTCAACAAAACTCTTGCGCGCGACAATCATCGCGGCAATCATCATCAGGCCGCGACACGCCTCGCCATCCTGATTGCCGCGCACTTCCTACCCAGATTGCCGCGCTACATCAGCTCCCGTCGCTACGACCCCAATCGGGAATCCAACAGCCAGAGTGTACTCAGGGCTGGATAATCGTTGGGGGTCAGTCAAAGTCTACGGCTGCTGATGTAGTTCCAGAAGTTCCAAATGGGAGTCGCCAAGTTCCATGCCTTTGTCGGAACGAGCCGCCCGTCCAACAGTCAAGCACGGATGACGCCAGACTGGGGACAGACGCCGGCACTGTCGTCCCCGGAATGTCTACTGAAGGAGCAACAACGGCTCACATCTAGGGCCAAGTAATCTCACCCCACGCGCCAAATTGCTACCTCTCGGTAACATGGCATGATCCAATCCGTCGGGCAGGAATGACAAATTGGGGTTCGCTTGCTGGCTGTGGGCCCATCCGGTTTGGACCGTGCAAACCACAGCCACGGCAATCGAGGACGACGAACCGTCCGTGATGACGACTACCGCATCCTGCTCGCATCTCGACAAAAGCTCGACAAGTTCACAAACCTTCATCTTCCTAACCAACTTCTCGCCATCTAACCTCCTACTACAACAGCTTCTGTCTCTCTTTGACATTTCGCATTGCTCGGCTGACTGATCCGCCCTCAGTCGGTCGTCACTCTCCTGTTAAATACAGAGCCCACCTCGAGGTCATCGGACCTCGCCACCTTGCGAGGCACCACCACTCGCTCGTTCAGCGCCCGGAAAGCCCGCCGAATGAGCAGACCTGGAGTACTCACCCGCGCCGCCTGGGACAACCATGCTTCGAACACTTGATGTGCCCGCTCGACTGCACTAGGTGCAGCCGAGCGGGCATCCGCTTCACAGGCGCTCGACCTGGCGCCGCAGCGCCTGTCCAGAGAGGATCATGGGCTTCAGCCCACCGAAAGGTTTATCACTCTTATCCTAAGAGGTTCATGGGCCGCCTCCCGCCATAAGTTCGGACCGGAGAATAGTCGCCGTGTTCAAGGCCGCAACAAGCGGGAGATCGCCAAAGGCCACTTGGCAGAGAAGATAGTTAGCTCCCGCTTGCTCCAGGTGATCAATAAGGACACTTCGCACAGAAGCGGCGGTTCCGACAACGCACAATTCACTTTCAATTGCTGCTTCGAAGGTTGGCGGAAGGTTCGGAGGGGCAGGTACCCCGCTGAGATCATAAAGGACCCTAAAGCTCGTGAGCCATCTGTCGTAAGCCGCTGCAGCTAGCGAATACGCATGAGCTTCCGAAGTGTCTGCTACAATCATGCGAAGCAAACCGACAAGCGGAGCCCCTCCGCGCCAATTGCACGCGCGGTACGCGTCAGTCGATTTCCGAACCATAGAGGCCGGGCCAATGCTCGCGATATTGGCACCGATCTCAGCGGCCGCTCGCGCAGAGCCGGGCTGGCTCACGGGAATCCAGGTCGGTGGATGGGGACGCTGATAAGGCGTAATTGCTAACGGCACTTCGTGGAGGCGATAATGCTGACCTTCGTAGGACAAGGTCCCGCCTCGCATCGCTCTGGTCAAGATCTCCATTCCTTCGGAATACAGCTCGCGAGCGCTCTCTGCGCTAACCCCGAAGTACCCCAATTCAATCGGTAGAGAGCCCCACCCGATACCGAGCTCAAGACGACCGCCGCTCAAATGATCCAGCATGCATGCCTCTTCATAGGCCCGAAGGGGGTGCTGAAGGCTTAGCAGCATGACCATCGGCCCGATGCGGAGCTGCTTCGTACGCTGCGCAACGCTCGACAGAAATACGTTAGGCGAGGGCGATCGCCCGTGCGGTGTGCAATGGTGCTCGGCAAGATGGTACGCGTGGTATCCCAACCGGTCACACGCTTCGGCCAACACCAGTCGATCGTTATACTGCTGCGATAAGTCGAGACCGTCTTCGTCCAAGTGGTCAAAGATTCCAAGCCGTATTCGACGTGATACATTTGTCACGTTAGTCCTCCCGATTTGACGAAATCGTTCTCATTAATCAGATCAGCCCCCCAGCAATGCCACTGACCACAGATAAACAGGTGTCCATCTGCTCCGCCGCACCTATTGAGATTCTTATGAAGCCCCCAAGGTCCCCCTCGGGAAACACCGCAACGTTCACATTCTTCCTCTCTAAGGCTTGCTGCCACCATCTACCGTCGTACCCAAGCGGTACGCGAGCCAATACAAAGTTTGCATGTGATGGCAGGACATAGAATCCAAGCGCCGACAGCGCCACCATAGTTCTCTCCCTTTCCTGAACAATGCATTCAATGCACTGATCGTAGGCATTACGATGCTCGAGGATGCTGACGCCAACGGACTGGCTAATCACGCTCATGTTGAAAGGGTTCTGTATGCTACGCAGTCTTGCAATCACCCGCGGGTTACCGAGGCCAAAGCCGATGCGAAGGCCCGCTGCAGCGTAACTCTTCGAAAACGTCCTTAGCAGCAGAAGATTCTGATATCGGTCGATCAGACCCAGTGCATTGTCTGGAGCAAAGTCGACATACGCCTCATCGAGCACGATAAGCTGATCCGTTTCAGCGACCAGTCGCTCAATTTCCGCGATCTGAACGAATGTCCCTGTTGGGTTATTTGGGTTGGCGAGCACGATGAACTTTGCGTCTCCTGCCGCCTGCCGAACACTTTGGCTCGCCGGCAGAGCATTGTGATCGGCCCAATCAACTTCAAGCAAGCGCGCTCCGTTCACCGCCGCCAATTTATGATTGAACGAAAAGCCGGGCGACAACATTCCGACAGTATCGCCAGCGGCAAGAAACCCCCGGTAAATAAGTGCGAGAATCTCCGATGAGCCATTTCCTGCGATCACCTGCTCGACAGAGACCCCATAGGCTCGCGCGGCCGCTGATCGTAAGCCGCCGCTGTCCTCCTCCGGATACCTATTGTGGGTTCCAATCGCGGCAAACGCAGCCCGCATGACTACGTCAGGCATCGGGAACGGGTTTTCGTTCCTGTTGAGGTTCACGCATGGCAGCGAGTACGCAGCGATCCCGGCGGATCTGCCTTCCGCGAGACTCCTGTCTGCCATAGCATGTCGATGAAGGTATTCCTCGTCACCTGACATCCAGATCCTCCTCTATGCAGCCCGACATCCGCCTGCTGCCGCAGGTCGCGCTGCTTTCCCTATCTCTGTTGCGGACCAGCCGCACCTCACCTCTTGGTTTGTTCAAAGCCGGTCACAGTGCCCCACATTGGGCTCTATGGGTTCGGTTGAAGACACTCGAGGCTGTCACACAGCAAGGCGTCAAAATGCAGCCCTAACCGACAGCATCTAGCGCGATCGCCATAGCCATTGCTTACCAATCGAGCTCACTCGGCACGCCTGTGCGCTTCCACCTTTTCCGTGTACAACCTGACCCTGCGGTCGATTCAAGTGGTTTATCCCAAGGCCGCTCCTGCAGACCGACATTAATCAGCTGGAAGCACACACAATCCGAACCAATAATGCCGCCGTTCACAGATCACTCCTTTCGCCACAGGGCCGCCAAAAGCAAACCGCCTGCCCCCCGGCCTGTTCAAATGACCTGTTGAGCCTCTGCCGCTGAATGCCGCACCGATCAGAAACAGCCCGGTGCCACACCGCACATTGGCTCCGGATATTACCGATCTCCCTTGTTGCACCCGTGAACCTCCTCCGAATTGATGGACACCTGTAGTAGGCTCGAAGAGCCAGGAGGTGTCGGATGGAAGGACGTCAGCGTCGGTCGCTTACGGACGACTACAAGCGGCAAGCGGTTGATCTCGTAACATCGAGTTGGCGCTCGATCGGATCTGTTGCCAAGGAGCTTGGCTTGCGAGAGTCCGTGCTGCGGCGGTGGGTGGAGCAGCGAGGGGTTCGGCTGCAGCCGACGGCGGCGGCGCGGCGCCCCACGACGCGGGCGACGCTGCCGTCGGCGGACCACGCGGCAGAGATCGCGCGTTTGCAGCGAGAGAACGAGCGGCTGCGCATTATGCCTGGCGCTCGCGCCCGGGGAGCCGACGATCTGCTGCCAATCGTGACCTCGTCGACGACATCAGGCGGGTCCACCGCGACACCCGCGGGCGTTATGGCAGCCCGCGTATCCATGCCGAGTTGAAGGATCAGGGCCGCGGGGCGAGCCGTGGTCGCATCGAGCGGTTGATGCGGCGTCACGGCAGCAGGGCCATCATGGCGCGGCCACGTCGGGTGCGGACCACCGACAGCCGCCACGACCTGCCGATCGCCCCCAATCTGCTCGACCGCAACTTCATCGCCACTGCGCCGAACCGGATCTGGCTGGCCGATATCACCTACATCGAGACCGATCAGGGCTGGCTCTATCTGGCTGCCGTCATGGATCTGTACAGCCGCAGGATTGTCGGCTAGGCGATGGCGGATCATTTGCGCGCCGAGCTGGCCTTGGCGGCGTTGCGGATGGCGATCGCGGCGCGGCGGCCAAGTGCCGGCCTGATCCACCATTCCGATCGCGGCGTTCAAGGCGGATTCAAGCGGTCGTCGCAACACAGATTGTGTTCACTCACGATAGCAACTCGTCAAGGGCCTCTGCCGGCGTTTTCTAACCCAGGGTTTTTCTCGGTCGAGCATTGAGGGCCGCGGCCACAGCGGCGATCTCGTCGGCGCTGTGGCCGCTCAGGTCGGTGCCTTTCGGGAAGTACTGACGCAGCAGCCCATTTGTGTTCTCGTTGGTGCCACGCTGCCATGGGCTTTGCGGATCGCAGAAGTAGATTTGGACACCCGCGTCGATCTTAAGACGATCGTGCTGAGCCATTTCAGCTCCCTGATCCCAGGTCAGCGAACGACGCAGCTCTTCGGGCAAGCTGATGATGGTGCGCGTAATCGCGCCGCGCACCGCTTCAGCTCCGTGCCCTGCGAGAGCAGGCCCATTCTTCATGCGCGGAGCTTCGCCATGCCCCGCAACCCGGGGAAGATGCAGCAGCATCGTGAAGCGCGTCGTACGCTCAACCAGCGTGCCGATCACCGAGCTGCCAAGACCAAGGATGAGGTCTCCCTCCCAGTGACCGGCACCGCGCGATCGGCCGCTTCGGCGGGGCGTTGTCGCTTAAACTCGCTCCTCTAGGCGGGGGCACCTGAGAGCTTCTCCGTGCCCGGGCCGAGGAGCCTGCGTTTTTTCAAGTCTCCGGTCCTACGCGCCCCAGGTCCGTCTCCGTTCTGCCTCATAGCAGCCAAACCCCTTTGTAAGGAGCCGCGCCGACGTGACGGATTTGAATACAAGCTAAGGGACCACGTTGCATATGCCAGGCCGCATCTATACTCCCGAAGACCTCTTAATGCTCGGACGTCTTCTTGATGAGGCCGTCGTTGCGCTCCCCGATTGCATGCGAACTCCTGCGAATCGCACAGCACTCGCGACGCTCATTCTTGAACGCACGTCCGCCGCGGACGATCTGCGTTCATTTGTCAGGCTGATGCAGCTTGTAGCGCCCTCAACGTAGTTCAGGCCGGATGCGCTATTAGCGCAATATTGCGCTACATGGCCTGCCGCAACACCCGCGTATCGCAAGCTTCGTTCGATCTACGACACGCCGCCGCCCTGCCAGGCAAGCGGTCCGAAAGCGCTTGAACCTCCCCTGGCGTCAGGTTGTACAGGTCCGGCTATGAACAGGCCTTCATTCTATAAGCGTCGGTGGCGGCGCATTGGTGAACTTGCAGATGCCACCGGCGTCACGGTGCGGGCATTGCGTCACTATGAGCAGACAGGACTGCTCACTGCTTCTCAGCGTACGTGCGGCGGCCATCGCATGTACGACGCCGACAGTTTGACACGCGTTTACCACATAGTCGCACTTCGCCGGCTCGGCCTTTCGCTTCAGGAAATCCGGAGCGCTCTTGAAGGACGCTCGTCTCTTTCGCGTTTGTTGAGCGAGCAGCTGGAACGTGCAGAGCGCGAAGTGATGCGCGCAACCGCCGTCCGCGATCTGCTGCGCCGCCTCGCTCAGAATGTCGACGCAGATGTCCGGCTAGACGAGCTACCCAACCATCTGAACCGACCTCCGGGTAAAGTCGACATGTGAGTACCTCTGCTCGAACGGCGCGCTCGGCGGCAATCAGAGTGGGGCCGTCGCCTGTCTGGACGCCGCTGCGCGACACCGTTTCCGACGACCAACAAGGGCATGCGGGTCATTTGCTGCGGCCAACCCGTGTCACGTGGAGGCCAGTAATTGAAGGCTTAGCGCGACATGCTCCGCCGCGTCTGAACGGCCCCAATTGGGGGACGCGCTACTCAGGAGCCAGGCTTGGTTCCTCCTGTGACGAACCGAGGCGAGCGGCTTCCTCAAGCAAGACCTGGCGCATCCACTTGCTTGCAGGCTCATTGTTGTGCAGTGCAGGCCATTGCAGCGTCTCCGTAAAGCCAGGCAACGGCAGGGGAAGCTTTGCAACGCGCAAGGGTAGCGATTTTGCGAAATGCCGCACCAACGTTGCCGGCATGGTCGCTACCCGGTTCGTCCCGACGAGCATGTGGGGCATCATGCTGAAGCCCTGAACCACGACCTCCACGCGCCGCTTAACTCGATGCTCCTGCATGAACCATTCGTCGATTGACGGGACGCGAGAACGGCCGAACCGGACAGCAACGTGCCCCATGGACATGTAGCTTGAGAACGTCAGCGGTCGCGCCAATCGCTTGTTGGAACGGCAGCCCACGCAAACCAGCGTCTCATCAAATAGCGTGGCCTTCGGATGCTCATCCGTCGTGTACACGTCGGGAAGAATGATAAAGTCGACCGCACCCCGCTGAAGGGGGTGGTCGAATGGATCGGCCAGTGGCATCAGCTCGAATTTGATGCCGGGCGCCTCTCGCGCGACGCGCTCAATCACCTTGCGAATAAGCACGATAGCCGCGAAATCGGACATGCAAAGGCGAAAACGGCGATTTGATTCGTCCGGCCTAAAGGGCTCGCGAGACGTGATGGAAAGCTGAATGTGCAGTAACGCTTCGCGAGTAGGTGAGGCGAGAGCCTCTGCGCGTGGGGTCAGGACAAGTTCACGGCCGCTCATCGTGAACAACTCGTCCTTGAAATACGCACGCAGGCGGGCGACCGCCGCACTCATTGCGGGCTGGCTCAAGTTGATGCTGCGTGCTGCTGCCGTCAAGTTACGCTCTGCTATCAGGGCATCAAGAGCGACGAGCAGATTTAGATCTAGGCCACGAAACCGCATTGTTCATTCATCCGCAGTGTAGATGTAACTCATCTAAACAATCGATTTTACCCGCGCGCGCCACGATGGAATAAAAGTGACGTGTCCGACGCAACACGTTAGATTTTGGAGACCACGATCGTGGCGCTGCGCATTGAACATAGTGAACCGCGAATCATAGCGACACCGCCCCAGGCATTTCTTGAAGCTCACATATGGTCTCAGCCCTGCAGACCCCTTGGTCTCGCGACCCAGTTATCAAGCGGCAATGGGCTCTTTACAACGATCAATCGGACAGCGCGCCCCATCCAATCGACACCACCATGCGTGCCCCTTGCAAACAGCAACAGGCGCTATCCCAGTTCGAGCGCGCCATGTCTTACATTAGTAGCCCGTACCAGTTCACACATTCAAACCACCTCGATCACCCCATCAAACATCTTTAAGGCGAGTAATACATCAGAGGTGCTTTGTCTCGCAACTCGCAGGACGCCGATATGTCCGCGAAAGGACGCCGATATACCATCGTATATTGTACAACCTGACCGCACCCACCTTCTTTCTAGCAGGATTCCTGTAGGGCTCCCGCGGCCTGCTACGCATTGCGCCGCATTCCCAAGTCGTTCTTCGCCGAACCGCAGGAGAGCGCCTGCAGCAGCCCCGTGCGCTCGATTCCGTGCGCACCCTGCTGTAGCGCCTCACCTCATGCATACACGGCAATGAAGCCAAACGTAGGAGATGGGTCGATGCGCCCCCCAATACAGTGGCGGACGTGCTGGGAGAATGAGTTGGAGCTATCGGATCATATCCAGCTCTCGGCATTCTTACGAGCGGCTTACGGACCGACCGGAACGTTCAATGCACGTCCCTTTGAGGGCTATCGGAGCTGGGCGGGTGCGAGGCCCGAGCTCCGATGTGTCGGCTACGACAGCAGGGGCGTTGCGGCTCATCTTGGCGCGCTGCGACGGTTCATCAAGGTCGGCGATGCCGACGTGTTGGTGGCCGAACTCGGATTGTACGCGGTACGCCCCGACCTAGAGGGTCTGGGAGTGCCACACTCTGTACGCGCAATGTATCCTACACTACACCTGATGGGCGTTCCTTTCGGATTTGGCACAGTCCGTCATGCGCTCAAAACGCACATCACGAGGTTGCTCGATCGCCCAGGGCTGGCCTCGATCATTCCGGGTATACGCGTCCGTTCTACGCTGGCGGAGGTCTATCCTGCTTTGCCGCCCACGCGAACAGACGACGCTCTTCTCGTCGTTTTGCCTGTCGGAAAGCCGTTGAGCGAATGGCCGCCCGGAACGACAATTGAGCGAAACGGGCCCGAACTGTGACAGGCCTCTCTATGCACTTAACAAGCGTTGGCGATGGCAGGCAGTATGCTGACTCACCAAGCGTCCACTTGACGTTCGACGACGGGCCGCACTCTTTTTATACCCCGCACATCTTAGACATCCTCTCCCAACATAACGTGCCGGCGACGTTCTGCGTCATCGGCAGATATGCAGCAGAACATCCGCACATTACGCGCAGGATAGTTTCCGACGGACACGAACTCGCAAACCACACCATGAACCATCCCGATCTCTCGAAATGCGAGCCAACGAAAGTCGCGTCGGAGATTGCACACGCGAACTGTGCCATTAAGTCGGCTTGCCCGGAGGCTCGGCTCCGACATGTGCGTGCGCCATATGGGCTCTGGACCGAACATGTGCTCTCCTGCGCCGCGAGCGCTGGGCTCGGCGCACTTCACTGGTCTGTAGACCCTCGCGACTGGTCTCGGCCTGGTGCGGATGCGATCGTCAGCGCGGTACTGAGCTCCATCCAACCTGGAGCCATTGTTCTTTTGCACGATGGCTGCCCTCCCGATGAACGCAATTGGGGTCATGATCAAAGGCTGCGCGATCAGACAGTATGCGCCGTCAGCCAGCTAATTCCCGCATTGCACAGTCGCGGCTTTGCAATTCGTCCCATTCCTCACTTTCACTGAGACCAGAATGAGCCTGCTTGTGACCGCCAGCACTGCCGCGATTGGATCATACACAATCCTTTCAGCGTTTTATAAGAGCGCTCAAATGATCTATGCAATAAAGAGCCGGGCCTCATCGCCGCCACTCACGGACGTCGATCACGAAACGATGCCCAGTGTCGACGTTATCGTTCCTTGCTACAATGAAACGCCAGACACCCTGTCGGCGTGCTTAGGCTCGATTGCCGCCCAGGATTTTACTGGACGACTGCGCGTCTATGTCGTTGACGATGGCTCTCAAAACCTCGCTGCTGTCAAAGCTGTCCACGACGCTTACGCGCAAGATACACGATTTCGCTTTATCATTCTGCGAAAGAACGTAGGCAAGAGGAAGGCGCAGATTTGTGCCATCCGGCAGTCATCTGGAGACCTGGTTCTCAACGTCGACTCTGATACGACGCTCGCAGTCGATGTCGTCACAAAACTAGCAGCTAGCATGCACGAGCCGGAAGTTGGTGCCGCTATGGGCCATCTGGTCGCGACCAATCGGGATCGCACTTGGCTCACGCGGCTCATCGACATGGAGTACTGGCTTGCTTGTAACGAAGAACGCGCTGCACAAGCCAGCTTCGGTGCTGTTATGTGCTGCTGCGGACCCTGCGCCATGTATCGCCGTTCGGCTCTTACATCGCTGCTCGACAAGTATGAAACGCAATATTTCCGCGGGAAGCCCAGTGATTTCGGCGAGGATCGTCACCTCACAATACTTATGCTGCAGGCAGGGTTTCGAACTGAATACGTTCCAGATGCGATAGCCGCAACCGTCGTTCCCGACAGGCTCGGACCTTATTTGCGTCAACAACTACGCTGGGCACGCAGTACGTTCCGCGACACGCTGCTAGCACTGCGGCTGCTGCCTCATCTTAATGGCTATCTCACATTAGATGTTATCGGACAGAACCTTGGCCCTCTTCTTTTGGCTCTGTCCATAATGACCGGGCTCGCTCAGCTTGCGACCACGCACACCATACCATGGTTGACGATCGTTGCTATTTCATCGCTAACGCTGATGCGGTGCACCACAGCGGCGATTCGTGCTCGTGAGGTGCGATTTCTTGGCTTCGCGTTGCACACGCCAATCAATCTGTTCCTAGTGCTTCCCTTGAAAGCCTATGCATTGTGTACATTGGATAACAGTAACTGGCTCTCCCGTACGACGCCTCCGGCATCACTCTGCGGGGCTCCGGAAACGATCCACGAACGTGACGCCTGTCACCATGATGCCGCTCGGCGACAGCCGGCAGCGCTGGCGGTCACCGGGGAGGGGACCACCCGTTAAGGCGCTCCAACGCTCGGCCTGTGATCTAGGACCGCGCTCAAACGCGGCGAAAACAAGCGCACTAAAGTAAGGAAGGGTGAATGACATTCGATAAGGTACTGCGCTTGCTCGAGCGGGAGATGGAGGCGGACGACCCGTGGCGGCTCAACGCGAACCCATTCGAGCAAGAGCGCCACGCGCACTTGCTCCGTCTGTGCCTCGCGGAAGGCGCGGTCGGTAACGCGCTTGAGGTGGGTTGCGCAGCGGGCGTCTTCACGGCAAAGCTGGCGCCCCACTGCCAGCAACTCGTAGCAATCGACGTTCTGCCGCGTGCGATCACTCGAGCAAGGGAGCAAGCTCAATGGCCTCATATCGCCTGGCACATCTCTGACGTGCGGGACCTCAACGCAACTAATCCATTCGACCTGATCGTGGTGGCGGAAGTGCTTTATTATCTTGAAGATACCGGCCAGATGGGTGACGCCATCGAGAAGCTCACGCGAATGCTGGCGCCCAGCGGACGGCTCGTTTTCGGATCAGCGCGTGACGCCTCTTGTCAGCGTTGGGGGCATCCTGCGGGTGCCGAAACAATGCTTGATGTTTTGAATGAACATCTGGTCGAGACTGAGCGCGTACAATGCCGTGGCGCGAGCATCGACGAAGATTGTTTGATTGCGTCTTTTCGCACTAAGTCGAACTTGCCAGACTAGTGCATTCGCTGCGGCGAACACGGAGTGACTATGCGAATCTGTGGAATCAAGCTGACACATGACGGAGCGGTTGCCGTTGTGGAAGATGGGCGCTTGCTCTTCTGCATAGAGCAAGAAAAGAGAGCCAATAATCCACGCTATCAAGCCATCACCGACCTCTGCGCAGTCACTCTCGCGCTGGCCGAACACGGCTTAAGGCCCACGGATGTTGACCGATTTGTCATCGACGGCTGGGACGGGCTGACGCACTCGCAATTTGATGTCCTAAGTGAAGGGGTGCCGCTCACCATTAAGGGAGCGCCATATATCGAGTCCCACGAAAACACGCTCCTCACGCCCTATGCCGGGTCGGGCCTCGTCCTCGATCGGGTGCCTTTACGTTATCATAGCTATGCTCACGTAGCCGGCCACGTGGCCGGCGCTTACTGTACCAGTGCTTTCGCCAAAGCCCGAGCCCCTGCATTGTGCTTAGTGTGGGACGGCTGCATCTTTCCGCGCCTGTATCATGTAGATCCGACCGGAGCCCGCTTCCTCGACACTCTTTTCCCTTTCATCGGCCATGCCTATGCTATCGCTGGGCAGCACTTCGGGCCCTATCGTCAAGCCAGCAGGGCAGGCTGGGATCTTGGTGTCGCAGGTAAGCTTATGGCGTATATCGGGCTAGGCGCTCTCGATGAGGGCATTCTGGCAGTCTTTCAAGAGATGTATGAAGCGTGTCTAGCCGGTCCTTCCGAGCGTGCTCGCGCTTACCGTGCCAGCATAAACGATCCTGAAGCCTTACTTGCCGCCACTGACTGGTTTTTCGAGGCATGCGGTCGTCGGCTCACCGGTACGCCTTCCGAAGATGTACTCGCATCTTTTCACGTTTTTCTGGAGCGGCTGCTGGAGCAAGAAATAGGACTTGCTCTGCTACGGCACTCAGGTCTTCCGGGCTTACGGCACCTGTGCATCGCTGGAGGGTGTGGACTTAATATAAAGTGGAATAGTGCTCTGCGCGCGACGGGATTGTTTGATTCAGTTTGGGTACCCCCGTTTCCAAATGATAGCGGCTCAGCAATTGGCGCGGCTTGCGCCGCCATGGCCGAGCCAAACGCTTTGACTCCTTTGGAGTGGTCAGTTCACAGCGGACCGGCCTTGACCGGAAGCAACCCATCAGGCCAATGGGAGGCTTTGCCCTGTACCATCGTAGAGCTTGCGGCTCTCATCGCTACAGGCAAGCCCGTAGTGTTCCTCACCGGCCTCGCGGAGCTCGGACCCAGAGCACTCGGCGGCCGCAGTATTATTGCGGCTGCAACCTCCAAGGAGATGAAAGACCTTCTGAACGATATCAAGCTACGGGAACGATTTCGTCCCGTCGCTCCTATTTGCCTCGAGGACCGGGCTGCTGAAATTTTCGATCCCGGCAGCCCAGATCCTTACATGCTCTTCGACCATCAAACCCGTCGCGAATGGCGGACAAAAGTTCCCGCTATCGTGCACCTGGATGGTTCTGCCCGATTGCAAACAATCTCCCGAACGTCTCCGCAAAAGATCGCTGCTCTTCTGGTCGAGTATGAGAAACTTACAGGAATTCCGCTGCTCTGCAACACGAGCGCCAACCATCCTGGCCGGGGGTTTTTTCCTGATGTTGCTAGCGCTTGTGACTGGGGTCGCGTCGACCATGTTTGGTGCGACGGCTTTCTCTGGCAACGATCCGTCGAAGCTGGTCTGACATTATCCAATTCCGCTCTGGTCACTGACTAAGACAGCCTATGTCCAATCCAGCGATTCAACTGACTGACGTCCAAAAGACTTATCATGATCGAGGCGTCGTACGGGGTCTGACCTTTAGCGTCGCTAAGGGAGAGTGTTTCGGGCTACTCGGTCCAAATGGGGCGGGTAAAAGCACGATCGTTCGGATGATCCTCGGCCTCATATCGCCCGATGCCGGCCGGATCACTGTTTTGGGTGAGCAGGTGCCGGCACGCGCCCGTTTGGCGCGCGCGGGCATCGGCGTCGTCCCACAAGTTGATAATCTCGAGGATGCGTTCACTGTGCGCGAAAATCTCCTCATATTTGGACGGTACTTTGGACTGAATACGCGCGAAAGTGAGGAGGCTGTGCCTTCGCTGCTCGAATTTGCGCGACTTGAGGGTAGAGCAGAGTCACGGGTCGCGGATCTGTCCGGCGGCATGAAGCGACGTCTCGTGCTGGCCCGTGCCCTGATCAACGATCCACAACTGCTCATCATGGATGAACCCACGACCAGCCTCGATCCCCACGCCCGCCACTTGATTTGGGAACGCCTGCGTCTTCTGCTCGCTCGAGGAAAGACTATCCTGCTGACGACCCACTTCATGGAAGAGGCTGAACGACTTTGCGATCGCCTCTGCGTGCTAGAGAATGGACGTAAGATCGCCGAGGGTGCGCCCAATGCTCTGATCGACTCTCAGATTGGCTGTGATGTCCTCGAGGTCTACGGCGGAAACCCACTCGAGCTCCGTGCGATAATAGAGCCTCACGCTTCGCGCATCGAGGTGAGGGGAGAGACGCTGTTTTGCTACGCGCCGGATCAGGCGGCGGTGCGGCTTCGGCTTCGTGGATGCACCGGTCTGCGCCTTCTGGAGCGGCCGCCTAACCTGGAAGACGTCTTCCTGCGGTTGACGGGACACAGGATAGACGCATGAAGACGATATCCAAAGCAGCCTTGCCATCGGACGCACTCAGTTGGATCAGCGTGTGGCGCCGCAACTATCTGGCATGGAGGAAGGCCGCCGCTGCTTCGCTGCTTGGCAACTTGGCCGACCCGTTGACCAACCTCTTGGGTCTCGGCTTTGGGCTCGGCCTGATTGTCGGCAATGTAGACGGTCACTCATATGTCGATTTCTTGGTCGGCGGAATGGTGGCAACCAGCGCTATGACCGCGGCAAGCTTCGAAACTCTGTACGGAACGTTCGCTCGCATGCGCAGCCAACGAACCTGGGACGCAATGATGTGCACTCCGCTCACGCTGGGTGATATCCTCCTCGGTGAATTGGTTTGGGCAGCAAGCAAGGCCACTTTGGCGGGCACCGGAATCGCGCTTGTTGCTACGGGGCTTGGCTATGGCACCTTATTATCCACGTTCTATTGTTTCCCCGCTCTCGCCCTCACCGGCCTTGCGTTCGCGAGCGCGGCGCTCGTCGTTGTCGCGATTGCCCCAAGCTACGACTATTTTGTGTTCTACCAGACTCTCATCTCGACCCCTATGGTGTTCCTATCCGGGGCAGTCTTTCCCGTTGCGCACCTTCCGCCCGCTCTCCAGTTGGCTGCAGCCGCGTTACCTTTGGAACATTCGATTGCGCTAATACGGCCTGCAATGCTCGGGCTACCACTCGATAGCATCGGCGCGCATGTTGGTGTCCTTTTCGCTTACGCAGTACTGCTCTTCTTACTGTCGGCAAAGCTATTTCGGCGACGCTTATCACACTGACGATGCCCAGCCGCTTAATGAACGCACACCCTGTTTCTCGGCCTGCGCTTGCCGGCCTATTCGCGTTCAACGTCGCGGACGTTTCATTACCCGGCCGCCCTAAAGATCATGATTACTACCACACTTGCTGGAGGATAGAATGCTGTGTCTTGGATTGAGCGGCGGATTGGATAAGGTCCATGAATATCGACCTGCACTCTCGCACACATTCTTGCATGATGGCGCAGCTGTCATGGTGCGTGACGGGCGTGTGTTAGCCGCGGTTGAAGAAGAACGCCTAAACCGAATTAAGCATTCCAACAAATTTCCCGCCCAGGCCATCCGCTACTGCCTGGCTGCTGCGGGAGCGCAATTAAAGGACATCGATCGCATCGCATTCTATGCAACCGAGTCCTATTGCAACGCGATGCTTCGGCTTTTGTTTGGTTCGGAGACGCAGAGTGGCATCCCTCTCGACGCCAGAACCCTTCTACAGCTTATGCTATCGCAGGAGTTTGATACAGAGATCGAGCCATCGCGCTTGTCATTCGTCAGTCACCATCATGCGCATGCAACAAGTGCTTTTGCTGTGTCCGGCTATGACGAAGGTCTAGTCTTGGCAATCGACGGCGGCGGTGATTTCCTCTCCGGGATGGTGGCCATTGGATCGGGAAGTCGTCTTACTCAACTACATACCTTCCCAGAGGACGGTTCCCTCGGATTGTTTTACTTAGAGGCAATCAAGTGCCTCGGTTATGGCTTGTTCGACGAGTACAAGGTTATGGGCCTTGCTCCGTACGGGGACTCCTCGCGTTTCCGAGAACTATTTCAGCAATTCTACGAATTAAAGGAGAACGGTGGCTACAAGATACATTTGAACGACATCGCTCCGGCGTTAGAGCACGACATACACGTTCGCGGCAAGGGAATGCCGTTCACCCAAGAGCATAAAGATGTTAGTGCAGCCTTGCAGGAGGCCTTGGAACGTATTGTTTTTCATGTTCTCAGGCATTACCGTGAGGTGACCGGCATGAAGCGGCTATGCTTGGCTGGTGGTGTCGCCCACAACTGCACCATGACCGGTAAGTTGCTCTATACAGGACTATTTGATGATATCTTCGTGCAGCCCGCGGCGCACGATGCTGGATGCGCACTCGGCGCTGCTCTCATGGTTTCCGAAGAACAAGGACGTCCCGCACCCCGTGAGCGGCTTCAGCATGTCTATTGGGGCCCGGCACTTGGGGATGACCATGCTGTAGAGCGAGAGGTTGCTGCATGGCGCGGGCATATCGACGTGCAAAGAAGCGCGAACGTGGCGAGCGTGGTAGCTGAATGGATAGCCAACGGTTCGGTTGTTGGCTGGGTCCAAGGCCGCTCCGAATTTGGACCGCGCGCCCTCGGTAACCGCAGCATTGTTGCTGACCCCAGACCAGCAAAGAATAAGGACCGCATAAACGCCATCGTTAAAAAACGCGAGGGCTACCGGCCGTTTGCACCTTCCGTATTGGAGGAACATGCCGCTGAGTTTTTCGATCTTCCTAAGACCGCGGGAGCTTTTCCGTTCATGAACTTTGTCGTTCAAGTTCGTGATTGCAAGCGAAGTGTGCTTGGTGCGGTTACGCACGTCGATGGTACAGCACGGCTGCAGACGGTGTCACGTAGATCGAACCCGCGGTACTGGGAGCTGATTAATCAATTCCACAAGCGGACGGGCGTCCCTGTCCTCCTCAATACATCTTTCAACAACAATGTCGAACCGATCGTGCAGTCGGTTACCGACGCAATGGTCACGTTCCTTACGACAGATCTTGACGCCCTCGTGATCGGATCGCTTCTCATCACGAAGCGCGTCGCCACGCCGGAGGACTGGGCTGCGCTCCGCGTTTCCTTACCGGCCTACACTTCACTTCGCCGTACCCCGGATCACGTCACCGCAGAGTGTCGGGAGATCGTCTGCGAGACTTATACCACCTTCTCCGATGGCGGCGCTGTGCGCATCTCGCCCGATCTATTCGAGTTGCTGCATGGAATCAAAGGGGACGCCGCCCTCGGCGAGCTTCTCGCTCACGTAAAGGGCGAGCGGCGCGACGCAATCATCCTTGAACTTCGGCAGTTGTGGGAAAAGCGCCGCATCTGCTTGCGTCCCGCCGCCAACAATCTGGGAGATCTGCGCGATCAGGCGCATGCGACTTGATAGGTATCTCTTTGTCTAGCTAGCGAACGGCAATCCATAACCGACCTCTTGGTCGCGAAGCGGACAAGCTCTCGCAACCTAACATACGGCTCGCGACGGCCTGGCGGACGATAACACTGCCGGTACTTTCCTGCCGTCCAGGGTGAGCAACTTATTCAACTGCCGGAGCAATGGATTCAAGATGACTCATCAACAGCGCTTCGTCATTTCCAGGCGTCGCACCGGTTTCGGCGATTGCTTATGGTCGCTCGCGTCAGCCTGGCAATACTCCAAGCGAACAGGGCGCACTTTGGTCATTGACTGGCGCGGATCTTGCTATCTCTCTGACCCCTTTACAAACGCCTTCAGCGTGTTCTTTGAGCCGCTCGACAACATCTCGGGCGTACCCGTTATCTGCGACGATAAGATCAATCAACTCTGCTTTCCTGGGCCGTTTTTTCCACATTGGTGGAACAGGCCTGCAATTGACGGCGTTTACCGGTCGGATGACCAAATTTTCCACGAGCGTGATGAGCTGCGCAGGTTGTTGGTAACGTCAAGGGATATCCAGGCGAATACTATCGTTTGTGACGCTTGCTTAATGTGGGGCTGTGATCAGGAGGCCGAGCGCAACATATTCCAAAGCATCACACCACGCCAGGAGATCAGGCGTCGCATCGACGATGTTTACCATCGAGCGTTTGAGGGGCACGATGTAATCGGGATACACGTTCGGCACGGGAACGGTGAAGATACTATGGGTCATAGGCCTTATTGGACCGACCCACGAGTCGCTATGGAGCAGGTATGCGCTGCAGTTGAACGGGCAAAAGCATTGCATCATACACGACCGACAAGGCTCTTTTTGTGCACTGACAGTCCCAGCGTCGCTGATCACCTTTCGGCTGTCTATTCTGAGCTCTTCAGCATTCCCAAACGCTTCCGAGCGAACGATGCTGGCCCGCTGCACACTGCAGATCTTGGAGTCGAGGGCGGATTCGCTGCTCTCGTGGAAATGTACCTCCTGGCCTACTGCCATACCGTTATCCGATTTCCGTCGACAAGTGCTTTCTCGCGCTACGCAAGCCTAGTCGTCCCCCAAGTAATCGAATTTAGCTTGGACGATCCAAGCCACTTGATCTTAGCCGAAAGGTCATCCGCCGAGCACGCGCCAGATGCGCGCTCTCTCGCCGGTCCTCACGAGCGGCGGCCAGCGAAGCCGGCCTTTTGATGCTTGCCACAGGACGTCAAGCCCCACCAGCGCCAAGAAAGGCTTAAATGAGCCTAGCACTTACTTCAGCAGTCACCAGGTACAACGCCTCGGTGCCATATCTGGACATCGGTTCGAAGCCATCCAATGGACTCCGCGCGAAGCGAGGGTGCGACACTGCTGTCGTAATGTCTCACCGACCTATGCCGTTCTCCGACGGAGCCGGCTCGGTTCGTATCCCAAGCACCTTGTTTGGTGAAGGCGAGTGCTGCGGATGAAGGTGCGGCGGGAGTAGATTTCTCAAATGAGTTACCGATGCCCATACCTGGAGATAAGGTGGTCACACATTGTGCTGGACCTCTCTATGCACACGAGGGAAGGGCGCCGAGCTCACCTCGCGCGGGTTGATGCCGGATGCAGGCCTCCCAGGATCGTTAATTCAGGCCCCAACGTACTTGGTATTCCTTGCTGCTTTCACCACACAGCGCCTTGCCAACTTCTCCACGGCTGAGAGATGGTGGAGCCAGGGCGCGCCGCCACACTTCCCCGGAATATGAGCACTAGCGCCATAGTAGGTTGACCACGCCGGACGATATGTCAGAGGGACAGGCTTCGGCCGTTGCTGGAAGTCGGTAGGCCCCTGAGGCATTTGGGAGCATTTGTGAATATGGCTGAGCGCGTCGCTCTCATCACCGGCGTAACCGGGCAAGACGGGGCTTATCTCGCCGACTATCTACTGTCGCTCGGCTATGTTGTGCACGGCATCAAGCGCCGCTCGTCCTCGTTCAACACAGCGCGCGTCGATCACCTTTACCAGGATCCGCATGTCGGCAAGGTCCCGTTCCTGATGCATTACGGCGACATGACGGATTCGACCAATCTGATCCGCCTGATACAGCAAATCCGGCCGACTGAGATCTACAATCTCGCCGCCCAAAGCCATGTTGCCGTCAGCTTCGAGAGCCCGGAATATACCGCTAATGCGGACGCAATCGGGGTGCTGCGCCTCCTGGAAGCAGTCCGCATTCTTGGAATGGAGAGGCACACGCGGTTCTATCAGGCTTCGACCTCGGAGCTTTATGGCCTGGTGCAGGAGATTCCGCAGAAGGAGACGACCGCATTCTATCCACGCTCGCCTTATGGCGTCGCAAAGCTGTATGGCTACTGGATTACGGTAAACTACCGCGAAGCCTATGGCATGTTCGCCTCCAACGGTATTCTGTTCAACCATGAGAGCCCGATCCGTGGCGAGACCTTCGTGACCCGCAAGATCACGCGTGCCGTCGCGCGCATCGAGGTCGGCCTGGAAGATGCGCTCTATCTTGGCAATCTCGAAGCCAAGCGGGATTGGGGCCATGCCCGCGACTATGTGGCGGGCATGCATTTGATCCTGCAGGCCGATAAGCCAGACGACTTCGTGCTTGCCACCGGAGAGATGCATTCCGTGCGGGAGATGGTCGAGCTGGCCTTCGCGCAGGTCGGCCGCCGCATCGAATGGCGGGGCGTGGGCGTCGAGGAAACCGGCCTCGACGCTAGAAGCGGCAAGACCGTGGTCCGCATCGATCCGACCTATTTTCGCCCCACCGAGGTTGATCTTTTGGTCGGCGATGCCAGCAAGGCGCGCACCAAGCTCGGGTGGAAGCCAAAGCGGAGCTTTGTCCAACTGGTTCAGGAAATGATGGCGAGTGATCTGGCCGAAGCAAAACGGGACGCCGACAATGGCAGCCACTTCCTTTGAGCTGAAGGTCACACGCGTCTACGTCGCCGGTCATCGCGGCATGGTCGGCAGCGTGCTGGCGCGCCGGCTCGCGCAGGAGGAGGTTGAACTTGTGACTGTCGACCGGCACGGTCGACCTCTGCAACCAGGCCGCCGTATTCGACTGGTTCGCAAAGAAGACGCCGCAAGTCGTTTTTCCTTGCCGCGGCCAAAGTCAGCGGTATCCTCGCCAACAATACGCGGCGCGCTGAGTTCATCTACGATAATATTGCCATCGCGCCGAACGTGACCCATGGCGCGCATCTGAATAGCGCCGAGAAGCTGATGTTTCTTGGCTCCTCCTGCATCTATCCGAAGCTGGCGCCACAGCCGCTTCGCGAGGACTCACAGGCCAGCTGGAGCCGACCAATGAGCCCTACGCCATGCAAAGATCGCCGGGATCAAGATGGCCGAGGCCTATCGCAGCCAGTATGGCAGCGACTTCGTCAGTGTAATGCCGACTACTCTGTACGGCCTTGGCAACAATTGTCATCCAGAATACAGCCACGTCGTAGCCGCGCTGATCCGGCGCTTTCACGAAGCGACGCTTGCCGGCGCGAAAAACGTTGTGGTCAGGGACACCGGCTTGCCACGCGCAAATTCCTTTATGTCGACGACATGGCGAATGCCTGCCTCCGTTTGATGAAGCGCTATTCTGAGTCCGAGCTCGTCAATATCGGGAGCGGCGAGGACATCATCATCGCCGAGTTCTCCCGCCTCGTCGCCGAGGTCATCGGTTATCGAGGCGAGATCAGCTTCGACACCTCGCGTCCCGGCGGCATGCCACGCAAGCTGCTCGATCTCCGCCGCCTTGACAAGCTCGGCTAGCGGGCGACGACGTCGCTTCGCGACGGCTTGATGCGCGCCTATGAATCCTATCAGGCGTTCACTCGGCTCCCGCCGCAAACCTAGATACGATTACCACAAGCAGGAGTTAGCCGCAGGGAGCAGGAACGACATGCCACACGAGGCTGCCACGCGGTCGTGGCGATGATGCTCACGATCATCTAGGCGCTCATTCTATCGCGTGATGCCTGGGTCTCGGTGTCGTTCGACTCGTCCTGCTGTCCCATGACGCACCCCCTCAGGGTGGAACCGCGGACGAGCTCTATCCTGAGACGCCGCTCTGCGATTCGCTTCTTGGCAACGGTAGTAGCAATGAGAGGCGCTCCGTGGTTGCGGACCAACGCGCACCATCGCCTTACACTCCCTCGTTTGACCTTCTCGCCATTGCGACGTGCCGGTTCCAGACTCAACCGCCCTGACGGCCCTCGTCAGCGGACGTTTCGTAATCGGCCATGCTGACATACCGGGCGCCCTCCAGTGGAGACACGGGATCAGTCGCATCAAGCCGTTGAGCGAACACGCGGAGGACCGCGTCACCGGCCGCGCAAAGCGCCTTTGCCCGACCGCCTCACTCTGCCATTTTGCATGCAGCCTGTCAGTAAATCACTCTAGGTCGACGGCACCAATGCTTCGTCAATAGGCCTCCGACCGTGAAACCACCGCTTACGGGCGCGGTGTTGACGGCTCGAGGCGACCGAGTCAGCCGGCCATTGCGAATGCTTCGTCAGCGTCCTGCGAATCCGGCACAGCTTTAAGCGTCGGAGCGACGCGCTGCGGCCAAAGGAGGTCAAGGAGCACGACGACCTCGCAAACCAGTCTGGTGCCTGATTACGTGTCTCGAGCGAAACGTCCCGGCTCCTACAGCTGCCTCTACAGCTGTTACGGCCATTGTTCTCGCGTAAATCACAGTACCCGGACCTCGTCCGAACGCACTTTTGCCCGACTACGGCTGAGCTCGCATGCCGCGCCTCTCGCAGCCCTCCCAATGGGCAGCAGCGCGCTGAAAGCGATTTGCGGTGGCACCTTCATCGGTACACCAGTCCAGGACGAGCGGAGCGAGCTGCATGACCACGACTTTGAAAGAAGTCCGATTGTCACCAATCGGAAATGGCGGCCCTCGCAGCTTCGCCGAACCTGTTCACCTGAGCCTAGATGCTGCCCGCAGTAGGGACCGGCATGGACGACAGACGACCTGCTATCTCTGAAAGCACTCGAGGATCATTTGCATAAGATGCGCCAATATGGCGCACTCCTTGCGTTAAAGGACCTCACATATTCAAACTGGCGACGCTGCACCGGAGCAAATCTCTCGTCCAGGGCTGACTCTTTAATCATGGTTGGCCTTGTCGTCGCTGCACGAAACGTTGTTAGGTCCGCGACAGCGCAGGCGCCACGGCCGGCGTAACAACGATCGGCGGAAACCGGACAATATGACTAGCGACATTTTGTCTTCAACATCACAGTTCAAGTCACCGGGAGCGGAGGCCTCTCGCAGCGACGCTCAATGGGCACACCCGAAAGTGCCTGAGATCCTGCTGCGCATAGCGGAACAACTCGCCGCGCCCTTTCGGCTCGAGCTTCGGCTGGAGGCCGTCGTCGCGTTAATACAGTCTCAGCTTCAGATGCAACATTGTGTGGTCTGTCTGCATGCCGGTCACAACGCTCCGGCGATTGCCGTGGGCGCGGGCTGGACTGAAGGGAGCGATCAGCGTTTTCGACTCCGCCTGCCGCAAGGAGCTGTCGAGCGCGTGCTCAATACGGCCACACCCCTTATAATAACCCCTACGCAACCGAACAATTCCCAGACCACAAGCGATTCAGGTTCATCTGACGCCACGGCACATAGTCGATTGTCGTTCATCGCCGTTCCAATCGCTGTCGAGAGCACGACCGTCGGGGTGCTCTCGGCCGAGCTGTTCCGGGACGGGTCCCCATCGTTAGATCCCAATTCACACGTGACCCTTCTCCTCGCTATCGCGAACATGCTCGGCCACTTTCTGAGGTCATACCTCTCCACGGCCCACGATGACAGCGAGCCGCCTCTTGCGACCGATGGCAACCAGACAACGTTGCCGCAGGATGATCAAGCCGAAGCGGACCGCAACCTAACGCTACCTGGCGTAGTTGGTCGCAGCCCGGCCCTGCGCAAGCTCCTCCGCAAGATCAATGTGGTCGCTAAATCAAATGCAACGATACTCTTGCGAGGCGAGTCCGGTAGCGGAAAAGAGGTTGCTGCACAAGCGATCCACGACCTATCGCCCCGAGCCAACCGCCCATTCGTCAAACTAAACTGTGCGGCATTATCGGAGACTATTTTGGAATCTGAGCTGTTTGGACACGAGAAGGGCGCCTTTACCGGAGCCATCAATTCGCGCAAAGGGCGCTTCGAGCTGGCTGACAAAGGCACGCTGTTTCTCGACGAGATTGGTGAAATCTCACCTTCTTTTCAAGCGAAGCTGCTGCGAGTGCTACAACAGCAGGAATTTGAGAGAGTCGGCGGTACACACACGATAAGAGTTGACGTTCGACTCATAGCAGCGACTAACAAGGATCTAGAGGTCGCCGTTTCGCAGACACAATTTCGCGCGGATCTCTACTACCGTCTGAGCGTCATCCCTTTGCTTGTCCCACCATTGTGTGAGCGCCGCGACGATATTCCGTTGCTCGCTACTGAATTTCTTCGCACGTTCAACTCCGAAAACGAGCGCTCGTTGACTTTCGAACCAAGCGCGTTCGACGTATTGAAAAGTTGCGAATTTCCCGGCAATATTAGGGAGCTTCACAATTGCGTTCAGCGGACTGCCACCATGGCGGCCGGTCCAGCGATTAACAGTCGCGATTTCGCCTGCAAATCCGATGGTTGCTTCTCCGCTCGACTTTGGAAGAGTAAGCAGCCGCTATCGATGCCGTCACAACCGCTGCCGCATACGGGGCCATGCGATGCTTCATCCGAACCCGCTCACGGAACCACGCTCTCGCACCTGCAGGTTACGAGAGGTGAGCGAATAATTGATCGCGAGCACCTTATCGCGGCCATGGAAAGGGCGGGCTGGGTACAGGCGAAAGCAGCACGGCTACTCAAACTGACGTCGCGCCAAATAGGCTACGCACTCAAAAAACACGGAGTCGAGCTAAAGCACTTATAATCACCCTTGACTGCAACCGGGGGATCGTTTGAAAGCACAGGTTCACGCTTCAGCTTACCGGGCCACTAAGGCACGAGCAAATCACACGCAGACTCCGCCGGATGCTTCTCGTAAGATAGACCGCTTTCAAGGCAGAGGCGCAGTTCAACCGATCATCTACACCACGGTGCGCCAGCGACAGCTCACACCGTTGCTCATCTGATGCTTTCGTGTGGCGGCCCACCTTGACTAACCACTTAGCGACTCTGCTCATCTAGCACCCGACCACACTGGTTCAATGAATTCGCTCCGCCAGGCGCCTTTACTTCGACGATACATCAGGCCCCTTAGGCTGGATACTCGCTTGCAATCCGACGCCACGTACATCTCCTGGACACGCTGCTCACCGTGCGTCGAACGCCGGACGTAACCGACCGCGCTACTTAGTGTCAGCCAGCGCCAACACCGTACGACAATCTATATGATCGCCGGCTCACTTTGATACACCACTCGGCCGCTCGCGGGTTGACAGAACCAAGCGGCATTCCGCACTCACACCGGCCACGTTTGACTTCAGACACGAAGTGATTGCGTTCGCATCAGGTATGGCCGCGCTACAGAGCCGAAAGACGTCGGCGATACACGCCTGCTTTTCCTGTTCCGTGGGTAGAGGCCCGCCGGCTTTGGCGTACATGAATGACAACGAGTTTAGCGCGGCAACAATACTAACCGTTAGCATATAGTACTTGAATCTGTCGCTCCAGCAAGATGAGTTGAGCTGCCTTCGACGCATGATATCCTCTCAAGGTAGGTCGGCTTAGGTGGACACGGTGTGCTATAACGTTTGTAGGTCGCAAGTCGACGACTTCGAGTGCTACCGAGAGGGTATGGCTCGAACGGTTGCTTAGTGGGCCATCGTAACCTGATTGAATCCATCTGCACGGACGATGACCATCAATTCATTGATCCCGGTTTATCGACCGCACGGCCAATCCAAACCACGAGCAGCGCCCCTGTTTGTGGAGCCGCCCGATCTGGCTCACGATGCCCGGTACATCGCCCAAAGATAACACCATTGCGGCCTCGCGCGTCTCGTCTCGAACTGCTCATTTGCTTCACATCGTACAATCTCTCGCTGCGTCCGATTCAACCCCTCTCTTAACCAACTGAGCACATTTGTAAGCAGCCGTGCCCGCGCCCCACACTCGCCGCCCCGGTTCAACGAGCCGGCACCTCAGAGAGTTCTCAACGGCCACCATCATTGCCTCGGGAGCTGTATCTCGCAATCAACAGCCAGCACCGGCCACGTTGGCCTGACTATAGCGCCCGCTTTTCGCAATGCCCTTTCGCTCGGACCTACACTTAGATCGGCGCGGGTCGTGGACAGAGCGCACAGCTGATCCGTTGGATCTGCGCAGGATCTTCTTGATTCTCTCGTTACGTCACGTTGTACGCATCATTCGCCGAATTGCGAAAGGGACACTTCGATGCTTCAGCAGAAATTCACGTTCATCGGGAGCACGCGATCGCGTCAACTTCCATCGCCACTCTCCATTGATCGGCGTGCTTACAACTCAGGTGGGCACGAGCCACGTTCTGACAGTGTGCGCGAGGAGGCGCAGTACGTCTGGCAATTGTGCCTTTCCCCTCAAGAGCGGATAACGTACATTCGAAACAATCGCTCGTATTTTGCTTTTGACAGCTATCGAGAGATGATCGAGGTTGTCCGCGGCCGTCGCTTCAGCGGTTGCGCGCCGCAACTTGTGAATTGGCGCCGCCGATTCAGAGCGGGAGTATGGCGCTTCGCCGCACTGTACTGCCTTGCGACATGGATATTTATTTTTTTTGCTCTCCGCTTGCTTCTCTCCTGATGGCAATACTGCGAGGTTTCCGATCCATAGACCATGAGCGGGCGTACGGCCGTCCGCTCTGAAGCGATTCTCCAGAGAGCCAGGGAGGAGGCGGCGATCCAACATGCGCAGCACCGGAGCGCAGAAAGGTTGTCTGCCCGCTACGACACTATGCGATTGCAACCCGCCCTGCCCAGTCGACTAACAGAAAACGTCAAAGCCGAGCACATCGGCATCTCCTCACAACGCGAGCAATCGCGGCTGCGCTACTTCGGAAACGATGTTAGGTACAGTCACATCTCTTCGGCGGCGGCAGCAATCGCAGCGACGCACTTGATGAAACGATTAAACTCGACTTTGGTTTCAGATGTCCGGCCGAGGATAAGTTTAGCTATATCTGTTCTATGGCATTGCGTCCGCAAACTCGGAGTTAACGCCGATACCGCTTTGTCAAAAAGATGGCCCAATCTCAAGAGCCTTTCCGGCTCATAGATGTCGCTCATTTCTACCGGAGCACGGTTAGCGAAGCGATCCGTCGCCTCAGTAGTGACGCATTTGACTTTGGAAACAATCCCGAGCTGCGCGAGTATGAGTTGATTTGTCAACTCAGTGAGATGGCGGGTTGCTTCGCCTGGCGCTTCACCTCCGCCCACTAACCTGCCAATCTCCGCAACTTGCGCTTCGATATTTTGCCTGAGACGTTCCTGAGAATCGCTCGGGTCAGCCGCATCAGGCGGGTCAGCAAGCGATTCGAGGTGGGGCCGCCGGGAAGGTAAGGGGCTTGTAAACAGTCGCCACCACGACAGATAGTGCCTCAGTTTCGGCAACCACAACGTTAAGGCCTGATCTCCCATGCTGATTTGTTCCGCCGAGGTCGAGTTTCTGGTACTGTTCATCATCATCATCACGTCCACCCGTTATATGGTTCTGTACCAGGACGCGCGCCGTGAGTGAAACGGCTAGTCAGCGTATAACGCACGCCATGCGGCCCCTGCGACCTGAGTACCAGGCTTGATCGACATCAGTGAAATCGATTGTTCTGATAGAGCGCATTCATATTCTGAATTGGTCGGCCGCACTGACATCGAGGCCATGCAGCGAACGCCTCCTCCCACCCGCTCGCGTCTGCCTTTCCCCCAAGACACGCTTTTTGCAAATATGGCAGAACAAATGGTGGTGCAGCATTGCGAGCATGGCCAGCGCTATGCAGTGTTTGGTCCAAGGCGCTCTACGGACGCAGGGAGCGGCGCTGGCCGTAGCTCTGATCCGCCGCAATCGCATTCGAGCGATTAGGGCCGTAACCTCCTGTCCGCGCCAACGTAACTCGTCACGATCTCTCGATCGCTCCGAACCTGATCGCGCTCGACTTCACCACCACAGCTCCACACCGGCTCTGGCTGGCTGACATCACCTATATCCCGCCTGTCGAGTGCCGGCTGTATCGCGCCGCCATCACCGACCGGTTCGGCCGCAAGATGGTCGATCGGCCCATGTGCTATCACATGCGGGCTAACTCCCCTGTGCTGTGATAACGACGATCCGCCAGCAGCCTCTGACGGACTGATCCATGATTGAGGTCGGAGCGAGCAGTACGTTCCACATATCGCGTGCGGAGCCCTGCGGCTGCGGGCTGTACCCGATCGACGCGCCACAAGGGCGACTGCTTCTACAATGCTTTGATGGAGAGCTTGTCCACCACCCTGCCGAGCTCGTTCACGATCGTCAGGAGGAGACTCGTGCCGATGCACCGCGTGTATATCTCCGCGTTCGTTCGTGACTGCTACATTCCCGCCCGGCTCCATTCCACCATCGGATCGCCCCTCCGATCATCGCCTCAAAAGCCAAAGTGGCTACGATCCATCATTTAAATGGGCCCCATCCAAACACTCAATTTTACTAAGCTCGGACAAACGCGCATACGCGAGACGGGCATTCGACAAGCTGCGCGGGGCGCGACCCAGCTGTTTTCTGATCGGTCACTTGAGGGACTTCGATGCAAGCCAATTGCGTAAATAGGTCGTACCCTCCGGGTGACTGCGACGGGCAGACCGGAAGACAAAGGCAAATACGGTCATAGTATGCGGACGTAGCAGTACATTCGGATGGCTAAATGACCCGCCAGCGATTTCGTTCGACTCCGGGAATAGGGAGACGTCTGCGGTCGTCGCTTTCCACCAGCGCACTTCCGCCGGATGGCCATCCGTTTCACCACGCGGCAATTGCACCCGCATCTACAGGTTACGAGACTTGCACAGCCGTAGCGACCGCCCGCACTTGCCTGCCTATGAAACCAATGGAGTGGCAATGGCCGCCCGTTTCCGCTACCTAGCCGCAGTTTTCATACTTGCGGTCGGGCTGCTTTCCGCCGCGTCTCAGGCAAAGGATCGCCGCAATGTTCGCGAACCGGCCGCGCCTAAAGGGGTATGCGCGCGCCTAGACCCGTCAGGTGGAAATGACACTGCCAGATTGCAAGCCGCCATAGACCATTGCGTCCCAAGCGCCGCCGTATATCTAGGCCCAGGGCCGTTCCTTTCGGGTCCAATCGAAATGAAGTCCGGCACAACACTGTGGCTCGCTGGGGGCGCGATACTGACGGCTGTAGCCGACCCAAAAGCATACCAAAAGAGCTCGGGAAGCTGTGGCCACATCGATCGGAGCGGTGATGGCTGTCGGCCCCTCATCAGTTTCACGAAGACTAAAGGCGGCGGTCTCTATGGATACGGTACAATAGACGGCGGAGGCGGGACCTTGATGGCGGGCACGGCTGAGACTTGGTGGCAACTGGCCCGTCGTGCACAAAGTGAGGGCGCAAAACAAAACGCGCCTCGATTGATCCAAATGGACCGTGCTGAGGACGTCTCTGTTCATGGCATCACCTTGCGCAACGCAGCAAACTTTCACATTGCGATGAGCCACGTGGAACGTGCTACCATCTGGGCGGTCATCATTGATACACCCGCTGATGCCCGCAATACCGACGGAATAGACCCAGCCGCAAGCGAGGATGTGACGATAATCCACTCCTTTATCCGCACCGGAGACGACAATATCGCGATCAAGGCTGGCACAAGCGGCCCTGCACGCCACATTTCCATTTTAGACAACCAATTCGGCTGGGGGCACGGCATGTCGATTGGTAGCGAACTGAATTCCGGTGTCAGTGACGTGCTGGTTCGCAACCTGACCTTGGACGGCACGACATTTGGTCTGCGCATTAAAAGCGATCCCAGCCGAGGCGGCTTAGTTGAGCGGGTTAATTACGAGAATATATGTATGAGAAATAACAAATGGCCCATACACTTCGACACGCGCTACGGCCCCTTCGCTGGCAATAACTTGCCACTTTATCAACAGATCGTCCTAAGGCACGTCTATGGGACTGATGGTACGCTCGTAATGCGAGGCTTTGATCAACAGCATCCGCTCGATATTGCGATGGAAGATGTGCGCTTTTCTCCCCGCGCAACTTGGCAAGTGGAGAATGCAACAGTGACCGCGGTCAATGTATTTCCATCTCCGCCAGGTGCCGCCGCTACTCCACATTACGGCGCATCGAACCCGTGCGTAGTTGCCTTCCGCCCGTTCCCTGAAGCCACCAGTAGCAAAAACGGTGGCATTGAGCGCGACCCTCGGGCCGCAGCTCCAATCGATCGCTGACGATCACAAAGGATTGGCCGGTGTAAAAGCCGGATTGCATGGTTGCGGTCAGCTTCGTACCCGCCGTGCTTGGTACGCAACTCGCACCAGTGCTTCCTGATACTCACGCTCCCACACAGATGGTCCCAATTCGGGCCCGCCAAGACAGCCCGTCTGCAGGCCTGTCGCTAATCGGCACCGGCGCGCTGCTATTGCGGGCACTCCCGCTGCGTTCTATCGCGCTTGCGGGATCCAGCTCGTATCGTGCGAGAAGAATGTCTGGAGCGACCATTGCATTGCCTCCCGATCGCTTAGCTGGCGCGCATATCTTTCTCTTCCTCTAGGATCGGCACCAGTACCGGAGGATCTGTATTCAGCATAGTAGGCGTTCATTAAGCGGCGGCTCTTGCCCGGGTCCCATTCCACCCACCCCTCAGCCATGACCGGCGCATTAATCTGCGACGATAAGAAGATCACCGCAGCATAGGGACGCCATGGACGCCCAAGAGCAATGTCGCGCGCGCCCTTGTCGGCTGTCAGCGTGCAATGATCAAACACAAAGGCGCTGTCTTCGTCCGGGAAGGCTCTGCTTTGTGCGGTATAGACGACTGCGTGGTTTGCAACACCGTGTAGCTCACATTGCCTAAAGTAGGCCTTGGCGTTACCAAATATAAAATCGATATGGCCTTCGACGTAGCAGTTTACGAAGAACTGACGACTGGCGTTCCTGTTCGGCCCCTTGTTGACAAACAATGTGTCTTGCGCACCAAGTATTCTGACGTTTGCAAAAACATCCTTGTCGCCGGTGACAGAAAGTGCCACTGCCTGAGATGCTGGATTGCCCGAATTGGCAGAATAGTCGTTCCAAACAGTCAGATTTTCGAGCCGGAAGTTATCGCCCGACGCATCTAAGGTCGCGGAACGGACAGTCCCACCCGCAGTGACGGCGCTATCACCGTAGACAATCACCGCTTCATCCGGCCCACCACCGGCGCCCTTGATATTGACATTGGGTTTCGTCACTCTAACCTTTCCGCGATAGGTACCCGGCGCGACTACTATACTT
This sequence comes from Bradyrhizobium zhengyangense, assembly GCF_022012435.1. GTDB lineage: Bacteria > Pseudomonadota > Alphaproteobacteria > Rhizobiales > Xanthobacteraceae > Bradyrhizobium > Bradyrhizobium zhengyangense. The sequence goes on from NZ_JAKLUA010000034.1 coordinate 30,334, forward strand.
CCACCAGCCTGAGGTAGCGCGTCTACCGCGTCTTGTATTGACCTATACGCGCCCTTTTCAGATAACGATACCTTCAGTTGCTCGGCATCGCCTGAGCGAACACTCGCAATCGTTGCCATTAATGCGACGACGCACAACACCATCTTCAACTCGATCTCCTCCTGTTTTGGCTTGCGGTGGGGCTTGATTATCCGCTTGCCTGGAATAGCGCAATGACACTGCTCGCGACCACTCTCCCAACCGGCTGAGCTACTCGTCGAACATGGCCGCGCGTATGTGGCGCACTTTAGATTCACGTGACTAGCTAGTCATCTGGAACGCAAGTTCGTCACATTAGTTGATAGCTGAACTTCCTCCCGAATGAGTGGACACCTGTAGTAGGCTCGTTGAGCCTGGAGGTGTTGAATGGAACGTGCACGACGGTCGTTTACTGAAGAGTACAAGCGCGAGGCGGCAGGATTGGTGGTGTCGAGCGGCCGCTCGATCGGGTCGGTCGCCAAGGAGCTCGGTCTGCGCGACTCAGTGCTGCGGCGCTGGGTCGATAAGCTCCGGCGCGAGCCGGCATCGGCGGCGTGGCGCCCCACCACGCAGGCGACGCCGATGTCGGCGGACCAGGCTTCGGAACTCGCCTTGCTGCGCCAGGAGAACGAGCGGCTGCGGATGGAACGCGACATTTTAAAAAACTGTCCAGCGTCGTGGCGCGCCTGCGCGGGATAGAAACAGCCTTGTGCTATCATTTAGCTCGGAGGGTAGCGGCCGGAGAGTGGTGACGCCGTTTCGACGGCGATCCCGATTAGGAAGATGACAAATTGGCATAGCCCAGACCCTCCAGCCCATCATCGGACGGAGGAGTTGCGATGCCTAACAGGACAACCGACCGCGGCCCGGACCTAAAGCTG
>NZ_JAKLUA010000035.1 GCF_022012435.1 Bradyrhizobium zhengyangense
CAGTGCATTGAACACCAAAGGAGCAAGACCGGTCGGAAACCTAGCCAAGCCGCGCGTAAAGACCAAGCAGGTCAACACCCCCACCTTCGATGTCAGGACCGCACTGTACAGAGTGCGGGGCGTCGATTTGACTGAGATCCACGGGTTGGGTCCGTCGCTCGCATTGAAGCTCATTGGCGAGTGCGGTATCGATCTAACGGCATGGCCGAGCGCCAAACACTTCACTTCCTGGCTCTGCCTCGCACCCGGCAACAAGATCTCCGGCGGCAAGGTGCTGTCTTCGCGCACACGGAGATCTTCAAGTCGCGCAGCTGCGTTGTTGCGTTTGGCAGCCACAACCGTGGGGCGGAGCGAGACAGCGCTGGGAGCATTCTATCGCCGGTTGTCAGCACGTGCGGGTAAATCGAAGGCGGTGACGGCGACGGCTCGCAAGATTGCGGTTTTATTCTACAACACACTCCGGCACGGCATGAGCTACAAGGATCCTGGCGCCGACCAATATGAGCAGCAATATCGTAGCCGCGTCCTCGCCAACCTACAGCGCCGGGCGAAATCGCTAGGCTTCGTGTTGCAGGCCATCCCGGGCGACGCCAATCCGGCTGTTTCTTAGGAAGGCCGCAGCCTACTTCGCGAAGGAAGCGACATGAAGTTCCCCTTCGTTGCGAAGCACCGGACGATCTGGCCGGTGGCATGGCTATGCGATGCGCTGGGGGTGTCGCGGTCGGGCTTCCATGCTTGGCTGAATCGTTCGCCCAGCGCCAGATCCCGCAGCGACGAGGAGCTCGGCGGCAAGGTCAAGGCCAGCTTCGCCGCCAGCGACCGCACCTATGGCGCACGCCGAGTGTGGCGCGACCTGCTCGCCGAAGGGGCGGATTGTGGCCTGCACCGGATTGAGCGGCTGATGCGGCTGCAAGGCTTGCGGGCGCGGCCGCGACGTCGGCGCTTGCCGAAGGACAGCGGCGATCGACAGCTCGAGACCGTACCGGCGAACCTCCTTGACCGGCAGTTCGCCGCCGAGCGTCCCAACCAGAAATGGATCGCCGACTTCATCTATCTCTGGACGGCCGAAGGCTGGCTCTATGTCGCAGCGGTGATCGACCTGTTCTCGCGCCGCGTGGTGGGCTGGTCGATGAGTGCCGCCATGACCGCACAGCTCGTGACGGACGCATTGTTGATGGTCGTCTGGCGACGCGGCAAGCCGGATGCGCTGTTGCATCACTCCGACCGGGGCAGCCAAGGCGGATTCAAGCGGTCGTCGCAATACCAATTGTGTTCACTCACGATAGCAACTCGTCAAGGGCCTCTGCCGGCGTTTTCCAACCCAGGGTTTTTCTCGGTCGAGCATTGAGGGCCGCGGCCACAGCGGCGATCTCGTCGGCGCCGTGGACGATAAGGTCGGTGCCTTTCGGGAAGTACTGACGCAGCAGCCCATTTGTGTTCTCGTTGGTGCCACGCTGCCATGGGCTGTGCGGATCGCAGAAGTAGATTTGGACACCCGCGTCGATCTTAAGACGATCGTGCTGAGCCATTTCAGCTCCCTGATCCCAGGTCAGCGAACGACGCAGCTCTTCGGGCAAGCTGATGATGGTGCGCGTAATCGCGTCGCGCACCGCTTCAGCTCCGTGCCCTGCGAGAGTAGGCCCATTCTTCATGCGCGGAGCTTCGCCATGCCCCGCAAGCCGGGGAAGATGCAGCAACATCGTGAAGCGCGTCGTACGCTCAACCAGCGTGCCGATCGCCGAGCTGCCAAGACCAAGGATGAGGTCTCCCTCCCAGTGACCCGGCACCGCGCGATCGGCCGCTTCGGCGGGGCGTTGACTGATCATGATCTCCGGCGAGACAGAGCTCCTGTCTCGCCTGCGTACGCGCGCCCTGGGTACCCGCAACACGCGCCCCGTTCGCAAGCAGGCCGACAGTTCGCGGCGTAGCGCTCCCCGCCCCTGAACGAAGAGGGCTTGATAGATGGCTTCGTGGCTGATGCGCATCGTCTTGTCGTCCGGGAAGTCGATCGGCAAGCGTCGGGCAATCTGCTCTGGGCTCCAAGCCCTGGCCCATCGCCGATCCTTGCGCGGGCGGGCGGCCCTTCCACGGAACGGCGGGACCAGGAACGGCAGCGCCACTCAGGGTCGTGACGACGCCAGCCAGCGCTGCTCCCCATAAGTGCGCAAGGTTGTGTTGAGCGCAAGCTTGCTCGGTTTGGGTCGACGGGCCGATCGCTCGGCGTGCCATTGGGCTGTCGACGCACGATACTCCAGGCCGCCGCTGCTCGTCGCGGCATTGCGTCGTAGCTCACGGGAGATAGTCGAGACGGATCGGCTAAGTCGGCGCCCGATCTCGCGGCTCGAAAGGCCCTGAACGCGAAGAAGTGCAATCTCCTCACGTTCCGCAAACGAGAGGTACCGCCCGGACGGCGGCTTGGTCGAAGTACTGAACATCGCTGGTGCCATGCCGCCCGCGTCGGAACAATCTGGTTCCGACAGGCTGCGACATACCAGCCGCCAATGCAGCATCCTCGCTGGTCATCCCCTGCGCGATCCCCAACCAAAATCGCTGGAGTGCAGATCGCCCCGCTACCGGCGGTCGTCCCCGTGACGGCAACGGCGCCCGTCCAGAACGGTGTGATCGTCGCTTTCGAATCCCATCGCAACCTCCTTCGTTCAGGTGTTGCGACGACCGCTTGAATCCGCCCAGTACACAAGCGAGCAGTTCCAGCGCCTGATGGCCGACAACGGCATCGTTTGCAGCATGAGCCGCTCCGGCAACGTCTGGGACAACGCGGCGATGGAAAGCTTCTTCTCCTCGCGCAAGACCGAGCGTACGGCCAACAAGATTTATCGAACCAGAGACGAGGCACGCGCCGATGTGTTCGACTACATCGAACGATTTTACAACACGACGCGCAGGCACTCGACCATCGGCTATCTCAGCCCGGTTGAGTTCGGGCGTAAGGTGGGATTAGCTTGACCGGGTGTCCATCAAACCGGCAGCAGCTCAGTCACGTGTTTCTGTTTAGAATGCACGAGCCGCTCAACAGACACGCCAGATTGTTCATCCATGCGACGCCTTCGGAGCCACTTGATCTAGGACTGACAAAGCCTATAGCGCGCCAATCAGGATGAGAGCGCGTATTGCCTCATGTACTGATGCTCCCGGGTGCGATCGGTTGCCTCATTTATTTTGCTCCTGGCTTGAGTTGAGGAGGAGACCGGGTGCGGAGATGGCCGGGGTTTCGGAGCGCCCGGCCTCCTCCGCTGGTACCTCGCACGTCATTGGAGTGTTGTGACCTCGTACCCTGGCGGCATTTTCTCGCTAGGAGCGAACAGCAGCGCGTTCGCTTGCTCGCTGCGCCAGGATTTCAGCCGACGTTGAAGCGTTCGAAGAAGCTTGTTCGGATAGGCTCCAGGATATTCCTCCTGCAAGCGCGAGAGCAGTTCGCTGCCAGTCCGCCAAGGCTCGGTTTCAAACCATTTTCGCAACTCTGGCGTTGCTCGGATGTGCGGGTCGGGACGACGTCGGCCTCTCTCCGCCTTCACGAGTGGCCGATCCGTCGGTCGCATAGCTCCGTCCTTCCAGGCCGTGCGCAGGCTTGCCAGGAAGCGATCGATCGATTGCGATGCCGCAGCAGGATGGCCGATTGGTTGGGTGTCCCCGAGGACCGCGAGGCGCTCCTGCACGTCGCGGATGTCGCGCAACAACGCGACTGGATCGAGGGCGGCATAGATTTCTTGGAGATGATGGCGGACAGCGTCAGGCGTGCGGGCGTCCGCTGCCAGGCGCTGGTGTGGTGTAGCCGGCGCGCTGTATGTCTTGCGTACACGGGCACCGTCGCGCTGCTTGGCTATCAATTTGAACGAGGGTTGGAAGAAGTTCACGAACAGCCGCGCCGATCGATAGAGTTCAGCCAGCAGCTTGGCCGCTTCCAGGCGCCCTCGAACCGACGATAGCCGACTATCCTGCGCACGACGGCGCCGTTCTTCTGCTCGACGAACGCCTGGTCATTTTTTCGGTAGGGCCGGCAACGCGTGAAGACGATGTTGGCCGCCTCGCAGTAGGCTTTCAGCGTCTCGTTCATGAACACGGTATCATTGTCAGTATCGAAGCCGAGCAGCGCAAAAGGCAATTGTTTGCGCAATTCCGTCAGCACCGTGCTCAACAGCGTTTGTTCGCGCACGATCAGAGGAGCGCACTCCGTCCAGCCGGTAGCAATGCCGGTGAGCACGAGGGTCTGGATGAAGCTGCCGCGCGCAGATGGACCGCTATGCGCGACAAGGTCGGCCTCGACGAATCCGGGCGCCGGATCATTCCAATCTGCCGACGTCCTTATTGGAGCCCTGCGACGCAGGGAATGCGTCGCGTGCCGCTGTCGGGCGACATGGAAAATTGACCCCCTGACGACACGAGGAATTGCCCCCCTCGCGACACGGTCAGAACGGGGGTTTTTATGCAGCGACTCAGTTCAGGTCCTCTGCGGTTCAAAGATCCGCGGAGGGAGGCCATGCTGGAGCCGGACGAGGTTTCGGCGATACTCCGGCTCAACGAGCTGGGGTGGGGTAGCAAACGGATTGCCCGGGAGCTCGGGATTAGTCGCAACACGGTGAAGGACTACGTGGCGGCCGGCGGCTGGACACCCTATCGGCAGCCGCAGCGCAAAAAGGCGCTCGATGGCCAGGAGACCTGGCTCAAGGAGCGCCTGCGGCAGCACCACGGCAATGCCGATGTGATTCGCCAGGAGCTGGCAGCCGAGAAAGGCATCATCGTCAGCCTGCGCACGGTCGAGCGGGCGGTACAGCGCTATCGCCAGGAGCTTGCGGCCGAGGCGCGCGCGACGGTGCGGTTCGAGACACCGCCCGGCAAACAGCTGCAGATCGATTTTGGCGAGCGGCTGGTCGAGATCGGTGGCAGCAAGGTTCGCGCCTACCTGTTCGTCGCCACGTTGGGCTACTCGCGCCGGCACCATGTCAGAGCATTCCGCAACGAACGGCAAGAGAGCTGGTTCGATGGCCTGGAAAGCTCCTTCGTGAAGTTCGGTGGCGTGCCCGAGGAGGTACTGTTCGATAATGCGCGTGCGTTGGTCGTGGAGCACGATGCCGCGATGCGCACCGTCGTGTTCAATGACAAGCTGACCGCGTTTGCCAAGCACTGGGGGTTCCGGCCACGGGCCTGCGCGCCATATCGAGCCCGCACCAAGGGTAAGACCGAGAATGGCGTCGGCTACGTCAAACGGAACGCGGTCGCCGGCCGCACCTTCCCGAGCTGGGAAGCCTTTGAGGCGCATCTTGAAGCTTGGACGCGGGAGATCGCCGACCTACGCCAGCATGGCACGACTGGCGAAGCACCAATTGAGCGCTTCAGGCGCGCTGAGGCGCACGCGCTGAAGCCCATCGCTGGGAGGCCGCCCTTCCAGGCCGCACGTGAACTGATCCGGCGCGTGCAGGCCGACTGCGCGGTCGAGATCGATGGCAACGCCTACTCTGTGCCATGGCGGCTGATCGGCGAGACGGTGAGAGCGACGATCGCCGATGGCGTGGTGCGCATCCACCACGGGATCCATGAGGTGGCCGCTCATCCGATCTGTGTCGGTCGGCGCCGTCGCGTCGTTGACCCTAAACACTTTGAGGGCCTGACTGGCTTTAAACCGAGCCGTGCTGGCGAGCTCGCGTTATCGCCTGTCGCGCCGCCGTCGCCGACGCTGCTGCGGCCACTCGGCGAGTACGAAGCGATTGTGGGAGGGGGCTTCTGATGCGAGCCATTGTCCCCGACCGCCTGAGCGATATGCTGACGCGCCTGAAGCTGACGGCTGTCCGCGACCAACTGGATGGGTTGTTGGATGAGGCCGGTCGACAAGAGCTGAGCCTACGCGAGACTCTGGTGCTGCTGTGCGAGCGCGAGATCGCCCGCAAGGATGAGCGGCGCATCGAGATGACGCTCAAACTTGCTCGCTTCCCGTTCGTTCGCGATCTGTCGGGCTTCGACTTCTCGGCCCAGCCCTCGCTGGATCCGAAGCAGATACGCGAGCTTGCGAGCGCCCGCTGGATCGCCAATGGCGAGAACGTGCTGCTCCTTGGGCCACCTGGCGTTGGCAAGACGCACCTTGCGGTCGCGCTTGGGCGCGAAGCGATCCTGGCTGGGCATTCCGTTCAGTTCGTCGCAGCCACGACTGTCGTTGCGCAGCTTGCCAAAGGTCACAGCGAAGGCCGGCTCGAGGAGCGACTCGCGCAATTTGCCAAGCCAAAGCTCCTGATCATCGACGAGCTCGGGTATCTGCCCTTTGAACCCGATGCCGCGCATCTGTTCTTCCAGCTCGTTAGCCGTCGTTACGAGAGAGGCGCGATCCTGCTGACCAGCAACCGCAGCGTCGGCGAGTGGGGCTCGGTCTTCAGCGACCCCGTGGTCGCCACCGCGATCCTTGATCGTCTGCTGCACCACAGTCACGTAATCACGATCCGCGGCGACAGCTATCGCTTGAAGGAGAAGCGCCGCAGCGGACTTCTGCAGAAGCCCGCTGTACCAGAAGCCAAATCGGAGAAGAAGTCGTGACGCAAGCCGCTCGCTCGCTACAGCGCTATGAAGGGCGCGCTTCGCGAGCGGCTTGCTTCAGTCCTGCAAACAACAAGGGGGTCGCTTCCTCATGTCGTTGCGGGGTCAAATCCGGACGTCGCTTGACAGCCGCCGACGCTTGCGACCTAATCCTTCTCGGACCCCCACCAATGCGCGGTCGATCGTCGCAGCGCTCATTGCCAAAAGTTTGTCGCGGATCTCGGGGGTAAGGTCGAGGTGGCCATGCCGTTCCATCGCCTCAATCAACGCAGGCATTAACGCCTTCAGCCGCTTCCCGCAGATCCGGTCTGACGCCTCCCAAAGGAGCACGAGCGCGTTGTGTTCTACCTCATTATACATTCGACGTCGCGCCCTTCGGCTTGGGCGCGCGTCTTCCTCACCTCGAAGTAGTCGCATCGCCTGCTTGCGATGGAATCCGGTGATGTCGACGAACTCGTCCAATATCCGCGTCTTCTTCGCGCGATCCGAACGCCGATAGCGCGCGCCTGCTGCCGCCGTCAGTTCCTTCCGCGTTGCCATGCTTAGCCACCCCATCTTCGCCCCCGCTCGCTCCCGATCCAAGGGAGCAATTTACGTGAGGCAACGGCTCAGCATTTGGTAACAATTAGGGCGAGACAATGCGGAGTCTCACCCTGATCGCCGCCGCGCAAAAGCCAACCGATCGGAGGACGAGGCAAGGCTTAGGCAGTTTATTTTTGCTGTGCGAAGAGCCTTGGCCTCACACGTCTGCAAATGAAGGAGGCCGGCGCTCACACCACGCTTTTAGGCCCTCTCGGGCATCAGGTGATGTTAGGCTTTCGAAAAACTTCGCATTGATCTCGACCGGGTCAGCAGTGCCTCGACGAATTGAATTGAGCGACGTCTTCAGGCCCCGGAGAGAAGCCGGCGAACGCTGGGCGAGCATCCCGGCAAAATGCTCTAATCGCGCTTCAAGCGCATCCGAAGTACACACCTCGGTAAGATAACCCATCTGTAACAACGTGATGCTGTCAACTTGCTCGCCTGTTAGAAAAAGGCGTTTCGTTTGCGACAGGCCAAGCCGCTCCACGTAACGTCGTAAACCAGAATAGTAGTACTGAATACCGAGGCGAGAAGGAGACATTTGCAAGAGACATCCCCGCGTTCCGATACGAAAATCACATGCAAGCGCGAGGTCAGTAGCGCCTCCGTAAATGTTTCCATTCAGGCCGCATATAGTAGGAAAGGGGCATTCTTCGACAAGATCGCACATCGCGGCGAACAGGGCTGTACATGCCGCCGCACGATCACTCGACAATGTATCCAGGTCAAATCCTGAACTAAAACTTGGACCTTGAGCCGTTATCATTAGTACTCGCACGCTCGACTGCCGAGCCAAAGTCGCGACGATTTCAGAGAAAGTCTCGATGTCTGTTGGCTCGAACCGATTGTGCTGCCGAGACCGGTTCAATTGAATTCTCGCGATCCCTTTTGACACATGCAAGGTCGGCAAGTTCCCGAGCTCAGATGCTTCTTCATTCCTTTGTTTCCCTGCTGCGACCTCACTTCCAAATTTATTCATTCGATTCCCTCGACTGGCGAAACCTGCGCTGCAGGGACGGGTAGGTGAGGCGCGGTTGTCAACGATGAAGCACAGAAGCTTCGGCCCTATGCCCTCAGCCCCTCCGTATTCTTTTTACGTTGACAGATATTTTTTTTACATTCAATAGAATATCTCGGAAACTGGCCCTGCCGGCAGCGCGGCGAGGAGAGGCGTAAGTCATGTCCAACCGCAATTTCTATGTCCTGGTTGAGGGGAGGGCCGAGGCAAACCCGACAGACGTGCTCCTAGAGCTTGAGAGCGGCGAAACGCTATCCGCTCAGTGGCTGCACAAGCTCTGTGGTAGCTATGCCAGCGTCTTCCGGCGGCTCGGATGTGCGGTCGGTGATCGCGTGGCCGTCCAGGTCGAGAAGTCCGCACATGCTTTCGCGCTCTATCTTGCCTGCCTCCGTGCTGGGCTCTGCTATTTGCCCATCAACACAGCTTATCGCTCAGCTGAGTTGGCCTACCTTCTAAAGGACGCGCAGCCTTCCTTCCTTCTCAGAGGACCAAATACGGAAGCTCTTCCCGACATGACGGTGCCTCGGTCAACCAAGGTCTTAACGTTTGGCATCCGGGGTGAAGGAACATTCGCATCACTTGTCAAAGCAGGAGAGACCTCGTTTAGCACCGTCGAACTCAATGGTGCGGCTCCCGCAGCTCTCCTCTACACCTCAGGCACAACCGGCCGGCCCAAGGGTGCTCTGATCAGCCATGCTGCGCTCTCGTACACCGCTCAAACGCTGAGTCGATTGTGGGGCTTCTCGTCTTCGGATGTTCTGCTACATGCGCTGCCGATCTTCCACAGCCATGGTCTATTCATCTCATTCAACGTCGCGCTGGCAGGCGGAGCGCGAATTCTCCTGCAAAATAAATTCGATGTAAGTCCAGTGCTCGACGCAATTCCTCGCTCAACCGTTTTTATGGGAGTGCCAACTTACTATCATCGTCTATTGACCTGCCCTTCGCTGGCCAGCTCTCTTTGCCGAAACATGCGACTGTTCATATCCGGTTCGGCACCACTATCGGCTCCGATGCATCGCGATTTTGAAACTCGGACAGGGCACCGTATCCTGGAGCGTTATGGTTTGACCGAGGCAATGATTCTCTGCTCGAACCCCCTGGAAGGTGATCGTCGACCAGGTTCGGTAGGGCTACCGATTCCCGGTGTTGATTTGCGTATTGCAGGCGAGCGAGATGAAGCTCTGCCTGTCGGACAAGTAGGTATCATTCAAGCGCGAGGACCGGGGCTTTTCTCCGGTTACTGGAACAATGCTGAGCAAACCAAAGCCGAGCTCACAGCAGACGGGTTCTTCCGTACCGGCGACATGGGTCTCGTCGACGAGAAGGGATACGTCTCGATTACAGGCCGCGCCAAGGATCTCATCATCAGCGGCGGATACAACGTCTATCCCGCAGAAGTTGAGGCTGTAATCGATGAACTGACTTCCGTTAAGGAGTCAGCCGTTGTCGGAGCAACTCACGCGGATTTCGGAGAGTGCGTCGTTGCCTTCGTAATTGCTAGCGATAAGAGCGACCCACCGAGCGAAAGCGAGGTGATTCAGCAGGTCAAGCGAAACATGGCAAGTTACAAAACCCCCAAGAAGGTCATCGTAGTCGATGATTTTCCACGGAATGCTATGGGAAAAGTCTTGAAGAAGGAGCTCCGGACGACACTAGCGGACTTTCCCACGCTTGGCTCGGATAACGCCAATAGATAATCGGCCTCCCTAGGCTAACTGGAGATTGCACACTTGTGCGCATACCATCCCGCTGAATTTCAAGCGCTGACATTTCATGATGCGGTACCCGCCTTCAGAGAAGGACGAGATAGCCCGCGCAAATACCTTGAGCGCTGTCTCGAAACGATCGACGCTCGCGAGCCCACCGTGCGAGCTTGGGTCGAAATGAACGTGCGAGAGGCGAGGTCCGTGGCTGATCGATCCACAGCGCGTTACCTCGCGGGACGAGAGCTTTCGACCATCGATGGCATGCCGGTCGGGATCAAAGACCTCTTTATGACAAAGGATATGCCCACGCGTATGGGATCTCCCTTGTTCAGAGACAATCACACTCATCAAGATACGGCTTGCGTCCAGGCATTGAGAGCCGCGGGCGCCATCGTGCTCGGTAAGACAGTGACGACGGAACTCGGCATGTCCTACCCTGGACCGACTACCAACCCGTTCAGCCATCGCCATACCCCCGGCGGATCGTCGAGCGGATCGGCAGCGGCCGTCGGCGCGCGGATGATACCTGCGGCAATCGGAACGCAAGTGGCTGGCTCGGTGATTCGACCAGCGAGCTTTTGCGCGAACTATGCGATCAAGCCGACAATGGGCGCCATCCATCGTGGGGAGCGTCTGGCACTTAGCCAAAGCCACGTGGGGATCCATGCTGGCGACCTTCGTGACATGTGGCATGTGTCGATTGAAGTCGCAAAGAGATCAGGCGGCGATCCCGGCTATCCCGGCCTTTACGGTGAGACAACTCTTCATCCGGCAACCCGGCCACTACGAGTGATTGTGATGGAGGCCCAAGGTGCGGCAGAATTGGACGACGATTCCAGAGACGCATTTGAACGGTTCCTCACTCAGCTTCGCCACGCCGGCGTCCACACCATCGACAGAACCAACCACTCGCTGGTCGACTCGTTCGAACGTGCCATCGACGAAAGTCTTGAAATTACTCGTGACGTTTGTGCCTACGAGATGCGCTGGTCACTGGAGAACCTTGTAGAAAGGTTTGGCGGAGGGCTGAGTGACAGCTTGACCTCTCGTCTGGAACTCGCGAGAAAGATGAGCATAGATGACTATCGTCAACTACTCGCCCAGCGCGATAAGGCAAGAGCAGCCCACGCCGCAATTGCTCATATCGCCGACGCTATCGTTGCTCCGTCCTCCGTTGGACCAGCTCCAAAATTAGACAATCAAGGACTTGACTCGGGCATCTCACATACAACAGGCCTGCCGAGTTACAATGCTGTTACCTCCGTCTTAGGGGCGCCAACTATCACGCTTCCGCTTCTTGCGGTGAGGGGAATGCCTCTCGGAATTCAGGTTATTGGCCAGCAGCATACCGATCAGCACCTTGTAGGTTTAGGGCGTTGGATCAGCGAGACTATTCCGGCGCGATCGGTCTAATCTCTGCTGGCTCATTCTGAGTTCGACCGGCATGGGCCCTTGGCGAGGTAAATTCGGCAGCATCTGATCTCGGGCCCGTATGTTCGTCGATCGTCTCACCATAGGTAGGGGAAGTAGCGCCTAGGTTGAGCGCCGGGCCGGCAAATCGCGTGCTCCTTCGAGTATTGTTGGGCTAAAGGTTCGAGCCTTTGAGCTACCGGTTGACGAACCGGTCCGCCTCTCGTCGCGATACAATTGCGAAACTTTTCGCTATCTACTCGCGGATCGTGGTATGAACTCCCATACCCGCGGGCAGGACCGTGCTCAAATTCAACCGAACTAGCGAAATCGCCAACTGGATCAAGACCGAAATTGATTCCGGTGCTTTGCAGCCAGGATCCAAGCTTGATGAAAAGCAACTCTCCGACAGGTTTAACGTTTCGAAGACCCCTGTCCGGGAAGCCCTGATACAGCTGGCATCGCGTGGCTTGGTAGATCTGAAGCAGCGGAGGGGTGCGACCGTCTCGGTTCTGAGTGCGGAGCAAATTGTCGCTATGTTCGAAGTTATGACGGAGCTTGAGGGAATGTCTGCAAGGCTGGCCGCGGCGCGAATGCCGACGGACCTACAGGCGCGCCTCCGCGACATACACTCTCGCAGCGAAAGCGCGCTTCACAATGCGCAGCTGTACGATGCAATTAATAAAGAGCTCCATGAAACTATCTACGAGGGTGCGCAAAACTCATATTTGGAACAGTCGATAAAAGAGACCCGCGCTCGCCTGCGTCTCTATCGTCGGTACCCATTCCAAAAACCAGGTCGCATTCAACAGTCCTATCAAGATCATTGCTCAATTGTGGCAGCGATCACCCGAGGAGATGCCATGGCGGCTGCTCAGGCTATGCACGATCATCTCACGACTGGCGGACGCGTTTTCGCAGATCTCGTGGCGGAAGCCGCTCGTTTTGCGAATACACCTGATAAGGCGGCGGGATAACCCCGCCCAATTGCCTCCACCTACTCGGCAACTCTTCTCGTCTTCTAACCCGCGTGGCGCGATATGGCGCGAGCAGCAATGTGGAGCACGAACTATCACCGGTCACATAAAACCTACTGATCAACTCAACCGACGAATTGATGATTTTCTCGCTTGCCGATGACACATCGATCGGATCGTATTACATCATCTGCTTCACCTTCCAGGCGCCATCCCTCGCAAATCCCACAAGGGCTGCAGGAATTCTTCAAGTCGGCAAGAAAATGCGACGCAAATCTCTGTACGATACTAGTATCCTAAGCGCATGGAATATATCGGAGACGACCTCGCGGGGACCGACAAATGACGCTCCAATCGAACAGTCACAACAGCCCGCAAGCGATTGGCGCTACTCCAGTACACGAGCATCTCTACCATTTCCATCGCCGCGATTTTCGTGCCGGGCGGCTCTTCTTGTTGGCCCGTAGGAAGCGGGCACGCACAGAGACGGGCCAACCGCCGATGTTGCTCGCCGTAGCGCCGGCGACACAAAGGCGGCAATCACCGCGGCTGAGCGCTCATTTCCGGTCCGCCGAATTCTTGCCTGCAAAAGCGCAGCAATTCTGAGGTCGTGGGCCGGACTAATGCGGAAGAGCTGGCGCTTCTGGTCGCGAGCGAACAGGGCCAGTTATGGATGAACCCGCGATAAGAAAACACTCTTGTGAACGAGCAACAGGCAGCCCGCTCTTGATCAAGGCTTTCCAACGAAACTTGGCTCATAGGCCGACCGAAGGTCGGTCTCAAGAAGCGCGAGTCGCCGTCACATGATAGGCCCAGGCCCGATGGAACGATCCTTGCTAGATTGATCGGAAGGGTAGATCAAACCCAGGAGCGATACATGAAGAATTATGACGGCCCCATTGACCCTCAAAAAACAGCATTGCTAGTTGTCGACCTGCAGAACCACGAGATTTCTGAGGAAGAACAGCGCAAATATCCGGAGTACGTGGACCGCGTGAAACATCAGATCGTGCCGAACGTCCAGCGGCTACTGCAAGCCGCGAGGTCGTGCGGCGTGGAAGTGATGTACACGGTAATCGAAAGCCTCACCAAGGATGGGCGCGATCGTTCGCTTTGCCACCGTAAGCTAGTCATCCCAAAGGGGTCATGGGGAGCTCAGGTAATTCCCGAGATAGCGCCTGGCGAAGACGACATCGTCTTACCAAAGACAGCTTCTGGGGTATTCAGTTCGACCATCCTGGAGCGGGTTCTTCGTAACATGGGCATTGAGGAGGTAATTGTTGTTGGCGTTTTAACGGATCAATGCATCGATATGGCGCTGCGCGACGGTGTAGATCGCAGCTTCCATATGATTTGCGTCACCGACTGCTGCGCCGCCTATACTGAAGAGAGACACAATTACTCTCTTCGTATGCAATATGGCGCTGTCCGGAAAGTGACGACGGAGGAGATTGTATCGGAACTCTCAGGCAAGTTATTCGCCCGAAACAGCTGAGATTTCCCTTCTTGAGATTCCCTCAGTAAGCCGAGCGGTTTGTTTTCTGTCTCTTTTCCGCTGAGCAAGAGATGCAAAACGAGATCCTAACGTCTTACCCCTGAGAGGGAATCTCGAAGAGCTGCGTTGAAGCGTATGACACGCGCGTCAACGTTAACACCTGTGGCGCTTGTGCATTGCGGAGACTTCGGATGCGAAAGAGCCTGGTTTGCGTGCTGCGCAGACTATAAACCGTAGATCAAAAGCCATGCGACGAGGAGATGCAAGCCGTGCCGCGTAAACTTCCCAACACGCCTGTTGATGTCTGGCGCACAACTCCGGAAACGTTGGACCTGGCGGAAAACGCCAAGCGATTTGGCTGGTGGGATTTTCCGCTCGAAAGCGCTGCAACAGATTCGGCAGAAATGGATGGAATTGACCGCGCGTACTGGTTCTATAAAAGCGCGCGCCCAATTACGAGAACATCACGGGATGTTTCTGATGCGTTGTTCTTGAACGACAAGTCTATTGTGGAATTACCGACTGCATTTCGAAAGCAGCAGACTGCGACTCTGAGTGCACTGGGGGATCTGATCCAGGCGCGCGGGCTAGAACACTCTAAGGATCTTTTGTTCGAGAGCATCGAAGCCGCTGTCTTCAATGCCGATATCTCTTTCGCGAATTATGAATCTGTGGTGGCAGACGATCATGTCGTGAGCGAGGCTATAGGCGACGGCCGCTCTTCGATGATGTGTTGCTCATCGGCCCAATATTCCGCATTAACAGAACACCAGGGTAGACGTTTCACGATTCTTAACCTCGCGAACAATCACTCATTGGACTTGGGCGTTCAGGGTCTTCGAACCACTCAAGAGCTCTGCAGAGCGAATGGGATCATTGAAATCGGCGCCCCTCGATGCGCCGAGGAGTACGGCCGGGGCACGGTTTTCACGAAGAGGGGCATCAGGTTCGGGTTCGTGTCGGTCACATTCGGTCTCAATGGGCGACCCCTACCCGACGGTGAACATTATTGTGTGCACGCGTCACCGCTCATGTCCAAACGTGTCGTGGCCGATCTTGAGCTACTCAAATCGCAAATAAGGAGCTGTAAACATCAGAATGCCGATGTCATCATCGCCTCAATCCATTGGGGCTTCGAATTCGAGTTTTTTCCAAGACGAAAGCAAATTGAGCTCGCTCATGCGCTTGTGGAGGAAGGCGCCGACATAATTTTGGGCCATCATCCTCACGTAGTTCAGCCGATCGAGTACTACCGCACTACACGTGATCCCAACCGAGTTGCGGTCATCGCTTACTCCTTGGGTAGCCTAACTTGGGACTGGTATACGGCTCCACATTTAATTTTGAGCTTGATGCTGAACTTTCAGTTCGCAAAAGGTGATACAAGTGCAGGAAGCCGTACTTACATCGAAAGTGTCACCGCTACTCCTTTGTTTAGAAATATCTTCTACAGGGGCGATAACAAAGTGATGCGCATTGAACAACTTAGAGACCACCTGGATGCGAAAAATGCCGACTTCGGTCACTTAGAACAAATGCAACAATACGTAGACTTGATTTCGGGCCGCGGAGCCCCGGTTTGACGAGCTCGCGACAGCCTCTCATCCAAATGCTCTCCGCCATCAGGTGCGACCGTGAATGTGTAAGCGGAGTGACCTGCCACTGAATGTTCATCCAGCGGCAGTTAGAGTCTCGGAGTTTTGTGCAGCGAGACCGAACTTTGGACCACCCGGAACTAGAGTTTTGCGCCTCTGATCACGTTGGCGGGCTGGTGTCGCCGACGTGATTTTGCAGCAAAATCGGCGGCCGATTGCCGATCGCCCCGTGGGGCCGTTCTTCGTTATAGTATCTTCGCCAAGTCTCCACCTTTTGCCGGGCATCCGCAAGGGACAGGAACCAATGGGTGTTGAGGCATTCGGCCCGGAAGCGGCCGTTGAAGGCTTCGATGAAGGCGTTGTCGGTCGGCTTGCCGGGTCGTGAGAAGTCCAGCGTGACGCCGCGCTGGTAGGCCCAGAGGTCAAGATCGCGCGACACGAACTCGCTGCCTTGATCGACCCGGATCGTCGCCGGGAGTCCCACTTCATTGCAAACCCTTTCCAGTACCTCCACGACATCGGTGCCGCGGAAGGTGAGCCGCGGCTCCAGTGCGGGCGAGAAGCGGGAGAAGATATCGACGATCGTGAGCACCCGGAGATTGCCGCCGGTGGCCAGCTGGTCATGAACGAAGTCCATCGCCCAGATCTCGTTGACCCGCGTCGCGGGCCGTCGGTCGTCGCGCAACTTGGCCTTGACCCGGCGCTTGGGCGATTTGTTGCGCAATTGCAGGCCCAATTCGCGATAGATGCGACGGGTCTTGTTCTGGCCGTGACGCCATCCCTCGCGGCGCAACAGCACATGGACGCGGCGATAGCCGTAGCGGATGCGAACATGGCAGATCTCCTTGATCCGAGCTTCGAGGGCCGCCTGGCCGGAGCGACGAGATTTGTAGTGATAGGTCGATCGATCGAACTCGAGGGCCTTACAAGCCTTGCGGATCGAGACCTGCCACTCCCCGCAAACCTCATCGACGAGCTTGCGCTTCCGACCAGGCTTCACAGCTTTCGGCGGATCACGTCCTGCAGCATCTCCTTGTCGAGCGATAGGTCCGCCACCAGCTTCTTCAGCTTGGCGTTCTCGTCCTCGAGCTGCTTCAACCGGCGCATCTCGGTCGGCAGCAGTCCGTCGTACTTTTTCTTCCAGTTGAAATAGGTCGCCTGGCTGATCCCGGATTTGCGGCAGATCTCCGCAACCGGGACCCCGTCGTTGCCCTGCTTCAGGATAAACGCCTTCTGGGCGTCCGAAAACTTCGAGGCCTTCATCGTCGTCCGCTCCTCCCAGCCGAGGGGATTCGGCAGCGCAAGACTCTAGCCAAAATTGGTCCAGTTTGCCGGCCTCAGGTCAGCGGTAGCTGAAGCGCCGCCGCTCGTTGGCGAAATCGCGCAATCGGCCACGCAGAATTGCGTCCGGCGGGCGGCTGGAGCGATAGCGGATCATCTGTAAGCGCGATTTTCTCCGCACGCCGGCGGTTTTGATGGACTGCCTTGAATCGGGCGATGCGGGGCCGTTCAGGCGGTGGCGGCTTTGTGGAAGTTGAAGGGCAGCAGGTCTGCAATATCGGCGTCGCCGGCGCGCTGAGGCGATTCGGTGAGGACGTGGCGCAACCACGCTAACGGCACGACACGTGAGGCGCGGCAGGTCAGCATCAGGCTATAGACGACGGCGCTGGCCTCGGCTCCGTCCACGGTATCACTGAACAACCGTAAGCGGTACGAGCAGACCACGGACCTGGCGTGGACGGCCTACGCGCGCCGCTGGAAGCGCATAGGCATCCAGAACTGCCGCAGGGCCTCAACGGCTATTGGAATGTCGCGCCAGGCGTTTTGAGCGACGGGCAGCGTTGCCAGCGTATGGCGGGCCGGGGGTAGCAAGGGTCGACCGGCGTCATCGATGCAATGGACCAGGATCGGCCGCAGCATAAGGTGTTCGGTTCCGTTCGGGGAGAGAAGCCGCGACCAGACGAGAAGCCGAAGCTTCATGACGGCGTGGAAGCCCATGCACCAGGGCTGCGGGTCGACGTCGCCGTCCGGCGATCGCAGGAACAGCGGCTCGAAGCTCTCCGGTCTCGTCGACAGCGTCTCGCTGATCGCGTTGTGGCGCATCAGCGTGGCAGCGATCGCCGAGAACTCCTCGGTGTCGTGATTGAAGGCGTCGGGATCTACGCCAAGGAGCGGGCACACCCATTCCTCGGAGGCCATCGAGACCGGCCCGGCGACGACAGCGGCCACTGCGCCGTCGAGCATGGAGAGCGACGTCGCCCGCGGATGCCGAAGCGTCGGCGACCTGGCGCGCTCGCTCATCCATTGCCCGAGCCGCTCGAATGACATGGCATAGTTCGCCATCGTCGTCTTGCGTGCTTTTCGCGTTCCCCGCCGTTGCTTCGGCTTCGTCATGCCACGGCTCGCTTTTCGGCTTCGCGTGCGGCCTTCCAGTTCCAGGCCAGAAGTTCGTGCAGCTGGTTGGCCTTCGCGGCGCCGCTCACCATGCGCTCGAGAACGTCGACGAGATAGGCCTCGGGGTCGAGGCCATTCAATTTGGCCGTGTTAAGAAGCGAAGAAAGTATCGACCAAGTCTCGCCTCCGCCTTCGTCACCACTGAACAACGAGTTCTTTTTTCCGATCGCAATCGGCCTGATTGATCGTTCGACCGTGTTGGTGTCCGCCTCGAGCCGCCCGTCGTCCAGGAATGCCGTCAGGCCCTGCCAGCGTTCGAGCATATAATCGATCGCCTTGATGAGCGTCGAGCGGCGGGAGATCCCGTCCTTCACCGCGATCAGTCGAGCCTTCAACGCCTCCATGAGCGGCTTCGTCTCGGCCTGTCGCGCCGCGCGGCGTTCCCCGGCGCCGAGACCGCGGATCCTCTCCTCGATCGCGTAGACGGCTGCGATGCGCTCGATGACCTCCGCGGCGAAGGGTGAGTTCGTCGTCTTGTGCACCCTCACGAAGTTGCGGCGCGCGTGAACGAGACAATACGCCAGCTGGATCTGCCCGGCACCTTCGCATCGCCCACCAGCGAGGCGTAGGCGGCATAGCCGTCGACTTGCAGCACGCCTTCGAAGCCGGCCAACTGCGCCACGATCTCCTTCTTGCCGCGACCGTCTGCGAACACGTAGGCGACCGCCGGCGGCGCCGGACCCTTCCACGCCCGATCGTCCGTCGCATGCGCCCAGAACTGGCAGATCCTCGTGCGGCCGCGTACCGGGTCGAGCACCGGCATCGGCGTCTCATCGCAGAACAACCGCTCAAAGCCGTGCATGGTCTTCAGTTGCAGGTCGTAGAGGCCCCTGACCAGCCACGCCGCGCTGCCCATCCAGCGCGCCAGCGTCTGACGATCGACGACAACACCTTGGCCCGCCAGGATCTGCGTCTGGCGGTAGAGCGTCGATTGCCAGGCATATTTGGCCGCGGCGATATGCGCGATCAGCGCCGTCGTCGCCATGCCGCCCTCGACGAGCCGCGCTGGTGCCGAGGCCTGGACGATCGGGCCCTCACAGGCGCGGCAGGCATATTTGGGAGGGATCGTGCGGAGTACACGCAACCACCCGGGAAACCGAACCGCAGAGTCGGAGATCGCCCCTTCATCCGGTAGGTGGCCGCTGAACAGCGCCTACGATTCACGTGACTAGTGCGCCAAACAGCTTGCTAAGACGTTCCCGTTCAGAAGCGGAAGCCGGCCGCGGACGGTATCCCCAAAGGGCCGGCCATCAGACACTCGCTTGCTCAAAGCTCGATCCCAAACCGGAAACTCACGCCAGACGTAAACCGGCTGTCGGCACATGATGAGATAATGTGATAAAAGGCCCGCAGTTCAGTGGGATCGGACGTTCCTAACCCAACGGTCACAGGACCTATAACGAGACCTAGACCAGGAGCAGGGAATATTCAGCCGACTGTCGCAATCCTGCGCAATCGCTGGGAATACGCGTAATTGCTGCAGAGGACGCCCTGAATTCGCAGCCCACGGCAGCCCTCGGCCGGCAAACTGCAGCAAAAAACGGCCGAAGCCTGTCCGATGTGATAGCCCACATCTAGCGGCGCAGTTTACCCTGCGATCAAGAGAGGAATGTCCCAAATGCCGAAATCCACTGCGCGCTGTTTCATTCACAGACCAGCCCGTCTCAAGCGGCGTTTTGCCGCCATAGCAAGCGTGGCGGCACTACTAATGACCGTCTCACCCGGGGGCGCGGAAACGCTGAAATGGGCTCGGAGCTTGGACGTTCAGACTCTAGACCCTCACGCCTATAATGAGAACGTGACCTTTGCGTTCAATCGGCAGATGTACGAAGGCCTTGTGGAGCGCTCCGACGACGGAAAGCTCATTGGAGTACTAGCGACCGAATGGCGGATGTTGCCTGATCACCCCGACGTTTGGGAGTTCAAGCTTCGCCGGAACGTTACGTTCCACGACGGCGCACCATTTAAGGCCGACGACGCCGCATTTTCAATCCAGCGAGCTATGGCACCAACCTCGAATGTGCGGACCTATCTGGCTGCCGCCGCGGTTGAGGAAGCCATCGCGAAGGACGACTACACCGTGCAGGTCAAGACAAAGGGACCCAGCCCTCTTCTGCCCGAAAACTTGGCAAGCATCTTCATAATGAATAGAGCATGGGCCGAGAAGAACGACTCCGTTGTTCCGCAGGATTTTAAAGGCGGGAAAGAAAACTATGCTGCTCGCCATGAGAACGGCACTGGCGCCTATCGCCTTGTAAGCCGAGAATCGGATCGCCGTTCGGAGTTGGAAGCTTACGATAAATACTGGGGTATCGGCCAGTTCCCAATCGATATCGATCGGATCATCTATACCCCTATCCAGTCGGCCGCGACGCGTGTATCCGCATTGATCAGCGGAGAAGTTAATTTTCTCCAAGACGTCCCCCCCCAAGACATTTCACGGTTGGAGCAGAATGAAAGCCTTCGGGTGGTTCGCGGCCCAGAGATTCGCACGGTTTTTTTAGGCGTCAATACAAGCGCGAACACACTTGCCAGCGGGGAAGCAAAGGGAAATCCTTTCGCCGACAAGCGGGTGCGCCACGCAATGAACATGTCCATTGATCGTCTAGCGATCAAGTCGGCAATCATGCGAGGGGAGTCGGTTCCGCTCGGTACAATCATTTCGCCGATCGCCGACGGCTATACGGAAGAATTGGGTAAGTTCCCAAAGCTCAATATTGACCAAGCCAAGCAGCTTATGGCCGAGGCAGGTTACCCCAACGGATTTTCGGTCACTCTAAACTGTCCAAATGACGGCATGGTGAACGACGAGCGCATCTGTCAGGCCGTGGTGGCAATGCTCGCCAAGATCGGTGTCACCGTGCATCTCGATGTCCAACCCAGCGCAGTCGTCTGGCCTCTAGTTCTCAATAGGAAGACCGACTTTTACCTGATGACGTGGGGCTCATACGATTCTCAATTAATCTTCGATAATCTCGTCCACTCTCGGGGCGCCTGGGCTGCAGCGAATTACAAAAACCCGGAGATTGATGCCAAAATTGAATTACTCCGGTCGGAAGCCGATCCTCAAAGACGTAAAACCATAATCGCCGAAATTTGGAAGACCGTTCAGGACGAGTGTTTCTATCTACCGATTCACGCGCAGGTGTTGGCGCGTGCAACGCAGAAGAAGATTCACGTTACGCCAAACGTTGGTAATCAGATCTCCGTGAAAACCATCAAGGTGGACAAGTGACAGGTTTCTTTCTGCGCAGATTGCTGTCCGTGTTGCCGGTGATGCTGATGACGGCGTTTCTGTCGTTCGCCGCCTTTCATTTTATCGGCGATCCGCTCCAGAATATGGTCGGACCGGAGGCGACCGCGCAGGACCGCGCGCGGCTAGCGGCGGAACTCGGGTTCGACCGCCCCTTTTACATCCAGTTCTTTCGTTTTATCAGTTCGGCACTCCATGGGGACTTCGGCATTTCCACTCGCGTTGGAAGGCCGGTGTTGGATTTGATCCTGGAGCGGCTGCCTGCGACTCTGGAACTAGCTATATTATCGTTTATATTTGCAATGATAGCGGGAGTCGCCCTTGGCGTCGTGACAGCATTGCGGCCGCGCTCCATATTATCGGGCTTCAGCTTGACGGTCTCGCTGATCGCAGTATCCCTGCCTAACTTCTTAATCGGCATCGGCCTCATCTACGTGTTCGCGGTCAAACTTGGCTGGTTGCCGTCCTTCGGACGGGGCGACACGGTGAAGATCGGCTGGTGGACCACCGGGTTACTGACTAAGACCGGCTGGCAGGCTATCATCCTTCCCGCGATTTCACTGGCCACCTATCAACTCACGCTGATCTTGCGTTTAGTCCGCACTGAAATGCTTGAGGTCATGCATTCCGATCATATCCGGTTCGCACGCGCGCGAGGGCTGCCAGACCGGCTCATCTATTTTTCTTACGCTTTGAAGAACACGATGATTCCGGTCGTCACGGTTGCAGGTTTGCAGTTGGGATCCATCATCGCATTCGCCGTCGTTACTGAGACAGTATTCCAATGGCCAGGCGTTGGGCTGCTCTTTATTAATTCCATTAGATTTTCCGACGTCCCAATCATGGCCGCATACCTTCTCATCGTGTCGATCATTTTCGTTACCATCAACATGGTCGTGGATTGCGTCTACTACCTTCTAGATCCTCGCCTGCGGACGGGAGGAGTAGTCAGATGACCATTCACAAGCTTTCCGCATTGTTTAACTCTGATATCGGGCACTCTTACATCCGTTCCCCCAGAGCAGTTCTGTCTACGCTCGCACTGCTAACTCTCATTGTCGCGGCCCTGGGAGCTCCTTTATGGGCACCACAGAACACTCTCGACGCCAGCACGTTCGATCTGCTTTCGTCAAATACACCGGCCTGGAGCATCAATGAGTTCACGAACCGCTTCTACGCTTTCGGCACAGACGATCAGGGACGTGACGTGCTTTCAGCGACCCTTTATGGAACACGGGTTTCACTCCTAGTGGGCCTTGCCTCTGTTTTGGTTTCAATGTCGATCGGCGTCAGCTTAGGCCTGATATCCGGTTATTTCGGGGGACACATTGACGCAGCGATCATGCGTATCGCAGACATCCAGTTGTCCATCCCCGCCATTTTTATTGCGCTCCTTATTTCCGGCTTAACGCGGTCGCTACTGCCACCGAGCGCGCGCGAAGCCCTTGCTGTCTACATGGTAATATTGGCGATTGGAATTTCCGGATGGGTCACATATGCCCGCACGGTGCGCGGCGCCGTGATGGGGGAGAAACAGCGAGAGTATGTGCAGGCAGCCCTAATGATAGGCCTTCCGACGGGCACAGTGCTGGTACGGCACATATTGCCAAACGTGCGTCGACCGATCCTCGTGATCGCGACAATCTCACTTGCGCTTTCAATTATTACCGAAGCCACGCTGTCCTACTTGGGCGCAGGTCTGCCCCCCACCCAACCATCTCTTGGAACATTGATCCGCAGTGGGCAAGACTTTCTTTTTGCTGGGCAGTGGTGGATCCTGCTGTTTCCTGCCGCCACCCTTCTTACACTCGCGCTGGCCATTAACGTCTTGGGCGACTGGTTCCGGGATGTAATCAACCCAAGGGGCATCTGATGACAACAACTGCCCAGCCTTGCGTTCTTTCCATTCGGGGACTTAGCGTCGACTTTCCTAGCCGGCATGGCGCCTTGCAAGCCGTATGCAACGTCAGCCTAGACATCGCGCCAGGCGAAATACTCGGCATCGTCGGCGAATCGGGCGCGGGCAAATCGACCGTTGGAGCTGCCATCACGGGCTTACTACAGGCTCCCGGCCATATTAGTGCGGGCGAAGTTCGGCTTTCCGGAGATATCATCGATGCGCGCGACGTTAAGGCGATGCGGGCGTTACGCGGCAAACGCGTCTCGACTATTTTCCAAGATCCACTGACCAGCTTAAATCCACTTTTCACAATTGAGAGACAACTGGTCGACACGATCCGAACTCATCTCGCCTTATCACGCAGCGACGCAAGGATCGAGGCGGTGCGTCAGTTGGAGGCGGTAGGGATTCCAGAGCCAGCCCGGCGCGTGAAGAACTGGCCACATGAATTCTCGGGTGGCATGCGACAGCGCGCAGTTATCGCGCTTGCTCTCTGCTCACAACCCGAACTCATTGTCGCGGACGAACCAACAACTGCGCTCGACGTGACCGTTCAGGCACAGATCTTGAAGCTAATCAAGAACTTGGCTCGTGAACGTCAAGTGGGTGTGATGCTCATCACCCACAACATGGGCGTGATTTCCCAGGTCACTGATCGCGTCGCGGTGATGAGGGCAGGCGAAATCGTCGAACTAAACGACACTGCGGCTGTTCTTGGAAATCCATGCCACGAGTACAGCCAAGCATTGATTTCGGTTGTGCCGCGCGGCGACATTAAGCTGCATCGCTTTCCCGTGTCTGGCGCCGCTCGAAATATCGATGCGGCCATGCAGTGGCTGCTGGAAAGAGACATGCCGCAAAGTTCAAGCCAGCCGGAGGCACTTGTAGAACTCCGGGGTGTGGAGCGCGTATATGGGGCGACAGGCATGTTCGGTGGTTCCGCTCGGCGAGCCTTTAAGGCCCTGCACGATGTGAACCTGAGTATCCGCCCCGGAGAAGTCATGGGCCTTGTTGGCGAATCCGGCTCTGGAAAAAGCACGATCGCAAGAGTCGTTGCTGGGCTTGCCCGCCCGAGCAGCGGCCAACTGATTTATGGCGGAAAAGATGTTTATGCAGCCAGCCTTGAAGATCGTCAAGATATTCGGCGTCAAACTCAAATGGTGTTTCAAGACCCGTACTCGTCTCTGAATCCACAGATGCGCGTGGGCGAGATTATCATGGAGCCAATGATTCACTTTGGACTAGTAAAGGATAAGCGAGAGGCCGAACCGATAATGTTAGAGCTGCTGAAGGCCGTTGGTCTGGAGCCCACCGTCGCCCGCCGTTATCCGCACGCCTTCTCAGGCGGTCAGCGACAACGTATTTCAATCGCACGAACCTTGGCAAGTCGCCCGCGGTTCCTCATCTGCGATGAACCTACCTCGGCACTCGATGTCTCGATCCAGGCGCAGATCCTAAATCTTCTGAAAGACCTTCAAGAGAATCTATCGCTGACGATGTTATTTATCAGTCACGATCTCCCTGTCGTGCGTCAGATTTGCGACAGAGTTACAGTACTACAGAATGGGCAAATTTGCGAAAGCAGCGAGACGGAACAGTTGTTCAAAGCGCCGAAGCACTCTTACACAGCATCGCTCTTGTCCATGATACCGAAGATGCAGACCCCAGAGTGGATCGTCAAGCCGTCTGAGATCCCATCACAGTCCATCTGCTAGCCCCGGACGCGTCCGCCCGGGTTGTCAGATATCTGATGGTCATGCGGCAGCAGCCGATGGCTTTATACGCCCGCCGTACGCTCATCCCGTGGGCAACCATGAGATACGCGACAGCTTTCCGCTTGCCCGCGGGCAAAAAGCGGGCTTCGTGCCCGAACCATTTATCGCGAACGGCGTGCGCGGATCTCGTCATGGCCTGGCTGCAACAGCAGTCCACTCGCGAGAGGCCGGATACATTTATGCAATTGGAAGCGTCATTTTTGCTGTTACGAACCCTTGCACGGACCGGGGCGGACCATACATTCTTTCCCACGAGATCCTTGGGCGCCGCATTGTCCAGCACGGCATCAGCCACCAACCGCTTCAGCCGTGTGTTCTCGTCCTCCAGCGTCTTCAGCCGCTTGGCCTCCGACACTCCAGTGGCCTTCCATTTGTAGATGCTGGGGTCGCTGACGCCGCGCTTGCGGCACAGATCGGCAACCGAAACCCCGGCCTCATGCTCCTTCAAAATCCCGATGATCTGCTCTGCCGAAAAGCGGCTACGCTTCATGCTCTGGTCCTTGTTTGGGCCAGCGCGAACTTCAATCTGGATTAAGCCTGTGGGGCAAGGTCATTCACGTCCTTGAGGGTTATCCTGATCCGGACGGCGGTCGTGTTCAGGCTCATGCTGCCAGCCTCGGATCGTGCGCATGCATCCTGTAGGTCGATGCCCAGGGAGGCAGTTTGTCCAGTCGCGCCGCAGGCCAGCCATTGATGAGTTTTGCGAGCACGCCGGAGAGCCAGGGCTAGGCGCTGACGACATTGAGCCTACACGTTTCAATGAGCGAGGCCAGCAATGCCCAATTATCGGCACCCTCGTCGCACCCAGCGAACAGGGCATTCTTGGCATCGAGTTTGATTGGCCGCATCGCACGCTCGACCGCATTCGTGTCCATCTCGATGCGCCCGTCATCAAGGTAGAGCGTCAGGCCGTCCCAATGGCGCAGCGAATAGCGCAGAGCCTTCGCCGTGTCGCTCTTCCCCGCAAGATGATCAAGAGTTGCCTCAAACCACTGCTTCAAGGCTGCTGCCAGAGGTCTGGCATGAGCTTGTCGACCCGCGCAGCGCTCGGCAGCAGAGTGGCCCCGAAGTGCCTTCTCGACCGCGTTGAGCTGGGCGATGCGCTTAAGGGCCTCGCGGCAAACTGGAGCTGGCGCCGGAGCAGCCTCACGCGCGATCTTCACAAACTAGCGCCGTAGATGCGATCAGCAGAAGGCGAGCGGCCCAGACAGGGCGCCCGCACGCGTCTCCCGGGTCATGGTCTTGTAGGCCTGATAGCCTTCGCAATAGATGATACCGCGATAGCCCCAATCAGCGATGGCTTTGGGTGTCGCGTGCGAGGTCGGCCGTCCCGGACCGCGTTTTCCGTCGAGCGCGGTGCGCCTGCGATAGCTCTCGACTGTAGCGCGGCGATCTGGGAGAGAGGTGCGCGACAATCTGGATGAGAATCTGGTGTCGCGGCGGATGTGATGATCCGCGGGTTTGATTGACGCGCGCAAGTGCTTTGTCAGGTTGATTGTCGCGGCGCGTCAATCAGGGGCGATATTGGCGGGTGTGGCGTATGACGCTGGGCGTCCAGGTCCCTTTTTGCGCTCAGCGGCCTCGCGGCGTCGGTAGCTTTCGACATTCATCTCGAAGATGGTGGCGTGATGAACGAGCCGGTCGACCGCGGCGAGCGTCATAGCGGGGTCCGGGAAGATCTTCCCCCACTCGCCAAAGGGTTGGTTGGCTGTGATCAGCATGGAGCGCCGTTCGTAACGGGCGCTGATCAGCTCGAAGAGCACACTGGTCTCGGCCTGGTCCTTGGTGACGTATGCGAGATCATCGAGGATGAGCAGGTCGAACTTGTCGAGCTTGGCCAGCACGCTCTCGAGGACGAGGTCGCGGCGGGCCTGCTGCAGCTTCTGGACGAGATCTGTGGTGCGGGTGAACAGCACCCTGTAGCCGTTCTCGATGAGGGCGAGACCGATCGCCGAGGCGAGATGGCTCTTGCCGGTGCCGGGCGGGCCGAACAGGAGCAGGTTTGCGCCTTTCTCCAACCAGGTGTCGCCGGCGACGATGGCCATGACCTGAGCTTTGGAGACCATCGGCACGGCGTCGAACTCGAAGCTCTCGAGGGTCTTTCCGGGCAGAAGGCGGCCCTCTGTGAGGTGCCGCTCGATGCGGCGGCGATCGCGCTCGGCCAGTTCGTGCTCGGCGAGCACAGTGAGGAAGCGCGCGGCGGGCCAGCCCTCCTTGTCGGCCTGCTCGGCGAACTGTGGCCAGATCACCTTGCTGGCGGGCAGTCGCAGCTCGTTAAGGAGCAGGCTGAGCTTGGCGGGGTCAATCGAGGCGCTCTTCATGCTGCGTCTCCCAGGCTGGCGCCGATGAGCGCTTCGTAGGCCTGAAGCGGCGCCAGGCGGACGACTACGTTGGGTAGGCGCGCGGGATCGGGCGCGAAGCGGGCACGCAGCGCGGCCATGTCGGGGAGCCGGTGATTGTCGAGGCAGATGGACAGCTCCTCGGCCAGTTCGCTCTCGCAGCCGCGCTCGTGGGCGAGGCCAAGAAGCTCGACCATGATGCGGCAGGCCTGGCGCTCGGGCAGACGCTCGACGAGGAGATCGAAAGTCCGCCGGTAGGCCTCGCGCGGGAAGAGCCGATCGCGATAGACCAGATTGAGCAATGCCATCGGCTTCCTTCTGAGCGAATGGATGACGTGCCGGTAGTTGACGACCTGGTCATGCTTGCCGGACGGGGAAGCACGCCCGCGCGGCAGCGTCATGAGATGCGTGCCGCCGATGAAGACATCGAGCCGATCGTCGTAGAGGCGCACGCGCAAGCGATGGCCGATCAGGCGCGAGGGCACCGTATAGAAGACCTTGCGCAGCGTGAAGCCGCCTGAGGAAGTGACGCGCACGCTGAGTTCCTCATAGTCGGTGGTGCGCCGCTCAGGTAGCTCCCGAAGCTGGGCGCGCTCGGCATCGATGCGCTTGGCGTTGCGGGCATTGCGGCGGCCGACGATCTCGTCGACGAAGCGGCGATAGGAGGCGAGATCATCGAAGTCGACGGTGCCACGCAGCAACAGTGCATCCTCGATCGCCCGCTTGAGATGGCCGTGCGGCCCCTCGATCGAGCCGTTCTCGTGGGCGATGCCGGCATTGTTGCGTGACGGTGTCATGCCGTAATGGCTGCACAGCTCGTTATAGCGGCGGGTCAGGTCCTCGCGCGCGTCCTTGTCCAGGTTGCGGAAGGCGGCGGACAGGCTGTCCGAGCGGTGCTCGCGCGGCACCCCACCGAGGGACCAGAGTGCGTTCTGTAGGCCTTCCGCCAGCGCCACGAAGCTCTCGCCGCCGAGCACGACATGGGCGTGCTCGAAGCCGGAATAGGCGAGCCGGAAATGATAGAGTCGGTGGTCGAGCGGCTGACCGGCGATGGTGATGCCGAACGAGGCCACCTCGGTGAAGTCCGACAGACCGAGCCTGCCGGGTTCGTGCGCCTGGCGGAAGATGACCTCCTGCTCCTCACCGTGGATGGCACGCCAGCCTCGGATGCGCCGCTCCAGCGTCCGGCGCACGCCCTCGCCCAACTCGGAATGGCGCAGCATCATCTCCTCGAAAATGGCCACGGGCCGGATGCCGGGCGCTGCCCGCAGCAGCGGCACGACTTCAGAGTCGAAAATGTCGGCGATTGGATCGGGACGCCGTCGTGCGCGCGGCTCCTTCTTCTGCGAAGGTAGTACTGGATCCTTCTCGATGCGGTAGGCCGTTGCCACGCTGATCGACGCCTTCGCCGCGGCGACAGGCGTCGGATGGGTCTTCCTGAGCTTCATGTAGAGCCTTCTGTGGTTGCCGCCCGCAATGCAAGAAGTTTCTGACCCTTTGGCGTGTGATCGAGTGCGGTCTTCTGTCAG
>NZ_JAKLUA010000036.1 GCF_022012435.1 Bradyrhizobium zhengyangense
TTCGCTTCGGGGTTCAAACACTGCGTTCTTGGCACATTACGATGCCGTCTGGGGAGGGCGGCAACCATCCCATCTCATCTGGTGATCTGTGATGTGTCGGCCGGGCACGCGAGTGATTCCTCTTGGCGGAAGAACCACTTGCATAACCCCGCCGGCCGCGATCACCAGTCGGCGCGGTCCTCCTCGGGATCGCGCCGACGCTGGGCTCGTAACTCCGGTCGGGCTACGCCCTCCCTACGTCACGAGCCCAGCGAAACTCTCTCACCTTGATTGACGCTGCCTTCCATCCTGATCGCCGCGCGACAAGCTGACGCGGAGCCTTCGCATAGCGCAGTGCCAGATCCCGGCAGGTGAAGACGAACCCGAACGGGGTCTTCCATCCGAGCTGGGAGTGTGGTCGCGCGTCGTTGTAATCGGCCCGCCGGCACCCAGGCACGACACGGGCCTGGGCAGGGACGTAAACAGCGGCTCGCCCCGCAGCTGGCCATTGAAGTCTTCGATGCGCATTCTGCATAGGCTTGCCGGGCCCCATTTAGTGCCAGGCTAGGCGGCTCTGATCAGCCCACGACATGATGCCATTGCTGTCGGCCTCGCTGTTGTCGTTGACCACCATCTTGGAGTTGCCGCGCTCAATGGAGTTAAATCGGTTGCGCGATCAGCGGTTCGGACGCTGCAGACAGCCTGCGCGGCGGACGTAAGTCCGGTTCGCCGGCGGGGCGGAAGGCAAGCGGGGACCTAGCTGATCGAGAGATCGAGAAGCTCACGCTCAAGAAGCTCCAGCACGAGCAGTTCGGACAGTCCTCCGGAGCGAGGCGCATTGCTGGACTGGCTCGAGCTGCAGCTCGCTGGCCTGGAGGAAAAAGCTGGGCAGTCCAGACCGGTCTCAGGTGGCTGCGGACAAGATGGCGGTGCCATCGTTCGAGCGCCGCAAGCCAGCCCGCCGGCCACTGGCGGAGCATCTCCCACGGGAACGCATCGATCTATGCGCCACCTGCGATCTGCCCATGCATGCCTCCGGGCTGGGAATTGTCTGAGCCGTATCCTGGCGCGCTTTGGATAGCCAACGAGCCACCCTAGGCGGTATGCAAACAAAGCTTCGGCAACTTGCCACTTCATCGTCGGCCCCGCGATAGGAGTGCTGCGGTACAAACAAGCCCGCGAACCGCGCATGTCGGTCATCCACTCTGCCGAGCGTGGCTTTCCTCAAACAGACCGGAGCACCTTGTTTCTAAGCAGAACGTCGCCCTCAATCTCTCGCGGATACAGAGTAACCACTTCGAACGCGGGAAGGAGGTCAAGGATGGAGCGCAGTGAAAGCTGGCCTTCGTACAGTTCGCGGTCACTATACTCGGTGTAGATGAACCGTGTTCTGCCCAGGGTTTTCTGACCGCCAGCGATTACGTCCGACTCAGCTCCTTGAACATCCATCCAGATTAGATCAACAGGGCCGCTGAGACCAGCTTCGCCGCTCCAGTCATCCAGTCGCTGGGTCTCGACCAGAATCGAGTCATCAAAGCGAACCCAATCATATTCTGAAAGGTGATTTTTGGGTCTACGTATGGAGCCCGATAAGTCCCACCCCCTCGCATCTCCGTCCCCATTGCTCGGATGAAACTCGATGGTACCGTTTCGATCACTGATGGCGAGCTGCATGAGCGCCACGTTGGGTCGAGCCAGACGCTTATTCTCCTTGAAGCGAGCTATTGCGCGAGGGTCAGGTTCAAAGCAGTATACGCTGGCGTCTGGACACAGCTCAAGAAATCGCTGTGTGTCGCTACCATCATTGCATCCAATGTCCAAGATAACCGGGCATGTGACCCGAAGATGAGAAACGATCTTCTGGTGTATTTCCAGTGTAGGTAACGACTCTAGCATCTGTCCTTATCCTTTTCGTTGCGATGTGTGTTAACCGGTGGAACCAGGAGCCTGGGAGGTGCTGGCGGGTTGCTCAATAAGGGCACTCGTCGAGTAACGAGTAACAACGTTGAGAGGGCAATGGCAGCTCTGTTGCGAGGCTCTGGCGGATCATTGACCGGGGTAAGTAGCCTTTGGCTCAGAGCCGCGTTCACAAGTGGAAATTGCGAGGTCGAGGAAACGGTGCGGCTACCCGAGAGCACGCGATCGGAGGCGAGACAGGCAACCCTATGGTTGGATAGAGCGTCCACAATCGGTGAGATCTGGCCAAGCAGTAGGCAAATAGGAGCGTATCAACAATCGTGTTTCCGGTAGCGTTCTGCGCCCTAATATTCATTGAGGGATCTCTATTTGCGAGCTCGCACCGAGCTGCTGCTTACTATTGCGCGGCCCACCCTCGGCTGTACAATCGATTTCAATGATGGGCTATATTTGGCTAATGGATAGTTGGCCTCCAGAGGCCAGCGAAAAGGTCATTTAAATACAACACACGCGCAATCACCGTCCGATGGTGGCGCCTGGGGTCTGGCCGCGTGCTGCCGGGCGTACGGGGCCACCCGCACTCGCGATGATTATGGTCATTCAAACTTAGGTGGGGACCCGATGCCCTGCCCTCTCTAAGTTGATGTGCGACACCACGATGGCACGTCACTTACAAAGATGGCATCAATGGCCGTTGACATACTGCCGAGTGAACGGCTCCGGTGCTCGGTTTCAAGACCTATGTTCATACCAACTTGTGCACCGTGCAGGCCGCCGCGCCATGACAGGGTGCGAGATGACGGCCATAACGGCTGCAACTAATAGCTCAGAGCCGCATTAAAGGTCTCTCGGTCGAGCTCGCCCTCGGACGAGGCAACGATCACGCAGGCCACGCCGTTGCCACAGAGGTTGGTCAACGCGCGGCATTCGCTCATGAACTTGTCTATGCCCAGCACGATGGCCATGCCCGGCACGAGCCGTGGATCTACGACCGCGAGCGTCGCCGCCAGCGTGATGAAGCCTGCACCGGCGATGCCAGAGGCCCCCTTCGAGGTCAGCATCGCCACGAGCAGGATCGTGAGTTGCTGGCTGAACGTCAGATCGTAGCCGAGCGCCTGCGAGATAAAGAGCGTCGCTAGCGTCATGTAGATGTTGGTGCCGTCGAGATTGAACGAATAACCCGTGGGCACCACGAGGCCGACCACCGATTTTGAGCAGCCGAGACGTTCCAGCTTCTCCATCAAGGACGGCAGCGCGCTCTCCGAGGACGAGGTGCCGAGCACGATCAGCAGCTCGTCCTTGATGTAGGCGAGGAACTTGAAGATCGAGAAGCCGGCAAGGCGCGCGATAATGCCGAGCACCAGGAGCACGAATAGGGCCGCAGTGACGTAGAAGGTCGCGATCAGGCCCATCAAATTGAGGATCGCGCCGGTCCCGAACTTGCCGATCGTGTAGGCCATCGCGCCGAAGGCGCCGACCGGCGCCGCGCGCATTACGATCGAGATCACGCCGAACACCGCATGCGCGGCATCATCGATGAAGCTGCGGATCAAATGGCCGCGTTCGCCGAGCCCCAGGATAGCGAAGCCGAACAGGACGGAGAACAGCAGCACTTGCAGGATCTCGCCTTGCGCGAAGGCGCCGACCACGGTGTCGGGAATGATGTGCAGGATGAAGTCGACCGACTTCTGGCCTTCGGCCTGCTTGGCGTAGTTGGCGACCGCCTGCGCGTTGGCCGCCGCACTGCCGAAGCCCGCGCCCGGCCTCACGACATTGCCGATGATGAGGCCGATGATGAGCGCGAAGGTGGAGACGACCTCGAAATAGACCAACGCCTTCACGCCGATGCGTCCGACCTTCTTGGCATCATGGATATGGGCGATGCCGGAGACGACGGTGCAGAAGACGATCGGAGCGATCACCATCTTGATCAACTTGATGAAGCCCTCGCCCAGCGCCTTGATCCAGTCATTAGTGGCCAGGTGCGGCCAGCGCCAGCCGACGATGCCGCCGAGAGCAATTGCCGCCAAAACCTGGACATATAGCATTTTATGTGAGCGGGCTCCGGCACGCGGCTGCTCGGCGCGCCCGACGCCTCCAATGGGTTTGGTCATGTCTCCATCCTTCCTGGCGATCGGCTCCCAGTGTGCAGAACGAGCTTTGGCGTTGGCAGCGCCAGTGAGGCATAGTGGCCGGCATGTTATTGGGGCATGTGGGCGTGCTCAGGAAGGCGGCTTAAGCGGTTTCGCCTCAGGCCGATCCCGAGTTCATTCGAGTATTTTTAGGCTGTCGTGGATCAAACCAAAAAGAGCCAGCGATTGAGCTGTTTTTGCGCAGCCTCGTCGCCACCGGTCAGCGGGCAATAGCTGCCTTACACGCTCCCAGTCTAGGTGATCCAAAATCACGACCTTCATCTCCCAGTCGCAGCGTTCCGCCAAGAGGGTCTGTGGGCGTAAGCGCAGGTACTTCACTATTTCACGTTCCTGCATCCAATGTCTAAGGGCGCCTCGCTAGAGAAGACTGCGTTCTTCTTCGAGATCGATCAGGCTGCGTGGCGCATGATAGTAACGGGATGAGGAATCTGGTTATTCCCGGGCATCTGGATCATGCAGACGAAGTGTGCATGCGGACCTCCCCTATTCTCGTGAGCTTTGCCCTAAAAGAGCAAACTGCGTGCCACGAGTGTTACTGTTCAAGGAGAGCCTTATTATTGCGGAGACCATGGGGTGCGTAAACGCAGCCGATTGATTGCGGGTAGCAAGACGACTAATTGTGCAAGAGCTCTGGTAACGGTGGCCGGGCGGCGATCGTCTCACATCATTCACCATCTGGATGTGTCGCATCAATACAACCGATTGTACCAATCTGGAAAGATGAGCAAAGACGAGGAACGGAACGGCGGAATTGTCGCATTCGTCGCAATGATTACGTCAGTTTCGTCGGAGGGTGCACCAATCGGTCGGGAAGCCTTCGAGCCCGATCGGGTCAGCCCAACTGGCGCTCCGCGGGTCGTAAATCGCATGCCGAGGCATCATGTTTCATTGCTCAGCACAATCAACCGAGTGTAGTTCGCAGGCGCTCAAAGGAGCGCCGCGAGACCTAAGCCTTGATTTTGCTAAAGGCATGCTCATCATCTTGGTGATCATCGGACATTTGATACAATACGTTATTTGTAGAAATAACGAATATTGGCATTCGCCTTACTTCAAGTTCATCTACATGTTTCACATGCCGCTCTTCATGGCGATAAGCGGCTATTTGTCCCACGGAGCGCTAGTTTACAAGTCGCTGTCGCGCAGCGTCGCTGATCGTGTGAAGCAATTGTTGCTGCCGGCGCTATTTTGCGGCACGCTTCTCGAAGCAATCAAGTTGGGGGCGTTCAAGCTAGCTACGGGGTCAGTGCCAACAAGCCTGCGTGATGTACTGTTTGACCTTGCGAAGGAGCTAGTAGGCTCATATTGGTTCATTTGGACCACATTTGCCTCATTCCTCGTCATGAGGAGTCTTTTCGCGTTGTGCGGCCGGGTATCGGCCTGGGTGATTGGCACGTCAGCGATCTTTGTTGCCCTCACTCCGTTGACAGTTTCGATAGTGCCATTGGCGCGATACACTTACCCATTCTTTTGCCTTGGAGTCGTGTTCGCTCATTCGAAGGAATGGCGGACGGCCATAATCTCACGATACAAATCGCTCTTGATGGTCTTGCTTAGTGGAATGGCTTGTGCGTGCTATTTCAACTGGAACAAAACAACCTACGCCTACAACAACCTAGTACTGGTTCACGATACAAAGCAAGTGTTGCTTATGTTTCTTGGCTCTGCATCTGCCTCGGCAATTGCAATGGAAGTGTTGCTGCAGGTCTGGCGCTTTGGCTGTTCTAGTCGCGTGGTTCTCTTCGTTGCGGTAGGTCTTGGGCAGCGTACGCTGGTCCTTTATCTGATCCAGGGCGCCGTGTTCCGCTTGATGGACTTTATTTCGTTTGAAAGACCTTTCGAGCTATCAGTTAGAATCGCAATCGCTGCGGCGCTAGGGGCGGGAATTGTTGTCATCGCCGCAGCGATTCAGTGGATTGTGCGCGGCCTTCGAAGGATCTGGGAGTGTCGCCGGAGCGCTACTCGGATCGCTATTGGCCGTGTGGCCTCCGTTTGGGACAGAAGCGTTTAGCGTCGTGACGCCAGATGTGCCATCTTCGAACGCTTCCTGACCGATGGTCGCATCGAGCTCGACTCCAACATCGTCGAGCGCGCCATCAGGCCACAAACAATTACGAGAAAGAATAGTCTGTTTGCCGGCAGCGACGGCGGCAGACGAACCTGGGCGACCATCGCGACACTGTTGCAGACAGCGAAGAAGAACAACGTCGATCCGCTCGCTGGCTTGCTCTCACGCTTCAGCGTATCGCCAACGGCTGGCTGAGCAGCGAAATCCACGCCCTTATGCCATGGAACCACGCCATCTGACGGCCTCACCCTGCCGCTTACACTTGTGCCGTGGTTGGACACGATCATTCCTGGCTTGTCGCGTCGCTCGACGATCGCCGTCAGTTCGCGGGCGACGCGCCATCCTGAGATCCACTGGAGAACCTGTCTTGCACAAAGTCCAGCGACGGCTCGCGTTGGGCCACGCCTCGACAAGGGTCGTGGCACGGTCCCACGGCTTTGTGGCGAGCCCGCCGCTGGCGGACGGGGGGCCTTTCCCGCGATAAAAGTCACTAGATCCGGTTAGTTGCCGGGGCTCTCCCTCGCTGCCGCGGCTCGGCTAGTGCCGGCTATTCGGCTCGTGGATCGCTCAACCAGCCCCGCAGAGCCGTGCGCATGGTGACAGGAGCTAGCGCGATCATCCACTCTTACCCGACCTATCTGAAACCCACTTGGTAGCCGCACACACCTGGTGGATTAAATCGAAAACCGTACGCGAGCTCCAGGGGATATCAGAAAGATAAGAGAGACGAATTCGCGGCTGAGCAAGTTAAATAGCGTCCCATTTGCAGGAGATGCTCGCGCCTGATCGCTGTAAGGTAGACACACATGAATGGATCACCGCACCACGATAAGCTCGTGAGAGCCGAGCGATGCAGCGCACTAATCCAGACTCAACTCGTCAAAACGCGATGTCGTGACGGCAGGCGCAGAGCTCGTGTGGTCCGCGGGGCACCATGCTTTGAGAGTTGCATAATGTGACGCTTGTGATTGGGCAAGCCAGACGAGATACAGACATCAAATGCGATCGCGAAACCGCCAAATCGGGTTAGGGGGGCTCAAGCTCTATTTGCGCCCTTCCCTTCAAGGGTGAACGAGATGCAGCATCCTGCCCGGGGGGCGACGAATTTACCGAGATGTTGTGGAATACGGGAACGACCCCGCACGTTCCAATCCACATGGAACACGAGAGAATTGCACTGGCCCGATAGCGAAGGTTTGTCGTTGCCCACGACTGCTGCTTCGGGCGCAGGCCCCCTGAAGGGCGGATCACTAGCTAATGCCATCATCAATGGCGTGGTTACGAGAGGGATAATAATAGAGAGCCATCGAGTTAGGACCCTGATTAGCGCCGGTGACCGAGAGGCAAGCCAAGTTTTCGCGCCTTCTGACGCAGCGACCCAACGGTACGCTTTGTAAGCTTTGCAATTTGAATGACCGGTGTTTTGGCCCTTGAATGGGCGCGGAGTTCCTTCACGTCCGCTCTACTGTACTCGCGTCGCGCAATCTTCTTTTTTACCTGTTTTGCCATACTTGCTCCGGTGTCCTATTTACGCGAACAATATCAGGAAGGCACCGGTCTTGCCAAGGCTTACAAGCACTTCTGGGATGCATTCGCTAGTCGGCGGCCGTGCCAGCCTCATTCGTGAAGAGCGGCATGTCTTCGGCGGCATCTTTTATCGCCACCCCGGGGGAAGCGCCTGAATGTGCCAGCGTCGCATTTGCATCATCAGCAAGGATTGATCCGCGAACAGTCGGGACTTGCGAGCGCATGATGGATCGGGAGTATCTGTTCGCAGTCGCATCAACCGTTCCTCTCGCTTGAAAGCAAGTGAGCCTGTATAGCGCGACAATCTGGGTGGGGAGCTTCCACCCTAATTGCCGCGCGGCATGAGCCTGAGAAATCGGGGCGCAGCGAACGTGTTGATCTCCCACGCAAGTTAGGCGGCGCAGTGTCGAGCATTGTAAGCGAACTATCCATCACTTCGGGTGCAAGCTATGGTTGTTCTCACTTAGCCGGACGTGACCAAGCGCAGCGTTGGATCGGTAGCACCGGAATTATTCTCTGAGCAGTTCGCGCGCCGGGCATCCGTCGGATCAGGACCAGAAAAGCTCAGGGGATCGTCTGAACTTGTGGGCACCCGGCAGCGGCCATGCTTCATTGCCTTGCCAAAGTACGGTTCTTCGATTTCACTGTATGTCCCTTTGAGAAGCGGCACTCCTCGTTCGTTGGGGAAGCGTAGTGAATAAGGCCGGCGCGGTAGGCTTCTCTGATTGCCACAGTGCGCGTACTTGTACCCATCTTTCGCATAATGTTCTTCATGTGGAAGTCGACTGAATTCCCGCTGATGTGGAGGAGCCGGCCGATATGCCAGGAAGACCTGCCTTCCGCCGCGTGCAAGAGGATCTCTTTTTCACGTGGAGTGAAAGTAACATTCAGATATCGGTTCTCATCTGGTAGGGGCGCGATAAGGCCATAACCGATGTGGAATTGAGAGGCCAGTGCGGCGAGGTGAAGTAAGGAGCCTTTCGGATCAGCCCGATCGCTTTCGGAGGCAAACAGCGCCACGGATACATGGCCCTGCGCTGCGAAAAGGGGAACGCTTATGCCGCGCTTAAAGCCCGCTATTTTGTAGAAATCCAGTGCGCGTTGCTCTTCTGGCAGCAATCGACATCGTGCAGACAGCTCCTCCCAGCATATTGGGCGTGAAAAACGCCGTGATCGATGAATTGCGGGGTCTATATTGCCGTATTCGTGTTCTGCGTAGGGCTTACTCCAGTGGGATGGAAAGTTCGAGGCGATCATGGGGGCAGGACTTTCACGAAGGCGTTTGGGCGGGGCGTATGTTACTGCCGCATATGCTACTGAACCGAAGCCCAGCTTTCCTGCTTTGCTTACCAGCATTTGGAACAGAGGTGAAAGCGACTGCGTGTTGGCTGCGCAATTGATCAAGTCGTAGTTCATAGCTGCCACGCGATGGGTTCATGCTTGGGGAGTTGATTGCGGGGTAGACGAGCGGTCCGACTGATATCGACTGTCATCCGTCTCCCGGTGGCCGCCGAGATGAGGACCAGCGGGCTTGGTTGTAGGTCCTCACTCCGAGACGGTAGTAGCGACTGCCTTTCTTGGCGCTTTGGCATAAGACTGGGTGCGGGCGGTGGCGTCGCTCCTACGGTGTGATGCGCCGCTTGTTCCGACTCGTGCAGGACGAGCGGGATGTATCCGGCGGACCGGCGCTGCGGAAGCCGGCGAGCAAAACTAACGACGTGCTGCCTAAAGGCCCTGCTTTGTTTAAGGCGCGTGCGGCGTCCACATAGGCTCGGATGAACGCAAAGACGTAACTTTTTAGGTAATCGCGAGGTCAGCGTCGCGCGGTTGTCGTGAGCATTCACAACTCTATGACCGGGTTTGACGCGCTTTCTTGCGGTGTTCCTATTGCGTATGCGCCGCTGTTCGGTGTCTGAGTGGGGACAAGCTACGAAGCCATTGCTCATGTGGATCTCCAACGCTTTTATGCTCGGTGAGCAAGTTGCGTGCCGCTGGGTCGACCAGCTGCATGCAGGCGCCATGTTACGATTGTTGTTAAGAATGCCGTGGTGATGCGCGTGCTTAGGAGCACAATAGAACTAGCGGGTAATGCACAGCTGATGGGCGAGAGCGGTGACTTCTGTTCTTGAAGATGGAAGTCTTCGCTTGTGATCGCGAGCAGGCGATCACAATGAAACAGGGACTATGGGTCAGCCGAAATGGCCCAAGGGGTATCGATCGGATGCCACGCGAGCGCAGTTGCCCAGAGCTCGCTAACTTCCTGAGGAAATCCGTTATCGCTTAGGAGCGGCTCTGGCCGAGAGACCCTGACCTAAGCGGCACGTTTGAATCAGGTGTGTTGATTTGGGTTCCGTTCTCAAAAGACGATCGCCGATCTTCGGGCATGACAGTCGGGCGCGCTGCAATGTTCTATCGTGAGATCTCTTGGCCGCCGCATGCCCGGGCTAAGCGTGGTGCCCGCTCTCAGCGGTATCGAAGGCACCGTCAAGCGGCTAATAACACCAGCGTATACGGTGCTCAGATGCGGCGATTTACGCCGTCTAGCGAGGCCTTGCTTTAGCGGAATATTGGGAGGTAAGCGTCTTGTCAGTCACTCTGCTGAGCCAAGACAAATTGTGAGAGATCAACGCTAGTTATGGAGCGATCTAAAACAAACAGTTGTTGGGACCCAAGGGGCTCTCGCTTTAGCTCATTCAAGTCAGCCGAGCACGGCTGGCGCGGTGAGGTGTTTCGTTTCAGACGAGGAGCACAGAGGTGTGCCCCCAAAAAAACGTCGCATGCGCGCTATCCAACGCCTCTGTACGAAAAGGGACCCGGCTCGGCCGGCCCACCGTCCTCGGCCGCTCGTTTCGCTCCTGATCTCAGCGGTGACTACCGCTTGCGCGAATGCCATCGCAACCGTACCTCGGCTGGCCTCGCTCCCCGGGAAATACAAGGATGGTTGCGGAACGGTGGTCATGGCCGGTGGGCTCGCTTCGAAGGAAATGCCAGAAGAGCGTTCCGTGGTCGGGCTGCCTGTCCATCGCATGGAATTTATCTAGTCTTGGCCAGAACTCGACGCTCATTTGGCAACTTACTTCTATGCGACGGCATGCAGGGCAGTGAGTTCATCTTGTCGCCTCTCAGCGTGTCCCCCTCTTCTCTCTTGGTTAGTCGAGGCACGGCTCTTGCTGCCTACAAAGAAGCATCACCATCCCGCCTCCCTTGTGGTGATGTTAGGGGCGGGTTCGGCACGACCAGCTGCTGCCGGACCGCCCCGACGATCGTAGACGATAACAGATGAGAGTGGGCCTTAGGCCAACCTATTTGTGATTCGCGGCACGTGCCGTGCAAAGCGCTGTGTCCTTGCTGCATGGTCGCAGTTCGCTCCATGCTCCGTGACGCCGAACGTCTTGTGATCTGCGAGAAGATGGCGCGTTTAGCGGTGGATGATCGAGCCGTTAATCCGCGCGCAAGGGGCTGGTTCGCGAGCTCGCTTTGCAGGGGTGCCAAAGGACCGCTTGTCGGGTCTCAAACGAGGGCTCGTTGATGGAGCCGAATCGACTTGTTCTCTCGGCGATCTCGAAGCGCTGTCTGCCGTTGTGTTAGGTAGGAGCATGGGTATTGTGGCATGCCGTCGCTCATCCTCGCGGCTGCCTTTGATTGCCTCGATCAGAAGCGAAGTGTCCGCTGGTTCGCTTCAACAGAGTAGAAGCTTGTAGTGCAACGAGTAGCTGTTACGTTCTGTTACTCGAAGAACTGTGCTGCTTCGAGGACCTCGCAGCAAGTTCCTGATGGACCGTACTCGTTCGTGCGGCCCAATCAGTGGGACGTGGAGTTACGGTCTCGATTGGGCGCGTGATGATGTAAGAGCCCAGAGCCGCGCGACGATGCGTGGGGCAAAATTGATGCTCTCCCTTGCGCCTCAACCCAAAAGCGCTGACACTCAGCCTGGCTCGAGTCTAATTGGGGCCGGCCTTGGAGTTCTGCAGCTACGAGATCAGCGACAAACTCTTATGATTTGCGACCAATTCGAGATCGTGTTCCGTGGCGTGGTGTAGCTGAGTGCGGGTCACCGCGTTCGCCGGCATGGGCCGGATCGGTCGCTGGCGATTGCCGGGAAGCTGACGGCGGGATCATCGCCCAACGGGGCGATGGTTTCCAGTGTCATGTAGCGGCCGCGCTGGACCGCCCACTCGTCGTTCTGGTCGAGCAGGATCGCACCGACGAGGCGTCGATGGCGTCTTCATTGGGGAAGATGCCGACCACTTCGGTGCGGCGCTTGATCTCGCCATTGACCCGTTCGAGCGGATTGGTAACCGGTATGAGAGTTCTCGGTGCCAACGTTCCGCTGCGGTGTTCGACATCGTGGCGTATGGTGCGACCATCGGGACAGAGGCACCGGGAGCACGAAGGTGCGGGCAGGCCGATACACACGATGAGCCGAGAGCTCGTGTTAGTAGCTGGCCGCCTCTGCGACTTGCCCGGTTGCGCCGTGAGCGCGAGTCCGTAGTTGTCGTGTCGCCCGCCGCTCCCGCAATAATCAACGGAAGGGAGGACGCGCAGATGCGACGCGTGATTGGTATCGATGTTCACCGAACCTTCGGCGAGGTGGTAATCTGGAAAGACGGCATCCTTCGACATGCGGGCCGGGTCGACATGACCCGGGCCGCCCTTGAAGGATGGGCAAGAGTCTGCGGTCGACCGACGAAGTGGTGATCGAGGCGACTGGAAATAGCATGGCGGTGTCGCGGGTGCTGACGCCATTCGTGGCGCGGGTGACTATCGCCAATCCGTTGCAGGTGAAGGCGATCGCTCAGGCGCACGTCAAGACTGACAAGATCGACGCCGGTACACTCGCCAGCCTGCAGGCGGCGGGCTCCCTGCCGCAGATCTGGACGCCTGATGCGGAGACCGAACGCAAGCGCAGGCTGGTGGCGCGGCGCTACCAGGTCGTGCGGCATCGCACGCGGCTCAAGAACGAAGTGCATTCGATCCTGAATGCGCACCTGATCCCAAAGTGCTCGCATGCCGATCTTTTCAATGCCCGCGGCCGGGCGTGGCTGGCCGCTCAACAGTTTCCGGACGATGAGCGCGCGGCGATCGATCGGCACGTTCGTGAGCTCGACCGGCTGGCGGAGGACTTGGCCCTGCTCGACCGCGAGATCGCGCAGGACGCCATCGACGATTCCGCGGTCAACAGAGTGATGACGATCACCAGCGTGAATGTGACAGTCGCTACCGGGATCGTGGCGGCGATCGGCGACATCAGCCGGTTCAGCAGCCCGCAGAAGCTGGTGAGCTATTTCGGGCTGAACCCGAGGGTGCGGCAGTCGGGACTGGGAGCCGCCCATCACGGTCGAATCAGCAAGATCGGCCGCAGTCACGCATGCGCCATACTGGTTGAGGCGGCCTGGGCAGCGGCCAAGGCGCCCGGTCCACTGCATGCGTTTTTCGTGCGCATCCGTGCGCGGCGTGGCCACCAGATCGCCGCGGTCGCCGTGGCTCGGAAGCTCACTGTGCTCTGCTGGCATTTGTTGACAAGGGGCGAAGATTACCTGTGGGCCCGCCCAGCGATGGTCGCCAATAAGACCCGCGCGATGCAACTTCAAGCCGGACATCCGCAACAGAAAGGCAACCGGCGTGGACCAGCCTATACCTGCAACATCAAGGCGCTGCGCGATGGCGAGATGTCGATTGCCGCCCAGGCGGAGCGAAGCTACGAACGGTTCATGTCGCAATGGAAAGCGCGGCGGCCAAAAACCGGCGCGCGGGCGCCTCAGTTCGGCAAGACAAAATAGGGCAGTCCGGTGACGCTTGCAGCCGACGCGTCACGCTTCGCCACGAGGTCGCCCGCGCCCAACAATCATAATCGCAGCTGACGGCAACTTCCAGCCGGGCCAGTCCCGTTCCACGCAGCCGCCGTGCTCGGGCGGATCATGGCCAAGCCTTGCGGTAGCCGCAAATGCGGCCAGCCTTGACCGCCCCTGCGCGCGGCGGCTGCGTGATCGGTGGCCGGGACGGAAGAATGACCCGCGCGACCGAACAAAAGAATGGACTTACAGCGATTTTCGCAGTCGTCGTCTCGGTCTGAAGAAATCGCTTGTCCATCTCATCCGTCGAGTGCAGCTTGGCGCGATGCGCGGCTGGGAAGCTCATGTAGGCGAGCACGTCGGTTTCGGCCTCGTCGAGGAAGGCGGCGAGCTTCGGGAGCTTGGGGCGGAGCTGGTCGGTGATGCGCCGCCATTGCGCCCGCGCCTCCTCGGCATGGTCCTGGGCAAAGGCGGTGGCGATGAAGGAGGAGACGACGCGCCGGCCGCTCTTGCCGGCATGCGCCAGCGCGTTGCGCATGAAGTGCACGCGGGGGTCGTTGAAAAAGCTGCAATTGGCTGATTCCGTTCTCGTCGGCGATTCGCGATTGGCGGAGCAAACGAGATGCTGGGGCGCAAGGAGCGGGATCAGTTGGAGCTCTTCATCACTGGCTCGCTCAGACAGCTCGTCCCAGATGAGCACGTGCTGGCACGGGTCGATCGTGTGCTCGACCTATCTTGGCTAAGGGAAGAGGTCTCCGACCGCTATAGCGCGAACGACGGTCGGCCGGGCGTCGATCCGGAGGCCGCGGTCCGCCTGATGCTCGCGGGTCTGCTCACCGGCATCGTACACGATCGCAAGCTGATCCGAGAGGCTCAGGTTAACATCGCCATTCGCTGGTTTGCTGGTTATGGCCTGCATGAGCGGCTACCGCACCATTCCAGCCTGACGCGCATCCGCCAGCGCTGGGGCGAAGAGCGATTCCGTAGGATCTTTAAACGCACGGTCCAGGCCTGTCTGAAGGCCAAGATCGCAACAGCCGAAGTGGTTCACATCGATGC
The DNA here is from genome assembly GCF_022012435.1 of Bradyrhizobium zhengyangense. GTDB lineage: Bacteria > Pseudomonadota > Alphaproteobacteria > Rhizobiales > Xanthobacteraceae > Bradyrhizobium > Bradyrhizobium zhengyangense. The sequence goes on from NZ_JAKLUA010000036.1 coordinate 14,496, forward strand.
GTCGCTAATCCGCGCCAACGTGAGTTGGGATAGCCTCACCGAGCAGCATGCGGTGGATGTGCTGAGCGAAAATCAAAGCGAAGATGAAAGCGAGGATGAGAGAAAGGGCCGGCAAAGCGGGAAGTACAAAAAGGTCTGCACGACTGATCCCGATGCGACAATGGCTACGAATGCCCGAAACCGGCGGCTGGAACCCGCTTACAAGCAGCACACTGCCGTCGATGACAAGGTCGGTGTCATTCTGGATGTCGCGGTCACGACTGAACAAACGAACGAAGGAGAGATGATCGAGCCGCAAGTCGATGAGATCGAAGCGATTACGGGCATCGACATCAAGGTCGTCACCGCCGATGCGGGCTATGCCTACGCTAAAGTCTACGGCGCGCTCGAGCGGCGCGGCATTGATGCCCTCATCCCAGCTAAAGCCGAACCAATCAAGAGTCGCGTACCGCTCAGACGCTTCCGGTACGATGCCAAGAACGACATCTTGAAGTGCCCGCGAGGACGTATCTTGCGCCCCGCGCGGCCCATCAAGCACGGCCGTTTCTTTTACGCGAAGGCGAAGGATTGCACCCGGTGTCCGCTCAAGCGGGATTGCCTATCCAAAGGGCGGGTTAACAAAGCGGTCGTTGTCGGTGACCATTATCCGGCACTGCTGCGCGCCCGCCGCCGTCGCGAGCGATGGAGTAAGCAGGATCGACATCTCTATCAACGCCATCGCTGGCGCTCAGAGGGATTCCACGGCGAAGCCAAAACTTGGCATGGGCTGGCGCGCGCCGTACGGCGCGGTCTACCGAATATGAAGATCCAGGCCTACCTGACGGCCGCCGCCATCAACCTCAAGCGGCTGGCAACCGCTCTCCTTGCGCTTATTCTGTCTTGGATTGTCCCTCAAAATGCGTTTGCGGCTTCAGATCGCGCCGTAGCGCGGGCTTTGACGCGAGGGCCATGATAGGCCGGTCGCTGCATCGCGCGAATCTATGGGCCACTTCTTCAACGACCCCACGCGGCAGCGCTGCCAGGAGGCGTTGAGCACCTTGGCCACGGTCGCCTTGATCCCCTCGTGGGCGTCGGAGACCACCAGCTTGACGCCGCGCAATCCCCGCCGCGCCAGCTTGTGCAGGAACGCGGTCCAGAACGTCTCGGCCTCGGACGGGCCGATGTCCATGCCGAGCACCTCGCGCCTTCCGTCGCTGTTGACGCCGACCGCGATGATCACCGCGACCGAGATGATGCGCCCGTTCTGGCGCACCTTCACATAGGTGGCGTCGATCCACAGATAGGGCCAATTGCCCTCGATCGGGCGGTTGAGGAAGGCCTTCACCTTGTCGTCGATCTCACCGCACAGCCGCGACACCTGGCTCTTGGAGATGCCGCTCATGCCCTTCGCCTGCATCTGGTCGTCGACCGAGCGAGTCGAGACGCCGTGGACATAGGCCTCCTGCACCACCGCGGTGAGCGCCTTCTCGGCCATCCGCCGCGGCTCCAGGAAGCCGGGGAAGTAGGAGCCTTTGCGCAGCTTGGGAATGCGCAGCTCGACGGTGCCGGCGCGGGTCTCCCAGCTCCGATCGCGGTAGCCGTTACGCTGGACCTGCCGCTCTTGGCTCTTCTCGCCGTACGCGGCTCCGGTCAGGCCCTCGACCTCCAGCTCCATCAGCCGGTGGGCAGCAAAGCCGATCATCTCGCGCAACAGATCAGCATCGGGGATCTTCTCTACGAGCGTGCGCAGGTTCATCATGTCGTCGGTCATCGGTGGTTCCTCGAGTCAGGTTGGCTGTCGCAATCCAAACCTTACCGACGAATCATCGGTGACCACTCGCAAAGCCGCTCGCTCGCTACAGCGCTATGGGGGAGCGCGCGTCGCGAGCGGCTTTGCTAATGAGCTACACCACTCCCTGGGACACGACCCCACTCTCGTCACTCCGAGATTAAGGAGGTAAGCCAGTTGCGAGTACCGCGTCGGAATCCAACGCCAAAAGGTGTGACGTATGCGCAATGCAAGCAAAGATGGTGTAAATGCTCGCCTCTCAGCGGGTAGTCGCAGGAGCGCCGGCTTGCCCTATCTGCCTCAATCAGGCCGTTTCAGCTGAAACAAGTTGCCTCGACCTGTACAACCCAAGTGGCGGCTGCAAGGTACCTTGCCACCTCATGCGGCAAGGATTCAGGTTGTTGATTTTGCTGGTATGTTGGAACGTGGTACTGTCGATCGAGGTGTGCCAGGAATATCGGAGCACGGTGATCTTCGGGCAGGCGAAGTCCTGAGCGGGAAGTCTGGGCTGGTCGCGCTCGTTTGCGGCTTTGTTCTCTACGTCAGGTTGAATTGCCGAATTCGGAGGGGTAGCTCGAGAAGAAAGCAGTGAGGGCCCGGGTCATACTTGTGTATACCGGAGCGGGCCTATAATCGGAAGTCCGTAGGTTTTGGGCGAGAGCAGTAATCGGCCCTCATCCCGGACCAAGCAGAGCCGTTATAAGGCCGAGAATCTAGGTTTTTTGGATTTGCCATGGTTCTGTTTGAAAGGATGGCACGTGAACGAGCGCTTGCAAGCATCGCAATTGGTGCCGGATCACAACGAAGCAGTGGTGCTGATTGTCGACGACGATGCCTCGATACGGAAGGCTCTTACGAACCTTTTCCAATCGGCGGGTTTGAAAGTGAAGGACTTTGCCTCCGCCGCGGAGATATTAAAAGCGGACCGCCCCGAGGGGCCGAGCTGCCTTGTGCTCGATGTTCGGTTGCCTGGATTGAGCGGTCTCGAGCTGCAATCCGGTCTCGCTAGCGCGAATATGCATACGCCAATTGTTTTCATAACGGGTCATGCGGATGTTCCAATGACGGTACAGGCAATGAAAGGGGGGGCGGTTGATTTCCTGACAAAGCCTTTCCGCGATCGGGATTTGCTTCGCGCAGTCCAGATTGCAATCGAAAGAGATCGACAAAGGCGAGAGCTTGAGAAGATGCGAGCCGGCGTGCGCTCACGCTTTGAAGGTCTGACGCAGCGAGAGCGTGATATTCTGACGCTGGTTGCGTCAGGGCTCTTGAACAAGCAAGTAGCGGGTGAGCTCGGCCTCGCCGAGATCACCGTCAAAGTCCACCGTGGCCAAGCCATGCGCAAAGTCGGCGCTAAGTCGCTCGCCGATCTCATAAGAATGATTGAGTTGCTGGGCCTGTCCCGCTCAAATGGAAACGTGCAAACCTGAGTACGAGCGGCGGCTCTCGGTTGGATAGCGCTGCAGCTAAAGGCTTTCCGCTTATAATGCCTCATCTCATCTCGATCATTGACGATGATCCGTCCGTTCGTGCCGCCACGAACAACCTTCTGTCCTCTCGCGGCTACGACGTTCAAGTGTTTGCATCCGCCCCAGAGTTTCTACGCTCGGAGGTGCTGGCTGCCACGTCGTGTGTAATCGCCGACATCCAGATGCCTTTCATGAACGGGCTTGAGCTGCTACGGCAAATGCGAAACGACGGTCGTCAAACGCCGTTTATCTTCATTACGGCCAATGCAGAGAGATCAGTTCGCGCCCGCGCAATCGAAGCTGGCGGTATTTGCCTTCTCGCTAAACCATTTACCACAATGACATTGATCAACTGCCTCATTGCAGCGCTCGAAGGACTTGACGACACAAGGAAATGAAAGCGACCACTCTTTGCGGAAAGCACCTCAACGGAATTGGTGAGTCTGAGATAATCGCCTGCACTCGCGGTACACGTTACGTCCTAATCGGAACTCTTGCAATTGCGATGCACGCGTGCGTTGACGGAGGCTCCTTGATGTTCAGTGCAGTTAATCTTGGCGGCCAAATCCTGCCGACGCGCTCATCTTACTGCGCAGTTTCAAGTGAAAGCTGTTTCCAGTTGAGGCGCTCGGGCGAAGTCGCACATCGTTGATCATGAAGCGGTCGCCGAACATCTTCGGCGGGTTTAACTCTCGGCCCTGGTCCCTAAAGGCTGAGCGTGGGCGAGTCGTACGCTTCCGGCGTCCGCTTCCTGACTATTGCCGAATAAGGGAGATTCGGTGGGCGGTGCGTCTTGAACGCGAATGCGATGGTTTTCCCCCTAAGGCGAGAAGTGGCCGTCAAGTTCGGAATGTCGGAATGTCGATTAACGTTCACAATTTCGGGGTTGCGGAGACGCGGGGAGCGCGCGTTCGGGCGTGATCTTCTTCCCGACTGTTGAAGCGCCAACTGTCGATTCCGCTTTCGATAATATCCTAATGAAGGTTCAGGTGGTCGAGCGGCGCGGTGGTCATCTTGGTGTGTCCGCAAGGACGCTCGGCCATTCCCGACTACCAGATTGGTGGTCACCAGCACGAGTGCGCTCGTAGGCGACCGATGAGGTGGAACAGGGAGCTGATTACCGGATTGGGCGAATGGCAGATTGCCGAGCTCGTCGAGAACAACGAAGTCCAACCGGGTCAGGTGATCGGCGAGCCGTCTTTGGCGGCCATCGCGGACCTCGGCTCCTAGCCTGTTGAGGAGGTGGACGTCCTTGTAGAAGCGGCCACGGGCGCCAGCGCGGACACAGCTGCGGGCAATTGCGATCGCGAGGTTAGTCTTGCCAGTCCCCGGGGCAACCAGCGTTGGCCGATGTCTAGGAGCCCGATTGAGATCCTCCCCGTTCCATCCGCAATGCGCAGCGTTAGTCGTCGTTGTCACCTTGCAAGCGGCTTGAGGGTGAGACCGATTTAGTTATCAGGCAACCTGATGGGATGTTAACGCTCCTGCCGGCATGGACGGTGCACCACCGCGTCCTTCCGATTGATCCCTGCTCCGCGGCTTGCGGTGGACGGTCGCTGGAGGTGCGCGCTCTTGTCGACGCGGTTTTATCCTCCTCTTAGGGTTATTCGTCCCATTTGTGGGGACGTCGTCGTGGCGAGCGCGTCACCTCACAGGGAGATCGGTTCGAGAGCCCTCCAAGATGCAGCAGCATTCCGATTGAAACTTGCCAGCAACGCTGGAGCTGTTGAAGGAGCTTCCTACCGAATCGCTCACCGACGGGGTGACCGACGCAAACGACATGAGGAGGACAGCGGTGAGCAAGAACACGCCTGAGCACGCTCCTCGCCGGGCCATCGTGCACGTTCGTCAGTCGGCGGACGACCAGGTTATCAACAACCGAGTGGACCGCGCCGGCAGTAAGGCTTAGGTGACGGTGCGCGGCAGCTTGGCTGGAGCGAGGTGAGCGTGATCGACCATGATCTCGGTCGCTTTGGTGGTGGCACCGCGCGTCGCGGGTTCGAGAAGCTGCTCGCCGCATTTGCGAAGGGCGAGTTGGCGCCGTGGTTTTGATTGAGGCCTCTCGGCTGGCCCGCAGGGCAGGCATCGTTATACACTCCTGGATTGAGACCACGAAGCAAAAGGCGCGCAGGAGTGAACTCTTCCATACGATATCTCACGGTCTCTCATGATCGGATCGAGAACGACCTAGCGCGACGGTCAGGGTGAGAGCGTATGTGGAGGCTCCCGAACGTGCGGTGGTTGCCCCGTGCAAATTCGCCCCCGGGGGGAACGGAGGAGAAGGCCGGCCGTGGAGCTGGCCGGGGTTGCGCAATGACCGGCTCCTTTCGTTACTAGGCATTTGCGACGTCGTCAGTTCGTGCTGTGCTGACGGCCGATGCAAGCAGCAGCGCGTTCGCCTGCTCGTTTCGCGAAGAGTTAAGGCGACGCTGAAGGGTTAGTAGGACCTTGTAAAATAGAGTATCCTGCGTGCAGTTTGGACAGAAGCTCGCTGCTCATCCGCCATGGTTCGGCTCCGCATCATGTTTGAAGTGCGACGGTCACACTAATGACGGGAACGATCAAGCTACGTACTCCTTCCCGGGTATTCAAAGCTCGAAGACCGCTGTTTTGATCGACGCGTCCGTGCTTCGGTAGCGCCAGCGGAAGGCCCGACGAAACGTGCCGCAGGGTGACCGTACCCCCGCCAGAGGTTCGTCAGGATCAATGGAGCGTAGCGTACGTTTGCCTCAGGCGGCAGGGCTCCATTGTCCGTCCCCCGAGTTGACACCCGGATGACGCGTGCCGAGCCACCACCTTCCGGCCGAGCTATTCGGGTCCTAAAACAGGATCAGCGTCGCCATAGCTTAGGAGTAAGACATCATTCTTTGTCCTCGCTCTCGCAGTCGAAGCGATTCTGACGCATGCTATTCAACCTTTCGAACACTGATCGCTCATTCTGGCCATAGAGCTTAATGCCAATGATGACTTCTCGCAGATGTGCTATATTGTAGCGTTTGGTTTGCTCGACCCAGCGGTCGAGCGTAGCATCGTCAAGCGATGGCTCCTTGGCTTTGAAGTAGGCGCGGCGGGTCTGGGCGGACGACATACCAACTTCCATGATGGTGTCAAAGCGAGAAGGGCGATCGACAAAGCGCCTGTCCAGACGGTCAGGGTGGTTGGTGGTCGCAACGTGCAGCACGTTCGCAGTTTGCGCGTTGCCATCGAGCAACGCAAGAAAGTGCTCAGCGCCCCATCTTTCCACGAGCTCGTCCAGATCCTCCATAACCATGACCACGGGCCGCTCGGGCTCAATGCGACGCAGCAGACCGACACACGCGCTAGCCAGTTGCGGGCGATCGATAAAGACAACTACGCCATTATGATCTCGGACAACGACCTGTGTCATTTGTCCGATTGCGCAGGTCTTGCCACTACCGGGAGGGCCCCACAGGAGCATGCCGCGCTTGTGCGTGAAGCCGTACTCGACGTACTTCTCGCGCAGAGCCCAGAACTTGTCGAACTCGACCAAAAGCCTCTCCGCGGCGGTGTCCGGCAAGTTCAAGAGCGTGTCAGTTACAGTCGGCACCTTTTCGAAAAAAACGGTGCAACTATTTTCGCGGCAGCGATAAGCACCTGCTGGCAATTCCAAGGAAGCGTCAGAGACTGGGAGGAAGGTCGTGCCGCTCCGCGCCCACAGCGCAGCATTAAGATGGAATTCGTGATCCATGTACTGGTCCACGCACTCGTCGACGCACTCGTCCACGCACTCGTCCTTGTTCTCGTTTACGGAGAAGGCCTCTTTCATGTACTTCCTCGATTGTTAGATGGAGTGTCAGAGTAAAGGGGTAGCAATAGTTGTGCCATCGCAAACGAGGTCCGTATAGCGACCGCGATCCTGACCGGCGGCAGTCACGTGGCTGGTGAAGGGAAGGCTTATGTATTCACCCGTTGCGACACCGATGTGTGGCTAATTCGACAGACTTGTCCGAAATCGACCAAGCAATGCCGCGGCGTTCTTGTTTTCAATGAAGTATCACTTCGGCATTCAGTGGCCTGGCCGTTGCGAGCAGTTGGGCGGTCTGGCCAGACTTATCCTCGTGATCGTGGGTCGACACATTCTTGCCTCGATTCCGTTCGGCGGGCCGAACTGTGTTTGGTCGCTCTTCGAGTACATGCCCATGATTAACGTTATGGCCAAATGCGCAGAGCCCCACACTGGGTGCTGCTGCAAGTCTAGTGTCCTGAACCAGAGCATTGGATCGGCAGAAGCGCTCGATTGAATTGGTCCATGGAAATGGTTTTGGATCGGCGTTGTGCCGTTCGATGAATGAAGCGATGTCGGCCCTGACGGCGGCAATGCTCCGATAGACGCTGCGCCTGATGTTCTTGTCGGTCAGGAGCTCGAAGAAGCGCTCCTGATTGAGCCATGACGAGCTGGTCGGGGTCAGGTGCACATGCCAACGCGGCCTTTTAACTAGCCATCGCCGGATCAGCGGGGTCGTGTGCGTGGCGTAGTTGTCCATGACGAGATGGACGTCGAGCCGGCGCGGGCTGGGTCTCGTCGAGGAGCTTGCAAAATTCGGCGGCGCGGTGAAGTCGGTAGCACTTGCCGATGACCCGTCCGGTCGCAATATCGAGGGCGCGACCAGCGAGGTGGTGCCATGCCTTTTGTAGTCATGGCTCCTTCGGGCCGGCTGGCCAGGTCGCATCGGCCACATCGGCTGGCTGCGATCCAGAGCCTGGATTTGGGATTTGTCGCTCACACACGGGACGATGGCGTGCTGCGGCGGCGAGACGTAAAGCCGACGACGTCGCGGACCTTGGCCAGTAGGTACGGGTCTGTCGAGAGCTTGAACGTCTCCATCCGATGCGGCTGGCCCGAAGGCCCGCCAGATGCGTTGAACCGTCGACACCAACAGACCGCTCGCCTTTGCCATGCTGCGGGAGCTCCAATGCGTGGCGGGGCAGTTCTCCAGCGTTCGCACGGTCACGACTTCGATTCGGACATCATCAACCGTGCGCGGAGCCCCGGAACGCGGCTCGTCGTGAAGCCCGGCCACGCGCTGCTCTACAAAAACGGTGGCGCGACTTGCCTACCGTCCCGCCGCTCCAGGCGCAGCTTGGCCGCCACTTTCTTGTTCTGTCCTCCCTCCGCGCAGGTCAACACAATCCGGGCTTTCAGAGCCAGCGCCTGCGCCGTGTTCCGCCGCTTCGTCAGTGACGTCAGTGCGGCACGCTCATCATCGCTCAATATCAGGGGCGCAAGTAGCTGGACCGACATCAAATCCTTCGTCGCTATTCCAGCACCCAGCTCTGGCACAACCAAGCGAATCCAATGCGATTTTACGATTGCGAACTTGTGAGTCAGGACAGTAGTCATCTGGAATGCAAGTTCGTCACCGCCGGCGAGCTCGCTCGACGGCTCACGGCTTTGTTATGGGGGCAAAGATGCTTTCGGTCTCGATCAATGGATCGTGGATACTGCGAGGAGCGAACTGGCCTCGCTTGCGCAAGAGATCGACCGCGACATTGCAGCTGTCGCGGAGCCATCACCCAACCCTAGAGCACTATCCCCATCGACGGGCTCTTATGGTCCCTGCTGTCCGGAACGGAATCTCCGCATCGATAAGTGTAGCCTCTGCCGAGATTAGGTTGCGGCGCGGTGAGTAGGCCTCGGTGTGCTGACGTCGAGGCTCGATGTGGACGGCGGTAACTAACACAAGTCCAAATAGCGGCCGATCGATCAAGTTGCACGGTCGTCGGCGGGCTCTCTTTGTCAGGTGCGGCAGTTGCCGCGCCGTTGATGGCCGCAAATCAGCCGGCCTGGATGTTTAATTCTCTCTTCCTCAGAACAAGGAACCGGCACCCGGCGGCACGCCGCACCCGGGTCATCAGGGTCCCAGGGAGTCTCCCGGGCGGGGGGCTCCTGCGCGCCTTCCGGTGGGCCCTCTTGCGTGCGGGCTGAAGCAGTGCCTACCAACAAAAGCAGTGCGGCCGTAGTCAAAAGCGCGCGTTTCATCCGGTTTCCACTAGAACAGATACGAGAACTCCACAGCCAAGTATGCCATCCCAGGTGCTAAGGAGTAGCCGGCGTTGGTTCACCAGAGGTCTCGACTTCATTCCAGGATCGTACAATGTGACGCTAGGTGCGATTCAAGCCTTTTCATAACGGAGGCACAAAGTATCAACCTCACATCGCTTAGGTCAGCGCTCCCGACGGCATCGAGCGGGAGGGCGTGATTGCTGCCGGCCCCAACGTAGTGCCCGTCCTGGCGATCGGCCTGGCTTGTCGAAGCTCGGCGAACGCGTGACATAGACGCCGCAGGAGATTCCAGCTCAGCTACCATCTCCACCATTGTGCGGCGGCTGGTCTTGGCCATGAACAAGGCCCAGTCGATGACGGCGTCCACAGGTTTGCTGATCGCTTCGGTTTGTGCACTCTTACCGAGCTTGTCCGAGATCGCCCAGGATACCGGAATAGCGCCAGCACGGCGATCAGCAAAGCATGCTCTGCGTGCTCCATGCGTCCATGTGCGGTCATGAGTTCTTCGTAACTCGACAGTCACTCGCAACAGGCATGGATAGTGTTGCCGGAGCATGTCGGCGCCGGAGATGCACCTGGATGCAGACCTCGATCCGGCACTGGAGATGAATGCCGACGTATACCTGCATGACTGACAGCGAGATGGCCAAGACATTCCTCGACAGAGCGACGCCCCGGAGTGCCTAGACGCCACGTGTTCCATGCGTTCTCTTTTACAATTGCTTGCCGCCTGGAACGTCGTTATCAGGTTCGAATAAACTCACGGACATATTGGTCATCGCGGAGCCTGATTCTCCCGATATCGACGGCATGTTCGCCTCCTCTTCCGAGCTCCGCTAATGGGCCTCCTGCCCCCGCCAGCAAGCGAAGCTGGTAAGGGGCGGCAAAGACAAGGAGCACACCATGTCTCAGACACCCAATACCGCGATCGCCGTGATCGGCATCGATATCGGCAAGAACTCGTTCAACGTCGTCGGCCACGATGCGCGCGGCGCCATCGTTCTGCGTCAAAAGTGACCGCGTGGGCAAGTGGAGGCGCGGCTCGCAAATCTGCCGCGTTGCCTGATCGGTATGGAAGCCTGCGTCGGCGCACATCACCTGAGCCGCAAACTCGCATCGCTTGGTCACGATGCGAGGTTGATGCCGGCCAAATATGTCCGCCCCTATAGCAGGGGACAGGAGAACGACTTCAATGACGCCGAAGCGATTGCCGAAGCCGTGCAGCGCCCGACGATGAAGTTCGTGGCGACCAAGACCGCGGAGCAACTGGATCTGCAGGCGCTGCACCGGGTGCGCGAGCGGCTGGTATCGCAACGCACCGGCATCATCAACCAGATTCGCGCCTTCATGTTGGAGCGCGGGATCGCCGTGCGCCAAGGTATCGGCTTCTTGCGCACCGAACTGCCCACCATCCTTGCGACGCGCGCCGATGCCCTGTCGCCACGCATGTTGCGTGTCATCGAGGAGCTGGCAGGCGACTGGCACCGGCTGGATCAGCGCATCGATGGCCTCTCCGGCGAGATTGAAGCATTGGCCCGTCAAGATCAGGCATGCTCGCGCCTAATGACGGTGCCTGGCATCGGGCCGATCATTTCGAGCGCCATGGTGGCCGCGATCGGCACCGGAGACGTATTCTCCAAAGGCCGCGACTTCGGCGCTTGGCTTGCCCAAGCAGATCTCGACGGGAGACCGCACGATCCTCGGCAAAATCTCGAGGCGCGGCAATCGCTACCTGCGCGTTCTGTTCGTGCAGGCGGCGTGCGTTGTGCTGGTCAGGATAAAGAACTGGGAAAGTTATGGGCTCAAGTCCTGGATCGAAGCCGCCAAAAGGCGGTTGCACCACAACGTGCTCGCGATCGCGCTCGCCAACAAGCTTGCCCGCATCGCCTGGGCGGTGCTGGCCAAAGGACGCGCCTTCGAGCTGACGAGGACTGACGATGCAGGCGTCCGACCCGCTTGATCCTCGCGCCGTGCTGGGCGCGGTCAAGGCGCAGCCTGGCAACGCCGGAGCCAGCCGCAAGCCAAGCGCGACGGCTGGCCTTGACCGCCCCTGCGCGCGACGCGATCGACGTTCTGCGGGCCGGGACGAAGGAACGGCCCTTGGCTCGAACAAAGGAACTGAGCAAAATGAGGAGCAAGCGATGACGTAAGCCCCTATCAATAATTTCCAGCCGAGGTCTGCGAGAGGATGAGACGAGATGGAGGTTCGGTCTTCCCGGCGCATGCGAACACTGGTGACCCGAATGGTCCAATCGAGGCCTGTCCGCTAACGAGAACGCACGCGCGCTGATATCCATGGTGGCCGGAGCAAATGCTCCAATCAAAGGCCGGATACATTGATGCAAGACCGCTCACCGCCAGCTCGGCGAAACCACTTGCAACGCACGGCCGGACCATACATCGGGGTCATTTATATTGCTCCTTGCTATAGATCCGCTTCACCAGTAGCCGACAGTTTCGTCTCGCCGGTCGGTCACAAATCCGGGCAGTCGTACTGGCGATAACAACAGTGGCGTCCGTAACAACCGTGCCTATAACCGTGGCAGGGATATGCGCGGAACGGGTACGACCGCGGGCCGGTATGGTACGGACTGCAGCCATAACTGACCGGAGGGTATCCATAAGGCGGCTCCGCATATACGCAATAAGGGCCATAACAGCCGCCGCTCGTACTTGCGCCACGGAAGAGTTCGGCTCTTGCAAGACTGGAGATCCTCCGTTCGCAGTTGCAGTGAGAGACAGGGGACATCGTGGTCGTGCCTCCAGGAAAGGCCTGCACGACTCCGACACTCCTCGGCATCGGCGCTGCCGTCGCCAGCTCCAACTGGACAACCATCAGGACTCCCACCACCGTACAGCTCAATAGGGACTTCCAGCTGCTCATCGTTCGACTCCTTATCACGGTCGTTTCGACAGTCGGCTCCAAGATGTCGTCAAAAAGCTCCCGCCTGGCGGCCTGCGCAGCCAGTGCTGCTGATCCAAATATTGGCTGCCGCCAATCAAGTGCCACAGCCACATGATCGCTACGCTACTTTCCTACCCCAATGCCAAGACGTATAGCGCTTGCTTGGCGAACGAAAGCAGCACTCCACCGGCTGCGAGAGCGGCCACGCAGAGTGCCAAGATCACCGCGCGCTCCATGCTTTACCGTTTTAGGCGGTCGTGAGCGCCCGAAGGTGGGATCGGTCGAACAGTATCTTGGATAATGGACGTATTGGTCAGCGCGTAGCCTGATCTTATTGATATCGACCGCATCTCGAGCACGCCTTCTCCGCCATTTACAATTCCCCTCCAGGGCCAAATAAACCTCCCCGGAGTAGCTCCGGGCAAGCCTCTCAAGGAGAGGATCAGCAAGTCCGATGCCATCGGCGGGAGCATGACAGTTCTGACACGTATAAATGAGTTAGGGGATTCTGAGCACCATTGCGAGAGCGTCGCGACGCCATGTTAGTGCGACAACTGTCCCGAGTCTGACAGACGGGGACGTCAGTTGCGTTCTGGTGTTGATCCCATAATCAGACGTAGCACAGCTGCCCTCACTCTACAGCAGGCCTGCCGCTTCAGCTGGAGCATCGCGTTCCTCGCACCGTCGCCGCCATCGGTCAAAACGAGCAAACTGTGGCGCCTGAGCCGCTCGTGCAAGTCGCGTCCCGGTATAGGCAGCGTTCTTTGCTGCCAGTTCAGCGACAACCGGCGGCCACACTCGCTCGCGGACATCGAGTCAATCGCGCCGACGGGCGCCTAGTGTCGCGCGACGATCAGGATGGAAGGCAGCGTCAATCAAGGTGAGAGAGTTTCGCTGGGCTCGTGACGGAGGGAGGGCGTAGCCCGACCGGAGTTACGAGCCCAGCGTCGGCGCGATCCCGAGGAGGACCGCGCCGACTGGTGATCGCGGCCGGCGGGGTTATGCAAGTGGTTCTTCCGCCAAGAGGAATCACTCGCTTGCCCGGCCGACACATCACAGATCACCAGATGAGATGGGATGGTTGCCGCCCTCCCCAGACGGCATCGTAATGTGCCAAGAACGCAGTGTTTGAACCCCGAAGCGAA
>NZ_JAKLUA010000037.1 GCF_022012435.1 Bradyrhizobium zhengyangense
CAAGCTCGCCGGCGGCGTCCACCGTCTCGACGGCCAGCTCATGGTCGTCCTCGACGTCGACCGCGTGCTCGAGCTCGCGCCCGAGATGATGGCGGCCTGATACGCCGGCGCACCTGCCGACGTACCTGTAATTGGAAGTGCCCCGCAAAGGGGATAGGAAGCAGAGGTTCACATGCGAACTTGTCTCGTCGTTGATGATTCCAGCGTCATCCGCAAGGTTGCACGCCGGATCCTGGAAGGCCTCGACTTCCAGATTCTCGAAGCCGAAGACGGTGAGAAGGCCCTCGAGGCCTGCAAGCGCGGACTGCCCGATGCCGTGCTGCTCGACTGGAACATGCCCGTCATGGACGGCTACGAGTTCCTCGGTCATCTGCGCCGCATGCCCGGCGGCGACCAGCCCAAGGTGGTGTTCTGCACCACCGAGAACGACGTCGCGCACATCGCGCGCGCGCTGCATGCCGGTGCCAACGAATACATCATGAAGCCGTTCGACAAGGACATCGTGACGGCGAAGTTCCAGGAAGTCGGCCTGATCTGAGCGAACACCCGGAGGCTGGACGGGCCCTTCGGCGTTTGTTGTCAACTGAACCGTTTCAGTCTGAGTTGGTGAGTAATGAGTGTGGCGTTCGCAGGTAATTCGACCATGAGCCCGTCGCGTGAAGCCGGGCCGCTGCGGGTGATGATCGTCGACGACTCCGTCGTCATACGCGGTCTGATCTCGCGCTGGATCGGAGCCGAGCACGACATGGAGGTCGCGGCGTCGCTGCGCACCGGGCTCGAGGCGGTCAACCAGCTCGAACGCATCAACCCTGACGTTGCCGTGCTCGATATCGAAATGCCCGAGCTCGACGGCATCTCGGCGCTGCCGCAACTGCTGGCGAAGAAGCGCGATCTCGTCATCATCATGGCTTCGACGCTGACCCGTCGCAACGCGGAGATCAGCTTCAAGGCGCTGTCGCTCGGCGCGGCCGACTACATTCCCAAACCGGAATCGACGCGCGAGACATCGGCCGCCGATATCTTCCATCACGATCTGATCCAGAAGATCCGTCACCTCGGCGCGCGGCTGCGCCGCAAGCCGGCGGTTGCGAGCCCGCCGCTCGCGCCCGCGAGCCCTGCTGCACCGCTCGCGCGTGCGCCGGTTGTTGCGCGGCCTGCCGCGCCCGCGCCGGCTGCGCATGCCCCGTCGTCGGGTTTGCTCTCCACGCGTCCGTTCTCGACCCAGGCGCCGAAGGTGCTGCTGATCGGCTCCTCGACCGGTGGTCCGCAGGCGCTGATGGCGCTGGTCACCGAGCTGGGCCCGGTGATTGATCGCTTCCCGGTGCTGATCACCCAGCACATGCCGCCGACGTTCACCACCATTCTCGCCGAGCATCTGGCGCGTTCGAGCCGCAAGCCGGCCGCCGAGGCTGTCGATGGCGAGCCGGTCAAGCCGGGTCGCATCTATCTCGCTCCGGGCGGCAAGCACATGCGCGTCGTGCGCAGCGGCGCTGAGGCCGCGATCGCGCTCGACGATGGTCCCGCCGTCAATTTCTGCAAGCCTGCGGTCGATCCGCTCTTCACCTCTGCCATTGACGTCTGGCACGGCAACATCCTCTCCGTGATCCTGACCGGCATGGGCTCGGACGGTATGCGCGGCGGCAAGGACATCGTCGCAGCCGGCGGCAGCGTGATCGCGCAGGACGAAGCCTCGAGCGTGGTCTGGGGCATGCCGGGTGCGGCCGCCAATGCCGGCATCTGCGCGGCGATCCTGCCGCTCAACCAGATCGGCGCCAAGGTCAACCGCCTGTTCGCGGGAGACCGCACGTGACGCCCGCCGACTACGACTATCTGCGCAAGTTCCTGAAAGAGCGCTCCGGTCTCGATCTCTCGTCCGACAAGCAATATCTGGTCGAGAGCCGCCTGTTGCCGCTGGCCCGCAAGGCCAGCCTTCCTGGAATCCCCGATCTCGTTCTGAAGATCAGGAATGGTGATGGCCGCCTTGCGACCGATGTGGTCGAGGCCATGACCACCAACGAGACCTTCTTTTTCCGCGACAAGATCCCGTTCGATCATTTGCGCGACAGCATCGTGCCCGGCCTGATCCAGGCCCGCGCCGCGCGCAAGTCGCTGCGGATCTGGTCGGCGGCCTCATCGACGGGGCAGGAGCCCTATTCGATCGCGATGTGCCTGAAGGAGATGGGTGCCACGCTCGCAGGCTGGCGCATCGAGATTGTCGCGACCGACCTCTCGCAGGAAGTGCTGGAGAAGTGCAAGGCCGGCGTCTACAGCCAGTTCGAGGTGCAGCGCGGGTTGCCGATTCAGCTGCTGATGAAATACTTCACGCAAGCGAGCGACGTCTGGCAGCTCAACGCCGACGTCCGTGCGATGGTGCAGTTCCGCCAGCTCAATCTGTTGCAGGACTTCTCCCATCTCGGCACGTTCGACGTGATCTTCTGCCGCAACGTGCTGATCTATTTCGATCAGGACACCAAGGCCATGATTTTCGAGCGCATGGCGAAGGGGCTGGAAGCCGACGGCACACTGCTGTTGGGCGCTGCGGAATCCGTCGTCGGCATCACCGATGCGTTCCGCCCCGCCTCCGACCGCCGCGGGCTCTATCAGCTCAATCCGGCGCGCTCCGGCCGGGCGATGGGTGGCTTGATGCCGCAGCCACTGAAGGTCGCCGCGGCGCGGTGAACTTCTCCTCGTCATTCCGGGCTCGCGACTTTGTCGCGCCTCCGGAATGACAGAGTCTCACAAAATCGCATGCGGCAGGAACCGCGAGCTGTTGCCCGTGATCGGGCTCTCGTCCTCGCGGATCGAAAGCCCGCAGGGCTCATGGCTCACCAGCCAGCTTCCGATCACCGGATAGACGCCGGAAAAATTCGGCAGCGGCGATAGCGCCTGGCGGACAAAGCCTTCGGCGCCGTAGGGACCTGTGTGTTCGTCGAGCGACGTCCCGCCCGACACCAGCGTGACATTGGCGCCTTCGCGCGACAGCAGCGGCTTGCGGACATAGGAGCTGCCGAGCTCGGCGGCACGCGGATCATCCTCGAAGAACGCCGGCAGCAGATTGGGGTGGTTCGGAAACATCTCCCACAACAGCGGCAGGATGCCCTTGTTGGAGAGCACGGCCTTCCATGGCGGCTCGATCCAGCGCGTCGGTGCGCCCTTGAGCTTGGCGCCGAAAGCGTCGTGGAACATCCACTCCCAGGGATAGAGCTTGAAGACCAGCTCCATGTTGCGGTTATCGAGGTCGACGAAGCCGCCGCCCTCATCGCGCCATCCGATATCTTCAATGTCGAGCAGCGTCGTGGAGAGGCCGGCCTGGCGTGCGGTGTCTTCGAGATAAGCGAGCGTGCCGGCGTCTTCCTCGTTGCCGGTGGTGCCGGTGAGGTGCAGATGCTCGCCTCCGGCAATCTCCTTCCACGCTGCGATCAGCCGCTCGTGGATCGAGTTGAACTGATCGGCGCGCGCGGGGATGATACGCCGCTCGATCGCCTGCTCGAGCCAGGTCCATTGAAACACCGCGGCTTCGAAGATCGAGGTCGGCGTATCAGCGTTGTACTCGAGCAGCTTTGCGGGCGTCTCGCCATCAAACTTGAGATCGAGCCGGCCGTAGAGGCTGCGGTCGTCGCGTTCCCAGCTCTCGGCGATGAGGTCCCAAAACGCTTCCGGAATCTTGAGTCGCCGCAAGTGCTGCTCGTCGCCGATCACGCGGCCGGCAAGCTCGAGGCACATCGCATCGATCTCGCCCGTCGGCGTCTCGATGTCGCGCTCGATCTCGTCGAGCGTGAAGGCGTAATAGGCGCGCTCATCCCAATAGCGTTCGCCGTCGATGGTGTGGAAGTCGAAGCCGCATTGTTCGGCGGTCTGTTGCCAGTCGTCGCGCTCGGGACAGCTGATGCGCTGCATGATTGCTAGCCGCCGCCATGTCCATGGCCGTGGCCGCCGTGACCATGGCCGTGAAAATGATGCAGCGTGCCGCCGAACCCGCCATAGACCGGACGGCAATAAGGCCTCCCATCGATGCCGGGTACGGCCTCGAGACCCGGGCCGCACACCGGCTCGCGGCGCACGAATCCGAGTGAGACTGCGCCGACTGTTGCACTTCCCATCATTGTGAGGACGACCCGTCGCGAACGTTTCATGATTTTGCGGCCCAGCCTCCGATTCCCGGTGTCGTCGGAGTTTCCGTCACATGCCCGCGTGGAGACAAGCGAAAGCCGCACGTCTCACGGCATCGTGCGGCATTGTCAGGTCCACGGAGACGAATGTCAGTACGTTCGTCCGGGCTGGAGCGTCGGCGTGGGCGCGCGGGGCGTCACCTTGAGCCCCAGCGGAGGACGGGCAAGACTCGTCGGACCGATGCTCGACGGCTTGACGGTCGGTACGTTCCTCTTGTGGATCTCGGCATGACCGTATGAGCCGACTCCTCCGCCGCCGGATGATCCTCCGGCGTCCTGGCAACTGCATGATTTATTGTACCATTGCCCGGTCTTTGCATCATACCACGCGCCGTTTTCTTGAGACGTCGCGTAGGTGGTGCACTGCCAAAGCTGGCCTCCCGGGCAGTGTCCCTTCGCTGCGTGAGCTGCAGTGGGGATGGCCACAGCAGCACACATGAGAACTGTACGGATCGCGGCGGCGAACGTTGCTTTTTTCCCACGTTTCATGCGCTGGCCCTCGTGAACTCAAACAAGAATGCCTGCACCGGCCGGCCGCGCGTTGATGCGTGTCAACGGCGAGGGGGCTTGTTCGGTTCTGGTTCGGCATTGTCGGGATACCGTTGAAGGTTTGATCGTGGGGGTCCTCGCGTTCTCGGCTCAATTTGAAAAGGAGGCATTTGTTGATCCCGCTCAATCCCGCGCCGGTGCGATCGGTTTCAAATGGATGTGGTCGTTTGAATGGGATTCTCGCCGATGCAGATGCGTGTGCCCCACCCGATTCCGTCGGAGCAAGGTCATCGCGGAGATCGCAGGAGGTGGCTGCGCGCGGTGGTGTTCGCCGCATTGTCGTTCGGCTCGCTTGGCTGCGGTGAGGCTACGGCGCAGTCTGCCGGCATCGTTGCCAATGGCAACGCGATTGTCACGGGATTCTCGGGCGCGATCCCGCCGGTTATGATCCCGCCTGGTACTGATCCCGTCGATAAGATGTTCATCGACCTCAACGGGCCTTCAGCGCGCGTGCTCGATCTGCAGTCGCCGGGTGCGCCTCCGCAGGCGCAACTGCTGACGGCGCCCAAACCCTTCACGGTCACCGCCGCTCAAACCGGCCAGCTGTTTGGTGTCGCGCTCGACAACGCAACGCCGCCGGACGTGTTCGTCGCTGCAACGTCGGCTTACGGCTTGCCGATCGTCGTTCCAACGGGAGCCGCCCAGTTCGCTCGCGCCAAGCAGGGTGCACCCAATGCCGCCTTTATGCCGGGCCTGTTTGGACCCGCGCAATTCGGCAGCGGTCCCGGCTCGATCTGGCGGATCGATGGCACCACCGGCGAGGCCCGCCTGTTCGCCAACGTTGCGCTAGACGGCGCCGCCAATCCCGGTCCGGCGCTGGGCGGGCTTGCCTTCGATGCCGCGTCCAACACGCTATTCGTGGCCGACCGTGCCACGGGCATGATCCACGCATTCGACTCCACGGGAACGGAGCGCGCCCGCTATGACCATGGTGTGCAAGGGCGTAGCGCGGCCGGCTTGCCGCCGGTGCCTTACGATCCTTCGGGACATCTCGATATCTCGAGCCCGAAGTTTCGTACTGGCGATCCCGCGACCTGGGGCTATGCCAATCCACAGCGCCTGATCTTCGGTCTCGCTGTGCGCAACGGGCGTCTGTACTACGCCGTGGCCAGGGATCTTCAGGTCTGGTCGGTTTCGATAGCGCCAAAATTTGGCGCCGAACCGCGGCTCGAACTCAGCGTTGCGCCGGGGGCTGGTCCGAGTGAAATCGCCAAGATCGCGTTCGACGATCAAGGGCGCATGCTGCTCGCCGAGCGCGCGGCGCCGAGCGGCGCCTACGACTTCAACGCTCTGACGGTTGACGCCACCGGCCGCGTTCTGCGTTATTTGCCGGCGCCGCCCGACACCGCGGGGCCGCAATGGCAGCCGCAGGCGGACGAATACGCGGTCGGCTTCGCGCGGCAGATGCGCAACGGTAATGGCGGCGTCGCCGTCGGCTTCGGTTACGACGACCAGGGCCGCATCGATCGCGCTGCCTGCGGCCAGTTCTTGTGGTCCACCGGCGAGCAGTTGCGCAACTCGAGCGACCCGGCGGTCGCCTCCCAGCTCGCGGCCGGTGGTCCGGTCGAAGTCAACGGCCTCCAAGGCAACGACATCCTGGCCGTGCGGCCTGCCAATGTGCCGCCGTGGCAGAGCTATTTCGCCGACTATGATGATCAGTTCCAGGACTCGATCGCGCGCGGCCATCTTGGCGACGTCGCGATTGCACGCGTCTGTGGGCAGATCGGATTCAATCTGCCGGGCTGGTATCGGCCGCGCGTCGAAATCTTCCCGGGATTTTTCTGGCTGCGCGTGCACGGCAAGAAGCCGCCGCTGCTCGACTGCCCGCCGGGCTCCGGCAACCAGTGCGCCTGCCCGCCCGGCACGTCGCAACAGCCGGGCTTCCAGTGCTGCCCCTTCGCAACCTACCCGGGGCCGAACGGGACGTGCACGTCGCCGTGTCCGGATGGATCGACCGATCCCGCCAAGTTGGAGCTTTGCCTGCAAGGTTTCGATGCCGGCAAGTTCGATCCCAACGATTGGTCGACCTTGGTCTGTCTCGACGGCTCGAAGCCCGTGCACGATGCCAACGGTTATCATTGCCCGGTGTTCAAGTCGCCGGTCTGTCCTGTGGGCTTCGAGCCCGACCCGTCGGCCAAGTTCTTCGGTTGCAAGCCGACAGCTCAGGAAATGAATTGCGAGACAAAGATTGATCAGTTCAATCAGATCGGGCTCGACGGCAATTGCCATCAGCTCTGCCCGTCCGGTTCATGGGCGTTCGTGGCCAACCAGTGCTGCCCGGATGGTACGCTGCCCGGGCCCGATGGCAAATGCGGCAAGCCGCATCAGCCGACGTGCCCGCCGGCACAACTGACGTCGAAAGGCATCTGCTGCGCGCCCGGCTCGACACCGCAGCCCGATGGCACCTGCAGGGCAAAGGAGCCATGTCCGCCTCAGCAATTGACCGTGAGCGGCCAGTGCTGCCCAGCGGGCTCTGCGCCGCAGCCGGACGGCACTTGCCAACCGCCGCTCAAGCAGGGATGCGCGGCCGAGCAACTGACGCCTGACGGTACTTGCTGTCCGGCCGGGACGAAGCCGCAGCCCGACAATAGCTGCAAGCCGCCAGTCAGCTGTCCGTCAGGCACGACTGTCGATCCGGTGACCGGCCAATGCTGCCCGCCCGCCACCGCAGTCGCCGGCACGAAAGCGGCCTGCACGTGTCCGACCGGACAGATGCTGATCAACGGAAAATGCACGTCGGATGCAGGGCCGACGGGATGCTTCGCCGGCTATGTGAAGTTGCCGAACGGCTCGTGCTGCCTCGCCTCGCAGGCGACAGCCGGCGGGCAGTGCTGTCCGGCCGGCCAGAAGCCCGATGCCGACAAACGCAATTGCGTGCCCGCGGGCGGCGCGACATTCGCGCCCGGCAAGTCTTTCGTTCCGGCGCCGGTTGTCGTGCCGTCCGGCAAGAGGGGCAAGGCGGTCAAGCCGTCGCGGGTGCGTCCGCCCGGCGTTGCGGTGCCGCCGCCGCCCCCGCCGAAGTTCGTCGTGCCGCCCAAGCGCTTCACGCCGCGACCGATCGTGCGGCCGACACCGCTCCCGCGCGTTCGCGGGCAGATTGAACGGTAAAGGAGAAAGCTCGTCATGCGTGGAACGTTCATCGCAGCAATTGCGGTCGCCAGCCTTTCCTGCGCGGCCACTTGGAATGCGTCCAGCGCTGCAAGCTCGGTCGCGGCGGCAGGCCATTCGGTCCAGGCCGGTGCGGAGCAGACCGTGACGACCCATGCAAATACCAAGAAGAAAACCAGGCGGACAACGGTCGAGCGCCAGCCCATCAATTGGCTCAATCCGCAGCCCGAGCCGCCGCGGCCGGCCGGCAACAAGCCGATCCAGGGCGGCAACTGGCTGAACCCGCAGCCGGAGCCGCCGCGGCCGGATACCGCGAAGAAACTGCATTAGAGGCGCGCGCCGCGATAGCAACGTCGCGAGGAGCTGCGCGATGATGTGCCGAATCGAAAAGAGCGCGACGGCGTTGCCATCGCGCTCTTTTCGT
The DNA here is from genome assembly GCF_022012435.1 of Bradyrhizobium zhengyangense. Lineage (GTDB taxonomy): Bacteria > Pseudomonadota > Alphaproteobacteria > Rhizobiales > Xanthobacteraceae > Bradyrhizobium > Bradyrhizobium zhengyangense. Next base: position 8,251 of record NZ_JAKLUA010000037.1, read on the forward strand.
TTGCGTCCGCTCAGTCGTTGGGCCCGGGCGCCTTGTTCGGCTTGGCGGTCGGGACGTTGTGCTTGTGAATCTCGGCCTTGCCGCCGCCGCCGCCGCCGGAGGTCGAACTGCCCGGCATGTTCTGGTGCGGCCTCTCACAATGGCACTGCGGCGGACGATTCAGTGGCGTCGGCTCGCAAACCGTCACCAGACCGGAGGGGCAGGGTCCCGCTTCGGCGGCAACCCGCAGCGATGCCAGCACGATCAGGCCCAACGCCGATGTCATCAAAATACGCATCGTTGCACCTCGATGTTCAGTCGTTGGGACCGGACGACTTGTTCGGCTTTGCCGTCGGAACGTTATGCTTGTGAATCTCGGCCTTGCCCTGGTTGCCCCAGGGCGCGTTGCCGCCCTGCGTCTGCTGAGGCTCGCAATGGCACAGCGGCGGCCGACCGGGCGGGGACTGCTGGCAAACCCGGACCCAGCCGGCTGGGCAGGGCCGGGCTTCCGCGGCAACGGACAGCGATGCCAGCGCGAGCAGGCCAAGGGCCGATGTCATCATGATACGCATGATTGCACCTCCACGTTCAATCATTGGGGCCGGGCGCCTTGTTCGCCTTCGCGCTCGGCACGTTCTTCTTGTGAACGTCGCCGCCACCGCCGCCACCACCGCCCCAAGTGGTGCCCGGCGGATAGTCGCATTTGCACGGCATCGGACGGTTCGGCGGTCGGTCCGGCGGTTGCGGCATGCACGTCAAAACCATGCCGGGCGGACAGGGACCGGCTTGAGCAGCGGCTGATAGTGACGACAGCGCGAGGAGCGCCAGCGCGGAACTCATCAATGGACGCATCGTTTCACCTCTCGATTGGCTGGGGCATTGTCGGTCCACGCTCAGTCGTTGGGACCGGGCGACTTGCCTGGCTTCACCGTCGGCACGTTCTTCTTGTGAATCTCGGCCCTGCCGCCCCAGGTCGGGCTGCCCGGCGGACCTTCACAGCGACACCACGCCGGCGGGCCGCCGGGGGGACGGGTTTTCGACGGCGGTGGACAGACCTGAACGGTGCCGGGCGGACAGGATTCCGCTTTCACGCCGGCCGTCAACGACACCAGGGTGAGGAGGGCGATCACCGACGTCATCATCGTACGCATCGTTCACCCCGATCCTTGTCGCCCTGCGGGCGCGTGATCATCAAGGACAGGATACCGAGCGCGCGGTGGTCACGATTTGACGTGTCTCAATCTCGTGCGCGGCTTTAACCGCGGCCCGAGAATCCGAAGGCGTGCGCGAACGAGCCGAAGCCGCCGCGCGTGACGCCGCCGGAGCCTCCATCGGACGAGCTGCCCGATGAAGAATGACTTGAGGAGTCGCTGCTGTAGAAGCTCGATCGCGACGACCAGTGCGAGCCGCCGCCCGAAGAACCGCTGCCGCAATTGGTGCCGGTCTGCGCTGGCGCCGTCGCCCCGGGGACTGACGTCCCGGGAGGCGCGGGATCGCAGTTCCGACGCGGCGTCAGCGTGAAGGCGGTGGTACCGACCGCGATGGTCCCCATCACCAGCAGAGCGACATGGCCCGAGCGCTTCACCGGCTCCCGCGGCGGTAGCGGCAGATCCGCCGGCAGGCGTGGCCGGCGCTTGCCGAACTCCTGGCTTGGAGGTTTGTTGGCCATGTCACTTCGCTACCATGTCAGTAGATCATGCAAGCGGCATTCAAAAGGCCCGCGGCAAGCGAGGACAGCCCGAGCCAGATGGCGGGCGCGAGCTCACCCGCAGCGATCCGTCCCGACAGGTTAGGTACCGGGACCTTGACGATGTAGAACACGGCGACCTGCACGATCAGCGCGATGAAAGCCCAGACCATGCAGTCCAGCACATTGGCCGAATGGGCGATCGCGCTGAACAGCGGCGCCACGAAGCCGAGCAGGCTGAGGCCGAGCGCAATCGCAGCGGCAGGGTCGTTGTCCCGGATCAGCTGGAACTCGTTGTGTGGCGTGATCCGCGTGTAGACGAACAGATATGCCACTATCGCGATCAGCCCGGTGCAGAAATAGACCAGGAAGGCGGGCAGGCCGGCGAGCGATTGCAGGATCATGAGGGGAGGTCCGACGGTTGCGGCGCGAATTCTGGCACGATCGCTTAGTCGCTGCAGCAGGCGGGCAGGTTCGATCCCCAGAAAGAACCGGCTCCGCGTGCGTCCGAGGCACCGCACAAAAATTCGGGCCGCATGAGACATGCTTCACAAATGCGTCTCGAGGTTGTGTGTGATAGTCTGAGGCATTGTTTGGCGGCCGCCCGTCATTTTTTGATCGGCCGCGCTCATTCGAGGGATGCTTCGTTCAGATCAAGATCTTGTTGAGTGAGGCTCAAAATGCCCGTTGCCGAATACGAAGATTTCGAACTCGAGATCGGCTCCGATCTGCCCGTGGGTGGCGGCCCTCAGCAATATTACGGTCGGGTCGTCAGGTCGCCGGCCGGCGAGGCCCCGAAGACCCAGGTGAAGTTCTGGTTTTCCGCGCCGGGCGAACTGGCCAAGCTGCGCGGTGAGCTGGAAAACGCCGTTCTCGAGATCGACGACAAGAAAACCCAGGGCCCGACCACGCGCGGCGAGCAGGTGCTGCGCGATTTCGGCCGCGGCGTGTTTCGCAGCGTCTTCACCGACGTGCCGTCGATCCAGCGGATCTACGAGCGCAGCAAGGGCGCGGCGCAGGATCTGAGGATCAAGCTGCGCATCGAGGCCGCCGACCTTGCCGGACTGCCGTGGGAATATCTCTACGATGAAGACGACATGCCCGGCTTCGTCAGCCTGACGCGCCCCATCGTGCGCTATCTCGAGACCGCGGGCGGCGTCGGCCGGATGGGCGTCAAGGGACCGCTGCGCATCCTCGGCATGATCGCCGATCCCTCGACCAGCGAATGGCCGAAGCTCAACGTCGTCAAGGAGCGCGACCGCATCAACAAGGGCATCGACGCGCTCCAGCACGCAGGCAAGGTCGATTTCCAGTGGGTCCCGGGCGGGAGCGGCAGAGACCTGATGAAGAAGCTGCTGGAAGGCGAATGGCACATCTTCCACTTCATCGGGCATGGCGGGGTCGAGGAAGCCTTGCCCGGCGCCGGCGCCAGCGGTTTCGTCGTCATGGTCGACGAGGACGGCAAGCCGGTGAAGAAGTTCGCCTCCGACCTTGCGATGATGCTGACGGGAGCACGGCGCAGCATGCGCCTGATCGTGCTCAATTGCTGCGAGAGCGCCAGGATCAACGTCGGCGACCGCTTCGGCAATCCGGCGATCGGCTTGATGAAGACCGGATGGCTGCCCGCCGTCGTGGCGATGCAGTTTCCGATCACCGACAATGCCGCGATCTCGATGTCGGAAGGGTTTTACGCCGCGCTCGCCGGCAACCGTCCGATCGACGATGCGGTGACGCTCGCGCGCAAATTCATCCAGGAGAAGTCCCGGGTCGAGTGGGGAATCCCCGTCCTCTACATGCGCTCGCCCGACGGCCGGATCTTTGACGTCGAAGCGCCGCAGCCGCAGCTGGCCCCGCCCGAGGCGGTGCGTCCCTCAAAGGAGCTGCTGCGGCAGCGCCGCGATGAATTCATGGAGGCGCTCGCCGAGAGTCCAGCCACGATCGAGGCGCTGGAGGAGCTGACGCGGCGCGGACAGGAACTGCACGGCCTCCTGGCAGACGATGCCGAACTCTCGGTTCGGCTCGCAAAAGTCTATTTCGATCTCGGTACGCTCCAGCACAAGCAGAAGCTGATCTCGAAAGCCGCCGCGAGCTTCGCCTACATGCTCAAGCTGGACCCTGCGAAGCCCGAATATTTCGTGCGGAGAGCCAATTTCAACGTGACGGTCGGTCTCTACGAAAATGCGCTCGGCGACATCACCGAAGCGATCAAGCTCAAGCCGAACAACGCGGAGTTCTACTGGATCAAGGGCATCGTCAGCATGACGGCCGCCGGCACCGACGACAAGCGCGGCTATGTCGAGGAGGCGATCAAGGCGTTCGGCACCGCGATCGCAACCAACGAGAATGAGCCGAAATATCTGGTGTCGCGCGCCAATGCCTATGCCCAGATCAAGGACGCGGTGAAGGCCCAGAATGATATGGACAGCGCGATTGCGCTTGCCCCCGACAATATCGATCTCCTGGTCCAGAAGGCCAAGATGGTCGCCCAGGCTGCCTGATTTTCACGTGGGTCGCCGGATGCCGCTGTGTCCGGCGCGCCTTTCAACAGCGAACCCTAGCAATAGGAGTTCATCGTGCCGCTCGCTCAAGTCGTCGATCCCTTGAACGCGATCCTCGAGTCCTTCGGCGGACCGCTTCTGGTCGTGCTGTTCTACTGGTTCCGCTTCCATACGATGAAGGGCACGCGCTCGTTCACGACGCGGCCGCTGTTCCTGTTCGGCCTCGCCGTCTTCATCACGCCGTTCCTGGTGATCTACGCCATGCTGCCCGACAAACTGTCGCCGCTCGCGTCGGTCTGGCTGCTGATGTTCGTCTGGCTCATTCCGGTGGCGCCGAAGGCGTGGCGCAAATTCTGCCAGGAGCTGGCCGGCATTCCCGTCAGCGCGCTCGCGCTGCGCGAGGCGCTGGCCGCAGCACCGTTCCAGGTCGGGCCGGACGACATGCCGAGCATTCAGCGCAAGCTGTCCAGGGTCGGCTACCAGGTCGATGATTTCCGCGCCACGCAATCGACCGCGATCCAGTCGCGCTTCCTCAAGATTTCCACGCTGATGCTTCATCTGGAGCGCTGGGCCTCCGAACATGAGGCCTTCATGGAGCGTAACTCCGATCTCTATGCGGAGCTGCTCGCGGTCTATGACGCGCTCTGCTTCCGCACCGTCCGCGTGCTCAAGAGCAGCGCCGAGATCTACGGTGCGATCATGGAGGACAGCCATGTCGAGCCTGACGACTGGCAGGCGCTCGACCAACTCTCGACCCGCCACACCGTGGTCAGCCAGCTTCAGCTCGCCGCCCAGACCGCAGCGGGGTGCATGCTGGAAGATTTGCGCAAGGACATGGATTCGCTGCTCAACAATCTCTTGCTGTTCGCCGCGCGCGCATCGCTCGCCGGCGAATGGACGTTTGCCCGGAGCCGGCGCAGGCTTGGCGCAATCGGCTTCACGCTGGAGCCGGCCCCCCCAGGCATCGCGAAGTTCGTCGCGGTCGCGGCGGGCTTCGGTTTCGTCTGGTGCCTGGCTTGGCTGGTCGGGTCCGGCAAGATCGTGCACATGCCCGGCAACCAATCTGTCGCCATGATGCGGACGCTGCTGATGACGCCGCTGTATCTGATCGTGAACTTCTGGCTGGTCTACTATTTCAAGCGGCAATACGCCTTCGCGAACGAGAACATCTTCGGCCGGCTGCCTGTCGGCTTCATCCTGACGGTCGGCCTCTGGGGCGCGCTGATCCTGTTCCCCGTTCAGGCCGCGTTCGACTTCTACCAGTTTCCGCAAAGGCCCTATCTCGACGTCGTCCTGCACGAGCTGCCGGTTCTGATCTTCCCCTGGGGGATCGCCGCGATGGCGGCGCTGCTGGTGCAGGATTCGACCTGGGGCAAGCGGTCGCGCAAGACGCGGCGGATGCGCGATGGACTCGTGTTCGGCGTTGGCATGACGGTAATGCTGTGGGTGCTGCTGGCGATTCACAAGGTCAGCCCGATGCCGGTGATGGATGTCGTCGACAACATCTCCGGCTGGACGTTCGTCTGGTCCTTCGTGCTGCCGACCTTCGCCTTCGGCTTCACCATCGGCTACGCATTGATGGCCTGGCTGCGGGAGGCCGCCTCGCGGGTGCCGATCAAGAGCCCGGTGATGGCAAGTCCTGTGCTCGCCAGCGTCTGATCAAGCTCCCAAAAACAAAACCCCGCCATTTGCGGCGGGGTCCAGGCTGGGAGGAGCAAGCCCCAAAGGGCTTGCGACGTAAGCGGATCAGGCGGGGATGCGCTCTTCGTGCTCGTGCGGCTCGCGCAGCACGTAGCCGCGGCCCCACACGGTCTCGATGAAGTTGCGTCCCTCGGAAGCGTTGGCGAGCTTCTTGCGGAGCTTGCAGATGAAGACGTCGATGATCTTCAGCTCGGGCTCGTCCATGCCGCCATAGAGGTGGTTGAGGAACATTTCCTTGGTCAGGGTGGTACCCTTGCGGAGCGAGAGCAGCTCCAGCATCTGGTACTCCTTGCCGGTCAGGTGCACGCGCTGGCCGCCGACTTCGACCGTCTTGGTGTCGAGGTTGACGACGAGGTCGCCGGTCTGGATGACCGACTGGGCGTGACCCTTGGAGCGGCGCACGATCGCGTGGATGCGGGCAACCAGCTCGTCCTTGTGGAAGGGTTTGGTCATGTAGTCGTCGGCGCCGACGCCGAGACCCTTGACCTTGTCCTCGATGCCGGCGAGGCCGGAGAGGATCAGGATCGGTGTCTTGATCTTGGAGACCCGAAGCTGCTTGAGCACGTCATAGCCGGACATGTCGGGCAGGTTGAGGTCGAGAAGGATAATGTCGTAATCGTATAATTTACCGAGATCGACGCCTTCTTCCCCCAAATCGGTCGTGTAGACGTTGAAGCTCTCAGACTTCAGCATCAGCTCGATCGACTGCGCGACGGCGCTGTCATCTTCAATCAGCAAAACGCGCATGCCAGTTCCCCATAGTCGCCGCTCCTGGGCGTCAGGTCGGCCGCATTCGCGGCACTCAACAAAACGCCTTTGAACAACTGATTCGGATCCTGACAACAGATGGTTAACAAATCCTGATTCTGGAACGCAAGTCCCCCCGGTGCAATTTTTGTCGAATCGCCCTAAGGTCTTGCGCGTGAAGCAGCTTTCGTTATCCGGCTCCGTTCAAGTTCCACTTTAAGAGACGGGCCTAACCGACTCCCGCGACTCAGCCTTCTTCTGAAGGGGAGCCACGCTCAGTCACAAAGACAGTGACGCAATGATTAACGATGCGGGTAAACACGAAGTTAAGCGCCGTTCAGAAATGTGGCGAAATTTAAGGGTTTCCCCGTGAGGGCCCGGATATCGAAGGCGAGCAGCTTGATGAAGGCTCTTGTGAAAGCGCGCTCTTGATGAAAGCTGCTCTATGAAAGCTCTTGCCGAACAGATCGGCGATATCGACGGCATCAATATCTATGGCCGCGTGGTCGGCGTTCGCGGGCTGATGGTCGAGGTGGCCGGCCCGATCCACGCGATGTCCGTCGGCGCGCGCCTGGTGATCGAGACTGGCGCCAACCGTTCCATTCCTTGCGAGGTGATTGGCTTCTCCGGCAGCAATGCGGTGGTGATGCCGTTCGCTGGCCTCGACGGTGTGCGTCGCGGCTGCAAGGCCGTCATCGCCAATGCCGCCAATCTGGTGCGTCCGTCGCCGGCCTGGCTTGGCCGCGTCGTCAATGCGCTGGGCGAGCCGATCGACGGCAAGGGGCCGTTGCCGCAAGGCGCTTCCCCGATGCCGTATCGCAATTCGCCGCCGCCGGCGCATTCGCGCAAGCGCGTAGGCAGCCCGCTCGATCTCGGCGTGCGCGCCATGAACACTTTCCTCACCTGCTGCCGCGGCCAGCGCATGGGCATCTTCGCCGGTTCCGGCGTCGGCAAATCGGTGCTGCTGTCGATGCTCGCGCGCAACGTCGATGCCGCCGTCAGCGTCATCGGGCTGATCGGCGAACGCGGCCGCGAGGTGCAGGAATTCCTGCAGGACGACCTCGGTGAAGAGGGCCTCGCGCGCTCCGTCGTCGTGGTTGCGACCTCCGACGAGCCGGCGCTGATGCGGCGGCAGGCGGCGTATCTGACGCTCGCCGTCGCCGAATATTTTCGCGACGAGGGCCAGGACGTGCTCTGCCTGATGGACTCCGTGACGCGCTTTGCCATGGCGCAGCGCGAGATCGGCCTGTCCGCCGGCGAGCCGCCGACCGCCAAGGGGTATACGCCGACCGTCTTCACCGAACTGCCGAAGCTGCTGGAGCGCGCAGGCCCGGGCCTCGGAGAGGGCGCCATCACCGCGATCTTCACGGTGCTGGTCGACGGCGACGACCACAACGAGCCGATCGCCGACGCCGTCCGCGGCATCCTCGACGGTCACATCGTGATGCAGCGCTCGATCGCCGAGCGCGGCCGCTACCCCGCCATCAACATTCTCAAATCGGTCTCCCGCACCATGCCGAAATCGGCCGATCCGCAGTTCTGGCCGGTCATCCAGAAGGCGCGGGCGGTGATGGCGACCTACGCCGATATGGAAGAGCTGATCCGGCTTGGCGCCTACCGGGCGGGCTCCAGCCCCGAGGTCGACGAGGCGATCCGCCTGCACGAGCCGCTGGAAGCCTTCCTGCGCCAGCGCAAGGACGAAAATGCCTCGCTGGCCGACGGCTACCGCCAGTTGGCGCAAATCCTCGGTAATTTGGAAACGGAACGCTAACTTTGTCCCGTCATCATCCCTTCCCACAGAGTAGCAGAGCCGGTCTTGGCCTCGACGGGGCCAGTGGGGAGACCGGTGTCGTCCCAATGTGTGTATGTCTTGCAGCCAAGGGACTTCTGGGGAGTACGAGTCGATGAAGTCACGTGATACCCTCATCCGCCTGAAGAAGTTTCAGGTCGACGAGAAGCGCCGCCGGGTCGCCCAGATCGAGTCCATGATCGCCGACTTCCAGCGGATGTCGACCGATCTCGATCGTGAGATCCAGACCGAGCAGGACCGCGCCGGGATCAACGACCCCGCGCATTTCGCCTATCCGACCTATGCCAAGGCCGCCATCCAGCGCCGCGAGAACCTGACCCGCTCGGCCGACGAGCTGAAGGGCCAGCTCGAGGAGGCCAAGGCCGCGCTCGGCGAGGCTTTCGAGGAGCTGAAGAAGGTCGAGCTGCTGGACGAGCGTGACCAGGCACGCGAGCGCGCCGAGGAAAATGCCCGCGAGCAGGCTGATCTCGACAGCATCGGCCTGATGCGCTCCCGGATCGGCGCCGTCGCGTAAGCGGCGGCCCGCGATCAAAACATCCAAGAATTTGCGAGCCCGGACCCGCAAGGTCCGGGTTTTTGCGTGTCCTGTCCACAGCGCGGCGCGCCGCCTCTTGGTGACGGGCTTGGCCGCGCGCTATGGTGGCGGGAATGAATGGTGTGCCAGCGACGGCGGTGTCCACCTCTCCCTTCGGGAGAGGTCGGCGCGGAGCGCCGGGTGAGGGGTTACGGTCTCCCGTTAGCCCTCCGCCCCCTCACCCGATTTGCTGCGCAAATCGACCTCTCCCCGTCGGGGAGAGGTGAAGAGAGGCGACGGGGCCGCGCGTTGGGGGGCTGAATGCTGACGCCAGCAGAGCTGGTCGGGCTGATTGAGGCGGTGTCGAGGCGCGATCAGGCCGCGTTCGAGCGCCTTTACGCTGCCACGCGCGCGAAACTCTATGGCGTCGTGCTCCGTATCTTGCGCCGACAGGATCTCGCAGAGGAGGTCATTCAGGAGACCTACGTCAAGATCTGGAACAGTGCCGGCCAGTTCAATTCGCAGCTGTCCTCGCCGATCACGTGGATGGCGTCGATTGCGCGCAACCGCGCCATCGATATCGTCCGCAAGAAGACCGAAGTCTCGATCGAGGAGGAGCCGCAGGCGATGGAAGTCGCTGCCGACAGTCCCGATCCGCTGGCGCGCCGGGAGATGTCCGAGGAGCTGAAGCGGCTCTTGGAATGTATTGGCCGGCTCGAGCCGGACCGTCAGCGGCTCGTGCTTCTCGCCTATTACAACGGTTGGAGCCGCGAGCAATTGGCGGAGAAATTCGCAGCGCCCGTCAACACGGTGAAGACGTGGCTGCGGCGCAGCATGCTGGATATCCGGGAGTGCCTCGGACTGTGAGGACTTTGATCATGAGGGTGGTGTTGGACTGCAAGTGATGGCCTACAGCGAGGACAATATCGCGCTCGCCGCGGAATATGCGCTCGGCACACTCGATGCCGACGAGCGTGTGCAGGTCGCGACCATGATGGCGGTGGACCAGGAGTTCGCCGCGATCGTGCAGGCCTGGCAATTCCGGCTCGGGGTCCTCAACCAGATGGTCGGCACGATCGAGCCGCGGCCGATCGTGTGGGAGAACATCAAGCGCGAGATCGCACAGACGATATCGACGCAGGATTCGTATCAAGATTCGGAGCGAGACTCGCTCGAGGCCCCGCCAGTGCTGGTGGATGCGCCGCCACCGCCATTGCCGGAGCTTTCGTCATCGGAGCTGTCATCGCCCAAGTCTTCAACTCAAGAATCTTCAACTCAAGAATCTTCAACTCAAGAATCTTCAACTCAAGAGCCTTCAACTCAAGAGCTTTCGTCTCCGGAGCAGCCATCGCAGCAAGCTCCTTTGCCGGACGTGCAGCCGCCGGCGCCGCCTCAATCCGACTCCGATGTCATCCCAGACATCGCCCCGCAATTCATTCCGCAGACCCATGCGCCCGACCCGCGCATTGTCCCTCTGACGCAGGTGCCGGTCGCCGATGACACCAAGGTGATCTATCTCGAGAGCCGCGTGAAGCGCTGGCGCACGATCGCCTCCGCCGTGGGCGCGCTCGCGGCCGCGCTGCTGGTGACGCTGTCGCTGCAGATCCTGTCGCCCGATGCGCTGCCTGGCGCGCTGCGGCCCGCGCCGCGCATCCAGACCGTCGAGGTCAAGACACCGCCGGCGCCGTCGTCCTTGCCCGCGCAATATGTCGCGCTGTTGCAGGGCCAGAGCGGCGGCCCCGCCTTCATCCTCACCATTGATGGCGCGACCAAGAACTTCACGGTGCGCAAGGTCGGCGCGACGCCGGAGCCGGGCAAGAGCTTTGAGCTCTGGCTGATCTCCGACAAGCTGCCGCGCCCGCGCTCGCTTGGTGTGATCGGCGCCGGCGACTTCACGGCACGTCCGGTGCTCGCCGGCTACGATGCCGACGTCGTCAATGGCGCGACCTACGCCATCACCGTCGAGCAGCCGGGCGGCTCGCCCAGTGGCCAGCCGACCTCGGCGCCGGTGTTCTCAGGCAAGCTGATCGAGACCGTGCCGCCGTCCCAGCCGCAGGTCCCCGCGAAGAAATAGCCCCCGCCGTCGGAGCCCGGATTGCGCTTCGCTCCATCCGGGCGACGCACGCTCAACCGCCAAACCTGTCGCCAGGGTCCATTCTGGCCGTCGCAATTCGACAAGTCCGGCCAAATCCGCGTTCGATTTGAACCTCCGTCCATTCCGCGGCGTCAAATGCCCGGAATTTGCAGTCGGCACGGCTGATCAAGGGTGCCGGGAAGGGGCTAGAAATCAGATGGATGCAGCCAAGCCGCCGGGCATTCTTATCCACCAATATGCAGGCCTGCCGCAGGGGCCTGCGTTCGAACAATGGCGCGACCGGGCCCTGGGGGCCTGCGGCCTCGAGATCGGGCCGAGCCATGGCGACAGCATCGACTGCCGGTTGCAGGTCAGCGCGGTCGACAACATCACGCTCGCCATTCCCGAAGGCGCCTCCGCGCAATATTCGCGCACCCAGAGCGGCCTCGCGGACGGCAGCGACGACCTCGTGCTGATCGCCGCTCATGCCGGCCTCGTCAACGTCAGGCAGAACGGCCATACGGTCGACCTTGCGCCGGCGCAGATGGTGCTCGCCGACATGAGCATCACCGGCAGCGTCGGTCATACCGACGAGAACCGTTTCACCACCATCCGCATGCCGCGCCGCGCGCTGCTCGACATCAATCCCCGCGCCGAGGACAAGCTGTCGCAGGCGCTGTCGGACGGCGCCGTCGCCGAGACCATCTTCCGTTATCACGCGCTTGCTGCGCATCAGGCACCCCATCTCGACGCGGTCGGCCAGCGCCTGACCGCCCAGCACATGGTCGATCTCGTCGGCCTCCTGCTCGGCACCGATGCCGAGCACGCCGCGCTCGCGCGCGGCCGCGGCCATGCGGCGGCCCGTCTCGATCTCATGCGCGCCGACGTGATGGCCGCCCTCGGCCGCAACGATCTCTGCCTGTCCGAGGTCGCCACCCGCTCGGGTCTCAGCCCGCGCCAGGCGCAGCGGCTGTTCGAGCAGGCCGGCACCACCTTCACCGAATTCGTGCTGGAGCAGCGCCTGCTGCTGGCGCGCAAACTGCTCGGCGATCCCCGCGCGCGGGCGCGCAAGATCAGCGACATCGCGCATTCCTCGGGCTTCTCCGATCTGTCCTATTTCAACCGCGCCTTCCGCAAGCGCTTTGGCGCGACGCCGTCGGAACTGCGCGAGGCGTGAGCCCCCGGATTTTGTGCAGCGGCGCATCGCGGCTGCATTTGGTCGATCCGTCTGAATGAGCTATATCTGCCCGCGCGGGGCGGACCACCGGATCCCTGGAAGCAGCGAAGTCAACGGACATGGCGCGTATCGTCGTGCTCGGCGCCGGGTTTGCGGGCCTGTGGGCGGCCATCGGCGCCGCGCGCCTGCGCGATGCGATCGGTGATGCCGGCCGCGATATCGAAATCCTCCTCATCGACCGCAACCCCTATCACAATATCCGCGTGCGCAATTACGAGGTCGATCTTAGCGAGGTCGCGCTGCCCCTTGCGCAACTGCTCGACCCGGTCGGCGTCATGCACGGGATCGGCGAGGTCCAAGCCATCGACCCCGTGCGCCGCGAAATCTCGCTGGTCGCGAGCAGCGGCAAGGAGACGCTGGGTTACGACCGCCTCGTGCTCGCGCTCGGCAGTGAAGTGATGCGTCCTGAGATTCCGGGCCTCGCCGAGCACGCATTCGACGTCGACAGCTATGCCGCGGCGCTTCGCCTCGAGGGGCATGTCACCTCGCTCGGCCGCAGCGCGCCGTCGCCGGGACGATCGACCGTCGTGGTGGTGGGCGCCGGCTTTACCGGCATCGAGGTTGCCGCCGAAATGCCGGAGCGCTTGATGCGCGCCGGCATGACCGGCAGCCGCCGCATCATCCTGGTCGATCCCAATCAAGCGGTTGGCGCCACGATCGGCGAGCACGCGCGGCCCGTCATCGAGACCGCCCTATCGTCGCTCGAGGTCGAGACGCGGCTTGGCGTGCGCGTCGCCTCGGTCGAGGCCTCAGGCGTTCGCTTGAGCTCGGGCGAATTCATCCAGGCGCAGACGGTGATCTGGTGCGCCGGTATGCGCGCGAGCCGGCTAACCGAAAACTTTCCCGGCGCGCGCGATCGGCTCGGGCGACTTCTGGTCGACCCCTTCATGCGCGTCGCGGGTCTGCCCGGAATCTTCGCCGCCGGCGACGTCGCCTCCAGCGTGGTCGATGGCCTGCATCCGACCGTGATGTCCTGCCAGTTCGCCCGTCCCATGGGCCGCTTCGCCGGCCACAATGTGGTGGCTGATCTGGCCGGTCAGCCGATGCTGCCGCTGCGGATTGACTGGTACGTCACCGTGCTCGATCTCGGCGATTGGGGCGCGCTCTACACCGAAGGCTGGGATCGCGAGGTGCGGACGACCGGTCAGGCCGCGAAAGCGACCAAGCGGACCATCAATCGCAAGCGTATCTATCCGCCGCTGACAGGCAGCAAGGACGATCTGTTCGCCGCCGCCGCGCCGACGGTGCAGGCGCCGCCGCCGACCTACGGGGCCCCTTAGCAGACGCCCAACCCTGCCGGTTATTGAGCTTCAACATAGCGGATGATGCTCTGGTTCTGGACGTTTGCCACCAGCTCATCCGCGCGGGACAGGAGACGACGCAGCAAAGGCGACGGATTTGTCCTGTTATATCCCAGCGCCAGATCGACCGTTGGCGTGCCGCCCTCGAGCGCTCTGGCGACGACATTCGGTGCCAGCATGTTCTGCGCATAGAGGGGGACGAGGCTGATCCCGCCCGTGGAAGCCACGAGCGACATGGCCGATGATATGTTTTCGCCTTCATACTTCGCCTTGAGGGTAATGCCGACCCGGGATGCGTAGTTCTGTATGACCTCCTGCAGAACCGGCGAGGTTCTTGCCGAGCTGACATAGATCTCGCGGGCGAGATCCTGCGGACGAATCTTCTTCCGTGATGCCAGGCGGTGCTCGGCGGGCAGCACGGCGATCAAGGGCTCCTTCGCCAATATCTTGAAGACCACGCCCTCGTTGTCTTTCTCGGGGCGAAGGAAGGCGATGTCCAGCTTTCCCCGCATCAATGCGAGCGCGAGTTCTGGCGACGATTGCGTGCTGAGCGTGACGTCGACATCGGGGGCTTCCTCGCGGAGGATGCGCAGCAGCTGGGGGAGCCACATCACCTCCAGCCCGACGAGAAAGCCCATCGAGAGGACGGGCCTTTGCGGTTGCGCCGTCTGCCGGGCGCCTTCCGTTGCGGCCTCGACCTGCAGCAGCGCCAGCCGCGCATGATCGAGAAACACGCGTCCGGCGGCGGTCAGCGTCACGCCGCGCGCCTGGCGCTCCAACAACTGAACGCCGATCTCGGCTTCCAGATCGCGGATCTGCCGGCTCAACGATGGCTGGGAGGTGTGCAGGCGCCGCTCGGCGGCGGTCAGCAGGCTGCCTTCTTCGGCGACGGCAACGAAATAGCGCAGATGCCGGAGCTCCATGATCCCTCGTATATCTTCCAGGCATAGCTCGAAGCGTACAAGGTCTTGGTCAACGGCCAAAGCGGGATTTACCGTTTCGCGGTCTCCAACCAACAAGTGTCTAACAGCGCAGATGGAATGACTCGATGCCCACGATCACGACGACAGACGGCGTAAACATCTTCTACAAGGACTGGGGCTCAGGCCAGCCGATCGTTTTCAGCCACGGCTGGCCGCTGACAGCGGACGA
>NZ_JAKLUA010000038.1 GCF_022012435.1 Bradyrhizobium zhengyangense
CTCCAGCGTCGACAGCGCCTCGTTCACAATCGTCCGGATCGCTCGCAGCGGATGATCACGCCGGACCCGCGCCTCCAAGTCAACGTAGCTGAACAGCTCGCCCGTTCGAATGTCCCCGCCGCGCACGTCCCATCTCCGAATCTTCTCTTCGGAGCCAATGAATCACCGTCACCGGTCGGCGGCGAGCGCCTTTTTTCAACAGCCTGCTAGGAGTTAACGACCTTCGCTGGAATCCCGACAGCAGTCTTACCTGCTGGAATGTCGCTCAAAACGACACTATTGGCCCCAATCCTAGCTCTGTCACCGATAGAGATCGGGCCGAGAACTTTTGCGCCGGCTCCGATGTACACCCCATTCCCTAATTTTGGAACATTGCCAACAGCGAGTTGCCCAACGGTCACCTGCTGCATAATGATACAATCGTCTCCAATCACTGCATCCTTGTGAATGATTACACCATTTGGATGCGGTAGAAACAGGCGCTTTCCAATTTTGGCAAAGGGACTGATGTCCGAACCCGTTATGATCGTGAAGATTAGATGTTTGAGAATAAAGTACCTTTGCGCAACCCTCGCCGCGAACCCATCCCGTGCTCGGTAGTACTGATAGCGCTCGATTGCTGAAAGCAAGATCGCACTGATATTGAAAATGTGGTTCATAAATCAAATTGATCATACGGAGCGAATACTGGAGCCACCTTTAATTCATCTAATCTCTTACAGATGAGTTCGCGAATTAGGTTCAACATCTCGTACCGCTTGCGATACATGGCGCGCTTCTTCTGGGGGACCTGTTCAAGATTTCTTCTTCGCTCGCCAACCTCAAGCGCATAGAATGAGTTGTCTTTCCGAACGCCGCCCCGCTCTTCCCATATCAAGTTATAATCAGCGGTTACCTTCTCAATCCTAGATCTGAAATAGGGATGAGCATGGTGTCGGTCTTCATTCGTCACAGCATATACGCGAGCGATAGCCAGATACGAACACACCATACAGAAGAGTTCAAACAGTAGATCTCTCGGCCTCATACCGTTCGCCTGCTTCGTTAGGGATCGATAATCCTCCGCAGCGTGGTCTAGATCACGGCCCTGAATGCTACCTATAGTAGCAGCGATTCCCTCTTCGTCCTGGTGAAGAGAGAATGCTAACGAATACATCCTAACTCTATCGATAAATAGGTTTACGACGAGATTGCCCTCCCTCATAAACCATGCTGGCTGGTCAATGACAACTCGAAGTCCCGCTCTAATAAAGGAGAGATCTGCCAAAACTACCCGTTCGTGAGGGCCAAGGTTGAACGGCGATCCGAGCCTTTCGACGCAGTCGCAGTGCGACTTAAGTCGAGCTAATCTCGTGCTGGCATTCCAGGAGGCACATTGATAGGGCCAGATGAGCACACCAATGGTTTCAGGACGCTCCTTGAACAGGCGAACCAACGATGGATTTGACTGGCCGCCGAACAGTTCAGCAAGGGCCTCCCGATGCAAATAGACCTGACTGGTTAGCATCAGCCTGCGCACGATATCAAAATTTCTGCCACTATAGACAGAACTCGTCATCGACCAAACTTGGCGTAGACTTTTAAACAACATTGCACTTTGGTCAATTACGTACAGCTTTTTACCGTATTATAGTTGTCTGGCTATATCGAAGCAATTGGTCGTCCAAAGTTGCGTTACGGCCTTGGGTTATGAGGGGCCGCGTCGTTCAGCGTGGAACCATACGCGATGCCGGCTTGACTTCCGAATTCCCGACGCCCCGATTTGTCGTGATAGGTTAAATTTATGTGGGTCGAATCCTGCGACAATTGCCGCTCTTGGCGATGGAAGTTAACTAGACGTTCGATTAGGATATCAAGATACCCGTATGTTGCAGACTAGTGAGCGCATTAACCACGAAACTGTCAAGGCGCCTAGGCGGTTCGGGGTAGTCGTGATCGGACGAAACGAGGGCGCGCGGCTTGTAACCTGCCTACGCTCGGTGTCCACGGCAGATGTGGTGGTTTACGTCGATTCTAACTCGACGGACGGATCGGTGCAGGCGGCACGCGAAGCGGGCGCCGATATCGTCGAGCTAGACCTCAGTACACCATTTACAGCGGCGCGCGCGCGCAACGCCGGTTTTGCGCGCTTAATGACGATTATCCCGGACCTGCCCTACGTTCAGTTCGTTGACGGCGACTGCCAACTCGTGGCTGGATGGCTCGGTGCTGCCATAGACTTCCTCGTGCGCCAGACAGATGCAGCCGCCGTCTGCGGGCGGCTCCGCGAACGCTATCCGGAGCGATCGGTCTACAATTGGCTTTGCGACAGGGAGTGGGACCGCCCTAACGGTGAGGTCCATGCTTTCGCCGGCAACGTGATGGTCCGTGCCGTGGCACTCAAGAGCGTCGGCGGCTATCGTGAGGACGTAATTGCCGCCGAAGAGGACGAGCTGTGTGTCCGGCTTCGTCAAGCAAACTGGCGAATCTGGCGGCTCCCCGACGAGATGGCCCTGCACGATGCGGCGATGCTACATTTCGGCCAGTGGTGGAGAAGGACCCGGCGTGCCGGCTATGCCTTTGCGCAGGGCGCCTATCTGCATGGCGCGTGGCCCGAGCGGCATTTTGTGCACCAGGCGTGCCGAGCCGCGGTTTGGGGTCTTCTGATCCCCTTCGTCGCCATCGCCGCGACGATTGCGGCGCCGTTCGGATGGGTCGCCTGGCTGATCTATCCGCTGCAGCTTGCTCGGCTGATGATCAATAATTCCGGCTCCCCAGCAGACCGAGCCCGCCTCGCCTGCTTTCAGCTTCTCGCACGTTTCCCGGAAGGTCTGGGGCTTGCGATGTTCTGGCGCGACCGCCTGTTGCGTCGCAGCCCACAACTCATCGAACACAAAGCAATTCCAACGAGCAGAAATGCATGAGCAGTAATTCAGCCAACGGACGCTCGGCGATCAGCGCTACAGTCCCCATTCGCACGGCCATTGTCGGTACTGGCTACATCGCGGAATTTCATGCCCGCGCGATCCGCGAAACCGCGGGCGTCGAGCTTGCAGCGAGTTGCGATGCCAACTTTGCCCGGAATGAGGCCTTTACCGGTGCGTGGAATATTCCGCTTGCTTTCGATTCACTTGGGAAGATGCTTCAGGAGACGCATATCGACTGCGTTCACATCTTGACGCCACCGGACCTTCACTTTTCCTTGGCCAAGACCGCGCTGCAGGCGGGCGTTCACGTCTTTCTCGAAAAGCCAATGTGCACATCCACCACCGAGGCGGACGAACTCATCGCCCTCGCGGCGTACCAAGACCTCTATCTCGGCGTCAGCCATAATTTTCTATTCTCGTCGGCTTTCGAGCGTCTCCGCAAGGCGGTTCATTCGAAGGAGATCGGGCCAGTCGATCACATCACTTTCAATCATTTCTATGAGCTAGGCCAAATCCGCTTTGGCCCGTTCGACAACTGGATGCTGCGCAATCCCGGCAACGTCATTGTCGAAACAGGCCCGCATCTCGTGTCCGCGCTGCTCGATCTTGCCGGCGCGCCGGAGGCGCTCTCCGTCATCGCTGACCGCGAGGTCACCTTGCCGAACGGCGCCAAGGTTTATCGGCGCTGGCGCACGCGGACCACGGTGGGCCGCACCGCAATTGATATCAACATCAACTTCGCACCTGGATTTCCGCAACGAACGATCTCTGTCCGAGGGTTGTTCGGATCGGCGTTGCTCGATTTCGATGCGGACACCTGCGTGATCGATCAGCGCACGCCGCTGGATATCGATTTCGACCGCTTCAAACGCAGCCGCGCCATCGGGCGACAGCTGCAGAAACAGGCGTTAGCGGTGCTGGCGCGCTATGGATTTGGCAAGCTGAAGCTGGTGCGACGGGGCAATCCGTACCAGAACTCGATCCAGGACTCGATCGCGGCGTTCTATGCTTCCATCCGCAACGACAAGCCGCTGGATACCCGGATTGGGGGTCGCACCGGCCGCGATGTAATCGAGCATTGCCTGAGGATGATCGAGGCCTCAGCAATCGATACGTCATCTGCTGCAGCGGCTCGCCCCGAGCGCCCCGCGCTCGCCACCGCACCCACAGTGCTAGTTCTGGGCGGGGCCGGCTTCATCGGCAAGGAGTTAATTCGTCACCTGCTTGCATCAGGTTATTGTGTCCGCGCCATGGTGCGCGGCTCAGCCTCGGCGCTCGACGAATTTCGTTTCGACCGTCTGGAGCTCGTTCGTGGCGACATCGCCAACCGCGCCGACCTCGAGCGAGCGATGGTGGGAATCGAATTCGTCTATCACCTCGCGCATGCCCAATGTAAGACGTGGGCCGAATATCTGGCTAGAGATGTCGAACCCACGCGGCTGGTTGGCGAAGTTTGTCTGGCGGCGAACGTCAAGCGGCTGATCTATACCGGTACAATCGACTCCTACTATGCCGGCGCCAAGGCCAGCACGATCACGGAGGCAACGCCGCTCGACCCCGACATCCACCGGCGCAACTATTATGCACGCGCCAAGGCTACGGCCGAAGACATCTTAAGCGACATGAGCCGTAGCCAACAGCTGCCGCTTGTCATCCTTCGCCCAGGAATCGTGATCGGCCGCGGCGGCGGCCCGTTTCACTGGGGTGTCGGCCGCTTCTCGGAGAACGTCTGTGAAGTGTGGGGCGATGGCCGCAACAAGCTGCCGTTCGTACTGGTCTCAGACGTCGCCGCGGCCCTGGTGCAGGCAATCGAAGTGCCGGGGGTCGAAGGCAAGAGCTATAATTTGGTCGACTCCCCGCTGCTAACAGCACGTGAATATCTGCAAGACCTGCAGCAGCGGGGCGACCTGAAGTTATCCATTATCTATCAGCCGATCTGGAAGTTCTACCTCACTGACCTCGCGAAATGGGCGGTCAAGGTTGTGGTGAATCACCCCGACCGCATCCGCAAACCGAGCTACGCCGACTGGGAGTCCCGGACGCAGAAGGTCTATTTCGACTGCACGCGCACGCGCGCCGAGCTGGGCTGGAAGCCGGCGTCGGACAGGCAGCGAATGCTAGATGAGGGAATCGGCGCGGCACTGGAGCCGTGGCTGAAGGCGGTAGAATGATACGCTCTCAAAGGCCAGGTCACTGACCTTACTAAAGAGAACTCAATTTCCTGGCAAGCCGCAACGAGAGCATCACGATTGTCAATGTGGGATTCGTCCCACCGCCGGTGGGAAATACCGAGCTTCCGCCAAGGTAAAGGTTGTCCACTCCGTGGACACGACAATCCTCGTTAACCACTCCGAACTTGGGATCCGACGACATTCGAGTGGTCCCCATTTGGTGGGCGTGAGCTCCAACCTCGATATCTATTTCTTTGTTCGTAATGAACGGCGCCAACTGAACTCGGGCCAGATTGAGCCTCGCCATTTCCTGGGCCCCCTTCATCGAAAGCGAACGGATCGTCCGCTTGTCATTGTCACTGATCTGCCAATCCAAGTTAATTCGACGCAATCCAAGTCGATCGGTTGTCCGATTGAGACTCACCCGACTTAGCGGGTTGGGCGTCTGTTCGATCAGGGATGTGACGAGGCCGTCGCCGGGACAGTCAAAATCAACAATCTTGCGCGCAACCTCCGCCATATTTGGGAACGTGCAACTCGTCTCACGAACGAACTGCTTGAGCACGCGCAGCCTTCCATAGCTTTGAGGCGAGGCATTGGGCCCGTAAGATAGAATTCCACTCCCAAGGTTTTCACGCCGCATCAATTCAGGTGTTGGAACAAGTGCTGTGTCTTTCTTCCAGAAATCTGGTCTCGTCACCACGAACCGTCCGATTGAAACATTCAGATGTTCCATGAAACAACGGCCGAGCATCCCGCTGTGGTTCCCCACTCCCCCAGGAACTTGACTGTCGCAATTCATGAGAAGACGGGCATTCTCCAGCGCACCGAGCGCGAGAACATAGAAACTTGCACTGACCCGAGCCCGACGGCCGTCGAAGCCCAGGACTGAAAGAAAGTCGACTGAACTACGATTTTCGGTCAACTTAA
Organism: Bradyrhizobium zhengyangense; assembly: GCF_022012435.1. Lineage (GTDB taxonomy): Bacteria > Pseudomonadota > Alphaproteobacteria > Rhizobiales > Xanthobacteraceae > Bradyrhizobium > Bradyrhizobium zhengyangense. The sequence goes on from NZ_JAKLUA010000038.1 coordinate 6,008, forward strand.
CATCAACGACGCTCGCGTTGTAAAAAAACTCGATCCTATCCGATTGCTTCAGTTCGTCGCCGTATTTCTCTGCAAAACGCGTCGGAGGGCTCAGCGCGAAACCGCTTTGATTGAATAGTTCGGATGGGAATTGCGGATCTTTATAGGGAGACAAGTCTTTGCCAGAGATATCTAGAATATCCTGAGTTTCCTGAAGGTAATTATCCAGCAGCGTTGGTAGCGCAACAGGCCAGCCTGGCAGACCGAAGTAATCGCGGCTTTCGAAATCAATCGGATCGAAGATGCCGCACCGACCGCTCCAATGATTGGAAGTACCCCCGAAGTACCGAAGTCGGGTTATATCCAGCCAGTAACGGCGACCGATGCTTTCGCCCCTATAAATATCCTGCGATACGTCGGTGTAAGAAAGATCTCCTCCCTCGAGCAGAAGAACCTTCTTGCCTGCGGCTGCCAACTTTCTGGCCACGGTGATGCCGGCTGGTCCCGTCCCGCAAATACAAACGTCGTACCTGGCCGCAGTAATGCGCGCCGATGCTTCGTTAAAATCAAACTGCATCTTGGGCGTGGCCTCTGCCGGAATTGTCCGGAGTAAAGCGAGCGTCTCCTCGCGTGACGACCCAACCGTTGACGAGCAAATAGGTATGCTGATCGTTGTCGACTCGAGGGTTCGGGGAAAGCCGGGAAACTAATGCGGCAAACATGCTAAATCGAATGGCTCCTCGAAACAGCGAGCGTCGCGAGAGGCTCTTGAACGTGATATACGATGTTTCCATGCAATTCCACCCGATCACATTGGATTAGCGACTAGGCCCACGATGACCACACGACAAAACTTACTCAAGATTAGGCCGTTCTTTCCTCATGAGACTCTTCTTCCAGATCGCCTTGATCGCCCTTCTCGTTCCTACTCGCGCGCCGGCAAATACGCTCGAGTGCTTGTTCAAACAAATCAGTACTCCGCTTCCAAGAACTCGATGCGACAGTCGAGTGCGCATTTAGTGAAAGTCGCTGCCAATGTTCTTCCGCACTGGATAGGACACTCTCGACCCCATCCGCGAGCCCGGCCAGGTCTTCGATCTCTACAAGAGCACCATTCCAGCCCGACTTTATCGACTCGGCGGGCCATCCAGTTCGCGTCGAAACGACCGGCGTTCGGCAGGCCATCGCTTCCATTGCCGGAAGATTGAACCCCTCAGTGCGGCTCGCGGTGACCCACACGTCGCATTCCGCGTAGAGATTTCTTATCTGGTCCTGAGCCGGGTTCAAGACGTACTCTGTTCCGTTTGGCAGCGGCAGCGAGCGAGAGATCGGTTCGCTACCAAAGGAGATGCATCGTAGGCTCGCGATTCTCTTTGCAACGATCTGCAAGGCTGCAATAGACAAATCGGCGCCCTTGAAGGGAGTTGTCGCATACAAGAAGCCCGCCGTTGGAATGCGCTGCTTTCGTCTTACCGGTGCAAAGAATTGAGAATGATCTACGCTATTGGGTACAATATCAACATTTCGATCCCCGTATTCATTGATCATAATGTCCTTCAGCCATTTGGCGACGACAATTTTATGCAGAGGCAGGCGGTATGTGTCTCGGCTGCGCGGAAGCAAATAAGGAAACACCTCGTGATGCTGGATAAAATACACTTTAGCTCCCTTTTTGGCACCTAGTCTACTGACCCATTCGGCGGTCTCCCACCATGTCGCGATGACAACATCGCCATCAGGAACATCCTGATCGACTATCGGTCGCCAAGTCTCCAGGACTCGATGGTTCAGCTCAAGGCCGTCGAGATGCGACTGCAACTGCACTTGAGCCCGACGCCAGCCCGCCCCTTTTACCCACGATTTGAACTTCTCAACAAAGACAGGTTGCCTCGGCGGCGGCGAGATGAGACAGACTTCGTGACCGCGACGCGCCAACTCGTCAGCGTAGATCGCAACAACTCTAATGCCGCCTGCCATGGAAGGCGTTGGCAATATGAAATTAATGCGCATCGGACCTACTCCTCGGCAGTTGCGCAATTACGGGACGGAATCGGACTGTGCAATAAGCGGCTTCTCGCGATTAAAACATCGACAGTCATGGTATTGGCCGAGATGAAGAGGGGCCGCTGGCGAATTGCGTTGCTGCAAAAAAACGGCGTGGTCGCCACCATACGTTCTGCGACACGCAAATCTAAAACAAACCTTCTACGAGCTTGGCGGCAACCTTGCCAATCAGAATTCCTATAGGGAAGATCGCCATCAAATACACCTCAATCCGGAGGTCGAAAAGCCTGTGTTTAATATTGTAATAGACGATGACGGGTAGATACGAAAAGTGACTAAAGACAATGCCAATTAGGGCTCCCCTCGTTCCATACCATCTGAAGCCGAGAGACGTGCCCCCCACTAAAGACAACAACCGAAATACTAGAATGTAAGATTGCAGGTGGGGTACGCCCAAAGCCAAAAACGATTGCGTTGCGAGACGAAATGGAATGGTAAGCAGTATGGCAGAGGTCAGCTCAAGCATCCAACCCGCGTCGTGGTATCTCCTATCATAGAGCACATCGACCAACGTCCCTCCGAACGTCATCAGCACACCGGAGGCGAGATACGCGCCGCCGGCAATTACCGTGAGGAAGCGGTAGTAGTTCTGCTTTAGAGTCGCGCGCCGAGTCCGGACGATCTCGCTCAGAGCCGGAAACGACACATCTGTCATCAGCCTCGCCAAAACACCTTCAATGGATCCAACAAATAGGGAAGCGATGGCGTAAAACCCGAGAACTGTGGCGTCCACCATTCCCGCAAGAAGCAAACGATCACCCGAGTTGACGACAAAGCCAATCACCGAAGCGAGCATGATCCACTTGCCAAAACCGAGAAGCTCGTGAACAGATTCACCTTCCCACTCCAGACGATTGGAGTTACCTGGCAGCAAGACGTGACTTAAGAATGCTCGCAACACTGCTGAAGAGAGCGTGCCCACAACGAGCGCCCAAATGGACCGGTCAAAAACCGCCCAAGCGAGCATGCACAGGACGCCGAATATCTGTGTGAGGATCTCGATGGAGGTTATGCGGGCAAGGAGAATTTCTCGACTGGCTTCAAAAAGCTTTGTCGACTCAAAGCCAGCTATCGCTGCCCAAAGCGACAGCGCGCCGACAACATATGGTAAACTCGGATCGGCGTACACGCTGTCTAAAGGCAACCATCCACGGCTTCTGACTGCAAAGATGGCGAAGCACACCAGGATCGCAGCGGTCGAAATTGCGAAGCCGCGAACGATCTGGAGGGTCCAAGCGGTATTCAAAAAGACGGCATCTTGACCGCGCCTACTCTGCACGATGTTCTGTTTGAGCCCGAGATCTGAGAACATCGCAAGACCGGTGATGACGGCAGACGCAATGGCCATCACGCCAAACATCTCGGGCGCCAGAATGCGCGTCATGAGCAAATTGCTGCCGAGCCGAAGGACGAGAGTGAGCGCGAAGCCCCCAAGGCTCCACATCCCGGCGTTTAGGACGCGCTGCCTCAGCGAGATTGGATCAACGAGAATCATAGCGGATTAGATCCATAGCCTCGGTTAGGTATCGTGGACCTATCCTGCGCGCGACTGCCGACAGATCCTCGAATCGATTCTGCTCGTCCAATTAGCGCTCCTGCAAGCATCCAGTTCCAAGCACTAATCGACGAATTTGGCAATTGCTCCACAAGGTTAAGCGCCACGATCAGCGCAAGCGCCGCCAAGGCTATTCGGTCACGCTCGGATCTGACCGAGCTGCAAGCCGACAAAGCACGAAAAATCGGCAGCGCGAGAAGTCCGAACTGGCTGAGAAAGCCAAACAATCCGAAAGTCCCCAAGACTTGGATCCAGGCGCCATCGGTAATGCTAGAGTCTTTGCCCGCTTCCTCGTAAACTCTGTTACGGCCGTAACGTCCCCATCCAAAGGTGAACCGGTCATGAGCGTGCTCAAGAAGCTTCTGCTCTTGATCGAAGCGCAGTTTCAAGGAAGCGGCCCTCGATGTGTCGATCTCGGCGGCCGTTTCGACCAATAACTTATCCGGGAACAAGTCCATGATACGAAGCATCGGGTAGAGCAATGCGATGCTTACCAACAGAACGGCTACTCGCAGTTGCGCCTGTGGGCTGGCCCAGCGAACCAGCGGACCAATAACCAGCCCGTAGATTAGCGCGCCAACTGATTTGCAAAGAAGCAGCACGATCCCAAGGTAAGCAACTCTTCCGGCCGGGGGAACCTGCCCTTTTCGACCATCCACCCGCCAAATCGCTACAGCAGCTAAAAGCGCCGTCATCAAGAAGAAAGCGGCCGTCAACCCATTCTTCATAAATACAACCGGCCTGAACCCACCGTACCGCACTTCACTGCTGAAGCCTGTCGGGAAGAAACCGTAGATCCAGTTTGACAGTTGCGGGCTTAGCCGGACCTCCAACAACATTGGTAAGGAATAGAGTAGCCCCGCGACAGCGAGAGAGCGAACAATTGTTTCAGTACCCACGGTATCGCGAAGGCTACGTCGGCCAGCCAAAAAAGCGATGAACATCACCGACTGACTTAGCAGCGCAGATATTCCATCGTAATAATCAACTCCCGGTAGGATCGTCTCACCTCTAATGATAGTGTCGCTGTTAAGGAGAGAGGTGACCACCGGGCCTAAGAGAAAAAAGGCAGCGAGGATCTCCACAAGTCCAACCCCAAAAGACAGGCGCCTCCGTACCAACACATAGCTGGCGATCAGCACGCAAACGCTAGAAACTGAATTCTTATCGAGCGCTGGTAACATTGGTAACTTGAGCGCGAACCCGGACGGAAGCAGCAAGAGCGCGCCAAGAACTGTCCAGACCGTTGCTTTAACGACCGAAAAATTGCGGTAGAGCACGATCGATACGAGCGGCCACCCCAGAACCGCGAAGACCGCAAACCAATTCCCTGGCGTCTCAAATTGCATTCACCAAGTCTCATCCTGTTGCTGAGGCCGCTGCAATCGTACCCGAGTATTAGGGATACCCGCCCTTCTGCGGGTGCGGTCTCGAGTCGCCCGTGAGTGACGGCTTGGCCCATTTGGTCGGAGAAAGTTGTTTATCCTTTGAAACCGCCCTGCTCAAGAGATCTCGACCAAATCGTATAAACGGTCGCTCGATGAAGTAATACGAGAGCAATGCGCAGACAAATGCCGAAACGATGTTGAGCGGGAAGACCCGCAACGTCCAATCCTGATTGTGCGTTAGGAAAATCTGCTGCCATAGGTACAGGCTATATGAGATTGCTCCGAGCCACCGTATCAATCCACATTCAAGAGCGGAAGCTACGAAAGACACCCCGCGGCTCGTCTGACATATTAAAACCGGCATGCATATAACGAACACCTGATAGGAAACGAGGTGCCATTTCCAGTTTTCGACGAAAACATAGGCGAACGCACTCGCGGGCAGAGCGAGCAGAACGAACGCCCTTACCCATGATTTTGTGAGCGCTGGAGCAATCCGTCGATTAACTGAAGCGAGCGCCACGACCGCGCCCCACACAATGGCGTCTACTTGAATATCCGTGCGCCCCCAAAACTTCGCCGGATCCTCGGTCGTGATCTGGTATTTCCAGGCAATCGCCCGCCACGTCGCAATGAGGAACGCAATGGCAATACCGACGAGAAGCCGACGCTCCAGAAGCGGGACCAGAACGAGCAACCCGGGCCAGACAAAATAGAAGTGCTCCTCGATTGCAAGCGACCAAAAATGCGCAACCTCGTAGGCCGAGGGTGCGCTAGAATAATTAGCGAAAAAAAACAGTGTATCGACCAATCGTCGTGGCGATATCTTCAGTACGTCGGCAATAGAAAGACCTGCTACGCATGCGACAACCGCAATCGCGGCCGGCATTATTCTAAAAAACCGACGAACATAAAAGGACCGCAGCTCAATACGCCCCGCATCTCGCTCCTCTGCCAGAAGGAGGGTCGTAATCAGAAAACCGCTCAGAGCAAAAAAAATCCTCACGCCGAAGGTTCCTATCAAGGATACCTTCTCGCTATCGGTGGCCCAACTCGGAAAAGAATGGGCAAATACAACAAACGAAATAGCGATAGCTCGCCACCCGTTTAGAGTAGGAATATAGTGCATGAGCTAGCGCGATCTAACTAGGGCCTCGGACTTTGCCAACGGAATTTGAGCGGCTAGGAGGCCCACGGAGAGCTTCCCAAGAATGAACACTACCCCAGAGCTCCCCCGCACGCTAATCCCTGAAACTCTAGAATATAGTCTCAGAGCCGCAGAATCCCACTGCAGTTAACACTGCTCTGGGCGGATCCAATCGGGTCGCCCTCCTTGGATCGAAGACTGGATTTCTTCGGCGTAAGAGTCTCAAGCAGCCAACACGGCACGTCGTCGCCGTAGTGCCTGGCGAACAGGCATCTCAAAATAACGGTAGGAGACTGCGCCGGCACAGATGGTACCTGCAAGCATAATGCCGAACAGAAGCAACTGCGGCAACCGTCCGCCTAAAGCGAAGCCCAGAACAATACGAACCGGAATATGCAGCATATAGATGGAATAAGACCATTGTCCGAGCGCTTGCAGCGGCCGAGTACGGAGGGCAATCGAGACACCCTGGTCGGTCCAAGTCAGCCAGATCAGGGCGGCAAAAAGCAGGTCGATCGCAAAATCGTACAAACCAAAGTGGAGCGATGCGATCAAGGCCCCCGCTGCTGACGTCTGGAGGGCGGAGACGTAACGTATTCGTTCGATGCCGTAGCGGAACTGGAAGACGAGAACGCCGAACAAGAACATTGGTAGCCCCCGGATGAGTGCGGTTTGTTCCCAATGGTCACGACCGATGGTCAATGCAAACACGACTGAAGCGGCCAGCAAGCCAATAGTAATGGTCGGCTGTCGAGAGAAGCCGAAACTGACAAATGGAAACAGAAGGTAGGCCGCAAGTTCGACACTTATTGACCACGACGGGAAATTCCAGTCATACTTTGCAGGCATCAGCCACGCATGAACGCCGAACAAATTTGGCCAAAAAGTTGACCATGTGCCGATAGTAAGCGGATGGTTCGCGATTTTCGAAACGAGGACCTGTAATCCCGCAAGTCCAATTAATGTGGCTAGGTGGAGCGGGTAAATCCGGGCAAACCGAGCCCATAGGAAATCGATCAGCTTATTCTGATTGTCACCGGGAGAAGTGCCATAGACGTAGCACAGGATAAATCCGCTCAGGATGAAAAAACAATCGACCCAAAGATAGCCTTTAGAAAAAAAACTCGTATGGGTATCGAAATCGAAGGTAGGTTCAAGGATAATCATGTAGTGAAAAAAGACTACAAGTAGAGAAGCGATTCCGCGCAACGCGGTGTGGGAGTAAATTTCGCGCATAGGTTGCTGAAGACTATCGCCGCCTGGGAGGCCGGGTCATCTGTATGCTGGCCAGCGTCATCTTAACGATTCCGATAACGTATGAAGAATGTGCGTTCCGTCCAACCTGTAGAGCTATATTATCCGACGTTACGCGGATCGCCTAGCCCCGGGAGGGCAGGAACGTGGCGGGGCGCTCGCGGCTCCCTCTCTTATGCTATCGATGGGTCAAGCTGACCTACGCTAGTCAAGCGCAGGCGCCGTCGCAGGATGCCCTGGACGGCGCACGCCATTCGCATTTCGTGACTAGTCTCAGTGCGCTTCAGTGATTAAACGCCACTAGAGCCCCCCACTGCGGAGGCGCGCTTGCATAGATGGTTTCGAGAAGGGCCCACGCGTTGTTGGACGGCGCTCTCCCTGATAGCTGAAAGCAAGACGGAAATTCGGCGACAAAGTTGGCGTCCGTCAGGCCCACAAAGTTGTTATAGTTAATCGTCGTGAGATTGCTGACGGATGGCGCCCACTTTGAAGCAGATCGCAGAAGGTCGACGGCGCTCGTCCCACGGCTTGTGTAGTCAGGTGAGTATCCCCCTTCATAACCGCACATATGTTTAATACCAAAACTCAAAGCCCACACTTTCCAATTAGCGTGCATGAGTGCAACCCGAGCAAGAGTGTACGGGCCGCTCCCGCTGTTTGCAGTATTGGCGTAGGCTGCAGCAATCGACGCCTTCACAGAAGGATCCGTTGCGGCAACAAACGCCTGTGCATCCAGCGCCTCCTGAGTCGTTCCATATTCGGAAGGAGTGAAATACTGCGCAGTGCAGATGTGCGTGACCCACGCCGACGCTGCGGTCTTGGTATAGGATGCTTGCGCGGGCGCGCTTTGCGCCAAATAGCGCGTCGATGCAAGCCGCGCATTGCAAGTGGCCGTGCCCGAGGTGCTTGTTCCAAGGGCGGTTTGGACACCGCATAGAACCTGATATTTGGTGCGATCGCCTGCGTAGACGGCGCTAATTGCCTGCCCAAGGACCGACATCACCTTTCCATACCAGTTGTGCACGTCGGGACCCCAGCCATACGCTGTGGCCTTGGCCTTCGCGTAGGCTGTCGAATAGAAGCCGCTCGCATTGTTCCAGGTCTCGTTGGGGCCCTCGAAGCGCGGCACCATCCAGGATGGCGCGTTCGCTCGGCAGTATGCGGCCAAGCTCGGCATGTAGTCGGTCGCAGGATCGATCGCCAACGCCGGCGTGACGAAATAAGGGTGCGCGCCAATCTCGATGCACAGCTGGACCATCAATTCTGGAGGGCACCCATTGCTGAGGCCAGCGCTACCAAGGGCGGCATCGCCACCCTGTTTGATCCACGCATTTAAGGTGGCGTCGTAGACCAGCGTCGCGATGCTTTGCCATGTCCCGCCGATCGGATAGTTGCCACTTGAAAGAGGTGCCGAATAGTGGTTCAGAATATTGATATCTCCCGTCCCGTTCACGTTGAGTGTACAGGGGGTGGTATTGCTTACGTTGAACTTCACGATGACGGTCGCTTTGTCCGCCAACCGGAAGTTTGGGAAATCGACTGCGTAAGCGGAGCCGACGTTTCTAGTGAGTCCAGCATAGAGACTCTTTCGGAACTCTTGCCCGGCGTAGAAGACATAGGAAGTCGGCTTCCTCGTGGCCCAGGTCGTCACGTTGGTGGTATTGCCGGCCTGCCAATTCATGAAACGGACGACGCCGAAGTTGGCTTCCATTAGCCGCTGCTTGAAGCGAGCACCAAACACTTGGCCCGCGTTCAGTGCGGTCTCGTCATTAACGTGAAACACGCGCAGATTCGTAATTCGCGGCGACCCGATGGCCGAAATCCCTACCACAAACCGGCTATCCGTTGTCGAGAATACGTATCGCCCGCTTCCGCTGGTGCTGGTTTTGCTTCCACTCACGAGCGTATTACTCATCCCGCACCATATCGTGCCATTTCCGCTCCAGGTGATCACGTAGTTGCCCGGTCGATCGGATTGGGTTGGCACGTCGAACACGGTATAGACGCCGCCGTGGGCGATCGAAGTCGGGTAGCCGTCACTATCCAGCAGGCTCGGATCGGCTAGACCGCTGTTATCGATGCAAGTCCACGACTGTGCGTTCTTCAAGCAATTCAGGAAAGGGAAGTCTCCGCCGATCTGCAAGAAGTTCAAATTGATCTGGGATCGCCCGTTGTTCAGGGGAGCGCCAGTGGTGACCGACGACGTTAGACTCGTTACCGACGGCGATAGCGACTTTGCGGCAAACGCGGATGCGGTATCCGAAAACATTGACAAGAGCGAAATCGCGCTCGAGCTTTTGAGAAAAGTTCTGCGGTCCATCTTAGACTTCATCGTCGAGCCAACCTCTGGTTAATGGTTCCCCGAGCTGGAAGGACGCGGTGCGACTGCAGTTTACCTGAGGCCGCCAGGAAAATCGCGCATTTCCAGCCGAGGTGGGTGCCTTTGTATATTGCCAGCATCCAACTTTCGTCGCGGTTGGATACGTCCGCAAGTTCCGGCTCGATCTTGCGAGGAAGTTCCCTTCCAAAGGGTTTAAACGGTTCCCGATGTGTCACGACCGTTAAAGTGACTTCAACGGGGCTCTCAAAATTTGATATTTAACAAGTAGTTACTGACCACATCGGCTCGACAGGGCGTGGGGCGGCTGCTCAGTCGATGCGATCGCACGCCCATCTGCATCAAAGGGCGCACGAGTTAATCAAATCGGCACCACGCGATGGGGATTGCCAAACAGCCTGCACGAGACTCAGATGGGACTTCGCAGGAACAGCCTTTCGCTTTGGCTCTTGCCCAAAGCGAGTTTGACGGTAATCTCTAAATCGGACGTTGCTCGCCGAGCGCTCGGGCTTCGACCGTTGCGCATCTAGTCGTTGACCTGTCCAATGGCCACCAAGTCTTCGCGCAATCGCTCGGAAATCCAACCTGATCGTACGTCTTTGAGCTCGATGCTACCCAAATGCAGCCAGCGAGCGTGCAAGCTTTGAATTTCCCCCGATCCTTTAGGGAAATAAACCATCCGCGGCTTTCAGCGGACAGGTAGCTCGATTTTTTCGAGGGACTAGTATACTGGAAAGAGAGAGCAAATAAGGCAGCGGACCTTTACCGGGTAGACTTGCCGTTGCCTCAGAATTTTGAATTCCATTGAATGGCGAAGATATATGCGGGCGGTATTGCTAGCTGGCGGCCTCGGAACACGTTTCGCGGAAGAAACCGACGTTCGTCCCAAGCCAATGATCGAGATCGGCGGCTGGCCGATCTTGTGGCACATTATGAAGATATACTCGAGCCACGGCATCAACGATTTCATCATTTGCCTCGGCTACAAGGGTTACGTCATCAAGGAATACTTCTCGAATTACTTCCTGCATCAGTCGAACGTGACCTTCGACCTCCGCGAGAACAAGATGGAGGTTCTGCACAAGCACGCCGAGCCTTGGCGAGTTACGCTGATCGATACCGGCGAGCAGACGATGATCGGCGGGCGTATCAAGCGAATACTCCCGTTCATTGGCGACGATGAAGCATTCTGTCTCACGTACGGCGACGGCGTTGCGGACATCGATATCAAGGAGACGATCGCACTTCACAAGCGCGAAGGCCGCCTCGCAACGGTGACAGCGACCCAGCCGCCCGGCCGCTTCGGCGCCATCAACTTCGAGGGAAGCCGCGTTACCGGTTTCCAGGAAAAGCCGCGCGGAGACGGCGGCTGGATCAATGGCGGCTTTTTCGTCTTGTCGCCCAAGGTGGGCAACTACATCGCGGGAGATGCGACGGTCTGGGAGAAGGAGCCCATGACCAATCTCGCCGCGGAAGGCCAGCTGAGCGTGTATTTCCACCGCGGCTTCTGGCACCCGATGGATACGCTCCGAGACAAGCGCTATCTCGAGGATCTGTGGGCCAACGATAAAGCGCCCTGGAAGACGTGGTAAAGGGAAGAGATAGTTTCATGCGGATTTTGATTACCGGCCCGATGGGCTATGTCGGCCCCGTCCTCACGCGCCACCTTCGCAAAACCTTTCCCACTGCAGAACTCGTGGGCTTCGACAGCGGGTACTTCGCTCACAATCTCACAGGTGCGCCAAGCCTGCCCGAAGCGCGCCTGGATAGTCTGCACTTTGGCGACCTACGCAATTTTCCGGCCAACCTGCTGGATGGCGTGGACGCCGTGGTTCACCTTGCCGCCATCTCAAACGATCCCATGGGCAAGGAGTTCGAGAAGGTCACCGAAGCCATTAACGAAAGGGCAAGTGTCGCTCTCGCGAGCATGGCCGAAGAGAAGGGCGTATCCAAATTCATCTTCGCTTCGAGCTGTAGCATCTATGGCGCGGCCGAGGGCGGCCCTCGCCGTGAAAGCGATCCACTCAACCCGCTGACGGCCTACGCGCGTTCCAAAGTGTCGATGGAAAACGCGTTGCGCACCAACAACGCCGGCAGGATGACGGTAACCTGCCTTCGTTTTGCTACCGCTTGTGGCATGTCGGACCGCCTGCGTCTCGATCTCGTGCTGAACGATTTCGTCGCAAGCGCGCTTGCGACGAACGAGATTAGCGTCTTGAGTGATGGCACTCCCTGGCGCCCCCTGATCGACGTCGCTGACATGGCCCGTGCGATCGAATGGGCGATTCGCCGCACGCCAGAGACCGGGGGCGACGTCCTGCTCGTCAATGTCGGCAGTACGCAAGGCAACTATCAGGTGCGCCAATTGGCGGAAGTCGTTGCAGCCGAATTGCCCGGGACCAAGGTGAGCATCAATCGAGACGCCCTGCCCGACAAGCGTTCCTATCAAGTCGATTTTTCGCTGTTCGCTCAGCTCGCCCCTTCCCATGCTCCAGCTGTTTCTCTGGCCCAATCCGTTCGCAATCTCAGCGCGGGGCTCCGTGGCATAAACTTTTCGGACAAGGACTTTCGGGGCTCATCGTTGATGCGTCTGCGGACGCTGAAGGAACATATCGCGCAAGGGCGGCTCTCGTCCGACCTCCACTGGCAGTGATCCCTCAAGAGAGTTCGTTCGATGAAATTCCACAAGATCCCGCTTGACGGCGCCTACACGATTGAGTTGGAGAAGCGCGGCGATGATCGAGGTTTCTTTGCCCGCCTGTTCTGCCAGCGCGAATTTGAGACCGCCGGCGTTCCGATGTCCGCTGTGCAGATAAACAATTCGCTGAGCGCCAAGGCCGGAACACTAAGGGGCATGCACTATCAATTGCCGCCGGCCGCGGAGATCAAGGTCGTGCGATGCATCCGAGGGGCACTCTATGATGCAATCATCGACATTCGCCCGGACTCGCCGACGTTCGGAAAATCGTTCGGCGTCGAATTGACCGCCGAGAACCGCATGATGATCATGGTGCCGAGGGGTTTCGCCCATGGTATCCTCACCCTCACGGACGACACCGAAGCGTTCTACCTCGTCAGCGCTTTCTATGGCCCGGAACAGGAGCGAGGGATCCGGTTTGACGATCCCCGTTTTGGCATCGACTGGCCGCGCTCGCCCGTCGAAGTTTCGCCAAAGGATCGCACCTGGCCTGACTTCGATCCGAATTTTCACGGGATCGAGTCGCTTCGGGGGATCACGTGAGAATTCTCCTGACCGGAGCGAGCTCTTTCACGGGCCTGTGGTTTGCGAAGGCAATGGCGGCCAAGGGGCACACGATAGTCGCTCCGCTTCGTGGCACCGAATACACGGGCCTTCGCGGCAAGCGGGTTGTCGAACTCGGCCGGATTGCGGAGATCCTGCAGGATTGCGCTTTTGGTTCACCGCGTTTCCTCGATCTCGTCGGTCAAGGCTCGTTCGATCTGCTTTGCCATCACGCATCGAGGACCAGCGACTACCGAAGCGCCGATTTCGATCCAATGGGAGCAACCGCCGAAAATACCTTCAACTTGCCGACTATCTTGCGAAGCATGATGACGAGGGGCCTTGGCGGTGTTGTCCTTACAGGCTCGGTGTTTGAGCCTGATGAAGGCGCCGGCAACAATCCCATGCGCGCCTTTTCGCCCTATGGCTTGTCCAAGGGACTGACTTGGCAGTACTGCCGCTTCCTGAGCGAAACCATGGGCTTCAACCTTGGAAAGTTCGTCATCGCGAACCCCTTCGGCCCCTTCGAGGAGCCGCGCTTCTGCAACTACCTGGTACAGTCCTGGTTCAAGGGCGAAACGCCTGCAGTTCGTACCCCGCTCTATGTTCGGGACAACATTCACGTCGACCTCTTGGCCCAGGCCTATGCGCTGTTTTGCCAGAAGATACCGAACGTGGCCGGGATTACGCGCGCCAACCCGAGCTTCTATGTGGAGAGCCAGGGAGCTTTCGCTCAGCGCTTCGCACGCGAAATGGAGCCGCGCCTAGGGATCTCCTGTCCCGTGAGCCTGATGCAGCAGACTGAGTTCACCGAGCCAATGGTGCGGATCAATACCGAAAGGTTGGATGGCAAACGCCTTGGATGGAGCGAATCTGCCGCCTGGGATATCGCGGCCAAGTTCTATCAGCGCTAACACGTCGCTTTGCCGACGCTTGGCATTACCATCAACGATGCCAAGGGCGCCGCTTGGACAAGACGCAGACGGCCGTATCGTAGGACTTGTCATATTATTCGGTTCAGGACCATCAGAAGAACCGCTGGATTCACCAAGTCTCGGAGTCCAAGCTTGTGACCTCCCTTACCAGGCTTGGCATTTGCGACTAAATCAGGTTTAGAAAGCAGCCTCGATGAGTTTCGTTCTTATCGGGTGTCGGAAAAATTGGAGGGCGTCCTAAGTGGCAATTGGCGAAAAGCTTTTCCGACGGATTTATGGCGAGGCAGCTCGAATTGGACGCAAGGGCAGTTTCCGCGAGCGGGAGCAATTCGGCTTAATCAGTCGACCGAACTATCTCTATGGCATGCTTCGCGCTGCAGACTGCGCGAGGTATTTCGGAAAGACACGCGTCACGGCCGTCGAATTCGGTGTTGCCAGCGGCGCCGGTCTCCTAAATATGGTCGAACTGGCATCGCTGATCCACGCAGAAACCGGTATCGAATTTCGGATCGTCGGCTTTGATACAGGGAAAGGTTTGCCTCAGATCCAAGGTTACAAAGATCATCCTGAAATCTGGAACCCCGGTGATTTCGCCATGGAGCAGCGAGAGCAACTGCTGGGTAAGCTCGGCGATCGCGCCGAAATCATCTGGGGCGATATAGGCGATACGGTCGGGCCTTTTACGCAAAGCATCGATGCCACTGCCCCGCTTGGATTCGTCTCTATTGACGTTGACATCTACTCCGCAACCAAATCGGCCTTAAAATGCTTGACGGGCCCCACCGAAAGCTATGTTCCCGCCCTATCGATGTACTTCGACGACATCAACTTTTTTTTCGCCAATGAGTGGGCTGGCGAACTAGCCGCAATTGCAGAATTCAACGCCGAGAATGCACTGCGCAAGATTGGGCAAGATCGGAGTCTTCCTGGACACCGGCCAATCAAGGCAGAGAGTTGGTATTCAGCGATGTACGTGTGTCACTTCTTGGATCATCCGGCCCGTCAAACAACGGCTACGAGGCCGAGGCTTAGCATTAGTGCACACGCCGAATTTATGAAGTCGCGTTTCCTATTCTAATCAAAGCCCTTTACGCTAAGGAACTGAGGTGGTTTCTCACCCAATCGGCCGGTGTCGAACGATTGAGCTCAACTTCTTGGCGGGCGCAAAATGTGCGCTGCGGTAAAGCGCAGGTGATGTATTTACATGAGACGCCACCTCGCAAGCCCAAAGGGCATATTTGACACGCAGGGTCACGAATGTTGCGTACGTGACTAGGTCCGGTCGCTGCTTCGATCCTCGCCGATTCAGTGCAACTAACCGTGTAACAGCACGGACCTCGATCGGCGGAAAATCAGGCAACTCGCATCGAAAAGACCTTCGAATACATCACGCGGTGATCGCGCTCGCAGCCATCATCCTCCGGCTGCGGGAAGACTACCTGGTCTTGCAGTGCTCCATAGCCAGTGGTCTATTAACGGAGACCCAATTCAACCACTCAACGGCTTTTTGGTCTCGATGGTCTAAACTCTCGTTGTACACTCGACGACGCCCTATCGGACCTTCGTAGGCAGTTCAACCACCTTTCCGGATTCCGGAGAAAACGACTTGTGAAAGAAGAGAACAGCCGACGTCTTACGTTCATTGACGCGCTTCGCGGGGTCGCTTCTTTGGGCGTCGTGATTTTTCACGCCGTCGAAGGCAACCACGTAAACAATCTTCCGGACTTTGTTCGACAAGCGGCATCTTACGGAGCTCTAGGGGTTCCTATTTTTTTTGTCATTAGCGGCTTTGTAATTGCACATTCATTGCGCGATCAAAGAATGACCCCTGCTAACTTCGTGAGATTCGTCGCCCGGCGATCGATTCGATTAGATCCGCCTTATTGGACCGCTATAGCGTTAGCGATCGGATTTTCGATGCTGGCAGCAAAAGTTGTCCCAGGTCGACCATCCGAACTTTTCACGACAGCCCAAATTCTGGCTCACTTAACTTACACGCAAAACATTCTTGGGTTTAACAACATCAATCCCGTTTTTTGGACTTTATGCTACGAGGTACAGTTCTACATTGTGTTTGCTTGGCTGCTATTTGCAAGAAGGATGCTGTTCGCTGGCGCGCTCCTCGTCAGCCTGCTTTGGTGCTTTAGAATTGCGCCCGATGCCCCCTCCTGGTTCCCAAACCTATGGTTCGCCTTTTTGTTAGGAGCATCTGCCTGGTACGGTTGGAAATATCGCGCAATGGTTCCGATCTATCTCGCGTACCTCTTCGCCGTGGCTGCATCTGCAATCTGGTATCACGACGTTTTTGCGATCGCTTGCGTGATCACTTCGTCGCTGATTTTCGCTGTCGCAATGACAAAGCAAATTGAGAATGGGCTCAATTGGCGATGGCTACAGTTCCTCGGTACAGTTTCGTATTCTCTCTACCTGATTCATAATCCGGTGACAGGAGCCGTGTTCCGGATTGGGAAAATCGTAACGGGTGACGGTCTCATGTCCGAAGCTTTCTGGTGGTGCGCATCTATTGTTGCCTGCATCGCGACCGCCGCCGCAATGTGGTTCTCCGTAGAACGTTATAGCATGCACTTATCACGGAGGCTCTTCCAAGGACCCGCACCTTCCGGCGCGCAAACGTCAACGACGTCAAACCTCAATCTTTCTCAAGACTACGAGTCATCGACCAACGCCGGTGAATAAAGGCGGAGTTAGCTACAATCCTCGCCACGATTGAGAAGGATTTTCTGCGACTCCGGCTTTGACAAGTGATCGCGACTCGGAGGGATTTCGGGCTTTCGGGCGCGCGGCCAATGAGCTGTAATTCAAGCAGGAGGAAGCACTGTAGCCCCGCCCGTTCGCGATGGCGGGCCCATAGTTCTCCGGCCCAGAACAGGTTGTGAATGATCGGTCCCGCGCTGTTCTTTAAGCGTGTGTTTAAGAGCGGAACACCGAGAAGTAACGTCTCCCTCCGGTGAGGGCCGTCTTGCCGGGTTAAGAGGAGTGCTGTGTAACAGCCCTTATGGACAGCAATAAGTTC
>NZ_JAKLUA010000039.1 GCF_022012435.1 Bradyrhizobium zhengyangense
TTCGCTTCGGGGTTCAAACACTGCGTTCTTGGCACATTACGATGCCGTCTGGGGAGGGCGGCAACCATCCCATCTCATCTGGTGATCTGTGATGTGTCGGCCGGGCACGCGAGTGATTCCTCTTGGCGGAAGAACCACTTGCATAACCCCGCCGGCCGCGATCACCAGTCGGCGCGGTCCTCCTCGGGATCGCGCCGACGCTGGGCTCGTAACTCCGGTCGGGCTACGCCCTCCCTACGTCACGAGCCCAGCGAAACTCTCTCACCTTGATTGACGCTGCCTTCCATCCTGATCGCCGCGCGACATGCGATAACCGTGATTTCGTGGATCCAGTCGGGGCCATCAGGTACGGCCTTGGCGGCCGTGGGGCAGGCAGAACTCTAATCGCTTAAGCATGATCGACCGATAGGCACAACGCGCCAAAGCGGGTCCTTTGTGCCGTCAGGCCCGATACTTCTTCGCAAACTCGCTCTCAGGATAGTGCTCCATCGCCGCCAGCGCGGGCCATTTCTTGTTTCGGCGACGAAGCCGTTCATGTCGTCACCGAGCATGACCCTGAAGCCTGCATCCCAAAACGCGGCGATCGTGTAGTCGATCTCGCTGTCATACCGGTCCTGTAGGATGACTGGTTGGGCGATGTCCCGCGTCGCCTCCACTACCTCTTCGTTATCAGGGACTGTCAGCAGAGCATCGATGCGGCCTTTGCCTCCAGCTCCTCGGGCTCGAGGTGCCGGGAAAGGATGTGGAGTACACGTGGTCAGGCCGACAACTGAAAACACGAGGATTCGGCGGAATCAAAGGCGATCCCGATCCGCTTGTCCGAACGCCACACCGCTCGACAGAGCCGGTGCAATTGTGCCGTCGGGATACTCAGCATGAACTCGTGCGGAATACCAATTTGACTTGGGACATCCAGATTGGCCCCACAGTCCGAGAGGTCACGAACGACGCAGCTGAAGGCGCCCCCCGGGAATTCGATCATCGCGGCTTTGAAGACGCGCCGCCGGCGTACGTGGCGTTTTTCCATGCCAGTAAAACTACGGGCAACAGATGAGTAATTGCTGAAACTTGTTGGAGAAAGTCCCGCTCGAATCGTCGGAAGCAATTAGGGATCCGTTAATCAATCGCCGCCAAGCCGAACGCGAACGATGCGCCGCCGACGATAACCAGGGTGCTCCACGGCCCCACGTCAACCAAGCGCCGAGAAGTGCAGGCACTAAGCCGAATAGAGCAATCGCGCTCGCAATCTTGTTTTGTATCGACAATGGCACGCCCCGAGCTTCCTGGAAGCCTGAACATACGCGCAATTCACTGATTCCCGGGAGGTCCTCCACGGGCACAACCGGCAGTAGCTCGCGCGAAGGCGCCGCTCATCCCTTGAGACTGCTGGTTCACGCGGGCGGGCCTGCCTCGCGCCGCGAAATCTAGACCCGATAGCAAAAGGCCCGCCGGTTGGCGGGCCTAAAGCGTGATGGCATTAAGTTCGATAGCCTGAATTTTTGAGGTAGTTGGCACATTCCTCTGGGGTGAAGGCATCGAGTGCGTGTCCGACTGCGGCGTAGACAGCGTCGACGGTCGCGCGGCCGCTTTGCGAAGCAGGTGCTTGAGCTTGGCAAAGACTTGTTCGATCGGGTTCAGGTCGGGTGAGTATTTTAGCAGGAAGAAGAGCTTGGCGCCGACCGAACGGATGAGCTGTCGCACTGCTTTGCTCCTATGGCTGCCGAGGTTATGCACTCAATCATTGGCAAGGGCTGACCCGCTTCCTCGAAGACGGACGTCTCGAGCTCGACACCAAGCCGGTCGAGAACGCCATCCGGCCAGTCTGTTTGACGAGGAAAAACGCTCTCTTCGCCGGTCATGAAATCGGGGCAGAAAACTGGGCCTTGCTCGCGTCGATCGTCGCCACCTGCAAGCTCAACGACGTCAATCCGGCCGCCTACATCGCGGAAACACTCGAGGCGATCATCGACGGCTATCCCCACAGCAGAATCGGTGACCTTATGCCGTGGCGCTTCCGTAACCCGGCCGCCTTCATTCTGATCACATCGCGCACACGGCGCATCGCAAGCCTCTCCGTCGGCAGCCAGGGTCCCCCTTCGCAAAGCCGAAAGGGGTGACCCTATGGGAGCCAGAAGAGGCCTCGTCACCCCGGGTTCGCCCTTGCGATACCCGGGCGACATCATCCCGGAACGGTGGGCGACATCGTCTCGGAATGGGTGGGCGACTTCAAATCGGAATAGTGGGCGAGATCATCTCGGAATCCTGGGCGACATCGATCGGAATCCGCACTCAGGGTGTGGCGGGTATGAGCCGGGGGCCGCTCCGCTGGCCTGGCGATGGGCCAGCGAGAATCAGAAGCCTCGGGGGCAGCCTTCGTTCCTGTGAAATTTACGGGTGGTCAGCGCGACATGAGATTGTCGCAAGGCGACAACAGCCGGACATTGGTCCCGCTCTCGTGCAGTTCCACCCAGCCCATTTCGATCGCGTATTCGATGCCGGCGCCGAACTCGGCACCGCTGGCCTTGAGCGTGAAGGGACGCCGGTTTCTCTCTCGCTTCGCTCGAGTCGAGGTCTCTCTAAGCGTCGGCAATTCTCCGGTGCCGCTGCCGCTTGGGCGTCACCTTGAGCTGCAAGCCCATCGCCGTGAGCACAGCGAGAAGAGTTGTAAAATTCGGAAGCGTTGTACGGCCTTTGAATGCACGATAGATGCTCTGCCGCTCTAGCCCGGTCTCCCTCGCCATTTCGGCGATGTTGAAGTCCACAAGAGCCGTTCCAATCGCTCTGCAAATTGCGTTGGGGTCAGCTGAGGCGAGCGCCTTGTTTAGCTCGTTAGCCAATTTTGGAGGGATAATTGGTCGGTATGTTTTCGTCATATAAAATCGCCCAAAAAGAAAAGGCCGGCTCAAGAAGCCGGCCTCGTTTATCTCAATAGGAATTGCTCAGTACTTTGCGAGCAACGGGCCGCCGAACCTATAGTTCAGGCGCACGAGGCCCATGTCAACGTCTTGGCGGATGCGGTCGGTCTGGAATGCCACCGCTATAGTCGTCGGCGTCGTGAGAGTTCGGGTCAGATCACCGAGGAAGATGTGGTCATACTCGACGCCGACCGACCAGTTCGGCGCGAAGCTGTACTCCAGTCCAGCGCCGACGGTGCCACCCCAACGATTCTCACGAGCGGCAGAAGCCAGCAGGGTGCCTGCACCAGGTGTGCCCGCAGCGACGTAGATGTCGAACTTGGTGCTGACTACCGCGCCGCCACCCTTCACGTAAAGCAACACGTTGTTCCAAGCGTAGCCGACCTGGCCCGTGATCAGACCAAAGGCATCGATGCGGGTGCGGTTGCGATCACCAGTTACAAGTGCCGAGCCTGGAAATGCGGTGCTGATATTGTCTCCGCGGAAGTCGGCCCAGTTGCCCTGACCTTCGAGGCCGAACACCCACTGCGCCGATTGCCAGCGATAGCCGATCTGGCCACCCGCCGTGCCGCCGGTTGCGTTGTGGCAGCCTTCACCGACCAGCGTACCGGTCACAGGCGTGACGAAGTCCCAGCAGGTATGGCTTGAGCCGCCCCCGCCGTTGATGCCCATATAGAAGCCGCTCCAATCGTACATCGCGGCAACCATCGGCGGCGCCTTGGTGTAGGGCCGAGCCGCGAGGTCGGCCGCGCTGGCAGGTGCCGCTATCCCGAGTGCTAATGTTCCGGCCGCAGCCACGATAAATTTTTTCATTCGAGCCTCCGCAGCAATTACGAGTCAAGGAATCCGCGTCTAACGCCCCGCTGCCAACTTATAGTAGGTCCGATTTGGGCACGTTGCTGTAGCTGGCCAGCCACACCCGCCAGTAAAGCAAGCAAAAAATTCTTGATGCTTGTTAAGTACTTGGAACCTAAAGCCTGGTGGCGAGCGTAGCGAAATGAGCGGTAACCTGACGTCAATCGCCTCGCTTCATAATCGATTTATCGCGGGTTGGGTGACAAGGACCGCGGTACGCATGGGCATGGGGAGAACCCGCTAGCTGTCGAGGCCGGCGGGTTTTCTTTTGCTGCCGCTCGTTGACAGCGCTTGGTCCGATCTAGGCAGTCGAGCGATTCCGCATTCTTAATTGACGGGTCTCGGCAGTATTGCCTTCTCGGTGCTGTTGCTGCCGGCGACAATGTTGGACCCGCGCATGCCGCAACTTATGCAGACGAACTGTGGCTCAAGCTGAGAAATCCTGATCCCGTCCGGCCATTGATCGACGTACGCGGCTGGCAGCTTGATGATATGGCTGCAGCGATAGTCCTGGCAAAACACGATCAGATCGCGCACGCCCGTCGACCGCAGATCGCCCAGCGTGATCTTGAGCTGGCGGCCGTCAGGTTCGGTGCGGTCTTTGCGTCGAGGGCGGGCCATGTCGCAGTCGAAACGCGCTGTCGGCGAGAGGCAAATTGTCAATCGGTGGTGGCCCGGAAGGCGGGCAAGCTACTGCGCGTCGTAGCTCAATTAGGCGAGTTTTCGTCGGCGTACCCTCTACGAGAACGGAGCTTGATTCGTCATGCTGGAAACCGTTCTCTTATTGCTCGGAATGGCGGCCGTCGCCTTTCTGCTGATCGCGTTCTGGGGCTTGCACAAACAAATATAAGCTGTCCCGAGAATCGCTTTTACTTCAGCTTAGCCAAACCTAACGGGGAATGGTTAGGCCCAGCGCGCGATTTCCGGACAAGAACCGCGCTGGTTCACTCTCGCATGCGTTTGCCCGTTCAGTGCAGCGTAGTTTGGACTGGTGCGCTAGGAAGCCGCAACCGCGCCTTGCAAGCATCGATTTCGGATTGATCTGGCGCAGGAAGCGCAGCGACGTTATCCAGCGCCTCGATCAATTCCGGCAACCAAGCAGCGCTCGTGACCGCGGTGCTCGAAGGTGGGCTGCTGGCCGCTCCCTGGGCCTTCATGCCGGTAACCGAGGCTGAAATGACCTCGCCGTAGATCGCGTCCAAAAGCATGCTCAACATGATCGCCATCCCCATTATTGATTGGCAATCAGGGTACGCGCGCATTGTTTCAAAGCTGCTTCGCCGCTCGGGGAATTGGCTTCGTGGCGAGCGAAACACAAAAATCCACCGCCTGAAGCCTCACGGGTGGTCAGATCGGCGCCGTGTCTTCGGGAGGAGGGGCATCTGTCGACCGTACCCGGTGCCGGGGGGCCTCGTATTCCCAGCCTCGGGGCATGTCCTGGCTGGGGCTCTGTGATCCAAGCATCAGGAGCGAACAGCATGTCAGACAAATCCGCAAATTCTAGCCGTTCTGCGCGGGACCCACAAAGAGGCATCGCGGCAGCGACGGCAATCGGCATGAATGCCTTGAAACCAATTATGCACTTTCAGGTCTCAATGCTGAGGATGTAGGCCGATAGTATTAAGAGGTTCGCGGGCAATTACAAAAAGGGATCGGAAGAAACCGCGACCGCCGTGGAGGAGCACTCAGACAAGGAACGCGCCGCGTAAATCAACGCGAATGTTACGTGAAGTCCGCTGGGATGGTCCGCCCGTGCTCCTACCCCGCCAGCAAGCGAAGCTGGCAAGGGGCGCCAAAGACAAGGAGCACGTCATGTCTCAGACACTCAATACCGCGATCGCCGTGATCGGCATCGATATCGACAAGAATTCGTTCCACGTCGTGGGCCACGATGCGCTCATTCGACGATAGTCACCGTCGCTGCGTCTGGACGCTGGGTCCGTCAACGTCCACCCGGATCGGGGCCATCAATGTGCTCGTTTCCACTGACGATAACTTTGCTTCGGTGCCGCTCTTGGAAGTTCAGCCAGAGCAGACCGAGACCAGCGACGATAAAGAAGACTGTCAATAGGTCAAGGATCACGCAAACGCCTCCATCACCCGCGTCATCGCCGGGTGCGTCCGGTTCTTCACCTTCATCCAGTGCCTCGATCGTCCTGCCTGATAGGGCCGGTCGCGCCGCTTGCTGACGATACCCTCAATCCCGAACTCGCAGGCTTTGCGAAACAACTCCGGCCCGAACTCGCCGGCCTCGAACGGCGCGACGAATATGCCGTCCGGCGGCCGGGCAAGCAGCCGCTGCAGGTTGGTCTTCCGCAGGTGGAGCGGCAGGCCGCGCAGGTGGTCTCCGTCCACGGCGAGGACATTGAAGGCGTAGAGCTGGACCTCCTGATCGTGCTTCCAACTGTGCAAGGCATTGAAGTCGGACACGCGATCGGCGCCGAGCACGACGGCCTCGCCGTCGATCGCGAATTTCTTGGTTCGGTTCTTCAGGGCCGCTTCCACGATCCACGGGAACCGCTTGGTCCAGTCGTTGCCGCCGCGCGTGATCAGGCGTACGCGGCCATGGTCGCGGATGCACAGCAGCCGATAGCCGTCCGATTTGATCTCGTGGAGATAGTCCGGGCCGGTCGGCACCATCTTCGCCACGGTCGGCAGGCATAGCTCGAACGTGCTGCGCATGGCCGGGATGTGGGTATAGTCGGCCAACATTGCGAGTCAGGAACAGCCGGCAATATCAGCCGTGACCGAAGAGTCCGGTCTGGGACTCTAACCGGCCTTCTCCAAGCCGGCCTGCAAACCGCCTTGTGACCCAACTCGGAAGTCGGCAGCGACCAAACATATTTCGCTCGATAGCTACCGCACCTGCTAAGTTTAGACGGATACACTGACCGTTCCTACCTTGGAGGCGGACATGCGACGACGGGAGTTTCTTGCTCTTGTAAGCTGCGTGGCAGCAGCTTGCCCCCTTGCTGCGCGTGCTCAGACCGCGAGGGTTTATCGCGTTGGGACGCTCACTGCCGGCCCCCCAATCTCTCCTGCGGCGGACCGTGGTAAGGTCTTCTTCAACGAACTGGCGAAACGTGGCTATGTGGTTGGACACAATTTGGTCCACGAGGCGCGTGGCGCCTCGGGCAAGCTTGAGTTGGTGCCGAAGCTAATGCAGGAGCTGAAGGCGGCGGGCGTGGACGTTGTTGTCACTATCAGCTATCCGGCAGCATCCGCGGCCAAAGTATCGGGCGTTCCGACAGTGCTCGCGTCCGGCTCTGGCGATCCGGTCAAGACCGGGTTGGTCGAAAGTCTCGCGCATCCGGGCGGAAACGTGACCGGCATAGCGGATGACGCATCGACACTTTCCACCAAACGCCTTTCTTTGCTGACGGCCTTGTTGCCCAGACTTCACCGCGTCGCGATGATTTGGAATAAGGATGATCTCGGCATGTCGATGCGTTACGAGACATCAGCAAAGGCTGCGCAGGGCGTTGGAATTACGGTTCAGCCGCTTGGCGTTCGGGAACCTGATGACTTCAATGAAGCTTTCGAGGCGATGACGCGCGATCCGCCCGACGCCATTTTGATGGTTTCGGACTCACTGACCCTACTCAACCGCAAGCGAGTGATCGACTATGCTGCCACACACCGGCTGCCGGCGATCTACGAAGCAGACTCGATCGTTCGTGACGGCGGCTTGATGTCCTATGGAGCCGATTCAAGCGAATCCTTCGAACGCGCTGCAGCGATGGTCGATCGCATTTTCAAGGGTACGACGCCAGCCGATCTCCCAGTAGAACAGCCAACACGCTACCAGTTCGTCATCAATCTAAAGACTGCGAAGTCGATAGGGCTCGAAATTCCATCGACACTGGCGGCGCTCGCGGACGAAGTGATCGAATAGGGCAGCGACTTCGGTTCTTGGCCCGTCGCGCCTGAGCACGTCTGCTTTTGATCCGCTTCTCGGGGCAAAGCGGGCGAGAGCTGCAGCTCTCAGGGTCAAGCGAGAGAGTTTGTCTGCGTCAGCCGCAGAAGCTTCCTCGACTCGTGCAGCTCGATCCAATCGCGCTCCTGGGCGAGCGTGATGCCCGCGCGAAATTCCTCAGAAACAAGCGGCCATAGGAACAGTCGTTCCAGATCAGTCTTCATTTGATCGACGTCAACGGACACCGGCGGCCCCCATCGTGATCATTCGATGATGACCCCCGTCCGACAAACGCCCCCGCGCCGAAACCCAAGCCCGTGCCCAAGCCGCGCGAGTGACTGATGGACGAGGCGCTGCGGAACATCGCGGCATACGCCGACGATCTGCGGGAGCTGATCAGGAAGCTAAAGGAACGGCTGCATTGATGCCATAGAGCGCGATCGTGCGTGTCTGTGTTTATCTTCGAGGGACGACCGCCCCCAGCCACTGATGCGTCAGCCATTAATGACTGAAGCGGACTTGCGGATCGCGCTAAGAAGTTTTGCTCTGAGAATTATCTTTACTGTCGGTTGCAGTGATCTACAGCCCGGCATTGTTCAAAGCTTACACGATGAGCTTTGCAAGAACTTTCGCCTGCTCGATCCCGAATTGCTTTTCAGGGCTGTCCTTCATCGCATCACAAATCGCTGTCGTAATAATCGCGTTCACTTGGTGCGGGTCATCCATGTGTCTGGTGCAGGTGGCGCGCTCAAGTACATGGCGGAGACAGGTTCATCTTTCTAAGTAAAGGGTACAGTCCGTCTGAACGGCAGTCTTTCGCTTCTACGATCTGGCGCGCGTTTGCATCAGCGGCTCGCTTGCTCAACTGCGAAGTGCCAGGGTTAGCAGTAGAGTGATTCACTTTCTTCAGCTTGAGATCGGTGGGATCGTGCCAGTGCCGGGACACGATTCTAGGCTCTTCGCTCGGCCTGTCTGCGTTGGCCTGAACGGTCCGCTGATGCTGCGGGAAAAGAGGATGCAACTGGTCCGCATTCAGAACATCCATATCGCTGATCTGTCTGATGGTGATCGGCAGACGATCGGCTCTGGTACCAACCGCGACCGGAAATCCCAGCTGTTTACTAGGCTTCGGCGCAGTGTCCCGCGCTAACGGTCCGATCGCACCTGCCCCGGCCAAGAAGAGTACGCCCAGCGCCATGGTACGGATCACGGTGGTTCTCCCGGTATCGCTAGCTGGGAGCGTCTTAGCCGATTGAGCTGAGATTATGGCGTTGTACAGGGCCTGAGCGCGGTGCAGGTAATTCGTAAATTGCTAGGCGAGCGCTGCTCCGTTGCTGGAACGCTGAAAACGATAGGCCCGGTCCGGGGCTGGTTGGACTTTGACCGTTCTTCCCTAGACTTGGGCGCTTGTGCATCCCATAGCCGACGGATGCTAGGACATTTTTCCTCTCGTAATGAAGTCGGTAGAACTATTGATTTTCCCTGGGACGTTGCCGTGCCATCAGGCGGCGAGCACGCGCTGATCCTGCTCCGCCGCCGTCCCCACGATCCGCCGCGCTCGGCGGCGGGCCGCTCCAGAAGCCTCGACGCCACTCAGTCCCGATAACGGCAGAATTCGTCGCCGTTATCATATTCAAAGCAAATCTTTACACGACGGTGGGGCCGATCCTTGTCCTGGATGACAATCATCGCTTGTCAAATCGGTAGAGGTCGTCGTTGATGGACGACAAAGTCAAAGTCAGATGCCCGTTCTGCACTAAGCTGTTCAACGACGATCACTGAGGGTGCGTGACGGCCATCAGATCAACTGCCATCAGCGTGTGCCGCCTCATTACCTTCACGAAGGATACGGAAGACCCCTTCATGCGGCGGGCCTTGAAAGCGGCGCGAGAGATAAGAGCCGCAATTGACGCAGAAAAGCTCGCACGTCTGCGGGCGTCATCGGACTATTCGCAAGACCAGTGACACAATCTACTTAGGGTTTTCGGCTGTAAGGGATCCCATAGCGCGCACTCACCTGCGAGCAGATGACGCGAGTTTCGATGTCACCAGCGCAAATAGCTGATTGTTTTTAAGATGTCTTGCAGTTTGTCAGTGATATCTCTTTCAGATCCACAATCGGCAAGAAGATGTTGTAGCTCGCTGATATCATCGTCGAAGGCCATCGCGAGCAGCGCGCCCTGTTGTCCTGTTAGCGGGTCGGGCCCGATCCGAGCCAACTTGCGGATCAACAAATCATAAGCATCTCGCATATCCGCAACGTTAACTGTCCTCCACTCGCGGTCGATTGTTGCCTCTGTTGCGCAGTGCGTCATGCAATCCAACATCGCGGATATAAATCTTCGCATGTCATTTTGCATACCCCACGTCCTATTACGAACCAATGACCACCCGTTGACCACTTCTGTTTGTCTTGGCGCCGACAAACCGAACACCAACACGGCTCCCGTCAACCCAAATCAGTTCGCACCGTCGAAATGCCAGTCCTGTAGACGATAACACCAGAAAGAATTCCTGTGCCTTCAGCGGCTCGACTGACCCATCGACCTCAAGCTGGGCGCCCGTCGTTGAAGCGTCGAGAAGGACGCAGCTTCGCTGCCATGTCCCGTCCACGCCCATGATCCTGACGGTATGCTTATGGTCAAACCGGATACGTTCCGATTTTCGATTGCTTCCGAGCATTTGCAATTCTCAGCCAATTATCCATTCTTGAATGAGTGCGGCGCCTCCTTGCGCGCCGCTTCCGTGAACACTTGAGCCTCGCAACGCGCACAAGGATTGAAATAGAACCTTGCGAGCGCTAGGCGCAGGACCGCTACGAGCGCAGCTCCGAACTGCTGAGTTCGAAATGACCTTTGCCGGAAATTGGTGCTCCGGCAGTCCCTTTCAACGATTAAAATCCGATGAACGCAGTTTCACACAAATTATTTAAGAGAAAGTTGTGCGATTGCATCACGAGAACGTGCGCCGTATGAGTTGCACACAAATACGGGCGCGGATGGTTCATGTCTGTACAGCCGGAGATTGATTCGCTGCCTCACCCGTGCACTCGGATTGTTTGCCAGCGCAACCGCGCGAGCCTTGGTGGGGGACCTTTGCTGCTCCATCCAACCTTAAAAGGCATCTTGTCCCGTGTGCTGCGGGCTGCCGGATAGTCCGACGTGACTTCGGTGCTGGCTTGGTGCGGATGCATGAAAACAGGCATCGGCGGCGAGCTGCCGACGTAGCGATAGACTGCGCGGGAGAGCGCCCCGCTGGCGGCTTGGGGCTGGTGACGCTGCAGGGCTTCACCTACGCCACCGCGATCTACTCGACTTCGATCATCTTTGGGGATCGTAAGCTGCGGACGTAACAACCTAGGGTGTGCGGGACGGTTGCTCGACGCTCTCCAGCTTGGTAAAATTTTTAACGCAACTATTTACTTGAAAATTCCGCTTCAGCGCTAGGAGTGATCTCACGCCTGCTGTCGATTCCGTGAATCTCGCTCTTCTCTTAGTCAGGTGCGTCGAGCGCACAACGGGCTTCCAACCCATCCGAAGTATCCAGCCATCGACCGCTATTTGAGGACTAACCGGAAGCTGATCATGCGAGTCCACCTCATTGGCGACACCCTTGGCAAGCTCTCAAGATTGCGCGCGAGTCTTACTTCGGAATACACTCTTAGCTCCGAACTATTAGGCGGGGGGGCTCTACAAATTGCGGCAGTCGATGCCATAGTCATCGACGCGGATATGCGCAACCTGGAAAGCATTTCCGCTCTCAAGGAACGGGCAGCAAGGCTAAACCAGGTTCGTCGGCGCGTGTTTTTGGTCGAGCAAACCAGAAGGCTCTCGATAGCGCAGGCCTACGCGCTTGGAGCGACTCAGGTTCTTCCCAGCACGCTCACGCCTGCGCAGCTGATGGCTGAATTGGACCAGTCGAGGTCATCGCCTATCGAGATCGGTGCAACTAGGATGGGCGTGCGGGTCGTGACCGCGGCGGGAGCCTCGAGCATAGCATCGATGTTCCAGGCGGTGTTGAGAGGTGGGGCGGTCGATGTCGACGAAGCAAGAGATGCGGGCAAAAAGATCGCAGACAGTATTGCCGAGCATGGCCTGTCGAATTGGCTCGAATCCGTTCGGCGTCATCATGAGGGGACTTATCAGCATTGTCTCCTGGTAACAGGCGTTGCCGTCGATTTCGGCTTGAGCCTGGGTTTGAAACAGATTGACATGGAAAGGTTATACACAGCCGCTATGTTTCACGACATCGGCAAGGCCGCTATTCCGCTTTCAATTCTCGACAAACCGGGTCGCCTCGACGGGGGCGAACGCGACCTGATTGAGACTCACCCGGTGGCTGGTTACGAAGCCCTCAAAGACAACGCAGGTATCTCGCCAGAAGTACTCGATGCAGTCCGTCACCATCATGAATATCTCGACGGCAGCGGGTATCCCGACGGGCTGTCCGCACACAGCATCTCCGATATCGTTCGGTTGCTGACGATTTGCGATATCTTTGCTGCGCTGATCGAACATCGACCATACCGTTCCACCATGTCACGTGAGGACGCCTATGGTATTGTCAGCGGCATGGACGGCAAGCTGGAGAAGCCGCTGGTTGGTGCCTTCAGAGAGGTAGCTCTAACGAGGTAAGGAGCAGGATAGAGACCATATGACACACGATTGGCATATTGTCTTGGCCGAAGTGCTGGCCAAGGGCAAGACCGATACGGCACGGTGCTGGATCGACGTCCGGGACGACCGGCCGTTTGGCGGCGCCGGGCCGCCGGCGGCGATGTTCTACTAGAACTCATCGAAGCGACCATCGGTCGACTTCTTCCATAACAAGGCATAGGTAATTTAGAAATTCTTCCATAACGTCCAATATCCGAATCTTCCCGGGACTGACATTTCGCAGCCTGATGTCGCGAACACCCATTGTTCGGGTTTCGAGCGGTTAATCCTCCGGCGGACCATCGTAACCATTTCGCAGCTAACTTCCGGCAAGCTTGCGGCTTTCCCCGGCAAAGCCGCCGGGTGCGAGGATTGCCATGACCCCAAAATTCGAAGCCGAAGTAGCGCAACTTGCGCGGGAAATCAAAGCTAGAAGACGGTATATCGATGACCAAGGCGCGCTGATCGATGTCCTTGAGCGTGACGGACACGACGTGCTCGAACAACGCAACGCCCTCGCAAAAGAGCGCTCGGATCTCGCCGTGCGGATCGCACGACACTTTCGGCTGTTAGAGCAAATCGCGAGCGATGATCTGCCGGTGCGCGGATGAGGAGGTGACCTCATGGAGGAGCGTCGCGAAGTAGAGCGTACAAACGTCGACGAGATCGCTTACATCTCGGGTGACGGCGCCAGCCTACGTTGCCGCGTGTTCAACATCTCGGATAAAGGTGCGGCAATTGAGCTCCCGACAAAGCAGCATATGAGGTCAATTTTCCAATTGATGTTTGAAAAGGATCGCAGCGTTAGAGACTGCCGCCTGGTCTGGTCGAGTGGCAATCGTGTCGGTGTCGTCTTCGTAGACAAACCCGCCGAGGAGGGCGCTGCTTGACCGTTGTCCGAGCGGCATCATTTCGCTTTTCGCGTTTCGCGTTGGATAATTGCGATAGAGCGTAGTGCTGGTGCATGACAGCGTCGGCTAGCGGCTCGTTTCTGCATAACCTCGAATACGCGCATCCCGCTTCAGGAGCGTTTCGCCTCCCAAACAAGCATCCATCCTAGGTCCCCATTTTGATGATCCTCTGCGCCATTCGGACATTGGCGTAATCGATCATCTTTTCGTCCAAGGTAACAGCCCCCGTTCCGCGCGCCTCGGCTTGGGCCATCGCCTCGACGATCCTCCGGGCGCACGTTAGTTCGTCATCGGATGGCCGGAAGGCGTTTAGCGTCGGTTCGATCTGGCTCGGATGGATCACCTGCTTGCCGTCGAAGCCCATCGCCGCCGCCTTCAGTGCGCTGCTTGCGGTCATCTTGGCATCGCGAAAAGCGCCGCACGGACCGTCGACGGCACGGAGCCCGAACGCCCGTGCCGCTACCAGAACGCGCATCATGGGGTAGGCAAAGAGATCTAACGGCACGTTTGGATAGCCGCTCTGAGCGGAGCCCACGTGGCGATAGCCCTCTGGCGAAGCCCCGATCCCCGAGGATCGCGCTCCAATCGAGGCCGCGAAATCCCCAACGCCGAGATGAAGGGCCCCCACGCTTGAGTGAGAAGCGGCGAGCAGGTCGACATTAACAAGTCCCAGCGCCGTTTCGATCAGTAATTCGAGCTCGATGGGCTTCGCGCGATCCGGGGCCGCGGCTCGCAACCCATCCGCTATCCCGCAAATGTCGCTCGCCCGCTCGGCCTTCGGCACGATCACCGAATCCAGTCTGGGAAGCGCCGCCAATGCGCGGATTTCGCGCTCGATGAATGGGCTGTCGACCCGGTTTAGGCGCACCGCGACGAGTTTCTCTTCCCAATTTAGGGAGGTCAACGAACGGACGGCCTCGTCCAACGCTGTTTTCTTTTCGGACGGCGGGACGGCGTCCTCAAGATCCATGAAGACCGCATCTGCCGCCGAATCGGCTGCTTTAACGACCATCTCGGAACGATGTGCAGGCACGGCCAAATACGCGCGGGTTGGACGCTGATCGTGATTCGTCACGTCTTCTCCCCAAGGCCAAGTTCGGCGAGAATGGATCGATTGTGCTGTCCGACCGCCGGTACGGGATCTATCCGAGGTGAGAAGCCGGGAATGGTGAGAGCTGGCAGGAAGCTCATCACTGGACCGCACTCGGTCTCCACAGTTCGAACCCGGCCACGATTCCGAAGCTGTTCGTGCTGAAGGAAGGATTCGACGGAATTCATTCTTGCGTTGGCGATCGACGCCTCATCGAGCAACCGCAGCACCTCCTCGCTGGTCTTGGAAGCAAAACGTTCCTCGATGTGCCGCTGCAGCGCGTCCCGATTCTGCATGCGGAGCGGATTGGTGCAGTACAGCGGATGGTCTGCCAAGCCCGGGTCTCCTAAGACTAGGGAGCACAGAGCCTTCCATTCCCTGTCGTTCTGAATTCCGAAGAAGATCGTCTTGCCATCCCCGACCCGGAACGGACCATACGGCGCGATAGTCGCGTGCTTTGCCCCCGTCCTGGGAAGCGGTGCTCCGGTGCTGTGCGTATAATAGGCCGGATAGCTCATCCAATCCGCGATCGAATCGAACAAAGACGCCTGAAAAGCAGTGCCCTTGCCGGTCTTCTCCCGCCGGTACAGAGCCATCAGAACCCCGTTGAGAATGTACATGCCGGTCGCGATGTCCACGACGGACAGTCCGACCTTCGCGGGCTCAGCTTCTGTACCATTTACTGCGAGCACACCAGCCTCGCATTGAACCAAGAGGTCGTAAGCCTTCTTGTCGCTGTAGGGACCATCGGACCCATACCCTGAAACGTCGCAGGCGATAAGGCGGGGAAACCTCCGCAAAAGCGTTGCTGAGTCCAACCCCAGTCGGTTTGCAGCGCCTGGGGCGAGGTTCTGAACGAAGACATCTGCTCTCGGAAGCAAGGCGTCGAGAACCTCTTTGCCTTGCGGGCTTTTGATGTCGATTGCGAGACTTTCCTTGGACCTGTTGGTCCAGACGAACTGGCTCGATATGCCATTCATCACATGGTCGTAGTCCCGGCAGAAATCTCCCTCACCCGGTCGCTCGATCTTGATGACGCGCGCTCCCCAGTCCGCAAGATGCCGACTGGCGAGAGGGGCTGCTATCGCCTGTTCGAGGGAGACAACGGTCACCCCCGACAGCGGCAAATCCGCGTCATTTCTATCCATGCTGAAGCCTCACCTTCTGTATTCGTGCTTCAGCCTATCCAATCCCGCGCGGGCAGCAAGCTATCGATTATGACCACACTGGTGATGGGCTCGCCGGGCGCGCGCGGCTGCCTTACCGATTGAGTGCCTTGGTCGCCTCGCGCTTGAAGAGCGGAGGGCTTGGTGCCTAAAGGAGAGAGATCTCCAAACGGAAGGGCGGACGTGCCAATCGTGTTGTATCGCTGGCTCAAGCAAGCTGACGCTTTGTGAAGTGCCTCACAAAGGAACCGTCCAGCCAGTCATTGCGCGAATCGCTGGGGTTGTTGACAGAAGTGATGCGGTAAGATTTGATATCTCTCTAAATTGCCGGTGTTTTTTCAGCGTCCTTTTTCATCCGAAGCTATCTCGACTGCGCTGCCAATCTGAATTGAGTAGGCATCTCACAAAGGGCCTTCGTGCATCGGTAGCTTTGTTCGGAGATTATTTATGTCCGATACAACATCGTCCTGGAACCGTGTCAAGAACATCTCCGGCTTCAGCGACGGCGTTCATACGATCGCGCCGCTGGCGGCGCCACTGACATTGCCGACCAGCGGAGTTGCGCCCGACAGCGCAGGTGCATCACTGCACTACTATGTGCGCTTCTCGATGTATGACGGGACGACCTTCACGGTCGACGGCAACAAGCTGTTCGGCCTGCACGGCTTCTCGTTCAGCGACGACCAGACGCTCAATATCGGCAGTCAGTCGACGGGAGCGGGGGCGGGCAAGGTCACCTTTAATCCGCTGCATCTGAGCTTCTCCCAGCTCGGGCTCGATCCAAAGCTATTCCAGATGCTGGCCTCCGGGACACCGTTCAAGGAGGTCGATGTCCTCGGCTATCACGGGGGCGGCGATGCCAGCCACCTTGCTGTAGACTACAGCTTCGGTTTGGCAGCCGCCAAAACCTTGGGCGTGGATAACAGCGGGATCACTACGCTCGACCTGGAATACGGCGCTGAAGCCATCCAGATCTACAATCAGCATCTCGACGGATCGTACTCGTCGATGCCGGATGCAACATCGTCCTGGAACCGTGTCAAGAACATCTCCGGCTTCAGCGACGGCGTTCATACGATCGCGCCGCTGGCGGCGCCACTGACATTGCCGACCAGCGGAGTTGCGCCCGACAGCGCAGGTGCATCACTGCACTACTATGTGCGCTTCTCGATGTATGACGGGACGACCTTCACGGTCGACGGCAACAAGCTGTTCGGCCTGCACGGCTTCTCGTTCAGCGACGACCAGACGCTCAATATCGGCAGTCAGTCGACGGGAGCGGGGGCGGGCAAGGTCACCTTTAATCCGCTGCATCTGAGCTTCTCCCAGCTCGGGCTCGATCCAAAGCTATTCCAGATGCTGGCCTCCGGGACACCGTTCAAGGAGGTCGATGTCCTCGGCTATCACGGGGGCGGCGATGCCAGCCACCTTGCTGTAGACTACAGCTTCGGTTTGGCAGCCGCCAAAACCTTGGGCGTGGATAACAGCGGGATCACTACGCTCGACCTGGAATACGGCGCTGAAGCCATCCACGTTTTTAATGTCAATCAACCACCGGTCGCGCAGGATGGTACCCTGTCGGGGAGCGAAGACCACAGCATTTCAGGGCAGGTCAGCGCGATTGTTCCCGACCCGCTCACAGGCTCGATTGCGTTTAATCTTGTCAGCGGCCCTCAGCACGGAACGATAGACTTTCAGGCAGATGGTTCATTTGTTTTCACCCCAAGCCCAGACTTTAACGGCAATGATTCCTTTACTTTCCAAGCCAACGATGGAGACCTCACGTCTGATACTGCAACGTTCAAGCTTAGTGTTAGCGAGGTGAACGATGCCCCGGTAACCGCCGGGGATTTTAAGACCGGCAGCGAAAACAAGCAGATCGTGTTTGCTGCATCAGATTTGAGTGCCAATGACACGCCCGGTCCCGCCAATGAGGCTGGACAACATCTATTGGTGACATCTGTCTCTCGAACTGCAGACACACACGGCCAGGTCTCTCTGGCAGACGGCCAAATCGCCTACACGCCTGATAAGGATTATGTCGGAGAAGCATCATTCAATTATACCGTCACGGACGACGGAACCACGAATGGTGAGCCGGACCCGCAAAGCAGCTTGGGAACTGTCACCGTCAATATCTTGTCCAGCAAGGCCTTGACCTATCTCTTGAAGGTGGACGGGATCAAGGGCGATTCGACGGTGAAGGGCTATGAGGGCGCCTTCACGGTTGACGAGTTCACGTTCAACGAGCTGACCAAGCTGAGCACTGCAGGTGGCGGGGGCGGGGCCGGCAAAGCGCAGTTCGATCCGCTGACGGTCGACATCGGCAAGCTCTCGCCAGGGCTGGTGACGCTGCTGGGGGATGCGGCCACCGGCAAGCACATCCCCACGATCGAGCTGGTCGGTCTAAAGCCGCAAGGCGATACGCTGCAGAAGATCTATGATCTGAAGCTGAGCGATGCGACGGTGGCAGGCTATGCCAGTGATGGCGGCCACGATACGGCGATCGCCTTCAACTTCAACAGGGGAAGCGAGACCATCGCTGGCCAGGACGACAAGGGAGCGCTGACTGCCGGTCAAACCTTCAACTTTACCGGAGGCTCCCTGGCGCCGGTCGACCATGATACCCTGACCGCGTTTGCGCACGATCACAGTGGCGCCCAGCTGACCTACCTCTTGAAGGTGGACGGGATCAAGGGCGATTCGACGGTGAAGGGCTATGAGGGCGCCTTCACGGTTGACGAGTTCACGTTCAACGAGCTGACCAAGCTGAGCACTGCAGGTGGCGGGGGCGGGGCCGGCAAAGCGCAGTTCGATCCGCTGACGGTCGACATCGGCAAGCTCTCGCCAGGGCTGGTGACGCTGCTGGGGGATGCGGCCACCGGCAAGCACATCCCCACGATCGAGCTCGTCGGTCTAAAGCCGCAAGGCGATACGCTGCAGAAGATCTATGATCTGAAGCTGAGCGATGCGACGGTGGCAGGCTATGCCAGTGATGGCGGCCACGATACGGCGATCGCCTTCAACTTCAACAGGGGAAGCGAGACCATCGCTGGCCAGGACGACAAGGGAGCGCTGACTGCCGGTCAAACCTTCAACTTTACCGGAGGCTCCCTGGCGCCGGTCGACCATGATACCCTGACCGCGTTTGCGCATCTGCACACGGATCTATTCTTGGTCTGATTAGTCCGACAGACATCACGATCAAAATGTGCGCCGAGACAAAAAGGTGGTGCATCAGCTATCTCGTTCACTGACCGCATTCCAACAACTGGTCGACGAAACCTCCAGCCGTCAGCTGATACGTATCCATTCGGCGTAGGCCGCAGGGTTACCGCCTGAGCAGTCCAGGGTTCTCTCTATAGAACCTGATCAGCTCGATGAGGTTTTCGATTCCAAAGTCGGTGAACGCCTGGATGCCGTGTTCTCCGACGCCATAGACCCAGATGACGCCGTCCTCGATCTCCATTTCGTTGGCGATGTCCCACAGCCAATCTTCGTCTTCGCCGAGGTCTTTCGCGACCTGGGTGATGGTGGTGACGTGATGGACCTTGTTGACGTGCGTGGTCATGCCGCTCGAGCGGAGAGTGCTGACGCCGGCGTCCAATTCCAGGGCAGAAGTTCGTCCAGCCGATGAGCCGGATGGGCGGCAATGCGGGCGAGGATATCGGCGAGCCAGGTCTGCGGGTCGATGCCGTTCATTTTCGCCGTGACGATGAGGCTGTACATGGCTGCGGCGCGCCGCCCTCCGCGATCAGATCCGCAGAACAGCCAGGACTTCCGTCCAAGAGCGATGCCTCGCAAGCCCCGTTCGGCGGCATTGTTGGAGAGACACACGCGTCCATCTTCCAGGAACAGCGTGAAGCTCGTCCATCGCTTCAGGATATAGTTGAACGCCTTGGCCAGGTCGTGCCCACGGGAGAGCTTGGCGAGCTGTTCCCGCATGTAGACCTGAAGATCATCGACCAAGGGACGGCTCAGCGTCTGCCGCACCTGAACACGCTCCTCCGCGCTCCTGCCATTGATGGAGCGTTCGATCTCGAACAGCGCATCGATCCGGCGCACGACCTCGACCGCGATGGGCGAGAGCGGGATCTCCTTTTTGCCGGCAGCCTTGCGCCGCGCATTCTCTTCGATGTCGGCCATGGCGAAGAACGGACGCCTTCCATGCGACCAGCAGGCAGCCTCCCGTATCGGTCCGGGCTGGCGTCCCGCCAGATAGAGTTGGTTGTACCCGTCATAGGCGTCGGCCTGCAGGATGCCGGCATATCGGGCCAGATGCCCCTGGGGATGCTCGCCCTTGCGGTCGCGCGAGTAGTAGAACATCGCCGCTGGCGGGCCGGCTCCACCAAATGGCTTGTCGTCCCGCACGTAGATCCAGCACCGCCCCGTGTCGGTCTTACCCTTAGCCAGCACCGGCACGGTCGTATCGTCCGCATGAAGGCGCTCGGCCGCCATGACATGGGCCTCGAGGCGGCGCAGCAACGGATCTAGCGAGGCACAGACCGCCCCAACGGCATCCGCCATGGTCGACAGTGCGATCGGCACGCCTTCCAGAGCGTAGCGCTCGGCCTGGCGGTTCAACGGCTGATGTTGGCCGAACTTCTCGAACATGATCATGGCCAGGAGGCTCGGGCCAGCCCATCCCCTGGCGATGGCATGGAATGGGGCCGGCGCCTGGCTGATCTTCTCGCAGTCGCGGCAGGAGAACTTCTCCCGAACCGTCTCGATCACCTTCCACTGGCGCGGCACCACTTCCAGCGTGCGGGTCACATCCTCGCCGAGCTTGCGAAGGCGATTGCTGCCGCAGCATTCACAAGCCGTAGGCCCATCGATCACCACCCGTTCCCGTGGCAGATGCTCAGGGAAGGTCTGGCGCTCGGCACGCTGGCGCGTAAATCCACGCACCGTCGTCGTCTTCGCCACGGCCCGTTCCGCCGCAAGCTCGTCCTCGGTGGCGTCGGCTTCCAGCTCTTCGAACGTCAGCGCCAACTGCTCGATCAGCCGCGCGGAACGCTCTGACCGTTGCCCATAGATCTGATGTTTTAGCTTGGCGATCTGCAGCTTCTGCTGGGCAATCAGCGCTTCGTCTTGCGACGCTTTCGCGCGGGCGACCGCGAGTTCAGCGGCGACCTCCAAACCCTTCGCGCGCTCGACTGCCAGCGCCTCTTTCAGGACGGCAATGTCATCCGGAACAGCGTCGCGATCAGCATCCATGCGACGCAGTGAATCACAAGTTGGACGCGTTGGGACTCCTCAAAATGCCGGCAACCGCAGATTTTCCTAGATCAGCCCGCGCTCTGCGGTCGCCAGCTCAGTTGCGGATTCCTCCAGTCAATTCCTTCCAGCATATAAGCCATCTGCGCCGCGGAGATCGACACCGCGCCGGCCGAGGCCGACGGCCAGATGAACTTGCCGCGATCCAGACGCTTGGCGTAGAGCGACATGCCTAACCCGTCATGCCAAAGGATCTTGACTAGATCGCCGCGGCGGCCCCGGAAGATGTAGAGATCGCCAGCGTGCGGATCGCGCTTCAGGCTCTCCTGAACCGTAAGAGCCAGGCTTCGCATGCCGCGACGCATGTCGGTGTGGCCAGTGGCGATCCAAACCCTGACGCCGCTCGGAATCGGGATCATCGTCGCCGCAGCAGCTCAAGAACTCGCTGCAGCGCCTCAACGTCTACGTCACGGTCAACGCGAACGCGACAGCCGCCGCCAAGCTCGATCTCGATGATTCCAGCCCTTGCACGCTGCGCAGGCGG
Organism: Bradyrhizobium zhengyangense; assembly: GCF_022012435.1. Taxonomy (GTDB): domain Bacteria; phylum Pseudomonadota; class Alphaproteobacteria; order Rhizobiales; family Xanthobacteraceae; genus Bradyrhizobium; species Bradyrhizobium zhengyangense. The sequence continues at coordinate 21,270 of NZ_JAKLUA010000039.1, forward strand.
GGAAGATGCCGGTTGTGGCGCGTCGCTCGAGATCGGAGCCGCCACCGGCGTGATCTCGACGGGAACGAGAGCTGACACGGAATCTCCGCCCAGTCGACCCTGGCGCGCTTGTCGACGCCAGGTGAACAGCAGGCTGTGAGCCACCCCGTGCCGGCGTGCGACGCCGCAGACCGTCTCGCCGGCCTGCAAGGTCTCTTCGACAAGGCGAACCTTCTCGTCGTAACTCCATCGTCGCCGACGCTCGGCGCCCAACACATTGACCTGCATTCGCCCCGTGACCTTAAAGCTAGACTTAAGGTCAAATCCTCGGGCCGCCCCTCAAACTACACAAGGCGGCCGACGCCGGAGGGATACGCTGATACACCCCGCGTCGACGTTGGGTTTCGGGGCCACTGCCGACGAAATTTGGGCAGCGGTAGGCTGCCGGCTTGTGTCCTTTGCTGCGTGAAAACAAAGAGTCGAATAGATATCGTCTCGGGGATTTCGGAGACGATCGATGCGACGGTTCATTGAACGCGCGGATCGCGTTCAATCAACGTTTTTGCCGGAATGTCTCGAGTATTGGGTCGGCGGGAGCAATCCTCTTCGCGTTGCCGATGAGTTTGTCGAAAACTTGATCTCGACGGGATGCGCTTTGAGGACATCGACCGTTGGCGACCGGGCGACGCGGCGATCATCCAGCGGTGCTGTTCAAGGTGTTGGTCAGAACTAGCGAGCTACGCGCAGTGGATGCGGGTGAAACCTAGGGCACAACCGAAGCAGCAGAAATGTTGGGAGTTGCTTCCACAGCGTGCCGAAAGCAAGCTTCTCGCTAACCTTTTCACTCCACAGCCGGTTCCTAAGCTCATAATTGCACAGACAAAGTGTGAACTGGCTGACAGAGAATTGGCATATTGCTTGCTACAGAGAGATGGCAGGGAGAAGCTGTATGGAAACGAAACAATACTTTCAAGCTAAGTCGGCGTTTTGCGTTGAGCGTTCGAAAATGCAGGGCGAAGACGAAGTCTTTTGGATGGCCGAGGCCGACTTAGTAAAGCGGCTTGCGATCAATGCTGAACGGCAGCGCAAGCTAGCCGTCCGGCATGCAGGTAACGGTTTGTCGGCCTAGCAGGGTGTTGAAGAACTCAGCCGCGTTCGCAAACGAAGGCTGAATCGTCGCCATTGTGGATGTAGAAGTGGCCGACGAGCCTGCCCGCAGTGCCGATCGTAGCCCATCCGCGACCGCAGGACGGGTCATCTTCGTCGTGCCCTTGCCATGGGAACTCGGCGCAGGCCGATCCGTCGCGGGTGCCGTACCGGACGTCGAGAAAGCCTTTCAGCGCACCGAACGCGATTTCACCGTCGGACTTGCCTTCGAAGGTGAGATGCGCCTCTTCGACGAGGTCGAGGAAGTCGCTGTCCCAGAAGTCCATCTCGACGATGCGCCAGCGGCCGACAAAGGCCTTGGCGAAGCCGGGCGCCTTGGCCATCAGCCGGTCTCCGCGATCAGCTTGGGCAGCCGCACCAGATTGTAGGCGGTTGCAGCGAAGGTAAAGGCCCATCCGACGCGATCACGGCCACGGAAGCTGGTCTTCTCTTGCCCGGCGACCGTTTTGAT
>NZ_JAKLUA010000004.1 GCF_022012435.1 Bradyrhizobium zhengyangense
ACGCCGCGCGCCGCGGACGTCAAGGCTGGCCGTCGCTCCTGCCTCACCCCAAACTCCGCCCTTGCCAGGCCACGCCTTGACGGCCACAAGCACGGCGTCATTCTCGAAGCAATCGGGCGGATCTTTAATGGTTGCTACGACACCGTCATTGTAGCGATTACTGGATCAGGCGCCGTAAGAGTAAAAGCCCTGCCCGGACTTGCGGCCGAGATGGCCGGCATCGACCATTTCCTTGAGCAAGGGGGCCGGACGATATTTAGGATCGTTGAAGCCCTTATAAAAGACCTCCATCACCGACAGCATGGTGTCGAGACCGACCAGATCAGCCAGCGCCAGCGGCCCGATCGGATGGTTGCAGCCGAGCTTCATGCCGGCGTCGATTTCCTCGGCGGTCGCGATGCCCTCCTGGAGCGCGAAGATCGCCTCGTTGATCATCGGGCACAGGATGCGGTTGACCGCGAAGCCGGGGCTGTTCTTGGCCGTGATCGCCACCTTGCCGACGCGCTGGGCGAAATCGAGCGCCTTGGCGTGGGTCTCGTCGGACGTCTGCAGGCCGCGGATGAGTTCCAGCAGCTGCATGACCGGAACCGGGTTGAAGAAATGCATGCCGATGAATCGATCCGGGCGATCGGTCGCTGCGGCAAGCTTGGTGATCGAGATCGACGAGGTGTTGGTGGCAACCAGCGTGCGCGGCGACAGCGTGGCGCAGAGATCCTTCAGGATCTTGACCTTCAGCTCCTCATTCTCGGTTGCGGCCTCGATGACGAGATCGCAGTCGGCAAGCTTCGCCCGATCAGTGGTGCCGGTGATGCGCTTGAGCGCCGCCTCGCGATCGGCCGCCGAGATCTTCTCCTTCTTGACCAGGCGCTCAAGGCTGCCGCCGACGGTCGAGATGCCGCGGTTCACCGCCGCATCGGAGATGTCGACCATCACGACCGACAGCCCGGCCGCGGCGCAGATCTGGGCGATGCCGTTGCCCATGGTCCCAGCTCCGATGATGCCAACGGTATTGATCATAGAATGACGTCCTTCTCGTTGAACGGGCCGGCCTTGAGCGGCAGCGTTCCCGGTTTGACCTGAATTTCGAGCCGCGGCGCCTTACGTGCTGCACCGCATCCAGGCTCTTCCTTAGCGCATCCGTGGCGAGAATAAAGCTGCCTTTCCGCTCGAAAAGGACATGACTTGGCGACCTCGCGGCCTGATCGGCCCGAGTTTTGCGGCTCTTTCCAGCCCCTGGAATGCCGAGATTAAAGTTGACGCGCCACCGTTGTTTCAATAATCGTTGAAATATGGAAAAGACAGATGCCGTCACGGCGCTCGCCGCGCTGGCGCAGGACAATCGGCTCGACGTATTCCGCCTGCTGGTGCGGTCCGGCCCTGAAGGCCTGACCGCAGGTGCGATCGCGGACGCGCTGGATCTGGCGCCAAACACGTTGACGTTTCACTTCGACCGGCTGCGGATGGCCGGGCTTGCCACTGTCCGGCGCGAGGGACGCTCGATGATCTATGCGGCGCGGTTCGAGACCATGAACTCGCTGGTCGGCTTCCTCACGGAAAACTGCTGCGGCGGCGTATCATGCGCACCCGCCTCGTCTTCGAAACCTGCGCGAAAGCGCAACAAGGCTCCAGCCTGAAAGGACAGACCATGAAACGCCTGCACGTTCACCTGTCCCTCCGAAAGTATCGGCCATGGACGTGATCATCTACCACAATCCCGCCTGCGGCACCTCGCGCAACACGCTCGCCCTGATCCGCAACGCCGGCATCGAGCCGCACGTGATCGAATATCTCAAGACGCCGCCATCGCGCGCGCTGCTCCAACAGCTTGCCGCACGCATGGGGCTTTCGGTGCGTGAATTGCTGCGCGAAAAGGGCACGCCCTATGCCGAGCTTGCGCTCGACAACGCTGACCTGACCGACAACCAACTGCTCGACGCCATGATGGCGCATCCGATCCTGATCAACAGGCCGATCGTGGTTACGCCAAAAGGCGTCAAGCTGTGCCGGCCCTCCGAAGAGGTGCTGGATCTTCTGCCTCCGCAGCAGGGTGAATTCGTCAAGGAAGACGGCGAGCGTATCAGGCTCGACCGCGGCGTCTGACGATGCCAAGCCTTGTACAGCCAAGCCTTGCAAAGCGCGCATTTGCCGAATGGCTCGGAACGGCGTTCCTCCTCGCCGCGGTGGTCGGCTCGGGGATCATGGCCCAGAAGCTCGCCGGTGGAAACATCGCGTTGGCGCTCCTCTGCAACACGCTTCCCAGCGGCGCCATCCTCGTGGTGCTGATCCTGATGTTTGCTCCCATATCGGGTGCACATTTCAATCCGGCGGTAACGCTGGCCTTTGCCCTGCGCGGCGAGACCGCCTGGATTGATGCGGCGATCTATATCACAGCGCAGATTTCGGGGGCGATCATCGGCGTATGGATCGCGCATCTGATGTTCGAGCTTCCCGTCCTCCAGATTTCCTTGACGGAGCGCAGCGGCGCGGGACAATGGCTCGCCGAGGCCGTGGCTACCTTCGGCCTGCTGCTGACGATCTTTGGCGTCGCATCGAAAGCCTCGGCTGCCGTCCCCTACGCCGTCGGCCTGTACATCACATCGGCCTATTGGTTCACGGCCTCGACCTCGTTCGCCAATCCCGCCGTCACCATCGCCCGATCGCTGTCCGACACATTTGCAGGTATCGCGCCACACGGCGTGCCGGCCTTCATTGCCGCGCAGCTCATCGGGGCGATCGTTGCCCTTCCGCTTGCGAGCTGGCTGTGGGGTGAAGCAAGCCTGAAGCACGCTGCTGCCCACCAATGAAAGGAGTGCCCCAGCCGCTCCTCCCCTGTATTCTCCGACAGTCGCCACAACGGCAGGGGCGGGTTTTGAAGCGAGATCGCGGCCACGACAGTGACCATCCCTTGACATCAGGCCTGGCGCTGAGACATCACGCCGGATGAACGATTTCGCGCGATCCATCGCTGCCGCATTCACGCTGATTGGCCAAGCGGATCCCGAGCTCCTCGGCATCGTCGCGCTGTCGGTGCGCGTCAGCCTGACGGCCAGCATCATCGCGCTGCTGATCGGCGCGCCGTTCGGCGCTTTGCTGGCGATCACGCGCTTTCGCGCGCGACAGGTCATCATCGTGCTGACCAACGCGCTGCTCGGCCTGCCGCCGGTTGTGGTCGGACTCGCGCTCTATCTTTTGCTGTCGCGCTCCGGCCCGCTCGGCGCGGCCGGCCTGTTGTTCACGCCGGCGGCCATGGTGATCGCGCAGACGTTGCTGGCAACCCCGATCGTGGTTGCGCTGGTGCACCGGCCCGCAACCCTGTTGTGGGCCGAATATGGCGACCTTGCACGGATTGACGGACTATCGACGCTGCGCAGCATCGGCCTGTTGTTCGCGCTCGGCCGGACCTCGCTGCTGACGGCGTTCCTGGCCGCGTTCGGGCGCGCCATCGCCGAGGTCGGCGCCATCATCATCGTCGGTGGCAACATCCGCGGCTTTACCCGCACGATGACGACGGCCATTGCGCTGGAGACCAGCAAGGGCGACTTGCCGCTGGCGCTCGGCCTCGGCTTGATCCTGCTCGCACTCAGCGTCGCCGTGTCGACCGTCGCCTTCCTGCTAGTGGGACGCGTTGGGGAAAAATAGCTGCTCGCTGCCGACCTTGTAGCCGGCAATCGCATCCTGCCCCTTTGGCGAGATCAGCCAGTCGATGAAGGCCTGCCCGTCCCTGGCCTTCACGTTGGGATGCTTGTCCGGATTGACCAGCATGACGCCATATTGGTTGAACAGGCGCTTGTCGCCCTCGGTCAGGATCGCAAGCTCGCCCCGATTCCTAAACGACAGCCAGGTGCCGCGGTCCGACAACAAATACGCATTCGACGACGACGCCATGTTCAACGCCGGGCCCATGCCCTGGCCAATCTCGCGATACCAGCCGTCTTTGCCGTTGGCGGGCTCGATGCCTGCTTCTTTCCAGAGCCGCAGCTCGGCGGCATGTGTGCCGGACTTGTCGCCGCGCGAGATGAACGTCGCTTTTGCAGCAGAAATCTTGCGCAAGGCATCGGCGACGTCCTTGTCGCCCGCGATCTTTGCGGGGTCGCTCTTCGGGCCGACGATGATGAAGTCGTTGTACATGACGTCGAAGCGCTTCACGCCCTGCCCTTCCGACATGAACTTGTCCTCGGCCGGCCTGTCATGGACGAACACAACGTCGGCATCACCGCGCCGCCCGATGTCGAGCGCCTGGCCGGTGCCGACCGCGACGACCTTCACCTCGATCCCCTCCGCCTTCGTGAACAGCGGCAGCAGATAGCCGAACAGGCCGGACTGCTCCGTCGACGTCGTGGAAGCCACGGTGATGCTGCGATCCTGCGCCCATGCGCCCGTCGACAAGATTAGAACCGCTGCGATGGCGGCAAGCTTCTTCATGACATCTTCCTCATTCCCAGATGATTCAAATTAGGCGGAGACAATGACGTGGGAAAGCCCGACGTTGGGCGCGTTCGCCCCATAGGCGCCAGCGCTATCATGAAGGCGGAGTGCTTGGCAGCCGTGTTGGTGGGCGCTTCACGCCGGCCTCACGGCTATTGAACCTCGCGTGATCTGTCCCGCGATCACGTGGCGGCGCGGAATATCGCACGTTCCGATCGATCCCTAGGGATAGAACGGTTTGGAGCCTCCCATGACAAAAACGAACATCATCGCCACCTTGCGGATCGTGTTGTCGCTGGCGATTGCGGGCCCGGCGCAGGCCTGGCCGGGACAGTCCTCAAGCATCGACTGCGCCTGGGGCGGCGAAGCTGGGGACTGCGAAGCACTGACCATGGCGCTCCTCCGCAAGCACGCGCTGGCGCATGCGCGCAGCCACAAAGCAGAGCACTCCGTCGTGCCGTTTGCGTCGTCGCATCTGCCCGATCACGACGAGGATCCGCTTGCGTCGATGCATTTCGAATGAACGCAGTGGCGCGCAGGTCTGTGCAGATGTTCTGCAATTGGTCCCGCCTCAATTGACATAGGCGTAACAGCCGGGGCAGTTTTTCACATTGCTGGCGAATCAGCGATTGCCCACGGCCCAGAGTACCTCTTGGACAACTCCCAGTGCTTTCGAGACTGATATCGTTGCTGAACCGCATTCCTGCGGTGAAATGGGCGTTCAATCGGCTTCGGCCCCTGCCGCACAGCGGCAGCATCGACGTGACGCCGAGCGCCGCGGATGAGCAGCCCGTCGTCGCAGCGATCACAGAAGCCGCTCCGACCGTCGATACGAGCGCCAGCGAGGATTCATTCCCGGAAACGTCGGCTGAAGCTGAGCCCGCCGCCGTCGAAGAGAGTTCAGTCCCTTCGGTTGAGGTCGCGAGCGAGCCGATTGCAGCGCCCGAACTCATCAGCAGCAATCCACCGGTGGAACTCCTCGCGAATGTTGAGCACGACGTCGTGGAAGAGGTCGCGGTCTCTTCTGCCGCAGTCGAAGCGATCGAACCTCAAGAGCCTGTCATCAGCAGCGGTGCATCGTCGGATGATGACGCGGAGGTTGCACCTGATGTTGCAGAGCAGGCCTTTGTTTCGCTGGTCGAGGTCGAGACCGTCGCGGTCTCCGAGTCCGCCATTGAAGACGAACCCGCCTCTATCGTTTCCGGGGAGATCGAAACTGTCGACGAGACGCCCGCTGTTGTGCACGACAACGACATCGCGGCGCCTGCGGTCGCCGAGGTCAAGATCGACAACGAGCCCGCGCCTGATGTCGTGATGGAGATCGAGCCGGTCGTCGCAAGCGATCCAGCGCCGGTCGCGGCCGACGTCGCTGAGGATACGATCACCGACGCACCTGTCGGCGCAGCAGAGATTGAGCCTCCGCCAGCGCCCGCGCCGAAGAAGATCCGCCCAAAGGTCGTCGAGCCCGCCGATCGCGCCGCGCTGATCCGGCAGCGCTGGGCCGAGACCGGGATCAGGATGTGGAATCCGCGGCTGCATGGCACCGGCGAAGCCACTCTGAACATCCAGGGCCGCATCGGGCTGCTGCCGCCCGAGCCCGGCGAGACCATGCCGCGCTACGACAAGCTGGAATTCAGGATGCTCGGCGGGCAAGTCGCCTGCGAAGGCGTCATCGTCGAGGCGCCCGTGCACGCCGGCCAGCGCAGCTTCACCCGGCTCGCCGAACCGCGCAGCGCCGATCGCAGCCGTGAGCCGGTGCGGGAACGCCAGGCCGCCCTCGCCTGATCCTTGTCCTCACGCGATGACGCAACGAGCCTGCGCGGCGCCATGCGCTCGACCGCCGCGATGACGATCGGGCGCCGAACATCTCTCGCACTCACGGAATTGGATAGCCCTTCCAGAGCCATTCCAGCGCAGCCGGCAGCGTTTGCGCGATGGTCGGGCGATCGACGTGCTTGGCGTTGCGCACGAACAGGAACTGATAGTGATAGCCCTTCTCGGCGAGCACCTTTGCCATCAACTCGTTCGATAAGGTCCAGTCGTGCATGCCATCTGGAATGGTGGGGTTGGGATAGTACAGATCCTGGTCGCCGCCAAAGTACCAGAAGCGGATCGGCTTGGTCGGCGCGGCGACGATCAGCGGCACGCCAGGTGGATCGGCCGGCGTCAACACACCCGCCTTTGAGATGAGATTGGGCGTGGCCGGCCCCGTCCATGCGCTGTGATATTCCCAGGCGCCGCCGCGCAGCGACGGATCGTGCGGCCATTGCTGATTGACCATGGTCGGCGAGAACGCCAGCACACGGTGATAGAGATCGGGATAGAACCAGGCCATGGTGAAGGCCGCAGCCCCGCTGGAACTCAGGCCCATGGTGGCGCGGCCCTCAGGATTTTTGGTCAGCTTGACGTCCGCATTCTTTTCGACCAGCGGCAGCACCTCGCGTTCGATGAAATCCGTATAGACCCCCGACACCGCATCATATTCGCGGCCACGCTGGCTGCCCTGCGCATCCTGCCCGCCATTGCCGACCTGGATCGCGATCATCGGCGGTACCCGGCGCTGCGCGATCAGATTGTCGAGCGTGGTGGCGATATCCTTGTATGCGTTGGAGCCGCCATCGCCGACCACGATGAACGGCGCCTCGGTGCCGCGCACATATTGCGCCGGCACGTAGACGTCGATGGTGCGCGACCAGATGCCGGGATGGCTGGTGGTGACGATCATGTTCGACTTGTCATCAGGCGCGGTCACGGTCGTCATGATCGAGGAATTGGTGCAGCCGGCGACATCGTCGCGGATCAGGCCCGGATTGTAGATGGTGCTGTCGTTCGAGGAAAGCGTGAACGATTTTGTCGTGCCGCGCGGCACGCCCTCCTTCGCGACGGTCTCGGGCGCGGGATTGTGGGTCGGACCGACGATGAAATTGCCCTCGGCGCCGGGCGGCGGCAGCGTGCCATCAGGCAACTCGGTCGCGCGTGGATATGCGGGATTGGAGGGATCGCGCGTCGGCGGCGCCGTCTTGAAATCGAGGCCAGTGGTGTCGATGAAGAACGGCGCGGCTTTATCCGTGGTGTTGGCGCTTGGCGGCACGGCCATGTTCTGGGTCACGCAGGTCGGCTGGGCGAAGCCGATCGAAGCGAAGGAGACGACGGAAATCAGCGTCCCCGCGAGGACGGAGAATGATCTGGTCATGTGAGCTCCCGGTGCTGACGGGTCTTGCTGGCCCGTCTTGAAGCAAAAGTATGGCGGGCGCCTCGCGCATGGTCAAACGCGACGAACGCAGTGCAGCGGCAATCGCCATGCTCAAATCGGACAGCGATCATTATTCCGCGCATGGCGCGGAATAATTCCAACCCCAGGCCGTTGCTGCCGGAGCGCGCAACATCTAGCGTGCGGCTGGGTGATCCGCGCAAAGAAGCGGTCGCGACGACAAAAACACATCCGGAGGACAATCCATGAGAAAGCTCGCGGCCGCGCTGTGTACGCTGGCGCTCCTCGCACCTGGCGCACAGGCGCAGACCATCAAGGATTTTCTGGCGCAGGTCATGGTGAAATGGACCGCGCCATTCGAGCCGTTCCGCCTGATCGATAACATTTACTATGTCGGCACCGAGGGCATCGCCGTCTACGTCATCAGGACGTCGCAAGGCTTGATCCTGATCGACACCGCGATGCCGCAGTCGACCGGCATGATCAAGGACAACATCGCCAAGCTCGGCTTCAAGGTCGCCGACATCAAATACATCCTCAACTCGCACGCCCATCTCGACCACACCGGCGGCTTTGCCGAGATCAAGCAGGAGAGCGGCGCGCAACTGGTCGCGGGCGAGCGCGACAAGCCGCTGCTCGAAGGCGGCTATTATCCGGGCGACGAGAAGAACGCGGACCTCACCTTTCCGCCTGTCAAGGTCGATCGTGCGGTGAGGGAAGGCGACAAGGTCACGCTCGGCGACACCACGCTGATGGCGCACGCGACGCCCGGTCACTCGCCCGGCTGCACCAGCTGGGAGATGACGGTGAAGGACGGCGGCCAGGACCGCCAGGTGCTGTTCTTCTGCAGCGGAACCGTGGCGCTGAACCGGCTGGTCGGCCAGCCGACCTATCCCGGCATCGTCGACGACTATCGTGCGACCTTCGCCAAGGCCAAGGCGATGAAGGTCGACGTCCTGCTCGGGCCGCATCCGGAGGTCTATGGCATGCAGGACAAGCGCGCCCAGCAGATCAAGAGCGAGACGCCCAACCCGTTCGTCAAGCCGGGCGAGCTTACGACCTACGCCACGGGTCTGTCGGAAGATTTCGACAAGGCGCTCGCCAAGCAGACGGCCGCGCTCCAGGCCGCGAAATAAACGACAGCGCGCGGCGGTCATCGCTGATGACCGCCGCGACATCAGGCCGCGCCACGCGGCGGAGGAAGCTATGGTTAGCGGAACGTAGCCGCGATCGATTTCGGACGATCTGCCGCGCCAGAAGCGGCTTCCTTCCGCCTCACATCCTTAACATCGCCTCACCAATGCACGCGGGTGGAAAATCATGCGGTAGCGCGCAACCTGCGCTAGCGCATCCGCGTCAACTGCATCTAACGCGGTCTTTACCCCCGCCGTGCAAGATCGCCTTCGTTTTTGAAGGGATTTGGGGCGCGTATTGCAATGCCTGCCGTCAATTTGAAAGCCTACCTCGTCGCAGCGATAGAGCTGTTTCGCGTGTCTGACGACGCGGACCTGACGCGCGCCCAGTTCGACGCCTTCTCCAAGCAGATCCCGCTGCTCTACTTCATCCTGATCAGCAACACGATCGCGGTGGCGTATACCTACGTCAACGTCGCGCCGGACTGGTTGGCGATGATCGTGCCGAGCGTGCTCACGGCGCTCGCCGCGCTTCGGACCTTCTGGTGGTTGCGCCAGCGCCATCTCGTGCGCAGCGATGCCGACATCCTGCGCAATCTGCGCGCGACCAACTGGATGACGCTGCCGATCGCCGCCGGCTTCACCGCCTGGTCGTTCGCGCTCTACCCCTATGGCGATCCCTTCGCCAAGAGCCAGGTCGCGTTCTACATGGCCGTGACCGTGATCGGCTGCATCTTTTCGCTGATGCATCTGCGTTCGGCGGCGCTGATCGTGACGCTGATCGTCGACGTGCCCTATGTGCTGTTCTTCTGGGCCACGGGCGAACCGACGCTGAAGGCGATCGCGGTCAACAACCTCCTGGTCTCCGGCGCGATGGTAACGGTGCTGTTCATCTATTACCGCGACTTCGCCGATCTCGTCGCCAGCCGCAAATCGCTGCTGGTGCAGCAGGCGGCGACGCAGGCGCTGTCGGACGAGAACTTCCGTCTCGCCAATCTGGATTCCCTCACCGAGCTGCCGAACCGCCGCCGCTTCTTTGCCGAGCTGTCGAGCGCCTTCAACGACGCCGAGCGCAGGCATGTGCGCGTCGCAGTCGGCATCATCGACCTCGACGGCTTCAAGCCGATCAACGACAATTACGGCCATTCGGTCGGCGACCGCGTCCTGATCGAGGCCGGCCGTCGCATTCGCGAGGTCTGCGAAGGCTTCGGTCCGCAGCGTGTAGAGTTCGCCCGCCTCGGCGGCGACGAGTTCGGTCTCGTCGTCTGCGGCGATCCCGAGGATGCCGACCTTGAGCGGCTCGGCGAACGCATCTGCGAGCAGGTCAAGCTGCCCTACCAGCTCGACACCGCCCATACCGGCCTGTCGTGCTCGATCGGCTTTGCCCTGTATCCAGACTCGGCAACGACATCGGAAGCGCTATACGAGTGCGCCGACTATTCGTTGTACCACGCCAAGCGCCAAAAGCGCGGCCGCACCGTAATTTTCTCGAGCGAGCTAGAAGCCGAAATCCGCAGCCGCGGCGTGATCGAGACCCTGCTGCGCACTGCCGATTTCAGCACGGAGATGGAACTGATGTTCCAGCCGATCGTCGATGCCATGAGCGAGCATACCGCGGGCTTCGAGGCGCTGGCGCGCTGGCAAAGCCCCCGCCTCGGCTGGGTCTCGCCGGCCGACTTCATTCCCGCTGCCGAGCGCATCGGCCTGATCCGCCCGCTGACGCAAGCGTTGCTGGTACGCGCGCTCGCGGCTGCCAGGACCTGGCCGGATCACACCCGCCTGTCGTTCAACCTCTCGGCCCACGACATCTGCTCGTCCGACGGAATCCTGCCGCTGATCGCCATCATCGAGAAGAGCGGCGTGCCGCCGCGCCGACTCGACTTCGAGATCACCGAGACCGCCGTCACCTTCGACTTCGCGCGCGCGCAGCAGTCGATCGCGGCGCTGAAGGCCATGGGCTGCGGCATTTCGCTGGACGATTTCGGCACCGGCTATTCGTCGCTGAGCCACGTGCATCGCCTGCCGCTGGACAAGCTCAAGATCGACCGCAGCTTCGTCGCCGACATCAACGATAATCCCGTGAGCCACAAGATCATCAAGTCGCTCACCGGCCTTTGCGACGACATGGAGATTGCCTGCGTGGTCGAGGGCGTTGAGACGCGGGCCCAGCTCGATACGCTGCGCCGGCTCGGCTGCGACTTCATCCAGGGCTATTATTTCGCAAAGCCCATGCGCGGCTCGGCGATCGACGAGTATCTGACGACGGAACGTCAGCGCCTTGCCGGCGCTGAAGCCAAAGTCGTGGCCTAAGGCCTAGCTACTTCACAAGGCTCGGCAGATCGAGCCCCTTGTCGCGGGCGCACTCGATCGCGATGTCGTAGCCCGCATCCGCATGGCGCATGACGCCGCTGGCCGGATCGTTCCAGAGCACGCGCTCGATGCGCTTGGCCGCTTCCGGCGTACCGTCGGCCACGATCACCATGCCGGCGTGCTGCGAATAGCCAATGCCGACGCCGCCGCCATGATGCAGCGAGACCCAGGTCGCACCGCTGGCGCAATTGAGCAGCGCGTTGAGCAGCGGCCAGTCGGACACGGCATCCGAGCCGTCCTTCATCGCCTCGGTCTCGCGGTTCGGGCTTGCCACCGAACCGCTGTCGAGATGATCGCGGCCGATCACGACAGGCGCCTTCAACTCGCCGCGCGCGACCATCTCGTTGAAAGCAAGGCCCAGGCGATGGCGATCGCCAAGCCCGACCCAGCAGATCCGCGCCGGCAGGCCCTGAAACTTGATGCGCGCCTTGGCCATGTCGAGCCAATTGTGCAGATGCTTGTCGCTGGGCATCAGCTCTTTCACCTTGGCATCTGTCTTGAAGATGTCCTCCGGATCACCTGACAGCGCAGCCCAGCGGAACGGTCCGACGCCGCGGCAGAACAGCGGGCGGATATAGGCGGGAACGAAGCCCGGGAAATCGAACGCGTTCTTCAGGCCCATGTCCTGCGCCATCTGGCGGATGTTGTTGCCATAGTCGAGCGTCGGAATGCCCTGCGCGTGGAAATCCAGCATGGCCTGGACATGCTCGACCATCGAGGTCTTCGAGGCGCGCTCCACAGCCTTTGGATCGGAGGCACGCTTAGCCTCCCAATCGGCCAACGTCCAGCCCTTTGGCAAATAGCCGTTGATCGGATCGTGCGCGCTCGTCTGGTCGGTGACGATGTCGGGCTTGACGCCGCGGCGGACCAGCTCAGGGAAAATCTCTGCGGCATTGCCGAGCAGGCCGACCGAGACTGCCTTCTTCGTCTTCGCGGCCTCCGCCATGATCGCCAGCGCCTCGTCGAGCGTTGCCGCCTGGCGATCGAGATAGCCGGTGCGCAGGCGCATCTCGATGCGGCTGGGCTGGCATTCGACCGCCAGCATCGAGGCGCCCGCCATGGTCGCGGCCAGCGGCTGCGCGCCGCCCATGCCGCCGAGACCCGCCGTGAGAATCCATTTTCCGGCAAGGCTGCCGCCATAATGGCGACGGCCGACCTCGACGAAGGTCTCGTAAGTGCCCTGCACGATGCCTTGGCTGCCGATATAGATCCACGAGCCCGCTGTCATCTGGCCGTACATCATCAGACCCTGGCGATCGAGCTCGTTGAAGTGATCGAGCGTCGCCCAATGCGGCACGATATTGGAGTTCGCGATCAGCACGCGCGGCGCATCGGCATGGGTGCGGAAGATGCCGACCGGCTTTCCGGATTGCACCAGCAGCGTCTGGTCGGCTTCCAGCTTGCGCAACGCCGTCGTGATCCGATCAAAACTCTCCCAATCGCGCGCGGCGCGGCCGATGCCGCCATAGACCACGAGCTCGCTCGGCCGCTCGGCGACATCAGGATCGAGATTGTTCATGAGCATGCGCAGCGGCGCTTCCGTCAGCCAGCTCTTGGCGCTGATCTCGCTACCACGTGGCGCGCGGATGGTACGGTCATTATCCAGTCGGCGGTTCATGCGAAAACCCCTTAGTCGAGCCCTGTTCAGTCAAGTCTTGGAAACGGATCGGATGATAGCGCAGTGAGCGCGACGGCCGGCAGCGCGTCGGCCTCGACCAACGCGGCGGCCTTGGCGAGATCGCCGGCCATGTAGCGATCAGCGCCTAGCGCCGGCACCTGCTCGCGCAGCTTAGCGATCACCGCGACAAGCGGCGCGCTTGTGGCGTGCGGCGCACGTAGCGTGATGCCTTGGGCGGCAACCAGAAGCTCAATGCCTAGAATGGACGCGAGATTCTCGGCCATGTCAGACAGGCGTCGTGCGGCATGCGCGGCCATGGAGACATGGTCTTCCTGATTGGCGCTGGTCGGCGTCGAATCGATCGAGCAGGCTGCGGCGCGCTGCTTATTCTCGGCGTAGAGCGCAGCCGCCGTCACCTCGGCGATCATGAAGCCGGAATTGATGCCGGGATCTGGCGTCAGGAACGGCGGCAGGCCGAAATTGAGCGCGGGATCGACCAGCGTCGCAATGCGCCGTTCACTGATCGCGCCGATCTCCGACAAGGCGAGTGCGATCGTATCGGCGGCGAAGGCGACCGGCTCGGCATGGAAGTTTCCGCCGGAGACGATCTCGCCCGTTTCGACCAGCACCAGCGGATTGTCGGTGACGGCATTGGCCTCGACGGTCAGCGTGCGCGCGGCCTGCGTGATCAAATCAAGCACAGCGCCCGCGACCTGCGGCTGGCAGCGCAGGCAATAGGGATCCTGTACGCGCTCGTCGCCCTCGAGATGCGACAGGCGGATATCGCTGCCGTCAAGTAGCGCGGTCAACGCCGCGGCCGCGGCGACTTGCCCGGGAAGACCGCGCAGGGCCTGAATCTCGGGGCGGAACGGCGCGGTCGAGGCCATGGCGGCATCGACCGACAGCGCACCGGTGACCAGTGCCGCACGGGCGAGACGAAATGCACGCAGCACGCCGGAGATAGCATAGGCGGTCGAGAACTGCGTGCCGTTGATCAGCGCGAGCCCCTCCTTTGGACCCAGCGTCAGCGGAACAAGGCCAGCAGCCGCCAGCGCCTCGGCACCGGACACGGTTTTCCCGTCGAGGATCGCCTGCCCTTCGCCGATCATCACCGCGGTCATATGCGCGAGCGGCGCGAGATCGCCGGAGGCGCCGACCGAGCCCTGCTGCGGCACTAGCGGATAAACGTGTCGCGCCAGCATGGCCTGCAATTGCTCGATCACCGCGCCGCGGACGCCCGAGGCACCCCGCCCAAGCGAGATGATTTTCAGCGCCATCATCAACCGCACGATCGGCTCGGGCGTGGCCGGCCCGACGCCGCAGCAGTGGGAGACGATGAGGTTGCGCTGAAGCAGCGCGGTCTGATCGGGCGGAATGCGTTTCGAGGCCAGCTTGCCGAAGCCGGTGTTGATGCCGTAGACCGGCGCGGCGCCGAACGCCGCCTTTGCAACGATCTCCGCAGCTGCCTCGACGCGCGGCCAGAACGATGGATCGAGTTCGACAGCAGCACCCGCCAGCACGCATGCGAGATCGTCAAGGCTCACCCTTCCGGGCTTGACGACGATCGCTGTGCCCTGCCCAGTCACTGGCCCCTCCACACCCGTCGATGCAGCGGATTGAAGCCAATGCGGTAGACCAGCTCGGCGGGGCGCTCGATGTCCCAGATCGCGAGGTCGCACCATTTTCCGGCCTCGAGCGTGCCGGTCTCATCGAGCACGCCGAGCGCCCGCGCGCCTTCGCGGGTAATCCCCGCGAGGCATTCGACGACAGTCATCCGGAACAGCGTCGCGCCCATATTCATCGTTAGCAGCAGCGAGGTCAGCGGCGAGCTGCCGGGATTGCAGTCGGTCGCGAGCGCCATGGCAACGGCGTGCTTGCGGAACGCCTCGACCGGCGGCTTTTGCGTTTCACGGATGAAGTAGAAGGCGCCGGGCAGAAGGACGGCCACTGTGCCGGCCTTTGCCATCGCGGCGGCGCCGGCTTCGTCGGTATGTTCGAGATGGTCGGCCGAAAGCGCGGAGAATTGTGCGGCGAGCGCGGCGCCGCCAAGGTTCGACAGCTGGTCGGCATGCAGCTTGACCGGCAGCCCGAGTGCCCTCGCCGCCGTGAACACCCGTGCCGTCTGCTCGGCCGAGAATGCGATGCCCTCCATGAAGGCGTCGACCGCATCGGCAAGGCCTGCCTTTGCGACGGCCGGCAGCATCTCCTTACATACGAGATCGATGTAGCGATCCTTGTCCCCACCGGCTTCCACCGGCAGTGCGTGCGCGCCGAGGAAAGAGGTGCGGATCGCAACCTTTCGCTGACGGCCAAGGCTGCGGGCGGCAGAAAGCTGCCGCATCTCGGTCTCGGTATCGAGACCATAGCCGGACTTGATCTCGACCGTGGTTGCGCCCTCGCCGATCAACGCATCCAGCCGCGGCAGTGCGCTCGCGATCAGCTCGGCCTGACTCGCCTTGCGCGTCGCGGCGACCGTCGAGACAATGCCGCCGCCGGCACGCGCGATCTCCTCGTAGCTTGCGCCCTTCAGGCGCAGCTCGAACTCTCGCGCGCGGTTGCCGCCATAGACAAGATGAGTGTGGCAATCGACGAGGCCTGGCGTGATCCAGCGTCCCTCGCAATCGATCCACTGAATGGCGTCGGCATCGCCAGGAAAATCGGCCGCGGCGCCGGCATAGATGATGTGGCCGCCGCGCGCGGCAATCACACCGCGTTCGATCTCGCCGAGATCGGGACGATCGGCCCGCATGGTGGCGAGCCGGGCGTTATGCCAGATCCGGTCGAAGCGCTCTGCCATGCCACTGTCCCTTCGCGAAGTCCCTGCGCCCTGGGATGCTTGACTTATATGTCTAGACATATAATCGTACGGCGGTTCTGTCCAGCCGGCGTGTAATCAATCATGACCCGACTGCATTTCGCCTCCGCGCTCCTGCCCTCGGGCTGGGCCAATGACGTGCAGGTGGTGATCACCGCCGGCGCGATCGCGGCGGTGACGCCCGATGTGGCGCCTGCTGCCGACGACGAGCGCCACGCCATCGCGCTTCCGGGGCTTGCGAGCCTGCACAGCCACGCGTTTCAACGCGGCATGGCGGGACTTGCGGAGCTGCGCGGCGATTCCGCCGACACGTTCTGGACCTGGCGCGAGACGATGTATCGCTTCGCGTTGGCGATGACGCCTGATGACGTCGCCGCCGTCGCAACGTTGCTGTATGTCGAGATGCTGGAGCAGGGTTTCACCCGCGTCGGCGAATTCCATTATCTGCATCATGATCGCGACGGCGCGCACTATTCCGACATTGGAGAAATGGCCGCGCAAATTGCGCAGGCTGCCGAAGCCTCAAGCATTGGCCTCACGCTGCTGCCGAGTTTTTATGCGCATGGGTCCTTCGGCGGCGCGGCGCCGCATGACGGCCAGCGTCGCTTCATCAACTCGGTCGATCAGTTCGCCGCGCTGATGGCGGCCTCGCGCAAGGCGATCGCAACATTGCCGGGCGCCAACATCGGCATCGCCCCGCATAGTCTGCGCGCCGTGGCGCCGGACGAGCTCGCGGCGATCGTTCCGCTCGCAAATGGCGGCCCGGTGCACATTCATGCCGCCGAGCAGGCGAAAGAAGTCGAGGATTGCCTGGTCTGGTCGGGGCAGCGTCCGGTGCAATGGCTGCTTGAGCACGCGCCGGTCAATCAACGCTGGTGCCTCATCCACGCGACGCATATGACGGACCAGGAAATCAGCGCATTCGCCAAGACCGGAGCGGTCGCGGGGCTCTGCCCCGTCACCGAAGCGAGCCTCGGCGACGGCATCTTCCCGGCGCGCGAATTTCTCGATGCCGGCGGTGCTTTCGGCGTCGGCACCGATTCAAATGTGCTGGTCGGTGTCGCCGACGAGTTGCGCCAGCTTGAATATGGCCAACGGCTTAAGCATCGCACGCGCAACGTGCTCTCCGGCGGGGCAGGCCGTTCCACTGGTCGCACGCTGTTCGATGATGCCCTTGCGGGCGGCTCCCGGGCGCTGGCGCAGCCAACCGTCGGGCTGATCCCGGGCGCGCGTGCCGACATTGTCACCCTCGACGCCATGCATCCGTCGCTGGCAGGACGCGCGCGCGATGCCGTGATCGACGGCTGGATCTTTGCAGCCGGCGACGGCGCGATCGATTGCGTCTGGGCCGGCGGCAACAAGGTGGTTGAGGGCGGCCAGCATAAACTGCGCCGGGACGCGCGCGCGCGCTTCAACACCGCCGTGCGGAGGCTCGTCGCATGAGCCTCGCCACCGACGCGGCCGACAAGCCGACGCTCTACAAGCGCATCCGCGCCGATATCGAAAGGCGCATTCTGACCGGCGAATGGCCGCCCGGGCATCGAATTCCGTTCGAGCACGAGCTCGTGGCGCGCTATGGTTGCTCGCGCATGACGGTGAACAAGGCGCTGTCGGAACTGGCACAAGCCGATCTGATCGAGCGACGGCGGCGTGCCGGCTCGTTCGTGCGTAGGCCGCAACATCAATCAGCGGTCCTCAAGATCGCCGACATCCGCGCCGAGATTACCGCGCTCGGCCGCACTTACGGCTACGAGCTGATCGGTCGCAAGCTGCGCGCGGCAACCGCCGCCGACCGCGAGCGGCTCGGCGTCAAGAAAGCCGGCAAGGTGGTCGCGATCTCCTGCCGCCACAGCGCCGACAACGTGCCGTTCGCCGTTGAGGACCGACTAATCGATCTTGCGTCCGTGCCATCTGCGGCGACCGCGGATTTCTCGCGCGAGCCGCCCGGATCGTGGCTGCTTCATCATGTTCCATGGACGGAAGCCGAGCATACGATCAGCGCCATCGTTGCGGATGACCGCACGGCTGAGACGCTCGACATCGCCATCGGCGCGCCCTGTCTTGTGATCGACCGCTATACTTGGCGCAGTGCGCGCACGATCACCGCGGTGCGCCTGCTTTATCCCGGTGACTCTCACCGCCTTGTCGCGCGATTCAAGGGAGGCTGAGAGGAAATATGTCGGCACAAATCGTGCAACGTTTCGGGCAACGGTCCATAGGGCCGGCAGAGATCAACAGGACGTCAAACCATCTGGGCAAGAGGACGACAATCATGCGTAGTTCGACAGTTTTTGCGACAATCATTGCGCTCGCAGCCGCCACTCCCGCGCTCGCCGACGACGTCAAGGTCGGCATCGGCATCTCCGGCTGGACCGGCTTTGCGCCGCTAACGCTGGCGAAGGAAGCCGGCATCTTCAAGAAGAACGGCCTCGACGTCACCATCAAGAAAATCCCGCAGAAGGACCGCCACCTCGCCATCGCCTCCGGCGACGTGCAGTGCGCGGCAACCACGGTCGAAACCTGGATCTCCTGGAACGCCAATGGCGTCGCCACCAAGCAGATCTTCCAGCTCGACAAGAGCTATGGCGCCGATGGCATGGCCGTGCGCAACGACGTCTCCTCGATCAAGGAGCTGAAGGGCAAGACGGTTGCGGCCTCCGCGCCCGGCACCTCGCCCTATTTCGCGCTGGCCTGGATGCTGAAGAAGAACGGGCTCACGGTGAAGGACGTCACCGTCGTCAACCTCGAGCCGGCCGCCGCCGCGCAGGCCTTCGTCTCCGGCCAGAACGATGCCGCGATGACCTATGAGCCTTATTTGTCGACCGTGCGCGCCGCACCCGATAAAGGCAAGATCATCGCAACCACGCTGGACTATCCCATCGTGATGGACACGTTCGGCTGCACGCCCAAATTCCTCAGCGAGAACCCGAAGGCGGCGCAGGCGCTGGCCGACAGCTATTTCGAATCGCTCGAGATGATCGCCAAGGACCAGGCCAAGTCCTATGAGATTATGGGCGCCGACGTGAAGCAGACCGGCGAGCAGTTCGGCAACTCGGCAAAGTATCTGCGCTGGCAGGACAAGGCCGCGAACCAGAAGTTCTTCACGGGCGACTTCCTCGCCTTCAACAAGGACGCCACCGAGCTGCTGCTCGACATCGGCATCATCAAGGCAGCGCCGAAGGTCGAGGACCTCTTCGACGCCAGCTTCATCAAGTAAGTCTCTCATGATCGCTGGTCCTGCACAGACGCGGGACCAGCACATGATCGACCATTCGGATCACCTATCGATGCGTCCCCTGGATTCCGTGACATCGAAGCAGCGCGTGGCCTATGGCCTCGCCTTCTTCATACTGTTCGTCGCCCTCTGGTCCTGGGCGACCTTCGGTGGCCATGTGTCGAAGACCTTTCTCGCCAACCCGCTGACCATGGTGCAGGAAGGCTATGACCTGCTGGTCAAGCAAGGTTTTGTGTTCGACATCGGCATGACGATCTGGCGTGTCGTGGGCGGCTTTGCGCTCGCGGCCATCATCGCCGTGCCGCTCGGCGTGCTGATGGGCGCCTACAAGCCGATCGAGGCGTTCCTCGAACCGTTCGTCTCCTTCGCACGCTATCTGCCGGCCTCGGCCTTCATTCCGCTGCTGATCCTGTGGGCTGGCATCGGCGAGTTGCAGAAGCTGCTGGTGATCTTCATCGGCTCGGTGTTCCAGGTCATCCTGATGGTCGCCGTCACCGTCGGCGCGACCCGACGCGATCTGGTGGAGGCCGCCTACACGTTAGGAGCCAGCGACCGCGGCATCATCCGCCGCGTGCTGCTGCCCTCCTCCGCGCCCGAGATCGCAGAGATCCTGCGGCTGGTGCTGGGCTGGGCCTGGACCTATGTCATCGTCGCCGAGCTGATCGGCTCGTCCTCCGGCATCGGGCACATGATCACCGACAGCCAGGCGCTGCTCAACACCGGACAGATCATCTTCGGCATCATCGTGATCGGCCTGATCGGCCTGCTCTCGGACTTCATGTTCAAGGCCTTCAACGCCTGGCTGTTTCCGTGGAGGCTCGCATGACGGTCCTCAGGATCGAGCAGGTCTCGCGCACCTTCCCGGCGCGCCACGGCAATGCACCGACACGCGCGCTGGAGCCGACCGACCTCACCATCGGCAACAACGACTTCGTCACCATCCTCGGCCCGTCCGGCTGCGGCAAGTCTACCTTGCTGCGCATCGTCGCCGGCCTCGACCGTCCGACCAGCGGACGCGTCACGCTCGACGGTCGCGAAGTTACCGGACCCGGCGCCGATCGCGGCATGGTGTTCCAGTCCTACACGCTGTTTCCCTGGCTGACCGTGCGCGAGAACATCGCCTTCGGCCTGCGCGAACGCGGCGTGCCGGAGGCGGAGCGCAACAAGGTCGCCGACGCCTTCATCCGCCAGGTCGGACTTGCCGGCTTCGAGAACCACTGGCCGAAGCAGCTCTCCGGCGGCATGCAGCAGCGCACGGCGATTGCGCGTGCGCTCGCCAATGATCCAAAGATCCTGCTGCTCGACGAGCCCTTCGGCGCGCTCGATAATCAGACCCGCGCCCTGATGCAGGAGATGCTGCTCGGCATCTGGGAGCGCGACCAGAAGACTGTGCTGTTCGTCACCCACGACATCGAGGAAGCGATCTTCCTCGGCAGCCGCGTCATCGTCATGAGCGCCCGTCCCGGCCGTATCAAGGCCGAGATCGCCGTGGACCTGCCGCATCCGCGCTCCTACAAGATCAAGACCACGCCCGAATTCGTTCAGCTCAAGGAACGGCTGGTCGAAGAAATCCGCACCGAGGCGCTGAAGGTTGCTGAACATGCCTGACACCAAGCCGCACGCCAATGGGACGCGCGTTCTCGCCGATCTCAATGCTCTCCGCGCGCTCGGGACCTACAAGACTGGCGTGCACAAGCCGACCTTCTCGGAACCGCACAAGCAGTCGCTGGGCTGGTTGCTGCAGAAGCTGCCTGACGCCGGGCTCACCGGCGCGATCGACGGCATCGGCAATATCATTGGCACCAGTGCGAAGACGGGACCAAAGCTGCTCGCAGGCTCGCACCTGGAAAGTCAGAACTATGCCGGCTGGCTCGATGGGCCGCTCGGCGTCGTCTATGCGCTCGAGGCCGCGCGCGTGCTCAATGCCGATCCCACCGTGAAAGGCGCGGTCGAGGTGGCCGCGTGGGTCGACGAGGAAGGTCACTTCGGCAGCTTTCTCGGCTCGCGCTCTTATGTCGGTCAGGTAAGCGAGGCCGAGATCGACGCGGCGCGCGACCGCACCAATGGACGCCCCATGCGAGATGCACTCGGCGGCATGGGACTTACTGGACGTCCGCGCGTCGCCGCTGAGCCAGGACGGCACATCGGCTACCTCGAGGCGCATATCGAGCAGGGCGACACGCTCGAAAGCGGCAAACTCGCGATCGGCGTCGTAACCTCCATCGTCGGCATCTGGCAATACCGCATCACCTTCACCGGCGAGCAGAATCACGCCGGCACCACGCGCATGGCCGTGCGAAAGGATGCAGGGCTTGCGCTCGCAAAATTTTGCGTGGAGATCGACGAACGTTTCCCCGCCGCGCGCGGCCCGCGCACGGTGTGGACCACGGGCCGTATCACGCTCGATCCGGGCGCACCGAGCATCATTCCCGGCAGCGCGGAGATGCTGTTCCAGATCCGCGACGACGATCCTTCCGTCATCGCGCGGCTGGAAGGATTGCTGCGCAACATGGCGGATGAGGCTGGCACGAAGGGCCCCTGCACCGTCGCCGTGGAAAAGATCCGCACCGGCGCCCCCGCGATGATGAACGCCGGCTTCCAGGATGCGATCGAGGCCGCGAGCAAGGCCCTTGCCGGGGGACGATCGCTGCGCATGCCGAGCGGTGCCGGCCATGATGCGCAGATGCTCGCGACCATCATGCCCGCGGGCATGCTGTTCGTCCCGTCGATCGGCGGCATCAGCCATCACTGGACCGAGAACACGGCGGACGCGGATATCGTCACCGGCGCGCAAGTCTTCGTCGACGCCTGCCGGCGGATTCTCGCCGACGGCACAGCCTAGTCGAGCCACAGCAGGCCGAACGGCGAG
Organism: Bradyrhizobium zhengyangense; assembly: GCF_022012435.1. Classification (GTDB taxonomy): domain Bacteria; phylum Pseudomonadota; class Alphaproteobacteria; order Rhizobiales; family Xanthobacteraceae; genus Bradyrhizobium; species Bradyrhizobium zhengyangense. Next base: position 21,677 of record NZ_JAKLUA010000004.1, read on the forward strand.
GCCCAGATCAGGCCGACTTCTGTGAGCAAAAGGTAGAGCGGCGGACGCTCCTCCGCTCACCCGCTATCCACCACGCACTCAGCACCATCGATGACATACGCCGCGTGACGAAAATCCCTGATGGTGGCGAGCCTCTCGGCAGACCAATTCAGCAGCACGAAATATTTCGGCCGCCCTTTCAGCTCATTGGGATCGAACACCAGGATCGCGGGACGCCCATCGACCTGCCCGGCCACCAGGTGCCAGTCGCTGATCTTCGAATAATTGCCGAAGTAAGTCGACACCTCGGCCTTGCCTTTCAGCCTGGTGCGGTTGACGAGCTCGAGCCTGACGTCGTCGGCGATCATGGCGCGGATCGCGTCGAAGTCGCGAGCATTGAAATGGCCGACATAGGCGTTGAGCCGCATCCGATCGGCGTCCGACAGGCCCGGCCGCGGCGCGTCGTCCGGCTCCTCACCGAACTCACGCAGCTGCGTGCGCCCGCGGTGCAGTGCGGCCTTCACCGCAGGCATGCTAAAATCCATGATGTCGCAGACCTCGGCAAGCGAGCAGCCGAGCACGTCCATCAGGATCACACTGGAGCGCTGCGCCACCGGCAACCGCATGAAGGTGCGCAGGCTGGTCGCGGCAATCTGGCGGCTTTCCACCTCATCGAGCTGGCCGGCGATCATGTCCACCTCCTCAGCCGAATGCAGTGCCTCCTGCCGGTTGCGGCGACGCAGGAAATCCAGCGCGGTGTTGTGCGCGATGCGGAACAGCCAGCCTTGCGGATTGACGACGGGCGAGACTGATGGCAGCGCGTCCATCGCCTTGATCAGCGCATCCTGCAGCACATCCTCACCATCGATGACCGAGCCGACCATGCGGGCACAGTAGCGATGCAGCTTCGGCCGAATCCGCGCCAGCAGGGCCTCGATGTCGACGGTAGCCAGCGGCTCTGGCGCCATTGCTCCTCCACCTCGCCTGGTCAGGACTCGTCCAGCATACGATAATTGCCGACGATCTTCACATCACGAACCAGCGGCGGCTCCGCGCAGCGGTCACGGATGCCGTCCTGGAACGCCTGAAACGCTTTCAGCTTCGGGATCGGGCTCGAGCCGTCTTCGGCCGCGGCCTCGACAAGATGGATGAAGGTGTCATCCTCCAGCCGCAGCGTCAGATAGCGCACGCCGGCGGGCCCCGCCGCCTTCAATTCCGCGAATACGGCGGCAACCAGCTCGGCGTTCCGATCGGCCAGCTCCGGCTTGGCCTTGTATCTGATCAACGTCCTTCTCATTACGCGCTCCTCAGCTCATGTTGCGACCCAGTTGCTCGTCACGCGCCATCGTCGACTTTAGCACGACCTTCCCGGAAGTCCGGGCCGCGATTTTCCCGGATCAAGCTCGCGTCAATGGCCGCGTCACCCCAAAGACGTTTGCCCGTTACCAAAGGATTCGGTCCGCAAAAGATTATTTCCGGGCGCACCCTTTGCCTCGTTGGCCGCGTCTCACCCGCAGAACGCGCCGCGACAGGGCGGCGCGAGACACGGAGAGTGGGCAATGCAGACCCCAACCGATCGCGCCGAGAAGAATTGGGTGCTTGGCGTCACCGCGCTGGCATCCTTCATGATGGCGTTGGACGCCATGATCATTACGACGGCGTTCGCGGCCATCCGCGCCGATTTCGGCAGCCCGGTCGAGACGCTGCAATGGACCGTCAACGCCTTCAACTTGATCTTCGCGGTGCTGCTCCTGACCGGCGCCGCTCTCGGCGATCGCTTCGGTCGCCGCCGCATGTTCGCCGCCGGGATCGCCCTGTTCGTCGTTGCATCGGCCGCCTGTGCGCTGGCAGGCAACGCCGCCGCGCTGATCGCTGCCCGTGCGCTGCAAGGCGCCGGCGCCGCGCTGGTGATGCCGCTTGCGATGGCAATCCTGAGCGGCACGTTCGGCCGGGAGGAGCGCGCCCGCGCGCTCGGCATTTTCGGCAGCCTCACCGGCTGCGCGCTGATCATCGGCCCGGCCATCGGCGGCTTCATCACCGAACATTTCGGCTGGCGCTGGGTGTTCTGGATCAACCTGCCGATCGGCCTGATCGCGATCGCCCTGGTGCGGACACGCTTGCGCGAAAGCTTCGGACCTACTGCCGCGTTGGACATTCCCGGACTACTGCTCGTTGCCCTTTCGGCGCTCGCGCTGGTCTGGAGCCTGTTGCGCGGCAATGCCGTGGGATGGACGAGCGCCGAGGTCATGGGCACGCTGATGTCAGGCCTGGTGTTCACGGCGGGCTTCGTGCTCTGGGAATTGCGCGCGGCCGCGCCGATGGTGCCGATGGGACTGTTTGCGTCGCGCGCCCTCGCCTCGGGCATGGCGGCAAGCGTGCTGTTCTACGCCGCAATGTATGGCGTGTTGTTCCTGCTGCCGCAGTTCCTGCAGACCACGCTGGGCTTCGACGCCTTCAGCGCCGGACTTCGCCTGCTGCCCTGGACGGCGACGCTGTTCGTCACCTCCCCGATCGCCGGCGCAGTCGTCAACAGGCTCGGCGAGCGGCCGCTGGTGGTGATGGGATTGTTGATGCAGGCGATCGGCCTCGGCTGGATCGCTGAGATCGCGAGTCCCGCGGTGACCTACTCCGCTCTGGTGGCACCGCTGGTGCTGGCCGGCGTCGGCGTCTCGATGGCGATGCCGGCCGCGCAGAACGCCATTCTAAGCTCGGTCGCGGTGGCCGAAATGGGCAAGGCGTCCGGCGTCTTCAACATGGGCCGCTTCCTCGGCGGCATGTTCGGCATCGCAGCGCTGGTGGCCAGCTTCTCGGCCCACGGCGGGGCCTACTCGGCCGCGCATTTCGATAGCGGATTCGCCGCGGCGATGCGGCTTGCCGCAACGCTATCACTGGCCGGCGCGATTGCGGGATGTTTCCTGCCGGCACGGCGACGGGCCGCTGTCGCCGCCGCGCCGCAAGACGCGTGACGCTTACAATGATGGGGTTTTGCGATCAAGGCGTCCCGCTGACGCGCTTTTCAAGCTGCAACGTTCGCGCGACCAGGTCATCCAATTCAAAAGACTGGGAGTCGAGAAATGCGACGGACCCATTGCCGGGATCAGCAGCCAGACGACGGGTCTCGGTCAAATGGTGTTTGAGCCAAGTCCTCTGCTCCTGCTGCAATTGCGCCCGCGTCTTGTCCGCGGACCTATGCATAAGGGTCTGATAGGCGGCATTCAGCCTCACGTCCCACTTATCGATCTCGGCTTTGCCGCAATCCGACATTTTGGAGGAAACGCCGTCGGCCTGGGCCACGCACGCATCGAACTCCGCATTCTGCTGCGCGCTTGCAGAAAATGCGGCGACATAGAGCGCTGCTGCCAAAACAAGAGATGATTTCCAGAGCATCGTAACGGTCTCATGCGTCTGTCTGCCGAAACCTGGCCCGCGTGTTATGGCTATTTCGCGACGACTTTGAAAGGCAACGACATTGGCATCGAGAGTCAAAGTGCCGCCACGATGGCAAAGCCGTGCTCTGCACGGCGCAGCCAATCGGCGCCGGTAACAGCTGCCAGGGCACGACCATTGCGATCGCCTTGCTCCAGGCGGACAGGTCGGGCCGAACACCAAGCCCTTCCCGGCTACCCGCGGCATTCAGGCGGAAGCCGCTGCGACTTCGATCGGTGCCCGAGCGCCGGTCATGAAGGCGACCGCATCCGACATTGTGTAGGCCTTGGGATCGATCACCGTGAGCCGGCGACCGAGACGGTGGATATGGATGCGATCGGCGATCTCGAACACATGCGGCATGTTGTGGCTGATCAGGACGACCGAAACGCCTCGCCGCCGCACATCGAGGATCAATTCCAACACGCGACGCGATTCCTTGACCCCGAGCGCTGCGGTCGGTTCGTCCATGATGACAACGCGCGAGCCGAAGGCCGCCGCCCTTGCCACCGCCACGCCCTGGCGCTGACCGCCCGACAAGGTCTCGACGCGCTGGTTGATGCTCTGCACGGTCATGAGACCAAGCTCGGTGAGTTTCTCGCGGGCGATGCGTTGCATGGCCTTGCGATCGAGCATGCGGCAGATCGTGCCGAGCGGCCCGGCCCGGCGCAATTCGCGGCCGAGGAACATATTGTCGGCGATCGATAGGCTCGGCGACAGAGCAAGCGTCTGGTAAACGGTCTCGATGCCGGCCGCCTGGGCGTCGAGTGGCGAACGAAATGCGACCGTCTTGCCGGCGAGCTTGATCTCGCCTGAATCAGGAACGAGTGCGCCTGAGAGCGCGCGGATCAGCGATGATTTTCCGGCACCATTGTCTCCGATCACAGCCAGGATTTCGCCTGGATAGAGATCGAAGTCCGCATTGTCGAGCGCCGTCACACGGCCATAGCGCTTGTTGAGGCCGCGCGCCTGCAGGAGTGGCAATGCTCCGGGAACGTTCGATCCTGTGCTCATGCAGACACCTTGCGAATCCATTGATCAAGCGCCACTGCGATGATGATCAGCCAGCCGACGGCGAATTCCTGCCAGAGCACGTCGACATCGGACAACGCGAGCCCGTTGCGAAATACGCCGACGATCAGAGCGCCGATCAGCGTGCCGATAATCGAACCACGCCCGCCGAACAGACTAGCGCCACCGACGACCACCGCAGTGATGCTGTCCAGATTGGCTGTCTGCCCGGCCTGCGGGCTGATCGAGCCAATGCGCCCGATCAATGCCCATGCGCCAAGTGCGCAAATCACACCGGCGATCACGTAGACACTAAAGAGAATGCGGTCCGTCCGGATGCCGGAAAGCCGCGCCGCATCAGGATCGTCGCCCACCGCGTAGAGATGGCGTCCGAAGGCCGTGCGATTCAGCACGAACCAGATCAACGCCACGAGCCCGACCATGAAGAAGGAGCCGTAGGTGAAACGGGCGCCAAGAACGTTGACCGGCGTTCCCAATGCTTGCAGCAACGGGGCGATTTTCGCGACTTCCTGCGAGCGGATGGTCTCAGACGCCGAATACCAAAGGTTGAGAGCAAAAAAGATCGACCACGTCCCGAGCGTGACGATGAACGGCGGCAGCTTGAGCCGGGTCACCAGCGTACCGTTGAGCACGCCGCAGCCGGCACCCGCGGCAACGCCGACGACGAGCGCGATGGGAGCTGGCAATCCCACGGTGACCGCGAGCTTGCCCATAATGACGGAGCACAGCACCATGATGGCCCCAACCGAGAGATCGATGCCGGCGGTAATCACGATCAACGTCTGTGCCGCCCCGATCACGCCGATGATCGTGACCTGCTGGATGATCAGCGACAGGTTGAACATCGACAGAAAACGCGAGCCGACGGTGAAGCCGAATGCTGCGACGCTGAGCAGGAGCACGATTGCCGGCACCGCCGTCGGATTGGCGTGCAGGAAGTGCTGAAGCTTCTGCAGCGGCGATCGCGCGCGAACCTCGAATTCGGCCACGCGACTCTCGCCCTTGTCGAGCACGAGCTCGAAGGCCTGGGCGGCCGGGCGGCTACTGCCGATATCGGTCATGGCCATTTTCCTCGTTGCATGCGGAGATCTGCCCGTCCAATCGCGGAACGGTTTCCGGCTTTTGGCGCCCGGCTCGCGGGCGCCAATTCTTGCCGTTGGCTACAAGTCGAAGCTGCGATCAGCCCCAGCACTTCTTCAAGGCGGCAGCGCTGTCGATCGATGGCATTTCGCCGACCGGCTTGTCGGTGACGAGCTCGACGCCGGTATTGACGAAGTCGAGACCGGGCGAGGCCTTCGGCTTGCCGCCGCCAGAGGCAAAAGTCTTCACCGCCTCGACGCCCTTCGCCGCCATCAGCAGTGGGAACTGCATTGAGGTGGCGCCGATGACTCCGTCCTTCACGTTGCGCACGCCGGGGCAACCGCCGTCGACGGAAACGATCAGCACATCCTTGTCGCGGCCGACCGAGCGCAGGGCCTCGTAGGCTCCCGCCGCCGCAGGCTCGTTGATGGTATAGACGAGCGAGATCTCGGGATTTTTCTGGAGCAGGTTCTCCATCGCCTTGCGGCCGCCTTCCTCGCTGCCGAGCGTCACATCGTGACCGACGATGCGCGCGTCCTTCTCGTCACCGATCTTGGCGGGGTTACCGAGATCGATGCCAAAACCTTTCAGAAAGCCCTGATCGCGGGCCACATCGACCGAGATCTGGTTCACATTGAGGTCGAGCAGCGCAATCTTCGCCAATGCCGCCTTGGCACCCAGCGTCTTGGCAGCCCATTGGCCGATCATTTCACCTGCCAGAAAATTGTCGGTGGCAAACGTCGCATCCGCCGCATTGGCCGGATCGAGCGGCGTGTCGAGGGCGATAACCAGAATGCCCGCCGCCCGCGCCTTTTCGACAGCCGGGACGATCGCACGGGAGTCGTTCGGCGTGATCAGGATGCCCTTGGCACCGGCGGCGATCAGGTTCTCGATGGCCGCGACCTGGCTCTCGTTGTCGCCATCGACCTTTCCGGCAAACGAGCGCAGCTCGACATCATTCGCCTTCGCCGCCTCGTCGGCGCCGGCCTTCATCTTCACGAAGAACGGATTGGTGTTGGTCTTGGTGATGAGACCCACGATCGGCTTGTCGGCCGCGAAACTGCTCGTGCCGCCCAGAGCCAGCGCGAATGCTGTGAATAGTCCGAGTGACTGACGCATCTATTCCCTCCTCGTTTGACGCCTTGTTGGCCTGCACGGTTTCGACCGCGTGTTGGGGCATCCTAGAGAGCGCCAAACGACCTTGTCAATAAATAAATCATCCCGACTTATTAATTGACAGGCATCGCCGATTGCGTTCATTGTTGCGGCCGACTGCCGGGAATGGGCCAATCGACCTGTCACAAGGACAGATTCCCCATTGTGAGGAGCCGAGAATGGAAGAAACAGCACCGGTTGCTGGAGCTACGGTGGCCTTCCCGGGCGACAGCCGCGGCACCACTCAAAGCGGCGTGCGACTGTACAACGAGCGCCTGATCCTTTCCCTCATTCGGCGCCATCGTAGTCTCGCCAAGGTCGAGATCGCGCGCCTCACTGGCCTTTCGACCCAAACCACGACCGTGATCATCAATCGGCTGGAAGCCGATGGACTGCTCCTACCAGGCGAGCCGCAGCGAGGCCGCATCGGCCAGCCTTCGGTCCCCTATTCGCTCAATCCGGACGGCGCATTCGGATTGGGGCTGATGATCGGCCGGCGCAGCTCGGATCTGGTGTTGATGGACTTCACCGCCGGCATCCGTGCCAGGCGACGCATGATTTATTCCTACCCCGCGCCCGAAGAGATCATGGCCTTTGCCGAACGCGAGATGCCGGGCCTTCTCGCCGAATTGCCCGACGCCCAGCGTGGCAGGATCAGCGGCATCGGCGTCGCAATGCCGTTCGAGTTGTGGAACTGGGAAGCTGATCTGCAGACACCACCCGGCGCGCTCGGCAAATGGCGTGACTTCAACGTCGGCGCCGAACTGTCGCGCCGTTTCGCTCCTTGGCCGGTGCGCGTCTGCAACGACGCGACTTCGGCATGCGCAGCCGAACTCACCTTCGGTACCGGCGCGGCGTATCGGGATTTCGCCTATTTGTACATTGGCACCTTCATCGGCGGCGGCATCGTTCTGAACGGCAGCCTCTTCCCGGGCCGCAGCAGCAATGCCGGCGCGCTCGGCTCCATGCCGATCATGCGACGGGAGGAAAACGGTGAGGCAAGCCTTCAGCAGCTGATCCGCACCGCTTCCATCTATCAGCTCGAGCGCCGGCTGATCGCCGCCGGCCGACCCGGCACCGATATCTGGCTCTCGCCCAACGACTGGTCGAGCTTCGAGGAGCCGCTCGAAGCGTGGCTTTCCGAGGCTGCCGCGGCGCTGGCGCAGGCGATCACCGCCCTGCTCGCAGTGATCGACTTTGAAGCCGTCATCATCGACGGGGCCTTTCCGGTCGATGTGCGCCGTCGTCTCGTCGAGCGCACAAACGAACATTGGACCCGCATGGACCGGCAAGGCCTCACCGACGCTGTGGTGGTGGAAGGCTCGATCGGGCGCGATGCGCGCGCGATCGGCGGCGCGGCGCTGCCGTTGCTCGCGGCGTTCGCTCGCGACCACGACGTGCTCTTCAAGGATTGAGCATGGTCATCCTGATGAACGAGGGTCGCACATCATGATTCTTGTCTGCGGCGAAGCCGTGATCGATCTATTTGTGAGGGCGCACGGCGGGTCCAACATGACGACCCATGCCGTTGCCGGCGGCTCCCCCTTCAATGTTGCTGTTGGCCTCGCCCGGCTCGGGGTTCGAACGGCCCTCCTGAGTGGCATTTCGCGCGATCACTTCGGCGCGTTTCTCGCAGACAGGCTCGCTCGCGAGGACGTCGATGGGCGTTTTGTTGTGCGCACCGATCGGCCGTCCCCGATCTCGATCGTGGTGACGACCGACGATGGCCAGCCGAACTACACTTTCCACGGCGATGGGGCGGCAGACCGCTCGCTAGGGCTTGCCCACCTGCCCCGCACGCTGCCGGACGATATTCAGGCTCTGACCTTTGGCTCCTATTCCATGGCTGTCGAGCCGGTCGGCACCACGTTCGCCGCGCTCGCCGAGCGCGAGCATGGCCGCCGCGTCATCAGCGTCGATCCAAACGTGCGACCGACCGTCGTCGGCAACATGAAAGGCTGGGCCGACGCCGCGGAACGCTTCTACCGAACCGCCACAATGATCAAGGCGAGCGACGAGGATGTCCGCATTGCGTGGGGCGGTCGCGCCTCGATAGCCGATGCGGCCGCCTACTGGCTCGCGTGCGGTGCGCAGCTGGTGGTCGTGACTGAAGGAGCAAAGGGAGCAACCGCCTTTTCGACCACTGGCAGCGTCTCGGTGCCCGGTCGTTCCGCGATCGTGCGCGACACCGTGGGCGCCGGCGACACATTCCACGCCGCGCTGCTTGCGCAGCTTGCGAAAACCGGCCGGCTCCGTCCTGAAGCCATCGCGGCGCTCGACCTGCCGGCAATCCGCGAGTTGCTCGCTTACGCGACGGCTGCCGCGGCCATCACGGTGTCCCGCGATGGAGCCGACCTGCCCACCGCCGCCGATATCGATGCGAGTACGGAGCCATGCCATGCTTGACAGAGTGACGGACACAACGGGGCACATCAAAGGGGTTCGAATTGAAAAGGCGGCGGGCATGACAAGCCGCGTCATCCCGGTGGCCCCCTTCGTCCTGACCGTTTTCGGCGTGACAGGTGATCTCGCACGCCGCAAGCTGTTGCCGGCGCTGTTTCGCCGCGATTTTGCGGGTCAGTTGCCGGATGAAGCAACCATTCTCGGCGTCGCGCGCGGTGCAATGCCGCAGGATGACTTCCTCACGATGGTGCGCGAGGCGATCGTCAAACATGTGCCGGCATCGGAGACGACGGGACCCGAACTCGATCGCTTCCTGGCCCGCATCTCCTACATGGCTGCCGATGCGGAAGGCGAGAACGGCTGGACCGAACTCGCGGGCCTTCTATCAGCCTATGCCGACCGCATCCAGGTCCACTATCTGGCGACGGCACCGCATCTGTTCGGACCGATCTGCGAAAGGCTCGGTCACTACGGTCTTTCAACAGGCGATTCCCGCATCGTCATCGAGAAACCGATCGGCAAGGATCTCGAATCCGCGATCCGGCTCAATCAAGCCGTCGGGATGATCTTCCCGGAGGAGCGCGTCTACCGGATCGATCACTATCTCGGCAAGGAGACCGTGCAAAATCTGATGGCGCTGCGCTTTGCCAATGCGCTGTTCGAACCGCTGTGGAATGCAGCCCACATCGACCATGTGCAGATCACAGTCGCCGAGTCCATCGGCGTGGAGGAACGCGGCCCCTACTACGACAAATCCGGCGCGCTGCGCGACATGGTTCAGAACCACCTTCTGCAGCTGCTCTGTCTGGTGGCGATGGAGCCGCCACATTCGCTCGAAGCCGATGCCGTACGCGACGAGAAACTCAAGATCCTGAAATCGCTCGAGCGGATCGACGAGACAAACGCGGCGTCCCTGACCGTGCCGGGTCAATACCGCCCGGGCGCATGCAACGGCATCGCCGTCCCCGGTTACGCGGAAGAGATCGATGATCGCCAAAGCTCGACCGAGACTTTCGTCGCGCTCAAGGCTGCCGTTGCGAATTGGCGCTGGACCGGCGTTCCCTTCTACCTGCGCACGGGAAAGCGGCTGCAGCAGCGCAGTTCCGAGATCGTCGTGACCTTCAGAAAGGTTCCGCATTCGATCTTCAATTTGAATTCGGGAAAGGCGGTGCAGACGAGGCTCGCCATCCGCCTGCAGCCTGACGAGGGAATCAAGCTCTGGCTCATGATCAAGGAGCCCGGACCGGGCGGCATGCGATTGCAGTATGTCCCTCTCGACATGAGCTTTGCGGAAGCGTTCGACGTCTCGGTACCGGACGCTTACGAACGGCTATTGATGGACGTGGTCCGCGGAGACGCGACCCTGTTCATGCGCCGGGACGAAGTCGAGGCGGCTTGGCGCTGGATCGACCCGATCCGTCAGGCGTGGAGCCAGACGAATGAAATCCCGCGCCCCTATGTTGCCGGCAGCTGGGGTCCCTCCGCTGCCGTCGCACTGATCGAACGCGACGGTCGAACATGGATGGAGGACGGTCCGTGACCACGGGGCAGTGCATCGCCAATGCCAAACCCGCAAACAGGAGGCCAGTATGACGATCGCAGCAAGGGTCAATGCGCGGGTCGGCGAGGTGACGGATCGCATCATCAGGCGCAGCCACGATAGCCGACAACGGTATCTCGACCGCGTTGCGAACGCGGCGAGCGCGCCGGTACGCCGGCGGCTGGGATGCGCCAACCAGGCCCATGCCTTCGCGGCTTGCGGCGCGCACGACAAAACCCTGATGCAGGATGGTCGCGTCCCCAGTCTCGGAATTGTCACGGCCTACAACGATATGCTGTCGGCGCATCAGCCCTACGAACGTTTCCCTGAGCTCATCCGACGGAGCGCGCGCGAAGCCGGTGGCGTTGCCCAGGTCGCAGGCGGAGTTCCGGCCATGTGCGACGGCATCACCCAGGGCGAAGCGGGAATGGAGCTCTCGCTGTTCTCGCGCGAGGTCATAGCCTTGTCCACCGCGGTCGCGCTGTCACACCAGACTTTCGACGCCGCGGTATTTCTCGGTATTTGCGACAAGATCGTGCCGGGCCTCGTGATCGGCGCCCTCTCGTTCGGGCATCTCCCTGCAGTCTTCATTCCTTCAGGCCCGATGACGTCGGGCCTGGCCAATGACGCAAAAGCAAAGATCCGGCAGGCTTACGCGGAAGGAAAGGTCGGCCGCGACGCTTTGCTGCAAGCCGAGGCGCAGGCCTATCACGGCGCGGGGACCTGTACTTTCTACGGGACCGCCAATACCAACCAGATGCTGATGGAGATCATGGGCCTGCAGCTGCCGGGCGCATCCTTCGTGAATCCGAACACGCCCTTGCGCGATGCGCTCACCTGTGCCGCGACCGAGCGCGCATTGGACATCACTTCGCTCGGCAATCAATACATCCCGATCGGTCGCGTACTCGACGAGCGCGCCTTCGTCAACGGCATCGTCGGACTGCATGCCACCGGCGGTTCGACCAATCTGACGCTGCATCTGGTTGCCATGGCCGCGGCGGCCGGCCTCACTTTGACCTGGGACGATTTCGCCGACCTTGCCGAGGTGACGCCGCTGATCGCGCGCATCTATCCCAACGGCTCCGCAGACGTGAACCATTTTCATGCCGCCGGCGGGATGAGCTTCCTGGTCCGGCAGTTGCTTGCTGCCGGGCTCCTGCACAGCGACGCCCTGACCGTCTGCGGCGCCGGGCTTGATGCGTACCTGCAAGAGCCGCGGCTCGATGCCGAGGGAGCGCTGACGTGGCACGATGGGCCGGCTGCAAGCGGCGATTCTGCCGTGCTCCGAGAGATCGGTGACCCGTTCCAGGCATCAGGCGGCCTTCGGGTTCTGAACGGCAATCTCGGACGCGCCGTCGTCAAGACATCCGCGGTCGCGCCGCAGCGCCATGTGATCGAAGCGCCGGCTCGCGTCTTCCATTCCCAGGAGGATCTGCAACGGAGCTTCGCTGCAGGCGAGCTCACGAATGATCTGATTGCCGTGGTGCGCTTCCAGGGTCCCAAGGCAAACGGAATGCCGGAGCTGCACAAGCTGATGCCGCTCCTTGGCGTCCTTCAGGACCGCGGGCTGAGAGTGGCACTTGTGACGGATGGGCGGCTTTCGGGCGCCTCGGGTAAGGTTCCCACGGCCATACACGTCACGCCTGAAGCGGCTGACGGCGGTGAGATTGCGCGGATTCGCGATGGCGACGTCATCAGGCTCGACGCCAAATCCGGTCGGCTTGACGTGCTCGTCGCCCCGAGCGAGTGGGCCATGCGAACCTGCGCGCAAGCCGATCTCTCCGCGGCGCATACAGGGATTGGCCGCGAGCTCTTCGGCTTCTTCCGCGAGCGCGTCAGCTGCGCAGATCGCGGCGCAAGCGTTTTTGTGGCGTAAATGCAATAGGCGGCCAGCGGAGTTGAGATTTCGATACGTCTACGGACCGCCGCGCGCCGTAGAGGAGGTGTCTTGCTTGCGGAGGAGACGATCAGTCAGCTGTTGCACGGGAATACGCAACCAACGCAATACCGGCATTCGGCTCGAGCTACGATTTGATTGGTGCGCGCCGTACGATCGTTTGGGGGCTGACGTGGTCAGCCCCCAAACGCATCTTGAGACAAGCGAACTCGTTCGATCTCAATGCGCCATAGCGGCACCCGCTATCAGATTTGACTGGCTAGGATTACCGCCGCCCGGCTGGACTTTCACGCCACCCATCGAAGTGCCACCCTCACGCGTGTCCGAGCTGCCGCCGTCGCCATTCTCCTTGCGCGCGAGGATCGATCCCGCCGCCAGCGTGCCGTCGTTACCGACATGATTATTGTCGCCACGACCGTCATTGCCGTCTCCATTGCCGGTGCGGCCGGACGTTGTGCCAGGCGCAAGCTGGCTGGCTTGGCTGCTCGCGGACTCGGTGCCGTTGTTGTCCGTGCCGCCACCCTGGCCCATTCTGCCGAGCGAGCTGCCGGCCGCGATGCCGCCGATGTCATGGCTGTTGCTGGAGTCGTCGTTGGGCGTGTTGTTCTTGCCGTCGCCGCCGGTCGTCGTCGTGTTGGTCCAGATGACTGTCCCGGTATTGGGGACGTAACTGGTGGTCTTCGTCGTCGTCTTGCCATCCTTGGTGGTGTGCACGATCGTCGTCTGGTCGAGCGTGTCGCTGCTCGCGTTGGTTACGACGACCGTGCCGCCGTTCCCGTCCGATCCCTTCGACGTCCAGACCTTCATCGGCTTTCCCGTGTTGACGACGGGATCGACCGGCTTGCCGGTGTTGACGAAGTTCGCGCCTGCAGCGCCGCTACCCGTTTCGGCACCATGCTTGTCCGATTCCCGTTCGCCGGGTGTGAGGCCGGCCGACGTATTGAGCGAATTGACGCCGCCCTTGGTGGCTTGATTCAGCAGTTGCTGGTCCGCTTTCTCCAACTCGGAGAGTTTCTTGTTGGCGTCGTCGACGCCATGCTGGTCCATGGACCCTGGCACATTCAAATGCCCGGCGCCTCCGGTGCCATCGCCAAAGCCCGGCACTTCACGCGGCCCGTGCTGGTTGAATTGCGAGCCGGGAAGATTGACGTCCGGTCCGTCCGGATTCTTCACGCCGGGCACTTTCGGAATGCCACCCGACTGGTTCTGTCCCACGACGAGTCCATCCGCTCCGGCCACGTTGGGCACGTTGTTCGTCGTGCCAGGCCTCGGCAGCCTGCCGCGCAGTTCTTCGGCATTCCTGATCGCGGCGATGGAATCGTTCGACCTGACAATCCCGGCGGCATCGATGAATGGACGCTGGATGCCGGTGGCGGCCGAAGCGGCGGGATTGATCATGACGCGCGAGCCCGGTTGAAAGATGGTGCCGCCACCGGTCGTTTGTTGCTCGACCCTCGGCGGCAGTGGTTGCGGGTTGATCGAGCTTTTCGCGCCCGGTGCCACGCTCTGCCCGCCATTCAGAATTATTTTTCCCCGTTCGGATACAGCTGTGGTCGAACTGACCGAAGCAGGTCGATCGAACCGGCCGCCGTTGAAGCTGATCATCGATCGCGCGGGAGCCTGTGGCATGGCGGCGACCATAGGCGGTCTGGATGCAAACGCGGCGCCGCCGCCAAATCCGCCGAAGCCGTGGGCAGACGCCGGGCCAACGGCCGTCAGCGAACCGACAGCGATGAAGATGGTGGTTGCAAGCAACATCGAACGACGAGACATGATAGGCTCCTATTTTGACAGGATGTGACTATTCACACCTTGCCTTTCAGTCGCCGCAGCCACTTCGCGCGTTTTTTGGATTCAGATGCATTTACAGGCGTTTACATCCGGTTCACCGCCCATTAATCGCGCCGCATCCAGATTTGGCGAATTTTTTCGGCGTGCGCTGTGCGAGGTGATGATCTTGCGGCCCGCGCGCCATCGCCGCGCCGAACCGCTTTCAAGAGTTTTTGCTATAGTTGCCCGTGAGGGGGAGCCGATGAGCATGTCGCCTGAGAGGGGATCCGATCGCCGAGAAGAGTCCGTGTCAGCGGATCTTGTTGGCGCATGGTGAAACCGGGAATCCTGATCGTTGCAGACGATGCCTCGCTTCGCGCGACGGTTGCCCGCTGGCTGATTCAGGCCGGCTACGCCGTCGAACTCGCCGAGAGCCCGAAGCGTGCGCACGAGGTCGTTGCAAAAGCTACCATCGCCCTGGCGATTGTGGCACCGCAGGGCTCGGGTATCGAACTCGCACACAAGCTTGAGGACGCGGTCGAGCACGTCATGTTTTTCGGGACGCCCGACAACATCGCTGCGGCCGGTGAACCGCCAGTCTCGTCGGATCTCTGCATCACGCTGCCATTGAGCGAGCAGGACGTGCTGGCCAAGGTCAAGTCCGTGCTGCGTCCGGTCGCGGCCCGCGAAGCGCCTTCCACCCCGCAGCTCCTCCGCTTCGAGGGCTATACGCTCGACGCCGGTGCACGCACCTGCCTCGACGCGCGGGGCAAGGAAATGACGCTGACCCGCGCGGAGTTTTCCCTGTTGCTGGCGTTCGCGCAAAACCCGGGCCGCGTGCTCTCGCGCGACGAACTCACGCGCGTCGTGACCGGTCGCGGCGCGGAGCCCGAAGACCGCAGTGTCGACGTGCTGATCTCGCGCCTGCGGCGCAAGATCGAGACGGACCCAAAAACACCGCGGCTCGTCGTGACCGTACCCGGCGAGGGTTACAGGTTCACCGCCCGACCGCAGGCCATCATCGCGCCCGATCAGCCTGCAACGGCCCAGTCGGCAGCGGTCCAGGCATCGGATGCACCTGCCCCGCCTTTCGATCGACAACGATCGAACAGATTGCCGGTGTTCGCTGTGGCTGCTGCGCTCGCCGTCGTACTGGTCATGACCGTCGTTGGGTGGAAGGAGTGGAGCAATCGGGAGGCCCTGAAACGAGATGCCCAGTCGCCGACGCTCGCGGCCTCGCCAGACTTGCGGCCTTCGCCAACGCCCTCGCAATCAACGACTTCGCGCGAAGAGCAGCGCGCGACCGTCTACAAGCGCATGGTCGCGGCGCTGCAGGACAATCAATACACTTGGCGCACGGTCGAGCGACTGGCGATCCTGTCCGGCGTCGACGAGAGCGAGGCGCACGAAATATTGGCGGAACACCCGAACGAGGTCGTGCTCGGAAAATCGCAGGAGGGCAAGCTACTTGCTAAATTGGCCGGGCGCTCAGGCGCGGCGTCCGACTTGAAGTGACAGACGTCGCGCGCTTTGCCGGCGGCGTCATTGATGATCGGTACATGGTATTCAAAGGAAATCGGAGGCAACACGTTGGCGCGTTGCCTCCGCCTGCACAAGTCCCCGCGGCTTCATTTGGACTGATCCGCGGTCCGAACCGCGTCATTGTAGACGACCGGCGCCCAGGCGAAGGTGCCCAGCCCGCATTGGAGCCAGATCTTCTGGTAGCCGAGATAGAACATGGCAACTTCTTCGACGTTGCGCGCGGCGGCCACTTTTCCGTCCGTCGCCAGATCCTGAATCATCTGCCGAAGCTCGGCGACCTTTGCGCGGTCATCGTTCGAGAGTTGGGCGTTGGGCAGCAATTCGTCGATTCCCGCTGCGAGTGCAGGAATGGCATCGGCCTGGCACTGCGGAGCAGCGGGCTGTGCACTGACAGCGGGTCTCGTTTGCGCGGTGACGCCGGCGCTGCTTGCATTGGCCACGTGCACCGGGAGATCGGCGGGGACGGCTACCGGCACCGGAACGGCGACCGGGGGCGTCAGGATCACGATCGGACCGTGGCCCTTATCTGAATCATCATCGTCCTTCTTCTGCTTCGGCGGACACTTGTACGGATTGAGCGGGCAGACATTGTCGACGCCGGGACCAGGCTTGTAGGGCGGCGGCGGCAATTCCGAGACCGGGATCTGCGGCGGCTTCATCGTCGGGCTCCCGACGGGAAGCTTCGACACCGGGATCTCGGCCCTACCGTCGAGTGAAGTCTTCGCCTGGCCCGGCGGAATTTTCATCGGCACCTCGGGCGCAGGGGGGGTGGGTTTCTTGGGGGCCAACACATGAACGGCGTCCTGGCTCGCCTGCACGCCGGTTGTTGGGTGAAGTTGCCCGGCGATGTGCGGGCTGACGCCACCAAAGACCTGCGACGGCAAGGCCGCTGCCGGGGTGGCGGCGGAAGCGATGGTGGTGACACCGAGGGCAATCGCCATAAGGGTCGAAGTGCGTAACATGACTGTCTCCAGGGTTGGTTCGCGGCGGTTGAACATCCGGAGCTCACCGCCGTCGGGATGGGATGTGACCATTCACACCTGCACATCTGTACTCCCGCCACATCACGCCGTTCACGAGATTCCCAAGCGTTTACAGGTGTTTACACCATGTTAACCGGCCGTTTACGCACCAGCTCGCCGCTTTGGCTCACGGCCGCGGAGGCGGGCTGCGTCCTGCCCTCTGAATGCTCTCCATGTCGTGAGGCGCAGATCGTCGTGTGGTGTCCGCCGGCAGGATCGGAGGCACGAAAAGAAACAGGCCGCCCAATGAGGCGGCCTGTTCTCTGCCGATGATGATCTGATCCAGCGCCCGAACGAGCGACACGTGCCAACACGCTGCCGTTACCCGTTGGGCCAGCAGTACTTGCCCTCGTAGCCCAGATGGGTTCCGGCCGGACAAGCACGCGGACGATTGGGCCAGCAATATTTGCCCTCGTAGCCGGCATGCGTGCCCGGAGGACACGACAGCGCAGCCTCGATGATGTTCGCCCCGATCGACAGCGAAACGCCGTCGAACGGGGAAGCGGTGGCAACTCCGGTCGAGATGGCGAGAGCCAGAGCGCTTCCAGCGAGAAGCAACTTCGCGTTCGAGAGGATTGATTTGCGGGACATGACGATCTCCTTTGGTTGGTTCGAGATGGGTTGAGCATCCGGGGCTCGCGGCCCGTTGGGATGGATGTGAACATTCACACCATGCCCATCTGTCATCGGGCCCGGCTTCGAAGTTCGCCAGATTTGCGAGCTTTTACTGCCGTTTACATGCGGTTCACTGGCCATTAACGCGCCCCGCGAAACCACCGTCGGCCTGGAATGACTACCGCCTGCGCAAGACCCGTGCACAATGCGGCCGTGCCACGTGGACCTTTGCAGAAGGACAACGCCGTGATGGGTGCCCGCCTTGCGATCCTGCTTGCGACGTTCGTCTGCATGGCGGCCTCGCCCGCATGGTCCGACGATCTCACGGAGACGCCTGTGTCGTTTCCCGTCACCATCGGGGCGAATACGGTTCGTCTGGAGGGGCTCGTCGTGAAAAGGTCCGACGCCCAGGGCCGGTTACCGATCGCCCTCTTTACCAACGGCGGCGCAGCAACCGCGACGGCCGGAGCGACCGTGACCACGGCAACCTACGCACATAACGCGCGGGACATGGCGCGACGTGGGTGGCTGGCGGTCGTCTTGATAAGGCGCGGCTTTGGCAGCTCCGAAGGCCCGAAACCGACACCGGTCGCGTGCCAGCCAGCTTCATTCGACGCATGGGCGACCACGGCGGCGGACGATCTGCAGTCAACCATCGGTGACATTTCGCAACGGCCCGACGCCGACGCTAGCAGAGTGATTGTAATCGGATCCGAAATAGCGGGCGTCGCGGCCGTGGCGCTGTCCGCGCGCAACCCGCGCGGACTCCTTGGAGTCGTTTCAATCTCGGGCGGGCTTCAGTCTGAATCGAACTGCCCGATGAATGACGTCCTGATCGACGGATACAGGAAATTCGGGAGCACGAGCCGCGTACCGAACCTCTGGATCTATTCCAAGAGCGACAAGATATTCGGCCCCGATCTTGCCGAGCGTTTGCACACCGCATTTCTCGACGCCGGCGGCGATGTCAAATTCGTCATGTTCTTCCACGACGGCGACGTGGGCACCCCCATCTTCGGCCAGGCGACCCGGGCCTGGTATGTGCAAATGGATGGCTTCCTGCGGGCAAGAAACCTGCCGACCTGGGGAATGACGGACGTGAAGGATGTGATCGACAGACTGAAAATTACGGACAGGATCGAACGAGAGAATCTTCAAGGGTTTCTCGTGCAATATTATTCGGCACCGGGCGAAAAGGCGCTCGCCTTCTCGCCGACCTTGCAAGCGGCATGGGTCCGTCCCCAAAACAAGCTCGGCGCTGAGCCGCGCCTGCCGGTGACCTATCAAATCAGCTCCAAAAGCCTGGACGACGCTCGCAGCGGCGCCCTGGCGACTTGCCAGAAAGCCGCACAGGACTGCGCCATCGTCATGGAGAACTTTCATTGGATCGGGGAAGAACGATGATTGGCGAGCGAAAGTCCGAGCGGGCCGCAACATCGCAGCTCTGCGCCAAGGCAATTACCGTAGCGATCGCCCTGTCGATCGGGATGGTGACATCGGCGATATCAGGTGACCTGGTTCAGGAACGGCAATATCTGCGCGTCAATATCGGAGGCAAGGACGTCCGTCTGGAAGCGCTGTTTGTCAAACGCGCCGATGCCAGGGGACGATTGCCGATTGTCTTCTTCAATCACGGCAGGCCCGCCTATCGTGAAATGACGTTGGATCAAAGTCTCACCGTCAACGATCCCGGCATCAATCTGTTGGCTGACATGGCACGGCGGGGCTGGCTCGCCGTGGCGATCCATCGGCGCGGGTACGGACTATCCGACGGTCCGGCCCAGGCGGATTCGTCATGTGCAGCGGATGCATTCATGGCGTGGATGAATGCGGACGCCGACGATATCGAAGCATCAATCGGAGTCGTCGCGAAGCGGCCAGATGCCGATCCAACAAGAATGATTGCGGTGGGTGGATCGGCAGGCGGCGCAGCCTCCGTCGCGCTGGGCGCGCGGAACCTTCCAGGTCTCGCGGCCGTCGTCAACATCGCCGGCGGCGAGCATTGGGCCGGCTGCGCGGCCGTGCGCGAATCCATTCCCGTCGATTTCAGGAACCTCGGCGCGCGGAGCCACACTCCTAATCTCTGGCTGTTTGCGAAGAATGATCTCAATCATCCGCCCGATCAGATCGAGGTCATGCGGTCGTCATTTGCTGGAGCCGGAGCCGATCTCAAGCTCGTACTGCTCGAGCCGATCGGCGAGGACGGGCATACCGGGATGTATTCGATCGTCGGTCGAACGCAGTGGCTGGTGGAGCTCGACAGTTTTCTCAGGGCGCACAATCTTCCGACCTGGCCGATCTTCAACGTGGACGTCGTGCTGCAGAAACTGCAGTGGCCGCAGTCGTTGCGCGCCTATGTACAGGCCTATCTGGCCGCTCCAGGCGAAAAGGCCTTGGCGCGAACGCCCGGAAAACAGAATGCCTCATACCAGAGCGCGCTCACTCTCGACGACGCGCGCAAGCTCGCCCTGGACGCCTGTCAACGAAAGGGCGAGCCTTGCGTGATCGTGATGGAAGACGATCGCTGGACTGGATCGCTATGAGCAAGACCCCACCAGTCGAGGTTAGAAAGGTCACTTCTTCTTCCTGGGGGGAGGCGGGTACATTCTCGGATGCGCCGATGTAATCGGATGATAGTGCGTATAGACCTGTTCGTTGCGGGCGCCGAAAACCTGCGAGGGGAACGCGGACGCCGGGCTGACGGCAGAGCTCATCGCTGCAATTGCAAGTGCGATCGTCAAGAGGATGGAAGCGCGGAACATGACTGTCTCCTGTTAATATGAGGTGATTGAGCATGGCGGATGTGAGCATTGGCATTTGCGGCCCAACACCTGCCATGGCCTTAGCGGTCGCCGCCGGGCCGGGGCGGCATCAGGCAGTTGTGAGTCTCGCAATACTGCGGAGCCACTTTCAGCTGGCGTGGCGGCAGCGGCAACTGCTGGCCCTGAACCTCGACCGGGTGCAGCATCGTGCCTGCGTGCGGAAATGCCGACGCCGGAGCGACAGAGCCAAGCGACGCAACACCGAGTGCGATCGCCAGCAAACATTGAGTGCGCAACATGATGACCTCCTGGGGTACGGAATGGATGAGCATCCGGGCTCGCGACCGGTCTGCACGGGATGTGAATGTTCACACCTGCACATCAGTCACTCGGCCACCGCCCAAGTTCAGGGTATTGCGCAGCGTTTGCGGCCGTTTACATCGCGTTTTCAGCCTGTTTACAGGACATCTGTGCCGCCACCCCAGAGGCCGTGATGATCCCAACGCATTCGCTTCACCTGAACCGGTTCGCCGCCGTCACCGCCGTGGCCATCCTGTGGTGTGCCATTTCGCCGCTTCCCTTTGAAGGAACACTCATGGCGTTTGCACAGAATGACGCTTCCCGGCCGACGGAAGCTCCGCTGCGAAAAATCATCGCGGATTTGCAGCAGGGAGCTCCCGATACCGGCAGCATGGAGCCGGAGCTGGGCTCTGCCGTGCAGGCGCAGGCCGCGGCGATCGCGGGATTGCTCCAATCGCTCGGCCGCGTTCAGCAGCTCGAATTCGCGGGCACCGAGAACGGCACTGATATCTACGAGGTGACGTTCGAACGCGGCGCCGCCAGCTGGCGGATCCGCATGGCGCCGACCGGCAAGATCGCGGGCCTGCTGTTCAAACCAGTCGCGGCTCCCGAAACCAGGGGCGACGACGTTGCCATGGACGGCCTGTCGGGGACGTTGCTCAAGCCCAGGGATGTCGAGCACCCGCCGGTCGTGCTGCTCATCGGCGGCTCCGGCCCGACCGACCGGAACGGCAACCAGGGCGGCACGGGTCCCGGCGAACTACGGCAGCTTGCCGAACAGCTCGCCGAAAAGGGCATCGCGTCGCTGCGCTACGACAAGCGCGCCGTCGGACGCAGTGCCGTCGCCGGCCTTCGCGAGGAAGATTTTGTGCTCAACTCCTTCGTCGACGATGCCGTCACCTGGCTTGATTGGCTGCGACGGCGCCCCGATCTCGGACCCCGCATCATCGCCGGGCACAGCGAAGGCGGCGTGATCGCCCTGCTCGCTGCCAAACGCACCTCTGTTGCCGGCATCGTACTGCTCGCCACGCCCGGCAGGAAGCTCGGCGACGTCATCCGGGAGCAGTTGCAGGGATTTAGGATGGATGCTGCGCTCCAGAGCGAGGCGTCGACTATTTTGGCCACACTCGAGCGAGGTGAGTTGGTCCCCAACGTGAGCCCGGCTCTGCACGCACTGTTCAGGCCGAGCATACAGCGCTACATGATTTCCGAACTGGCGATCGACCCGGTGACAGAGATCAAAACTCTGACCTTGCCGGTGATGATCGTCTCCGGCGGGCACGATCTTCAGATCAGCTCCGCGGACGCCGACGCGCTATCCGCCGAACGCCCCGACGCGATTTGTCTCACCATTTCTGGTATGAATCACGTGCTGAAGATGGCGCCAGCGGATCGCGCAAGCCAGCAGGACGCATATTCGAACCCGAATCTCCCGCTCGCTCCCGGCCTCAGCGATGCAATTGCGAACTTCGTTCAGCAATCGGCGCGCTGATTAGCCAAGGTTTGAATCCAGGTGCCGGACATGAACAGCATAGGCAGCGCTGCCAGCATGCAAATGGAGGAAACATGAGGCGATTTGTGGTGTTCGCAGTCCTGTTTCCGCCGCTCGCATTCATCGTTGCGTTCTGGGGAATGCTGCAAATCCTGAACTGGGCATTGGGCGAGAAAGGCACGGCAGACTATGGTCAATTGGTGCTCCTGCCGCTGGCCTATATGCTCGCACTGCTGCCGGCGCTGCTGACAGCCGTGGTGGACGATGTCCTGGCAAGGAGAAACATAAGGTATCGCATCCTTTGGACGGCGTTCGCCGGGTATGTGTTCATCTTCACGCCGCTGTTGGCGGCGCTGCTGACCGGCTCAATTCACGGGCCCCACCTCTTTCTG
Organism: Bradyrhizobium zhengyangense; assembly: GCF_022012435.1. GTDB lineage: Bacteria > Pseudomonadota > Alphaproteobacteria > Rhizobiales > Xanthobacteraceae > Bradyrhizobium > Bradyrhizobium zhengyangense. Next base: position 44,087 of record NZ_JAKLUA010000004.1, read on the forward strand.
TTTGGAATCATCGGCGCGGTGCCCGCGGCCATCTGCTCATGGCTGACAGGAAGAACAACACCCGTGCCACGCGGCACGACGTCCTAGTGCCCGGCGGCGTTGACGATCGCAATCGCGCGCGACATCGCATCGGCCTTGGCCGCGACATTACCGGGTACGGACTGACGCTTCTCGCCGGGATCGTCAAAATCATGGGTCGCGCCGGGATATAGCAGCGCATCGACCGGCGTGCCGGCAGCGCGCGAACGCTCGGCCACATGCTGGCAGATCTCCGGCGAGACCTCTTCATCATCCGTCCCGAGGAACATCGTGATGGGTGTCGTTGTCAGGACGGTCGAGTCAAGCAAAGCTTCCTTTCCACAGCCGGGATAAAAGGCCAACGCGGCACGAAAGCCTGTCTGTTTGCCCTGCCGGATCATCACGTTCAGTGTCGTGCTGCCGCCATTGGACCAGCCTTGCAGAAAGACGCGGTTCTGGACGACGTCGCCACGCGCAAGCAGGTAAGTAAGCGCGCCCTCGGCATCGAACGGCCGCACCGTCAACTCGTTGACGCTATCGCGGTCCGGATCGTGGTGGGTGAACCGGCCAAAGCCGTGCGCCTTGCCGCGCGGGCCGAAACTGTCGGGCAGGAGCGCGAAATAGCCGCGCTCCGCCCAAAACTGCCCCCACATCTGATGCCGCATCGACAGGGTCGCCGCGTTGCAGGGGGACTGGACGGTTCGTCCGACAAACGTGCACCCGGCGTTGTCGTTTGCGGAGTAAGGTCCAGCGCGGCCATGTAGCATTACGACGGCCGGATGTGGCCCGCGGGTTGCTGGCTTGAACAGGTAGGCAACGATTTCGGCCTGGCCGTCGGCGCTCTTGAAGTAAACGGTTTCGGGAACGGCCGCAGCCGCCGACACCGCGAGCCACTGCGCCAGCACGCTGCCAAGGATCCAACGCCCGAGTGCGATCATGACGCCTGCTCTCTCACTTCGCTTCCACGCGCATCGCGGGGTCGCGGCCATTTCCGAGGTGCCGCCTCTGCAGCCAGCTTAATCGAAGATGTCCGCATGCCACAATGGAGACAACGCCCTGGAGCGTTGCCTCCACCGGATCTGCTGCTTCATTTCACTTGGCCCGTCACTTGGCTTGATTGGCCTGCGTGGTTGCGGCTTGCTTCTCCCACTCGAACGTGCCGAGACCGCAACGGAGCCAGACTTTCTGGTAGCCGAGACGGTTCATGGCGTCTTCCTCAACGTCGCGCGCGGCCGCCACTCTGCCGTCCGTCGCGAGCAACTGGATCAACTGCCTGAGCTCGGTGATCTTGCTCATGTCGGCTGCGGAAAGCTGAGCGGTGGGCAGCAGCTGGTCGATCGCCGCGCCCAACGCCGGAATGTCGGCGGCAGTCACGCAGGCCGGCGTAACAACGGGCTGCGGTTGCGCCGTCGCGGTGGAGGTTGAACCGCTTCCGGTCGCAACGCGCACCGGCGCGCTGTAGGGGACGGCGGCGGGCACGGCAACCGGCACCTGAACCGGCGCCTGCGGGACGAAGATCACGACGGGATGGTGGTGCTCATCCTTGTCGTTGTCGGGGTCGGGGCCGGGGTTGGGGAGCCCGCGCAAGCACCGTCGCAACGCCTCGCCGGACATGGCCTCACAATGCGGAATGGGTGGCCAAGGCTTGGGCGGCCAGGGCGGGGTGACTGAGGTCTGACACAATTTCGGATTGGTTGTGCAGTTGTCCAGGGCTTTTCCGACCGAGGAGATGCCCGGCGCCGGGATCATGACCTTTTTGTTCACGGACGACATTCCAGGCGCTGCCGGGATCGTCTGGGGAGCGTCGACGACTTTTGTCGGAATATGGCTGACCACCTGGCTCTCCTGCGGCTTGGTCAATACCGGCGCCGTCGAAGGGAGCTTCAGAGGAAAAGCCGCCGCCGGGACGGTGGCAGAGCAGATCGCAGTCGCGCTGAGGGCAATCGCGAGGAAGGTTGAAGTGCGTAACATGACTGTCTCCTGTGCTTGATGAACATCCAGGGCTCACGGCCCGTTGGGATGCGGTGTGACCATTCACACCTGCCCATCTGTCGTTGCGCCACGCCTGGCGTTCAGGAGATTTACGAGCGTTTACAGTCATTTACACCGACTTTACAGCTCGTTTACGGGACACGCGAGCACCGTCAGGCTTGATTGATCAGGGAGCAGCCTCGGTGCTCGCCGGACGGCATATCGCCGCAGGCGAATGGAGCGATCAGGTCGACGCGTGTCGAGGCCTTCCAGCCGAGACCGCCGTCAAGCTATGGCGGCGCGATGCATCATTTCGATGAATTCGGGAGCAAGCCGACAGCATGATGTGCCGGCAACGTCGCTGGGATACAGGATGCGACGGCGGCCTGTGGCCGGATTTTCCAGGAGCATTTTCAAGAGATTCGAGCGACGGCAGAGGCAGTGCATAACCGCACCTCACCTCTGCCGACGCTGTTTCTTGCTGTTTCGCATGAACTGACGAACCGGCCTAGTTGAACGGATTGCGCCTCACGCGCGGCCACATCGGATCCATCGCGCGTCCCACGGTCGTCCTCATATGCGGATTGTAGGCCTTGGAGACCTGAGGCGTCTTCGTAAATCCCGCCGCTGCGGGGCCGGAGGCGTAAAGAAACACGCTGAGCGCAATCGCGAGGAAACCTGACATACGTAACATGACTATCTCCTGTGGTTGGTCGTGTTGAGCATCCAGGGCTCTCAGCCTGTCTGGACGCGATGTGAGCATTCACACCATGCCCATCTGTCACGCCGCCACGCCTCGCGTTCAGGGTATCTCCAAGCGTTCACAGCCGTTTACACCGGATTTACAGCCCGTTTACGGGACAAGGCGGCGGCGTCGGACTAGATTGATCAACGAGCGATGCGGGAACCTTGCATGGATTTCGCGCTCGCAATTCAGCTAGGCTCCCCTTCGTTTGTGATCAATCATTTGAGGTGCCGTCGTGATTTCTGCTCGCCCGTTTTCCGTGAGCCGGCTCGTTGCTATCACCGCTGCTGCACTCCTTTCGATCGCGGCGTCCCCGCCGCCGATCGGCCCGCTGCCCGACCGTGTCATGTTTCCGAGCGCCGACGGCCAGACCACGCTGGTCGGTTATGTGTTCAAGCCGGAAGGCCCGCATGCGGCACGGAGCCCGGCCGTGGTCATGATGCACGGCCGCGCCGGGCCCTATTCATCTCTTGCGGACGGCAGATACGATGCAACCACGCTTTCGCAGCGGCACCAGAAATGGGGACACCTGTGGGCGCAACAGGGTTATCTCGCCATTCTCGTGGACGGGTTCGGGCCGCGCGGTTTTCCGCAAGGCTTCTCGCATCAGGACTACAAGCAGCGCCCGGAAAGCGTGAACGAAGTGATCGTGCGGCCGTACGACGCCTATGGCGCACTCGCTTATCTGCACACGCGTAACGACGTGGCGGCGGACCGCATCGCGCTACAGGGTTGGTCGAACGGCGCAAGCGCCACGCTTGCCACAATGTCATCGGCCACGCCGGCGCTCAAATCGCGCTCGCCCAGCAGCGGCTTTCGCGGCGCGCTGGCTTTTTATCCTGGTTGTGGCCTGAAGGGACATTTCAAAGCCGGCCTGATCCCGTACGCGCCGCTGCGCGTGTATGTTGGGACGGCCGATGAAGAAATATCACCGCAGGAATGCAGCGAGCTCGTCGACGTGAGTCGGGCCCAGCAAGCCAACATCACACTCAAAATATATCCCGGCGCGACGCACGATTTCGATGATCCGGGTCCAAGCCGCCAGGACATTCCCGCCAACGCCGCAGCGACCCGGGATGCGACCGCGGAGGCGATCGCATTTTTCGCGTCGCTGTTGAAGAAGTAGGTCGGTCTTCATTGTAAAGAGGCAAAGTCGCACAGTGTCCTTGAGTGTGCACAGAATCACTGACCGTACGATCCACTTCAGTCAAAGTGCCCCCACGCCGCATGGTGCGGCCTCAACTCAGGAGCACAACAATGAAAGCCTCTCGTATCATTCTATCTACCTTCGCCGCTGCGATCGCGCTTGCCACGCTGACCGCGTCCTATTCCCCCGCATCCGCCGGCGCATTCGGTCCGGACTACGGTTGGATGGGCAACAAGCAGTATATGGCCTGCCTGAAATATGTGGGCGCCTTTGGCGCCGATTATCCGGGTAGGGACAAGAACATTCAATCCTGCAAGCGTAATTACCTCTAATGAATGCGACACCTGCATCGAAGAGGCGGCGCGGAAATGGGCAGCCTCTTCGATTGTGCTGAACGTCGTCGTTCACGGCTGCTTCAAGTGGCATAGTTTCGACGTCACTTCTATTCGGAGTTAAGAGATGCGATGGCCTCACTGGCACCCAACGCGCGCTGATATTCTGAGCATCCTGTTTGCTGTGGTGTTGGTCAGTCTCTGCGCTTTCATTGCGGTACGGCTTCCGTTTCTCCGTCAGCCGACCGGCTTCGGCCCCGATTGGAATTGCCAACCCATGCCCAAAGGCGATCCGGTGTGCACCAAGCGGCTGGATCGCTGAAGGCATTCCAAGCGCACTGCCTCTTCTTCTCGCATCAAGTTTGGTTGAGCATTTCGACATGGCGCCGGAAATCGTCCGCCTGAGCCAACGGCGTCCAGCGCACGACAGCATCGGAGTATGAGCAAGCAAAAACGTCGGCTGGTTCTAAGCCGTCTCATTCCTTGGAGTGAGGCAACATCCGAATGAGAGTGCGGTCCTGGAATACCCAATGATGAATGAGCGCGGCGATCGCGTGGAACGCTGCGATAGCCACTAGCGCATGCGCTAGCAGCTCGTGCACTTCTTTCACGTTGTGGGCAAAGGCTGCATCCTTGAGCCACGGCGACGGAATGGCGACGAGACCGAGCAATGGCAATGCATTACCCCGCGCGAATTGCAGCACAATCCCTGCGACAGGCACAGCGACAAGTAGCGCGTAAAGAGTATAGTGCGCGATCGCAGCAGCAGGATCACCCCACCTTGCGAGCCATGCGCCAAATTCGTTCGCTTCCGATACAGGTGGCGGATTGATCGATCGCCATATCAGGCGAGCCACGAGCAGAATGAGAATTGCGCTTCCGGCAGCAATGTGGATGGCAAGGCCGGTCTGGCGAGATTCGCCCTTCTGCAAGACGTCGCCAAAAATGCCCAGCATCCAAGCAAGAATGACCAGAACGACCGTCAGCCAGTGCAAGGTCTGCGCTATGGCGCCGTAGTCTTTGTCTGAATTGAGCAGCTGCATATCGGAGCCTCTCATTCACAATAGACTAAACGCGAATCAATTCGTTGACGTGAATCAATCAGCTCGAGCGCAGGCGATGTGCAGCTTCACCAATCGGCACACAAATAGCGCCGCCTGCTCGAATGACCGCAGGCGGCGGCTTCCCAGCCCTTGGGAGGATAATGCAGAATCCAGCAAACCAGATGCTGCACGACCGGGGCGGCAGCCACTTTGCTCTAGATCAAGACTCGTGCAACCATATGGCCGCAGTCTTAAACAATGCTGGTCGCTCCCCTCTGCAGCAGGGTTACGCGACATGGTCATCTTGATCTTGCGGATCAGACAAAGTCTACATGGAGGTCACAGATACCGCTCCGTCCTGCTGATGATCGTGACTTCCGGCTAGACGCTTGTCGCGGGTTGGCGCTGTGGTTTGTTTTCATCGACCACATCCCAGGCAATGTGTTCGACTGGCTGACCCTTCGCAACTACGGATTTAGCGACGCCTCCGAAGTATTCGTCTTCGTATCGGGCTATACGTGCATGGTCTCTTATGGTGGCGCACTGCGTAGCCAAGGCTGGCCAACCGTCATTGCTCGCAGCCTCAGGCGCAGCTTTGAGATCTACGCTGCTTTCCTGCTGCTCGTGATCGTCTATCTTGGGCTGGCCTGGCTAACGAGCTCCTACCTCGACGAGACCAATACGAGGCGGTTTTTCGACAATCCGGGGACGGCTCTCCTCCGTCTCCTGGCTCTTCAGTACGCCCCCGTCAACACGGACATATTGCCCACGTTCGTCTTACTGCATCTCGCATTTCCGATCGTGCTCTGGCTCATTGCCCGCAATGCGGCAATCGCGCTCGCTGCATCATTCATGCTCTATCTAATGGTGCAACTGTATAGCTGGCATTGGCCTGCCTGGCCTACCGGCGAACTCTATTTCAATCCATTTGCATGGCAGATACTTTTCGTCATCGGCGCTTGCTCCGCCGGTCCATGTGCCGAGAAGTTCGCGACTATCCTACAACGGCGCGTCACCATATCGCTTGCCGCAGCCTATGTATTGTTCAGCCTCGTAATTGCCTTGAGTTGGCGTCTGGATGCGTTCAAGTGGCTGATCCCGCAAATGATCGAGGACTGGCTCTATCCGATCTATAAGAGTCACTTGGACCCAGTTCGGATCATCCACTTCTTGGCAATCGTTGCGCTATTGACGCGCATCGTGCCCCCGGACGGCCGTCGCTCGCCGGGGCTTTGGACTACGGCACTGATCCGGTGTGGCGAAAACTCGCTACCGATCTTCTGCTTCAGCGTACTGGCTTCTTTTATGACATTCGTTATCCTGAACCGCGTGTCCGATGGGCTACCGATGCAAGCCGCGGTCACCGCGCTCGGCATCGCTCTCATGGTCGCGGTTGCCAACATTCTGACATGGGAAGCCAAGCTCGACCGGCGCGCGCCAGCGTTGTTCTAGGTGCCGGTAGTCAACCTCGATTGGCTGCAAACAGGCTTACACATACCGGCCTGGGCGGGCTCAATGTCGCTTGTTGGACCCGTTGCGTATTCAAGGGAGATGGCCCGATATCGGCAATTGACGAAACCAAGTCTCGCTCCGCTACCCGTTTGAGCCGTTGCTCCAAAAACGCGAGCGCCCGGTCGGAGGCTTTCTTAGTGCCTGCATATTCCGGATGAAAATCGAGGCCGTGCGGAGCACCGCGGTAGATCAGCTGTTGAGCCGGCCCGCCCAGCTCCGTCACCAGTCAGATGAGGTCGCCGGCGTTTATAGGGACACGGGCTGGTGCTCTGCGAGTAGGACTTTCCGTCATCCAACGTCACCTCGATGTCGATGCCACTCGTCCCCTGTCCCCGGTCACTGTTGTCGAGATTGAGACCAACAAGACCATGCCTTGATATCCGCTAGCGCGATCACACCCCAAACGGGTAGGTGTCCGGAAGCCCGACGATCTCGGCGGTATCAAGCGGAGTTATCGCCCGGGTGTCGTCAAACCAAATGTATTCGTCGAACTGTTGCGGCAGGCTGGCCCGGAAGTAGTGGCTCGCAAGTTCGGTTTCGGGTCTGTAGATCACGCCAATGGCTCGCTCGAGCCGTTCCTTGCCAAGCCCTCTTGCGCCACAGAGATCGCCGCAACCGCGCAAGCCCAGCATGAAGCGCGGAAGCCCCACCGCGTGACATAGCCGTTCATAGCTGTTGGACAGCGACGGGCGAACGGTCTTGACCTCCATCGGACCGCCCCAATCGGACGCTGCGGCGACCGTGCCGCTGTGGGTGCCGAAGCCAACCAGATAGGCCTGGTCGCCAAACGCCGTGCGGCAGTGCTGCCCGATATTGTGCTCGCCGCGAGCCGCCATCTCAGTCGCCGCGGCATTACCGACGTGCGAGTTGTGCGCCCAGATTACAGCCTTGCTGTCCGGCCCATGGAATGCCAACAGGTTCTTGAGGGTGTCGAACATATGACTGTCGCGCAGGTTCCATGACGCGCGAGAGCCGTAGTACATGATCCGGTAATAGCGTTCGGCGTTGGCTACCAGGCGCGCATTCTGCTCGGCATCGAGAAAGCGCTCGCCATCGTGCTCGGCATAGGCCCGGCGCTTTGCCAGCAGATCAGCGAGTGCGCGTGCTACGTCGGATTCGCAGGTCGGATAGGATCCGGTCAGCGCTGCATGGCCGTACGTGGCGGGATCGCGCTGCCACGGAGTCAGGCAACCATACCGCTCGCGGGCGACGCGCGCCGAGGTGGGATCGACTTCATCGAGGTAGTCGAGAACCGACCGAATTGAATCGTAGAGGCTGTAGAGATCGAGACCGCGAAACGCGACGCGCTCACTCTTCTCCACCGTGCCATTATGCTTGCGCAACCAGATGACGAAATCGCGCACCTCGGTGTTCCGCCACATCCATGTCGGAAACCGCGCGAACGCTGTCCACTCCGAGGGCGGATACTCGAAATGCCGCACGTAGTGATCGACCCTGGCGGCATCCGGCCAATCCGCCTCGATCGCCACGAGGCGAAAACCCTTCTTGACGATCAGATCGCGGGTGATGCGCTCGCGCATCCGGTAGAACTCCGAGGTACCATGGGTTGCCTCGCCGAGCAGCACGATGCGCGCCGACCCGATACGTTCCAGTAGTGGGCTGAGATCGGCCGCTTCGATGGATGGAAACGATTCTGCGGCGTCGGCGAGATTACGGACAAGCGTTTCCTCTTCCGGAGCGACCGGCCGAAGCGCTCGTCGTACGGGAACGCTAGTCTCGCCTTTTGCGGTCGCCCACCCCTCTTCTCCGATCAATGGAACGAAGCGGACATCGGCAATGTCTTCGCTTCGATACTCATCCTTCGAAACGCGGACGATGCATACCAATTCCTGAGCCTGCTGATCGGTGCCAACTGGCATTACCAGCCTGCCACCGACCTTCAACTGCTCCTTGAGCGCTTTTGGAACCTGCGGACCGCCGGCGGCCACCACGATGGCGTCGTAGGGCGCATGTTCGGGCCAGCCTTTGGTGCCGTCTCCATGCAGGACGTGGACGTTATCGTAACCGAATTCGGCAAGTGCGACCGCCGCCTTTTCGGCGAGGGCACCGAGGCGTTCGACCGTGTAGACATGGGCCGCAATCTCCGACAGCACCGCAGCGGCGTAACCTGAGCCGGCGCCGATCTCGAGCACCTTCTCGCCGCCCTTGAGCACGAGCGCTTCCGCCATGAAAGCGACGATGTAGGGCTGAGAAATGGTCTGCCCCCCGGCGATCGGAAGCGGCGAATCCTCATAGGCAAATTCACGAAGCTGCTCTGGCAAGAACAGCTCGCGCGGCACCTTTCCCATTGCCTCGAGAACCAGCTCGTCACGCACACCGCGCGCAGCGATATTGTGCCTGACCATCTCTGCCCGGAGCGCGGGAAACGACTTGAGCTTATCAGAGCGATCCGGATTTGGCGCTAACGATCCCATCACGATGGCTCCTGCATCTCGCTTGCGTTGAGTGCGCCTGCAAACGTCTCGCTATTTTGCAATAGTGCCGTCGACCGTCGCCCATATGTCCCGCTAACCGGTCGAACGAATGAAAACGAGCCAAACGCACGACTGCCACTGAACTCGGACTGGCGCCGCTCAACAAGGCGGCGGCAACGATCACAGTTGGAGTTGCAGCGCGCCTGCTAATCTCCAATGTTCAGTTTGGGACCATTGCTCATCCATCAATTTGATCGACATCAAACCGAGCAATGATGGACCCGTGAGAATTGTATGAATGAACGCCCCGGCACCCCCCAAGGTCAGGATGACGACATGTATGCAATGGTCCTATCCAAGCGCGGCGGGCCGCTAACGCTCCAACAACGACCGGACCCCACACCTGGTCCGGGCGAAGTCCGCGTCAAGGTCGGCGCCTGTGGTGTTTGCCGTACTGATCTGCACGTCGTCGACGGTGACCTTCCCGATCTTCGCTATCCAATTATCCCGGGCCACGAGGTCGTCGGCCGCGTCGACGCAATGGGAGAAGGCGTTACGGATCTGGTGCCGGGAATGCGTGTCGGCGTTCCCTGGCTTGGATACACCTGCGGTGATTGCTTCTACTGCCGCGCAGATAAGGAAAACCTCTGCGATCACCCAAGATTCACCGGCTACACGCGCGATGGCGGCTTTGCAAGCCACTTGGTCGCCGATGCCCGATATTGCTTTCCGCTCGACGAACACGGCGATGATGCTGCCATCGCGCCGCTGCTTTGCGCTGGCCTGATCGGCTGGCGGTCTCTGGTGATGGCCGGCGAGGGGAAAACATTGGGCATTTATGGCTTCGGAGCGGCTGGCCATATCGTGGCGCAGGTTGCGCGAGCCCAGGGGCGGTCGATTTACGCCTTCACCCGCAGCGGCGATCGAGACGCGCAGCAGCTCGCGCTTTCGCTTGGCGCGGCTTGGGCGGGCGCGTCCGAGGAAAGACCGCCGATCGAGCTGGATGCCGCCATTATATACGCACCGGTCGGCAAATTGGTGCCGCTTGCGCTGCGTGCGGTGAGAAAGGGTGGTCGCGTCATTTGCGCCGGCATTCACATGTCCGACATTCCCGCCTTTCCCTACAGTATCCTTTGGGGCGAGCGGCAGGTCATATCGGTAACAAATCTCACGCGACAAGATGGCATCGATTTCCTCGCCGCGGCGGCGAACGCCGAGATTCACACACATACGACAGTGTTCCCGCTCACCAAAGCCAACGAAGCGCTCGCCTGCCTAAGAGACGGCAAGCTTATTGGTGCCGCCGTGTTGCGCCCATAATCGTAGCCGTAGGTTTCGGGCCACATCGCAGGCCGCCCAATCAGCTTGACCGGAATGCGCGGCCAGAAACTCCTTAATACGTCAGAGAGAACGGTCGTTCGCTGTATTCAAAGGTGGTCCTGACGACCTGGAGCGGGCAGCGAATGGAATCCCCGACGCGAACAGTTCGATTCCGGTTCTGCAGCAGACCGAATCCTGCGGCGATGGGGAGAACAGATCATCCGTTTTGTTCGCCCCGATATCCTATTCGGCGACGGGTACGCGATTGGCCTGTACCACCGGATCTACGCGCCGTATCGCAGGGGTGAAGGTACGGAAACGAAAGGAAAGTCGCACGGCAATCTGGCCCCAAACCTCCTCGACGTGAAAACGTCGCCCGAGACCCATTTTGTTCTCGGCAGCTCTTCCCGTTACTTATTGAAGAAGAATGCTTTTGAAATGGTGGGCGCACCAGGGCTCGAACCTGGGACCCGCTGATTAAGAGATAGCCACGGGTTGAAAACAATTAATGACTTGACCGTCGCACCCATGGACCTATCCGACCGACGATGGGCTTTATCGCACGATCAAAGTGCCGCACCGCCATAGCTGATGGAGCGAGACGTCGGAGCATTCGTCCGCGTTCAGTGTGCCGGCCCACTTCGCGATCCAAGCCCCCTTTGCGGCAGTCCGGCAATCAATACCACTACGGAGGATTGCCCAAACCGGCGTAATGGTAGCTCGACGGGAACGAGGCTTCTCGCGCCAAAGTCCGGTCGGAACGCACCCGCATCGCTGGTGCGAGCCGGCCCACGCGTTTGACAGCCCGCGCACGGATGCTATTGACGACTACAGATAGGCAGAGCGAACATGAGCAAGGCCGACACGCGCGCGCTGGAACGGCAGGCCAAGGAGGTGGCCGCCCTGATGCGCATGCTCGCGAGCGAGCATCGGCTGCTGATCGTCTGCAAGCTGGTCGAGTATGGCGAGGCCAGCGCCGGCACTCTCGCCGAGGAGGTCGGCCTATCCGCCTCGGCGCTATCGCAGCACATGGCCAAGCTGAAGGCGGAAGGCGTGGTCGCCGCCCGGCGCGATGGCCAGGTCATTTGGTACCGCATCGCCGACCGGCGGGTCGAAGAGCTGTTCTCAACCCTGCACCGTCTGTTCTGCACCCCGCGCAAGCGCTGAAGCTAGCCGCGCTTCTGCTTCGCTTCGGCGGATTCAACCCACCAGAAGAACAATCCGGCGCCGACCGCAAGCGCTGCGAACCACGCGACATCCGGAATGTTCGTGACGTCCGGAAGGCGAACCTTGCCCAACGCCCACACGTTGAGGACATGGGCCTTCAGCCAGTCGAAGCTCAGCGCGTAGAGGATGGCGCCGGCGACCATGCCGAGAGCGCCAACCAAGGCATGGACGCTGCCGGTGGCGATGGCGCCGAGCGCCGTTCCCGGACAATAGCCGTAGACGACCATACCGACACCGAACAACGCGGCGCCGAGCGCGACCGCGAGCATGTTGGCATCCTTGACGTAGTATTTGGTGTTGCCGGTATCGACGAGCAGCAGCACGCCGAGCCCGCCGACCACGATCGCGGTGCCCATCACCTTGAGCACGGTGAAGTCGCGCAGGCGGAACTGGTTCTCGATCACGTTGCAGTTCGTCACCTTGCCGCGCTGGAGCAGAAAGCCGAACGCCGTGCCCATCAGCAGCGGACCCAGAATTGTCATCATCGCAGCCATCTCCATTTCTCCCTAGCGCTTGCGGAACATGAGTGCGGAAATGCCGAGTCCAGTGGCGAACATCACCGCAAGGAACAGCCAGCTCGACACCGCGAGTTGCAATCCACCGGAGATCCCGTGTCCACTGGTACAGCCGCCAGCAAGCCGTGCGCCATACATGATGACGATGCCGCCGAGGAATGCGCCGACGAAGCGCTTGGCGATCGACGGCCCGAACCGCTCCTTCCAGACCTCCGGCACCAGCTCGAGCCGCCATGTCCCCGACATAACAGCCGCGATGAACGCGCCCGCGGGAATGCCGACGAGGAACCAGACGCCGTAGTCCCACTTCAGCGGCATGCTCTTCCAGTAGGAATTCTGCGCCACAGCCTCCGGCCCGATCACCGGGAGGGCGAACAGCGAGGCAACGCGGGAATAGGCGGTGGTGACGCCGAGCGGGTCGCCGAACACCGCAAAGGCAATCCAGCTCAACAACCCGATTCCCGCGCCGACGAGATAGGGCGACCAGTCGATCCGTGCGGTGCGCGGCGCTTCGCGAACGTAGCTTTCCGTGATGGTGGTCATGTGCGTTTCCCTGGATAAGCGGCGCGACCGGCCCGCATCGGGGAAATCATATTCAAAAAATATAATTTAGTAAATTCTAAAATACTAGGCGCCTGGCGAACCCATCGCTTGCTGCGGTTGCGGCATGTCGGCGCGGTCGACGAAGAGATCTGTGAGCCCTGCCCCCAGCCACATGCCACCGAGCACGAGCCAAGCGGTGAGCGCGAACACTGAGGCCCCGGTCACACCGGCGCCGACCGCGCAGCCGCCGGCGAGCATCGCGCCGAACCCCATCAGCACCGCTCCGAGCAGATAGCGGCGCATGCCGAGCCCGTCCGAAAACCCCTCGAGCTTCAGTTCACTCGCGCTGGCCGCGGCGATGAACGAGCCGAGAAAGACACCGGGAATGATGCCGAGATCGAAGCCGAGCCGCAATTGCGAGCTATTCAGCACCAGCATCAGCAATTCGGCCGATGGCCCGCTGAAGGTGAGGCTCTTCAACGTCACCGGCGCGAAGGAGGCCTGTGAGAGCTGATAAGTGAAGAACCAGCCGGCGACCACCGCCACGCCCGTGGCCAGCGCGGCGAGGATCAGCCGGCGCTGCAGATGACTGCGAAACGCAAAGGCGAGCCCCGCGAGCAGCCATAGTCCGCCGAAAGCGAGCTTCTCGGGCGTGCCGCCGCCGAACACCGCCATGATGTCACGCGAGGGCCCGCCATCGACCAGCCACAGATTGGTCACCCACTCGCGGGCCGGCAACAGCAGGCCGCGATAGGAAGCCTGCGCGGTGACCGCGAACACCAGGCCCGACAGCAGGGCCCGGAGATTGCCGTTGGCCGAGAGCACGAGCAGCCGACTGGCGCAGCCGCGGGCGAGGATCATGCCGCAGCCGAACATCACCCCGCCCAGAAGCGCGCCGGAGATGCTGCCCTGCTGCGCGAGCTGGCGCGCCTCAGACACGTCAAGCAAGCGGAGCGCGACCAGCGCCTGGGTACCGACCAGCGCGGCGCCGAAGGTCAAGAGCCACACTGCAAGGCGCGGCCCACCCTCGCCGCGAGAGAATTCGACTGCCGCCGCGCGCAGGCAGAAGCGGCTGCGCTGGGCGAAGAACCCGAACAGGCCACCGACCAGGAGGCCACCCAGCCATGACAGCCGCTCTTCCCCCATGAAATCGATGAGTGTGGTCAGCACGGCCGTCTCGGTATTCCCTTTAACACTTGCCAGTTTACCGCACGCCTTGGCCCCGCCATATGAGCCAAATCAAGGCTCGCGCATCACTCATGGCCGCAGATAGGCGTATCCTTGCTGCTGCAGTTCGGCGAGCCGCACCACGCCACCCTTCTCGGCCACCACGAAGCCAGGCGTGAGGTCGTCGAGCTTGACGCCCTGCGCCTTCATGGTGTTGGCGCAGGCATCGAAGCCGACGCCTGCGTCAATGAGCTTCTTCATCATCGCAACGGTGTGGTCATCGGCGGCGAAGCGTGGAAGGCACGCAGCGCCGGCCCGTGCACAACCAGCCTGATGTCGGCCTTGCCAGGCCCGCCGACGCCGTCAACGTGGTTCTGGAGATTGCCGAGAACGAAGACGACACGATCGGAATCGGCGAGGTGATAGACGACGCGCTGCCGCACCGGTGCCTCCGTCGCAGCAGCCGCCTCGCGCACGGCGAGAACACCAAATAGTCCGGCTAGGCTTACGCGAAGCATGGATCGACGCCGCATGGTCCCTCCTATCGTGTCTGCTTGATGAATTCCGCGATGCGATCGGCCACGTCTTCAGCGAACAGGTCGCGAAAGAAATGATCGGCGCCTTCAATCCTGTCGAGTTGCACCCTGCCGCCGCTCGAATCGGCAAGCGGTGCGAAGGACACAGCCACATCGGGCACGACCGTATCCTTGGTTGCCGCGAGCACCAGCACCGGCAACTTCGTCCGCGCCACCAGCGCCGCCGTGTCCTCCCCGGCATCAGGGCTGTAGAAGGATTTAAAGGCCCGCGCCGTCACCACGGCGTTGCGGCAATAGATGAAGCCCGGCGCGTCCATCCATTCTCCACCGCGCCCCGCCGCGACGGCCTTGATTGCCTTCTCGAGCAGCGGTTCGAGCGGCTTGCCATAGGTCTGGGCGTAGGCGGCGCGCAAATCGACCTCGACTTTCGCGGTCGCCGGCGCCAGCAGCACCGCACCCGCAGCGGCCGAGCTTTCGCTCGCCGCCAGATAACGCGCCACCTGGTTGCCCCCGCGCGAATGACCAAACGTGAACACGAACCGGGACATGCTCTTGGCTTTTGCAACCCAGGCGCCGATTTCGCTAACCGCATCATCGGTGACATAGTCGTGTCGCACGGCGCAGTCGTACATGCCTTTACGATGGTCGAGCCCGAGCGACAGCGTATGGGCGAGCGACGCGATGCCGCGCTGCTCGAGCGCCCTGGCGACGCCCTGAATGACCTCCATATCTTTGTGCGCGAGCGTACCGTGGGTCATCACAACGAGCGGTGTGTCTTGCCCCATCAGAGTAGGCGCACGCAGAGTCGCCAAGGTCGTGCGGCCGTTAACCGACAGTTCGAGTTCCTGCTCGGTCGCGCCAACAGGCTGCGCAAAAAGGAGCAAGACGGCCAGTCCCATCAACCATCGCATCGGCCGCTCTCTCCCTCAGGGACGGACAATCGTCCAGTTCTTTTCCGCAAGATCCATCAGCGCGGCAACCCCGACCTGAGTGACGCTGACGCCATCGATCAGAGGCGGTCTCCTGCCTTCCTTCGCCGCCAGCGTCTCGAGCGTATTGCCGCAGGCGATGAAGCTCACATTGGGCATCGACTTCAGGAAGTTCACCAGGCGCTCCTTCACCGGCGAGCGGTCCTCGAGCAGCATGTCGAGGCCGCCATTGAAGGCGATCACCACGATCTCGACGTCCCCGCCCTCTCCCGAATAATGCCGCGAGACGTTGGCCGCAACATCGAGGACGGCGCGCATCTTGACCGGATCGTCGTCACTGATCTGCAGCGCGAGCCTGTGCGGCTCCGCCGCCCGCGACGGGGCGGCGAAACCCGTCACGATGAAAGCGGCGGCGACCAGCCCGCGAAGCAATCCGCGGCGGCTCGCCTGCCTGCGGTTCATTCCACGCCCCGCGACTTCTTGTCCTTGCTGTCCTCAGGCGTCACGTCGATCGCGGCCGCGCGCGCAGTGATCTTCACCGGCGCGATGCAATCCTTCATGCAGGGGTCCTTCTGCCAGAACGACTTCTCGGTGGCGGCGCGGTCGTCCATCACAAAGCCCTGCTCGTTCGGCATCCTGATCGTGGCAAGATTCTTGTTGTTCAGCTCGAAATTCTGGTCGGTGATGACGTCGTTCAGATAGAGGACGTAGGCGACCAGCGCATAATATTCGTCGACCGAAAACGACTCCGCATTGCCGTAGGGCATGGCGTGACGGACATAATCGAACACGGTCGAGGCGTAGGGCCAGTAGGAGCCGACCGTCTTGACCGGATTGTCTGACGTCAGCGAGCCCTTGCCGCCCGCCAGCACCGGCCAGCGGCCGTTGCCCTCGCCAAACTCGCCATGGCAGGTAGAGCAATTGTCCATGAACAGCTTCTCGCCCTGCGCGACGGTGCCCTTGCCTTCCGGCAGGCCCTGGCCGTCGGGCCGCACGTCGATATCCCAGCCGCGGACCTCGTCCGCGGTCGGCGCGCGGCCGATGTGATAGCGCGGACCGCCCTTGGCGTCTGCCTTCTGTTGCGCGAGCGCCGGTGCGACCAGCGCGCAGGCGAGCAGCGCGGCTGCGATGAAATTAGGCGACTTCGACATTCTCGACCTCACCATTGGCCTGCACATGCCAGGTTTGGATGCCATTGTTGTGATAGATGGAGTTGACGCCGCGGATCTTGCGCAGCTCGGCCTTGCTCGGCTGCACATAGCCGGTCTCGTCCTGCACGCGCGATTGCAGCAGCAGCGGCTCGCCGTTCCAGTCGAACTCGTAGTAGAATCGGGTCAGCGCCTTATCGAGCACCGGGCCATCGATCCGTGCCGGCCACCAGTTGCGGCCCCCATCGAGCGACACGTCCACGCGCTTGACCTTGCCGTTGCCGCTCCAGGCGAGCCCCGAGACGATGGTAAAGCCCTTGCCGTGCTTAATCGGCGCCTGAGGGCTCGGGCTCGTGATGACAGACTTGGCGTCCATCGACCACGTGAAGCGGCGCGCCTTGCCATTCGGCAGCAGGTCCGTGTATTTCGACGTTTCCTCGCGGGTGTGCCAGGGCTGGTCGCCGACCTTGATGCGACGCAGCCACTTGACCCAGAGATTGCCTTGCCAGCCCGGCACCACGAGCCGCATCGGATAGCCCTGCTCGGGATAAAGCGCCTCGCCATTCATCTTGTAGGCGATGATGCAGTCGTCGAGCGCCTTCTCGATCGGCAGGCTGCGATCCATCGCAGCCGCATCGGCGCCTTCGACCAGCAGCCACTTGCCGTTCGTCTTGACGCCGGCTTCTTCGAGCAACGTGCGCAACGACACGCCGGTGTACTGCACGCAATGGATCATGCCATGGGTGAACTGGCAGCCATTGAGCTGCGCGCCGCGCCACTCCATGCCTGAATTCGCCGCGCACTCCATGAAGTGGATGCGGTTGACGCGCGGATAGCGCTTCAGCTCGTCCAGCGTCAAGATTAGCGGCCGCTCCACCAGCCCGTGGATCATCAGGCGATGATCGGCCGGATCGATCTCGGCGATGCCGCCATGATGCCGCTCGAAGCAGAGGCCGTTCGGCGTGATGATGCCTTCGAGCTCGTGCAGCGGCGTGAAGCTGACCGAGGACTCGCGGGAGGCCGTCAGCCATTCCACATCGCGCCGGATGACCTCCTTCTCGAACTTCGATGGCTTGCCGTAGGGGCGCACGGCGACGCCCTCGCCGAGCGACTTGCTCCATTCGGGAACATTGGGCGGCTGGTTCGCCGGATTCCCGCCGCCGGCGAAAGCCGGCTTGGCGAGCACCGATGCGGCAACGCCGGCACCAGCGGCCAGAAAGTTGCGTCGGGATTGCCGGGGACTGTCCATCTTCGACATCGCTTCTTACGCTCCGGTGACTTTGACGGCTCTATTGGGCTCGAGGCGAACCGTCTTCTGTCGGGTCAGATAATTGGCCACGACCTCCCAGATCGGCGGTCCCTCGGTTCCTTCGTTGACGCTGGCCCAGCCGGCGACCTGGTATTCCCTGTTCGGGTCGATCGGCGCGCCGGTCTTGGCCATCTGCATGTCCGAGATGCGACTACCTTGCGGCTTCGTGACATCGATCGCGTAAGACAGCCCGCCGATCCGCACCATGTCGCCGCCCTGCTGGTAATAGGGATCGACGTTGAAGAGATTGTCGGCGACGTCCTCGATGATCTCCTTCAACCGCGAACCCGTCATGCCCATGCGGTAGACGGCCGGATAGGTGATCGCGGTCGCATTGGTGACGTCCTCGAAGGTGATGTCCTGCCCCGGCAGCACGCTGGTGCCCCAGCGGAAGCCCGGCGACAGCGCGATCTCGGCGTCGCGCTCCTGCATCAACGCCTGGCAGATCAGGTCGTCGAACGTGCCGTTGAAATTGCCGCGGCGGTAGAGCAGCGAGTCCGTCTTGCCGAGGACCTTGGACAACTCGGCCGCAAAGGGCTTGCGCACCTCGGCGATCTTGGCGGCCATCTCGGCGTCCGCCGCGATGACGTCGGAAAACAGCGGGATGAGCTTGTAACGGAACGCCTTCACCTCGCCATCGCGGACGTCGAGGTCGAGCCGCGACACGAACTTGCCGGACGAGCCCGACGCGATCAGCAGCGTCTTGCCGACCTTGACCGCCTCGGGCAGCGCGTCATGGGTGTGTCCGGTCAGGATGACGTCGATGCCCTTGACGCGGCTCGCAAGCTTGCGGTCGACGTCGAAGCCATTGTGCGACAGCAGCACGACGAGCTGCGCGCCATCCTTGCGCGCCTTGTCGACCTGCGCTTGCACGTCCTCTTCACGGACGCCGAACGACCAGTTCGGAATCATCCAGCGCGGATTGGCAACGGGCGTATAGGGGAACGCCTGCCCCAGCACCGCGATCTTGACGCCGCCGCGCTCGATCATGGTCGAGGCGTCGAACGCCGCCTCGTTCCATTCGGTGTCGCGGATGTTGAGGCCGAGGAACGGGAAGCCGAGGCTTTCGATCGCCTGCTTGACGCGCTCGGTGCCGTAGGTGAATTCCCAGTGACCGGTCATCGCGTCGGGCTTGAGCAGCGCCATGCAGTCGATCATGTCCTGGCCGCGCGTCCTCAGCGAGGACCACGAGCCCTGCCAGGTATCGCCGCCGTCGAGCAGCGCGACCTTGTCGCCGCGCTCGGCGCGGATCGCCTTGATCACCGTTGCGGCGCGATCGAGGCCGCCGATCCGGCCATAGCTCTTGGCGAGCGACTCGAAATCCTCCGACGTCAGGGCGTAGGCCGCGGACGAACCGGGCGCGATGCCGAAGCGCGCAAGAAACTCCTTGCCGGTGACGTGCGGCGGAAGGCCCTTGGCCTCGCCGACGCCGAGATTGGTCGAGGGCTCGCGGAAATAGAGCGGCATGAGCTGGCCGTGAATGTCGGTCACATGCACCAGCGTGACGTTGCCGAGCGGCTCGAAGGCCAGCAACTCCTTCTCGGTCAGACGCTGCTGCGCGACCGCCCGGGTCAGGCCCGGGCCCACACCGGCCGAAAGGGCGGCCGTCGCGGCGGCAACCTGAATGAACTCGCGGCGAGAGATCATGCGCAATGCTCCTGCATGCTCATCGTTTCAATTGCGCACCGACGGCGTCTCGACCGGCAATCCGATGCCGCGCCAGGCGACATAGAGCTCAAGCGCAAGGAATTCGTCCGACAGCGGCTTGAACGGCTCGGCGCGCACGTCGAACATGCAGCCTTCGAAACGCTCATGCAGCGGCACCAGGCGCTGGTCGCGCAGCCGGTAGGTCGGAAAGCCGTTGGTCTGGCCCTGGCTCAGAAAATCGGCGCGCATGAACTTGCCGTTGTTGCGCTCGTGACAGGACTCGCAGGCGAGATCGAGCTGGCCGTAACGCGTGTAGTAGATCTGCTTGCCGCGCTCGAACCAGGGCGACATCGGACCATCGGTCTTTACCGTCACGGGCATGCCGTGGGACTGGTAGCGCACGAAGGTGGTCATGTCCGTCAGTTCCTGGGACTTGAACCTCCAGGGCTCCGCCTTCATGTGCTCGGTGCGGCAGATGTTGATGCGCTGCTCGAGATTGACCGGCTTCTTCAGCTTGTCGTCCCATTTCGGCATGGCGGCACCGACGCCCTTCATGCTGGTCTCGGCCTCGCCGTGACAGCTCATGCAGGACTTGCCCTCGCTCCCTTCGACCTTCTTCCAGACGTCCGCCGCGCGCTCCACAGCGAGGAAACCCGGATTTTCGAGATCGTCGTCCTGCAGCGCACGAGTCTCCTTGCTGCGGAACTCGTAGCCCGAGATGATTGTCTTGAAGACGTGGCCGGGCGGCGCCGGGATGCCCTTGCGCTCGGCCTCCTCTGCGAAGGCGACCGTCGCGATCGATGCGGCGGCCACGATCGCAGCGGCTATCCCAACATATCGTGGCACCATCCGAGCCTCCCTCAATGCGCGATGCGCATCATGCCTTGAGCGCGATCTTCTCTTCGGCCGTGATCACCGTGCCGTCGTCGTCAGTCCAGGAGAACTTGAACGATCCGGCCTCCTCCACCTTGGCGTCGAACTGGATGTAGGGATTGGCCGAGATCGCCGGCTCCAGCGCGCAAGAAAACACCGGCTTGCCGTTGAACTCGCAGGCGAACTTGTTGATGATCTTGCGCGGAATGGTCTTGCCCTGCGCGTCCTTGCGCTGGCCCGATTCCATGACATGCGAGACCAGGGTCTTGATCTGGATGACCTCACCCTTGGCGGCTTCCTTGGGAAGCTTGATGCGCGGTTTGTCTGCCATCTTTTCTCTCCTCAGCCCTTAGCCGCCGCAGCCGCCGATGGTGACCTTGACGGTCTTCTGTTCCGTGAACAGCGAGCCGTCGCTCATCTTCGCGATCGCAACCACGTTTTGCGTGGTCGCGAGCCGGATGCGGATCGAGGCTTCCGCCTTGCCCGACAGCGGCGTGAAGGACAGCGTTGCGACACCCGCGTTCGGGTTGCCGTCCGCGATGATCATGACGTCCTTGACATAGGAGTCCGCCGTCATCGGGCTCTCGATGTTGATCGACAGCGGCACAGTGTTGCCGTTCTCCGCGATCTCCGGCAGGTCGAGCGAGATCTTGCCCTTTGCGGGCTGCTTGCCGCCCGTGAACTTCTCGATCCACTTGGCCGCGTCGTTCGTCACTTCGGCATCGGCCGCCATGGGCATCAGGGTCAGCATGACGAAGCCGCCCCCGAGCGCAAAAGCCTGCCGTCGATTGATGGCCTTCATTCCTGGTCCTCCTCGCCGTCAGTTCAGCGTCTTGAGAAAAGCAACTACGTCCTCGACCTGCGAGGCCGTCAGAATCGACTTGCCGACGAATTCCGGGCGCACGCGACTCAAGCCGTCATTCTTGAAGAACGCGGGCATGACCGTGTCAGTGAAGATGCGCTTGGGGTCGGCGACGATGAGGCGCAACTGTGCCTCGGTGTAGCGGCCGGCCACGCCGTCGAGCGACGGACCGAACTCGCCGTGGAATTCCTCGGATTTCAGGCTGGTGACCTGGTGGCAGGCCAGGCAGTTGCCGAGCGTGCGCGTCAAGAACACCTTCTTGCCGGCCTCGGCATTGCCGGGTGTGCCGGTCAGGGATTTCGGCAGCGAGTCATTGACGACGTCGAGCTTGATCGGCGCCGCGGCCGGCTGCTGGGCAAGAGCGCCTCCGGCCGACAGACACAGTGCAAACGCAGCCACAAGCGAGCGCCGCATGTTCCCTACCCTTACAGCGGGGTGACGCCCGCTCTTGATTGCGATGAACTCACAGTCCATCAAATTCATGTATTATGATATGTTTATATAAAAGGCAAGGTCAAGCGAAATTCGCAAGACGCGATCAGCTAACCGTTTGCAGCGAGGAAATCCCGGAACGAGCCGCGCTCATAGGCCCGCTCTCGCACGAAACGAAACATCGAAAGGAAGTGCGGCGGCTTGAGATAGCCGGGCGCCCGCGCCACTTCCCGCGCCATCGCTTCTTTCGCTTCGATGGCGTCGGATGACGGTGGAAAGAACTGGAAGGTCGGGGTGAACCTGATCCCGTATTTCTGTGCGAGCTCCTTCTCGGACAATTCCTGGCGATCGAAATCCGTAACCTTGCGGGAGCCAATCAGATTGAGCTGCAAGACTTCGAAATTGTTGTGGATGTATCTGGTGATGTCAGCGTCCGCGAAGTTCACCAAATGTGTCTCGCGGCAGTAGGGACAGCCGCGCAGCTCCCACATGATGGCGAAGCGCTTTCCGCTGGCGGCGGCGCTGTCGAGATCCTCGCGCAGATCGAGGAAGCTCTGCAGGAACCAGGGTTCATGATAGAGTCCATCTTCCCCGAGCGCTGGCTCTGCTGCGGCCACGCCACGACCCACGGCAAGGGCGGCGCCGGACGCTAGGGCGAGGAAGCCGCGCCGCGTGGCTGCGCGAAGCGAGATCGGGGATTCGTGCTCTGAGAGATCTTGCGCATCGGTCATTTTCATTATGATATTCGAATACACGAATATAACAAGGATTTCCGATCATGCGCTGCATCATCGTCCTGCTGGCATGGCTGGCTTCGGACGCACTCGCCCTGGGCGCGGACGCGGCAAAACCCGCGGATTTCGTATCGGCGATGGCACCGATCATGGCCAACCTGCGCACCGCCGCGAGCTATGCGCGCACCGGTAACGTCGCGCTGGCGCAGATGGAAACCGACGAGGCAGTAGCCGCGTGGAAGCGGCTCGAGCCGAATACATCCATCCCCCTCGTCTATGCGCCGGCCGCGTCGTCGGACTTTCTCGACCGCGGTCGCGAACACCTCACGGTAGCAACGCGTGCGCTCGACAGTGGAGACACCGTCGCTGCCGGCCGCGAGCTGCTTGCGCTTCGTCAGTCACTTCATGAGCTCAGGTTTCATGCGGGCCTCTACGATCTCGGCGACTGCGTCTTCGAGATCGCGCCGGCGATGGAGAAGCTGCGGGTCGCGGCCATGCGGTACGGCGAGCAACCTGCACCGGCGAACGCCGAGGACACCGTTGCCGCCGGGGGAGCATTTCGCGATCGCCTGCAGCGCTGCAACGAGTGGGCGAGCGCGGAGATCGCCAAGACAAGCGAGTTCCGCCGCCTGATCGACGGCGCGATCGCGAGCAGCGGTGCGATTGCGCACGCGGCAATGGCCGGCGACGGCCCGCTCGTGCATCGTTACCTGATCGAGCTGCAGTCCTACGCTCAATTGCTCGATTTTCGCTTTGGTTGAGACTTAGCCGATGCTGGTGAGGCTGGGGAATCGCTCCAGCAGCCACTCCGAGGCCGCTGGCATCAGCCCGGTCAGGAACATCAGGCCGGTCACGACCAGGAAGGCACCCATCGCCTTCTCGACCAGGCCGAGATGCCGGCGGGCACGGCCAAGCACGACAATGAACTTGCTGGTGAAGGCAGCCGCGATCAGGAACGGAATACCGGTCCCAACTGAATAGGCGAGCAGCAGGAGCGCCCCCCGTCCCGTCGTCTCCTCCGAGCCTGCCATCAGCAGGACGGCAGCGAGGATGGGGCCGGCGCAGGGTGTCCAGCCGAACGCGAACGCCACCCCCATGACGAAAGCCCCCGCCACGCCGGCTGGCCGGTTGTCGACCTGCACGGTCGCGCTGCGATAGAGCAAGGGAATCCTGAACATCCCGAGAAAATGCAGGCCCATCACGATGATCAGGCCGCCGGCGATGATGCCGAGCGTCGACAGATGCGCCGAGATGAAGCGTCCGGCGAGCGATGCGGTCGAGCCGAGGGCGACGAAGACCAGCGAAAAGCCCGCCACGAAAGCTAGTGCGGAAATCAGGACGCGTGGCCGCAGATTCGGCGTATCGCCGGACAGATCCGTAACCGAGACGCCGGCCATGTAGCACAGGAAGGGTGGCACCAGGGGCAGGATACAGGGCGACAAAAACGACAATAGGCCCGCGACGAAGGCTGCCCCCAGCGTGACGTCCAAAGTCATGGCGTCTCATCCCTAGCACATATACGAATTTAATGATATAAAGCGCTCAGGAAGTCCAGAGGCCTGTTGCCTAGAATGAACCGAATCATCGCCTCGCTCGCAGTTGCCATCGCGCTCGCGCTGTCCGCGACGGAATCGCGCGCGGCTGAGCTCATTATGTTCGAGCGTGCCGGCTGCGTGTGGTGTGCGCGCTTCAATGCCGAGATCGCGCCAATCTATGCCAAGACCGAGGAAAGCCAGGTCGCGCCGCTGCGCCGGGTCGACCTGAACAGTCCCCTGCCCCCGGACCTCGCCGGAATCGATCCCGGCATCTTCACGCCGACCTTCGTCGTGGTAAAAGAAGGCCGTGAGATCGGGCGCATTCGCGGCTATCCCGGGGATGCATTCTTTTTTGGCCTCTTGGACCGGATCCTGTCTAGTACAGTACTGGAGCCAGCCAAGTCGTGACCGCTCTTTGGATTTTTCTCAGAGGACTTTGACGTAATGCCGTTGCCAAAGCTGAAGGAGATCGAGGGCTCTGCCGAGCTCGAGCAGATGATCGAGAAGGCGCGCGAGGCGAGCGACATGCTGAAGGCGCTGTCGCACGAGTCCCGTTTGTTGCTGCTTTGCATCCTCGCTGAGAGCGAAAAGTCCGTAACCGAACTCGAGCAGTTCCTCGGCGAGCGGCAGTCGACCGTTTCCCAGCAGCTCGCGCGGCTCAGACTCGACCGCCTGGTGACGACTCGCCGCGACGGCAAGACGATCTATTACAGCCTCGCCAACGAGGACGTCCGCAAGATTCTCACCGCCGTCTATGATGTGTTCTGCGAGCCGGTACGCCGCCGCCGCCGGTAAATTTTCCGCGCTGGATTTTCGCAACCCTCCGGCGCAAACTGCCCAAAGAGGCAGAACAAACATCTTGCGGGAGGAATGCTCAATCCCTCGACCATAGCGTTCGCATGCGGGTTTGCCGCCGGTGCCGTCCTCGGTATTGCCGGCAGAGCGGGCCGTTTCTGCACGCTCGCGATGCTTGAGGATGCGTTCTTCGGATCGGATTACCGTCGCCTGAGATCCTTTGCGCTCGCTGCGGCGGTGGCGCTGCTGTTGACGCAGGCGCTCGCAGCTTTCGGCATCGTTGACCTGTCGCGGTCGATCTATCTCACGGCATCGATCGGGCTTGGCGGCGTGATCATCGGCGGGCTGATGTTCGGCGTCGGCATGGCACTGGTCGGCACTTGCGGCTTCGGCACCCTGGTACGCGTCGGCGGTGGCGATCTGCGCGCCATCGTGGTCTTTCTCGTGCTCGGCCTGTCTGCGCTCGCGACCATGCGCGGCATTACCGGCATGCTGCGCGTGGCATTGATCGAGCCACTTTCCCTGCAGCTTGCAGAGGGGCGCAACCAGACTCTGACATCGCTGCTCGGCGCAGGCAGCACGGCACGCGCGATTCTCGTCGTGACAATTGCCACCGCGCTCGCCTTTTGGGCGCTTGCGGACGGCAGGCTGATTCGGTCACCACGACTGCTGGCCTCCGGTCTGGCCGTCGGCGCCGCGATCGCATTCGGCTGGTTTGCGACCGGATGGCTTGCGGACGACGAGTTCGATCCCGTGCGGGTCTCTTCCCTCACCTTCGTGGCCCCACTCGGCGACACCATCCTCTACATCGCCACGTTCTCAGGCGCGCGGCTGAACTTCGGGATCGGTTCTGTGGCCGGCGTGGTCACAGGCTCGTTTGCCGCCGCGATATTCGCGCGCGGCTTTCGCTGGGAAGCCTGCGACGACGCCCGCGAATTGAAGCGTCACATGATCGGCGCGCTCCTGATGGGCGTCGGCGGCATCATGTCGATGGGCTGCACCATCGGTCAGGGCCTGAGCGCATTCTCGACGCTCGCCGTATCGGCTCCGATAGCGATGCTGGCCATCGCCTGCGGCGCGTACCTTGGGCTCGAGTTCACGATGACGGGCGAATGGCTGCCAGCCTTCCGGAGGCTGTTCGGCGCATCGACCTAGACGAGTTGGAGACAGCCCCCGCTTCTGAGGCCGCCGTCGTCGTGCTTTGGCTCGTGCAGCGGCGCGACCAACTGGCCCGGGCATAGTCCGGCTACAGATACCTCGCGAAGGACGGAGCAGCGCAGACTGTCCGCTTTACTCGCCCCAATGTCCTATTTTACGACGGACACGTAATCGATCTGTCCCATAAGATCCGCGCACTATATCGAATGCGGAAAGGTACAGATACGAAAGGAAAGCCGAACAACGAACTGGCCGCGTCCGCCCTCAGAAAATCGCCGCGCGAGACCATTCTTGTTCGCGGCGATCTCTCTGCGAAGGGCTTGGAAATTAAGGGGTTTCCAATGGTGGGCGCACCAGGGCTCGAACCTGGGACCCGCTGATTAAGAGTCTGATGTTTTCTGAATAACGACAAATACTTAGATGTAAAAGATGGCTATAGCAGAGCTATACAAATCAATGGGTTATAGCCGAATCGTAAATCACGAGCCGGCGACTTCATTGACCTGCGACCCGAGCGTCCCGAACGCAATCAGCGACCGACAAATCAACAAAAACAACAAAGCTCGATCCTGACTGACCAGCCTTCTTGCCCTACGCTATTCGGGATTTGCCCGGTCGGCCGGCACGACTACCAACCGTCGGTGACGGCACGCTGCCGTGCTTTCAAAAAAACGCCACGTGGCTTCAATCATCCGAGCAGACTGTCTGCTTTCACTTAGATTTATAGATTGAAAGGAGCTTGCTGGCGAACTCCTGAAGGTCGGGAGGAACGACGTTCGATTGATCGTCGCCGGTCGAGAGTGGCACGCTCAGGCTCCAATTCGTCTCAAACCTGAACGCACCATATGCTTCATCGAGAATACTCGTGACCGGGAACATGCCTGACTCTGTTGGGCAGGGATCAAACGGGGAGGTCATAGCGACTTCTCCCTGCACGCCCTGAAAAGTCGCTGTGTCGAAGCAAAAATCAAGTTGAGAGTAGACAAATACGCCATTCGTCGTTTGGGAGATCAACGGACGCTCGAGCATCTGACGCACCAGCTTTAGGTACGGAAAGCGTGGCGTACTGGCTCTTCCGGGCAGTCCTTTTGCGGCTAGATTGGTGCTGATCTCGCCGAGATCACAATTCAACTCAAAGGCTCCACCCGCCGACGCTATCCGGGCGAGGCGCTTGTTATAGCCATAGAGATTGACGCCAATCAAAACGGGCGCAAGCTCGTCAAGAAAAAGATGGGGCATATAGCTGAATGGACCGCCGCTCGGCCCATCAGCACTATTCCGTGCCACGTAGGGGACGAGTTCGATGATCTCGTGATATCTCAGACCGCCAATCGGGATAAAGCCTGGCCGAACGTTTCTTTGTCGACAGAAAAGCAGCACAACCGGGTGCTGGGGTTTCCCTGTTGGTCCCGTACGGGCAAGGCCGTGTGGACGATCGAGCGAAAGGCTTGGTGGCAACAATTTCTGTACTTCATCAGAATCGCGCCAAATTGTAACGCAGTAGCCTTCCATCGTTCCCAAGCCGCCGGCGGCACGTGTCTTTAACTGCTTGAGCAAATTGACAATTGGCAGCAGCGTGATGGGAACGGGAATCTTACGAAAATTGCCGTAGCCGGGAATGTTCATGCTAGCTCCTGTTATCGCTCGCGCTACTACGCGGCCGGACATCACCGCCGCTTCAACACATCCTGAATCCAATCCGGTGCGGGCCCAATCGCCAGCAAGAAACAGGTTTGAGATACCTGATTGATCCGGCCATAGGCGCCACCGAAGAGTACCCGGTGCTGAAAGCACATAACGCTCCCACGGATTTATGTTCGGACGAACATATTGAGAGTCGAGACGGGCCTCGCCCTGCTGCGGAGCCGACGCCGGAACGACCAGCACATCCCAGTCAAACTTTGGCGAATCGGGATCGCGGGCTTTTGGCCAGATCCCCGGTAAATCCTTGTTCATCCATTTGATGATCATCGACTTCGCCCGAGCGAGTTCGACGTCCGGGTAGTTTGGCCCGTTAGGCGACCCGTCTTGGGGAAAGACACCGACAAAGTAGCTTAACGATCGCGCCGCATCTCCGCCCTGCCCGGTTTCGTTGGCGAGCAACGGCGAGTTGTCCTGCCACGAATTCAGCGGTGCAGAACCCGGTCCTCCGCTGTCTGATTCAAAGCCGACCATGACAGTCCGTGGATCCGGCCAGCCAAGCTGCGCCGTATCTTTCTTCAACCATAGTTGCAGAGCCAATGTCGGGATCGTCTCGAGATTTGCGAGGCACTTGCCCCAGGTGTCCGGATGACCGGTCGAGAGATCGCACGCGATCTTCTTGAGTCCTCCAAAGCCGGTAGCAAGGATCGCAATGTCGAATGTTTCGTTGATCGGGGTGCCGTCAGCCGGACGCCGCCGCAACGTCAACGAGCCTGCATCTTGCCATTCTGTCCAGAACGATTCCAGATCGTGATGCTTTAACGCGCCATCGTCATCGATCTGTTCGTAGAGAGGGTGGCAAGGCCAACTCTCGAGACCAGTCTCCTGATTTTTGATTAACGGTCTGTAGCCGCACTCTGGATTTCGAAGCTTGACCTGGCAACCGAGCCCGATACTTTCTATCGCACTCAAGTCGGTCGATAATACGAGCTTGTCCAGTCTGTGAAAGAACTTGAATTTTACTCCCTTGTCTCGAAGGTAATTGTAGAGCGGCGCGAATAGAAAGTCGCCCATCGGCTCACGCAGTGTGTAGAAAATCGACCCCCGATAAGTAAGCAGCAGCCTGAGTAATCCCACCGTCCCGACACCGGCTCCCACCTTGCGTACGCCTTTGACGCTACCAAACACATAATCGTAGCATCCCCGAACGACGCCGGACTTTAAGCTCTCGTCCGCGCACCCGTTGCCCGCCATCCAGTCCGACCATTCCAAATAATCGATGGCGTCCAGTCCCTCCTGCAGCACCTCGTCTGACAACAGTCCGAGTATAAGCCCCGCCGCCAGGTCGAAGAGTATCTGAAGGCGGCGAACTTCGTCATCATCGGTCTGGCCCGAGGCCGCGTACTTTCTGTCCAGGGCGGCGCGCGCTTTCCCGACCTGCTTCCGGAATGCAGCCACAAGTTTCATCGCATCGAAACTGATGGTGTTGAACGCCGACGTTGGTCTATCGAGCAGCGCCGCTATGGCGGACAGCGGCGTTGGAAACACTTCTCGCGTGTCGAGCACCTTCATGGTTTCATGCTGGATTTGGAGGCGCATTTCAGGTTCTTCGGCGCATCCAAATACTGAACCAAGGAAACCCTGTTCAACCCAAGACAACAGGTTCTTTACGAGGACCGTCGGAGCCAGGTCCAGCAGATCGATCCCCGGATCGGACGTATTAGGACGCGCGTGCAGCAGCCAAGGCTTCCACAGAGGGTCGACGTATTCCATCACCGTGAAATGGTTCAAGCCCTCGAACTTGCTACGCCATTCCTGCGGCGGGAGATTCAGCCGAGCGTAGAGGCGTTGCACCAGGTCGAACGCATTGTCGTAGAATCCGGCCCAGACGTGAAGGCCATGCTCAAGCCCGCGCCAGTTTCGTGTTTCGTCGCGACCGACGCTGGCCTTGCCGCCGAGGCGCCACCCGAGTGTATAGATCGTGATGTCGAGGCGCTCATCCGAATTCTGCTCGGTCAGTTCGAAAGCGGCCGTGAGCGCGCCAATACCGCCGCCGAGAATAGCAATTTGTGTCTTCTCCGTCATCGAAGTCTCGTTCGTCGTTCGCGTGACCGCCCGTTCCACAATTGAAAGTCGACCTCGCCGACGTCGGACGCGGCACCGAGCCCGGCTTCCAGCAACGACGTTGCTCCATCGACGACCAGAGCAGCGAGCGAGGAAAGAACGTCTCCAAATCTCAGGAAATCCTCCCCAACAATTGCAATGCTCGCACCGGAGATAGCGCGCGCTGCCTGCATCCCTGACATCACCGCCGCCTCGATGCACTCGGTATTGAAGCCAGTGTCGATCCATGTGCCTGCGAGGTACAGATTGTCAAAACCGGACGCGTCGGCGGCCAATCGCCACTGCGTCGAGCCAGCCGCCGATACGACGCAACAGCTCGATGGATCAACATTCGCTCGATAGACCTGCTGCTTGATCCGATAATGGCCGCTGGTGGGAGTGCGACAGAAGAGGTAATCCCAATTGAAGCCTCCGTGGAAAATTGCGTCGGGCCAGAGATACAACGATTTGCTGCTCAACCAGCTGATCGCGTGGGTCTCAGCGAGCTTTTTCGCAACAGCAGGCACGTTGGTCCGCCACGCTGGCTCACGGAAGAGCTCGGTCTCAAGCACTCCACACAGGTAATGAAGCGACGTCGGCTGGTCCGCGTCGAGATGCCGGCGCTCATACTTCAGCACTTGAGACATGTCCGCCCAGATGTCGAGCGGATCCGGTCCGGTCGATATCACGGTCTTGGCCGGCGAATGTGAGGGAATTGCCTGCGAAGGCGGATAGCCCAACCCGGACGCGGTGGGCACAGTACACCACAACTGGACCGAAATGGTCGGCACCAAAATCGCAGTCTCCGTCATCGCGCGAAACTTGCTGCTGGCCGCGATGAGCTGATCGCACGGTCCCGGCCCAGCATTTAACTTCTTGAATGCACCAACGGGAATGGCGAGGACCACGGCATGAAAATGATTTCCCCACTCGAGCGTCTCTTGACCGACGTTGTGACAACACCAGTGCGATTCAAGATCAACTCCCTGCTCCTGAAGCGCTCGCCCATCGCAAATCTGGTTCCATAATGGCGTCTCCGGCCAGCATTCCAGATTTCCGTTACAGGGTTGAGGGCGGATGGTCGGACAATATGCTCCGTTTGTAAGATTCACCTGTCGATCAAATACGATTCGAGCAACAGAACCTTCTTGCGGATCCAGCTCCAGACGCTTGAGTTTCCGGAAGAATTCAAATTTCACCCCGCGTTGCTTCAAGACCCGATAAATCGGCACGACTACGACTTCACCCATCCCTGATTGCATTTCGAAGGCGAACGAATCCCGGTAGGTACCGTAAAGCCGAACGACAGCCTGAGCTGCGGTCCCAGCCCCGTAGCTCGGACGCCGCCGGTCTCCATCGCAGTATTGCAGCATGGAATCGTAAAGCGCCTGGACGATGGGTGAGCCATAGGTCGAATCGCGAGCCGCTCCACAGACGGAGAGCCACTCACGAAAATCCATCAGGTCCAGCTCGCGAATGGTTATTCCACCAAGCATCATGTCGATGATGATGCCTTTAATGGTTGCCGTTCCGACGTCTATGAGTTGCGCCATGAACATTCCAGCGCCACCCTTTCCGAAGGTTGGCGACAACACCGCCTTTGCAAAGCTTCTGATGAAATTTACAAAGCCGCGCAGTTGTACGTCACTAGGATCGGCAACCACGCTCGCAAGTGCATGCGACCAATCACGTGCAAGCGCAGCGCACCACTTGACGTCGATGGGGACTTTTGCATCGGGGCCGAACCGGAGTGAGTCCGGCTTTGGTGTTACGTACTTGCCGTAGTCGACGTTCGCCGCATCCAAAAGCGCTCTGGAGTCGTCGTCCAACTCCACCTCAGTCGGTATGGCGGGCGGCAAAAAAATCAGCTGGTCATAGAAGCATTGCACGACGTTAAGCATTTGCGCGAACGCTTTGAATGGCGAAAGGTCGGCCCTCCCGTCGCCAGGATCGCCCGCCGCGCCGGACGGCCAATTGAGACAAATCACGTCCGGAGCATCGCCACGGCCAATCGCCGAGTCGCACTGCGCCTTCAAAGCATCCGCAACCGACCGAATTGCCTGTCCGTTTTGTGAGTTCCACTCCTGGTAAGCCGTCCTCAACATACCGAATGCGTTCTCGTAGCAACCGAACCAGATATGGAGACCGTGCTCGACGACGCGGCTCTCATCGTCGCGGCCGGACGCCCCCTTTCCTCCAAGGCGCCAGCCCATCTGATAGATCGTAATATCGAAGCGATCTCGTATATGCTGACGCTGCGTCAGCTCGAATGCCGTTGCGAGTGCAGCCATTCCTCCACCTAGAATGGCAACCTTCTGTTTTGTCATACAAGAACTCCCCGAGTTGACCTTCTAAATCGACAACGCCTTGCGGACGGCTGCGAGATCCGGTTCAGCTCCTACGCTCAACAGTATATCTTGCGCTCGAATGAGGTTCGATGATCTCTCCGGATCCCCGAGAGGTCTTGTCTGGGCAATCTGGTAGAGCGCGAGCCCAAGCTCGCGAGGCATGTGCATCCGGGCCGCCGCCTGCGCAGCCGCTCCCCAGAGGCGCCGGGCCTTCGCCTGCCGGCCAGATAGAAGCGCGGCCCGGCCTCGCAGCAGCAGGGCCTGCGGCCGGCAAACGGGTGACATTCGAGTAACCCGAGCCGCGTGTTTGCACACGAGCAGCGCCTGTGGCATCGCATTCGAACCGGCGCCCTCTTCTCCCCACTTTGCCAGGAAGACCTCAGCTACCCCTACCACCCCATAAACATAACTACCCCAAACGACATCGACCTCCTGGAGAACGGCAAGAGCGCGTTCGGCGACTTTGAAAGCCGCTTCGGCCTCGCCGCGCTGTTGAAGCGCAGAAGCCAGAATACCAAGACAAAGTAATCGATCCGCGCGGATCAAGCGCTTCTCAGTGAGCTCATCTAGACGCCGCAATTGACTTGGGTCCGTCTTGTTGCGCATCAAACTAGAAAGTACGGTTGCCGCCGCAAGCCATGCGCCTGCCTGATGTGTAGACTCGGACGACACCATCGTCTCCAAATCCGACAACAGTGCTTCAGCGTTTGCTAGATCGCCGCGCAAAATCGCCGAGAACGCCAAAATAGTGACCGGAGCGTGCCAGCGAGAGCGATCGCCGAGTTGGCGGTAAAGTTCGAGCGCGTGCTGTGCGCAGCGTTCCGTCAAATCCCACTCGCCTGTGCCATAACCGAACACCGCGGCAAGAAGATGCGCTCGAGCTGCTGCCGGGAGACTTCCCGCCTCACCCGCAAACCGCAAAGCGCGCGAGCGATAGTAGCGGCCAACCCCGCGCAATCCTGACATTCCCAGTCCCAATCCCAAAGCACTGTAGCCGCTGATCGCTTCGTCGGCAGCGCCGCAGCGTTCCGCTAAGTTAAGCGCCGACAAGGTTTCATCGAGCACCGCCAGCGACTCGTTGAGAAAGAAGTGCCGCTCGGCCAGCCGTTCCCGAATATGCGCGGTCCGCTCGAATTTCCTCCTATCGATCGTCGAGTAATGTTCCGATGATGGCGACCATAGCCGCAATCGAACTTGCCGCAGCACGTTTACTAAGACGCGGGCCAGCCGGCCAACCCTCCCCCTAGGGGACGTCTGCTTCATGAGCACCATCGCCTTGCCGAAGTGAGAGAACGCTTCCTCGTAGTCGGCCAGTTCGTTATTCGCGTCACCAAGGATCCACTCCCATTCGGACCGGAGTACGTCACCGCTGACGACCGGAGCTGAGTCGATCAGTGTGAACGCCCTTTGCACGTAGCGTATGGCGTCGCGATTGGCGTAGCTCCTCAGCGCCTGCTTGGCAGAAAGCTCGAGATATCGTATCGCACGATCGCTTTCGTTTGCGAGCTCCCAATGCTGGGCAAGTCGCGAGTAATAGGGCTCGAGCCATTCAGAATTCTTGCGCTCGATAACGTCTGCGATCGTCTTGTGAAGCGCGACCCTTTGAGCAAACGACAGCAGCCTGTAAGTAACTTCTTGGCTGATGGCATGGCGAAACGAATAGCGCGCAGAAACTCCTGCTCCGCCCTCGACAACGAGGAAGTCTTGCGCGGTCAGCTCATCGAGCATCCCACCAACGTCAATCAACGCCATCTGTGCGGGATAGATCGCTTGAGCAGTTTCGACGGTAAAGTCCTCGTCGATCACGCTGGCAACTTTCAGCAGAAGCTGCGCTTCGACACCAAGCTCATCGATGCGACTGATGATCACACCCTCAAGATTGGCAGGAAGAGTCCGCCTCGCCGGATCACGAAGATCGGCCAACACTTCGCAAACGCCTCGATTGACGTTGATCGCACCGGTATCACGAAGCGCTAGTGCCAGCTCTTCACAATGAAACGGATTACCTTCACCCTGCCGATAGACGAAATCCACCAGGGCTTCGGGAAGTTTATTCGCGCGGAGTCGCCTGCAAACCAGCTGCTCAATTGTTTGCTTACTCATTGCGGCGAGATTGATCTCGGTGGCGAACTCAATTTCCTCCTGGCGTGCCGGCACAATCGTTGGAGGGCGGCAGCTTGCGACCAGGAGAAGATCGGGCAGTTGCCTTGCGACGGCCGTCAAGAGGTGCATTGATGCGCTGTCAAACCAATGAAGATCTTCGAATATTAGGGCACGTGGGCTACGTTCACCATCCGAGAGCAGCGCCACAACGAGGGCTTCGATGCATGCGGCGCGGGCCGAGCCGACTATCTGGCGCGTGAGAGCGGTTTCGGAGCGATTGATGTTGACGATGTCACGGAGCAGCGGCAGCCATGACAGCAGCGTCCGATCATGGCTCAGCTTTTCATGCGCAATGCGACCGATGTGTTCCGGCGAGTCGCCTCCGAGCAGGTCGTAGATGACGTTCCGCCAGGCAAAGTATGGCGTGAACCTCTCGATCGACGTTGCAAAGCCTCGCAAGGTCCAGGCGTCATGTGACCTGGCGAAGATCGCCAGGTCATCTAGAAGAACGGACTTCCCAATGCCGGGCTCGCCTCGAACGACGATTGCGCCCCCTACACGATTGAGAAGCGCATCGTACAACTGGCGACGTTCACTCGCTCGACCGACCATCACGACGTCATGATGGTCGCGATGGGCTCGTGAGACCGCTATCGGGCGATACGCTGTGACCAGGGCGTCGTTGCCCTTGACGTGTTGCGGAGGCAATACCGAGAAGCTGACAGTCTCCCGAACAGCCTCCGCCGTCGTGGCATCGCAGAGAATCTTCCCCGCGGCCAACTCCATCAGCCGCGACGCCATGTTGATTGCGGGTCCCATAAGGCAGTATTCACGGCGCTCGCGGCCGCCATAATCGCCGCAGAACAGCTTTCCCGATGCAATGCCGATCGAAACCCGCACTCCCGTGGATTCGAGCTCCTTGAAAATTTCAAGGGCCGCCTCGATGCCCCGTTGCGGATCGTCCTCATGGGCTAGTCGGGGAAGGCCAAAGGCAAGCGACATGCAGAAGCCTTTGTCGTCCATGATGATCTTGTGAATCTCGCTGTGAAATCTATGAGCGGTGCGTTGAACCTGCTTGACCGCAACCTGAAGCTTTTCCGCGAAAGGCCGATCAAACGAAAGTTCGAACAAGCTGACGTAGACGACGGTAATGTTCCTGAATTCCGCTAACCATCGCTGTTCGCCAAATCGAAGATGATCAACGACGATGTCGGGGACGAGTGCTTGGAGCTGCAGGGAACTCGCATTGATGCGAAACCGACGCGTCGGCGTCGTGCGGTCGCCCGACATTCCGATGAGCGTAAAGAGTTCTGGCGAGAGAGCTCCCTCGCAATAATCTTGTATCGAGTTGTGCAACTCGCGGGACAACACGACATCGCCAATTTGGGCTTTGCGATAGGCATCTCCCAAGCGCCCGAATAGGGATCCAACGATTACGAAATGCCAGCGATCATGAAGGCCACCGAGTTTGCAGCAGTGAACCTGGCCGATGTCGATTGAAATTCGTGGCTGGAGCTGATGTTGACCCGCCTGCACTTGCCTATTCATTTCGGCTTTCAGCGCAAGCCCGCAGCGCGCGGCAAGGAGAGACGCCTGCCCCAGGGCTACTGCGTCATCCCACATGGCGAGGATGCCATCGCCAACGAATGCGATGATGTCTCCTCCGTGCTCCCCGATGATTTCGGTAAGAGGTCCGAAGCATGAGCTCAGCAGATCGGAAACGTCCTCGGCGCCGCGGGGTCCTCTGCGGGCCAGCTGGTTCGTTGTCTCGACAAAGCCGGCTATGTCGAACAAAAGGATAATGGCGAGTCCGGATTCGAGAACCGAGTCGTCTGGGCCGTGGCGACTCTCGGCGAGAGCGGTCCTAACCCATCCCGGAACGTATGCGCTGACGTCCACGCTGAGTCGGTCCATAGACATGACCCCAGGTGATCAATAGCAATACCCTGCCGATGGAAAGGCTCGATTGGACTACCCCTCCACGACGTTTCCGTTCACAGACTTATCGGGATCTATTAAATAGACTTTCGTCCAAGGCTTCAACAGTGGTGGAACAGGGAAACCTTTCCACAGAACGGCATCAAGGCCTTCACTCGGATCAACTTGTTTGTGAAAGCCTCAGGCCAAATGACGTCAAGTGCTTCGATCACGCGGCCAAATGGAGAGTGGAAGAATGCACGATGCGGGTCGACCGAGAAAAGGGGGCGGCTCCTCGGCATGTCGCCTGATGTCGTGAATGATGGCCAGAGCCGCCACTATCCAGACTATTCGCATGGCGCAGCGACTGGCAATAATCGCAATACATTTCGCAGTTAAGGCCGATGGTTGACGCCGATGAGAATAAAAGTCTTCGAAAACTGATCGGAGCGGCAGGATTTGCGCTTGCGGCCCCTGCGTCCCGAACGCAGTGCAAAAGTTCTAAGCTGTTGATTTTTATGGAAATGGCGTTCGCTTCCGCCACGTGCCTATTTCGGGGCGTTTCGTTGGGGCGTTGCTCCTTCGATCGATGGCCCGGCCAGTGACCGCGTGCTGGAATCTCCGAGCAATTTGATCGCTCAGTCCAGCGCCAGTACAGGCTTGATCAGCTCGCCTTTAGCGAAAAGATCTTCCAGGATACTGGGCATCCGCTGTACTCCAAAAAATCGCTGTCTGAAATGTGGAGAGTGTCGTTCGGCAAGGCGGTTGTCGCCATTGGCGAGCACCATCGCAAACAGGAAGTAGTTCCACGAGAAGACGAAGGCGAGGATTGCCGAGACCGCAACGCCCGAAGCAACCAGCAGCATCGCGATACGCCAGAGAATGGATTGCGCGATCCTCAGCCGCGCCGCGAATCGACAACCTCCAGGCCATCCGGTCCCCCTGTACTGCTCGCGCTCAGGGCCGTTCTTTTGACCGGCTCAAAATTTCGGTTGCTGGGTGTGACCAACCAAATACTATTGCCTGGCGCAAATGGGCCCCCCAAGGCTTTGCGTCCAATGCCGCCGGCCCTTCCACCAATCCCTTAAGACCCCAGGGCCGGCGGCTAGGACGATGACCTGGTCGCGGACATTCGACGAGCCGATCCCGCTGCCAGATGGCCGCAACCTTGTGACACTGCGCGACGACCGACGAATAGATCGCTGCGCTGCCGAAACGCGATCACGATCGGCCGGAATGGCAGGCTGCCTAGAAGCCCTGCTTCTGGTCGTCGACTAAAGCGGCCCGACCATGTTCGCGCGTATCGGAATCATGCGCGAGCTGAACCACGGAAACCCTCTCCAGAAATCGAGGCCGGTGGACGAGCCGTCCACAGCATCAAAAGCTGACGGTAGGTCAGCTCAGTAAGGTCAGGGCCAACTCCGGCAGTCGCTCTATTCGATAACTTTGTGGGCGCGCGTCGTGAGGAAGGTCCGGATCGAACTGCTGGGCCGGTTACGCGCATCGGCTAGAAAGTGATGTGGCGAGCTGCCTTGACCGACGTCGGCTTGGAACCCGAAATGCTTCATCACGGCCAGTTGATCGCGTGATTGACGCGGATGATCAAACGCGATGGAGTTCCCCGAAATTGCGCCAAGAGCTGCCGGCCTGGGCCTTCGTCCAGGTTGCCTCGTCCAAAAAGGCGGCCTGCGAGTGGTTCTTATGGCGCGCCGTATTATGCGCGTCGCCACTCACAACGGCCTTCGCCCCTACAAAGATCGCAGAAGAAGGAGTCCAGCATTCAATTTGGCGCCCTCGATAGCCAGCGCGACTCAAATCCGCATGATCTTTTCGTTCCCGGGCATGCGCCTCGACATCGTCGCGGTCCCGACGCGAGTTACAACAACCACTTTCCACGAACGTCTGGCTAGACAGCCTTTGTGAGCGCCCCATCGATGATGAGGTTCGTGCCCGAGATGCGGCTCGCGACCGGGCTCGCGAGGAAGACGACGCCGGCAGCAACTTCCTGCGCCGTACCCATGCGTCCTGTCGGGTTGAGCGACATCGCCGTCTTATAGAGATCAGGCATGCCGCGCTCGATATTCTGCCAGATGCCGCCTTCGAAATAGGTGTTGCCCGGCGACACGGCGTTGACGCGGATGCCCTTGGCGATCAGCTGATTGCTGAGACCCTTGGCATAGTGGATCAGGGCCGCCTTGAAGGCGCCGTACGAGCCGGCGGCGAAATCGACCTCGAAACCCGATACGCTCGAGACGATGATGATCGAAGCCGATTTCGACTTTTCCAGATAAGGCACCGCGGCCGCGACCGAATTAACGGTATGCATCATGTCGGTGCGGAATGACTTCTCCCAGGTCTCTGGCGTGTCGCCGACCGCCAGCGCGCTGACGTTGCAGACCATGGTATCAATGCCGCCGAGCTCGGCCGCGGCTCCGTCAATCCAGCCCTTCAACGCGACCGGATCGGCGACATCGATCGCCTTGCCCCACGATTTGACGCCTCCCGCCGAGAGGCTCTTCACGACGTTGCCAACCTCGTCGGCATTGCGCGCGCAGATCGCGACGTTGGCACCCTCGGCCGCAAACAGCTCGGCGATCGCAAGCCCGATGCCCTTGCTGCCGCCGGTGACGAGCGCGCTCTTCCCCTTCAATCCCAGATCCATTTTTACCTCCGTTGCTGGTGCAGCGGCCTGCTCGCATACCGGCAGGCCGCCTCGGTTCGCTTACATTGTCTTCCAGTCTCCGGCGCCTTCGAACGCGGCGGCGGCGCGATAAATCGTCGGCTCGTCAAAATACTTGCCGATCAGCATCAGCCCGATCGGCAGACCGTTGCTCATGCCGCAGGGAAGGCTCATCGCCGGATGTCCGCTGGCGTTGAACGGCGCAGTATTGGGAACCATCTCGAACGCGCGCTGGATGTAGAGCTCGCGCGGCGCGTCCGCCGGGGGTATTGGCGTTGCCGTCATCGGCAGGGTCGGCATCAGCAACAGGTCGTATTTGGCCAAAGCCTCGTCATAGGCTGCGCGCAGCTTGCGGTTCAAATTCTGAGCCTTCGCATAGAAGTGCCCGCGATAGTGCTTGGTGAAATATTGACCGAGCAGCATCGTGATCTTGAGGCTATCGGACAATTCGTCCGCGCGATGCTTCCAGGCGGAGTGGGCGTCGAGCAGCGTGGTGTTGTAGAGACCACGCCAGTTCGTTCCCATGCCGTTGCCCTTCATCATGAACTCGGTGGCGCCTTCGGCGGCGATCGGCAGCCAGATCGCCGGCGCGGCGAGGTGCATCGGAACCGAGACGTCCTCGACAGTGGCGCCGAGCTTGCGGAACAGGTCGGCAGCAGCCTTGACCTTCGCGTCGACGTCCGGCTCCGAGCTCGGATGCCCAAACCCCTCCCTCACGATGCCGATGCGCAATCCCCTGACGCCGCCGTCGATCTCGTCGCTGTACTTTCCGACCTTGAGCGCGCCCTGCCTCGGATCGAGTCCGTCGGGCCCTGCCAACACCTCCAGCAGCAGCGCATTGTCGCGCACATTGGCTGTCATCGGGCCGGTGTGGTCGATCGTGAGCTCGATCGGCATCACGCCGGTATAGGGCACGAGGCCATAGGTCGCCTTCATGCCGTAGATGCCGCTGAAAGCGGCCGGAATACGGATCGAGCCGCCCTGATCGCCACCGATCGCCATATCGGCCTCACCGGTCGCCACCACCACGGCGCTGCCTGAGGACGAGCCGCCAGCGGAGTATCCCATCCTGTGCGGATTGTGGACGGGCCCCGCCGCGCAGGTATGGCTGCCGCCGGAGAAGCAGAAATATTCGCAATGCACCTTGCCGACGATGGTGCCGCCGGCGTCGAGCATGCGGGTGACGATGGTGGCATCCGTATCGGGGATATAACCCTCCAGTGTCGATGCGCCGTTCATCATCGGAACGCCGGCGAGGGAGATGTTGTCCTTGAGCGCGATCTTCTTGCCGGCAAGCTTGCCGTTCGGGGCGCCCTTGATCTCGGTCTTGACGTACCAGGCGTTGAACTTGTTTTCCTCGCCCTCGGGACGATAGCCGGGTGTGCGCGGATACTTCACTGCCGGCACATAGTCCGGCATGGCATCGACCGCATCGTAGGCGGCGTAGTTCGCCTGCATCAGCGCGTCGTAGGATTTGAGCTCTGCATCGCCCATGTGCATGCCGAGGTCTTCGGCCACGCTGCGCAGCTGATCGAGTGTGGGTCTCCTGACGGCCATGGCTTGGGTCTCCCTCTGATCATGCCCGCGTGCGGCGGGCCTACGTTGCGATACCGACGAATTCTCCGACGAGGCTTGCGTCGCCGAGCTCGCCCGGCGCCACTTCCCGAGTAATCGCGCCCTTCTGGATAATCAGAATCCGCTGCGACAGCGAAGCAATGAAGTCCAAATTCTGCTCGACCAGGATCATGGTGAGCCCGCTCCTGGCCCGCAGCCGCTGCAGGGTGTCGACGATCTCGTCAATGATCGAGGGCTGGATACCTTCCGTCGGCTCATCGAGCAGGATCAATCGCGGGTCGCCGCAAAGACAGCGCGCGATCGCCAGCAATTGCTGCTCGCCGCCCGACAGCGCGCCGCCGGGGCGATCGAGCAACGCCTTCAGGCGGGGAAACTCCTCCAGCACGGTTGCGATGATATCGCCTTCCACGCCGTCCTGCGTGCTGCAACCCATGCGCAGGTTCTCATAGACGGTGAGCCCTGGGAATATCTCGCGGCCCTGTGGCACGTAGCCGAGGCCGAGCCGCGCGCGCCGGTAGGGCTCGATCGCCGTGACATCGTCATGGCCGAACATCACACGGCCGCTGGTCGCCGGCAAAAACCCCATCAGCGCCTTCAGCAGCGTGGTCTTGCCCATGCCGTTGTGGCCGAGAATGCCGATGAACTCGCCCTTATTGACGGAGAAGCTCACCCCGTTGAGGATCGGAATCCGGCCATATCCCGTTCGCAATCCCTGCACATCGAGCATCATGCGGCCGCCTGTTTGCCCAGATAGATGTCGCGCACCTGCGGATTGCGCATGATGTTGTCCACGGTGTCCTCGACCAGCACGCTCCCCTGGTTGAAGACGGTGACCTGCTTGGCGATCATGCGGATGAACTGCATGTCGTGCTCGACGACGATCAGCGCCTTGGTACGGTTGATCTCGCGCACCAGCTCGGCCGTCTTGTTGACCTCCTCGTGGGTCATGCCCGCGGCGGGCTCATCGAGCAAAATCAATTCGGGATCGGTCGCCAGCACGAGCCCCAGCTCGACCCATTGCCGCTGTCCGTGGGCAAGCTGCCCCACAAGACGATCGGCGGCTTCCGTCAGGCCGACCCGCTCCAGCATCTCGTCGACGACGCGCCTCGTCTTGTCGCCGGAATGAAGGCGGTTCGCCGCGAGCCAGATATTTTCGCGCACCGAAAGCCCGTCGAAGACGCTCGGCACCTGGGTCTTGATGCCGATGCCGAGCCGGGCGATGTCGTGGGCGTGCGCGTG
Organism: Bradyrhizobium zhengyangense; assembly: GCF_022012435.1. Lineage (GTDB taxonomy): Bacteria > Pseudomonadota > Alphaproteobacteria > Rhizobiales > Xanthobacteraceae > Bradyrhizobium > Bradyrhizobium zhengyangense. The sequence continues at coordinate 85,626 of NZ_JAKLUA010000004.1, forward strand.
CGAAATGTCCCGGCCGCGGAACAGCACCTGGCCATGGGTCGGCTCCAATTGCCCGGTCAGCATCTTGAAGAAGGTGCTCTTGCCTGCACCGTTGGGACCGATCAGGCAACGCAGCTCGCCTTCGGCCAGCGAGAAATTGACATGGCGCACGGCGCGAACGCCGCCGAAATGCATGCTGAGATCCTGGGTCTGAAGCAGCGGTGCGGCCATCAGCCCTCCTCAGCCCGTTTGGGCTGGAGCCGCTTGGCTCCCTTGCCACGCGAGACGAGCAGCGACTGGCCGATATCGCCAAGCGTCGGCACCAGCCCCTTGGGCACCAGAAGCACGAAAGCAATAAGGATGATGCCGAAGATCAACGGCGCATTGGCGAAGATCTTGGCCCACAGGTCCGAGCCGCCGCTCGGTTGGTTGGCGCCGAGCGCGGTGGTGAGCCATTGAATGCCGATGCAGCCGACGATCGGCCCGATCAGCGTGCCGCGCCCGCCGACGATGACCCAGATGATGATTTGCGCGGATTGGGCGAGACCGAAAATCGTAGGGCTGACGAAGTTGCCCCAATTGGCGAACAGGCAACCGGCAAAGCCGGCCAGCGCACCGCCGATGGTGAACGTCGCAAGCTTGTAGGCGCGCGGATCATAGCCGAGCAGCTCGGCGCGCCGTTCGTTTTCCCGAATGCCGACGATGATGCGGCCGAACCGGCTCGCCAGCAGCAGGCGCAATCCGAAATAGGTCGCGAGAAGCGCTGATGTCGCCAGATAGAACATGCCTTCGAGATCGATCGGCGCGGCCTTGTTGCCCGGCAAATTCAACGGCGGGATACCGGGAATGCCGTTGAAGCCGCCGAGCCGTGCCGAGCCGATATGGAATTCCGGTCCGGCCGTCGAATTGATGGAATTGAACAGGATCAGCGTCACCGTCAGCGTGATGACGCCGAGATACACATCGCTGATGCGACCGTAGAACATGAAATAGCCGAGCAGCGCCGCAAAGGCCGCCGGCACGATGACAGCGAGCAGAAGCGGGACCGTGCTTTCGCCGATGTTGAACATCGCGATTGCGTAGGTATACGCGCCGAGCCCGAAGAACGCCGACTGGCCGAAACACAATATGCCGCCATAGCCCCAGATCAGAGCGAGGCTCAGCGCCAGGATCGCCATGATCATATAGACCGTGAGCTCGAGCACGACGTCGAGCTCGAAGAGGCGCGGCACCAGCACCAGGAACGCCACGCCGACCGCGCCGACGAGGCCGAGGCCGACAAGATTGAGCAGGCGGGCGTTCACAGGCCTCTCCGGAAGAAGCGGCCGGTGATGCCTTGCGGTAGCAGGCGGATCAGGATGATGGCGGCCGCGAGCAGCGCCACTTCACCGAACACCGGCGTGGTGACGAAGGTCGCGATCTGGTTGATGGTCCCGAACAGCGCCGAGGCCGACACCGTCCCGCTGAGGATCGCGGCGCCGCCCCCGATCACCGTGATGAAGGACTTGGCGACATAGGCGACCCCGATGGTGGGAAACACGCCGGAGACCGGCGCCAGCACCGCACCGGCGAGGCCCGACAACGCTGCGCCGACGCCGAACGTGACGGCGTAGACGCGCGGCGGATTGACGCCAAGCGCCGCGGCCATGTTGGCATTCTGCATTGTGCCGCGGGCGATCAGCCCAAGCCGCGTCCAGCGCATCACCGCGAAGATCACGGCTAATACGACCGCCGCGACCGCGATCACGAACAGCGTGTAGACGCTGGTGCGATAGGCGCCGATCTGGAAGCTGCCGAGCGGCGCCGAAATGCCGACCGTGGTATTGCCGAAGATCGCCGTGGTCAGCCCAACCAGGAACAGGCTGAGACCCCAGGTCGCCAGCATCGTGTCGATCATGCGGCCATAGAGAAAGCGGATGATGGTCCGCTCGACGATGACGCCGATGAGGCCGACCACGATGGGTGCCACCACCAGCATCGCGATCCAGATGCTGATTCCGTGGCTGGTCGCGACGATGGCCGCATAGCCCCCGAGCATCAGGAACTCACCATGCGCGAGGTTGATGACGCGCATCATGCCGAAGATGATCGCCAGCCCGACGCTGATCAGCGCCAGGCTGGCAATCGCATACAGGACCTGGATGGCCAGGAGAGCGACGAGATCCACGTTCACCTTTCCCAAGCAAGAATTGAGGGTCGGCCCGCTCTCAAATCTTGATCACATATTGCTGGTTGTCGGTCGGGTTTTTGATGAGATCGCAGACAGCGGCGGTATCGGCCGGCTTCTGCTGGGCGAAATCCTCCAGCACCTTGAGCTTCTTGTCGGCGACCTCGGCGATGTGGACGTCGAGCACGCAATGATGCGTCGGCGGATCGATCGTGACCTTGCCGGACGGCGCGTCGATGCTGATGCCGGTTTCGAGGGCTTCGATAACCTTCATCCGGTCGACACTCCCGGCTTTCTTCACCGCTTCCGCCCACAGCCGGAACCCCTGATAGGTTCCCATCGCGAGCTCGGTGATGTTGGGATAGTCGGCGCCGAAGCGCTTGAGGAAGCTCGCGACGAACTTCTCGTTGACCGGATTCTTCAGGTCCTGGAAGTAATTGTAGCAGATCAGCATGCCGTTACACTCATCGGGCGACAGCACGATGTGCTCATTGCCGACCGCAAACGTGGTCGACGCCATTGGAATGCTCTTGCGCATGCCGGCAGCCGCCCATTGGCGATAGAAAGAGATATGCGCGCCGCCGACCAGCGCCGACCAAACGAAATCCGGCTTGGCCGCCTGAATCTTGGAGATGGTCGGGCCGAAATTGGTGACGTCGAGCGGGAAGAAGTCGATCGCGGGGACCTCGCCACCGTTCTCGGTGACGTATTTCTTCACCCATTGCGAGGTGATCTGGCCGTAATTGTAGTCGGCCGCGATCACGTAAACTTTCTTGCCCCATTTCTTCATGGCATAGGGCACCAGCTTTTCCACCGTCTGTGCGGGGGTCACGCCGGTATCGAATTGATTGCGATCGCAGACGCCGCCTTCATACTGGGTGTTGTAGAAATAGAGCGTCTTGAATTTGTCGAGCACGGGACGGATTACCTCGCGCGAAGCCGAGGTGATGCCGCCATGGACCACCGCGACCTTGTCCTTCAGGGCCGCCTGCTGCGCGAACTGGGTGTAGAGCTGCATGTTCGACTGGGTGTCGTAGTTGATCAGCTTGAGCTGCCGGCCCAAGAGACCACCCGCCGCATTGGCCTCCTCGATGGCAAGGGTCATCGCGTCGACCATCGGCTTGCCGTAGATGTCGAGGCCGCCGGAGAGATCGTGAATGCTGGCGACGTTGATTGGCTCTTCCGCCCAGGCGCTGGAGGAAAACATCCCGGCGGCAGCGGTAGCCGCCGTACCCTGCATGAACGTTCTGCGATTGACCCTCATAGCCCTACTCCTCCTCGCGGTTGCCGATGTTTCATGAAGTCAGGTATTTCTTCAGAATTGACGCGCCCATCGTGTATTTCGGGTCGACCATGTTGCCGAGCCGCATCCGCCCGGCCTGGCTGAGCAGCATGTAGGCATCGATCTCGTCGAATCCGTAATCCGCACTCATCCAGCGAACCAGCTCGCGATACGCGATCCGCGCCGCATCCTCGAGCGGCCGGGCGCTGCCGATCGTCATGACAAATTCCCTGGTCTCGAGCCGCGGCCACGCAAAGCTCCAGTCCTTGATGACGTCGATCTGCATCGTCACGGTCGCGCGCTGCTCGATCGCGACGCCCGACAATTCGCCGTCACCCTGGGCGGCATGGCAGTCGCCGAGATAGAGAAAGCCGTCATTGACATGTACGGGAAAGTACAGGATCGCGCCCGGCGCTACGTCGGGCAGGTCCATATTGCCGCCGTGATAATCCGGCTGCAGCGACGAGATCGCCTCGATCTCGGGCGAGACACCGATCGTGCCGATGAATGGCTGGTACGGCAGCGTGATCTTGTCGCTCCAGCGCACGCCGTCCTTGTCGACATGCATGACCCTCACCCGCTCCGGCAATGGCGGATTGAGCAATGCGGTCGACGCGGTTCCGACAAGGCCGCCAAATTCCGGAATGATGCAGGTCTTTCCGGCCGGTTGCGCGCCGCGGGTCTCGACGGCAAGAATATGCACCGCCAGACAATGGCCCTTCCCGATGCCGTTGACGGCAATCGGACCGCATTGCGGGTTGAGGAAGGGAAACTTCAGCTTTGCGGTCGGACTGTCCTTCTCGCTGGTAATGACGCCGCCAAAGGCATCTTCAGTCTCGACGACGACGACGTCGCCCGGATCGATGGTGAGAGCCGGCTTTGCGTAAGGACCGTAGACGTAATGGAAGGAACCCTGCTTTTCGATCGTGAGCTCATGGCGTCGTCCCGCGTGGCCCTTGGCGAGGCCGCGCTTTGCCATGATCGAGCTCTTCAGCCAGCTATCGTCGGTCATTGCGAAATCCTCTGAGGCAATCGGCGCTGCAAGCACGCCGACGCCGGATGCACCTTGGTCAGTTTGATTTCCAGTCTCCGGCAGCCTCGATCGCCCGCGCCAGCCGCATCAGCGTGGTTTCCTCGAAGTGGCGCCCGACCAGCATCAGGCCGACCGGCAAACCATTGACGCGGCCGCATGGCACGGTGAAGGCAGGATGCCCGGAAACGTCGAACGAGCAGGTGTTGGCCTGCATATTGAGCGCGACGTCGATCACGGTGTTGAGCGGCGCATCGGGCGGCGGGATCGGCGTCGCCGTGAATGGAATCGTCGGCATCACCAGCGCGTCGAATTTCTGCAGCGCATCATCGTAGGCCCGACGCAGCAAGAGCCGGAGATTTTGCGCCTTTGAATGATAGCGCCCGTGATAGTGGCGGTGCATGTACTCGCCGAGCATCAGCACCAGCTTCACCGTAGGCGACACGTCGTTGATCCGTGTCCCCATGCCGCGCGCAAGCGCCTCCTGCATCGAGACCGGATAATAGCCCTGGACGTTGTTGCCGACACCGTAGCCTTTCAGCATCATCTCGGCGGCGCCCTCCAGGATGACGCCGCTCCAGACGTGCGGTCCATCGAGATGCCAGGGCACGGAGACGTCCTCGCTTGCGATGCCGGCTTTGCCCAGCGCCGCAATGGTTTGCCGCACCTTCTCGTTGACCGCCGGATCGCTCTCGGGATGACCAAACCCCTCGCGCAGGACGCCGACGCGCAATCCCCTCGCCGGTTGGCCGAGCGCCGCCATATAGTCGCCGGTGCGCGCTGCAATTGTCCTCGTGTCCCAGCCGTCGTGACCGGCGATGACCGTCAGCAGGCGTGCGACGTCTTCGACCGAAGCGCACATCGGTCCGCAATGATCGACCGAATAGCTGATCGGCATCGAGCCGGTGGTCGGCACTAGGCCCCAGGTCGGCTTCAAGCCGTAAACGCCGCACCAGCTCGACGGCGTCCTGATCGAGCCGCCCTGGTCGCCGCCGAGCGCCATCGGCACTTCACCCGATGCGACCAGCGCAGCGCTGCCGCCGGAGGAGCCGCCGGCGCTGTGGGCCGGATTGTGCGGATTGCGGATCACGCCGCCGGCGCAGGTATGGCTTGCGCCTGAAAAGCAGAGATCCTCACACGCGGCTTTGCCGGCGATGGTGCCACCGGCGTCGAGAATGCGCGTCACGACGGTAGCGTCGAGCTCGGGGACATAACCTTCGAGCAGCGCCGAGCCGTTCATCATCGGCACGCCGGCGACGCAGATATTGTCCTTGATCGCGATCTTCTTGCCGCTCAACAGCCCCTCTGCGCCGGTGCGGATATTCGTCTTCCAGTACCAGGCGCCGTAAGGATTTTCGGACGCCGCAGGCCGGTAGCCCGGCGAGCGCGGCGCGACCGGCGCCAGCGCCGGCGGCACCAGCTCGTCCAGACGGCCGTAGGACGTCAATGGTCCCTTGAAGGCCTGCTGAAATGCAGCGATCTCCTCATTGGTGAGGACCAGACCAAAGTCCGCACCGAGATCCTCGATCTGCTCCAGCGTCGGAAGGCGAACCGCCATGCTCCACCCTTCATGTCAGGGAGACAAAACGAAAAAAGCCACCCGCGGCCCGAGAAGGCCCCGAATGGCAACAATGCCGATGCTATCAGTGGTCGCGTAGGTTACGGTGCAGATCGAAACTTGGAAGTCGTCGCTCAGACGTCATCGGCTGTGCGAGAACTCTTTCGCCATGCACGCGTTCACGTGGCCATTATTGTGTCTTAGCGCCGCCAGCCTTGTCAATGCGAGGTCCGCACCTTTTTTATGCGGGTCGCATCAATGACATGCAGTGCCGATTGACGATGCAAGCAAGCAAGGCCTAGCTTTCAGCGACGAGACTATCGCCGAACAGCGCGCCCGGGTTTCTTCATGAGCAAGCCGTCCATCCCTCTCGGCCTCGTATTTTCGCAGTCGGGACCCTACGCCATGATGGCCGGCGAAATGCGCAAGAGCGCATTAATGGCGGTCGACGAAATCAACGAGAGCGACGCGTTCGATTTCTCGTTCGCACCTCATCTCCGCGATCCCGGCGGCGTCGTCGCCGAGTATCACACCGCGTGCGCCGATCTCATTCGCGAGGAGCATGTCGGCCACATCGTCGGCTGTTACACGTCGGCCTCGCGCAAGCAGGTCATTCCGATCGTCGAACGGACCGAGCGACTGCTCTGGCATCCGGCGCGCTACGAAGGTTTCGAAAGCAGCGACAACGTCATCTATGTCGGCGCCGCACCAAACCAGCATGTCGTGCCGCTGGTGCGTCATATGCTCGACCACATCTCCGCCGACGTATTCTGTATCGGGTCCAATTATATCTGGACCTGGGAAATGAACCGCGTCATCCGCGAAATCGTGACCAGCGCCGGCGGCCGTGTTCTTGCCGAACGCTTGCTCGAACTCGGCGAGACCGCGGTGGACCACATCGTCACCGAGATCATCGATCGGCGGCCGCCGGTCGTGTTTAATACGCTGGTCGGTGAATCCAGCTACGCGTTCATGCGTGCCCTCCATGCGGCGGCGACGCGCGCCGGTCTCTCGATCCCGATGCTGAGCTGCAGCCTGTGCGAGCCCGAACTCAAGCTGATCGGATCTGCGGCCTCGGTTGGATGCATCACCTCGTCCGCCTATTTCGAGAGCATCGAGGGCGCCGACAATCGCAGCTTTGTGGCGCGATGGAAGGCGCGTCATGGCAGAGACAGCAGCCTCTCGGTGGACGGGCAGTCTACTTATGTCTGCGTGATGCTGCTTGCCCGCGCCATCCGCCGCGCGGGTTCGGCGGAGGTCGGCGCCGTGCGGCGCGCTGCGGCAAATCATCGCTACGATTCTCCGCAAGGTCCGGTTTGGGTGGATCCCGACAACAATCACTGCTTCCTTACGCCGCGGCTCGCGCGCTCGATGCCTGGGTGTCAGTTCAGCATCTTCTGGGAAGCGGATGCCCCAGAACGTCCCGACCCCTATCTTTCGAACCTCGACCTGACGGCGATTGGCACGAGGGCGGAAAAGAGCAATGATACGATGGCGAAGCGCTCGAACCATTTGCGTATCGTGAAATGACCAGACCATCCCCTTTTTCCGTCCGTGGCCGTCGCGCTCTCATGGTGATGAGGGATGAGCGCGAAATCCCGATTGTACGCCGCCAGCTCAGTCGCCTCGGCATGACGATCTCCGAGCATGATCCGGCCGAGCCGCCGCGTGACCAGTCTTCCGACGTCATCCTGTTGGATGCAGACAGCATTCCCATCAAGTCCGACCATGCCATCTTGTGGAAAGGCAGCATCCCGATTATTGCGCTGATCGGAACTGAAACGCCCAGTCGATTGAAGTGGCTACTGGACCTGCAACCCGCGTCATTTCTCGTCAAGCCGCTCCGTTCTGCCGGGCTCTATACCGCACTTGTGGTCGCGTTCGATTCAGCGCAACAAAGATTGGAGCAAGCCGCGCACATTGAAAAGCTGGAGGATCGCATCCGGTCCCGGCGGGTCGTGTTCGCCGCCGTACTGCAGATCATGCGCGGTCACGACCTGTCAGAAAAGGACGCGTTCGCGCTCATTCGGCAAACGTCAATGCGGCATCGCACGACCATCGAGGTCTTGAGCGCGGAGATCGTGGCAGCCGGCGGAATGCCGAACCGGACGACGCGAACGGCATAGCAATTGGAGTCGCGCGGGGCCCTCGATCTAGATTCTGAACCGATCAGCTCTCAGCTATTACCTCATCGGTCCGCCAACTGACCATTTCGCATGAAGCTTATGAGAGGAGCCACCGCAGCGGCGAAGGTCTGCTCTGCTCCAAATCGCCGACCGCAGCTGCAATGTCGGAATCTCTGACAATGAGATGGCCTCATCGAGCCACTAGCGGCACGTAGTCTTCGAGCTCAGGATCTGGAAACTGTACCGCGCGGCCGAGTTCAGCCGAACGATACAGGCCCATGAGCATTTCCATGACTCCAACTCCGTCATCGAAGGTCTCGGCAGGGCTTCTACCAAGCCTGAACGCTTCGACCATATGACGGTTTTCGTCTGTGTAACCATAGGCACCAGCCTCGTCCTCCACCACCGGCATCAGGCCCTGTTCGGCATTCTGTTTCTCGACGAGATCCTCGCCTTCCGACCCGGTGAGCGTCCGCGACAGGAAGACCTTGAGCCCGGTCGAAAGCGACGAAAACTCCATCGAGTATTCGGGACCGAGCAACTCGAGCTGAATACGCAGCCCGGCGCCAACATAGGCCCATGATGTCGTTGCCTCGATCATCAGTTGATGTCCGTCGGCGTCCTCCATCGTGACGATGCCGCGCGCGAAATCTTCGACGGGGCGCTTTGCAAAATCGATACCCATTCGCGCCTTGAGATCGGCGGCATAGCGGGGCCGTGTCCATTTGAGATTGGCCGTCGTGGCGCTGGCACTGACCAGCCGCAGGGACTCGCGCTTCGCGCCCGGCGCGGTCAGCATGAAGCGTGCGACCTCGACCGAATGGCACATCATGTCGGAAAGCACTCCGCCACCCTGCTTGTCGCCTTGCCAGAACCACGGCTCGTGCGGTCCGGAATGCTCCTCTGCCGCACGAGCAAGATAAGGTCGACCGCTGCCGGGTACGGCGCGCCGCCAGATGATGTCTTTGCCGCGCATCACCGCAGTCGAGAAGATCTGGTTTTCCAGATAGCCGTGGAGCAGGCCTGCATCTTCGGCCAGCCTGAGCATTTCGCGTGCCTCAGCAAGTGTACGTGCCAACGGCTTTTCGCAGGCGACGGCGCGCAGAGGGGCTCCGGCCTTGGTCACACGATGAATCTCGCGCATGATGTCGAGGCGCGTGTCGTTCGGTGTCAACAGCCAGAGCGCATCCACCTCGCCGGACATGGCCATCGCCTCGATGCTATCGAACACCTGCGTCTGTCCAAGTCTAAGACTTCGCGCCTTGTCCGCAATACGCGCACGACGCTCCGCGGAACGGCTGTACACACCGCCAACGCTAACGTTGCGTACGCCGAGCATCGACTGCAAATGGAATGCAGCGATAAAGCCACTACCGATGAGCCCGACACGCAGTATCGGAAGTTCGTTGAGCTTCTGCATATCAGGCCTCCTTCAATGATGGCTGGGCTTGGATCAGTTCGGCGCTTTGCGTTGCCGCCCCGGAATCGCAGCCAGCAATTGCTGCGTATAGGGATGCTCCGGCCGATTAAGCAGGTCTGCTGTCGGCCTGATCTCGACGATTTCGCCAAGCCGCATCACGGCGATCCGGTCGCAGACCTGGGCTGCAACGTTGAGATCGTGGGTAATGAACAGCACCGCCAGCCGCAGCTTCTCCTTCAGCGTCTCGAGCAAAGCCAGCACCTGCGCCTGAACCGAGACGTCGAGCGCCGACACGGGCTCGTCTGCGACCAGGACCTCGGGGTCGAGCGCCAGTGCGCGCGCAATGCCGACCCGCTGGCGCTGCCCACCGGAAAATTCATGCGGAAAGCGTCGCGCAGCGGCCGGATCGAGACCAACGAGCGCCAAAAGCTCGTCGGCGCGGGCGAAAGCCTGTGCCGCAGGGACCCCGTGTGCGATGGGGCCATCAGCAATAATCCGTCCGACGCGACGGCGTGGATTGAGCGAGGCGAACGGATCCTGGAAGACCATTTGGATGTGCTTGCGGGCGGTCCGCAGGCTCGCTCCGCGCGCCTCGGAAAAATCGAGTTCGCCGATGCGGACCACACCTGCATCGGCGTCGGTGAGGCGCATGACCAATCGCCCAATCGTGCTCTTGCCCGAGCCAGATTCTCCGACCAGGCCGAGCGTCTCGCCACGCCGAATCTCGAAGCTCACGTCCTTGACAGCTGCGACCTCGGTCTGCGCTCCAAACCATCCGTTCCCGCGATAAGTCTTTGCGAGCCCGATCGTGGCACAAGCGATCGGTTCATCCTCGACGTGCGGGCGCTCTGGCGGAACTCCACCGGGCACGGCGGCGAGCAATCGGCGCGTATAATGATGTTGCGGTCGCCCGAGAACATCATCGACCGGCCCCCGTTCAACCAGCCGCCCCTTCTCCATGACCGCGACGCGGTCTGCGATGTCGGCGACGACGCCGAAATCGTGGGTGATGAAAAGCACCGCCATGCCACGTCGCTGCTGGATGTCGCGGATGAGCCGAAGGATTTGCGCTTGCGTGGTGACGTCAAGCGCCGTGGTCGGCTCGTCTGCCACCAGAACCGACGGCTCGAGCGCCAGTGCCATTGCGATCATGGCCCGCTGACGTTGTCCGCCCGACAATTGATGCGGATAACTGCGAATGATCCGCTCCAGATCACGCAAACCCACTTCATCTAGGAGCGCGCGCATGCGCACCTGCCGTTCAGGCGGCGTGAGCTGCTCATGCGCCTCGAACGCTTCCAGGATTTGATCGCCGATCCTGATAACGGGATTGAGCGCCGTCATCGGCTCCTGGAAGACCATTGCGATGCGCCGCCCGCGCAATGTCCGCCATTCTGTGGGCGGCAACCCCAACAGGTCGCGCCCTTCGAACCGAATAGTACCTGCGACGGGGCGAATGACTTGCGGCAGCAGTCCCATCGCCGCATAGGCGCAGACCGATTTGCCGGAGCCGGATTCGCCGACAACACAGAGAATCTCCCGCGCACGCAAGTCAAGCGAGACGTCTTCGACCGCGAAGGCTCGATCGGCGCCGGCGGGTAGCGCCAACGTCAGGTGCTCAATCGACAGGATCGGTTCGACGATGTGGTTCATTCTGCCCGATCCAACATCGCGCTTCTCCCTCGTCCCGATCACGCCGCCAGCGCGATGCCATCCTTGCGATGATCCGACGCGCCGAACATGACACCCCGAGACGTATCGACGTGCACGGCCTGGTAGCCTCCTAACGGTTCGTCGGCCCAGACGACGCGATGGCCGCGACCGATCAAATCGTCAGCTACGGCGCCGGGAATCGTAGGTTCGAGCGTCACTGCGCCATCGAATGCAAAGCTGCGCGGCGCATCCGAGGACTGTTGAATGTCCATCCCGCGGTCGAGCATGCCACTCAGGATCTGCAAATGCCCCGTCGCCTGATATTGTCCGCCCATCACACCAAAAGCCATGACCGGCCTGTCATGCTTGGCGAGCAAACCCGGAATGATCGTGTGGAATGGACGCTTTCCTGGCGCAATGACGTTGGGATGCCCGTCAATGAGCGAGAACCCCGAACCCCGATTCTGCAGCAACACGCCCGAGCGAGGAGCGTAGATGCCGCTTCCGAAGGCGAAGAACAGCGAATTGATGAGAGACACCATGTTGCCGTCGCGATCCGCGACCGCAACGTAGGCGGTATCACGATGAACAGGCATGTCGAAGTCTGTCGGTGCGCTCGCACGCTCGCGGCTGATGCGAGAGCGCAAAGTCGCGACTGATCTCTCGGAGAGCAGTGCATCGATATCGAATGGGCGGAACGAGGGATCCGCGAGGAGCGCGTCGCGCTGCCGGTAAGCGGCCTTGGTCGCCTCGGCAAGCAGATGGATGCGGTCCGCCTCGCCGAGCGTGGTGTCGGTCATGTCGTAGCCGGCCAGGATTCGCGCGATCAACAGCGCTGCCACGCCCTGCCCGTTCGGCGGGCATTGCCAGATTTGATGATCACGGTAGTCGGCGCTGATCGGCGTCACGTAGTCCGACCGCGCGGTCGCTAGATCGTCGGCCTCCATCAGGCCGCCGAGCGCCTTCAAGATCGAGACGATTTCATCGGCGACGGCACCTTCGTAAAACGCGGCTCGGCCCTCACGTGCGATCCGACGCAGCGTGGCGCCGAGCGCCGGATGGCTGAGCTTGCCGCCGACGACGGGCGCAGTGCCGCCGGGAAGATATACGGGAGCCCCAGTCTGATGCCGTTCGATGCGATTGGCATAGCGTGCCCAGTCGAGGGCAGCGCGCGGCGTGACTACGAAGCCGCTCTCAGCCGCTTTGATCGCTGGTGCAAAAACCTCGTCCAGACCCTTCGATCCATGATCGGCAGAGAGCCGGCACCAGGCATCGACCGCCCCCGGAATCGTAACAGCATGTGGCGAGTCATCCGGGATCGACATCAATCCCAGCTGCCGGAACCAGCCTGGCTCTGCCTTCGCCGGCGCTCGACCCGAGCCATTGATGGCGACCGGTTTGCCCGAGGCAGGAGCATAAATCGCAAAGCAGTCGCCACCGATGCCGGTCATGTGCGGATCAATAACGCCTTGAAGAGCGATTGCGGCAATCGCGGCATCGACGGCGTTGCCGCCGCTGCGCAGGATGTCGACCGCAGCTAACGTGACGGCGGGATGGGAGGCAGCGACCATGCCCCGATCGCCGACCGCCAAGGAGCGGCCTGGCACCATGAAATCGCGCTGTCCCCAGCTCATGCCCTTCTCCGATCGTTGATGTGAGGCCGCTGGACTTTCATGCCGCAACATCTGTCGCCATGGCGGGAAGGGCCAGCGGACCCGCGTCCCTACCGATGCCGAACAGAGAGCGATGCACGAGGTCTATCGCGCTGCCGACCGCGCCGATCAGCGTGGCGCGATTGCCGAGCGCGCTGAGCTCGATGCGAACCGGCTGTCGCATACATCGCCCGAGATACTCTTCGATCCGCAGCTTCAGCTCGGGCCGTACACCGATGCTGCCACCCATGATGATGATCTCTGAATCGAGGATGCAGTGCACGGCCAGAATCGCACTCGCGAGAATCCGGCTGACTTCGTCGATTGCAACACGTGCCGCCTCATCGCTATCGAGCCTATCGAAGACATCACGCACCGTACCGCCCGGAACGCCACCAAGTCCGAGATAGCGCTCGACAATGCCAACGCTGCCGACTGCGGTTTCCAGGGTACCCAAGCGAAGACCGCGCGTATCGTAGGGATCGCCTCCGAGCGGCAAGTAGGCGATTTCGCCGGCTGCGCCACGCGCGCCGCGCACAAGATAACCGTCCGAAAAGATGCCCATGCCGATACCGGTGCCGACAGCGATAAAGGCGAAGCTACGGGCCTTGCGGCTGTTGCCGCGCCAATGCTCGCCGATCGCAGCAAGATTGACGTCGTTCTCGATCGCGACGTCGATCCCGAGTCGCTCGCGCAGTGCGGCCCGCACATCCAGGCTGTCCAATCCGGGAATATTCGGCGCGATGACGATGCTGCCCGACGCCGGATCGATGATACCAGGACTTCCCATCACTCCGCCGCGCAAACGTTGTGCCGGTACAGACGCTTGCTGAAGCAAAGACTCCTGCATGCGTCCGATCTGCGCAACCACGGCAGCACCACCGTCGCCGGACGTCGGTTCGATGCTCTCGGCAACGATCTCTCCCTGCAGGTCGGCAAGCGCGACGTGCAGTTTCGTGCCACCCAAATCGACCCCGAGCACGAAAGCGGCGTCCGGTCGCAACGCGTAGGTGACTGCACTCCTGCCCACGCTGCCCTGGACTTGTCCGTCCTCGCGGACCCAGCCGTCACGTTCGAGGTCGCGCATGACTTCGGAAATCGTCTGCTTGGACAGACCCGTGCTGCGAGCGAGCTCCGCGCGCGAGACCGCTCGATCTCGCAACAGCCGCTCGACGACGAGGCGCACGGATTGCTGCCGCGCAATGGGCAACGAGGGGGCGTCGGACATACAGGCCGAATCCAATTTGTCAGGACAGCGAACTAATGCTGACTCATGGCCGCCGTCAAGAGCCACAACTCGGGATTTTTCTCCTAGATATAGGTATTATATTACGTATATTTTCTACGCCACAAGTCGATTTGTTCTAGACATTTACAAACTCGACCGAGCGTGCTTGTCTTGCCCTTCGGCAGTGGAGCCTCGGCAGAGAAGCCCTGGGATGAAAGGAATTCGCATGAAGCGGATCGGCACAGCGTTGGCGGCCATTCTGATGATCGGATCCGGCCTCGTGTCGGCCGGTGCAGCGACATTGCGGGTCGGTATTCAGGACGATCCCGATGCGCTCGATCCCGCACTCAGCGGCACCTATTCCGGCCGATTCGTGTTTGCCGCGCTGTGCGACAAGCTCGTCGATATTTCCCCCGACCTCAAGATCGTGCCTCAGCTGGCAGAGGCCTGGGATTGGGCTGCGGATGGCAAGTCGGTCACCTTCACTCTGCGCAAGAACGTCACGTTCCACGACGGCACCGCGTTTGATGCTGCGGCGGTCAAGTTCAACATCGAACGCATGAAGACGATGCCGGATTCGAAGCGCAAGGCCGAACTCGCGCCGATCGTCAGCGTCGAAGCCCTCGCAGCGGACAAGGTCAAGTTCAACCTCTCTGAACCGTTCGTGCCGTTGCTTGCCAATCTCAGCGATCGTGCCGGCATGATGGTATCGCCGAAGGCCGCTACGGAGAGAGCGGGCGAATTTGCAGCTGCACCGGTTTGTGCCGGCCCGTATCAATTTGTCGAGCGCAAGTCGCGCGACCTCATTCGCCTCAAGAAATATCCTGGCTACTGGAACGCCGGGGCCGTCGGCTACGACGAGGTCGTCTATTACTACGTACCCGACTCGACCGTACGCTTGTCGCGGGTACGAGCGGGCGATCTCGAGCTCGCGGAACGCGTAGCGCCAACCGATCTCAAGACCGTGCGCGACGATCCCAACCTCACACTCCATGCCGGCCAGGGACTCGCAGTCTCACATCTGATGTTCAATGTCGGCGCAGGCGCGAAGGCCGACACGCCACTCGGCAAGAACCCGACGCTTCGACAGGCCTTTGAGCTCGCGATCGATCGCAATGTGATCAATCGCGTTGCCTTCAACGGCGAGTTCCTGGCGGACAATCAGATGATTCCGCCGTCGTCTCCGTTCTACGATTCTGCTCACAAGGCGCCGGCTCGCGACGTTGCCAAAGCCAAGGCCTTGATCGCAGCAGCCGGAATGACCCGCGTTCCGGTCGAGATCTCATACGAGAATGCGGCTGGCGACTCACGTGTCGCACAGATCATGCAGTCGATGGCGGCCGAGGCCGGCTTCGACGTGAAACTATTGCCTATGGAAACGACCACCGCGATCGAGCGCTACCTGAACGGCAATTTCGAAGCCTACATCGGCAACTGGAGCGGCCGTCCCGACCCGGACCCGACGCTGGTCGCCTTCTTCAGCTGCAGCGGCTCGCAGAACGTCAACAAATACTGCAACAAGGATCTCGATGCGATCCTGACCCAAGCGAGGGGCGAGGCCGATGACGCCAAGCGCAAGGCGCTCTACGCGAAAGCGACCGATATTTACTTAACGGCACTCTCGTCGATCCCGCTCTATCATCCCAACTGGTTCTTTGCTGCCCGCAAATCGGTCGGCGGCATCGTCATGGTGCCTGATGGGCTCCTACGCCTTGTGGGCGTCAAGCCAACGAACTGACGCACGACACTTTCTCCAGATGACGACTCGTCTGTTCCAATGAAGACCCTGCTTCTGCGCCGTCTTGCCGTCCTGCTGCCGACCCTGTTGCTGGTGTCGATGATGGTGTTCGGTCTGCAGAAGCTACTGCCTGGGGATCCGGCGCTGGCGCTCGCCGGGGAGGAGCGCAATCCCGAGGTCATCGAATTTCTTCGGCAGAAATATCGCTTCAATGAGCCGATTCCGGTGCAATACGGCATCTGGCTAAAGGCCTTGGTGCATGGCGATTTCGGCACCTCGGTTCGCACGCGACTGCCGATCGGCACCATGCTCGTAGAAAAGCTGCCGGTGACGATCGAACTTGCGGTCTTGTCGATGCTGGTCGCGCTGCTCGTCGGGTTGCCGATCGGAATCATCGCGGCACTGGGGCGTGGGACACCACTCGACTATGGTGCCAGTCTTTTTGGCCTCGCCGGACTTTCCATTCCGCATTTCTGGCTAGGGATCATGTTGATCCTTCTCTTCTCGGTAAACCTCGGTTGGCTACCAGCCGGAGGCTTCGTGCCACCAACCGAAAGTGTCGGCCGGAATCTGATTTCGATGCTTATGCCTGCTTTGGTCCTGGGGACCGGCACAGCTGCGATCATGATGCGCCATGTTCGCGGCGCGATGATCGAGGCTATGAAGCAGGACTACGTCCGTACCGCCCGCGCGAAGGGCGTCCGCGAACATACCATCGTGCTGCGCCATGCTCTGCCGAATGCGCTGATCCCGGTGGTCACGCTGGGCACGTTGCAATTTGGCGAGCTACTGGCGGGCGCGGTCTTGACTGAGCAGGTCTTTTCGATTCCCGGCTTCGGCAAGATGGTTGTCGATGGCGTGTTCAGCCGCGATTATGCCGTGGTTCAGGCGGTCGTGCTTTGCACGGCGGCGGTATTTCTGCTGATGAGCCTCGTTGCCGACGTCGCCTATGTGCTCCTCAATCCGAGGCTGAGGTCATGAGCACGATTGAGGCCGCACCGGTCCCTGCCCAGATGCGAGCAGCCGGGCGCTCTGAAATTCGTCGCTTGCTACGCGAGCCGTCAGCTCTGATCGGTGGCGCGATCATCTTGTTCTTCGTCATCTTAGCAGTATTCGCAGCATGGATTGCGCCCTACGATCCGAATGCACCGGACTGGATAGCGATCCGCGCCGCTCCCAACGCCGCGCATTGGTTCGGCACGGATGATCTCGGCCGCGACGTGCTGTCCCGCGTCATCTTCGGAACACAGGCATCGCTTGCAGCCGGCCTGGTTTCTGTGACCGTTGCGGTGCTGATCGGGCTGCCGTTCGGTCTGGTAGCCGGCTATTTCGGCGGCGTTACCGACATGGTGATCTCGCGCGTTGCGGATGCGCTTCTCGCCTGCCCATTTCTCGTCCTGGCAATTGCACTGGCAGCATTCCTGGGTCCCAGCCTCCAGAATGCAATGATCGCAATCGGCATTTCCGCGATTCCGGTATTCGTACGAGTTGCGCGTGCCGAGACGCTGGTTGTCTGTACCGAGGACTACATTGCGGCAGCGCGCGCTCAAGGGCTCGGTCATGTTGCTATCCTGACCGGCCAAGTCCTACCGAACGTGCTTGCACCGACCATCGTCCAAGCGACTCTCACCATGGCGATTGCAGTTCTCGCCGAGGCGAGCCTCGCCTTTCTTGGTCTTGGTCAATTGCCTCCGGCTCCCTCCTGGGGCGCTATGCTCGATGTGGCTCGGCAATTTCTCGGCGAGGCGCCGTGGATGGCGCTATTCCCAGGTCTCGCAATCATCGCTCTCGTCATCGGCTTCAACCTAATCGGCGACGGCCTCAATAGTGCGCTGAATCCCAGGCACTAGACCCGAATGGATATGCAGGCGAGTTCCAGAACCACTCCTCTCAGGATGAAGCCGCCGTCATTTGTGAAATGAGCGATCCTGAACGCCTTGTTGTGGCGATAGCCGACCTATCCTACTCCGCGGTCAGCCTGTTGGGGCACCACCCGGGTAGAAGGGCGGGATCAACCGCGAACGGTTGCTTCATCTCCGGCGCGGCGATTTATCGGCGTCGATACTCTTGAGTATATCGCCCGCTCTATCCCGGAACGGGCGCTTCTGCGTCCAGCAAGCGCGCCGCTTTGAGGTCGCCCCAGAGTGCGGTTGGCACTGAGGCGGTCAGCGCAGCTACATTACGCTCGACCTCCTGTGCATCATGCGCCCCAAGCACCACGCTAGCAACAGCCGGATGACCAAGGGCGAAGTGCAGTGCGGCCGTCGGCAACGGTACTCCATGAGCTGTGCAGATACGCTGGATTTCGACGACCTTCGAAAGGATGTGCGGCGGCGCATCCTGATAATTGTACTTGGCGCCCTTGGTGGCGCCCGTCGCCAGAATCCCCGAATTGAACACACCACCAAGGAGCACCGCGATGCCCTGCTTCAGTGCCAGTGGCATGAACTCCTCGAGTGCCGGCTGCTCCAGCAGGGAATAGCGTCCGGCGAGTAGCATCACCTCGAAGGAGCCGGCCCGCGCAAAACGCACGCACATGTCCGCCTCATTGACGCCGATCCCGATGCCCGCGACCACGCCTTCGGAACGAAGCTTGTCGAGCGCTACATAGGCTCCGGACATCGCCTCCCGAAAGCGGTCTTCGATCGCGTTTTGGCCGTGGGTCCACACATCGACATCATGGATCAGCAACAGGTCGATACGGTCGGTGCCAAGCCGCAACAGCGATTGCTCGACCGAGCGCATGGTGCCGTCGTAGGAATAGTCGACAACGGCCCGGTGCGGCTGTCCACCGACGAACCCGGACCGGGTCTCGGGCTGGTGAAAAGGATCCATCCAGCGACCGGTCTTTGTGCAAAGCACCACATCCTTGCGTGGCACGCGCCGGATCGCCGTTCCGCAGCGATGTTCCGACAGGCCATTGCCATAGTGGGGCGATGTATCAAGCAAATTGATGCCGAGCTCGAAGGCGCGGCTTACGGCAGCAATCGCAGTCTGGTCGTCGAGCTCAAGAAAGAGATCGCCCAGTGGCGCGGTTCCGAAGCCGAGACTGGTAACTTCAAGCCCGGTCCGGCCAAGTTTGCGACGCGGCAACGCTGATTGCGAAACCATGGTGGATTCCTCTCCCCTTCTCCGCGCCTCGCTCGCGCGCTGGTCTCATTGGCAACGACGCGCAGGGTATGAATCTGCCGTCACATGTCAACGCGAAGAATGGGCGGCCCTCGCAAGGGATTGTGCAACGGCGAAGCTGGCCATGGCTGGCCTTTCGTGGTCGCATCCAAGCGAGTAACGAAAAAAATGACACTCAGGGGAAAGTGTGAACGCTGTGCGAGGCTGACCGACCCCCGCTTGCTAAAGGTGACTTCGCCGTCATGATGACTGTAGAAAACGTCGCTATCGCCTGCAGCTGCTCGCTCAGCAGCTCCAAAGCGCGATCGGGTATCGCACTGCGATGGCGGCTGGCGAACGTGCCACTTGCTTGACACGTTCTGGAGCGCCAGTCTCTAATCTGCCTCAAGGTCCTGCGGTTGGACAGGCAATACTTTGCTACCCAACAAGAACAGGATCGACGGCCCACTCGGCGACTGTCGGGTCATGGGTGCGGAAGCCAAGATAATTTCCTGGGAGGGAACAATGGACAGACGCCAGACGCTCAAGCTGATCGGTGGCACGGCCGCGTTGGCCAGTGCCGGTTTTCCGGGCTTTGCCTTTGGGCAAGCCCAGAAGGAAATGGTCACGGTCGTGAAGATCGCGGGAATTCCGTGGTTCAACGCACTTGAAAAGGGAATCCAGAAGGGTGCGAAGGATTTCAGCATCAATGCCACTATGGTTGGACCGGCGAACGTCGATCCGGCGCAGCAAGTAAAACTCCTGGAAGATCTGATTGCCAAAAAGGTCAACGTGATCGGCTTGGTGCCGCTTGATGTAAAAGTCTGCGAGCCCGTACTGAAGCGCGCCCAGGCAGCCGGAATCAAGGTCATCACGCATGAGGGTCCGGAACAGGAAGGCCGCGACTGGAATGTGGAATTGATCGACTCCGTTCGCTTCGGCGAGGTGCAGATGGAACGTCTCGCCAAGGACATGGGCGGCGAAGGCGACTATGTCGTCTATGTTGGGACTCTCACGACACCGCTCCACAACAAATGGGCCGACGCCGCGATTGCCTACCAGCAGAAGAATTTTCCGAAAATGAAGCTTGTCGCCGACCGCTTCCCGGGCGCCGATGAGATCGACACCAGCCAACGTACGACCCTCGATGTGATCAAGGCCTATCCGAATCTGCGTGGTATTCTCGGCTTCGGTTCGAACGGACCAATTGGGGCCGGCAATGCCGTGCGTCAGCAACGCCTTGGCAAGAAAATCGCCGTGGTCGGCACCGTTCTGCCGAGCCAAGCGAAGTCTCTTATCGCTGATGATACGATCCGCGAGGGCTTTCTGTGGAATCCGACCGATGCAGGTTACGCCATGGTCGCGGTGGCCAAACTCGTGCTCGATGGCAAGCCGATCACGGATGGCGTCGATGTACCCGGCCTTGGCAAGGCCGCGGTCGATGTTGCCGCAAAGCAGATCAAAGTCGACAAGATCATGCGCATCAACAAGGAAACGATCGATGGGCTGATCGCCGGGGGGCTCTAGGCCGAGACCGGTTTAGCCACCTCAAGGCACTGCATTCCCGGCTGTTCCGGTCGGGAATGCAGTATCACCAGAGCGATCGCGAGATCCATTGCAGGCGAAACTTTGACGACTTTCCTGGAGATGTCTGGCATATCGAAGCGCTTCGGTGGCGTGCACGCGCTCCGCGACGTCGATCTCACTCTGGAAGTCGGCGAGGTGCATTGCCTGGTCGGTGAAAACGGCTCCGGCAAGTCCACCCTGATCAAGATCATCTCGGGCGTAGAAGCAGCGGAGCCCGGCGGCCGGATCACAATTTCCGGCAAGGAATATCCCAGACTGAACCCGGTCTACTCCACGCAATGCGGCATTCAGGTCATCTACCAGGACCTATCGCTATTCCCCAACCTCACCGTCGCTGAGAATATCGCGATGGCGCACCATCTTGGCGGCCTTCATTCGGTGAACTGGGCTTCAATGCGCGCCACCGCGAAGGCCACCATGGCAAGGGTGGGCGTCGAGTTTGACCCAGACGCGAAAGTCTCAGAACTCAGCATTGCCGGACGCCAGCTCGTGGCGATCTGCCGGGCCTTGGCAGCGGATGCCAAACTCCTGATCATGGATGAGCCGACGGCATCGTTGACCCGCCACGAGGTGAACGCCCTGATCGCGCTCGTGAGCGAGCTGAAGCGCGCTGGCATCTGCGTCGTCTTCGTCAGCCACCGCCTCGACGAGGTACTTGAAATCGCAGAGCGCGTAACGGTTCTGCGGGATGGCGCCAAAGTTGGTACTTTTGCTGCAGACACAATTGACGGGCGCAAACTTAGCCACCTGATGACCGGCAAGTCCTTTGAGTATCAGGTACAGGCGCCTGAGCTTGCCGCTGGTCCGGTCGTGCTGGAAGTAAAGGACCTGGGCCGCCAGGGTGAGTATGAGGACGTAAGCTTGCAGTTGCGCGCAGGGGAAGTGGTCGGTCTCACCGGTCTGCTCGGCTCGGGTCGAACCGAACTCGCGTTATCGCTGTTCGGCATGAAGCCGCCCGATCGCGGCACCATTTTGCTTGACGGGCAACCGATCGAGCTCCGAACGAACGCAGAGGCGATCCATCGAGGGATCGCCTATGTATCCGAAGACAGGCTTACGCTTGGTCTCATCCTAAATCAGTCCGTCACCGCAAACATCACGCTCACGGTGCTGGAACATCTGGTTGGCGCATTGGGGCTGATTGCCGCACGCGCGCGACAGAGCCATGTAGCACGCTGGGTTGCTGAACTCGGGATCAAGGTCTCCAACCCGGCCAACGCGGTGAAGACCCTTTCCGGGGGCAATCAGCAGCGGGTCGTGCTCGCCAAATGGATGGCGACCGGCCCGCGGGTACTTATTCTCGATAGTCCCACGGTAGGCGTCGACATCAGCGCCAAAGACGGAATTTATGAAATCATCCGACGGTTGGCCCGCGACGGGGTCGCGGTGCTGATGATATCAGACGAAATTCCCGAGGTCCTTTATCACAGTCATCGCGTGCTGGTGATGCGCGAAGGGCGCTTGACAACCGACGTGGCTGCTGCAGCCACTTCCGAAGATGCACTGCGGCAGGCCGTCAATGCCTGAAGTGCGCGTTGCATCATTCGACAGGTTTCGTCGCAGCCATGAGTTCTGGCTGTTGATGGTTATCCTCGGACTCTGCGCCAGCCTGGGCTTCGCGAATGCGCAATTCCTGACCATGCAGAATCTGTTTGATCTGCTGACCTCCTACGCCTTCGTCGGCATTTTGGCGCTCGGACTACTGGTCGTGCTGATCGCTGGGGGAATCGACATCTCATTCACCGCGACGGCGTCGGTCGCACAATATGTTACACTCTCGCTTGCCAATGCTTACGGAGCGAACTGGATCAGCGTCTTCGCCATCGCGATTGGGATTGGCGGTGCGCTGGGCGCCCTCAACGCGATCTTCATCCAGAAGCTTCGGATACCATCGATCATTGTTTCGGTCGCAACGCTGAACATTTTCTATGGGCTTCTGATCTTCTTCACCGGCGGCAAATACATCTATTCGTTACCCGACTGGTTTGCGACCGGAATATTCTGGTTCGAATTCGAATGGGGCAAGGATAGCTCATACGGTGTCAACCTGCAGATCCTCGCACTCGCGCTGGCATTTCTCGTCACTTGGCTCCTGCTTAACCGAACCAATATCGGCCGGCAAATCTATGCCATGGGAGGCAATGCAGATGCCGCGCAGCGACTTGGCTTCCACGTTTTCGGCCTCAACATACTGGTCTATTGCTACATGGGCGTCATGGCGGGAATCGCTTCGCTGATCCAGGCACAACTCGCCCAGTCCGTTGCCCCGACAGTGCTGGTCGGCAAGGAACTGGACGTGGTCGCGGCCGTCGTGCTCGGCGGCGCCAGCTTGATGGGCGGCGTCGGCACGGTTTTCGGCACGTTTTTGGGCCTGACGCTGCTCGCGGTGCTCCAAAATGGAATTGTTCTGCTGGGTGTCTCGTCCTACTGGTCGCCGTTCTTCGTCGGTTTAGTAATTCTCATTTCGGTGTCGGCGACTGCCTGGTCGCAGCGAGAGCGGCGAACCCGGAGCGCGCGCCAATGAGCAACGCGCCCGGGCTCTCACTTCGCCGGCGTATGGTCGGCTTCGCCGGTAGCGGCACGGTCGCCACCCTCACCCTGCTGTTGTTCGCGCTCTGGGTGGTGTTCGCGATCACG
Source organism: Bradyrhizobium zhengyangense (assembly GCF_022012435.1). Classification (GTDB taxonomy): domain Bacteria; phylum Pseudomonadota; class Alphaproteobacteria; order Rhizobiales; family Xanthobacteraceae; genus Bradyrhizobium; species Bradyrhizobium zhengyangense. The sequence continues at coordinate 108,791 of NZ_JAKLUA010000004.1, forward strand.
ATCGGCGACCGTTTCTTCTCGGTCAACACGCTACAATCTATGGCCTTCCAGATGCCAGAGCTCGGCATCCTTTCACTTGCGATGATGCTGGCGCTGCTATCCGGCGGACTCAATCTTTCCATCATCGCGACCGCCAATCTGTCCGGACTGACCATCGCTTTCCTGCTGACGCATTACATCCCGGGGAGTCAGGGCCTTGCCTGGGTCGGCATTCAGGTGCTGGCAATCGCGGCAGGATTTGCCGTCGCCGCGTTGGTCGGCCTTGTCAACGGATTTGTCATCGCCTACCTCGGCGTTTCGCCGATCCTGGCAACCCTCGGCACCATGACACTCTGCAAGGGGCTTGCGATCGGCCTGACACGCGGCAACGTCATCTCCGGATTTCCTGAGCCCATTGTTTTCATCGGCAATGGAACGGTTTTCGGGGTACCTTTTGCGCTGATCGTGCTAGCGCTCTGCGCCTTGCCCGTCGCGCTCATGCTAAATGCAACGCCCTTCGGAGCGAGGGTTTACATGATCGGCTCTAACGAGAAGGCAACCCGCTACTCCGGCGTCGATACCCGCGCCGTCCTGCTCAAGCTCTATGTTCTCTCGAGTCTGCTCGCCGGTGTGGCAGCGGTAGTCATGCTGGCCCGCTTCAATTCGGCCAACGCGGCCTACGGCGAAAGCTACTTGCTGGTCACCATTCTCGCGGCCGTCCTCGGCGGCATCGATCCGTTTGGCGGCTTCGGCAAAGTCGGCGGGCTATTGCTTGCGCTGATCATCCTTCAGGTGATCTCCTCGGCATTCAACCTTCTGAACCTCAGCCAATTCCTCACGCTGGCGATCTGGGGTGGAATCTTGATTGCCGTCGCGGCGGTTCCTCATTTCGCCGGCAAAGCGCCACGGTAGCCAGCGATGATACGCTCGCCACTTATCGCGGTTCTCGATATTGGCAAGACCAATCTCAAATTGCTGGTGGCGAGCGAGGATGGCTGGCCGCTCGAGACGCATTCGATCCCGAATGTGCCGAACACGGCAGGACCATACCTTGCATATGACCTTGCTGGCCTGGAAGAGTGGTTCCTCGACACCTTGGCCGTGGTGACGCAACGCCATACCATCGGCGCGGTGATCACGACCGCGCATGGGTGTGGCGCTGTTCTTGTCGATGGTGAAGAGCCGGTTCTGCCGATGATGGACTATGATGCCATCCCTCCGCCGGCAATCGATGAAGCCTATGCCCAGATCGCGCCCGGCTACGATGAGGCATTCTGTGGAATTGCAGGCGCGATGCGGCTCGGAAAGCAGCTGCTGTGGCAGGAACACGCATATCCCGTCGAGTTCGCCCGCGCAAAAACCTATCTGACGACCGCTCAGTTTTTTGCCTTGCGGCTTGGCGGACGTGCGGCCAGCGAAATTTCGCAACTCGCGGCTCAGAGCCACATCTGGGACCTCATCCATCATCGGCCCTCTTCTCTCATGTGTCACCGCGGCTGGAGCCATCTACTGCCCGACCGCGTACCAGCCGGTGCAGTGCTAGGGACGGTTTCGGAGTCCGTAGCCCGGCGTACCGGCCTGGCGCGTTCGACCGAAATCCTCTGCGGCGTACACGATTCAAACGCCAACCTGTTTCGCTACAAGGCCGCCGGCATGGCCGATGCCTCGATCCTATCGACCGGCACCTGGATGATTGGCTTTCAGCGCGGCCTCCCCCTGGACAAACTCAATTGTGCGCGCGCGATGGTTCTCAATATCGATGTCGATGGTGAGAATGCACCTTCGACATTGATCGCGACCGGCCGCGAATACGACCTGATCCGCGGGCGGAATTGTGCGACTGATGCAGCCGTCCTCGCCGCATTGCCCACCCTGCTATCGAGGCGGACCCTGGCGCTCCCCTCGTTCGTCGACGATGATGGACTATTTCCGGGCGCCGCTCGCCGCGGTCGGGTGATCGGGCCGCCCCCCGAAACGCCTGCCGAAATGCAGGCATTGGCCGTGCTCTATGCAGCGTTCAGCGCAAACCGCTGCCTTGATGCGCTTGAGAGCTCAAAACGCATCATCATCGATGGTGGCTTCGCCGCAAACTTGCCCTTCGCGCGCTGTCTTGCGAGCCTGCGACCCTCGCAGAGCGTCTGGGTCAGTCAATCTCCGGACGGAACGGCGCTTGGCGCTGCGCTGCTGTGGCGGCGATTCTCGCGTACGCTTCCGGTTTCAAGTGTGGCACTTGAAGCCGTCACATCACTCGGCAACGATGGGTTCGAACTGCGCGACCTTTCCGCTGCCTACCAGTCCTGGATCGCTTTCTCGGAGCCCGCCTTATGACAGACCACAATCATGCCGATCTTCGCCAAGGCATTGTCGATACCTGCAGGCAGATGAATCGAAACGGCCTCAATCAGGGCACATCCGGCAATCTTTCGCACCGGATTCCAAACGGCATGCTGATCACGCCTACGAGTCTGCCCTATGATCGAATGCAGCCAGAGGACATTGTTGCGATGGATTTTGCCGCGAACTACCGAGGCAACCATCGGCCTTCATCCGAATGGCGCTTTCACCGCGATATTCTGCGAGCACGCGAGGACGTCAACGTCGTGCTCCATACGCATTCTACCTTCAGCACAACTCTCGCCGTTCACGAGCGTAGTATTCCCTGTTTTCACTATATGGTCGCAGTTGCGGGCGGCAACGATGTCCGTTGTGCGCCCTATGCTTGTTTCGGCACGCAGGCACTATCAAACTACGTCCTCAAGGCACTCGAAGATCGCAACGCTTGTCTGCTTGGCCATCACGGCTTGATCGTGACGGCCCAGACTTTTGAAAAGGCCCTTTGGCTCGCCGTGGAGGTGGAGACGCTAGCGAAGATGTATGTCCATGCGTTGGCGATCGGTGAGCCGCCGCGCCTCAGCGACGCTGACATGGCGCAGGTACACGAGCAGATGAAACGCATGGGATACGGCCAGGCGCCTGACCTTGACGATGTCGGCGATGTTCCACGTGCCTTACCTGGGTCACAGGGGGCAGCACATTGACCGTGGATTTGATGGACAGCCGTGACCGAGTTCACTTAGAAGCAGCCCACGCAGAACGAAAGACGTGGCTGGATGTGCGGGTTAGACCAACTGTCGCAGTTCCTGGACAGAAGACGTGAACGAAAATCGCCTTCGTAGAAATCTCGACCTATCCAACCCAATGGACAAACGACTATCATTACCAGCGTTTCGATTTAGTAGTAGCCCGCGCACAGATCGCCATTCGCGACCAAAAGCTCATCAGCCTTGCGTCCATCCGTGGCCGCCTTGCTGCTTTCCAAGTTATACATTCAAGTAAAACTCGATCGCGCGGTCAGCTGCTCTTGTAGCATTCACAACGAGTTGCAGGCGGCGCTTTACAGGAGTTTACGCCTATCTCGGCGCTCAAATCTACTCATGGCGGCTCGACCTGGACTGGCGCTGGCACCAGGCAGCCCTCGACTTCGGTTGCATGCTGAGCATCAATCCGGACGCCCACTCGATCTCCGAACTCGACCACATGCACTGGGGCGTCCAGATAGCCCGCAAGGGCGGCGTCCCTGCCGACCGGGTGCTGAATGCGATGACGCTCCCGGAGATCACGCGCTACCTTCGCCAGAAGCGGCGCCCGCTCGCCCGCGCCGCCTGATGTCGCAGGGGCACGATCTGGCGCTCGAGGGCAGGGTCGTGGCGGTCGCCGCCGATCGCGGCCATCACTTCAGCAAACCAACTCGGGAGCGCATAATCCTGGTGGAAGGCCACGGCGTCGAAGGCGACGCTCACGCCGGCCCGTTCGTCCGGCACCGCTATTTGGCACGCCGCCGGCCCCGTCTGCCCAATCTCCGGCAGGTCCATCTTATCCCATCCGAACTCTTCCCGTCTCTCCTCGAAGCTGGCTTCGAGGTTGGCGCTGGCGACCTCGGCGAGAACGTCACCACCGCCGGATTGGGGCTCGAACGAATGCCGCTCGGGACCCTAATCGAGCTCGGGCCGTCCGCGGTCGTCGAGCTGACGGGCCTCCGGACGCCCTGCGTCCTGATCGACCGCTTTCGAGCCGGTCTCAAGCGGCAGGTGCTCTCGTCGGCGGAAACGGGCCCTCCGTTCAAGTCCGGGGTGCTGGGCGTGGTCCGGGCCGGCGGGACGGTCGTGGCCGGCGACAGCGCGCGGGTTCGCCTTCCATCCTTCTCGTTTCGGCCTTTGCCGGCGCTATAGGGAGCCCCTGCCATGGCCCGAAAATCGACCCTGCCTCTTCGCCTGCGGCCCATGCTGGCCACGCTGACGGATGCACCGTTCGACGATTCCAACTGGGTCTTCGAGGACAAATTCGATGGTTTCCGCATGGTTGCGGAGATCCGGGGTGGTCGGGTCGCGCTCTACAGCCGCAACGGTAAAATCATCAGCCACTCGTATGTCGAGGTCGCGAAAGCGCTGGAGGGCGTGAAGGCGGACGCTGTGATCGATGGCGAGCTCGTAGCGATCGGCAAAGACGGCGCATCCCATTTCCAGTTGCTTCAGAACGCCCTGCGCCATGAGGCCAAGCTCTTGTACTGCGCGTTCGATCTCATGTTCGCGGACGACGAGGATCTGCGCGCACTGCCGCTCTTGCAGCGCAAGAAGCGGCTCAAGACCATCCTGCCGCGCCACAAGCTGATCGCGTTCAGCAACCACCGCAAAGGCAAGGGAACGAAGTTCTTCGCGGAAGCCGAGCGAAGGCATCTCGAAGGCATCATGGCCAAGCGCGCCGACAGCCCGTACGCGTCCGGACGCCGGACCGCTGACTGGCTGAAGGTGAAGACCGCCCAGCGGCAGGAGGTCGTGATCGCCGGCTTCACGGCGCCTAGGCGAACCCGGCCCTTTTTCGGCGCGCTCGTCCTGGCAGTGCGCGAAGATGATGGATGGCGGTACATCGGCCACGTCGGCACCGGCTTCAGTCACCAGGTTCTCGAAGAGCTCCACGGAAAGCTCATGAGCCTTAAGACGGCGAGGTCGCCCTTTCCTGCCAAGGTAAAGGATGAGCGGGTCACGACTTGGGTACGCCCTTCGCTGGTTGCAGAAGTGAGATTTGCGGAGTGGACCAGCAAGGGCGAGCTGCGTCAGCCGGTCTATCTAGGCCTGCGGTCCGACAAAAAAGCCAAGGAAGTCGTTCGCGAAAAGAGTTGGTCGCGGAAATAACTCCGAGCCGACGACCCGGAATTCAGACGGTTTCGCGCTCGGATGCCGAAGGCCACGGCGGTAGCGACGGCAACCGCCGCCGCCCGGCGGCCGTGATTCTGACCAAGGCTCTGGCCCTGAAATGGGTCTTGGAAGACATCCGCGTCAACGCGGTTGTGCCCGGCTATATCGAAACGGCGATCAACGCCGCCGGCCGGACTGATCTCGCGCATTATCAGCGCATCGCTGACCGCACCGCCTTCAAACGCTGGGGACAGCCGGAGGATATCGCGGGCGCGGTTGCGTTCCTCTGCATGCCGGCGTCGCGATATGCGACCGGCACTGTCGTTACCGTCGACGGCGGATTTCTCGCGGGCTAGCCTGGAGCCTTGGGGGAGCACGACCTCGTCTCCCTACGGTAGCGCTCAGGCAAAACGGAGTATTGGTCGGCTTCGTCTTGGAACTCACCAAGCAAGTCGCCGAGACCTCGACCGAAGAGATCCCGACTATACCCGCCGCAATTATTTGGGTCTCGAATTCCCAGGAAACTTTCTCGGCGAAGTCGCTTCTTCAGCAACTATCGAGGTCAATCGAGTGATCGGCTGGGATCGAGCCGCTGTATTGTGGCTGCGAAGGTCTTAAGTTGATACCATCAGCGATCGCTCGATCCCTACATGGATCGAGGTGGAAATCGCCTAGTCTTTCGTTCTGGAGAGCGCCGGTACGCGCGAGCTGCTGATCTTTTGATGCCCACCAGAACAGCGATATCTCCTACGGTACGGAGACCTGCGACGAGCGTCGCATCAGTGGTTTGTTTCCGGCAAACTGATCGGCAGCTCGAAAGCAAACCTGGCACCGCCCAGCGTCGATTGATTGTCGGCCCAGATCCGTCCGCCAAGTGACTCAATGATCGACTGGGCGATAGGCAGATCAAGGCCCATGCCGGACTCCTTGGTCGTGAAAAAGCTGTCGAACAGATGTGGCAAGTGCTCCGGGTCGATACCCGGTCCGCTATCTTCAATAATGCAGCTTACCACTTTGTCGTCGACTAACTCGATACGAATGCCAATCCTCTTCTGAATTATTCCGCTGCTCGTAAGCTCCTGCAAAGCGTTCGTCAAAAGATTCACCAGCACTTGCTGCAGCTGAGTGCGATCGCCGGCAACCATTGGAAGACCGTTGTCCAGGTCCAACGATACGTTCACATCCTGCACATCGAACTCGTGCTGCAGGAAGGCCATGGACTCTTTGACGATGTCGGCGAGCTCGAACTCCGATTGCCTGACCGTACCGCGAGTTGCCATAGCGCGGATCCGGTCGACGATTTCAGCCGCCCTTTCGCGCGTCGGTGACGACACGCCTGACGAACACTTGCGCCTTCTCCACATTCGGGTCGAAGCGGTCTCCTCTTTGGCTTTGGCCGACTGTCAGCCAATACCGTCAGCGATGGCCCGCAACCCATTGATAGTCCGGTTTGCCATTTGTCGATGTCCAGTCTAGCTGATCCGGAAGTTCGGTGACGCGGCGGGCGATCTCGGCGATCTTGCGCGCACCGCGGTCGGCGCATCGCAAAGTCTAACTTTGTCGCAAAAGCGCATCGCTGATCTTCTCGGCCGCCATGATCACGGGGATGTTGGTATTCGCGGTCGGCAGCCGCGGCATGATCGAGGCGTCCGCCACGAAGATATTGTCGCTGCCGATCACTCTGCCCTCGGGATCGACCACGACCATGGGGTCAGCCGGATCGCCCATGCGGCAGGTGCCTACGGGGTGCCAGACTCCGAACACGCTCTGCCGCACGAAGGCCTCCAGGGCGCGCTCGTCCGCAAGCGTCGTCTGGAAGGCAGTGCCGTTGAGCAGCACGAGCCGGATCAGGAGCTGCCTGAGGCCCGCGGGCACGTCGAGCATCGGGCCGAGGATCGAGGCGACGATGCGGTTGGCCGTGCTGTACCGGCTCAAACGCTTGATCCGCGGGGAATAGGAGGCCGGGAAGAAATCACCCCCCTCCGGGTTGAGCGAGGGATGGACGACGAGCTTCGCGAGCAGCCGAACGGACGCGATCATGCGCTCGACATCGCGCGGGTCGGACAGCAGGTTGAGATCGGCCACCGGATAGGTTTTGGGATCAGGCGCCGCCAAGGTGAGCGAGCCGCTCGAATACGGCCGGTTGCACCAGAGGAAATAGAGACCGAGCCGCGTGCCCAGCGCGTGCCAGCCGCCACGGGCCGAGGCCGTGATGTACATGTCCGAGGCGTCACAGCCCGGATTGTCCGACGAGTAGCGCATCGCCGCAAAATTAGGACGCCGCCGGGCCAGCGGGAGCCGAAGGCCGCGTGGCAGATATTGACAGAAGGTCAGCGCGGGATGATCGCGCAGATTGTTGCCGACGCCGGGGAGATCGATGACCGTGGGAATGCCGAGCGCCTGAAGCGCCGCACCCGGACCGATACCCGCCCGCATCAGGATCGCCGGCGATTGCAACGCGCCCGCGCTGAGGACCACGCGGCCGGCGCCGACCGTGAGCTTCTGCCCGCTAAGCGAGACCACCACACCCGTCGCGCGGCGGCGGTTGAGCTGAAGCTGCTCGACCACACTGTCAGCCCAAATGGTGAGGTTCGGCCGCGAGCGCGTCGCTGCATCGAGATAGCCAGCGGCCGTGGAGACGCGCCGATCGTTGCTGTTGGAGAACGCCGGCGGAAAGATGCCGTTCTCGAACTCCGCGTTCTGATCCTTACGGAACGGCAGCCCGGTTGCCGATAACGCCTCGCCCACGGCGCGGCCGAACTCGGGCATCTCCTCGCGGGCGATGCGGCGGATCGGGATCGGGCCGTGCTTGCCGTGCAGCGGCCCGTCGAAATCGAGATCGGTCTCGAGCTTGAGGAAATACGGCAGCACGTCCGCCCACCCCCAGCCCCGCGCGCCGAGATCGCGCCATTCGTCATAGTCGCGCGGCAGGCCGCGATTGGCCGATTGCACATTGATGCTTGAGCCGCCGCCCATCACCCGCGCCTGCTCGTAGGCGCGGACGACCGGCCTGCCCCCGGCATTGCGGCCGGCTGCCGCCGACAGACCCGGCCAGATGTACTTGTCGCCGAAGAACAGCGTCATCGGATAGCTGTCGAGGATTTCCGGCGGCGTCGCGTCCGGCGGGGTGTCCATGCCAGCTTCGATCAGAAGCACGCGGCGGCTCCCATCCGCAGAAAGCCGATTGGCGAGCACGCAGCCTGCCGACCCGCCGCCGACTATCACATCGTCGAAATGCAGCTCATCCATTCCCGTCTCATTGCGCAATTCGATGGACCGGCGCGGCCGCAGTTGCAGCCGCGCCGGTAGAGCTCAGCGGAAGTTGCCCTTGGTCTCTGGGATCACGATCGCGCCGATCAGGTAGATCACGAACACGCCGACCGCGAAGTAGGCCAGCGACATCGGGATTTCCGCCGGGCTGCCGCTCACCAGCGAGACGAAGGTCGGCATCATGCCGCCCAGCGCGAAGCCGATGTTCCAGGACAGACCGGTGCCGCTCGCGCGCAGCGCGGTCGGAAAACGCTCGTTCAGGAAGATCAGCACCGGCGCGTAGCCGGCATTGCCGATGAAGGCGATGGCGAGGGCATAGAGCGTGATCTGCGTTGTGTCCTTGGTCGCCGCGAGGTTGAGATAGCACAGCGGCAAGAGCACGGCTGCGAGGACGCCGATCATCAGGAACGTCTTCTTGCGCCCGATGCGGTCGCTCAGCGCGCCGACCAGCACGGCCGAAAAGAACGCCGAGACGCTCGCGCCCATCAGGATCAGCGAGGAGGTCTGGTTCGGGACCGCGTTGATGACCTTCAGGAAGCTCGGCAGATAGCCCGATGTCAGGTAATAGCCCGCGCCACCACCGAAGGTGATCAGCAAATTGATCAGCAGCACGCCGCGATATTCGCCGGAGAACACGTCCTTGACCGGCGCCTTCGAGACTTTTGCCTGCTTGTTGCTCTGCTGGCGCTTGAGTTCCTTGAAGTACGGGGACTCCTCGAGGTTCCGGAAGATGAACCAGCCGAGCAGCGAGCTCAGCAGACCCGAGAAGAACATGAAGCGCCAGCCCCACACCGCGAACGCATCGCCGGGGAAGACCGAAGACGTGATCAGGAAGATGAACGATGCCAGCAGCGCGCCGATGCCGGCGCCGCCGCCGCCGACCAGACCGGACATCGCACCGCGCCATTGCGGCGGCACCGATTCCGTGCCGATCGTGTGGGTGGAGGCCACGACACCGCCGACGAACACGCCCTGCACCAGACGCAGCGCCAGGAAGATGACAGGCGCGATCACACCGACCTGAGCAATGGTCGGCAACAGGCCGAACGCCGCCGTGCTGATGCCCACCCCGATGATGGCGACCAGCATTGCCTGCTTGCGGCCGTGCACGTCGGCGAAGTGACCGAACACCGCCGAGCCGATCGGCCGCATCAGAAGCGTCACGGCGAACGAGCCGTACACCGCGGCCAGCGACAGCGCCGCATTGCTGGCCGGGAAGAACAGCGCGCCGACGACCGGCGCCACGTAGAGCAGAATGAACAGATCGAACAGATCGAGTGCCCATCCGAGCACCGATGCGATGATCGCGTTGACCATCTGTTTGTTGTCCGCTGATGCCTCTGCACCCGCGACCGGCATATCCATCTCAGCCATTTTGTTATTCCTCCCCCGTTTGAATGGCGCCGCGGTTCGCGTCATTGCGAACCGCGGCCGTTTCAAGTGCGTGCGTCAGCGGCCGGCGAATTTCGGCGGGCGCTTGGCGTTGAAGGCCTCGACGCCTTCCCTAAAGTCGTCCGACTGCCGCAGGCGGCTGTAGCAATGGCCTTCGAGCTCGATGGCAATCGCGAGCGTGGAATCCTCGGTGTCGTTGAGCAGCTTCTTGGCGGTTCGCTGCGCCAGCGGCGAGAAGGTGCGGAGCTCGTCGACGAGCTTGTCGGTCGCCTTCTCCAGTTCGGCATCGGGCACGCATTCGGTGGCGATGCCCCAGTCATAGGCCTGCTTGGCCGAGATGCGCTTGGAGCGCATCACGATGTCCTTGGTGCGGGTGATGCCGACCATCTTCTGCAGGCGGGCCGATCCGCCGGAACCCGGGATCTGGCCGAGCTTCTGCTCCGGCAGCGCGTATTGCGTGGTCTCCGAGGCAATGCGGAAGTCGCAGGCGAGCGACAGCTCGAAGCCGACGCCGAAGCAATAGCCGCGGTTGGCGACGATCACCGGCTTGGCACAGCGCGCGGGCGCCGCGATGTTCCAGGCAAGCTTGGAGACGTGCTCGGGGCTCGCCTCCATGAAGCCGCCGATATTGCCGCCGCTGGAGAAGTGCTCGCCCTCGCCGCGCACCACGATGACGCGAACGCGCGGATCCTCGTCCAGCGTCTCGAAGGTCAGACGCAGCTGGTCGCGCTGCGGCATCGCCACGACGTTGTAGGGCGGACGTCCCAGGATGATGTCGGCGCGCTCATGCGCCTCGTCGATCTCGACCTTGAACCCGTCGACTTTTGCAAGCCGAGGATCGGCGAACGTATAGGATGACGGCATTTTGGCTTCCTTCTGTTGATCGTTGATGGGTGATGATCAGGCCGCGTCCGACGGCGGCAGGCGCTCGGCCTCGTATTCTCCGGCGACGAGCAGTCGCCGCAGCAGCTTGCCGACCGGCGATTTCGGGATCGCGTCGACGAAGACGTAGCGGCGCGGCCGCTTGAAATTGGCAAGGCCCGAGGTGCGGCAGAACTGCTCCAGCTCGACGTCGGAGACGGCGCGATTGCGCTTGACGAAGGCGGCGACGATCTTGCCCCATTTCTCGTCGGCAACGCCGACCACCGCAACCTCGTCCACGGCGGGATGCAGCGACAGGCAGCTTTCGATCTCGACCGGCGAGACGTTCTCACCGCCGGTGATGATCATGTCGTCGACGCGGCCGGTGACGAACAGATCGCCGTCGGGATCAACGAAGCCGGTGTCGCCCGTAAAATACCAGCCTTCGCGCAGCGACTTGGCGTCGGCCTCGGGACGGCGCCAATAGCCCTCAAAGGCCTCGTCGCCTCTCAGCGTCGCGATGATCTCGCCCTCCTCGCCGACCGCGGCAAGCTCTGCGATCGACTTCGCGCCGATGCGCACCACCTTGACGTGCTGGTTCAGACCGGCCTTGCCGGCCGAGCCGGGCTTTGCCGTCGCGTTCTGGTCGATCGTAAAGGTGTAGATCTCGGAGCTGCCGTAATGGTTGACGAACAGGTCGGGCTCGAACGCCTCGTTCAGCTTCTTCAGCAGGCCATCGGTCATCGACGCGCCGGCAAAGCCGAGCTTGCGCACGCTGGAAACGTCGGTCCTGGCAAAGGCCTCGTGATGAACGAGGTCGTGATAGAGGGTCGGCACCAGGTAGAGGTTGGTGATCGCCTCCTTCACGATCAGCGCCAGCGCCTGGCGGCTGTCATAGCGCGGCAGACAGACGAAGCTGCCGCCGATCAGCGACATCGCCAGCAGCGAGCGGACCCCCATGGTGTGATAGAGCGGCATCACGCCGAGCGTGCGCTCGCCGCGGCCGTAGAGATTCTGCGCGACATGGGCGATCGCCGCGGCCCGCTCGGCACGATGCCGGCGCGGCACGCCTTTCGGACGTGAGGTCGTCCCCGACGTGTAGAGCATGATCGACCAAGCATCGGCGCCGACGCGCGGCTCGGCATCCGGCGCGCCATCCTTGATCAGATCGTCAAAGCTCGTTGCATCGCCGATCCCGGGATCGACCGATACCCGCAGCCGCCTGCCTGATAGCGCCGAGCCCTGCACCGCTTCGGCGGAAATATCCTGATAGAACACCGCGCAGGCTTCGGCGTTCTCGATGCAATAATCGAGCTCGTCCGCCTTGGCGCGCCAGTTGATCGGCGTGATGACGAGGCCGGCAAACTGGCAGGCCCAATGCAGCGTCGCTGCCTCCCAGCGGTTCTGCAGCAGCGTGACGACGTGGTCGCCGGGCTTGAGACCGAGGCGATCGAACGAGGCCACCAGCGCGGAGATCTTGTCGTACCATTGCCGGTAGGTCAGGCGAAGGTCGCCGTCGACCAGGGCAATCGCGTTCGGATCGCGCGCGGCGCTGGCCGTGAAGCTGCTGGCGAGATCAAGCATCTGACGTCTCTTTTGTGGATGAAGCGAGCTGGGCGGCGGCTTCCAGCGCCGCCTGGATGATCGGGGTGTAACCGGTGCAGCGGCAGATATGGCCGCTGAGGAGGTCACGGATGTCAGCTTCGGTCGGCGCCGGATGCGTCGCGAGATAATGGTCGAGCGACATCAAGATGCCGGCGGTGCAGAAGCCGCATTGGAGCGCGTGGTTGCGGCGGAACGCCTGCTGCAGCACGCCGAGCCGGTCAGCTGAGGGCGCGAGCCCTTCGACCGTTTTGAGCTCGCAGCCGTCGACCTGCGCGGCGAGCGTCAGGCACGACCGCGTCAGCATGCCGTCGACGACGATGGTGCAGGCGCCACAGACGCCGTGCTCGCAGCCGACATGGGTCCCGGTCGCGCCCAACTGATGCCGTAGAAAATCAGACAGCAGCATGCGCGGCTCGGCTTCTCCCTCGACGGGCCTGCCGTTGAGCGTGAAGCGCACGGAGTGGCGCTGATCGGCCTTGAGACGGGTCATCGCAGCACCTCGCCGATCAGATCGCGGCCGATCAGGCGGACCAGGTCGCGGCGGTAGCGCGCGGTGGCGTGGACGTCGTCACGCGCACCGAGCTCGTAGGCGAAGGCATTGAGGGCGTCGTCGAGCGCGCTGCCGTCGAGAACAGGCCAATCGCGCGCGGTCGGGACGTCGGCGACGCCCCCGACGGCGAGACGCACGCCGGTCGGCGTCCTCATCGCGGCGCAGGCGACGATGGCGAAATCGCCGTGACGGCGCGCGACCTCGCGAAAGGCGACGCGTGATCCCTTGACGAGAGGCAACGAGATGCCTTCGATCAACTCGTCATCGGCGCGCGCGGTCAGCATCATGCCGGCGAAGAAGTCCTTGGCGCTAACGCGGCGGCGGCGCTTGGCGCTGCGCAAAAGCACTTCGCCGCCGAGCGCAACCAGCGTCAGCGGCATCTCGGCGCTGGGATCGGCATGGGCGAGCGAGCCGCAAATGGTCCCGCGGCTCCGCGTCTGCATGTGCCCGACCCAGGGCAACGCCAGCGCGACCAGCGGCAGCGTTTCGGCAAGCTGAGGCCAGGCCAAGAGATCGGCCTGGCGCACGCCGGCGCCGATGACGATTGCATCACCCTTGCGTTCGATCTGGCGGAGCTCCTTCAGCCGCATGATGTCGATCAGCAGTTTGGGCTTGGCGAGGCGCATGTTGAGCATCGCCATCAGCGATTGCCCGCCCGCGAGCACGCGGGCATCGCCGCCTTGCTGCGCGAGGCCGTCGAGGACGTCGCCTGTGGTTTCAGCGCGGAGATAGTCGAATGCGGGCGGCTTCATCGGCGCCCCCCGAACAAGCTGGCCAGCTTCGCCAGCACGGCAAACAGCGAGAAGCCGCCGCTCTCTGCACTGCCGCCGCCGGCCTTGCGGGCGAGCGCGGTGAAAAACTGGCCGATGATGACGCGCGTCGCGCCGTCGAGCAGGCGGCCGCCGATGCTGGCGACCTTGCCGCCGACCGCGGCGTCATAGCTGTAGGTCAGCTTCGTGCCGCCGTTGCCGTCAGGTGCGAGCGTGATCCGTCCCTCGGCGTTACCAAACCCGAGCGCGCCGGTGGCGCCCCCGCGCAGCCTCACCGCGCGCGGCGGATCGAGATCGAACAGCTCGACGTCGGCGCGATAGCGCCCGCTGACGGGACCGACGCCGAGCGTGACGTCGGCGCGAAAATGCGTGTCGGTGATCTTGTCGACGCGCTGGCAGCCGGGAATGACCGATTGCAGTGTGGCGGGTTCGAGCAGCATGGCCCAGACCTGCTCGGGCGCACCCTTCACCGAAGCCTGCCCCTCGCCGCGCAGCCGCCGATCGCCTCCGCGCGCGGGCGCGGCAGTCGCGCCGCCCGCAGGTGGCGGCGGCTCAGCGCCGCGCACCAATCCTGCCAGCCGCGCCGGCACCAGCGGCAGCGTGACGTCGGCGACGCCGAGCGCATCCGCGACCGCATTGGCAAGGCACACCGGCGTCGACATGCAATTGCCTTCGCCAACGCCTTTCGCCCCGAGCGGCGTGAACGGCGACGGCGTCTCCATGTGGAAGATCTCGGGCTCCGGTACCTCTGTGGTGGTCGGCAGCAGGTAGTCGGCAAGCGTTCCCGTCAGAAAACTACCATCCTCGGCATAGGCATATTCCTCAAGAAGTGCGGCCCCGAGCGCCTGGGTAAAGCCGCCGCGGATCTGGCCGTTGACCATGCCGGGATGCAAAATGGTGCCGCAATCGTGCATGGTGACGTAGCGGTCGATCCGCGTCTCCAGCGTGGTCGGATCGATCTCCACGCCGCAGAAGTCGAAGATGAAGCCGTGGCAGAGCGAGGAGTTGATGCGGTCATCCTCGTCGGGCGGCGTCAGCTCCGGCGGCGTCCAGAACACGGTCTCGCGGATGGTCTGGCCGGCATCGTCGGGCAGCGAGCCCGGCGACCAATGGCTGAGCGCAGCGACGCGCGAGAACGCGATCCGGTTCTCCGGATTGTGCCTGGAGGCGACGAAGCCCCTTGCGAACACGATGTCGGTCGCTTCGACGTTGAGCTGACTGGCGGCGATGCGCGCAAGGCGGCCGGCGACGCGCTCGGCAGCGATCTTGGCGGTGCCCGCGACCGCCGCGGCAAAACGGCTGGCGTAGTTACCCGATGCGATCGACCAGGCATCCTTGGCGGTGTCGATCTCGGTGTTGACGCGGATATCCTTCAGATGAAGGCCAAAGACGTCCGCAACAACCTGCGCCAGTACGGTGCGATGCCCCTGCCCCTGCGGCACCGAGGCGACGTGAACCGTGACGCTGCCGACCGGATCGAGCCCGACGGTCGCGGTCGCCTGCGCTCCGTTCTTGGGACCTGCCTTGCGGCGCTCGGCGGCGGTCAGCACGGTAGTGATGTAGCCCATGTTGGAGACGCTGGGCTCGACCACCGCGGTGAAGCCGATGCCGTAGAGACGCCCCTGTGCGCGCGCCTCATCGCGCTTCGCCCTGAGTGCAGCGAGCCTGCCCTGCTCGACTGCGAGCGCAACGGCTTCCTGGTAATTGCCGGAATCGAGCAACGCACCCGTCGCGGTCCGATAGGGAAACGCGCCGGCATCGATCAGATTGCGCTTGATGACATCGAGCGGATCGAGGCCGAGGCCGATCGCGATGCGCTGCACCAGTCGTTCCAGCGCGAAATAGACCTGCGGTCCGCCAAAGCCGCGGTTGAGACCGGTCGGCGTTTTGTTGGTGACGACGACGCGGTTGCGGATTTTGACGTTGTGGATGTCATAGGCGCCGGTCAGATTGCCGTGCATGCGGTAGAGCGTCGCTGGCTCGGGCGCGCGCAGATGCGCGCCGCAATCCTCGACCTGATCCCAGTCGAGCGCGAGGATCTTGCCATCGGCGGCTACCGCCGCCGCCAAGGTCGTCGCACGGTTGGTCGCCGACACCGATGCGGTGAGATGCTCGAGCCGGTCCTCGATCCATTTGACAGGCCGCCCGGTGATGCGCGCAGCGGCGGCGATCAGCACGATGTAGGGAAACACCCCCTGCTTGACGCCAAAGCTGCCACCGGAATCCGGCGGCGTGCGCAGCCGCAAGCGATTGCCCGGCACCTTCAGCGCACGCGCAATCACGGTGTGGATGCTGAACGGTCCCTGGAAATTGGCGAGAACTTCATAGGCATCTTCGCCGGCATCGTGCGAGGCGATGACGCCGTAGGTCTCGATCGGCGTACAGGAATTGCGGGGGTAGCGGATATCGATGGAGAACCGATGCGGCGCGTCCGCAAAGGCTGTGTCGGGGTCGCCATAGCGGAACGCACGGTCGCTGGCGAGATTGCCGGGAAAGCCGTCATGCAGCACCGGCGCGCCCGTCGAGATCGCGCCCAGCGGATCGACGACGGCCCCACGCGGACGATAGTCGACATTGATCAGCTCAGCCGCGTCTTCCGCGCACGCGCGATCTGTCGCCACGACCACAGCGACAGGCTCGCCGACATAGCGCACGCGATCCATCGCAATCGGCCAGCACTCGACCGGCGCCTTCACGCCGACGACGAGACTGGTGGTGACGGCCTTGACGTCGCTGCCGGTCAGAACCGCGGCAACGCCCGGCCAGCGCTTTGCCGCTTCAACGTCGATGGAGAGAATGTCGGCATGGGCGTGCGGCGAGCGCAGGATGGTCGCATGCAGCGAGCCGGGCTGGACGCCGAGATCGTCGATGAAGCGGCCGCGGCCGGACAGCAGCGCAGCGTCCTCGACGCGCTCGATCGAACGCCCGACCCACGGTTCGTCGCCACTCCCCGGATTTGCGGATGTGACCGCCTGCAACATGTCCCGGCATACCTCCCGACGCGCTCTTTGACGCGACGGTGACAGTTGTCAGGACAGGGCGTGCGGGAGCCATACCGCGCACTCTCACGACTTACCAAATCGTCTCATTCGAGAGAGTGCAGCGCAGCATCGATCCGCGAGCATCGCCCCGCGAGACGCGAGACGTTGCGGAATTCGCGCGGGCTGACGCCGGCATGATCGCGGAAAAAACGCGTGAAATGCGCCGGCTCTGGAAAACCAAAACGCTCGCTGAGCTCGCCGAGCGGCGTCTCCTCGCGCATCACCGCCTCCAGCGCGCGCTCCATGCGCACGACGTTGAGATAGATCTTCGGCGAGACGCCGAGCGAAGCGTCGAACAGGCGGAAGAACTGCGCGCGCGAGAGGCCCGCGCCCTTCACGAACTGATCGACATTGGAAAAGGAATCGTGGACGCGCATCGCGTCCATGGCGCGGCGGATGCGCCAGTCGCAGCCCACCGCGCTCATGCCGCGGATCGAGGTCGGAAAGCTGCGCCAGGGCGTGAAACGCTCGATCACCGCGATCATCAGATCAGACAGGGTCTGCTCATGGGTGCGCACCGCATCCGGATTCGCCATCATTTCAGCGGCCAGATGCAGCGTGAGTTGGCGGATGCGCGGCGATACCTCGCCCGAAGGACGCTCGAAAAAACCCGGCGCGCCGCTGGCGGCCCAACCGGGGCGAAACTCCTTCAGCCATTCCGGCTCGATATAGAGGGCCATGATCAGCGTGCGCGGACGATTGACGTCGTGCACGTAAGCATGCGACTTCCAGCCGTCGACGAGCACGGCCGCGGCATCGGTAAGCGGCGTGACTTGGTCGCCGACCAGGAACTGCGTGTCGGCGCCCTCAACCTTGAGCAGGACGTGACAGTGATGATGAGCGTGACGGACCAGCGAACGGTCCATGTCGAGCAGCGCGACCCTGCCGAAAGCGCCGTGAGCGATGCGCAGGGCCGTCGACATCAGTTCCTTCCTCCCGACAGCATTGCGCTGCAACACGGTTGGCTCATTCGCGCGGCACTATAAGCGGCACCCGCTTCATATTCCAACCGCGCAAACCGACGCAAGTTTCTCGCACGCGTTGATCGGATCACGTTCGTGCCTCCGCAAGAAGCCGCACGATGGCGGCGCTGGGGTCGGCCTGCAACGCGGTGACGAGATCGACATCCTCCTCGCCCTTGACGCGGATGCGCTTGAAGGCGAGCTCGGGCGCGCTGACCGGTGCGGTCGCATCTAGGCCCATCTTGGCGCTGATGCCGTTGTCGGTGGTCGGATCAAGCTTAGAGCCGAGCGCGCCTGAGACGACCATGAGATCGCGATCAGCCTGGAAGCGCGTCGCCACCGCCCATTCGATCTCGTCCGACGAGGAGATGTCGACGTCCTTGTCCACGACGACCACCTGCTTGATGTCGTAATGCGCGCCGAAGGAGCACATCATTATGTTCTTGGGCTCGCCGTCATTGGCCTTGTCGATCTTGATCGCGAGATGATAGCGGCAGGTACCGCCGCGCGTCAGTCGAACGTCGAGCACGTTGGGGAAGCTGCGTCGCAGATGCTGGAGCAGCGTCGCCTCGCGCGGCACGCCGCCGAGGACCAGGTGCTCGAAGCCGCCGCCGACGATGGTGTGGAAGATCGGCTTCTTGCGATGCGTGATTGCGTCGACCTCGATCACCTCGCGATTGGCGCGCGGGCCGTAATATTGGGGGAATTCGCCGAACGGCCCCTCCGGCTCGCGCACGTCTTGCAGAATGCGCCCCTCGATCACGATCTCCGCATGGGCGGGAACCCGGACCGAATTGGTCCGGCACTTCACGACGTCGACGGGCGCGCCTAACAGCGCACCGGCAATTGCCATCTCGTCCTCGTCCAGTGCCGCGATCGCCTGCGAGGCCAGCATCAAGGCCGGATGCGCGCCGATAACGATCGCAATCTCCAGCGCCTGGCCCAGCTGCTCGGCGAGGCGATAATAGGAGAAAGTGTGCCGCGGCAGCAGCAGTACACCGATGCGGTTCTTGCCGGAGATCTGGCAACGATGGATCGAGACGTTCTGGACGCCGGTCTTCGGGTTGCGAGCGATCAGCAGGCCGGCTGTGATATAGGGGCCGCTGTCGCGCTCATTGTGCTTGGGGACCGGAAGCTGGCGCAGCAGGTCGACGTCGTCATGGACGACCTCCTGCACTGGACCGCTCGCGACCTCGTGCGTCGGCAACGGATGGCTGGCAGCCGCCAGGAACCGCGGCAGCAACTGGTCCTCGGTCACACCGATGGAATCGGCGACCCAGTCGCGGCCGGCAAAGAGGTTCGCGACCACGGGGATCGCGTGCCCGTCAGGGCGCGGAAACAGCACCGCGCTGTCGCGCTCCAGCCGCTTGGCGATGGCGGCGAGCTCGTCCACCAGCGCAACGCCCTCGCGCGCGATCGCGAGCTTGCCGCGCTCGGCAAGATAAGCGAGCCAGGCGCGCAGATCGGCGGGCGCGTTCCTCGCAACATTGTCCATTGCCATACGGGTCTATCCTCAAGGTCTCAAATCAGGGCGCGATCTTGCGCAGCGTCGGCGAGCGGCGCTTTAGGGCCTCGTCCTCGCCCCAGCGGCGCACCACGCCGATGTCGATATCGAACAAGTCGAGCACGCGGCCGACGGTGTGCTCGACCATGTCTTCAAGATTTTCCGGCTTGACGTAGAAGGCCGGCACGGGCGGCGCGACGATCGCGCCCATCTCCGATAGCGCCGTCATGGTCCTGAGGTGCCCGGTGTGCAGCGGAGTCTCGCGCACCATCAGCACTAGACGGCGGCGCTCCTTAAGCACGACGTCGGCAGCACGGGTCAGCAGCGTCGTTGTCACGCCCGAGGCGATCTCGGACATCGAGCGCATCGAGCACGGTGCCACGATCATGCCGGCGGTGCGGAACGAGCCGCTCGCGATGGCTGAGGCCATGTCGTCGATAGCATGGTTGACGTTGGCGAGCGCCCTCACCTCCGCGATCTTCAGGTCGGTCTCGTAGGCAAAGGTCTGCTCGGCGGTCTTCGACATCACGAGATGCGTCTCGACGCCGGCATTGCGCAGAAGCTGCAGCAGGCGCACGCCATAGGTGACGCCCGAGGCGCCGGAAATGCCGATAATCATCCGCTTGGGGCTGGCGTCCTGCATAGGTCTGGTTTCGCTCCCTGGAACTTCACCCGAGGTTACCCGGTCTGTGGCCAGACTAGGTGGTTGCATCCATCATCACAAATAATGATTGATTATGCAGACGATCATTTGTGATGATAACAGGAGATCAGCGACCGAAGGACAGGCCAGTGGAACTCAGGCAGATGCAATATTTCCTGTGCCTAGCCGAGGAAAAGAACGTCACAAGGGCCGCGCGCCAGCTCAACATCGTGCAGCCGGCACTAAGCATGCAGATCGCCAAACTCGAGGCCGAGCTTGGTCAAAAGCTGTTCGACCGTAGCGTCCAGGGCATGACGCTGACCAGCGCCGGCGAAGCGCTGGTGCGGCTGACGGCGCCGATCCTGCGCGACGCCGAATATGCCCGACAGGAGATGGCCCAACTCGGCGGGCGCATCTCGGGCCGCGTCTCGGTCGGCCTCATCACCTCGGTGGCGCAGAGCACGATGGCGAGGTCGTCGGCGACCGTCGCCAGCCGCTATCCAGAGATCATGCTGTCGGTCTGCGAGGGCTATACCGAAACGCTGATCGACTGGGTCAGCACCGGCCAGCTCGATTTCGCGCTGATCAACGTGCCGCGCCGCAAGACGCCGTTAGCCGCGCAACATGTCATGGACGAAGAGATGGTGTTCGCCTGCCGGAAGGACGGGCCGATCAGGCCGCCTGCAAAACTACGCTTCGACCACATCGCCAAGGTCGATCTCGTGCTGCCGTCGAAGCGCCACGGCCTGCGCCTGATCCTCGACGAGCATGCCGCCGCAATCGGAATCGACCTGCGGCCACGCCTTGAGCTCGACACCCTGCCCGCGCTCTGCGACGTGATCGCGACAACCGATTTCGCGACGGTGCTGCCGACCATTGCGCTCCGGCAATCGCTCGCCAGCGGCAGCATCCGGGCGCATCGCTTCGACGAGCAGAGGATCGTGCGCTCGATTGCCTGGGTGCATCACCCCAGGCGCGCCGTGTCGGTCGCGGCCAAGGCCGTGCTCGACGTCATCAGCCAGGATCTTGCGCAGGCCGCCGCCATGGCGAGCGGGTTCGTGGAGCCCGCCTCGCGCAACGCAACTTCGCCTTCGCGCAACGCGCGCAGGAAACCGATCTCCTGAATGCAGAATTCCGCACGGACAAGATGTCGCGCCCGCTGCAAAATGAGACGCGTTGGTAAGTTTTGAGACCAGCCGGCATCACGGCCGCAATGGCCTGCTAAATACGGTCCAGGCGCAGAAACTCGCGAACCTGGCGCTCATCACCGACGACTCCTGTCCCGGACGATTCCAGGTCTTGCAGAACAAGACACAGTCGGGAGGTCCAGTCCGAGATGACACCATTCGGTCGCGGCAAGATCACGGACAGCACGGCGCCGTGCGCCAACGGCTTTCACCTCAGCCGCAGGTCCTTGCTGTCGTTCGGCGCGGGCGCTGTGCTCGCCGCCACAGGACTTAGTCCTGCACGAGCACAGGACTATCCCGCCCGGCCGGTGCAAGTGCTCGTTCCCTTTGCCGGCGGGAGCGCCAGCGACGTCGTCACGCGCATCCTGCTCAACCGTATGTCCACATCTCTCGGGCAGGCCTTCGTGGTCGACAACCGCCCCGGCGCCGGCGGCAATATCGGCACTGCCGCCGCAGCACACGCAGCCTCCGACGGTTACACGCTGCTGATGAGCACCTCCGGGCCGCTGGCCGCTAACAAGTCGCTCTACAAGGACCTCCCCTACGATCCGCTGAAGGATCTAGCCCCAATCGGCCTGTTCGCGACGCTGCCGAATGTCATCGTGATCAACTCAAAATTGCCGCCGAAATCGCTGGCCGAGCTGATCGACTACGCCAAGGCGCATCCGCGCGAGCTGAACTACGGGACGGTCGGCGTGGGCTCCTCGCAGCACCTGGCAGCCGCCTACTTCGAGCAACTCACCGGCGCCGAACTGACCCACGTGCCCTACCGCAACATCGCCGCCTACACGCCGGACTTCATCGCCGGACAGGTCCCGCTCGGCTTCCAACTCCTGCCGAATGTCCTCGGTCTGATCAAAAGCGGTGATGCACGTCCGCTCGCGGTTGCCAACGACAAGCGCATGACGGCACTGCCGGATGTGCCGACCGCGGCCGAGGCCGGCCTTAAAAATTACGAGAGCGCGGCCTGGCTCGCGCTGCTTGCGCCGGCGAACACCGAGAAAGCTGTGGTCGAAAAGCTATATAAGGCGATGGTCGCAGCGGTGAACGATCCGAAAGTGCGCGCCCTCTTCGTCGAACAGGGCGCCGAGCCGCTGGTGATGGACCCGCAAGGCCTGAAGGACTTTATGACCTCGGAAGCCGCGAAATGGGCGAGGATCATCAAGAAGATTGGCATCGAGCCGATGTGACTCCGAGGCCTTGCTTCTCGTGGCTCTGGCTGTTCTGCACGCTATGATGCGCTACAATACTCTGCCCGCGGAAGCACGTGGAATTCACGCACCGATCGGGGTTCAATGGGGTCAACGCTCGAATATGAGAGGAAGTGAGAACATCCCCACCAAACCACGCCAAATTACGTGACAGCCGCCTTCCCTACTACTCCCACTCGATTATTCGGGAAGGTACTTTCGCGTTGATTTCCAAACACAAATCCTAGGAGCTGACGGACAAATGCCGGCGGTACGGCCGTTCCAATTCTTTGGTCTTGAATTCACAGAAAAATTCGAGCTCCTCGCGATCCTCATCATTTCGCTACCTATTGGAGTCAATCGACTGATCGGCGCTGCCTGCCTAGGCAGGGCCGCAATTACCGCGCTTCTTCGGCGAAGGTTCAAATACCGTCAAAGAGCGGGAGCGCGCTGGTCCGGCCGTTCGATTTCTTTCACCTAGTCGTTAGGACGCCGTCGACATGGCTCCGTGGCGGCTTTGAGCTAGCGCAAGGGTCGGCCGCCGGACTCAGCGAACTTGATCCGCATGAACCAGCCAGACGACCAGAACCAGCTGAGCGCGCCGTCGGAATCCAAGCCCTCGCGTTTGGAGCAGGCGCGTCGGATCGCAGAGTAATATGCCGCAGATCTTCGTGAGATCGTGGGAAAACTTCGCTAGCGCCTTCTTCACTCACCCCACGCGCGGCGCAGAAACCGGTCGACCGCGGCGGAGCCACCGCGCTTGAGGCCTACCGGCGCGATGCCAGCGTCGGGCTCGGAGATCTCGCCGGGTCCGGACCGCTCTCCAGCGCCGCACGTCTGTCTGCAAGGGCATGATCGAACAGTTCGAGGACGAGGCTGAACGCTACCATGTCCTCCTGTTCGATCGTTCCGTCGTCGTAGCACTTCAACGTTTCGGCGATGATCGCATCGACTTCTCGTCGCGATGCCAACAGATCCTGTTCGGACCCCGCTTCACGAAGCTCCGACGCCAACGCCAAGATGCGGTTGCGGCGGCTGGTGTCGTCGTCCCGGTCGTCCCTGTTCAAATAGCGGCGCAGCCAGGCGGCGGCCGACCCGATGCCGGAGAGAAGAAGCAGGGCGAACCAGAAGTAGTCGCTGTACTTATCCAGGAAGGTACGCTCCGTCCCGTTGATGACGGCTGCGGCGCCGCGGTGCACGGAGGGCTCGGTTTCCTTCTCCGTGTCGGGTTTGGTGATGTGAGCGGCGCCGGCGACGCGTCGCGTGATCGCGTCGCGGACCGCAAACAGCTGGCGATAGAAGGCCGCCGCTTTGGTCTCCGATAGCGCCCGTCTGGCTACAATGAGATGGCTGACGCTGATGGTGTCGACTTTGTCCTCCGGCCAGGCCGGATTCGCGTTGAAGACGCTGCCCGGGATTTCCTCGGCTTCGTAGCGCGGTTGCCTCAATGCGATGGCCTCGGATGCATCGACCGGAAGAAACTTCGGAGCACCGCGCGATCGCGAGGTCGCGGTGATCGCGTCGGCCGTGATCCTGCTGTCGAGCGGACCGACCGCGAGATAGGCGTCGAGGGAGGTATCTTGCGCAAGCTTTTCGATCTGATCGGTCCCGAATTGAACCGTCGTCACCTTGTCCGGCTCTACGCCGGAGCCGACCAGAACGGTGCGCAGGAGCGCCAGATTGGCGCCGGTCCTTCCGATGATGCCGACCTTGTGGCCGGCGAGATCGGCGATCTCTCCGATCGTCCCCTTCGGCTTCTTCCGGGATTCCTTGCCCGGCCGTCCGGATGGCGTCCACAGGACGATGTAGTTCTTCCGCAGCACGGCCAACGTCTGCGCGTCCGACGGCATGCTCAGGTCGCCGCGACCGACCGCGAGGTCGGCCTTACCGGCGCCCAGCAGTGCGAGCGACTCGGCCGCGCCTTCGGTTGTGATCGGAGATAGCCTGACCGACCTGCTCTCATCGGCGAAGGCCTCGGCCATCGCCTCAACCACTTGATGGTCGTCGCTGCCGGCGGGGCCGACCGCGATCCGGAGGGTCTCGGGCTGCAGGATATAGTAGAGAGCGGCGGCGGCAGCAGCGAAGACGATGAATCCCAGCGCCAGCACCACCAGCAGCCTTCGTTGGCGTCCATTGTGCGCGATCTGGCCGGGGTCAGACGGGGTCATCGGCAGAGCCTCCGCCACCAAACGAGTGGCTCAGGGATCGGTTCACGCGCCGCTTTTATTTTCCTGCCGAGCTTCCCTCATTGCATCGGTTATATCGAGAAGCTGCCTCTCATGGATTGGGCGGACGGGTCACAACCGAGATCCCACGCCTGGATCGGAGAGCGAGCGCTTCGATCGCATTCGCTCTCCGCGATGGTCCAGTTACTTCTTTTCCGGCACCCAGGTGGTGCTGGCTCGATCGTACTTGAAGCCCGGGGCGCCCTTCAGGTCGTCCTTGGTTTCGTCGAGGGTCAGCCACCACTTGTCGTTCTTCTTGGCGGTCTTGACCGCGCTGAACGGCACGATGACGTCCTTCTCGCCCGCGCCGAGGAACCCGCCCACCCCGATGACGAGTCCCGTGATCTTGCCCGATTTGTCGACGAGGACATCATCGATGTCGCCGATCTTGCTCTCCTTCGGATCGTACACAGCCTGCTTGTAGTAGTTCGTCACAGTCCAGCTTTCCGTCGGGGCCGCGGTCAGCACGGTGGTGGCAGCGAAGGCCCCGGTCGCCGTCGTCGCGGCCAGCAGACATCCGATCGCAAGATTCTTCTTCATATCCGAACTCCTCGTTTCGTAATGGACCCATCCAACGGGATAAAATGGCAAATGTTCCGATGCTGGAACGGGCTGAGCGCCGTGCAGCAGGGCGTGGGGTTTGCGCGAAGCGAGCGCTGTCGGCCTCACCCTCAGTGCAGGTCGATCTCAACCGCCACCCTGACGAGGTCCGAGTGGCTCTTGGCGCCCAGCTTCGTCTTGAGCGCCGAAGTGACGTTCGCGACGGTTTTGTAGGAGATGCCGAGTTCGGATGCCACTTCCGCTATCCGGTCTCCCCTTCCCAGCAGCCTGAGTATTTCGAGTTCGCGTGCGCTCATCTGTGTCAACGGGCTGGCTTTGATCTCGGCGCCGGCGAAGGTCGTCGCTTCGGCCAAGCGAGGCGATACGAAGCGCCCACCCGCTGCAACTTTCCGTATGGCCTCGGCCAGGATCTTTGGATCGTCGCTCTTTGAGACGTATCCTTGGATGCCCATGTCGACGGCGCGCACCACGAAGGCCGGATCATCGCTCACGCTGAGCATGACGATCCGCGCGGCGGGATCGTCCTTACGGATCCGGCGCGTCAGTTCGAAACCCGTCAGGTCTGGAAGTCTCAGGTCCACGACGGTTACGTCCGGATGCTGCTGCAAGTACGCCTGATGGCCCGTCTTCGCGTCGAAGGCTTCCTCGATTTCGACGGAATGGTCCGATGCGAACAGCGCGCGGCATCCCGTCACGACGACAGGATGGTCGTCGACGACCAGCACCCGCACCACCGATTTTGTCTTATCCTGCACCAACGATCCTCGATTCACGCGACAGGAACGCCGGGCACGCGCCATTGGTTCGATATCATCCCAACGGAAAACGAGCGAAGCGCTCGAAGAGCGCAAGTTGCCGAAGCATCCAGATCGCTTCTTCCTCGGCGGCCGCAGCACGCCGAGGCTGCAAGCAAATGCACTAGCCGGGAAAAACAGGCAATCGGCCTCTCACAAAACCGGAACCTTGCCACCATCCGCGTGTTCTCGCAGGCCGCATGTTGCGGAGAGGGAGATATTCATGAAGAAGCTGATGCTGACGTGCGCGGTTGCCGCGCTGATCTCGACGGGCGCGATGGCACAGTCCACGGTCGTCACCACCACCGGCACGGGTCACACCGCCGCGGTCCAGATCGAGCCGGAATACCGCACGAAGATCCGCACCTTCGTGACCGAACACAAAATCCGCCCGGTGGAGACCCGCGAGAGGATCGTCGTCGGTCAGCCGGTGCCGCGCGAGGTGGAGCTCGAGGCCGTGCCCGCCGACTGGGGTCCATCTCTCACCAGGTATCGCTACGTCTACTCCGGGGAACGCGTGATGCTGGTCGACCCGTCGACCCGCACGGTCGTTCAGGAGATCGACTAAGTCCTTCGGGGTGGGTCGCCGAACAGTGGCCCGCCCCGACATCAATCCGGCGCCCGCCGAGTGTTGATTCCTTCCCCGCGAGCGGCCGTCCATGCCCATCATCCGGTACTTCGTTTTCGTCGGCGCGCTGCTGCTGGCGTTGCTCTTCGCGGCCAGCCGATACCTGCCGGCTCCCGTCGAACGCGCAGCGGCGGCCGAGCCGGACAGAACCATCATCCGGATCACCTCGGCGAGAAGACTTCCCGACCGGATCGTCTTCGATACGCGTCCGCGGTCCGACCTTCCAGCCATCGCGCAGGCCGATTCGGTGGCTGAACGGCCGCAGCAGCTTGGACGCGAAGCCATGGCCGCCGCGCCCGCAGCGCCTCTTCCGGAGTCCAAGAACGATCAGCCGATGCGCTTCTCCACAGCGCCTCGTCCGCGTCCCAAGCGCGTTGCCAAGCCATCGAAAAGAGTACCCGAGCCGCAGCTTGCCTTCGACCGACACGACCGGTTTTCAGCTGAATGGAGGTAGAGAAAAGGAAGAGGCAGCGCCTTGCGGAGCGCGGCCTCTTCTGCGTCGGACCGACAGGTTTACCAGTGGTGACGATGCCATCGATGTCGAACCACCGGATAGGATCCGCCATAGTAGGCGTAGGCGGGTCGCACGACGCGCCGATAGCGGTAGCCGTAGGAGACAGGGGCGCTGTAGTAGGTGCTCGTGTAGCCGCCGCCCCAGCCATAGGGTTCGTCGTACCCGTAGTCGTAGGCGTACGGGCCGCCATAGTAGCCGGCGCCGTAGTAACCGGGGCCGCCGTAATATCCGTAGCCGGGGCCCCAACCGTACGCCGAGGACGCAAGCCCGCCGATCACGGCACCTGCGACGAGGCCGCCGGCGATGCCCGGGCCCCAGCCACCACCCCGCCAGCGAGCTTCGGCGGGAGATGTCGTGGCCACCGAAGCCAAACCGAGGGCGCCGACCATGAGCGCCGACATTGCAATCTTCTTCATCGGAATTCCTTTCTCATTGCGTGCCCCGGCCGTTAACGGGAAAAATAGGCAATGGTTGCTACTGCGGCGGCATTCGGCAAAGCAGGATACGGCGTGAACTTCCAGGTCACGGTGCTCAAGATCCTCGTCAGCTATCCCGACGGGTTCGCCGTCATGGCGGATCTCAAGCGGGACATGGCTATCCTGGCCACCAGCGGCCGGGAGTGGGCGGACAGAACTCGTCGCCTTGCCGCCCGCGTCCCCGATCTCGACCTTTTCTCGCAGGGACTGGTCGAGCGCCTGAACGGCGGATGGCGGATCACCGATAAGGGGCGCGCGGTGCTCGACTTCATGGAAGGAAGGCCTGTCGAGGCGCAAGCGAAGCCAGGCGCTTCCGCTGCAATCCCCGCCTCCGAGAAGGCCACTCCAAGGCTCCTCGCCCGGACAAGGAGCGCCCGAAGCAGGCGCCTGCAACGCCGCCGGGCGGCACGCGAGAAAGCAAGTGCCAAGGCGTAGACGCCTCCGCGTACAGATCGGGAAAAACTGGAAACTTTTATGCGCGCGTTGAGTTTGCGTCGGATGCAAATGCCGGCGGCCGGAGCGCGACGATGTTCGACGATGTAGTGTTGAAGACTGCCGCGGAGACGGCATGGACGGTGTACCGGTCGCGGCACCCCGGCATCGACGCTCGAGATGACCGGCGTTGCCTGCTGCAGCGTCATCTGCGGAGGAGATGGGAAGAACGACGAAGCGATACCGAAGGACTCGCGAGCTTCGGAATAGCTTATCTCGACCGGCTCCCTAGAGAGGAATGCTAGGACGGCTAAGAGCATTCGTTGCGCGGGCGGCTCGCGGAAGCACCAGGCCCTACTGGACTTTGCTCGCGATCTCCTGTCTCGCCTCCGCCGCGATCGTCATGGCGCTGCGCTTTGTGGTCGAGGGCTGAAAAGCAGACGCGTCCATCAAAAGAAAACGGCCCGCCGGGTTTTTCCCGGACGGGCCGCTCCGTCGTCAACCGGTTCAGTGCATGTGAATCAGGAAGTATCCGGCACCGCCGACGAAGATCACTGCGGGGACAGCCCACAACAAGATGACGGGCATGACGTTCTCCTCCATTCCGATTCTATCGGAAGGACCTGGCGGCCCTTCAGTTACTCGGTGCAGACCTTCGTGGTCTTCACGGCGGATTCCGCCTCGACCTTGGTCTTGTACACGCCGTCGCCAACGACCGTGGTGGTGGTCGTGGTCGGCTTGCTGTCGACGACCGTGCACTTCTTCGTGGTCGCGTCGCGCACGATGTAGAACTCCGCGGCGCTCGCGGCCTGGGTGCCAAGGGCGAAAGCGGCGAGAGCGCTGCACAAGATCAGTTTCTTCATGATGTCCTCTCCTCCAGTAGCGTTTCAAGTATCACGCAAACGAGAGCGCGGACCTAAAGTTCCTCTTTTTCCCAATTCCGATGCAGCAGTGGAAAGGCCTCATCGTAACGGCTTTCGAGAAAGAGAGCGAAAAAAAATTGCCGTTAATTCCCGATTGGAACTGAAGGTGACGTTGCATGTTGATCGGCACCATGTTTCAGGAGGTTCAGATGAACAAACGTCTTTTGTTGGCAACCACCGCCTTCGTCGCGATTGCGACTTCGGCCTTCGCCCAGTCTTCGCCGAGCACCTCGACGACCGCGCCGTCGGCGCAGCGTCAGCAGGATTCCACGTCGACTTCGACACCTTCGACAACGAGCTCGCCGTCGGCTTCGACCACCAGCCCGTCGACGTCGAGCGCCGCGCCCAGCAACTCCGCGCAGACCTCGAATCCTTCGTCGACAAATTCGGCCCAGACGCAGCCGCCTTCGTCCCCGAGCCAGAGCGCAGCTGGCCAGGCGCCCAACTCTGGCAACAACACCAGCACCTCGCAGGCCCCGGCATCCTCGAATTCGCCGAGCCAGGCGCAGACGAACACGACCACTCCGCAGTCGAACCAGGCCCAGACTAGCCAGCCTTCCGGCAACTCGACCCAGTCGGCCAACCCGCCGGCGTCGAGCAGCAACCAGGCGCAGCAGAATCAGACCGGTTCGAACTCCACAAACGCCGCGCAGCGGACCAACGATAGGCAGAACAATGCCGACCGGTCTTCGATCAACGTGAACGCGTCGATCAACATCAACGATCAGCAGCGCACCCGCGTCAGCCAGTCGATTGCGCGTCTCGACGTGAGGCCGCTCACCAGCGTGAACTTCTCGGTGTCCGTCGGCACGGTCGTTCCGCGCGACGTGCGCCTGCAGCAGCTGCCGGCCGACGTGGTCGAGATCGTTCCGCAGTACCGCGGCTACGACTTCGTGATCGTAAAGGACGAGATCGTCATCGTGGAGCCGTCCAGCTACAAGATCGTCGCCACGCTGCCGTATTCCGGCAGGTC
This sequence comes from Bradyrhizobium zhengyangense, assembly GCF_022012435.1. Taxonomy (GTDB): domain Bacteria; phylum Pseudomonadota; class Alphaproteobacteria; order Rhizobiales; family Xanthobacteraceae; genus Bradyrhizobium; species Bradyrhizobium zhengyangense. Next base: position 138,463 of record NZ_JAKLUA010000004.1, read on the forward strand.
GACGGCTTCCGCGCCGGCCCGCAGCGAGGAGCGCAAGACCACCTTCAGCGATCGCGACCGCGAGGTGATCCGGAAGCACGCGAGGGCACGGCCGGTCGAGCGTGAGAAGCACGTAACCACCGGTAGTACCGTCCGCACCGAGATCCGGACCGGCGAGCGCGTGCCCGAGGGCGTCGAGGTCGAGACTTTCCCGGAGGAGGTCTATCGCGACGCGCCGACGCTGCGCGAGTATCGGTACATCAACCGCGACAGCCACACCTACATCGTCGAGCCGCGCGAACGCCGCGTCATCGAAGAGATCGACTGATGTCGCTACGCTGACTTCGATGGCCCCCGGTCGTTGCTACCAGGATTGGGGGCCATTGCAGCGGCAGCCCAAGCAACGGTTTGGCTTCGGCGCTAAAACTGGCAAGCAAGACAAGGGCCGCTTTCCGAGCGGCCCTTTCGTTGACAATCTGGGATGAACCGTATGTCCACTCTCGCAAGGCTGACGGCACAGAAAAAACAATTGCTGGCGCGGCTCGGAGCCGATCCGGCCCCGAATGAGCGCGCCGAAATCCAGGCGCTGCTCGCCAAGATCGAAACCGCTCTCAAGCTGCTGGACCCGCAAGGCGCTTCTCTGCCGGACAGGGGTTGACGAGACCCATTAGGCCTATTTTTAAGGTGATGACGACGATGCGCTTGGTTGCCAGCTTGACGGAGGTCTGCCTGGTTCTCGGCAATTTCGGTTCCGCCGAGGCACGTTCCTATCGGAGCGACGCCTTCGACGGCTCGTGGCATCTAATCTTCGAGACGCGATCCGGATCTTGCGACCCAAGCTATAGTTTCGACGTCAACGTCTCGAATGGCAACATTTCTCATCCGAACCTTGTCAGGTTTCGGGGCCGCGTATCGAGGAGCGGCGCGGTGCGGGCCTCCGTGACAGTTCAGGACAAGCATGCCGAGGGCACCGGGAGACTAGACGCGACAAGCGGATCGGGCACGTGGAGCGGATACTCGGGCACCGCCAAGTGCGGGGGGATCTGGAGGGCGACTAAAGCCTAGAAAGCTTCTGAACTATGGAAAAGGGTGGACGCGTCCCGCTCGATAGAAGACTGGGGAATCTGGTTGGCCCCGACTGGCAGACGGCGGCCGAGATTCAAAGAATTTCCGGCGGAGAAACGCTTGAAGTCGCGAAGACACTCGATCGGCTGTGGGAGGCCGGGCTGATCGAGCGGGAGACCCTGGACATAGGCATTGGTGTTCGGCGCAAAGGTGGAGGAGCCCAATTGCGTCGCATCAGATACAGGCGCAAATCCTCGAAGCTGTAGCGATCGGTTTGAGCGTCGTGGGCGGATCTCTACTTCCCTACGAAACGGCTACCGCTCCTGAAGCGCGATGTCTCTATCGATGGAGACACCTTGTTGCTATTGACTCCGTCCCCGGGACGACGGCGTTAAGACGATTTTCAAGCAGCTCGCTTGGAATAAGGCTACCGGAGCGGGAGCGGCTTTTTTGGGAGAGGCGGATTCGAGTCAGCAATCTCAAGTTCGGCGACGCTCAGACACCGACACTTCGTCGCATTCATTTCGCGCGTGTCCAAACAACGTCGACGACCTCTCCGCTCAGCGGACGGATGGTGAGCGTGAGCCGATCTCCTGTGATCGCCACAAAGCGCTTCTGGTCCGTGCCGTTCCAATTCGGGAACGAGCTCCCTGCGACATGAATCGCGATGCTGTGGTCCGCCTCGTTCACCGAGTATGTTCCGAAGTAGGTCTGGGTCCCGTTCGCCGTAACCGTGTTCTCTTCGGCAGTGCCCTGCCAAAGCGCGCTGCTGGCGTTTTTCGCGCGATCCGACCGCATGACCGTGATGACGTACCGCCCGCCAGCGTCGAAGACGGCCATGCCCGCCGGGCTCGCTCCGAACTGCTGCAATGTGGTGCCATCGTTCTTCTTCTGCTCCCAAGAGACCGCCATCCATGTTCCGACGAGTTCGTCCTTCAGGGTTGATTGCTGCCCCCAGGCTCCGTCCGCTGGAAGAGACAATCCCAGCGCCGCGATGACGCAAAAGCTAAGGATCCAACGGTGTTTCATATCGCGTTCTCCGTTTCTGCCTCGGAAATGCTGCCCGCAAATCCGGGCCGACGGTAGCGCGTCGCCGCACTGTGTTGTGATCGCGCGGCTTGAGCGGCGATCAACCGGGCACGGGACCTGCGGCGGATCGGCTTGTCGGCGCGAGGTCGGCAGGGCGTGCTCGGCCCGCATCTCTCGCCCGTCGGCGTTCCGAAAGAAACCGCGTCAGCCACCCGAGAAGGTCGGCGGTCCGGCGATGCTGCGCGTCGTGGATAATGCGGTCGAGATCCTGAAATAGATTGGTTTGGTCCTGCATTGCCTACTGCGTTCGGAGGGAAGCGTCTCAGGGATTCGATACAAGACGAGAGACGGGCTTTTTCGGATGGTCAGTCAGCGACCCATCACGGCCCGGATCGCGACGCCGATCACGAACGCGGACAGGACGGTCGACGCGATGGGATATTTCGTGTTGTCCACGGCTAGTGCGACGCTTCGAGCTTCCGCATCTCTTGCAGGCGGGCGAGGCAATAGTCGCGATAAAGAACTTCGATGAATGTCCACATGACCAAATCCCCATCCGATCTAATGCGAACAGGGTGCTCCCGTTCGGTTTCAGCAGTGTGTCGCGACCGCGGGAAATGGTTTCCCCGTTCGGCTGGCCGGCGGCTATCGACCCGACCCCGCGCGAACCCTCGAGCTACTGAAGTCCGAGCCGCACGCTGCTGCACCTCCGGCGGAACCGTTAGGCCCAGGCGGCGCGCAGCGCGCATGTCCACGACAAGGCTCGGGCAACACAGGGACTCGATCGGCAACTCGTTTGCGGAACGGCCCTCGAGGAGACGGCAGGCTTGCCCCGCCATGCGGTGGGCAGCTTGCCCAAGCGATGTTCCGTAGCTCAGAAGGCCTCCGGCGCCGGCCTGTTCCAGCGCAACCAAGGCCGGCAGGTTCTGCGCCAGAGCACGCTCCGCGATCTGGACGGCATGAACGCCGATGATCGGGTTTTCCAGCGCCACGAGAGCTTGCGTGCCATCTTGGCCCATCCTGGCGAAGGCCGTCTGCAGATCGGGTTCAGGCCCGACGACACGCAGGTCGATTGCGTGCAGACCGGCTTCCCGCGCGGCGCGCGTGCCGGCATTGCGAAGGCAATCGGAGACGGCTGCGTCGGACAGATAGGCGATCCTTGTCAGGTCAGGCTTGATCGCGCGGAGCAGCGCGATCTGGGCCGCCGCATGGCCGTCGTCAAAGGTCGTAACGCCTGTCATGTTTGCCAAAGGGTCGCCCGAAGGACGCGCGAGCTCGTCCCCGGCCGGCTGTACGACCACCGCAAAGACGATCGGAATCGCGGCCGTGGCAGCTCTCTCTGCGCGCGCGGTCACTGCGCCGACCGCTGCAATCAGATCGACGCGGAGCCGCACCATGTCCTGCGCGTATCCGGCGAGTTTCGTCGAGTCCCCGTATGCGATCCGTTCATGGAATACGACGTTTTCGCCCTCGACCAAACCGTGCTCGCGCATGCCTTCCTTGAGCCAATGGCTCGGCGAACTCCGCGGACAGTTCGATCACTTCCCGACCTGGCGCACCAGCCAGCAGTCGGTGTGGGATATCCGCAAGCGCTTCCAGTGGTGCCAAGTCGCCATCTGGGCTGACGATCTGCCCCCCGACGCTCCCGAATATGGCGACCTCGAGCTCTATCTCGCGAGCCAGAACGCGGGACAAAAACTTAGCGTTCCCGGCATCCGCCACTAGCCGCACAGAATCGCTTGTACAAGCTTGGTTTCCGAGGAGTTCAATTTGGCAACGCGACGCGAAATCCTTCAGGTCGGCGTAGCAGCCGCAACGCTGGCCGCTGCGAACGGCCTCGGACAACTGGGCCGCGTTACTGCCCAGCAACGGCTGACTGAAGCCGAACTCCTCAGGTTCGAACCGATGGGCAACATTACCCTACTGCACATCGCCGATCTGCATGGTCAGTTGATGCCAGCTTACTTGCGCGAGCCTTCGATCAACGTCGGCGCAGGCAGCGTCATGGGCTTGCCGGAAGGGGCGAAAGCAAAGGACCTTCTGTCTCATTTCGGCATCCCGGCCGGCTCAGGTGCCGCCCACGCGTTGACTTCGGAAGATTTTGAGCAACTGGCAAATGCCTACGGCCGGATCGGCGGCCTCGACCGCACGGCGACCGTGGTCAAGTCCGCTCGTGCCGAGCGCGGCGCCGAGCGGGTTCTGCTGCTTGACGGCGGCGACACTTGGCAGGGCTCGCTGACCTCCTACAGGACGCGCGGGCAGGACATGGTCGAATACCTCAAGCTGCTCAAGCCCGACGCCATGACCGGCCACTGGGAATTCACGCATGGCGAGGCCCGAGTCAAGGAATTGGTCGAAGCGCTGGGCTGTCCGTTCCTTGCCCAGAATATGCGCGACAATGAGTGGCAGGATCCGGTGTTCGAGGCCTATTCCGTGATCGAACGTGGCGGCATCAGAATTGCCGTCATCGGTCAGGCGTTTCCGTTCACCGGGCTCGGCATTCCGCGCAGGCTGATTCCCAACTGGAGTTTCGGCATTCGCGAGGAAGACCTGCAGGCCACCGTCCTCAAGACCAGGCAGCAAGGGGCCGCGCTGGTCGTCCTGCTCTCGCATAACGGGTTTGGCATCGACCGTAAGCTCGCTAGACGGGTCGAGGGTATCGACGTGATCCTGACTGCCCATACGCATGATCCGTGGCCGCAGGTCGTCCGGGTCGGCAAAACGCTGCTAGTGGCTGGCGGCAGCCACGGCAAATTCCTCGCCCGCCTCGATCTCGATGTGCGCGGCGGCCGCGTAGAGGGTTATCTGTTCAAGCTGATCCCGCTGTTCTCGGACGTGATCCGTCCCGACCTCGAGGTGCAAGCGCAGATTGCGAAGGTTCGCGCGCCGTTCGCGGCGGAGCTTGCCCGCGTGGTAGGCCGCTCGGATAGCCTTCTCTACCGGCGTGGTCGCTTCGACTGCAGCGCCGACGACATGATCTGTGCCGCACTGCTCGAGGAGCGCGACGCCGAGATCGCGCTTTTCGCCAGGCTTCTGGTGGGGGACGAGCCTCTTGCCCGGCGCGCCGATCACTGTTGAGGACATCCACAACATGACTTCGATCGCCTATCCCGAAGTCTGCCGCGCGCCGCTGACTGGCGAACGCTTGAAGAATATCATGGAGGACGTTGCCGACAACCTGTTCCATCCTGATCCCTACTACCAGCAGGGCGGCGACATGATCCGCTGTGGCGGCGTCGGGTATTCCATTGATCGGCGCAAGCCGATCGGACAGCGGATCTCGGACATGGTGATCTTGAAGACCGGTAAGCCGATCGAATCCTCCCGCGACTACATGGTTGCAAGCTGGGGCTGCACGGGCGACGCGGTCGAGGGACCCCCTATCTGGGATCTGCTTGAGCGATATGTCGCGCGCAAGAGGGTCGTCACCGCATCGTCTGTTTCAGCGATATCAGTTGTCGACAGATAGGCGGCAAGCCTCTCCCTTTGCCGACCCGGACCGAGTTGATAACCTCACTTGGGCGCGCCGAGCTTTTTGAGCCGACGCAAGTCGCTTGCGGCCTCCGAGAGCAGCCACTCGCGGAACGTCACGATCTTCGGCAGGTTCGCGGTCGCCTTGGGGCAGAGAATCCAGTAGGTCTTCGACAGCGGAAGCGACAACGGAAACGGCCGCACCAGATGGCGGTTGACGAGGTCCCATGCCGCCAGAGCGGTACGCGCCAGCGCGATGCCTTGTCCGTTGATTGCGGCGTCGATCACCATGCTAGCGCGGTTGAGGACTGGGCCGTGAGTCGCGGCGGCATCATCAAGTCCGGCTTCCTGAAGCCAATTCTTCCAGTCGGCGCGACTGTCCATGTGGATCAGTGGAAACTTCAGGATGTCGGCGGGTTTGCTCAAGCGTCGTTTGCCGGACAGCAGCTTCGGGCTGCAGACGGCAAAAAGCTGTTCAGGGCTCAGCCGCACCGCGTCCAGCCCTGGCCAGTTGCCGTCGCCATGGCGGACCGCAAGGTCGACCTCCTCCCGCGCGAAGTCCACGTGATGCAGCGTGGCGGAAACCCGCAGGTCGATGCCGCTGTGCGCCTCCGCAAAATGGCCGAGCCGGTGCACCAGCCATTTGGCGGCGAAGTCTGGTGAGGTCGAGACGGTGAGCACGCCTGCATTCTGCCGCTGCAAGAGCCGCTCGGTGCCGATGGCGATGCGGTCGAGCGCGTCGCGCACCACCGTGAGATAATCGCGACCGGCCTCGGTGATGATCAACCGCTGCCGCTCGCGGTTGAACAGCTTGAGCGCAAGCTCCGTCTCCAGCGCTTTCACTTGATGGCTTACCGCGCCTTGGGTCACACAAAGCTCTTCGGCCGCGCGCGTAAAACTCTCGTGGCGCGCAGCGGCCTCGAAAGCCTTCAGGGCATTGAGCGGCGGCAGGCGTGGGCGCATCGAACCGACTTCATGAGAAAAACTAAGGCAGGCAGGAGAAACGATGCTTTGCGGGGAAGCATCCCGCAGCATTATTGAACAGCTCCAGCGCAGCGTTTCAAGCCATTTGGAGCTATCTATGTCCATCCTGCTGACCGTCCCCCGGTCGATCCCTCCCGTGCCGGCGACGAACCCGGCCACCCCGCTTCATCAATTCAGCTCAGGAATCAAGCCAGCCGTTCGGCGGCAGGGATGGTGGAGCTGGCTCGACCGGCAGCACGAACGCAGAGGCCTGCGCGAGATTGCCGATAACCCGCATCTGCTCAAGGATCTGGGACTAACTCGCGAACAGGCGCTGTGTGAGGCTACCAAGCCGTTCTGGCTCTGGTTCATGCTCTAACCCAGAGGAGAAAAACGGATGTCTGACCCGATCGTCTACGGTTTTCCACGCAGCACTTTTGTGAACATCGTTCGCCTAATCCTGACTCACAAGGGCGTAGCCTACCAATTCCATGACCTCGAGCCGGTGATGGGGAAGCCCGATCACCTGGCGCTACACCCGTTCAATCGCGTACCGATCCTCAGGCATGACGATCTCACCGTCTATGAAACGAGTGCAATCGCCGCCTATGTCGACGAGGCCTTTGGCGGCGTGTCACTGACGCCGAAAGACATCAAAGCGCGGGCGCGTATGAACCAGTGGATCAGCGCGGTCAATAACTACTACTACCCCTATATGATCTACCACGTGACGCATGAGCGTCTGGTTTTCCCGGAGCTGGGAATTGCCTCTGACGAGAAAGTCGTCGCGCATGCGCTGCCAAAAGTCGAGACGGCGCTTTCGGTCGCCGAGCGCCAGCTTGCGCACGGCAAGGACTTCTTGCTCGGCGACGAGCTCTCGATCGCGGATTTCTACCTGCTGCCGAGCACGTTTGCCTTCAGCCTCACGGCCGAGGGGCAGTCGATGTATCCCAAGTTCCCGGCCTTCTGCCGCTGGCGGGAGCGCATGGACCATTTGCCGGCGACACAAAGGCTGCGCGCGTCCGTGCAACGCTTGCCGATCGAACACGCACGCGAATGGGCCACTTCGCACCGGCCGAAATACTGACCATTTCGGCTGGCGCGCGGCGCTAACGATAGAAGCCGCTTCGTCAACCAGAGCCGTCGCCGGCTATGGAGGCCGGCCAGAAAGCCCCGAGTACGGCGGCGCTGGTCCCGCCATGCTAAACGCGACCAGCACCAAGCGGAGGTGAACGCTACGCGACCCTCGGCAGAGGCAGTTGGGCGACGCCCGGCACCACTTCCTTGATGCGAATATTGCGGAATTGCACCTTCGAACCATCATGATGGTTTTGCAGTGCGATATGGCCGCGAAGCGAGCGCGGGTTCGGGTCCGTGTAGTCGTTCACAAGCACATCATTCAGCGTCACTTTGATGCGGTTGCCGATGGCTTCGATCACGAACGTGTTCCACTGCCACGGGCCCTTCGCAACATCTGTGCGGGTCGGGGCGCTGATGTTGTAGATTGCGCCGGTGCTCCGTAAGGGATCATTCTCCTTCTGCGCCTCGGAATTAAATCCGCGCGGATCGATCTGGATTTCGTAGCTCTGGTCGATGGCCGCCATCCAATCGTTCGGATTCGAACTGTTCAGGTTCGGCACGCGGATGAAAACACCGGAGTTGTCGGTGCGGCTCGCGTTCTGCCATTCGAGCTCGAGCACGAAGTCCGAGAAGCTTTCACGCGTGTACCACAGCAGCCCGGATCCGCCGACGGACTCGAGAATGTCGAACACCTGAAGGAAGCTTCCGACGCCCGACATCTGCCAATCGGCCAAACTTCCGGTGTAGAGCGATTTGAACTGCACCGACGGGGCCGGCGTCAGTGCGGCAACGACGGCCGCGCTGGTCTCACGCGCGAGCGCCAGGCCCGTCAGGGACGGGTTGGCCGAGCCGAGGGTGGGGAACAAGGCAGGACCGGCAACGTAGGTGTTCGAGATGTGATGGAAGCGTCCGACGGGGTCCGTAATCGACATCGCCGGATCATCGCCCATCCACAGCGTGCCCCCTTCATGATGGGTGTTGCCCAACTGATCCTTCGTGACGGCAAACGGATCGGGGGGCGGAACGCCTTGCCAGCCGCCGTTGTACAAATACTGGACGTCGCCGGCGCTCTTGCCGAGGCGACCAGCCAACTCGACAGCCGCTGCGGCGAGCTTTCTCCAAGCGGCGTAGTCGTTCGGCGTGGGCGTGAAATTGACCCAAGCGCGGGCGCTCAAACCATCGCTCTGAAGCGGATCGGCTCCGTTCGTTAGGTTCACGAAGCTGGTCGTGCTGCCTGGTCCGCTGCGCTTGTCCCCGTCCATTTCTCCGAGGCCTCGGAAGACGATTGCCACCCAATCGGGGTCCTCGTTCGAAAGCAGGTTCCGCAAGAGGTCGATGTCGGGCACCATCGTCCACATCGTCGCTTCCGGGTTCTGTCCCCTCTCCGCCGATGCGAGCACCTGAAAATGATAGCGGCGCTTGCTTCCGTCAGGGTTTGTGATCTCGCCACGAACGATCGCGCCGGCCTGTTCGAGCGTTGTGAGCGCGCCGAGCCCGAGGGCGCTACGCTTGACGCGCACCGTGAGATTGGTGCGCAGATGGGCCATGAAATTGGCGCCCATGCTGAACGGGCCGCGAGTGACCGGAAACGACTCAAGGGCCAACCGCGTCGACTCGATGGTGCCCACCGCTAGGACCACCTGACAATCGGTACTGAGATTGTTCGGAGCGGAAAGCGACCGGAATTGACCATTATAGGTCAGATCGATCCCGCTGACCCTGCCTCCGGCGGTCTGCAAGCGTATGACGTGACACCGGGGAACGAGGAAGAAGCGGCGCCGCGAATTGTCATTCAGCGTCCAGCGCTTGGCGATGTCGTCGCGGATGCTTTCGAGCAGCATGGGTCCGCTGCTGAACTTGTCGAACGAAAAGAGCCCGGGGCCCGGCGCGTTCGCCTGCACCGCGATCGGAGCTTCTTCGACTAGATCCAAGCTCACGTCAGGCAGAATCACGTTCGTACCTGCAGCAACGGCTCCCAACTGGGCATTGACCGCCGTGTTGAGGGGACCGGATAGGTAATCTGCCTTGTCCTGTACGCCGATCTCTCGCTCCACATCCGGGTAGTTCGCGTTCAGAAAATCGCGCGCGCCTTTCGGCCACGCATTGAGGTCGGCCGGCATCAGCCGCGGCGACCAACCTCCCCAGAATAGTGAGCGGCCACCCGGGCAGTAAGCCAGTCCGGTGAACGGCTCGTTGCTATGCCAAGGAATGCCCCATACGCCATTGCGCGCGCCTGGATCCTGATTGTTGGCCGTGACCAGCGCGCTATCAGGCGGATTCAGGCCGAGATGCGGCATGTTCTGCACGTGCGTCGGCGCAAGATAGCCGCCCGCGTCCAGGAGCAGCACCCGCAAATTCTGGTCCGCGCCGGCGCGGTAGATTTTGCTGGCAGCGTAAGCGCCGAACATTCCGGCGCCGATGACGACGACATCAAATGGCCGGCCGCCATTGTTCACGGCTTCGTCGTACGTGCTGCACACATACCTGCCGAGCAGATCACGCGTGAATTCTGTGTCCTGGATATCGACTGGAGTCGAGGGGTCATTTCGCAGAAAGGTCAGCATCGGAGAGCTCCTTTCGAGGCGTTGTTGAAGCAGCCATGAGGCGCATGGCCTGGATAGCCGCAAAGACCTGGCCCGCAAGCGCGGCCAAGAACAAGAATATGAGAAGCTGGCGGCCGGTTATATGAGCCGGTTCACACGCACAGCGCGAATTGGCTCGGCTCGACGGAGGCCGGACGGCCCTTCGGAACTGCAGGTAGTGCAGAAAACTATCTGACCTCGCCATAGGCCAGATCATCGAACAGAGTCACGCTGTCCGCCTTGGTCCACAAGCCAATCATGCCAGCGTCAGCGATCGTAGTGTCCTCCACCTCGAAGATCGGCTTTCCGTCATAGGTTACCTTGAACCGACTTCCCGTGAAGTCGCAACGCAGCACGTGCCATTGCCCGGACGCCACCGGCGTACTGACGCCATAGCCGCCCTTGCGCCCGACAATATCCAGCGAGGTACGAACGCCTTTGATGGTCTTATAGAGCACCACGTTGTCCTCCAGCGCGTTGGCTCGCACGACATAGTAGTTGTCGGCATCTTTCGCGCGCCAGATGATTCCCGCTGCGCGATCCTCTGAGCCGGCGATGGCCTTGAATTTGACCTCCACGAAGCCGTCACGGAAACTGGAATCATTCTTGATGGCTACCGGGAAGGTCGCCCGCCCGGATTGCTTGAGCACGTTCGGCTTGCTCGGCGCCGTGGCGTCGGCCTCAACCGTCCATTTCGGTTGCCCCCGGCCGGTCTTTGTCAAAGTCCATCCTTCCAGCGGCATTCCGACAGGAGTGCTGTCAAAGTTCAGGGTGTTGGCCACGGCGTTACCTCCCAGCAAGAAAACCAGCATGGCCGTCAAGGCAAACTTCGCCCGCGCAAAGAATCTGCGCGGAGGGACATATGGGCAGATCATCGATTTGCGCATCATTACATCCTGTCTTTAAGCCCATTCTTTACGAACCAAGCCCATCCCGGCGAGTTGATGCAGACCTCCAGTGAGGAAGGGAGACCATCATGAGAAATTCAGCAGCGGCAGCCCTGTTGTCCTCTGTCGTACTGGCGTTCGCATTCAGTGAAGGCGCGGCACAAGCGCAGTCCACCCCTGTCCAGCAACCTCAGTCGCCCCAGCAGTCGGAACAATCCCGCGAGCAGGATCGCAGCCACGCGGAAGACGTCACGATCGGACGCGACTGGAAGGCTCAGGGCGGCGAAGCCGATCACACCGGCCAAGTCGCGCCGAACGAGGACCATCAGACGGTCGGCCGCGATTGGCGCGCTCGTCCGGACGACAAGGATCGGCAATAGGCGACCTGGCCAGACTTGCGATGTCGAGCGTGCGGCCGAAGAAACGATCGCCGCACGTCGCTCCACCGCCTGACCATTCTCAAGCGCCACACGCATGGTCACTCCTCACTTAAGCCCGGTGAGCACCCAATCCGGCTGAAGGATCGGATAGGCGATCAGCCCGACCACGGCCGTGACCGCAATCATCATGGGATTGCTGACCTTCCAGCGGAACAGCACGGCCAGCGACACGATCCCGATGAGCGCGGTCAACCAGTCGCCGATCGCGATCTTGCCGAGCAGGAAGCTCGCACCCAGAATGGTCCCTATTGCTGCCGCATAGGCGCCCTTCACAAACCCCTGCACGTTCGGATTCTTGCGATGGCGCGCCAGCAATGGCGCCACGATCAGGACAAGCAGGAAAGACGGAAGGAAGATGCCGACCGTCGAGATCAGCGATCCCCAGAAGCCCGCCACCAGATAGCCGACGAAGGTCGCCGTGATCACGACCGGCCCAGGGCTCATCATGCCGATCGCGACGGCCACCAGGAATTCGCGCTCGTTGAGCCAGCCATATTGCTGCACCAGCCCCTGCTCGAGGAAGGGAACGATGACCAGGCCACTGCCGAAGGTGAGCGAACCCGCCTTGAGGAAGAACAGCAGCAGCTTGCCCAACGTGGAGCCGGTCGCGGCTGGCACGGCCGCGGGTGCCGCTGCGGGGATCAGTGCAAGCTGCATTGCGACGGCCGGACGCCTGATGTGGCCGTAGTAGACGATACCCACGATGCCGGCCCCTATGAACAGCAGGGCGACCTCCGCCTTCAGAATGACTGTGACGGCCAGACAGACCGCGGCGATTACCCACTGCAGCCAGTCTTCCATGCCGAGCTTCGCGAGGCGGTAGCAGGAATGCAGGATCAGGGCGATCACGGCAGGGCTGACGCCATAGAAGATACCCGTGACAGCCCTGAGATCTCCAAGGTGGACGAAGAGCGCGCCGAGGGCCGCAACGATGACGAAATTCGGCAGGATGAACGCCCAGCCCCCGGCCCACGCCCCCCAAAAGCCGCAGCGCAAATAGGCGATAAAGATGCCGACCTGAATGGCGAGCGGCCCAGGAAGCGATTGGCAAATGGCGATGGTCTCGCGCATCTGCTCCTTGGTGAGCCACTTCTTGTCGTCGACGAGCTCGCGCTCCATCTGGCCGACCAACGCCACCGGTCCACCGAAACCAAGAAAGCCCAGTCGCAGGAAATAGCGCACCATCTCACCCATCCTTCTGCGCTCGGTGCTTGTCGTTGTCGTCGTCATCACTTCTCCCCGTCCCCGTGATATGCGGGCTGCAAAATTCCATCGAGCGAGCCGCCGAGCCCCATCGGCGTCAATTCGATCCGGTCACCGACCCTCGTCACTTGGAAGCAACCATCGTCCATTTCTCCGAGGTAAAGACAAAGTTCGTCCTTCTCGACGATCCATTTGCCGACCTTCTTCACGCCCATCGAGAAGCTCCGAAGCGTACCGTCCGGCTCATAAACAAAACGATAGTGACCTCGTCCGTGAGTTGCTTCCCCGGAAAAGCCGGCTCGAATCTGTGTACCGGTCAGCTTCCGAGCGCCTTCGGCGGCGACAAAGCCGGCATCGAGGGTGCCAGTCCCCCGATGCCGGTAGCGAGTGCCGCGATGAGACACCTCGCAAGTTGGCCTTTCGAAGCCGGCATCCTCACTTCTTGCAGGCCTTCAGACACATCTGGTACTCGGTCTTGCAGGCCGGGCCGGCGTAGTTCTTCATACAAGCCGCGCGCTGTTCGGCGCAGACCTTGCAGGATTGCGCGCGAGCCGCCTCTGAGGCAGCAAGCAGACCGGCCAGCGCGAAAACGGCGACAGCAAAGTTTCTCATCTCGCTCACCTCGACTCTCCTCAGCCTTCCCTAGCGTATTGATCATAGAGCGCGGCAGCGTTGTCCCAGCGAATAGCCTCCATGTAGATGTCGACGTAGCGGGCAGCCGCCGCACCGAAGTCCATGTGATAGGCATGCTCGTACATGTCGAGAACCAGCACGGGACGGCCGCCGGCGAGCGTCGTCGTATGATCGGCCGCCCACTGGTTGACGAGCCGCTTGTTCCGGGGGGAATAGGAAAGGATGACCCAACCCGAACCACCACCCTCCGCCTTGCCCATCGCCGCGAACTCCGTGCGCCATCGCTCGATACTGCCGAAGTCGCGTGCAATCGCATCGGCGAGAGCGCCGCCCGGCTTGCTCGCGCCACCGAGACCGTCAAAGTAGATCTCATGCAAGATCATCGAATTGGCCGCGATCAGCTCTTCGCGTTTCAGGCCGTTGATGACGAAGTTCGGCGCCTTGGCGAAGTCCAACTCGGCGAGTTGGGCGCCGATCGCGTTTAGCCGCTTCACCGCGCCGCCGTAGTTGTTCTCATAGTGGCTGACGAGCACCTTTTCAGAGATGCCGCCGATCGATTTCGGATCGAACGGCAGCGGCTTAATTTCGTAGGGCATTATAGGCAACTCCTTCGCTCAATCTGTGGCTCAACTCTTCGTACTAGCGGTCTTGTCGAGCGCGGCGCGCAGGCCCTCGGCGAGCTTCAAGGCGTCGTCGTTCGCCCAGAAGTGCATGAAGAACAGCCGCGGCTGCTCATCCAGCATGTGGCTGTGCAGCGCGGTCACCTCGATGCCGTGGGTCCGCAGCGCCAGGATGACCGGATTGACCTCCTCGCCGGTCAACACGAAGTCGCCCGTGATGGCGGCCTTCCCGCCGCCCGTCGGCTGGAAGTTGATGCCAATCGCGACACCCATCGGGCCGACGGGGGTCAACGGCATGCCGTCCTGCGTGATCGGGTCTCGCCGCTTGACGTTGAACTGATAGACGCCGCCGTTGGCCTGACCCTTTACGCCGATGATCTGGTCGAGCTTCGCGGTGTCGAGATCGACGGCGGGCGGCGGGCTCGCCGGCGCAGCGACCGTCAGCGGCGTTTTGCTCTCGGCCAGCGCGTCGTGGATGGCCGAGGCCAGCTTGACGGGGTCGCCATGGCCGGCGACGTGCATGTAGAAGGTTGCAGGGCTCGCCCGCAGCAGATGATTGTGCACGGCCGTGATCTCGAGACCGCTGGCAATCATCTTCGCCATTACGGGGTTGATCTCGGTCTCAAGCAACACAAGGTCGCCCATGACCATCGCGCCGCCGTGGCCTGGTTTGAACGCGACCCAGCCGCCGAGCGCCAGCGCCGGTTTTATCGACACGCCATCCAGCGTCACGGAAAGATCGGTACGAGGGAAGCCATAGCGGTGGACATCGTCCGAGACGGCGGGTTTGCGCCCCAGCGTCTCGTCGACCTTCTGCCAGTCGACGCTCTGCGCACGTGCCGCCGAAACAAAGGAGCCGGGACCAGATGCGAGGATGCATGCGCCGAGCGCGATCAAAGCGTGAATTGTTCGTTTCATCGTACTGCTCCTCGAACTCAGTTTCGCTCTTTGATCTGGCCGCGGCTGTCGACGACAAGCGTTACCGGCTTGCCGTCTTTCACCGCCTTGGCGGTGGTGCCTTCGGCCGTCGATTTGACGTCTTTCACCTGCGAGTAGCCGGCCGCCTGGATCTTGGCGATCAGCTCCTCTTGGGTCAGGGCATGAGCGGGCGAGAGGGCCGCCGCAAGCGCCACGAAAAGCACTGCCCGATAGATCATCGATGTTCGCATAACTGATCTCCTGGTTTGTCCCTGCCCCAGAAGTCATCAGGCCTTCGGCCTTACCTGCCCTTGTTGGTCGGCTAGTTTTGCAATTGCTTGGTCGCGTCGCGGCACCATCGGTGGAACGCGTCGTCGAACTGGAGATCCGCGTTCAACTTGCAACAGAGCTTGGCCGCGGTGCTTTCGCTGAGCTTCTTGCTCTTTTTGA
Organism: Bradyrhizobium zhengyangense; assembly: GCF_022012435.1. Taxonomy (GTDB): domain Bacteria; phylum Pseudomonadota; class Alphaproteobacteria; order Rhizobiales; family Xanthobacteraceae; genus Bradyrhizobium; species Bradyrhizobium zhengyangense. The sequence goes on from NZ_JAKLUA010000004.1 coordinate 153,783, forward strand.
CAGACCACGACGGCGGATTGGCCCGTCACGCGAGAGGCCCACTCCTGGACGTCGAGATGCGAGCGCCGCCCGGCGTCCGGAATCAGGCGCGGGTCGGCTGAAAAATCCTGGTCGATGGGCACATCGACGAGCGTCCGCGCGGCCGACGGACCTACCAATCGGGACACCTTATCGGGTGAAATGGAGGAGTACGATGCTGACATGCTGCGCCCTTGGTGATCAGGACGCGATTCTTGGGCATGACGCCTCGCGGGGAGATCGCAAATCCCCGTCACGCAAATAGAACCCCTGATCCTCGAGCTGTCAACCCGCGTCCGCTCGGTGCTCCCCGAAACCATCGATGGACCGTCACGAAGATTTCATCGTCCGATTGGAACGGATCCGATATCGCCTCTGAGGCAACCTCCCCATCGGAAAACCGCAGCTTGAAGTATCCACGCGGTCTCACGTAGACTGTCGGTCCGGGACCAAGCAGACTCCCGGCGAGACTTCGGTCCAAGTTCTGCGCAGCACGCAACACGTGGAGCTTGCGCATGGATATCGAAAGACACCCCTCTCCTCGTCGTACCGTCGCCATCCTCTCGCGAGGAGATGCCGCCGCGCGCCGAGATGCCACCTCGAAGAACGGCCGCTTCGTGGACGTCTTCGACGCCCTCGCAACCGTTGGCGTCGAAGGGCGTCCTGCGATCTACGACGAAAGCTTCGCCGATGCAGTCCGCGAGCAACTGCTCGCGGTGGACGGCGTGCTGGTCTGGGTCAACCCGATTCAAGACGGCCGGAACCGCGCCGGCCTCGACGCCCTGTTGCGCGACGTCGCCGCGCAGGGCGTGTGGGTGAGCGCTCATCCGGACGTCATCCTCAAGATGGGCACCAAGGAGGTCCTCTATCGCACTCGCTCGATGGGCTGGGGATCGGACACGGCGCTCTATCAGACCGCCGCCGCGATGCGCGCCGAGCTGCCTGCACGGCTCGCCGCCGGTCCGCGCGTGATCAAACGCAACCGGGGCAACGGCGGCCAAGGCGTCTGGAAGGTCGAGAAGCTGCCGGCCTCCTCCATGATCAAGGTCCTGGACGCCACCAAGGACACGCCCGAGGACCTCACGCTCGATGATTTCCTTCGTCGCTGCGCGGAGTATTTCGAAAGCGGCAGCGTGATCGACCAGGCGTTCCAGCCTCGCCTGAGCGAGGGTGTGGTGCGCTGCTACATGGCTGGTGACCGCTGCGCCGGCTTCGGCCATCACAAGGTTAAAGCCCTTGTCGACTCGCCTGCCGCGCGTTCAGAGGCCGGACCGCGGCTCTACTGCTCGAACGCGGACCCGCGCTTTCAGCGGCTGCGGCGGCTGATGGAAGACGAGTGGACGCCGCAGCTAATTTCGCTGCTGGAGATCGCAGGCGGTGACCTGCCCGCGATCTGGGACGCCGACTTCATGCTCGGGCCGGTCCAGGCCGATGGGACGGACAGCTACGTGCTTGGCGAGATCAATGTCAGCTCGGTGCATCCCTATCCGAGCGAGGCCCCGATGGAGATCGCCCGGCGGGTTGCCGACCGGCTGCAGCTCAAGCTCTGACGCATGTTGACGGTCAGAGGGCTCAAGCGCCTGCACCTCTCCGTATCATTTGACCTGCCGGACGGCGAATGCGTCGCCCTGCAGGGGCCGTCCGGAGTCGGGAAGACCTTGCTGCTCCGCTCCATCGCGGATCTCGATCCCAACGAAGGAACGGTCAAGCTGGACGGCATGCTCAGAGAGGCGATGCCCGCCCCGGCATGGCGAAGGCGGGTGACCTACCTCGCCGCCGAGCCGGGCTGGTGGTCCGACACCGTGCAGGATCACTTCGCCGCCTGGGAGGATGCCCTTCCGCTGGTCGCGCGACTGGGCTTGCCGGACGACTGCGGAGCGTGGTCGATCCAAAGACTTTCGACCGGCGAGAGATTGCGGTTGGGACTTGCGCGGGCGCTCATGCTGCGATCACGGGTGCTTCTGCTGGACGAGCCGACCTCGGCCCTCGACCCGGCAGCCGCTGCGGCCGTGGAAGGTGTGATTGCCGAACGCATCTCGGATGGAACGAGTGTCCTCTGGACGACTCACGACGGCGCCCAAGCCCGCCGGGTCGGGGCCAGGATTTTTGTGATGAGAGCCGACGGCGGGATCGAGGAAAACCGGCCGTGACCTACATCCAGCTTTCGTACGGCGACCTGCTCCTACCCGCGCTCCTTGTCGTCATGGACGGCGTCTTCTCGCTTGTTCTCCGCCTCAAGCTTGAGAAGCAATTGGCTGTTGCGACCGTGCGCATGGTGGTCCAGCTCGTCCTCGTCGGATACGTGCTGACGTTCCTGTTTGCTGCGGTGTCCCCGCTCTGGACCGCTCTCGCCGCCCTGATCATGGTCCTGTTCGCCTCGTGGGAGATCGTCGCGCGGCAGAAGCGGCGCCTTCAGGGCGTTTGGAAGTACGGCCTGGGCGCGGGATGCACGCTGCTCGCCGCGGGGACGGTCACGATGTTCGCACTCCTGACCGAGCTACGACCCGATCCCTGGTATCATCCGCGCTATGCGCTGCCATTGCTGGGCATGATGCTGGGCAACACCATGACCGGAACAAGCCTGGGCCTGGACGTGCTGACGAACAGCCTGGTGCGCGAACGAGCCGGCGTGGAAGCTTGTCTTGCGCTGGGTGGCACCCGACACCAAGCCCTGCTGCCGGTCATACGGGACGCCTTGAGAAGCGGCTTCATGCCGATCATGAACAGTATGGCGGCGATCGGCCTCGTTTCCTTGCCAGGGATGATGACCGGCCAGATCCTTGCCGGCGTCGAGCCTGTGGATGCGGTCAAATATCAATTGCTGATTATGTTCCTGATCGCCGGTGGGACTGGACTCGGAACGTTGGCTGCTGTCCTGGGCGGCGCACGCCTGCTCACTGACCATAGACATCGGTTGCGTCTGGATCGCCTCGCCGCGGAAAAGTCCGCTTGAACCCGCTGGACGTTCAACTCTTGAACGCAGGCTCGCGGCAGACGCGATCCGCGTGAGGCTCAGCGATCCGTGCCCGCTTCGGTTCTCCTCATAAAAGATGAAGCCCTTATCCGAATGATGTTGGTCGAGATGATCAAAGAGGCTGGGCATTCGGTCGTTACGGAAGCAGGCGACGTCAAGAAGGGCGCTGCCCCTTGCAACTCACGCGGACTTTGATCTCGCCATATTGGATATAAACTTAGGCGGCGGCGCCGACTGGCTCTCAGGAGAAGCACAAAAAGCATGAGATGTACGCACAGTAAGAAGGGCACGTAAACAGTCGGAATGTAAAACGTGGCGCCGAGTGCCGAGGGAAAAAAGTTCGCATCAAAGAGGCCTTTGTAGAAGGCGAACAGAAGGTCTGCGGCCCCCCACAGGTTAAAGATCCAAAGCGCGGCGTATCCCGCGCGCTTACGCAAGAGCATTAAGGCCACCCAAGCGAGTATGACTGCAAAAAGGTCACCGAACGCACTGGCCACTGCGAAGGATCGGGGCAGCGATCCCGCAACGCCAGGAACAAGGAACGATGCACCGACGAAGCGAAATACATTAATATAGAGCAAAGGCGCAGCCGCATCCGGCAATGAGCGCGATCGGATTAATGGCCAGATGTAGCGATAGCAGACGGCTCCCCAAGCAGCAAAGCTGAGCGCGACGCTAATTCCAAAAATTATAAACTCTGCCATGAGACCCGTCCGTTACGGAGTTCAGATCCCGCATACTCCCGCGCGTAGACCTTTCCCCGCTCGCGCCCCACAAAATGCTCCGTGAACTGCTCTTCCCTTGCGGTTGACGATGTTGCGATGCCGCCGGCAATCACAGACGCTGCCGCGGCTTCAAGGATGGTGCGCCTAGAGAGGCTGCTCATGCGGTATCTCCTTTCAGTCTTTGCGGGAGGCACAGAAGTTCTTGTTCCTCGACCGCACTTCCAGTCGGTTCGCTCGCCCTTTCTTACGCCTGCAATGCCAAGTCCACGACATCGCGCAGGAAGAATTCTCAAGACGGTCGATTCAAACGTCCGTTCAGAGAAGACTGGAAGACTGACCACGGCAATTATACGCAGGTGTACAACGCGAAGGACAGGATGAGCGACCTCCGGGATTGAGTTTAGTGCGTCGCCGACACTCCAGACCCGCCATTGTGAAATGGCCGATACACCCATGTATAGTTTGACCGGAGACGTCTGATCGTTAGACCGCTGCCATCGCCGGCATAAGCCAAAGACCAATTGATGAAGGCCGATCTCCGCATCAGCAGCAATGAGAGTGTTTCCAATGGATCACAGTAAGCCGATTCTCGTGACCGGCGCCGCGGGCCAGATCGGATCCGTCGGCAGGCATGCGACTGAACTTCTGCTCGCGCGTGGATACCGCGTTCGTGCGCAAGTGCGTACAGACGACCGACGGGCGGCAGCACTGCGAGCGCTTGGTGCCGAGGTCGTCGTGGGCGATCTGCTCGAATTAAAAGCTGCGCATCAAGCGGTCGAAGGGTGTGATCGCCTCTATTTCGGCATGTCCCTGTCCCCGCAATATCTTGAAGCGTCCGTTAACGTTGCGGCAGTCGCCAAACACCATAAGGTCAAAGCCTTTGTGAATATGTCTCAGATGACAGTCAAAGAGATGTCCGTCTGCGAGACCACGTCGAGCCCGCAGCAGAAGCAGCATTGGCTGGCCGAGCAGGTCCTTTCCTGGTCCGGTTTGCCGGTTGTCGAAGTGCGCCCAACGGCATTTATGGAAGGACTCTTCCTTCAGCTCGCCGGAGCCGTGGCGGCGCAGGACAAGATCCTTGCACCGCTGGGGGGCGGAAACAACTCCGCAATCGCAGCTTTCGACGTAGCTAGGGTCGTGGCGGAAATACTCGGCGCCCCGGACAAACATATCGGTCAGACCTACCACCTGACCGGGCCCGTGTCGCAGCACGTTGACGCAATCGCCCGAGAGTTCTCGCTCGCGCTTGGACGACCCATCAGTTACGTAAATGTCCCTCCGGACATATGGGCGGGCAAAGTTGCCACGCTGGGGCTCCCCTCACACGTCGTCTCCCATATCACGACGATGACCGAGTTGCACCGCGACAATCGATATGATCGATATTCCGACGACGTAGAAAAGATCACCGGACAACGGCCAATGAGCGTCCGGGAATTCGTCGAAAAGAACGCAGCGACGTTCACGCCATCATCCTGATTAGGCGGCCATCCGACGGCGCGATTTACCCGGAGAGATATTATGTCATCACACAACACGTCCAAAATCTTTGTAGTCGGGGGCACGGGCGCGCAGGGAATGCCGATCATTCGAGCCCTTGTCGCTGATCGCAAGAATTCTGCACGGGTACTCACTCGCGATCCGTTTTCGCGCCGCGCAAAATCTCTCGCCACCCTAGACAATGTTTCGATGCTCGAAGGATCATTCGCCGACGAGGTTACCCTGCGCGAGGGATTTCGTGGTTGCGATGGGGCCTTCATCAATATTGACGGCTTCAACACTGGCGAAAAGACGGAGACTTATTGGGCAATCCGTTGCTACGAAATTGCGATCGAAGAGGGGATCAAGTTTTTTGTTTACGGAAACCTAGATTATGGGCTCAAGAAATCGGGGTATGATTCCCGATTCCGTAGCGGGCATTATGATGGAAAAGGACGGATCGGAGATTGGATTTTGTCCCAAAATACGGTGAACAAGGGTCGCATGGGAGCGGCACTGTTCACATCGGGACCATACATTGAAATGGCATTTCAACCGATGATGCCCATGACGCCAACCGTTGAGGACGGCATTGTCACCTGGAGGGTGCCGCTGGGGGACGGCGCCGTAGTGCACGCCTCGAGCGAAGATTGCGGCTACTACGTTCGTTGGCTCTTTGACCATCCCGAGCGTACGAACGGCATGAACCTTGAGGTCGCCATCGAGCATGTAGCTTACGCTGGTCTTGCGGCCGCGTTCACGAAGGTCACGGGGAAACCTGCGCGCTATATTGACACGGACCTGCACTCCTACTGGAACGGACCACTAAAGTTCATCGCAAACGCGCCGGCGGGATATAACGCAGATCCCAATGACAAAAGCACCATGACTTTCCGCGACAACTTTACCGGCTTCTGGAATCTGTGGAAGTACGGCATTGTGAAGCGGGACTATGCGTTGTTGGATGAGATCCACCCCAAAAGGATCAAAAGCGCCGAAGAATGGATGAGGCGCGAAGACAAGCTTGGAAGAGAACTTGGAAAGGGGGGTCTTTGGGAGCGGGTACAACCTCAAAATATACAAAACGAGACCCCGATCTTGAAGAGCAACGAGGACCGGAGAAAAGGGCGGCTCTGATTCCGGTGGACGTTGTTTCATGCTTCAAACGCAAGCGTGGCCTCGCTTGCCGGGGTTGGCTGTAAAGATTGCCGCCCTCGCTCGAATTGTCGAGCGTATCATAATCATCCCCGTCCAGATGGAAGATTAGAATTTTGTCTGTTCGCTAGGCGGCGCTGATCGGCTCGCGCCTAGCCTTCCGCCGCAGCGCCTGCGGCGGCACGCCGAAAGTCCTGATAAAGGACCGGCGCATGCGTTCGCGGTCGGCAAATCCAGTGTACTCGACGACCTCTTTAACGGAGTGCCGCCCCTCTTCCATCATGAACCTGGCAGCCTCCAACCGAATGCGTTCAACGGCCTTGGCAGGCGACTGACCGGTCTCAGCAAGAAAGGTGCGGCTGAACTGGCGCGCGCTGAGATTGGCGACTTCAGCCAACTCCTCGACCGAAAGCTCGTTTTGCAAGTTCTCGCGAATATGCGCTAGCACCAACTCGATTCGGTCGGACTTTGGCGTCATGTCGAGGAGTGCCGAATGTTGCTTTTGCCCGCCCATGCGCCGTTGGTGCATGACCAACAGGCGGGCCGCCGCCTTCGCTGCCTCTGCGCCGAGATCACTGTCGATCAGTGCCAGAACGAGATCGAGGCCCGCGGTCATACCTGCGGATGTCCAGATCGGACCGTCGTTTATAAAGATCCGATCCTCTTCTGTCCGCACGTTAGGAAAACGGCGCCTGAACTCGTCGGCGTGCGCCCAATGCATGGTGGCACGCCGTCCGTCGAGCAGGCCGGCTTGGGCAAGCACAAAAGCTCCGCTGCAGATCGAGGCAATTCGTCTCGATGACATAGCGGCCTGACGCACGAACGCGACCACGGCGGCGCTCGCGGGCGGAATGTCGAACTCGGTTAAGGAACCAAGCACAACAGTATCGTACGTGGCGCCCGTGAATGGGGCCGTGTAGACTGCAACACCGGTGGACGACGGGACCGGCCCTCCTCGCTCCGACAGAAGCTCAACTTGGTAGCGCGGTCCCGAAGGCAGTAAGTTCGCGACCTCAAACCCGGTCAGGGCAGCCAAGCTGAGGATTTGAAAGCCTTGCGGCACGATGAAACCGATCCGATGCATCCAAATACCCGAGTGTCTGAAGTCTGCACTCTACTTGCGATTTAGCCCGCATTCGACACCTTTGTGATCGCCGCGGCATAAAGAGTGGCAAAAACGTCCTACAACGTTGAGAGCACAGAAGCTAATTTCTCGCGTGAAATTCGGGCGTTTAAAGAAAGGATCGACCGGCGGTAGGCTGAGCGGTTTCGCAATCGAGTGTCTTTGGACGAAGGAAGCGTAGTCGCAAAGCGGCTTAGGGCCAATTTGCATGCAAGATTCAGAAAACAAAGAGGCGCCAGGCCAGCAGGCCATATACGAGTGTGGGGACACGCAGATCGATCTCGATCGCCGCGAACTCCGCGTTGGGCGCGTTCCGGTGGCGATCGGCAGTCGCGCATTTGATATTCTCGAGGTGCTGGTGCAATCTGCGGGAGAGCTCGTCACAAAGAATGAGCTGATGGACAAGGTGTGGCCTGGAGCCGCCATTGGCGAAAATACCCTTCAGGTTCATGTTTCCGTTCTTCGTAAAGCACTTGGACCGGCCTCACGTGAAGTACTGAAAACCGTTTCGGGGCGCGGCTACCGATTGGTCGGGGATTGGATCCTTTGCCCCCCGAAGGGGACGCTTCCCGAATCCAGAACCGATGACCGCGGACGTGAGCCACGGTGGCGAAATCCACCCAGTCAGCTGACCCAGCCTCTCGGCCGCGAACAGTTCATCCGGGATCTTGTGACCGAGCTGCCGCGGCAGAGACTGGTTACAGTCGTCGGAGCAGGAGGCATAGGGAAGACCACGGTTGCCCTTGCCGTAGCGGAACGGATCCAGGCCACCTACGAACATCGCGTATGTTATGTCGACCTGGCACCCGTTGAAGACGGCCGCCATGTGCCTAGCGCCCTTGGTTCCGCGCTAGGGTTGTCGATGATGTCTGACATGCCGATACAAGGCATCGTCAGGTTGCTTAGAGATCAACAAGCTCTCATCATCCTCGACAACTGCGAACATCAGATCGAAGCGGCTGCGTTGCTCGTCGAAGCTATCTTGAGCGGCGCGCCGGGCGTCACCATTTTCGCAACGAGCCGAGAGCCCATTGGAGCAAGGGGCGAGACGACGCGCCAGCTCGGTCCCATCGACCTTCCCCCCGATGGGAGTTCGCTGTCCGCAAGCCAAGCCCTCGGTTTTTCAGCGATAGCATTATTCGTACAGCGCGCCAGAGCGGGCTTCGACCAGTTCGACTTCACAGACTTCCAGGCGCCGATCGTTGTGGGGATCTGCAGGCGTCTCGATGGCATACCTCTCGCGATCGAGCTTGCCGCAGCTCAGGTGCGTTTCCTAGGTGTCCAAGGGTTGGACATCCGTCTTCGTGACCGCTTTGCGCTGATGATGAGAGGGCGACAACGGACCGCCCTGCCCCGTCACCAGACACTGCAAGCAACGTTAGACTGGAGTTTTGTGACCCTTACCGAGAAGGAACAACGACTTCTCCTTCGCATGGCGGCTTTCAGAACCCCCGTCCCCCTCGACTGGATCGCAATGCTCGCTGATGACTTTACCGAGCTTGAGCTCGCGGAGGTTCTCGGAAGTCTCGTCACAAAATCGCTCGTTGCAAGCGATGTTGGCGGGCCAGTGGCATACTATAGGCTTTTGGAGCTGACGCGGAGCTACGGACTGACAAAGCTGTCGGACAGCGGAGAGCTTGACGGGTTGTCCCGCCGACACGCGGTCGTAATTTATAACATTATCGCGGGTATTGATCGGCAGGACATACCGGACAAAAGCCGGCCTTCCGATGTTCCCGTCGGGCTGGTTGACGAAGTACGATCGGCGCTGGATTGGGCTTTCGCTTCCACGGGCGCCGCACTGCTTGCCGTAGAGCTGGCAGCGGCCGCGGCTTCGCTCTGGATTCGGCAAGGACTACTGGCAGAATGCCGAAACTGGCTCGAGAGCGCAGTTTCGCTGGTGGGGTCATCTGTCGAAGAGGATCGGTTCCGAGACATGCGCATGTACGCCGCGCTTGGCTCAGTGATCATCCAGACCGCCGGCCCCAACGACAGAATGTATCAGGTTCTGAAACACGCCGCTGATCTTGCGGATGAACTTGGAGACGATGAATACCGATTGCGCAGTATGTGGGGGCTCTGGATCCGGCACTACCTCACGGGAGATTACCGGGGGGCGCTCCTGATCGCTGAGCACTTCACCGATTTGCCGGAGACGATTCCAGATCGATTGATTGGGGAGCGGCTGCTTGGCATGACGCTGCATGTCCTTGGCGAACAGACTAAGGCACGTGAACACCTCGAGCACTTCCTTAGTCGGTATAGGGCACCCCCCGGTCGATTACACCTGGTGCGATATGGGTTTGAGCAGCGCGTGGTAGCCCTCATCTATCAAGCTCACATACTTTGGCTCCAGGGATTTCAGGAACAGGCCTGCCGACTCGTGAAGCAGGCGGTGGCAGACGTCATGGCCGACGGACATGCTCCAACAATTTCGAACGTACTGATCCATGGGGCATGTGCGATTGCGCTCCAGTCACGGGACTATCAGGCGGCGAAGGAATTCACGCGGATGCTATCGCAACTCGCTTCCTCGCAAGAATCGCAGGCGCTTGCAGCATGGGCTGAATGCTACGATGGAGCCTTGGAGTTGCGGCAACAAAGCTCTACCACGGCGATCGCTCGATTGCGGTCAGGCCTCGCCCTTCTCGATCGACAAACTTTCCAGACCCGGTACGTGACTTTTCTGGGAGAGCTGGCACTGGGAGAGCTGGCGGCCGGCAATCACGCTTCCGCCCTGCAGGCCATTTCGGAAGCGATCGGTCATGCCGATCGAGCCGGAGAGCGATGGTATCTCGCCGAGCTCCTCCGCATTAGGGGTGAAATCGCGCTCGGGCGACGGGACTACCCAGCTGCGGAACAATGCCTGCTGCAGGCCATCGACTTGGCAAAACAGCAATCCGTCCCCTCGTGGGAGCTCAGGGCAGCAACGTCTTTGGCGAGACTGTTCAAAAAGCAAGCACGGATCCCCCAAGCCCGCAATATCCTGGATCCAATCTACAGGTGGTTTACTGAAGGCTTTTCGAACCTCGACCTTGTCGACGCGCAAAACCTTCTGGCCGCGATCGGCTAAGGCCCGTTTCCTCAACCCAAGGGCCTAAGGGATTTTTCAGGTCTTGCCCAAGGACTTTACGGCCACGCCGGATCCTTATGACGCAGCAGAAGCACGGATCGGGCACGTTCGCCGGTCCTGCCGACAGCCTCAACCTATTGTGGAGCCAACTCATGCAAAGCCCGGCAAACAAGGCCGCTGTCTACGTAGTCGATGACGATCCTGGAGCGACAATCTCGCTCGTAAACACTCTGCAATCCGCTGATGTTCCCGTGAAAACCTTCCTCTCGGCCCAAGAGTTCGTTGCTGCTTGGCAGCCCTTCAACCGCGGTTGTGCCATCATCGATGCCCGGATTGCGGATTGCCGGGGATTGCGGCAGTCAGGCGTCGAAATCCCGATCATCGTCGCGGGGCGAGCGGATGTCTCAATTTCCGTAAGGGCCATGAAAACCGGGGCTGTCGATTTTCTCGCCAAGCCCTTTGAGGACGTGCGAGTGTTGGACGCAGTGGCGGAGGCATTTGAGTATGATGCCATCAGACTCCGCCGGAATTCGCGCCTTTCTGAGCTGACCCAATCATTTGCAACACTAACGGTTCGGGAAAAGGAAGTCTTTTCTCTGGTTGCTCGGGGGTTGATGAACAAGCAAATCGCAGGTGAGCTGAAGTTGCGCGAGATAACAGTCAAGGTACATCGTGGATCGATGATGCGAAAGATGATGGTCCGCACGGTGGCCGACCTCGTGCGAGTCTCCGAAGCCTTAGCGTCTGCAAACGGCCCCGCTCTCTCATACCGCACCTCGCTGCCGGCGCTGCCAAGGGACTATCACTAGTCTGGGGATCGCTCGAGAGGCGCGCCGCCCTCCCATTGATCCGGAGATCCTCGTTTCCGCCTGCGTCGAAACAACTTCACGCGCGCGACTTGGAAGGGCACCGATCTTCAAGCGTCGGGGTAGCCCAACCCCTGTGTTGCTGCTCTTTCGGGTCGACCGGCCACCCACTGCAGGGATGGATGGCCGATCGGGCGCCGCAAGGCAGCGATGCGGCCCAAGCCCAGCGGGATCACGCCTTCAGGAATCCCAACAGATCGGCGTTGATCCTATCTGCATGCGTGACACAGAGACCGTGCGGGGCACCTTCGTAAACCTTAAGGTGCGCCATGGGCGCGAGCTTGACGGTTTTCTGCGAGGCAATTCCAATCGGGACCATCTGATCGTCGTCACCTTGAATGACGAGAGTCGGCACCGTCATCTTCTTCAAGTCTTCTGTGAAGTCCGTTTCCGAGAAGGCCTTGATGCATTCGTATTGGCCGGTTATGCCCCCCAGCATGCCCTGCATCCAAAATGAATCGATAGCCCCCTGCGAAACTTTCGCATTGGGCCGATTGTATCCGAAGAACGGGACCGCAAGATTCTTGAAGAAAGCCGAACGGTCCGCCGCTAGTCCGCTGCGAAGACCGTCGAAGATCTCTTTCGGCGCGGCCTCAGGATTGTCTGCCGTCTTGAGCAGATAGGGTGGCACCGCAGCGATCAGCACGGCTTTTGAAACCCTGCTGGTCCCATGACGTCCGATGTATCTTGCGACCTCGCCGCCCCCCGTAGAATGACCCACAAGGGTCACGTCCTTGAGATCGAGCGCCTTGATAACCGCCGACAGATCATCGGCGTACGTATCCATATCGTTGCCTGTTGACGATTGCCCCGACCGGCCATGTCCGCGGCGGTCATGCGCCACGACACGATAGCCCTGTGAGGCCAGGAAAAGCATTTGACTGTCCCAGGCATCGGCAGACAACGGCCAGCCGTGGGAGAACACTACCGGCTTGCCCATTCCCCAGTCCTTGTAAAAAAAATCGTTGTACCGTCCTTGGCCGTGACTGTCTCCACGTTATCTCTTCCTCGCGGAATCAGTTGTTTCGGCTGGCTCGCCGCCGCTGGCAGGTTCGTTGCCGCAGCTATGCCGCTCGCAGCGATTAGCAGCGTGCGACGAGAGTTCGAGACGGATTCGAGAGGTTTGGTCGACATATGCGGTCTCCTGTTGTTGCGCAAAACGCCCGTCCTGGATCGCGCAAGTGCACCGACTATACAACTATACAGGGGTTTCGCGGCGCAGGGTTCCGACGCCTGCGCGTCGTAAGGAGCTCGTTGTCGAGCGCTCAGGGCCAAGCGGCAGCTTCCGAAACGCACCGGCAAACGCCATCGTGTCAGCCATCGTACCAACACAAAGCGCTCGACGATCGGTGCCGTCTCGGTCTTGCGCTATGAAGCGCTGCCTCAACGCTCGGGCAAATCATCTTCGTTTAAGCGATGTGCCGGCTCATCGTAACCATGACGGCTGCTATAGAATACAAGCGCCATCAAACCAACGCCCAGAACCAATGAAAAGCCGACGCCAATCGCCATTGCGACGTAACCTGACGCCGGCACAAGAGCATCGGTAGAGGTCCACCCCAAATAGGCAACCACACAGGAGAACAGTAAGAGTCCTGCCAGTGTTGCGATCAGAACCAGCGACCGCAAGTTGAGCCAGCGTGCCATTCGAGCCACCCCCTCATTGCGCTTGAACCGCAGATCTTCTTCATGTCTCACTATCGCCGACGCGGCTTCACGTCGCTGTCGGCAGCGCCGTCAGCAAACCCTACAACCCGAGCCTTTCGGGCCTGCCAACCGGCTCGCCCGCGGCCATGGTGATCCGGCTGTTACGTCGAGCCGTTCATCGATCCGACGAGAACGGCCCTGGAGGAGATCTGGTCATCAACGTGACGAACCCCAATCCCAAGCCAGCGAACAACGCCGTCAGCCAGAATCCGTCGATGTACGCCAACGTATTCGCCTCCTGTTGGACAATCGACACAAGCGATCTGATGCTCAGTGCCGGCGCCAGGTTGGCCGGCGCAAACGCGAAGTGTTCCGTCAGTCTCGCAATGAAGTGCATCACGTCGGATTTACCTCCGTCGATATACTGCCCTAGTAGATTCGAGTGAAATTGCTCGCGCACGCGCAGCCATGTCGCCATCACACTCATGCCGATCTCCGCGCCCCCCAGCCGCATCACCTGGACGTACGCGGCAAATTCGGTCGACCGCGTCGGGTCGGAGCTTGCCAAAGCAATCATCATCAGCGGAAGAAGTGAGAAGGAATGTCCTAAAGCTTGAAGCAGCAAGATCGGGATGAAGTCGTCAACCGACCATTGATGGGTGATGCCAGTGCCGAGTATCCCCGCAAACCCGAACGCAGCAAGGCCGACAATTAATACAAGCCGAGGGTCGTGGCGCTGAACCAAATAGATCGTCGAAGGAAGCAAGATCAGCATGGGCAGGACGCCGAACGTTAGAAATAGCCCCCCGGTCTGCTCCGGTCGTAGCCGGCCGATCGAAATCAGGAAGTTTGGGACCAAACTCGCATTTGATAGCGCGGTGAGCGTGTAGAGCAGGATCACGATCAGCGCCAGGCAGATATTGCGGGTCAGGATGACGTCTATCCGTGCCCAGGGCTTACGGATAAGGGCCTCGTTCAGTAAGAACCCTAGCGATAAGGCCGCTCCCCCGGATAGAAGAGCGACGACGGCCCCCGATTGCAGCCAGTCCAACCTGTTGCCCTGATCCAGACCGGCATAGATCATCGCCATTCCAGAGCCGAGCAGCAGCATTCCCCCCCAATCGGCCTCCGCGACTAAGCGTCGGTTGATGGCCTCATGCGGTGTCCCGAGGAGAACACAGATGCCCATGAGCGGCGCGATAATAACGTCCTGCCAAAACAACCAATGCCAGCCAACGTCGCTCACGTAAAAGCCGACGATCGAAATCCCGGCGTTCAGCGACAGCCCAACTCGTGCCGAATAGATCGCCATAGCGACGATCCACCATTTACGCGGCAAATTTCGCACGACTATCAGCAACGTTGCAGGAACGAATGTCCCAAGCAGGAGCCCATGCAATATGCTTAGAGCTATCAGCACACCGTAGGTATCAGTGAGGGGCATCACAATAGAGATCGCCGCATAGACCACGCTGGGAATAGCAAGTATTTTGCGGAGACCGAAGACGGTACACATCCAGGCGACCGCGGGCGCGATAAATATCTGCGATGCCGTGGCCGCTGTGCTCAACCACGCCCCCTCATCAAAGCTGAGCGAGTACGCTCCGCGCAGGTCTGGAAGTCCCACCGAAAACAGCCTGGAATCGAAATTGGCGAGAAACGCGCCGAACAGTACTGCCCCCACTGCGAAAATCGGGCGATGACTTGACCTGGCGTCTACGTTAGCGGGCATTACTAACGGCCCGTTCGGCATCTTCCATCACGTGGATCCTGGTCACGGCTGACATTCCAGGCAACAGTTGTTGCACCAAGGGCTGCCCGTCTTCCAGGACAATGCGGACCGCGACACGCTGAACAACTTTCGTAAAGTTCCCTGTCGCATTATCCGGCGGCAGAAGAGCAAATTGAGACCCGCTTGCCGGGGATATGCGCTGTACTCTTCCGCGTAGGGGTTGATTGCGAAACGTGTCGACCGAAACCTCGACTGCCTGTCCCTCCCGTACCCTCCTTAGCTGCGTCTCCTTGTAGTTCGCGATCACATAGACATTCGGCAGTGGTACGACGCTTATGAGGTTAGTGCCGATGTTGACATAATCGCCGGTCTGCACTTGGCGTTCACTCACGACGCCGTCGAATGGCGCCGTGATCTTCGTATATCCCAGCCGAAGTCTTGCAGCCGCTAGGGCACCTTCCGCCGCGGCGACATCAGCTCTACGCTGCCTTTGCAGACCGGCGAGCACGTCCAATTGATGTTCCTGAGCTGCGATCAACGCCGCGTTCGATCTCACGTCAGCGTGTGCTTTCGCAAGAGCGGCGACCGCCTGCTCTAGTCGCTGCCTCGTCCCGGAGCTTGTGGTTGACAGCGTTTGCTGCCTTTCCTGTTCCTGCTCCGCCTCGACTTCGAGCGCCATGACGGATTGCCGTTGTGCCTTGCTCTGGGCGATTGTTGCATACTGAAGTTCAATTTCATTCGCCAGATTGTCGAGCCCAGCCTTGGCGGCAGCCACGGCCGCCGTCGACTGGTCAACCAACGCCTGATAGTCGGCAGGATCTACCTGCACCAAGAGCTCGCCAGCTCGAACGCGTTGAAAATCGTTGACGCCGACTTTGAGGATTTCCCCGGCAACTCTCGTGCTTATCCGCGCCGTCTCAGCCCGAACGTAGGCATCGTCCGTGACTTGTATGCTGCGCATCGCGACCCACTCATCCCAGCGGACCGCGACAGTCCCTGCCAAAATCAGCACCATAATCACGGCGACGATCGGAATCAGAGACCGCCCGAGAATTCCGCGGGCCGGCGTTGCTAGTATCTGTGATGAAGCGTCGGTCACATTGCTTACCTTGATCGGACCAGAAGAGGCTTGTGCTGCCCGGCGCAAATTCTTCACCCCGAGCGTTTGGTTATGATCACCGATACGATTCAGCCAAAGGGCACGCGCTGCTTCAAAACGGTCGAAGCATTCCGCGCGCGACCGCACCCGGCTCGTCCATCTGGACCCAATGTCCAGCTGGAAGCGATACCAGTTCTCCGTATTTCAGTGCAGAAGCCAAGTGCTCGGCCACGCCCAAATTGAGATAGGGGTCTCTGTCTCCCCAGATCAGTCTAACGGGAACTGTCATGGAGGACAGCGCGGGTAATCGCTGCGTATTTCGCTGCACTTCCTCGAAAAGTCCTGCCGTCATCTGCGCGAAAGCGCGGGCCGCACTGGGTTGCTCCCGAAAATTCGCATCGATGATTGGACCCAACACCGACGAGTAGTGCGCGCGATGCTGTTCCGAAAGCTCGGCCTGGAATGCGGCCCGCTGGAAATTGAGGACCCACGCGAACTGCTCAGGGCTCCTCCGAATCGTCTCGCTCAGCTTGTTGAGACTTTTGCTGGCGAACAGCTCGATGAATTCTGGGTACCTGAGCGTCGGCGCTTCGCAGTAAAACGAGTTCAACACAACTACGGCTGCGGTGCGTTTGGGATCCTTCAGCGCGAAGTTCAATGCTGCGGGCCCCGAAGAGTCGTGGGCGACCGGCATTGCACTCTCCAGAGCCAGGTGGGAGACAACCGCTTCCAGATTGCTGAGTTGCTGAGCAAAACTGTACCCACCTTCTTGCGATTTGTCAGAGGCGCCAAACCCAAGGAAATCGAACGTCACCACGCGGCGTCCTGCGCGTGTAAGTCGGGGGACAAGGTCATCGTAGATGTGCAGATTGTCCGGAAACCCGTGCATCATGACAAACGCGGGGCCGGTCCCAGCGTAATCGCGCGCATACACGCCCCCGCTTGGCGTTTCGACACGCGCCGTTCTGAAGCCCGCCCCGCTCTGGTCATCTTTACGTTCGGTTATCGCTGACATCCCGGTTTCCTCCTGGGCCGTTGCAATGTCGCCGCCTGCATACGCTGCAGTCGTGCATGACGGGGGGACGCAGGCCATTATACGAGCGTATCGCTCCCAACTCTCAAACGCTGATGTAGGCAACAACGGAAACGCGCTCGGAGCTCCGAGACCCTTTGAGATCATCACTTCAGTGTTGTTCTCAGAGTTGGACGGTTATGGAAACTGCCAGGAGCTTAGGCTAAGCCACTGGCGTGTTGGGACGCGATCAGTTTACACGATACCGGTGGATGCGGCACTGGGCCGATCCCTTGTCGCTGACGTCTAGCGACGGTTCGCCATCGTCCCGGCGCCTGGCCGCTGATGCTCTTGAACACCTTGGAGAAGCGCGGGTGTGTAGTAAATCCCGCCGCAATTGCGATCTCGGTTAGTGACAACCGGGTTGTCGTCAGCAGGGCTTTGGCCCGCTCGACACGATGATTGAGGAGGTATTCGTGAGGTCGGCATCCGGTCGCGGCCCGGAATTGGGCCGCGAAATGCATTCTAGAAAGCCCAGCGACACTGGCGAGTTCAAACAGGCTGATCGTGCGATCGAAATGTAGGGCGACGTGCTGTTCGACACGCCGAAGGCGCCATTTCTGCAAAGGGTTAACCTTTGCGCGGCCCGATCCGGGTCGCTCTCGACGTGCCAAAAGGCTAACCCCCGAGGAAGTGGTGCTCTGCACTTCAGTTAGCATTGCTTATCGCCATACGGTTTCGCGGCCATTTGTCGTGAGGACCTTCTAGCTTCACGGGCAGGGCGACTGGCACGCAGACCTATCCGCGCACCAGCTCGGGTGGAACCGTGATGTCGATCCTGCCGGTAGCGACGTCGTAGACCATTCCGGAGACTATGAGACCCGCCGGTAGTCGATCGCTTGACACGAGCATGGCGGCGTCGAGACGAACCGCCTCGTAAGGATCCGCGATAGCCATGTGATCGAGGTCCGAGGTCGAAACGCTCAAATTCTTTGCCAATAGATCGGGAGCATGCTTGAAGCACGGCACGATCCCGCAATTTGTGTGATGAAGGACGATCAGATTCCATCCCTCGCCCAGCGGCTTGCCGGCAGCACTGGCAACGACCTGCAATATCTCAAGCGTCTCATAGAGGGCGGCATTGACGCGGCCTCCCACATTGCGAATGACGACCGCTTCACCTTGCTCAAGCTCGAGAACTTCCGCCGGGTCCACCCGACCGTCCACACAGCCGACAATCACGGTCCGCATCGACGGCAACATCTTCAGCGTGTTATCGAAACTCTCGCTGGCAAAGTGAGCATTTCTCTCGGCCAACGTGCTGACAAATTCCATGTCAACCCTCCCCTTCGGAATCTTTTGAAATCGCTTTATTCTTGCAGGACCGCTTGGTGCGCTGCGCGCGCAACGGCCTGCGTCGACCGTTGCAGCAGCGCGAACGTCCCTCGTTAGTTTTTCGCTTTGAGCAACCTGCCCAGCGGCAGCAAGGGCCCGATCGGCGTGAGATCGAATGTCATCATGCCCGCCTGCCCAAGGGGCAGAGGCTCTAAAAGGGCGCGTGCCTCCTCGACCGAAGTGACATTGAGGAGGAAAACGACCTCGGTCTGTTCGGCCGTAGCATACCAATCGGCAATCTTGCCCCGAAGATAAAGCTCAAGCGTAGCTGGAACCTCTCGGGAAAGCACTTCCGGAAGGTCAGCTGACTTCGCTTTCTCCGTCAACTTACCGATCGCGAGGACCCGCGTCGTATGGTGCTGAGCCGCGACCGAGCCCGCACCAGGGTTCGCCGACGATTGCGCGAACAGCGGGGCACTTTCGAACAGGAAGCCGGCAACCAAAGCGCCTAAAGCAAGTCGAACACCAGTGTGGATCATGACAGCATCTCCTTTGCGACAAGGTCGGGGATATCGGCCTGGAGCCAGTGCCCTCCCGGAAGCGGGCTGAGCTTGGCATTCTTGAAATGGGATGCCCGATTGCGACCAACGCTCGTCGTCATGTACGGGTCAAAGTCTCCCCAAATCACCTTGACGGGAAAGTCGAACCTTTTCAGTTCGGGAAGATGCTGAGTATTGCGATGAAGCTCGGCGAGGAAATGCGAGGCCAACTGCACGAAGGCCGGTCCGCCGCTTGGTTGTTTCATGAAATTGTCGGCGATAAGTTGGCCAACGCTACTCTTGAAGGCATTCCTCTGTTCGATCGGCTGAGCCGCCATGAACTCGTCTTGTTGCCAATTGAGAAGCCATCCGAACTGGGCCGGATCGTTCGCGATCGCTGAAGCCAAAGCGGCCAGACCGGGTGTAGCGAACAGCGTCACCATTTCCGGCCACAAAACCGGAAAGTCATCGTCGTAACCCGAATTGAGTATGACAAGCGAGGCAACTTTTTCGGGGAATGCCAACGCATAGTTGATCCCAGCCGGGCCGGAGGAATCATGCGCGACGGGCACGCATGTCGACACGCCGAGAGCCGTCACGACAGCGGCGAGATCTTGCAACTGTCCTTCAAATGTATACTGGGCGCCATCCGGCCGGTCTGATTTTCCAAAACCAAGGAAATCAAATGTGACCACGCGCCGCCCTGCTGCCGTCAGCTCCGGCACCAGCTGATCGTAGATACCAAGATGATCCGGAAATCCGTGCATCAGTACAAACGGAGGACCTTCGCCAGGATAATCTCTCGTGTAGAGACGTCCCGCGCTTCCGGGGATCATGCGCTCGGTGAAGCTCGAAGGATTGCTCATGGGAAAATCTCGCTTGTCTCAGATGGCGAGATGCAAGCTATCTGACTGCCGAGATCTGCTAAATTATACGGCTGTATATTGCCTGCTCACAACGCAGTCTTGTCGCTTCAGGACTCCAAGCATCCACGACTGCATACATTGGCATAGTTGATTTTCGCATACCCTCAGCCTTTCTTGGCCGAAGTTGTGCGGCCGCCAGGCGCGTCGCACTCAAAGCTGTCAGCGATGAGCGATAGGAGACAACGGGATGTCACGGCCCGCAACGGTGGATTTCCTTCAAATCGGCGAAGGCATCGAATTGCGACGAACGGTTGTTCGCAACGAAGGTGCGAACGGGATCGTTTTTCTTCTGCATGGATTTCCAGAGACACTCTATGCATGGCAAGGCGTTGTGGGGGCTCTGGCGGGTGACTACGAAGTTCACGCCTTGGACTGGCCGGGCTATGGGTTTTCTTCACGGCCGACGGTCGACCGATTTCCGTACTCGCCCGCGGATTACGCGCAGGTTCTGGATCGATACATTCAGAAAACCGGCATCGAACCGTCGAGGCTTGTGATTTACGCAACCGACATCGGAGCGCTGCCCGCGCTCTTGTTGGCCGTGAAAACGCCTACTATCGCAAGAAAGATCATCGTCGGCGACTTCGCGCCCTTCAACAGACCTCAATTCATGTATGCGGGTCTGCAGGGTTTGAAGACGGGACCCGCGATGGAGCAGGTTCGTGCCAACATGAACGGCGGTCGCGACCAAATACTTGAGAGCGCTTTCACGATGGGTTTGCCCAAGGAGGCACATTTTGAGGTGGCGGCTGATTTCAAGGACGACATGCTTCGAGGTTGGTCGCACGGGCCGATGACTCCAGTCGACGCATTCTCCCAATATTACTCGCATTTCACTCGGGACCAAGATTACTTCGAATCGAAACTGGCCGACCTCACAACGCCAGTGAAGGTAATCTGGGGTGAAGATGATTTTTTTATCAACAAAGAGATGGGAGTGGAGCTCGCCAAGCGCCTCGGTACGCAGCTGAAGCTTCTTCGCGGCATTGGACATTACCCTCACCTGCAGAATCCAAAGCTAGTGGCCGGTGAGATCCGTACTGAATTCGAATGATCGACGTGCCTTTAGCATCAGAAAAAGTTCGAATAGTCGTCCGGCTCATCTTCGCAGGTCCACGCTGTCCAATACGCTCGTTCGATTAGACTTGGTATCTGGAGTTGCGACTAAAGAAACCGGCCCTTACGATCCAAGCGGTAGGGTCGACGCAATCACTCTCGCATAAGCCGGTTGAATACATCCATATTTGTGCCGGCAATTCTTGTTCTAACCAGGTTAGCGAGACATGTCAGTCAATACACGATCGGCTCCTGCGTCCGTCGGTTTCTTAGGAACCGACACGCCTGCAACGCAACGCGGCTCCACCGTTGCCTTTGCGGATAAATTGCGCGAGCTAGGTTGGACCGAAGATCGCGCAGTCATAAGATATTGGTGGGCCGAAGGACAACCCGATCGGTTTGCAACACTCGCTTCCGAATGTGTCCACGCCCCCGTCGATGTCATTGTCACTGCCGGTACACAAGCGGTGACCATGGCGATGCAATCAACCTCAGCCATTCCGATCGTGTTTGCTCAAGCGGAAGATCCGGTCGCGGACGGCTTAGTCGCAAACCTGGCGCGGCCGGGTGGGAATGTTACCGGAGTGTCTTTGGGGCGCAAGGACATTTGCCGGCGGCTTTTGGAGACCTTGACTGATATACTGCCGAGTTTTCGACGACTGGCAATTCTTGTCAACGGCAACAGCCCCGCCGCCTTACTAGAGGCAGGAGAACTCCAAGTTGTTGCACGCCTACTCGGCATCGACATCGACCTATTAGACGTCCGAGTGGAAGACGCTATCATCCCAACGCTAGAGGCCCACTACCGGGGTATCGACGCTCTCTACGTAACCAGCGATCAGTTGACTTGGGGCAACCGCGACCAAGTGCTCACCTTTGCGCTGATATCCAGCTTACCAACCGTTTTTCGACGCCGCGGCTTTGTCGCTGCCGGGGGCTTACTGGCTTGCGGCCCGAACTATCAGAAGCAATTTGAGCGGGCGGCCGAGTTTGTCGATAGAATCTTGCGAGGCGCAAAGCCAGCAGAGTTGCCTGTGCAGCGATCACAAGAGGTTTCACTGGTCGTAAACCGGAAGACTGCAGCCTCGCTTCGGCTGGAGTTATCATCGCTTCTATCTATGACAGACGACATAATTGAGTGATCCAAATCCACGCTTTAGTATACGCAAACGCCCCATGGAAGTTTCGTCCGTGCTAATCTCTCTGACCGTCTTGTCCACTTCGACTGCACTCATGTGGATACCATACGTCGTGGCACGAATGATGACCCACTGCGTGCTACGACCAATTGGTACTCCCGGGTCCGACTACCCCGTAGATGCTCTCAGTAAAGTTTTGGCCAATTCGGCCGGTGAATACGATGGCCAAGCTGGTTGTTCGCCTGGGGCCTTTGGGCTTCGGAGGCTCAATGTCTGAACGATGTGGAAGACGGAGACGAAAAGGATCCCCGTCTCCGTACTTAGGTTTGCCCCATATCGGACTTTGCGCGAACTCAGGAAGGACGCTTCGCGAAAGCCCTGGCGCAATTTGGCTCTCTCATTCAGAGCGGGCGTTCAGTTCGCTGTGTCGACGGTGGTCTATGTTGTTTTTTCCTCAACGTAGAACTTGTGTGCACTTTTGTACTTAAGCTATTTGCCACACCGGGTGGCCGGAGGGGCGGGCGGTGCAAAATCTGTTGCGGATTCTGATCGTTGAAGACGACTACCTCATTGCCGAAATGGTCCGAGACGCGCTGTCTGATGGAGGGTTCGAACCCGAGGTAGTCGGCTCCGGTCAAGAGGCGCTACACCTGCTGGACGATGGCGGGACCTACTGCGCTCTAGTCACCGACATCAATCTCCGTGGCGACTACACGGGTTGGCAGGTGGCACAACGCGCCAGAGAGTTATCCACCGACCTTCCGGTGATTTACATGACCGGCGCAGCCGCCGACGAGTGGGCGTCGCGGGGGGTACCCAACAGCGTTCTTCTGAACAAGCCGTTCGCGCCTGCGCAGGTCGTGACTGCTGTCTCGCAATTGTTAAACCATACGACGCCACCGAATGATTGATGGCACAAACGGCACGGCCTTCGCTCTCAGTATCTGCTCGGCCAGCCAATGTTGCTTTTGTTGAGGGCTTTCCGTCGTATCGAAGACGTCCATCTCCTTGACGGTCATCTGAGACAGATTCACGAACGCCCTCACGTCGTGATGCCTTTCGGCGGCCGCAACGTTGGTTGCGACCTCTAGACATGGCTGGCACAGGCGTTCACATCCTTCGATCGGGCGGTGAACATCCGCCAGCTCGCGCAGATCGCGGCCGCGCCCGTCACCAGAATGGGGTTCTTGTATTCCCTGGGATTTTACTATCCTTCGCCTCGGCTACGGAGCCTGTTCATCCCGGAGGCGCGCCGGAGGGACCGTGATTTCGATCTTCCCGTTTGCGACATCGTAGACCACGCCGGACACCATTATCGCGGCGGGAAGGTTCGCATTCGCCTTCAATGCATCAACATCGATCCGCACGGCTCGATACGGGTCCATGATGGCCATCTTGTTCAGTTCGTCTTCGGTGACGTTCAAATAGCAGGGTATGATTCCGCAATCGGTATGGTGCACCGCGGCAACAAAGCCGGCCACGATTGCGATCAAGCTAATGGCGACGTGTGATAGCGTCAAAACTAACAACACCGCTATTTCTCCGAGCGCCGGAACGAGATTGTTGCGTACCATGCCAACCTAGGCAGCCATAACCATCTCACGTTCGTACTGCAGCAAGTTCTCGATGACCGTAGCCGTGCTGTCAGTTCTGGCGTAGGTCATTATTGCCGCCTTTTGTAACGGGCATGGTTGATGGCTAGGCAGGTCATCTGAACCGTGCCTCGCGCAAAGACGGATGAAATAGTGCAGAACGCATGCGTATTGGCTCAAGCAGCAGCGGAGCCGGCGGCGACACCAGATGTGGAGAGCCTCCAGGAATTCCCGACCAGACACTTTGACACGGAGTGCGGCTATGCATCGGATCGGCCTTATTCTCCCATACGATTTTCAATTGCTGAACCTCGCCGCGTTAACCGCGTTCGAACTCACGGCGGAATCGTCGGGCTCGCCGCGGTACGACCTGCACCTCTTGTCAGAGCAAGGTGGGCCTCTTCGGTCTTCTTCTGGCTTGATCGTTGAAACCGAGGCCCTCGGACATCCAGCCTTTGACACGATCGTAGTTGGCGCGATTACATCGTTCGCAATGCCTGCTCCGTCCACCGCAAACATGATTGCATTCGTCCGTGCAGCCGCGACAGCCTCGCGGCGCGTCGCTTCATTCTGCAACGGTGCGTATGTTCTCGCTGAAGCCGGACTTCTTCATGGTCGGCGTGCAACAACGCATTGGAGCCAAGTAGCCAGCTTCAAAGCCCGCTTTCCCAACGTAAAGTTGGAGGAGAACAAGATATTCATCAATGACGGCCCAATCTGGACCTCCGCGGGGATGACCGCCGCGGTCGATCTAGCGCTGGCAATGATCGATAGAGACTTGGGGCCCCGAGCGGCTAATTTGGTAGCGAGGCTGCTTGTCGTCGATCGGATCCGCATGGGAGGGCAAAACCAGCATTCAGCGATGCTTGACATGACGCCGAAGTCAGACCGCATCCAGTCGGCCTTGGCCTATGTCCGCCAAAACCTCAAGAGTACCCTTTCCGTCGAGGAGTTAGCAGGCGTCGCTGGTCTTAGCCCCCGTCAATTCAGCCGCGCCTTTCTGACCGAGACGGGTCAGCCTCCGGCCAAAGCTGTTGAGCTACTTCGTTTAGAGGCTGCGAGATTCATGATGGAGGAGGGACGCCATCCGGTCAACGTGGTGGCGCAAGAGGCGGGTTTTCTGGACCGCGAACGAATGCGCCGCGCATTCCTGCGAATGTACGGCCTATCACCCCAAGCTATGCGCAAGAAAGCGAAAGGCGCGACAGTTGATTAGCTGCACGGTGAGGTAAGTTCCGCTTCCGGGCCCTTGGCTGACCTTCGCGGGGCGGGCTACGACGTCTGCTTCGAAGTGGTGAGCTGACTCCGCATTGCCTTCTTGGTGACCTCGCTCGGAACGTGCTACTTTGATTATGATGCCTCTCAGAGGTGCTACACAAAAAAAGTCGACGGACCGAAAAACGAAGCAAAATCAATATACTCTGGGATTGCTCTAACAGTTCAAGCCTGCCTGGCAGCTGACTTTACAGCTCTAACTGTTGCCCCGCGTCAAGACATTGACCAACAACGGGTACCGATACTTTCCTCATCCCCTAGCCCTAGCGACTTCCCCCAAGTTGGATTCAGCGCGACCATGACTGAATGTCCCCTCGCATCATTCCTATCCCCCTCTCCGGCGATCTGAGGAAAGCTCAGGCCAAAGGCGTCCGTCATGCTGACGGGCTGCACGACACCTACTTCGAGCAGTCGAAGCTGATCCGCAGTACAGCAGAAGCCAAGATACGTGAAGCCGACAGGCTGGAATGCACTCATGTGGGCGTGGACAACTGGTGAGATGCGCCCGGTGGTCGACGACCGGCAAGCGAATCCTACGATCGGCAAGGCTATCAACGGCGGATACGATCTGCTTGAGGCTAAGTGCAAACGATGCCGGCGCCTTTCACTAGTTTCACTGCGTGAAATTCGACGACCCGCGCGGACGCCGATCTTGATGCTGGAAGACGCACTGTTCTGCGAACCGTGCAGCGAGGGCAAACACTATACTCATCGCCAGCGGGCGTTCATCGTTGGCCTTACAAATGCCAAGCCCGATGCTCCGTCGTCAGGAGCGGCAAGCGATGGGAAACGGCGACGATGACGCTGTTCCGATTAGCTCCGATCGATATCCGTGCCGCTGACGAAAAGTGGTCTGCCTCTACGATTCAGGAGACTGTGTGGGTCGAAGCACGCGATGAACTACATGCGCGCCACCTGGTGGAAGCGGCGACCCTAAAGATGGTTGACCTGAAGCCGGGACGGCCACCCCTGTTCTCGCCCTGGCTCGATCAGGTAATCACGTCGTGCTTTGCAGACCAGGATGCGAAGAAGCCAACAACAGGACAAATACTGACTGCGACCGGCAAAGCGATTGCCATTCCCGGCGCCGAGACCGCTTAAAGATGTGCAATCTTTATTCGATCACGACGAACCAGGCGGCGATTAGTGCCCTTTTCAGGGTCGTCAATCGCTACGTCGGCAATCTTGCACCCATGCCCGGAGTGTTTCCGGACCACAGAGCACCGATCATCCGGACCGGTGCCGACGGGCGTGAACTCGCGACAGCGCGTTGGGGCATGCCGTCGTCATCGAAAGCACTCATGGACGCGACGAAGAAGCGTGCCGAGAAATTGCAGGCCAAGGGCAAGGAGGTCGATTTCAAGGAGCTGCTCCGGATGGAGCCGGATTCCGGAACCACCAACATCCGCAACGTGAAGAGCAAACACTGGACGCGGTGGCTGGGTACGGAGCACCGGTGCGTGGTGCCGTTCAACTCCTTCAGCGAGTTCAACAAGGCCGAAGGCGGCGACATCTGGTTCGCACTCGACGAAACCCGCCCCCTCGCGTGCTTCGCCGGGATCTGGACCAACTGGACGTCCGTCCGGAAGGTCAAGGAAGGCGAGACGACCAACGATCTCTATGCGTTCCTGACGACGGAGGCCAACGCCGAGGTCTTCGCCATCCATCCCAAGGCGATGCCGGTGATCCTAACGACGCCAGAAGAGGTCGAGACGTGGATGACGGCGCCGGCCGAGGAGGCGCTCAAACTACAGCGGCCCCTTCCGGACGGAACGTTGAGGATCGTTGGCCGCGGCGTGAAGGAGGATCCCGCGCCGGCGACGTAACATTTTCCACAAGCGCTGCGGAACAGATGGACAAGGCCCAGCCCTGCAGATTGCGAATCCCTGACCCGTGGTAACTGCCCGGAACGAGCAGGCGGGCGGAAGGATTCGTCCAGGCAGGAGCCATCTCGATGCTGATGACGAAAGAAGGACGGCCGGCGATCCGCGCGCTGCGCGGCTGGGCGATCAGCGTGCTGCAGGACGCCGGCGCGATTCACGAATGCGAGGAGCACGGCTGGGCAAAGGATCGGACCGACCCCCATGCCCGCGAACGCGCACTGGAGCTTGCTCGGCACGATCACCCCGACGGCGTCTCCCCCGCCGATGCTGTCGCAGAAATCTGCTCCGTCTTGGATTCCATCGGTGATACCTGCCCGGAGTGTCCGCCGAGCGATTGAGCGCGTCCTTATCCCCAGCGCGCTCGTTACAGAGTCACGGTGCTGGGCTTTGGGAGCAAGCGCTTCGATTGTCTGAGGCTTGCCGCCTGGACCCGGCGTACCAGTCGGCGTACGGCGTGTTCTTGACCGCGTGTCGATTGAAATCGGGCGTGCCGTCCTTCCACCACACCGGTCCGCGCTCACCCAAGCCACGCTTGGTCTGATCGACGAGCCGATGCGCTGCAGCTTCAGCTTCCGGATCTCCGGCCGCTTTGGCCGTCTTCACTGCGCGGCGCGCATCCATCAACTGCTTCACCAGCCGCGCCTTGTCGCCGGGAGCTATGGTCGGATCGCTCATCCGCCAGAGTTTCCCCCGGACGACGAAGTAGCGCCCGTCCGGAGTCACGGGATGCCTGAGACCTGCCATCCAGAAGAGCTTACTTGGTACGAACGGTCTTCGCGCCGGCGCCCTTCAGCGCCTCGGCGATCTTGTCCGGCTCGTCGCCGTGGAAATCTACCGACACCTCGATCTCGCCTTCAAGCCTTTGCTGCCCTTCCGGCGCTGGTGCAGCCTTCACGTCCGCACCGGCCGATCGTGTTCCAGACGAATTGGCGGCGCCCACGGGCTGAACGAAGACGTCGCCTCGCGCAACGCCACATTCCTGGACGACGTGCTCGACGGCCAGCTCGGCCTCGTGCCGCGTGGCGAACTCTCCGATGATCGTGCTTTCCAAGGTTGTCCTCCGACTCCAGGGATCGTGAGGCGGACAACCGGCGAGTGACGTCGAGAGTTCCTATAGCCAGTCCGGCGCCCTTCCTCCGACAGACGCCGCGCGCGATGCGCTGGCGCTCAGCAGCAGAAACAGCGCCCGCTCGGCCTTGTACCTCGCGGCCGCCCGGCTGCACTCTGACCCTGACATCAGAATTTCTCCGCCAGCCCGGCGCACGGCCCACTTCCACCGGCCGCGTCCGCGCGGCTTCAAGACGATATCGTAGCAACTCGGATGTTCGGTCGCCGTGCCGGGCTGCAGCAGGGCATTGATGTCCATGACCTTGTCGGCGGGGGCGGTCGTCGGCCGCATCGCTTGCTCCATTTCTAAAGACGAGTTGAGGGATCGCCGCGCGGGAAAACCCGCGCGGCTTCGGATCGAACCCGGCTGCCTGCCTGGTCAGGCAGCCCTGGATTCGATTTGGGTCACGTTGCTCGGTGCGGCGCCGTTGATCTCGATGCGGCGCGGCTTCATCGCCTCGGGGATCTCCCTCTGCAGGTCGATGACGAGCAGGCCGTTCTCGAAGTGGGCCCCTTTGACCTCGATGTAGTCGGCGAGCGTGAATTGGCGCTTGAAGTTGCGGGTCGAGATGCCGCGATGCAGGAAGGTCTTGCCTTCCTTCTCGGACTTCTTGCCTTCCAAGGTCAGGACGTTCTGCTCGGACGTCAGCGCGACCTCGTCAGGCGTAAAGCCGGCGAGCGCCACCGAAATCTGGAAGCGGTTCTCGTCGATGCGTTCGATGTTGTAGGGGGGATAGGTCTCTTCGGCGGTCCGCTGGACCTCGTCGAGGGCGTCGAAAAGGCGGTCGAATCCGATGCTCGACCTCCACAGGGGAGTCCAATCATACCTCATATCCAAATCCTCCTTGGAGCAAGATGGGTACGAGCAGGCTCCGGACACCGTCCGGGCGCCCGTCTCGGCCGGGACCCTACAGGCGTCCCGGTCGCCGAAAAAAATGAGAACCGATGCGAAAGTTTCAAGGGGCGCGGCTCGATTTTTTGCCGCCGAAATCGGGATGGTTAATGCTTTGAACTAGCCGGCGGCCGCGAAAAGATCCCACTTGTGTCAATCGGCTTGCAAATTTGGCTCTGACTCACTTTTGATGCAGTTCGAGGGATGTCTGGCGTTTTGATTGGAGGAGAATCAGCGCCATGCAGCAAGCACTCCACCGCTCCAGTCTGGTGCCGCGTGGGTTTGTGGTAGAGAGTGCGTGCTACGAGGGTGATAAAGCCGTCATCACGGTCCGGGCGTCCGGAAGCGTCGGCATGTGTCCATTGTGCGGAGCGGCTTCCCGACGTGTCCACAGCCGCTATCGGCGCCGTGTGACCGATCTGCCGCTTTCGGGGCGGGTCGTGAAGCTCCTGGTGATCGCACGCCGCTTCCGTTGCGATGCCGTCCTGTGCGGACGCCAGATCTTCACTGAGCGTTTCTCCGACGGGATATTGGCTCCATCAGCGCGACGCACGGCGAGGCTGGACTCTATCGTCCATCACCTTGGTCTGGCGCTTGGCGGTCGACCGGCGGCAGGCTTCGCAAAACGGCTGATGTTGCCGGTGAGCAAGGACACGCTTCTGTGCGTGGTCCGACGCCGTCACCGTCCGCCGGCTGACCCGCTCAAGGTTATCGGCATCGATGATTGGGCCTGGCGTCGCAATCACCGATACGCCAGCATCATCTGTAACCTAGAAAGGCGCCGGATAGTCACCCTGTTGCCGGATCGTGAGCCCGCGACCGCCCGAGCCTGGCTCGCTGCGCATCCCACGATCGCGATCGTCGCCCGCGATCGTGGCGGCGGATATGGCGAAGCGGCGGCCAAAGCCTTGCCGCACGCGGTGCAGGTCGCCGACCGCTGGCATCTGATGGAGAACGCCAGTCGGGCCTTCCTTGACGCCGTCCGCAAATCGATGCGCCAGATTCGCACTGTCATCGGTGCGACCACGATCGATCCCCAGCTGCTGACGGCAGCCGAGCGGCTCCAGTATGAGGGCTACTTACGCCGCGAGGAGACCAATGCGGCCATCCTGGCACTGTCGAAGAACGGCATACCCATCAAGCAGATCGTGCGTCGGACTGGCCATAGCAGGAAGCTGATACGGCAGGTGATCCGCGGCGAACGCACCGATGTCTTTCGGACCCGGCAAAGTTCGTTGGATCTGCATTTGCCATGGCTCGATAATCAGTGGGTGTCCGGCTGTCGAAGCGGGGCCGAACTCTGGCGCCGCCTAGCAGCGCGTGGCTTCCGCGGCTCGCTCCGCGTCGTCAGCGAGTGGGCAACCCGCAGACGACAGGCCGAAAAGGCCGATGCAAAGAACCTTCAGCGGATTCCCTCAGCCAGAACAATCGCTCGCCTCATGACCATCGGGCGGGACCTGCTCACGAAAGCGGAAACCGTCACGGTCGCGGCGATCGAAGCTGGCGTGCCAACTCTGGTCGAGGCACGCGAGATCATCGCCGAATTCCACCTGATGATCCGGCGCAAGACCGAGGCGGGTTTCATCCCATGGATCGAGCGCGCTCGCGCCAGCCTCGTCGCCTCGTTCGCCAGCGGCGTCGCGAAAGATGAGGCTGCGGTACGGGCGGCAATCACTTCACAATGGTCGAACGGACAGACCGAAGGTCAGATTACACGCCTCAAGCTCGTTCGACGTCAAATGTACGGTCGCGGGAAAATCGATCTGCTTCAAGCCAGGTTGATCGGCGCAGAATAGTCGGCGTTGCACCAAACTTGCGTCAGAGCCAAGCTCGGCTCTGACTCACTTTTGGTGCAGCGATTGACGTGCCAAGGATGGCACAGTGGCTGATTCAACTTCTCGGGGGAATCACCGCAGATGTGCCGTAAAATGCATGCCGCGCCGCTGACACCAGCGGGCCTTGCTATCGATGGCGTCGAGATTGGGGCCGCGAAGATCATCGTATTAGCAAGGCCAAGCACGAAGATGGCGACCTGTCCTGAATGCGGTGCCGTTTCGGATCGGATCCATAGCCGCTACAGGCGGCGCCTGATCGATTTGCCTGCCCACGGTCGAATCGTCGAGATCAATGTTGAGACACGCCGGTTTCGATGTGTCAGAACGGGCTGCCGGCGGCGCATTTTTGTCCAGCGCCTCGGCGACGCGGTCGCATTGCCCTCAGCCCGGCGAACGGTGCGAATGGATGGCATCGTGCATCGCCTCGGGCTCGCACTGGGTGGGCGTCCCGGACATAACTTGGCAAGCCGCCTGGCAATCCCGGTCAGTAAAGATACCTTGCTTAGAACGGTTCGCCGGCGCGCGGCACGCCCTCGCGACCCCTTGCGCGCGGTCGGCATTGACGACTGGGCCTGGCG
Source organism: Bradyrhizobium zhengyangense (assembly GCF_022012435.1). GTDB lineage: Bacteria > Pseudomonadota > Alphaproteobacteria > Rhizobiales > Xanthobacteraceae > Bradyrhizobium > Bradyrhizobium zhengyangense. The sequence continues at coordinate 184,843 of NZ_JAKLUA010000004.1, forward strand.
CAAAGGATGCCAGTACGGTACCGTCATCTGTGATCTCGAGCGCCGCCGCATCGTTGCACTCCTGCCAGATCGCGCGAGTGGCACCAGTGCCGCCTGGCTGCGCGATCACCCCAGCATCGAGTTCATTGCCCGGGATCGTGGCGCGAGCTACGGCGACGCCGCATCCAAGGGTGCGCCCCAGGCCATACAAATCGCGGATCGTTGGCACCTCTTCGAGAACGCCAGCGCGAGCTTTCTTGATGTCGTGCGCCAGAACATGCACGCCATCCGCAAATCGTCGGCCACTGGCGACATCGACCCCGCATTACTCAGTTGTGCCGAACGCAAGCGGTGGGAGAATTTCCAACACCGCAAGAAGACGGTCGACGCGGTGTTGCGGCTGCTCGAACAGGGAACTCCACTCAAACAGATTACCCGTCGGCTTAGCCTTGCACGCCAGACCGTTCGACGTATTGCCCGAGGCGGCGGACTGGAGGTCTTCCGCAGCCGCGTGAGCATCCTCGAGCCGTACGCCGAGACGCTCGACGCGCTCTGGACGGGCGGCTGCCGGAATGGCGCCGAACTCTGGCGCCGGCTGCGGACAAAGGGATTCCAAGGATCCCTTCGGGTCGTCGCCGAATGGGTCACCCGCCGCCGCCTCGACGAGTCATCGAATCCGGCCGGGCGGATGAGGAAGACCCCGTCGGCACGCAAGATTGCGCGGCTTATGACAATCGAACGCGATCAAGTACCGAGGGATCAGGCATCGCTGATGGCAAAGATCGCGCACGATGTCCCACCGTTGCTCGAGGCCCGCGACTTGGTCGATCGCTTCCACGAAATCATGCGCCAGCAAACAGCCGCCGACCTCAATCCATGGATCGCCGCCGCGATCGCCAGTCCACTAAGCTCGTTCGCCAAGGGCATCATCGCGGATCGCGACGCCGTTCGAGCCGCAATCATCCAACCATGGTCGAACGGTCAGACCGAAGGTCAAATCACAAAGCTCAAACTGGTGAAGCGTCAGATGTACGGGCGTGCAAAACTCGATCTGCTTGAGGCACGCGTCATCGGCGCCGCGTAAACAACTGCACCAAAAGTGAGTCAGAGCCCAAGCTCGGAGCCGATCCACACACTGGGCCTCCTGCTTTGGACGCGATTGGGGCGCGCAAACTTCCTTACGATCCTTCACGCTCAAGGCCTCAAAGTTGGGAAGCCGATCGATGGGCGACATGCAGCCGCGATCTTATTCAGAAGATGAAGCAACCCAAATGCCCGGCCGCACGCAGCGGCGGATGACTGGGCCATGCTCGCCGAGCGAGTGCAGCATAATCCAGCCGTTGGTCACGAGATCGCAGATGCCTGAGTGCCGACGCAGGACATCGTCCATCTTAGTTTCGGGAGCAGCGATGAAGACGTTCAGACGTACCGGCTCATGGACAAAGCGCTTGCCGTCATGGACCGACTGCCATGGCAACCCGACTCGCAGGTCGCCGGCGTTGCCTTCAAGCACGCCGAGCTGGCCGACAATGTTGTGCAGCACCTTGTTGCCGCTTCCGAACGCCGCGTTATTAACGGTCGAGCCGTAGTATTGCAGATTGATCCAGCTCGCGACCACCAGCGGCGCGGTCATGATCAACTCCAGCACCCGATGATCCCGATCCTGCTCGTGGATATAGGAGTGCAGGAAGGCGCGGCCGGACAGGTCGAGACCGCGCGTGACGCTGCGCGGGGCAGCGATGAACGCGGCGTTTCCCGCGAGGCCCCATTCTGGCCGGACTTGGGACCAGTCCTTGCTACGCGCCTTGATCGCGGCGTCGGCATCCGCCGCATCTCCGACGCCCAGCAGCGCGCGGCGCTCGAGCCTCGCCAGATGAGCGGCATCGGCCAGGCGCAATTTCAACCGTGCCAGATCGTCGGCGAGTTGCGCCGGCAGGTCCTCCTCGTCGAACAGCTTTACGTCGTCAGTGGTGGTATCGTGAAGCGCACCGACGAACCAGCAGTCGGCGGGGATGTCGATGCCCCGCGCCCGCAAGCCATCGCGGACCTGCGAATCGTTGAGGATCGCGGCGGCGACACGCGCATTGGCCTCGCCTGTGTGACCGCCACAGGCGCCGCAGTCGAGGCCCGAGGCGTGTGGATTGTTGACCGTGGTGCTACCGTGGCCCGTCAGCAGCACGAGGCGCGCGAACGGCCCGGTCAGTGACATCGCCTTCAGCACCGCCTCGGCCATATCGACGGCCTGCAAGTCGGTAAAGCCGGTGGAACGCCCTTTGAGCTTGCCAGGCGCGAGACGCGGGCCGACCCTCGCAGCGACGTCGGAATCGAGACCATCGCTGACCGGCGATGGCACCGGTCGGGTTACGCCCGCGCTGTCAGTCGCGATCTTCGCCGCGAAGCCGAGGCCTGCCGTCTCCACAAAGGAGAAGGACGACACTGCGGAGACCTTGAACGATTTCCAAGCCTTCGCCACTCGCCGCCGGAGCAGTCGCTGGCCCAGCACTTCGGCTTCCTCGAACGGCTCGGCGTCCTTGACTTCTTCGCAGACGATGAACGCCGGTTTGAGCAGCACGGGACATTGCGCGCCGCCCCGAAGGTGGCCTATCGGAACATATTCGATGGGGAAGCCGAAGAAGCCGGCGAAACCGATCGTTTCCACCTCCGGAGAAAGGGTCTCAAGCGCGCGCCGGAATATTTCCGAGCGCACGTCGATGCAGAAGGCCGCCTGGACCGCAGGCCGGTCCATCCGACCAGACGGTGCCGCGCTGCCGCGGTTGGCGAGGAGTCGGGCGATCAAGTTGCGGCGGAAGACGATCTCGTAGGCCTCCTGCAGGACGACGTCGACGGCGAGCTCGGGAGTCTCGTCTAGGCAGTGATCGACGGGCAGTTTCGCCGCCTGCTCCATCGCTCGCGCCCAGGCTGTCCTGAAGGCGTCATCGGTCCGCGCCTCGAACAGCGCAAAACCCCAGGCGAGCCGGATCGCAAGCAGTTCGAGCAGAGTGTCGTCCCGACGGCCCTCGAGCTCCGCGCTCCATCCGACATAGCGCGCGTAGGCCGACCAACCAAGGTCGAACAGTGCGCGCACCAGATAATCCTCGATCGCGCGATCGGGAATCCCGAGGCGGTCGAGGATGACACCGATGGCCTCGATGGGATCTGTAGGCAGAGCCGCAACAGACGTTCGAAAACCCCTGATGCCCATGACTTCGGGATTGCGGTCGTAGATCGCAAGCGTCCGCCAGGCCGCGTAGGGCCTGAGCCTGCGCGTCGGGTTCGGCCAATTGGCCTGGCCCTCGTCGAAATAGCTGGCGCAGAAGGCCGAGATCTCGTCGATCATGAAGGCAACCAGCGAGACGTATCGGTCGCCTTCAGCAAGCCCGTCCAGCACCTCGGCCACAGTGGCGACGACGGCCGGAGGCGCGCCGGCCGGCGCATCCGAGCGCAACCCCTGTTTGAGGCTGTCGATGTCGAGGCCAGCGTCGGGGTGAAGCGCGAGCGCCTGCGCCATCGCCGCATCGTCGATGCGGCCTTCCGCGAGCGCGTGACGGTAGAACGCCCGCGGCATCAGGATGCGCGCCCGCACCACGCGCTCGAACGTCGCGGCGGTGGCGGCAAAACTTTGGCCCGTGAAGCCGAGGAACGGATTGACCGCAACGAAATGCTTGAGCGGCCAGAGCGGTGCGACGCGCGCGCAGGCGGCCGCGATGCGGGCCTCGAGCGTGACGTCCGTGTCGGCTTCGGTCGCTGTGATCTTCAGGGCTAGGGCGGCCTGGTTCATGGTTATCTCGGCGTCAGGGGTTGGTCTTGAGCTTGTTCGACGCGCGTGGCCAAAGCGCCAGCACTAGGCGGTTAGCCAGCGTATTCAGATAGAGCCCGTTGCGCAGATGCACGTAAGCTGCGATCCAAAACAGTGCGTCGGCGCGGCGCATCATCTGGTTCTGAAACACCGTCATCGCCGCAAAGGAGATCACCACTAGCGCGGCGATTAGCATCGGCGCTGTGCCATCCACCGGACGTCCGACCGGGACGCTTCCGGCGGCCAGCCACGCCGTCGCCGCTTGCAGTGCAAAGTAGAGCGCGGCGACACCGGCCGCGGTGACGATGCCGCGCGCGACGACGAAGGCGTTGGGCCGCTCGTCGATTGCATTGGCCATGAGGTGCACGAGCCCCATCAGCAGCACCGATCCCAGCGCGATCTGCGCCGGATTGCTGCGCAAGGTCATACCAAGCCCCCAGCCGATCAGGAGCGTCAGTCCGATCACGCCCGCGAGCGCAAGGATCAGCCGCGCCGGGTGCGGTTGGCCACCGGGGCTAGGCGTCCATGACGCGCGTGCCAGGTCGATGATACTGCCCGATGACAGGAAGGCGTGCGCCTTGTAGAGGGAATGGGCGACGATATGCAGGAGCGCGGCGGAGAAGGCGCCGAGCCCGCATTGCAGCAGCATGAACCCCATCTGGGCCACGGTTGAGTAGGCCAACTGGACCTTCACCGACGTCTGCGTCAGCATCACCAGCGAGCCGAACAGCGCGGTGATGCCGCCGACGACGGCCAGCACGTTGAGGGCCGGCGTCGCCAGCAGCAGCACATCGCCGAGCCGCAGGGCGAGGAAGCCTCCGGCATTGATGATACCGGCATGCAGCAGCGCCGAGACCGGGGTCGGCGTCTCCATCACCTCGCTCAGCCAGCCATGCAGCGGCAATTGCGCGGATTTCAGCATAGCGGTCACGACGATCAGCAGCGCTGCCGCGGAGATGGCCGGCGAACCGATCTCGGCACCGCTGCGCGCCTTGGTGGCCAGATCGGCGACCTCGAGCGTTCCGAAGTGCAGGTAGAGCAGCACGGCGGCGATCGCGAGGCACCCATCGCCGAGCCGGCTCGCGACGAACTTCTTGCGCGAGGCCCGGATGGCGGCCGGCCGCGTGTGGTAGAACAGCAGCAACCGGCCTAGCGAGACGCTGGTGGCGATCCAGGCAACCAGCAGCAGCACTAGATTGCCAGATATCAGCACGGTCAGTACGGAGGCAAGCGTCAGCAGCAGCCAGCGCGTGAACCTGATCTGGCCGGGATCGCCATCCAGATAGTTGCGGCTGTATTTGACGACGACGAGCCCGACGAACCCGACAAGCACGCAGAGGATCGTTGAGAGCGCATCGACGTGCAGCGAGAGTCCTAGCCCGGAGGCTCCCAGCAGCCTCGAGCGTCCCGGCCCGACAACGAAGCAGGCGAGACCTGCCGCGACGACAACGACGAGCGACGCCGCTGCGGCGACGATTGCAAGTCCGACGTAATCCCTGACGCTGGCGCGAGACGGAAGGAACCCGACGAGGCAGAGGGTCAGCGGGGCGAGTACGGCGAGGCAAGGCAGAAACTTTGACATGGCATCTCGGCAGGGTTGATCCGGCGGTCCCCGTCCATACCGCACGACGTCGTTTGTTAAAAATTCAATTATTGAACTAGATCGTTATATCAAATAGAACGATCGTCATGCCGCACCTCAACTACCATCATTTGCGCTATTTCTGGATAATCGCGACCGAAGGCAGCATGAGCCGCGCCGCGCAGCGGCTCAACGTCTCGCCCTCCTCGCTGTCGGTGCAGATCAAGGCTTTGGAAGAGCAGCTTGGCCAGCAGCTGTTCGAGCGGGTCGGTCGCACGCTGCAGCTGACGGAGGCCGGGCGCATCGCGGTCGACTATGCCGGCAGCGTCTTCAAGTCAGGCCATGAACTGATGGAGACGTTGTCCGGCCTGCGGCCCGGACGCCAAGTGCTGCGGGTCGGGGCTGCAGCGACCTTATCACGCAACTTTCAAATCGCTTTTCTGCGGCCACTGATAGGCCGCATTGATGTCGAACTCATCATCCACACTGGACTGTTCGATGATCTGCTCGAGGCGCTCGATGCGCACAAGCTCGATATCGTACTTGCCAATCATCCGGCGTCGCCCGATGCACGCAGTAGCTTTGAGAACACGCTGATCGACGAGCAGGGTGTCAGCATTGTCAGCCACAAGCCGGCGAAGCCTACGCGCCTTGGCTTTCCCCAGGACCTCGCGCGTCTGCCCATCGTACTGCCTGGACGAGGCAACGCGCTACGTTCGGCCTTCGATGCGCTGCTCGGTCGCAGCGGCATCAGGCCGGTCATAGCGGCGGAGGTTGACGACATGGCCATGCTGCGTCTGATGGCGCGCGAAAGCGGCGGCTTGGCGTTGGTTCCGCCGATCGTTGTCATCGACGAACTCCGCTCCGGCCTTCTGGTCGAGCGCATCAGGCTGAATACACTGAAGGAGCAGTTCTTCGCCGTCACCCAGCAACGCCGCTACCCAAATCCGCTGGTCGCGGAATTGATCCGTTCGCCCAGCGCAAGCCGAATTCGCCGAATGAGGGGTACGGAGCCTGTTCGATCGGTTAAGTCTTCAAGAGGTCGATCATCGCCGTGATCGAATAGGCCCCTCGCTTTTCATGAAGAGACTGGCAGGATCAGCGTGGCCGCCTCTTGCACTTAGACTTTCTCCGCCAATCGTCGGTTTTCTTTTCGGTCAACCTCCGCCTGCGACGGAAGAGATCACTCCCTCGGAAGCGACTATGCCCTGTTCTTGGAAAGGGTCGTTGATCCGGCACCGCACAGTGACGCGGCATAATTTTTCAATGCCACTGACCTTCAGGGCTCCAGCGGCGGCTTTCCGGCAGCGCCCGGGCGCTGCGGCGATCGGCCAAGTCCGGGGACACATACTACAGTGTTGATTTGCTGACTCACAATCAGTCCCTTGACGATCCGAACGGCCAATTGATCGCGTTCGAACAAAATAACGCCCACCAGATGATGATGGGCTGAAACGCCAGCCGCGGCACGTGGTACCACCAACTAGACGAGATGTAGGGCAAATCGATTCCTTCGATCGCATGTTTAAAGTTAGCCGGCCAGACACAGAGGGCATATAGTGCCATCAGAATTCCGGCATACTTTTGCTGAGGTCCGACGAGCAGCACGGTTGAGGCCGTCAGTTCGAAGACACCCGTAATAAGGATGACCTGGGGCCGAAATGGCACCCAAGATGGCGTTATCGCAAGTAGCTGTGCCGGCGCCAGCAGGTGCGCGATCCCCGCTGTGGTGTAGAAGACGGCCAGAACCACGCGCATGACGCCGCGCAGTCGTGGGTATGACCGAGCGGCGTCGGTGTTCGCTTGTGGCGCTAACACGTAGTTCCCATTGATGCGGCGGAGGAGTTGGCGCCCGTGCCGGTCGCCCTCCTCGTTCGATCATTCAGCTTGCCGGCATTAGCACCGTGTTGACGACATGAATCACGCCATTGGACTGATTGACGTCGGGAATCGTTATGGTTGACGTACCGCCTTTGGCATCGACAATCATTGTGCGGCTGCCGGCCTTCCTCACGGTCAGTTGTTCACCTTCGACGGTCGTCAGCCTTTGCCCATCGGTTAGATCTTCTGCTTCGAGCTTGCCTGGTACGACATGGTAAGTCAGGATCTTGGTCAAAGTCGATTTGTTCTCCGGCTTCACGAGTGTCTCGACCGTGCCTTTCGGCAGCTTTGCGAAGGCCGAATTGGTTGGAGCGAATACAGTGAAGGGTCCTGGGCCAGACAAAGTATCGACGAGGCCAGCGGCCTTGACGGCTGCGACCAGTGTTGTGTGGTCTCGTGAATGGACGGCGTTAGCAACGATCGTTTTAGTGGGGTACATTGCTGCACCGCCGACCATCACTGTCTTTTCCTTCGCCGCCGCCGGAGCTGTTGCGCTGCCTGCTATGCCGGCGATTGCAAGAGTGACCGAGGCAATCAGAGTGCTGTACTTCATCAGAACCTCCACCTTTTACGCATGAGTTCAATTATGGTTGACGATCTTCACGCCAAACTTAGGCGCCTCAAGCTACGAGCAACGGTGGAGTTCGGTTTCAGTTTTCTCGCAGGATCGACAATTTTTTGCGGCTCTGGAATAAAATGCTCGGGGCGAACGCAACGGAGTATGACCTCCGGATTGTTCCGCACTAGAGAGCAGCCATCCGCCGAGTTAAGAGCGCGCTCGAATGCGAAGGACGCGCCGGATGCTGGTCTTCTCTAAGCCCCCTCCACGCAACCCTGAAGACGAAAGCTCCATCAGATGCAAGGTGGATTCAAAATCAAGCAACATGGCTGCCGGGCTCAGTTCATGCGGATGATTCTCGGGGCAGCGAAGCGCCTAGGACAACTTGGTTATTGAGCTCGTCGTGCGAGAGGAAAACCCCGCCCCTAGCCGGCGGGGCTGTGCGGATCGAGGAGGTAAGGTTCGTTCTCCCAGTTCCTGCGACTACTAATGTCAGGTATTCGGCGCTCCTTGAAAGGGCCGACAACGTTGAGCGTGATTCGCGGCCGATGAAGAGGGGCATTCTTGCTTCGCCGCTGCGCTATGATGCGAGGGCCTAGTACCCGCTCTGGGCGCCGACCGTCGATTGCGCACGACCCACCTCTCTACTTCGCGCCTTGGCATAGTGCGGCCTGCTCGCTTGGGGCGCTATCAACGACGTTCCAACCAAGTCGCTTCACGACCGATGGTGCGACTTCTCAGATGGCCAATGTCGCCCGCGCCTCCAGGTGATCCAATCCCTTTTGAGCATCGTTCCTGCCTCATCACAATCGAGGTGCAGCATGGTCTATGTCTCCATGACTGGCTTCCGCCCGCGTGGCATCGTGCACTTGCCCAGGTTCTGGTGGCGAACGGTCCAATCACTGGCGCAGGCACGTCGTGCCACTGGAATTGTCGTGGTTCAAGCGAAAATCATCGGCGGTACCTATCACACGCTGACAGCCTGGTCGGATCTCGTCAGCATGCGCGCCTTCGTTACAAGCGGCGCGCACCTCAAGGCCATGAAGAATTTTCGAAAGCTCGGGACCGGGAGGATCTTTGGCTATGCTCCCGATAAGGTTCCTGATTGGGACACTATCTACGAGCTCTGGAAGCTGCATAGCCGCGAGGTTTGAGCGGCCATCTCAGGCGGCCGCAACCTGCGTGAGCTCATTGTGCGCATCAGCCCCTTGTGGACGCGACCCCTTCTCATCATCGATCATCCGGGTCACGACGTCGACCGGCATAGGCCGGCCGAAAAGATAGCCTTGAACGCTGTCGCAACCTTCCCCGCGGAGAAAGTCGAGATGGCTCGTCGTCTCGACGCCCTCGGCCAGCACCGGGATGTTGAGGCTGCGGCCGAGCAGCAAGGTCGCCTTGACGATAGCGGCCGCATGCACGCTGGTCTCGACCGCCTGGACGAAGCTCTTGTCGACCTTGATCTTATCAAAGGGAAACGCCTGCAGCGTCGAGAGCGAGGAATAACCCGTTCCAAAATCGTCCATGGCGACGGTGACGCCGATCGCTTTGAGCGCCAGCACGACCTGCAGCGCGTGCTGGCGGTCAGCGATAATGCCGCTCTCGGTCAATTCGATTTCAAGCCGCGACGGCTGCAGGCCCGTCTCGTTCAGGATTTCCGCTACGCGCCGCGGCAGGTCATGATTGAGCTGCATCGGCGCGACATTGACAGCGACCTTGAACGGCAGCCGCCATAGCGCGGCGGCGGTGCAGGCCGTCCGCATCACCCAATCGCCGATATCGATGATCAGGCCGGTCTCTTCGGCAATCGGGATGAAAGCGTCGGGTGGAATGCGTCCCTTCTGCGGATGATTCCAGCGGATCAGGGCCTCGAAGCCGACGATGCCGCCGGTGTTGGTGTCGTTCTGCACCTGATAGTACAGCTCGAGCTCATTGCCGGCGAGCGCGCGCTTGAGGTCGATCGCGAGCTCGGCGCGGACACGGCTCGCCTCGTCCATCGACGGCTCATAAGTGCAGATTTTGCCGCGGCCGAGGCTTTTGGCGCGGTACATTGCCAGATCAGCGCGCTGGGTGAGTTCATCGCCGGCCCGACCGTGCTCGGGAAACAATGCAATGCCGATGCTGCAGCCGACCGCGAGCGTCTGGTGCTGCCACTCGATCGGGTCGAGCACGACGTTGCGCAGGCGCTCGGCGAACTTGACCGCCTCGCCGCGGGCAAAGATCTCGCTCTTCACGGCCACGAATTCGTCGCCGCCGATCCGCGCCAGAAATTCCCCGGGCTGCAATTGCGCCGAGATGCGTTGGGCAACTTGCCGCAGCAGATGATCGCCGCCGACATGGCCGTGGACGTCGTTGATGTCCTTGAAACGATCCAGATCGATTGCCACCACGACCACGCGCGCAGTGTCGTCGCCGCGTCCGGCGAGCAGATCATGCAGTTGCTGCGCCAATCCGTTGCGGTTCGGCAGGCCCGTCAAGGGATCGTGCATCGCCTGATGCTTGTAGCTTTCGGTCGCCTCGTTGGCGGCCTGAAGGTCGATCGCGTAGGCGGAGGCAGCCATCGCCATTATCAGGCTGATGCTGACGATGACGCTGGTGATCATGAACGTATCCGACCGAGCCTGTGGCGGCACCGCCAGGTCGAACGCAGGATAGACGGACATGGCCGCCATGCCGGTGAAATGCAGCGACACGATCGCCAGGAACATCGAGAGCGCGCCGCCATATTTGCAGAAGCGCGTGATCGGCCGTGCGATGCGGTTGGCGGCGACCGCACCGAAGCCGGCCGCAAATACGACGGAGAGCGCAACCAGCGGATAATTCCAGCCCAGAATGCCCGGGACTTCGAACGCGGCCATACCGGTGTAATGCATCGCGGCGATGCCGAGACCGAAGATCGAGCCGCCGCCCTCGATTGCGGGTCCGAGTCTTGTGCGCGTGGTGATGAAGAAGCCGACCCAGGCGAATATCACGGTGATCATCAGCGAGGCGAAGGTCAGCCCGGGTTCGAAGGCGCGAGCCACCGTCGCGTTGTAGCCGAGCATCGCCGCAAAATGCGTGGTCCACACCGTGCCGCCGGCAACGAGGCCGGACAGGAACAGGAGGTTGAAACGCCGCGCCCTGGTGTTGCGCCGGACCCGCGCCAACAGCCGCATCGACAAAAGCGACCCGAGCACGCAAACCAGCACCGCGACAGCGACGTAGCGCAGGTCGTGCTGGCCGGGCAGACAGGTCAGAGCTTGCCACATGCGAATTTGTTCTCCCGGAAGCAGATACGAGGCAGGGCTGCGATTGGATCAGGGCAGGTTGAGAAAGGGTTAGCGGCACGTGAACGCCGCCTCGCCCGACCAAGGTCCAGCGGCAAACAGGGCATCCGGCTTATTAAACGCGGGTTTAGGAAGGAGGAATCGGCCGGACCGAAGCTCGGCACGGTGAAGAAACGGTTCGCTATTGCCGAGATTTCGTCGTCGACGGGAGGCTGGCCACCGGAAAAAGGCCGTGGCGAGCGGGTTCGTGGAGCCCCCCTCGCGTAACGCAACTTCCCTTCACGCAAGGAGCGCAGGAAACCGAGGCGGATAGCCATCTCTTGAATGCAAAATTCCACACGGGCAAGATGTGGTGCCCGCTGCGCGCCGCCAGCGCGCACGGCGACCGCTGCAGCTCTGTGAAAAATAACGAACTCTGCTCACGAGCGGTTCGACCGTCGATTCGGGCCCGCTTTTCCACTAGAGGAAATCAACGAACAGGTATTTTCGAGGCGAGCTGCACGAAGAGATCGATAAGCAGCGATTGTCCGCGAAAAGTAATTACGGCAACAGCGCCTCGTTCTAGGAAAGCGACTTGAACGAGCTGTCAAAAGGTTGGCGGCGGCCTAGCGTTTTCACCAGACGGGAACAGCGACCCTCAGCGAGGCATCCGAATTCTGGAGCTGCTCGACCATCATCTCGACGACCGCATCGCCGGAAATGAAGTTCGGTCCGAGGGGCGACGCAGCAGGATTCGGAATAAGAGCCATAGCCCAATCGGCGAACCGGCGGTCGGTGACCGACTTTGCCTCGACAATACTAATGTCGGTATGTCGACTATCGCTGCATATTCGGATGAAAAGTTGCGTGACCTTTAGCCGGTCTCCTTCGAGCACTTGCGCAAAAGTGTCCTTGTCGAACAGAAGGGCGCCAGATATCCCCAATTGAAGATTGTTTTGTTCGGCAGCTTTCGCAATGCTCATCAGCCCGTTGCCACCGGCTACGGCCTTCCGACGTAGCAAGTTGCGACTGTGATAGACCAATCGGAACAGCATGGGTATCTCGTTCACCTCATAGGCTGACTGCGGGTCTCGCTCGAGAGGAACGGGCGAGGTCGATAGTGTCGCATGCGCTCTGCCGGCACGCTGCTCTGACGGGAAAGTATCGAGCCGAGCCGCTCGCCTTGGACGCATCAGCTTAGTTCAATATCGAACGAACAGCCGACGAGATCGTATGGCGGAGGAGCTATTGGGCTGATTCATCATCTTGCTGCCAAAGCGGCTTCAATCGGCCTGTCCGCAATGAAAGTAACTTTGGGCAGCGTCATGAATCCCGGCTTTGCGAAGTAATAGCCCTGAAACAGATTGATGCCAGCTGCTTTCAATACGCCGAGTTCGGCTTCGTCCTCGATGCCTTCGGCGAGCACGCGGACGTCAAGCTCCCGCGCGATATTAACGATGCCAGCTACAACTGTTTGCTTGGCGTGGCTGACATGTATGTCGCGGATCAGTTCCATGTCGATCTTGATCAGATCGGGCTGCAATCGAGCCAAGAGACCGAGCCCAGCGTATCCTGCTCCGAAATCATCGAGCGCCGTCCAGAAGCCGAACTTGCGGTATGCTTCCACGATCTTCGCGACGTGAGCAGGGTCCACCATCCGCTCGTTCTCGGTGAACTCGAACATGAGATTACGATGTGGAAATTCCACGCGCTTGGCGGCGGCAAGCGACTTTTGGATGCACGCTTTGGGTTCGTATACTGCGTTCGGCATGAAGTTGATCGACAGCCGCATGTCTCTGCCCGCGAAGAGTGGGCCTGCGGCCTCGATTGCCGTGACTCGGGCCGCTTGGTCGAAGCTGTACCGAGTCTCGTCGGTGACCTGCGCAAGGACGGTATGGGCAGGTTCCCCGTTTTCCCCCCTCACGAGCGCTTCGTATCCCCAAACCTCTCCCGCCGAGAGATCGACGATCGGTTGGAAAGCCATTTTGAATTTGAAGGGCAAGCTCTCGCTGAGACGGCAACCCGCGCACGTGTTCATAGTCCCACTTTCTTTCACATTGCGCGCAAGCTAGGACGCAATGATTGCTCGGCGGTTAAGGACTAATCGGACGCGACGGGCTAACTTGTGTTAAGAAGACCTGAGCCCAGCTCAAAGACTGTCTGGCGGACGGCCCCTTTTGCGACGAACGAAAAGCCGTCCGGAAACGCGGTCGTCGAGTCGGTGCCGGCGCCTGACCAGCCTTGACCGTCTCATTGGCCGAGACGCGAGGTCAGGCGGCATGTGCAATGAAACGTGAGGACGCAGTTTGCTCGCGGACTGCAGCTGGCAACGGAGCGCGGCCTTTGCTTTCACCTATCGACCACTCGACAAGCTGGCAAGTTTCGCAGCGAGATCGTTAATGCCGAATGGCTTGACCAGCCGCGGAAGATCGGGCGCGACGCCCTCGCTTTCCGCGTAGCCCGACACCACTAGCACGAGCGTTCCGGGCAGTTCGGAACGAACGAGACGGGCCAGATCTGTACCGTTCATTCCTGTCATCAGGTGATCGGTGATAAGCAGCTGGGGTTTGACGCCCCCACCGATCAACCGAATTGCCTCTTCGGCCGAACCAGCTTCGAGAACGGCGTAACCGAGGTCCATGAGCATGTCGGCGGCTGCGGCACGCACAAGGGGCTCGTCATCAACGAGAAGCGCTGTCCCTAGGGCGCCAACGGCGGGCACTGAGGCCGTTTGCTGGTTCTCCGGCGCTACAGGCTCATCGGTCGATGGAAGCCAAATTTCTATATTTGTACCCAGCCCTGGGCGGCTTTGAATTGTCAGTGCCCCGCCTAGTTGCGACGCCAGGCCGTGAGCCATCGACAGACCGAGGCCCGTGCCCTTTCCGATGCCCTTGGTTGAGAAGAATGGCTCGATTGCTCGGGCCTTCACAGACTCGTCCATGCCGATGCCGCTGTCCGCAACGGATATCCTGACATAACGTCCAGGTTTCAGGTCTGTCCCATGCTTCGCGTCAATGTGTTGGGCGTCGGCGGTAATGCGCAGCGTACCGCCGTCGGGCATCGCGTCACGCGCATTCACCGCGAGATTGAGGAGAGCCATCTCCAGTTGGTTTTCATCGACCTTTGCCGCCGGCAGGTCCTGTTCGATCTCGACAGAGACCTTGACTTGCGGACCGGACGTACTGGCGATCAGCTCGCCCATTCCGTGGATCAAGTCGCCTACTTGGGTCGCTCTGGCCTGGAGCGGTTGCCGCCGTGCGAATGCGAGCAACCGCTGCACAAGCGTCTTGGCCCTATCTGCGGACTGCATCGCCCCGGCGATCAATCGCTGCTCGCGTTCCCCGCCTACGCCTCTGCGTTGCAAGGCATCGAGGGCGCCGACGATTGGCGTCAGCAGGTTGTTGAAGTCGTGGGCGACGCCGCCGGTCAACTGGCCCATCGCCTCCATTTTCTGGCCCTGACGTAGCTGCTCCTCCGCCCTTGCCAGCCGCTCATGCTCGCGGATACGTTCCGATACATCGTAGACGAATTGATACGCGCCGATCCGCTCTCCTTTGCTATTTCGGAGGGTATTGTACTTCATTTCGTAGTGACGACGTTCGCGCTCACCGAGGGCTGCGATCTCCGTAAATTCCTCTCCGGATAGCGCGCGGGCCCACACCGCGCGTAAGGCTTCGCGCTCGGCAGGCAGATGTGTCAACAGATCGAGCATGCATGCCCCGGCCTGCGGACGAACCCCGAATATCTTCTCGAATTCGTTAGCCGCGGCTTTGTTGATGGCGAGCCAGCGGAATTCGAGGTCCACGACTTGGACAAATGCATCCGTCCCTTCGACGATGTCGGCCAAAACCTTTCTTTCAGCCAGAACCTCCGAGATGCGGCGCTCCAAAGTCTCGTTAAGCTCTTTGAGCTTTGCCTCATCGGCCTTGCGGGCAGTAATGTCGATGGCGGTACCGGTCACCCGCAAACAGCGCCCCTCAGCATCGAACACGCCCCGTCCCTTTGCCGCGACCCAGCGGATGCGACCGTCTTCCTTGCCAATGGTTCGATACTCGACGTCATAGAGAGCGCGCATATCGGGATCCGCTGCAGCCGCGTAAGCCGCGCTAACGGCGTCCCGGTCTTCGGGGTGAAGGCCCGAGTAGAAGTCCAGCATCGACACGGGCGTGTCCGGCGCGATACCGAACATTGCCTTAACCAAGGGCGGCCAGTGCAGGATTTGATTGACTTCATCCACATCCCAGAAGCCGACGTCCGCGTTGGCCGTCGCGAGCCGCAACCGCTCTTCGTTCTCTCGCAGCGCAACATTCGTTGCCTGCAACTCCTCTTGGGTGCGGCGACGTTCTGCCTCAGCTTCCTCTCTCTCGGTGACATCGACGTTGACGCCAATCATCCCAAGAAATTCACCGGAAGCGCCGATGCGAGGATGCGCGACGGTTTCTAACACCCGGTATGCTCCTGATGCGCTGCGGTATCGCCCTTTCAGCTCGATAGGAACCCGTTGCGCAATTGCGGTCCCGACCTGTACGCGGACGGCTGCGGCGTCGTCGGGGTGTATGGTTGACGACCAGTCGAAGTCGGCAATGCCTGCCTCCTCTACCCCCCAGAAGTCGCGGAGTAGCCGGTTGAGGTGAAGGCATTTGCCTGCGGAGTCGCTTATCCAGATCATGACAGGAGCATGCTCCGACATAAGACGGAATCGCAGTTCGGATTCCCTCAATTGCTCTTCCGTCATTATTCTGTCCAGCGACAGGCTCAACTGGCGTGCAATGGTGCTGGCTAGACGGGTTTCTCCCTCGCTGAATTGATGCGGAGACCTATAGTAGGTCATGAACTTGCCGATGACGTGTCCATCGCGGAGCAGCGGAATGAAGGCGAGGCCCCGAATCCCTTCGCCCTCGATTACCTTCTTCAGGGCATCAGGTTCGTTAGAATCCCTGATGTCGGCAACGAAGATCGGGACCGCGTCGGTCGTTTCGGGTGTCCACGGCGAGTGGCCCTCTACTGTTTTGCGGTATTGCTCGCTGATGCCCCTCCAAGCGACGAAGCGCATCACGGAAGCCGAATCGAACAGCAGGATCGATGCGCGCTCGCACGCGAGCGCTTCCGTGATCGCTTCGAGCGCCGCCTCATAGACCTCTTGCGCGGTTCTGGCAGCCTGCAGGCGCTCTGTCAGGTGAAAGAGAGTTCCGAGCTCGCGAACGGTCCGCGAAAGAAATTCAGCAGCACTCTTGCGCTCGCTGGTGTCCCGGCAAAACGATGCTCCGCCCACGATCAATCCGTTCTGGTCGCGCAGCGGGACGGCTGTAATCTCCAGGGAGAGGGCTCTGCCCTTCTTGCCCACTCTGACGGTTTCGAAAGGGCCAACGGATTCGCCGGCGCTCACGCGATCAATAATGTTCTCGGCGACTGAGCGGTCCGCTTGTGTGACCAGATCCAGCAGGGAATGCCCGACGATTTCCGATGCCTCGAACCCCAACAGGCGTTCTGCCGCGGGATTCCATTGGGTGATGATGCCGTCGATGCGCCAACACCAGATCGGGTCGGGTGAGCCGGCCAGGATTGCCGATAGCACCGCCGGTCCGGGCTCGTTCGTCTCGGAGCGATAGGGTTTTGCTTTTATGGCAGAGATCGGTCGCTCAACTCCACTCGACATCCCTTACCCCTGGCAGCCGCTCTTCCGCTCCCAATACCTTGATCGAGCCGCGGAGATCAAAACCTTAGCCAACGACGAGGATTGGCCTTGGTTCCAATCGCCAATCCCCACGTGATCGCAACATCTCAAAGGGCCCGCGAATCGACCGAGATCGACGGCCCAATAAGCATGACAGGTGTGAATAGGCACGCTATTTGACCCCCAATCGGCTTCCAAGGTTGGCTCTGACTCACTTTTGGTGCAGCGATTGACGTGCCAAGGATGGCACAGTGGCTGATTCAACTTCTCGGGGGAATCACCGCAGATGTGCCGTAAAATGCATGCCGCGCCGCTGACACCAGCGGGCCTTGCTATCGATGGCGTCGAGATTGGGGCCGCGAAGATCATCGTATTAGCAAGGCCAAGCACGAAGATGGCGACCTGTCCTGAATGCGGTGCCGTTTCGGATCGGATCCATAGCCGCTACAGGCGGCGCCTGATCGATTTGCCTGCCCACGGTCGAATCGTCGAGATCAATGTTGAGACACGCCGGTTTCGATGTGTCAGAACGGGCTGCCGGCGGCGCATTTTTGTCCAGCGCCTCGGCGACGCGGTCGCATTGCCCTCAGCCCGGCGAACGGTGCGAATGGATGGCATCGTGCATCGCCTCGGGCTCGCACTGGGTGGGCGTCCCGGACATAACTTGGCAAGCCGCCTGGCAATCCCGGTCAGTAAAGATACCTTGCTTAGAACGGTTCGCCGGCGCGCGGCACGCCCTCGCGACCCCTTGCGCGCGGTCGGCATTGACGACTGGGCCTGGCGCAAAGGATGCCAGTACGGTACCGTCATCTGTGATCTCGAGCGCCGCCGCATCGTTGCACTCCTGCCAGATCGCGCGAGTGGCACCAGTGCCGCCTGGCTGCGCGATCACCCCAGCATCGAGTTCATTGCCCGGGATCGTGGCGCGAGCTACGGCGACGCCGCATCCAAGGGTGCGCCCCAGGCCATACAAATCGCGGATCGTTGGCACCTCTTCGAGAACGCCAGCGCGAGCTTTCTTGATGTCGTGCGCCAGAACATGCACGCCATCCGCAAATCGTCGGCCACTGGCGACATCGACCCCGCATTACTCAGTTGTGCCGAACGCAAGCGGTGGGAGAATTTCCAACACCGCAAGAAGACGGTCGACGCGGTGTTGCGGCTGCTCGAACAGGGAACTCCACTCAAACAGATTACCCGTCGGCTTAGCCTTGCACGCCAGACCGTTCGACGTATTGCCCGAGGCGGCGGACTGGAGGTCTTCCGCAGCCGCGTGAGCATCCTCGAGCCGTACGCCGAGACGCTCGACGCGCTCTGGACGGGCGGCTGCCGGAATGGCGCCGAACTCTGGCGCCGGCTGCGGACAAAGGGATTCCAAGGATCCCTTCGGGTCGTCGCCGAATGGGTCACCCGCCGCCGCCTCGACGAGTCATCGAATCCGGCCGGGCGGATGAGGAAGACCCCGTCGGCACGCAAGATTGCGCGGCTTATGACAATCGAACGCGATCAAGTACCGAGGGATCAGGCATCGCTGATGGCAAAGATCGCGCACGATGTCCCACCGTTGCTCGAGGCCCGCGACTTGGTCGATCGCTTCCACGAAATCATGCGCCAGCAAACAGCCGCCGACCTCAATCCATGGATCGCCGCCGCGATCGCCAGTCCACTAAGCTCGTTCGCCAAGGGCATCATCGCGGATCGCGACGCCGTTCGAGCCGCAATCATCCAACCATGGTCGAACGGTCAGACCGAAGGTCAAATCACAAAGCTCAAACTGGTGAAGCGTCAGATGTACGGCGTGCAAAACTCGATCTGCTTGAGGCACGCGTCATCGGCGCCGCGTAAACAACTGCACCAAAAGTGAGTCAGAGCCCAAGGTTGACCCCACCCGTGCCGCTCGATGTCCCTGACACTGTGATGGAAATCAGCCGTGGGCTGGGGTCACGGTTTGGCGCCGATAGGGGTCAAAGCTCGGAGTCGATCCACAGTTTCCGGGTCCGTCATTGATGAGAGGGGCAATTACGTCCTGATCACGGCCGAGTTTGCTGCCGCCTCCAGCCAATCCGAAAGCAGTTGAGTGCCGCCACGCGCCCAGGAAGTGCGGAGCCGCGCGCGGGTTCACGCAACGCAACCGCTCTACGGCGGCTCGAGAAGTCCTGAGCGCTCTTCACGTCCCAAGTCGAATCCCCCTTCTCCATCCCTCCCCCTATCTTGGAAAAGGCGATTGCAATCCCCGCGCGGGGATGCCTGCACTCAATTCAGACTTCAATCCATTCACCATCATTTGCCAATTCCACGTTGCTAAAAAGTTCAGGAAACCGAAGCCGTTCAAACGTATGGATGGGGATCAGGCGCTTCGCCGCCACGGCGGCGGCAAGGCGCTTCAGGTCGGATGGACCGGCGTGTCCCGAGGTATGGACCGTTTCCACCGCGACGCTGAAACGGCCATCGAGCTCCTGCAAGAGCATTTCGAGCGCACCGCGCGCACGGTCGACGAACTTCTTCGTCACAAATGGTGAGTGCCTCGACGACGAACGAAATTCCATAGCCGCGCCAAGCGGCAACTGCCCTAGGGAGTGAGCGATGAAATATCGTGCGTTTGGCCGTACCGGCCTCTATGTCTCCGAACTCTGCCTGGGTACGGCGACCTTTGGAGGCCAGGGCTGGTGGAAGGTCTGGGGCGAAGTCGATCAGCAAAGCGCAAATGTACTGGTCGAGCGCGCACTGTCCGCCGGCGTGAATTTCATCGACACTGCCGACGTCTATGCAGAAGGCCACTCAGAGCGCATTCTCGGGCAAGCGATCCGCGTCTCAAAGTGAACCGGGACGATGTCATCATCGCGACGAAAGTGCGTGGCCGCACGGGCCCCGGACCCAACCAGGTCGGCCTCACGCGTGGCCATATCATGCACGGGGTCGAAGCCAGCCTGAAACGGCTCGGCCTCGACTACATCGATCTCTACCAGGTGCATGGCGCCGATCTCGTGACACCTATCGAGGAAACGATGCGCGCGCTGGACAATCTCGTCTCGCGCGGACTCGTCCGCTACATCGGCGCTTCGAACATGTCGGCCTGGCAGATCATGAAGGCGCTCGGGATCTGCAACCAGCACAATTACGCCCGCTTCGAATCCGTTCAGAGTTACTACACGATCGCGGGACGCGATCTCGAGCGCGAAATCATCCCGATGGCGATGGATCAGCAGCTCGGCCTGATGATCTGGTCCCCGCTCGCCGGCGGCTTCCTCTCCGGTAAGTTCACGCGCGAAGGCGCGGCTGCGTCCAATAACGCAAGGCGCCTGTCGTTCGACTTTCCGCCGGTGAACAAGGAGCACGCCTACGACGTCATCGATGCGATCAAGCCGATCGCCTCCGCGCGTGGCGTTTCAGTCGCCCGGATTGCCCTCGCCTGGCTCTTGCACCAGAAGAGCGTGTCGACAGTGATCATCGGCGCAAAGTCGACCGAGCAACTCGACGACAATCTTGCTGCTGTCGATATTCAGCTCTCCGCAGATGAAACTGCCGTTCTGGACCAGGCGAGCGCCCTCTCGGCGGAATACCCACAATGGATGCTCGCGAGGCAACACGGCGATCGGCTGCCGCCCACGCTACGCTGACGTCATCTGTCGGCGATCTATGCAGCCGTGTGCGTTGAAGACAGCAGCCCATAACCCTCAGCACCTGACGCCTCCGCGCGCATTGCCGATTCAAATTCTGCCAATAAAGCGTTGTAAAGCAGCCCTCTCATCTCCGTCTGGCACTCCACCGATAAGCTTTCACTATTTTCCTTATCAGTCCGCAGACTGACTCCGCTTTGTTAGAAACCTTATCAGCGCAATAACAGGCCCGTTGCGACCATCTATTGGTCACCCACAATCTGACGTCACGGTAGTTTCTGCCTGACCTGGCTAGAAATCACTCCGCTGCTTCAGCGACATGGCTTTTGAGCTCCGCAAACTTCGCTGCCATCGTCGGATTGGAGCGAGTCAACTTCTTGATCGTCACGTCCTGCGCCTTGTCGTTCGCGAGGCGCAGGTTGCGGTCCGCGCCGATCAGCGCATCTTTGGTCTTCTGCAGATGATCAATGGACTTGTCGATCTCGGTGATTGCGGTCTGAAAATTCCTAGAAGCTAGATCGTAGTTCTTCGAGAACGCCGTCTTAAAGGTCTCCAGCTGGTTTTCAAACTGGGTGATGTCGATGTTCTGCGCCTTCACCAGCGCCAGCTCAGTCTTGTACTTCAGCGAGTTGATCGCGGCATTCCGCAAGAGCGTAATCATTGGCAGGAAGAACTGCGGCCGGATCACATACATTTTCGTATACCGGTGGAAGACGTCGACAATGCCGGCGTTGTAGAGTTCGTTGTCCGGCTCAAGCAAGGAGACCAGGATGGCATACTCGCAGCCCTTCTCCGTCCGGTCCCGGTCAAGCTCCTTGAGGAAGTCCTCGTTCTTGCTCTTCGTGGCGGTTTTGTCGCTTTCGTTCTTCATCTCGAACATGATCGAGATGATCTCGGTGCCGGCGTCGTCCGAGTCGCGGAAGATATAGTCGCCCTTGCTGCCGGTCCGCGCGTCATTGTCCTTCTCGAAGTACGCTCGCGGAAAGGCCATCGCGCGCACCCGGTTGAACTCGGTCTCACAGTGCTGTTCGAGGGTCTCGCCAACCATCTTCGTCGAGAGGCGGGCCTTCATGTCTTTCAGGCGCTCGATCGCGTCGTCGCGATCCTTGATCTGCGTTTCGTACTTGTCTTTCAGCGACTGCTCGGAGAGCTGCTTTTCAAGCTGGACCTGCTTCATGCCGTTCTTCAGCTCATCGCGCTCCTTTTCGATGGCACCGACCGCCTCGGTCACGGCGAGTTTCTTCTCAAGCTCAACAGCCTGCAACTTGGCCTTCAGCTCCTGAATTTCCTTTTCCTTGGCAGCAGAGGCCTTGTGCAGCTCGCCGGCCAACAGGGCATCGGCAAGCTCCGAGGCCGCTTTCTTGTCGCGCTCGGACTCGGCCAGCGCGTTTGCCAACCGGTCACGCTCTTTTTCTACTGTGCTGAGCGCCTCGCTGACGGCGAGTTTCCGGGCGACCTCGCTTCCCTCAAGCTTGGACTTCAACTCCAGGATCTCGGCATCCTTGGCGGCCGCAGTCTTCTGCAGATCGTTGCGGACCTGGGCCTTCGCCAATTCCACGGTGCTCTGCTTGTCACGCTCGGCCAACTCTAATCGTTTGTGGAGTTGTTGGGCGAAATCGGCGTCGCGGACCTGCTTCAAGATATCCGCGTAGCCGGACTCATCGACCTTGAAGGCCTTATCGCAATGGGGACAGATGATCTCGTGCATGGCTCCTGTCCGGATCGGGGCGGCTGCAGTTGTGTTCAATTACGGCGCGGAATCGCCCTGTCGCCATGAGAACAAAATTAGAACAAAGCATTTTGGAGGGTCAAGCCGGAAGCTGCGGTTTTGCGCAACTTGCTAGAGGAAATTCTCCACTTCTCGACGCTAATCAGCGGTTTCAGGACGGGGGTCTCGACGGCTAACGCCAACGTGCCTGCTGATCTTTGAAGCGCTGCGCCGACGTCCGGTCGTCATCTGCCTCTTCGGCCTCCTCAACCTCAAGCCAGAGCATCAACAGCGCGTAACCGTCTTGCTGAGGATACATTTGCTCAAAAAGCTCGGCGCGCTGGCCGGGCTTCAGATCTACCCATTGCTCCGGGCTGATCGCCGAAAGTTCACTTGCGACCCGTGGACGCTGATCCTTTGCACGGAAGATCGACGTTCTCGGGACCGGCTTGCCGTAGGGGACCGATATCCACGGGAAGGTAGGCCGCTTATGCGCGCGCTTAACGATGCCGTCCTCGATCACCACGACAGCGATTTCTTGGGGATGATACCTAGCGTAAGCACGCGCGGCGGCTTCTTTGCTCACATTGAAATGCTGCGCGATCATGGGCACGTGTTCGAGCGTTGGGTCTCCTTTGGGAATGAACTTCCGCAGTATGGGTGGCGGAATCAGGATGAGCCCGGAGAACTCGTTTGCTTCTGCTTCCATGCGCGCATAGCGGTTCGTCTGGTCCAGCGACCAATTGGTCATGTCGGCGCGTGAGCATAAGAATTTGCCGGTTTCGACAGGCTTGTGGGTCGCGATTAGGAAATGCCCCAGCTCATGGCCGATGGTGAACCTGCGGCGCCCCTCCGGGGCCGCTTGATTGACCAGGATGATGCCAGTCGAGCGATCTTCATCCGTCAAGAGCCCGCCTTCGAACCCGACCGTGGTCAACGGCGCGATCTTCTCGACGTCCAGTTGACGGGCCAGTTCCTCGATCGGCATCGGGATCGGAATGTCTTTTTCAACGGATAGAATCTTGGTGGCGAGGCCCATCGGCGAGCCCGTGTCAGCCAAATCTATCCGTGTGATCTTCATGACTATCCTTTCGGCTTCCTGGTTTTTAGGTGGTCCATCATCACCTGAATGGCCTGCCGGTCGGCGGGACTTAGCTCTTTCAGCTCCCGGTACATCGCGACGACCTGAGGATCGACATCCTTGGCGGCAGGGTTTTCGCCAATCATTTCCGCTACGCTGACGCCAAAGCATTTCGCCAACTTGGTGAGAAGTTCGATGGAAGGATTGCTGCTCTTTCCGGTCTCTAAATCCCAAATGTGAGCCTTGGAGGCTCCAACCTCGTCGGCGACGTCCTGGAGCGACTTTTTCTTTTTGACGCGCAGTTCTTTTATTTTTGAAGCCAGTGACATCCACATCCTCTGTCGAATCTCAACGGCGCGGACTTTTGGGGCCGCGCCGTTGATCTGACGATTTTGTACCACGGCCATTGACGACGGGCAAATCGTACAGATATAATTGTACAGAATCGTCGACATGGGTCGGGGATCGGAAAGGAGTGACTTATGTCGAAATCGTCCAAGGGCAGCGGTCCTTACCGTAGCGCAACCACCGGGCAGTACGTGACCCCCAAGTATGGTCGCAGCCACCCGAGCACAACGGTCCACGAGGCGGCCGGCAAGCACGGCTCCAGCGGGCCGCACTACCGCAGTGCGATCTCCGGCCGTTACGTCACCACCAAGCGCGGCCAGTCCCACGCCAACACCACTGTGAAGGACAAGTAACGATGAACTTTCTTCACAACGACCTGGGCTTTCTCAACAGCGGCGCAGTGGTCGAGGTCAGCCTCGATCACGCCGCCAACGTGCGGCTGATGGACGCTGGCAACTTCCAGAGCTACCGCCAGGGCGGACAGCACCAGTTCTTCGGCGGTGAGGCGCGCCGGTCACCGATCAGGTTGCGGGTGCCGCAGTCGGGTCATTGGCATGTAGCCATCGACCTGGGCGGCCGTGCCGGCACGATCCGGGCCGGTGTCCGGGTCTTTTCTTAGAGGCATACCTTGATGAATGCGCTCGATCTCTACGGCTACACTAATCCTCAAGGTTGGCGCATGATGTCCGAACAGGACTACCTGAACGCCATTCTGCTGCGCGAGCAGGTAGCCACCGGTCTCGCCTCGCCCGCCTTCTTTGTGCCGGGCGCGATCAGGCCGGTGATCGAGCAATGGGCGGGCCGATTCCTCCAAGACGTCACGGCAAGCGGCTCCTACGCCAAGGGTACCGCCAACCACAGTGGCACCGATCTCGACCTGTTCATCGCGTTGTCCCCCGAGACCCCTGAAACCCTGTCCGATATTCACAAGACGCTGGTCGTTGCGCTCAAAGCGGCGGGTTACCAGCCGCGCCTCCAGAACGTCTCCATTGGGATCAAGGTTCACGGCTATTCGGTCGATCTGGTGCCGGGCAAGCGCCAGAACTGGCTGTTCAATGACTACAGCCTGTACAAGCGACGCGGCGACACTTGGACCAAGACCGACATCTCGCAGCACATCACGAAGGTGAAAAACTCCGGGCGGCAGGCCGAAATCCGGCTGATCAAGCTCTGGCGGACGCAGAAGGGCCTGGAGTTTCCGTCGTTCTGTCTTGAACTTGCGGTCATTAGGGCACTCGAAACTGCATGGCTGACGCCGCTCGGCGACAACATGCGCACCGTATTCGCCTATCTGCGCGACAATATCGCCACGGCAAGATTCGTCGATCCTGCCAACACCAACAACACTATCTCGGACGATCTCACTGCCGCCGAGAAGCAGGCGATCAAGAAGGCCGCCGCGGCTGCGCTCGCCGCGCCTTATTGGCGAGACATTGTCGTATGAGCGGCTGGTCGCTCGAGACCCTTCTGGCCGGGCTTCACGGCGAGATCTCGCTACGCCTTGAACGCAGCCGGGCGGCAATCGGCCATCCGGTGGCAAAGGGCGATGCCACTGAAGGCATTTGGATCGAGCTGCTCAAGAACTATCTGCCGGAACGGTATCGCGTCGACAGGGCGTTTGTGATCGACAGCACCGATACGACCAGCCAGCAGATCGACATTGT
The DNA here is from genome assembly GCF_022012435.1 of Bradyrhizobium zhengyangense. Lineage (GTDB taxonomy): Bacteria > Pseudomonadota > Alphaproteobacteria > Rhizobiales > Xanthobacteraceae > Bradyrhizobium > Bradyrhizobium zhengyangense. Next base: position 209,974 of record NZ_JAKLUA010000004.1, read on the forward strand.
CGTCTATGATCGCCAATATACGCCGCTGATCTTCAAGCAGGACGGCACATTAGTGATCCCGGCTGAAAGCGTGTACGCCGTCTTTGAAGCCAAGCAATCCATCGATGCCGATCAGGTCGAGTATGCCGCCAAGAAGATCGCGAGCGTGCGCTCTCTGTATCGCACCAGCCTACCCATACCGTCTGCGGCCGGTGTGCAGCCTGCCAAGCCGCCCGGGCACATCATTGGCGGGCTTCTGACATTCGAAAGCGAGTGGAATCCGCCGATGGGCGCCCCGTTGCTGAAAGCGCTGGCGACAGCTGAGGCGACGGCATCGCTCGACCTTGGATGCGTGGCGGCCCACGGCATCTTCATGAGGCAGGACGACGGGAACGTCCTCGAAGCCGACAAGCGCGCCGCAACAGCCTTCCTGCTGGAATTGATCGCGAGACTGCAGACGTCCGCGACCGTCCCGATGATCGACGTGCGGGCATACGCGAGATTCCTGAAGGGCTAGCTCGTGGGAATTGGCGTGGGGTCTCGACGCCGATCGGCGTAGCACCCCGTTGACAACTTGACCTGAGCGGGGACATTGCATCGCGCCGATTCACAGTCCTATCGAAGGCGAAGGGAGCATTTTCCGATGGACGATCCACGCGATCATCACGTCGTTCCACAATTTTTCCTCCGCAACTTCGCCATTGACGAGGCTCACACCAAGGTAACCACCCTGGCTAAGGAGGGAGCCGTCGCCGTGTGGATGGAGCGTTCGATCAAGAGCATCGGGTACGAGCGTGACTTTTATGTACATATGCAGGGCAATCGCCCGATTTCGGTCGAGACGGATATCAACCGGACGGTCGAGACGCCGATCAGTCGGAGCGACACCTGGGCCAAGATTGTCGCTGGACGTTCCGCCGACCTCGACCAGACCGACCGGCCTATTCTCTATTCGCTCGTTCGGCATCTCGAGGCCCGCACACCCCACTATCTTCAAACAAGCGCAGAGCTCGCCGCGATGGCGGCCGATGCTTCTTCCGAGATGGAGTTCACCCAGGACGAGCGGGAGATGTACGCGACCCTGCGCGCCAACCCAGAAGTTGCGAAGCTCATGTTCAACGCGATGGCCCTGCGCTCGTTTGCAGACGATTATGACCGTTCGTTGATCCAGGTGGCACGGTCGCCGATCCCGCTCCGGACTTCGACCACGCCCGTACTGCCCGCACCTGCTCCTGCACATGCCGCGATGCATTTGCCCCTCCCGGGCATGGTGCCGTTCCAGCGCGTGCTGGCGGTCGACCCGCACACGCTGATCCAGGTTGTCGTCGGCGACTTCGACGGAGCCTTCGTGAACGGGGAGATGCCGATCGAGCTGGCGCACGGCTTCAACCGCAATGTCGCGGGCCAATTCGCGCATTTTCCAAAGGTCCGGCACATGATCTGCGGACGGGACCGGCTCGTCGAAGACATGACGTGGGCGCCGTTCGAACTCGCGGCAGACACTCCGGCTAAGATGATCTTTAAACGGCGATCCGCGCAGGCCACGGTTAGCGAAGGCCCCAAGGCTTGATTTCCACTCCCCGCGTCCGGCCAGCCCGAACCGAGCAAGGAATTGCGGCCTGAGCGATCGCCGTAGCAGCTGGGCGAAGGTGCTCGGGGCCAACCGTCGAGCTGTCCTGTGTCAGCCAGCATGACGGCGGTTCGCGCCCGTACTCAGTGCGAGGACGGCGTCGTTCACCTCATCCCTCAGCTTATCACCAACCTCTTGGCCGATCTATTGCTCACAAAGAGCGCGGTCCCCGGTACAAAAGTCACGATTCAATCATTGTGCTATCCAGCTGTTACTTCAGGGGCACTTAAGGATTTCCATGACGGACGGCCCGCCTTCACCGAAGATCATCCTGAGGCCGCAAAATGGCGCAGGCAGCGTCTGGCGTGGCTTGGCGAAGCAACCGCCGTTAACGACAACGTCGCGATCGCCAATATCGACGCCTATCCTTCCCGAACCTTCACTGACCATCATGTCCTGGCGGCCCTTCCCTCAAGCCGGGCGATGCTCGATTGGGCTCAGTCGACCCTTTTTCCTCAAGCGGAGCGCGACGAGAGGATGGTCGTCTGCATGAGGGCTGCGAAGGTCTGGGGCGTGAAGCCGGGCAACTGCATGGCAAGGCGTTATTCGCGCCGCAAACGACGCGCAGCGCGCCATATGAGGCAACGCAAGATGTGCGACGTCATTAAGCGAATGGCCCGGCGCTACGTCTAGGGCCGGCACCTTTGCAGCTGCGTGTCGGGTTGGCCCGGAACGTGCACCAGGAGGGTGCGTCGCAAGGCTCATTGCCGATGCTTTTCAGCGCGAGCCAACGGCCGGGCAACGCGCCGAGTATATTGGGGTTTCTTGCGCTTGCTATTTCCTAGTGTCATACGAAGAAAGAATTTTATAGGTCGAGTTCACCGGACCTACCAAATTGCGGCGCAGCCAGACCCCTTGTGTATGAACCCTATTGCGAGAGAATGAAGTAATGCAGGGCAACAGACCGAAGCTACCCCACGACGGAGAGTTTAGTTTCAAACAGGCATGGCAAGCTGTTCGCGAATGGCAACGTTCCGACACGGTGCCGTATATGAAACGGAAGGCGGTAAGATACTTTGCTCCCCGTCTAGCGTTGTGGACCAGCGTCCTCTCTGGCCGGACATTGGTATTGGGCTTCGATCACACATTCCAGCGTAAACTTCCAGAGAGGCGGCGCGATTGTCGTGTTAGCCGCCGCCGCGCTCTATGCTGTTCTTGAATGGCACGAACCGAGCACCGCCAATCTCAGCGGCGGTTCAGTCCTGCAATTCTGGTTTTACAACCCGGCCTTTCTGCTTCCGTTTTTGGGGGCCGGTGGAACTCTGGTTTGGGGCTATGGCGATCTGCTCCCGTTCTTTGGCTCGTCAACCTGCATCAGCTCGAATGGATAACTCCAACTGACTAACTTTTCTTAATTTCCTTATCAGTGGCCTGCCTCCATTTTGAGAAGTAATCTAGCGTTCTGCGACGACCTTCAGGCGTGAGATTGTACGACAGCGTTAGGTGTTGAGGACGCAACGGATGGCTCGACAGCCGCGATCTGCTCAAAGGTAAAATTTTCCTGACAGTGACTTGCAAATTGCGAAGGAGGATTGAATGACAACGGTACTGTCTTGGGTAACGTACCGAGCTGGAGATGCTCGTCGTCCGAACTCAATTTACATTGCTAGCGACAGCAGGATTACATGGCTTGGTCATAAGAGCCATTGGGACGGAGCTCGGAAAGTATTTGCGTGTCGAATAGAATCTCACATGTTTGGCTACTGCGGCGACGTTGTCTTCCCAAGCCTTGTGCTTGCACAGATTGTTTCGGCGATTGATAACGGCGTTCTGTTTCGAAGCACTGCGGATGCTCAAGAAAAGCAAGATGTCATTTGCGAGGCGTTAAAAACATCATTCACTCGAAGGAACGGAACTCCGGATCAAGACTTCTCAATCCTGCACTTAATGAGAGCCGGCGAAGAGGAATCAAGAGAATTTTACGGCTGGGAGATTTCTTATGCGGTCAAGGCTCGGAGGTGGCACAGCAAGTCGCTCGAAGTTCCAATGACTACCGGCGTAGTCTCGCTTATCGGAAGCGGAAAGCCTTTCGCACGGAAATACATTGATCGCTGGGTAAATTCCGACGTGGGGAATCGAGGCAGCGCCATCTTTTCGGGCTTCTGCGATTCGCTGTTCTCGAACGAAGATCAGTATTCTGGGGGGATGCCGCAAGTTGCTGCACTTAACAAGGGTAGTCATGCGCAGATTATTGGATTCATCGAGAAGGGGCGTCACTACTTGAACGGGCTACAAATTCTACCCGCTAGGTCCCTGCATCGGATAAAATGGACGGATCGCTATTTCCAAGATATCAATCCGACAACAATGCAACGGAAAACGGGGGCAAGACGGCGCATCCGACCAGTGGGATTATAGATTTTCCCCGCTTCCCCAAAACAAACACTGGCGACATTCAACGCTGCCGCTTTTACCAGCAGTGAGCGTGGATACTTTAGCTCTTCCTTGCTCTGACCTGCCACTGAGTATTTCCTCCAGAAGGAGTTAGAGTCCGCCCCGAAGAAGGACGGACAGATGAAGCGAGCAAGGTTCACGGAAGAGCAGATTATCGCGTTGCTGAAGGAGCATGAGGCCGGGGCGAAGACGGCCGACTTGGCTCGCAAGCACGGGATCTCAGAAGCGACGATCTACAATTGGAAGTCCAAATTCGGCGGCATGGACGTCTCTGAGGCGAAGCGATTGAAGGCCCTGGAGGAGGAGAACGCGAAGCTGAAGAAGCTTCTGGCCGAGCAGATGCTTGATGCGGCCGCGCTTCGCGAGCTCCTTTCAAAAAAATGGTAGGGCCCGCCGCCAAGCGCGCTGCTGTCGCGCATCTGCAGGCCGTCATGAGCCTGTCGGAACGGCGGGCCTGCTCGATCGTGGGCGCGGATCGGAAGATGATCCGCTATCGCTCCAGCCGTCCACCGGACGCGGCTCTACGCGGCCGGCTGCGTGACCTCGCCAACGAGCGGCGGCGTTTCGGCTACCGTCGGCTGTTCGTCCTGCTGCGGCGGGAGGGAGAGCCCTCGGGGATCAACCGGATCTACCGGCTTTATTGTGAGGAAGGGCTCATCGTCCGCAAGCGGCGGGCTCGTCGCAAGGCCGTGGGGACCCGTGCCCCGATCTTGGTGGAGGCCAAGCCCAATGCGCGTTGGTCACTGGACTTCGTGCACGACCAGTTCGCCAACGGCCGACGCTTCCGCATCCTCAACATCGTCGACGACGTGACCAAGGAATGCCTGGGCGCCATTCCGGATACGTCGATCTCGGGGCGGCGCGTGGCCCGCGAACTGACGGCGATCGTCGAGCGGCGTGGCAAGCCAGGAATGATCGTGTCCGACCATGGCACCGAGTTCACCTGCAACGTCATGCTCGCTTGGTGCAAGGACACAGCCATTGACTGGAACTTCATCGCCCCGGGAAAGCCGATGCAGAGCGGCTTTGTCGAGAGCTTCAACGGCCGGATGCGCGACGAACTGCTCAACGAGACCCTGTTCTTCGATCTCGACGATGCCCGCGCCAAGATCGCCAACTGGGTTGCCGACTACAATCTCCAGCGGCCTCACTCGTCGCTGAAATACCTGACTCCCGCGGCCTATGCCGCCCACCTCACCGCAACGGACGACCGGCTGCGCAACCCCGACCAGCTCCGCCGATCGTCCGTTGCTCCACCCGCGCCACTTGGCGTACAAAACCCCGAGGCTCTAACCACCGCTGGATGAAAGTTCAGTGGCAGCTCAGCTCATGTTGAGAGGAACATCTGCAATAGAAGCCTACCACATAGCGATCGCAGGTATTAGGCAGTATGCCAGCGTGCTTGTCTCCTGCTGGTTTCGCAGCGACCTTGAGCACGCTATGCTGCCAAACAGCCGCCGATATGCCGCTATTTGACTGGGAACACGCCTTCAACCGAACCTATAATCCAGACACGCGCAACTCTTTTCTACCCGTTGCCGACGGTCGCGAACCGAGGTGATTAGACGAGCCCGACACCTTAATGTTTTATCGTGCGAAAATCTTCTTCATACTTCCCGCAAGGAATTCTCGGTCACTCTGATGCCAGATACTAATGTGTCGGCCGGAAGACTGTGCCGCGCAAAGGAAGCGCTCGTTGTCAGAGATCTTTGATCCCGCAAGCATCGTGAAGTACATGCCCGGTATGATAAATCGATGACGGTGGATGCCCGTTTTTGTCCGCGAACTCTTTGGAAACAAGCATGCGTCGAGCGTCCCCGATAGTGCGGACACACCGATGTGCAAAACGACATTGCGTGGGAACATAGCCTCGTCCAACAGGTAACGGCGAAGTTCCTCGCGGTAGCCACCGAGCTGAATATTTATGCGTTCCGACGAGAGGCTCCATTCACACACCGCCGCACGCCAGAACACGCTCGCGCCGAAATATACGAGCTTGTCCATGTCAAGCTTGGGTATAGCTGAACCGGCGTAGATCTTGAGTGTGTCATTCGCAATGATCGGATTGGATTTGAAGAGTATCTGCTGGATGCGGAATTCGCCGACTGATCGCCAGCAGTGCGACATGACCCAAGCTTCGCCCCGCTTGCTAAACCGTTGCTCGCAATCAGAGCACAGTAGATGCTGTTGTGCCTGCTTCGATGTCTGAAGACTGCGCTCCGCGCCGTGAATGAATGGATTCGGATTCGAGAACCCATCGTTCCGCAGGAGTCTATACATAGATTTGGGAATCAGGTGGCTGCTCCGGAGTTCTCGCTCCTGCAGGCAGAGTCGGCATTGCCCCTGTGCAGCCATACACGCCCTTTCAAGCTCGTTTACGCACGGTCCTCGCTCACAGTCGAATAGTAGGACTTCGTCCTGGCGGCGATTGATTTGTCCTAGAGAGAACGGATGCGTCCGGAGTAGAAATCCAAGCGACTGCAGGAACCGACGTGATAGCGATGACTCGAAGATTCAGCTAAGTTCAGAGTGGGCATTAAGGTATCTTGCTAAGCTCGCCTAGTCCACCATTGGCAGCGTTCCAGAGCCCCCCTTGCAGGAATAGAATGTTGCTAACAAAAGGACTCATGGAATGTGTGTCCAAGGCCACGGCGTGAACCGCGAAGAGGCTTCGATGAACGGTATTCAGTTCTGCGAGTATCCTTACCCCTCGGGTGCCTGCATCTCCAATTTAGCGATTCCCGCGTTGCGCTTCCGTGTCCAAGCTGCCGCCATTGCCGACAACCCGATAGCACTGATAAGCAAACTCTCATTTCCTTGTCAGTCGGACGTGCAGCCAAGCCTGAACTGATAAGCTTTTATTCTGTTGCACTGAACGGCCGATCGCTTAGAATCTCGATAGTCGGTTTGATCGAGATGGCAGGCAAGCAAGCCAAGATTCTCTCTGCTCAAGCGGCGCGAGACTTGATGCTCTTCGCCGAAACGACGAGACACCCGGATAGAAATCGCGTGGTCGTACTGCTGTCATTGAAGGCAGGCTTGCGCGCGGCCGAAATCGCCAAACTCACCTGGGATATGATCGAGACTGCCGAAGGTCAGATCGGCACGGTGATCGAGCTGCGAGACGCCGCGGCAAAGAAGCGCCACGGCCGTCGTATCCCGCTTCAGTCGGATCTGCGCAATGCGCTAATCGCTTGGCGACTTAAGTCCCAAGGAGAAGGACCAGTTATCCGATCTGAACGCGGCGGCGCGATGACGCCATTAAGTGTCGTGGTCTGGTTCAATCGAGCTTTTCGTGCCACCGGCCTCGACGGATGCTCGTCGCACTCCGGGCGGCGAACCTTCATTACACGCGCCGCACGATTGGTTCACAAGGCTGGGGGCTCTCTCAGAGATGTTCAGCTGGCTGGTCATGCATCGATCCAGACCACTCAGCGGTACATCGATGGGGACAGCGACGTCCAAAGGAGGCTGATATCGCTGATTTAGGAAATCCTCTGCAGACGTCCACCGGATCAGCGCGGCTGCCGGCAGGAGCTGTCCGGTACGCGACCGATCTCGTTACGGCCATCGTCCGGGATGGGGATCGGTCCGCGGGCCTCCGTCAGAGAGACGTCGCCAAGCCTGATCTTAGGCTCCGAGGCATCGTGCGCTCCGAGGACTCACCGGCCCTTTTTGATTGGACGGTCGAGACCTTTAACTTCCAAGGCATCTCCGACAAGGTCGCCGCGTCTTACCTCGAGACGCATGGCAGCGTAACCTGGCGCGAGCTCAAAGCTCAACTTGCGTCGGTTCCGGCTTGCCCCCTCTTGGACAGCTACTGGGCTTTCGAGGACTGCCGATACGACAAGACCCGGCGCACCTGCAGTCATCCTCGCCAGGTTCGCCGATGTCCCCTGCCCAAATATCCGCTCAGAAATGGCCGCCTCAACCAGACTGCTTTCAGCTTGTTCTTTTTTGTGAGAGACGTCGCCAAAGCTGATCTCTTCCACTGGATTGATGGTCAACTCTCAACTGCGGCGGCTGCCAACTTATCCGCCCAAGAGTCGGTAGTCGGCCCGATGCGCCACATTTTCGGCGTTTCGGACAAAGTCCTCACGATGACGCTTTCCTCCGTTCTCATGGCAGACCGGAAGCGGCGACCTGCCTGGTTCAAGGTCGGCAGCCGTATGATCGTGATCGACCGGCTCATCCATAACTTCCTTGCTCGCACTGGCATCTTGGCGAGATTTGGCGCCGATCATCCCTATGGCCCGCGCTGCTACGGCGAGAACGGCTGCGCCGATATCTTGCGATTTGTCTCGACAGAGATCGACGCGCGGCAGTTCGATTCTGGTTTTCCGGCCGATTTTCCGCGTTTTATTCAGCATGCTCTTTGGCGTTACTGCGCCGCCGGCGAGCTAGACGTCTGCAACGGCAACAATATTGATGATCGCAAGTCTTGCGAACAGAGTTCATGTATAATTTTCAATTCTTGCAGCAAAATAGCGCTGAAATCTAAGTAACGTCGGCTCTTCGACCGTCATATTTTGCCATATAAAGTATTGATTTAATTGACAAATTACGTCATTTCATCGAGTATACTTGGCGAGGCAAGTTGATTTGCCTCGTTTAGAAAGAGGAGCGGACAAATGCCAAGCTTTAGACTTTCCGGGCCACCCCGGGTTCAGAACAGATCAATCTTTTCAGCAAGGGGCCCGCATCGGGCCCCTTCTGCTTTTCAGGGAGGCCGCCATGGCTAAGCTCAAAACTTCGAAGGCCAAGACTTCTTCGATCCCAGCGGTAATCGTGTTCGGGCTCGATGCAACGGGCAAGCCAAAGGCAGGCCGATTTCCGGGGAAGGACGGGAGCGTGGCCAAGAAGGCCGCGAGAGCCCTCAAGCTGACGTTCTGCAACGTCAACCGACCCAAGCTCATCGAGATCGCCACGAGGATCCCAGTAGGCCGCCTTCACGCTCAGGGAAAGGCGTTCCTGCCGTCAATTCCTCGGAGCCTCTACGACGAGCTAGCGTCCGCAACGACACCGTCGATTGCCGCAGCGAAGGCGAGTCCACGCGTATCGATCCGGTCGGTCCCTAAAGGCCGTCCCAAGGTTTTCGTGGTCCTCGGGTTCGACGAAGATCGCAAGCCGCGCGGTGCGAGATTCCATGATCCAAATGAGGATCAGTTGATCAAGCGTGCGGCGGACCTGAAGCTATATGTGTTTGAGCTCAGATCGGCCGAGCTGATCAGCCTGGCAAAATCCCTACCGATTGGAAGCCAGGCGACGACCGGCGCCCTGGCGGTGCCAGAGATAAAACAAGATGTTTACAGCGAAGTCATTGTCGAGATCGCGGACGATGAGGACGCGGTGCCGCGCGGTGAGACCGACGGTCCGCTCCCTCGGCTGAAAGGAGCGCCCAACACTTGGGACGATATCCAGGTTGGACATCCCGTCGTTGCCGAAGTCTCGCCAGGGTACAATTGGGCAGAAGCAATTGTCATCGACCGCAAGGATGACCAGCTGACCCTCAGGTATCGTGATTATCCGCAGCTCCCGAGGTTTTATCGGGCCTGCCGAGAGGTCGCCCTCCTGAGCCCAAAGGTCCAATAGGTCTTCAGAAGATCGAGGGTGGCGCTGGACCGGCGCCATTCTCCTACCTCCCTCCCTCACCCTTTCATCTCTGTAGGAGAACCAACCATGTCTTGCGACAAGGCACGGATTCGCGCGCTTAATGATGACCTGCGCCAACACTTGCTAGGTGGTGGTGCCGTCATGACTACCGGCATTGCCGCTCTTGGCCCCGAGGCGGTTCAGCGCCTGGTCAAGACCATCGCCGTGTTCGACGACTTTTGCAACGCCAACGATCCCCACGAGGAAGAACATGACTTCGGCATGTTCGACTTCGAAGGCGCCAAAGTGATTTTCAAGATCGATTACTACGACTCGACGATGACGCACCACTCGCCAGATCCCGCGGACCCGGCAGTGACTGAGCGCGTGATCACTCTGATGCTGGCAGACGAATACTGATCATCCAACCGCCGGCTTTGATAACGGAGAACCCTTTTAATCCGTCTCGCAACATCAAAGCCGGCATGCACAGCAATCCACTCGCAACATTCGGGAGACAATTGTGAGATTCCTCAAGATAGTGGGATGGCTGATCCTCGGCTTGATCGGCCTCGTCGTTCTGCGGGCAGTACTCGAACCACCAGCAGATTATTTCGAGATCAGACGAGTCGATTTCGCGGTTCGAGGTGACGGTGCCAGTTTGGAGATAGTGAACACAGGCCACAGCCCGATAACGATTCAAGCTGTCAACATCAACCAACGAGCAGATTGCAGGGTCGGGTTCTTGATGCCGGTGAACGGCACATTCCCTTACGCTCTCCAGGTCGGAGACAAAATTTCGACCTATGGATCGTGTCGAGTCATTCGCGCCGAAATCGTTACCAACAAAGGACTGGTTGTTTATTCCTTTGCCAACGGTGAGTAGCTGACCGCCCAGTGGCACGAACGGGACCACGGCACAGTCAGCTTCCTTCGACGTTCTTCCCTCGACTAAGGAGCAGCCGTCCCAAATCGCAACAATAGCCGAGGTCCGGTCCGAAGACTGCGGCCTCGGCCATTCGTTGGCACTGATCAGGAAAGACGACAAACCTTATCAGTCGCGGTGGCGAGCTCCTGTCGGAGCCGCCGACAGTCACGTAACCAATTTGCCAGTCAGCGTCTCCATGACGTAGTCTTCCGAACAATCTTTGCCAGTCTGCAGGCCGCGCTTCCTGATCTTTCCGATGAGAACTTCGAGCTGATAAACTGCCTGCTGCGGGCTCAATTCAGGACCAAAGATGACGACGACCTCACTGTGGAGCTGATCGTCTGGCAGTCGTCGCGGCTTCAAACCCTTTCGCCTCAGGTTTTCGCGAAACGCCCGCACATCCTGAGGGCGCGATTCAAACAATGTATTGAGCTCGTAGTCACACTGAATCGAGAGGCACTCCCCGTCTTTGACTACATAGACAACGGCGGTGCCATGAAAGTCCTCGCCGTTCCAGAATCGAGATGTACCGGCCTCGTAGTCCACTCCGACTACCGTTCAACCCTCGTCACCCGTCTCGACTTTTCTGATCGAACTGATCTTAGCTTTGGCAGGGCTTTTCATTTCAACTCTCCAATTTGGTGGAACGACACAGCACGCATTTGCTGCATCGCTCATTTACAAGTTTTGAAATGGCCTGCTCCGACCGGTCGCTTCCTTTCCGGGATAAAATTAGTCAGTCAGGCACCTTCAGCGACGCGGAGCTGATCGGCACCCAGACTGAACGATCTCTCCGGAGCGCCTACAGCCCTCCATAGCGCTGATAACTGTCACGCATTTGGTTGCGCACTCGCATAACCGAGGACCTGCTGAGAGACGTTCAAGAGTGGCTTGCGCGCGCGGGCTGGGCCATCTTCTATGCTGGCGGGGTCTACGCGATGGTGCGCGTGGACGTCGTCGAGAATTGGGTTCGCCTAAGCTCTAAGCGATTGGCTGGCGAGCTAGCCAAGGTGGAGACCGGAAACTTTGATTTCGAAAAATTCGCTCATTTGATTGCACGCGACCAAGACGACAGTGATGATTGATAAAGTGTTCAAGGAGAATAGCATGATCAACTTGCGCGGCATCAGCCGCGGAACCTCGTGTCCAATTCGCTCGACCGCAAGGACATCGGCCGCAACGCGCCATTAAGGCTTGATGTTGCGGCTCGCCTCGCGTTTCCCGACGGAACTGTGACCGCGTCTTGCCTAAGAGGAGAAGCTGCACGCGGAAGGCTTATAATCGAGATCATCGCCGGAGAGGAGTTTACGACACTCGAACACATTGAAGGGATGCGAAACCTCTGCCGTATTCCCCCAAAGAGCGCCCGTCGCGAGGTCGACCAAGAGAGAGCTCTGCGTGGTCGACTGAGAACGGAATCGGCTCGCCTGTTAGCCCGTCAGGACGCGGCAGCTTATTGCTGTCTGTCGCTGAGTGCATTTTCGAACTGGGTTCGGATCGGCAAGCTTCCTTGCGCGCTGCCTGGGACATCTCGATGGGATCGCAAGGCGATTGATCTGGCGCTCGACTCTCTGAGCGGACTAACAGTTTCTGAGACTGCCGAAACCGAAACAACCCCATTGGACGAATGGAGGGCCGCACGTGCGCGTCGTTCTGAAAGGGATCCATAAGGTCAAAGCCCGTCTCGCCACGGGCGAGGGCAAAACCTACTACTACGCTTGGCGCGGTGGCCCGCAGATGAAGGCGACGCCCGGAACACCAGAGTTCGTCCGGGAGTACCACGAAGCTCACGCGGGCGCACGGCAGCCGCGCGCTGGAACGTTCATGACCATTATCACGCGATACAAGGCTTCACCAGAATTCAGCGGGCTCGCTCCAGCAACCAGACGGTCATACCTCGCCTACATCAAGCTGATCGAAGACGAGTTCGGCGATCTGCCGGTGGCGGCGTTGGCCGACCGTCGGGTTCGCGGCGAGTTCAAAGGGTGGCGCGACCGGTTCGGCAACACACCACGGAAGGCGGACTTTGCCTGGACGGTCCTCGCCCGAGTTCTGTCATTCGCCAAGGACCGTGGGATCATCGCGACCAACCCGTGCGAGCGCGGTGGCCGCCTTTATTCTGGCAGTCGCCGAGACAAGATTTGGTCGGAGGAGGATATCGCAGCTCTGCTGTCCATCGCGCCGAAGGAGATTCAGCTCGCCTTGATGCTGGCGATCTGGACCGGCCAGCGCCAGGGCGACCTTCTCCGCCTTCCCTGGTCGGCCTACGATGGCACCCACATCCGACTTAAGCAGTCGAAGACGGGCCGCCGGATCGTGATGCCTGCCGGCGCGCCGCTGAAGACGGTGCTGGACATAACCGAGCGCCGCGGCCCGGTGATCCTCACCAACTCCTTGGGTCGCCCGTGGACCTCTGATGGGTTTAGGTCGTCGTGGGGCAAGCTGTCGGACCGCGCCGGCATTGAGGACCTGACGTTCCACGATCTGAGAGGCACGGCCGTGGTGCGGCTTGCAATCGCCGGCGCAACGGTGCCGCAGATTGCGACCTTCACCGGTCATAGTCTGCGAGACGTCGAAGCTATTCTCGACGCGCATTACCTCGGCCGCGACATTCAGCTCGCCGAAGCGGCCGTGCTGAAGCTCGAAGGGAGAACAAAACTGTAAAATGACCTGTAAAACAGTTCCGGTCTGTGCGATCGACGTTCTACTAAGTGCTTGATTTATATGGTGGGCGCACCAGGGCTCGAACCTGGGACCCGCTGATTAAGAGTCAGCTGCTCTACCAACTGAGCTATGCGCCCGAAAGGCGGTCAATGCCTTGCGAGGCCGGTCGTTTAGCAAAGCGATCCGGGTCTGGCAAGCGATGTGACGCATGTTTTCCAAGGTTCTTCCACAGCCCCCTGAAATGCGAAAAGCCGCTGGATTCCAGCGGCTTCGCGGAGGTTGATCCCGGGGAAATCCGGGTGCGCTCAGAGCCGGCCTTCCCGGTCTCCGCCGCCGTCCCGATCGCCGCCGCGCATGTGGTCCATGCCGCGGTCCATCATGCGACCCATGCCGCGCTCCATGAAGTGGTGGGGCGGGCCGTCTTCACCGCCGCCGAACGGGCCGCGGTGGCGGGTCAGCAGGGCAAGGCGCCGCTTCTGGCCGTCATCGAGGGTCTTGTAAAGCGGATCGGCGGCATCGGCGATCTTCTTCAGGGCTGCCGAGCTCGCGCCCATGTCCTCGGCGCGCTGACGCAGGCGGGCGACCGGATCGTCCGGCTTGTCGGCGTCCCTGTTCGAGTCTCCTGGACCGGCGTTCATCCGCGCATTGGCGCGGTCGATGCGCAGCTTGGCGAAGTCGCGCACGGCGGCCTCAACCGGCGGCCACAGCTTCTCCTGATCGGCGTTGAGCTTCAGCCCGGCATGGACGGCAGCGATCCGCGCATCGACCAAGGCGGCGCGATCTTCCGGGTTCATTCGCATGTGGTGGAAGTGCTCCATCCACGGGCGATGAAATTGGGCATAGACCGCGCCGGAGCCGGCGATGCTGAGCACGGCGATGGCGGCGATGGTGAACTTCCTCATCCGAACCTCCTCTGGAAGGATACCCTGAGGATGAGCGTCGCGAAGCCAGTGTGCAACTTACAACTTGGACAGAGAGGCCACTCTTACGAAGATGTAACTCCTTGATCTGGATCAAAATCGCCAGCTGGAAATCATTTGTAACAAAGGGCTTCCGCGTCGCAGCACGGAAGCCCCTACATTCATCGAGCGCCTAGATTAATTGGTCGTGCTCTTGGCTTCCTTCTGGAATTCGTCGATCAGCGGCTGGCCGACGCGGCTTGCGGCGTCCTTGTAGACTGGCTCCATCGCCTTGCGCATCGCCTCGTCCTGCTCGGGCGTGAGCTTGATGATCTCGCTCTTGCCGCTCTTCTTGATCTCGGCCATCGCATCGTCATTTTCCTTCTGCGACTGTGCGTTGTTGAAGTCGGTGGCTTCCTTCATCGCCTTCGAGAGCTGGTCGCGGATGTCGGCCGGCAGATCGTCCCAGAACTTCTTGTTCACGATCACGACGTAGCCGATGTAGCCGTGATTGGTCTCGGTGATGTACTTCTGCACCTCGTGCATCTTCTGGGTATAGATATTCGACCAGGTGTTCTCCTGGCCGTCGACCACGCCGGTCTGCAGCGCCTGGTAGACTTCCGAGAACGCCATCACCTGCGGCAGCGAGCCTAGCGCCTTGAACTGCGCCTGCAGCACGCGCGAGGACTGGATACGGAACTTGACGCCCTGATAGTCCGCGGGCGTCAGCAGCTTCTTGTTGGCGCTCATCTCCTTGAAGCCGTTGTCCCAATAGGCAAGACCGATGATGCCCTTCGGCTCGAGCAGCTTGAGCAGCCGCGCGCCGAGCGGACCTTCCGTCACCTTCCGCAGCGTCTTGAGATCAGGGAGGATATAGGGCAGATCGAACACCTCAAACTCGCGGATGCCAAGCGGGCCGAATTTGGAGTTTGACGGCGCCAGCATCTGCACGCTGCCGAGTTGCAGCGCCTCGAGCTCTTCCTTGTCCTTGTACAGCGTCGAGTTCGGATAGACCTCGACCTTCACCTTGCCGTTCGTGTACTTCTCGGCAAGCTCCTTGAACTTCTCCGACGCCTTGCCCTTCGGCGTGTCGGTCGCGACCACGTGGCTGAACTTGATGATGATCGGGTCGGCGCTGGCAGGCCCGGCAAGGCCGAGCGCCAGTGCAGCGATGAACGCCGCGATCGCGAAGGTGCGCATTTTCTCTCCCTGTTGTTTTTTGGGCTGCCCGGCATCAGGGCGGCCGATCTTGAGCCGGCAGCATCAATAGCGGCTGCGAGGTGGAGCCGCTATTGGCCGTTAGCAGGGCAGCTATTCATCGCCACAAGCACCGTCATTCCGGGGCGGTCCGCAGGACCAAACCCGGAATGACGAGCTACGAGCGTCAGCCCGCCGCAGCCGTCGTTACGTTGTCGCGCTGGCGCTTCATGACGATCTTGTTGAGCGCACCGAGATAGGCCTTGGCCGAGGCGACCAGCGTATCCGGATCCGCCGCGCGGGCCGTCATCGAACGTCCCTCTTGCGACAGTCGCACCGAGACTTCGGCTTGCGCGTCGGTGCCTTCGGTCACGGCGTGAACTTGATACAGCTCGAGCTTGGCCTCGTGGGGCACCAGGCGCTTGATGCAGTTGAACACTGCGTCCACCGGACCGTTGCCCTCGGCCTCCTCGATCTTGATCTGGCCGTCGACGTCCAGCTTCATGGTCGCACGCTGCGGGCCATGGGTGCCGGCGATCACGGTCAGCGAGGTCAGCTTGATGCGGTCGTGCGAGGCCGCCATCTCCTCATCGACCAGCGCCTCGATGTCCTCGTCGTAAATATCCTTCTTGCGGTCGGCGAGCGCCTTCATCCGCGTGAACGCGTCTTCCAGCTGGTTCGGGCCGAGCTTGTAGCCCATCTCTTCCAGCTTGTGCACGAAGGCATGACGACCCGAGTGCTTGCCGAGCACCAGCGAGGACTGCTTCAGGCCGACCATTTCGGGCCGCATGATCTCGTAGGTGGAAGCGTCCTTCAGTACGCCGTCCTGGTGGATCCCGCTCTCATGCGCGAAGGCGTTCCGGCCAACGATGGCCTTGTTGTACTGCACCGGGAACGAAGTTGCGGCCGACACCACCTTCGAGGCGCGGGTCAGCTGCGTGGTGTCGATCTTGTTCCAGTACGGGAATTTGTCGTTGCGCACGTTGATCGCCATCACGATCTCTTCGAGCGCGGCGTTGCCGGCGCGCTCGCCGATGCCGTTGATGGTGCACTCGACCTGGCGCGCGCCGCCGACGACCCCGGCCAGCGAGTTCGCCACGGCCATGCCGAGGTCGTTATGGCAATGCACCGAGAATACCGCCTTGTCGGAGTTCGGCACGCGCTCGATCAGCGTCTTCATGAAGTGGGTATATTCCTCCGGCACCGTGTAGCCGACGGTGTCGGGGATGTTCACCGTGGTGGCGCCGGCCTTGATCACGGCCTCGACGATGCGGCAGAGATAATCCATCTCGCTGCGTGTGCCGTCCTCGGCCGACCATTCGACGTCGTCGATCTGATTGCGCGCGCGCGCGACCATCGCGACCGATGTCTCGAGCACTTCTTCCGGCGTCTTGTTCAGCTTCACCCGCATGTGCAGCGGCGAGGTCGCGATCACGGTGTGAACGCGGCCGCGTTTTGCGAATTTCACCGCTTCGGCGCAGCGGTCGATATCGGCCGGATGGGCACGGGACAGACCGGCGATCACGGCGTTCTTGGAGCGGCGGGCGATCTCGCTTACCGCTTCGAAGTCACCCTGCGAGGTGATCGGGAAGCCGGCTTCGATGACGTCGACGCCCATGTCATCCAGCAACTCGGCGACCTCGAGTTTTTCCTCGAAGGTCATGGTGGCGCCGGGGCATTGCTCGCCGTCGCGCAGCGTGGTGTCGAAAATGATGACGCGGTCCTTGTCGGACTTGTTCACGGGGGCCATTGCAAAATTTCCTTTTGAGCTTTTGCGCCGTCAGTCTTAGGGGCGCTTGAGGTGTTCGGTGATCTCGACCAACCCCTGAGTGCCCAGGCGCGCAGCGCCCAGCCGGCCCTCAGGGGCAGCTAAGAAGAAGCCCGCCAAGAAGCAGGGTGGGCAGCGCGGCCGGGATCGTGGCGGCGGCCAGAGCCACCTCCCCAAAAATCCCATCGATTTGGCCGCGAATCAGCATTGCCAGACCCTTTTGAGCCCCAAATCCTCGGTCAAAACCGTTGACGGTTGGTTGCCGGAAGGCTCAGTGCGCCGTTTCTAGACGAGAAATGGCCGCAACTGCAACGCCAAAAGATGGTCAGGGGGGCTGACCTGGTTGCAGGGCACCGCGGTCCGTGTCCAGGACGCGCTGCAGCGCGGAGCGTTGCTACGCGGGGCCGGGACCCAGGAGGCGACATCGTACAACGCGGATCAGGATAGGCGAAACATACGACAAATCCGAGTTTCGGAAAGGCAGAATATTTTGAACCACGCCTGTTGACCCAGCGCTTGGGTGTTTTGCCCGTCGAGCAACGCGAATTCTTGTAGCCGCCGATACGCGGCGCTCAACCTATCCCACCCGGCGCGCGCGGGCCCTGGTCTCCCAGCGATCCAGCATCAGACCAAGCTGACCAAGCTCGCCGGTGGCCGCGTGCACCATCTGATTGGCGGCCGTCACTTCGTTGGTGTTGGCGGGCGCATTGGCGTTCAGCCAATCCGGCTGCGCGTAATCGCTCCAACGGCGGGCGTCCGCACGGCGTTTGCGAGACTTCAGATCGCGCAGGAAATAGCCGGCAGCAAACGCGATCCCGAGCAGTACGATCAGTATGACGACACCCACAACCAACTCCGAGACTTGTCCCGGCGCGAGTTCTGCGCAGCAATATGGGCGAGGTCAAGGCTGACCGCTGTATCATTCTCAGGCGAACGAACAGTCGTTCATGCCGGTGGAACCGTCATGCGCACCCGCGGTGGAAAACGCACTCTACTGGCTGGTCGTGGCTGGACAAGCAGTGACATTCGCAGCTGTCGACGTGCCATCAGGATGAGTGCGCAGCCAATTGATCAGCTTGACGCCATCCGGGCTGCCCCAACCCGCAACTGGTGTCCAACCTGGACCTGCCTTGAAGCCGGTGACACCAGACACGCCGTTGTCTCCCTCGGTGATCTCACGAAACAGCTTCGCCGGTCCGAACTCGCGATAGAACCGCGGGGTCACGTAGCCGAGGTTGTGGCCGTTGGCCTGATTGAGCAGCGCGATGAGGCCGCCCCAAAGTGGAACGACTGCTCCGGTGCCTCCCACGACCACCGCGTTGCCATGCACGAAGAGCGTATAGCCCACCGCAGGGTCAGCCGTGGCGACGACATCCGGCAGGCCGCGTCCTGTGCTACCGTCTGCCCGAAGTGGCACCTTGACTCCATTTTGCCAGTCTGGTCGTGCAAACTTCTCACTCACGCCGCCACCTGTCGCCGACTGACCGTCGCGCCAGATCTTCTCCGATTTGATTTTGCCATCCTCGATCTTGACGGTCGTGCCTCCGACCGACAGGACCCAAGGGCTCGACGCTGGATAACTGACGTGGCGGCGCCCGTCAGTCATACCGTCCGTAACACCGTTTTCGCCGGAAGGTGCGATCACCGTGATGCCTTGTTTGGCGGCTTGCTCCAATGCACCGTCAACAAGCTTGATGTCCTCATCCTTCCACCGGCTCTCGGTCAGCCCCCAGCCGATCAACAGCACCGAGACCTGATCGGCCGTGGCTTGCCGAACCGCTTGGGCGAAATCCGCCGCATTGAAACCCTCAGTCTTGGGTACCGGCGCAAAATAGACCTTTAAATGCGCGCGCGGCGCGGTACCGGCGGCGATCTCGATGTCCATCGCGGTTTGCATGTCAGTCCCGTCGTCGGTCATGGACGGATGATTGCCCCCGCCGTTGACGGGCACAGCGATGATCTCCGGCACCGGAAGCTTCAGCCTCGAGAAATACTGCTCAAGGTCCTTCCTGTCGAACCCACCACCGAACTCGACAATTCCGATGGTTTGTCCCCTCCCGTCCACGCCCGGCGGGAAGTTGTAGAGTGAAGCGACCAACGGCGGCGACAGCAGGTTCGCCGGGCCTGCCGGCGCGGTGCCCGATAACGACGGCAGCACGGGATTGTCGCTGTCGATTGCGTTGCGGATCCGGCAATCACCGTCCGCGAGCAGACCAGCATCGATGAAGAAGTGTATGTTGCGCTTTGCAGCAGCCGCATCGTTCGTCGCCATCGCTTGCAGTACCAGATTGTACTGCGCCTTGGTCTGCTCCAACGCCTGATCGTCTTTCGCCTTGCTGTGCTCTGACAGGATGTTTCCAACCAAAGACCCGGCCGCCGCGAGGATCGCGAGCGTCAACGGGTCAGCCCTTCGCCACCATGGGGCATTCGCGGACTTGAGCGCCTTTTCCGCCTCGATCTGCCGTACGTGCAATTCGTCCGCCTTGATCTCGTCTTCGGTTTTCGACGGACCATTCTTCGGGGCAACACCAGCCATGTCGCTCTCCCCCTCGCTCCTGCTTCGAATGCTGGACCAAAATGCGGCGCGAGAAAAGTCGGCAATTTCACAATTGCGCGCTTTAGTTGTGTCTCAAATTGCATTCCCAGCCCTCGCAACCGGAAATGAATGGGACTAACCTTGCGCCTGCTCGGCCGGATCAACCGGCCAGCCAACATGACCCGGGAGGACGCGAATGACACGCCAACAGCAGCGTGAGCAGGATGTTGCGCTTTCACGACGAACGCTGGTTCAGGGACTTGCGCTTGGTGCCGCGGCCACGATGGCCGGAACGGGCACGGCGCTCGCCCAGACCGGCCCTGCCGCCCCGCCGACGACGATCACCACACCGCCGCGCGATTTCAGCCCGCGCGGCGCGCCGACCACCTATTTCTGGGACCCCGACATCATCGCGGTCGATCCGTCGTTCAACGATCTCGCGCAGCCCAACACAGCGATCAAGCGGCTTTATACCGGCGTGTTGTGGGCTGAAGGCCCGGCGTGGAGCGCGCAGGGCCGCTATCTGTTGTGGAGCGACATCCCCAACAACCGGCAGATGCGCTGGAGCGAGGATGACGGCCATGTCAGCGTTTTCCGCACGCCGTCGAACTATAGCAACGGCAACTCGTTCGACTTCCAGGGGCGCCAGCTCTCCTGCGAGCATCTGACGCGGCGGGTAACGCGCTACGAGAACGACGGCACCGCAACGATCCTCTGCGACAACTACAATGGCAAGAAGCTGAACTCGCCGAACGATGTCGTCGCCCATCCCGACGGCAGCTACTGGTTCACCGATCCGCCCTATGGCGGTCAGCTCTACGAGGGCGAGCCCGACACGGGCGGCAAGCTCAATCCCAGGATCGGCCAGCCGGCGGACTTCATACCGAAGAAGCGCGAGTTGCCGACCAACTGCTATCGCATCGATCCCAGTGGCCGCGTCGATCTCGTCGTCACCGAGGACCAGGTGCCCGATCCAAACGGCCTGTGCTTCTCGCCCGATTACAAGAAGCTCTATGTCGTCTCGACCGGCAAAGGCCCCGGCGACACCGGCGCCGGCGGCAAGGGCGAGGTCTTCGTGTTCGATGTCGGCAGCGACAACAAGCTATCGAACCAGCAGCGGTTCAGCGACTTCATGATCGACGGCGTGAAGTGCGGGCCGGACGGCGTGCGCTGCGACGTCAATGGCAACGTCTGGGCCTCCAGCAACGCCGGCCGCGCGGTTGGCTACAACGGCGTAACGGTGTGGTCGCCGGACGGCAAGCTGCTCGGCCGCATTCGCCTGCCCGAAGTCTGCGGTAACATCACCTTCGGCGGTCCCAAGCGCAACCGCCTCTTCATGGCCGCGAGCCAGTCTCTCTACGCGGTGTACACGGCGACGCAAGGTGCAGGGCCCGGCTGAGCGACGCAGGCCGTAAGCGACACGGCGCCGGGATCTCTCGCCGGCGCCGCGTCTCCTTGTCACTCAGCTGTTCGGTTGCAGGAACGTGCCGTACTGCTTGCCCTCCGCAACCGTGGCAGCAGCCTGGCCGACGACGCGCATCGCCGCCATCATGGGCCATGGCCCGAGACTCACCCGCTGGACGCCGAGGCGGGCGAGATCCGAAATTTCCGGAGTGCCTTGCGTCACCATGATATTGACCGGCAGCGGCGTGGCCTTAACGAGCTTCTCGATGAGGGCAAGGTCGGTCAGGCCGGGGACAAAGATGCCATCGGCCCCTGCTTCGGCATAGACCTTCGCGCGCCTTGCAGCTTCGTCGAGGCATTCATCCGGCGATCCGAATTTCAGCAAAAATGGATCCGTTCGCGCATTGACGAACAGCCGGACTCCAGACTTCCGCCCTGCGTCTCGCACCGCCCGGATCTTCGCCGCATGATAGTCCGGTCCGGCGAGCTGTCGTTTGCCCCCGAAGAGCCCGTCTTCGATGTTGATACCAACCGCGCCGGCCTTGAGAATCCTAGCCACTGAAGTCGCCGCAGCTTCCGGCGTTTCGCCATATCCTGCCTCCAGATCAATCGATACGGGAACCGACACCGCGGCAGTCATGCGCGATACCAAGCCCTCGACGAGATCAAGCGGCACGTTTTCTCCATCCGCGTAGCCGAGTGCGGCCGCAACCGCACCGCTGCTGGTGGCGATGGCCGGAGACGCCCTTGCGATCGCCTTCGCGGTCGCGACGTCCCAAGCATTGAACAGGATAAGCGGGTCTCCCCGCTTGTGAAGACCGTAAAACGTCTCGGCGTATTTCTGCTGCGTGCTGGCGTCCATGGTCCGTGCTCCCGATCAAAAGCCAGAAGGATGTCGTCGTTGAAAAGTCCTCATCGTGAGGCATTCACTCAATCGGGTGCATGCGTCTTGAACCAATCCATGATCAGGGTGGTGACTTCGTCCTCGCGCTCGAGGTGCGGGAAGTGGCCGACGTCAGGCAGGACAACGCGCTTGTGCGGCCCCTTGAACAGCGACTCTTCCTTGAGCGAATATTTTGCGGTCGGATCGTTGCTGCCGTAAATCGTCAGTGTTGGCGTATGCATGTCGTTGATCGGCAGCCGGCCGAGACGCCCGGCCTCGGTCAGTCCTCCGTAATATTTGAGCGCGGCCGCCATCGTGCCGGGAGAGCCGAGCGTCTCCTTGATCGAACGAAGATGCGCTTCGTCCTTGAATGATGGTGACCACAGCTTCCAGAGATAATCGACGAAGGGAAGTCCCTCGATGTTAACCGCCGATTCCGCCCCTGGAGTCTGGAAATAGTACACATGGAAGATGGAGCGAACGACGTCCGGATCCCTCCTGATGCTTGAGAACGTGATCGGGTGCGCCGTGTTCATGACCACGGCGGCCTTGATCGCCGGCGGCGCAGTGGCGAGCGCCTGAAACGTCGACGTGCCGCCCCAGTCCATGCCAACGACGCACGCCCGGCCGTCGCCGCTCAGCGCTGCGATGAGCGCTTCGAGATCCTTGCCCAAGGCGACGGGATCGAAAACTCCGTCCGCGGGGATCTCGGTCGGCGCATAGCCACGCAAGAACGGCGAGACGGCACGATAGCCTGCGTCCGCGAAAACTTGCAGCTGCTTCCGATAAGACCAGGCGTTGTCGGGAAAGCCATGCATGAACATGACCAGAGGCCCGCTCCCCTGCTCGAGGTAAGCAAACCGCACACCGTTGGCTTGCACGTATTTCAAGGCAGGTTCGCTGCCCAAGGCGTTCGTCGCTACTGCGGCTGTGCTTTGCATAGTCATCGCCTTCTCCCTGTTTCTTCCTCGTCTTCACGCCCCAGCGAATCGCTCTGCGCCGCCCGCTGCGGCACAGCCCTGTTCCACCAACTCAGAAGCGCGGGTGATCACATACAGCGCCAATGACTGCAGGGATCATCATCCAAATAATATGTGCGTAGCGCACATATTTGGTCAAGTTGTTTTTTGTGCGCTCCGCACTATTCTCCTCCGCATGGACACAGGAATCGCGAATTTGCTGGGTGCACTGTCGCTCGCCGTCATGGATCGCATCGAGCAGGGCGCGCGCGACGTGGTGGGCCGGGGTGGCGAGACGCCAGCGGCGTTGATCGTCATCGGCTACGGCCGGGGCATGACGAACGACAAGCTCAGGCGGATCCTTGACTTGTCACATTCCGGTACGGTCCGGCTCGTCGACCGGCTGGTCACCGATGGGCTTGTCGAACGCCGGCCGGGCAAGGACGGTCGCGAAGTCGCCCTGCATTTGACGACGAAGGGCGCTGCAAGCAGGAAGGAGCTGTTGGCGTCACGGATTTCAGCCGTTGCATCGCTTTTGGACGTGCTGTCGCCGGCTGAAACCAAACGCCTGGGAACGCTGATACATGACTTGCTGGCGAGGCAGGACACATCCGAGATGGATCGCTTTACGATCTGCCGGATGTGTGACGACCAGTGCTGCAGCAACTGTCCATTGCCCACAAGCAAAGGCAAAGGCGATCGCTAGCCACGAGCCGAGTCTCGCGACGGCATACCATCTCTGGCGGTGGCGCGATCAGCGCCTACACCGCCTGTTTCTTTCGCCGAGCAGCAAGGCTCGGCACCGCTTGTCAATCGTCGCCACGCTTCGGAGGCGCGGGCACGGCGGTCCGATTGGCCGGCACGATCTGCGGTTGGAATGCGAACACTTCGCGGCTGCGGTCGTCCACGAATACCTTCAGCCAGTGCACGTCGTTGTTACCGTTCGCCTGATTGTCACCGAACGTCTCAACGCGGACGAAGTTTTCGAGCCGTCGCCCCTTGGCATCGAGAAATGGCCGATCGACCCGGAAATAGTGGGAGTCGCCATGAACGTAAGCGACGGGCCTGCCGAAGGCGACAACTTCATCGCGCAGCGCGACGAGAAAGGCCTGGAAACCGTCGGGATTGGCATCGGTTTCCGCGAGCGTCTTCGGGTCACGCAACGGAGCGCGGGTTCCGTCCGACTGGTCCCAACCCGGATCGGCCTGCGAGATGAACATGACAGCCGCGGCACGGTATGTTCTCGCAACATCGAATGTCTGCTGCATCCAGAAAATGTTGGCGTTGTTGCGCGCGGCCCATTCGGCGTCGTCGGGTAGCGTATCGCAACGGTTGTTGCACGACCCCTGAATGTTGAGCGTCGCGTAAACCACACCCTTCATGATCCAGCGACGGTTTTCGACGCAACCGGTCAACTGGTTGTTGTGGTCGAGGCACAGCTTGTCGTGCTGGACCTGTTGCTTGATGGGCCGCTGGCCAAGTGAGAGATCGGTGCTGAAGAAGATCTTCCGCTCGTAGTCGAGCCTTTCGCGCGAGGAGAACGACCCATTCGATGCGCGATCGCAGTCGGTCCAGTCGTTGTCGCCGGTCGTGAACATCGCGGCTGAATTCAGCGCGTTGAAATAGCCGAGCGCCTGTTGGTACAGCGCATCGCTGCATGTGGTCGGCGTCACCGATCCAGGCGTCCCGTTGCCAGCCTTCAAGTCGCCGTCATGGACCGTGAAAGCCAGCCTCTGCGCGTTCATGTCGGCGATCAGGTTCGGCACGCCGACCTGCGCCTGGAGGTCGGAATACGGCAAATCGCCCCAGAGCCCGATGGCGTAAGCCCGGCTCTCGCCTCCCCTGTCGCGGTCATCATTGTCGGCGCGCGCGCTAACAATCGAACAGATCGCAAAGCAGGCTGCAAGCACAAGAAAGGCCGTCGCGCGCAGCTTGCCGCAGATGGCCCTCAACTTCCCCTCACCTCGCCTCGTCATCGTCATCGTCACTCCCGAGAGTTGCTTTGGACAAAAGAGGGCTCACCGCAGAAGGCAGCGTTGAGTTGCCCCGCGCCGAGTCCGGTTTACGAAAATGAGAAGAAGCCCGCCCGTGGCTCCAAATTGCCTCGATGAACGTATCGAGGGGTTGTGACGCCCACGTGAAACATTTTGAAACACGACGCAGGTGCCGCCGACCGCCGGATTGCGACGAGGAGAGCGCGCATTGTCGCCTGCGCGGCGGAGCACGCCGCGCTTGCACCGCGGATTCCTCGGTCGCAATGGCGGCATGACGGTCTGATCGCCGTACCCGCAAGCGGGGCCGGCCGCATCCGCGTGCTAGAAGCCCGCGCAAGCGCCTGTTCCTGGCCGCGAGCCTGCTCCATACCGCGCCGAATTATTGTGACTTCCGGGCAAAGCGCGTGATAATTGAGCCATGACAGACAAAATTCGCGTCGTTGTTCTCTATGGCGGCAGGTCCGGTGAACACGAGGTCTCGCTGAAATCGGCCGCCTCCGTGCTCCGGCATCTCGACCATGCGCGCTTCGAGGTGATCCCTGTTTCCATCGACAAGACCGGCCGGTGGCAATGGAACGATCTTTCGGCGATCGACCCGGCGCAGGCCTCGCTGCCGATCCTGTCCGATGCGCCCGAGATGCGGCTCGCCAGAGGCACTGACGGACGCGGCGTTCTCATGCCTGTTGTCGAGGGCACAGGCGGCCCGATCGAGATCGACGTCGTGTTTCCGGTCATGCACGGCCCGCTGTGCGAGGACGGCACCGTGCAGGGCCTGCTGGAGCTGGCCGATATTGCCTATGTCGGATCGGGCGTTCTCGCCTCCGCCGTCAGCATGGACAAGGATGTCGCCAAGCGGCTGGCGCAATTCGCCGGCGTGCCGGTCGCGCCCTATCGCGTGCTCACTCGCAAGGCTTTCGTCGCCGATCGCGCTGCGTCTCTCGCCAGGGCGATCCAGGGCCTGACGCTCCCGGTGTTCGTCAAGCCGTGCAACATGGGCTCCAGCGTCGGCATCCACAAGGTCAAGACTGCCGATGCGCTCGGGCCCGCGCTCGATGACGCATTTCGCTACGATCTCAAGGTGCTGGTCGAACAGGGCATCGACGCCCGCGAGATCGAGGTCGCCGTGCTCGAGGGCGAGACGCCGTTTGCAAGCGTTGCCAGCGAGCTCAATCCCAACGCCCAGCACGAGTTCTATTCCTACGAAGCCAAATATCTCGATCCTGACGGCGCACGCCTCGATCTTCCGGCGAGGCTCGATGCAGCCCAGATGGCGCGCGTGCGTGCGCTGGCGGTGCAGGTGTTCGCGGCGCTCGAATGCAGCGACCTCGCGCGCGTCGATTTCTTCCTCGACCGGCAAACCGGCGAATTCTGCTTCAACGAGATCAACACCCTGCCCGGCTTCACCTCGATCAGCATGTATCCGAAAATGATGGAGGCCTCGGGCGTGCCGTATGGCGAGCTGCTGACACGCCTCGTCCATCTGGCGCTGGACCGCTATCAGCAGCGTCACGCGCTGGAACGCGGGTATTCGAGCTAGGTTGTCTTCGCAAACGTAGGCGCGGATCAGGGAACAAGCCATGCGCGTTGTGATCTGCGGCGGCGGCGTGATCGGGGCCTGTACTGCTTACTTCCTGAGCCGCCATGGCGTCGATGTCATCGTCGTCGAACGGACCGAGGTGGCGGCCGCCGCATCGGGAAAGGCCGGTGGCTTTCTGGCGCGCGACTGGTGCGCAGGCACGCCGCTCGACGCGCTGGCGCGACGCAGCTTTGCACTTCACGCGCAGTTGCCTGAGGAGATTGCCGGCGATTGGGGCCATCGCCCGATGACGGCCTACAGCGGCTTTGTTGCCGACGACAACGATCCGCGCCGAAATACGCCGTCCGCACTCGATTGGCTGAGCGATGGCGTCGTCATCGCGCAACGCATCGGGACGACCGAGACGACCGCGATCGTTCATCCGCAAAAGTTCACGTCGGCGATGATGAACGCGGCGATCGTGCAAGGTGCCGAGCTTCGCCGCACCCGCTTCACGGGCATCGTGCGCGATGGGGATGGGGCGCGCGCGAAGGGCGTCGAGGTTGACGATAGCATTATCGAGGCGGATGCCGTCGTGATCGCGATGGGACCATGGTCGCTGCTCGCCGCGAACTGGATGAGCTTGCCTGCTCTCTATGCTCAACGCAGCCCGAGCATCGTGTACGACACGGGCACGCATGTGTCGGCAGACGCCTTGTTTCTCGAGACGAAGATCTACGGCGAAACCACCTCTGTCGAGGTGTTCCCTCGACCGGATGGCAGCACCTATGTGACCGCTTGCCCCGACACAGGAGCCTTTCCCACTGACCCGATCGACGTGAGGCCGGAGCCCAACAGCATGAAATGGGTGGAAGAAATATCGGGCCGACTATCGCCGCTGTTCCGACCGGAGAAGATCATCGCGAAACAGGCGTGTTATCGTCCGGTGACGGAGGACGGCTTGCCGCTGATTGGCCGCGTACCGCAGGATGAACGGCTCTATGTTGCGACAGGACATAGTGTCTGGGGTATTCTCAACGCCCCAGCGACCGGCGAAGCGCTGGCGGAGTTGATCGTCGAAGGCGCAACGCGCAACGTCGACCTCGCGCCATTCGATCCGGCCCGCCTCTAGCCGCTCGATCTGCCGCGGCGGCGATTGCGCTGACACGCTTGCGCGCCGCGATACAGGCGCATGCCCGTCGGCGAAATCTGCATGCCTGCGTGCGGAATAACGCTCCGTCCTGCCCGATATTTACGCAGCTAGACTTTAGTCCCCATCGTACACTCCTGAATACAGTTTCACTTGCCGAGGATTCTCTCGCCGTTATAGTCCGGGCCCAATAGCTCAAAGAAGCTTGGTTCAAGGGAGAGAACAAAATGAATAAAGCACTCTCTGGTGCATTGCGAAGTGCGTTTGGTGCGGCCGCGGCGGGCGTGGTGTTAGCAGCCTCAGGTGCGGCCTTTGCAGCCGATCCGATCAAGATCGGCGTCATCGCGGAAGCGCAGGCGATTGCCGGCGCTTCGATCCCGCAGGCGGCGCAGCTCGCCGCCGACGAGATCAACGCCGCCGGCGGCGTCGACGGCCGCAAGATCGAAATCATCGGCTACGACAATCACTCCTCCTCGGCAGACTCAGTGCGTGCCTTCCAGCGCGCGGTGAACGAGGACAAGGTCAATATCGTCATCGCCAGCTACATCAGCGAAGTGGTGCTGGCGCTCGAGCCCTGGGCGTCGCGGCTGAAGACGCCGTTCGTGACGCCGGGAGCTGCCTCCAATGAGATCAGCAAAAGCGTCCACGCCGATTACGAGAAGAACAAGTACACTTTCCACGGCTATTTGACCTCCGCGGCATTGGCACTCTCGGTCTGCGACGGCGCCAAGGACCTGCTCGTCGACAAGATGCACATGAAGACCGCGGTCATCATGAGCGAGGATGCCGCCTGGACCAAGCCGCTCGATGTCGGCTACGAGGAATGCCTGCCCAAGATCGGGCTGAAGGTGCTCGACCATATCCGCTTCTCGCCTGACACCACCGACTTCACCCCGATCTTCAACAAGATCGAGGGCGCCAAGCCCGACGTGATCATCACCGGCATCTCCCATGTCGGCGTGCAGCCGACGGTGCAGTGGAAGAACCAGCAGGTGCCGATCCCGATGTTCGGCATCTCATCGCAGGCCACCAACGAGACCTTCGGCAAGGACACCAACCAGGCCGCCGAAGGCGTGCTCTATCAGGGCGTCTCCGGGCCCGGCGTCGCGGTGACGCCGAAGTCGGTGCCGTTCGCGGAAAACTTCAGGAAGAAGTTCGGCAACTACCCGTCCTATGCCGGCTACACCGCCTATGACGAGGTCTACTACATCGCCGACGCCGTGAAGCGCGCCGGCTCGACCGACGCCGACAAGCTGGTCGATGCGCTGGAGAAGACCGACTGGGAAGGCACGATCGGCCGAGTCCAGTTCTACGGCAAGGACGATCCGTTCACGCACTCGATCAAGTACGGCAAGGGCCTGATCACCGGGCTGATGTTGCAATGGCAGGACGGCAAGCAGAGCGCGGTCTGGCCCAAGGAAGTCGCCAAGATCGACATCAAGTTCCCGAGCTTCATCAAGCTCAGCAACTGATCGGAATTGCTCCCGGGACCATCTCCCGGGAGCTTCCACTTGCGGCGCTGCACCTTTCCTCAAAGCGGCAGCCTGACTGCCAGCTCATAGAGCGGATTGCCAATCATCAATGCGAGCTTTCCAGATTCTGATCGATGGCTTTGCCATCAGCGCTCTCTACGCTCTCGGCGCCACCGGCTTCACACTGATCTTCGGCGTCTCCGGCGTGCTCAACCTCTCCCACGGCGCCATCATGGTGGCCGCCGCCGTGGCGGCCTGGGCCGCCGCGAGCATTCTGGGTGTCGGCACTTATGCCGGCGCGCTGATCGGCGTCGGCGTCGCCCTCCTCACCGCCTTCCTCACTTACTTCGCCGTCGTGAAGCCGATCCAGGATTCCCGGCGCATCCCGAATGAGGAGAAGGAGATCTTCGTCCTCACGGGAACGCTGCTCTGGGGCATCATGATCCAGGAGCTGATCGCCTATTTCTTCACCAATAACGCCAAGACCGTGCTGCCGATCGTCGAAGGCGTGGTCGAGATCCTGGGCGTCCGCACGCCCAAGAACGAGATCTTCACGGCGATCGTGTGCTGCCTCGTCATCGGACTGCTGTGGCTCTTGGTGAATCGCACCCGCACCGGCAAGGCGGTGCTGGCGGCCTCGATGAACCCGCGCGGCGTGACGCTGCTCGGGCTCGAGCTCACCAACATCTACATCGTGGTCTGGGCGATCTACGGCATCCTGGCCGGCATCGCCGGCGTGCTGCTCGGCATGTTCCTCGGCGTCAGCTCCTACAGCGTGGGGCCGCTGACCGCGAGCGCGTTCTCGATCGTGGTGCTCGGCGGCCTCGGCAGCGTCTCCGGCTCGCTGATCGCGGCCTTCGTTGTCGGTTATCTCGAAACGCTCACGGCCTATCTGGTCTCGCCGGCCTATCGCACCATTCCAGCGCTCTTGCTGCTCGTCTTCGTGATGTACATCCGGCCCCAGGGCCTTCTGGGGAGGCGCTGAGATGGCCGGTTTCTTTACCTCGCGCCTGTTCTTCGTCTCGCTGGCGCTCGTGATCATCGCGGCGACGCTGCCGCTTTATGTCTCCGGCTATGTGCTCGGGCTGCTTACCGTCGCTTTCTATTTCGGTGTGTTCGCGATGGCCTGGGATCTGCTGTTCGGCTTCGCCGGCGAGGTCAATTTCGGCCCGACCTTCCTGATCGGCGTCGGCGCCTACACCGCCGGAATTTTGAATGCGCAATTCGGCTGGTCGGTCTACCTCTGCATCGTGCTGGGCGCGCTCGCTTCCGTCGTCGCAGGGCTCGTGCTGGCGCTGCCCGCGCTGCGCGTGCGCGGGCCGTATTTCGGCCTGACCACGCTGGTCGCGGTGTTGATGCTGCAAAACTTCATCGTGGTGTTCGCGGACCTCACCGGCGGCGAGATCGGCCTCACCATCCCCGACGTCATCACAATCGATGCCGGCGCCAATTACTGGATCGCGCTCGGCTTCATGACGATCTCGGCGGCGATCCTCTACGGCCTGTCGCAATCGCCCGTGGGCCTCGTGTTGCAGGCCAGCGGCCAGGATCCGGTGCAAGCAGGCGCGCTCGGCTTCAACATCGTCAAGCACAAGCTTGCCGCCTTCATCGTCAGCGCGTTCTTCTCGGGGCTGTCAGGCGCGCTGCTGGTGTTCTATTTCGGCACCGCCTCGGTCGGCACCGTCGTCGATGTCGCGGTCGGCGTCAACGTGATCGTCTCAGCCGTGCTCGGCGGCCGCCGCACCGTGCTGGGCGCAGCGCTGGGCGCAATCTTCCTGATCGTCGCCGGCGAATTCCTGCGTCCGACCGGCGAGCTCGCGACCTTCATCGTCTCGGCGGTCGCCCTGCTCGTCGTCCTGTTCTTCCCCGGCGGCTTCTTAGGGGCGGCCCTCTCGCGCGAGGCTCGCTCGTAATGGATCAGAGGCTTTCCAACCGGCCCGTGCTCGAAGTCCGCGGCCTCACCAAACGCTTTGGCGGGTTGACCGCGGTGAAGAACCTCGGCTTCGAGGTCAACAGCGGCGAGATCTTTGGCCTGATCGGGCCAAACGGCTCGGGCAAATCCACCGCGATGAAGAGCGTGATGGGCATCGAGCGCCCGACCGCGGGCGACGTCGTGTTCGAAGGCGAGAATGTCGCGGGCCTGCCTGCGCACAAGATCGCGCGCAAAGGCTTCGGCATGGTGTTCCAGCACTCGCGGCCGCTGAACCGGCAGACGGTGCTGGAGAACATCATGGTGGCGCTGCTGCCGGACAGCCTGTTCATGCTGTTTCCGGACAAGGCGCTGGTCGAGCGCGCCAAATGGATCGCCGACCGCGTCGGCCTGGGCTCCGTGATGAACCGCCGCCCGCCGACGCTGCCCTTTGCCGATTTGCGTCGGCTCGAGCTCGCCAAGGCGAT
Source organism: Bradyrhizobium zhengyangense (assembly GCF_022012435.1). Taxonomy (GTDB): domain Bacteria; phylum Pseudomonadota; class Alphaproteobacteria; order Rhizobiales; family Xanthobacteraceae; genus Bradyrhizobium; species Bradyrhizobium zhengyangense. Next base: position 241,336 of record NZ_JAKLUA010000004.1, read on the forward strand.
CGCGCGTGATCCCAAGGTCGTGCTGGTCGACGAACCTTTCGCGGGCCTGACCCGCGCCGAGGTCGACGTGTTCTCCGACCTGATCCGCAGCTTCCGCGACGAGGGTCGCGCGGTGATGCTGGTCGATCACAACGTCAAGAGCGTCGCGGCGCTGGTCGACCGAGTGCTGGCGATGTATCTCGGCGAGGAGATCGTCACCGGCAACGCCGACGACGTCATGAAGAACGAGACCGTGCGGCGGGTCTATCTCGGCGGCGCCATCGAGACCCATGCGCGACCTGAAACCAGCTTCAAGGACAAGGTGCCGCTGCTCCAGGTCGAGAATGTCAGCGTGCATTACGGCAAGGCGCAGGCACTGGAGAACGTCTCGATCCACATCCACGAAGGCGAATTCGTCTCCATCGTCGGCCTCAACGGCGCCGGCAAGACCACGCTGTTCAACACCATCTCCGGCTTCCTGCCCTACACCGGCGAGATCATTCGCAACGGCGAGAAGCTGCGCGGCACGAGCCCGGCGAAGATCGCCCGCAGCGGCCTCGTCCAGTGCCCGGAGTCGCGCGAGCTGTTCGGCGAGATGACCGTGCGAGAAAACCTCGATCTCGGCGGCCAGCATCTGACCGACGATAAGCGCGCCGCGCAGCTTGCGTGGCTGTTCGAGCTATTCCCGATCCTGAAGGAGCGCCAGGGCCAGATGGCACAGACGCTCTCGGGCGGCGAGCAGCAGATGCTGGCGATCGGTCGCGCGCTGATGATGCAGCCGCAAATCCTGATTCTGGACGAACCGACGCTGGGCTTGGCGCCCGTCATCCTCGAGCTGCTGTCCAAGGCACTGGAGAAGCTGCGGCAGACCACCTCGATCACCGTGCTGCTCGGCGAGCAGAACGTGACCTTCGCTCTGCCCCATGCCGACCGCGTCTATGTGCTGGAGCACGCCAGAATCGTCTGGGAGGGCGATCCCGGCCGCTTCGCCGCTGAGGCCGGCGCCGATTTTCTTTGAGTTCGCGTACCAACAAAAAACGAAAGGGAAACGACCATGCGATCATCGACGGTTTTGGCTTCCGCCCTCGTCAGCTCCGCGTTGGCGCTCTGCCTCGCAGCTCCCGCCTACGCGCAGTCGAACGACCCGATCAAGATCGGCGTCATCGCCGAGGTGCAGTCGATCGCAGGCGCGGCAACGCCCGGCGGCGCGCAGATCGCCGCCGACGAGATCAATGCCAAGGGCGGCATTCTCGGCCGCAAGATCGAGATCGTCACCTATGACAACAAGAGCTCCTCGGCCGATTCCGTGCGCGCATTCCAGCGCGCGGTGAGCGAGGACAAGGTCTCGGCCGTGATCGCGAGCTACATCTCCGAGGTCGTGCTGGCGCTGGAGCCCTGGGCCGCGCGGCTGAAGATGCCGCTGATCACGCCCGGCGCCGCCTCGAACGAGATCACCAAGGCGATCCACAACGACTACGAGAAGAACAAGTACACCTTCCACGGCTATCTGACCTCGGCCGCCCAGGCCCAACTCGTCTGCGACGCCGCCAAGGACCTGCTGGTCGACAAGATGCACATGAAGACCGTCGCGATCATGAGCGAGGACGCCGCCTGGACCAAGCCACTCGACGTCGGCTACGAAGCCTGCCTGCCCAAGGCAGGCCTCAAGGTCGTCGAGCATGTGCGCTTCTCGCCTGATACCACCGACTTCACGCCGATCTTCAACAACATCGAGGCCAAGAAGCCTGATGTCATCGTCACCGGCATCTCCCATGTCGGCGTGCAGCCGACGGTGCAGTGGAAGAACCAGCAGGTGCCGGTGCCGATGTTCGGCATCAGTGCGCAGGCGCTGAGTCCGACCTTCTGGAAGGACACCAACGGCGCCGCCGACGGCGTGCCATCGCTCGCTGTCGCGACGCCCGATGTCGCCGTGACCTCGAAGACAAAGCCGTTCGCGGCCGCGTTCAAGGCCAAGTTCGGCGCGCCGCCGGCCTATACCGGCTACACCGCCTATGACGAGGTCTATATGATCACCGATGCGATCAAGCGCGCGGGATCGACCGACCCGGACAAGATGGTTACTGAACTGGAGAAGACCGACTACGAAGGCACGATCGGCAAGATTCAGTTCTACGGCAAGGATGACGAGTTCACCCACGGCATCAAGTCGGGCGCCGGCTTCGTGACCGGCCTGGTCTTCCAGTGGCAGGATGAGAAGCAGGTCGTGGTCTGGCCGGAGAAGATCGCGGAAGGCAAGCTGAAGTTTCCGAACTTCGTGAAGCTGTCGCAGTAACAGGCCCAACGCCAGATCACATGCGCGATGCCCGGGCCTTCCCGGGCATTTCGTTTTTGCTCCTTGCAGCGAACCATCTTGCAAATTCGGCAAGGTCGATCAAAGTAACGACCGCACGCAGGCCCCCTCAAGAATCTGCGGCTCATCAAGGAGGACGCATGCTCCCCTATGTCACCCACGATCCTCGCTTCGATCGGCTGGTCATCGGCCATGTCAATCTCGAAAAGCTCACCAGCGGTTGCCGCTGGGCCGAAGGTCCCGCCTATTTTCCCGCCGGGCGCTACCTCATCTGGTCCGACATCCCGAATAACCGGATGATGCGCTTCGACGAGACCGACGGATCGGTGTCGGTATTCCGTTCGCCGAGCTTCAATTCCAACGGCAACACCACCGATCGCCAGGGGCGGCTGGTCAGTTGCGAGCATTTCATGCGGCGCGTCACCCGGACCGAGCATGACGGCTCGATCACCGTGCTCGCTGACAAGTTCGAGGGCCGCCGGCTGAATTCGCCCAATGACGTCGTGGTCAAGTCAGACCATTCGATCTGGTTCTCCGACCCGACCTACGGCATTGACAGCGACTATGAGGGACAGCAGAGCCCGTCCGAGATCGGCGCCTCCAACGTCTACCGGATCGACGGCAGCTCCGGTGCCATCACGCGCGTCGTATCCGACCGGGTGCAGCCGAACGGGCTGGCCTTCTCGCCGGACGAGACGCGGCTGTACGTCGCCGACACCGGCGCGACGCATGTGCGCGGACTGCCGCCGACGATCTGGTCCTATGAGGTCAAAGGACAGACTGTCGGCGACGCCTCACTGTTCGCGACATGTCCAGACGGGCTCTATGACGGTTTCCGCGTCGACATCCATGGCAACATCTGGACCTCGGCGGGCCGCAGCGTGTTCTGCTACGCACCTGACGGGGCTCATATCGGCACGGTCCCGATCGGCGAGATCGTCGCCAATGTCTGCTTCGGCGGCCCGCGCCGCAACCGGCTCTATATCTGCGGACAGACCTCGCTGTATTCGATCTATCTCAACACGCGGGCGGCTGTGTAGGGAGAGGAAGCTACACGGCTGCTCTCGCTGCATATTGCTCGCGTGGGCCTGCCTGATACGTGCCGGAATGCGATGCGCTCGATCGCTCGTCGATGTGGTTCGCAACAAACTCCGCGTCACGCCCGATGCCGACGAACCGGCCCGAGCCCCAGGTGTAGAGCCACGGCAGGCCGACCACATAGGCGCCGTCGACCGAGGTCACGCCCCGCTTGTGGGTTGGGTAGCCGGTGCCATCGAACATCGGCAGGTCGATCCAGGACCAGTCGGACCGAAAGCCGGTCGTCCAGATGATGCCAGTGACGCCGCTTGCCGCGAGATCGAGCTCTGTGGGCACCGCATCGGGGGACCACACGGGCTCGTAGTGGGGCGTCACGGGCGCCGCAATTCTATTTCTTGCAATGTGCTCGTCGATCATTCGGCAGATGCCGTTGTAGACCCGGTCGGCATTGTCGAGATTGACCTGGAGATCATCGCCAAGCTGCAGGCGCGTCCCACGACCGTCCTTGAGGCGACCGTAGAGCTTCATGCCCTCGAGTGCGAACTTGCGCAGGTCGATGTCGCGGCCGCCGTCCCGTCCGGTCAGGTAGTGGTTGGCGTTCTTGCGGACCCCCTCTTTCAGAGAATGCTTGTCCACGGGCAGGTCATACTGGCCGAGATCGTCGAGCCAGTCGACGGCGTCGCGGCCGCGATAGAAGCGCGGGCAACGTGGCGCGCTGCCGACGGCGAGATGTACCTTGCGGCCAGCCAGGTGCAGATCCTCCGCGATCTGGCAGCCCGATTGCCCGCTTCCCACCACCAGGATCTCGCCCGGCGGCAGCTGATCCGGATTGCGGTAGGCGGACGAGTGGATCTGCATGATCGACGGATCAAGCCGGTCGGCAAACGGCAGCACCTTGGGAACGTGGTATCCGCTGACGGCCAGCACGACGCTGTCAGCAGCGATCTCGCCTGCGTCGGTCTCGAGCATGAAGCCGCGACCGGATTGCCTGAGGCGTGTGACAGCGACGCCCTCGCGAACCGGCGCACCGATGTGCCTGGCGAAATCCTCGATGTAAGTGACGATCTCGTCGCGCAGCATGAAGCCATGCGGATCACTACCGGCATAAGGAAATCCCGGGAGCTTGCATTGCCAGTTCGGCGTCACCAGGCAGAACGCGTCCCACCGCTGGGTCTTCCAGGAATGTGCGACGGTGTTTTTCTCGAGCACGACATGCTCGATGCCGCGCGCCTTGAGTTGTGCGCTCATCGCAAGGCCAGCCTGGCCGCCGCCGATCACGACGACCCGATAGTGAGAGTGAAGGTCGGGCATGATCAGCTCCTGCTAGTCTTCAAACGAGACGATGGTGACGGAAGCACCGGGCGTGGCCTCGAACTGTGCCGCCGTCGCCTCGATCCGGGCGAGTTGCCCGAGCGCACGCGAGCAGAGAAAGCCGTACTTCTCGCGGACACGCTCAGCCGCGATCGTCAGCGCAATGCGGCTACGTTCGCGAAAATCGTCGAGCGCATAGGTCGTGCCGGCGACGAAGTGGTCCTTGATGACGAGCGAGGGCGAATAGCAGGCCTCGATCCGCTCATCGGGCCAGCGCACATGGAAGTGCATCTCAGGCATAATGCACCTCGCGCATCTCCTGATAGGTCGCCATGTGAGCCTTGGCGGTGCGGCCCCAGTCGTGAAATCGGGCGACCTTCGCGCCATTCGCAATCAGGCGCGAGCGCAGGGGCTGGGCGAGTGCACTGAGGGTGGCATCCGCGATCGAGCCTGCGTGATGCGGATCGCACCAGCCAACGTCATCGGCGCCGAGATATTCGGTGAATGGCGCGAGATGCGAGACCACCGCCGGCAAGCCGCTGGCCATCGCCTCCAGCACAGCAAGGCCAAAGCCTTCGCGCAAGGACGGGAACATCAGCACATCGGCCAGACGAAACAGCGATGGCATCTCGGCATCCGGCAGCGGACCGGTCTCGATGACGGCATCCGCAGGCAGCCCGGCGTCGCGCAGCCGCGAATTGAACTGTTGCCGATAGAGGCCATGGTCCAGCAGAGATGCACCCCCGGCGATGACGAGCTGCGCGGACCGATGCACGGCATGCACCTGCCGGAAGGCCTCGATAATGCCGAGCGTATTCTTGCGCTGCTCGACCCCGCCGATGGAGAGCAGGATCGGGCCAGCGCGAAGGCCGAGCCGGGCGCGCAATACCTGATCGCCAGGAGTCGCTGCGGGCGAATAGCGTACCGTGTCGACGCCATTGCCGACCAGCCCCGCCGAGCGGGACATCTCTGCCTTCAACCGCTCCTGCCAGAACCGGCTTACGACGAATAAGCCGTCGGCGTGGATGATCGAGCGACGATCCAGCTCGCTGAGCCGCTCGTCGGTGAATGCATCGATGTGATGAACGGTGCGGACATAGCGCTGGATCAGGCCACGCTGTTTCAGCGTCGCGAGCGCATTGCCGGAAATGCCGTCCTGGGCGTGGAAGATGTCGAACTGGCGACGCGCAGAATCCTCAAAATACCTGACATAGTCCTTGATGCGCGTTTCGACCGTCGCGACGACGTCGCCCGAGGCGGGCGATGCAGGCACGGAACGCGTCGCGGCGATGCTGCGGCGGAAGAAGCCCTTGCCAGCGGGGTCAGGCGCATGCACGACCGGCATATGTCCGAGGTCCGCGAGCGCATCGGCAAGCGCGAGCGCATGCACCACGCCGCCCCGTGGATTGGTGGAGTGCGTGAGGATCGCAATGCGAAGCCGGGACGAACTGCCGCTCATGCCACGCTCCGCCGCTGATGGTTCTGATCCGGCGCACAGCCAATCAGGGGTTGCGCCGCGAAGTCCCAGACAGTTGCACGGGCAGAAGCAGCGCTGATATCGACGCGTGTTCCCGCACTGACGTCTCCGATCGCGGCGGCCGCGATGTCGCGTCGCTGGAAACGCGACAGGATCGCGTCGACGTCGCCGGGCTTGACCGACAGCAGATAGCCGAAGCTCGGGAACGTCAGCAGCCAGCGCTCGAGCGGCGCTCCGGCGGGAATCGGAACCGCCTCGACGTCCAGTGTGATGGCAACCTGCGAGCACTCCGCCAACATTGCCGCGGTCCCGACAATGCCGCCCTGACTGATGTCCTTGGCTGCCAGTGCGAGCCCTGCCTCAGCAATCGACGGCAGGATCTCCAGATCGCCGCGCAACCGCTCCGCGGGCGCGTCGGTCGCTGCCTCCCAATTCGCAAATGGATCGCGGTAGCGGCCACGAAGGTCGATCGCCGCGATGAGCTTGTCGCCGGGCCTGGCGTCGAAGCTCGTGAGAAGCCGCTTGGCCCGACCGAGGATCGCGACGGCAAACTGGCTCTGGCTGCTGCGCACATTGGTGTGGCCGCCGATGACAGGCACACCGAATGTCTTCGCGGCGGCTTTCAATCCTTCGAGAATGGGCGCGGCCTCATCAGCGCCGTTGGACCAGATCGCATTGACGATGGCCGTCGGTCGTCCGCCCATCGCAGCGACGTCCGAGATGTTGACCATGGCGCCGCACCACCCCGCGAACCAGGGATCGGCCGCAACGAATTCGTTCATGAAGCCTTCGATGGCGAACAGGGTGTAGCCGTCGCCCTCGGGGATCGCTGCGCAATCGTCCCCCACCGCGATGGCGTCGCTGCCCGACAGGTCGAGCGCGGCCGCAACAGCCGCGATATCGGCCTTGGCGGCGATGCCGCGGCTTTTGCGGAGCGTTTCGGCGAGGCTTGTGAGTACGGCGTCGGTCAGCATCATCAGGCTGCCAGCTTTGCGAGCGAGAGGAAGCCGGTTTCGGGCGTGCGGAACGGCGGGTAATGGTCGAGATCGGCCTCCATGCGATGATGCGGCCGGCCATGGAGCTCGAATTCGCCGAGCGAGCGCCAATGCATGTGCTGGAACAGCAGCGCGTTCTGACTTTGCACATTGGCAAGGAACCGCCGGCAGCCGCGCGCATGCGCGGAGGACACGGCAAGCCGGATCAAGCCGGCGCCGACCGCGCTGAGACGCCGATAGCTCTTCTCGACGGCAAGGCGGGAGCCCCACCACACATCCGCCTCGTGATCGTCGGCATGAATGCGCACGGTACCGACGACCTCGTCCTCGGCGACGCCGAGCAGCGACACGGCCACGAGCGGGATGGCTGAAACGTCGACCGCGTCGCGATCATCGCCTGAAAACACGCCCTGCTCCTCGCAGAAGACCTTGCGGCGCAAGGCTGCAGCGGCAGCGCGCTCCCAGGCTTCGGTTGCAAACTTCACCTGGAATTCTGGCGCGACGAACGGCTTGAACGGCTCGAACATCATGCACTTGCTCCGCGCTCGTAGGTGGACAGGGCCGAGCAGGCGCCGCATTTGCCGCAACCTGCCTTGATATCGGTGGCGCGCAAGCCGCCGGCGCGCAGCATCTCGGCGAGCGGGCGCAGAATCTCATGCATGAACGCCGCAGACGGCGTCGCATGGCTCTCCAGCGGCGTGCCGGCGATCGGCACGAACGGCACGACGAAGGGATAGACGCCGAGATCGATCAGCCGGCGCGACAGCGCGAGGATTTCGGACGGCTCGTCACCGAGGCCAGCCAGGATATAAGTCGAGACCTGACCCCGGCCGAAGACCGGCACGGCCGCGGCAAACGCGTCCATGTATTGCTCGACCTGGACCTGCGCCTTGCCGGGCATGATCCTTTGCCGCACGGCTGGCCCGATCACCTCCAGATGCATCCCGAGCGCGTCGACGCCTGAGCTTTTCATGCGCTGAAACCAGGCAAAATCATCAGGCGGTTCGCATTGCGCCTGGATCGGCAGATCGACGGTGGCTTTGATGGCCTGCGCGCTCTCCGCAAGGATGCCGGCGCCGCGGTCCGACGTGTGCGGCGTGCCAGTCGTCATCACCATATGCCTGACACCGTCGAGCTCGACGGCGACCTTGGCGACTTCGGCAAGCTGTGCCGGCGTCTTGCGCTCGACCGTGCGACCCGCCGCGAGCGACTGGCCGATGGCGCAGAACTGGCAGGTTTTGGTGCGGCTCTGATAGCGGATGCAGGTCTGCAGCACCGTGGTGGCGAGAACGTCGCGCCCGTGCAGGGTCGCGATCTTCCAATAGGGAATGCCGTCCGCGGTGGTGCGGTCGTAGAACTTGGGTCGCAACGGAAACGAGACGTCGGCCAGCACCACGCCGTCGCGCGAGATGCGGCTGCGTCCGGCCTCGTCAGGGCGCTCGACGAGATAGGGGCTCTCGAAGGCCGGCGCGTTGTGCACCGGGATCATCACGGTGGCGCCATCGATCGTGAACGGCGTGTGATCCGACGGCCCGGCGCCGCCGCGGCGGCTCGTGCCCCCGGTCTTGGGATCAGCGAGCCGAACCCCGAAGGACTGCAACTCGTTGATCAGCTGCTCGGTCGGCATCGCCTGGGGTTGCGACATCTGCACTCTCATCTGATTGGTCTTTCGACATGGGCGTGAGGCGGTTTGGGTGAAAGCCGTGCATCGGACGCGCCGGTTGGTCGTTCAGCACGAGCGACAGCAACTCCGGCCGGGCGTAGTGGCCGACCGAGTCCATCATCCGCTTGCGCTTGGTGATCAAAGCGAGATCGAGATCGGCAACAAGGATGCCCTCACCGCTGGTCAGCGGTGGCGCCAGATGATTGCCTTCGGGAGAGACGATCGCGGTCATGCAGCCGCCGCGCAAACCTTTGCGCAGGCCTTCCTCCGGCGAGATTTTCGCGATCTGCTCCTCGGTCAGCCAGCCGGTGGCGTTGACGACGAAGCATCCGCTTTCAAGCGCGTGATGCCGGATCGTCACCTCGATCTGGTCGGCGAACACCTGTCCGACCAGCGATCCCGGAAACTGGGCCGCGTGAATTTCTTCGTGCTGGGCCATCAGCGCATAGCGGGCGAGCGGATTGTAATGCTCCCAGCAGGCGAGCGCGCCGACACGGCCGACCGCGGTCTCGACCACCTTCAGGCCGGCGCCATCGCCCTGCCCCCAGATCATGCGCTCGTGAAATGTCGGCGTGATCTTGCGGCGCTTCAGGAGAAGCGCGCCGTTAGCATCGAACACGAGCTGGGTATTGTAAAGCGAGCCGTGATCGCGCTCGTTGACGCCGAGCACCACGACCATGCCGTGGCGCTTGGCCGCTTGCGCGACCGCGTCCGTCACGGGACCAGGCACGACGACGGCATTGTCATAAAGCTGGATGTGCTCGGCACCGCTCAGAGCCGGCGGACGGACAAAGGAGAAATACGGGTACCAGGGAACGAACGTCTCCGGAAAGACGGCGAACTGGACTCCCTTGCCCGCCGCCTCCGTGATGGCCGCCAGGATCCGGTCGACCGTTCCGGTCGGCGTGTCCAGATCTGGCGCGATCTGAACAGCGCCAGCCCTGATCGTGCGCTTCGCTGTCACTTGTGCTCTCCCTCGTCCGTCGCGCGAGCCAACCGAGGTCAGACTGTCCAGGTGTGGATCATGAACGCGTCGTCCCTGCGGTGAAGCAGGATGAGGTCGAGCACATCGAGCGGATTGATCGGCCGGATGCCCGGAATCAGCGACGGCTCGCCATGGCCGTAAAGCGCCTGCAGCGCGAACCGGCAGGCATAGACCTTGCCGCCTTCATCCATGAATTTCGCGAGCTGGTTGTTGAAGTTCTGCGCGCCGGGGAAGGCCTCGTCGCCGATCTTTGGAAAGCCGCGCTGAATGCCGAGCGTGACACCGGGACCGTAAAGCAGAACCGAGGTCTCGAAGCCCTTCCGCTTCAGGCGCAGCGCCTGGAGAATATTGACGAGGCCGATCGAGCCTTCGAACGCGACGGTATGGAAGGTGACCAGCGCCTTCTCACCCGGCTTCGCTTTGACGTCCTCGAAAACCTTCTCTTCGTAGTCGACAAGAAAGTCGCCCTTCTGACGCGCGGGCATGTTCACTGCTGGCATAGACACCTCCTGTTCACGTCCGGCCCTCCCGGATCGAGATCAGGTTTTGCAATCAATGTGCCAAGCAGCGTTCTGCACTACAAATCATCACACCATTCAATTTGCATTCATTTATACATTCAATGTTGAATGGAGACCTGACTGGATTTGGATGTGCTCGCGCCGTGCTCGAAAAATATTGCCTGAAAAATACTAAGCAGCGCGCCTGATCGATGTGCAACGCGCTCAACCGGAGCCCTCTTCCAAAGCAGCAGAAATCACCGATACAATTGCGTCTGTGCTTGCAACAATATACAGTCAATTCTACTGACGTAATTGACCGGAACCGAACTATGGCCGACTGGGGACCCGATCTCTCGAGCAGCGACAAGCCGCGTTATCTCGCCATCGCAGACGCAATTGCCGACGACATCGCAGCCGGACGGCTTGTGATCGGCGACCGCCTGCCGCCACAGCGGAAGCTGGCCAAGCGCCTCGACGTCGATTTCACGACCGTCGCGCGCGGCTATGTCGAGGCGCAGAAGCGCGGACTGATTGAATCCAAGGTCGGACAGGGAACCTTCGTGCGCGACAAGCCGCGGCCGCGGCGTTCGGCAACGAGCTTTCCGCCTCGCCCCATCGACCTCTCGATGAACCTGCCGCCCGAGCCCGACGACCCTGAATTGATCGAGCGCATGCAGGCCGGCGCCGAACATGTGCTGCGCGACATCGCATCGCTGCTGCGCTACCAGGGCTTTGGCGGCACGCAGGCCGACAAGGATGCCGCCTCGAGCTGGCTCGGCCGCCGCGCGCTGGTGCCGGCACAGAATCGCATTTTCGTCTCGCCGGGGGCCCATCCGGCGCTGCTCGGCATCCTCTCGATCCTTGCGAGAGCTGGCGACGTGGTGCTGTGCGAGGCCATCACCTATCCCGGGATCAGGTCGATCGCCGCGCAGCTTGGCATCAATCTCGTCGGCCTGCCGATGGATCAGGATGGCATCGAGCCGCAGGCGCTGACCGATGCCTGCAAGAAGCTGAAGCCCAAGGCGATCTACCTCAATCCGACGCTGCAGAATCCGACGACGCTGACGATCCCGGATTCGCGACGGCGCGAGATCGTCGCGATCGCGCGACGCTTCAAGCTGCCGATCATCGAGGACGACGCCTACGGCTTCATTCCCGAACATGGCCACGGCCACGCGCCCTTCGCGGCGATCGCGCCGGATCTGACCTGGCACGTCGCGGGACTGGCAAAGTGCATCGGAGCAGGCTTGCGCACCGCCTATGTCGTCGTGCCCGATACGCGCTCGGCCTGGCCGTTCGCCTCGGCGCTGCGGTCAGCGACCGTGATGGCATCTCCCCTCACCGTGGCGATCGCGACGCGCTGGATCGAAGACGGCACCGCGGACACGATGTTGCGGTTCATCCGCGCCGAGACGTCGGCACGGCAAAAGCTCGCCGCCGAAATCCTTCCCAAAGGGTCCTATCGCGGCGATCCCCTCAGCTTCAACCTGTGGGTCGAGCTGCCCACACCTTGGAGACGTTCGGCTTTCGTGGAGCACATGCGGCAGACCGGCATCGGCGTCGTCGCAAGCGACGCCTTTGTGGTAACTGACCCGCCCCCCGAAGCCGTCAGAGTATGCATCTGCGGTCCTTCAACGCGGGCGCAAATTAGATCCGCGCTCGAATACGCCGCTCACGCGCTGGTCGAAACGCCAGCCCTGGCGTCGCCGTTTCTCTAACGTCAGCTCGTGACGCGTTCGCCGCGGCCGTAGACCAGCAACATGAAGATGATGACGAGGCCGTAGATCACCTGGCGGCCAGCCTCGGGCATATCCATGATCGACAGCACGCTGTTGAGCAGCACGATCAGCACGACGCCGATCAGCGTGCCGAGATAGCGGCCGCGGCCGCCGAGAATGTTGGTGCCGCCGATCACCACCGCTGCGATCGACGGCAGCAGATAGGCATCTCCCATGCCCTGATAGGCCTTGGTGGAGTAGCCGGCGAGCAGGACGCCGGCGAGCGCGGCCGCAAGGCCGCAGAGGACGAAGCAGATCACGGTGATGCGGCGGGTATCGACGCCGGCCAGATACGCGGCGGCCTCCTTGTTTCCGATGGCATAGACGTAGCGGCCGAGCGTCGTGCGCTGGAGAACGATCGCGATGAGCACCGACACGGCGATCCAGACGAACAAGGCATTGGGAATACCGAGCGTGCGGTCGCCGGCGAGCATCCGCATCAGGTCGGTGGCGCCGGTCTGCGGCGCATAGCCACCGGTATGAGCGACCATCAGGCCGCGCATCACCGCGTTGACGCCAAGCGTGAAGATCATCGAGGGGACGCGCAGGTAAGCAATCCCGATGCCGTTGATGAGACCGACAACCAGCCCGACCCCGAGCCCGACCGGAATGGCGAGCGGCCCGCCGATCGATGTCGCCATCATCGCCGCGGCGGCGAGCGTCCACGGCACCGACAGGTCGATCTGCGCGATCAGGATCACCATCATCATCCCGGCAGCAACGATGCCAAGGAAAGCGCCGATCTGGAGCTGCTGCAACAGATAGGTCGGTGACAGCAGCGGCGCGCTGCCGAACCGGGCAACGGTGTAGACCGTGCCGGCGACGAGGATGACGAGGATGAACAACGCCGCGATCAGGATCGGACGGTCGTCGCGAGAGAGCCCGAGGGACGCAGTCGTCATCGAAACAGCTCCAGCGTATTCTTGACGCGCAGGACTCCGAGCGCACTGATGCTGACCGCCCCCAGCAGGATCAGCCCCTCGAACAGCGGCTGCAGCAGCGGCGCGATGTCGAAGATGCGGAAGAAGAACGAGATGACGCGCAGCACCATGGCGCCGAAGATCGAGCCGATCGCGCTGCCGGTGCCCCCCAACAGCGAGGTACCGCCGATGACGACGGAGGCGATGGAGTTGAGCGTGTAGGCTCCGGCCTGCGGGATGTCGGCATTGCCGGAGGAGGTCTGGATGGCGAGGAACAGGCCGCCACAGCCGGCAAAGAAGCCGGCGAGCGTGAAGGCCGCGATCTTGGCGCGCTCGATCGGAAGGCCGGACATGTAGGCGGCGCCTTCAGCGGAGCCAACCGCATAGACGGCACGGCCAATCACGGAACGGCGGAACGGCACCCAGACCAGGAGCGCGATCAGAATGAGCAGCACGAACGGCACCGGGATCCAGGCGACCGGCGCAAACCAGCTTGCGGCGCCGTCGTCGAAGATGTGGACCGTCGCGGCGAAATCCCCGAGCGAGTTGGTCAGCGCCCAGTTGAGATCCTCATCGATCTTGCCGCCCGGGGTCGGCCGCAGGAACAGCGCGATGCCGATATAGACCGCGCCGGTCGCGAGCGTCGCGATGATCGGCTGGATGCGTCCATAGACGACGACGCAGCCGTTGATGAAGCCGGCCAGCGCGCCGGTCGCAAGGCACAGCACGATGCCGAGCAGGATGCCGCTCACCCCGCCGGGAAAGGTGCCGAGGCCGAACTGCAGGCCGAAGATGTCGAGATGCAGCGGCGTGCCGTCCGCCGCCCCCGTGAGCAGATAGCTTGCGAAACACCCCACCATGGTCATGACGGCGCCCACGGAAAGATCCAGCCCCGACGCCAGCACCGGCACTGTCTGGGCCATCGCCAGCATGGCGAGCGCAAAGATCTCGTCGCCGTTCTGCACCAGCACCGCCGACGAGAAGCCCTTGGGATGGGCAAGGTTGTAGAGCAGATAAAGGATGGCGAACAACAGGACGGCGGTGACGATGCCGACGTTCTGGCGGACCCTGATGGCGATATCGTCAAGCATGGGCGGCTCCGGCAGCATCAGGCGTCGCGGCGTCGATGTTCAGCGCGCTCGCGATGATGTTGGTCTCGGTGAGCTCGTCACCTTCGAGCTCGCGCACGATGCGCCCGTCATACATGATCGCCACCCGGTCGCAGCAGCCGATAAGTTCGTCGTAGTCGGTCGAGTAGAACAGGATGGCCGCGCCCTGGTCGGCGAGCTCGCGCATCAGGCGGTACAGTTCCTGCTTGGTCCCGACATCGATGCCGCGCGTGGGATCGTTGAGCAGGATGAGCTTGGGATCGGTCATCAGCCATTTGGCGAGAACGACCTTCTGCTGGTTGCCGCCTGACAGCGTGGAGACCGCGTCGCCAGGCGCGCCGATCTTGATCTGGAGCCGCGCGATGGCGCGCTTGATCACCTCATTCTCGCGCGCGCGGTCGACCAGAGGGCCGGTCGAGATTGCGTCGAGCGAGGCGATCACCAGATTGTCCGCGATCGACATCGGCAGCATCAGGCCTTCGGTCTTGCGATCCTCCGGCACCAGCGCAATGCCGACCGACTTCGCCGCCGCAGGCGACGCCGGGCGCACCTCGTGGCCCTCGACGGTCACCCGCCCGGTGACGCCGCGCAGCACGCCGAACAGCGCCAGCAGCAGGGATTTCTGGCCCTGGCCGTCGAGCCCGCCGAGGCCGACGATCTCGCCGGCGCCCACCCGGAGAGAGATGCGATCGAGGTGCCTGTCCCAGCTCAAATTCTCGATATCAAGCACCGGCTTCACCGCTCCACGCGCGGGCTTGGGCGGATATTGGGTCGCGATGTCGCGCCCGATCATGAGCTGAACGATATCGGCGGTCGAGCGCTTGCCCTTGTCGAAGGTCTCGATATGGCGGCCGTTGCGAAACACCGAGGCACGGTCGGCCAGCGCCTCGACCTCATGCATCCGGTGCGAGATGTAGAGAATGGCAACGCCCTCGGCCTTGAGCCGCGCCAGCATGGCGTACACCTTTTCGACGTCGGCACTGGTGAGGGCCGAGGTGGCTTCATCCAGGATCAAGAGCTGCGGCTTCTTGCCGAGTGCCTTGGCGATCTCCACCACCTGGCGACGCGACAGCGGCAGGTCGCGCACGCGCATCAGGGGATTGACGTCCTCGCAGCCGATCTCGGCCAGCAGCTGTTCGGCACGACGGCGCTGCGCTCGCGCGTCGATCAGGCCGAAGCGGCGCGGCGGCGAGGCGATCGAGATGTTGTCCGCGACCGAGAGGTCGGGCATCAGCGACAGCTCCTGGAAGATACAGACGACGCCGGCGGCATTGGCGGCGGAGGGCGTTGCAAAGCTGACGTCCTGTCCGGCAAGACGCATGCTGCCGGAATCGGGCTGCACCACACCCGAGATGATCTTGATCAGCGTCGACTTGCCGGCGCCGTTCTCGCCCAGTACCGCGTGGATCTTGCCGCGCTCGCAGGCGAAGTCGACGCCTTCGAGCGCACGCACGCCGGCGTAGCGCTTGGAAATTCCAGAGAGCGTGAGGAAGGCTGGTTGGGTCAGGACGGCATCGGACATGTCGGGGCTCACGCAGCGGCGGGCCGGCAAAGGCCGGGCCGCAACCGTAACGTCTCCAGTAGGCTCACTGGGTGTTCTTTTCGCTCTGCGACATGATCTCCGGAGCCGTGAAGTTGACGCCACAGGGCGTGAACTGGTTCGGCGCGAAGAAGTTGGCGTTGAGGTCCGGCCAGTAATTGGTGCCGGGCTTCAGGTCCTTGTAGGTCGCGACCGGGATCGGGATGGAGATCAGCTGCGGCATGACGTTGCCTTGCAACGCGGAGATCGCCGCCTTGGTGGCGATCGCGACGAGCGCCGGAGACTGGCCGTAGGACATGCCCTTGAGACCGTCCTTGGCGTGATCGGCAATCTGCTTGCGGTACTCGTTCTCGCCCTCGCCCGACATCGGGACGAAGGGGTGCTTGGCGGCCATCAACGCCTGCACGGTGCCGTCCGAGCCGCCTTGCGTGAACACGCCATCGAAATGGCCGTGCACGGCCAGCGCGTCCGCCGTCACCTTCTGCGAAGTGCCGGTGTCCCAATTGCCGACCACTTCGGTGATCTTGAAGCTGTTGCCGGGCGCTTCCATGACCTCGCGGAAGCCGAGATGGCGATCACGGTCGACCGAGTTGCCCGGCAGGCCGCGGACCTCGAGGATGTCGCCGCCCTTCTTGCCGCTCTCATCCATCAGCCACTTTGCCGACATGCGGCCCATTTCCTTCTGGTCCTCGTTGACCATCATCACCTTGTCGGTGTCGAGGACGTTGTCGAAGGGCACCACGACTACGTTGTTCTTGTCGGCGAGGCGGATGATGCGGTCGAAGCCGTCAGGGGCGACGGCGATGGTGACGATGGCGTCAAAGCCCTGATTGATGAAGTCCTCCATCGCGCCGAGTTGCGCTGCAACATCGGTGCCGGTCGAGACGACCTTGAACTCCTTGATGTTCTCCTTGATGCCCGGCTGCGCGGCGAAGGCCTTTGCGGTCTTCACCATCTGGATGCGCCAGGTGTTGCCGACGAAGCCGTTGACGAGGGCGATCTTGTAGGGACCGGGCTTCTTATCCCACTGGAAGAACTTGGTTTGAGCAGACCAGGGCTTGAAGCATGCGGGATCGGCGCCCGGACCGGACACCACCTTGGGCCCTGCGAGGGCGCTGGCCGAAGACAGCAACAGGCCAACGCAAGCGAGCCCCGTAAAACGAAGCGTCCACACCATATCTCTTCTCCTGAGCTTTTGTTTCCACCCTTAACGCGGCGCAATGGCCAAGCCGGGAATTGGGCTTCCCGTGCAATTTACCGCGCTAGGATGCCACGCAACCTCCGATGCGCACAAGCCGAATGCCGGTCATGGGCCCTGCCCTGCTGCGAACGCGTGGAGCAATGCCATCACATCTGCGGGAGATGATGCCGCGTTGCGACGAAGCTGAAAATACCCGCATGACAAGCGGATGTTCAGCGCCACCCCGATGCAGCGCCGGCGAATGATTGCGAACCAAAGACGGCACTGCGCAAAAAGAATGAGACTCAGGGAAAAATGCAGACGCGATCACGGTCGGCTGCATGCATCCGAATTGCCTAGTGCGGCGCATGTTGACTTTCGGAATCGCCCTCCAAATACTTGCCGGAAAACATAAGGCAAGTCGCAAACGACTGACCGGAGGGAGGGATAGGATGCCGACTTCACGCAGGCAGCTGCTGAAGGGTACGGCGGCTGCCGCCGCCACACTCAGCCTCGATTGGACCCGGGCCCAGGCGCAAGCCGAGAATTTGCGCATCGGCCTGATCTACGATCTCACCGGACCATTCGCCGCGGGCGGCTCGGTCGCCTCCTCGGTCGGCGCGCAGATCGCCATCGATCTCGTCAACGAGAAGGGCGGCATTGGCGGCAAGACCAAGATCGTGCCTGTCCCCGCCGACTCCCAGAGCAAGGCCGACGTTGCCATCAACGAGGCCGAGCGCCTGATCAGCCAGGAGAAGATCGACATCATCAACGGCGTCTATTCCAGCGCGCATGCCGTGCCGATGGCCGCGAAGGTCGAGCAGCAGAAGAAGATCCTCTGGATCACGACCGCGGTGTCGACCGCCGTGTTCAAGGACAAGAACCTGCAATATGTGTTTCGCGCGCAGATCCACTCCGACCAGTACGGTCAGGCCTTCGCCGGCTTCATGAGCGAGCACGCCAAGGCAAAGCTTGGAATGGATCCAAAGGACGTCAAGATCGCGCTGATCCACGAGGATGGGCCCTATGGCGTCGGGGTCGCGGCCGCGGACGAGGCCTATGCCAAGGAAGCCGGTCTCCAGATCGTGCTGAAGGAGGGTTATTCGGCATCGGCTCCCGATCTTTCGGTGCTCGTCACCAAAATCAAGCGCGCCAAGGCCGACGTGATCTCGCATGCCGGTTACAACCCCGACATCACCCTGCTTCTGCGGCAGGCGCGCGAGAGCGGGCTGCGCTTCAAGATGCTGTTTGGCAACGGCGCCGGTTACAGCCAGCTCGACAAGCTGCGGGCGACCTTCGGCACCGACATCGACAATTTCTGCAATATCGATCCAGTGCCTGCGCAGTTGCTCGATCCGTCGAAGCTCGCGCCGGGCTTGGGCGACCTGATCAAGACCATGGTCACGCGCTACCAGGCCAAGACCGGCGCGACAGACGTGCCGCCGCACTGCTCGATGGGCTTTAACCAG
Organism: Bradyrhizobium zhengyangense; assembly: GCF_022012435.1. Taxonomy (GTDB): domain Bacteria; phylum Pseudomonadota; class Alphaproteobacteria; order Rhizobiales; family Xanthobacteraceae; genus Bradyrhizobium; species Bradyrhizobium zhengyangense. The sequence continues at coordinate 259,594 of NZ_JAKLUA010000004.1, forward strand.
ACCTGGGTGCTGCTCAACAACGTGCTGCCGGTGGCGAAAGAGAAATATGGCAGCTTCGAGCCGGAAGCGATCCGCAAGGCCGCGCTCGACGTCGACATCCCACCCGGCGGCACCATCCAGGGCTATGGCGTGAAGTTCTTCCCGCCGGGCACGCCGCTGTCCGGCCAGAACGAACGCTCGACGCCGGTGGTGATGCAGAATGCCGGTGAGCACATTTCCGTGGTGTGGCCGACCAACATCAGGACGCAGGATCCGGTGTTTCCATTGCCGAAGGGATCGACCTACGGGGCGTGAAACTGACGCATCACAGGGGTAAGTGAGCCGCGCCGACAACGCGCCGACAACCGCGTGCAAGCAGGAACACTTGCACCCACCGGTCATCCTGTTCGCGCTAGAGTTGGAATTTCGCCCCTCGAACAACTCGCGCTGGTTGTGAGACGAAGTCTTTTTGAAACAAAAGCCTTCTAGAGTGTGATCTGGGTTACTAGTGGCGCTCGATTTCGTACGTACAAACCGGTCAGCCGACGGCATTTTCAGCCTGGGTTGGCATCGCAGGGCAAACCGGCTCGCATTTTCGAAGCCGTCCAGCGGGATCACATATTTCAGAGCTTGAATTCCAACGATGGGGGTGACAGTGCCCGCCATATTCGAATTGCTCTACAAGGAATTTTGCCGTGCCCGCCTTGCCGAGATGCGCAGGCAGCTTCTGCTCGTCGGCAAACATCCAAAGCTCTTTCGTCCGGATGACGCTCCATCCGATCCGGATGGGATGGACGGGAAGCACGATGCCGAGTTGAAGCGCTCGAGGGAATAATCACCTCGCGACAACAGTCTTTCAGGAAGGCGGTCGATTTCAGGAGGCGACATTGAACACCCCCGAATTCTATGCTGCGTCGATCGCCTGCCTCTCGTGCCTGACCATCGTCGTGATGATGGCCGTCGGTGCCTGGTAGGCGAAGGCCGAGACATTGCCGGCGCGCTACAGCACCACCCGCCGCCCCTCCTCCGCCGCCCAATAGCCGGCGTAGTTCACCTTAATCGTCTCGTAGGCCAGCGCAAGGTCCGACAACGGCTGCCGTCCTGTTGCTGCGCATTCCATGAAATCCTGGATCTCCTGGAGATAACCGCGCGTCCATTCCTCCTCGAGGCAGACATATTGCCAGCCGGTTTTGCGGTCGACCTTCTCGGTGATGTAGACGGAGGCGAGCTTCTCCTCGGACGTCTGATAGCTCATCAGATGATTGTTCGGGGTGATGTTGGCAAACAGCGAGCCGCCTGACGTGTAGGTCTCGATCAAATTGCGCACACCGCCCATGATCATGTCGCCGGAGAACACGGTGGCCTTGGTGCCGTCGGAGAAGGTCGCGGTCAGCGTGCCCCAATCCTCGACGTCGACGGGGTTGGCCTTGATGTAGCTGCGCTCCTCCGGCTTGAGGATTTCAGTGACATTGCCGACATCGCCGGTGACGCTGGCGACCTTGATGATCTCGCCGCGCGCTTTCGCTTCGACCTGCTTGAGATGAAGCACGGCGGAGAGCGGATGGCAGCCCATCCGGATCAGCGAGCCGCCGCCGGTCATCGCCCATTGCGCGGCACGCGCGGCGTGCGAACCGGAATGGCTCTCCTCGCCCTTCATGAACAGGACCTTGTCCTTTGTCGCCTTGAGGATCTCCGCGGTTTTGGTCACCGCGGGCGCGTAGATCCAGTCCTCGGCATACATGAAGAGTTTTCCGGTGCGCTCGATCGCGGCACGGGTTGCGTCCATCTCCTCGATCACGCGCTCATACATCAGCGCCTTCGGCACGTGCTTGCCGATCGGCCGCTCGTCGCCCTCGCGGCCGAAATAGCCGGCAAAGGGCTTTTCGCAGATGACGTGCTTGCCGGCCTGCATGCTGGCGACGATCATCTCGGCATGGAGATTGGGCGGCGTGCAGATATCGATCACGTCAAGGTCGCGGTCCGCGATCATCTCCGCAAGGCTGCGATAGACACGCGGGATGTTATGGCGCGCGGCGAAGGCGACGACATGGTCGCCGCGCGCGGCGACCGCCATCACCTCGACGTCGACGCCATAGACGCGCCGGAACGCATACATGTGCAGCTCCGACACGAAGCCGCAGCCGACGAGTCCGACCCTGATCCTGGCCATGGCGCCCCCTTGTTTTGGCGGGCACTATAGCGCGACGGCGGAGCTATTCCACCGAGACCCGCACCACGCCTGCGCTCATCATGCCGAGCGCACGGGCGGCGGGCACCGAGAGATCGACGATGCGGCCGCGAATGAAGGGGCCGCGATCATTGACGCGGCACTGAATGGTGCGTCCGCTGTAGGACACTTTCAGCACGCTGCCGAACGGGCGCGTCCGGTGCGCGCAGGTCAGCTCGCCGCTCCTCGCGGCTTTTCCATATCCATAATATGAGGCAAGTCCGCTTTCGGCGTGGGCGACGGAAAATGCAGAAAGCGAGAATGTGGTCAGACAAAACAATAGCGTCGGCTGCGCTCGCACGGCACCGCTCCCGGTTGGCCCTCCCCCGCGCTGCAACGTCGTCAAGTTCCAGATGGTTCCAGGAACTCCGCCGGGCCATGCCCGGCGGGTCCATCACACATTGTTACTGTTTGTGGAACACCAGCGTGCGCACCTCGATGCTCTCGCGCGGGGCCGCATCGGCAGGCGTGGTCGGGTCGACGAAAGCGGTGTGCGGCCCGAAGCGGGTGCGGCCGTCAGTTGCGGAATCATAGCATTTCAACAGCAGCGCCTCGTCGCTCGTCATCTCCGGAAAATAGAACCAGCGATGATCGGGATTGTATTTCACCGAATAGATCTCACCGCGGCGATCGGGATAGATCAGGTCCGAGGCGACGAGATCTTCCGGCGCGACCGTCGTGCCGTCGGCCATGGCGAGCGGTGAATCACGCAACGGACCGCGGATCGGGCGCCAGAGGTTGATCACCTGTACACGGCCTCTAAGCAATTCCTCCGCCTCGTCAGGCAGATGCTCGCGCACGCGATTGGCGCCGGAGATGATGGTCTGATCAACGTGGACGCGGGTCGCCGGTTGGCGCGGCCCGCCGTCGCGAGTATCAGGCGCGCCCTCGACGCGCTTGCGGACGGTGTGATCGAAGATGACAACGCGGTCGGCCTTCAAGGTCGCGCGCAGGAAGGCTTCGACGGCCGGATAGTAGACGCTGCGGATTTCCTCGTCGTTGTAGAAGTCCCGCACCCGATGCGGATGGCGCACCAGCGCAAATCCTTCGCGGTCGAGTGAGAAATTCTGCGCGATCAGTCGCGCGTCGAAAATCGGGACATGATGCGGCTCCGGTAGCGAGGTGCTTTTTGGCTCGCCCGGCGGCGGATCGAAAGCATAGGTGCGCGGCTTGCCTGAAACAGGCGCAAGGTAGTTGAGCTCAGCGGTGACGAAGGAAAGCGATTCGATTTTTGTTTCTTGCAGGCCCATGGCCGGTCTCCCGATGTGGTCGTCCGGTTGATTTTTGACGACGCGGCGTGCGAGACAAGGGAGGCGGCGCAAATAGCAATGTGGGTGTCGTTGTCCGCATGAAATGCAGAAGGAAAGTGTCGGGGAAGCCGATCGAGTTGGAATAGCTCCGTGCACTTCACGGACGCTTGAGAGGCTTGTGAAGCCTCGTGCCCCGGACGCGCGCATCACCATAAGCGCGTTTACGCGCGTCTTCACATCACCAAGGGCGCGCTTATGCGTGTCTTCGACGTTGCGCTGCTGAGCCGGGGCCTATCTGCGAGAGCGATGCGCGCAGCTGCAATCACGCGGACGAGCGATCGACGACCTCGTCCGCCTGCGCGGTCACCAATAGCGGCGGTAGTAGTGACGGTAGTACGGCCGGTAATAGCCGTAGCGATAGCCGTAATACGGACGATAGGGGCGATAATAACGAGGATAGGCCGGTCCGTAGCCGTAACCATAATAGGACGGCGCATAGCCGTAGCCCGGATAGCCGTAACCGTAATACGGCCCGCCGCCGTAATAGCCGTAGGGCGCGCCGGCGATGGCGCTGCCGATGATGGCGCCGGCCGCAAAGCCGCCGAGGCCCCAGCCCCAGCCGCCGCCACGCCAATGCACCTGCGTGACGTCATCACCGGCCGCGGCCTTCATGGTCGCCACATTGGTCGGCATCGGTGCCGCCGATACCTGCCCGATCTGGCCGGTCATGACGCCGACCGTCAACGAGCAGGCCATTGCCATTTTCCAGAGACTCATCGTCTTACTCCCTGTCCGACGTTTCGTTGAAAAGAGCATCGCAGGCCAGGATCTTTCATCCTTGCGCCAAGTCAAAGTGCTAAGTCAAAGTGCCAAGTCAAAGTGCCAAGTCAAAGCCTCGAACCTTGCGTGCAGCGCACAAGACGGCTGGGCATGCCTGATTTATGACCGCCGAGCGACGGCACCCGAGGCGCTCCCGCCGCGGCCAAAGCGTTAAGCTTCCCGTGCGTTCGCAACCAACAAGCACCTTCCCGATTACCTATTCGTACCGTTACTATCGGTTCCAATGATGCGCGGCCGGAAGGCACTTCGCGAAGGCCTTGGCTTACGCCAGAATTTGGCTTGCGCCAGACGAGTGGGAGGAAGACATGAGTGCTGCCGGAAATGAGCCGCTTGCCCGCCAGGCTTTGGCATTTGTCCTGGCCGGCGGCCGCGGCAGCCGGCTGCTGGAATTGACCGACCGGCGCGCCAAGCCCGCGGTCTATTTCGGCGGCAAATCCCGCATCATCGATTTCGCGCTGTCGAACGCGGTGAATTCCGGCATTCGCCGTATCGCGGTTGCCACGCAGTACAAGGCCCACAGCCTGATCCGGCATCTCCAGATGGGCTGGAACTTCTTCCGCCCCGAGCGTAACGAAAGCTTCGACATCCTGCCTGCGAGCCAGCGCGTCTCCGAGAGCATGTGGTATGTCGGCACGGCGGATGCGATCTACCAGAACATCGACATCATCGAGTCGCACAACGCCCGGTTCATCGTGGTGCTGGCCGGCGACCACATCTACAAGATGGACTACGAGGTGATGCTGCGCCAGCACGTCGACAGCGGCGCCGACGTCACCGTCGGCTGCCTCGAAATGCCGCGCGCGGAATCCTCGGGCTTCGGCATCATGCATGTCGACGAGAACGGCTGGATCCAGCAATTCCTCGAGAAGCCCAAGGATCCGCCGCCGATGCCGGGCAAGCCTGACGTCTCGCTCGCCAGCATGGGCATCTACGTGTTCGATACGAAATTCCTGTTCGACCAGCTCAAGCGCGACGCCGAGGACCCGAACTCCAGTCACGATTTCGGCAAGGACATCATCCCCTATATCGTCAAGAACGGCCGCGCGATCGCGCATCGGTTCTCGACCTCCTGCGTGCGCTCGGGCAGCGACCCGCGTGCCTACTGGCGCGACGCCGGCACGGTGGATGCCTATTGGGCGGCCAATATCGACCTCACCGACGTGGTGCCGGAGCTCGATCTGTTCGACCGCGCCTGGCCGATCTGGTCCTATGCGGAGATCACGCCGCCCGCCAAGTTCGTCCATGACGAGGAGAGCCGGCGCGGCCAGGCGGTGAGCTCGCTGGTCTCGGGCGGCTGCATCATCTCCGGCGCCTCGCTGCGCCGCTCGCTGCTGTTCACCGGCGTGCGCATCAACTCCTATGCCAATGTCGAGAACGCCGTGATCATGCCTTACGTCAATGTCGGGCGCGGCGCGCGGCTGAAAAACGTCGTGATTGATCGTGGCGTCGAGATCCCCGAAGGCCTCGTCGTCGGCGAGGATCCGGAGCTCGACGCCAAACGCTTCCGCACCACCGAACAGGGCATCTCGCTGATCACTCAGCCGATGATCGACAGGCTCAATACATGACGCCTGTTCGCGTCCTCGCGGTCGCTTCTGAAGTCTATCCCATCGTCAAGACCGGCGGCCTCGCTGATGTCGCCGGCGCGCTGCCGCTTGCGCTGAAGGCGCATGGCGTCGAGATGCGCACCTTGATGCCGGGCTATCCTGACGTGATGCGGCGGCTTTCGGGCGCGGACGAAATCCAACGTTGGTCGGATTATTTCGGCGGACCGGGGCGCCTGCTCGCCGGTTCACATGATGGGCTCGATCTGTTCGTGCTCGACGTGCCGCATCTCTATGCGCGGCCGGGCAATCCCTACGTCACCGCCGAGGGTGTCGACTGGCCGGACAACGGTGTGCGCTTCGCAGCATTGGCGCGGGTCGCGGCCGATATCGGCCGCGGTCTCGTCGCAAGTTTCGTGCCCGACGTGGTCCACGCCCATGACTGGCAGGCCGGGCTCGCGCCGGCCTATCTGCACTACGACGGCGGGCCGCGGCCCGGCACGGTGATGACGATTCACAACATGGCCTATCAGGGCAAGTTCGACCGCGCGCTGGCCGGCGCGATCGGCCTGCCCCACGACGCATCGTTCGACGTCCACGGCCTTGAATATTTCGGCGGCATCAGCTTCCTGAAAGCCGGGCTGCAACTGGCCGATCGCATCACCACGGTGTCGCCCACCTATGCTCATGAAATCCAGAGCGACGAAGGCGGCATGGGACTTGGCGGCCTGCTGCGCGAGCGCGCCAGCGTGCTGAGCGGCATCCTCAACGGCATCGACATCGCCGTGTGGAATCCGCAAACCGATACGCATATCGCCTATCGCTTCGGTGCGCAGGACCTCACGTTCCGAGCCGCGAACAAGGCGGTGCTGCAGCAGCAGTTCAATCTCGATTCCTCCGACGAGGCGCCGCTGCTCGGCGTCATCAGCCGGCTGTCCTGGCAGAAGGGGCTCGACCTGCTGCTCGAGGCGATCCCGACGATCCTGGATCAGGGCATGCAGCTTGCATTGCTCGGCAGCGGCGACCGCGATCTTCAGGAGCGCTATCAGGCCGCCGCGCGCGCCAATCCCGGCCGGATCGGCGTGATGATCGGCTATGACGAGATTCTCGCTCATCTGATCCAGGCCGGCTCCGACGCGCTGCTCGTGCCCTCGCGGTTCGAGCCGTGCGGCCTGACCCAGCTCTGCGCGCTGCGCTATGGCGCGGTCCCGATCGTTTCCCGTGTCGGCGGTCTCGAGGACACCATCATCGACATCGGCGAAACAGGACGTGACGCCACCGGCTTCAAGTTTGGTCCGGTGACGGCTGGCGCCCTCACCGGCACGCTGCGGAAAGCCAACGCCGCCTTCCACGACAAGGCAACCTGGCGGCGGCTGCAATTGAGCGGCCTTGCCACCGACGTGTCCTGGCGCAACCGCGCGGGTGAGTATGCAGCGCTGTATCGCGGCCTGATGGCGTCACGCCGCGCATGAGGCTCTCTCTTCGCCTCTCCCCGCGTGCGGGGAGAGGCCGGAATTCGCGCGTAGCGCGGATTCCGGGTGAGGGGGAATCTCCGCGAGTCCGACTCTCACCTTCCTCGCGGAGACTCGCCCTCACCCCAACCCTCTCCCCGCAAGCGGGAGGAGGGAGCAGAGGTCATCACCCAAACACGTACGACGCCATCGCAACGCTAGCGACCTCGTCGACGAAAACGCGCTTGCCGACATCGCTGCCGGCAGCACCTGCCGCCACCATCAGCGGCAGAAGATGGTCCTCGCGCGGATGCGCCAGACGCGCGCTCGGCGCCTTCTCCCAATCGACCAGCATCGCGTTGCGGCGCGCCGCGTCCGGATTGCTGATCGCCTCGTTCAGATAGGCTTCGAAATCGTAGGAGACGGGTTTCGATTCCGCGCGCCCGAAACCGCGCATGTTGTGATAGGTGAGCCCGCTGCCGACGATCAGGATGCCCTCGTCACGTAGCGAGGCGATCGCTTCTCCGACCTTGATGTGCTCGGCTGCGTCATAGCTCGACTTGAGCGACAGCAGCACGATCGGCATGTCGGCATTCGGATACATCAGTCCGAGCGGCACGAAGGTGCCGTGATCAAAGCCCTGATTGGGATCTTCCCGGCAATCGAGGCCGGCGCGCGCAAGCAGCGCCTTCACGTCTGCTGCGAGCTTGGGCTGGCCAGGCGCCGGATATGTGATGTGATAGGTATGCTCGGGGAAACCGTAGTAATCGTACACCATCGGCGGGTGCGCCGAGGTCGACACGGTGAAGGCGTCGGCCTCCCAATGGCCGGTGATAACAAGCACCGCCTTCGGTCTTTCAGGAAGCAGCTGCGGCAGCCGGCCGAACTCCGCGGCCGTCTTGGCATATTGCACCCGCCGGTCCTCCATGAAGGGCCAGGGGCCGCCGCCATGCGACAGAAACAGGGTCGGAAATCGCGTCATGTTGTCAGGCTCGCCTCGAAGACTTCTTGCGCGGATGAGACCTCCGCGCGCTTCGCGGCGAGCATAGGCAAACCGGCATGGTTAGCAAGTCGTTAACGATTTGCCGCTCACAATCCTGATGTGGCCGAAGGAATCGGCCAGAAGACAAGCGAGACGTAAGATGAAGAAGTTTGCGCTGGGGGACGTCGTCAACAGTGACAAGGGCCGTTGCGGCGTGGTCCGTGCCGCCTACCGGTCCAAGGAAGGCCAGCAGTTCTATGCCGTCGAGAAGGACGGCACGATGGACCATCTCGAAGAAGACCGCCTGACGCCGGCGCCGCGCGTCGAGCTCGCGGCCTAAGTCCAACTCACTTCTTGCTCTCGCGCGCGAGCCGGTCCAAACGCTCCGACCAGGGGTCGTCGCCGCTCGCGATGCGATCGTTTGCGATCAGCAGCAGCTGGTCGCTGTCCGCGGCCGCATCCCAATGCGGTAGCTCGGGCCCGTTGGGGTCGCCGTTTTTCGCAAAATTGATCCAATAGGACCGCATCCGATTTGCGACCTCGCGATCCCGTCGCGAGAAGATGCCCGCGCCGGGCACGCCCTCGACGCCGAAGACGAACTGCAACTCGCGCCCGTGGCCCTCGTCGGGGTTGCCGCGCCGGGCTTCCGGCACGTAAGTGAAGCGATAGCGGAAGGTCGGCGCTCCGGTTGCGGCATGAAGCCGGGCGAGCATTCGCACCGGCTCGGAGAACACCTTGTCGGTGTAGAGGCTGGCGGCAATTTCAGAGGGCGTCCTGGCGTCAGGATAGAGCTTGCGCAACTCATCGAGGCTCTCGGTGGACGATGACAGCGCTTCCTTGACTTCCAGTTCGCTGTCGAAGCGGGTCTCGTCGTCGTTCGAACCGATGATGAGGGGAATGCGGCTCTCGTGTCCTGACGCAAACCCCGCGCCGATGTCTTCGGTCGTGAGGTTTCCGTCCATCGCCGGCGCAAATCTGCGCGGCGATTTTTCCAGCAATTTTCTTTCAGCAGCAAGCAGCCGCGCCGGTTTGACGGCACGCAGATCCGTCGCCTGTCCGAGCGCGGCGACGAACTGCCGCCCCGCAGCCTCGGCCTCCTGCGACGAAGCCAGACGCGCACGGCCGGGTATCGATTGCAGGATTGCTTTCTGGAAGAGATCGCGTGATTGGGCGCACAGCATCAGCAGCGCGATCGATGTCGCGCCGGCGCCGTTGCCGAACAGTGTGATGTTGTTCGCATCGCCGCCGAAGGCCGCGATGTTGTCGTGCACCCAATGGAGCGCCGTGATCTGATCCATCAGGCCGAAATTGCCGGAGCTGTTCTCCGACAATGCGGGATGCATGAACCAGCCGAGCGCGCCAAGCCGATAGTTCACCGTGACGACGATGAGGCCGGCCTGCGCGAATCTTGCACCGTCGAACAGCGGATCATTGGCGGTGCCGCTGACAAAGCCGCCGCCATGGATGAACACCATCACCGGCAGCGGCCCGTCGACGCCGAAGGGCCTGAACACGTTGAGCGTGAGGCAATCCTCGCGCGCGGCCGGCAGCGACGGCTGCGGACAGGGCGAGCCATAATTGTAGGCCGTGCTCATCTCCGAGCTCTCGGGCAAGTCCTGCGGCGGACGCCAGCGCAGGCTGTCGACCGGCGGCGCCGCGTAGGCCAGCCCCTTGAAGGAGGCCACTTCGCCTTCGACCGCGCCGAGCATCTGACCTTCGCGCGTCAATGCAAATGGATACTGGCCGACCGGCTGGGCGACGGCGCGGCCGGCGCAGAGCAATGCAAGGGCTGCAATAAGCGCAAGCAGGGATCGCATCTTCAGGGGATCTCGATGCGCGGAAATGGTCCCTGGCAGGTTACGTCCGCAACGCGCGAAGAGGCAAGCGCCGAGGCGCGTCAGCTAACCGCCCTTGGCGATGATGTCCGCCAGCGCGCGTCGCGCGATGATGCCGAGCTCGCCGAGCGTGGAGTGGCCGGATTGCGCCGCCTCGATCAGGCGCTCGGCGATGAACCGGCGACTGTCGTGATCGCCGCCATGCGGCAATTGCCGGCACGTCTCCTCCAGGACGACGTCCATGTTGGCTTTGGTTCGCTCACTCAGCTCTGTCATGGCGCCCTGGATACGCGTGGCTAGTAGCCGCAAGCATACACAGACGGATCATCCATGATTAGCCCGGGCAATCACGGCCATTGTGCATCGCGATGCGTGCATCGAAGCAACGTTCGCGCCGCCACGATGATGCCGCAAAGGGACTACCGAAGATTGCACTTGTTCTGATGACAAGCCGGGCCTGCGGGACTAGCCTGCCGGCAAAACAAAGACACGGGAGGAATAACCATGCCGGAAGCAATGGTCGCCGCACGTGAGTCCAAGGCGGGGAGCGGAACCGTCCAAAACGTCGATGTTGCCGTGGTCGGCGCAGGTTTTTCCGGCCTCTATCTTCTCCATCGCCTGCGCAAGGCCGGCCTCTCCGCCGTCGGTCTCGAAGAAGCCGGCGATGTCGGCGGCACCTGGTACTGGAACCGCTATCCCGGCGCCCGCTGCGATATCCAGACCATCGACTACAGCTACACGTTCGATCCGGAGCTCGACAAGGCGTGGACCTGGTCGGAGAAATACGCGACCCAGCCCGAGATCCTGCGCTATCTCGGCTTCGTCGCCGATCGCTACGATCTCAGGCGCGACATCCGCTTCAGGACCAAGGTCACCGAAGCCAAATGGGACGAGAAGGCCGAGCGCTGGCAACTCACCACGGACAACGGCGCTGCCGTCTCCTGCCGCTTCTACATCATGGCGACCGGCTGTCTCTCCGCGCCAAAACCGCCGGAGATCGACGGCGTCAAGGATTTCAAGGGCGAGGTCTATTTCACCGGACGCTGGCCACATGACGGCGTCAATCTCGCGGGAAAGCGCGTCGCCGTGATCGGAACCGGTTCGTCGGGCATCCAGTCGATCCCTCTGATCGCCGAACAGGCGGCCCACCTGACCGTGTTCCAGCGCACGCCGAATTTCGCGCTGCCCGCCCATAACGGCCCCTCGCCGGCCGATCGCAGGGACCTGTTCCAGAGCGACCGCGCGGCCTATCGCGAGCAGGCGCGCCAGTCGATGGCCGGCGTACCCTATCCGCAGCAGACCGTCGTCAGCTGGCAGCTCAGCGATGCCGAGCGTCGCGAGCGGTTCGAGCGCGCCTGGGCTGCCGGCGACCTCGTCCACATCCTGACGCAGCTTTGGGCCGACCAGGCGGTCGATGTCGACGGCAACAAGATCGTCCAGGACCTGATCCGCGAGAAGATCTCGGCGGCCGTGAAGGATCCGGAGACGGCGGCAGCGCTGATGCCGGACGATCATCCGTTCGGCGCCAAACGTCCCTGCCTCGAAACCAACTATTACGCGACCTACAACCGGCCGAACGTCACGCTGGTCAATCTGCGCCAGGAGCCGATCAAGGCGATCACCGCAGGCGGCATCACGACGGCCAAGCGCAATGTCGATGTCGACGTCATCGTGTTCGCCACCGGCTTTGATGCCATGACCGGCGCGATCCGCGCCGTGCATCCGATCACCGGGCGCGGCGGCAAGTCGCTCACCGATGTCTGGGCACAGGGGCCGCAGAGCTATCTGGGGCTCACGGTCGAAGGCTTCCCGAACTTCTTCATGATCACCGGGCCCGGCAGCCCGTCGGTGCTGTCGAACATGGCTGTTTCGATCGAGCAGCATGTCGATTGGGTCGTGGACCGCCTCAAAGCGTTGGGCGAAGCCGGCTTCACCACCATCGAGCCAACCGAGACGGCGCAAGCCGGCTGGAACAGGCACATGGCCGACTGCTCGATGCTGACGCTGCATCGGCTCGCCAACACCTGGTACACGGGCGCCAACGTGCCCGGCAAGGTTCAGGGCCTGATGCCCTATACCGGAGGTGTCGGTCCCTATCGCAGCCTTTGCGACGAGGTCACCAGCCGCGGCATGCTCGGCTTCAGGCTGACCGGACCCAATGTCGCCGCACAATGCAATGACGGCGAGGTGGTGCGGCTGCAGCCGGACGTGCGGCTGGTGCTGAACCTGCTGGCCTCGTTGAACCTGCCACCGATCGAGTCGATGGGGGCGGCAGGCGCGCGCGCCTTCGTCAATGAGTTCAACAAGGGCCGGCCTGCGGGACGGCTGATCGGCGAGATCGTCGACGGCACGCTCCCCGGCGCCGACGGCCCGCTGCCCTACCGCGTCTACAAGCCGGCCACGCCGGGGCCGCATCAGGTCGTGGTGTATTTCCACGGCGGCGGCTGGGTGCTCGGCGACGAGCAGTCGGACGAGCCGTTCTGCCGCGACATGGTGCGACGGACCGGCATGATGTTCGTCAGCGTCGGCTATCGCCACGCGCCGGAGCATCGTTTCCCGGCGGCCATCGAGGACGGCTACGCGGCGACGCGCTGGATCTCGGAGCATCTGGCCGAACTCGGCGGCATCCCGGGCCCGGTGCTGGTCGCCGGCTGGAGCGCCGGCGGCAACATCGCGGCCGTCACCTGCCAGCTCGCACGCGATCGCGGCGGGCCCGAGATATCAGGCCAGCTGCTGGTATGTCCGGTGACGGACAGCAGCTTCGACCGGCCCTCCTACAACGACAATGCGACCGGCTACTTCCTGACGCGCTCGCTGATGTACTGGTTCTGGGACCTGTACTGCTCACCGGCCGACCGCACCGATCCGCGCGTCTCGCCGCTGCGCGGCAAGGTCTCGGGCCTGCCGCCGGCCTTTGTGGTGACGGCCGAGTTCGATCCGCTCCGCGACGAGGGCATCGCCTACGCCGAGGCGATGGCGGCTGCCGGCGTCCAGGTCGAGCAGCTGAAGGCGCACGGCCATTTTCACTCGTCCTTTGTGATGGTGGACGTGGTGATCACAGGCGTCCAGGGCCGGGTGCAGATGGCGCAAGCCCTGCGGCGCTTTGCAGGGCTGCCGCCCGAGGTCAGCCGCGACGAGAGAGCCCACGGCCATGCGAGCCCAGGGGATAAGATCGCAGCCGCCGCGAGCTGAGCCGCCATCGGCCGGGAACCTTTTCCCGGCCGCCGCGTTCTCGGTGCGTGGCATTGAGATGCAGTGATGGGTAATGGGCCCTGGCACGCAAGGTAAGCGTGTCAGGGTTCTTTTTGCGTGAGGCGGGGGACAATGGGGGACGCATCAAAGGTTGATTTCAGCGCGCTCGCCGTGCTGCAGAAATGGCCTTCCCTGGGAAATCAGCGCCGGCTGGACCGCGAGCCCTATCAGGTCAGCGAGGGTACGCTCGATGCCTGCATCTCGGCATTCATGGCAAAGCCCGCGCCCACAAGGCATCTCTATGAGATCCGCACGGCCGCGCAGCCGCCGCTGGTCACGGACATCCTCTCGCCCGAGCATGTCATCGAGCTGTCGCGCTTGAGAGAATTTCTCTGACCTGTAGGCGAGCACCTACACGCCAGCGACATTAGTCTAATCCGCATCCCGAAATCTCGGCAGGAACCTTCCTCCGGTTTTTCCCGTTAACGGAGATCGGAAAGCCGAGATGTGAGCAATCCAGATGCTTGACGCTGGCGTACCATCCCCGGTCGTGCCCTATGGCGCCGACCAGACTCTGTTCGTGGTGATCGATCGCCTCGACGAGGCCACTGAAATTCGCGTCGAGCGAAGCGATCTCGATGCAGCAATCAACGATCTCGTCGCCGGCTGCTTCAACGATCCCATCAAGGTGATCTCGTTCAACACGCTCGAGCACTGGATGAAAGACATCTCGACCGATGTTGCCGATGAAATCCAGGCGCGCTGCGACATCGACGGCGTGACGCTTCCTGATTATCTCAGCGATTTCGTCGAGAGCCACAGCTGAGCGCGCTGTCGTCGCCACAAGCTTGCAGGCAACAAAAAGCGCCGCTTCCGCGGCGCTTTTCGCATCTTATCACGCTCTCAATGATGCCAGAAGATCGCCAGCAGCAGGATGACCGGCAGCGGCACGCCAAGCAACCAAAGCAAGGCACCTCGTCCAAAGCCCATGACTTCCTCCTCCATATTCATGACTGACATGACGTCGGAGAGAAGAAGAAGTTCCGCAGATGGCAGAGAGGGCAAATGCGTTCAGAGCATGGATCTAATGGGGTTAGACTACCCGCGCCGGCGGCCGGCGATAACCTCGATCTCGCGGCGGCGCTCGCCGGCGAAAGTCAGGAGCTTTTCGATCGTGGGCGTATCCGTGATCCGTTTGGCCAGCCGCTCGGCGCGCGCCGCCTGATCTTCGAGATACTGGATCGTGTTCAAGCGCCGTCCCCCCAAAGCCCCGAATTGCCGGACGCCTATGGTGCGGGAGAGCCGCTAATAGTCGGTTAAGCGCGGCAAAGGCGATTTATTGTTTGAGCATGATCTCCGCGCAAACGCGTTCCGCGTTTGTCGCGAGGGAAAACCGATACACACTTTTCCGGATCACGCTCTATTGCACGACGTCGAGCCTGACATTGGCGAGGCCCTTGTCGACCATGCCGAGCGCCTCGGCCGCGGACGGCGAGATGTCGACGACGCGGCCGCGCACAAAGGGCCCGCGATCGTTGACCCTGACCGTCACGAAGCGACCGGAGGAGACATCGGTGACGCGCAGCTTGGTCCCGAACGGCAGCGTGGGATGGGCCGCAGTCAGCTCGTTCTTGTCAAACCTCTCGCCGCTCGCGGTCTCCGTGTCCGAGTAGAAGCTCGCCACGCCCTGCGAGGCCGACGACTTGGCGCTTGCTGTGTCGACCGACCGATGCGGCCTGTAGATCGGACGCGGATGCAGCGCCGCCACGCGGTGCGGCCGCTCGATCGCAGCCTGCTTTGTGGTCGGAGCGAGATCGGCCCTCTGGCGGCCGACCGGTGATTGCGCGCAGGCGGCGAGCGATGCGGCCCCCATGATGACCAGCAGCAACCGTGACGAGGTTGCCGGCGAGGTCAGGGTCGTTTCGGCACGTGCAATGCGAGACATGATGCGCCCTCCGAACACCCCTGAGTTTCGGTGGGCAATGAGGGCAGAACCTTGGCTGAACAAAAGCGGCCTTGCGGCCGCCATCGTTTCGCGCCGGCTGTGATGAATCCACCACAGTCACCTGTCCTGAATCGACACAAAATGGCGAGAAATCAGCCCGATACGACGCGCCAGATGACCGGGCGCGTCTCCGGCCGCGCCTCGCCGGTCTCGACCTCACCCCTCATGAGCCGCGCGAGCTCGCGTCGATAGAGCAGCTGCCAGCCGGTTTTCAGGCTGGCAAGAAAGTCGAGCTCCCGTTGCGTCAGCATGCACATCATGAACCCGATCCGCCTGCGGGCCGTCCCTGAGGTCCCTAGCCGGCGCCCGCATCGAACATCCGCGGCAGACTGCCAAGCGTAATGTTACACAGCGTAACGGTTGCGGCAGACGGGCGCAAGCCGGGATCGGCCGCCTGCGCCCCTGATCACGACAACGCGAACGCAGCTAGAAATTGGGCCCGAGCGCGATCTTGGTGATCGTCCCATTCCTGACGCCGATGCGCCATTCCGCCGAGCCGTTGGCGAACTGGGCGAGATAGATGTCGCTGTCGAGCGCGGTGACGCCGCGGAACGAGACGGCGCGCAGCGCACCGAGCCGAGCCAGGATCGCCTGGTCGAACGGAAGCTGCGCACGCGTGATGTTGGCGACCTCGCTCGTCATATGATCGTAGTCGGGCTGCCCCTGGCCGATGCCTTCGATATAGTGCCGCAGCATCACCTCACCATTGGCGATCGGAACGGCGCGCCGCGCGGCGCGTCCCTGCCGCGCGAGAAGGTTCGAGGCCTCGACATTGTGGAAGCGCGTCTGCCGGCCCGGCACCAGGATCTCCATGCACTTGCCCGACTTGTCGGCAATGACCCACGGATTGTTCACGCTGGTCAGCGTCGCCCAGGTCATATCCGACCTGACGACGCTCTGCGCCCTGCGCTCGCCATTCGCATCGAGATTGAAGACCTGAATGTCGTCCTCGGTCTCGTTGTAGAGCATGATCCTGATCGGCGACGTGCCGGCGCGGCCGCGCACGTTGGCCTCCTCCGAACAGGGGACGATGCCGCCGAGCTCGTCGTTGCCGTCGGGCCGGAAGATCACGTCGCCGGCCTTGCCGTCGGGCTCGATCAGCAGGCGGAATTCCGCGGTGCCATTCTCGAACTTGGCGCCATAGATGTCGTAGCCACCGGGCCCGACGCCGCGGAAGAAGATCGACTCGACCGCGCCGAGCGCTGCAAAGGTCGCGCGCAATTCGTCGAGGCGACGGTGGATATTGGCGGCCAGCGGCGCGCTCATGCGATCATAGCTCGGCGTGCCGCGGCGCAGATCCTCGATCCCTTTCAGGATCATCTCCTTGCTGCCGGCCGCCGGGACCTGCTCCCTGAACCTGTCAGGCACCTCCGCCAGGCGCCGGGCGAAGTCGGCCTCGATCGCCTGGGCCTGCGCCGCGTCGATCCGCGGCGCGAGGCGAGCGCCGGACGCGGCGTTCTGGACCAGCACGCGCGAGACCGAGGCTGCATCGTCGCGCAGGAAGATCAGGAGATGATCGCCATGGACGGAGAACGCGTCAGTGCCCTCGGCCAGCACCGCCGATCGGCCCTGCCCGGTCTCCTGCACCTGCAGACCATCGCCGTCGCGCCTGATGGTGAGCACGCGGCTCGGCGCAATCTTGTACCAGCCGACATATTGATCAAGCGACACCGGATCCGTCGTCGGTGCCGGCATCTCGGCGACGTTGATAGCGCGCACGTCGCGGCCGTTCATATGCAGCGTCAGCTCGGACGAGCGGCGCTCCATATCAACAGCGAACGTGATCTCGCCAAATGAGGCCGCGTAGGACGCGGTGCCGTCGCCTGCAACGGTCAAGCGCAGCTTGCGCTGGCCGGTGAGCTGACCGTAGAGGTCGTCGCCCTCGCGGAAGATCGCGAACACCGAAGCCGGGCCCATGGCGTAGAAATTGACAAACGGATGGTAATGCTCGGCCGGCACCTGACCGATATCAGAACCTGATGGCACAGGATCCGGCGTGCGGTAGGCGATCATGCCGGCCGACACGATCACGACAGGCACGATCGCCGCCGCGATCCGCAGCCGCTTGCGCCAGCCGACCGCCACGGGCATGGCGGCAGCGGCGATGATGCGTTCGACCCGTGCGCGCACGGTCGAGACCTGCGCCATCGCAAGCTCCATCGGCCGCGGCTTCACCGACGTCGCGACATCGAGCAGGATTTCCGCATAGGACAGCCGGTCGTCGATCATCTCGATCGCGCGGGCATCGCTGATGATCTCCGCAAGCTCGGCCAGACGCGCCAGCTGCCACCACGAGAACGGGCTGAACCAGAACACCACGCGATTGAGCGAGGCGAGCAGCAGGACGTAGAAATCCCTGTTGGCGACATGCGCGCCCTCATGCGCGAGCACCGCGAGGCGCTTCTTGGCGTCCCAGCCGAAAAACTGCGGCGGCACCAGGATGGTCGAGCCGAAAGTGACGGGGCCGCCGACGTCGCGACTGACGCGCACGTCCGCTCCGATCAGGCCTTTCACCGGCTTTGCCGCGCGCGCAAGACGCCATGTCAGGCAAAGGCCGATCGCCAGCCGCATCAGCAACAGGCCTGCGACGCAGGCATAAACGGTGGTGGCAATTGTCCACCAGTCGATCGGGATGCCATGCTTTGCCATCGGCGCGATGGCCGCACCTGATGCGGTCGGCAAGGACGGCTGCGGCCGGTCCAGCATCGCGATATCGGCCGGCCAGACGTCATCGGGCACTGGCACGGACAAGGGCAGCCGGTCGATGGTGAGCGTCGGCCAGTGCATCACGAACGGCATCGCCAGCGATGCCAGCAGCACGACCACCCACACCGTCATATGAACGTGCGGATTGCGCACACGAAAAAGGATGAGACCGATCCAGACGACGCCTCCCAGCGCGAAGGAGCGTAACGCCGCCTCAGCCAGAGCCGCGATCATTCTTTTTTCACTCCCCTCGCCTTCTTCGCCTTGGCCACCTGGTCGGCCAGCGCGCGCAATTGCTGCTGGTCGAGCATCGCATTGTCCACCATGCCGACGAGGACCTCCTCCATCGAGCCGTTGCAGAACCAGTCGACGATGCGCTGCACCGCCTTGGCCGCGACCCGGGCGCGCGCCTCGGTGGCGTGGTAGACGTAAGTGCGTCCGTCAACCGTGTGGCGAGCATAGCCTTTTTCTTCGAGGCGGCGCAGCACCGTTCGCACCGTCGATTCCTTCAGACGCCGCGACAGACGCTCGCGCACGATTTCGGCCGTGACCGGCCCATGGGCCCATACTATCTGCATGACCTCGTGCTCGAGATCGCCCAGGTCGGGCAAACGATCGTCCATGGTGGCTTACCTATTGAGATTCTTGTAACGCTACGAAGCGTCGCACATAAGGCCACGGCAGACAATTGCGATTGCGGTGATGCCGACCGGGCCGGGGAAAGGCTCTTGATGAGGCAGGCAGGGTGCCTCGCCCCTCACCCGGATCGCCCTGGACGGTGCTTCGCATCGCCGAGGCGATCCGACCTCTCCCCGCAAAGAGCGGGGAGAGGTTAGGCACATCAACTCGGCGCGCGCGGTAAGGAGCGCACGCGCTTCTCTCACCCCCTCGCCCCGTTCTCACGGGGAGAGGGTGGGATGAGGGGCTGCCTCCGCGGATTCGACCGCATTGTGAGCGTCAGTATTTCGGCTCGTACATCTGCGACTGGACCAGGCCCTTCACGTCATTGGGCGCAGGCCCATCGGCGAGCCCTCGCTGAAAAGCGACATCAGCCACGGCCGCCGCAATGCGGGCCGAGACCTCGCGGATGCGCGGCAAAGCCGGATACAGGCTGCCCTGATCGAGATCCTCCTTGCCGACGCAATTGGCGAGCGTATGAGCGGCCGCCATGAACATCTCGTCGGTCACGAGCCGCGAACGGCTGGCGATGACGCCGAGGCCGACGCCGGGGAAGATGTAGGAGTTGTTGCCCTGGCGCGGCACGAAGGTACGGCCATTGAGCTTGACCGGGTCGTAGGGACTGCCACAGGCGAACAGCGCGCGACCCTCGGTGTAGCGATAGGCATCCTCCGCCGAGCATTCCGCCTTCGAGGTCGGGTTGGACAGCGCGAACACGATCGGCTGTTCGTTGAGCTCGGCCATCGTCTTGAGCACCTCGGGCGTGAAGGCGCCGCCGACCGCGGCAACGCCGATGATCGCCGTCGGCTTGAGCGTCTTGATTGCGGTGAGGAAGTCGGCGATTGGCGCCTGGTCGGTGTGGGCATAGCGGAGCTTGTGGCCGTGCAGGCCGTCGCGGCCGCTGACGACGAGGCCACGGGAATCCACCAGCCAGTTGCGACGGAGCGCCTGGGCCTCCGTTGCGCCCTCCGCCATCATGGCGGAGACGACGAGATCGGCGATGCCGGTCGCCGCCTCGCCAGCGCCGAGGAACAGGATGCGCTGGTTCCGGAGCTTGCCGCCGCTGATACGCAGCGCCGAGAACAGGCCGGCGAGCGCGACGGCCGCGGTGCCCTGGATGTCGTCGTTGAAGACGCAGGCTTCGTCCCGGTATTTGTGCAGCAACTTGAACGCGGAATGATTGGCGAAATCCTCGAACTGGATCAGCACGCCGGGGAAGGTCTTTCGCGCGGCGGTCATGAACTCGTCGACGAAGCTGTCATAGGCTTCGCCCGTCAGCCGCCGTTCGCGCAGACCGAGATAGTAGGGATCGCTCAGCAGCTCCGCGTTGTTGGTGCCGACGTCGAGCACGATGGGCAGGCACTGCTCGGGATGCACGCCGGCGCAGGCCGAATAGAGCGACAGCTTGCCGACGGGAATCCCCATGCCATTGGCACCGAGATCGCCAAGTCCCAAAATGCGTTCGCCATCGGTGACGACGATCAACTTGGCCTGATAGGGCCAGTTCTTCAGGATCTCGGCGATCTGGCCGCGATCGTGCGAGGAGATGAACATGCCGCGCGGCCGCTGGAAGATCAGGCCGTATTTCTGGCAGGCGAGCCCGACCGTCGGCGTGTAGATGATCGGCTGGATCTCGTCGATATTGTCGACGACGACGCGGAAGAACAGCGCCTCGTTGCGGTCATGCAGCGCGTTCAACGCGACGTATTTCTCCAGATCCGTCGGCAGCGAGCGCAGATTGATCAGCACGCGCTCGACCTGCGCCTCGATCGTCAGCACGCAGGGCGGCAACAGGCCGCGCAGGCCGCGCGCGGCGCGCTCGGCTTCCGTGAAGGCCGTGCCCTTGTTGAGCAGGGGGTCGCGCAGCAGCGTCATGCCTTGCGCGGAATCGGATGATGTCGAATGGGCGCTGACCCGAGCAGGTCTATTCACGAATTCCCCCAGGGAGTTTCTTATTGAAGGGCGAGCATTGTCGGCCAGCGGTCCATCGAGATCAAGGACGTTGCCCCCTGGGCCACGATTGTGATCTCGCACCGCAGCGAGGTTTTCGCGAACGATCCGCAGGTTGCTCTCTCCCCTCGTCATTCCGGGGCGCGACGAAGTCGCGAGCCCGGAATCCATTCATCCACTAACTCTGCCGCCCGATGGCTTCCGGGTTCGCGCTGACGCGCGCCCCGGAATGACGAGAAATCCTCAAGATGAGGGCGAAATGTGCCGCAACAGCTCTACTCCGGCCTGATATCCGCAGCTTTCACGACAGGCCACCATTTCTCGATCTCGGCCTTCTGGAAGGCGCCGAGAGCTGCGGGCGATTGCTGGTCCACCGGCGGAATCTCCTGCCCAAGTTCGGCAAAGCGCTGCCTGACGGCGGGATCGGCAAGAGCTGCGACAATGGCTGTGTTGAGCTTTGTGATAGTCTCCTTCGGCGTATTCTTCGGTGCCCAGATGCCGTGCCAGTAGGAGATGTAGAGACCGGGTAGCCCGGCCTCGTCGACGGTCGGAATGTCGGGCGCGGATGCAAGCCGCGTCGGCGAGGTCACGGCGAAAGCTTTGATCGCGCCACTCTTGACATGCGGCAGCGAATTGGTGGCCTGGTCGAACATGATGTCGATCTGTCCAGCGACGAGGTCGATCATCGCCGGCCCCGCGCCACGATAGGGCACGAACTGGAAGTCGGTGCCGGTCCTTTCCTTGAAGAAAACGCCGGCGACATGCGCGCCGGTGCCGGCGCCAGCCGTGCCCGCGGTGGCCTTGCCGGGATTGGCCTTTAGCCAGGCGATCATCTCTTTCAGGCTGTTTGCCTCGAGCGACTTCCGGCCGACAATCAGCTGCGTGCCCATCGCGACCAGCGCGACGGGCTCGAAATCGGCGAGCAAATCGTAGGGCAGCTTGAAGATCGCGCCGTTGAGCACATGCGTGCCCCAATGGCCGATGGTGATGGTGGTGCCGTCGGGCGCGGCCCGCGCGACGCGGGCGCCGGCGATACTGCCGGAGGCGCCGGCGACGTTCTCGACCACGATCGTCGCATGCAGATCGGCCGCGATCCGTTCCGACAGGATCCGCGCCAGCGTATCGGTCGGCCCGCCCGCCGCGAACGGGACCACGAGGGTGATGGGCCGAGAGGGGAACGATTGCGCACCGGCCGGTGCGGTCCACGCCGCGCATCCGATCACCGCGCACACGACGATTACATGACCGCGCAATCCGGCCCACAGCCCCCGCATCACTCTCTCCCACCGTTCTTGACGTCCGCATGTCGTCAGCGGACTGGAGGGCGAGTGAACGCCGCCGGTTGAGCGGAGGCAAGGCGGAAATTTACCGCGTACCTATCCGGCTGCCCGTCTTGGCGTCAGGTTGGCGGCGAGATCGACCGGCGGTGCGACATGCATCAAGATGGTCTGGGTCGCTGATGCGACCTCGATGCCGTTCTGCTGGAAGCGCTGCTTCATGCGACGGTTGAATTCGCGCTGGACCGGCCAGCGGCCAGCCTCGGTGCAGCGGATCTGGCCGACGATCGAGACCATGGCACCATCGACCTTGTCGATGCCCCAGAGCTCGAGGTCGCCGCGGATCAGCGGGCGGAAGTCGGGCTCGCGGCGCATCTCCTCGACGATCTCCTTGAGGATCTGGCCGGCGCGATCGGTGTCCTCCTTGTAGGCGACGTTGACGCTGACGGAGGCATTGCCGGCACCACGGCTGGCATTGGTGATGGTCGTCACCGCGCTGAACGGCACGATGTGCACGGCGCCGTCACCCGCACGTAGGCGAATGGTGCGGATCGAGACGTTCTCGACCACGCCAGTAAGCCCCGACACGCTGACGGTGTCGCCGACCTGCACCGTGTTCTCCAGCAGCAGGAATAGGCCGGTGATGAGATCCTGCACCAGCTTCTGCGAGCCGAAGCCGATGGCGATGCCGACGATGCCGGCGCCGGCGAGCAGCGGCGCGACATTGACACCGATCTCGCTGAGTGCCGTGAGGCCGACCACGGTGGCGATGAGGCACAAGAGCGCTGTCCGCAGCATCGGCTGAAAGGTGCGCAGGCGCGCGGCGCGGGCATAATGTCCGTCGCGCGACAGTGTGTTGATCTGGCGATCCAGCAGCGCATTGCTGGCCTCCCAGATCGCCGCAGCGATGACGACGGCGACGCCGATCGTCGCAACGGCAGAGAGCAGCCGGCTGCCGATCTGGCCGCCATAGAACCAGACGATGGCATCGACGCCCCAGACCTCGAGAACCGCAACGAAGCCGACGAAGGCGATCGCGCCGGAGACGATCTTGCGCAGCAGCGGCAGATAGCGATTGGCGCGGATCTCCAGCCCCGGAAAGCGCTGGAGGATGTCTGGCCGGATGCGAAAGCCACGATCGATCAAGCTCAGCGTCACCATGATGGCGACCCGCGTGATCAGCACGACCGCGATGGTGCCGACGAAATATTGCAGTAGCAGCGAATAGCCGTTGTGGATGTTGAGCGCCCAGACCGCCCACAGGGCCAAATCGAGCGCGATCGCCAGATAATGCCAGCCGCCGGCGATGCGGTTGCGCAGACGCGCCGCAATCCCCTGCCGATCCGCCGGCGCGCGGATGGCGTCGGCGACCTGGCGGCGGCATTGCAGGATGATGACGACGACGAACAGATGCACGACCAGCATGACCATGCGAATGAGCGCGGCGTAGCCGGCACGATGAAGGCCGAGCAACAGCGCCACATTGGCGAACGCAATGCCGGTCACCGCGACACCGACAATGCGGCGCGCCCAGATCTCGATATAGGCCGCGGTCTCGGCCCGCGCCGGAAACAGGCCGAAGGGTCCGGCCAGGGCGCGGATGACGCAGATCAGCCCGCGCGAGAACGCGTAGGCGTTGACGACCGCAAGGATCACGAGACGGACGGTAGCGGGCTCGCCGATCTCCGTTCCGAGCAATGCGGTCGAGATGCCAAGGAAAGCAACGACCGGTAGCAGTTCGAATAGCAATCGTCCCAGCACCAAGGGCAGCCGCAGCATTAGCTGCCAGACACGCGCAAGGCTGTGCCGTCGCTTGTGCAAATCTGGCTCGGGCGTGACATCGGCGACCGATGACGGTGGATCGGCGATGGGCAGCGCCTGCACCGGCAGGCGTGCAGTCTGAGGCACGCGCCCTTCGAGGAAGGCGACCGGTCGCCGGATCAGGCGGACGCCAACCCATTCGGCCGTGAGCGCGCAGCCGAACACCAGCGCCAGCTTCCAGCCGATCTCGATCAGGAGATTGTAGGCATCAGGGTCGTCAGCGGTCCGGACGATCCAGTAGTAGAACGCCCAGAAATGCGTGAGCGTGCGCGCCATATCGACGACATCGCGCGAGATCTCTCCGATCTGTTCGGACACCGTGAGCAGAAGCTGGGCGCCGAGGCCATCGGCCGCGAGCGGGATCGGCAACTTCTGCTCGGACGCGGGCGGTGCGGCCTGCTGCGGGCCAGACGCATTGGCGATCGCGCGCAACGTATCGATCATTTGCGCGCGCTTCTTGTCGTCCTGGAGCGTGTCCAGCGCCCGCCTCGCCTCGTCAGGCGACAATGCGACCGCGCTCCTGGGGGCAGGCGCAGGCGTCTCAGCGCGGGCTCCGGAGAACGACGAGATGGCGAGGAAGAGCGCTGCGAGAAGCGCCGAGGCAAGCTTGTGCGACACGCGGATTCCCCAAAATAAATGAAGCGCGCCGGCGGAATCGGGACCGCGCGAAGCACTGCGTCATGTCGGATCGGCGCTATTCGCCCCGATCGTGTGTCGGAAATTTGCCGATCAGGCGGCCATCTCTTGGCATTTCCCGCAACGCAAACGGTGGAACCGCGTCATGGTCAATGTTGCAAAGGCGTGCAAAATTGCTGATCGGAATTCGGGGCATCAAATGGCAGATTTCGATCGGCGCGAGCTCATGCTTGCGGGAGCTGCGCTCCTGCTCGGCACGCCGTCAGCGATCGCACAGAGCGGACCCAGCTTCATCTATCGCGGCATCACACGCTGCACGACAAACAGCCGATCTACTATCAATGGATCGGTGATCTCTTCGGCCTGCAGAAGAAGGCGTAGCCACCGAGGCGGTTTACAAAACGCACAGCGCCGGGCAGGTAGGGGCTCTGCCTTGCTGATGCAGCCCACTAAACCTTGACCCGGCGTGCCGTTCGCGGTTTCTGCCGCTATGCGATAGTCCGAACGAGCTTCATCGCACTTAACGCGGCTGGATTTGCGGAGGTGGAGTCATAGACCTCCCCTTGCTCATGAGGTGGACGTTACGCGTCGCGCTGATCGCGACCACAGGCATGCTCCTCCCGTGACATAAAACTGTCAAGCGGGATCGATGTCCCCAAGGATCACATTTGCACAGCTGTTCCGCGACAGACTGTCCGGGTGAGAGCGCGGAATAAATCCCTCTCCGCAGCGTTTGTGTGAGAGACAATTCTCCCTCTTCCCCGCCATCCTTTTTTCAGAAAGCCAGAGATGAAAGCATTATCTTGCATCGCCGTTCTCGCGGCCCTCGTCACCGGTTCAGCTTTTGCGCAAGCGCCACAGACCTCGACCAAGAAGGTCGACGGCACCGACAACGTCTACATCTTCCGCTATGGCGGCCATCAGTCGATGTTCGTGGTGACGCCGAAAGGTGTGATCGCGACCGATCCGATCTCCTATTTGCGTCCGGCAAAGCCCTATATCGACGCGATCAAGGCGGTCACCGACAAGCCGATCAAGTACGTCATCTACAGCCACCATCATTACGATCACATCGCCGGCGGCCAGCCGTTCAAGGACCTCGGCGCCACCTTCATCGCGCATCGCCGCACCAAGGAGCGGCTGCTCGAATTGAAGAAGCAGAATTCGCTGCTGGCCGATATCGTCATGCCGGACCAGATCGTCGACGACCAGAAGATCATCACGCTCGGCGGCACCACGCTGGAGCTCGACTATGTCGGCCGCAACCATTCCGACAATTCGCTCGTGATGCGGCTGCCGAAGGAGAAGATCGTCTTCGTCGTCGACTTCGCGCCGATCGAGAGCGTCCAGTTCCGCAACATTCCTGATAACGCCTCGCCGCTCGAATATATCGCTTCGCTGAAGAAGCTGGCCTCGCTCGACTGGGAGCGCATGATCCCCGGCCATCCCTATGCCGGCGGCCGGCTGGGCACCAAGAAAGATGTCGAGGACGACATTGCCTACATGGAAGACCTCTCGACCGAGGTGAAGAAGGCGGCTGATGCCGGCAAGTGCTTCGACACCGCGATGAAGGAAGTGAAGCTGCCGAAGTACGAGAAGTGGGCGAATTACGAGGCGAGCCTGCCAGCCAATATCGAGCGCTTCTGCTACTGGTGGGGCCGGGGATACTAGCGGCGTGCACAGAAGTCGCAGGGTGGGCACAGGCGCGTCAGTGCCTTGCCCACCCTGCGAGACCTGCCGCGATGATGGCATCATGCACGTGTTTTGCCCGACGGGTCAATCGATTTTTCTATAAATCCGAATATCGGGTGCATTCGCCGGCAGGCCACTGATTCCATGCCCCCGGCTACTGTGCATGGGGTTGTTTTCGCAACCTTTGTCGATGGCCGGCCGAGCGGCCTAGAGAAACATGTCTGTCAGGTCGACCGTCGAGGCCCTTCCGATCCGGTCAAAGTTTTTCGTCAGCCAGCTTCGCGCGGCCTCGCGGCCCTCATCGCGCAGGCGACACAAGAGGCTCCATTCGGGATGGAACTGCGTCGCCGTTCCGAGTTGCGACATCAGCTGGTCGTTTCCGATCCAGTGCATGAACATGCGGCTATGCGTATCGCGATCGAGCTCGCCGTTGTCGATAAGCCGGGTCGCGAAGGCAATCGCGCGCATCTCGCGCATCAGTGACGAATTGAAGCTGATCTCATTGATGCGATGGAGGACGTCGGCGGCGCTTGCCGGAAGCTCGTCACGCCGGATCGCGGTCACCTGCACGATGATGACGTCGTGACTGCCCTTGCGATAGATCAGCGGAAAGATCGCGGGATTCCCGAGATAGCCGCCATCCCAATAGTGCTCGCCGTCGATCTCGACCGCCTGGAAATATGGCGGCAGGCAGGCCGACGCGAGCACCGCCTCAGCGCTGAGCAACGGCGTCTGGAATACCTTGATCTTGCCGGTTCGCACATTGGTGGCGTTGAGAAAGAGCTGCGGTGCGTCCGGCGACGAATTGAGCCGCTCGAAATCGATCACGCGTTGCAGCAAGGACCGGAGCGGATTCAAGTGGAATGGGTTGAGCAGGTTCGGCGGCACCGTATGCGTCAGCGTGTGGATGAAGGCATGGACGGGGTGATATTCCGGCGGCAGCTTGAGGGCCTGGATCAACTGGTTGACTGGTGAGAACAGGTCATAGACCTGGTCCATCCGCGAGACCTCGTTCCAGAACGCATGCAGGTTCTGCCGCGCAGCCTCGGCTCCGCCGATAGCCATGCCCGAGGCAAGCGCCACGGCGTTCATCGCGCCCGCGCTTGTCGCGCTGATCGCCTCGATTGCGAGCCTGCCGTCCTCGAGCACCTGGTCGAGCACGCCCCAGACGAAGGCGCCGTGCGCGCCGCCGCCCTGCAGCGCGAAGTTGACGTTCTTCTGGTTGCTGGTCTCGGGAGCGGTCATTTTTCGCGCTTTCGTCCTCCCTTCCCCTCGCTCTCCAGCGCTTTTCGAACATCGGCAAACTCACGCAGCGAGGCCTTGTCGGCACGGGGGAAGCGCAGGTCCAGCTTTTCCAGCTCCGCGACGATGACGGAGCCGATCACGACGCGCGCGAACCATTTGTGGTCGGCCGGCACGACATACCAAGGCGCATGCGGCGTCGCGGTGTGGCGCACGATGTCCTGATAGACCGCCTGGTAGCGCGGCCACAGAGCACGCTCCTCGATATCGCCCATCGAGAATTTCCACTGCTTGCCCGGCTCTTCCAGCCGGTCGAGAAAGCGCTTGCGCTGCTCCTCCTTGGAAACGTTGAGGAAGAATTTCAGCACCACGGTGCCGTTGCGCATCAGGTAGCGCTCCCAGGCGGCAATGTCCTCGAACCGCTCCTTCCAGATGTTCTTGGTCACGAGCTTTTGCGGCAGCTTCTCCTTGACGAGCAGCTCCGGATGCACGCGCGTCACCAGGCATTCCTCGTAATGGGAGCGGTTGAAGATGCCGATATGGCCGCGCTCCGGAAGCGCGACCACGTGTCGCCAGAGGAAATCGTGATCGAGTTCCTTGCTGCTCGGCGCCTTGAAGGCGGAGACCTCGCAGCCCTGCGGATTGATGCCCTCGAAGATCGCCTTGATCGCGCTGTCCTTGCCGCCGGCGTCCATGGCCTGGAATACGATCAGGACCGACCAACGATCCTGCGCGTAGAGCTTTTCCTGGAATTCGACGAGACGCTTCTTGTTGGCGTCGAGAATCTCCTGCGCCGCCTCTTTGTCCAGATCGCCCCTCGCGTCGGTCTTGTAGTCTTTCAGGTGAAACTTACCGGACCCGTCATGGCGGAATGGCGTGATGTAGCGGTCAAGTTCCTGGGCGAGCGATTTGGACGGCTTTTTGCTCATGAGCGCGGGGCACCTTGCGTTGCGGCTTCAATCGATCGAGCAGGCTACCAAGGATGCCCTTCGGAAGGAATATGATGAAAAGCACCAACAGCACGCCGTAGACGAGATTGTCCCAGCCGACCGCCCTGGTGCCGAAGCCGATACGCAAGGTTTCCGCGAGCAGGATGGTGATGACGGCACCGACGGTCGGACCCAGCGAGACGAACAGACCGCCGACAATGGCCGCGAACACCATCTGCAGCGACACCGCGATGCCGGAGACGGTGTCGGGCGTGATGAACATCTGGTACTGGCAATAGATCGCGCCGGCCAGCGCCGTCATCAGGGCGCTGATCAGCGTGATCTTCAGCTTCTCCGCGGTGACATTGACGCCGGCGGCGGCAGCGGCGTCCTCGTCCTCCGATATCGCCTCCAGCGCGTAGCGGCTCATGCTGCGATCGATCAGATGCCAGACGACGATGCCGCCGAGCCAGACCGCAAGCGCGATCAGGTACCAAGTGGTCTTGTCGTCGAATTGCAGCGCCAGCAGCTTGTTGCCGGACGCGCGGTTCGGCGTGTAGCCGAGCGAGCCGCCGGTATAATCGCGCGTTGCCGTGATGACCTGAAGCACGATGCCTGACAGCGCCAGCGTCACCAGCACGAAATAGTGTCCGGTGATGCGGAAGCGGAAGCAGGGATAGCCGACGATCAGCGCCAGCGCGCCGGCCGCGACCATGCCGATGGGAATGCCGATCCATGGCGACAGGCCGAGATGGTTCCACAAGAGCGCGGTGACATAGGCGCCGATGCCCATGAAACCGCCGTGCCCAAGCGAGACCAGGCCGAACCGCCCCATCATCGACCACGATGTGTATGCGAACGACCAGATCAGGATCAGCACCAGAATGTGCAGATGATAGGGATCGCGATATACGAAGGGCAGCGCGACCAGCGCCGCCAGCCCGATCCCCCACGCTGCAAATCGCCCCTGCCCCGTCATCGGCGCCTCGCGAGCAGGCCCGCGGGCCGGATGAACATCATGACGATGAAGAAGGCAAAGGCGAGCACGTAGCCCCATTCGAGATCGGAGAACAAGCCACCAAGCGAGATAATCTCGGCGAACACGAACGCGGCGATGAAGCCGCCGATGAAATTGCCGAGGCCGCCGAGCACGCAGATCAGGAAAGTGATCGGGCCGAAGGAGAGGCCAACGAAGGGATGCACGTCATATTGCAGCACGAGCAGGCAGGCGGCGAGCCCGGCCAGCCCGCCCCCGATCGCGGAGGTTATGAGATAGATGCGTTTGGTATCGACGCCCATCAGCGCCATGATCTGCCGGTCCTGCGAGATGGCGCGGATCGCCGTACCGGTGAAAGTGCGGGTCATGAACAGATAGACCGCGACCATGCCGACCAGCGCCGCCAGGAACGAGAGGAGGCGTGCATAGCTGAAATTCATGTCGCCGAACGCGAGCACCGGCAGCCGGATGCCGAGGTTGCGGAAGTCGATGCCGAAAGCGACGGTGGCAAAGCTCTGCAGCACGAACAGCACACCACCGGTGGCGAGCAATTGGTTGATCGGCGGCGCGGTGAGCAGCGGCGCGATCACCAGATAATGCAGGAGAGCGCCGAGGATCGCGACGAGCAGGATAGTGAACGGCGCTGCGATGAAATAGCTGATGCCGTAATACTGGACCATGAAATACATGGCGTACATGCCGATCATCACCAGCTCGGCGTAACAGATCCAGGTCACGTCGATGACGCCGAAGATCAGGTTCAGCCCGAGCGCAAGCAGCGCCAGCACGCCGCCGAGCAGGATGCCGTTGATCACGGCTTCCAGCAGATAGATGTCGAAGATATCCAGAAACGCCTGCATATGCCGCTCACACCCCGAGATAAGCTTCCTTGACTGTGTCGCTCGCCAGCATCTCCGCCGAGCTGCCGGACGCCCTGATCGTGCCGGCCTCGATCAGATAGGCACGGTCGACCACCTTCAGCACCTGCTGCACGTTCTGCTCGACGATCAGCACCGTCAGCCCGCTGGCGCGGATCCGCTTGACGAGCTCGAACACCTGCTGCACCACGACCGGCGCCAGCCCCGCCGATGGCTCATCGAGCAGCAGAAGCTTTGGCTTCGACATCAGTGCGCGGCCGATGGCGCACATCTGCTGCTCGCCGCCGGACATGGTGCCGGCCATCTGGTAGCGGCGCTCCTTCAGCCGTGGAAACAGATCGAACACGACCTCGAGCCGCTCGGCATAATGGCCGCGCGCCTCCTTCATGAAGGCGCCCATCTTGAGATTGTCGTCGACCGAGAGCTGCGGAAACAGCCGCCGGTTCTCCGGCACATGCGCGATCCCGAGGCTGACAATCTTGTGCGGCGGCGTCGCGAGGACGTCGACACCCTCCATCGCGATCGATCCGCGCGAGGGGCGGATCAGGCCGGAGATGACGCGCATCAAGGTGGTCTTGCCGGCGCCGTTCGGGCCGATCACGCCCACTGCCTCGCCAGCCTTGACCTCGAGATGGACGTCGAACAGCGCCTGGAAGGTGCCATAGCCGGCGCTGACGCTACGGAGTTCCAGCATCATTGACCTCCCGCGCGACGGCGCGCTTCGGCGGCCGCGGCCTGGGTGGTCTCGGCATCGGTGCCGAGATAGACCTCGATGACGCGCGGATCGCCCGCAACCGCGCTGGGCAGCCCCTCCGAGATCTTCTCGCCGTGGTCGAGCACCATGACGCGGTCGACGACGCGCATCAACACGCCCATGATGTGCTCGACCCAGATGATGGTGATGCCGAGCTCATCGCGGATGTTGCGCAGCATGTCCGCCGCCTGGTCCATCTCGGCCTCGTCGAGGCCGCCGAGGCTTTCGTCTGCGAGCAGCAGCTTGGGCGCGGTGGCGAGCGCCTTCGCAAGTTCGAGCTTCTTCAAACCGGCCGCGCCGAGGCCGTCGACGCTGGCATGACGATCGGCCGGCAAGCCCACCATCCTAAGCGAGCGCTCGGCCGCTTCCTCGGCCTTGACGCGGCTATGGCGACCCTGGCCATAGAAGCCGGCAAGGGCGACGTTCTCGAAAATGGAGAGGCGGCGAAACGGCCGCGGGATCTGGAAGGTGCGACCGACGCCGCTGTTGATGATCCGGTGCGGCGCGAGGCCCGCGATCTCCGAACCATCGAACAGGATCGATCCGGCGCTCGGCGAAAGCGTGCCTGAGAGCATGTTGAAGATCGTGCTCTTGCCCGAGCCGTTGGGGCCGATCAGGCCGAGGATCTCGCCCTGCTCGACCCTGAACGACACGTTATTGACGGCGGTGAAGCCACCGAACCGCTTCACGAGCCCGCTGACCTCCAGCACCGTCCCGCTCTCCTTGTCAAAAGTATTGCGCTACTGGTTGCTGTAGGTGGTGCCCTTCGGCAGCGGCAGCACGGCTTCGCGCTGTGCCTGGCTCTTCGGCCAGACCACCGAGGACTTATCGTCGATATACTGGATCACGACCGGGAATGACCGTTCGTTCTGCCCCGCCATTGGCGTGCCCTCGCCAAAGAACTTGACGCCGAAGCCGAGCATGGTGCCGCCCTCTGGGATGTCGGTGTCGAGCGCAGCCTTGCGCAACGCCTCCGGATCAATCCCGCCATACTTCTTGATGGCGCGCGGCAGCACGTCATCCATGAAGACGTAGGTGTTGGACGCACCGATGCCGACATGGGCGGAGCGGATGGCGACGCCGGGCCTGATCTTGTCGAACTCCTCGCCGATCATCTTGATGACGGGCGCAAGCTTCGGATCCATGGTCTTCTGGTTGGCGAGCCAGATCGAGATCGGATCGGTGTCGAAGAGATAGTTGGCGTCGGCGCCAAGGCCCTCTTTCAGCTTCTCATAGACCCCGTAGCCCGCGCCATGGCCGACGAGAGCCGCGAATTTCAGCCCCTGTTCGCGCGCCTGCCGCAGCAACAGGGTGATGTCGGGGTTGTAGCCGGTGTGGAAAACGACATCGGGCTTGGCGCGCTTCAGTTTGGTCACCAGTGCCGACAGATCAGGCGCGGTGGCGGAATAACCTTCCTTCAGCACGACGTTGAAGCCCGCTTTCTTCGCGCCGGCCTCATTGCCCTTGGCAACGTCGACGCCATAGGCGCCGTCCTCGTGGACGATGGCGACACGCAGGTCGCTCGGCTCCTTGCCGAACTTCGCCTTGGCGTTCTGCGCGATGAAATCCATCGTCATCGTGCCGAACTGATCACCGCTCGCCTGCGGGCGGAAGACGTATTTGTAGTTCTTGTCGGCAACCACGGCGGATGAGATGCAGGTCGTGATCCACATGAACTTCTTGAGCTGCTCGACGCGGGCGGCAACCGGCACGCATTGCGCCGAGGAGAAGAAGCCGAGCACCATGTCGACCTTCTCCTGCTCGAGCAGGCGGACGGATTCGTTGATGGCGACGTCGGGCTTGCTCTGCGCGTCGGCGTAAACAGCCTCAACCTTGTAGCCCTCGACGCCGGTCTTGGTGAAATGGTCGAGGATGATCTTGGTGCCGAGATATTCGAGCTCGGAGCCGCCACCCGCAAGCGGGCCGGTCAGGTCGAAAATCACGCCGATCTTGATTTTCTTGTCTTGAGCCTGGGCCGAAACGGTCAAGCCCATCGCTGCAATCGCGATCAACAGCCCACGTACCAAGCGGGCAGCCATGCGCAGGCGCATCTAAACCTCCCTGGACGATTGTGCATTGCAGTTTCTTGTTTTGCTTTTCGCCCATCACATGGGCTGCGTCGCGCGATGTCAAGCCTTGCGCTTCAGCGCGAGGTGAACTGCTGCGCGATAAAGGCCGTGACAAACCGCGGCATGGTGGGGGTGAGATCATCGATCCCGCGCACGAGATGAATGGCCGAAAGCTCCGGCTCAGCCTGGCGAGCCAGATTGGCTTCGATCCGCGCACGAGCCGCCTCCCCCGGCATGTCCAGGTTGAGGATCTGGATCATTGCAAGCGCGGTGCCGGTAACGACACAGTGCCAGTCGGCCTCGGCCGAGTAATCGGCAGGCGAGAGACCGGTCTCTTCCTGGAGTTCGCGGACGACGCTGCCGGGAATGTCGAGGGTGCCGTCCCTGACATCGTCGAGGTCGGGGGTACCCGACGCGAAATAGATGCGTCCGGCATTGGCCGTGTGATGTGCCATCTCGCCCATCACAAAGGCGCCATCGGAGGTGCGCAGCGCCCCCATGCCGAAGCCGTTGAACACGGCAGGGTCGGGAAAGCCCCAGTCGCGCCAGGCCAGGAAGCTCGCGAAATCCGTCTCGAAATAGGTCGCCGAGAGATGACCGTCCGTGAATAAGGCATCGCGCCCGAGCAAAACCCGGCCGTTCCAGAGCTTCGGCCGCGCGCGCTGCTGCTCGGCGAAGTGCGCGGTGATCTCATCCCGCCGTTCCTCGGCAAACGGCCAGACGACGGGGTGCACGGCAAGATCAAGCGTCGTGACGCGATGAATGGAGGGTGACGTCATGACGCCTGATTACCAAGCTTTCGCGTCAGTTATTTGGCGCTGCCCGTGGTCTTCTTCGCCTGTTCGACAAATTTGTTCGTAAATGTCTTGCTGACGTCGATCTTGGCGTTCGCGACCTCGGGCGAGCCGACGCTGAACACCGCGAGCACGGCGTCTGCGCCCTTCGGGTCCATCTTGCCGGTCTCGGAGAACATCGGGATCGTGTTCTTCAGCGCGGCGAGATAGAGGCCCTTGTTCTTGCCAACCATCTCCTCCGGCATCTTCGCCATGATTTCCTCGGGCGAGTGCGAATGGATCCAGGCGAGCGTCGACAGCATCGCGTTGGTGAGCGCCTGCACCTCCTTCTCGTGGCCAGCGACCCAAGCCGCCGTCGAGTACAAGGCGCCACCCGGATATTCGCCGCCGAAGGTCTCGAGCGTGTCCTTTTGCGTCCGGGTGTCGCTGAGGATACGCAGGTCCGGATGGCTGCCCTTGAGCACGGTGACCGAGGGATCGAGCATGACTGCGGCGTCGATCTGCCCCTGCTCCATGGCAGCCACCGCGGTGGCGCCGAGGCCGACGCCGATCACGGCGGTGCCGGCGGGATCGATCCCATTCTTCTTCAGAAGATATTTCAGGAAGAAATCGGTGGAGGAGCCGGGCGCACTGACCCCGACCTTCTTGCCGGCAAGATCCTTGATCGACTTGATGTCCGCCGTGTGCGAGGGCGCAACGACCAGCACGAGGCCCGGATAGCGGTCATAGACCACGAACGCCTGCAGCTCCTGCTTCTTGGCCGCCAGGTTGACGCAATGGTCGAAATAACCCGAAACGACGTCCGCGCTGCCGCCGAGCACGGCCTTGAGCGCGTCCGAGCCGCCCTTGAGGTCAACGAGGTCGACATTGAGGCCGGCCTTCTCGTACTCGCCAAGCTGCTTGGCCAGCACCGTCGGCAGATAGCACAGGCAGGCGCCGCCGCCGACCGCAACCGTGATTTTGGTTTGCGCTGCGGCAAGCGAGGTGGTGAGCGTCAGCGCAAGCAGCGCGCCCGCGAGCCTCGCAATCGTGTTCTTCATTGGTTTCCTCCGTTCGGCTGGCGGCACCATAGAGCAGCAGGGCTGGCTTGAGAAGGACGCCCAACTGCACTGGCCATCAGCCTTTTGGCGCAATAGCATGCGCCCACAACAACAATCTATGATGGGGAGGATCATCCATGAATCGCCTTGTTGCCGGGCTGTCGATCACCGCCGCCTTCGTCGCCGGATGCAGCGCGACCTATTTGCTTGGGCCCGCGCTGGCCGCCGAAAACATCACAGCGCAGATCATCCACACCGGCGAGATGGAAGGAGATGCACTGGGCCCCGCCAACCAGGTCGGATACCGCTCCAAGACGTTCATGACCGCGGATGGCTCGACCGTGTCGATCCAGGTCGGCAATGTGCCGAAGCACCTGCATCCCAACACCAATGAGATCCAGTACATTCTTGATGGCACCGGGACGATCTGGCTCGGCGACAAGGAAGTGACGGTGAAGCCGGGCGACCTCGTCATCATCCCCAAGGGCACGCCGCATGGCGGCACCAAGCCAATCAGCGGCCAGGTCAAGGCGATCGCGATCAAGACGCCGCCGCAGGCGCCTGACGACGTCAAGCTGCTGGATTGAGGTTGCGCGATCCGGGCTCGCGCCAGCGCGCGGGCCCCTTTTTACGAAAGCTAGATCGGGCCTGCCTGCTTCCGGATTTCGTTCGCGATCGGCTTGAGGATCTCCCCCGAAAGCTGGCCGACGAGCGTATAGCCCATGCCACGGTCCGCCCACGCGAAGCCCGCGACGTCGCCGGCCACGTGCGGAAGCATCGGCGTGTCCCGACCACCGCTGCTCATTGGACGTGTCAGCACGACGAGACGGTCGCCCCGATCGTCGTCATACATGAACATCGCGGCCGGGCCGTGCGACGTTGCAACCAGGCGTCCGCCCATCAGCCGATAGCCTGACACCGAGAGGTCCGGCACCTTGATCGGCTGCTGCAGCCGGTTGGAGACCCACCGCGTGAGCTCAGCACTGTCGGAGGCCCGTATCTCGACCGGCCGGACACGGTCCGGTGCATAGACGTTGTAGGAGTAAGCGGCCTCCTGAGCCAACGACGACAGCCCATTCGATCCCTCCTGGAGCAGGCTACGCATGGACCAGCCGCCGACAGCGCCGATACCGAGGAGCAAGACCGCCGCAATCGCACCCCACCCCCGCACAGGACGCCGCGCCCGATTCTCGATGATGCGCGACAAATTCAGCTCCGCCGGCAAAGGCTCGTCGGCAATTGAGGCGAGCGCGCCCCGCAATTGTTCGCGCTGGGTAGTGAAGGCCGCGACGCGCCCGGCGACATCAGGATGATCGTCGAGATAGGATGCGACCTCCGCGCGACGCTCGGGCTCGAGCGCCTGGTCCACATAGGCGTGAAGATCATCCTCAGTGATCGGCCGCTGGCTCATTTCACGCTCCGCAATGCCACGACATTTCCTGGCGCCACGCCATCCATCTCCTGCTGCAGCCTCTCCCGCGCGCGCGACAGTCGCGACATCACGGTGCCGATGGGAACGTTGAGGACCGCTGCAGCATCCGCGTAGGAGAGATCCTCGACCGCAACGAGCAGCAAGACGGCCCGCTGCTCTTCCGGCAGCCTCGCAAGCTTGCCCAGAACATCCTGATAGATAAGCCTTTGCTCCTGCCCGGCCGCGCTGACGAGTTCCTGCTCGCCTGCTTCGTCGATCGGCATATGTCTGCCCCGCGCTATCGCCTGGCGGAATTGCGTGACCGCCAGATTGTGGAGGATGGTGAACAGCCAGGCGCGCACGCTGCCGTCACGCCGTTGATGCCATCGGCTGACGGCGCGCTCCAGGCAATCCTGGACCAGATCATCGGCCGCCGCGCGGTCGCGCATCAGCGCGCGCGCATAGCGGCGGAGCGCGGGGATCAGCGGTTCGACCTGAACCAGCATGTCCTTCATGATGCGCTCCGCCTGCTCTCCATCGCCGTTCGGCTGGACGTCATTGCGCCTCGATCTGGACGGCATCCCCGGGCATCGCCGCGTCGCCGGAGGCAATCACGAGATAGCGCCTCGCGGGGGCAGCAGAACGGTCGACAATCTGCCGGATCGGGCCGGCCGCATTGACGATAGCCGATCCGGCCGGGTTGGTCATGAATGCCGCCAGAGGCTGCAATTTACCACTTCCGTCGCCATGGTCCGCCAGCGCAAGCACATATTTCTGCTTGGGCTGAAGTCCTGTCACCGAGGCTTGCAACACCTGAATCAACCCCTGATCGAACAGCGACACGCTGGTCGCCGTCTTGCCATCCTTGGTGCCATCCTTCGGCATGAGCGCAAGATGAGCAACCTGGCCGGCAACGCCGAGTGCCTGTAAGTTCTCG
Organism: Bradyrhizobium zhengyangense; assembly: GCF_022012435.1. GTDB lineage: Bacteria > Pseudomonadota > Alphaproteobacteria > Rhizobiales > Xanthobacteraceae > Bradyrhizobium > Bradyrhizobium zhengyangense. Next base: position 296,710 of record NZ_JAKLUA010000004.1, read on the forward strand.
CGGTCATCCGGATTAGGTGCGGCGTTTGGGACATAGGCGATTGCTTGCGGCGCCTGGCCGATGGGGACGTTGGCAACGACCTTGTTGGTCGTAGTATCGATGACTGCAAGCGCGTCGGCGTTCTCCAATCCCACATAGACGCGAGTGCCGTCGCCGGACGGCCAGACGCCGTGCGGGAGATCGCCGACGGGAATCGTCGCGACCTGCGAGAAATCGTCGGTGCGGAACACTTTCACCTCGTTCAAACCGCCGATTGTGACGTAGGCGAACGTGCCCTGGGCGGTGTGCGCGAAGTTGACGTGATTGGTGATCGGCCCGGTGTCGATCGTCTTGATCGGGTTGAACGGCGGCTTGGCGTTGAAAACCTGGGTCCGGCCGACATCCTTCAGCGTGAACCAGACCTGGCTGCCATCCGGCGTCGCCGCGATGTTCGGGCAGAACGGGCTCTCCTGCTTCACCGTGGCGATGATCTTGTGCTCGGCGACCGATACGACATCGGTCTCGGGATTGAAGGACGAGCAGATGTAACCGTACTTGCCGTCGGGTGAGAAGATCTGCATGCCCGGCCCGTTCGGGGTCGTGATGCGGGTTTTCTCTTCAAAGCTCCCGGGGTCGATGACGGAGATGTAGTTCTCACCGCGCACGGTGACCCAGACCTCCTTGCCATCGGGCGTAAAGAATGCCTCGTGCGGCGATCGTCCGACGTAGGTGATGTGCTTCACCGCGTTGGTCGCGGTGTCGATGAACGTCACCGAGTTCGAGCCGATCGAAACCACGGCGAGTGTCTTGTGATCGGGCGAGAAGCCCATGCCGTGCACAAGCACCTGGCCCTTGTAGAGCGGGCTGAAATTGCTGGGCTGTGGGTCGCCCAGACGGATCACACCAAGCAGCTTGTTGTCGGCGGGGTCGGTGACGGAGACCGTATTCGAGAACTGTTCTGCCGCGTAGACGCGGTCGTGGTGGCTAATCGGGATATCGGGAGCCGACAATCCGCCCGGCGCCTGTCCTGCCCGTGCGAGCGAACCCGTCGCGAGCATGGTGGCCGCCAGAAGAACGCTCTTCCCGATCGTGTTTCTTAAACTCGTCATGCGTGGCTCCTATTTCTTCATTCCGGCAGACATATCCATCTGCATGCTGGGATGGTGATGGACGTCGGCGACTGGAACGGATTGCGACTGAGTCGGCGCAGGCGTCGTGTCCGTCGCGGGCTCACCGATCGCGAGCTTCATGGCCGCGATCTCCTGCATCTGGTCGACGATGATTTCCTGAGCGATGCGCCGCAACTGCTCGTTCTTGCCGTAACGCAGCTCGATCACCGCCATGTCGATCGCGCCCTGATGATGCGGATTCATCATCGCGACGAAGTCGCGATCGATGTCGCCGGTCGGCTTGGCGGCCATGTCGTTCATCATCTTGGTCATGGCGGCGTCGTTCTCCTGCAGGAACGCACTTTCCTCTGCGCTCAGGGCAGCCTGTGGAGCGGCCGGGTGCGCTTCATGGGCGAACACCAGCGGAGGCACCGCGAAAGCGACAAGGATACGCGCGGCAAACAGCGTCGTGCCAAGACCGGGCCTTGGCCATCGGCATCTGCTTGCGAGCGCCGCAGCGACGCGGTGAAACGGGGACGGGTGCATCCAAAACTCCCATGCAGGCGGTTGCATGGGGGTATGACGCGTGGCCGTGCGTTCTATTCCGACCGGCCAATCACATAAATGTCAGCAGTCAGGCGAGGCGGCTAGCCACGCCCGTCCACGGTCGGCCGCCAGACCAGCAGCCGCCGCTCCACCAAAGTCACCCCGAAATCGATCAGGATGACGAAGGCTGACAGCACGAACATGCCGGCGAAGACGCCGGCGACGTCGAACACGCCCTCTGCTTGTTGAATGAGATAGCCGAGGCCGGCCGCTGATCCCAAATATTCGCCGACGACAGCGCCGACCACGGCGAAACCCACCGACGTGTGCAGCGAGGAGAACATCCACGACAGCGCCGACGGCCAATAGACATGCCGCATCAACTGCCCCTCGCTCATGCCGAGCATGCGGCCGTTGTCGAGCACGGTGCGGCTGACTTCCTTCACGCCCTGATAGACATTGAAGAACACGATGAAGAACACCAGCGTCACGCCGAGGGCAACCTTGGACCAGATGCCGAGGCCCAGCCACAGCGCGAAAATCGGCGCCAGCACCACGCGCGGCAGCGCATTGACCATCTTCACGTAAGGGTCGAACACGGCGGCAACCAGCGGCTGCCGCGCGAACCAGAAGCCAATGAGGACGCCGCCGAGCGAGCCGATCACGAAGGCCAGGATCGACTCCACGAGCGTGATCCAGAGATGCTTCCAGATCACGCCGGAGACAAACCATTTGACGATCTGCTCGAACACGTCGACCGGATTGGAGAAGAAAAAGGGCGGCAGCAGGATCTTGCCAAACACCGGCACCGTCGACAGCAACTGCCACAGCACGATGCAGACGATCGCGACCAGGACTTGCAGCGCAAGCAGCGAGACGCGCGACATCAGACTGCCTCCGCCGCATGGGTGGATTGGGCGTAGCCCTTCATCACCTCGTCCTTGAGCACGCTCCAGATCTCGCGATGCAGTGCATGGAACTCCTTGTCCAGCCGCACCTCGAAAATGTCGCGCGGGCGCGGAAGCGTGACGCGCCAATCGCCGATGATGCGCGAGGACGGCCCCGCGGACATGATCACGACTCGGTCGGCAAGCGCGATCGCCTCCTCGAGGTCATGGGTCACGAACAGCACCGCCTTGCGGTCGGTGTTCCAGAGATCGAGCAGCAGATTGCCCATCACCTGGCGGGTCTGCGCGTCGAGAGGCCCGAACGGCTCGTCCATCAGGAGGATCTTGGGATCGCGGATCAGGACCTGCGCCAGCGCCACGCGCTTGCGCTGGCCGCCAGAGAGCATGTGGGGGTAGCGGCCCGCAAAGGCGCCGAGGCCCACGGACGTCAGCCATTTCTGGGCCTGGGGCAGCGCCTCGGCACGCGGCGTGCCCCTGATCTCGAGGCCGATGGCAACGTTGTCGAGCGCGGTCTTCCAGGGGAATAGCGCGTCGGCCTGGAACAGATAGCCGGCCTCCCGGTTCAGCCCCGCGAGCGGCCGATCAAAAATCCTGACGCTGCCGGCGGCCGGCTTGAGCAGGCCGGCGGCGACGTTGAGCAGCGTGGATTTTCCGCAGCCGGTCGGCCCGACAATGGCGACGAACTCGCCCTGCGCGACCGTCAGATGGGCCTTCTCCACCGCTGTATAGACCCGCCCGTCCCCCAGCCGGAACGCGACCTTGGCATCTTCCAGCGCCACTGCCGTGGGCGTCGTCATGTGTTCCCTCCAAACTTGGCTTGATGCCTTAGCCGCTCGCGCGACCAAGTTCAATCAAGCGGCCAAGCGTGCTACGCATGGGGCTGGCCCTGCTCTCACCCTCCCTGGAGGGGGAGGGTAAGAGAACAGCGAGCCCACCAGCGATGCCTTCCAAGCCGGCGATCAGCTACCGAAACGTCAGCAAGAGCTTCGGTCCCCTCAGGGCCGTCGAGGATGTGTCGCTCGACATCGCCGAGGGCGAGTTTCTGGCCGTCGTGGGCGGCTCGGGCTCGGGCAAGACGACGCTGCTGCGGCTCGCCAACCGGCTGATCGAGGCCGATGACGGGACCATCACGATCGAGGGCGGGAACGTGCAAGACATCGATCCGGTCGCGCTGCGGCGCCGGATCGGCTACGTCTTCCAGAGCGGCGGCCTGTTTCCGCATTTGAGCGTCGCCGACAATATCGGGATCACGCCAAAACTGCTCGGCGCGCCGGCAACCGATATTGCCGCGCGCGTCGACGAATTGATCGAGCTGATGCAGCTCGACCGTGCCTCCCATCGCGACCGGCTGCCGGAAGCGCTCTCGGGCGGCCAGCGCCAGCGCGTTGGCGTGGCGCGGGCACTGGCAGCCAAGCCGCGCATCATGCTGATGGACGAGCCGTTCGGCGCGCTCGATCCCCTCACTCGCGACGCCCTCGGCGAGGATTTTCGCGAGCTGCACCGCAAGCTCGGCCTGACCACCGTGATGATCACGCACGACATGACGGAGGCGATCTTGCTCGCCGACCGAATCGCGGTGATGCGCGGCGGAAGGCTGCTCGCGCAGGGTACGCCGGCAGAGCTGTCAGCGAGCACCGACGCCTATGTGCTGGAATTGCTGCGCACGCCGCGGCGCCAGGTTGAACGGCTGAACGCGCTGCTGCCACAGGGCGGTGCGGCATGAGCCTCTTCAATGATCCGCGCTGGGGCGAGGCGCTGTCGCATTTGCCCGACTATCTCGGCAATCATGTGCGGGTGAGCCTCGCCGCGCTCGCGCTCGGCCTCGTTGTCAGCCTGCCGCTCGCGATCCTGACACGCAATCGTCCGGCGCCGCGCGCCATCCTGCTCGCCGTCGCGAGTATCGTGCAGACCGTGCCAGGGCTCGCACTGCTCGCCCTGTTCTATCCGCTGCTGCTGCTCGCCGCCTCCGTGACACTGAAATGGTTCGGCGTTTCGTTCTCCGCGTTCGGCTTCCTGCCGGCGATGCTGGCGTTGGCGCTCTATTCGATGCTGCCGGTGCTGCGCAACGGGATCACCGGGCTGAACGGGATCGATCCCGCATTGATCGAAGCCGCCAAGGGCGTCGGCATGACGGCGCGACAATCGCTCGTCATGGTCGAGCTGCCGCTGGCGTTGCCGGTGATGATGGCCGGCATCCGCACCGCCGCGGTGTGGGTAATCGGCACCGCGACACTGTCGACGCCGATCGGACAAACCAGCCTCGGCAATTACATCTTTGCCGGGCTCCAGACCCAAAACTGGGTGTTCGTTCTGTTCGGTTGTTTCGCTTCAGCGCTGCTGGCGCTCGCGGTCGATCAGCTGCTGGGCCTGATCGAGAGTGGCCTGCGTCAGCGCGGCCGCCTGCGTACGGCGCTCGGCGCGACCGGGATCGCGGCGCTGGTTGCGGCAACGCTGGTGCCGACAATGGGGCGTTCGTCGTCCGGCTACGTTGTCGGCGCGAAGACCTTTGCCGAGCAATATGTGCTCTCGGCCCTGCTTCGAGACCGCCTCCAGGCGGCCGGTCTCACCGCTACAGCACGGTCCGGTCTCGGCTCGAGCGTGGTCTTCGGGGCGTTGAAGGCCGGGGATATCGATCTCTATGTCGATTATTCCGGCACGCTCTGGGCCAATCAGTTGCACCGCACCGACATCAAGCCGCGCGCAGAGCTGGTGGCGGAGTTGAAGACGGCCCTCGCCAAGGACAACATCACCCTGCTCGGCGAGCTCGGTTTCGAGAATGCCTATGCGCTGGTGATGCCGAAGAAGCGGGCCGACGCGCTTGGCATCCACACCATCGCCGATCTGGCCGCGCATACGTCGACAATGTCGATCGCCGGCGACTACGAGTTCTTCTCACGACCGGAATGGGCGGCGCTGCAGAAGGCCTATGGTCTTCAGTTCAGCGCGCAGCGCCAGATGCAGCCGGACTTCATGTATGCGGCCGTGGCCAGCGGTGAGGTCGACGTGATCGCAGGCTACACCAGCGACGGCCTGATCGCGAAATACGATCTGGTGGCGCTCGACGATCCCAAGCAGGCGATTCCGCCCTATGATGCGATCCTGCTGCTCGCACCGAAGCGCGCCGGCGACGAGCGGCTCAAGGCGGCACTGAGCCCACTGCTCGGCAAGATCGACATCTCCACCATGCGCGAAGCAAACCTGCGCACCAGCGGCAACGATGCGAATTCCTCGCCGGATGCCGTGGCGAAGTGGCTGTGGGAGAAGGTCGGCGGGCGCTAGGATATTCCTAAGCGCAACGCCCGGCACGCTCCCACACCGCCGCTTGCTATATGACCGGCTTCTCGATTGCACCGCCGGCGTCGACCCAATCCTTGAAGGCGCCGACATTGTAGACGTGGGCGTAGCCCATGTCCTTGAGCATCTTGCCGGCCAAGGCGGAACGACCGCCTGAGGCACAATAAAGAATCACGGTCTTCTCCTTGGCAAAAGCCTTGTCGTGATACGGCGATTCCGGATCAGCGCGAAACTCCAGCATGCCGCGCGAGACGTTCACCGCGCCGTGAATCTTGCCGCTCTTTTCAACCTCCGGCGCATCGCGCACGTCGAGCACGAGCGTGTTGCCCTTGCCGATCATCTCCTTCGCCTGGGCCGGCGTGATCTTGGTCACGACGGCGTTGGCAGCCTCCAACATCTGCTTGACGGAAATTGCCAATGACTCCTCCTCTCGTTTGCGGTTCTATCGAGCGCCTCCATTAGCCGGCCTCGCCTCTCGTCGCGTCCCTCGTTCGGAGGACGGCGCGAGCAATGTACCATGGATGCGGCAAACTGGCTCTGCGACAGGATGGGGGACGGTAGGCAGAGTTGAGGGGGCAGCCGCAGGGGACTTTCGGCCACCCCCTCCTGCCCTCTCCTGGAGGACGAGAGGGCAAAGCGCAATCAGCTCACGCCCTCACCTCCTGCCGCTGAAACAGCACATAGCTGAATGCGAACAGGACGATGGTGCCGGCGACGAGACCGACGGTCTGCGGCCAGGCGAGCATGACGCTTTCGCCGAACGGCAGCGGCGCGCCCATAACGGCACCACGGAGCTGATCGAGGAACACCGGTCCGAGTGAGCGGGTCGTCGGCGACAGCACCGCCAGCATCGCTTCTTCAAACAGATCGTTCGGCGATAGCCGCAACAGCTCCTGCGCCCACACTGCAGTCGCCGGATCGTTCAGGCCGAGCAGCGCATAGCGCGGGTCAGGGGGCGCGACCACCTGTGCCAGGGCTGGGGCCAGCATCGGCCAGAGTATTGTCAGGAATAGCCAGACGCCCAGCGAGACCAGGGCCGCGGTAGCAGCCGAGCGGAACACCGTGGACAGCAGCATCGCCAGCGATAGCCAGACACCCGCATAGAAGATCGCCACAACCAGGAACACCAGCGATCGCGCGACCTCCTCGCCGCCGGGCGGCACGCCGAGGAAGATCAGGCCGAGGCCGATCACCAGCAGCCACAGGGCGGCAAGGCTGATACCGATGGTGGCGAGCGCCGCAAGGAACTTCCCCATCAGCAAGGCATCGCGATAAATCGGCTGCGCCAGGATGCGCGACAAGGTTCGCCTGTTGTGCTCGCCATTGACCGCGTCGAAGCCGAGTCCAATCGCCATCAGGGGAATGAGGAAGCCGAGGATGGCGACAAAGGACGGCAACGGCGCCTGGTCGATCGTGAAGAGTCGCAGCAGCAGGAACGGATCCTCGGCGGTATTTTGCCTGAGGCTGTTGATGGCTTCGTACAGGGCGGCAAGTGCCGTGAAGACGATCAGGAGCTGCAGCATCAACATCCGGACGCTGGAGATATGGTCGGCCAGCTCCTTGACGAAGACGGTCGACGTTCCCTGGAACGGTGATCCCTCACGCCGCATGACGAACGCCTCCCGCGGGCTGGTCCTGGAAATAGCGTGCATAGATCGCCTCGAGGCTCGGCTCGTCGACGGACAGTCTGCGCAGGGCGCCGTCAACCGCGACCACGGCGCGCGCGGCATCCGCTCGCACGTCACGCTCCGCAGTCATCCGGAAGCGATCGGCGGAGAGCGTCTCGACGTGGGTGACGCCGGGAATCATGGCGAGCCGCCTGGCGATACCCAGCCCTTCAGCCTCGACCTCCACGACAAAGCCAGCGCCCAGCACCTTGATCGCAAGCTCCGGCACCGCCCCCACCAGCACGATATGACCGGCCTTGAACAAGGCGACGCGATCGCAGATGCGCTGCACCTGGTCGAGCATATGGGACGACAGCAGCACTGTGATGCCTTCGGCCTTGAGCTCTCCGATCAGCCCCAGAAACTCCTGGGTCGCTTGCGGATCGAGGCCCGATGTCGGCTCGTCCAGGATCGCGATCTCGGCGCGCTTCATGATGATCTCGGCAAGGCCCAGCCGCTGTCGCATGCCGCGCGAGAAGGTGGCGACCCGCTTCGAGGCGACGTCGATCAGCCCGACACGCCGCAGCGCCTGCTCGATCCTGCCCGCACGCTCCGCGCGAGCGAGCCCCATCAGCTTGCCGGTGTAGGCGAGATTCTCCGCCGCCGTGAGCTGGTCATAGAAGCCCACGGCATCCGGCAGATAGCCGACGCGGCGCTTGACCTTGAGCGGCTCGCGGGCCGGGTTGAATCCGAGCATGCTGATCTCACCCGACGATATCTCGGTGAGACCGAGCATCATCAGAATAGTCGTGGTCTTGCCGGCACCGTTCGGGCCGAGCAGGCCGAACACCTCGCCCCTGACGATGTCGAGGTCGATGCCGTCAACCACCGCCGTATCGCCGTAGCGCCTGGTCAGGCCGCGTGCGTGGATGACAGGAGAAGTCATGGTTTGAGTCTGCTCGTTCATCGCCGTCCGAACCTCGCGACGGCCCCAAGCATCAACAGCAAAGCGACGCCGATGACGCCGGCGCCGGCCATACCCCATACGGTCGAGGTGCCGACCGTGATGCGGAATTGGCTCGAAGCGGCTTCACCCTTCGAGGTGGCGCGGATATTGGCCTGATAATCGCCGGCCAGCGACTTATCGCTCGGTGTGAGCAGCGCCTGGACTTCGCTGTCCTTGCCTGGCACGAGACGATCGATCGTCGCGGGCTCGAATGTCACCTTCCATCCGTTCGGCGCCGTGCCGGCCAGCGTGATATTCTCGGCCGGCGCCGTCCCACTGTTGCTCACGACGATCGGAATCGAGCTCTGCTTGCCCGCGACGGCGCGCGCGCTCAACAGGCCATCGCGGCCGGAGATCTGGAGCTGCGGCTCGCCGACCACGTCGAGCGCAAGCTCGGTCGAGGCTGAGGCGTCGCCGGCCTTAACCGTCACCTTCACCGGAAAATGGCCGGCAGCGGTCGAGCTGGGTGGCCGCACCTTCAGCTTGATGTCCTTGGATTGACCGGCATCGATCGGGATCGAGGACAGCTCCTGCGTGCCATAGGCTTCGGTGAATGAGGTTTCGAAATTGGCGGGCGCATCGGCAGCGAAGCTGGCGACTACGTTGCGGCCCGAGTCGTTCTTGATCGAGAGCGTATAGTCGAAATTCGATTTCGGACTGCCCCGCAGCGACGGCAGGCTGGACTTCAAGGTCAGCTTGGCGGGCAGCTCCTTGGCGAGCGACACGGCGATGGGAAGTTCGGCGTTGGTGCCCTGCCCCTCGGCTCTGACCGTGAGCGTATGTGCGGTGAGATCGCCGGTGGCCGGGATGTCGAGCCGAAGCTGGAGCGCGACACTGCCATCGGGCGCCGGCATCGCCGCACCAACCGGCTGGCCGCCGCCCAACAGTGTCGCGGTCCAGCCGCTCGGTACGCCGGCGACCGAAAGCTGATAGCGCTCCGGCGCGAGGCCGTAGTCCTGCAGCCGCAGCGACACATTGGTCGTGGTCCCCGGCCGCGCCGTGACCGCCGGATAGTCGGTCATGAGGTAGAGGCCCTTGATGTCGTGCACCGGCTCGGCCGCATAAGCGGACGAGCCGAGCAACATGAGGGCAAATGCAAGACGCGCAGCATCAAGCGCTCGCATGGACGATACTCCTGCAAGGAAAGTTGAATCGGATTGGGCACCGCGACGCCAGAACGACTGTGTAGCGGCGTGACGGATGATGGAAACAATCGTGACAAAGTTTTGGAAGCGAAGCGGCCCGCCAATTACAAGTCGGTGATTTCGGCCATGTTCGGCTCAGACTTTAGTTTGAACTGCGTGCGCGCTCGAAAGATTACAACATCGTAATGCGATGCTCTCACGCGAACGCCGTTGCCAGAAAGGCCGCGATGACGCTACCGATCAGCAGATACTTCACGACATAGTACACACGCTTGTTCCAGGCCTTCATCCGCTTGCCGAGCAGCCGCACCTGATAGGCATAGGCGAAGACGCGGTTGATCCAGCCGACGCGCTCGCCCTCCACATTCTGCGTCGCGCTTTCACTGATGATATGCCTGGAGACCCAGCGGTTGACGGAGATCATGGCGCGCGTCTTGAGTGGCCGCTCGACGTCGCAGAACAGGATCAGGCGATCATCGCCGGTCGTGTTCTCGGCATAGTGCAGATAGGTCTCGTCAAAAAGCAAATCTTCGCCGTCGTGCCAGACATAAGGCTCGCCGTCGATGAAGATGCGGCACTCGCCCGGCGACGTCGGCACTTGGAGGCCGAGGTGATAGCGTAGCGACCCGGCATAGGGATCGCGATGCTGCACCAGCCGACCGCCAGGCGGAAGGTTCGCAAACATCGCGCCCTTGATGATCGGAATGGCGTCGAGCAGCGCGACCGTCTTCGGACAATTGACGACGGCCGACGGCAGCGGCTCTTCGTACCACTTCAGGTAAAATCGCTTCCAGCCTGTACGGAAGAAGGAATTAAAGCCCCAATCATTGTACCTGTCGGCTGCCTTGATGGCGCCCTGCGCAAAAAGTTGCTGCGCCTCCTCACGGATTATCTGCCAGTTCTGGCGCAAGATGAGGAGTTCCGGAACCATTCCGACATCGAGGATCGGTCGGTTCGGCACCGCAGAAAACATGTACATCAGGACATTGTACGGCGCCATCAGGGTCGAGTGATCTGACAGCTGACGCCAAAATCCCAGCCGCACGCGTCCGCGGAAATGGACCGCGAACGTCGAGCCGATGAAGGCCCATAGCACAAGAAATTGCGGCGACAGCAGACGCATGACCATCGCAAAATCCGCAAGATATTGAATGCCGGAATGTTAGCAGTCGGCCGAGCCCGGCTCAAGCGGGACGTCCGGCCTCAAAGCCCATGGATCATCCCGGCGTTGATCAGCAGCCGGTTCAGCCGCCGCGCCTCAACGCCGTCCTTGCAGCCGTAAAAGATCCCATTGCAGCGGAGCATGATCTGTTTCTGCTCCGCGAAGGACGGGTCGAGCGGAATACCGGCGGCTTCCTGGATGACCAGCGGCAGATAGGGGCCGTCGATCGTGTCCATCACGGCCTCGCTCTTGACCGGCTCGAAATTGACCGCGTCGATTGCGTAATAGGTCGCATAGAGACGCGGATCGTAGGCGTCGAGCTTCTTGCCGATCGCGCCTTCGTCGAGCCCCGGCTCGAGCAGGTTGGGCGCAAATTCAGGCTGGTGATCGCCATAGCGCACGATCAGGAACGGCTCGCCCGGAAAATTCTTCTTCAAGCCTGCGAGGAAGGCTTTGTATTGCTCGGCGCTCATCGCCTGCCGGCGCAGATATTCATCGATGGACGCCACGTTGCCCGGCGCACGCCAGTTCGGCAGCAGGTCGGGGCGGAAGCGTGTCTCCCAGGGGAAGTGATTGGCGCCGAGATAGATGAAGGTGAACAGCGGCTTGTTCGGCGTGCGCTCGCCCATGAGCCGCAGCGCCTTGTCGTAGAAGAAGCTGTCGGGCTCGACGTCTTTCGCACCGAGATCGTGAGAATCGAGGAAGCGCTCGACGCCGGTCGTCTGCTGGAAACTGCGCGCGCCCATGAAGCCGCCATAGGCCGGATAGAGCGACATGGTCTCGTAGCCGCAACGGCGTAGCGCTAGCGGTAGGCCACGTTCGACGCGCCCCGACGCAATGCGCGTCACGAAATAGGCGAAGCGGCCGAATGAGCGCGAAGACAGACCCGCAAGCACGTTGTATTCGGTGAACCAGCTCGGCCCGCCATTGCTTTCAGCCAGGAAGGTGCGCTCCTTGCCGTCCCAGGACTTGAAATGGCTGCCATAGCCCGGCGGCACCTTGATGCCCTGCGCGGCGCGGATGTCGAAGCTCGATTCATCATGGATCATGATGATGTTCGGCCGGCGGCCGGCCGGATGGCAGGCGTCGACCAGCGGCATATTGAGCCGCTCATTGGTTGCGGCGGCCGACTCCATGAAACCGTACTGCACGAAATCCGAGACCGCAGTGACGCCGGAGCGGAAGAATTTCGAGAGATAGCCGTCGTCGTAATAGCCGCGCCAGGCTTCGTCAGGATGATAGGCGGAATAGAAGACCAGGGCGGCGAGACAGGCGAGCTTGCAGGCGAGCGCCGGAAGGCGGCGGATGCGGAACGGATCGAGCCACCACAACGCGTACATCAGGGGCAGCGTGACTAGGCCAGCCCCGATCACCGACCAGCGCAAATTCGGGAAGATTGTGAAAAGGAACGCGACCGTGTCGCGATCGATCATCATCAGGTCGATGAAGTTGACGGTCATCTGCACGACGTCGTGCTTGAGCCGGGACAACAGCACCAACACCACGACCATCGTGAGCGACAATGCGCCTGACAGCGCCGGCCGGCGGAGCAGCGCGATCCAGAAAAAATTGAGAATGCCCCAAGCGAGCAGGAAGGACAGACGCGAGCCGAAATCGGTCTCGGTCTCATACATCAGCGCAAGCGCAGCGACATGCGGCGCGGCCACCGCAAGCAGCCGCCAGATGCCGAGCGCGGCGACGCTCGCCAGGACGGCGGGGGTGGCAGAAGGACCAGGATTGGACGCGGACGCCATCGACGACACGCTGAACTTGGGTCCGGCGCGGTGATGCCAAGCCTGTTGGCCGGCCTCGAGACCGCCAGGGCACCCGGCGCAGCCGGCTGCACCGTGTCACAAAACTGTAACGGAACGGTCACGGACAGGCAACGCGCGCGACGATCCGACCTTCGCTTAATGTTAGCGGGTGGCGAAGGGCCGCACCTGCACGACCTAGCCCTTGGCGATCCCTGCGATGAACAGATCGATCACCCCCTCTGCCATCCGCTCGATCTCGCCCTCCTCCACACCCCAGCGCGGGAAATGGCCGTCGAGGTTCATCCGGGCAAAGCCGTAGATCAGAGCGCGGCCGGCGATCAGGGTGCGTTTCAGATCCGGGGAACGTAGCAGACCCTGCGAGGCTGCCTCCGCCAACATCCGCTCGGACAGTGCGACGAGCTCGGCATTGTCGCGGATCAATTCGGCCGAGCTGCCATACGCGAAATAGCGTCCCGTGGAGATGATCTCGAAATGCGCAGGGTTGTGCATCGCCCAGCGCACATAGGCGATGCCGAAGGCGCGGAAGCGCGCCAGCGGGTCAATGGAGCTCGCTTCCGCCAGCGCGGCCTCGATCTCGACGCGAAAGCGCCGCTGCGCCTCCTCAGCCACCGCGGCCATCAAGGCGTCGCGGTTGGGAAAGTGCCGGAATGGCGCTCCGGGCGACACGGCGGCACGGCGCGCGGCCTCGCGTACGGAGACTTCGGCACCCTCGGCAGCCAGTTGCAACGCAGCATCGATCAACACACGGCGGAGGTCACCGTGGTGATAGGGCCGGGTTTCGGGTGTCTGGCGACGGGCGCGGGGCTTGGAAATCCGGGGCTTGGAGGTCTGACGGGCGGGCATACAGCTTCCTAGCATCACCCGAACGTGAATGTAAGCAGCGATTACACCGTTGACGATCGCGTCACCCCGAAATGTAATCGATGATTACATAATGGAGGACCACCACGATGTCGCAACGTCACAACTGGTTCGAGGGCTGGCGGCTGCTCGCCGTGCTCACGCTAAGCCTGCTCGCCTTGAGCCTCTGGATCGCCTCAATGCGACAGTTCGAGGTCGAGGGCGTCCGCATGGTGATCCGCTTCACGGCGCGCAGCTCGCTGCTGCTGTTCTGCCTGGCTTTCAGTGCTGCGGCGCTGGCCCGGCTCTGGCCCAACGCCTGGACGCGCTGGCAACGCCGCAACCGCCGATATCTCGGCTTGAGCTTTGCGGTCTCCCACGCCATCCATGCGGTAGCGATCATCGTCTTCGCCAGGATGGATCCGGCAGGCTTCGCTGAAGCCACCTCGCCGGCCTCCTACATCTTCGGCGGCGTCGGATATGCCATGATCATTGCCATGAGCGCGACCTCGTTCGATCGTACGGCCGCACTGATCGGACCGCGCGCCTGGCGCACGCTGCACCTCGTCGGCGGCTACTATCTCTGGTTCCAGTTCGTGGTGTCGTTCGGCAAGCGCGTACCGGCCATGCCGGCCTACGCGGCGTTCCTCATTCCGCTGCTCGCGGTGATGGCGCTACGGATGATCGCGATGGCTCGCCACCCGCGCGGGCAAGCCATCACGGCGAGCTGAGAGCACGGCTTGCAAGAAGGCGTATCGGGTGTACGCTCTTAAGATGAAGCAGCGTGCGAGCGTCGCAAATTGCTGCTGATGATGACTTGAGAGCACAGACGAAGAGCCGAGTCCTAGACTCTGAGGACACAACGCTTTTGGCGATTACGAGTTCTGAAAAAATCTTGGAGAAACGACGCGAACACAAGAATGTGGTTTAGGCGTCAGTTCTTGACTCTCTGGAAGCACTTCAACTCGCGAAGAATTTGAATGAAGCAGCAATGCTTCGCGCGAGATGAAATGAGCGAGACCGCTGTTTGCGATCTCGCTCAGATATAACCGCGAAGGTTTAAGATTTGGTTTGACGAGTGAAGCTTGTGCTTTCGCTCCTGTCCCGGACAAGCGCAGAGCCGGAGCCAGAAGCGGCAATGGGCCTCGGATCAGCAGCGCACCGCTTGAGCGCTGCGCTGCATCCGGGGCACGCAGGCCTTAGTTCTTCGACTTGTCGACCAGCGCGCCCTTCTTGATCCAGGGCATCATGTCGCGCAGCTTGGCGCCGACTTCCTCGATCGGGTGTGCGGCAAGCTTGGCGCGGGTCGCCTTGAACGAGGTCTGGTTGACCTTGTTCTCGAGCATCCAGTCGCGGGCGAACTTGCCGCCCTGGATGTCGGCGAGAACGCGCTTCATCTCGGCCTTGGTCTCAGCGGTCACGATGCGCGGACCGGTGACGTACTCGCCATACTCGGCGGTGTTGGAGATCGAGTAGTTCATGTTGGCGATGCCGCCTTCATAGATCAGGTCGACGATCAGCTTTACTTCGTGCAGGCACTCGAAATAGGCCATCTCCGGGGCGTAGCCGGCTTCGACCAGGGTCTCGTAGCCGCCCTTGATCAGCTCGACTAGGCCGCCGCAGAGCACGACCTGCTCGCCGAACAGGTCGGTCTCGCACTCTTCCTTGAAGGTGGTCTCGATGATGCCGGCGCGGCCGCCGCCGACAGCGGAGGCGTAGGACAGGCCGAGGTCATGGGCATTGCCCGAGACGTCCTTGGCGATCGCAATCAGGCAGGGCACGCCGCCGCCGCGCTGATATTCCGAGCGCACCGTGTGGCCGGGGCCCTTCGGCGCGATCATCAGCACGTCGAGGTCGGCGCGCGGGTCGAGCAGGTTGAAGTGGACGTTGAGGCCGTGCGCGAACACCAGGGCCGCGCCCTTCTTCATGTTGTCGTGCAGGTGCTCGCGATAGATGTCGCCCTGGAGCTCGTCCGGGGTCAGCATCATGACGAGGTCGGCCCATTTGGCGGCTTCGGCGACTTCCATCACCTTGAAGCCGGCGGCTTCCGCCTTCTTGACCGAGCTCGAGTCCTTGCGAAGCGCAATGGCGACGTCCTTGACGCCGGAGTCCTTCAGATTGAGCGCATGGGCGTGGCCCTGGCTGCCATAGCCGACGATGGCGACCTTCTTCCCCTTGATCAGGTTCAGGTCGGCGTCGCGATCGTAATAAACACGCATAGTCGTTTCCTCGTTGAGGGCCGGAAATCGGCCGATGGTCGGTGTCCGAAGGGTGGAATTTGCGGATTTCGGGGGCTGTCTAGAGCATTTCGGCCCCTGAGGGAAACCCGTTTCTGCATGGAAGTCCGCGACATCATGCATCCATGAAAACGGGGTAGAGGGAGGCGAGCAGCAGGAGCGCCATCAGGATATTGAAGGCCCGGACCAGCCGCTCCGAGGTCAGCACCGGCCGTAATGCAGTGCCGAAGAACGCCCAGACCACGGTGGAGACGGTGCCGACCAGGAGACTGATCAGGGTCTGGATCGCGATGTTGACCGGAAACCGGGCAATGGCCGCATAGGCGGTGATGGTGCCGATCACGATCACCCAGCCCTTGGCATTGATCCATTGGAACATCGCCGCGCCCCAGAAGGTCATTGGGCCGCGGACGTCTGCCTCGCCCGGCTTGGCCGGGCCGGAGAACGCGATCGCGGCCGCGAGGTAAATCAGGTAAGCGGCGCCGGCATATTTCAGGATGGTCTGGAGGATCGGATAGGCCAGGAACACAGTGCCGAGGCCGAGACCCACCGCAGCGACCATGAAGGCAAAGCCGAGGACGATGCCGACGATATGCGGAATGGTGCGGCGGAAGCCATACCTCAGGCCTGAGGATAACAGCATGATGTTGTTCGGCCCCGGCGTGAAATACATCACCACCATGAAGGCGAGAAAGGCATAGAACAGCGAGTTGGCCATCATCACCTCACGCGGTCTTCGAAAGCGGCTGCAGCCGCCTGACCAGCACCATCACCGCAATGCCAGCGATCACGGTCAGCATCCCGGCGAGGCGCAGCGGCCCAAACCGCTCGCCGAACACAATGCTCGACGCCGCCGAGCCAACAAACGGCACCAGCAGCGCAAACGGGACCACTTGCGCGGCGGGATAGTCCCGCAGCAACCGGCCCCACAGCCAATAGGCGATGCTGGTGGAAACGGCGCCGATCACCAGTAGGCAGATCAGGCCCGTCAGCGACATGTGGATCAGCGAGTGGAAGGTCGGGACCGGCCCGTTGACGACGAGCGCGAGCGCGAGCAGCGGCACGGCGGCCGTGAGGCACAGCCACGCGAACAGGTCGAACATCGGTGCCCCGCGGGCGCCGCGCAGCAGGAGGTTACCGATCGCAAAGCAGATCGGCGAGATCATCAGCACCGCAAAAGCGCCGATGCTAAAATCATAGCCGACAGTGCCGCAGATCATCAGCAGACCGGCTGCGGCAATGGCTATGCCGAGCGCCTGCATCGCGGTCGGCCGTTCACCGAAGGCGACCGCAGCAAAACCGATCGTGAACAGCGCCTGGCTCTGCACAACGACGGAGGTCAGCCCCACCGGCACGCCATGGGCGATGCCGTAAGCCTGGCTCAGGAACTGCCCCAGAAACAGCGTAAAACTGATCGCGATCAGCAACGACCAGGCGACCTTCGGCTTCGGAATGAACAGACACGGCAGCGCGGCAATGGAAAAGCGCATCGCCGTCATCAGCTCTGGTGAAAACTCGTCGAGCGCAATCCGGCTCGCCACGAAGGCAAGCCCCCAGATGATCGCCACCATGAGGGCGATGAGAATGTCGGCCGGCTTCATTGTTGTTTCCGGTTCTGCCCTGTCGTGCAGCCCTGCTTGTTCTTCTCGTCTAGCCTTGCTCGCCGGCTTTCGGTTTACGTAAGAGATAAGTACCGTGCATCGGCGCGTGATAGTCGGCCGAGACCAGCATGAAGCCGACATCGGTCAGCATCCGCTCCATCACCCAGCCGAAGGTGGAATATTCGTCGCGCATATGCGTCACCACGCTCTCCCTGGAGAAATCGTGGTTCTTGATCTGGTAGTCGGCCCACTGCTCGACATCGCGCTCGACCGCATCCGGCATCGAGACATAGACGATATCGCGCAGATAAAAGCTCGCACCGGGCCTGAGCGCGCGAAAGATCCGCGACATCGCCACGACCTTCCAGAAATCGGGCAGATGATGCAGCGTGAATTCGCTCACGATCAGATCGTAGGATTCCGGTCGGTAGGCGAAGCTGAGCAAGCCGGCGGACTGCGTGCGCACGGGCGCCTTGCGGTCGCGCGCATAGATCTCGGCGAGCGCCAACATCGCCGGCGAGATGTCGATGGCGTCGACCTCGGCGCCCATCAGCGCCGCTTCGGTGGCGAGAACGCCGTTGCCGCAGCCGATGTCGGCGATACGCCAGCCGCGCTGGACTCCCAGCATCTTCAGTGCGGCGCGCGCCCGCAGATCGGCATCGTCGTGGGCGTCGTAGATCGACGCCACCGCGGGCTCGATGCCCATCCGGTTCCGCTCGTTATAGTACCAGTCGCGCGCCAGCATGGTTCACATCCCCTCAGGCCCGCGACCGATCGCGGCAACACCGGTGCGCGACACCTCGACAAGGCCGAGCGGGCGCATCAGGTCGATAAACTGGTTGATCTTGTCGGTATTGCCCGTGATCTCGAACACAAAGCTCTCGGTGGTGGCGTCGATCACGCGGGCACGGAACGCATCTGCCAGCCTGAGCGATTCGACGCGATGCTCGCCTTGCCCGCGCACCTTCACCATCGCCAGCTCGCGCTCGATCGAGCGGCGGGTCTGGGTCATGTCGACGACCTGGTAGACCGGGATCATGCGGTCGAGCTGATGCTTGATCTGCGCGATCACCATGGGCGTGCCCGTGGTGACGATGGTGATGCGCGAGAGGTGCTTCTGGGCCTCGGTCTCCGAGACCGTGAGGCTCTCGATGTTATAGCCGCGGCCCGAGAACAGGCCGATGACGCGCGCGAGCACGCCCGGCTCGTTCTGGACGAGCACCGCGAGCGTGTGCGTCTCGTTGGGATCGTGGCGCTCTTCGATGAAGTAGGCGGATGCGGGCTGGTTCATTGTCGTCCCCTCTTGTCTCGTCCTCACGCCTTGCCCAACGCTTTGGCTGGCGCGTCCGTCCCGACCCAACGGCGGAACAGATCGAAATCGATATTGCCGCCGGACAGCACGAGACCGACGCGCTTGCCCTTCAGCTTGTTCTTGTCCTGCATCGCCGCGGCTAGCGCGGCCGCGCCCGCGCCTTCGGCGAGATTGTGCGTGTCAGTCCAGTAGGCTCGGATCGCGGCAGCGACCTCTTCGTCGGTCACCTGGACGATCCGCGAGGCGCCCTTGCAGATCAGCGCGAACGCATCCGCATCCGGAATACGGGTCGCCATGCCGTCGGCGCGCGTGTTGGCAGTCTCGGTGGTCACGATCTTGCCAGCGGCAAACGAGAGCGCATAGGACGGCGCTTCCGTCGACTGCACGCCGACGATCTCCGTCTTCAGGCCAAGAAGGTCGCGCGCCATGATGCAGCCGCAGATGCCGGAGCCCTGCCCGATCGGCACGTAGAGAATGTCCAGATCCGGCGCGGAGCGGAACAGTTCGAGCGCGCAGGTCGCGACACCCAGCACCAGATCACGATGGAACGACGGCACCATGTGAAGTCCGGCGAACTGCGCGCGGCGTTCGGCTTCCTCACGCGCAGCCTGAAAGTCCTCGCCATGCTCGACGAGTTCAGCGCCAAAGGTCTTCATCGCCCGGTTCTTCTCGACCGAATTGCCGCGCGGTACATAGATCACGGCCGGCACGCCATGACGGCCCGCGGCAAAGGCCAGGCTCTGGCCATGATTGCCGCGCGTCGCCGAGATGATGCCCGGCGTGTTCGGGCGCTCGCGCTTCAGACGATCGAGATAGACCAGCCCACCCCGCACCTTGAAGGCGCCGATCGGCGTATGGTTCTCGTGCTTCACGACGACCTCTGTGCCGAGGCGCCCAGCGAGCAGCGGCCAGGCATGCGCCGGCGTCGCCGGCACCGCCTGCCCCACGACCGCATGTGCGCGCTCGAGCTCCGTCAGGTCGAACATGACGTCACACCAGCGCCTTGCCGCCGGCAAACGCCTTGGCCGTGGCTTCGTCGTTGGCCTGCTCGGGCAGCAGCATCTCGTTGTGCGCCTTGCCGGAGGGGATCATCGGGAAGCAGTTTTCCAGCGCGGCGACACGGCAGTCGAACAGCACCGGCCGCTTGACCGAGATCATCTCCTTGATGGCGCCATCGAGATCAGCAGGCTTGTGCACCTGGAGACCGACGGCACCATAGGCTTCGGCGAGCTTGACGAAATCAGGCAGCGCCTCCGAATAGGAGTGCGACAGCCGGTTGCCGTGGAGCAACTGCTGCCACTGCCGCACCATGCCCATGTACTGGTTGTTCAGGATGAAGATCTTGATCGGCAACTCGTACTGAACCGCCGTCGACATCTCCTGCATCGTCATCTGCACCGAGGCATCGCCCGCGATGTCGATGACGAGGCTATCCGGGTGCGCGACCTGCACGCCAACCGCGGCCGGCAGGCCGTAGCCCATCGTGCCGAGACCGCCCGACGTCATCCAGCGATGCGGCTCCTCGAAGCCGAAGAACTGCGCCGCCCACATCTGGTGCTGACCGACCTCGGTCGTGATGTAGGTGTCCTTGCCGCGCGTGGCCTCGAACAGGCTCTGGATCGCGTGCTGCGGCAGGATGATGTCGTTGCTCTTCTTGTAATAGAGCGAGTTGCGCGCACGCCATTGCGCGATCTGCTGCCACCAGCTCTTGATGTCGGGCTTCTTCGCCTCGGCCTTGAACACCTGGAGGATGTCGCCGAGGACGTTGCCGCAGTCGCCGATGATCGGCACGTCGACGCGGATGTTCTTGTTGATCGAGGACGGGTCGATGTCGATGTGGATCTTCTTCGAGTTCGGCGAGAACGCATCGACACGGCCAGTGATGCGGTCGTCGAAGCGCGCGCCGACGCACAACATGACGTCGCAATCATGCATCGTCATGTTGGCCTCGTAGGTGCCGTGCATGCCCAGCATGCCGAGCCAGTTCTTGCCCGACGCCGGATAGGCGCCGAGGCCCATCAGCGTCGAGGTGATCGGAAAACCCGTGACCTCGACCAGTTCGCGCAGCAGCTTCGTCGCCTCGGGGCCGGAATTGATCACGCCGCCGCCGCTGTAGATCACTGGGCGCTTGGCACCCGCGAGCAGCGACACTGCCTTGCGGATCTGCGTCGCATCGCCCTTCACGCGCGGCGCGTAGGAGCGGTGCACGTCGGATTTGCGCGGCGGATGATAGGTGCCGGTCGCGAACTGCACGTCCTTGGGAACGTCGACCAACACCGGGCCCGGACGACCCGTGGTCGCGACGTAGAAGGCTTCGTGCAGCACCTTGGCGAGATCGTTGACGTCGCGCACCAGCCAATTGTGCTTGGTGCAGGGGCGCGTGATGCCGACGGTGTCGCACTCCTGGAACGCGTCGTTGCCGATCAGGTGCGTCGGCACCTGTCCGGAGATGCAGACCAGCGGGATCGAATCCATCAGCGCATCGGTCAGCGGCGTCACCATGTTGGTGGCGCCGGGTCCCGACGTCACCAGCGCAACGCCAGGCTTGCCGGTTGAGCGCGCGTAGCCCTCGGCGGCATGGCCGGCGCCCTGCTCGTGGCGGACCAGGATGTGCTGGACCTCGCTCTGCTGGAAGATCTCGTCATAGATCGGAAGCACCGCGCCGCCCGGATAGCCGAAAATGTCGGTCACGCCATGATCGATGAGCGCGCGGACGATCATCGCTGCGCCGGTCATCTGGTTCGGATCGTGGCTCTTGTCGCTCATTGGCTTGCTCCGGATGCGCTGTTGTCAGCGGCTTCGTTCGTGTCGGGTTCGGGAAATAAAAAAGGCCCCGAAGAGGGACCCTGCACACCGCCTGTCATGTGGATGGCAGCTAGCCATCCCCGGCGGTGTGCCTGGGTACGACGGCGATAAGGAGTTTGGTAATAATGTTACGCATGGCAGGCGCTCGGCTTCCCAAAGGTTGCGCGAAACATAACGACCAAAGCCTCGATGTCAAGGCAAAGCGGCCACTTCCGCGCGATTTAGGCAGTGTAACCGCGTTCCCGGGGTTCGGCGAGAGGTAAATTCGGGAACCCGCGCACAAAAGCACGTCAATCGGGCTCCCGGGCCCCATGGTTGGCGGCCGTCAGCCAGCCCCTCGCCTCCGTCGGCTTCACCCACTCGAATTCAGGCAATTGGTGCCTGAACCAGGTGAATTGCCGCTTGGCGTAGTGGCGGGTATCGGCCCGGCCGATCGTGGCGGCCTCCTCCAGACTGAGCTCGCCGCGCAAATGCCGGATCAGCGCCGGCACGCCATGGGCCTTCATCGCCGGCAGCAGCGGATCGAGGCTACGGGCAGCGAGCTGCTCGACCTCTTCGAGGGCGCCGGCGCGCAGCATGGCGTCGAAGCGGGCGTCGATGCGGGCATAGAGCTCGTCACGCTCGGGCGCGAGGAACACTGCCCGAAAGCCGCCTTTGGGCAGCAGCGGCGGCTGGCCCTCATGGTGCCAGTCCAGCAGCGAACGCCCGGTCGCCTCGATCACCTCGAGTGCACGCGCAATCCTGGTGCGGTCGCGCAGGTTCAATCGCTCGGCCGCGCGCGGATCGTGGCGCGCCAGTTCCGCATGCAGCGCCTCGACGCCGTTCCGCTCCAGCCGCGCGCGCACGCCCTCGCGCACCTCCGCGGGGATCGGCGGTACCACCGAAAGGCCCGCAGTCAGCGCCTTGAAGTACAGGCCCGTGCCGCCGATGAAGATCGGCAAGCGCCCTTCGGCCCGCACCTCGTCGAGCACCTTCGTGGCGTCGCTCACCCAGGCGCCGGCTGAAAAATTCACGGCCGCATCGACATGGCCGTAGAGCCGATGCGGCACCTGTGCCTCTTCGTCGCGCGTGGGACGTGCCGTGATGACGCGGAGGTCACGATAGACCTGCATGGAATCGGTATTAATCACGACCCCGCCTGCATTGCGGGCAAGCTCGAGCGCCAGCGCCGACTTGCCGCTGGCGGTCGGGCCTGCGATAAGCACGGCCTTGCTCGAATGCCCCTCGCTCACGAAAACCTCAAATGTCCCTCGTCGCCACGCTGATCTGCAACCCCAACAATCCCGCGCTCGACTCTACCATCGTCGATGGCGCCCGCGCCGTACTGCCCAGCGCAGCGCCCGCGCACTGGCTGTTCGACGGGGTTGCGGTCGACATCCCCTTTGGCGCCGACAGTAACCTCGAAGGCGACCGTCACGCCATCGAAGAGCGGCTCCGCGAGCTGCGCGGCGATCTGCCCATCGACATCGTGGTGCAGCCTGTCGGTGTCAGGCGCAAGAAGCTTTTTCTCGCCGACATGGATTCCACCATGATTGGCCAGGAATGCATCGACGAGCTCGCCGATCTGGTCGGGATGAAGGCTCACGTCGCTGCCATCACCGAACGTGCGATGCGCGGCGAGATCGAGTTCGAGCCAGCACTGCGGGAGCGCGTCGCGCTGCTGAAGGACCTCCCCGCCAGCGTCGTCGACGAGGTGCTCGCCAAGCGCATCACGCTGACCCCGGGCGGCCGCGAGTTGGTCGCGACCATGCGCGCTCACGGCGCCTATACCTGCCTCGTCTCCGGCGGCTTCACGCTGTTCACAAGCGCGGTCGCCGCCAGGATCGGCTTCCAGGAGAACCGCGCCAACGAGCTCGTCGTGCGCGACGGCAAGTTCACCGGTGAGGTGAAGGAGCCGATTTTAGGTCGTGCGGCGAAGCTTGCGACGCTGGTGGATCTGATGGAGTCGTTCGATCTCGACGACATCGACTCGGTCGTCGTCGGCGACGGCGCCAATGATCTTGCGATGATCCAGGCGGCGGGCCTGGGCGTGGCATACCACGCCAAGCCGGCGGTGGCGGCTGCCGCCGCGGCACGGATCGACCATGGCGATCTCACCGCGCTGCTTTATGCGCAAGGATATCGGCGGGAGGAATTTGTGGAGGGATAGCCTCCTCTCCGCTGTCATCACCGCGAAGGCAGGTGATCCAGTATTCGAGAGGCCGCAGTGCTAAAAGCCGAGAAGCCGCGGCGTACTGGATGCCCCGCCTTCGCGGGGGCACGACAGTTGAGAGTAGAGCGAACCGCGCTCCTACTGCACGCTCAGTGCCACGAAGCGCAATTCGCCGTCGCCATTGGACACCAGCAGCAGCACGGACTTCTTGCCGTCCTTCTTGAGCTGGTCGATCCGCTTCTGGATGTCCTCGCCGCTCGAGACCGCTTCCTGTGCGACTTCGACGATGACATCTCCCGCGGAGAGCCGCTTCTCGGCGGCATCCGAAGTGGCGTCGACATTGGTGACGACCACACCCTTGACGCTGTCCTTGATCTTGTAGCGCGCGCGCAGATCCTTGTTCAGCACGGCGAGGTCGAGGCCGAGCGCCTTCTGCGTCACCAGCTTCTCCGGCGGCGGCTCGTCGGTCTTTACTGCGGCCTGCACCTTGTCGGGATCCTGCAGGCGGCCGAGCGTAACCTTCTTGGTCTGCTCCTCGCCCTTGCGGATGACGACGACGTCGACTTCCTTGCCGACCGCGGTGTCGGCGACGACGCGGGAGAGATCCTTCGGATCCTTGACGTCCTTGCCGTCGAACTTGACGACGACGTCGCCGGGCTCGATGCCGGCGGGCTTGGCGGGGCCCTTGTCATCGACGCCGGCAACCAATGCACCGCGCGCCGGCTTGATGTTGAGGCTCTCGGCGATCTCGTCAGTGACGCTCTGGATGCGCACGCCCAGCCAGCCGCGGCGTAGTTCGCCGAACTGGCGGAGCTGATCGACCACGCCCGCAACAGTCTTCGACGGCACGGCGAAGCCGATGCCGATCGAGCCCCCGGAGGGCGAGATGATCAGCGTGTTGACGCCGATGACGTCGCCTTCGAGGTTGAACAGCGGACCACCGGAGTTGCCGCGATTGATGGCAGCGTCGGTTTGGATGTAGCTGTCATAGGGTCCCGAGGAGATGTCGCGGTTCTTGGCCGAGACGATGCCCGCCGTCACCGTACCGCCGAGGCTGAAGGGGTTGCCGATAGCGACCACCCAGTCACCCAGACGCAGCTTGTCGGAGTCGCCGAACTTCACCGAGATCAACGGCTTCGGCGGCTTGAACTTCAGGACAGCGAGGTCGGTCTTCTTGTCGACGCCAACCAGCTCGGCCTTGATCTTGGTGCCGTCGTTGAGAATGACGTTGATCTCGTCGGCATCGGCGATGACGTGGTTGTTGGTGACCACGATGCCGGACGTATCGATGATGAAGCCGGACCCGAGCGAGTTGGTCTTGCGCGGTGGGCTATTGTCGCCGCCCTTGCTGCCGCCGCCGGGACCTTTGCGGTTCTTGAAGAAGTCGTCGAAGAATTCCTCGAACGGCGAGCCGGGCGGCAGTTGCGGCATGGTGTTGCTGCCGCCGCCTTTGGCCTCGACCGTCTGCGAGGTTGAGATGTTGACGACCGCGTCGATCACCCTCTCGGCGACGTCGGCGATGCCCTCCGGTCCGCGCGCCTCAGCCGGCGAGCCGAACACGCTGAAAGCACCGAGCGCGAGCGCGGCCAGCCCAAATCGCGCGTGTTGGCGCAAGCGGGTCGGGACAATGGTGGCAGCGGACATTGTGGTCTCCAGAGACAAGGATTCGGCGTCAAGACTGCGCTCGAACGGGGGCACGGCGCAAGCGCGGAGCTTAACGGGCCTCAACACCCGGATAATACGGCGAAAACCCGCCGCTCGCCTTCACTTTGGCGTTGGCGCTGCCGCTAGATCGGACGTCGCATCGCCCAGATCAGGATCAGGCCGGCCACGGCCGAGCCGATCCCGACCGCCCGCAAGATGTTATCGGGCGTGGCGATGGCGCTCTTCATGGCCTTGCGCATCCAGTTCGGACTTGCCGCGAACATCAAGCCTTCCAGCACAAACAGGATGCCCAAGCCGATGAGGAAGTCGGCGAACGCAATGGACCTCATCGGATTGGAACCTCCCGTGGTGCTGTTTTTGTCTGGACGAAGGGCGGCCAAACCTGCCGCCCTTGTCTAACTTACGGTTTCGCCGGCGTCTCGGTCGACGTCTTGCCGGACGGGTTACCAAAATACCGGAAGAAATCCGAGTCCGGCCGTAGCAGGAAACGGGTATCGTTCGGCTTCAACCCACTTTCGTAGGCCGCCATCGACCGGTAGAACGCAAAGAAGTCAGCATCCTTGCCATAGGCTTCGGCAAAGAGACGGTTGCGCTCGGCGTCGCCAACGCCGCGCGTCTGCTCGGCCTGGGAGTTCGCGTCGGCAATGATCACCGTCACATCGCGGTCGGCCTTGGAGCGAATTTCCTGCGCCTTCTGGGCGCCCTGCGCTCGGAACTCAGCCGCCTCGCGCTGGCGTTCGGACTTCATCCGGTCGTAGACAGCCTGGCTATTCTGTTCCGGCAGATCGGCACGGCGAATGCGGACGTCGACAACCTCGATGCCGTAACCACCAGCCTCGCGGTCGAGTTGCTCGCGGATGCGCCCCATCAGCTTTTCGCGTTCATCACGCACCACGGTGATGAACGTGACTTCGCCGAGAACGCGGCGCAGCGCCGCGTTCAACAGCGAGGTGAGCTGGAGGTTCGCCGCCTGGATCGAGCCGACGCTCTGATAGAAGCGCAGCGCATCCTTGATGCGGTAGCGCGCGAAGGCATCGACCACGAGCCGCTTCTGGTCGGAGGCAATGACCTCCTGTGAGGGATTCTCGAGGTCGAGGATCCGCTTGTCGATGTTGATCACGGAGTTCCAGGGCGCCTTGAAGTGCAGCCCGGGGTCGGTGACGACGTCCACCGGCTTGCCGAATTGCAGCACAATGGTCTGCTCGGTCTGCTGCACCGTGAACAGCGACATGTAGGCGACGATCGCGACCAGAAGCGCCGCAAGCAGCACGACAATGCCAGTAACCGGAGACCTCATCTTGTGCCTCCGCTCGGCTGCTGGCCCGGCGTCGTGGGCTTCTTGGCCGACAATTCGCTGAGAGGCAAATAGGGCACAACGCCCTGGCCCGATGGACCACCGTCATAAATCAGCTTGTCCGAGCCGCCGAGCACGCGCTCCATCGTCTCAAGATAGATCCGTTCACGGGTCACTTCAGGCGCCTTCTTGTATTCGTCGTACACTTTCAGAAAGCGCGCGCTCTGGCCCTTCGCCTCGGCGACCGCCTGCTCCTTGTAGCCCTCGGCGGCCTGCAGGATCTTGGCCGCGTTGCCGCGCGCTTCCGGCACGACCTTGTTGGCATAGGTCTGCGCTTCGTTTGACAGCTGCTCGAGATTTGCGCGGGCCGCCTGCACATCGCGGAACGCATCGATCACCTGCGCCGGCGGATCAACCTTCTGCATCTGCACCTGGGTGATCTGGATGCCGGCCCCATAACCGTCGAGCGTCTTCTGCATCAAATCCTGCACGGTGGCCTCGGTCTGCGTCCGCGCGCCAGTCAAAATCGGCTGGATGTCGGAACGGCCGATCACCTCGCGCATCGCACTTTCGGCTACCGCCTTCACGGTGCCCTCGGGGTTCTGGATGTTGAACAGGAAATTGCCGACGCCGTTGGGCTTGATGCGCCACAGCACGGTGAAGTCGACGTCGACGATGTTCTCGTCGCCGGTCAACATCAGGCTCTCTTCGGGCACATCTCGGATCGAGCGGCCGCGCCGGGCCGGATCGTCGATCAGCGTCATACCGATGGAAATGGTGGAGACGCGCAGCGCCTTCGGCAGCAGCACTGTCTCGATCGGATAGGGCAGATGATAATTCAGGCCCGGGTCGACGGTGCGCACATGCTTGCCGAAACGGAGCACGACGCCCTGCTCTTCGGACTGCACCCGGAAGAAGCCCGACAGCAGCCAAAGCGCGACGACGATGAGCAGGATCAGCGTGATGCCGATACCGGAGAAATAACCGCCCGGCATGATCTGCTGCAGCCGGTCCTGGCCACGCCGCAGAAGATCTTCCAGATCCGGCGGCCTCGGCCCGACCGGTTGCGGGCCTGTGCCCCATGGTCCTTTCGGACCCGAGCCCCACGGGCCACCGCCCTGATTCTTCCACGGCATTCGACGTTCTCCTCGGCAGACCGGGACTAGAACTAAAGCCGGCCCGCATTGTCCGGTCCGGCTTTATAGGGGACCGAGAGGACCCTTACAACGCAAGCCTGACCGTCTCACGAGCTATGCTCGGGGGCGGAAAAGTCAATGTAAACATTGGCGAATGCAGTTAATGGGGCGGCCGCCGACGATATGTCACATAGGAGTAGTCGGCGCTGTCGTCCGGGCCGGCGGGATGGCGGACGCGCGCCGTCTCCTCCCACGTTGCCTTGTCGATGTCGAAATGCGTGTCGCCGCCGGGCCGCCCATGCACTTCGGTGATCTCGAGGCGGTCAGCACGATGGAGCCATTGCCGGAAGATTTCGGCGCCACCGATCACGGCAATTTCAGCGGCTGAACGCCGCAGGGCATCGCCAAGCGCAACCGCGAACGCGTTCGCCCCCGATGTCGTGACGATGGCGCCGGCGGCGCGATAGGCCGCATCGCGCGTGATCACGATGTTGGTGCGGTTGGGCAGCGGCCGGCGCGGCAAAGACTCGAAGGTCTTGCGGCCCATGATCACGGGCTTGCCGATAGTAAGCGCCTTGAAGCGGGCCATGTCGGATTTCAAACGCCACGGCATCGCATTGCCAGCGCCGATGACGCCGTTCTCCGCGATCGCGACGACGAACACGATCTCCATCAGGACGAGCCCCCTGCAAGTCGCGTCAACGCAGGCCCCGTAACACGACACAGCGTCCAGTCGTCCAGCATCGCGGCGCCGAGCGACTTGTAGAACGCAATCGAGGGCGCGTTCCAGTCGAGCACCGCCCATTGCAGGCGCGACCAGCCGTTATCGACGCATTCCCTCGCCAGATAGATCAGCAGCGCCTTGCCGAGACCCTTGCCCCGATGCGACGGCCGCACATACAAATCTTCGAGATAGACGCCATGACGGCCGCTGAAGGTCGAGAAATTCAGGAACCACACTGCAAACCCGACAGCTTCGCCGTTCCATTCGGCGATCGCACAAAACAGCCTGGGATCGTGACCGAACAAGGCGTCCGCAATGTCAGCTTCGGTCGCCTCGACCTCATGCGAGAGCTTCTCGTACGCGGCAAGCTCGCGGACGAAATCCAGAACGAGCCCGGCTTCGTCCGAGCGCGCGCGGCGGATGTTGAGCGACATCGCCTTACAGTGCCCGCATGATCGCGGCGCAAACGCATTTTGCGCTTGTCGCGAGGGAAAACCGCTTCACACTTTTCCGGATCATGCTCTAGACCGCGACTTCCGCCTTGATATGCGGATGCGGATCATAGCCGACGAGTTCGAAATCCTCGTAGCGGAAGGAGAAGATGTCCTTCACGTCAGGATTGATCTTCATCACCGGCAGCGCGCGCGGCGCGCGGGAGAGCTGGAGGCGCGCCTGCTCCAGATGGTTCGAATAGAGATGCGCGTCGCCGAACGAATGTACGAAGTCGCCGGGCTTCAGTCCGGTGACCTGCGCCACCATCATGGTGAGCAGCGCGTAGGAAGCGATGTTGAAGGGCACACCGAGGAACACGTCGGCCGAACGCTGGTAGAGCTGGCACGACAGTTTTCCATTGGCGACGTAGAACTGGAACAGGCAGTGGCACGGCGGCAGCGCCATCTTGTCGACCTCGGCCGGATTCCAGGCCGAGACGATCAGGCGGCGCGAGTCCGGATTGCGCTTGATCATGTCGACGACGTCGGCGATCTGGTCGATGCTGCGCCCATCAGGCGCGGGCCAGGAGCGCCACTGATGCCCGTAGACCGGGCCAAGATCGCCATTGGCGTCAGCCCATTCGTCCCAGATGGTGACGCCGTTGTCGCGGAGATATTTGATGTTGGTGTCGCCCTTCAGGAACCACAACAGCTCATGCACGATCGCCTTCAGCGGCAGCCGCTTGGTCGTCAGCATCGGGAAGCCGGCGGACAAATTGAAGCGCATCTGATGGCCGAACAGCGACAGCGTGCCGGTGCCGGTCCGATCCGTCTTCTCGGCGCCGTCTGAAAGAATCCGCTCAAGCAGGTCCTGATACTGGTGCATGTGCCAAATGAGCCTTTGGGGAGGCGGCGAACATAACGGCGCCCCCTCCGCTGCAACAGCGGCGATTCGCTGCGCCCACAGATTATACCCTGAAAAGGTGACCCTTCCCGCCGCAAACGACAAGGGGCGGAACTCGCGTCCCGCCCCTCTCCTATCAGCTTGATTATTCTGATTAAACTTGCCGGCCGAGCACCGGAGTCCACTTCTCAATTCTCGGATTCGGTGAACACCTCGTCGCGCTTGGCGCGTAGCATGGGTAGCAGCGTGAGCACCAGCAGGAAGGCCGCGATCGCGAGCAGCGCAGCCGAGAGTGGACGCGTCAGGAATACGCTCCAGTCACCACGCGAGATCAGCAGCGCACGGCGAAGGTTTTCTTCCATTAGCGGTCCGAGCACCATGCCGAGCAGCAGCGGCGCCGGCTCGAAATCATGCTTGATCAGCCAATAGCCGACCAGGCCGAACACGCCGGCGAGGATGACATCGACCGGCGCGTTGTTCACCGAGTAGATGCCGATCGCGCAGAAGATCACGATCGAGGGGAACATCAGCCGGTATGGCACGCGCAGGAGGCGCACCCAGATGCCGACCAGCGGCAGGTTGATGATGATCAGCATGAGATTGCCGATCCACATCGAGGCGATCATGCCCCAGACGAGGTCCGGCTGCTTCTGCATCACTTGCGGACCCGGCACGATGCCGTGAATGGTCATCGCCCCCACCATCAGCGCCATCACCGCGTTCGGCGGAATGCCGAGGGTGAGCAGCGGGATGAAGGAGGTCTGCGCAGCCGCGTTGTTGGCGCTTTCCGGCGCCGCCACGCCCTCGATCGCGCCGCGGCCGAACCGCCGCGGATCCTTGGCGAGCTTCTTCTCCAGCGTATAGGCCGCAAACGACGCAATCACCGCACCGCCGCCAGGCAGGATACCGAGGATCGAGCCGAGCGCGGTGCCGCGCAGGATCGCGGGCGCCGAGTCGATCAGGTCCTTCCTGGTCGGCATCAGGCCGGTGATCTTCTGCTGCACGAGATCGCGGTTCATCTCGGCGCCGGCGTCGAGATTGCGGATGATCTCGGCAAAACCGAACACGCCCATTGCAACCGTTGCAAAGCCGAGACCGTCGGCAAGCTCCGGAATGTTGAAGGCCATGCGCGAGGCACCGGTCTCGATATCAGAGCCGACCATCGACAGCAGCAGGCCAAACACGATCATCGCGATCGCCTTCAGCACCGAGCCCTTGGCGAGCACGACCGCGAAGATCAGGCCGAGCACCATCAGCGAGAAATACTCCGCCGGCCCGAACGCCAGCGCGAGCTTCGTGAGCGGCGCACCAAGCACGGCGATGAGCACGGTCGCAACGCAGCCGGCGAAGAACGAGCCGATCGCGGCAATCGCCAGCGCCGGACCGGCGCGGCCCTGCTTGGCCATGGCGTGACCGTCGATGGCGGTGACGACCGATGTCGCCTCGCCTGGAATGTTGACCAGGATCGAGGTGGTCGAGCCGCCATACTGGGCACCGTAATAAATGCCGGCGAGCATGATCAGCGCGCCGACCGGCGGCAATCCGAAGGTGATCGGCAGCAGCATCGCGACGGTGGCGATGGTGCCGATGCCCGGCAGCACGCCGACCAGCGTGCCGACGAGCGCGCCGATCAGGCACATCAGAAGGTTGATCGGAGAGAAAGCGACGACGAAACCGTGAGCGAGGTTGGCAAAAAGCTCCATGACAGCCTCACTGAACCAGGAAACGCGGGAACATCGGCATCGGCAGGCCGAGCACGTAGGGGAAGAGCAGCGCACAGCCGAGCGTCAAACAGGCGCCGACGATGGCGGCCTCCACCCAGCGTGTTTCATGCGATCCGAGTGCAGCGATCATGAAGCTCACGAATGCCGAGACCACGAGGCCCAGAGGCCGGATCGCCAGGGCGAAGAACAGGATCGCGCACATCACGAACAGCGGCCCTCGCCAGGAATAATGTGCGAGTGCCGGTCCCTCATGCAAAAGGCCGGTCAGGGCGATGGCCGCGGACAGAGCCACCAGCAGTCCGCCGAACATCCGCGGCGCGGTGCCCGCACCGAAGGAGAAGCCGCGCATGCCCTGCAAATCGCTCGAGGCCCACAGCGCGAACAGCGCGAGGGCCATCAGGATGACGCCGCCGATGTAGTCCTGCCCCGACTTGATCGTCATGAACAGCGTGACGATCGCCACTGCAAACAACGGATAGGAATAGATCAGCGCCAACAAAACATCCGATGATGCCTTCTTGGTCTCACCGCCGATCGCGCCGAGCAGCGCAGCCGGCGCGCCGGCGACGAGCGCCGTCGTGTGGCTGATCAGGACCGTGGCCGGACCGCGTCCGGCGCCCCAGCCGAAGACCGTCCCGATCGACCAGATCAATTCGAAAATCTGAGGGGCGAGCGCCAGCAGGCAGAAGCCGAGGGCCACCGAGGTGTTTTTGGTGGCTGTTGCCGAGTGGCCCATTGTGTCGGCCATGCATGTCTCCTCCGCGACCCGTAAGTCACGAGCACTGTTGTTCTAATCGGCTGGAAATCGATCCGCCCCTGATCATTGCCTAGCGATTTTCATCACACAATACCAGCAAAACCCAACAGTCCGCCTGCGAGTAGAAGCCACAACGGATTGACCCGCGTAACGGAAGCGATCACTGCAACCGTCGCGGTCAGAAGCAGCGCAGCAATGGTGCGATCGGTCGACTGTGCGAGGATCAAGGCACTCGCCGCCATCAATCCGATCGACAGCGGAACCAATGCAGCCTGGATCAGGGCAGGCCAGCGCGATTGGTTCGGCCGATTCAGCAGCCGGCTGACATAGTAGGCAAGCAGCGCGGTCGGCACGCACATCGCGAGCGTCGCGGCCAGCGCGCCTGGAATGCCGGCAACGGCATAGCCGATCAAGGTGACGATCAGCACGTTTGGACCCGGCGAGAGCTGCGCGATCGCATAGGCATCCGCGAACTGCTTGTCGGTCATCCAGTGATGCACATCGACGGCGACGCGGTGCATCTCGGGCACTGCGGCGGCAGCGCCACCGACCGCGAACAAAGACATAAGTCCAAAGGTGGAGATCAGCGCCCAGATCGGGTTCTGGCTGTTCATGCTGCTACCTTCCGTCGCATCACATAGGTGACCGCGATGCTGAGCGGGATTGCAATGAGCAACACCGCCTGCAACGGCCAGCGAAACACGCCAATGGCTGTGAACACGCCAAGCATCAGGATGAGCACGACGACGTCCATCCGCTTGAGCAGCGGCGTCATCATCCTGAAGACCACGGCGATCAGCAGGCCGACCGCGGCGCAGGAGATACCTGCGAGAATGCGGCGCAACACCTCCACATCGCCGAACCGGGCGTAGATGATCGCGAGCACCGTCATGATCAACGTCGGCGGCAGCAAAAGCCCAGTGAAGGCCGCGACACCGCCGGCGATGCCGCGCAGCCGCGATCCGAACACCATCGACAGATTGACGATGTTAGGCCCGGGCAGGAAATGGCAGAGCGCGAAGGTCTCGTTGAACTCATCCGCCGTCATCCAGCGGTGCTGGTCGACTATGGCGTGTCTGGCAAATACCAGGACGCCGCCGAAGCCGGCGAGCGACATCCGGGCAAAGGCCAGGAACAGCGCTGGCAGGCCGGGCGGAGGGGCGTGGATGGCGGGATGATCCGGCTCTTGGGCGGCCGGTGCTGAATCCGTGGACATGTCAGGAGCTTAGAACGCGAGCCGCAGGGCGGCCAAGATCAGGCTGCGGGCGATCTCGGACCTATCCAAAGGGAACCGTGCCCTCACCGCTCGAAACCTCTGTTTTTTGAAACCTTTGCCCCCTATATTGGGGGTGCCGGTTCGCCGGCTATGGAAATAAACGGTCGTCGCAATAAACCATTCGGACCCGGGGGCGGTACCCGGCGCCTCCACCAAAGCCCACCAACGGGCTGACCCGAAAGCGGGCTTTGGCGGGGGCGAAATAGGATCGACGAGGGCGTAAAGGGCGTGCTTTTTCCCGGTATTGTTCCGCCGTTATCGGGCTACTGCAATAGTTGCCAACGACAACTTTGCTCCGGTTGCTCAGGCTGCGTAACGCAGTTTGAAAGACCAACTTAAAGTCCTAACGGGTTAAGCTCCGTTAGGCGGGGTTCGGAGGCACCTGGCAACAGAAGCCTCCACTTACCTCTGATTTCCTTCCCGGCGGGGACTCCTGCCGACCCGTCAGGCGCGGTACTATTGCGGCTTGGCGAGTCGGACCGGCGGGGCCCGTCTCCTGGAATGCAACAGGACCACCATGGCGACCGATCACATCCGATACGACGTGCTGGCGAGCGAGGCTATGCGCGGCGTGGTCAAGAAAGTGCTGACTGACGCTGCGGCCCATGGCCTGCCGGGCGAGCATCATTTCTTCATCACCTTCCTATCGAAGGGCGAGGGCGTGAAGCTATCCAGCCGATTGCTGGCGCAATATCCGGAAGAGATGACGATCATTCTGCAGCACCAATTCTGGGACCTGACTGTGCTTGAGGACCGTTTCGAGGTCGGCCTCTCCTTCGGAGGCATCCCGGAGCGGCTGGTGGTGCCGTTCAGCGCCATCAAGAGCTTCCTCGACCCGTCCGTGAAGTTCGGCCTCCAGTTCGAAACCGCCGATGTCGACGAGGTGGCGGGCGAGAATTTGCCGGCTGCCCCTGCCCCGTCGGCTGTCGCGATGCCCACGCCGGCCGTTGAGCCGACGGAGACCGCGGAAGAGCCGAGCCCGCCGAACCAGGGCGGCGCCGAAGTCGTTCGGCTCGATCGTTTCCGCAAGAAATGATCTGGCTTGGCCGCGAGAGCGTCGCGTCCGGCCAAACTCCCTATATAGAAGAGCACATGAATACGCCGTGCGGCACCGCGCGCGGCAGAATGGATGTGCTCATGGCCAAAGCTGCGAAGACCGCCCGCCCCGCGACCCGCACCGAGACCGACAGTTTCGGTCCCATCGAGGTGCCCGCAGATCGTTATTGGGGGGCGCAGACCGAACGCTCGCGGCAGAATTTCCGCATCGGCATCGATCGCATGCCGATCTCGCTGGTCCATGCGCTCGGCATCGTCAAGCTTGCGGCGGCACAGTCCAACCTCGAGCTCGGCCTGCTCGACAAGCGCAGAGCCGGCGCCATCATCCGTGCCGCGCACGAGGTGATCGAGGGCAAGCTCGACGATCATTTCCCGCTGGTGGTGTGGCAGACCGGCTCGGGCACCCAGAGCAACATGAACCTCAACGAGGTCATCGCCAACCGCGCCAACGAGCTCCTCGTTGGCGAACTCGGCGCCAAGAAGCCCGTGCATCCCAACGACCACGTCAACATGAGCCAGTCGTCGAACGACTCCTTCCCGACCGCGATGCACATCGCTGCCGCAAGCCGCATCAATGCCGATCTTGTCCCAGCCCTCGGCGAACTGCACCGCGCGCTCCGCAAGAAGGAGAAGGAGTTCGCCAAGATCGTGAAGATCGGCCGCACGCACACCCAGGACGCGACACCGCTGACGCTTGGCCAGGAATTTTCCGGCTATACCGCGCAGGTCGAAAGCGGCGTCGCGCGACTGAAGGTCGCAGTGAAGGATCTCTATCCGCTGGCGCAGGGCGGCACGGCTGTCGGCACCGGCCTCAACTCCAAGCCGCGCTTTGCAAGGCTATTTGCAAAGCACGTTGCCAGGATCACGAAGCTTCCCTTCACGAGCGCCGCCAACAAATTCGAGGCACTCGCGTCCAACGACGCCTATGTGCTGGCGCACGGCGCTATCAATTCCGTCGCCACAGGCCTGTTCAAGATCGCCAACGACATCCGGCTGCTCGGATCGGGCCCGCGCTCGGGGCTGGGCGAACTGATCCTGCCGGAGAACGAGCCGGGCTCATCGATCATGCCTGGCAAAGTCAATCCGACGCAGTGCGAGGCGATGACCATGGTGTGCTGCCAGGTGTTCGGCAATCACACAGCGATCACGGTCGCCGGCAGCCAGGGTCATTTCGAGCTCAACGTCTACAAGCCCGTGCTCGCCTACAACATGCTACACTCGATCCGCCTGATGGCGGACGCGGCGCGCTCCTTCACCGAGCATTGCGTCAGCGGCATTCGCGCCGACGAAAAGCACATCAAGGAGCTGATGGAGCGTTCGCTGATGCTGGTGACTGCGCTCGCGCCGAAGATCGGCTACGACAACGCCGCCAAGGTGGCCAAGACCGCGCATGCCAACGGCACCACGCTGAAGGAGGAGGCGCTGCGGCTCGGCTTCGTCTCGGCCGACGAATTCGACCGCCTGGTACAGCCGGAGAAGATGACGCGGCCCGGGTGAATTCCGAATTCCGATAGTCATCCGTAGTGATACGGAGCCCTGAAGCTCATAATTATGAGGTTTAGGGCGCAGGATTTGATTACCGTCAATGTTCCTGCGGAGGTGCGTGCTACGCAATGCCTTCGTGCCCGTGACGGGGCGAAATTCATCGTTTGATGGCCCTCGAGGCCAATTGACGAGGACAAGCGAATGACCACGATCAAGCCTTGTGGGGCGCGAGGCCGCGCCCTGTTTCTGAATGTAACATCCTGCCGGCAGAGGATCAGGTGATGGAGACGCGGCATGGGGAACGTCATCAACCTGAATCGTTTCAGGAAGCGCGCCGAGCGGGAAGCCTCGGCGAAGCAGGCGGACGCCAACCGAACGAAGTTCGGCCGCACGAAGGCCGATCGATCGGCGGAGGAGAAGCAGGCGGACCAGACGAAGGCGCATCTGG
The DNA here is from genome assembly GCF_022012435.1 of Bradyrhizobium zhengyangense. Classification (GTDB taxonomy): domain Bacteria; phylum Pseudomonadota; class Alphaproteobacteria; order Rhizobiales; family Xanthobacteraceae; genus Bradyrhizobium; species Bradyrhizobium zhengyangense. Next base: position 333,088 of record NZ_JAKLUA010000004.1, read on the forward strand.
ACCAGCACCGGATCGATCGCGAGGAGCAGCCATGAAGTCGCCCGTCGTGAAGCGTTCGATCGTGGTCGCCGGCCACAAGACCAGCGTCAGCCTGGAAGAGGCGTTCTGGAACGGCATGAAGGAGATCTCGGGCCTGCGCAACATGACGCTGTCCGAGCTCGTCGGCGAGATCGACGGCGCCCGCCAGCAGGGCAATTTGTCCTCGGCGATCCGCCTGTTCGTGCTCGACTACTTCAAGAGCCGCGCCCTGGCCGCCATGCAGCCGGACAAGGTTCCGGCGCAATAGCGCCGGCGCCTGGGCACGGCTTCGTGATCTGCACTTTAAAATCCCTCTAAGGTGCAGTTTCCATGGGCGCGCGCGCTTGACCTACATGCCTTGCGTTGAAAATACAGGGCATGACCGACACTCATGATATGCGCCGCGAGATGCCGCTGGGCCTGGCCCAGCGCGGCTACACCGGCGTCATCCAGCACCTCGCCGCCAAGGAGGCGGGCTCGGCTCTCTCGGATATCGAGCTCGAGAGCCGGCTGATCGAGCTCGGCTTCGTCGAGGGCGCCCGGGTCGAGGTCCTGCACGAGGGGCTGGTCGGGCGCGACCCGATCGCCGTGCGTGTCGACAACATCACCATCGCGGTGCGCCGCCGTGAGGCCATGGCCATCATCGTCGCTTAAGCGCGCGACCGGATATCTGTTTCCATGGAATTACCCCTTCTGCATCTCGCCCTGGTGGGCACGCCAAACAGCGGCAAGACCTCGCTGTTCAATGCGCTGACCGGCAGTCGGCAGAAGGTCGCGAACTATCCGGGTGTCACCGTCGAGCGCAAGGAAGGTTTTTTCGTCACGCCGCTCGGGCGCCAGGTCTCGATCGTCGACCTGCCCGGCACCTATTCGTTGCGCGGCCGCAGCCCCGACGAGGAGATCACCCGCGACTTCGTGCTCGGCAAGGCCTCCGGCGAGATCGTGCCTGACCTCGTGCTGTGCGTTGCGGACTCCACCAATCTGCGTCTCACCATCCGCCTGCTGCTCGAGCTGAAGCGCACCGGCCGGCCGCTGGTGCTGGTGCTCAACATGTTCGACATCGCGAACCGCCGCGGCATCTCAGTCGATGTCGACAGGCTCGCCAAGGAGCTCGGCGTGCCCGTGGTCACCTCGATCGCGGTGCGCAAGGGCGGCACGGCCGACCTCTTGAAGCTGACCGACGAGATCTCCGCAAAACTCGCCGCCGAGCCGCAGCCAAACAACTGGCGCGCACTCAGCGTCTCCGAGCTGCGCGCGACCCAGCGCGAGGCCGACCGCATTATCTCGGACTGCGTCAGCCTGCCTGCCAGGCCCGACACCTTGACCGCGCGGATCGATGCGATCGTGCTGCATCCGGTCGGCGGCCTGATCGTGCTGGCGCTGATCCTGTTCGTGATGTTCCAGGCGGTGTTCGCCTGGGCGCAGCCGCTGATGGAGCTGCTGCAATCCGGCTTCGATGCGCTCGGCGAGTTCGTGCACGCCACCCTGCCCGCGGGCCTGTTGCAGAGCTTCCTTCAGAACGGCGTGATCTCGGGCGTCGGCAGCGTCATCGTGTTCCTGCCGCAGATCATCATCATCTTCCTGTTCATCCTGCTGCTGGAAGATTTCGGCTACATGGCGCGCGCCGCGTTCCTGATGGACCGCATCATGGGTGGCGCCGGCCTGCATGGCCGCGCCTTCATTCCGCTGCTGTCGAGCTTTGCCTGCGCCATTCCCGGCATCATGGCGACGCGCGTCATCGACAACAAGCGCGACCGGCTGACCACGATCCTGATCGCGCCGCTGATGACCTGCTCGGCGCGCATCCCCGTCTACACGCTGATCATCTCGGCGTTCATTCCGGCAACGGACGTCTTGGGCTTCATCAATTTGCAGGGCCTCGTGATGTTCGGCCTCTATGCCGCCGGAATCACCAGCGCGCTGGCCGTCTCGTTCCTCATCAAATTCTTCATGCTGCGCGACTATGCGCCTGCCCCCTTCATGCTGGAGCTGCCGGACTACAAGGTGCCCCGGCTGAAATCGATCGCCATCGGCATCTTCACCCGCGCAAAGATGTTCCTGCAGCGCGCCGGCACCACGATCTTCTCGATGATGGTGCTGATCTGGTTCCTGGCCTCGTTCCCGCAGCCGCCGGCAGGCTCGACAGAGCCCGCGATCGACTTCAGCCTCGCGGCCATCATCGGCAAGGCGATCGAGCCGCTGCTCGCGCCTGTGGGCTTCAACTGGCAGATCGCGGTCGCGCTGATCCCGGGCATGGCGGCGCGCGAGGTCGCGGTCGCAGCGCTCGGCACGGTCTATGCGATCGAGGGCGGCAAGGAAGCGGCGGAGCAGATCGGCCAGGTGCTGGCGACGAAATGGTCGCTCGCCACCGCGCTGTCGATGCTCGCCTGGTACATCTTCGCCCCGCAATGCGCCTCGACCCTCGCCGTCATCAGGCGCGAGACCGGAAGCTGGGGCTGGATGGCGGCGACCTTCACTTACATGTTGGTGCTGGCCTATGCGGCGAGCCTGTTGACCTACAACGCCGCGGTTGCGCTGGGCGCCGGCTAGCGCCCCGCAAAACCAAAACGCGAAAACAACCCCATGCACAGTAGACGGGGGGGTCCCTCGCGCGATGCCCGACCGGCCACGCTGCGCTCCAACCGGCTACACGCTTCGGAAAATCCGTTGACGCGTCGGGCAAAACACCGGCACAATGACACCATCGAAGGATTACGACGGGCTTGGGGGACAGACCGCTCCCGATCGGTTCACTGATGCGAGCTGTCTGAATCCAGTGCCGTCCGAACCGCCGACGCAAGCTCGGCGGGCCGGAACGGCTTGCGCAGAAACGGCGCGTTCCCCATTGCAGCTTCCAGCGCTGCGGAATCGGCGTAGCCGCTCACGAACAGGACCGGGAGCGAGGGTTGCACGGCTCGCGCCGCCTTGACGACCTCGGCGCCGTTAGTGCCGGGCATTGAGAAATCGATGATCATCAATTGCGGGTTCACGGTTTTCTGCATCGCGAGCGCCGCATTGCCGTGGTCAGCCTCGTGCACGACGTATCCGATTTCGGCCAGAAAGCTGGTCATCAGGCCGCGGACGTCATGATCATCGTCCACAACCAGAATGCGCTCGGCATGTCCGCTTTCGGCGGCAGCCTGCGCTTCGGCGGCCGTCTCGGTGCCGGCGATTGACCGGCGTAGCGACAGTTGCACCAAGGTGCCTTTGCCGACCTCGCTCTTGATGTCGACGTCTCCGCCCATCTGCCGCACCAGGCCATAGACCTGCGAGAGGCCAAGACCCGTCCCCTTGCCGGGAGGCTTGGTGGTGAAGAACGGATCGAAGGCGCGGGCGATGACATCGGGCGGCATGCCTTTCCCGGTGTCCGCCACTGACAGCATGACCCGGCGATTGTCCGGATCGTCGCAGGCGGTCGTGATCGTCAATGTTCCGCCATCTGGCATCGCGTCTCGGGCATTAATCGCCAGATTGAGCAGGCTGACCTCGAGCTGGTTGTAATCGGCGACCACGAAAGGCGCACGCGCATCAAGCTCGGTCTTGATCGAAATGCTGGCGCCGAGCGAGGTGTTGAGTAGCTCGGATGCGTTCATGATCAGTCGATTGAGGTCGACGGATTCGGTCGCAAGCTTCTGCGTCCGTGAAAACGCCAGCAATTGCGCCGTGAGCTTCGAACCGCGCTCGGCCGCCTTGAAGGCGTTCTCCGCAAGCCGCGTAATGCGCGGCTCGGTCGCGCGAGCACGGATCAGGTCGAGATTGCCGACCACCGCGGTCAGGAGATTGTTGAAATCGTGTGCGAGACCGCCGGTCAACTGTCCGACGGCTTCCATCTTCTGGGCCTGCAACAACTCGGATTCTGCCTTGCGGCGCTGCACGATTTCCCGATGTAATTGCGCGTTGGCCTTTTCAAGCTCTTCGGTGCGCTCTCGAACCTGTTTGTCCAGCGTGGCGTTCAGCGTTCGCAAGGCATCCTCGGAGCGGCGCACGCGCAGCAGCGCATTGATCGCAGCGGCAAGCTCTACCGGTTCGGCAGGCTGCACGAGGTAGGAATCGGCGCCCGCGTTCAGTCCGCTCACTCGATCCTCTGTCGCAGTGAAGGTCGCCGATGTCTGCAACACCATCACCTGGGGCCATTTCTGCTTGATGAAGGCGCAGACCTCGAAGCCGCTGATGTCGGGCAATTGAACGTCAAGCAGCACGACAGGCGGCTTGTGCTGCTCGATCAGGCGGAGCGCTTCCGCGCCGGTCTGGGCCTCGATCACGGCAAATCCGGCAGCGTTCAGGTCGCGTGTCTTCACATAGCGCTGAGATTCGAGATCGTCGACGTTCAGCACGACGACCTTTTCGCTGGCGCTCATGTGGCCCCCTGAACCGCGTCACGCAGGAAGGAGGACACGCTCTCCCGGGAGATCGCATTCTTGGAGATCAGGCGCACATGTTCGGGGAGACGCGATCGGAGCGATCCATCGATCGTCATCGAGGTCGAGATGACGACAGGGATGTCGTTGGTGCGGTCGTCCGCGGCGAGCTGTTGGAGCACGGTGAAGCCGTCGATCGCGGGCATTTGCAGGTCGAGCACGATGACATCGGGCTTTCTTTCCCGCGCGAGCCGCAGTCCTTCCTCGCCGCCGTCGGCCTCCATGAACTCGTAACGCGTCTCGTTGCCGACGATCTGCCGCATGACGTAACGGAACGTCTCGTCATCGTCGATCAGCAGCACACTCCTGCTGCCGTCGCCGGCAGGAATCGGCATTTCGCGGTCTGGATCGCCGAGCGAGGCCGGAATCTTCAGCGAGAACACCGAACCCTGCCCCGGTTCGCTCTCGACCGTGAGGTCGCCGCCCAGCAGGCGCGCCAGAGATCGCGACAACGGAAGGCCAAGCCCCGTGCCCTTCACCTTTCTTTGCAGCTTCGTGTCGACCTGCGAGAACTCCTCGAAGATGCGTTCATGGTGCTCCGACGCAATCCCGATGCCGGTGTCGCGAACGGAGAACACCACGCTGGCGCCGTTGTCACTGGTGCGCGAGGTCACCCGCACCTCGCCTTCTTCGGTAAATTTCAGCGCGTTCGAGATCAAATTACGCAGGATCTGCGCGACCTTTGCCTCGTCGGTGTAGAGCGGCGGCAGGTCTTTCGGCGATTCGAACAGAAGTTCGACCGCCGTGCTGGTCAACAGCGGCTTCAGCGCTCCGCGCAAGGCGCCGAACAGGCTGGCGACCGCGAACCGCACGGGCTTGATCTCCGCCTTGCCGGCCTCGACCTTGGCCAGGTCCAGCATGTCGTTGACAAGTTCGAGCAGGCTTTCGGCGGATCGCCTGATGTAGCCGACCTGTCGCTCCTGCTCCGGCGTCAAATCGCCGTCGATGCGGTCAAGCAGCAGGCGCGACAGCGCCAGCACGGAATTCAATGGCGTCCTGAACTCGTGGCTCATGTTCGAGAGGAAGCGCGTCTTGAGCTCGCTCGCCTGGCGCAACTGCTCGGCGCGCCCGTCGAGCTCGGCATAGAGCGCCACCACGCCGCGATTGGTGTCGCCGAGCTCCTGGTTGAGCTGCTGGCTTTCCTCTTCGCGGCGCCGCAGCTCCTCCAGATTCTGCATCAGCTCGCGGTTCTGCTCCCGCAGCGCCGCAAGCGGATCTGACGACGTCTCCTTCTTCAGGCTGGACACGATGTCGGTGAGCTTGGCGCGCGGCCATGGCGCGACGCGGAGCGGCAGCTTCTGCCCAACTTCGACAGTTGTCCCTTTGCCGGGCACGGAATCGATGCTGAACGTGTCCATCAGACGGCGCGCGCCGATCAGGCCGAGCCCCATCCCGCTCGGCGAACGATATTGCCCGTCGAGGATGAGCTGGAGATTGTCGATGCCCGGTCCGCTGTCGCAGATGCGAACGACGAAGCGTTGAGGGATCGTCGCCGCATCGAGCGCGAATTCGGCGCGGCCGCCGCCGGCATAGCCATAGGCATTGCGTGCGAGCTCGGAGACCGCAGTCGCGATCCGGGTCTGGTCCTGTCTTTCGAACCCCAAGAGATCGGCAACGCGATGGGCACGCTGCCGAACTGTGACGACATCGCTCTCGTTCTCGATCGGGACTGTGACGATGGGCCAGTGTTTCGAGGTTGCTGCCATAACCTTCACCATTTGGCCACGAGCACGGTCGCGTCGTCGCGATGGCGACTGAAATCGCGATAGAGGATCGCGGCGATCAGCGAGGGATGAAGCGCGGCCAGATTGGGGTAACGGTCGACCGTCCAGCTTGAGGCCAGACCGTCCGAATGCAGAATGATCAGACCTTGCGTGAACGGGTAATCGAAGGCGCGGATTTTTCGCGTGTTGAAACCCGCCGTCCCCGCCATCGACACCATCCGTTTGGTCTCGCCCGCGGCGATGATGACGCCGGCGACATTGCCGATCCCGGCAAAGTTGACGTTCCCGGTTGCGGGGTCGAAGCGGGCGATGGACACGGCCGCGCCGCGTGTCGCGCGCAGGCCGCCATGGACGTAGTCAAGCAGGTTGGCGACGGTATGACCATTATAGCGATGGAAAATTCGCACCGCCTCGACGGCAGCTTCGGCCGCCTCCGGCCCGTGCCCGAGGCCGTCTGCCACGAAGAGCGTGCGGACATCTCCCGTGTTGGAGAGGCTCCAGGCATCGCCGCAGACATCTTCGCCCGCCTTGGCAATCGAGACGGCGCCCCAGGTTGGGACAGTCGGCGGCTTGAGGGAAGGCGCAGCGCCAGGCGCAACACGCGCCAACACGGCAGTCCCTACCCCCGGCCACGAGCCGATATCGACGAAGTGCGATTGCCGTACCACGGCGCCCAGGCCGCGCCCGGCGGTGCCTGCGCTGGAGTAGCCGTCTTCGAGGCATGCGGCGACGTTGCTCATGCCGGCACCCTTGTCTAGGGCAAGAACTTCAATGCCCTGGCTTTCATTGTCCTCATAGGCTCCGACGAGAATTTCCCCGCCCGAGCCGTGCTTGACGAGGTTGGTTGAAAGTTCGGTCGCGATCAGGGCGAGCTTGCCCTTATCAGTCTCGTTGAAGCCGACGCGTTGGGCGAGATCAGTTGCTGCCCGCCTTGCCTCCGCGACGCCGCTTGGATCGTTGACGCCGACGGATTTCATCATCACTTCCAACGTGCGATTGTGACTTTAGTGCCTAAGCCCGGCTCCGAGACGATCGAAAATTCGTTGCAAAGTCGCTTGGCGCCCCCTAAGCCGAGGCCCATGCCCTTGCCGGAGGTGAAACCGTCCTTGAGGGCCTGCTCGATGTCGGCAATGCCGGGGCCTTTGTCCTCGAAGGTCAACCGGACGCCGCGGCGGCCGCCTTGCTCCACGATCTCCGCGGTCACGTCGCCACCCCCGCCATAGTCGAGCGTATTGCGCGCAAGCTCACTGGCCGCCGTGACGACCTTGGTCTGGTCGACCAGACCGAGGCCGACCTCGAGCGCGAACGTCCGGGTCAGCTGCCGCACCCGAACCACGTCGTCCGAGATCCTGATCCCGAGACGTTCAGTCTTCGTCGTCGGCATCGTCAGCCTCCGAACCGGCGAGGCGATCATGGATCATGGCCATGCCGCGCTCGACGTTCAGCGCGGTTTTCACTCCGGTCAGCGACAGGCCAAGCTCGACCAGCGTGATCGCGACGGCCGGCCGCATGCCGACGACGACCGTGTCAGCGTCGAGAATACGCGAGACCGCTGCGATGTTGTCGAGCATCCGGCCGATGAAACTGTCGACGACCTCGAGCGCCGAAATGTCGATCAAGACGCCGCGCGCATTGTTCGAGACGATCCTGCTGGTCAGATCTTCTTCCAACGCGGTCGCCAGTCGGTCGTGCATGTCGACCTGGATGGTGACAAGCAGCGCATTGCCGAACTTGAGGATGGGAATGCGATCCATCGTCAGGCGCCCTGCCTGCCGCTCTTCTCCGGAAGCGCGAAGCCCTCGATCCTCCTGGCCTTGACAACGGCTCGCCCGGTTTGCCGCAATGCAACTGCGAAGGCGTCAGCCAGAGACGCTTTCGAGATCACGTTCAGCTCGACGCCGAGATGCACCATGGTCTGGGCGATCTGCGGCCTGATGCCGCTGATCAGGCAATCGGCGCCCATCAGGCGCGCCGCCGCGACGGTCTTCAGGAGATGCTGGGCCGTGAGCGTGTCGACCGTCGGCACGCCGGTAATATCGATGATGGCGATCTCGGCCTCGGAGTCCACGATCGTCTGCAGAAGGTTTTCCATCACCACTTGGGTGCGCTGGCTGTCGAGCGTGCCGATCAGCGGCAGGGCCAGAATGCCCTCCCACAGCTTGACGACGGGAGTCGACAGCTCGGCGATCTCACGCTGCTGGCGGACAATGATCTCTTCGCGACTCTTCTGGAAGATTTCCAGCGTGAACAGACCGAGCTCGTCGAGCAGAACGGTCAACGACCACACCGTCGACGCGATCTGCTCCCCGGACAAGGTCTTGTCGCGGTTCAGCGCATTGAACAGCGGCTGCTTGAGCGAAAAGACGAATGTGGCCGTCTCGCTCGGAGAAAAGCCCTGCAATGCGCGGCTTCGCGACAGTTCGGTCAGCATGGCTTTCGCGGGCTCGTAAGGCGCCGCTAACGTGTCTGTTCCGGATTGCGTCAGCGCGTCGCGCAGCAGATGGAGGAAGTTTCTGGACTGGGACTGCAGTTCGCCTTCCGAAATGCGCCCGGTGTGCAGCGTGCCGGCGTTCTTTTGCAATTCGACCCATTCGGGGAGAATGTTTTGCTCGTTTCGGGTTACGAGCGATGCGACGTCACTGCCCACTTGCCCAGCCATTCCTGTTCTCCTTGATCACGCACAACCGCAGCCACTCGTTGAGCGTAGGCGGCACTTCGGTGGCAAATGCCCGCCTGCGTCCTGCTGAATTTGTCGGTAAGTCGTTGCCCCCGGCAACACGATCGCCCAGCGTGACGCGCTGAGACCCCCAATATGCCGGGGCCCAACGCAGCAGGGAACAACTGGTTCCATCAGCGGTGGAACGATAGTTGTGGGAAGCCCCCGACTGTGTACGATTTCGAACACTGCGATCCGGAGGGGTGCCCCACAGAGGAACTTGTTCCTCGATCCGGGATTGAGGTTCCGGCCTTTTCGCCAAGGAGTGTCGTCATGGAGCGCCGTCGGAGCAAACAGGTCGCGAACCTGGAGACACGCCTGGCCACCGAGGCCAAGCGGCTTCGCGAGGAAGCCAAGGCGCTCGAGCCCGGAGCGATCCGTGACGAAATGCTCCGGAAAGCCCGCCAGTGCGAGACCGGCTCGCACATGAGCGACTGGCTGAGATCGCCCGGATTGCGAGCGCCGGAATAACGCCGCGTTCGTCCCATCTTGGCTGCGACACGCCGATGACAAGGCCTAGTGACGGCGATCGTTTTCCGCCCGGTTCGCAGCGGAGAGCTTGTCCCGGACGTATCCCGTCAGGTCGCCAACTTCGTTCGCCATGTCCCGTTCGGAAATACCCTGGCCCCTGGCTCCCTCAATGAGGCGACTGACCAGGTCGTTCACGCTCTGGGAGGCACCGGGGGTACCGTACTGCTCTGCCGCGTGAACGCTGGTCTCGATCCAGAAATCGATGTACTCGCGGGCTTTGCTCGTCATCATCCCTTACCTGCTGCGCGGACCAATAGACTGCGGGGCACTTTGCCGCAATCGGCATTCTGGAGACGCCAGCGATATCGACCACTGACGCAGGGCGACGAACACGGCCATCTGCCCCCATGGATCAAATCATGGATCATTTCAGCACCGCGAGATTGACGGCCCAGCGCCTGCGCGAGGACCACCTCGCCGACCTCGTCGCACTCCATCTCGATCCGGACGTTTCCCGCTATCTCGGTGGCGTGCGTTCCGCCGAGGTCACGAAGACCTATCTCGCGACCAATATGGCGCATTGGGACCAGCACGGCTTTGGGCTCTGGGTGCTGCGTACGAAAGACGGCGCATTCGCCGGGCGGGCCGGCATCAGGCATATCCTCGTGGACGGCGTGGACGAGGTCGAGATTGCCTACACGTTCAAACGCGACCTCTGGGGCCAGGGGCTCGCCAGCGAGATTGCGACCGCGCTGACCGAGATCGGGCTATCACAGCTGAAGCTGCCGTCCCTCATTGGTCTCGTCGCTGTTGAGCACTGCGCCTCGCGGCGCGTGCTGGAGAAGGCGAACTATGCGCTAGAGAAACACACCTCGCATCACGGCGAAGACGTCGTGATCTATCGCATCAGGCGATGATGCATGACATGCCGGCAGCTCACAGCCTCATCAGCGCCGCAACCAGCCGTTCGGGATGAAACGGCTTTTCCAGCAGCACGCTGTCGGGCACGCCCTGCGACGTCCACAATGCAGCACCGGCGCTGCCCGTGATGTACACGACCGGAAGGGCCGGATCCTTTTCCCGCATTTTCCGGGCGAGATCCCAGCCATTGAGCTTGCCGCCCAGATTGACATCGGTCACCAGCGCCCTGTGACGCTTGCCGCGCGCGACGAACACCGTCATCGCCTCTTCACCGGACGAAAGGATGTCGGAGGCAAAGCCGGCATCCGCCAGAACGCTCTCGAGCACGCCTTGAAGCGGATATTCATCCTCCACAATCAGGATCGAAGGCGGTTCCGACATGCTTGCCTTTGGCTCGACACGAATGTTCCAGACCGTGCGGAGTTCACCACGTGTTTTTGGCTTTCTCACGATGAACCGCATGAAACCTGAACAGCGGTTCAAGAAAGTTTCTTGTCAGTTCCTGCAACAGGCGACGGCGGCATCCGTTGACGAACCGACGAGGCAGAAGGAGGAGGAACAGATGAGGAAGCTGACTTACGCCCTTGCGGCAGTTGCGACACTTGCAATCGGTGCCCCCACCATCGCCAACGCGGCTGGCTTCGGCGTCTATGTCGGCGGCGACCGCGATGATTACGGCCCGCGTGCACGCATCTACGAGCATGACCGCGGCTGGCATCATGGCTGGTACCACCACGACCGCAACTACGACCGCGGCGTCGTGATCCGCCGTCATCACTGGGACGACGATTAGGTCGTGCCAGCATCGTGAAACAAGAAGGCCTCGCTTCGGCGAGGCCTTTTTGCTTGGACGGGGCTCGCAGCTCGTCGAACCTCTACCCCGCCTAAGGACGATCCGGCCACGCCGCCATCGCCGCCCTCGCCGCACCTTTGAGCTCGTCGGTCGTCGCGCCGTCCTTGGCCTGGATGGCCATTCCTTCATAGACGCTGAGATAGAACCGGCTCAGAGCATCGGCGTCCGTTGCGGCAGGCAGTTCACCGCCGGTCATCGCAGCCTCTATCCGCGCACGCAGATTGCCGAGCATCTCCAGGCGAATCTTCCTGATCGCGCGGGCAATCGGCGCTGGCCACTCATCGCTGACGGCGCCCAGCACGGCCATGCAGCCCGCCGGCGCGGAGCGCGATTTCGGCAGGATCGCGGCCGCCGCGAACAGGAAGTTCTCGATGCCTTCACGCGCGGTGGCGCCTTCCGCGAGCCTGCCCCAGACCGGCGGCGCCTCGGTCTCGACGTAATGTTCGATCGCCGCGAGGTAGAGCACCTCCTTGCTCTCGAACGCGGCATAGAGGCTCGGCGAGCGCACGCCCATGGCCTCGCACAGATCGTTCATCGAGGTCGCCCCATAGCCCTTGCGCCAGAACAGCAGCATGGCCGCCTCCAGCGCCGCCTCGCGATCAAATTCCCGTGGCCGTCCCGCCATGACCTCTCTTTCTGTAATGATCAACACATAATTGACTTGACCGGGCTGATCAAGATCCCAGATATTCTGTGTCGATCGTTACAGAATAGGAGAACACGATGACGCTAACGGGAAAACGGGCCTTGGTGACTGGCGCAAGCAGAGGTATCGGCGCGGCCATCGCGAAGGCGCTTGCCGCCGAAGGAGCGGACGTCGCCATCACTTACGAAAAATCCGCCGACAGCGCCGCTGGCGTCGTCGACGCGATCAAGGCGAGCGGGCGGAAGGCCGTAGCGATCCAGGCCGACAGCGCCGATGTCGCCGCCGTCCAGGCTTCCGTCAACAAGACCGTCGCCGCCCTGGGTGGGCTCGATATCCTCGTCAACAATGCCGGCATTTTGCGCCTGGGCGGCCTCAACGACATGTCGCTCGCCGACATCGACGCGCTCTTGAACGTCAACGTCCGTTCGCCGATCGTGGCAAGCAAGGCCGCGCTGCGCCATCTCGGCAAGGGCGGGCGCATCATCACCATCGGCAGCTATTTTGCGGATCGCGTGCCGGCGCCGGTGCTCGGTCTATACTCGGCCTCGAAGTCGGCGCTATCAGCGTTCACGAAGGGACTGGCGCGCGAGCTCGGTCCCAAGGACATCACGGTCAATCTGGTGCAGCCGGGCTCGATCGACACCGACATGAACCCGGCCCACGGCCCGACCGCGGAAACGCTGAAGCAGTTCATGGCGGTCGGCCGCTACGGCGCGCCTGACGACATCGCCAATGCGGTCGCGTTCCTGGCGAGCACGAAGGCAAAATACATCACCGGCTCGACGCTCACCGTCGATGGTGGCGCCAACGCCTAAGCGACAAGGACATGACGGCCGGGCCAGCGATTCGGCCCGGCCGAATTTTTTATGCGCGCGAGGGCCGCAAAAAAACCACTGGGATTTGAATGGCTTTCCGGCAATCGACTGTCTATGGTCTGACCATGTCGCGCATCTCATGTCTGTTTATTGCTGCCATCCTGTCGCTGCTGCCGGCCGTTGCGCCGACCGAGGCCGTCGCAAAGAAGCCCAAGCAAAGCTGGCATGGCTATGGCTTCCTGCCGGGCTATCGCCAGCCGCTCAGCAACAGCCAGCCGATCTTCATGCAGAAGAACGGCTTTCGTCGTTATGCGCGCGAAAACCAGCGCCCCTGGTACATCGATCCGGTGCCGGCCTATTACCGCTACTTCGACGGCGAATGGCATTATTTCGGCCGGCCCGGCTTTGGCGGCTCTCGCTACAATGGCGGCAGCTTCGGTCCGTGCTGGACGCGGACGCCGATCGGCGCGATCTGGAATTGCGGCTAAGCAGGCTCTGGTCGAGCGCCCGCAAGCAAGACTGAGCTTTGCTTGCTTACCTGAAATATCCGACCACGAGATCGGTGTCCGCACTGGCGGCGACCGTGCCGTTCAGCTCGGCGTCGATCACGCGGCGGCAGGCTTCGATCGCGGCGTGGTCGCCGAGGTCGTTGGCGGCTTCCAGCACGAGCCATGCGGCGTCGACTGTGGCCTTCTCCGGAGCCGCCCCGCCCGTCTCGGCGGGAAGCGGCTTGGCGAGGCTCTTGTTCTTGCGAACTGCGGTGCCGAATTGAGGCAACATTGCAAATACTCCCTCGATATCCCGCTCAGTGAACCTGGAGCTCAGGCTGACGACCCGTGGCGGGATCGGCGCCGGCGCTGTTCTTGCGCGACTGGTAGAATTTCAGAATGCTGCGCGAGGTCTCGATCTTCAGCCGGCTGAAATCGCGCTCGTTGTCGTGAAGCTCGCGCGCCGTGATCAGATGATCCTTGGCGCCGAGGAACAACAGCGACATCGTCGTGTCCCAGGAGAAGTCGAGCGCCTTGCACAGCACAAGGATCATCTCGCGGTTACGATCCATCAGCGCGCGCTCGATCACGTCGACCGGGAGCGAGGACAACAATGACAGGCCGATCTGGACCTCGTCGAAGCGATGCTGGCGCGCATAGTTCGAGATCGAGACCTGGTTGAGGTTGCCCTGCCGGTACTGCGTCGTCACCACGCGTTTGGCGACGAAGTAGCTGCGCGAGGACGGGCCGAACTTTGACTGCAGATCGCCGGTGACCTCGGTCACCGAGCTCTGGATCTGCGACATCATCTCCGGGCGCTCGGTCCCGAGCCGGCGGCGGACGTCCTCCGATGCCTTGGAGATGAGCTGCTGGAAGATGTGGCGCGGCACGTCCTTGCGCAGGCCAAGTTGTTCAGCAAGAATCGAATCGCCCTCGGCGCGGCGGACCATGTGCAGCAGGCCCGAGCCGGAGAAGCGCGCTCCCTCGTTCCTGGCGACCGAGGTGACAACCTCCTGGTTACCACGCTTGACGAGAACGTCGGTCACGGCCTCGCCGATCGCCTCGCGCTGGGAGATCGCGAGCAGATGCGCCTGGCCCTTGGTCATGGCGCTTTCGACCAGCACCTTCTCGCCGATCCGGTTGGAGTCGCGCAGCACGGGGCCGGCGACCGCGATCTCGTCGTCGAGCGCGAGCTTCTCGATGACGTTGAGCGGCGCGTGATCGCAGCCTGCCATCAATTCGGAGAGCTGCGTTCGCGCGGCGACCTCGATTTCGTCCGCAAGCCGGCCGATGACCTCGCCGAACATGCTGATCTCGTCGTCGACGTAGCGACCTGTGATCAGAAGATCAGTCGCATGCCACAACGCCTTTGCCCGGCTCTCGTCTGTGCCGCGCGCGATTGCGTCGTCCAGATCCTGTAGAAGCGTCTTCGCCCCATCCATGTCGATAACCCCAGTTCTTGGTCCAGTTCCTGGCGAGCCATCCTGCCGATGCGGGCAGGACGCCGGATTCCTCTGGGAGCCACACTAGGGAACAAACGCGAGAATCCAGTAAAACCGTCACATCAGTTTTGCAGACAAAACTTCGTTCAAATGCGAGCGAATGTGGTTACCGGGGCGTAAGGCTGCTCACCTCTCCCGTAGGGAGAGGTGAGCACCGAGAGAGAGCCCCAGCGGATTGCTGCTCCACGTTACGGATTCTGTGGCGTCAGGATCAGCGGCGGCTTCGGCCGGGGCTTTGCGGGCGGCGGGCCCGGGGCGGGCCGCACGTCGATCGGCGGCGGCAAGGGGGCGACCTGCTGGCTCGCCAGCGGCGGGCTTGGCACGGCGGGCGCGGCAAGCGGAGGCTTCGGCGTCGGTGCGACCTTGGGCTCGACCTTCGCCTTCGGCGGCGCGCGGCGCGGATCGCGGCCGGGCATCGGCACGTCGGTCAGCGACGGCTCGGGTACGGGCTCGGGCGAGACCAGCGTCGGCAGCGCGGCGGTCGCCGGCGGCGGCTCACCGCGCTCGATGGCGTCGAGCCGGCGCGTCTCGCGGTCGATCGTGCGCACCGCGAGCCACGACGACAGCGGCGTGAGATCGACGGTGCGGCTGAGCTTGTCGGGGGGACCTGCCGCAAACAGCTGGATCTCCGGCGGCGCGCCTGAGAGGCCGGTCATGATCGGCGTCAGGCTGGCGCGGATATCGGCCTGGTCGGCGGGGATGTCGTAACCGCCGGAGACGATGGCATGGGCGTTCTTCGCTTCCAGCGGCGTTGCGCCGACGCGCAGGCGACCGTCGCGGATCGTGAACGGGATCTGCGCCGAGGCGACCGCGATAGGGGCCGCAGACAATGCGGGCTCGACCAGCTGACGCAGCCTGGCGTCGTCGGAGACCTGGCCGCCGTCGCTGGCGCGGATGGCAATCTCGAAGGCGCGCGGATTGAGGCCGCTGATCTCGGCCGCATCGAGCGTCACCGTGCCGTTGCCGGCGAGCGCGCCTGTCAGCGCCGAGACGCTGCGGCCCTGGCTCGTCAGCGTCATCTGGGCCGAGGCGCGGCCCTTGGGCAGCGCGAGATCGCGGTAACGCAGCGAGGCCGCATCGACATTGGTGAGATCGAGATGCGCGTTCAGCGCCAGACCGTTGGGGCCGTTGCGCGCGTCGAGGCTTGCGGTCATCTCGCCGCCGCCAAGGCCGCCCTTGAGCGTATCGAAGGCGAGCGACTGACCGTCGCTCCTGAGCGTGCCGCTGAACGGACGGATCTCGATTCCACCGGGCAGGTTGCCGCGCAACGCCTGGAATGCGATGCGGCCGCGCCAGCCGCTGACAAGGCCCGCGCTCAACGGCTCGCCGCTGCCGCGCCCGGCAGCGCCCACCGCAAGCGCGAGCGCCGGCATCAGGTCGAGCGTATCGAGCCCGACTTCGCCGTCGACGCTTTTCTCCTGGTCGAACGTCACGGCGAGATGGCCGCGCAGGCGCGAACCGGATGCGGTGCCGTCGAGATCGTCGAAGGTCAGGCGATTGCCTGACAGCGTGAGGCGGGAGGACAGGCTTACGGTCTGAGCCGATTTGTCGGCCGGAGCGGTCCCAAACAGCGGCGCCAGATTGGCGTTGCGTACACGCAGATTCACGTTTGCTTTCGGTTCTGCCGCCGACAAGTCGACGCTGCCTTGCGCATCCGCGTCCAGGCCGCCGCCACCGAGCTTTGCGTTCAGCTGCATCGGCTTGCGCCAGGCGCCGCTGAGCCTGCCCTCGATCTGCGAGGCGCCCTCGCCTGCGGCGACCATGCGATCGAGGCCGAGCAGCGCCGTCAGGGCGGTCGCCTGCGGCGTCGAGACTTTCGTCTCCAGCGTGAAGTCGCTACTGCGCAATTTGTCGATGTCGATGCCGTTGACATCAGCGACCTGGGGCTGCGCGGCGAACGTCGCGGAGGCCTTGAGCTGCGGTGCATCGAGGTCGAGCGCGACGCGCGCATCGCTGCGGTCGGCATGTTCGGCGTTCTTGTCGAGGCTGAGATTGAGCGTCAGGCGCGTCGCGCCCGGCAAGGCCGGGATGGCATCGAAGCGCGCGCGGACCGCAGGCGCGATCGGCTCCAGCAGCGCCGTGAGATCGCGCAGCGAATTGGCCGAGGATTTCAGTGCGAGCTTGCCGGTGGCCCTGGTGCGGTCAAAACTGCCTGATGCCTCCGTGGTCACGCCGCTGGCCTGGCCGAACCGCAATTGCTCAAGCGACAGCGCCGTCGGGCCGTAGCCCAGCCTGGCCGCGAACGGCCGCAACTCCTGCCCCGACGAGATCGCGCGGCCGATCTCGAGCGAGAGTTTCGCCTCCTCCGGCCATTCGCCTTGCGGACCTGCGAGCGCGCGGACAAAGCTCGCGGCGGCATCGAGATCGAGACGATCCGCCTTCAGCTCCGCATCGATCCGCGAGCCCTTGTTGGCGCCCGTTTGCACGAAGGCGATCCGTCCCTCGACGGTGCCACCTTCGATATCGGCCTTCAGCCCGTCGATGGCCAGATGGTTGGCGGCGATCGTCAAATTGCCGTTGAGGCGGAGCGGCCGCGTGCTGCGCCTGATAATTTCGCTGCGGCCCTGGAGCCAGGCCATGAGCGTATCGGGATCGGAGGATTCGACGCCGAGGCGGCCGCTAAAACTGTCGGCGCCGGGCGCGGCGCCGTTGAGCGAAACCTGCGTCATGCCAGGTGCGCGCAGGTCGAGCCGCTGAAAGGTCCAGGACCGGCCATCGGTCTGAAGCTCGGTCGTGATGTTCTGGAGCGGACGGCCGCCCAGCATGATCTGGTCGGAGTTGAACTCGATCTGCGCAGGGATCGGCGCCTGCGGGATCGCGGCAAGGCCGGCGCGCAGGGCCGGCAGGATGCGCAGCGGCTCGGCATCGGCGCGGCCGGCGAGCTTGTCGGCATCGACCTGCCGCGCCGACAGCACCGCACGCAACAGCGGCGAGGCGCCGAACCTGAGGTCGCCGACGCCGCCGACCTTCAGCGCGCTGTCTTCGGGGCCGAAGCTCGCGTCGATCTGGTCGAACTTGGCACCGGCCGGATCGGCCTTGAGTTTTGCGGCGAGCTTCCAGGGCGTCGGCCCCGCCTCGCCTGCCTTCTTCGGTGGCGGCACGGCCAGCGTCAGCGCGCCATCGAATTTCGGCAGGCGGTTGTCGAAGGCAAGCACGCCTTCGAGATCGGCCAGAATGGCGCGCTCGCCGGGATCGATATTGAGGTGCACGCGGGTCGCGCTGCCGTCGGGGCTGGGACCGGAGGAGACGCGGAACGGATAGCGCACGCCATTGGCGTTGAAATTGCCGTCGCCCCGCACCGAGCCTGCGAGCGAGCGGACGTCGCCGGAGAACACGATGTCGTTGAGCTCGAGCGTCGAGCGGCTGGCGGCATCGTGGAGGGCGATGCGGCCGGTGAGGTTGAGCCGCTCGATGGCGAGCGAGGCGAGATTGAAGGTGCCGGTCGCGGTGGAGGGCAGATCGACCTTGCCCTTGGCGTCGAGGCCGAGGTCCACCGCCATACCACCGACCGAGAGCTCGGTGGCGCGCCATTCGCCGCGCATCAGCGAGCTCAGACTGAACTCGACGTCGAGCTTGTCGGCGCGCAGGCGTCCGAGATCGTTGTTGCCGCCGAAGGTGACCGAACGCAGCCGCAATTTCGGCGCCGGCAACAGCCGCGCATCGAGCTCGCCGGCCACGCGCACCGGGACGCCGATGATTCGGGTCGCCTCTGCCTCGAACTGGGGCCGGAACTGGTTCCAGTCGACGAAATATGGCCCGATCAGCGCGGCCAGCAGCGCTACGATGAAGGCAATCGCCAATCCGAGCAGCGTCGTCTGCACGGGTCTCCCCTCGGCCAAGCCGGCACCCGGGTCAAACCCAAGCTGACAAACCAAGCTTCAGGCGCGCCGGAACAGCCCCTTATATAGGGGGAAGTGTGGCGAAGTCACAGCGACTGTTGCGCGCGGCGGTTAATGCCCCAAGCCTTACTAACAGGCCTCACCAGCTCGCCGGAAGCTGCTTCAGGCCCCGCAGCACGAAGGTCGGACGCCATTCCGGGTTCTCGACGTCGTCGATGCGCAAATCCGGCAGGCGCCGCAGCAGCGTGGCGATGGCGATCTCGGCCTCGATGCGCGCCAATTGGGCCCCCAGGCAGAAATGGATGCCGCCGCCGAACGACAGCGGCCGGACGTTCGGCCTGGTGATATCGAGCCTCTCGGGGTGATCAGGGTAAACCGCCGGGTCGTGATTGGCCGAGCCGAGCAGGCAGAGCACGGTCTCGCCCTTGGGGATTTTCTTGCCGCCGAGATCGTCAATCTCCTCCAGCGCGACGCGGCCGGTCATCTGCACCGAGGAATCGTAACGCAGGAATTCCTCGATCGCGTTGGTGATCAGGTCCGGCCGCGCCTTCAGGAGCGCGAGCTGGTCCGGATTGCGATGCAGCGCGAGCAGGCCGTTGCCGATCAGATTGACCGTCGTCTCGTGGCCGGCACCGAACAGCAGGATGATGTTCGCCGTCAGCTCCTCATTGGTGAGCTTGTTGCCGTCCTCCTCGGCCTGCACCAGCTGGGTGATGAGATCGTCCCCGGGAGTCTTGCGGCGCAGCTCGAACAGCTGCTGGAAATACATCTGCGCCATCGTGGTGGCGGCGTTACCCTTCGCGATCTCCTCCGATGTCATCGGCACCGGGTCGAGCAGCCGCCCGCCGTCGCGCGAGCTCTTGTAGAAGACCTCGCGATGATCCTCAGGGATGCCGAGCATCTCGCAGATGATGGTGACAGGCAGGCGGAAGGCGAAATCCTCGATCAGGTCCATATGACCGCGGTCGATCACGGCATTGATGGTCTGGTCGACGATCTCCTGGATACGCGGCCGCATGTCCTCGACGCGGCGGGCGGTGAAGGCCTTCACGACGAGGCCGCGCAGGCGGGTGTGGTCGGGCGGATCGGCCTGCAGCATCCAGTGCCCCATGCTGCGGAACACCGGCTCCTTCATGATGTCGGGGCCATAGCGGCGCGTCGTGCGCTCCACGAAATCCTTGCCGAAACGCTTGTCACGCATCACCAGGCTGACATCGGCATGGCGGCTGGCCACGAACTGGCCGAACGGCGTGACGTGGATCGGGTCGATCGTGCGCAGCCGGTCGTAATGCGGATAGGGATTGCGAATGAAGTCCGGCGCCAGCGGATTGAACAGGGGATCGCTGGCGACGCTCTGAACTTGCTCGTTCATGGTGACCTCACATCGGTTGCCGCATGACACGATACGCCGGTTGCAGCCCCGGAGCCGGCGTAACCATCCCTGATGAATTATCAACTCGATACATTGTTGTATCGAGTTGCATTTTGCCCTAAACTGCTGCGATGTCAAGGCTGAGGACCAGGCCGACCAGGGACGACACGCGCGAGGCGCTGTTCGAGGCGGCCGCACGCGTGTTCGAGCAGGACGGCATCGGCGGCGCCAGCATAGAGGCGATCGCGGCCGAGGCAGGCTTCACCCGCGGCGCGTTCTATTCGAACTTCAACAGCAAGGACGAGCTCATCTTCGCCATGCTCGAGGACCATGTCGAGCAATCGATCCGGCGCAACATGGAGATCCTGGCGCAACACAAAAACCTCGACGACTTCATCGCGGCGCTGAGGACGATGGACCGCGCCCGGCAGGACCCCCTCGCCCGCTCGCCGCTGCTGCATATCGAGATGATCCTGTTCGTCGCGCGCGCCGAGAAGCGTCGCCCGGAACTTGCAAAACGCCTGCGCGCGCGGCGCAAGCTGATCGCCGATATCGTCGAGGCGACCTTGAAGGACAGCGCCAAAGGCGAGACGTTGAACCCGCCCTGGATGGCTTCGGTCGTGCTGGCGCTGGAAGATGGCTTTCGCCTGCACCGGCTGATCGATCCCGAGACCACGCCGGCCGACAGCTTTCTGCGCGCGATAAGCGATTTGCGACGCAGGACGGGATTGGCGTCGGACTAGGGCGCGCCAGCGACGCGCGATATCGTGTGTTCTCGCAAACGAGGATGCGTCTTCGAAAGAGCCGCGCTTTGTCGCGCGGGATAGTTTTTCGAACGCATTCGTAGCGGCGGGCGCTGCCGGCGGTCGCGCGTCACACCGGCACCGAAAGGAACTTCCAATGGCCTTCCTGTCAAAGACGACCATCGCAACGGCTGCGTTCGCGATCATCTCTAGCCAGGCGTTCTCGGAAGCGTGCTGGGATTTCAAATCCGACACCGCCTACATGTATCGCGGGCCGGGGCAAATGAGCGTCCGGGAATTCGGAGGCGACCGTCGCAGCGCGATCATGAAGTACGCGGCGAAAGTACCGAAGAACACCGTGTTCTTCATGAAGGACGGCGAGCTCTATTCTGCGGCGGGGATGTCGGAGAATTCGCTGAACGAGCTTCATATGGAATGACGGACGCAGCAAGGCGGCCACGACATCGGGAATCGGGTGGGCCGGCGGCCATGACATCGTCATAACTTCTCATGGTGGGCGCCAAAGCGCACAACAGGAGAAGTGACCGTGTCGATTGAAGACGACAACAAGGCCATCGTTGGCCAGTGGTTCACGAAGTTCTGGGGCAAGACCTGCGACCTCGGAATTGTCGATGAACTGGCAGCGCCAGATATGCTGCTGCAATACTCGCTGCACGAGCCGCGGCGTGGGCGCGACGACATCAAGGCGTTCATGACGGACTTTCGGAAAGCGTTCCCCGATCTCAATTTCTGGGGCGCTGCCGATCTCATCGCCGAAGGCGACTATGTCGTCGGCCGATGGGAAGGCGGAGGCACGCATACCGGGCCGGCGTTCGGCGACTTCCTGGCAGGATCGCTGCCGGCCAACACCGGCCGCAAGATGAAGTTCACCGGCACGACCGTGTTGAAACTCAAGGACGGAAAGATCCTCGAGGAAATCGGTCTTGACGACGGGGTTACGGCCTTGCAGCAGCTCGGCCTCATCCGCGCCGCGTGAAGCGCAAATTGCCCTGTGCCGGGCGGAGACCTCAACAAACACACCGGCGACCTCGAGGTCGCCGGTGTCATATTGGAACGCGCGCTACGCCGACCGCTTCACCGCAACCACATCCGCAGGCTTGACATCCAGCCGGCCCAGCATCGCCCGTGCCTGCTCGGCACAGTGCTCGATCAGCCAGCGCTCGAAGGCAACAGGCGCGAGCGCAGGGGCGTAGAAGAAGCCTTGCACGACGTCGCAGCCGAGCTCGGCCAGCATCTTGCGCTGGCCTTCGGTCTCGACGCCTTCGGCGACGACGGTCATGCCGAGGCCCTGGCCGACGCGCACCACGGCGGTGGCGATCGCCAGTGCGCCCGCGTCACGCTCGATGTCGCGCATGAAACTGCGATCGATCTTGATCTCGCGGATCGGCAGATGGGCGAGCCGGCTGAGGCTCGAATAGCCGGTGCCGAAATCATCCACGGACAGGCCGATGCCGAGCGCGCGAATCGCGTGCATCGTCTCCAGCGCGGCGGCGCCGTCCTGCATGAAGGTCCCTTCGGTGATCTCCAGCATCAACGCATCCGGCGGCAGATCGTATTCGGCAAGGACGTCCTCGAGCCGTGCGGCCAGCGCGACGTGGCGGAAATTGATCGGCGACAAATTCACCGAGACGCTGGGAATGTTGAGCCCGGCGCGACGCCAGGCCGCCATCTGCCGGCAGGCCTCGCGCACCGACCACAGGCCGATCTGCTCGATCAGGCCGCATTCTTCGGCGAGCGGGATGAATTTGGCCGGCGAGACATCGCCGAGCACGGCGTCGTGCCAGCGCGCCAGCGCTTCGACACCGTGGATGGCGCCGTCGCAGCTGCGAATCTGCGGCTGGTAGCTGAGGCTGAGCGCGCCCTCGGCAATGGCGCGGCGGAGCGCCGCGATCATCGCCAGCCGCTGTTCGGTCAGGCCGTTCATTTCGGCGTTGAACATGCGATGAGTCGAACGGCCCGCCTGCTTGGCCATATACATGGCGGCATCGGCCTGCTGCATCAGCGTGTCGATATCGGTGGCGTGGTCGGGATAGAGGCTGATGCCGATGCTGGCCGACATCGGCATCAGCTTCGATCCGAGCCGCAACGGCGCGGTCAGCGCTTCCGTGATGCGAGCAGCGATCTGCTCGGCACCCTCGGCATTGCGATGCGGCAGCAGGATGACGAACTCGTCGCCGCCGAGCCGGCCCAGCATGTCTTCAGGCCCGATCTGCTCGCGCAGGCGCTGCGCGAGCTGGATCAGAAGCTCGTCGCCGGCGGCATGGCCGAGCGTGTCGTTGACGTCCTTGAAGTGATCGACGTCGAGGAAGGCCAGCGCGACATGGCTGCCGGTCGGACAGGCGTTGATCGCGGTCGTGATCAGGTGTCGCAATTGCGCGCGGTTGGGCAGGCCGGTGAGAATATCGTGATAGGCAAGCCGCGCGATCTCGGCGCGCGCTTCCTTGCGTTCGATGGCGAAGGCGCCGAGGTCGACGCAGGCATCGACAATGCGCCGGTGCCAATTGCTCGGCGCGCGAGGCTCGCGATAGTAGAATGCGAAGGTGGCAATAACCCGGCCGTCCTTGGCCTTGACCGGGGTCGACCAGCACGCACGCAAGCCGGTCGCCAGCGGCATGGTCTTGTAAGGTTGCCAGCGCGGATCGGTGTCGAGATCTTCAGCCAACACCGGTTCGCCATAGAAGGCGGCGGTGCCGCAGGAGCCGACATTGGGGCCGATCGCGATGCCGTCCAGCGCGCGGGAATAGTCCGCGGGCAAGCTCGGACCGCCGAGCGGATGAATCAGGCCTGCGGCATCGACATGCAGCAGCGAGCAGACGACGTCGGGCGCGATCTCCTCGACGCGGCGGCAGAGCCGGTCGGCAATCTCGGTGATCGGCACCTCGTCGGCGAGCGCGCTCATGATGAGCTGCTGCAGCGAGCGCAACTGCCGGCTCTCGGTGATGTCTTCGACCAGTGCGAAGATGTGCTTGGCGCGGCCTTTGTTGTCGCGGAAGGCGTCGATCCGGGCGGAAATCCAGATCTCCTCGCCATCCTTGTTATAGACCAGTGTCTCGACCTCGCCGCGCCGGCCGCCGTCGAGGAGCCGCTTGACGAGCTTGGCAATGGCGGTGCGGTTGGTGTGGCATCCGGCGATCAGCTCACCTGCGCGGCGGCCCTCGGCCTCCTCGCTGGTGTAGCCGAACAGCGTCGTGAAAGAGGAATTGACGTAGAGGATGTTCTGCTCGACGTCGGTGACGATCACCGCGCGATTGGTCTGGTCCGAGACTGCGTTGAGCAGCCCGATCCTGACGCGACGCTCGGCGTCGGCGGTGACGTCGCGCGCGAACACGATGTAATGGGTGGCGCCGTTTATGGTCGTTGAGGACAACGCGATCGTGGCCTTGATCCGGCTGCCGTCGCGCCGCACCAGGCTGATCTCGTCGCGAAAGTCCACGACCGGATCGGCGTGAAGACATTTGAGGGTGAGAATGGCGGCATCGCCGCCGAGCACCTCGGCACGAGCGAGCTTCCAGATCCGCTCAGCGCCGGCGTTGAAATAGGTGATGCGATGCGCATCGTCGACGATGACGATGCCGTCGTCGGCGCATTCGAGCACGGCGCGCAGCACGTCGGGCATTTCGGTCACGGAGCAGTCGGAGGCAGACATCGTTGAACCCGGCAGCATCAGCAAGATACGGCAATCGGCTCCAGGTTAACGCGTCGATGGTGTCCAAGACCTTTTTGCAACCGACCCGCGTTCGGCCAAGCCGCGACATGCTTAACAGTCCGCGAAAGATGCAGAGGTAATCCAGTGCGAGTGGAACCTATTCCGCGCCAGTTCCCGCCCGGAGCGTGTGAAGCCGGCCGGCCACGGCCCGCACTTTGCCCGGCGAGGCCCGCCAGACCGACAGCGCCGACAGGAGGCTTACGAGGATGGCGATGGCAAAGGCGAACGTATAATTCCCAGTGCGGTCGTAGAGCAGGCCTGTCACCCATGGCCCGGCCGCCCCGCCCGCCAATGCCGCGAGCATGATCATGCCGAAGATGCTGCCCTGTTGGCGGCCCTGAAAAATCTCGAACACCACTGCGCCCATGATCGAGGTGAGCCCGTAGCCGAGCGCGCCTTGCGTGAACACCATCAGCCAGACCAGCCAGACCGAGGGCTGGTATTTCAGCGCGATCAGCGCCGCGAAGCAGATCGCAAACCCGGCGCAACTGATGGCCCAGACCCATTCCCGCCCGATCCGGTCGGAGGTGTGGCCGAGGAAGATCTGGCCGGGGATACCAAGCAGGCTGACGGCACCGAGCGCCCAGACCGCAACGCTCGGGCTGAAGCCGATGTCGAGCAAGAATTTGGTCTGGTGCACCTGCACCGCGTACCAGATGTACAGGCCGCAGAAATAACCGAGCGCGATCCACCAGAAGCGCGCGGTCGCAACCGCCCGCTTCAGCGTCCAGTCGGTGGCGGCCCAGTCGGGATCGACGATGTTGGAGACCGGCTTTGCGGCGCCTGTGACCGGCGCGGCGTCACCGTCGGGTTGCAGGCCGATGTCTTCGGGGCGCTTGTGCAGCAGCAGATTGATCGGCGCCAGCACGACCAGGATCATCAGGCCCATCGCGGTGCAAGCGGTGCGCCAGCCAGTCTGCTCGATCAAATGCTGCACCCACGGCAGCAGCGTGATCGAGCCGATGCCGACGCCGGCGAACGCAATGCCGATGGCAAAGCCGCGCTTGCGGATGAACCAGTTCGGCAGGAACAGCGACTGGCCGGAATAACCGAGACACACGGAACCGGCTCCGACCATGACGCCGATCGTCAGATAGAGATGCCAGGGCTGGCTGGTCAGCGGTGCGAGCAGCAGCCCGCCGCCCATCAGCAGCACCCCGAGCTCCATCACCGCGCGCGGGCCGGCGCGGTCCATCAGCCGTCCGATCAGCGGGCTGGCCACGGCAGAGGCAACGAAACCGAAGGAGAACGCGCCCGCAGTCACGCCGCGCTCCCAGCCGAACTCGGCAATGATCGGCGGAAAGAACAGCGAGAAGGAGGTGCGCGCGTTGACGCCGATCGCCATGGTGACGAATGTCACAGCAACCACGACCCAGCCGTAGAAGAACGGAAGCCGCATTTTTCTTTGTTTCACCCCTAGACGATCCTTCGGACCATCTGGGGACGGCGGGGTCAAGCGATTTTCGCGAATGCCGGATGCGTGGCGCGCTCAGGCCGCGTCGCGCCGCGAGCCTTCGGAGGACCCATCAAGCTCAATCTGGTCGATCGGCAGCGGACGCCCGAACAGATAGCCTTGCGCGAAGTTGACTCCGAGCGCCTTCAGACGCTCGAACTCCTCTGATGTCTCGACGCCTTCGGCGGTGACCGACATGTCGAGCCCGCGCGCCAGTGTCACGATCGAGGAGATGATCGCGGAACTGCGCGGCTGGTACGTGAGATTGCGGATGAACGATTTGTCGATCTTGATCTTGTCGAACGGAAATGCGGTGAGATAGCTCAGCGAGGAATAGCCGGTGCCAAAATCGTCGAGCGCGAGCTCGACGCCGATGCTCTTCAGCCGCTCCATAAAGGCGTGATTCTCGGCGCCGCGCTCCAGCAGAACGGATTCGGTGATCTCGATCTCGAGGCGCTCCGGTGACAGGCCGGAATCCCGCAGTGCCATGGTGATGACGTCGAACAGATCCGCTTCCTTGAACTGGATCGGCGACAGGTTCACCGCGACCATCAGGTCGGACGGCCAGCCGGCCGCATCCGCGCAGGCGCGACGCAGCACGAATTCGCCGAGCGGCACGATCAGCCCGGTCTCCTCCGCGAGCGCTATGAACTGATCGGGCGGGATCAGCCCGCGGGTCGGATGCCGCCAGCGCACCAGTGCCTCGAAGCCGCGCCGAGCGCCGGTGCTGGCATCCATGAACGGCTGATAGTGCACCTCGAGCTGGCAGAGCGCGATGGCGTCGCGCAGGTCCCCCTCCAGCGTGTTGCGCGCCTCGAGCTCGGCCGACATCGCCTCGTCATAGATGGTGAAGCAGTTGCGGCCGGCCGATTTCGAGCGATAGAGCGCAAGGTCGGCCTTCTTCAGCAGTTGCTCCTGGTCGCTGCCGTGATCCGGCGCGACGGCAATGCCGATGCTGGTGCCGATCTCGACGCGATGTCCGGGCAGCAGGAATGGCTCGGCGACCAGCTTGGCGATCCGCGCCGCGAGTTCGGTCGAAGCGGCGCGCTGATCCTCGCAGCCCTCCTGGATGATGGCGAATTCGTCGCCGCCGAGCCGCGCCAGCACGTCGGTGGCGCGCACCGCAGATTTCAGCCGTTGCGCCACCAGGCGCAGCAGCGCATCACCAGCACCATGACCGAGGGAATCGTTGACGTTCTTGAAGCGGTCGAGATCGAGCATCAGGATCGAGAAGGACCAGCCGCCGTGCTCCAGCTGGCCGTTGAGCTCGTCGAGCCGGGTCAGGAAGAAGGCGCGGTTCGGCAATCCGGTCAGCACGTCGGTCTGCGCCAGCTCCAGCACGCGCCGGTTGGCCAGCGACAGTCGCCGCGAATTGCGGCTGGCGAGCATCAGATAGGTCGACAGCGACAACGTCAGCAGCATGCCGACCATCAGCACGGCGCCGGCGCGGTCATAGCTCGTCTCCAGCGGGCCGCCGGCCGTCGGAATTGCCCGTACTTGCCAATCGGCGTCGCCGATCTTGAGGCCGCCCGACCAGTGCCGGCCGCGCGCGACATCGCGCATCGACTGCGGTGCGTCCGCTGCGGAAGCGTAGTCGGGCAGCATGCCCTCCAGGCTGATGATCCGGGCGCTGTAGGGTTGATAGACGTTGATGCTGACCGCCGGGCTCGCGCCGGTCCTGACACGGATGGCCTGCATCAGCAGGGGCAGGTCGAAGATGCCGACAACGAAGCCCGAGATATTGCGGCGGCGGTCGGCGACGGCGTCGCGCGAGGTCCCCTTGGCGTAGACGGGCACGATCACGAGTACGTTCGGCAATTGGCCGGCGCCGTTCCGGGCATAGAGCTCGGTGCGGATCGCGGCAATGTTGTCATTGTCCCGGGCGCGCTCGAGCGCGACCTTGCGGTCAGGCACGCTCATATAGTCCATGCCGTAGACACGCGATGTCTTGGCCTGCGTCGAGTAGAAGATCGGAAAGTATTCCTCGGCCTGCGGCGCAGTGGCGAAGTCGCCACCTTGGAGCGCCTTGATGTGATAGCCGGATACGCCGTCGGCAATCGCGGCCGCCTCGTATTCGGTGCGCTCCTTGCGGGTGATCCGCGGCAGCCAGCCGATCCGCAACAGGCCGGGATAACGTTCGAACAGCTTGCCGCTGAACGTCTCGAACTCGCTGCGGGTGACGCCCTCGTTGGAGGATTCGAACAGGGTGCGCAGCGCCACGAGCCGGCTGATATATTCGTTCATGCCGTTCTGCATGACGATGGCCTGCGTCTCGGCCGCGTTCTCGAACTCGATCTTATTGACGCGGTCTTCCCAGCGCGCCACCGCAGCGGCGCCCGCAAGCGAGAACAGCAGGCCAACGGCAGCCGCGACCAGCGCAGGGCGATGAAGGCCGAGCAGCGCCGCAACGCGCCACCGTCCAGTCATACGCTTTCGATCCTGATCGTTCTGATCGCGATCGCTCATCTTGATTCCGAAACGTCCCCTCGGCGCGCCAGCAGTACCTTGGGTTGAGCCGCCGTGGGGACTATCGGACAAGGAATGGGGTTAAAAACTGCACAATGTCGGAACCGACCCGCCGCGCATTGCGCGGTGTAGTTAACGATTGATCCGCGCATTCCCGCAATCTGACGGCCAATTACCGCATTTACCCGGAATCCTACGGATCATCTTCTCGAGGCCGGTTAGCGCCCTGTTCAGCCTGCGCGCCTATTGTAGCCACGACTTTTCCAGCTTCCGGCGAACTCTCTCATGAAACGACCGCGCGCAGCGCTAGGCATCGCGCTTGCCGCCGCGCTGCTGGCAGCGGCAATGCCAACGGCAAGAGCCGACGAAGTCGGCGTCAGCGAGGACGCGATCCTGTTCGGCCAGGCGGCGGTGCTCGAAGGTCCCTCCTCCCAACTTGGTCAACGCATGCGGCACGGCATCGTCGCGGCGTTCACTGAAGTCAATGCCAATGGCGGCATTCACGGCCGCAAGCTCCAGCTCATCAGCCGCGACGACGGCTACGACCCTGATCGTTCGGTGGTCCAGACGCTGCGGCTGATCGAGGACGACAAGGTGTTCGCGCTGATCGGCGCGGTGGGTACACCGACTGCGATGGCGACGATCCCGATCACGAGCGCCCGCGAAGTGCCGTTCATCGGACCACTCAGCGGGGCCGCACTGCTGCGCGACGTGGAACTGACGAATGTCGTGAACATCCGCGCCAGTTACGGCGCGGAGACGGAGACCATCATCGGGCATCTCACCGAGGATCGCCACTTCACCCGGATCGGCATCTTCTACCAGGACGATTCCTTCGGCCGTGACGGGCTCAGGGGTGTGAAGAACGCGCTCGCCAAACGCGGCCTCGAGCTCGCCGCCGAAGGCACTTTCGAACGCAACACCCGCGCGGTCGGCGCGGCCTGGCGCACGATCAAACGCGCCGAGCCCGAGGCGATCGTCATGGTCGGGACCTACGGCCCCAGTGCAGAGTTCATCAAGCTCGCACACCGCAGCGGCGTCTATCCGACATTCGTCAACATCTCCTTCGTCGGCGCGACCGCGCTCGCCAAGGAGCTCGGCCCGGACGGGGAAGGCGTCGTCGTCGCGCAGGTCGTGCCGTTCCCCTGGGATCGTTCGATCAAGCTCGTGGCTGACTACCAGGCGGCGCAGACCGCGTTTGATCCCACGCTGGCACCAGACTTCGTGGCACTCGAAGGTTATCTCTCCGGCCGCCTCGTGGCGGCTGCGCTGGAAAAAGTCGGACCGAATCCGACCCGCGCCGGCCTGTTACGCACGATCAGCGATATCGGCCGCTTCGACATCAGCGGCAGCATTGTCACCGTTGGCGCGCGCGCGATCGAGACGCCGCCAAAGGTGTTTCTCACCGTGATTCAGAAGGACGGGACGTTCAAGCCGGTGGACCGGCTGTAGGTCAGTTCACGACCGCCGCGTCCAGCGTTCGGCGTTGACCGCGCCTTGCGGCGCTTCGCCCTTGATGATGGCATCGACCTGCCGCACCGTCTCCAGCGACTGGTATTCGATCGCCTGCGGCGTCAGGCCGCCGACATGCGGCGTGGCAATGACACCAGGGAACTTCGCCAGCTCCGGTGTCGGCATCTGGTCGGGCGCACGGCCGACATCCATCGCAGCGCCGGCGATGCGGTTCTCCAGCAGCGCCTTGGCGAGCGCCGCCTCGTCGACCAGATTGCCGCGCGAGAGATTGATGAAGACGGCATGCATCTGCATGCGCGCCAACGCTGCCTCTCCGATCAGCTTCTCGGTCTGCTCGTTGGCGATGGCGAGGCACACGACGTAGTCCGAGGCCGCGAGCAGCTCGTCGAGCGCGACATGCCGGATCGCGCTGTCGCTGACATCAGCGAAGGGATCGGCCACCAGCACCTGCATGTGCAGCACCTTCGCGATCTCGGCAAGATAGCGCCCGATGCTGCCATAACCGATGATGCCAATCGTGCTGCCGGCAAGCTGCCGGCCCATCCGCGCCTCCGGCTTGCGGCCAGCGTGGTAGTCGGCCGTCGCTCGCGACACGCCGCGCGACAAATCGACCATGAAGCCGACCGCGAGCTCGGCGACCGCCTGCACGAAGCCGGGACCGGCGCGCGTCACCAACACGCCAGCTTGCGAGGCCGCCTCGACATCGACGTTCCTGATATCGACGGCACAGCGCACGAAGGCTCGCAGGCGCGGTAATTGCCCAAAAATCTCGCCGCGGCCCTCGGTCATGCGATCGGCGACGATGATGTCGGCGTCCCTGGCCGCATTGACGAGGTTCGCCGAGTCGAGCGCCTGGTCACCTTCGTGCAGGATCACCTCGGCGATGGCGCACAAGCCGTTCAGGCTGCGATCACCATAGTAATTGCGGCGCATCTCCGGCGTGTGGGCCAGCAGGACTTTCACGGGTAGCACTCCTTCAGTAGCCGAACGCGCGCGGCAAGACGGTGCTCAGCCACGGCACGAAGGCGATGACCAGCAGGCACAGGAACAACAGGCCGAGATAGCCGAGGATCGGCTTCACCGTCTGCTCGATCGGCACATTGCCGATCAGGCAGGCGCCGTAGAGCCCGAGCCCCAGCGGCGGCGCGAACAGGCCGACGCCCATCGCAATCACGAGCACGACGCCGAAATGCAGGGGATCGATGCCGAGCTGCACTGCCACCGGCAACAGCAGCGGCCCGAAAATGATCAGCGCGGCCGCCCCTTCCAGCACCGAGCCCATCACGATCAGCACGGCGATGGCGAGCAGGATGAACAGCCACGTCCCGCTCGTCTTGGACAGGCCCAGCATGAAGTCGCCGACCGCATGCGGCACCTGCTGCAAGGTCAGCGTGAACGCCAGCGATTGCGCCGCGGCGACGATGAACAGCACCAGGCCCGCACGCGTTGCAGCCTGCACGAAACTCTGCGCCGTCGATCTGAGGCTGAGCTCGCGGAACACCACGCTGCCGACGACAAGCGCATAGGCGACGGCGAATGCGGAGATTTCCGTGGCCGTGGCAAAGCCGCTCTTGAAGCCGAAGAAGATCATGAAGATCAGGCCGAACGATGCGATCGCGCCGCTCCAGAGGCCCGAGACCGCAACCTGCGGTTCGACCTCCTCGGCGTCATCAGGCGTCTTGCCTGACATGATGGAGAAGGCGATCAGCACCGCCGCCATCAGCGCCGCGGGCAGCAGGCCTGCCATGAACAGACCGCCGATCGAAAGGTTTGCGACAAAGCCCAGAATGATCAGATTGATGCAGGGCGGAATGGTCTCCGCCATCACCGCGGACGCCGCGAGCAGCGCCACCGCGCTGCCCGGATTCTGCTTCGAGCGGCGCGCTGCCGGGATCAGCACCGAGCCGACGGCGGCAACATCAGCCATCTTCGAACCTGATATGCCGGAGAACAGCACCATCGAGGCGACCATCACGACATTCAGGCCGCCGCGCATGCGGCCGACCGCGCGCTGCAGCAGCTCGATCAGGCGTACCGACATGCCGTTGGCTTCCATGAGGTAGCCGACGAGGATGAAGAACGGAATTGCCAGCAGCACGAAATTGTCGATGCCGCGCGCCATCTGCTGGGCGAAGATGACGCCGGGCAGCGCGCCCTCGACCCAGATGAAGATCAGCGCGGCCAGCGCCAGCGCAAAGCCGATCGGCAGGCCGCCGAACAGCGTCGCGAAGAAGCCGATCAGCATCAAGGTGCCCGCCGACGGCACCGAGGACGGCGACAGAGTGTCCCATGCGAGATAGAGGCCGGTGACGACGGCGACTGCGACGAGGCCCCTGGCAATCTCCGGCAGCGATCGCGCGCAGAGATGATCGATCGCGAACACCGTCATGAACAGCGCGCCGATGCCCATCGGGTAGAATGTCAATTCCAGCGGCAGGCCCGAGCCGGTTGTCTGTCCTGATGTCAGCGAGCCCAGCTTGATCGCGTTATAGGCGACATAACCGGAGATCAGCACGACGAGCAGGCTGCTTGCCGCATCGACCAGCGTGCGCAGCCGCATCGGCAGCAGATCACGGAAGAAGGACACGCCGACATTCTCGCCGCGCGCCAGCGCACTCGCCGCGCCGAAGAAGGCCGATCCGACCATCAATCCGCGCGCGACGTCATCGGACCATTCGACCGGAGCGTTGAAAAAGAAGCGCAGCAGCACCGATCCGCAGACGACCGCGAGATCGGCGGCCAAAAGGATGGCCGCGATCGCGTCGCTGCAACGAAGCAGCAACCCGATGCCCCCGCGGCGGCCGCTCGGGAGCGATACGGCTTCTGCCATCGCCATCTCAGGCTTGCGTCGAACGAATGATGTCGATCACGGCCTTGGACTCCGGCCGCGCCTTGATGAAGTTATCGATCTGCGGCGCCACGCGCTTCTTGAAGGCCTCGCGATCGCATTCGGCTACCGTCACGCCCTTCTCGGTCAAGGCCGTCAGCGCCTCTTTCTCGACCGCAAGCCCGTGGGCCCGCGTGTCGACCGCGGCCTTCTTGGCGGCGTCGAGGAAACCCTCGCGCAGCTTCGGATCCATGCGGTTGAACGTCATGTCGCTGAAATAGACCGCCAGCGGCGAGAAATTATGCTGCGTCAGCGCATAGGACTTTGCCGTCTCATAGAACTTGCTGGCAAGGATGGTCGGCGGATCGTGCTCGAGACCGTCGAGCACCCCGGCCTGCAGCGCCGTGTAGATTTCGCCGAACGCCAGCGGCGTCGCGGCAGCACCCATGAGGCGCAGGCATTCGGTGATGACGGGATTGGGCAGGGTGCGGATCTTGAGGCCGGCAAGATCCTCAGGCGTCTTCACCGGCTTCTTCGCGAGCACGCTGCGCGAGCCGAAATTATAGGCCCAGGCGATGATGCGGATGTTGCTGCCCTTGAGCAGCGCGTCCTCGATCGGCTTGGCCGCACCCGCGTCGAACGCCTTGGTCTGCTGCGGGAAGCTCGCGAACAGAAAGCCGAGATCGTAGGTGCCGACCAGCGGGACCAGATTGGCCGAGATCGACGAGCCCGAGATCATGAGGTCGATGACGCCGAGCTTCACCGAGTTGATGACGTCGATCTCCTGACCGAGCTGGTTGTCGGGGAAGAAGGCGACCTCGACCTGCTCGCCAAGCCCGTTGGCCTTAATCTGCTTCACGAGATTGTCGTAGTAGACGCGGCCGTTGGCGAATTTGGGATCGTTCGGCAGCGAGGAGGAGCATTTCAGCTTCAGCGTCGCAGCTTCGGCGCGGCCGATGATGGCGGGAGAGAGCACGAGGCCGGCGGTCAGCGCCGTCGACGACTTGATGAACGTGCGACGGCTGACGGGCACGAGGGTCATGATGTCTCTCCCCAATATGTTTTTATTTGCTGGCCACGGTCGTTGCCACGGCCTGTTGCGCGCAGAGTATGGCCAAAGCGACGAGGCAGGCAAGGCTTGCCGTCAAGCGCGATGCGCGTGCGAGCGGCAGGCACGCCAGCACGAATTGCTGGGAAATGCCTATATTTGCGGTTGTTTTCGATCATGCCGCATCGCGGCCGAACGGCTTCCATGCAAGATTGACGCAGATCGATCCAATTCAGGTATGGATCAATGCCGAACGCAGATTGATGGGCACGCAGCAAAAAGCTGCGGGACCGGAATCCCGCAGCTCTGCCTTTTTCAGCGATCGACGAGATCAGCGCGACGGCGCGACGCTCAGCTGTCCGTTCGCCGCCTCGACATCGCGCGAGGGCCGCAGCGCGAAGGCGCCATCGCCGAGCAGCGCCTGCGCGACCAGCGCGATCACCCAGAACGCCGGATATTCCCAGCCGCCCTTCGGATTGGTGAAAAAGAAACCGGCCGCACCATGCACGGTGAAGATCGCGCCGAGCAGAACGGGAATGCCGACCAGCGCCGCATAGCGGGTCCAGACGCCGAGAATCAGAGCAATGCCGCTGAGAACCTCCACGGTCATGACGACGTAGGCGAGCTCGGGCGGGAAGCCGAGGCTGCCGAAGAACTTTGCGGTGCCGGCGGGGGTGAAAACGAACAGTTTCAGGCCGGCATGGGCCAGGAACAGCGCGCCCAAGGTCACGCGCAGCACCAGCGCGGCGTAGGGAGCGGTACGGGAATCGATCATAGCAGTCTCCATTGTTACGCGATCTATGATCTATTCTCAGAAGAATGATAATCTGCTATTTTGGAATTATACTTCACACTATCAGAGTGAAATCGATGCTCGACCGGCTGACCAGCCTGGAAGTCTTCGCCAAGGTGGCAGCGAACGGCAGCCTGTCAGGCGCGGCCCGGGCGATGGGCCTGTCGCAGACCATGGTGACCAAACATGTCGCCTCGCTCGAGGCGCGGCTCGGCATCAGGCTGTTCCACCGCACCACGCGGCGGCTGTCGATCACCGAGGCCGGCCGGCTCTATCTGGAATCCTCCGAGCGGATTCTCGCCGACATGGAGACGGCCGACGCCGCGGTCGCGCGCGAGCGCGTCGAGCCGCGCGGCTCGCTGCGGGTCAACGTGCCCGTCGTGTTCGGCACACGCCAGATCGCACCGCTCATTGCCGACTTCTCGGAGCGTCATCCCGAGGTCACGATCGAGCTCGGCCTCAACGATCGTCTGGTCGATCTCGCCGAGGAAGGCTGGGACCTCGCGATCCGTATCGGCAAACTGCGTGACTCCAGCATGGTGGCGCGCAAGCTCGCGCCGAACCGCCTGGTCGTCTGCGCTGCCCCGTCCTATCTCGCCAAGCACGGCACGCCGCGCAGCGTGGCCGATCTCGCCGCGCATAATTGCCTCGGCTACACGCTGTCGCAGCAGGCAAGCGCTGCGGAATGGCTGTTCGGCGCGGATGGCGAGATCCGCGTCCAGATCTCCGGCAATCTGCGCGCCAACAATGGCGATGCGCTGCGCGCGGCGACGCTGGCTGGCCTTGGCCTCGCGCGACAGCCGACCTTCATCGTTGCCGACGATTTGCGCGCCGGCACGCTGGTCGCGCTTCCACTCGACCAGCCGGAGATGCAGTCATCTGCCGTGCATGCGGTCTACCTGCCCGATCGTCGCCCGCCGGCAAAAGTGCGCGCCTTCATCGATTTCCTCGCTGCGCGCTTTGCACCTGATCCACCATGGGATCGCGGGTTGTTCTGACAGTGCACGGCATGACGCGACGGCTGCGGCAGAGCCCCTGCCCCACTTTTCCGGATCATGCTCGAGCGTGAGCTAGCGCACAGACAGAGCAATGGCGGACGACTAGAAAAGGTGACATCCTCGCGCCCATTGCCAATGGAGGTGACATCATGCGCCGTCCAGTCCTTTGCAATTTGATTCTTGCCTCCGGTCTCCTTGCGCTCACCCAGTTGATGACGCCGACGGAAGCTGCGGCCGAAGCCCGGCTTGCGCTGGTGATCGGCCAGTCCGCCTATCGCACGGTGCCGGAGCTGCCCAACGCCGCCAATGATGCCAAAGGCATGGCCGAGCTGCTCGGCAATGCCGGCTTCACTGTCACGTCAGCACCGAACCTCGCGCAGAATGAGATGCGCCAGGCGATCTCGGACTTTGCCGGCAAGGTCAGCGCCAGCGGCGCCGACACCGTCGCGCTGGTGTTCTATGCCGGTCACGGCCTGCAGATCGACGGCGAGAACTATCTCGTTCCCGTCGATCTCGATCCCAAGCGCGAGGCGGACATCCCGCTCCAGGGCGTGCGGCTGAACGACATGCTCAACACCCTCGGCGCGCTGCCGACGCGGGCGCGCATCTTCATGCTGGATGCGTGCCGCAACAACCCGTTCCCGGCGCTCTCAGGCGCCGGCCACGGGCTCGCCATCGTCGACACCAAGGCCGGCGCGCCCGGCTCGTTCATCTCCTACTCGACCTCGCCCGGCGCCGAAGCCGAGGACGGCTCCGGTGCCGACAGTCCCTACACCACGGCAGCCCTGGCCGTCGCAAAGCAGCCGAACGTTCCGATCGAGGAAGTGTTCAAGCGCATCCGCATCGCCGTGGCGCAGTCGACCGACGGGCGTCAGATCCCCTGGGAAAGCTCGTCGCTGACGACCGACTTCAAGTTCTTCGGCGAGAGCAGCGGCCAGCCTGCAGCACCGGGCGCAAACGCGATGGCGCTCGCCAGCACCCCGCGCAGCGTCGCTGACTGGCGCAAGGATTTGCAGGGCAAGGATGCCAAGGTCGCCTATGATCTCGTGATCGCCGACGACACGGTGGAAGCCTATCAGGCCTATGTCGAACTGTACGCGCAGGATCTCCGCACGCCGCGCTTGCGCACAGTCATGGAGCGGCGGCGCCAGATGCTGGCATGGGACCGCGCGGTGGCGATCAACACCCGTGCGTCCTACGAGGCTTATCTGGCGAACTGGGACAACAGCGACCTCGCCGCGACCGCGCGCCGGCTCTTGCTGCGCGTGCAGAACCGCAATTATGTCTTGCCGGTTGCCGCGGCTGCGGTCCCGGTCGCCGTCGCCATGGCGCCGACCTGCCCGTGCTCGGCCCCGACGCCGCCGGCATCGACGCCGGTCAACCCGACGATCGCCCCCATCATCAAGAAGCGCGTGGACGACACGCCGCCGCCGTCGAAGCGCAAGGTGGTCGACACGCCGCCGAAGCGCCGGCCGCCGCCTGATGAAGTCGTGGTCGAGCGTGCACCGCCCCAACAAGGCCCGCCGCCGGCCGCCATCATGCAAGGCATCGGCATCGGTGTCGGGATTGGCATGGGAATGGGCGGCGGAGGCCGTGGCGGAGAGATGGGACACGGCGATTACGGCCGCGGGAACAGATACTGAGATTATTGATCGTGAAGCGGAGGGCCACCTTGCCCTCCGTCATTGCGAGCGCAGCGAAGCAATCCAGAGTCTTTCCGCGGAGGGATTCTGGATTGCTTCGCTGCGCTCGCAATGACGATGGAGAGGCCGCTACCTGTCTCCCTTCCGGAAATGCTGTAGTCTGATCGGCCGATACGCACATTCCGGGGATTCGACATCGATGCCGCAAGACGCTCACGCCAAAGACTCATGGCCGCTGTTTCGATCGCTCGCGCCCTATGCCCTGCCCGGCGATCTCATGGCGGGACTGACGCTCGCGGCCATCGCCATCCCCGAGCAGATGGCGACCGCCCGGCTCGGCGGTTTTGCGCCGCAGATCGGCTTCTTCGCCTTCATGGCGGGATCGCTCGGTTTTGCGCTGCTCGGTGGCAATCGCTTCCTGTCCTGCGGCGCCGATTCCACGATCACGCCGATCTTCGCCGGCGGACTTGCTGCGCTAGCTACTACCGGCTCACCTGAATATCAGGGGCTTGCGATCGCGCTGGCCCTGATGGTCGGCGCCATGATGCTGGCTGGCGGCGCATTCCGGCTCGGCGGCATTGCGAACCTCCTGTCGATGCCGGTCATGGTCGGCTTCCTCGCCGGCATCTCCGTCCACATCATCGTGTCGCAATTGCCTGGAGTGCTGGGACTGGAATCGCCAGGTGGCCCGACGCTCGACCGCATCGGCGTGCTCGCGAGCGAGATCGGGCGCACCAATCCCATCACGTTCTGCATCGGCTTCGGCGTGCTGGCCGTGGTCTTCATTTCCGAGAACATCAGCGCAAAAATTCCCGGCGCGCTGATCGGCCTCGTCGGCGCAACGCTGGCCACCATCGCGCTAGGTCTCGAGAGCAAGGGCGTCAACGCGGTCGGCACTGTACCGGGCACGCTGCCACGACCGACCTTCCCTGATCTTGCGCCGGAGCTCTGGGTGCGGCTGGTGCCGCTCGCTTTTGTGATCACCGTTGTGGTGATGGTGCAGACTGCCGCGACGACGCGGTCCTTCCCGTCCGATCCCGACAAGCCCGCCGATGTTGATCGCGACTTCCTTGGCGCCGGCGCCGGCAGCGTGCTGTCAGGCCTGTTCGGCGCGTTTCCGGTCAATGCGAGCCCACCGCGCACCGGCATCGTCGCCGAGACCGGCGGACAGTCGCAGCTCGCAGGCCTTGCCGCGGCGGCGATCGTGCTGGCGCTGCTCGCATTCGGTACCGGATTGCTGCGCCACGTTCCGGACGCCGCGCTTGGCGGCATCTTGCTGTTCGTGGCGCTACGGATCATCCGTGTGCAACAGATCGTGACGATCTATCGCCAGTCGTTCAGCGAGTTCCTGCTGATCGTCGCCACCGCGGCGCTGATCATCGTGCTGCCGATCCAGCAGGGCGCCTTCCTCGGCATCGTGCTGTCGCTGCTGCACGGCATCTGGAGTACGACGCGCGCGCGACTCGTCGAGTTCGAGCGCGTGCCGGGCACCACGATCTGGTGGCCCGCGCATCCGCACATCACCGGCGAGCGCGTGGCAGGCGTTGCCGTGATCGGGCTGCAGGCACCGCTGTCCTTTCTTAACGCGCCGGGTTTTCGCAGCGACGTGAGCAAGGTTCTGGGCACGGCGGCACCGCAATTGCTGGTGCTGGAGGCGAGCGGCATGGTCGAGATCGACTTCACCGCCGCGCAGATCCTGCTCGATGTCTTCAAGGTGTGCAACGCGCAAGGGGTCACGGTCGCACTGGCGCGGCTGGAATCAGTGCGGGCGCAGGACGCCTTCGAGCGCTTCCGCCTGTTCGAAGTCCTGCCGAAGGAGCACGTCTTCCACAGCGTGGACGAGGCCGTACACAAGCTCGCGAAATAGCTGCCGTTACTGAACCAGCGCCGGATGATCCCGCTGCGCCACCTCGCGGATCCAACTGGTGTGGATCGCGCGGAACAGGATCTGCGCGGTCTTGAGGTCGTTCGCCGTCATGCAGAGATTGACGATGCGATGCACCGCATCGTCGCGCATCAGGCCGTCGGAAATCTTCATGGCGATCTCCATCGCGACCTTCGCCGCGCGCTCATAACGAGCACTCTCGCCCTTGTCGTTTCGCGCAGTGGCGATGGCGCTCTGGGCCGCAGCGTCACAGATGGCACGGATACGCGCGGCGGCCTCGATGTCGCCGAGCGGCGATTCGATCGCTTCGTCCCAGATGTCTGCCCGCTGCTGCCTCGCAAACCACTTCATCGCCCCACCATCCGCGGTCTTCCAGACGTCGATCTGCCGCACTCCAGGCTCACTGAGCATAGAGAGACCAATCGAGATCGGCGAGACGATTTTTACGTCACGAACTTTCGCAGGGCGCGCATTCAGGATGTTCGACGCGGTCCGATGGCCTCAAACTGCGCCTTCTGCTCGTCATTGAGCGTGCCGTAGAAATCCTCCAGCGCCGCGCGAACCGACTTGACGCCGTCGAGCATGACATCGAGTCGCTTGCGGACGGCGGCCATCCGCGCCGGCGGCGTCATCACCTCGTCAGGCTGGCAGGCCGCCTTCAGCGATGTGCTGGCCCTGGCGCTGGTGTCCTGAAGCACTTGCAGCGCTGCGCGCTGGGTGTCGTTGGGATGGAGCCTCGCCTCGATCTCGGCGCCGGGCCAATCGAGCGCGGCAGGCGCACCGCAATTCTGGATCAGCGATGCACCGGCGTTGCCGGAATTGGTCGCGCGCCGCTGGTCTTCAGCGAGCGCATTGAAGCGCGCCTTCTGTTCGTCGGCGAGTGACCCGTAGAACTTATCGAGGGCCGGTTGAACGAGATCGACGGCCTTCTCCATCGCCTCGATGCGCTGCTGCATCGCCGCCAGCCGGCCGGGCGCCGTCGCCGCGACCTGCGTCGGGCATGACGCGCGGATCAATCCGGCCGCATCTATCGAGGCATTGCCGAGCTCGTCGAGGCTTGCGCCTTGTGCTTCAGTCGGCTGCACCGCGGCGGCAATCTGGTCGATCGGCAGACCGACGATCTCGCGGCGGTCGCTGCCGCAAAGCTGATCTAGCGCGACGCCTCGCGATTGCCGGCGTCCCCGCGGTCGTGACGGCAGATAGGCTGACAAAGCGTCGTAGCCATAGGGCGCGAACAGGCCGGCATAGATGTCCTGAAAGCCGTAGCCCCAGAAGCCGAGCCCGTCGCCCCAGATCGTGTAGTCGTAGAGGTCGTTGTACGCGAACGGCCAGAACAGCGGTCCGACCCAGCCGTAACCGCCCCCTGCATGTTGCCACCATCCGCTGCTCGCACCATGCCAGCTGGCGAGGGCGGCCGCAGCTGCGATCTGGGCGCGCGCCGCCGGATTGCTGATCAGACGACCGTTGCGGAAGGCGCTTGAATGCAAATTGAGCGCGTTGTGGAAATTCGCCGGGCGAACGGCCGCATTGCGTATCTGACCGAAGTTCGGTCCGCCATGTCGAGCGCCTGCCGCAAAGCGAGGCCCGCCATGATGCCCGCCGCCATGCGCGTGCCCACCCCCATGTCCACCACCGTGTCCGCCACCATGATGACCACCATGGCCACCGCCATGCCCGCCACCGTGACCACCGCCACCATGGCCGCCACCGTGTCCGCCCTTACCCAGAGCCGCTCCGGCCAGCATGCAGGCGAGCGCCGCCACGGCGATTCCAATGACCGGTCGCAACATCGCATCCTCCCGCCATTGAGGCATCGGAAATGGACGGGAGATGGAACCGGCATATCAACGGAAAGTTCCGCGACGCAGCAGGCTACGCCTCCGGCACGATCTTGCCGGGGTTGAAGATGTTTTGCGGATCGAGTGCCTTTTTCAGCGCACGCATCGCATCGAGCGCTTCAGGGCCGAGCTCGGCCTTGAGATATTTCTGCTTGCCCTGGCCGATGCCGTGCTCGCCGGTGCAGGTGCCGTCCATCGCCTGCGCGCGTTCGACGAGGCGGTGCATGAACTCCTCG
Organism: Bradyrhizobium zhengyangense; assembly: GCF_022012435.1. GTDB lineage: Bacteria > Pseudomonadota > Alphaproteobacteria > Rhizobiales > Xanthobacteraceae > Bradyrhizobium > Bradyrhizobium zhengyangense. The sequence continues at coordinate 374,001 of NZ_JAKLUA010000004.1, forward strand.
CCGCGGGCCATCTCGGCGGCATCGTTGGTGTCGCACACCAGCGAGCAGTGGAAATTGCCGTCGCCGACATGGCCGACGATCGGCGACAATAAATTAAGGCGCTTGAGATCTTCCTCGGTCTCGCTGACGCAATCGGCAAGGCGCGAGATCGGCACGCAGACGTCGGTTGCGACCACGCCGATGCTGTCGCCGGGCCGCAGTGCCTTGACGGACCAATAGGCATCGTGCCGTGCCTGCCACAGTTTTGTGCGATCCTCCGGCTTAGTGGTCCAGGAGAAATCGCCGCCGCCACAGTCTTTCGCGATCTCGCCGAATGCCTTGGACTGTTCGGCGACCTCGATCTCGCTGCCGTGGAATTCCATCAGCAGCAGCGGCGTCTCCGGCAGCGTCAGCTTCGAATAGGCATTGCAGGCCTTCACCTGCGCGGCATTGAGCAGCTCGATGCGCGCGACGGGAATGCCGGTCTGGATCGCCAGAATCACCGCCTGACACGCCCCGTGCACGGTCTCGAACGACACGGCGCCGGCCGCGATCGTATCCGGGATGCCGCGCAGGCGAATGGTCAGCTCGGAGATGATGCCGAGCGTGCCTTCGGCACCGACGAACAGATGCGTCAGGTCGTAGCCGGCCGACGACTTTTTCGCACGCGTCCCTGTCGTGATGATCTCGCCGTCGCCACGCACCACCTTCAGCGCCAGCACGCTGTCGCGCATGGTGCCGTAGCGCACCGCGTTGGTGCCGGAGGCACGGGTCGAGGCCATGCCGCCGAGCGAGGCATCCGCGCCGGGATCGATCGGGAAGAACAGGCCCTGGTCGCGCAGATGCTCGTTGAGCGCCTTGCGGGTGACGCCGGGCTGGATCACGCAGTCGAGATCCTCGGCATGGACCGCGAGCACCTTGTTCATGTCGCGCAGATCGATCGAGATGCCGCCGGCGGGCGCGTTGACCTGGCCTTCGAGCGAGGTGCCGGTGCCGAAGGGAATGACGGGCACGCCGTTCCTCGCGCAGATCCGCACCACGTCCTGGATGTCGGCCGTCTCCTGCGCCATCACCACGCCATCGGGCGGCTGGTTGACGATCCATGTCGTGGTATGGCCGTGCTGTTCGCGGACGGCCTGCGAGGTGATGAGGCGGTTGCCGAAGCGTGCGGCAAGCTGCTCCAGCGCGCTTGCAAGGGCTTTCGGCTCCGGCCGCGGCGGATTATTGGTGATTGATGTACCCACGGATCGTCCTCCCGACAGAAGAAACCGTGGCAAAGGACATCTCACCGGTCAAGTCAAGCGACCGGACGCATAGCCAGGGAATGAGACATGCCGGAGAGTGCCGCTTCGAAGCCCGCCGAGCCGTTCCGCAGTTCGATCATGCAGATCGAGCCGCAATGGATCGATTATAACGGCCATCTCAACATGGCCTATTACAACGTGATGTTCGACCGGGCGATCGACCAGATGTGGCTGCAGCTCGGGATCGGACCAACCTATATGAAGGACCGCAACGGCTCGACCTTCACGGCCGAATGCCACGTGCGGTATTTGCGCGAGATTCATCTCGGCGATCCCGTGCAGGTCTCGGTCTGGCTGCTGGAAGCCGACGACAAGCGCCTGCACACATTCCAGGAACTGCGTCACGCGACCGAAGGCTGGCTGTCGGCCACCTCCGAGAACATGTCGCTGCACATCGACATGGGCTCGCGAAAGGTGGCGGCGTTTCCGCCAGATATCCGCGAGCGCATCGCAGCCGTCGTCAAGACCCACAGCGCCGTGCCGCGACCCGAGGGCATCGGCCGGAACGTGGCGATGCCCTCGAAGCGATAAGAGAAGATGCTGCCGTCCACCTCTCCCCGACGGGGAGAGGTGAAGAGCGCGCGCTAGATCCTGCGGCCGCGGGCGAGGCCGACCACGGCCGAGACCAGGAACAGCACGACCGCGACGAAGAAGATGATCTTGGCGATTTCGATCGACGCGCCGGCGAGGCCGCCAAAGCCCAGGATACCGGCGATCAGTGCGATAATCAGAAACGTCACAACCCAGCTCAGCATGGTCAAAACCTCTGTTTCGATGACTGCCTGCGTTCGGCGCGACTGAGGCGCCTCACTTGCAGAAACAATCGCCGGCTCGGAACATTGGTTCCGGCCGCCGGCCGCCGGAAATTCGCTCGGCGTCCAGGAACAAATCGGCCCGCCGTGCACGTGGAAAACCTCGTCGGGCCGCCCCATATAGGGGCCAATCCCTGTTAAGAAGGCTCCCTTCCGCCACCCCGCGGTGCCATCGTGGGGCCAATGATTCGCATGACCGAGCCGAGCAAGATCACCAGCGTACCCGACCACCAGCCCGCAGCCGGCGGCATCGCCGCGCGTGCGCGCGCCTCCGTGGGCCCGAAATACCTCTCCGGCCTCAATCCCGAGCAGCGCGAGGCCGTGGAGACGCTGGACGGCCCGGTCCTGGTGCTGGCCGGCGCCGGCACCGGCAAGACCCGCGTGCTGACCACGCGCATCGCGCACATCCTGAGCCAGGGCCGCGCCCGCCCCGCCGAGATCCTGTCGGTGACCTTCACCAACAAGGCCGCGCGCGAGATGAAGCACCGGCTCGGCCAGATGCTCGGCCATGCCGTCGAGGGCATGCCGTGGCTCGGCACCTTCCACTCCATCGGCGGCCGCATCCTGCGCTTCCATGCCGAGCTGGCGCAGCTCAAGTCGAACTTCACCGTGCTCGACGTCGACGACCAGGTGCGGCTGCTCAAGCAGCTCCTGCAAGCCGAGAACATCGACGACAAGCGCTGGCCGGCGCGCATGCTGGCCGGACTGATCGACGGCTGGAAGAACCGCGGCCTGACGCCGTCGCAGGTACCGTCAGGCGAAGCCGCGATGTTCGCCAACGGCAAGGGCGGCAAGCTCTATGCGAGCTACCAGGAGCGGCTGAAGATCCTCAACGCCGCCGATTTCGGCGATCTCTTGCTGGAGAACATCCGCATCTTCCGCGAGCACCCGGATATTTTGCGGCAATATCAGCAGCGCTTCAAATTCATCCTGGTCGACGAGTACCAGGATACGAACGTCGCGCAATATCTGTGGCTGCGGCTGCTGTCGCAGGCGCCGTCGTCTCTCGCCTCTCCCCGCGTGCGGGAAGAGGCCGACGCGCAAAGCGCGGCGGGTGAGGGGGACTCTCCGCAAGCTGGGTTCGTGGAAGCAGCCCCTCACCCCAACCCTCTCCCCGTAAAGGACGGGGAGAGGGAGAAAAACCACGTCAAAAACATCTGCTGCGTCGGCGACGACGATCAGTCGATCTATGGCTGGCGCGGCGCCGAGGTCGACAACATCCTGCGCTTCGAGCACGATTTCCCGGGCGCGAAAGTGATCCGCCTCGAGCGCAACTACCGCTCGACCGGCCACATCCTCGCCGCCGCCTCGCACCTGATCGCGCATAATGAAGGCCGGCTCGGCAAGACGCTGCGCACCGAGGACCATGACGGCGAGAAGGTCACGGTCACGGGCTCCTGGGATTCCGAAGAGGAAGCTCGCGGCATCGGCGAGGAGATCGAGCAGATCCAGCGCAAGGGCGAGAAGCTCAACGAGATCGCCATTCTCGTGCGCGCGTCCTACCAGATGCGCGAGTTCGAAGATCGCTTCGTCACGCTCGGCCTGCCCTATCGGGTCATCGGCGGCCCGCGCTTCTACGAGCGCGCCGAAATCCGCGATGCGCTGGCCTACTTGCGCGTCATCAATTCGCCCGCGGACGATCTCGCCTTCGAGCGCATCGTCAACGTGCCCAAGCGCGGCCTTGGCGATGCCACCATACAGTTGCTGCACGATCACGCCCGCAAGCGCCGCATTCCCTTGTTCGACGCGGCGCGCGCGGTGGTCGAGACCGACGAGCTGAAGCCGAAGGCGCGCGGGTCCTTGCGCGACGTCGTTGCCCAGTTCGATCGCTGGCGCGCCCAGCGCGAGGTTACCGCGCATACGGATCTCGCCCAGATCGTGCTCGACGAGAGCGGCTATACCGAGATGTGGCAGAAGGACCGTTCGGCCGATGCCGCGGGCCGGCTGGAGAACCTCAAAGAGCTCGTGCGCTCGATGGAGGAGTTCGAGAACCTGCAAGGATTCCTCGAGCACATCTCGCTGGTGATGGACCGCGAGGGCGGCGCCGAGGACGACGCAGTGTCGCTGATGACACTGCACTCGGCCAAGGGCCTCGAATTCGACAACGTGTTCCTGCCCGGCTGGGAGGAAGGCCTGTTCCCGAGCCAGCGCACCCTCGACGAGCAGGGCCGCGCGGGGCTCGAGGAAGAACGCCGGCTCGGCCATGTCGGCCTGACCCGCGCCCGCCGCCGCGCCATGATCTATTTCGCCACCAACCGCAGGATCCATGGCACCTGGTCGACCACGATCCCGTCGCGCTTCCTCGACGAACTGCCGGCGGCCAATGTCGAGATCACGGAATCCAAGGGCGGCTCGGCCTGGGGCGGCACCGGCGGCTACGGTGCTTCGCGCTTCGACGACATGGAAGCCTTTGGCTCGACCTATTCGACGCCGGGCTGGCAGCGCGCGCAGGCCAATCGCAACCGCGGTGGCGGCCGCAATGGCGGTGGCGGGCGCGGCGGCTTCGAGGAAGAAGCCGCAACGTTCTCCTCGTCGTCGTCAGGCCCCGATTTCGGCAGCTTCTCCTCGCGCCGCCGCGGTCCCCTGACGATCGAAGGCGAGTTGGTCGCCAAATCCACCGGCACGACGTCGGAATTCTCGCTCTCCGACCGCGTCTTCCACCAGAAATTCGGGTACGGCCGCGTCACCAAGATCGACGGCAACAAGCTCACCATCGCCTTCGACAAGGCCGGCGAGAAGAAGGTCGTGGACAGCTTTGTGCAGCGGGCGTGAGCGCCGACATGGCGCACTACGTGGCCATCATTGAAGACAACGGCCCTGACGACGTCAGCCTGTGGTTTCCGGACCTGCCCGGCTGCATGTCCGGCGGCGACGACATCGACGAGGCCCTGGAGAACGCACCCGAGGCCATCGCATTCTATGCCGAGGAGGTGATCGCGGACGGTGGCGAGCTTCCTCCGCCGCGAACACTGGACGAGCTCAAAGCTGCCCCGGAATTTGCCGACGCGATCCGGAACCACACGGCCGTCCTGATCGAATGGCCACCCCTCGCCGAGGAGTGAGGACTGTTCGCCGCACTCGCCGGACTCTCGACAGTTCGGGGGCGATCAGCCCTTGACCATGGCGAACTTCCCCGTATCAGATGCAACCATGATCCGGGGCTTCATCACACTGATCGTGCTTGCATTGGGGACGCCGTCGCTCAGCGCGGCGGAGACCATGAGCTTTGGCGATTCGATCGGGCTCCTGGCCAGGAGCTGCGGTGCGGAGATCGTCGCCAATTGCCGCGGCGTCAATCCGGACTCGACCCGCCTGAAGGAATGCCTGTCCCGCAACCGGGACGTGCTCTCCCAGCAGTGCCAGAGCGATTACCTCACCGCGTTCGACGCCATCCAGAAGCGCGTCGCCGCCCGTGTCACGGTCGCGAACGCCTGCCAGCGCGAGATCGTCAAGGTCTGCGGCGGCTCGACAAAGGAGACCAGCAAGTCGATCCCCTGCCTGATCTCGACGCCCAAGGGCATCAGCAACAACTGCCTGAAGGCCGTCGACGAGGCGGGGTATCGATGATGCGCGCAACCGGGCACAGCACCGCCGGCATCGGCATCGCCTTGGGCCTCGCGCTGCTCGCAGGCGCCGCGGCCGCGCAGACTGCGCCGACCCGCGACGACATCGTCGGCAAGCTCAATCATTTCGAGGAGGCCCCCGAGGTCGACCTGCCCGCGCTGAAGCAGCAGGTGATGGAGCGGGCCAAGGCGAGGATCAAGAACGATCCGGGTCCGGTGAACCGGCCGCCGATCGCGCCCGACCTCGCCAAGCTGCCCGCCTTCAACGCGCAGATCCAGTTCGACGCCGATACGCCGATCATCCAGCCGGAGTCCTACCAGACCGTTGGCCGGATCGCCGACGCGCTGGTTCACGCGTCGCTGCTTCCCTACACGTTTCTCATCGTCGGCCACGTCGAGTCCAATCAGAAGACGCGCGAGGCCAACGCGATCCTGAGCCAGCGCAGGGCGGATGCGATCCGCGACGTGCTGGTGAACACGTTCAAGATTTCGACCAAGCGGCTCCAGCCGATCGGCCTCGGCGAGGAGCAGTTCCTGGACCGCGCCAAGCCGACCTCGGCCGTCAACGGCCAGTTGCAAATCCTGACCTTTGCCAAAGTGCCCGAAGAAGCGCCTGCGCATCCGGCGGCGGCCCCTGCGCCTGCGGCGAAAAAGCCCGCCAAGAAACGCTGAGCGCCCGGCCTTCACGGCAGCGGAACCCGTTGAAGTTTTGATTATTTTGTGACCTGTCTCACAGCGCGACATCAAGGTCTTGCGCGACAATAGTGCCGGTTTGTGCACTGCCCTGTCAGGTGCTATAGGCTGTTTTCGCCCTTCCCGACCCCGTGCTGCACGAGACTGAAATGGCTGGCTATTTTCAACGCCAACTGGCCGACTATGTCGAATATCATCGCGATCCCTGGAATTGCGCGATGCATGTGGTCGGCATTGTCCTGCTCTTCACTGGCGCGACGCTGCCGCTGACCCTGGTCCATTTCTCCGTGTTCGGGGTCGAGGTGAGCCTTGCGGTGATTTTGGCCCTGCCAGTGCTGGTATACTGGCTGATGCTGGATGCCGGCGTCGGGCTCGGCATCCTGGTGTCGATGATCGTGCTGCTATCGGTCGCAACCGCGATCGGCAATCAGGTTTCGACCGCCATGATGTGGTCTATTTTTGTGGTGCTGATCGGATCCGGCGTCGCGGCCCAGACCGTTGGTCACAAGGTGTTCGAGGAACGGCAACCGTCCATGGTCGACCACCCCACGCATTTCCTGCTTGGACCGATGTTCGTTATGGCAAAATTATTCATTGCATTGGGCTTCCGTCGCGACCTTGCCGCGATTCTGGCGCCAGTTCCGACCAATTCCCTTTCGATCCGTTAGTTCTAGAAGCGAAACAGCAAACCTTCTGCATGACTCTCGTACTGGTTACCGGTGGCAGCGGTTTCATCGGACAGCATCTCGTCGAAGCGCTCCGCGCCCGTGGGCAGCGGGTACGTGTTCTCGATGTCAGGCCGCCGGCGACCGCGAATGCGGACGTCGAGTATGTGCGCGGCTCGGTGCTGGACGCTGCCACGGTCGATGCTGCGGTTTCGGGAGTTGATCAGGTCTATCACCTCGCCGGCCTGCCCGGCATGTGGGTCGCCAACAAGCAGGACTTCCACGACGTCAATTTCCGCGGCACCGAGGTCGTGCTTGGAGCTGCGATGAAGCGCAACATCTCGCGCTTCCTGCATTGCTCGACGGAATCGATCCTGTTCCCCTACGCCAACCTCAACGGCGTGGCCGCCGAGGAAGCCTTGCAGCCGGCCGACGCGATGCCCGGCGCCTATACGCGTTCGAAATCGCTCGCAGAGCATCACGCCGCGAAGGCCGCGGCCAGCGGCTTCCCGCTCGTGATCGGCACCCCGACCATGCCGATCGGCGCTGCCGACCACAATCTGACGCCGCCGACGGCGATGCTGTGGTACTTCCTGCAGAAGAAGGTGCAGCCGCATCTCGACTTCCTGGTCAATCTCGTCGACGTCCGCGACGTCGCCATGGGCCTGTTGCTGACGATGGAGCGTGGCCGCATCGGCCAGCGCTACATCCTCGGCGGCGATTGCGTCAGGCTCGGGCAGATCCTGCGCATGATGTCGGCGATGAGCGGACGGCGACAATATCCGGTCGTCGTTCCCGGCAAGATCGCCGAGCTCTCCGCGATCATGCTCGAGAAGGTCTCCGATCACATCACGCGCCGTCCGCCCAACGGCACCGCCGAGGGCGTGCGCATCGCGCTGGCCGCGAGCGACCTTTCAATCGGCAAGGCGCGTGACGAGCTCGGCTATGCGCCGCGCCCGATCGAGCCGGTGCTGCGCGAAACCATCACCCACCTGCTCGCCCGCAACGGCCAGCAGCCCTCCGGCGCCATCGAGCATCACGCGCTCTCCTCGCGCGCGAGCTGATCTGCCGCCCAAACCAAAGAACCTTTCCGCATGTCCTTTGATTTCAGCAAGCTTCTCTCCGTGGCCTGGGGTGGCTGGACCACGACCTGGCCGACCGAGCTCCTGGCCCTGATCTGGCTCGCCTTTCTCGCCAGTTGGGTGGGCGCTTCGTTCTGGCAGGGACAGACCAAGAAGCAGGTCATGACGCTGGAGTCGCAGCGCTATCGCCTGCCGATCCTGGTCGGCGGCATCCTGTACACGCCATTCATTGCGGAGGTCATGGGCTGGAAGCCGCTCTGGGTGCTCGGCAACACCGGCATCGCCATCGCCGCGATCCTCTCGGTCGCCGGCATCGCCTTCGCATGGTGGGGGCGGCTGCATCTCGGGAAGTTCTGGTCCAACACCATCACCCACAAGGAAGACCACCGCGTCATCGACACCGGCCCCTACGGCATCGTCCGTCATCCGATCTACACCGGGTTGATCTTCGGCATGCTGGTGACCGGCGTTGCGATCGGCATGGTGACGACGATCCTCGGCGCCATCCTGATCTCGCTCGGCATGTGGCAGAAGGGCCGGATGGAAGAGGTGTTCCTCTCGAAGGAGCTCGGCGAGGACGCCTACGGCGCCTATTGCCGCCGCGTGCCGATGATCATCCCGTTCACGTCGCCGCGGTGAAGCTGCGGACGTCCGCCTATCGCATTCGCCGCAGAGCGCTCCCCTCGTCCCGTCATCCTGAGGTGCGAGGTTTGTGATGCGCATGCATCGCAAGCCGAGCCTCGAAGGATGCACGGCCGTGATGCAGCCGGGCCATTCATCCTTCGAGGCTCCCCCATGGCGCGCGTTGCGCCCCATGGCTCGCACCTCAGGATGACGGATTGGTAAGCGCGGGATCAGGCAGGAACCGCCTCTCCACTCACCCGTTAGCCCCGTGACACCTGCTCCAGACGCAGAGCATTGCGCCATGTCGGACGCCTACGATTATTTTCGCGCGCACGCGATTGCGGCACTCTGCAAGGCGCGGGCGCTGCCGCCAGGGCGGCCGAAGCTGAAGCAGCGCACCGTCGCGCGCGTCTATCATCTCCTGTCCAAGGAGGCAGCGCTCACGCCGAACGTCCATCATCTCGATGATTTCAGGCATGCTCGACGGCCGGAGCAGCAGGTTCGGCACTGATCCGCATCCCCCTATGCAAATTCGATCAGCAGCCATTCCACGGGAATAGCCACGGATCGAGTTCCGGCCCGGTTGACCTTTTGACCGTGACCCAGTTGGATGCGCGCGCAAAAAGGGCACGTCGACGTTCCATCGTCGATCTGGCGAGATCGACGGTCAGGCCTCAAGCCCGCGCGGGGCTTGATGCGATCCGGACTGTGCCGCAGGGTTCGACAGGGGCTTCTCATGACTTTTTCCAGCATCTTTGCGCAGTTCGTCGCAGTGCTCGGCGGCATCGCGCTGCAATGGCGGAAGCTGACCGGCACTGAAGCGGCGCCGGCCTGGGGCCAGGCCCCTTCCATTCCCGAGGCCAAGCCGCAAGGCGCGATCCCGACCTTGAAGATGCCGACCGCGCGCGGCTGGAGCCAAGGCCAGAAGCCGACGGTCGCAGCCGGGCTCAAGGTCAACGCGTTCGCGAGCGAGCTCGACCATCCGCGCTGGATCGAGGTGCTGCCCAATGGCGACGTGCTGATCGCTGAAGCGACGCAGATCGCGGGCGCCCCGCGCAGCGTGTTCCACTACGCGATGCAGGCGACGATGCGGCGCGCCGCGGCGCTGGGCGTCTCCGCCAACCGCATCACACTGTTGCGCGACAAGGACGGCGACGGCGTTGCGGAAGTCCGCGGCGCCTTCATGGAGAACCTCAACCAGCCATTTGGCATGGCGCTGGTCGGCGACACCTTCTATGTCGGCAACACCGACGGCGTGATGGCCTTTCCTTATGTCGCCAATGCCGACAGCATCACCGCGCCGGGCAAGCGGCTCACCACGTTCAAGCCGAGCGGCCACTGGACGCGCAGCCTGCTCGCCAGCCCCGACGGCAAGAAGCTCTATGCCGGCGTCGGCTCGCTCAGCAACATCGCCGAAATGGGCATGGAGGTCGAGCAAGGCCGCGCCGCGGTCTACGAGCTCGATCTCGCCGCCGGCACGCATCGCATCTTCGGCGCGGGCCTGCGCAATCCGGTCGGGCTTGCGTGGGAGCCAACGACGGGCGTGCTCTGGACCGTCGTCAACGAACGTGACGGTCTCGGCGACGAGACGCCGCCCGACTATCTCACCTCGGTGCGCGACGGCGGCTTCTACGGCTGGCCCTATTGCTATTGGGGCAAGACGGTGGACGACCGGGTGCCGCAGGATGCGGCGATGGTCGCCAAGGCGCTGCAACCTGATTACGCGCTCGGCGGCCATACCGCTTCGCTCGGCCTGTGCTGGATGCCCGCAGGGACCCTGCCCGGCTTCGGAGACGGCATGGTGATCGGCCAGCACGGCTCGTGGAATCGCAGCACGCTGTCCGGCTACAAGCTGGTCTTCATCCCGTTCGCGAACGGAAAACCCTCCGGCCCCGGTCGCGACATCCTGTCGGGCTTCCTGTCCCCGGACGAGAAGGAGTCCTACGGACGCCCGGTGGGCGTCGTGATCGGCCCCGACAAGAAGTCGCTGCTGATGGCCGACGACGTCGGCAACGTGATCTGGCGCGTGACGGGCGCTTAAGAATTACGTTCCAACGCAAAGCGTGGCGCGCTGCTTGCGGAGCAGCGCGATCACGGACAGTGCGGTGATCATTCCGGTCTTGGGATTCTCGGACGGGATGTTCTCGATGCTCATCGAGAACCGCGCCGAATCCGCTTCGACCTCGATACGGTGAACGTTGCGCGTCACGGTGGGATCGGCCCACACCTGCATCTGGGTGCGATCAGGCCCGATGCCCGCCAGCGACAGCGCAACGGCGACATTGACGTTCGCCGGAAAGCCCTTTGCGGCGTCACGTGCGGATCCCTCGAACAGCTTGAGCGGCTCGCGCAGATTGTCGATGTCGATGTTGTTCTGAACGATGAACGGCGCGCCCCTCAGCCCGTCGATCGGCTTGCGCGTGACCATCTTCACCGAATGGATGGTGCCGACTGCCGCGGCGTTGACGGCATCGAGCCCGATCAGCGCACCGGTCGGGACAAGAATGCGACCGCCCTTGGCGCGGGCCAGATCGACGAGATCGAAATTGTCGAGCAGCCCGCCGACGCTGACGACGACCGCGGACCTGCCGCGCTTCACCGCGGGCTCGACGATCGCGCGTAACTGGCTGCTCGGCGCGCATTCGACCACGATGTCGGCGGCGTCGCCAAGCTGGTCGATCGGCAGGATTTGCGGCCGATGACGCAGGCCACTGAGGAAAGCCTGATGCTTGGCAGGATCGCGCACCGCCACGGCTGATAGCGCCAGTCCTTCGATGCCCTGATCGAGCGCGGTCACAATCTTGCTGCCGATCGAGCCCAGGCCCGCGATCGCTACTCGCAAGTCGTTCGAGGCTTTCTGATCGGTCATCGCATCCACCTTTTTATCCAGACCAGTGTCATAGCCGCTCACGCCTCCCGCGCATAGAAGCGCAGGCGCGCCTCCAACACCGCCAGCATCGCATCGCGGGCCGGATCACGCGAGCCGCGCAGCCAGGCCGCCGCCAGCGGCAGCCGGCCGACCGGTCCGCTCTGCTTCGGTCGGAGCGACACGAAGCGCACGCCCGTCACCGCCATCCGCGTGGTCCAGCGCGGAACGACGGCAACACCGAGCCTCGTTGCCACGAGATTGATGATGGTCTGCTTCTCATCGGCGACCTGCACGATGCGCGGCGTCAAGCCCGCCTGCTCGAACAGTTTGATCGTGAGGTCGTGGCTGTGCGGCCGCGATCGGCGGTCCGGCACCAGCATCGCCTCGCCGGCGATATCAGCCAGCGTGATCGATTTCCGTGCCGCGAGCGCGTGCCGCTGCGGAAACGCCACGATCGCGGTCTCCTGGAGCAGCGGGCGTAACTCGAGCCGCTTGTCCGCCGGGTCGGGAGGGCGAACGAAGGCGAGATCGAGCGCCCCTGTCAGGATCTTTGGCAATAACCTGATGGTCTTGTCCTCGATAAGCTGGACCGCGACGTCGGGATGCCTGGCGCGGAAGTCGCGCAGCAATGGCGGCAGCAACCCTGCCGCCGCGCTATCGACGGCACCGATCCGCAGCCGCCGCGCGGCACCTGCGCGCGAGCGGTTGCGCAAATTGCTCTCGACGGCCTCAACTCTAGCAAGGATGGCGCGGGCGTCGCGCAGCAACGTGTTGCCGTCCTCGGTGAGCGAGACCGCGCGGGTCGTGCGCGCGAACAGTCGCGCTCCCAGATCCTCTTCCAGCAGCCTGATCTGGCGGCCGAGCGCAGACGGCAGCATCTGCAAATGCTGCGCGGCGCGGCCGAAATGCAGCTGCTCGGCGGCCGCCACGAAGCATCGAAGCTGATGCAATTCCATAAAAGGACTTTCCTCGTTTCGCCAAGCGATGATTATATCATTTTTTTGTATAAACCAGCGCCAATTGAGTAACCCGACACGCCCGCCTAGACTCGGTGGCGAGGTGGACCATCCAGTTTCCGCAACTCCACCGCCATCTTCAACGGAGCTTCCCATGCGCACCCATTCGATCGCAGCAATCCCCGCCGACGGCATCGGCCCCGAGGTGATCTCTGCCGGTGTCCGCGTGCTGGAGGCGCTGGCCAGGCGCAGCGGCGACATCGCCTTCAACGTGAGGACGTTCGACTGGGGCTCGGACTATTACAAGAAGCATGGCGTGATGATGCCGGCCGACGGTCTCACGGAGCTGAAGAAGTTCGACGCGATCTATTTCGGCGCGGTCGGCGCCCCCGACGTGCCCGATCACATCACGCTGTGGGGCCTGCGCCTGCCGATCTGCCAGGGCTTTGACCAGTACGCCAACGTGCGTCCGACCAAGATCCTGCCGGGCGTGGCCTCACCGCTGCGCAATGTCGGCGTCGGCGATCTCGACTGGGTGATCGTGCGCGAGAACTCGGAAGGCGAATATGCCGGCATGGGCGGCCGCGCGCATAGGGGCCTGCCAGAAGAAGTAGGCACCGAAGTCGCCGTCTTCACCCGCGTCGGCGTCACGCGCATCATGCGCTATGCATTCCAGCTCGCGCAGTCGCGTCCGCGCAAATTCCTGACCGTGGTGACCAAGTCGAACGCGCAGCGCCATGGCATGGTGATGTGGGACGAGATCGCAGCCGAGGTCGCGACCGAATTCCCTGGTGTGACCTGGGACAAGATGCTGGTCGATGCCATGACCGTGCGCATGACGCTGCATCCGAAGAGCCTCGACACCATCGTGGCGACCAACCTCCACGCCGACATCCTCTCCGATCTCGCCGGCGCGCTTGCCGGCAGTCTCGGCGTGGCGCCGACCGGCAACATCGATCCGCAGCGCCGCTTTCCTTCGATGTTCGAGCCGATCCACGGCTCGGCCTTCGACATCACCGGCAAGGGTATCGCCAACCCGGTCGCGACGTTCTGGACCGGCGCACAGATGCTGGAGCATCTCGGCGAGAAGGATGCAGCCGCGCGGCTGATGAAGGCGGTCGAGCAGGTCTGTGCGGCCGGCGTGCTGACACCCGATGTCGGCGGCAAGGCGACGACAAGGGAAGTGACCGACGCCGTGATCGACGCGATCCACGGCTCGAACGTCTGAGCGAAAGCTACTTCTTCCGTCCAGAAGGTGCCGCCGGCGGCGGCACCGCCATCGCGGCCGCGGCCGCTGTGTCCGGCGGCGTCAAATGCCTGGGAACAATGATCGACTGGCCCGGCGTGAGCGTCGCATTCTCCGTCAGCGAGTTGCTCTGCGCGATGGCCCAGACCGGCACGCGATGGGTTGCCGCGATGCTCTCCATCGTATCGCCTGTGCGGACCGGTATACGCACGCCGCTGTCCCACAATTCGACCAGCGTGTCCCCGGGGACCTGATAACGCAGCGGCACGGCATCGGCCTCGGTCTGCCCCGCCTGGATGCGCGGCAACTGCGTCACCATTTCGACGATCTGGCGGTGGATGTCGTCCGACTTCTCGATGTTGATGTGCGTGACGCGGCTGTTCAGCTTCAGATCGTAGCTCGCGTAATGGCCGCGAAAGCCGGGCACCGCCACCACATCGCCGCCGCCGAGAACACTGTCTGACAGGAAGATGTTGATGAAGCGCTCGACGTTGAGCGGCACGTCGTCGGTCGCGTGCGCGGGATCGATAGCGATGACGAGGCTGATCGGGATGTTCTCCTTGGCCGCCATCTCGGAAATGAGGACCGAGCACAGACCGCCCATCGAATGGCCCATCAGCACGATCGGCGCCGGGCTCTCCTTGTAGCTGGCGATGGCGCGGTTGCCGATCAGGCGGCACAAGGTGAATTCGTAGACGTCGGACGAGAAGCCGGCCTTGGTCAGCTTCTCGCTGAGCCGGTCGATCCCGGTCGAGAAAAATGGCCCCATGGCGCCGCGAAACAAGTAGATCTTCGGCGGCGGCAGCGGCTCGACCGGCGGAGCAGGAGGCGGCGGCGCGACCACAGGACTCGCAGCCGGCTTCGGCTTGGCGGGTGAGGCCGCGGCCAGAGGAGGATTCAAGGCGAGCAGCACAAGAGCTGCCAACACCACAAGTCGCCTTGGATCAATCATCAAGTCCCGCAGTCCTACCACGAGGGGGCAAGCGCCCCCTCCGCGGCGGTTAGTGACCGCCGATTGGGTGGTTTTTGGGGCACGAAACCCGCCGGGTCAACCGGCTCCGTGACGCGCGATCAGCTGGTCAGCGACATCGTTGAGATCGTTGCCGACCAGTTGCGGCTGTGGCCCGATTATTGACGGCTCTTGAGTCTGCTCCGATGCGCCGCCTGCTTGGCCCGGTTGCCGCAGACCGCCATGATGCACCATCGCCGCGCACGGCGACGTGTGTGGTCCGCAAACAGCATCGTGCAGTTATGGCCCTCGCACGCTTTCACGTCCGAAAAGTCTTCGTCGCAGACGAACTTCGCCATCGCCTCGCCGATCGGCAACAGCAGCGACTCCGGTGATCGCCAGTGCCGCGTGGTCCGCAACGCGAGACCGTGATGGCTGACGTCGTGTCGCGGTTCGATCCGGCTAAAGACTTCGTCCTGTTCCAGAAGACTGTTCAGCGGACCGAGTTCTTTCAGAGCCGTCGCTGTCAGCGGCCGGCCCGCATGCTTGCGCACGAAGCCCCTGAACCATTCGCGCAAGGCCCGCGCCTGATCCGCGACCTTGTCCAACTCGTCGGGCTTCGCGCGTGCGCTCAACGCCTCCAGCTCGTCCGTGGGCACCAGTTTCGCCTGCGCCAGCCAATCGATCAGCCCGTCGCCATCGTCGATCCAGTCGACGGGCGTATCGACCGGCGTCGCGATCGAGTTGAGGAAATCGAGACCGACCGAGTCGGCGATGAACATGGCAGGCGGTCTGTTTGGCACGCTTGGCTCCCAGCCGAAAACAACCACAACGTAACCTGTAAAATACATATTGACAAGTTACTAAGCCAGTCGTAACCCTATTAGTGCTATTATACAGGTTACTGCAGAGGCAATGATGGCCAAGAGCGACGTCACGGTGGTCCTGGCCCACGGCGCGTGGGCGGATGGGTCGAGTTGGGCGCGGGTCATCACGGCCCTCGCTGCCGAGGGCATCAAGGCGAAGGCGGCACCGCTGCCGCTGACCTCACTCGCGGACGATGTCGCCGCCCTCAACCGGAGTTTGGATCGTACCAATGGCCCGATCGTGCTCGCGGGACACGCCTATGCCGGTGCGGTGATCGCCCTCGCGCGCCCCGAGCGGGTGAAGGCGCTGGTCTATGTGGCGGCGCTGGCGCCCGACGAAGGCGAGAAGGTTGCGGACGTGTTCTACCGTCTTCCTCCGCACCCACAGGCCCCCAAGCTTGCGCCCGACGACAATGGCCTGATCTGGTTGCCCGAGGACGCCTTCGCCGTGGCCTTCGCGCAGAACGCCGCCTCGGAAGATCACGCTGTGCTGACGGCCGTGCAGCGGCCGATCTCGTTGAATTGCATCACCGTGCCCGCGGGGCGCCCGCTCTGGAGGAACGTTCCGAGCTGGTTCTTGATTGCCGAGCAGGACCGCATGATCGTTCCAGAGACGCAGCGCTTCATGGCGGAGCGCATGAAAGCGAACATCCGTTCGCTCGCCGTTGATCGCACCCCAAGCGTCACCGCGCCCGGGGTCGTCGCCGACATCATTGGCGACGCAGTGCACGCGGTGAACGGCAAGTAGCACGCCACCGCGCGAGCATCGGATCTCATCTCGTCAAGGCAACACTAATGGAGACTATCATGACCTCCACCAGATATCGCACGGCCGACGTCAACGGCTTCAAGGTGTTCTATCGCGAAGCCGGTCGCCTCGGCGCGCCGAAGCTTCTGCTGCTGCACGGCTTCCCGAGGGCAGGTCACATGTTTCGCGACCTGATCCCGCTGCTGGCGGACAAGTTTCACATCGTCGCGCCGGACCTTCCAGGCTTCGGCCAGTCAGACATGCCTTCGCGCGAAACCTTCAGCTACACCTTCGACAACATCGCGCGCGTGATCGAGCGCTTCACCGAGGTGATCGGCTTCGACCGTTTTGCGATCTACGTCTTCGACTACGGCGCCCCGACCGGCTTCCGGCTCGCGCTCAGCCACCCTGAAAGGATCACCGCCATCATCTCGCAGAACGGCAATGCCTATGAGGAGGGCCTCAGCGACGGCTGGACTCCGATCAAGGCTTATTGGCAGGCCCCCTCGCCCGCCAATCGCGAGGCGCTGCGCGGATTTCTCACACCGGATACGACACGCTGGCAGTATACGCATGGTGTCCCCGATACGACCATGGTGTCGCCGGACGGCCAGAATCTCGACAATTTCTATCTCGCACGGCCGGACTCCGACGAAGTGCAGCTCGATCTGATCGGCGACTACAAGAGCAACGTCGCGCTCTATCCGGCTTTCCATGAGTATTTCCGCAAGCACAAGCCGCCTTTCCTCGCGGTCTGGGGCAAGAACGATCCATTCTTCATTCCGCCCGGCGCCGAGGCGTTCAAGCGCGACAATCCCAACGCCGTCGTGAAATTCTTCGACACCGGCCATTTCGCGCTGGAGACGCACGCAACGGAGATCGCCGATGCGATTCGCGCCTTCTTGACGTAACAGGAGCTGCCCGCTGCCGCGTTACGCCGCTAGCTTCTGTTGATCGCGAAACGCGCTGATCGCCATGTGGACGAGATGCAGCTTGCCCTTTACCGCCGGCGAGATGTCGAACGGATAGGCGTCGCTCATCCCAAGCGACCGGTTGAGTTCGTTGATGCCGCGGGACAGCGGCACCCATAACGCCAGCAGCGCCTCGAAGTCGCTCTCGAAATAAGGATCGGTCAGGGTCTGCCGGGCGCGCCCGTCCAGGGACAGCGGCAAGCCGGCCAACGAGTCGAGAGTCGACACGATGTGGAGAAAATGCGCGAAGGTCTCCGCCCAATCTTCCCAGGGATGCGACGTCGCGTATTCGCTGATGAAGCCGCGCCGGTCGTATGAACGATCGGCCCGACTGTAATAGGTACTGATCGCGGTCTGATAGTCCTGCGTCTCGTCGCCGAAGACCAGCTTGAACGGCGCCTGGAAAGTGGTGCTGTTGACCAGCAGGTCCCAGTAGAAGTGGCCGATCTCGTGCCGGAAATGCCCGAGCAGGGTGCGGTACGGCTCCCGGAATGCGACGCGACGGGCCTCGCGCTCGACGTCGTCAGCTTCCGCCAGATTGAGCGTGATCACCCCCGCAAGATGCCCCGTCAGGATCGGATTGACGTCGTCGGAGAGAATGTCGAACGTCACCTGCGCGCCGCTGCGCGATACCAGCGGGAGTTGCAAGCGGCGGAGGTCGTAGAGAAGACGGCGCTTGGCTTCCTCCATGCGCCGCCAGAGCATGATGTTTCTCGTGCCGCCAAGGTCAGGAGTCGTGCGCGTCAGACGGCAGGATCCGCAATACCAATCCGCACCCTCGACGCACCAGTTACAGCCGATGATCTCGCGATTGCGGCAGGCCTGGTTCGGCCCAAGCTTTCTCATGTCGATGCATGCGGCGTCGAACGCCAACTGAGTGCCACAATTTGCGCACGCGACGTGCTCGAACGAAACGGGCTCTCGGCACGACGGACACTGAAATTCTTTCACGTACTGCAGTCCTGAACCGACGGCTCACCGGAAAACGGGCTATGACTTCGCGGAGCCCTTACCGCTTATAGCGGAAAGCAACGCGCGCTGCATCCGGAGTGCGTGCTGCCGCAACAAGCCGGCCCGCGTCGCACTCAAACGGGTCGATCGCGGCTGCGACGTGTTTGCGGGCGCACTTTCGGCGACCGGTCGAGCCGCCCACATACGTTCGGGCTGGACAAGCATGGGGCCGACGTCTCGTCTCTTTGCCATGGTGTGACAACACCAGATTGTGCGCCGGGTTCCTCAAAACGCCTCCGAAGAACCCACTTGTTGGCATCGCGATCGATTGGTTGATGCATGGGCAAGACAATGCCGCCGACGACACTCAAGTCGACGGCGGCACGATCAAATCAGCATCTTCAGGCGCCAGGCTTCAGTTCCTCGCCGGCGCCGTTGCCGCCGCCGAGCGTGCGGCCCGCGGTGCGGTGCCGGGTTCGGCGACCGGTCCAGCCGGACCGCGCGAGCGGGCGATCGCTGCGTCGATCTCGGCGATGACGCGGCGCTGGATCGCCTCGTTCTTGTCGATGGTGATGTGGCCGACGCCGCTGCCGCGAACGTCGACATTGTCGAGCTTGCCGCGGAGGCCAGACGCGGCGCGCACGGGTTCGCCCGGACCGTCGCCGATATAGATGTTGATGTAGCGCTCGGCGCCGGTGGAGAGCTTGGTCTTGAACACGGAGTCGAGGCCGATCGCGAGCTTCACGGGCACGCCGAGCTGGTTGAGCTTGGCGATCATGTCGGGTAGCGCGGTTGCGCCCGAGGAATGCCCGACCAGCACGATGGTCTTGAGGCGGCCGGCCTTGTAGGCGGTCGCGGCTTCATCGGCGAGCGAGGACCAGGACACGAAGTTCGCGACGGTCACCGGGATGCCCTGCGCCTCGAGCCTTGAGCCGATCGTGTCGAGCCCGAGCGAGAAGATGTTGAGCACACCGCGGAGCAGATAGACATGCGTCGTCGCGGCTGCCTGGGTCGGCGCCGCCTTGGCGGTGGTCGGGTTCATGGCAACAGCTGACAGCAGGAGCAGGCAGATCGCCCACACCCGGAGGGCGGGCAACTGGCTTGCGCCGGCGGTGTGACGGCCGTTCAGTCTCATTTGTTTTTCCCTGGGGACATACGCTTTGCGATTGGCTGGAATCGTAGCCCCGGCCCGCTCGCAGACGCAACAAAGAGCCGCGTGAACGGCGATCTTCGCCGCTGTCCGTGACCATCGCGCAACACCTGCCCGAAACCTACCACCGAAGGGCCGGTTTTGAGACCATTTTTCTCCAGGCGATTGCGACCGGGCAAGGCCGTTCCTATTTCGGGGGTCCGCCGGACGCCCCCGCCAGGGTGCAGGTTCCGGCGCATCCCCCCACCCCTAGCGGGCCCTCATGTCCTCCATCATTTCCGTCGCCAACCTGTCGAAGACCTATGGGTCTGGGTTCAAGGCACTCAAGAACGTCAATCTCGACATCAAGCGCGGCGAGATCTTCGCGCTGCTCGGCCCGAATGGTGCCGGCAAGACCACGCTGATCTCAATCATCTGCGGCATCGCCAATCCGAGCGAAGGCAGGGTTTTGGTCGGCGGCGAGGACATCCAGACCTCCTACCGCAAGGCCCGCTCGCTGATCGGCCTCGTGCCGCAGGAATTGCACACCGATGCCTTCGAGAGCGTGTGGGCGACCGTGAGCTTCTCCCGCGGCCTGTTCGGCAAGCCGAAGAACCCCGCCCATATCGAGAAGGTGCTGAAGGACCTCTCGCTCTGGGACAAGAAGGACAACAAGATCATCACGCTTTCCGGCGGCATGAAGCGCCGCGTGATGATCGCCAAGGCGCTCTCGCACGAGCCGCAGATCCTGTTTTTGGACGAGCCAACCGCCGGCGTCGACGTCGAGCTGCGCAAGGGTATGTGGGAAGTGGTGCGCGGCCTGCAGCAATCCGGCGTCACCATCATCCTCACCACGCATTACATCGAGGAAGCCGAGGAGATGGCCGACCGCATCGGCGTCATCAACAAGGGCGAGATCGTGCTGGTCGAGGACAAGACGACCCTGATGCAGAAGCTCGGCAGGAAACGGCTGACGCTGCACCTGCAGAACAAGCTCGGTGCGCTGCCGGAGAGCCTCAGCCAATACAAGCTCGACCTCTGCAACAGCGGCGCGACGCTGGTCTACGACTACGACACCAAGGGCGAGCGCACCGGCATCACCAGCCTGCTCAGCGACCTCCGCACCGCCGGTATCCGCTTCAACGATCTCGACACGACCCAATCGTCGCTCGAGGACATCTTCGTCGACCTCGTGAGGACGTCATGAACCACCGCGCCATTCGCGCCATCTACCTTTTCGAAATGGCACGCACCTGGCGCACGCTGCTGCAAAGCATCGTCTCGCCCGTCGTCTCGACCTCGCTCTATTTCGTGGTGTTCGGTGCTGCGATCGGCTCCCGCATCAGCCAGGTCGAGGGCGTGAGCTACGGCACCTTCATCGTGCCGGGCCTGATCATGCTCTCGGTGCTGACGCAAAGCATCGCCAACGCCTCGTTCGGCATTTACTTCCCGAAATTCACCGGGACGATCTACGAGATCCTGTCGGCGCCGATCTCCTACTTCGAGATCGTGCTCGGCTATGTCGGCGCCGCCGCGACCAAGTCGATCATTCTGGGCCTGATCATTCTCGCCACGGCCGGGCTGTTCGTGCCGCTGCACATCCATCATCCGGTCTGGATGCTGGCCTTCCTGGTGCTGACGGCGGTCACCTTCAGCCTGTTCGGCTTCATCATCGGCATCTGGGCGGACGGGTTCGAAAAGCTGCAGATGATCCCGATGCTGGTGGTGACGCCGCTGACCTTCCTCGGCGGCAGCTTCTATTCCATCGACATGCTGCCGTCGACCTGGCGCACGCTGGCGCTGCTCAACCCCGTCGTCTACCTGATCTCCGGCTTCCGCTGGAGCTTCTACGAGATCGCTGATGTCAGCGTCTCCGTCAGCATCGGCATGACGGTCGCGTTCCTGGCGATTTGCCTCGCCGTGATCTGGTGGATCTTCCGGACGGGTTATCGGCTGAAGAACTGATGCGGCCAGTAGCTCGGATGGAGCGGCACCTACCGATAGCAACGGAAGTGGTGATAGCCGTCATAGTAGCCGCGGCAATGGCGGCGGCCGTGGTACGGAATGCCCAGGATGCCGTCGACGGCGCCCACAGCGCCACCGACACCGGCTCCGACGACACCGCCGACCGCACCGCCCACCGGACCGGCGATCCTGTTACCTTCATAGGACCCTTCCTGGGCACCGCGCACGATACCCTGGGCGTGGCCGGTTCGCGGTAGCGGCAACAGGGCGAGCAGGACGGCAGCGACTGCGAACAGCAGGCGGACAGGCAAGCCGGCCGGCATAGCGGCGGCGATAGCACGGGCTTTGTTCATCTTGAGTCCCCGGAAGAGACGGCGGCGAAAGCCGCCGAACGGTAGGACATGATCAACGCGCGAGGCGGCCAAATGGTTGCGTCTTTGTGACGAATTGTCGGCGTTATGAACGTCTGTCCGCTCGCGAAAATGTCAGCGGCGCCAGAGCCGGCGCGGCACAAAGCGGCCTTGCTTACGCCCGGCATCGCGTTAACGATGGCAGGAAGGCTAGCTCGGCAGGCCGCTGGAACGAAAGCCGGATTGCAGGCATAGTGCATGCCGGGGGACGGTGAGCCGCGGCGCTAGCAAGAACAGGCCGGAGGCCGGAGGCCAGACGTCAGATGCGTTCCTTTTTCATTGCGTTCACTTCGCTATTGCTTTTGGGCGCGGGCACCGCGCAGGCCAAGGTCGACATTACCGTCGACAAGGACAATCAGCAGATGACGGTCGTGGTCGACGGCGTGACGCGCTACCACTGGCCGGTGTCGACAGGCATCCCCTCGCGCGAGACGCCGAACGGCTCCTTCCGCGCCTTCCGCATGGAAGAGGATCACTTCTCCAAGGAATTCGACGACGCGCCGATGCCGCACTCGATCTTCTTCACCAAGATCGGGCACGCCATCCACGGCACCGACTCGGTTGGACGATTGGGCACGCCCGCTTCGCATGGCTGCGTGCGGCTGTCGCGTCAGAACGCTTCGACGCTCTACGCACTGGTGCAGGAGCAAGGCGTGCTCAACACCACTGTGACTCTCACCGGATCTGCGCAGGTCGCGCTGGCCCGCAACCCGCACGGCCGCGCCAACAATGCGGTGGCCCGCGCCCAGCAGCCGGCCGAAGAGCAGTACACCACCTCAGGCGATCCCGTCAGCCTGACGCCGCCGATGCAGCCTGCGCGGCGCTATGACGACAACTACATCTATCCCGCCGACGGCAGCGACACCGGTGCGCGCTATCCGGCGCCGCGCCCGATCTCCCGCCCCTATGGCACGCAGGTCTACCAGCAGCTGCCGCAACCACAACCGGGCTACGGCTACGATCCGGCCTATAGCCAGCAGCAGGGCTACTACTATCAGCAACAACAGCCGCGCCAGTATTACCAGCCGCGTAACTATTACTACCAGAACTGACGCTATTGTTTGAACGCGGCCTCGCCGCGTTCAACGATTGTCCGCGCAGCATCGACGAAGGCGCGCGCGACCGGCTCGAGGATGTCAGGTCCGGTCGCGCTGAGATCGTCCGCGGGCGTGTGGAAGGTTTGATGGCGGCCGGCCATGCCGAGGAAATTGGCGTAGCCAGCCGCATGGACGTCACGAAGCTCTCCGACCGCCTGCTTCTCCGTTACCAGGCGTTTGGCCGCAACCCCAGCAAAGGCCTCGTCCGTCAGCGCAACGGCTGACTTGCTGAGCACCAGATAGCGCTCCTCCTCCGGCGTGCTGGTACGCGCGCCTTCCGCCAAGCCATAGCACGCGTTCGACGAGCCGAAGTGAATCCAGGCCAGCGTCTCCTTCGGCGCGGGCGCACCGTCCTTCAGGAACAGCTCCATGCCGCCATGGCCGATCTCGTGGCCTGCGGTGGCGATGAAGACGAAATGCGCAGGCCATTTCTCCGCAGCCGCGGTGCGCGCCAGCGCCAGGAAATTGGCAATGCCGGGACCGCGCTCGCAGACACAAGTGTACCAGCCGGTCATCGGCGTGGAGACCACGATGGTCGGCCCACGGCCCATGCCGGTCTCGGCGATGACATTGCGCCCGGACACATTGCGCTCGTAATGACCTGAAACTTCGAACGTGACAGGCGCGGCTGATGCGAGCGCACGCTCGAATGTCGCACGCGCCTTGGCGCCGACCACCATCACCGGCACCGGCCAGGGTGTGTCCTCCTGCGCGACGTTGTAGGCGAAACGATCATCGGCGGGATTGCCTATCATCAGCAGAATCGCGGCGGGCTTCTTTGCTGCGGCCTCTGCGATCGCAGCACGATGGGCCGGACCAAGATAGGCGCCACGATCGAACGGCAGCTCGAGCCAAAGAATCTTGCCGGCAACATCGCCATCGCGCACGAGCGGCGCCGACAGATGGAAGCTGGCCTTGTCCTCCGGCGGCCACCAGAACGGCGTCGCCTCGACAGACGTGCCGGCCGCTTCAGCGCTGGCTTTTTCGACGGCATACTGCCGGCCCAGCACGACGGGCTGGAACTTGATCGCGTAGCCGGCTCCGGACAACTCGCCCGCAATCCAGTCGGCCGTCGCACGATCGCCGGATGAGCCGAAGCGGTGCAGACCGAAGGACGCATAGCGCGCCACATCGGCGTAGAGACTTGCGCCAGACAACACGTCCTTGGCCGCCGCCTGTCCAACCATCAGAGCCGCCGTCGTTGCAATGAAGATGATCCGCATGTGAGTAGCTCCGGATCTTTTTTGCAGACCAGTTTCGGCTTTCTTCGGCCGTCGTCAACCACCCTCGCCGACCAGCACGAATGGCGCCCACACGGCCGGATCGGCGTTACGCGGGGACGACCGATCCGCAATCAGGGCCTTCATCGACCGCCGCAACGCCTCGGCACGGCCGATGCCGGGATGCGCGGTGAGCTCGGAGAACGCGCCCGTGGTCAGACGCACCGCCGCATCGGAATCGACCGGCCAGTGCGAAACCAAGAGCGCCCGCGCGCCGGCATAGAAGAAGGCGCGCGCGAGACCCGACAGGCCTTCCGCGCCCGGCTTGTCGCCCGCGGCGGTGTTGCAGGCCGACAGCACCGCCCAGTCGGCATCGAGCTTGAGTTTTGCGACACGGCTCGCGGTGAGCAAACCGTCGTCATCGCCGGTTGGCCGGTCCGGCAGCGTCAGCACCAGCGCGGGCTCGCTGAGGCCTTTGACCTCACCTGCGACCAGCCCATGCGTGGCGAAATCGACGACACGGTATTGGTCCAGCGGCAGCTGGTTGACGTTGGTCACGGTCGCGGCTGCGCCGAGCTTGACGTCATCCTGCGGCGAGGCTCTGAGCGCCCTCGCCACGGCCTGGAGCTCGCCTGCGGTCTCCGGCAGCGCCGGCAGGCCGGTGCGCAGGCGGTCGAGATCAACGGCAGAGCCCTCATAATAATTCTTGTAAGGCTGCACGTTGCGTCCTGCGCGCTTGTCGCCGGGCGTGCTTTGGAACACCGGATCGCCAAAGCCGATGAACGGCTTTTGGGCACGCGAGTCCCTGGCAAAACTGCGCAGCGCGCGCAGGCTCGGCACCGAGGGCAGCACCGTAATGGCGTGATCGTTGAGCAGCCACGCGGCCCGCCGGTAGCGATCTGCGGATGCACCATCGGGCTTCTTTGTCACCAGCACGTGAAACGGCAGGCTGGTCAGCGCGCCCGCAGGGACGATCAGCAGTTTCGGCTTGCCGGCGATATCGGCGCCGATCGGGCCGAACAAGGCGTTGTAGAAATCGAACGACGCATCGAGGTCGAACGCGGATCTTGCCGCCTCGGGATCGCTGAGCCCCAGCCGCAGATGCGCGACGCGGTCGCTGATCTCGCGGCTGCCGAGGGTGATCCGGCGTAGCGCGCTCGCCTCGCGCGTCACCGCGAAAGCATAGGTCGTGTCAGCGAGCACGATGAACGCCACCAGCGCCTCGTCCGGCTTCAACAAGCCTTGCGTCTGCGCAAGCGACAGCGGCTGCGGATTGGACAGGTCGGCATAGGCCGGAAAGCTGCGATCAAGCTGCGCCGCGACGTCATCGAGCGACTTCTGCGTTTGCGACATTTGCGCACGCAGGCTCGCAATCAGCTGGTCGTTGCGCTTTCCATCTCCCCGCCCAAGCTCGGACGTCACGCGCTTGTCGAGCGTCTCGAGGCTCGCCTTCAGATCCTGCTGCCGCCGCACCAGCCCCGCGATCGCATCATTGCCGGCACCGAAGCGGGCCGCCATCTGCGCCAGCGCAGCGCCCGCCTTGGTCTCATGCGCGCGCTGCGCGGCACCGAAGGCTTCGTCCCTGGCTGCGGCGTCGGGCCTGCCGCCGGAGACACGCCAGACCGCATCGATCAGCCAGGGATCAAGCTCGGTGAAACGAGTGAATTGAACGGTCCTCTGCGCATTGAGCGCGGTCTCGGCGATCCGCAACCTTGCCAGCGCATCCTGCCATTTCCCGTCACGACGATCGACGTCGGCGAGGTTGATGAGCGTTGCGATGCTGTCGTGATGGTTCGGCCCGAGCTTGTTCTGGGCGATCGTCAGCGCGCGGTCGAGCCGGCCGCGAGCCTCAATTAGGTTGCCTGTCTGCAGGTCGAGCAGCGCGACGGCGCGCAGATCCTTGATCAGTTGCGGGTGCGCTTCGCCAAGCACGCGCTCGTCGATCTCGAGGCAGCGCACCAGATATGGCCTGGCTTCGTCGGTCTTGCCGGCCTCCATCAAGGCCTGTCCGAGTGAGCCCGCCGCCAGCGCGCTCGCGCCGCTGCCTTCGCCGAATTTGCGCTCCATCACCGCCAGCGAGCGGCGGTAGAGGTCGAGCGCCTGCTCGTTGCGGCCGAGGCTGGCATAGCTGTTGGCGAGATTATTGAGGGCGCGTCCGACATCGGGGCTATCGGGGCCAAAGGCCTTTTCATCGATTGCGAGCACGCGCTCCTGCAGGCCGGCGACGGCTTCGTTCTTGCCTTGCGCCGAATAGACGTTGGCAAGGTTGTTCAGCCCGATCGCCGTGGTGGGATGGTTCGCCCCGTAGATCCGCTCATAGGCCTGCAGCGTCTGCTGATAGAGCTTCTCGGCCTCGGTGTAGCGCGCCTCATGCTCCAGCACAGTCGCGAGATTGCCCATGGTGGCGGCAACGTTCGGATGCGCATCGCCGCTGCGCGCCCGCGCGATGGCCAACGCGCGCCGCATCGTGGCTTCAGCGTCGGACAACCGGCCGGCATCGAGATAGAGGTTGCCGAGATCGTTCAGCATCTTGTCGTAGTTCGGCGCAGCTTCTGCGTTGCCGCCAAAGCTGCGGTCGAGCAGATCAAGCCCCCGCTTCAACGTCCGCTCGCCGTCGTCGAAGTGCCCCTGCAGACCGTAGACATCGCCGAGATTATCCAGGGCGGAAGCAACATCGATCGGCGGCGCGTTGGCAGCCTGCAACCCCGCGAGCACGCGTTCGAAATAACCGGCCGCTTCCTTGTAGTTCTCCCTGTCGCGCGCCAATCCGCCGAGCGCGGCCAGCGTGTCCGAGAGACGGACGTCATTGGCGCCGAACGCGGTGGTGCCGAGCGCCAGCGCCCGTTCGGCCACCGTCGTCGCCTCGGCCCGCCGGTCGAGCATACCGAGCGATCCGACCAGGAGGTTGGAGGTACGTAGCGTCGAGGCAACGTCGTTGTTGCGAAGCTTGATGGCGAGCGCGGCATTGAGCTTGTCGACGGCCTCGCCGTAGCGCCCGAGATTGTGCAGGAACATGCCCTCGTTATGCAGCACGCCTGCATAATTGACGTTGTCGGCGCCCTGGCGGCGCCTCACGAGGTTTTCCAGCTTCTGCGCGGCAGCCAGCCCCTCGGCCCAGCGCCCTCCTTGCGTCGCCGCGTTCATCTGCGCGAGGAGCGCATCGAAGTCATTGGCGCGCTGGGCGGAAGCTGGTCCGCAAGCCAGGACCGCGAGGAAGAATGCGACGAACAAGGGGGCGCGTCTCATGTGAAAATCCCGTCACGCGCATCGAATGGCAATCCTGAGAGGATAAGGGCGCCGGCGCCCCCTGTCGACCACGGGACTGGACGAATGCAGCGAAGATTTCATATGCTTTTTCTTTTCACTTGCGCTGTGAGCTCTGATGCCGTCACGTGTTGCGACAATTCTGACCGTGCTTTCGGTTCTCACCACAGGACAAGCCATGACTGGCAAGGCGATGGCGTTCGATCTCGAGGCGCATCGCGGTGGACGGGCGCTGCTGCCGGAAAACACCCTGCCAGCCTTCGCCAACGCACTCACGATGGGCGTGGACACGCTCGAGCTCGACGTCGGCGTGACCTCGGACGGCGAGGTGGTCGTGTCGCATGAGCGCGGCCTCAATCCCGATCTCGCGCGGGATGCGAACGGCGCTTATGTCGCGGCACCGGGCACGCCCTTCGTCAAGCTGCGGTTCACCGATGTCAGAACTTACGATGTCGGCCGGATCCGGCCGGACAGCGCCTACGCCAAGCAGTTTCCCGACCAGCGTGCCGTGCCGGGGACGCGCATTCCCACACTGAAGGAGCTATTCGCGCTGGTGCGCAAATCCGGCAACGAACGCGTGCGCTTCAATATCGAGACCAAGATCGATCCGGATCATCCCGATGAATCGCTGGGGCCGCAGGCCTTCGTCACGAAGCTGCTCGGCGTGATCGAGGACGAGAAATTCTTCGACCGCGTCATGATCCAGTCGTTCGACTGGCGGACGCTGCTGCTCGTTCAGCAGCAGGCCCCGAAAATTCCAACCGTGTACCTGACGCTGCAGCGCGGCTCGGCACCGACGAACGCCCTCGACAAGGCCACCAGCTGGACCGCCGGCTTCAACCCGGCCGATCACGGCGGCTCGCTGCCGCGCACCATCAAGGCCGCGGGCGGTGCGGTGTGGTCGCCCTATTTCGGTGACGTAACCGCGGCGCTCGTCACGGAGGCCCATACGCTGGGATTGCGCGTCGTGGTCTGGACCGTCAACAAGCCAGACGACATGGCCCGGATGATCGAGTTCGGCGTCGACGGCATCATCTCCGACAGGCCGGACCTGCTGAGGCAGATCGCCGGCGAGAAGGGCATCGCGCTGCCGGCTGGGACGCCGGTCCAGCCGTAAAGCGCGATGAGATTTGGCTGAATCGTCGTCGCGCTTTAGCTCTTTGTTTGAGCATGATCTTTCGGAAAACCGCTTCACACTTTTCTGGATCATGCTCTAGCAAGCGAGCTACTGCTCCCCGTACCGCAAGCGCCGGTACAGCGCGCCGAGGATGTTGGAATAGTCGTCGGTCCAGACCCGCACCTTCTCGTCGGGGTCGGTCTCCTCCCACTGCTTGGAGGACGCCAGCTTGCCGACGTCTTCGGCCTCGCGCGCGGAGATGACGACGTCGGTCGAGAAGATGTAATCGGCATCGCGGCCCGAATCCTCGTCATAGACCCAGCTCTTGAGATCGTTGGCGTCGGCGATCCCCACCACGACGGGCTCGAGATCGAGATGCCGGTTGGAGACGTGCATCACCACGGCGCCGTGCGGGGTGAGCTTGTCCTTGTAGATCTTCATCGCCTCTTCGGTTGCGAGATGAATCGGGATCGCATCCGACGAATAGGCGTCGACGATGATGAGGTCGTAGATGCCGTCGGGCTCTCTTGCGAAGGTGAGGCGCGCGTCGCCAATCACCGGCTTCAGGTTCGGCAGGCAGCTCGAGATGTAGCGAAAATTCTTCGGGTCGCGCGCAGCATCCACCATGGACTGGTCGATCTCGAAGAATTTCCAGTCCTCGCCGGGCTCGGCGGCGCAGGCAAGCGTGCCCGATCCGACACCGATAGCCGCGACCTTCAACGGCGCACCCTTGCGCTCGCGGATCGCGGTGATGGCCTGACCGATGCCACCGTCCTTGTGATAGTAGGTGATCGGCTCGGGTCGGCCGGTGACCGGCGTGCCGTCATTGTTGCGGAAGCGCTCAGCACCGTGAATCGTGGTGCCGTGCATCAGCACATGGAAATAGCCGCCTGGCGTCTCCACGATCTTGTGCACGCCGAAGAAGCTGCGAACCGTCGTGACGCGGCCTTCGTCGGCCGGATAGATCCGCGTCAAGGCCAGCGCCAGCGCGACGGTGGCAAAGATCTTCCAGCGGCCGGCATTGAGCGCGAGCGCCAGCAGCGCTGCAAGCACGCCGACGGCGCCGGCGACCCAGACGCGCTGATCCTCGAACCAGGTCGTGAGTCCGCCCGTCGTGTAGGACGGTACAATCAGCGCGACCGCGAGCACGGCCAGTGCCAGCCAGTACCATCTCACGATGCCCGCAAGACGCTCGTTCGCCGACGGCCGGCACAGCGCGGCAAGCGCGACCAGGATCGGGTATTCGGCGATCCATGAGAAGGTGAAGGGCGCGACGAGACCGGCGAACAGGCCGCCGACCATGCCGCCGAACGACAGCGCGACATAGAAGCCGGTCAGGTACTTTGCGGCCGGCCGCGTCCGCGCCAATTCGCCGTGGCAAGCCATGGCGATGATGAAGAAGCAGAGTTGATGGCCGCCGAGCGTCAGCAGCAAATTCTGCTCGCCGCCAAAGGCCAGCAGGATGACGACGCCCGCGATCGCGACAGGCTGGAGCATCAGCATCCATTTGTGCGGCAACAGCGGCCGCGACTGGAACACCACCACCCAGGTCAGGAGATACAGCGACAGCGGCAGCACCCATAGCAGTGGCGCCGCCGCGACGTCGGTGGAGATATGCGCTGTGACCGCGATGAGCAGGCCTGACGGCACCGCGGCGAGGAAGATCCAGCGCAGCCGCGTCGCAATGCCTGGCGCCGGCGCATTCGCCTCTTCGGTCCGCACATCGGCCAATGCAACCTTCGGCGAGCGAAGCAGCAGAACTCCGCAAGCGGCGATCAGCAGAATGAGAAGGCCATAGCCGCCGGTCCAGAGCCGGTTCTGCGCATGCAACGTGAACATCGGCTCCAGCAGAAAGGGATAGGACAGCAGCGCAAGGAAGCTGCCGATATTCGAGGACGCATAGAGGAAGTACGGATCGCGGCCATCAGGGTGGCCCGTGCGGACGAACCAGGCCTGGAGCAACGGGTTGTTGGCAGCGAGCGCGAAGAACGGCAAGCCGATTGACATTACGAACAGGCCGAGCAGCCAGAATGCGTAGCCCGACGCCGGCGGCTCGCCATAGGCGCTGGCGATGCCAAGCGGGAGCGTGACGAAAGCCGCGATCAGCAGCACCAGATGCACCACGATCGGGACCATGCGGCTTTTGACCTGCATCAGCAGATGCGCGTAGGCATAACCCGCCAGCAGCAACGACTGGAAAAACACCATCGCCACGGACCACACCGCCGGCGAGCCGCCGAGCCGCGGCAGCACCATTTTCGTGAACAGCGGCTGCACCGAAAACAGCAGGAGCGCGCTGACGAAGATCGCGGCGGTATAGACCGTCAGCAGCAGCCGGTTGCGCGAGGCGGACGGCTGCTCCGTGGCGGCGGGTTGCACGATCGAATCCATGGGAGCTCCGGCTTTCCCCCGGCGGGCGCCGGGCGCGCGCAATGGAGCACACCGCGCCTGAACGGGCAATAAAGGGTGTCGTGATGTTGCAGCGAGGAATGCTTGATATAGAGATGTCATTCCGGGGCGCCTCGAAGAGGCGAACCCGGAATCTCGAGATTCCGGGCCAGGTCCTTCGGACCATCCCGGAATGACAGCGGAACACCAGAACTCCTCATGACCGAAACCGACGTCGTCATCATCGGCGCTGGCCATAATGGCCTCACCTGCGCGGCCTATCTCGCGATGGCGGGCTTGCGCGTGCATGTTGTCGAGCGCCGCAAGGTGGTCGGCGGGGCCGCGGTCACGGAGGAGTTTCATCCAGGCTTTCGCAACTCGGTCGCGGCCTACACGGTGAGCCTGCTCAATCCGCAGGTGATCCGCGACCTCGGACTTACAGAGCAAGGCCTGTGCGTGGTCGAGCGGCGTGCGCAGAACTTTCTGCCGGCGCCCGGTGGCGCCTATCTCCTCACTGGCGAGGGCCGGACGAGAGCGTCGGTCGCGCGGCTCAGCGCGCGCGATGCCGATGCGCTCGACGGCTTTTCGCGCGAGCTCGAGGACATTGCCGACGTGCTGCGACAGTTCGTGCTGCGCGCGCCGCCGAACCTGCTCGACAGTTTTGGCATTGGCGCGATCCGCGAGGCCGCGAATGCGCTCGCGACGGCAAACATCCTGCGCGGCCTGACGCTTGAGCAGAGCCGCAGCCTGCTCGATCTCTTCACCCGCTCTGCCGGCGAGATGCTGGACGAACGGTTCGAGCACGATCTGGTCAAGGCGCTGTTCGGCTTCGATGCCATTGTTGGCAATTATGCCAGCCCTTACGCCGCCGGCTCGGCCTATGTGATGCTGCATCACGCCTTCGGCGAGGTGAACGGCAAGAAGGGCGTGTGGGGCCACGCCATTGGCGGCATGGGTGCGATCACGCAGGCGATGGCGCGCGCGGCACGCGGGCGCGGCGTCACGATCGACCTTGATGCCGGCGTGCGCGAGGTGATCGTCGAGCGCGACCGCGCCGTCGGCGTGGTGCTGGAGAACGGCAAAACCATTCGCGCGAAATATGTCGCGGCCAACGTCAATCCAAAGCTGCTCTATACGCGGCTCATCTCCACCGACGCCCTGCCCGCAGATTTTCTCGCCCGCATCCGCCACTGGAAGAACGGCTCCGGCACCTTCCGCATGAACGTGGCGCTGGACCGCCTGCCCTCCTTCACGGCATTGCCCGGCAGCGGCGACCACCTCACCTCCGGCATCATTCTGGCCCCTGATCTCGGCTACATGGACCGCGCCTATCTCGATGCGCGGGTGCAGGGCTGGAGCAAACAGCCGATCGTCGAGATGCTGATCCCCTCGACGCTCGACGACACGCTCGCGCCTGCGGGGCAACATGTCGCGAGCCTGTTCTGCCAGCACGTCGCGCCGGAGTTGCCCGACGGCAAGTCCTGGGACGACCATCGCGAGGAGGTCGCCGATCTCATGGTCGCGACGGTGGACAGTTACGCGCCGGGCTTTGCCGCAAGCGTGCTCGGCCGCCAGATACTCTCCCCGCTCGATCTGGAACGGCAATTCGGCCTGTTAGGGGGCGATATCTTTCATGGCGCGCTGACGCTCAACCAGCTGTTCTCGGCGCGTCCGATGCTGGGTCATGCCGATTATCGCGGACCGCTGAAGGGCCTCTATCATTGTGGCTCGGGCGCTCATCCCGGCGGCGGCGTCACCGGCGCCCCCGGCCACAATGCGGCACAGACGATCTTGCGAGATCACCGCAGCCTGTTCGCAAGCCGTGGATAGGCCTGTGGATGGGCTGTGGACGGGCCTGTTGGCAGCTCTGTTGGCAAAGCTGTGATGAAGCGGTGGGATCCTCCCGCTACCGCCGGGTGCAACCAGGTATCAAGCTGTGGAGAAGGGACTGGATCGACGGCGGACAAGCCGGTGGAAGGCTGCACAATTGCGAGTGGATAAGCTGTGGGCACAGGCGATGTCAGCCTCGCTTGCCCAAAAACGACATCGCCCACCGGGGGGCAACTCCCCGGCGGGCGGTCGTCGAAAAAGCCGTCTATGAAGAAAATTGCCCCGCCGGGAAATGGGAGGCAGAAATCACTTCAAGGAGGTGCTAATCGAACCGAACTTGTCGTTCATCGTGGTGCCCAGGCTGTTCACCACAGTGATGATCGCCAGCGCGATACCGGCCGCGATCAGGCCGTATTCGATCGCAGTCGCGCCGGATTCATCGGACCAGAACTTCGAAATCATATGCTTCAAGACTCGCCTCCATTTCCATTCCGAGCGGTGTTGGTTGGAACATCAGGAAATCTACGGAGGACAACCTACGGTCCAGTTAACCTGGGAACCGCAAGTTATGCGGAAAATTGGGAACAAAAGTTCCCCAAATTGAATTCAACGGAACCCTTGCATGCAGCCCCTGCCCACCCATCGCGCCAGCTTTTCGATCGGCAACGAGGCGGCTGCCAAGCGTGTCGTCGATGTGCTCACGGAGGTATTTTTCGACGGCGATGCCGCGGTCGCCGCTTTCGAGCGGCCGGACGGACAATGGGACGTCACGCTGCATTTCGCCGAGGCGCCGGATCAGGAATTGCTGCGCGAACTCGTTGCAACTTCAGCAGGAAATGACATCGCCGCCACGCTTGCCTTCGACACGGTCGAGGCCAAGGACTGGGTCAAGGCGAGCCTGGCGGACCTCGTGCCGGTGCCGGCCGGACGCTTCGTCGTCCATGGCAGTCACGACCGCGACCATGTGGCGCCAAACAAGCTCGCCATCGAGATCGAGGCTGCGCTCGCCTTCGGCACCGGACACCATGGGACCACGCGCGGCTGTTTACTTCTGCTTGACCATGTCCTGAAACATGCGCGGCCGAAGCGCGTGCTCGACCTCGGCACCGGGACCGGCGTGCTGGGGATCGCGGTTGCCAAGGCGCTGCATCAGGCGGTGCTGGCCTCGGACATCGACCCGCCCTCGGTACGGGTTGCAGCCGAGAACGCGGCCCTGAACGAAACAGGTCAATATTTGCGGGTGATCCGCGCCACAGGCTTTGCCGCGCCGGACTTTGCCAAAAGCGGTCCGTTCGACCTGGTGCTGGCCAACATCCTGGCCAATCCGCTGCGGCAATTGGCGGGCCCGATGGCCCGGTATCTTGCGCCCGGCGCTCGCGTCATCCTCTCCGGCCTGCTGACTCACCAGGCCCCCGCCGTGATCGCCGCCTATCGCGCCCGCGGCCTGGTGCCGATGCGGCATCTGCGGATCGAGGGATGGAGCAGCCTGTTGCTAAGGAAGGTGGGGTGAGCGAGGTGCGCTCCCTCGCCCCGCTTGCGGGAAGAGGGTTGGGGTGAGGGGGAGTCTCCACGGGGACGGTGAGAGTTGAACTCGCGGAGAGTCCCCCTCACCCGATCGCTTCGCGATCGACCTCTCCTCGCAAGCGGGGCGAGGTGGAAAAAGAGCGCCCTACTCCGCCGGCTTCTCGTCCTGGCTCGTCGCGCGCTCGCCCTGCAGCGCCCGCCTTGCCCGACGTTCGGCGAAACGGTCCATCACCTGGCTGATGAGGCCGCGCGGCTTCTTCGGTGTCGTTGCAGCCGGCGCGCGGCGCACCGGCGGCGAAATCTTCTCAAAGGTGAACGCTGGCATCGTGTGTCCCCTCGCCGTTGAGATGAACCACTTGCTCGAACTTCCCTGTTATCCGGACGAAGCGCAACAGCCGCATCCATTACTCCACTCAATTCGAATGGGATATTTTCAAGCACAGTCCATGCCAGATGAGGGGGCAATTGCGTCTACATTGCGGACTGATCCCCATGATCCTAAACTGAGCCATGTTCGAAGCACACTTCCAGACATTCGAGGAGCCCGAGGCCGGCGTCGCATTGACGGCGCGCCTCGCTGCGCTTCGCGAAGAACTCGCCCGCCGCAAGCTGACCGGCTTCGTCGTTCCGCGCGCCGATCAGCAGCAGAATGAGTATGTGGCGCCCTCCGAAGAGCGGCTCGCCTGGCTGACCGGCTTCACCGGTTCAGCGGGGCTTGCCGTGGTGCTGGCCCAGGAAGCCGCCTTGTTCGTCGACGGCCGCTACACGATCCAGGCGGCCAAGCAGGTCGACGCCAAGGCATGGGCGGTGGAATCGCTGATCGATCCCCCACCGGAGAGCTGGGTCTCGGCGCATCTCAAATCGGGCGATCGCCTAGGATTTGATCCGTGGCTGCACACTTTTGCGGCAGCCGAGCGCCTTTCCGCCGCTTGCACCAAGGTCGGTGCCGAGCTGGTCGCGGTCGACAGCAATCCCATCGACGCGGTCTGGCAGGACCGGCCGCAGCCGCCGATCGCACCGGTCGCGATCCACGGCCTGCAATATGCCGGCGTTGCCGAGGCCGAGAAGGTGGCGCAGATCAAGAACCAGATCGAGAAGCTGGGCGCCGATGCGCTGGTGCTGTCGGACAGCCACGCGGTCGCCTGGACCTTCAATATCCGCGGCGCCGACGTCGCGCATACGCCGCTGCCGCTGTCCTACGCGCTGGTGCCGAAGGTCGGCCGTCCCACCGTGTTCATCGACAACCGCAAGCTCTCCAATTTGACGCGTGACCATCTCGAGCAATCGGCCGACGTGCGCGAGCCCGATGCGCTGGCGCCGACGCTGATGGCGCTGGCCAAGAGCGGCGCTGCGATCGCACTCGACGGCGCCACCGCGGCCGACGCGCTGAGCCGCTTGATCGCTGATGGCGGCGGCAAGCCGCTGCGCGGCAGCGATCCGATCGCGCTGCTGAAGGCCGTCAAGAACGCGACCGAGATCAAGGGGACGCAGACGGCGCACCGCCGTGACGCCATCGCACTTGCGCGCTTCCTCGCCTTCATCGATCGCGAGGCGGGAAGCGGCAAGCTCACCGAGATCGACGCGGTGGAGGCGCTGGAGACGTTCCGCCGCGACACCGGCGCGTTGAGGGACGTGTCGTTCCCGACCATCTCAGGCACCGGCCCGAATGGCGCTATCGTACATTACCGCGTCACCCGCAAGAGCAACCGGCGGATCGTGCCCGGCGATCTCCTGCTGATCGATTCCGGCGCACAATATGAAGACGGCACCACCGACGTCACCCGCACCATGGCGATCGGCGAGCCGACGGACGAGATGCGCGACCGCTTCACGCGCGTGCTGCGCGGCCATATCGCGATCGCGCGCGCGGTGTTCCCCGACGGCACCACGGGCGCGCAGCTCGACACGCTGGCGCGGCAATATCTCTGGGCCGCCGGAATCGATTTCGAGCACGGCACCGGCCACGGCGTCGGCAGTTATCTCAGCGTGCACGAAGGCCCGGCGCGGATCTCGAAGCTCGGCACCACGCCGCTGAAGCGCGGCATGATCCTCTCCAACGAGCCCGGCTACTACAAGACCGATGGCTTCGGCATCCGCATCGAGAACCTCGAGCTGGTGGTCGCGGCCGACATCAAGGACGCCGAGAAAGCGATGAACGCGTTCGAGACGCTGACGCTCGCGCCGATCGACCGCCGGCTGATCGATGCCGCGATGCTCAGCCGCGACGAGCTCGCCTGGCTCAATGCCTACCACGCGCGCGTTCGCACTGAAGTGGGGCCGGCGCTGGACGAGGCGACAAAGGCCTGGCTCGATCAGGCTACGGCGGAGCTGAAGGCTTAAGCGGCTTCCGCATGGCGCTACGCGGTTTGCGCAAGGCTCCGCCGCCTTTTGCCCGCGATTGCGACTGTCTCGGCGCGTTCCTCGCTGCGCATCTCCGTAAAGCGACGGCTTCCCACGCACCGTTATTATAACGGTCCCGGAATCGGTATAGCCGCATTCCGAAACGCCGATATCCGTCCTGTGCGACCACGCTACAGTCCGATTCGACTTCGAAAGACGGACACGCATGCACGGCATGATCAGCAGGACGCCGGAGACGGCGAACAAGAACATCGCGACCTCGCGCGTGGTGTTGCTGTTGCTGGTCGTCATGACCGGGATCGCGCCGATCTCGCTCTACATCCTGGTTCCGGCACTGCCCGTGCTGGCGACCACGTTCGGCCGCGACATCTCGATCGCGCAGATGACGGTGTCGCTGTACATGGTCGGCATCGCGCTGTCGCAGCTCACCATGGGGCCGCTGTCGGACAAGTTCGGCCGTCGTCCGGTGCTGCTTGGCGGCCTTGCGCTGATGGTCGCGGCGAGCGTCGCCTGCATCTTCGCCGAGACCTTGCCGCAGCTGATCGCGGCGCGCTTCTTCCAAGCCCTCGGCGGCGCCTCGGGCATGGTGATCAGCCGCGCCATCATCCGCGACATCTATGAGCGCGAGCGCGTCGCCTCCATGATCAGCCTCGTGGTCGCAGCCTTGATGATCGGCCAGATGGTCTCGCCGCTGACCGGCGGCCTGATCGAGACCGCGTTCGGCTGGCGCGCGATCTTCTACGCCGTCACGTTCGGCGCGGTCGCCGTTGCCGTCGGCATCGCAATCGCGCTGCCGGAGACGCGGCGCGATCGCGCGGTCGGCAGCGGTGGCTTTCGCAGCGACGTCGGCAGCCTGATCAAGAGCCGCGCCTTCATCGGCTATGTGATGTGCCAGGTGCTGGCGTCGCAAATCATCTTCACCTTCGCAGGCGGCGGTCCCTACATCGTGGTGACGCAGATGGGCCGGACCAGCGCCGAATATGGCGCGTGGTTCGCGACGACCGGCTTTGCGTATCTCGTCGGCAATCTGCTCTGCGTGCGCTTTGCACCGCGGCACTCGCTGGAGAAGCTGATCTGGTTTGGCCTGGCGCTGCAACTCTGCGGCAGCCTGCTGAACCTGCTCTGGAGCTTCATCGGCTGGAACGAGGCTCCAAGCTGGCTGTTCGGCACGCAGATGATCGTGATGGTCGGCAACGCCTTCGTGATGGCCAATTCCGCCGCCGGCGCCATCAGCATCCGCCCCGAGGCCGCCGGCACTGCGTCGGGCGCCATGGGCTTCCTCCAGCAAGGCATCGGCGCGCTGATGTCGCAATCCGGCGCCTATCTCGGCGGCCATTCCGCAACGACGCTGCCGCTGACCTCGGCCGTCCTTGCAATCTCGCTGCTCTGCGCCTGCATGATGGCCTTCGTCGTGCCGCGCCGCGAGATCGTGGTGAGCGAGGAAATGATCGAACAGGCAGAGGAGGAAGAGACGGGGATGATGTGAGGCGCGGCGCGTCCTATCCCCGTCATTGCGAGCGCAGCGAAGCAATCCAGACTGTCACTGTGGAAAGATTCTGGATTGCTTCGTCGCAAGAGCTCTTCGCAATGACGAGGAGAGACCTTCAGTCCCCGATCAGCGTCAGCCACTCATCCTCGGTCAGCACCTTGACGCCGTGCTTGTTGGCGTCCGCGAGCTTCGAGCCTGCGCCGGGGCCGGCGACGACGAGGTCCGTCTTCTTGGACACCGAGCCGGAGACCTTCGCGCCAAGCCGCTCCGCGGTGGCCTTGGCCTCATCCCGCGTCATCTTCTCAAGCGAGCCCGTGAACACGACGGTCTTGCCAGCGACCGCCGAGTTGCTCTTCGGCTTTTCGGCGTCGACGATCTCGACCTCCTTGGTCAGCCGCTCGACGATGCCGCGATTATGGTTCTCGCCGAAATAATCGGCGATGCTCTTGATCACGGTGTCGCCGATCTGGTCGAGCGCGTCCATCTCCGCCATCGCCTCCTCGTCGCCCTTGGCGACCTTGAGGCAGGCGTCGTGGAAGGCATCCCAGGAGCCGTAGCCACGCGCCAGCGCGAGCGCGGTGGTTTCGCCGACATGGCGCATGCCGAGCGCATAAACGAAGCGCTCCAGCGCGATTCTGCGCCGGCTCTCGATGGCGCCGAACAGGTTGCGCACCGAGGTCGCGCCGTAGCCCTCGATCTCCTCGAGCTTCAGCTTCGCATTGCGCTTCTCCAGCGTGAAGATGTCAGCGGGCTCCTTGACCCATCCCTCGTCGAAGAAATACTGAAGCTGCTTCTCCCCCAAACCGTCGATGTCGAAGGCGCGTCGCGACACGAACAGTTTCAAGTGCTCGATCTTCTGATAGGGGCAGGCGAACTCGCCACTGCAGCGGGCGCGAGACTCTTCTTCGCCGGCAGCCGTTTCTCCGCGCACGACGTCGGTGTGCAGCGGACACGGGCACTTCTTCGGGAAAGAGAATTCCTTGGCGCTCTTCGGCCGCTTGTCGAGCACGACATCGACGATCTGCGGAATCACGTCGCCGGCGCGCTGAATCACGACGGTATCGCCGATCCTGATGTCGCGCCCCTCGCGCAGCACCTCGCCCTTGTTGCCGATACCCTTGATGTAGTCCTCGTTGTGCAACGTGACGTTCTGCACGATCACCCCGCCGACGCCGACCGGCTCGAGCTTGCCGACCGGCGTGAACGAGCCGGTGCGGCCGACCTGGATCTCGATGTCGCGCAGCACCGTCATGGCGCGCTCCGCCGGGAATTTATGCGCGATGCCCCAGCGCGGCGTGCGCGAGACAAAGCCGAGCCGCTCCTGCCAGTCGATGCGATCGACCTTGTAGACGACGCCGTCGATGTCGTAGTCGAGCTCGGCGCGCCCTTCCTCGATGCTCTGGTGGAACGCGATCAGCTCCTCAACGGAGTGACACAGCTTGGTCAGTGGATTGGTCTTGAAGCCGCAGCGCTCGAACCAGTGGATCATGCCGGTCTGCGTCCCCTCCGGCATCGCGCTCATCTCGCCCCAGGCATAGGCGAAGAATCCGAGTGGCCGCGAGGCGGTGATGCCGGGGTCCTTCTGCCGCAAGGAGCCCGCGGCCGAATTACGCGGATTGGCGAAGATGGTGTCTCCCGCGGCCTTCTGCCGCTCATTGAGCGCGAGGAAGGCCTTCTTGGTCATGTAGACCTCGCCACGCACCTCGCAGATGTCAGGGACGTTGCGGCCCTTCAGCTTCTGCGGCACGTCTTCGAGCGTGCGGATGTTGGCGGTGACGTCCTCGCCCTCTGCGCCGTCGCCACGCGTCGCAGCGGTGACGAGCTCGCCGCCCTCGTAGCGCAGCGACATCGACAGGCCGTCGATCTTCGGTTCGGCAGAGAAATTGATCTTGTCGTCATCGAGCTTCAGGAAGCGCACGATACGGCCGACGAAGTCGCGCACGTCCTCGTCAGCGAAGGCATTGTCGAGCGACAGCATCGGAACGGAGTGCCGCACCTTCTTGAAACGTCCCGATGGCGCAGCGCCGATCCTCTGGGAGGGCGAGTCCGCGCTGACGAATTCCGGAAAGCGTTTTTCGATCGCGTTGAAGCGCTGACGTAACGCATCGTACTCCGCGTCGGTCACGGTCGGCGCGTCGTCCTGATAATAGCGCTTGTCGTGCTGTTCGAGTTCGAGCGTCAGGCGCATGTGCTCGACCTT
Source organism: Bradyrhizobium zhengyangense (assembly GCF_022012435.1). GTDB lineage: Bacteria > Pseudomonadota > Alphaproteobacteria > Rhizobiales > Xanthobacteraceae > Bradyrhizobium > Bradyrhizobium zhengyangense. The sequence goes on from NZ_JAKLUA010000004.1 coordinate 414,273, forward strand.
GGCCTGCGCCTTGGTGAGATCGGCGACGTCGCGAAGCGGTTTTGTTTTTGCTGCTCTGGCCATGGTGCTTGGATACGACGGAGCGGGCGGGACGGTAAAGGCGGGTTAGTCTCTTTGTTCCCCGGATGCAGCGCAACGCGCCGCGTCCGGGATACACAACTAAGCCGTCGCCGCCTTGAGCAGCCGGTCCGCGGCCGCCCGCGCCTCGGCCGTGATCTCGGCGCCGGCGAGCATGCGGGCGATTTCCTCGCGGCGGTGGTCGGCGGCGAGCGCGTTGACGCGGGTGGCGACGCGCTTGCCCTTGTCCAGCGCATCCTTGGAGATGAGCAGATGCTGGTCGGCGCGGGCGGCGACCTGGGGAGCGTGGGTCACGGCCATCACCTGCACCTTGCCGGCGAGCCGTGCCAGCCGCGCGCCGATCGCATCCGCGACCGCGCCGCCCACGCCGGTGTCGATTTCATCGAACACGAGGGTCGGCGCCGAGCCGCGGTCGGACAGCACGACCTTGAGCGCCAGAAGGAAGCGCGAGAGCTCGCCGCCGGAGGCGACCTTCATCATCGGACCCGGCTTGGTGCCTGGATTGGTCTGCACCCAGAACTCGACGCGATCGAAGCCTTGCGGCCCCGGCGTCGCTTCGTCTGATGTGACCTGGGTGATGAATTTCGCGCGTTCGAGCTTGAGCGGCGCGAGCTCGGCGTTGACCGCCTTGTTGAGCTTCTCGGCCGATTTCTGCCGGGCCGCGGAGAGCTTTTTCGCTGCCGCCGCAAAGCGTGCGTCAGCCTCGATCGCGGCCTGCTCCAGCTTCTTCAGGCGCGAGGCGCCGGCATCGATCAGCACGACGTCGGCGGCATATTTGGCGGCGAGCGCGGCGAGGCCATCGACCGGCGTCGAATATTTGCGCGAGGCGGCACGCAGAGCGAACAACCGCTCTTCGATGCGTTCGAGCTCGGCCGGGTCGAAATCGGTTGCGGCGAGCGCGGCCAGGAGATGCTGGTCGGCCTCCTCCAACGCATTGATCGCGACGTCGATCGCCTTCACCGCGGGCTCGACCAGCGCCGGCGAATTGACGCCGCGGCGCTCGAGCCGGCGCACGGCGGCCGACAGCGCCGCAACCGGCGAGTTGTGGCCACCGACCACCTCCTGCGCCTCGCGCAGATCGGAGGCGATCTTCTCGCCCTGCATCATGGTGGTGCGGCGATGGGCGAGCGAGGTCTCCTCGCCGTCCGTCGGCGCGAGCTGCTTCAGTTCGCCCGAGGCATGGCGCAGATAGTCGGCCTCGCGCGCGGCACGCTCCATGCTGGCGCGATGCTCTTCCAGTTCGGTGTTGGCGGTGCGGCGCGCGTCCCAGAGCGTTTCGACGCCAGCGACGTCCTTTTCGAGGCCGGCAAAGGCATCGAGCAGGAGGCGATGGGTGGCGGCATCGACCAGCGCGCGCTCGTCATGCTGGCCATGGATCTCGACCAGCGCGGCGCCGACCGCCCTCAGCGTCTGCACGCTGATCGCCTGGTCGTTGATGAAGGCGCGGGTGCGACCATCCGCGAGCTGCACGCGGCGCAGAATCATCTCGCCGGTATCGTCGAGCCCGTTCTCGGCCAGGATCTTCGTTGCGGGGTGATTCTTCGGGATATCGAAGATGGCAGTCACCTGCCCCTGCTCCGCGCCATGGCGCACGAGGCCCGCGTCACCGCGGCCGCCGAGGGCCAACGCAAAGGCATCGAGCAGGATGGATTTGCCTGCACCGGTCTCGCCGGTCAAAACCGCAAGTCCGGTGGCGAATTCGATATCGAGCCGTTCGATCAGGACGATGTCACGGATCGACAGACGCGCCAGCATGGAACCAGATTTCCTAGCCGAGACTTAGAGGCCTATCTTCTTGAAGGTCTGGCTGATCCAGGACCCCTGATTCTCGCTCGGCTCGAGACCGCCGGATTTTACAAGATTATAGGCGTCCTTGTACCAGCGACTGTCAGGAAAATTGTGGCCGAGCACGGCGGCGGCAGTCTGGGCCTCGCCGACGATACCGATCGACATATAGGCCTCGGTGAGGCGGTAGAGCGCCTCCTCGACGTGACGCGTGGTCTGGTACTGCGTCACTACGGCCTTGTAGCGGTTGATCGCGGCCGTGTAGTCGCGCTTCTGCATATAGTAGCGACCGACCGACATTTCCTTGCCGGCGAGCTGGTCGCGTGCCCCCTCGATCTTGGCCTTGGCGGAGGTCGCATATTCGGAGTTCGGATATTTGCGCACCACCTCTTCCAGCGAGGCGATCGCCTTTTCGGTGCGGCCCTGGTCACGGTTGATGTCCGGGATCTGGTCGTAATGCGAGGCGGCGATCAGATATTGCGCGTAAGCGGCGTCCGGGCTGCCGGGATGCAGGGTGACGTAGCGGGTCGCAGCGCCGATGCAGCTGTCATAGTCGCCGCCCTGGTAGGATGCGTAGGCCGACATCAGCAGCGATTTGCGCGCCCAGTCGGAATAAGGATGCTGGCGGTCGACCTCCTCGAACTTCTTGTTCGCCGCCTTCATGTCCTTCTTTTCGTTCATGAGGTACAAGCCCTCATTGTAGATCTTGTCGGCAGGCTCCTCGACGAAGGTGTCGTCCTTGTTCATGAACTTGTCCCAGAGCGCGCCGGTGCCGCAACCGGCCAGCGGCAATGCGAGCAGGACGAGTGTCGCGACCTGAAGCAGCCCACGGGCTCGCGGTGAGACCAAGAGATATCCGCGCGTCATACGCTGTGCCGACATGAATTTAAGACCTGACGCCCTGTGATGCGGTGCCCGCCAGCCCATGATCCCCGTCATGGGCGCGAAATGTGTCCGTGGTGCCTGCCATGCGACCACGTCGGTGTAACCGGAAAACGATCGTTAACCCATCGGATAGGCAGGCATTCCGCCCGGATTAAGGCGAAAGCGCCGCAATCCTAGCCGATCATGGTTACCAGGAGTTTCCCGGAGAAATCCCCGCTTAGCCGTCTGCCGCAACTGCCCTTCAGGACACGTCCGGACCGTAGGCCGCGGCGATCCGGCCGCCAACAATACCGCTGCCGACCTCGACCACGGGACGAGTGGTGCGGCGGGCTGCCTCACCCTCGACCACCCGCCAGGCGGTACGGTCGGCGAGCAATGCAGTCAGGACGGCGTGGTTGAGCTTGTGGCCGCCACGCACAGAGCGATAGGCGCCGAGCAGCGGCAGGCCGGCCAGCGCAAGATCGCCGATCACGTCCAGCACCTTGTGGCGGGCGCATTCGTCGGCGTAGCGCAGGCCCTCGGTGTTGAGCAGCCGCTCCTCGTCGAACACGACGGTATTTTCGAAGGAGGCACCGAGCGCGTAGCCCGCGCTCCAGAGCCTGGCGACATCGCCCATCAGACCGAAGGTCCGGGCGCGGCCGACCTCGCGGCGGAAGCGCTCGGGGCTCACGTCGAAGCCATAGCTCTGCTGGCCGATGACGGGATTGGTGAAGTCGATTTCGACCTCGGCACGGAAGCCGTTGGCGTAGGGCCTGAGCTCGCCGAAGGAGTCGCCCATCTTGACCGAAACAGGCTTCAAAACCTGAATGAACCGGCGCTGCGCCGGCTGGGTCACGACGCCAGCCTGATCGATCGCTGCGATGAAAGCCGCGGCGCTGCCGTCCATGATCGGCACTTCGGGACCATCGACTTCGATGATGGCGTTGTCGACACCCATACCTCGCAGCGCAGCAAGCACATGCTCGGCAGTGGAGATGAGCGGACCATTGCGATCACCGAGGACAGTCGCGAGATCGGTTGCCACCACCTGCTCGGCGGTCGCCTGGATCTCGCGGTCACTTCCCTCAAGCCCGGTGCGGACAAAAATAAAACCCGCATCGACAGGTGCAGGTCCAAGCGTAAGGGTGACGGGAAGACCGGAATGAACGCCGACGCCGGCCACGGTGGCTTGCGCACGAAGCGTTGTTTGCCGGCTAAATTTCATCAGGAACCCGCCCCACTACGACCCACTGCGACTTATACTCAACTCGACTGATCGATTGAGATCGACCGTTCGAATCTCCGTATCCCCAAGTCACGGCAAACCATAGTCACTGCCTCAAAGAGCGCCAACTCACGCTTTTTTACCGATTGTTACCCCAAACCCGCCGTATTCGCGCCAAGGCTTAACCAAATTGCACCTGGGTTTGGGGCCGTTATTGGCAGCTTTACTGAAACACCCAACAGGTAATTAATGATTTAAAATCAGTTGCTTGAACGTGCAATCCGGATATGCACGGGGAATAGGAAAAGGCCCCGGCGAGCATCCCGCCGGGGCCTTTTTGCGTCTGCCTTATTGTAACAATTCTCAGGTCGCCTGCCGCCGCAGGAAGGCCGGGATATCAAGATGGTCGTCTCCCTGTGGCGTCGGCGCAACAGGTGCCGGGCGGCCATGGGCGTCGAGTCCCTGCGGCGCGGGCCGGCGGGCATACTCCGAGACCGGCTCGTTGGCAGCGATCTGCTGCGCTACCGACCGCTGCGGCTTGCGCTCGGGCAACGCCGGCATGGCGGGGCCAGCGGTGCGAGCCGCGATCGGCGCCTCGGTTTCCTCGTCGCGACGGCCGAGGCCAACATTGGCGAGGCGCTGGAGCAGCGACAGGCGGGTCTTCTGGGGAGTCTCTTCTTCCACCTCGCCACGAGCCTGACGAAGCTCGGCCTGGGCCGGCATCGGCAGCTCGTCGAGGCGCGGCATCCGGGGCGCGCGAGCCGGGGCGCGCTCGGCCTGCGGCGGGATGAAGGTTTCCGGCGTCATCGGCTCCTGGATGGCAAGCGGGGCCTGCTCAGGTTCCGGAAACAGGGTGGGCTTCTGCGCGATCGGACGCACGGTGACGTCGCCGTAAGTCTGCGGCGCGGGCGGGACTTCGGAAACGGCCGCTGCAATGGCGGCGAGCGCAGCACGCTCGACATTGGGACGGGCGGCGGGCGCAGCCGCGACCGGTGCGGCGGCCGGGATCTGCGCCTCCATCTTCTGGGCACGCTCGGCCAGGCGCTGATTGTCGGCGCGCAGGCGCGCGGTCAGGTCGGCGAGACGGCTCTCGGCGGCAGCGGCCGGAGCCGCGGGAGCCTGCTGCACCTGCTGCGGCGCGGCGTTCGCGACCGGAGCCGAGGTCGCCTGGCTGTTGCGGGCGATCGCGGCCTGCTCGATGCCGGTGGCAACGACCGAGACGCGGATCAGGCCGTCGAGCGCTTCGTCGAAGGTCGCGCCGACGATGATGTTGGCGTCCTGGTCGACTTCCTCGCGGATGCGGGTCGCGGCTTCGTCGACCTCGAACAGGGTCAGGTCCTTGCCGCCGGTGATCGAGATCAGGAGGCCCTTGGCACCCTTCATCGACGAATCATCGATCAGCGGATTGGCGATCGCGGCTTCCGCGGCGGTCAGCGCGCGCTTGTCGCCGGAGGCCTCGCCGGTGCCCATCATCGCCTTGCCCATCTCGCGCATGACGGCGCGGACGTCGGCGAAGTCGAGGTTGATCAGGCCTTCCTTGACCATCAGATCGGTGATGCAGGCGACGCCCGAGTAGAGCACCTGGTCGGCCATCGCGAAGGCGTCGGCGAAGGTGGTCTTCTCGTTGGCGACCCGGAACAGGTTCTGGTTCGGGATGATCAGCAGCGTGTCGACGACCTTGTGCAGCTCGTTGATGCCGGCTTCCGCGGTGCGCATGCGGCGGCCGCCCTCGAAGTGGAACGGCTTGGTCACGACGCCGACGGTGAGGATGCCCATGTCGCGCGCGGTCTTGGCGATGACGGGAGCTGCGCCGGTGCCGGTGCCGCCGCCCATGCCGGCGGTGACGAACACCATGTTGGCGCCAGAGAGATGGTCGCGCAGCTCGTCGATCACTTCTTCAGCAGCCGCCGCGCCGACGTTCGGCTGCGAACCCGCGCCGAGCCCTTGCGTCACCGCGGTGCCCATCTGCACGATGCGCTGTGCCTTCGACATCGTCAGCGCCTGCGCGTCGGTGTTGGCGACCACGAAGTCGACGCCCTGAAGGCCCGCCGTGATCATGTTGTTGACGGCGTTGCCACCGGCGCCGCCGACGCCGAACACGGTGATGCGGGGCTTCAACTCGTGAATATCAGGAACGTTGATGCTGATGGTCATGTTTGCCTCTCGATCACGCGCGCGTGGGTTCGCCCCGGCCTGCGGCCGCGGGAGTTGGTGAAATCAGACATTTGCGGAAATGGGTCATCAAAAGCCCTCGCGTAGCCATCGTCCGACCTTTCCGAAATAACCGCCGGTCCCTGTCTTGACCTGCTGCCGCGTATGCCGCGGTTCGACATGTTCGAGGTGAACATATTGCGGGTAGACGAGAAGTCCGGCCGGCACCGCGAACGCGGCGTTCTTCGCCTCGTTGGGCAGCCGGCCAAAACCGAGCGGACGTCCGACCCGCACGGGCCGGCCGAGAATTTGCGTTCCAAGCTCGACGAGGCCGGTGAGCTGCGAGGCGCCGCCCGAGAGCACGACACGGCCTTTGGGCTCTGCCGCGAAGGGCGAATCCTTCAGCTTGTCCCGAACCATTTCGAAGACTTCCTCGGCACGATGCTTGACGATGTTGGCGATGGTGGCGCGCGAAACGATCTGCGGCAGATCCTGATCGTCACCGGCTGTCGGTACAGACATCAGCTCACGCGAGTCCGATCCACCGGTGATAACGGTGCCGTATAACGTCTTGATTCGCTCGGCATCGGCAATGGTCGCCGAGAGTCCGCGCGCAAGATCCATCGTGATGTGTTGCCCGCCGACCGCAAATCCGGCCGCGTGCACGAAGCGGCCGCCGGAATAGACCGCGATCGTGGTGGTGCCCGCGCCCATCTCGATCACGGCGGCGCCGAGATCGGCCTCGTCGTCGGTCAGCACCGACAGGCCGGCCACATATGGGCTCGCTGCCATGGCTTCGACATTGATGTGGCAGCGTTCCACCGCCAGCATCAGATTCCGCGCCACGGTGGCGTCGCAGGTGACGACATTCATGTCGACGCCGAACTGATGCGCGACCATGCCGCGGGGATCGCGGATGCCCTTGACGCCGTCGAGCGTGTAACCGACCGGCAGCGCATGCAGCACGGTGCGGCCCTCGCCGGTGGCGTGGCGCATGCCGGTGGAGGTCACGCGGCTGACATCGGCCGGCGTGACCGCGCCGCCGCGGATATCGGCGGCAGCTTCGACCAGCTGGCCGGAGAGCCTGCCGCCGGAAACGGACAGCAGCACGGACTCGACGCGTACTTTCGCCATTTTCTCGGCAAGCCCTACGGCTTGGCGCACCGCCTGCTCGCATTCGGCGAGATCGACCACCGCGCCGGCCTTCATGCCGCGCGACTGGATCTGGCTGTAACCGATCAGTTCCACCGCATGGGTGCGGCCTTGCAGGGCTTCGCTCGGCGCCGACGGCTTCAGCCGCGCGATCATGCAGGCGATCTTGCTGGTGCCGATGTCGAGGCAGGCAACAAGGCCGCCGCGCTTGTGCGAGATCGGGCGCGTCTTCGGCGTCTGGGTGCGATCAAGACCGGTCATGCGGCGTCCCCGGCCTTCTTTTTCTTCTTGTCCTTGAACAGATCCTCGCGCGCCTTGGCGGCGTCATCGGACAGCTGCACCACCAGACGGTCGGGCAGGCGCATGTCGATCGCGACGATGTCCTTCGAGAACAGCCTCTCATCCTTGTCGAGCTTGGAAAGCGCGGCGAGTGCGTTGCCGACGTCCTGCTCCGGCAGGCGGACGTCGAGGCCGTCCTTCAACCTCAGGTTCCAGCGCCGCTCACCGACATAGATCGCGGCCTTAGTCACCGAATTCACCTGCGGATAGCGCGCCAGCAGCGCCAGGAAGTCGCGGGCCTGGGTGTCGGCGCCCTTGCCGACCACGAGCGGCAGGGACAGGAACCGGCGCGAGACATAGGGCTCGAGCAGCGCGCCGTCGTCGGCGATGACGGAGAGCCGGCCGGCCTCCTGCCACAGCGCGAAGGCCTTGCGCTCGGTGATCTCGATCATGAGCTGGCCCGGGTAGAGCTTCAGCACGGTCGCGTCCGCAATCCAGGGATTGGCCTTGAGCTTGTCGCGGACGTCGTCGGCATCGAGGAACAACAGCGAGGAGCGGCCGCTGACCCCACCGATCGCGAGGATCTCGTCCTGGCTGAGCTGCTTGCGGCCGTTGATCACGACCGAGGTGATGCGGAAGCCGGCCGAATTGGCCATCGCGTTGCGCGCGTCGCTGACCGCGGTGATGAAATCCTGGAGATGGCCGCCCTTGACGATGCCGAGGCCGCAACTGCCGATCAGCAGCAGCACCGTCATCGTGATCCCGACCCGGCGCGGCAGATAGCGCTCGACCAGCGCCACCAGGCGCGGCGGCGGCTCGCGCTCGACGACAGCCTTGGCCTTGATTTTCTGCTTGCTGGCGGCGCGCTTCTCAGCACGCTTCTCCTGCACCCACTCGCGCAGAAGCACGACCGCTCCGATAGCGGCCGCCTTCAGGTCAGCTTGGGGCCTCAGCGATCTCATAAACGATCGGGTGAGGCTTCCTGCTCCATCCATTGCACGAGCTCGTCAACAGTTTGCCCACGACATCGCGTGGGTCCTGGCGAACATGACGTCTCGGACGTGCCGGGCCGGGTGATGGTCTTCAGCAGAAGAAACCGCTCCCCTTCAAAGCGTTCGCCGATCGGGAACAATCCGAAACGGTTCACGCGCCGGCAGCCCAAACGCCATATGCGCCGCCAGCGTTAACCTTCGGACGTCCTGGTAAACAAAAGGTAAAGTTCGTTAACGCGGCGTGCTTTTTGCCCAACCTTGTGAGGCGTTTATGCCACGATCCCCGGCATTTTACCGGTTTTGGCCACCAAACCGGGCGTTTTTGCCGGTTCGGCCGTTAACCAATCCTAACTATTTCCGCACCCGCCGCTCGGCGAGCTCGATCAGGCCGCGGAGGAAGTCGACGAAGGCGATGCCCTCGGCTTTCAGCGCCTTGGGGTAGAGCGAGGACTTGGTCAGCCCGGGCAGCGTGTTGGTTTCGAGATAGACCAGCCCCTTCTCCGAGACGATGAAGTCGGAGCGGGAATAGCCGGTGCAGGACATCGCCCGGTGCGCCAGCATCGCCTGGGTCTTGAGCGCGGCGGTGATTTCGGGCGTGAAGCGGCCGGGGCAGATCTCCTGGGTCGTCGACAGCAGATATTTGGCGGCGTAGTCGAAATTGCCCTCGCCCGGAATGATCTCGATCGGCGGCAGCGAGACGATCGATCCATCCAGCCGCTCCAGCACGCCGCAGGTCGCCTCGATGCCCGCGATGTAGGGCTCGATCACATACTCTTCGTGCTTGGCGGCGTTGCGAACGGCGATGAGATCCTGCTTCGCGTTGACGAAGATCAGGCCGTAGCTCGAGCCGTCGCGCGCCGGCTTTGCGATCAGCCTTCCATGGTCGGCGAAAGCATCATCGATATCCTCGAGCGCAATGCCCACAGGCGGCGTCACGCCGCCGAGCGCGGCAAAGCGCTTGGCCGCGATCTTGTCGAAGGCAAGATGGGAGGAGGCCGAGCCGGAGCCGGTGAACGGCACGCCGCGCGTCTCGCACATCAGCTGCAATTCGCCGTTCTCGGCGCAGCCGCCATGCAGGCTCAGCACCAGCACGCGATCTTCCGCCTTGGCCTGGTCGAGCGCTTGCGCCAGCGGAATGCCACGCGTTCCTGGCTTGAACTCGTCTTCGAACGGCCTGACATGTTCGAGCAGTTGCTTCGATTGCACGACATGCACCTTGTCCTCGACGTCCCAGAACCAGAGATCTGCCTCGGGCAGAGCCTGGTGCAGCGCCTGGGCTGAAGCGACCGAAACCAGACGTTCGCGATTGGAGCCGCCGAAGAGGATGGTGATGCGCATGTTTTTTGGTCCGTCACCTGTCTATGTTCGTCATTCCGGAGCGATGCGCAGCATCGAACTATGGTTCGCACTTGCGCACCTGAGAATCTCGGGATTCCGGGTTGCGCTTCGTGCCCCCGGAATGACGCTCACGCGGAAACCCCGATCCGCTTGATTTCCCAGTGCAGCTCGATTCCGGAATTTGCCTTCACGCGTTCGCGCACGGTCTCGCCGAGCGTCTCGATGTCGTGCGCGGTGGCCTCGCCCGTGTTGATCAGGAAGTTGCAGTGCATCTCGGACACCTGGGCACCACCGACCCGCAAACCACGGCAGCCGGCAGCATCGACAAGTTTCCAGGCGGAATGGCCCGGCGGATTCTTGAACGTCGATCCGCCGGTCTTTTCGCGGATCGGCTGCGCGGTCTCGCGGTGGGTCTGCACCTCCGCCATCCGCGCGCGGATCGCCTCCGCATCCCTGATCTCGCCGCGAAAGCGTGCGGACGTAAAGATGATCGAGGGATCGACACCGCTGCTGCGGTAGACGAACTTCATATCGGCGTTGGAGAAGACGTGCTTGGTGCCGTCGCGCCCGACCCCGCGCGCCTCGACCAGCACGTCCTTGGTCTCGCCGCCATTGGCGCCCGCATTCATCCGCAGTGCGCCGCCGATGGTACCGGGAATGCCGAAGTAGAATTCGAGCCCACCGATATTGGCGCCAGCCGCGACCTCCGCGACGCGCTTGTCGAGCGCGGCCGCCCCTGCGGTGACGACATCCCCACTCGCCGTCGCCTCACCGAAAGCGCGCGGCGCCAGCCGGATCACCACGCCCGCAATGCCGCCGTCGCGCACGATCAGGTTGGAGCCGACGCCGACGACATAGACCGGGACGTCGCTGGCGAGATGCGCGAGGAAATAAGCGAGATCGTCCTCATCCGCCGGCGTGAACAGCACCTGCGCCGGCCCGCCGACGCGAAACCAGGTCAGCTCGGCCAGCGACTGGTTCGCAAGCAACCGACCGCGCAAGTCTGGCATCGCGGCTTTGAGTGAGGGGGTGATGTCGGGGAAGCTCACTGCTCTACCCCAGCGCCTTCAACTGATCCGGCAGCGCATAGGCCCATTGCGTGATGTTGCCGGCGCCGAGACACACGACCAGATCGCCCGACTTGGCGAGCCCTTTGACGATGCCCGGAAGCTCCGTCGCTGCCGGCAGCGGGATCACCTCGCGATGGCCATGCGCGCGCAGGCCCGCGACGAAATGCTCGCGGTCGATGCCGTCGATCGGCGTCTCGCCCGCGGCATAGACGTCGGCGACAACAACCGCATCGGCATCGTTGAAGCAGGTGCAGAATTCCTCGAACAGCGATTGCAGGCGGGTGTAGCGATGCGGCTGCACCACGGCGATGATCTTGCCGTTGGTGGATTCCCGCGCCGCCTTCAGCACCGCCGCGATCTCGACGGGGTGATGGCCGTAATCGTCGATCACCGTGACGCCGTTCCACTCGCCTGTTTTGGTGAAGCGGCGCTTGACGCCGCCGAAGCCGGCGATGGCTTTACGGATCGCATCGTCCGACACGCCGAGCTCGCGCGCAACCGCGATTGCGGCCGTCGCGTTGGAGGCATTGTGGCGACCCGGCATCGGCAGCATGAGATCGGCGATCTCGGGCACGGCGCCGGTCTTGCGATCGCGGAATGCGACCTTGAATTTCGAGCCGCCACCCATCGGGGCGAGATCGAGCAGCCGCACGTCGGCCTGCGGATTCTCGCCATACGTGATGATACGCCGATCCTCGATCTTGCCGACGATGGTCTGCACCACGGGATGATCGATGCACATCACGGCAAAGCCGTAGAACGGCAGGTTCTCGACGAAATGGCGGAACGCATCCTGCACGGCATCGAACGTCTTGAAGTGATCGAGATGCTCGGGGTCGACATTGGTGACGATCGCGACATCCGTCGGCAGCTTCAAGAACGTGCCGTCGCTCTCGTCGGCTTCCACCACCATCCAGTCGCCGGCCCCCAGACGCGCGTTGGAGCCGTAGGCGTTGATGATGCCGCCGTTGATGACGGTCGGATCGAGCCCTCCGGCATCGAGCAGCGTTGCGACCATGGTGGTCGTCGTGGTTTTGCCATGCGTGCCGGCAATTGCGACGCAGCTCTTCAGCCGCATCAGCTCGGCCAGCATCTCGGCGCGGCGCACCACGGGAATGCGACGCTCGCGCGCCGCCATCAGTTCCGGATTGTCGCGCTTGATCGCGGTGGAGACGACCACGACCTCGGCGCCATCGACATTCTCGGCCTTATGGCCGACCGAGACCTTTGCGCCCTTCTTGCGCAGGCGGTCGAGATTGTAATTGTCGGAGGCGTCCGAGCCCTGCACGGCATAGCCGAGATTGACCAGCACCTCGGCGATGCCGCTCATGCCGATCCCGCCGATCCCGACGAAGTGGATGGGTCCGATCTCGCGCGGCAGTCTCATGCTCTGTTCCCTGACCTCGCCGCCTTGCGCAGGCGGCGTCTGGATCACGGCCAAATCAGCCGCGCCGTCCTTACTGGATGCCCCGCTTTGGAAGACGAAGACAAGGGCTTTTTCGCGTCAGATTCCCGCGACTTTGACCACGAGATCGGCCAGCCGCTCGGCGGCGTCGAGCCGGCCTGCCGCTTTCGCCGCGGCAGCCATGGCGGCAAGGCGCGCCGGCTCGGCGGCAAAGGCGGAGATCTCCGAGGCGAGCCGATCGGAGGTAAATTCGGTCTGCGGAATACGAACCGCGCCGTCGACCTTGGCCAGCACGCCCGCATTGGCGAACTGGTCCTGGTCGATCGAGCCCGGCAACGGCACCAGGATCGAGGGCCGCCCGATCGCGGCCAATTCGGCCACAGTGCCCGCGCCGGAACGCGACACGATCAAATGGTTGGAGGCGAGACGCGCCGGCAGATCGGTGAAGAAAGGCGCGAGCTCCACCTTGATCTTGAGCTTGTCGTAGACCGCGCGCACGCGCGTCATGTCCTCGTCGCGGACCTGCTGGGTGAGGACGAGCCGCCCCCACAGCGCGGGCTCGAGCCGCTCGATCGCATCGGGCACAATGTCGGCCATGATGCGTGCGCCCTGGCTGCCGCCGACAACGAGCAGACGCAGCGGTCCGTTCACTTCCGGTGCGGCATAGGGCACGGCGGCGGCCGCAAGGACCGCGGGACGCATCGGCGTGCCGACCGTCGTGGTCTTGCCCGCGAGCGCAGGATCGCGGTCGAGCACGCCCGGCAACGACGTTGCGATGGCCTGGACGCGGCTCGACAGGAAACGGTTGGCGCGGCCAAGCACGGCATTGGCCTCGTGGATGATCCCAGGCACGCCCGCGAACTTTGCCGCAACCAATGGCGGCAAGGTCGGGTAACCGCCGAAGCCGACGACAGCAGCGGGCTTCAGCCGCTTGATCAGCCGGTAGGCAGAGAGCGTGCCGGTCGCGAGCGTGAGGCCGGCATAGACGAGTTGCAATGGATTGCGGCCGCGCGCGGTCTCGCTCGCGACAACGTCGATCATGTCCTTGCTGAACAACCCGCTATAGCGCAGCGCGCGCTCGTCGGTGACGAGACGCACGCGAAAGCCGCGCCGGATCAATTGGACGCCGAGCGCCTCGGCCGGAAACAGATGGCCGCCGGTGCCGCCCGCGGCGAGAAGAATCAAGGGGGAGGTGTCCATGACGATGCCTTTTACAAGGTCTTTCCCGTCATTGCGAGCGAAGCGAAGCAATCCAGAATCGCTTCACGGGGATAGTCTGGATTGCTTCGTCGCTTCAGTGCAAAATTGCTCTGCAATTTTGTCACGAGCTCCTCGCAATAACGGCTTACGCGTAGCTGCGCATCGCCTCGGCGTGGCCGCTGGCCTCGACCTCGGTGCGCGGGCGCAGGCGCGTCAGGGCCAGCATCATGCCGACGCCATAGGAGAGCGACACGATTGAGGAACCGCCGTAGGAGATGAACGGCAGCGTCATGCCCTTGGCGGGAATGAGCTGGAGGTTGACCGACATGTTGATCGCCGCCTGCACGCCGAACAGGATCGCTAGCCCAGAGGCCGCAAAGCGCGAGAACATGTCCTCATTGGCATAGGCGCGCGACAGCGTGCGGATCACGACGAAGGCAAACAGCGCCAGCATGGCGAGGCACAGGATAATGCCGAACTCTTCGGCGGCAACCGCGAACACGAAGTCGGTGTGACTGTCAGGCAGGCTGCGTTTTGCAATTCCCTCGCCCGGTCCCAAGCCGAACCAGCCGCCGTTGTAGAAAGCCTCCATCGCGGTATCGACCTGGAAGGTGTCACCTGAAGCCGGATTCATGAAGCGCTTGATGCGGCCGGCGACGTGCGGGACGAACAGATAGGCGCTGAACAGGCCGGCCGCGCCGAGGCCGGCAAGGCCAAACACCCAGATCATGCGCATGCCCGCGATGAAGAACAGCGAGCCCCACACCATCAGGATCAGCATGGTCTGGCCGAAGTCCGGCTCCATCACCAGCAGGGAGACGAGCATCAGCAGCAGTACAAGTGCCATTGAGGTCGCCGGCATCTCCGGCCGCTTGGTCGATTCCGCGAACAGCCAGGCCGCGATGACGACGAAGGAGGGCTTTGCGATTTCGGAGGCCTGGATATTGATGCCGAGCAGCGTGATCCAGCGCCGCGAGCCCTTCACTTCGGGGCCGACCGCGAGCGTCACCACGATCAGGATGATGCTCAGCGTGAAGATGATCAGCGCCGAACGGCGGATCGTGCGCGGCGACAGAAAGGAAACGCCGAGCAGCACCATGAAGGACGGCGCCAGGAACATCACGTGACGGCTGAAGAAATGGAAGGGATCGAGGCCGATACGGGTCGCGACCGATGGGCTCGCCGCCAGTGACAGGATGACGCCTGTCAGCATCAGCAACAGGATCGCGCCGAACAGCGGCTTGTCGACGGTCCACCACCACTCGGAAAAGGGGGTGCGTTCTTCACGGGAGAGCATGGGCGGCCGCTTTCGGACAGAGGTCCGTCCATTGGTCGCCGAGGTTGGTTACCGGGAGGTTAATAGACCGTTCAAGTTTTGAAGAGTCTCGTGCCCCGGACGCCGCGCAGCGCGGCGCCTCTTCGCGGCGCGGTGCGCTGCAGAGCCGCGCGCTGCACCGCGTCCGGGACACGAGAGGCCTTACTCATAATTGATCGCGACGTCACCCGCGCGCTGATCGCGCTTGTAGACCTCGCCTGGCTCTGGAATGAAACCGATCCTGACCGACCGCTCGCTGCTCCAGGCGACCACGACATCGAGATGCCCGGCCACGCTGACAAAGGTCGGTGTGTCCTCGGGCGAGAAGGTCCGGCCGCGCGCCACGAGGCTGGCTTGCGTACTGTCGGTTGCTCCGCAGGTCTTCCAGACCACGACAACCAACTGACCACCGCCCGGGGAGGCAAATGCACTTTGACGAACGACGCGGCACGCGCCGAATTGGTGCATGAGGCTGTCAACGAGGACGACACCCAAAAAACCCATCGGAATAGCAAGAGCAGCGACGACAATTGCGATCCGGCGTCGCCGCGACATGCTCACACCGCCGGCTTCACGCCCGGCAGCGCCTGCACCAGCTCGCGGAACTTTGTGCCGCGGATCTCGAAGTTGCGGTACTGGTCGAATGAGGCGCAGGCCGGCGACAGCAGCACGACCGCGTCGGCAAGACCCGATGCTTCCGCGTCGCGCGCGGCGTGCTCGACAGCAACGTCCAGCGTCTGGCTGATCTCGTGCGCGACCGTACCGAGTGTGCCGGAAAACTCCGGCGCGGCCTCGCCGATCAGATAGGCCTTGCGGATGCGCGGGAAGAAACCGGTCAAGCTGGTGATGCCGCCCGCCTTGGGCTTGCCGCCGGCGATCCAGAAGATGTCCGCGAAGGACGACAGCGCATGCGCTGTGGCGTCGGCGTTGGTGCCCTTGGAATCGTTGACGAACAGCACATTGCCGCGGCGGCCGACCTGCTCCATCCGGTGCGCCAGGCCCGGAAAGCTGCGCAGGCCGTTCTGAAGCACGTCGAGGCTGATGCCCATCGCGAGCGCGGCTGCGGCGGCGCAGGCGGCGTTCTGCGCGTTGTGCAGGCCGCGCAGCGAGCCGATGCCGCCAAGCTTGGCGATCTCGTTGCGGGCGCCGCCGGAGGTGCGCACGATGGTTCCGTGCTCGACATGGATGCCTGAAGCGAGCGGATTCTTGACGGAGATGCGCACCACGTTCTTGCCGGCGCGGTCGAGCCGATCGGCAATGTCGCGGCAATAGCCGTCATCGACGCCGACGATCGACGTGCCGCCTGCCTGCACGTTCGCAACCAGGCGCTCCTTCACTTCAGCGTAATGCTCGATGGTGCCGTGACGATCGATGTGATCCTCGCTGACATTGAGCAGGATGCCGACGGAGGGATCGAGCAAGGGCGTGAGGTCGATCTGATAGGACGACATCTCGATGACATGGACGCGGCCCGTGCGCGGCGGCTCCAGCGACAGGATCGCGGTGCCGATATTGCCGCCCATCTGGGTGTCGTAGCCGGCGACCTTGGTCAGATGCGCGATCAAGGCCGTCGTTGTCGACTTGCCGTTGGTACCGGTGATGGCAACGAACGGCGCGTTCGGGGCGTGACGGCGCCGCTCGCGGCAGAACAGCTCGATGTCGCCGATCACCTCGACGCCCGCCTCGCGCGCCTTCAGCGCGCTCCAGTGCGGCACCGGATGGGTCAGCGGCACGCCGGGCGCAAGCACCAACGCTGCGAAATTGTCCCAGGCAACATTGCGCAGATCCGCGGTGATGAAGCCGGCCTGCGCCGCCTTGGCGACGTTCTCGGCATTGTCGTCGGCAGCGATCACCTCGGCGCCGCCGGCCTTCAGCGCACGGCAGGAGGCGAGCCCCGAGCCGCCGAGGCCGAACACCGCGACCGTCTTGCCGGCGAAGGATGTGACGGGGATCATTGCGGGACCATCACCGCAGCTTCAGCGTGGAGAGACCGGCGAGTGCCAGCATCACCGAGATGATCCAGAAGCGGATCACGATCTGCGGCTCGGTCCAGCCGAGCTGCTCGAAATGGTGGTGGATCGGCGCCATGCGGAAGATGCGCTTGCCCGTCAGCTTGAACGACACCACTTGCACGATCACCGAGACCGCCTCCAGCACGAACAGGCCACCGATGACAGCGAGCACGATCTCGTGCTTCACCGCGACTGCGATCGAACCCAGCATGCCGCCGAGCGCGAGCGAGCCGGTGTCACCCATGAAGATCGAGGCCGGCGGCGCGTTGAACCAGAGGAAGCCGAGACCGGCGCCGATAAGCGCGCCGCAGAGCACCGCGAGCTCGCCGGTGCCCGCGACATATTTGATCTGGAGATAGTCGGCGAAGACGGCGTTGCCGGCGAGATAGGCGATCATCGCAAAGCTCGCGGTCGCGATCATCACGGGCACGATGGCAAGGCCATCGAGGCCGTCGGTGAGATTCACCGCATTGCCGGCCCCGACGATGACGAAGGCGCCGAACACGACGAAGAACCAGCCGAAATGCAGCACGGTGTCCTTGAGGAAGGGGATCGTCAGCGCGGTCGACGCGGGATCGCGGTTCAACCGCACCAGCGCGTAGCAGGCGACCAGCGCGATGATGGCCTCGATCAAGAGGCGCAGCTTGCCGCCGAATCCGCTCGTGGTCTGCTTGGTCACCTTGAGGTAATCGTCGTAGAAGCCGACGAAGCCGAAGCCGAGCGTCACCGCAAGCACGATCCAGACGTAAGGATTGAGCGGATTGCACCAGAGCACAGTGGCGACCGTCAGCCCGGACAGGATCATCAGCCCGCCCATCGTGGGCGTGCCCTTCTTGGCCAGATGCGATTGCGGACCATCGGTGCGGATCGGCTGGCCCTTGCCCTGACGGATGCGCAAGTGATCGATGATCCAGGGCCCGAACAGGAACACGAACAGCGCGCCGGTGACGATCGCACCGCCGGTCCGGAAAGTGATGTAGCGGAAGACGTTCAATACGGTGCGTACCGCACCGAAGCTCGGAAATGTGTTGGAGAGCTCGATCAGCCAGTAAAACATTCAGTCGGTCCTATGGCGCCTTTCGCACGCGGCCTTCGCGCAGGCCTCAATCTCTCACGCACCTTCTCTGGTCTTCATCATGGGGTCGGCGACCTCAAAGAAACCGGACGGCGGCGCGCCGCAAAGGGTGGGATTCGGGAACTGCGCCTTCCAAGCAGTTTACGCCTTTGCCTGCAAGGCGGCCACTAGGCCCGGCACAAACTTGTTGACCCAGAACATCTTCTTGCTGCCCTTGACAACAACGACATCGCCTGCCTTCAGCAAGTTAGCGACCTCGCTGGCCTTCAGCGTGGCGGGATCGTCGTGCCAGCCGAGCCCCTTGCCTGATGGAAGCGTGTCGAAGAGGTGACGCATCAGCGGCCCGACGCAATAGATGCCGTCAATGCCGTCGAGATGCGAGGCCAGCGCGGTGTGGTAGTGCGGGGCATCGTCGCCCAGCTCCAGCATGTCGCCGAGCACGGCAATGCGGCGACCGCCGGTCATGTTACGCGCCTGAAGGCTCTGCAGCGCGGCGGCCACGCTCGCCGGATTGCCGTTGAAGCTGTCGTCGATCACGGTGACGCCGCCGACCGCCTGCTCGACGCCGCGGCCGGTCATGATGCCGACACGATCGAGCTTGATCGCGAGCGTCGCGACATCGAGATGCGCGGCATGAACAGAGGCGAGCGCGGCCAGCGCATTCTGTACGCGGTGCGGCGCGCCCGGCGTCAGGCTGAAGGCAATCTCCTTCCTGCCGATCGCGGCCACGACCTGCCAGCTCTCGCCATGCGGCGCGTGCTTGACCTCGTGCACCTCGGCATGCTCGCCGAAGCGCACCACCTTGCCCTTCCATTCCGACGCCTTGAGCCCGGCGGGAAGCACCAGCACGCCGTTCTCGGGCAGGCCGAGCGCGATCGACACTTTTTCGCGTCGGATCGCCTCCAGCGAGCCGAGCTTTTCGAGATGCACCGGCTGGACGTTGACGACCAGGGCGACGGTCGGCCGCGTCAATTCGCTGAGCCGCGCGATCTCGCCCGTCTGGTTCATGCCCATCTCGACGACCCAAAGGCTGGCGTCAGGCCGGGCATTGCACAGCGTCAGCGGCACGCCCCAGAAATTGTTGAAGCTCGAGGGGCTCGCATAGGCATTGGGATAGGCAGCGAGAAATTCCTTGGTGCTGGTCTTGCCGGCGCTGCCGGTGAGGCCGATGACCGGGCCTTTAAAACGCGCGCGCGCGGCGCGCGCGAGGCCCCAGAGGCCGTCGATCAGCGTATCCTTGACGATGATCTGGGGAATGCGGATGCCCGCGATCTCGTGCGGCACGATCATGGCGACTGCGCCTGACGCTTCCGCCTTGTCCGCGAACTCCCAGCCGTCGCGCGCACTGGCGAAGGCCGAGATGAAGCCGCCGCTCGGCGTGCCTGATAGCGCCACGAACAGGCCGCCGGGCTTCACCAGGCGGCTGTCCTGGGTGACGAAGTCGATCGGGGTATCAGGGAATGATCCAGACACGCCCAGTGCACGCGCCACCTCGGCAACCGTCCATAATGGCCCGCTCATGCGACCCTCGTTGCTAATGCGGCGGCGACCGCCTCGTGATCACTGAACGGCAGGACCTCGTGGCCTACGATCTGCCCGATCTCGTGGCCCTTGCCGGCGACGAGCAGCGCATCGCCATCTTCGAGCTCCTCGATCGCAGCGCGGATCGCGGCCGCGCGGTCGCCGATCTCTCGCGCGCCCCTGGCGGCGGCGAGGATCGCGGCGCGAATGGCTTCCGGCTTCTCGCTACGCGGATTGTCGTCGGTGATGATGACGAGATCGGCGTTCTCCGCAGCAACCTGCCCCATGATCGGGCGCTTGCCGGCGTCGCGATCGCCGCCCGCGCCGAACACGACGATCAGTCTTCGTTTGGCGTAAGGCCGCAGCGCCTGCAACGCCTTCGCCAGTGCATCGGGCTTGTGCGCATAGTCGACGAAAACAGGGGCGCCATTGCGCTCGCCGACGCGTTCGAGCCGGCCCTTGGCACCTTCGAGATGTTCGAGGCTCGCAAACACGTTGGTAGCATCGCTGCCGGTGCCGATCGCAAGGCCGGCCGAGACCAGCGCGTTCTCGATCTGGAATTCGCCGACCAGCGGCAGCCGCACCGCGTGATGCTTGCCGCGATGTTCGAGGGCTAGCTTCTGCGAAAAGCCTTCGACCGTGGCCTCGACGAGACGGATGCCCTCGCCGGCCCCATCGCCGTAGCGTCCTACCGCCATCACGCGCAGACCGCGCGTCTTCGCCGCATCGATCGCCTCCGCCGAGCAATCATGATCGGCTGAGATCACCGCAGCGCCACCTGATGGAATGAGCTCACGAAACAGCCTGAGCTTTGCCGCGAGGTAGTGCGCAACAGTCGGATGATAATCCATGTGGTCGCGCGTGAGATTGGTGAAGCCGCCGGCGCAGACGCGCACGCCGTCGAGCCGATATTGGTCGAGGCCATGCGAGGACGCCTCGAACGCAAGATGCGTCACGCCTTCGCGCGCGATCTCATCAAGTTGCCGATGCAGCGCGATCGGATCCGGCGTGGTCAACGAACCATAGACGGTGCGCTTGGGCGAGACGAGGCCGATGGTGCCGATGCTGGCCGAAGCATGCCCGAGCCGCTCCCAGATCTGACGCGTGAACGCGGCCACCGAGGTCTTGCCGCTGGTGCCGGTCACCGCCGCGATCGTCGCAGGCTGTGCCGGGAAAAATCTGGCCGCCGCCAGCGCGAGCGCGCGGCGCGGATTGGCGACCGTGATGAACGGCACCTTGCATCCGTCGGGTGCGTGATCCCCAACCACGGCCACAGCACCGGCCGCAACGGCCGCGTCGATGAAGCGCGCCCCGTCGGTCTTGCTGCCCGCAAGTGCGAAGAAGAGATCGCCTGGCTTGACCACCCGGCTGTCGAGCGCAACGCCTGTCACATCGAGCGCCGCAACGGCGGGCTCGATTGCGGCATCATTGCCCAGAATATCCTGACCTATGAGGTCGCGCAGCTTCATGGTCTTCCAGTTGCCGCGCCGGAAAAGCCGAATCCTGAGGGAAAATCCCCGACTCAGCAGCGGCTGCGGCCTACCCGATTGATTACTGGGTTGTCCTGGATGCTGCAAGAATAAGGCGGTCCGCGGGCGGCAGGTCGTAGCGGGGCTCGATGCCGAGCAGCGGCCCGATACGGGTGATGACGTTGCCGGCCGTCGGAACGGCGTTCCAGCCCGAGGTGATGAAGCCGTAGGTCTCCTTCAGCGGCTGCGGCTCGTCGAGCATGATCAGCAGCTGGTACTTCGGCTTGTCGGCCGGCAGGATCGCGGTGAACGCGGTCAGCACCTTCTTCTTGGCGTAGCGGCCGTTGACCACCTTTTCCGCGGTACCGGTCTTGCCGCCGATATAGTAACCGGGAACGTTGGCCTTCTTGGCGGTGCCGATTTCAGCGTTCAGCCGCATCAGGAACCGCATCTTGTCAGACGTCTCGGGCTTGATCACGCGCTTTGCGATCGCCCGCGCTTCCTCTTCGGTGCGCTTGAGGAAGGTCGGCGGAATCAACAGGCCGCCATTGGCCAGCGCGCTGACGCCCATCACGGCCTGCAAGGGCGCCACGGCCATGCCGTGGCCGAAGGCGATAGTGATGGTGTTCAGATCGCCCCAGCGTTTCGGCACGATCGGCGAGGCGCTTTCCGGCAATTCGGTCCGCAGCCGCTCGAGCTGGCCCATCTTGCGCAGGAAGGCCTTGTGGGCTTCTACGCCCTGCGACAGTGCGATGCGCGCCGCGCCGACGTTGGAGGAGAAGGTGAACACTTCCTTCATGTTCAGGAAGCGCCCCTTCGGCTCGTCGTCATGGATCGCGAACTTGCCGTAGTGCAGCGGCCCGCGCGCATCCCACATCGAATCGAGGCCGTACTTGCCGGTATCGAGCGCCATTGCGAGCGTGAAGGCCTTGAACGTCGAGCCCATCTCGTAGACGCCGGTGGTCAGCCGATTGATGCGATCGGGATCGTGGGCTTCCTTGGGATTGTTCGGATCGAAATCCGGGACCGACACCATGGCTATGATTTCGCCGGTGTTGACATTGGTGACGAGACCGGAGGCCGCCTTGGTGTGGAACTTTTCCTTGGCCTTCAGCAGCTCGTCGCGCAACGCGTGCTCGACGCGCAGATCGACCGACAGCTCGACCGGCTTTTGCAGGCGGTCGGTCGCAAAACCGGCGCGGTGGAGATCGG
Organism: Bradyrhizobium zhengyangense; assembly: GCF_022012435.1. Classification (GTDB taxonomy): domain Bacteria; phylum Pseudomonadota; class Alphaproteobacteria; order Rhizobiales; family Xanthobacteraceae; genus Bradyrhizobium; species Bradyrhizobium zhengyangense. Next base: position 436,416 of record NZ_JAKLUA010000004.1, read on the forward strand.
CGAGGCCCTGGTTGTCGAGCCACTTCTCCATGCCGGCGATGCCCTGGTTGTCGATATTGACGAGACCGATGAGGTGGGCGACTTCGTTGCCGGTCGGATAGACCCGCTTGTTCTCGCGCAGGAAGCCGATGCCGGGAATGCCGAGCTTGTGGATGTCCTGCTGCTGCTTCGCCGTAATCTCGCGCTTCAGCCACACGAAACCTTTTCGCGACGACAGGCGCTCGCGCACCTCGGTCTCGTCGAGGTCGGGCACGGTCGCGGTCAACAGCTCGATTGCCTCATCCTTGTCGATGATGCGGCGCGGCTCGCCGAACATGCTGGCGGCCTTGACATCGGTCGCGAGGATCGCGCCGTTGCGGTCGACGATGTCGGGCCGCGCGGTCGCGACCACTTCCTGCGAGGCGGCGCGGCGCGCACTATGGGCGTCGGCGCCGATCGCGAACATCACGAGCCGACTGCCGATCAGGGCATAGACCATGGCAAAGGCGACCATCGCCAGCCCGACACGCGCGCGCGCCTTCGCGGCGCGATCGACATTGCGCCCGTAGAGCAGGCTGCGGATCAGACGCTGGCGCCACGGTTCGGTCGGTTTGGCCGGAACAGCGCTCATTGCTTGTCCTCGGGCTGCGGCACCGAGCCCGTCACGCTGTCGGGATCGCTCGCGGCTTCGATGGTGTTGATCATGGACCCGATCGGATCAGGCTCGCCCGGCCGGAACATCCGCGGCGGACGGTCGGGCAGGTTCTTCAGTGAGTCATATTGCGTGCCGTTGACGGGCTTGAGCGGCAGATGCCGCTCGACGAGGCCTTGCAGGCGCAAGGGCGCATCGAGCCTGGCCCATTCGGAGCGCAACTGCGCGATCGCATCGCGCTGCTCGCGGATCTCCGCATGCAGCCGCAGCACCTTCTCGGTGCGCGCGGTGGAATCCATCTTGATCCGGTAGACATAGGCCGCCGCGAAAATCAGCGCGCCGATGACGAGAAGGTGGATGAAGCGCATCTGCTAGCCGCCCCTCATCACGTCGGAGAGTTTTGGCCAGGACGATGGCTCGTCGTCGGCATGCACCGGCGCCGAAGTGCGTTCGGCGGCGCGCAGCTTTGCGGAACGCGCCCGCGGATTGTGCGCAACTTCTTCTTCGCCGGCGATCACGGGCCGCCGCGTCAGAAGCTGGAAGCTCGGCGCTGTTTGCGCCACCTCGGGCAGATGCCGCGAGCCGCCGCCGGTCTTGGCACGCAAGCTAAGGAAATTCTTGACGATGCGGTCTTCAAGCGAGTGGAACGAGACCACAACGAGACGGCCACCAGGCTTGAGCACATGCTCGGCGGAAGCAAGCGCGGTCTGGAGCTCTTCGAGCTCTTCGTTGACGAAGATGCGCAGCGCCTGGAACGTTCGTGTTGCCGGATGAATATCGCCGGGCTTCGAGCGCACCACGCGTCCGACGAGATCGGCGAGCGCGCGCGTGGTGGTGAACGGCGTCTCCTGCCGGTCGGCAACGATGGCGCGGGCGACGCGGCGCGAATGCCGTTCTTCGCCGAAGAGATAGATAATGTCGGCGAGATCGCTCTCCGAGGCGCGCGCGACAACATCGGCGGCCGTCGGCCCGGTCTGCCCCATCCGCATGTCGAGCGGACCGTCGAGACGGAACGAGAAGCCGCGGCCGGCCTGGTCGAGCTGCATCGAGGACACCCCGACATCCATCACGACGCCGTCGACCGCATCGATGCCTTGCGCGGCGCAGACCTCGGCGAGGTTCGAGAAACGGTCTTCGACCAGCGTCAGCCGGCCGCCAGCGCGCGCGACCAGCTCGGCGCCGCCGGAGATCGCGGTGCGATCACGATCGATCGCGATGACGCGGGTTCCCGGTACATCGAGTATGGCGCGGCTGTAGCCGCCAACCCCGAAGGTGGCATCGACGTAGATGCCGCCCTGGCGCGGCGCGAGATGCTCGATCGCCTCACGGCCAAGCACGGGAATGTGCGGCGCATCACTCATGCGCCGCACCCGTCGGACGGACAGGTGAAATCGGGGGCGAGCAAGCCCATCACGCCTCGAATAACTCCGCGTCGCGGCGGTTCCACGACAAAGCCCCAGTTCAGCAAGCGCACCGCGTCCGGTCGTCCCGGGCGGCAGACCCGGTGTTCCCAGCGGAATATGTCGGGCTGCCATGGGATTTCGAGCCAAAAGCGCTTTTGGCCGCCTCCGGACGCGGGTCGGCTCTTCACCTCTCAGTAACGGCGCTTAGCGTTAAGAAAGCGTTGATCGGCTCATTACATCTCGAAAAGGTGCTTGGGTGGTGATGCGTCGTCCACACACTGGGCCCAAAATGCACGCGTTAACTGACCTGCGCGATTGCGCGGACCGGACAGTAAAGAAATAGTAAAGAGAAGGGCTTGGCCCACTCGTCCTCCGATTCTGAGCTGTTTATGTCGTCCGGTCCGTCCACACCGTCTGGAACTGATTCGAAGCGTCAGCGCGTTCTCCCGGTTCCAAAGGCCGCAGCGAGCATGCGGACGTTCGAGCCGGATTCGTCGATCGTCTCCGACATCATCCCTTCGCCCAATCACGGCGACCGCAACAAGGGACGGCAGGTGGACATGATCTTGCTGCACTACACCGGCATGCCCGACGTCGAGGGCGCGCTGGCGCGGCTGTGCACGGCCGGCACCGAAGTGTCGGCCCATTATGTCGTGCTGGAGGACGGCCGCATCGTGCAATGCGTGCCGGAATCGCGCCGCGCCTGGCACGCCGGCGTCTCGTCCTGGGCCGGCGAAGACGACATCAACTCCTGCTCGATCGGGATTGAGATCATCAATCGCGGCCACGACTGGGGCTATCCGGAATATCCGCTGCGCCAGATCGCCGCCGTGATCGCGCTGTGCCGGGGCATCATGCTCCGCCGCAAGGTAACGCCGCAGCGGGTGCTCGGCCATTCCGACGTCGCGCCCGCGCGCAAGAAGGATCCCGGCGAAAAATTTCCCTGGCATTCCCTCGCCAATTCCGGTGTCGGCCACTGGGTGACGCCGGCGCCGATCGTGCGAGGCGAAACCCTGATGCTCGGCACCATCAGCGACGAGGTGCTGAGCCTGCAGCAGGCGCTCGCCCGCTACGGCTATGGCGTGCCGCTGTCGGGCAAATACGACGCATCGACCATGGAAGTCGTCACCGCCTTCCAGCGCCACTTCCGCCCCGCGCGCCTCGACGGTGTTGCCGATCACTCGACGCTGTCGACCTTGCAGGCGCTGCTGGCGAGCCTGCCGGCGGATGGGACTGCTGCCGCGTCGAAGTAGCGCGTCCCAGAGTTCGCCTGAATGTGATCGCACTATCGTCCCTGCAATTCCCGACGTCGGGCTATGGTCAGATCGTCGGACACACGGGACGAGGCAAACGATGCCTGGGGATCGCAAGCCGCTGATCGACCGCCTCGCAGCCTTTCCGCGCCTGGGCCTCGCCAATCTTCCCACGCCGCTCGAGCCAATGAAGCGACTGACGGCTCATCTCGGCGGGCCGCGGCTGTGGGTCAAACGCGACGACGCGACGGGGCTTGGCTTCGGCGGCAACAAGTTGCGCAAGCTCGACTACGTCCTGCACGATGCAGTCTCGAAAGGCGCGGACACGATCGTCTCAGGCGGTGTCGTGCAATCGAATAGCCAGCGGCAGGTCGCGGCAGTTGCGGCAAAGCTCGGTCTGCCCTGCCATCTCGCCGTCTATCACGGCCGGCTCGCGCCGCCGACACCGGAATACGAGACCTCGGGCAATGCCTTTCTCAATCGGCTGTTCGGCGCGCATCTGCACGACGTGCCCTGGACCGGCGACCGCAATGCCGCCATCCGCACGCTCGTCGACGATCTCCGGACGAAAGGACGCAAGCCATATTTCGTGCCCTACGGCGTCTCGAATGTACTGGGCGCGGTTGCCTATGCCACCACGATCGCCGAAATCGCGCAGCAGGCGGCGCTGTCTGGCTTCAAACCATCCGCGATCGTGCATTGCTCCGGTAGTGCCGGCACGCAGGCTGGTCTCATCGTCGGCGCGGCCATCTCCATGCCGGACACGAAAGTCATCGGGATCGACATCGATGCCGAGCCGGCGCGGGTGCGCACTGACGTGGTGGGGCTTGCGCGGCAAGCGGCGGATCTGCTCGACGCAGATTTCGACGAGGCCTTGGTCGAAGTGGTCGCCGGTCACGCCGGCCCAGCCTATGGCGTGCCGCACGCGGCTACGATCGAGGCGATCCGGCTCGCCGGACAAACGGAGGCGCTCGTGCTCGACCCCGTCTATTCGGGCAAAGGGCTCGCCGGCCTGATCGCGATGATCCGGATGGGGCGTTGGCGCAATGACGAGGACGTCATCTTCCTGCACACGGGCGGCGCCCCCGCCCTGTTCGCCTATCAGAGTGCGCTCGGCATCTAGTCGAGCTCCCGCAGCCGCCGCGCATACAGCCGTCGCAACGGCTCGAGCTGGGTCGCCTCGCTCGCCACGCGATAAGCCTCGCGCGCGTCATCCTTGCGGCCGAGCCGTCGCAGCAGATCGGCGCGCACCGCCGGCAACATCTCGTAACCATCGAGGCCGCCACGCGCGGTGATCGCGTCGACGAGATCGAGCGCGCGGGCGGGGCCGTCGACCATCGACACGGCGGCGGCGTGGTTGAGCTCGATCACCGGTGACGGGCTGATGCGCAACAGCACTTCATAGAGCCCGGCGATCTGCGGCCAGTCTGTCGCCTCGAAGCTCGGCGCGCGGGCATGCAACGCGGCGATCGCGGCCTGCACCGCATAGGGCTGCGGCCGGCCCGGCACGCGCAGCGCGTCATCGACGAGGCGCAAGCCTTCCTCGATCTGCGCGCGATCCCAGAGCGAACGGTCCTGCTCTTCCAGCAGGACGATGTCGCCGGCCGCGGTCTCGCGGCCGGCGCGGCGCGCATCGTGCAACAGCATCAGCGCCAGCAGGCCCTTGATCGCGGCGCGATCCGGCATCAGACGGTCAAGCAAGCGCGCCAGCCTGATCGCCTCAGTCGCGAGATCGGGCCGCATCAGGTCCGTGCCCGAGGTTGCGACATAGCCTTCGGTATAGACCAGATAGATCACGGCAAGCACGCCGTCGAGCCGAGGCGCCAGCGCGTCGCGCTCCGGCACCTCATAGGGAATGCCGGCGAGCCTGATCTTCTGCTTGGCGCGGACGAGGCGCTGCGCCATCGCATCCTCACCAATGAGGAACGCGCGCGCGACCTGCGCGGCGGAGAGGCCGCAGACGGTGCGCAGCGTCAGCGCGACCTGGACCTCGACCGCGAACGCCGGATGGCAGCAGGTGAAGATCAGCCGCAGCATGTCGTCGTCGAGCACCGCGGGCGGCTCAGCCGGCGTATTCGCGTTGAGCTCGAGCTCATGCAGGAGCGCCTGCTGCTTGCCGCGAAAGGCGGCCTGGCGCCTGATGCGGTCGATCGCCTTGTTGCGGCCGACATTGACCAGCCAGGCGCGCGGATTGTCAGGGATCTCGCACGCCGACCAGCGCTCCAGCGCGACCGCGAACGCATCCTGCAGCGCGTCCTCGGCCAAATCGAAATCGCCGACGAGGCGGATCAGGGTGGCCAGCGCCCGCCCCGCCTCGTCGCGGAAGATCTTGTCGATGTCGCTCGGTGCGATCAATTGTAGATCATGACCGGCCGGACCTCGATCGAGCCCCGCTTCGCCTCGGGAATTCGCGCGGCGAGCGCAACGGCATCGTCGATATCCTTGGCTTCGACCAGATAGTAGCCGCCGAGCTGCTCGCGCGTTTCCGCGAACGGGCCGTCGGTGGTCATGGTCTTGCCGTCGCGAACGCGCACCGTGGTCGCGGTCGTCGTCGGCTGCAGCCCATCGCCGGCCTTGAAATGGCCGCTCTGGATGATCGACTGGGTGTAGGCGCCGTATTCTCCCATCAGCTTCTGGCGGTCGGTGGCGCTCATGTCGGTCATGTAGTTTTCGTTCCGGTAGATCAGCAGCAGATATTGCATCGCTTTACTCCTGTGCTTCGGCTGGATCGCCGACATCCAGTCGAACGGGGTCCGCGCCCAACGACATCTTCAGGATAAATTATTTCCGCCGCCGCGTGCGCCACGATCTTGGCTTGACGAAACCGTCACAAATGCCCATTGCCTTGTCAGTCAGTCGGCCGGACGGCCGCTCCGGCAAGCGCCGAAAGGCCGCCGGGGAGGAAAGTCCGGGCTCCCTTGACATACGGTGCCGGATAACGTCCGGCGGGGGCGACCCCAGGGAAAGTGCCACAGAGAACGAACCGCCCCGCTTCGCCTTCGGGCTTCGCGGGGTAAGGGTGAAAAGGTGCGGTAAGAGCGCACCGCGGGTCCGGCAACGGAGCCGGCATGGTAAACCCCACCGGGAGCAAAACCGAATAGGGACGGCATAGCGGGCTGTTCGCGAAAGCGATAACGCCGCGGGGCGATGTCAGGCCCGCCGTCCGGGTAGGTTGCTCGAGGTCATGTGCAAACATGGTCCCAGAGGAATGGTCGTCACGTATCGTTTGCGCAAGCAGGCGGTGCCCTACAGAACCCGGCTTACAGGCCGGCTGATATCTTGCAACGAGGGGTTCGATGCCAACGCATCGGACCCCTCACCAATTTTGGGCGCCGCTCTACGCCACGATCTCGTGCAACACCTTCATCAATGCCCCCGGTGCCGTAACGTTCGGCGCGTGGCTGGCGTCGAGCTCGAAATAGCGCCAGCCCTGCTCGCTCCTCGCCCGCCTTGCGAATTGCCCGAACACATCACCGGGCGGGATGCGGGCGCAATAGATGTAGCTGCGCGGCATTGCCGGCTCGCCGTGCTGAAGCTTCAGCTTCGTCTCGAAGCATTTGATCGGCATGTTGATTCGGCGGGCGTTGAGCCAATCGAGATCGGCCTGTGGCGTATCAGGGGGCGGCGGGTTCGGCGGGATGCGATAGCCATCGCCGGCGGCGGCAGCCTTGCGCATCGGCTCGCGTCCACCTTCGTTGAGATCGAACAGCGACTGGCCATCGCGCGGCACGAAGGCGTCAAGATAGATCAATTGCGTCACGCGCTCACGCGCGCGATCGGCAACGCCCGTCGCGACCATGCCGCCATAGCTGTGGCCGAGCAGCACGATGTCGTCGAGATCCTCGAACTTGATGACGCCCAGGATGTCCTGGATGTGCGTGTCGAGATCGACCGCGGGACTGGCGAGATGCGATCGTTCACCGAGCCCGGTGTAGGTGGGCGCGACCAGGCGGTGGCCGGCCTGCGCCATCAGCGGATGCATCTTGCGCCAGGACCAGCCGCCGGACCACGCGCCATGACAAAGCAGGAAGGTTTTTGCGCGTGCGGCCATTGGCGTTTCCATCGTTCTTGTTTTGATGCGATGGAGTGTAGCAATGGGCCGCGCGATGTAAACGCCGCGAGCTGCCTCAGGCCGCGCGCTGTGCCTTCACCAGCACGGGCGCAAGCTGGCCGGCTTCCCGCCGCAGCTTGCTCGCCTCAAACCCGTGCATGCCGATCTGCCATTGCAGGCCGACGATCGCGCCTTTGGTCGGTTGCAGCAGAGCAAGCGAAGCAAACAGCGTCACCGGCAGCCACACTGCGAGTTGCAGCCAGACCGGCGGCGCATAGGCGGTCTCGACCGCAAGGATCGCCGGCACCACGAGATGGCCGACCACGACCATGACGAGATAGGCCGGGAAGTCGTCGGCGCGCTGATGGAACAGCTCCTCGCCGCAATGATCGCAAGCGCTGGCCACCTTGAGGAAACGGCCGAACACGTGCCCTTCGCCGCAATTCGGGCACTTGCCGCGAAAGCCACGCCACATCGCCTTTGCCAGAGAGACTGAACCGGTCGTCATGACGACACCTCTTCCGTTTTGATGATCCATACAATAATATCCTGCATCCATACATTCAAAGGATATGGGCCTAAATTGCATGGATTGGACCCCTACAATTTCGGAGCTCTCAGGGCCGCGCTACCAGCGCATCGTCGACGCAATGGAGGCCGACATCGCGACGGGCCGGCTGGTGCGGGGACAGCAATTGCCGACGCAGCGTGCGCTGGCAAAAGCGCTGGGCATCGACCTCACCACGGTGACGCGCGCCTACACCGAGGCACGACGCCGCGGCATCATGGAGGCCCGCGTGGGCCAGGGCTCGTTCGTGTCGGAGACCAGTGCACGCCGTACGGTCGACCTGCCACATCCGGTCACGATCGACCTCTCCATGAACGTGCCGCCGCATCCGCTCGAAGCGCAGCTCGACGAGCGCATCATCGCCGGCTTTGAGGCCCTTCGCGCGCAATCGGGCCTGACCGCATTCCTGAACTACCAGCCGCCGGGCGGCAGCGCGCATGAGCGCGAGGTCGCCGCGCGCTGGATGCGTGCGCGCGTTCCCCATGCGCAGGCCGACAAGCTCGTGATCTTTCCGGGCGCACAGACGATCCTGTTCAACCTCCTCGCCCACCTCGCGCGGCCAGGCGACGTCGTGCTGACGGAGGCCCTCACCTTTCCCGGCATTAAAGCGGCGGCTGCGCAGCTCGGCGTCAAGCTCGTCAGTGTCGCCATGGATGACGGGGGCATTTTGCCGGATGCGCTGGCGAAGGCCTGTCGCACGCACGGCCCGAAGGCAGTCTATCTCATTCCGACCCTGCACAATCCGACCACGGCGACACTCTCCGCCGAGCGACGCAGTGCAATCGCCAAGATCGTCCGCGATGCCGATACTGCCCTGATCGAGGACGATGCCTACGGGCTGCTCGACCGATCGGCCTCGCCGATTGCGAACCTCATCCCGGAGCGGACATATCTCGCGACGACACTGTCAAAATGCATCGCGCCGGCGTTGCGCGTTGCCTATCTCCTGGCGCCCGACGTCGACGCGCAGCTTCAGATGCGCGGCCATCTGCAAGCGACAGTGCAGATGCCGGCGCCGCTGATGGTCGCGCTGGTGACGCATTGGCTCGAGAACGGTGTCGCCGACCGCATCATCGCGGCCATCCTCAACGAGGCCGTCGGCCGCCAGCAATTGGCGCAGCGCGCACTGAAGGGGTTTCAGTTCCAGGCCAACCCCGCCGCGCATCATCTGTGGTTGCGGCTTCCGGAGGGATCGGGCCGCCGCGATGTCGCCGCGCAGCTGTTGCGCGATGGGCTCGCCGTGGTGGCCAGCGACTCTTTCGTGGTCGATGGCAGTCCGCCGAATGCTGCACGGCTGTCGCTCGGCGCCGCGCGCAATCGCGCGGAGCTGACGCAAGCACTCCGGATTCTGATCGGCACGCTGCAGAGGCCCGCGGATACCAGGCAGATCGTCTAAGGCGCGTCAGCCGCCTCGTCTCACGCTGTCGAGAAATTGCTCGCGTTCGCCAGGCGCGTAGCCCTGGGAATCCCGCGGATACATTTCATATTCACCGTACGGTGCCGAGCGGGGATAGATCGCCGGCCCGGATGGTGCGTAGCCAAAGGCCGAAGCGGGGTCTGAGGCGCCTCCTCCCTGATCGGGACGAACAATGACATGCTGTCGGTGCGCATGGTGCACCGTAGCCGCGTTCGCAGAGCCCATGAGGGCGATCAAAAGGCTCGAAGCCAGAATCATACGCATTGCTGTCTCTCCAATCGACGGCCGCCCCGGCTCAGATACGAATGAGGTCCCGCCGTTCCAACAAGGAGCGGGTTCACGATTAGTCACTTCGGTGGCATCACCGGCGCGGCGCACCTATGGTTGTTCTCCATTTTCCTGGGCGTATCGTTCGAAAATGCCCGACGATTGCAGGTCGCATTTGCGTGCAAGCATGCATTGACCTCGACGTCCGCGGCTGTGCTATGCACGGTGCGGTGATCACGAGATCGCGACAACAGGAACTTAGGCGTGGAAACGTTCACGATTGCGCTGCTGCTGTTCGGCGCGCTGGCCGGCGGGTTCGTCTCGGGGCTGGCCGGGTTCGGCACCGCGCTGATGGCGCTCGGCATCTGGCTTTACGTGCTGCCGCCCTCGCTCGCGGTGCCCCTGGTGCTGATCTGCTCGGTGATCGCACAAACCTCGACGCTGCCATCGATGTGGAAAAGCTTTGACCTCTCGCTGGTGTGGCCGTTCCTGATCGGTGGGTTGCTCGGCGTGCCGATCGGAACCACGCTGGTCGCTTCGGCCGATCCAAAAGTGTTCAAACTGAGCGTCGGCGTCCTGTTGCTGATCTTCTCGAGCGCGCTCTACTTCAACAAAAAGCAGTTCGCCGTCACCTTCGGCGGCCGCATCGCCGACGGCGTGATCGGCTTTGCCGGCGGCATTTTGGGCGGGCTCGCCGGCCTGTCCGGACCGCTCCCGATCCTGTGGGCCAATATCCGCGGCTGGAACAAGCACGAACGGCGGGGCATCTTCCAGCTGTTCAATTTCACGGTGCTTGCGACCGCGCTGGTGCTGCAAACCGCCTCGGGCCTCGTCGCATTCAAGGTGGTGTGGCTCGCGATGGTCGCATTCCCGGGCACGTTGATCGGCGCATGGCTGGGGGCGCGCGTCTATCACGCCCTCAGCGACAAGCATTTTGGCGACGTCGTGCTCGGCCTGCTATTCCTCTCGGGCGCGACCCTGGTTTGGAACAGCGTCAGTGCGTTCTAGCTCTTCTTCGCGAGCGCCATGCCGCCCGCGACACCGAGCACGTAGATCCAGCCCGGCGTGAAGTCGAACAGATGGGTGTTGAGCATCGAGGACAGCATGTTCTGCACCACGACCAATAGGCCGATCCAGCAGGCGAGCCCCTCGCCGCGGAACATCAGCAAATGCGCAAACCATAGCGCGTAGAGAACCAGCACGCCCACCACGCCCCATTGCACCGCAACGCTCAGCGTCTGATTGTGCGGATTGCTGACGATCTCGCCGCGCAGCGGATCGGCCTCCGCATCCGCAGCCGCGCCTGCGAACAGAGCGCGGATCGAGCCGGTGCCGTGGCCAACCAGCGGCGCATCAGCGACGAAGCCCAGGGATTTCCGCCAGTACTCCAGACGTGAACCCATGCCGCTGACCTGCTTGTCCTCCACGCTCATCTCGTAGTCGCCCTGGAACTTCGCGACGGTTGCGCGCAGATGCGGCGAGACCGTCCAGAGTGACACAGCCAACCACGCCATCGCACCCGCGGCCAGCAAGGCGGCGCGCCAACGCAGATGCAGGAGAGCAAAGACCACGAGCAGGATCGGCAGCGTCACCAGTGCCGTGCGCGAGACCACGACAAACGTCATATTGGCGAGAAAGCCGATCGCGATCGCGGTAAGCAGCATCGCGATACGGACGCGTCCCTCGCGAAACAACGCCACGATCGGATAGATCGACGCAATCGCGCAGAGCCCGAACTCCTGGCTCTGGTCGATATAGTTGCGCACCGCGACACCGCTCTCGATCTTATACGGCCCGCGCGACAGATAGAGCTTCAGCGACAGATCGGGGTCAACAGCGACGGCGAAGGAGACCAGCATGACCAGCGCGCAGGATGTGAGAAAAGCCACGAACACCCAGACGCCGTAGGGCCAACGCTCGAACTGGTAGATCAGAAGCGGGATCACCAGGAGCTTCAACACCGGTCCGATCGCATGAACTTTTTCCGGCCACGGGGCCTCCGACCAGAGCATGCCGACAAGCGCGAGGACCACCAGCGCGATCGGCAGCAGGCAGACCGGACGCAGCAGCGAGCGCGGGAAGTCGCGCAGATCGAGGAACGCGAAGGCAATCAGCCAGGGTATCAGCGCGAACGTCGTCCCGCTCGTCGTCCACGGCAGCAGCAGCGCGATCAGCGCGACAAAACGAGCCGGCGTGCGGTAGCGCGCCGCCCAGATCGCCGAGAGCCAGGTCGCCGGCCGCCCCTCGTTCGCCACTCCGCCCATTCGTCCCTTCGACAATCCCACCCTCGCAGCCCGGCAAATTAGCCGGAGCCGCGGGGATGGAACAAGCCGTCGCTACGCAGGCTCGCGGGCCAGAGGCGCGCTGGGCTCCGAACTCACCGGCTCTTCAGCATTCTCCGTCGGAGTCACCAGCCGCTTCCTGAACTCGCGGCGCAACAACCACAGGCTCTGGACGGCCTGGAGCGTCGTCGCCGCGTTCGATATGTACCAGACGTACTCGATCCGAAAGCCCGGCCGCGTCGAAAGCCAGATCGCCGGCAGAGAATAAGTGAGGACGCGTGTCGCCGAGCTCCACAGCACCGGCTTGGTGTTGCCGAGGCCCTGGAACATGCTGGAGCAGACAAAGATGAATCCCTGCGCCACCATGTTCAGCGAGATCATTTTCAGAAACAGCAACGCGACCCTCATCGTCTCCGGATCATTCGAGAAGCCGGTGAGCAACAATCCGGGTGCGAGCTGCACGAAGACAGTGAGCGCGATCATCAAGACCGTCGCAATCAACGCCGCCCTGACGAAGGTCTCCCGCACTCGCTCGCTGTTGCCCGCACCGAAATTCTGGCCCGCAATCGGCCCCGCCGCGAGGGCGACGGCAAGCGCCGGCATCTGGATCAAGCCGATGACGCGCGTGCCGATGCCAAATCCGGCCTGGGCCGCCGGACCGAGATCGCGCAGCACGTAATAGATCGCGGCCATGAAGATAAAGATCATCGCGAACTCGCCGCCCGCGGGCAGACCGACATTGAGGATCCGTTTCCACTCCCGCAGCCGCGGACGCCATTGCTCCGGATGGAAGGCGACGTAGCGCTCCAGCCTGTGATAATAAGCGAACAGCATCAGCACGCCGATGAAGACGGCGATTGAGCTCGCAAGGCCCGCTCCGGCGACACCGAACGCGTGTCCGGTGCCCCAGCCCGTGATCAGGACCGGCGCCAGCGCGATGTTGAGGAGCACGGCGAGCACCTGCACCAGCATGCTCGGCCGCACGATGCCGGTGGCCCGCAGCGCGGCCCCCATCACTTGCGTCACGAATTGCAGGGCCAAGGCCGGCATGAACCAGTGAAAATAGGTGGCGCCAGCCTCGATCGTGGCCGCGTCGACCGAGATCGCGCGCATATAGGGGCGCGCCAGCGCCAGGCCGCCGAGCAGCGTCAGCAGCCCGAACAGCACCGACAGCACGACCGACTGGTTGAAGATGATATTGGCGTCGTCGCGGTCCTTGCGGCCCACGGCATGCGCGATCAACGCGACCGCGCCGACACCGAGCATCTGCATCAGCCCGTTGACGAGGAAGCCGGCGTTGCCGGCCGCGGCGACACCGGCAACAGCGGCGTCGCCGAGCCCGGACACGAAGTACAGGTCGACGAGTTGGCAGATCATGATCGTGATCATGCCGACCACGATCGGTGGCGCCATGCTCAGAATGTGGCTCACGATGGAGCCGCGCGTCAGGTCCTTCATGTCATTCCATCCTCGACGACGTGACGGCAAGGCTTTCGCCCTGCCGCCGCGCGTCATTCCGCTGCTGCGATATGCCCGAGCTCCACCACTTGGCGCTCGAACAGGCTGCGATAGATCCCGCCGGGCTTGCTCGCGAGCATGGCATGCGTGCCTTGCTCGACGATCTCGCCGCGGTCGAACACGAGAATGCGATCGAGGCTCTTCACCGTCGACAGCCGGTGCGCGATCACGATCGAGGTGCGGCCTTTCATCAGCCGCTCCATCGCCTGCTGGATCAGCGCCTCCGATTCCGAATCGAGGCTCGAGGTCGCCTCGTCCAGGATCAGCACCGGCGCATCCGCCAGGAAGGCGCGCGCCAGCGCAACGCGCTGCCGCTCGCCGCCCGACAGTTTGACGCCGCGTTCGCCGACCAGCGTGCCGTAGCCCTTCGGCAAGCGCAGGATGAAATCGTGCGCATTGGCGAGCCGCGCCGCCTGCTCGATCGCCTCCAGGCTGGCGCCGGGCCGGCCGTAGGCGATGTTCTCGGCGAGTGTGCGGTGAAACAGGATCGGCTCCTGTTGCACGATCGCGATCTGGCAGCGCAGCGATTGCTGCGTTGCGAGCGCGATATCCTGCCCGTCGATCAGCACCTGGCCGCCGGTGACGTCGTAGAGCCGCTGCACCAGCTTGACGAACGTCGTCTTGCCGGAGCCGGAGCGGCCGACGAGACCGACACGCTCGCCGGCGCGGATCGTCAAGGACAATCCGTCGTAGAGCGGCGCGCGATGTCCGCCGTAATGGAACGTGACGTCGTCGAACACGATCTCGCCGCCTTCGATCGCGATCGGCAGCGCGCCTTCGGCATCCGCGATGCCGATCGGCTCGTCATGGATCGCCACCAGTTCCTCCATGTCGTTGACCGAACGCTGGAGGTTGTTGATGTGCATGCCGACATCCCGCAGGTAAGCGTGGATCACGTAGTAGCTCGTCAGCACGTAGGTGACGTCGCCGGGCGAGGCGCGACCCGACATCCACAGCAGCACCGAACCGCCGATCACGGACGCACGCAGGCACAGCAGCAGCGAGAGCTGCGACATGGCCGTGTAGTTGTAACGGAACCAGGTCCGTCGCACCCGCACGCGCCAGCGCTTGATGACGCGGGCGAGCCGCGCATCCTCGCGCATTTCCGCGCCGAACGATTTCACCACCGCGTTGCAGGTGAGCGCGTCCGCCAGCGTGCCGCCGACCTTGGTGTCCCAGGCATTGGAGACACGCGCGGTCGGCGCGATGTAGCGCATCGAGAACAGCACCGTCATCGTGACATAGGCAGCCGCGCCGAGCGCGATCACCGCACCAAGCGAGGCCCAGTGCACGCCGAGCAGGATCATCGATCCGATCAGCACCGCTAGCGACGGCAGCAGCGCCAGCAGGATGGTGTCGTTCAGCAGGTCGAGCGCCCACATGCCGCGCGTGATCTTGCGCACGGTCGAGCCGGCGAAGGAATTGGCGTGCCAGTCGGTCGAGAAGCGCTGCACGCGCAGGAAGGCATCCTGCGCGACGTCAGACATCAGCTTCAGCGTGAACGGCACGATCACCTGGAGTCCGCTCAGGCGCAGCACCATCGACGCAGCGCCCAGCACCACGATGCCACCCAGCGCCACAAGGGCGGCGTGGCGCGCATCGGGATCGGACGGCCCGCGCGTCAGCGCATCGACCAGATGTCCTGAGAACACCGGCATAAACAGATCGGCGACGGTCGCACCTAACAGGCCGACGGCGATGGCAAGCGCCCGCCCCGGCTGCTTCAGCCAGTGCCGGAACACAAAGCGCAGAACCACGCGGATAGCCGCGGGCTTTTTCGACAAGGCGGTCATGACATTATCCGGCCGCTGTTGGCGCGGGCCGGCTCCATCGATGGACACAAGCCGGCCGCGAGGGCCGAAGCAGCGTCACTTGAATTGGCTTACAGTTGGGAAGCGGAGCGATCGGGGTAAAAAATCCGATCGAAGCTGGCGGAAGCGGCCTCTAGGCGGCCAAGCAGGTACCGAGCCAGAACATCGAGCGCGGGCGTACGATCTGCGAATGCGACGAAATCATGCAAATCTCTCCCCGGTTCGATTGAAATGAGGTGCGCTTTATAGATGTGTGATTTGCAGTTTGCAACGGGGCCTGCGCGAGATCACGCACGAGTGTTGCATTTTGGTGCGAGGGGCTGCCGCCTCAATTGTCGCTGTCATGCCCCGCCTAGTGCGCAATTGCGCGCGGGGGGCGGGGCATCCCGTGCGTCGCGGCGGACATGGTGAGAGCGAGCTCTCCAATGCACGCCTCCGGGATACTGGGGTGCCCGGTCGAGCCGGGCGACGACACCAAATATATGGCTCGCGTCAGTGTGCGTCACCGCCGCCTGCGCCAAATGGCGAGGCCGGCCTTTTCAGCAACGTGACCAGCACGCTGAGGCTGAGGTAGAACAGCGTCAGAATGAAGAACGCGTCGCCAAAGCTCATCACCACAGCCTGACGGTGCACGATCTGGGTGAGCTGCTTCATCGCCATCAGCGCGGAGTCGCCGAGGCCCTGGAATTTTTGCTGGAGCATGGTCAGGGTTTCGGTCGCGGTCGCATTGCCCCAGGTGATGCGCTCCTGAAGGCGCGTGATGTGCAGGTCGGTACGATCGTTGAGCACGGTGTTGATGACGGCGAGCCCGACGGCACCACCGAGATTGCGCATCAGGTTGAACAGGCCGGAGGCGTTCTTCACCCGATCAGGCGGCAGCGTGCCGAGCGCGATGTTGTTGGTCGGCACCATCGCGAACATCATGCCGACGCCGCGCAGGATCTGCGGAATGAGCAGCTCGTAGAAATCGTAGTCGCGCGTGATCCAGGTCATCTGGTAGGAGCCCATCGCGAACACGATCAGGCCGAACGCGACCATGTAGCGCATGTCCAGGCTCGCCATCAGCCGGCCGACCAGCGGCGCCACCAGGAACATGGTGATACCAGAGACGAACATGGTTTCGCCGATCATCAGCGCGCTGTAGCCGCGCACCTCGGCGAGATAGCGCGGATAGATGTAGGTCAGGCCGTAAAGGCCGATGCCGATGCAGAATTGCAGCGTGGAGCCGACGGCGAAATTGCGGTTGCTGAAGGTGCGCAGATTGACGATGGGCTCGGCCGCCGTGAAGACGCGCACGAAGAAGGCGATCGCCGAGACGACGCAGATCCAGGCGCAGATCGCCACCGAGGTGTCCTGCAGCCATTCATATTGCGGCCCCTCCTCCAGCACGTATTCCAGCGTGCCGAGGAAGCCGGCCATGAACAGCAGGCCCCACCAGTCGAAGCGGTCGAGCAACTCGAAATGCGGCTCGTCGAAATCGACCAGCGCCCACACACCGAGGGTGATGCCGATGCCGGGCACGACGTTGATGAAGAACAGCCAATTCCACGACATCAAATCGGTGATGTAGCCGCCGACCGTCGGACCAATCGTGGGAGCAAGGGTCGCGACAAGCCCGATGATGGGACCGACAATGTGGAATTTCGAACGCGGAAACACAGTGTAGGCGGAGGCGAAAACCGTCGGGATCATGCCGGCGCCGAGAAAGCCCTGCAGCGCGCGCCAGAGGATCATCTCCTCGATGGTCGTGGCGAAGCCGCAGAGCAGGCTCGAAATCGTGAAGCCGGCCGCCGAGATCGCGAACAAAAGCCGCGTGCCGAACGCGCGCGACAGGAATCCCGACAGCGGGATCGCGATCACTTCCGCGATCAGATAGGCAGTCTGGACCCAGGAGACCTCGCTGGAGCTCGCCGACAGGCCGGCCTGGATTTCGCTCAAGGACGCTGAGACGATCTGGATGTCCAGGATCGACATGAACATCCCGAACACCATGATGATGAAGGCGAACAGCCGCTTCGGCGCAATGCGCTCCGAAGCGGGATCTGCCATCATGGCAGGTGAAGCAGTCGTGGCGTTCGCCATGGTCTGACCCTCGCAGCGCCGATCGCGCGCCTATTGCGGATGGATCATGGTCGGATCGTCGAGATCGGTCTCGCTGTCGGCGTCGGCCGCGCCCTTGTTGGTGTCGACGGTGGCGTAGACCGACATGCCGGCGCGGAGCAGGTTCTGCCTGGCGACCGACTTCGGCACACGGATGCGGACCGGGACGCGCTGCACGATCTTGGTGAAGTTGCCGGTGGCGTTGTCAGGCGGCAGCAGCGTGAACACCGAGCCAGCGCCCGCTGCGATGCTGTCGACAACGCCGGAGAACTTGCGCATGCCGTAGGCGTCGACCTTGATCGTCACCGGCTGGCCGGGACGGATGCGCTTGAGCTGGGTCTCCTTGAAATTGGCGTCGATATAGACCTCGTCGAGCGGCACGACATTGCCGAGGCGCTGGCCGACGGCAATGAAGTCGCCGGCGTTGACGAGACGGTTGGAGAAGGTGCCGTCGACCGGCGCCCGCACCGATGCGAAGGCGAGGTCGCGCTCGGCCTTGGCGAGCGTAGTCTTGAGCTCGGCGAGCTGCGCCTGGGCTTCGGCCTGCTGGGCCTCGGCGACATCGACATTGCTCACCGCAACGTCATAGGCAGCCTGCGCGGCCTTGACCGCGGCGGCGCCCTGGTCGCGGCCGGCTTCCGAAGTTTCGAAGGTGGCGCGCGAGGCAAAGCCCTTGCTGCTCAGCGCCTGCTGGCGCTCATAGTCGAGATCGGCGCGCTTGAGCCCCGCCTCGGCGGAGACGAGTTGCGCCTTGGCCTGCGCGACCTGGCTGTCGAGCGCCGCGATCTGGCGGCCGATGCGGTCGATCGTGGCCTGCTGGGTCGCGATCCGGGTTGCGGCTGCATCGACCGCGATCTTGTAGTCGCCGTCATCGATACGCATGACGATGTCGCCGGCATGCACCAGCGTGTTGTCCTTGGCGAGGATCGAGGAGATATGACCGGCCACGCGCGCGCCCAGCATGGTGTTGTTGGCGCGGACATAGGCGTCGTCGGTCGAGACATAGAAGCGGCCGACCAGCGTGTAGTAGCCGGCGTAGCCTGCTGCCGCGAGCGCCAGCACGAGGCCCACACCCATCATGACGAATTTGCGCTTGCCGGGTTTCGGCGCGGCAGTGGTGGGTGCGGTCGGAGCCGGCTGATCGGCCACAGGCTTCTCCGGCGCCTCGCTGGTGCGGCGCTTGCTTTCTTCCACCACATGAGACCGCAGCTGCTCGGCGAGGGCTACCGATGCCCCGGGCGCAGCTTCGCCGTTCGTCGCATTCGTCTCCACCGCTTCCTGGCGAAGGACGCGCGCAGCCTGGTCTCTCGATGTGGCCATAAAGGCCTCCCCAATAAAAACGCGAACCGGGGCAGCCGTCGCGCGGCCGCAATCCCGTTCGTCCATCCCAAATATCATTGACCGAACGGTTCGGTCAATATACATAATATTCCCGGGCGAACCCTATTGGCCCGAATCCTTTATTTGGGTTTCATGCTTCGACCCCTGATCCGAAAACCTTCCGAGACGCTGAACCAATGGTTGTAGCCGGCCGCGAACATCTGCAAATCCTCCAAGAGGAGGACAGCTCGAAGCGCCGCCAGATCCTGGCCGGCGCCCGTAAGGTGTTCATGGATCTGGGTTTTGACGGCGCCAGCATGGGCGAGATCGCGCGCGCGGCCGGCGTCTCCAAGGGGACGCTCTATGTCTACTTCGCCGACAAGAGCGCGCTGTTCGAGGCCATCCTCGAGGAGGAAGCGCTGTTTCACGGCCAGGTCGTGTTCAATTTCGACCCTGCGCGCGACGCCGAGACCACGCTGAAGGATTTCGGCCAGGCCTATCTGCACCTGCTCTGCCGGCCCGGCGGCGGATCGGCGATCCGCACGGTGATGGCGATTGCCGAGCGCATGCCCGACGTCGGCCGCCGCTATTATCTGCGCGTGCTGGACAAGACCATCAACCGGCTGTCCGAATATCTGAAGGCCCATGTCGCCTCCGGCGATCTCGCCATCGACGATTGCGACCTTGCGGCCTCGCAGTTCATGGAACTGTGCAAGGCCTCGCTCTTCCTGCCCTTCGTCTTCCAGGCCGCGCCGCCGCCCTCGGAAGAGCGCATGGCGGAAGTGATCGACAGCGCGACGCGGATGTTCCTGGCCGCGTACAAGGCGAAGTGAGCGGAAGCCGGCGACGCGTTGCGCCTGCAGTTGGCGCCGCATTATAGTGAGCGCCATGTCCCGTGATCTTCGCCCGCCGGTCGATATCCTCCATTATGAGATCGTCCAGGAACAGGCCTCAGCGCTTGGACGGATGGGCCGCACACTCGAACAGGCGCTGGCGCACTTGCGCGAATTCGACGCCGCCCATGAGTCCTCGGAGTCGTCCTCGGAGACGCCGGCCGCGATGCAGCCGGCGAGGCGCAAGCTGGTAATGGAGGCCGGTCAGGCGCTCTGGATGTTCGTGGTCCAGCGCGAGGCCACCGGCCTGCGCGACAGCCGCCATATCATGCGGACTTACAACGTGCCGGCCGAGGTGCAGCGCTGCATGGGGCTGGCGCCGCCAACGAAGCTCGCTTCGAAATGACTTTCTGCTGCGCGCTCGCTACTCGGTCACCTGCTTCCTCAACGCCGCAAGATCATTGACGACCATTTTGGTCGGACCGGTCGAGATGATACCGTCGTCCTGCAGGCGGCTGAGGATCAGGCTGATCGACTGTCGTGTCGCACCAATCATGCGCGCCAAGTTGGCCTGCGTGATCCGACCGAGCGAAATTGGGCCACTCTCGTCCTGAGCAGCGTTTTCGCAGAGCTTCACCAGCAGCAATACCAGCCGCTCCGCCGCCTTCTGCCCCGCCAGCGTCTGCGCCAGCATCGAATAAGTCTCGCCCTTGAAGCCGAGGCACTCGATCAGTGCCACCGCAAACGACGGAGATTGCGCGATCAACGTTCGGATCGCGTCCTGGTCGAGATGCAGGGCCTCGACCCGGCCAAGCGCGCGGGCCGACCAGCTATGGCGGTGATCACCGAGAATGTAGGGCGCACCGACGAAGTCGCCGGCCTCCCAGGTCGCCAGCATCAGCTCGCGCCCCTGCGTACCGGCATGGGTACTTTCCACGATCCCGTTCAGGATGATGTGGATGCCGTTCGCAGGCTCCCCTTCCCGCAGCAGATATTCGCGGTTCTGGTAGGCCGCGAGCCTGCCGGTCCGCATCACCAGGTCGAGATCGGCCTTGTCGAGCGCCTTCAGCACATAACGTCCGGTCCCGGCCCTTTGCATCTCGGCGCAAGGCTCACTTGGAGCCTCACCCGGATCGGCCACCTCCTGCGCATGACTGCGCCCCACCATCGGTCTCCCTTCGAGTGCCGGCTCGAAGGCTAGGAGGTCTCCGGTCAGATTGCAACGCGAGGGAAAGTGTTCAAGCCTGGGCTTCCGCTTCCATGAATGCACAGGCGAGGTCGGTGAGCAGGCGCTCCCGCCCCGCCGGCGCCAGAAAGGTGACGCCATGGGGCACGCCTGCCCCGGTCATCGCATTCGGCACCGCGATTGCGGTGAGCCCCAGCGGATTGGCGTAGTTCGTGTAGTAGCCATTGTTGAAATTTGCCGTCAGCGGATCGCGCGCGACGTCGTCAATCCTGAGCACGGTTCCGACCGTGGGCACGACCAACGCGTCGTGAGATTGCCAGAAGTCGCGGAGCACGCGCTGGACCTCCTTGACCTCGTAGAGCGCGCGATAAGTGTCGGCCGCGTTGAACTTCCGGCTGCCGATAACAAGATCGCGCACGATCCTGATGCCCGCGTCCGGATTGGCCTCGAGGAACGCGCCAACCGAAACATCACGCTCGGCGAGGAACGGCCCAAAGAACATCAGATCGTTGATCGAGGCGAACGGCGAAAAATCGGTGGAAGCGACCGACATGTCAAGCCGCCGCAACTTGCGAAGCCCGCTGCCGAACAGCCTCTCCGTCTCCTCGTTGCCGAAGAACCTGAGCTGGTCCGGTCGAGGTGTCGCGATCCGGAAGGGCCGAGCCGGAGAGATCTGCTCCGTCCAGCCGGCAAAATCGACCGGCGAAAAGCAATCCGCGGGGTCGCGTCGCGCCAGCACGCGATAGACGTCATAGCCGTCGCCCGGCTCCCGCGTGTACAGCGAGATGGTATCGAAGCTTCGGCAGGCATAGACCATGCCGCGCTGGCTGAACGCACCCGGTGCCGGCTTGAAGCCGGTGACACCGCAATAGGACGCCGGCACTCTGCCCGATCCGCCGGTATCGGTGCCGAAGGCAAAGGACGACGTGCCGGTTGCGACCGACACTGCGGCGCCCGAGCTGGAACCACCGGGAATGTAGTCCGCATTGTACGGGTTGCGCGCGATGCCATAGGGCGAGCGCACACCGACGAGGCCGGTGGCAAACTGATCCATGTTCGTCTTGCCGATATAGATGGCTCCGGCGGCGATGGCGTCAGCGACAACCGGGCTCGTATCTTTCGCGACATAGGCGAATTCCGGGCAGGCCGAGGTGGTCTGCTCGCCGGCGACATCGATACAGTCCTTCACCGAGACGATCAGCCCGTAAAGCGGCAGCTTGTCGATTTCATTGGCGCGCGCATCGAGCGCACGCGCGGCGGCCATGACATTCTCGGGTTTGGCTTTCGATATCCAGACGCCGCTCTGGTCGGCGTCCGTAAGGCGCGACAGCACATGCGCGACGACATCGGACGGCTTGAGCGCGCCGCTGCGATAGGCGGCGCGGAGACGGCGGGGGGAGATATCCATTGTCGCTGATGTACCTGCAGGAACGGGACTGTGCCGGCGGGACAAGCGCGCCGGCACTCGCCTTAGTGGCCGATGACTTTCTCGATATAGGCCGGCTGGATGAAGGCTTCGAAGTCGGTGCGCGGTAGAAGTTTCGGCAGTCGTTCCTGCTTGACCAGAAAGTCGGCGGTCGACACCAGCGTATCGACGAACTTGCCCTTCTTCGCGGACGTGCCGAGATACTCCCCGGTAAGCTGCTTGTCGCAGGGGACCATGCCGGTGCCTTTCATCATGCGCGTTGCATCCTCGAGCGGCAGCGACAGCTCCTCCGCGATGATCTCGGCCGTCTTGTCCGGGTTCTTCAGCCAGAAATCGATCCCCTCGCACTCGGCCTTGACGAACTTCTCGACGTAGGAAGGATATTTGTCCGCGAACGCATTCATGACAACCCCGATGTCCCAGGTCGGGTAACCGCGCTTGGCCATTTCTCCCGAGGTGACGAGGATCTTGCCGCCGTTCTTCACGGCCTTGTCGAGGTTCGGTTCCCAGAACCAGGCGGCATCGATGTCACCGCGAAGCCATGCCGCTGCGATATCCGACGGCGCGAGATCCAGGATCTTCATGGAGGCGGGATCGACGCCCTCGTCCTTCAACGCCTGGAGCAGCAGATAATGCGTGGTCGAGCCGAACGGCGCGGCGACCGTCTTGCCCTTGAGGTCCTTGAACGAGGTGATGTTCTTGTCGGCGCGGACTACCATCGCCTCGACATAGTCGAGCATGTTGATGACGAGGATGCCCTTGATCGGCAAGGCACGCGTTACCCCGATCGCCGTCGGCGGATTGCCGAGGCCGCCGAAATCAACGTCGTTGCCGGCGATCGCGCGCAGCATGTCGCCGCCGCCGCCGACCTTGACGTATTTGATGTCGACCCCCGGCATCTCCTTGGCGAGCAGGCCGAGGTGTTTCGTCACGAGCTGCGCGTTCACCAGGTTCAGATAGCCGACCGTGATCTTGGCCGGCTTGTCCTCGGCGCGTGCGGTGGACGTGAGTGCAAACGTGGCGACAGCAAGCGCGGCAACAAGTCTCTTCATCATACTGGTCTCCCCTCGGATTGGAATCAGGCCCATGGCATCAATAGTTTCGCGACGCCGCGCATCATGAGGTCGAGCACGACGCCGGTGAGGCCGAGCACGATCAGGCCCATGATCACGACATCGGACAGCAGGAACTTCGCGGCGTCCCAGATCATCCAGCCGATGCCGGCGGATGCGGCAACGATCTCGGCGGCGACGAGAACGGTGTAGGTGAAGCCAAGCGAGATCCGCATGCCGGCGAGGATCAACGGGCCGGCTGCGGGCAAGTAGACGTGAAACAGCAGGTCGCGCCGAGTCGCGCCGAGCGACTGTGCGGCACGCACATAGACGGGATCGACGCTGGTGACGGCCTGGATCGTCGAGATGACGATGCCTGGCAGGCCGGCGAGGAACAGCAGCGACAGTTTTGAGCTCTCGCCGATCCCGAGCCACATCACCAGCAGCGTATAGAGCCCGAGCGGCGGCAGCGGTCGGTAGAACTCGATCAGCGGATTGAGCAGCGCGCGCGCATTGCGCGAGACGCCCATGAGGACGCCGAGCGGAATGCCGATCAGGCAGGCCAGGGCGAAAGCGACGAGAATGCGATAAAGGCTGGCGCCGAGATGCTGAAGCAGCGTTGCGCCCTGATAGCCCTTGGTCATGGTCTTGATGAAGGCAGCCCACACCGCCTGCGGCTTCGGCAGGAAGAGCTCGTTGGCCCAGCCCATCTCCGTGACGACGGCCCATGTCGCCAGCAGCGCGGCGATGGTGAGCGTCGACAGCAGAACGGACCGCGAGACCTTCGGGAGCCTCAGGCTGCCTCGCCGCGTGCGATCAGCCGAGATCGGAATGGCCATGGGGCTAGCCTCGACGCTCATGTGCGAACTCCCAGGATCTGCATGATGGTCAGCGCATAGATCCGCGTTGCCATCACCGACTTGGTGATCGAGATGTTCTCGTTGTCGACAGCCCAGCCGTCCTCGCCGGGACCGAAGGTCACCGCGTTGATGCCGGCCTCGCGGAAGCGAATGGTGTCGTTGAAGGCATTCTTGCGGTTGACCCCGGGCTCGCGGCCCATCAGGCGCCGGTACACGGCACGCAAGGAGCGGCAAGGCTCCTCCTTCACAGGCACCGGCTCGGTTGCGTTGACGAACAGCGAGCCGGGCACCTGGCGCACCGCGACCTTGACGTCGTTGGCGCCCGCAAATGTTTCCCGGCCGACACGCTCGATGTCGGAGATGACGCTGTCCAGCGTCATGCCCGGCACGATGCCGACCACCGCAAGCGTGATGGTGCAGGCATCCGGAGAGAACTGCATCTCGCCGGGCAAGCCGCCGCGGATGCGCACCACCGAACAACACGGCGGCGTATGGCCCATGAACTTGCTGGGGATATGCGTGAAGGCCATCTCCTTCAGCCTCGGCAGCAGCTTGGCCGCCTCCATGATGGCATTGACGCTGTTGTCGGGTCGCCAGATGTGCGACTTGATCCCCTGGACCGCGACCTCGACCAGGCAATGACCGGAATTGGCGACCGAGAGGTTCATGCCCCAATCGCCGGACACGTCACCCCAGGCGGTCGGCTCCGCAGTGATCTCGTAGTCGGCGGTCAAGCCGACCTCGTTGAGCATGTAGATGGAACCCTCGGTGCCGTTGCGCTCCTCGTCGACGGTGTAGCAGCACAACAGGGTGCCATCGAACCTCACGCCCTCTTCGATCAGCGCCTGCACCGCCAGCAGCGATGCGGCGAGATTGCCGCGGGTGTCGGACGTGCCGCGGGCATAGAGCAGGTCGCCATGACGCGTGGCCTTGAACGGATCGAAATCCGTCATGTGCCATTTCTCCGGCTCGACCACCGGATAGGTGTCGAGGTGATCGTTGAGGATCAACGACGGCGCGCCTTCGCGTCCCTTCAACACACCGAGCACGTTCGGCCGGTGCGGCTGGGCGCAATGCTTGGTGACCTCCATGCCGAGGGCTTCGAGCTTGCCCGCGACCAGCATCGAGATCGCCTCTTCCTCCGCCGGCGGCAGGTCGGGATCGAGCGGATTGCCGGAGCGCGGCTGGCCGGTGCGGATCAGCTCCGATGCCAACTCGAGCCAGCGCTGCTCCGTGATACGCGACAGCACGCGCTGCTCGAGATCGGAATAGGGCGGGGTGACGGGCATCTGCATGACGGGTTCCGCTGGCTCACGGCGCCGGCCGCGCCGCTTCGTTGCAGCACCTTCATTGCAGCGACTGTGCCAACCGCCCGAAATACCGGTCAGGGCGTGATTAATGATTGCGGTTCAATGATTTGGGCGGAAATTTCGACCGCGCAAATTTTTGCGCCCGAGATGCACTTTGCCGAAGACGCAGCGCAGGCTGAACAGACTGTCCTCAGCGTGCGGGCGGCTGGTCAAGGTCGTCCGTGCAGGCGCCAGACGCGGAGAGCGGAGGATTCGGATCGCGCCGGGCTACTCGTCCGCGAACTCGTCTTCCTCGTTGATCTTCTCGTGCTTGCCGCTCTTGCGCCCACCGAGCGAGCCGGTCACGTAGGGATCGCGATTGTTCGCGTAAGGACTGCGGCCGCCCGCGCGCGCGGCGACCTCTTCGCCGGACACCGCGGCCGGCTGGCAGATCAGGCGACGGCTGGCACGGCGCATCAAATCGACGTGGATGTGATCGTAGTGATAGACGTTGGAACCCGGCGCCAGCACCGTGGTGAAATGCGCGCACGCGCCCGACTGGACGTCGCGTAGGAACCCCTGCTCTTCCGGCATGCCGTGCCAGCCATCCTTCACGGTGATGCGGCGGCCGTCGGCGAGCACGAAGGCGGCGACATCGAGCGCGTTGCCGAAAGCGTGCTCGGAGATGTGGGCGTGCGGGTTGCCGTTCATGCCGCGGCAGGAATAGGCAGAGATCTGCTTGATCTCGACCACACGGGCGCCGAACCAGCGCATCGCCGACGGCTGCACGGTGTCGGCAAACCAGCGGTCGAGCTCCGAGACGATCGGACAGGCGAGCGTTGCGGTCGGCTTCACCGCGACCGGACCGACGGAAGTAACCGGATTGCCCTGCGCGGGACCAAGACGCGGCAACGATTGTTGCGCTGGCGCCTGCGAGTAAGGCGCAGGCCCGGGCGGCCGTGCCGGATAGCTCGGCGCATTCATGTAGCGCGCAGCACCTGCGGCGTCAGTGCCCTCGGGCGGCAGGTCGATCTCGTCTTCCTGCGGCGCGACCCCGGGGGCGCTGAGCGACACCGGTCCTGAAGACGCGCCATAGCCGGCAGGCTGGCGCACAGCGCTTTCAGGATAGTTCGAGTGCTGCGGATAGCTGGAGGCGGGATAATTCTGTTGCGGCTGGGTCACCGGCCAGCGCGGCTGGTTGCCGACATTGCCGGGCGGACGCAGCTCTTCATCGGCGAAACCGTAGCTGCTGGAGGGTTCACCGATGGCTGCGACCTTCAGCGGGAACTCGGCTCCGCACATGCCGGGGCCGGAGATCGGATCGATCCGGACGATGTCAGCGCTCTCTTTCACGGCGCCCGATTTCAGGCACGCTGCTTCGGCCTCGGCTCGCCACGGTTCACGTTCGGCCTGGAAAAAGCCGCGTCCGCAACCCGCGAGAGAAACGAGGACGATGGAGCCGACGAGATACAAACGAACTCCGCGCGTCATGCGCGCACGTTCGGTGAATTTACTTAAAGACTCTTCAACGTGTTGATTTCAACATTCCTTAACCATACCGGCCGCGCGGTGCGCGCATGCAGCGCTTGTACGGCGCCGATGTCGGCGTGCCGTTCTGTGGTGCGCCGAGCTGCGCATCGCAGAACGAGCTGTCAGTGTTGAGTGCGTCGTCGCCGCGCTTCTGCTTCAGCACATTGGTCCAGATATCGGTGTCGGCGTGCGCCGAGATTGCGCTGCCGATCAATAGCGCGGCGATGAGGGCGAGACGTTTCATGTGCATTCTCCTTTGCATGCGTCGCCGGCCATCGGTCGCGTGCAAGGCGAATGCGGGTTCGGTGCGGGGGAATTACAAATTGGACAGAGGTCGGCGCGACGTTGTCCAAGTGCAACCGAATGTTCGCTGGCTCACGCAGGCAGCGGCTGTGAGGTTCGTCACAGAAGACCGAAGCGGTCTGGCATAGGGTCGAACCACATCGGGCCCAGGGGCGACTTCAATCCATCTCGGGACCCACGCCATTTCGGAGGTTGTCATGAACAAGCTCACCATCGCAGCCGCAGCACTCTTCCTCGCCTCGACTGCCGTCGCGCATGCCGGCAATTCGATCTCGTTCCGGATCGAAGGCCAGAACATCCGCATCGAAACGCCGCGCAATTGCGCCTCGCTCGATTGCGTCACCATCGTGGCGCCCGGCCTGTCGAACAAGCCGATCAAGCTGAACGACATCAACCTCAAGGGCCTTGGCTCCAAGGACGATGACGACAGCACGGCGCCCGCGACGACGGCGCAGCCCGCGCCGGTGCAACAACCCGCGCAGCAAGCCCCCGTGCAGGCGACCGCGCCCGCGGTTTCGCCCGCCGCCCCTGCCCCGGCCGTTGCCGCCGCGCCGTCCGTCGATACGACCACGCCGCCCGCACCTGTTGCGGCTCCCGCTCCGGTCGTTGCGCCTGCGCCGGTTGCTGCTGCACCCGCTTACACACCACCGCCGGCCCCGGCACCCGTTGCGCCAGTGCAGGCCGCCAACACGCCAATCGGCGTGTGGGCAACCGAAGAGAACAAGGGCAATGTTCGCGTCGAACAATGCGGCTCTAATCTCTGCGGCTATGCCGAGAAGACCAACGAGCGCATTCTGATCAACATGAAGCCCGACGGCGCCAAGTGGAGCGGCCGCATCCACGATCCCGACTCCGGCCGCAATTACGACTCCACGATCGCCATGAAGGGCCCGAACGCAATGCGCGTGCAGGGCTGCGCCTTCGGCGGCATGTTCTGCGGCGGCCAGACCTGGAAGCGTGTGAGCTGAGGCTGCGGCTGGCAAGCATTCTTGTTCTTATGATGGCGCCACGTCCCTGTTTCAGGGGGCGTGGCGTTTGAGCGTTGGCGTTTGAACGTTCGCCCCTCCCATGCGATAGATGTTCATCCGCCGTTCAGCAATCTCCGGCTGATATCGCTCGATCTCGCCTCGCGTTCTCACCGGGATCTCATTCGTGGCTTTGATGGTGGCTTGGCGCCGCTTCGTGTTCGCATTGCCGCTGCTGGCGCTGCCGCTGGCCGGCGCAGACAACGCGCGCGCATCCGACGCAATCGAGCTCGCGCAGGCGCAGCCGCAAGTACAATCCTCGCCCGCTCCTTCGCCGACGCCAGCAGCTTCGCCCGCGCCCGCTGCGGATGCACAGTCCACCACGGTCGAGCCGATCGGCAACGTCGCCACCGTGACCGGAATCGCGACCGTGATCCGCGACAAGAACTCCTATCCGCTGAAGGTGCGCGACGACATCTATCTCAACGACGTCGTGCAGACGTCCTCGAACTCCTCGCTCGGCATCACCTTCAACGACGCCACCACGTTCAATCTCTCGGCCAGCGCGAAGATCACCATTGATAACTACGTCTATGAGGACGGCGGCAAGCAGAACTCGGCCATCTTCGACATCGGCAAGGGCACCGTCGCCTTCGTCGCCGCAGCCGTGGCGAAGACCGGCGACATGAAGATCGCGACCCCGACCGCAACGCTCGGCATCCGCGGCACCACCGGCGTCGTCGACGTGCCCGAGAATGCGACCGCCAACGCTGCGAACAACGTCAACATCAAGCTCTATCCCGACGCTGACGGCCGGGTCGGCCATATCGACGTCAACGACCGCGCCAGCGGCACGCGGCTTGGCGCGCTGACGCAAGCCTCGAGCGGCTTTGCGATTCGGCCGGGTGCGGCCGGCCCAGGCGGCATGCGCTTTGCCGCAGTCCCGATCACGATTCCCCCGCAGCAGATCGCGCGCGACCGCGGCTTCGTCAGCCAGGTGCACGCAGCGCAGACCACGGGACGGCAGATCGTCACCGAACAGCGTGACTTCCGCCGCGCCAATCCGGCAGCAGTGAGCCGCATTCCGCGGCCGGCGCAGGTGCCGCAGCAACAGCAATTGCGCCCGAACCCGGCGCCGACCCCGCAGCAGCCGCAGCGGCCGAATGGCCAGCCTGGTCAACCCGGCCAGAACAACCGTCCGGGTCAGCAGCCGCAGCCGGGAGCTCCCAACCGTCAGGGAACGCAACCGGGCACGCAGCAGCCGCAGCGCCAAGGACAAGGCGGAGCGACACAGCTAGGTGCGCCGCGCGCGGGCCAGGGTCAGCAGCAACCGGGCCAGCCGGGCACGGGTCAACCGGCCGGGCAGCCGCGCACCGGACAGGGCACGCAACCGAGCGGCGCGCTCCAGACGCCGACACAGCGCAGCCGACAATCTCCGCAGCGACCTGGACCAGTCACGCCCGCGCAGCCGAACGGCACCACACCGCAAACGCCGCACACCGGATTGCAGCCCGGTCAGCCCGGAGCGCCGCCGACCGTCCAGCCGCAACAAGGCGCAGCACCACGCCAGCCCGGCTTCCAGCAGCGCCTGCCTGGCGCACAACGCCCCGCCGCGCCACGCAGACCCGCGCTGGCTCCGCCGCCGAAGGAAAAGAAGAAGCGATAGGTTGGAGAGCGGGTCTCTCCATCATTGCGGGAAGTATTGTAGGGTGGGCAAAGCGAAGCGTGCCCACGCATCTTTCGCGATGGAGAGAGGTGGTGGGCACGGCGCAAGGGCGCCTTTGCCCACCCTACGATTCCGGAATCGCGGAGAGAGAGCTAGCTCACGCTTCGCCGCGCAGCCAGGCTCGCACCTTCTGCAACAGGCCGTGCCGCAGCTCGTCGACGGAGGCAGCCTCGGCCGGTGTCAGCGTCTGCAAGGCAGCATCGATCTCGTCGGCGGCCAGCGTTGGCGTCGGTTCGGGCGCGGGTGACGGTGCAAGCCCCGCCGCGGCGATCGCGATCGGGCCGACCTGGGTAAGGAAGGCGCGCTCATATTCGCGCGACAGGCGCGCGAGCGCGTCGTCCAGCGGCAACCAATCGACCGCCTTGATGTCGTTCATCAACCTGCGGACCTGGCCGCCCTCGGCCTCCATTCGCCAGAAATGCACGACCTTGGAGCGACCGCCGGACTGGTACACGAGCGTGCCCAAAAACTCCTGAATGGCGACCTCGTGGCCGGTCTCCTCCAGCACCTCGCGATGCGCGGCCTGTTTCGGCGTCTCGCCGTCGTCGAGCTTGCCCTTGGGCAGGACCCATTCATTGCGTTTGCGCTGGCGCACGATGGCAATCAGCGGCGGCGCACCACGCCGCAGCACAATTCCACCCGCCGCCATCACCGGCGCCCGCGCCATCACCAATCCCGTCGTATCGTCTATTCGTCCCCGTGAACGATATAGGCCGCCGACGCGGCGGAATGAAGACTATGTCCGACGAAGCAGGGCCTGACCCGCGCGGATACGCGTCCCCTCGCCGATGCCGTCGCAGAACGAAAAGTCACCGGGCGCGAGAATGATAATGGTCGAGCCGTGCTCGAACCAGCCGAGCTCCTCACCCTTGGCGACGTTGGCGTCGCAGGAGAAATTGACCGGCCCCCTGGTCTGCGCGTTCAGCACCATGTCGAGGAAATGCAGCCGGATGCTGGCGACCAGGATCGCCGCCACCGGCACCAGCGTCACCGCCTCACCGGTCGACAAATGCGTGCGGATCACCGCGCGCTCGTTCTTGCAGAACAACCGCTCGACCCGCTTCAAGGCGATCGGATTGACGTTCCAGACATCGCCATGGATCAGCGTGACGCGCTCGATATGCGCATCATAGGGCGCATGGAAGCGATGATACATGCTCGAGGTCAGCCGCAGCGTCACGAAGCTTCCGTTGCGGTGTTGCTCGACCAGCGCGGGATCGCCGAGCAGGTCGAGCAAAGAATAGGGCGCGCCCTTGACCTGGAACAGCTCGGTGTCCGCGATCCGGCCATGAGCGCCGATGATGCCGTCGGAAGGGCTGGCGACCACCGAGGGATCCGGATCGAACGGACGCAGACCCGGCTTCAGCTCGCGCGTAAAGCAATCGTGCAGGCTGGTGAAATGGGTCTTGCGTGCTTCCGACAGGTCGAGGTCGGAGAACAGCTTCCACAGCGCGATGGAAAAATCCCGCACCAGCGGATTCCTGATCTTGGAGAACCAGCCCATGAAGCGGGTCAGCGCCGCGCGGGGAATGCGGTTGGTCAACAGGAAGTTGAGGTCTTCCTGCTGGGTGAAAGAGGCGATGAAGGCTTTGACTGTCATGAATCTGTCAGCTCACAGTATTAGCGCTTGTTGTCATGGAAACGACACTCCCGATTCTCTCGATGTCCGTGGCCGCCGCAGCGTCCGCTGCCGCCGTCCTCCCGAAGATCAAGGCGCGGGTCGAATTGTCCCGCGCCAAGCACCGCTCGCTCGCCGGGCACTCCAAGATGTCGCGCCGCGTGGCAAAGCTGCTGCCGTTCTACGAGTTCGAAGGCGATAAGTACTTCGGCTGTGACGGCGCGCCCGCGAATGTGGTGATGCAGCGCAAGGACGCCTTCTTCCGCCTCGCGCGCCTCTATGCCGATCGCTACCCCAAGGGCCGCGCCATGACGAAGGAGGCGGCCGAGACGATCTCGGACCTCAACTTCACCGAAAGCTACCGCGTGCCGTTCCAGTTCTCGCGTCTCGTTCGCGAGCATCTGGGCACCTCGACCTTCATGGAATCCTCGAGCGGCGTCACCGTCACCGATGTCGACGGCAACACCTCCTACGACCTCACCGGGTCCTACGGCGTCAACATCTTCGGTAACGACTTCTACAAGGAATGCATCGAGGGCTCCGAGAAGCGCGCCCATGCGCTCGGTCCGGTGCTCGGCCCCTACCACCCCGTCATCCTCGAGAACGTGCAGCGGCTCTGCCAGATATCGGGCCTCGACGAAGTCTCGTTCCACATGTCCGGCACAGAAGCCGTGATGCAGGCGGTGCGCCTTGCGCGCTACCACACCAAGCGCACGCATCTGGTTCGTTTCGCCGGCGCCTATCACGGCTGGTGGGGCGACGTGCAGCCCGGTGTCGGCAACCCGATCCCTGCGCACGAGACCTACACCCTCTCCGAAATGTCGGAGAAGACGCTGCACGTGTTGCGCACGCGCAAGGACATCGCCTGTGTGCTGGTCAATCCGCTCCAGGGCCTGCATCCGAATGCCAACGCGCCCGGCGATTCCTCGCTGGTCGACTCCTCTCGCGGCGGTCATTTCGATCGTGGCGCCTACACCGAATGGTTGAAGAAGCTGCGCGAGATCTGCACCGAACGCGGCATCGTGCTGATCTTCGACGAGGTCTTCGTCGGCTTCCGTCTCGCTGCCGGCGGCGCCCAGGAATATTTCGGCGTCAAGGCCGACATGGTGACCTACGGCAAGAGCCTCGCCGGCGGCCTGCCGGTCGGCGTGGTCTGCGGCAGACGCGACCTGATGCGCCGCTTCCGCGATGATCGCCCGGCCGACGTCTGCTTTGCCCGCGGCACCTTCAACTCGCATCCCTACGTCATGACGGCGATGGACGAGTTCCTGAGCCGGCTCGCCAGCCCGAACTTCCGCGCCATCTATGACGGCCTGGATACGACTTGGAACGGCCGCGCCGCGAGGCTCAACAAGATGATGCGTGATGCCAAGCTGCCGGTGGAGTTCGCCAACTTCTCGTCGATCTGGACGGTGAAATACACAACCCCGTCGCGCTACAACTGGATGCTGCAATACTACCTTCGCGCCGAAGGCCTGGCGCTGAGCTGGGTCGGCACCGGCCGGCTGATCTTCAGTCTGAACTACACCGACGCCGACTTCAGCGAAGTCTCCGACCGCTTCGTCCGCGCCGCCGAGAAGATGAAGGCGGATGGCTTCTGGTGGCACGATGGTGCACTCACCAACAAGACCATCAAGCGGCAGATTTTGAAAGAGATGCTGGCCAAGCGCTTTGGGCGCTGAGGCTGATTCTCCACTCATAGCCACCGTAATTCCGGGGCGAGCTCTCTGCTCCCCCTCTCCCCGCTTGCGGGGAGAGGGTTGGGGTGAGGGGGACTCTCCGCGCGCGCGGTGAGCGTTGGCGCACGACCATCTGGCAGCCCCCCCGCGGAGACTCCCCCTCACCCGGATCGCATCTACGATGCGCTCCGGCCTCTCCCCGCACGCGGGGAGAGGCGAAAGAAGGATGCCCGGCACGAGGCCGGGCATGACGTAACCATCAGACATCGGAGTATTGGGTGAGACCAGCGCGCTCAGGCGTGCTGCTCTTCGAGCACGGGCTCGGAGATGAGGCCCAGCGTGTGCTCGGGATTGAGGTGCAGGCCGGGGTCCATCAGCTCGCCGCGCATCAGGGCCAGCGGAGCGCTGCGATACAGCATCAGGTCGTGGAACGGGTCGGTCAGGATCTTGGTCATCCAGACGAGGCCGGTCTCGACGTCGCGGATGAAGAACAGGTGCACGGTGCGGAACAAGAGACCGCCACCGCCGACCGCCAGCCAGATCTTGGCAACCTGCCGCACGAAGTCGGTCGCATTCGCCCAGGGCGTGAACAGGCCGAACAGCGTCGGATCGACGACCAGCACCAGCGGCGACAGCGCCCAGATCGCCATCAACACCACCTTGCGCTGAAGGTTATAGCCGACCTTGATCTCTTCCTTGTATTCGTGCGTCGCCTGGTTGACGTGGTCGTAGGTGTGCGGCTCGAAGAAAAAGTGACCGGCCTGGCGCGAGGTCATCGAGACCAGCCAGCCGACCAGCGCCGAGATCATGGGATCGACGAAGAGCCAGAGATAAGCAAAGAGGAAGCTCAGCGCGCTGACGAAGTGCAGGCTCTGATTGATGCGGCTGTGGTGATAATAGCGATGGTCGTCCCAGCGCTGGATCCGCAACTGCTCGAGGTAGTTCTTGATCATGCTCTCCCCCAAAATGCTTTCGGGTTCAGGATTTACAGAGATTCGATGTACGCCGTGTGACATCATCATTTTGTCATGTGACGATGTGCAGCGACGCGGTGACGCACGCGAACGCGTGAGCGGCGGACAGAGCCGCCGCTCTTGCAGCCTTGCTCAGGCTGCCTTGGCGATGTCGACCTTGCGGAAGCGCACCAGCGAGAAATGACCGAGCGGCGGAATCAGGCGGCGCTCGGCGAGCTCGATACCCTTGGCGCCGGCGAGCCATTTGGCATAACGCGACCAGGCGAACTCGGCCGTGCGGAAACCGAGCGGACGCACCACCGGCTGCAGCTTCTGCTCGATGAAACGGCGCATGCCGGTGTCGGCGCTGACGCGGGTGAGGATGATCAGCTCGCCACCCGGACGCAGCACGCGAGCGAATTCGTCGAGCGCCTTCTCCGGGTTCGGCACCGCGGTGACGACATACTGCGCCATCACGACGTCGAAGGAATTGTCGGGGAATTCGAGCTTCTCGGCGTCCATCACCGCGAGGCCCTCGACGTTCTTGAGGTTGCCCTCGCTGACGCGCCGGCGGGCCTTGTCGAGCATCGCGTCCGAAATGTCGGTGCCGAAGATGCGCAGATGAGGAGCGTACAACGGCAGCGAGATGCCGGTGCCGACACCAACCTCGAGCACGCGACCACCGATCTTGTTAGTGGCTGCGATCGCGGCCTGACGGCCCTTGGCAAACACACCGCCGAACACGAGATCGTAAACGGGCGCCCAGCGGTCATAGGCCTGCTCGACCGAGCCACGGGTGAGGTCGAGCTGCTGGGTGCCGTCAAGGTTCATGATCTTAGCCATCGATGAGGTTCTCGCTGTGGGTCAAAGTATGAATCAACCGCGCACTGGCCGCCGCGCCATGCGAGGCGAGGCGCGCAAGGCACGGCTGGGCTGGAGTGAGGTGAGATTGCCGACGAACTGACGCGCGCTGTTCTCCCAGGAGCGCTCCAGCGCGAAGTTGCGGCAAGTCTCGCGCGACATCGTGAGCGCGCGCAGGCACGCGGCGCGCAGATCGCCGTCGATCGCGCCGATCGGATGATCGGCGATGACGTCCTTCGGTCCCGTCACCGGAAACGCTGCAACCGGCGTACCGCAGGCGAGCGCCTCGAGCTGCACCACGCCGAACGTATCGGTGAGGCTCGGGAACACGAAGACGTCAGCAGCGGCGAGATGCGCAGTGAGATCCGCGCCCTTCTTCTCGCCGAGGAAGACCACATCAGGATATTTCCTTTCCAGTGCGGCCTTCTGCGGACCATCGCCGACGACGACCTTGGTGCCCGGCAGTTCGAGCGAGAGGAAGGCTTCGAGATTCTTCTCGACCGCGACGCGGCCCATGGTCATGAAGATCGGTCGCGGCAGATCGAGCGCTGCGGGAGAGTCAGGATGGAACAGCTCGGTGTTGACGCCGCGTCCCCAGAAGCCGAGCCGCTTGAAGCCGCGGCCTGCGAGCTCCTGTCGCAGCGACGGCGTCGCCACCATGGTCATGGCGGCGGCATCGTGGAAGTGGCGCAGCACGGCATAGCCGACGGCATCGGGAATGCCAGTTCGTACCGAGACGTATTCCGGAAAGCGGGTGGTATAGGATGTCGTGAAGGCGAGGCGGTTGCGGCGGCAATAGGCCCGCGCCGCCCAGCCGATCGGGCCCTCGGTCGCGATATGCAGGGCTTCAGGCGCGCACCTCTCGATCCGCCGCGCGATCTCTTTCCCGCTCGGCAGCGCGATGCGAATGCCCGGATAGGTCGGCAGCGGCCAGGACCTGAAGCCGTCAGGGGTCAGGAAGTCGATCTCGACATCGAGCGCCCTGGCGGCGGCCGCCAGCGAGGTCAGCGTCCGGACCACGCCGTTGACCTGCGGATGCCAGGCGTCAGTCGCGATTAATACCCGCATGGGGAAATCCCGAGAGTTTGATGATTCTCAGGCATCGACCATCAACGATGGATATTTCAGGCGTGTGACGTCACATAAGTGTCGGCGCGCTGTTTTGTTCGTTAACGAACCTCCGCGGCCACGAAACTGTCATGAAACAATCCTTGCCGCGATGAAACCGTTTTCGGTTTTCCGCGCAAACGTCCCGAAACTTGTTTCCGTTAGGAACTTAAGCAACGGAGCACCGCAACGGTGCCGGGGTGACCAAGAAACACCACGCAAACAGGGGCGACCAATGTTCAATCTGGACACGTTGAAGACGCATTCGCGCGCCGTTGCCGTCAGTGCAGTGGCCGTTGCTGCAATCGCATGTGCCGGCCCGGCCGAAGCCGCGCCCGTACAGCTGTTTCCGTTCTTCCAGCCGCTGCCGGTGATGACTGCGCCGCAGCCGCTTCAGCCCTTCCAGCCCTATTCTGCGCCGACCTACCAGACCGCGCCGTCCGAGGATCAGGACGCAGTCGAGACGCCGGCCCGCTTCCGCCGCCAGACCGTTTCGTATGCGACGCGCGAAGCGCCGGGTACCATCATCATCGATACGCCCAACACCTATCTTTATTACGTGCTCGGTAACGGTCAGGCGATCCGCTACGGCATCGGCGTCGGTCGTGACGGCTTCACCTGGTCCGGCACGCAGTCAGTGACCAAGAAGGCGGAGTGGCCGGACTGGACGCCGCCGCCGGAAATGATCCAGCGCCAGCCCTATCTGCCGCGCCACATGGCCGGCGGCCCCGGCAACCCTCTCGGCGCCCGCGCCATGTATCTGGGCGGCACCGTCTACCGCATCCACGGCACCAACGCCCCCGATACGATCGGCAAGCACGTCTCGTCCGGCTGCATCCGCCTTACCAATGACGACGTCTCCGACCTCTACTCCCGCGTCAACGTCGGCACCAAGGTGATCGTGCTTCCGATGACCGAGCGCCGCGCTGAGCTGAGGTAACGCGAGGCGGGGATCGAGATACGAACGGCCCCGGCGCTGTCGGGGCCGTTTTCGTTTGGGCACATGGTCTGTCGTGAGATATCTTCATCAACATGATCCGACTGCTCACACCCGCAGACGCGGCTCTTTACCGGGCGATCAGGCTTGAAGCGCTCGAAGCGCATCCCGAAGCTTTCGCCAGCACCTTCGCGCGCGAGCAGGAAAAACCGCTCGCCTGGTTCGAGGAGCGCCTCACCGCGTCCGACATCTTCGGCGCCTTCATCGACGGCGAGTTCGTCGGCATCGCCGGCTTCCACCGGCAGGATGGTCCGCACCATGCACAAGGCCCATCTGTGGGGCATGTATGTGCGACAACAGGCAGGGCGAGCCGGCGTGGGCCGGCATCTCGTCGACACGGTGATTGCCCATGCGGCAAAGCATGTCGAAAAGCTCCAGCTGAGTGTTATGAGCAAGAATGAAGCGGCGCTGCGCCTCTACAAGACGACCGGCTTTGTCGAATACGGCCGCGAGGTGAAGGCCTTCAAACAGAACGGCCAGTATTTCGATGAAGTGCTGATGGAGCTATTCCTCGACGGAAGCAACAAATAGCAAAGCGGCCCCGGCAATGCCGGGGCCGTTTTTCCTTGCAATGATCCCCGTCTACCGCCGCGGCGAGAACAGCCGCAGCCACGCCGCTGAATGAAACGCGCTCATCAGGAGATACATCGGCACCATCCCGCCCAGTGACAGTCCGTGCCCGGCGGAGCAGAGCATATCCGCCGGGCCGCCACTGAAGGCGGCCGTCAGCAGGGCCATGACCGCGAAGGTGGGCGTGGCCGCAAGACCCAGCCATCGGGCAAGCTGAGATGCGGCCTCGCTGCCGTCACGCCTGGTGCTGGCGGGATGGACGTCGCTCATTGCGCGCCTGGCGCACGAAGCGCGATTTCGCCGGCGTCCGTGATCTCGACCCACTTCTTGTCGGGCTCGCTGCCAGCCTCATAGCTGTCGTTCCAGTTCCACCATTTGTAGGTCGGGCTCTTCGGATAGCCGGGCGGCGAATCCTCCCAGGGCTCCTGGCGGCCGAGCGGGGTGATGTCGAGATAGTTCCAGGTTCCGCCCATCTGCTCGTCGCCGCGGCTCTTGATCAGATAGGTGCGGAAGATCCGCTTCCCATCGCGGTAGAACACGTTGGTGCCGTGCCATTCATCGACGCCAAAATCGGCATCGAAACTGTCGGTGATGGTAACCCACGGAATGTTCCAGCCCATCCGCGCTTTCAGCCGCGCGATATCCGCCTGCGGGGCGCGCGAGGCGAACACCAGCGTAGTGTCGCGGGCGTTCAGGTGCGACACATGGGCGACCTGGTCGGCCACCACGGAGCAGCCACGGCAGGCATGGTCGGGCCAGCCGAACACGCCCGGCTCGAAGAACGCCCGGTAGAGGATGAGCTGCTTCCGGCCCTGGAACAGATCGAGCAGACTGGCCTTGCCCGAGGGCGCCTCGAATGCGTAGGTTTTGGTCACTTCCATCCACGGCATGCGCCGGCGTTCGGCGGCGAGTGCGTCGCGGGCGCGGGTATGTGCCTTCTCCTTCACCAGCAGTTGCTGTCGGGCGGCCTCCCATTCCTGCGGCGACACCACCGGCGGTGTCTGCATGACGGTCTGTTCGTTAGTCCCTGCTTTGCTTGCTGATGTCATCATGGCTCTCCAAATCTCTCGCTCACCGCACATCGTCGGCCGTGGGGGAGTTCTCGCACCGGAGGAGCGGACGGTGGGAGTAACAAGTGTGGCGGGATTTTCATGGAGTCGCTGATCACGGCCGCCGCACGCGCCCTCGAGGCCGGCGATCCGCTCGGCGCGCTGAACCGCGTCGCACTGCGCAACGATGCGCCCTCGCTGGCGCTGCGCGGCATCGCGATGGCGCAGCTCGGCGATCTCGCCAAGGCCAAGGCGCTGCTGCGGAGCGCCGCCCGCGCCTTCGGGCCGAGAGAGGCGGTCGCGCGGGCGAGATGCGTAGTGGCCGAAGCCGAGATCGCGTTGGTCTCGCGCGACCT
The DNA here is from genome assembly GCF_022012435.1 of Bradyrhizobium zhengyangense. Lineage (GTDB taxonomy): Bacteria > Pseudomonadota > Alphaproteobacteria > Rhizobiales > Xanthobacteraceae > Bradyrhizobium > Bradyrhizobium zhengyangense. Next base: position 475,397 of record NZ_JAKLUA010000004.1, read on the forward strand.
GAACTGGCCGGCGAAGACTCTCGCAGCGGCGCGGGCGACGCTGGCAAGCCACGGCGATCTCGCCAATGCCGCCCATGCAGGCCATATCGAGGCGCGCCGTCTGCTCCTGCTCGGACGCGTGGACGAGGCCGAGCGGACGCTGGCCGAGATCGGCGCCTGCCCGCTGCCGCCTGCGTCCCTGGTCGTGCGCGAGCTCGTGGTTGCCGGCATCGCCATCAGGCGGCTCAAATCAAAGGAGGCGCGCTCGGCGCTTGACCTGGCGGCCCGCGCCGCGCGACAGGCCGACATCCCGGCGCTGGTGGCCGAGGTCGACAGCGCAAGCCTCATCCTGAACACGCCGGCCGCGCGCCTGATCGCGCGCGGCAGCGAGCACCCGCTCCTGCTCGGCGAGGTCGAGCGCCTTGCGACCTCGACGGCGCTCGTCGTCGACACCTTTCATCATGTGGTGCGCAGGCAAAACGTTGCCGTGCCGCTTGGAACGCGGCCCGTGCTGTTCGCACTCGCTCGTCTGCTGGCACAGGCATGGCCTGAGGATGTCTCGCGCGAGGCGCTGATCTCAGGCGCGTTCCAGGCCAGGCACGCCGACGAGTCTCACCGCGCGCGCTTGCGCGTCGAGATCGGGCGGCTCCGCACCCAGCTCAAGCCGCTGGCCGAGATCAGCGCAACCAAGCAGGGCTTTGAGCTGGCGCCGCGAAAAACGCGCGACGTCATCGTGCTGGCGCGCCCCGTCGAGGAGAAGCACGCCGCCGTCCTTGCCATCCTTGCCGATGGCGAGCCCTGGTCGAGCTCGGCGCTCGCGCTCGCGCTTGGCATGAGCGCACGCACGGTGCAGCGTGCGCTCGAGGAGCTTGCACGATCGAACAAGGTGCAGTCGTTCGGCCACGGCAGGGCGCGCCGCTGGATGACGCCGCCGGTCCCGGGTTTCCCGACAGGCTTGTTACTCCCCTCGCCGCTGATAAAGACGTAGGCTAAAGCATGATCCGGAAAAGTGTGCAGCGGTTTTCCGACAAGATCATGCGTAAACAATAAAGCCGCATCACAGGGATCGAGCCGATGAAGCGTTCCGCCGCCGAGATCATCCGAGAGTACGGGCCTTTCCCGGACGTCAAGGCCGTCCACGGCGTCACCTATGATGGCAGCCAAGTCTGGTTCGCGTCGGGCGACAAGTTGAATGGCCTCGATCCGGCGAGCGGCAAGATCTCGCGCTCCATCGACGTCGCCGCACATGCGGGGACGGCGTTCGACGGAAGGCACCTGTTCCAGATCGCGGAGGATCGCATCCAGAAGATCGACGCGGCGAGCGGTGCGGTCGTGAGCACGATTCCCGCACCGGGCGGTGGCGGCGATTCCGGATTGGCCTGGGCCGAGGGATCGCTCTGGGTCGGTCAGTATCGCGAGCGCAAGATCCATCAGGTCGATCCTGAAACGGGAAAGATCCTCCGCACCATCGAAAGCAAGCGCTTTGTCACAGGCGTGACCTGGGTCGACGGCGAGCTCTGGCACGGCACCTGGGAAGGCGATGACAGCGACCTCAGGCGGATCGATCTTGACACCGGCAAGGTGCTGGAGCAGCTCGATATGCCGGAAGGGACGATGGTCTCGGGGCTGGAATCCGACGGCGGCGACCAGCTGTTCTGCGGCGGCGGCGACAGCGGGCGTGTGAGAGCGGTTCGCCGCCCCAAACGCAGCTAGAGGAGCGCAGCTAACAGCGATAGCCGAGTCCCGCGATCACGGTGTAAAGATATGGCACCGTCTCTCGGGAGAAACCAATGACCGCGCTGACCACGCTGCTCGACGGCGGCAAATATTACGAGGCGCCGCGCTGGCATGACGGACGCCTCTGGTTCGTCGACTGCCTGGCGCGGACGCTACTGAGCACCGACACCGCGGGCCAATGCAGAACGCACGCGACGTTCGAGGACGACACGCCGTGCGGCACCGGCTTCCTGCCCGATGGCAGGCTGATCGTCCTGACCATGTTTCGCAAGCGCCTGTTCGTCTTCGCCGAGGACAAGCTCTCGCTGTATGCCGATCTGTCGGGCGTCGCGACCGGTGTCATCGACGACATGATCGTCGATGGGCTCGGGCGCGCCTATGTCGGCGACCTCGGCTTCAACTTCCCGCCTCCACCGGATCGCGGCGCCGACGGGCGCATCATCCAGGTCGCACCGGACGGCGCGACGCGCCTGGTCGCCGAAGGACTGCGCTTTCCCAATGGCATCGCGATCTCGCCCGACCACCGCCGGCTCGTCGTCGCGGAGATGGATGGCGAATGCGTCGCCGATTACGAGATGGCGCCCGATGGCAGCCTCACCTTCCGCCGCAGGCTGCCCTGCGGCAAGGAGCCGGACGGCATCTGCCTCGACCACGACGGCGCGGTCTGGGTTGCCGCCTATTCCGAGGATGCCTTCATCCGGATCGACGCCAGCGGGCAGGAGCTGCAGCGCATCGCCGTCCCCGGCCGCCGCGCCATTGCATGCGCGCTCGGAGGCCCCGAGCAGCGAACCTTGTTCTGCATCAGCGCCGCGACCTCGCATGAGGACCTGCGGCGCGGCAAGTCCTCCGCGCGGATCGATACCGTCACGGTGGATGCGCCCGGCGCGGGCTACCCCTGAGCCGCGGCCGCTGCCATTAACCCCTTTGCCGCAATTCCACCCCATCGGTGCGCTCTAGCGCCCTCCTCGCCCGCCCTGTAAAATCCTCCTCGGGGCGGCCTGGGGGATTGATGCGTCTGACTTTGAATTTGAAGACTGTGCTGATCGCCGCCGCGGTGCTCGCGGCGTCTTTTTTCGTCAGCTTGAGGGTGATGGACTGGCTGTCGCCGCGCGCGACCAATTCGGCTCCCCCGATCGCGCAGTTGCCGCCGCTGCCGCCGGCCTCCAAGAGCTCGATCGTGGTCGCCCCCGTCGCGATCGCGCTGTCGGCGATCCGCGACCAGGCCGAGAAGGCCTCGCCGCGCAATTTCGCCGGCAAGGCCGAGAACCCAATCTCACAAATCCTGGAGAACGCCGATATCGGCTGGACAGCCGCGCGCGGGCCGATGTCGGCGACCGGCGACAAGGACGTGCTGACGCTATCGACGCCGATCACCGGCAAGCTGAATGTCACGGGTTCGCTGTCGTCGAAAGCCACCGGCGCGCTGGGCGATGCCCTGGGTAGCGTGCTCGGCGGCGACGCGGCAAAACGGATCGGTGCGGTCAACATCAAGAACCTGAATGCCAGCGCCGAGATCAAGGGCAGCGTGGTCGTCACCTCGCGTCCCAAGCTCGCGGCCGCCTGGCATCTCGAGCCGAATTTGGGCGCGCAGGTCAATCTCGGCGACACCAACGTCAACGTCGCCGGCGCCAAGGTCAACGTGCCGGCGCAGGTCAAGCCGCTGATCGACAAGACCGTCGGCGAGCAGCTCAATGTCGTCGCCGAGCGCATCCGCAACGACCCCAGCCTGCGCGAGAACGCTAGGGTGCAATGGGCCAAGGCCTGCCGCTCGATCCCGCTGCAGGGCACCGGCTCCTCGGCGACGCTGCCGCCGCTCTGGCTCGAGATGAAGCCGACCCGCGCCATCGCGGCGCAGCCGCGCGTCGATGCGCAGGCCGTGACCTTGCTGCTCGGCCTCGAGGCCGAGACGCGCGTGACCTCGACGCAGACCAAGCCGGACTGCCCGTTCCCCGACAAGATCTCGATCGTGCCGCCGACCGGCACCGGCGTGAACATCGGCGTTCCCATCGACGTGCCCTTCACTGAGATCAACAAGCTGATCGCGGCCCAGATGGTCGGCCACACCTATCCCGAGGACGGCTCCGGCCCGGTCGAGGTCACCGTGAAGAGCGTCAACGTGATCCCCTCTGGCGATCGCCTTCTGATCTCGCTCCTGGTGCGCGCCAAGGAGAAGAAGAGCTGGCTCGGGCTCGGCGCCGAGGCGACCGTGCACATCTGGGGCCGGCCGATGCTCGACCAGGCGCAGCAGACGCTGCGGCTCGCCGACATCCAGCTTGCGGTCGAATCCGAGGCAGCCTTCGGTCTGCTCGGCGCCGCGGCGCGCGCGGTGGTACCGCAGATGCAGCAGGCGCTGGTGCAGAAGGCGACGCTCGACCTGAAGCCGATCGCCGCCAACGCGCGCGAGAAGATCGCGGCCGCGATCGCCGACTTCCAGAAGAGCGAGGACGGCGTCAAGGTCGACGCCTCCATCAGCAGCCTCACGCTGGCCGACATCGCCTTCGATTCCAAGACGCTGCGCGTGGTTGCGGAAGCCGGCGGAACGCTGAACGTGTACGTGACCAAGCTGTCGGGGATGTAGCGCGCTTTCATGCACGGAATCCGCGCAGTCCCTTATCGCTTGCGCGGCTGGCATTCTCGTTGGAGGATGCTAAGCTGATCGTCGCAACCTCCGACGAGGTGCCGAGGGTTTGTAGGGGACATCGCGAGGTATCATGGAAGCCGGCATCGTCACAACTGCGCCGGCCCTGGTGCGCTTTTCCGGCATCCAGAAGACCTATGATGGCGAGCACCTCGTGGTGAAGAACCTCGATCTCGACATCAGGAAGGGCGAGTTCGTCACCCTGCTCGGCCCATCGGGCTCGGGCAAGACGACCACGCTGATGATGCTGGCCGGCTTCGAGGTCCCGACCCAGGGCGAGATTTATATTGCAGACCGCCCGATCAAGAACATGCCGCCGCACAAGCGCGACATCGGCATGGTGTTCCAGAACTATGCCCTGTTTCCGCACTTGACGATCGAGGAAAACGTCGCCTTCCCGCTGTCCGTCCGCAAGACGAGCAAGGCGGAAACGCAGGAGCGCGTCAAGGCGGCGCTGCGGATGATCAAGATGGAAACGCTGGCGCAGCGGCGCCCCGGGCAACTGTCGGGCGGCCAGCAGCAACGCGTGGCGCTGGCCCGCGCGCTGGTCTTCAACCCGCAGCTCGTGCTGATGGATGAGCCGCTTGGCGCACTCGACAAGCGCTTGCGCGAGCAGATGCAGCTGGAGATCAAGCAGTTGCACGAGACGATGGGCATCACCGTCGTCTACGTCACCCACGACCAGAGCGAAGCGCTCACCATGTCGGACCGCATCGCCGTGTTCAACGACGGCATCGTGCAGCAGATCGACAGGCCCGACGCGCTGTACGAGCGCCCGGTGAACAGCTTCGTTGCCAATTTCGTCGGCGAGAACAACGTGCTCTCAGGCACCGTCGAGACGATCGACAAGGACTATTGCCGCGTCGCGCTTAAGGCCGGCGGCACCGTCATGGCCCGTGCGGTCAACATATCAGGCGCGGGCGCCGCGACCTCGCTGTCGGTGCGGCCGGAGCGGATCGCCATCGTCCCGGATGGCGCGTCCAGCGATGGACCGAACCGGCTGCCGGCCAAGGTACAAAACACCATCTATCTCGGCGACCACGCGCTGGCCGTGCTCGACGTCGCAGGGAATAGCGAGTTCATGGTCAAGCTGCAGCCGGGCTTGCTTGACAGCCTGAGCCACGGTGAAAGTGTCTTCATCACCTTCCGCCCCGAGGACTGCCTCGCGCTCGACCCCGTTTGATTGATCGATCAACCTCAACGCAACTCACCTGAAGAAGGACAAGGACCATGTTGAAGCGCAAGACCAGCAAGACGACTGGCAAGATTGCTCTGGGTTTCCTCGCGGCGTTCACCGTCAGCGCAGCGCTGGTGACGGTTGCGCAGGCGCGTGACCTCACCGTCGTGTCGTGGGGCGGCGCGTATCAGGATGCACAGAAGAAGGTGTACTTCGAGCCGTTCAAGAAGGCATCAGGCGTTCCCATGAACGACGAGTCCTGGGACGGCGGCGTCGGCGTGTTGCGCGCCAAGGTGCAGGGTGGCGCCGCCACCTGGGATGTCGTCCAGGTCGAGAGCGACGAGCTCGCCGTCGGCTGCGAGGAAGGCCTGTACGAGAAGCTGGACTATTCCAAGATCGGCGGCGAGGGCGCCTATATCAAGCCGTCGGTCAATCCCTGCGGCGTCGGCGCGATCCTGTATGACTTCGTGCTCGGCTACGACAAGGACAAGCTGAAGGAAGCGCCCAAGAGCTGGGCCGACTTCTTCGACACCAAGAAGATTCCGGGCAAGCGCGCCTTGCGCCAGGGCCCGAAGACCACGCTGGAGATCGCCCTCATGGCCGACGGCGTGCCTCCGCAGGACGTCTACAAGGTGCTGGCGACCGACGAGGGCGTCGATCGCGCATTCAAGAAGCTCGACACCATCAAGGGCGACCTCGTCTGGTGGAAGGCCGGCGCCCAGCCGCCGCAATTGCTCGCCTCCGGCGAGGTGGCGATGACCTCGGTCTATAACGGCCGCATCGACACCGCGAACAAGAACGAGAAGAAGAATTTTGGCATGGTGTGGGATGGCGCGCTCTTCACCCTCGACAGCTGGGTCATCCTGAAGGGCAGCCCGAACAAGGACGCGGCCTACAAGTTCCTGGAGTTCGCAGGCAAGGCCGAGAACCAGTCGAAGCTTTCGGAGAACATCGCCTATGGCACTTCGAACAAGGACGCCGCTGCGCTGATCCAGCCGGCCGTGCTGAAGGATCTGCCGACCGCGCCCGATAACATCAAGAACGCGGTCGAGATCAATGTCGCCTTCTGGCTCGAGAACATCGACAAGTTGACCGAGCGCTTCAACAAATGGGCCGCGAAGTAATGCGGCCGTATGGCACAGGCGGAGAGGCGCTCCCCTTCGCTTGTGCCTCTTGCCTGAAATGATCACGCCATGACAGCAGCGTCCTTCACCGGCGCCGGTGCCGAGACCGAAGTGCCGCTCAAGCGCCGCCTGAAGCGGGCGGAGCGCGCGCGCCAGCTCAAGGCGTTCGCGCTCGTCGGACCGTTGCTGCTGTTTCTGCTGTTCACCTTCGCCGGGCCCATCGCCGGCATGCTGTGGCACGCCGTCGATGACCGCGAGGTGCGCCAGGTTCTGCCGCAAACCGTCGTGGCTCTCGCCAATTGGGACGGCAAGGAACTGCCGGACGAAAAGACCTATGCAGCCCTGGCAGGCGACATTCAGGCTGCGCGCGACGCCGGCACCATTGCCATCGCGGCCAAGCGGCTCAACTACGCCCAAAACGGCTTTCGCACGATCCTCACCAGCACCGCGCGCAATCTGAAAGCGATGCCGGGGCCGGGCACGGCCAAGGAGACGCTGGGCAAGATCAACGCAGCCTGGCGCGACCGCGCCACCTGGACGACGATCAAAAGGGCAAGTGGTCCAGTCACCAGCTTCTACCTGCTGGGGGCGCTCGACCTTGTCAGGAACGCCGACGGTGCAATCGTCGCGGCCCCGCCTGATCAGGCCATCTACCGCGAGGTGTTCGCCCGTACCTTCCTCATCAGTCTTGGTGTCACGGTGCTCTGCCTGATCCTTGGCTTTCCGGTCGCCTATTTGCTGGCAACGCTGCCGCCGGGCCGGTCGAACCTGCTGATGATCTTCGTGCTGCTGCCGTTCTGGACCTCGCTTCTGGTCCGCACCTGCGCCTGGATCGTGCTGTTGCAGAGCAAGGGCGTCGTCAACGACAGCCTGCGCTGGCTCGGCATCATCGACGAGCCGCTGCGCCTGATCTACAACCGCTTCGGTGTCTGCGTGGCCATGACCCACGTGCTACTGCCGTTCATGATCCTGCCGCTCTACAGCAGCATGAAGGCGATCTCGCCGGCCTACATGCGGGCCGCCGCCTCGCTCGGCGCGTCGCCCGTCACCGCCTTCCTGCGAATCTATTTGCCGCAAACGCTGCCCGGCATTGGCGCCGGGAGCCTGCTCGTCTTCATCCTGGCGCTCGGCTATTACATCACGCCGGCGCTGGTCGGCGGCGCCGCCGACCAGATGATCAGCTACTTCATCGCGCTCTACACCACCGAAACAGCCAATTGGGGCCTTGCGTCGGCGCTGGGTGCAGTGCTGCTGCTGGCGACCGTCCTGCTCGCGCTCGTCTACGGCAAGCTGGTGCAGGGCCAGCAGGTGACCGGAGGGATGAAGAATTGAGCGACGCGCCTTCCCTCCGCACGCCCAGCCAGCGCATCGCATGGATCGCGACCATCGTCATCTCGACGCTGGTGTTCATCTTCCTGATCGCGCCGATCCTGGCGATCATGCCGTTGTCCTTCAGCTCGGGCTCCTATCTCACCTATCCGCTGCCGGGCCTCTCCTTGCGCTGGTATGAGGATTTCATCAGTTCGGCGCGCTGGATGAATTCGCTGAAGAACAGCATGATCATCGGCGTCGCCTCGACGCTGCTGTCCATGGTTCTGGGCACGCTGGCAGCTCTTGGGCTGGCGCAGTGGAAGAGCCGGTTCAAGCCGTTGGTGCTGGCGTTCGTGCTGTCGCCGGTCGTCGTGCCCGGCGTCATCACCGCAGTGGGTCTCTATTTCTTCTTCGCGCCGATTGGCCTCACCGGCAGCTATCTCGGCCTGATCCTCGCTCACACCGCGCTGGCAACGCCGTTCGTGGTGATCACCGTCGGCGCGACGCTGCAAAGCTTCGACACCAACCTCGCCCGCGCCGCCGCCTCGCTCGGCGCCGCGCCGCTTGAAGCGTTCCGCCGCGTGATCCTGCCGCTGATCCTGCCCGGCGTCGCATCGGGCGCCCTGTTCGCCTTCGCGACCAGCTTCGACGAGGTCGTGATCGTGCTGTTCATGGCGGGGCCTGAGCAGCGCACCCTGCCGCGCGAAATGTTCAGCGGCATCCGCGAGAACATCAGCCCGACCATCACGGCAGCCGCGGTGATCCTCACGACGGTCTCGGTCATCCTGCTTGCGACGCTGGAAGGCCTGCGCCGGCGCAACGAACGGCTGAAGGGTAGCGGTTGAGGGCTTCTCCCTCGGCCCGCCTGCAAGCGGGGAGAGGCGAAGGCACACCGCCCGCCCCTTCCGATTTTGCATCCTGCTATGGCGTGGAGCGCTTAGCTGCGATCTCCAATAGCCGCTAGAACAGTCCCCGCAACAAAGCCCAAACAACAATGCTGAGGGAGAAACGATATGCATAAACTCATCGCCGCGGTCGCGGCAAGCTTCGCCGTCGCCGCAAGCTGCGGCGCGGCGCAGGCGCAGATTTCCGACAACGTGGTCAAGCTCGGCGTGCTCACGGACATGTCGAGCCTCTACGCCGATGCGACCGGCAAGGGCTCGCTCGCCGCCGTCGAGATGGCCGTCGCCGATTACGGCGGCAAGGTCGCGGGCGTGCCGATCCAGATCGTGTCCGCCGACCACCAGAACAAGCCCGACGTCGGCGTCAATATCGCCCGCAACTGGTACGACAATGAGAAGGTGGACGCCGTCATGGACGTGCCGACCTCCTCGGTCGCGCTGCCGATCTCGGCGCTGACGCGCGAGAAGAACAAGATCAACATCAATTCGGGCGGGGGCTCGTCCGACATCACCGGCGTCGCCTGCTCACCCAACACCGTGCACTGGACCTACGACACCTACGCGCTGTCCAACGTCGCCGGCAAGGCCATGGTCAAGCGCGGCGAGGACACCTGGTTCTTCGTCACCGCCGACTACGCCTTCGGCATGGCGCTCGAGCGTGACGCCGCCAACGTCGTCAAGGAGAGCGGCGGCAAGGTGCTCGGCGACGTCCGCCATCCGCTCAATTCGTCGGACTTCTCCTCGTTCCTGCTGCAGGCCCAGGCCTCGAAAGCCAAGGTCGTCGCGCTGGCAAACGCCGGCGGCGACACCACCAATGCGCTGAAGCAGGCGGCCGAATTCGGCATCACGCAAGGCGGTCAGAAGATGATCGCGCTGCTCATGGAAATCACCGACGTTCATTCGCTTGGCATCAAGGCGACGCAGGGCCTGATCATCACGGATGCGTTCTACTGGGACACGAATGACGAGACCCGGGCCTTCTCCAAGCGCTTCAACGACAAGGTCGGCCACATGCCGACCATGATCCAGGCCGGCCTCTATTCGGCGACGATGCACTATCTGAAGGCGATCGAGGCCATCAAGACCGACGAAGCTCCGAAGGTGATGGAGCAGATGCGCAAGACGCCGATCAACGACTTCTTCGCCAAGAACGGCAAGATCCGCATTGACGGCCGCATGGTCCACGACATGAATCTGTACGAGGTGAAGAAGCCGGAAGAATCCAAGGGCGAGTGGGACCTCTACAAGCTGGTCACCACGGTGCCCGGCGACGAAGCTTTCCGTCCGCTCGACAAGGGCGGCTGCCCGCTGGTGAAGTAAAGCTCCTCTCCCCCCGCAACCGGGGAAAGGTGAAAGAAAAGAAGACGCGACAGCGCGCCCGGTCAAAGCCGGGCGCGCTTCGTTTCAGCACTCACGCGACGTTTATTACTCGGAGTACTTGAACTCGGGCATGTTCTTCAGCTCGTCCTTGGACGCATTGAACACGGCGTGGTCCGGATACCACTTCGAGCTCGACGATGCCGTCGTGGTGGTGGTCGTCTTCTCGGTGCCGGTCGCGGCGCCGGTCGTAGTGGTCGCGGCGGGCTTGGCATTCGGGTTCGCACTGGTGCCGGTATAGGCCACAGCCTCATTGACGAACTTCAGCTTCTCATAGGGCACGGCGACGAGATGCTCGCCCATGCCGAGGAAGCCGCCGACGCCGATCACGGCGATCTTCACGGCGCCGCTCTTGTCCATCAGCAGGTCGTTGATCGAGCCGATGTTCTCGTTGGCGTCGTTGTAGACCTTCACGCCCGCCATCTTCGAGACGCGCCATTCACCCGACGCACTTGTGGTTGTCGTCGTCGTAGCGGTCGGCGCCTTGTCGGCGGTGGTGGTCGGATTTTGCGCAAACGCAACGGTCGCAAGCAAAGCGGTGCCGGCAAGGCCGGCGGCGATCGATTTCATCAACATGGTTGTCCTCTCCTTCAGCAGAAAACTTGTGCTGAGAGAACAGCGACGAACACGCACGGTTCCTAACATGCGGCAATTTCGTTGCGCCCTTGCGGCGCTGCGGCGCGAGGAAAAGTTCCTGGAACGTGCGGGGATGCACAGTTCCCCGCCGACGATCATGCGCCCTGGGACGAAGCATGCTCGCGGCGAGGAACGCGCCGACCTAGCGTCGCGCAGGTCAGCTCTTGTAGTCGATCAGAAGCGCGGAGATGTCCGTGCTGCTCGCGCTCGTCGCACTGCCGTTGGCGCCGTATAATGAATTCGACGAAGACTGCGACTGCTGCAGCGCCTGGAGAAACTGCTCGAGGATTTTCGCCGTGCTGCTGTCGGTCGAGCTGCTGCTCGTCGCGTCCGTCGTCGATGTCGAAGAATCCGAAGAGCCGCCATCCGACGGCGGCGGCCCCGCAGGCGGACCACCGGCGCCGTGAGCGCCGCCGGGCCCCTTGCTAAAGGCGGACTGAAACACGCCCTTCAGCTCGTCGGCCTGGCTCGACGTCAGCGTGCCGTTCGAGACCTCATTGGAGATGAGGTCGTCGATCTTGGACTTCAGGCCATCCTTGGACGGCTTGGTGCCGCTGGATTGATCGCTGGGCTGGCTCTGCTGGAGCGCCGTATCGATGTCCTGCAGGGCTGTGGTGAGAGCGGACTGGTCGGACGACGAGATCGTGCCGTCCGACACTTGCGATTGCAATTCCTGCTGCAGCCGCTGGAGCGGCGACTGGTGAAGACTGGCGGAGGCTGCCGAAATCGAAGTCATGATAGCACCGTGGTTTTTGCGGGGGTTTCGTACGCAACTGCGCCACGGTATGGTTACCGGACTTAACGAGACCTTGCCGTACGACGACGGTGTCGTTGCGGGGCGTTGCGGACATTCGCCCGGAAACACACTGAAACAATAATCTTCGCCTTTTGGCCCGAATCTTGGACAAACAAGGCCCATGGCCATTCCATCTCCCAATATCCTGGTCGTCGAGGACGATCGCGAAACCCGGACGTTGATCGCGAAATATCTGCGCAACAACTCCTGCAACGTCACCGCCGTGAGCGACGGCCGCGAGATGTCGCGCGCCATGGCGGACCACCGCGTTGATCTCATCATCCTCGACGTCATGCTGCCCGGCGAAGATGGCCTCAGCCTGTGCCGCAAGGTACGTTCCGAGGCGCAGACGCCAATCATCATGCTGACCGCGCGCGGCGAGGACGTCGACCGCATCGTCGGCCTCGAGATGGGCGCGGACGATTACCTGCCGAAGCCGTTCAACCCGCGCGAGCTGCTCGCCCGCATCAACGCGGTGCTGCGGCGTCAGGCCTCCGCCCAGGCCGCGAGCTCGATCGAGGGCGCCTCTACACTTGTCTTCGAAGGCTGGCGCATCGACTTGCGCCTGCGCGAGCTGCGCAATCCGGAAGGCGCCCGCGTCGCGGTGACCAGCGCCGAGTTCGACCTGCTCAGGACGTTCTGCGAGCGCCCCGGGCGCGTGCTGTCCCGCGACAGCCTGCTCGACCTCACGCAGGGCCGCAACACCGGTTCGTTCGAGCGCTCCATCGACGTGCTGGTCAGCCGCATCCGCCGCAAGATCGAGCCCAATCCGGCCGACCCCACCATCATCAAGACGGTGCGTTCGGGCGGCTACCTGTTTACGCCTCGGACGGAAGTGTTTGCCACACCCCAGAGCAACTGATCGGGCTTTGCGACGATGAAGCCGTTCGGGTTCTTTCACCTCAAGGGTATCGGCGGACAGATCGCCGCGCTGGTGCTGGCTTCGACCGTCGCGCTGCATCTCGTCGTCACCACCGCCTTCCTGCTCAGCCGCCCCGATCGTCCGGACAGCCCGCCTGATGGCGCACATCAACTGACCGACGCGGCGCTGCTGCTCGGCTCGGCGAGCCCCGACGACCGGCCGCGCCTCATCGCAGATCTCGCGCGCGCCTTCCCGAAGCTCAACCTCGAGAAATTGGCGCCCGGCACGGCGGCGTCGGTCGACGACAGCGAAGCCCAGCACCTGCGTGGGATCCGCCGCCATCTCGCCCGCGGCTACAAGGTGGTGCAGCTTGCGCCAAAGGGCGATGCGCATCGCGTCGGCGTGGAATTGCCTGACGGCACCGTGATCGCAGGCCACGTCGAGAACGGTCCGCGTCCGTGGTTCTGGGGCGCACCGTGGCTGGTGACGCTGATGACCGCCTTCATCTGCATCACCGTGCTCGGCCTGTGGGCCGCGCGCGCGCTGGCGGCGCCCTTGTCGTCCTTTGCCAAGGCGGCCGAGAATTTCAGCCTGGACGGTGCTGCCGATCCGCTGCCCGAGCGCGGCCCGGAGGAGATCCGCTCGGTGGCCCGCGCGCTCAATCGCATGCACGAGCGCATTGCGCGGTTGATGTCGGATCGCACCAAGATGCTGGCGGCGATCAGCCACGACCTGCGCACCCCGATCACGCGGCTGCGCCTGCGCGCAGAGTTCATCGAGGACGAAGGCAACCGCAAGCGCATGCTGATCGACCTCGACCAGATGCGCTCGATGCTGGAGAGCGTGCTGTCACTGCTGCGCAACGACCGCAAGATCGAAGCGGTGACGCTGGTCGATATCGCCAGCACGCTGCAGCTCATCGCCGACCAGTTCGGCGACATGGGCCATGTCGTGCATTATGACGGCCCTTCATCCGCGACCGCGGCAGCGCGCCCCGACGATCTGCATCGCGGCGTCACCAATCTCGTCGAGAACGCGGTGCGCTTCGGCGCCGAGGTGACGATCCGCCTCGATGTATCCGGCACAAAACTCGTCATCGACGTCGAGGATGACGGCCCCGGTATCTCGGACGCGCGCAAGCAGGAGATGCTGGAGCCGTTCGTGCGCGGCGACGACGCGCGCACCATGGACGATTCCACCGGCTTCGGCCTTGGCCTGTCGATCGCGCGCGCGATCGCGCTCGCCCATGGCGGCGAGCTGTCGCTGCACGACCGTCAGCCGCACGGGCTGATCGTGCGGATGCAATTGCCGGTGTGGCAGCAGCCCAAGCTAGCGGCGCAGGTCGCCGCTTAAGCCGCGAGTGGCGGATACTCGACGGCAGGCTCGTCGAAGATCGCGATCGCCTCGAAGCGATAATTGCAGGCGTGGCATGTCCAGAGATAGGAGACCCGCCCCTCGCCCGGCTCGATCCAGTCGGGCTGCGCGATCGGCGCGCCGCACTGGGCACACGGGTTCTGGGTGGGCAGATCTTGTCTGGACATGTCGCCGCTGTGGGTGTTGACCATGGTTGTTTTTGTCATCGCTGCTTTTGTCATGGCACCTCTCCCGATTCGCGAGGGCTTCATACTCGCTTTCGCTGACATCTGCGAATAGACAGGGTCGCTGTCGCGAGATGTCCGCCTGAGAGACTCCTGCGCCAGGATTGAGTCGTAACGGCGGCTCGGCGCCGCAAAATCAGGACCGGCGGCGTTTGGCCACATCATCGCCGCGTTCGGCAGGCCTAACGGCAGCCGGCGCAGGTCACTCAGGATCTCCGGGATTTACATGAAAATTTTACGCGTTGCCGCGCTGGTCGCGGCCGGACTGATGTCGTCGCAGGCAGCCTTCGCAGGCCAGGCCGATTATGCCGAGATGGTCGCGATGCATGCACGCGCCAACGGCGTGCCGGAGGCGCTGGTGCATCGCGTCATCATGCGCGAGAGCCGTTATCAGCCGGGCCTCGTCGGCCATGGCGGCACCATCGGGCTGATGCAGATCAAGCTCGCGACGGCCCGCGGCCTCGGCTACACCGGCGATGCGAGCGGCCTGCGCGACCCCAACACCAATCTCACCTACGCCGTCAAGTACCTCGCCGGCGCCTATCATGCCGCCAATGGCGACCATGACCGAGCCGTGCGTTATTTCTCGGGCGGCTATTACTACGCTGCAAAGCGGCAACGTCAGGAGATGGTGCGAGAGGCCAGCTTCGAACCTCAGCTCGAGCCGAACGGCAATCCGCAGCCGATGTTCATAGCCCCGCACAGGAAGCTCGCCCAGCATATCCGCAACGCGCGGGCGCAGGTTCCGGGCCAAACGCGTTGACCACCCTGCCCCACTAGCCTACATTAGAGCCGTTCCGAGGGGTGCTCCGAGGAGGAGCTGAGATACCGCTAAATGGGCAATACGGCCAACACCGGCTGCCCAAGACCGCGGTGACCCTTTGAACCTGATCCGGGTCATGCCGGCGAAGGGACAGGGATGTTGCAGACGACCAAGCGACCGGATTCCCCGGTATCCATCATCGGTGCAGGCATAGCCGGAGCCTGGCAGGCGCTGTTATTCGCGCAGGCCGGCCACGCCGTGACCCTACACGAGCGCAGTGACGCTGACATGACCGATGCCACCAGCCATTGGGCCGGCGGCATGCTCGCGCCCTATTGCGAGGCGGAAGTCGCCGAACCCATCATCAGCCGCCTGGGGCTGCGCTCGCTCGACATCTGGCGGCGCGAGCTGCCGGATACCCCCTTCAACGGCTCCCTCGTCGTCGCCCATCCGCGCGAGCGCAACGATTTCGAGCGCTTTGCCCGCATGACCGAGGGCCATCGCCGGCTCGATGCCGCTGGCCTCGCCGAGCTCGAGCCGTCGCTGGAGGGCCGTTTCCGCGATGCGCTGTTCTTCCCGACCGAGGGCCATGTCGAGCCGCGCCGCGTGCTGCCGAAGCTGCACGCGCGCATCGTCGCCGCCGGCGGCACCATCAAGTTCGGCAGCGATGTCAGCGCCAACGACCTTGAGGGGCTCGTCATCGACTGCCGCGGCCTTGGCGCCCGCGACGAGCAGCCGGAATTGCGCGGCGTCAAGGGCGAGATGATCCTGATCGAGACCAGCGAGGTGCAGCTGTCGCGCCCCGTGCGGCTGATCCATCCGCGCTGGCCGCTCTACGTGATCCCGCGCGAGGACAATCTGTTCATGCTGGGCGCAACCTCGATCGAGGCCGAGGACACCGGCGTTTCCGTCCGCTCCGCGCTGGAGCTGCTGGGTGCGGCCTATGCCGTGCATCCGGCCTTTGGCGAAGCCCGCATCGTCGAATTCGGCTCCGGCCTTCGCCCGGCCTTTCCCGACAATTTGCCGCGCATCGGCGTGCGCGGCGGCAAGATCAGCGTCAACGGGCTCTACCGCCACGGTTTCCTGATCGCCCCTGCGCTGGCCGAACTGACGCTCAACTTCGTCGAGCGCGGCCAGATCGACAATGAGGTGATGCAATGTGCGTGATCGTCCAATGCTTGTGATCATCAACGGCGAGCAACGCGAGATCAGCTCAGTCAGCGTCGATGCGCTGCTCTCCGAGCTCGACTACGAGGGCACGCATTTCGCCATCGCACTCAATTACGACGTCGTCCCGAAAAGCCGCTGGGCCGAGACCGCACTGAAAGCCGGCGACGAGATCGAGATCATCACGCCGCGGCAGGGAGGGTGATTGATGAATGCACCACACACTCCGCTGTCATCGCCCGGCTTGACCGGGCGATCCAGTACGCCGCGGCTCCTCCGTATCACGGCACGGCCTCTGGAATACTGGATCCCCGCCTTCGCGGGGATGACACCGTCATTCAAGGAGACACCTCCCAAATGGTGACCTTCTACGGCAAGACTTTCGACTCCCGCCTGCTGACCGGCAGCGCGCTCTATCCTTCGCCCGCGATCATGCAGGACGCGATCCGCGCCTCCGGCTCGAACATCGTCACGGTGTCGCTGCGGCGCGAATCCGCCGGCGGCAAGACCGGCGACGCGTTCTGGAAGCTGATCCGCGAGCTCGACGTCACGGTGCTGCCGAACACCGCCGGCTGCCGCAGCGTGCGCGAAGCCGTGACCACGGCAAAGCTCGCGCGCGAATTGTTCGGCACCTCCTGGATCAAGCTGGAGGTCATCGCCGACAACGACACGCTGCAGCCCGACGTCGTTGGCCTCGTCGAAGCCGCCGCCATCCTGATCAAGGACGGCTTTGAGGTGTTCCCCTATTGCACCGAGGATCTGTCAGTCGCGAACCGCCTGGTCGACGCCGGCTGCAAGGTGGTGATGCCGTGGGCCGCGCCGATCGGCAGCGCCAAGGGCATCATCAACCGCGACGCACTCAAGCTGCTGCGCGAGCGCCTGCCCGACATCACGCTGGTGGTCGACGCCGGCATCGGCGCACCGAGCCACGCGGCCGAAGCGCTCGAGCTCGGCTATGACGCCGTGCTGCTCAACACCGCAATTGCAAAAGCCGCCGATCCCGTCGCGATGGCCAGGGCTTTCCGCCTCGGCTGTGATGCCGGCCGCACCGCTTATGAAGCCGGGCTGATGAACGCCCGCGATTTCGCCTCCCCTTCCACCCCTGTCGTTGGGACCCCGTTCTGGCATGCCGTATCCTGATCGTTTCTATCCCGTCGTCGACAGTCTCGACTGGGTCGAGCGCCTGACCAAGCTCGGCGTCGGCACCATCCAGCTGCGTGCGAAAAATCTCGACGATTCGCAGGCCTTGCAGATCGTCACCGACGCACTGGCGATCACGCAGGGCACGCAGGCCAGGCTGGTCGTGAACGACTATTGGCGCGCGGCGATCGTCGCCGGCGCAAAGTATCTGCATCTCGGCCAGGAAGATCTGGCGGACGCCGACCTCAAGGCCATCCGCGAAGCCGGCCTGTCGCTCGGCGTTTCCACCCATGACGACGACGAGCTCGAAACGGCGCTCAAGGCCAAGCCCGACTATATCGCGCTCGGCCCGATCTTCTTCACCACGCTCAAATCGATGCGCTTCGAACCGCAGGGCATTCCCAAGATCACGGAATGGAAGAAGCGCGTCGGCAACATCCCGCTGGTCGCGATCGGCGGCATCAAGTTCGAGCACGCCGCGGAGATCTTTGCCGCGGGCGCGGATTCCATCGCCGTCGTATCCGATGTTACCCAGAATGCCGATCCCGACGCGCGGGTGCGGCAGTGGCTCGGCCAGTCGAAGGAGGCGGCGTGATGCGCACTCCGCTCTCACCCCACACCCCACTGTCATCGCCCGGCTTGACCGGGCGATCCAGTACGCCGCGGCTTTTCGGCTTGAGCCGCGCGGCCTCTGGAATACTGGATCCCCGCCTTCGCGGGGATGACAGCCGCAATCGACGCTTGCTCAGCGACACAAACGAACTGAATTAAGGAGGATCCCATGAACATCCGCTCCAACCCTGAAAAAACCGTCCCCGCCGTCACCACCGGCCCGCTGCCGTCCTCGCGAAAGATCTTCGCCTCGCCCGACGCCGCGCCCGATCTGCGCGTGCCGCTGCGCGAGATCATTCTCTCCGAAGGCGCGGGCGAGCCGAACCTGCCGGTCTATGACACCTCGGGCCCCTACACCGATCCATCCGTCACCATCGACGTCAACGCCGGCCTGCCCCGCGGTCGCAAGGCCTGGGTGCTGGAGCGCGGCGGCGTCGAGGAATATGAGGGCCGCCAGGTCAAGCCGGAGGACAACGGCAACCTCTCCACCGACAAGGCCGCGCGTTCCTTCGCCGCCTATCACAAGCCGCTGCGCGGCCTCGACGGCCACAAGATCACCCAGCTCGAATTCGCCCGCGCCGGCATCATCACCAAGGAGATGATCTACGTCGCCGCCCGCGAAAATCTCGGCCGCAAAGAGCAGCTCGAGCGCGCCGAAGCCGCCCTCGCCGACGGCGAGAGCTTTGGCGCCTCGGTCCCCGCCTTCATCACCCCGGAGTTCGTGCGCAGCGAAATCGCCCGCGGCCGCGCCATCATCCCCTCCAACATCAACCACAGCGAACTCGAGCCGATGATCATCGGCCGCAACTTCCTGACCAAGATCAACGCCAATATCGGCAACTCGGCGGTGACCTCGTCGGTCGAAGAAGAGGTCGAGAAGATGGTGTGGGCGATCCGCTGGGGCGCCGACACCGTGATGGACCTCTCGACGGGCCGCAACATCCACACCACCCGCGAATGGATCCTGCGCAACGCGCCGGTGCCGATCGGCACCGTGCCGATCTACCAGGCGCTGGAGAAGTGCAACGGCGATCCCGTCAAGCTGACCTGGGAACTCTACAAGGACACGCTGATCGAGCAGTGCGAGCAGGGCGTCGACTATTTCACCATCCACGCCGGCGTGCGCCTGTCCTACATCCACCTCACTGCCAACCGCGTCACCGGCATCGTCAGCCGCGGCGGTTCGATCATGGCGAAGTGGTGCCTGGCGCATCACAAGGAGAGCTTCCTCTACACGCATTTCGACGAGATCTGCGACCTCATGCGCAAATATGACGTCTCGTTCTCGCTCGGCGACGGCCTGCGTCCGGGCTCGATCGCTGACGCCAACGACCGCGCGCAGTTCGCGGAGCTGGAGACGCTCGGCGAGCTCACCAAGATTGCGTGGGACAAGGGCTGCCAGGTCATGATCGAGGGCCCCGGCCACGTGCCGATGCACAAGATCAAGATCAACATGGACAAGCAGCTCAAGGAGTGCGGCGAAGCGCCGTTCTACACGCTTGGACCGCTGACCACCGACATCGCGCCGGGCTACGACCACATCACCTCAGGGATTGGCGCTGCCATGATCGGCTGGTTCGGCTGCGCCATGCTCTGCTACGTCACGCCGAAGGAGCATCTTGGGCTACCCGATCGCAACGACGTCAAGACCGGCGTCATCACCTACAAGATCGCCGCCCACGCCAGCGATCTCGCCAAGGGCCACCCGGCCGCCCAGCTGCGCGACGACGCCCTCTCCCGCGCCCGTTTCGACTTCCGCTGGAGCGACCAGTTCAACCTCGGCCTCGACCCCGACACCGCGAAGAACTTCCACGACGAGACCCTGCCGAAGGAAGCCCACAAGGTCGCCCATTTCTGCTCGATGTGCGGCCCAAAGTTCTGCTCGATGAAGATCACGCAGGACGTGCGGGACTACGCGGCGACGCTGAACGATCCGAACAGCGTGGGCATGTCGATGCAGGGCACGGCCGAAGACGGCATGGCCAAGATGAGCGCGAAGTTCAAGGAGATGGGCAGCAGCGTTTATCTGGATGCGGAGAAGGTGAAGGAGAGCAATCGGGTGTTGTGAGGGGCACCCACGACCAATCTCGCGCGAAATAGCAAGCAATGATCCTACAAGAGCCGGGCGAAAGCCCGGCTCTTGAATTGGAGTGGGCAGAATGGCTGCCGAACCTGACTATGCAAACTACACTAGGTGCATGGAGGAGATTAAGCGCAGGCAAATCGCAATAGACGAGATACTTTACGAGAGAAAGACGACATCATTCAAATACACAAACATCGAATTCGTGGCTCTACAATTCCGCAAGATCTTTGAGTTGGTAATTTTGGCAACGCTGACGTCTCATCAGCATTTATTTGAAGGGCTGACACGCAAACTAGCCAAAGAATGGCAGGTAACGAAGATTGTCGTGATCGTCAAAAGCAAGAACCCTGGATTCTTTCCGAACCCAATCGATCGAGTACCGTCGACAAACAAAAGCGCGAAGGACGAATGGAAACCCGTCTCAGTTGGGTTCTTAACGCTTGACGAACTGGTTGAAGCGCACGGCAAGATCGGGACTCTAATGCATGCAAATAACCCATATCGAGAAGAACAGTCACTGAATGAACTTGAGAGCTTATTTCCTTCATGGCGAGAAAGATTGATCCGCCTCTTAAATCACCATCTTATAAAATTTCCTGATGATGAAACCATCCTGTATGTTGGCATGCAGAGCGCCGAAACGGGATCTGTCCATACTGCTCTATTCAAAAAGCAGGCGTAGCTCGGACGAACGAATGGACACCTGAACTCAACGTTCGCTCCGCGTGTAGCCGATCCTTATGCGAGCTGTACGCAACGGATACTTTATTTGCCCTTCCCCCACCGCCTCCCCGACCAACTCCGCCCCAACCTCCGCCTCGTCTTCGTCGGCACCGCGGCCAGCACGCGCTCGGCCGAACTCGGGCACTACTACGCTCATCCCGGCAACCGCTTCTGGCGCGCGATCCAAGAGGCCGGGATCACGCCGCGGCGCTATCAGCCGGGCGAGTTCGCATCGCTGATCGAGCTCGGGATCGGCTTCACCGATCTCTCCAAGTCGGGCGCGGGGATGGATCACCAGATCGCGGCGGAGACGATCGACGTGCCCGGCTTCAGGGCGAAGATCGAGAAGTACCGGCCGAGGACGATTGCGTTCACGAGCAAGAAGGCGGCGAGCTTGTTTTATGGCAGGCCGTCAGCTGCGATTGCGCTGGGACGGCAGAAGCGGGATGAGAGCTTGCCGGAGATCTTCGTGCTGCCCTCGCCATCCGGTGCGGCGTCGGGGCATTGGACGCTGGAGCCGTGGCGGGAGCTGGCGAGGTGGATTGCTGCGTAGGGTGGGTTAGCTGCGCGGCTGCGCGAAGCGCGGGCCGCCCGGCGTAACCCACCGCTTCTGTTGCCGCGGCGGCGCACGCGGTGGGTTACGCCTTGCACCGTTTCGTGTTGAACGACTGCGCTTGTGAGCGGCTAACCCACCCTACGCACCGACGCCCAGCGCCGCCACTTCACGCGCGAGATTTGCTCGGGCGGGGCGGTCGTACATCGCGGCGAAGTCAGGATCGGGAAAGATGACCTCGCGTGCGGCGAAACGGCGGAGCACCCGGGCGCGGCCGATGCGATAGTCGTCCTCACTGACGTGGCTGAATTCCTGGCGGATCGCGGCGGCATAGGCGTCATAGCGCGCGGGATCGGTGCCGAGAATGCTGAGGTCGATCGAAATCAGGATCGCCCCTAAGCGATCGCCGGCGCTAACGTCGTGCGTCTTGGTCAGGCGGATCAGGCGGCCGACGTCCTGACGAAGATCAGTGCGGACGTACTGCTCGGCGAGCTCCGCGCTGCGCTCCTCGTTGTCGGACCTAGCAGGATCGTACACGACATCATGCCACCAGATCGCCTCCGTCACCGTCTCGCGCTCGGCCGCGGAAAGACCGTCGACCCGCGCGAGTGCAGCCAGGCAATCCTCGATATGCGCCAGATTGTGATAGTGGCGGCCAGGTGCCGCGTAGGCGGCAGCTAGCTGTTCGCGGTTCATCGAGGCATCACTCCTCGAACAATTCCTTGAACAGCGCCTTCGCACGCTCGAGGCCTTCGGGGGTGAACACCACCGACTTCACCTTGCCGACGGGATCATCAATCATGCCCTTGTCGTGGAGGCGGCCAAGCACATCCCAGTCGAAACCCTTCCACGCCCGACAACCATCGTGCAGGGTCAGGCGAAGTAAGGCGAGCGCCGCGTCGTCGATCTTGTCGGTGTTGATGGCCATTGTGATCTCCCCGTGCGGTATTGGCACTATCCTAATGCACATCAGGCAATCCGCAACGCTCCCCAAGGGCACCGCTTTGTAGGGTGGGCAAAGGCGCTCTTGCGCCGTGCCCACCACCGCTCCATGAGTCCGACAGAACGTGGGCACGTCGCGCGAAGGGCGCGCCTTTGCCCACCCTACGGCATTGTCGGAATTCGCTCCGCTCGTTCGTCCTAGAGACAGAGTTACATTCACCCGGAGACCCCACATGCCCACCATCACCGCCTTCGAAAGCTCGCCCGACCGCGGCCGGGGGCAGGCGCGGGACATGCGGGTGCGCTGGGCGCTCGAGGAGGTCGGCCAGGCTTACGACGTGCGCCTGCTGTCGTTCGAGGCCATGAAGCAGCCGGCCCATCTGGCGCTGCATCCGTTCGGGCAGATACCGACCTATGAGGACGGCGATCTCGCCCTGTTCGAGACCGGCGCGATCGTGCTGCACATCGCCGAGCGTCATGACGGATTGCTGCCGAACGACGCGAATGCGAGGTGCCGCGCGATCGCCTGGATGTTTGCCGCGCTCAACACGATCGAGCCGCCGATCGTCGAGCTCGGAATGGCGGTGCTGCTCGAACGCGACGAGAGCTGGTATGAGGAGCGGCTGCCAATCCTGAGGAATCGCGTCGGTATCAGGCTCGACGAACTCTCCCGTCATCTCGGCGGCGCCGACTGGCTCGACGGCGCCTTCAGCGCCGGCGATCTCCTGATGGTGACGGTGCTGCGCCGGTTGAATGCATCGAACATGCTCGAGGCCTATCCGACGCTCTCGTCCTATGTGGCCCGCGGTGAAGCGCGGCCTGCCTTTCGACGCGCGTTCGATGCGCAGCTGGCGGTGTTCACGGCGGCATCGGCCAGCTAGGCACAAGGCCGTAGTGTTCACGACAACGTCGGGCGGCTAGGCACGGTGCCGTAGGGTGGGTAAAGGCGCTCTTGCGCCGTGCCCACGATCTCTCCATGAGTCCAACAGAACGTGGGCACGTCGCGCGAAGACGCGCGCCTTTGCCCACCCTACGAGAACATGCCTAGAGATCGAAATTCGTCGGCATCATCACGACGTCGCGGATGGTCATGCCGCGCGGCCGGGTCAGCATGAACATCACGACTTCAGCGACTTCGCTGGCCTCCAGCAGGCTGCCCGAAGCCCTCGCTTCCTGCAGCTTCTCGGGCGGCCAGTCGGCGAGCAACGAAGTGACAACAGGACCGGGCGAGATCGAGCCGACGCGAATGCCGTGCTTGAAGACCTGGCGCCGCACCGTCTGGACGAAGCAGTTAATCGCCCATTTGGACGAGGCATAGACCGGCTCCCACGGCGTCGGAAAATGCGCCGCCAGCGAGCTCGTCACGATGATGTCGCCGCTCCCGCGCGCGATCATGTGCGGCAGCACGTCGTGCACGTTCTTCATCACGACGTTGACGTTCAGGTTCAGCATCCGGTCGATCGCCATGGTGTCGGCATCGATGAGGTCGCCGCCAACATAGGTGCCCGCATTGGCATGGAAGATGTCGAGCTGGCCTGCCTTCTCCAGCACGCGCGGCAACAGCGTCGCGCAATCCTTGGGATCGAGCAGGTCGACGACCAGCGGGATCATCGCGTCGCCGTGCTTGTTGCGGAGCGTGTTGAGCGCGGCCTCGTCGCGGTCGACCATCACCACGCGCGCGCCCGCGGCCAGCATGGCTTCAGTGCTCGCAAGCCCAATGCCCGATGCCGCCCCGGTCACTGCCGCAACCTTGCCTTCCAATTCTCTTGCCATGAGATCACCATCCAACCGAGCTCGGCAGTATAGCGGCTCCACGCGAATTGGCGATGTGGATCACAGGCCTCGTCGGGTGGATCAACGCTAGCGTCCCACACTCAGCCGTCGTCCCGGCCTAGTGCGCAATTGCGCACGGGGGGCCGGGACCCATGACCACAGGCGGCGATTTGGCGAAGACTCGTCGTTCGGTACTTCTATTGACCGCAACCGATAAATCACGCGGTATGGGTCCCGGCCTTCGCCGAGACGACACTATGGGTTTGGATACGACATGACACCAAACCGCGAACCGTCAGCGCCTCACCCAGCGTAGGCTCTATCCAGATCCGCAATCACGATCTTCCGCATCCCCATCATCGCCTGCATGACGCGGTTGGCCTTGGTCCGGTCGGCATCGCCGAGATAGCGGCCGAGCGCCGCCGGAATGACCTGCCACGACAGGCCGAACTTGTCCTTGAGCCAGCCGCAGCGGGATTCCTCGCCGCCGTCGGCGGTGAGCGCTTTCCAAAAATAGTCGACCTCCTCCTGCGTCTCGACGCTGATGAAGAACGACACCGCCTCGTTGAAGCGATATTGCGGCCCGCCGTTGAGCGCGTGGAAACGCTGTCCCTCGAGCTCGAACACCGCCATGAAGTCGCTGACGGTCTCGACCCTGGCATTGGGGAACACCGATTTGTAGAAGGCGACGGCTTCCGGAACGTTGTTGTCGAACCAGAGAAACGGCGTGATGGAGGTCATATGCGCTATCCTTTGCGTCGAACCGGACGCACGCGGGTGCGCCGTCACCCGAAGGACGAACGAGCGGGCGATCATCCGACAGGCGGAATAGCGCTTTTTTGCCCCTGAGCGGCACCGGACTACACCGAACGGATGAGGCCGCGCATCCCGCGACCCATGGACGTCGCGTGCGGACACTTGCAAGCGCGGAACCGGGGCGATACGACTTTGGGTGGAAGAACGTGGGACGGAAAAGCCGGGCCTCAACCGGCGCACATCATATCGAGGAAGCCGCCGCATGAGCGACGATCTCTCCGGTGTCTGGGACGGCACTTACATCCAACCCGGCACGGGAATGGTCACGTTCACGGCAACACTGATCGAGGCCGGCGGCGCGCTCTCAGGCCACGTCACCGAGCCGTGCTCCAATCCGCACTGCCCGCTACGGACGCACAACGCCTCGATCACGGGCCATCGTGCCGGCAGCGTGGTGTCGTTCGTCAAGCGCTACGAGCCGCCGGGCTACGGCTTCGACATCGTCCACTATGACGGCATCATGAACGGAGAGGCGACCGAGATCGACGGACGCTGGCGGCTGCCGGGCACGTCAGGATCGTTCCTGATGATCCGCTCCGGCAAACGCGCGCAGGCCGCCACCACTGACAAGCGAGCCACGACGCCCGCCCGCGAGTAAAGGGAGCCATCATGCTCACACTCTATTCGTATCCGGAACTCTTCGGCGTCGCCGACAACAACGGCTACGGGCTCAAGGTCTACGCCTTCTTGAAGCTCGCCGGCGTTCCCTTCGTGCACGAGCACATCTTCGATGCCTCCGCGGCACCGCGCGGGCAACTGCCTTATGTCGTCGACGACGGCGAGACCATCGGCGACAGCGAACCCATCATCGCGCACGCGATCGCGAAATATCACCTGACCATCGATGCCGCGCTGTCACCGGCGCAGCGCCGCAGCCATCATCTCATCACGCGCATGCTGGATGATCTCTACTGGGTGATGTCCTATTCGCGCTGGAAGGACGAGCGCTATTACCCCGCGTTTCGCGACGGCTTCATCGCGCAGCATCAGCAGATCAATGCTGAAGGCTTCGAGAAGGCGAAGGCCTACAACGCACAGCGCTATCACTACCAGGGCATCGGCCGCTACACGCCGGAGCAGGCTTATGCGCGGGGACTTGCCGATCTGCAGGTGCTGGCCGAGATCGTGCCGGCGTCCGGTTTCGTCGAGGGCGAGCGGCCCACCAGCGTAGATGCCGGCATCTACGGCTTCATCGCGAATATCTTTTACTTCCCGATCCCGACACCGCTGAAGGCGTTCGTCGATGCGCACAAGAATCTCGTCGCGCATTGCGAGCGGGTGCATGGGATGGTGAGTGGAGCGTAGACGCGCTCGAGATCTCATAGGGTGGGCAAAGGCGCTCTTGCGCCGTGCCCACGCTCTCTCTCCGTATCCGGCAGAACGTGGGCACGGCGCGCGAAGGGCGCGCCATTGCCCACCCTACGGCACCGCGCCCTACGGCACCGTGCTCTACTGCATCGTGATCGCGAGGCCGGAGAGATCCGCATTCGCCATCAGGCCGGTCTGGGTGCCCGACAGCTCCAGCACCGCGCCCTTCTGGTTGGTCAGCACGATGGCGCGGGCGCCGCGGCCGACGGCGAGGCCGGCACCGGCGGCGCCATAGACGCCGGCGACGTCGGAGGGCCTGACGATGTTGGAGACGCGGCCGCGCAGCACGGTCTTGGAGCCGCCGAAGACGAGGCCGTAATCGAGCCCGCCGGTCGAGAGCGCATAGGAGCGGCCGCGGAAGTTCAAAACGCCCGAGCCGCCGGAGCCGCCGATGATCCAGCCGGCCTTGTAGATCGTCAGCACCACGGTGCCGCCGTCGGCCTGCGCCGCGGTCGAAAGGCCGGCCAGCGCGGCAATGGCGACGAGCGCGGCACGCAAGGTGGAAGCAATCTTCATGGGGCGTCTCCGGGGGCTATTTTTCTCGAGAGGAAAAGCGAATCAGACGCCGCAATCTATCCGATCGATCGCGGCGGCAACATGATGGGGGGTGGGTGAGGCGCGAGCCGTCAGCCATACACTCAGCTGTCATCGCCCGGCTCGACCGGGCGATCCAGTATTCGAGAGACCAGCGTCGAAGAGCTCGCTCTCACCACATCCGCCGCGGCGTACTGGATCGCCCGGTCAAGCCGGGCGATGACAGCGGAGTTCGAGGCTGCAAGGCGCGCGCACCCGCATCACCCCATCATGCCATCCTGCCACTGTTTTGCCCGACGGGTCAACCCAAATTTCTGTCTTCCCGAATTTCCGTTTCGCCCATCAGTCCTACTGTGCATGGGGTTGTTTTCGCGTTTTGTGTTGGAGCAGGCCGCCCATCCCGCTACGCTTCGTCCAACTCACCTCGCATCCTCGGAGGCTCCCATGCCGATCCAGCATTTCGCTGCCCCGCCGCACGTCAAGGCGCCGCCGCTCTCCTTCGCGACCCGTGTCGGCGACCTGCTGTTCGTGTCGGGCATTCCGGGCTTCGACACCCACGGCGCGCTGCCTGACGGGTTCGAGGCGCAGTTCGCCAACGTCGTCGTCAACATCAAGCGCGTGCTGGACGAGGCCGGCGCCACGACGCGCGACCTCGTCAAGGTCAACGTGCTCCTGACCCGCCCCACTGACGTCGCCGCGATGAATGCGCTCTATGCCGGCGCGTTCGGCCCGCCGCCGTTCCCTGCACGCACCACCTGCGTGGTGCAGGCGCTGCCCGATCCGAAAATGCTGATCGAGATCGAGGCGGTGGCGTCGCTGGCGAAGTGAGCGTGTGTGTCTTGCAGGGCACGCAGCCAAACCAAGTGGCCGCGCCGGTCTGACATATCCGTGAAGGCGGGCTCCCCGGCTTGCAAAGCCGCTGTTTTTACCGCACGAATTTTCGGATCACCCGCCCAGACCAAGGAGATTTTCCATGCGTCGCGTTTTCGCCCTTTGTGCCGTTGCCGGCATCGCCAGCTCCGTCTTTGCAGTGCCCGCCTCCGCGAAGGTCGGCTATTACGTGATCCGCTGGGACAACACGGGTATCTGCCAGGTCTGGAACGAGGACCTGCAGTACAAGCCGCCCCAGTGGGGCGTCTCGACCTACAAGGTCGTCAGCAAGCCGTTCCCGACTTTCACCCAGGCCTCGGACCTCCAGATCAAGCTGCGTGGCGAGCGTCGCTGCACGCTCTGAGCCATCGGGCCGTTTCTGTTTGAGGGCGGGTTGCGCGAGCAGCCCGCCCTCTTCTTTTGGCAGGTCTTTTGGCAAGCGAATTCCGCGATTTCCCGCGTTTTCGCTTTGAACCTGATCAGCGCACGGAACTACTCACCTCTTGTCCGGGGCGCAGGCTGAGGAAGCGCCCCGCACCCCCTCCCCGTCATTGTCGGGAGGCGCATCACATCTTTCAATTTGAGGAGCTGATCCATGCGTCGTCGTATTTCCATGCTCTGCGCTGCCGCCGGTCTCGCCGCTGCCGCTTTCGTCGCTGCGAGCCCGGCCGAAGCCGGTTATCACCTGATCCGCTGGCAGGACAGCGGCTTCTGCCAGATCTGGGACGAGAGCATTCCGACCACGCCGTGGCCCGCCGGCTATCATCGCGCCAGCGCGAGCGTTCCGACCTTCGTCGACGCGCTCGTCATGAAGGACAGCGCGCTCAAGGCCGGTCACTGCAGCTGGTAAGACTTCGATCGGCGGACGACAGGGCCGGGCAAGGATGCGACGCTAGCATCCTTGCCCGGTCGTTTTTTCACCTCGCCGACAGGAGCAGGTCGATGCGCGCACGGACCACGCGGCTGGCCGCCCTCGCCGCTTCGCTTCTGCTCACTGCTGCGGCTGCGGCGCAGGCCCCGCAATCCTTCCGCGTGATCTCGCCGATCTTCGGCCAGCTCGTCGCCTTCGCGATGCCGTCTGACTTCGCGGCCGTGTTCGAGAACACCAAGGGCGGCCACTACATCCGCGAAGCCGTGCTCAAGGGTGAGACGCCCGAGCGCTGGACGCAGATGATCACGGTCACCGGCGAGAAGGGCATGACGCTGACGCCGGGCAGCTCGCCGGAGATGTTCGCGGGCACCATCGCCGGCGGCTTCAAATCGGCCTGCCCCGACAGCTTTGCGGCAAGGCCTTTGGGCGCGACCATGTTCGGCCGCTTCGAGGGCTTTGTCGCGGTGATCGGTTGCGGTCGCATCGACAGCGGCCCGACGCGGCACAGCGAGACCGCGCTGCTGATCACGCTCAAGGGCGCGAGCGACTATTACACCATCCAATGGGCCGAGCGCGGCCCCGAAAGCGACGAGCCGCCGGTCAACGACGAGCGCTGGCAAACGCGCCTACGCGATCTCAACCCGATCGATCTCTGCCCGATCGTCTCAGGCGAAGCCGCGCCCTATCCGAGCTGCGTCAACAAGAGCTGAGCGCTCTCAGGCGTCCTTGTGCGCGCCGGGATGAATCAAGACATCGCGGGCGGCCGACAAGTCGATGAAGGCCTGCGCGCTGCCGCCCTGGTCGGGATGCATGCCCTTGGCGGCGCGACGATAGGCCTGGTTGATGTCCTCGCAAGTGAGCTGCACTGCGAGCGGCAGGCCCAGCATCTTGCGGGCGCGATCCTCGCTCGACAGTTTCTTTGGCGCCGCGTTGCGACGGCCGAAGCGCGGCGCGGTCAGATCATGGACGACATCGAGGATCACGCGGACGCGGCGCCGGGCGGCGAGCGTCACGCCCTGATCGTCATTGTCCGCGGCCTGACGCAGCACGGGGAGCGCTTGCTCGGCGGCCTGCCGCAGCGTGGCATCCGTGCTCATCCGCACGATCTCGGCCACCAGCCGGCCAGCCTCGGCCCAGTCCGCAAATTCCGCCGACCGCAGGCGCTCGAGCGCCAATTTCCAGGATTCGAGTCGTTCCATCATGCGCGCAACGTTTAGCAACGCGGACGAGTATGCCAAGGCCGCCGTTTCCGACCCCTTAATTTCGGGTTAGCCTTTCATGAAACTTAGAAACGAATCCGGGAGGAAATTGCCATGGCATTGCTCGCAAACCACATCGCTGTCGTCACGGGCGCCGGTTCCGGCATCGGCCGGGCGATCGCCGCCGGCTATGCCCGTGAGGGCGCGCAAGTGGTGCTGCTCGACGTCAACGCCGCCACGGTCGCGGAGGCCGCCGAAGAGATCAGCAAGGCCGGCGGTAAGGCTACGAGCTTTGCGCTCGACGTGACCAGGCGTGACGACTGCTTCGCCCTGGCCAAGCAGGTCGCCGAAAAGGTCGGTCAGGTCTCGATCCTCGTCAACAATGCCGGCATCACCCGCCGCAACGCCATCACTGCGGAGACCGAGGCGGTGGCGAAGGACTGGAACGACATCATCTCACTCAACCTCAACGGCGTCTTCAACACGACGCAGGCTTTCCTCGCGCCGCTGCGTGCAGCCAAGGGCCGCATCGTCAATATCGCGTCGATCCAGTCTTTCGTGCATCTGCGCACGCCGAGCTCGGCCGCCTACACCACTTCGAAACACGGCGTGCTCGGCTTCACCAAGGCGCTCGCGGTCGAGCTCGGCAAGGAAGGCGTGCGCGTCAACGCGATCGGGCCAGGCTTCATCGAGACCAACATCAATGCCCATGTACGCGCCACCAATCCTGCTTTGGTGCAGGCCTTCGTCGACCACACCCCGCTCGCACGTACCGGTAAGCCGGAGGACATCGTCGGCCCCGCGATCTTCCTTGCGTCAGACCTGTCGTCGTTCGTCACAGGATCGATCGTCATGGTGGACGGCGGATATCGCACGGTGTGAGTGAGATCGGTCCGCGTTGCTATGCATCTCGTGCCAATCGCGGCAACGCGGCGGCATTCCCAAGGTCATCTCGTGCGATAGATCGAAATTAACCTTTGATTAACCAAACCCGCCCACCGTAGATCTACGGCTTAGGATATACGGCTTGGGGGTCGTTTGTTCTCGATCCGCTTCCAACGATGGAGGCGGGCGTTGATCGGGGAGTGTGTTGATGACCACTGTTCATGTCGCGGCGCCCGAGCAGGGCGCGCAATTCCTTGCACCCAATGAGATCGTTCCACTGTTGATCGGCGCGACCGTCGGCGAGGTCGAGCGCGAGCTCGTGCTGCAGACGCTCGCGCGCTGCGACGGCAACCGCACGCGTGCCTCGCGTGTGCTCGGCCTGTCGGTGCGCACGCTGCGCAACAAAATCAGGATTTATGCCGCCTCCGGCATCGAGGTGCCGGCCTATCACGACTAGCGCGTGACGGCGCCGGAGAGCGTCCGGTACAGCTTCGTGCCGACAAGCAGTGACACCGTGATGATCGCGACCCAGGCCGCGGTCAACGCGATGGCGCGCAGCGCGAAGGCCGTCAGTATAGCCCATGACGGCTGCAGCTCCTCGGCATAGCCAACCGGGACGACGTCCGGCACGAGCAGATGGGCAAGGCCGAGCGTCGCTGCGAGAACGACCGCGGACAGGCAGAAGACTTTCCAGGCTGCACGCATCGGTCGTTCCTCGCAAGGATTGTGGCCGCGCGTCATCAATGACACGGCGCCCTGCGGCGCCGATTGATGTTGATCAAGCCGCCACGACGCCCGAGCGGAATTGCTGCTGTCGTCAAACGCCGCTAAGTAGCAAGCTTGCCAAGAGGGAGTAGCGGCGTGGCAGACGATCAGGGACGGCCGGGACCACAGGGTCCGCGCGGGCGGCAGGGCGAACCGGGGCGACCGGGGCCGCAGGGTCATCCGGGCAAGCGAGGCCCGGACGGTGCACGCGGCAAGCCGGGACCACAGGGTAAACCGGGACCGGCCGGAAAGGCAGGCGCACAGGGCAAGGCTGGTTTGCCGGGCAAGCCGGGCGAAGCCGGTCCGCGGGGCGCCGCAGGACCGCAGGGCTCCTCAGGACCTCAGGGCCCAGCCGGCCCCCAGGGCCCGCGCGGCGAGCCAGGCCCTCCCGGTCAATTACCGTCCATCGAACAAGTGCTGCCGTGGCTAGATCAGCTCTTCGACGCCTGGGATGAACGTCGCCGCCAGCGCGAGCAGGAGGCCGCCGAGCACGCCGCGCTCGAAGCTGCAGTGCACGAGGCTGAAGATGCGTCCTCGGATGACGAGAGCGACGAGGGCGAAGGCGACGAGCCCAAGAGAAAGAAGAAAAAGAAGAAGCACGGCCACAAGGACTAGCGGGCGCAGCTACTGCGCCTGGTCGTCCCGCCGCGGCACCATGCCCATGCGCTCGAACTGCCAGCGCATGGCGCGGTACCAGAGATAGCCGACTGCCGCGCCGCAAACCGCCAGGATCACCACGTTTGCGCTTGAGAACGATCCGCTCCACCACATCATCCACGCGGTCCACAACAGCGTGAATATGATGGCACCTGCTTTCAGCGGAAGAAGGGGACGGCTCATGGTTCCTGCTCCGGGTTGTCAGAACCCCGGCAGGCATCATCGCGCGTCACGGCCAACGCCACCGTGAGGCAGGTCACGGTGGGACCTTGCGGAACCTCTAACCGAAGCGCAGCCGCGAACGCTCCTTGGCTTTCTCCGCCTCGACCTCTCGGTCGCGCGCCGGTGCGTGGGTGTGCAGCGAGGTCAGCAGTCTTCGCGCAGCATCCGAAACCTCCGCCACCGCGCGGTCGAAGGCCGCCTCGTTGGCCTGTGACGGCTTGTTGAAGCCGGAGAGCTTTCGAACGAACTGGAGTGCACTGGCGTGGATCTCCTCCTCTGTCGCCGGCGGCTCGAAATTGAACAGCGTCCTGATGTTGCGGCACATGCCGTTTCTCCCGGTGGTTTCCCCTTAAGACGATCGGCTGAGCCGAAATCCTACATCGTTCCGCCCTCTTCTGGTAAGGTCCACGCCAACGCGGCCGCCGGATATGAGCCGCCTGGGGAGAGGAACATGAAAGCATATTTTGCAGCGCTGTCGGCCATTCTGCTGTCCGTTTCCGCATCGGCATACGCGGCGGACTACCCGGCGCCGAAGCAGGGCGATTGGGTCGCGCGGGATTTCAAATTCCACACCGGCGAGGTCATGCCGGAACTGAAGCTGCATTACACCACGGTCGGCGAACCGACTGGACAGCCGGTGCTGGTGCTGCACGGCACCGGCGGCTCGGGCGCAAGCATGCTGACGCCAGCCTTCGCCGGCGAATTGTTCGGCGCCGGCCAACCACTCGACGCGTCCAAATATTACATCATCCTCCCAGATGCGATCGGCCACGGTAAATCGTCGAAGCCCTCCGATGGCATGAAGACGAGCTTTCCGAAATACGATTACGACGACATGGTCGAGGCGCAGCATCGCCTCGTGACTGAAGGCCTCGGCGTCAAGCACCTGCGGCTCGTGATCGGCAATTCCATGGGCGGCATGCAAACTTGGCTGTGGGGCGAGAAGTATCCGAAGGACATGGACGCGCTGGTACCGATGGCCTCGCAACCGACCGAGATGGCGTCACGCAACTGGATGCTGCGACGGATCATGCTCGACACCATCAGGAACGATCCCGACTACAACGGCGGCAACTACACCAGCCAGCCACGGATGATGAAGTACGCGATCACCGCCTATGGCATTGCCAGCATCGGCGGCACGCTCGCCTATCAGCAACAAGCGCCGACCGCGGCGAAGGCCGACAAGATCGTCGACGAGCGACTGGCGACGCCGATTACTGCTGACGCGAACGACTACGTCTATCAATGGGACTCCTCACATGACTACAACGCTGCCGAGAAGCTCGAGGCTATCGAGGCCTCGCTGCTGCTGATCAATTCCGCCGACGACGAGCGCAATCCGCCCGAGACAGGGATCACGGATGCCGCGATGAAGCGGGTCAAGAACGGCAAGCTGTACCTCATCCCCGCGAGCACCGAGACGCGCGGCCACGGCACCACCGGCAACGCAAAATTCTACAGCGAGCAGGTCCGACAATTGCTGCAAACCGCACCGCAGCGGACGATGTAGACATCGTCGGAGCAACCTCGATATCGCAACGCATCATATGCGGCGCCTCGGCGCCGCATATTATTTGAGCATGCAATGAGCCGGCGGCTCGGGCTTAATCGCATCAACGATACGAATCGAAAACGCGATGAGGAGGATTTGCATGCACAGGCTTGCGCTGTGCGTTTGGCTCGCCGCGATGACGAGCACCGCGCTCGCGTTCGACAATGGTCAGTACGACAGCGTTCCGCCCGACATCCGCGCGTGGTTCAAGAGCGTGATCGCGCCGAACGGCGTACCCTGCTGCGACATTTCGGATGGCCACCGCACCGACTACGACGTGCGCAAAGGTGCTTACTGGGTGCCGATCGAGGGACAATGGATGGAGGTGCCTGAGCGCGCCATCATCCGTGATCGCGGCAATCCGGTCGGTCAAGCCGTGGTGTGGTACGTCCATCACCGCGGCGCCATCATCATCAGCTGCTTCGTACCGGCCGACGCGGTCTGACGTCTCAAGATGGAATTCGTTGGCGGACGTAAAGCAATCAAGTAGTTTGACGCCGAGCTCATCCGGAGGCACACCGTTGACCTACCTTTGCGCCGAAGACCTCGCCACCATCTATGCGAAGCCAACCCCGCGCGTGATCGCCAAAGCGCGTCCCGCGATCGATGCGCATGCGAAGAAGTTCATCGAGATGTCGCCGTTCTGCGTGCTCGCGACATCGGGACTCGACGGCAGCGTCGATGCCTCACCGCGCGGTGGCGGCGTCGGCTTCGTCCATGTCGCTGGCCCAAACCAGTTGCTCATGCCCGACCGCGCCGGCAACAACCGCATCGACAGTTTTCGCAATGTCGTCGAGGGCTCGGGGTTCGTGCATCTGCTGTTCTTCGTGCCTGGGATCGACGAGACGCTGCGCGTCGGGGGACGCGGCACGCTCTCGACCGATCCGGATCTGCTCGCCGCGATGGTGGAGTTCGGCAAGCCGCCGCGCGCGGTGCTGAACGTCGCCGTCAGCGAAGTCTATTTCCACTGCGGCAAGGCTCTTATGCGCTCCAAGCTGTGGTCGCCGGAGAAGGTGGCGCGCTCGGTGATGCCGAGCATCAGCCAGGTCATCCACGATCAGACCAGCCTTGGCGAGCCCGAGAGCCAGGAGATCGTGGAAGAGCGTTACAAGGCGCAGCTGTAGCTGGGGCCCTGGAACGAAAAAGGCCGTCCCCGCAAAAGCCGGGACGGCCTCGCAACTGTGTGACTAACGTCGGAGCCTAATGCCCTTCGCCCTCGAGCCCGCCGACGTGCTTCTGGGTGTAGAGCTCGAGGCCGATACGGCCGATCAGGTCGAGCTGGGTCTCGAGGAAGTCGATGTGGTGCTCCTCGTCGCTCATCAGCTTCTCGAACAGGTCACGCGTGACGTAGTCCTTGACGCCGTGGCAGTAGGTCGCCGCTTCCTGGTAAAGCGCCCGTGCGCTCATCTCTGCGGCGAGATCGCACTCGATGATCTCCTTGACGTTCTGGCCAATGCGCAGGGGATCGAGCACCTGCATGTTCGGGAAGCCGTCGAAGAAAAGGATGCGCGCAGTCAGCTTGTCGGCGTGCTCCATCTCCTCGATGGACTCCTTGCGCCAGACCTTGGCCATATCCAGCAGGCCCCAATTATCGAGAAAGCGATAGTGCAGCCAGTACTGGTTGATCGCAGTCAGTTCGTGACGCAGCGCCTTGTTGAGATAGTCGATGACTTTTGCGTCGCCCTGCATGGTCCACTCCAGCTCTTGCAGTCCAAATCGGCGCTACACCGATTTTAGAATGCTTCTAAATGAGATCAAACATGAGAGCAACCGGCTACCGGAACGCGGCCAGGGAAAAGCTCAGATGAGATGGCAAAAGAATTCAGCAGGCGGCTAGGGCGAACTGGGCGGGTTCGGCGATCTCGTCATTCGCAGCCACTGTGTGGCTGTGCGGGCAACCGGCGCAGCAGGATTGCGCACATGGGCCAAGTGCTTCGTCGATGATCGTCTTGATCGTTCGGGCGCAGCGACCGCATTCGGCGCTGCAGCCGAGGCATCCATAGACCTGCTTGGCATGACGCACAGCATCGTCGGACTCGGCGACGGCGGCGCGGATGTCGTCATCGCTCAGCACGTTACAGGAACAAACGATCATGGAAGCGGTAGGCCCTTCGGTGATGCGCCATCATCGATATTTAAGGGGCCGGCCGGATGCAAAAGGAAAAACCGGTATTTCAAGCTATTCCAAACTGGCCTGGATAGAGCCTAGAACGGCTCTAAAATAGCGAGTTGCGCTGGATCAAGAAGATGCCGGACCGGGCTTAATCGCTGCTCCCGCCGCCTCCACCATCGCCACCGCCACCGCCTCCGCAATCTCCGCCACTGCTGCCACCATCGCTGGCGGAGCAGCTGCCGCTGTCGGTCGAGCTTCCGGAACTGTCGCTGGAGAACCAGCTTCCCAGCGAGAAGCCCTCATTCGTCGTATCCGAATAGCTGTCGCTGCCGCCGCCATCGCCACCCGTCCTGGCGCGCGGCCGCGGAGCGCGGTTCTGCAGATGGGTCATCAGGGCATAACCCACCACGCCAACGGCGCCGAGGGCGATCAGGGCATTGGTCAGGGCGTTCATCGTTGTCTCCCGGGCTTGCAAGCCTCTGTCTCAACCAATTGGTCGCATCCGCCCAACGCGCCGTTCATTGATCATTCAAGCGAAATATGGAACTTTGGCTCGAAGAGTTTATGCGGTCCTGTGAAAGGTCGAGCCGATGAAGAAGACGCTATTGGCAGTCGCTGCTGCCGCCACCCTGGTCCTGACCGCTGGAACGCCGGCTCATGCGCAGCGCGGTGTCGCGGCGGGCGTCGCCGCCGGCATCATTGGTGGCGCTATCGTCGGTGGCGCCCTGGCGTCTCCGTATTATTACGGACCTGGCCCGGGTTACGGCTATGGCCCCGGCTACTATCCGCCCCGTTATTACGCGCCGGGTCCCGGCTACGTCGCCGACGACTATTACGGCAATGGCTGCGTCTGGCAGAAGCAGCGCTTCTGGGACGGCTACGCCTGGCGCGTCCGCCGCGTCCGAGTCTGTGGCTGAGGCGCATTAGACCGGATCGCTTGAGCGGTTTCGGTCGGGCCGGTTCACTACGGATGCGCCGTTCATCTCAAGGCCCGAAAAAGACCGCTTTTTCTCGTCACAGCTCCGTGTGCGTTTACCGTGGATTGACCATTTGCGCGCTTCCTAGCTGCAAGGCCAATTCCATCAGCGTGTGCGTGAACCTTTGAACCCCGGACGCTCCTAACAAGGGACGTCCTTCTCCCAGGAGAGCCAAGAGCATGAAGAAGACTATTGTTGCCGCCCTCACGGTTGCGACGATCGCCGGTTCGCTGGTGACCGCCACGCCGTCCGCCCAGGCCCATGACGGTGTCGGCGTCGGCATTGCTGCCGGCCTGCTCGGCGGCGCGATCATCGGCGGCGCCATCGCGTCGAGCCGTCCCGCCTATGGTGGTCCGGTTTACGTCGCCGAGCCGGGCCCGCCCCCGCCGCCCTGCTACTGGCAGCGTCAACGCTATTGGGACGGCTACGGCTGGGTCATTCGCCCGGTTCGCGTTTGCTACTGATCTGATCGCTCGGCGCTGACCAAGCGCTGCGATCGAAGCCCGGCCGAGACCATCGGCCGGGCTTTTTCTTTGGTTGCTAGCGTGCTGCCTGGATCGAGCGCAGCACCTCTTCGCTCGGCCAGCAATCGACCTTGAGCCCCGCCGATTTCTGATAAGCGCCGAGCGCGGCGCGCGTCTGCATGCCGGCCTTGCCGTCGATCTTGTCCTTGTACAAACCAACGCGGGTGAGCCCGCGCTGCATCGCCTCCACATCCCTCGTGCGCAATTGCTTCGACGCCGACCAAGGCGTCGCGAACGGCAATGGGCTCGTCATGCGGTCGCTGAGATGGCCGACGAACAGCACGTAGAGGTCGGAGAAATTGTATTCCTTGATGACGAAGTAATTCTTCGTCGTCAGGAATGCCGGACCATAGATACCCTCCGGCTGAAGCAGCGAGGCCGGCTGGGCCTGCTCTGCGGCACTCAGTTTCTGTCCGCGCACCGGCACAAAGCCTTCACGCAACCACTGGCCGATCGGCTTGGTCACCTCAGGCACACCGACGGTGCAATCCACCTTCGCCGGTGCCTGCACCTCGTAGGCCCAGCGCACGCCGCTCTGCCAGCCCTTGTTAACGAGCTGCTGCGCAGCCGAGGCCAGCGCATCCGGCACCGAGTGCCAGATGTCGATGCGGCCATCGCCGTCGAAATCGACGCCGTGCTTGTAATATTCGGACGGCAGGAACTGCGTCAGTCCCGTGGCACCGGCCCAGGACGAGGTCATGTCCTTGCGCGCGACCACGCCCTCGCCGAGGATCTTCAGCGCGAGGATGAACTCGTTGCGATAGGTATCCTTGCGCCGGCCGACATAGGCCTGCGTCGCCAGCACGCGGACGAGATCGTAAGGCAATTTATAGCGGCCGTAATCGGTCTCGCGTCCCCAGATCGCGAGCATGACGGTCGCAGGCACGCCGGAGCTCTTCTCGATTTTCGCCAGCGCAGCACTGTATTTTTGCAGCAGCCGCCGCCCCTCGCCCGCAAGATTGGCAATCGAGGCTTCCCTGACGTAGTCGGCCGGCACCTGCACGAACTCGGCCTGCGACGGCGCGCCGGTCGCGGGGCGTCCCGGCAGGATCAAGTCAGGCAGCTTGTAGTCCGGTTCGAGCCCGCGCGTCTGTTGATCGAACGTTGCGCGCGACACGCCGGCCTCTTGCGCTTCCGGCCAGAGCGAAGCGATGAACTGCGTGAACGCAGCGTCGGCGGCGTGGGCGGACGACCATCCGCAGGTGAGCACAGTCACAGCAGCGATGAGCGCCCGCCACATCATGCCGAGATCACCGCGTCAGCTTCTTGTACTTCACGCGGTGCGGAATGATGCTGTCCTGGCCGAGCCGGCGCATCTTGTCCTTCTCGTAGTCCTGGAAGTTACCTTCGAACCATTCGACGTGGCTGTCGCCCTCGAAGGCCAGGATGTGGGTCGCGATGCGGTCGAGGAACCAGCGATCGTGGCTGATGATGACGGCGCAGCCGGCGAAATCCTCCAGTGCCTCTTCAAGCGCGCGGAGCGTGTCGACGTCGAGGTCGTTGGTCGGTTCGTCGAGCAGCAGAACGTTGGCGCCGGACTTCAGCATCTTGGCGAGATGGACGCGGTTGCGTTCACCGCCGGAGAGCGCGCCGACCTTCTTCTGCTGGTCGGCGCCCTTGAAGTTGAACGACGAGCAATAGCCGCGCGAGTTCACTTCCTTCTTGCCGAGCAGGATCAGTTCGTTGCCGCCGGAGATCTCCTCCCAGACGGTCTTCTTGCCGTCGAGCGCGTCGCGCGACTGGTCGACATAGCCGAGATGCACGGTCTCGCCGATCGTGATCGTGCCCTTGTCGGGCTTATCCTGCCCCGTGATCATCCTGAACAGCGTGGTCTTGCCAGCGCCGTTGGGACCGATGACACCGACGATGCCGCCGGGCGGCAGCTTGAAGGTGAGATTGTCGATGAGGAGCCGATCGCCAAAGCCTTTGCTGAGGCCTTCGAAATCGACCACGTTGGCGCCGAGCCGCTCGGCCACGGGAATGATGATCTGCGCGGTCTGGCTCTGCTTCTCGCTCGCCTGCTTGAGCAGTTCCTCATAGCGCTGGTAGCGCGCCTTGGACTTGGCCTGGCGTGCCTTGGGCGAAGACGCGACCCATTCCTGCTCGCGGGCGAGCGTCTTCTGATGCGCGGCGTCTTCGCGGCCTTCCTGCTCGAGGCGCTTCTGCTTCTGCACCAGCCAGGACGAGTAATTGCCCTCGTAGGGAATGCCGCGGCCGCGATCGAGCTCGAGGATCCAGCCGGTGACGTTGTCGAGGAAGTAGCGATCGTGGGTGACGATCAGGATCGCGCCAGGATAATTGCGCAAATGGCCTTCCAGCCACGACACGGATTCGGCGTCGAGATGGTTGGTCGGTTCGTCCAGCAGCAGGAGGTCAGGCTGGTCGAGCAAAAGACGGCACAACGCGACGCGGCGGCGCTCACCGCCGGAGAGTTTCGTCACATCGGCGTCGTCGGGCGGGCAGCGCAGCGCGTCCATGGCCTGGTCGACCTTGCTGTCGAGATCCCAGAGGCCCTGGGCCTCGATCTCGTCCTGCAGCTTGGTCATCTCATCGGCGGTCTCGTCCGAATAGTTGACGGCGAGCTCGTTGTAGCGGTCGAGGATCGCCTTCTGCTTGGCGACGCCTAGCATGACGTTCTCGCGGACGGAGAGCGCAGGATCCAGGTGCGGCTCCTGCTCGAGATAGCCGACGCGGGCGCCCTCGGCGACCCAGGCCTCGCCGGTATATTCCTTGTCGAGGCCCGCCATGATCTTGAGCAGGGTCGACTTACCCGAGCCGTTGACGCCGAGAACGCCGATCTTGGCGTCCGGGTAAAAGCTGAGGTGGATATTATCGAGCACCTTCCGGGTCGGGTAGCTCTTGGTCAGGCCCTGCATGAAATAGATGAACTGGCGCGCCATCGGTCCCGTGAAACCTTCAATTTGAGGAGATTTGCTTAGCCAGCGATGTAGCGATCCCGCCTCCAAAGGGCAATGTTTTCCCTCCGTTCACCACGGATGAATACTGGTCGGACACCATCCGGACCCATATCCGGACAATTGAAACCATCTTTTAATCAATCAGGCCAAAGCTCGGTTTCGCGCGGTAACAGCGCCCCCTGCTCAGAATGAACGGGGAGTACAGCGAGGCCCACATCATGGCTCTGATCGAGACTCATTCCCTTCCCGTTCCGGCAGAAGCCGGTCGCGCCAACGCGCTCGTCCTGGAGATCAAGGGTTTCTGGAAGCGCTTCTTCGCCACCGCCTTCAACCCCTACCGGCCCGAATTGCATTACATGCGCGGCCCCGGTCCCGCCTGGCGGGCCAAGCACGGCATGGATGCGCCGATCCGGTTGAAGCCGCGCTGAATCGCCCCGTCCCTGTCGGATTTTTGAAGACCCAGACTGCTTGCGCGCGAGGCTGATTGCGCGCAACCATGGCCCGGTTCCGACAATGGCGCCCCGCCCGGCGCTGTCACCTCTCGCCATGGATTGACGCTGATGACGCGGCTGCGCTGTGCAATTCTCGACGACTATTTCAACCTCGCCCTCGACGTCGCCGACTGGTCGAAACTATCCGACCGGATCGACACCACTGTGTTCAGCCATCCCTTCGCCTCGGAGCAGGCCGCGGCCAGCGCGCTCGCTGACTTCGAGATCATCTGCGCGATGCGCGAGCGCACGGCGTTCCCCAGAAGCCTGTTCGACAAGCTGCCCAAGCTGAAGCTGCTGCTCACGTCGGGCATGCGCAATGCCGCGATCGACATGGAGGCCGTGAAGGCGAAGGGCATAGCGCTCGCAGGCACGCAATATTCGCGCGACCCGACCGCGCCGCTCACCATGGGCCTGATCCTCGAACTGACTCGCGGCATCGGCCGCGAGAATGCGCGCATGCATGCGGGCGAGCCCTGGCAGACCTTTGCCGGCGTCGAGATCGAAGGCCTGACGCTCGGCGTCGTTGGGCTGGGCAAGCTCGGCACCAAGATGGCCGGCATTGCCAAGGCGTTCGGCATGAACGTGATCGCCTGGAGCCCGAACCTCACCCCGGAGAAGTGCGCGGCCGCCGGCGTCGGCTACGCCACCAAGGAGGAGCTGTTTGCCAAGGCCGACATCATCACCATCCATGTGGTGCTGAGCGATCGCTCGCGCGGCCTCGTCAGCCGCGCAGATCTTGCACGGATGAAGCCAACCGCGTTCCTCGTCAACACCGCGCGCGGACCCATTGTTGATGAAGCTGCGCTGTTGGAGGCGTTGCAGCAGCGCAGGATCGCCGGTGCCGGCCTTGACGTGTTCTCGGTCGAGCCATTGCCGCTCGATCATCCCTTCCGCAAGCTCGACAATCTCGTGCTGACGCCGCATCTCGGCTACGCCACCGAGGACGGATTGCGCATCCATTATGGCCAGATGGTCGAGGCGATCGACGCTTTCACCAAGGGCAACGAGATGCCGCGGAAGCTGGCCTGATCGACGCAGATCTCAAACGACGAAGGGCGTGCCGATGGCACGCCCTTCTCAATTCCAGTTGTCTTGAAGCGCTTAGCGCACGGTGACAGGCGCGGGCAGCGGCGGCACGACCGTCGGCTGCGTGCCGGGGACCGGGCCAGCCTGGGCAGCCATCGGAGCCGGACCGGGCGCGGCCGACGCGGTTGCCTGCGGCGGATTGCCCGGCATCACCACCACGCGGGTGCCGACCTTGGCGCGGTCGAAGAGGTCAGACACGTCCTCGTTCAGCATGCCGATGCAGCCGGAGGAGACGAACTTGCCGATCGTCGAGGGCTGGTTGGTGCCGTGGATGCGGTACACGGTCGAGCCGAGATACATCGCGCGGGCACCGAGCGGATTGCCTTCGCCGCCGGCCATGAAGCGCGGCAGATAGGGCTGGCGCTCGATCATTTCCGCCGGCGGATGCCAATCCGGCCACTCGGCCTTGCGGGTGATCTTCTGCACGCCGGTCCAGGTGAAGCCGTCGCGGCCGACGCGAACGCCGTAGCGGATCGCCCGGCCATTGCCGAGGACGTAATAGAGATAGGTGTTCGGCGTATCGACCACGATAGTGCCGGCCGGCTCCTTGGTCTGGAACGCGACCTCCTGGCGGCGCAGGTTCGGCGCCAGCTGCGCCGGGGCCGCGTCAGGCTGCTCCTCGGGCGGCAGCGCGGCGACCGACATCGGCCGGCCATCGGCGCCCTGCTGCGGGACCGCGCCAGTCGCGGCGGGGCCACTGACGGCTTCCGGCGGACGCATGCCATCGCTGGCGGGCGCCTGGCCCGGGCGATCAGCGTAGATCACTGCCGGCGGAGCGGCGGGACGGCCGTAGCGGGGGTCGTCGGGCGACATCACCGGCCCCTGCGGCGGAGCGGCGGAATAAACCGGCGGAGCACCGGCCGGACGGCCGTAACGCGGATCATCCGGCGACATCACCGGGCCCTGCGGCGGGGCTGCAGAGTAGACCGGCGGGCCTGCAGGGCGAGCGTAGCGCGGATCGTCAGCCGGACCGGGCGGCGGCAGCGAGGCCTGCGGCATCGCGTCGTCGTCTTCCAGAGAGTCGAAATTCGGGGTGCGGTCACCGGGCCGGTATTCGGCCGGGGCGCCGTAGCTTGGCGCCTGCTGAACCGGATAGCTCTGGGCCTGTGCAAGCGAGGTTCCCGCCGCAGCGACTGTTGCGGCAGCGCATATCGTCAGAAAATGTTTGATCATCATCGCTCTTGTGGTGTCCCGGGCCCCGTCCGAGCCGTCGACGGCCAGATGACCGAAGATAGCGGCACATTCAAGACATAACAGGCTGATATGTGCCGATTGTGCGATTTGTGATGCAATCGCACACAGTTGCTCCGTTGCATCACGGGGTGAAAATCGCATTGCGCCGTAGATTGCCGGAGTCAACACCCCGATTTTTACGGAACGGCGCGAAGACGTTGCGATATGGTCGAATCAGCCTGATTCGCCACGATTTGAGCTCGAATCCCCGCGTGGCGAAGGCGGCGTTCAGTACCGTCACCGCGTTCAGATGGCTCATGGGCCCTGGCCACACGCTGCCGGGGCGGAAATTCGCAACCCGTCAATGCTTCCCGGCTTTCGCTTCCTGCTTGCCGCGATCCTGCTGTCTACCTCCATCCTGGTGTTCGGCCTAGGCGCCGCCGCACTCGTGCGGGCGAGCCACGAGCAGTATGTCAGCAACCCCTCCTGGCGGAACGGCCCGCAGGAGCAAGTGTTCGCACAAAGCCCCGAGCCGGCCCAGCCAGTGCTCGCGGCCCTGCGCGTCGAGCCCGCCGCGCCCGTCGCCAACGAGGCGGCGCCGGCGATGCCGGACCAGGTCTCGAGCAATCAGGTTCTGACCAATCAGGTACCGAGCATTGGGCAGCCCGCGGTCGAGACCGGGCCCGAGCAGATGGCCGCGGTGACGCTACAAGCCCAGCCTGAGCCTCAGCTCGTCGCCGTCGCGCCGGCTGTCGAGACGGCTCCGTCCGCCACCGAAGCGCCGGCTGTTGAGCCGGCCAGGAGCGAGGCCGCGGCACCCGCGCCAACCGACACGCTCACGCCGGCCGACACGACCGTTTCAATTACCACCCCGCCGTCGGCTCCGGCGACGTCCGCCACCGATGTGCCGCGAACTGCAACGCCGGCACTGGCCTCGCGCGTGAGCGACATCGCAGCCGCCCGGGTGGCGGCGCTGAACGAGCTTGCGCCGGCGAAGCCCAAGGCGGGCCGCGCGACGCAAGACAGCAAGCCGCGCGCGCACAAGCCGAGGAAGCGTCACCGCATCGTGCGGCGCGCGCCGCCGCCTCAGCAGGTCAACCAGGCGCTCGATCCGTTCGGCCAGCAACAGCAGACGCTCGCCACGACGGCTGCGCGAACGCGCTGAGACTTACTCCAACTCTCTTTACGCCGGCCCGCTCGCGATCGCCGGGCCGCCCTCCTGGCCCCATTCCGACCACGAGCCGTCATAGAGCGCGGTGTCGGTGATCCCGAGGCGATAGAGCGCGAGCGTCAGCACGCCGGCGGAGACGCCGGAGCCGCAGCTGGTCACGATCGGGGCGTCGAGCTTCACACCGGCACCAGTGAAGGCAGCGCGCAGGTCTTCGAGCGGCTTCATCACGCCGGTCGCGGCATCGAACAGTTTGACGTATGGCACGTTGCGCGCGCCGGGGATGTGGCCCGAGCGGATACCCTCGCGCGGCTCGGGGGCGCGGCCTTCGAAGCGGTCGGCAGCGCGGGCGTCGATCACCTGCTCGGCGCGGCTTTCAACGTTCGCGACCAGCTGCTGCATGCTGCGCACGCGCTTCGGATCGTAGCTCGCCTTGAAGGTCGCGGCCTTCGGCTTGACCTCGCCGCTCTCCACAGAGCGTCCCTCGGCGCGCCACTTCTTCAGGCCGCCATTGAGGATGCGGACATTGCTGTGGCCGAAGGCC
The DNA here is from genome assembly GCF_022012435.1 of Bradyrhizobium zhengyangense. Classification (GTDB taxonomy): domain Bacteria; phylum Pseudomonadota; class Alphaproteobacteria; order Rhizobiales; family Xanthobacteraceae; genus Bradyrhizobium; species Bradyrhizobium zhengyangense. The sequence goes on from NZ_JAKLUA010000004.1 coordinate 520,032, forward strand.
AGGAACATCCACCAAGCGCGGGGCGCCGCGACCCAACCGCCGGCGTCGTAGAGCACCACCGTGTCGCTGTTTCCGATGCCGAGATTACCGACGTCGCGGCCGAACTGCTCGGCGCTGGGATACATATGCGGCAACGGATTGGAATGGTCGGACACCGCGTCGACGTCGAAGAACACCGCGCCCGGCAGATGCGCGGCGAGATAATCATCCTTCGGCAGGGGCAGCACGCCCGGGAGCTTGAAGCTGGCGTCGAGCACCTTGACGTTGGCGTCGTTGATATGGGCGGCGAGCCATTCGGTGGAGACGAGGGGATCGGTGGCCATACGGAGTATTCCTTGTCATTCCGGGGCGTGCGCAGCACGAATCCAGATTTCATCGTGCAGCGGGGGCGGTGGATGAATGGATTCCGGGTTCGCGACTTCGTCGCGCCCCGGAATGACGAGAAGGGTTACCCCTTCTTCTTCGGCTCCCACGCTTCCGTCGGGCCGCCGGCATCGCGCCAGGCGGCGTAGCCGCCGGCGATGTGGGCGACGGGCTTCAGGCCCATATCCTGCGCGGTCTTGGCCGCGAGCGCAGAGCGCAGTCCGCCGGCGCAATGGAAGACGAACTTCTTGTCCTCCTGGAAGATCGGCTTTGCGTACGGGCTCTGCGGATCGATCCAGAACTCGAGCATGCCGCGGGTGCAGGAGAACGCGCCGGGGATGCGGCCCTCGCGCTCGATCTCGCGGGGATCTCTGATGTCGACGATGACGACGTCGCCGTTCTTGGAGATCTCGATGGCGTCCTTGGCCGAGAGTGTCTCGATCTCGGCATTGGCCTCGTCGATCAGCGCCTTGATTCCGCGGGTGATGGTCTGAGGCATATGGGTCTCCCTCTTGTTGTCATTCCGGGGCGCGCGTAGCGCGAGCCCGGAATCCATTTCTCTACACGCACTGCGGCCCGATGGATTCCCGGGCTCGATGCTTCGCATCGCCCCGGAATGACAAGAAGCTAGTGCGTCAGTTCCTTCATCGCATGTTCCAGACCCTCGATCGTGATCGGATACATGCGGTTTGCAAAAATGCGTTTGATGATGGTGGTCGATTCCGAATAGTCCCAGTGCTTCTGCGCGACCGGATTGAGCCACACCGTATGCGGATAGGTGCGGATGATGCGGTCGAGCCAGACCGAGCCGGGTTCCTCGTTGACGTGCTCGACCGAGCCGCCGGGCACCATGATCTCGTAAGGCGACATCGAGGCGTCGCCGACGAACACGACCTTGTAGTCGTGCGGATATTTGTGCAGCACGTCCCAAGTCGGCGTGCGATCGGTAAAGCGGCGCTTGTTCTGCTTCCACACGCCTTCATAGAGGCAGTTGTGGAAGTAGAAATACTCCATGTGCTTGAACTCGCTCTTCGCCGCCGAGAACAGCTCCTCGACCTGCTCGATATGCGAGTCCATGGAGCCGCCGATGTCGAAGAACACCAGGAGCTTCACCGCATTGCGCCGCTCGGGCCGCATGTGGACGTCGAGATAGCCGTGATTGGCGGTCTCGCGAATGGTGGCGTCGAGATCGAGCTCATCGGGCGCGCCGGTGCGCGCGAATTTGCGCAGGCGCCGCAGCGCCACCTTGATGTTGCGGATACCGAGCTCGACATTGCCGTCGAGGTCCTTGAACTCGCGCTTGTCCCATACCTTCACGGCGCGGTTGTTGCGGTTCTTCTCCTGGCCGATGCGGACGCCTTCAGGATTGTAGCCGTGCGCGCCAAACGGCGAGGTGCCGGCAGTGCCGATCCATTTCGAGCCGCCCTGATGTCGGCCCTTCTGTTCCTCGAGGCGCTTCTTCAAGGTCTCCATGAGCTTGTCCCAGCCCATGGCCTCGATCTGCTTCTTCTCTTCCTCGCTGAGATATTTCTCGGCGAGCTTCTTCAGCCACTCCTCGGGAATCTCCGCCTTCTCCATGGCGTCGAGCAGGCTTTCCAGCCCCTTGAACACCGTGCCGAAGACGCGGTCGAACTTGTCGAGATTTCGCTCGTCCTTCACCAACGAGGTGCGCGACAGATAGTAGAAATTCTCGACCGAATAGTCCGACAGGTCAGCGTCGAGCGCCTCCAGCAGCGTGAGGTATTCGCGCAGCGTCACAGGGACCTGCGCATCGCGCAGAGACGTAAAGAATTGCAGGAACATGGGTGACAGATTGCCCGTCGGGGGACGGACGTCAAGGGGCGGAGGCCGGCGTGGGACGCTGGACCGGGAGGCTTTTTGCTCTAGAATTGACCGCCTCAACGGGTTGTTTTGGGGACGTTTGTCATGGGTATTCTCGCGGCGCTCATCATTGGCGCCATCGCCGGCTGGCTTGCCGGCAAGATTGTCCACGGGGCGGGATTTGGGCTGATCGGCAACATCGTCATCGGCATCATCGGCGCGCTGGTGGCGAGCTGGGTGCTGCCCCAGCTGCACATCGAGCTCGCCACCGGCACGATCGGCGCCATCGTGGATGCCACGATCGGCGCGGTGATTGTGCTGGTCATCCTTTCGCTGATAAGACGGGCCTGAAAGCCTGACCGAACCAGGAACGGCCGCCATGCGCGGCCGTTCCCATGTCGCGACCAGAGCCAAGAAATTGGCAATGCCTGGGATGACGACCAACAAGGACGCGCAATGAAATTTACCGGCACCAAGGACTATGTTGCGACCGACGATCTCAAGGTCGCCGTCAATGCCTCGATCGTGCTGGAGCGCCCGCTCCTCATCAAGGGCGAGCCCGGCACCGGCAAGACGGTGCTGGCGGAGGAAGTGGCGAAGGCGTTGAACGCACCGCTGCTGACCTGGCACATCAAGTCCACTACCAAGGCGCAGCAGGGCCTCTACGAGTACGATGCGGTGTCGCGCCTGCGCGACAGCCAGCTCGGCGACGCGCGCGTCTCCGACATCAAGAACTACATCAAGCGCGGCAAGTTGTGGGAGGCCTTCACCGCCGAGCAGCGCCCGGTGCTCTTGATCGACGAGATCGACAAGGCCGACATCGAATTCCCGAACGATCTCCTGCTCGAGCTCGACCGCATGGAATTCCATGTCTACGAGACCGGCGAGGCGATCAAGGCCAAGCAGCGCCCGATCATGATGATCACCTCCAACAACGAGAAGGAGCTGCCGGACGCCTTCCTGCGCCGCTGCTTCTTCCATTACATCAAGTTTCCCGACGCCGACACGATGGGCCGCATCGTCGACGTCCACTTCCCCGGCATCAAGAAGCGCCTGGTCGAGGAAGCGCTGCGCATCTTCTTCGAGGTGCGCGAGGTGCCCGGCTTGAAGAAGAAGCCGTCGACGTCGGAGCTTCTGGACTGGCTCAAGCTGCTGCTCAACGAGGACATGAGCGTCGAGCAGCTGCGCGAACGCGACCCGCGCAAGCTGATCCCGCCGCTGCACGGCGCGCTGCTCAAGAACGAGCAGGACGTGCATCTGTTCGAGCGGTTGGCGTTCTTGAGCCGGCGGGAAGTGTAAGCCACTGCCTCTCCCGTCATCCTGAGGTGCGAGCAGTGTGGGGCACAGCACCGCACCGCAGGCCTCGAAGGATGGAGGGCCAAGATGTAGAGGGGCGATCGCCCTTCGAGGGCCGCTAATGCTCGGAGGGTGGGTCAGCGTAGCGTAACTCACTCTTTCGTTTCCGCATCGGCAGCAGTGGTGGGTTACGCTACGCTAACCCACCCTACGCGGATCGCCCTAGGGAACACCAAGAACCTCTTGCAGAGTATTGAGAACCTCGGTCACAAAACGCTCGTAGGCGATACGATCACCACCTCTCTCAGAGATCCGTTTGGTCTGCCAAACCAGAAAGGACGGCAGATACCAAAGCAAGGATACCAAGCGCTTTGGTACCGTCTCTTCATCGCCAATACTGATCATACGCAGGGTTGCGAGGACGGCTTGCCGCCGGACGGCGTCATAATCACCGTTGCGGACACGATCGAAGAAGCCATTCGTATCCCATTCGGTTTCCAGCTGTTCGACGATCGCACCGATGTCCATCGGCTGTCTCCCGACTCGCGGAGACTCGCCCTCACCCGGATCGCATCTCCGATGCGATCCGGCCTTTCCCGGCAAGTGGGGAGAGGCGAAGACACCCTCACGCCACCGCCGCGTCCGGAATCCGCGCGGCTTCCATCGGCGCCTTGCCGCGGATGAGGTCCGAGGCACGATCCGCGATCATCATCGTGGCTGCGTTCAAATTCGCCGAAATCATGCGCGGCATCACCGAGGCGTCGATGACGCGGAGGCCCTCCAGCCCGTGAACGCGGAGCTGGTCGTCGACCACTGCCCACGTGCTGTCGGCCGGGCCCATGCGGCAGGTGCAGCCGGGGTGGAAGGTGGTGGTGCCACGCTCGGTCGCCGCATGCAAAAATTCGTCGTCGGTGTTAACGTTCGGGCCGGGGAAATCCTCGTAGGCGTAGTAAGGCGAGAGTGGCGCGCTCTTCAAAAGGCGCCGGGCGAGCTTCATGCCGCCGACGATGACGCGGCGGTCGAGCTCGTCGTCGAGATAGTTGGTCTGGATGATCGGCGGCGCGAACGGATCATTGGAGCGGATGCGGACATAGCCGCGGCTCTCCGGGCGCTGCTGCCAGGAGGCCACCGTCATGCCGGGCTCGTCTTCGAGCTGGCCCTGCACACCTTCCTTGTAGCTTGCCGGCGTGAAGGTGAGCTGGAGGTCGGATGAGTCAGCGCTCTCGCCGGAGTGCCAGAAGCAATAGACCATGGTCGGCGACAGCGAGAGCAGGCCCTTGCGCGCCGTCGCCCATTTCAGCGCTTCGATCCAGAGCGAGAAGCCACGACGAAGCTCGTTGATGGTCTTGATGTCCTTGACGCGCGCGACCGTGCGTGGGGCGTAATGATCCTGCAGGCCTTCGCCGACCGGCAGCGCGTGGCGCACTTGGATGCCATGGGCGTTCAGCAGATCGGGCGACCCGATGCCGGAGAGCTGCAGGAGCTGCGGCGAATTATAGGTGCCGCCGGAGAGGATCACTTCCTTGTTGGCACGCACCTCCACCGGCGTGCCGCCGCGGCCGCCCCTGGTGTAGCGCACGCCGACGGCGCGCTTGCCTTCGAAGATGATCTCGGTCGCATGCGCATGGGTGTGCACATGCACGTTGGGCCGCTTCATCGCGGGCTTGAGGAACGCGGTCGAGCCTGACACGCGCAGGCCCTTGTCGATGGTGCGCTGGCAGTAGGAGACGCCTTCCTGCTTGGCGCCGTTATAGTCGGGGTTGCGGGGAATGCCGAGCGAGACCGCGCCTTCCATGAAGGCTTCGCAAAGCGGATCGCGCCAGTCCATGGTGGTGACGGTGAGATTGCCGTCGCGCCCGCGAAAATTGTTGTCGCCCTCGCCGACCCGCTTCTCCAGGCGCTTGAAGTAGGGCAGCACGTCGGCATAGCCCCAGCCGCGATTGCCCATCTGCGCCCAGGTGTCGAAATCCATGCGCTGGCCGCGGTTGTAGATGTGGCCGTTGATCGAGGACGAGCCGCCCAGCGTCTTGCCGCGCGGCGCGTAGATGCTGCGCCCGCCGGTGTAGGGCCCGACCTCCTGCTGGTAGGCCCAGTTGATGCTCTTCATGTGGAAGGTCTTGATGAAACCCGCCGGCAGATGGATGTAGGGGTGCCAGTCGTTCGGGCCCGCCTCGAGCACGCAGACGCTGATATCAGGATCTTCGCTGAGCCTGGAGGTAAGGATGCAACCGGCCGAGCCCGCGCCGATGATCACGTAGTCAAATCTATCCATGGTGCCCCGGCCGCCCCTAGCGCGGCTTTTCGTTGAGTTGGTAGTTGAGATGCGCCTTCACCGTCGGCCATTCTGCCGCCGTGATGCTGTACACGACGGTGTCGCGCAGCGTGCCGTTCGGCGCGACTTGATGGCTGCGCAAGATGCCGTCCTGCTTGGCGCCGAGACGCTCGATGGCGCGGCGGCTCTGGTGGTTGAAGAAATGCGTGCGGAATTCGACCGCAATGCAGTTCAGCGTCTCGAAGGCGTGCTGGAGCAGGAGCAGCTTGCACTGGGTGTTGAGTGGGCCGCGCTGCGCGCTCTTGCCATACCAGGTCGAGCCGATCTCGACGCGACGGTTGTTGGCATCGATGTTCATGTAGGTCGTCATGCCGACGATGTTGCCGCCGGCATCGAACACCGTGAACGGCAGCATCGAGCCTGCGGCCTGAAGGCCGAGGCGGCGGTCGATCTCCTTGCCCATGTTCTCAGGCAACGGGATCGCGGTGTACCAGAGCTTCGACAGCTCGCCGTCCTTCACGGCCTCCGTCAGTGCCGGAAGATGTTCTTTCGCCAGCGGCTCCAGACGGGCGTGCTGTCCACGCAGGGTGATGGGATCAGGCCAGGGCATTTGAGAGACTCTCCGTTGTCATTGCGAGCGCAGCGAAGCAATCCAGATTGTCACCGCGGACGCATTCCTGGATTGCTTCGCTGCGCTCGCAATGACGGTCACTAGCACCGTTTACTTGTTTAGGAAATTGAGGGGCAAACCGCCGCGCGGCCAGTCCATGGCGATCAGCTCGCCCTTGCCGGACAGCGTGACATAGGCGGTCTTCAGCTCGGGGCCGCCGAAGGCGATGTTGGTGGTGACGCGGTCGCCGGTCGGGACCTGCTCGACCAGGGTCCCATCGGGCGCGATCACCGAGATGCACCCCGAAACCAGGGTGGCGACACAGACATTGCCATTCGCCTCCACCGCGAGCGAGTCGAACATCTGGTAGCCGCCAAGGCCGCAGATCGGCTTGCCGCGCTCGCCGCGATAGATCACCTCGCGCGGCTTCAGCATGCCGGGCGCCGAGAGCTCATAGGCCCAGAGCCGGGCCGTCGGCGTCTCCGCGATGTAGACGGTGTTCTCGTCCGGCGACAGGCCGATGCCGTTGGCCGGCAGCACGCCGTGCACGACTTCGACGATCTCCTTCATGCCGGGCTTGAGATAATACATGCCGCCGACATCCATCTCGCGGGGACGGCGCTTGCCGAGATCGGAGAACCAGAGGCCGCCGTGCTTGTCGAATACAAGATCGTTCGGCCCGCGCAGATCGTGCTCGCCGCATTTGGTGACGACGGTCTCGATCTTGCCCGTTTGCAGATCGACGCGCTGGATCGAGCCACCGAGATAATCCTCGGGCTGCGGCCCCGGCATGATCATCTTGCCGGTCGGAATCCAGGAGAAGCCGCCATTGTTGCAGACGTAGATCTTGCCGTCGGGGCCGAGCGCGGCGCCGTTCGGGCCGCCGGGGACCTTCGCGACGATCTCCTTGCGGCCATCGGGATAGACGCGGGTCAGACGCTGGCCACGGATTTCCACCAACACGACCGAACCATCCGGCATCACCACGGGGCCTTCGGGAAATTCGAGGTCGGTGGCGAGAACGCGGATGTTGGACATGGTGGGACCTCCCGGCAGCTTGTTATGGCTTGCTCGGGATGTCCGGCACGGGCCCCGCTGGCAAGTTTTGCCAGCGGTTATGACAAAGTAGGTCCCCCTTGCCAAGCAAGCGGGATGGTATGCCAGCGTTGCAGCGTTACTCCTTCACCGGCACCCAAATCTCGAAGCCGCCATTGCCGGTGACGGGATCGAACTTCTCGTCATAGCGCTCGAAATTCGGGGCGTCCGCGGCCTTGTAGCTAGATGCCGGCAGCCATTGATTCCAGATCGCGTTGACGGTGCGACGGATCGAGGCGACGTGGTCGCTGTGGGTGAACACCGCATAGCGCTGCTCGGGTATGCGGATGCGGCCGAAGCCGCGTGGCAGATCGGAAAAATCGCGAACCTCGACGCCGGCGATGTAATCGAAGTTGCCGGAATCGTCGCCGTTGCAGCAGACGCCGTAGGCGACTCGATTTTTCTCTTCATTTTTCCCTTGGCCGACGCGCTCGGGAATGTCGGCGACCTGCTGGTGGAAGCGCGCCCACATGCCGGGGATGATGGCGCCATTGTCGCAGGAGATGCGCTCGGCAATGCCGGCCACGAGGAAGGCCTTGGCGGTTTCGAAACGCGGAGCTTTGAGATTGCTTGAGATCGTGGAGTCCATGAGGATCGGCTCCTGAAGCCTGAGCTGGTGGGTGCACGTCGCCGCTCGCACCGTTTCGGGCGTGGTGCCGAACTGGTCGCGGAACGCGCGGGTGAATGCTTCGTGCGAGCCGTAGTCTGCCTCCAGCGCGACGCTGAGAATGTCCGGCGCGCCCTTCGCGAGACTGCGCGCCGCCTCACTCAGCCGCCGCGCGCGCACGTAGCGCATCACCGGGAAGCCGGTGGCTGCGGCAAACGCGCGCACCATGTGGAACCGCGACACGCCGCCGATCGCAGCGATCTCGTCGAGCGTCATCGGCTCGGCCAGATGGCTTTCGATGTACCAGAGCGCGCGCTGGGCTGGGTTCACGGGTTAAGGCTCTCGTTCGAAGCGGGGGGATGATGCGTCTTCGCCCCGCGCCTTGCTTGATCAGGATTGCGGTCGGGCCGCAGGCGCTGAACTCGTAGGGTGGATTAGCCGAAGGCGTAATCCACCACTTCTGTCTCCTCGGAAACGATAGAGGTGGGTTACGCCGGGCAGATGCGCTTTGTGCATCTGCTCAGCTAACCCACCCTACGGCACCTACTTCGCATCCTTCGGCGGCGGCGCATCCTGCTTCTTCTTCAGATCCTCCGCCTGCCTTGCCTGCGCGGCCTGGAGATCGCCGATGGTTTTCTGCAAGCCGGCGAGCGTCACCTTCAGCGCATCGATCTGCCTGATGGCGGCATCCAGCTTCTGCTGATGATCGAGATTGAGCTTGGTGATGGTCTTCTGCAGGAAATCGACATTGCTCTGCAGACAGCTGGTTCGCCGCTCCATGGTCTTCTCGACGGTGCAGATCTCGATGCCGGGAACGTCCTGCGCCGCGACCTGCGTGTGCGCGACGAGCGGTAACACGACGAAAGAGACGGCAGCGATCCGGCGCAACATCAAGGTTCCTCATTAAAATCGATCACGGCAATGTGCGCCGATTGCGCAGAGCCGCGTGAGGCTACCACACTCGCACCGCATTCTCGCGTTGAGCTTGGCGTGTTCCCTTTGGACAGGGGAGCACTAAACCGCGCGCGGAAGAAGTGGGCGCTCTTTCCGCGGCTTTGATTAGGGGAGATTTTTGGAATGGCAACGCGCGATAGACGTCTGGCGGAATTCGATGGCACCGGAGAACCGCCACCTGGCGTGCCCGTCGAAGTGCTGTGTGAGGACCACAGCGGAACGTATCAGTTGCCCTTTGCCTGCCGCTACGTCGAGGGACGCTGGCAGAACCACGCGGCCGGCGTTCCGGTAGAGGCCACCGTCATCGGCTGGCGCGTGCCGCGCGTGAAGCATTCCGGCGCGGCCTGACGGCGCGCGTGTCTCAAAATGCAACGGGGCCGCGCTCTGCCTTAACGAACGGAACGCGGCCCGAACGAATCACGTCCGAATCAGCCCGATAGCTTCGTACGCTGCTGTTCACGGCTAGATGTCGACATGGTTGCGCCGGCACGCACAATATCTGCGCAGCGCGCAAGATCGCGCTGCCGATGACCGGCTTCAAAAGTTAATATTCGCAAAGAGATAGAGGCAGGTGCGGGCGCTGGCCGCGTCCGCTCCGGAAACAGGCAAGGCCTGACGGCGCCTGCCTAATATTCGACCTCGAGCTCCTCGATCTCGGCCGGCTCGTCCTTGGCGGCCGCGATCCATTCCTTCATCTCGGGCATGCCCATGATGGTGTCGGCATAGGTCTTCAGAAGCGGGTCGAGCTTGACGTCGTAGGTGACGAAGCGCGTCACCACGGGAGCGTACATCGCATCGGCCATGGTGCGCTTGTCGCCGAACAGGAACGGGCCGCCCGACTTCTCCAGGCAATCGCGCCAGATGAACCAGACCCGGTCGATGTCGGCCTGTGCGCGCGACCAGATCTTGAAACCGGGGAAGTGCCCCTTCAGGTTCACCGGCAGCGAGGCGCGCAGCGTGGTGAAGCCGGAATGGATTTCGCCTGAGATCGAGCGGCAATGCGCACGCTGGACGCGATCATCAGGCAGCAGCCCGGCTGACGGCATCACCTCGTTGAGATATTCGGCGATGGCGAGCGTATCCCAGACCGTCGCGCCCTCGTGCCGCAGGCAGGGCACTAGGATCGAGGACGACAGCAAGAGGATTTCGGCGCGCGCCGACGCGTCATCAGGCGCGGTGATGATCTCCTCGAAATCGAGCCCGGAGAACTTCGCCAGCAGCCAGCCACGCAGCGACCAGGACGAGTAGTTCTTGCTGCTGATGGTCAGTGTCGCCTTCGCCATAGGGCCCTTCCCTCACGTTTCCGACCAAGTGCGCAGCAAGCGACGTGCCAATTCCAAGGACGGGCCGCTCTCGTCTGGCTCCGATATTGCATGGCGGCAGCGGATAGGCGGGCGCTTAAGTATGATGTCGATGTATTATCAGGCTTTTCAGAACCAGATGGATTTGACGGCACCGTTGCGGGCGGGCGCCTCCTCCGCGCTCAAATTCCTCCATCTGGTACCGCAGGGCATGTCGGACCAGGTGGTCGGCCGGCTCTCCGCGGCGCTGGAGCTGATCTCGCGCTCCACCCTCACCTATGACCGCCCGGCTTACGGCATCAACAGTGTCACGATGGGCAATCGCGAGGTCGGCGTGACCGAGGAGATCGCCTACGCCACGCCGTTCGGCTCGCTGCTGCATTTCAAGAAGGACGGCGTGAGCGAGCAGCCGCGCATGCTGCTGGTGGCGCCGATGTCCGGCCATTTCGCCACGCTCTTGCGCGGCACGGTGAAGACGCTGCTGCAGGACCACGATGTCTATATCACCGATTGGCACAATCCGCGCGACATCCCGCGCAGCGAGGGTCGTTTCGGGCTCGACGACTACACCGAGCATCTGATCGACTTCCTGGGGCAGCTCGGCCCGCGGCCGCACATGGTGGCGATCTGTCAGCCGTCGGTCTCGGCGCTCGCGGCCGCGGCGATCATGTGCGAGGGCAACCATCCCTCGCGCCCCGCGACGCTGACGCTGATGGCGGGGCCGATCGACACGCGGATCCAGCCGACCAAGGTCAACGAGTTCGCCAAGAGCAAGCCGATCGAATGGTTCGAGCGCAACTTGATCAACTACGTGCCGGTGCAGTGCCGCGGTGCGTTCCGCAAAGTCTATCCCGGCTTCGTGCAGCTCACGGCCTTCGTCTCGATGAATCTCGAGCGACACATCAAGCAGCACATGGATCTCGCCAACCACATTGCCAAGGGCGAGAAGGAGAAGGCTGCGACCATCAAGACCTTCTACGACGAATATTTCGCGGTGATGGATCTGCCGGCCGAATTCTACATCGAGACCGTGCGCGACGTATTCCAGGAGCACCTGCTGCCACTGGGCAAGCTGATGCATCGCGGCCGCCCCGTCGACACCAGGGCCGTCAGCCGCATGGGTCTGATGACGGTCGAGGGCGAGAGGGACGACATCTGCTCGATCGGCCAGACGCTTGCCGCGCAAGACCTCTGCACCGGCGTGCGCGCCTATCGCCGCGTCCACCACATGCAGGCCGGCGTCGGCCATTACGGCGTATTCTCCGGCAAGCGCTGGAACAACGAGATCTATCCGCTGCTGCGGGATTTCGTGCACGTGAATGCGTGAGGCGCCTGGCCGCGCTACCGGCTCGCCGACAAATGCGCTGATCAGGCCTCCGTCGCCGGCCCGCCAGACGTCTCGCGGCGCCACGCGCCCGGGCTGACGCCGACCATTTGCGAGAAAACCCGCGTGAAATGGCTTTGATTGGCAAAGCCCGCCGAGATCGCGATCTCGGACAACGGAAGGCCGCGAACCGCCATCATCTGCTTGGCGGCCTCCACGCGCTGGCGCAGCAGCCATTGGTGCGGCGGCAGGCCGGTGGAGATCCGGAAGGCGCGCGAGAAGTGACTGACTGAAAGACCGAGCTCCGCCGCAATCTGCTGCAGCATGAGGCCGCCTGAGAGATCGGAGTCGAGCCGCTCGCATGCGCGCTTCACCTGCCATGGCGCGAGGCCGCCCCGGCCGGGCTCGACGACAGGCTTCAGCCCACCATAAGTCAGACCGACATGCGCGGTAAACGCGAGCAACATGTGATCGACGAAAAGCTGATTGGGCTCGTCAGGCCGGCGGAAACCCGCCAGCAAGGTTGCGCCGATATGGCGGACAACCTCATCATCATGGCCGACACCGGGGCTGTAGTTGAGCTCTTCAACGCGCGATGCGCCGGGCTGCGTTGCTATGTCATTGAGCGCGGAGCGCGGCAGATAGAAGAACAGCGAGTGAAATGGCTTGTCGATCACATAGCGCGGATCGCGTTTGAGGTCATAGAGATAGGTGGCACCTGCACGGACATTCGCCTTGGTGACGAAGCGACCATTCTCCCAGCATTCGCAATCCGGGTAATCGCGGATCTTCAGGCTGACGAGATAGGCATCTTCCGCAGGCAGCGAGCCCGAAAATTTCGGCACCGGGGCGTCGTTGCGCACCTCCGTGACCGCGAGTGCTGCGCTGCGCAGCGAACGCGTGACAAGCACCGGCGCGTCCCTCACATGAAGGCCACGCCCGAGCCTCTGCCCGTAGACGCCAGCTTGTGTCATCTCAGAAAATCCACCCGCGGAAGGCGTGTCTTCGCCAGCCTCTGCGCGTCGATGCATTATCAAGATCGACCGCCCGCGGTCCAGCTAGCAGGCGGTCACGCTCAATCGCTTTGCGGTGAATTCATTGTGAATTCAGCGCGATCTGCCCGGAAGGTATCACGAACAGCAGCGGCAGGAACGTGTAGGCACGTCATCGTCGTGCGTTCTCGAAAAGCCTTCGAAGCTACGCCGACCATTCCTCGCCCCAGACCTGCACGACATGGCCGGGTGAGACCTCGCGATATTGCCGGGCCGGCGGCTGGTAGTCCGGCGCGCGCACCGGGCTCCTGATCTCGTCGTTGGCGACCTCGCGCTTGCTTCCGCGGCGGGACGGATCAGGGACAGGGACGGCGGCCATCAGCTTCTTCGTATAGGGGTGCTGCGGATCGCCGAACACGGACGCGCGCGGACCGATCTCGACGATCTCGCCGAGATACATCACGGCAACGCGGTGGCTCATGCGCTCGACCACGGCGATGTCGTGGGAAATGAAGAGATAGGCGAGGCCCATGCTGGCCTGGAGATCGAGCATCAAGTTCACGACCTGCGCCTTGACCGAGACGTCGAGCGCGGAGACGGCCTCGTCCGCGACGATCAGTTTCGGTCCGAGCGCGAGCGCGCGCGCGATGCAGATACGCTGGCGCTGGCCGCCGGAGAATTCGTGCGGAAAGCGCGCGGCCATATCGGCGGAGAGGCCAACACGCACGAGCAGGTCCGCAACCTTGTCGCGCGCTTGCGGGGCCGTGGCGAGGCCGTTGGCCAGCAGCGGCGCGGCAATCGCCGTGCCCACCGACATGCGCGGATTGAGGCTGGCGAAAGGATCCTGAAACACGATCTGCATGTGCTTGCGGAAATCGCGCAATGTGCGGCCACTCATGGCGAGCACGTCCTGGCCGTCGATCAGAACGGTGCCGCTGTCGGGCTCGGTGAGCTTGAGAATGGAGCGGCCGGTGGTCGACTTGCCGCAACCGGACTCGCCAACCAGCGCCAGCGTTTCGCCGGCACGTAAAGTGAAGGAGATATTCTCGACCGCATGGACCCGGCCCGAGACCTTGCCGAACAGGCCTGAGCGGATCGGAAAGCGCGTGGTGAGGTTTGACACCTCCAGCAACGGACGTTCCGCGGTCGAGACGGTATCGGGTGTTTCAGCCGGCTCGTCCGAGGTGCCCGTGACCTTGTCGACGATGGGGAAGCGCATCGGCCGCGGACGCCCGTCCATCGAACCGAGCCGCGGCACGGCCGCGAGCAGCGCGCGGGTGTAGGGATGCGAGGGCGCGGCAAAGATGCGCGCGGTCGCATCCGTCTCCACGGCCTGCCCGCCATACATCACGACTGTGCGGTCGGCGATCTCAGCGACCACGCCCATGTCGTGGGTAATGAAGAGGATCGACATCCCCTCCTCCTGCTGAAGCTCCTTCAACAATTCCAGGATCTGGGCCTGGATGGTGACGTCGAGCGCGGTGGTCGGCTCGTCCGCGATCAGAAGCCTGGGCTTGCAGGCAAGCGCCATCGCGATCATGACGCGCTGGCGCATGCCGCCGGAGAAGCGGTGCGGATGCTCGTGGAAACGCGACTTTGCCGCAGGAATGCGGACGCGATCGAGCAAGCGGATGGTCTCGGCCTCGGCCGCAGCACGCGACAAGCCGCGATGCTGGATCAACGCCTCCGCGATCTGGAAACCGATGGTGAGCACCGGATTGAGACTCATCATCGGCTCCTGGAAGATCATCGCGACGTCATTGCCGCGGATGTCCTTCATGCTCGTTTCAGGGAGTGTCAGCAGATCGCGGCCGGCAAGCGCGATGCGGCCCTCGATGCGGCCGCTCTCTTTGGGAATGAGCCGCATGATCGAGAGCGCGGTGACGCTCTTGCCGGAGCCTGACTCGCCGACGATTGCCACGGTCTCGCGCGGCGCGATGTCGAAGGAGACGCTGCGGACGACCGGGATCCATTCCCGCTCGCGCAGGAACGACGTGGTCAGGCCCGCGACCGACAGCACCGGCGTCTGTGCGTCCGCGACGACTCGATCAGATCTCGTTGCACCGATGCTCATGCGAATCCCTAGTAACCGCGGCTACGGTCGACCAGCCCCGGCAGCGCTTCGCCGCGGCGGTGGCGCGCTATGACGTCGAGCACGAAATCGACAGCGGAATCCGGGCTCGTCATGCTGGCATTGTGCGGCGTCAGCAGGATGCGTGGATGGCTCCAAAACGGATGCTTCGCCGGCAGCGGCTCGGGATCGGTAACGTCGAGCACGGCGCCGGACAACGCACCGTTGTCGAGCGCGGCGAGGAAATCGGTCTCAACCAGATGCGGGCCGCGCCCGACATTGACGAGCCCTGCCCCACGCGGCAGGCGCGCGAACAAATCCGCGTTGAGGATGCCGCGGGTTTCGTCAGTTAGTGGCAGCAGACAGACGAGAATGTCGGCCCGCGAGAGGAAGTCTGGCAGAGTGTCGGCGCCGGCGTAACAGGTGACCCCCTCGATCTCGCGCGGCGAACGATTCCAGCCGAGCAGCGGAAAGCCGAATGCCTTGAGGCGATCGAGCACAGCCTGACCAAGCTGGCCGAGTCCCATCACGCCGACACGACGACGCTTCGCCGGCGTGATCCGGATCTCGCGCCAGACCTGCTCCTTCTGCTGGTTGATGAAGTGCAGGAGATCGCGATGCAAGCTGAGCACGGCGATGGTGACGTATTCCACCATGGTCTCGGCGATGCCGGGCTCCAGCATGCGGACCAGCGGAATGTGTGCCGGAACCTTTGTGGTGTCGAACTGGTCGACGCCCGCGCCGACCGAGAACACCAGTTCGAGATTGGGAAACGTCGTTGCGATATTATCGGGCGGCACCCATGCCACGAGATAGCGAACCTCAGAGGGATTGCCTATGTCGGGCCACAGCCGGAACGGCACGTCAGGGGCGCGCTCCGTGAAGAGGCGCGCCCACTCCGCGCCGCGCAACAGATTGGCCTTGTAGAGAACCGTCATGCCGCCCTCAGAATGGGCTGACCGGCGCGAGCCGCCGGCCATCGATCATGCGCTTGTGGCTGTAGGCGGCGGGATCGACCAGCGGCGTCGCATTGGTGACGATGTCGGCGGCGAGCTTGCCGGCGGCGGGGCCGATGCCGAAGCCATGGCCGGAGAAGCCCGTGGCAAGGAAGAAGCCCGGTAATGCGTCGATCGGCGAGATCACCGGGATCGTATCCGGCGTGCAGTCGATGGTGCCGCCCCAGGCCTCCGCAATCTCGATGTCCTTCAATTCCGGATTCGCCTTGATCAGCGAGGCCAGGGCCGCGTTGACCAGCGACATGTCGGGCGCGGGATCGCGCACGCGCTCGGTCTCGAACGGCGACGGCTTGTCAAAGCTCCAGCCGGTGCCGCGCATGATCTGGTCGAAGAACGACTTGCCGAACGACAGCTTCAGCCCGCCCTTGCGATGCTGATAAGTCGGCCAGAAAGTGCGCGCATAGCGGAACAAATCGGGCGACAGCTCCACCGTGCCGCGGTTGCGCAGGGCCAGCGTGAACCCGCCGTCGAGGCGGCGGCGGATGCAGTAGAGATCGGTGCCCAGCGCGCCGGACGTGATCTCCGGCGCCGGCGTGGTCCGGCATGCCGTAGCGTTGACGAGACCGATCGGCAGCTCGATGCCGTGGCGGCGGCAGAATAGCGATGACCACGCGCCGCCCGACAGCAGCACGGCGTGCGCTTTGATCGTGCCCTTCTCGGTGACGACGGCGCTGACCTTTCCGCCTGTCGTCTCCAGCCCGCGCGCGGCGCAGCCCTGGTGAATTGTGACGCCATGCTTGCGCGCGGCGGTGGCCAGCGCAGGCACCGCCATCGACGGCTCGGCGCGGCCGTCGCTCGGCGTATGCAGACCGCCGACCCATTTGTCGGTATTCCCCGGCATACGCTCGGCGACCTCAGCCGGCGTCAACACTGTCGAATGCACCTGCATCTCGCGTGCGACCGCGGCCCAGCGCTCCCAACTTGCAAGTTCGTCCTTGTTCTTGGTCAGAAACAGCACGCCGGTGCGGCGGAAGCCGGCATCGACGCCGGCGTCGTTCTGCATGTCTTCCCACAGCCGCAGCGCTTCGCGTGCGAGCGGAATTTCCTCGCGCGCGCGGCCCTGCTGGCGGCACCAGCCCCAATTGCGGCTCGACTGCTCGCCGCCGACATGCCCCTTCTCGACCAACGCGACCGACAGGCCCTTCTTGGCCAGATGATAAGCCGCAGAGACGCCGATAACGCCGCCGCCGATGACGACGACATCCGCCTGCGGCGGCAGGCGTTCGTCGCTGTTTATACGGTTGAGCGGCGGGGACATGAGGCACTCCTGGGCGTCGGTTCGTGTCTTTTGGTCATGAGATATTCATCCGCGGATCGAGCGCATCGCGCAGGCCGTCACCGAGGAAGTTGAAGCTCGTCACCGCCAGCGTGATGACGACACCGGGCGCGATCGCAAGCCAAGGCGCGCTGGTGAGATAGATCTGCGCATTGTTGAGCATGTTGCCGAGGCTCGCGGCCGGCGGCTGAATGCCGTAGCCGAGATAGCTGAGATAGGATTCCAGCAGGATCGCCTTGGCGACGTTAAGCGTCGCAGCCACCAGGATCGGCGCCATCGCATTGGGCACGAGCTCGCGGAACATGATCCGCAGGTTCGACGAGCCGAAGGCGAGCGCGGCCACCGCGAACTCGCGCTCCCGCAGCGAGCGCACCTGGGCCTCGACGACGCGGGCCACCCACATCCAGGCGGTTGCCGCGATCAGCGCGGTGGTGGTGACGAAACCCGGTTCGGTGAGCGCCGCCAGCGCCAGCAGCAGGAAGATGGTCGGAAAGCACAGCACGGCGTCGACCAGCCGCATCAGCACCGCGCCGACGACGCCGCCATAGAAGCCGGCAAAGGCGCCGACGACGATGCCGACGACCATCGCGATCACCATCGCGACGAAGCCGATCGACAGCGAGACTCGTGCGCCCATCATCAACCGCGCCAGCACGTCGCGTCCGAGTTCGTCGGTGCCGAGGATATGCGCGCCCGAGAGCGGCGGCGCGAACCGCTTCAAGATGTCGATATAGGTGTCATCGAACGGGAGCAGATAGGGGCCGAACGCCGAGCCGAGGACGAGCACCAGAATGGTCACCCCGCCTGCCAGCGCAAGCCGGTGCCGGCGGAAGCGTCGCCACGCGCCCTGGCCGGGTGTGGGATGAGCGGTGGACAAGACTGCAGTCGCCATCGCTTCAGCCCACCCGGATGCGCGGATCGACGACGGCATAGAGGATGTCGGCAATCAGCGAGCCGATCAGCACCATGATCGCCGAGAACATCAGGATGCCCATCACCACGGGATAATCGCGATAGCCGATGGAATCCAGGAACAGCCGGCCCATGCCAGGCCAGGTGAACACGGTCTCGGCCACCAGCGCGCCGCCGAGCAGCGTCGGGAATTGCAGGCCCGCGACCGTGATCATCGGCAGCAGCGCGTTGCGCAAGGCGTGGACGGTGAGGATGCGCCATTCCGGCATGCCCTTGGCGCGCGCGGTGCGGATGTAATCCTGGTTGATCACCTCGAGCATGGAGGAGCGCATGAAGCGGCCCCACATCGCGGTCTCGACCAGTCCCAGCACCAACGCCGGCGCGATCAGATGATGCAGCAGGTCGAGGAAAGAGCCATCGCCGACGGTCTCGCGATTGCCCGCCGGCAGCCAGCCAAGAGTCACCGAGAAGACGTAGATGGTGACGAGACCGAACCAGAAAGTCGGGATCGACAGCGCGATCATGGCGCCGACAGTCGCGAGCGAATCGAACAGCGAGTAGCGCCGGAGCGCGCCCAATATCCCGATCCAGCAGCCGAGTAGCACGGCGACAATCGTCGCCGTGACCATCAGCTCCAGCGTCGCGCCGAGATGGGAGGAGATCACCGACAGCACCGCCTCGCCGTCGCGATAGGACTTGCCCCAATCGCCCCTGAGCATGCGGAGGAACCAGTCGAGATACTGGATCGGCAGCGGGCGATCGAGCCCGAGCTGCTTGGAGACGCGGTCGAGATCCTCCTGCGTCATCTGCGCGGAGGCTGCGAATTGCGACAGCGGACCGCCCGGCGCCAGATGCAGCAGAGCGAAGCCGATCGCGGAGACGATCACCAGCAGCATCACTGCCTGCGCCAGCCGGTTGAGGACGTAACGGGCCATCTCAGGCGATCCAGCCAGCCTGAGGCGTCAGGCCCAGTACCATTCGCGGATGTTCCAGCAATTGGTCGACGTGTTGATGTTGGGACGGAAGCCTTGCAGCCCCTCCTTCACGCCCTCGGCGATGAAGCCCTGGAACAGCGGCAGGATCGCAAGGTCGTTACGGATCAGCTTCTGCAGGTCGCCATAGGTCTTCTTGCGCTGTTCGAGATCGAACTGCCTGGCGCCTTCGGCAAGAAGACGATCAGCCTCAGCGCTCTGGTATTGGTAGGTGTTGTAACCACGGCCGCCCTTGGCCGGAATCGCACCGGAGCCGAACCGCGGCGTCACATCGGGATCGCTGCCCAGCATGAAGTTCACGCCGACGATCACCGAGTTGAACTTCGACTGCTGCCAGAAATCGCCCCAGATCACGGCGGCCGGCATGTTGTTGACGCGCATGCTGGCGCCGATCGCGCGCCAGTCCTGGATCAGGAGCTGCTGGGTCTGCTCGCGCACGGCATTGCCTGATGTGGTCGAATTGGTGAATTCGAGCTTCACGCCGCCCTTCTCGCGGACGCCGCCGGAGCCGCGCACCCAGCCTGCCGCATCGAGCAACGCATTGGCCTTGGCCGGATCGTATTTATGCTGCGGCAGGCCCTGCTGGAACGACCAGGCCTCCTGCGGCACGAAACTCTCGGTCGGCATCGGCAGGCCGTAGTTCAGCGCATCGATGATCGCCTGCTTGTTGATGGCGAGATAGAGCGCCTCGCGCACCGCGTGGTCGGCGAAGGGACCGAACTCCAGATTGGGCGCGATGTGCTCCACTGACGACGTCGACGAGACGAAGATCTTGCTCGCTTTCAGCGCTTTCGCCTCCTGCACGAAGTTCGGCAGGATGCCCTGCAGGCCGGTGTAATCGACCTGGCCGGTGCGGAACTGGGTATAGAGGACAGTCAGGCTAGGAATGTACTTGAAGACCACGCGTTCGACGTAAGGCCCTTTGCCGTGATAGCCGGCATAGGCGTTGACCTGAATGTGGTCGCCGGGCACGCGCTCGCCCCAGCGGAACGGCCCGGTGCCGACGGGCGCGTTGTGGAACGGCGACGAATTCGGATCGGGCACCTTCTCCAGGATGTGCTTGGGCACGATGAAGGTGAGCGACAGGATCGACATGTAGGGCGAATAGGGAGCTTCCATTCGCCAGTGGATCTCGTCAGGCGCGATGATCATGACGTCCTTGACGAGGCTGTGGCCGACACGGTTGCGAACACGGAAGTCGGGATTGTTGATCAGGTCGAGCGAGAACTTGACGTCGTCGGCCGTGAAGACCGTGCCGTCGTGCCATTTCACGTCCTTGCGCAGCTTGATCTTCCAGGTCAGGCCATCGGCCGAAAGGCCGCCATTCTCGACCGTCGGGACTTCGCGCGCGAGGTCGGGCACGAACTTGCCGTCGGGATCGATGAACCAGAGCGGCGAGAAAACCTGCCACCAGACGCCCTGGTCGACTTCGATGCCGGGCATCAGGGGATGAAAGACGGTCGGTTCCTGCGACAGCGCGGCGATCACCTGCCCGCGCGGCTTGTCCGGCGGAGTGCCCGGGCGTTCGGTCTGCGCAAAGGCGCTGCCTGACAGCGTCCATCCCGCCGCGGCGCCTACGCTGAGCTGGAAGAATTGCCGGCGATTTGCAAGGCCGAGATGATGCAATCCGCCAACGCCGAACTTGCCGGTGCTGTCTGCCATGACCAGTCTCCGTTCCCGCACGCGGCACCTCTCCCGCGCCCCAGACCCCGGCAAGGGACAGGAGTGGGCTTTAGTGCTTCTAAATTTTTCAGCTAAAATTTCATCATGACTAAATACAGCTGTCAATCGCATTGCTAGGATGCGCGACCTTTTCACATCGCAGCCGGCCATGCCGGCAGCGCGGGAATGCTTGGAGAGAGCGACATGGATGGTCGCGGCGAAACTGATCGCCCGAAGGACGCCCCGGCGGTCGGGACCGATGATGCGATCGATGCGCGTCTCGGCGAGACCGTGCGGCTGCTGCGCCAGCGCGCCGGTCTCTCGATCCAGGACGTCGCCAACAAGACCGGTCTCTCCAATGGCATGATCAGCCAGCTCGAACGCGCACGCGCGATGCCCTCGATCCGCACGCTGCGCCTGCTCTCGATCGCGCTCGACGTGCCGATCTCCTATTTCTTCGAGACCAGCGATCCCGCTGATGTGCAGCGCTACATCGTGCGCAAGTACAACCGCCGCCTGCTGCGCCTCACCGCGAGCGGCGTCGTCAAGGAGGCGCTGACGCCGGAAGGCAAGGGTCAGATGGAGCTCTACGAGCTCACGCTCAATCCCGGCGCCTCCTCAGGGACCGACTTCCTCCAGCATATCGGCGAGAAGGCGGGCTACGTCCTCTCCGGCAGCCTGCGGCTCTGGCTCGACAACCAGGCCCATGTGCTGGAAGCCGGCGACAGCTTTCGCTTTCCGAGCGTCGTGCCGCACATGTTCGACAACCCGACCCAGCAGGCGGCGCGCGTGATCTGGGTCACGACGCTACGCCAGACCGATCCCCCGGCCGGCTGAAGCAGGCCCGCGCCCCATACCGCCGGAAAATGCCCTCGACGCCGCCGCAGGGAGTCTGTAGCTCACAGGGAGTCGGACTCCTTTGACAGGGCGGACTTGGAGACCCCTTGGCAGGCCCGGTGGCGGCCTCTTGGGGGTCCGCGGCAGACGTCGGTGGTGTGAGAGCATGAAACTCAGGGGGCTTCTGACTCTTGCGATGGCCGCGCAGGCCGTCGTGACCGCCGTGGCTCTCTTCGTAGCGCATGCGATGGCCGGCAACGGCTTCGGCGCTGCTCAGATTATTGCCCTGCTTGCGAGCGGCGCCGTTGCGGTGCTGCTCGCGCACATCTGCGCGCGCAGCATCGCGAAGTCACAGCAGAAAAGCGACACCGACCAACTGGCCGAGCAGGCACAGGCGCGCGCGGACAGCGCGCAGATGACGCAAGCCGTCATCAGGACCGCGCTCGACGCCTTCGTGCAGACCGACGAAACCGGCATTGTCCTGGAGTGGAGCCTGCAGGCCGAGGCCCTGACCGGCTGGTCGCGGACGGAAGCCCTCGGCGCCGACGTCGTCGAGTTGCTCGTCGCCGAGCCGCTCCGCGCCGGGTTCCGGCAGCGCATGATGCGCATCCTGCCGGAACTGTCCGATACACCGATCGGCATTCGTTTCGAGGCGACCATCCTGCACCGGACCGGCGACGAGATCCTGATCGAGGCGTCGAGCACCGCGCTCCGCATTGGCGACCGCACCGTCATCAACGTTTTCGTCAAGGACGTGACGCAGAGGCGCGCAGCCGAGGAGCAGCTGATCCAGTCCCAGAAGATGGAGGCGGTCGGCCAGCTCACCGGCGGCATCGCGCACGAGTTCAACAACATGCTCACTGTCATCACGGGCACGATCGAGATCCTGGCCGAGGCCGTGAAGGACAATCCGCCGCTCGCCACCATCACCAAGCTGATCAGCGAGGCCGCCGACCGCGGCGCCGCGCTGACCTCGAGCCTGCTGTCGTTTGCGCGCAAGCAGGCGCTGCAGCCGGCCGAGATCGACGTCAACGATTTGCTCGAAGAGCTCTCCAAGCTGCTGCTGGCGACGTTCGACAAGAAGATCGAGATCATCAGGAAGCTCGACGGCAATATTTGGCTCGCCTACGCCGACCGCGGGCAGCTCAGCGCGGCGCTGCTCAATCTCGCGATCAACGCCCGCGATGCGATGCCGGAGGGTGGCCGCCTGACGCTGACGACGCGCAATGTGGTGTTCGGCGTGCGCGAGGCCGTTGCGGTCGGCGCCGGCTACGCCGGCGACTATGTCGAGATCGAGATCACCGATACCGGCACGGGGATTTCGCAGGCGCACGTCGAGCGGATCTTCGATCCGTTCTTCTCGACCAAGGAGGTCGGCAAAGGCACCGGTCTCGGGCTCAGCATGGTGTTCGGCTTCGTCAAGCAGTCCGGTGGCGGCATCAAGGTCAAATCCGAGGAAGGCCGCGGCACGACCTTCACGATCTATCTGCCGAAGGCAGAGACCAGCGCATTGCGTCCCGCAAGCTATGACGCGCGCAAGGTCGTGGGCGGAACGGAGACCATTCTCTGCGTCGAGGACGACCGCGACGTCCGCCAATACGTCACTGTCCAGCTCGAAAGCCTGGGCTACAAGGTCATTCCCGCCGCCAGCGCGACCGAAGCCCTTGCAATTGCGGCCAGCGGCACGCCGTTCGACCTGCTGTTCACCGACATCGTGATGGCCGGCGGCATCAACGGTCGCGAGCTCGCGGACCAGATGGTGGCTGCACGGCCCTCGCTGCGGGTGCTGTTCACCTCAGGCTATGCCCAGGAGGCCCAGCACGCGCCGGGAAGCGCCACCACGGGCGCGCCACTCCTGACAAAGCCCTACCGCAAGGCCGAGCTCGCACGCATGCTGCGCCGCTCGCTCGACACCGCCGTCGATGCCGTGGGCGATGCGATCCCGACACCTTATTCGGTGCAGGCTGACGTCGAGGGGTTCTTGCGCAGGCAGGCCGCCGAAGACAGCGCCACGCGATCACGAAAATAGATCACCCGGCACCTCTCGCTAGCTCATCCGCCGCCGCAGCCTTGCCGACGGAGTCTCGCCGAATTTTTCGCGATAGGCTCCGGCCATGCGGCCGAGATGGGTGAAGCCGAGATCGAAGGCGATGTCGGTGATGGATGCATCCGGCGACGCCTGCGCGAGCCGGGTGTGAAGACCGGCGAGCCTGATATCGAGCAGCATCTCCGAGATCGACATCCCGAAGTGACGGCGGAAGCCGAGTTGAAGCGCACGGATGCCGATGCCGGACACACAGGCCAGCTGCGCAAGATCGAGCGGCTCGCCGGCATTGTCCGCAAGATAGTCCCGCGCAGCGCGAAGCGCGCGCGGCAGACGCTCGGCTTGACCCGAGAACGTTGTGATCGAATCCGACAGGCCATGCCGCTGGCCATTGAGCAGATGATCGAGCAGCAGCTCGCGCCAATCAGCCATCGCCAGCGGTGAAAGCCTGCCGGACGGCCCCAGCCGTTCGGCAAGCATCATCAGCTCGGCCAGGCTGGCTTGCAGATGGCGGCCCGAGGGCCCGCCCAGGTCGATCACGGGATCGAACTCGACCGCAGCGGCCGCCCTGCCCGACAGCGCCGCGGCACGCTGCTCCACCATGCGGCGATCGAGCAGCAAGATCGCTTGCGCACAGTCACGCCACGTCATCTGCGTCGCGATGGTCGGCGACAGCAGCGAGGCAGTCTTGCCAGGCGCGGCGTCGAATCCGCTGGCACCAGCATGAATATGGGCGCTTCCCGTGAGCGGGATCTGGACAAGGAAGAAGCGATCGAGACAGCCGGGATCGATGCTGACGGTCCCACCATAGGCCACGTAGTTGATGGAAAAGCCGTCGAACGCGGCGCAATTGTGCCGGGCCGAAAATCCGGAAGCGCGGGCTTGCGCCGGCTTCAGATCATGCGGGCAGAAGATGCGACCGATCTGCTCGGCCGCTTCATCGACATCATCAGTGGTGACGCGGGCGAAGGCCGCAAGCCGTTCGGTTGCGGGTGGCCTGGCGCTCATTTCCAGCACGGCTGCGGACATCATCGACCACGCTTCGCGTCGCGGAATTGCTTTAAGCCTATAATAGTTCCCGGGGTGCGAAAAGGGCCGTGTCGCAAAATCGTCGTGCTGCATGGCAACAGCCGTGCCGGATTCGTTTAGCGGATAGACAGGTGCTTGCGCGTGGCTGAAGCTCCACCCTTGCCGGTATCCAACAGGAGGCGAGCCATGACTGCACTCGAAAAGGGCATTACCGCGAACGGCACGGGCTATGGCGGGAAAACCTGGAACATCCTTGGCCAGGTCTACTTCCCCAAGGCCGTCACCGACTCCACCTTCGCCTTCGAAACCAACAGCGATCCCGGCCAGTTCGTGCCGGTGCACATCCACCCGACCCAGGACGAATTCATCCTGGTGCAGGAAGGCACGCTCGACCTCAAGCTCGACGGCGTCTGGGTCAAGGCCCATGCCGGCGACCTCGTGCGCATGCCCCGCGGCATCCCGCACGGCTATTTCAACAAGTCCGACAAGCCGTGTCGCGCGCTGTTCTGGGTCTCGCCGATGCAGAAGCTGGAGGCGCTGTTCAACCAGCTCCACAATCTGACTGACCCGGCCGAGGTCGTGCGCATCTCGGCGCTACACGAGGTCGACTTCCTGCCGCCCGAGGCCAACGACTAGGCGCCCGCCTTCTCGTCCGCTTTCATCTGCTTGCAGCTCCGCCGGCCACACCTTGCGGCCGAACGAAGTTGCTCGCGCGCAAAACACATCGATTGCGAGCCATCCCATGGTCAGCCCCAAGCATGTCTGCGTGATCGGCGCCGGCGTCTCCGGCCTCGCCACAGCGAAAGCCTTCTCAGCCCGCGGCCACCGCGTCACCATCGTCGAACGCAGTGCCGATCTCGGCGGCGTCTGGGAGCCGGCGCGCTCCTATCCGGAGGTGCAGACGCAAAGCCCCAAGGATCTCTACCGCTACACCGATCGCGCCATGCCGGAAGCCTATCCGGAATGGCCGACCGGGCCGCAGGTCCATGCTTATCTCGCCGACTATGCGAAAAGCTTCGGTCTCGACCGCATGCTGCGCGTCAATACGTCGGTTTCCGGCATGGCGCGGCGCGCCGACGGCCGACCGGGTTGGACGCTCGCGCTATCGGGCAAGGATGCCGCTGCCACCAGCGAGGACTTCGATTTCATCGCTGTTTGCACCGGGCAGTTCAACGAGCCGCGCGAACTGCATTGCCCGGGCGAGGACGGCTTTCTGGCACGGGGCGGGAAAATCCTGCACTCGTCGAAATACGGCGATCCCGCGCTGGCGAAAGGCCGCCGCGTCGTCGTGCTCGGCGGCTCGAAATCGGCGACCGACATTGCCGTGAACGCGGTGAAATCAGGCGCGCGCGAGGTCACCATCGTGATGCGCGAGCCGGTCTGGCGCATCCCCTATTTCATCGGCGGGCTCGTGAACTTCAAGCGCATCCTCTACATCCGCGCGCAGGAGGAGATGTTTCCGGGCTGGGGCATCGGTGCGATGTCACGGCTCGGGTACCGTCTCGCCGCCCCGCTGATCTGGGCGAACTGGCGCGGGCTCGAGAGCCTGTTGAAGGCGCAGCTCAAGCTGAACAAGTGCAAGATGGTGCCGAAAGAACGGATCGAGGATGGCGTCAACTGCTCGGTGCCGATCGCAACGCCGGGCTTCTACCCAATGGTCGCCGATGGCCGGATCAAGGCGGTGTTCGGCACGTTCGATCATTATGACGGCGACAACATCGTGATGAGCGGCGGCGAGCGCATCGGTGCCGATGTCGCCGTGCTCGCGATCGGCTACAAGCTCGGCGTGCCCTTCCTCCCCGAGGCCTATCAGCAGAAGCTGGTCGATGCGGATGGGCAGTATCGGCTCTATCGCCTGATCGCCAACCCCGATTTGCCCGACCTCGGCTTCGTCGGCTTCAATTCGTCGTTCTGCACCGTGCTGTGTGCCGATCTCGCCGCCAACTGGCTGGTGCGCTATGCCGACGGGCAACTGGCGCGGCAGCCGACGGAGCGAGAGATGCGCGACAACATCGAGATGATGCTGCACTTCAAGCGCGTGGAGCGGCCGGCCGCCGCCGTCTATGGCGGCCTGTGCGTTGCGCCCTATCACTACCGCCATTTCGACGAGCTGATGGCCGACATCGGGGCAAAGACGCAGAAGCGCGGCGGGCTCAAGGGACACTTCCAGCCGCCCGACGCTGATGCCTATGCCAAATTCCTGACGTCAGCGCCGGAGTACCGGGCGGCGGGATGAGATCGGAGGGCCCGATTTGCGGGCTCGCCAGATCGCGGGTTTGACGTTTACGATCCCATGGCCGACGAATCTCCTGCGCATGGGAACCCGCCATGGGACGACAATGTCACGCCGCGACAGCCGTGGCGGTGCTTGGGCTGATCCTCGCGACACCCATCGCGAGCCAGGCGCAAGCACCGACGCCGGCGCAGTCGGAGGCGCTCGCCGCCTACGAGCACGCGCTCGGCGATTTCAAGTCGATCCTGGCCGAGCGGCGCCACCAGATCGAGACGAAGCAGCCACTGCCGAACCTGCCGGGCCAGGCGCTCTATCTTGCGCGCGTCGCGGTCATCAGCACCTATAAGGATCTGACCGACGCCATGCCGTCGCGGATCGGCAAGCCGAACAAGTTCGGGATCCCCCCGGCCTATTTCGACGCCGCGATCGAGCCGCTGGTCGACGAATATGCCGACGTCTTCGAGATCATGGAGGCGCCACCCGCGAGCGCTCAGAATTCGCCGACACCGTTCAAGGACGTCGTTGATCTCGGCGCCGCGATTGCACGCGCCAAAGGGCTCGCACCCGCTGACGCCGAGGCCGCGGGCCGCATCAGCCTGGGGCTCTTCTATGCCGAGACCAACGGCAAGCAAAACGTCCGCAACGCACGCTCGAACACATATATGGGAAGCCTGCAGACCGGCCCGTCCGAGGACCGCAACGGCCAGCGCAAATGGGAGGCGATCAAGGGCACGATCGCGGCCGCCGATCCCGCATTGAACGCGCGCGACGACAAGGAAGAGGCGCGATCCCGCGGCACCGACCGCCGTTTCAATCATTGGACCAACGTCCGCAACGGCCTCATGAACGCGCATGCGGAGCTATTTGCCGAAATCCCAGCGATCGTGAAGACGCTGCCCGATCCGATCGAGCAGATGAAGCTGTTCGAGCTGATCCAGATCATCCCGACACCGACGCGGTCCGCACTGAAGTCGGGCGACCTGTTGAACTATAGGGTGTCCAATTCCACCATCATGAAACACTTACGCAACAACAGCATCTTCGCCATCGGCAAGGTCGACCGGGCGCGAAGCTCGGCCAGCTTCCGCGAGATCTTGGGCGCGATGTGGCTGTTCAAGCGGAAGTTCGACAAGGCTATGGTGAAATATGCGGAGATCAGACCCCGCTAGGTCGTCTGCGAGCTAGTATATCCAGCCCAATCCAGGAACGTTCAACCATGCTCACCGTCTATGGCGAAGGTCGTGGCTTCCGTGTTGTTTGGCTGCTTGAGGAACTAGGATTGGCTTATCGGCTGCGCCCGGTCGATCTGCTCGCAGTCGAGAACGATCGCGATTTCCTCGCCATCAACCCCGCCGGCTTCATTCCCGCACTGCAGGACGGCGAGACGATCATGGTCGAATCGATTGCGATTCTTGAATATCTGCTCGCCCGCCACGGCTCGGCTTCGCTTGCCGTCGCCCCTGATGATCCCGCCTTCGCGGCCTATCTGCAATTTCTCCATATGGGCGAGGCCGGGCTCGCAGGGCCGATGAATACAGTCCTCGTCGGTCGCAACCTGGCGCCCGAAGCCGAGCGAAATGCCCGGGTGACCCGCTGGGCAGCCGAAACCTTCGAGACCCGGCTGGGGTTGGTCATCCGCCGCCTCGCAGATTGCCCCTATCTGGCCGGCGACCGATTCACTGCGGCCGATATCTCGGTGAGCTACGCCCTCCTGCTCGGCCTGCGAACGGGCAACTACGTCCCCGGTCCGGTCGAGCGGGACTATCTCGCCCGCACGACGGCACGCCCTGCCTACGCCCGAGCAATGGAAAGCTGCCAGGCCACCAAGGCTTGGGCGGCGAGATCACCGGGATTATAGTCGCGCCATCGGGAAGAGCGCTAGTTCTCCACCTTGTAGCCGTCCGTCAGCGTTTTCAGGAACGCGATGATGTCGGCCTCGTCCTGCTCTGTCATCGCCGGCTTGTCGCCGAGATGGCGATCGAAGGGCGGATCGGTGACATCGACATTGGCGTGATATCTTTCAGGCAGGTCATCATATTTCCGCACTGTGCCGTCGACAGCGCGCGGAAATACCTTCTCCGGATTTGTGTCGCGGAAATTGTAGAAATCGAGCACCTGCTCGAGTGTCTTGAAGACGCCATTATGGAAGAAGGCGCGACGTGTCGCGGTGTTGCGCAACGTCGGCGTCAGGAACATGCCGCAATATTGCGTCTGCTCGGCCATATCTGTGCGATGCGGGCCGCAGACACCGAGGTCGAAATAGCCGGGATCCCCGTTGCCGGCCAGCGCGGCATTGCGCGGCGCGCCGAGCACCTCGTATTGGTGATCGGTGAAGAGCGGCGGCAGGCCATCGCGGGACGGCGCCGAGGTGTGGCAACCGGCACAATTCGCCTTGTCGGGATCGTTGAACAATTGCAGGCCACGCAACTCACTCTCAGAGAGCCGCGTCTTGCCCTCGAGCCAGTCATCATACTTGCTGCTGTACGGATGGAAGCTCTGCTCTTCCACCTGATAGCGCGCGACGGCGAACATCGCCTCCGCAATCAGCAGCCGCTGATTTCTCATCACGCCGGCGCCGAACAACTCGACGAAGCGCTGGGCGTAAGGCGCGTTGCGCAGCTTGTCGGCCACGATCTCGACACTACCGCCGTCCATCTCGTTGGGATCGAGCAGCGGGAAGAGCGCCTGCTCCTGCAACGTGTCGGCGCGACCGTCCCAGAACAGCCCCCCTTGCGGCACAATGTTCGCCGACGCGCCGGTACCGCCCGCGGTCTTGGTCGTGCGCACGGCACTCTGGCCGAGCGCCGCCATCTGCGCGAGATCAACCACGTTGTCGTCGTCGGCTTTTTCGGGGCCGATGCTGAAATTCGGGTGGCGCTCCAGATAGGTCAGCGACGGAACGGCGCGTGCGCCTTGCCGCGACAGGTTGGCGCCGCCGAGCATCACCGGACCGTCATTGGGCGGGCCGTAAGCGTGGTCCGGGCTGTGGCAGGATGCACAGGACAGCGCGCCGGACGAGGACAACGATGCGTCGAAGAAAATCGCCTTGCCGAGCTGCGCCATCGCTGAGAGCGGCTCGACAGGAGGGCGGTAGAGATGAACCGGATTCGGGTTGAGGCCCGATGGTGTCGCCTCGGCCGGTCCATGCGGCTCGGCCGCAATGACGGCGCCGGCCAGCGAGAGCAGGCCGGCGCCGAGGAGCCACAAAGTGCGGCGGTTCATTCTGACGTCCCGTCAGACTAGTGGTGGTGGTGTTCGTCCGGCGGGCTGACGATGACCGTGCCGGCGGTCGGATCGAGGAACAGCGCGTCGTTGCGGAAGTCGTGGCTATGATCCTGATCGAAGTCGAACAGGTCCATGATCGATCCCGAGGTCGCATCGAACGAGCCGCCACCCAGACGCTTGCCGTGCAGCCAGTTATCCTCGATGAACCGCACGACGGAAGCCTGCGAGATGTAAGTGCGGCTCACGTGGTTGGTCTTGGCGTAGGGCGAGACCACGATGAAGGGAATGCGGGTGCCCGGACCGCAGCGACCGTTCACCGGCTTGCCGTTGAGGCCGTTCGGTGCCGGCTGCTTGGCCGAGCCGAGGCCGCACAGGCCCGGACCGTTGACCTGATCGGCAGTCGGATCATAGGAGGCGCTCTTCGGCGTGAGGTATTGGTGGTCGTACCAGCCGTCGGAGTCGTCATAGGTGATGATGACGGCAGTCTCGCGCCATTCCGGCTGCTTCTGCAGGAAGTTGATCAACTCGACATTGCCGGCCTGCTCGTCGAGCGGGTCGGAATATCCGGCATGACCGTCCTGATAGGCCGGCATCTTGATGTAGGAGACGGCCGGGAGATGACCCGCCTTCACCGCAGCAAAGAAGTCCTCGAGATCGTAGGCGTGGTTGGCCGGATCGAGGGTCTTGTGGGCATCCGCATAGGTATGACCGATCGCGTGCACCGAGCTCGGCCGCGCATGAGTCCAGTTGGCGGTCGACTTGTAGTACTGAAACCAGGCGTGGTGCGGGATGTAATCCGCAGTGGCGGCGCCCACGACGGTGGTCAAGGTGCTGCGGGCACAACCAGTCGTACCGTTGGCGTTCTTGAGCGTCAGATCGAAGCCGCCCATGAAGCTGCCCCAGCTGATGTGCTCGTCATTGAGCAGATCGCCGATGTTCTTGCCATTCATCAGGACCGTGCTGGTCGTGCTCGAGCAGACGTCGTTGCCGGGATCGGTGTCGCCGATCAGAGTCAAGCCGCCCTGACCATCGGGAACGGTCTGCGTCGACGTGCCGACGATGTTCACGGCACCGTTGGTCTGACCCGCGACCACTTCGAGCGCACCCGGGGTCGACGGGCCAAACGTGTCAGTCCAGGCATTGTCGCTCATGGCGAAATGCTGGGCGTAGTTCCAGAGAGCCGTGGTGGTGTTGCCGTCGAAATATCCCATCACCTGCCCGTTGGTGCCGAATGCGCCGGCGCCGCCGGCGGTGCCGCGGCCGGTGAATTTCGGGAACAGGTCTTCCTTGCCGTTGTCGACGGCCTGCTGCTCGGGCGTATAGGCGTGATTCTGCGAGCGCGTATTGGCCTGGGTGCGATCGAGCCGGAACGGATCGGTTGCGCCGGTGCCGTTGGCCGGATTGGTGTTCGGATTGTTCACCAGGAGATTGGCGTTGACGAGGTTGTTGACCTTCGGCGTATGCGGCTTTGGCACAAAGGGAATCGAGCCCGACGGATTGGCCGCATTCGGATAAGTCGCGAAATAATGGTCGAAGGAGCGGTTCTCGTTGAAGATGATCACGAGATGCTTGATCGGCGTTTCCGTATGGATGTGATGCGGATGGCGATGATCGCCATCGTGATCCCGGTCGAAGTCGTCGGCGAACACCGGAATGCTGCACGCAAGTGTCGTCGCGGCCGCGAAAATCGCAGCCGTCGTCAAAAATCTGGTTTTCATTTTTGTGCCCCGAAGGAGTGACGGGCGACCCTAACGATCACGAGTGACAGAGCTGTGTCAGTTTGACGCAAGAGACGCGTCGGGTAGGAACTGGGACAAAAAAGCGGACGGGACCAGGAAAGATTTGGCAGTTGTAATCCAAGGTCCAACAACGAGGCGCCGGGTCGAAATCCAATGTGGCCGGGCCTATTCGGTGCGGATCGGCGTGTCCTTCAGCCCGTTATTATCGTAGGCCTTGCGCAGGGTGCCGTTCGTCACCGCCTCGTTCATGAATTTGGTGGCGAACGCCAGAGCCTGGCTATGGCCGAGCGGGACGGCAACGGCGGTGACCGTCTTCTTGAACGTCTCGTCCAGCACCTTTGTCCCCGGGAGCTTTTGCGCCATCTTGTTGAGCTGGTCGCGCGATAGCGCGAAGGCATCGATCTCGCCGCTCTTCAGAAGGCCGAAGATTTCGTCGTAGGTCTGATAACCCGTGACCTTCGCATTCTTCAGATGCGCAACAGCGCCGCGCATCGTCGTCGTCGCGTTGACCGCTGCGACCTTGATGCCGGGTTGGTCGAGCGTGGCGAAATTGGTGACCGCCGAACCCACCTTGACGATGTATGTGGCGTCCGCGACCTCGTAGATCGGACCGAACATCATCCGGATCTCGCGCTCGGGATCTTTCGGCAACCAGGTGACGTCCCAGGCACCCTTGCCAGCCGCATCGGTGATCTGTCCGGAATTCTGGTATGCGACGTAGTCGACGGGCACGCCGAGCTGCGCGGCCATCTCCTTGCCGAGATCGACGGGCACGCCGGCATAGCCGGCTTCGGTCTTGGTCGACCAGGACGCTCCACCCGCCGGGCTGATCGCGATCGCGACCCGCAGCTTGCCGGTCGGCGCGATCTCGTCTTTCAGGCCATCGGCTAGCGCGGGCACAGCGACCACAGCGGCAAGAGCAAGGACCGCGCAGGCCGACCAGAATGGCGTTGGCATGTCATTGTCTCCTCGCGTTTCCTCTTGTGTCGCCCGATTGCCTGAAGTCGGTCCTCGCGCCTGGGCGTGCGGCCTTTGACATAATTCTGGTCGATCATGCGCTCGGTGAAAAGCGATTTGTCATGGCAGAACTGTCAAAGGCCTCGCCGCTGTTTGCAGTGCAAGGGCTGTGACTACCATGGCTATGGTGTTCCACGGCCGGGCATTTGTTGGTAGCCTGCCGCACCGACAGACAATCATCGGGGACCACCGAATGACCTCAGCGAATCCCGCTCTTCCCGCAAGATTTCATCGCGCGTGGAGACATATCGGGCGGGCCCTGGCCGCCTCGGCGGCCGTGATTGCGTTGGCCGGCTGCGAGGACAAGAACGCCTACGTGGCGCCGCCGCCGCCGAAGGTGGACGTCGCCACACCCATACAGCGCCCCGTCACGCGCTATGTCGAAGCCACCGGCAACACCGCGCCGATCAAGAGCGTCGATCTCGTCGCGCGCGTGCAGGGTTTTCTGCAAACGATCGACTACACCGATGGCACCTTCGTCAAGCAGGGCACCCAGCTGTTCACGATCGAGCCCGAGACCTACAAGCTGAAGCTGGAGCAGGCACAGGCAGCCGAGGCCGGCGCGCAGGCCTCGCTCAAGCAGGCTGAGGCCGACTACAAGCGGCAGGTCGACCTCGTGCAGCGCCAGGCAGTCTCGCAGGCGACGCTCGACACCTCGACATCGACTCGCGACAACGCCCAGGCCAACCTCCAGCAGGCCCAGGCCAACACCAAGATCGCGGAGCTCAACTACAGCTACACTAAAGTGAGCGCGCCTTTCGACGGCATCGTCAGCGCGCATCTGGTCTCGATCGGGGAGCTCGTCGGCGCCTCCTCCCCGACGCAGCTTGCGACCATTGTTGCCATGGACCCGATCTGGGTCAACTTCACCGTCAACGAGCAAGACGTGCTGCGCATTCGCGCCGAGGCGCAACGCCGCGGACTGACCCCCGCCGACCTCAAGCAATTTCCGATCGAGGTCGGCCTCCAGACCGAGACCGGCTATCCGCATGAGGGCAAGCTCGACTATGTCGCGCCGACCCTCAACACATCGACCGGCACGCTCGCCGTGCGCGGCGTCGTCCCCAACGACAAGCGGGTGCTGCTCCCCGGCTATTTCGTCCGGGTCCGCGTCCCCTTCGACCAGGACAAGAACGCCCTGCTCGTCCCCGACACCGCGCTCGGCAGCGACCAGGGCGGCCGCTATCTGCTGGTGGTCAACAAGGACAACGTCGTCGAACAGCGCAAGGTGCAGATCGGCCCGACCGACAATGGCCTGCGCGTGATCGAGAGCGGCCTGCAGCCCGACGACCGCGTGGTCATTTCGGGGCTGCTGCGCGTGATCCCGGGCCAGAAGATCGACCCGCAACAGACCAAGATCGAGCAGCCGCAGGCGTCTGCCAAGTAGGAGCGCCGGCCCATGATCTCCAAATTCTTCATCGAGCGGCCGGTCCTGTCGAACGTCATCGCGCTCCTGATGATCCTGATCGGCGGCGTGGCGCTGTTCAACCTCGCGATCGCGCAATATCCTGATGTGGTTCCGCCGACAGTGCAGGTGACGACCCGCTATCCCGGCGCCAGCGCCAAGACCGTGATCGACACCGTCGCGCTGCCGATCGAGCAGCAGGTCAACGGCGTCGAGGACATGCTCTACATGCAGTCCTACAGCGGCTCCGACGGCACCTACACGCTGACCGTGACCTTCAAGATCGGAACGGATCTGAACTTCGCGCAGGTGCTGGTACAGAACCGCGTCTCCAGCGCGCTGTCGCAGCTGCCGCAGTCGGTGCAGAATCAGGGCGTTACCGTCCAGAAAAAATCGACGTCGATCCTGCTGTTCGTGACGCTGACCTCGCCGGATTCCCGGTTCGACAGCCTTTACCTCAGCAACTACGCCACCATCAACATCCGCGACGAGCTGTCCCGCCTGCCCGGCGTCGGCAACGTCACGGTGTTCGGCGCCGGCCAGTATTCGATGCGGATCTGGCTCGATCCGAACAAGCTGCAGGCGCGCGGGCTCGTGCCGCAGGATGTCATCCAGGCGATCCAGCAGCAGAGCCAGCAGGTCTCGGCCGGACAGGTCGGCGCGCCGCCGACGCCGCCGGGACAGGCGTTCCAGTACACGCTCAACGTCAACGGCCGGCTCGACGACACCGGCCAGTTCGAGAACATCATCGTCAAGACGGGCGCAAGCGGCGACGTCACGCGCGTGCGCGACGTCGGCTGGGTCGAGCTCGGCGCGCAGACCTACAGCCAGATCTTCTCCCTCAACAGGCAGCCCGCCACCGGCATCGGCGTGTTCCAGTCGCCCGGCGCCAACGCGCTTCAAGTCGAACAGGCCGTCGAGAAGAAGATGGTCGAGCTCGCCAAGCGCTTTCCGGAAGGAATCAAGTACGACACGCCATTCGATACCACCAAATTCGTCGATGCCTCGGTGCATGAGGTCTACATGACCCTGATCGAGGCCGGCCTCCTCGTGCTGGTCGTGATCCTCGTGTTCCTGCAGGACTGGCGCGCGATGCTGGTGCCGGCGACCACGGTGCCTGTCACCATCATCGGCGCCTTTGCCGCGATGGCGGCTCTCGGTTTCACCATCAACATGTCGACGCTGTTTGCGATCGTGCTCGCGATCGGCATCGTCGTCGACGATGCTATCGTCGTGGTGGAAGGCGCCGCCCACAATATCGAGCAGGGCATGAACGGGCACGACGCCGCGATCAGGGCGATGGACCAGCTGTTCGCGCCGATCGTCGGCATCACCCTGGTGCTGATCTCGGTGTTCCTGCCCGCTTCGTTCCTCGCCGGCCTCACCGGGCGGATCTATTCGCAGTTCGCGCTGGTGATTGCGGCAACCGCGCTGTTGTCCGCCATCAACGCGGCCACCTTGAAGCCGACGCAATGCGCGCTGTGGCTGCGGCCGACGGTGCCGCCGGAGCAACGCAACTTCTTCTACCGCGGCTTCAACGCCGTCTATGACAGGGTCGAGCGGGGCTACACGCGGCTGATCACGTTTCTGGTGAAGCACGCAACGATCTCTGTCGCGTTCGCACTCCTTGTGATCGGGCTCAGCGGCTACGGCCTGTCGCGGGTGCCGACCGGCTTCCTGCCGATCGAGGACCAGGGCTATTTGATCGCAGCCGTGCAGCTGCCCGATGGCGCCTCGCTGGAGCGAACCCAGAAGGTGCTCGACAAGGCAGCCGACCTCATCAAGGACACGCCCGGCGTCCAGCAGGTCATCACCATCGCCGGCATCTCCGCCCTCGACAACAGCGCGAGCCTTGCCAATGCGGGCGTCGCCTACATCATCCTGAAGGACTGGTCGGCACGCGGCAAAGGCGAGGATCTGCGCTCGCTGGTCTATGGCCTCAATGACAAGGTCGCCAACATCATGGAGGCGCGCACGCTGGTGCTGCCGCCGCCGCCGATCCAGGGCATTGGCAATGCGGCCGGCTTCTCGATGCAGGTCGAACTCCGTGACGGCAACAGCGATTTCGCCAAGCTGCAGGCCATCACCGGCGCGATGGTCTCCAACGCCCAGAGCCAGAGCGCGCTGCAGCGTGTCTCGTCCTCGTTCCGCTCGGCGGTCCCGCAATTCAATGTCGAGATCGACCGCGTCAAGACCCAGACGCTGCACGTCACGACGGATGCCGTGTTCTCGGCGTTGTCGACCTATCTCGGCTCGTCCTTCGTCAACCAGTTCAACAAGTTCGGCCGCGTGTTCCAGGTCTACACCCAGGCCGATCCGGCCTTCCGCGTCACCGAGCGCGACATCGCCAACATGCAGGTGCGCAACCAGAACGGCGACATGATCCCGATCGGCACCGTCGCCACCATCACGCCCGTGACGGGACCCTCGCTGATCAGCCTCTACAATCTCTATCCGTCCTCCACCATCGTCGGCCTGCCGGCGCAGGGCTATTCGTCTGGCCAGGCGCTGGAGCTGATGGAGGAGATCGGCGACAAGACGCTGCCGCCGGGTACCGGTTTCGAATGGACCGCGATGTCCTACCAGGAGAAGGCGGTCTCCAACCAGATCTACTGGGTGTTCGGCCTTGCCATGCTGCTGGTCTATCTCGTGCTCGCCGGCCAGTATGAGAGCTGGTACGCGCCGATCTCGGTGATCCTCGCCGTGCCGCTGTCGCTGCTCGGGCCGATGCTGATCCTCTCGGCCCTCAAGATCGACAACAACCTCTATTGCCAGATCGGCCTAATCCTCTTGATCGCGCTGTCGGCCAAGAACGCGATCCTGATCGTCGAGGTCGGGCTCGAGCTGCACGGCCGCGACGGCAAGCCGGTCATCGAATCCGCGATCGAGGCGGCGCGCGCCCGCTTCCGCCCGATCCTGATGACATCGTTCGCCTTCATCCTCGGCGTGGTGCCGCTGGTGATCGCGACCGGCGCCGGCGCCAGCGCGCGCAAGTCTATCGGCATCACCGTGTTCTCGGGCATGCTGGCCTCGACCTGCCTGGCCGTGCTGTTCGTGCCGGCCTTCTTCGTGGTGGTGCAGCGGTTCGAGAACTGGCGCGCCTCGAAGAAGGCACCGAAGGCGGTGGCCGCGGCGGAGGTGAAGTCCTAAAAACAACCCCATGCACAGTAGACATGGGGTTGAAAAAGCGCGAGATATTCGATTTTGCCGAAAATTGCTTGCGCCGTCGGGCAAAACACCGGCATAATGGCATCATGGGGGCGTGCGTGAGGTGTCCCTACCCACTCACCCCGTCATTGCGAGCGCAGCGAAGCAATCCAGAGTCTCTCCGTGGAAGCAGTCTGGATTGCTTCGTCGCATCAGCGCAAAATTGCTACGCAATTTTGTCGCGAGCTCCTCGTAATGACGGAGGATGCAGTACCCGCTCACCCCTTCTCGCTCGGCGCCTGCCGCGCCTCGCCGCTGGAAACCAGCAGCACCGAGACCTTCGACTGCCTGAGCACGGCGTCCGCAACGCCGCCGAAGGAGAGGTGATCGGCTTGGATACGGTCGACGCCCATGACGACGAGATCGACATCGGTGGTGTCGATCTCGCGCAGGATCGCAGCCTGCGGCGCCCGGTTGACGCGCAGCGTCGTAGTGATGTCGACCTCGTAGCGGGCGGCGAGATCGCTGGCATCCTTGAGGACACCCGCCTCCTGGCCGAGACCACGCGAAGCACCGCGCTGCGCGCCCTTGTCGCGGGTCGTCGCGACATAGATCACCCGGAGCGAGCCTGATCCGGCCTGCGTCAGCGCGACCGCGACCTCCGCGCCACGCTTGGAGACGCCGCTGCCGGAGACCGGGACGAGGATGTTGAGCCTATCCGGCATCGGCTGCTTCAGATGCTTGCCTCTGGCCGCGACGATCGCGAGCGGGCCGTCGAATTTTGCTGCGATGTCCTCGATCTTGCGATCAAAGCGGTCTTTGGCAGCAGTGACCTTGTCGACGCCGACGACGAGAAGATCAAAACCCTTGCGCGCCTCCTCGGTGATGGTCTCGCCGAGCTCGGCGCGCCTGGCGCGGGTGACGACATCGATGCTGCCCACCTCACCGTCACCATTGGTGGAGACGGTCTCGGCGGCCTTCTTCACCACGGCTTCATGGCTCGCCTCCTCGTCGCGGCCCCTCTCCTGCTCCCCGGCCCGCTTGCCGATATGCAGCACAGTGATCGGCAGGCCGCGCATGCCGGCGATCAATCCGACGATGTGCGAGGCAAAGGTGGCATTGACGCTTTCGTCCACGGCAAGCAGCGGACGTT
Organism: Bradyrhizobium zhengyangense; assembly: GCF_022012435.1. Taxonomy (GTDB): domain Bacteria; phylum Pseudomonadota; class Alphaproteobacteria; order Rhizobiales; family Xanthobacteraceae; genus Bradyrhizobium; species Bradyrhizobium zhengyangense. The sequence goes on from NZ_JAKLUA010000004.1 coordinate 558,425, forward strand.
CGAGATTGGCGACGAAGCCGCGCTTCTCGAACTCTTCCCGCTCCAACCGCTCCTTTTCCTCCTTGTTCATCGGAAGCTTGGCCAGCGCCGCGCGCAGCATCGGCGGCATCGCCATCGTGGTCACGATCGCCATGGTGACGATCATCGTGAATAGGTTCTGGCTGAGCACGCCGATGGAAAGGCCGATGGTGGCGATGATGACCTCGGTCGAGCCGCGCGCATTCATTCCGCTCGCGAGCGCCAGCGATTCCCGCGTGCTCAGCCCGCCCAGAGTGCCGCCGACAAAGGCACCGCCGAACTTGCCGACGCTGGCGATCACGACGAGGAGGCCAGTGAGCAGCAAGAGATTGGGATCGCGCAGCACCGAGAGATCGGCGCTGAGGCCGGCGAGACCAAAAAACACCGGCATGAAGAAGCTCGAGATCAACCCGCGCAGGCGCTCGTCGATCTGTCGGGTCAGGATTGGCGACTCCCCGACCAGGATGCCAGCGACGAAGGCCCCGAGCACGGTGTGGACGCCGATCGCATGCGTGATCAGTGCCATCACGCCCATCAGCAGCAGGATCACGGTGATGACGGCAGCGACGCTGACGAGGTTGTCATTGGCCCAACGAATGAGCTGGAACACCAGGCGACGGCCGATCGTGAAGCTGACCGCGAGGAAGACGAGCGTGCCCAGCACCGCTTTCGCCACCGAGGCGAGATCCAGCGTGCCTTGCGAGGCCAGGCTGAAGATGACGGCAATGATGATCCAGCCGATGGTGTCGTCGATCACGGCGGTCGCGACAATGATCTGTCCGACATTGCGGCGCATGAAGTTCATCTCGCGCACCACCACCGCGACGATCTTCACGGAGGAGATCGACAGCGCCGTGCCCATGAACAGCGAGGCCACAAGGCGCTGCTCGGGCTTCGGCAGCAGCGCATCGGGCAGGAATTCGCCGAGCGCGAAGCCGCAGGCGAAGGGCACGAGGATGCCGGCGATCGAGATCGCGATCGCTGCCTTGCCCACCTTCTTCACCAGCTTGAGATCGGTCTCCATGCCCGTGAGCAGGAGCAGCAGCAAAATGCCGAACTGCGCGATGCCGTCGAGCATCGCCTTCTGCTCGGGCATTTTCGGGAAGATCGCGGTTTGCGCGTCCGGCCAGATCCAGCCGAACAGCGATGGCCCGAGCAGAATGCCCGCGAGCAACTCGCCGATCACCGAGGGCTGGCCGATCCGCTGCATGATCTCGCCGAGGCCTCGCCCCACCGCGATCAGCAGCACGATCTGCGTCACCAGCAGGAATTCGGAGGGACTTGCCGATTTGCCGCCCTCGGCGCTGGCGGCCATGCTGGTGAGGACAAGCGTCGCGGGGACAAGGCCGACCGGTCGGAGCAGGCTCCACTGCATGCAGGCGTCTTCCCCCGTTTGCTGCGCCGGCGAAGTGCCGGGGCGACAAGGTTAAAACCCTCGGAGAGCGAGGCGGGTTCCGCGGCGGGGTGAGTGGCGGAGACAAAAGAGCGAAAACAACCCATCCACTACAACGATTGGCTTGGAAGAATCCGGATAAAATTTTGCTTTGCCGAGAATGACTTTGCTTCGTCGGGCAAAACACCGGCGGAATGCAGGAATGGCATGGCGCGGGATGCCGGCACATTCCCCGACCTTGGAGCCCAGCGAAGCAGGGTGCCATGAACGGCCAAACGCGTGCATCCCTCGATCGTTAGCTTGGCAGCCCTTCTCGGTCAGCTCCAATGCCGATCGGCTAACGAACCCATAGAACCAAGGTATTGGAGAGGTCTCTCCGTACCGATTATCCAGCCCCCACGCGCAGCGTTCGTTGTGAGAGGTATTCGGTAGTGTCGACTTCTCAATGGAGGCATCGCATCTTCGATGTTCTTGTTCCGGAGCGGAGGTTAGACTTCCGTCGGAAAAGGGAGGGGGACCAATGAGGCGCTTGCCGATTCTTGGTATCCTTGGCGTGCGGGCCGAAATTGGGGTGACGAGTCGCCCCCAGTACCGCCGATTGATCTGGCTCGCCGCCTGGTTCGCCAGAGGTTACCCCAAATCAAAGCGGCATGGCGTTGCGCCGGCTTCGTCGCAGTCCCTCCCAACACCGAGCTTTGCCGTCGCCAAAGGCGAGCGAGAATTACGACTCGACTTCTTCCGCGGCCTGGCCCTCTGGCTCATTTATGTCGATCACGTTTCACCCGACCTCCTGGCCTGGGTCACGATACGCAACTACGGGTTCAGCGATGCGGCCGAAGTGTTCATCTTCATCTCCGGCTTCACCGCAGCTTTGGTCTACGGTCGCGCGACCTTCGAGGCTGGCTTCGTGATCGGGACAGCACGTGTGCTGCGGCGGGTCTGGCAAATCTACACCGCGCATCTTCTGCTCTTCCTGGTTCTGATGGCTGAGATCGCTTTCGCTACTGCGGTTTCCGAGAAGCCGGCGTTCTACATCCAGGAGATGGAGGTCGGAGAATTCTTCAAGCAACCTGGCTCCGAAATGATCCAGGCGCTGCTGTTGCGATTCCGCCCGCTGAACATGGATGTCCTGCCGCTCTATGTCGTTCTGATGGCTGTTCTACCCTTGGTGCTGCTGCTCGCTAGATTGCACGGGGATCTGCCGCTCGCCCTGTCGGCCGGACTGTATGTGCTCATGCTTCGATACGACTTGCATTTGTCGACCTATCCAGACGGCTTCTGGTCGTTCAATCCGTATGGATGGCAGCTGCTGTTCGTGTTCGGCGCCTGGTGCGCGCTTGGAGGAGGCAAGCGACTATCGCCGATCCTCAATTCCCGATCGGTGTTGTGGCTGGCCGTCGCCTATCTCTGCGCTGCTTTCTTTGTGACTATGACGTGGTATTTTCCGCCCCTGGAGCGCCTGATCCCCGGCTGGGTCGCGCGACTAATCTATCCGATAAACAAGACCGATTTCGACGTTCTGAGGTTTGCCCATTTCCTGGCGCTGGCCGTCGTCGCACTACGCTTCGTGCCGGGCGATTGGACGGGGCTACGATCGGCCTGGGCGCGCCCTCTCATCCTTTGCGGACAGTATTCTCTTCAAATTTTTGCGCTCGGCGTTGCGCTGTCATTCGCAGGCTACGCCCTGCTCATCGAGCTTGATGCGGGTTTTGTGCTGCACGCGGCGGTCGGCGCCGGCGGCATCTTGATCCTGTACGGCGTAGCAAGGGTATTCACCTGGTACAAATGGGCGATGTCGGGGCACGAACGCGCCAAGGCGGATATTCCCAAGCTGATCGCGCAAAGTTCTTAATGATGGCCCACTCAACGAATCGGACAGGCTGACATGGCAAAAGAGAGCACGGATCTTTTCGTCGTAGAACGGGACTTGAGGCTCGATCTTCTGCGCGGTCTCGGCCTCTGGATGATCTTTCTCGACCACATTCCGGACGACGTGGTGGCCTGGCTCACGCTGCGCAATTACGGCTTCAGCGACGCAGCCGAGTTCTTCGTATTCATCTCCGGTTATCTCCTCGGGTTCATTTACGTCCCGATCGTGGCCGCGGGCCAGTTTCTTCCGGCGTTGAAGCGGCTGTGGCTGCGCGCCTGGCAAATGTACGTTGCTCACATCCTGCTGTTCCTCGCCTTCACGGCACAGATCGCCCGTGCGGCAAGGAAGTGGGACAATCCCATGTACAAGGATGAGTTCAACGTCGCCAACTTCCTCGCGCATCCCGACGAGCTGATAGGCAAGGCGCTCACGTTGCAATACAAGCCTGTCGATCTGGACGTCCTGCCGCTTTACATCTCCCTGGTGCTCGTTTCGCCGTTCGTGGTGTGGTGCCTCGTGCGACGCCCGAATCTGACCTTGGCAGGTTCGATCGTGCTGTACCTGCTCGCTCGCTATTTCGACTGGAACCTGCCGTCCTATCCGAAAGGGGCGACCTGGTATTTCAATCCGTTCGCCTGGCAATTGATGTTTTTTTTCGGCGCCTGGTGCGGGTGCGGCGCGGTCGCTCAAATCAGCAAATTCATTCAGTCGCGCATCGTCTTCGCAGTCGCGATCGGCTGGATCGCTTTTGCGCTGGTGATCGTGATGACCTGGCACAGCGCATTTCTGGAGTCGTTGATCCCGAAATGGATGATCAAGCTGATCTATCCGATCGACAAGACCGACCTCGACATGCTCCGGTTCACGCACTTCCTTGCGCTGGCAGTCATCGTCTCGCGTTATCTCAACCCGGATTGGGAAGGACTGAAGTCGAAATGGCTGCGACCGCTGGTGTTGTGCGGGCAGCATTCGCTGCCGCTGTTCTGCCTCGGCGTCTTCCTGTCGTTCGGGGTGCATTGGATGCTGGTTCAGTGGAAGCACCAGGTGGTCGAGCAAATTCTGCTCAGCATCGGCGGAATGGTCATCATGACCGCTGTCGCCTGGCTTCTGGATCGTGCGCAGCGGGTCCGGAATCTCTTTGTGGACGCCGGCGGCGATGAGCGCTTGGCCACTAAACTCCAACAGGAGGTCGCGCCCGTGGCTCGCACTCAGCCGAGTGCCGCGTGAGTAGATTCGAGGAGGAGACAGGCATGTACAAGGTACTGACGATCATTGTTTGCGCCATCCTGTTCACAATGGGTTTAGCGCGGGCAGACGACCCATCACCCGCCGCAATGGACGCGGCTCGGCGCCTCGTCACGACGCTGCGGGTGACCGATCAATACAAGGTCTTGCTTCCGGGTATTCTGTTCAGCCTTCGACCGGTTTTGTCTCAGGACCGTCCCGAGATCGAGCGCGACTTCGACGCCGCAGTGCCGGCGATCCTGGAAGCCGGCCAGTCGAAATACAGCAATTCGATGATCGAGCGTGCTGCGGCGGCCTATGCGGCGAATTTCTCCGCGGATGAACTGCACGCGATCGAGGCGTTCTATGGCAGCGCGGTCGGCCAGAAGTACACCGGGAAATCGCACGAGCTCTCGGAGATCGGCCGACAGATCGGCGATGAAATCTCGCGCGAAGCGACCGACGAGATCAAGGCGCAGATGACCCGGTTGCTGCGGGACAAAGGCCACAAACTCTAGGAATCGGTCGTGACGGATAACTCAGCACGCAGCGAACAAGATGCCGCCGCCGGGAAACGGCCTTGCGGCTCGCCTTGCAGGCGAGCGGGGCGCACATGAGATCCGATCATGTGTTGTCGAGAGTTGGATCAAAAGCAGCGGACGACCGTGCTTTCGTCGATGACGCACTGAAGGGGCTTGGCGAGCGCCCTGCGCGCAGCAGCATCCCTTCGAACACCTTCGATTTCTTGGCCCTGGCGTTTCTCACGGCCCTGGCTGTCCTCGTGTGCTTCACGGCGAAGGATTACGCGATCTCCAATGACGAGGGCGTCCAGCATCACTACGGTGAATTGATCATTGCTTACTATCGGAGTGGATTGCGGGTACGCGATCTCTTCAGCTTCGATAACCTGTATCTCTATGGAGGTCTGTTCGACGTCACGGCAATCGCGCTCGGCCAGGTTATCCCCATCGATATCTACGAATTGCGGCACATCCTCTGCGCCGCTACGGGCCTCGCCGGCATCGCCCTCAGTGGCGCCGCCGCGCGATTGATCGCCGGACCGCGCGCGGGCTTTATTGCGACGATTGCGCTTGCGCTCTGCGGCGCCTGGTACGGCGCCATGTTCAACCATACCAAGGACATTCCATTTGCAGCGGCCATGTCCGGAGCGACGCTCGTCCTTCTCCGCCTGGCGCGCCAACTGCCGGCGCCGCGCGCCGTTGACCTTGTGGTCTTCGGCTGTCTTGCCGGAGCAGCTCTCGGGCTGCGTAGCTACGGATTGCTGGTGTTTGTCTACCTCGGAATTGCAATCCTGATCTATCTGCCCTGGACGGAAAGCTGCGGGGCGCGCCTGACCTTCGTGGCTAACTCCGTGTTGAAGACATGCCCCGCCATGGCAGGCGCCTACCTGCTGATGATCCTGGCCTGGCCATGGGCTGCGCTGTCGCCGCTCAATCCCATTCGCGGCCTGTTTGCCTTCTCGGAATTTCAGTATGCGATCCGCACGCTCTTTGCCGGGCACGTGTACGAGATGGCCAAGGTGCCGCGCGCCTATGTTCCCTTCTATCTCTTCATCCGCGTGCCGCTGATCACCCAGGCGGGTGCCGCGCTGGGGATGACTTCGCTTCTTTGGCTTCCCCTCAAGAAAGGCTCGCACCGCTGGCGCGAACTTGCATTGCTGTCGACTATGATTCTGCTTCCCCTGGGATGCCAGGCCCTCGTTCATGGCCCTGCGTTCAGCGGCATGCGTCATTTTCTCTTTGTGCTTCCTCCCTTGGCCGTGCTGGCCGGCGTGGGCCTGAGCGATTTCCTCGATGCAATTGCCGTGCGAAGCCGACGACTGGCCTGGGCGGCCCTTGCAGCGATGTGCGCGTCTTTCCTCTCGGAAGGGGTCCTGCTGGCAAGGCTTCATCCCTACGAGAATCTATCCTACAACGCGATGGTCGGAGGCCTTCCGGGCGCATTCCGTCGCTATGACCTTGACTACTGGTTCAACAGCATGCCGGAAGCGATCCGTATGCTCGAGACCTTCGTCCGCGAAACGACACCGCCCGGCGACATCAAATCGCCGACGATCTATTCGGTCGCTGTGTGTGGAGAACGTCCAGCGTTCGATCACACCGTCACGCTTCCGCAATTGCGTTGGGACTTCCGGTCCGAATGGGACGAATCGGAATTCTTCATCGCCCCGACGCACATGAACTGCGATCGCGACCTGGATGGCGCGATCATCGGCCGCGTGGAAAGGATGGGCGTTCCCATCGCCTATGTGAAAGACAGGCGGGCCATCGTGAAGCACCCAACGACAGACGTCTCATCGCCGCTCACGCGTCAGATTCCCGCTGCGAACGAGATCGCGCGAGAATTTCGACAGCTATCGTCTTCCGGTCAGGCGTTCTGACCCGCCGGCGTCCGGATCCCGCGCGGCAGGATGATGGCGGCTGCAATCGCCAGCAGGCACGGGCCCGCATACGCGTGCAACACCGCCATAATGTCATCATTGGCTCATGAGCGGCTGGCGAGAGCCCTACGCCGCCGACTGCAGAGCCTGGAGCCGCCGGACGAATCCCAGCGCCGCTTCGTTCAAATCGCCGAACCGGCTTCGCAGCGCCTCCGCGCGCGAGCCCGCGCCCTGCGCGATCGACTGCCCCGTGGCGGCCTTCGAGCAGACATCCTCGACCGACCTCTGGAGATGCTCGGCGCCTTCCGCGGCGCTGCGGGCCGCGCGGTTGATGTCGCTGGTGGCGCCGCTCTGTTCCTGGACCGCTCTGGCGATCGTCGCGCTCTGCTCCCTGATATCGCTGATCACGGCGACGATCGCAGCGATTTCGCCGGCCGCCGCCTGCGTCGCCGACTGGATGCCGAGCACCTGGGAGGAGATGTCTTCCGTCGCGCGTGCCGTTTGCGTCGCGAGGGTCTTGACCTCCGCCGCCACCACTGCAAAGCCGCGGCCCGCTTCGCCCGCGCGCGCCGCCTCGATGGTCGCGTTGAGCGCCAGCAAATTGGTCTGGCCGGCGATATCGCTGATCAATTCCACGACGCTTCCGATCTTTGTCGCGGCCTGCACCATGCTCTCCACCATCAATCCGGCCTGGGTCGCGCGGCCGCTGGCAACGTCAGCCACCTGGCTTGCTTCCTGGGCCCGTCCATTGATGTTGCGGGTGGAGGCATCGAGCTGCTCGACCCCGGCAGCCATGGCCTGCACGCTGCCGGCAATGCCGCCTGCGGATTCAGAAGCCGTGCGGCTGCACAGCATGTTGTCGGCATTGAACCGTTCCAACTCCTGAATCGCATCGGCGATGTGGCCGGCGGCCTCCACGACCTCATCCACGGATCCAACGACCGACTCCTCGAAGGACGAGGCGGCGCGCGCCAGAACGCCTTTCAGCTCGCTCTCAGCCTGCATCTTGAGCTTCGCCTGGGACGCCTGGAGCTCCAATCGATCGGCCGAATGGTCACGCAAGACGGCGACCGCCGCGGCCATGGCGCCGATCTCGTCCCCCCGGTCCAGCCCCGGAATGTCGCCCTCGATCTCACCGGACACGATCTTGCGCAGCCGCTCCTCCAGACGCCGCAACGGCCGGGAGATCGTTCCTGCGATCAACACCGCAAACGCCACGCTGATGAGCACGACCAGCAGCGCGAGCCCCCCGAGCCGCAGCGCCGCGCCCCTGAACGAATCGTCGAGATCGTCGACATACATGCCGCTTATGACCATCATCTTCAGGTCCGGGAGCGCCCTGACGAAGGCCTGTTTACGCAGGGGCTGCGGCTGGCCGTTGCGGGGGAAATGATAAGTCACGGTCCCGGCGCCGGCGGTGTGCGCGAGATCGACGATCTCGCGCCGGAATAGATGTCCATTGACGTCGCCCTTGTCGATCAGGTTCTTGCCGACGTTTTCAGGCGTGCCGCCATCGGCGAGATTGAGCCCGTCCCAGTCATAGACGAAGAAGTAGTTGTTGCCGTCATATCGCGACTTCGCGACGATCTCCCGGACCCTGCCAATCACATCGCCGCGGCTCATCCGGCCGGACAGGACGTCCTGCTGATAGGCCGCGATCTGCGATGCGACCACGTCCACGGCGCCGCGCAGCGCCCGCGTCCTCTCGGCCTCCATCTGATCGCGCAGCTGGACCAGGGACACGCCAACGAGAACCATCATCGCGAGTACGCTGCCGAGCGTGAGCATGCCCAACCGCCACGCGATCTTGACCTTCTTCATGCGAAATCCCTTGTCGTTGCAATGAATGCCGAAGCTTGCAATCGAAAGCTTGACGAGGACTTTCAACGACAGCGCCGAACGCGGCGCCATCCGCAAAATGTTATGCGAAATTTGCATCGGCCAGTCGCATCTTGCATCGACGACCGGAGCGAAAAGCTACGACTATGCTTCGCGCGATCCGAGATAAAAATTAGGCCCTGGCTATCTGCCGAGGCTTTCAAACTGCGCGCATAACTCTTCTGAGAATGAGCAGACGCGGCGCACACTCGCAAAGGCGCAGACGCCGGCTCTGGGGTCTAAGCAGAACTTTTCTGCTCAATCAGAGTATTGCCGGTTTTGACCCACACCGGACCTTCTCGGGCCGGCTGCCATGGTTCCTCACCATTTTCGCTTTGCGTTTTCCAACCTCAATCTCGGAGGGTTCAATGCTTTCAGCCCGGCGTCATTCCCTTCGCTTTAATGATGGCGCTCGCTTCTGGCGACTTGAGATACCCGAGCAGCGCTTTTGCGGCATCTCCTTGCTTTGTGTCCGCGGCAGCAGCACCCGTAAAGACAACTTCCTGCTGCAGGTCCGCAGGGAATGGGCCGACGACGTCTAGTCCAGGGGCGGTGAGCACATTTAGCAAGAACACGCCTAGCTCAGCTTCGCCCTTTTCAACTGCCGCAACGATTTCGGCTGGTGCCGCTTTTGCCTGAAGCTTGCCCTTGATTGCCACGGCGACACCAAGTCGCTCGAATGCTTTCATCACTTGCGCACCTGCGGCGCTTGCCGGCAGTGTCGCAATCGACCGTGCATCGAGCAGCGCAGCCTTAAGCGCGTCAGGTGTGCCGATGTTGGGCTTCGGAGCGCCAGCTCGCACCGCAACACCGAGGCCGACGCGCGCAACATCGGATGTAGTGCCGGCGGCGAATTTTGCACGTGCTCCTGCGTCCTGCATTACCTCGACCGGCACGACGCCGACGTCAAACGCCTTTCCCGACGTCGCCTCCTTGATCAAATTTGGGGTGGTGCCGAAGAAAATGTCGAGCTTGTGTCCAGAGACCTGTTCGAACTTTGGTTTCACCTCGGCCCACACCGCGGTCATCGCGCCGCCCGCCAGAACGCGCAGCTCGGCTGCCTGCCCCTTCTCGCCCAGAAATGTGACAAAGACTGACGCGAGGAATGCCGCGCGCGCAAAACTCAACACAGTCATGATGTGCTCCCCACACGAGTTCACGCAGCATAGCAGTTCCGACTGATCAGCGCCAATTGCCTGCGTGCATGCAGCGGGTCGCCTGCAGGTCCGAAAATAGCCCGTGGCTGACCTGAGCTCAGAACGTTGCGACGTCAGCTTCCGGAAAGTGAGCCGACCTGTCATGCCGGCTTACAAGGGCAGCCTTTGACCCAGGGCCGACTTTCGAAATGAAGGCAAGCTCGCGATGGACACCTGGCTCTAGATTGTGACACACTTGTTGTGCAACCCCAAATATGGAGCTGCTCAATGATGAATCGCGTGCCGTTTCTTCTTCACCTGGTTTTGATATATCCGTTGGGTTTCGCTCCGACCCTACTCTGGAAATCCGTTTGCGATGTTTCCGTGGTGCTTCTAGGCGCGACCTATCTTTCGATATTCATCTCGGTCGGCCTCCTGCGCTGGAGAGGGCTGCCGCTCAATGCAACCGTTGGCGAATATAATGAACGAGTGAGCTTTCTGCGCAACGAGGTGACACGAGTTTCGACCGATGATGATGTCGCTGGTTGATGACCGCCAACGGTATTTAGAATGTCTGGTTTTGTGAAGGGTTTCGGATGCCGGCCGCAGCGGTGACGGCGCGGCATATTCGGGCGGCCGGCGTCCGAAAGCCTCCAAAGGAGGAAACCGCGCTGGGGGGACGTAGGACAATGCCGCGTGATCGAGCTAAGTCGTGTCAAACAACCTTCAGACGATCAGGAAGATCGCCTATGGGGATTTAATGTTTGGCGGCACCTGTACTTTCAACGACTTGGCCGTAGTAAAAATACCACACCACACAATCTAGACGTGAGTTCCTCATATTTGAATCCCGTGATGCAAACTGATCTCCAGTGACCTGGAAAGCCCCCGGAGCTACCTGAGCCGAAACTGTTTCGAACTGCTCGTCAAGAGCATCACCGCATTTGTAACTCTGCTTGCGTCGAGATTCCTGGACTTGGTGCAATTAGCGCGACGGTGCGCACAATCACGATCAAGAATGACGGCTTCAAGTTGGCTCTTGTGCAACGGTTGGTTGCTCTGCCACGAACTTTCAGATCAGCACGTCCTCGATCATCGGACCATCGCCAGCTACGGCCCCGCTCGTCACGATGAGCTGTCGCCTATTGCTTCGCCGTGTCGCCAGCCGCAGCGTTCTACCGCGCGAGCGGTTTAGTCCTGTGGCCCTTCTCGGACCTCCTGCAATGTCTGCTCCTGTGCCGCTGTTGGGGAATTAGCGGACATCCTAGGTTTATGAGTATGCGCCCTTCCTAGCAGCCTATCCGCCTGCCGCACGAGCGACCGCAACTGCCGGCACAGCCTGCGCCGTTAGCGGTGCATGGCGGCAATAGTGATGGTTCATGAATAGACCACGTCCGCTGCGCTTTCGAACCCTCGTCGGCCCAGCAAATGACGTGGAGGGCCAGACGCGGACATTCGACAGGCTTCCAAATCGCTCGAAAGTGCGATCATATGCCGTTTGGCGACACTTGACGTTGTGTTGCAAGAGTCTTGGTTTGCCGGAGGAGAATGCGCGTGAAAGAACTCGCTGGAAAGACTGCGTTCGTGACCGGTGCGGCGTCAGGCATTGGCCTGGGGATCGCGACCGCTTTCGCCCAGGCGGGGGCGAAAGTGATGCTTTGCGACATTGAAGAAGAGGCGCTGTCCGCGGCGCTCAAGCAACTGAAGCTCACCAACGCCGATGTCGAGGGCGTGAAGGCCGACGTCTCACTCAAAGCCGAGCTCGTGGCGGCCGCTGAAGCCACGACCGCCCGCTACGGCAAGGTGCATATCCTCGTCAACAATGCAGGTGTCGGCGGCGGCGGGCCCTATGGCACCTGGACCGAGGCGTCGTGGAATTGGACCCTGGGCGTCAATTTGATGGCGACCATTTGGGGGATCGAGATCTTCGGGCCGTTGATCGAGCAACATGGCGAGGGTGGACACATCGTCTCTACAGCCTCGATCGCCGGCCTGATTTCAGGGGCGAGCAATGCATACAACGTTTCAAAATATGGTGTGGTCGCGTTGTCCGAGGGCCTGCGGCTTGAACTCGCCCCGCGCGGCATTGGCGTATCCGTGCTGTGTCCCGGGTTCATCCGCACTCAAATCGTGAACTCAAGGCGCAATGTCCCCAAACGCTTCGAGGAGGGAGTCCCTGCCATGCCGACTTCGGGCCCGCGTGCCGAGCAGATCAATATGATCCGTGAACGCGTCTCTCAGGGCATTGATCCCCTCTATGTCGGTGAGCTCGTCCGCGAAGGCGTCGAAAACGACTGGCCATATATCTTCACCGACCTCGAATTCGAGCCGTTCGTCGAAGCGCGCTTCGCCGCAATCAAGCAGGGCTTTGACCACATCCGCGGCCGCAGCCCGAAACATTGAGCGCGCAGCCTTTCACCGGCCTGAGGCCCCGGGACATCTCCCGGGGCCTTTGAATCACGCGCAGAGTTTTCTCGAGAGCGGGCGGACCAACCGGCTCATCCGCCCGCCGCACCTGCGACGACGACGGCTGGCACTACGGTCTCGGACACTCCCTCTTCGACCAGACCACGCTTGTCTTCCCACCTCGCCACGGCGGCCGTCGCAATGCCGTTGCCGATGACGTTGGTCATGGTCCGGCCCATGTCCAGGAACTGGTCGATGCCCATCACGAGAAGCATGCCGCCCACCGGCAGATTGAACATCGGCAGGGTCGCGGCAACGACCACGAGCCCGGCGCGCGGCACGCCGGCGATCCCCTTGCTGGTCACCATCATCACCAGCAGCATGACAAGCTGCTGCGTGAAGCTGAGCTCGATGCCGTAGGCCTGCGCGATGAACAGGGCCGCGAAGGCCTGGTACATCATCGAACCGTCGAGGTTGAACGAATAGCCCAGCGGCAGCACGAAGCCCGAGATGCGCTCGCTGACACCAAACTTCGTCAATTGCTCGATCATCTTGGGGTACGCGGCCTCGCTGCTTGCGGTCGAGAAGGCGAGCAGCATCGGCTGACGCAAGAGGCCGAGGAGTTGAAGGACGGGCCGGCCGAGCGCCAGCAGGCCAACGAGAACAAGGACAGTCCAGAGCACAGCCAGGCTGAAATAGAACGTCGCGATGAACTTGCCGTAGGTCAGGAGCACGCCAAGCCCCTGCGTGGTGATGACAGCCGCAATGGCCGCAAACACGCCGAGCGGCGCGAACTTCATCACGAAGTTCGTGATCTGCAGCATGATGTGGACCAGCTCGTCGATCGACGACGCGATGGTCCTGGCATGGCTCGTCTTCAGCCGGCTGAGCGCGAGCCCGAAGAACACCGCGAAGACGAGGATCTGCAGGATCTCGTTCGTCGACATGGCCTGGGCGATGCTGGTCGGAAAGACGTGGGTGATGAAGTCCTTCAGATTGAAGCCGGCGGTCTGCAACGTGGTGGAAGCATCTGCATTAGGAAGCGGCAGCTGCAAACCCCGCCCCGGCGCGAACAGGTTCGCAAAGACCATGCCGAGACCAAGAGAAACGAGCGAGGCCGAGACAAACCAGCCCATGGATCTCGCAGCAATGCGGCCGACCGCTCCGCCTTCAGAGCCGAGGCTGGTAATCCCCGACACGATCGTGGCGAACACCAGCGGCGCAATGATCATCTTGATCATGCGCAGGAACACGTCGGTGACAATAGAGAAATAGCCCGCAATGTTCTTCGCCGTCTCCGGCGTCGGCGCCAGCTCGTGGCAGGCGTAGCCCGCCAGGATGCCGAGCAGAAGGCTGACCACGAGAGCGTTGGTCAGGCGGTTGGATCGCGCCGGTGAATTGTCGGCATTCACTGTCATTTCTCATCTCCTCCCTTGGGTGCGTCTGATCATGTTGGGCCACGCGCGGCGACCCAATCGGCGTGCTGACGCTGTTGCGTGATGGCTTCAGCAAATCGGCTGTGGCTGGCGGCCGTCCTGGTCCGCGGCGGCAAGGCTTTGCGGCCGCGTCAGCATCTCGGGCTTCAGGATCGCCGCAAGCGTGGCCTCGGTGAGCAGGCCCCGTTCGCGCACGAGCTCGGCAACGCCGCGGCCGGACGCATGCGCCTCCACGGCGACCGCCGTCGCGGCCGCATAACCGATGTAAGGATTGAGTGCCGTCACGAGGCCGATCGAGTTCTCGACATCGGCCCTGAGACGGTCGCGGTTGGCGGTGATGCCTGTGACGCAGCCGCGCTCCAGCGTCAGGCACGCCTGACTGAGATGACTGATGCTCTTGAACAGACTGTGCGCAATGATCGGCTCGAACGCATTGAGCTGCAACTGGCCGGCTTCGGCGGCCATGGTCACCGTGACGTCGTTGCCGATCACTTCGAAGGCGACCTGGTTAACGACCTCCGGAATGACAGGATTGACCTTGCCGGGCATGATCGAGGAGCCGGCCTGGACCGCCGGCAAATTGATCTCGCCGAACCCGGCCCGCGGCCCGCTCGAAAGCAACCGGAGGTCGTTGCAGATTTTTGAGATCTTGACCGCGACGCGCTTCAGCACGCCCGAGATCTGAACGAACGCACCGCAATCCTGCGTCGCCTCGACCAGATCAGGCGCGGTCACCAGCGGCAATCCCGTGATCGCATTCAGGTAACGGCAGACGAGACACGCATAGTCCGGGTGGGCGTTGATGCCGGTGCCGATAGCGGTTGCGCCCATGTTGATCTCGTGGATCAGGATTTCCGCTTCGCGCAGGCGCTCCTGATCCTCGCCGATCATGACGGCGTAGGTGTTGAACTCCTGCCCCAGCGTCATCGGCACCGCGTCCTGCAACTGGGTCCGACCCATCTTCAACACGTCCTTGAATTCTGCGGCCTTGCCGGCGAAGGCGAGGCGCAGGACGTCCATCGCCCTCACGAGAGTCTGCAAGCCATGCGAGGTCGCGATCTTCAGCGCCGTGGGGTACACGTCGTTGGTGCTCTGGCTCATGTTGACGTGTTCGTTCGGATGCAACGCGGCGTACTCGCCCCTGGCATGGCCGAGAATCTCCAGGGCCCGGTTCGCGATCACCTCATTGGCGTTCATGTTGGTGGAGGTGCCGGCGCCGCCCTGGATGACGTCAACGACGAACTGGTCGTGAAGCCGGCCGGCGCGCAACTCCTCGCAGGCCGCGACGATGGCCCGCCCGCGTCGCTGGTCGAGAAGACCGAGCTCCATGTTGGACAGGGCGGCCGCCTGCTTGATGGCAGCGAGCGCACCGATCAGCTCGGGATAGGCCGAGATCGCGATCCCTGAGATCGGAAAATTCTCGACGGCGCGCATGGTGTGGACGCCGTAATAGGCCTCACGAGGCACCTCGCGATCACCAAGCAGATCATGTTCCGTCCGCATGTCATCTCCCGCTCGTCAGCTCCGTTGTCCGGAGACAGTGATCGTGGCCGTGAGCCTCGCGCGGAGGCTTGACGTTGCGGGGGCGATGCATGCGCCTGACGACGGCGGGCCGTCCAATGTTATGCCGGCAAGCTCTATTCCGATTTTGCATAGATTTCCCCTGAGGATCGGGGCATCTTCGCCAGGGCGAACACCGGAGCAGACACGATGGAATTGAAATGGCTGGAGGATTTTCTCAGCCTGGCGCGGACCCGCAGCTTCTCACGCGCGGCCGATGAGCGGCACGTGACGCAATCTGCGTTCAGTCGCCGAATCCAGGCGCTGGAGCTCTGGCTCGGTGTGTCCCTTGTCGACCGCAGCAGCTACCCGACGACGCTGACCGCCGAAGGGCGCGAATTCCTGGAGACCGCGGAAGAAACGGTTCGCATGCTTCATGCGAGCCGTCTTGCGCTTCAGGCGAGCAAGCGGCCGAGCACGCAAGTCGTCTCGATCGCCGCGCTGCACACGCTGTCGCTGCATTTCTTTCCGCGCTGGTTCCGGACCATCGAGAAAGACGTCGGGCCGATCGGCAGCCGCCTGCTGCCCGACGACTTTCACAGTTGCCTGCAGGCGCTCGTCGAGGGCAGCTACGATTTCCTGCTCACCTTCCACCACGCCAATGTGCCGATCCTGCTGGAGCCCGAGCTCTACCCGCATATCGTCGTCGGCATGGACAGTTTCGTCGCCGTCCGCAGCACGGCGTTAGCAGGAGACAACACAGCTTCGCTGCCCCTGCTCAGCTACGCCTCGAACTCGTTCCTGGGGCGGGTCGCCACCTTCGCCCAGGCCCAGGCCGGCTCACCGCCCGCGCATGTGACTCACACCAACGAGAATGCCATGGCCGAGGGGCTGAAGTTCATGGCGCTGGAGGGCTACGGCCTGGCCTGGCTGCCGCGCAGCCTGGTGGCCCGGGAGCTGGATGAGGCCACCCTCTCGATCGTGGGGCCGGAGATTCCCCTGGAGGTCCGGCTCTATCGCAGCGCACGGCGAACCAGGCCGATCGTGGAAAAGGTCTGGAACGCCGCGCAGGCTGCCGCTCTCAAAACTATGTAGAAACTGCATACGCCGTTCTGAACAGGCATTGGATTTGGCCGAAGCAGCCATGCACCATGGCCTCAGGCAAGGAGACTTCGATGCTTGGCATTCTGGGCGGCATGGGCCCGATGGCGACCGTGGATTTCATGAGCAAGATCGTCAGGAACACCCCCGCGTCCCGCGACCAGGACCACATCCAGATGGTGGTGTGTTCGGCGACCGATGTGCCCGACCGCACCGCCGCCATTCTCGGCCAGGGCTCCGATCCCTTTCCCGCCATGCTGAATGCCCTGCGCCGGCTCGAGCTGTCAGGCGCGACCCGCATCGCGATCCCCTGCAACACGGCGCATCATTGGCACGGCGCGCTCCAGGCCGAGACGTCGGTGCCGATCCTCCACATCGTTGATGCCGTAGCCGATGCGCTTTCTCGGCAGCGGACGACCCCGACCCTCGGCATGCTTGCGACCGACGGCACGGTCCACGCCGGAATCTACCAGCAGCGTCTCACCGAGCGCGGCTATGTCTGCGTGATGCCCGATGCGAAGGCGCAAGCCGAGGTCATGCGCGCGATCCGTCTCGTCAAGGCAGGACTTACGGACGAGGCGGCCGGCATCCTTGGTCGGGAAGCAGAAGCGCTCGCAGCCAAGGGCTGCTCGCACATTGCGATGGCCTGCACGGAAATCCCCCTGGCCCTCGCCGCCTTCGACGGCGATATCGGCGCGGCATTGCTTGATCCCACCGACCTGCTGGCGCAGGCCTGCGTCAGATCATGCCTGGCCACGCCGCAGGAGATGGTGCGGGAAGTCGCCTAGCCCTTCCCTCACGCCGCAACGGGCGTTCGGATCTCGCGCGGCAGGATGATCGCCGCCGCAATCGCCAGCAGGCACAGGCCGGCAAATGCGTGCAGCATCGTCACGAAGCCGCCCTGCTCGTAGAGCCAGGCGACGAGGCCGACCGAGGCGCCGGCCGCCGTGAAGCCGATGAAGTACCGCACGGCATAGGCGCGCGAGCGCCATTCCTCACTGGTGTATTTGCCGACCATGGCATCGTTCACCGTGACCTGCCCGAACGCGCCCATGACGATGCCGATCGAAACAACAATCAGCGGCAGATTGTTCAGGCTCGCGGCCAGATACAGGAACGGCGCCAGCATGAAGGACAGCGGCAAGGCCACCGTCTTCAGCGAATAGCGGTCGAGCAGCCGGCCGATCGTGTATTGCGTCATCGCGCCGAACACATAGACGCAGGCGGCGATCACGCCCAGCAGCGCGGGGCTTTTGGTAAGATCGGCAAGCCGCTCCGCGAACAGCTTCGGCAGCGCGACGGTGACGGCGTTGAAGGTGGTGGAGATCGCGATCACGACGATGAGCAGCGAGAGCACCACGCGCCACATGTCCTGTTTTGCCACCCGCGCCTGCGCCGCGGCCTGCTTGCTGCCCTTGCGGTCCTCATGCACGACCAGCATCGCGAAGGCGAGGCCGATCAGGATGGTGACGATCCCGGGGATGATGAAGGCAAAACGCCAGCCGAGATACTGGCCGATCACACCGGTGACCAGCGCCGACGAGGCGACGCCGAGATTGCCCCAGACACCGTTGATGCCCATCTCGCGGCCGAGCCTCTCGGCATAGGACACGATCATCGCCGTGCCGACAGGATGATAGATCGAGGCAAAGATGCCGATCGCGAGCAGCGCGGCGCCGAGTTGCACGGGCGTCTGCACGAAGCCGACCGAGATCATGGAGGCGCCGATGCCGACGAAGAAGATCAACATCATGTGGCGGCGGCTCCAGCGGTCCCCGAGCCACCCCGTCAGCAGCGAGCCGGCGCCGAAGGCGATGAAACCGGGGGTCGCGTAAGGCAGCAGTTCCGAATAGGCCATGCCAAGCGCCGGCCCCATGATGATCACGGCGGCGGCGAAAATGAGCATCGCATAATGGTCGATGAAATGACCGGCGTTGACGAAACTGATGACCCTGACAGGGCTGTTCATTCGGAATCCTCTCCTGCTCCGAAATGAGTTATATGTCCTTGGCATGACGGGATGCTGCCAATGACTGTCTTGGAAACGCCAATCCTGAGGGAGGTCCAGAGCAACCATCGCTCGCCCGCGGGCGTGCACCTGGTCGCGCGCGACTACCCCAGGGGCATGCGGATCGATCTGCACATGCATCGCGAAGCGCAGCTGATCTATGCGGCGAAGGGCACGATGCAGGTGGCGACGCCCGGCGGGCGCTGGCTGGTGCCGCCGGACCGCGCGGTCTGGGTTCCGGCCGGGCTCGAACATGCCATCGACCTGCTCGCCGACATCGAGATGCGCACGCTGTATTTCGACCTCGCCTGGCTCAAGCGCGAAAAGCGCTACGAGGGATTGACCCGGGAATTCGTGGTGCGGGTGTCGCCGCTGCTCAACCAGGCGATCCTGGCGCTGTTCGATCCGCGCAACACCGAGGAGCGCACCGAGCTGCTGGTCCGCCTGGTGATGCTGGAATTGCACCAGGCCGAGGATTCCGCGACCTTCGTGCCGCTGCCGCACGAACCGCGCTGCCGTCGCGCCGCGATGATCGTGCTCGACGATCCCACAGCCCTGCACGACATCGACACGCTGGCGCGCGAGGTCGGCACCTCCGCGCGCACGCTGTCGCGGCTGTTTTCGAGCGAGACGCAGCTCAGCTTCAAGAGCTGGTGCCAGCGCGCAAGGGTTGCGGCGGCGATCCAGCGGCTGTCCATCGATGCGAATGTCTCGGTGAAGCAACTCGCCACCCAACTGGGTTATGCCAGCGTGCCGGCCTTCTCGGCGGCGTTCCGTCAGGTGACGGGGCGGACGCCGACGGAGTTTGCGGGGAAGTAGGGTAGCAGCTCCACTCTCAGTGGCGTCGCCGCCTCACACTCGGTGTCATCGCCCGGCTTGATGTTTAGCCCGGACAGATCACTGACGGGTGTTCGGAGACATAGCTGACACATCAACATTGGCTGGATTGGTCCGATT
>NZ_JAKLUA010000040.1 GCF_022012435.1 Bradyrhizobium zhengyangense
ATGACCCTCGCCTATCGATCGCCTCGTTCACCACGCAACCATCGTCGAGATGAACGTCGAGAGCTATCGCAGACGGACCGCCCTCGAACGAAAACGCGGTCCCGGACGGCCGCCATCGCACGCGACACCTAAAACCGTCGCTGATTGACGCTGCGCGACAATCAGAGTTCAACAAAACTCTTGCGCGCGACAATCATCGCGGCAATCATCATCAGGCCGCGACACTGCCTCGCCATCCTGATCGCCGCGCACCTCCTACCCAGATTGCCGCGCTACATCGTCTCCAAGTTTGGCGACCATACGCCGTTCTACCGCCAGTCCGAGATCTATGCGCGCCAGGGCCTGCGGCTTGATCGGGCGACACTGGGCAACTGCGTCGTCAGGGGGATCTTTTCGAGAGCCCTCCAACATACAGCAGCATTCCGATCGAAGCCCACCAGCAGATGCTGGAGCCGTCGCCACGACCACCGTCCCAGCGGACATCGCCAGTCCGGCAGGCCGGACCAGGAACTTAAAAAATAGGGTTAGGCCTCCTTCGCCTGGCCCAGTCGAACGATGTGCCGTCGACCCAGATACAGTGCAGGATTACGGCGATCTTCCGGGCAACGGCTACCTTTGCCTTCTATCCTGATTGCCGTCGTCGATCGCTTACACAAAACTTCGGACATTCCCCAAGCTGAAGGACAAGCGACGCGAGGGCGCCAAAGTGATCAAGCGCTATCATGTTCCAGCCACGCCCTATGAACGCGCACTGGCGCATCCGAGGTTGAGCAAGGTCGTCAAACGGCGTCTTCGAGAGCTTTATCGCACGCTCGATCCTGTGGCCCTGCTGGCCGAGATGAGAGACGCCCAGGCGGAGCTCGGCACGCGCGTCGACGCCCGAGCGGGCAAGCTCGTGGCAGCAGCCAGCCCACCGGTACCGACAACGAACGCAGCAGCGTTCGCGAAGAGGCTCGGCAATGATGTGCATTTGGGGGAGCAGCGCATCATCCATCGGCGTCTGCACAAGCCATACAAAAAGCGCATGAGAATGCCATCAATGCTCGATCCGCACCTCGCCGACATCGAGCGCTGGCTGGCGGCCGAGCCCCGTCTAACCGCGCTGGCAATTCTCGGTCGCCTCGCTGAACAACGCCCCGAACAATTCGGTCCGCCGCAGCACACCATCGTGCAGCGATTGTTGCGATCGCTCAGACGCAAAGCAGCCGAGACGATCATCCCGCGCACGGCTGAGGGTGCGGCACTGGCCGGTGATCCCGGGACTGGGGCCGCCGCTGCGTGTGATGGGCATTCCGCGACGTCCCCCAGTCCCTCCGATCCTGCGAGCAATGACGCAACCTCGGACCGGCTGACAGTGGGGTCTACATCCGTCAAGCGAAAGTAACATCCTCAGGTGAGGCAATACGGGGGGTCAATATTGCAAACGATGACGTAATTGCGGTCAGCGCTCGTGGGCACGAAAAGCTCCATTAGAATCGAGCTCTCGCAATCAACCGATTCGGAGAACCTGTCATGAAGCAATATGTCGGACTCGATGTATCGCAAAAAGAAACTTCGATGTGCGTGGTCAATGAAGAGGGCGAGGTCTTGTTCGAGGGGAAGGCCAAGTCCGACCCGGGGGCGCTCACGGCACTGCTTCGCAAGCGGGCGCCACAGGCGGAGCGCATCGGCTTTGAGACCGGCGCGATGGCGAGTTGGCTGTGGCATGAACTTCGCAGGGTCGATCTTCCGGTGGTTTGCATCGACGCTCGGCATGCCCACGCGGCCTTGTCGGTACGCATGAACAAGAGCGATCAGAATGATGCTCGAGGTCTGGCCGAACTGGTGCGAGTTGGCTGGTATCGAGAAGTCAAAGTCAAGAGCGAGGAAAGTCAGAAGATTCGCGCGATACTCGTCGCGAGATCCCGGCTCGTGGCCATTCGTCGAGATATCGAAAACCAGGTCCGCAGCCTGATCAAAGAATCCGGGCTGCTGTTTCCACGCGCGATAGGCCTGCAGTTCCGCAATCTGGTCCGTGACCTGTTGGCTGACGGTCATCAGCTCCTCGGTGTGATCGCGCCGCTTCTGTCGATCCATGAGCAGATCTGCAAGCAGCAAAGCAAGTTCGACGATGAAGTCCGACAGCTTGCGAGGTCGGATGAGACGACGCGTCGCTTAATGACGGTTCCTGGTGTTGGTGTGGTGACTGCCTTGACGTTCCGGCATACGATCGATGACCCATCGCGATTCCGATCAGCATCGAGCGTCGGCGCCTATCTGGGTCTTACACCGCGGCGCAGTCAGTCTGGCGAAACGGATATCAATGGCAAGATATCCCGATGGGGCGACCGTCTTCTCCGAACTTACCTGTTCGAAGCGGCGACAGTTCTGCTTTATCGGACGAAGAAATGGTCTTCTCTCAAGGCTTGGGGAATGAAGCTTGCCAAGCGGATTGGCATGAGAAAGGCAAAGGTTGCTATCGCGCGGAAGATCGCCCTAGTTCTTCACTGTATCTGGGTAGACGGCACATCGTTCGACTGGGGCCAGGCGAAGGAAGCCTGATCCGATTTGTGAAGTTCCTGGTCCGGTCCGCCGGACTGGCGATGTCCAGCTGGGACGGTGTTGTGGCGACCTCGTTCATTCGGCTGGTGGCGGCTTGACCGTACTCCGCTGCAGACGTTGAGGCACCCGACCCGGACATCATCATGAGGCGCTGCGCGACCTCGGAAAGGACCATGACCCCAGCGACGACGTCAACCGGTCCGAGCGATCCCAAGCCTGGCCGGCAAACCATGTATCACCCGCGCCCGTGCCGTCTCCGCAACCCTGACCAGCTGCGACGGCACGAGCGCTACCACCTTGCCGTTGGAGAGTTCAAAAATGTGAGCTTGACAATGACACATTACCCGGCCGAAATAGGTACGCATCGTCTCAGCGCCCGCCTGGCACGCTTGAACCGCTTGGCATGGGCGTAGCGCTAATGTTTTATCTGGGCGAACTTGCCCACCCTCGCATAGGACTGGAGTAAACGCACCCGGGTGAGCTGCGCCAGCCGCACCAGCTTCTCGCGCGCTCGGTTCAGAAGCTTGGCATCAGTCCGAAACATCACATTCTTGGGCTGCACCGTCGTGTCGACCATCACCCGGGAGAACTCCGACGGTTCGATCGCCTTGGTCCTGACGGCAACCGACAGGCTCTCTTAGCAGGGCCTGAAGCCGCTCCTCGCCCATACGGTTGCGCTAGCGCCTCAACGACGAGTGATCGAACACCAGTAGCCGGTGCTGGAAGAACTCCTCGCCGCAGAAGAACTGGTAATAGGGGTTCTCCACCCAGCGCTCGCACAGGACCTCGTCGGACAGGTCATAGGTGTGCTTAAGGATCCCGAGCCCTGCGATCAAGCGCGTCGGCAGCGGCGACTGGCTAGGACCGTCCGTGTAGACCATTCCGAACGCCTGCTCCAGGAAGCCCCAATCCACCGTGCGCGCCAGCGTCGCCAGCGAATGCTTTCTATCGATGATCTGATCGAGCAGGGAGCGAAACAGATCCTGCTCGCCGGTCTCGCGCCGCTCCCGTGGCCGCATCAAAACCTCCGCTCATGCACTCCGACGAGCAGAGGATCACGATTGAATTCGACGGAATACCTCATTCGATCTTGCAAGGAAATCGGCCTCGCCATCGCGATTGCCGGCAAAATCAATCGCCGGCATTCCTCGAACTAGCCCGTAACTTCAGGCTGTTCGCGTTACTTCACGGGGGACTAGCTTACGAGTGGCGAGCCGTTGGGTTTACGGTATGGCACAGTCGGGCAGCGTGACCTGGATTTTAGCCACGTGCTAGCCGCCTACTCTACTCGGCTGACCGTACGGAAAGAGTAATTCTGCGCGGGAGTCCAAGCGCGATGGGAAAAACGGCGTCTGTCAGGCGTCTAAGCGCGCGGCATTCTTCAGACAAGCGTCCTTCCAAATAGCTGCGATCGTGCTCTGGCAGCTCGCGTTCCAGGAGCTGGCTGTAGCGGTGAATGCGGTTACGATGACTACGCATGGCAGCCAATTCATCATTGATGGGCATCGGCTCTCTTGGCGAATCCGGCAATATCTGCTGGGATCTCCTGCGAAATCCTTGCCAAAGGCTGGCCTGAAGCAGCGTGGACCCACAGTTGTCTTGCATGTGCCGACTTGCTAAGGGCAAACCGATCTCGTAGCTCGCCCAAACAGACCTCGGAACTGCCCAACTTATTAGAATACCTGCCGCCGAGGAGCGTGGTGCGATACGGTCGCTATAGTGTTGCGTTTGCGACAGGACCCGAGCCTTTGAAGACAGGGGCGGCTCGGGCAGGCTAGAATCCATATCGGATGCGACTTGTCGGCGTTTTGCGCTAACTATCGCCGGAAAGAAGGCCGCCAAAGCGCGAATATTGCTTCCGATGGTGATGGAAGCGGACGTGCTCCCCAACAAGGTTGTTCGGTGCCGCATTGGATAATCACGAAGCGTGGGACTGCTTGCGCCGTACACCACGACCACCGTTGAAGTCAGGCAAGCCGGATGCAGTGGCTCGCAACGGGGCCGACCGGCTGCGCCAGAAGGCGATACTGCCATTCGATGTTGTTGCCTTCAGTGCACTTGTCGTTGTCATGATAGACATTCGTTGAATAGGGTTTGATCGAATGGAATGGAGGGACTTTAGCCATGATCGCTCTTTCCTTGTAGGAAGGGGACTATTGTTGCGCGTGCGCCAACGGCGCGAAAATAGCGCCCTGCCGCTGCGCTGAGTAAATCAACAACCGAGGAGGCCGGGATATTTGCCCGTTGTCATTTAAAAGCGGAATACGCGCTCTTATATGAGCGACGGTTCTGAACGAAGGCCCCGTTCGCTCGCTGCCACACGAGCTATGGAATATGGCCGCAGTACAGATCACATCTACATCGAGCGTCACTCACACCCTCGATTTACTGATCCCATACGAACTTCGCACCCTCCGGGACTTCGCACAGGAATTCGTCCTGGTGTTCCGGCTGCGTCATCCCGGCCGCTAGTTTCGACGCCCGCACCGTGAGCTTACCATCGGGGCTCAGATTGTGACGGATGTATTCAGTCACTGGGAGCCCCGATGGTAAGCTCATGGTGAGGACGGTGTGCAACCCCGTTTTTGTATGACTGTTTTCGTGGCCGGCGGCCTCCTCCGATTCGTAAGGCGGCCTTCGTAATGAGAGTATCTCCCGTCGAAACGCTAAAAATGCTGCTGCAGTCAGCGTTTCATTGCTTAAAGGCCGAACATGAAGTTCACCCCGGAGGCACGCGCGAGCACGGAATCTTCTCCTTGGGTTTAAGAGGCATAGGAGCGGCCTATACAGTAAAGCGACTTGCCAGCAACAGAAAACGGGTGACGAGGAAACCTGCATAGGTAATTGCGCCGGCGGATAACCCGATCCAGACTCCAATTGCACCAAAGACCCAGCTCAAGGCGAAACTGACCGGGAAGCCGATTAGCCAGTACGCAAAGATTGCGAACAGAAGCGGTTTTGCCGTGTCTTTCAGCCCACGGAGCCCGCCACCCGCAATGACCTGCGCTGCATCAGCTACGAAAAAGCTTGAGGCAACCATAAGGAGGGATGACGTCAGTCCGATTGCCGTGTCCGTGTCGTTCAGTGACTTGTTTAAGAAAAACGCGGCGATCCGAAAACGCGTCGCAATGACCCCAACCGTCACAAGCGCAGAGGCCAAAACACCGAGCAGGATCGCAGCCAGGCCTGCGCGCTTGATACCGGAGGCGTCATTGTGCCCGACCGCATGACTGACCCGCACTGCGGCCGCCATGCTGATGCCGAAGGGCACCGTGTAGGCGATTGTGGCGATCTGCATCGTAATCTGATGAGCGGCAAGCGCGCTCGGGCTGATCCTACCTACAAGGAGTGCGGCGGCGGCGAACACGCCGTATTGCATGATGACTGCTACCGAGATCGGCGCTCCGATCAAAATGATCGCTCGTAGGAGCGGCCAGTCGAAGTGCCACAGGTGCGCAAGCACCTGGTAGTCGCGGAACGGGCGGCAAGCTATTGCGGGCCATAGAGCTGCTACGAACATGCCCCAATTTACGAGGGCGGTCGCAATGCCGACGCCAAGAAGATCTAGTGGTGGCAGCCCGAGCTTTCCGAAGCCCAGAAGATAAACAATGGCCGCGTTGACCGGGATAGCGGCCAGGGTAATTCGGAAGATCGGTTGCGGCCGTCCCACTGCGCCCATGAAATGTCGAATGGCCTGAAACCACAGCGCTGGCGTCACGCCCCACGCGAGTCCAAGCAGGTACTGCTGAGATAGCCGTGCTGCGCAATGTTCCTGACCGAGGGCGAGCAGAACTTGTTCGCCTGCCGTACAAACAGCCATAATAGGCAACGAGAAAAGCAGGGCCAGCCAAAGCCCCATGCGCAGTGCACGCGGCACATCGGCCGCACCCTTGCCGGCAAGAGATTGTGCCGTCAAAGGTGCGATCGGCGTCAGTAACCCGGCGCCGAACGTGAAGCTTATGACATACAGGGTGGTGGCCAATGCTGCGGCCGCGAGCTCCCGGGGCCCAAGACGACCAACAAAGGCAAGATCCGTCGCCATCATTGCGACCTGAGCAAGCTGCGCCAGTGCCATTGGCCAAGCCAACACCGCGGTCGCACGGAGCTCGACAGCGAATCTACTCAAAACCGTTCGTGTCCTTGGATTGCGACGCAAGGCAGAAAGCTGCTTCATTTGGTGTATTTCGTGCTCGGTGAAGACGCCTGCCCGCCTCGAGCCCACGGTCCCGCGATGTTGGGCGTCGAGTGCAAAAGGTGTTGATTCTGTAAAGAAGGTAGAACCAGGTGCGTCGCAGCCCTCAGGATACGGTGCCCCGGTTCGATGCTAGTGCCGTCATTGGTAGGCCCAAGCGAGCCTGTGTCCGTTGACAACGAAAACGCGATCAACGTGCTAAGGTGCATGTTGGTTTGGAAGAAGACATGATGAACGTACGGAAGCCGCCATAGTGAGCGCCGCGCGCTGGTGCGTCTCTCTCTCCAAGAAAGTATCGCTAACGCTGTCCAGCTAGTCTTGAGGTTAAGTGCGCAGTGTAGGATGCGCCGAAGTGCCGTAAGGTAGTGCTCTGTCATTGGGGCGTTTTCTACCGTCCCGGCAGATGAGCAAGTCCTTTCAAAACCTGTGCCACAATGAAAGTCTGAGTGAATTTGCCGAAGGGAAGGCGCCATGAGGCGGACAGCTGTCGCATCTGCGACAGTCCCCGTTGGGAAGAGCGGGGCTGCTGGGTCACTCAGGGCTGGCACTTGCGGTCAATCCAACCAGCCGCGCAGAGTGTCACGGTCAACTCTTTGTGGTCCAAACAACCTAACGATTAAAGCCTCAAGTCAGCTTCGGGCCATGACCTCCTGCGGTTCAAAGCCTGAGGCGGCTGTAATAATAACTTGAAACCAGTTACTGAGTAGTATCTAGGTGTTTCTTTCGGGTTATTCGCAGTGCCAGTTCGGCGTTTGCCTCGCAATGTTAAACGTGAATAGCGATTTGGCGCCATGCAGCTTGTAGTCATGGCTCCTTGCGGCTGGGTGGCCAGGACGCATCGGCAACATCGGCGCGCTGCGGCCCAAAGCATGACTTGAGGCTACTACTGTGTGTCCGCACACGAAACGATCCTTGGGGAGCCCTAAAATCCGACGGCATCGCGAATGTCGATCAAGACGTACGGATCGGTCGAGCCTGAATCTCTCTGATCCGAGGCGCGGGGAGCCGGAAGGCCGGCGAATGCGGTGCATGTCGATACCGGCCGCCGCTGGCCTTTACCGTGCCGCGAAAACTCCGATGGTTGGTCGTCTTGGGGCAGTTTCCCTCGCGCGATCACCGGCTTCGATGCGGGAATCGGGCGCCGCCACTTCTCCCATTTCGGACTTCAGGTCCATGTGGTCGTCTCCTTCTGGTTCTGCCCTCTGCAAGAAAGCCAACACGACCCGGGTTCGCAGCTAGCCTGCACTGTATTTCGACCCTCGTCAGCGACTTCAGGTCGATCTCCATCATCATCATGATCGCGATATTGGGACAACCAAGTCTGTGGACCGACATCAGATAAGTCGTCGCCGGTCAGTAAGCCGATTCCAACACATCGAATGGGATTGAGTTTAGTTCTCCGATTGCGAGCTTGTGTTGCAGGAAAAGGGGGCCGACGCGCCTTGCCATAATGTCGACGCGGGCTCCAGAGTGGTGAAGCCGGATGAAAAGGTACCCGCGTGCGGCGGACAAACACGAGTGTCAGAAAAAGCATAGTAGTTGTCAGAGCAGCTGAGGTGTCTCTTGCGTTTCTACACTGTCCCAATTTGTATGAAATCGGCACGCGCTTTGCTCTGAGGCAAGGCAGGGCACGTGTCTCGGGCATGTCCAGCCAACGGCCGGATCGTCGACGTCGCCCTTCTCCACTAAAGGAAGAGCGATGTATCAGCCGTCTAAACGATTTCGGGGTATTATCTCAGGTAAGAGGCGCCGCCGTCATTCTGAGGTTTCAGATCGCGCAATTCGCGTTGCTGGGGGGCTCAAGCGCTTCGGCATTGGGAAAGGGGACAGTGTATGCATCTTAATGCGGAATGATATCGCATTCGTCGAAGTTACCGATGGGATCATGAGAGCCGAAGCCCTTGCAGTACCTGTAAACTGGCATTTCAAGCGACAGGAGATCGGGTACATTCTGGCCGACTGTGGAGCACGTTTGCTAATAGGCCACGCGGACCTCTTGCATTTGTTGGATGCCGATCTCGCTAGCAGATTGCCAATTCTAAGCGTTCCGACGCCGCCCGAAGTAGCAGAGGCGTACAAGATTGAAGGGACGCGCCTCAAAGTGCCGCACTTCGCGCGGGATTTTGAAGAGTGGATAGCGGATCAGCCGCTCTTTGCAGGAGCGCCCGCGCGGCAGCCGATGACGATGATCTACACCTCAGGAACGACTGGTTGTCCTAAAGGCGTGCGTCGTAGCCCACCAACCAGCGAGCAGGCGATCGGATTGGAGGAAATGCGAGCCATAGTCTATGGATCTGGCACTCGCGCGCTACTCCCAGGCCCGCTTTATCATTCAGCGCCGAATTTATTTGGAATGTGGTTCAGCCGCCGCGGTGGTGCGCTTGTGCTGATGCCGCGGTTCGAGCCTGAAGAGTTGTTGCGGCTGATAGAGGCGGAGAGGATCGACACCATCTTGATGGTGCCGACTATGTTTATTCGCCTTCTGCAGCTGCCCGACAGTATTCGACGAAGCTATGATCTCGCGTCCTTGCGACACGTAGTCCACGGGGCTGCGCCCTGCCCCCCGATCGTGAAGAATGCCATGATAAATTGGTGGGGCCCCATTATATGCGAGTTCTACGGCTCGACGGAGGCCGGTGCGGTAACATTTGCGAGTTCGCGAGAATCACTTGCAAAGCCGGGAACGGTCGGCAAGCCGCTAGAGCACGTTCAGCTGCGTGTGATTGGTGCAGACGGAAGAGAATTGTCGGCCGGACAAATAGGAGAAATCTGTTCACGCAACGTATGGTACCCACGGTTCAAGTACCACAATCGACCTGGGAGCTCTGCCGAGGCCGATGACGACGGTTTCACTGCTTCCGGTGACCTCGGTTATATCGACGCTGATGGATATGTATTTCTTTGTGACCGAAAACGGGAGGTTGTAATCTCAGGCGGTGTCAACATTTATCCCGCGGAGATCGAAGCGGCTCTCCATATGATACCGGGCGTTCAAGACTGTGCTGTGTTTGGCGTTCCGGACGCGGACTTTGGCGAGGCACTGATGGCGGTGATCGAACCGCGCCGACGGGAGGTGCTTAGAGTCCATGACATCCGCGAGAAGTTGAAGACGGTGTTGGCGGACTACAAGATTCCGAAAATAATCGAGATCCGGACCAGCCTTCCGCGTGAAGAGTCTGGCAAGTTATTCAAGAGGCTGCTGAAAGATCCTTATTGGGAGAAGTCAGGACGCAGGATTTGAGAGGACTCGAGACGGAACAAAACCC
This sequence comes from Bradyrhizobium zhengyangense, assembly GCF_022012435.1. Lineage (GTDB taxonomy): Bacteria > Pseudomonadota > Alphaproteobacteria > Rhizobiales > Xanthobacteraceae > Bradyrhizobium > Bradyrhizobium zhengyangense. The sequence goes on from NZ_JAKLUA010000040.1 coordinate 10,000, forward strand.
CGCATCTGAAAAGGCACTGTTCTGCCCGTGGGCCCTCGGCTTGAGGGTCGCTAGCTACAATTGGTTGCCGTCATGGATCTCCTCTGTCGCAAGGTCGTCAGTTCGGGATGCGCGATGACAGAAGGGTTGATTGGTCCTCTCTACGCTGACTGTGGCCGCGACGAAGCGGCTGGATGGGTCTACCGTTCGATGAGGTGTCCACTCCGACTTACCGACGTCGTAGTGCTAGGATGGTGGCAGATAGACTTAGAAGTCGAAGTCTCCAATGGAAGCGTTTCGTGCAGCCTCGACAGGCGCGGTCGACGATCCTGGTGCAAGGTGAAGCTGTCCCGTTTGCATCGTGTCCACGTTAAGCGTTTGCCTCCGTCTACTCCTCTCACTGTGGCGGCACGTTAATTGCTGCTTGCTTGGAGAGGCTGCGCAGGCCGACGACTGTACTAAGGCGGAGAGCACTCTGCCCGCGCACCACATCACAGCGCAGAGGAGTTGAAGTTGGACCCCAATACATCACGACAGGCCTCCCGCCAGAAGGATTTGTACAAGGTCGGCGAAGTGCCGCCCCTCGGACACGTTCCCGAACGTATGTACGCGTGGACCATACGGCGCGAGCGCCACGGGCCGCCAGAGAGTTCGATGCTGGTAGAAGTGGTGCCGACTTGGCCGATCGGCGAGGATGAAGTATTGGTCATGGTCGCTGCTGCAGGCATCAACTATAACGGAGTGTGGGCGGCGTTAGGGGCGCCGATGTCCCCCTTTGATGTGCACCTATGCTCCTATCATGTGGCCGGATCGGATGCGGCTGGAGTGGTTTGGGCGGTAGGAGCAAGGGTGCGCCGGTGGAGGGTTGGGGACGAGGTGGTCATCCACTGCAATCAGGACGACGGGGATGATGAGGATTGCAATGGTGGCGAACCGCTCCTCTCACCTTCCCAGAGGATCTGGGGATACGAGACGCCTGATGGTTCTTACGCCCAGTTCTGCCGCGTGCAGCCACGGCAATTGATGCCGAAGCCAGCTCACCTCAGCTGGGAGCAGGCCTGTTGCTACACGCTAACGCTTGCAACGGCTTACCGGATGTTGTTCGGACACCCGCCGCACATTCTAAAGGCTGGCGACTACGTGCTGATTTGGGGTGCTACGGGCGGGCTCGGGGTATCTGCAGTGCAGCTTGCAACAGCATGCGGCGCCAATGCAATCGGAGTCGTTTCCGATCGGACTAAGGCCGATTATGTAAGATCGCTTGGTGCAAAGGGTGTTATAGTCCGCACTGAATTCAATTGCTGGGGCCCTATGCCGGCAGTAAATTCACCTCAATACGGGCCTTGGCTCAAGGAGGTGCGGCGGTTTGGAAGGGCAATTTGGGATGTTACTGGAAAGCGCGATATCGATATTGTGTTCGAGCATCCAGGTGAGCAAACATTCCCCGTCTCGACGATCGTCGTAAAGCGCGGTGGCATGGTAGTCGTTTGCGGCAGCACAACAGGTTTCAATCTTACCTTCGATGCCCGTTATATCTGGATGCGCCAGAAGCGAATTCAAGGTTCTCATTTCGCGAATCTCAAACAGGCAAATGCTGCGAACCGTTTTGTGCTCGATCGCCGAATCGACCCGAGTATGAGCGAGGTCCTGCCGTGGGAGGAAGTTGCGCGAGCGCATACGAAGATGTGGAAGAATCAGCACAGGCCCGGAAACATGGCTGTTCTGATCAATGCGCCGCGAATCGGACTACGAAATTTGGAGGACATTTTATCCGCGGCTGCGTTGCCTTAACCGTAAGCGCAGTTCTGCGGCTTTTGACTGGCCCTTGACGCCTATTTTGTTCGCGTCGCGCGTCGCCGCGGTTTCCATGTGTCGGACAGCGCGTTGACGGCGGCTTCGAGCGCCTTCCGGTCGACGATGTTGGGATCGAACCGCGCCGGACCCCAGAGGCGCATATGTTCGTGGTCCGGATGGGCAGGGTCTCTGATGGCTTCAAGGTATTCGGCATAACCCGGCGCACCGCCGACGTCTTCCGGAGGACAACGACCGGCGGCTTCGAGCAAGAAGGGAAGTCCCTCCGTCGTGGTGTTCTCGAACCATTTTTCGAGCTTGATCACATGGTCCCAGCTGTCGCCGAAGTCATAGAGATAATGGATCGTCTTGGCGCCAGTCTCGCGAACGACATCGCAAGGCCGCGCTTTGCTGGCATCCATGGGCTGGTGGGCGTAATCGTTGTGAGGATCTGGAATCCCCCAACGGACCTCACCAGCGAAGAACTCGAAGAGGTGGCTGTTCGTCCAGCCAAATGCCGCCTGAAGCGACAGATGCAGCCGATCCAAGCGCAGGGTGACGGGTACGACGAGGCGACGCATCACCTCCGGTTTCACGTCCTTGAGGTCACCTTGATCCGGACCGCGGTCGTGTTCAGGCTCATGCCGCCAGCCTCGGATCGTATGGAAGCATCGTGTAGATCGATGCCCAAGGGAGCAGTTCGTCCAGTCGCGCCGCAGGCCAACCATTGACGAGATTGGCGAGAACATCAGCGAGCCAGTGCTCGGCACTGACGCCATTGAGCTTACAGGTTTATGCCGCCCGCCGAACTATGCCGAACGGAGTTGGTATGGCACGCCGTTGTCACGCTGGCACCGCCGATCGCGTGCAGGGCAGCCCCATTCCATTCGGCATAGTCTGGTCGTTCAGAGCGCCTCCAGAAAGGCGAGCAGGCGGTCGTTCGGCTGGAAGCGGGTTAGCTTGCCGCGCTCGTACGGCTTGAGCTTCGCCAGGGCAGCTTCCTTGAGGGCGAGGTGGGCGTGCAGGTACGTCTGCGTCGTCTCGACCGATTCATGACCGAGCCACAGCGCGATCACAGAACAGTCGACGCCGGCTTGCAGCAGTTCCATCGCAGCGCTGTGCCTCAGCACGTGCGGCGACACGCTCTTGGCCTTCAAAGACGGGCAACTCTTGTGAGCGACACGAACATGCTTTCCCAGCAGGGACTGGACGCTGTCGGCACTGAGCCGGCCCCCGTGCACGTTCGGGAACAACGCTGTTGCTCCTTTCCGCAACGGTTCCTTGAGCCATGCCTGGAGCGCACACCGAGCGAGTGTGGTCAGCGGAGTGGTCCGCTCCTTCCGCCCTTTACCGACGCATCGCACGTGTGCGCCAGACCCGAGGTGGACGGCATCCCGGTCAAGGCCAGTCAGCTCTGAGAGGCGTAAGCCTGTCTGGGCCGCGACTAACAGCAAGGTGTGATCGCGGCGGCCAAGCCACGTCGTTCGATCGGGCGCTGCGAGAACCGCCTCGATCTCGGGGCGCGTCAGGAAGTGCACCTTTCGCTTGTCGTGACGCTTGCTCGGTATGGCGAGCACGCGCTGGATCAGCGCACTGTGTGCCGGTTCCTCGAAGGACACGAACCTGAAGAAGGATCGGATGGCCGTCAGACGCAGGTTACGCGTCTTCGCACTGGCGCCGCGCGTTACCTCGAGATCGGTGAGGAACGCGCCGATGAACGTTGCATCCAGATCGGCGAGCGTCAGGGCCGATGGGGACTTGCGCAGCTGCACCCGAGCGAACATGAACAGCAGCCGGAACGTGTCTCTGTAGGAGGCGATCGTGTTGCCGCTAACATTGCGCTGGCGCATGAGGCGCTCGGTGAAGAAGCGCTCGATCAACGTGGCGACATTGCAAGCGGGCTTCATGGCGTCACCTCCCATCGCCGATCGAGACGCCGCGCGGCTTCCTCCATCAACTCGGGGCAGGCCGAGAGATACCAGTAAGTGTCGCGCACGCAGACGTGGCCGAGGTAAGTGGAGAGCACTGGGAGTTGTTGCTCGACGTTCTTGCCTTCGCGATACCAGTTGAGCAGCGTCCGGATGGCGAAGCGATGACGGAAGTCATGCACGCGTGGCCCGGTACGATCACCTGGGCGCCGCAGCCCGATCTCTCTGGACAATCGCCAGAAGACGCGATGAACGTACTGGTGCAGCAAGCGGCCTCCCTGTTCGGCAACGAAGAAGGTCGAGCCGCAGCGTGACCCGAGCAGCGCATCGCGCCGGTGGGCGTAGTCGCGCAGCGCGGTTCTCGTCGTCGGATGCAATGGCACGAGCCGCGACTTGCCGAACTTGGTCAGCCGGACCGTCAGCACGCCGGCGTCGAGGTCGACGTCATCACGCTCCAGGCCCATCGCCTCGGATATACGCATGCCCGTCACCGCGATCAGCCCGAACAAGGCATGGTAGGTCCATCGGCGCAGCCCGTCCGCTGGTGGCAGAGCCAGCGCTGCCGTCAGCAACGCATCGATCTCCGCGTCGCTGTAAACATAGGGCTTGGCGCGCTTCCATCCGGGCAGCATGCCGACGGGCGGCACCTCCGTTCTCGGGTCGAAGTTGGCGACATGGCGCGCGAACCCGCGCACGTCGCTCAATCGCAGCGCCCAGGATGCATGACGATCGGGCGGCAGCGTTGCCCATTCCATGGCCAGCTTCGTCGTGATGATCCTCGCCTTGCGCTTCTCCATGAAGGCGACGAAGTCGGCGAGCCGACGGGTCTGGTGCTCGTACTTGTATCCAAACCCTTGCGCATGCTCAGGTACTTATCGAGTGCGGCGCGCAGATTGGTCATTGCACGCCTCCCGGCCAGGGCAGGCTCAATGTTCTCAGCGCATCGATGTCGACCTTCGAGTAAATCCGGGTAGTGTCGTGGTTCTCGTGCCGCAGCAACTGTCCGATCTCCGACAAGGTGGCGCCAGATCGGAGAAGCTCGGTAGCGAGACTGTGTCGGAAGATATGGGCGCCGCGATGTGCGCAACCTTCGATTCCAACGCGATCGAGAGCGGCCTTGGCGATCATGGTGATCGCACATCCGGAAGCAAAGCCGACGTGTGGCGCGAGCGTACGGACGAACAATCGTCGGCACGACGACTTTGGGCGGCCATTGCGGAGATATGCAACGATGGCCGCGCCAACGTCTGGCGGTATCGGCATCCGTGCACGCTGTCGGCCCTTGGCGCGAACGAGTATCTCGCTGGCGCGCCAGTCGATATCATCAAGGGTGAGCGTCGCGACCTCGTCGGCCCGCAGGCCGAGCTTGGCTAGCAACAACAGAATGGCGTAGTCCCGCCGTCCCATCACTGTCTCTCGGTCGCAACCGTCGAGAGCCTTCCGCACCTGTGCCGCAGGCAGATAGGTCGGCAGAGTTGCGAGCTTCCATCGCCGCATCGATGGAACGCAATCCGCCAACGGGCGCGCGTTCAGCCCCCGATGGTGGAGGTAACGGAGAAAGGCGCGCAACGACCAGCACATCGCCTTGCCTGTTCCCGGGCTCCAATCCTGGGCGTGGCGCTCAATGTAGCGGATCACGTCCTCTTGGCTGATCTTGCCCAGGGCGGCGCCGCCGGAGCACACCTCGTGCAGGAACCTGCGGATGACCGGGAGATGGCGGACGATGGACCTCGGGGCCAAGCCGCGCTCTGATCGCAGGTAGGCATCGAACTCCTTGAAGATCCGTTCGTGCGGGGTGAGAGGCGGCAGCACCGACGGCGCGATCACGCCTTCCTCGCGCAGCACCGACAGCCATCGCTTGAGCGCGGCCCGGTCACCGGGTTGGATAGACTGCCTTCCGCCTCGATGCCGGAGGTACCGCTCAACGACCTGCTCATCGAGATCGACCAGCTTGTAGCGACGGCCCGCCATCCAACTCAGGAGCCCGCCAACCACGTTGAGGCAACGCCACGTGCCGTGCCGAACGAGCCTCTCTTCGATGAGACGAGCGGCGTAGCGCTCGACGAGTTGTCCGTGCGGCCCGCTTCTGAGACGCCGGTACAGCCGGCTTCTGCCCAAGTACTTTTCAACTTCCATCTTCCTGTTCTCCGCTGTTGAAAGCGGAGGCACAGAACGAACTATGCCGAACCGACCAAACGCCGGTCAGCCAGAAATCTGGGGAAAACGACCCGACTCGGCATAGTTCGGCGGGCGGCATAAACAGCCCTATGCCGCGCGCGGCATAGGGCTGTCTCAATGAACGAAGCCAGGACTGCCCAATCCTCGGCGCCCTCGTCGCACCCGGCAAAAAGAGAGTTCTTGGCGTTGAGCTTGATCGGCCGCATCGCACGCTCGACAGCATTCGTGTCCATCTCGATGCGCCCGTCATCAAGGTAGAGTGTCAGGCCGCTCCAATGACGGAGCGCGTAACGCAAGGCCTTCGCCGTGTCGCTCTTCGGTGCAAGGTGATCAAGCTTGGCCTCAACCCACTGCTTCAAGGCTGTAGCGAGAGGCCGAGCATGCGCCTGCCTGCCGGCACAGCCCTCCGCATCCGATCGGCCGCGGAGGGCCTTCTCGACTGCGTAAAGCTGGGCGATGCGTTCAAGAGCCTGGCGGGCAACCGGAGCTGGCGCCGGCGAAGCCTCGCGCTCGATCTTCACAAACTGGCGCCGCAGATGCGACCAGAAGGCGAGCGTCCCGGACAGGGCGTCCGCACGCCTCTCTCGGATCATCGTCTTGTAAGCTCCGTCGCAGTGGATGATGCCGCGATAGCCTTCGAGCAGCCTCAAGCCGGACGGCTCCACGGCCCGGTGCATAAGCGTAAACCACCCAGGTGGGTCAGGTCCGGCCCAGGGCCTGTCATCGCGTGACAGCGCCCAGAAGTAGCCAGTTTTCGTCCTGCCGCGCCCCGGATCTAACACCGGTGCGGGAGTCTCATCGACACAGAGCTTCGAGGAGGCGAGCAGAAGCTGGCGCAGACGATGCCTTCAATTCCTGGGCCGCATAGCCGACCCAGAAGGCGAGCGTGGAACGATCCAGCGCTATTCCGTGGGTCGCCAACATCTGCGCCTGGCGGTAAAGCGGCAAATGCCAATGATACTTGGCGTCGATCACATGCGCGACCAGCCGCTCGGTGGGCAATCCTCCCCTGATCAGTCGCTCGGGCGCAGCCTGCTGGAGGACGACGCCGTGACAGGCGCGGCAGGCCAGCTTGGGCCGGCGGGTTACGATGACGCGATACTGCGCCGGAACGACATCGAGCCTCTGACTCTCATCGTGACTGATCTCGAAGAGGTCGCCGTTACAACACGGGCAACTGGTCTCCGCTGGCATCAGGATTTCGACGATGCGCGGCAAATGCCACGGAAGTTAAACCCTGTTGGCTCTGCGCGCGGCAGCTCTCTTCTCGCAAACTCTGGGATTGGGGCGATCTTCGGCTGCTTCGAGGGCGGCGACGGCCTGATCGATATCCTCCAGAACAAACTGCAGCTGATCAGCGTCCAGCTTTTCCGAGGACCGACCGAACTGCGCATCTTTTGCAAGCTTGAGCAACCGCTCGAGCCTGGCGCAGCGATCCAGCAGAGCCGCGGCAAAGACCCGCAACTCGGCCGGATCGCTCGGCAGTTCATCAGGCAAATCACTCATTGCCCCGAGTCTGCCATGCTTCGCGCCCCGATGCAGCGAAGATTTGTATCTTTACGCAAGTGCTTTCGGCGGTGCGTCGCGAGGCGCATGCATGCGCGTCCAATCCATGCCAGCCAGAAGCACCGACAGCTGGGCGGCATTCATCCGCATCACGCCGGCCACAATGTGAGGCCATTTGAAGCCGCTGCCATCGAGCCGCTTCCAGTACATCACAAGGCCGCTGCCATCCCAGACGACGATCTTCACCCGGTTAGAGCGCATCGCACGGAACACCACCGGCACACCCTTCATCGGGTCATGGCCCAGCGTCTCCTTCGCCAACAGCGCCAAGCCCTCCGCACCTTTTCTGAAGTCTACAGGTTGCGTCGCCACGTAAAGCATGAGGCTCGCGGGCGGCGTCAGCATGAACGTGTCCGTCGAAGCGCTAAGAACACGTCGCTCAACACAGCAAGGCCAGGCGCCCCCCGCACCTCCACGCGTGCTCCCTGGAGCTCAACCGTCACAATGGCTGCTTCCGGCGACCTGGTCGGCTCTGCGGCCGCCGGTAGCGCCGATTCCGATACCACCGGCACGAACGACAGCGTCTCCGAAGTCGGCAGCACCAACTGGCCCAAACGTGCCCGGCGTCGCCAGTCGTGCACCTGCTGGGTGCGTATTCCGACGAAGTCGGCCGCGGATTCCGGGCGAAGCCGGCCGCCTGTACCGATTGAAGCCGGCCGTGGATTCCGATGATCCCGGCCGCCTGCCGAGGCGGGGTCTCGCGACGACGTCGTCATCAGGTCAGTTGGCGGGCTCGTCGTCAAGCGTCTGACGCTTGGCGGCGGCTTTGCGCAGGCTCTCGCCCTTGAGATTGAGCCTGTGGGCGTTGTGTACGAGGCGATCGAGGATAGCGTCGGCAATGGTTGGGTTGCCGATGAGCTCGTGCCAATGCTCGACCGGGAGCTGGCTTGTCACCAAGGTCGAGCCGCGGCCATGGCGATCCTCCATCATCTCCAACAGGTCGCGTTGCTGCTCGGCAGTCATCGGGGCAAGTCCCCAGTCGTCGAGGACCAGAAGCTCGACGCGCGCCAGGGTCCTGAGCAGGCGAGCGTGGCGGCCGTCGCCCCGCGCGAGAGTGAGCGCCTCGAACAGCCGCGGCAGCCGTTGATAAAGCACGGAGCGGTTGTCCCGGCAGGCCTTGTGGCCCAAGGCGCAAGCAATCCAGCTCTTGCCGACGCCGGTCGGGTCGATGATGAGCAGGTTCTGATGCCGGTCGATCCACTCGCCAGCGACGAGCTTTTGGAACAGCGGCTTGTCGAGCCCGCGCGGCGCCTTCATGTCGATATCCTCGACGACGGCGTTCTGCCGGAGACTTGCGAACCGCAACCGAGCAACCAGCCGCTTGTTCTCGCGCTCGGTCGCTTCACGGTCGACGAGCAGTGCGAGGCGCTCCTCGAAGGCCAGCGCGGCAATGTCGGGTTGTCGCTGCTGTTCGTCGAGGGCCTTCGCCATGCCGGTAAGCCCGAGCGCGACGAGGCGGTCGTGGGTGGGATGTGTCAACATCGTCTCTCCTTTCTTCACTGGTAGTAATCGGTGCCGCGGATATTGCCGTGTCGGATCGGTGGGCCGTCTGGCGGTCTCTCGTTGGCGTAGGCGCGATCGAGCCCGTGCTGCAGGATCGACTTGATCGAGCCGTAGGTGGTCGCGCCGATGTCGTTGCCACGCTGGCAGGCGGCCTCGATGCGGGCCGAGCCGTAGCTGCGCGCGAGCCGCAAAATGCCGAGACAAGCCCGGAAGCCCTGCTCGGGGTGTGGTTTGGCTTTCATGATTGCTTCGACGAGAGCGATCGTGGCAGGGCCGATCTTGGCGGCTTCTCGCTTGATCCGCGCCGGGGTCCATTCGGCATAACGCCGGTGCGCGCTCGGCATGTGCTCCGGGATCGTGGTGTGGCATTGGGGTACGTCAGAGCGGGCGTGGCTGGCAACCCGGCTGCCCTTGTGCAGGATCTCGACCGTCCTGTCGGTGACGCGCGCCTCGAGCTCTTCGCGGATCAGACGCGAGGGCACCGAGTAGTAGTGACCGGCGATCTCGACGTGATAGTCGGGCGCGACTCGGCACTTCTTCCACTCGGCATACTGATATGGCATCGGCGGCAGGGCGTTGAGCGCCGGCTTGTCGATCTGTGCGAACAGCTCGTTGCGGCTCACGCCGAGTTTACGCATGATCCTGGCATAGGATCGGCGTCGCCTCAATCCTATTGCTCCTAACGATAGGACATGCCGTCCGCACGGCCGTCGCTTTCACAGCATGGTTTTCCTTAGGCAATCCAGGAAGAGAACGTTTCCTAGCTACGAGCGGTCGGCCTAGATCACTCACCCTACAAGAGTAGATAGGCAGGAATCTCTTGCGGCCGAGCAGTGAGGATCGATAAAAGGATACAACCAGCCTCACACAGAGGACTAACAAATATGACATACACCTTGAATCCCTTGCTGCGCTTTCTCCAGGTTTACGATGACGCGGCCGCGAAAATGGGCATCAGGCTTTCCATTGGGTGTGATTTCAACGAGTACATCGCGATCACAGCCTCGCTAGCAGACAAACCCAATACTTATCCCATCTTTCGGCCAGACCGCTCACCGATTCGAACGGGCGAAGGGTATTGGCTTGTGGGTTTTGATAAGGAAAACAAAGTGGCGCTCGTCGAGGCCGCGCGCTTCTATGACCTGTCGCAAACCACCCTTGCAGCACACCTCGAAACGCTGAAGTTCTTCTATGCGAATCCGACGATAGATGCACATCCTGAAGATCGCTGCGTTTGTACTGCTCAGATGGCGCGCAGCATTACAGGTAAAGTGGTGTACCACGGGGATATCTGGATCCGCCCCGACTTCAGGGGCTCGGGCCTGCTCAAGATCATGACGGGGACTATGCGTGGCGTCAGTCTTGCGATGTGGGCTCCCGACTTTCTCTGTGGCCTAGCTGGGCGGTGGTCGTTGGATAAGAACGTCTATGATCCGGTTCACAATGAACCAGGCGGAGCAGACATTCACCTGGTGCAAGAGAATATCGTCGCTAACGATTGGCTGTTCTGGATGACAGGCTATGAACTTAAGCAATTGTTAGACGTAACGCCGGACCTGAACTGATCGTCTAACGTCGTTGCATTTGCGGGCTGCGGGCCGGAACAATACCGGCGACGAAGGTCTTGAGCTAACGCCCCACCGATTGCCGCTCTCTAGACTAGATGCCATACGCTTGTGAGTTAATGAGCGTGCCAAGCACTTCAGCTACCAGCAGCCTCTCCATCGGATCTCTATACACCATCCGGGTCACCGTACAAGGCTCACGACTTCGATCCGAGTTATCGCGTCGCTCCGCCCACCGCGTAGAAGCGGACATACCAATGCAAGGAGATCTTTCAATGAGTCTTAAGCTTACCGTCTTTACTGCGATACCCCGCGAAAGGGGACAGCAGCAAGGAGAGCTGATGCGATCGGAAATCGCGGCCAATGCTGACTTTTATTTAAAACGCTTTTGCGCTAACGGAACTAATCTTGCGCAAATTCAAGCTGAAGCAACTGGTTGGTTGCGCTTCCTTGAAGATCTACGACCCGACTACGTTGAAGAGCTGAGGGGAATTGCCGACGCTGCCTTTATGCCCCTCTATACGGTTGTGATGCTTAACGTCCGGCATGAGATTTGGCTACGCCTGATGGCACGTCGAGCCGCCGATCTATCGTATGGGATTTTGGATGGCTGCACGTCTGCCGGATTAATGCCCGAGGTAACCGCGCAAAATACAACAATGCTGGCGCAAACGATCGATGGGCAAGCGGCAGTTCGGGGCACCCTTTTTGTAGGCAAAGTAGTGACGCCCGCTAACCCGCAATGGCTGGGCATCTTCGAAGCAGGCTGCGCCGGCCCCATAGCGGGACTGAATGAAGCTGGGATCGGGCTAGTCTGCAACAGCTTGGTTTCGCCTATTGATGGCTCGGCACTCATGACCGCCCCGTTTAAGCTGAGGTGCCGGTCCATCCTTCAGGCGCCGACATTCGACCGCGCGATAAGCGCGATTATCCGCGCTGATCGAAACATCTCTATGAACTACCTGATTGGCCATGCTGATGGCGAGATTATCAACATTGAGAGCTCCCCCAATGACAAACGGTACATTTATCCTGAGGATGGGGTAATTTCACACGCAAATCATTTTGAGCCGGGAACACGAATACCTTCAGAATGGGAGCGCTTTGTGCCCGACAGTCCGTTTCGGTCCCGTCGCTTTGGTCGACATCTGCGCTCAAGGCTCGGGCAGGTGGATGTGGATCATATTTTGTTGGGCCTCAAAGACCATTTCTCTTACCCGGCATCCATTTGCTGTCACCCGAACCAGGATACGCAGTATCCGAATAGTACCCTTTCCGCCATCATTATGGATCTAAGCAAGCGTGTTTTGTTCGCCACTGACGGACCCCCGTGCAGCGCGCCGCTTGAGCGATTTGATCTTTGGATTTAGGGTCTGTACCTAATTAGCCGGTTCTGATTCCCTCGCACCGAGTTGATTCGGCACGGGGGACTTCGATGCGCAAAGGGCTGTTTTGGCTTAACGACAAGCAGTGGGCTCAGATAGAGCCGCATCTGCCGATGAACCAGACCGGCCCGGCGCGCGATGACGATCGGCGCATCATCAGCGGTATCATTCACATGCTTCAGTGCGGCGCACGCTGGCGCGATTGTCCGCCCGACTACGGTCCTTACACAACGATCTACAATCGGTTCAATCGCTCGGCCAAGCGTGGACATTGGCAGGCGATCTTTGAAGCGCTCGCCCGCTGTGGCAAGGACGGCGTGACTTTATCCATCGACTCCACCTCGATCAAGCGCATCGCTCGGCGAGCGGCGGAAAAGGGGGGGAGCATGAACAAGCGATCGGCCACTCGCGCGGTGGGCGGACCACGAAAATCCATGCGCTGAGCGACCCTGACTGCAGACCTTGCGCATTTCATCTCACTCCAGGCCAGGATGCAGATATAGCCGCAGCGCCGGCCCTTTTGGAACTCGCGCCACCGATGTCTGCCCTCATTGGTGACAAAGGGTACGACGGCGACGGCTTTCGCGCCGAAATCATCGATCGTGGTGCCAAGCCTGTCGGTATCCGCCGGGGCTAAGCCGCGACAGGAGCTTTCACCAATTCCACCGCTTGAGGAGCGTACGCATACGACGAAGGCCGCCTGATTGACGCATGCGCGCGAGCACGGCGAGTTCTACGATGGCGTTGCGTGAAGG
>NZ_JAKLUA010000041.1:0-4792 GCF_022012435.1 Bradyrhizobium zhengyangense
AATCGGACCAATCCAGCCAATGTTGATGTGTCAGCTATGTCTCCGAACACCCGTCAGTGATCTGTCCGGGCTAAACACTTCGCGGGCGATGACAGCGAGTGTGTGACGACCTCCTCCGCTCCTACTTGTCCTTCACCGGCACCGTATAGTTCAGGATCAACCGGCCACCATCCGGATAGATGGTCTGTCCGGTGATGTAGGACGCATCGTCGCTGGCGAGGAACGCGACGACGGAGGCGACCTCGCTCGGCTCGCCACCGCGCCCCGCGGGCGTACGCGACATCACCGTCTTGCGCGCATCCTCCGAGGTGTAGATCGACGACGCCACCATGTCGGTCAAAATCGTGCCGGGGCCGACTGCGACGACGCGGATGTTGTGCGGGGCGAGCGCGACGGCCGCGACCGACGTCAGCTGCTTCATGCCGCCCTTGGACATCGCGTAGGTCGCAAGCGCCGGGATCGCCAGCAGCGCATTCACCGAGGACATGTTGATGATGACCCCGCCGCCGCCCTGCGCGATCATCTGCTTCGCCGCGGCCTGCACGCCGAAGAACGCGCCCTTCAGATTGATGCCGATGATCTCGTCGAATTCCGCTTCGGTAATTTCGAGGATGTCCCGGTTGCGCGCGACGCCGGCATTGTTGACCATGATGTCGAGCCGGCCGAATTCGCGGACCGCAGTCGCGACGGCACGATCCACGTCAGCGCGCCGCGCGACGTGACACGGCACGGCGTAGAGATCCTTGGGCTTGCCCAGCTCGTTGACCGTCTTCTCGAGCGCGTCCGTATCGACGTCCGAGATGACCACCTTGACGCCGTCGTCGAGAAACCGCTTTGCGCAGGCCTTGCCGATGCCGCGCGCTGCGCCGGTGATGACGGCGACCTTGCCGGATAGTTTCATGGGTCTCACTCCAGGATAGCTGCTTAACGCAGCGAGCTATCCCGAAGTGGACTCCGGTTCAAGCCGCCGCGAAGCCGAGATGAGCACGGAACCGGTTCTTGATAAAGACGGCATCGCGCGAGGGCAGCGAGCGCGGCGGATTTTCGGCCCTGACCTTGATGACAAACAGCCGCGGGCCGGCGGCCGGCTCGGCGATTTGTCCCGCGAGGCGCTGCACCTCCTCGAGCGTCCGCACCGTCGCGGTGGCCGCAAAGCCGCAGGCCGTGGCGAAGGCAGTGAGATCGACACCGCGGCCGGTATGGCTCGCCTGCATCCCGGTCTCGCCAAAATGCTGGTTGTCGATCACGACGATGTCGAGATTGCGCGGCTGCGCGACGCCGATGGTGGCGATGCCGCCGAGGCCCATCAGCTGCTCGCCGTCACCGGTGAGCGCGAGCACGCGCTTGCCTCGCTGCGCCTGCGCAAGACCAAGACCGATCAGCGCAGCACCGCCCATGGCGCCCCAGAGATAAAAATTGTCGTCGCGGTCGCCAGTTGCATGCAGATCGTAGGTTGGCGAGCCCAAGCCGGAGACGACCAGCAAATCGCCGCGATCTTTCAGCAGGGCCGCGACGGCGGCGCGGCGATCGAGTTGGGACTCAACGGTCATTGCACTCACCACTTCTTCATGCCGATCAGGCGCTGCCCGATCAGCACCGCGATCTGCTGATCGGACTCATACGCGAGCGCTGCCGCGGATTCGACAGTCTCGACCAGATCGTCCGCCGTCTCCGCCCGCATCACCTTCAGCCCGATCGCTTCCAGCGACGGCTGCGTGGCCCGGCTCATCGGCACCTGCCAGGGATTGAACTCGGCCCACTCGCCGCGCATCGTCACCAGCATCAGCAGCGGAAAGCGGCCGATCGCAGACAGCGACAGCATGTTGATGCAATTGCCGACCCCGCTCGACTGCATCAGCAGCACGCTGCGCTGACCGCCGAGCCAGGCGCCCGCGGCAATGGCTATACCCTCTTCCTCGGTCGTCAGCACGTTGGTGTTGACGTCGGCGTCGGCGGAGAACAGCCGGATCAGCTGGCTGTGGCCAGCGTCGGGCACGTAGGACATCTGCTTGACGTCGGCGGCTTTGAGGATGCGATAGAGTTCGCTCGGCCAGTCGATGTCGGGATTGGGCTTCGAATTGGGCTTAGGGCTATGCACCAGACGTCTCCGTGAAATTCGAGCAGCACGCTAGCGACGTTCGCGCGCGAGGGCTCTGACCATCTGGCACGAGCAGGTATTGAAGGATTGTATAGCTGGCTTTTGCTGGCCCAGAAACGCGATGGGCATGACTGCGTCCTCTCCCCTTGTGGGAGGGCATTTTTATAACGGCAAACTAGGCCAGACTTGACCAGCTGCCTCCCCTTGATTCCATCTGGGTTGAAGGATACGGTTCCTCTCTGCTTAGTTGTATTGAAATGGAAAGTGCTTCATGCCTCGATTTTGAGTTCGAGGCTGAGGCTATTGCTGCTGCGCGTGCAGCGAATGCCTAGTTTGAAATATCCAATTTTGCGCCAGATTGATTGGTTGACCAATGTTTTAGGATATTTCCAATGTCTGACACGCTTCTCGACACCACCGCGACGATCGGCGTTCTGACAGTCGGCGGAGCAACGACTGGCACCATTGATGCCGTGCCAATGAGCGGAAGCGCAAACACCTCGTTCGATCACGACTGGTACAAAGTTACATTGACCGCTGGGCACAGCTACAGTTTCTCGGCCCAAGGAACGTCCGGCACCTTGAACGACGTCGCCATCGATTTGCGCGACACAGGCGGCAGTAATTTAGTCACCTCTGTGATCGATGGTGGTGTGAACGGTACCGCTAGATTCAACTACACGCCGAGCTTGTCTGGCACATACTATTTCGCGATCAGTGCAGGTGGATCGAACCCGGCAAGCCTCACAGGCAACGACAGCATCAGCGTCACCGACAATGGCACGCCATCGACCGACACGCTTCTCGACACCATCGCGACGATCGGCGTTCTGACAGTTGGCGGGACAACGACAGGCGCCATTGATGCGGTGCCCATGAGCGGAAGCGCCAATACCTCGTTTGACCACGACTGGTATAAAGTCACTTTGACGGCGGGGCATAGCTACAGCTTTTCGGCCCAAGGAACGTCCGGCACCTTGAACGACGTCGCCATCGACTTGCGCGACACGACCGGAAATAATCTTGTTACGTCTGTTGTCGACGGAGGCGCCAATCATGCGGCGAGCGTCAGCTACACGCCAACTTCGTCTGGCACATACTATCTTGCGATCAGCGCGGGTGGCTCGAACCCGGCAAGCCTCACAGGCAACGACAGCATCAGCGTCACCGACAATGGCGCGCCATCCACCGACACGCTTCTCGACACCACCGCGACGATCGGCGTCCTGACAGTTGGCGGGACAACGACAGGCGCCATTGATGCGGCGCCGATGAGCGGAAGCGCAAACACGTCCTTCGACCACGACTGGTACAAGGTCAATCTGACAGATGGACACCGCTACAGCTTCTCGGCACAAGGCACGTCTGGCAGCTTGAATGACGTCGCCATCGATTTGCGCGACACGACCGGAAATAATCTCGTCACGTCTGTTGTCGACGGGGGTGCCAATCATGCGGCGAGCTTCAGCTACACGCCGACTTCGTCTGGCACATACTATTTTGCAATCAGTGCAGGCGGCTCGAACCCTACAAGCCTCACGGGCAACGATAGCATCAGCGTTACGGATAACGGCATCATTACTGGTAGCAATCAAGTCGTCGCAGGCTTCGATTGGTCGCACTATCCCGGTCAGGAGGCCATGGCCTGGCTGTTCGCCAACACCAACTTGCGCGAAGTTGGATACTATCTCGGCAAGAAAATCGATAGCACCGACCTTCCAGGAATTATTGCCGAAGGTCAGACTCAGCACGGATCGAACGTCAGCAACACGAATGACTTTAGTTGGATGGGCACGCACGACGCCTTGGTGGCGCAAGGATGGAAGATCGCGCCCATCTTCGTTGGGCAGCAAGACCCGACCTACGTGACCAACAATGGTCTCAGTCTGTATGACGTGCCCACTCAAGCAATGGGCACAATTGACGGCGATGAGGCTGCAAAGCTTCTCACAGGCCAAGGATTCCAAGGAAATTCCAATACAGTTGTGTATCTGGATTGGGAGAATGGCGGGAGTATAAGTAGCGATGAAGCCCAGTACTTCGTCGCTTGGTCAGCGGAAATATCGGCCGCAGGATATCTTCCTGGAATCTATAGCCCATACTCAGCGGCGCCATCAATTCAGAGCGCGCTTACTCAGGCAGGATATTCCGCACTCTTTTGGGCCGCCAATGTGAACGACGATCTCGCTCATCCGTCGAACTATCAACCAAGCGGCAATACTTTTCTCACGTCGGATCCTACAACTGGGTCCGCCTTTTCGGACGCGACAGGTTGGCAATATCGCGGTCCAAGCGGCACCACTTACAACCTCTTTAACCTTGGTTCTCAGATCAGTTCAGCTTTGAACGACGCCGGAATATTCACGAACGCAAATGTTGATCTTGACACATTCAAGACGTTGACAGCATCGGCGCAACCCGATCTTTCCGAATATGTAGCAGTCGCTCCTACCACAGCTGCAGCCGGAAGCAGCATGACGGTCGATGCTTATGCGATGGATATCGGCAAAGGCCCATCGGGGGCCTCGACCGCAGGGATTTACCTGTCGAGCGACGCGACGATCACCACCTCCGACACGTTGCTGACGACGGTCAGCTCCGGCGCACTGACCAGCGTCGGCCAGACCGGCTATTACGACCATCAAACCCTGTCGGTCATGCTTTCGGGCAACCTCACGCCCGGCACCTACTATC
>NZ_JAKLUA010000041.1:4967-22079 GCF_022012435.1 Bradyrhizobium zhengyangense
GATGGATATAGGAGCCGGTCCGTCGGGGGCCTCGACCGCAGGCATTTACCTGTCGAGCGACGCAAACATCACCACCTCCGACACGCTGCTGACGACGGTCAGCTCCGGCGCACTGACCAGCGTCGGTCTGACCGGCTATTACGACCATCAAACCCTGTCGGTCACGCTCCCGGGCAACCTCGCGCCTGGCACCTACTATCTCGGCGGCATCGCCGACT
Source organism: Bradyrhizobium zhengyangense (assembly GCF_022012435.1). Lineage (GTDB taxonomy): Bacteria > Pseudomonadota > Alphaproteobacteria > Rhizobiales > Xanthobacteraceae > Bradyrhizobium > Bradyrhizobium zhengyangense. The sequence continues at coordinate 5,186 of NZ_JAKLUA010000041.1, forward strand.
ACAACAACCAGGTCAGCGAGAGCAACGAAACCAACAACACCTACAATACCGTCAGGATCACGGTCGGCGCGCCGGTATCAATCACTCTTAACGATGACAATCTATGGAGCTCTGGCGCTCTCAACGTGGTCAACACGTTCACAAGCAATGGGGCACCCTGACTTACTACGGTCCGATCACTGCGAGCGGATTCAGTATCACCAACGTTAATCGGACAGACTTTGCCGTGACGTCTCTCGACAAAACTTTTGCCGACAATTTCAACTATTTTTTCCACGAGACGCACACCCTCACTGTACCAGCGGGCGGGAGCGTTCCGACGGCAGATACTCTGCTTATTCAAGGTCAGAACGGTGGATTGTTCTCAGCGCAATCAATCGACCTGGATACTCTCTTCGCAGCAGCTGGGCAAATCGCAACCTTCACCGGTGTCAAAGCCGACAACAGCACGGTCACACAAACGTTTTCTCTTGATGGCGGTCAGGGGATGCAGAGTTTCCGTTTCGATACGACTTTTGTGGGCCTCAAATCCCTCCAGTTCGCACCAAGCATGAACGAGTATTTTGATAACTTGGTGCTTACACCCCCGCTCCTACAGAGCGACTATCACCTGGCATAGCGGGTGCTTGGAATAGTGGCTGCGATTAGCAAGCGCCGTCTCAATCGGGCGCTTCGCGCCACCTTCTCCCGCATCCGCCTTCGCCAAGGCTTCGGCGGACATGAGGGGAGAAGGGAAGAGAACTCAATTCGTCGCCAATCTCGCCGCCGCCGGCATATAGATCTGCGCGTAGCCTTCCTTGATCGCGGAGGTGATGCGATCGAGACGGCGGTCGATGTGCTTCTCCAGCACCGAGACGCAAACCGCCTCATCGCGCGCCTTCAGGCCCTCGATCACCGCGCGGTGTTCGGCCTGGGTGTTGGAACGGTTGATGCTGTCCATGTCGATCCAGCGCACGAAGCGGATACGCGCGTTGACATTACGCAGCACGCGCAGCATCTCGGCATTGTTCGACATCGCCATCAGCCGCTCGTGGAAGGTCTCGTCCAGCTCGACGAGCTCCACCGACGTGCGGTCGCCAGGATCGGGGCCGGTGGCTTCGAGGAATTTCAGCAGCGCGTCGATATCCTCATCCTTGGCGCGCTTGATGGCGAGGCGGACGGAAGCGACCTCAATCGACTTGCGCAGCTCATAGAGGTCGAAGATCTCGTGGGCGTCGAGCTCGCGGCAGAAGAAGCCCTTGCCCGGGGTAAAGCGCAGAAAACCTTCGGTGTTGAGACGGTTGAGCGCTTCGCGCAGCGGCGTGCGGCTGACGCCCAGGCGTTTGGCCAGTTCGCCCTCGTTGAGCCGTTCGCCTGGCTTGAACTCATAGCTCACGGCCATCGCCTTGAGCTGTTCATAGACGCGATCGACGATACTGTCAGAGGCCAGTTCCACGTTGCTCATCATCAGCTGCATTCATGCCCGAACACAGCCCAATATACCGGGGCTGCCAGCGCGATTGCAATGCAAACAACAGCGGAGGTTGTGCGAGCCGTGGAATCAGCTGAAGGCGCGCGGGCGCAGTCCAGCATGAAACCAGGTGATCATGGAATAGATGTCGTAGATCGGCAACCCGACTTCGGCCTGCAACGCCGCCGCGTAAGGCGGCATGTTGGTGCATTCGAGCACGATGGCGCCGACGTCGGGGTTCTTAGCAACAAGCTCCTTGCCCGCCTCGACCACGTCACGTTCGGCCTGGGCCACATCCATGTCGTCCTTCTCAGCCTTGATCAGGACACGGAAGAATTCCTTGCCGTGCTCGGTGCCGACCAGCGGCGTATCGAGCGGCACGCCGGCACCTTCGAGATGAGCCGGCGTCAGGGTCGACCCTGATACCGTGACGAGGCCGACGCGCCTGCCGGGCGGCAGGGTCGCCTGCACCCACGGCACCTGCATCAGCGACGAGGTCGCGACGGGCACGCCGACCGCCGCCGCGATCTCCTTCTGGAACAGCGAGAGGAAGCCGCAATTGGTGGTGATCGCTTCGGCCCCGAGCCGCACCAGGTCCTTCGCCGCATCGATGAAGTCGGGCAGCAGCCCCGCCGCGCCCTTCAGCACCACCTTCTCGGGCGACGCCCCGCTCACCACGCGATAGAGCACGGGGAATGGCCAGGTCGTGCCGTTGCCCATGTCGCCGGGGATGCGCGGAAAGCGTGCTTCCAGCATCAAAATACCGAGCGGCGCGCCATAGATGGCCTTGCCGCCACGGGCGATGCGCGAGGACGAGTTGGCTGAAATGGTCATGGTACGATCTCAGAGGAAGCGATTGGGCGAAAACGGCGCAAGCGGAATTTCGGGCGGCTTGCCGCTCAGAAGCTGAGCGACGAGACGGCCGGTGCGAGCCGAGCCGACCAGGCCGACATGACCATGGCCGAAGGCATAGACGATGTCGTGCGAGGCGCGTGAGTAGCCAATGCAAGGACGTCCGTCCGGCATGCTAGGGCGATGGCCGAACCACATCTTGACGCGCGAGGCCGGAATGTCCCGCGGCAGTTTTGGAAACATGCTGAGGAGATGGTCGCGCAAAATCTCGGCGCGCTGCCAGTTCGGCGCGGCCTCAAGGCCCGCGATCTCGACCGTGCCGGCGGCGCGCAAGCCCTTATTGGTCCAGTTCGCCACCATCTTGGCGTCGGAGGCCATCATCGAACTGCGCGGACCTGACTCCGGGTTCTCGATCATGACGTGATAGCCACGCTCGGTTTCGAGCGGAAGGGAATCGCCCACCGATGCGGTCAGCCGTTTCGAATGCGCGCCGGCCGCAACGACGGCGGCATCGCAAGCGATTTCCCCGGTTTCAGTGACGACCGCGACAAGCTTGTTGCCGGAAAGCTTGAGACCGGTCGCCTTGGCATGAACCAGCCTGGCACCGCTCGCCAGTGCGTGCTGCGCAAGCGCTGCGACATAGGCGCCGGGATCGCGGCAGCGACCGGCCTCTTCCACCACCACGCCAAAGGTGTAGCGCGGATGCAGATCCGGCTCGCGCTGACGCATCTCGTCGGCGTTCAGCTCCATCCATTCGACGCCGACCTTCTTGCGCAGCCGCCAGCCGAGATCGTTGTCGAAATTGCCGCGCGAGGGAAATACATGCATCACGCCGTTGCGCTCGACCAGCTCGGGCACGCCGGCCTCTTCCGCGAGCTTCCGGTGCAAGAGCGGCGCGTCCTTCAACAGATCGCGCAGCGCGAACGCCGTCTTCTCGACCCGCGCCTCGGTCCAGCCGGAGAGCAGGTACTTGATCAGCCAGGGCAGTGCCTTCGGCAAATACGACCAGCGGATCGCGAGCGGGCCGAGCGGATCCATCAGATAACCCGGCACCTTCTTCCAGACGCCGGGCTCGGCCGGCGGGATCACCGAATGCGACGAGAGCCAGCCGGCATTGCCGTAGCTCGCCGCCTGCTCGCCACCGGGCTCGCCCGCGTCGATCAGCGTGACGCGATGCCCCTCGCGCAGCGCCTCGATGGCGCTGATCACGCCGACCGCACCGGCTCCGATGATGGCGACGTGGCGGCCCTGCGACATCGCTTACGCCTTCACCGCTGGGGTGAAATCCTTGCCGACCGAGATCGCGCGGGGATCGATGATGCAATGGAGGATTGACGGCTTGCCCGAGGCGAGCGCCCGCTCGAATGCCGGCGCGAACTCCTCAGTGCGCTCGACGCGCTCGCCATGGCCGCCGAACGCCTTTGCGTACATTGCGAAGTCGGGGTTTTTCAGCTGAGTGCCGACCACGCGGCCGGGATAGTCGCGCTCTTGATGCATGCGGATGGTGCCGTATTGCGAGTTATCGACGACGATCACGACGAGCGGCGCGTCATACTGCACGGCGGTCGCGAACTCCTGGCCGTTCATCAGGAAGCAGCCGTCACCAGCAAACGCGACGACGACACGGTCGGGATATTGCCGCTTGGCCAGCACGCCGGCCGGCACGCCGTAGCCCATCGAGCCCGAGGTCGGCGCGAGCTGCGAGGCAAAGCTGTGGAAGCGGTGATGGCGATGGATCCAGCCGGCATAATTGCCGGCGCCGTTGCAGACGATCGCGTCCTTGGGCAGGCGATCACGCAGCCAGGTCATGACCTGGCCGTACTGGAACGTGCCCGGCAGCTCGCGCGCCTTGTCGGTCCAGGCGAGGTAATCGGCATGCGCCTTGGCGGCTTCGCCCTTCCAGGCAACGGCACCAACGGGCTTCAGGGTCTCCACAGCAGCCGCGAACGCAGCCGGCGTCGCCTGGATCGCAAGCTCCGGCTGATAGATGCGGCCGAGCTCTTCGGCGCCCGGATGTATATGGATCAGCTTCTGCTTCGGCGAGGGAATGTCGAGCAGCGTGTAGGACGAGGACGGCATCTCCGACATGCGGCCGCCGATCAGCAGAATGACATCGGCGTTGTCGATGCGCGCCTTCAGGCTCGGGCTTGGCCCGATGCCGAGGTCGCCGGCATAATGCGAATGGTCGGCGTCGATCAGCGAGGCGCGACGGAACGAGGTCGCGACCGGCAGGTCGAAGCGTTCGGCAAAGCGCGCGATGCTCTTGGTGGCCTCATCGGTCCAGCGCGAGCCGCCGAGGATGACCAGCGGCGCCCTGGCGCTCGCAAGCAGCGCACCGACGCGCTCGAGATCAGCAGGCGCCGGCCAGCTCACCGCCGGCTCGATGCGCATGGCATCCGCAACGGCGGCGGTCTCGGTCAGCATGTTCTCCGGCAGTGCGATGACCACCGGACCGGGGCGGCCCTGCATGGCGACGCGGAAGGCGCGCGCGACCAGCTCGGGGATGCGGTCGGGACGATCGATCTCGACGGCCCATTTCGCCATCGAGCCGAACACCGCCTTGTAGTCGAGCTCCTGGAACGCCTCGCGTTCGCGCATGCCGGTATCGACCTGGCCGACGAACAGGATCATCGGCGTGGAGTCCTGCATCGCGATGTGGACACCGTGGCTGGCATTGGTGGCGCCGGGACCGCGGGTGACGAAGCAGACGCCCGGGCGTCCGGTGAGCTTGCCATAAGCTTCCGCCATCATCGCGGCGCCGCCTTCGGCACGGCAGATCACGACGTCGATTGGGCTGTCATGCAGCGCATCGAGCGCCGCCAGATAGCTCTCGCCCGGCACACAGGTGACGCGCTCGACGCCCTGCGCGACCAGCTGGTCGATCAGGATCTGGCCCCCGGTGCGGGTGTTTCTGATGGTCATGACAGCTCCCTGCAGGCTTTAGCGAATGCGCTTTTGTTCCGGGGTGGCGTAGGACAGGCGGACATCAGGTGCAAGGCCGATGCTGACAGTGCAGAGGCCATCGGTGCGCATGTCAGCGCCGCGCCGCGATTGCGATCACCTCGATGCGATAAGCAGGGTCGGCGAGCTCGACCTTGCCGCAAGCACGGCACGGCGTGTTGCCTGGCACGACCCAGGCATCATAGACCGCGTTCATCGCATCAAAATCGTCCATGGTCTTGAGCCAGAGCTGGACGCTGAGCAGCCGCGACTTGTCGGTGCCGGCACGCGCCAGCATGTCGTCGACTTTTGCCAATGCTTCGCGGGTCTGCAGGGTGATGTCAGCGGTCTTGGTGTCAGCCACCTGGCCTGCGAGGAAAACAAGGTCGCCGTAAACGGAGGCGCGGCTGCGGCGGGTGTTCTGGTCGATGCGGGTGATATCCGACATGGATGTCCTTTACTTGCCGGTGGCGATGATGCGGCGGCAATGATCGAGCGCAGCGCCAATGAGATTGTCGCTCGCCTCGGGCGTGCGGAACGCCGAATGCGCCGACAGCGTCACGTTGGGCAGTTTTGTCAGGGGATGGCCTGATGGCAGCGGCTCGATAGTGAAAACGTCGAGGCCGGCATGGGCGATGTGGCCGGAGCGGAGCGCGTCCAGCATCGCGTCCTCGTCGACGATGGCGCCGCGCGCGGTGTTGATCAGGATACTGCCCTTGCGCATCTGCGCGATGCGTTCGCGCGACAGAAAACCCTTGGTCTCGTCGTTGAGCAGGAGATGCAGCGAGACGACGTGGCTCTCTGCCAGCAGTCTCTCCAGCGAGACGAACTCAACGCCCGGATGCGTCTTCGGCGTCCTGTTCCAGGCGATCACCTTCATGCCGCAGCCGGCCGCCATGCGCGCGGCTTCCGCGGCGATACCGCCGAAGCCGATCAGGCCGAGCGTCTTGCCGGTGAGCTGGACTGCATCACGCCGCAACCAGTTGCCCTCGCGCATGCCGCGGTCCATCTCGCCAAAGCTTTTGGCCGACGCCCACATCAGCGCGATCGCGCACTCGGCCACCGCCGTATCGCCGTAGCCCTTGATGGTGTGGACGGCGATGCCGCGCTCGCTAAGCTCTTCCGGATTCATGTAGCTGCGCGCGCCGGTGCCCAGGAAGACCACGTGCTTCAGCGCCTTGCATTTCTCGGCGATCGCTGATGGCACCGCCGTGTGGTCGACGATCATGATCTCGGCGTCGCCGAGCAGGCCGGGGAGATCGTCGGGCGCGATGGAGGGGTTGCTGACGATGCTGACCGGCAGCTTCGCGGCACCCAGCAGCCTCTCGGTGACCGCGGCCAGGGTGTCGTTGGCATCGACGAAAACAGCACGCACGGACTTTCTCCTCTTCATTCCAAGCACCCGCCGGCCGGTCCACTATCCGGCCCGGCTTCACGGAATTTTCTCTCGCCTTGCCAAAGGATTAGGCTCTAACCTGCCTCACCGCTCAAATCCCCGGCAAAGCCGCAATACCATATTGCATTATGATCTGAATACAGAAATAGTCCACCAGCCGGAGCCGATGGATCCCCCATTCCCCAGGGAGTACTGACGATGAACCGCAGGGACGCACTCACCACCGTGGCACTGGCGGGCGCCGCAATGGCCGCGACCGCGCCAGTCAAGGCCGATACCGCGCCGACCTCCACGCTCGATCGCATCAAGAAGAGCGGCGTGCTCCGCATCGCTGTGATCGCCGGCCAGGATCCCTATTTCCACAAGGACCTCGCCACCAATCAATGGTCGGGCGCCTGCATCGACATGGCGAACGACATCGCTGGCAAGCTGGGCGCCAAGGTCGAGATGCTGGAATCGACCTGGGGCAACCAGATCCTCGATTTGCAAGCCGACAAGGTCGACCTCGCCTTCGCCGTGAACCCGACGCCCGAGCGTTCGCTCGTCATCGACTTCTCGACGCCGATCCTGGTGCACTCCTTCACCGTCATCACCAAGAAGGGCTTTGCCAAGCCGCAGACCTGGTCCGAGCTGAACAAGCCCGAGGTCAAGATCGCCGTCGACATCGGCTCGACGCACGAGACCATCGCGCGCCGTTACTGCCCGAAGGCTGATATTCTCGGCTTCAAGACCCGCGACGAGGCGATCCTGGCGGTGTCGACCGGCCGCGCCGACTGCAACATCTCGCTGGCGGTGCTGTCGATCTTCACACTGAAGAAGAATCCGACGCTCGGCGAACTCGCGATCCCGCGGCCGATCCTGACGCTGCCGACCAATCTCGGCATCCGCGCCGAGGCCGACCGCCGCTACAAGGATTTCCTCAGCGCCTGGGCCGACTACAACCGTTCGCTGGGCCAGACCCGTGAATGGCTGCTGAAGGCCTATCAAACCGTCGGCCTCAGTGCCGACGACATCCCGGGCGAAGTGCAGTTCTGATCGTCATTTTGGTCTTGGACGTCTCCAGCCGTGCAACAAGCCGCTGGAGACGTTTTGAGTCGATGTCACGAGACAGATTGACGCGGATGCCCTGAGCAAACCGGGACGCTGATATGCGCGCGCCTTACGTGGGCCTTCCGGTGTTGACGCTGACACATGCGCGTTTAAGTAGGTGAGACAAAGACTGCAGGGATGGCGACGTTTGCTGGGCTGGTTCCCGTTGCCGTCACCTAAGCAGGACACATGACGACCTCGCCTCACGCGACCTCACCTCGCAATTCAGCGCCCCCTCATCTCGCCATCGTCCTGTTCTCGCTCGCAATGGGCGGCTTTGCGATCGGGACCACCGAATTCGCATCGATGAGCCTGTTGCCGTTCTTCGCGGCCGACCTTCATATCGACGAGCCCACGGCCGGACACGCGATCAGCGCCTATGCGCTCGGCGTGGTGCTCGGCGCGCCGCTGATCGCGGTGCTCGGCGCGAAGTTCGCGCGGCGCACGCAGCTCTTGGCGCTTATGGCCGTGTTCGCGCTCGGCAACGCCCTCACCGCGCTGGCGCCCGGCTTTGGTTCGATGGTCGCGGCCCGCTTCCTTTCGGGCCTGCCCCACGGCGCCTATTTCGGCATCGCCGCGCTGGTTGCCGCTTCGCTCGTTCCGCAACATCGCCGCTCGCAGGTGGTTGGCCAGGTGATGCTGGGCCTGACCGTCGCCACCATCATCGGCGTGCCCCTGGCCAATCTGATCGGCCAGGCGGTCGGCTGGCGCGCGAGCTTTGGCCTCGTGTCGGTGCTGGCCCTGCTCACGGTTCTGCTCTGTGCGCTGTTCGCACCACGCGACCAGGCCGGCCGGTCGGACCCGCTGCGCGAGCTCGGCGCGCTCAAAAGCCGCCGTGTCTGGACGACGCTCGCGATCAGCGCCATCGGCTTCGGCGGCATGTTCGCCGTCTACACCTATCTGGCGACGACATTGATCGAGGTCACCAAGGTCAGCACCGAGGTCATTCCGTTCTTCCTGGCGATCTTCGGCATCGGCGCCACGCTCGGCAATTTGTTCGTGCCGCGCTTCGCCGACCGCGCCTTGATGCCGACGGCGGGCTGCATCCTGGTGTTTGCCACAATGGCGCTGCTGGCGTTTCCGGTTGTCGCCGGCAACCCCTGGCTGCTCGCGATCGACATCTTTGCGATCGGCGCCAGCGTCGCGCTGGGTGCCGTCCTGCAGACGCGGCTGATGGACGTCGCCGGAGACGCGCAGGCGCTCGCCGCCGCGCTCAATCATTCGGCGTTCAACACGGCCAATGCGCTCGGCCCCTTCCTCGGCGGCCTCGCCATTCGCCAGGGGCTCGGCTGGACCTCGACCGGTCCGGTCGGCGCGGGGCTCGCGGTCCTCGGCTTGCTGATCTGGTTCATCGCCTGGCGCGACAGCGGCCCTGCACCGGTCGAACACGTCTCAGGCAGCGACGCCGCGCCACGCGAGGCAGCTCCGCTGAAGCAGGCACCGCCGCTGGCGCCGCGTGAGCGGAGCCGTCCCAAGGAGCCGGTGGCCTGATTGCAACCCGCTCAGAACAGAGCGGCGTTGAGAGCCTGCCCGTAGATCATCGCGGCGACGAGCGAGACCAGTAGGCCCGCGCCCGAGAAGATCACGAGGATCTTCAGAGTTTCGACGTCGACATTGGTTCCCGTCGCGCGGGATATTGCTCTTGCCAGTGCAGCAATCATCGCCAGCTCCGAAGTCGGCCGCGTGGACACGGGGCCTGACTTCATCTAGCGCAGATTGGCGAGGCCGCCTGTGAAGCAGATTACAGGTGCTTTTGGCGATCGACCGGAACCTCAATGAGATCGCCGACGCGGAAGTAAGCCATGTGCGCGACCGCTTCGGCACTGTGGTAGTCCCCAAATTCCGCCGTGGCTTCCTTGCCGGCATACATTCGGGCAATTCCGGCGCCGCCGGGGTGATGGGGTGCCCACTCGGTAATGTCATAAACTTTCCCCGAGATGATGACCCAGCAATCGTCTCGGGTGTTGTGCCTGGCGACCTCTTCGCGCGTGACGCGGCGCGGAGCGCTGGCGGGAGAAGCTGGCTTCCATAGCGCGCCGGTCACCGTGGCGTAGTTGGTCTTGGCGGCGCGGCGGAAATCCCACGGCCCCAATCTCTTGTAAGGCAGCTCAGTGCCGATATTGCGGGCATCGTAGGCGTAGATCCAGGAATCGTCCTCGCCGCCTCGCTTGTCGTGAGCAAACGCCGGGCTCACCCGCTCGTCCAGCTTCTCGAGCAGCGCCTTCTGCTCGGCGGTGTCCTTTGCTCGCAGATGATCGAAGGCGAATTTGGAGCCGAGTTGGAAGCGGGTGGCGCGGTAATGCCGCACGCGCTCGTAATGCAACAACGCTGTCGCGACATCGCCCTTGTGCAGCGTGAAGGCGCTGGCGAGCGCAGCCGCGTCCTCAAAGGATTGCGCAGCGCCCTGGCCGAAAGTTGGAAGCATTGGGTGCGCCGCATCGCCGAGAAGACAGATGCGGCCCTGGACCCAGGTTTCGAGGGCATCGCGATCGTAGAGGCCCCACTTGGTCGGGCGAACGATCGCCCCTGCAAGAGCGAGCAGGTCCTCGCGACTGGGGCTCCCCTCGAATGCCTCGCCCACCTCGCGAAGGATCTCTTCCCGACCGACGGGAAACCAGTCGCCCTCCTCTCGCTCGAACGCGGCCGAGTCGGGCTCGTAGCGGGCGATCCACACGTTCAACAACTCACCGCCGCGCACCCAATATGTCGTTGCCCCGCTCCTGTCATTGCGGTGGCGGTCCATGCTGAAAGAGTCGATCGGATTGTGGTCCAGCGCGCTGCCATCGGCCTTGCGGAGCGAGGCGACGACGGCTCGCGGAATGAGGCCACGAAAGCAGGTCACCTCGGTCCAGCGCTTGGGACGCGGGTTCGGCCACGCCAGTTGCAGCGTGCCGGAGTTGATGCCGTCCGCACCGACCAGGACCTCTCCGGTCGCGGTTTGGCCGTTCGAAAACGTCGCCGTGACCTCGCCGTCGGTCTGACGCAACTCGGTGAGCCGACAATCCATGTGCACAGTGATCGGGCACGGTGCCCCGCTATCCGGGCCGAATTCGAACACGCGCTTGTAGAGGCACATCAACAAGTCCAGCCTGTGCATGTGATGAAACCCGGCGCCGTCGCCCGCAGCGGTAACGTGATCGAACGGCCGCTTTGTCACGCTGCCATCCGCGTTGAACTGCCGTGTGGATTCCAGAATAGCCGCCCGGCCGCCGTCGATCGCCCCATCGGGGCCCTTGGGATCTCCCCCATCGAGGTCGACGCCCAGCCAACGGCATATCCGGGCCCCGTTGGGTGGAATGTTCAACCCGGCACCCGCGGTGCTCGGCACTTTCGTTTGCTCATAGACATGGATCGACGCGAACACGCCGGATTGTCGCAGTGCCAATGCCGACATCAACCCGCCCATCCCCGCACCGACGATGACAGCGCGCATCCTGTCTCCCTTCCGGGTTAAGCGACGCACCGATGTCCTGCCTCTCGGCGAGGGCAACGCGGATGCCGTCAAAACAGACGAGCAAGACTAGCCGCGAGCGAACCGGCGATAAAGCGGCTTCTCGCGTCGGCAGCGTATGCGCGCGCTGCACAATCGCGAAGGGTCAAATCCGGCTGGACGTCCGTCTCGGGGGACATCCTCCAGGGATCTGTGAGCCCCGCGCTAGTCGCGCGAAATCCGCGGCGTCGACGGCGTGACGTTGCCGGGCGTGTGGAACTCGAGCCGCGCCCGGTTCTCTTCGCGCACGCCCGAGATGTCGCCGAACTCGACATAGGTTTGCGCGTCCTGCTTCCATTGCGGCCATGGCGTTGCCGGCGTCGCGGGATTGCCTGATCGCGCGAAGGTCACGAGCGTATCCATCATGCGCTCGGACAACGCACGATCGAACTCGGTCCAGTTGCGCGTGGTGCGGAATTTGTTGAAGGCGTCCAGCGTTCCGAACCAGTAGGGCACATCAGAGGTGTGATAGGCGCCGATCCTCTGCGGGCTGTCGAAGAATTCGACACCCGGCGCGAAGGGATGCACGCGCGAGAACATGTACATGTAGAACGGCGCCTTTCCGGTCCTCGCCTGGGCCTCGGCCCAGTTGCGCGTACCGATCTCGACCAAGCCCTCGCGCGCGGCGAGCAGGCCCATGGCCTTCGCCTCGGCGTCCGTCTTGGCGGGATAGAGCGCGAGGAAACGATCGGCCTGATCGCCGTAGAGTTTTTTCGCAGCGGCGACGTAGGCCTCGAGCGTGCCGGCAGTGCGAAGGTCGTTCGAGCTCTCGTCGCTCGTGAAGCCTGCGACGGTCGCCACATCGTTCTGCTTGCCGGCCGCAAAGATGTTCGGGACGGTGTCAGGCAGCACGTAGCCGTCAATATCGAGCGGGACCGAGATCGTTCCGGCGCAGCCGAGCTGGCAATCCTTCTGGACCGCCAGGATCTTGTCAGCCTGGATCAGCCGCATCTCGGCCAGCGAGGACGCGCCGAGCGCCGACTGCACCTCGAGACCGATTTTCTCCGCGGCAGGAAGCGCCGGGAATTTAAACCTGACGTCGAACATGCTCAGACTCATCGCGAAGCCGCGATTGAACAAGCCCTTGGCCAGCGGGCTTGCCTCCAGCGCCGACACCGACATCGCGCCGGCCGACTGGCCGGTGATGGTGACGTTGTCAGGGTCGCCGCCGAACTGCGCGATGTTACGCTTGACCCATTGCAACGCCGCGACCTGGTCCATCAGGCCGTAATTGCCGGACGCGTGATTTTGCGATTCCGCTGTGAGTTCCGGATGGGCAAGATTACCCAGGATGCCGACGCGATAATTGAAGCTGACGAAGATCGCGCCCTTCTTCGCAACGTTCTCGCCGTCATACATCGCCATGCCGCTGGAGCCGAGCGTGAAACCGCCGCCGTAGATCCAGACCACCACTGGCAGCTTGGCGCCGGGCTTGGCATCCGCGCTCGCCCAGATGTTCAGATAAAGGCAGTTCTCGCTGGTCGCTTCCTCGCCGAAATAATGATTGAGATTGTGCCGGCGAAGCACCTGGATGCATTCCGGTGCCAGCCGGTCGGCATGATAGACGCCCTTCCACGCCTCGACCTTCTGCGGCGCGCGCCACCGGAGATCGCCGAGCGGCGGCGCGGCAAAGGGAATGCCGAAATAGGCCTTTACATTCGACGGCAGCACCTTGCCGGACACGGCGCCGCTGTCGATGCTGACGGGGTCGCCGGGAACGGGCGTCGCGACGATCTGCGCGGCGACGGGCGAAGCCACCAATATTGTCAGGAGCGAAGCGATCGAGATCGCGGACCACGGAGCGTTCTTGTTCAAAATGCTCATACGGCCTCCCTGATGTTCTTTTTATCGTTGTCGCCATTGCTCAGTTCCGCCCACAGGCGGGAGCGCACGCCTTCGTTGAGGGGAATAATATGAAACGGCTGGCCGAAAATGGCGAGCGGCTCCTTGCTCAGCTCGAACCGTGGCCAGGCTTCCGCGACATCGGGCTGGCCCGACGTCACGAAGCGCAGCAGGCTGGTTTGAAAGCGCGCCGCGACGTCTATATCGGCAGGTGTCATCGAGCCGCCCTTGCGCTTCAGGATCGGGCGGTCGATGAACTCAGGCAGATGCGCCCAGAGGCAGGCATTGTCGGCGCCATGCGTCGGTCCTTGCGACAGGAACGGCTCCAGCGCCGGGCGATGGTCGAACCGGCTGAGCCACACCATGCCGCCGGCGGCCGCGTGGCTCCGCGCGAGATCGGCCATCGGGCGATGCCAGAACGCGTCCGATAGCAGCGCCTCGTACGGATCTTCATCGGGACGCGCCGAGCCGCGATAGCAGGCCAGCAACCGTTCCCAGCCGGCATCACTGAGCGCGACACGCACGTTTCGCTCGGTGGTGCGGATCATCGCGGCCGGCGGCGTGCTCTTCAGGAACATCACCATCTCGTCGCGGCAGGAGCCGAGCCAGAGCGGAATGTCGCGCAAGGCGCCCCTGGCAAAGACATCGCGCGGCTCGCGCGGAATCGCGAGGCCATCGAGCACCGGACCGAACACGGTGCCGGAATCAGTTTCCTCCGCGATGCTGCGGCCGACGCGTTCGACGGCTGCGAAGAGTTTTGGCAGCGGCACGGATTCGATCGCACGCGGGTCTTGCTCAAGCTCGAGCGCGGCCAGCACGCGGCGCGCGACGATGTCGGCATGGTCGGCGCTCATGATGTTGCGGCCGGGCGCGCTCAGCGCCAGCGCGCGGGCGAACTTGCCCTTGGCCTGCGGCAGTGTCGCCAGCGCGATCACCATGGACGCGCCGGCGGATTGGCCCGACAGCGTCACATTGTCAGGATCGCCGCCGAAATTGGCGATGTTGGCGTGGACCCAATCGAGCGCAGCAAGTGAATCCGAGATCGCAAGATTGTTGGCCTCGGGCAAGCCGTGGCGATGCAGCTGCAGGAAGCCGAGCGGGCCGAGCCGATAATTGATGGTGACGATGACGGCCGGGCCGTGCGCGGCGAGGAAGCTGCCGTCATAATCAGCGCCGCCGCCGGTGACGAAGGCGCCGCCATGGATGAAGAACAGCACTGGCAGCGGGCGATCGGCGCCGACAGGTGTCCAGATATTGAGGCTGAGACAGGATTGCTCCGGCTGATCGAGATGTCCGGGCTGCGGCGCGTAGGGGCCGTAGTCGGTGCAACGGCGCGGCTCCGTCCAAACAATCGGCGGCGTCGCCTTGGCGAAGCGCCGCGCGATTGCGAACGGCACGCCCTTGAAAGCGCGGACGTGGCCCTGCTCGGCCCCGATAACAGGGCCGAGCGCGGTGGGAACAGCGTTGGTCAACATCGATCTCTGTCCCGTCATGCGCTCACGCGCGCCGCCTGCCGAGATCGGCGATGTCGACCTTGTGGGTCTCGCGCGCGGTTGATGCGGCCGCGGCCGAAGCAACGCAGCAGCCCGCGACGAAGATCGCAACCGGGATCCAGCCGTTCGGGCCTTCGCCGACGAGACTCGCGCTCACCAGCGGCGTGAAGCCCGCGGCGAGGAAGCCGAGCTGGGTGCCGATCGCCGTGCCGGAATAGCGCACGCGCGCTTCGAACATCTCCGCATAGAACGACGGCCAGATCGCGTTCGGCGCGGAATAGATGATGTAGAGGCCGATCGCGGCGGCGAAGATCGCAGGCGTGCTGCCTGACGTCACCAGCATGAAGTAAGGGAACAGCAGCACGGCGCAGCCGAGCACGCCGCCGATGAACACCGGCTTGCGGCCGATCCTGTCGGCGAGCAACGCCCAGAGCGGTTGCGCGAACAGCGCCACGACATTGCCGAGCACGCCGGCCCACAGCATGGTCGGACGCGCGACGCCGAACTTGCTGGTGGCATAGCCGAGCGTAAACACCGCGGTCATGGTGCTGACGGTCGCGATCAGCGCGCAGACGATGACGCGCAGCACATCGGGCCAGTAGTCACGCAGCAGCGCGACGACGGGAAAGCGCGCCACTTGCGCCTTGTCCTTGATCTCCTCGAACACGGGCGTTTCCGGCATGGTCCGGCGCACGAGGTAAGCGACCAGCAGCACCAGCGCCGAGAGCAGGAACGGAATGCGCCAGCCCCAGCTCAGCAGCTGATCTTCCGGCATGCTGGCGACGGGAATGAACACCAGCGTCGCCAGGATCGCGCCGGCCTGGGTGCCGCTCAAGGTCCAGCTCGTGAAGAAGGCGCGGTTGGAATTGGCGGAATGCTCCAGCGTCAGCGAGTTCGCCCCGCTCTGCTCGCCGGCCGCCGACAGGCCCTGCAACAGGCGCAGCAGCGTCAGGATGATGGGCGCGGCGTTGCCGATCGTCTTGGCGTCGGGCAACAGGCCGATCGCCAGCGTCGAGAAGCCCATCACCACCAGCGTGAACAACAGCACCGTCTTGCGGCCGATGCGGTCGCCGAAATGACCGAGGATGACGGCGCCGACCGGACGCGCGATATAGCCGATGCCGAACGACAGCAGCGCGAGCAGCGTCCCGGTCGACGGATCGACATTGGCGAAGAACACTTTTGGGAAGATCAGCGCCGCTGCGGTGCCGTAGATGAAGAAGTCGTAGTATTCGAGCATGCTGCCGACGAAGCTGACCAGCGCGGCGCGCTTCGGCAGCTTGTTTTGCGAAACGCCCGCGCTATCGGGCGCGTGCAGCGATGCAGTTGAGGTCAAGCTCATCAATCGTCCTCCCCGTGTGGCGGTCGCGGCTCACGTCGTGCCCGTCCGGCTTTGCGCGCGTTTTTGCTTTTGGTTGCCGCAACCTTGGTTTCGATCCATAATGTACGAACTAGTACGTTTATGCAAGATCGCATCGAAAAACGTCGGATTGGGCGAAATTTGCCTTCACCTTCAAGGTGATCCATAGAAACGGGCGGGAGAAACAGTGATGCTCAAGCGCATGCCGGCCCCATCCAAGCGCACCAACGACCCCGAGCGCACCAAGCGCGACATCCTCGAAGTGGCGATGGCCGAATTCGCCTCGGAGGGTTATTCCGGCGCCCGCGTCGATGCGATCGCGGCGCGAACGCGCACGTCCAAGCGCATGATCTATTATTATTTCGGCGGCAAGGAGCAGCTCTACCTTGCGGTGCTGGAAGAAGCCTATCGCAGCATCCGCGCGCTGGAGGACCAGCTCGATATCGAAAGCTGCGACGCGCGCGAGGGCCTGCGCCGGCTGATCGAGGCGACCTTCGACCACGACGAGCGCAATCCGAATTTCATCCGCCTCGTCTCGATCGAGAACATCCACCACGGCAAGCATCTGAAGCAGAATTTGCAGCTGCGCCAGCTCAACGCCAGCGTGATCGCGACCCTCGATAGCATCCTCAAGCGCGGACGCGCCGAGGGCGCCTTCCGCGACGACGTCGACGCGATTGATCTGCATCTGGCCATCTCCTCCTATTGCTTCTTCCGCGTCGCCAACCGGCATACGTTCGGTGCGCTGTTCGACCGCGATTTGAGCGAGCCCAAGGTGCTGGCGAGGAGCAGGAGCCAGATCGTGGAGATGATTTTGGCGTGGCTGGAGAAGAAGTGAGCGCTTTGCAAAGACCTACGCGTTGAGACGCTGGTCGCCACACAATCTATGTCATGCCCCGGCTTGATGTTTAGCCCGGACAGATCACTGACGGGTGTTCGGAGACATAGCTGACACATCAACATTGGCTGGATTGGTCCGATT
>NZ_JAKLUA010000042.1 GCF_022012435.1 Bradyrhizobium zhengyangense
AAGATCGAAGGTCAGACCGTGCTCGAGAACGCGTTCGCGCTCCCGCTCGGCCGGTCCTCCCAGATCCGCTCGCAGCAGCAGCGCCAGCGCGGCTGGAAGCTCTATTCCTTTCACGCCCCGGAGGTCGAGTGCATCGGCAAGGGCAAGGCTGCCGCTCCTTACGAGTTCGGGGTGAAGGCCTCCATCGTCACCAACAACCGCCGGGCTCCCGGTGGC
This sequence comes from Bradyrhizobium zhengyangense, assembly GCF_022012435.1. GTDB lineage: Bacteria > Pseudomonadota > Alphaproteobacteria > Rhizobiales > Xanthobacteraceae > Bradyrhizobium > Bradyrhizobium zhengyangense. Next base: position 217 of record NZ_JAKLUA010000042.1, read on the forward strand.
CTGTTCGTGCTGCACGCCCGTACGACGGTCACACCTTGCGGGACGTCATCGACAGCACCGAGATACTCACCGGCTGTGCGATCCAGCGGGCCTATGTCGACAAGGGATACCGCGGACACGACGCGCAAAATCCCCGCCGTGTCTTCATCTCTGGCCAGAAGCGCGGGGTCTTCGGCATCATCAAGCGCGAGCTGCGCCGCCGATCAGCCATCGAACCCATCATCGGACACCTGAAGACCGATGGTCACCTCGGCCGCTGCTACCTCAAAGGCCGCGCCGGCGATGCGGCCAACGTCATCCTCTCGGCCGTCGGTCACAACTTCCGCCGCATCCTCGCCTGGCTGAGGGCTCTCTGGTGCCGGATCCTGACCACCCTCATCGCGGCCGCCAGCGACCGCTTACCGCTTAAATCGGCTTTTTAACGGACGACAATTTAACGATTTAAATTCTGGAAATGAATAAGCGCTTTTGGGGCGGGGCAAGTCATATCCATCATAGGCATCGCATTGCAGGTAGCGTCCGCCAAAACCTTCCGGCAACTGCTCAGCAAAGGCACCGCTGCGACCAGGGGTATATCGGAACAGCACTATCGGCGGACTTGGCCCGCTGTGGCCGCGGTCGTCTGAAGCGATCGCCCAGAAGTAGCCCTACTTCGTTTGGCCGCGCCCCGGATCGAGTACCGGAGCCTTGGTCTCATCCATGAACAGCCGATCCGCCATAGCCAGGTGGTGGCGCATGAGATCCGCGATGGGCTGAAGATGGAAGCAGGCGCGACCAGACCAGTTGCCCAGTGTCGCCCGATCAAGCCGGATCCCCTGGCGCGCATAGAATCTCGGCCTGACGGCCCCCGCCGGGCACGACGTGCTCCGGTGCGTGCGCCTGTACGACGGGGCCCGAGCAGCGGCGACAAATATATTTCGGGCGGCGCGTGACCAGCAGCGCCATTGCGCCGGGATCACGTCAAGGCGCTGGCCGACGTCCTTCGAAATCATGTTCTGGCCGCTAGGGCGTAACATTAGACCATGTTCGTCGAAAGTGAATGGCTGCAATCGGATGTCATCATGGGCGCGATCGAGACCAAGTCGGTCATGACCTGCGTTGAGATTTGTCGAGATGCTCAACGCCTTCTTTGCACGAGGCTCGATTTCGCTGAAACTAATAAGCCCACAAAAAAGGCCGCCTCGCGGCGGCCTTTCTAAATCGTCCTGCAAGAGATCAGGCAAAGCGGAAGCTGGTCCCGCTTCTCCTGCGATATGCGGCGAAGCCCACGCCCATGAAACCAAGCAGCATCATCGCCCACGTGGATGCTTCAGGAACCGCGGGAGCAGGGCCCTGCACCGACAGGTCATCGAAGAAATTGAAAGCCGGGTCGTTTCGGCTGGCGATCACGAAGGAATCAGTGCCGTGACCGATGAAAAAGCCGCTGAACGGTGTCCAGCCGAAGGAGGGAACTGACGGCGGACCCAAGGTCAAGCTGGCGGTGCCGCCCACGTTGATCCCTATGTCGGCCGGGGTGCCGCCGTTGCTGAAAGCCCAACCCGAGAAGGTGTACAGCGCACCAACGATATCATTGAAGGTCTGCGTCAGGACGCCATCGCTGCCGATCGGGCCGCTGAAGTACGAGAAATTACCGCTATGGACAGGGGCGTTGCCCACACCGGTGAAACCGCCATTCCCCGTCAATGTCCAGCCGGGGGCGAGAGCGCCGCTTTCAAAGCCGCCATTTTGGAGCAGCTCAACCGCCTTCGCGGAAGTACCGAGGCCAATCGACATGACTGCCGCTGTGCCGACCGCAATTAATGTTTGACGTATATTCATTTGATCTAAACTCCTCTGCGCGGGTTTTACCAATTATTTACTACCATTCAACCGTGGGGGATTCAAGGGCTCCCGATTTTTTTATTAGAGAAGTCAAAAGCCTAAAATCCAAGCATCAGACTGGCGATTTATTGCCTACAAGTGCAGGACTTGGAGGCCAGCTATGATAGGAGGAAGACGCCGCTTCTCACCAAATTGCCCCGCCTTTCCGACTGAAATTTAATGGATATTAAATAGTGTTTTTTGGCGCCCGCTGTAGGCGACCTGCAATATTGCTGTCTTAAGGTCTTGGTTTTCCAGCCCATTCCGGCGGAATTACCCTCTTGCGTGGCGGAAGCCGCGGCCCTTGTTCGGGCACTATCATATGAGGGTCACACACTTCTCTAGCCCGTTTGTCGACTATTGCGGTGTCAATCCCGTTTGGCGACTTGTTGAGCTGTTGAGCACAATCCTCGACCTTCCTGAGGCTTTGGGGCATTTCAGGACTTTGCCAATCAACACCGAGTAATGGCGCGTACGGGCCGCCACCTCACCTTGAATGGCTGATTCCATGGCAAGCAGCCCCTGACTTCGGCCGATTCAAAATACCCATTCGTCGTCGGCTGAGCGCTTACGTCGTAGGCGGCCGGGCTTTTCAGAAACACCGGACGCATGCGAGGGCGCCCAAGCGCAGATACCGAGTTCGTGAGCCATCGGCTGTGCGATGATGATCCTGGGCTTCTTCAAGCTTCAAGCCCCGATTGTTGGGGTATCGTCGCACGGACCAGGATCACACTCGCTGCCGCAAGGTCGCAGCCTCGTAGCGACCACGCGAAACCGCCTTCGGCTCCTGTTTCGGGCAGAACTCCGACAATCTGTTTAGCATCACAGCATCGCCTGGCACCGGAAGCTGGTCCAACTCGGGCATTGACCAGCTTCGTCGCGCGATGCGCTATTTGTCTCGTGCCAAGCCCTGACTTCAAAGGCCGGAAGGCAGAAAGGCCGCGATCTCGCGCGCAGGCACGAAGTATTTGGCGACGTCGCGATTATAATTCTTGCCCATTGAGAGAGGCGATCGCGGTTGCATGATCTTCCGGCTCATGATTCCCAGCAGGCAACGCTGCTGCATATCGAACACGCCTGACCCGGAATTTCCCGTCCGCGCGACATCCTCAATTGCCGTGCTGAATCGCCGCAAGCCTATCGGGATGCGCTCGGGCGATATCACACGAGATGGGACTACGCCTTCGGGCACAACGGTCACGACGGGCTCACCCGTGACAGGTTGATGGCGGCAGACCTCCATATGACGAAGACGGAGCCGCATCGGAAGCAGCTTGTCGTCTACAGACAAGAGGGTGAGGTCAGTCGATTCGAAGCTTCCTTCCTTGACGATTTGGGTCGGGTATTCGACCCCCGCAATCACCACTTTTGGCCAAGTCAACCATCCCCGACCTACCACATGGGCGGCTGTAATGAACGAGCCTTTCCCGAGATAAATGCCATAGCCTGTCCACGTCTGTGTCGGAGTACGGTGAATATTGACTGCATAGGGGGGCAGAGTGTCCTCCGCGAACTGCAGACTATCTTGGGCAAACTGGACGGCTGGGGGCGGCGGAGCAAAACCTAGGCCAAGCGCAGCTAGAAACAGCACACCGCTAAAGTGTATCCCGCGAATGCGTCCCGACATGTGCCACCATTACAGCATCGCTCCGAAATTCGAAAACGAGCCAATCTCGCAGCTAACATATCCGAGCGTCAGGAGGACGCCCCAGTGAAGAATTTTAGTTCCTGGGGGGGGACAGCCGCCAAGAGGTCGTGGATAAACTGGTCTTGCAGCTGGAACGATGCTTCCCGTGGCAAGCCGATAGTAGAGACCCTGATGAGCGCCCCATCCGGGATCAGCCCGCGCAGCCCGTACTTGAGGCGGCTTAGCTGGTAACTGACCACGCCATTTGACACATCGTTGCCGATCCGGATCCAGTAGGTCACCGGCTCGTATCGCGACTCTCGCTCAGCGATGAGACGCGTCGCCAGGATCGGCGAGGCTCCGTTGCGGAAGCTCACGGGGGCATCAACCTTGTCCGAGACCCTAAAGCCGTTGGCGGTGTAGCAGATCTCGGGCCGATGGGCCTTGAGCCTGTAGTTTTGAACCGGCCCGTAGGCCACCATCAACATCACGATGTGGCCCTGACCGTCCGAATAGCCGCGGCCAACTTCCTGGCTATAGACCTTTGCAGACTGCGGATCCGGCTGGACATACGCCTCGGGGTCGACCGGCTGTACCGGGCTAATTTCAGGTACGATTTTCCAGGTTCCAAACTGACGCGGGATCACGGTCTCCAGGCTTGGTGCAGCCGAGGTTCGCGCCATAAGCTCGCGCGGGGCGAGGACGTTGGCCATGACGGCGGCGCCCACAATGGCCACCGAAGCGAGCACAAAATGAATACGGGACAATCGCATGTTTCCAAATATACCGGTCTCGATTGCCGAAGAAAAGTCGCCTCAGGAACAATTTAATGCGAGTGAGAGATTTTACGATGTTAACATAAACCAACCAAACCCGGCGCCAAACCGGACGTTCGGCTCGACGCGAGCCCGCCAAGCCGGTAGTGATCGTGGTAGTCTTTTTTGAAGTAGTGCTCTTGGCGCTTACTCGTCCAGATTTTGTGCTCAAATCGCTCGGAGTTCGTTTTATGAGGAACTGGCCGAACTGGCCTTATCGCTCCGTTGCCGTCGTCGTTTGTTCCGCTGCTTTGCTGGCCGGGTGCGGCAAGAAAGAGCAGGCCACAGCCCAGCGCGGCCAGGTAGTTGCCCATGTCGGCAACGAGGTGATTACCAATCAGGAGCTCGAAAACGAGTTTCGTCTGGCCAATATCCCGCCCGACAAGCAAAAGGACCCTGAAATCGTCAAGCAGGTGCTGGGGCAGCTGGTCACGCGCAAGTACCTTTTAGAGCAGGCTCTCAATGCCAAGCTCGATCGCGAGCCGGGTGTCCTTCTGGACCTGTTGCGGGCGCGCGAGCAGGTGCTCGAAAACGCCTATCTGGTGCGTACGGTCATGTCCAAGCCGCCCACCAAGGCCGATATCGACCGTTATATTGCTGATAACCCCGCGAAGTTCTCAAATCGCAAGCTGCTGCAGGTCGATCAAATCGCCTTCCAGTTTGGTCCGGCATCTCAATCGGTCGTCGAATCCAGCCGCGACGCAAAGTCGCTTGATGAAATCGACCAGCAACTGACGGCGGCCTCCATACCGCACGGTCGCCAGGGTGGTGCGCTCTCGAGCGGCGATGTCGGTCCGGAGCTGTTCGACAAGATCGAAGCCAAAAAAGCGGACGATGTCTTCTTCATTCGTTCCGGTCAAAACGGAATTTTCTTCAAGGTGCTAGGTGAGGAGCCGCGCCCCCTGGAGGGAGCGGCTGCAGCAAACGTCGCGCGGCAACTGATGCGAAATGACGCACTCAAGGGAGAGATTGGTATCGCAACTTATTCGGCTAACATGGAGGCCAAGTTTGAGGGCGAATATCAGCAAATCATGCAGGGGCAGGGGAAGAGCCAGTAGGTCCTACGGCTAGGCTCGGCTCGAGGATCGCAGTATTTCATGACGACCGTTTTCGATATTCTCACTGTGACATGCTTTATTGGATTGGTGATCGCCTTCTTCCAGTTTACGGATCGAGAGCGCGCGACGCTTTTGCATTTTCTCCTGGCTGGAGTGGTTTTCGCCGTCGCCAACCAGGTCGGAAATGGAGGCCACTTCTATCTGGCAGCCGTCCTTGTCTTGGCGGGCATTGGATATGCCGCGCTGGGGGCCCGCAGATAAATGATTGTTGCTGGATTCTTCCGATGCTAGCCTATTGAGCATTCAGCACAGTGGATAAATGCATGACATATTCCCAGGTGGTGCAATCAGCAGAAGCCCGGCCGTTGTCCAAATATGTTTGGCCGGCGCTCCTCGTCGTCTCGGTGCTGGCCGCCTATTTTCCCACACTCCTGACCTTGATTGATGGTCCTTGGCAGACTGAGCAGGAGGGGCATGGTCCTCTCATCATGGCAGCGTCGTTGTGGTGGGTCTGGCAGTCTCGCGCTCGTCTGAAGGCGGTTGAAGTATCTCCTGCACCGATTGCCGGCTGGGCAATTCTGCTGTGCGGCCTGATGCTGATGTATCTTGCCAGAATTGAGCAGGGCCTGGTGACGATCGAAATGGCGTCGCTGCTGCCGGTGATCGTCGGATGCATCCTGCTCACGGCAGGCTGGCCGACGCTGCGCATCCTGGCTTTTCCGATCGGCTTCCTCATCTTTGCCGTGCCGATGCCGGACTGGCTGGTCGACGCCGCTACAGTGCCGCTTAAAGTCTTCATCTCGAACATGGTCACGAAGGTGCTGTACGCAGCGGGTTTTCCCGTGGCGCAGAACGGTGTGATGATCATGATCGGCTCATACCAACTCCTCGTGAAAGATGCCTGCTCCGGAATGAACTCAATCTTTGCTCTCTCGGCAATCGGCGTTTTTTACGCATATGCATTCCGCTGGGAGGAGAAGCTGCGGAGCGTGCTGCTCTTGCTGGCGATTATTCCGATCACGATTCTCGCCAACTTCGTGCGAGTCTTCACGCTTGTTCTCATCGCCTATTATGGCGGGCCGGACCTTCTTGAGGGCATCGTGCACGATATGACCGGCATTGGCTTGTTCATCGTCGCCGTCGTTCTCATGTTCATGTTCGACGCGGTGTTGGGTTTGGCGTTCGGTCTGGTCAGCCGTCTTCGAAGGCGAAGTGTCCCGGAAACTCACCCCCATACGGCCTGAGCGTCAGCGGCAGCGGTTTCCTTCAGAGCGCATCTCGGTCGGCTCGCGAGATTCGATTGACTTGGTGAATCGGACTTCTAATCTCCGGGTTGCGTTTAATGGGCGAATCAATGCGGTTTTGCCGCTGGGCGCAAAATGGGGAAATGACAAAAATGCTCCTTAAGAAGCTAACTCTCGCTGTGGTGTTATCCGTCAGTAGCTTGCTTTCTGCCGTTTCAGCCAATGCCAGTGTGTTCGACTTTACGTATAGTGATTCCGCAAATGATATCTTTGGTCACGGGACATTCACGACGAGCGACGTCGCCTCTCCCTTCACCATCACGGGAATATCCGGCACAGAGACATATCTCGGTTTGACTGAAACGATCCTTGGGCTGTCGAGCTACGCGAGCGCGAACAACCTGTTGTTCATTCCTGCTCCATTTGTCGATTTCTCGGGTATCGCTTTCACGACCGCATCAAACCAGTTTGGAATTGGGTGGACCGGCTCGAACTACGGAATTGTGGATTTCAACTCGAATCCTTCGGGAGGCTGCTGCGGTACTGAGGTTACATTTAACGTCACAGCCGTTCCGGAGCCTTCAACCTGGGCCATGATGATTTCGGGTTTTATTTGCGTTGGCTACTTGGCCATGCGCCGTCGCCAATCACAAAGGATCGCGCTGTAGCGGTGAGTTGGTGACAGAAGACCGCCGCTGGCGGTCTTCTTGCATCGCTGTTGGGCGCCCCGCGTCTTTGCGAGGCGAACGTCAAGCCAAAGGCAAAGTAAATTCCGTCGGAGGCGCTAGACGTAGCTCAGGACTGACCGCTGCGGTTTCCGGGCTCAACCCTCTTTCGATAGGGGCGACTATCTGCATCGGCGGTTCAACGATGTCTTCGTTTGCCCCTTTCCTCTGCGGTCAAGTACCGCAGCATTTCGTCCAGTTCTGAAAGTCTTTGTTCGATCTTGATTGCGATATTTTTTTGGGCAGTTTTGAAGAGAACTTGCTTTGTTTTTTTCATCAGAGCTGCCATGGCAACCTTTGTTAATAGAACCAGCTCTTTTGCCTTCTCTCCCAAACGAGACGCCCTTCAAAATAGCCTGAGCCTGGGGCAGAGCTCGCTCCAGTTAGGGCAAGGTGCGTGCAAGTGGAGGCTTGGTGCGCCGCGGATCTGACCATAACCTAAGCCTGTGGGCATATCCCACGGCGTTCGCGCCTGCGAGCTCGCGCGCAGCTGCGCCGCCAACAGTGCATCCTCAAGCTGCGCGTTCGCAATTTCTTGCGCTTCTGTCCTGAGCTGCGATCAAGGCCTCGTGAACACCCGGCTGTCAATTAGGGAAGTACTTCCGGTATCATCCGTCAAGCCGCTGCGTCCCATGACCGATTCAATCGAGCTTCGCCATGAAAATTGCATTCGCTCTCCTCGTCTCGGCCGCGCTCTTGCACGTCGGACCCGCTGAAGCTCAAGCAACCCGATTGCGGGTGGAGCACGGAAAATTCGTCGTCGCGCAATCATACTGCGGGATGTGCGCAGACACGCGAACCACATGCGTCCTCAAGTGCAACGGAGCGGGCGCGTGCATTCAGAGGTGCGACGACGACTTTTTCGTCTGTCGCGAACAGAATTGTGGACGACGCTGACGTCAACTCGATTGGCCTTCGGACAGCTCACCTCTCTGCAAGCGACGAATGCGCGTAATTTGACGACTCTGTCGGCGTATTGCCGCTTGTACCATGGCGGTAAAATGCACGTAGTGCGGGAATTAACGCGGTAACTTGATTGTAGGCCTGGAATACTGCCACTTAGGCGGCAGTATTCATCCTTGCTGCCTTGCAAGGCCTAAAATGTTGTTTTTATTGCGCTATTCAAGCCGTTGATGGTGCAGTTTGCCAAGATTTCCCGATTATTTTGACGCCTGCCTTGAAAGGAGATAATATTATTAAATAATATCTTCGTGCATTCGAGCATCGCGGTTTTTTAGGAGTTGCATCACATGAGCCGATTTAATGTTCTTAAGGCGATCGCCGTCCTCGGCTTTAGCATAGCCAGCGCCAACGTTGCGGGCGCAGCCGTCGTAAACGAAACTTTCGATCTCGATTTGAATGGTATGACCAGCGGCACGTGTCCGGGGGGCATCTGCGGAACGGTCCATTTGACCGGGAATACGACCTCCAGCCTGACGTTCACTGTTGACTTGGCCCACGGGGTATCTTTTCACGCAAATCATAGCGGAAACAGTGGAATTGGACCGTTCTTCTACTTTCAACTGACCGATCCGGGCGGCCCTTCGATTGCATTCTCCAACATCGGTGACAGCGGGACCATTGGCAGTGGGACCTACAGCTACAACCCATTGGTTGCCGGTTCTTTTGATCCGAACCCGGGAAATTTTCCGGGAACCTATAATTACGAAGCGACCTGCACCAACGATACTTCGGGCAAGATCTGTGGCGGTCCGTTTCACTTTACAGCGAGCGGAGCGACAGCAGCTCATCCCTTCGATCTTGGAGCGCCGCTGGGACATGGTTTGTTTGCGTCAGATAACATCGCGTTTGTGGCCGATCTCTCGGTCTCCGGAACGTGCGACTCTGCTTGTACAGCGGGAACCGGTCTCGTCGGTTCGACACTCGTTGCAACCGTTCCGGAGCCGTCGACCTGGTCAATGCTGGTGCTAGGTTTCGCCGGCGTTGGTTTCCTCGCTTATCGGCGGAAAAGCCATGGGGCGGCGCTTCGTCTCGTCTGACGCAATCGGACTGAAACGAGAGAGGAAAAGCCGCCCCCGGGGGCGGCTTTTCGCGTCTGTTGGGTTAGCTGATCGGAAGCTGGGTGGAGGCGGCCATGACGCCCATAGAGCTCGATGCATGCTCGACGGATGAGCTTTGGACGCTGTACGAGGCGATCGTTGGTATTCTCCAGCGCCGCCTCGAAGGGGAGATGCGTCAGCTGGATGAGCGTCTTGTCGCACTGCGCGGCAGGTTTCAGGCCGCGCCCGACGAGGCGAACCGGTCTCCGAGATTCAGGAATCCGGGCGATCCATCTCAGACCTGGAGTGGCCGGGGCAAACGGCCTCGCTGGGTCACCGACCTGCTCAAGACCGGGGTGGAACTCGACGAATTGCGAACTCAGCAGGCCCAATCGGGTTGATCGGTTGATCACGGCTTCAAGATCTGCAGCAGCGTCCGCTAGCAACCGTGCAGGGAACCCCAGGTCGAGATTCTTGCGTATCAGCGGCTCAGCCTGGTCGCCGTCCGCTCGAACAGGCTGATGAGTTTTGTCGCTTCTCGATCGATATCGTGGCGCTCGAGAACCTGGACCCGGGCGTTCGCCCCCATTTCGTCGATGACCTCGGAGCGTGCCGCAAGGCACTCCAGCATGGCTGAGGTGAGAGCCTCGACGTCGCCGGCGGCCACGAGCCAGCCATGCTGACCGGGTACGACCAACTCGGGAATTCCTGCGACAAAGGTGCTGATCACCGGTCGTCGAAGCGCCATAGCCTCCATGAGAACGACCGGTAGTCCCTCGGCGAAGCTCGGCAGCACCAGCGCACGCGAAGCGAGGATCTCCTGCCGGACTTGATCGCTGGAAATCCAGCCAGTGATCCGAACGATCCCTTCGAGCTTGTATAGAGCGATCAGCCCCTCGATCTCGGGACGCATCTCGCCGTCGCCGGCAAGCACGAGCTCGAACTCGACGCCGCGCTCCACCAGCCGACGGGCGGCATCGAGCAGCAAAAGCTGACCTTTTTGCTCGCAGAGGCGTCCGACGCAGACCAGGCGCCGGCTATCAGCGCCGGCGCCTGCCGGCACATTCTGGTGAAAGCCGGGCTCAAGCCCACAATGGACGATTTCGATCTTGCTCCATTGCTTGTGGGGGACCTGCCTATAAAGCTGACTTCGGCCGAACGAGCTGATCGCCACCACGAAATCGGCGCGTGCGATCTTTTCAGGCAGAGCGATCATTGCCGGTTTGTCGAATTCCTCGGGACCGTGAACCGTAAAGCTCCAGGTCGGTCCGCCAAGTTCACGGACGAGCATGGCGACCTGCGCGGAGTTCGTTCCGAAGTGCGCGTGAAGATGTTCGATTTTTTCCGCGCGCAGCCAGAGAAGCACGCGACAGGCTTCGAGCAAGTAGATGATTTGGACCGCAAGAGGCCGGTCGGCCGGACGGCGAGTCTTCCAGACCAGCGCGGCGGCGGCGGCTAGGCGGGCCGGGCTCGTCGCCAATATTTGCATGAGTGCCGCAACGAGCCCGAACGTTCTGCCCTTGAGGACGTAACGTGTTCGCTTCTGCTCGAACTGGTCTTCCTCCCCGAGCGCCTGGTCGCGCCATCCCCTGATCGCGATGCGCATCACCTCAAGCCCCTGCCGCTCGAGAGCCAGGATTTCCCGACGAATGAAACTATGGCTCACGGCCGGGTATTGATTAACTAAATATGCGATCCGCATGCGTGAAAATCGTTCGCCGTTGACGGGGGGCCCATTCACCTTGTCATCGCCTTGCACTTCAAATAGTGCTCTAAAGTATTGTAGATGGCCGACTTAGCGACGAAAGACCGCAGAGTTCAATTGCTTATTTGCGGGCACGGTTAATCGAACGACTGGTCCACGCCGTGCGAATTTTATTGAGACCCTTGTCGCCCTCCCGTCTGGAGCCGAAGGACGCCGTGAACCATCAAAGCAAAGCCGGAATGGATTGATAGATGATCGGTCATTCGACCATTCTCAACGCGGGGCTCAGGGCGATCCTTTTCCATCACTTCTTTTTTGGTGGAGATAACTCGGCCGATGCGCGCGAGAGACTGAAGCGCCAGTGCGATTGGTTGTGCCGAAATTTCAATCTCGTCACGCTCGGCGAGGTCCAGCGAGGTCTCGCAACAGGCACTCTGCCGCCGAACGGATTGCTGGTTACGATCGACGACGCCAAGATCGAGATCTTGAACGTGCTGGATATTTTTCAGAGCTTCGACGTACCAATCAGTATATTTGCCTGTGTGGGGTGGTCCGCCCGAGAGAGCTCCGGTCCGGTCAGCCCGGAGATCGCCCTTGCGACGCTGGTGACGAATATCCAATGGTACCAGGGGCCGCCTCTCGCGTTGGATATCGAGGGGCAGCTCTTGAGGATTGGCGGTGATGGGGATCAGCGAGCTCGAGCGATCGATTTGATCCTGAACTGTGCCGATTGGACTAAGCTCGACGTCCCGCAGGAGCTGGACTGGAAGCGGCAAGGGAAAGGGCCTCGCGTGTGCTGCTCGATCGACGAACTGTCCGATATGGCCTCGGAGAGGGTTGCAATCGGCGGTCATTCCGTCACGCACATCAAGCTCGCGACTGCGAGCTTGCAGCGGCTCGATTACGAAGTCGGCGCGACGCAGAAGATATTGACCGATGCAATCGGACGCTGCCAATCATTTGCCTATCCTTACGGGATGGATGGGACACATAACGTCAATACCTATCGGGTGATCCGTGAGGCCGGTTTCGAACTCGCCTTCTTGACCCACTCAGATCTCATCTCAGCCGGGACCGACCGTTTCAAACTTCCGCGGATATCAATGCCAGATCGAGCGATGTCGCATGCAGAATTTTGTCTGCGAGCGGGGGGAGCAGGAATACCATATCGCAAGCTGAAAAGCTTGCTGTCGGTAGGCTAGGCTGGAGCGTCATGCTGCTAGGTAATCTGCTTGCTGTTCTCGCCGGCCTTATGGCGTTTCCGGTCATGGTGCTGCTTATCGAGGTTCTGGCCTCGTTGGCGGTTTTCCACGATCAGCTGGCCGAACATCAGGGTGTTGGAAGTTCGGCGAGCGCTGCGGTCGTGGTTCCTGCTCACAACGAGAGCTCGGGGGTCGTGCCGACTGTGCAAGACCTGAAGCCACAACTAGCGCCTCAGGATCGTCTGATCGTAGTGGCAGACAATTGTTCGGACGACACGGCTGCGATAGCGGCAGCAGCCGGCGCCGAAGTGATCGAGCGCAATGATTTGGCTCATATCGGCAAAGGATATGCGCTTGCCCACGCGATGGCCCACCTCAAACAAGACCCCCCGGATATGGTGTTGTTCGTCGACGCGGATTGTCGGGTGCAAGGTGACATGCTTCCGCGTCTGAAGGACGCCTGCGCTTACGCCTCGCGGCCTGTGCAGGCCTGCTTCTTGATGACGGCCCCGGAGCACTCGCCCGTCGATCACAGGCTCGCTGAATTCTTCTGGATCGTGCGAAATTGGGTTCGGCCGCTCGGTCTCGCCGGTCTCGGATTTCCCGTGCAATTAATGGGAACCGGGATGATGTTTCCCTGGCGGTTGATCCGAGATTTGCGAATGGACGGAAATTTGGTTGAGGATTTGAAGCTCGGTTTGGATTCGGCCGCAATCGGCTTCCCTCCCTGCTTTTACCCGTCTGTCGTGGGGACGAGTGAGTTTCCCATAACTCAGCGCGGGACCGAGACGCAGCGTCAGCGTTGGATCCAGGGACATCTCCGGATGATTCTGCAGCAATTGCCGCGATATTTGCTCCGTGCTTTGGTGACCCGCAATCTGGGGCTGCTCGTGCTGGTCCTGGATATGATGATTCCGCCGTTCTCGATGCTGGTCCCGCTGATTGCATTGATGCTGTTTGCAACTCTGGCGTGGTTTTTGATCGTAGGGATGGCCACTCCGCTCATTCTTTCTCTGGTCAATTGCGCTGCAGTAGGTTTTTCTGTGCTTCTCGCGTGGATGAGGTATGGTCAGCAAATTATCTCGTTGGACGAGATGATGCGGCTTGGGGGGTCCTTGCTGAGCAAGGTGCCGTATTACGGTCGGGTCTACTTTGGGCGAAAAGTAGCCTCCTGGATCCGTACCGATCGGACGAAGGTCGATCAATAAGGTGCGGGTCGCCGGGGAGCATGAGTTACACGTCAGACAAGCTTGTATCCACTTTGGCGACGCGGCCGAACGGGTGGGCCTGCCGTGTGTTGGCCTATGTTCTCCTCCTGATTGTTGCATTCTCGAATACGCGGCTCGGAGGAGCGGCTTGGACCTCCTATGCGGGAGTGTTCGTGACCGCTTGCTTGGCAACCTATATGTTGCCGTCGAACGCCCCTACCTCGTCGGCGCGAAATCGGATGTTGGCGGTTCTCGGACGGCTCTATTCGTGGCCGCTGCGCTATCAAATGACGGCCGCAGCCGCGGCATTCGTGGCTATTGAAGTGCTCGACAGCTATGCGGGAGGTTTCAAGCTTGGCCGAATATTCAATATTTACATGGCTGCGGTTTTCACTCACGCTCTAGTTTTTGGGCTGCGCAGCTCACTGTTGATGTGGCTTCTGGCGACAGTCACGGTCTACTTCGCCGAAATACCGCCAGAGTTCTCGTTCAAGTTGGAAACAATAGCAGGGTTTGCAGATATTTTTGTGTTCATGTACCTCGGCATACTGTCGCTGGCCAGCGCTTACCTTCTTCGTATCAGTTCGATTCTTGGCGATGGATTAGACGAACGTCGCTGACCGTGGTCGGCCTGAGCGAGACAACACACGGCATCTTCAAAGCTTCTCCGATATCCTGCAGGCCGACGCCCAGGGCGGCTACAACGAGCTGTATGACGCCTCCCGCGCGCAGGGACCAATCACGTCCGCACTCGTCGGGCCCACGCCCGGCGTCAGTTCATCTAGCTGGCGGACATTGCTGCCAACACGAGGCGCGACAAGAACGCCGCGACGATCTCGCCGATTGCCCTGGAGGCGGTCAAGCGCATCGATGCGTTGTTCGATGTTGAGCGCGGCCTCAACGGCCAAGGCGCCGAAAAGCGTCTGCTGGTGCGCAAGGAGCAAAGCGCGCCGCTTTTGACGGCATTGGAAGCGTGGCTGCGCGAGCAGCGGGGCCGGCTGTCGGACTCGTCATCGGTGGCCAAGCCGATCGATCACATGCTGTGCCGCTGGGACCGGTTTGCCCGCTTCATCGAAGACGGGCGGATCTGCCTGAAAAACAATGCGGCGGAGCGCGCGCTGCGCGGCTTTGCCTTGGGCCGCAAGTCCTGGCTCTTCGTCGGCTCTGAACGGGGTGCCGACCGCGCCGCCATCATGGCGACGCTGATCATGACAACAAAGCTCGACGACATCGATCCGCAAGCCTGGCTGGCGGGCGTTTTGGCCAGCATCGCTAGCACCCCGCAAGGTCGGCTCAATGAGCTTCAGCCTTGGGAATGGAAGAACAGCCCTGTTCAATCTGCGGCCTGATCGGGCCGCCGCGCCACGCGATCATTCCGCGGCCCTCACCGGACGGTAACAATGCACACGCAGCGCGGAAGATTTCATTGATCACGCACTGCTGTCTGTAGCCGAAATTAGCCTTCTGAACCATGTGACTTCCAAGATCGCGGTAGTGTCTCCTTCGCTGCTTCCCTCTGATCAGCGAACCTTCGCCATTAAGGGGGTGACGCATCGCCAGTCGAGCGAAAGGGCACCAGCACAACTATCATGCTATGCCGCGAAGGTGCGTTAGGCAGCGGCGTTGGCGAAAACATAGTGTTCTCGAAGAGTCCAAATCGATAAAGCGACTAGGGACCTTCTAGAATTCGTTTTCCGGCAGCGTCCCAGGCGGTGGCTTCAATTCGTCGATGCCGGCTTCGATAATCGCAATCTCATCCTGAACGGCACGAATGGCATTGGCCGGATCAATGCCGGAGACAGGCTCGAGCTCCCCGAGCACTTTGCGTCGGTGCGCCAGGAGATCGGCGAGAGCGCGCCGGTCCTTCACCTTCACATAGCCGGCGACGATCAGCTCCATCGCTTTTGACATTTTGTCATCACCCCAATCAGCGCCTGGTCTTTGAAGGGTGGGAGCCCACGGCTTCGCCGCGTCGCTCCTTCGCTTCGGTGCTTAAGCGGGCAACCGTGGTGACGATCGCCGCAACCAATACGATCCAAAAGCACACGCCGAAGACAAACAAAAGCAACTTTCGCATATGCTCGCGCGCCGATGAGCGAGCAAAGCTGACGCGCCGAGTATGTTGGCGCGCCAGCTTCGCCGCGGGGGTCCCGGACGGGGCAATTGTCCGGTGTAGGGAGCGTAGCGTTCTCGGTGGAGGCGGCAATCTAAGCCGCGAATTAAGCTTGATGTCGCGCGTGCGGGTTAATTCTGGAACCAACCCCCTCCATGGAGGCCGGTGCCGCCACGGCCTTGACCAAAGGTTCAAGGTCAGTTTCGATAGCCGCGTTTCCCGATTGTATATTGCCTGGCTTTTCCAGGAAGTTTTTGATGCGAGTATTTTTGCTGGCTCTTGGAAGCTGGCTGCTGCTGAATGTGCTCTACGTTCTCTTAGTCATTCCGCCGCGCCGAGCTAAACCATCATCGCCGATCGCTCGAGCGCTCGACGCAATCAGGCACTTCATGCGAGGCCGACGGCCACCCCCCTAGATCTCAGGTCGACGCGCACCTCATGATTGTCGATCGTGAAGTCACCATCAACGGCGGAGTGGACTAACGTCCAACGGATCGCTATTCGTTCCCAAATGCTCCGCAAAATGATCACTCTGGCGGCCTAGTGCTGCCTCGTCTTCTCGACGCTTTCGCCTATCTCTTTGCGCCCTGAAACGGGCTTCTCGACAGGACTAGAACGCTTCGCTGCTTACGGGCTGCTCGGCGCTCTATTGGTCGCAGCGTACCCACCCGCTTACCTTGGTAATGACATGCGTACTCTGCCCGGGCGTTTCGCTCGAGCTCTTGCAGCATCTTACCTCGGATCGACACGGCCATGTCGCAGACGCGGCGCAGAAGATTGTCGGTGGGGTTGCAGGCGCCAGCTTTGCAAGGGTCGCCCAGCTCTGGCGAGCCGAATAATCTTGAAGGCCGTTGCGGTGTCGCGCCCGGCCTCCCTTCACTCCCACACGATCTCGACGCGGCCGCCGAGGGACCAAGTAGCGCGCCCAACACGATTCTGCGGAGTTATTATTCCGCACCGCCGGTGTAGCCGCTATCTAGGTCGTAGCCTGGTGAGCTTCCCTGACCTGAGAGGCTCTGTTTGACATAGGCCTCCCGTTTAATAGCATTAGACTGCGAACTTCCCAGTTTCGCCCGAAAGTCCGTCGACCCGGCGTTCCCCAAGAAAGCCCACAGGGTCGGCGGACTTAGGTGGACGGCACCGGCCTTTCCTCAATGTGCGGTCCCGCTGTCCTGAGGGGGGAGTGGCTTTGCGTCAAATGCAGGCGTGTCAAACGCCATCCGGAACTGCCCCCTTTGCGTCATGAAGAACTGCCCCCACCATCTGGGTTATGATCTCGGTTGA
>NZ_JAKLUA010000043.1 GCF_022012435.1 Bradyrhizobium zhengyangense
AAAAAAACACTGTTCGCCCTCGAACAGGCTCGCGCCGACGTCTCTCGTAGGCGCCAGCGTTGGCGATCCTGGCAGGCCGGGCTCGATCCGGGCCGGCTCGTCTTCATCGATGAGACCTGGATCAAGACCAACATGCTCCTTTGCGAGGCTGGGGACCCAAAGGGGCGCGCCTGCGCGGCTTCGCCCCGCACGGTCACTGGCGTACCCTCACATTCCTCGGCGCGCTCCGACATGACCAACTCACGGCACCCTGCGTCTTCGACGGCCCGATCAACGGTGATTGCTTCCGCGGTTACGTGAAGCACATTCTCCTGCCAACCCTGCGCGAGGGCGATATCGTCATTCTCGACAATCTCGGAAGCCACAAGTCGAAAGCCGTCAGGCAGATGATCAAGGCTGCCGGAGCCAGGCTCTGGTACCTGCCGCCATACTCGCCCGACCTCAACCCGATCGAACGGGCCTTCTCCAAGATCAAGCACTGGATGCGGCAAGCCCAGAAGCGCACCATCGAGGACACTTGGCGCCACATCGGTCACCTCGTCCACGACATCCAGCCTCGTGAATGCGCAAACTACTTTGCTAACGCCGGTTATGCTTCAGTCAAAACGTGAAACGCTCTAGGCTTCTTCGGTCGCATCGCCACCTCCGATGCGAGGACGGAATCATGACTGGCGATTCGATGGAATCCTGAAAATGAAATTGCAGGGTTCCGATGCTCGAAGCGTCAAAACCCTGCAATCCCAAAACAGTCCACAACGACAAATGCGATTCCTGCTCAATCGCTTAGCCGCTCTTCACGGACGACTAAATTGATTAAGGTCTAAGCGTAGCCCATGCAATTGTCACAGCGCCCACCAAACGCATGTCCGGAGTGCTGGCGCAAACAAAGAGACCGCCCGAAGGCGGTCTCGCTGTCTCGGAAACCATGATGAGACTAGACGGCGCCGAGCGTGAGCTGGTCCTTGCGACGATACGCTAGGAAACCGAGCCCGAAGAAGCCGAGGATCATCATCGCCCATGTGGAGGGTTCGGGCACCGCGCCCACCGAAGAGAAGTTGAAATGTCCCTGGGCTTGGGCAACCTCGAAATTGTCTCCGGTATCCCTGCCAAAGGGATCGCCACCTTGTAACACGTAGTTGTCGAGCGAGACCCCGAACGGATTCGTCGCAAATACGCCAGAGTGGATGTTTGAATCGGCGACGCTCAACAAAGCTGATTGTCCATTGAACAGTCCGTTGAGGGTAATAATGACGCCGGTTTGCGGCACGCTATTAAAAGCGCCGTTAAATCCGCCAACGTTGCTCGATTCGTTGCCAATTGCGAAACTTACAGCCTGACCTGCAGCCAATGTGAGTCCGAGGAAAGTGCTGGATAAATCTCCCCCGAAATTGGAAACGGCGGTGGTACTGATGGTACCAACGAACGTCGTGGAACCATTATTTCTGACCTCTACGAAGCCGGTATCGGGGCTCGGGGTGCCACCACCCACGAATGTCGATCCGCCGAATGGGTTAGAGAATCCGTAGCCGGTGAAGACGTCAACGTTATAAGATGCCGCTTGCGCCCCGCAGCTGTAGCATATCAAGCCAATCGCAACGGGGAGCTGGAGGGCCCTCTTAAACAGTAGATTGAATTGCATTGCTTCCTCCACTGTTAATAGTTTATTTAAAATAAAAACACATATAGTAAAAAGGAACTTACCAAAAAGTCAAGGGGACAGTTGTATCTGCAAACTTTGCGGGCCGCCGGCAGCTTACGATCATCGCCGGTGCCGCAACACGGATGCCGAAGCCGTCCCAATTTAAAAGATCCCGATTTGAACAGGTCTTATCCTGGGATTCCAAGCGCAACTTTTACCGCGAGTGCTAGCTGACAATCGATCCGAGCAGACGGGGGTTCAACTGGCGCTGCAGGGTGGGCTTCAAGGCGACTGCTCGAACAAACTTCCGTCGAGGGTCAGCGCGCCTTGGCGGAGGGTTCTAATAATAGCCGTAGCCGTAATAACCCTCGGCCGCCACGGCGGTTTTGTTGACTACCACGCGGACGACGGGCGTTCGCTGCAGGTGCTTTTGGCACTCCTTGATGTCCGCAACCGAGGTGCTTCCGACAGCTGCAATCAAGAGAACCGCATCCATACGAGGCAGGATGGAAATAACATCATCGCCGAGCAGCATCGGTGGCAAGTCGAAGATCACCGTGCGGGACCTGAAATCCCGTTTGATCCGCTCGAGCAGCGTCGCCATAGTCTGCGAGGCCATCCACTCCGATGAGTTGTGAGATGTTGTCGATCCCGGCAGAACGAGCATCTTGGTTGGGCCAATCGCGGTTTGCACGATAGCCGACGACAGAGCACCCTGCCCCTCAAGCACGTCGGTGACGCCATGCTCGGGCTTGAAACCAAAATAAGTCGCAAGCGTCGGTTTACGCAGATCAAGGTCGACAAGAAGGACCGAGCGCTCAGGAAGTCTCGCGATGCTCATGGCGAGATTACAAGCCGTCACCGTCTTGCCGCATCCTGGCGTCGGAGATGTGACCGCGAGGAACTGCCAGCCCTTCTTGTCCATCTCCTGTAGAACTTGCGTTCTGAGCATATCGTAGTAGCGCCCGGGCTGTCCGGAAATGCCCCCGTACGCAACAATACGATTTGTATCGAGATGAGCGGGATTAAGTCGGATCTCCCGGAGCGCATCGGGAGCGTTGCCCTGCGGCACAACGGAGTGGCCATCGACAATTCGAGCGCCATGTTCAGCTGATCGGGCCAACTCGACTGCGTGCTTGATCGAATCCACTTGCGAACTCCTAAAGGCGGAACAGGCCAACACGGGCCTTGGCAAACATGAGGTCGAGGGGCGGCAACACGAAATATGCGATCGCTGCCAGGCCGACCACAGCTGCAATGACCATGACAGAGGCAACTATAATGCGCCGCCGGTGACGGCGTGTCTCTGCGCCCGTTGTAATGTACGGGATCGAAACGATGAGCGGAAACTCGACAACGGAGAACATATCCGAGCTGCGACGAATGGCTTTGTCGGAAAACTCCATCAGAAATGTCAAGCCGGCACCCGCAGCGAACGCGAGAGCGAGAGCAAGGGCGGCAACCTTCGGACGATTGGGCTTGACTGGCTCCTGCGGCACCGTTGGCTGTTCAATCACCTCGAGCTTTTCGGACTGCTGATCCTTTTCAAGATTCTCGCCAAGGCGCGCTGCCATAAGTTTGGCGGTTGCGGTCTCTAGATTCTTTTGCAGGCCGTCCTGCTGGGCAGTAAGGGCCTCCAGGCTTGCCGCGAGAGCCGTAGGATCATTGCCGTTACTCGCGGCAGTGATGCTGCCGCCCGCCACTGGGGCCGCAGGCGTTGTTGCCGCCTTTTCCATCGCCTCGATCTGGCGCTTCAGCGACTGAATGGCAGGATGGCGCTCCGAGTAGAGTGCGCCTTTCTGGATCAGCTCAGCCTTGAGCTGCCCAAGCGTCCCCGCGGGTGCGTCGGGACCGGAAGCCAACGAAGACGGCCTTGCTTGCTGCACGAGTTTTAGCTGCGCGATTTTGGCGTCGAGGGCGACATTTTCGGTCTGAAGACGTTGGACTTCGCGCTCCAGGAACTTCGAAGTGTCGGTTGCGCGACTTGTACGGTCGCGCAAATCCTCATTGAGGATGCGCGTCATCAGTTCATTGGCCACACGCGTGGCCACAGCAGGATCGTTGTATAAAAACCCAACCGAAAACACGATGGTTGGGTTCTCTAGCGCAGCGCGGGTTCGCTGCTTGAAATCCAGGTGAAGATCGACCGGCTCGATCTTCGTACTCTTCTTCATGAGCTCGACGAGCTCAGTCGGAGACATCAATGTTCGCTTTTCGGGGAAAAGCTGGAACCTGTCCGCGATGGCAATCAGATTGTCGCGCGTCATGGTTCGCTGCTCGATCACCTGAATGCGCTCTTGAGCAGCATTGGTGACTGTCGGTTTGACGAGATCAGATGGGATCTGTTGGGTCTGAACCAGCACCTTCCCTTCCGACAGATAAGTCGCGGGCCAGAGAAGAGCTCCCGCAACGCCCGCCGAGGCGATCACCACGAACGGAAGAACGAAAAAAGGCCAGCGTCGCTTGAACACGCTCCAGTAGAAGCCGGGACGAAGGAGATAGCCGCGATCCTCCTGTTCGGGGGCTTGAAAATCATTATCGAAATCGAGCTTTTGCAGCATGGAGCCAAGCCTTCAATGAAGCGATGCGGCAGCAACACGCCCGAAATGCGATAAAGGCCCGCCACCAGTTAATTCTAGCATCAAATTCGAACGGAACTTACGAATTGTTGCCCCGCGGAAAGGAAATTTAAATTTTCCTTAACGGGTTCCCACCTTTGAACCTTTACAAGAGCGCGTTTACATAGCTCTCAAAATCTAGCCTGTGACCGGAGTACTCTTGGCTGATTGTGTTTATATTGACCGCAAGCGGTCAAGGGACATCGATGTACGAGGCATTCTATCACCTTCGGGAGAAGCCATTCTCAATTCTTCCCGATCCGGATCTCATCTACTGGGGCAAAATGCACTCCATGGCGTTCACGATGCTCGAATTCGGCGTCATGAACAATGCGGGGTTCACCGTGATTACTGGTGAAATCGGCTCGGGAAAGACTACCCTGGTGCGGCACCTTCTGAAGAAGGTGAACGCGGGAATCACCATCGGACTGATCTCAAATTCCCCGCAGGGGCGCCAAGAGCTCCTGCAATGGATTCTGATGTCTCTAAATCAACCGTTCGATGGGGATTATGCCAATCTTTTCAAGCGCTTCCAGGACTATCTATACGGCCAGTATGCTGGCGGGAGAAGAACGATCCTCATTATCGATGAGGCTCAAAATCTAGAACCGGAAGCATTGGAGCATCTCCGGATGCTGTCGAACATCAATGCGGATAAATTTCAGATCCTTCAGCTGATCCTGGTGGGACAGCCCCAGCTGCGCGATCTGCTGTTGATGCCGCAATTGCACCAATTCGCCCAGCGGATCTCTTCTGACTTCCACCTCAGACCACTCGACCGCTCGGAAGTTGCAAACTACATCAATTTTCGCCTTCAGGCCGTGGGTGCCCAACGGCAGCTCTTTAACGAGCAAGCTTGCTCGCTCATCGCGTCGGCGAGTGGAGGAATACCTCGTATTATCAATGTCTTATGCGATACATCGCTGGTCTATGGATTCGCCAATGATCAGGATCAGATTTCCGAACAACTGGTCCGGGACGTTATTGCAGACAAGCAACAGTACAGCATTTTTCCCGTCAGACAGTCGCCTGCCGTTCCCTAAGTAGCTGAAGCGCATTACTTTCCCCTCCGGACTCGGGGTTCGCCGCGACTCGATGAGATCGACCCATCCAGTGGGTAGAGGGCATCGCGACAGCTGGCTTTGTTTAACGGTTTTGGGGGATGGACATGCGGATTCTGCTCGTGTTGCTTTGTTTCGGTTGGCTAATTTCCGCTGCCGACGCCCAGACCCTCAAATCAGGAGATACGCTCTCGATCACCGTCCTGCAGGACCCGAAGCTTGACCGCACCGTGGTGGTGGATCCGCTGGGTGAGATCGCGTTTCCGCTCGCCGGCCACATCCGCGCGCGAGGTCTCACTCCCGTTGCTCTGGAAAATATCCTCAAGGCCAAGCTCAAGCCGAACTACAAGGATGACACACTGGACGTAACCGTTGCGATCGCGAACGCTCCGAAAGAAGAGGTGCCCGAAGAGGATCTCAAGCCCAAGGTCTTCGTCACCGGAGAGGTTCAAAGACCTGGTTCGTACGTCGTGCGCCAGCCAACCACGCTCATGCAGGCCATTGCTTTGGCTGGCGGGTTTGGACCTTATGCATCGAAAAAGCACATACAGGTTCGCAGGCGCGCGCCAGGAGGTGACGAAACGATCTTTGTGTTCAACTACCGCGCATATGAGGCCGGCGCCGACCTGGAAGGCAATATCACGCTACGGCGCGGCGACGTCATCGTGGTTCCCGAAAGAGGATTGTTCGACTGAAAACGCGTTAACTCTGGTCAGAGGCAGTACCTGCCGTGAAGAGAATTGCCGCCGCGGTTTCGGTATGCCTTGGCATAGTGCCGTCGTCGGCATTCGCGTTCGACTGGTCGATCAAGACGTCGGAAAGCGAAACGGTCGAAGTTAACAGCAATCAATTTCTCAAATCATATCAAGCAGGATCGCTCGGCTCCTACTCTACTCTAACGGCCAATGCCGAAGCCCGCACAGCCACTTCAAAATTCGACTTTGACGGAGATGGGACCTACAAGAAATACTGGGGCCCGGGCGCCGCAGGATTGGCTTCCGAGTATCTTAGTTATGGCTTTAAGGCTCGATACGAGCAAAGCGAAAAAACGAAGCTCGATCGCGAATTTATCGAATCCACTTGGCGTCAGCAAAGCACCGCGCTTGCGGTTTTGAATGACCTCGGTGTTGCTACCAATGTTCATGGATTTCTCGATCGCTTGACTGCGACCGGCGGGATCGATCGCGCGCCCACGAACCTCGACTTCGTAAGCCTCTTTGCCACATCGACGCGCACCAGCTACGAGCCATCTAGTGGTGGCCTGCCCTTCACCGACACCTTGGCACGAGGCTCCTGGCGCCACTCCTTTAGCCCCATTGTGGCAGTGAACCTCTCGTCAGAGGCCGAGTTGCTCGACTACGACAATGCCTTCAACTCGCGCGTCCAGATCTACCGCGAACAGGTCGGCGTGGACGCAACACTCTCGCCGCTTCTGTCTTTTCGGGCGAATGTCGGCCCGGCCTACCTCGTGACCGAGAATGGCGTGTCTACTTCGCCCTTCGGGGGCGCCGGAGCAACCGGCGCGGTTTCTAGTTCGGTTCTGGATTGGATTGGTGACGCGGTTCTCACCTACAAGATGATGAAAGACACGACACTGACATTCCTCGCGAGTCAGTCGGTCGGACCAAGCATAGTGGGATCACTCTTCAAACGAGATTCGCTGAGCGCGAACCTCATCTACACGATCAACAGCCACTCGAGCCTGTCGCTTTCGGCTAGCGGTAACAGGCAGATATCTACGACAACCACAGACTACGCATCTGCGTCAGCCACTTACAGCTACAACTTTACGCGCGAATGGCTTGGCCAATTCACGTATCGCTACCAACACCGCTTTGCCAGCACGGGACCGACGACGATCGAACCGCTGACAGGCATTCCAACCGTTTCAGGAACAGGCCCAGCGGATTCGCACAGCCTGCTCTTTGTCTTCACGCACAACTACGTGCTGCTACCGTCCGGGAGCTACTAACCGCTAGACTTCATCGCCGAACGAATACGTTCCTTTAGTGGCGTGCCGTCCGGCTCTAGATCAAATGCCTTCTTAAGCGCGATCCCCGCCTTGTCCGGTTCTCCTGCAGCCGCGTAGCTCATTCCGAGATGATATTGAACGGCAGCCAGATTCGGGCTCTTGGCGGCTGCGGTCTCCAGGGCAGAGATTGCACCCTTCAGATCGCCCTGTTTGTAACGAGCCCACCCCCAAGTGTCCTGGATTTGTGGCAGGCTGGAATACTTGAGCATCTCAGATAGCGAGAACGCACGATCGAGGCTTTCCTTGTCAGAACGATTGTCGAGAATCAAGCTGACGAGGTTATTGGCCGCGACCTGCGACGAGGGTTGCTCCTTGAGTATCGCTTCATACTCAGCCATTGCGCCTTCGGTATTGCCTTTCAAAATCTGGAGACTGCCGAGCGAAAGGCGCAGGTTCAGCTCTTTAGGCATTTCTTTCAGTCCCGACTGCAGCACCTTCTCGGCAGCGGCGTAGTTCTTGCTCCGCATATAGTATTCATTCAGCGCTGTGTAGCCGGCCACATCCTTCGGTTGCTTTGTCATGGCCTCGTTGAAGGCAGCGATGGCCTCATCATCCTTCTTCTGGGCTAGCTTCGCCTGTCCGAGCAGCACCAGGAGCATGGCATTGTCCGGAAACCGCTGATTCATATCCTGCAACAAGGCGGTTGCCTGGTCGGCACGCCCCTTGCGAATGTATGCAGAAGCGAGCGCGACTACCGGTTGGGCGGCCTCAGGCGCGAGCTTGTGCGCCTCTTCCAGCGCGGCAATGCTCCCATCATCTTTGTTTTGTCCCTCGAGAGCAGCGGCCTTGATCTCAGCTGCCAGCACTTGTCCTTCCTTGCTGCGCGGTAAGGAATCGGCAACAGAAAGCGCCCCGGCCCAGTTCTGACGGCTCAGTCGCACTTGAGCCAGCGACGACAAGACCTGAAGGTTATTCGGATTGCGGTTGCTCACCTGAACGAGGACGTCCTCTGCCCGCGCAGCATCGCCTCTTTTCTGCAGGTAAGCAACATATCGCAGAGCTACGTTTGGATTAAGATTCGAGGCTTTCAGCGCGTCGGCATACTGCCGATCAGCCAGCTCATTCTTTCCGCCTCGCTCGTAGGCAAGGCCCAGGAGCATCAGAAGCTCCGGAGACTTCGGTTGATCATTCAGTGCTTCGCGAAGATCTGCAATCGCAGCGTCGATCTGGCCCTTGTCCACGTTCATGGCGGCACGCAGGCGTAGTGCGCCACCGTTGCGCTTGTCTTTCGAAAGAATATCGGCGACGAGTGCCTGGGTCCCCTGCTGATCTCCTTGCGCGACAGTCATTTCTGCGAGCTTCAGCTCCGCAGCGATTTTCCTAGCCGAACTGTCAGCATTGTCCGCGAGATCTCTCAAACTCTTCGTCGCATCGCTGAAGCGCTTTTGGGCAAAATCAAGCTCGGCAAGAGCTATGCGGTAGTCGAAATTGTCGCTGGTCCCTTTAATGCGCGCATCGAGTTCCGCGCGGCCGGCGTCCGGCCCCCTGTATGCGGTCAGAAAGCGGACCAGGTCGAGCCCGACCTTGCTATCATTCGGAAGCGCCTGGGTCTTGGCCCGCAGCTCTTTCTCCGCATCGTCGAATTTGCGCTCGGCGATCAACAGCTGAATGAGCTGAGAACGATACGACTCCTCCTGAGGGTGGTCAGCAAGAATCTTTCGAATGATGTCTTCTGCCTTTGGCAGGTCTCCTTTCTTAGCGAGAATGTCCGCCCTCAAGAGGGAAATACGGAGTGAGTCGCCCGACGGGGATTCAGGTATGGAGTCCAGGAGTTTCAACGCGCCGTTGGCGTCGCCATCGGACATCTTCTTGGAAGCGAGCAGCAAGAGAGCGTCGGGATTCTTCGGATCAATTTCGAACGCCCTTTGCGCCTCCTTTACAGCGCCCGAGTTTTCCTTCGCTCTAAGAAGGATCAGCCCTCTCAAAGCGTGAAGTTCCGCGTTTGGCTTCTCGCCTTCATTGGCAGCGTCAAGTACCCGCTGCGCAGCCTCAGGCGCTCCACCCGCGAGCATAATACGGGCAAGCTTCAGCCGCGCATCAAGATCCTCCGGGTCGAGCTCGACAATCCGGCGCAAATCGAGAAAGAGCGAAGTGGATTTGGTCCGTTCGTCGATGCCGGCCAGAGCGCGCCAGACCTCTACTTTGTCGCTCTTGTACTTCACTGCAGCCAGCATTTCTTTGCGGGCCGCAAGGTCGTCTTTCTTTTCGATGAGCGCGATACCACGCTCATAATAGCTTTGGGCCTGCTGTTCGGGGGAGCCACATCCACCGAGCAGTGCAGTGAGAGCGATGCAGGCTGCAGCGCCGAGCAGGAAGCGGTGACGGAAGTTGGTCATAGGAAAACTCGGGACATGTGACGCGCGGTCAACGCCGCACACGCACGGCTATCATATATCAGCGGGCAGCAGATACTCGAAGCGGTTTAACCTAAACAGCCGTCGCAACCTTCGCGACACGCCAACGAATTGTAAGGTCCGCCCCCGACGCAGTATCGTCTTCCGCACCATCAAGAATAACCCGAAGAATCGGGGATCAATGATATCAGCGGCAGCAAGATCGACTTTGAGGTCCTTATCGGCCTCAAGCGCAACGCGAAATTGTTTCACGGCAGTCCCCGCATTCGCCTCGGTGGCCGCGCCCGCGAACCTGAGGGTCACAGAAGACAGATTTTCCTCGACCAGGACCGACAAGGAACCACCTTGACGGCGCAAACGCGCCACCCCAGGCAGCACGGAGGTCACTAGCAACCGAAGAAGCGTGACTCCGTCGCTTAAGTACCGGCGCCAAAGATAGGGCTCCTCCTTTATGCGCCAGAGCCACTCGAACCCCGTACTCCTGAGTAGAGGCGGTGCCCGCCTGACGGTGCCCGCCTCAAAGTTGATCGTCGCCCCGAACTGAGCTCTAAGTGGAGGACTCAAGCTCGCGTGATTGTGAATAAGCCAGCTCTGCGCCTTTTCTGCTCCAAGAAAGACGGCCAAGAGATCGGCCTGGCTTGCATTGATTGCGCCAATGATCTGAGGTGAGCTCATCTCCTCGACCGTGCCGAATCCTGGATTGAGGGCACCAACACATTCCATCCCGCCGTTAGCCCAGTTAAGTTTCGCACCCACCCGTTCAACTAGGTCGCCATTTCCCCCGAAAAGGAAAACCCGCAACCGCCGACCAGTATCTCGCCTCGATTTCAGGCGGCCAAACAGGTCGCTTCCGGCAAGCCTTTCAAGGATCGGAATTCGCAACAGCTTAGCAATCCAAATCAAGGGCATGCCGTCGATAAGGCAGAGGTCGCTCGCCAAAATGCTCTCGCGGAACGCTGCATTGCTTTGGCTCTTCACGAGGAAATTCACATTTGGCGTGGAGATCAAGAACGGCCAGCTTGCGTCGGCAGCCTCGATCATCGTCCTGAGCAGAGTGGGAAAATCAATCGCGTCAACCGGAACTCCCATTAAACCATAGACCCGTCGGGCAAGGTCATCATGATCCGCGGCTGAAGCAGCGTTCAATTCTCCTGTGTCCGCAGGTATTTCCGCGCGAATTGTTCGCAAGCTATTTAACACAAAAGCCCCGCGAATTGAGACCGGCAGCCCATGCCAGCGGCTGGTAAAATGGTATTAACAACGGCAACAGAGCTACCATGGCAGGCTCCGCAGGTAAAATCTATTTAATTCATTTGATTAACGGACTAAAGGCAAAGTTCCTTCGCGGGAAAGCTCGGGCGCGTTCATTTAGTTGCTCCGAACGGACCAAAGCTCCCCTCCAAGCGACAGTGCCGCTTCCTCGAGGCCTCATTGTGCATGCGACAAATGACCATGCAGGCTCTAAGCTCTGCAACGGCGCCGCCGCCGCAAGGCTCCAACTAAGCGACCACGAACTCTGTCAGGATAGCTTCACCTTGTTTCATGCTATCACTGCGAGTTGCATACCACTTGGCGATGCCGCGCAAGGCGCCAGTTCCGAGGGATAGCCTTCGCGGTACCTTCCAGTGATGGCGGAGGTACTGTCCGATGGAATGCTCAACAATAAAGGGGATCGATTCCGTTTCCTGTCTTCTAACTAAGAGGCCCGCGAGCTCGCCGGCCCGCGCCATACTCTCGGGACTGAAGTGCATCAAATGATATGGCAGGTCCGAACTGTGCCACCGCCCATTGAGTGATTTGCTGATCGGATATGCTGCGTTAGGAACGCCGATCCAAATCATCCCGTCAGGCGCGAGGAGTGAGCGCATGGCGGACAGCGTCGCGACCGGATCTGGAACGTGCTCAATGACGTGGCTAGACGTAATGACATCGAACCTTTTGTCAGTCTGTTTCGCGAAATCCTCGACCGTTCCGCAAAAGACGTTCAGTCCCTGTTGGGAAGCAACGGAAGCGGCATATTTACTGGGCTCCACCCCTTGCTCGACTGCACCGAGTCTCTTAGCGATACGCAAAAAGTATCCAGCACCGCAGCCTACGTCTAAGAGCCGTTTTCCGGTAGGAATCGAAATATGGCGAAGCTTGCCGGTCCGCTGGGCCTCAGCGACCGCCGAGTCGTCGCTCTCTCTTGAGCCGTGATTGGGGTCATAGGGATCGTAGCCGTTGTTATAGTAAGGTTGGAGTTCGTCCCACGAGGGTTGGGGATTCATAAACTGATGACCGCAATCCGCGCACTTAAACACGCGCCAGAGTATTTTATCCTGACCGCGCGTGGTCGGCGCTTCAAACGAAAACGTGATATGGTTGGATGAGCAGATGGGACAAGCGGTGAGCTGCTTCAATTTGGCGTTCCTCAAAAGATCTTTGGCGACATCAACTGGAACCGCTCTACCGACCGCACGCAACTGGTTGTCAAACACACCAAGGCCGATAGCTGATTTGCGATCGATTTCGAGGACTCCGGCTGTTAAATGGCAGTGTCGGTTTCATCACCGATAGCTCGATCCAATGACAATCTGACTGCCATTTACCTCTTCAAGGTCTCTCTAAGTTCTTCCATTTTCTTTTTTTGCATAAGCTGGACATAGTGTCACACTAAAGAAATAGGGCCCCAAGAGCCGCCCTATCCCACTGACGATTAAGTGGAAGCTCCCCGACGGGGGTCCTCCCGCCCAATTCACTCGACAATCTCCCGTTAACGACCCTCCTGCGCTGGGCCGCTGGAAAAGTAGAAATGCGGCCTCTAGGATCTAAAATTTACTAAGCAAGCCGGTCACATTTCATGAACCATTGCCGTATTGCAAAATAGCTTTATGAAAATCGTAGCCAATGGCAACTCTATCATGACCAATAATGCGTGCTGATTACGAAGCTCAAGAATGCCATGATTGGATCAAATGCGGAAGAGCAACCAATTCGACGTTTCCCACGATCGAATCCGGTCACCCTTGTTTACGTCGATTTCAATTCAAACGCTTGTTCTATTGAGCGAGTGTGCCACCGATTTGCAACAGCGCTCCGACTGGAACTCTACACACCCTTCGCGGCCGGAGCATTGCCGCAACCGTGGCGGGAGGAGATCGAATGACAAGGGACCTAAGGCTTTTCGCTGCACTAGGCCCCGGCGACATCGTGGGAGCCGGACGCAATCGGCTGACCGGGAATGCGATCAATGAAACAAGCATCGCTTTTTCCGAGCAACTATTCGCATATTGTCGACATCACCAGATTCCGACACTCGCCATATCCTCGAACAGCCGGGTTGCTAGCCTTGACGACGGCCCTGTATTGACCGAGAATCGTCCAAAGCCCTTGAGAGGTCGAGCCGGACTCTTATTTCATGTCTCGCAAGTCTTGTATGGGACCTATCTTGCGGCACGTGCTCTGCAGTTTGGAGCCAATTTCGCGATCATTGACTCCGGGACTACACACTACTTCGTGCTGGTCCTATTTCGGCTCGTTGGCATCTCCGTTGCAGTCAATCTTCATAATGTGTTGTGGCCTTGCGGTCATCCCCCGACGGGCGTCGGGGCGCTCATCCGGAGGATGAACAAACTGTACTTTCGTTTTGCTGCAGTCGG
This sequence comes from Bradyrhizobium zhengyangense, assembly GCF_022012435.1. Taxonomy (GTDB): domain Bacteria; phylum Pseudomonadota; class Alphaproteobacteria; order Rhizobiales; family Xanthobacteraceae; genus Bradyrhizobium; species Bradyrhizobium zhengyangense. Next base: position 13,343 of record NZ_JAKLUA010000043.1, read on the forward strand.
CGCAATTGGCGTATCGCCCGAATGCGAGAGGCAGGTACTATCCGAGGCGGGTGGCGCCATTCCGTTTTTTCAATATCGCTGCCAGTATAATTCAAAGGGCTTTATCTCGGCCAAGCCTTATAATGCCGGTACATTTCGAATTGTATTTGCCGGCCGGGTGGAGGAAAATAAAGGAGTCTTGGACATCGTCGAGATCGCCAAGATTCTTCGAGGCGCGACCGCCAAAAAAATTGTTTTCGAGGTCTGCGGTGAGGGACCAGCCCTTTCAAAGCTTCAGGCAGCTATCGAGCGTGATAACCTCAATGAACTCGTTATCGCTCATGGCCGCCTTGAGCGCCAAGCCCTGCTAACCATCTACGCAAATTCCCACGCAGCGATTGTTCCAACTCGCAGCGACTTCGCCGAAGGCATGCCCCAAGTTTGCGCCGAGGCTGTATTATCGAATCTTCCTGTGATCACTAGCCAGGTCACAAATGCATTCGATGTGATCGACGGAGCTGTGGTTCGTGCAGAAACGAATGATGTCAGCAGCTATGCGCGTGCCGTCTTATTATTGATAGAGAAACCGGAATTGTATGGGCAGATTCAGGCTACATGCCCTCTGGTGTCGCGCCAATTTTTCGATCGTGATCAATCGTACCCATCGGCTCTGGATCGATTGTTGGCGGTGACGATGCCCCCGCAATCCGGCAACTGTGATTACGACAAGATCTTTGATGAGCTAATTAAGATTTGAGACAGAAAGCTACAGAAAGCTGATGAAAGTGGGCGTTTTTTCGCAGATTGTCCTGAAGACTTTTCTCCGTCGAAGCGTCCTATTCCATCCGCCGGTCGAACGCATTCCGGCTTTAGTCGCGTCGTTCAACTGTGGTCAGAAAATGCACTCGCGCATGGGTTACGAGAACAAGCCCGACTATTATCCCGCATTCGACTTGTTACGCATATCCTTGGCTCTGGCTGTGGCAATCGCGCATAGCGGAATCAACGTCTGGTACTACACTGGAGACTTTGCGGTCCAAGTCTTCTTTGCCCTGAGTGGATGGCTTATTGGCGGCATATTGCTGCGATCGGCACCTGCAGATCTTCCGCGGTTCTACTTTCACAGAGCAGCGAGGATTTGGATCCCCTATGCATTCGCAATCCTGCTGTTGGTATGTGTGAGCTTACTCAAGGATCGCATCACCCCAAAATGGTTTGAATTCGTCTTCTATGACGTCGCTTTCGTTTACAATTTCTTCGGCCCTCCGCAATTGCGGACGGCGGTGGCGCAAATGCCACTTGCGGGCACGGGAAATCATTTTTGGAGCATCTGCGCAGAAGAGCAGTTTTACCTCGTAGCGCCGCTTTTGATTACGATACTAGCGGGGGTTGGCCGATCAATTTGGTTCTGGTGTGCAGTATGCGCGATAGCACTAACGTGCCCTTGGTGGAATTATTTCGGCTCAATTTCGCTTGGGGTCCTAGCGGCCGTGGTCCGCACTCACATTGGTGACTGGCATTCAAGACGGTCAGCAATCACTGTTTTGACGATAACCGCAGCGACCTTATTCATTGCTACTTACACGGGTTTAGTCGCTTATCGCGTTGGAGCTCCTCTAACGTCGATAACCGCAATATTGCTCCTGGCACAACCCGGGCGCCTTTCCCGCCTGCTCGTCTTCCTTGGCGGAATTTCATTTCCTATGTACCTTAATCACTGGGTTGGGGCATTTGTCATTCATGCGGCCTTTTTTAGACTCGGCTTACCAACATCGATCTATTCTCAGCTGTTATCGGTCGCTTTCGGATTGATTCTGTCTTCGGCCCTCTACCTTTGCCTTGATCGAGTCGTAAGAAGGCATCGGGACGAATATTATACGGCCCAGCGCGGGATAGCGATCGCCATCTGGGGCGCAATAAGCGTTGCAGTCGGACTAGCTGCCGGCATTTGGCTCCTGCCTTAATCGTACAACGCTGTCGGAACCGGACGACCGGAACGGGGACCTGCTTAACGCTTAGAGCAAATACTTCCAAAGGCATCTTTTCTTTTTCGATCTGCACGATTAATGAGTCGTCCATCAATTGCCTATGGTGTCGCTCCGTGAAATTGCTGGTCGTCATTGTTAGCTATCGCGTCGCCCAGCTTGCAATCGATTGCCTGCACTCGGTTGCCAAGGAAATCGGCAGCGTTCCCGGCATACGTGTCGCGATCTGCGAGAACGGGTCAGGCGACGGGTCCGCCGAGGTGTTTCAACGCGAGATCGAAGATAATGGCTGGTCATCCTGGTGCACGCTGAAGGTGCTTGATGTCAATCTGGGTTTTACCGGCGGAAACAATGCGATTCTGCGCCCTGCGCTGGAAGCGACCGACAAGCCGCAATATTTCCTGTTGCTCAATTCCGATACGATCGTCCGTCCAAACTCGCTGAAGGCACTCGTCGATTTCATGGACAACAATCCAAAAGTCGGCATTGCTGGCAGCCGCCTTGAGGATCCCGATGGCACGCCCCAACGGTCTGCGTTCCGCTTCCAAACTCCGCTCGGAGAGTTCGAAGGCAACCTTAAGCTTGAACTAGTCACCAAGCTGTTGAGCCGCTGGGTGGTGGCGCCGCCCGTAGTGGATTATGCCTTCGAGACGGAGTGGGTCTCCGGCGCCAGCATGATCATCCGGCGAGAGACGATGGAAACGACGGGATTACTCGATGAAGGCTACTACACTTATTTCGACGACATCGACTACTGCTTCAACGCGAAGAAGCGTGGCTGGCCAACCTGGTACGTTCCATCGAGCCATGTGGTCCATCTCGTTGGGCAGTCGACCGGCGTAAACAACAAGCCGAAGCGGTTGCCGTCCTATCTGCTGGAAGCTCGTAGACGCCACTTCTTGAAGAACTATGGCGCGTTGTACGCGGCCATGGTCGACATTTGCAGAATCGCAGGCCTCTCACTCTGGCGCTTGCGGGTTATTCTCACCGGAAAGGAAGACACAACCCCCCCGCAGCTTCTTTCAGATTCAATTAGGCACAGCGTGTTCTTAAAAGGGTTCAAGGTAACCGACGTCCAGAATCCGGCGCTGCCCTCATAACGGTGCGATCCGGCACTGCTTGACTGCTTGTGACCCGTTCCCTAGGCCATCGCGCCGGCCGCGGTGCTCCGTCGCACGAACGAGAGCCGCTCTGACGGCTAACGATGAAAGCCCTAGCAGGGTGTTGAAGAACTCAGCCGCGTTCGCAAACGAAGGCTGAATCGTCGCCATTGTGGATGTAGAAGTGGCCGACGAGCCTGCCCGCAGTGCCGATGGTAGGCCATCCGCGACCGCAGGACGGGTCATCTTCGTCGTGCCCTTGCCATGAGAACTCGGCGCAGGCCGATCCGTCGCGGGTGCCGTACCGGACGTCGAGAAAGCCTTTCAGCACACCGAAGGCGATTTCACCGTCGGACTTGCCTTCGAAGGTGAGATGCGCCTCTTCGACGAGGTCGAGGAAGTCGCTGTC
>NZ_JAKLUA010000044.1 GCF_022012435.1 Bradyrhizobium zhengyangense
TTGTTCTCCTTGGCCTTGCGGCTGAAGAAGGCGTGCGGGATCTGCACCAGGATGCCGGCGCCGTCACCGGCGCGCGGGTCGGCGCCGACGGCGCCGCGATGCTCGAGATTGCAGAGGATGCTCAGCGCATCCGAGACGATCTCATGCGACTTCTGGCCCTTGATGTTGGCGATGAAGCCGACGCCACAGGAATCCTTCTCCAGGCTCGGATCGTACAGGCCTTCGGCTTTGGGGCGGGAATTGTGTTCCTGAATCGGATCGGTCGTTTTCGAGGCGACCGTCGCCGACAGCTCTTCTGCCACGATGTTTCCGCGCTCGAATTGCGACCCGTTCATTGTATTCCTCTTTCGACATTGGGTGCACTCCAACTAGCCAGTTCGCATGCGGGTTCTTGCCGCCGTAACAGCACGTGGAGTTTGTCGACGTCCTTCTAGAGATCGAGCGCCTGCAGGCAATGTGCCACCGCCATTAGGTTCGCCTACGGCGAAAGCTTGTACGCTGGGTGCCTCGAAAATGCGCTCTTGAATGGATCGAGTTTCTTTGTTTGCACGAGCCTGGTGAGCCTGGTGAGCCTGGTGAGCAGTAACGCGACGAATGAGATCGATTGCGCAAGTGCTGAGGCCGCCTTGGCGTCAGCCTCGACTGCGAAGACCGCGCCGACCGAAGCCAGCCCAATCCAGAGCATGCACGTGACAAAAAATGCACGAGATAGTCATGCATAGTTGCATGATGTAACAGGTTTAAACTGGGAATCTCCCGGATGACGATGCCAAGCGGTTCACTACTGCGCGCAGGTGCCGGCGCGTGCGTGCCGGTACAGACCCAGCAAATTCGCTCGGTGAACGCCAAGGCATCGCGCGCCCAATACCACGCCGCATCGTCTCGTTGAGACCGCGTTGCGGATCACATTATCGGAATCGACATTCACCTCGATAAGCAGGTGAATTCGATCCTGGTCAGCGGATCGACAAGATCGCCCTCGCTGGAGTTACCGAGCGTGAATCGGTTGGGCGTCTGAATGCCCATCATTGTACTCTCTGAGTTCGACTGAATTCGTGGGCGGCGCTTCCGCGCTTGCTCGTAAGGCATTTCAGCCCCATCACATGCCGCATGGACGAACGTCGCCATGGTGTTCTCAATACCGAATTGCTGCGCACTCTGGTCGAGCAAGCGTTAGGTGGTTTCCCCTTGCAGCCATTTTGTAGAGGCAATAGCCCTTGCTAGCCTGCTCGTCGTCCATTCTCGGCCAACCGGCCGGCATCGAAATGCCCGCGACGTTAGCACTTGTCTGGATGCGGTGGATTGTCTTGAGCCGCGAGGTACTTGGCCCTTACATTTGGCCCGCATTTGCCGGAAAGATTGCCTCGGGTTGGCCTCCAGCGGCCGCCATGATAGCCCGTCGCGCCGAGCGAGATCATCGACAGCCCCGCTTCCTTAAGCGGCGGTTTGCGATGATCCGCATAAAGCTCTCCAGGCAGCAAGTGCACTTGAGCCCGTGCATACAGATTACGCAGATGCGCAGCTTGGTCTTAAGAGCTCAGGCAGTACGGCGGCTACGAGCTGTCAAAGCCCGAGGCTCGCTGCAGCGGGACGGCATAAGTTGTGAAAACTTCGCCGCGTGATGCTCTGGCGCCTGGACTGAATGTCGAAACGCGCCGACGTTGTTCGAAGGACTTTGCAAGAAGTTGACCATCGTAGCTTGGCACTCTCCTCTACATGCATGCCCGGGAGCTCGCGAGGGTACAATCTCATGGTCGAAGCATTCTTCTCCCGCGCCTCATTGTCGCGGGAAGCGGTCAGATGTGGCGCTCATCACGAGAATGCCCAACGCTCAAAAACATCATCGCCGACCGCCACACGGCCGCCCCGTTTCCGTCGGAACGCAAACGCGCCTACTGTCTGGAACGTGCCAAACTGTTGGCGAACGCGACGGTACCTTTAGTGACACGGTCCGCAATGCGGCGCATAGGCGATCTGCTGAACAGCACGACGTGCTGCTCAGCAATCGGCCCGAGTTCCTCCGCCGCATTGAAGGAATGCTCCCGACGCGATGCTTCCGGTTCCGAGAAAGCGATCGAGGGCCAGCTCTAGCGAGTGCGGCGCCGGTTTGCGCGATCGGACTACAGCGACCCGAGCCGCTGTCGATAGGCCGCGGTGCATCTCGCGAAAAACACGGTTCCGATCCGGAAGAACTGCGCGCGAACTGGCACGGCACCACACCGAAGCTCGGGTTATCGAAAGGTAGATCCAGGCCGCGAAATCAAAGGGCCGCGGCGTCGGTCTCTCCGGTGCGGATGCGGACCGCGTGGACGAGATTGATGACGAAGATCTTGCCGTCGCCGATCTGCCCGGTTTTCGCAGCGGACGTGATGGCCTCGATGGTCTTGTCGACCTGATCAGAAGCGACAGCGACCTCGATCTTGATCTTGGGCAGGAAGTTCACGGCATATTCGGCGCCGCGATAGATTTCCGTATGGCCCTTCTGACGGCCATATCCCTTGACTTCTGTCACCGTGAGACCGTGAACACCAATGTCGGTCAGGGCGTCACGGACGTCTTCCAGCTTGAATGGCTTGATAATTGCCATAACCATTTTCATGGGTTCTATCCCCGCTTGGGCCCGGCCCGGAAGTGGCCGGGCGTTTCTCGACTTGTTCGCCACGACGGTAAAGTTTCACTACCCGAGCACCCAGGCTCTTGAGATCAAATCCCGTGCCAGATCGCCGCTTTGCCTAACGGATTATGAAAACGGGCGGGTCAGCGAACTTGCGCGATCGCGAGATCAGCTCCTGCTTGGCCGAGCCAAATTCCAGCGGGTCCTTAGTCAGCGGGCAGACGAGGATCTGCAGCAATTTTTGATCGAACACTATTTCAGGGCGTTCGGCGGACGCTGACATCGGCGTCTCCGGCATTGCCTCTAACAACGCCCCGGCGCATGCCGGCAAAAAAGTGGACGCCGCGTCGTCTCAGCGTTCATTGCTACTGCGTTTGCCCAGACGATGCGGAGACAGAAAAGGCGCAATGGTGCAAGGTCGCCGACCAGCTCCGCCAAAATTGCCCAAGCTTGCGCGCTTGCTGGCGAGGCTTGGACCGATGTGCTGGCCTATGTGACCTTCTCGCCGCAGCCCCGGACCAAGCAGCACTCCACCACCCAATCGAGGACCTTAACGACGAGATTAAGCGGTGCACCGAGGTGGTCGGCATCTTCCTGAACGAAGACGCCATCGTACGCCTGATCGGCGCGATCCCGCTCGAGCAAAATAATGATGAATGGGCCGTCCAACGCGGCTGTTGCATGACTCTGTAAACCGCTGCCAATGAATGATGCAGCCTTCAGCCTTCAGCCCTCCGGCAATCGCCAGCTGATCTGCCCGGCTCCTGCCTACGATCGCGGTGATCGCCGCCAGCGACACCACGCAACGGGATACGATTGCCGCGGTCGGGATACCCTGTCATTCTCGTAGCGCCGGAGCCCAAGGAAAGGATGCAGATGATACATGGGCCTTAGCCCCATCGACAAGCCCACCACCCGCTATCGTTTTCGCCTGTGGGTGGTCACGAGCATCGAGTCCCCTGTCCGTTCGCGGCAGGCTGAGCTTAGGAGAGCCGCCGAGCTCAAGCGCCGCAACGGCATGGGCAGCAGGACTTTAGGCCGTTCCAAGGTCACGAGAACGAAGCCTGCGGCAGATCGGCCGTTTGTCCATCTCTCTTGTTGAGTCCGAGTCATGGAGGAGGGGATCAATCGGTGCGGAGGCCCGCTTGGGCGCAAGCTGTATTTTTCAAGAGTCTCGGGAATTCTCGATGGCGGGGTTGATCCTGCGGGCATTAGGAACCGGCAGATTGGTCGTCTGCTGGCACTCGGGTAGGTTATCTTTTTTAGAGAACACCCCAGGCTCGGTAACGCCCTCGTCCAGTGGTCTCGCGCAGACCAAGCTCATTTACGAGACTCAATGCTGCACGCGGTGTGATATCCAGCTCTTCTGCGATCATGCCGGCAGAAACGACTGGCCGGCTGAAGACGTAATCGATAAGCGCCGGCAATTTCGACGTCGATCGATGGCCGGCCACCCTTCGAAGCATCAGAGTGCGTTCGTTCAGCCACCTGTCGTGCGTCTTCAGGCCAATCTCACCAGCGGCCGTGATGGCCTCAAGCTCCGCGACGAGACGGGTTGCAAGGTCGCGCGAGCGGCGTCGCTCACGCGGGATCGTCTTCAGCCCCTCATGCAGGCAAGCCAGGTGTGAGCGTGCTTTTCTCCGATGACCTAGCAGCGCAGACGTAAGCAGCTGGCCAAGCCAGGGTCGGTGCTGAAGGGGCTCGAGACTGCGCCAGCTGTCCGCGGCAATGGCCGCCGCGAGCGTCGGAGGCAGGCTCCTGCTTTGCTGAAGGCCGCGTCTCCAGACGGCAAGACGCTTTTCTTCGTCCCAATCGGGGTCGTAGACCAGTGGATCCCGCTCGGTCATTCGACGGAGATCGCTGGTTAAGATCTGGTCGGTCTTGGCGATCGCGGCGTCGATTTCTGCGAAAGCCTGCGCGAGTCCGTCATTGCTCTGAGTTACAGAAGAGTAGTCGTGGGTTCTCGGCACATGGCTGTCCTGCTCCGCCTCATGATGCGTAGTTCCGATGTTCGGCGGTTCGCAGTCCTCCTCTTCTATTCCATTTGTGCCGGCTAACCCGCGCAGATCGGTGATCCCGACGGACGAGAGAGCCCAGTCGGGGCCCTCGCGGTGAATGCGCCGGCGGGCGCGGAGTACATCGCGAGCTCGGCTCAGCTCGTGAGTTGGCGCACGAACATCCATGCCAGCGTCATGAAGAACGAGATCTTCGAGGTGGACGAGTTCGCCTTCCAGCCATAGAGTGGCGCATGCGTCGGTGAAGTGCGTCCGACTAATCCAACCGTCTCGGATTGGGCTTTTCGCAAGGCGCTCATCTAGACGGGCTAAAGCATCTTCCGCGGCTGCGAGCGGAAGTGCAATCGCCGACCAGGGCAACGGTTCTGGTATTTTGTAGCTACTAGACAACGCCTTGATAACTTTGATGAGAATCGGCGACACGGAAGCTATCATGTCGCTAATTTCCGTCATAGCGACATAGCTTCAACTGCTATGATGAGCGTGCAAGCGTTAGTGCCGATCGGTCTTTAAACCGATGTCGGAGTCCTAGCCTCTATTCTCCTTCCTCGGCCGTCCGCCTGTAGAGCTGTAGAGCAACCCGGTTGGCATCATTACTACCGGCGGGGGCAGTTGCTGGGCGGCTCATCTACAAGCGGCGATGGCCCCCCACTGGGCCCCGCATGAGTCTGGCGCATGATTAGGCAGTCTGTAGCGGCGGTGCGAAGGTCATATCGAGAACTACCCCTCGCGGAGATAGCAGCCAGATTTGGCGAGTAGGCGTGGCAACGGTCGTCTTGAAGAGTTCAGTTCCGACCAGCTAACGGCGTATCGGCGGATGGTCAAAGAACGGTTACGAGACTTCTTCAAGAAGGGTTCGAACGATTAGCCAACCGTAGTTCGATTTGGAGCTTCGCGGGCCTTCACTCGCTCTGGCCAGTCGTGAGAACGCCTGTATCAAAGGCCTAGATTGAGCTAGGCTGTGTTGTCAGCTGACAACGTTTTGCTGCGAAGTGTTGGTGTCGGATTCACCATTAAAATGCATTAACCATGTTTCGCCGGACGCGCGGGCTACAAGTGCTCGAATGGGCGACCCGTCGGAATTCTGCAGATCACCTAGGAGGTGTTGTCAGCTGACAACGCCGACTCGCCTGCTTTCTCATCGCGCCTCTTTTGCCCTCCCCCACATCGCACAAGATGTTGTCAGCTGACAACAGTACGGGGGCCGACCGCAGACTACGAGACAAAGGCTCTTGAGCCGGTTCCGAGCGGGGATCGTCTCGAGCGGGATGGATCCATCCGAGCGGTAAATTGCCGGATCAACAATGTAGTTTCCTCAAGCGCCTTACCCGACCAGTCCATCTGTGTCGGTTTGGGGTGCAGTCTAGTCCCCGCTGGGACTGTCGAGGCTCGACCAAAAGTTGGAGGCCCCTTCGGGGGCAGTGGCGTGGTATGCGAGTACTTCAATCGCGCGGGTTGCATGGTCCACCGGGTTGATTCCTGACATTTTGGACCGGGCTGATGCCTGACAATATTCGATCATTGTTCTCCTGTCTGCGGCGTTTCCTGCGCGATGCGGAGCCGCGCGCGCGGCGGAGCAAAGCGCAGGAAACGCCGCTCGCAATTGATCAGCCCGAGATCGCGACCGCAGAAGCGCACGAGGTGGCCGCTAGTGTCGTGCTCACAGAGGCCGACGAGCTCACCTGCGAGCGCCTCGCCAACGAAAACGTGCTCGCCGCGCCATTTGATATCGCCGGTGGGACGCACCCGGCGAACCTCGTGATCGGCGTCGTACCAAGGGTCATCGAGACGGCGTGGCAAGGTGCGCGAGGGCGACTGCCAGAGTTTGACGGGCGGCATCTGGTCGAGCGCCTCATGTGGCCGCTCCTGGTTGAAGTGGTGGCGGAAGGCATCGAAGCGGCGTTGCTGCTCGGCGACCGTTGCCGCGGGCGGCTTCGTGGTCTGGGCCTTCAGCGTGCGGTGCATGCGCTCGTGCCGGCCGTTGTCCTGCGGGCTCGCCGGGGGGATGTAGCGCGGTTCGATACCGAGCTTGAGCCACCATACCGAGAGCGCCGAAAGGCCGCCCGCCCCCGTCGATCCAAACGGTGCACCATTGTCGGAGCGGATCGCGGCGGGAAGGCCGATGTCCTTGAAAACACGTTCCAGGGCGCTCCTGACGCCCGCCCCCGTCGGATCGACGATGCGCACTTCGATAAGATAGCGGCTCGCCGCATCGGTGATGGTCAGCGGATCGCAGCGGTTGCCGTCGCGGGTTCGGAACCAGCCCTTGAAGTCGATCGCCCATTCTTCGTTGGGTGCGCTTGCCGGCGCCGCCACCTCGCCTTGCGCAATCGCCCGGCGTCGGCGCCGACGCGCCTCGACCAGGCCCTCACGCTTCAGGATGTCGCCGATCGTCGAGGCTGCCGGCCAGTCGACCTCCGGCCGCTCATGCTCAAGCCATGCCTTGATCTTCTTCGGGCCGAAATGCGGAAACCGCTGCCGCGTCGCGACGATGCGATCGGCCAGCCGCCCCGCCGTCGCATGCGGGCAACTCGCCGCCGCGTGGCTGCGCTCCTCGAACCAGCGCCGCTCCCCGCTCTCCCGACGCCGCTTCCAGACGTAGAACGTCTCTCGGCTGACGCCGTGCCGCGCGCACAGCTCCGTCACCGAAAATGCCCCCGTCTCGTACTCTCGAAACAACGCGACACGCTCCTCCACAGGACTGCTCTCCCTGAAAGGCATCGCCTGATCCTCCTTCGAATCAGACGAGCCTTGCCTGTCAGGAATCAACCCGGTCTAATCTGTCAGCACTCAGCCCGGTCTGTACCCATCCAGCCCCCCGCCCGGCATGCAAGCAGCGGGTGGCGCATTCCTCGCTCGTGCCGCACCATTGCCCGCTTGATGGATTGGACAGCGCAACGCGAACGCTAGCGCCATTCGCCGTCTCCAGGCGTCATCCGTTTCCCTTGCCGCTAGTTGTCCCGCATGTTGTCAGCTGACAACAGTGCCGTGGCAACCGTGGAGCGTGGGGTCCGTTCACCTGCCGCTCGTTTCGCTAGGCTCAGAAGCCCCGAGCGACCAAGGAGGAGTCCGGGGTGGCCCAGGTAGCCCTGAACCAACGGCGAGCATCAGAAAACCCGCCAACTAATTCACCGCTCGGACCTCTTCCGGAGTTAAGGCGGTGAGGAGGTCATCCGTGGTCATGGCGGGTGGTTTGGCCTCGGGCCGCGTGCGGACGGTACCATGTTATAGCGGGTCCTAGGCGCGTGGCCGCTCGCGTAGCGAAGCCTGCAATGCGCTCGGTCTTTCCCGTTTCTTTGTGGCCGGGCCTAGTGACCGCCATTCTCTCCCTTGGCGAAGGCTTGGCGCGATAACAAAGCCGTTGTCGCTCATGCCGGATGTTGAGGCCGCAAAAGTAGGTGATGACATCGTGTTGAGAAAGGCACCGCACCTTTCCTCGTCACGGCGGATTTGGGAAAAAGCCAGGCACGAAGCTTCGCGTCGCGACGCGGATGAACTCATGGTTGGCGCCGCGGCTGTCCCCTTTTGGGAATCATGAGTGATGCGATAGCCGGTACTGAGAATCTGGCGAAGCCTCTAACGTCGGTACGGAAGCCCCGCCGGGCTGAGCGGCGCTCCGGCCCGCCAGTTCCAGATCCGTATGCGGCTTAATCCAAAGCGGGGCAGGATGCGGCCAACGCCGGCCGGTGACACCTTGATCGCTGGCGCTGCCGCGCACAATGCCTCGACGGCTAAGGTGGCTGTGGGTGGCGGGGGGTCGGCGATGAATGGGTCTGGAGGAGCGAGCGCGCAAAGTTAATCCTTTCATTCTTGCGCCGACTCGGGAATCGTGTTGAGTCTGCAGACGGTAATCCGCCGTCTGAGCTGCAAAAACCGTTTTGGATTGGAAAGATGAGAGTTTTTGAGACAGAGGAGGGGTGGCCGGAGACAGCGAGCGCGCGCATTTCCTGCCATGCCACTCTACTCTCTGGTCAACTCCGCTCGTTGGGCGCCGCCCTTTTTCCACCAGCGGCTGCCAAGACTCTTCGCCCGTTCTCCTCCGGAGAGGTGGCCAAGATCGTTCGCGTGTCAGACGGCTATTTGCGGCAACTTTCCCTCGACGGCCTGGGACCTGCCCCCGCGATCGGTCATGGCGGGCGGCGGTCGTATACCTTAGCTCAAGTGAATGAGCTGCGGGCCTATCTGGCTGCAGCCCGCCCGCGGGAGGCAGTTGATTTTCTCCCACGGCGGCGCCCCGGCGAAAAGCTTCAAATCATCACGGTCGCTAATTTCAAGGGCGGCTCGGCCAAAACAACGACCGCCCTGTATCTGGCCCAATATCTCGCCCTTTCCGGCTTTCGAGTTCTGGCCATCGACCTCGATCCGCAAGCCTCTTTGTCGGCCATGTTCGGCTATCAGCCGGAATTCGACATTGGGCAAAGCGAAACCATTTACGGCGCCATCCGCTATGACGACCAGCGCCGCCCCATGCGTGAAGTTGTGCGGCCGACCTATTTCGAGGGTATAGGCCTAGTGCCTGGCAATCTCGAACTCATGGAGTTTGAGCATCACACGCCGCGCGCCATGGTCGAGCGCCGCGAACGTGGACATGATCTTTTTTTTCGCCGCCTAGCGAGCGCAATCGATCAGGTAAGCGACGACTATGATGTCGTGGTGATCGACTGCCCACCTCAGCTCGGCTACCTGACGATGGGCGCTTTGAATGCGGCGACGGCGATGCTGGTGACAATCCACCCGCAGATGGTCGATGTCGCATCGATGAGCCAATTCCTTCTGATGACGTCGGATTTGATGTCCGTCATCGAGGAGGCGGGCGGCCGCCTCGATCACGATTTCATCCGCTATGTGATCACGCGCCATGATCCGAATGACGTGCCTGAGGCTCAGATCGTTGCGCTGCTGCGCAATCTGTTCCGCGAAAACGTGCTGCAAGCGACAGCCTGGAAATCCACTGCGATCTCCAATGCTGGCCTGACAAAACAATCGCTCTATGAGCTTGACCGCGGATCCGTCGGACGCGGCGCCTATGACAGGGCGGTTGAATCTGTCGATGCTATCAATGCGGAGATCGTGCAGCTGCTGAAGAAGGTGTGGGGACGATGAGCAAGCGCACGGATGCTATCAGGGGGCTTTTTACTGCCGCACCTCAGACGAGTCCGTTGTCAGCTGACAACACAGCACCAGCGCCGCTGGCGCGGGTGTCGTCAGGTGCTGTGCGCTCGCTGAAGGAATCTTTCTCAGAAGTTGAGAAGGAGAATCAGGAGCTTCGGGACAAGCTCACATCTGGCGCGACGATCGTAGAGATCGATCCCGGTCTGATAGATCCCTCGCCCGTGTCTGATCGTTTTCGCGACGACGACACGGCTTCTTACGAACTTCTCAAGCAATCGATTTCGCAGATCGGCCAGGAGGTTCCTGTCCTCGTCCGCAAGCATCCGACAATGCCGGGACGATATCAGAGCGCTTATGGTCATCGCCGGGTGCGTGCCGCGCGCGAGCTGGGTATTGCCGTCAAAGCGATCCTAAAACCGCTCTCCGACGAAGCCCTCGTCGTGGCACAAGGCCTTGAGAACGCGCCGCGGGAGGATTTGAGCTTCATCGAGCGCGCGATGTTCGCAATGCGCATCGAAGATGCCGGGCACAAGCGCGCAGTCGTTCAAGACGCGCTCGCAGTCGATAGGGCCGAAGCGTCAAAACTGATTGCGGTTGCGAGATCCATTCCGCCCGACATTATCGATGCTATTGGCAAGGCCCCAAAGGTTGGCCGCGGGCGATGGCAGAGCTTTGCTGATCTCTTGGCGGATGCGTCGGTGATCGACCGCGTAAGGGCGGCGATCGGGGACGACAAGTTCGCCGGCCGTGAGTCAGACGACAGATTTCTGACGGTGTTCTCGGCCGCGAATAAACCTGCTGCAACTCGCCAATTCGCGCGATCGTCTGCTGTGCTCGCCTCAGATGGACAGCGCATCGCTCAGGTCCGTCAGGGCGATCGAGAACTCAAGTTGACCATCGACAAGAAGGTCCCGGCGTTGTTCGCGGACTTTCTTATCACCCAGCTTCCGAACCTGTTCGAGACGTTTTGCAAATCGGACAGATCCGAGGAGACCACCGGGGCTTAGCCGCCTCATGAACAACCGCGAACCAGGAGCAGCACGGCAAAAGAAAAAAGGCCCCCGCAACGTCACCGTCCCGGAAGCCTCTCTTCGTAGTTTGGCGACTAAAGAGAATCACTTCCGCGCACCATAGTCAAGAGTCTTGTGAGAGACGGCGCCGTTTCGGCGAGCAGATTTTCTTTGCCCGCATAAGGCAAAGACATGCAATCACGTGCCCCAACGACGCCCTTTGGGCGGCGCTCGTTGAAGCTTGCCCATGTGGCAACACAAGTCGCAGTATCGACCAGGCCATCGGAAAAGATCGTCCATAAATGGAAGATCTTTCAGGCCATCTGCATCGCAAGGCCGCGCCTCGGTATCTCTGAGCGTGCGCTGACGGTGCTGGATGCTCTGCTCAGCTTTCATCCCGAGACTACGCTCACGGGTGAGGGTGACCTCATCGTGTTTCCGTCAAACAATCAGCTGACGCTGCGAGCTCACGGCATGCCGGTGTCCACGTTGCGGCGTCATCTCGCTGTGCTTGTCGACGCCGGGCTCATCGTTCGCAGGGATAGTCCGAACGGCAAGCGCTACGCTCGCAAAGGCAGCGGCGGTGACATCGAGCGCGCCTTTGGCTTTGACTTGTCGCCACTCGTCGTTCGCGCCGAAGAGTTCGAGAGGCTGGCTGAGGAAATCAAAGCGGAGGCTCGTGCTATCAAACATGCGCGCGAGCGCATCACACTCTGCCGTCGTGACATCGCCAAGATGATTGCAACGGGCATCGAGGAAAACGTGCCGACCCACAGGGAATGGAAGGGGCCGGCTGATTGGGACGAGGTGCATCGGGCATTCCGTTCGATCGTCGAGACGATTCCACGCCGGGCGACCTGCCAAGAACTTGAGGCGATCGCCGACGAACTATCGCAGCTTGCCGACGACGTCCTCAATCTGCTGGAAACTCACGTCCAAGCAGCAAATATGAGCGCCAATGAGTCCCATACTGAGCGTCACTTACAGAATTCAAACCCAAACACTCTTACTGAACTTGAACCTAGCCTCCAAGAAGGCAGGGCGGCGAGTACCGAGCCGCAACCACAACCGGCGCGATTTGCGGAAGGCTCCTATCCTTTGGGTATGGTCTTGAGCGCATGTCCAGACATCGTCGACTACGCCAAGGGAGGGATTTCAAACTGGCGCGATTTCATTGCGACTGCGGCGGTCGTTCGATCCATGCTTGGCATCAGTCCCAGCGCGTGGGAGGAGGCGCAGAGCGTCATGGGGGAGACTCAGGCTGCAATTGTGGTCGGCTGCATCCTGCAGCGAGGGGAGGTCATCCGTTCAGCCGGCGGATATCTGCGGGGGCTGACGCGAAAAGCCGAGGCCGGCGAATTCTCGCTCGGGCCAATCCTAATGGCGCAGATCAACTCACGACTGCACGAAAAACGAAGGGCCTAACGGCTAGTCTAGGTAAGTGTCTCTTGGGCCCAGCGGCTCGGGCCGTCGCAGGTTTGATGTTGAGGTTCAATTTGAAGAGGTCTTGGCTAACGGACTGGGCGCGAAGGCGACAGCACCTCAAGAAACGTCAGGCCAACATTGCGTACGGGCTAATGAGCGGTGACACCCACAGATTAGATCGTATGCGCCGTCGTTTTGCAACGACCTCAAGGCGCCTGATTCGTTCGCCGCAGCGCAGCAATTATCCGCCGCCAATTAAGCCCTTCGAATCTGTCTTGGCCTTGCATCGCTGTCTTTACGTCATGGCGCGCAGCCACGGCTGGCGCCATGGCGTCGACCACCGCCGGTACGAACTGCGGAACGTCCGCTTTTGTTGCCGGCGCCAGGTAAACACCTGTTGCGGTATCAGCCCGTGTCGTCGGGCATCTCGTCGCCGCCAGCGCCCACGAGTTTTGGCCGAGTGATATGCCTCGATAATGCTGCGCCGCGCTCGAGCATAGCTCTATAAGCCGCGCGACCATGCGTCCGCGAGTCTAAACGAAATGCTCAGGTCCGAGAATTATAAGGCTAACGTTTCTCATCTGCGACCTGCCGTGTGGGTAAACAAAAACCTGATCTGACGATCAGCCAAGGCACGAAGGCAATGCGCAACGGAACCAATCGTGCCGGCCGTTTAGACGGTCCACGCCTAAAAAAGGGTAACCCCGGCATTGCTGCCAGGGTTTGTGCTGTTGGATTTTGCTCAGCGAGATCCCGGATCGGCGGTACACCGCTTGCGCGCTGCACCGCGTCCGGGACGACTCGTCGTTAGAAGTCCATGCCGCCCATGCCGCCGGCGGGGGGCATCGCGGGGCCGGCAGCGGCCTTCTTCGGCAGCTCGGCGACCATGGCTTCGGTGGTGATCAGGAGCGCTGCAACGGAGGCTGCGTTCTGGATCGCGGTGCGGACCACCTTGGTCGGGTCGATGATGCCTTTGGAGACCAGGTTGCCGTATTCGCCGGTCTGGCTGTCGAAGCCGTAGGCGTACTGGTCCTTCTCCAGGATCTTGCCGATGATCACCGAGCCGTCTTCACCGGCGTTGATCGCGATCTGGCGAGCGGGAGCCGACAGCGCCTTGCGCACGATCTCGACGCCGGTCTTCTGGTCGTCGTTCTTGGTGCG
>NZ_JAKLUA010000045.1 GCF_022012435.1 Bradyrhizobium zhengyangense
CCTGGAAGCGGCCGAGCTGCTGGCCGCACTCTGTCGATCAGCGCGGCTGTTCGTAAACTTCTTCCAACCCTCGTTCAAACTGTTAGCCAAGCAGCGCGACAGTGCTCGTGTACGCAAGACATACAGCGCGCCGGCAACGCCTCACCAGCGCCTGGCAGCGGACGTCCGCACGCCTGAAGGGTCAGATCGCCGCGGAAAGCCTTGAGCCGGGTGCGATTGCAATCGATATCGCCCGCCGCCATGGCTGCCGGACACAGCAGGTACATGACTGGCGACGCCGGGCGCGTTCAACAACTGGTGCTGCCGGCTTCGGCAGATGCAATATCGTTCGTGCCTTTGGTGTCGGAATCGTCGCCACCGGCGGCTGCGGAGCCTCCGCCAGCATACACTTCGATACGCGGCGACAATGGTCCTCTTATGTCGTCCGAATGGTCTCCACTATGAGCACCCTTGCCGCCAATCCCAATTCGTGCGCGCTGCGCGACGTCGTCGATGCCGAGCAAATCCTCACTGCAATGCGTCGACTCATAAGTCAGCACCGCCACCTTTGCAGACGGGGGAGCTGGCGCAGCCGTTGCGAGCATCGATGCAGACGTCGCTAAGTGCTTGAGCGCCTGCGCTCGGCGTGCGAGAAATCGCTGTGATCCTACTCGAGTGGGCTAAATTTCCATTGTCGCACCCGCAATCCGCCGAATGAGCAAACTTCCGGTTTTTGACATCGTGGTCCTGTACCGGGGTCGTGGTCGAGTAACTCAGCCATTCGGCTTCGCCCTCACAGATCCGGGCGGGCAGACTTCCCGCACCCGGCTCTTCCCGAGCGTAACCCGCGTCATATGCGCGCCTGCGCCCTCGAGTGATGCGTGGAACGGAAAGACGGAAGCGAGCCGTCAGGGTCTCGAACTCCGGCCATCTCTTGCGCGAGATGATCGGCTTTGCTGCCCAGCGGCTGATGGAGCTGGAAGTCGAAGGCCAGGTCGGTGCAGCCTACGGCGAGAAGAACCCCGAGCGTCTGGCCCAGCGCAACGGTGAGCTTCGACCGGACCTGGGAGACCTGGCCGGCACGGTCGAGCTTCGCATCCCAAGCTGCGCAAGGGCTCCTACTTCCCGGGTTTCCTGGAGCCGCGCCGGATGGCCGAGAAGGCGCTCACCGCCGTGGTCTGTCGATTCCGAGGTCATCGCGCGCACCGTACCGATTTGATGGCGCGCGGAGTTCCGAAATGATCGCGCGCTTCGTTGCGGTCATGGGCGCATCCAGCTTGTCATTCCCGCTAGCGACGTGGACCGAGCAGCTCGGCGACTGGATCGCGGGAAACGACGCGGCCTACAGCTTTTTTGGTGACGCGACGCAACTGCTGGTGCCCACAACGCCAAGATCGCGGTGATCGAGGCCTGCCTCTGTGACCCCATAGTCGACCGCAGCTACAGCGATATGGCGCAGCATTCCGGCACGGCCGCCTCGCCCGAGAGATAAGGCAAAGGTCGAGGCCTGCGGTGGGAATCATCGAGCGTTGGCTGCTGCGGCGGTTGCGCAACCGAACTTTTTACAGCCTGGCCGAACTCAACCGCGCGATCGCCTAGTGGCTGGCCAAGCTCAATGACGAACGGGTACTGCGTCAGTATGGCCGCATACGGCGCCAGCTTTCGAGGAAATTGATGCGCCAATTCTCAAACCGCTTCCGGGCCAGCCGTGGGTCCATGCCGAATGGCGGGTCGGGCTCGACTATCACGTCGAGATCGAACAACACCATATTCGGTGCCCTATCGCTTCGCCCGCCGCTGAGTTAGACTAGAAGCGCGGATCAGCGCACGAACGATTGAACCCTCCTTGGAGGCGAGCGTGCATATGCGTGGCAGTGGCAACGGGCGGCACACGACGATCAGCGCCACATGCCCTCCAGCCACCGGCGCTATGCGAGTGGACGCCGGCAAAGATCTGCAGGGAGGGAGGCCGGTCCGGCCCGATACTGCGCTAGTCGACCGGATCATCGAGGACCTGAAGCGAAAGATCTTAACCATGCCCGCCAACAGTTATACTGGCTGACTCGTTCTGCTCGCTACGAATTCATGAGAATCTCCGCAGCCAGCTCGCCGAGCGCCACGTCAGTCGTGGGCCGTAGCGGAGCGCTTTTGGTACAGCCAGCATACCCTGAGCGGAAAGCAGCGGATCGATGTAGGCTAGCGCACCTCCTATTGCGACATCCCGCACGATGAGGGTAAACGAGGTCACCGCGTAGATGCCCTCGCACGCGACGACCGTTCCAATGGCGTCCCGGATTTCCGCGCCTCATGTGCTCGGCTGTCCACAATACCGGCCGATGCCTCGCCTTGCGTGAAAGCCTGGAGCTGGGGTACGGAGCTGCGACGTGTCGCAATGATATTGTCATTTGCAGCCGCAATTATTTTGAAGGCCGGCGCCATATTTGCCCAAAGACCCACCATTTCCTTCGGCAGAGGCGCGAACGAGCAGCGCTGGAGCGGCCGATCGACTGGAGAGCATTCAGGGAGCAGGGCGCAGGCCTCGGATAGAGGATGACCAAAGAGCTGAGAAGCTGACGGCTCCGGGGCCGTGATGGTAGTCCCGATCGACAGGCGCGCCGTTAGCTTGTTTTGGTTGTGCAGGGCCTCTTCCGAGGCCCTGCGATCCGGCGCCCGCCAGGATCAGATGCTCTCAGATTGTGCGCATCGGACGACAACCTTGCAGCATTGCTGCGCGATAGCCACGCTAGTCGCTGCTCCCCGCCTACCCGACCTGCTACATTGACTCAAGCGTCAACTGGAAGGCCGCGAAGATGAAGAGGACTACAAACACAAGCGCAAACAATCTGCTTTCCAGTTCCGAAAAGGACGTGGTGATCGAAATGCGGCATGCTATGCATCGCGAGCCGGAGCTTTCCAACAACGAGTGGAAAACTCAACAGCGGATCCGCGAAACGCTTGAACGGTTTGGGCTGTTCGATGCGAAGACCTTTCACAAAACCGGCCTTTACGTCGACATCCACGGTTTAGCCTCCGGGCCGCAGCGCTCCGTCGCCATACGGGGCGACATCGATGCCTTGCCGATCCAGGAAACCCGGGACGACTTGTCCTATCAGTCCCGGGTCCCAGGTCATATGCATGCGTGCGGTCATGACCTGCATGCGTCGATCGCTATGGGTACCGCACTTGCGTTTCATCGGATGCGAGAGAGCTTTTCTGGCAAGCTTCGCGTGTTTTTCCAGCCCGCCGAGGAGGCGGAGCCACTCGGCGGACGATCAGTGGCTGAGCAGGGCCTGCTTAGCGGCTTCCACGCTGCTGTTGGGTTCCACGTCAAAACTGATTTGCCCGCGGGGATGTTCGGCGCACGCCCAGGCGCTGTGACACAATCCGCCGATCAGTTCGCGATCACACTTATCGGGACCATGGCCCACGGCGCGAGGCCGCATGCGGGCGTGGATGCAATTGCGATGGCCGGGGCATTCATCAATGAGGTCCAAAAGGTCGTGTCGCGGGAAATGCCCTTCGATGACGGGGCGATCGTCACAATCGGGACGATTGCAGGTGGCGAAGCCACAAATATCATTTGCCCGTCAGTTACGATGACCGGAACTATCAGAACAAGCCGTTGTGAGCGGAGAGAGCTCCTGGTTCAGCGCGTGCGAGAAATAGCTGAAGGGGTCGCGACGATGCACCGCGGGAAAGCGGAGTTCTCCCACAAATTCGGTGAACCGCCGGTCATTAACAACGACGTGATGGTTGACAGGTTTCGGCGGCTGGTGGTCGAGACCGTGGGCAAAGACAAGTTTTCCGACCTGAAGTCGTCGAGCGCAGGCGGCGGCAGCGACGATTTCGGATTCTACTCCGCGTGCGTGCCCTCGATCTACTTCTGGTTTGGCAGCAAGGAGCAAGGCAACGAGTCCGGCGTGCACACGCCAACTTTCGGAGCCTCGGACGATCTGCTCGTTCCGACAGCTGAGCTCGCGATCAGGTACTGCTTGGAGATGCTGAATTCGTAGCGGCGCCGATGTACGATCCCGCCACAAATGACACGAAAAGATCCGCCGGCCCGCCCTCGATCCACGCGAGAGAACGACCCACTCTTTCCAGAAGGAGTTTGCACATGGCAATGCCTAAGGCTTCGCAAGCATTCGCCCGCGGCGGGTATCTGCGGAGATTATCCGCCGTCAAGTCGGAGATAGAGCGGCGAAGGTCGAAGCGGTGGTCACGGCTCCGGCTAACATCATATATCTCTCCGGATACACTTCGAGGTCGGGCTATGTTCCGCGGGGGCTGGTCGTGACTTTAACGGATGAGTAGCCGACCTTCCTGACGCGCAGAATGGTCTGGCCGGCGGCGATCCATCAGATGTTTGTCGATCGCAGTCGTGTCACTGGTTATTCGGAGGCGCTCATCGCTACCCCGAACGGGAGGAGACCATCGACTTCATCTTGGACGATGGCGTCGGCCGCAAATGGACCGGTCTGGAAGAACGGCTCTTGCCCGCTGACAGTTAAGAAGTTCAAATCTCGCTCGACAGGCGCGAACATCGTCTACTGCACTAACGCCGTGACCCGGATCCGCGGCGTGAAATCGGACTCGGAATTCGCGATGATGCGGGAAGCTACCGCTATTTCCGACGCCGGCATGCTCAAAGCGAGAGACGTTATCCGCTCAGGCGCGCGCGAGGCCAATGAATCCGCCGAGGTCATTGCAACATTGGTGCGCAGCGCTAACGGCAAGCCCAGCACGGATTTTGCGGGCCTCTTCTTTGCGCTGCGCACGCATCTCCACGTGTCACATTCGCTGGACCGAAGACGTCTTCCAGACGGGCTCGCAGAGCAATTTCGAGTTCAGCGGCGGGCGTCATGGCTAGACCTCTCCGCTGATGCGCACGATGTCGCGATCGGTAAGCCGTCGGATCACATACGCCGGTTGCATGAAGGGAACGTTGCCAGGTTGGAAGCTGCACTTGCCGCCGCCAAACCCGGCAGGACCTGCAGCGACGTCGCCATAGCTTTCAACTCCAACTTGAAAACGCGATGGCTTGGTGAAGGAGTCTCGGTGCGGCTACGCCGTCGCGATAGATTGGACGGAACCTACAGCTAGCTTGAAGGACGGCGATAACACGGTCCTCAAGCCGAATACGACATTTCACCTCATGCTTGAAAACTGGATCGATGAAGACGTGGTTATGTGATCAGCGAAACCTTCCGCATACCGACGTTGCAGGTGAACCATTCACGAAGTTGCCGCGCGAGCTATTCGAACTCTGACGCGCAATCCGCTGCGGCCTCAGCGATTCCAGGCCTGCCGCTAGTGCGTTAAGGTCTCTCAAAGGAGAACAATGGGCCACTCTCGCTCGCAGCACTCGCCTTCTTGCACGAGGACACCGGTTTTCAACACTAGGCGTCCGCAGATAGGTGGCCCGGTCGCGGTGCTGATTGCGCCGAGCCGTAGTCCATCGCAATATCCCGGGCTCGCGCCTGCGCTCGTCATCACCAAGACCGAAGGTGGACGCGATCGTCACAATCGGAAAGGCCGCTTTCGAGCGATCATTGACAGCCGCTCCATGATGCTCACAATCTCTGAGCGTATCGTTGCCATTCGATCGGCGAGCCCTGGCGGCATGCGCGCGTTGCTGGGCAACTGTTCCGCCATAAATATCCGCCGGGATTCATGCAGCTTTTGCGTGGAGCGGGACAGAGGGGATGTTTCGCCCAGAGCCCCGTGGAGGAACCGAAGGCCGTTAAATACGTGAAAATCGCTGTGCGAAACTTCCTTTGGATCGATGTGTCGGCTGCCACTGTGCCGATTGCGGCGCCAGGAATAGCAAACCATCACCATCTCGCGCACTCTGCTGGAATTGTGCGCAAGAACGCCGAGGTTGCTGAATTTCTGCGTCGTTCGCCGGTCCCTTCTCAATTTCACCGCGTGGTTCCGATTAGAAGTGGTTCAGCAAAAGCGGAGATTGCAAGATGCAAGTCGGTGTTCCCAAGGAAATCAAAACACACGAATATCGCGTGGGCCTGACCCCTGGAGCTGTCCGGGAATATGTGGCTGCCGGCCACCAAGTATTGGTGGAGGCCAATGCCGGCGCTGGCATCGGGGCAAGCGACGAGGAATACCGGAAGGCCGGTGCAACAATCGCCGCGGCTGCTCGGGAGGTGTTTGCATCGAGCGAGATGGTAGTCAAGGTCAAGGAGCCGCAGCCGTCCGAATGGGTCCAGCTCCGAGAGAATCAGATCCTCTTCACCTATCTGCATCTGGCGCCCGATCCGGAGCAGGCAAAAGGACTGCTGAAATCGGGTTGCACAGCGATCGCCTATGAAACCGTCACCGACTCGAACGGGGGCTTGCCGTTGCTTGCGCCAATGAGCGAAGTCGCGGGCCGGCTCACGATCGAGGCTGCCGGCGCGGCCCTAAAACGGTACAGCGGCGGGCGGGGGTTATTGATCGGCGGCGTGCCTGGCGTTCAGCCCGCTCGTATCGTTGTCATCGGTGGCGGTGTCGTCGGTACGCATGCCGCCCGAATGGCAGCCGGTTTGGGTGCGGAAGTCACCGTCATCGACCGTTCGATCAACCGCCTTCGCGAACTGGACGAGCTATTCGAGGGCCGCGTCCGCACCAGGTACTCGACCATCGACAGCGTTGAAGAGGAAGTCTCTGCCGCAGACGTCGTTATTGGCGCCGTGCTCGTCCCAGGAGCCAGTGCACCGAAGCTGGTGTCGCGCAAGATGCTGAGCTCGATGAAGCAAGGCTCTGTGGTCGTTGACGTCGCGATCGATCAAGGCGGTTGCTTTGAGACGTCGCGTGCCACCACCCATGCTGATCCAACCTACGAAGTCGACGGCGTGATCCACTATTGCGTTGCCAACATGCCCGGTGCAGTCCCGCTTACCTCAAGTCAGGCCCTCAACAACGCAACTTTGCCTTTTGGCTTGGCTTTGGCAAACAAGGGCTTTGCGGCCGTGCTTGAAAATCCGCACTTGCGCGCTGGCCTGAACGTCTATCGGGGCCGGTTGACCTACAAGGCAGTGGCAGAGAGTCTCGGCCTACCATTTTCACCGATCGAACAGGCTGCGGCCTGATCTCCCAGGCCCCCTAGGGGCGTTTCCTCCCTAACTTGAAGGGGCCACCCTTGGAGTGGCCCCTCCTTTTTTTGCTTTCAAGCACCATTCTGGCACGTAATTCGACCAAGCCCACTGGGGCGAGTTCGTTAGGCCTGTTTTGGGTTGAAGAGGATTGTGAGAAGTCAGAATTGTCAGAGCTTTCGGTATGGTTCTCATTCTTTCACGAGTGCTCAAAACAGCTGGACCGTCGGGACGTCGCGATCAAAGATCGCTTATCTGTCCGGTGGCATTTCGATTGGAACTGCAAACCCCGATTTTACGCGGTCCATGATGACCATGGTTTTGAACCCCTTAATATCGGGGTTCTCGTAAAAGAAGCGTCTGGTGAAAAGCTCGTAGTCCTCCATCGTGCGAGCCGTTATGTACAGAACGAAGTCTGCATCGCCCGTGACATAGAAGCCATTTACGACTTCACTCGACGTTTTGATGGCCTTCTTGAATTTGTCGATGATATCGGAGCGCTCCCGCTCGAGATTCACGAGGACAAGCATCTGAATCGGCCTTCCCACTGCTCTTGCCGAGACGATGGACACATCCGACTCAATGATTCCTTCCGAACGGAGCCTCTTCAACCTTCTCTGACACGCCGTGGGGGAAAGCCCCGCCATTTCGCCAATGACCTCGGACGTGAGGCGATTGTTTTTTTGCACGATCTCCAGGATGCGTGCATCTATCCGATCGTAACGCATAGCGGTTGTCTCCAGCCCTAAGCTGCGTTTCGTCGCAAGGCATCAATGCTTTGCAGGAATTCATCCCGCGCACCGAAAATGCGACGCAAATCTGTTTGCGTCACTAGTATCCTGATTACTCCAGCAATTTCAATAAGTGACGGCGCGGGAGTTTCAAAATGGGTGTTCAAGGCTTTCGGCACAGACGCCCGGAGTGGGGTGGCCTCGCTATGCGGCACCTTCGAACTCTCAGACGACGAGACTTTTTAGCGGGGGCAGCGTTCATCGACGGCAAGTGGACGGACGGCGGGCAGAAGGACGCGGTTGTCGACCCCGCGACGGGGGAGGAAATCGCGGAAGCTGCCCGTTGCTCGGCGGCCGACATGGAGCTGGCAATCGGAGCAGCAGAGAAGTCGTTTGTTGCATGGAGGCGTCTGCTGCCCACCGAGCGAGGAGTGATCCTCAAATCTTGGGCGTCCCTGATCCGCGGCCATTCAGAGGATCTCGCCGTTCTTATGACCAGCGAGCAAGGAAAGCCTCTGGCGGAGGCACGCTACGAGATCACATATGGCGCGGGCTTTCTGGAATGGTTTGCCGCTGAAGGCGAGCGCACCTATGGCGAGACCATTCCGAGTCACAAAGCGGGAAGCCTGCTTCATGTGCGAATGCAGCCAATCGGTGTTGCGGCGGCGATCACGCCATGGAATTTTCCAATCGCGATGATCACGAGAAAGGCGGGAGCTGCTCTTGCCGCGGGCTGCCCGATCGTCGTGAAGCCGGCTCCCGAGACGCCATTGTCGGCCCTTGCCCTGGCTAGGTTGGCCGAAGAAGCTGGTATTCCGCGTGGCGTATTTCAGGTGCTTGTCGGTGATTCAATCGAGCTTTCGAAACCACTGTTGCGCGATACGAGGGTGCGAGCTCTTTCGTTTACTGGTTCTACCGAAGTTGGGCGCCTGCTTCTGGCAGAGGCGGCACAAACCGTGAAGAAAGTGTCGCTTGAGCTGGGGGGCCACGCTCCGTGCATCATCTTTGACGACGTCGATGTCGACAAGGCGGTTAAGGGAGCGATGGACGCAAAGTTCACCACTTCGGGCCAGGACTGTCTCGCCGCCAATCGCATCTACGTGCATAGAAAGATCTACCGCGCCTTCGTCGAGGCGTTTGCCACCCCTATTTCTCAGCTCAGAGTCGGGCACGGCCTGGAAACGACAACTGATATAGGGCCGATGACAAAGCTGTCGGTTGCCAACAAATGCAGGGCCCACATCGACGACGCCGCAAAAAAGGGGGCGCGGGTGTTTTGCGCCGACAAGGGCGCAAGTTTGGGTGCAAACTTCGTTCCTCCGACGTTGCTCAGCGATGTCACCGACCACATGCTGATCACGCATGAAGAAACCTTCGGGCCGGTTGCTGCCGTGCTCCCGTTCGATTCTGAGGCGGAGGTTGTATCCAGGGCGAACGCCAGCGAAATGGGGCTGGCTGGATACATCTACACAAACAACCTTCGCCGGGCGCTCCGCCTTTCTGAGCAGATCGAGTGCGGCATGCTCGGAATCAATACAGCTTCCTTTACTGGACCGCCCATTCCGTTCGGAGGCTGGAAGCAGTCCGGACTCGGACGAGAAGGGTCGAAGCACGGTTTAGCAGAGTACATGGAACACAAATACGTCTGTTTCGGCGATTTGGCGGCATAGGAGAACTATATGATTGATATCAAGACCATCGCTGAGCGAGATCGTTCCAGTGTTCTGCATCCCTTCACGCAGCTGAAGGATTTCGCGAGCGGCAAGCTTGGCGATCCCACAATCGTCACAGGTGGTAAAGGGATATCCATTCGGGATGCGGAGGGCCGAACATACATCGATGGCTTTGCCGGTCTCTACTGTGTCAATATCGGCTATGGGCGTACCGAAGTTGCCGAGGCCATCGCAAGGCAGGCCTATCAGCTCGCATATTACCACACGTACGCTGCTCACACGACCGAAGAGCTCGCAAAGCTTTCGCATCGCCTCGTGCAAATGGCACCGGGAAACGCCAGCAAAGTCTTCTACGGACTTTCCGGATCGGATGCCAACGAAACTCAGGCCAAGCTCGTCTGGTATTACAACAATCTGCGTGGTCAGCCGAAGAAGAAGAAGATCATCTCTCGCGAGCGCGGTTATCACGGGTGCTCGGTCATTTCTGGATCAATGACGGGAATGTCGTTCTATCACGATCAAATGGACCTTCCGTTTCCGGGTATTCTGCACACAGGCACTCCCCACCATTATTGGGGCGCTGAGCACGGGGAATCGGAGGAGGCCTTTTCTCGTCGGCGTGCGGCCGAACTCGAAGAGCTAATTGTGCGGGAGGGCGCGGAAACGGTCGGCGCGTTTATTGCCGAGCCTGTCCTTGGTACCGGAGGCATCACACCGCCGCCCAGCGGGTATTGGCGGGAGATTCAGGCCGTACTCAGGCGGTATGACGTTCTTCTCATCGCCGATGAGGTGATCTGTGGATTCGGGCGAACCGGGGCCGACTTTGGCAGTACTCTATACGGGATGGAGCCGGATCTCGTAACGGTCGCCAAGGGGCTCACCTCGGGCTACATGCCGCTCTCGGCAGCCATCGTGGGGGAGAAGGTTTACTCTGTTATGGAGGGGGCCGCCGATCGCGTTGGCGCATTCTCACACGGTTACACCTACTCGGGTCATCCGATCGCTGCCGCCGCCGCCAACGCAGTGCTCGATATCGTTGAAAAGGAGCAGCTCAGCAATCGCGCCAGGGTGGTCGGCGCGCACTTTCAAAAGCGGCTTAAGGAAAGGTTCGCTCAATTGGAGATCGCTGGCGAAGTTCGCGGCGTCGGCTTGCTCGGCGCTATCGAGTTTGTCGCGGACCGTCACACGAAGCGACGGTTCGACGCCCAGCTCAAAGTCGGCGCCCGCATCTCGAAGGCTGCTCGCGAGCGGGGACTTATTGCTCGGGCAATGCCGCATGGCGATATTCTGGGTTTTGCTCCGCCTCTTGTCGTCTCGGAAGGCGAGATTGATGAGATTGTCGAGCTTGCCTATCAGGCAACCAGGCAAGTCATTGACGAACTCGCCAGGGAGCCCGCAAGCGTTTAGAAACTCCGCATTCCACGCCCGGCACGTGTCGCACATCGGGCGCGCTTCATGAGTGAAGGTCATCCTCACCGTGAGGCGACCCGATCCGTTCTGAGCTAACTCAAGTAGCACCGGGCCGCCGCGGCAAATGCCCAGTTACACGGACTTTGTCAATCCTAGGAACTACGTCCGAATGGGGCAGGTCGCGCGCCCTAACGACCCAATGGTGGTGCGGAAGGTGCTGGCAAACGCGAGCGGAGAGATCTTCTCGCCCTTCGACTGGGCGCAAGCCATTTATCGCACCTCTGGCGGCGGTGGCCCTTCAGTTCATCTGAAGAAGGAGAGCAGGTGACTCTGTGGTATTCCTCCGTTGCGGGCCGTCTTGTTTGACGGACGCGAACGCTGCAGGTCCTACGGGTAATCCTGGGAGAAGCACTATGCCGATTTCGAGGGGCGGAGGTGATCACATCGGCCGAGCGGCGGCGCCGGTGGTCGCAGGATGAGAAGGAACGGCTTGTTGCAGCACTGGGCGAGGATGTGACCGAGACGTTGGGAGATCCCGCGCCGGTTCAAGGTCATCGAGACCGTGCGAGAGAAGTTCACTTGCCGCGATTGCGAGAAGATCAGCCAGCCGCCGGCACCGTTCCATGCCACGCCGCGCGGCTTCATCGGTCCGCAATTGCTGGCGACGATCCTGTTCGACAGTGGGGTCGAGGACTGGCGCGCCGCTTAACCAGTTTTCCCGGTCATGCACGTTTCCAGCCCCCGCCACATCGCACGCAGCATGCAGATTTCCCGCACTACGCGCTCCCATTTGCTTCATGACAAGGCTTATGGACCTATCATGTTGGAGCAGCTTTTACTTCGGCGGCACTCGCCCGGTAGCCGTTGAACAGCTTCAAGGTGTCGTACAGCCACGAGTTACTCCACTGCTTCCAGCCGAAGCCCTTTTGTTTCCGTGCCTTCGCCAGATGGCGTCTGACCTTCCTCTCTACCCAGTCTCTGATGTAGGGAAGCATTTACTGGAATCGCCTATCCGGAAGTAGTTTACCCATCCTCGGAGCTTTGGATTGATCAGGCTTATCACCCGACTAATCGGTTGCGACCGATAGCTGCCAAACACTTCCTTGAGCCCCCGCAGAAGCGCCGTCCGCTTTTTGAGCTTGGGCGTGTAATACGGCCGCATCACTCCGCGCAGACTGCGGAGATAGCGGAAGTCGATTCCCAGGAAGCCGAAGCTCTCGCCTCGGGCCAGGTCAACTATGCGACTCTTCTCATCATTCACCTCAACCTGTAACTTGGCGAACTCCTCCCGCAAGCGCTTGTTTATAGCGCCGAGCAGCCAGTCATGTCGCTGGTGGGCATAGATCAAGACAACCATATCGTCAGCAAAACGTGCATATTCGATATTGGTGTACTTGCCGCGACGTGTAACTTCACGTGCTCGCTCCAGCATCTTGTCCACCTCATTGAGGTAGAGGTTACTGAGCAAGGGTGAAAATTACGCCGCCTTGCGGAACGCCTTTCTTGCCAGAAGCTTTCAGCACAAGCCGCAGAAGATGCATGACGTCCCCATCATCAACCCGCAGGGCTACCTTCTCCAGAATCCGATCATGCCGGACGTTGTCGAAGTAGGCCCGCAAATCAAGATCGAGAACCCGCGTCTTCCGCTCAGCTATTGCTTTAGCAACTCGCTTGATCGCTTCATGTGTTGTCCGCTTGGGAACGATCCCGGTTGGAAATCCGCCTCGAATACAGGTTCGAGTATGAGCTTGAGCGCCCCTGTACCTCTCTGTCGCGGATAGCCGGAATCGACAGAACGCGGACCTTGGAGCCCCCGTCCTTCGGTATTTCCCGCTTCCTTGATGGAAGTGGCTTATAAGTGCGCTCGATCAGTTCGTCTCGTAATTGCTCGAGCAGAGACTCCACGCCTCGCGCTTCGATGGCTTCGAACGTCACCCCGTTATAGCGCGACAATCAGGATGAGAGCGCGCATTGCCTCGCCTTAATTGTTACCGGATGCTGAGCCGTTGCCTCACGTAAATTGCTCCCCTGGATCGGGAACAAGCGGGGGCGCAGATGGGGTGGCTGAGCATGGCAACGCGGAAGGAACTGACGGCGGCGGCGGGCGCGCGCTATCGGCGTTCGGATCGTGCGAAGAAGGCGCGGATATTAGA
>NZ_JAKLUA010000046.1 GCF_022012435.1 Bradyrhizobium zhengyangense
TCGCTCTCTCCTCGGCTATCCAAGGAGGGGGCAATTCCTCATGACGCCGAGGGGGCAGTTTTCCATGGCGCGCGACAGCGTCTCGGCCATCCGGCGTTGATCCCTCGCGCAAGGACTCGCGGAGCTCTTCGCCGGGGGCACTCGGAAAAGGGGCCCGCCTGCGGCGATCGCTATCACTGCCCCGTTCCCGGGTGCCCTCTTAACCGGTCTCATCGCTGCACTCGGACCCGCGTGCCCCTTCGGGTCGCTATGCTCACGCTCTCCGGGTGCCATTGTTTCAGGGCGATGCGCCAATGGCGCACGCCTGATCTGGCCGCGGCCTGAGGCCTCTCAAAGAATCGGGCGGAGGGCAGGCGGATCGCATTTTCCGTACTCTTTCGCTTCTAAGTTGAGTGTGAGAATATCGGGCAGGTTTTGCCGTGATGCGCTATGGGCTCCAGGAGAGGCTCGCGGGTCCTTGTGCTGGAAGCAAGAGGCGAATCTTCTGCGCAACTGATCGACCACTTGGAAAAGGCTGATATGCCCAAGAAGGCCGAGCGTCTTCTCGATAGTGCAGGCCGGCCGCCGCATCTTGTCGATCCCAATGCAGCGCCATTGGAGCAGAGGGGCGAAGCCGGCGCGCTGCCCGAATTCCGCGCCGACGATGAGGATCGGGAGAACGCCGGCGACTATGGCCCGCAACAGCTCGACGCGGCTGAGTGACAGAGCGACGGATGGCTCCTGCCGTCTCGCAGTTGCTTGGGGGCCAGTGTGTAGCGCCGGTCTCCATGTTTATGGGCGAGCGCTGAGAGAGAGAGTTGGGCCGGGAGAGTTTTGAATCGCCCTGGTCTTAAGGAGAGCGCTGGGCGGTTCGACCCGTTCCTGCTCTCCCGAGAAATCCCGTCATGACTGAATCTCTCGCAGGCGGCGCTGTCGCCGCGCCGCTCTCAATGCGTGCCGCTCCCACTCTCGTCTCTGCCGCCCTCAAGGCCGTCCGACAGATCTTGACTGATCTCGAACGCGGCTGTCGCATCGATGCCGCCGACCTGCGCAGCGCTGTGGAAGCGGCTTTCGGCGCCTCGGACGCGGCCGGCGCATGGAGCCGGAAGACCGCCTATGACATCTGCGAGGCGGTGGTCGATCATCATCTCGACGCGAACGTCGCGCCAAGCGTCGTTCTGATGAACCTGCCGTTCTCCGCGGTGGCTAATGTCGATCGACGGACGGCGGATGCCGCTCTTCGGCACATTGCCTCTTCACTTCCGCGTCTTTGCGACGGTGGGCGCCTTGTCGCTATGGCTGGAGCGGGTCTTGCGCTGGATAACCCGGCGTGGCACGAGGCCTTTGTTCGCCTCCAAGAGCGGGGAGGGGTCGTGTTTTCTGCCGCGATCGACGGCGCCGTCTACGCCACAGGGCTCCCGTTTCGCCGCATCCGGATGATGGGCGCATGCCGCATCGAGCTATCGGAATTCGTCGACGCGATGCGCGATCGCCTCCGCGCTAACGGCCTCTTTGGAGAGATCATATCCTGGAAGCTGCTGATGTTCGTGGCCACGGATGCAAGCGGCGTCAGGATATCAACAAGGGTGCTCGACATCTATCCGGTCGCGCGCGTCAGTGAGCGGGAGGCCGCGTGATGTCTCGCAGGGCTTCCGAATTGGCACGCCGTCTCGCGCGCGAGGCGGAGGCGGTATGTCGACACTATCTCTCCCACGGCAAGCGGGCGGGGCGGTACTGGGTGGTCGGCGATGTTCACAACAACCCGGGCCGCTCGATGTTCGTACGGCTCCAGGAATCGTCGAAGGGACCCGCAGGCAAATGGACCGATGCTGCGACCGGTGAACATGGCGACCTCCTCGACATCATCCGCGAAAGCCTCGCCTTGCGCGACTTCCGCGAGGCAGCCGAGGAGGCGAGGCGCTTCCTGAAGCTGCCGCGTATCGAGCAACAAACGGCTCCCAAGCCCGTTCCTTCGATGGCGCCCGCTGGATCGCGCCAAGCCGCCCGCCGGCTTTTTGCGATATCTAGCCCGATCGAGGATACGGTGGTCGAAACGTATTTGCAGTGTCGAGGAATAACCCTTGTCCACCATAGTGGCAGCCTGCGCTTCCACCCTCGTTGCTACTATCGGCCGGACGAGCATTCGGCGATCGAGACGTGGCCGGCGATCATTGCTCGCGTTACGGACCTTGAGGGGCGGATCACCGGAGCGCACCGAACCTGGCTCGATCCAGACGGCTTTGATCGTATTCGTCTCGGCAAGGCTCCGATCGACACACCACGACGGGCCATGGGCGAGCTGCTCGGCAACGCCGTTCGTTTCGGCGTCGTGGACGACGTGCTCGTTGCCGGCGAGGGTATCGAGACCGTGCTTTCATTGCGTTATGTGCTGCCAACTCTGCCCATGGCCGCGGCGCTCTCGGCCAACCACCTCTCAGCCATGTTGCTGCCGTCTAGTCTGCGTCGGCTCTATATCGCCCGCGACGCCGATGCCGCCGGAGATGCCGCGCAGGCTGCTCTCACCAAGCGAGCGGAATACGCCGGCGTTGAAGCAATCGCGTTGTCGCCCCGGCTGGGCGATTTCAACGAAGACCTGCACATCTTCGGTCTCGAGACTCTCCGGGCAGCGTTGCGGCCTCAACTCGCACCAGAGGACGTCGACCGCTTCCTGCATGCGTCGACGGTCGCCTTAGAATAGGCGGTACTTCGATCGACGTTGATAGATCGGTCATAAGGTGGCCATTGCCGGAAGGGGACGCGACCTCGGCCTTCTAGAGGGCGATCGGTCGGCAACCGGACCGGGCCGGCAATGGCTACCCCCGGCTATTTTCCGCCGCGCGCCCGCAATGAGCAGATGCAATGGCTATCAACCGGCGCGCTTTGCATCGCGAAGCAAAATAGCCGGCCTCCGCCATCCTCCGCTGTCGCTTCGGCCCTTGCAGGTTCTAGCCCGCTCCGCCCGCCGTTTGAGTGATCGCCACGAAGGCCGCGATGGGCGCGGCCGATCCGGCAAAGGATCCCTCCAATGACCGACCACGACGACATGGAATCACAGCGCGCCGCTTCTCCAACTGACCACGTCCTCACCGAACTGCAGCTCTTCGGCTACCGCCCCTTCGACGACCAGCCTGACCCACGACCGCTTCCCGAGGGCAAGATGATCGTTGGCGCCGTTGCCGATGTCTTCGACGCCCTGGTTGCGACACTGAGCGACACGCGGCTCGAGCCGGACCTAGGCGATCTACTCTGGTCGACGGTCAACCTGTTCCATCGCGGAGTCGACCGTATCGAACGCCAACTCGACGATAACGAACAGGCGCAGCAGAAGAGCCAGCGCGAGCAGAACGGTTCCGAAATACGGTCGGTCGAACTCGAACGCCTGACGGCCGAAGGCATCACGCTCATCGAGCGCCGCAACTGCCTGGAGCTCTTCCGCGACACGGCCATAGAACGCTTCGAGATGCACACCGGATCGTGCTGGCGCCCTCGATCAGGATCGCTAGTGAACCACCACACGCTGACTGCCGCGATGATCGACTCTCGCGACTTTATCGCAGCCAAGCGCCGCGCCGAGGCCGAGGTCTTGTTACCGTCAGGACCGAAGATCGCACTCACCGGCGGGCTCGACTTCAATGACCACCACCTCATCTGGGACCGCCTGGACAAGGTTCACGTCAAGCATCCCGACATGGTCCTGCTCCATGGCGGCTCGCCCAAAGGCGCCGAACTGATCGCCTCCAAATGGGCGACCAGCCGCAAGGTGCCACAGATCGCCTTCAAACCTGACTGGATCAAACATGCCAAGGCAGCCCCCTTCAAGCGCAACGATGCCATGCTCGAACTTCTGCCGATCGGCGTCATGCACTTCCCGGGCACGGGAATCCAGGACAACCTTGCGGACAAGGCGAAGCGGCTCGGCATTCCCGTCTGGAGGTTCGGTGGCGCGTGAGCGCTGCCTCCTCGGATATTTTGAGTCTCTTCTGGAGCGAATAGAAGTAGCCAGGGGGCGCTTACTAGCGGCCGATGACTTATGCAAATTCCGAGTGCTACGTGGTCAGGGACACCAATGGTGTGACGTGATTGTTGTTTGTGCCGTGGGGGCCACAAGACCGGCGCAACGCCATCTCAAATTTTGATGCCTGGTCCAGTTACTTGGAAAGCGCACCATGCAATCCTCAGCGAGCGATTCGGATATTCATGACGGGAGCCGATATATTATTGATTTCAGCGCCTTATCTGAAGTGTGATCCAATTACTTGCCAAAAACTTGACGTTTGCAAGGTTTTGTATCATATGAGTTCCATGAAAAAGGAACCGCAGCGTCAGGAGGATAGGGCGATCTCGCTTCTCCAGAAGAGGGGCATGATGCGGCTTTCAGAGTTCCTCGAAGAAGGGATTACGGCCGCAACCATTTCCCGAATGGAGCAAAGGGCAGCGGTCAATCAACTCAGTCGGGGGCTTTATCAACTCCCTGATGCGCTGCTGGACGCCAATCACTCACTCGCCGTTGCCGCCAAGCTCATTCCCAACGGCGTCATCTGCTACGGCTCCGCGCTCGCTTTTCATGAACTAACTGACCATGTCCCTCCCTATGTGTGGATGGCGATCGGCCCGCGCGACTGGCGACCCAAGATCTCGCGCCCCCGCATTGAGATCGTGCGTTTTGGCCCCAAGGAGTTCGATAAGGGCATTGAGCGTCACATCATCGAAGGCGTCTCGGTACCGATCTACGTGCCGGCCAAGTCGATTGTTGATCTCTTCAAGAGCGGCCAACGTCCGAGAGCTTTCCACAAGGCGCCAGCAGGCCTTGCGCAAGCCACGCAAGCGATGAAAGACGCGCTTAGGCAACGCAAGGCGACACCTTCCGAAATCGCAAAGTATGCAGTCGAGGCTGGCATATGGAAAAAAGTCGTTCAGCCGCGCCTTGAGACGCTGACCATTGATGCGTAAACCGCCGTAGAATGTCGGAGCTTCCGTTCGCGCCCGCTTGCTGAATCTCTCGAAGGAGCGCAACGAGCCATTTGACCTCCTGCTTACGCAATATGCGCTTGAGCGGCTGCTCTATCGGCTCAGCATCAGCAAGTACAAGGATAAGTTCGTTCTCAAAGGCGCAATGCTATTACGTCACTGGCTCGATGATCCACATCGGCCAACGCGCGACCTGGACCTGCTTGGTTTCGGCGAGAGTGATCCGCAGACCGCGCTTGGCTATTTCAAGGCAATTGGTTCTATCTGCGCTGACGATGGAGTCACGTTCGATACCGGAACGCTTGAGGTCGACGC
This sequence comes from Bradyrhizobium zhengyangense, assembly GCF_022012435.1. Classification (GTDB taxonomy): domain Bacteria; phylum Pseudomonadota; class Alphaproteobacteria; order Rhizobiales; family Xanthobacteraceae; genus Bradyrhizobium; species Bradyrhizobium zhengyangense. The sequence goes on from NZ_JAKLUA010000046.1 coordinate 5,263, forward strand.
GGTTCGCGACGATTCAGGATATAGCGGGCTCCGCCTGAAATGCTACGCGACGATTGATGGCGCGCGCGTGCGCATCCTCGTCGATATCGGCTATGGCGACGCGACCGAGCCCGGCCTCAATGAAATCGAACTTCTGCCGTTGCTCGATCAACCGGCCCCCAAACTTCGAGCCTATTCGCCGGAGACTGTCATCGCTGAGAAATTCCAAGCGATGGTCCATCTTGGCTTCGCCAATACGCGATTGAAGGACTTTTATGATATCTGGGTGCTCTCCCGTACATACGAGTTCAAGGACGGCCGTTTCGCACGTGCGATATGCGCGACTTTCGACCGTAGGAAGACACAGATTCCTTCTGAGCGGCCTGACGCTCTCAGCGAGACGTTCGCGAGCGATCCGACCAAGATCCAGCAATGGATTGCCTTCATCCAGGACGTCGCGGTCGATCCCGGTCCTCTAAATGGCGTCATCGTGACGCTCGCGACTTTTCTAATGCATCACGCAGAAAAAGCGCGAAACTTGAAAGACTAGGAGCTGCCATGGTCGGCAGGACCACCATCGTCGGCCTTAACGGCAAGCCCCCTCAAGACTGCTTTCCACCACTGGTGGCCTCGCGCCTGTCCGGACTCTAAAGACAAGGATGGCAAGGTCACGCGCTTGTCCTGAGATGGGATGATCCTGCGGGCGTCGCCAAAGCGGTTCGACGCAATCACCAATGGCCACCACGTCAAACTAAATGGCTCGTCGGCAGGATCGATCGAGCCGCTCTTCGATGATGCCGATAGCGCCTTGCCGTCGCTGGCTGTGAAGTTGGAAAGCCCGTCGTACGTCGATGGCAAGAGCAATGTGGCGATAAGCGGATTACACCGCATGAGATAACTGCCGTCGATCGCAAGCTGATCGACGAAGGTCACTTCAGTTGCATTCCCGCACCTGGCACGCGGAAATGCGACGGACGGCGCTGGCGTTTGCCAAGATGCGTCTTTCTTGCCGTTGTTGCGCAGGCGCCAGCAGCTGTTCGATCGACTGAGGCATGTCCTTGTGCTGCGTCGGTTCGGCCCGCCATGGTGATCTCCGTCAGTTCGTTCATGGGGCGCGTCCAACGCAACCTCGAATGGGCTGATCAGGTCCGAGGGTCGGCAAGCGCCTCGATCGCCTTCCCGCAACGGCTGCGCCTGCTTTTTTCCCCTGCCGCGAAGTGGCGTCATTCCTCGCGGAAGACAAAAAAGCAGGCTATCGCCGTCCTCCGCTGTCGCTGCGGGCCTGGAGGCTGCGGGCCGATCGCTCCCCGGGCCAAGGATCACCATCGAGGCTGCGATAGGCGCGGCCCGAGCAACAAACGGAGACCACAATGGCTACCATCGGCACCTTCACCGCTTCGGACAACGGCTACATCGGCTCGATCAAGACGCTGACGCTGAACATCAAGGCAAGGTTTGCCGCATCCGAGAAGGACAACGACAAGGCGCCCGACTACCGCATCTTCGCCGGTGTGATCGAGTTCGGCGCCGCCTGGAAAAAGATCGCTCGCGAAACCGATCGCGAATACCTCTCGGTCAAACTCGATGATCCGAGCTTCCCGGCGCCGATCTACGCGTCGCTGGTGAAAGTCGAGGGCGACGAGGGTTTCACCCTGATCTGGTCCCGCCGCAACGGCGATTGATCCATCCGGATCATCTGCCCCGCCTCTCCGGAGGCGGGGCTTTTTGCGTTTTTTGCTGCTTTGCACGGAAGTAGGAAGAGCATTGTTTTTGGAAATGAATCGCTAAGGGCTCCGCCCTCGCGCCGGCAAGGGTGAAGCACGCTGCGCGTGCCGGCCGGACCGTATCCCCGGTCTTCCGCGCCAGGGATGTTCACGACGACCAAAGTCGTCAGCGCGCGTACAGACGCGCGCTTATCAAGCGCCCTTATCAGGCGGGTGATCCCCCTCCGCGTCCTGCCGCCCTTGCCCTTGCTACCCCAGGTCTCGCCGACGGGCAGGGTTGCAGCGCAGCGCTGCGCTTCAACCTCAGCCCATAGGAGAACGACCATGAACATGATGAATTTATCGCAAGGCCAGCAGTCTGCTTCTGGCGGCTATCGCGTCGATGTAGCACGCGGCCAGCGGATTGGCCGTGTATCGTCGGAATGGTTCTCGCGGCCGGATGACGAACGTTATTTGAACCTGCCTGACCTCTATGACGCCGTGCGCGGCCGCGCCGAGCCCGCGCAGGCGCGGACGGTGGAAAGCCGGGCTATCCGGGTAGCGGCCAACAGTAACAAGTCCGAGCGACGGGACTTAAGGGTACCTGGCCGTGACGAACCGGTTGCGCCAATCCATTGGACCTTTGGCCAATTGCGCACGCTGGTCGGCGCGCCGACCTCCTATCTGCGGCAATTTCCTGCGGCTCTGTCAGGCATCAACCTGCAACATGGCTTGCTTTCGCACCGCTGAGCTCGTGAAGACCTTGGAGTCCGATAACGGGCGGGTTGAGCTTCGCGCCGTCACCGGCCCGGACTATGGTCGCATCTGGGACCATGAGCTTGTCGCCGCCGTAATGAAGATCGCCGGCAACGGCACCGGAGACACGCGTTGGAAGGTGCCGGGCGTGCTGGATTGGTCCACGATGACCCACAATCCCTTTGTGGACGTGACCAAGGACACGACGACGCTTTACGCCAGCGACCACGACGTATTCCTGTTTCTGGTCGATGACACAAATCCAATCGAGGCGGGGCGCTTAGCGGATGGATCGCCGGACTTGTATTTTCGGGGATTTTACTGCTGGAACAGCGAAGTGGGTAGCAAGACGCTTGGTATTGCGAGTTTCTACCTTCGCGCCGTCTGCATGAACCGCAATCTGTGGGGCGTGGAGAACTTCGAGCAAATCACAATCCGGCATTCGAAATTCGCGGCACAACCTTTTGCGCATGAGGCGACCCCTACGCTGACGAGCCTCGCAAATTCATCGCCCGCGCCATTCGTGGCTGGGATCAGGGCGGCTCGGGAGCGGATCGTTGCCCGGACCGACGAGGACCGGGAGACCTTCCTCCGCAAAGGCGGGTTTTCCAAATCCGAGACGGCGAAAATCATCGAAACCGTTTTGGGCGAAGAAGATCGCAAACCGGAAAGCATCTTTGATTTCGTGCAGGGCATCACCGCTTTTGCTCGCGGTAAGGCTCATCAGGACACGCGGCTTGAGCTGGAAAGCAAGGCAAAACGCTTGATGGAGCGTGCAATCTGACACTGTGAGCCGCGCAATCGGGAACGGTCGTGCGGCTTAGCTCAATGCCTGATGCGCCGCCGCCGATCCGGCTTGCCGGATCGGCGGCGGCGACGCGTATCCGCGTCCGGCGCTCGCCGGGCCTCCGGCCCGGCTCGCGAAAGGTCAAGATCGAACCTTGGACACTTTCTCCTCAAGTAGATCTGCAGGCCGAACCTCCAACGCTTGGGCGATCTGCCAGACGGTGAGCAATGTCGCGTTTTGCAGCCCTCGCTCCATGCTGCTTACAAAGGCCCGATCGACGCCCATGCGTTCTGCCACGGCCTCTTGGCTCAAGCCAAGGGCTAGTCGAAATCGACGCGCGTTCGCTCCAAAGGCCTTGCGAATATCCATCCGTAGGATAGGAGGCAATCGCGTATTTTGGCGCTACGTGTTATAATACGCGGAGCTCGGATGCTGAGCGTCACGGACGGAGGGTTTCGATTGCCTGAAATGTGGGAAACGCGGCTTCTTGAACGCTCGGCCGGGCAGGTGGCATGCCATATGCTACGACAGGGAACTGTTCGAGCCGAGAAGGCTCACGCCCGGCGATATGATTTTCGATCCCGCGTATATTGTAGTCACTGATGTCGACGCCACCGCTTGATCCTGACGTCGCGGATGTCGCGCCGAACGAGCCGGCGCTGACGGCCTATGACGAACAGCATGTCGTCACGTACATTCGCCTTCTGCAGGCGGAGGGTCAGGGGGCGGACTGGCGGGAGGTCGCTCGAATCGTCTTACACGTCGATCCGGAGCGAGAGCCGGAACGTGCGCGGACGGCATATGAGAGTCATCTTGCACGCGCCAAATGGGTGACCGAGCAGGGGCGTCTTTTGCGCGGCGCCGGCTCATAATAGAAGAAAATCGTCGCCTAGAGACCTGCAGCCAAAACTATTTTCTCCCGCTGACTGGTGGTCATTCTCATGCACCACGTGGTGCCAAACTAGGGGCTTCCTACAACCGCCTCGTTCATAACTATTGCGCCGCAATCCTTGTTAGCTGCGTGCAATGGGACGGAAGCAATGCCTGAATTCGACTGGCGATCGCCGGATTCGTCCAAGGGCCTGGGGAACGCTGAGATCACTCACATCGCCTGGGAAGGCCTTCGTATGAACGTTGACTACCAATGGGATTACGAAACGATGATTGCGAACAGCCCAAACGGCGAAGTGACCGAGGAATTCAGGAGGAGGTGGGGCATCTGCTTTCGCCCATGACCCGCAAAGGTCCTCCAAAGAACAGGCGATCTTTTGGACGCCTGAGGTTCTAGCATCCGTCGTTCCAGTGGCAACCGCCCCGGCTGATTCTAGCAAGTCAGCGTCTCAGCCACTTCTCGACTTTACAGCCGGACAGGTGTGCCGCGCCGTCGACGGCTGGCACGCGGTGCTGCGCGTCGGCTCGGTCGAGCATCGCATCTGGTCGAAACAGCCCTTGAACGCAGGCGCTCACTATGTAGCCGAGTTGCGCTTAGACCGCGACTTCGAGGCGCGCGCGCACGCTGCTACCCGGCTGTGGCGCGCGATGAATGGACGCGTTCCAGGACCCGCCTTTCATCGGTTGTTTAAACAGCGGCGCGAACGATTACGCGCGGCCGCCGCGTACCACGCCGGCGCGGCCTATCGCAGTATCGCAGCGGCTCTGTTCGGGCAAAAGCGCATACCGGATCGCGCCTGGAAAACGCACGATCTGCGCAGCCGAACCATCCGTCTCGTACAATGCGGCCTCGAGTTTGTGCGCGGAGGCTATCGCAAACTTCTGCGGCCCAAACGCAGGGACGAGTAGCGCCGTCCAGGGGGGCGAATATCGCCCCCTCAATATTCGGCATACCCCTCGGAGAACCTGCTTCTCCATGATGACCGCTCACGCGCTGGCGCCGCCGTGCGTGGTGCGCTGTCATCCTGGAGTTCTCAAATACCCGATCCGATGGCCGGTCTACCCCCGCGATTCCTGCGTACACCTGAGGCCGCGCGTTACCTTGGCCTCTCCGGTCGCACGCTGGAGAAGCACCGCACCTACGGCACCGGACCAACATATCGGAAGATTGGCGGACGTGTCGTCTACGCCGTCGATGACCTGAAAGCGTGTGCCGACCGCGGCGCCAAGACGTCGACATCGGATCCCGGCAAGGGGACCGTGCTGCCCGCCAAGAAGCATCCGGCCCTGCGTCCCTATGCAGGCCAGGAACGTCGCTGATCGCCGCGTGAAAGCAGTGACTATGCGGCGCAAACACCATTCCGAGCGCGACCAGCTTGAGCTCTTTCGAGCGCAACCCGGCGATCTTGCACTCCGCGACGCGCAGGATCTGATGGCATATCCGTTCTTCTCACTCGCAAACACCAAGCGGATCGTGCCGATCGACTTTCGTGCAGGTGCGATCTCAATTCGTGTCGAATCCGTGCCGGAACACGGCATGGCAACCATCTGGGATGCAGACGTTCTGATTTGGGCTGCATCCCAGATCGTCGAAGCACGCGACGCTGGCTTGAAGACGTCGCGCCTGATGGCTGCAACGCCTTATGAGATTCTAACGTTTGTCGGCCGTGGCACCAGCGAGGAACTATGACCGGCTGAAAGCCGGTCTCGACAGACTTCAGTCAACGACCGTGTTGACGTCGATCCGCCAGCCGGCAGAACGGCGGCGGCATCGCTTCTCCTGGATCAACGAGTGGAAGGAGACGGCCGATGCAAATGGCCGCCCACTTGGGCTGGAGCTGATTCTGCCGGATTGGTTCTACGCTGGCGTCATCGATGAAGCGCTCGTGCTGACGATCGATCGCGCCTATTTCGATCTAACGGGCGGACTCGAGCGGTGGCTCTACCGGCTCGTACACAAGCACGGTGGACGCCAGGACGGCGGCTGGAGCTTTGATCTTCTGCCTCCATGCCAAGTCCGGCATCCTCTCGCCGCTCAAGCATATTGCCTACGACGTACTTCAGATCGTTCAGCGCCAGACATCGCCCGGCTATCAGCTCGTGCTCACGCGTGATTCGAACGGCAGCGAGCGACTGAACTTCGCGCTAAAGCTGGTTGATCCCTTAACGGCACGCTTGCGCCGGCGCGGTCTCATTCCAAATTCGAAGGACAACCTGCGAATCAGCTCGTGCTATCGAGGACCGCAACCCTCGTGCTATCGGGGACCCGATCCTCGTGCTATCGGGGACCGGAATCGAGCTTAAGAGCTTGTTTCTCCGCGGTTTCCAGCCGCTCTAACTTTGAGGCCAAACGGGCGCAACAGGCCGCGGATCATGTTCTCCATATCCAGCACCTTACCGAGCAGCGCCTTGCGTCCGACCGGCAGCGCCCGCAGCGTCTGCGCGCCCTCCGATTTGACATGGACCGCACGGAACCAGCCGGTTCGCATCATTTGCGCGATGCCCTTGGCGTCGTTGCGATCGGTCTTGTTCAGCATCGCGTTCAGTGCCGCCTTGGCATGCCGGGTCTCAATGCAGGTCACAGGGAGGCCCTTTTCGGCGAGCGCCGTGAACAGCCAGGCCGAGTAGGAGAACGCCTCCAGCCCGACGCGCTTGAGGTGAATGCCCCATTCCGCCAAAAACAGCTCGATCGCGTCCGGATCGGTGTCGAGTTTCACCTCCCGGATGATCTTGCCGTCGCCGTCCACCACGCAAATGTTGGTCGCCTCCAGCGACACGTCGAGCCCTGCATAGAAGTCCATCATGCGCCTCCACCGCCGACCGCCGGACCGCACCGCGCGTCCCGTTCGCGAATCGTTGTGAGGCATTCTCGCCGCAGCGCGGCCGGCGAGGGGACACGAGTCAGTACCCCGGCTAACAAGAAATCCTTCGGATTTCTTCTAACGGACCGGGCCGAAAACCTCGTTGAAGCTGACTCGCAGCCGAAGGCCACCAGTCCTGTTCGGCTTTGCAAGCCGCACCCGCTCTTCGCCGAGCCCCAAACTCACGGCTGCCAACTCCAGCGTCTGGGAGCCGCGGCATGAGTGATCTCACGGAAGTGGAAGTGCTGTGGCTCGACAAGCGTATCGACAACCGGATTCGGTTCGGTCGTATCGTCAAGGAACGGAATCTTGATCGTCATCGGCGTGTCCTGTCATTTGCGCCCGGCAGCATCTTTGCCTTCGTCCGATGGACCTCCAACGACTTTGGCACGATCATTTCGCGGATCGATATCTTGCGCGCGGTCGCATCGGGACAGCGCTGCTCGACCGTCCCTTATGTGACACCCCGCGGAGAGATTTTGCTGCGCCTGTCGGGCTGGCCGAAGGTTGAGCGTGTGCTGCAAATGACTGATGCCGTTGAGGCACTCGGCATCGAGCCAGCTGATGTCGCGCCTGATCATTGGCATCGTGTTCATAACCGCCTGGACGAGACGGCCGTGTGCGTGGTGGATGACAAGGGCCAGGTGGCGCTGGAGGTTGCAGTGGTGACCGATCCGGAAACGATCAAGGCGGCGCTTGCGCCGTATCTTGGCCGCTTGCGGCGGCTCGGTCACGAGGCGGGCTCGCTGTCGCCCTG
>NZ_JAKLUA010000047.1 GCF_022012435.1 Bradyrhizobium zhengyangense
GGCAATCATCATCAGGCCGCGACACTGCCTCGCCATCCTGATCGCCGCGCACTTCCTACCCAGATTGCCGCGCTACAACCTGCAATCGATTTCTACTATCGCGCAGTCTCATGGTGTCTCGGATGTCTCGCAACAGACCGCGAACATAAAGTGTCGCGCCGGATGCGACGTTTGGCTACGCTTCTGGGTTCGATCAAGAGGTGCAGTTATTCTATCGCGCTTCATGTATCCACTACCGCGAGCATCGCTGTGCATCCCAACCAAGCTAGGAGTTCTTTGGCCCGGTCGGCTGCGATGTCAGTCGACAGCTAATGCTCCATTCAGTGAGGCGCGGTAGTGCGCGGCCTACTACCGCAAGAAATGGTTGGATACCGAACTGGGCGAAGAGTTGGACCCTTGCTACCAAGTGACCGCGCGTGACGAACAAAGCGACCTCGTGAAGAACGTCTCGCTTTCGACCTCGCGTGAGGGTACTACCGATCTTGTGCGCTATGTTCGGATCGTGCCCAAGTATAATGCTGGGGAGCAACGGCACAAAAGCGTCAAAACCAAATTCGGCCACCGCTGCCGCATGCGCAATTTTTGCGATTGAGCGGCATATTACTGCAGGGTTGAACGGCTGAAACTCTGCGGACTGGCGATCTCGAATAGCTGGCGTGGGTGCTTCGGGTGCTCGGTAAGCCGACATCCCTGTCAATGTAAAATTTGGCGACGCCTCTTGATCCCACAGCAGTCCCGGTGGCGCGAACTTTGGAAAGATGATCGTGAACGGGTGGTCTCGTACGTCCAACTGTTCAAACCGAAAATCAACTTCGTCCATGTTGGGCCAAGCCGACGTTTCAGCCACCCAAGTACCGATAGGCAACGTCTCGGGGCGACTGGAAGTAGGCATTCCCAGGTGCGTCCTTGGCGTCTTCCACATGAACTGCAATGTGGGGTTTTCAATCTCCCTGTTGATGATTGAAGCACACTCAGCACACGAGGCGTGGTGAAGGATCAGTTGTCCATGCAGTGCTTTCGGAATGATGTGCTCGCGTGTTAGGGCGCCGGTCGTCAAATGTTCTGGCCAACAGTAGATGCAGCGCCCCGCACCGGGAAGGTAAGTGTGCGCTATGGGGAGGGTTCGTTTCATCCGCTAATCGCTGGGGTCAAAGCTAGGGTGCATCTCCTCGCGAAGGTCAGCTACTGCGCTTTCCAGCGCCTCCACCTTTGTCCAAAGTTGGGACACTTGATCGCTAAGATCGTCCCCCACGATTTTGAGGTGAAGGGCTAGAGCTTTTACAATCACAGCGTTCATCGACATGCCGGTCTGCTCTGCCGCCGCAGCGACTTGATCGCGCATTCCCTCAGGCAAGCGCAAAACGAATTGGTCCGATCCGCGACCAGTAGAGCGCACCGCCTTCTTGGCCATCATTGTTCCCGGCTTGTTCCGATAGTCGCACTGTGCTATATCGTGCGATGCAATTTCTCTGGAGGTTACAGCATGGCCCGCAATGATCCTCAATTTCTTCTTCGGGTTCCACAAGATGTTCGCGATTGGCTGAAGCAGCGATCAGTAAGAACGCAGGTCTCGATGAACGCCGAGATCGTCAAGTCAATCCGAGCGCGGATGACATCGCTGGATCGCAAGAGCCGCCGTGCCGAGCCGGTCAGCAGTGCCGGGCCGCTCCAGTGATCGGCGCTTATTCCAGCAAGCGACAGTCAGAGGCTCAAGGCGCCCAGACGTTTTTGGACCGGCTACGCGCCAGGAGAGCCGGCAGTCCCGAGCCTGACTTTTCGCATCTCGACAACATGGGCGCTCTTTGGGAACGCCTCTCGGAAAGGTGGGCGGCCGACTTCGGGGAGTTCCAGGCGGCGCATTCGGAGTTAGCTGACGACGAAAATCCGGAGCGCATCAAGGTTGCAAGAAAAAGCGCACTGCCGGTGGCGCTGGAGAACGTCCCGTCAAACAGAATGCTTCGACTTGAGGACGCTGCCAGCATCGCCTTTCCAGACGGCTCAATTTCGGTAAGTGCAATGCGTCGGCTCGGTTCTGACGGCCTGCTTACAATCTACGAGATCAGAGGCAAACACTTCACCACGCTCGCCGCCATTGAGGAGATGAAACAGCTATGCCGCGTCCAAGCAAAGGTGCCCGTCTCTCGCTCTACAAAGCCAAAGGTCGCAACGCAATGTGGACCATCCGCGACGGCCAGCGAACCATCGGCACTGGCTGCGCTGAAGGCGAACGCGGCGAAGCTGAGAGAAAACTTGCCGAATACATCGTCAGCAAACACGACCCCAGGGCAGGCCGCTGCGGCGGTGATCCCAATAAGATCAAGGTAGCGGATGCTCTGTCTGTCTATATGGAGGAAAAGATCGCCACCAGCGCGCGACCGAAGGCGGGCATTGCCATGATCGAGAACCTCGGTGAGTTCTTCGGTGAACGCACCATCGGTGAATTGAACGGATCGTTGCAGCGTGCCTACGCCGCGCAACGTGGATCCCAAAGTGCGGCACGTCGCGAGCTTGAGACCATGGCGGCAGCGATCAACCACCACATCCGCGACATGGTCGGTGGCGTGCAAACACTATTCCGGCCGGTTCTACCGGATGCGGCGCCTGCTAGGGAACGCTGGCTAACGGTCAACGAGGCAGCCCGGCTGGTATTGGCGGCCTGGCGGAAGCGCGAGGTGCGCGACGGAAAGGAGACCGGACGCTACACTTCCCGTCATATCGCCAGGTTCATCCTCGTGGCCCTCTACACCGGCACGAGAGCCGGCGCGATTTGTAGCGCGGCACTGATCCCAACGATTGGTCGCGGGCACATCAACCTAGAGACCGGCCAGTTTCGACGGTTGGCCTACGGCAAGAAGCAGAGCAACAAACGGCAGCCCACTGTTGATCTGCATCCCAAGTTACTCGGTCACATTCGCCGCTGGCAGCGGCTTGGCATTTCGACAACCGCCGTCGTTGAACACCAGGGTACGCCTGTACAGCGCGTGAGCAAGGGCTGGGATAAGGTGGTTGAGAAGGCAGGGCTCGCCTCCGACATTAAGGAGCTAAAAGTGGTTCCTCATACGATGCGGCACACGGCGATCTCCTGGATGCTGCGGAACGGCGTCGCCATCGACAAGGTGAGCGACTATTGCGGCGTGTCGATCCAGATCATCAAGAAGGTCTACGGCCACCATATACCGGGCGGCTTCGACAGCGTGATCGCCTCGCATCGGTCTGGCCGGACTAGCGCAACAGATACGCAACAGAAACGGATGCGTTGACCGTGAACGAAACGCAACATGATGCAACGAAATCGCTGCATTTTCAGTGTGCGGCGCGGCTTATGTCTCGTTTACACCGAGAGGGTCCGCGGTTCGAATCCGTGACCGCCCACCAGCCTTCGCCCGCTTCGCGGGCTACGGCTAGGCAAGCCAGCCAGGAACTTCATTGACGCGAAGCGAGTGAAGGTGCCGCGCCGAAGCCGTTAGGCGAAGGCGGGCTTTGGGCAACGAGCTTCGGCTGGGCAAACCCCTTAGTCCCCTGGCCGGCCCGGCAGCAGCGGCACCGCGTCGATCCACACAGCCGCCGACTGGCACCAGATCTGCCTGACCGGGCGCAATTTATCGCGCTGGCGGATCGAGCCCCAGCGGATGCCCCAGTCGTCGGCCTGGTCACCTTCACCGCTGGTGAACAGCGGGGAACCGCACTCGCCGCAGAAGTGCTGGAAGCGCATTCGGCCGTTGTCGCCACGCTTGCCATAGATCTTGGGCGAGCCGCCGGTGAGCTTGACGTCATCAGCGGTGCAGATGGCGGTCACCCGGAACGGCGATCCCGTGAGGGCCTGGCAGTCACGGCAATGACAGACCGAGACCGCCTCAGGATCGATCTCGGCCTCAAACGTGATCTTGCCGCAATGGCATTGCCCATCGACCTGCATCACGATCGTCCCTTCTCCCAAAGCAAAAACGGCGCCCGAAGGCGCCGTTTTATCATCTTTTCGATCTGCGATCTCAGTGGGCGGTCAGGCCGCCGGCGGCCTCATCCCCGTCCGGCTTCACCGTCACCTTGGTGTCCTCTTCCCAGACGATCGGCACGGGCTTCTTCACCAGCGCCTTGGCGATGACGTCATCGAGACGGGAAACCGGGATGATCTCCATGCCACCCTTGATCGCATCGGAAATCTCCGTCAGATCCTTGGCGTTGTCCTCGGGGATGAGCACCGTCTTGATGCCGCCGCGGGCCGCAGCCAGCAGCTTCTCCTTCAGGCCGCCGATTGGTAGCACGCGACCGCGCAGCGTGATCTCGCCGGTCATCGCGACATCGTGGCGGACCGGAATGCCGGTCATGACCGAGATGATCGCGGTGGCCATGGCCACGCCCGCCGACGGACCATCCTTCGGCGTCGCGCCCTCGGGCACGTGCACGTGGATGTCGCGCCGGTCGAACAGCGGCGGCTCGATGCCGTAGGTGATCGCGCGGGAGCGGACGTAGGACGCCGCCGCCGAGATCGATTCCTTCATGACGTCACGCAGATTGCCGGTGACCGTCATCTTGCCCTTGCCGGGCATCATGACGCCTTCGATGGTCAGCAGCTCGCCGCCGACATCGGTCCAGGCAAGGCCGGTGACGATGCCGACCTGCGGCTCGCTCTCGATCTCGCCGAAGCGGTACTTCGGCACGCCGAGCAGCTCTTCCAGAGTCTTCTCGGTGACCTTGACCGACTTCTTCTTGGAGATCATCAGCTCCTTCACCGCCTTGCGGGCGAGTGTGGAGAGCTCACGCTCCAGGTTACGCACGCCCGCTTCGCGGGTGTAGCGGCGGATCAACAGCAGCAGCGCGTCGTCGTCGATCGAGAATTCCTTGGAGTCCAGGCCATGCTTGGACACCGCGTTCGGGATCAGGTGCTTGCGCGCGATCTCGACCTTCTCGTTCTCGGTGTAACCCGCGATCCGGATGATCTCCATGCGGTCCATCAGCGGGCCGGGAATATTGAGCGTATTCGCGGTCGTGATGAACATGACGTTGGACAGATCGTAGTCGACCTCCAGATAGTGGTCGGCGAACGTCCCGTTCTGCTCGGGATCAAGGACCTCGAGCAAGGCCGAGGACGGATCGCCGCGGAAATCGGCGCCCATCTTGTCGATCTCGTCCAGCAGGAACAGCGGATTGGACGACTTCGCCTTCCGCATCGATTGGATGATCTTGCCGGGCATCGAGCCGATATAGGTGCGGCGGTGACCGCGGATCTCGGCTTCGTCGCGCACGCCGCCGAGTGACACGCGCACGAACTCGCGGCCGGTCGCCTTCGCGATCGACTTGCCGAGCGAGGTCTTGCCGACGCCGGGAGGTCCGACGAGGCAAAGGATCGGGCCCGTCAGCTTGTTGGCGCGCGACTGCACCGCGAGATACTCGACGATACGTTCCTTGACCTTCTCAAGACCATAGTGATCGGAGTCCAGGATGGCCTGCGCCTGCTCCAGGTCCTTCTTCACCTTGGACTTCTTGTTCCACGGGATCGACAGCAGCCAATCCAGATAGTTGCGCACGACGGTCGCTTCCGCGGACATCGGCGACATCTGGCGCAGCTTCTTCAATTCATGCTGCGCCTTGTCGCGCGCTTCCTTGGAGAGCTTGGTCTTGGCGATCTTCTCTTCGAGATCGGCGAGCTCGTCGCGACCGTCGTCGTCGCCGAGCTCCTTCTGGATCGCCTTCATCTGCTCGTTGAGATAATACTCGCGCTGGGTCTTCTCCATCTGGCGCTTGACGCGCGAGCGGATGCGCTTCTCGACCTGCAGCACCGAGATCTCGCTCTCCATCAGGCCCAGCACCTTCTCCAGGCGCGTGGTGACGGACAGCGTCTCGAGGATGCCCTGCCGATCCGCGATCTTGACCGCGAGATGCGAAGCAACGGTGTCGGCGAGCTTGGCGAAATCGGTGATCGCCTGCACGACGCCGACGACCTCGGCCGAGATCTTCTTGTTGAGCTTCACATAGCTCTCGAAGTCGGACACGACGGAGCGCGCCAACGCTTCCGCCTCGACCGACTTCGCATCGGTGTCGGCGAGCGCAACGGCGGTGGCTTCATAATAGTCGGCGCGATCGGTGTATTTTGACACGCGTGCGCGCTCGAGCCCTTCGACCAGCACCTTCACGGTGCCATCGGGGAGCTTCAGGAGCTGCAGCACGCTGGCAAGCGTACCGGTCTCGTAAATGGCATCGGGCGCCGGATCATCGTCGGACGCGTTCTTCTGCGTCGCGAGCATGATCAGCGCATCGTTCTTCATCACCTCTTCGAGCGCGCGGATCGACTTCTCGCGACCGACGAAGAGCGGAACGATCATGTGCGGGAAGACGACGATATCGCGCAGCGGCAACACGGGATAAGCGTGCGTCTCGCCATGGACGATGGTTGGCCGGGGTTTTGGATTAGTCATGGCCTTTTCCTTTTGCTTTGCCCCCTCGCACGCAGCCCGCATCCGGTGCGCAACCGCCACAAGGTGCCGAGGTGATCCACAAAACCGGTCTACCCTTCGTAGGTTGAACCGGGCTTGCCGGATCGAAACAGAGGCGAATCTTGAACAGAATTCTCGCTCGCCGCCGACATTAGGTGGCTATCGACCGGGGGGGTGTCAAGTCATTGAAAAACACGCGCCATCAGGCGCTTACGCACGTGGGTAAGCGACGCAATTCCGGCTGCGGAATACATGTCCGCAGCCGCTACTGTGAAAGACGACGGGAAGCGATCCAGCGCCGGGAAATCAGGCGCTGGCGTTCTCGACCGCGCGATCGGTCCGATCGGCGTAGATGTAGAGCGGACGCGCCGTGCCTTCCACAACTTCGCGGGAAATCACGACTTCTTCCACACCTTCCAGGCCCGGCAGGTCGAACATGGTCTCGAGCAGGATCGCTTCGAGGATCGAACGCAGACCACGCGCGCCGGTCTTGCGCTCGATCGCCTTGCGGGCAACCGCGCCAAGCGCCTCGTCGGCGAAGGTCAGCTCGATGTTCTCCATCTCGAACAGCCGCTGGTACTGCTTCACCAGCGCGTTCTTCGGCTCGGTGAGGATCTTCTTCAGCGAGGTCTCGTCCAGATCCTCGAGCGTCGCCACGACGGGCAGACGACCGACGAATTCGGGGATGAGACCGTACTTCAAGAGATCCTCAGGCTCGACGTGACGGAAGATCTCGCCGGTACGGCGGTCTTCCGGCGCCATCACCTGGGCGGCGAAACCAATCGAGGTGGACCGGCCGCGCGCCGAGATGATCTTCTCGAGGCCGGCGAATGCACCGCCGCAGATGAACAGGATGTTGGTGGTATCCACCTGCAGGAATTCCTGCTGGGGATGCTTGCGGCCGCCCTGCGGCGGGACCGAAGCCACCGTGCCTTCCATGATCTTCAGCAGCGCCTGCTGCACGCCCTCACCCGACACGTCGCGCGTGATCGAGGGATTGTCGGACTTGCGGCTGATCTTGTCGATTTCGTCGATGTAGACGATGCCGCGCTGGGCGCGCTCGACATTGTAGTCGGCGGCCTGGAGCAGCTTCAGGATGATGTTCTCGACGTCCTCACCGACATAGCCGGCTTCGGTCAGCGTGGTCGCATCCGCCATCGTGAACGGCACGTCCAGGATGCGGGCAAGCGTCTGCGCGAGCAGCGTCTTGCCCGAGCCGGTCGGACCGATCAGCAGGATGTTCGACTTCGCGAGCTCGACGTCGTTGTGCTTGGTCTGATGGTTGAGGCGCTTGTAGTGGTTGTGCACCGCGACCGACAGGACCTTCTTCGCATGGCTCTGACCGATGACGTAATCGTCCAGGACCTTGCAGATTTCCTTCGGCGTCGGAATGCCGTCGCGCGACTTGACCAGCGAGGACTTGTTCTCCTCGCGGATGATGTCCATGCAGAGCTCGACGCACTCGTCGCAGATGAAGACCGTGGGACCCGCGATCAGTTTGCGGACTTCGTGCTGGCTCTTGCCGCAGAACGAGCAATATAGCGTGTTCTTGGAGTCGCTCGTGCCGACCTTACTCATTCATGTCTCCGTCCGCGGTTCGATCCGTCCGCTCGATCGTCCCATCCCGAAACGTTGGCGGGCAAGGGACTCAAATAGAGCAAATTCCGTACCAAAAAAGACCCTACGCGTTACATCCCGTGCGAATCACGGTCACTCGATTCTCCGCGATCATAGCCGATCAATCGTAGCCAACCATGCTGTCACCCGACTATCAAGAATTCGCTAATCGGGGGTCGTCGGCTACCCGTTACAATACCGTGATTTCAGGTCTTGGCACGGGTGAAGTGACCGAAATCACCCCGACGTTGCTGGATTACCACGAAAAACGAGCACGAAAGCGGAACTTTCTGCTTGCCGCAGGGCGCAAAAATGTGCTTTTTGCGCCCTCGCGAACGCGTTCCCGACGTGAACGTCGTTCTGGCAATCTCCGCTCATTTCGGGGATCGCCGTCGCAGTCCCGGTAGTGCTACGGGGTCTTCGCAGGCGCGGCCTCTTCGGCGCGCTTGTCGATGACCCTGTCGACCAGACCGAACTCCTTGGCGTCGTTCGCGGTCAGGAACTTGTCGCGTTCCAGCGCGTCTTCGATCGACTTGTAGGTCTGGCCGGTGTGCTTCACATAGATCTCGTTGAGCCGCTTCTTCAGGTTCAGGATTTCCTGCGCGTGCAACATGATGTCGGTGGCCTGGCCCTGGAAGCCGCCGGAGGGCTGATGCACCATGATGCGCGCGTTCGGCAGCGAGAAGCGCATGTCCTTCGCGCCGGCGGCGAGCAGCAGCGAGCCCATCGAAGCAGCCTGGCCGGTGCACAGCGTCGAGACCGGCGGGCGGATGAACTGCATGGTGTCGTAGATCGCAAGACCCGACGTCACCACGCCACCCGGCGAGTTGATGTACATCGAGATTTCCTTCTTCGGATTCTCCGCTTCGAGGAACAACAACTGCGCGACGACCAGCGTCGACATGCCGTCCTCGACCGGACCGGTCAGGAAAATGATGCGCTCTTTCAACAGGCGCGAGAAAATGTCGTAGGCGCGCTCGCCACGGTTGGTTTGCTCGACCACCATGGGCACGAGGTTCATGTAAGTTTCAACCGGATCGCGCATGAGTCACCTAGGGTTTTAGAGGCGGACATCGCCAGTCTTGGCTGCCAGTCGGACTGGATGTGCCGGAAGGCCGATGGACGTCCCGTGATGCAGGAAGTTGGTAGAGGTAGAACGCGTAGGTACCGACAGATATAGCCCAATTCGCGCCAGACAAGTGCGGAGCGAATTAAGGCTTAATCCATCGGGCCCTTTGCGGCACTTGAAGCTGATTCTCGCAAAAAGGCCCAGCCGGCCATCTGGCTAGCTGGGCCCGTTCGCTGATCATCCTTAATAGAAGACTGCGTCAAAGCCTTCAGGCTGCAGTCTTTTCCTCGTCGTCCTTGTACAGGTCCTCGCGCGAGACCTTCTTCTCGGTCACGTTGGCAAGCTCGAGGATGAAGTCGACGACCTTGTCCTCATAGATCGGTGCACGAAGCTGGGCCAATGCCTGGGCATTGTTGCGATAGAAGTCCCAGACTTCCTTCTCGCGGCCCGGCATCTGGCGCGCACGCTCGATCACGGCGCGGCCGACCTCGTCGTCGGTCACGGTGATCTTGTTCTTCTCGCCGATCTCCGAGAGCACGAGACCGAGGCGCACACGGCGGTCGGCGATCTTGCGGTACTCCTCCTTGGCCTTGTCCTCGGTGGTATCCTCGTCGGCAAAGGTCTTACCGGCGGAGTCCATCTCGGCCTTGACCGAGTTCCACATCAGATTGAACTCCTCGTCGACGAGCGAGGGCGGCGCCTCGAAGCGATGCGCCTCGTCGAGGCGGTCGAGCAGCGCACGCTTGACGCGCTGGCGCGTCGCACCGGCGAACTCGGCAGCCAGACGCTCGCGCGCAGCTTCCTTGAGCTTGTCGAGCGATTCCAGGCCGAGCGTCTTGGCGAACTCGTCGTCGATCGTGATGTCCTGCGGCGCTTCGATCAGCGTCGCAGTGGTCTCGAACTCGGCCGGCTGGCCCGCGAGCTTCTCGCTCATGTAGTTCTTGGGGAACGACACTTTCAGCGTGCGCGTCTCGTTCGCGCCGATGCCGATCAGCTGCTCCTCGAAGCCCGGAATGAAGGTGTTGGAACCGATCGCGACCTGAATGCCCTCACCGGTACCGCCCTCGAAGGCTTCGCCGTTGATGGTGCCCTTGAAGTTGATGGTGACGCGGTCGCCGGAAGCGGCCTTCTCGCCCTCGGCCTTGGCGGCATAGCCGCGGTTGGTGTCGGCGATGCGCTTGATCGCCTCGTCGACGTCCGAATCGGACACGTCGGCGACGGGCTTCTCGACCTGGAAGGACTTGAAGTCGGCAAGCGCAATGGCGGGCACAACTTCGATCGCAACCGTATAGGTCAGATCGGTCTTGCCGCTCAGCAGCTCTTCGACCTCGGCCTGCTCGGTCGGCATCGTGATCTTAGGCTCGGTCGCGAGCTTGAAACCGCGTTCGGAAAACAGCTGGGTGTTGGTGTCGCGGATGGTCTGGTCGATGGTCTCGGCCATCACCGAGCGGCCATAGACCTTCTTGAGGTGAGTGACCGGCACCTTGCCGGGACGGAAGCCGTTGAGGCGCACCTTGTCCTTGAGGTCAACGAGCTTGGCGCCGGCCTTGGCGTCGAGATCAGACGCGGGAACGCTGATCTTGAACTCGTGCTTCAAACCTTCCGAGAGGGTTTCTGTGACCTGCATGGCGTCCAATCTTCTTCTCGTTCGGTCCCGGCAACGCTACCCGCGTCGGGACGCTGTCATTAATCGATCCGGCGCGAGGCAAACGCCTCAACGCCGGTGGTTCATCGAGCCCGGCCCCAGACGGAATAACTTCCGCACGGGAGCCAAGGCCCCTCAGTAATCCGTGCAAACGCGATAAGCGCTTGGTGCGGGCGGAGGGACTCGAACCCCCACAACTTTCGTCACTGGAACCTAAATCCAGCGCGTCTACCAGTTCCGCCACGCCCGCGTGAAGTTGCATCAAGACCGGCCGCGATGCCGCGGGCGGCCGGGCTTATAGCATGTGCCCGACTGTTCGCAGCAAAAAAATGGCCTGATGGAGGCAGCCTTCAAGTAGGCACGATGGCTGGACTTATCCAGCGCCGCGTGGTCCGGATCGCAGCATGAGACAGCGGATTTTTGCCCCTGATCGGCGTCAGGTTCTGGCCGGGCTGGGAGCCTCCCTCGGAGCCCCGGCGGCCGGGTTCGTGGCCGGCGCCGCAGCTCCGCTCCCGACGGCCCAAGTCCTCCTTCAGGCCAAGCCCGCATCCCTGGACCTGAGGCCTGGCCAACGCGCTACGCCGATCTGGGAACTTGCCGCCGCAAGTCACACCAAGGGCGTCCATCTCAGGCGCGGCGACCTCTGCGAAGTGGTGTTTCGAAACGACCTGCCTGTGCCACTTGCGCCAGCCTGGTACGGTTTGAACGGCGCAGCCGTGGCCGACCCCCAACGGGGACGCGCGCCCACAGCCCCAGGAGCCACGGAAACATCAACGATTTCAATATCAAGCGCGGGAACCCTGCTGACTGACTTCCGGCTATTCGAAGACCAACTGAAGCAGCCCGCGCGGCCGCTTCCGATCATTGCCGAGGAGACAGGGCCCGTCTCCGTCGATCGCGACGAGGTCCTGCTGATCGAGGAATGGCGCCTGCGGCCGGATGGCACTGCGGTCCCGCCGGGCCAGGATCCCAAAGACAGCACGCCGCTCTATACGATCAACGGGCAGACTTCATTCGAACTCTCAGCCTTGGGCAACCAGCGGCTGCGGCTGCGCTTTATCAATGGCTCGCAACGTTCTGTTCTGGCGATCAAATTGGAGGGCCACGAAGTCCAAGTCATGGCCTTGGACGGCCAGCCCGCCGAACCGTTCCCGGCGCGCAACGGGGCTCTGGTGCTGGCCCCAGGTGGGCGCGCCGACGCTTTTGTGGATACAGCCAGATCGGCCCAGTTCCTGCTGCACGATGGCAAGGAGGCGCGCCGGATTGGGGCCCTCATGGTCACCGGCTGGTTCGAGCGGCGTGCGCCTCTCCTGCCACCGCGACCGCTGCCGTCGAACGATCTGCCCGAAAAGCTCGACCTCAAAGGGGCCCTGCGGCTGGATGTCGCGCTTGGTGTGCCCGACACCGGATGGGCGCGGACGGCAGACTTCTCTACGGCCTCTGACCCCGCCTTCCGCACCAAGGCCAGCCGCACCGTCGTGCTGGCCTTGAAGAACCCCGCCCCCGTCGCCACCGTCTTCTCTTTGCATGGCCATCATTTCCGCCTGCTCGACAAGCTCGACGACGGCTGGAAACCCTACTGGCTCGACACGCTCGCCATCGAGCCCGGCCAGACCGAACGCATCGCCTTTGCCGCGACATCGCCGGGGCGATGGCTAATCGAATCCGTCGTGACCGACTGGGCCGCACCGCGGCTGGTGCGCTGGTACGCAGTGGAGTGAGCTATCGGCCCTAGCACTACTTTGGCAGAATGTGTTTTGGCCGCTGTTTTTCAAGGATTTGCTTTCGGCAATATGGGCATTGCTGAGACGGCGGCCGAAGGATGAGATCGACGATGGCGTGACGTACGGCGGGCATGGTTGGTTGAGGCGGAGGCCCGTTGATTC
>NZ_JAKLUA010000048.1 GCF_022012435.1 Bradyrhizobium zhengyangense
TTCGCTTCGGGGTTCAAACACTGCGTTCTTGGCACATTACGATGCCGTCTGGGGAGGGCGGCAACCATCCCATCTCATCTGGTGATCTGTGATGTGTCGGCCGGGCACGCGAGTGATTCCTCTTGGCGGAAGAACCACTTGCATAATCCCGACCGGCCGCGATCACCAGTCGGCGCGGTCCTCCTAGGGATCGCGCCGACGCTGGGCTCGTAACTCCGGTCGGGCTACGCCCTCCCTACGTCACGAGCCCAGCGAAACTCTCTCACCTTGATTGACGCTGCCTTCCATCCTGATCGCCGCGCGACAAGACGATCACGTGCGCAATGGCCGCTTCGGTCGGCGGCCCGCTGAGTACGACGTGCTCCGGCGCATGCGCCTGCACGACAGTGCCGGAGTAGCGGCGGCAGATGTATTTCGGGCGGCGTGTGACCAGCACGCGCCATTGCGCCGGGATCACGTCAAGGCGCTTGCTGACGTCCTCGCCGATCTTCGTCATGGTCCGCAACCGCACGGGCAGAGCGTGCTCGCAGGCTCGATGATCCGTTCCACGCGCGGCAAATGGGCAGGCAAGCAGCCGCGATTGCGATGAGAACCTTGATCCGGTACGCTCCGCGATCGGCCCTTGATCACAGCCTCGGCTCTCTCCTGCGCCGCGTCCAGGATGCCTTGCGCGATCTCCACGTCTTCCAACGGTAAATGATACTGATCTGGCCGCAGCTTCTCGGATTTCGCGCCGAACCTGTCGCGCCGCAATTCGCCGAGGATGACCTCCAGCCGACGCTGCGCTTCCTCCGACGCCGCCAGCGCCCCCTGATGCTCGCTCAAGGCCGCCCGCGTTTGCGCCAAAAGGGCTTTCAGTTGTTCATTTTCGTCGCGCAGCGCCGCGATGCTCATGCGCTATTTCGAGCACATCGCCGCCGCGCGTGCCACGCTCAAAATAGCTGCCGAGTCATTCTGCCGCAGTTATCCCGCCGCCTGGGGGCGCCGTGCTTCTTCCGGGCGGACCAACCTCCAATCCAGCCCCTCGAACAGTGCCGCGAACATCGCCGGTGATATCCGCATCACGCCGTCTGCGATCGTTGGCCAAACGAACTTGCAACCTTCAAGACGCTTGTGCACCAACACCAGGCCCGTTCGATCCCAGACAAAAGTCTTGATCCGGTCCGCTCGTTTCGATCGGAACGCGAAGGCGCCTCCGCTGAATGGATCAAGACGAAGTATCTCCTGCACTTCGCCGTAAGCCCATCGTGGCGACAGTGGAAGTCGATCGGCCGGTTGCAATGTAACTCTTATCAGCAGCGGCCGCGATCATCGTGACGCTCGCACCTTGCGGATCACCCCGGACAGCTGCTCGCCATCTGTCGCCGTATCCGTCTGCAACACGACATCGTCGATTGCGGCGTCTCAAGCTTGATCGCGGAACTTGACACTCCTCCGACGCATCTCCCACGATCAGCGGCGCGAATGTCGGATGCGACTCGGATAAGTCGCCGAGAGTCTGTTATCCCGTGTCGCGGTGGCCGAGGGGCGCGCAAGCACGGAGCGACGCGCTAGCAGATCTACGATTGGCGACGGCAGTTTCGGGAGCGAGGCGTGTTGCCGCCGTGCGAGGCGGCTCTCAGCCTCCGAACGCACGCGGCGCCCCGAAGGTCCTCCAAGAACCTCCAGCCGGCTCACCGACCTCGCCGATGAGACGTCCAAATGGACATCCTTTTTGCCGTCTAATCCCATCTAAACCTCGATCCAAGCCGGACGCTTCTTCGCACAGCTATCCGCTCTCGCTAAGCGCTTACGCGCTCTCGTTCCGCATTCAACAAAAGCCTATAACGGCGTATACATCCGGGCCGCAGCCGGCACGCACTGTCAGCTATCATTTGCTACACGAGCCAACACGCAACATCGAGCGCCGCAGGCGCCTTCGTTCGCCTCGAATTCCGACGCCTGCGCGCCATGCTCGCACTATCTCTTCACAACCTGACACTACGTCAGGTTCGGCTCTGCTATCGTCGAGCTCTGTTGCACTTCAGGTACAGCAATTCGCGTAAGCGCTGATACAACGGCCACACTGGGGGCCATTAAAGAGAGTAACAACCGAAATGAAAAAGCAGTCACTCGTTTGCGCGAGCATTCTTGCGATGGCCGCTGCGACGTCCGCGTCTGCCGCAGATCTCGCCGCGCGTCCCGCATTTCCGAATACGCCGACGCCCAGCCCGGCTGTCATCGCGCTCTACGACTGGAGCGGCTTCTATGCCGGCGTCAATGGCGGCTGGGGCTCGAGCCATAACTCCTGGGATTTTCTCGGCTCTATCCCCGAGGGCTCTCACGACGCAACCGGCGGCACAGTAGGGGGCCAGATTGGATATCGTTGGCAATTCGGCAATACCGTGCTCGGACTCGAAGGGCTGGGCAACTGGGCCGATCTCAGCGGCTCAAACGTTAGCATTGCCAACCCGGGCACCACCAATCACACAAACATCGACGGTTTCGGCTTGCTGACCGGCCAGATTGGCTATTCGGCCGGCAACGTACTGCTCTACGCCAAAGCGGGCGCGGCTGTGGTAGGGAGCACTTATCGGATCACTAATTCGGCTGGCTTTCTGGGCGACGCGGATACCACACGTTGGGGAGGTACGGCCGGTGCCGGTCTTGAGATTAGCCTAACACCGAACTGGTCAGCTGGCATCGAGTACGACCACGTGTTCATGCCGGCTAGTGACGTTAGCTTCGCAACAGGACTAGGAAACGACCGCATTCGTCAGGACTTTGATCTCGTCACCGCCCGCCTCAACTACAAGTTTGGCTGGCCACTCGCGAGCAAATAAGGATCTCAGTTTCTCAATCAATGATCGAGGGCCCCGGCGCCTGCCGGGGCTCTTTGTCCAGGGTCATCGTCCTGTATCGCCGTCGGCCTTTCAATAGGTGTTATCAGCTCTCTTGATCCATGAGGGCTGCGTATAATTAGGCTCGCTTCGCCCGGCGATCACGGTCTGGCCTCCGACGAGTCCCTATATCGCCGCCTCAAGCTCGATGTTGGAAGCTTGATATTGCCACGGCGAGCCGTCCGGCATCGGCAACAGTGCGCATGCCAGCCGTATTCAAGCCGCGCTTAGTGAATGGCCTCCTGACCAAACCGCAACAGCGTCGCACCGGCTCGACGATTCTCCCTCGCTCGACGAGGGACTACCAACGCTGAGAGGTTTAATATTCCGCATGGTGGAGTATGTCACGTGCACCAGCCATATTCATGGACAAAGTGAAGGTGCGATCATGAATAACTCTGCCGACCCCTCACGTACTCTTCGAACGTTAGAAACGTTGGAATCCAACGTTCGCCTGTACTCGCGTCTCTTCCCAGCGTGCTTTAGTCATGCGCGCGGGCCCTTTCTGCTAAGCGAGACGGGCGAACGGTTCATCGACTTCTTTTCCGGGGCTGGAGCGCTCAATTACGGCCACAACAATCATCAGCTAAAGGCAGCTATTACAGAATATCTGGGATCTGATGCTGTCGTTCACGGCCTCGATATGGCCACTCCGGCCAAGGTCGACTTTATGGAGACTTTCAACTCAGTTATTCTTCGTGAGCGGGGCTTGGATTATCGATTTCAATTTACTGGACCTACAGGTGCCAATGGCGTTGAGGCGGCATTGAAGCTGGCGCGTAAAGTAACCGGGCGCCACAACATCATTTCATTCACACGTGGTTATCATGGCCTCAGTCTCGGCGCCGCGGCTGCGACCAGCAGTCGCTTTCTTCGCGAAGCCAGTGGAGTCCCCCTGTCCGGCGTCACGATAATGCCCTATGATGGTTATCTTGGAGATGAGATTGATACGGCGGAGCACCTGCGGAACATATTGCTGGACTCTAGCAGCGGCATCGATGCGCCAGCCGCCATTCTCCTTGAAACAGTACAGGGGGAGGGCGGCATCAACGTCGCTCAAAAGGAATGGCTACGATCCGTACAAGCCCTAGCGGCAGAGATTGGAGCCATATTTATCGTCGACGATATTCAGATGGGTTGCGGCCGTACTGGCGATTTCTTCAGCTTTGAGTTCGCCGAGTTGTCACCAGATGTCGTAATATTGTCGAAGTCCTTAAGTGGATATGGTCTGCCGTTATCCATGTTGTTGATCAAAGAGGCAATTGATATATGGGAACCGGGAGAGCACACGGGCACCTTTCGAGGAAATAACCTAGCGCTTGTCTCTGCAACTGCAGCTTTGAATATCTACTGGCGCACTGAGATCTTTTCGCAAAGCATTTATCGACTGGGAACGCTGATGCGTCACCGGCTTAATGCTATTGCGCGCGCGCATGGAGACCACTTCACTGTCCGCGGCCGCGGAATGGCGCTCGGCTTTGATTGCCGAAATACTCACCTCGCTGAGACTGCAGCACGCAAGGCGTACGATAGGGGCCTCATCATTGAACGATGCGGCCCGGCGGACGAGGTCATCAAATTCTTTCCTCCGCTAACGATCGACCCGGAGACGCTGACTAAGGGTTTGGACATCTTTGAAGATAGCTTAGCGGAAGCAGCCCCGCTCTGACATGACATCTGCATCGGGCCTCGCTGCCTCGGCGAGGCCTCACGCCAGACGCTTGATCACCGCGGCAGGCTAGCACCTGTTCCGCATCTCGCTGGTGCTACACTTCGAGTACCACGACCGTCTAACTCTTGTTTCTCCCTGAACATGTTCCAGCTTCAGTCGACTAGCTCCCTGGGGACGGGCCTAGTCGTCGGGCAGGTCGCCTACCCGCATCACACTGCGGCCCAGGTCAACCTGGACTCGGATACGGATACGCTAACCGCCCGCACTCACGGTGAGCCCGGCTACAGAACCAGTAGGCTAACGAAGGCCGTTTGCATGTTGGGCGCGCGGTAATTGGTTGCGCATCACTTGCCTGGCAGGCACCTGGCAGATCGTGCGTTCTGGCGTTGCGTAACTCAACTGCCCAGTAGCGGAATGCACTTATCGAAGGATCGGTCCGCTCGGCGATGGTCATCGTGACAAGCCATCTCAAGACTTCTACAAGGGAGGTGAAGTTGCCGCTGACGACTCATTTCCGCGGTGAGTAGCCGGCTCTCCCGACCTGCAGCGCGGTATATCGCCAATCAGGAGGTGATGGCTAGTGAGGTGCTTCCACCCCACTAGTGCGGAGCTCTGCATGGACCCTCTGAGCACAGTAAGAAGCGGCCTCAAGATCTCGCAATTCGTATGTCTTTGGCTTGGACCCGGTGAGCGCTAAAACAACAATCTTCTGCGCACTCCTCACGGGGTGGATGCCTTCCCGATGCAGAGCGGTAAGCGCGGCCTCCGCGTCATGCGTCAAATACCCCTCGGGGCTTTCATCCTGCTCGAGATCGATCCACATGATACCAAGCCTTCGTAAAACGTCTTCAGCATTACGTTTTTCGAAGACGCTTTGAAATGCAACCCGTGTTGCTGACGGGTTGATGACCACGCAAACCCCGCCTCCTGCGTCAGTCACCAAAGTACCGGCCATCTCATTCGGCAGTAACGATTTGCAGGAGATGGCTATTCTCCGGCCGGCAGCATAGTCGATTGCGCCATGGTGAAGCACTTTCGCCCCGCAGCGTGCTATCCGACTTGCGTTGGCATAGGAGACTGTCGGGAGCAGCCTTGCTTGCCTCACAATCCTCGGATCGGCGGAGTAGATGCCACAGACATCCGAGTAGACTTCGCAAACGCCACTTCCCACCATATCGGCGGCTATTACCGCAGTCAAATCCGAGCTATTGCGGCCGAGCATTGAGACCCGTCCACCTTCATCCAGACCCTGCGCTCCGGCAAGGATTACCACGCGGCCATAATCGAGCGCCTTTAGCAGCGGTTTGTTGTCGACCTCCTCGATGACCGTCCTACCTAGAACCAAGGATGTCTTGATTCCAATCGAATAGCCAAAGAGCGATGATGTCGGCACCGAGTGTCTTTGCAATGCTGCCTCAAGAAGTCCAGCGGAAATCATTTCTCCCGCTGTCAGGACGGTGTCCAAGGCAACGGTGCTGCAGATTTCATTCACAGAGAGCGCTAGAGACTTCAGTACGTCCGTCTGGCCGTGCATCGCGCTAACGACGACCACGACTTGCCGCGCGTCATTTGCAAGCCTATCTACTATATGTCTGGAGACAGCGCGGTACGCCTCCGCATCACGAAAGCTCGATCCCCCAAACTTCATTACTTTGATTGACATGCGCCGTGGCCCAACGTGCGAGATCACTTGCTTTAACTCACCCGGCGCCGCATTAGATCAGACGACGAGCCGCTTCGCGCGCTCGACATCCGGCTGCTTCTTGAGAGCTGCTCCTCGCGCTAGGCTTGTCATCGTCGCAGCAATAGCTGTACCACGAGATAGCTCACGATTAGCGCCGCCCGGCATCTCGCTGGCGGCTTGGGCGTGTTGCGGCAGCACAGGACGATGCACCTAAACAATGGCGCGCTAGTTGCCTGAGACCTCCATCCCGCGTTGTTCGATGTCGCCCATCTTGATTGTTGCGGTTGCCACAAAGGTCGATCGGGCCGCTAGTTCACACACCGCAGCGAGCTCCGTCGTACTGCATCACTACCTGAGATCATCAACAAGGGACATGAGCGGCATCCGGCGTACTGGCTTGGCACACCTCTTGCTGATGCTTCCACTGAACAGATCTCGGGAGGCCTCTTGCTCAGTCCGTTGAATGATGTCCGGCACGCCGCGTTGTTGCTGCCCGGTCTCCGGCACTTGCCGCCCCAGACCTGCGATGGAGCGACGTGTTTCGCCCGGTTCACTCGAACGGGCGACCCACTGCGCCGAGCCAGAATTTGGCCAAATACGGCCTTGCACGGAAGAGCTCGCCTCTGGGAACGCGTTCCCAAGATGGTGCTGCGACCGCAGCGGCAAGCGGAGCGTTGCAAAAAGCGCTCCGGACCCTATGCCACCCTCGGCGGGGACAGCACCAAGCGATTATATGCGCTCTACCTCAGCCCGGGCCCCGCCGGGACACAAAGCCCTCGCTTTTTTTCAGCTGGAGCGACCACCGCCGGTAAGCAGTCCGGTCCTGCGCCTGTTAACAATCGAGGCGCGCCAATCGTGTCAGGCCAAGAACGTATTGTGTGGAAAGGCCGGACGATGACACACGCCTGCGGCGTAGGTCGCCGCGACAACTTCGATGCGAAACCCGGCAAAAACTATGGCCTCTGGCAATCAGAACGCAGATTCTATTTGCCAACTGGACAGTTCATTGTCGTGGCGCCCTCGTCTCGGTTCACCAGAACCAGACTATCAACAGCAGGCCGCATCCTTGGCCTCCCCACAGGCGGCCATCAAACATTCTATGAAGATAGAGCGAGAGGGGACTCTGCGCCTGTAGGGCGGGAGATCGCCTTGCGCTTCCATATCCACAACCGTCTGCGTGCCGAACATCAATTGGTAACTCGCATACAGACGCCGTACATCAGCCGGGGAGAGACCTTACAATGAGCCTGGGATATCAGCAGAATGTTCGGCAATCGCAATCAGCCGTACTATCGCCGCGCCTGGCGAAGGCGATAAAGCTGCTGAAATTGTCTAATCTCGATCTGGCTGATTTCGTGGAGGAGGAGCTCGAGTGCAATCCATTGCTGGAGCGCGACATAGACATGCTGACGCAAGAGGATGCCGGAACAACGACCGACCTCTTCAGCGAAGCCAGCGGTCCGGACGACGCTAGTGATCTTGACAGCGACGCGTTCGACAATAGCCAACAAGACGGCTTGAGCGTAGACCCTGGCACTCGCCCCGAGCTCGACGCGGCGCCCAGCCCGGAGCTTGACGATCTTCATTCCGAGCCATTTGATGAGGACATTCCTCAGAATTCGGACCAAGATCGGCTGGACGTCGGCACAGAGGCGTCCCGCAGCCGATCTTGTCAGGAAGACTATAATCTAGAGGCGTGCGTACCGAAAGAGATCACCCTCCGCGATCATTTGACCGAGCAGCTCGGACTCGCGCTGACGTCGCCCACAAAGCGACTCATCGGACGCTATCTAATCGACCTCGTCGATGACGCCGGATACTTGCCGCAAGACCTAGGAAATGCCGCCAAACGGCTGGGGGCCTCGCAAACAGATGTTGATCTCGTTCTGGCAACATTGCAGACGTTTGACCCTCCTGGCGTCTTCGCTCGTTCTTTGAAAGAATGTTTCGCGATCCAGCTGCGCGAGCGCAACCGCTATGACCCAGCGATGCAGGCACTGGTTGAGAACCTCGCTCTTGTACCTGAGGGGGTTCCTGCCCTGCGCAGCGTTTGCGGAGAGAGCGATGAGGACATCGCCGATATGATTGCGGAACTTCGGTCACTCGACTCGAAGCCGGGACATAAGTTTGGTTCGGTGCGCCTGGAACTTTTGATCCCAGATGTCTTTGTTCGCCGGGGTCATCACCACAATTGGGTAGTCGAGCTGAACAGTGAAGCGTTTCCCAGCATTTCGCTGAATCAGGTTTATTATCGCGATTTCAAGGGCAAAATGCGCAACCGTAATGACAAGGCCTACCTGGCCAATAAGTGGTCTGATGCACGCTGGCTGGTAAGTTCACTTGAGAGACGTGCGAACACAATCTTGAAAGTTGCGAGCGAAATTGTGCGTCAGCAACATGACTTTTTCTCCTACGGCGTAGAGCATCTACGACCCCTCAATCTGAAAGCAGTGGCCGACGCCGCGGGGGTGCATGAGTCCACCGTTTCACGCGTAACGAACAACAAGTACATGGCCTCCAATCGTGGACGGTTCGAGCTCAAATACTTCTTCAAACCATCCATTGCTTCAGCCGTCGGCGAGACGGCTCACTCGGCAGAGGCTGTTCGCCACCGCATTAAGAGGCTCATCGACTCCGAGGCCCAAGCATCAGTGCTCTCAGATGACGCAATCGTCGAGCTATTGCGTTCCTCTGGGATCGATATAGCGCGCCGGACGGTCGCAAAATACCGTGGCAAAATGGGCATCCCTCCGTCCGTGGAGCGACGGCGCCAGAAGCAAGCTGCTCTCGGCTATGTTTCCTCAACGACTCCGCTCAATTCCCCAGACCGTACGGAGGCGGCTTGATCCTATTGAAGGATTTCGTTCACAGCGGCGGAGAAACGCATAGTTGAGCTGTCAGGCAGGACCATCAAGCTTGCTAGGCGCCGGGGATTGCCCCCAACCGCCTAAAGCCCTTAGATTGAAGACGGCCAATTGGGGCGTTAAGTCGCCCCGACGGCCGTTCTGCTAGGCTCAGGGGCAACGGCTGCATCCTTTCGCAGCCCCGATGGCCCCGCGTGAGCGTGATCCTCTCTCAGGCTGCTACGCGATTTTCATAAGCAAGAAATGGGTTGACTGGTTTAAGCAGGGCATCCGAAGCATCGATTGGAGCTCTGCCGCTAAATTGCTTGGTCAACCCTGCACTGATGAACCATAAGATGCCATCGGCGAGCATCCTGTGGGACGCTTGAACACTTCGTCTCACAAGATCGCCGTGTTGATGCCTAGGCCGCTCCTCGACGGGTAGATACCGCGCCTCAAATGCTGAGAAACGAAGAGACGTTCGATCCAATTGACGCAAGCTCCGCTGCCAGCACCCTGCCGGGGCATGGTGTAGCTGACGGTAGGTTACCTGCGATTTTCCGGCAGGCGGGTCGGAAGGCATCAGCCTGCCACGTCGGGCAGACCGACGATGAATTCATCGCTTAATGGCGCGATGCTTTCCGGCGTCATGTAGCGGGCGCCTGGACCGCACATTCGTCGTTCTGCTCGACAGGGTCGCATCGATTAGGTCGGCGATTGCGTCTCCGTTAGGGAAGATGCCGACGACCTCGGATCGCCGCTTGATCTTGCCGTTGAGGCGCTCGATCGGATTGGTAACCGGTATTTGAGTTTCTCGGTGCCGATGTCCCGCTGCGATATTCAAGATAGTGGCGTATGGTGCAACCATCGGGAGAGAGGCACCGGGAGCACCAAGGTGCGGGCAGGCCGATGCATACGATCAGCCACGAGCTCGGGTTAGTAGCTGGCCGCCTCTGCGACCAGCCCGGTTGCGCTGAGAGCGCGCATCCGTAGTTGTCGTGTCGCCCGTAGCTCCCGTCATGTGGTCTGATTTGGCAGGAGGTGCAAGTGCGACGGGTGATTGACATCGACGTCCGAACCTCGGAGAGGTGGTGGTTTGGGAGGATGGCAGCCTCCGACATGCGGGCCGTATTGATATAGACGCGGACTGCGTTGGACGGTTTTGGCAAGACCCTGCTGGCCAGTGATGCGGTGGTGGTCGAAGCGACCGCGAACAGAGTGGCGGTGTCGCCGGTTCTGGCGTCGTTCGTGGCACGCGTGATTGTCGCCAATTCGCATCAGGTGAAGGCGATCGCCCAGGCTCAAGTCGAGACCGACAAGATCGATGCCGGCACACTCGCGTGTCTGCAGGCGCCCGCGGCACCTGCCGCAGATCCGGACGCCTGACGCAGAGACGGAACGCAAGCGTCGGCTAGCGGCGCGGCGCTACCAGGTCGTGCGGCATCGCGCGGCTCAAGAACGAGGTGCAATCGATCCTGCACGCGCACCTGATCCCGAAGTGCTCCAGGCCTGCTCGCGGTCCCCGAGATCGTCCGCGCCACTTGTCGGGCCAAGCGCGCGTCCGCCGGGTTTCAGCAACGGTGCGCTTGATCTAACACCAGGCAGTACGATTATTGTTAGTTTTGCGCCAGCTGCCCATGTTAGATGTCCAACGATGGCAGCATGGGCGCTGCAACTGCTGCCGCGCATACCGTCATGGACCGCCTACATGCGGCAAGAGCCTCTCCCTCATAGCGCCAGGACCTATCTCAGGAGATTGAGCGTCACTCTCAAGCTTCTGGGCAACGGCCCAAATGTTCTGCGGCCGAGGCAATGCTGCGAGCAGGAGCATAGTCTCTCCCACACTCCTACATCACCAGAACCAAAACGGCAGAGCAACCTAGTCGGCAGTTGGTCCCGTTGTCATAAGGCGCGGCACGCTACTTGCTTAACGGCCAATGAGAATAGATGCATTGGTCTCTCGCGAGAACAGGTGCTCGATGACTTTTGTCAGGATACTTCTGCCAACACTTTGGCGCCGAGGCGCTGCAATCGCAAGCGGCGGTGCATCTTATATCCGAAGTAGCGACATGAGCTCTCGCTTGGATTCCATGCGAGCGGCCACAGCTGCCCCCACTAGCGCCGTGTCCGCTTTCACCGCCGTAGATCTCATCCAAACCGACCGGCGCACTTGCTCGACCGCTTTGCGCCGAGCGGTGCGCCTGACGGCGAATGACGGTCACCACCACCTTTCACTCTTCTTCCAACCTGCGTCGCTCGGACATGCGATAATGACGCCTTGCGTTGAGCAACGGCAAGCTGACAGTGCACCAAAGTCCGCAATCTTGTCGCGCCGCGATCGCACTTTTCATGGAGCACAAGCGAGCGCATCAAGTGAGATACGCAATTGTATGGCATACCGACGGCTTTTTACCTTCTTTCGCAATCTTACATTGTTCTACAGCGCCCTTGCGTGCGGCATGAGCTTCGCTGGCTGAGTGCGTACTTTTTGTTAGCTTTTGAAGACGCCGGAGTTCGACACATGGCAACAGGTATCGTGAAATGGTTCAACGCAAGAAAGGGATATGGCTTCATCAGACCGGATGACGGAGGTCCGGACGTATTCGTACACGCCAGCGCGGTCGCAAAAGCCGGAAGAAGCGACTTAGCCGAAGGCATACGAATTTGCTACGAGCTCAGGACCAGTGCGGCAGGCCGAACCTTTGCAGAGGACCTCAGCATCCCCTAGACCCTTTGTCCGCCCTGTGAGGTGACGGGCGGCCCCGCGGCAAGCTCCTATCGAGGGTTGCGCCGGATGGTCCGGCGCCGAACCCCAAGCATGGGGAGCGGGCCTGATGAACCATAGCATTTTCGTAGGGCTGGATGTACACAAGGCAACGATTTCGGTTGCGATGGCCCAAGGAGTGCGCGGCGAGGAAGTTCGCAACTTAGGGATCATCCTAATCGCGCCGACCAATCAACAAGCGGGCAAAGAGCCCAGGTCAAGCTGTGCATCCTCTATCACCCCTTGTCGGCGGCCAGCAAAGCCGGGGTGATCGTCACCACCGCCATTGCACGCGAGATGGTCGGCTGCCTGTGGGCGACGCTCTTCAAGTAAGAACTCGGCCCGGCCGCGTGTGAAGAGCGCTGGTCGAGCGTATCGGTGCCAGGGCGGGAGGCAGGGCGCGGTGGGGACTCCTCGTATGAGCCGGCATTGTCGACGCTCGCTCGCAGATCTCGCCGCAAGTCCAGCACGGGACCTATTTGACGCTGGATCGAACGAAGCCACGTCTTGTGAGCGTGTAACTATGGGGGCTTGATCTAGGCTGTAGCGCGGCAATCTGGGTAGGAAGTGCGCGGCAATCAGGATGGCGAGGCGTGTCGCGGCCTGATGATGATTGCCGCGATGATTGTCGCGCGCAAGAGTTTTGTTGAACTCTGATTGTCGCGCAGCG
>NZ_JAKLUA010000049.1 GCF_022012435.1 Bradyrhizobium zhengyangense
ATGACCCTCGCCGCTATCGATCGCCTCGTTCATCACGCCACCATTGTCGAGATGAACGTCGAGAGCTATCGCAGACGGACCGCCCTCGAACGAAAACGCGGTCCAGGACGGCCGCCATCGCACGCGACACCCAAAACCGTCGCTGATTGACGCTGCGCGACAATGAGAGACTTCCTACCCAGATCGCCGCGCTACAGCCAGAAGAGGCCTCGTCACCCCGGGCGACATCATCCCGGAATGGTGGGCGACATCGAGCGGAATCAGCAGGACCTCACCAACCCCGAGAGGACCCTGACCGCCGTGATCCGGTCGGCGTTCCGACGGGAGGACGACAGCACCTTCCGCTACGCCTCCCTTGCATCGGGCCTGGACATAGTGCTGAAAACGCTGAGCCAACAGGAAATCGCCACCATTCAGACCACCCGGACCGAGGCAGCGACGGGGCAGATCCACCTTACGACTCTGCTTGCCCACGCCTCGGGGGAATGGATCTCGTCAGACCTGCCGGTTTGCCCAAGCAAGGACACCGAGGCACCGCCCCGGATGGGAACGGCTCTAACCTATGCCCGGCGCTACGCGCTCTTTGCTCTGGTAGGAATCGCCGGGGAAGACGATCTGGAGGCCCCGGCGGCAGTTGCCGGGCCTCAGGCGGCGCCCCAGCCCCGGCGCACTCCAGGATCAACAGGGAAGCCCGCCAAAGGTGTTTTGAACCGGCCGCCGGTTCTGGACTCCCAGCGATCTCTCGAGCTGCGGGACCGGCTCACTGGCGAGCTCGCAGCCCTGAACGCGGAGGACCTTCTGCCCTGGGCTAACTCCAACATGCCCATCAAGAACGCTCCTCTAGGGGCGGATGCTCGGATCGTCGAAGCTGCCTACCGCGCCCGGCTTGCGGAGGGCACCCGCTGGCAGCCATTGAACCGGAGGCGGGCCCGCTGAATCGAACCCTCTCGAGCCGACTCCGGATCCGGCGGACGGTTTGGCGTTTCCTAAAGAGCCCGCACGGAAGCGAAGCAAGGCCCACCTGCGCTTTGTCCGGGGCCAGCCGTGCCTCATCTGCAAGCCGGAGCCCTCGGATGCCCATCACCTCAAGTTCGCTCAACCAAGGGCGCTGGGCCGGAAGGTCAGCGACGAGTTCACCGTGCCGCTATGTCGATCTCATCACCAGGATTTGCATCGCGTCGGCAATGAAAAGTCCTGGTGGAGCAACATGCAGGTAGACCCCGCTTCCTATCGCGCAGGACCTTTGGGCCGCTAGTCCTATCCACGGCAGGCCGGCTCCGCCTACCGGGCCTTTGGCTTCCGGAGCAGCCATCGAACGGCTCGGGCGTTCGTGCGCAATGAACAAGCCGTTCAACGCTGAGCCAGGATCAGTCACTACAGCGGTGCCCGCGGAGCTCGAAATCCTCGCGCCGACACCGCTGCTGCTCCCCGGGGAAAGCCGTCAACAATATGACACGCTCCGGCAGATAATACTCTGCCGATATCGCGCCTGAATCCGCAATCGAATGGTTGTTGGCGACCGATGTGGCAGAGCTATCGTGGGAAATCCGCCGCTACCGACTGAACGCCACAAGCTGCTAGAGAGCTATCGGCAAAAGGCGATCGAGACGGCGCTCCGCAGCATTGATGTCGTGGGCATTAACGAGCCCTTTAAGGAAGCCGCCGAACGTCACACGGCTCAGAACGCACTAAGATGGGCGATTCGATTGCGGCCGCCGAAATCGAGGCGCGCCTTTCAGCTCATAGTGTGAATCAGCACTCGGTTAGCATGGAAATCTATCTGCAGGAACGCGGGCAATACCTGCTCTTCGAGGCGCTCATCAACTCAGCTTACTTCCATCGGGCGGGCTTATTACGAGAGATCGCGAACCATGCGCCTCAATGCACGTTGCTGAAGACCACCGATTGAACTCGCGCCCCATCGGAATTTGATTCCGCGTCGATCCTCATTACTGTGCCCGAAAAATAATACGGCTGTACCGACTTCACCCTATCATCGTCTGCGAAGGCGTAATGAAGGACCACAGGCTGCTTGTTCAGGGTCTGGCCGACAATGTAGCCGACCAATGCATGTTCAAACGAGTGATATGCATTTTTCCATTCCCATTGCTTTGGTTGCTTCCGCTGAGGCATATCGGTCTTCCCGTCTACGCCGTTCCAAATCTCGCCATGCTGAGTATCGACAAAGTGGCTGAACCAATAGTCGTGCACCCGTGGAAGATAGCGCGCGTATGTCGGATCGGTTAGGGCCATGGTTCCGGCCAGCTGATCGAGCTCTGCGTAGACCCACCAGGGCTTATCCAAATCTAAATTGCCGCCGGCGAGCAGCCCACCAGCCCAGCAGCCACAGTCTTCAAGGTAGGCTCGTCCAAGCAATGCCCGCGCGTTGTCTTCAGCGAATTGAACTAAGTCCTGATGTCCGGTCAGCAGGCCTGTGAATCGGATCATCCAAAGAGCCTTTGCGTTGTGGCCGAAATCTGTTGGCGTATTGGTCAAAACCATATCAGAAGGTTTGTTGGCCGCTCTGAAAAAGAGTTTGTCGGCCGGCGAGTAGAATTGGTCGATCATCACCTTGGCGAGTCGGATCAGAGTGTCCTTCCAATCGCTCCGAGTTGGCTCCTGCAGCAAAGGAGCGATGAGGACCAAATAGGTGTTCATCTGATCGAGCTGGGAGACCAGTTGCTTATCCTCGCGTGTTGCGCCAGCTCGGAAAATCAGCTGCGATTGCAGCGCGCCTCCTGCTACAGAATACTTTTCGAAGATGTAGTTCTTCACTGAAAGGAGGTCGTGCAGGACGTCTGGGTCGCCTGTTAAGTAATAGTAGAACGCCAGGCCGAGCAGACCATAGGCCAGCTGTTGGGGCGTGCGCAGGCCGGGCGCAGGCCCCCACGAGCCCTGCGAAAGATATTGCGTCGTCGCTATCCCGCCATTTGATCGGTCGATGGCGTTGAAGCGGATGAAATCGATGCCCGCTTTCATCATGTCGAGATACTTACGCTCACCAGTCAGGTGGAACGCCACGCCATATCCGAACGATTGCCGAGAAAGCGCCACGGTGTAGCGTTCATTGAGCGTCCGTCCTGGTCCAATTTCCGGGCAGGGTGCTCTCTCGCTATAGAGCGTTCCATCATCACATCGTATCGACGGAAAGGCCCCGACCGGCTTCCCAAGTGCGGCTTCCGAGCTCCAAAACGGAATCAAATCGTTCACTAGATGATCGAGCCAGCGCTTTCCGGAGGGAGCGGCTTCTTGCGCCCAGGCGGGAAACGCGACGACAACCAATACAAGGAACGTAAGCTGTAGCCCAGAGCGCTTCATTGGCAGTGCCTCTGTTTGAACGTTAGGACCCGAGGTGGAGACGATCTCGATGCCATTCTAGGGAAGTCAGATTACAGCACGCGGCTGGCAAGGCCGCCACTGCCGTTGTGTATCTTAGGCCCGGTGCTTTGCTTGACGTTAGCGTTTCTGTAGCGAGATTGTTGCTCTTTTGCACGAGCCGGCTTGATCTGCTGGCGTTCAGAAGGCTCTTTTGAAAAAGATGGTGGATCGAGGAGTTGTGGTTGGGATGACGTCAGTTCGACAAATCGAAGCCAATCGGACCAACGCGAAGCGAAGCACAGGCCCGAAGACGCCAATCGGCAAGGAACGGTCGAGCGGCAATGCGCATCGCCATGGATTGTTACGATGGCAGCCGGAGTGTGGCGCGGGATCAGAGGCGATCGCCAGTGCAATTTTGGCGGAGCTCGTCGACCCATCGCGCCAGCCGGATTAGCTCTTGCTGAAGTCAGGCTGCTGCTTTGGATATCCGCGATGCTCGGCGTCGGCTGCTTGAAGGATGACGGAGAGCCCCGAGCATAAACAAGCGCCTCGTGGGCCTGGAAAGTTACGAGAAAGCCGCCCGGGGCAGGCAGCGACGCGGCCTCAAACGCCTGCGAGCGGACTATGCAGGTTCGGATGGGGCTTGAGCCGCGCACATGGGGCACCCTCGGAAACGGCCTACGGGGAAAAACGACGTCTCAAGGCGAAAGGAGCACGGCTACCGCGCCTTACTTTGCACAAAGTGCCGAAACGATCGGGGGTCATATTGTCGATAGATACTTGATCCACTCGTGCTTATCATGGAAGTTAGCCTAGCAGGATCAAGCAGTTAGAGCACCAACAGGAAGTCCATGTCCTCGATCTCGCAGCCCTTTATCCGCAGGCCAGTCGGGACCACATTGCTCTCGATAGGCTTGTTCCTTTTGGGCATTGTGGCGTACCGATTCCTGCCGGTTGCCTCGGTCCCGAACGTCGATTTTCCCACCATCTTCGTCTACGCCTTTCGCCCAGGCGCAGCCCCGGCGATTATGGCCAGCACCGTAGCCGCGCCACTCGAGCGACGGCTCGGCGAAATCGCCGGTGTCAATCAGATCACTTCTACGAGCACTCTCGGGCTGAGTAGTGTCCTCTTGCAGTTCGACATCGGCCGCAGCCTTGATCGCGCTGCCCGAGACGTCCAAGCGGCCATAAACGCATCGCTTCCTGATCTACCCGGCGATCTTCCCTCGCTCCCGCGGTTTGGCAAGGCCAATACGTCCGGCGCCCCGGTCTATGTTTTGGCCCTCACCTCGAAAACACTCCCGCCGGCCGCACTCTATGACGTCGCCGACACGGTGCTTTTGCAGCGCATCTCGCAAGTGCCAGGCGTCGGCAATGTCACTGTCAGTGGTGCCGATCAACCGGCGGTGCGGATTCAGCTGAACCCGGTCGCGCTATCGAATGCGGGGATCGCGACCGACGACGTACGCACCGCCATCATCAACGCCAATCCGCTCGGCCCCGTCGGCATCTTCAACGGCGAGCGCCAGAGCGAGACGCTGTCGCTCAACAGGCAGATGCGCACCGCGAAAGAGTTCCGCGACATCGTCATTAAGAGCTCCAAGGGCAATTTCGCGCGGCTCTCCGACGTCGCCAACATCGAAGATTCCGTGAAGAACGTACGTTCGGTCGCCTGGTTCAATAAGCAGCCCGCGGTGCTGATCGAGATCAGGAAACAAGGCGATGCCAACGTTATCGACACGGTCGACGGCGTGAAGGCACTGATTCCCGAGCTCAAGCAGTGGATCCCGGTCGGCGTCGAGGTCTCCACTTTAGTCGACCGCACCGGCACGATCCGCGCCAGCGTGACGGACATGCAGTGGACACTGCTCGCGACGGCCGTGCTGGTGATGGTCGTGGTGTTCGTGTTCCTGCGGCGGCTGACGCCGACGATCGCGGCCGGCATCTCTGTGCCGCTGGCGCTAGCCGGCACCTGCGCCGGCATGTGGGTCGCCGGCTACTCGATCGACAATCTGTCGCTGATGGCCCTCGCGATCTCGGTCGGCTTCGTCGTCGACGACGCCATCGTCATGATCGAGAACATGGTCCGCAATCTCGAGCACGGCATCCGGCCGATGCAGGCGGCGCTGGAAGGCGCCAAGCAGATCGGCTTCACCGTGGTCTCGATCAGCCTGTCGCTGATCGCCGCGTTCACGCCGCTGATCTTCATGGACGGAATCGTGGGCCGCCTGCTGCGCGAATTCTCGCTGACGCTGACCTTCGCGATCGTGGTCTCGACCCTAGTGTCGCTGACTGTCACGCCGATGATTTGCGCCCATTATATCCGCCAGCCAACGTTGGGGTCCGCGACGCTGTTCGATCGTATGATCGAAGACTCGCTGTCGCGCATTGTCTCCTTCTATACGAGCACATTGCGCGCGGCTCTGGAATTTCCGATCCTGACGCTACTGGTATTCCTCGCCACCATCGCCCTCACTGTCACGCTCTACATCAAGGTGCCCAAGGGCTATTTCCCGACAGATGATTCCGGCTTTGTCATCGGGGCGACCCGCGCCTCCGCCGACACCTCCTTCCAATCGATGCTGGGTCTGCAGCAACAACTCGCCGATATCGTTCTCGCAGATCCGGCGGTGGCCGGCCTCGGCTCGGTGGTCGGAAGTGGCGGCGGTGTCGGCGGACAGGGCGCAAACCGCGGCATCATGTTCATCAACCTGAAACCGCCTGACCAGCGCGGATACGTCTCGACCGAGATCGTGATCGACCGGCTGCGGCGCGCGCTCTACCCGGTCGCGGGCATCCGCCTGTTCATGTTCGCCGCCCAGGACGTCCGCGCCGGTGGACGGCAAAGCGACTCCAACTACCAGTACACGCTCGCCAGCGCCGATCTCGGGCTATTGCAGAAATGGGCGCCGATTGTGGCCAAGCGAATGGAGACGGTCGACGGCATCACCGACGTCTCCAGCGACCGAGACCCGAACGGATTGCAGTTGACGCTCTCCATCGACCGTCAAAAGGCCTCGATGCTCGGCGTTCGCGTCCAGGACATCGACAATGCCCTGAACAACGCCTTCTCGCAGCGGCAGATCTCGATCATCTACACCCAGCGCAACCAGTACATGATCCTGCTGGAGATCGATCCGAAATTCCAGGTCGATCCATCCAATCTCGATCGCATCTATGTCGCGGGCGCGGGCGACGTGCAGGTGCCGCTTTCGGCCGTGGTCCACGCGACACGCGGGCTTGCGGCGCTCGCGGTCTACCATTCGCAGTCGGTGCCCTCGACCACGGTGTCGTTCAACACGTTGCCTGACGTCGAGCTGCAGGCGGCCACGCAGAACATCCAGCGTGCGGTCGACGAGTTGCACATGCCCGAGGGCATCCGCGGCAGCTTTGACGGCAATGCCGGCGATTTCGCCAGGACCAGCGGCCGCCAGCCATTGCTGATCCTGGGCGCGCTGGTGGCGATGTATATCGTGCTCGGTGTGCTCTATGAGAGCCTCGCTCATCCCCTCACGATCATCTCGACACTTCCGTCAGCCGGGCTCGGGGCTCTGCTCGCGCTCCAGATCACCAACACGCCGCTGACGGTGATCGCCTTTGTCGGCATCATCCTGTTGATCGGCATCGTCAAGAAGAACGGCATCATGATGGTCGACTTCGCGCTTGACGCCGAGCGCCAGCGCGGCCTGTCCTCTGCGGAAGCGATCTACGAGGCCTGCCAGGCCCGCTTCCGGCCGATCCTGATGACGACCATGGCGGCGCTGTTCGCGGGCATTCCGCTGGTCGTTGCGACGGGTCCAGGCACGGAGCTGCGGCGGCCGCTCGGCATCACCATCATCGGCGGCCTGTTCGTCTCGCAAATCCTGACGCTCTACACCACGCCCGTGATCTATCTCCTGATCGACCGACTGCGGCGACCGCGAGGGACAGAAGCGAGCGTTGTACCCGCAGAATAACCCCCCGAAATGCCCGTTCGCTTAGTACCTGATATCGCATCGGCGATCGGCTGATCGCGGATGCTTTGGTACCGGTGGATGATGACGTGGTCTGAGAGCTTTAGAATCATGAGTGGGCCGCCAGACTTGAGGCGGTATTGCTGGCAGCCCTTACCGGACGATTGAAATCGTGGTCTTGAGGCTCGCTTTGGAGAAAGACCAGCCCCGTCCGGTGCAGCGATGGATACCGGCCGCGGGCGAGTGCCTCAAGCTCGGGTTCGATTAACCTCACTTGGTAGCGTTAAACGGTGGATGGTTACACTGGAGAGTGAACGAGTGTCCGCCGTCCAAATACCGGCAGCGAATGAACCTGAGAGTCGGCCGCGGCCGAGAACGTCTCGTCGACTTCGCAATCAAGGTCCGCGATCACGTGTTCAATTGCAGCGATGGCCTGTTGAATTGTTGCGAGTTGCCTCAGCTCGTCATCACCAACCCGACCGACGCGGTTCTGCAACGCGACGACCATCTCGCGTCGCCGTTCCTTGAGCTGGACAAGGGGTAATGCATGGTCTGGTGGGTACTGCATCTGAGACCTCTTGGTTTCTGTTGGTCACCACCTTAGCAATAATCCGCTGAAGTGCCGTTGCAAGATCCTCTCAATTTTG
This sequence comes from Bradyrhizobium zhengyangense, assembly GCF_022012435.1. Classification (GTDB taxonomy): domain Bacteria; phylum Pseudomonadota; class Alphaproteobacteria; order Rhizobiales; family Xanthobacteraceae; genus Bradyrhizobium; species Bradyrhizobium zhengyangense. The sequence continues at coordinate 7,919 of NZ_JAKLUA010000049.1, forward strand.
ACGTTTCGCGATCCGTCAGACCTCGGCTTAACAAAATTCTAACCACGAGACCCGGCCACCGCGTCCCGGCGCTGGTCGCAGATCATGCATTTGAAGCTGTGGCTGATCTGATCCAGCGCTGCCGGCAACTGTCGGAGGACAGGACATGATCGACATCAATCGGCCAATCGGCCAATCGGCTAGGCCGGCAGCCGGTTGCCCAGGCACGATTGCGGTTTACCGAGCTTCTTGGCGCGCACCTGCTGGCGATGCCAGCCTTAGGCCGCGTTGCGAAACGTCAAGGCTAGTTCCCAACGTGGTCGAAGTCACCGTGCCGGTGATGCTGGTGACATCGAAATCCGCCCGAGAGTTGCTGTAAGCTGGCCGCTGAACGAGATGTTGGCCGAGGCGAACTCAAGCCATTGCGCCGAGGGTTACTATAGTTTCGACAGTTCCTATCGCGCATCATACCCCGACGTCAGGCCGGCCGATGATATGCAACTTCCACTTCATTTGCGGCTGGCTCTGCTTAATGCATAGCCGCCCATCGATAACCGGAAGCTTGAGCACCGAGCTCAGCTGATTGCGGCAGCAACTTTGCGAGCTGTCAGGAAAACCCGGCTGGTAGACATACAAGCGAGCATAAAATGGCTCGATCGTGATCAGGACGTCGATGGTCTTGATGGCGCGCGGCAGCTTGCCTGACAGATCGAGCAACCGGTCACCCGGATTGCACGCCAAGGCTATCAATGCAAGGGCCAGAACCATGAGATGACCTTACCCGACCGCAAGCGCACGGTGTAGCCAAGCTCGAACCATCCACCGCGCCCGAAGGTTCCGGTTCAATTGATCACTTTAAAGGAGCTGCTGCCAGGGTCAATGGAATCAACTACCTATCGGGCCTCGCCCTTTGGTCGAAATCGCCGCGCCAGAGACTACACCAGATACGTGCGCTCTTCGTCCGTTTGGCGGATCCCGCATCGCGATTTTGTCGACTGCATCAGCCAAATAGTCAGGATGGTGGTGGCCGTAGGTGTTGAGCAACACCTCAAGCGACATTCCGAGATAGCCTGCTGCCTGCCAAGGATCCGAACCTCTTTGCATCAGCCAAGTCGCTGCAGTATGCCGCAGCGTTTGAGGCGAGATGCCGCGACCAAGTCCCGCATGTCTTACGGCACTCTTGAACGCTGTTTTGACCGAGCGGATGGCCTTTCCGTTGTATTCGACAAAATGGTTCGCCGCCGGGTCAATCCGATGCCAGCGTCGCAGGTGAGCAAGCAAGCGTAAGGGTATCGGAACCGTGGGCTGCCGCTTGTTGGTTTGGATACTCCCCTGTTTTAAGCGGTAGTAGCGCCCACGCTCCAAGTCGATGTAGGAGCGTCCAATCGCTGGAACGGGAGATGCGGCTGCGATGGCTCCCGCTCGAGTCCCGCTGTAGATGCCAAGCAAAATGAACCGAGCAAGGTGGCGCAGCGGGCGCTTATTTGTCGGGACTTTTACAACGTCCGTCGATTGGCGCGAGCGCTTCTGCATCTCGCGATACCGCCAACAGGTCCAAATTAATCTCGCCGTGTCGCCGCGCGTCAGCCACTTGTCTCGCGGTTGACCTCTCTCTGGCAGCGAGACTTTAACAATTGCTCGATGATACCCCTCGGCCGCATGGTAACGAATCGCAGCACGGAGATCTTCAAGGTCTCGGCGCGAGCCTCCTTTGTTTCCACGCATTTTGGCATACAAGCGACATGCCTCTCCGTTGAGCTCACCCAGCATTTTTGCTCCCCACCACTCGTTTAGCCGTTCGATTCGCTTCTTGAACTTGCGAATGTCGGCGACGGCATCTTCGTTCGCAGTATTCACGCAGAAACGCTCATGAAGCTTGTCTAGCCGCGCCTCCAAATAGATCGAGAGGAGATCCGCAATTGCGATATCGTCTATATGGCGGACCCGTCGCTCCGGTGCGTGCTTTGAGGCTAAGTAATTCCTCAGCTTTTCTTCGGCGACCGCAATCTCATCTGCAGAGCAGCCTGTGCTAACGTCCCGGCCATTGTCCCTGATGATCCAAGTCGCTTTGTGAGTGATCTTTCCGCTCTTGTTTTGACGAGCGGCCTTGAGCTGAAGTCTTGCTTGCTTGTTCCTTCGCGGCATAGCTCTCGCATTCGTTTAACATGAGCCAGCGTTGTAAATTCCTTGCCAGCAATCTTTTCTATGACCAGTCGGTTACTATCACTTTCTTGACGCAAACCCGCGACCGTCATCCCACCTAAGGGAAATGCGATCTTCACCGCATCTGCAAGGCGAAGAAGGGTATGGGGTGTAATTTTCGGCTGCGTTCCGCTTGTCATCGGCTCCCATGGATCGATTAGAAAAGACCAAGTCTACGATGCCGGCGCCTTAGTGAAAGTGAAAGATGCACGCTACTTCCATCGCGGGATCGGCGATCTTCTCGTAAAATCGGTGGATAAGACAACCTTAGAGATCGAAAAAGCCGTTGCCCTTAGTTTGCTTCGCGGTGCCCCATCGCTAGAGCCTCCTGCTCGTTTACTTTCCGGCCATCTGTCATCCACCTCCGCGTCGACGTGGTGCACAACGAGGCGAACAATGTGCCCACCGTCAACCGCGAGCAAGGTTCACGGTGTCGATTGGGCGACCCCACAGCCAATCGATCCACAACGGCCCATCCGGATTGAGAATTGCTTCAACGATTGATTAATCTTTAAGATAGTCCGCAATCGTTATGCCGAGAGCGCCATGCAGCATTCGCGCGCAGCGTGATATCGACTCCGATTGAGTGGATTCAATTGCAACCGGCGTCCTCGTCGAATGAGGTGGTCGAAAGCGCACCCTCCGATTAAAGCCACCAATTGAGTTGGCGCAACAAGCACTTTCGACAATCGTAGATCGGCGTAGAAAGCCAGGAGTGGAGGGGATGCTTAACGTTGGTCTCTATTCACAACACGCGCGCTAACATCCGCGGGCGTTTTTAAGGGAAGGAGGTGAACCTCCTCCGAATGAGTGAACACCTGTAGTAGGCTCCGAGAGCCCGCAGGTATCGAATGCCAGAACGTCAACGTCGATCGTTCACCAAGCGCCAAGCCGTTGAACTGGCGGTATCGAGCGGACGATCGATCGGTCAATCGCCAAGGAGCTCGGTCTGCGCGACTAGGTGCTGCGATGCTAGGTGGATAAGCTCCGGCAGGAGCCGGCATCGGCGGCGTGACGCCCCACCACGCAGGCGAACGCGGATGCTGGCGGACCAGGCTTCGGAGATCGCCCGGCCGCGCCGGAGAACGAACGGCTGCGGATGGAGCGCGATATTGTAAAAAACTATCACGGGCCGTTGCTCGCCTGCGCGCGATAGAAACTGCCCGTGCTATCCTCGCCTTGCGGAGGGTGCGGCCGTCGGCTTATTGGAGGTTAGTCCCCGCTAGAAACGTGGTCCATGGGCGCATGCAAACTTGAGAGTGGTGACGCCACTTCGGCGGCGATCCCGATTGGGAAGATGACGATTGGCATAGCCAGACCCCCCGCCATATTTTGACGGAGGACTGTGATGTCCAAGAGAACGACCGGCGGTCGCCCGGAATTGAAGCCGGTCAATGTTGGTGCGGCTGCCATCGACATTGGGCCAAAAATGCACGTGGCTGCAGTCGACCCAACCTGCACCCAGGTGCGGCGTGATCATCATCGCCTTCAATGTTGCCTCGATCGACCGCTTCGGATCGGACAGGAAGCTGCGAGGCCGGCCAAAGTCTTATCTGCCTCGGCATAGAAGACATGGAGGGTGGCACCGACCAGGGTACGCCTACGAGGAAGGCCGCCAGATTGACGCGGGCGCGCGGGGGCGGCGAGCTATATGATGGGTGAAGATCAGGCGGCTTGCTGATCGCCGGAGTTGCCGGCTTGGCGCAGGAGCTTCCATTCCCAGGGCAGCAGTTCGTGCAGACGCGATGTGGGAAGATCGGCGATGCGGGCGACGACGTCGGCGAGCCAGGCCTTAGGATCGACGTCGTTGAGGCGACAGGTCGTGATCATCGTCAGCATGATGGCAGCACGGTCGGCGCCACGCTGGCTGCCGGCGAAGGTCCAATTGCGCCTACCCAAGGCGATGCCTCTCAATGCACGCTCAGCACAATTGTTGGTCAAGCAGATCCTGCCATCGTCGAGGAAGCGGGCGAAGTGGTCCCAGCGCCTGAGCATGTAGTTGATCGGCTTCAGGACCTCGGAAGAGTGCGAGAGGGTTTCGCGCTCGCGCAGCAACCAGGCATGCATGTCTTCAAGAAGCGGCTTGCTTCTCTCCTGGCGCACGGCATGCCGCTCGTCGGCATTTCGGCCGTTGATGGCGCGCTCGATCTCGAACAACGCATCGAGGCGTCTGACCGCCTCCAGTGCGATCGGGGAGACCGGCTTTCCCTTCTTGCCTTCCCGAGCATTCTTCTCGATGTCAGCCAACTCGAAGAAGCCCCGCCGCGCATGGGCCAGGCAAAA
>NZ_JAKLUA010000005.1 GCF_022012435.1 Bradyrhizobium zhengyangense
GCGGCCACCCGGGCTGGGCCATTCCTCACGGAACGAGGCCATTCTAGCCCGGTGCGCTAAGACAAGGGTGGGCAAAGCGGAGCGTGCCCACCACCTGTCGCGATTGGCGAGAGATCGTGGGCACGGCGCTCCGCGCCTTTGCCCACCCTACGAAAGCGGTGCTACTTCGCTCGGTCCTTCACGGGGATCACGAGCTTGAGGCCGGACCAGACGTCGTTGACCGCGCAGATCTTGATATCGACGAGGCCGGTGGCAAGCGCGGTCTCGCGCACCAGGGCTTCGGTGACGTCTGTCGTGACGCCCGACGCCTTCTTCGGCCAGGATGCCCAGATCATTCCGTTGGGCGCGATCGCCTTGCGGTAGAGGCGCAGCTTGGCGGCGAGGCCTTTGGCCTCGGCGGCGAAGAGATGCACCATGTCGAGCGGGGCCTTGACGGCTTTTGCGATGCTCACTCCGGCAGGGAGCTCGCCGACGACGTCGCGATAAGGCGTCGCAAGGCCGTCCACCAAAATACAAAAGCCCGGCTTGATGCCGAGCTTTTGCACAACGGGTTTACCGGAATATCCGGCCATCGCCGAAGCGTTACGCCTGCGGCTGGGGCTCCAGGCCGGGATCCGGATCGGGACGCGGCCGCGACTTGCCGGCCGGGGGCACGGCGGAGGCGCGCGGCGTGGCCGGCTCCAGCACGGACTCGCGGTTCGGCTTCTTGCCCTTGAGCAGGTCGACGATCTCATCGCCGCTGAGCGTTTCGAACTCGAGCAGGCCCTTGGCCAGCGCTTCGAGGTCGGCGTGCTTCTCGGTGAGGATGCGGGTCGCTTCCTTGTAGCCTTCCTCGACCAGGCGGCGGATCTCGGAGTCGATCTTCTGCACGGTCGCTTCAGAGGCGTTCTGCGTGCGGGAAACCGACATGCCCAGGAAGACCTCGTCCTGGTTCTCGCCGTAGGAGACGGTGCCGAGCTCTTCCGACAGGCCCCAGCGCGTCACCATCATCCGGGCAAGGCGCGTGGCCTGCTCGATGTCGGAGGCGGCGCCCGAGGTGACCTTCTCGCGGCCGAAGATCAGCTCTTCGGCGACGCGGCCGCCCATCATGATGGCGAGGCGCGAGGTCATCTGCTCCAGCGACATCGACAGCTTGTCGCGCTCGGGGAGCTGCATGACCATGCCCAGCGCACGGCCGCGCGGGATGATGGTCGCCTTGTGGATGGGATCGGTCGCGGGCACGTTGAGGCCGACGATGGCGTGGCCGCCTTCGTGATAGGCCGTCAGCAGCTTCTCTTCCTCGGTCATGACGAGCGACTTGCGCTCGGCGCCCATCATCACCTTGTCCTTGGCTTCCTCGAACTCGGCCTGGGTCACCATGCGCTTGTTGCGGCGCGCAGCGGTGAGGGCTGCTTCGTTGACGAGATTCATGAGGTCGGCGCCGGAGAAGCCCGGAGTGCCGCGCGCGATGGTCTTGAGGTTGATATCGGGCGCCAGCGGAACTTTACGGACATGCACCTTGAGGATCTGCTCGCGGCCGACGACGTCGGGGTTCGGCACCACGACCTGGCGGTCGAAGCGGCCCGGACGCAGCAGCGCGGGATCGAGCACGTCGGGACGGTTGGTCGCGGCGATCAGGATCACGCCCTCGTTCGCCTCGAAGCCGTCCATCTCGACCAGCAACTGGTTCAGCGTCTGCTCGCGCTCGTCGTTGCCGCCGCCGAGGCCGGCGCCACGGTGACGACCGACCGCGTCGATTTCGTCGATGAAGATGATGCAGGGCGCGTTCTTCTTGGCCTGCTCGAACATGTCGCGCACGCGAGAGGCGCCGACGCCGACGAACATCTCGACGAAGTCAGAACCCGAAATGGTGAAGAACGGCACATTGGCTTCGCCCGCGACCGCACGCGCGATCAGGGTCTTGCCGGTGCCGGGAGGGCCGACCAGCAGCACGCCGCGCGGAATGCGGCCGCCGAGGCGCTGGAATTTGCCGGGGTCGCGGAGGAATTCGACGATCTCCTGCAGGTCCTGCTTGGCCTCGTCGACGCCAGCGACGTCTTCGAAGGTGACGCGGCCATGCGCCTCGGTCAGCATCTTCGCACGCGACTTGCCGAAGCCCATCGCCTTGCCGGCGCCGCCCTGCATCTGCCGCGACAGGAAGATCCACACGCCGATCAGCGCGATGAAGGGCAGCCAGGAGACCAGCAGAGAGACGAACCACGGCACGTTGTCGCCGGGCGGCTTCGCGGTGATCTGCACCTTGCTGTCATAGAGGCGCTTCACCAGCGTCGGATCGCTCGGCGCATAGGTCTGGAAGCTCGAGCCGTTGGTGAAGGTGCCGTGAATATCGGGGCCCTGGATCACGACGTCGCGGACATGGCCCTGGTCGACCTCGCTCAAGAGCTGCGAGAACGCGATGTCCTGCGAGGACGTGCGTTGACCCGGATTCTGGAAGAGCGTGAACAACGCCAACAGCAGCAAAACAATGATGACCCAGAGGGCGAAATTGCGCAGATTGGCGTTCATCGATCTTCCTTCGTGGTCGCGCGGATCGCGGCCTCATCCTTGGGGCAGTACGAGGAAATCCCCAAGGAATCCTCATCGTTAGACGTATACAATTTAGGTGCCGCCCCGCTCGCTGCCAAGGGAACGAGATGGGACTATTTAGCCCATCTTAGAGCGATTCCCGCTGAAATAATGGCACCAGAGCCGGGGTTTTTCCTGCCTGGTTAAGGTGTCCTGACAGCAGATCAGGCAAATGGCCGGTGTCATGATCCGCCCTCATCTGCCCTTTACGTCCCTTTGAGATCTCCTTGGGGACCGCCGGGCCGGCGCAGGCGCGATGTGGATACGCCCCCCGGCAAGGCTGATCAAGGCTCCCGCAAGGGTCTGCTTGAGAACGGTCTGCTTCAGGATGGCACGGCCATTGCCGGGTGCACGGGACCCCGCCCCCATCGCCTGATCAAGTGCGGCCAGCAGGGTTTCGGCCTTGCCGAGTTCCGCCGGTCCTTCGTGCCCGATCGCGTCGATGGCCCGCAGCAGGAGCCGCAGCCGGACTTCCTCCGGCAGGGCGGCGAAGGCCGAAGCCTCAAAACTGCGAATGCCCGGCTGCGGCCGTTGGCCGCGATCCCGCAAGCTGAGGAAGCGCTCGGCACCGTCGGTCAGCACGTCGACTGCCGCGTTGGCGCGGGCGAGCCGCGCCGAGAGCCGCGCCAAGGTTCTGATATCGCCGCCCTCGGCGGCAAGCTGCGGCAGCAGCGCGCGCAGCCGCGGGCGCGTGAACGCCGTGTCGCCGTTGGTGGGATCTTCAGCGAAGCCGATCCGGGCCCGCCTCAAGGTTGCGATCAGTTGCGATTTCGGAACATCGAGCAACGGGCGCGCCAGCACGAGGCCGTCGCGCCTGGTGAGGCGCGCCATCGCCGACAGTCCGGCGATGCCACTGCCGCGGAAGAGCCGCATCAGCAGCGTCTCGGCCTGGTCATCGCGGGTGTGCGCGGTCAGCACGTGGCTTGCGCCGGCAGCGCGCGCGGCTTGCGCCAGCAGGCGATAGCGGGCCTCGCGCGCGGCGGCGGGCAATCCTGCCTTCGGCTTTGTGCCGCGCCAGCGCAGGGTCCGGTGTGCAAGGCCAAGTTCAGTGGCGAGCCGCTTGACCTCGCGCGCTTCGCGCGCCGCCTCCTTGCGCAGACCGTGATCGACGGTGACGACGGTGATATCAGGGCCGCGGGCGAGGCTGCGCCGCCAGCGCGCCGCCAGCCACATCAGCGCGACCGAATCAGGCCCGCCGGAGACCGCGAGCACGAGCGCCGACGCGCTTCGGAGCTCGGCGAAGAGCTGCTTCGCCGCGCGCGCGGAGATCGGAGAATTGTCGTCGTCTGACATGACGCGGCCCGGCAATCGCGGCGGATGGCCGTCAAATCTAGCGCAGCATCGGCCGCGTTGTCAGTCCGCAAACGCCGCAGATCAGCACTTCACCCGCTTCTGCTCGCGGTCGACCGCGGCCTTCACGCCGGCGGAGGCACGCGGATATTTGCGGCCGACCTCGCCGAAGGCGGCGCAGGCAGCTTCCTTTTCCTTCAGCGCGGCGAGCGACTGGCCGAGCCGCAACAGCGCATCCGGCGCCTTGGCCGATTTGTCGTACTTCGTGGTGACGGCAAGGAAGGCCTCGGCGGAATCGCGATATTGCTGGCGCTGGAAATAGCTTTCACCGAGCCAGTATTGCGCGTCGCCAAGCAGCGGGTCACCAGGATATTTCGCGGCAAAATTCTTCATGGTCTGCTCGGCGAGCGCGTAGTCCTTGCGCTGCATGTAGCCGATGCCGAGGTCGAACTCGTCGCGGGGCGTGGCCGAGGGCGGCAGGGTCGCGAGCGCAGGACCGCCACCTTGCGCGGGATAGCCCTGCTGCTGGGCCGGCGGATAGCCGGGCTGTGCGGGAGCTGCTCCTTGCGGATATTGTCCGTTGTTGGAGAGATCGAGCGGAGCACCCGCCGGCATCGGCTGCTGGCCGCCGCCGAGCGCGCGCGGCGCACCGGGCGCATTCGGGGTCTGGCTCGGGTCGAACGCGTCGCCGCGGCGGCGCGTGCCGGGAGCACCCGGGCCCGGCTGCTCCTGAACGATCGGCGCGGGCGCCGCGCCCGGAGGCTGCTGGTAATTCGGTTGCTGATAGTTCGGCTGCTGCACCGCCTGTTGCTGCGGCGGCTGCTGGCGATAGCCGGGGGTGACCTGAGCCGGCGGGACGCCCGCGACATTGGGCTGGGCCGGCGGCTGGCCGGGCGCAGCACCTTGCGCGCCGCCCTCGAGCTGACGGATGCGATCCTCGAGCTGGCGGTTGCGATATTGCAGCTCTTCGTTCTGGCCGGTGAGCTGGCGCAGCTGGTTCTCCAGCCGCTCGATCCGCATCTCAGGATCATCGTCGGTCTGCGCGAATGCGGGCGCGGACAAAGAGAGCAGCGCGGCCAATGCCACGATGCCGGTAATTCCCTTGGATCTGGATGACATCTTGCCCTGACGACGAAAACAAAATCTGCGACGGAACACGCGAGGCGCGACACATTGAAAGGCACTACGCCAAAAATGTGACTGGCACCACGCCCTTTCGGTCACAGTTGGCTGAAACGAAACCGGCGCCCGTGAGGGCGCCGGCATATTCGGTTTCCAAAGATGAACAGCGGCTGACTGGACGTCAGGAGCTCGCGTTCAGCACGGTCACAGCACGACGGTTCTGCGACCAGCAGGAGATGTCGTTACACACGGCGACCGGGCGCTCCTTGCCGTAGGAGATCGTGCGCATGCGGTTCGGATCGATGCCGCGCGAGGTGAGGAACGAACGCACCGACTGGGCTCTGCGGGCGCCGAGCGCGATGTTGTATTCGCGGGTGCCGCGCTCGTCGGCGTGACCTTCGATGGTGAAGGAGTAGCGCGGATAGGTCTGCAGCCACTGCGCCTGCTTCTCCAGGGTCACGATCGCCTGCGGGGTCAGATCGGTCTGGTCGCTCTCGAAGAACACGCGGTCGCCCACGTTCACCACGAAATCCTGCTGGCTGCCCGGGGTCGCCGCACTCGCATTGGCGTCCAGACCTGCATTGGTCTTGGCACACGCCCCCATCGACAGCGCGATGGCAACCACCGCGGCCAGCTTCAATCCCTGGAGGATACGCATAGGATTAGTCATTCCGGAGCCTCCACGCTCACGTTCGTCCACTGCTGTCCGGTCTACAGGGGGTTGGTTAAGCGAACGTTCCGTCAACCTTATCGGAACCTTGCCTCAGCCGGTCAAATGCCCCCAACCAGCGAAAAGCACCCATTGTGGTTAATGGGTTGTAAATGTGGCGCAAGGGTGAAGGCAAGCCGCATGAGCCGGCAAAATCATCGAATTCCGGGCCATTACGGGCTTTGGCGGACTGCGCAAGGCGGCCAACGGCCCGGAACAGTGCCGGTCAAACCAGGCTGGCGGGACTGAGCGGCGCTTGAACGAGCACAGGCCGGGACAGAGCCTGGGGCTGGCTGTTACGCTCGAACAGCATCCGCCGTTCGAACGCGCTTGAGCGCATGATGGGAAAGCGCGTCAGCACCTTCTCCCGAAGATTCTTGAAATCGGACGCCATCAACGACGTCTTCATCGTGTGCCAGCCGGGAAATGCGCGAGGTTCGGCGACCGGCTCATGCAAGAACACGCGCCGGTAAAACGGCTGGTGATCGGGCCGCACCATCGCAAGACCGGTATCGGCATTGAAATATTCGCAAGCCAGATAGGCCAGCCGCAGGGTGAGATAGGGCAGTTCCGGAAGCCGCCTGGCCTTCTCGGGATCGGCGGCAAGCCGCGCCGGATCGACGAAAACCTCGCCCCGATCGAGGCGCGCGTGGAGATGATCGCCGTACAATTCGGTCGAATAGGACATCCTGCATTCGCTCGTCAGGACGTGGATGCGGACCGAGCTGCACAGCTGCCCATCGACGTAAACGCCGAAGATCCAGACATTGGGCGCGTCATCATAGACGTCGCGGACCTGCTCCGACTCGGACGGCAAGATCAATCCGCCGTTCAAATACGCCTTGTAGCGCAGATGGTAGATCTCAGCTCTGTCTTCGGGAGTCTCGATCAGCCTGTAGTCGGTGCGATCGAACAACGCTGCTCCGCGCATTTGCGACGGCCTGCGCAGCTCGGGTTGAGACGACATCCGCTACTCCAAAACTTCCAATCAACTTCCGCGAGTACGCAAAAGATTAAAGGTTCCTTAACACAATTGCAAAGGGTTAGAACTGTTAGGGTTAAGGGTTGTGGCTCGCAACTGCTTCGCGAAATACTTGGAAATATTGGGAAAATAGCGATGAGCGGATGCGCGGGAACTTACCCGAGCGAGCGTGAGGAGACGACGATCAGCTGCTCCTGCACGCGCTTGCCATGCGAGGCACTGAGCAATTGCCTGATACGGACGGCCGGAACCGGTCGGCTGAACAGGTAGCCCTGCCCTTCGGACACGGTGCCGTCGGCGCTGATCAGCTCGAGCTGCTCGTTGGTCTCGATGCCCTCGACCACCACGGCCATGCCGAGGTCGGCCGACAGCCGCGCCACGCCGCGCAACAGCGTCAGCGGCCGGTCGGTGTCGATCCCTTCCAGGAAGGACCGGTCGATCTTGACCTTCTGCATCGGGAAGTTGTGCAGATAGCTGAGGCTCGAATAGCCGGTGCCGAAATCGTCCAGCGAGATGCGCACGCCGAGCGCATGCAGCTGCGAGAGAATGTCGTGCGTGAGCTGCGTATTGCGCAGCAGTGACGATTCGGTGATCTCGATCTCGAGCCGATGCGCCGGCAGGCCCGACACTTCGAGCGCGTAGCGAATCTCGCTCAGCACGTCGCGCTGGTGGAATTGCTGCGGCGAGAAGTTGACGGCGACGCTGACACCCTCCGGCCACTTCATGCATTCCATGCAGGCACGGCGCAGGATCCAGCGGCCGAGATCGACGATCAGGCCCATGTCCTCGGCAACCGGGATGATGTCGACCGGCGAGACCGTGCCGCGCACCGGATGATTCCAGCGCAGCAGCGCCTCGCAGGTGGAGATCTTGCCGGACTTCAGATTGACCAGCGGCTGGTAGAACAGCTCGAATTCCTCGTTGGCGAGCGCCTTGCGCAGGTCGAGCTCGAGGATGCGTCGCGCTTCCGCGGTTGCCGCCATCTCGTCGCGGAAGAAACAGAACGTGCCGCGGCCGTCGGCCTTGGCACGGTAAAGCGCCATGTCGGCGTTCTTGAGCAGCGTATCGGCGCTGGCGCCCTCCGGCGAGGTCAGCGCGATGCCGATGCTGGCGCCGATCTCGACCAGATGATTGTCGATGCGGTAGCGCTCGCTCAGGCGCTCGACGATACGGCGAGCAAGGCTCGCGGCATCCTCTGGCACGCTGATATTCTGCTGGAAGACGACAAACTCGTCCCCGCCGAAGCGGGCGACGAAATCCTCCGGCCGCAGCATCTCGCGCAGGCGGTTGGCAACCGCGCAGAGGAGCTGGTCGCCACAGGGGTGGCCGAGCGTGTCGTTGACCTGCTTGAACTGGTCGAGATCGATGAACAGAAGCGCGGACAGCCGCGCGCTATGGTGCGAGGCCGCCAGCAGCGATTCGATCTCGTTGCGGAAATGCACGCGATTGGGAAGCGCGGTCAATTCGTCGTAACGAGCCAGATGGGTGATCTTGGCCTCGGCATTGCGCCGCTCGGTGACGTCCTCGAGCAAGACCACCGCGCCGCCGTCGGCCATCGGCTGGACCGTCCAGGACAATGACCGGTTTCTCTCAGCATCGGGATCGACAGTCACGATCTGGTTCGCATGCGCGTTCTCGATCTCGGCGACGATCATCTCGCCGCTTGCGGCCGAGATGGAGCCCGAGCTGACGCACGCGGACAGGATGTCACGCGCGGTCGAGCCGCTCCGGACGAGACCATCGGGGAGATCCAGCATGTCGCTGAACCGGTGATTCATCACTGCGAGCTGCCGGTCGACGCGGAACATGCACAGGCCGTGCGGCATGTTGTTCAGGGCAGTATCGAACTGGCCGGCGAGCGCCGATTCTCGTTCGCGGGCCACGACGGCCCGCATGAAGATTTTGTGCAGATTGCCCGAAAGCTGCATGATCGCCAGCAGGAACGCCGCGCTCACGAACGCCATCGCGATGTAATAGGGCGTGCCGCGGACCGCGAGGGCGATCACCGCGGGACCGAATTGCAGCAGCGCCTGCTGGTGAAATATCGATGGCCGTCCGTACGCCCTGCCCGCGCCTCCCGCCACGATCCCGGTGGTGACGGACAGCGCAATGAGATGGACGACGGCATCGTCGTTGCTCAACAAGGCGGTCGAGCACCAGGTGCCGATCGCAGCCGCCTGAATCAGCGCTCCGATGCGATAGCGCTGCTGCCACTTGCCGGCTTCTTCAGCCGTGAGATCCGACTTGCGGGGATCGAAGCGTCGAAGATCGAACACACGGATCGCGCCCGCAACGACAAGAAACAGGACGCATCCCCAGAGCAGGGTTTGTCCCGTCTTCAGCGCGGTCATGCCCGCCGCAAAGGCGACGAAGACGATGCCCGCAAGCAGCGGGCCAGACGCCTCGAACAGCGAATCGATCAGCGCCGCCGAAAGCTTCGTGGGCTTTTGATCAATCCCGCCGGTCTGGTCTGCGAACTGCATTTTGGTTTGTACGCGCGTCCTGTTTGGCGCGTACTTTTACCCACAGCAGATGAAGCCTTTCTGAGGGAACATCGTTAAAGTCGAGTTGTTTTTCGGCAATAGCGAAACTGTTTCTGCTGAAAAATCAAGCAACTAGGCAAGCCTTGCCGGGCACAAGATGAAGGAAAGCTTGCCGCGCATGCAGAAAGCCGAAAAGTTCGCGGATTTTTCGAAATAGATCGCGCGCTTCCCAGCGCGCGATCGAGCTACTGGCCCGCGGTCGCTGAGAGCAACGGCGACCACGCCGGATCGGAGGCGAAGCCGGGCGTCGGCACCTTTTGTTCAAAGCGACCGGAGATATCGACGCTGAACAGCGACGGTCCGGAATTGCCGCCGGGATCGCGGAAGAACATCACGACGCGTCCGTTCGGCGAAAAGGTCGGGCCTTCGTTGTGGAAGCCGGACGTGAGCAGCCGCTCGCCACTGCCATCAGGCTTCATGACGCCGATCGAGAACTGCCCGCCACCTTGCCGGGTGAAGGCGATGTAGTCGCCGCGCGGCGACCACACCGGCGTCGAATAGGTGGCATTGTTGTCGTCCTTCGAGAAGGAGATGCGCTGCGCCTGTCCGCCGCCCGCCGCCATCACATAGATCTGCGAACGGCCGCCGCGATCGGATTCGAAGCAGATGCGGGTGCCGTCGGGCGAATAGGACGGAGACGTGTCAATCGCCGGCGTATCGGTGAGGCGCGTGGTCGAGCGCGAGCGCAGATCCATCACAAACAGGTTGGAATTTCCGCCCTGCTGCAGGCTCATGATGACGCGCTGGCCGTCCGGCGAGAAGCGCGGCGCAAAGGTCATGCCTGGGAAGTTGCCGACGATCTCGCGTTGGCCGGTCTCAATGTTGAACAGATAGACCTTCGGGTCGCCCTGCCCGAACTCCATGTATGTGATCTCTTGCGAGTTCGGCGAGAAGCGCGGCGTCAGCACGAGGTCGGAGCCGCGGGTGAGGTAGCGCACATTGGCACCGTCCTGGTCCATCATGGCGAGCCGCTTGACGCGGCGCTCCTTCGGCCCGGTCTCGTCGACGAACACGACGCGGCTATCGAAATAGCCCTTCTCGCCGGTCATCTGCTCGTAGATCTGGTCGGAGATGATGTGGGCGATGCGGCGCCAATATTCCGGCGAGGTGAAATATTGCTGGCCCGCGAGCTGCTGGCCGGTCACCACGTCCCACAAGCGGAATTCGGCCTTGAGGCGGCCGTCCTGCTGCCGCGTCATGCGGCCGGTGACGAGGGCCTGGGCGTTGAGCGTCTTCCAGTTCTGGAATTGCGGCGCGACGTCGATGTTGCTGATGCGCTCGATGAAGGCGGCCTGGTCGATCGGGGCAAACAGGCCCGAGCGCTTCAGATTGTTGGTGATGACCTGGGTGACGCCATTGCTGACCTCGCCGTCAGCGGGCGAGCCGGGCACGAAATTCGTGATCGCGATCGGGATCGGCCGAAACTCGGTGGGATCGATGCGGAGACGGCCTTGCTGCGGTTGCTGGGCGAAGGCCTGTCCACCCCCGAGCAACGCAAGCGTAGACCCGGTCAGAGTCATGAAGCGGCGGCGGTTCATCGATCGAACGTCATTCATTGCAAAATTCTTTTGTCCGGATGTCACAACATGTCTTTCAGGCCGAAAGTCATCGGAATGAGCTTCCAGCTGTCGTATTGCTGCTTCGGCAGGAACGAATAGACCTGGCACTGCACGATGGCGCGCTTGGCGCTCTCTGCCACGGCCTGCGCGATGGACCGCGACGGTCCGCGCACCGCGACGATGACGGGCTCGGAGGCGAGCGATCCGTCGATCTTCATGGGAATGTCGATGTCGGCTTCATACAAATTGGCGTCCTGCCCGTTATAGGTGGGCGTGAAGCAGCGTTTGACCGCGCCCTGGAATGCACCTTGCCAGGTCGCGATGTTGTTGGCGGCTGTCCCTGACGTCGAGCCCAGCGACGCCGACGCATTCAGCGCTGAGCCCGTGAGCTCATGCCGGGTCGCGGCACGCTTGTCGAGGTCGCGGGCGATCTGCGCGGGATCGAAGGTGCGCTCCTTCGGTTTCGGCTGCTGCTGCGGCTGCACCGCGGCAACCTTCTGCTCCACGGGCTTGGGCGGCGGCTTCTTGGTGTCCAGCTTCTTCTGGAGCTCGGCGATCGGATCTTCCTTGGCCGGGTCAGGCTTCTTCTCCTGCGGCTTCGGCTCTTCCTTCGGCTTGGTCTCCGCAACGGGCTTCGGCGGATCGGGCTTCTTCTCGACCGGCTTTTCGACAGGCTTCGGCGGCGGCGGCGTATCCGGGGTCGAGTTGGTCTTGATCAGCTCTTTCTTCTCGGTGACCTTGCCGACGGAATCTTCCTCGGGCTTGGCCTCGGCGACCTTCTCGACCTTGGGCTTCGGCTCTTTCTTGTCGCCGGTCTTCTGCCCCGACATCATCTGCGCGAGCTGATCTGTCGAGATGATGTCGACCGGGAGCGACTCCTCCGGCGCGATGTAGGCCTTGCTGCTAAAGGTGAGCAGGCCCCATCCCAGCACGAGGACGTGGAGGACAATCGACGCAACGAGTGTCTTGTCGACGTTCACCTTCACTGGCCTAAGACCCCTGATCCGCTTCGGTGACGAGCGCCAGCTTCTTGAATCCCGCGCCCGACAGCAGGCCCATCACCTTGGCGACCGTGCCGTAATCCGCCTTCTTGTCGGCGCGGAGATAGATGCGCTCCTCGAGGCCGCCGCGCGCGTCCGTGATCGCCTTCAGCTTGGGGATCAGTTCGTTGATCGCGATCTCCTGGTCGTTGATGAACACCTTGCCCTTGATGTCGACCGACATCTGGATCGGCTTCTGGTCGTTCTGCTCGAGGCTCTTGGCCTGGGTCTGCGGCAGGTCGAGCGGCACGCCGACGGTGAGCAGCGGTGCCGACACCATGAAGATGATGAGCAGCACCAGCATCACGTCGACCATCGGCGTGACGTTGATCTCGGCCATGACCGGCTTGCGCCGGCTGCGGCGCCCGCCGCCTCCGGACGAACTGGCAACGTTCATGCCCATGGCTTGGTGCCCAATCTCGCCTTCACACTATACATGCCGTCCGTCAGCCCCGCTCGTCGATCTGGCGGGACAGGATGGCTGAAAATTCATCAGCGAAGCCCTCGAGCCGCTGGGCCTGCCGGTTCACCTCGGAAGTGAACTTATTGTAGAAAATAGTGGCAGGAATTGCGGCAATAAGGCCGACCGCGGTCGCAAACAGCGCCTCCGCGATACCGGGCGCCACCACCGCCAAAGAGGTATTTTTCGACGCCGCGATCGACTGGAAGCTCGACATGATGCCCCAGACCGTGCCGAATAGGCCGACGAAGGGGCCGGCGGAGCCGACGGTCGCGAGCACCAGCAGGCGGCGTTCCAGCCGCTCGACCTCGCGGGCGATCGAGACGTTCATGACCTTGTCGATGCGCATCTGGAGCCCTGCGACCGAGCGGGCATGGCTCTCGAACGAGCGTTTCCACTCACGCATCGCCGCAACGAAACAGGCCGCCATCGAATGGGTCGGCTTGGCCGAGAGCGTGCGATAGAGCTCCTCGATCGACTCGCCGGACCAGAAGGCCTGCTCAAACCGGTCCATCGAGCGGCGGGTGCGGGCATAGAGGAAGATCTTGTCGATCGCGATGGCCCAGACCCAGACCGAGCAGGACAACAGGCCCAGCATGACGCATTTCACGATCCAGTGAGCCTGCCAGAACAGCGCGATCAGCGACACGTCGGCGGAGGCGGCAACCGGAAGGGCAGACTGAGCCACGTCGGCCGGATTCATTAGAAATATCCTCTCAAGGTGACCGTTTTTGGCGATCGTTACCTATGTCCCGGCCCGCTTATGGCGGCCGGTTCCCCAATGCCCGCGCTAACATCGGCGCGGCCGGCAAGCCCGCTCAAAGCCTTGTCTTTCTGGGGTGCAGGGGCTCGTCCAAAGCCGCCGCCTGCATTCCCTGCCAAGATGTCAAAACTATGGGCCTCGACGACAGCTCCGGGCGCGATTGTCCGTCGTTACCAGAGCCCGGCGATGGTTAATGCGGGGTTACCAGGGGCAAATTTGGCTGCGGAAAAGGGTTACGGTGCAGGGGGATGGGAGGGGCATTGCCCGCCAGCAATCCCGCCGCTGGCCGGTACGATTGCTGCGACCCGGCTGACCCATGTGCAGGGCGTCGTGCTCCAAGGCCCGGCCGACCCGGGACCGGAACTCGATTTCGAGATCTACTACCCAACGAACTCCGAAGCGGTCCCTCGTTGGCGGACCTTCTTCGAGGAATCTGCGGGACCCACTCAGGCCACGCTCGTCGCTGTGCTGCGATCTTCCGCAAGCGTCCGTTGCAATGTCTCAACGAAGGTTACGAGCTGCGGCGCATATTTCTCGGATGCCACATCGCGGGCCGTGATGGAGAGACAGCCGACGGGACGCTTGCCGACGACCTCCTGCATCTGGCCGAAGGCCTGATCGCTGCCAGCCCCGCCGAGCGTACAAAAGAACGCCACGGCAGGAAGTCTTGGCTTGTTTGCCAGCAGGTAAGCCCGGACGGGCGAAGATAGTGACCAGGCCCAGACCGGAGTTCCGATCACGATAAGATCGTAGAGCGATGGATCGCTAGCGCCCGCGGCGATGCGCGATGGAACCTGCCGTCGCGCATCGATCACGGACCGCAGATAGCCAAACATCCCGCTTCGGCTGCTGGTCTCGACGACCTCTTCGCTGTCACAATGCAATGCAGCCGCGAGTGATTTGGCAACCTTGCGTGTCGTTCCGGTCCGAGAATAGTAGACCACGAGAATCCTTGCATCCGCCATTGATGCGCTCCTCCCTCGTGCACAAGGAACTACATCTCGATTGTGTTGATGGCGGTTTGATCCTCGTCAACAAGCAGGCAATTGAATGGGCCATTTGAGCGAAACATCCTGAAGCTTCGTCTCCCGAGATTGAAAGCTGCGGGATGATCCGATCCGCCCGTCACGCCGCCGGGAGAGGCTCGGGACAATTGGTCAATCGCGCGGGATTGCCGACCGCGGTGCAGCCGGCGGGCACGTCCGATGTCACGACCGTATCGGCGCCAATCTTGGCGAAATCACCGATCCTGATATCGCCGAGAATGGTCGCGCCGCCGCCGATGTAGACGCCACGGCCGATCCGCGGCGAGCGTGCCGGCAGCTCACTGTCGCGACCGATGCTGACGTTCTGGAGGATGGTGACCTCGTCGCCGATCACGACATTGGCGCCGATGACGATGCCGGTGGCGTGGTCGAGATAGACGGCCGATCCGATTGCCGCTGCGGGATGGATGCTGACCTGAAGAACGTTCGAGGCCTCGTTTTGAAACAATAGCGCCGCGTCGCCATGGCCGTGACGCCAGAGCCAGTTCGAGACGCGCCAGGCCTGCAAGGCGACGTAGCCTTTGTAATGCAGCAGCGGCGGCAACAAGGAGGTGATGGCCGGATCGCGCAGCGCGATAGATCGCAAGTCGCGCCCGGCCGCTGCGATCAGGTCCGGCTCGTCGCGAAAAGCATTGCGCGAAAGGGCCGTGAAGCGCGTGCGCTCGGCGGCACTGCGGCCAAGGCGATGCCCGATCAGATCGGCGAGGGCAGCTGCAAAATCATCATGGGCGAGAATGGCACGGGCAAGGGCCTGGCCAAACACCGGATCGGCATCCGCCGCGCGCTGCGCCTCGCCGCGAATGGTCCGCCAGAGGCTCTCGCTCGTCATGATCACAGCCTGTGCCATCGTCGCCTCCGCGCCCTGCCCACGACGACGGATATAGGCCGTCCCGATCAAGGTGCCAGGGATGCAGGCGGGATGGCGCTCCGCCGGGGCGCGCGGCCTGGCCGGACCCGTTTGCGCACGTCGATCGCGTAGAACCAGCCGCCCGCAGCGATCGCGGCAGGAAGGATGAAGAGCGCAAAATCACGGAGCAGGATCATGGGTCGAGGCTCGCTTTGGCAAAACTGATGGCGCGGTCGAGCGCGAGCGAGGCCAGAAAATAGAGCAGGCAACTGAGAAAGAATTTCCAGGACTCGCCAACCTGCCAGTGCGGATAGAGCTCGACCGTGGTCGGCCATCGATTGAGAAATGCGATCACCAGCGGAATGGAGCCACCGAACCGGCCGAACAGCGCGCTGCCGCGCTCCAGCAGCGCAATGCGCTGATCGATCTCTTTGCGTTCGGCGTTGGTCATGGTCGGACCCGTCGGCGCGGCAGGCGCTGTCGGCGATTGGTCGCGCCACGGACCGATCGGGTTCTACGGCGTCGGGCGGTTCTCAGGATGGTCGTAGACGACGCCGCAAAACCGATGGCCGCAGACGTGGAAATGGCAGTCGGGGTCGCCTGCGCATCCGCCATAGACGGAGCTGATAAAGGCCAGCACCGCGAACGCGGTCACGCCGAGCAGCAGGCGGGTGGTGAGGTCCATAGGCTTTGGTGTCAGCCGACCGTGCGCTGGTTCGGAGGTCAAGCTTCCCCAAAAACCAAACCGCCCGCCTGCGGGGTGCGCGGGCGGGCGGCTCGGGGCCATCAGGACTTTGGGGGCATGCGCCTGAAGGCTTTGAGTTAGAGATCAACCCTGCGGCTGGTCGGTCGGCGGCGGGGTCGGCCGCGTCTTGTGCTGGGCCATGAACTGGTCGAACTCTTCCTTGTCCTTGGCGTGGCGCAGACGGTCGAGGAAGTTCTTGAACTCGACCTGCTCTTCCTCGAGCCGGCGCAGCGTTTCGCTACGATACTCGTCGAAGGCGCGGTTGCCGGAGGTCGGCGGACCGAAACCAAAGCCGCCGAAGCCGCGGCGCTCCATGCGATCGCGCATGCGGTCCATCTTGTACTGCATCCGCTCCATCTTGTTCTGCCAGCGATCTGAGTTGCTCCAGCACGACATTCTTCTGCTCCCGAGTGTGAAAAAGAGAAGTGCGAGTCCGATCGGCCACCAAATGATGAAGCCGAGAATGGTCACGGCAATCCAACCAGGATGCCAGGGCGTATCGAGCATGTGAGGCCGCTCATACTGCTGGTGTTGGTCCGAGGGGCCGCGCCAGCGATTGACGTCAGCGGTGTAGGCCATTTCCCATCTCCATCACGGCATCGCGCCGTTGTGAATGTAAATAACATTTACATAACTAGACCATCCCGCGATTTTGTCAAGCTGACCGCCTGACAAGCCCGCGTGATTATTTGCGCAACTTTATTTCGGCTTGCCCCAAGGGCCGCCCGGCGGGACCCCGGAACCGGAGGATGCCTCCGGCGGCACCGGCGGTGGCTCGGCGCTCTTCGCCTGTGGCCTGCGGTCGGTCGGGAAGCCGAGGCCGCGCAGATAGATCAGCACCTCGGCCTCCAGCAGTTCGTCCGGCGACATCGGCAGCTTGCGTCGCGCAGCATCACCACGCGAGAACAACGAGGCGACGCCGTGCGCCATCGACCAGATGTGGAGCGCCATCATCATCGCCGGCGGCCGCGGCGTGCCGGGCGAGGCGAGCGCCGCAAGACGCTCCGCGGCGGCGCGAATGACGTTAAAAGCACGCTCGCTTGCAGCCTGTAGCGCTGCATTGGCATCGACCGGCAGGCCGGATTCGAACATCGCGTTGTAGAAGGCCGGCTCCTCGCGGGCGAAGGCGAGATAGGCCCGGCCGACGCGCTCGAACGCGGTGACGGTGTCGGGACGCCCGTCGTCCCAGGCCTCGGTCAGCCGCGCTTCGAACTGCTCGAAGCCGCGCTGCGCAATCGAGGACAGCAACTCATCGCGGTCGCGAAAATGCCGGTAAGGCGCCGCGGCGCTGACGCCGGCCATGCGCGCGGCATCGGCGAAGGTGAAGCCGGCCGCCCCCTTCTCGGCGATCAGCCCGAGGGCGGCCTGCAGAAGTGCTTCCTTCAGATTGCCGTGGTGATAGCCGCGCTCGGCGCGGCGCTGCTCCTTGCGCCAGCTCATGTGAACGATCTTTACATGAGCTGGGCGTGAAGGTCACTAGGCCCTGCCCGTCATTCCGGGGCGATGCGCCAGCCACCCCGGAACAATCAGAGGGCCCTAGCCGCCCGGAATCGGCAGCACCGGCATGATTTCGACGCGCTCGCCGGGGAAGATCGCGAAATGCGGGTGGTTCTCGAACATTTTTGCGGCCGCCTCGTGCGAGGCGGCGCTAACGACCGTGAACGCGCCCATCTCGTTGGCGATGTCGGCAATGCCCTTGCCGTCAACCTTCTTGGTCTTGCCGAGCGGACCGCCCATCGCCTGGATCGCGCCCTGATGCTTCTCGACCCAGCCCTTCCAGGCCGCCATGCCCTCCATCTCCTTCGCCTTGCGCTCGGCGTCGGACATCGCATTCCACGCAGCCATTTTCGGACTGGTCTTGCTGCCGAGGAAGACGGCGAGATAGGTATCGTTGCTCATTGGTTTGCTCCCTGTTGATGGATGGACGAAGCCGCGAAGTCTTGGCGGCGGCTAGTTCTTCAGGTTTTCGAAGCCGGCAGCGGCTGCCTGCACGTCAGGGGGAAAGTCGGACATCTCCTGCACCTGGCGGATCTCGATGATTTCATTGGCGGAGGCCGGGCACTTCTTCGCCCACGCAATCGCCTCCTCGCGCGAGCCGACCTCGATCATCCAGTAGCCGCCCAGCACTTCCTTGGCTTCGGTGAAGGGGCCGTCGGTCACGACAGGCAGGCCGGTCGCGAACGAGACGCGGGCGCCCATCGACGGCGGATGCAGGCCGTCCAGCGTGATCAGCACGCCGGCATCCTTCAGCGCCTCATTGTAGCGCATCATCGCGGCGACGCGTTCGGGATCGAGTTGCACGTCCGCCGGCGCGGTCTCGTAGCCGAGCGGGATCATCAGCATCATGAATCGCATGCGGTTCCTCACCAAAGCGCGCCTTCTGACCCGCGCTCACTTCTAAGACGAACGACCTTCTCCGAGGCCGACATGGCCGCGAAAATTATTGCGGACGTCACGGTCCGGAACCGGCACGGCGCATGGGCGGAGGCATCCGTGCGGGCCCCGCCCCAGGCCCGCGCTGCGTCAACACGCCGCGCAAAATAATGCCAATGGGTCCCGTACAAATACGTGTCGGCCAATGAATTCCGCCGTGCATATGAATCGGGAACGTGTGCTTGCTGAAGGACATGGCCACAGCACGTCCAACTGCGGAGCCGATGCGGCTCATGGCAAGTGTTTACGGTTGCTCAAGAAGCCCATGCAACTTTTCGGAACAAGACAAACGGTCTGGCAATCCAGCCGATTCGGGTTGGGAACGTTGCGGAGCAAACGTGTTCAATTTTCAAAGCAAGAAGGTGAGGCACGCGGTCGCAGAGGTCGAGGCGCTCGATCGGTCGCAGGCCGTGATCGAGTTCGGTCTCGACGGCACCATCCTCGATGCCAACGAAAACCTGCTGAAGATGAGCGGCTATTCACTCGCCGAGATCAAAGGCAAGCACCACAGCATCTTCGTCAGCCCGACCGAGCGCGAGAGCGCCCGCTATCGTGATTTCTGGGCCAGCCTCAATCGCGGCGAGTTCCAGACCACGCAGTACAAGCGGTTCGGCAAGAACGGCAAGGAAGTCTGGGTCCATGCCTCCTACGCGCCGCTGCTCGACGAGAACGGCAAGGTGGTCTCCTTCATCAAGTTCGCCACCGACATCACGGCGTACAAGATCAAGACCATGGAAGATGCCGGCAAGATCGCGGCGATCAATCGCGCCCAGGCCGTGATCGAGTTCCAGGTCGACGGCACCATCATCACCGCCAACGAGAATTTCCTCGGCGCGATGGGCTATTCGCTCGACGAGATCAAGGGCAAGCACCACAGCATGTTCGTGACGCCGGAGGACCGCGCCAGCGCGGCCTATGGCGCGTTCTGGGCCAAGCTGAACCGCGGCGAGTTCGAGGCCGCCGAATTCAAGCGGATCGCCAAGGGCGGCCGCGAGATCTGGATTCTCGCCAGCTACAATCCGATCCTCGACGAGACCGGCAAGCCGTTCAAGGTGGTCAAGTTCGCGACCGACATCACCGCACAGAAGATGAAGGCCGCCGACAATGACGGCCAACTCGCCGCAATCCAGAAATCGCAGGCGGTGATCGAGTTCAACATGGACGGCACGATCCGCACCGCAAACCAGAATTTCCTGAAGGCGATGGGGTATTCGCTGGCCGAGATCAAGGGCCAGCACCACTCGATGTTTGTCGAGCCGAGCGAGAAGAACGCGCCGGCCTACCGCCAGTTCTGGGAAACGCTTGGCCGCGGCGAATTCCAGGCCGCCGAATATAAACGCATCGCCAAGGGCGGACGCGAGATCTGGATCCAGGCATCCTACAACCCGATCCTCGATCTCAACGGCAAACCCTACAAGGTGGTGAAATATGCCACCGACGTCACCGCGCAGGTCATCGGCCGCAAGAAAGCCGACAATGCGCGTGGACTGATCGAGGCGGTCGCGGCCGGCAGCGAAGAAATGAGCGCATCGATCCGCGAGATCTCCGAAACCATGGCGAAGTCGCGCGAGAACTCCAAGGTCGCGGCCTCCAGGGTCGAGGCCGCCGACGGCCAGGCGCAGAGGTTGAATGCGGCCGCGCAGGCCATGAGCGGGATCGTCGAGATGATCGCCGGCATCACCAGCCAGATCAATCTGCTGGCGCTCAACGCCACGATTGAATCGGCACGTGCAGGCGAAGCCGGACGGGGCTTCGCGGTGGTCGCCTCCGAGGTGAAGAACCTCGCCAACCAGGCCAAGCAGGCCACAGACACCATCACCTCCGAAATCGACGCGCTGAACACCATCTCAGGCGACGTCGCTAGCTCGCTCACTGCGATCAAGGCCGCGATCGCCGGCGTCAACGAGTTCATCGCCACCACGGCCGCCGCGGTCGAGGAACAGAGTGCGGTGACCGCGGACATGTCGGCCAACATGCAGCGGGCATCGGCGGAGCTGGCTTAAGGCGCTCGCTGTTTCGCTATCCCCGTCATCCTGAGCGCTCGCTGTCCCTACAGCGTCATTGCGAGCGTAGCGAAGCAATCCAGAATCCCTGCATAGTAAAGACTCTGGATTGCTTCGCTACGCTCGCAATGACGGAGCGGATCGATCAACATAGCCCTTCCTCACCGGCGCTAAAGCGCAGTAAAAGGAGCGCGCGCTCACGCGCCTCTCTTCTACACAGGACACAACAATCCATGCCGCAAGCCCCACAAAAAGTCGCCCTCGTCACCGGAGCCGCGCGTGGCATCGGGCTTGCGACAGCCAAAAAATTCCTAGCCGAGGGCTGGCGCGTGGCGATGCTCGACATCGAGGGCGAATTGCTGAGCCGCGCGGTCGCCGAGATCGACCGGAGCGAGGCGACGCTGGCACTCACCTGCGATGTCTCGGACGCGACCGCGGTCGGTGCCGCAATGACGGCGCTCGAGCAGAGCTTCGGCCGGCTCGATGCCCTGGTCAACAATGCCGGCATTGCCGTGTTCGCGCCGCTGATGGAGACGTCGGAGGCCGACTGGCGCCGCGTGCTCGAGGTCAATCTCACCGGGCCGTTCCTCTGCACCAGGGCGGCCGTGCCGCTGATGCGCGAGGCCGACGGCGGTGCCATCGTCAATATCACCTCGATCTCGGCCGTCCGTGCCTCGACCTTGCGCTCGGCCTACGGCACCAGCAAGGCGGGGCTCGCGCACCTGACAAAACAGCTCGCGGTCGAGCTCGCCTCGCTCAACATCCGCGTCAACGCGGTCGCGCCCGGGCCGGTCGACACTGCTATGGCAAAGCAAGTGCACACCAAGGAAATCCGCGCGGACTATCACGACGCCATCCCGCTCAACCGCTATGGGCTGGAGGAGGAACTGGCGGAGGCGATCTACTTCCTGTGCTCGGAGCGCGCGAGCTACATCACCGGCCAAATTTTGGCCGTCGATGGCGGTTTCGATGCCGCGGGCATCGGCCTGCCGACGTTGCGAGGGCAACGACGGAACGGGTAGGCGCAGACTTGTCGGGTGGACAAAGTCGCGATGCGCCGTTCCCGCCATCGTCACAGGAGTTGCTGTGACAATGGTGGGCACGCTACGCTATGCCCACTACGAAACCGAGTTGGTGGAGTGCTTCATGCGACGCGTCACCTTCTTCAGTGCCCTGATGCTCGCATCCGCACTGTTCGCCTCCGCACCCGCCAAGGCGGAGATCCGCATCATCCAGAGCCCAGGCGGGCAGGTCGGACCGTTCCTTGATCTGTTCGAGAAGGTGCGCGCGAGCGGCGAGCGTGTCGTGATCGACGGTCCGTGCCTGTCCGCCTGCACACTGGTGCTCAGCATCGTACCGGGCGAGCGGATTTGCGTTACCAGGCGCGCCGTGCTCGGTTTCCATGCCGCGCGTTCGGTTGACCGGCGTGGACGCTTCTACGCCGAACCGGAAGCATCCGAAGCCGTGCTCGAAGCCTATCCCGGCCCGGTGCGTGACTGGATCAGCCGCCGCGGCGGCCTCACCTCTCGATTGCTCTTGCTGAGGGGCCGCGACCTCGCCGCAATCTATCCTCGCTGCCGGTGAGGATCAGCGACTATAAGGCGCGGGTCATCGCTTCCGCGAGATTGTCGTCGTACGGGTCATTGTCGTTCGCAGCATCGCTCGCGAACTGACCAACGTGATGCCTAGAAGAATCTCTCGATCGTCTGCGCCAGCTCCAAGCTCGCGCAAATGAGCATTCCCCACAGTGCAAAGTTGATTTGTAGCGCCGCCACCATCGGTCGCTCCCTTCCGAGTTACGTCCACCCTGGTTTTTAAACTTTATGAAGGAATTATTAGCGGATTCTCGCGCGACGTGCACAGCCTAATATTGCGCCAGTTGTTGTGCGTTGCGATCCGCTTCATTTCACGAAGCGGCCTCACTGCTCTCGCAATGTGATGCGAATCAAGATTTCAGATTCAGCCTCGCCGGCGGTGTCATTTCTTTGGGTTCCATTTGATTGGCGCGAAGCAGAACGTCCTGCGCAGCTTTTGCCTGTCGTCGCGTGGAACACCGAAAGTCCGGCATGATACGACACATCTTCGTCTTGCTTAGTTTTTGCGCAGTGCTCGTGGGATGCGCGGCCGCGCCGGCGGCGGAGCGGCGATCAATCGCGTGGGACGGGCTCGGTCAGGATCCAAATCGTCCTGCCGTCACAAAGCGTCGCGTTGCCGGTCGCGCAACGCCAGAGACCGATCCTAATCTTGAGAGGCAACGAGTGCTGGCCACGTTGCGTCCTTATTCCGACGCATGGTGGGCGGTGCAGGACGAGATCGAGGCCGAGAACGACAGGCAGCTCGGCTCGAAGCTCGTGATCTGCCCCAGCTGCGTGACACAGCCGCCGAACGAAGAGACGACCGGATCGATCCGCTGACATGCACCCTCCTCTCTCACGGCAAAGGAGAGAGGAAGGCGCAGCGCGGTGTATCAGCGGAACGACACGCTCACATTCCCTCGGCCGGGCAATTCACCATCCAGGGGATGCCGAACTTGTCGACGCACATGCCGAAGCCCTTGGCCCAGAAAGTCTTGCTGAAGGGCATCGTGACGGTGCCGCCGTCGGCGAGCGCGTTAAATTTGCGCTCGCCCTCAGCCGGGTCCATGACCGTGATCGAAATCGAAAAGCCCTGCGGCTTGTGAAAATGCTCAGCCGGCGTGTCGGAGGCCATCAGCACGCCACCGCCGGGCAACGTCATCCGCGCATGCATGATCGTCTTCTCCCGGCCGGGCGGTCCAGGAGGCATGTCCGATGGCGGCGCGTCCGAGAGGCGCATCAAGGCGTCGATCTTGCCGCCGAGAACCTTGGCGTAATAGTTGAACGCCGCTTCGCAGGTGTCCTGATAGAACAGATAGGTACTGAGCATCGCTTCTCTCCTCTTCGTTTCGCTGACCGTTTCCTGCCAGTCCTTGGGCGGCAGTTGGCGTTATTTCTCGGTGAGCTTCTTCAGGCTGGCGAGGCCGACCTCAAAGTCCTTGCCGATCATGGTGTCCATGTTGACGAAGACCTGCATCATCTTGGACATGAAGGGCGCTGGACCGTACATCGCCCATGTGACCAGCGTAGCATCGCCTTGCGGCACAAAAGTGAACTCGGCGGTATTGTGCCCCTCAAAGGGACGCTCGAAATCGAGCTTGATGCGGAGCTTCGACGGCGTGTTCGCCTCGAGGATCTCCATGTGGCCGGCGCCGACATTGTTGTTGCCGTCCCAGGCATAGGTCGCGCCCTTCCCTGACTCGGTTCCACCGTAGGTGCGCTTCATCGCGGGGTCCCGGTTTTCATAGGGGGACCAACTGGTCCAGAAGTGGAAATCGGCGACCATCGGATAGATCGCATCGGCCGGCGCCTTCAACGCGAGCGAACGTTCAACACGGAACGTGTCGGGCTTTGTGAGGGCGAAGACGACGATGCCCGCGATCCCGACGGCGACCACGATGGCGATGATGGCAACAGCTTTCAGCATGAATGGCTCCCTTGATACGGGATTAAGACGAAGGAGAGCCGCGCGGACCGACAATCTGGAAGAGATTTTCTTGCCCGTCATTCCGAGGCACCGGAAGGGTGAACCCGAAATCTCGAGATTCCGGGCTCGGTCCTGCGGACCGCCCCGGAACAACGGCTACGCCGTCATTTCGCCTTCACGCCCTGCTTGGCGCCGCTGTCCTTCGGCTGGCTATCCCGGATCAGGCGATCGATGTGCATGCGGATGTGGGCGGCTTCAGCGGAGGTGTTGGCGAGCGCGATGGCGCGGTCGAAGGCAACGCGCGCTTCGTCGCTGCGGCCGAGCTGCATCAAAAAGGCGCCGCGCACGCCGTAAAAATGGAAGTAATTGGCAAGCTTCGGCGCCAGCGGCTCGATCAGATCGAGCGCGGCCTGGGGCCCGCGCACCTTGGCCACCGCGACCGCCCGGTTGAGCGTCACCACCGGCGAAGGCTGCACGACTTCGAGCGCACCATAGAGCAGGTCGATCTGGGCCCAGTCGGTCTCGTCAGGCGTCGCCGCGCGCGCATGCAGCGCGGCGATCGCAGCCTGGATCTGGTAGGGCCCGCTGCGGCGGTGCCGCATTGCCTTGTCGATCAAGGCGAGGCCTTCAGCGATCATGGTGCCGTTCCACAGGGCGCGGTTCTGGTCCTCCAGCAGGATCAGCGATCCGTCTTCGGCAAAGCGCGCGGCACTGCGGGCATGCTGCAACAGGATCAGCGCCGTCAGCCCCATGATCTCCGGTTCGCTCGGGAACAGGCGCAACAACAGTCGCCCCAGGCGGATCGCCTCCTCGCACAGCGGCTTGCGGATCTCTGCGGTATCGCCACTCGCCGAATAGCCCTCGTTGAAGATCAAATAGATCATCGCGGCGACGCCAGCGAGCCGCTCCGAGCGCTCGACGGCGCCGGGCGTCTCGAACGGCGTCCCGGCTTCCGCGACCTTGGCCTTGGCCCGGGTGATGCGCTGCTCCATCGCGGCTTCCGAAACCAGAAAGGCGCGCGCGATCTGCTTCACGGTGAGACCGGAGACGATACGCAGCGCCAGCGCGATCTGCTGCGTCGCCGGCAGTTGCGGATGGCAGCAGATGAACATCAGCCGCAAGATGTCGTCGCGATAATGCGAGCCGTCGAGACGCTCGGCGAGCGCGCCTTCGGCATCGTCGAGATCGGAGATCGCCTGGTCGTCCTCCGGCAGCGGCTGCTGCTTGCGTGTGCGGCGAACCTCGTCGATGGCGACGTTGCGGCCGACCATGATCAGCCAGGCCGCGGGATCGCGCGGCGGCCCATTCTCCCGCCAGTTCTTGAGCGCGCGCAAGGACGCGTTCTGGAAGGCTTCTTCGGCCGTATCGAGATCGCGGAAATAGCGCAGCAGCGCGCCGACCGCCTGAGGTCGCGCCGAGGTCAGCGCGGTCTCGATCCAGCCAGTGTCGGCCTCGCTCACGCCGAAATTCCTCCCGGCCTGAACACGCCGACGGGACGCACCTCATAGGCGCCGCCGGGATTGGCAGCGCCGAGGTCGCGCGCGACGTCGAGCGCATCGTCGAGATTCTTGCAGTCGACGATATAGAACCCGAGCAGCTGCTCCTTGGTCTCGGCATAGGGGCCGTCGAGCACCAGCGGCGGGTCTTCCTTGCGCAAGGTCGCCGCAGCGGTGGTCGGCAGCAGCCGCGCCACCGGGCCGAGCCGGCCTTGGCTCGTGAGCTTGTCCTGCACCACGGCGAGCTTTTTCATCACGGCTTCGTCCTGGTCCTTGCTCCAGGAGCCGACGAAGTCTTCGTCATGATAGCAAAGGATCGCATAAAGCATGGGCAGTACCTTCCGGGAACGCTTGATTTGAAGACGATCCACTATGCCTCGCCCCGACAGGGCTGCGGAAAAAAATTGCGAGAAAAATCCGTCGGATCGTGCCAAGGAGGACCTGCAAAAGCGGAACCTTATGAGGCACTTCGAATGACCAAGGGCACACTGGCCGTCCTGATCAACAGCACGCAGCAGAATTGGCTGCCGGAGCGCTGGAAGGCCCGGTTCGATGCGGTCTGCGACGGCCGCCGCGTGGTGCTGCTGCCGGATGCCTCCCTCGATCCCGCCGAGGTGCATTACGCCGCGGTGTGGAAGCCGGTGCCGGGCGACCTCGGCTCCTTTCCCAATCTGCGGGCGATCTTCAATCTCGGCGCCGGCGTCGATGCGTTGATGGCCGACAACAGCCTGCCCGACGTGCCGCTGGTGCGCGTCGCGGTGCCTGACCTCACCAACCGCATGACCGAATATGTCGTGTTGCACGTGTTGATGCACCATCGCCAGGAACTGTACCTGCGCCAGTGTCAGCGCGACAAACACTGGGAGCCGAAATATCAGTGGCCGGCGAGCGCGGTGACGGTCGGCGTCATGGGCCTGGGCACGCTCGGCGCCGATGCAGCCGACGTGCTGCGGCGGCTTGGCTTCCGCGTCGCCGGCTGGAGCCGCAGCCCGCGCAGCATCGCGGGCATCGAGTGCTTCCACGGCACCGCCGGGATGGACGCGTTCCTGCGCAAGACCGACATCCTGGTGTCGCTGCTGCCGCTGACGCCGGACACGCACGGCATTCTCAACCGCGAGGTCTTCACCAAGCTCAACCGCACAAGCCCGCTCGGCGCGCCCGTGCTGATCAATGCCGGCCGAGGCGGTCTTCAGAACGAGGCCGACATCCTGGCCTGCCTCGACGACGGCACGCTGGGCGCCGCCTCGCTCGACGTTTTCGTGCAGGAACCGCAGCCCGCGGACAGCCGGTTCTGGACCCATCCCAAGGTGGTGCTGACCCCGCACAACGCCGCCGACACCGACGCGGACGCGATCTCGGCCTACGTCGCCGAGCAGATCGAAAGGTTTGAGGCCGGTGAGGCGCTGGAGAATGTGGTGGATCGGATGCGGGGGTATTGAGGCCACAGGCAGCCCACCCCGCACCCCACTCCGCCGGTATCCCGTTCACCCTCTTTTAGCGAGAAGTTGATAAGCGTCGTTAATGAACGCGCAACAAACGAGTCGGACATGCGAATGAGCCTCGGCCTCAGGATGCGGATCACGGTGGCGCTGGCCGTGACGGCGGCGGCGACCGCGCTGATTGCCGTGCTCGGCGCCATGTGGATCATCGCGGGCATCATCGACCGCGCCGACCAGCGCGAGTTGCGCAGCCATTATGATGCGCTGCTGTCGCGCATCGCCGAGGAGTCCCACCGCGCCGCCGCCATGAGCACGGTCGTGGCCGCGATGCCGGCGACGCAGGAAGCGATGGCCAAGCAGGATCGCGACGCCCTGATGCGTCTGTTCGGGCCGGTGTTCGCGGCGACCAAGTCGGAGTACGGCGTCGAGCAGTTCCAGTTCCATACGCCGCCCGCGACCTCCTTCCTGCGGGTGCACCAGCCGGCGAAGTTCGGCGACGACCTCTCGAGCTTCCGCAAGACCGTCGTCGACGCCAATCAGGAGCGCAAGGTCATCGTCGGACTCGAAGGCGGGGTCGCCGGGCTCGGCATCCGCGGCGTGGTGCCAATCGCGCAAGCGGGCAAGCATCTCGGCTCAGTGGAATTCGGCCTGACCTTCGGCCAGTCCTTCCTCGACGATTTCAAGGCCAACCGCCATGTCGACATCGCCTTCCATCTCGCCGACGGCGCGGGCTTCAAGCTGTTTGCCGGCACGCTGAAGGGGCAGAGCTTCTTCGATGCCGCCGATTACGGCCGCGCCGCCGGTGGCGATTTTACGGTACGGCAGTCGAAGCTCGACACCAGGCCGGTCGCTGCGCTGCTCGGACCGATCAAGGACTTCTCCGGAAAACCGCTCGGCGCCGTCGAGCTGGTGATGGACAACGCCGATTACGTGGCTTCCGCCGACCGCGCCTGGTGGCTTTCGCTGGGCATTGCCGCCCTCGGTCTGATCCTCGCCGCCATCGTCGGCTACCTCATCGCCCGCGGGATCTCGCGCCCGATTCTGTCGATCACATCAGTGATGCGCGAGCTCGCCGATGGCCATCTCGACGTCGCCATCCCCGAGAGCAAGGCGAGTGATGAGGTCGGCGCGATGGTGAAGGCGGTCGCAGTGTTCCGCGACAATGCCGTCAACTTCAGCAAGCTCCAGGCCGGTCAGCTCGAGGCCAAAGCACAATCCGAGGCGGAGAAACGGCGCGCCTTCGCCGCGCTCGCCGACAATTTCGAGGCCAGCATCCGCGACGTCGTCACCACCGTCTCCTCGGCCGCCGTCGAGATGGAACACACCGCGCGCTCGATGTCTGCCATCGTCGACCAGTCGCGCAATCAGACCCGCGCGGTGTCGTCGGCTTCGGCGCTCGCCTCGGAGAACGTGCAGACGGTTGCGGCCGCCGCGGAAGAATTGTCCTCGTCGATGACCGAGATCAGCCGGCGGCTTGCGCATGCGACCGAGGTGGTGGGCAAGGCCGCGAGCGACGGACAGGCGTCGAATGCGCGCGTCCAGAGCCTCGCAGATGCCGCGCAGAAAATCGGCGATGTCGTCTCATTCATCAATGGCATCGCCGGGCAGACCAATCTCTTGGCGCTGAATGCGACGATCGAGGCGGCGCGCGCGGGCGAAGCCGGCCGCGGCTTTGCGGTGGTCGCCTCCGAGGTCAAGGCGCTCGCGACCCAGACCGCGAAGGCGACGGAGGAGATCGGCGCGCAGGTGACAGCCGTCCAGGGCGAGACATCAGGAGCGGTCGAAGGCATCCAGTCGATCTGCGCCACAATTCAGCAAGTCGATGAAATCTCCGCCGCGATCGCAGCAGCCGTCGGCCAGCAGGGCACCGCGACGCAGGAGATCGCGCAAAACGTTCAGCAGGCTGCCGCCCGTACCGGCGAGGTCTCGCAGAACATCGCCGGCGTTACCGACGGCATCGCCGCGACCGGCACGGCCGCGGAAGAGGTGCTGGTCTCGGCGATCGAGCTGTCGAAACAGTCGCAACGCTTGCGCGATGAGGTAGATCGCTTCCTCGCGCAGATTCGCGCAGCGTAGTCAGCCTACCCCTTAGACCCCACCATCACGTCGATCGCGCCCTTGACGATCGCTTCCAGTTCCTTGCGCGGTACGCGCGCGCGGGAGCGGATGGCGATGGTGTGGACGGTGGCGGAGGCGAGTTGCGCCAGTGCGGCGGGATCGGCGTTCGCGGGCAGTTCGCCCTTTTCCTTGGCACGGCGGAAACAATTGGCGAACGCCTTGTCGAGCTCGGTGAGTCCCTCGACCACCATGGCGCGGATCTCGGGATCGCTGACCGCTTCGGAAGCTGCCGTCACCACCGTGAAGCAGCCGCGCGGGCCGGTCTCTCCGGAGAGATAGATATCGAGCGCGGCGGCGTAGATGCGCGTCAGCCGCTCGCGCACCGGCATCTCCTCGCGAAAGATCTCGACCATCGATGCACGGGCGTCCTCGCGGTAACGCTGGTAGCTCTTGATGTAGAGCTCGCGCTTGTCGCCGAAGGCGCCGTAAAGGCTCGGCCGGTTCATGCCGGTGGCTTCGCTGAGATCGTCGAGCGAGGTCGCGGCAAAGCCCTGCTTGCGAAACAGATCGAGCGCCCTGCCGAGGGCGATTTCGGGCTCATAGGCACGCGGCCGGCCGCGTCGTTTCGGCCCGTCGCGGCGTTCGGGCTTGTTGGCAGCAGTTGGCGGCTTCGATTTTTGTACCATTTCGCAAATTAATCCTTGACCTGCCCCATATTATGCAAGATGGTACAAAAATCAATCTGGCCAGGTTGAGCGACACTCACAAGAGGACTTGCCCAAGGAGGCCCATGATGGATCTTTTTTTCTCGCCGCTCGCCTGCTCGATGGCGACGCGCGTTGCACTCTATGAAGCCGGCGCTGACGCGAACTTTCTCGAAGTCGATTCCCCCACCAAGACTGTGCTGAATGACGGCTCCGACTTCCGCGCTGTGAACCCGATCGGTCTGGTGCCGACGCTGCGCACCGACGAAGGCGTGGTACTGACGGAGAACGCAGCGATCCTGCAATATGTCGCGGACCGTTTTCCGCAAGCCGGGCTCGGCGCCACGCAAGGCATCGAGCGCACGCGGCTGCATCAATGGCTCTGCTTCATCGGCACCGAGCTGCACAAGGGCCTGTTCATCCCCGTGCTCGACCGCAAGGCGCCGCAGGAGACCAAGGCCTACGCGCTGGAGAAGAACCTGTCGCGGCTCGACTATGTCGACAACTACCTGAAGGGTCGGGACTACTTGCTCGACCATTTCAGCGTGGCGGACGCCTATCTCGTCACGGTCATCAACTGGACCATGGCGACGCCGCCGATCGAGCTTTCGAAATGGCCGAACCTGAAGGCGTATTACGAGCGCCTGCGCCAGCGTCCATCGTTCGCAAAGGCGATCGCGGAGGAGTTCGAGCTGTACAAGGCTGAGCAGGCGCGGAGGAAGGCGGCGGCGTAATTTCAGCTCATCAAGACATCGTCCCGGCCGGTGAGGCCGGGACGGATTGCTTCAGTGGCTCATTCCGCGAAGCCGTACACTGCGGCCGCATTGGCTGACGACACGAGACCGCTCTCGACATCATCCTTGACCGCTGCGCGATCGCGCATTGCGGGCGCGCCGATGCCGGCGCCGCCGGGCGTGTGCACCACGAGCCGGTCGTCCGGCGGCACCTGCTGAAAGCCCTTGCCACGCAGCTTCTTGCCGGACTTCAGGCCGACATAGCCAGCCTCGCCGTTCTTGCCGCCATCGCGGCCGCGCGGCGGATGATCGATGCGGTCGAACGCTGCGAGAATGTCGAAGGACGCGTCGACGCCGCTGCCGACTTCAATGATCTGGCCGAGGCCGCCGCGGGTGCGCCCTGCCCCGCCGGAGTCAGGACGCAGCTCCTTGCGCCAGAAGATCAGCGGGGTCTGTGTCTCCGCGATCTCGACCGGCGTGCCGCGCACGCCGCTGGGATAGGCAGTCGCCGACAGCCCGTCCTTCGCAAAGCGCGCGCCCGTGCCGCCGTTCGACGTCACCGCCATCGAGAACCCGTAATTGCCGCCGACGCCGGAACGGGTCTGGCCGCGCACGTTCAGATTCCAAAGGCACGAGGTGCCTTCGGCGGGCACGCGCTCGGGAATGATCTGGCGCAGGCAGCCGAACACGACATCGGGCAGCATCTGGCCGATGATGTGGCGCGAGGCGACCGGCGCCGGTTTCGGCGCGTTGAGAATTGCCCCCGCGGGCGCCGACACCGTCAACGGCGAGAGCGAGCCGGCATTGTTCGGAATCTGCGAGGCGACGACGCAGCCAAGACCGAACACAGTATAGGCCGTGGTGTAGGACAAGGGCACGTTGATGCCGAATTTTGACGCCGCCGACGTGTCGTCGAAATCGACGTGAATGCCCGTATCCGAGATCGTCAGCGTCGCCGCCAGCGTGACGGGCGCGTCGTAGCCGTCGACGACCATGGTGTTGCGCCAGCTGCCCTTCGGCAGCTTGGCGATCTCTGCGAGCACGGCCTCACGCGAGCGGTCGCAGATGTAGTCGCCGAGCTCGTCGAGTGCGTCGATGCCGAACTCGGTCATCATCTCGACCAGGCGTTCACAGCCGACATCGTTGCAGCCGGCGAGCGAATAGGTGTCGCCTTCGGTATCAACAGGCAACCGCGTGTTGGTGCGGATCATCGCCATCAGCGTCTCGTTGACGACGCCCTGGTCGATCAGCTTCAGCATGGGGATGTAGAGCCCCTCCATGAACACGTCGGTGGCATCGGGGCCGAAGCCGATGCCACCGATGTCCATCAGATGACTTGTGCAGGAGAACAGCGCGACGATCTTGCCGTCCTTGAAGCACGGCGTGGTCACGACGAAGTCGTTGAGATGGCCGGTGCCCATCCAGGGATCGTTGGTGATATAGGCGTCGCCCTGCTTCATCGTCTCGAGCGGAAAATGCGCGATGAAGTGCTTGACCGATTCCGCCATCGAGTTGACATGGCCGGGCGTGCCGGTCACCGCCTGCGCCAGCATCCGTCCCCTCAAATCGAACACGCCGGCCGAGAGATCGCCGCATTCGCGCACGATCGGGCTGAAGGCGGTGCGCAGCAGCACCTGCGCCTGCTCTTCGACCACGGCGATCAGCCGGTGCCACATGATCTGGAGGTCGATCAGGCTCGCGCCGTTTGCCTTGCTCATGATCAGGCCGCCTTCCGTTCCATGACGATGCTGCCGGCACCGTCGATATGGGCGTCAAAACTGGTGGAGACGAAAGTCGAGGTCTCGTCTTCCGCGATCACGGCGGGGCCGGCAATGGTCGCGCCCGGCGCCATGTCCTCGCGGCGATAGAGCGGGATCTCGATCACCTCGCCCGCACGGCCGTCGAAGAACTTTCGGCTGCCCGACGCTTTGCCCGCGGGCTTGCGCGCGACGGCGGCAACCGTAGGCAGATTGCGCGCCTCCGTCGTCGCAAGCACCGACCAGCTCAACACCTCGATCGCCGCGCCCGGGATCGGGCGCTCGAACATCGCGGAATAATCCGCCTCGAACTTCTGGCGGAGTCCCGCGAGATCAGCCGTCGTCAGCGGCCGGTTCGGCAGCTCAACGGTGATCTCGTGGCCCTGGCCGACGTAACGCATGAAGGCGGAGCGGCGCTCGCGCACCGGCGCACCGGCCGCACCGGGCTCGACCAATGCGCGCGCTTCGGTCACCATCTCCTGCAAGAGATCGGAGACGGCCTTGGTGTCGAAATCATCGAGCCGAACGTGACGGCTGCGCACCAGTTCATAGGCGATGGGCGCCGCGAGGAATCCAACGGCAGAACCGACACCGGCATTCGACGGCACGATCACGCGGGAGACACCGATCTTCTCGGCAACGCGCGCGGCATGTAGCGGGGCAGCGCCGCCGAAGGCAATCAGCGTGTGCTGGCCGACGATCTCGCCGCGCTCGACCGCATGCACACGCGCCGCGCTGGCCATGTTCTCGCAGACCACCTCGTGCACGGCATAAGCCGCGGTTTCCGCCGACAGGCCGAGCGGCGCGCCGACGTGTTGCAGCAGCGCTTGCTTCGAAAGCTCCGGGTCCAGCTTGATCGTGCCGCCCGCAAAGGCGTCGGGATCGATCATGCCGAGCGCAACGTCCGCATCCGTCACCGCAGGGCGTTGGCCACCACGCCCGTAGCAAGCGGGACCCGGCTCGGAAGACGCACTCTCCGGGCCGACAGTGACGCGCTTCATCGCATCGACATGCGCGATCGAACCGCCACCGGCGCCGATCTCGACCATCTCGATCACGGGAATGCGCACCGGCAGGCCCGAGCCTTTCAGGAAGCGCGCAGCGCGGTCGACCTCGAACACGCGCGAAGTCTCGGGTTGGTATTTCTCGATCAGGCAGATCTTTGCCGTGGTGCCGCCCATATCGAACGACAGCACCTTGCTCTCGCCGAGCCTTGCTGCGATCTGCGCCGCGAAGATCGCGCCGCCGGCAGGACCGGATTCGACCAGCCGCACCGGAAAGCGTCGCGCCGTCTCGATCGAGGTGACGCCGCCGCCTGACGTGACGAGATAGATGGCGCCGCGGAATTGCTCGACCTGCAAAGCATCGGCCATGCGGGCGAGATAGCCGTCGATCAGCGGCTGCACATAGGCGTTCGCAACAGCGGTTGACGTTCGCTCATATTCGCGGATCTCCGGGCACACGGCGGACGACACCGTCACCGAAATGCCCGGCATCTCCTCAGCTAGGATCGCAGCTGCGCGGCGCTCATGGTCGGGGTTGGCATAGGAGTGCAGGAAGGCGACGGCAACGCTCTCGACCTTCAATTCGCGCAATTTCGGCGCGAGTGCGCGCACTGCCGCCTCGTCCAGCGGGAGACGGACGGCGCCATGGGCGTCGATGCGCTCGGGCACGGTAAAGCGAAGGCTGCGCGGCGCCAGCGGCTTCGGCTTGTCGATGGTGAGGTCATACTGGTCGTACCGGCTCTCGGTGCCGATATCGAGCACGTCGCGAAAGCCTTCGGTCGCGATCAGGGCCGTCTTGGCGCCACGCCGCTCGATGATGGCGTTGGTGGCCAGCGTCGTGCCGTGAATGAAGACGTCGATGTCGCTGATATGCGCACGTGCGTCGATCAGAATCAGACGCATCCCGTCCAGCACCGCCTGTTCGGGCCGTTGCGGCGTCGTCAGCACCTTGCGGGTTTTGCGCACCTCGCCCACATCAAGCACGATGTCGGTGAACGTGCCGCCAATATCCACGGCAAGCCGCACTTCGGCTCCCTCAAACATTCCAAATCTCTCCGTGCTGATCGTCAAATCGGGATCGAAACCGCAGCAATTTCCATACCAGCGACGGCCCAATTGGTGAAGCCGGTAGGGCCGGTTTGCGTGGCACCTATGCGAGAGCAGAGTGCTCGCGGAGCTCCCGGATCAGAGCAGGAATGCCAGCGCCGCTTCACAGCGCTCCTCGACCTTCAGCGTCAGCAGATCATCGGCGCGGGTGCGGCCGAGATTGACGGCGGCGATCGGGATCTGCCGCTCTGCGGCAGCCTTCACGAAGCGGAAACCGGAATAGACCATCAGTGACGAGCCCACGATCAGCATGGCGTCGGCCTGCGCCAGATGATCCTGCGCCGTCGCGACCACGTCGCGGGGGACGTTCTCGCCGAAGAACACGACGTCGGGCTTGAGGAGGCCGCCGCAGGCCTCACAAGCTGGCACCTTGAATGACGAAAAATCCGCGTACTCCAGGTCGGCGTCGCCGTCGGGCGCATCAGCAGCATCGAGCGTCAGCCATTCCGCGTTAGCGCGGCCAAGCGCATCCTGGAATTGATTACGCGGCGTCTTGGCCCCGCAGCCCATGCAGCGGACCAGATCGAGCCGCCCGTGCAAATCGATCACCTGCCGGTGGCCCGCCGATTGATGCAGTCTGTCGACATTCTGGGTCAGCAGCATCTCGCAGCGTCCGCTCGCCTCGAGCCGCGCCAGCGCATGATGCGCATCGTTCGGCCTCGCCTGCCCGAACCGCCGCCAGCCAATCAGGCTGCGCGCCCAGTAACGCTGGCGCGTCCGCTCTTCCAACATGAAGGCCTGGAAATTGACCGGCTGGGTCCGCTTCCAGTTGCCATGGCTGTCGCGATAATCAGGGATGCCCGAATTGGTGCTGCAGCCGGCGCCGGTCAGCACGAACAGTTTGTCGTGCCGATCGACGAAATCCTGGAGCGGGTGGTTTGCCAGCGGAGCATTTGCCATGGGTGCAGATGTAGTCGACGGCGCGCGCTTTTTCCAGATCACCGCGCGTCCGCGCCCTTCTCGCCCGGCCGCGAACACGTTACCGGTCAGATCTTGCCGCGATCAGCGTCGTGCCTGTGCTTGTGAAGAAACCGGGCGATCTGCCCGCGGAGCGCCGCTGTATCCAACAGTGTTCCGACCGATCCGGCAGTGTCGAATATTTCCCGTTGAAGGGGCGTCGGCAGAGAATTCCATTGCATGATAACTGCCGCGCCGAGACACCGCAAAACGCGCTCCTCCTCCGCCGCGAGGGCTGCACCGCGCGGTCGCTCCGTCCCTCCGGCGTTGACTGCATCCGCATATTGATCCGCGAGGACCCGCTCGTTGTCCGCGCGCGACGCAAGACTGTCCCGCAGTTTCTCAAATTTGCGGGTATCGTCCCGGCCGGAAGAATTTCTGGCAAGCTCGCCATACTCGGCCGCTCTGGCGCGATACTGTAAGAATTTGAACATGGCGGCTCCATTCGATGAAAGTCTTGCGTGTCGTCCCCATGCCGCTGGCCGGCTATGTCGGCGTCGGAACATTCAGAGAGGCCAGCGGAGCGTCGAAGGTGTATACGAAGCCGCTCTCCGCATAGGTCAATCCCACGTTGCCGTGAAGCTGGCGGCCAAGGGTTTCGATCAATCTCGTTCCAAAGCTGCGCTTTGGGAGCGACCTGATCGATGGACCATCTTTCTCGGTCCAGCTCAGGCGCAAACGCTGCGTCTGCCGATCGATCGTCCAGCCGATATCCACGCGCCCCTTTGGCAACGAAAAGGCGCCATATTTCGTGGCATTCGTGCAGAGCTCGTTGAGCGTCATCGCGACGGCGATGACAGCGCCCGAATTGATCTGGATATCGGGTCCCGAGATCGAAAACCTTGACTCATTGCGATCGTCGAAAGCTTCGATCGCGTTGCGGACAACCGCGCCGAGATCGGCGTTTGACCATCTTGTCTGCAAAAGCAGATCGTGCGCCCGGCCAAGCGCCAATAACCGGCCCTCGATCGCCTGCTGCGCGTGATCCACGCCCTGCACGTTGCGCAGGCTCTGCGAGACGATAGCGGAAACGGTCGCTAGTGTGTTCTTGACGCGATGGTGTAGCTCTTCAAGGATCAACTTTTGCAGCTTGTCGGAGGCCTCCCGCTCTTTGGCGTCGATCCCCGCCCTGGCAAGCAGCCCATTCGCATTGATCTCCGCCTGGGCCAGGAGAAGGCGCAGGCTCACATTCTCTGCCGCCAGAGCGTCCTCGTATGATTCTTTGCCGCCGGGGTGCTGGCCCGTTCGGAGGTCGATCTCGAGCATTGGCGACTATATCACTCGGTTGCTGCCGGACCTGATCAATGGACGGTACCGTCACGAAAGTGGCGACGGCGCGCCTGGCCCGGCTACCATTGTATGAGCATCGAAGCGGCGATCAGCAACACGAAGAAGATCGGCAGCAAGACTGGAGGCACGAGCCACTCACGAAAGCTAAATCCCGGAGAATCCGACATATTGACCGCCTGTTGATTTCGGCGGGAGCGCGATGCTCTCAGTCACCGATAACAGCCGAGGGGCGCGCGGTGATAAATGGCATATAGTGATCGTTCGCCGAATTACGAGATCCGGCAAGAGCTTTACGCAACTATGGACCTCCAACCGCGTTGTATCGCGCGCCAGGTTCTCACCCAAGAGTATGGCAGCTGGGCTTCCCTTGTCCCCGGGCATCAAATCCCGCAACTTGATCGGCCCTTATCATGATCGACTTTCCGAATTATAGCCGCTCATATGACCGGACTCGGCATGCCGTGCGGTTCTGGGGACACGACAGCGCCATCGAGGCCTCGTTCTTCATCGACGAAGGGGCGCTAAAGCGGATTCAACCGAGCGCCCATTCCAGCGAATCAGGATTTCTGGACGCGTTCGATGCCAATCGCGACTTGATATGTGCCACCGCGGCCAGGAAGTATGTCCGCGGCAGCCGGGGCTCCTACGACCTGCTCGCAGGAGATTTCTGAAGCTGCCAGCACGGGCGTGACAGGTGCAGGGGTTTCATCCGTCAAGCCAACTTCAGCTCGACCAGTTCTCCCTGAATTCTGGAAACAGCGTCAGCCCGCCGCAGGCGTAGATGGTCTGCCCGGTGATGTAGCTAGCGTCATCCGAGGCCAGGAAAGCGAAGACCGCGGCCATCTCTTCCGGCGTGCCGACACGCCCGAGCGGAATGTGGCTGACGACGGCGTCGCGCTTTTCGGCGTCGCCTGTCCAGGCCTCGTTGATCGGCGTGTCGATTGCGCCGGGGCCGACCGCATTGACGCGAATGCCGCGGCCGGCAAACTCCAGCGCCAGCGTACGGGTCAGATTGGCCATGCCGCCCTTGCTGATCGAATAAGCGAGATAGCCGGGCTTCGGAATGATCTGGTGGACGCTCGAGCAGTTGATGATGCTGCCTCCTCCGCCGCGGGCGACGAAATGCGCCAGCGCCTTCTGCGCGCAGAGCACGGCGCCGTTGAGATTGACGTCGATGATGCGGCGATAGGCTTCGATGTCGAGCGCCTCGCTCGGCGATTCCTGTTGAAAGCCGGCATTGTTGACGAGACAGTCGAGACGCTTCCAGCGCGCCAGGATCGTCTCGAACATCGCAGCGACCTCCTGCTGATTGCTGACGTCGGCCTTGACGATGACATGGTCGAGCTTGCCGTGGCCGCGATCGCTCGATCCAGTCGTGGCCAGCGCAAGCGTCTCCTCAGCCCTCCCGAGATGATCAAAATAATTGATGGCGACGGTCGCGCCTTCCTGGGCGAGCCTAACGGCAACGGCGCGGCCGATGCCCTGGGAGGCGCCGGTCACCAGCGCATAGCGGCCGTTGAGGCGTGAAGGAAAGGCGGGCGAGAGATCGGTTTGTGGCATGAGTATTCTCCGGGATGCCTCATCATGGATGGAACCGGGATTTTGTTCCACCCTGTTGGCGCATCGCTGGGATTCATTCCGCGTGGCGCGCGATCGGTGAGGTGAGGATCTGATACAGGATTATCGCGCCGAAGGTCGCGGTGCCGATTCCTCCGATCGTGAAAGCGCCGAATTTGAGCGTGAGATCGCCGGCCCCTGCGGTCAGCGCCACGGCGACGGTGATCAAATTCGCGAAAGCAAACAGCAGGGTCGAATAGACCTTCGTCGCCGCCATGACGCCGATGTTCTCGGCATAGGTGGTCACGCCGGTGCCGCCGCCACAGGCCGCCAGGATCGTCGCGAGGCTGTTGGCAAGCAAAGCGCGGCCGAGA
Source organism: Bradyrhizobium zhengyangense (assembly GCF_022012435.1). Classification (GTDB taxonomy): domain Bacteria; phylum Pseudomonadota; class Alphaproteobacteria; order Rhizobiales; family Xanthobacteraceae; genus Bradyrhizobium; species Bradyrhizobium zhengyangense. The sequence goes on from NZ_JAKLUA010000005.1 coordinate 38,086, forward strand.
TAGGCATCGAGGCTCCGGCCCGTCATGGCCCCAACGGCCTTGATGTGCCCGAGATTCTCGGCGACGAGGATGACCGCAACCGGCGCGATCAGAAAGATGGCATCGGCCTGGAAGGTCGGCGTGGTGAAGTTCGACAGGCCGACCCACGGCGCAGCCGAGAGCTGCGCGAAGTCGATCGGCTTGCCGAAACCAAGGCCGTTCGCGAACAGCAGGTACAACAGATATCCACCGATCGTCCCCAGGATGATCGGCAGGCGGCGCCACAGGCCAGGCGCGACCACCGCGACCACGCCGATCATCAGATCAGCGCAAGCCCGATCCAGGTCTCGAACGCGTTCGCGCTCACCGCCTTGACCGCCACGGGCGCAAGGTTGAGGCCGATCGCGGCGACCACGGCGCCGGTGACGGCCGGCGGCATCAGACGCTCGACCCAACTGATGCCCGACCACATCACGATCAGTGCGATCACGCCGTAAAGCACCCCGGCGCCGACGATACCGCCGAGCGCGACCGAGATGTTCGGATTCGGTCCGTGCCCGGCGTAGCCGGTGGCGGCGAGGACGACGGCGATGAACGCGAAGCTCGAGCCGAGATAGCTCGGCACACGCCCCGCGACGATGACGAAGAAGATCAGCGTGCCGATGCCGGAGAACAACACCGCAACATTGGGATCAAATCCCATCAGCAGCGGCGCGATGATCGTCGAGCCCGACATGGCGACGCAATGCTGCAGACCCGAGACGATGGTCTGCCCCCATGGCAGCCGCTCCTCCGGCATGATCACGCCCGACGTCTTCAGCTTCCAGCGCGGAAAATAGCCTTGCGATGGCTCGTCCGCGCCCCTTGCGTTCGACATGCTCCCCCCATTGCGGTGCAGCGATTGATGTTCGTGCGATCCGACAAAAATGTGATTGTTGCTTATGATGCGATCATCACATGATGTAAATCATGCAAGATCAATGTGTTCCGGGATTGAACTTTATGACGCAGATCGCGATCCAGCCAGCCGTCCACCGCCGGCACCAGCCCTGGTACAAGATCCTCTATGTCCAGGTGCTGATCGCGATCGTGCTCGGGGTGCTCATCGGCTATTTTTATCCGGACCTCGGCAAAGCCCTGAAGCCGCTCGGCGATGCCTTCATCGCGCTGATCAAGATGATGATCGCGCCTGTCATCTTCTGCACCGTGGTGCACGGCATTTCCTCGATGGGCGACCTCAAGCGCGTCGGCCGCGTCGGACTGAAATCGCTGATCTATTTCGAGACGGTCTCGACCGTCGCGCTCGCCATTGGTCTTCTGGTGGGCGAGGTTCTCCAGCCCGGGCACGGCTTCAACATCGATCCCGCCACCATCGATCCGAAATCGGTCGCGACCTATGTGTCCAAGGCGCATGAAGACGGCATCGTCGCCCATCTGATGGCGATCATTCCCGACAGCTATGTGGGCGCGATCGCGCGCGGTGACCTCTTGCAGGTGCTGCTGGTCTCGATCCTCTCCGGCTTCGCCATCGCCTTCCTCGGCAAATCGGGCGAGCCGATCGCGGAGGCGATCGACAAGGCCGCGAAGATGTTCTTCGGCATCATCCGCATCATCGTGCGCGTGGCGCCGATCGGCGCGTTCGGTGCGATGGCGTTCACCGTCGGCGCCTATGGCCTCGGCTCGCTGCTCAACCTCGCCGCTCTGATCGGCACATTCTATCTCACCAGCATCCTGTTCGTGCTGATCGTGCTCGGCACAATCGCCCGGCTTGCCGGCTTCTCCATCATTCGCTTCATCGCCTATATCAAGGACGAGCTGCTGATCGTGCTCGGCACCTCGTCGTCGGAAACGGTGCTGCCGCAGATGATCCAGAAGATGGAGCATCTCGGCGCCTCGCGTTCGGTGGTCGGCCTCGTGATCCCGACCGGCTACAGCTTCAACCTCGACGGCACTAACATCTACATGACGCTGGCAACGCTGTTCCTGGCGCAGGCGACCAACACGCATCTGACGATCTGGCAGGAGCTCGGCATTCTCGGTATCGCGATGATCACCTCGAAGGGCGCATCCGGTGTCACAGGCGCCGGCTTCATCACGCTGGCAGCGACACTGTCGATCGTGCCTGACATTCCGATCCAGTCGATCGCGATCCTGGTCGGCATCGACAAGTTCATGAGCGAGTGCCGCGCGCTGACCAACCTCATCGGCAATGGCGTCGCCTGCGTCGTCATCAGCATCTCCGAAGGCGAGCTCGACCGCGAGGCACTGCACGAGACCATGGCGCATCCGCTGGAGATCGGCGAAGCGCTGGAGCCCGGCGGTAGCGCGTAGAGCCACGCCGCGAAGATCGAAGCCAGACGCCCGGTTCCCTTGCGGTAGTTTCCCGGAGTAGAATTTTGGTAGGACTGGAGTCACAACACCCGGGTTGGGATCACGGATTGATACTCATCCATTCCACCCGACGCGCTGGGGGCAGAGCGTCGGGTTTTTGAAAATTATCACGCAGTCTGGCTGTCAGTGCTTGCATCGCCCGCGTCGGTCAACGCCGCGAGCCGCTATCATTGTTCCATCAGCCCGAACAATCGGCCAGATCGAGCCGGCGTCTGATCCCGATGGCTTCCAGGAACGCCTCATCGTGACTGACGACGAGTAGCGCGCCGTCATAGGCCCGCAGACCCGCTTCGACAGCCTCGATGGAGTCGAGGTCGAGGTGATTGGTCGGCTCGTCCAGGATCAGCAGCGATGGCAGCGTCGCCCCGCCCAGCACGCAGGCGAGGGCCGCGCGAAACAGCTGGCCGCCGCTCAGGCTGCCGACAGGCTGCAGCGCCGCATCTGCGCGAAACATGAAACGAGCCAGCGCGGCATGGCATTCATTCGCACCTGCCCTCGGATTGAGGCGTCCAAAGTTGTCGAGAATCGAGATCGCAGGATCGAGCAGGCTGACCTTCTGGTCGAACAGCGCGAAGTCCGGCCTGACCCGCACGGTCCCCGCGACGGGGCGCAATTCACCGGCAACCAGCTTCAGCAGCGTCGTCTTGCCCGAGCCGTTAGGCCCGACAATCGCGACGCGCTCCGGACCAACGATGGTGAGCGACAAATCGCGCAACACCGGCCGCTCCGGCTGATAGCCTGCGCAGACACGATCAAGCCAAACCACCTCCCGCCCCGCCGGCAGCCGAGTCGATGGCAGCTTTACAGACAGCGGCTGAAGGATCTCGATGCGCCGGCGTGCAGTGTCGACCGCATCCAACGCCTCCGCGCGACGCCGCTCGGCAATATCTGCGGCCTTGCCGCCGCTATCCTCGCTGCGATCCTTGCGTGCGCCCGCAAGGATCCGTGGCATGTCGCCCCTGGCGCGCTTCTTCCTGCCGCCGCTGTCCTTGCGCGCCTTGCGCTCGGCTGCTTCCTGCGCCTTGCCCTCGATCTCGGACAGATGCTTCTCGGCATGTGCGAGGTCGTGGCTGACGGCGGCGAGCTCGACGGCCTTTTGTGCGCGATAGCTGCTCCAATTGCCGCCATAGCGTGTCGCGCCAAGCGAGGTCAGCTCGACGATGGCGTCCATGGTCTCCAGCAGCGCCCGGTCGTGGCTGACGACGATGGCGCCGCCGCGCCAGGCGGCGAGCAGATCAATCACGGCACGACGCCCGTCGCGATCGAGATTATTGGTAGGCTCGTCCAGCAGCAGGAAGTCCGGCTCGGCAAACAGCAGCGCGGCGAGACGAACGCGCGTGACCTGTCCGCCGGACAGACGGTCCAGTTCCGTATCAGGCGCGATATCGAAGCCGACGCGCGCAAGGGCGGATGCCAGCCTCGTATCGAGAGTCCAGCCGACCTCGGCGACATCCTCGGCCGAGGCCTCGCCGCGCTCCGCCCGGCGAAGCAGCTCCAGAGCATCGCGCGCGCCGAAGAGGTCAACGACCTTAGCGCCGGCGCGCAGCTGGGCGTCCTGCCGCAGCAGCCCGACGGTGCCGTTGACGACGACGCGCCCCGACTGCGGAACGTGCTCGCCCGTGATGACCGCAAGCAGCGTCGTCTTGCCGACGCCGTTGCGACCGACGAGGCCGACGCGTTCTGCGCCGAAGGTCAGATCGATGTTGGAGAGAAGAGAGCGGCCGTCAGGTGTGGACAGCGACAGGCGTGACAGGATGATTGAAGCAGGCATGTAATTCCCCGTGAGCAATGCGGATGGGCGTTGCGACCGGGGTAAAATCCATGGCTGCTGATATCCTTGATGAGAGCCTCGCTCATAATCCGGCCGGGCGGCAAGATCAAGGCATGCCGTCGGCGAGGCCAGCGGCTACGCCGCCAGCCTGTCGAACTGAACCTTTCCCGCCTTCATTACCAGCGGAATGTGCTCGCCCTGCCCGAGCAGGCATGAGACGTCTCGAAGCGGGTTGCCGTCGACCACGAGCAGATCGGCGAGCGCGTCGGGCACGATGCGGCCGAGCTTGCCCTCCATGCCGAGCACCTCGGCCCCGATCACGGTCGCGCTGGCGATGACCTCGCGCGCGCCCTGGATTTCCGCGCGGATGCGGAACTCCTCGCTCTGAAGGCGTTGCGACGGGCCGAGCAGATCGCTGCCATACCCCATCTTCACCCCGGCCTTGCGGTAGATCTCGAGCGAGCGCAGGCCGGCATCGCGGACGTCGGCGATCTTGGCGACGCTCTCCGGCGGCAGGCCGAACTGCGCACCCTCATTGGCGAGCGCTTCATAGGTGATCAGGGTCGGCACCACATAGGCGCCCTTCTCGGCCATCAGGCGGGCGGTCTGACCGTCCACGAGATTGCCGTGCTCGATGGTGCGGACGCCGCAGCGAACCGCGCGCGCGATCGCCGCCGCCGTATAGGCGTGGGCAAGCACATAAGTCTGCCGGCCGTGGGCCTCGTCGACGATGGCGCTGATCTCGTCCTCGGAGTAGCCGAAGGCGCCGACCGGATCGGTCGGCGACGCCACGCCGCCGGACGCCATGATCTTGATCTGGTCCGCGCCCATCTGCAGCTCCTCGCGCACCGCCCTGCGCACGCCATCAACACCGTCGGCAACGCGCGCCAGGGCTCCGACCCGCACGCAGCACGGACAGACGGAATCGCTGGCCAGATAGTCCGAGCGGGCCCGACCATCGCCATGCCCGCCGGTCTGGCTGAGCGCTCGGCCCGAGACAAACAGCCGCGGGCCATCGGCGAGGCCGGTCTCGATGGCCTGCTTCATCGCGTGGCCGGCGCCGCCGGCATCGCGGACGGTCGTAAAACCTCGCCGCAGCATGCCCTTGAGAATCAGCGTCGAACGCAGCGTTACCAGGACGTTCGGCATTTTTGCCTGCGCCGCCAGGTTGAGTTCGATCGCAATCGTATGGACGTGGAGGTCGATCAGGCCGGGCATCAACGTCTTACCCTTGAGATCGATCGTTCGATCTGCGGTGGCCTGGATCGGACGGTCCGAGACCTCCTTGATCACGGTATCCTCCACCAGCACATCATGGCCCATCAGCAATTCGGGCTGGAGCGGATCAAGCAGCGCGGCGTTCTTGAAGAGAGTGCTTGGCATTGAGATTTCCTCTGTCAGGCAATTGGAAGCAGCGCCGGCAGCGCGAGCTGGGCGAACGGGAGACACGCGGCGACGTCGTCCTCGTCGTACCAGCCTGCTTCGTGAAGCAGATTGAGCGAGCCGAGCGTGCGGCCGCGCCAGCGCACCGGCATGTTGAGCACGCTGGCGCAGCCAAGCAAGGCGATCAGCTCATGGTCGGGGAAGACAGTCCGCAGATCGTCCTGCGTCCGGCCGATATAGGCCTCGCCGAAATCGAGCACGGCTTCTGTCCACGGTCCCGGCGCGAGGCGCTTGCGACCGCCGGTGGGGTATGGACCCGGCAGATTGGAATAGATCCGCGCGGCTTCGAAGGTGGCGCTGTCATAGGTCAGGATCGTGAACAGCTTGTGGCCGATCGCCGACTTCAGGGCCTCATCCAGCACCGCAAAGAGCGCGCCCGGCTGATCCGCCCTGTCGTGTGCCGCCGCAACGGCGCAGAGCAGCGGATCGGCCGGACGTTTGGTCGGCCTCATGCGGTTTCACCCGCGGCGATCTCTTCAAGCGACCGGCCGCGCGTCGGCACGCCCATCAAGACGACGGTGACCGCTCCCAATAACAGAACCGTGGTGGTGACGCCGAACACGCCGGCGAAGCCGAAATTGGGATAGAGATAGCCGACCAGGATCGGCGAGACGATCGCGCCGATGCGGCCGATGGCCGACGCAAGCCCGGCACCGGTGGTCCTGATCGGCGTCGGGAACACCTCAGCGGTGTAGGCATAGACGCCGGCATAGGTGCCGTTCATGAACAGCGACAGCAGAATGCCCGCCAGTATGATGTGTTGGTCCGTCTGCGCGAAGGCAAGGCCGAGCGCGCTGACGCCGCCGAGCACCATGTAGGTCGCAATCGTCGCCTGCCGGCCGATGCGCTCGTTGAAATACGCGGCGCTGAAATAACCGGGTATCTGGGCGCAATAGATCGCGATCGAATAGCCAAAGCTCTTGGTGATGCTCATGCCGTTCTGGACCAGGAGGCCGGGGATCCAGACGAAGAAGGAATAGTAGCTGAAGGTGATCGCAAGCCACATGATCCAGGTCATGATGGTGATGCGCGCCTGGCGCGCCGCCAGAAGCGCCGCGAAATTGGCAAGCAGTGTTCCTCCAGTGCCGGTGGGCGGGGCGACTTCGACCACCGGCGGCGGAAGCGCACGGCCTTCGCCTGCAAAGACGGCCTCGATGCGATCAAGCACAGCCTCGGCTTCCTTCTCCCGGCCGCGGCTCTCGAGCCAGCGCGGCGATTCCGGCAGGGACCGCCGCCACCACAGCAGCATGACGACAGGCACCGCCGTGATCACAAGCACGATGCGCCAGCCATTGTCGTAGGAGGGAACGATGAAGTACCCGAGCAAGGCCGCGGCGACGAAGCCGAACGAGAAGAAGCCTGCGAGCGCGCCGGTGAAACTGCCGCGGTAACGTCGCGCCACGAACTCCGCAAGATAGGGCGCGATGATCGCGCTCTCCGCGCCTGTGCCCATGCCCGCGACGATGCGGGCGACGAAGAAGGCCGACCAGGTGTCGACCATCGCGCTGACAATGGATGCCGCGCAATACAACGCCAGCGCCGACATCATCACCGCGCGGCGGCCGATGAGATCACCGAGCGTGCCGGCGAACAGCGCGCCGAACAGGAAGCCGATATAGGTGCTGCTGCCGAGCACGCCGATCTGGACGCTCGACAGATTCCACGCCGTGCGCAGCACCGGCAGGATGAAGGCCAGCACCGCGGCGTCCATCGCGTCGAACATGTAGCCGAGCCCGCCCATCAGCAGCAGATGCATGTGGAAGCGTGCAAACGGAAGGCGCTCAATGCGCGCCGATATCATCGACATGAAATATCCCCCTCGATCCCCGCGATCCGGCACCCGCTTGTCGTTCGGGAGGAAATCATAGACAGAATGACGTTATCGTCATAATTTATAATGATGACCTAATACATCACTACGGTGAATGTTCTTGTCCTTCCGCGCGCTCGACCTCAACCTGCTGAAAGTCTTCGAGGCGTTGATGACCGAGGGCAGCGTCACGCGCGCGGCGAGCGCGCTGACGATGACCCAGCCCGCCGTCAGCAACGCGCTCGCACGCCTGCGCGACGCGCTCGGCGATCCCTTGTTCGTGCGATCCGGCACCGGGATCCGCCCGACCCAGCGCGCCGTCGTGCTCTGGGAGCCGATCGGCGAGGCACTGGAAAGCGTCCGGGGGGCACTTGACGAGCAGGTGTTCGACCCCGCCCGCGCGCAGACCGAATTCACCCTGTCGATGTCGGACTACGTCGCCTCGCTGGTGATGCCGAATCTGCTGAACCATCTTGGCGAGGTCGCACCCAAGGCACGGGTCCACACCGTGCCCAATACCATCCTGGAGATCGCCGATCAGCTCGAGGGCAACCGGGTCGATTGCGTACTGAGCGTCTACGTCAACGAAGCGCAGCAACCGACGGCCATTCGCTCACGCTCGCTTTGGACCGTCGATTATGCCTGCTTCATGCGGCGCGGCCACCCGCTCGCGGCTCAGAAGCGGCTGAGCACGCGCGCCTTCCTGAACGCCGGGCATGTCGACGTGACCTTGGCGGGGAAGCGCCTGCCGACCTACGATCTCTTCCTCGCCTCGCGCGGGCTGTCGCGCAATCTGGTCGCGACCGTCAATCATTATAGCGCCGCCTATGAGATCGTGCGCCAGACCGATCTGATCGCCGTGCTGCCGAGCGATCTGCGTTCGCAGTCGCGCCACGCCCCGTTCCTGCATGCGATGCCGCTGCCACTGCAGGCGCCGGCGCGCATCGTCAGCCTGTTCTGGCACCAGCGCAACGACACCGTGCCCGCGCAGCGCTGGCTGCGCGAGACCCTGGTCGGAATGTTCGCCAAGTCGGAATGAGTGAAGCCATGCTTTAGCGGGCGGCCGAACGATGGAAACGCTCGATGCCGAGATCGCTGATGCGGGTCTGGGTGCCGCCATTGACGATCAGCTCCGCCATCACGGCACCAGCGCCGGGCCCGAGCTGGAAGCCGTGCAGCGAGAAGCCGAACTGGTGATAGAGGCCCTTATGTCGCGAACTCGGGCCAAACACGGGAATGTCGTCCTTCATCTTGGCCTCGATGCCGGCCCAGGCGCGCACGATGGTGGCGCCGCGCATCACCGGGAACAGCTCGAACACGGTACGGGCGCTGATGGCGAGGCTCTTCCAGTCCAGCACCGTCTCGTTGCGATCCTGATAGGACGTTGCCAGATGGCCGCCGCCGATCAGCACGGTACCGTTCTTGAACTGCTTGAAGGAGAGCTTTCGTCCGCGCAGGATCACGACGGGGTCGATGAAATGCGGCACGCGCGAGGTGATCATCAGCATCGGCGCTACCGTCTCGACCGGCACCGGCTCGCCAAGCGCGGCAGCGATCTTGCCGGCCCAGGCGCCGGCGGCATTGACGAGAACCGGCGCGGCGTAGCTATCGGAGCCGACATCGACGTGCCAGAGGCCATCGCTGTAGCGGATATTACCGGCGGCCACGCCTTCGCGCACGGTAGCGCCGAGTTGCTCGGCCTTGCGGCGGAACGCCGTCGTCGTCTGCGCCGGATTGGCCGCGCCATCGCGGCGCGACACCACGCCGCCGGGGCAGGTCTCGGCGACCGCCGGCACGAGACGCCGGAGTTCGCTCGCGTCGATCAACTCTTCATGGGTGAAGCCGAGCGCGTTGAGCTCGGCCACGCGCGCGCGGCAGACGGCAAGCTCTTCCTCATTCTCCGCGACCAGCACCTGGCCGTGGCTCTCAAAACTGCAATCGTCGTCGAGGAGATCGTTGATCTTTTCCCAGATCCCCATCGAGCGGATCGAGAGTGGGATTTCGGGGATGTGCCGCGCCAGCTGACGGACGCCGCCGGCGTTGACGCCGGAGGCGTGACGACCGGCGTAGTCTTTCTCGATCAGCACCGGCTTCAGGCCGGCGAGACACAGATGGAGCGTCGTCGAGCATCCGTGGATGCCGCCGCCGATGACGATCGCATCCACGTTCGTGGTCATCCGCGCACCACCGCCTTGACGTCTTCTTCCGTTTTCGGGACCGCGGCGAGCTCGGCGAGGGTGATCGGCTTCACCGGTGCGCGCAGCCGGTAGTAGCCGATCTCCTGCGGAGTCTTGCCGCGCGCCTGCGCCATCAATTCGGTCACGGTGAGACCGCAGAGCCGGCCCTGGCATGGACCCATGCCGGTACGACGATAGGCCTTGAGCTGGTTCGGCCCGGTCGCGCCGATCGCAACGGATTCGAGCACGTCGTTGGCGGTCACCTCCTCGCAGCGACAGACGATGGTATCGCCCGAGGGAATGCGGAACTGCGGCGCCGGGCGAAACAGCGTGTCGAGAAAAACGCGGCCGCGCTCGGCCTTGGCAAGATCGCGGCGAAGCGTCGCCAGCGCGGGCAGCTTCGCAGCAGCGGCGGGCGCCAGTGCTTCCACCGCCGCACGGGCCGCGATGCGGCCACGCACCACCGCGGCATTCGCGCCGCCGATGCCGGCACCGTCGCCGGCGATCGCAATACCGGCAACCGACGAAGAACCGTTCGCATCCAGCACGGGTGACCAGCACAATTGCAGATCATCCCAGCGATGCTCGATGCCGGCCGACATCGCTAGATTGACATTGGGCACGACGCCCTGATGCAGAAGCAACAGATCGACAGCAATGGTCTCGCGTTTGCCACCCGCGACGTAGCTGACGCCGGCGAGTTGGCCCTCGCCGGCCGCGGCAAGCTCTGTGACGCCGGAGACGACCTCGACCTTCGCCTTCACCTCGCGCATCATCGACAGGCCCTTGGTGAAATAGGGCGAGGTGAGGAACGCGAAAGCGTGCGGCAGCGCGGCGAGATAGTTGCCGCGTTCGGTGGTGTCGAGGATGCGATCGATGCGGCCGCCGAGGCGCAGGATCTGTGCGGCGAGCAACCAAAGCAGAGGCCCCTGCCCTGCGATAGCAGTGCGGCCGTCAGGCACCAGCCCCGACGACTTCAACATGGTCTGGGCCGCGCCCGCGGTCATCACGCCCGGCAGCGTCCAGCCAGGAATTGCGAACGGCCGCTCCAGTGCGCCCGTCGCCAGGATCACGCGCTTCGCCTTGACGAAAGCGGAGGCGCCGCCGATCGAGACGGCGATATCGAGATTGCGGTCGAGGCTCCAGACCGTGGCGCGGTGGATGACCTCGGCAGTGCTTGCGCGCAACGACTGCACGAGCTCGGCACCGACCCAATAATCGGCGCCGAGCTGGCTGCGATCGGTCACCGGCGTTGAGGAGATGGCGCGGAACACCTGGCCGCCAGGCCCGGCGTTCTCGTCGAGCAGCAGCGTCGACAGGCCAGCTTCGGCAGAGGTCGCAGCGGCCGCAAGGCCCGCAGGCCCCGCGCCGATCACCACGACGTCGTAGTCTTCGCGCTTGGGAGCAACGCTCATCTTCCGATCTCCCGCTTGCCCTTCTGGATCTCGATCTGCATGCCCTCAGCCACTGGCACGAGGCAACCCTGCCGGTTGCCGACACCGTCGATGGTGACGAGACAGTCGAAGCACACGCCCATCATGCAGTAAGGCAGCCGCGGCGCACCGCTGACTGCCGTGGAACGCCGTGCGTCCTGGCCGGAGGCCAACAACGCAGCGGAAACGGTGTCGCCCTCCCGCGCCGCGACGACGACGCCGTCGACGAAGATCTGCACTGGAGGACGCTTGTCCTGTTCGGATCGTCTAAACATGGGATGCCTCGTGGCTCCTTAAGTATCTTTAGTAGCCGCTGTTGTTCGCAGCGCCGGCGCCGCCGAAGCGGCTGGCCGAAAACGCACCGACCAGCTCCGGCTCGAGCGCGCCCTGCGCGACCATGCGCGCAATCTCGAAGGCATGGTTGGAGGCGAGCGTCACGCCGGAATGGCAGCAGGCGACGAAGGCGCCGGGATGCGTCTCCGACTGGTCGTAGATCGGAAAGCCGTCCTGAGGCATGACGCGGATGCCGGACCAGCTCCTGACCACGTTGAGTCGCGACAGGTGCGGAAACATGCGTTGCGCGCGATCAGCCATCACGCCGCTGATCGAAGGCTTCAGCGTACGATCATCCAGCTCGTCTTCCTTGCTGTCGCCGATCATCACCGTGCCTTCGTCGGTCTGACGGATCGTGGTGAGGGGATGCGGCAGGAACGGCATGGTGCGTTCGGTCACGACGACCTGGCCACGGGTCGGCCCCATCGGCGCGTAGAGGCCGACCATCGGCGCCAGCGTCTGGTTGGCGTTGCCGGCAGCGAGCACGATTTTAGCGGCGCGAAGCTCGCCTTTCGGTGTGGTCAGACGGAATTCGCCGCCGCTCTTGCTGATCGCCGAGACCGGACGCTCCGGAAAATAGTCGATACCGAACACCTTGAAGCCGGTATGGAAGGCACGGAACGTCCGCAGCGAATTGACGTGGCCATCGAGCGGGCAATAGCTGCCGCCAGAGACCTCGGGCCCGATCAGCGGCAGCGCCGTCTTGATCTCGGAGGGGCGCAACATCTCCATCTTGTAGTCGGCGGCGCCGGTCTGGTTGTGCATGCGCTTGACCAGCTCGGTGCGCTGGCCGAATTCGTCCTCGCCGAGCGTAAGGTGAAAGCCGCCGTTCTGCTGAAGCACGACGTCGAGCCCGGTCTGCTGTTTCAGTTCGGACGCCAGCCGGCCCCACGCCTGCGAGGCCTGCACGGTCCAGACCGTGTAGGCCGGCATGCCGAGACCCTTGCTCTGCACCCACACCAGCGCAAAGTTCGCTCGCGAGGCGCGCTTGGTGATGTCACCTTCGTCGAGCACGGCCACGCTCTTGCCGAGCCGGCCGAGGCCCCAGGCGATGGCGGAGCCGAGCAATCCGCCGCCGGCCACGGCGACGTCGTATTCTCTAGACATTGGTTCTCCTATCGCCCGGCATCGCCCTTGCCGGCGAGCACGCGGTCGAGCCCGTAGAAGCGGTCGAGCAGAATGAGGGCGGTCATGGTGACAGCGATCACGCAGGCCGAGACCGACGTCACCAGCGGATCAATGTTGTCCTGGATATAAAGGAACATGCGAACGGGCAATGTCTCGGTGCCGGGCGCGGCGAGGAAGACGGTCATGGTGAGATCGTCGAACGACTGGATGAAGGCAAGCGCCCAGCCGCTGATGACGCCGGGCAGGATCAGCGGCAGGGTGACGCGGCGGAATAGCGTCCAGCCGCCGGCGCCGAGCGAGACCGCCGCCATCTCGACCGTGCGGTCCATGCCGGTCGCTGCCGCCAACGTCAGCCGCAGCGCGAACGGAAACACGATGATGACGTGCGCGATGATCAGCGCCGCAAAACTGCCGCCGAGGCCGGCCGAGGTGAAGAAGCGCAGGAAGGCGATGCCGAGCACGACATGCGGGATCATCAGCGGCGACAGGAAGAGTGCCGCTAGCGCATCGCGGCCGCGGAAACGATAGCGCGCGATTGCCAGCGCCGCCGGCACCGCGAACAACAGCGACACGAAGGACGAAAGTGCGCCGAGCCCGAGGCTGACCCAGAAGGCGTGGATAAATTCTGGATACTGGGCAATCGCCCTGAACCAGCGCAGCGAAAAGCCGTTGGTCGGCAGCGACAGAAAGCCTTCGGGCGTGAAGGCAACGAGGCAGACCACCAGGATCGGCGCCACCATGACGATGACGAAGATGGTGTGGAAGATCAGCGCGAGCGGGCCGTTCCGCCTCATCGGAACACCTCCGCATAGCGGCGTTCGATCGAGGCATTGCTGCCGACGACAATCAGCACCAGCGCGACCAAGAGCAGCGTCGCGACCGCCGCGCCGAGCGGCCAGTTCAGCGTGTTGAGGAACTCGTCATAGGCCAGCGTCGCCGCGACCTTGAGCCGGCGGCCGCCGATGATCGCAGGTGTCGCGAAGGCGCTGGCCGAGAGCGAGAACACAATGATCGCGCCCGACAGCACGCCCGGCATGATCTGCGGCATGATGATGCGGCGGATGATGGTGAGCGGTCGCGCGCCGAGCGACATCGCGGCATTCTCGATCTGCGGATCGAGCCGCTGCAGCGCCGCCCATACCGACAGCACCATGAACGGCATCATCACATGCGCGAGCGCGACCACCATGCCTGTTTCGGTGAACATGAAGGGAATGGGGGAACGGATCGCGCCGAGCGTCATCAGGAGTTTGTTGACGAGACCGTTGTTGCCGCCAAACAGCAGCGCCCAGCCGAGCGTGCGCGCCACCACGGAGATCAGCAGCGGGCCGAGAATAACGAGCAGGAAAAAGCTCTTCCAGCGGCCGCTCATGCGGTTGAGGATGTAGGCTTCGGGAGCGCCGAGCAATGCGGTGAGCAGCGTGGTCAGGATCGCGATGCGAAAGGTCCGCCAGAACATTTCGGCATAGTAGGGATCGGTCGCGATCTCCTTCCAGTTCTTCAGGATGAAGACCGGCTCGATGCCCTTGTACTGGCCCCAATCGTGGAACGACAGCATCACGGTCATCGCCAGCGGGATCAGCAGCACGCCGACGAACAGCATCAAGGCGGGCGCCGTCAGCGCCCACGGCACACGTACACTGCGCTCCTCGGCGGCCATGCTCATGCGCCAGCCCTCGCGCGAACGCTCATGTCCTCGGGACGCCAGGTCAAGCGAACCGCCTCGCCTTCGGCCGGCTGCGCCGTGCCGTCATTCTGACGGATCACGATCGCCGGGCCGCATTCGCTGTCGCACTGGAACAGCCAGTGATTGCCCTGGAAGATGCGCGTGACGATTCTTGCGTTAAGGCCGGCATCGCCGAAGCCGATGCGTTCGGGGCGAATGCTGACCGTGACTGCACCGTTCAGGCCAGCGGGCGCCAGCGCGCTCCACGAACCAGCGACGATCCGCACGGGTGCCGCGGTTCGATCGATCGTTCCGGCGAAATCGTTGGTCTTGCCCAAAAACTGCGAGACGAAGGTCGAGGCCGGCTTCTCATAGGTCTCCTGCGGCGTGCCGATCTGCTCGATCTTGCCCTGGCTCATCACCACGATGCGGTCGGACAGCGACATCGCCTCGTTCTGGTCGTGGGTGACGAGGATCGTGGTGGTGCCGATAGTGCGCTGGATCTGGCGCAGCTCGATCTGCATCTCTTCGCGCAGTTTTGCGTCGAGATTCGATAGCGGCTCGTCGAGCAGCAGCACGCTCGGCTTGATCACCAGGGCGCGAGCCAGCGCCACGCGCTGCTGCTGTCCGCCGGACATGCGACGGGGATGGCGGTCTTCGTAGCCGGCAAGACCCACCATCGCGAGCGCCGCACGGACGCGCTCGGCCCGCTCATTGCGCGACACATTGCGCATCTCCAGACCGAAGGCGACGTTCTCCGCCGCAGTCATGTGCGGAAACAGCGCGTAGCTCTGGAACACGATGCCGAGCCCGCGCTTGGCGGGGTGGACCGCCGTCAGGTCCTTGCCCTCCAGGCGGATCATGCCGCCCGTGGGATCGAGGAAGCCCGCGATCATCTGCAAGGTCGTGGTCTTGCCGCAGCCGGAGGGGCCAAGGAAGGAGATGAACTCCCCCTTGCCCACCGCCAGACTGAAGTCATCGACCACGGTCGTGGTACCGAACTGCTTAGAGACCCGATCGAGCTCGAGATAGGCCATACGCTGTCTCCGCTGCGAACGATCAGATCAGCGCTCGACCTCGCGATTCCAGCGTTTGGTCCACTCCTCGCGCTTCTCGTTGATGGCGGTCCAATCAGGATTATAGAGCTTGGCCGCGCGCTCGCCGATCGGCGCCATCTTGCCGAGGTCCGGCGGCACCTTCAGCGATTTCAGCACCGGGCCGTAGCCGTAGTCCCTCAGCATCACGAGCTGGATTTTTGGATCGAGCAGCATCTTGACGAAGCTCGATGCCAGCGGCGAGGCGTTGGGCTTTGCGATCGGACACGCCGTCGTCAGCAGGGTCGCGGCGCCTTCCTTCGGATAGACGAAGTCGACGGGGAAGCCGGTATTGGCAAAGCTCTGCACACGGCCCGTGCCCCACACCGCGATGACCGCCTGGCCGGACTGGAACAGCTCGGTCATCTTGCCCGGCGACGGCTCATAGGCGAGCACGTTCGGATTGATCTCTTCCTTGAAGATCTTGAAGCCGGAATCGACGTTGGACTCACCGCCGCCGTTCATCTTCGAGAGCATCACCAGCGCTTCGAGACCATAGGTGTTGTTGATCGGCGGGATCACGAGCTGCTTTGCGTATTTCGTGTCCTTCAGATCATTCCAAGAGGTCGGCGGTGCCCAGCCTTTCTCCGCGAACACCTTGGTGTTGTACATCAGGCCCGTGGCGACGATGCCGATGGCAACCGCGCGATCGTCCTTGAAGCGCGCGGTATCGTAGAGATCGGCGGCCGGCAACCCGTCGAGCTTGCCGCAGAAGCCGAGCTGGATCGCCTGGTACATCGGGCCATCATCGACGATGGCGACATCGATCTGCTGGTTGCCCTTCTGCGCCTGCAGCTTTGCAAGCGTGTCGGTGGAGTTGCCGGCGACGTACTCGACCTTGACGTTGTTCTCCTTCTCGAAGGTCGGGATCACCTCGTCGCGGATGGTCTTCTCGAACGAGCCGCCATAGCCGGCGACATAGAGTGTCTTTTGCTGGGCCGAGACGGCCGAGGGGATGGCGATGAGCGCTGCGATGCTGACTGCGGTCAGAAGGCGGAAAGTCTTCATGTGGACCGATCTCCAATACCGGAATGAGGTGACGTGCCGACAATTCGCTGGCTGAGCACCCTTCCGCATTTCCTTCCGCACCGATCCCCTTTGAAGCAGGGCTCCGGCCCCTGCTCGACGGGTTTTGACGCGATCTGGGGTGTTTTGGGCCCCATCTGCCGAAAAAGCGGTCTGTCTTCAGCTCTGATGAAAAAGATCGCAAACCCCAGCTTCCATCGTCCAATGAATAATGGCACCCTCTACATGCCTAAATGTGATGAATGGGATTTGCATGGCGCGGATCAATTCGCGGCAAGTGGAGGCTTTCCGGGCGATGATGCTGACCGGCAGCGTCACCGAAGCGGCGACGCTGATGGCAGTGACCCAGCCTGCGGTCAGCCGGTTGCTGCGTGACCTCCAGGCGCTGCTGAAGATGGAGCTGTTCGAGCGGCGTGGCACCGGCCTGGTGCCGACCGCCGCAGCGATGGCGCTCTACACCGAAGTGGAGCGCTCCTTCGTTGGCCTGGAACGCATCACCGCGGCTGCGGAAGAAATCCGCGGTCGTCGCACCGGCTCGCTGCGGATCGCGGCACTTCCGGCGCTGTCGAACGGCTATCTGCCGCGGCTCACAGGTCACTTCCTGAAGGAGCGGCCGAACCTCAACCTCGCCTTCTTCGGCGTGATCTCGCCGATCGTGGTCGATTGGGTGCTGAACAACCAATGCGACGTCGGCTTTGCCGAGGTGCCGATTGCGCATTCGGGACTGCCGAGCCAGAAGCTGCCCGCACCTGCCCGCGTTGCGGTGCTGCCAACCGGTCATCGTCTCGCGGAAAAAGAAGTCTTGGAGCCACGCGACTTCGAGGGCGAGACATTCATTTCGCTCTCGGCGGGATCCTCGAGCCGGCACCTCGTCGACCAGATCTTCCATCGTCACGATGTCCGCCGCGTGCTGCGGGTTGAGACCGCACTGTCCGAGATCATGTGCGGCATGGTGTCGTCGGGGCTGGGAGTCGCGATCTGCGATCCCTTCACCGCGCAGGAATTCTCCACCCGAGGTGTCATCGTGCGCCGCTTCCTGCCGCGCATCGACTTCGAGTTCTCCGCGGTGTTTCCGGCGCAGCGCAGCCCCTCGCCGGTGGCGCTCGATCTGGTCGAGACCATGCGCAAGTCGCTCGCGGAGTTCGAGAGCTAGCCGTTGAACGCGGCCTGCGCCTCCGGCAGGTCCCAGATCTTACCGATTGCAGCGGTGCCTGCGGCCGTGATCGCAGCCTCATCGGCGCCGACGTAGCGTCCCTCATCGACAAGCACACGGCCATCGACCATGACCTGGTCGATATTGGCGCGGTTGGCGAGCGCGATCAGCGCACGGCGCGGATCGAACAGAGGCTGGAGATGCGGATGGGTGAGATCGACGACGGTGAGATCGGCGGTGGCGCCCGGCTCGATCCGACCGAGGTCCGGCCGCTTGATGACGTCGGCGGCGACTGCCGTGTTCGCCTCGATCAGCTCCGGCGAGTTCGCGACATCGGCGCGTTGCGAGGTGACCTTGGAGATCAGCGAGGCCGCATTGAGCTCGCCGAGCAGGTCCATGTTGTAGCCGTCGGTGCCGACCACCGTGCGGACGCCATGCTCCGCGAACCGGCTGAACGCAGCGGTCACACCGGCACGTGCAAATACGCGCGGGCAGTTCAACACGGTCATGCCGCGCGCGGCCATCAGCTTGAGATCGTCGTCGCTGCTGAACATGCAATGCGCCGCCATGAGATCGGGCGCAAGCAGGCCGAGCCAGTCCAGGTACTCCGCCGGCGTGCGGCCGCCATAACGTTTGCCGATGGTCTCGACCTCGGCGCGGCTCTGCGCCATGTGAGTCGTGATAGGCACGCCAAGCTCGCGCGCCCGCGTGGCGCAGGCCTTCAAGAGATCGGGACCGCAGGTGTCGGTGGCATGCGGGCTCATCGCGAGCGAGATGCGGCCATCGCCGCGATTGTTCCAGCGCTGGTAGAGCGCGTCCCACGTCGCCATGTCGGCGGCACCGTCGTCGCCGGAATAGCGCACCACGCCGTCGGGGCCGGCCTTGGCGTCCGAGGTCGAGAACAGATAGGGCGCGCCGTAGAAGCGGATGCCCATCTCTTCCGCCGCGTCGAACATCTCGGGAATCGAGTTGCGGAACGG
This sequence comes from Bradyrhizobium zhengyangense, assembly GCF_022012435.1. Taxonomy (GTDB): domain Bacteria; phylum Pseudomonadota; class Alphaproteobacteria; order Rhizobiales; family Xanthobacteraceae; genus Bradyrhizobium; species Bradyrhizobium zhengyangense. Next base: position 56,470 of record NZ_JAKLUA010000005.1, read on the forward strand.
CTCTATCACCGTGGTGGCGCCGCCCTTGAGCAGCTGGAGGATGCCGAGCCGCGCCACCGCGAGACGTTCTTCCGGCGACAGGATCTCAGCGCCACGCTTGGTGAGCGGCAGCAGCACCGTGTAGACGATGCTCTGATTGTTCTTGCGGCCGTTGCCGTCCTCGCTGTGGCTGCGCGCCACCGCTTCGGAGAAGCAGTGATTGTGCAGGTTCAAGAGGCCCGGCAAGACGAAGCGGCCGGGGCGATCGTAGACCACGTCCGCACTCGGCTTGTCGCGCGTGATTGCCGCGATCTTTTTGCCTTCGACCAGGACCCAATGGTCGCGCAGCACGTCCTGCGCGCCGTCCTTGCGTGACAGCACATAGCTCCCGAAGATTGCTGTGGTGCTCATGTGGGACGTACGTTCCAGAACACGGCGGTGCCGTCGAGAATGCCGGTGATGGCTTTGCGATAGGCGGTCGGCTGCCTATACAGGCCGATCGGAATATAGGGGATTTCCTCGAACGCGACCGCCTGGATCTCGCGGCAGATGCGCTGCTGCTCGGCAAGCTCCGAGGCCGCCAGCCACTGGCTGCGCAACGGCCCCATCTTCTCGCTCGCGTACCAGCCGGCGACCTTGCCTTCGCCGCGGATGTTGGTGTTGCCGGCCGGGTTGAGCCAGTCGATGCCCTGCCAGTTGCCGACTGCCGCGCTCCAGCCGCCCTGCCCAATCGGGTCCTTCTTGAGCTGGCGCTGCAACACGACGGCGAAATCGAGCCCGGCATATTCGACGTTCATGCCGGCCTTGCGCAGCGAATCCACCGCGATCTCGCCGAGCGGTTTTTGCGCCAGCGAATTGGTGGGAACGAGCAGCACGATCTTCTCGCCATTGTAACCGGCAGCCTTCAAATCAGCCTTGACCTTGTCGTAGTTGCGCGGACCGCGGAACACGTCGAGGCCGACCTCGTTCGCCATCGGGGTATCAGGCGCGAAGAAGCCGATCGGCGACACCTGGAAGGCCGGATCGGTGCCGGCGACCGCGGTCATGAAAGCGGACTGGTCGATCGCGCCGAGCAGCGCACGGCGGATGGCGGGATTGTCGAGCGGCGGCTGGAGATGATTGAGGCGCAGCATGCAGGCATAGCCGCGGGGATCGAGGATGCGTGTCTCGATGTCGCCGGCAGCCCTGATGATCGGCAACAGATCGTGCGGCGTGGTCTCCTGCCAATCCTGCTCGCCGGTCTGGAGCGCGGCGACGCCGGTGCCGGCGTCGGGCGTGGTGGTCCAGACCACGCGGTCGTAATGCACGATCTTCGGACCCGCGGTCCAATCCGGCTTGCCGTCGGTGCGCGGCTGGTAGCGCTCGAATTTGGCATAGGCGTTGCGGGCGCCCTGCACGCGTTCGTCGGCGAGATAGCGGAACGGGCCACTGCCGACGACTTCGGTCAGCGGCTTGAACGGATCCTGGCTCGCGAGCCGCTCCGGCATCATGAAGCAGGCGTTGATCGCGGCCTTGCCGAGCGCCTGCGGCAGCAGCGGGAACGGGCGCTTGAGACGGAAGCGGATGGTGCGGTCGTCCACGGCCAAGAGCTCGGCGGTCGCCTCCATCAGCTCGCCACCGAAGCCGTCGCGCGCGGCCCAGCGGCGGATACTGGCCACGCAGTCGCGCGCCAGCACGCGCTCGCCGTCATGCCAAAACAGGCCGTCGCGCAGCGTCAGATCCCACTGGAGCTGGTCGCCGGAGATGACGTGGCCCGACAGCATCTGCGGCGAGACCTGGAGCGAGGAGCTCATGCCGTAGAGCGTATCGTAGACCATGAAGCCATGGTTTCGCGACACCTGCGCGGTCGAGTAGATGGGGTCGACGAAGGCGAGATCGATGACGGGGATGAAGCGCAGCGTCGACTGCGATTCGGCACGCACGATGCCCGGCAATGAGAGCGCCGGCATCCCTGCGGCGGCCTTGAGGAGCGAGCGGCGGGAGATCGGCATTCCAAGAGCTCCTGAAGGTAACCTACGTATTCAACAAGACCGCACCGATCGCGACAGCGACCGCCTGTTGCGCCGGCTCGACCACGGGCACGCCGATGGCGTCCGAGATCGCGGCGCGGTGCGAGGCCATTCCCGCACAGCCCATCACCAAGACATCGGCACGATATTGCGTGACCAACGCACGGCCGGCTTCGATCAAGCGTCCGCGGATGTCGGCACTCGCCGTCTCGGCCGCGCTCGCGCCTACCGACCAGCTTCCGCCATAACGGCTGTCGACGCCCATGACCCGTGCCATCCGCTGCTGGCGGCGAATGCTCGAGGGCGATAGCGCGATGATGCCGAAACGCTCGCCCAGCATCAGCGCGCGGAAGATGCCGCACTCGGCAATGCCCAACACCGGGCGCCCGCCCGCCGCCTCGCGCACCGCATGCAGGCCCGGATCGCTAAAGCAGGCGAGCACGAAGGCATCCGCGTCATCGCGCGACACACGGTTGACGAGCGGCATCACCACGCTGTCGGCATCGCGCTGCGAGCTGATGCTCGGCGGCCCCTCGGCAAGACCGACCACCTCGATGTCAGGTCCGCCTAATATCCGGAGCGGCGCGACCGCGTCGTCGATCGCCGCCGTCACCGACGCCGAGGAGTTGGGGTTGATGACGAGGATGCGGCGACGGGTCATGGCACTTCTCAACGGTTGGCGGCCTCGTGGCGCAGGAAGTTTTCCGCGATCCTTTCGCCGGTGGTGATCCAGACGTCAGGGCAGGACTTTGCGTAGGTCAGAAACTCGCGCAACAGGCGCAGCCGCATAGGGCGGCCGCTGCATTGCGGATGCAGCACCGTCGTCACCATCGCACCCCAGTCGCGAACCTCATCCAGCTCGTCCTTCCAGATCGAGAGCACGTGCTCCTTGGGGAAGATCGAGCGCGGGCTGAAGCGGGCCGAGAGGCCATGCATCCAGTCGTCGTAGCTCGCAGTGACCGGCAGCTCGATCGTGCCGGGCTTGCCGTCGGCGAGGCGATGACGATAGGGCCGCACGTCGTCGCGGAACGACGACGTGTAGACGATGTCGTGACGCACCAGCGCGACGCGCAGCTCCTCGGTGAACTCGCCGTAAGGCGCCCGATAGCCGGTCGGCTTCACGCCAAGCCGGCGCTTCAGCGCCTCGAAACCGCGCTCCAGCTCCTCCTCGATCCAGGGATCGCCGGGATCGGGCAAGAGATGGTGATAGCCGTGGTGGCCGATCTCGTGGCCGGCCTTGAGGATGGATTCGGCCATCGCCGGATGCGCGTCGACCGACCAGCCCGTGACGAAGAACGTCGCCTTGAGATCGAGCTGGTCGAGCAGCTCCAGAAGCTTCGGCGTGCCGACCCGCGCCTCGTAGCCGCCATAGCTCATGGTGATGAGCCGCTGCGCATGCACCGCGTCCTTGCTGGTCCAGGCGCTCTCCGCGTCCACGTCGAACGACAGGAACATCGCCGATCTGTACGGCTTCGGCCAAGGATATTCCGGCGCGGGATCCGCGGTGTTGGCTGGGGTGAGCGGGATGCTCTGGAGTGCCTTACTGTCCAGCATTGATGGTCGCCTTTTCTATTCCGTTGTCGTTCAATTTCCATTTCGCCAGCAGCGTACGATAGGTTCCATCGGCGATCAGCGCGTCGAGTGCTTCGACGAACGCCTGCTGCAACGCCTTTTCCTTGACCGGCAGTGCGATGCCCGTGAACTGCGTTGCGAAGGCAGCGCCGACCGGCGCATAGGCGTTCGGCTCGAGATCCATCAGATAGGGCAGCGTCTCGTTGCCCTGCACAGCGGCGTCGATCCGGCCCTGCTTGAGCTGGGTGCGCGCATCGGCCGAGCCGTCGGTGCCGACGAACTGGATCGGATTGCTGGAGCAATTCTTCTGGCTCCACTTGTCAATTTCGGTCGGAAACATCGTGCGGCGGCTGGCGCCAACCTTCTTGCCGCAAAGCGACGCCATGTCCTTGAACTCGGACGCGCGGGACTGCTGCACGAAGAATTTTGGACCGCTGCGCAGATAATCGACGAAGGAGGCGATCTCGTGCCGGCTGGCATAGTCGGTGAAGCCGGACAGGATCGCATCCACGCGGCCCGTCGAGATCGACGGCATAAATTCGGCAAAACTGGTCTCGGTCCATTCGATCTTGACGCCGAGCTTGCGCCCGAGCGCCTCGCCGAGATCGACATCGAAGCCCGACAGCGCGTTGTTGGCGGGATCGCGGAACTCCATTGGCGGATAGTTCGGCACCAACGCCACCCTGATGCTGCCGCGCTTGGCGATGTCAGGCGGCAGTTCGACCGCCAAGGCCGATACGGTCATGGCGCCGAACAGCGCCGCGGCAACCAAAACTCTCTTCATCAACATGCCCCCATTTCAGATCACAGCCGAAAGAAATGCCTTGGTCCGCTCCTCGCGCGGCGTGCCCAGCACATCCGCAGCGCGGCCCTGCTCGACGATCGCGCCCTGGTCCATGTAGACGACGCGGTCGGCGACCTCGCGCGCGAAGCCGAGCTCGTGCGTCACCACCATCATGGTCATGCCGCTCTTCGCCAGCTCCTTCATCACGGCAAGCACCTCGCCGACGAGCTCCGGATCGAGCGCGCTGGTCGGCTCGTCGAACAGCATCAGCATCGGCTTCATCGCGAGCGCGCGCGCAATGGCGACGCGCTGCTGCTGGCCGCCGGAGAGCTGCATCGGATACGAATCCGCCTTGGCCGACAGCCCGACGCGCCGGAGCAGCTCCAGCGCCTCGGCGCGAACCTCATCTGGCTTGCGGCCCTGCACCTGGAGCGGCCCTTCGGTGATGTTCTCCAGCGCGGTCTTGTGCGGAAACAGGTTGAAGCGCTGGAACACCATGCCGGTCTTCAGCCGCTGCCGCCCGATCTCGCGCTCGGAAAGCCGATAAAGCCGCTCACCCTGCTCGCGCACGCCCAGGAGCTCGCCATCGAGCCAGATGCCGCCGCTATCGATGATTGCGAGCTGGTTGATGCAACGGAGCAGCGTGGTCTTGCCCGAGCCGGAAGCACCGATCAGGCACATCACCTCGCCGGGCCAGACGTCGAGCGAAACATTCTTGAGAGCCTTGAACTCTCCAAAATTCTTGCTGACGGAGCGGATCGCGACGAGGGGCTTTGTCATCGGGCAAACTGCGTTGTGCCGCGCGCAAAACGGCGTTCGAGCAGCATCTGGAGCGGCGTCAGGATCGAGACGACGAGCAGGTACCAGAGCCCGGCGACGATCAGGAGCTCGATCACTCGGGAGTTGGCGTAATAGATGTTTTCAGCGTTGTGCAGCACTTCCGGATACTGGATCACGCTGGCCAGCGAGGTCGCCTTCACCATGCCGATGAACTCGTTGCCGAGCGGGGGGATCACCACGCGCATCGCCTGCGGCAGGATGATCCGGCGCAGAGCGCGCAGCCGCCCCATGCCGATCGCCTGCGCCGCTTCATATTGCCCGATATCGACCGACAGCATGCCGGCGCGCATGACTTCGGACGTATAGGCGCCCTGGTTGATGCCGAGCCCGAGCAGCGCGGCAAGGAACGGCGTCATGACGTCGACGGCACGCGCGCTCCACAGGCCGGGAATGCCGATGGCCGGAAACACCAGCGCGAGGTTGAACCAGAGCAGCAATTGCAGGATCAGCGGGGTGCCGCGGAACAGCCAGGTGTAGCCGGCCGCGGCCGTCTTCAGCACCGGATTCGGCGACAGCCGCATGATCGCAACGACGATGCCGAGGACAATGCCGAGCGCCATCGCCAACACCGCCATCACCATGGTGTTGACGATACCTTCGAGGATCACCTTTGCAGTGATGAAGCGACTGACATGGGACCATTCGATCTGGCCATTGGCGAAGGCGCGCGCGATCGCCGCCAGCACCAGGACGATCAAGGCCGCGCTGATCCAGCGAAACCAGTGCGGCTCGCGCGCAATCAGCATTCCCGAGAGATCGGGAAAACCCTCCGCGAGTGCCGGCGCCGGCTTCATTGCGGCGCCGCGTTCAGCATGGGCTGAGTGACCATATTCGCACCCAGGCCCCATTTGTCGAGGACGGCCTTGTAAGACCCGTCGGCGATCATCGCCGCGAGCTTCTCCGTCACGACCTCACGAAGCGCGGCATCGTCCTTGCGGAACATGATGCCCTGGTAGCCTTTGGCAAAGGCCTCGCCGACGATGCGGTATTTGCCGGGCTCCTGCGTCTGCGCATAAGGCAGCGTCTCGCTGCCCTGCACGGCGGCGTCGATGCGGCCCTGCTTGAGCTGGTTGCGCACGTCGATCGAGTTCTCGCCCGGCACGTATTGGATGGCTGGCTTGCCGGCCGCCTCGCAATTCTGCTTGCTCCACTTCTCGATCTCGACCGGGAAGCTGGTACTGCGTGTGGTGCCGACCTTCTTGCCGCAGAGATCTGTGGCGGCCTTGGCGTCACTCACCGCCATCACGAAGAACTGCGGTCCTGTCGTCAGATAGTCGACAAAATCGGCGGTCTCACGACGCGAGGCGCGGTCGGATATCCCCGAGATGATGAAATCGGCACGCTTGGTCTGAAGCGAGGGGATCAGCTCGGCGAACGGCGTCTCGTTCCAGACGATCTTGAGGCCGCCGAGCCGCTTGGCAAGCTCATTGGCGAGATCGATGTCGAGCCCGACCAGCTCGTTGCTAGCGGGATCGCGATATTCCATCGGCGCGTAGGTGGAGTTGACCGTGAGCTTGAGCACGCCCGCCTGCTTGATCTCAGCCGGAAGCTCGGCGGCTTGTACCGAGGTCACTGCAGCCAGCGCTGCGAAGGCGAGGAAATGCGAGAGGCGTGTCATGTCAGCTCCTTCAACCTTTTCCTTGACCGAACCATTGCCAGCGCCATGCCAAATTCAGTCTGCGTCGAGGACGGCCGGCTCGATGACGCCGGCGCGCTCGGTGATCACCCTGTATTGCTCGGGCCGCCGGTGGGCGGCGAAATTGAACATCTTGTCCTTGCCCTGGCGGCAGAGGTCGAGATCGATGTCAGCGACGATCACCTCGTCCGTCAGCGTCGCGGCCTGCGCGACAATGCGGCCGTTGGGATCGACGATGCAGGAGCCGCCGATCAGGCCCGAGCCGTCCTCGTCCCCGGCCTTGGCGACCGAGATCGCCCAGGTCGCGTTCATGTAGGCGTTGGCCTGCGTCACGAGCGTCGAGTGGAAAGTGCGCAAGGAGGCGTCTTCCGTGGTGCCGCCATTGGGATCGTAGGCCGCCGAATTGTAGCCGATGCAGACGAGTTCGACGCCTTGCAGGCCAAGAACGCGCCAGGATTCCGGCCAGCGCCGATCATTGCAGATCATCATGCCCATGATCGCATGGGCCCAGGCCGAGCCGGCGCGGAAGGCCGGAAAGCCGAGATCGCCATATTCGAAGTAGCGCTTCTCGAGCTGCTGGTAGCGTGCGCCCGCGCGCGGCTCGACCGAGCCAGGCAGATGCACCTTGCGGTAACGGCCGAGGATCTCGCCGTCGCGATCAACCAGGATGGCGCAATTGTAACGACGGCCGTCGGGGGTCAGCTCGGCATAGCCGACATAGAAGCCGACACGCAGCGCACGGGCACGATCGAACAATTTGGCCACAGCCGGGTTCGGCATGCCGTGCTCGAAATAGCGGTCGAGCGCCTCGCCCTCCAGAAGCCAGCGCGGAAAGAAGGTGGTGAAGGCGAGCTCGGGAAAGACCACGAGGCTGGCGCCCCGGTTCGCCGCTTCCTCCAGCATGTTCAGCATCCGCGACAGCGTGTGCTCGCGCGTGTCGGCTTTTTGCGTCGGCCCCATCTGGGCGGCGGCGGCGCGAAGGACACGAACCAAGATTGCCTCCAATCTGTGCGCAATGCTGCCTCAATGGGCTAGTGAACCCTTTGATCCAGCGTGCAAATCCTGAGGCATTAGGCGCAAGGCGGGCTGCAAATGCAATTCATCGTGCTATGATCTTTTGGCCCAGAATATAAATGCTAGTGATATGAACCTGCGCCAGCTCGAGATCCTGCGTGCCGTCATCCGCCACCGCACTACGGTGGCGGCGGCCGACGAGCTGGCCCTGTCGCAGCCGGCAGTCAGCAACGCGCTGAAGACGATGGAGGCGCAGGCGGGCTTTGCACTGTTCGAGCGCGTCAACAACCGGCTGTTTCCCACTGCAGAGGCGATGGCGCTCTACAAGGAGAGCGAGGCAATCTTCGCGCTTCACGCCAAGCTCGAGAACCGCGTGCGCGATCTGCGCGAAAACCGCGCCGGACATCTCGCCATCGTGGCGACGCCGCCGCTCGCCTACAGCATCATTCCTTCCGCGCTGTCCGGCTTCCTGCGCCGCCGCCCGGAGACGCGCGTGTTCTTCGACGTGCGGCGCTACGAGGGCATCATCGAAGGCGTGCTCAGCCGCGTCGCCGAGCTCGGCTTCGCGCTTGGGCTAACGCATCACCCGGGTATCGCGCATGAAGTGGTGCACACCGGCGAGATGGTCTGCGTGCTGCCGCCGCAGCATCCGCTCGCAGGCAAGCCTGTTATCTCAGCCTCTGATCTCTCCGGCCTGCCCTTCATCGGGCTCGAACGCGGCACGCGGCTTGGAGAGGCCGTGCGCGACAGTTTTGCGCGCGCCGGCGCGCCGTTCCAGCCGAGCGTCGAGGTGCGCTATTGCAATACGGCCTGCGTGCTCGCAGCCGCCGGCGTCGGCGCCGCCGTGGTCGACCCCTTCTCGCCGCGGCAGAACGGCGGGCACGGCCTTGTGGTCCGTCCGTTCATACCGACGACACGCGCGGTCGCCTATATGCTATGGTCGGAGGCCGAACCGCTGTCGCGTCTGGCGAAAGCCTTTCTCGGCGAAATCCGCAAGGAGAGCGCGCTTCTGGCGCGCGCAGCGCCACACCAGCAAGATGGGGCAGGAAGCGACTGAGCTTACCTTTGACCTGAGGGGCATATGGCACGCATCACCATCATCGAGACCGGGCAGGTCCCACCAAAATATCGCGAGCAGCATGGCTCCTTTCCGGACATGTTCGAGCGCATGGTCCGCGCCGAGGATCCGACCGCGGAGGTCGACGTCGTCAGCATCCCGAACGGCGATGCGCTGCCCGATCCGTCCAAGCTTGAGGCCGTGCTGATCACCGGCGCTGCTGCGGGCGTCTATGACGGGCTCGACTGGATCGCGCCGCTGGAAGATTTCGTCCGTAGTGCCTATGCCAACAAGACGCCGATGGTCGGTGTCTGCTTTGGCCATCAGTTGATCGCGCAGGCGCTCGGCGGCACCGTGCGCAAGTCCGACAAGGGCTGGGGCATCGGCCGGCATGTCTATCAGGTGCTGCCCGAGAACGGTGTCGTCGACGGCGAAGCGGTTGCCATCGCCTGCTCGCATCAGGACCAGGTGATAGAGGCGCCTGATGATGCGCTGACGATCCTCTCATCCGAATTCACCCCGCATGCCGGCCTGCTCTACGCCAACGGCGCAACGCTGACGGTGCAGCCGCACCCGGAGTTCGACGTGGGATTTGCCCAGGTGTGCTGCGAGCTGCGCGACGGCAAGGCGCCGGAGGATGTTGTTGCCACCGCCCGGGATTCACTGGCGCAGCCGCTCGATAACGCGAAGCTTGGTGGAGCGATTACCAGGTTCCTGGCGAAGCGCTGAGTTTCACCTCGCCCCGCTTGCGGGGAGAGGTCGGATCGCTCTTGCGATCCGGGTGAGGGGGAGCCTCCGCAGGTCTCGCTGCCATCATTTGCGCGGTGAAAGCCCCTCACCCCAACCCTCTCCCCGTAAGAACGGGGAGAGGGAGAGGAAGGCATCTCAAAACGGTTCCGTCCCCAGCCCTGGCACGTCCGCCGGCCGCGGCCCGGGCGCCGGCCAGTGAAACCGGCGATCCTTCTCCGCAATCGCGATGTCGTTGATTGACGCCTCGCGCCGGCGCATCAGGCCGTGCTCGTCGAACTCCCATTGCTCGTTGCCGTAGGAGCGATACCACTGGCCGCTTGCGTCGTGCCATTCGTACTGGAAGCGCACCGCGATGCGGCTCTCGTCGAAGGCCCAGAGATCCTTGATCAGGCGATAATCCTGCTCCTTCTCCCATTTACGGGTGAGGAACGCGACGATGGCCTCGCGGCCCTGGAACACTTCCGAGCGATTGCGCCACCGGCTGTCCTCGGTATAGGCGAGCGAAACGCGCACCGGATCGCGCGAATTCCAGGCATCCTCGGCCATGCGCGCTTTCTGCGCGGCGGTCTCTCGGGTGAAGGGCGGAAGTGGCGGGCGCGACATGGGGGCCTCATCGGGTTGCGGGGCCGCAATCTATCCCTGCACGCGATGGAGTCGAGAGGCGATCGCCTATCGGGCAATCACGAAATCAGATCGGCCTTCATCAGAGTGCGGATCGACTTCGGGATCGGCTGCGCGCGGCCACCGCTGATGAAGGCGACACGCACCTCCGCCTTGACCAGCACGTCCTCGCCGCGCCGCACCTCCTGCGCCAGCAGGATCGATGCCCCCTTCACCGCAACCGGCCAGGTTACGACGTCGAGCACATCGTCCATCCGCGCGGGCTTGAGAAAGTCGAGATGCATCGAGCGCACGACGAAGGCGAAGCCGGCGCCTTCGGTCTCGGGCTGGTCGAACAGAGCCTGCTGCTCGGCGCCCATCAGCCGCAGATGATTGGTCCGTCCACGCTCCATGTAGCGCAGATAATTGGCGTGATAGACGATGCCGGAAAACACTGGTCCGCCAAATCGTAACATGGACAGGCCGCTGATAGCCCTCGGACGTTGGAAACAGGCCGCCTAAGGGATGCAGCACAGCACAGGCCGGTCCAGAGAACCAAAAACCTCCCGACGCAGGGGCTCCGCCCGTTCTCAATCGGTTCTCGTGTGGCCTAATTTGATCTGTGCGGCCCGAACCGTTCCTCTACCGGAACGTTAACGGTGGGGCTTTTGGAGTGCCGCAATGACCGAGCGCCGCCACGTAAAGCAAACTCGATCTCTGGAAGTGAGGATGGCTGAACAGGCCATCAAACTCAAAGAACAAGCCGCTCAACTGCCTGCCGGGAAGGCCAGAGACGACTTGCTCAGACGGGCGAGGATCGCGGAGACCGGTTCTCACATTAATGACTGGATAAAGTCCCCCGGCTTGCAGGCCCCGGAATAGTTCTTGGAACAAATGTCCACTTTGGTACTTATCAGATCACCTTTGGCAGGGTGATTCCCGTGAACTTTTTTAGCAGCGATAAGTTTTCAGGACCGAAAACCCGGGAAGAGCAGCGGTGCAAGTGCGGTGCGCAGCCCCGCTTGGCTCACAGGATGTTGGACCCGTTGCGCGGCCTTATCGTACGCACGTTCGAGTGTCAGTGCGGCGAACGCAGTTGGACTGAGGACAAAGAGTAAGGCCGCCTCAGTTGGCGGCCTCTTTCGTTTCAACCGCTGGGAGAAGGCAGCGTTCCCGCCTCCATGGCGTCCCTCAGATACTTGGGAATGCGCTGCGCTTTTCCACCCGAGACGAATGCCACGCGGACGTAGGCCTCCACCAACAGGTCAACACCGCGCTTGCATTGCTGGTGCAAGGTGATCGATGCCCCCCTCACCTCCTCAGGAGCCGTGATCACGTCTATCACGTCGTCCATGTAGGCAGGCTTGAAGTAGTCGATCTTCATCGAACGCACGACGAAGGCGAAGCCGCTCCCGCCCTCCTCGAATAGCTCGCGATGATCAGTCCCCAAGAGACGTAGGTAGTTCGTCCGGCCGCGCTCCATGAAGCGGAGATAGTTGGCGTGATATACGATCTGGCTGAAATCAGTGTCCTCAAAATAGACCCTGACTTGCATGTGGTGCGCTCCGCTGCGGATAAAGCCGTCTAAGTTCATCGCGCTCACGGGCAGGCTCCGATTGACATAGTGCCAAGGGTTCCCTGCACTGATAGCCGACCACCGTGGCCTTTGTCAGCCCTTCCGGCTCGCCCTTGACCTAGGCAATGGGGGTAGCCCACAAGCATTCCCAATGGGTCGTGGATTGCGATCCGCGATCTCCAGCGCTGTAATCAACGCGCTATGCCCATCCTGACACGCCGACCTGATCCGTACCGAGAGGAATGCTGGCGTATTATGTACGGAGATGTGCATGTCGGTACGATCGCCAAGGCGGTTGGCAACCCCAGCGCGGGGCCTTGCTGGCAATGGCAGTGCGGGTTCTATCCGGGCAGCGAGCCCGGTGAGTGTAGCAACGGCAGCGCCGGGAGCTTCGAGCAGGCTCGCGACGACTTCCTCAAAGCATGGGCGGTGTTCCTGTCCAAGCGGACGGAAGCCGACTTCGATGAATGGCGGGAGCAGCGGGATTGGACGGAGCGGAAGTATGCGGCTTGGGCACGGGGCGAGCGGATGCCTGCCAGATGACACAGAGCGCCGCGTGGAGGAAATGTCGAGCTTCATGGGGGGCAAACTCCGAAGTGGCGTCTAAAGCCTCTCAGGAAGCCGCGCTGACGCTGACGTGATTTCCGACATATATATCGGGTGCGCCAGAGCCCTCGAACTGCTAGTCTTGCGCAGTCTTGAGTTCGGGTGGGATATGGCTCCAGCAGAACTGTCGAGCAGCGAGGCCGAACGGCTGCGAGCGTTTGAACGCAAAGGTCATGATGCGTTGGCGCAGAGCTATCACGCATTCTTTGCGGCCGTGACCTCTCTAGCTACCGATCCACTTTTTGACGCAGTCCGCTTGCGCGAGGGCATACGCTTACTGGACGTGGCGAGTGGGCCGGGTGTTCTAACGGCCCAAGCAGCAAATCGCGGCGCACGGCCGGTCGGCGTTGACTTGTCCCCGCGCATGATCGAACTAGCGCAACGGCTGTACCCAACCATTGAATTTCGGGAGGCCGACGTAGAACACCTCCCATTTCCCGATCACACGTTTGACGCAGTCGTCTGCGCTTTCGGTCTTGGGCATTTTCCTCGACCGGAGGTCGCCGCCTCTGAGTGCGTACGAACATTATTGCCCTCTGGACGCATTGCTTTTGCTTGGTGGGATGAACCGTCGCGCCAGCGCATTCAAGGTATATTCCGCGACGCTATTGCGGAGGTCGGTGTATCAGCAACTCTGGATGTGCCGCAGGGACACAATGTATTTCGCTTTTCCAACTCAAGCGAACTGCACCGCTTGCTAGAGGGAGTGGGCCTTGGGGAGGTGACGGTTACTGAGCATACTGCGACCTACACCGTTTCCGACACGGAAACCCTTTGGCGAGGCGGTTTAGGAAGCCTAGTTTTGACGGGCGCTGTTATTAGGAAGCAGGATCAGGCGACCCAAGACTTGATCCGAACCGCGTTCGAGCGTTGTGCCAGCGTCTACAGGTCAGCCGATGGTCTAAGGCTTCCTATCGCATTTAAAATTGCCTCAGGCAAACGCCCGATTGCAGAGGCGCACAAGTGAGGTCGGCACGGATCGTCGGCGTGCGTCCATGCGCCGACGCGCTTCCGGACCGCCCGCCAGCGTAGCCCCCCGTCTCGAATATCTCTCAAGACGGGGAGCCACAACGACATCCACAAGAAGATTTACTGCTTTGCGGCGGCAGTGGTTACTTCGTTGTCGGTCATGACTTCGAGGCTGAACCGATTGAAGCCTGCGGGTTGAACTGCCCATTTGACCGCCTTTCCGGAGAGCGGCGCAAATATGCCGGTCGCGAATTGATAGACTGCCTTACCGGTGCTTTCGCTTCCGACTGGTTTGCCGTCTTTCATCACCACCGAGCCGACGCCTTCCGTGACGAGCGTGACCCCAATCCCATTGGGTGAGCGCAGCATTCCGATCCCGTTTAGGTACCGGCCTTTAGGGCCGTCCCATTCACTGGTCGAACTTCCGGTGTATAGCGCTCCTTTCAGGAGCCCCTCGACACCGGCGCAGGCATATTGCGTGCCCACGATCCGATGCCCATCGTGATCACCGATGGGGTCTTGGCTGGCCGCTCCAACAATGTTGCATTCATACCGTCCGATCGGCTCCGACTGCGCAATTCCGCACGCGCTGATCAACAGTATGGAAGCCGCAGTAATCAAGATAAAGCGCTTTCCCATTGAATTACTCCTGCAATCGAGTTGCTTTGGCATAATCAATCGAGGGCAATAGCCCGAAAAAGTCGCTTGGCTGAGAACAGCCGCGCTGCCTGCCGATGGCTTTTGTCGCTGCCTCCAGATTTCGGCACATCCTCGACGGCAGCTCAAAGTAGCGAGTAGATCATACACCTCCAGAGCGGGTTTGGGAACGACGGAGGTTTGAGATTTCGCTAGATGACTCAGGCAGCCTCGTGAGAGCGTTGAGCCGGACCCGATGCAAACGCGGGGGCTCTCGCCAAAGCTCGTCAGGAGGCTGGAGTGCCGTTAAAGTCGGGCTGAGCGCCTGCGGCTGTCCCGTGGTTAGAACTGAGAGCATCCCAACCCAATGACACGCAAGCCGATAGAGCTGCCACTCGGATCAGGACAGAAGTTCGTCGCTGACATGCGAGCGTACTTCGCGGCCGAGACCGAGCTGAAAAAGGATGAGATCGCAGCGAGGCAGCTCCATCGCCTTAGTCAGCATCTCAGGCCGGGGGACAAAAAGCTCCGGCTGAGCGACGTGCGCAAGATGTTCGAGTTGCTCCGCGATGAGATGGATGGGCAATGATCCGCACGGATTCCTTATTGCCAAGTCCCGCCGCCTGAGGCTATCGGCATCGTGTGTCTTGAGCGAGCGGCTTGCAGGGAGAAGGGCAATGAACAAGGGTGTCAAACGGCTTGGTATTATCGCGAGCGTCCTATGGGTGATAGTTGGCGGCCTCTGGACGCGCAGCATCGTAATAGAAGAATAAGTCACTTCGCGACTTCAAACCATCAGCTATGCCTCAAGATGCACTCCATCCAAGATGATGGGACCATGCCCAAGGACACCGATTGGGATCAATGCAATCGGCAGTTCCACGCCGATTGGAGTCGCGACGTAACAAGCACTGGCATAAACGTCGAAAACGCGATCTATACATTCGGCCCACTCATTCTGGCGTGGCTAGTGGCCTACATCGTTCTGTGGCTTGGCCGATGGGTGGCGTCGGGCTTTCGGGAGGGAAAAGCCGTGAAGCGAAGTTGAGCCACCGGCTCTCAATGTACCGTCCCTCTTGATGAGCACTCTACCTGTTCTACAAAGTACAGCATGGCGGCACGTGACATTCTGAGGATTTGCTCGCGGATAACCGGGGTGACCGTGTCAATCGCTTCCTTGTGTGTCTTCCCTTTCGGGCGCTTCACTCCCGTGGCCGCTTCGAGCATGCGAACGACTAGCTCAGCTTCATCGATCGGTATTGATGGCATCTTGGTCTCCCATGGAGTTGGTATCACGCGACCAAAATAGGGCGTCGTCGCATCGTCGCCAGTCGATGCAGAGCCGCGAGTTGCCGGGACAGGCATCTCCGTAAGTAGCGCTTTACACCGACCGAAAGTCGCCGGAGAAAGTCTCAATTAGATCAGTGGACGCGGTTGGAGTTCGTCCCGAACATTAAATTTCTTGTCAAGCAGCTCGGGGACCAGTCCGGTCCTTATGCCCAGCCTGCGCCATGTCCTGCCTGAGGGTGCTCACCCTCAAAAACAAATCGGCGGTTGGCGCTCGATCACCTTGCGCGGCTTACGAGACTGCGGTTCAATGCCGGATTGCGCCATGGCCCCTGTCCGCAAAGCGACAGAGGATGATGCGGCTGAGAAAATAGTGCAGAGATGAAACTATCGATTTCGGACTTTCGGTGCTTCCATGAAGTGAAGAACATAGAATTCCGCCCCATCAACATTTTGGTTGGTGAGAATAGTGCTGGAAAATCGTCTTTCTTGGCCGCCATCCGCTTCTTGTTCGATCTATTCCGCGACGATGCCAAGCCTTCCTTCAACAAAGACCCTTTCTTTCTTGGCTCCTACGATCAAATCGCGCATTTCCGCGGAGGTCGTTTCGGTCGAGCGAAAGAGTTTTCGTTTAGTTATAGCGGCACCTTAAACCGAGAATTTCTTCGCCGTCACCCAGTTATCAAAGAGATGTCTGCCTCCACTGAGGACCGCTTCTCGACTCGCGTAAGCTTCACCAACAACAGATCTCAGCCAGCAGTATCAAGTATCCAATTTCAATCGGGTCTTTTCGGCCTGAACGTCACCCTCGGAGGCACTCCGAATGGCGAAGTGATCACGCCGACGAGACGGCTATAGACAATGGCTTCTGGCGGGCAAGCTCACAGAATACCAACAAGAGCAAATTAATGCTGCGGCTGACCAAATAGACAAGGCTCATGTTACCTCGAACGACATTCACATTTTGGGCTTGGCGCGCGCCTCCGGCGCAAGGCTCCTCTACTCGAAAGATGAGGCGTTGCATTGTGACTTCAAGAACCGAAAGATCATCAGTCCAAAGGGCAAGTGTTACACGTCAGCCAACCATCAGAAAATCCTCGATGAAGCAAGCTGTACGTGTCACTAGCTATCCTGCAACACATCGACTCAGGATGCAAAAAGGCCGCCAGCATCATAGACGCCGGGGCCATCCTTAGTCACCGGACGCTGGTACGTCCGCAGTATCAGACAACCCAAGCTCCTCGCGATGCTGACCAGTGAATGTTGCCGCATCGGGTCAGCACTTCGA
Organism: Bradyrhizobium zhengyangense; assembly: GCF_022012435.1. Taxonomy (GTDB): domain Bacteria; phylum Pseudomonadota; class Alphaproteobacteria; order Rhizobiales; family Xanthobacteraceae; genus Bradyrhizobium; species Bradyrhizobium zhengyangense. The sequence goes on from NZ_JAKLUA010000005.1 coordinate 73,073, forward strand.
CCGGTCCCTAGCAGCCGTGGGAGTGATCAAAGGCACGACCGAACAGGAGCGCGCCGATATATGCCGAACAGGAATGGACGTTCGTCCCGCTACCCGACAGGTCCGAATAGCCGCGCAAGCAGCCTTCACTTCTTGACGAAGCCGCGCCAAAGTTTGCCTGTGTATGGACCGATAAAAGTGCCCGTCTTCATGCAGGACTGTCCTGCGGCGGTACATTTTGCGTCCGCATCTGGGTGCCTTGAACCGTCTTGCTTGCAATGAGCAATCGCTTCGGAGCATGTCTCGGCGGACGCGGAGCCAAGACACGCCACCGCTGCAACGAAAACAATAGAGTTGAACAATTTAGACATAGAGGTTTGCCTTTGGAAAGTTTCAAAACCGCCCCTTAGGAAACCGTGAGCGCCGCGCTGCCGTCATTCGGGCAATCCAATTTCTCTAAAGGTGCGCGCCATGCGCTCAAGCCAATCAGTATCCTTCGTTAAGCACAACTGGAGAGCGTCGCGCACCGTCAAATCGGGCCGCATGCGAAGCATCTTTGCAAACGCATCGCGCGCCTCTGCCGTGCGGCCTGCCGGTACTGCATTGATGACCAAATATGCTAACGTGTACATCAGAGGGTGCGCTTCAACTGCCTTCAGTGCCCATTGAAAGCCCGCCTCATACTGCTCCAGGCAATTGTAGGCGCAGGCAAGCCCGGTCCAAGCGTACGCTTGATGCGGGTCGAGAGGATCAAGTCGGAGAACCCGAGTGAAGCAATCAATGGCCAGATCGGCGTCACCATAGTTGATCGATACCCAACCTCTCGACATCCAGCAATAGCCGTGGCTCGGGTTTAGGACTATAGCCCGATCGACAAGCTCCTTCGCTAAATCATACTGTTGGCCGATGAAAGATAGGATATGTGCCGCTCTTGCCAAGGCATGAGCATCTTCGTGAGGCAGAACAGCTACCTTCTGCGCCAATCTGAGGGCTTCTGCCCGAACATCTGGCGGTATGGGTGACCCATACGAGATGTGCTGAAAACACAGTGTGTAGCCGGCCATCGCATACGCAGCCGCATAACCAGGGTCCAAGGTGAATGCTTGAACAAAATGACGATACGCTTCCTCGAAGCGCCGCTCATATCTTTGCAGGGCCATGCCTTTGACATAAAGCTCATACGCATCGAGATCGACGGTGGGTTTAATTCTTACCCTTTCAAGCTCAGCCTTCTCCACCCAAAGCGATACTGAGTTGACGATCTTGGCTGTCAGCGCATCTTGAAGATCGAAAATGTCACCAGCGCTGCCGTCGAGCCTTTCCGCCCAGACATGCTTATTCATTGCCGCGTCGATCAATTGAGCCGTGATTCTCAGACGGTCTCCAGATCGGCGGACGCTGCCTTCAAGGACATATCGGACTCCGAGTTCGCGTCCTACTTGGCGAACATCGACCGGCTTGCCTTTGAATGTAAAGCTAGAATTGCGAGCAATCACAAAGAGGGTTGTGAACCGGGACAACGCGGTAATGATGTCCTCAACCATGCCATCGGCGAAATACTCCTGCTCGGAGTCGCCGCTCATGTTTTGAAACGGCAGGACAGCAATGGACGGCTTGTCGGGAAGTGCCGGATAGGCTGTGGCCGCTGGTGCAGGAGTAGTTTGAACGGAAAACACCTGTATCGGCCGGGGGAGGTTCTTGAGGCTAACCTCTCCCTTGTCGGAGAACGCGGCCTTAACTCGGTCTCGCACCTGATCATAGAGCGGGCGGGAGATCGTGATGCCGCCCGGCGCGGCTATCCCCTCTAGTCTAGCAGCTAGGTTGACCCCATCCCCGAGTAGGTCGTCTTGGTCTGCAACAACGTCGCCAAGGTGGATACCGATACGCAGCCGCATCCCGGTCGTTCCATTTTGGATAGCAATGGCGCATTCTAAAGCTCGGACAGGACTCGCGAACTCTGCAAGAAAGCCGTCGCCCATTGCTTTGAATAAGCGGCCCTCATGTCGGTGTATCGCGGGCTCGACAACCTCTCGCCTCAGCCGCGCAAGTTGACTGAGCGCGGCGGTTTCATCAGCGGCAACAAGCTTAGAATAGCCGACCACGTCGGCCGCCAGGATCGCCGCCAATCGCCTTTGCACGGAGCCCTCTGCCACCCGATCCTCCTGCCGTCAGCCGCTTGCATCAAATCACATCTGCGACTTGCGGGAAAGCAGCCCCTCCTTGCTATTCCAGTCGGCTCGCAGAAGGGCGAGCGCCGGAAGGAGGTGCGATAAAAAGGGGAGCCGCGCGAGCTCGTCGGTCTCGCGCGACTTCCAAGGGCGGTCACTCTCCGTTGCCCACTAGGGACACAGCAAAGCCTCAACCTCAACCCGAGAGCGACCAAGGTGGACCAGTTGAAAAAGAAAGGCGCGAGGCGGACGCCGTTGCTCGCCGCCTCGCGACCCAGCTAGTTTGTCGTCGGTAAAGATCAAAGAAACCCGACGATTGATTGGACCGCTGGGATTTTAAGTGAATGCCCCGTTGAGCCGAACCACGCCGGTTGCGGACGGGTTCGCTGCCGCGACGACTGCAACACCGATCAGAGTATTGGAGGTGGCCGTCGTCGTCACGTACCGATTGGTGTTATCCCAATAGAGATCATCGCCTACCGACCATGCTTCCGCATTGCGCTTGGTGAGCACGTAAACACCGGCAACGACTAGCACGTCATCCGCGCCGGAGAGACCACCGTTCGCGCATATGCCGAACATCGAGCCGATGAGGGCACCGTCGCCGGGATTGCAGTTATACGGCAACTGCACGTCGATATGGTCGCCGTGAACTTGGTACTGGTTTTTCATGTTCCTGACTTTCGTTGATAGGGCGACAGCGGGCCGGTGCCCGCCGCCACTCAGCTCGTTACGCGCCAGCGTTCTTGTAGAAGCCGCGATAGTCGATCGCGCCGACGCCGAAGTCATGCTCCAGCGAAACCTTCACGCCTTGCAGGCCGAAGGGCGAATGGATCGTAGTTCGGGGACCGTTTGCCCCATTCAAGAACCCATAAATGAAACAAGGCACGCGAGACGGCTCCGTTGCCACGTACCAAGACGTGTCAGAGATGTTCGCATCGGAGATCGCTCGCAGCTTGCCAGCGTATGGATTGACCGAGCCAACCAGCGTCGGCGTGATCGATGCGACGAGCTGATCGATGACCGTTTCCTGCGCAGGACCGGCGATGATCAAGGCGGGTGGCACGTTGAGGAAGTTGCCCGAGAGCGACTTCATGCCGCGAAGCGCCTGCCGTGCATCACTGACGGTGGAAACGGACGGAGCCGCCCCGGTGCCAGCGAGATTGCCGTGACCGGATGCGAACACGGCGGTGCTGTCGGTCAGAAGCACCGGGTTGCTGTTGAACATCTTGAAGAAGGTGTCGTTCTCGAACACGAGAACGGTCTCTCCCGCCGACCCCAAGATTTGGTCAATGGCACCGAGATCGTCGTTGACCAACATTTGCCTGCTGATCGTGAAGATCACGCCGTAAGGAGTGATCGAGACATTCTCGCTAGCATCACCAGACGTGCCGGAGCGCAACTCGCCGTTTTGTTGCACTTCCTGCAACTGCGGGAAGTCGCCAGCGCGAACCTGCGGATGCGGACGGAAGTCCTTGAACGGCCGCTCGACCGCGAGTTCGCGGTACGTCGGGGTCACGAGCGAGTAGCGCGCGAGCAGGCTCTTATTCAGCGCGTTCGAGAAGATACTGGGGAAATCGGACGTGCTATTGAATGCACGCTCGAATACCCGGAGTTTGTCTACGGTGCTCATCGAGAAGGTGTGCCCGCGATATCCGATGGACGCAGCGGCCATCTCGACAAGGCTCAAGTCCATGTACTGGCGAGCCTGTTCCTTGTGCTGCTCGAAGTGTGCCTTGCCGTATCGGTCTTTCGGACCCTGATAGTCAAAGCTGCTGCTGGCGAGGATGCGCGTGGTGAGTGCGATCTGCATCGCGTCGGCGACGCCGTCGCGCTCATCGCGAACGATCTGGATACGGGACATTGGTTTCTCCTGAGTGATATGCTGCGGGCTCTCAGCTCTCGCAGCGGGATTGATGTGAGATCGCGGTTGGCGCGCGACCGAAGGGGATGATGCCTGCGCGTCGATCATTCGCTGCCTTGCCTCCATGCGAGCGAGCGGGCCGAATGCGGGCGGCGTCGATGTGCCGTCAATAGAGCGGACAACCGCTTGAGGGTCTGCCGGCACCGAGACGAGCGAGCCCTCCAAGACCTGCCAGCGCGTTGCCTCAAAGGTCAACGAGCCGTCCAGCGGGATACGGTCGTCGTCAGGATCAAGCACTCGACCCTTGGCGTCGGTGATCTCCCAGCTCGATACGATATAGCCGACGCTGACGGCGCTGATCTCTCCGCGCTCAATCATGCCGAGCGCAGCTTCGCCCTGCGGAGTTTCGTTGAACTGGACGCGGCCGAGCAGGGTATCGCCCTCGAACCAGATGCGAACGAAGCGGCCGATTGCATTACTGATGCCTCGCTGTGCGTGCGAGTCGAGCAACGGAATGCCTGCGCTTTCGAGCCGAGATAGATCAACGGCATCTGGCGCAATGCGAAGTCGCTCAGTGCCATAGCTGCGCTGTACGGCGCTGCCTTTGCTTAGGACAACATCGACAGTGCGTCGCTCGGCATTGAATGTTCGGGGCGCAGCTCCGCTCTGTGCGAAGCGACGCCCTTCAAGGTTGTTTAATTTCATGGACGTTTCCTGATGGGCCGACGTTGGGTATCGGCCATGGAGATTGCGCTTACCAATTAGGCCGCGCGTGCGGGCCTTTCGGAGCCACGCTGCAAGATCATTTCCTTCGTATACCGAGCCTCGTCGGCGAGACCGTTCTTTGCGATCGGGAACTCCGTCGCTGTAGCTCTCGCGATCACCGCGAGCCGCTTCGCTGAGAGTAGCTTCTCGCTTAGCCGTTCGGCGACCGGAGCAAGCTCGCTGGCAGCTTGAGCGAACGCATCCATCTTCGCGGCGAACTCGGCAAAAGCCACGTCGAGTGCATCTGCCTGCTCTTGGGCGACGCGACGGCGCTCTGCATCCACGATCTGCTCCTCGACCTCCGCAATAGTCGTGTCGAGCGCGGCGATTGCACTGCCGAGCGCAGAGGCACGGCGCTCTGCATCTGCGAGCCGGGCTTCGACCTGCTCGGCTTCATCGCGGGGAGCATCGCCGATGAGCGCGGCGTGCAGCGCTTCGGTGAGCGAGGTAACGGCAGACGTGGCTTCGTCGTGCTGAGACTGGAGATCGTTGCGACGGGCGCGCAACGTTTCGGGGTCTGCCTGCATGCGCGCAGTAGCAGAGCCCTTCCGGGAAAAGAAGGTCATGAGTGATCCTGATTTGAGTTTTTGAGGTGCAGGGCCAGCGATCGGAGAGGACACGCGGGCAATAAAAACCCCGCTCACCGCGCTTCGGGCGCAAGGGTGGCGGGGCCAATGCGTGCGTAGGTACACGATTTTCGATCGGACCTCAACGCGGTTTTAAGTAGCGTTAAGCGCCAGCACGCTCGCAGCGCAGCTTGAGATGGGGCGGAAGCTCGATACAATTCTCAGCGGAATAGATCGCGAATTCCTGCCAGAAGCGGCTAGGCTTGCAATACCACACTCCGCGTTCGCGCTGTTCTGCTTCCATGATCCGCTTGGAGAGTGCGCACCATGCCCAGACTGCTTCATACGAGATGTAGTCGCTAATTTGCTTCCACAGCGCGCGAAGTGGCTCCCATCGCTCTTGGCGCTTGTTGTCTTGTCCAACCAAGGCGATTTCCGCCTCCAGCGCTGCAAGGCCGTCCACCGCGCGAAGCCGTTCGGCTTCGGCAGTTGCGGCACGGTACTCGGCATCAGCGAGTTGTGCTTCGAGGTTGGTTACCTTGCGCCGCAGATCGGCGTTCTGCCGCTCCAGCGCTGCTCCGCCTTCCGAAGCCGTCCTCCTGCGCTGGAGCGCGCCGGGATCGATGCGCTGGAAGTGGAGATGTACAGCCCGCAGCGCTCCGCCACCAAGAGCGGCCGATGGGTCTAGCGCCGGCCGTTGAAGGTAGTCGGTCAGATGAGTGAAATCGTGGTGCATTGGATTGGGTGCCCCTTGTTCACGATCGAAATAGGCATGCCGCGTCGTCTCACAAGCCCGCGCTCATCCTGTTGAAAGTTCGATTGGCTGCTGCCTCAGCGCCGGGAGCGCGCGGAGCGCGGGGCCGCGATGGTGCTGTGAGAGCGCTCGGTCCGACGATGCGCTCCAGCGGCTCCGCTAAGTAATGGGGTAGCCCATCCAGACACCCTGCCGTTGATGTCCGCTACCAGTGCCTTAGCAGAAGGATTTTGCTCGGCCTGAGGATTTCCGGCCGTGACCCTAAGCAGGCCTTAATTGTTGAGCCGATTTGCTCGGAGTGCTATGCTCCGCCGACATCATTCCCTTTTTGGACTGATGGGGCGGGCGGGTTATCAGGCTTACGGACTGCCGTCTGCCAGTTGGAAATACTTTAGCCATAGGCCCCGCCTCCGGACGCATTTTAAAGTCGGCCGGGGAATGTTCATTAGACGTCATTTCCCTCCGTTCTTCCCATTGACTCGGAGGCGGGCTTTTTTCTGTCCAACGCTTTCAAAAAAAAGCTATTCGCCATGTCTATTTTCAGAAGCCGAGCCCAGTGCGCGGCAGGCAGTGACCATTCAAGCGCTAGGCGGGTTTGCCGCTACGTTTCAGCTTCCATAATCTGGGCAGCCTGCGTCATTCCCTTGGGCACCGCGTCCGCTCAATGCTCAGCCCGCGATGTCTTACAGAACCAGCTGAAGCTCAAGACCCACTCGGTCACGGTGTCCGAACTGCCTATCAGGTCCGCTCGCGACGTTGCGACATGGAAGACGATAACAATAGGTACCTTCGCCGACTCTCTTGCGTTGCGCAACGAGCTCGATAGCAAGGGCTGCAATGTCGGTGGTCAGGCGGCTGAAATCCTTGCTCGGCCAATGTTCACCGTTAGCTCACAGAAGGCAGATGTCGAGCTTGTCGATCTATCGCCTGCGCAGCTCGGGCTCACCACCGATACCGTCACATTGGCCGACGTTTACGCAAACGCTCGGCGGCTCGGCCTTGAACTCGCTGGGGCCGAAATCGGCCCGCAATTGCGCCTCCAATATTTCGACCAACCTATTGGCGAATTTCTCACCATCGGAATGGACCCAATCAAGACATGGAGCGGCGAGCCAATTATTCTGAATGTAGCAAACGGCGGGGCCGGATTGATCCTGATCGGCCAAGATGGTCGACCCGAGGCGAGTATTTCGGTCACATCTCGTTTCATTTTCGTCCGATCCCATCAGCCGGCAGCCAGCACCGAAGCCGTAGGATCAGTCGCTACATTTCTGCCGCCGTGACTTCGCGCCCATTGATTTCATTTTCCAGCGATTGCTTACTTTTTTGGATTTCGAAACATGTTCGTGACTATGGTTGCTGTGCTTTGTCACCTTACCGCTCAGGACTGCACTGAGGTGGTTGTCACAAATTCGTCCTTGGATTCGGGCCTTACGCTCCAGGGGTGCATGATCGGTGGCCAAGCAGGCTTGGCGCAATGGAAGGCAAACCACCCCATTTACCGGTCTGAGGATTGGCACGTTAATCGCTACAAATGCGTGGCAGGTCGCTACGAAGCTAGGGCCAAGATCTGATTTCATACGCAAGCATCTCGATCGTATCCGCCAATGAGGTCATTCAAATAGGCGATGCTTTACTGCGCGGATGAGTCCGTTTGTGGCCCAACTCGGACCTTCGGCGAGCCTCGCCACTGGACCGCTGTTGGGGCAACAGCAGACTCTTTCGCTACTCAAGACCGAGATCACCGGCGCTCAGGGTACGCGTCGCCGGGTTTAGCTCCGGCAGCTCCTCGAACAGGCGTTCGGCGGACTGCATATCGATGAAGGTCGAGCGCCCCAGCTTCTTCGCGACGAGCAGACCTTGCTTGATCAGACGATAGCCCCGAGTCCGGCCAATACCCATCGTCTTGAACGCGACATGGGCGCGTATGTAGCGCCACGTTGGCAGAGATTGTTGGATTTTAGTCATTTCTTGACACCTTACTGTTCATTGACGTTTCGACATGTTCGTTCGAGGCGTCGGAGCTTATTAGGACCGGATGTCCCCCCGAAAGTGCTGGTGCTACAGCGGTGGATCACGCGGGCGCCACCTGCGCCCCGGCTCCCTCCAACAGGAACCTAGAGCGAGGGCTTAGGTCCCATGCAGCAGCGAAACCCGCGCGCCCCCCGCGCACACCCAGAGCTGCGATAGGCCCGTACAGAGGCGGAGGAGAGAGTGTATCCCCCTCTATGATTGGCCCTATGGTCATGGCCTGTTTGGCCGGTGTCGGATGGTGCGTTCCCGCAGTGACCATGAGGCCACACGATCGCCGGCAGTGAGCATCTCGTTTCCGGCCGCCACCGTGATCTGCACAACTGTCGCACCACCATGCAACTGCCGGCGATGGCGGGAGCGCGATTGTCGCTGGCCCACACCAATCATTTGAGCCAAGGCCCTCATAGAGACCCCGCTTAGGGGTGGTCAGAACATTGTTTGACCGGGTGCTGACCGTAGCGTTACGGTTTCTCCATCTCAAATCGGTGTTTGCTGACTCTGCTAGGGCCACTGAGCCGCATTCCGTGTGCCGCGTGCATTTTGGCCCGTCGATCACTGCGCGCGCTGAGCGGACGCCGCTGAGTCAGCACGGCAGCTTCGGAGCTGCCTCACGGATCAGCGAGCGATCGTAGACCGACGACACGGCTCAGAGCGAGCGGGGAGCCGGTGGATCAATCGTTTGTCGAGCAGCTTGCCGAGATCGTTGCGCAGGCACGCCTTGAGACTCCGGCACTCGCGATATTCCGGCCGATCGCGCGCCAGCTCCAGCAAACCCGCTTCCGGCATGTCGGGGTTAGCTGTGATCATCCGCTTCAACCATCGTTCTCGATCGGTGATGCAGAGCGAGTTGTAGTCGATAGTCATGCCCCACAGCACGTCGGCTTCATACTCTGACAGGCGGCGGTGGCGTTCGATTTGCCTCCACGCCCAATCGGGGGTGATGCAATGCGCAGTGATCACCTTCACGAGACGATTGAAGTCGTCGGCGGCCCAGCTCCGGGCCTGCTCGATGGTCATCGCGGCAAGCTCTCTAACGCTGCGGTCGGCCTCGCCGAACTTCTCTCGATAGCTGCGGAGGTCAATAACGTTGGTCATCGTGCGTCTTTCCTATAGGGAGCCACGGGAAGTGGGAGCGGATAGCCGGTCTCTCAAAGATCGAACCGTCGATGAAGCCAGTCTGCCATGCTGAGATGCTCGTGGTGTGGTTCCAACTTGTTGCACTGAATGAGAACGTAACTCATGTCGATACCCGCGTTGAGCGTCAGCTCAAACGCGGACCGAGCTTCTTGCCGATCCCCGATATCGTTCGGGTAGCTGTCACAAAGAATTTCGAAGGCATTGTTTCTGATCTCCCTATCCTCAATCTCATCTCTATCCTCTATGGGGGGTATGCTTCGCATACCCCCTTGGTTATGAGAGAGGTTAACTAAGAGGTTCATCTCAGCCTTCTGAGATTTAGGTTCAAAAGGCTGAGATATAGACGCAGAAGATTGGCATTCATTGGCATCTAGCTGCGCCGCAGAAGGTTCGCAAATCTCAGTCTCTTGAGAGTTAGCCATCGTGTCTCCAGAGACTTCACCCTCCCAAATCTCAGAGGGCTGAGATATCTCGGCCTGAATATCAGCGGACTGAGATTTGGAGTGGTGCTCCATCCGATCGTCGTCAGACAATGACGCACCACTGTTGGCCCTATCGGGACCATCGGGGAGGCCATCCGCGTCTGAGGCCCTGACCAACATGCGGTAGCGGTTGGGGCAACCGCGCCCCTTCTTGCCATGGTGAACGTGGAGATGACCGCGCGCCTCCAGCGCGTCGATTGCGTTCTTGACGGTGCCCTGCGACATGCCGATCTCTCGCGCGATGCACGGCATGCCGGGAAATGCTTCTCCGGTTTCCTTGTTCATGTGATCGGCAATCGTAAAGGCGACGACGAACGTGCTGGCTGTCAGGTTCTTTCGATCAGCGCGAACCTGCTTAAGCCACGCGAACAAGCGGCTGGTGTGCTCGCGCGGCGTGAGCCCGCAGTCGTCGTTGCGGTGATCTTGCGAAGTCGAAGTCGAAGCTCTATGTGGCATGGTATTCCTTGTTTCGGCTTTTGAGCCGTCCGCATCTGGTAATGCGGGCGGCTCTTTTTTCGTCTCAGTGTGATGGTGATTGCTGGCGGCCGACTTAACGCCGCTGGTCGGCGATTCAGGTTCGCCGCCGCCGATTGTGCGGCCGACGAAATCGATTGCGCAATGGAAAGATCGCAAATCAAAATGCTAAATTTCGTGGAAAGCGGAAGACACATGGGGTGGGGAAAAGCGGCCAGGGGTGGCGACTATAGCGCGACGGCCGTTGAAGTTCGGCAAGCATCGACTATGTCGGGCTCTTGGAAATGGGCGGAAGTCTGGTGAACCACCAAGCAACGCCCATCCCAATACGGATCGCTCTCCATAGGGAGTGCGACCCGCTTCAATGGGATCAGGACAATGGATAAAGCCAACAGGAGCTTGGTCAGCTTCGCTGAATTGAAGCCACGCTTCGGCGTGCCCTTTACTCGTCGGTATCTGCTCACGCTCAGAGGAAGTTTCCGGCTCGCGTGTCGGTCAGCGACCACCGCGTCGCTTGGATCGAGGCTGAGGTGCGGCAGTGGATTGATCGCAAGGTGAGGGTGCGGCAGTGAAAAATCCGAAGCACTGGAACTGCGTTGATTGCGGAGTGAATACGGCTAAGGGTGGTCCGACTGAGGAGTTTGCTAGAAGGAAGGTCAAGCGCGGCGTCGCGAAGGTATGGCAGGCGGACAAGACTTGGGAAGTTTATGAGGTCAATCCTCAGGTTTGGAAGGCTGCGAGATGCCGAAGTGTCCTTTGCATAGGTTGCATTGAGCAGCGCATCGGTCGGCGTCTTACTCCCGCCGACTTCACCGATGGCGAACTTAACCAGATCGTCGGCACAAAGCGGCTTTCCGATCGCAAGGGTTTTCGTGGCAAGCGCGAGTTCGGCTTCCTCAACCCGATGTTTGGTTAGCAGTTCGCTCGAAGCACTGCTTTTTTGCCTTTTTCCGACCACGCGCTGACGACCAACGACAACGTGTGTCGCGAAGGCGCGACCTAGCACCGATATGTCGATCTGCGCAGCCGACACAGGCTATGATCTTTGATCAAGCCGAATGGAACGCATGCCAATGACTAGGATGAAAACGGCAGTCGCTTATGCGCGGTTCTCAAGCGATCTTCAAAAAGATCGTTCGATCGATGACCAAGTTGCTCTGTGCGAGAACATCGCGAAGCAGCATGGTTATCGCATCGCGAAGGTCTACAGTGATCGAGCCAAGTCAGCCGCGACGCTTTTCGAGAGGGATGCCCTACTCGAACTGATGAAGGACGTAAAGGCCGGGAAGTTTTCAGCCGTGGTCTGCGAGTCCCTCGATCGCATCAGCCGCGATCAGGAAGATTTAGCGGGCATCTTCAAGCGCCTCCAGTTTCGCGAGATCAAGCTCCTCACTGGCGAAGGAGAGACGAGCAGCATTCACGTCGGGGTGCGCGGCATCGTCGGCAGCATGTTTCTGACCGATCTCGGCAACAAGGTGAAGCGGGGTCACAACGGACGAGTGCGTGAGGGTAAATTTCCCGGCGCTGTGACCTATGGTTATTCCCGAGTGCCCGGCAAGCCGGGCGTGCGCGAAATTCATCCAGAGCATTCCAAGGTCGTGCTCAGAGTCTTTCGTGAGTACGCATCAGGTAAGACGACGCGCGAGATCGCGGCCGGACTGACCAGAGACGGCATCCTTACGCCGAGCGGTGGGAAACACTGGAACCATCAGACATTCACGGGCGGTCGCGGTGGAAAGCGGGGCATGATCGGCAATCAGATTTACATCGGCCGGCTAATCTGGAATGCGAACCGTTCTGTCCTCGACCCAGATAGCGGTAAGAAACTCAAGCGTCGCGGCAAGCCGGAGGATGTGATCACGGTTGAAGTGCCGCATCTGCGGATCGTGCCGCAGGAGCTTTGGGATGCCGCCAACAGCGTTTGCACGAGCCGGGCTGAGGCCAAGTTTGGAGCCGGAGGGAAGCGCCCGCAGCGCATCGGGTATCGCCCATATAGCCGGGAGCACCTGCTAGCGGGCCTGCTCTCCTGCGGCTCCTGCGGCGGCCATATGAGGATTGCTCAAGTGTCCCGCGACGGTGGACCGCGCGTCGCTTGTGCTGCTGCGCATCAGCTCGGCACGTGCCAACATCGCAAGTCATATGACATGAAGGTGTTAGAGGAGACAGTGCTTGCCGGCATAAAGGCCCACTTAACCAGCCCAGAGGCCTTAAAGGAATTCACCAAGGGCTATCACGCCGGATGGGCCGAGCGGCAACGAGAGATGCGCTCAGATCGCGAAAACACGCAACGGGCTCTTAATCGGGCTACTGTCGCGATTGATAGGGTTGTCACCGCGATCACGGAGAGCGACGAGCCTGTTAAGGCCCTGACGGAGAAGCTCAGGAGGCTGGAGACTGAGCGCGCTGGTTTGGAGGAGAAGCTCCGGCTCATCGAGAGCGACGGCGGAGCCAACGTTGTCAGCCTGCATCCAGCAAGCATCGGCAAGTTTGCCACGAGCATCGACGCGCTTCACGCTGCCTTGACGCGAGGCGGTGACCCCGTTGCCCTCGCGCCCTTCCGCTCCGCCTTCCGCAATGTGTTCGACCGGATTGTGGTGCATCCGACCGGCAAGCGGATGCCTTACGAGATCACGCCATACGCTCGGCTCAGCGCGATTATAGGCGTGGAGCTGTTCCCGAAGGTGCGCAGCACAGAAGAAATACTGAAAGAACAAGGGTTTGGCTGTGCCGATTTTGTCGGCCCGGAAAAATCCGTGTCCTCGTAGTAGACGCGGACCTGCATGTGGTGGCGGCCATCGCGGATCTCGCCGTCGAGATGAGCTGTCACGTCGCGAGCCTCTTCGCTTGTCGCTAGAGGTCCGTTTTGCGCAAAAACGGCCGGCAGCGCAAGCGCGGCTAGGACACGGTTTCCACCGGCGCCCGCCCCAGCGTCACCTCGACAATCTCCGGCGGCACGCCGACGCGGACCGGAATGATGCTGCAACCGAGGCCGCCGGAGATGACGACGTCGCACTTCAGCCGCAGATGGCCATAGACGAGCGGAACGCCATGCTGCCGCGGAAGCGCCGGCGACCAACCGAGCAAGCGGACTTGTCCGCCGTGGGTGTGACCGGACAGCTGCAGCGCAACGCGCGCGGGCACGCGCGTCGCGATATAGGGCTCATGCGCGAGCAGAACGATCGGCGCATCGTCGGTGATCTTTGCCAGCGTCGCATTGAGATCGTCGGCCCCGAAACTCCGCGCGTGGCCATAGCGCGGCCCCGGAACGTAAGCGAGCTGATCACCGAGGCCCGCGAGCCAGAACGAGCGGCCATCCTTCGTGAGACGCGCAACATCGTTCTCGTAAACGGGAATGCCGGCCGCCTCCAGCGCACGATGTGCGACCGTCGGCCCGTGCCCGGCGCGCTGTACGACCTTGTCGTCCCAATAGTCGTGATTGCCCATGACGGCGTGAACACCGAGCGGCGCCTTCAGGCCAGCCAACAGCCTCGCCCACTCTGCGGCCGGGATGATGCGCGTGACGTGGTGATGGCCGGCAACATAGTCGCCGAGCAGAGCGATCAGATCGGGCTTGATCGCGTTGGTCTGGTCGACGATGCCCTCGATCCGCTCCAGCGACATCCAGGGATCGCAGGCGTGGATGTCGGCGATCACGGCGATCTTCAGCGGCAAGTCCACAGGCCATTGCCGCGGCGTCGGATGGTAGCGCGTGATGCGCGGCCGCAGTTCCGGCTCGACGCCGACGCCATAGGCGGCCGTCGAGATGCCGAGTGCCGAAAGGCCGCCGACGGAACGGATGAGATGACGCCGAGAGATCATAGAAGCCTGCTGGTGATGTGCTTCCGTGATGCGGTTTGAATGGAGCGAAATTGGGGTGCGCTTGTGCAGATCATCTGCACAGGATTACCGAAAGTTCATGACGGCCGGAGCAATGCGCGTTACCGCAAATTACTCGTCGCTCTCGTCCGTGCCAAACAGGCCAAACTGGGCCGCGGCATCGCGCGATGGCTCGGCGATACCCAGATGACGAAAGGCGTGCGAGGTGAGCAGGCGGCCGCGCGGGGTGCGCTGCAAATAGCCACACTGGATCAGATACGGCTCGATGATGTCCTCGATCGCATCGCGCGGCTCGGACAACGCCGCGGCCATCGTCTCCACGCCAACCGGGCCGCCGCCATAGTTCGTCGCGATGGTCGTGAGGTAGCGCCGGTCCATGGCGTCGAGGCCGGCGGCATCCACTTCGAGTGCGCTCAGCGCATGATCAGCGATCTTGCGATCGATCTTGTCGGCATTGGCAGCGGAGGCGAAATCGCGCACGCGACGCAACAGGCGCCCTGCGATACGCGGCGTGCCGCGAGCACGGCGCGCAATCTCGTTGGCGCCATCGGCGCTCATGCCGACATTGAGCACGCGCGCGCCGCGGGTGACGATGCTCTCCAACTCCTCGATCGTATAAAAGTTGAGCCGAATCGGAATGCCGAAGCGATCGCGCAGGGGATTGGTGAGCAGGCCGGCGCGCGTGGTGGCGCCGACGAGGGTGAATTTGGACAGCTCGATCTTGACCGAGCGCGCCGCGGGCCCTTCGCCGATGATGAGGTCGAGCTGAAAATCCTCCATCGCGGGATAGAGCACTTCTTCCACGGCAGGGCTCAGACGATGAATCTCGTCAATGAAGAGCACGTCGCGCTCTTCGAGATTGGTGAGGAGAGCTGCGAGATCGCCGGCCTTGGCAATCACGGGGCCCGACGTGGCACGAAAGCCGACGCCAAGCTCTTTCGCCACGATCTGCGCCAGCGTGGTCTTGCCAAGACCGGGCGGCCCGACGAACAGCACGTGATCCAACGCCTCGCCGCGCTTGCGCGCCGCTTCAATGAAGATCGAGAGATTCTTGCGCGCCTGCTGCTGGCCGACGAAGTCGGACAGCGATTGCGGGCGTAGCGCGGTGTCGCCGACGTCGTCGCTGCGGCGCTCGGGCGAAACCATGCGGTTGGCCTTGGGATCACTCACTTCGAGAGTTCCTTCAAGCCAAGACGAATGAGCTGCGCCGTTTCGGCGTTCTCACCGGCGCTACGCGATGCCGATGCGATCGCCGCAGCCGCTTGCGGCTGACCGTAGCCAAGATTGACCAGCGCGGAGATCGCATCCGCGACGGGCCGCGGCGCGCGCTGGTCGTCGACGGCGCCGGCGAGGTGCACGACGGCGGGATCGACATTGGCGAAGGCCGGCGCCTTGTCCTTTAATTCGGTAACGATGCGCTCCGCGACCTTCGGCCCGACGCCGGGCGTGCGCGCCACCGCGGCCTTGTCGCGCAGAGCAATCGCATTGGCGAGATCGGCCGGCGCCAGCGTGCCAAGCACCGCGAGTGCGACCTTGGCGCCGACGCCCTGCACGGTCTGCAGCAGCCGAAACCATTCACGCTCCTGGTCGGTGCGGAAGCCGAACAGTTTGATCTGATCCTCGCGGACATAGGTCTCGATCGACAATACGGCCGCCTCACCTGGCGATGGCAAGTGCTGCAAGGTGCGAGAGGAGCAATGCACCTGATAGCCGACGCCGCCGACGTCGAGGATGACAAAATCCTCGCCGTAGGAATCGATCAGGCCCTTGAGCTTGCCGATCATAGTCCCGCCACCTTCAGCCGCAGCGCCGTGCTCTGGCGGTGATGGGCGTGGGTGATGGCGATGGCCAGCGCATCCGCGGCGTCAGCCGACGGCGGTTCGGCCTTGGGCAGCAATATCTTCAGCATCATCGCGATCTGCTGCTTGTCGGCGTGCCCGGCGCCGACCACCGTCTTCTTCACCTGATTCGGCGCGTATTCGGCGACGGAGATCCCGAACATTGCGGGCGCCAGCATGGCGACGCCGCGGGCCTGGCCGAGTTTCAGCGTCGCGACGCCGTCCTTGTTCACAAAAGTCTGCTCGACCGCCGCTTCCGTCGGCCGGTGGCTGGAGAGAATGGCCGCGAGCCCTTCATGGATCGCCAATAACCGGCTGGACAACGGCAAATCGTCCGGCGGTTCCACCGAACCGCAGGCGACGTAGATCAGACGGTTGCCCTCAGCCTCGATCACGCCCCAGCCGGTGCGGCGCAGGCCGGGATCGATGCCGATGATGCGAATGGGTTGGCGAATCGGGAGCGCGGTCATGGGCCAGTGATAGCGGTTGGCCCATGATAGCGAAACAGAAACAGAACAGAAGTCCCCCGGGGAAAGGCGGCTAGAGCCCTACCCGCCCATCTTGGCGACCAGCGCGTCCGAGATCTCGAAATTGGCGTAGACGTTCTGGACGTCGTCGTGCTCGTTGAGCAGGTCCATTAGCTTCAAGAGCTTCTCACCGGTCTCGTCGTCGACCGCGACCGTGTTCTGCGGCTTCCAGATCAGCGCGGCCTTGCGCGGCTCGCCGAACTTGGCTTCCAGCGCCTTGGCGACGTCGCGATAGCCTTCGGTCGATGCGTAGATCTCGTGGCCGCCCTCACCCGAGACCACGTCGTCGGCACCGGCCTCGATCGCGGCATCGAGCACCGAATCGTCATCGGCGACGCTGCGGTCGTACTCGATGACGCCGGTGCGGTCGAACATGAAGGAGACCGAGCCGGTTTCGCCGAGATTGCCGCCGGATTTGGTGAAGAAGGAGCGGATGTCGGAGGCGGCGCGGTTGCGGTTGTCGGTCAGCGCCTCGACGATGACGGCAACGCCGCCGGGGCCGTAGCCCTCGTAGCGGATCTCGTCATAGTTCTCGCCGTCGTTGCCGAGCGCCTTCTTGATGGCGCGCTCGATATTGTCCTTCGGCATGTTCTCCTGCCGGGCGGCGATCACGGCAGCGCGCAGGCGGGGGTTCATGGCGGGATCAGGCGTGCCGAGCTTGGCGGCGACGGTGATTTCCCGCGCCAGCTTGCCGAACAGCTTCGACTTCTGGGCATCCTGCCGCCCCTTGCGGTGCATGATGTTCTTGAATTGGGAATGTCCGGCCATGCGTGATCTTCTCTAGGGAATCGTGCGTCAAAGGTGAGCGTGGGGAAGCGCGGCGTTATAGGCCGCCAACCCACCGGAATGAAAGAGTTTCTCATACTTTAAGGTAAGATCGTAGAGGCCTTTGCCCAGAAGTCAGGCACCGTTAACCCTGATTTCATTCCGGCCTGCAAAAATAGCGTCCGCCCATCTCCCGACAAGAGTAGACCCAATGGCGTTTGCATTTTTCCGGAAGCGCCTGCCAGACACGGCCGCGCCGGCGGCAGCCCCGCAGACGGCTGAGCCGGCAGCCCAGTCCGCGCCGGCTCCGGCCACTGATGCCGATTCGGCCCGGGAAATCCTGGAACTGCTGGAACTCGAGCTCGGCGCGATGATCCGCCAGCTCGAGCGCGCCGCCAATTCGGTGGCGGGGGGCGCCGAGGCGACCGCGGCGACCCTCGCCGACATCCGCCAGCGTACCGACGCGCTGACCGGGCGGGCCAATGCGGCGCAGTCCAACGCCTCGAGCTTCGCCCATGCCGCCGACAAATTCACACAGTCCGCGCAAGGGATCGGCGCGCAGGTCCGCGAGGCCGGCAAGCTCGCCGATCAGGCCAGCGATGCCGCGCAGGAAGCGCGCGCCAATGTAGACCGCCTGCGCGAGTCCTCCGCGGCGATCGGCAACGTCGTCAACCTGATCGCCCAGATCGCGCGGCAGACCACCCTCCTCGCACTCAACTCGACCATCGAGGCCGCGCGCGCCGGCGCAGCCGGCAAGGGCTTTGCAGTCGTCGCCACCGAAGTGAAGGCACTGGCGGTGCAGACCCAGAGCGCGACGGAGGAGATCTCCAAGAAGATCGACGCACTGCAGCGCGACGCCGCAGGCTCCGCCGACGCGGTGCATCGGATCTCGCAGGCGATCGAGGCGATCCGCCCGGTGTTCGACACCGTCAACGGCGCGGTGGCCGAGCAGAACGCCACCACCAACGAGGTCTCGGGCAACGCGAGCAGCGCCTCGCAATTCATCATCGCGGTCGGCGAGAGCGCGGCCGAGATCGACGCGGCGACCAAGGCGGCCGAAACCCATGGCGAAAACGTCGCCAGCGCCGGCAAAGCCGTGACGACCTTCGCACAGAAGCTGAAATCGCGCTGCGCCGTGCTTCTCAAGCAGAGCGAGCACGACGACCGCCGCAAGACCGAGCGGCTGCCCTGCCATCTCAAATTCGACGGCGCGCGCGGCGTGTTGCCGGTCTATGAGATCGCGATGGACGGCGTCTTGATCGGCGGAGCGGAAGCAGGCCGGCTCGCGCCGCAAGCGATCATCGACGGCAGCCTCGAAGATATCGGCGCCTGCCGCCTGCGCGTGATCGAGCAATCCAAGGCCGGCGCCCGCACGCAGTTCGTCAGCCCCAATGCCGAGCTGCGCGAAAAGATCGAAGACAAGCTCTGGTCGATCCACGAGGAGAATACCGAGTTTGTCACCCGCGCGATGGAGGCGGGCAACGCGCTGACAAAGATCTTCGAGCAGGCCGTCACCCGCGGCGAGGTCAAGATGGATGACCTCTTCGACACGGATTACGCGGAGATATCAGGCACCAACCCGCAGCAATACCGCACGAAATATCTCGACTGGGCCGACCGCGCGCTGCCGCCATTCCAGGAAGCGTTCCTCGCCAAGGAACCGCGCATGGCGTTCTGCGCCATGGTCGACCGCAACGGCTTCCTGCCTGTTCACAACAAGATCTATTCGCATCCGCAGCGGCCGGGCGATGTCGCCTGGAACACGGCCAATTGCCGCAACCGCCGCATCTTCAACGATCCGGCGGGGCTGGCAGCCGCGCACAACCAGCGCTCGTACCTGATCCAGAGCTATGCGCGCGACATGGGGAACGGCAACACGGTGATGATGCGCGAGATCGACGTCCCGATCCGCGTGCAGGGCCGGCACTGGGGCGGATTTCGCACTGCTTACAAGCTCTAGGGCGCCTCTCGTGCACTCTCGGGCAAGACGGGGCGCGCGAATCATCCTTTAAGCTCGAGCCTGGAATGGGAATGCCGCGGAGGGCCGGCGAACGGCTCCGATTAAAGAAAGCCCGTACATGTCCCTTGCACAGGTTGCAGTGCTCGACACCGGATCGAACCGGACGCTCGCCGAACGGCTGATCGACCAGCTCGCCGACCGCATCGGTGGCCTCGGCGTCGAGCTTGCCGACATCGCCGGCAACGTCCAGGAAGTCGCCAACCGCGTCGCCAACCAGTCGGAGCGGTTCCACCACCTGCAGAAGACGGCGGAGACCATGGTCTCCGCCAACCACGACATCGCCAATGCCTCGCAGGCGGTGCAGTCGACCACTTCGGCCGCGGTTGGCGAGATCGCGCAGTCGCGCGGCGCGGTCGATACCGCGGTCAGCCACATCTCCGAACTCGTTGCAGCCGTCGAGCGCATCGAGGCGCGCCTGGCCGCCGTCGGCTCGGCGCTGGCGCAGGTGGCCAAAGTCTCCGGCTCGATCGAGGCGATCGCCAAGCAAACCAATCTGCTCGCCCTCAACGCAACCATCGAGGCCGCGCGGGCCGGCAGCGCCGGACGCGGATTCGCCGTGGTCGCAAGCGAGGTCAAGAACCTCGCGGAGGCGACGCGGCAGGCGACGCACCAGATCTCCGACACCGTGCGCGATCTCGACGGCCAGATCGAGGGCCTGATCGGCGAGAGCAGCGACGCCTCGCAGCGCGCCAAGACCGCGGGCGAAGGCGCGCAAGCGATCTCCGGCATCATCTCGCGGGTCCAGCAAGGCTTTGCTTCGGTCGAAGCCGAGATCGACAGCGTCACGCGCGCGGCGACCTCCAACCTCGGCCATTGCGACACCGTCATCAACGAGCTCAACGAGCTCGCCAAGGGCGTCGACCTTTCCTCACGCGACCTCAAGAGTGCCGACCAGCGCGTGACAAAGCTGCTCGACACCTCCGAAGACCTGATCGCGCTGATCGCCGACAGCGGCGTCGAGACCTCGGATGCGCCGCTGATCCGTGTCGTCGTCGAGACCGCCAAGCGGATCTCGGCCGAGTTCGAGGCCGCAATCGGTCGCGGCGAGATCACGCTCGACCAGCTGATGGACGAGAACTACCGGGAGATCGCTGGCACCGATCCCAAGCAATACAACACCGCCTATGTCGACTTCACCGATCGCCTGCTGCCTGCGATCCAGGACCCGATTCAGAAGTCCGATCCCCGCATCGTGTTCTGCGTTGCCTGGGCCAAGGGCGGCTACCTGCCGACCCACAATCCGAACTACCGCCTGCCGCAAGGCAAGGACCCGGTCTGGAACAACGCCAATTGCCGCAACCGCCGCCTGTTCACCGATCGCGCGGTGAAGAAGGTCGCGGCGAACACAAAGCCGTTCCTGCTGCAGACCTACCGCCGCGACATGGGTGGCGGACAGTTCGTGCTGATGAAGGACCTGTCCTCGCCGATCACGGTCCGCGGCAAGCACTGGGGTGCGTTCCGGATGGGTTTCCGGCAGAGCTAGAGTCAAATCTCGAAAACAACCCCATGCACAGTAGCGAGGGCGCAGGCAATCAACGGCTTAGCGCCTCGTCGCGGTTCGGGCGCCGACGAACCCTTGACGCGTCGGGCAAAACAGGCGCATAATGCTATTATTCCGAAATCGCCATGCGCCGTCGCCCTCTCCCGCGAGGGGAGAGCGCACAACAATCGGCCCCCTCGATTAGTCCGCCGGACATGCTCACCACTGCTCGACTTTCCCAATCGCACGAGTTTCGTCATCGCATGGTTTTGCGCATTCGCACGATGATCTGCGGCGATCAACGGCGCGCATGACGAAAAAGCGTCAGAACATGACGATTATCATATCACTTAGCCCAAAACTGCTGCATTCATTCCTGCACAAATTCGTGAACGTCATGGCCTGACGCTTCGCATGCGCAGATATGCATTGCTGCGAATTTGAAAGCTTCATCGTTTCGCATCGGTATGATTATGGTCGCGCGATGTTTTCGCCGACGAGATCGCCGTCAGCGATCTGGCGAAGAAGGGAATGCATATGGCAACAACTCTCACCATCAACGGCGAAACGAAATCCTTTGACGCGCCACCGGACATGCCGCTGCTGTGGGTGCTGCGCGACATCTTAGGGATGACCGGCACCAAGTTCGGCTGCGGCATCGCGCAGTGCGGCGCGTGCACGGTGCATGTCGACGGCAGGGCCGTACGCTCCTGCGTACTACCAATCGGCACCGTCGCGAACCGCGCCATCACCACCATCGAGCATGTCGGCAGCACGCCTTCGGGTGCGAAGGTGCAGAAGGCCTGGTTGGAGGCCGAAGTGATCCAGTGCGGCTATTGCCAGTCCGGCCAGATCATGTCGGCCGCGGCGCTGCTGGCGGCAACGCCCAATCCAGACGATGCCGACATCGATGCGGCGATGGCCGGCAACATCTGCCGCTGCGGCACCTATGTGCGCATCCGCGAGGCCATCAAGCTCGCCGCCTCCGGCCGCCAGTCGTGAGATCCGCCATGAATGCACAGAACAGCGTCTCCCGCCGCACGCTCCTGACCGGCGGCCTTGCCACCGGCGTGCTACTCGCCTTCCATCTGCCGCTGCGCGCCGCGCCGAACGAGCCGGTGCAGAAGGACACGACCGACGGCAAATTCGCACCCAACGCCTTCATCCGCATCGACAGGAACGGCCGCACGGTGCTGATGATGCCCCAGGTCGAGATGGGCCAGGGCACCTACACCTCGATCTCGGCCGTGATCGCCGAAGAGCTCGATGCCGACTGGAGCAAGGTCGAGGTGCAGCACGCACCACCCAACGACAAGCTCTACGCCAATCCGACCTTCGGCCTGCAGGTCACCGGTAACTCGAACTCGATCCGCGCCTGGTGGACGCCGCTGCGCAAGGCCGGCGCCACCGCACGCGCGATGTTGATACAAGCCGCGGCCAGCCAATGGGGCGTCGAGCCCGCAAGCTGCACGGCATCGAGGGGAGAGATCGCGCATGCCGCGAGCGGCCGCAAGCTCGGCTACGGCGAGCTGGCGCTTGCAGCCCAAAGCCAGACGCCGCCGAAGGATGTCGCGGTCAAAGATCCCAAGGATTTCGTCCTGATCGGCCAGCCGCTGAAGCGGCTCGACACACCCGACAAGGTCAACGGCAAGGCGCTCTACGGCATCGACGCGATCCTGCCCGACATGAAGATCGCGGCGATCGCCAACTGCCCTGTGTTCGGCGGCAAGGTCGGCAAGGTCGACGACAGCGCGGCGATGAAGATCGCCGGTGTGCGCAAGGTCGTCGTGCTCGACGACGCCGTCGCCGTGATCGGCGATCACATGTGGGCGGCGAAGAAAGGCCTCGAAGCGCTCGAGATCGAGTGGAACGAAGGGCCTAACGCAAAGATCACAACACAAGACATCTGGGACGACCTCCGCAAGGTCAGCGCGAAGGACGGCGCGGTGGCGAAATCCACCGGCGACATCGCCAAGGCGCTCGCGACCGGCGACAAGTTCGAGGCGGCCTACGAGCTACCGTTTTTGGCCCATGCCTCGATGGAGCCGATCAATGCGACCGTGCGGGTCACCAAGGATTCCTGCGAGATCTGGACCGGCACGCAAATCATGACCCGCGTGCAGTCCGAGGCGGCGAAGGCCGCCGGCGTTTCCGTCGACAAGGTGATCGTCAACCAGCATCTGCTCGGCGGCGGCTTTGGCCGCAAGCTCGAGCCGGACATGGTCGTCGCCGCAGTGAAGGTCGCAAAGCAGGTCGACTATCCCGTCAAGGTGATCTGGACCCGCGAGGAGGACATCCAGCACGACGTCTATCGTCCTGTCTATCGCGACCAGATCACGGCGTCGCTGGTCGACGGCAAGGTCGCGGCGTGGAAGTACAAGGTCGCCGGCTCCGCCATTTTGGCGCGCTGGCTGCCGCCCGCGTTCCAGAAGGGCATCGACATCGATGCGATCGACGCCGCGGTCGACGCACCCTACGACTTCGCCAATTTCCACGTCGAATATGTCCGCGCCGAGCCGCTGTCGGTGCCCACCGGCTTCTGGCGCGGCGTCGGCCCAAACAACAATGTGTTCGCGGTCGAATGCGCGATGGATGAGCTGGCGCGCAAAGCCGGAAAGGACCCGATCGAATTCCGCCGGGCCATGCTGACCAAGAACCCGCGCATGCTTGCGGTACTCAACCAGGTCGCGGAGAAATCCGGCTGGGGTGAGAAATTGCCGCCGCGCGTCGGCCGCGGCGTCTGTGTGCAGCCGTCCTTCGCGAGCTTCATCGCGACCGTGGTGGAGGCCGAGATCGATGACATCGGCGAGATCGTGCTCCGCCGCGTGACTTCCGTTGTCGACACCGGCATCGCCGTCAACCCCGATACGGTGAAGGCGCAGATTGAAGGCGGCTTGATCTTCGGCCTCACCGCCGCGCTCTATGGCGAAATCACCATCGACAAGGGCCGCGTGCAACAGTCGAACTTCCACGACTACCGCATGATGCGCATCAACGAGACCCCGAAGATCGAAGTGACCGTCGTCAAAAGCGGTGAAGCGCCCGGCGGCATCGGCGAGGCCGGCGTCAACGCCGGACCGCCGGCGCTGCGCAACGCGATTCTTGCCGCGTCAGGCGTGGCGCTGCGGCGCCTGCCAATCGATCGGAAACTGCTGGCTGCGGGGAAGAAGGCATGAGCAGGACAATGCGTATCCTCGCAAGCATCGTTGTGATCGCCATCGTCGCGGTGGGGATCGGCGTATGGATCATCCGCGGGCCGGGCCCGCTCGATTTTGCCGGCGGCACGAAGGTGGCTCTGGGCGATTACAGCGCCGGCAAGCCCGCAGGCGTGCCGGCCAAGCTCGAGAAGGCAAGCCTTGTCGAACGCGGCGAATATCTCGCCAAGGCGGCGGACTGCATGGTCTGTCACACCAAGCCGGGTGAGAAGGACTATGCGGGCGGGCTCGCCTTCAAGCTGCCGTTCGGCACGCTCTATTCGACCAACATCACGCCTGACAAGGACACCGGCATCGGCAATTACAGCGACCAGGATTTCCTCAACGCCGTCCAGCGCGGCAAGCGCCATGACGGCGCGCGGCTCTATCCGGCGATGCCGTACACGTCCTACACTTACATGAACGACGAGGACGTGCTGGCGGTGAAGGCCTATCTGTTCAGCCTGCCGGCGGTGCGCGCCAAGGCGCCCGACAATACGCTGTCGTTCCCCTTCAACCAGCGCTGGGCGATGATCTTCTGGTCCGCCGTGTTCAATCCGGACACGCGCTTTGCGCCTGATACCTCGAAGAGCCCGGAGTGGAATAGAGGTGCGTATCTAGCGGAAGCGCTGGCGCATTGCGGGGAGTGCCATACGCCACGCAATCTCGGCTTCGCGCTCGACAACCGCAAGAAGTTCGCCGGCGCCATCACCGCCGGCTGGCACGCCTTCAACATATCTTCCGACAAGGCGACCGGCCTCGGCAACTGGAGCGATGAGGATCTGATCTCGTACCTGTCGGTTGGCCACGCGCCCGGCCATGGCTCGGCCTCGGGTCCGATGGGCGAAGCGGTCGACCACAGCTTCAGCCAGTTCGCGCCGGAGGACATCCGCAGCATTGTTGCGTATTTGCGCAGCGTGCCGCCGCAATCCTCACCCGACCTGCCCGCCACCACGGCGCCGGTCGCACCTAGCTCGCACAAGGACGGCGTCACAGCAGACGCCCGTGGCAAGAAGGTGTTCGCCAGCGCCTGCGCCAGCTGCCACGGCTGGAGCGGTGAGAGCCCGGTCTCGCCGATGGCGACACTCACCGGCACCTGGGCCGTCAACGACCCCGCCGCCACCAACGTCGCGCAGATCGTGATCTCCGGCACCATCAGGCATACGCCTGACGGCGCGCTGTCGATGCCGGCGTTCGGCAATGCCTATAGCGACGACGAGATCGCTGCGGTGGCGAACTACGTGACTGCGCGGTTCGGCACGAAAGGCTCGAAGCTGACGGCGAAGGATGTGGCGGAGCTGAGGGAGCAGACGGCGGAGTAGTGCGCTGGTGAGATTGATGCGCGGTCGCGCGTCAATCTCACCCGTCGTCCCGGCGAAGGCCGGGACCCATACGCCGCAGCAATCGTTTTACGAAGACTCGGAGTGACCGGCTTCGCGCAGCAACTACTCCCTGTGGTTATGGGTACCGGCCTTCGCCGGGACGACACCGAGGGTGTAGCGTCGTAGGATGCGCAAAGCGAAAGCGTGCCCACGCACTTTTCGAAGATGGAGAGAGATCGTGGGCACGGCGCGAGTGCGCCTTTGCCCACCCTACGGTTTCTGTGGGTGAAGCTTCGTTCTTCAGCTCAACCAGAACTTCGGCGTCGCCGGCTCCAGCCGGCCACCGACGCGCACCGGTGCGATCTTCAGCGCAAGCCCTGTCGCATCATCCGTCTCGACCGCAACACCGCTCAGCGTCGCAACGCCCGCGGCCGGCTCGAAGCGGCCCGACGGAATCCCCGACGTAAACCTCCGCAGCGGCTCTTCCTTCTGCATGCCGATGATGGAATCGTAATCGCCGGTCATGCCGGCATCCGTCATGTAGGCCGTGCCGCCTGACAGGATCTGGTGGTCGGCGGTCGGCACATGCGTATGCGTGCCGACGACGAGGCTGGCGCGGCCGTCGCAGAAGAAGCCGATGCCCTGCTTCTCGCTACTCGCCTCGCAATGGAAATCGACGACGATGGCATCGGCGGCAACGCCGAGCGGACAGGCGCCCAGCTCGCGCTCGAGCGCTGCAAAGGGATCGTCGAACGGGGTCATGAAGACGCGGCCCAGCGCGTTGACGACGAGGGCATGCTTGCCGTTCTTGGTCTCGACCAAGGCAGCGCCACGGCCGGGCGTGCCGCGCGGATAGTTCGCGGGACGCACCAGGCGCTCGGCGCGCTCGATGAACACCAGCGCCTCGCGTTGGTCCCAGGAGTGATTGCCCAAGGTCACCGCGTCGGCACCGGCGTCGAGAAACTCCTGATAGATCGCCTCCGTGATGCCGAAGCCGCCGGCGGAATTCTCGCCGTTGACGACGACGAAATCGAGCGACCAGTCCTTGACCATGCCGGGCAGATATTCGGCGATGGCGTTGCGACCGCTACGGCCGACGACATCACCCACGAACAGAATGCGCAACTTCAGAACTCCGGAAATCGAACACGTCGGATTCCGTTAGCACATAATCCAGCGCGACGTCGTGGGCCAGTGCCGGAACCGCCTTGATCTCCTGCGCCGCAAAAGCAAGCCCGATGCCGACGATGTTCTTGGTCTTCCGCAAATGCGCGAAGGTGAAATCGTAATGTCCCGCGCCATAGCCGATGCGATGGCCAAGACGATCGAAGGCGGCGAGCGGCGTCAGCATGATGTCGGGGATGACCTCGGCGGCCGCCGGCGACGGTTCGGGAATGCCGAGCGGGCCGAGCATCAGGCGGTCGTTCGGATGGAAGATGCGGAAGACCAGCGATTGGCCGCGCGCGGTGACGCAGGGCAGCGCCAGCCTGGCGCCGTCCTCGGCGAGCTTCTTCAGCAGCGGCAGGGGGTCGATCTCGCTGCGGATCGGCGAATAGCCGGAGACGATGCTGCCAGGCAGCAGCTTGAACGGCAGCCCGCGCTTGGCGAGCTTTGCGGCGGCGGCGGTGCGCTTCTTCTCGCTCAACGCGTCGCGCGCCGCGAGGGCTTTGGCGCGGAGTTCGGATTTGGTGTTGGTCATGTGCGCTTGCTCCGAATGCGAAGCCTTGCTCCGCCGTCATCGCCCGCGGATGCGGGCGATCCAGTATTCCAGAGACGCCAGTGATGAAACATCGACGCCGCGGCGTACTGGATGCCCCGGTCAAGCCGGGGCATGACACTGCCGGTTTGTCGTGGACAGCTAGTCGACAAGAACGCATTGCAAGCAAACAAAAGTGCGAAGCCGCAAACGCCGTTGAAGCACTCGATCCCGGAGTTCCCTACGAAAGTAGGTGGGCACCATATGTCCGGGCCCACGGGCCCGGCCAGGGACAGTTCCCTAAAGGATCGATAAGGCCCCGGGGATATATGGCTCCGGACGCGCGTCGCAGCCTCGCTCGCGCAATGTAACAACGATACTGACGAATCGCCAGCCCGGTGAACGGGCGGCTCCAAATCACCCGATCGCGATCCCGCCTCCGACGGTGCGGTTCAGCACCTGGGTCGACTTCTCGATGCGTTCGGCTGCCGAGTTCAGCGCATTCACCACGGCGGTCTGGGTCAATCTGGCGCGCTCGACGGCGGCGTTGCGGAAATCCCGGAGCTCGACCAGCTCCTGCTCCATGGTGCGGATGCGGTTGCCGGCATCGACCAGCTCGTCGCAGACGGTCAGCGCCGCCATCACGGTGAGGCGCGCATCGCCGATCTCGCCGAACTTTCCGCGCAACGACTGGATGCGCGTCTCCAGGCTTTCGGCGAGCTTGAGCAGCCGCACCTCCTGGCCTTCCTCGCAGGCCATGCGGTATTGCCGGGCATTGATGGTGACGTTGATGTGGCTCATCCGTCCTCTCCGGTATCGAGCACAGAGCGTATCGTGACGATCGCGGAATCCAGCCGATCGGAGATTTCGCGATTGGTGCGCTCGAGCTTGCGCGCCTTCACAAGCGCACCATCGAGCTCGTCGGCAAGGCGCGAGCGGTCCGCACCCAGCGCCTGGATTCGCGTTGCAAGCTCGTTCTCGTCGCGATCGGCATCGCGCCGCCGCTCGACCGCGCTTTCGAGCGCGTCGAGCGCCGCCGTGAGTCTGCGGGTCGCGATCTCGATCTCGACGGCGGAGGACTCCGTCATGGCAGAGCTTTTGGATACGCGATCGTTCATGCAGTCAGCGGCGGAACCTGTGGGCCTTGCCCGTGGCCTTTACCTCAGGGACTTGCCGGCCGGCAAAAGACTCGGTTCGGCAAGCGGTTAGAAGCAGAAATTTACGTGGCAAGCTAGCGAATCGCAACGCCGCCGCGAAACTATGCACCGCTAAGCAGCGTTTACCGCCAAACAGACGTTTGACCACCTTGGACTCCCGGAACCGAGATGCTATCCCAGCCGCGACCCCAGCGGCCGAAAGGCTCCTTTCCGCGCGGGCGAACTGCCGCCAAGCGCCTCATTTCAGACGGATTTCAGACATGACGCAGGTCGACCACAACCGCATGGCCAACGCGATCCGCGGCCTCTCGATGGACGCTGTCGAGAAAGCGAAATCGGGCCATCCCGGCCTGCCGATGGGCGCCGCCGACATCGCCACGGTGCTGTTCACGCAGTTCCTGAAATTCGATGCGGCAGCCGTCGACTGGCCCGACCGTGACCGCTTCGTGCTCTCGGCCGGCCACGGCTCGATGCTGCTCTATTCGCTGCTGTACCTCACGGGCAACGCCGCGATGACGCTGGATCAGCTGAAGAACTTCCGCCAGCTCGGCTCGCTGACCCCGGGTCATCCCGAGAACTTCCACACCAAGGGCATCGAGACCACCACCGGTCCGCTCGGTCAGGGCATCTCGACCGCGGTCGGCATGGCGCTCGCCGAGAAGATGCTCGCCGCCGAGTTCGGCAAGAAGATCGTCGACCACCACACCTATGTGCTCGCCTCCGACGGCGACCTGATGGAAGGCGTGTCGCAGGAAGCGATCGCGATGGCCGGCCACTGGAAGCTCGGCAAGCTGATCGTGCTCTACGACGACAACGGCATCTCGATCGACGGCCCGACCTCGATCGCCGACTCGGTCGACCAGGTGAAGCGCTTCAAGGCGTGCGGCTGGGCCGCCGAGAAGATCGACGGCCATGACCAGGCCGCGATTGCAGCTGCGATCACCCGCGCGCAGAAATCCAACAAGCCGACGCTGATCGCCTGCCGCACCACCATCGGCTTCGGCGCGCCGCACAAGGCCGGCACGGCGAAGGCGCATGGCGAAGCGCTCGGCGCCGACGAGCTGAAGGCCGCCAAGGAAAATCTCGGCATCTCGCTCGAGCCGTTCTCCGTGCCCGATGACGTGCTGAAGGCCTGGCGCGCAGCAGGCAGCCGCGGCGCCACGGCTCGGCAGGAATGGGAGGCACGGCTCGGCGAGCTCGGCAGCCGCAAGCGCGCCGAGTTCGAGCGCCGCCTGCGCCACGAGCGTCCTGCTTCGCTCGCCAAGGCCGTGCGCGCCTACAAGAAGGAGCTGCTGGAAAAGCCGATGAATGCGGCGACCCGCAAGTCGTCGGAAGCCGTGATCGAAGTGATCGCCGGCGCGATGCCGATGGAATTCCTCGCAGGCTCCGCCGACCTGACCGGCTCCAACAACAACAAGGCGAAGTCTGCGACCGCCTTCTCGGCGAAGACGCCGAAGGGCCGCTTCATCCACTATGGCATCCGCGAGCACGGCATGTGTGCCGCGATGAACGGCATCTTCCTGCATGGCGGCTTCGCACCGAACGGCGCAACTTTCCTGGTGTTCACCGACTACGCGCGGCCCGCGATGCGCCTCGCCGCGCTGATGGGCGCCGGCGTCGTCTACGTGATGACGCACGACTCCATCGGCCTTGGCGAAGACGGCCCGACCCACCAGCCGGTCGAGCACCTCGCAGCGCTGCGCGCCATCCCCAACATGCGCGTGTTCCGTCCCTGCGATGCCATCGAGGTCGCCGAGTGCTGGGAGCTTGCGCTGAATCGCGTGGACGGTCCGACCGTGCTGGCACTGACGCGGCAGAACCTGCCGCAGCTCCGCACCACTGCGCCGAACGAAAGTCCCTGCGCGGCCGGCGCCTACGAGCTGGTCGCCGCCCAGGGCGAAGCCAAGGCGACGCTGTTCGCCTCCGGCTCCGAGGTCGAGATCGCGGTGGCCGCCCAGAAGCAGCTCGCCGAGCGCGGCATCCCGTCGCGTGTGGTCTCGGTGCCCTCGCTCGAACTGTTGTTAGCGCAACCAGAGGCCAAGCGCGCCGCCATCATCGGCAACGCGCCGGTCAAGGTCGCAATCGAGGCCGCGGTGCGCTGGGGCTGGGATGCCGTGATCGGCCAGGATGGCGAATTCGTGGGCATGCATTCGTTCGGCGCGAGCGCACCGGCGAAGGACCTTTACAAGCACTTCGGTATTACCGCCGAGGCCGCAGTTAACGCTGTGCTGAAGCGCGTTTCCTGAGAGTTGAGCTTGCCAAAAAAAAGGACTACGTAAGGTCCCATATGATCAAGCACCGCCCGGCCGAACCGGGCGTCCGCCTCTAAAAAACCCTCGCAGGCGCGCAAAGCGCGTTGTGCGGGATGATGGGGTCATTGAACAGCCGTCACTGAACGGTCATAAGGAGACGAAACATGGCAGTCCGCGTTGGAATTAACGGTTTTGGTCGCAT
Organism: Bradyrhizobium zhengyangense; assembly: GCF_022012435.1. GTDB lineage: Bacteria > Pseudomonadota > Alphaproteobacteria > Rhizobiales > Xanthobacteraceae > Bradyrhizobium > Bradyrhizobium zhengyangense. The sequence goes on from NZ_JAKLUA010000005.1 coordinate 103,586, forward strand.
CGGCCGCAACGTCCTGCGGGCTATCGCCGAGTCCGGCCGCAAGGACATCGAGGTCGTCGGCATCAACGATCTCGGCCCGGTCGAAACCAATGCTCATCTCCTCCGCTACGACAGCGTTCATGGCCGCTTTCCCGGCACGGTGACCGTCGATGGTGACTCGATCAATCTCGGCAGCGGCAAGATCAAGGTGACCGCCGAGCGCGATCCCTCGAAGCTGCCCTGGAAGGATCTCGGCGTCGACATCGCGCTGGAATGCACCGGCATCTTCACCTCCAAGGACAAGGCCTCCGCGCATCTCGCCGCCGGCGCCAAGCGCGTGCTGGTCTCCGCACCCGCTGATGGCGCCGACGCCACCATCGTCTTCGGCGTCAACCACGAGACGCTGACCAGGGATCATCTGGTCGTCTCCAACGGCAGCTGCACCACCAACTGCCTCGCGCCGGTCGCCAAGGTGCTGAACGATCTCGTCGGCATCGAGACCGGCTTCATGACCACGATCCACGCCTATACCGGCGACCAGCCGACGCTGGACACGCTGCACAAGGATCTCTATCGCGGCCGCGCGGCGGCGATGTCGATGATCCCGACCTCGACCGGTGCTGCGAAAGCGATCGGCCTCGTGCTGCCCGAGCTGAAGGGTAAGCTCGATGGTGTCGCGATCCGCGTGCCGACCCCGAACGTCTCGGTCGTCGACCTCAAGATCGTCGCCAAGCGCGCCACCGACGCCAAGGAAATCAACGCGGCGATGAAGCGCGCCAGCGAGCAGCAGCTCAAGGGCGTGCTCGGCTACACCAGCGCGCCGAACGTCTCGATCGACTTCAACCACGACCCGCATTCCTCGACCTTCCACGAGGACCAGACCAAGGTGCAGAACGGCACGCTGGTGCGCGTGATGTCCTGGTACGACAACGAGTGGGGCTTCTCGAACCGCATGGCCGACACCGCCGTTGCGATGAGCAAGGTGATCTAACTCCGCAGCGATTTGGTCATTCCGGGATGGTCCGAAGGACCAGACCCGGAATCTCGAGATTCCGGGTTCGCGCTACGCGCGCCCCGGAATGACAATCCAAGTGGTGAGATATCCCATGACCAACAAATTCCGCACCCTCGACGACGTCGACGTGAAGGGCAAGCGCGTGCTGCTGCGCGTCGATCTCAACGTGCCCATGGACAATGGCCGCGTCACCGACGCGACCCGGCTCGAGCGCGTCGCGCCGACCATCAATGAAATCGCCGACAAGGGCGGCAAGGTCATCCTGCTCGCGCATTTCGGCCGGCCGAAGGGCCGCGACCCCAAGGAATCGCTCAAGCCGGTTGCGGAAGCGCTGTCGAAGGTCGTGAACAAGCCGGTCGGCTTCGCCGACGACTGCATCGGCGAACCCGCGGCCAAGGCGGTTGCGGCGTTGAAGGACGGCGACATCCTCTGTCTGGAAAACACCCGCTTTCACAAAGAGGAAGAGAAGAACGATCCGGCCTTCGTCGCGGAGCTGGCAAAGCTCGGCGACATCTGGGTCAGTGACGCCTTCTCGGCGGCGCACCGCGCTCACGCCTCGACCGAAGGCCTCGGCCACAAGCTGCCGGCCTATGCCGGCCGCACCATGCAGGCCGAGCTCGACGCGCTGGAGAAGGCGCTGGGCTCGCCGACCAAGCCCGTCATCGCCATCATCGGCGGCGCCAAGGTCTCGACCAAGATCGACCTGCTGGAAAACCTCGTCACCAAGGTCGATGCGCTGGTGATCGGCGGCGGCATGGCCAACACTTTCCTGCACGCCCAGGGCGTCGGCGTCGGCAAGTCGCTGGCCGAGAAGGATCTCGCAGCCACCGCGCTGCGCATCATGGAGAAGGCGGAAGCCGCCAACTGCGCCATCATCCTCCCGGTCGACGCCACCGTCGCCTATCATTTCGCGGCGAACGCGCCCTCGCATGCTTACGGGCTCGATGCGATCCCGGCCGACGGCATGATCCTCGACGTCGGCCCGCAATCGATCGTGCGCGTCCAGGCCGCGATCGACGATGCCGCCACGCTGGTCTGGAACGGACCGCTCGGGGCCTTCGAGATGCAGCCGTTCGACCGCGGCACCGTCGCGGCCGCCAAGCACGCGGCCGAACGAACGAAGGCGAAAAAGCTGATCTCGATCGCGGGCGGCGGCGACACGGTTGCGGCGCTCAACCAGGCCCACGTGGCCGGTCAATTCACCTATGTCTCGACCGCCGGCGGCGCGTTTCTTGAATGGATGGAAGGCAAGCCCCTGCCCGGCGTCGAAGTGCTTCGCACCAAGTAACTTGGCAGCAAGTAATCAAACGGCAGGAAACAAGCGGCCCTCAGGCCCAAACGGAGAGAAAAACAGATGGCTCGGATCACGTTGCGTCAATTGCTCGACCATGCGGCTGAGAACGATTACGGCGTACCGGCCTTCAACATCAACAACATGGAGCAGGCGCTGGCGATCATGGACGCGGCCAACCAGGTCGACGCGCCCGTCATCATCCAGGCCTCGCGCGGCGCGCGTTCCTACGCCAACGACGTCATGCTCAAGCACATGATGGACGCGGTGACCGAGATCTATCCGCACATCCCGGTCTGCGTGCATCTCGACCACGGCAACGAGGCCGCGACCTGCATGACCGCGATCCAGGCCGGCTTCACCTCGGTGATGATGGACGGCTCGCTCAAGGCCGACGGCAAGACCCCCGGCGACTGGACCTACAATGTCGGCGTCACCAAGACCGTGACCGACATGGCCCATCTCGGCGGCATCTCGGTTGAGGGCGAGTTAGGGGTGCTCGGCTCGCTCGAAACAGGCATGGGCGACAAGGAAGACGGCCACGGCGCCGAGGGCAAGCTCTCTCACGACCAGCTGCTGACCAATCCGGACGAGGCCGTGAAGTTCGTGCAGGAGACCAAGGTCGACGCGCTGGCGATCGCCATGGGCACCTCGCACGGCGCCTACAAGTTCACCCGGAAGCCCGACGGCGACATCCTCGCCATGAACGTGATCGAGGAGATCCACCGCAAGCTGCCGAACACGCATCTGGTCATGCACGGTTCCTCCTCGGTGCCGCAGGACCTGCAGGACATCATCAATGCCTATGGCGGCAAGATGAAGCCGACCTGGGGCGTGCCGGTCGCCGAGATCCAGCGCGGTATCAAGAACGGCGTGCGCAAGATCAACATCGACACCGACAACCGCATGGCCATGACCGGCCAGATCCGGAAAGTGCTCAAGGACAACCCGGAAGAGTTCGATCCGCGCAAATATCTGAAGCCGGCGATGGAAGCCATGACCAAGCTGTGCAAGCAGCGGCTGCAGGAGTTCAACACCGCAGGCCAGGCCTCCAAGTTCAAGAAGATCCTGACCCCCGCCGACATGGCCAAGCGCTACGCCAAGGGCGAGCTGGATCCCCGCGTCGCGTAAGCGATCGCGTGGGTGGCGTAAGACCGCTCCGCAGGCACCCACTCCCGTCATTCCGGGGCGCCGCAAAGCGGCGAGCCCGGAATCCATGGTGCCACCGTCGACGCGGATCAATGGATTCCGGCTCGCGCCAAGGGGCGCGCCCCGGAATGACCGATGTCCCCCCCTTTTACCCTGCGACCAACGTTAACTCGGCAATTGCCCGAGAACCGTCTATTTTCACAGGCAAGGGCAGAATCGTTTTGGGAGGACCTCTCGATGAATCTGACTGAGCTCAACAGGGTTGCGACCGCCATGGTCGTATCAGGCAAGGGCATCCTTGCCGCCGACGAATCCTCCGGCACCATCAAGAAGCGGTTCGACGCGATCGGCGTGGAATCGACGGAAGGCAACCGCCGCGACTATCGCGAGATGCTGTTCCGCTCCAAGGAGGCCATGAGCCAGTACATCTCCGGCGTGATCCTCTATGACGAGACGATCTGGCAGGATGCCAAGGACGGCACGCCGCTGGTGAAATTGATCGAGCAGAGCGGCGCCATTCCCGGCATCAAGGTCGACGAGGGCACGCAAGGCTTACCGATGTGCCCGGGTGAAACAATCACCGTCGGCCTCGACAAGCTCGCCGAGCGGCTGAAGAAATATTACGAGCGCGGCGCGCGCTTCGCCAAATGGCGCGCGGTGATCGATATCGGCAGCGGGATTCCTTCGATGACCGCGATCAGCGTCAATGCCCATGCGCTGGCGCGCTACGCCGCGCTGTGCCAGGCCGCGCAGATCGTGCCGATCGTCGAGCCGGAGGTGCTGATGGACGGCGATCACGACATCGACCGATGCTATGAGGTCACGAGCCGCGTGCTCAACAAGACGTTCCAGGAATTGCGGGTGCAGCGCGTCGCGCTCGAAGGCATGGTGCTGAAGCCGAACATGGCGATCTCAGGCAAGAAATGCCCAAAGCAGGCCTCCGTCGAAGAAGTCGCGGAGAAGACGATCCGCCTGCTGAAAGCCTGCGTGCCCGCGGCCGTGCCAGGCATCGCCTTCCTCTCCGGTGGCCAGTCGGACGAGGAGGCGACCGCGCATCTCAACGCCATGCACAAGCTTGGCCCGCTGCCCTGGGGCCTGACCTTCTCCTACGGCCGCGCGCTGCAAGCCGCGCCACAGAAGGCCTGGTCGGGCAGGCCCGAGAATGTTACGGCCGGGCAAAACGCATTCAGTCATCGCGCCCGCATGAACGGCCTCGCCTCCAAAGGCGAATGGCAAAGCAGCCTGGAAAAGAAGGCAGCCTAGATCTTGTCGAACAAATCGCCTCCGCCGCGCCCGGCGCCGCGTCTCTATCTCGCGACGCCAGACGTCGATGATCCCGCTTCGGTCCTCGCGGCATTGCCTGATCTGCTCGCAGCCGCCGATGTCGCGGCCGTGCTGGTGCGGCTGAAGGAGACCGACCAGCGCACCATGATCTCGCGGATCAAGGCGCTGGCGCCGGTCGTGCAGAACGCCGGCGCGGCCCTGCTCGTCGACGGCCATCCTGAAATCGTCGCGCGCGGCGGCGCCGATGGTGCGCATCTTTCAAATATCGCGGCGCTGGAAGATGCCATGCCGTCGCTGAAACCGGATCGCATCGCCGGCGTCGGCGGGCTCGAAACGCGCCACGAATCCATGAACGCGGGCGAGATGGGCGCGGATTACGTGCTGTTCGGCGAGCCTGACGCGAAAGGCCAGCGTCCCCAGGCCCAGGCGATCGCCGAGCGGCTGGACTGGTGGGCCGAGCTGTTCGAGCCGCCCTGTGTCGGCTTCGCCACCTCGATCGAAGAGGCCTACGACTTCGCCGCCAGCGGCGCCGATTTCGTGCTGGTCGGCGATTTCATCTGGGCCGACCCGCGCGGGCCCAAGGCCGCGCTGATCGAGGCCGACGCCGCGATCAAGAAGGCCTTCACGGCGGCCGCCGTGGGCGAGAGCTAGCAGCCGACATGACGCTCCCGCGCATCACCCTCCTGGCCACGCTGCTGCTGGCGGCGCCTGCGGCCGCGCAGCTCCAGATCACGCCGCCGGCCACGATCCCGAGCCCTCCGCCCGACAAGCAGAAGGCCAAGGAATCGACGAAGGAGAAACCAAAGGTCGCGCCGCACACGATCGCCAAGAAGAAGGAGCCGGCGCCAAAGCCGTCGGCCTCGCCGAGCCCGACGCTGCCGGCAACCGTGATCCCGGCGCCGGCGACCGACAATTCCAATGTCGACCTGGTGTTCGGCGCCTATCAGCGCGGCCAGTACAAGACCGCCTTCGACCTCGCCAGCGCGCGCGCCCAGACCGGCGACGCCAAGGCCATGACAATGCTGGGCGAGCTCTATTCCAACGCCATGGGCATCAGGCGCGACTACGCCAAGGCGGTCGAGTGGTACAAGCGCGCCTCCGATGCCGGCGACCGCGAGGCGATGTTTGCGCTGGCCATGCTGCGCATGGCCGGCCGCGGCGGCCCGGTCGACAAGGGCGAGGCGGTCAAGCTGATGGCCTCAGCCGCCAAGCTCGGCGAGCCCAAGGCGGCCTACAATCTCGCTCTGCTTTATCTTGACGGACAGACCCTGCCGCAGGACGTCAAGCGTTCCGCCGAGCTATTGCGCCAGGCAGCCGACGCCGGACTGCCCGAGGCGCAATACGCGCTTGCGACCTTCTACAAGGAAGGGACCGGGGTGCCGAAAGATCCCGAACGATCGGTGCGGCTGCTGCAGGCGGCTTCGCTCGCCGACAATGTCGATGCCGAGGTCGAATACGCCATCGCCATGTTCAACGGCACCGGCACGCCGAAGAACCAGCCCGCGGCCGTGGCGTTGCTGCGCAAGGCCTCCCGCCAGGGCAGCGCGATCGCGCAGAACCGCCTGGCCTGGGTGCTGATCAACGGCATGGGCACGCCCGTGGACAAGATCGAGGGTTTCAAATGGCACCTGGTGGCCAAAACATCAGGCAAGGGCGATCCGGAGCTCGACAAGGAGCTGTCCGACCTGCCTGCAGACGACCGCGCCAAGGCGGAGGCCGCCGCCAAGAAATGGCTTGGGACCAAATGACCTGACGCCAAATGGCCTGCAAACGACCCGCAGGTGACCTGAATGACTTGACCTTTGGCCCCTCGCGGGGCACCCAATCTCCTCAAATGGCGCCCTTTCGCGCCCCCTCCCCCCGATCAAGACCAGAGCTCATGCTGTATTCCGCCACTATCAACGTCATGGTCAAAGCCGCGCGCCGCGCCGGCCGCAGCCTCAAGCGCGATCTCGGCGAGATCGAGCATCTCCAGGTCTCGCTGAAGGGGCCGGCCAATTTCGTCTCGCTCGCCGACAAGCGCGCCGAAGAGATCCTCTACCAGGACCTCGCCAAGGCCCGGCCCGGCTACGGCTTCATCGGCGAAGAGGGCGGTACGCGCGAGGGCACCGACAGGAGCCACACCTGGGTCGTCGATCCCCTTGATGGCACCACCAACTTCCTGCACGGCATCCCGCAATTCGCGATCTCGATCGGCCTCGTGCGCGAGGGTACGATCATCGCCGGCGTGATCTACAACCCCGCCAATGACGAGCTGTACATCGCCGAGCGCGGCAAGGGCGCCTTCCTCAACGACCAGCGCCTGCGTGTCGCCGGCCGTCGCCAGCTCAACGAATGCGTGGTGGCCTGCGGCCTGCCCCATATCGGCCGCGGCGACCACGAGGAATTCCGCCGCGAGATGACCGCGATCCAGGACCGCGTCGCGGGCCTGCGCCGCTTCGGCGCCGCCTCCCTCGACCTCGCCTTCGTCGCCGCCGGCCGCCTCGACGGCTACTGGGAGCGCAATCTGCAGTCCTGGGACATCGCCGCCGGCATGCTGATGGTGCGCGAAGCGGGCGGCACGGTGACCGACATCAACACATCGGGCGATGCGCTGGTCACGGGCGACGTCGTGTGCGGCAATGAGTACGTGCACGGGGAGCTGGTGAAGATTTTGAAGCGGCCGGCGTAGTCACCCGGCGGTTCGACCCGCAGCGACTAAGAATCGTCGTCGTCGGCCTCCTCGTCACGATATTCGCCGCCGAGGGTCAGGCCCTCGATCATCGTGGCGCCTTTTGACTTGATCACCCGGCGAAGCGGGACCGAGCTCTCGCTTCGCAAGGCTTCCATCAGCTGCTCCGAGTGGGTCACGATCCAGATGTCGGCGCGGGCCGATGCCTTGACGATCAGCCGGGCCAATGGCGCCAGCAGCGACGGGTGCAGGCTGGTCTCGGGCTCGTTCAGCGCAATGAACGGCGGAAGCCGGTAGCCCATGAACACCGCCAGCAGGCAGATGTATTTCAGCGTCCCGTCGGACAGTTCATGAGCCCCAAACGGACGCGGCATGTCTTCGAGTTGCAGATCGAACTCACACAGGCCGTTTTGTTCCCACGCGCGGAGCTCAGCGCCCGGGAATGCATCCTGGATCGCGTCCTGCAGGTCGGTGGCGTCTCCCCTGATGGTATAGAGTGTCGCCAGGGCGGCCGCCAAATCGCTGCCATCGGCACTGAGCGAGGGCGTCGTGACCGCGAGGCAAGGCTTTCGTATCGGCGACGCCGGATCGGTGCGAAAGTCGTGATAGAAGCGCCAGCCCAGCATTGCGTTTCTGATCACATCGATTTCAGGGCATTCCTTGCCGTCGAAAAAGCCCGCAAGCGCCGGCTCGGACGGCAGCACGGCATCCTTGTGGCTGCTCCATGCGCCGCTGTCGTCGCGGATGCTGACGAGCGAATTCTTCCGCTCCATCAGTAGAACCGTTCGCTTGCCCTGCGTCGCCTCGATGCTTTCTCCCTTGATCATCGGCTCGCCGGAAAACGCCGCCTCAGCGGGGGCAGGAAATCCGATCTCAATAGAATATTTCAGGCGATCGAATCTCGCCGACAATCGCAGGCGTCCATCCTCGCCACGTTTGCGGATGCCTGACCAGCAGATTGAATTCAGTCCGCCCTCCTCGGCGATCGTGCGCGTGATCCGCCCGGTCGCCGCGTCGCGCAACAGCGACAGGGATTTGTACAGATTGGATTTGCCGACGCCGTTCTCACCCACGAACACGGACAGGGGGTGGATGGGTAGGGAGAGCCGCCGAATCGAGCGATAGTTCGAGATCGCAATATCGGTCGGACGCATCAGGTGCTCACCATCGGCAGGTGTGCATTCGCAGCGCAGTGCGACTGCACGTTCGTTCAATCAGGGATGCACTCTGGATCGACGAACCCGGGAAGGCAAGCTCCGCTCGTCATTCCGGGCTCGCGCTACGCGCGCCCCGGAATGACAGTGTGCCCTATGGCCTTACTGGCGCCGGCGGCCCATAGGCCTCGCCTTCCTTCGCCCCCACCTTCTCCCTGTCCCCCGCCAGCACGCGCTGCACCGAGACGAAGAACACCGGCACCATCAGCAGCGCCAGGATCACCACGGCGATCATGCCGCCCATCACGACGCTGCCGAGCGCCTGCTGGCTGGCGCCGCCAGCGCCGTGGGCAATCGCCATCGGCAGCACGCCGCAGATGAAGGCAAGACCGGTCATCAAAATGGGACGGAAGCGCAGGCGGCAGGCCTCGATCGTCGCTTCGACCAGTGGCTTGCCTTCTTTGCGCAAATCCTTGGCGAACTCGATGATGAGGATCGCGTCCTTGGCGGCGAGGCCGATGATGGTGATCAGGCCGACGGTGAAATAGACGTCGTTGGGCAGGCCGCGCAGCATGGCCGCTACCACCGCACCGACGATACCGAGCGGCACGGTGAGCAGCACCGCGAGCGGAATGGTCCAGCTCTCATAGAGCGCGGCGAGACACAGGAACACCACGAAGACCGAGAGCGCGAGCAGGAACGGCGCCTGCGAGCCCGACAGCTTTTCCTGCAGCGACTGGCCGGTCCACTCATAGCCGAATCCGCGCGGCAGCTTGCCGGCAAGCTTCTCCATCTCGGCGATGGCATCGCCCGAGGTGAAGCCGGGCTTTGCTTCGCCCGAGATGCGCACGGCCGGATAATAATTGAAGCCGGCGATCTGGGTCGGGCCGCGCGACCATTCGACCGTCGCGAAGGAGGAGAACGGCACAAGCTGGCCGCGACTGTTCTTGACGTTGTAGTTGAGAATGTCCTCGGTCTTCATGCGGTCGCGGCTGTCGGCCTGCACCACGACGCGCTGCATGCGGCCGCGGTTCGGGAAGTCGTTGATGTAGTTCGAGCCGAGATTGGTCGAGATCGTGTTGTTGATATCCTCGAAGGTGACGCCGAAGGCGCCGGCCTTCTCGCGGTCGATCACGAGATTGACGACGCCGGCTTCAGGCAGGCCTTCAATATAGACCTTCTGCAGCACCGGGCTCGCATTGGCCTCCGCGATCAGCTGATCGGCGGCGCGCATCAGGGCCGGATAGCCTTTCTGACCGCGATCCTGCAGGCGGAACGAGAAGCCGGAGGAGTTGCCGAGATTGTCGATCGGCGGCGGCTGCAACGCCGAGATTTTTGCGTCGCGGATCGAGGCCGACAGGTCGCGATTGATGTCGTTGACGATGGCGGCGGCCGACTCCTTCGGCCCGCGCTCCGACCAGTCCTTCAAGGTGATGAACGCCTGCGCGGTGTTCATGCCCTGGCCCGAGAAGCTGAAGCCGGTGAGGAAGGTGACGTTGTCCACGCCCGGCCGCTGCGCCAGATATTTTTCAACCTTCTCGATCACGGCCTCGGTGCGGCCGTAGGACGAGTCCGACGGCGTCTGCACGTCGGTGGTGACAAAGCCCTGGTCGTCGACCGGCAGGAAGCCGCCGGGCAGGCTGACGAAGGCCCAGGACAGACCTGCCAGCAGCGCGGCATAGACCAGCATCAGGCGGCCGGTGCGCTTCAGCGAGAAGCCGACCGTGCGGGAATAACCTTCCTTGCCACCTTCGAGCATGCGGTTGAACCAGCCGAACACGCCCCTCTTCGCGTGGCCGTGACCGGCCGCGACGGGCTTGAGCAGGGTCGCGCACAGCGCAGGCGTCAGCGACAGCGCCAGGAAGGCGGAGAAGCCGATCGCCGCGACCATCGTCACGGAGAACTGGCGGTAGATGATGCCGACCGAACCCGGGAAGAACGCCATCGGTACGAACACCGCCATCAACACCAGCGTGATGCCGATGATGGCACTGGTGATCTGCGACATGGCTTTGCGCGTCGCCTCCTTCGGCGACAGGCCTTCCTCGGCCATGATGCGCTCGACGTTCTCGACCACCACGATGGCGTCGTCGACGAGGATACCGACCGCGAGCACCATACCGAACATGCTGAGCATGTTGATGGAATAGCCGGCGAGCAGCAGAATGGTGCAGGCGCCCAGCAGCGCCACCGGGACAACGATGGTCGGGATGATGGTGTAGCGGATGTTCTGGAGAAACAGGAACATCACCACGAAGACCAGCACCACGGCCTCCAGCAGCGTCGTCAGCACCTTCTTGATCGAGGCCTCGACCACGGGCGTGATATTGTAGGGGATTTCGTAAGAGATATTGGCCGGGAAGAAGCGCGACAGCTCCTTCATCTTCGCTTCCACGGCGCTCGCCGTCGCCAGCGCGTTGCCGGTCGGCGACATCAGAACGGAGAGACCCGCGGTCGGCTTGCCGTCGAGGCGGGTGTTGAACTGATAGCTGAGGCCGCCGACCTCGATGCGCGCGACATCGCGCAGCCGCACGGTCGAGCCGTCGGCATTGGCGCGCAGGATGATGGCACCGAACTCGTCCGGCGAGGACAGCTGGCCCTTGACCAGAACCAGCGCTGAGGTGCGCTGTGTCGCGGTCGACGGCTCGGCTCCGATGCTGCCTGAGGCGACCTGCGCGTTCTGCGCTGATATCGCCTTGTTGACGTCGTCAGCCGTGAGCCCATAGCCGACGAGCTTGGCCGGATCGACCCAGACGCGAAGGCTGCGCTCGGTCGAATAGAGCGTGGCGCGGCCGACGCCGGGGATGCGGCGGATCTCGCCGAGCACGTTGCGGATCATGAAGTCGCCGAGTCCGACTTCGTCTAGGCTGCCGTCGGTCGAGTTCAGCGTGATGATCTGCAGCACCGCGCTGGAGGCTTCCTCGATCAAGATGCCTTGCTGGATCACCGCGCGCGGCAGGCGCGCCTCGACCCGCTTGATGCGGTTCTGTACCTCGACCGAGGCCGCGCTGGTGTCGGTGCCCGGCTGGAAGTTGGCTGTGATCTCGACCTGGCCGAGCGAGTCGCTGGTCGATTCGAAATTGAGGATGCCGGAAGCGCCGTTGAGCTCCTCCTCGATCAGGCGGGTGACGCTGTTGTAGAGGTTCTCCGGCGAGGCGCCCGGATAGCTCGTCGAGATCGAGATCGAGGGCGGCGCGATGATCGGATATTGCGCGATCGGCAGCAGCGGGATCGAGATCGCGCCGATCAGACAGATGAACAGCGCGACGACCCAGGCGAAGATCGGCCTGTCGATGAAGAAGCTCGGCATGATCAGCTACCGCGTGACCTTGAGGGCGTGTCTGTTGTCCGCGCTCGCCTCGGCCTCGGACCAGGATTGCGGCTTGACCTTGTCGCCGGCTGCAAATTTCTGGAAGCCTTCGACCACAACCTTGTCGCCGGCCTTCAGGCCATCGGTGACGAACCAGATGCCGTCCTGCACCGAGCCGGTGCGAACAGGCTGCACCGCGATGCGGTTGTCGTCCTTGACGACGAACACCTCGCTGCCGCCGCCGCCATTGCGCTGGACCGCCTGCTGCGGCACCGCGATCGCATCGCTGTCGAGACCCTGGTCGAGACGAACGCGCACATACATGCCCGGCAGCAGCTCGCGTTTGGGATTGCGAAACTCGCCGCGCAAGGTCACCTGGCCGGTATGGGCGTCGACCTTGGCCTCGGAGAACAGCAGCTTGCCGTCGAGCCCGTAGAGGCTGTTGTCGTCGAGCACGAGGCGCACCTTGACGGCATCGGACTCGATGCGATCGAGATCGCCGCTTTCGAAGGCGCGACGGAGCTGATTGAGCTCGGTCACCGACTGGGTGAAGTCGGCATAGACAGGATCGAGCTGCTGCACGGTGGCGAGATTCGTCTCGTTTTGCACGACCAGCGCGCCCTCGCTGACAAGGGCAGCGCCGACCACGCCGTCGATCGGCGCGCGCACGGTCGCGTAATCGAGATTGAGCTTGGCGCGCGCGAGATCGGCCTTGCGGCCCTCGACCTCGGCCTGGGCCTGACGCTCGGCGGCGATGGTCTTTTCGTTCTCGGCTTCGGGCGCAGCGCGCTGGCTGGTCAGCGTCGCGATACGGCGCGCCTGCTGCTGCGCCTGCATCAACGCGGCCTCGGCCTTGGCAAGCCCGGCCTCATTGGCCATCACCTCGACCTCGAACGGGCGTGGATCGATCCGATAGAGCGGATCGCCGGCCTTCACCTCACTGCCCTGGCGAAACAGCCGCTCGACCACGATGCCTGAGACGCGCGGGCGCACTTCGGCGACGCGCGTCGGCGAAATCCGACCCGGCAGCTCGCGCACCACGGCGCGCGGCTGTGGCTTGACCGTGACGATGCTGACGTCGGGTTCGACAGGTTGGGCGGCGGAGACGGCGGAGGAAGATTCGTCGCAAGCAGCAAGCAGCGGCGCAAGGGCCGCGAGCATCATTGCAACGCATGCCGATCGCGCTCGAAGTCCTGACATGAAGTTAAGTGCCCCAAGATTGTTGAAACTGATCGAGCACGCGCAACGCCCGTCCTGGACAATGCTGCGCGACTGATGCGATCAAAATAGAATGGACGTGCTGCGACGCAATGCATGCAGCAGGCGGCTCAATGTCACACGGGCTATCGCGCTGAGTTCAGGCTGATTTTCGGGACTCACCGGATTGTGAGTCAGGTTCCGTCGCGGCGCTCTGCGACAGAACATCGCAATCAATCCGTCGCCTTCATCCGGTAGTGGCTGACGCCCCACTCCGTTCCGTCGGCGTAGCCGAACAGGCCTGCGGTGGCGAGGAAGAACCAGCGCCAGCGCCGCATCCATAGGTGAGTCTCATCGCCATAGACGTTGCGCAAGGCGGCTTCGATCGCGTCGCGATGCGCGTCGAAATTGGCGAGCCAGTCCATCGCGGTGCGCTGATAATGCGTGCCGCTCCAGCGCCATTCCTTCTCGACCTGGAAGATATCGGCATATTGCCTGACGAGCTGATGGCTCGGCATCACGCCGCCGGTGAAGAAATGCTGCGCGATCCAGTCCTCGCGATTGGCGCGGTCGAACACGTAGGAGCCGGCGCGATGGGTGAAGATGTGCATGAAGAAGCGCCCGTCCGGCGCGAGCCATGACCGCACGCGCGTCATCAGCTTGCGCCAGTTCATCATGTGCTCGAACATCTCGACCGAGACGATGCGGTCGAACTGGCCTTCGGGTGCGAACACGTTCATGTCTGATGTGACGACGCGCAGATTGAGCAGGCCGCGGCTTTGCGCGATGCCCTCGATATAGGCGCGCTGCGATTGCGAGTTCGACACCGCGGTCACCGTGGCATGCGGAAACTGCCGCGCGATCCATAGCGACAGCGCGCCCCAGCCGCAGCCGAGCTCGAGGATGGTCTGGCCGTCGGCAAGGCCCGCATGCTCGACGGTCTGACGCAGCGCTTCCTCCTCGGCCTCCTGCAGCGTGGTCGCGTCCGTCTTGTAGAAGCAGGAGGAATATTTCCGGTTCGGACCCAGCACCTGGGCGAAGAAGCCTTGCGGCACCTCGTAGTGCTGGGTGTTGGCGGCATCCGCATGCTCGGCGATCGGCCGCAGCATCATCTTTCCTGCGAAGGCGGCATCGTCGGCGGCGGCGTCCGCGGCGAGGCGCGTTGCGGTGCGCGAGCACAGGCGCTGGATGGCGGCGCGGACCACGAGGTCCGGCAGCGGCACGCGTTCGGCAGTCCCGATGATCGTGGACATGACGCTCATGCGGCCATTCCCTCTCGCGGTGGCAACGGAAAGAACATGCTGGTTCGGGATTGATAGGCGCGGTAGCGCTCGCCGCGCGATCGCAGCATCTGCGCTTCCAGGGGCGGGATGCCGGTGACGTGGACCAGGATCCAATACATGAAGATCGGCGCGAGCAGGCTGGCCCAGCCCCAGGGGTAGCCCGCCGCAAGCCCGATCACGGGATAGGCGAGCCAGCCGAACCATTCGAAGAAGTAGTTGGGGTGACGCGACCAGCGCCACAGTCCGACGTCGCAAACCTTGCCATGGTTGCCGGGGTCGTGCCGGAAGCGGCGCAGCTGCGCATCCGCCTGCGCCTCGCCGGCGATTCCGATCAGCAGGATCGCCGCTCCCAGGACGTCCTGAATGCGCAAGGCCGGCGCGGGGACATGCGCGGCGACAAAGATCGAAAACACCAGAGGCACCGAGCCCAGCGCCTGGTTTTGCAGGAAGATGAACATCCGCCTGGGGGCATTGAGGCCCCACTCCGCGGCAAAGGCGGCGTAGCGGGGGTCATCGGTGATCCCGGCGGTGCGAATCGCGATATGGGTGCCGAGCCGGAGCGACCAGACCGCGACGAGGCCGGCGACCAGCCATTGCCTGATGTTGGACCCTTCGCCTGCGAGCGGCCACAGCGCGCTGCCGGCGCCGACCAGGCCGATCGCAAAGGTCCAGATCGTGTCGACCCAGCCGGAATTGCCGCTGCGCTGCTGCACAACCCAGGCGAATGCCATCAGGACCGCGAGCGAGAGCGCGATGGCCGCCAATCCCCAAAGAAACATCGCCATGCAAAAAATCCGACCTAAGCCTGTGGAATGCCGAAGTTTTGCAAAATACGTGGATATCAAAGCCCGGTTTCAGCTTTGGGTTCCGCGCTCCTTCCCGAAATCCGCACATCCGGCGCTTTTTTTGCACCCGGCCTGTGCCATAGTGCGGAGGCAAGCAAGCTTCGTAATGGATGATCCCGGCCATGCCGTCAGGCGCCTCGCCCCGCTCCGCCATCGACATCGAGTACACAAAACTGTCCTCGCCCAGCGTCTTCCTGGTGCGGATGCTGGTTTTCCTGGTGCTGTGCACGCTGGTGGGCGTGGTGCTCTACAAGCAGATCATCCTGGCCTTCTTCGCCAATCCCGGGCTGAACGCCCTGATCGGGGCGGTGCTGTTCATCGGCATCGTGCTGGCCTTCCGCCAGGTGATCCGGCTCTATCCTGAGGTGTCCTGGGTCAACAATTTCCGCATCGCCGATCCCGGCCTCGCGCCGGCCCGGCACCCAAAGCTGCTGGCGCCGATGGCGATGATCCTGGGTGGCGAGCGCACCGGGCGGATGTCGATCACCCAGACCACGATGCGGCATCTGCTCGATTCGATCGCGACGCGCCTGGATGAAGCCCGCGACATCTCCCGCTACATGACCGGCCTCCTCGTCTTCCTCGGCCTGCTCGGTACTTTCTGGGGCCTGATCGAAACGGTCGGCTCGGTCGGTAAGGTCATCGACGGGCTCAAGGTCGGCGGCGATGCCGGCGCGCTGTTCGACACGCTGAAGGAGGGGCTGGCCGCCCCGCTCGGCGGCATGGGCATCTCGTTTTCCAGCTCGCTGTTCGGCCTCGCCGGCTCGCTGATCCTCGGCTTCCTCGATCTGCAATCGAGCCAGGCGCAGAACCGCTTCTACACCGACCTCGAAGACTGGCTCGCCACCACCGTGCGTGAGTATGGCAGCGGCGAAGTCTCCGCCGTCGCGAGCACTGGCGGGGGCGGCGTTGCCAGCGGCGAGCTTCAAGCGGCTGTGGAACGGCTGCGCTCCGTGCTCGAGGAAGGCAGCGCCAGCCGCGGCACCACGGCAGCGATGGCGAGCCTTGCCGAAGCGATCCAGGCGCTGGTCTCGCACATGCGCACCGAGCAGCAGATGATCCGCGAATGGGCCGACGGCCAGGGCGAGCAGAACCGCGAGATCCGCCGCCTGCTGGAGCGCATCGCGCGCCAGCCCGAGAAGAGTTAAGCAATCAGATTTGAGAGGCGAGCATGGCTCTAGCCCGCGGCCGCCGCAGCGAAGGCGCCTTCAACTACTGGCCCGGATTCGTCGACGCGCTGTCGACGCTGGTGCTGTCGATCGTGTTCCTGCTGTCGGTGTTCCTGGTCGTGCAGTTCTTCCTGTCGCAGGAGGTGACCGGCAAGGACAAGGCGCTGGAGCAGCTCAACGCCAAGATCGCCCAGCTCACCGAGCTGCTGTCGCTAGAGAAACTCGGCAAGCTCTCGCTCGACGACCAGGTCTCGCAGTTGAAGGCCGGCCTCGCCTCGGCCGAGAGCGAGCGCGACCGGATGAAGGGCCTCTATGAAGGCCTCGCCAACGCCGGCAACGACGCGCAAGGCAAGACCGCCGAACTCGGCAAGGCGCTCGACTCCGAGAAGGCGGTCTCGGCGCGGGCGCTGGCGCAGATCGAGGTGCTGAACCAGCAGATCAGCGCGCTGCGCCGGCAATTGGCGGCCCTCGAAGAGGCGCTCGACGCATCCGAGAAGCGCGACAAGGAATCGCAGAACCGCATCGCCGATCTCGGCTCGCGCCTGAACGTGGCGCTGGCACAGCGCGTGCAGGAATTGTCGCGCTATCGTTCGGAGTTCTTCGGGCGGCTGCGTGCCATTCTCGGCAACCGTCCTGATATCCGCGTGGTCGGCGACCGCTTCGTGTTCCAGTCCGAAGTGTTCTTCGACACCGGACAGGCAACGCTGCTGCCCGAGGGTCGCGCCGAACTCGACACGGTGGCGGCGGCTTTGATCGAGCTCGACAAGAAGATCCCGGCCGAGATCGCCTGGGTGCTGCGGGTCGACGGTCACACCGACGTGCGGCCGGTGAACGGCCCGAACTTCAAGTCGAACTGGGACCTGTCATCGGCGCGCGCGATCTCGGTGGTGCAATACCTGATCTCGCTCGGCGTGCCGGCCCAGCGGCTGGTCGCCGCGGGCTTTGCCGAATTCCAGCCGCTCGACACCGCCAACACCGAAGAGGCCTACAAGCGCAACCGCCGCATCGAGCTGAAGCTGACGGAGCGGTAGTGAGCGCGCTCCGCCTCCGCCCCTACGCAGACGCCGACGAAGCGGCCGCGATCGACCTCTGGCATCGGACCTGGCAGCAGGCTTATCCGCAGATCGATTTTGCCGCGCGGCTCGACTGGTGGCGCGAACGCTGGCGCAAGGATCTGGTGCCGAAGGCCCAGATCGTGGTCTCGGAACAGGACGGCGCGCTGACGGGTTTCGTCACCATCGACGGCGACGGCTATCTCGACCAGCTCGTCGTCGATCCCAATCATTGGGGCTCGGACGCGGCGAGGCTGCTGGTGCATGAGGCCAAGCGACTGTCGCCATCAGGCCTCACGCTGCTGGTCAACAAGGACAATGCCCGCGCCGTTCGCTTCTATGAGCGCAACGGCTTTGCCCATGCCGGCGAGGATTTGAACCCGACGTCGGGACGGCCGGTACTGAAGATGGCGTGGCGGCCGTGACATCAGTGACGTAAAAGCGCGGCGCGGTTTGCTAGCGTGATACCAAGACAAGCCAATGGAGAGGATCGATGCGGCTGAGCGATCTGGCCAAAGGGTCTTCGGTCTTTCTCGGCGTCATCGTCGCGGGCTATGTGTCGAGTGTTTATGTCGACCAGCGCTTGGCCTCACCGCCCAAGGCAGCAACTGAAACGACAGGTTCGCCTGCGCTAACGAACAGTCCTATTCCGACAGACAGCCCGGCGCCAGCCAACGGCGGGTCACCTTGCATTGGCGAGGGCGGAAGCTGGAAGAACTGGCCGTGGCCGAACGTGCCGATGGGCTCGCCCAAGTGTCCGTGAGATCAGCGACGCCTCACGCCCCCTCGAACTGTAACCTCGCCAGCCTCGCATAAAGCCCGTTCGCCGCGACGAGCTCGGCATGGGTGCCCTGCTCGACGATCCTGCCCTGGTCCATCACCAGGATGCGGTCGCAGGACAAGACGGTGGCGAGGCGATGCGCGATGACGAGCGTGGTGCGGTGCTTCATCAGCTCTTCGAGCGCGGTCTGCACCAGCGTCTCGCTTTCGGCATCGAGTGCGGAGGTCGCTTCATCGAGCAGCAGCAGCGGCGCATCGCGCAGGATGGCGCGTGCGATGGCGATGCGCTGGCGCTGGCCGCCAGACAGCGTCACGCCGCGCTCGCCGAGTGGCGTGTCAAAGCCTTCGGGCAGGCGGCGGATGAACTCGCTGGCATGCGCGAGATCGGCGGCACGCTCGACCTCGGCATCATCAGCATCGGGCCGGCCGAAGCGGATGTTTTCACGGGCGCTGGCGGCAAACACGTTGGATTCCTGCGGCACCAAAGCGATGCGCGAGCGGAAGTCGCGCGGATCGGCGGACCTCACCGGCACGCCATCGAGCGAGATCGAACCGCCGCGTGGATCGTAGAAGCGCAGCAGCAAATGGAAGATCGTGCTCTTGCCGGCGCCGGACGGGCCGACGATCGCGACCTTCTCGCCAGGACGCACCGCGAACGACACGGCGTCGAGCACGTTGACATCGGGCCGCGCGGGATAGGCAAAGCTGACCCGATCGAAGCCGACCTCGCCGCGCCCCGGCACGGGCAGCACGCGCGGCGCCGCGGGCGCTGCGATTTCCGGCTTCACATGCAAAATCTCGAACAGGCGTTCGGCGGCGCCTGATGCCGCCGACACCTCGCCCCAGACCTCGCTGAGCTGGCCGAGGCCTGCGGCCGCGAAGGCCGCATAGAGCACGAACTGGCCGAGCCGGCCCGGCGTGATCGTGCCGGTCAGCACGTCATGCGAGCCGATCCAGAGGATGCCGACCACGCTTGCGAACACGATGAAGATGACGATGGCGGTGAGAACCGCGCGGGCCTGTGTCGACGTGCGCGCGGCCTCATAGGCCTGTTCGACCTCACCGCCAAAGCGGTTCGCCGCAAGCCCTTCGCTGGTATAGGCCTGCACGGTTCGGATCGCGCCGACCAGCTCGCCGGCATAGGCGGACGCATCCGCCAGCGTGTCCTGCGCATTGCGCGACAGCCGCCGCACCCAGCGCCCGAACGCGACCAGCGGCAGCACGATCAGCGGGATCGCCAGCAGTACGAAGCCTGAGAGACGCGGGCTGGTGATCACCATCATCGCTGCCGCGCCGAAGAACATCATCAGATTGCGCAGCGCGATCGACACGGAGGCGCCGACGGCGGATTTGATCTGCGTCGTGTCGGCCGTGAGCCGCGACACCAGTTCGCCGCTGCGCGCGGAGTCGAAGAAGGAGGGCGACAGCGAGAGCAGATGCGCAAACACGTCGCGCCGGAGATCGGCGACGATGCGCTCGCCGATCGTCATCACGAGGTAGTAGCGCGATGCGCTCGCGAGCGCGAGCACGGCAACGACCGCGATCATCACCGAGAAGTAATTGTTGATCATCGCGATGCCTTCGGGCGTCAGCCCGAAATCGATCATCCGGCGCACCGCGACCGGCACCAGCAGTGTGGTCAGCGCCGCAATCGTCAGCGCAACGAAGGCAAGCGCCGCGCGGCCGCGATAGCGGGCGACGTAGGGCGCGAGCGCCATCAGCGGCCGCAGCTTGGCCCGGCCCTTGGCCGGTTGCTCGATCAGTTCGGCTTCGATCGACGGGGCCTCTGCGGGCCCGGTTTCAAGCCGTTCAACAGCGCTCATTGGAATCCGACCAAA
This sequence comes from Bradyrhizobium zhengyangense, assembly GCF_022012435.1. Classification (GTDB taxonomy): domain Bacteria; phylum Pseudomonadota; class Alphaproteobacteria; order Rhizobiales; family Xanthobacteraceae; genus Bradyrhizobium; species Bradyrhizobium zhengyangense. Next base: position 123,603 of record NZ_JAKLUA010000005.1, read on the forward strand.
AGAGAGACGTTGGCTCCACATAGGCCGCTGCACGGGGCGAGGCAAATCCGGGATGTACCGTAGGGGACGGCCCGGTTCTCAAGTCCCCACAATGGCTTGTTTTAAGGGGGGCTGTGAGGTATAGACCCGGCCAAATCCGTCATTCGATAGCCACTCAAGCAAGGCGCCGGGCGCCCTAGGAATTGCCATGAAAGCCGAGATTCATCCGAATTATCATACGATTAAGGTCGTCATGACCGACGGAACCGAGTACCTGACCCGCTCCACCTGGGGCAAGGAAGGTGACACGCTGAACCTCGACATCGACCCGAAGTCGCACCCGGCCTGGACCGGCGGCAACGCCCAGATCATGGATCGCGGCGGCCGCGTCTCGCGCTTCCAGAAGAAGTTTTCGGGCTTCCTCAAAAAGGATTGATCCGGCCGGCAAGGCGGGAACGAAAAACGCCCCCGGGAGACCGGGGGCGTGTTTGTTTTTCCGCATGTCATTCCGGGGCGGTCCGCGGGACCGAACCGGAATCTCGAGATTCCGGGTTCGATGCTTCGCATCGCCCCGGAATGACGAAAAGCTTACCGCTCGAACGCGGCCTTCAATGCGTTGAGGTGCGGCACCAGCGGGTTGCCGATCGCGATGTGGTCGGCCGGCGGGGTGTGGATCGAGCTATCGAGCCGGCGCACGCGGGTCTGCAGGCTCATCGAGCGATGGATCAAATCCTGGAGCTGCGTCGGCAGCTTCTCGATGGTGTCGGAGGGACCGGGATCGGCGGCGGTGAGCTTGACCTTGGTCTTCTCGCGGTTGGCCTGGACCAGCGTCATCTCGCCTTCCTTCACGGCACGGTGCAACAGCAGCCATGAGGCGAGCTGCATCAGGCGCGTGGTGAGGCGCATGCTCTCGGTCGCGTAGGTGAGGCTGACGGCCCGGTCGAGCGCCTTGGCCTCGGTGCGGCCGGCACCGTCGAGATAAGCGGCGGTCTCTTCGACGAGATCCATGCCCTCGCGGAACAGGACGCCGAACGCCGCAGAATTGGTGAACCGCTCGCTGAGTTGAACGAGAGCGCCGTCGGCTTGCAAACGTTCCATGGTTAACGCCCCTTACGCAACTGTTTACCTGTCCGGCTTTTGCGCCGGCTTATGATGAACAAATCATTGCGCGGGGGGATCGCGGAGTCCAGCGGCAAGCGCGGATATGGTTTCCGCGGGTCGTTCCGAGGAACTCAACCGGAAATGGAGGAAAAAAAGAGCCGCCGGAGACCGGCGGCTTTGAAAGTTGATAACAGGGAGGCGTCAAACAGAGTGGACAGGAGCCACTCGGTGTCCAAACGAGGACAGTTCCAGTCATAAACTCGAAAGCTTAATGGTGCGTAAACGAACGATTATTTTGAGGGTTCGTTAGGCATGTCGGCCAGTGGACGAGTGTCTCTCCGTCGTCGCCCCGGCGGCCGGGGCCCATAACCACGGGAGGCGTGGTCGCACGAGCAGGTAACTCGGAGTCATCGCCCAATGACCTGCACGGAGTATGGGTCCCGGCCTTCGCCAGGACGACAGACATTGGTTTGACGACGACTACGTCTTGAAAAAGCTGTTCGCCGCATCGCGCGAGGAGCGCTTCTTGGTGGCGGCTTCTTCCAGTCTTGCGATCTCGGTCTTGAGCAAGGAGACGCGCTCGGTCAGTTCCTCGACCGACAACAGTGAGAGATCCTGTCCGATCTCGTGGGTGACCTTCTTGCGCGGGCGGTCGTCGTCTTCCATCGGCATCGTCGTTCCTCCTGCGTCCGCCGACCGGACCACACCGCTTGATACACGGCTTGGGCGGTTGCCAGTCCGGACTGCGCTGGCTAATCAAAGGCCTCGTTTCCCTCGCACCTTTGCTCAAGGACACATCATGGACAAGCTGCCCGCGCAAATGACCGTGGTCGCCATCTCCAAGCCCGGTGGACCGGAGGTGCTGCTGCCGGAACGGCGGGCTGTGCCGCAGCCCGGTCCTGACGAGATCCTGGTCAAGGTGCAGGCCGCCGGCGTCAACCGGCCCGACGTGGCGCAGCGCTCCGGCGCCTATCCGCCACCACCCGGCGCCAGCGACCTGCCCGGCCTCGAGATCGCAGGTGAAGTGGTCGCGGTCGGCAGCAACGCCAAGCGGCACAAGATCGGCGACAAGATCATGTCGCTGGTCGCCGGCGGCGGTTATGCGCAGTATTGCATCGCACAGGACGCCCAGGCCATGAGCGTGCCCCCGGCCCTGTCGATTAGGGAAGCCGGTGCGCTGCCGGAAACCCTGATGACGGTCTGGCACAATGTGTTCGAGCGCGGCGGCCTGAAAGCCGGCGAGACGCTGCTGATCCACGGCGGCTCCTCAGGCATCGGCACCATGGCGATCCAGCTCGCGAAGGCGTTCGGTGCAAAGGTGTTCGTCACCGTCGGCTCGCAGGACAAGATCGACGCCTGCCTCAAGCTGGGGGCGGATCGTGCGATCAATTACAAAACCGAAGATTTCGTCACTGTGGTCAAGGAAGAAACCGACAAGGTCGGCGTCAACCTGATCCTCGACATGGTCGCCGGCGACTATGTCGATCGCAACTATGACGCCGCTGCCGTCGACGGCCGCATCGTGCAGATCGCGACCCTCAACGGCCCCAAGGTCAGCGTCAACATCGCCAAGGTGATGGTGAAGCGGTTGACCCATACCGGCTCGACCTTGCGTCCCCGTAGTAATGCGGACAAAGCGGCGATGGTCGCCGCGATAGAGGCGAAAGTGATGCCGCTTCTGCGCGAAGGCCGGGTCAAACCCCTGATGGACAGTGCTTTCCCGCTGGAAAAGGCCGCCGACGCACACCGGCGCATGGAGACCTCCGCACATATTGGCAAAATTGTGTTGGAGGTCTAGGCCGCTGGCCCATCAAACCGGGCGGAAACCCTTTGATTTTCTTGGCTTTCGTGGCATCTATCGCGAAACGCCGAACCACTTCCGTCCGGTCTGAAATCGTCTTTACGTGCCAGCCTTGCGTGCCGTTCCTGCACTCAGAGTTTGCGTCGAACGCGGAGAACTGACCTTGCGTCTGATCAGGTGCCTCGCGCCCATCGCGCTGGGCCTCATGATTCTTGTCGCCGCGTATCCCGCGCGCGCGCTCGACGCTGTCAGCGTCCGCAGCGACGCGCCCGCGATCGACCTCACCGGCGTGCTCGAGCATCAGCGCAGCGACGCAGATCGCATCCAGGTCTCCACCGCGCCCGGCACCGACGGCATCGTCCGCCGCATCGAGGTGCGCGCCCGCGAGGGCGGCCAGAACTGGGTGGTGTTCGCGCTCGCCAACAACACCGACGATCAGCTCGACCGTCTGATTGTCGCTCCGCATTACCGCATCGTCTCCTCGGGACTGCTCTGGCCCGACCTCGGGCTGTCGCGCATCGCGACCATTACGCCGTCGATCGGCGACCGGCCGGAACGCCAGGAAAGCGCGACGGCCGACGTGTTCCGCATCACGCTCGATCCCGGCGCCGTCGTCACCTTCGTCGCGGAACTGCGCACCGACAAGCTGCCGCAGCTCTATCTGTGGGAACCGGAAGCCTACAAGGACAAGGTCAACTCGTTCACGCTGTACCAGGGCATCGTAATCGGCATCTCCGGCCTTTTGGCGCTCGTTCTCACGATTTTGTTCGTGGTGAAGGGCAGCATCATGTTCCCGGCGGCCGCAGCGCTGGCCTGGGCGGTGCTGGTCTATATCGGCGTCGATTTCGGCTTCTGGGGCAAGGTGCTCGACATGTCGAACAACGCCGAGCGCATCTGGCGCGCGGCGGGTGAAGCGATATTGGCGGCGACGCTGCTGGTGTTCCTGTTCGCCTATCTCAATCTCAGTCGATGGCATGTGCGCTACTCGCACATCACGGTGGGTTGGCTCGCGTTCCTCGGCTCGTTGGTCGCGCTCGCGCTATTCGACCCGGCCGTCGCCTCCGGCATCGCACGCATCTCGCTGGTGCTGATCGCGTTCGCCGGCTTCGCGCTGATCGTCTATCTCTCTACCCATGGTTTCGACCGCGCGGTGCTGCTGATCCCGACCTGGTTCCTCCTGGTGGTCTGGGTGGTCGCGGCCGGCATGACGGTTGCGGGCTCCGTTACCAACGACATCGTCGGCCCTGCCCTGCTCGGCGGCCTCGTGCTGATCGTGATGCTGATCGGCTTCACCGTCATGCAGCACGCCTTCGCCGGCGGCGGCGCCACCACAGGCGTCGTCTCCGACATCGAACGCCGCGCGCTGGCGCTGGCGGGTTCCGGCGATCTGATCTGGGACTGGGACGTGTCCGCCGACAAGGTTTTCACCAGCCCCGAGACGGAAGCCCTGCTCGGACTGAAGCGCGGCACGCTCGAAGGACCCGCGGCCTCGTGGCTAGAAGTGCTGCATCCGCTCGACCAGGACCGTTTCCGTGCCGCGCTCGATAGCGTGCTCGACCAGCGCCGCGGCCGCCTGGTGCAGGATTTCCGCCTGCGTACCCCCGACGGTCATTTCATGTGGTTCGCGCTGAAGGCGCGCCCGGTGGTCGGCTCCGACGGCGAGGTCTCGCGCGTGGTCGGTACGCTCACCGACGTCACCGAGCTTCGCAACGCGGAAGAGCGCCTGCTGCACGATTCCGTGCATGACAATCTCACGGGCCTGCCCAACCGCAAGCTGTTCATGGACCGGTTGGGCGCCGTCGCGCATTTCGCCAAGACCATGCCGACGCTGCGGCCGACGCTGATGGTGATCGATCTCGACCGCTTCAAGCAGGTCAACGATTCCGTCGGCATCGCGGTCGGCGATTCCATCCTGCTGACGCTGGCCCGCCGCCTCACCCGCATCCTGAAGCCGCAGGACACGCTGGCGCGCCTCGCCGGCGACCAGTTCGGCCTGATCCTGCTCTCGGAGCAGGACCCGGCGCGGATCACCAATTTCGCCGAGACCATCCGCAAGACCATCCGCGCGCCGATCGCCTTCAACGACCGCGAGATCTTCCTGACCGCCTCGATCGGCATGGCGCTGTCCGATCCGCAAACCCAGCTCACGGACGAGATCATCAAGGACGCCGAGCTTGCGATGTATCATTCCAAGCGCATCGGCGGCGACCGCATCGATGTCTACAAGCCGGCAATGCGCGCGCGGAAGACCGACCGCCTGACGCTGGAGAGCGAGCTGCGCCGCGCCATCGAGCGGCAGGAGCTCACCATCCTTTACCAGCCGATCGTCCGGCTCGAGGATCGCTCAGTCGCCGGCTTCGAGGCACTGGTGCGCTGGGATCATCCAAAACTCGGGCGCATGGCGCCGTCGGAATTCATCACGATCGCGGAAGAGACCGGCCTGATCGTCGATCTCGGCATGTTCGTGCTCGACCAGACCGCCAAGCAGCTTTCGATCTGGCAACGCGCGATGCGCTCGCGCGAGCCGATCTTCGCGTCCGTCAACGTCTCCTCGCGGCAGCTGCTGCGCCACGATTTGATTCACGATATCAGAACCGTGCTGTCGCGATCTTCAGTCGCGCGCGGCACGCTGAAGCTGGAATTGACGGAATCGCTGGTGATGGAGAATCCGGAGCACGCCGCGCAAATGCTGACGCGGATCCGCGAGCTCGGCACGGGGCTGTCGCTCGACGATTTCGGCACCGGCCATTCCTCGCTGGCCTATCTCCAGCGCTTCCCGTTCGACACCATCAAGATCGACCAGTCCTTCGTCCGCACCACCAACCGCGGAACGCGGCCGGTGATCCTGAAGTCGATCATCGCGCTCGCGCATGATCTCGGCATGGACGTGGTGGCGGAAGGCGCCGAGACCGATTCCGACGCGGTCGAACTGTATCAATTGGGCTGCGAATACGCGCAGGGCTTCGCCTTCGGCGAGCCGATGGACGCGGATGCCGCGATGCGCCTGCTGACGGAAGTGCGGCTGGAAGCAGCGAGCTGATCGTTCGACGCGCGAGGTGCCGTAGGGTGGGCAAAGGCGCACTTGCGCCGTGCCCACCATCCTGAAGACGTGGGCACGCTTCGCTTTGCACACCCTACGATACTTAAGAGCGCCGCGGCCTCTCTATATCCACGCGTGAACCCATTCCGAGAACGTTGACCTGGATCAATGCCGTCTACGGTCCGCGTGCACCGCATGTTGCGCCACTTGGAGGAAGTTCCAATGCGCACATTGGCTTTGACGATTTTGGCCATAGGCATGCTCTTAGCATCAGGGCATGCCCGGGCTCAGAGATATGATCCGGCTTATCCCGTTTGTCTGTACGTCGTCGCCTTCGGAGCTACCCCTTACTATCGATGCAGCTACCATACGATGGACGAATGCAGGGCATCGGCCAACGGTCAGATGTGCGTCCTCAACCCGTACTACGGTGGTGCGACGGCGCCGATGAAAGAGAACAAGCGGCATGATCGTCGCCCGGTCGGATCAAGATCGGCCGCACACGCCGAGACCAGAGCGTATGTGCCACCTAGATCACCGATCCACTCCCGGTCCGCACCGTTCAATCAATCAAATGAACCGTATTACGGAGCTTCCCAAGGTTACGCGCCGGGCGAAAAACAACAATTTCTCGAAAGCGTGAGACGAAGCCTCTAGAGCGGGATTGTCAGGTTGAATCGCGCAGCGGCGGGGACGTTCACCTCTCCCGTTTACGGAAGGGAACATACCGGACCAGGAAATCTCGCTACCTCCGCCGGTCGTTCTTCCGCTTCGTGAACCGCACGCTCGCACCGTCAGGCATCCGCGTCGCCACGAAGCCCGCGGCGAGGCAGGCTTCGCGCTGCGGCATCTGGATATCGGGGCTGCGCAGGCTGTCCCACCATGACGCACGGTTGGCCGCGCGCGGCAGAGCAGCGCCGATGATCTCCTCGATCTGCTCGAAGGTCAGCACGAACTCCGCCTGCTTGTGCCGCATCAAGTAGTCACGTAGCGCATCGTATTCGTTCACGTCTGTCCTCTCGTCCGAAGCCCGGATCCAGCCGATCGGGCCTGCCAAAAATCGCTAGCCGGATAAACCATTCCTTAACTCATCGCGGCGGTGCCGTCGCGGCTTAAACACTGAGCAAGCTTTCAGGCGCATCCACTAGTATCGGGAGCAAAGGATGCTGTCTGGATGGCGCAAAGCCAAGGCCCGCCGGCCCTGGCGTATCTCGGCAAAGCTGTTGATCATCACGTCCGTCGTGACGGTGATCGGCTTTTCCGCCATTTGCGTCAACGTCATGCTGGACATGCGCCGCGGCGAGGAGGCGCTGGCCCGCCAGACGCTGGAAAACCTGGCCACCTCGATCGACGCCGACATCAGCCGCAACATCGATATCTACGACCTCTCCCTAAAGGCGGTCGTCAACAACATGCTGCTGCCCGAACTCGCCACGGTCTCGAGATCGGTCCGTCAGCTCATCCTGTTCGATCATGCGACCACGGCTCGGCATTTCGGTGCCATCCAGGTGTTCGATGCCGACGGCAGGCTGACCATCGACGCCTCGACACTGGATCCGCAAGCCGAGAACCGCACCGACGAAGAGTATTTCCGAATTCATCGCGACAATCCGGACGTCGGACTGTTCATTAGCCGTCCGATGCTGTTCCGCGGCGCCTTTTCGATCGTGCTGAGCCGGCGCATCAGCGATACCGACGGCGGCTTCATGGGGGTCGTGGCCGGCTCGATCCGCTACACCTATTTCCACGAACTGTTCGAGCGGCTGAGCCTCGACCCCGAGGACACCATCACCGTGCTCAAGCGCGACCGCACCATCATGATGCGGCGGCCGTTTGATCTCGACATCATCGGCAAGAATCTGGGAACGCAGCAGAACTGGAAACCTGACAATCTCAGGGCCGGCGGGTCCTACGCCGGTAAGGGGCCGGTGGATGTGACGCCGCGCCTTTACGTGCGCAGCAGCGGCTCCGGCCCGTTGTTTGTCGTGGCAGGCAAGCCGCTGAGCGCGGTGTTCTCATTGTGGCAGAGAGAAGCGCTGCGCATCGGCGCCGTGGTGCTGATGCTGTCCCTGTTCGTGCTGGGCTCGGCCATCGTGCTCGCCCGCGAGATCGGCCGGCGCGCGGATGCCGAAAGCAGGCTCGAGGAGATGGCGACGACCGACGCGCTCACGGGCCTGCGCAACCGCCGCAAGTTCGACCAGGTCATCGACATGGAATGGCGGCGCGCCATGCGCCAGAAGACGCAGGTCGCGCTGCTGATGATCGATGCCGATCACTTCAAGGCCTACAACGACACGTTCGGTCACCAGGCCGGCGACCAGGTGCTGGTCGGCATCGCCATCTGCATCTCGGATTCGGTGCGCCGCGCCGGCGACTGCGCCGCGCGCTATGGCGGCGAGGAGTTCGCCGTGCTGCTGCCGAACACGTCGGCCACCGACGCGTTCAGGATCGCCGAGACCATTCGTGCCAAGGTGCTGGGCTGGTCCGATCGCGGCGCGGGATCGACCGTCTCCTGCGGCGTCGCCAGCCTCGCGCCCACTGCTGGCACGGACTGGGCCGTGCTGGTCGCCGCCGCTGACAAGGCGCTCTATGCCGCAAAAGCCGGCGGCCGCAACCAGTCGGTGGTGGCAAGCTTGGCGCAGCTGTCGCTGGTGGCGTGAGCGGCTACTGCTCCAGATACTTCTTCATCTCCGCGATCAGCCCCTCGCGCAGCTCGGGCCGCTTCAGCGCATAGGCGATGTTGGCGCGCAGGAAGCCGGGCTTGGAGCCGCAATCATGACGCTCGCCCTCGAACTCGACGCCGTAGAATTTCTGCGATTTGGCGAGGCCGATCATCGCGTCGGTGAGCTGGATCTCGCCGCCGGCGCCGCGCTCCTGGGTCTCCAGAATCTTGAAGATCTCGGGCTGCAGAATGTAGCGGCCTGTGATCGAAAGGTTTGAGGGCGCCGTGCCCTTGGCCGGCTTCTCGACCATGCCATCGACCTCGAACATCTTGCCGGTGCGCTTTCCGACGCCGCAGATGCCGTATTGATGGGTGAGATGGTCGGGCACCGCCTCGACCGCGATCAGGTTGGATTTCTCGCCGAGCGTTGCCGCCGTCTCGACCATCTGCTTCAGGCATCCGGGCGAATTGAGCACGAGCTCGTCGGGCAGCACCACCGCGAACGGCTCGTTGCCGACGATGTCGCGCGCGCACCAGACCGCGTGGCCGAGGCCGAGCGGCGCCTGCTGGCGGGTGAAGCTGACGGCGCCGGCTTCCGGCTGGTTCTGCGCCAGGATCTCCTGCTCGGCCTTCTTGCCGCGCTGACTGAGCGTCGTGTCGAGCTCGAACATCCTGTCGAAATGGTCTTCGATGACGTTCTTGTTACGGCCGGTGACGAAGATGAAGTGCTCGATGCCGGCTTCCCGCGCCTCGTCATAGACGTACTGGATCAGGGGCTTGTCGACGATGGTGAGCATTTCCTTCGGCATCGCCTTGGTGGCGGGCAGGACGCGGGTGCCGAGGCCGGCGACGGGAAATACGGCTTTGCGGATTTTCATGGGATTGATCGAATACCTTGGGGCGCAGGTGAAAGAAGCAATGCTTCTTGCTAGCGGTTTTGCAGCCGGTAACAAAGGCGGATGTAGGGCTCCGTTTCAGAGAATTTGCGAAAAAGGTGACCAGCAAAAATTCACCTTTGTTAAGATATTGGCAACCGTAACGAGGCCTCCTGATGGCGGATTTTCGGCCGGACGGATGGGATATGAGGCAATCGGTGGCAGGCTTGGCAAAACGCGGCGGATCTCTGGCGAGCGCAACAATGATTGCGGCCGCGCTTCTGTTCCCTGTGTCCGCGCGGGCCCAAGGGCAACAAGGACAACAGGGGCAAAGCGGCCTGTCCAACCTGTTCGGCGGTATTTTCTCCGGCTCGAATCCGGCGCCGTCGCAGCCGGCCCCGGGCGGGGCCCAGACGGGAGCTCAACCTTGGAGCGGCGAGGACGGCGCCTCCGGCCATCCGCTGATGACGGCGGCTGCGATCCGCGAGGCGGCCGGCAATTTCGACAATTGCGTTGCGGGCATGTGGCCTGATGCCGCACGGCGCGGCATCACGCAGGAGAATTTTCAGCGCTTCACCGCTGGGCTGTCGCCCGACTTGCGCATCATGGACCTGATGGACTCTCAGCCGGAGTTCTCCAAGTCGATCTGGGACTATCTCGACATCCTCGTGAACGACAACCGCCTCGCCAAGGGCAAGGAAATCCTCGCCCAATACAAGGCGCAGTTCGACGCGACCGAAAAGGCCTATGGCGTCGACCGCTATATCATCGCGGCGATCTGGGGCATCGAATCCAACTATTCGACGCAGATGGGCGACCGCAGCGTGCTGCAATCGACCGCGACGCTCGCCTGCGTCGGCCGCCGCCAGGCCTATTTCAAGGACGAGTTCCTCTCGGCACTGGAGATCCTCAACCGCGGCGATCTGCGCCCTGAGCAGATGCGCGGCTCCTGGGCCGGCGCATTCGGCCCGACCCAGTTCATGCCGACCGCGTTCAAGCGCTTTGCCGTCGATGGCGACGGCGACGGAAGGCGCGACGTGGTCGACAATCCGACCGATCTAATCGCCTCGACAGCGAACAATCTGAAGAAGGACGGCTGGCAGAGCGGCCAGACCTGGGGCTTTGAGGTCGTGGTGCCGCAGGGCTTCAACTACATGCTGGCCGACCGGGCCAAGATGATGACGCTCGCGCAATGGGAGAAGCTCGGGCTCAAGCGGGCGACCAATCAGCCTTTCCCACATCCGGCGGATAAAGCCTATTTGCTGGCGCCCGCCGGCGCGCAGGGGCCCGGCTTCCTGATGCTGCAGAACTTCCGCGTCATCATGAAATACAATCCCGCCGAGGCCTATGCGATGGCGATCGGCCATTTCGCCGACCGCCTGCGCGGCGGGCAGCCCTTCGTGCAGCCATGGCCGCGGCAGGAACGGGAGCTGTCGCGGACCGAGCGGCTGGAACTGCAGCAGCTCTTGGCCCAGCGTGGCTTCTATAAGGGTACCCCGGACGGCCAGTTCGGCGGCCAGACCCGGGAGGCGTTGCGCAACTTCCAGGTCTCGATCGGGCTCCCTGCCGACGGGTTTGCCACCTCCGACGTGCTGGACCGGCTGCGCGGGCGGTAAAAGCGGCCCGAAAGTAACCCTGAGCGGCGATTTTGGCCGGATCGGCGGTGTATTCCCTAAGAATCTGCAAGAGAATTTGCCCGTTTGGCGCCCGATTCCGTTATTATAACGACCTATCTCCAGACCCCATTGCGCGCGCCCGAGATCGCATGTCGAAGCCAAAATCCTTTTTCAAGGCGCTGACCGAGACCGGCCCGCTGATCGCGCTGGGGACGGCGCTTGCGATCCTAGTCTCGATCGCGGGACCGGCCTCGGCGCAGTTCTTCAACTTCCCGGGCTTCGGTGGCCCGCCGCAGCGATCGGCGCCGCCGCCGCAGCGTGGTGGCGGCTGGTTCGGCGGTGATTTCTTCGCGCCCTTCCAACAGCAGCAGCAGCAGGCCCCACGCCAGGATTTTTCGCGCGCGCCGGCACCCGCCAAGCGTGACACCATTCCGGACAAGAACGTGCTGGTGATCGGCGATGCCATGGCCGACTGGCTCGCCTATGGCCTTGAAGACGCCTACACCGAGCAGCCCGACATGGGCGTGATCCGCAAGCACAGGACCACGTCTGGCCTGATCAAGTATCAGCCGAAGGGCGAGCCCTCGGACTGGGCCGCGGCCGCGAAGGGCATTCTGGAGACCGAGAAGCCTGACGTCATCGTCGTCATGCTCGGCCTCAACGATCGCATGTCGATCCGCGAGCCTGTCACCGACAAGCCTGCGGAGAAGGACAAGGACAAGAAGAACGACAAGGGCGCGCGCGCCAAGCCGCAAGGAAAAGGTGACGCCAAACCGGGTGACGCGAAGTCCGGCGAGACCAAGTCCGACACCGCGGCAAAGCCGGACGACAAGCCCGTCGACACCGACCTGCCGCAGGACGACGCCGACAACGCGGACACGCCCGCAGCCGCGCCCGAAAAGGCCCCGCGTAATCCAAATGGCGTCTACGAATTCCGCGACGACCGCTGGGTTGAGCTCTACGGCAAGAAGATCGAGGAACTTGCGGGCGTCCTGAAGGCCAAGGGCGTGCCGGTGCTCTGGGTCGGCCTGCCCGCGATCCGCGGACCCAAGGGCACCGCGGACATGCTGTTCCTGGATTCGCTCTATCGCGAAGGCGCAGCCAAGGCCGGCATCACCTATGTCGACGTCTGGGACGGCTTTGTCGACGAGGCCGGCCGCTTCCTGCAGAAGGGCCCTGATTTCGAAGGCCAGATCCGACAGCTGCGCAGCGGCGACGGCGTCTATTTCACCAAGCCCGGCGCGCGCAAGCTCGCGCACTATGTCGAACGCGAGATCACGCGTCTCCTGGCCGGCCGTTCCGGTCCGATCGCCCTGCCGAGCGAACCGGCAACGCCCGACACCAACGCCGAGCCCGGCAAGCCGCCGCCGCGGCCGCTCGCCGGCCCGATCGTGCCGCTGGTTGCGGCCTCGATCTCGACCGATCAATTGCTGGGTGGACCCGGCACGCGCCCCGCCTCCGTCGATGCGCTCGCGGCCAGGACGCTGGTGAAGGGCGAACCGCTGGCCGCGCCCGCGGGCCGTGCGGATGATTATTCCTGGCCGCGCCGCGAGGTCGGCCGCGAGCAAGCCAAGGGCGATACGCCTGTTGCGGCGACGACGCCCGACGGCGGCGCTGCGGCGCCCGGCACGCCCGGTGCTGCCGCTGCGATCGCGCCTCCCAAGCCGGTCGCACCGAAGAAGCCGACGCCGCCGCCGCAGCCGGCACAGGCAACGCCGTCACTGCGTGATTTCTTCGGCTTCGGCTCGCCGCAACCTGCTCCGCGTCAACTGGCGCCCGGGCCGCGCAACCCGAATCCGAACCCCGCGATTCCGCGTCCGCCCGGCAATGTCGGGCGTGCAGCCGAAGTGGTTCGGTAGTTTAGTCTTATGTCCCGGACGCGGCGCAGCGCCTTGGTGGTGCGCCGCGGAGCCGGACCCAGCTTCTTCAACATCGACAAAGAATTGCCCCGGCTCTGCGCAGCAGCGCTTTAGCGCTGCAGCGCGTCCGGGGCACGAGAGCGCGTGTTTGTCGCTCAGCCGTAATAACGCCAGCGCGGCGGCGGGCGACGGGCGGGGCGCGACATCAGAAGCGCGAGGGCGAAGCCGATGCCGCCCGCGATCAGAAGCGAGCCGAGCGGATTGTCCTGCACCTTCTGGGCAATCGCCTGCGAGCCGTCACGCAAGGTTTCGGCCGGCTTGTCGTAAGCATCCTTGGCGTAGCTGGTGGCGGTGTCCGCGGCGTCACGGACGGCGTCCTTGGCCTGGCCGTAGAGATTCTGCACTGTGCCGGCGGCTTCGCGCGCCTTGCCCGATGCCTGCGTCTGCGCATCGCCTGCGAGATCGCCGACGGCGCCTTCAGCGCGTCCAGCGAATTCCTTGGCCGATCCGACGATCCTGTCCTTGTCCATGATGCTCCTCCTCCGGGGTCAGCCGGAGTAACCGATCAGGCGCAGCGCAGTTCCAATCAGGTCAGAGAATGAGTCCGCCATCGACCACCAGTGTCTGACCGATGATGTAGGACGACAGCGTAGAGGCCAGGAACAGGGCCGCACCGGCCATGTCAGCCGGCGTGCCCAATCGCCGCAGCGGAATGCGCGCCAAGGCGCCCTCGAGCCGCTTGGGATTGTCGGTCGTCACCTTCGTCATCTTGGTGTCGACGAGGCCGGGCGCGATGCCGTTGACGCGGATGCCGTCCTCGGCCCACGCCTCGCCCAAGGTCCGCGTCAAGCCGACCGCGCCGGTCTTCGAGGCGTTGTAGGCGGGATTGCCCATGGTGGAATGATAGGCCGCGGTCGAGGACACCATGATCAACGCCCCCTTCGAATCCCGCAACATGGAATGAAATCGCGTCGCGCACGCCATCAGGCTCATGAGATTGACCTCGACGACCTTGCGAAAGCCCGCCATCTCGAACTCGCCGCGGCGATAGATCACCGCGCCCTGCGCGAGCACGAGAATATCAAGCTTGTCGAAGGGCGGCTTGAACTCCTCGATCGCGCTCGTCTTGCTGACGTCGAGCTGCGCGTAGGCAAGACCGGCGAGATCGGAGCCCTCCTCGACCGAATATTCCGCTGCACGCGCGCGCGTGCCGCATACCGCAACGCTAGCGCCTCTGGCGCGAAACGCCTGTGCAATACCATTGCCGATACCGCTGGAACCACCGACCACCAGCACCTGCTTGCCAGAGAAATCGAGCTCGTTCGCCATCGCGGCCTCCCCCTTTGTCTTGCTTGTTTGACCTGTCTGCGGATCGATGCCAGCCTTGTCCATCTCACAACAAGAAACAAGAGACCACGAGGAAACACATGCCCGAGTTCAAGCTCAGCCGCTCCGTGAAGGGTCTGACCGTTCTCGTCACCGGCGCCGCCAGCGGCATGGGCCGAGCCACTGCACGCGTGTTCGCTGGCGAAGGCGCCAACGTCGCCGTCACCGACTATGACGAGCAAGGCGCGAGCGCAGTTGCCAAGGAGATCGCGGCGAGCGGCGGCTCGGCGAAATCGTGGAAGCTCGACGTCGCCGACGGCGGCGAAATCAAGCGCGTGGTTGGCGATGTCGCCGCGCATTTCGGCGGTCTCGACATCGTCATCAACAATGCCGGCATCTCCGTGCGCGTCGCGATCGACGATGAGGCTTATGAAGATGCCTGGGCCAAGGGCATCGCGGTGATGCTGACGGCGCATCCACGCATCATCCGCGCCGCGCTGCCGCATTTGCGCAAATCGAAATCGCCACGCATCGTCAACATCGCCTCGACCGAAGCGCTCGGCGCCACCGCATTGCACAGCCCCTATTCGGCGGCGAAGGGTGGCGTTGCGAGCCTGACGCGCTCGCTCGCAGTCGAGCTCGGCCGCGAGGGCATCACGGTCAATTGCATCTGCCCGGGCCCGATCCGCACCGCCATCACGGACCGCATCTCCGAGGAGCACAAGACCATCTACGCCAAGCGCCGCACCGCGCTCGGCCGCTACGGCGACCCAGAAGAGGTCGCGCATATGACGCTGAGCCTGTGCCTGCCGGCAGCGTCTTTTCTTACCGGTGCCGTGATCCCGGTCGACGGCGGGCTGATAGCGCGGAATGCGTGAGAGCCATGCGCGGCGAGCGTTGACAACCACTGTTACGAGAGTAGCTTTTTCACCGACAGAGCGGGCCCAACCGCTCGCAATTCGTGGGAGAGAACGCCATGTCGATCGCCATCCGGCAGCTTCAGAAGCATTTTGTCGGCGAGGTTTCGGGCCTCGACCTGCGAAAGCCGCTCACGCCGGATGAGGCCCGCGAGATCGAGTCCGCCATGGACAAATATGCGGTGCTCGTCTTCCACGACCAGGATATCAGCGACGAGCAGCAGATGGCGTTCGCGCTGAATTTCGGTCAGCGCGAGGATGCCCGCGGCGGCACGGTGACCAAGGAAAAGGACTATCGGCTGCAGTCCGGCCTCAACGACGTCTCCAACCTCGGCAAGGACGGCAAGCCGCTGGCAAAAGACAGCCGCTCGCATCTGTTCAATCTCGGCAACTGCCTGTGGCATTCCGACAGTTCGTTCCGCCCAATCCCGGCAAAATTCTCGCTGCTGTCAGCCCGCGTGGTGAACCCGAAGGGCGGCAACACCGAATTCGCCGATATGCGCGCGGCCTATGACGCGCTCGACGACGAGACCAAGGCGGAGATCGAGGACCTCGTCTGCGAGCACTCGTTGATGTATTCGCGGGGATCGCTCGGCTTCACCGAGTATACCGACGAGGAAAAGGCGATGTTCAAGCCGGTGCTGCAGCGGCTGGTGCGGACCCATCCCGTGCATCGCCGCAAATCGCTGTATCTGTCATCGCATGCCGGCAAGGTCGTCGGCATGAGCGTGCCGGAAGGTCGGCTGTTGCTGCGCGATCTCAACGAGCACGCGACGCAAGCCGAGTTCGTCTACGTCCACAAATGGAAGCTGCATGACCTCGTGATGTGGGACAACCGCCAGACCATGCATCGCGTCCGCCGCTACGACCAGTCGCAGCCGCGCGACATGCGCCGTGCGACGGTGGCGGGGACCGAGCCGACGGTTCAGCAGCAGGCGGCGGAGTAGCGTCAATCCAGCAGCGGGTGTCATCGCTCGGCTCAAGCCGGGGCATGACAGCGGAAGGTGACACGCGACTGCAAAGTCGCCCCACCCAGCTACGCGTGCCCGGCCTCGTTCGACAGCATGCCGGGATCGATACCGATCTTGCGCAGGGCGCGGCCGTATTTCTCGTCGACGTCGTCGCCGAAGATCAGGTCCGCGTCCGCGTCGCAATGCAGCCAGCCGTTGCTCTGGATCTCGGTCTCGAGCTGGCCAGGCCCCCAGCCGGCGTAACCGAGCGCGAGGATGGCGTGCTTGGGGCCGGAGCCGTTGGCGATCGCGCGGAGAATGTCGACCGTCGCGGTGAGGCAGACGCCGTCATCGATCCGCAGCGTCGCGTTCTCGATATAGAAATCGCTGGAATGCAGCACGAAGCCGCGGCCGGTGTCGACCGGCCCGCCGCGCAGCACCTTCATGCTTTCGGCATTTTCGGGCAGCTTGATGTGCTCGCCCTTCTTGACGATTCCGAGCTGCTCCAAGAGCTCCGGAAAGTCGATGCTGCCCGCGGGATGATTGACGATGATGCCCATCGCGCCTTCGGCGGAATGAGCGCAGAGATAGATCACCGAGCGCTCGAAGCGGGAGTCGCCCATCACCGGCATCGCGATCAGGAGCCGGCCGTCGAGGTAAGCGGCGGAATTGGGGAGCCTGGGGCCTGTGCCGCGGGTGCTTTCGCCCGTCCTCTTGCCTGTGGGAGCCATCGGTGAAGCACTCCGGTTTGAATTCCTATCCTGATGTCGGGCCGCCCTGCTGTCAAATCAAGGCTTGCAGAGATATGATTCGGGTGCATCCATCACAAGCAATTCAATGGTTTGACCAGGGGCGACCCTGTAAAGACGTGCCATGCTGACCAGAGTTCCCCTGCATGCGGCGATTGGCGTCGCAACAACCTTGCTTGCGTCGTCACTGGCGATCGCTGCCCATGCCGACGATGCGTCGCCGTGGCAGCGCGACGGACATTCCGCGGTGCGCCTGCTCGCGGGATCGCGCAGCGGCACGGTGCTGCTCGGCGGTATCGCTGTCCAGCTTGAGCCCGGCTGGAAGACCTACTGGCGCATGCCGGGCGATTCCGGCGTTCCGCCGCGGTTCGACTTCTCCAAGTCAGACAATGTCGAAGCGGTGACCGTGATGTGGCCGGCGCCACTGAAATTCGACGACGACGCGGGCGGTCATTCGATCGGCTATCACGACCAGATCGTGCTGCCCTTGCGTATCGTCGCCAAGGCGGCCGACAAGCCCGTGACGCTGCGCGCCGAGATCAACTACGCGGTCTGCGAAAAGCTTTGCATTCCCGTCGAGGCCAATGTCGAGCTCGGCTTCAACAACGTCGCATCGACTGAAGACGGCAATTTGCGCGCAGCACTCGACGCCGTGCCGAAGCCCGCCAATATCGGCGACCCAAATCCGCTGACCATCCGCGACGTCAAGCGCGACGGGCCAAAGAACGTGGTGGTCGATGTCGTCGCGCCCGAAGGCAGCAAGGTCAATCTGTTCGTGGAAGGGCCGACGCCGGAGTGGTCGCTGCCCATTCCCGATGCGGTCGAACACAGCCCGCCCGGGGTGAAGCGATTTTCCTTCGAGCTCGACGGATTGCCGCCGGGCGTCAAGCCTGATGGCGCGGCGCTGAAATTGACGCTGGTCGGGCCGGACAAATCGTACGAGTTCAATACGAACTTGCAGTGAGGCCGAACTGCCGAAGGCGCGTCAATTGCGCTGCCGGCACTCCACATTCAGCGGTCGTCCCAGACAAGCGCCGTGCAGCGGCGCGCAGGTCCGGGACGACACCGAGGGCGGCGCGACCGCGTTCCCACCCAACCGAATCTTAACGAATGGTTGCTAAGTCCGGAGGCTGCCGCGACATGCGGACGCCTGGGGATTGTTCGACTTGGCCGTGATGGATGCAGAACCCGCAACGACCGGACCGGCCGGCCTGATCGCACGGTTGCGCGGAAAACTGACGGGCGGCTCGAGCGAAGCATCGCTGACGCGGCGGTTGGCCGGCACCATCTTCATCATTCGCGTCATCAGCGCGGGCCTCGCCTATTTTTCGCAGGTGCTGCTGGCGCGCTGGATGGGGACGTCCGACTACGGCATCTATGTCTATGTCTGGACCTGGGTGCTGCTGCTCGGCAGCATGATGGATTTCGGCATCTCCGCTTCCGCGCAAAAGATCATTCCGGAATATCGCGCCAGCGGCGATCACGCGCTGCTGCGCGGCTTTCTGTCCGGCAGCCGCTGGCTGACCTTCGCCGTCTCTGCGCTGGTGTCGCTCGCGCTTGCGGGCATCGTCAAGCTTTTCTCGCCATGGATCGATCCGGCCGAGGAGCTGCCGCTCTATATCGGCTGCATGACGCTGCCGGCCTTCGTCGTCGCCAACACCCAGGACGGCATCGCGCGCTCGCATGACTGGATGCAGCTTGGCCTGATGCCGCAATTCATCATCCGCCAGGCGCTGATCATCGGCATCACGGCGTGCGCCTTCCTGCTCGGCTATCATCTCGGCGCCATCGCCGCGATGGTGGCGAGCGCAGGCGCAGTCTGGATCGCGATGACCGGGCAGATGGTGGTGCTGAACCGCAGGCTCGCCGAGCACATCGCGCCGGGCCCCAAGGCCTACGACATCAGCGGCTGGCTCGCCGTCTCGCTGCCGATTCTCTTGGTCGAGAGTTTTTATTTGCTGCTCTCCTACACCGACGTGCTGGTGCTGCAGCAGTTCCGCCCCTCCGACGAGGTCGGCGTCTACTTTGCCGTGGTGAAGACGCTGGCGCTGGTGTCGTTCATTCACTACGCGATGTCGGCGACGACGGCGCATCGCTTCGCCGAATACAACGCCAGCGGCGACAAGGCGCGCCTGTCAGCCTATGTCGCGCATGCGATCGTCTGGACATTCTGGCCATCGCTGGCGGCAACCATCGTGCTGCTCGCGCTCGGCAAGCCGCTGCTCTGGCTGTTCGGACCACAATTCGTTGTCGGCTACGACATCATGTTCGTCGCGGCCGTCGGCCTCGTGGTGCGCGCCGCGATCGGTCCCGTGGAGCGGCTGCTCAACATGCTGGGCCAGCAGAAGATCTGCGCGCTCGCCTATGCGCTGGCGTTCGTCATGAACGTCGTGCTCTGCATCGCGCTGGTGCCGCGCTTCGGCGGCCACGGCGCCGCGGCCGCGACCTCGATCTCGCTGACCTTCGAGACCGTGCTGCTGTTCTGGATCGTGAGACAGCGGCTGGGGCTGCACGTGCTCGCGTTTGGTAAATAGGTACGACGCACGCCCAGCTGCGCGTTGTTCCGGGGACGACTGTTTCCAGTTGAGCGCGCGAAACAGGCGAAACCTCTCTCCCCAGCCACTCCGCAGCATAATTTTTCTTATTCTGTCCAACAGGTTGCGTCGCGGGGAAAGTTTATCCTACGTCATATTGCCCAACTGACGAGATAAACCTAGATTCTCCCTGACATGATTGATCCGCTCTACGTTGCTTCGGGTTTCGGCGTCGGCCTGCTTGTCGGGTTGACCGGCGTGGGAGGCGGCTCATTGATGACGCCGCTCCTGATCCTGCTGTTCGGCATCCACCCGACCACGGCCGTCGGCACCGACCTGCTCTATGCCGCCGCCACCAAGACCGGCGGCAGCGTGGTGCATGGCTGGTCACGTAGCGTGCATTGGCGTGCGGTGCTGCGGCTGGCCTGCGGCAGCATTCCGGCGAGCGCGCTGACGCTGCTGGTGCTGTGGAAGCTGGATCTTCGCAGCGACGCCGAGCGCAACCTGGTCAATCTGGTGCTGTGCTTCGCGCTGATCCTCACCGCAACATCGCTGATCTTCCGCAAGTCGATCATGGAGCGCTATCGCCGCCGCATGGAACAGCTCGACGAGCGCACCATCACGATCGCGACCGTGATCACGGGAGTCGTGCTCGGCGTGCTGGTCTCGATCTCGTCGGTCGGCGCCGGTGCCGTCGGCGTGACCGTGCTGCTGTTGCTCTACCCGCGCCTGCCGATGGCAACCATCGTCGGCTCCGACATCGCGCATGCGGTGCCGCTGACGCTGGTGGCGGGCATCGGACACTGGATGCTCGGCTCGGTCGACTGGGGTCTGATGGGCGTGCTGCTGCTGGGCTCGCTGCCCGGCATCATCATCGGCAGCTACGGCGCAACGCGCGTGCCCGAAACGGTGCTGCGCGTGGCGCTGGCCAGCGTCCTTGTCGTGGTCGCCAGCAAGATCATGTTCGCGGAGCTCAACCTGCAATCTGCGATCGTAACGGCATTGGCCTGGAGCCATTGAGGCACGAGACCACAGCCCGGTCCCCGGTATCGTAGGGTGGGCAAAGCGAAGCGTGCCCACGACCTTTTTCGTGATCGAGAGAGATGGTGGGCACGGCGCTTTCGCGCCTTTGCCCACCCCACGCTGTGTCGTCTGGGACGACAGAACGCGGCCGTTACTCCGCGGTCCAGCCGCCGTCGATCGACAAATTGGTGCCGGTGATCTGCGCAGCGTCGTCGCTGCACAGGAACAGCGCAAGGGCGGCCACCTGCTCCGAGGTCACGAACTCCTTGGTCGGCTGCGCGTCGAGCAGCACGTCGTTGATGACCTGCTCGCGCGTGAGGTTGCGGGCCTTCATCGTGTCCGGAATCTGCTTCTCCACCAGCGGCGTCCAGACATAGCCGGGGCTGATGCAGTTGCAGGTGATCTTGCTGGTTGCGACCTCCAGCGCCACGGTCTTGGTCAGGCCGGCGATGCCGTGCTTGGCCGACACATAGGCCGACTTGAAGGGCGAAGCGACCAGCGAGTGCGCCGAGGCCGTATTGATGATGCGGCCCCAGCCCTTCTTCTTCATGCCGGGAACGGCGGCGCGGATGGCATGGAAGGCCGAGGACAGGTTGATCGCGATGATCTGGTCCCACTTCTCCGGGGGGAATTCCTCGATCGGCGAGACGAACTGGATGCCGGCATTGTTGACGAGGATATCGACCGAGCCGAACGACTTTTCACCGAGCGCGATCATCCCGGCGATCTCGGCCGGCTTGGTCATGTCGGCGGGCGAGTAGACCGCTTTCACGCCAAAATCGGATTCAATCTTGGTGCGCTCCTTCTCGATGTCCTCGGGCGAGCCGAAGCCGTTGATGACGACATTGGCGCCGGCAGCGGCAAACGCGCGCGCGTAAGCAAGGCCGATGCCGCTGGTCGAACCTGTTACGACGGCGTTCTTGCCTGAGAGAGTACCCATGTTATTCGCTCCTTTTTGGCGGGGGCGCGGTGACGTCCCCCGTGAGATCGTAGGTCACCATGGTCTCGCCGGACTGCGGCTTCTCGAGCCAGTCCTTGTGGCGCATCGACAGATGCACGTCGCGCACGCCGCTTTCCCAGTGCTCGACCATCGCGACATGCGAGAAGTCGTAGTCCTTGGACGAGGATTCGTAGTTCTTGCTGCGATAGATCAGGTGCACCACCGTGACAGTGCTCTCACGAGAGACCTTCGCGAGGAACTCGACGGACGGGTCGTTCTTGAGATAATCGGGCAATTTGGCAATCAGCTCGCGCGCCGCCCTGCGGGCGTTGTGCAACTGCTTGTTCTTGTCGGTGTTCATTCGCGTGCGGCTGGAGAAGCGGATGTCCTTCTCGCGCTCGGTGGCCTCGAGCAGCGAATTCGGCAGGTCGCCGCGGGCGCTGAACAAATCGACCTGGAAGATCAGCATGTCGCGGTCGATTTCAGCATCGAGCACGAAGTCGAGCGGCGTGTTGGAGGCGATGCCGCCGTCCCAATAATGCTCGCCGTCGATCACGACCGACGGAAAGCCCGGCGGCAGCGCGCCTGAGGCCATGATGTGCTCGGGGCCGATGAGCTTGCCGAGCTTCTTGAACTCGTAATTGTCGAAATATTTGAAGTTGCCGGAGGTGACGCCGACGGCGCCGACCGAAAGCCGCGTCTTCAGATCGTTGATGCGGTCGAAGTCGACGAGGCGCTCCAGCGTCTTCTTCAGCGGCGCGGTGTCGTAATAGCTCTCGGCCTGCTTGCTGCCCGGCGGCCAAAGCGGCGCGGGCGGGACTCGCGGAGTGAAAAAGCCGGGCACGCCGAAGGTCGCGATCAGTGCGGCGCTGGTGGAATTGAACAGCTCGCGGCTGTGGTCGCTCTTGCCGATCGGCTTCCACGGCACCGGCGCGGAGACCATCTCCCAGAATTCCTTGAGCCGCTTGACGCGGGTCTGGCCATCATTGCCGGCAATGATGGCGGCATTGACCGCGCCAATCGAGATGCCGGCAACCCATTCGGGCTCGAAGTCGAAATGGCACAGCGCCTGATAGGCGCCGGCCTGATAGGAGCCAAGCGCGCCGCCGCCCTGGAGAACCAGGACGCGCTGCGCCTTCGCGGGGACTGTTGCGACTTCCGGACTATGATCTGTCATTCGGGAACAATAGCAAAAGGCGAGCCACCGTGGCGACAGTCTGTCGCGACGTCAATGCACCCGGGATCAAGTCTGGCTTATCGGGGATCGGTCGATGCCAGGATCATGGTCCAGAACACCTTGTACTTGGTGCCCGGAGCATAGCTCGCCGCGATGCCCAATTTTGTGACACCGCTCTTGAGCATGTTGGCGCGGTGCGGAGGCGAGTCGCGCCAGCCGGAAAACGCTTCGGCCAGCGTATGATAGCCGGCCGAAATGTTCTCGACAGCCACGGTTGCCGGATAGCCGCCGGCATTGAGCCGCTTGGCCAGGGGGGCGCGCACGTCATGGTCCATCTTGTTGGCGGCGGCCATGGCTCCGGACTGGGATTCGGCGAGCCGCATCAATTCGGGGTCGATCTCGACGGCGCCGAGCCCGTTGTTCTGGCGGTATTGCGAGATCATGATCGCGGCGGCCGGCGCATCGAGCTTGGCGCCCGGGACCGACATGTCGGCATACATCGACGGCTGCTGGACCGGCGCTTCATTGCCGGCGCAGCCGGCGAGAAGCAAAGTGAGAAGGATCGCGGCCGCAGCGCGCATGTTCAGGGGCCCCCAAATGAGGGGCCGTTGTTGCATACCAACCGTGGCTGAAAGGTGAATTTTGAGGAAAATCGTATCCATCATTCCGGGGCAGCGCGCAGCGCTGAGCCCGGAATCCTGCTCAATAATCGCGAGATTCCGGGTCTGGTTCTTCGCACCATCCCGGAATGACGGAGCCTAACCCGCAAATATGCGGTAGCGGCGGGGCTCGAGGCCAATAGTGTCGCCGGCCCGCAGTTCCCGGTCACGAGGAGCGTCGATCTCGATGGTCTGGCCGCCCGAGAGCGCGACTTCGGCCCGCTGCACCGGGCCGAAATTGCGGACATGCTGGACCGCGCCCTCGAAGGCGCCGCTACCAGGCGGACCAATGAGCATGTCATGTCGCCGCACGAACAGTCTTGACGCGCCAGGCGCCAGCCCCTCCGCGGCGAGCCGCAGCGGGCGATCGCCGAGCCTGACGACGCCGCCCTCGACCTGGACCGGCAGCTCGATGGATTCGCCGATGAAGCCGTGGACGAAGGCGCTCGCGGGCGTCTCATAGACGTCGTCGGGCGAGCCGATCTGCTCGATCCTGCCCTTGTCCATGACGACGACGCGGTTGGCGACTTCGAGCGCCTCTTCCTGGTCGTGGGTGACGAAGATCGACGTGACGTTGATCTCATGGTGCAGCGAGCGCAGCCATTTGCGCAGTTCTTTCCGCACTTTTGCGTCCAGCGCGCCAAAGGGCTCGTCGAGCAGCAGGATGCGCGGCTCGATCGCGAGCGCGCGGGCAAGCGCGATGCGCTGGCGCTGGCCGCCGGAGAGCTGGCTCGGATAGCGGTCGGCGAGCCAGTCGAGCTGCACGAGATCGAGCAGTTCCTTGACCCGGGCGCGGATCGCCACCTGGTCCTTGCGGATCGCGCGCGGCTGCACGCGGAGGCCAAAGGCGACGTTCTCGAATACGCTCATATGGCGGAACAACGCGTAGTGCTGGAACACAAAGCCGACATGGCGCTCGCGCGCGCCCTGCGCCAGCGCATCCTCGCCGTTGATGACAACCTCACCCGCATCAGGCCAGTCGAGTCCGGCGACGATCCGCAGCAACGTGGTCTTGCCCGAGCCGGACGGCCCGAGCAGTGCCAGCAACTCGCCGCTGTCGACCTTGAGGTCGACACCGTCGAGCGCGGCAAAATTGCCAAACTTCTTGACGAGGTTTTTGACTTCAATGGTCACGGGATTCTTCTCCGTCCTCTAGCCGGCGCTCCAGGATGGTCTTGGCTATCAGCGTGATCAGCGCAAGCATGGCGAGCAGCGAGGCAATCGCAAACGCCGCGACGAATTGATATTCATCGTAGAGAATCTCGACGAGCAGCGGCATGGTGTTGGTCTCGCCGCGGATATGGCCGGAGACGACCGAGACCGCACCAAACTCACCCATCGCGCGCGCATTGCAGAGCAGGACGCCGTAGAGCACGCCCCATTTGATATTGGGCAGCGTGACGCGGAAGAAGGTCTGCAGGCCGGAAGCGCCGAGCGAGATCGCGGCTTCTTCTTCCTGCGTGCCCTGCTCCTGCATCAGGGGGATCAGCGCACGCGCCACGAAGGGGAAGGTCACGAATGTCGTGGCGAGCGCTATACCGGGCACCGCGAACAGGATCTGGATGTCGTGATCCCTCAGCCAGCCGCCGAAATAGCCTTGCGCGCCGAACAACAGCACGAAGACGAGACCGGAGATAACCGGGCTGACCGAAAACGGCAGGTCGATCAGCGTGATCAGGAAGGTTTTGCCGGTGAATTCGAACTTCGCAATCGCCCAGGCCGCAACGAGACCGAAGATGAGATTGACGCTGACCGAGATCGCGGCGACGACCAGCGTCAGCTTGATCGCGGCCAGCGCCTCTGGCTCGGCCAGCGCCGCGGCATAGGCCAAAAGACCTCGCGAGAAGGCTTGCGCGAACACCAGCACCAGCGGCAGCACGACAAAGACGGACAGGAACACGATCGCCAGCGCGATGATGGCGATGCGCACCGCCTGCGGCTCGGTGCGGAGATTGTTGCGCGCGGCCGCGGCACGGGCGCGTGCCTTGGCCTCGGGCGAAGACAGCGAAACGGTATCGGCGATCTGCATCGTCATCGTCCCACCCTCATCGCTCTCCTTCCCGGTGCTGCGCCCAGCGCTGCAACCGGTTGACCGCGAAGATGATGACGAAGGAAACGAGGAGCATG
This sequence comes from Bradyrhizobium zhengyangense, assembly GCF_022012435.1. Taxonomy (GTDB): domain Bacteria; phylum Pseudomonadota; class Alphaproteobacteria; order Rhizobiales; family Xanthobacteraceae; genus Bradyrhizobium; species Bradyrhizobium zhengyangense. The sequence continues at coordinate 148,938 of NZ_JAKLUA010000005.1, forward strand.
ACCACCGCAATCGCGGTCGCATCGGCGTAGCGGAATTCGGAGAGACGGATCACGATCAGCAGCGGCGCGATCTCGGAGACGTTGGGCAGGTTGCCGGCGATGAAGATCACCGACCCGTATTCACCGACCGCGCGCGCGAAGGCGAGCGCGAGCCCCGTGAGCAGCGCCGGCGCGAACGAGGGCAGGATCACGCGGATAATGGTCTGCCAGCGGCTCGCGCCCAGGCTGCCGGCGGCTTCCTCGATCTCGGGGTCGAGATCCTGGAGCACCGGCTGCACGGTACGCACCACGAACGGAATGCCGATGAAGATCATGGCGACGAAGATGCCGAGCGGCGTGAACGCCACCTTGATGCCGAGCGCGGCGAGCGGCGCCCCCAGCCAGCCCTTCTCGGCGAACAGCGTGGTCAGTGCGACGCCGGCGACCGCCGTCGGCAGCGCGAACGGTACGTCGACGATCGCATCGAACAGCCGCCGGCCGGGGAAGCGGTAGCGCACCAGCGCCCAGACGATGATGCTGCCCATCACCAGATTGACGCAGGCCGCCGCGAACGCGAGCCCGAAGGAGATGCGGAGCGCGTTCAAGGTGCGACGACTGGAGAGGATGGCCCAGAACTGGTCGGGACTGAGTTCAGTCGACTTCAAAAACAGGCCGGCAAGCGGAATCAGGATGATGACGGACAGCCAGGTCAGCGTCAGTCCCATCGTGAGACCGAAGCCCGGCAATGTCCGGCGTCGTGCTGCGATTGCGCTCACCAGGCCCCTGTCGCCTCTCCGTCAGCGCCCGATCAGTTCTTGTAGATCTGATCGAAGACGCCGCCGTCGGCGAAATGCTCTTTCTGCGCCTTGGTCCAACCGCCAAAAACGTCGTCGATGGTGAATAGTTCGACCTTGGCGAAAGAATTTTCGTACTTCTTTGCGATCTCGGCATCGCGCGGACGGTAGAAGTTGCGTGCGGCGATCTCCTGCCCTTCCTTGGTGTACCAGTACTGGAGATAGGCATCGGCGACGTCGCGGCTGCCCTTCTTGGCGGCGACTTTGTCGACGATGGCGACCGGCGGCTCGGCGAGGATCGATTGCGGCGGCGCCACGATCTCGAATTTTTCCTGGCCGAATTCCTTCAGCGCGAGATACGCCTCGTTCTCCCAGGCCAGCAGCACGTCGCCGACGCCGCGCTCGACAAAGGTCACGGTGGCGCCGCGCGCGCCGGTGTCGAGCACCGGCACCTGCTGATAGAGCTTCCCGATGAAATCCTTGGCCTTGTCGGCGGAGCCGTATTTCTTCTGCGCAAAGCCCCAGGCGGCAAGATAATTCCAGCGGGCGCCGCCCGAGGTCTTCGGGTTCGGCGTGATGACGGCGACCCCCGGCTTGATCAGATCGTCCCAGTCCTTGATGCCCTTGGGATTGCTCTTACGCACCAGGAACACGATGGTCGAGGTGTAGGGCGATGAATTCTGCGGCAGGCGCTTCTGCCAGTCGGCCGCCGTGAGGCCCTTGCCGGCGATGGCGTCGATGTCATAGGCGAGCGCGAGGGTCACCACATCGGCCTGCAAGCCGTCGATCACCGCCCTCGCCTGCGATCCGCTGCCGCCATGCGACTGCTTGATCTCGACGCTCTTGCCTGTTTCCTTCTGATAGGCGTTCGCGAACGCCTTGTTGAACTCGACATAGAGCTCGCGCGTCGGATCATACGACACGTTCAGAAGATTGATGTCAGCAGCGAGAGCCGCGCTTGCCAAGAAACTTGTAACGAGTCCCGTAACGAGCAGTCCTGCAGCGAGCGGAAAGATACGACGCACCATGTCCATCTCCATTCACTTCGATGACCTCGATGTCAGCGAAGGCATGCAGGCGAAACTCGTGGCGAAACGCTCTCAAGTCAACGGAAGCGGATTTTCTTGTTCGCAAGCCCGCAGCGCGACTGTGCTACGAAGTCTTCGTCGTGTGGATGCCGCATTCTGTCTTGGCCCGGCCGCGCCAGCGACCCGCGCGCTCATCCTCGCCCTCGGCGGTCCTGCTCGTGCAAGGCATACACCCAACCGAGCGAAAACCCGATGCCGCAAGCGGGTGACGCGGCAATTTGGCGCGGACGAAGATCGCCTCGAGTTCCTCGCGCGAGACATTGGCGAACGGGTTGAACTTCAACCGCGCGCCATCGTCCTCGACGACCGGAATATCGGCGCGCGTATTGCCCTGGAAACGCTTGCGACCGTTGAGCCAGGCCGAGAACGGCCTGAGTGCACGCGCGAGCGGCTCGACTTTGCGGATGCGGCAGCAGGCGTCGGGATCGGAGAACCAGAGGTCGCGGTCCGGATCTTCGCGCGTCAGCGTCTCCTCGGCAGGCTTGATCGAACGGACGTCCTTCAAACCCAGCGTTTCGATCAGCGTATCGCGATAGGCCAGCGTCTCCTCGAACAGCCAGCCGGTATCAAGAAAGATCACGGGGATCGCCGGGTCGACGTCCGCCATCACCTTCAGCAGCGTTGCTGATTCCGTACCGAAGGACGACACCAGCGCGAGCTTCTCACGGCCGACCGCTTTCAGCGCGGCCGCGACGACCTCCGCAGGCGAGGCGTCGCGCAAGGCACGATCGAGCTCCGCCGCTGAAGGTAGCGTGGAAACGGACGAGACTTGAGGTGCGATGGCGTTCACGTGCCGACACCCTCGGAGTGACGCAGCTGCATGCGCCGGTGCAGGGCCGTGATACGGCCATCGCCGGTCGGCTGGTAGAACACGGAATAGCGTTTTGCGGTCTGCATGAAGGCTTCCGCATCGGCCTGCTTCTTGACCTCGAAGGAATCGAAGCCGGCGCGCAGCATGAACACGAACTGGTCGCGCAGGATCTGCCCCGTAGCACGCAGCTCCCCGCGATAATTGTAACGCTCGCGCAGCAGCCGGGCCTGGCTGTAGGCGCGCCCGTCACGAAAGGTCGGGAACACCAGGGCAACGGCGGCGATCTTGCCGAGATACGGCACGAGCTCGTCGATGTCGCGGTTGTTCGGCCAGATCACGCCGACCCTGCCGGCGCGCTTCAGCAACGCATCCGCCTCGGCGATGAAACGCTCGGCCGGCACCAGGATGTCGCCGCTCTCGGGCAACGGCGTGTCGACGGCCAGCTTGACGAAACGGTCGTCGGCGATTTTTCCGCCATTAACGAGTGGCATAGACGCGCTCCTTGAAGGGTTCGACGCCGAGCCGCTTCACCGTGTCGATGAACAGCTCTTCGGGCCGCTCGCGCAGCGCAAGATAGGCTTCGACAACGTCTTCGATGACGTCGGCGACCTCGTCGAACTTGACGCCGGGGCCGATCAGATTGCCCAGCGCCGCGCCCTCGTCGGCCCGGCCGCCGATGGTGATCTGGTAGACCTCCTCGCCGTTCTTCTCGACGCCGAGAATGCCGATATGGCCGACATGGTGATGGCCGCAGGCGTTGATGCAGCCGGAGATGTTGATGTGCAGCCGGCCAATCAGATTGGCGAGCTCGTGGTTGGCGAAGCGCCGCGTCAGCTCCTGCGCGATCGGAATCGAGCGCGCATTGGCCAGCGAGCAATAGTCCAGACCCGGGCAGGCGATGATATCGGTGATCAGGTTGACGTTCGGCGTCGCCAGCCCGAGCTTGTCGAGCGCCTTCCACAGCGCCGGCAAATCGCGCTTGGCGACGTGCGGCAGCGCCAAATTCTGTTCGTGGCCGACGCGGATCTCGCCGAAGGAATATTTGTCGGCGAGATCGGCCAGCGCATCCATCTGCTCGGCCGTGGCGTCGCCCGGGGGCTTGCCGATCGGCTTCAGCGAGATGGTGACGATGGAATAGCCCTGCACCTTGTGCGGCGCGACCGAGTTCTTGCGCCACGCCTCGAAGTCGGCGTCCGCCGCGGCCTGACGCAGCTCGTCCGGCATGTGCGGCAGCTTTTCGTAAGCGGGATAGGTGAAGCGCGAGCGGATGTCCTCGATCACCTCGTCGTCGATCTGGAGCGAGGCGTTGCGGATGTGCTGCCACTCCTCCTCGACCTCGCGCGAGAATTTCTCGATGCCGAGCTCGTGCACCAGGATCTTGATGCGGGCCTTGTAGATGTTGTCGCGGCGGCCGTACTGGTTGTAGACGCGCAGGATCGCCTCGATATAGCTGAGGATATCGCGGCCATGCACGAAATGCTTGATGGTCTTGCCGATGAACGGCGTGCGGCCGAGGCCGCCGCCGACGAGCACCTCGAAGCCGGTCTCGCCCTTCTCGTTCTTGATCAGCTTCAGCCCGATGTCGTGGATCTTGATCGCGGCGCGATCGTGGTCCGACGCGGTGATCGCGATCTTGAACTTGCGCGGCAGGAACGAGAATTCCGGATGCAGCGTGGTGTGCTGGCGGATCAGCTCCGACCAGATGCGCGGATCCTCGATCTCGCCGGGTGCGACACCGGCCCACTGGTCCGAGGTGACATTGCGCATGTTGTTGCCGGAGGTCTGCATCGCGTGGATGCCGACCTTGGCGAGATCTTCCAGCGCGTCAGGCAGCTCGGCGAGCTTGATCCAGTTGAACTGGATGTTCTGCCGCGTCGTGAAATGGCCATAGCCGCGGTCATATTTGCGCGCGACATGAGCCAGCGCCCGCAGCTGGTCCGTCGCCAGCGTCCCGTACGGGATCGCGACGCGGAACATGTAGGCGTGCAATTGCAGATAGACGCCGTTCTGGAGGCGCAGGATCTTGAACTCGTCCTCGGTGAGCTCGCCCGAGAGGCGGCGCTTCACCTGGTCGCGGAACTCCGAGACGCGCTCGTTGACGAGCGTGCGGTCGATTTCGTCGTAAGCGTACATCAGCGAATGCCTTAAGCCTGGGCCGACTGACCGATGGTCACGCCGGTGCGGCGGATCTGTTCGCGCAGATTGCCGGGTTCGATCTTGCCGTCTGCGCCGACCTGCACCGGAGCGATATAGGGACCGATCGCGCCGACGTCATCGGCGACCGATTCTGCAAGCAACGCCTTGGCTTCGTCGGAGTTGCGCACGATCGCAGCCTCCGAGAGGTCCGCGGACCAGCTCTTGGCGGCGGTGCGGTACACAACGATTCCGTCCCAGGTGCGGTTGGCGGTGACGACCGAGGGGCCGGCGATTTTGATCTTCTTCTGTTCAAGCGGGGAGGTCATTCGGCTGCATCCAATAGGTCAGAGATGATTTGAGCTGAGTTTTTCTTGGGAGTTTGACGACGAAGCGAGCCGGCATGCCGGACCACGTCGCCGATGATGAGAATGGCGGGACCACCATTGGTCTGCCGCACGAGCTCGGGCAAGTCGCGCAGCATGCCGATCGCGCCTTGGGCATCGGGCCGCGTGACGCGGGCGAACACGCCGACCGGCGTCTCCGGCGAGCGGCCGGCGGCGAACAGGCCCGCGCGCACGGCGGGGGCCGCGGTCATGCCCATGTAAACAACAACGGTCATTCTGGTGTCGGTCAGCGTCGACCAGTCGACGGTCTCTGCATCGCGGGCCTTGTGCGCGGTGAGGAAGGTGATGCGGGTGGCTTCGTGACGGTAAGTGAGCGGCACTTCGAAATCGGCGGCTCCGCCAAGCCCGGCGGTGATGCCGGGAATGATCGAATAGGCAACGCCGGCGGCGCGCAGGGCTTCCACCTCTTCGCCGCCGCGGCCGAACACGAAGGGATCGCCACCCTTCAGCCGCACCACGCGTTGACCAGCTTGCGCAGCTTCGATCATTCGCGTGTTGATGGCGTCCTGTCCGATGCCGGGCTTGCCGACACGGCGGCCGACCGGAACGCGCGTTGTATCGCGACGGATGCGATCGAGAATTTCGCTCGAGACGAGTTCGTCATGGAAGACGATGTCGGCGTCCTGCAGCGCGCGCAGCGCCTTGATGGTGAGCAAGTCCGGGTCGCCGGGGCCGGCGCCGACCAGCGCAACCGAGCCTTGCGGCTTGTCAGCACGCGCGAAATCGGACGGATCGGAAATAGCATTCAACGCCGCGCGCGCATCGGCTTTGCGGCCAGCCAGCACGGCAGCGCCGATCGGGCCATCGATCACCCGCTCCCAGAAGCGGCGGCGCAGCGGAAACTCGGCAATGCTCTCGTTGATGGACTTGCGGAAGCCGCCGATGAACTCGGCAAGCTCGCCGATGCGGGCCGGCAGCAGTGCCTCGATCTTCTCGCGCAGCCGCCGCGCCACCACCGGCGAAGTGCCGCCGGTGCCGACGGCGACCACGACATCGCCGCGATCGACGATCGCCGGGAAGATGAAGCTGGAATGATCGAGATCGTCCATGACATTGACGGGCAGGCCGAGCGATTTTGCCCGCGCCGACATCGCCACGCCGACATCGCCCGCGCCGGCGCAGACGATCGCGATGACGCCAGCAAGATCCGATGTGAGCGGATCATCCGTCGCGATCTCGATACGCGCGGTGTCGTCGGAGTTCAGACCCAGGTCCTGATTGCCATCGATCGCATGCACGCGAACGCGCGCACCGGCAGCGGCGAGCACGCGCAATTTTGCGCGCAAAAGCTCACCCGCGCCGATGAGGACCACCGGACCGGCTTTGAGATCGAGAAACACCGGCAAGAACCGCATGCGATACTCGCTTCCCCCACATCCGGGGTTGACTGGAATTATTTTCTATATATGTGTCGTTTCGAGCGCGCAAAGAGAAAATTTTTTCTTCTCTCCTGCAGTGCAACTATAGAATTTTAGCCTCCAAACGCAAAGTGGCAGAGATGCATCTTCTCAAGGACGATTCCGCAGTTGCCGGCGTGAGCAGCCAGGCCCCCGTTGGACGCTCGGGCTCGCAAGAATTTTCCGCTGATGTTGCGCCAAGCATGGACCATCTCGACCAGCTCGAGGCCCAGAGCATCTACATTTTCCGCGAGGCGTTTGCGCGTCTGAAGAAGATCGCCCTGCTGTGGTCGCTCGGCAAGGATTCCAACGTGATGATCTGGCTGGCGCGCAAGGCCTTCTTCGGCCGCGTGCCGTTCCCGGCCCTCCATGTCGACACCGGCAAGAAGTTTCCTGAGATGTATCGCTTCCGCGATCACTATGGCAAAGAGTGGGAGCTCGATCTGCGCGTCGAGCCCTGCCCGCCCATCGATGCCGTCGACCCAACGCTGCCGCCGGCCGCCCGTTCCGCCGCGCGCAAGACCGAAGGTCTCAAGATGGCGCTGGCCAAATACGGCTTTGACGGCCTGATTGCCGGCATTCGCCGCGACGAGGAAGCCACCCGCGCCAAAGAGCGCGTGTTCTCGCCGCGCGGTCTCGAAGGCAATTGGGACGTGCGTGACCAGCCGCCGGAGTTCTGGGATCATTTCAACGCATCGCCGCCGCAAGGCGCGCATTTGCGCATCCATCCGATCCTGCATTGGACCGAGGCCGACATCTGGGCCTACACCAAGCGCGAGAACATCCCGATCATCCCGCTCTATCTCGCCAAGGACGGCAAGCGCTATCGCTCGCTGGGCGATCAGGACATCACCAATCCGGTCGCTTCAAACGCGTCGAACATCGACGAGATCCTGGCCGAGCTCGAGCAGACCAAGGTGCCGGAGCGTGCCGGCCGCGCGCTCGACCACGAGACCGAGGACGCTTTCGAGCGCCTGCGCGTCGCCGGCTACCTCTGATTCAAGGACGCATCGCGGTCATGAACATGCTCGTCACCCCCACTTCGCCCGCCACGCCGAACGGCACCACGCGTCCGCAGGTTCGCATCGTCATCGTCGGCCATGTCGACCACGGCAAGTCGACGCTGGTCGGCCGTCTTCTGCATGAGACCGGCAGCCTGCCCGACGGCAAGCTCGAGATGCTGAAGGCCGTCAGCGCGCGGCGCGGCATGCCGTTCGAATGGTCGTTCCTGCTCGACGCGCTCCAGACCGAACGCGACCAGGGCATCACCATCGACACCACGCAGATCCGCTTCCGCACCAATTCGCGCGACATCGTGCTGATCGACGCGCCCGGCCACGCCGAGTTCCTGCGCAACATGATCACTGGCGCCTCGCAGGCCGACGGCGCGGTGCTGATCATCGACGCGCTGGAAGGCGTGCGCGACCAGACCCGCCGTCACGGCTATCTCCTGCATCTGCTCGGCGTGAAGCAGGTCGCTGTCGTCGTCAACAAGATGGATCGGGTGGATTTCAGCGCCGATCGCTTCAAGGAAATCAGCGACGAGATCTCGGCGCATCTCAACGGCCTCGGCGTGACGCCGACCGCCGTGATCCCGATCTCCGCGCGCGATGGCGACGGCGTTGCCGAGCGCACCGCCCGCATTGGCTGGTACAGGGGTCCGACCGTGGTCGAGGCGCTGGACCGGCTCGAGCCGGCGCGGCCGTTGGAAGCGCTGGCACTGCGCCTGCCGGTGCAGGCGATCTACAAGTTCGACGATCGCCGCATCGTCGCCGGCCGTATCGAATCCGGCAGCCTGATTGCCGGCGACGAGATCGTCATCATGCCCGCGGGCAAGATCGCCAAGATCAAGTCGGTCGAGAGCTGGCCGCTGACGCCGGTCGCAACGCGCCAGGGCGCGGGCCGCTCGGTCGGCATCACGCTCGACCGCGAATTGTTCATCGAGCGCGGCGACATCATCGCGCATGCGAGCACCGCCCCGCGCGAGACGCGGCGGCTGCGCGCGCGCATCTTCTGGCTGCACGATAAGCCGCTCGCCAAGGGCGATCAGTTGCTGGTCCGCTGCGGACCGAAGGAAAGCCGCGCCACCGTCGTTGCCATCGAAAAGGCAGTCGATCCCGGCGAGCTCTCGAGCAGCGAGAACAAGGCGATCGGCCGCAACCATGTCGGCGAGATCGACATCTCCCTGTCCAATCCGATCGCAACCGATCCCTACACCGAGAACCCGCGCACCGGCCGCCTTGTGATCGAGGTCGCCGGGCGTATTGCCGGCGGCGGTCTCGTGCTGTCGGTCGATGCCGGCCAGCGTGCCGTGCCTGTCGACATCGTTCCGGTGGAATCGGCGCTGCGCCTGGATGAGCGCTCCGCGCGCTATCGCCACAACGGCGCCGTGGTCTGGCTCACCGGCCTGCCGGCCTCCGGCAAGTCGACGCTGGCGAAGGCACTGGAGCGGCGTCTCTTCGCCAATGGCGGCTCGCCGATCCTGCTCGACGGTGACACGCTGCGCGCCGGGCTCAACAGCGATCTCGGCTTCTCCGCCGCCGACCGCGGCGAGAACATCCGTCGCCTCGCCGAAGTTGCGACGCATCTTGCGCGTAATGGCCATATCGCGATCGTCGCGGCGGTCTCCCCGTCGCGTGAGGATCGCGCCACCGCACGCCGCATCGCCGACACCACGTTCCGCGAGATCCATGTCGCGACGCCGGCCGGGGTGTGCGAGGAGCGCGATCCCAAGGGCCACTACAAGAAGGCCCGCGCGGGCTCACTGGCCTCGTTCACCGGCATCGGCAACGACTATGAGGCTCCGCAGGGGGCTGAACTCGTGATCGACACGTCGACACGGACGGTTGCCGATGCGGCGGATGAGATCGAGCAGATGCTGAAGGCGACCGGCGTGCTGTTCGACGAGCTCGTGGACCTCGCCGCGAATATTTGAGGCCGCCCTGGCCCCGCTGTCGTCGCCCGGCTTGACCGGGCGACCCAGTATCCCAGAGACAGCGTTGGGATACGGAGAAGCCGCGGCGTACTGGATTCCCCGCTTTCGCGGGGAATGACGGGGGCCCACATCTCCTTGACATTTTGACAGACCCCTGGGGGTCTTCTCACCGCCCCGATTTTGAGGCTAATAGGTCCCGAAAGCCGCCCCCGCGTGGGCGCATTTTGCTGCTGCCGGGTCAAAAGCAGCCAAAAACAGCCATTTCCAACAAGAAAGACCATCATGAAACGCGTCGACGCCCACGGATTGAAGATCGCCCCCGTCCTTTTCGATTTCATCGCCAAGGAAGCCGCCCCCAAAACGGGGATCGCGCCGGATGCGTTCTGGGCAGGGGTTGCCGCCATCATCAAGGAGTTGGGGCCGAAGAACCGCTCGCTGCTCACCTTCCGTGATCAGCTCCAGGCCAAGATCGACGACTGGCACCGGGCCCACAAGGGCAAGGCGTTCGACCTCGACGCCTACACCGCCTTCCTGAAGGAGATCGGCTATCTCGTCCCGGAGCCGGCGACGCAGAAGGTCGAGACCGCCAATGTCGACGAGGAAATCGGCAAGATCTGCGGCCCGCAGCTGGTCGTACCGCTCACCAACGCGCGCTACGCACTGAACGCGGCGAATGCGCGCTGGGGCTCGCTCTATGACGCCTTCTACGGCACCGACGCGATTCCGCATGACCCCTCCGAAAGCGGCAAGGGTTACAACAAGGCGCGCGGCGACAAGGTGATCGCCAAGGCCAAGGCGTTCCTCGATACCGCCGTGCCGCTGGCAACCGGCAGCCACACCGACGTCACCGCCTACAGCGTGGTCGCCGGCCAGCTCGCGGTGAAGCTGAAGAGCGGTAACGCCACCGCGCTGAAGAACGCCGCGCAATTTGCCGGCTTCCAGGGCGATGCGGCGGCACCATCAGCCGTGCTGCTCGTCAATAACGGCCTGCATGTCGAGGTGACGATCAATCGTGGCAGCGCGATCGGCAAGGACGATCCGGCCGGCGTCGCCGACATGGTGATGGAGGCCGCAGTCTCCACCATTCTCGACATGGAAGATTCGGTCGCCGCGGTCGACGCCGAAGATAAGGTGCTGGTCTACCGCAACACGCTCGGCCTGATGAACGGCACGCTGTCCGCCGACTTCGAGAAGGGCGGCAAGACGCTGACGCGCTCGCTCAATGCGGACCGCAGCTACAAGACACCGGACGGCAAGGGCGAAGTGAAGCTGCACGGCCGCAGCCTGCTGCTGATGCGCAATTGCGGTCACCACATGTTCACCGACGCGGTGCTGGACGAGAAGGGCGAGGAAGTGCCCGAAGGCCTGCTCGATGCCGCCGTCTCCGGGCTTCTTGCCATTCATGACTTGAAAGGGAACTCCAAGGTCAAGAACAGCCGCACCGGCTCTGCCTATATCGTCAAGCCGAAGATGCACGGCCCGGACGAGGTCTCGTTCACTTGCGAGATCTTCGACCGCGTCGAGAAGATGCTGGGCTTGCCTGAAAACACGCTCAAGGTCGGCATCATGGACGAGGAGCGGCGCACCACCGTCAACCTCAAGGCCTGCATCCAGCGCGCCTCCAAGCGCATCATGTTCATCAACACCGGCTTCCTCGACCGCACCGGCGACGAGATCCACACCTCGATGGAAGCGGGCCCGATGATCCGCAAGAACGAGATGAAGGCGCAGGCCTGGATCAAGGCCTATGAGGACTGGAACGTCGACATGGGCCTGATCGATGGCCTGCCCGGCCACGCCCAGATCGGCAAGGGCATGTGGGCGGCGCCCGACAAGATGGCCGACATGCTGCAGCAGAAGCTCGCGCACCCGCAGGCCGGCGCCACCACGGCGTGGGTGCCATCGCCGACCGCAGCCACGCTGCACGCCCTGCACTACCACCAGGTCAACGTCATCGCGCGTCAGCAGGAGCTGACCAAGGGCGGCCCGCGCGCCAAGCTCTCCGACATTCTCACCATTCCGGTGTCGAAGTCGAACTGGGCGCCTGACGACGTCAAGCAGGAGATCGACAACAACTGTCAGGGTATTCTCGGCTATGTCGTGCGCTGGATCGACCAGGGCGTCGGCTGCTCCAAGGTGCCTGACATCCACGATGTCGGCCTGATGGAAGACCGCGCGACCTTGCGCATCTCGAGCCAACATCTCGCCAACTGGCTGCACCAGGGCGTCATAACCGAAGCGCAGGTGATGGAATCGCTCAAGCGCATGGCCGTCGTCGTCGACAAGCAGAACGCGGGCGATGCGATCTACAAGCCGATGGCGCCCGCGTTCGACGGCACAGCCTTCAAGGCCGCCTGCGACCTGATCTTCAAGGGCCGCGAGCAGCCGAACGGCTACACCGAATACATCCTCACCGCGCGCCGTCGCGAGGCGAAGGCGCTGGGCTGATACGTCGGCTTACGCGAACATCAAAGCCCCGGTGTGAACCGGGGCTTTTTTGTTGGGCATCCGTAGCCCCGCTAGAACACCGCGAGATATTTCAGCAGCGAGACGATGCCGATGATGATGACGATGACCCGCGCGATCTGTTTGGCGCGCCCGTCCATCGGCAGCATGTTGATGAGATAGAGCACGAGAATGACGACGAGAAAGGTGACGAGTACGCCGACCAGCATCGCAGGGCCCCCTTCAGGCAAATTGCTAACGAGGTCCTAACGCCTGTCTCGCGCGCTGGTTCCATGCAGGCAACCCATTGCAACTTCTGGTAAATGCGTAATTCTACCGGCAGACGACCTGCCTAAAACTTTACCCTTTTCGTTTCAGATGCCGAAACCGTCCGCTCCGCGCCGCGAACGGTATGTGATTGCCGATCCTGTCATGCCCCATCGTTCTTGATTTTGCCGGGGCATCGCTACCGAACCTTGAAATGGGAATTGGGGGACCTCGATGCTCAATCGTCTGACCGTGTCCGCGCTGCTGAAGGCCGTGATCGCGATCACGTCGATCTCTGTGGTGATTGCGCTGTCGCTCACCGCCTGGGACTCATGGGACCGCCTCAGGACCGCCAACCGCATTTCGCAGATCGCCGACGCCTCCGCCGATTTGTTCAAGGCGATGCATAATCTGCGCACCGACCGCTCGACCACCAACCGGCTCCTCAACTCGACCGGGCCTGTGGATGCCGAGATCGAGAAATATCTGCGCGCGATCCGGGACGCCGAGATGCCCGCCATGGCGCATGCACTCGAGCTACTGCCTGCGATGGACTTCCCGCAATCTGGGACGATGGTGCCGGAACTCGCCCGTCTCTACAAGCTGCTGACCGATGAGCAGAAGCAGTTCTGGGAGGACGTCGCCAAGCCGAAGGAGCAGCGCCGCTCAGGCCTGCCGAAGGAATATATGGAGACGACGCAGGGGCTGCTCGACACGCTCGACAAGCTCTCGAACACGCTGGCCGCCGCCGTCAATCATCAGGACGCTGCGATCGACCAGTTGCTCTCGATCAAGCAGAATGCCTGGCTGCTCCGTAACACCGGCGGCGAAGCCTCGCTGATCGTCTCGACCGGGCTCAGCGCCGGCCGTATCGCACCGGAGGCGCGCCTCGCCTATACCCAGTTCGTCGGCGGAACGGCCGCAGCGTGGAAGGCGGTGGAATTGTCGACCTTGGGGATGCAGCTGCCACAGGCTCTGTCATCCGCTCTGACCGCGGTCCAGAGCGCCTATTTCGATCCGCAATATCTGGCCCTTCGCGATCGTCTGGTGGGCGCGCTCGCCAATGGTGAAAAGGCCGAGATGACCGCCAACCAATGGACCCCCGTCACGGTGGGCCGCCTGTCCGCCGCTGTGGCCGTAGCCGAGACCGCTCTCGATGCCGCCAAGAGCCATACACTGGAACAGCGCGCTGCCGCGCAGCGTGCGCTGACCGTGCAGTTGGTGCTGCTGGCGCTCGCCATCGGCCTCGCCGTCGGCGCAAACGTGCTGATCAGCCGCCGCGTGATCAATCCGCTCAACACCATCCGCGATGCCATGCTCAAGGTCGCCGGTGGCGATCTCGCCGTCGACAGCGGCTATCTCGATCGCAACGACGAGATCGGTGCGCTCGCCGGCGCGCTTGAGACTTTCAAGCAGCAGGCCAGCGACAAGCTCAGGATCGAGGAGCACGAGCGCGAGCGCAATGCGGGCGCCGCCGCCCGCCAGCGCGCCGTGGAGGCCTATGTCGGGGAGTTCGAAGGCGCGGTACGCAAGACGCTGGGTGAACTGAACGATGCCTCCGGGCAGATGCGCAAGACCTCGGGCGATCTCTCCGCCGTGTCGCGCCAGACCAACGACCGCGTGCAAATTGCCGGCAAGGCTTCCAGCGACGCCTCGATGAGCGTCGACAGCGTCGCCGCGGCAGCAGAAGAGCTCTCGGCCTCGATCAACGATATCAGTCAGCAGGCCGCGCATGCTGCCGGCATCGCCGGCCGCGCCGTCACGCAGGCGCGCGAGACCGACGGCACGGTGCAGGGCCTGCAAAAGTCGGCCGGGCGCATCGGCGAGGTCGTCGGCCTGATCAACACCATCGCCGCGCAGACCAATCTGCTCGCGCTCAACGCCACCATCGAGGCCGCACGCGCCGGCGAAGCGGGCCGCGGCTTTGCCGTGGTCGCCTCGGAGGTGAAGTCGCTGGCGAGCCAGACCGCGAGGGCGACCGAAGAGATTTCCGAACAGATCGCCGACATCCAGAAGGTCGCAGGCGATGCCATCCACGCCATCCAGACGATCGGCGGCATCATCGGCGAGGTCAACGAGGTCGCGACCGCGATCGCCGCGGCCGTGCAGGAGCAGGGTGCGGCAACGCAGGAAATCACACGCAGCACGCAATATGCGGCGCAGGGCACCCGGAACGTCTCCGACAACATCACCGGCGTGAAGGCCGATGCGGATGCCGCAGCCGCGGCGGCCGACAATGTGAAGAGTGCCTCCGAGATGCTCGAAGCCCAGAGCAATCAGCTCGGCCACGACGTCTCCGATTTCCTTGGCAAGATCCGCGCGGCGTAGGCCTGCCTTACTCCTTCGCGATCACCGGCACCTGGCGGAACTTCGCGCGCATGGACTCCGGCAGTGGCGAGAAGTTCATCGCGACGCCGCGACGATCGTTGGCGTTGCGATTGGCGACGACGAGGCCGTCGCTACCCGCTACGATGTCGCCCTTGCGCAAGGTCGGGTCGTCCTCGATCTTGACCTGCGCAAGCCCGACGGGGTCCTTGCCGTTACAGGTACAGCCCGCGACAATCTCGTTGCGATAGCGGAAAGCGTTGGGCAGATCGGAATAGGATTTGCCCTTGTCCGTGGTGGCGTCGTCGATGTTGCTCCCATAGACCAGCGACGTCTCTGAAGCCGGGCAAAAGCTCTTGCAGGATTGCGCCTTGCTTTCGGCATCCGCACCTTGCGCGGGGAAATAGCGCCCGTCGCAACCACGCACGCAGTAGGCCGTTCCGCCGCCGTAGGATGCGCGCTGGCGCGGCGCATCGTAGCGCGGCATGTCGTCGTTCGGGAACGGCACGCGAACCTCCGGCGGCGGCCGCATGCGGAAGCCGCCGAACAGCGCCGAGAAGAAGTCCTCCGCATGCACTGCAGGCGCGAGCGCAAGGCTGAGGGAAGCAACCGCGACGAACGCGGCCGCTCCGCCAGCGAGCTTGCTGATCGAACGTCTCATCATTTGACCTCACTCAAACGCTTAGTCCACCGACGACGCTGGGACGTTGAGCGCCTGGCGTCCGGACGGCAGCGTCGTTGCCGCCGGCCGCTTGCGGACGGGATCGCCGCCGCGCGCCATCAGCGGCGCATTCTTCGGCAGCACCACGACCTTGGCGCCGACATTGACGCGGCTGAACAGGTCGGTGACGTCCTCGTTGGTGAGGCGGATGCAGCCGGACGAGACGAATTTGCCGATCGTGGTGGGATCGTTGGTGCCATGAATGCGGTATTCGCTGGAGCCGAGATACATCGCGCGCGCACCAAGCGGATTGCCGGGGCCGCCGGCGACGAAGCGCGGCAGATAAGGCTGGCGCGCAATCATCTCTGCCGGCGGATGCCAATCCGGCCATTCCGCCTTGCGGCTGATGCTCTGCACGCCCGACCAGGTGAATCCCTCACGGCCGACGCCGACGCCGTAACGCATCGCGCGCCCGTTACCCAGCACGTAGTAGAGGTAGGTGTTGGCGGTATCGATCACGATGGTGCCGGCGGGCTCATTGCGGTCAAAGCTCACGATCTGCCGGCGCAACCGATCTGGCAGCACCGCGTCTTCGTCGGTGGCCTCGGGTGCCACGTTGGCATAGCCCTGCGAATACGTCT
The DNA here is from genome assembly GCF_022012435.1 of Bradyrhizobium zhengyangense. Taxonomy (GTDB): domain Bacteria; phylum Pseudomonadota; class Alphaproteobacteria; order Rhizobiales; family Xanthobacteraceae; genus Bradyrhizobium; species Bradyrhizobium zhengyangense. The sequence goes on from NZ_JAKLUA010000005.1 coordinate 164,821, forward strand.
GGTCCTGCGGATAGGCCTGCAGCTGCATTGGCGCATAGCCGAATGTCTGCGCCTGAGCCGCGAACGGCACTGTCAGCAAAGCTGTCGCAAAGGCACAAGCGGTGACGGCGCGCGGCGAGAAGCTGCGACGGACGACGGAGAACTTTGTCATGTGCTGCCCCGTTGGATGTGCGCATCTGGGTGATGCTGCTGGCTTGTAAACGCGGCAGCGCCGACTCAAGTTCCGCCACCGCTTGCGGCAGCTGTGTCACAGTCAAGCGAGCACGGCTTCACGAAGCCGCGATGGAACCCCGACACCCCTCACGCGTTCTCCGTTGACCAATGGGCGCCCGGAAACCTCCGTGCGGGGAGAGAAATTGTGCGCGTCCTTCCCAGTGAACGTCTGATCTCCGGCAACGACGAGAGTTCTCCACTCCCAGACAGCCACGTCGAGCTGCCGCCGGTGATTAGGCGCACCGAGTTCGTCGCCTTTGCGCTTGCCGGCCTGCTTTTGATCGCCGTCATCGCCGTGCTCTATTTCGCCAAAGCGTTCTTCCTCCCGGTCGTGATGGCCGTTGTCGCCGGCACCATGCTGTCGCCGGCCGCCACCTTCCTGGAGAAGCGTCGGGTGCCGCGCGCGCTTGGAGCGGTGCTGATCGTGATCGCGGTCACGACGGTGGTCGCCTTCGTCGTTGCACTGATCGCGGTACCCGCAATGGAGTGGAGCTCACGCCTCCCGGAGCTGGGTGCGCAGTTGAGGGAGAAGGCGCATGTGTTCGACCGACCGCTCGCGCTGTGGAAGGAGCTGCAGACCATGGTCGGCGGGTCCGACGGGCTGCCGAGTGTCCCTCTGCCGAAAGTGGACTGGGTGCAGCCCGCGCTGGAATTCGTGTCGCCGACCTTCGCTGAATTTCTGCTGTTCTTCGCCACGCTGATCCTGTTCATCGCGAGCTGGCGCGACCTGCGGCGCGCCATGATCATGAATTTTGGCGACCGCGACGCGCGGCTGCGGACGCTGCGGATTCTCAACGAGATCGAGGTTCATCTCGGCAACTATCTGCTGACCGTCACGGTTATCAATATCGGCGTCGGCATCGCCACAGGCATTGTCTGTGCGGCCACCGGCATGCCCAATCCAGCCGGGCTCGGCGGGCTTGCGGCTGCGCTCAACTTCATTCCAATCATCGGACCGGTCGCCATGTTCGTCGTGCTGGCCGTGGTCGGGCTGGTCGCATTCCCAACCATTGGCGGCGGCCTGATGGCCGCCCTCGCCTTCGGCGGCGTCACCTTTCTGGAGGGGCACTTCGTCACGCCGACCATCATCGGCCGAAGGCTGTCGTTAAACGCGCTCGCCGTCTTTGTCGCGCTGGCGTTCTGGACCTGGCTGTGGGGACCGATGGGCGCGTTCCTGTCGTCTCCGCTGCTGATCGTAGGATTGATTCTGAAGGAGCATCTGTTGCCGGAGAATTCGCCGCAATTGCCGCAGGAATGACGGGCTCCGCAGACGGAACTTCGGCCACAACCGAACGTTTTCCGTCCAGGTCACCGCCAACAGTTCGGAGCTTGTGATGTCAATGACCACTGGCGAAACCGGTACGAGAGACTGGACCGACAAAGCCACCGCAGAACGCCTCCAGAAGGATGTAGCAGCCGTGAAAAGCGATATCGCCGCCCTCACCGATCAGATCACCGACGCCCTTAACACCTTCGCCAACGCCACGGGCAAGCAGGCCCGGCGCGGCTACAAACAGGCGCGCGACAACATGGATTCGACTCTCGACGATTTCTCGGAGCGCGGCAGCGCGATGATGGACGCGGCGCAGGATGCCTATGGCTCGATCGAGGAGACGCTGGAAGACGCGATCACACAGCGGCCGCTGGCGACCGTCGGTGTCGCGCTCGGCATCGGCTTCCTGATCGGCTTCGCCTGGCGCCGCTGAGGCGCGCGATTGATCGTGAGGTCACGACAGTCTTCCTGCCGTGACCAGCGGGTCACGAATTGGCTTGTGGGCATCTGAGGAGCAAGGCTGTGTTTCAGCGCATCATCGACGGCATCAGCGCATCGACGGGCACGACTGTGCGGCTGACCTCGCTGGCGGCAGGTGCGGCGCTCGCGCTGTTCATCACCACATGCTTCCTCTGCGCCGCGGCCTTCATCTCCGTCCTCGACAAATACGGCCCGGTTCAGGCCTGCCTTGCCGGCGCCGGCATCTTCTTCCTGCTGACGCTCGCTGCCGCGGGAAGCTATTGGGGCTATAAACGGGAAATCCGGACTCGCGCACGTATCGCGGCCGAGCGCGCCGCCAAGGCAGCCCCCAGCATGCTCGCCGATCCCATGCTGATCGCCACAGGCCTGCAGATCGTCCGCGCCATCGGGGTCAAACGGCTGCTGCCGATCCTGGCGATCGGAGGCGTTGCGCTTGGAATCATGGCAAGCCGCGTCGGCGTCCCTGACGAGGCGCCGGCCGAGCCTGCCGAGTAGGATCGCGTTACGCTAAGAAAGTTGCGCCGTCCACCGAGCAGGAAGGCTCGCGGCGACTCGACGGGCCGCCTCTGCGCAATATTTCATCAGACGTGGAAAAATCCTTGTGGCTTCACGTAATCGCTACTCGGATAGGCAGGTCGTTGCCGTTAAAAGCATCGCCCTGATTCCAAATGAAATAATTAGCAATGAAGCCGTCCGTCAAGGCGAACCTCGCCGCATTCCAACACGACGCCAGGCTCTATTTGACGCTCGGCATTGCCAACTGGTCAGTGTTCGTCGACCACATCCCGAACAATGTCGTCAACCTGCTGACGCTGCGCAATTTCGGCTTCAGCGGCGCCGCCGACCTGTTCGTGTTCGTGGTCGGCTATGGCGTTGCCATCATCCACGGCAGGATGGCATTGGAGCGCGGCTATGTCGTCGCGGCGACCCGCATCTTCCGTCGCGTCTGGCGGCTCTATGCCGCCTATGTGGTCCTGTTCGTGATCTACATCGACACCATTGCTTACGTCGCCTCGCAATCGATGGCGCCGGAGATCATCAGCGATTACAACATCTCGGGGATTCTCGAGCACCCGCTGCGCATCCTGGTCCAGGGATTGGTGCTCCAGGAGGAGCCGCTCAATCTCGACCTTCTGCAGCTGATGATTCCGCTGATGGCGTTCTTTCCCTTGGCCTTGTGGGGCCTGCTGCGACGTCCGAACGTGACTCTGGCCGCTTCGATTGCGCTGTATCTCGCCGCGCGATGGTTCGGCTGGACGTTTCACGCCTATCCCGACCTGGAGTGGACATTCAATCCGCTGTGCTGGCAGATGCTGATGGTGCTGGGCGGCTGGTTCGCCGTCACCGGCGCGTCAGGCCATAAGCTTCACAAGATCTCCTGGCTGCGTGTGCTCGCCGGCGCCTACCTCGTGCTCGCGATGGCCGTCACCTTGATGCGCCATTCGCCTGCTCTGTCCACCTATCTGCCTGACATCGTGCTCAACGGCATCTCGCCGACCGACAAGGAAAATCTCGCGCCGTATCGTGTCATCCATTTCCTCGCGCTCGCCTTCCTTGCGACCCATCTCATTCCGTCTAACCATCCGGGGCTGCAATGGAAGTCGCTCCAGATGGTGATCAAATGCGGCGAGGAGTGGCTTGCCGTGTTCTGCATCGGCGTCTTCCTGTCTTTCGCCGGCCATCTCATCCTGATCACTGGCGCCAATCTGGTCGTGATGCAAATCGGGGTGAGCCTGGCCGGCTTCGCCGTGATGACGGCGGTGGCGTATTATATCTCCTGGTCGAAGCGCCAGGACGAGCCGGCGGCCTTGCGGCAACGGGCCTAATTATCGTGCGATTTTGCTAGGCCAGGGACCTCCGCTGCGCTATGCGGAATGAGGTGGCCCTGTGGCAATGGCGGCCTCTGCGCAAGGAGAGACCGGCTTGGTCATGGGGAAAAGCACGAGCGATGCGGCCGAGGGCGCGCCCCGGCGCGGCCGGCCGCGCTCGATCGAGTCCACCAACGCCATCCTCGAAAGCGCCTATGCGCTGATGGCCACGACCGGCCTTGCCGCGACCACGATCGATGCGGTGGCACGCCACTCCAACGTCTCCAAGATGACCATCTACAAATGGTGGCCATCGCGGGAGGCGCTGCTGATCGACGCCTTTCTCCATCACGCCGCCCAAATGCTGCCACTGCCGCCGGCGAGCGCGGGCACGGCTGCCGTGCGCGCGCGCCGTCATGCCGCGGCCTATGCCGAAGCCTTGCAGGGCGAATTCGGCAAGGTGCAGCTTGCCGTCATCTCCGAATGCATCTCCAAGACCGGCTCGGCCGAGCTGTTCTATGCCCGCTATCTGCAATTCCGCCGCGACGCGTTGGTGGAGATGATCGCGGCCGGTCAGCGCGACGGCAGCATTCTCGCGCAAGCGCCGGCGGAAGATCTCTACGACGCCATCTATGGCAGCCTGTTCTATCGCTACGTCTTCGGTATCGCGCCGATCACCCCGGCCTATGCGCGGTCCCTGGTCGATCTGGTGCTGCGGCCGAAAGGCTAAAAACCGGCGTAGGATACGGCCAATCTGCCTATTTCGACAGGAGCATCGTTCTCATCATGATCAAGCGCATCTTGCCCTACGAAGGGTTGCTCCACGAAGTGGTCGAGCATGGAGGCGTTCTCTACATCGGCGGAATCGTGCCGGAGGACACGAGCCAGGACATGTCGGGTCAGGCAAATGATGTGCTTGGGCAGCTGTCGCGTCTGCTCGAGACTCTCGGATCCGACATGGCCAATGTCCTGCAGGTGACCATCTTCATGACCGACCTCAGCGAGAAGGTTGCGTTCAACGCGGCCTGGAAGGCGCACTTTGCGGGAGCTCACTTGCCGGCCCGTGCCGCCGTCGGCGTGGCCGATCTCGGCCCGAACGTCAAACTTGAAATGACCGCCATCGCGGCTCGCGTGAGCGCTGTCTGAAGCGCGAGCGCCAAGCCGACTTCAAGGCGACTTCGTCGGTCGCACCGGCGCCGAAATCTTGTCCGTGCGGTCGCGCTCGGTCATGTCGACGACTGTCTCCATCGGCGCCGTCAGCTCGTAGACATAGGAGACGTCGGTGAAATAGCGCTTGGCGTTGCCGCCGAGCGCTTCGGGGGCGACGCGGTCGAGCAGGATCAGGCCGAAATCCGAATCCGGGCGACGCGTCGCCTCGCTGGTGTTGAACTCCTCCCAGCGGAAATGAAACACAGTCTCGGGCTCCTCGCCCGTCACGGTCCAGTTCGCGGTAATGTGCGGATGCTTGCCGACCAGCGACAGGCCTTCATCTGAATGCGAGGCGAGCTCGAAGAACAGCAGCGACAGGCTTTGCGCGGCGCGCGCGCTCACGGCGATATCGGGGCCGCTGACGGCGATGCGGTCAGCGTGCGGAATTGCGCGCGCCTCGAACAGGCCCTTCAGCTTGACGCCCTGCCATTGGCTCTCGCTGAGCAGCGAGACCACGTTGGACATGGCGTGGATGCGGCCGATCAGCAGCTCGCGGGCGACGTCGATGTCGGAGCCATGGCGCAGCGTGCGCGTCACGATCGACTGGATTACCGCCAGGATGTTCTTCACGCGATGATTCAGCTCGTCGATCACGGCCGTCAGCCGCCGTTCGAAGCCGATCCGCACCTGGATTTCGCGGCTCAGCCGCAGATTGTTGTAGGCGACGTAACCAAACAGGCCGCACACCATCGCGGTGATGGCGAAGCCGATCGCCGCCACGATGATCGCGGTCTGCTCGGCGCGGCGCGCCGAATTGGTCTTGGCGTAATAGCCGAGCTGCCAGTCGCGGCCACCGAAGCTGATGGTGCGCGTCGCCGACGGCGCCGGACCGTCCGGCGTCGTCATGCGGGTCGAGACGACGCCCTGATCGTTGGCGACGAGCTCGCTGTTCTCCTTGCGCGGGTCCTTGAGCGCGACCGAGAACAACGACAGATCGTCGTTGGTCAGCATCAGCGAGGCCAGCTCGTAGGAAAACGTGATGAAGCCGGCCGGCTCGGTTGCGCCTTCGGGAATGACGGGGGCCGCTACGATGACGCCGATCGGCCCGTTCCCACGCAACAGCGGTATCGGGTCGGAGGCAACCGACCGCTTCTCGACCCTGGCCCGGGTCAGCATCGCACTGCGAACCGGCTCGTCATCGTAGCTGCGGCCTGGCAGCGTCTTGGTCTCGTCGCTGCGCGGCTCCAGATCCATCAGCACGTCGATGGGCTGCGTCAGGCTTGCCGAATCGATCGGCTTGTCGTTGTAATCTCGGATCTGTGGCTTCGGGAAGCCGGCGGCCGCGATGGCGTTCTGCGCCGCGGCGAGCTCGCCTGGCCGAAGCCGGGCCACCCAGCCAGCCACCACGAAGTCGGTCTTGAAGGCGTAGATCGCCGAGCGCAGCGGCTCCAGCATGTTGGGCTTCAGCACCGATGGCGCGCGGAACAGGCCTGAGGCGACACGCGCCAGCAGCTCACGTTCTGTTGACCGATCCTGGACGAGGCTCGCATGAACGTCGATCGCGCGCGCCAGCGCGATCCGGTCCAGCGCCAGCTCCTGATCGTGCACACGATAGGCCGCAAGCCCCGAGAGCAAGGCCCCGAGCAGTGCGATGAAGCCGATGATGAAACCCAGCCGGACCACGCGAATACTCAGGCTAAAGCGGGAGGTCGGCAATAAAAACGGAGCATATCAACGCCGCTCGAACGGCCATGTGCCGAAACAGGGTGAGCCCAGTGGCAGGGGATAATGACGGAGGAGGCATCTGTACGCAACTTGGGTCGCCCAAAAAGCTTAATCCGCCCGGCCGATCGTCTGGCCATCTGTGGCTTTGCCCCGGGCACCGGAGGTAGGTAATCGCCGTGTCCGAAATTTGTTCCGTTGGCCCCGCTTTGCCTTAGGCGTTAACGGCGGAAAAGGCTGCGCCACGTCGCCGCGGCCCGTCCGCTTCAATCCGCTTGTTTCAGTCCACCTTTGGTCTCGATGAAACTGACGATGCGGTCGAGCCCGTCGCTCTTTTTCAGATTGGTCATGACAAAGGGGCGCTCGCCGCGCATGCGTTTGGCATCCGTGTTCATCTTCTCCAGGGACGCACCGACATGGGGCGCGAGGTCGATCTTGTTGATGACCAGAAGGTCAGAACGGGTGATGCCCGGGCCGCCCTTGGACGGGATCTTGTCGCCGGCGGCAACGTCGATCACGTAGATGGTGAGGTCGGCAAGCTCCGGGGAAAAGGTGGCAGCGAGATTGTCGCCGCCGGATTCGATCAGCACGAGATCGAGCCCGGGGAATTTCGCGCGCATGTCGGCGACCGCCGCGAGGTTCATCGAGGCGTCCTCCCGGATCGCGGTGTGCGGGCAGCCGCCGGTCTCGACGCCGGCGATGCGGTCCGGCGTCAGCGAGCCCGAGCGCACAAGGAATTCCGCATCCCATTTGGTGTAGATGTCGTTGGTGATCGCTGCGATGTCGTAACGCTCGCGCATGGTCTTGCAGAGCAGGTCCATCAGCGCGGTCTTGCCCGACCCGACGGGACCGCCGACGCCGACACGCAAAGGGCCGTGAGATTTCGACATACTTTCTCCTAGTGTCGTCCCGGCGAAGGCCGGGACCCATAGCCAACGAACTCAGTTGATGGGATGGGCTGTGGGCGCATCCTTCTATAACCACGCACATTTGTGGTTATGGGTCCCGGCCTTCGCCGGGACGACGATCGGTTGGATCTCGTCCTCATGACCGAAACAGCCGCGTATATTGCGTCTCGTGCCGCAGGCTGGCGAGATCGGCGCGAAAGGTCGCGCTGCCGAGGTCATCCAGGGTCGCGTTCAGCGCCCGACTCGCGGTCGCGGCGACGGCGGTTTCCAGCCTCACCAGCACGCGCTGGCTGTCGGTCTGGCCGAGCGGAATCAGCCGGCTTGCCGCGGAAATCCAGTTCGAGACCAGCGCATGCAGGAAGGCGTGCAGCGTCGGCGCAAGCGGCACGCCGTGCGTTGCGGCGACGACGCCGACGGCGACGGGATAGACCATTGGCGTACAGCATGCCGCGACCATGGCATCGAGGCCCTTGGCATTCCACGCCGCGCGCGAGATATCGATGAAGGCGCGGCCTTGCGAGGTGGTTTCGAGTTGCCGCTCGCGCGACGGTACGAAGGCGGCAGCGAGCTCGGCGATGTCGCTCAAAGAAGCATCTTCGCCAGCCTCAGCGGCACGATAGGCCTGCACCAGGAAAGTCGCATCGCAAAAGCCGGAACCTTCACCGAGCATCGCGTCGAGCCAATCGGCCAGCGTCACAATGTCGGTGATATCTCCTACTTCGACCGCCCATTCGATACCGCTGGAATAGGAGAAGCCGCCAACGGGAAACGCCGGCGATAGCCAGGTCATCAGCCGGTACAGCGCCGCTGCCTCGCGTTCGGCGAGGTCGTCGGCACCGTCAGGCTCATTTGTGGTCATGAGCATGCTTGTGGCCGTGATGATGGTCGGGATGGTCGCAATGCTCGTCGTGGTGATGGTGGTCATCATGCCCGTGCTCATGAGCGGCATGATCATGATGATGATCGTGGCCGTGATGATCATGACCATGATCGTGATGAGCATGGTCGTGGTGACCGTGATCGTGGTGCGCGTGATCATCATGCCCGTGCGCATGACCGGCATCGGCGTAAGCGCCGCCTTCGGGATCGAACGGCGCCTCGATCTCGACCACTTTCGCGCCCAGCCCCTTCACCATCGCCTCGATCACGTGATCGCGGCGAATGCGTAAGGCTTTGGTCATCAGCTGCGTCGGCAGATGCCGGTTGCCGAGATGCCAGGCGACGCGGACGAGGTGGTGCGGATCGCGGCCGCGAATCTCGAGCAGCGGCTCGGGCGCCGCCACCACTTCGACAAGCCTTCCGTCCTCCAGCACCAGCGCATCGCCGCCACGCAGCGCGACCGCATTCTCCAGGTCGAGCAGGAATTCGAGTCCTCGCGTCCCGGTCATCGCCATGCGGCGCCGGTGCCGATCGTCGAAATCGAGCACGACCGTATCGGCCGGCGTTTCCGTGAAGCGGTGTTGTCCCTTAACCTGCGTCGCCCGGATCATGCGCTGTTACCTCGTCTCGACCTTCTCGGGCGTGATCACTTCGATCTTCGGTGGCGCGGTAAAGCACTTCACCGCGACACGGCCGAACGTCTTCATATGCTCCTGGCCCCGATGCGGCACCAGCGCCTCGGCATTCTCCCACTGCTCGACGAACACCATCTTGCTGGGATCAGTCACGCTCTCGTGCAGATCGTAGGCGATATTGCCCGGCTCCTTCCGCGTCTCCTTGATGCAGGCGGTGGCGGCCGCGATGAATTCGGCGCGCGTTTCGGGCTTGATGGTCAAGGTGGCAACGACGTAGATCACGAGAAATCCTCCCGGCTTTTCTTTTGAGGGGTTTGATACCGGGCGGGACATTAGACCAGCCGGGATCGAACGCAAAACCGGAAAAGCCGTCCCGGGACATGCAATCGGCATGCGCCGGGGACATGCGTTGAGGCGCTATTTCAGTACATGAAATATCGCTGTGCCATCGGCAGCACCTCTGCAGGCGGACAGGTCAGCAGCTCGCCATCTGCGCGCACCTCGTAGGTCTCCGGATCGACCTCGATATTGGGCGTGGCGTCGTTGTGGATCATGCTCTTCTTCGAGATCTTGCTGCGGGTGTTCTGGACCGCATAGAGCTTCTTCTCGATGCCGAGTTTTCGCGCGAGGCCACCGGTGACGGCTGCTTTCGAGGTGAACACCACTGAAGACGCCGTGCGCGCCTTGCCGAAGGCGCCGAACATCGGCTGGTAGTGCACCGGCTGCGGCGTCGGGATCGAGGCGTTGGGATCGCCCATGGGCGCTGCGACGATGGTGCCGCCCTTGACGATGCAATCAGGCTTGACGCCGAAGAAGGCCGGCGACCACAGCACGAGATCGGCGAGCTTGCCCTTCTCGACCGACCCAATCAGCTTCGACACGCCATGCGCGATCGCAGGGTTGATCGTGTACTTGGCGATGTAGCGCTTGACGCGGAAATTATCGTTGTCCTTGCCCTTGTCCTGCGGCAGCGATCCGCGCTGCTTCTTCATCTTGTCCGCGGTCTGCCAGGTGCGGATGATCACTTCGCCGAGACGGCCCATGGCCTGCGAATCCGAGGACATCATCGAGAGCGCGCCGAGATCGTGCAGAATGTCCTCGGCCGCGATGGTCTCCTTGCGGATGCGGCTTTCCGCGAACGCGAGGTCCTCCGCGATCGAGGGATCGAGGTGGTGACACACCATCAGCATGTCCAGATGCTCGTCGATGGTGTTGCGGGTGAGGGGACGCGTCGGATTGGTCGAGGACGGCAACACGTTCTTCAGGCCCGCGACCTTGATGATGTCGGGGGCATGACCGCCGCCGGCGCCTTCAGTATGGAACGCATGGATGGTGCGGCCCTTGAAGGCCTTGATGGTGTCCTCGACGAAGCCGGATTCGTTCAGCGTGTCGGAATGCAGCATGACCTGGATATCGTGGTCATCGGCCACCGACAGGCAATTGTCGATCGCGGCCGGCGTCGTGCCCCAATCCTCGTGCAGTTTCAGCGCGCAGGCACCGGCCTTGATCATCTCGATCAGTGCGGCGGGGCGCGATGCGTTGCCTTTGCCTGATATGCCGAGATTGACCGGGAAAGCATCGAAGGACTGGATCATCCGTGCGATGTGCCAGGGGCCCGGCGTGCAGGTGGTGGCGAAGGTGCCGTGCGAGGGACCGGTGCCGCCGCCGAGCATCGAGGTGACGCCCGACATCAGCGCATGCTCGATCTGCTGCGGACAGATGAAATGGATGTGGCTGTCGAAGCCGCCCGCGGTGAGGATTTTGCCCTCACCCGCGATTACGTCGGTGCCGGGGCCGATGATGATGGTGACGCCCGGTTGGATGTCGGGATTGCCGGCCTTGCCTATGCCTGCGATCATGCCGTCCTTGATGGCGACGTCGGCCTTGACGATGCCCCAGTGGTCGACGATCAGCGCATTGGTGATGACCGTATCGGCCGCGCCCTGCTTGTTGGTGACCTGTGACTGCCCCATGCCGTCGCGGATCACCTTGCCGCCACCGAACTTCACCTCTTCGCCGTAGGTGGTGAAATCCTTCTCCACCTCGATGATGAGATCGGTGTCGGCCAGCCGCACCTTGTCGCCGGTGGTCGGGCCGAACATGTCGGCGTAGACGGAACGTTTCATCTTGACGGACATCACAAGCCCCGTTTGCGTTTGAATTCCTGGTCAGTGCTCACAGCGAAGCCTTCGCTTTTCGCACCATGTCGTCGAACGTCATATCGAGCCAGACGCTGCCGCCGCGGCAGCCGGCGACGACCCGCTCGGCCCAGCCGGTGTAATCGACGAGGTCGTCACGCTCTTCCCCGGTCGGATCGGAATGAATGCGCGCGCCGATATTGCTGACCTTGTCGGCAATCTTGATCAGTTTTGCGCTTGGCGACTTCTTCGGCGCATCGATCACCTGCCGTCGTCGCCGCTCGGCCTTCGGCAGGCTCATGTCGTCGGTGCATTCGACGACGAGCGCAGCGACACGCTCGGAGAATTTTTGCGCGAGCTCTTCGCGCGTGGTCTCGGTGTCCTCGATCGTATCGTGCAGCCAACCGGCCGCAACGAGTTCAGCATCGGCGCCATCAGTCGCCGTTGCCAGCAGGTTCGCGACTTCCGCGAGATGATTGATGTAAGGCTCATTCCCCCGCCCCTTGCGCGCCATGCCGTTGTGCCGGCGCGCGGCCAGCTCAGCAGCTTGGGAGACGAGGCGGACCGGGGGGATCACCACAACACTCCTGGTCAGTGCAACGCCGGCAGCAGGCCGCGGGCCTTGAACACTTCGTCGAGCTTCACCTGGGCAAGCCGATAGCCGGCCTTGCGGCGTCGCTCGATGCCCCCTGCGGAAAAATCGCGAAAGGCTCCGGAGTCCTCGGCTTCCTCCAACAGGCCGGCGGCCTTGACCAGATCGGAATCGGCAAGGTCGATGTTGGTGATCGCGCCCAGCGTCTTGAAGCGCTGCGCCTGCGTCACCCGCCGGTCGAGGTCCGGCGTCCGCGCCGCTTCGGGAACGGCTGCGGAAAGGGCCTCGATGGTCTGAAGCAGTTCGTTGATGACAGCGGCATTGGCGCCATCCTGGCGAAGCCGATTGCCATAGCGCAGCTCGCTCAGGCGGTCGTTCACTTCGATCATGTTCTTCGGCGCGGCGCGCTTGTTTCGAAAGAGGTTCATCACCACGAGAATGCGATCGACATCTGCCGCCCCTGAAAACGCCTCGATCGCATCGCCGAGCGGTGTATTGTCGACGATACCGCCGTCCCAGAACGTCCTATTATCGATCGGGGTCGCCGGAAATCCGGGTGGAAGGCTCCCGCTGGCCAGGACGTGTTGAGGCTTGATCGCGATCTGCTGCTCATCCTTGCGCGGATGGTTGCGGAAGCGCGTCAGCTCGCCGGAGGCCACATCGACCGCGGTCACGACGAAGGCGGTCGGACTGGCATTCAGCGCCGCAAAATCCACGTGGTTCTTCAGCGTCTCGAGCATAGGCGAGGTATCGTAGAAGTTCTTCCAGTTTAGGACATCCCAATAGTCGTAGCGCTGCTTGTAGAAGCCATGCACGCCGAACAGCGCGAGATCATGATCGGCAATGCCCCACCAATGGTTTCCCAGCGAAAGCTCGGACCAAAGGCCATTCAAACGCAGCTTGGCGTCGGCCCGACCAGCGGCGCCAACAACGCAGGCCGCATTGATCGCGCCGATGGACACACCCGTGACCGCCGCCAGCGTGATCGTCCGGCCCGCACGATCGACCGTATCCATCAATTCCAGCAGCGCCTCGATCGCACCGAACTCATAGGCGCCGAGTGCACCGCCGCCCTGGAGCACGAGTCCAACCTCGACCTTGTCCTTCGCGAGCGCATCCATGGCGAACCTTCCTGTAGATTCCCTGCCTATAGTTTCCCCATCACGTCGCCGCGAAAACCGTAGATCGTCTTCTTGCCCGCGAGCGCGACGAGCTGGACCTCGCGGGTCTGGCCGGGTTCGAAGCGGACGGCGGTGCCGGCGGCGATGTCGAGGCGCATGCCGCGGGACTTCTTGCGGTCGAATTTCAGCGCAGGATTGGTCTCGAAGAAATGATAGTGCGAGCCGACCTGGATCGGACGGTCGCCGGTATTGGCCACCGTCAGCGTCACGGTCTTGCGGCCGGCATTGAGCTCGATCTCGCCGCCCTGGATGAAGAGTTCGCCGGGGATCATGTCTATCTTCCTTTGTCATTCCGGGGCGCGCAAAGCGAGAACCCGGAATCTCGATCAACAATCTCTGGATTCCGGGTTCGCCCTGCGGGCGCCCCGGAATGACGAATTGAAAGCTACCTGATCGGTTCGTGCACGGTGACGAGCTTGGTGCCGTCGGGGAACGTCGCCTCGACCTGGATGTCGTGGATCATCTCGGGGATGCCGGGCATCACCTGGTCGCGGGTGAGCACCTGCGCGCCCGACTGCATCAGCTCTGCGACGGTGCGGCCGTCGCGCGCGCCCTCGAGGATGTAATCGGAGATGATCGCGATCGCCTCGGGATGGTTGAGCTTGACGCCGCGATCCAGCCTGCGGCGCGCCACGATGGCGGCCATCGAGATCAGAAGCTTGTCCTTTTCGCGGGGAGACAGGTTCATGCGAAATCTCTTCGGTTCAACACTTCAATTCACCCGGTCGTCAATTCAGCCAGAGTCGCGGCAAGGCCGCACCGGTGCGCGCCAGCACGGCCATCATGTCGGCACGCAAACGCGCCGCATCTTGGGCACAGAACCGTGCCATTGCAAAGCCATTCCAGGCGGATATCCCGACCTCGCCGGCGAAAGAGTCCGACGCCTCGCGGAGGCGCTCGACCAATGCCTCGTCGCCCGGCACGATCAGGGCCGTGCCGATCGCCGCAGCGCCCCTCGCGACTGCCGACCGCGCCAATTTCGCACCGATATCGCCGTCCAGCCTGACGGTCTCCGCAAAGACAAGCTTGCCGCCACGGGAGAGCCGCCAGCGGTCGACAAATTCGCCCTGCTCCATGCGCTCGCCCATGGCCGTGCGGCCAAATACGACAATTTCACACAACAGCAGCGAGGCGGCTTCATCGAGCTCGATGTCGAAGCGGCGATGGACCCGCGCGCGGTTGAACAGGATCGTCTCCTGGGGCAGCCAGCCGAGATGGGCCCCAGCGCCAACCTTCAGGGAAATGCTGAGCTGCGCTGCGGCCCCCGGCGCGCGGTAGACCTTTTCCGCGGCCGCCGTGGTCAGCGTCAGGCGGGCAGAATCGATGGCCGAGATCTCGATGTCGAACCGGTCACCGCCAGCGACGCCGCCGGCCGTGTTCACGAACACGCCGGACAGGCCCTCATCCTCCGGCGAAGGAAAGCGCACACGGAGCGAGCCGGATTCATGCAAGGCGCCGCGTCGCGTCACGCCGTCGCGGGCGTGGACGTCGAAACGCACGGCACCGCGCGCGCGATTGGCTTCGAACACCGAAGATGTCGTCAAAGATGTGACCAAGGCGTCGCTGCGCATCCGTCTCCCCCAGCCGGCCGCGGCAGGATTTCGCTAGCCTACAGTGCCCCGACTTACAGCGCCATCTGGCGGCTAATCTCGCCTGGGTCGAGATTGGAGCGGTCGCAGGTGAACTTCACCGCACCACGATCCATCACCGCAAAGCTGTCGCCGAGCTCGCAGGCAAAGTCGAGATATTGTTCGACCAGCACGATGGCGATGTTGCCGAGGTTGCGCAAGTAAGAGATGGCGCGGCCGATGTCCTTGATGATCGAGGGCTGGATGCCCTCGGTCGGCTCGTCCAGCAGCAGCAGTTTTGGCCGCATCACCAGCGCGCGCCCGATCGCGAGCTGCTGCTGCTGGCCGCCGGAGAGGTCGCCGCCGCGCCGGCCGAGCATGGATTGCAGCACCGGAAACAGCGAGAACACATCGTCCGGAATGTTCTTGTCCTGACGCTTGAGCGGACCGAAGCCGGTCTTGAGATTTTCCTCGACCGTCAGCAGCGGAAAGATCTCGCGGCCCTGCGGCACAAAGCCGATCCCTTTGCGCGCCCGCTCATAGGGCTTCAGCCCGGTGATGTCGCTGCCGTCGAACAGGATCGCGCCCGAGGAGATCGGATACTGCCCGACCATGGCGCGCAGAAGCGACGTCTTGCCGACGCCGTTACGTCCGAGCACGCAGGTGACCTTGCCCGGCTCGGCCGCGATCGAGACGCCGCGCAGCGCCTGCGCCGCGCCGTAGAACAGGTTGATGTCCTTGACCTCAAGCATCGCTCAGCGTCCCAGATAGACTTCAATGACCCGCTCGTTGGACGAGACCTGGTCGATGGTTCCTTCGGCGAGCACGGTGCCTTCATGCAGGCAGGTGACCTTGACCCCGAGCTCGCGCACGAACGTCATGTCGTGCTCGACCACCATGACGGTGTGGGTCTTGTTGATCTCCTTGAGCAGCTCGGCGGTGAGGTGCGTTTCCACGTCGGTCATGCCGGCGACCGGCTCATCGACGAGGAGCAGCTTCGGGTCCTGCGCCAGCAGCATGCCGATCTCGAGCCATTGCTTCTGGCCGTGGCTGAGACTGCCGGCGAGGCGGTTGCGGGCGTCGGTGAGGCGGATCGTCTCCAGCACCTTGTCGATGCGCTCGGATTCGGCCCTGCTGCCGCGCCAGAACAGCGTGCCCTTGACGCTGTGGTCGACATTGAGCGCCAGCAGTAGATTGTCCTGAACCGTCTGGCTCTCGAACACCGTCGGCTTCTGAAATTTGCGGCCAATGCCGAGCTCGGCGATGCGGGTCTCGTCGAGACGCGTCAAATCGGTGACGCCATCGAACAGCACCGTGCCCTCGTCCGGCTTGGTCTTGCCGGTGATGATGTCCATCATCGTGGTCTTGCCGGCGCCGTTCGGACCGATGATGGCGCGCATTTCGCCGGGCGCAAGCGTCAGCGACAGGTTGTTGATGGCGTGGAAGCCGTCGAACGAGACGTGCACGCCGTCGAGATAGAGCATCGCGGAGGTCGCGCGGGTATCCATGACGTTCATGACCGCTACTCCGCCATCTTTGGTTCGGTGATGCCGTCTTCGGCCGCCGCGCTCGCAGTCGTCGCGGCCGGGCGCCTCTCCCTCGCCTGTTCCCGCCAGGCGCTGAAGGTACCGACGATGCCCTTGGGCAACAGCAGCGTCACCAGGATGAACAGCGCGCCCAGCATGAACAGCCAGTACGGCGCCAGCACGCCTGAGGTGAAGAACGTCTTGGCGTAGTTGACGACGATGGCACCGAGCGCAGCACCGACCAGCGTGCCGCGCCCACCGACCGCGACCCAGATCACCGCCTCGATCGAGTTGCCCGGCGCGAACTCGCTCGGATTGATGATGCCGACCTGCGGCACATAGAGCGCGCCGGCGACGCCGGCCATGCAGGCCGACAGCGTGAACACGAACAGCTTGTAGGATTCGACGCGGTAGCCGAGGAAGCGGCTGCGCGATTCCGCGTCGCGGATTGCAATCAACACCTTGCCGAGCTTGGAGGACACGACCGAGCGGCAGATCAGGAAGGCGAGGATCAACGCCAGACAGCTCAGCGCGAACAGTGCCGCGCGGGTGCCTTCGGCCTGGACATTGAAGCCCAGAATGTCCTTGAAGTCGGTCAGGCCGTTATTGCCGCCAAAACCAAAGTCGTTGCGGAAGAAGGCGAGCAGCAGCGCGTAGGTCATCGCCTGGGTGATGATCGACAGATACACGCCGGTGACGCGGGAGCGGAAGGCTAGCCAGCCGAAGCAGAAGGCGAGCAGGCCCGGCACGAACAGCACCATCAGCGCGGCGAACCAGAACATGTCGAAGCCGTACCAGGTCCAGGGCAGCTTCGAGTAGTTCAGGAACACCATGAAGTCGGGCAGGATCGGATTGCCGTAGACGCCGCGGGTACCGATCTGCCGCATCAGATACATGCCCATGGCGTAGCCGCCGAGCGCGAAGAAGGCGCCGTGGCCGAGCGAGAGAATGCCGCAATAGCCCCAGATCAGGTCGATCGAGAGCGCCAGGATGGCGTAGCAGACATATTTGCCCCACAGCGCGACCAGATAGGTCGGCACCTGCAGGAACGAGCCTGCAGGCAGCAGCAGGTTGGACAGCGGGATCAGCACGCCCAGCGCGGCAACAACCAACAGGAATATGGTCGCGCCGCGGTCCAGCGATCGCGTCAGCATGTGAGGGGTCATGCTTCCACCGCACGGCCCTTGAGCGCGAACAGGCCGCGCGGCCGCTTTTGAATGAACAGGATGATCAGGACCAGGATCGCGATCTTGCCGAGCACGGCGCCGGCGACCGGCTCCAGGAACTTGTTGGCGACGCCGAGCGTGAAGGCGCCGACCAGTGTGCCCCAGAGATTGCCGACCCCTCCGAACACCACGACCATGAAACTGTCGATGATGTAGCTCTGGCCGAGATTGGGACTGACATTGTCGATCTGCGACAGCGCAACGCCGGCGATGCCGGCAATGCCCGAGCCGAGCCCGAAGGTCAGCGCATCGACGCGAGACGTGGCGATGCCCATCGAGGCCGCCATGCGCCTGTTTTGCGTCACGGCACGCATCTCGAGGCCCAGCGCCGTGTAGCGCAGCATTGCGAGCAGGATCACGAATACCGCCAGCGTGAAGCACAGGATCCAGAGCCGGTTATAGGTGATGGTGATCTGGCCGAGCTCAAACGCACCGCTCATCCAGGAAGGATTGCCGACCTCGCGGTTGGTCGGACCGAACATGGTGCGCACCGCCTGCTGCAGCACCAGCGACAGGCCCCAGGTCGCGAGCAGCGTCTCCAGCGGCCGGCCATAGAGGAAGCGGATGATGCTGCGCTCGATCAGCACGCCGATGCCACCGGCGACGAGGAAGGCGAGCGGCACGGCGATCAGCAGCGAATAGTCGAACAAAGCGGGATAGCGTGTGCGGATCACCTCCTGCACCACGAAGGTGGTGTAGGCGCCGATCATCACCATCTCGCCATGGGCCATGTTGATGACGCCCATCACGCCGAAGGTGATGGCAAGCCCGATCGCGGCGAGCAGCAGCACCGAGCCGAGCGACAGCCCGTACCAGGCATTCTGCACCGAAGACCAGACCGCCAGCGAGCTCTGGATCGAGCCGATCGCACTCGTCGCAGCCTTTGCGACGGAGGCCGGCTGATCGGTGCCGATGTCGGAGAGCAGCGCCAGCGCGTCCTGATCGCCACGCGCCTTGATGGTCGCGACCGCCTCGAGCTTCTGCACTTCGGTCGCGTCGGACTTGAACAGCAGGATCGCCGCACGCGCTTCGCCGAGTGCGGTCTTGACCGATTTATTGGTTTCCTTGGCAAGCGCGCCTTCGACCGGATCCAGCGCGGTCTCTTCATGCGATTTGAATACGGATTGCGCGGCCTGCAGGCGCGCAACGAGATCGGGCGACTGCAGCGTCAGGCTGCCGAGCGCAGCATCGACGCTGCGGCGCAGACGGTTGTTGAGGCGGACGGCGCTGGCGCTGTCAGGCACGCTAGCGACGGCCTCGCCGGTCGCGGCGTCGATCGACTTGCCGTCGGTGCCGGTGACGTAAACTTTCTTGGTGTCAGGATCGGCCATGAGACGGCCGTCCTGGAGCGCGCTGATGATCGGAAAGGCGAGCTTGTTGCCGCTGCCTGCGACCACGCCGATTGCCTCATCCGTGTCGGAAAAATCGTCGTTTGCGAATTTGGCGACCGCATCCTCGAACGGACCGGCAAAGGCCGGCAGTGCGAACGCGATCAGAAACAGCGAAAGGACAAAGCTGCAGAAACGGGCGGACAATTTGGTTGGCACTGTGGATCACCCCGGCAGAAGTGGGGAGAAGACGGCGGAATAACCGTCTTCTCCCGTCGTGCAGTCGAACGTCAGATCCGGATCAGGAGCCGGAGCCGAGGCACTTGTTGGTCTTGGTGTTGAAGTTGCCGCACTTCTTGCCGACCCAGTCGCCGATCAGGTCCTTGGAGCCATCGAGCTCCTTCGACCAGGCGTCGCCCGCCACGAGACCCGGGGTCTTCCAGACCACGTCGAACTGGCCGTTGCCCTTGATCTCGCCGATGAACACCGGCTTGGTGATGTGGTGGTTCGGCAGCATCTTCGAGGTGCCACCAGTCAGGTTCGCAGCCTCGATGCCGGGAAGCGCGTCGATCACCTTGTCCGGATCGGTCGACTTCACCTTCTCGACGGCCTTGACCCACATGTTGAAGCCGATCACGTGGGCTTCCATCGGATCGTTGGTCGTGCGCTTCGGGTTTTTGGTGTAGGCCTGCCAGTCCTTGATGAACTTCTCGTTCGCCGGGGTCTTGATCGACTCGAAGTAGTTCCAGGCGGCGAGATGGCCGACCAGCGGCTTGGTATCGATGCCGGCGAGCTCTTCTTCACCCACCGAGAACGCGACCACCGGGATGTCCTTCGCCTTGATGCCCTGGTTGCCGAGCTCCTTGTAGAAGGGGACGTTGGCGTCGCCGTTGATGGTCGAGACCACCGCGGTCTTCTTGCCGGCCGAGCCGAACTTCTTGATGTCGGCCACGATCGTCTGCCAGTCGGAGTGACCGAACGGCGTGTAGTTGATCATGATGTCTTCCTGGGCGACACCCTTCGACTTCAGGTAGGCTTCCAGGATCTTGTTGGTGGTGCGCGGATAGACGTAGTCGGTGCCCGCGAGCACCCAGCGCTTCACCTTCTCTTCCTTCATCAGGTAGTCGACGGCAGGGATCGCCTGCTGGTTCGGCGCAGCACCGGTGTAGAACACGTTGCGCTCGGACTCTTCACCCTCGTACTGGACGGGGTAGAACAGGATGTTGTTGAGCTCCTTGAATACCGGGAGCACCGACTTGCGCGACACCGAGGTCCAGCAGCCGAACACGACCGCGACCTTGTCCTTGGTGATCAGCTCGCGCGCCTTTTCGGCGAACAGCGGCCAGTTCGAGGCGGGATCGACGACGACGGCCTCGAGCTTCTTGCCGAGCACGCCGCCCTTCTTGTTCTGCTCGTCGATGAGGAAGAGGATGGTGTCCTTCAGCGTGGTTTCGCTGATGGCCATGGTGCCGGAGAGGGAGTGCAGGACGCCGACCTTGATGGTGTCGTCCGCGGCCTTCGCGCCGGAAATGGACGCCAGACCGAGCAACAGTCCGGTGGTCGCGGCGAGCACGCCGCGGCGGCTAAATGATGCCGCTATATCGTGAATGGATTTGGTAGGCATGGATCTATCATCTCCCTGACGCAGACGTGAAAAACGCTGCGAAACGGCCCCACGGCCGCCTGCGATTAACGGAATCGCAAGAACCGTGCCATGGCTTGGGCACCTGCCAAGTGTTTGCTCAGTCTAGATAATTTTGCCGCAATCAAACTTTAGCCGCAGTCCGGCTGCTCAAAATTTGAGCGAATAAAATGTATGCTTATGCGGCAATCAGTCCATTTTTTGAGCAAGATAGGGCCGCTGGCTAAAATTCCGGCATAACTATTTTTGCACCGCAATCGACGCCAGTAGACGGTCCGCCTTGAAAGCGCCCCGTCAATGTTCCATATAGGTGACGAGATCGCTCGCGAATCGAGCGGTCGTTGCGAGCCGCGTGTTCTTAAGCCCCCTCCGGGCCTCTGGCTTGCCCCATATCATCCAAGCCATCCGACACCCCAAACACGCAGGTGTCTTCTCGACACCCTTATGCGCGCGCCCCGCTGATTGCGTCGGGCCGACCGCATTTGACATGGAAAGAACCCATCTTTTGACTTCGTTTCAGGACTTCGGCCTCGCCGAACCCATCGCACGTGCTCTCGCCGAAGAGAATTACGTCACCCCCACCCCCATCCAGGCCCAGACGATCCCGACGGCGCTGACCGGCCGCGATGTCGTCGGCATCGCCCAGACCGGCACCGGCAAGACCGCGTCCTTCGCGCTGCCAATCCTGCACCGCCTGCTCGAGAACCGCATCAAGCCGCAGCCCAAGACCTGCCGCGTGCTGGTGCTGTCGCCCACCCGCGAGCTTTCGGGGCAGATCCTCGACAGCTTCAACGCCTATGGCCGCCACATCCGCCTGTCCTCGACGCTCGCCATCGGCGGCGTGCCGATGGGCCGCCAGGTCCGCGCCCTGATGCAGGGCGTCGACGTGCTGGTTGCCACCCCAGGCCGCCTGCTCGACCTCGTGCAGAGCAACGGACTGAAGCTTGGCAGCGTCGAGTTCCTCGTGCTCGACGAAGCCGATCGCATGCTGGACATGGGCTTCATCAACGACATCCGCAAAATCGTTGCGAAACTCCCGATCAAGCGGCAGACGCTGTTCTTCTCCGCCACCATGCCGAAGGACATCGCCGAGCTCGCCGATTCCATGCTGCGTGATCCCGCGCGCGTCGCTGTGACCCCGGTCTCCTCGACTGCCGAGCGCATCAACCAGCGCATCATCCAGGTCGATTTCTCGGCCAAGGCCACCTTCCTGACCAAGCTGCTGAAGGACGAGCCGATCAACCGCGCGCTGGTCTTTACCCGCACCAAGCACGGCGCCGACAAGGTGGTGAAGACATTGGAGCGGGCCGGCATCCCCGCCAGCGCCATCCATGGCAACAAGTCGCAGAACCATCGCGAGCGCACGCTCGCGCAGTTCCGCTCCGGCGAAATCCGCACCCTGGTCGCCACCGACATCGCCGCTCGCGGCATCGACGTCGATGGCATCAGCCACGTCATCAACTACGACCTGCCCAACGTCCCGGAGACCTATGTGCACCGGATCGGCCGCACCGCGCGCGCCGGCGCCGACGGCACCGCGATCTCGCTGGTCGCCGGCGGCGAGGAACTCAGCTATCTCCGTGACATCGAACGGCTGATCAAGGTGGCGCTGCCGCGCGAGGATCTCCGCACAGATGCCGGCCGCCGCGACGCGGGCGCTCCTCCACCCCAGCAACAACGTCAGGGCCGGCCGGGCGGCCGCCCGGGCCAGCGTCCGCAAGGCGCACGGCATGGCGACGGACGGCGTAGCGATGAGAGACATGCCGACGGACGCCATCACAGCTCCGGCAAGCCGAGCGACGGGCGGCCCGGCGAAGGCCGTCACGGCGAGGCGCGGCATGTGGACGGAAGGCCCGGAAACGGCTCGAAGGGGTCCCGCCGTCGCCGCTCCGGTGGTAAGGTGCATTCTTCGCCAAACGAACGCCCGGAACAGCGTTCCGCGCATAGCGCGGGAGCGTCCGATGGGATACAAGGCGTGGCCTTTTTGCGCCGTGAGAGTCGGCCGAACGGCCACCCGAACCGCAAACCCCATTCGCACTAGCCGTCCACGACCTGGAGAAATTCATGGCTAAGGAAGAGCTGATCCAGTTCGAAGGACTGGTCACCGAAATCCTCCCCGACGCGCGCTACCGCGTGCAGCTCGACGCCGGGCACGAGATCGTCGCCTACACTGCCGGCAAGATGAAGAAGAACCGCATCAAGACGCTGGCGGGCGACCGCGTGACGGTGGAAATGTCGCCCTACGACCTCGAAAAGGGCCGGCTGATTTTCCGCCACAAGGACGAACGGCCGGCAACCGCCGGTGGACCGCCGCGCGGCGGCCCCCAGCGCGGCGGCCAGTTCCGCCGCCGCTGATCGGCCTCGCCCGCCTGGGCGCGGAATTAAAATGCTGACCTGTATGCTGATCCGCCGTGGACATCACGGCGGATCAAAAAATCGTGCACGTCCGGATTGTTTTGAGGCCTTGATTCCAATAAAATGAATTAATCGATTTTCGGCCGGACGACATTAGCATCCACCGGTACAGCCGGTTCAGACACGCTGACGACCCTTCCAAAAATTCGATCTAACCTGCCTGCGTGAGCGGGCTCGACCATTGTGTATCTGAGAAGGGACTACCCCCGTGAGCATGGGAACCGTGAAGTGGTTTAACGCGACCAAGGGCTATGGCTTCATCCAGCCCGACGACGGCGGCAAGGACGTGTTCGTTCACATCAGCGCCGTCGAGCGTGCCGGCCTCGGCTCGCTGCGCGAAGGCCAGAAGGTCTCCTACGAGATCGTCGCCGATCGCCGGTCCGGCAAGTCGGCTGCCGACAATCTCCGCGATGCAGGCTGACATCCAACGCGTGCCCTGAGGGGCGCGCTACCGGATCAGCTTGAACGCAAGCAAACAACGGAAAAGGCCGTGCGGACTGCACGGCCTTTTTTCATGCCCGAAGAACAGATGAGCTCAATAGGTCGTGCAGGACGTGTCCGGGCTGTAATAGACGCAGGCGGACCGCCGCGGGCGCGTGTAGGCGACGTCGCTCAGGGTGATCAAATTCTTGAGCACGTAGCCGACCGACGGCGTGTAGGTGTAGCTGACCTCGCCGAAGATCAGATAGGTGCCGGCGATCGCGAGTGTCGTGGGAATCGAGACGGTGAATCTCTGCGCCCGCGGAGCCGACCCCTTGCTCCACTGCACATGCGCCGTCTGCGTCGAATCCACGTACAGTTCGGTGATCGTCGCGGACACGGGAGTCGCGTCATAAGGCGTCATGATAGCGGTCGAGGCCGCGAAGAAATTGGTCATGTCGGTGTCGGCGACAGTCGTCGACTGCGAGGTGAGGTCCGACAGCGTCCGCGCCATCAGCGTCACCTTGCGATCGATCGCTATGGCTGACGAGAATTCGACGGTACCGAAGAGCATTACCAGCATCAGCGGAACGATCACCGCGAATTCGGTCGCGGCAAGACCTCTGCCGTCGACCAGGAATTCGTACGCGGAGAAGCGGGCCGTCCGCCAGAATCCTGCAATCGCCCGCATCGCCCTGCCCGATCCGTTGTCCTAGTAAGGCTCGTTCTTGAACGCGGCGGTTGCCACGAGCAGCCGCTTCTTCGTGCCGCCGCAGCCGATGTTGTAGCTGAGCCCGGTCACGAACAGCGGCCACTGATAGAACAGCCGGACCACCACGATATCGCCGGCGTTGCCGGCGCTGTAGCTCATGTTGGTGTCGAAATTGCACGCCGCATCGAGATGCGTCGGCAGCGTTACCGCCGAGAAGGACGAGGAGCTCGTGACGTCGACATACAGGCTGTTGCAGTCGAACAGCGCCGGGATCTGGCTGCAGACGTAGGTCTTGAACGTCGCCTGCGTGCAAGGCGAAGCGACGCCGCTCACCGCGCAGGCGCCACCGAACCCGACTGCGCCTGACCGGTCAGCACCACGCGCGCGGAATTCTGCGTGATGGTCTCGAGCACTTGGCTCGAGAAGAACACCAGCGCCGCCTCGATGATGGCAAACAGCAGCCCGAAGAAGATCGGTGCGATCAGCGCGAACTCGACCGCCGCCGATCCACCGCGGTTGCCGCGAAACCGTCGCAGTGCAGTCCGGAACGCGAATCTCGAAGCTACGGGCGATGGCATCGCGTTGAATTCCCCGGCGGCAGCGATCAACCGCTTCGATCAATATCGGAAGCTGATTGTCTAAATGTTTCTGATATTCGAGCCGAACGGGACCGGGTCGTTAACATCTGGTTAACCACGCCGGGAGCGCGGAGAGGGGGAAAGCAGAAAGTACGTCGCCGACGACGGCGGGCGGGACCGGATGGTCCCGTCCGTGGTGTCAGTCGCCGTATTAGGTCGTCTTGTTAATTTGTCTTGGCAGCCGCAGCCGCGCTGGCGTTTCCGCTGGCATTGCTGCTCAGCGTGCCGGCCTGGTTCATCGTGGTGTTGAAGTATTGGTCGCTGTCGCCGAGCGTGACGCGGCGCTGGCAGAGCGGCATGCAGCTATAGGACTCCCGCTCGATCCCGCGATAGACGGTGACGAGCCGGTCGCTCGGGCCTTCGACCTGGATCTGCCGGTCGACCAAGATCTCGCCGCCGCGATCGAGGGCGATGAAGTTGGTGGCGCCGTAACCCTTACCGGTTACCACGATCATCCCGCCAGCCTGCAGCGTCACGTCGGCGATCAGGGGATTGCCGACCACGATCGTGGCGACCTTGCCGGGCAAGCGCACCAGCTTGGCCTGGTCGACATTGACGGCGATGGTGTCGACGGTGGGCTCGGCGAGGCCGATCGCCGGCGATGCCAGCATCGCAGCCGCAGCCAGGAAACAGACGCGCGCATGGCGGCGCAGAAACTCTTTACGCATACTCTTACCCCGGGACGTCACAAACCGGCAGAATCGATCAGAGAGCGGAGCCGGCGCCCGACCCGGTTAACCTGCCTGTAATTCGTGAACGTTCCGCAAATTCGCCGACTATTGTTCTAACGGACTTGCGTTTTATCGCCAGCCTAGTGGCGGAACGGATAGGCGAGCTGGCCGGCGATCTCCTTCGGCATGGTCGCTTCGTCCTTGCCATAATCCTGCGGGAGCTCGCCCTTCGGCATGCGGAAGGTGCCGAACAGCACGTCCCAGATCGGGAAGGTGCCGGCAAAATTAGTGTCACCGCCCTCTTCGAGCGCCGTATGGTGCCAGCGGTGGAACACCGGCGTCGCCAGCACGTATCGGAACGGACCGAAGGTCCAGTTCAGATTGGCGTGCACGAAGGCCGAGTGGAAGGTCGTGAACGGGCCGACCCAGATCATCACGTTCGGCGATATGCCGGCCATCAGCAGCACAACGTCGACGCCGATCGTTCCGAGCATCAGATTCACCGGATGAAAGCGGGCCGCCGAAATCCAGCTGATTTCTTCCGAGGAGTGGTGGATCGCATGGTATTTCCAGAACCCACCGTCATGAAACAGCCGGTGCAGCCAGTACAGCATGAAGTCGGACGCGACCAGGAACAGCACGCCCTGCAGCCAGAGCGGCAGTTGCGACAGCGGGCCGTGGCCGTTGTCGTAGAAGGCGATCAGTTCGTCCGCATCGTGGATGTTGAAGACGACGCCGGCGGTGACGATCAGGAGACCAATCCGCATAGTGCGGGCGAACACCGGAACGAAGAACCAGTAGCAGATATCGGTCACGATCTCGCGCTTGCGCCACCATGCCGGACCGGGATTGCACGCCCAGAAATGCTCGAGCACCGTGAAGACCACCGCGAGCATGAAGGTGACCGGGATCACCTTCTCTATGGTCTCGCCGAGCATCAAGGCGACTTGCATGGGCAGGCTCGACATCATCGCGTCTCTTCCGGGCTGCTGATCCACTTATGACTACGCCGCGAAATTTAAAGGAGGGTGAAGTTGACGCCGCGTTCGGAACTGGAACGAATTACAGCGAGCGCCTTAAGGTGAAATTCACTCTGGCCAAAAGCATCGCGCACGCGACGGGTTTGAGCGATTGAATTAACCCCGCCGAAAGAGCTCGGCTCACATGGTCGGTGCGTCAAGACAGCGCCGAACGAGGCGACCTCAACCAGATGGAGTTTAGTTCATGAAGAACCTGATTGCGCGTTTCGCCAAGGATGAATCCGGCGCCACCGCCATCGAATACGGTCTGATCGCCGCCGGCATCGCGCTGGCCATCATCACCGTCGTCAACAACCTCGGCAGCACGCTGAACACCAAGTTCGGCTCGATCAGCACCTCGCTGAAGTAAGCCGAGCGACGAACGACGGCAAAAGCCCCGGTCTTCCGGGGCCTTTGTTTTTTAAGGACACGGCGAGTTCCAGTGGCGTTGCGTAAACACAGAACCGATGCCGCAATTGCGGCGACCGAGACGGGCACGGCGCGCGGCGATGCCTCGGCCTATTGGGTCTGCCTTGCACTGCTGCTCGCCACGGTCATGCTGGCGATGCGCGTCGCCAGCATATGGTGAGACCGCCGGCACGCGGTTGTCGTTCCGAGGCTTCCGCGCCTGTTGTCGGTTTGTTTAACACTGCCTTTTAGCATGCGCCGACGCCCGATCCGGCGAAGGACCCAGGCCTCCAGACGCAGCCCATGACACTCGACCTCGCGCGCCTCCTGCTCTTCCCGGCCCTGATGGCGTTCGCGGCCGCCAGCGATCTTTTCACGATGACGATCTCGAACCGGGTGTCGCTGACGCTGGTCGCGGGCTTCTTCATGCTCGCCTTCGCCGGTGGCATGGCACCTTACGAGATGCTGAGCCATGTCGGCGCCGGCGCGCTGCTCCTCGTCGTGGCGTTTACCTGCTTTGCGTTGGGCTGGATGGGCGGGGGCGATGCCAAGGTCGCAGCTGCCGTGGCGCTGTGGTTCGGCTTCGCCCAATTGATGGACTTCCTGCTCTACGCCTCGCTGTTCGGCGGGGCGCTGACACTGCTCCTGCTTCAGTTCCGGCAATGGCCACTCCCTTACGGACTTGCCGGCCAGGCCTGGCTCGCACGGCTCCACGACAAGCAGACCGGCATTCCCTACGGCATCGCGCTCGCGCTTGGCGCGCTGTTGGTCTACCCCGAGACCGAATGGGTGAGAGCGATCGACCTCGCTCACCTCGCACTGCGCTGAACGCCGCGATAACCCGGCGTTAAGGCGATTTAGATACGCCTCATTAACCATGCTTTGACGAATAGCTGGTCAACTGCCGATTACGGCGGCGGCAGCGTCGCAGCGTTTTGTGGAAAGTGAAGCGTATGAATAGGGCACGCATAGTCGTCCTGACGGTCGCCATCTGCGCCGGCGGCATCGCTGCGTACCTGGCGAGCGGCTCGGACTCTGCCCCGCCTCCGGCGGCTCCGGTCGCGCAGCTTCCCACCACCGACGTATTGGTCGCCAAGAACGACATCGGCCTCGGACAGACCCTGAAGCCGGACGACGTGCAGTGGCAGACTTGGCCGACGGCGACCGCCAGCGCCACTTTCATTCGCCGCAACGAGCGCCCCGACGGCGCGACCCAAGTCACTGGTTCGATTGCGCGCGCCCCTTTCATCCAGGGTGAACCGATCCGCGACCAGAAGCTGGTCAAAGCCGATGGTTCCGGCTTCATGGCTGCGATCCTGCCGACCGGCATGCGCGCCATCTCGACCGAAATCTCACCGGAGACCGGCGCCGGCGGCTTCATCCTGCCCAACGATCGCGTTGACGTGCTGCTCACGCGCCGCCTCAAGAACCCGGACCCGGGCGGACAGGACATCGTCACGTCCGAGATCCTCCTGACCAATGTCCGCGTGCTGGCCATTGACCAGGCGCCGAAGGAGAAAGACGGCCAGAACGCGGTGGTCGGCAAGACCGTGACCCTGGAACTCGATTCCGCGCAGACCAAGGTGCTGTCCTCCGGACGCCAGGCCGGGACACTGTCGCTGGCGCTGCGCAGCATTGCCGACGTCAAGACGACCGAGATCACGCTTGATGAATCCGCGCAGCAGCGCGACGGCGTTTCGATCATTCGCTACGGCATTCAAAGTCAGGCTGCGAAGGCACGATGAGGACAGTCGATATGAAATGCAGGGCAAATCTGGCGACGATGCGGACCTCCATGGTCCGCGCCCTGTCGTTCTCGGCCGCTCTCGCGCTGACGCTCAACCCCGCGCTGACGCCCGTGATCGCCGCGGACTACCGTCCGGCGGCACAGGTTGCGGCCGATGACCAGATGAACGCGCGCTTCCTTTCGCTCGGCGTCGGCAAGTCGATCGTGATCGACCTGCCCCGCGACATCAAGGACGTGCTCGTCGCTGATCCCAAGATCGCCAATGCGGTGGTCCGCTCGTCCCAGCGCGCCTACATCATCGGCGCCACGGTCGGCCAGACCAACATCGTGTTCTTCGATTCCGCCGGTCAGCAGATCGCCGCCTATGACATCGCGGTCAAGCGCGACCTTAACGGCGTACGCGCAGCGCTGAAGCAGATCCTGCCCAATTCCGACATCCAGATCGACGGCCTCGGCGACGGCGTGGTCCTGAGCGGCTCCGCGGCCAACCCGGTCGAAGCACAGCAGGCCAACGACCTCGCCGCGCGCCTTGCCGGGGGCGCCGACAAGGTGGTGAACTCAATCATTGTCCGCGGCCGCGACCAAGTCATGCTGAAGGTGACCGTTGCGGAAGTCGCGCGAACCATCGTCAAGCAGCTCGGCATCGATCTCACCGCGAACCTCAACTACGGCACCTCGGTGGTGAGCTTCACCAACTCGAACCCGTTCACCGCGCTTGGCCACAATCTCGTGGACGGCAACAGCCTGAGCGCAAAGTTCGGCGGAGGCCCCTCCGTGCAGGCCACCCTGCGTGCGATGGAAACCGCAGGCGTGATCCGTACGCTGGCCGAGCCGAACCTGACCGCGATCTCCGGCGAGTCCGCGACGTTCATCGCCGGCGGCGAATTCCCGGTGCCGGCAGGCTATGCTTGCGATCCCACCACGCATGTCTGTACCACCCAGATCAGCTTCAAGAAGTTCGGCATCTCGCTCAATTTCACGCCCGTGGTGCTGACCGAAGGCAAGATCAGCCTGCGGGTGATGACCGAGGTGTCGGAACTCTCCAACGACAACGCGATCACGCTGTCGCAGGCCGTCACCTCGACCTCGGTGAACTCGGTGACCGTCCCCTCGATCAGGACCCGCCGCGCCGAGACCTCGCTCGAAATTCCCTCCGGCGGCGCCATGGCGATGGCCGGCCTGATTCAGCAGCAGACCAAGCAGGCGGTCAGCGGATTGCCCGGTTTGATGCAGCTGCCAATTCTCGGCACGCTGTTCCGCAGCCGCGACTTCGTCAACAACTCGACCGAGCTGGTCGTGATCGTGACGCCCTACATCGTGCGCGCGACGTCGCCAAAAGACCTCTCGCGGCCGGATGACGGTTTCTCGGCGCCAGCCGATCCGCAGGCCGAGTTGATCGGCAATATCAACCGCATCTATGGCGTGCCGGGCCGGACCGAGCCGGCCAAGAACTACCGCGGCACTTACGGCTTCATCACCGACTGAGGCGGAACGGGGACTTAAGTCATGATCACAACACGACCCCAGAACCGCCGCCGCACCGCCGGCCTCGGCGGCGTGCTCGTCGGTATCGCGCTTGCGCTCGGCGGCTGCCAGCATGACGAGGTGGCAACGGCGTCCATTCCCGACGACTACAAGCAACGTCACCCTATCGCGATCGAGGAGCAGAACCGCTCGATCGTCGTTTTCGTCGGTCACGCCCGCGGCGGCTTGACCGCGGCCCAGCGCGCCGACGTGATGGGCCTGGCGTCGACCTGGATGCACGAGGGTACCGGCGCCATTCATATCGACGTGCCCACGGGAACGCCCAATGCGCGCCCGGTCGCAGAATCCATGCGTGAGATTCAGGCGATGCTGGCGGCCGGGGGCGTCCCCCCGCGCGGCATCATCGCCCGCCCCTACCAGCCCGAAGACAAGCGCTTCCTGCCGCCGATCCGACTGACTTATTCGAAGGTTGCGGCGGTCGCAGGCCCGTGTGGCCTTTGGCCAGAGGACATCGGCCCCTCGATGAAGAACAAGAGCTGGTTCGAGAACAAGGACTATTACAATTTCGGCTGCGCCTATCAGCGCAACATGGCGGCCATGGTCGACAATCCGTCGGACCTCGAGCAGCCGCGGCCTGAAACTCCTGTTTACACCGCGCGACGCACTGCCGCCTTCGAGAAATACCGCAAGGGCACGCCGACGGCGATCTCCTATCCCGAGGCCGAAAAGGCCAAACTCAGCGACACCGGCAAATGATCAACTACGCGCGCCAGACTCAGGAAGAGCAGCCGGAGATCCCACCGCCGGTCGAGGAGCATATTGCGCCTGCGCCGCGCGTCTCGGTCCAGGCCTTTTGCGAAACCGTCGAGACCGCCGCAGCCGTGCAATCGGCCGGCGAGGATCGCCGCCTCGGCAAGGCCCATCTGAAGATCCAGATGGGCGGTATGGCGGCTGCAATCGAAGCTTACCGCTCGGCACCCACGCCGAATGTAATTGTGCTCGAGAGCGACGCCCGCAACGATCTGTTGGCCGGGCTGGACCAGCTCGCCACCGTCTGCGACGCCGGTACCCGCGTCGTCGTCATCGGCCGCATCAACGACGTCATGCTCTATCGCGAGCTGGTGCGCCGCGGCGTCAGCGACTACGTGCTCGCGCCGGTCGGCGCGATCGACGTCGTGCGCTCGATCTGCAATCTGTTCTCGGCGCCGGAAGCCAAGGCGGTCGGCCGCATCATCGCCGTGGTCGGCGCCAAGGGCGGCGTCGGCGCCTCCACCATTTCCCACAACGTCGCCTGGGCCATCGCTCGCGACCTCGCGATGGACGCCGTGGTCGCCGATCTCGACCTTGCTTTCGGCACAGCCGGGCTCGACTATAACCAGGATCCGCCGCAGGGCATCGCGGATGCCGTGTTCTCGCCGGATCGCGTCGATACCGCCTTCATCGACCGCCTGCTGTCGAAATGCACGGACCATCTCAGCCTGCTGGCGGCGCCGGCGACGCTCGACCGGGTCTATGATTTCGGCACCGACGCTTTCGACGCCGTGTTCGACACGCTGCGCTCGACCATGCCCTGCATCGTGCTGGACATCCCGCATCAATGGTCGGGCTGGACCAAGCGCGCCCTCATCGGCGCCGATGACATCCTGATCGTGGCGGCGCCCGATCTCGCCAATCTGCGCAATACCAAGAACCTGTTCGATCTCTTGAAGGCCGCCCGTCCCAACGACCGCCCGCCGCTGTACTGCCTCAACCAGGTCGGCGTTCCCAAGCGGCCGGAGATCGCCGCCACCGAATTCGCCAAGGCGATCGAGAGCCAGCCGGTCGTCTCGATCCCGTTCGAGCCGCAAATCTTCGGCGCAGCCGCCAACAACGGCCAGATGATCGCGGAAATCTCCGCGAACCATAAGTCTATCGAGATGTTCCTCCAGATCGCCCAGCGCCTGACCGGCCGGAGCGAGACGAAGAAACAAAAGTCGTCCTTGCTTTCACCGCTGATTGAGAAGTTGCGGGGAAGATAAGCCGCCGCATGGAGTTGTTAAGTGTTCGGTAAGCGTAGCGGAACAGACACCGACTTTCGGGCTCCCAAGCCCGGCGCCGTGTCGCCAGAGCCTGCCTCGGCTCCGGCGCCGACGGTGTCGCGCGCGCCGCCCCCGCCGGTGGTCGCGTCCCCGCCGCTCGCCCCCTCCCGGCCTCCGCCGGTGATGGAAACCCGCCGCTCGGACAATTATTACGAAGTCAAGGCGACCATCTTTGGCGCGCTGATCGAGGCCATCGACCTCGCCCAGCTCGCCAAGCTCGATTCCGAATCGGCGCGTGAGGAAATCCGCGACATCGTCAACGAGATCATCGCGATCAAGAACATCGTGATGTCGATCGCCGAACAGGAAGAGCTGCTCGACGACATCTGCAACGACGTGCTCGGCTACGGCCCGCTCGAGCCGCTGCTCGCCCGCGACGACATCGCCGACATCATGGTGAACGGCGCCGGTACGGTCTTCATCGAAGTCAGCGGCAAGATCCAGCGGACCGGTATCCGCTTCCGCGACAACCAGCAGCTCCTCAACATCTGCCAACGCATCGTCAGCCAGGTCGGCCGGCGCGTCGACGAATCCTCGCCGATCTGCGACGCGCGCCTTGCCGACGGCTCCCGCGTCAACGCCATCGTGCCGCCGCTCGCAATCGACGGCCCCGCGCTCACCATCCGCAAGTTCAAGAAGGACAAGCTGACGCTGGATCAGCTGGTCAAATTCGGCGCGATCTCGCCTGAGGGCGCGGAGATCCTCCAGATCATCGGGCGCGTCCGCTGCAACGTGCTGATCTCGGGCGGTACCGGCTCGGGCAAGACCACCCTGCTCAACTGTCTCACCAACTACATCGAGCATGACGAGCGCGTCATCACCTGCGAGGACGCGGCCGAACTGCAACTGCAGCAGCCCCATGTGGTGCGGCTCGAAACCCGCCCGCCCAACATCGAGGGCGAAGGCCAGGTCACGATGCGTGAGCTGGTGCGAAACTGCCTGCGTATGCGGCCCGAACGCATCATCGTCGGCGAAGTCCGCGGCCCGGAGGCCTTCGACCTCCTCCAGGCCATGAACACCGGCCACGACGGCTCGATGGGAACGCTGCACGCCAACAATCCCCGCGAAGCGCTGTCACGCTGCGAATCCATGATCACGATGGGCGGCTTTTCGCTGCCGTCGCGGACGATCCGCGAGATGATCTGCGCCTCGATCGACGTCATCGTCCAGGCCGCGCGTCTGCGCGACGGCTCGCGCCGCATCACCCACATCACCGAGGTGATGGGCATGGAAGGCGACACCATCATCACCCAGGACATCTTCCTCTACGACCTGATCGGCGAGGACGCCAACGGCAAGATCATTGGCCAGCATCGCTCGACCGGCATTGGTCGCCCGAAATTCTGGGAACGCGCCCGCTACTACGGCGAAGAGAAACGCCTTGCCGCTGCGCTCGACGCCGCGGAAAAGAAACCGAACACGTGAGCAGGCCGGCGCAGCCATGAACATTCAGGTCCTCGCCCTCGCCTTCCTCGCCACCGCCGCTGTCGGCGGCATCGCCTGGGTCTTCCTCTATCCGCTGCTGTCTGGCGAGCGAAAGGCCGAAGGTCGGCGCGCCTCGATCGCGCGCGCCGATGCGCCCGCTGCCAAGCAGGCGGAGAAGAGCCAGCGCTCACGCCGCGAGCAGGTCGAGAGCTCGCTCAAGGACCTCGAGGCGAGGCGGGCGCAGGAGAAGAGCGTCCCGCTCAACATTCGCCTGTCGCAGGCGGGGCTCGACTGGACCACACAGAAATTCTGGATCGTATCCGGCGTCGTGGCGGGTGTGTTTTTCTTCGGCGCGCTGTTTGGTGGCGGCGGCCTGCTCGGCGCGGCCGGACTTGCCTTTGCCGGCGGCTTGGGCCTGCCGCGCTGGGCGCTGGGCTTCCTGAAGAAGCGTCGCGAGAACAAGTTCCTGGCGGCGCTTCCCGACGCCGTCGACGTCATCGTCCGCGGCATCAAGGCCGGACTGCCGCTGTTCGAGTCCATCAAGGTCGTCGCGGCTGACGCGCCGGAGCCGCTACGCAGCGAGTTCCTGGCCATCATCGAGACACAGGCGATCGGCATGCCGCTCGGCGAGGCCTGCTCGCGGCTCTACGATCGCATGCCGCTGCCGGAGGCCAACTTCTTCGGCATCGTGGTGTCGATCCAGCAGAAGTCGGGCGGCAACCTCTCCGAAGCGCTGGGCAACCTCTCCAAGGTGCTGCGCGACCGCAAGAAGATGAAGGAAAAGATCCAGGCGATGTCGATGGAGGCCAAGGCCTCGGCCGGCATCATCGGCTCGCTGCCGCCGATCGTGATGTTCCTCGTCTACCTCACGACCCCCGGTTACATCTCCCTGCTGTGGACCCATCCCACCGGCCAGCTCATGCTGGTCGGCTGCGTCGTCTGGATGTCTGTCGGCATCATGGTGATGAAGAAGATGATCAACTTCGATTTCTAACGGTGCCGCATGGTCGAGTTCCTCGTTACGAAACTGCATGACGCCCACTTCATGACCATGCTCCTGGCAGCCATCGCTGCCAGCGCCACCGTTTACACGCTGGTGATGCCGATGTTCGCCGGCGAGGGCCTTGCCAAGCGCATGAAGGCGGTGGCGAGCGAACGCGAGCGCATCCGGCAGCGCGAGCGCGAACGCCTCAACAAGAGCGAGAAGGTCTCGCTACGCCAGACCCCCAAGCAGCTCGTCTCGAAGGTGGTCGAGGATTTCAATCTCACCAAATGGCTGGCGCAGGAGGCCGCGCGCGACAAGCTGATCATGGCCGGCTATCGCGGCCATGCGCCCTATGTCACGTTCCTGTTCGCCCGCCTGGTCGCCCCTATCGTGCTGTTCGTCGGCTCGATCGTCTATGTCTTCCTGATCGCCCATATGGACCGCCCGATGCCGATCAAGATCGGCATCTGCGTCGGCGCGGCCTATCTCGGCCTCCAGGCGCCAATGCTGTTCCTGAAGAATGCGATCTCCAAGCGCCAGCTCTCGATCAAGCGCGCCTTTCCCGATGCGCTCGACCTGCTGCTGATCTGTATCGAATCCGGCATGTCGGTGGAAATGGCGTTTCGCAAGGTCGCCACCGAAATCGTGGGCCAGTCGATCGCGCTGTCCGAGGAGTTCACCCTGACCACGGCCGAGCTGTCCTATTTGCAGGACCGCAAGGTCGCCTACGAAAACCTGGCCAAGCGCACCGGGCTGGAAGGCGTCAAGTCGGTCTGTCTGGCGCTTCAGCAGGCGGAACGCTACGGCACCCCGCTCGGGCAATCCCTGCGCGTCATGGCGCAGGAAAACCGCGACATGCGCATGAACGAAGCCGAGAAGAAGGCCGCCGCGCTGCCGCCGAAACTGACGGTGCCGATGATCCTGTTCTTCCTGCCGGTGCTGTTCGTCGTCATTCTCGGACCGACCGGCATCAAGATCTCCGAATTGCACTGACGCGGAAACAAAACTGCGAAAACAACCCCATGCACAGTAGCCGGCCAATCGCCGGCTCGGTGGCATGCGGGTTGCGGCAAACGTCTGAATTATCGGATGAAATTCACATCATCGCGCCAAAGGCGGCGAATCAGCCGGGCTGGCTGAGGGAAGCGACCGGCGTCCGCTTCGGCGCGCCGCGCGGATTGTCGTTGCGCCTCAGCATCTCCTTCAGATAGGCGACATTGGCCGCGGCCTGGTCCGGCGGCAGGTCCGCCTTCACGATGGTCTCGGCTTCCGCGAAGCGGCCCTGGAGGCCGACCACCAGGCCGAGATTCTGCCGCACCCGCGAACTCGCCCGCGGCGAGGCATAAGCCTGCCGCAGCGCCTCCTCCGCCTTGGGCAGATCGCGCGACAGCATGTAGGACAGGCCGAGATTGGAGAGCACGCCGGGATCGTCAGGCGCGATTTTGAGCGCGCTCGCATAATAGGCGCGCGCCTCGTCGTGACGGCCCAGCTGGTCGAGGCAGGTGCCCTGCACCGAGAGCAGGCGCCAGTCCGGATTGTCGGGCGAATGTGCCTTCGACAGCACGTCGAAGGCCTGCTGGAAATTGCCGACGTCGGAGAGCGCGCGACCGTATTGCGCCAGCAGCGCCTTGTTGCCGGGATTGGCGAGAGTCGCCTGTTCCAGCACGGCCGCGGCCTGGGCGTGCTGGCCGTTGGCGCGCAGCGCCTGGCCATAGGCCAGCGCCGTGTCGGCATCCTTCGGATTGGCACGATAGCGCTCGCCATAGACCTCGACGGCGCGCGCAGGATCGGCCGGCGCAGCAGCCTCCGCCTTCGGCCCGATCGAGCCGGTGACGTCGGAAAGCTTGGACATTGCCGTGCAGCCGCCGAGGCTGGCGGCCACCAGCGCGATCAGCGAGGCTGACGCAAGAAGCCGGACAGGACGGAACCGTTGACGCATGACGCCTTGACTCTCGAGCGGATTGATCGAGCCGAACGCGCCAGCAATAGACTGTTAACCCTAATGGCCGGTTAACGCGGTATGCTGGCCTGCGGCGGCGCCTCACCGCCGAGGTCCAGATCGAGACCGAGCAGCTTCACCTGGTCGTTCAAGCTCCGCAGCACTTGCAGCCGCTGCCGCGCCCTCTCCTCGACGTCGCCATCCTCGCGCGGCAGCGCCGGCCATCGGCGCTTGAGGTCATCACGATTGATCAGCCTGACGGCCCGGAGCTCGTCGAGCGTGGCGGGGTCGATGTCGAGCATGTCGGCGGATAATCCGATCAGTTCGCGAAGCAAAGCTCTGGCTTCTGCCAGCGCCGCGACATGGCGCCTCTGGACAGACCTGTCGAGCTTGCGATCGAGGTCGGCCAAGGCATGGGACGTCACGAGGTAGGTATAGAGACAATCCGTCCAGCCCTGCCCTCCGTCATCATAGAAGGCAGAGCGCGACAGCAATCGGCGTGCGAGCAGCAGAACCTGATCCCAATCCAGCGACGCCCACGAGGCAATCTCGATCGCCGACTGAATGGCGGGGTCTCGGGACAGATCTCGCCCGACCGGAAGGCTGATGAGCCCATCCGGCATGTTCGAATCGAGCGGGCTGAAGGCGCTATCGTTGCGCGGCCGCGAATAGCGGGCGATCGAGATCAGGTAGTCGGGCCGGTCCGCCGCGGGCGCCGCGCCGAAATGGATGATGTTGAAGCCGGCATCGTCGCCACCCTGCCCGGTCGAGGACGGACAGGACAGCACGTAGATCGTGCGCCAGAAATCCTCGCTGCCCCTTCGCGTCGCACGCGGATCGGGAATCGAATAGCGGGTAAGCCCCTCGACATGCCGGTGCCCGTGCAGCACCATGGTGACATTGAGCGAGGTCGCCGCTTCGAGAAAGGTGGCGGGCGCTGCGAGATACATCAGCGGCTCGTCGGCGGCACCGAGGAACCGTTTGCCTTCGCCGGTCGCCTGCGGCAGCGGATGATGATGCAGCGCCAGCACACGGACCAGGTTCTCCGTCGGCTCTGAATAATCCGCCCGCCCGGCTGAACCGACGGTCCCCGCGAGCTCGACGCTGAGCCTAGCAGACCGTGCGACCATCGCATGATAGGCCTGCTCGTCGACATGGCCGCTCGCGAGCGCCGTCAGGCTGGCGCTGTTGGAATCGAGCAGCATCAGGTCGAGACCAGCCTGACGGTAATAGACGCTCTTCGAGGTTCGCGGCAGATGCAGATAGTCGTAGGCATCGTGCCGGCCGCCCGGCTTACTCGGACGCTTGGCGTCGTGATTGCCGGCAACGGCCTGGATGTCGGTGAACAGGCCGCTCTGCCGGAACGACGCGATGACAGCGACCGCCTCCTCGAGCGAACGCGGCGTCGGATCATTCACGATGTCCCCCGTGATCAGCAGGACCCGATCAGGCACATCCATAAAGCGCGCCATCCGCTCGCGCATGGCGGCGGTGAGCGCCTCGATTGTCGGAAGCAGCCGGCCTGACCCGTCCAGGTGCAGGTCGGAGATCTGCGCAATGACAAACGATCTATTCATACTGCGCCGCTCAATGCGAATGCTGCGTCGCCCAAACGATTGAGAGAAATGCCTACGACGAAGAGCTCAGTCAGGTCACAACCCGGATCGGTATCATCAGGAATTCAACGGCGCTGTTGCGCTCGGTACGTGCAGAAACGCATCACACAACCTAAAAAGTATTTGTCAATAATGCCACAACCGAAACGCTAGTAAAGCCCTGCGGCAACGCACGCATGAACCGCGGTTCTCGACCAAGATACGAGCGCCGGCCGCGGATTGTTTCGGGAAGCTCGATCAATATTCGATGGCGAGACGCTTGCGGATCTCGTCAATGCGTTTGTCGAGCGCGTCGAATCGCGCGTGGACCGAGCGATCGTGGAGATAGAAGACGTAGCCGCCGGCGAGGAATGCGAAGACCCAATGGTGATGCTCGACATAGCCGAAGACGGCCTCGATGGCCTGGCCAATGAATGTGATCCCGCTCCACACAAATTCCATCGCAATTCCTCCCGGCACGCATTGTCGTCGGTCATGGGCGTTCTCTGCGCCCCTGATGACCTGCTTGGCGACCACTGCCGGAACCTAGCATGGGTCTTTCTCTGCGAGTAGCGGCTCGCTGAACGGTGACCGCAAAGCCGATTGCAGCCACCGCAAAACTCTGCGAAGTCTCCTCCAACCGAATGACCTGCGGACCCGCCAATGCCTTCCGTCTTCGAGACGTCCTCGACCGCCACCCCAATCACCTTCGTCACCAAATCGAGCTGGGAAGCCGTGCGCGAGACGCTACCGCCGGCGCAGCGCCAGTTCGCCGTTGCGAGCGCCTTTGCCGCCAAGCCGGGCGGCTATCTCGCGCTGCCCGCGCCCGACGGCGCGATTGCGCAGGTGCTGTTCGGCCTCGATGACGACGGCGCGAAATCGCGCGATCTGTTCCGGCCCGGCGCCCTGCCAGGCCTGCTGCCGGCAGGCACCTATCGCTTTGCCAATGCACCGCACGATGCACGACTGGCGGCGCTCGCCTTCGCGCTGGGGTGCTATCGCTTCGCCCGCTACCGCAAGGCCGAGAGACCCGACGCCCGCCTGGTGCCGCCCGATGGCATCGACGTCGCCGAGATCGATCGTATGGCGGAAGCTGCGATGCTGGCGCGCGACCTCATCAACACGCCGTCCAACGACATGGGGCCGGAGCAGTTGGCCGCCGCCGCGCAAGCGCTCGCGGCCGAGTACGGCGCCAGCTACGCCTGCACCATCGGCGAGGAGCTGGAAAAGAGCTTCCCGTTGATCCACGCGGTCGGTATGGCCTCGGATCGCGCGCCGCGGCTGATCGATATCGGGTGGGGCGACCTCACCCATCCCAAGGTGACGCTGGTCGGCAAGGGCGTCTGCTTCGACACTGGCGGGCTGGATTTGAAGCCGTCGAGCGGCATGCTGATCATGAAGAAGGACATGGGCGGCGCCGCCAATGTGCTGGCGCTGGCGCGCATGGTGATGGATGCGAAGCTGAAGGTGCGGCTGCGCGTGTTGATCCCGGCGGTGGAGAATGCCGTCGCCGGCAATGCCTTCCGTCCGCTCGACATCTTCACCTCCCGCAAGGGCATCACCGTCGAGATCGGCAATACCGACGCGGAAGGCCGGCTGGTGCTCGCCGACGCACTGGCGCTGGCCGACGAGGAGAAGCCCGAGCTGCTGATTGATTTGGGCACGCTGACGGGCGCTGCGCGCGTTGCGCTGGGGCCGGATTTACCGCCCTTTTACACCAATGATGAGACGCTGGCCGCCGACGTCGCGCGCTGCGCGGCGCAGGAGAACGATCCCTTGTGGCGCATGCCGCTGTGGCCGCCTTACGATGCGTGGCTGGACTCCAAGACCGCCACCATCACCAACGCGCCGTCGGGCGGCTTTGCCGGCTCGATCACCTGCGCTCTGTTCCTGCAACGCTTCGTCGAGCAGGCCAGGAGCTGGCTTCACGTGGATATCTATGGCTGGACACCGTCGGCGAAGCCGGCGCGGCCCGAGGGCGGCGAGTGCCAGGCCGCCCGCGCCATCTACAAGGTGCTGAGCGAGCGCTATGCATGATCTCAGGCTGACACCGGCGCGGAGCGACCTCGCCGCGAAATATCTCGAAGGCAAGGTGCAGGCCGATCGCTTCGTCACCGGCGAGGAGTTCGAGGTGATCGCGCCGATCGCGCCGGTCCGCGAGCAGCCGTCGTCGAACGCGATGCTGATGACCGAAGCACTGCGCGGCGAGCGCGTCACTGTCTACGATCGCAACGGCGAGGGCTGGGCCTGGGGCCAGCTCGGCAGCGACGGCTATGTCGGCTGGTTGCCGGATGCGGCGCTGATGAAGCCCGCAGCCGCGCCAACGCACAAGGTGACCGCACTGCGGACGCTCGCCTTTCCCGGTGCGTCGATCAAGCTGCCGCCTGATGATACGCTGGTGCTGGGATCGCAGCTCACGATCGCGCGCGAGGATGGCATGTTCGCCGTCACGCGCGAGGGTACATTCGTGCCGAAGACCCATCTTTCGCCGCTCGACCATCGCGAGCCTGATTTCGTCGCGGTCGCCGAGCGCTTCCTCGGCACGCCCTATCTCTGGGGCGGCAAGAGCAGCCTGGGCATCGATTGCTCCGGTCTGGTCCAGGCCTCGCTGACGGCTGCCGGGATTGGCTGCCCGCGCGACAGCGACATGCAGCAGGCGGGCCTCGGTCGCGCGCTGGAGCGGCACGAGCAGAGCAAGTTGCAACGCGGCGACCTGATCTTCTGGAAGGGCCATGTCGCCATCGTGCGTGATGGCAGCACGATGGTTCACGCCAACGCGTATCACATGGCGACGGTGATCGAGCCGATCGAGCCGGCGGTCGCGCGGATCAAGACGGCCGGCAGCGAGGTCGTTGCGATCAAGCGGCTGTAGCACGCGTCGTCGAGAATACCTCGCGTCTGCTTTGATCCACAAGCTGACCTCTTCAGATGAAAGAGGCCGCCAACTGAGAGCCCTTAGTGCTTTCGCTCATGCTCCCGCTCGTAGTTATCGAGCATTTCTAACTGGCTCGCTAAGCCGCCGAGCGTATGCACGATATTGGTGAGTATGGTGACCTTCTTGGTGGCGGTCCCAGCGACGCTAGCTTCGGCCTTGTAGGCTTCGGCGGCCACCCGACACTCAATGGCGCTCATCATTGGCATGCTCCAGGTTGGCGCTCCGTTGGCGAACACGCCCCCACGCCAGTACGGAAGGAGTTCCACTTGAGGAGGTCGCCTATTGCCACCGGGTGACCTCGAAATTAACCCGGACCTGCATGACCGGCCCCTCTTCATCCCTCACTTCTATCGCCATGTATCGCGTCGAAAAATGGCGGGCGCCATGCACAGCGTCGCGAGCCATGTCGGCCAAGGACTTGGCGGCTTCTTCTTGCACGTCCCGTAGATTTGAGAATTCCAGGCCTTCTTCGTCTAGAAGAAGAGCGTCTTCGTCGCGGAGGTCAAAATAATACACGGCCATGGCGCGCTCCCAATGCAGGCGGGAGCGCTCGTCTCTCTCAGCCACCGACGCCTACTGGCAGGGCCTAGGCCGATGATGTGAGAACAATACGCTTCGGCAGTATTCGTTGCTATCGAATTCGGACACCGCCCTCCAGCTGATGGTCGATGCAGCGAGATTCGACGAAGGCGGCCTTAGCCCTGCCAGATCAGGTTATGGCACTCTTTGCAGCGATAGACGTTTGCTACGCGACCTTCAGCCGTATCCGGAACCGTTAGATAATGGCACGGAATGGCATAGCAGACGGGACACTGGCTTGGCGGCTCTTGCGGTGACAACGGATTTTGCGACGCACTCAAAGCTCACTCCTATAAAGGCGGGAGCGCGCGTCTCTCTCTCTGCCACCGACGCCTACGGGCAGGACCCAGGTCGGTGATGCCAGAACAATGTTCCTATTCTCGACTGGTTACTAGCAGATTCGGTGCGCTACTCTGGCAGCTCAAGCCTCGGCGATCTGAGCCACTCGCTCATGTGCACGCCGGTTTCTGCATGTCTGGCTTTGCGGAGGGCGTACTCACGTTGAGGACCTGGGGGAAGGGATTTGGCTTCTTCACGGAGGCGTTCGGCTTCTTGGGTGAGGCGTTCTTCAAGGGATCGGGTTTGCTTGAATCGGCGGCGCCGCTGCATGACACAACCTCGTCGTTACGGGTCCTAACCGCAGGGTTTGAGTTCTCGCAAATCTTAATACGCAGGCGGGGTGGCTTCAGTTCCAAAGTGCTATGGGTCATAAGCGGTCTTCCCTGAGAAGCGCTTGGCGGGTCCGCCACGGCCATGAGCGACCTGGCGCACGGCCGGTGAATGATCTGGGCGCCGAGGAGACATTCCCGCCCAGTCTAATTGTGTTAAGGCTGACCAACATACAAACGGCGGGGTGACAATGAGGCTATCGATCTGGCGAGCGAAGTACAGATACGAACGCCGCACGCGACCTCTCTTGTTGACCGCAGCTATCGTCCTGGTAGCGACCTCGGCTCTGGGCGAGGAGGCCCGCTTTTCTGCGTCGGGCACGCATAAGTGCAGCACCGGAAGGGTTTGTCTCGTGACTGGCGTTTATCCCAGCTGCATGAAAGCGGACGAAGATCTCCGGTTTCACGATTGCTGCCCCGGCATCAGGGATTCTAAATCAGCGGATTTTATCCTGAACTATTGCATTGCCGTCCCCTCCCGATAACCCACCTACGCAAAAACCGAGTTTGCACGACAGTCGCGCAAACAAGATGTCGACGGCCACCGGCGATATTGGCAATGGTCCACCAGAGGGCGACGGTCAGGGAACAGCCAAGACGAACCTGGCGTTGTACCGGTGATTGCTGTCTTTCGCGCGAAGGAAAGAGCGTTTATGAAAATCGTTCTCCTCACGGTTGGGGTATCGGCCGTCCTCGCCTGGGCCGCCACGACCTCAAGCCAGGCCACGCCGCCATACGCCCTGCAGACCGGCCTACCCTGTAACGCCTGCCATACAAGGCCTCCTGCGCTCAATCAGAATGGCAAGGGGTTCAAGGCAAACGGCTACCGCTGTCCCGACGAACGGTGCGAGGCATACCGCTCGCACAATGATCCATTTGATCCCCACGCCGCCCGACCCTGAGGCGAGGAGGTCCTACGCACGGCCTCTCCTATCGCTTTCAAGAGGCA
The DNA here is from genome assembly GCF_022012435.1 of Bradyrhizobium zhengyangense. Classification (GTDB taxonomy): domain Bacteria; phylum Pseudomonadota; class Alphaproteobacteria; order Rhizobiales; family Xanthobacteraceae; genus Bradyrhizobium; species Bradyrhizobium zhengyangense. The sequence continues at coordinate 207,757 of NZ_JAKLUA010000005.1, forward strand.
ACGCGATCTCGAACGTCGAACCCTGAGGGCTCGATTTGGCAAGAACCAAACGGCCGCCGTACCTTTCGATGATCGTTCGGCATATCGCCAGTCCCAATCCCATGCCCGCTGGCTTGGTTGTAAAGAACGCATCAAAGATGCGGTCATGATCCTGCGGCGGCACTCCGCGGCCAGTGTCCTGCACAGACAGCAGGACAAACGAGTTTCGTTCGTCGAGCCGCGTGGCAATACTCAATCTGCGGCCGTTGGGGCCGGCGGAAGCCATCGCCTCGATGGCGTTCTTGAACAAGTTCAGAATTACCTGCTGCAACTGCATCGGATCGGCACGCACCAGAGACACTTCGACCCGAAAATCGGTCGCAACGAGAATTTCGTTGAACTGCATTTCGTGCTGCAACAACCGTAACACCTGGCGCGCGACGCCCTCGAGGCTGATCGTGGCCGGTTCATCAACCGCCCCCTTGAACAGTCCACGAACGCTGGTGATTGTCTCGCTTACCCTGAGGCTGTCTTCTTCGATATTCCTTAGAATGGCATTGATCTCGTCGAGCCGACGAGGCTGCGCGACAAGTATCTGCTGAGCGGTGTTTGCGTTCAGGGTGATTGCCCCCAGCGGAGATCCGATTTCGTGAGCGATTGCCGCAGTCGCCGCATCGATGCTCACGAAGCGATTGGAGCGTTCGCGCCGTTGCATGACCAGGGCGCTGGCCAGCCGCGAGTAGAGCACGATCATCTCTGTCACCAGCACGGACAACAGCATGCAACTTGCGATCAGGGCAAATCCGCGCGCGGTGTACCAGCCGACGGAAAATCGCGAAGAGCCCGCGTAAGCCGCCACCAGAAAGTTGGGAAGCGCCGCAAACAACGTGACCATCAGCCACAGATCCAGCACCGTGCGCCGACGGACGAACAGCACCAGCAGCACGAGACAACCCAACAGCGACAGGCCGATATTGAATTGATTGCTGAGCGGGGTCTGCAGCATCAGACCTGTCGTGAAAAAGCTCGGCAAGTGCCTGGTTTCGCCGATGGCCAACCACGACAAAAAGGCTATTGCCGCAAACACCGAGATCAGCGTGGTTGCGATGCTTGCCCTCGTCGAGAGCCTCGAGCCTCCTCCTTTGTCCTTGAGCAGCGCATAGGCAAGGATGCTCAGCGGAAAAGTGGTGTACCAAAGTACGAAGAACCACGCTGGCGTGTTGTAGACGTCACCGATGAGCCCGTTCGGGGCGTAACTGCCCGGAAAGCTCAAAGTTTGCAGAAAGGCAAACGAGCCGGCGAAGATGTATCCGCCCGCGACGACGAGCAACGCCCGGTGAGGCTGCACCGAATATTGAGCGAACAGGAGGGTCGCCGTCAGCAGGTCAGCTGCGCTGGTGACCGTCTGAACTACCGGAAGAAAGCTGTCGATTCTACCGATTTGTCGATTCTCGAAAGGAGCGACGAGAGCTGAAACGGCAAGCATGACGACCACGACACCAGCAGCCACGGTTCGGTGTCGCTGTGTGGACGGCATCAAGGCAACCACCATCGGAGGATCGTGGTCCGCACTGAACCCAAACTGGCCGGTGTTTGCCTTCAGCATTGTGGGCTCCCTGTTACCAATACTGGCATGTCGCAAACGGGCCACTTGCAGACCCGGCGACGCCGCTTGTTCAAGGTCAATCGGATATCTGCAATTCCGAGCCGTCCAACTGCGCATGGCCTGCGTCGGTGCGTCGAGAGGCCCGGTAGCGGCCTGGCGACGCTCCGTGATGCCGGTGAAACAGTCTAGAGAACGCCGCCGCCGTCTCATAGCCGACCCGGCTCGCAATGCGTGCGATGGACTCATCGCTGGTTTCGAGCAGGAACGCCGCTTCCGACATCCGGCGTTCGATCACATAACGTTGCATGGACTGGCCGACGAGCCTGGTGAAGCGCGCCGAAAATGCCGAGCGGCCGAGCCCGACGCGACGGCCAAGGTCGTTCAGGGTCCAGGGCCGCTCCGGATTTTCGTGAATCAGCTTGAGCGCCGGTCCGATATGCGGGTCAGAGATGGCCCCGAGCCAGCCGCCTTGTCCGGGACTGAGAGACGAGATCCAGCTTCGCAGCACCTCGACAAAGAGCACTTCCGTCAGTCGCGACAGCGCGACAACTTGCCCAGGACGTTCGAGGGCAGACTCGCTGATCATGCGGCGCAGGATGGCTTCGAGCCAACCACCGTCCGCTGCCGGCTTCAGCAGGAGGACGGGCGGAAGCAACTCGAGCACGCTGCCAAACATCGGCCGCGACACGGTGAAATTGCCGCAAATCATGGTCGAGAGCGGCTTTGCGCGGCCCCCGTGACTGATGACACCAAACCGCGACGACGCTCGATCGATGTCCATGATCCGCAAAGGCTTGGCGCGGCGATCCGAATAGAACACATGGGGATCGCCGCGCGTGATCACGACGAAATCGCCCTCGGTCATCTGGATTTCCTGTCCGTCCGCAAGCGCGAGCGTCGCCGAGCCCCGGCTGAGATAGTGAAACAGCGCGTAGGGACGCGCCGGCAGCTCCAGATTCCAGGGATGGCCAAGCTCGAAGTGAAACAGCAGCGTGCCACCGAGGCGAACGCGATCGAGCACTTGGGCGAGGATGTCCATGCCGTCGAGGTTAGTCTCGTGGACGATCGGACACAACATCCGGACGATTGATCCCTATCGTCCGAAAGGCCTGCGGACTAGGTGATGCTGCGGCGGGCCGCCGTCACGTGCGGCAACCATTTCGCCAACGGCAGATGGAAGAACCGCGACCTCCATGGAAACGCCTGCCCATTCCCCCGGACCGTGCTCGTCCGACATGCCCACAGGAACCATCAATGCGAAACATTCTATTCTCAGCCGCCGCTATACTTCTGGCCGGATCGGCGCTGGCCGGCTCCGCCTATTCCGCCGAGCCGCCCAAGGGCGCAGCCCACAACATCGTGCTCGTGCACGGCGCATTCGTGGACCAGACGAGCTGGCAGCCCGTTGCCGATATTCTCTCGAAGAAAGGCTACAACGTCACGCTCGTGGAAAATCCGCTGACGTCGCTCGCGGCCGACGTCGACGCCACCAAACAGGCCCTCGCAAAGCAGGACGGCAAGACCGTTCTGGTCGGCCACTCCTGGGGCGGCGTGGTGATCACGCAAGCCGGCAACGATCCCAAGGTCTCGGCGCTGGTCTATGTTTCCGCCTTCGCGCCCGACGTCGGCGAATCCCTGGCATCGCTGGCCAAGGCCGGTCCGCCGACCGAAGGCGGCAATGCGATTCATCCCGACGCGAAGGGCAATCTGTACATCGACCCCAAGGTGTTTCCGTCAGCCGTCGCCGCTGACCTTCCTCCTGAGATCGCGGCGCACCTGGCCAACACTCAGCTTCCGTTGAATCATGTTGCGTTCGAGGCCCCCGTCGACATTGCGGCCTGGCACGACAAGCCGAATTTCTACGTCATCAGCACGAAGGACAAGGTCCTCGCGCCCGAGGCCCAGAAGTCGTTCGCTGCCAGGATCAAGGCTCAGACGACGGAAGTCGCCGGCAGCCATGCCTCGCTCGTCGTTCATGCGAAGCAAGTCGCCGAGGTCATCGAAAAGGCCGCGCTCGCGAAGTGACGGTGCCGCTCCCGGCGTGTTCGCGCCGGGAGCGCGCAGGCTCTGGAAGGGACATTCCTGCATGTATAAGACATTGGTTGTCACCCTCGCTGCCTCGGCTTTTTTCACCGGAGCTGTCGCAGCTGCTCCGGCCGTCGGGAACGCGCCGCTGGATGCGGCGACCCTCGGCGCGATCAAATTGAAGTTCGGCAGGCTGATGGAGCTGGCGAACAAACACGATTTCACGGCTTTGCATGGGATGTTCTGGCAATCGCCTTCGACCCTGTTGGTGGCCAAGAGCGCGATTCCTTCTGAAGGAAACTGGGCCGGCTATTGGGGCAACGAAGCGATCGATCAAAAACTGCATGATATCGGCAGCTCGGGTCCGGTCGTGATCGAGCCGGATTATTCAAAGCTCAGGGTTGTCGGTCTGACGCGCGACGTCGCCGAGTCCTATGTGCCGATGAACATCACCGTCTCCTATGCGGGACAGGACGGAACGGCGAGGCCCTTTCTCATGATCATCAATTGGCTTCGCGCCGGGAAAGACTGGAAGATCGCGTCCGAAATCATCTTGCCGGTACCAGCGGTACCCGCGGCGAAATGACCAGGAAAAGCTACGTCGCGACCGAGCCGTTGCCCGCCGTCTCCAGCCGGAACGCTGCCGCGAACAGCGCGCGCGTGTAATCCGTCTTCGGGTTCTTGAACAGCTCCGCGGCCTGGCCTTCCTCCACCACCTTGCCGCCACGCATCACGATGAGATGGCTCGCAAGCGAGGCGACGACGCGCAAATCGTGCGAGATGAACATGTAGGTGAGATCGCGCTTGCGCTGGAGCTCGCGCAAGAGATCGACCATCTGCGCCTGGAACAGCATGTCGAGCGCGCTGGTCGGCTCGTCCAGCACGACGAAGTCGGGCTCCAGCACGACCGCGCGCGCGATCGAGATGCGCTGGCGCTGGCCGCCGGAGAATTCATGCGGATAGCGGTCACGGATCTCCGGCTTCAGCCCGACATCCTCGAGCGCCTTGACGACGCGCGCCTCGCGCTCCTCGCGCGACAGGTTCGGCTGATGCACGGAAAGGCCTTCCGCGATGATGTCGGCAACCGACATGCGCGGTGAGAGGGAGCCGAACGGATCCTGGAACACGATCTGCATATCGCGCCTGATGGGGCGCATCTCCTTGAAGCGCAGGCCCTGGATGTCCTTTCCTAAGAAGACGATGCGACCGTTCGACGAGATCAACCGCAGCAGCGCGAGGCCCAGCGTGGTCTTGCCCGAGCCGGACTCGCCGACGACGCCGAGCGTCTCGCCTTTGCGCACGGCGACGCTGACGCCGTCGACCGCCTTGATGTGGCCGACCGTCTTGCGCATCAGACCGCGCTTGATCGGAAACCAGACCTTCAGATCGTCGGCCGCCATCACGACAGGCGCATTCGGCTGCGGCGGCGCCGGATCCGGTTTCGGCTCGGCCGCGAGCAGATCGCGCGTATAGGGATGTTTCGGGGTCTTGAAGACCTGCTCGACCGGCCCCTGCTCGACGATCACGCCACCCTTCATGACGCAGACGGTGTCGGCGATGCGGCGCACGATGCCGAGGTCGTGGGTGATGAAGAGCAGGCTCATGCCGAGCCTTGACCTGATCTCGGCGAGCAGCGCCAGGATCTGTGCCTGCACGGTGACGTCGAGCGCCGTGGTCGGTTCGTCCGCGATCAAGAGATCCGGCTCGTTGGCGAGCGCCATCGCAATCATCACGCGCTGGCGCTGTCCGCCGGAGAGCTGGTGCGGATAGCTCTTCAGCCGCGTCTCCGGTTCGGGAATGCCGACTTGCGTCAGCAGCTCCAGCGTCCGCTTGCGCGCCTGGGCATTGCTGGTCGGATTGTGCAGCTGGATGATCTCGCCGATCTGCGCCTCGATCGTGTGCAGCGGATTGAGCGAGGTCATTGGCTCCTGGAAGATGATGGAGATGTCGCTGCCGCGGATTTCCCGCATCTGCTGCTCGCTCCGGTCGATCAGCTCCTGCCCCTTGAAGCGGATGCTGCCCGAGGGATGCGAGGCACTCGGATAGGGCAGCAGCTTCAGGATCGACAGCGCGCTGACCGACTTGCCGGAGCCGGATTCGCCGACCAGCGCGACGCATTCGCCGCGCTTGATCTGGAACGAGACCTTGTCGACCGCAAGCGTCGTGTTGCCGCCCTGGTGGAAAGCCACCGAGAGGTCACGGACGGCAAGCAGGGGCTGGTTGATCGCGTCCATCACGCCCTCACTTGAACGTCTTGCGCGGATCGAAGGCGTCGCGCACGGCTTCGCCCGTGAAAAGCAGGAGCGAGAGCATGATCGCGACCGAGAAGAAGCCGGCAAAGCCGAGCCACGGCGCCTGCACATTGGCCTTGGCCTGCGACAGCAATTCACCCAGCGAAGGCGAGCCGGGCGGCAAGCCGAAGCCGAGAAAATCGAGCGCGGTCAGCGTCATCACCGAGGACGAGACGATGAACGGCAGGAAGGTCATGGTCGCCACCATCGCATTCGGCAACAGGTGACGGAACATGATCATGACATTGGAGACCCCGAGCGCCCGCGCCGCCTGGATGTACTCGAAATTGCGGCCGCGCAGGAATTCCGCGCGCACGAGGCCCACCAGCGACACCCAGTGAAACAGCACCATGATGCCGAGCAGGATGAAGAAGCCTGGCGGAAGCACGGCCGATATGATCAGCAGCAGATAGAGATAGGGGATCGAGTTCCAGATCTCGATGAAACGCTGGAACAGGAGATCGGTCCACCCGCCAAAATAGCCCTGCACGCCACCGGCGATGATGCCGATGACCGACGAGCAGATCGTGAGTGCGAGGCCGAACAGCACGGAGATGCGGAAGCCGTAAATCAGCCGGGCGACGACGTCGCGGCCCTGATCGTCGGTACCGAGCCAGTTGTATTCGAGGTCGCGGCAGCTCTTCAGCCCCTTCTTCTCCACCACCGGCTTGCATTGCGCTTCCGTCAGCAACCATGTCGGCGGCGACGGCGCCGGCGTCGGCAAATCAAGATTGTGGGTGTCGTAGGAATAGCGGACCAGCGGCCAGAGGATGGTGCCGCCCTTGTCCTTGATGAGCTTCTGCAGATACGGGTCGCGATAATCGGCGGCGGTCTCGAAATCGCCGCCGAATGTCGTTTCCGAATAGGTCACGAAGGCCGGCCAGTAGAGATGGCCGTCGAACTTGATCAGGAACGGCCGGTCGTTGGCGATAAGCTCGGCGAACAGCGAGACGACGAACAGGGCTATGAAGATCCAGAACGACCAGTAACCGCGGCGATTAGCCTTGAAGTTCTGCCAGCGCCGCTTGTTGAGCGGCGACGGCACGAACGGCTTGCGCGTGATCGGCACGGCGTCGCCGAGCGGCGACTTTGCGGTGGTTTCGATCGGAGTGGGGGCTGTCAGCGTCATCAGACCTCCCGCGCCTCGAAATCGATCCGTGGATCGATCCACATGTAGGTCAAGTCGGAGATCAGACCGATCACGAGCCCCATGAGCGAAAATATGTAGAGCGTCCCGAACACGACCGGATAGTCGCGGTTGAGCACGCTCTCGAACGAGAGCAGACCGAGCCCATCGAGCGAGAAGATGGTCTCGATCAACAGCGCTCCCGAGAAGAATGCGCTGATGAACGCGCCGGGGAAGCCCGCGATGACGATCAGCATGGCATTGCGGAAGATGTGACCATAGAGCACCTGGCGCTCGCTGCAGCCCTTGGCCCGCGCCGTCATGACATATTGCTTGCGAATCTCGTCCAGGAAGGAGTTCTTGGTGAGAAGCGTCATGGTCGCGAAGGCACCGAGCGCCATCGCGATCAGCGGCAGCGTCAGGTGCCAGAAATAATCGATGATCTTCCAGTACCACGGAAAGCTCGACCAGCCGTCGGAGGTCAATCCGCGCAGGGGGAACCAGTTGAAGAACGAGCCGCCGGCAAACAGGATGATCAGGAGAATCGCAAACAGGAATCCCGGGATCGCATAGCCGAGCACGATCACGCCCGATGTCCAGACATCGAAGCGCGAGCCGTCCTTGACGGCCTTGCGGATGCCGAGAGGAATCGAGATCATGTAGGTCAGCAGCGTGAGCCAAAGACCGAGCGAGATCGAGACCGGCAGCTTCTCCTTGATGAGTTGGATCACGCTGACATCGCGGAAATAGCTCCTGCCGAAGTCGAAGCGGGCGAAATTCCAGACCATCAGCGCGAAGCGTTCCGGCGCCGGCTTGTCGAAGCCGAACTGCTTCTCGAGATTCTTGATGAAATCGGGGTCCAGCCCCTGCGCGCCGCGATATTTCGAATTGATGGCGTCGCCGCCCGCACCCACCTGACCGGGCGCACGTTGCGCGAAATCGCCGCCGCCGGAGATGCGCGAGGTCCCGCCGGTGTCGGCACCCGAGAGCTGCGCGATCACGCGCTCGACCGGACCGCCCGGCGCAAATTGCACGACCACGAAGGAGATGAAGAGGATGCCGAGCAGCGTCGGAATCATCAGCAGAATGCGGCGGGCGATATAGGTGGTCATGATTATTTCGCCTGCTCGAGCTTGGCGGCCTTGGCGGCATCGTACCACCAGTTCTCAGGCGCGCCGACGCCTTGCGCATATTTCGGCGGCTTGTCGGGATGGCTGAACTGATCCCAATAGGCGACGCGATGGAAATTCGCATACCATTGCGGCACCCAATAGCGCCCGGCGCGGAACACACGGTCGAACGCCCGGCACGCCGTGGTCAGTTCCGCTCTGGTCTGGGCCGCGATAATCTTGTCGATGAGGGCGTCGATGACAGGATCGGAGATCCCGGCGAGATTGTACGACCCTTTGGTCTTGGCAGCCTGCGAGGAGAAGAACGCCCGCATGGCATCGCCTGGCGTCGCCGACATCGAGAAGCGCTCGATCGTCATGTCGAAATCGAAATCCTCGAGCCGCGCGCGGTACTGCACGGCATCCACCAGGCGGAACGTAGCGTCGATGCCGAGCGTGGCGAGGTTCTTCAAATACGGCCCGTGATGCGGCTGGATCGACTGCTCGTCGTTCAGGAACTCGATCGTGAAGGGCTCGCCATTGGGCAGCACCCGCTTGCGGTCCTTGATGATGTAGCCCGCCGCGTTCAGCAACTCGCCTGCCCTGCGCAGCAGGGCCCGGTCCTGTCCCGACCCATCCGACACCGGCGGCACGAAAGGCTGGCCGAACACTTCGTCGGGCACTTTGCCACGGAAGGGCTCCAGCAGCGCGAGCTCTTCCGGCGAAGGCGGGCCCGATACCATCATGTCGGAGTTCTGAAACGGCGATTGCGTGCGCGCATAGGCGCCGTACATGATCGACTTGTTGGTCCACTCGAAGTCGAAGGCGCAGATCAGCGCCTCGCGCACGCGCGGATCCCTGAACTTGTCGCGGCGCAGATTGATGAACCAGCCCTGCGCGCCCGACGGGGTCTCGTCCGGCAGTTGCTCCTGCTTGACGCGACCGTCCTTCACCGCGGGGAAATCGTAGCGCGTGGCCCAGATGCGCGAGGTGAGCTCCTCGCGGAACAGGTAGTTCTTGCCGGTGAAGCCCTCGAAGGCGACGTCGCGGTCGCGGTAGAATTCGTAGCGCACCGTGTCGAAATTGTAGCTGCCGCGGCAGACCGGCAGGTCGGCGCCCCACCAGTCCTTGACGCGGTCGTATTCGATGTAGCGGTTCACCTCGAACCTGCCGACCTTGTAGGGGCCGGAGCCCAGCGGCGTGTCGAGCGTCGATTCATCGAAGGCGCGCGTGGCATAGTACGCCTTCGAGAAGATCGGCAGGCTCGCGACATAGAGTGGCACGTCGCGGGCGCGGTTCGGCGCAAAGGTGACGACCACCGTAGCGTCATCGAGCGCCTCGGCCTTCACGAAATCGCGGAGCTGTACGACGATCAGCGGATGCCCCTTGTCCTTCAGCGCATTGAACGAGAAGGCAACGTCATGCGCCGTGAGCTTCGAGCCGTCGTGGAAACGCGCCTCGGGCCTGATCGTGAAGGTGTAGGCCAGCTTGTCCGGCGAGATACGCACCGATTTCGCCGCCAGCCCATACATCGCGTCGGGCTCGTCATTGGCGCGCGCCATCAGCGCCGCGAAAGTCATGTCCATGCCCTGCGCGCCCTCGCCCTTCATGATGTAGGCGTTGAGCGAAGAAAACGTGAAATAGGACTGGTTGTAGGCCCGGACCGACGGGATCAGCGAAAACGCACCGCCCTTCGGCGCGTCAGGATTGACGTAGCCGAAATGGTGAAAGTCGGCGGGATATTTGAGATCGCCGAAGGCCGAAATGCCGTGGGCTTCGGCCGGCCCCTCGGACGCCGCTGCGCCACGGAGTGCGGCAGCGCTGAGCGCGCCGCCGACACCGAGGACCAGCACATGCCGGCGTGAAAGCTGCGCCATGCGCAATTGTTTCCTCAAGAGCGTTTTCCGATACGCGCCGCCTTGTCAGCGTCATACCACCACAGCGTCGGCAGGCCGGACCGGCCGTATTTCGGCAGCGGCTCGGCATGGCTGAAGCGGTCCCAGCGGGCGTAGCGCGTGAAGCCGTAGGTGAATTGCGGCACCAGGTAGAAATTCCACAGCAGCACGCGATCGAGTGCGTGGGTCGCTGCGACAAGCTGGGCACGGTCCTTGGCGTAGATCACCTTCTCGATCAACGCATCGATCGCGGGATTCTTGATGCCGATGGTGTTGCGCGCACCCGGCATGTCGGCGGCCTGTGAGCCCCAGAACTCGCGCTGCTCGTTGCCGGGCGAAAGCGACTCGCCCCATTGATCGATGATCATATCGAAGTCGAAGCTACGCAGCCGGTTCTGGTATTGCGCATCGTCGACGACGCGGATCGAGGTGCTGACGCCGATCCGCTCCAACGAGGGCTTGTAGAACAGCGCGATGCGCTCCGACGACGGATCCTGCACCAGGATCTCGACCGAAAGCGGCTTTCCAGCGCTGTCGACCAGCTTGTGGTCCTTCACCTCGAAGCCGGCTTCCTTGAGCAGCCTTGCTGCCTCGCGCAGATTGGCGCGCACGGCTTCCGGGTTGCCGCCGACCGGATTCTGGTAGGCCGTGGTGAAGACCTCCGGCGGCACCTTGTCCTTCACGGCTTGAAGGATCTCCAGTTCCTGCCCCTGCGGCAGGCCGGAGGACGCAAGGTCGGTCCCCTCGAAATAGCTGTTGATGCGCTTGTACTGGCCGTAGAACAGCTGCTTGTTCATCTCCTCGAAGTCGAAGGCGTAGTTGAAGGCACGGCGCAGCCGCGCGTCCTTGAACTGGTCGCGGCGGATGTTGAAGGCGAAGGCCTGCATGCGGCCGGAATCGTTGATCGGGAATTCTTCCTTGAGCACGCGCTTCTCGGCCACGGCGGGGAAATCGTAGGCCTTGGCCCACTGCTTGGCCGAGTTTTCGGCAATCCAGTCGGCCTGATCGGCCTTGAAGGCTTCCAGCGCGACGAGGTTATCGCGGAAGAACTCGAAACGCAGCTCGTCGAAATTGTTGGTACCGATCTGGCTCGGGACGTTGGCGCCCCAATAATCCTTCACGCGTTCGAGCTTGACCGAGCGTCCGGCCACGAATTCCTTGATCTTGTACGGGCCGGAGCCGAGCGGCGGCTCCAGCGTGGTCGCGCTGACATCGCGCTTGCGCCCCTGCGCATCGGTGCCTTCCCACCAATGCTTCGGCAGCACCGTCAGCTCGCCCACGATGGTCGGCAATTCGCGGTTGCCCGGCGCGTCGAAGGTGAACTTGACGTCACCTTCACCGACTTTCTCGGCCTTCACCACATGACGGTAGTAGGACGCGTACATCGGCGACTGCTTCTTGAACGTCTCGAGCGAGAAGATCACGTCCTCCGGCGTCACCGGCTTGCCATCGTGCCAGCGCGCCTCTTTCCGCAAGCGATAGGTCACCCAGGAGAAATCGTCCGGATGCTGCGCGGATTCGGCGAGCTCGCCATATTCGGTGGCGACCTCGTCCTGGGCGCGCGTCATCAGGGTTTCGTAGATCAGCGCCGCGGCCGGCGCGAGCGAGCCCTTGATGCCGGCAACCGCGAGGTTGAAATTGTCGAAAGTCCCGAGCGAGATCAGCCGCGCGACTCCGCCCTTGGGCGCGTCCGGATTGACATAGTCGAAGCGCTTGAAGCCGGCGGGATATTTGATGTCGCCGAACAGCGACAACGCATGGCGCCAAGGGAGTTCACCGGCCGATTGCGCCTCTGCCGTGCCGACGACGGGAACACCCGCCGCAGAGCCGAGGACGGGAAGCGCGGCAACGGCCGCGCCGGTGAGCAGGAGATCGCGTCGGGTAATGGCCAAATCAACATCCCAGTCTTGAAGGAGGTTACCCCTTTAAGTGCTCAATATAGGCGAGGTTTCGACGGAATATGTTGCTTTTTCCTCATCTTGGAAGGCCGGACGGCCCGTCAGATGCGGCCAAACGCCCCGATAACAACGCCGCGAGCCCCGGATATGGAAACGGCCAGGCTTTGGGGCCTGGCCGCACATTCCAAATTGAAACCGAAGAGCCTTATTTCGCCGCGGTCGGGAGCGGCTTCGGGCTGTCGGAGAGGCTGTTCAGATAGGCGATGACGTCGGCGCGCTCCGAGTCCTTCGGGATACCGGCAAAACCCATCGCGGTGCCGGGGATGTCACCCTTCGGGTTGGCGATGAACTTGTTCAGCTCGTCGATGGTCCAGGTGCCGCCCTTGGCCTTCATCGCGGCCGAGAAGTTGAAGCCGTTGCGGCCTTCGCCACGGTGATCGTCAACGATGCCAAAGAGGTTCGGACCGACGCGGTTCGGCCCCCCCTTCTCGAAGGTGTGGCAGGCGCCGCATTTCTTGGCGGCAGCAGCACCCTTCTCGACGGAGGCGGTCTGGAGCAGCTTTTCGATCGGCTCGGACGGGGCTGCGGCCGCGGCGGCGCCACCCTTGTCACCAGCTTCTTCCTTCACGGCGATCTCGAAGCCCGGCTTTTCCGGCATCTTGGGCGAGAACAGCGCCTGGGCGGTGAAGCTCGTCACCAGCAGAATGAGACAGGTGCCGAGCACAGCACCGAGAATCTTATTGAGTTCGAAAGAGTCCATTTCCGGCTAGGCCCCGCACCGCAAGAAGGAATTAGCGGCCGGGCGGCCGCCAGGACGAGCCTCGGGAGAATCAAACGTTCCTTATTGTTTCCCCGAGTTTTGCCATTCAGATATCGGTTTGCCCGTGGTCTGGCAACCCGTATAAGCGACCCGGCTTCCCGCCCGTCCCCACCCCATTTCTCGGTGCGGAAAACGTCCCGTTTCCAAGCTCTTGAACCCAAGCCTTTGAACCGATGATCGATCCCCGCATCCTGGTGCTGATCCCGGCCCGCATGGCCGCCACCCGCCTGCCCGGCAAGCCGCTCGCCGATATCGCCGGCCTGCCAATGATCGTGCATGTGATGCGGCGCGCCGTGGCCGCCGGTATCGGCCGGGTTGCAGTGGCAACCGACACGGACGAGATCGCGTCCGTCGTGACCGCCCATGGCGGCGAGGCGGTGATGACCAGCCCCGCGCACCCCTCCGGCTCCGACCGCATCCACGAGGCCATGCAGAAGCTCGATCCTGGCGGCCAAGCCGAGATCGTGGTCAATCTGCAGGGGGATTTCCCGACGATTACGGTCGACAACATTCGTGAAGTGCTGCCGCCGCTGGAAGACCCTGCCGTGGACATCGCCACGCTGGCCTCGCAGATCCACACCGAGGAAGAGGACCTCGCCCCAAGCGTCGTGAAGGCGATTGGAACCTCGCTCGGCGGCAGGCGCATGCGCGCACTTTATTTCACCCGCGCGACCGCGCCGACCGGCGACGGACCGCGCTACCATCATATCGGCCTCTACGCCTATCGCCGCGCGGCGCTGGAGCGCTACGTTTCGCTGCCGCCCTCCCCGCTGGAATTGCAGGAAAAGCTCGAGCAGCTCCGAGCCCTGGAGGCCGGAATGCGGATTGACTTCACTATCGTCGATACCGTCCCCCGGGGTGTCGACACGCCTGCGGATCTCGAGACCGCCCGCGGCATCCTTTCCAAATCCTGAGCCGCTGCTACAAGGCCCGTCATGAGCAAGATGAAGATCGCATTCCAGGGCGAACCTGGCGCCAATTCCCACATCGCCATCGTCGAGGCCTATCCCGACGCCGAGCCGATGCCCTGTGCCACCTTCGAGGACGCGCTGTCGGCGATCTCCTCGGGAGAGGCCGACCTCGGCATGATCCCGATCGAGAATTCGGTGGCGGGGCGCGTCGCCGACATCCATCATCTCTTGCCGGCCTCCGGCCTCTTCATCATCGGCGAATGGTTTTTGCCGGTTCGCCATCAGCTGATGGCGATCAAGGGCACCAAGATTTCCGACATCAAGTCGGTCGAGAGCCATGTGCATGCGCTCGGCCAGTGCCGCCGCATCATCCGCAAGCTCGGTATCAAGGGGATCGTGCACGCCGATACCGCCGGCAGCGCCCGCGACATCTCCGAGCGCAAGGACAAGACCGTCGCTGCGATCGCCTCGCGCCTCGCGGCGCAGATCTACGGCCTCGACATCCTCGCCGAGGACATCGAGGACGAGGCTCACAACACCACGCGCTTCGTGGTGCTGGCGCGCGAGCCGAAATGGGCGGCGCAAGGCTCGGGAGCGCTGGTCACGACTTTTGTTTTCCGGGTGCGTAACTTGCCGGCCGCTCTTTACAAGGCACTCGGCGGTTTTGCCACCAACGGCGTCAACATGACCAAGCTCGAGAGCTACATGGTCGACGGCAATTTCTTCGCCACGCAGTTTTACGCTGACGTCGACGGCCACCCCGAAGACAAGGGCCTGGCGTTTGCGCTCGAGGAGTTGAAATTCTTCTCGCGCGAATTCCGCATCGTCGGCGTGTATCCGGGACATCCGTTCCGGGCGACGTTCAGCGAGACGCAGGATTAGTTGGTCGCCCCGGCCTGGTGCGCAATTGCGCACGGGAGCCGCGGCCCATAGCCACAGGGAGTGGTTGTCGGGCGGGCTGGCAACTCCGACTCTTCGTAAAACGATTGCTGCGGCGTATGGGTCCGGATCTGCGCGCGCTTGTCCGGGACGACGACCTAAGCTCCCTGCTTCTTCAGCCCAAACGCCTCCGCCAGCAGCGAATACGATTTCTTGCGCGCTTCGTGGTCGTAGACGGCGGTGATCACCATCAGTTCGTCCGGCCTGCTCGCCTCCATCAGCGGCTGCAGCTTCTTTTGCACGGTCGCCGGATTGCCGACGAACAGGCGCGAGCGGTTGCGCGCAATCGAGACGCGCTCGGAATCCGTATAGGGATAGGCCAGCGCCTCCTCGACGCTCGGCAGCGGCAGATATTGACCGCGGTCGCGGCGCAGACGGTTGAGATCGAATGACGCGGCGAGCTTTTCGGCCTCCTCGTCCGTATCCGCCGTGATGACCGCGACCGCGAGGATCGCATGCGGGGTCGCGCGCCAGGCCGACGGCTGGAATCGGTTGCGATAATGCACCATCGCATCGATCGCATCGTGGGACGCAAAGTGATGTGCAAAGGCGAAGCCCATGCCGACTTGCGCTGCTAGCTCCGAGGAATAGTCGCTGGAGCCCAGCAGCCAGATCGGCGGCAGCGGGCTGTCATCGGGCATCGCGACGACGTTGTGATAGGGATGGCCTGCGGGGAATTCGCGGGTCTCCCACAAAATCAATTCGTGCAGCCGCTCCAGAAAATCGTCGCCCTCGCGACGGTCGAGCCGGCTGCGCAGCGCATAGGCCGTGGCGCCGTCGGTGCCGGGTGCACGGCCAAGGCCAAGGTCAATGCGGCCCGGAAACAACGCCTCAAGCATCTTGAAGCGCTCGGCTACCACCAGCGGCGCGTGGTTGGGCAGCATGACACCGCCGGAGCCGACGCGGATATGCTTCGTCACCGCCGCGATCTGCCCGATCATCACGTCGGGCGCCGGGCTCGCCACCGAGGCGAGGTTGTGGTGCTCGGCGAGCCAGTAGCGGACATAGCCAAGCCCGTCGACATGGCGCGCCAAATCGATGCTGTTGCACAACGCCGCGGCGGGTTTGGTGCCTGTGGTGACGACGGAGAGGTCGAGGACGGAGAGCGGGATCATGGCCGGTTAACGTAGTGGAGGGCGGCGCGGCGGCAATGGGTCGACAGCGCAGGTCTGGCGTGTGCGGGCGGAGAGGCCGGGTGCCCTGCAACACGTAGGGTGGGACGATCCAGTCACTCGCGATGCAGGATTCACCTTGCCCACAGCGCAAAGACGCATCTCGTTGGCAGAAAAATCGTTTTATATTATTGATATTATTTCAGAATGTTTCGCTATAAACCTTTTCCCACCCGAGACCTCCGCACCGCAATATTGATGGATTTTTAACGCAAAGTGGGCCACTTCCCATCTCCGATGGGCTGTCAGGTAATTCACCTTTGCCCTATCTTAGGCCCTCCCAAGATAGACCGCCGGCCGCCGGACCTTTGGTGAGCCCCTGGAGCGAGTGGTGCCATGACCGAGACGACGACGCCTACCCAGACCGACGGCCGCGACGGGCACCTGAGGCGGCCTGCGATCTCGTTCGAGTTCTTTCCGCCCAAGACGGAAGATATGGAGCGGAATCTCTGGGAGACCATCAATCGCCTCGCCCCGCTCGACCCGAAATTCGTCTCGGTGACCTATGGCGCCGGCGGCTCGACCCGCGAGCGCACCCATTCGACCATTTCCCGGATTCTCAAGGAGACCGCACTGCTGCCGGCCGCGCACCTGACCTGCGTGGGCGCCTCGCGCGGCGAGATCGACGAGATCGTCGATCGCTACCATGAGGTCGGTGTCCGCCACATCGTGGCCTTGCGCGGCGATCCCGCCGGCGGCATCGGCACGCCCTACTCCAGCCATCCGGACGGCTACCAGAGTTCTGCCGACCTCGTCGCCGGAATCAAGAAGCGGCACGCGGATATCGAGGTGTCCGTCTCGGCCTATCCCGAGAAGCACCCTGAGGCGCGCGACTTCGACGCCGATATCGATACGCTGAAGGCCAAGGTCGACGCCGGCGCGACGCGCGCGATCACCCAGGTGTTCTTCGATAACGACCTCTACTTCCGTTATCTCGACCGCGTCCGCGCGCGCGGCATCAACATCCCGATCGTGCCGGGCATCATGCCCATGCACAATTTCAAGCAGGCGCGCAATTTCGTCACCCGGGCCGGCACCACCGTGCCGGATTGGTTCGCCGCGAAATTCGAAGGCCTCGATAACGACGCCGAAACCCGCAAGCTGGTCGCCGCGACCGTTGCGGCCGGCCAGGTGCAGAAACTGGCAAAGCACGGCGTCGATACCTTCCATTTCTACACCATGAACCGCGCCGATCTCGTGTTCGCGATCAGCCATTTGCTCGGCATCCGCGCCAAGAGCGCGCAGAAGGCGGCTTAAGACACCATGACCGTATCCCCCTCGCCCAAGCGAACCGCCCTGATCCACGCTGCGCGCGAGCGCATCCTCGTGCTCGACGGCGCCATGGGCACGATGATCCAGAACCTGCAGTTCGACGAGGCGGCCTTCCGCGGCGAGCGCTTCAAGAACTTTCATCGCGATTTGCGCGGCAACAATGACCTGTTGATCCTGACCCAGCCGCAGGCAATCGAGGACATCCACGCGGCCTATTTGCGTGCCGGCGCCGACATCGTCGCGACCAATACCTTCTCGACCACCTCGATCGCGCAGGCCGACTACGATCTCACCGACATCGTCTACGAGATGGCGCGCGACGGCGCCCGCCTCGCCGGCAATGCCGCCCGGCGCGTCGCCGCCGAAGACGGCAAGCCGCGCTTCGTTGCGGGTGCGATTGGTCCGACCAACCGCACCGCCTCGATCTCGCCTGATGTGGCCAATCCCGGCTACCGCGCCGTCACCTTCGATGATCTGCGCAAATCCTATGGCGAGCAGATCCGCGGCCTGATCGATGGCGGCGTCGACCTGCTGCTGGTCGAGACCATCTTCGATACGCTGAACGCCAAGGCAGCGCTCTATGCGATCGCCGAGATCACCGAAGAGCTCGGCATCGACATGCCGGTGATGGTGTCTGGCACCATCACCGACAAGTCCGGCCGCCTGCTCTCGGGCCAGATGCCGGAGGCGTTCTGGAATTCGGTGCAGCACGCCAAGCCCGTCACCATCGGTTTCAACTGCGCGCTCGGCGCGGAGGATTTGCGCGCGCATATCGCCGATATCGGTCGCGTCGCGGACACGCTGGTCTGCGCCTATCCGAACGCCGGCCTGCCCAACGAATTCGGCCAGTATGACGAGACGCCGGAGTACATGGCCCGTCTCGTCGGCGAGTTCGCCCGCGACGGCCTCGTCAACATCGTCGGCGGCTGCTGCGGCACCACGCCTGATCATATCGCGGCGATCGCCGCCGCTGTCGCCCCGCACAAGCCGCGCATCGTGCCTGAGATCGCACCGAAGCTGCGACTCTCCGGCCTCGAGCCCTTTGTGCTGACGGATGCGATTCCGTTCGTGAACGTCGGCGAGCGTACCAACGTCACGGGTTCCGCCCGCTTCCGCAAGCTGATCACGAACGGCGACTACACCGCCGCTCTTCAAGTCGCACGCGACCAGGTCGAGAACGGCGCGCAGATCATCGACGTCAACATGGATGAGGGGCTTCTGGATTCGGAAGCCGCGATGGTGACCTTCCTCAACCTCGTCGCCGCCGAGCCGGACATCGCCCGTGTTCCTGTCATGGTCGACTCGTCAAAGTTCTCGGTGATCGAAGCCGGCCTGAAATGCGTGCAGGGCAAGCCGGTCGTCAATTCGATCTCGATGAAGGAAGGCGAGGACAAGTTCATCCACGAGGCCAAGATCGCGCGGCGCCACGGCGCAGCCGTGGTCGTGATGGCGTTCGACGAGGTCGGCCAGGCCGACACGTTCGCGCGCAAGACCGAGATCTGCAAGCGCGCCTACGACATCCTGGTCAACCGCGTCGGCTTCCCGCCCGAGGACATCATCTTCGATCCGAATATCTTCGCGATTGCGACCGGTATCGAGGAGCACAACAATTACGGCGTCGACTTCATCGAGGCGACGCGCTGGATCCGCCAGAACCTGCCGGGCGCGCACATCTCCGGCGGCGTGTCGAACCTGTCGTTCTCGTTCCGCGGCAACGAACCGGTGCGCGAGGCCATGCACTCGGTGTTCCTGTATCACGCCATCAAGGCCGGCATGGACATGGGCATCGTCAATGCCGGGCAGATGATCGTCTATGACGACATCGATCCCGAGCTGCGCCAGACCTGCGAGGACGTCGTCCTCAACCGCGACCCCGGAGCCTCCGAGCGCCTGCTGGCACTCGCTGAGAAATTCCGCGGCAAGAAGACCGAAGCCAAGGAAGCTGATCTCGCCTGGCGCGAATGGCCGGTGGAGAAGCGGCTGTCGCATTCGCTGGTGCACGGGATCACCGAGTTCATCGAGCAGGACACCGAGGAAGCCCGCAAGAAGTCCTCGCGCCCGCTCGACGTGATCGAGGGGCCGCTGATGGCCGGCATGAACGTGGTCGGCGACCTCTTCGGCGACGGCAAGATGTTCCTGCCGCAGGTGGTGAAGTCGGCGCGCGTCATGAAGCAGGCGGTGGCCTGGCTGATGCCGTTCATGGAGGAGGAGAAGGCGCGCAACCTCGCCAATGGCGTTGGCACCGAAGGCTCGAGCTCCGCCGGCAAGATCGTGCTTGCGACCGTGAAGGGCGACGTCCACGACATCGGCAAGAACATCGTCGGCATCGTGCTCCAGTGCAACAATTACGAGGTCATCGACCTCGGCGTGATGGTGCCGGCCGCCAAGATCGTCGAGACCGTGAAGGCGGAGAAGGCCGACATCGTCGGTCTCTCGGGCCTGATCACGCCCTCGCTCGACGAGATGGCGTTCTTCGCCGGCGAACTGCAGCGCGAAGGCCTCAAGCTGCCGCTCTTGATCGGCGGCGCGACGACCAGCCGCGTCCACACGGCCGTGAAGATCGACCCGAGCTATCGCGCCGGTCCCGTCGTTCACGTCAACGACGCCAGCCGCGCCGTCGGCGTCGCCTCCTCGCTGCTCTCGCCTGAGAAGCGCGAGGCGTATGCTGCCGAGGTGCGCGCCGAATACGCCAAGATCTCGGAGGCGCATCTGCGCGCGCAAGCCGACAAGAAGCGCCTGAAGCTGGCTGACGCCCGCAAGAACCGCGTGCCGGTCGATTTTGCCAAGAGCAAGCCGGTGAAGCCGACCTTCCTCGGCATCAAGAGTTTTGACGACTACGATCTCGCCGAGCTCGTGCCCTATATCGACTGGACGCCGTTCTTCCAGACCTGGGAGCTCGCCGGCCGCTTTCCTGCCATCCTCAAGGACGACAAGGTCGGCGAGGTCGCGCGCTCGCTCTATGACGATGCGCGCAAGATGCTCGACACCATCGTGAAGGAAAAATGGTTCCGCGCCCGCGCCACCGTCGGCTTCTGGCCGGCGAACGCGCAGGGCGATGACATCGTGCTCTATGCCGACGATACCAGGACCAAGAGCATCGCGACGCTGCACACGCTGCGCCAGCAGCTCGAGAAGCGCGAGGGCCGTTTCAACGCCGCGCTCTCAGACTTCGTCGCACCCGCAGGCGTGCCCGACTATGTCGGCGGCTTCGTCGTCACCGCCGGCATCGGCGAGGATGCCGTCGCCGACCGCTTCAAGATGGCCAACGACGACTACTCCTCGATCCTGTGCAAGGCGCTGGCCGATCGCCTGGCCGAAGCCTTCGCGGAAGCCATGCATGCCCGCGTGCGCCGCGAGTTCTGGGCCTATGCGCCCGACGAGGCGCTCTCCAGCGAGGATCTGATCCTCGAAAAGTATCAGGGCATCCGCCCCGCGCCCGGCTATCCCGCGCAGCCCGATCACACCGAGAAGGCCACGCTGTTCGAGCTGCTCGATGCGGAAGCGACCGCCGGCGTGAAGCTGACCGAAAGCTTTGCGATGTGGCCGGGCTCATCGGTGTCAGGGCTCTACTTCGCCAGCCCCGAGAGCTATTATTTCGGCGTCGGCAAGATCGAGCGCGACCAGGTCGAGGACTACGCCGCGCGCAAGGGCATGAGCGTGGCGGAGACCGAGCGCTGGCTCGCGCCGGTGCTGAACTACATCCCGTCGCAGCAGGGAGCCGACAAGGCGTTCAAGGCGACCCCCGCGAACGACGAGACGTCGAACGACCTCGCCTCGCATCCGCCCGGCTGCGCCTGTGCGGTGCATCTGGTCTGGCAGAAGAAGCGCGCGGGGGCGGGATAAGCGCTCCCGAACGCAAGAGGCGAAAACAACCCCATGCACAGTAGGGATGGGGTTGCAGCGCCCGGTGTTTTTTCGATATTACCGAAAAATGCTTGCTCCGTCGGGCAAAACACCTGTATAAGTGCAAAATCGGGTGTCTCGCCTGATATCGTCATTCCGGGGCGCGCGAAGCGCGAGCCCGGAATCCATTTATCCACGTCACCGGTCGCGCGATGGATTCCGGGCTCGCGCCAAGTGGCGCGCCCCGGAATGACAGCCCGGCCTACCCCTTCGGCGGCGCCAGCGGCTGCACGATCTCCTTGAACGGCGCCAGCGCCTCGCAGCGATCGGCATGGGCCGCGAGCGCCGGATAGCGCGCCGCATCGAACAGGTCGGGGTGCGCCTCGCGGGTAAAGCGGACGACGCAGGCCACCGCAATATCGGCATGACCGATGCGCGTCCCCAGCCAGTACGGCGTCGTCACCTTGGCGCGCTCGGCTTCCAGCACTTTGAGCACGTCGCCGATCTGCGCCCGGCAGCGTTCGACCCATAGCGCGAGCTGCTCCTTCCGCAGCACGCGCTCATAGAGCAGGCTGACCGCCTTGTCGCCGAGGCCGGTCGCGAGCGCGCAGATGCGCAGGTGCTTGCGCCGATCGACGCCGTTTCGCGGCAGCATCGCCTTGTCAGGCCCGACGCGCTCGTCGAGATAATCCAGGATGATCGTGCTCTCGATCAGAGCCTCGTCATCGTCGAGGACCAGCGTCGGCACGCGGCGCAGCGGATTGTACGGCGCGATCTTGTCGGCATCGCCGAAGGTCGACCACGGCTTGTGCTCGAATGCGAGCCCGTAAAGCCGCAGCGCAATCGCGACGCGGCGGACGAAGGGGGAATCATATTGGCCAATCAGGAACATGGTTCTCGCTCTTCTCTGGCATGGGATAAGGCAGGGCCGATCAGTTCATCGTCATTGCGCGGGATGCGCAACAAATATCTTGGAAGGAGAGCATTGCACACAGCGCAACAACGCGGAATCAATGCAACGCCGACCCAACGGGAATCCTGTCATGCTATTGCGATCATTCACCGTGCTCGCCCTGCTCGCCGCGGCAACCCTCGCGCGCGCGCAGGACCGTCCGATTGGCTTCCAGATGCCGTCGAAGAACATCGCCTGCCAGGTCTTCGCCGACAACGGCCAGGACACACTTCGCTGCGACATACTGACAATCGACACGCCGCCGCGACGGCCGCCGGACTGCGAGCTCGACTATGGCCACGCCTTCGCGATGACCGCCAGGGGTGACGCCAGGGGCGGCTCCGCGCGCATTTGCGCCGGCGACACCGTCGTGGACCCATCACTGCCGGTGCTCGCCTATGGCGAGATATGGCAGCGCGCAGGATTCACCTGCCGCTCGGAACAGACCGGGCTGACGTGCTTCAATGCCATGCAGCACGGGTTTTCGCTTTCGCGCGGGAAGCAAGAGGTGTTTTGAGAAAATTATGTAGCCCGCATGAAGCGGAGCGGAATCCGGGTCCGCTGTCCCGGATTGCGCTCCGCTCCATCCGGGCTACGAGACCACTCGCCTCACAGCCCGTCCCGGATAGCGCGCTTCAAGGCCGCGATCGCCGTCTCGTCGCGCTTGTACATGGTCCATTGCTTGATGCGCTTGGCACGCACCAGTTTTGCCGATGTCAGCACACGCATGTGCTCGCTCACGGTCGGTGCGCTGACGCCGAGCTTCTCGGCGATCAGCAGGCCGCAGACACCGTCCTCGACCAAGTCGCCGTCGACCTGCGCCCGAAAATGCCGCCGCGGATCCCGCAGCCATTCCAGGATCTGCAGGCGCCGCTCGTTGGCCAAGGCGCGCATCGCGGTTGCAAACTTCATTTAGCCATTTTGCTAAATACCTAATTGATGTCAACACCCTGATACGCTAGCATTCACCGCCATGACAGCACCATCAGACATCACCCGCGAGCGGATCGCGGCGACCGAGGCCGTCATCCGTCCGCACATCCGCCGCACACCGCTGCTGCAGGCCAATCTCGCCGATTTCGGCCTGCCTGCAGCTCCCGTCACGTTCAAGCTCGAAATGCTGCAGCATTCCGGATCGTTCAAGGCGCGCGGCGCGTTTGCCAACCTGCTGCTGCGGCAGGTGCCGCCAGCCGGAATCGTCGCCGCATCCGGCGGCAATCACGGCGCGGCCGTCGCCTATGCGGCGCGGCAGCTCGGGATTCCCGCGACGATTTTCGTCCCTGACATCACCTCGCCGGCCAAGGCCGAACGGATCAGGTTCTATGGCGCCGAGCTCGTGATCGCAGGCAACCGCTATGCCGATGCGCTCGCGGCCAGCGAGGCGCATGTGGCGCGGACCGGCGCGCTTGCCGTTCACGCCTACGACCAGGCCGAAACCCTGCTCGGCCAGGGCAGCGTTGGCCTCGAGCTGGAGCAGGACGCGCCTGATATCGACACGCTGCTGGTGGCCGTCGGTGGCGGCGGCCTGATCGGCGGCATTGCGGCGTGGAGCGCCGGCAGGACGCGCATCATTGCCGTCGAGCCGGAGCTCTCGCCGACCCTGCACGATGCGTTCGCAGCAGGCGCCCCGGTCGATGCGCCGGCGGGCGGCCTCGCCGCCGACAGCCTCGCGCCGCGACGCGTCGGCGAGTTGATGTTCCCGATCGCACGGGCGTATGTCGAGCGCGTCGTCCTCGTCAGCGACGATGCGATCCGGCAGGCGCAGAACGCGCTGTGGTCGACCTTGCGCCTCGTCACTGAGCCCG
Source organism: Bradyrhizobium zhengyangense (assembly GCF_022012435.1). Classification (GTDB taxonomy): domain Bacteria; phylum Pseudomonadota; class Alphaproteobacteria; order Rhizobiales; family Xanthobacteraceae; genus Bradyrhizobium; species Bradyrhizobium zhengyangense. Next base: position 231,400 of record NZ_JAKLUA010000005.1, read on the forward strand.
GCGGCGCGGCCGCGTTTGCAGCGCTGCTCTCCGGCAGCTATCGACCATCGCCGGGCGAGCGCATCGCGGTGCTGGTCTGCGGGGCGAATACGACGGCGGTGAATTTCGATAGCTAGCGGCGCTTCGACAACGAGGCTTTGCGGCAACAGCCGCAGGTTTCCTTCGTGGCCCTGTCCACTCCGCCTTGCCGAACAGAATCGCGCATGGTTCAGTCCGCAGAACCTTGGGGACGGCAGATGAATCGACGGGCGGTAGCGGTCGGCGTGGCATTTGCGGCCATCGTGCTGGGGAGCGGCGCATTCGCCGCCGACCTGCCGCTCAAGGCGCCGCCGAAAGCGGTCGATTTCAATCCGTTCTGGGCCGAGGCCGACTATCTCGCCTGGAGCGTGACCGGGGACAAGCTGCCGGCGCTGGTGACGACGGCGCCTGTCGGCACGCCGCTGGGCACAGCCGGCGTGCTCGGGCAGCCGACCACGACCGTGCTGTTCGGCAATTCCAGCGTCAACAATGACTGGCGTTCGGGCGGACGCATTACCGCCGGATACTGGTTCGACCCACAGCGCAGAAGCGGCGTCGAGGCATCGTTCTTCGGGCTGGAGAACGCTTCGACCGGCTTTGCCGCCAATTCCGGTGCCACTCCGATCCTGACGCAGCCTTTCACCAACGCGCTGACGGGACTTCCCGACGCGTTGATCGCAAGTTTTCCAGGCGTCTTCACCGGCAGCGTCAACGCCAACGAGACATCGCACCTGCTCGGCGCCGGCGCGCTCTATCGCCAGGAGTTCGGCGCCTGGAACGGGCAGCGCATCAGTGCGCTGATCGGCTATCGCTACTTACGCGCCTCCGACACGCTGTGGATCACCGGCACCTCGACCAGCCTCGCCTTCGGCGACTTCACGTCGACAGACAATTTCAAGGCGGCGAGCAACTTCCACGGCCTCGACCTCGGCCTCGCCGGCGACTGGCGCAATGGCCCGTGGTCGCTGGAGTGGCGCGGCAAGGTCGCACTCGGCGCAAACCTCAACACCGCCGACGTTGCGGGCTCGACGATTTCGACGATCGCCGCCGTCACCACGACGGTGCCGGGCGGCTTCCTCGCGCTCGCCAGCAACAGCGGCCATTTCTCGCAGACCAAATTCGCCGCGGTGCCGGAGCTGTCGCTGAAGGCGGGCTATGAGATTGCGCCCGCCTGGCGTCTGACCGTCGGCTACGACGTGCTGTACTGGACCGGCGTGCAGCGCGCCGGCGGGCTGATCGATACCACCATCAATCCGAACCTGATTCCGCCAGGACCGCCGGCGGGCCCGACCCGGCCGCTGCCGGTGATGAACACGACGAACCTGCTCGCGCAGGGATTTAGCGTCGGCGTGCGGTATAATTATTGAGGCCGACGTAGGTGCCCCTGCGCTCCGTCATTGCGAGCGCAGCGACTTGTCCGCCGAAACCTTGGCGAAGGAGGAAGCAATCCAGCATCTTTCCGCGGAAGCAATCTGGATTGCTTCGTCGCAAGAGCTCCTCGCAATGACGGCGTGGAGACAGCCGGCGCGCACTACACCCAGTCATCGCGAGCCAACGGTGGGGAAGCAGTGCTGCACTATTTGATGATGGCACATGCCTCACCGTTTCGCGCATCGCGCCGCGGTTCGAATGTCGCAGGCGATGCGTGAAGCACGTCACACATTGTAGTTGCAAACATGATAGTATGCCTACGCGAAGCAATCAGGGGGACGTATGCAGCCACGCCGCAATTGAGCCGTTCGCAACGGCTCAGGCGGTCAACAGGAGGAATTGCCATGTCCGTTGTACTGACCATGGGTAAGATCAGCGCCATCACCGCAATCACCAAGATCCTTCCCGATCATGCCGACGCGTTACGCAGGACCCTCCAGGGGCTGACCGCCGCAAACGGCGGCAAGATCTCGTCTCTCGGCACCATCCACATCGTGCGCTGGGTCATTTTCGACAATGACACGCGCTTGTTGTTCGCGACGAATTTCGACGGCAACGTCGAAGACTATATGCGCGATTTCGCCGAGCGCGCCCCCGACGGGATCGACGCGATCTGGGGCCATTGCGAAGGCTATCCGGGCGCGCGCGATTATCCAAAGCTGCGCGATTACATTCTCGGCAGCGCCATCGAAACCACCGGCTATTATTGCGCCTATCCGAACTCGACCGTCGCCGACATCAACAAGGCGCTGGATTGGAAGGGCAAGTTCGACACATTCCTCGACCAGATCGGTTGACGGACAATGCCTGCCCCATCCGATGCCAGCGAGCTGGATCGGAACGATATCCAGGGCATGGCGATGCGGCCCTATCGCTTCCCGTTCGCGCGATATCATCTGCTTGATGTGAGCGACCCGGCGCGAGCCCGGCGATGGTTCAGTGATGTCGCCGGGCGATGCACGACCGTGGCGGGTCTGGACGCATCGCCCTCGCCGGGCTTCAACGTCGCCCTCTCGTGGCAGGGGCTGTCGGCGATCGGTACGCCGCAGCCGAGCCTTGCGAGCTTCCCACAGGAATTCCAGCAGGGAATGGCGGCGCGCGCTGATCGGCTCGGCGATGTCGGCGACAGCGCTCCGGCGCGGTGGGACCCACCGTTCGACAAGCGCGTGCATGCGCTCGTCGTGATCAGTGCGATGACATCTGCCGACCGCGATGCCGCTTCGGCAGCATTGCTGTCTGATATCAGCGGCAACGGCCTGAGCACGCTGGCGGCCATCGATGCGCAATTGCTGCCCGGGCCGGACGGCCAGCCCGTCGCGATCGAGCACTTCGGCTACCGTGACGGGATTACCCAACCTGCGATCGAGGGCAGTGGAGACCCTCTCTTGCCCGGCGCGGGCGTCCCTGATGCAGACGGCTGGCGCGCCCTGAAGGCGGGTGAGTTCGTGCTCGGACAGCCCGATGAGACCGGCGCCGTCCCTGACTTGCCGAGCCCGGCAAGCCTGAGCCGCAACGGCAGCTTCGTGGTGTTGCGCAAGCTGCACCAGCATGTCTTTGCCTTCAGGGATTTTTTGCGGCGCTCCGCCAGCGATGAGACTGATGCCGCGCTGCTGGCGGCGAAGATGATGGGACGCTGGCAAAGCGGCGCGCCGCTGGCTTTGGCCGCAGCGCGCGACGACCCGGCGCTTGCTGCCGACTCCGGTCGGAATAATGACTTCACGTATCTCGACGATCTCAGGGGGACGAATTGCCCGATCGGGGCCCATGTGCGCCGGCTCAATCCGCGCTCGGGATTATCGGGTCCGAATGGCGCATCCGTCCATCGGCATCGGCTGTTGCGCCAGGGGTTGCCCTATGGCTCGCGGCTGCCTGCGGATGCTGCGGCCGATGATGGCGCCGCGCGCGGCGCCATCATGTTGCTGGTGAATGCCGACATCGCCCGTCAATTCGAGTTCGTTCAGAAGGTCTGGGTCAACGATGGCGACTTCGCGGGCCTTGGCAACGACAAGGATCCCATGATCGGCGGCAATGACGGCAGCGGAAGCTTCACGATCCCGCGTGCCGGCGCGCCGCGGCGTCGATTGCAGGGTCTGCCGGCGTTCGTGAGCACGCGCGGCGGCGAATATTTCTTCCTGCCTGGCATCGCGGCGCTGCGATCATTTGCCGAGTCCCTTGCGAACACAGCCTCATGATTGATTGGAGAATACAATGGCGTGGAAACCGAATTCCATCGTCGGCTCGCTGTCCCTGCTCTTCTCGGTTGTCGTTGCCGCTGTTATCGTGATCGCGGGCCTGGTGGCCTATCCCTATGTCGCCAAGGTCTATGACGGCATCAGGGTGAAGTTGCCGGAATATCCAGCCGTGCAGAAGACCCGCTGGCTCGACCAGAACTGGACCGATCAGCGCGACTGGGTTCACCATGCCGATCAGGGTACGGCGACCTTCCACATTCCCTACGAATGGTTCATGGCCCTCGAGCAGCCGGAGATGTCGCTGACGTCGGTGGGACTGCTGAGCGACCCTGTCTATCTCGACCGTTTCGGCTTCATCCCTGATGCGGCCGATGCCAAGCTCGGATTGCCCGTGGGCATGGCGCGCGGCAAAGCGATGGTCGATGCCACCGCGCAGCCTTGGAGGAATCCGCGGGCACCGTACAACGACATGACACGGATCGGGCTGACCTGCGCGGCATGCCACACCGGGCGTTTCACCTATCAGGGCACGGAATTCCTGGTCGACGGCGGCCCTGCAATCACCGATCTCGGCAAGTTCCGCACCGCGCTTGGTCTGTCGCTGGCGTTCACGCGCTTCGTGCCCTACCGCTTCGACCGCTTCGCCGAAAGGGTGATCGGAGAAAACCCGAGCGAAGTGGAGAAGAGCCAGCTGCTCGCGCAACTCGACAAGGTGCTGGCGCAGGGCAAGGGGCTCTCCGATCTCGATACCATGGTTGGCCCGCAAAGCGTGGTCGAAGGATACGGCAGGCTCGACGCGCTGAACCGCATCGGCAACGAGGTCTTCGCCGTCGATCTCAAGACTCCCGCCAATTATGCCGCCACATCGGCGCCCGTGCATTTCCCGCGCATCTGGGATGCCCCGTGGTTCGATTGGGTCCAGTACAATTCATCGATCGAACAGCCCATGGTGCGGAACGCCGGCGAGGCGATGGGCGTCTCGGCGATGCTCAATCTGACAAGCGCGACCGGAGGCTTTTACGTCTCGGGCATCGAGTTCTTGAACCTGGACAGGATCGAGAAATCGCTGGCCGGCAAGCAACCGAATGCAAGCACAGGCTTCACCGGATTGAAGTCGCCGCAATGGCCTGCCGAGCTTCCGCCCATCGACAAGACACGCGCCGGGCAAGGAGCGGCCCTCTACAAGGAGCTTTGCCAGGGATGCCATTTGGCGCCGGTGAGCAGTGCCGAATTCTGGACGTCCGACCGCTGGTCGCTGCCGGCAGGTCAAAAGGCGGAGCACTATCCGGGCGAGCGTTATCTCCGCCTCAACGTCGTCCCCATCACGCTTGTTGGCACCGACCCGGCGCAGGCAAAGGACATGCTCGATCGCAGGGTCAGCATTCCGAGGGAGCTCGAGATTGCCACCGACAATTTCGGCCCGGCGCTCGGTGCGGTCACCGAGAAGACCATCAAGCATTGGTATGACAGCCAGACACCTCCCGTCCCGCCAGAGAAGCGCGAGGAGCTGAACGGCTACCGCGAGAACGGCATCCAGGCGCCTCTGGCCTACAAGGCGCGTCCGCTCAACGGCATCTGGGCAACGCCGCCTTATCTGCACAACGGCTCGGTGCCGAACCTCTATGCCCTGCTGTCGCCGGTCAGCGAGCGGCCGACCAAATTCTACCTCGGCAACCGCGAATATGATCCGGTCAATGTCGGATATCGTACTGACAAATTGGAGGGCGGATTCGAGCTCGATACAAGGATCCGGGGCAACTTCAACACCGGGCACGAGTTTGGCAATGGCAAGGACGGCGTGATCGGACGCCTTCTGACGCCGGACGAACGGCGGGCGCTGGTGGAATATCTGAAGACGATGTGAGAAGCGCGGCCGCGTCTTACTTTATGATCGGCACGTGCTTCGCCGCGTCACGCGACACCGTGCCATCGAGCCGGGGATCATCCGCAATCTCGATCTGGCGGCGGAACGGGATGAAGCCGGAGCGCTGGTAGAACGCCACGGCCGAGGGGTGATCGAAGGTGCAGGTGTGCACCCAGACGCGCTGCACATCGCCGGACCAGGCACGCTCCATGGCGCGGTTCATCAGGAAGCGGGCGGCACCGGTGCCGACCAAGCTCGAAGTGACACCGAAATAGACCAGTTCGCATTGACCGGGCTGACGAAAGTCCAGCTCCAGCATGCCTTCGTCGCGGCCGTCGACGACCAGCGCGTAGACCTCGATGCCTGCGGCATGGATGATCGCGGCGAGCTCGGCGTCATTCATCTGCGCTCGCGAGGACCACAGCCAGTCCTCGCCGACGCGGCGGTAGAGATCGCGGTACCAGGCCAGCGCGGGCGCATCGACCTTGCGCAGCGACCAACCGCCGGGCGGATCGTCGCGGCGCGCGGGGCGCGCCGTCATCTCCAGATGGGTGACGACGGCGGCAATCTTGCCGGCCGGGATGTCGGAATAGCCGTCGGGGAGGATCACCCCTCCCCCTCGTCGCTCGCCAGCACGCCCTTCACCGCGCGCGCCCAGCCGGCAAGCTTTCGCTCGCGGGTGGCATCGCTCATGTTCGGCTTGAATCGGTGCTCGAGCCGCCAATTGTCGGCGAACTTGGTCGGCTCGGGATAGACGCCGGCATTGAGGCCGGCGAGATAGGCCGCACCCAGCGCAGTGGTCTCCTGGATCACGGGGCGATCGACCGGCGCATCGAGCAGATCTGCGAGGCGCTGCATGGTCCAGTCGGAGGCGGTCATGCCGCCATCGACACGGAGCACGACGCTGGCCACCTCCGAGCTCGGCCAGTCCGCGCGCATCGCGGCCCAGAGATCGAAGGTCTGGTAGCAGACGCTCTCCAGCGCGGCATGCGCGAGCTCGGCAGGTCCGGTGTTGCGGGTGAGGCCGAACAGCGCGCCGCGGACGCGCGGATTCCAGTAGGGCGCGCCCATGCCGACGAAAGCCGGGACGAGATACACGCTCTGCATGGTATCAGACTGATCGGCGAGCGGTCCGGTCTCGGCGGCGTGCTTGATGATGCCGAGGCCGTCGCGCAGCCATTGCACCGCGCTGCCCGCGACGAAGATCGAGCCCTCGAGCGCGTAGGTGCGCTTGCCGTCGAGCTGGTAGGCGATGGTGGTGAGCAGCTTGTTCCTGGAGGCGACGGGCGTCGTGCCGGTGTTGAGCAGCGCGAAGCAGCCGGTGCCGTAGGTCGACTTCATCATGCCCGGGCGGAAGCAGGCCTGGCCGATGGTCGCGGCCTGCTGGTCGCCGGCGATGCCGCAGATCGCAATCGGCCCGCCGAACAGGTCCGGCGTGCTCTCGCCGAAGCGCGCGGAGGAATCCTTCACCTCCGGGAGCATCGAGCGCGGCACGCCGATGATCTCCAGCAGCTCGTCGTCCCACTGGCCGGTGTGGATGTTGAACAGCAGCGTGCGCGAGGCGTTGGTGGCGTCGGTGGCGTGCACCTTGCCGCCGGTGAGGCGCCAGAGCAGATAGCAATCGACGGTGCCGAACATCAGCTCGCCGCGGGCGGCGCGGGCACGCGCGCCGGGGACGTGGTCGAGGATCCAGGCGACCTTGGTGCCGGAGAAATAGGGATCGATGATCAGGCCGGTCTTCTGCGAGATCAACGGCTCGCGGCCGTCGGCCTTGAGCTTGGCGCAGATGTCGGCCGTGCGGCGGTCCTGCCAGACGATGGCGCGGTGCACCGCCTGGCCGGTGGCACGGTCCCACACCACGGTGGTCTCGCGCTGGTTGGTGATGCCGATCGCGGCAATATCCTTGGGCCCGATGCCGGCCTGCTCGATCGCCTCGCGGCAGACCATCACGGTCGAGGTCCAGATGTCCTCCGGCTCGTGCTCGACCCAGCCCGAGGCCGGAAAATGCTGCGGAAACTCCTGCTGCGCTTTCGCTGCGATGGAAATATCGCCGCGAAACACGATCGCGCGCGAGGAGGTCGTGCCCTGGTCGATGGCGAGGACGAAAGACATGGAGGCTTACCTTGGCGTTTTCCCTAAGGACGGGTCATTGTGTCCGCGCCAAAAGGAGCGGATTAGGGCGGCAAGGTCAATATCTCTCCGTCGTCCCGGCGAAACCCTACACCGCCGCCGTGGTGACGCCGCCGTCGATCACGATGGTCTGGCCGGTCATGAAGCTCGAGGCGTCGGAGGCAAGGTAGGCGACGGCGCCGGCGATTTCGTCGGGCTCGCCGATGCGGCGGAGCGACGTGGTGGCGGTGCGGCGCTTGAGGTTGGCTTCGTCTTCCCAGAGCGCGCGGGCGAAATCGGTCTTGACGAGGCCAGGCGCGATGCAGTTGACGCGGACGCCCTTCGGGCCCCATTCGCCGGCGAGCGAGCGGCACAGCGCGAAGTCCGCGGCTTTCGAAATACCGTAGGCGCCGATCACGGTGGAGCCGCGCAGGCCCCCGATCGAGGAGATGATGATGACCGAGCCCTTGCCGCGTTCGGCCATCTCAGGGATCGCGAGCGCGGAGAGCCAGATGTTGCTCTTGACGTTCGAGCCCATGATCTTGTCGAAGGCTTCATCCGTGATGTCGAGCAGCGGGCCGTAATACGGGTTCACGGCCGCGTTGCAGACGAGGATGTCGATCTTGCCGTAGTGCTTCGTCGCGCCCGAGATCAGCGCCTCGACCTCGTTCTTGCGCGCGATGTTGCAGGGAATGACGATGGCATCGCCGCCTGAGGCGTTGATGCCATCGGCGACTTCCTTGCAGGCGTCGGCCTTGCGCGACGACACCACGACTTTTGCGCCGAGCTTGGCAAGCAGCTCGGCCGAGGAGCGGCCGATGCCGCGGCTGGAGCCGGTGACGACGGCGACTTTTCCGGTGAGATCGAACGGGGTGTTTTTCATTTTTCTACTCCGATGCTTCAACGGCCTCCGTCATTGCGAGCGCAGCGAAGCAATCCAGGATCTCTCCGCGGAGAAAGTCTGGATTGCTTCGTCGCAAGAGCTCCTCGCAATGACGGCAGTGGCGACTAGATCAACCCGCCCGCATCGGCGACGCGGCGCTGGTGGTAGTCGGTGTCGCCGAAAGTGTTCTCGATCATGGTCAGGCGCTTGAAGTAGTGGCCGATCTTCGCCTCCATGGTCATGCCGATGCCGCCATGGAGCTGGATCGACTGCTGGCCGACGAATTTCAGCGACTTGCCGATCTGCGCCTTGGCCGCGGCGATGGCGTTGCTGCGTTCCTTGGCGTTCTCGAAATCACCAGCCATGGTCGCGAACATCGACATCGAGCGGGCCTGCTCGGCCGCGACGAACATGTCGGAGGCGCGGTGCTGGAGCGACTGGAACGAGCCGATCGCGACGCCAAACTGCTTGCGCGTCTTGATGTACTCGACCGTGGTCTTGAGCGACTCATCCATCAGGCCGACCGCCTCGGCGCAGAGCGCGACGCGGGCTTCGTCCACCACGCGTTCGATCAGCGCAAGCGAGTCCTCGGGGTTGCCGATCGCCGCATCCGCGCCGACCTCGACGCCCGTAAAGGTGATGTCGGCGGCGTGCAGGCCGTCCTGGGTCGGGTAGGACTTCCTGGTGACGCCCTTGGCGTCCGCCGGGACCAGGAACACGCCGATGCCGGTCGTGTCGCGGCGGTTGCCCTTGGTGCGGGCGGTGACGACCAGCGTGTCGGCGTTTTCGCCGTTGAGCACGACGAACTTCTCGCCGTCGATGACCCAGCCGTCGCCCTTCTTCTTCGCCGTCGTTGCGACGTCGAACAGATCGTAGCGCGAGTTCTTCTCGAGCTGGGCAAACGCCAGCGTCTTGCTGCCGTCGACGATCCCAGGCACATGCGCGGCCTTCTGCGCATCGGTGCCGGCGTGGCGCAGGAAGCCGCCGCCGATCACGACCGTTGCCAGATAGGGCTCGAGCACCAGCGCCTTGCCGAGCGCTTCCATCACGATCATGGTCTCGACGCCGCCGCCGCCGAAGCCGCCATCGGCTTCCGCGAAAGGCAGGCCGAGCAGGCCCTGCTCGGCGAGCTTGCCCCAGACGGCTTTGCTCCAGCCGCCCTTTTCCTTCATGTACTTCTTGCGCTGCTCGAAATCGTAGGAGTCGGTCAGCAGGCCGTCGATGCTGTCCTTCAGGAGCCGCTGCTCCTCGGTCAGGTCAAAATCCATGTTTCTCTCCAAATCGGCGGGAATTGCCCTGCCGTCGCTTCACCCTCAGACGTCATCCCCGCGAATGCGGGGATCCAGTAAACGCAACCGCCTGCCGTACCCACGACCGCCGCGGCGTACTGGGTCCCCCGCCTTCGCGGGGGACGACAGCGTCATTGTCGCCTCAAAGCCCCAGCACCGCCTTGGCGATGATGTTGCGCTGGATCTCGTTGGAGCCGCCGTAGATCGAGACCTTGCGGTTGTTGAAGTAGCTCGGCGCGATCTGAGCGGTCCAGTCCATGGCTTCGTTGGAGCCGTCGTCGCCGTGCAAATCGTAGGGCGCGGCAAACGGACCGATCACTTCCATGAGCAGCTCGGTGGTGGTCTGCTGGATCTCGGAGCCCTTGATCTTCAGCACCGAGGACGCCGGATTGGGCTTGCCCTTGCCGTGCTTGCCCTCGTCGGCGACGACGCGCAGCTGCGTCAGCTCGAGCGCCTTCAGCTCGATTTCGCAGGCCGCCAGCTTCTCGCGGAAGGCGGAGTCCTGGATGATCGGCTTGCCGCCGGATTCGACCTTGCCGGCGAGGTCGCGGATGCGGCGCAGCCGCTCCTTGGAGACGCCGACGCGCGCGATGCCGGTGCGCTCGTTGCCGAGCAGGAATTTTGCGTAATCCCAGCCCTTGTTCTCTTCGCCGATCAGGTTCTCGACGGGCACCTCGACGTCGTCGAAGAACACCTCGTTGACCTCATGGCCGCCGTCGATGGTCTGGATCGGGCGCACGGTGACGCCCTTCGACTTCATCGGGAACACGATGAAGGAGATGCCCATCTGCTTCTTCGCATTGTTGTCGGTGCGGCAGAGGCAGAAGATCATGTCGGCGTGCTGGGCCAGCGTGGTCCAGGTCTTCTGGCCGTTGATGATCCACTTGTCGCCCTTGCGCTCGGCTTTGGTCTTGAGCGAAGCGAGATCGGACCCGGAGCCCGGCTCCGAAAAGCCCTGGCACCACCAATCATCGACATTGGCGATGCGCGGCAAATACTTCTTCTTCTGCTCTTCGTTGCCGAAGGTGTAGATGACGGGACCGACCATGCTGACGCCGAAGGCGAGCGGCTGCGGCGCCGGATAGGACTGCAGCTCTTCATTGAAGATGTAGTGCTGCACGCTGGTCCAGCCCGTGCCGCCGTATTGCTTCGGCCAATGGCTGACGCCCCAGCCCTTCTTGTTGAGGATGCGCCACCACGTCACCATCTCGTCCTTGGTGAGATGACGACCCTCGACCAGCTTGCGCCGCGTATCCGGCGGCACGTTGTCGCGGAAGAATGACCGCACTTCCTCGCGAAACGCCTGCTCTTCTTTCGTGAATGCGAGATCCATCGGATCCTCCTGTGAATTACTGCAAAATCTCAAACAGCCCGGCCGCGCCCATGCCGCCGCCGACGCACATGGTGACGACTGCGTACTTGGCCTTGCGGCGGCGGCCTTCGATCAGCGCGTGGCCGGTCAGGCGCGCTCCCGACATGCCGTAGGGATGGCCGACTGCGATCGCGCCGCCATCGACGTTGATCTTCTCGGGGTCGATGCCGAGCTTGTCGCGGCAATACAGAACCTGCACCGCGAAGGCTTCGTTCAGCTCCCAGAGACCGATGTCGTCGACCTTGAGGCCATGACGCTTGAGCAGGCGCGGCACGGCGAACACAGGACCGATGCCCATCTCGTCGGGCTCACAGCCGGCGGAGACGAAGCCGCGGAAGATGCCGAGCGGGTTGAGGCCGCGCTTGGCCGCTTCCTTGTCGCTCATGATCACCGAGGCGCTGGCGCCGTCGGAGAGCTGGCTGGCATTGCCGGCGGTGATGGAGAAACCGTCACCGCGCACGGGCTTGAGGCCGGCGAGGCCTTCGAGCGTGGTCTCGGGGCGCGGACCTTCGTCCTGCGACAGCGTCACTTCCTTCATCGAGACAGTGCCGGTCGCCTTGTCGGTGACGGCCATCTGCGTCGTGATCGGCGCGATCTCGTCCCTGAACTTGCCGCCCTGCTGGGCGGCGGCGGTGCGGCGCTGGCTCTCCAGCGAATATTCGTCCTGCCGTTCGCGCGAGATGCCGTAGCGCTTGGCGACGATCTCGGCGGTGTCGATCATGGGCATGTAGACCTCGCCCTTGATCTTGAGCAGCGCGGGGTCCTGGGCGTGGAAACCGTTCATCTTGTCGTTCTGCACGAGGCTGATCGACTCGCCGCCGCCGCCGACCGCGACCTCGACGCCGTCGAAGATCACCGAGCGTGCGGCCAGCGCGATCGCCTGCAGGCCGGAGGCGCACTGGCGGTCGATGGTGGTGCCGGCGACGGTGACCGGGAGACCGGCGCGAAGCAGCGCCTTGCGCGCGATGTTGCCGCCGGTCGAGCCCTGCTGGAGCGCCGCGCCCATCACGACGTCCTCGATCTCCTTCGGATCGACTTTTGCGCGCGCGACAGCTTCACCAATGGCGTGGCCGAGCAGCGTGGCGCCTTCGGTGGCATTGAGCATGCCGCGATAGGCCTTGCCGATCGGCGTACGGGCGGTGGAAACGATGACGGCGTCGGTCAAGAGCGACCTCCTGTTTGGGTGGATTGTGATGGTTTCTGTTGCTGGCGCAACTCGTGGCGCGACAGCTTTCCGACCGGCGTGCGCGGCAGATCGTCGACGAACTCGACCGCCGCGGGCATTTCGTGCTTGCCGACCTTCCCGGCGAGCTGCGCACGCAGCTCGTCGAGCGAGAACGGCTTTGCGTCCGGCCTGAGCTTGATGAAGGCCTTGGCGGCTTCGCCCCTGTATTGGTCGGGAATGCCGAGCACGATCACCTCGTGCACGCCTGGAACGGTGTAGATCGCCTGCTCGATCATCTGCGGATAGACATTGAAACCGCCTGAGATGATCATGTCCTTCTTGCGGTCGACCAGGAAGAAATAGCCGTCGGTGTCGACATAGCCGATGTCGCCGGTGAGGAAGCGGCCGTCGATGAAGGCCTCCGCGGATCCCGCCGGCTTATTCCAATAGCCCTTGGTGACGTTCGGGCCCTTGATGCGGATCTCGCCGACTTCGCCCGGCGGCAGCGCTTTCGTCGGATCGTCCAGCGAGACGACATCGAGCTCGATGCCGGGCAGCATCAGGCCGATCGAACCGGGCTTGTCGGGCCCCGTAGGCGGATGTCCGGTGCCCGGCGAGCAGGTTTCGGTCATGCCCCAGCCGCTCCTGAGCTTCTTGCCGACCTTGCTCTCGAAGAATCGTGCGACCTCGACCGGCAGCGGCGCGCCGCCGGAGCCGATGGCGGTGAGCGAGGAGAAGTCGCGCTTGTCGAGATTGGGGAGTGCGGCGATCGCGATCCACATCGTCGGCACGCCGGGGAAATAGGTCGCGCGCTTGACCTCGATGTCGCGCATCACGGCTTCGACGTCGAAACGCTGGTGCAGCGAGATCAGATTGCCGCGGCGGAGCGACGACAACAGGACGACGGTCAGCGCATAGATGTGGAACAGCGGCAGCACGCAGATCACACGCTCGACGACGTCGCCGCGGGCCGCGCGGGCCGGCTTGCCCCAGACGTCGTAGATCGATACCGCAGAGGTGAGATTGCCGTGCGTGAGCATGGCGCCCTTGGGTAGACCGGTGGTGCCGCCGGTATATTGCAGCAGCGCGACGTCATCGACCGCGACCGCGGGCCATTGCGCCGGGGACATCGCGCCCTCGACGAAGGCCTTGAAAGTGATGATGCGCGGATCATCGGGAATTGCCGCCTGCGGCGTGCCGATCTTGCCCCAGCTGTCGTCCTCGCAGACGACGAGGCGGTCGATCAGTCCCTTCTCCAGAAATTTCAGTGCGGTCGGCAACAGCGCCTGGAGGTTCGAGGTGACGAGCAGGCGCGAGCCGGAGTCGGACACCTTGTGCGTCAGCGCGATCTCGCCATCGAGCGGCGACAGATGCGCGACGCGGGCGCCAGCCTTCAGCGCGCCGAAAAAATTGACGGGATGGTCCGGCGTGTTGCCGAGGAACAGCGCGACGGACGTGTTCTTGCCGCAGCCGGCGCGCAGGAACGCAGCCGCCGCGCGCTCGGCCATGGCGGCGAGCTCGGCATAGCTGATCGGACGATCGCGAAATTCCAGTGCGGTGCGTGGGCCGTAGTTTGCAGCGGCCGTCGTGAGCAGGTCAGGCAGCGTGCCCTGGACGATGGTGTCGTCCCAATGCACGCCCTCGGGGTAAAACTGTTCGCCGGGATGGGTCATTGCTTCCTTAAACCACACTAACCGTCATTCCGGGGCGCGACGAAGTCGCGAACCCGGAATCCATTAGGCAGCGCACTCAGAGGCGAAATGGATTCCGGGCCTGGCCCTGCGGGCCATCCCGGAATGACGCCGAGAGTGCAAGCCCCGATCAAGCTGCCTTCGACTCCGCGGCCAGCGACGCGAACGTCTTGCCCTCTGCCGCGAGCTTCTTCAGCAGCGGGGCGGGCTCGAGGCTCGGGTCGTTGGTCTCCTTGGCGTAGAAGGACAGACGATCGGCGATGTGCTTGAGGCCGACGGTGTCGGCCCAGAACATCGGGCCGCCGCGGTAGATCGGCCAGCCATAGCCATAGAGCCAGACCACGTCGATGTCGGAGGGACGCGCCGCGATGCCCTCTTCGAGGATCTTCGCGCCCTCGTTGATCATCGGATACATCATGCGCTCGAGGATCTCGTCGTCGCTGACGATGCGCTTCTTGCGGCCGAGACGCAGCAGCGTCTCGTCGATAAGCTTCTCGACCTCAGGATCGGGCATCGGCGCGCGCGAGCCGGCTTCGTACTTGTAGTAGCCCTTGCCGGTCTTCTGGCCGAAGCGGCCGGCTTCGCAGAGCGCGTCCGCGATCTCCGACTTGATGCCGCGGTCCTTGCGCGAGCGCCAGCCGATGTCGAGGCCGGCGAGGTCGCCCATCGCGAACGGTCCCATCGGCATGCCGAACTTCGTCACGACGGCGTCGACCTGCTGCGGCAGCGCGCCTTCGAACAGGAGCTTCTCCGACTGCTTGCCACGCTGGGCGAGCATGCGATTGCCGACAAAGCCGTCGCAGACGCCGACCACAGCCGGAACCTTCGCAATCTTGCGCGCGATCGTCACAGCCGTGACAAGGGCGTCCGGCGCGGTCTTGTCGGCCCGGACGATCTCGCAGAGCTTCATGACGTTGGCCGGCGAGAAGAAGTGCATACCAAGCACGTCCTGCGGACGCTTGGTCGCCTTCGCGATCTCGTCGATGTTCAGGTACGAGGTGTTGGAGGCGAGCACGGCGCCTGGCTTGGCATACTGGTCGAGCTTGCCGAACACTTCCTTCTTCACCGCCATGGTCTCGAACACGGCTTCGATGACGAGATCGGCATCGCCGACATTCTCGATCCCGACGACGCCATTGATCAGCGCCATGCGCTTGGCCGGTGCATCCGCCGGGATGCCACCGCGCGCCGCGGTCGCTTCCCAGTTCTTCTGCATGATGCCCATGCCGCGCTTGAGCTGCTCTTCACCGGTCTCGATCAAAGTGACGGGAACGCCCGCGTTTGCAAACGACATCGCGATGCCGCCGCCCATGGTGCCGGCACCGAGAATGGCAACACGGTTAACGGGACGCGACTTGGTGCCTTCGGGCACGCCCGCGATCTTGTTGGCCTCGCGCTCGGCGAAGAAGGCATAGCGCTGTGCCTTGGACTGATCGGAGGCGACGAGCTTGAGAAAACCCTCGCGCTCCTTCTTTAGACCTTCGTCGAACGGCAGGTCGATGGCGTAGCCGACGGCGTCGGCCGCCGCGAACGGGGCCTCCAGGCCGCGCGACTTCTTGGTCATCGCCGCGACCGCATTGGTGAAGATCGAGCGGTCGGCCTTCGCAGCCGCGATCTTGGAATCGTCGTCGCGCAGACGGCGCAGCGGGCGCTTCTCGGCCAGCAGCTTGCGCACAAAGGCTTCGCCGCCGGAGGCCGGACCTTCCACGATCTCCTCGATCAGGCCGTTCTTCAGCGCTTCGGCTGCTCCGATCGGGTCACCGCCGACGATCATCTTGACCGCGAGCTCGGGACCGACCGCGCGCGGCAGGCGCTGGGTGCCGCCGGCGCCCGGCAGGAGGCCGAGCTTCACCTCGGGCAGGCCGAGCTTGGCTTCCTTGACCGCGACGCGAAAATGACAGGCGAGCGCGACTTCGAGGCCGCCGCCGAGCGCGTTGCCATGGATCGCAGCAACGACGGGTTTTGGCGAATTCTCGATCTCGGACAGCACGTCGTTGAGCGCGGGCGGCTTCGGCGGCTTGCCGAACTCGGTGATATCGGCACCGGCGATGAAGGTGCGGCCGGCGCAGGTCAGCACGATGCCCTTGATGGCGGAATCGGCGATCGCGGCCTTGACGCATTCCAGAATACCACCGCGGACTGCGGCACTCAGCGCATTGACCGGAGGGCTGTTGACCGTGACGATCCCGACTTCATCATGACGCTCAAGCTTGACCACTTCGCTCACGGTTTCCCTCCTTGGTGGGGATTTACTTTTGTTCGATTTCGCGGTGCGGAATTTAATTCCGCATCTTGACGGCAGGGTTATTTTGAAGCACGGACGTTGTCAACGACTCCGCGCAAGAGCAGATCAGGGATGAAGCGTACAGGAAAGAAGACTGCGACCGATCGGAATTTCGTCGTCGCGCTTTCCCGCGGGCTTGATGTATTGCGCGCATTCCAACCGAGCGACGGACTTCTTGGCAATCAGGAGATTGCTGCCCGCACCAACCTGCCGAAGCCGACGGTTTCGCGGCTGACCTACACGTTGACGAAGCTCGGCTATCTGACGCCGGTTCCCCGTTTCGAGAAATATCAGCTGGCGCCGGCCGCGATGGCGCTGGGTTACGCGGCGCTCGCCAATCTCGGCGTTCGGCATTTGTCCGAGCCGTTCCGCGAGGAAATGATGCGCGCCACCGGTGGCGCCGTCGCGATCGGCGGCCGCGACCGTCACAGCATGATCTATTTCGGACAGAGCCGCGGCAGCGAGACCGTCGGCGTTCAACTTGACGTCGGCTCGCGCGTGCCGATTGCAACCACCGCGATGGGTCGCGCCTATTTCTGGGCGCTGGGCGAGGACGAGCGCACCGAGCTGTCGCGCGTGCTGCGCGAACATTACGGCAGCCGCTGGCCGAAGATGCGCGACGGGCTGGAGCGTTCCGGCGAGATGGTCGCCAAGCACGGCTTCGCGATCTCGGTCGGCGACTGGCACGACGACATCGGCGCCGCCGGCGTCGCGCTCAAGCTCAACGACGGAACCGGGCCTTACGCATTCAATTGTGGCGCGCCGGCATTCCGCTTCACGGAAGAACGATTGATCAACGACATTGGACCGCGTCTGCTTGCGATGGTAAGGAACATCGAAGCGACACTGGGGGGTCTGATGTCGCTATCCAAAAAAGACGACAGCAAAAAGCTGAAATCAGGAGGGAAAGTTGCGCGTGTGGCCGAGGGGATCAGATAGCCTTTGTCATGTCAGGGTGCGGTTCGCATCGCCCCTTCGCCCACTGTCGAGTGTGGGCGAGACGAGATGACGCAGGCACAGCTCGCGCAGGGGACATCGCCTCTGCTCGCGGTTCGCGACGTCAGCGTCGTGTTCGGCGGCATCGTCGCGCTCAACGGCGTGTCCTTTGACATGCTCAAGGGCCAGATCCTCGGATTGATCGGCCCCAACGGCGCCGGCAAGACAACGCTGTTCAACTGCCTGTCCCGCCTCTACCAGCCGTCGTCGGGCGATATCCTGATGGAAGGCGCGAGCATCTTGAAGCGTCAGCCGCACCGGATCGCCGAGATCGGCATCGGCCGCACCTTCCAGAACGTGGCGTTGTTCCCGAACCTGTCGGTGATGGACAATGTCCGCGTCGGCACCCATGCCCGAACCTCCTCCGACATCATCAGCGACTCGCTGCGCCTCGCCTGGATTCGCCGCAGCGAAAGCAGCGTGAACAAGAAGGTGCACGAGATCCTCGCCTATCTCGATCTCGAGGACGTCGCCCACACCACCGTCTCCGGCCTGCCGTTCGGCACGCAGAAGCGCGTCGAATTGGCGCGGGCGCTCGCGGCGGACCCGAAGATCCTGCTGCTCGACGAACCCGCCGGCGGCCTTAACCACGAGGAGGTCCACGTCCTCGGCGACCTCATCCGCCGCATCCGCGACGAACGCGGCATGACCGTGCTGCTGGTCGAGCACCACATGGGCCTCGTGATGTCGATCGCCGACCACGTCGTCGCGCTGAACTTCGGCAAGAAGCTCGCCGAAGGCACGCCCGCCCAGGTGCAGGTCGACCCCGACGTCATCAAGGCCTATCTCGGGAGCAAGGACCAATGACGACGCTGCTCAACGTCAAGGACCTGCGCGCCTATTACGGCCAGGTCCAGGCGCTCCATGGCCTCACCTTCTCGCTCAACGAGGGCTCGCTGACGACGCTGCTCGGCGCCAACGGCGCCGGCAAGACCACGACGCTGCGCGCGATCTGCAACATGGTGCGCTCCACCGGCGGCATCGAGTTCGACGGCAAGCCGCTGAACAACCGCTCCACCGAGAGCATCGTGCGCTACGGCATCGCCCACGTGCCGCAGGGCCGCGGCACCTTCACCACCATGACGGTGGAGGAGAATCTCCAGCTCGGGGCCATCACCCGCAAGGACAATGCCGGCATCGTTTCCGACATCGAGCGCATGTACGCGCATTTCCCGGTCCTCAAGCAGCGGCATACCCAGCAGGCCGGCACGCTCTCCGGCGGCGAGCAGCAGATGCTCGCGGTCGCGCGCGCGCTGATGCTGCGGCCGCGGCTGATGCTGCTGGACGAGCCGTCCTTCGGCCTCGCGCCGCTGGTCGTGCGCGACCTGTTCGGCATCCTCGGCAAGATCAACCGCGAGGACAAGGTGTCGATCCTGGTGGTCGAGCAGAACGCCCAGCTCGCACTCGAGCTCGCCGACCAGGCCTATGTGATCGAGACCGGCCGTATCGTGATGTCGGGCAATGCCAAGGACATCGCGAACAACGAAGAAATCCGCAAATCCTATCTGGGTTACTGAGGAGCCGGCACGATGGAGCTGTTTACCAACCAGGTGCTGGCCGGCATTGCCACCGGTGCGATCTACGCCTGCATGGCGCTCGCCGTGGTCATGATCTACCAGGCCATCGACCATCTCAACTTCGCGCAAGGCGAGATGGCGATGTTCTCGACCTTCATCTCCTGGCAGCTGATGCAGTGGGGCGTGCCCTATTGGGGTGCCTTTGCGATCACGCTGGCGTTGTCGTTCATCGGCGGCATCGCCATCGAGCGCATCCTGTTCAAGCCGCTGGCGAAGGCGCCTGTTCTGACCAACGTCGCCGGCTTCATCGCGCTGTTCGCGATCATCAACTCGTCGGCCGGCCTGATCTGGGACTTCACCATCAAGCAATATCCGACCCCGTTCGGCTCCTCGCCGTTCCTCGGCAGCCAACTGATCTCGACCCACCAGGCCGGCATGATCGGCGTTACCGTGCTGCTGCTGCTCGGCCTGTATTTCTTCTTCCAGTACACCAGGATCGGCCTTGCCATGCGCGCGGCCGCCTCGGTGCCTGAATCGGCGCGCCTCGTCGGCATCAACACCTCCTGGATGATCGCGCTGGGCTGGGGCATGGCGACCGCGATCGGCGCGATCGCCGGCATGCTGATCGCTCCCGTCGTGTTCCTGGAGCCCAACATGATGGGCGGCGTGCTGATCTACGGGTTCGCGGCAGCCGTGCTCGGCGGCCTGACCAGCCCGTTCGGCGCCGTGGTCGGCGGCTTCCTGGTCGGCATCTTCGAGAACCTCGCCGGCACCTACATCCCCGGCGTCGGCAACGAGCTGAAACTCCCGATCGCGCTCGCGCTGATCATCTCCGTCCTGGTCGTCAAACCCGCTGGTCTGTTCGGCCGGCACATCGTCAAGCGAGTTTGATCATGAGCGCTGTCGAAGACGTCGTCACGGAAGCCCCGGCCGTCGAGGCCGTGCCGAAGCGGGCCATGACGCTGGGCACAGGCACCTCGGTGGTGGTGCTGCTGCTGCTCCTTGTCGTGCCGGTGTTCGCGAAGAATTTCGTGATCTTCCAGCTGACCCAGCTGCTCTATCTGGGCCTTGCGGTGCTGGCGCTGAACATCCTGACCGGCGGAAGCGGTCAGTTCTCGCTCGGCCAGAGCGCGTTCTACGGCATCGGCGCCTACATCACTGCCGTGATGATGGAGCAGTTCAACATCCCCTACTTCCTCTGCCTGCCGGTCGCGGGCGTGCTCTGCTTCGGCGTCGGCTTCCTGTTCGGCCAGCCGGCGCTGCGGCTCTCCGGCGTTTATCTCGCGCTCGCGACCTTCGCGCTCGCCACCGCAATGCCGCAGCTGCTCAAGCTGAACTTCCTCGAGCCGTGGACCGGCGGCGTGCAGGGCCTCGTCGTCACCAAGCCGGATGCGCCGTTCGGGCTGAAGATGTCGCAGGACATGTGGCTCTACTACTTCACGCTCGTCGTCGTGCTCGCGATCTACATCTTCTCCGTCAACCTGCTGCGCTCCCGCTCGGGCCGCGCCTTCATGGCGATCCGCGACAACGAGATCGCGGCCTCCGCCATGGGCGTCAATGTCGCGCTCTACAAGACGCTCGCCTTCGGCGTCTCCGCCGGCATCACCGGCGTCGCCGGTGGCCTCAGCGCCATCGCGGTGCAGTTCGTCGCCCCCGACAGCTTCACCATCACGCTTGCGATCCAGCTGTTCCTCGGCATGGTCGTCGGCGGCGTCGGCTGGCTGCCGGGCTCGATCGTCGGTGCCGCCTTCATCATCTTCGTGCCGAACATCGCGGAGGGCATCTCCAAGGGCCTCTCCGGCGCCGTGTTCGGCGTGCTCCTGTTCCTCGTCATCTACCTCGTGCCGCATGGCGCAAGGCAGGTCGCGATCCTGGGCCAGCAATTCGCGGGCAGGTTCAGAAAGAACTGACCCCATCACCAAGACTGTCGTTTCAACCAAGGAGACCCAATTGACTTTCGTAAGAACACTGCGAACCGCCGCACTCATAACGGCGGTCGCCACGCTCGCCTCCACCGCAGCCCTCGCCCAGAAGAAATACGACACCGGCGCGACCGATACCGAGATCAAGATCGGCAACATCATGCCGTATAGCGGCCCGGCGTCGGCCTACGGCATCATCGGCAAGACCGAAGAAGCCTATTTCAAGATGATCAACGACAAGGGCGGCATCAACGGCCGCAAGATCGTCTACGTCACCTATGACGATGGGTATTCGCCGCCGAAAGCCGTGGAGCAGGTCCGCAAGCTGGTCGAGAGCGACGAGGTGCTCGCCGTGTTCAACCCGCTCGGCACACCCTCGAACAGCGCGATCCAGAAGTATCTCAACGCCAAGAAGATCCCGCAGCTGTTCGTCGCCACCGGCGCCACCAAGTGGAACGACCCGAAGAACTTCCCCTGGACCATGGGCTGGCAGCCCTCCTACCAGAGCGAAGCGCAGATCTATGCGAAATGGCTGATGAAGGAGAAGCCCAACGCCAAGGTCGCGATCCTCTATCAGAACGACGATTTCGGCAAAGACTACCTCAAGGGCACCAAGGACGGTTTCGGCGCCAAGGCTGCGTCCACCATCATCATGGAGGAGAGCTATGAGGTTTCCGAGCCGTCGATCGACGGCCACATCGTCAAGATCAAGGCCGCCAATCCCGACGTGCTGCTGATCTACACGACGCCGAAATTCGGCGCCCAGACCATCAAGAAGACCGCCGAGCTCGGCTGGAAGCCGCTGCAGATCATCACCAACGTGTCGGCCTCGGTCGGCAGCGTGATGAAACCGGCCGGTTTCGAGGCCTCCCAGGACGTGCTGTCGGCGGCTTACGCCAAGGACGGCGCCGATCCGCGCTGGGCCAACGATGCCGACATGAAGAAGTGGGTCGAGTTCCTCGACAAGTACATGCCCGGCGCCGACAAGACCGACTCCAGCGTCGTCTACGGCTATGGTGCCGCGCAGACGCTGGTCAAGGCGCTGGAACAATGCGGTGACGACCTCACCCGCGCCAACCTGATGAAGCAGGCGGCGAGCCTGAAGGATTTCGCGCCGGACACGCTGCTGCCCGGCGTCAAGATCAACACGGGTCCGAGCGACTTCGCCCCGATCAGCCAGCTGCAGATGCAGCGTTTCAAGGGCGAGAAGTGGGAACAGTTCGGCGACATCATGAACGGTGACGTCGCGCCGGAATAACTCACTGAGGCAATAGTCCGAATTTGACAAAGCCCCCGCGAGCGATCGCGGGGGCTTTTTGTTGACGTCTTGCATCAATCTTGTTCAATGCGACGCCGATCCAGGTGAGGCAGGAGTGAAATGGTCGTCGTTCGATTTCAGGTTGCGGTGATTTCGGCCGCATTCGCGTTGTGCACTGCGATGAGCAATCCCGCGCTGGCACAGAAGTCCTACGACAGCGGCGCCTCCGATACCGAAATCAAGATCGGCAACATCATGCCCTATAGCGGGCCCGCCTCCGCCTATGCCGTGATCGGCAAGGCCCAAGAGGCCTATTTCAACAAGGTCAATGCCGAGGGCGGCATCAACGGCCGCAAGATCAAGTTCATCTCGTATGACGACGCTTACTCGCCGCCGAAGACGGTGGAGCAGGCGCGCAAGCTGGTCGAAAGCGACAACGTTCTGTTGATCTTCGGCTCGCTCGGCACCTCCACCAACGGCGCCATCCGCAAATACATGAACGAGAAGAAGGTGCCGCAACTCTTCGTGGCGAGCGGCGCGTCCAAGTGGAACGATCCGAAGCAATATCCCTGGACCATGGGCTGGCAGCCGAGCTACGCGGGCGAGGCGAAGATCTACGCCAAATACATCATGAAGGAAAAGCCGGACGCGAAGATCGGCGTGCTCTACCAGAACGACGATTTCGGCAAGGACTATCTGAACGGACTGAGGGAAGGGCTTGGGCCCAAGGCCTCGATGATCGTGCTGGAGGAGTCCTACGACACCTCCGAGCCCGCGGTCGACGAACACGTCGTGAAGCTGAAGGCCGCTGGCGCCGACGTCCTCATCAGCGTCACCACGCCGAAATTCGCGGCGCAGGCGATCAAGAAGGCGGCCGAGATCAACTGGCATCCGATCCACATCATCTCCAACGTCTCGGCTTCCGTCGGCGGCGTGATCGAGCCCGCGGGCTTCGAGATCTCGCAAGGCATCCTGTCGGCGACCTACATCAAGGACGGCTCCGACCCGCAATGGAATGCCGATGACGGCATGAAGAGGTTCTACAACTTCGTGTCGGAATTTGATCCAAAGGCCAACAAGCACGACGCCGCCGTGGTGTTCGGCTATGCTACCGCACAGACCATGGTCAAAGTGCTGCAGATGTGCGGCGACAACCTCACCCGTGACAACGTCATGAAGCAGGCCGCAAACCTGAAGGACTTCGCGCCCGATACGCTGCTGCCCGGCATCAAGATCAACACCGCACCCGACGATTTCGCCCCGATCGAGCAGCTTCAGATGATGCGGTTCAAGGGCAAGGCCTGGGAATTGTTCGGCGACATCATCTCGAGCGACCCCGGCCACTAACGGCAACCCAGAATAGCCGGGCTTGACTCGAGCAACTCAAGACAGTCGGCCTTCTCGCAATTGCACAGGCGCCCCTGACTACTAAAGGAGCAGACCCTGCGACCTTGTCGCAGGGTCTTTGTGTTGAAGGCGAAAGGCAAATCGTATTGAATTGCACTCGCGCGGCCCAAAAACAATCAAGCCAAAAAAAGGAGCGCACACACACCAAGAAAAATAGGGAGATTGGAATGCCCGCTGTCACCGGCAAGCTTGCAGCCGCATCACTGGCGCTCGCGCTCATTGCAGCCACGACCTCCATCGCATCGGCCCAGAAGAAATACGATACCGGCGCGACCGATACCGAGATCAAGATCGGCAACATCATGCCTTACAGCGGACCGGCCTCCGCCTACGGCATCATCGGGCGGACCGAAGCCGCCTATTTCAAGAAGATCAATGACGAAGGCGGCATCAACGGCCGCAAGATCAACTTCATTTCCTACGACGACGCCTACTCACCGCCGAAGACAGTCGAGCAGGCGCGCAAGCTGGTCGAGAGTGACGAGGTGCTGTTCATCTTCAACTCGCTCGGCACACCGCCGAACTCGGCGATCCACAAATACATGAACACCAAGAAGGTACCGCAGCTGTTCGTCGCCACCGGCGCCACCAAGTGGAACGACCCGCAGAACTTCCCGTGGACCATGGGCTGGCAGCCCAACTACCAGAGCGAGACGCAGATCTACGCAAAGTGGCTGCTCAAGAACAAGCCCGACGCCAAGATCGCCGTGCTCTATCAGAACGACGATTACGGCAAGGACTATCTGAAAGGCCTGAAGGATGGTCTCGGCGCCAAGGCCGCGTCGATGATCGTTGCCGAGGAGAGCTACGAGACCTCCGAGCCGACGATCGACAGCCACATCGTCAGGCTGAAGTCGACCGGCGCCAACGTCTTCATGAACATCACGACGCCGAAATTCGCCGCACAGGCGATCAAGAAGAACGCCGAGATCGGCTGGAAGCCGCTGCACTTCCTCAACAACGTCTCCGCCTCCGTCGGCAGCGTGATGAAGCCCGCCGGCTTCGAGAACGGCCAGGACATCATCTCGGCCGACTATCTCAAGGACGTGTCCGATCCTGAATGGAACAACGACGCCGGCATGAAGGAGTTTATGGCCTTCATGGACAAGTACTTCCCGGACGGCGACAAGCTCGACAAGGGCACCATCGTCGGCTTCGCGGTGGCACAGACGCTGGTCCACGTGCTGAAGAACTGCGGCGATGATCTCACCCGCGAGAACATCATGAAGCAGGCAGCCAGCATGAAGGACTTTCGCACCGAGGCGCTGCTGCCCGGCATCAAGATCAACACCGGCCCGAACGACTTCGCGCCGATCAGCCAGCTCCAGCTCGAGAAGTTCAAGGGCGAGCGCTGGGAACTGTTCGGCGACGTGATCAGCGCCGACGCCGGCGGCTAATACCCATACAGTTTGCGGCGCTACCAAGCCCCCTGCGAGGAGATCGCAGGGGGCTTTTTGTTGCGCCTGTTATCATTACGCGATTGCACAATCGAATGATGGTAAAGGCTGCTTACCCTTTTGCGCCCGATGCGCTAGGCAGGGCATGGCGACGTCCTCGCCACAGCTTTAGTCTGCTCAAGAGTTAGCCGAAGGCCATCGTCATGACCGACCGACGTCCCCTGCTCCGCGCGCTCTATGATGCTGCCGTTGCCGCCGCCCATCCGAACACGATCCTGGCGCCTCATTTGCGTGCCGCGCCGAAGGGGCGCGTGATCTGCCTCGCCGCCGGCAAAGGCGCCGCCGCGATGGCTGCGGCCGCGGAGCGGCACTATCTCGACATGCTCAAGCTCGCGCCGGAACGCCTCGTCGGCATCGCCACGACACGCCACGGCTACGGCGTGCCGACGCGCCGGATCCGCGTGGTCGAGGCCGGTCATCCCGTACCCGACGAAGCCGGCCTGAAAGGCGCGGCCGATACGCTCGCGCTGGCCGGCGAGGCCGGCCCCGACGATCTGTTGCTGGTGCTGCTCACCGGCGGCGGTTCGGCGAACTGGATCGCGCCGGCGGACGGCATCAGCTTTGCGCAGAAGCAGGCGGTCAACAAGGCGCTGCTGCGCTCGGGCGCACCGATCGGCGAGATGAATGTCGTGCGCAAGCATCTGTCGCGCATCAAGGGCGGACGCCTGGCGCGCGCCGGCCGGAACGCCGCCGAGATCGTGACGCTCGCGATCTCCGACGTGCCTCATGACGATCCCTCCGCGATCGCCTCTGGTCCCACCGTGCCTGACACAACCACGCTTGCGGATGCGCGCGCGATCGTCGCGAAGTACAAGCTCACCATCGACGATGCCGTAGCCCGCGCGCTCGACGATCCCGCCAATGAAAGCGCCAAGCCCGGCGATGCGGCCTTCGCGCGGGCCTCGTTCGAGCTGATCGCACGTCCGAAGCAATCGCTGGACGCCGCGGTGAAGCTGGCAAAAGACGCCGGCTACGAGACCATCGACCTCGGCGCCGATCTCGAGGGCGAAGCGCGCGAGGTCGCGGCCGATCACGCCAGGCTCGCGCTTGCCGCCCGCGCGCAAGGCAAGCGCGTCGCCATTCTCTCCGGCGGCGAGCTCACGGTGACCGTGCGCGGCAATGGGCGCGGCGGCCCCAACCAGGAATACGCGCTGGCGCTCGCCTCCCTGTTGAAGGACACACCCGACATCGCCGCGCTTGCCGGCGACACCGACGGCGCCGACGGCGGCGCCGGCCATCCCACCGATCCCGCCGGCGCACTGATCGATGCCGCGACCTTCGCGAGGATGAAGGCGCAAGGGCTTCAGCCGCAGGCCTATCTGGACAACAACGACGCGACGACCTTCTTCGAAGCGACGGGCGATCTGCTCCAGCCGGGTCCGACGCTGACCAACGTGAATGACATCAGGGTGATCTTGGTGGATTGAGGAGGCTGCTCCTGCAGCGTCATTGCGGGCGGTGATAGTCGGGCCTCAAAACTCGTTCGCGATCTTCGAGAGCATCTCGATCAGGGCTTCGCGGTTGGCCTGCCCTAGCAGCTCGTTCAGCCGCGACTCGTGCTTGGTGGCGACCAGCTTTTTCGCCCTCGAAAGCACGGCCTTGCCCTTGTCGGTCAGGACCAGGATGTGGGAGCGGCGGTCATTGGTGGAGCGGATCCGGGCGCAGAGGTCACGGCTCTCGAGATTGTCGAGCAGGGCGACGAAGTTCGGCCGGAGGATGCCGAGGGTGGAGGCGATCTCGGTCTGGTTGCGGCCCGGGTTCTTCTCGACCAGCAGCAGCACGGAGAACTGCGCCGGCGTCAGCTGGAGCGAGGCCATGCAGCGCAGGAAGTTCTCGAACACCTTGAGCTGCGCCCGCTTCAATACGTAGCCGAGCTGCTCGGAGAGCTCCCCGAGCTGGAGGGCTTCGGCAGAACCCTGACCATGGCCCTCGGGCGCGTCCTTGCGGCCCTTGGTCGCGTCACCAGCCTTTTCGGAGGACTTTTCAGCGGTTTTTGAAACGGTCATCGCCTCGTGCTCGCAATCCCGCTAAATTCGGGACGGGTCGTTCGCCCACCCTTGATGTTATATTTGATAATTGTTATGGACTATATCAAATATCGTCAGCGTATTTCAATGGCTGTGAGGGGACCGTCCACCGCAATTGCGGAGACCGGTCCCTAATCTTCAAGGGGGAGCGTCCGGTTTTGAACACCACCATCATGCTGTTCCTGCTGCAGGACGGCATCACCAATGGCGCGATCTATGCGCTGCTCGGCCTGGCGCTGGTGCTGGTGTTCGCCGTCACCCGCGTCATCCTCATACCCCAGGGCGAATTCGTCACCTATGGCGCGCTGACTTATGCCTCGCTGGCCTCGGGCCAGATGCCGGGCACGGCCAAGCTGGCCCTGGCAATGGGCGTCACCGCCTGCGCCTTCGACCTGTTCGTGGCCCGCAAGGCGCTGCATGGCCGGCTGATCCTGCGCAGCGTCGTCGCCAATGTGGTGCTGCCGGCCATCGTGCTTGCGCTGACGATCTACTTTGCTGCCCAGAAGCCGTCGGTCGCGGTCTGCATCGCGCTGTCGCTGGTGATCGTCGCGATGATCGGCCTTTATCTCTACCGCATCGCATTCCAGCCGCTGGCACACACCTCGGTGCTGGTGCTGCTGATCGCCTCCGTCGGCACGCATCTGGCACTCCAAGGCCTGGGCCTGTTGTTCTTCGGCGCCGAGGGCCAGCGCGGACCGGCGGTTCTGTCGGGCGCCTTCACCGCGGGCTCGCTGCGTTTCACCGGCCAGAGCCTCACGGTCTACGGCATCACCATCGCCTTCATTGTCGGTCTCTGGCTGTTCTTCGGCCTGACGCTGTACGGCAAAGCGTTGCGTGCCACCGCCGTCAACCGCCTGGGAGCCCGGCTCGCCGGCATCCGCACCACGCTGTCGGGGCAGATCGCTTTCCTGCTCGCCTCCGTCATCGGCGCGCTGTCGGGCATCATGATCGTGCCGATCACGACGCTCTATTACGACTCCGGCTTCCTGATCGGCCTGAAGGGATTTGTCGCCGCCATCATCGGCGGCCTCGTCAGCTATCCGCTCACGGCGGCCGCGGCCCTGTTCGTCGGCATCGTCGAGGCGTTCTCATCCTTCTATGCCTCCAACTACAAGGAGGTGATCGTGTTCATGCTCCTGATCCCCGTGCTGCTGTTGCGCTCGCTCGCCGCGCCCGCCGTCGAAGAAGAGAAGGACTGAGGCGAAGATGCAGAGCCGGCTTCCCATTCTTGTCTTCGCACTTGTCATGGCGGCGATCCCGTTCATTCCGGGCATGCCACCGTTCTGGATCGTGCTGCTCGACAATATCGGCCTTTCTGCGCTGGTCGCGATGGGCCTCGTGCTGCTGACCGGCGTCGGCGGCCTCACCTCGTTCGGCCAGGCCGCCTTTGTCGGCTTCGGCGCCTACACCACGGCGCTGCTGACGACGGCCTACGGCCTGTCGCCCTGGCTGACCTTGCCGCTGTCGCTGCTGATCAGCGGCCTGTTGGCGGTGCTGCTCGGCCTCGTCACGGTCCGCCTCTCCGGCCATTATCTGCCGCTCGGCACGCTGGCCTGGGGCCTCGGCCTGTTCTACCTGTTCAGCAAGCTGGAGTTCCTGGGGCGCAACGACGGCATCTCGGCGATCCCGCCGCTGTCGATCGGCTCGTTCAAGATGCTCTCACCGGGCTCGATCTATTTTGCGATCTGGGTCGCGGTGACCCTCTCGGCGCTGCTGACGATGAACCTGCTGGATTCCCGCACCGGCCGCGCCATCCGTGCGCTGCGGCGCGGCCATGTCGCCGCCGAGGCCTTTGGCGTGCACACGCCGCGCGCCAAGCTGCTGGTCTTCATCCACGCCGCCGTGCTCGCCGGCCTCTCCGGCTGGCTCTATGCCCATCTGCAGCGCGCGGTGAACCCGACGCCGTTCGGGGCGCAGGCCGGCATCGAATATCTCTTCATCGCGGTGGTCGGCGGTGCCGGCTATGTCTGGGGCGGCGTGCTGGGCGCGGCGATCGTGGTGATCCTGAAGGAGGTGCTGCAGAGCTATCTGCCGCTGATCGTGCCCGGCTCCGGCCAGGTCGAGACCATCGTGTTCGGCATCATGCTGGTGGCGCTGCTCCAGCTTGCGCCCGGCGGCGTCTGGCCCTGGCTGATGTCGTTCCTGCCCGAAAGGTCCGGCGGAAGGAAGCCCGATACCTCACTGAAGCTGGAGCAGCGTCCGCGCGCGTCCGGCCAGTCCAGCATCCTGCTCCAGGTCGAAAAAGCGCGAAAGCAGTTCGGCGGCGTCGTTGCGGTCAACAACGTCTCCTTCGACGTCCAGGCCCGCGAGATCGTCGCGCTGATCGGACCGAACGGTGCCGGCAAGAGCACCACTTTCAACCTGATCACCGGCGTGCTGTCGGCGACGTCAGGGTCGATCTCGGTGCTCGGCAGGAAGGTCGATCGCGCGCCGCCGCAGGAGATCGTCAAGCTCGGCATCAGCAGGACTTTCCAGCACGTCAAGCTGGTGCCCGATATGACCGTGCTGGAGAATGTCGCGATCGGCGCCCATCTGCGCGGCCACTCGGGACCCCTTTCTTCGATGCTGCGGCTCGACCGCGCCGATGAAGCCAAGCTGCTCGCCGAGGCCGCCCGCCAGATCGAACGCGTCGGCCTCGCCGAGCAGATGCATCAGCTCGCAGGATCGCTGTCGCTGGGCCAGCAACGCATCGTCGAGATCGCGCGGGCATTGTGCGTCGACCCGATGCTGCTGCTGCTCGACGAGCCAGCCGCGGGCCTGCGCCACATGGAGAAGCAGCAGCTCGCCAAGCTGCTGCGCGACTTGCGCGACGGCGGCATGTCCGTGCTTCTGGTCGAGCACGACATGGGCTTTGTGATGAACCTCGCCGACCGTATCGTCGTGCTCGACTTCGGCACCAAGATCGCCGAAGGCACGCCCGCCACGATCAAGACCAATCCCGAAGTGATCAAGGCCTATCTCGGAGTGGCGGCATGAGCGCGCTGTTGTCAGTCACCGACGCGCATGTCGCCTATGGCAAGGTCGAGGCCGTGCGCTCGGTCTCGCTCGAGGTCGGCGAGAACGAGATCGTCACCATCGTCGGCGCCAACGGCGCCGGCAAGACCACGCTGCTGTCGGCGATCATGGGCATCCTGCCGCTGAAGGGCCGCGTCGCCTTCGCGGGACGGGACCTCGCCCGGCTCGACATCGAGGATCGCGTCGCGATGGGCCTCGGCCTCGTGCCTGAACATCGCGAATTGTTCGTCACCATGAATGTCGAGGACAATCTCGAGCTCGGCGCCTTCCGTATCGAGAAGAGCCGGGCCAAGGCCTCGATCGAGCGGATCTACACGCTGTTTCCGCGCCTCAAAGAGCGCCGCAAGCAGCTCGCCGGCACCCTGTCCGGGGGCGAGCAGCAGATGCTGGCGATGGGGCGCGCGCTGATGGGCGAACCGAAGCTGCTGATGCTGGACGAGCCGAGCCTCGGCCTTGCGCCGATCATCGTCGCCGACATTTTCCGCATCGTCACCGAGCTCAAGGCCAGCGGCGTCTCCGTGCTACTGGTGGAGCAGAACGCGCAGGCCGCGCTGAAGATCGCGGACCAGGCTTACGTGATGGAGCTCGGCGAGTTCGTCCTGAGCGGCAAGGCCAGCGACATCGCGGCGAACGAACGGGTGGCGGCAAGCTATCTCGGCTTCCAGCACGAAGGCGCGAGCGCGATCTAGGCTCTTTGTTTGAGCATGATCTTTTCGGAAAAGCGCTTCACACTTTTCCGGATCATGCTCGCTGCGCCGTCCGCACGAAGCCCCAGGCGGCGATTGCGGACATCAGCAGCGAGATCAGAACGTTGTAGCCGGCGAGCGAGAGGCCGAGGAAGCGCCACTGCACCTCGTCGCAGCGCACGACCTTGACGGTGTCGAGCCTGGACAAGAGATCGCCGGCACTGCCGAGATTGATGACCGGGCCCGAGCAATCGGTCGGTCCCTTCCAGAACCCCCATTCGACGCCCGAGTGATAGGTGCCCAGACCGGCATTGGCGAGCGTCGCCAGGGTGAGGACCGCGAGCCCTGCCAGCAGCCATGGCCGCGGCGCGCCGCTCCGTGCCGCAAGCGCGGTGAGCGCCCCGAGCGGGATCGCAAGATAATAGGCATAGCGCTGCTCGAGGCAGAGCGGACAGGGCAGGATCTCCAGGACCAGCTGGAAGAACCAGGCGCCCGCGATCGTGGCTGCAGCGATCAGGGTGACGGCCAGCGAAGCAGTCAGCGCGGAGCCGCCGACGGCGGGGCGAAACGCAGGTATTGCGGCACTCTGGGTCGTCACGGTGGCCTCTCCGGCTAGGGGCTTGGATTTAAGCCTCTAACCCCGGCCCAAGCGCCTGTCGAGAACGGCGGGGATCACTTTGGCGCGGGTTGACCCCGCCTTTCCCATGGCTATAGTCCGCCGGCTTCGCGACGCCCTCCTTCCGGAGGGGCCGACCGAGGGCCCCTGTGGCGGAACTGGTAGACGCGCTCGACTCAAAATCGAGTTCCGCAAGGAGTGCTGGTTCGATTCCGGCCAGGGGCACCATTCCTGAACAGATTTACGAACCGGGGTTTTCGGTTCGCCGTTCGGGCCGAGCGTTGCCCTGATATTGTCATTTGAGCCGATGCTGCGGATGGTGCGGTCGCGCGAGATGGCCGTTTGTTAGCTAGCACCGCCGCCGCGCGCTGATACAAGCCCTGCCTTTGCCGTCACTTCTTGAGGACGCCTGCAGTAGTTGCCGCCGTCTGAAGCGCGCTCGCGACGTCCTTGGCGATCGGGGCCAGCGGTGTTGCGATCAGGCCGGTGACCAGGAAGAAGATCAGGTTCTCCTGCGAGTGTCCCCAGATTGACATGCCGGCGATTTCGCTCAGCACGACCGACGTCCCCATGGCGAGAGTCTTTGCGGCGTTGCGATATTTCTGATCGCCGCGCTCATAGGCTTCATCGATCACGGCCGTGAGCACGGATTCGAACTGCGCGAGAGCACCGGTGTTTTCGGCCGCGGCGGCCCCCCCGTCGGCCTTCTTCTGTGCCGCCGACAGCAACGCGCCGGCATCGACCGCCGCGACATTGGCGAGCGCCGCTGCATTGGCCGGCGACAAGCTGAGCTGAATGAGCGATTTGGCCTTGGCCTTCTGGTCAGGCTTGGCCGCGCCGTTCAACCAGTCGCCTTTCAGGGTTCGCAGGATCGCGTGCTTGCCGAAGGGCGCCGCGTTCGAGGCGATCGCATCCAGGAATGGGGCGAGCCCGTCTTCGATGAAGCCGAACCCGAAATTGGACGGTCCGCCGCGAAACATCTTTGTCGTGTCGACCAATCCCATGGACGCGCCACCGAGCGCGCCGATGGCTGTGACGAGATTCGCGAGATTCGACACGCTGCCGTTAAGCAGCGCTTGGATGACGCTCGTGGATGGGGTGACGTCCATTTTTCTCTCCAGGTCGACGGGGACCCTGCATCAGGCCATCAGTGAATTGGCCTTGTGCAGCCGGTCGGCGATCTCTGCGGTTTGATTCGCCGGAATTTCGACGAAGCGCACGAAGGCGGTCACGGCTTGCTCGAGGTTTGTCGCCTTGACGAAGCTGGGCACCTTTTTGCAAACGCCGATGATGATATCGGTGTTCTTTTTCGCATCGAGGAGGTCGGGCAGCTGATGACCAACCCCGAGACCCTTTCGCATGTTGAGCTGGAACAGCCCGACGCTGTCTTCGATCGAATTGTTGGTTCTCGCGTCGGCCTTGAGGGTCGATTCTTTCCATGCATTGGCAACCGCCGTGATCTGATGGATCCGATCGAAGCCGGCGGCGGCAAAGGCATTCATGATGATATCGGCGTTCTTCCTCTGATCGGGACCGAAATCCTTGGGGAGGTTGATGTTGCCGACGGCAACAGGTCCGGTGGCAGTGGCCCCTGCCACGTCGAGCCAGCGGATCGCCGCGACGCGCGAGCGCGCAAAGGTGCTCTCCTTCACCTGATCCGACTGGTTGCCGCCCAGCAGCGTGATCGTGTTGGTGTCGCCCCTGACGTAGAAGCCGACGTGACCGGTGGTGTCGTGCTTCTCCGTCGGCGCCAGCACCACGACCGCGCCCGGTGGCGTATTGCTGGCGTTGATCGGCAGCGGATCGCCCCAGCTCTTCCACGATGAGGCCGTTGCCGGATTATTTTTCGGTACGCTGGCGGCGGCGACCGGATTGTTGCAGGTCTTCATGCAAAATGAGACGAAGGCCGCGCACCAGGGTGTCTGCGACGTGTCGGTCGGGAAACTGATCGACTTGAAATATTCGAGGATCCTGGCGTCGCTATTTCCGACGCCCTCCTTGATATTCTTGGCCTGTTCTTGCCTGGCAACATCCAACCACGGCGCCTTGCCGGAGCCGAGGACCGCGACAATCGTCTCCGGCGCGTTCTTGTTGATGAGATCGAAGGCGTCGCTCAGCCCCTGGGCGAATCTCGTGCTGACGCCGTTGACGAAATCCGTAACGGTCTTGGCGTTGGCGTCGTTCGTTCCCGTCAGACCGGGGCGCGCCTTGAACAGGGCCGCAATCTGGTCGTCGGCGAGGCCCGCCTTGCTCTTGAGAAAATCATTGAGCTTGAGGGTACCGTCGGACCCGGCTGCCGGCGCCGCAGCCGCCGGATCCTGGCCCATATCCGCCGGCGTCGCGGCCGCCGCAGCGAGCATGATCGCCGCTTTCGGGCTGGCGGTCAGATAGGCGAGGAAGATTTCCAGATAGCTCGGCAGCGGCGGCTCGGTGTCGCTGCCCTGGCCGGCGTTCCGCTTCGCCTGGGTGATCGCCTTGGCGTCCGTGAACATCGTGAAGGCCGCGCCCCAGGCCTGGGACAGAGCATCATCCACGCTCCCCGTCCCGAAGCCGGCCGCAAGCGTGCCGCCATTATCGAGGAAGCGCTGCCATTCGGCCGTGCTGATCTGGCATGGACCGACGCCATCCGATCCGGGAATCTTGGGGCCAACATTCACCATCTTGTGGCCGGTATCCTGGGTTTCGAAGATCGCCCGTGCAATCACATAGTCGGCCGAGACGAACCAGGGCGCGGTCTGGTCCAGCGCGTTGACGGCGCGCTCCGCGACGAGGCATTCGCGAACGAAGGCCGCTTCGCTCATAATGTCTCGCCCCTTCACGGCCAGGCTTTCTTTCGCAACCCAGCCGGTTTCATCCGCATCGTCGACCTTGACTTCGATAAAGTCGCCCGAGACGTTTCCGGTGCCGACGACGGTCATGTTTCCGGTCAAGCCATCGATGGCCTTGCCGCCGGGCTTATCGAGCAGGTCGGGGAAACCTTTAACCAGATAAACTGTCATGGCTGACCTTCATCAATGTTTCGGAGGCGCAGCGGGAGCCGCATTCGGATCTGGATTTGGACTTGAAGCCGCATTTGGAGTCGCAGCCGGAGCCGCGGTTGCGGCTGCTTTGTCTCTTTGCAGCTTTACGAGCCTGGCCACCAAGGCCGGGGTCGCCTGGGTGGTTGCTGAAGCCACCAGATCAACTTGTCCCAACTCTGTGCGAACCAGCGCGATCTTGGTGCGCAACGCCGGCGCACCAAGCTTGGTCGTGTTTAGAAGGGGCGCGCTGGGCCCCGAGACGTTCAGCAGGTCTATGAAAGCGCTCAGGTTGCCGGCACTGGGATTGTTGCCGTTGACGTCCTGCACCGTCGTATTGGCGAAGGTGAACTTCTCGAAGAAATTCATCGCGTCGCCGCAGTCCGGCTGGCTGATGATCGCAAGCCGCTCGGTCTTGTCGATGATACGATTGACCGTCGGCTTCGGCGTGCTCCGCGTCGCCTCGTAGATGTCGATGAGCATCTGGATCAGTTTTGTCTGGGGCAGGCCGCTCTTGGTGTTCTTGTCGAGACAAAGCCCATTCAGAGCGAATTGCTCGTCCTCGTTGCTCAGCGCACCTTTCTCGGCAAAGAATTGATCGAACTCAGCGCGCGGCGGGTTGAAAGGGCGGTCCGGCTTCTTCACCACGCTCGTCGGCGTGAATGGCACGCCCGCGCTCCGGGGTGAAATCAACGAGTCCTTTTGCAGCCCGTCGGCACCGTTGCGCTCGAACGTGGCGATGGTGTTGTTGATCTCGGTCTCGATCGTCATCGGCATGCACAGGCGCAGATAGGAGCGCAGCGCATAAAGGGCATTCGGCCTGCTGATGATGGCGACCGCCTTGGTCGACGCCGTACCCATCAGCCGGTCCCGGTATTCCTTCTGCCGGCTGAGCACGACCGCCTGAATCGTCGAGTGCGGCATGGTGAGGATCAGGCGCGACTGGACGTTGGTGAAAGTACCGGCCGCGAGCCCGAAAGCGGCACCGACGATGGTGATCGGGTTGGCGCCCACCCCGCTCGCCAGCATGATCGTCTGCGCGGTCGCGCTGGCGAGAGCCAGTTCGTTGAGCACCGGCTCGCGCGTGCGCTGCGCATCGTCGAGCCAGGCCAGATAGGCATCGCAGCGCTGGTCGATATCGTTCATGCCGGCCTGGACGAACAGCCACCATGTTTTCGCATCATAGGGATCGGGGCCGCAACTCGTCACACCATCGAAAGCCGTCGGCACGATTCCGGCTTGCTGGCAGATCGCGGCAACGTAGGCGTTCTGCAGGTCGGTCTGCGCCGCAACATCGGCGGGATAGAGCTTGGTGCCGACGCCCTGGTTGGAGCTCAGGTCGCAGCCGGCAGAAAACAGCGCCATCGCGATACACGCCGCCCACCTCGCAACGTAGCGCATCCACGCCCCCGTCTTAGCAGAGTGACTTGTCGTCAAAATCATCGCCAGATGTCCCGGTTCTCGGCTCCTCGGAGCGCTCGTATTTCTCCTCGGCAGCGTTCAAATTGGCAGTGACGATCGTGAAGGCGCTCTGGACGTCGTCGACGACGTCGCGGCGACCCGTGTTGATGTTGCGGACCTGCACCCGCCAGCGAGCCGAGCCGCTGCCGTCGAGCGCCTCCCGCCAGAATCGCAGGATGAAAACCGGATCAAACGGTGGTCTTTGCAAGCTCATGCCGTGACGATGGCATGGTCCGAACTCGGAACGATCCGGCGATGATCTCGGGATCGCCAGGTGTCCGATCTCGGCTCGCCCGCGGATGGCTCGCGCAGAGATGGTCTGCCGATCACGGTGAGATCACGGCATGACTTGCAGCCGCGCGGGCAGCGCCGGCGACCCGGTCGCAGCAAGTACGTATGATGCTCTGGGCAGTGAGAGTGAGCTCAGCTCAGGAAGCGCTGTCGTCCATCGGTGCCGAACAACCGCGCGCGCAAATGCTGCAAGGTTTCGGCATCGTGCAGGTTCTTGATCTCTTCGATGGTCGCCCGTGTGGCCGGAAGCGGCGAAATCCCAAGCTCTTTCCTGATCAGGCCGATCCAATGATCATAATATCGAATGGCGTCATTGCGCCGCTCGTCGAGCGCGAGCACGATCAGGAGGTATCGAACCAACTCTTCCCTGTAGGGATCGAAGCGGAGTGCGTGACGCGCGAGCTGAATGGCCTCGTGATGACGCTCCTGCTGTCCAAGATGCCGGACGAGGGTGAGGGCGGCCTGGACGAACATGGAATGAAGCCGCTCACGTTCCTCCAGAACCCAATCGGCCTCCTCTCCATCCAGGAAGGGACCCTCATACCGGTACAGGACGGTCAGTATCTCCTTGATCCTGCGCGTGTCGAGGTCAGCCACGGAGCCGCCGAGCGTCGTCTGGGCGGCGTGAAGGAGAGCCCAGGTATCGACGTCGAGCCACGCGCACTTCTCCAGGATCGTCTCAAGGCCCACGGTCCTGAGATTGTTATCCTTTTCGCACTCGCGAGACGACGCGAGCAGTTTCCGCAGGCGCCAGACCGCCGAGTTCATGGCCCGGCGCCCTCTCTCTGCGTCGAGGTCCGGCCAAAACAGGTCGATCATTCTTTCGCGGCGATGTGGGCGATCGGGAAAAGTGAAGAGAAAACCGGCCATCCGCCGCCCGGCTGGTCCGAGTTCAGCCCAGATATGTTCGTGGTCACTCGCGACTCGGCTGGACCCGAGCAGGCTTATCGTCAACACGGCCTTGCCCCCAAACGCACGCTTCAAAGGAACTTTTTAGAATTCGCCCTAA
This sequence comes from Bradyrhizobium zhengyangense, assembly GCF_022012435.1. GTDB lineage: Bacteria > Pseudomonadota > Alphaproteobacteria > Rhizobiales > Xanthobacteraceae > Bradyrhizobium > Bradyrhizobium zhengyangense. The sequence continues at coordinate 268,377 of NZ_JAKLUA010000005.1, forward strand.
AATTGTAGCCTGACAAAAAACTGCCCAGAGTCAAGATTTCAAATCGACGCCGCTGCTCGCAGCTCCCTGATGAGCTTTGCAGGCATTGTAGTGGGGTAGCGGGGTAGCGGGTTTACGTTCGCTCTGTCGACGGGCAACCTAAATCACTCCAAGGGCACGCTAGATGGATCTGAGGTCTTCCCGCCGAGCAGGGTCGCTTCCGTCGGGAAACGCTATTTTGGATCGGCTTCAATAAGGTGCAGCATCCGCCCCCCGAAGGCCGTCGATGAACTCCCCAAGGGAGCGCATGCAAAGACATCTTCTCGGTTGCGTCCGGGTGAGGGCTTAGAGAGCAAAAGAGCAATGTCTGATTGAATGCAATTACATGGTGATTTCAACTATATAAGAGTTCGCAATTTAGTTCTGAATGGCGCACCATCCTGAAAATATAAGTAAGAACAATAGCGTTTCACGACGAATTTCGTTATTCCGAACAAAGGAATTGAGACGGCCGTAGCCCTGCTTTGCTTCGGGGCCGTCGCGTGAATGGCGAACTCAAGCTGCCGTCTGAGCCGCCACGGCTTCGTAAATGTCCTCCTCCTGAGCAGTGTGCATGCGCACCAGCGTTTCGATCGCCTCGATCACCCGTTGGGCATCCCGGACAAGATAGCGATCGACCTTCTCCGACGGCAGATCCTCCACGATCCGATCGAGCAGCCTTGTCAGGTGCAGAATCTCCCGATGGGCGCGGCTCATGGCAGAAAGGCCGTGGCGTTCGCGGAGCACCTCCGCAAGCTTCGGATAGACGCTGTCCTCGTCCTCGCGCTCATGCATCACGACGCTGCTCTGAACAAGGCGCTGGGCCTCCACTATCAGCGCCGCAGCGGATTCGGGCGTCGCATCATCCAATGCATCGACGATTCTGCGCACCCGGTCGAGGTCCTTGAAGAGGGCCAGATGATCGTGATGCAATGCCAGCCCCTGCTCCGCGCTGATGCGTGCACCGCCCCTGGCAAGGGCCGGAGTGAGCGCCCGCAATGCGTTCAGAATGACCGCAACGTCGATGATCTCCTGGACGATGGCCGCGGGCACGGGATTGAGCCAGCCAACGGTTGCAGCGACCATTGCCACCAATGACAACCCCATGCCGACAACAATGCTTTGCAGGGCGATGCGTCGTGCTCGCTGCGCAATCATGATCGCCTCGCCGACGCGATCGAGCCGGTCGGCCAAGATCACTACATCGGCGGCCTCGGACGACGCGGTCGCGCCGCGCGCGCCGAGCGCGACCCCGATATCGGCCACGGCCAGTGCCGGGGCGTCATTGATGCCATCGCCGACCATGATGGTCGGATGCAGCCTCTGCTCCGCGCGGACTGCCTCGACCTTGTCTGAAGGAACGCGGTCGGCCAGCACGGCGTCGAGGTCGAGCGCGGCACCGATGGCCTGCGCTGCCGCGGCGCGATCGCCCGTGACCATCACCATTCGCGCGATGCCGGCATCGCGCAGCAGCCGGATCGCTCGCGGCGTATCGGCCCGCAACTCGTCGGCCAGCAGCAACGCTCCGATCGGACGGCGATTCACAGCGACGAAGACGATCAGGGCCGAGCGCCATGAGGCGCGCCGGATCGCCCGCAGCTCCCAAGGCAACAATTCGGCATGCGCGCGAAGCAGCTCTCGCGAGCCCGCAGTGACCCTTCGCCCGTCGACCAGGCCGCTCAAGCCGGTGCCCATGGTTTCCTTGACTTGTTCGGGCGCTTTCAGCTTGAGGTGGCGATCGAGGGCTGCAGCGACGACGGTCTTGGCAAGCACGTGATGCGAGGCCTGCTCGAGCGATGCCGCAAGCCTGAGGACCTCGTCCGGATCTTCCCCGGGAGCGACCTCGACAGAAAGCAACCGTGCCCCTCCGACGGTCAGGGTGCCGGTCTTGTCAAACAGCACCGTGTGCGCGCGAGCCAGCGCTTCCAAGGCCCCTCCACCCTTGGCGAGGATGCCGCGCCGGGCCGCGCGCGCCACCCCCGCGATGAAGGCGACTGGTGCAGCCAGGATCAGGGGGCAAGGCGTCGCCGCCACCAGCACAGCAAGGCTGCGCGTCAAATCACCGGAAATCCACCATGCAAGGAAGGCGACCGCGAGCGTCACCGGGAGAAGGACCAGCGCAAAACGATCGGCCATCCGCACAAAGGGCGCCTTCGCCGTTTGGGCTGCCGTCACCATCCGCACGATGCCGGCATAGGTGCTCTCGCCGGCCGGCGCGGTCACGGTCAAGTCGAAGGTCTCGCCCGCGTTCAACGAACCGGAAAGAACTGCGCTGCCGCGTGTCTTCTCGACCGGAATGGGTTCGCCGCTAACCGCGGACTCGTCGATGGTGGCCGAGGCCGAGCCAACGATACCGTCGACCGGCACGATCTCGCCCGCTCTGACCAGCAGCTCTTCGCCCACCGACACTGCCTCGATCGGGACCTCCTCGATCCCGCTGTTGCCTTTGCGGTGTGCCCGCCGCGGTGCGCGATCGACCAGGGAGCGCAGGTCACGCTCCGCCCGCGCGATCGCGATATCCTCCAGCACGTTGCCGCCGGAATACATCAGCGCAACCACGGCGCCAGCAAGCGGCTGGCCGAGCGCCAACGCCGCGCTCATCGACAGCAGCGCAATCGCGTCCACTCCGAAGCGACCGCCCAGAAGATCTCTGACGATCGAGACCGCCAGTCCGCCGATCACGGGCGCGGTGCCGAGTTTCCACGCAAGATCCGCAAGATCAGGCCGGCCCGCCACCCGCGCGAGAATACCCGCGGTCAATCCTGCGATTGCAATCGCAACCAGGCCCCATCGCAGGACCCGCTCAAACGACATGGCTTGGTTCCATAGCTACACGGACTTCACTCTCTCCCGAAACCGGCATCGTCGCTTGAGCAGAATCAAACGCCCAGTCGAGGAATCCCATCCAGAAGTCGTCCGAGGAGGAGGAGGCCAATGCGAAGCGGCTCAATGAGCCGGGTCAGGGCTCCAGCACCGCCGGCAGCCGGAACACAGTGAAAAGCTTCGGGGCGAGCGGCTGCATGAACATCGTCATCGCCGCGATCCGATCCTTGTCCAGCGCCAGGAGCTGGATGGAATGGGCATTCCAGCGCCTTTCCGCGCCGAGGGAGTAGAGGGCGAATGCCGGCTGCAGGTTTGCGCCGACAGGCACCAGCCTGAAGCCGCGGTAGGCGGGCCAGACGGCCCGGAAGAAATCCGCGATCGAAGAGCGGCCGCGATACCACTCTCGCCAGGGAGGCATCGAATAGACGGCGTCTTCCTTCAGCAGCGAGACGAACCGCTCCAGGTCGGCGCTTTCCCAGGCCAGCACGTAGCGCTCCAGCAGGCTTCGCTGATGCTCATCGGCGGTCGGGGCCTGCCGAACGTCACGGTCGAGCGTGACCAGCTTGGCCCGCGCCCGTTGCAGGGCGCTGTTCACCGAGGCCACCGAAGCATCGAGCACGGCGGCGACCTCGATCGCTGACCAGCCCAAGACGTCGGCCAGCAGCAGCACGGCGCGCTGGCGCGGCGGCAGTTGCTGGATGGCGGTGATGAACGCGAAACGGACAGACTCGCGCAGCTCGTAGCGGACGTCAGGCCCTCCGGCGGGATCCGGCAGGCTCTCGAGCTCGGCGTCGGGATAGGGCTCGATCCACAGCGTTTCCGCATCCGACCGCCCCTGCGGCCTCTGGGTCGACGGGCCTCCCAGCTGGTCGGGCATTGTCCGGCCGTGCTTCGAACGGCGCGCCATATTGAGCGCAACGTTCGTCGCGATCCGGTAGAGCCAGTTCTTGATCGAGGCGCGCGCCTCGAAGTCGTCGAAGCCCCGCCAGGCCCGCAGCATGGTCTCCTGGACCGCGTCCTCGGCCTCGTGAAGCGATCCCAGCATCCGATAGCAATGCAGCTTGAGCGCGCGGCGATGCGCTTCGGCCACGCGGGCGAAGTCCGCTCGGCTCGGCGGCGCAACGTTTGGAGAACCGACCGACGTCCTGTCTCTCATGACGATACCATTTGGCGACACCATTGAATTGCTGCAGTCCCGCTCTTCTCTCAGCTTGCCGCGGCGACGCCATTGGCCGAAACGGTGAAGATCGCCCCTGCCTGAGCCGGCGGCTTGACCGCGGCTTCGAGCACCGCCTCGGCGACATCTGCGGGCGACTGGCGCGCGCCCATGTTCTCGAGGAACTTCTGCTGGGGAATGCCGAGGTAGCGGGCGTAGCCGGTCACGGCGGCCTGCCCGAGCTCCGTCTCCGGCATGACACGGGAGGGGACGAGCGCGACGAAACGGATGCCGAGCTCGCGGCGATCAGATTCGGCCTGACAGTATTGGGCAATGAACATCTGCATGCGCTTGGCGCCAGCGTAGCCGCCCGAGATCGGCGACCCGCCGAGGCCGGCCCCGCTGGAGATGATGACCACGACCGAGCCCGGCGCAAGCGGCAAGTTGAGCGCCTCGCGGCAGAACAGGAAGGCCATCTTGGTGTCGACTTCCCAATTCACGCCGAATTCGGCCCAGGTGAGCTCGGGGATCGGACGGACCGGCGGGATCGCCCCGCCGCATATCACCAGCAGATCGGGCCTCGTCCTGGCGAAGACCTCCTGCGGCGCGGCTTCCGAAGCGGCGTCCAGCGCCAGCGTGTCGACGCGCATTTCCTTTGCGAGATAGGAAAGACCGCGCGCCTGCCTGGCGACCGCCAGGACATGCGCACCTTCGTCCGCAGCACGCCGTACGATCTCGCGGCCGACGCCCCGGCTGGCGCCAAGGACGACCACTCGCTTGCCCTGCAGCAATCCGTTTTCCGACGACATGGCTCAAATCTCCCAAGCGCGCCCCAATCTCAATGCAGATACGCGTCGATGTGGATCTTGCCTGTCGCCAGGTTCGCGTAGCCCGCGCCCCAGGCCGGCCGTGCGTTGACCCAGGCATAGGCCGCGGCGGCCGTGGTGAGGTCGATCTTCACAGCCAGGTCGACGATCGGCTCACCGTCGCGCGGGGTCCCGACGCCGTCGGCGGAAAACGCGATCCGGCTGCCATCCTCGGTCTCGATGGTCGCGCGGAGATCGAGCTCCCTGCGGCCATCGGCACGGACACGCAAATAGTCGATGCCGCGCATCGCGCCCGTCATGCGGCCTTTGATCGGTCCCGCGAGCGCGACGTCGAATTGAGCGCCGTGCAGCGGCACACTCTGTTGTCCCGCTAATACGGCCTGCATGTTCAGGCCGTATTCAGTCACACTCATGATGTCGAGATCGTATTCGAAGATCTTTTCGTAGCTCATGGCTTCTCTCTCTTAAGTGTCTCTACAAACCCGGCGTCGCTGATCGCCGGCAGCAGAACGCGCTCAGTCGACGATCAACCCGCCGGTCAGGTTCGCCACGGTTCCGGTCATACCGCTGCCCCGATCGGAGACCAGGAAGGCCGCCATGTCCGCCACCTCGGAGAGCTTGCTCGAGCGCTTGCGATGCGTGAGGCTCTCGATGAAGCCCAGGAACTGCTCGCGCGGGATGCCCATCGCGCTGGCATGCAGCCCGAAGACGACCTCGATTGTCTCCGTCTCCGGCATGCCGGTCGAGCGCAGGCAGATCGCGCGAACACCTCTCGCACCGAATTCGGCGGACAGGTTGCGGTTCAAGGCTTCCATCGCCGCCCAGGCGGGACCCATCCCTCCGACCAGAGCCGCACCGAGCCGTGCGGGTTCAGGGGTGTGCATCAACAGCACACCGGAGCCTTGCCCGGCCATTCGCCGTGCCGCCGCTCGCGCCGTCAGGAAGTGCGATCGCATGTAGGCGGTGATCGGCGCGGTGAAGCTGTCGACCGACAGCTGGGCAATCGGGATCCCCTGGGTCCCTGGCTGCGGGATCGGCGTGATGGCGTTGAAAGACACATCTAGCCGCCCGCTGGACTTGAAGACCGTGGCCACGTGGCTTTCCACGGCCTCTTCGTCCAGAGCATCGACCTGAAAGGCCGTTGCTGTTCCGCCTGCTGCGACAATCTCCTTGGCCACGCGCTCGACCTTGCCGAGCGTGCGGCCGGAGAGGAAGACTTTGGCCCCTTCGCGGGCGAATGTCCGCGCCACGGCGCCGCCGATGGCCCCGCCGGCGCCGTAAATGACTGCTGTCTTGTTTTCGAGGAGCATGACGAGCCCTTTTCATCTCGAGTTCGGTGCGGAGGCCGGTTTGGCCACCGTCATCGCTCATAGAGACCCTCGGCACCCCGGAGACTCATCGGCGTCGGCGAAAAAATTTCGGGGTGTCGCGAAGCGACAGCAGGCCTCACGCCTTCCGCCTATAAGTCGTGACCATCGTGTAGTCCTTGCGCGGACCTGACACGATGTGGCGAATGACAAAGCTGCCTTCGGGGCGGAAGGTGTAGGTCGACTGATAACGGTCGAAACCACACAGATGGTCGGCGCTTCCGTTCAAGGCGCCGTCGTCGGACGCAACCAGTTCGACCGTGTGGAAGAGCCGCGGCGGGGCCTCCTTGAAGAAGACGTCGAATCCGCGGCCGTGCCCGTGGAAGACGTACTCGCGCTCAGCTTCGAGTTCTGTGCCGGTCAGGAGCTTCAACCGTCCCTGTTCGCGATAGGCCAGGCCGTCCGGGCCGGACGGCGTGAAGGTCGCAAGACCCTGCATGCTCCCCTGCCCCTCGATCAGCCTGTTGAACGACCAGGAGCCGGTCAGCCGCTTCGTCACCTCGGAGCCGTCACCCCAGTTGCCGGTCACAGTCTCGTTCATATCCTTCGGGCCTCGACCACCAGCGACGCGTTCGACTTTGCCGGGCCAGTACCTATATCCTGGGGCGGATAGGTGTCGATGCAGTGAGCATGTGATGGCCAGGAGACCCACGACCGGAACGGACGTCGACGACCTGCCCCGCTATCTCGTCTGGGTTCGTGGGCTCGAGGGGCCGGAGCCGCAGAAATGGATCGACATGGATTTCGGCATCGGCGACTGGAAACGGCCGCAGGTGCTGGCTTGGCTGGAGCTGCCGATGGACGAACGGCGCCTGCCGCTGTCGATGCTGGCACGGCGCTATCCGCCACCGAAGGTGGAGACGCTATAAGCGCGCGCACACTTGCCCCGCGCCGCCGACGGCGTCAGGCCGAACCTGCGGCGAAAGAGCGATTAAAATAAGAGAGGTCCCGGGGCTCGCCCGGGCATTTCTTTTGCCGACTGTGGCCTAGTTCATAGACGGCCCGAGCGAGACAGCGCGATCCTTGTTGCTACCTCGGCGCGTTCTCAGACAAAATACATCCAATATTTCATAGTGCATCTATCGATTGAATTCAGAGGATGCCGCCCTTCAGGGCTTGAAGCATCCCCGACAGAATTTCGGAGGGGCCCATGACTCACCATGACGGAACGCCGCACGGCAGTCCTGTAGCAGCGGATCATCCGCATGCAGATCAGACTGCGACTACACCCGGCGCGCGGGTGCCGCGCAAGCTGGTGCTGTTCGCCGATGGCACCGGCAACGCCTTCACGACCCAGGAATCCAGCGTCTGGCGGCTCTACGAGGCGCTCGACCACACCCAGCCCGACCAGATCGCCTATTACATCAAGGGTGTCGGCACCGCCGGCTGGGCGCCGCTCGCCGCGCTTGATGGCGCCACCGGCATCGGCGTGCCGGCCAACGTTCGCAAGCTCTATCGCTTTCTGTGCTGGAATTGGCGCCCGGGCGACGAGATCTACATCTTCGGCTTCAGCCGCGGTGCTTTCACCGCCCGCACGCTGGCGGCCCTGATCGCCAGCCAGGGTCTGGTGCCCGCAGTGATCGACGACGAGCCCGTCTCGCATGCCGAAATGGAGCGAAACACCATGTCCGCGTGGCGCGAATACCGCCGCGAGACGGTGCCGTGGAAGCGAAGCCTGCCGACGATCTGGATCACGCGCCTAATTCGGGACATCGTGCTCTACTTCTATCATTTGCTGTTCGGACACCGCTCCTACACCGCGGTCCGCGCGGCGATGAACGGCCGCAAGGACGTCAATATCGACTTCCTCGGACTGTTCGACACGGTCGAGGCCTTCGGCGTCCCGATCGAGGAACTGCGCGTTGCGATCGACTGGGCTATCTGGCCAATCTCGTTCCGCAACCACCGCCCCTCTCGCAAGGCAAAGTACATCTGTCACGCGCTTGGGCTCGACGACGAGCGCACTACCTTCCATCCGCTGCGGATTGACCAGTCTCATCTCGCGGCCGATCAGACGGTCAAAGAGGTATGGTTCGCCGGCGTCCATTCCGACATCGGCGGCGGCTATCCGGACTGCACATTGTCGTTCGTTCCGCTGGTCTGGATGGCCGACCAGCTCGGCAACAAGCTCCGCTTCCAGAAGGGCACCGTCGAGCACTTCAGGGACTATCAATCGGCGATCGGGCCGATGCACGATTCGCGCAGCGGTGCGGCGGTGCTGTATCGCTACGGCCCGCGTCCGGTCATGGCGGGCAAGGCCAACGGCGGCACGCCTGTGGTGCATTTCGCCGTGGTCGAGCGCATGCTGCACGGCTGCGACGACTACGCGCCGATCATGCTTCCCGCCGACGCCCGGGTGCTGATGCCTGACGGCACCAAGCTCGACCTCACCGACCAGGGGACGCGCGAGGCGATGAAGGGCGCCTATCTGACGAAGGCCAGGGGATCGCGACGGCAGAAGGAAGCCGAGGCGTTCACCGCGATGAGCATGCCCGACGCCGAGATGGCCTCGCTCGCGCGTGACACCGTATGGTGGCGGCGCGTCGCCTATTTCGCGCTGCTGTTCATGGTCGGCGTGATCGCCGCCTGGCCGTGGATCTCTTATCCGTTGGTGCAATGGTCCAAACAGCCCGTGGGCCATGAGGGGATCTCCATCATCGCAAACATCGACTGGGTGCTGGGCGCCGTGGTGGCCCCGTTCGCCAATCTCGTCAGGGACGTGATGCCGTCCTATGCGGCGCCCTGGCTCGACGTCGCGGTCTACTATCCGTTCATCACGTCGATCGTGGGCGCGCTGACCTGGTGGATCTGGAACAAGAATTCGGAGCTGCGTGACACCATCCAGGAACGCGCGCGCCTCGCCTGGAATACGCCCCGTCGCAAGGCGAGCCTGAGCCACATCGACGAGCCGGGCCCGCTGTTGAGGTTCGGCCATTGGATGCGGACGAATGCCGGACCGGCAGGCCGCCTCATCACCAAGGGCCTCGTGCCGGCCATCTTCCTGCTCACGATCTTCGGCTCGGCGGCACTGATCCTGTCGAACAGCTTGTTCACCGGGCGCGTCGCACTCGGAAAGGTCTGCACCACAAGCAAGGATGCTGCCGGATCACCCCAGATCGGCACGCCGGTGCGCGACGACCCGACCGATGCAGTCGCGCTGTTCGACACCAGGACGTTTTGCTGGTGGAGCGGGCTCGCGGTCGAGAAAGGCCGCAAATATCGCGTCTTCATCGACGTCAAGGAGCCCTGGTTCGACCGCACCACCTTGAGCGGAGCGAACGGCTTCCGGACGCATGGGCTGCGTCATACCATCGCTTTGCCGGAGCTGCGTCTGTACGCGGCAAACTGGTTCCAGCCCGTGGTTCGCATTGGGACGAAAGGGGTGACTGAGCTTCCCCTGCAGGCGATCAACGTGATCCCGGCTGACGCGTTGCCGCGTCGGGCCAAGCCGACGCTTCCTGCGGAAGACGATGTTGAAGGACAGAATCAATATCCCGTCAGCCTCGACGATATCGACCGGTTCAAGGGCGAGCTGAAGACGCTCGGCAATTTCGAGCCGATCCCGCAGGATATGCTCGCGGCTGCGGAGCAGGTCTGGCGGACCGAAGGACTGACCGACCGCATCGTCGCCGAGTTCATCGCCCCTGACTCCGGCGAACTGTTCTTCTACGTCAACGATGCGGTGCAGATCTTCCCGCAGCTCTTGCCGCAGTCGATGGTGCCGTCGTGGCTCTTGGTGATCCAGGGCCCACCGGATCTATTCTATCGCAACAACACCGGCACGGCGAAAATCTCGGTGCAGCGCCTGCCCGCACCTGCGCTGCCCGCGGCGAAGACCACTTCGCCGCTGGCGAACAAGTAACGCCACGCCGAGCTGCGCAAACGAAGCCGTTGGGCTCTCAACGCATGGCCTCGCCCCCATGATTATGGGTGTCGCGCCGGTATGGCCGCGGCTAGACTGGCTGCACACGCCGCGGGGGACACGCGGCCGGGACCATGACCATGACGGACCAGGACGAGACCGGTGAGGTCATCACCATCCTCCTCGTCGAAGACGACGCACCGACCTGCTGGCGCCTTCAGGACGCGCTGGCGAAGGCCGGCTACGAGGTGCACACGGCCGGCACGCTGGGCGAAGCCCGCAGCGCGCTTGCGAGCGGCGCGCCCCGCGTGCTGCTGACCGATCTGCGGCTGCCCGACGGCCACGGCGTCGAGCTGATCCGCGAGACCAGGCAGCGTTTTCCCAATACCGAGATCATGGTGATCTCGGCGCTGGGCGACGAGGAAAGCGTCATCTCCGCCATCACCGTTGGCGCCACCGGCTATCTGCTCAAGGACGCCTTCCCGACCGACATCGCGACCACCGTGCGCGATCTGGTCGCCGGGCATTCGCCGATCTCAGCCTCGATCGCGCGCTTCATCGTGCGGCGAACGCAGAATTCGGCCGAGCCACCGCCGGGGCCGGTGCTCAACACCGCAAAGCTGACACCGCGCGAGATCGACATCCTCTGGGGCATCGCCAAGGGATTTAGCTACGCCGAGATCGCCAGCCACCTCGGTCTGTCCAGGCAGACCGTGCCCGGTCACATCAAGAACATCTATCGCAAGCTCGAGGTGCACACGCGCAGCGAAGCGGTGTTCGAGGCGGTGCAGCAGGGCCTGATCAAGCTGTGAGCGAGATTGCCGCGAAGACAGCAGTGCCCAGGCACGCGCTTCAGCTCGCGCGCATGGCGGCATATCTGTTGCTCCAGGCGCTGATCGTGATCGCCATCATCCTGGGGCTGCGGCTCTTCGAGCCGCGCGACCCCGATAATTTTGCCGTGAGCGAGTTCTCACTGCGCGAAGCCGGCACGACGCGGCCCGTGACGCTGCCTGAATTCACCGCGTCGCGCTATTCGCTCACCGATCCGCCGCTCTATTCGGGCAGATTCGTGTTCAGGGACGACGGCGCTGACGCGACCTGGTCGGTGTTCCTGCCGCGCTTCAGCAACGGCGTCGAGGTCGCGATCAACGGCGTCGCGATCCTGGACTCCCGGCGCGATCCCACGGCCAACCGGCCCGACCGCAACACGCCCGAGATCGCGGTGATCCCGGCTTCGCTGCTGCACGAGGGCAGCAACGACATTTCCGTGCGGCTGTTCGTGTGGGGACCGCTACGCGGCTTCCTCGACACCGTCTATGTCGGCCCGGACGCCGCCTTGCGCCCGGCCTTCGAGACCCGCACGCTGCTGTTCGTCACGCTGCCCGTGGTGTTCTCCGCCTGGCAGTCGATCCTCGCCGTCATCCTCGCCATCATGTGGCTGATGCGGCGACACGAGCCTGTCTATGGCGTGCTCGCGGTGGCGATGGTGCTCGGCGTCGTGCAGGCTTTCATCACGCCGCCGGTGCCGCCGGCCGACTCGTCCAGGCTTGTCGGCGTGCTGCTCTCCTCCGCGCCGATCGAGAGCGCACTGATCGTGGCGTCGGCGGTGCTGTTCCTCGGCTGGCGCTGGCCGCGCTATGGCGTGTTGCTGTTCGTGCCCGGACTCATCGTGATCGCAGGCGGTCTCATCGCCGGTCCGCCACTGCCGCGCATTCTCTTCATGCTTCTAGGTATCCCCACGGTCGGATTCTGTCTGGTCCTGATGGCCGGCATCGCAGCCTACGCCGCGCTCCAACGTCAGGACGTCGTCAGCCTCGCGCTCGGCTGTGCGGCGACCATCGTGCTGACCTGCTGGGCCCACGACATGCTGTCGGTGTTCGAGATCATGCCCAACGAACGCACCTTCGTATCGCGGCTGTCCTACTCGGCGCTGCTGATTGCGATCGGCGCCGGCCTGACCTGGCGCTTCGCTCGGGCGCTGAATCAGGTCGACAGCTTTGCCGGCCAGCTCGTCGCGCGCGTGCGCGAGGCGGAGGAACGGCTGAAAGCAAGCTTTGTCCGCGAGGAGGCGCGCGCACGGGCCGCAGCGCTGGCCAACGAGCGCACGCGGCTGATGCGCGACCTGCATGACGGCCTCGGCGGCCAGCTCATCAGCATCGTCGCACTCTCCGAGCGCGGGCACGAGGGCGCGACCATCACGGACGCCGCGCGCGCCGCGCTGAGGGATTTGCGTCTCGTCATCGATTCCATGGACGACATCGGCGGCGATCTCATGCTCGCGCTCGGTTCGTGGCGCGAGCGCGCGGCGATGCAGCTGCGGCCGCATGACATCGCACTCGACTGGCGCGTGGCAACGCCGCAGGGCCTGCCGCTGCACCCGGAACTGCGGCCCTGGCATGTCATCCAGATCGTGCGCATCCTGGACGAGGCCGTGACCAACGCGGTCAAGCACGCGGCCGCGCGCCGCATCACCGTGACCGTCGAGACACGAAACGACGGCCAGGGACCATACGGCGTGATCAGCGTCGCGGACGATGGCCGCGGCTTTGCGCGTGGTGACGACGGCGAAGCTGCGGGTGGGGGCCAGACCGCGCGCGGCGTGCACAACATGAGAAGCCGCGCGAGACGTTGCGGCGCGGTGCTCGACCTGAGCTCGGATGGATCGGGCACACGCGTACGGCTGCAATTGCCGCAGATCTTTCCCGACAGCGATGCGGCCGGCGGCTGAAAAGCCCCCTCCCCGGGCGCATGGGACGTGCGGGGAGAGGGATCGGGCCGGGATCTTGGCTTGCGAAGGACGGGGGGTTCGCTCGCGGGCTCGCTTGCAGCGGGCTCCCTTGGCCCGAAAGAATGCAATCAACTCAATCCAGCAAAGTCATCAACGCACGCCGACGCGATTGACCGGGCCGCCACGATTCATCGGCGTGCCGGCACGGACACCGACACCGGGGGCGCCCACGCCGGGCGTCACCACGGCTGCAGCCGCGACCGGTGCGGCCGGTGCAACCACCACCGCCGCGTCCGGCCGTACCACGCAGCCCTTGGGCACGCCGACCGTCTTGCAATAGACCACCGCCTGCGCCGGGCTCGTACCCAGCGAGACCATCGCCGCACCCGCCAGCATCATCACCGTCAGCCCGGCGCTCAGCGCTCCCACTCTTTTCGACATTCTTGCTCTCCTGCTTCCCGTTCGGCGCCCCGGTGCAATCACCTGATCTTGCGGCCGACGTGCAGCCTCAATGGCAAAAGACTGATCACCAAGACATGCCATGAAGATGGGGGTGCAGCAGGCAAGCCTGCGAGCCGATGCCATGAACATGGCATGGACCGGCCATGGATCTCCGCGAGATGGTCCGCCGCGCTCGATCCCAGCGAACCACCGCAATTGCAAAGAGGTGCTTTATGAAGACTTCAATTCTTGCCGCGCTGCTGCTCACCGCCGCTGTCCTGCCAGCCGTGGCGCAATCCGGCCCCACGCCGCAGGAACAGATCGCGTGCCGCGGCGATGCCAGCAAGTTCTGCGCCGAGCACATCGGCAAGCCGCCGGAGATGAATGCCTGCCTGCGTGAGAACAAGACAAAGCTTTCGGACGGCTGCCGCAAGGTGGTGGAGTCGCACGGCGGCTGACATTTCTTCCTGCTCGCCTTGCGCAGGCGGCCTTCGGCCGCCGTCTCAATACTGAGGGAAAGCATCGCATGCCGCTCACATTCGTGTGCGCGGCATCAAATGCTAGTCGTCATCGTCACCGAACAGCCGGATCTGCGGGAAGCCGCCGCGCGGCCGACCGGCAAAATCACGCGTGTCGGAATCCTGGCGGACGCTGCGCGCGACATCATCCCAATTGGTCTGGTCGCGCCCACCACGCGCATCGCGCTGTTCATAGCGGCGACGCTCCGCCCAGCGCTCGTGGCGCTCTGCACGGCGCCGCTCGGATGCGGCACGCCTGACGTCGGAATCCCTCGCCTTGGCATAGGCGTTCTCGGGAGATGATGCCGGTTCTGTCGAGGCCTGCTGCTCGTTGGACTTCGTCTCCGGCCGAGACGAAGGCGCGGGCTTGGGCTGCTCGACGGCTGCGGTCTGCGCAGGCGGCGGCGCCGGCGGTTCAGCTTTGGCCTCAGTGGTCGGCGCATTGGGCTTCGCGTCCGGCTTGGCTTCGGCCTGAGCTGGCGCAGCAACCATCGTACCGAATACCTGCGAGCCCGTGAGGTATTGCACGCGCTCCGAGGGCGCGTTCGTCATGGCCGGCGCATTGGCCTCGGTGCGTTGCGCCACCCTGCTGGTATCGGGCCCTTGCTTGGGCGCGATTGGATTCATGATGTTGCCGGCAACGATGCCGCCGCCAAGGCCAATTGCAATGGCAGCAACGATCGATCCGGCACCGACGAAATAAGCTGTCGACGTGCGCATTGGCCCACTCCCTGTTTGGAGCGAGCAACGCGGTGGGATTGCCGGATGTTCCTGAAAGACGTGGTTCCCCAGGAGGGAACGACGTTAGATCTGCTGCGCGACCTTCTCCAGCCCGATGATGCGGGCGAGCTTGCGCACTTCTTCCTTCTGGTCGTCACGCAGTTGGAACAGCAGCGGCATCGCGGCCGATTTCAGCTGCTGAACCTCGTCGCAATTCGGATCGATCTGCACGTTCGGCCCATTGGGATTGGAGAGCTTGTTGGCCGAAATCTTCTTGACGACGCTGCGCAGCGCGCTCTCGACGGAGGGCCAGTAATATTCCTGCGACGACGACAGTTTCAGACGATCCCGGATGCCGGCGATCTGCACGTCGGAGAGCAGAGAGTAGGTCTTTTGCGGCTGCGGCTTCGCAACCGGCTTCGGCTTCGACGGAGCCTCGATCGCGGCTGATGTCTCGGGAGCAGCGGGCGCCTCGTTCACGCTCGCTTTCGGCATCGGGAAATCGGACGGCGTGGCCGAGGCAAAAGCCTGGCGCAGGGGCTCTGTGAGCACCGGTGCCTGCGACAGCCTGTCGGCGGGAACCTGGACCGGATCAATCGCGGCCGAGGCCAGCGCCAGGGTCGGAACCAGCCGATCGGCCTTGGCGGCACGGTTGGCAGCGAGAGGCTTGGGCGGGGCCTGGGTGATCATCTCGGCACTGACACTGGGCACGCTGTCGCGGCCGAGGATGGCGGTGGTGGCGGCACCGAGGACGAGGATACAGGTCAGCACGGTGATGGTGATGGCTCTGGACAAACTTGTCTCCGGAAGGACCGCTTCACGATGTTGTTAGAGATGCCCGGCAAAAGGGCACGAATTAAGGCTTGAGTGTGCCTTTCAGGCGACAATCGCCTTGCCTATGACGACGGAGGCAGAAAACCGAGCGAAATCAGGCCGCTATGCCCAGATCGTAGGCGTCCTGAATGTCGGCGACGATCTCGGAGGCCTCCCAGACCGCACGCGGCTCGACCGATTGCAGCGTCACCGTCCAGTTGCCGCCCCGGCGGGTACGGGGAACGCGGACGATGTCGAAGCGGACATTGCGGCAGAGCGGGTGACGGGCCAGAGCATGGGCGACGCGGACGCGGATCTCGTCCAGCGTAGCTGCGGTCTTGCTGTTGAGAAAATCGAAATCCATTGCCTGTCCCTCTCGTCCTGATTGGCGGCCGTGAGGGATTCTTGGCGGGCGATGGTTAATCTGCCGTTAAATGCGGGCGTGCGGAGCCATGCGGGATTAACCGTGCTGGGCGGCGCAGGAGGCTACCGCGACGTCACCTCGCGGTATTCGGCGACCGTTCGCGCGACGAGGTCATTGACCGCCATCACGTCAGTGACTCCCGACGTCGAGTGCCCGCCGCTCCAGATATCGCGCCAGCGCTTCGGCCGGTTCTCGCGCGCGCTGACGTCGATGTCCTTGCCGATGTCGATGGCGCCGCGCGCCGGCAGGTCATTGGGGTCGAGCCCGGCGGCGACGATCGACGGCTTCAGCATGCTGGTCTGCAATCCGGTGAAGGCGGTGGTGAGCAGGATGTCGTCGGCGCTGCTCTCGACCAGCATCTGCTTGTGGCGCTCGTCCGCCATGCTCTCGCGCGTCGCGATGAATTTCGTGCCCATGTAGCCGAGATCGCAGCCGAGCACTTCGGCCGCACGCAGCGCGCGGCCATCGCTGATGCCGCCGGCCAGCACGATGATGCCGTCGTAGAACGCGCGCACTGCGCGGACGAAGGCAAACGGATTGAGCCAGCCGGTTTGTCCGCCGGCGCCCGCGGTCAGCAGCACCAGCCCATCTGCGCCTGCTTCTGCCGCGCGCTCGGCGTGGCGGATCGAGGCGACGTCCGCCAGCACCAGGCTGCCTGCATCATGTAGCGGCTTCAACACGGGCGCGGGCGAGCCGACCGACGTGATGACGATCTCGGGCTTGTGCTTGAGCAGCACGGCGAGATCCTGCTCCAGCCGCGCGTTGGAGCGATGCACGATCAGGTTCGGACAGAGCGGCGCGGCCCTGCGGCCAGTTTGATCTTCGTGCTGGCGTAGACGTGTTGCGATCTCGGCGAACCATGCATCGAGCTGTTCCGGATTGCGGCAATTCACGGTGGGGAAGCTGCCGATGACGCCGTTACGACAAGCCGCGACCATCAGCTCGACGCCCGACACCAGGAACATCGGCGCGGCGATCAGCGGCAGGCCGAGACGATCGCGAAAAACTTGCAGTCGATCGGACGTCACTCTCTCGCCTCCTCGTTCCATCCCGCATTCTCTGTGCTAGCCTCGTCAGCAACATTGGCACGCGAGAAGCCGATGACAAAGCAGCGAGGAAACATATGTCCGATCCGCTCCACGCATCGTCCCCGACTTGTGCGCAGACGCTACGGGCGCTGGCGCGCTATCCCGGCCGCACGGCTTTCGCATGGCCCGGGGGATCGCTGAGCTATCAGGGCACACTCGATCTGATCGGACGCATCCAGGGCGTATTCATGCGGCTTGGCCTGCAGCCGGGTGCGCGCGTCGCGTTCCTCACCGCCAACCGCGCCGACACCTGGTGCGCCGGCGTCGCCGCGCAATTGTCGCGATGCTGCATCACCTGGCTGCATCCGCTGGGATCGGAGACGGATCAGCTTTTTCAGCTCGAGGATTCCGAGGCCGAGGTGCTGGTCGTCGATGTGGCTGCGTTCCGCGATCGCGGCGGCGAGCTCGCAGCGAAGGCGGCTTTGCTCAAGGCCGTCTTCACGATGGGGCGGGCCGACTACGGCGTCGATCTGCTGGCGGCGATCGAGAGCGCCGGACATGCCGGCGCGCAGTGCCTCGCTGGCCTCGATGATCTCTCCACACTGAATTACACCGGCGGCACGACAGGCAAGTCCAAGGGCGCGCTGCGCTACCACCGCGAAAACGCCGGAGCTGCCGGTGCGATCCTCGCCGATTTCGAGATCCCCGACGCAGCGCGCTATCTCACGGTGGCGCCGATCAGCCATGTCGCCGGCACAAAAGTGCTGCCGACGCTGATGCGTGGCGGCACGGTGCACATGCTGAAGGGCTTTGATCCCGAGGCGGTGCTGGCGACGATCGCGCTCGAGCGCATCAATTTCACGCTGTTCGTGCCGACCATGATCTATGTGCTGCTCGATCATCCCGCGCTTGATAAGACCGATCTTTCATCGCTCGAGCTCGTGCTCTATGGCGCCTCGGCAATGTCGCCCAGCCGGCTTGTCGAAGGCATCGAGCGCATCGGCCCGGTGTTCTCTCAGCTCTACGGCCAGACCGAATGCTATCCGGTGTCAGTGTTGCGCAAGAAGGATCACGATCCCAAAACGCCCGAGCTGTTCCTGTCCTGCGGCTTCCCGATCGCGGCGTGCGAGGTCAAGATTCTCGACGACAACGACCAGGAGGTGAAGACAGGCGAGGCCGGCGAGATCTGCGTGCGTGCGCCGCATGTGATGGCGGAGTACTGGAAGCGGCCTGACATCACCGCCGAGACATTGAAGAACGGCTGGGTCCACACCGGGGACATCGCGCGCCAGGACGAGCGTGGCTACATGTTCATCCTCGACCGCAAGAAGGACATGATCGTCACCGGCGGCTTCAACATCTTTCCGCGCGAGGTCGAGGACGTGCTGTCGCAACATGCCGATGTCGCGATGGTCGCGGTCGTCGGAATCCCCGACGAGAAATGGGGCGAGGCCGTCACCGCCATCGTCGTGCCGCGCGAGGGCACCAGACCCGATCCGGACGAACTGATCAACATGGTACGGACCCGAAAAGGCTCGGCGCATGCGCCCAAGCAGATCCAGTTCGTCAAGCAGCTGCCGATGACCGGCGTCGGCAAGGTCGACAAGAAGGTGCTGCGCGCCGGCTTCTGGAGCGGGCGGGACCGGATGGTGGGATAATCTCCCTGATTGCAGCGACGGGTTCGGACTACACGCATCGCGCGAAACACCGGGAGTTTTGAGCGCATTTGCCCGGGATTTTACGGTGTCGTTGTGGCCGCGACACCACAACGCGCCACGGAGTGTGTGCCCGCGCGGCTTGCGCGATTGCCCGCGAATCAGGGAATCAACTAGACCGCTGATGGGGCTGGGAAGCGG
Organism: Bradyrhizobium zhengyangense; assembly: GCF_022012435.1. GTDB lineage: Bacteria > Pseudomonadota > Alphaproteobacteria > Rhizobiales > Xanthobacteraceae > Bradyrhizobium > Bradyrhizobium zhengyangense. The sequence continues at coordinate 286,958 of NZ_JAKLUA010000005.1, forward strand.
AGTGGGACATGAGAGTCGCTTCCCTGGAAAGTGCAGTCGCCGCGGTCACGTTGATCACGGCTATCATCGTGGTGCTGTGGGAGATCAAGATCTTCTACGGACTGTGAACTGGCAGGATGCCGAGCATCCCTTCCGCGGCGGCGGAAGCCTGCCGTTCAATCGGCTCCAGGAGCGATCGCGGCACGGCCGTCACCCTCACCGCTTCTCGATCACTAGGCTCTGCACAGCGCGACCGAAATAACCCTGCCGATCCGCGAGCCGCGACATCGCAAGGCCCGCGCCGTCAGGGCCGATCCAGGATTCACCGTCCAGCAAGATCCAGTCGCCGACCGGTTGGCGCGCCAGGCTCACCGTGAGGTCTGCATTGATGTAGGTCCAGCTGCGGAAGTCGAGCGTCGAGGCGGTACCGTTGGAGAAATCGGCGGCGACCACCGCGCGCATCGTCTGCGAGACCGCCTCGCCTTCGACCAGCGGGTGATCGAGGCGAAACCAGATCGCGCCGGCGCCGGCCTGCCCGAAGCGGCCCCGCGCGGCGCGCATCGAGACCATGCCAGCGAACGGACTTGTCGCACCGTGCCCGTCCTCGACCAGCGAGTCCTCGGGCGACGGCAGGGTAACAGGCAGATCCTTCACATCGTCGGGCAGTGGCTGCGACTGCTGCTTGATCTTGAGCACGGTGGCGCCGACGACCTGCACATCGTCGGCGAACAGCTTGATCTCGCAGAGCTGGATCTTGCGGCCCTCGCGCAGCACTTCGGTTTCGATGGTGAGCGGCGCGACCGGCACCGGCCGCATCAAGTCAATGGTGACCCGCGCGACGTTCATCGGCACGGGCGTCGGAATCCGCTCCGCCGCCCACGTCACCAGCGATGACGGCGCCGAGCCGTGCTGCATCCGCCGGTCCCAGGGGCCGGCAGCATTCGGACTGGTGACGACGCTGTTGCCGTCGACGCGATAGATGGCACTCATCGCCAGCGCCATCACAGCGGCGGATCGATCGCTTCCTCGTATTCCTTCTTGAAGCGCGCGATCATCTCGGCGGCAGGCACGATGCCGTCCACGCTGCCGATGCCCTGGCCGGAGCCCCAGATCTCTTTCCAGGCCTTCGGCTTGGCGCGCTCGCCGGAGGCGTCGGTGCCGAAATTCATCTTGGACGGATCCGACGTCGGCAGGTTTTCAGGATCCATGCCGGCGGCGAGGATCGACGGCTTCAGGTAGTTGCCGTGCACGCCGGTGAAGAGGTTGGAATAGACGATGTCGTCGGCCGTCGAGCCCGCGATCATCTCCTTGTACTTCTCGACCGCGTTGGCTTCCTTGGTCGCGATGAAGGCCGAGCCGATATAGGCAAAGTCGGCACCGAGGATGCGCGCGGCGCGAATCGCCTTGCCGTTGCCGATGGCGCCCGACAGCGCGATCGGGCCGTCGAACCATTTGCGGGTCTCGGCGACGAAGGCCAGCGGCGAGATGGTGCCGGCATGGCCGCCGGCGCCGGCCGCAACCAGGATCAGGCCGTCGGCGCCCTTCTCGATCGCCTTGTGAGCGAATTTCTGGTTGATCACGTCGTGGAAGACGATGCCGCCCCAGCCGTGCACGGCCTGGTTCAGCTCCTCGCGCGCGCCGAGCGAGGAAATGATCATCGGCACCTTGTACTTGGCGCAGAGTTGCATGTCGTGATCGAGCCGGTTGTTCGACTTGTGCACGATCTGGTTGACCGCGAACGGCGCCGACGGCTTGTCGGGATGGGCGCGGTCATAGGCCGCGAGCTCCTCGGTGATCCGCGCCAGCCATTCGTCGAGCAGCTCCGGCGGCCGCGCATTCAGCGCCGGGAACGAGCCCACCACGCCCGCCTTGCACTGTGCGATCACGAGGTCGGGCACCGAGATGATGAAGAGCGGCGAACCGATCACGGGGATCGACAGGCGTCCCTTGAACAGAGCAGGCATGGACATTGCGGAGCGATCCTTTGCTGGCAGGCGCATGAGAGGTTGGGACCATACCAACAAGGCAATCTTTCCACTGTCAAGTATTGCGTTGTGACGCCGTGGCGGGTGCCACTACGGCAATTCCAACGCGCGGAATTCCTGCTCCGTCATTCCGGGGCGCGCGAAGCGCGAGCCCGGAATCCATTTGGCCGCGGGCGCTGACGCGCGATGGATTCCGGGCTCGACGCTACGCGTCGCCCCGGAATGACAGCGACCGCCTACCCAAGCAAATCCGGATTGATCAGCCGCTCGAACGAGAACATCTCGTCCCATTTCTCCTGCGTCAGCAGCTTGCGCTCGACCACCACGATCTGGTGCAGCGACTTGCCGCTCTTGTAGCCCTCGCGCGCGATCTCGGCGCATTGCTTGTAGCCGAGCAACGGCTTCAGCACGGTGACGATGCCGAGCGAGTTCAGCACCATGTTGCGGGTGTGCTCCTCGTTGGCGGTGATGCCGACAATGCAGTTCTCGCGCAGGCTGTTGACGGCGCGCTCCATGGTGCGGATCGAGAAGAACAGCGCGAACGATATCACCGGCTCCATCACGTTGAGCTGGAGCTGACCGGCGCTTGCTGCCAGCGTGACGGTCATGTCGAGGCCGATGACGAGGAAGCTGGTCTGGTTGACGACCTCGGGGATGACGGGATTGACCTTGCCCGGCATGATCGAGGAGCCCGGCTGCAATTGCGGCAGGTTGATCTCGTTGAAGCCGGCGCGCGGGCCCGAGGCGAGCAGGCGAATGTCGTTGCAGATTTTCGTCAGCTTGCTCGCGGTGCGCTTGAGCACGCCGGAGAGCTGCACATAGGCGCCGGTGTCCGAGGTCGCCTCGACGAGGTCGCCGGCGAGGATGAAATCGACGCCGGTCAGTGCGCTCAAATGCCGGACCGCGAGCTTGGGATAACCGACCGCCGCAGTGACGGAGGTGCCGATCGCGGTGGCGCCAAGATTGATCTCGCGCAGCAGCGCGCGCGCTTCCGAAATGCGGTCGACCTCCTCGCCGATGGTGGTGCCCCATCCCTTGAACTCGGCGCCGAGCGACATCGGCACCGCGTCCTGCAGATGCGTGCGGCCCATCTTCAGCACGCGGTCGAATTCGCGGCCTTTTGCGAAGAAGGCCTCCTGGAGCTGGCGTAGCGCCGTCATGTAGCTCTCGAGGCGAAGGATCAGCGCGAGGCGAAACGCGGTCGGATAGGTGTCGTTGGTGGACTGGCCATAATTGACGTGGTCGTTCGGGCTGACGTGCTGGTAGTCGCCCTTGTGGAAGCCGAGCGATTCCAGCGCGAGGTTGGCGATCACCTCGTTGGCGTTCATGTTGGTCGAGGTGCCGGCGCCGCCCTGGATGAAATCGGTGACGAACTGATCCATCATGTCGCCGGCGATGACGCGGTCGCAGCCGAGGATGATGGCATCGGCGACCTTGGCGTCGATTGCGCCGAGGTCGCGGTTGGCCATCGCCGCGGCCTTCTTGACGTAGCCCAGCGCCTTCACGAAGTAAGGCTCCTGGTTCATCGGAATGCCGGTGATGTGGAAGTTCTCCTTCCCCCGGATGGTCTGGACGCCGTAATAGATGTCGTCGGCGATCTCACGCTGTCCGAGGAAGTCCTGCTCCGTGCGGCTCATGGGCGCTCCTTGCTGCTCGCGCGACGTCCCTAGTTCTGGCACAGCGCGCTGGTGACGACGGTATCGGTGCGGCAATCGTCAGGTTTGCGTTGCCTGCCCGGAATGAGCACCTTGGCCGAGCACTTCTCGGCGGAATCGGTGTTGAGGCTCTTGCCTTCCTTGTAGCCCTTGCTCTGGCAGAGCTGGTTGGCCGCGAGCTTGCAGTCGGGCGCACCGTTCGACGAGGCCGGGCAAGCCGCGCGCCCGGAGACCATGCTGGACGGCGTCGCCAACCGCGACAGGTCGTTCATGGTCTCGCTAGGGCTTTTGATCGGCGGCAGGATCGAGGGCAGCTTGTCGAACAGCTTGCCCATTTCGTTGATCAGCCCGGGATTTTCCGCTGGCGCCTGCGGCGCTGAGGGTGCGGGCGGCGGAGCGGCCTGAGGCCCCTGCTCCTGCAAGCCGAGCGATTGCGGCGCCGATTGCGCCCAGCCGATCCCGCCGGCGCTGACCATGAGCAGCACTGCTGACATCAGCGTCCCGAGCCATACGGCCGGATTGCCGGATCGAACCATCATGAGGTCAACCGTAGCCGAAGCCGGCGCGGTGGCAAAGCGCGGGGTTAGATCAGCTTGATCGCCACAACAAAGCCGAGCACCAGCACGGCGGCGCCGAGCGCGACCCACAGGCCGAGATGCCGCTCGATCCGCTCGCGGATCCAGTCGCCATAGCGGTTGAGCAGGATCGCCACGATGAAAAAGCGTCCACCGCGCGCGACGATCGAGCACAGGACGAAAAGAGCGAGATTGTAGCCGGCAAAGCCCGAGGTGATGGTGACGAGCTTGTAGGGGATCGGCGTCAGGCCCTTGAGCAGGATGATCACCGCGCCCCACTCGGCATAGGAGGCGCGGAAAGCGTCGACCTTGTCGCCGAGGCCATAGACCTGGATCAGCCAATGTCCGACCGAGTCAAACAGCAGCGCGCCGATGGCATAGCCGAGCAGTCCGCCCAGCACCGAGGTCGCGGTGCAGATCGCGGCATAGACCCAGGCGCGCTGCGGGCGCGCCAGTGACATCGGGATCAGCATCACGTCCGGGGGGACGGGAAAGAAGGAGCTTTCTGCGAAAGCCACGGCACCCATGATCCAGAGCGCATAGGGCTTGTGGGCGGCGTCGATGCACCAGTCGTAGATACGTTTCAGCATGGCGCCGCGATGAAGCACCATGGGACGGATTTGTCCATCGCGAGTTTTGTGACGGTTAGCGTGATCCGGACCCGAAGGGCCGCCTTAGCGCAAAGTGTAGGCGGTTTTCCGAAAAGATCACGCTCAAACAACAACCTAAAGCGCGATGAGCTTCATCGCGCTTTAGTGCCTTTTTCGCGCTCCGCGCCCTTCGAGCGCGGCAATTGGCCGCCTCGCGGAGATGCGAGGTGAGGCGACTTTGGGCAGCTTCATCGCCGACTTCGGCAGCTTTTCGGCAATGCCGAGCATGTCCTCCCGCCGCGACATCTCGCGCCAGACGTCTTCGGGGCGGACGCCTGCGGACGCCCAGAGCACGGTGAGATTGTAGAGCAGATCGGCGCTTTCGCGGACCACGGCCTTGGCGTCGCCGTTGACCGCATCGATCACGACCTCGATGGCCTCTTCAGCCAGCTTCTTCGCCATCTTGGAGGGGCCGCGCTGAAACAGGCGCGCGGTGCGCGATGTTGCCGGATCAAGATCCCTGGCCGCGAGCACAGCCAAATACAGCCGCTCAAGCGAATCACTCATGTCGTAAAAACTACTCTAAACCAATGGAGAGCGCGTTAACGCGCGACAATAAAAGCGAAAAACAGGCCGGCGCGACAAGCGCGACGGCCTGTTGATCGATGGCATGGAGCGATTGGTTATTCGCAAGCGTAGCCGGAATAGCCGTGGGCGCAGACCTTGGTGTAGCCGCCATAGCGCTCCTGGTAGCCCGAGTCGTAATAATAGGGACCATAGCCGGGTCCGCTGTAGTAGGCCGGGCCGCTGTCGTAGTAGTAGCCCGGACCCGAATCATAGGCGTAGGCGTCGCGGGTCGCGGCGATCGCAAGCCCGGTACCGATGGCGCCGGCAATCGCCGCACCGGCGAAGGCCGCGCCGCCACCGCCATGCCAATGACGGCCGCCGGCGAACGAAGCGGTAGGGGCGACGCTGGTCAGCGCCAGCACCGCGGCAGTGGCGAGAACGGCCTTGCGGCCGGCAAACTTTGAAAATCGGTCAAACATGTCCTGGACCCTCCTTGGGACCTGCACTGGCGCCTCGATACAGGCTCGTGTCTTTCAAACACCCGCATCCCATGTTGGGTTCCCCAACCCCAACACAAGCTGAACAGCCTTGCGTGATCGTGACGCAACCGCCGCTCATCTCCCGTTCAGGTTGGGTGACGCAGGCACATCAGGCACGCCGCGGCTCAGTGCCGTCGGCGAGAGATCGAGCGGATGGCAAAAGCTTCCGCTGTATCTCGCGGGCGATCCCTGTTTAGAATGTCATCTCAAGGTCATACCGCCTGCCTGGGTCAGCGCCTGCCTCATGTCCATTTTCCGTCTCTACACCCGTGTTCTCGAGCTGCTCGGCAAGGAGGCGCGGCTGGGCTGGCTGCTGGCATTCGCCAATCTGCTGCTGGCCGGCTCGCAATTCGCCGAGCCGGTGCTGTTCGGGCGGATCGTCGACGTGCTCTCCGGCAAGACGGTCGCAGGCTCGAGCTCGGCCTGGCCGTTCCTGCTGGCGTGGGCCGCGTTCGGCCTGTTCACCATCGCCTGCAGCGCGCTCGTGGCCTTGCAAGCCGACCGGCTCTCCCATCGCCAGCGCCAGGCGGTGCTGACCAGCTATTTTGAACACATCCTGCAGCTGCCATTGACCTTCCACTCCGGGACCCATTCGGGCCGGCTGATGAAGGTGATGCTCAACGGCACGGATGCGCTGTGGCGGCTCTGGCTCGGCTTCTTCCGCGAGCATTTTGCCGCGATCCTCTCCGTCGTGGTGCTGCTGCCGCTGTCGCTCTATCTGAACTGGCGGCTTGCGATCCTCTTATTCGTACTCTGCATCGTCTTCACCGCGCTGACGACCTTCGTCGTGCGCAGGACGTTCGGCATGCAGATGGCGGTCGAGGAGCATTACAGCGAGCTCTCCGCACGTGCCTCCGACGCGCTCGGCAACGTCGCGCTGGTGCAGAGCTTCGTGCGCGTCGAATCCGAGGTCAAGGGACTGCGCTCGGTCGCCGACGAGCTGCTCGCGGCGCAAATGCCGGTGCTGTCGTGGTGGGCGCTCGTCACCGTGATCACGCGCGCCTCGACCACCATCACCGTGCTCGCGATCTTCACGCTCGGCATCGCGCTGCATGACCAGGGCCTGACCTCGGTCGGCGAGATCGTGATGTTCGTCAGCTTCGCCACCCTGCTGATCCAGAAGCTCGAACAGGTGGTGAGCTTCATCAACAACGTGTTCATGGAAGCGCCGCGCCTGCGCGAGTTCTTCAATGTGCTCGATGCCGTGCCGGCCGTTCACGACCGGCCAGATGCGATCGATGCCGGAAGGCTCTCCGGCCTCGTCGAGTTCAACGACGTCACCTTCTCCTATGACGGCAAGCGGCCGGCGGTCGAGGATCTCTCCTTCACTGCGCTGCCGGGCCAGACCATCGCGCTGGTCGGCCCGACCGGTGCCGGCAAGTCGACCGCGATCGCGCTGCTGCACCGTGCCTTCGATCCGCAATCCGGCTTCATCAGGATCGACGGCATGGACGTGCGCGGCGTCACGCTGACATCGCTGAGGCGGAACATCGGCGTCGTGTTCCAGGAAGCGCTGCTGTTCAACCGCTCGATCGAGGAGAACTTGCGCGTCGGCAAGCCCGACGCGACCGAAGCGGAGATGCGCAAGGCGGCGGAGCGCGCGCAGGCGCTCGAATTCATCGAGCGCAGCGGCGGCTTTGCGACCAATGCCGGTGAGCGCGGCCGCATGCTGTCAGGCGGCGAGCGGCAGCGGCTGTCGATCGCGCGTGCACTGCTGAAGGACCCGCCGATCCTGATCCTGGACGAGGCGACCAGCGCGCTCGATGCCGTGACCGAGGCCAAGGTCAACGCTGCTCTCGACGAAGTGATGAAGGGCCGCACCACGTTCGTGATCGCCCACCGCCTCTCCACCATCCGTAATGCGACACGGATCCTGGTGTTCGAGAACGGGCGGGTGATCGAAAGCGGAACTTTCGATGAACTCGTCGCCAAAGGCGGCCATTTCGCCGAGCTCGCCCGGGCCCAGTTCATGGTGCAGGAACAAGCACAGGCCACACGGAACAGCGCGAGTGCCGCGGAGGCCGCTTCGGCTGCCGTCAAAGCCCCATAAAAGTCCCCACAGCAAGTCCCCGTAGCGCCGTCGAAATTCAGCCTATTTCGTTGCGGAATACCGCCCCGAAGCCCCTATGCTCGACGCACGAGCCGGTATAGGTTTGCGCTGCCGCGAGCGGCGGCGCCGGATTTCAAAACCGAACATCAGATCACGAGAACCGCGTGGAACCAGCGGCTCTCCAAGGACCGGAATCGGATAGTGCACGCCTTTCGCCCGCTGCTTCGCAAATCCCTGTTCAACCTGTTCGCCGCGACGCTCGCCGTCGCTGCGCTCCTCGCGCCACGCCTCGCGAATGCCGAAGCGCTGCTGCTGATCGAAGCCGATACCGGCAAGGTGCTGCAGGCCGATAACGCCACCATCCCCTGGTATCCAGCCTCCGTCACCAAGATCATGACCGCCTATGTGACGCTGAAGGCAGTGAAGGACGGCAAGATCACACTCGACACGCTGCTGACGGTGTCGCCGACGGCCGCCTCGCAGTCGCCCTCGAAGATGGGCCTGCGTCCGGGAACGCAGCTCACCGTCGACAACGCGCTGAAGATGATGATGGTCAAGTCGGCGAACGACATGGCCGTGGTGCTGGCCGAAGGCCTCGGCGGCTCGATCGACGGCTTCTCGGTGATGATGAACGACACCGCGAAGAAGCTCGGCATGACGCAGACGAACTACGTCAATCCCAACGGCCTGCCGGCGGACGGACACGTCACCTCGGCGCGCGACCTCGGCATTCTCGCCCGCTCGTTCCTGCGCGACCTGCCCGAATACGAATACTTCGTGCACATCCCCGCGATCCGTTTCGGCAAGCGGATCACGCCGAACTTCAACAAGCTGATCGGCCGCTACCCCGGCGCCGACGGTTTCAAGACCGGCTTCATCTGCGCCTCCGGCTACAACCTCGTGGCGTCAGCCACGCGCAACGGCCGCCGTCTGATCGCGGTGGTGCTCGGTGCCAGCTCCGGCACTGCGCGCGCGGTGAAGGCGGCGCAGCTGCTCGAGCGCGGCTTCAGCCAGGACAATCTGTCGTGGCTGCGCCCCTCGCTCGGCACCGTCGAGAACCTCGTGCCGGTCGATGCCTCGCCGCCGAACCTGCGCGAGGAGATGTGCGGTGGTCACCGCAAGCATCCGGCCAGCGACGACGACGATGCGCTGATCGCGACCAATGGCAGTGGATCGACCTCTCTAACCGGTGGCGAAGCCAAGGTCACGTTCTTCACCGCCGGCCTCCAGCCACCACTGATGAAGGCCTCCGATTTGATGGCCTCGGCCGCGGAGCCTGTGGAGCCCGTGGTGGTCTATACCGGCCCGACTCGCACAGGCGCGGCCCTCGTCGCGGCCGTCGCAGCCGACACGGACCAGCAGGCCACGCCGAAAGCGCGTGGCAAGAAGTCGCGCGTTGCCAAGAAGCCCGACGCCGGCAGTGACACCAAGACGGCGGCCGCCAAGCCCGACGCCACGGCGAAAAGCGATGCAAAGAGCGCTGCAAAGCCGGCCGCGAGCAAGCATGCCGCGGCCAAGCCTTCTGAGAACAAGCCTTCTGAGAACAAGCCTTCTGCGAACAAGCCTGCTGCGAACAAGCCGGCGGCGAGCGGCGATCAGGCTGCCAGATCTGCAAAGCCCAAGGCCGCGACAAAGAAGCCCGCGCCCAACAACAGCTAGGTTAACGCTCCAGGTCCGTCAGGCTGCGGGGCGCACTTCGCACCTGCGGCAGCGACTTGCGACGATTCCAGTAGCCACTTTCCGGCCTTTGCCCTAAGCCTCGACCGCTTGCCAGCCGTACCGGCAGGCTCGATACTGGCGGCAATGAGGCAGCCCGGGACACAACGGGCTCTGGTGTTAAGAGAGGGGAGTTTCCATGGAGCGCATCTGGCTCAAGCAATATCCGCCCGGCGTGCCCGCTGATATCGAGCCGACGCAATACGCATCGCTGGTCGACCTGCTGGAGGAGAGCTTTGCGAAGTTCGCCGACCGCAAGGCGTTCATCTGCATGGACAAGGCGATCACCTATCGCGACCTCGACCAGATGTCGCTGGCGCTCGCCGCCTATTTGCAGGGCCGCGGCCTGCAGCGCGGCGCCCGCGTCGCGATCATGATGCCGAACGTGCTGCAATATCCGGTTGCCACCGCGGCCGTGCTGCGCGCCGGCTTTGCCGTCGTCAACGTCAACCCGCTCTACACGCCGCGCGAGCTCGAGCATCAGCTCAAGGATTCCGGTGCCGAAGCCGTCATCGTGCTGGAGAACTTTGCCCACACCGTCGAGCAGGTGATCGCGAAGACACAGGTCAAGCACGTCATCGTCGCCAGCATGGGCGATCTGCTCGGCTTCAAGGGCGTGATCGTCAATCTGGTCGTCCGCCGCGTCAAGAAGATGGTGCCGGCCTTCGCACTGCCGGGCTCGGTGACGTTCAACGACGCGCTCGCGGCCGGCCGCGGCCAGACCTTCAACAAGCCAAAGCTCTCGCCCGGCGACGTCGCTTTCCTGCAATATACCGGCGGCACCACCGGCGTCTCCAAGGGCGCCACGCTGCTTCACCGCAACATCGTCGCCAACGTGCTGCAGAACGACGCCTGGCTGCAGCCGGCGCTCAATTCGCCGCCGCATGTCGAGCAGCTCATGATCGTCTGCGCGCTGCCGCTCTATCACATCTTCGCGCTGACGGCCTGCTACCTGCTCGCGGTGCGCGCCGGCGGCTGCAATCTGCTGATCCCGAACCCGCGCGACATCGCAGGCTTCATCAAGGAGCTGGCGAAATATCAGGTCAACAGCTTCCCGGCCGTCAACACGCTCTACAACGGCTTGATGCATCATCCCGATTTCAAGAAGCTCGACTTCTCCAAGCTGAAGATTTCCAACGGCGGCGGCATGGCGGTGCAGCGCCCCGTGGCCGAGCAGTGGAAGGCCGTGACCGGCTGCTTCATCGCCGAAGGCTACGGCCTGTCGGAGACCTCGCCGACGCTGACCTGCAACCCTGCAACCACAACCGAATTCTCAGGCTCGATCGGCATCCCCGTGCCCTCGACCTGGATCTCGATCCGCGACGACGACGGCAATGAGTTGCCGCTCGGTCAGGCCGGTGAGATCTGCGCCAAGGGCCCGCAAGTGATGTCGGGCTACTGGAACAGGCCGGAGGAAACCGCCAAGGTGATGACGGCGGACGGCTATTTCCGCACCGGCGACATTGGCGTGATGGACGAGAAGGGTTTTACCAAGATCGTCGACCGCAAGAAGGACATGATCTTGGTCTCCGGCTTCAACGTCTATCCGAACGAGATCGAGGAAGTGATCGCGAGCCATCCGGGCGTGCTCGAATGCGCCGTGATCGGCATCCCCGATGCCAAATCGGGCGAGGCGGTGAAGGCCTTTGTGGTGAAGAAGGATCCGAACCTCACGGCCGAGGACGTGATCAAGTTCTGTCACGAGCAGCTCACCGGCTACAAGGTGCCCAAGCACATCGAATTCCGCACCGACCTGCCCAAGACCAATGTCGGCAAGATCCTGCGCCGCGAGCTGCGCGACGAGAAGAAGGCTCAGGCGGCGTAAGTCCGTCTCTGCTCCATGACTGACGTCCGCGACATCACGCCATCAGGCATTCTCGCCTTCTGGCGAGAGGCCGGCCGCGACGCCTGGTACAAGCGCAACGAGGCTTTCGATGCCGAGATCAGGTGCCGCTATCTCGGCCTGTGGGAGCAGGCCGCCGCCGGCCGGCTGACCTCCTGGGAGGGCAGCGACGACGGCGCGCTTGCGCTGGTCATTGTGCTCGACCAGTTTCCCCGCAACATGTTCCGCGGCACGCCCGCTGCTTTTTCCAGCGACGCGCTGGCGCTCGATATTGCCCGCCGCGCCATCGATCGAGGCGCCGGTGGCCGGGTCGATCCTGCCCTGCTCGAATTCCTCTATATGCCGCTGATGCATTCCGAGCACCTCGGCGACCAGGAGCAATGCGTCGCGCTGTTCCGCGGGACCGACAATAAGGACGCCCAGGAATCGGCTGCCGAGCACGCCGAGATCATCCGCCGGTTCGGCCGCTTCCCTCACCGCAACACTGTCTTCGGACGCGAGACCACGGCTGACGAACAGGCCTTCCTCGATGGCGGCGGGTTTGCCGGCTGATGACATAACGGTGAAGGGAGGCCTGCCCGTCCGCTTCTTCCGCCGGCAATATTGTGCAGTTCGGCCGCACGGTCTAAAAAGCGGGACCGATTTTCAGGGAGACTGACGATGGCGATCCAAGTTGGCGACAAGCTGCCCGAGACGAAATTCCGCGTGATGACGGCGGAAGGCCCGCAGGTGAAGACCACCGACGATATCTTCAAGGGCAAGAAGGTGGCACTGTTCGCGGTGCCCGGCGCCTACACCGGCACCTGCCACAAGATGCATCTGCCGAGCATCTTCCTCAATGCCTACGCCATGAAGGACAAGGGCGTCGACACCATCGCGATCGTCTCGGTCAACGACGCTTTCGTCATGAACGCCTGGAAGCGCGACACCGACCAGCGCGACGAGGCGATCTTCCTCGCCGACGGCAATGCCGATTTCGCCAAGGCGATCGGCATGGAGCTCGACGCCTCCGGCAACGGCCTCGGCATCCGCTCCAAGCGCTACTCGATGCTGGTCGAGGACGGCGTGGTCAAGAAGCTGAACCTCGAGGCGATGCCCGGCAAGGTCGAGGTCTCGGGCGGCGATACGCTGCTGGGGCAGCTCTGAGCCTTAGCCGCGGCTCTTCTTAAGAATGACGTCATGCCCGGGCTTGTCCCGGGCATCCGCGTTCTTGGTCGTGCGCATCAAGGCGCGGATGGCCGGGTCAACCCGGCCATGACGAGTGGAAAGACCTACTCCGCCAACCGCTGCTGCAACCGCGCCTTTACGATCCCGTCCCGCGCGAGCTGATCCGCGCGCTCGTTCTCCGGATGGCCGGCGTGGCCCTTGACCCAATGCCAGCGCACCTCGTGCGCTTTCAGCGCCGCATCGAGGCGCTGCCATAGCTCGACATTCTTCACCGGCTTCTTGTCGGCGGTGCGCCAGCCGTTGCGCTTCCAGCCGTGGATCCAGCCGGTGATGCCCTGCCGGACATATTGGCTGTCGGTGTAGAGATCGACCGTGCACGGCTTCTTCAGCGCTTCCAGCGCCGAGATCGCCGCCATCAATTCCATCTGGTTATTGGTGGTGTGGCGCTCGCCACCGTTCAGCTCTTTTTCCTTTTCGCCGAACTTCAGGATCGCGCCCCAGCCGCCGGGCCCGGGATTGCCCGAGCACGCGCCGTCGGTGAAGATCGTGACATTGGGAAGCTCGCTCACGCGACCAGTCCTGACGGCATCAGCCCATAATCCCGCACGCTGGAAACGCTCTGATGGAACCGCAGCTTGCGGACATATTCGAGAGGATCCTTCGGCTTGACCAGCGCGCCCGGGGGGACGTTGAGCCAGTCGACCAGCCGCGTCAGCAGGAAGCGGATCGCGGCGCCGCGCGCGAGCAGCGGCAGCGCGGCCTCTTCCGCCTCCGAGAGCTTTCGCACCCGGCCATAGGCGTTGAGGAAGGCGCGCGCCTTGGTAACGTTGAAGGAATGATCCGGCTCGAAGCACCAGGCGTTCAGGCAGATCGCGACGTCATAGGCCAGCATGTCGTTGCAGGCGAAGGTGAAGTCGATGATGCCCGAGAGCTTGTCACCGAGGAAGAAGACGTTGTCGTTGAAGAGATCGGCGTGGATCACGCCCTCGGGCAGATTGGTTGGCCAGACTCCACCCGAGAGATAGTCGAGCTCGGCTTCGAGAAACGCGCGCAGGCCGGGCTGCACTTCGTCGGCGCGATCCGCCGCAGCATCGAACAACGGCCGCCAGCCCGCGACGGACAGCGCGTTGGCCCGTTTGATCGCAAAATTGGCGCCGGCCAGATGCATCCTCGCCAGCCCCTCGCCGACGCCGGCGCAATGCACAGCGTTCGGCTTGCGCGGCCAGATGCCCTCGAGAAAGGTGATGATCGCGGCCGGCCGTCCCTGCAACTCGTGCAGCGCCTCGCCGTCTTTCGCCTTCACCGGCAGCGGGCACGTCACGCCATGCTCGGCCAGATGCGTCATCAGCGCGAGGAAGAACGGCAGATCGTTCTTGGCCACGCGCTTCTCGTAGAGCGTGAGGATGAACGAGGCTTGCTGATTTCCTTGGCTGGTGTGCAGCAGGAAGTTGGTGTTCTCGACGCCCTCGGCGATGCCCTTGTAGGAGAGCAATTCGCCGAGATCGTATTGCTTCAGGAAATCCGCAAGCTCGTCGGCGGCAACGTCGGTGTAGACCGCCATGCAAGACTACTCGGCGGCAGCTTCGGGGCGCACCTGACGCGGCAGCGGGAAGAACTCGTTCTCTTCCGCAGCCGAGACCGTCTCCACATGCAGCGTGTAGCGCTCGGCGAACGCGTCCATGATCTCCTCGACGATCACTTCCGGCGCCGACGCGCCCGCGGTGATGCCGAGGCTTCCGATGTTGCCGAACCTGGTCCAGTCGATGTCGGCGGCGCGCTGCGCCAGCACGGCGATCTTGCAGCCCTCGCGCTCGGCGACCTCGCGCAGGCGCTGCGAGTTCGACGAGTTCGGCGCGCCGACGACGATCAAGGCATCAACCACCGGCGCCACCTTCTTCACCGCGAGCTGGCGGTTGGTGGTGGCGTAGCAGATGTCTTCCTTGTGCGGGCCGTTGATGTTCGGGAAGCGCTCTTTCAGCAGCGCCACGATCTCCGCGGTGTCGTCGATCGACAGCGTCGTCTGGGTCACGAAGGCCAGGTTGTTGGGGTCCTTCGGATTGATGGTCTTGGCGTCCTCGGCGGTCTCGATCAGGGTGACGGCGCCGACCGGCAGCTGGCCGAGTGTGCCGACGACTTCAGGATGATGCGAGTGGCCGATCAGGAATATCTCGCGGCCGCGCTTGAAGTGGATCGCGGCCTCGCGGTGGACCTTGGTCACCAGCGGGCAGGTCGCATCCAGCGAGAACAGATTGCGTGACGTGGCATCGGCGGGAACCGACTTCGGCACGCCATGGGCCGAGAACACCACCGGCGCGGTGGTGTTTTCCGGGATCTCCGCCAGTTCCTCGACGAAGATCGCGCCCTTCTTCTTCAACCCGTCGACGACATATTTATTGTGCACAATCTCGTGGCGAACATAGACGGGGGCGCCATACTTATCGAGCGCCCGTTCCACGGTGTCGATCGCCCGGACCACCCCGGCGCAGAAGCCACGGGGAGAACAAAGCACGATCTTGAGGTCTGGTTTGGCTGACATTGAGCGATCTCGGGACCGAATCACCCGGCAATATGGGCGGAAAACGGTCGATGGATGGATTAGGGCTAAAGCTTAAGGGCTTATGGCGGCTTGAGAGGGAATTGGGCCCCCTTTCGAGCGCTGTCAAGGCACTATCTATAGCAGAACCATTGCGTGGCTACCCCCTCCGGGCTTATATAGCGCGAATTCCCTGTCATCGCTGATGACCACCGGTTTCGCCTCCTGAGGGGTGGGCGAAGCACAAAGGAGATTTGCCATGAGCAACGCACCTCTGATGCCCAAGGCGACCGCCGTCTGGCTGCTCGACAACACCGCGCTGACCTTCGACCAGGTCGCCGATTTCACCAAGATGCATCCCCTCGAGGTGCGCGCGATTGCCGACGGGGACGCCGCCCAGGGCATCAAGGGCATGGACCCGATTTCCAACGGACAGCTGACCCGCGAGGAGATCGAGAAGGGCGAGAAGAACCAGGACTATCGGCTCCGTCTGCAGGAGAGCAAGGTCGTGCTGCCGCCCCAGCCCAAGCGCAAGGGCCCGCGCTACACCCCGGTGTCGCGCCGCCACGAGCGTCCCAGCGCCATCCTCTGGCTGCTTCGCAGCCATCCCGAGCTCAAGGACGCCCAGGTCATGCGCCTGGTCGGCACCACCAAGAGCACGATCGCCAGCGTGCGCGACCGCACGCACTGGAACACCTCGCAGCTGACCCCGATCGACCCGGTGACCCTCGGCCTTTGCTCGCAGATCGAGCTCGATTTCGAAGTGGCGCGCGCGGCCAAGGAAAAGCCGATCGACGCAAACTACGGCGGCGCCACCCTGCTGCCGGCCTCCGAGACCACCAAGAAGGACGAGTACGAGCCGTCGGAGAAGTCGAGCGACGACCTCAACGTCGACGCCGTGTTCGCCAAGCTCAAGACCCTCGGCGGCAAGAAGCACGAGGAAGAGGAAGAGTAAGGCTCCGCTCTCCATCGTTCGTCATTGAAACGCAAAACGCGGCGGGCCAACCCGCCGCGTTTTGTTTGTCTCGCGACTGCCGCGTCGTCAGAATTTATAGGTGACACCGCCGCCGACCAGCCACGGATCGATATGCGCGGTGCCGGTGACCGGCAGGCCGCTCACGGTGGCCGAATAGTCCGGGCGCAGCCAGAGCTTCTTGACGTCGACGTTCAAGCCCCAGTGGCGATCGAGCATATAGTCGAAGCCGAACTGGACCGCGCCGCCCCAGGCGTTGCTGACGTGCAGGCCCGTGGTGGTCGCAACGATCGCGGGCGGCCCGACGATCGCGGCGGCCGTGTTGGAGGCGGAGGTGTTGAAGAACACCGTATAGTTCACGCCGGCGCCGATATAGGGCTTGAACGCGCCAAAATTATCAAAGTGATACTGCAGCGTCAGCGTCGGTGGCAGCAACGTGGTCTTGCCTACAGGCAGGTTGGCAAGCGAGCCGGTGCCGCTGATCGAATGCCTGGTGACGCCGAGGATCAGCTCGGCCGCGATGTTCTTGGTAAAGAAATAGCTGATGTCGAGCTCGGGCACCGCCTGGTTGCTGATCGAGAGGCCGGAATTCGGCGACGACAGCGTGGGCACGCCCGCGACATTGACGGTCGAGCCACCCGCATCCGGCAATACGCCGAGCACGCGCAAGCGCACCATCCACGGATTGAAGTTTTCAGCCGCCGGCGGCGCTTTCGTATAGACCGGCAAGTCGGCGGCCTGCGCTCCGGCAATGGTCCCCGCGACCATAGCGCCAAACGTCGCAAGCCGCGCCAGGTTTCTTATTGTTCTCTGCATTGTCATTCCCCTTCAGCCATGTCGTGCGTCGTTGCGCGACGTCAGCGTCAGAGCAGAAAGGGAGTGATGAAGGATTTGATGCCGATCAAATCAGGACGGACGCGACACGATTTGGCCGCGGCGTTGCAGATGTGTCACGAGGAACGCGACACTCGCTCGGGATAATTCCGCGGCCAGAGTCAGGGCCGGTCCGGATGGTTCAGCATGTATTCGCCGAGATCGCGCTGACGGCGGTCGGAACGGGCAAGTGCGGCATTGCGCTGGACGTCGCGGTCCTTGCGGCAAGCCACATATTCCGGCGAGCCGACCGCGAGGCCGCGGCTCTGGCACACCGCGTCATCGTCGTCACTCCCCATTGCCGTCGGCGTCTGGTAACGCCCAGCGCAGGCTGAGAGAGCGATGGCGAGGCCCACGGCGATGAGCAGCCGCGGCGCGGTGGCGAGTGACATGGGAGGCCCCCTGTTGGCTGGCCCTGTTTAGCGCGGAATGAGGAGATTGTAAGTCAGCAAACATCGTCATTCCGGGGTGGTCCGCAGGACCGAACCCGGAATCTCGAGATCCTCAGGTGCGCAATTGCGCACCATAGTTCGGTCCTGCGGACCGCCCCGGGATGACGCTTCGCGTCACACCCTCCCCTTCAGCGCCGCCCCGATCTCGTCCAGCACCTTGGGGTCCTCGATCGTCGCCGGCATGGTCCAGGCCTCGCCGTCGGCGATCTTCTTGATGGTGCCGCGCAGGATCTTGCCCGAGCGCGTCTTGGGCAGGCGGCCGACCGTGATGGCAAGTTTGAAGGCGGCGACCGGACCGAGCTTGTCGCGCACCAGCGCGATGATTTCCTTTTCGATCTCGCTCGGAGAGCGTTTCACGCCGGCCTTCAGCACCAGGAAGCCGCAGGGCACCTCGCCCTTGATCGCATCCTTGACGCCGAGCACGGCACATTCGGCGACATCGGGATGCGAGGCCAGGATCTCCTCCATGCCGCCGGTTGAGAGGCGGTGTCCGGCAACATTGATGATGTCGTCGGTGCGCCCCATGACGAAGACATAGCCGTCCTCGTCCTTGTAACCGGCATCCGACGTTTTGTAGTAGCCGGGGAATTCGTTCAGGTAGGCTTCCTTGAACCGCTCATCCTGATTCCACAGCGTCGGCAGGCAGCCCGGCGGCATCGGCAGTTTGATCACGATCGAGCCCATGGTGTTCGCAGGCACCGGCTTCGCGGCCTCATCCACCACATCGACCTGGTAGCCCGGCATCGGCACCGTCGGCGAGCCGTGCTTCACCGGCAATTGCCCGAGTCCGACCGGATTGCCGGCGATGCACCAGCCGGTTTCGGTCTGCCACCAATGGTCGATGACAGGCACCTTGAGCTGCTGCTCCGCCCATTCCACCGTCGGCGGATCGGCCCGCTCGCCGGCGAGGAACAGCGTGCGGAATTTGGAGAGGTCATATTGCCGGATGAACTTTCCGTCCGGATCCTCTTTGCGGATGGCGCGGAACGCGGTTGGCGCGGTGAACAGCGCGACCGCCTTGTGCTCGCTGATGACGCGCCAGAACGCACCGGCATCGGGCGTGCCGACCGGCTTGCCCTCATACATGATCGAGGTCGCGCCATGCAGCAGCGGGCCGTAGACGATGTAGCTGTGGCCGACGACCCAGCCGATGTCTGAGCCGCACCACCAGACCTCGCCCGGCTTGACGCCATAGAGGTTGAACATCGACCATTTCACCGCGACCAGATGCCCGCCATTGTCGCGCACGACACCTTTGGGGATGCCTGTCGTGCCAGACGTGTAGAGAATGTAGAGCGGATCAGTGGCAGCGACCGGCACGCAAGGCGCCTTCTTGCCGTCGTTCATCGCCTTGCGGCGCAGGCTCGCCCAATCATAATCGCGCTTCGGCGTGAGGTCGCATGTCAGCTGCGGACGCTGCAGCACGATGCAGGCCTTTGGCTTCGCGGACGCCAGCTTGATCGCCTCATCCAGCAGCGGCTTGTATTGCACGATGCGGCCGGGCTCGATGCCGCAGCTCGCGGAGAGAATGAGCTTTGGCTGCGCATCGTCGATCCGGGTCGCGAGTTCCTTCGCGGCAAAGCCGCCGAACACCACCGAATGCACGGCGCCGATGCGCGCGCAGGCGAGCATCGCGACCACGGCCTCCGGCACCATCGGCATATAGAGGATGACGCGGTCGCCCTTGGCGACGCCAAAATCCTGCATGATGGCGGCGAGCGTCTGCACCTCGGCCAGCAATTCGGCGTAAGTGAATTTGGTGACGGTATCAGTCAGCGGCGAATCATGGATCAGCGCGACCTGGTCGGCGCGGCCACGTTCGACATGGCGGTCGAGCGCGTTGTAGCAGGTATTGACGACACCGCCGTTGAACCAGCGGCCGTAGACGCCTTGCGAGGGATCGAAGATTGTCTTCGGCGGCTCGATCCAGTCGATCTCCTTGGCCGCCTCGGCCCAAAAGCCCTCGGGATCGGCCAGCGAGCGCGCATGGACCTCGTGATATCTGCTCTTTCCCTGGACATTCATTCCCGGCGCTCCCGTTCCGTTTATTGGCCTCATCTTGACCTGACGCCTGGACGTCAGTCCCGCCATGACCGGGATCAAGTGCCGACCTTGTTTGAGGGGTATTTTCCCGGGAACGGGCCGCGGTTCAAGCTGAAAAGGGAGGTGTATAGCCTCCCTCTCCTCGTTCTTAGGGTGGAGACGCGAACCTAGCCTTCCATCGCATTCAACCGCTGCAGCCGGTCCTGCATGACCTTCTTCAGATCGTAGCCGGGGCGGCGGAAGCTGGCGTCGCGGGTGGCGAGGAACTCGTGCTGGGATTTGCGCAGGTCGGCGGCCGCGCGCCGGTTCATCGATTTCAGCACGCGCTCATAGGCCTCGGCGAGCTGGCGGTCGAGCGCGCCCAATTGCGGATCGGCGCAGATCACCTTCTCCACCTCGCGTTTGGCATAGGTGCAATCGAACGACGGGCCGTTGCCGGAATTCGCGGCCAGCGGGCTCGGGGCCTCGGCGCCGAACCTGGCGATCTCCGCCATCATGGCGCGGCGACCGTCTGCGGCGTTGGTGTTGCCGGGATCGAGCCGCAGCGCGGTCTCGTAATCGGCCAGCGCCTTCTTGCGCTCGCCCATCTTCGAGTAGAGCACGGCGCGGTTGTTGTAGGTCTTCGCGAAGTCAGGATCGAGTTTCAGCGCGGCCTCGTAGTCGCTGAGCGCCGCACCGAACTCACCCTTGTACTGGTAGGAATCGCCGCGGTTGGTGAAGAAGTTCGCCCGCGGCGCCAGCCGCAGCGCCTGGTCGTAATCGGCAATCGCCTTGTCGTAGTCTTTCATCGCGGCATAGGTGAGCCCGCGATTGTCGTAATATTCAGGCACTTTCGGATCGAGCCTGATCGCCTCGTTGTCGTCGGCGACGGACTTGTCGAGCTGGCCGAGCTTCTGGTAGGCCGCGCTGCGATTGGTGTAGCTGCGCGCCCGGTTCGGATCGAGCCGCAGCGCCTCGCTGAGATCGGCAACCGCCTTGTCGTTGTCGCCATTGAGATAGTGGGTCGCGCCGCGGTCGGACCAGGCCTGTGCATAATCCGGCTTCAACTTGATGGCCTGGTCGTAATCGGCGATCGCGCGATCGTAACGGTGCTGATTGGTGTAGGCGATGCCGCGCTGCTCATAGGCTTCGGCATCTTTCGGATCGAGCTCGATTGCCTTGCTGAGATCGGACGTGGCGCGATTGAGATCGCCGCCCGCTTCGCGCAACAGATTGCCACGCAGCCGCCAGGCCCGAGCATTCTTGCCGTCGAGCGCGATGGCGCGGTCGATGTCCCGCAGCGCCTGCGTGAGGCCGCCTGAGGTCTGCACATTTGCGTCGGCCCGCACCAGCAGCGCCGCGACGCGGTCGGAATTCGGATTCGAGGTCTGGTCGATGATGGCGCTGCACGCGGAGAGGATTTCGGCGGGAGCGGCCCTGCTGTCCATCACGCAATCGGCGGCGGATGCCGGGGCGGCGATAGCGAGGCTGATCGCCGCGCCGAGAAGGAAGGCGCGCAGCCGGCTATTTGCAATCGGGAATGTTTGCGCGGAAGAACGCGGGCCGCACATGGCGATAACTCCGTGACATCAGGTTTTCCCGTTGTCGCGGCGGGCCAAGATTCGGTTCAAGTTGCAGTCCGTTAGGGACGGATCGCCGCCCAGTCTCCCTCGCCCCGCTTGCGGGGAGAGGCAAAGAAGCCTCAATACCCGTCCACCCCGTTCAGCTTTTGCAGCCGGTCCTGCATCGCCTTCTTCAGATCAAAGCCTGACCGGCCAAACCCGGCGTTGCGGCGGGCGATGAAGTCGTCCTGCTCGCGCTGAAGCTTCTTCGCCTCGCCCTCGTTGCGCGCCTCGCGGATCACGCGCGCATTGGCGGCATAGACCTCGCGATCGAGATCCGCGAGTTCGCGATTGGCGCAGATCGCCTTCTCGACGGGACGGCGCGCGCCGGCACAATTGAAGCTGGGCTTGCCGGCCACCGCCATCTGGGCACCGATCCGCTCGAGCTCGCGCGCGATGGCCTTGTGATTAGCCTTGGCCTTTTCGTGGTTCGGATCGATCCGCAGCGCTGCGCCGAAGTCCTGCACCGCCTTGGGCTTGTCACCCTTCTTCAGCCAGAGCTCGCCACGCGCGTTGAGGACGTCGGCCAGCGTCGGATCGAGCAGCAGAGCGCGGCTGTCGTCGGCAATGGCGCGGTCGATCTGGTCATGCCGCGCATGAAGCGCGCCGCGCGCGACCAGCGCCTTGACCAAATCGGGCTTGGCCGTCTTCTCGTTGTCGATGACGGCGGCGCAGGCCGGGCCAGCCTTGTCCATGTCATCGCCAGCGGCCGCAGTGAGGCACGCCGCGACGTCGATCTGCGCGACGGCGGCCGGCTCGCCGCCGGTCGCGGCATGGGCCGCACCGGGCAGGACCGCCGAAAGCGCAAGGGCTGCTGACATCTGAATGAGTTTTTGAAAACGCATGCTCGTCGTTGTCGAAAGGCTTGCCTCGAGGCCGCACTATCCATCATACGGCCGGATTGGTGCTAGCTTGTGGCGCCGCTCGCATCGGTTTCGGGGATCGTCGTGTCGACATTCGAATGGATCATCGCGCTTCTGCTCGGCGCCGTTGCCTTATCGGCGCTGGCGCGGCGGATCAAGGTCCCCTATCCGACCTTTCTCGCCATCGGCGGCGCACTGATTGCCTTCGTGCCGAACAGCCCATCCTGGACGCTCGATCCAGGCCTGGCATTGGCCCTTTTTGTCGCACCGGTGCTGCTGGATGCGGCATTCGATACGTCGCTGCGCGACCTGCGCAAGAACTGGGTTCCGGTCTCGACCCTTGTCGTGGCCGCAGTCGGCCTGACCACGGTGGGCGTGGCCTATGTCGCGCATCGGCTCTTCCCCGACATGCCCTGGGCCGCCGCCGTGGCGCTCGGCGCCATCGTGGCGCCGCCGGATGCCGCGGCTGCCGTCGCGATCCTGAGCCAGGTGAAGCTGCCCTATCGCATGGTCAAGGTGCTCGAGGGCGAGAGCCTGCTCAACGACGCGAGCGCGCTGCTGATCTATCGCATCGCGGTCGGCGCCGTCGTCATGGAGCACCTGAAATGGAGCAAGGTCGCGCCGACGATCGCGCTCGGACTGGTCGGCAGCGTGCTGGCCGGCCTAGTTGCGGGGCGCATCATCCCGCCGATCATGGAGCGGGTGCGAGAGGTGCCGAGCGCGATCATCGTGCAGTTCGCCACCACCTTCCTGATCTGGATCGGAGCGGAGCATCTCGGCCTCTCCGGCATCCTCACCATCGTGGTCTATGCCATCACCATTGCGCAATCGGCGCCGGCGCGCATACCGGCGCGGCTGCGGGTGCCGTCCTACGCGGTGTGGGAGACGACGGTGTTCGTCCTCAACGTGCTCGCCTTCATGCTGATCGGCATGCAGATGCGGCCGATCTGGGCGAAGCTGGATACAGACGTGCGCTGGGAATATTGCGTGGCCGCGGCGTGGATCCTGGCTACCGTCATCCTGGTCCGGCTGCTCTGGATCACGTTCTACCGCACCACGTTGCGCCTGTTGATCGCAAATGGGATCTATCACCCGAAGGATCCGAAACAGGTCGCTTCGCCCAAAGGCGGCCTCATCATCGCCTGGTGCGGCATGCGAGGCCTCGTCACGCTCGCTACCGCCTTCGCGCTGCCGGAAAATTTCCCCTATCGCGACTTCATCGTCTTCATCGCCTTCGCAGTGGTGCTGGGCTCGTTGGTGGTCCAGGGCCTGACGCTGCGGCCGCTGATTCTTGCCTTCGGCCTCAAGGACGACGATCCTGTTGGCATCGAGGTCGCGCGCGCCCGCGCCATCGCCTATCGCGCCGCGCTCGATGCGATCGAGGACGATCCCTCGGAAGAGGCTGAAATCCTCAGGCTCGAATACCGCGCCATCCTGATGCAGGCCGATGACGATCCTCGTGGCGGCATCCCCAACGGCGAACTGCCCGCCGATCCCCTGCGCCGCCGCGCCATCGAGGCCGCGCGCAAATCGATCTTCCACCTCCGCACAACGGAAGTAATCGGGGATGATGCGTTTCACCGGCTCGAGGAGGAGCTCGATCGCGCGGAGTTGAGCGCTGGGGGATGATGTGATCCGTCACCCTGAGGTGGCCGCTTCTTCAGCGGCCCTCGAAGGGCGACGGCCCGGCTGCATCGTGGCCGTTCATCCTTCGAGGCTCGGCACCCCGCGCGTTGCGCGGAGTAACTCGCACCTCGGGATGACGGATCTGGAGCGGTGCTAATTAAGCCCCCGCCTTGCAGGTGATTCCGCCGTCGACCACGAGCTCGATGCCCGTCACATATTTCGACTCGTCCGACGCCAGAAACAGCGCGGCATTGGCGACGTCGAACGCGTCGCCCATGTGGCCCATCGGCACCTGCGCATCGCGGGCGCGCCACATCGCTTCGACATCGCCCTTGGCGTAGCTGTTGGCGAGGCCGGCGGAATGCTCCACCATCGGCGTCTTCATCAGGCCGGGCAGGATCGCGTTCACCCGCACATGATGCTTCGCGAACTCGATCGCGGTGGTGCGCGTCATCTGGTTCATCGCCGCCTTCGAAGTGCCGTAGGTGACGTAGGAGATGCCCATGTGGCGGATCGAGGCGATCGAGGAGATGTTGATGATCGAGCCGCCGCCCTGCTTCACCATGACCGGAATGACGTGCTTCATGGCGAAATAGGCGCTCTTGAGATTGACGGAGAAGACGCGGTCCCAGCTCTCCTCGGTGACCTCGACCACGCTGCCCATCTCGGCAATGCCGACATTGTTGTCGAGCACGTCGATGCGGCCATAGGCCTTCAGGCACGCGGCGACCATCGCCTCGATCTCGGCCGGCCGCGAGACGTCCGCCGTGAACGCGGTCGCCTTGCCGCCTTCGCCGGCGATGATCTTCGCAGTCTCCTCGGCGGCAGCGCCGTTACGATCGACGCAAAACACCTGCGCGCCCTCGCGCGCAAAGGTCACCGCGGTCGCCTTGCCATTGCCCCAGCCGGGCCCGATCGAGCCGGCGCCCACCACCATCGCAACCTTGCCCTTGAGCCGGTCCATCGCGCGTTCTCCCTGATTGTTATTCTTGTAGCGCGCCTTGCCGTTACTGGCAGGCCGTCACTGGCAAGTGCTTACTGGAACGTCATGTCCAGGCACTTGGAGATGTCGGAACCGAGGCCCGAGGAGATGGTGATGCAGCCGCGGATCTTCTGCGCGGTCATGTCGGCCGCCCAGATCGAATAGCCGCCGGGGCCGAAGAACGAGTTGGTGTTCGGCGGCTCGGTCTCGGTCGCGTCGAAATCATAGTGACCGTCGGCCTCGAAGATGCGCGGCCGCTTGGTGCAGCCGCCGTCGGTCTGGACGTTGATGACCTCCTTGTTGTCGCGGGTCAGCGCCAGCGAGACCTGGCAGCGGAAATATTCCGAGGTCCTGGTATTGAAGAGATAGGTGTAGGACTTGCAGGTCGCGGTGTTGAGCTTGCCCGGGGCAAGGCCACGGCTGCACGAAATCCGCTGGTTGTGGCTGAGCTGGTAGTCATCGGCCCGGGCCGCCGGCGCAAGTGCCGTCAGCGACGTCATGGCAATCCAGCAAATTTTTACGACGTGACGCATTCGAATCATCCCCACCAATATCTTTGTCGTGTTGCGTTCTAGACCGAAAGCGGAACATAGTCGCGAGGGGACGAAGGGAAAATCACAAACTGCTGGTCAAGACGTGATGCGCTGCGGCGTCATCGCGGATTGACCCGGACGCATCGTTCGTGATTTGTTCAAACGGGCACCCCGACAATGGGGAGGATGGATGATGGCATTTTCAATCAAGACATTTGCAATCGCAGCCGTGCTGGGCGCGTTCGCCGCCCCCGCTCTCGCGCAAAACGCGGCAACGCCGTGGGAGCTGAAGCCGGACACCGGCTATGCCTATGACAAGGAAGGCAAGACCTTTTCCTACAAGATGGGCACCAGCAATGCCGGCGAGCTGTTGAAGGGCGCCAAGAAGGTGCCGAAGGGCACGCTGTTCTTCATCGGCCAGAACGGCCAGCTCTACATGCGCAGCGGGCAATATCTGGAAGGCGACGGCAGGTTCAAGTTCGGGCCGGACCAGTAGGGGGCTAAAGTGGCGGGCAACGGCGTCGTCACACTCTCGGTGTCATCACCCGCGAAAGCGGGTGATCCAGTATTCCAGAGACCGTTGTGATCGAATCGAGAGGCCGCGGCGTACTGGATGCCCCGGTCAAGCCGGGGCATGACAGAAGGGAATGCGGCAGGCCCGTCGTCCTAGAACGCCGCCGCCAGCTCCCTTGCGCCGGGTTTGCTGCTGTTCGAGTCCATCCGGTCATCCGTCACCGCCAGCAGCTTCGCCACCGTGTTGTGGCGGATCGCGACCGGATTGCGTTCGTAGCCGCTGCGCTGGAAGAAGTTCGAGGTCGGCACCTGCTCGCGCATCGCCTGCGGCATCGTCACCATGTCGAGGCCGGTACCGTCGCCGGTGAGGTTCATCATCTCGAGCTCGGCGGCGGTGAGCGGACGGGTGTAGCCCTTGGCGCGGGCGAACAGCACCGAGGTCAACAGCTTGTGGGTTTGCAGCATCGGCCCGATGTCGACGTCCAGCACCATCGCATGCATGGCCCAGCCCTGCGCGCTGTCGCCGATCTTCTCGTGCTCCGACCAGGAGTCCGGCACCGACTTCGCATGCGCCACCATCTTCCTGAGAACGGTGAGCTTGTGCTCGAGCGCCTGACGCGCCGGACCTGAGGTGCGCGCCACCTTGTCGGACAGTGCGCGGATCAACTCGTGGCCCTGCTCGGCCAGGAGCTCGACGCTGTTGGTGGTGAGCAGCTGATTGTAGCCCATCGCGGTCGAGATCGCGCGCTTGCCGCCATGTTCGATGCCGGCCTGCACGTCGTAATTGCCGGTGCCGCCGGTCTCGAAGGAATAGACCCGCACCGCCTGCTCCCGCGTCAGCCCCGAGGCGAGTGCGTAGCGCGCATAGGCGCGCTTGAACTCGACCTCGTTCGTCGGCCGCTGCGGTGTGAATTGATAGAGATCCTGCGCGGCGCGCAGCAGATCGGAGGCCACCGGCAATGGCTTGCGGGGCGGACGCTCCGGTGTTTCCTCCGGCTCCGGGTTCACCGGTCGCTTCGGCCCGGTATAAACCGGCGGCTGCTCCAGCACGTAATCGTCGAGCGTGATCTGCTGCCCGCTGCGCCGCTTGGCGTTGCGGCCCTTTCGCTTCTCCGAGACCTGGCTCCAATAGGCGCCGGCCTCCTGGTCGAAGGCACCCCTGATAGCCTGATACTCAGCGAGCTTGCGGCGATATTCGAGCACGGCCGGCGAGGCACCGCCTTGCGCGAAAAACTGCGACAGGAGCTGGGCGTTGGCATTGCTGACGGCCGGCGGCAGCGCGTCGGACTCACCGCCACGCGCGGCGGGGACGAGCAGAACGAGCGCGAGTGGAACCAGCGCCAGATGTGTTCGAATCGAATGATGCATGCTGCCCTCTTAGCAGGCATCCGGTAACCGTCACGTTAACGCGCCGTTTACCATCATTTCCAGGCGAAAACCGGCTGTTCCAGGTCGGTGACGCGGGTCTGCCGCCCTGCCAGGACCTCGCGGAACTGGTAGATCAGCGCCGCTGTCGGCGCGTGGATCAGGCTCATCTGGTGGTGGAAGCGAATCACACGGCGGCTGCTTTCGGGAATCGCGGTGAAGTCGAAGGCGTCGTCA
The DNA here is from genome assembly GCF_022012435.1 of Bradyrhizobium zhengyangense. GTDB lineage: Bacteria > Pseudomonadota > Alphaproteobacteria > Rhizobiales > Xanthobacteraceae > Bradyrhizobium > Bradyrhizobium zhengyangense. The sequence goes on from NZ_JAKLUA010000005.1 coordinate 314,218, forward strand.
CGCTCGATCGTGTCGAGCGCGATGCGATGGACGGAGGCGACCTCGTCCGGGTTCGGCGTGAGCGCAGCGCTCTCAGTGGCCCACACCACGACCGGTGTGATCAGATAGCCGGAGCGCGTCGGATAATCGTCGAGCAGGCCGAGGACGGCATCGGGTGGAAGCCTGAGCGCAAGCTCTTCGTCGAGCTCGCGCAGCGCCGCCTCGACCGGCGTCTCGCCGGCATCGCAGCGGCCGCCGGGTAATGCCCATTGACCGCGGTGCGAGCGCAAACTCGATGCGCGCCTCGTCAGAAGAAATGCCGTGTCGTCGCCGTCACTGGATGCGGTCAACGCCAGCACTACGGCGGCGCGCTTCAGCGCCGAAGGCTCGGCCACATCAGGCAGCCGCGCAAAGGACGCGCAGGCGGCTGCGATATTCCGTCTGGTGGCATCGCTGAAAGTTCTCATGATGCTTGACTACACCAGGACCGCATCTGATGAAACGAGAAGAGATCATGCGTTGCAGGGATGGACGGAGCGATGACGAGCAAGGCCGCAGCAAAGCTCAAATCAGATGGCTGGACCATCCTGGAGACCACGGGCTTCATGCACCTCGTCGGCCCCCTGTGGGAGCGTAAGGTCGACGGCCGACACGAGTTCGCACTCGCCACCGAAGACAAGCATCACAACCGCCGCGGCATGGTGCAGGGAGGCGTGATGATGACGTTCGCGGACCGCACCTGCGGCATGACCGCCCGCTATGTCTCCGGCAAGGACTACATGGCGACGGTTCAGCTCGATACCCATTTCGTCGAGGCCGGCCAGATCGGCGACATCCTGATCTCCCGCCCCCGCGTGGTGCGCTCGACCCGGAGCCTGATCTTCATGAGCACCGAGGTGACCGTGGACGAACGCTGCGTCGTGATGGCCAATGGCGTGTTCAAGATCTTGAAGGGGCCGGCGGCATAGCCAGGCTGCCACGACTGTCACCCCGTCATTGCGAGCGCAGCGAAGCAATCCAGCATCCCTCTGCGGACGCATCTCTGGATTGCTTCGCTGCGCTCGCAATGACGGGCGTAGCTGGCTATGGTGCCTCACAACAGGAGCATCGAGGAAACAGCCCATGCAATACCGCCAACTCGGCCGCTCTGGCCTGAAAGTATCGCCGATCTGCCTGGGCACCATGATGTTCGGCGGGCCGACGGATGAGGCGGCATCAACGCGGATCATCGCGAAAGCGCATGACGCCGGCATCAATTTCATCGACACCGCGGACGCCTATTCGAAAGGCGGCTCCGAAGAGGTCGTGGGACGCGCGATCGGCAACACCAGGCACGCCTGGGTACTCGCGACGAAACTCGCCAATCCTATGGGCGACGATCCCAATCGCGTCGGGCTGTCGCGGCGCTGGGTGTTGCAGGCAGCCGAGGAGAGCCTGAAGCGCCTCGGCACCGACCACATCGACATCTATTATCTGCACAAGGAAGACCATGCGACGCCGCTGGAGGAGACGGTGCGCGCGATGGGCGATCTGATCCGATCAGGCAAGATCCGCTATTTCGGCGTTTCCAACTACCGCGCCTGGCGCGTCGCCGAGATCTGCAACATCTGCGACCGGCTTGGCATCGACCGTCCCGTGGTCAGCCAGCCCTATTACAATGCGATGAACCGCATGCCCGAGGTCGAGCATTTTCCGGCCTGCTCTTTTTACGGCCTCGGCATCGTGCCCTATAGCCCGCTGGCGCGCGGCGTGCTCACCGGCAAGTACAAGCCCGACGCCGCTCCGGACAAGGACACGCGCGCCGGCCGCAACGACACCAGGATGATGCAGACCGAGTGGCGCCCGGAGTCCCTGCAGCTCGCGCAGGAGATCAAGGTTCACGCCGAGAAGAACGGCATCACCGCCGGCCAGTTCGCGGTGGCCTGGGTGCTCAACTCCGCGTTCGTCTCGTCGATCGTCGCAGGCCCGCGCACCGAGGAGCAGTGGGACGGCTACATCAGCGCGCTCGACTATCGCGTCACCGCCGAGGACGAGGCTTTGATCGACCGGCTCGTGGTGCCGGGCCACCCGTCGACGCCGGGCTACAACGACCCGGCCTATCCGATCGAAGGACGTCGCGCGCGGACGGCTTGAGCTTTCGGAGACAACGATGCCGCTTGAGGACCGCTACGGCCTGCCGCTCTCCACCACCTCCGACGATGCGGCGTCGGCCTATCGCGAAGGCGTCGATCTCATGCTCGCGGGGTGGACCGGCACGGCGGAAGCGCTGGAGCGCGCGATCGTTGCCGATCCGGATTTGGCGCTCGCCCACATCGCACGTGCCCGCGTGCATGCGTTCTACCAGCAGGGCGATCTCGCCCGGCAAAAGGCGGCGGCCGCGCGCGAGCTCGTCGCCATCAGCGGCACGGAACGCGAGCGCTCGCATGTCGAGACGCTGGCGCTAGCGATCGAGGGCCGGTTGCCCGACGCGATCGCCGCGATGCGCAAACATGTCGACGCATGGCCGCGCGATGCCGTGGTGCTGTCGCTGCCGCTCGGTGCGTTCGGCCTGTTCGCCTTCTCCGGCATGGCCGATCATGACCGCGCGCGGCACGAGCTGTGCGAGCGCGTCGCGCATCACTATGGCGAGGACTGGTGGTTTCTCACCATGTCCGGCTGGGCGATGACGGAGAATGGCGACGTCGCGCGCGGCCGGAAAGTTACCGAGCGCGGCTTTGACCTCCGCCGGGCCAACGCCCATGCCGCGCACGCTGTGCTGCACGCGATGTTCGAGGACGGCTCGATCGAGGACGCCGATCGTCTCGTCGAGGAGTGGATACCGACCTATGGCCGCGAGGGCATTCTGCACGGCCATATCCTCTGGCATCAGGCCCTCGGCGCGCTCGAGCACGGCGACGCGACGCGGGCGCTGCAAATCTATGCCGACGTGCTGCAGCCCTCCGCCACGCAAGCGCCGCCGCTCAACGTGATCACCGACAGCGCCTCGCTGCTCTGGCGCCTGTCGGCCTACGGCCATGCCGTACCGAAGGGGCTCTGGGCCGAGGCCGACGCCGCCGCGCAAAAGCTCTTCCCGAAATCCGGCCTGCCCTTCGCCGACGTCCACATGGCGCTGTTTGCAGCCGCAACGCAAAACCGCGAGGCGCTTGCGGCGCGCCTTGCCGTGATCGAGCAGCGGCTGACCGATGGCAAGTTGCCGGCCGGTCCCGTGGTGCCCGCGATTTGCCGAGCACTCGCGGCCTTTGCGGATGAGAACTACGCCGCCTGCGTGCGCGAGCTTGCACCGGTCCTTAACGAGGTCGTCCGCATCGGCGGCAGCCACGCGCAGCGCGAGTTGATCGAGGACACGTTCCTCGTCGCCCTGATGCGCGGCGGCGAGCTGCCGCGCGCCCGCAACCTCCTCGACACCCGCCTGCACCGCCGCCCCTCCTTGCGCGATACGCGCTGGCAGACGGCGATGGCTTGAGGCAGGATGGAGAAAACCGGCTGGAGGACGCCATGACCGAGATCGTTGGGCTGGAGGCGCTGGCCGCGCGCGTTGGGCCCGGCCAATCGCTGGCCATTCCTGTCGATGGCTCGGGCGTGGCAATGGCCGCGACCGCGGCGATACTCGAAACAGGCATAAGCGACCTCAAGCTGATCTGCGTGCCGATCTCGGGCCTGCAGGCCGATCTCCTGATCGGCGCAGGCTGCGTCGCCTCGCTGGAGACCAGCGCGGTGTCGCTGGGCGAGGCCGGCGGCGCGCCGCGCTTCACCGCCGGCGTCAAGAGCGGCGCCTTCACGATGCGCGACTCCACCTGCCCCGCGATCTATGCCGGCCTGCTCGCCGCGCAGAAAGGCGTGCCGTTCATGCCGATCGCCGGCATCATCGGCAGCGATCTGCTCAACGTGCGGCCGGACTGGCAGGTGATCGACAGCCCCGTCGGCGAGGCGCGCAAGGTCGTCGTGGTGCCCGCGATCTCACCCGATGTCGCGCTGTTTCACGCGCCCGAGGCCGACCGCGCCGGCAATGTCCGCATCGGCCGGCATCGCGAGCTCGCCGACCTCGCTTATGCCGCAAAGCGCACGCTGGTCACCGTGGAGCGCATCGTCGATCGCAATCTGCTCGAGAGCGAAGACTCCGCCGCCGGCGTGTTGCCCTCGCTCTATGTCGACGCCATCGCAGTCGCCGAGCGCGGCGCCTGGCCGCTGGCGCTGTGGGACGAATATCCGGCAGACGAGGCCGAGATCGCGCGCTACGCGGCGATGGCGCGCAGCGAGGACGGCTTTCGCGCTTACCTCTCGGCGTTCCTGACCCATCGCAAGCAGGTGGCCTGATGTCGGCCGATCGCGAGCGGCGCGAGATCCTGATTGCCACCATTGCCGATCTGCTCGACGGCATCCGACACGTTGCGGTCGGCGCGTCGTCGCCGATCCCCGCGGCCGGCGCCATGCTGCTGCGCGCCCGCAACGAGCTCTGTGGCAAGCCGCCGGTGCGCATCTCGATTCTGGGATCGCAAGCGCACAACTTCTTCACCAATGGCGGGATCGAGCTGTTCGACTGTGCGGCCCAGGGCCGCGTCGATGCCTTCTTCCTGGGCGGTGGCCAGATCGACGGCCAGGGCAACATCAACCTGGTCGGCACCGGAGACTATCCCACAAGCCACGTGCGCTGGCCCGGCTCGTTCGGCTCGGCCTATCTCTATCATCTCATTCCGCGCGTGATCCTGTTTCGCGAGGAGCATTCCCCGCGGGTTTTCGTGCCCAAGGTCGATTTCGTCAGTGCCCGCGCGATCACACCGGAGGTGCCGCGGCGCGGCGGCCCCTACGCACTGCTGACCAACATGGCGCTGTTCGACTTCGACCGCGAGGCGGGCGGCTTCGCACTTCGCTCCGTGCACCCGCCCTTCACCCCGGCCGATATCATGGAGAACACGGGCTTTGCCTATCGGGAGCCGGAGGTGGTGTGCGAAACGAAGCGGCCGGATGCCGCCACGCTGGCGCTGCTGCGGGGGCGGATTTTCGACGAGCTGGCCGAAACTTACCCGGCCTTTGCGCGGACCATGATGCGGGCCGCGTGACACCTCTCCCTCGCCGCCACGAAAAAAACATCGGCCTGGCGACAAGTGCCTGCTAGAGCGGGTTGGGGCGATCGGGGCGAATCGCCGATGGGTGGCGCGGTGGTATTCCAGACGGGCTTGGTCGAACACTTGGTCGGGCAAACCGGATCGCAACCAATTTGCGATTCGATGGTTAGTGGACGGAACTCTCGCCCGTCCATGGCCCCCTGGCACATGAGCCCGACGATGCGCCTGCCCCGACCGGTTCTGGCTGCAATCCTCGTCTTTCTCGCAAGCCCTTGTTTTGCCGAGTCTTCCACGGCGATTTCGGTGAACAATCCGCCGGCCCAGCGAAATTCGCTTGTCGACATGCTGGCGCTGATGTCCGGCCACTGCAAGACGCTGAAGGTCGCCGGTCGTCCCTTTGCCTGCAAGACCGTGGCCTTCGCCCATGACGACAAGGGCCGGGTCAATTTCGCCGTTGCCGTCGACGACCCCAGTGACGAGAACCACGTCGTGTCGTTTTCCGGCGAGAACGGCAAGCGGGCCGACGACAATTCTTACGAGTTGCCGATCGACCGCATGCTGCTCAACTCCAAGAGCCGGCCAAGGGTCGACGGCCTTCCGGTACCGGCAGAGCAGACCTCCAGGGGCGTCTGCCGCCAGACCGGCAATTTCGCCGCCAGGAAGGTGAACGACGTCACTTGCTCGGCGACCGACAATGAGGGCCGGACATATGAGCTGCTGTTCGTCTCTGACGGTAAGCCGGTGAGCGTGCGCCGCATCAGGCAGTCGTCGCATTCGATCCAGGACCCGTTCAAGTAGCAGCGGCCCCTCGTCACGCCGCTTGTTCATCGAGCCTCGACACGCATCCTGTCGTTGAAACTCCGCTTTAGGCGGGTATGCTTCTTTCGTGCATCCTCAGGAGGAGGCCCGATTGCAACCCGAGGCGGGGCCGAGCGTCCAGCAATGCGTATCATCACCGGGCTTGCGCGCATTCTCATCGTCCTTCTGTCCGCCTGCCTGTCACGTGAATGCGCCGCCGACGGCCCCCGACAGCGCTCCATCCTGGTGCTGGAAGAGGCCGATTTCCGCTCGCCGTTCTACTCCGAAATCTTTGACGGCATCCGCGCCGTCGCGAAACAGAACGGCAATATCGACACGGTGATCTACGGCGAAAGCCTCGATCTCCCCCGCTTCCCGGGACCGGATTACGAAGAGAGTCTCGTCGACCACCTCAAGACCAAATATGCGCGCCGACCGATCGACGTCGTCGTGTCGATCGGCGTCGCGTCGGCAAAGTTTCTCCAGAAGCGGAAGCAGGACATCTGGCCGGCCGCACTCGTCGTGTACGGCCTCGTGCCCGATCTGCCGGAGGTGCGCGCGGTGTTCCTGCCCAACACCACCGCCGTTTTTTCAAGAGTGAAGCCGACCCATCTCCTGACCGCAGCGCGCGCCGTCGTTCCCAACCTGACCCGTGTCGTCCTTGTCGGCAGCGCCTGGTCGAATCCGCTGGTCTATGGACACTGGAAGCAGGATTTCGCGGCTGCGATGCCCGGTCTCGAGGTTACCGATCTCTCGGGCACTGTGCTGCGCGAAGTGCGCAAGCAGGTCGCCAACCTGCCCGAAGGCTCCGCGATCCTGACTTCGGCCATGTATTCCGACGGCGAAGGCACCTACTATTCCCCGGCCGCCGCGCTCACGCGCATTGCCGAAAGCACGAACCGGCCGATCATCATCACATCCGATACGCTGCTCGGAAAGGCGGGCGTGGGCGGCTTCCTGCTGCTACCCGACATCATCGGACGAGAGGCCGGCGCTGTCGCGATGCGAATTCTCGATGGTGAAGCGCCGGCGAGCATCCCGCCCTTCAACGGAAACAACGTCAAGCCGATCTTCGACTGGCGAGAGCTCAAACGCTGGAATGTCGACGAATCCAATCTGCCTGCGGGCAGCGAGGTGCGCTTCCGCGTACCGAGCTTCTGGGAACAGTATTACTGGCACACCATGATCGTCACGGGCGTGCTGCTGACGCAGGCGCTGATGATCACCATTCTGCTGCGCGAGCGCCGCCTACGTTTCCTAGCGGAAGTCGAGGCACGTCAACGCATGTCGGAGCTCGCCCACATGAACCGCCGCGCCACCGCCGGCGAGATGTCCGCCTCGATCGCACACGAGCTGAGCCAGCCGCTTGCCGCGATCCTGCTCAATGCCGAGACGGCCGGGCAGATGCTGCAGGACTCCGCTCCCGACCTCGGCGAAATCAGCGACATGCTGGAGCACATTCGCCGCGACGATCAACGGGCCAGCGAGGTCATCGGCCGGCTGCGTACGTTTCTGAAGCGAGACCCTACCGAACGGCGCGAGATCGACCTCAATGCGACCGTTGATGAGGTGTTTCGCTTTCTCTCCGTGCAAGCGCTGACCCACGATGTCGGGCTCACGACGGAGCCGTCATCGGCCGGCATCCGCGTCAAAGCCGACCGGGTCCAGCTCCAGCAGGTCATCCTGAACCTGGTCGTGAACGGCATGGATGCGGTGGCGCATCTTCCGGCAGACCGGCGCCGCGTCGTCGGTCGAACAAGCCTCGCCGAGGGCAATCATGCCGTCGTCTCCATCGCCGATTCGGGCGACGGCATCCTTGCCGAAAAGGTAACCGAGATCTTCAAGCCGTTCTTCACGACCAAGGCGCAAGGCATGGGCATCGGTCTGTCGATCGCCCGCACCATCGTCGAGGCGCATGGCGGCCGCATCTGGGCCGAGAATGCACCGTCAGGCGGCGCGGTCTTTCACGTCAGCCTGCCACTGGTCGCGTCGGGATAGTTCGATCACGCGAACGCCTTCTCCAGCGTCGCGAAGATCACGGCGAGCGACTTGTCATGGCGGGTCACGGCTGGAATCGGGCGGTCGATCTTCATCAGTTGATAAACCGCCATCTGCGCCGCGCGCACCGAATATTCGACGGTGAAGACGACATCGTCGGGAATCTCGACGAACTGACTGACGAAAGCGAGGTTCACCGAATTTTTCGGTACCGGCAGCGGCCGGTCGGTCACGTGCCGCGGCATGAACATGCTGGTGATGTAGGGCATGCGGCAGGGAATGCAGATCGCGTCCTCGAATATTGCGCGGTCGAAATTCAGATGACCGCAGAGCTCTTTCAGGATGTCGGCGCCACCGCAATCCGACATCGGCTTGGCGACGAAATTGCCGATGCGATCGGGATGCAGTGCATAGCCCCAGAACACCTGGACGTTCTTGGGCTGACCGAGGAAATGGGGCTGATGGTAGAGCACGACCGACATCAGCCAGCTGGAATCCTTGAAGGTCACAAGCCCGCCGGTACCGGCCCTGTTGCCGGAGAAGGCTCCCATCTGGTCGAAGAAGCGCGGGTCGCGGCAGGTCCCGGTGAAGGACAGCCAATAGGATTCGGGGATCGAGGTGTTGAACGCCGAGGGATTACCGAATTCGGGACGTCCTTTGGCGATCGTCTCCCAGAGCGCCCAGCCCTGGCTGTCATTCTTCGTCAGGCATGGCGCGGGCTCGGCCATGGTGCCGAGGCTCGAGGCATCCGTCATCGAGCCGTTCTGGAAGAACACGAGGTCGCCGTCCTCAAGGCGGACATTGGCGGCGCGGCCATCACGGTCCAGCACGAGCTGGCGCACCCGCAGCTTCTCGCCATTGGGCTCGAACATCATGTCGGTGACGCGCGTCCCCCGCACGAATTGCACGCCCTGCCGCTTCAGCCAATCCTCGAGCGGCCGCACGATCGCGTCATACTGATTGTAGACCGTGCGCTTGACGCCGGCGAGCGTCTCGATGCGCGGGAACTCGTTCATGAAGCGGTGGAGATAGCGCTTCAGCTCGACCGCACTGTGCCAGGGCTGGAAGGCAAAGGTGGTCTGCCACATGTACCAGAAATTGGATTCGAAGAATCCCGGCGACAGCCAGTCGGTGATGCGGCTGCTCCCGAGCGTCGCCTCCGACGCTTCGGTGAGGCGCAACAACTCGAGCCGGTCGCCGGCGGTGAAGCCCATATGCGAGACGTCGATCTTGAAGCGGTTGCGGTCGACCAGCCGCGCGCGCGAATGCGCCGGGTTCTCCTCGTTGAAGGCGACGGTTTCGTCGCGCACGCTGTGGCCCGGTCGTTCGAGCGAGGGAATGTCCGACAGCAGGTCCCAGGTGCATTCGTAATGGTCGGTGGTAAGCATGCGGCCGCCACGCAGCGAATAGGCGCCATTCGGAAGCAGCGCACCGTCGAGGCTGCCTCCGACCAACGGCTGCGCCTCGTACATCAGGATGTCGCGCCCCGACAAATTCGCGTCGCGAATCAGGAACGCCGCGCCTGCGAGCGATCCGATGCCACCGCCGATGAAATACGCCTTCATGCCTTGCCTCGATTGCAGTCCGATTGATCGGCGCGACATTGCATCCGATAGCGACGAGGAAAGTTGCGCTGGATCAAGCGCGGCGGAGGGCGCACTTCAAATCGAAGTGAGCGCTCGCACCTTGCGGTCCGCGAGCCGGTCGTGGCATGGAGTCCTCCCGCGACGGCCTCGATTCCCTTTCGGAGCGCTCCATGACGCGTGACCGCCTGTTTTTGCTGCGCCAGGGGTTCGAAGACCCTGCCCTTCCCGGCCGCCGCTTCTTTTGCTGGCACTGCGCGCTGATCGAGGGCCTGCTCACCTCGTTTCCGGCACTGGCCGAAAAGCTCGACGTCGAGCGCATCGCGTGGCCGAAGCCTCGGCAGGACGTGATCGCACTGATCGGTGAAGACAATCAGTGGCTGCCGCTGCTCGTGCTCGCAGACGGGACCACGTCGCCGCATCAGACCGGCAGCCATCAGGGGCGCGCCTTCATCAACGACAAGGATGCCATCATTGCCGCGCTGTCGGAGCGCCACGGCTTTCCCGAGCCGCACCCGTGAGGCCGTCCCGAAACGAGGGATAATCGGCATTGCCTGAGCTGGCGAACGCCTCGCATAGTCCGCAAAACTGCGGAATCTGTCGCCATGCCCCATCCCCTCCCCGCTCTCATCGTTGTCGACGTCCAGCGCGCATTCGACGAATGGGAGGCCGCGGGCAAGCGGCGCAACAATCCGGATGCGGTGGCGCGCATCGTTGATCTGCTCGCGGCGTTCCGGGCCAGCGGCGCGCCGATCTTCCATATCCGCCACGAAGGCACCAAGCCGAACTCGACGTTCCTGCCCTCGCGTTCCGGCTACACCGTCAAGGAGGAAGCGCGCGAGCAGGGCGGCGAGCCCGTGATCGTCAAGCGCGTCAACAGCGCCTTTATCGGCACCGACCTCGAGACGCGCCTGCGCGCAGACGACATCTCAACGCTCGTGATCTGCGGTGCCACCACCAATCATTGCGTGGAGACGACGACACGCATGGCCGGAAATCTCGACTTCGATGCGCAGCTCGTGCGCGATGCCACCTGGACATTCGATCGCGTCGGCCCCGATGGCGAGACGCATTCGGCCGAGGACATCCACGCGATGACGCTGTCGAATCTGAACGGCGAATTTGCCCGCATCGTGACCGCAAGCGAAGTGATCGCCTCGCTCGCAGCGGTGCGACAATAAATCTCAGCGCGATTTCGCGGCGGCGATCGCGTGCGTCGTTTCGACGCCCGCTCTCACCGGAACGCGAATAGAGCCCATCTGTTGTCACTCGATATCTCAACTGGAGTGATGACATGAAGTATCTCTTTGTCGCGATGGCTATCGGCGCTGCTGCGCTCACCGCGACGGCAGCCAACGCGGCCGGCAGCGGCAAGGCCAGGTCGAATGCGCAAGTTGGCCGATCGACCGACATCAGCGCGCAGCACAGACATGGCCATCACGGCTATCGCCAACATCATTGGCGTCCGCATCATCACGGCTATTATCGGCCGCACCATCGCAGCTATGGTTACTATCCCCGCCACCATGGCGGCCCCTACGGCTATTACGGCGGCCGCGGTCCCGGCGTGACGTTCAGCTATGGCGGCAGTCGCTGGTGACACGACAGGCCCGCAGAGATGCGGGCCTTCTTTCTCAACGCTGCAAAATGATCCCTGCCGTTTCCAGGCCGCTCGCAAGCGCAGCCTCGACCGTTCCCATGTCGCGACCGCGATAGAGCGCCTCACCGGAAAACAAGATCGAACCATCGGCGCACGCGAGAATCTCTTGCGCCGCCCGCGTCCGCGGCGTCGCCCAGGAATAGGCGCCACGGGCAAAGGGATCATTCGCCCAGTTGGCAGCGGCCGCCGCCACGAGGTCCCGCGCAATCTCCTCGCGCGGGAGGCCGAATATGGCGGCGAGCGAAGCGATGCCGGCATCGATCAGCCCTTGCTGATCGAGATGCGCCAGCCCCGCCGTTCGCGGACCACCGAACCATCCCGTCAGCACGGGATGCTGATCCGGATGACGCGTCCACCATACGGGAATGGTCTCGTCCGACAGCAGGAAAAGCATGTCGGCAAGCTCTCCGCGCCGCTCGCGCCACCATGGCCGCTTGAACCGCAGCAGGATCTTGATGACGCCGCCAAAGCCGATGTCGTCTGCAGCTCCCGCCGTCTCGCGCGCGGCCGCGGGCAGCGCGATCTCGCGCAATAGCGGCAGCGGCACAGTGAGGATTACCCGATCGCAGACTTGCAGCTCACCGCCGGCACAACGGACGATGACCTTGTCCCCGTTCTCCTCGATGGCGGTGACCACCGCACCGAGACGAACGACAACGCCGGACTTGCGGCACTCCGCGACAAGAAAATCGATCAGGCCGCCATAGCCGCCGTCGAGGCGCGCCTGCGTCGCATGTCCGTCATTCATCCATTCGTCGCGCAGCGCCAGCGTCGAGGCGCGCGCGGGGTCGGCCGCATCATAGCCCTCGACCATGCGTTCGACCGCGTGCCGCAACGGCGCGTGCTGCGGTTCGGCAAAATGCAGGCGCAGGAAATCGGCGACGGTGAGATCGTCGGTCAGATCCTTCACGGCCGCATGAAGCTGTGGGTCGTAGGGTTCGCGCGGGTTCTCTCGCGAGAATGTCGTGCCGTCGAAGCTCCATTGCGCGCCGCCGATTCCGCGCACCGTCAGCGCCGCCTCGCGCGCCAGGCTGCGCGTCACCGGCGCCTCGCCATGGACGAACTCCGCGCCGCCATCGGCTGCATAGCCGAATTCCGCGGCCGGCAGCGGATGGATACGTCCGCCGCAGCGCTCGCGCGCTTCCAGGATCGTGACCCGTCTTCCCGCGCGCGCGAGCTCGCGGGCCGCCATCAGGCCGGCCGCGCCCGCGCCGACGATGACGATGTGCTCCGAACTGTCTGGCATGCTGCTATTGGCGCGCGGGATCGTTCTGGATCAGATAGCGCAGCAGCAGGACACCGCCGCCGAGATCCCGCGAGCTCTCCAGCGTCATCGCAGTGATCGGCGCGCGCTTGTCGTGATCCTCCTCGGCAGAATCGAACACGAAAGGCGCGCCCCTGGCACCATCGATCGCGGGGCTGAGGATCAAATTGAATTCGTCGATCAGGCCGGCGCGCAGGAATGCGCCATTGGCAACACCGCCGCCTTCGACCAGCAGGCGCTTGACGCCCAGCTCGCGATTGAGGATCTCGACCGTCAAGGCGAGGTCGATCTCGGACTTGCCCGCAAAAATGTAGGACACGCCCTCACCGCGCAGTCCGGCCAGATGCGAATCCGGCACGCTCTCGGTCAGCACCACGACGATGGGATCGCCGCCGATATCGGAGCGGCCCCAGCCGATCTTGCCGTGCGCATCGAGCACGACGCCGTAGGTCTTGATATTGGAGGTCTTGGCATCGCCCCGCGCGAACCAGTTTTCGCGCGGAAATCTTTCGCTCGTCTCGGGATAGGCTTTGCCCTTGGCGAACTCGGAGCCGGTGACGCGGCCGATCACCCAGGCATCGCCGCCAAGCTGGTCATGGATCTTCTCGAACCAATCGGTGCCGGCGCCCTTCGGACGCCAGCGGCTGGGATGGGTGCGGCCGTCGAGGCTCGAATGCATCAGGCAGATGACGTAAGGCTTCATGCAAGATCTCCGCGCCAGCTTCTCAGGCCGGCTTGTTGCCCCTCTCGCGATCGTTCACGATCACCGCGAGCGGATTGAGTTTGGGCGGCGCGACCAGCCGAAGCGTATTGCTGTCGTGATGATTGAACGGGGCGCCGCGGACGAACAACTCGGTCTGGATCTGATAGCTCCAGCTGCCATCATCGTTGAAGGTGATGTCGCAACGATAAGAGTCGGTGCGGAAGGCCTGTTCCAGGAAGTCGGTCGAGCAGATCCCGTAAGTCGTGTCGCCGCGTTTCGCCGTGACGGAGATTTTCTTGTCGTCCGGCTTGGCCTTCCCCGAGGCGAGCAGCACCTGCCCGCGCGGAATCGCCAGCGTCTGCATGATCAGCCCGGTCGCCGCCTCCCACAGCCAATAGCCGACCTGGTCATGGAAGGTGATGTCTTCCTCGGGCGTGTTGATGTGAATGTGATAGCGCAGGCCATAGAATAATTGAGGCCCATTGGCCTGCGGGTCGATCGGATCCATCCTGATGTGCTCGATGAAGGTGCGCCGCTCCGGCCCTTCCGCCTTCGGATTGATGTCGATGCCCTTGTCGGCCTGCCAGGTGCCGGCGAGCCGGCGCAGCGGCCCGAGATTGGCAAGACTGTCCGGAGAAACGTCCTCGGGCTCGGTGAAGATGTCGGCAGGAATGGGGAGCATGGAGACCTCGCGTCGTTGCGCGCAGCAGCAATAGCACACGGGCAGCGCGAAACACCTGTCATGGAACCGGAAGGCTGCCCCGCGCGTTGTGGGGCCTTGAGTACGAGCCCTCGAAATCGGGCTCGAATGGGCAAGGACGCCCATGTCTCGCGTCGCAAGGGGGGCCGGTGCTGTCGGAGAAGGCTACTCGGCAGTCGACTGATCTGGGCTTCCTCGCCGATGGTGGCGAGCTGGGTGCGATGATGCGCGCCCTCGACTGGTCGGGCTCGCCACTCGGCCCTCCCAACCAATGGTCCCGGGCGCTTAAAACGACGGTCAGTATGTTGCTGGCCGCACAGGCCCAGATCGTGCTGTTCTGGGGCCCCGATTACGTCGCGCTCTACAACGACGCCTATGCGCCTGGCATCGGTGCCAATCACCCCCGTGCGCTCGGCCGGCCCGCGATCGAGAATTGGGGCGAGCTGTGGGACGATCTCGAGCCGCTGCTGTCGGGCGTGCGCCAAACGAGAAAGACCTTCGCGGCCAAGGATCGTGCCTTCTATGTCGAGCGCCATGGCTATGGCGAGACGAGCTATTGGGACGTCTCCTACTCGGCGGTGCCTGACGATGACGGTTCGGTTGGCGGCGTGCTCTGCATCGTCTCGGAGACGACCGAGCGCGTTCTCGGCGAGACGCAGTTGCGGGCGAGCGAAGCGCGTTACAGGGAGTTGAACGCGACGCTCGAACAGCGCGTGGCTGAGCGCACTGCCGAACGTCATCTGCTCGCCACCATCGTGGAAACCACCGACGGTCAGATCCAGGCACTCGATCTCGATTATCGCTGGCTCGCCATCAACGCATCCTGCGCCGACGCCTATCAGCGCATCTATGGCAAGCGGCCGAAGATCGGCGATTCCCTGCACGAATTCCTGGCCGACCGGCCCGAGCATCTCGCGGCGGCGACGGCCATCTGGAGCCGCGCGCTGGCGGGCGAAGCCTTCACCAGCATTGAGGAGTTCGGCGATATCAGTTTCGACCGCCGCGTCTACGAAATGAAATTCGAGTCGCTGCGCGCGCCTGACGGCACGCGGATCGGTGCGTTCCTGACCGGGATCGACGTGACGGATCGCCTGGAGGAGCAGGCGCGGCTGGCGCAAGCCGAGGAAGCCCTACGTCAGGCCCAGAAGATGGAAGCGATGGGCCAGCTCACCGGCGGCGTCGCACATGATTTCAACAATCTGCTGACGCCGATTGTCGGCCTGCTCGACATGTTCCAGCGCAAGGGCATCGGCGGCGAGCGCGAGCATCGCCTCATCGCCGGCGCTGCACAGGCGGCCGAGCGTGCCAAGACGCTGGTGCAGCGCCTGCTTGCTTTCGCCCGCAGGCAGCCGCTTCAGGCCGTTCCGGTCGATATCGGCCGGCTCGTTGCCGATATGGGCGAGCTGATCTCAAGCACGACCGGACCGCAGATCCAGGTGACTGTCGACACGCCCGAAGGACTGCCGGAGGCCATGGCCGATCCCAACCAGATCGAGATGGCGATCCTGAACCTCAGCGTGAACGCGCGCGACGCGATGCCCGAGGGCGGCAGGCTGAGCATCTCGGCCAAGGCCCGGACGGTCGAGCGCGCGCACGGCGCAGACCTCGTGCCCGGCACCTATGTCTGCATCTCGGTTGCGGATACCGGCATCGGCATGGACGAGGAGACTCTGGCTCACGCCGTCGAGCCGTTCTTCTCGACCAAGGGTATCGGACAAGGCACCGGTCTCGGCCTCTCGATGGTCCATGGCCTCGCCTCACAGCTCGGCGGGGCGCTGACGATCAGGAGCACCGTAGGGGCAGGCACGACAGTTGAGTTGTGGCTGCCGGTTAGCCACGCTGCCGCTGGCGCGACCGATGCTGAGCCGCAGACAAACCTGCGACCACTGCCAGCCGGCACCGCACTGCTGGTGGATGATGAGCCGCTGGTGCGCATGAGCACCGCCGAGATGCTGCGCGAGCTCGGCTATCGTGTCGTCGAAGCAAGCTCCGCGGAGGACGCGCTCCAGCGCGTCAAGGACGGCCTGCGACCGAACCTGCTGATCACCGATCACCTGATGCCCGGCATGAGCGGAACGGATCTCGGCCTGGCGCTGCGCAACCAGTACCCCGAGCTCCAGATCCTCGTCGTATCAGGCTACGCCAATAACGAAGGCATCACGCCGGATTTGTCGCGGCTGACAAAGCCGTTCCGGAGCGATGAGCTGGCGGCGAGCCTGGCCAACCTGACGAAGGCGGTTCGGTAGGACCGCACGGCAATCTCCCGACCGTACCCCTCGCTGCAATCTGAACAATATGCCAGGCCTCTCATCGCGTTGACGTTGCGCGCCCCAAATTCCCGCCCTATGCTGGATCCTGCCTCGGGGCTCAGTCCCGACGGCATTTGGACGATCGATTTTGATCTCGCAATTCATACGAAACGCCTGACGCTCCTCAGGCCCCCGACTGCGGAGCGCACCGCCAGCAACCACTGAGAATTTCGCCCCAACTCGATTGGGCGCGGCAACGCCGCAACATGTCGCCAGAGAGGTCCGTGATGGCCAAAGCCACGACGACTGCCTACCTGCCAAAGGCCCTGGTCGCTCCGCAATTGACGCACCCCATCTTCAGCGCCGCAGCGGCCCTCGGCGGAAAAATCTCGGCAACCACAGTGCGGATGCCGATCACCAATGTTCTCAACGACGGCGATTACAGCGGCAAGATCTATGTCGGCGCCAAGAAGGTCGAGATCGACGTGCTTCTCGATACCGGCAGCAGCACGCTCGCGGTGGACGGCCATTTCTACGACCCCACCAAGGACAGCGCAGCCAAGCTGACCAAGATCGGGCAGGAAGTTTCCTACCAGGATCGCAGCCGCTGGGTTGGTGGCATCGTGCAGACCGACATCACCGTCAACTCCGCTCACCCTCTCGTCCTGCCGAAGGTCCATACGGCCGTCGCGTATCATGCGACCGAGGAGATGTTCGGAAAGTCACACGGCGGCATCCTCGGCCTCGCCTATACCAGGCTCAACGACGCCTACACGATGCCGGGCAAGACCATTCCGCCCCACTACACCTACAACGAGATTCAGAAAGGCCACCGCACCTATATCGAACCGTACTTCTCGCAACTCGAGGCCGCGGGCCTAGTCGCCAACAAGTTCGCCTTCTACACGCTGCGCTCGATGGTCAACAAGACGACGGCGAAACCCGAGAGCGATCCGATCAACAACGGATTTCTCATCCTCGGAGGCGGCGAAGAGCAAACGGATCTCTACGAGGGCGCCTTCCAGCTCGCGCGCGTGGTTCACGATACATTTTACAATGTCAATCTGAAGTCGGTCACGGTCGGCAAGACCGCGCCTGTCCAGGTGACTCCACCGACCAAGGCAAGCCACGATCCGTCCAACGCCATCGTGGATAGCGGCACCAATGGAATCTATCTCGACAGACCCGTTTTCAAGGAGGTCCTCGCCCGCTACAGGTCGCTCGGCCTCGATGATGAAATTCACGCCGGATATCTGCCGATGAGCAAGCTCAAGCTGGCCGACTGGCCGGTGCTGACTTTCGTCCTGGAAGGCGCGCTCGGCAGCGACGTCACCCTGGAGGTCGCGCCGCAAACCTATTGGCAGACCAATGCCCCGAAAGCCGGCCACGCCTCGCTGGTCTTCTACACCGGCGACGGCCCGTCGATTCTCGGGCTGCCCTTGATGAACAACTACTTCACCGTGTTCGACCGCTCGGTCAACAAAGGCCTCGGAGTTGTCAGCTTTGCTAGGATCAAGCCATGAGCTGACGCCGGCCCGGTGTGAGGCAGGCTCTCAGGCCGCCTCGCGTGCCTCAGGCCAGCCTCGCGTGAATTAAGCCGCTTCGCGTGCCGATGCCGCGCGCTGCTCGAGCATGCCGATCGTCGCGACCAGATTGTCGCGTCTCACGCGAAGGTTCGCCGCGAGCGGCGGATAGGTCGGCTGTTGCGCGTCGAACACTCCGGCCTTGGCCTCTTCCTCGAGAATGTCGGTGTTAAGCAGCCGGACGCGCCACCACAAATCGGCGATCAACGCATCGAGCTTGAGTTCTCCTGCTGCACCAGAACGGGACACTTCCTGCATCACTTGCCTCAACCTGAAACGGCCTCGCTGCTGAGGCCTGGCTTTGATGCGGACTGAGCAAGCCGGATGCCAGAAACAGGCGGCATGAGCGCAGACGTGAGCCAGCGGCCCACGCGACATCAGATCAGCGGCGCGCCCTGCCGCAGGTTCATGTGCCGGTTGACGTCCTTATACAGGAGATAGCGGAACCGGCCGGGGCCGCCGGCGTAGCAGGCCTGCGGGCAGAATGCGCGCAGCCACATGTAATCGCCAGCCTCCACTTCCACCCAGTCGCGATTGAGACGGTAAACCGCCTTGCCTTCGAGGACGTACAGCCCGTGCTCCATCACGTGCGTCTCGGTGAACGGGATCGTTGCCCCCGGCTCGAACGTCACGATGTTGATGTGCATGTCATAGCGCATGTCCGAGGGATCGATGAAGCGCGTGGTGGCCCACCGCCCGTCGGTATCCGGCATCGGCACCCGTGTCATCGAGTCTTCGTTGGTCACGATCGGTTCGGGGTCGGCCAAACCAGGCACGCGCTGGTACAGCTTGCGAATCCAGTGCAGCTGGGCGGAGCCCGTTCCACGATTGCGCAGGCTCCAGGTGTAACCGGGCGGCACATAGGCGAATCCGCCGGCCTTCAGCTCTCTGTCCTTGCCCGCCAACTTGAGCGTGATTTGCCCGCCCGCGACGAACAGCGCACCCTCGGCGTCCTTCTCGGGCTCGGGAATTTCGCTGCCTCCATTCGGCCCGATATCCATCAAGTAGTGAGAGAACGTCTCGGCGAAGCCGGAGAGCGGTCGCGCCAGCACCCAGACACGCGTGTTGTCCCAATGCGGCAGATGGCTGACGACGATGTCGCGTTGCACGCTGTTCGGAATGACGGCGTAGGCGTTCGTGAAGACGGCGCGGCCGCTCAGGAGATCCGTCTGCGGCGGCAGGCCGCCCTGCGGGACGTGATAGGTTCGCGATGACATCGTCAGGCCTCGTGGTGGTCAGGCATGAGATCGAGCTGCATGGTCTCGTCCGGCCAATATTCTTCGAGATTGTTGCCGTCGCCCTTGCGGTCGACGACGAGGAACGGGCTTGCGTCCTTGAGCACCAGCAGCGGATGGTGCCAGCAGTTGCGCGCATAATTCACGCCCTGATGGCCCCTCGCCGCGAATGCCCGATAGCTCGCCGCGTTGCGCGGGTCCGTGCAAACGACGACCAGCCAGTCCGCACCATTGAGCGGCATGAACAACTGGCTTCCCAGCGGATGGCGCTCCATCAGGCGGATCGCAATCGGCGCAGGACGCAACGAGGCGACAAACCAGCTGATATTGGTCTGTCCACCCTCCGCGCTGACATCGATCTTGGCGAGGTCGTTGAAACGCTTCGCAAAGCCCTGGTTGATCGAGAGGGGGATCGCCCCGTCCGTTTCGATGACCTCGCCGAACGGCGCGAAGGCCTGCTTCGTCAGGGGCTCAATCGAAATCGCTGCCATTGCCAACCTCAACCGCTCCTGCGCTCAAAGCGTTTGCAGGCCCGCGACGGGAGCGGCCGTACCATCTGGCTCGACCTGCAACACCTCACCTGAAGGAACGATCTCGCCGTTCAGGATGCGATGCGCCTTGGCGCGATCGAGGTCGCCTTCCCACGAGGCGACAACGACTGTCGCAACGCAGTTTCCGACATAGTTGCCGAGCGCGCGAGCGATACCGATGAACCAGTCGACCGACAGGATCAGCACCAGGCCAATCGCCGGGATGGCCGGAATGGCCGACAGCGTCGCGGCGAGGACAACGATCGCCGAGCCGGGGACGCCATGAGCGCCCTTGGAGGTGAGCAACGCGACGCCGAGGATCGCCAGAAGGTCGCCCATGGCGAGCGGCGTGTTGGTCGCCTGCGCAATGAAGACCGCCGCCAGGGTCAGATAGATCGAGAAGGCATCGAGGTTGAACGAGTAGCCGGTCGGGATGACGAGGCCGACGGTCGATCGCTTGATTCCGAGCAGCTCGAGCTTGCGCATGGTCTGCGGCAGCACGCTGTCGCCGGCGGCGGTGCCAAGCACGATCATCAGCTCCTCGCGCAAGTACGCCAGCAGCTTGAACAGGCTGAAGCCGGACAGACGCATGATCGATCCGAGCACGATCACCACGAACAGCACCACCGCCAGGTAGAACAGCCCAACGAGGCCGCCGAGCTGCTTGAGCGAACCGATGCCATACTTCCCGACGGT
This sequence comes from Bradyrhizobium zhengyangense, assembly GCF_022012435.1. GTDB lineage: Bacteria > Pseudomonadota > Alphaproteobacteria > Rhizobiales > Xanthobacteraceae > Bradyrhizobium > Bradyrhizobium zhengyangense. The sequence continues at coordinate 334,259 of NZ_JAKLUA010000005.1, forward strand.
GAAGGCAATCGCACCGAACACGCCGATCGGAGCGAGCCGGACCACGAAGTTCATCATCTTGAAGATGATCTCGTTGACGCGTTCGATGAAATCGACGACCGGCCTTGCACGCTCGCCGCACAATGACACTGCGCAGCCGAACATGATCGAGACGATCAGGACTTGCAGGACATCGCCGGAGCTGAACGCGCCGACGATCGTTCCGGGGATCAGCTTCATCAGGAATTCGGAGACGCCGCCGCCGGCGACCTGGGCCGCGGTCTGGCTGAAGCCGCTGAGCGCCTTGGCATCGAGCGTCGAGGGATCGATGTTCATTCCGGCGCCCGGCTGAAAGTAATAGGCCAGCGAAATGCCGAACACCAAGGCAATCGTGGTGACGATTTCGAAATAGAGCAGCGAGCGGATGCCGACCCTGCCGACCTTCGAAAGGTCTCCGGCCGCCGAAATGCCCTGCACCACGACGCAGAACACGATGACGGGCACCAGCATCTTGATCAGCTTGATGAAGCCGTCACCGAGCGGCTTCATCTGCAAGGCCGTGTCGGGATAGGCCATGCCGAGCGCGATGCCGAGCGCGAGTGCAATGACGACCTGGAAGAAGAGTGATTTGAAAATCCTGGGCATGGCTTTCCTCGCTCAAAGGGCTGGTGTCGGTCTGGCTTGGTCGGCGGCTGAAGCCTTTCGCCATTGTTGTCGTTGGCGGCGCGACGCCGCTGCGTGCAGGGCCACCCGCCGCTTGCAGGGCGGACGACGGCTGCATCGGTCATTCGTTGACCAGGTGCGACATCAAGTCCAATATATAGAACGACACGATTGATAGGGTTTCGCTATGGATCTTCGCCAGGTCAGGTACTTCATCGCGGTGGCCGAAGAGCGCAGCTTCACCCTCGCCGCCCGGCGGCTGAACCTGTCGCAGCCGCCACTGAGCCAGCATGTCCAGGCCCTCGAGGCAGAGCTCGGCACGCCGCTGCTCTACCGGACCAGCCGCAAGGTGGAGCTGACGCAGGCCGGCGAAGCGATGCTGCTGCGCGGCCGCGCCATCCTGCAGCAGGTCAAGTCAGCGGAAGACGAGGTGCGCTCGATCGGCGCCGGTATGGTCGGAACGCTGGATCTCGGCGCGACCGGCTCCATCCTGCGCGGTCGTCTCGCGGAGCTGTTGGCGGCCTACCGGCAGGTCGCGCCGTTGGTGAAGATGACCGTGTACGAGCAGGCACCGGCGCGACAGATCGCGGCCCTGCTCAACCGCACCACCAACATCTCGCTCATCCGCGGCGTTCCCACCGAGCGCGACCTCACCAGCAAGCTGGCATGGCGGGAAGAGGTCGTTCTCGCCGTCCCCCGCACGCACCCCTTGGCAAAACGCAAGCGCGTCGCGCTTGGCGAACTGGCGTCGGAGGATCACGTCGTCCTCGACCCCGACAGCTCCGATTTCGCGCGCCATGTGCAGACCTGCTGTGTCGATGCCGGCTTCCTGCCAAAAGTATCCCAGCAGGTCGTCGACGCGCAGTCGATCCCGAGTCTGATCGCGGCCGGCTTCGGCGTCGCGCTGGTGCCGCAGTCGATCGCGCGTTTCACGACAGCAGACATCGCGTTTCGTCCGATCAGGCCGTCACCGCCGGCTGCCGACGTGTTCCTGGTGTTCAGACAGGACGAGACGTCGATGGTGGTGCACAATTTCATCAAGCTGGCGCTGCGGTATCTGGGGCAGCGGAAGAAGCCGGGGTAAGGCGTAAGGCATGGCGCTTGGAAGGGACCGCGCGCCGGCTGGGGTCACGCGCTTGGCACGCTTTCGCAGGCCTTGAAGCGGATCAGCCGTCAGATTTACGGAGTTCGTGCGGAGCTCTCAAAGAGTGATGCCCAAGGCAGAGCCCAAAAGATTCATTTAAGGCATTGATAATATGCATATTATCGTGGACGCTGCGGCGCCCTACCAACAACGATACCAACAATCACGAACGCTGGCGGAATTTTCGGCGGGGATAACGTAGCGGGAGCACGCGCGGCGCCGCGAGGCTCAGTCTATTGTCGCGACACAACCGAGGCACGCGGTATGCGCGAAATTAAACTAGCGACTGCACAGTTCGGTGCCGCGATTGCGAGCTTCATGGTCGGATTTGTGAAGCTCTCCGTGAGCAACGGCGTTGAGCGCGCCGACTGTGCCGGGTCGGGAACGCTCGTAAGCGTTGGCGGCGTTCGCGGTATCCTGACCGCCGCACACGTCCTTGAAAATTTGCCGGACAGAGGCCAAGTGGGGATCGTCGATTTTCTGGGCGAAACAATCCACTACCGTAAGCGGCTCATCGACATGGCCGGTGCCAAGAAGATCAAGATCGGCGGCGAAAACGAAGCGGCGGATGGACGAGATCTTGGCTTCCTCAGACTTCCGCAAGAAGCCTTGGGTTGGTTCGGCGGCCTTAATTCTTTCTATGATCTCAAAACGCACCGCGACGACCTCAGTGAAGTTCATCCCCCGGCACCACATCACGTTCATGCTGTCGTGGGATTGATTAATGAGCGCACGAAGGACTTGCCGGCCGATAGGCCGGGCGAACGCCGAGCCGGGTTCGAAGCGGTCTTTTCAGACGGGGCTATCGTTAAGACAGAACGTAAGAACGAATTCGACCTGATTGAGTTTGCGCCCAAAGTATATCCTGACACCAACCTGCCTAGCAGTTTTGAGGGAACGAGTGGCGGAGCACTCTGGCGGATATTCTTCGATATAGATCAAGATCAGGCAAAGGTTATCGCCAGCCGGTTGTGGGGCATTCCGTTCCAGCAATCACTTCCATCCCAGGCCGGAGTTCGAACGCTGACCTGCCACGCCATTACTGGCGTATATGGCACGCTGATGGATTTGATAACAAACGAGTGGCCTGAAGAGAGTGCCCGCTGATCCGCGCTGCGACGCGAGCGCTAGGTCGCAACAGAAATCTAACCAGCGGTTCGGCATGCGTGCGATTTTGAAACTTGAAGCCGACTTCATATTGAGGATCATAGTGGGGGGCTGCATGCCAATAGACCATGAATTCGGCGGTCAGCATACAGAACTAAAACTGTCCATCGTTGAGGGCTATCTCAAAGCTTTCACAACCGCATTGCGGCCCCATTTTCAACATCTATGGTACGTGGACGCGTTCGCGGGCACCGGAAGCAGAACCGTGCGGACAGAGCGCAGAGGCGCAGACTTGGTCGAGATGCCCGTTGAGGAAGCGATTGAACGCCGCCGTGGTTCAGCGCAGATTGCGTTGGACGTGCAGCCGACTTTCGACTTTCTCGTCTTTATTGAGAAAAACACCAACTACATTTCGGCGTTAAATGATCTAGTCGCCAAGAACCTTCAACGGAGAATCGTTATTGCCGAGGAAGACGCGAACGCCGCGCTGAAACGCCTCATCTCGAACAACAGTTGGAGAGATAAGCGGGCCGTCGTGTTCCTTGATCCTTATGGGATGGAAGTCGAATGGTCCACCCTACAAGCACTTGCATCAACGCAAGCTATTGATGTCTGGTTTCTGTTTCCTCTGGCTGGTCTTTTTAGACAAGCGACAAGAAAGCTCACTGACATCGATGATCATAAGCGCGCCGCTCTGACTAGGATGTTCGGCTCAAATTCATGGGAGGCAGAACTGTATCCTGACGGCGATCCCGACATGTTTGGGATGCTGCCGGAGCGACGACGGGACCTCGATCCAAAGGGACTAGAGCGCTATGTCCAGGCTCGATTGAGCGAACTTTTCGGCGCCGTGCTGAACCCATTGGCGTTGCCGATCGATCGATCGCCGCAGATGTTCTCGCTGTTCCTATGTATATCGAATAGGACGCCGGAGGCGATTGGCCTTGCAAAGAGGATCGGCAATCATCTGTTAGACCCCAAGAGGCATCTCATCGTACGTTCGTCCGCGCAGTAGTCGACCGGTTGCCTTCTTGTTCTTGCCGCCCCACTGCTTGAAGAAAAACGCTGTGCCGTAGCGCCGGCACATGGCTTCGACCTCATCCACCCACTGCGCATCCATCGGGCGAGAGCGCGGGCCGCTCTCGCCTCCGACGATCGCCCAATGAATTTCTGACAGATCGGCGCCGGCGACCGAATTCAGTAGTGGCTCGAATGAGATAAAGCGCACGACCGAGCGCACGCGACGCAGGTCATCGATGCGACCTAGATAATCGGCATTCTCTACGCTGGTACCGAGCCAGACGTTCGGGAGGACCGAAAGCGCCGCGGTGACGTCGGCCATGCGATCGGGACGTTTGGTCAGGATTTGGTAAGTATGCTGCGGCGTCGCCGCCATCGTCGACCAGACTTCAGCGACGAACTCGGGCGGAACATCGTCGTGGAAGAGATCGGACATCGAGTTAACGAAGATCTGGCGAGCCTTACGCCACGTCTTCGGAAGCTCAAGGGTCTTGCGATCGAGAAAAAGCTTGCCAGTCCAGATAGTCCTCTTCCCGCTCCTGCGGGTCAGCCCACGATACTTCTCAACATCCATGGCTTCAAGGCGAGCGGCCATTCGCATGGCATAGCAATTTGTGCAGCCGGGCGAGAGAACGTTACACCCAGCGACTGGATTCCACGTGGCATCAGTCCACTCGATCGAAGTATCGGCCATTGCGCCTCTCCGCGAAACCGGAAACCTCGCAAAATACCGTTAAATAGTCCTTTCCGTGGCGACGCGCCCCTGGCGCTGGCGCGATTGTAAAGGCCCGTCGACCGCACCTTGGCACGCTCGCCTATGATTGGACCAAATCATCTGGATTGGAAGCGCTTTCAACCCGACAACGACGCCATCAAGGCGATCCTGAAGGGGAGCGCGGTGTTGCTGGTTGCCTCGAGCGTTCTAGACTAGGCGGGCTCTGCTCGGTTCTCGGCGGCTACGTTTCGGCGCGCATTGCCAGGCATGACGAGGTGCTGAACGGTGCACTTGCGTCCATTCTTTGCGTTGGTCTTGGGATCTACGCCGCGGCCCGCGGCACCGGCCACCTTTGGCTCGACATCCTCTATCTGCCGCTGGGCCCCGCCCTCGCCGCACTCGGCGGCTACCTGCGATCGCGGCAAGCGGCGACGGCCGGTTGATGAGGACTTGGTGGCTCAAGGGAGGATGGCGCGCGGCGCACTTAGACCATCACCCGTAGAGCCCGGCGACAATCGGCATGCGGGCAGCGCGCAGGGCGGGAAACAATCCGCCGAACAAGCCGACTGCGAGCGCGAGCAGCAGGCCCTGGCCGATCAGGCGCGGGCTGAGCTGGAAGTTGAAGACCACCTGGCTGAAGCTTGCGCCCATGGTCGAGGCGGTGAAGCCGTCAAACACCAGATAGGTGGCTGCGGCGCCGATCACGCCGCCGATCGCAGCCAGGATCAGCGACTCCACCAGCGTGCCGACGAACGCCGAAAAGCCGCCGAACCCGATGGCGCGCAAGGTCGCGATCTCGGTCGCCCGTGCCGCGACCGAGGAGTACATCGTGTTGAGCGCGCCGGCGAGCGAGCCGAACGCCATCGCGATCGCCAGCGGCCAGCCGAGCTTCTGGATCAGGTCCGAAGTATTCGACGCCTGCTGGGCGAAATAGGCGGCCTCGGACATCACGTCGAGCTTGAGACGTGGATCGTTGTCGCTGTACGCGCGCAGTGTCTCGATCGCCGCCGGACTGGTGAGCCGCGCCCGCACGGTCTGGACGGCGCCGGTGCGCTTGAACAGGCTCTGCAGCACCGGCAGATCGGCCCATATCTCCGATTCGAACACGCTGCCGTCGGCGGCGAAGATCCCGACCACCGTCCACCGCGTGTTGTTGAACGCCACAGTCCGGCCGAGCTCGAAGCCCTCGAATTCCTTGCCCAGCGCCCTGCCGACGATGATCTCGTTGCTGCCCGGATTGAACATCCGGCCCGCGATCATGACGACGCCACGACGCAAGCCGGGGCCTTGCGGGCCGAGGCCGCGCAGCGGCAGGCTCGCCTTGGTCCCGGTGCTGCGCTTGATTCCATTGACGGTCAGATAGAGCTCGCCCGACGTCTGCGGCTTGCCGTCGGATCCCTTGGCAATGCCGGGACCGTCCTCGATCAGCCGGACCTGGTCGCGCAGGACGACGCTGTTGATCTCCGAAACCGCGCCGCTGCGCAACACGACGGCGATATCTTCCGCTCCGGAATCGGCGATGGTGCGCCTGAAGCCGTTGGCCATGGAGAGGAATGCCAGGAGGACCGTGACGACGAGGCCGACCGCGATCACCGTCGCCAGCGACAGCCACAGGCGCTGCGGCAGGCTCTTGAGATTGATGACGGTGACCGCCAGGATCTGCAGCATGATCGAGCGCATCGCGTCAGCTCCGTCCGAGCGCCGTGACGATATTGAGGCGCATCGCGTTGAGCGCCGGCACCAGGCCCGTGATGATGCCGAACACGACCATCAGCCCCACCGCCGCCGCTGCGATATCGGGGTAGAGCGACAGCGTCGGAACAAAGCTCATCAAGCTGTCCCGCACCCGCGTGATCAGGAGCAGCGCGACGCCGAGGCCGGGCAGGCCGCCGAGCAGCGCCAGCAGGATCGATTCGCCGAGCACCATGCGCAGGATTCGGCCGCCGGAAAAGCCCAGCGTCTTCAGCACGCCGATTTCGCGCGTGCGCTCGCGCACCGTCATCACCATGGTGTTGCCCACGATCATCAGGATGGTCAGGAAGGCCGCCCCGACCACCAGCTCCACGATCAGCGCGACGTTGCCGAGCTGGGCGGCGAACGCCTTGTTGAAGGCCTTCTCGCTGTCGGTCGTCGTCTCGTAGGGAGAATTGGCAAACATCCCGTCGATGGCGTCGATCACGCGCTCGTTCGCGGCCACGGACGTGGTGCGCAGCGCCAGCCAGTTGATCAGGTCCTTGCCGAACGAGCGGGTCTCGTTGAAATAGTCGTAGCCCATCAGCATCACGTTGGTGTCGGCCTGCGGAATGCGGGCGGTGAAGCTGCCGACGATGATGAAGTCCCAGGCGTGCGAGCCGCTCCTTTGTGACCAGATGCTGCTCGAGATCGGAATATGATCACCGACCTTCCAGCCCCACTTCTCCATCATGCGCGCCCCGACCAGAACGCCGGTTCGCTCGCGGATGAACGCGGCGCGAACCTCGGGTGCAAACACGTAGTCGCTGTCGCGAAGCTTCATCCAGTTCTCCGGATCGACCGCAAAGGCAGCGATGAAGTTCCTCGGCTCCTGGTAATAGCCTCCGAACCAGCTGAAATGGGTGATCTGGGCGACGCCGTCGATGGCGGCGACGCGATTGTAGTAGGAGATCGGCAAGGGTTGGGTGAAGTTGATCTTGTTGAGCACCACCAGGCGGTCGGGCGTGGCGCGATCCTGCCCGGCGTTGAAGGCGCGCTCGAAGCTCGCCAGCACGCCGAAGATCGCAAACGCGATCAGGATCGAGACCATCATCAGGATGGCCCGCAATTTCCGGCGGAACAGATTCTTGCGGATCAGGACCAGATCGTTCACGCCACAAGCTCCTTTTCGATGAAGTGGCCCTTGTCGAGATGCAGCGATCGCTTGGCGTATTGCGCCGCCGCCGGATCGTGGGTCACCATCACGATGGTCTTGCCGAGATCGCGGTTGAGCACTTGCAGGATCGACAGCACCTCGTCGGCGGTGGTGCGATCGAGATCTCCGGTCGGCTCGTCGCACAACAGCAGCGCCGGATCTGAGACGATGGCGCGCGCGATGGCGACGCGCTGCTGCTGTCCGCCCGACATTTCCTTGGGATAATGCTTGACCCGATCGGCGAGCCCGACCACGCCGAGCGCCGTCTCGACCCGCTGGCGCCGCTCCTTGCGGCCGAGCCGCGTCAGCAGCAGCGGCAATTCGACATTCTGCGCAGCGGTCAGCATCGGCATCAGATTGTAGAACTGGAAGATGAAGCCGATATGGGATGCGCGCCAGCGCGAAAGCTCGCTCTCGGACAGGCGATCAAGGCGCTCACCGGCAACCTCGATCTCACCGGCGTCGGACCGGTCGATGCCACCAAGCAGGTTGAGCAGGGTGGTCTTGCCAGATCCCGACGGCCCCATCACGGCGACGAAATCGCCGCGTGGAATGGCAAGGTTGAGACCATCGAAGATGGTGATCGTCTCCTTCCCCTTGGTGAAACGCTTGCACAGATCGACGATGTCGATCATCGGGTCGATCGGATCGGTCGGCGATAACATGGGTGTTGCTCCCGCGTGCTTAAGGGGAATCCGACCGCGCCGCGGCGGGCGCGCCGTCGTCCAGGAATGTCACCTTGATCGCCATGTCAGGCAGAATGCGCGGATCTTTCAGGTCCATGCCGACACGGACCTTGACGGTCGCCTTCTCGCGATTGGCGGTTGGCACGATGGCGATGACGGCGCCAGGGATGCGCCAGTCCGGATAGGCATCGAGCACGGCTTCGACGCGAGTGCCGGCATGCAAGCGGCCGATCGAGGCTTCGTTGACGTCGACCTCGATCTCGATCGAGTCCATGTCGACAATGGTGCAGATGCCGGTGCGGGTGAAGCCGCCGCCGGCCGACAGCGGCGAGATCATCTCGCCCGGTTGCGCGCTGCGGTCGACCACGACGCCGGCGAACGGCGCGCGGATCCGGTGCTTGCCGAGCACCTCGCCGTAGCGCTGCGCCTCGAGCCGCGCTGCCGCCAGTTGCGCTTCCGCCTGGTGGAGCTGAGCCCGCAGCACGCCGGCTCTCGCCTGCGCCTTGGTCAGATCGGCCTCGGTGGCATAGTTCTTCCCGGACAGCGTCTGGGTTCGATTGAGGATTCGCTCGGCGTCGGCGAGGTCAGCCGCAATGGCGGCCACGGCCGCTTCGGAAGCCTCGGCGCGCGCCTGTGCCAGTGCGTAATCCTTGTCGGCCAGGACATCGTCGAGCCTGGCGAGAACCTGGCCGGCCTGCACCACCATGCCCTCGTCGACCAGGAGCTCGACCACCTTGCCGGTGACCTCGGCCGCGATCGTGGCCTTGCGGCGCGCCACGACGTAGCCGGACGCAATCAGGCTGCCCGTGCTACCAGGCGGAACCGCCACACTCTTCTGAACCGCATTATCGGACTGGACAACCTGGGGAGACGGCCTCTCGACGGCGGGTGCCTGCGCCGGCTGTATCGGGCTGCCGAGCCAAAGCACCGCGCCGCTTCCCACGACGATCAGGGCGATCAATATCCCGGTGGCCGGAAGCAGCCATCGTCGCGGCCGCGACGAAGGCCCGGCCGGGGGAGACCGTTCGATCGTGAGCGAGCGGAGCGATCGCGTCCTGTCATCCATCTCCACAGCTTGCCTGCTCCGGCGAGCTCGCTCTCGCCCGTTACAGAATTCGGCTAGCCGATTTTCAACGGGATTGGCCGATTCTGAAGTTTTTCGTCGTTTTCCAATGCGATGGCTGCCGACCGGGCAAGTGCGTCACGACGGAATTCGGTCGGCGTCAGGCCGATCTCGGCCTTGAACGCACGATTGAACGGACCGATCGACTGGAAACCGGCGTCCATGGCAATCGTCAGCACCGCGACGTCGCGTTGACTCGGATCGGACAGCGCCGCCTTGGCCTCATCGATGCGATAGCGGTTGAGAAAGGCGTTGAAGTTGCGATAGCCGAGACCCTCGTTGATGGCCTGGCGGAGCCGGTATTCCGGCAAGTCGAGCTTGGCCGCGAGGGCGCCGATGGTGAGGCCTTCCTGCCGATAGACCCGTTCGACCGTCATCAAGATGTCGAGCCGGCGCAACAGCAGCGACGCCGTCGCATCGCGACCGCCGTCGGCCGCCCTGATCGGCGCCGCGCGTTCCGCAGTTTCGGACGCAGGTGCCGCGGCCATCGCGACGACAGCGGGAATGGCCGGCGGCGGATGGAACAGGGCCCATCCGGCCAGTGCCGCGATCGCCAGCAGACCGGCTGACGTAGCCAAGCTGCCTGATATGCCGACGCTGTCGGCCGAGATCGACGTCAGGTCCGGGACGGACAGCATGACCACAATGAGCAGCGCCAGGATCAGGACCGCGAGCCGCAGCCGGCGCCGACCGGCAACGAGGTCGGTCTTCCACGTTCTGATCGTCTGCACGGCTGCGGAGAGTGCCAGGATGATCGCCAGGATCGACATCGATCGAACGCCCGCCTTGGCGAATATCGGCCATGTCGTCCATTTGAAGATCACCGAGAACCAGACGCCGACAACGGCCAGCCACAGGGCGCCATGCCAGCGCCGAACCACGAAATCGTCGTCGAAACTCGCACGCGCCCATAACCATACGAGCACCGGATTGGCGCCCAAAACCGGCATGATCCACCAGACCGTGGCCTTGGGCACGAACGGTGCCGTCACGATCGCGTAGAGCGCGCCCGAGGCGGCCATGGCGACGCTGAGCCATTTGATCGTATCCAGCGGGCGAACACGCCCCAGGGTCACGACCACCATCATCAGGAAGAGACCGGCAACTGCGCCGCGCAGGCCGAGGTCAAGTGCGGTGGCTTCCATGCTGTCCGCGATTCCCACCGGCGAAGCCCAAGATGTTGCACAGACGTTGCGCGAGCCGACGGATTGTTGTCATCGAAGCGCCGCTCGGCAACTCAAGTGCAGACGCTACAACCTGGAGAATAATCGGACGGGCGTCCTGGAGCAAACCAGCGATGCGAGGGAGCCCATCCAGGGCAGCGCGTCTTCGCCAAAAGGCTTCGCCGGGCAAGCTTCACGGCTTCGCTGTGAGGGAGATCAGAATGGCCGCGCCAAGCGTAGCTTCGAGAGCCATGGTGCCCAGGGGCGGAATCGAACCACCGACACTGCGATTTTCAGTCGCATGCTCTACCAACTGAGCTACCTGGGCGTGCTCCAAGAGAGGGGCCAAAGCCCATCGAGCGGGCGGTTTATAGTGGGCTCGGAGCGGCCTGTCCACCCACGCTTCGCCTTCGGCTTCGCGGGGTGCGCCCCAGCTGTGTACAAGCTTGGGCGGGCTTGCCGCAGCGTGCAGGCCGGCCTTATAAGCCATTGATATCTCTAATTATTCGATATCATCGACCTCATCATCCCGGCCGGGGATGACGTAAGAGCCTTTCAGCCAACGGTTCAGATCGACATCGCGGCAGCGCGAGGAGCAGAACGGACGGGTGGCCTGCGCCTGCGGCTTACCGCAGATCGGGCAGGTTTTGAGCGGCGCGGCGGGCTTTTTGATCTGGTCGTCCATGGTCGGGATAGCTGTACACGAGGTCGGGGCATTCAAGGGCCCGCGGGCAAACAGGTTTCTCAGGTCACGGCGCAGAAACCCCGCCAGGGGATTCTACTGTGCATGGGGTTGTTTTCGAGAATTTGTCAGACCGCGGTGGCGTTGAGCCAGCCGAAGCGGATCGGAAAGCCTTCGCCGCCGAGCAGCGTCGTGGTCTCGTAGAGCGGCAGGCCGACCACGTTGGTGTAGGAGCCGACCATCTTCACCACGAAGGAGCCGGCGATGCCCTGCACGGCATAGCCGCCGGCTTTGCCGCGCCATTCGCCGGAGCCGATATAGGCTTGGATGTCGTCCTCCGAGAGCCGCTTGAAGCGGACGCGGGTCTCGACCAGGCGCTGGCGGAAGGCCTCGCGCGGCGTCACCAGGCAGATCGCGGTGTAGACGCGGTGGTTGCGGCCCGACAGCAGCCGCAGGCACTGCGCGGCTTCGTCCACCAGATTGGCCTTGGGCAGGATGCGGCGGCCGACCGCCACCACCGTATCGGCGGACAGGATGAAGGCGCCGCGCAACTCGTCATCCAGCTGCACGGATTTGAGCGCCGCATCGGCCTTGGCCCGCGCAAGGCGGTTGGCGCAGGCGCGCGGCAGCTCGCCCCGCCGCGGCGTCTCGTCGACGTCGGCCGGCCGGAGCGCGTCCGGGTCGATGCCGGCCTGGTTGAGCAGCGACAGGCGCCGCGGCGAACCGGAGGCAAGAACGAATTTGGGGCGGCCGAGCATCAGGTGATTTGGGGGATCAGGCAGGGGGTGAATTGCGCGCGGAACCTATCGGAAGGGGGCTGATTTCACAACCCGGGAACCCTGACTTTGCTGATTCGAGGTTTCCGACATGCGTGTGCCCTCAATCTGTGACGCAGGTGTTACGGCAGCTACCCGCTCGCAGCGCCCACTTTCGCGAACCGTCGGCGGATCCGCATCAGCAGCTGGTCGCAGACCTCGCGGTAGGCGGCGAGCTTCTGGTCGCGGCTGCCTTCCATCGTGGTCGGATCGTGCGTCGGCCAGTATTCGACGTCGGCGGCGAGCGTCCGGGTCAGCTCCAGGGCCTTGTGATGCGCCTCCGGCGAGAGCGTGATGATGAGGTCGAAATTGAGCCCCTCCCAATCCTCCAGCTCCTCGAAGGTCTGCGGCTTGTGGGTCGAGATGTCCTGGCCGAGCTCGGCCATCACACTGACGGCGAACGGATCGAGCTCGCCCTTCCTGGCACCGGCGGACTTTACGTACAGGCCTTGCGGAAACATGTGCTGGAGCAGGCTCGCGGCCATCGGCGAGCGCACGCTGTTCATCGCGCAGGCAAACAGCACCGATTGCGGATCGCGTGCGCGTGCGGGCGCAGCCATCCGCGTTTAGCCCTTCCAGTGAAGAACAGTGATGAGCGTGAACAGCCGGCGCGACGTCTCGAAATCGACCCGCACCTTGCCCTTCAACCGCTCCTGCAGCGTACGCGATCCCTCGTCATGGATGCCGCGGCGGCCCATGTCGATGGCCTCGATCTTGTCGGGGGTCGCGGTCCGGATCGCCTGGTAGTAGCTGTCGCAGATCATGAAATAGTCCTTCACGATCCGCCGGAACGGCGTCAGTGACAGCAGGTGCGCCACGACGGGCGTGCCGTCCTCGCGGCGGATGTCGAACATCAGCCGGTTGCCGCTGATGCCGATGTGCAGCGTGAACGGGCCCTTTCCTTCGGCACCATCAGGCGCGAACAGGTTCTGCTCGATCAGATCGTAGATCGCGATCGCACGCTCATGCTCGATGTCCGGCCCGGAACGGCCGATCGAGTCCTCGTCGAGGGTGACCGCGACGATGCGATTGGTCGAGTCGTCCTGTTCGGGCGGCTTTGTCATGACAGATTGAGGCGCAATCCAATCGAGCGCGAATGGGCATCCAGCCCCTCCGCTTGTCCTAGCGTCATCGCGGCCGGTCCAAGCGCGCGCAGCTGGTCCGGGCCGCATTTCAGGATCGAGGTCCGCTTCATGAAATCGGCAACCCCGAGTCCTGAGGAGAATCGCGCCGAGCGCGCCGTCGGCAGCACGTGGTTGGAACCGCCGACATAATCGCCGATCGCCTCCGGCGTATGCGCCCCGAGGAACACAGCGCCGGCGTTACGGATCTTTGCGGCGAGCGCATCCGGATCCGCGGTCATGATCTCGAGATGCTCGGCGGCGATCGCGTCCGCGAGCGGAATGGCCTCAGTGAGGCTCTTCACCATGATGATGGCGCCAAAATCAGCCCAGGACTTGCCGGCAATCGCGGCGCGCGGCAGCGTCTTCAGCTGCGCTTCGACCGCTCTCTCGACATCGGCGGCAAGGCGCGTGGAGTCGGTGATCAGGATCGACTGCGCGCTGGCATCGTGTTCGGCCTGCGCCAGCAAGTCAGCGGCGATCCAGTCGGCATTGCCGGTGTCGTCGGCCATCACCAGCACCTCGGAGGGGCCGGCGATCATGTCGATGCCGACCTTGCCGAACACCAGGCGCTTGGCCGCGGCAACATAGGCATTGCCGGGGCCGACGATCTTGGCAACAGGCGCGATCGTCGCGGTGCCGTAGGCAAGCGCGGCGACAGCCTGCGCCCCGCCGACACGGTAGATTTCCGTGACACCACCAAGCGAGGCAGCCGCCAGCACCAGCGGATTGAGCTTGCCGTCGGGCGAGGGGACCACCATCACGAGGCGCGAGACGCCCGCAACCCTCGCCGGCATTGCATTCATCAGCACCGAGGACGGATAGGCCGCGGTGCCACCGGGGACGTAAAGGCCGGCGGATTCGATCGCGGTGTAGCGCCAGCCGAGCTCGACGCCGAGCGGGTCGGTGAAGCGCTCGTCCTTCGGCAGCTGGCGGCGGTGATAAGTCTCGATGCGGTCGCGCGCGAGCTTGAGCGCATCCAGCGTCGCGGCATCGCAGGCCTTGGTCGCGGCTTCGATCTCGGCGGCCGAGACGCGAAGACCGGATGCATCCAGTGCCAGCCGATCGAACTTGGCGGTGGCCTCGAGCAGGGCGGCGTCGCCGCGCCTGGCCACATCGTCGACAATGGCGCGCACAGCGGTCTCGACATCGGCCGAGACCTCGCGCTTGGCGGCGAGGAAGGCCGCGAATCGCTGGTCAAAATCGGCACTGCTGCGGTCGAGACGAACGGGCATTTTGGCTTGGCTTCTGCTGGTTTTAGGGGGCGCAGTTTGGCTTACCGGCCCCCTGCTCAATGGCGCGGCGGGGAAGCTGCGTCAACCCTTGGAAGGCTCGGCGGCAACCTGAGCTGCCTCGGCTGGTATACAGGCCGCCTCACCCCTCCCCCTCGAGCCCCAGTCCGGTGCCCAGTTCGTCCGCGCCCAGATCGGTCAGCTGGCATTCCAGGCATTCGACGTCTAGCCGTATGGCACCGCCCTGGGCGAACAGCAGAAGGGCGCTGCCGCCGGGCTCCTCGTCGCGGCCGTCTTGGGGATGAAACTCGATTCCGACGAGGTCCAGAACCGCTTCGGGCGTGGCCAGATCGATATTGCGCGATTTGCAGGCGAGCACGCGATCGAAGCGGAGCGCCGACACCAGCCGGCGCGGCTCGGTCTCGCCCGCCAGCGTCTGCTCCCAATCCAACCGGCTCATGCCAACCACGAGGCGCTTCTCCGCCTGGCGCCAGATGATATCGGCGGGCTGGACGCGCGCGTCCTGCACATGGGTCGAGATGACGGCGAGATCATCGGCGTCGAGCGCGATCAGTTTGAGCTGGGGAGACATCACCGACACTTCTCCTCGAGGGGACCGAACGGGATTCAACGCACGCCGGCGCTGAAGTATCCAAAGCTCGCAGCCGATACGGGGGCTGCGAACTCGTCGAAGGATACACCGTCAGCGGCGCTGAGACATCCCACCCTCGCCCCTAAGCAGAGCGATCCGCTCAGCTCTTGAAGAACGCCAGCAGGTCCGCGTTGATGGTTTCGGCTTCCGTGGTCGGCATGCCGTGCGGAAAACCCTTGTAGGTCTTCAGCGTGCCGTTCTTGAGCAGCTTGGCCGACAGCGGCGCGGAATCGGCGTAGGGCACGATCTGGTCGTCGTCGCCATGCATCACCAGCACGGGCACGTTGATCTTCTTCAGATCCTCGGTGAAATCGGTCTGCGAGAACGCAACGATGCCGTCGTAATGCGCCTTCGCGCCGCCCATCATGCCCTGGCGCCACCAGTTCTGGATCACCGCTTCCGACGGTTTTGCGCCGGGGCGGTTGTAGCCGTAGAAGGGCCCTGTGGGGAGGTCGCGGTAGAATTGCGTGCGGCTGGCGGCGAGTGCGGCCTGGAGACTATCGAACACGCTCTTAGGCAGACCGCCCGGATTGGCGTCCGTCTTCACCATCAACGGCGGCACCGCGGAGAGAATCGCGGCCTTCGCCACGCGAGATTCGCCATGGCGCGCGATGTAGTGCACGACCTCGCCGCCGCCAGTGGAATGGCCGACATGGATGGCATTCTTGAGGTCGAGATGCGCGGTCAGCACCGCGAGATCGTCGGCGTAATGATCCATGTCGTGGCCATCGGCGACCTGCGCCGAGCGGCCATGGCCGCGGCGGTCATGGGCGATGACGCGATAGCCGCGGGTGACGAAGAACATCATCTGCGCATCCCAGTCGTCCGACGACAGCGGCCAGCCATGGCTGAACACGATCGGTTGGCCCGAGCCCCAATCCTTGTAGAAAATCTCGACGCCGTCTTTGGTGGTGATGGTGGGCATTGGAGGACTCCTTGTAATCAGAAACGATCAGGCGAACGCCATCGGCTTGAAGCGGCGCCAGGCGCCGATGGTCAGCACCACGAAGAACACCAGCACGAGGCCCTGCACCACGGCGAACACGGGCCCGGACGGCGGCGCCGGCGGCACAGCGGGCGCGAGCGCGGCCAGCGCCGGGATCTTCAGGAACGACTGGATGATCAGAACGAAGACGTTGAAGTAGAGCGAGATCATCGCGGTCACGATATAGACCGGCCGCCACACGCTTTTGAGCTTCATGCCATAGAGCGCGATGCAGGCGATCGCGAGCAGCACCAGCGAGATGCCTGCGATGATGTAAGAGGGCAGCAGTTCCTTGAACGGAAACAAAAAGCCCGTGGCGTTGGTCAGGATGGTGAAGAGCAGGAAGATCGCAGTGAGGCCCGGCATCGGCTTCGAGCCGAGCAGCCCGAACATCACGATCAGGCCCGCGGCGATGGCGATCAGGCTGATGATGACATGGACCAGTGTGAAGGCTTGCAGGCTCATCCCGAGAACCATGACATCTCTCCTCGTCTCTGCATTGAGATCAGAGGATTGATATTACGCTCCTCATCGGATTGCCACCTGCGCCGACGTCACATATGCGCGCGCAGCCATGCGTCATCGTGCGAATCGACAAACGCATGGCTGAATTTTTGCAGCGCTGTCACGAACGACAGCAGCTTTCGACGAAAGTTGAGTCGATCGTCGCGATCAGACTTCCTTGGTGTCGAAGATCAAGAGGTCGGCGCCGCCGCTGGCGAATTTCGGCACGTCGCCGGCCGCCGCCTTGCCGGCTTCGCTTCCAAACGCTTTCTGGATGTCGCCCACGCTGTCGAAAGTGAGGATGGCAACGAGGTGAATGCCCGAAGGACCTGCGGGCGAGCCGACTGCGCCGGTGCTGACGGCGTATTTCTTCAGGCCGGGAAGTTTCTTGGCGAGCGGAATGTGGGTCTCGGCATAATGCTTGTCGAAAGCTGCAGCGTCCTTGGGCGTCTTGTAGAGCACGACGAGTTCGGCCATTGAGTCCTCCCGTTGAATATTTGTTCTTCCACGCGCGATTGGTCGCGACGCGGCGAGTGTCTGTGGGACACGGCAAGATGGCAAGCCACAATCGACTTGCCGTCTGCTTGTCTTCTGCTTGACTAAAGCGCCGGTTTTGCGGCGTCGCCGAGATAGCCGTGCAGGGAGGCCACGACCTGCGCGCCTTCGCCGATGGCGCCGCCGACGCGCTTGACCGAGCCGGAGCGGACGTCGCCGACGGCGTAGACGCCGGGCACGGAGGTCTCGAGCGGCGCCACGGGCCTGCCCTGGTTCAGCTCGGATTGCGCGCCTGTGACGACGAAGCCGCCGCGATCGAGCGTCACGCCGCAGCCGTCGAGCCAGCCGGTGGCGGGATCGGCACCGACGAACAAGAACATATTCTTGATGTCGGCGGAATCCTCGTCATCGGACAGCCGGCTCTTCCAGCGGATCCGCCGCAGCAGCGAGGCCTCATCGCCTTCGAGCGCCGTGATCTCGGTGTTGAACAGCAGCTCGATATTCGGCGTCGCCTCGATCCGCTCGATGAGATAGCGCGACATGCTGGCCCCTAAGCCTCCGCCGCGGATGATCATCAAGACGCGTCTGGCATGTCCCGACAGGAACACCGCCGCCTGTCCCGCCGAATTGCCGGCGCCGACCAGCGCCACCTCCTCGCCGGCACACAGTTTTGCTTCGACCGGAGAGGCCCAGTACCAGACGCCGCGGCCCTCGAACTTGTCGAGGTTGGCGATCTCAGGCCGGCGATAGCGCGCGCCGCTTGCGACCACCACCGAACGCGAGCGCAGGGGATCGCTGCCGTCGAGAGCGACGGAGAATGCCCCGTCCTTGCGCGCGCAATCGAGCGACTTCACCGTGACAGGGATCATGATGTCGGCGCCGAACTTCTGCGCCTGGTTGAAGGCGCGCGCCGTGAGCGCCAGGCCGGAAATGCCGGTCGGAAAACCCAGATAGTTTTCGATGCGCGCGCTGGCGCCGGCCTGGCCGCCGAAGGCGCGGGTGTCTAGCACGGCCACCGACAGGCCTTCGGAGGCCGCGTACACGGCGGTCGCGAGCCCCGCCGGGCCGCAGCCGACGATCGCGACGTCGTAGATGCGATCATTGCGCGGGCCGCCGATCATGCCGATCGCGCGCGCAAGCTCGGTCTCACCGGGGTTGCGCAGCACCGCGCCGTCTGGCGTGACGACCAGCGGCCAATCCTCAGGCTTGGGCGAATAGCGCGCGATTACCTCGGCGGCATCGCGGTCCCTGTCGGGATCGAGCAGATGATGCGGCTGGCCGTTACGGGTGAGAAAACCCTGCAAGCGCACCACGCCGACTGAATGCGAGGGACCGATCAGCACGATGCCGCCGACGCCGGCCTGGAGCAGATTGACCCGGCGCAGGATCAGCGCGCGCATGATGCGCTCGCCGAGCTCGGCCTCGGCGACCAGCAGCGCGCGCAGGCGCTCCGGCGGCAACAGCAGCGTTTCAACGTCGCCTTCGGCGCGGCCATCGACCAGCGCCGGGCGTCCGGACAGCTGGCCGAGCTCGGCGAGGAATTGGCCGGGACCTTGGTCGATCAAGGGGCTGATATTGCCGAGGCCATCGCGCTGGGTGATGGCGACATGGCCCTTGAGCACGACGAACATGCCCGGACCCGGCTTGCCGGTCTCGAACAGCAGCTCGCCGTCTTTATAGGTGCGAAGCTCGCCAAAATGCCTGAGACGTTCGATCTCGGCGGACGTCAACGTCGGAAACGTCTGCTCGGGCCGGGTGAAGCGCGCCATCTGCGCATTGCGATCGGTTGATTGTGATTCGTCTTGCCCCGTGGCCACTGCATGCACTCCAAAATATCCAGCCGCTCGTGTCCCAACTCAGGTCTCGCCGGCGGTCCCCTCATCTAGGGACCCATCGCCATCTTGCGAGGGGTCGACGCTTGCGGCGCGTTCGCGCGCCTGCGCTTTGCGGCGCTTCAGATTCTCCCGCAGCGCCGATTTCAGCCGGTCGTCGCGCGATGTGCGGTCTTGTCCTGCGTTCCTGTCGATCTCGTCAGCCATCACGGGTCCATCCAGCCTGTGGCGATAACATGCCCGGAGAATGCGGCAGCTCAAGAGGCCCTGATGTCCCGATCGTGCGAAATCCAAAATGGGCCGAATCCACCGCGCCGGCCAACTGGCCAGTTGGCGGGGATCGGAACCGAAATCGGCCGAAAGTCGGTCGTTTCGAGCGGAAACAGCCGTAATACCCCCGGTATCGCCCCGATTTTCTCGTTCGGACGGGTCATGCAAGCTTGCACAGCGGGGAGGCCTGTGGCAGATATCGGCCCGCTTGGTAGGCCCCTCGGGCGGCCGATTCTGATCCCAGCACATGCTGCCGTAGCTCAGTGGTAGAGCACTCCATTGGTAATGGAGAGGTCGACAGTTCAATCCTGTCTGGCAGCACCATTCTTCATCTTCGAAAATGAGCGTGAACAGGCATTCTGGCGGCAGGAAACGCCCGAGTTTTGCTCGTTTCCGTTGCCCTCCTCCCTTGAAGAAGGTGCAGGGAAGACCGGGTGCCGACGGGCACCCGCGGTCCGCTGCGCGAAAGTGTAGCGCAAGGAGACCGCAGGTGGCGCCGAACACTCGGCCTTCCCTGCGCGATGGTTGGACGGCTTATGCCGTGCTCTCCCCGGCGACGAATTCTTGTTGTCACCGTCGCCTCGCGGAATTCACCGACACCGCGCCGGTTGACGCCAGTGCCGCCTCCGCAAAGGCTTGACCATAGCGACGACGGCCAGGACCACACGGTTTTGCAGTACGCAGCGCTCCCGCTTCGCCAAGGGGCTTCGCTGGACGCAGCCGGCTTCGGCCCAAAGCGTCATCGGATACAGGCGCCGTTCGTACGACACCGCTTGTGCCGGGCTCACGGGTTTCGGCTCAATCCTCCGCCCGCCCTGCCCTCACATCCGCGCCGGCCCGCCGCGTCCACCGCTTCCCCAACCCACGTTCGTGACGACGTAAGATCGCCCCTCTCCATCGGGTCGGGATGGTCGAGAGAATGCCGCAAAACCGAATTTCGGTAAAGTGGAATATTTTTGCGGACAGGGATTTGGCGGGAGGCGAGGTGTTTTGCCCGACGGTTTAGACTGGCGAGCACGTACAAGCGCTGCTTTGCTTACTAAGCGAAGTGTGGTCGACGACAATCGAACCTTGGCTCTGCTCATCGCGTGTTCACTTCCGAAGAGTGCTCCCTCACAGGATTCGCCATGCCGCTCAAGATCCTTCGCCGCTCGTTGCCGAACTGGGGTTGGGGGTATGGTCCTCCCGGTGAAGGTCCATTTCCGGCGATCGTGCTCTTGCACGGTTCGGAAGGCAGTCGGTCGGGGATGATCTACAGGACCGCCGCTGTTCTGGCCGCGCATGGTTTTCTCGCGATGGCGTTTCCCTATTCAAACGGCAAGAACAGCGGCGACATCATAGAGGTGTCCCTCGACAGCACGGCGGAGGCCCTTTCCAGCCTGCGTGCGTGGTCGATCGTCGGAACGAAGGTCGGACTCTCCGGAATTTCGCGCGGTGCTGAACATGCTCTCTTGCTGGCGTCGCTGATGTCGAGAGATGGCGTCGCCGGACTTCCTGACGCGATTGCTGTGCACACTCCACCTGATGTCATTTGTGGAGCATTTAACTCGAGGATGTGGAGAGACGCCGGGGATCAAGGTTGGCGCCCTTGGGACCCGGCGGATCGTGCCTGGAGCTGGCGCGGATCGTCGAATGAGCTCCTTCCAACGACGCCGATCGAAATCGAACGTTTCAATGGTCCGATCTTCCTGAGTCACGGCACCAAGGACGCCACGTGGTCCGTCGAGATGACGTACCGGCTACGGGACCGGCTGAAACGTCATGGCCGCGCTCCGGAAGTCCACCTCTATGAAGGGGAAGGGCACAGCGTGAACAGCGATATCGAGAACCAGCACAACGAACAGCTGATCGACTTCTTTGGCCGTCATTTGAGCTAGCGACCTTGCCACGCACGCTCTCTTCGACCGCCCAAGTAAGGTTAATTCTTTCTTTCGATTGTCGGTAAAATTTTATCTATTATCGTTCCTCGCATTCAAGACGAACGAGGGGCTTCGATAGTGTTTGCGTTTTGCCTGATCGTGACTGGGACTGCATTGCTTCTCTCCGGCCTGGTTGCCTTTGGCCTTCATAGAAACTCGCTGCACTCGTTGGCGCTGCTATAGCCGCAGCCGCGAACCGGCGCCCCCGTCAGATGTCGTCGCCCGCCTGATGTCCCGTAATGCGATTATCGGCGCGCCTTAGCCGCCGGCACAGCTCGCGATTGATGTTCTGCAGGACGATCACATAGGCGTGGATGTCGGCCTTGTAGCAGGCGTAGAGCTTTTGCGCGGTCAGCTCGTAGAGGACGGTCTCGCTCTCCGCAACCACGGTGGCGGAGCGGTTTTGCATTTCGATCAGCGTCATCTCGCCGAAGAAATCACCACGCTCCAGAGCGGAGATCGGGACGGCGGTCCCTGAATCCCTGCGCTTGCTGACCGCGAGCCGGCCGGATTTGACGATGAACATCGAGCGTCCCGGCTCGCCCTCCGCCACCACGGTTGCGCCGGCATCGAAGCGGCACTCGACCAGCATCGAAATCAGCAAGTCGAGACTCGCGTCCGAGAGGCCGCCGAAGAACGGCGTCGCGAGCAGGAATGCTTGCAGATCGGGGGAGCTGACGGTCATCGCGATTCACCCAGCCCACTGCCCGGAAGGACTTCGGGCGGAGACGAACGGCGCAAGCGAAAGAGTAGCCATGTTAAGAATGACATGACAATCCACCAAAAGCCAAGAAGGCAGAGCCCAAACCACAGGTGATGTGAGCCCTGGCTGACCGACCCCGGAAAGCATCTTACACCTTGCGGTGGGCAAAGTACGTCCGACAGACGAACCAGCCACATGGCCGGAGTCCAGACGATCGAGAAAACAGGCGGCATCACCTCGCGACTGAATACACTTGCAGCAATCACGCAGAAGGCGCTGAGCAGCCCGACCAGCAAATGCAGAAGCAGACGCATGGGGTTCCGCCTTGGTTCAACCTACGCCTTCTGCCCTATGCGCTCTCGCCGCGCAGCGCCCGCTTTCGCCAGAGGTCGACCATGACCTTGACTGTTGCGGCGACGACAAGCGCACATAGCGCCGCCTTCGAGATGGTCTCCATCGTTCCCTCGATCAGCAGGCAATGGACCACGCCGCACATGACGATGACGATCGCGAGCGGGATATGGACGATGCGCCAGGTGCGCAGCCGCAGGCCCAGCCGTCGGCGCAAGCCTGCCAGAAGCGCCACCGCGAAGATCGCCCACATGGCGATCACGCCAAAGGGGGAGAACGGTGTCGGCGACGAGAAGGTCAATGCGTCGATCATGTCGGGCGGGCTGGTGAACCAGAGGCCAGCGACGTGGATCACCACGGCCAGGGCGAGCCCGCCGCCGATCCAATAATGAGCGCACCTTGCGCGATAAGCCGACGGGCCCGGCAGATACCCGCCGATCAGCAGGGGCTGAACCAGCACCAGACCGAGGGCGATGATGCCGGCGAAGCCGGCGAGGATGTAGACCGGGCCGCGCCATGCAAGCTGCTCGCTCGTCGCGGCGAGCGCGATCGGCACGCCAAGGGCCAAGCCAAGGGCCGCCCAGATCAGGGATCTCGACCCCTTCATTTGCGACGCGATCAGGCCGGTTGAAGCACGAAATGCGCCTCGAGGCTGGTGTCCTTTGCGCTCCGCATGATCGGCCGCAGGAAGACGGTCTTGAACTCACCGCTGTCATAGGCGAGGTGGCCATGCGGCTGGCCGAAGATCGGAATGATCTGCGGCATCTCGAGCCGGAAGGCGCCGTCCTTGTCGGTGAGCGTGGCGCCATGGCTCTGCGGCTCGTGCTCCTGCCCTTCGACCGTGTGCGCCCAGATCTGGATGCGCTGCCCGGCCAGCGGCGCGCCGTCGCCGGCGCGGCGTACGGTGCCGCTCATCACGAAGCCGCCCTTGCCGATCCGCTCCACGATCGGCGCGCCCTTGCGGTAGTTGTTGGCACCGCCGGTCATCGATTCCGTCGGCGCGAGACCTTCCGCGCGGGCAGGCAGCAGGAGGCCTGACGTTCCCGCTGCCAAGACGCCCGATGCGAGGACGGTACCGCCGGCAATGAGGAGGTTGCGGCGATTGAGTACGACAAGGGTCATGTGTGTCCTCCTGGCGACGGTGGCGCAGCCGAGGGTACAACATTAGGCGCGAAACGCCCAGTTGAGACGAAGGGCGCCATGGGTCGCAATAACAGGGTTGTGAAGGCGGCAGCCTCGTCGGACAACTCGCGCCGATCGCAGGCTCGGAGCGGCAGAGTTCAGTCGCCGAGGCGCCCGGCTGGAAAGGGTTTGGGAATTGGGACCCGCTCCCGGCTTCCGTCGATCAGGCCGGCGACCTTTTGTCGGGCCTGTTCGATCATCCCGGTGATCCCGCAAGAATAGCTGACGAGCTGATCGATCGCGGGATCATCCTTGAAGTCCGACAAGACGATGCGAATGCAGCTGTTCGCCGTGTTGAAGATCCTGAGGATCCGCAGCATGTCGACTGGCGTCACCCGATCATACTCGACCTGCCGCGTGAAGGTCTCGACGGACGTCCAGATCTCGTTCAGCCGATGCACCGCCTTTGAGGCGGACGCGCTCGATTGCGCCGGGAATGCCGCAACATTCGACATCAGCGTGCCCTCGTCCCAGTCTTTGGAGTTTTCGCGTTTAGTATGTTGGAAGTCATCCAACGCGGCAACAAACTTCCGTATCGAAATTCCGTAAGTTCTTCTTCAGCAAATCCGAACGCGCAACATCGCGCCGTGGTCCGATCCATCGTCCCGTTACCGGCGCGTTTCACGCGCTGCCGAATTTCGATAGGGCGAGACGAGCGTGTGCTCCGCGATTCTACGGAGACTCGACCGGGCTACGGCAAATATTCCTTCTTCCCGAGCGATACCGATGGTAGTATGACGCATCTCATATCATTGTTTCGAATCCGATGCTTTTCAGAAATCTTCAATCCTCGACATCCCTGGAGCTGGTGCGTTACGCGGACATCGACCAGTTTCGCGTGAGCGAGCGGTATGCCCGTGCGGAGAGCGTCCCTCTCAGGAGCGGACAATTCTCGGTCCTGCGCGCCAGTCTCGCCCTGCACGCCAGCACCCTGTCGCTGGTACGAACCTTTCCGCGCATCATCAAGGGGTACGATTTTGCCGGGCGGCTCGTCATCGTCGTTCCGATGGACGAGATCGGCTCGACCCGTGTCAATGGCAAGGATGTCGGCCGGTCGCTGATCGTCTTTAAGGGCGACGCCAACTGCACGGTCTACGAACCGGAAGCACGCCTTGTTGCCATCCTGTCGATCAAACGGGATGCGCTCGCGGAGAACTGGTTAGCTTTGGACGACGGCCACCTTTTGCTGCGATTACCGGAGCTGGCATTGGACCGGCTGCGAATGCACGTTCGGGGCATCCTCGAGACCGCCGCCGCGCATCCGGAAGCCATCCGCGCGGAGGGCGCACCGGAAACGATCGAGACGGCTTTGTTCTCGGCATTCCAGGAGGCCATGTCTGCCGGGCACGTGGACCGGAGCAACACACGCTCACGCTACAAGACGATCGTGGACCAGATCGAGCGTGTCGTGACGTCGAACCAGACCACCAACATCTACTGTGACACTCTCGCCAAAGAGATCGGCATTTCAGCGCGAACGATGCAAAACGCGGTTCACGCCGTCTGCGGCACCAGCCCGCTCCGCTACAGCCAGCTCAACCGGCTCTGGGCCGTGCGGCGGCAATTGCGGAACGGCACGCCCGGGCTGACGATCAAGGCCAGTGCCTACGCGCACGGCTTCTGGCACATGGGCGATTTCTCAAAGCTCTATCACGACATGATTGGAGAGCTCCCTTCGCAGACACTCGCGAACGCACGCCGCCTGCTGGCGTGACAGTCATGCGGTAGCGGGGGCTGGAATCCTTGGGGACGGTCCCCACATCTGGGGCCCCGGCGCGCCTCCCGCGCCTTCATCCGGTGCCGCCCATGATCCCCTTCTCCGTGCTCGACCTCGCGCCCATCAAGCAGGGCGCCGACGCCGCGCAGGCTTTTCGTAACTCGCTCGATCTTGCCAGGCATGCGGAACGGTGGGGCTTCAAGCGGTTCTGGCTCGCCGAGCATCACAACATGATGGGGATTGCCAGTGCCGCAACCTCCGTGGTGATCGCCCATGTCGCAGGCGGCACCAAGTCGATCCGCGTCGGGTCCGGCGGCGTGATGCTGCCGAACCATTCGCCGCTTGTCATCGCCGAGCAGTTCGGCACGCTGGAGTCGCTCTATCCCGGCCGGATCGATCTTGGGCTCGGACGCGCGCCGGGCACCGACCAACTCACCGCGCGGGCGATGCGGCGCGACCTTGCGACGGCGGCCGAAAACTTTCCGCATGACGTGCTGGAACTGCAGGCGCTGCTCGGCGATGTGCAACCGAACCAGGCCATCCGCGCCGTGCCGGGGATGGGGACAAAGGTGCCGCTCTGGATTCTCGGCTCGAGCATGTTCGGCGCGCAACTCGCGGCGATGCTCGGCCTGCCCTTTGCGTTTGCCTCGCATTTCGCGCCGCAGATGCTGATGCCGGCGCTGCGCGAATACCGCGCCCGGTTCGAGCCCTCGGCGCAGTTGGAAAAGCCCTATGCCATGGTCGCCGTCAATGTGTTTGCCGCCGACAGCGATGCCGAGGCGCAGCGCTTGTTCAGCTCGCTGCAGCAGCAATTCATCAACTTACGCCGCGGCACGCCCGGCCAGCTGCCGCCGCCGGTCGACGACATGGATACGCTGTGGTCGCCGGCCGAGAAAGCCGGCGTCGCGCAGTCGCTGGCGATTTCCGCCGTCGGCTCGCCCGCATTGGTCGAGGAGAAGCTGAAGGCGCTGATCGCCGACACCGCGGCGGACGAGCTGATGACCACGGGCCAGATCTACGACCACGCCGCGCGGCTGCGCTCGTTCGAGATCGCGGCCGAGGTACGCGACCGGCTGGCGGGACGGACGGTGTGATCGGCCCCGGTTGACGCGACGATAAAGATGCGGTCCCTCGGGGAGGGAACACACCGGTCATCACGACGAGCCTCGATCGCTCTAGTCCGCATAGCCGAACAGCTTCGCCGGATTGTGCACGAGAATCTTCTCGAGTTCGGTCTGATCCGGCGCGTAGCGATACATCAGTTCGAGCAGATCCGCATCGTTCGGCGGTTGCTTGACGGAGACCGGATGCGGCCAGTCGCTGGCCCAGACGCAGCGATCGACCGCTGCCTCGATATAGGCGCGCGCGATCGGGATCACGTCGTCGTAAGGAGCACCGGTCTGCGAGGTCTTCTCGCCGAGCGAGAGCATGACCCAGAAATTGCCCTTCTTGAGGAGCTCCAGCATCTTGCGCAGGTTGGGATCGTCCTTGCCATTCGAGGGCAGCGGCCGCGCCATGTGGTCGATCAGCACGGGCACGTCGAGATTTTCGTATTTCGCCACGCTGGAGACAATGCCGTCCTTCTCCGGCTGGATCTTCACATACCAACCGAGCTCGCGAATGCGCGCGATCGCGCGGGCGAAATCGGCGTCCGACAGCACGGCGCCGAGCTCCTGGCGGAAGCTGAAGCGGGCGCCGCGCACGCCCGCGTCATGTAGCTTGGCGAGATAGGCATCGTTCGCTTCCGCAAACACCAGCGCGTTGGCGCAACCGCGATAGTTCGGACCCATCGCGGCGAGACCGTCGAGCACGACGGAATGGTCGGCGCCGTAAGTCGTGGTCTGCACGATGATGCCGCGCTCGATGCCGAGCGCTCTGTGCATGCGCAGCGCAGCTTCCCAGGTCGCTGATGGCATCCGGTAGGCCGCCCCCGGACGCTCCGGATATTTGTCCACGGGACCGAGCACGTGAAACTGGCTGTCGATGGTCTTTGGCGGCGGCGCCTTGCTCGGGCGGCGTGGGTTCGGGTCGAACGGCAGATAGGTCGGCATGCGCAAAACTCCTTCAGTCGATCACGGCGGTGAAGTCGCACTGCACCAGCGCGCCGCCGTCCATGACGTCCATCGGCAGCGCGTGCCGCGCCGGCCGCGAATGCTCGTCCGGAAACATTTTCAGCCATTCGACGTTGACGGGGCCGCGCTGCGTGCGATCCTTCAGCCACACCGTCATCTTGATGATGTCGTCGGTGGTGCCACCGGCGGCCTCTACCGTCGCCTTCATATGCGCGAACATGTTGGCGCATTGCGCATCCAGGCTCTCGGGCATTACGCCGGCCGCGTCACGGCCGAGAATGACGCCCGACATCATGAGATTGCCGATACGGCAGGCGTTCGGAATCGGGTTGGCGTGCTTGAAGCCGCCGATATGAATGCTCCTGCGCCGCGAGTGGCTCGTCATTCTGCGTTTCCTCTTATTGTTGGTTCAGACGAACTGGCACGACACGGAGCCGAAAGCGCCGTAGTCGGTATGAAAGGTGTCGCCCTTTGCGCTCGATCGTCGCAGGATCCAGCATGGTCTACTGCTCCGCAGCCACGGTGTTACGCAGCACGCCGATGCGGCTGGATTCGACCTCGACGACGTCGCCGACCTTGAGCCAGCGCGGCGGATCGAAGCGGGCGCCTGCTCCCGTTGGCGTGCCCGTCACGATCATGTCCCCTGACTTCAGCGTCGCGAAGGTCGAAAGATAGGAGATCAGGAAATCGAACGGGAACATCAGCCGCTCGGTCGTGTCCTGCTGCCGCACCTCGCCGTTGACGCGCGTGATGATGTCGTGGGGTCCACGCGGGTCGAGCTCGTCCGCCGTGACGATCCAGGGACCGATGCTGCCGGAGCGGTCGAAATTCTTGCCTTGCGTGACGTTGAACTTGCCGTGGCGCAGCCAGTCGCGGATCGTGCCTTCGTTGCACAGCGTCATGCCGAAGATGTACGACCATGCGTTTTCGCGGCTGATATGGCGACCGCCCTGACCGATCACGATGACGAGCTCGCCCTCGTAGTCGAGCTGATCTGATACGTGCGGCTTCTCTAACGGCTGGCCGGAACCCGTCATCGACGACATGTTGCGCACGAACAGGCTCGGATATTTGGGCAGGTCCGAATTGTCCTTATATTCCGCGTTGCGCTCGGCGTAGTTGACGCCGATGCACCAGAGCTTTTCCGGCGCCAGCACCGGCGGCAGCAGGGCGAGGTTTTCCAGCGGGTAGTCCGGCTTCTGGCCGGTGACCGCCCTCTGCGCATCGGCGAGCGCGTTGGCGGCAATCAGTGCCTTGACGTCGGGATGGTCGCGACCGATCCGTTTGCTCAGATCGACCACACCGCCTGCAACGGCTGCGCCGTAGCGCGGCTCTCCGCCCAGGAGATAGCTCAGGAGTCGCATTATCATTTCCTCCAATGATCTCGAGACGACTTGGCCGGCGAGCGGCTGGCGCGCTCAGTCTCTTGATTTTGGCGTCTGGAACACGGTGTTCAGCGTCACGATCTCGCCAAGGCGGGCATAGCGGGGACCGCCGATGCGGGCGATCGGATCGAGCGCCTTGGTCTCGACCTTGCCGTCATTCACGAGGCCGTCGCGGATGTGGAACATGACGACCTCGCCGACGATCAGGCGGCTGCGGGCGTCGCCGAATTCGAGGCACTGGCAGAGGCGGCACTCCATCGCGACGGGCGCGGCCGCGAGCCGGCGCACCCTGACGCGCTCGCAATCCAGCGTCTCGAGGCCAAGATGCTCGACCTCGCTGATTTCAGGCGGATGCTCGACGGAGCTGTCGTGCACCGCCGACATCAGCGGCATATCGGCGATGTGGATGACATATTCCTCGGTGTCGAGGATGTTGTGCGCTGTGTCCTTGTAATCGGCGCCCTTGCGGCCGACGCTGATGGCGAGCATCGGCGGCTTCTGCGAGACGAAGGTGAAGGCGCTGAACGGCGCGAGATTGAGCACGCCTGACCGCGACAGGCTGGTCACCCAGGCGATCGGGCGCGGCACCACGATGCCGGTCATCAGCCGGTAGATACGTTCCGCGCCAAGCTCGGTGGGATCGATCCGCATCACTCAGCCTTGATGTTGGCCTTGCGCACGATCGGAATCCATTTGGCATCCTCGCGCTCGAGATAGGCTTTGAACTCGTCAGGCGTCATCGCCGTGGCGTCCGCTCCTAACTTGTCGAACTTGTCGATCACGCCGGGATCCCTGAGGATCGCGGTCAGCGTCTCCTGCAGCTTGTCGACAACAGGGGCCGGCGTGCCCGCCGGCGCGAACAGGCCGGTGAAGGTCTGGGCGTCAAAGTCCTTGTAACCGAGTTCAGTGAAGGTCGGCACGTCAGGCAGCGACTTCAGCCGGTGCGGACTGGTGACGGCAAGCGCGCGGAACAAGCCGGCCTTGATGTGCTGGAGGCTGACCGTGAGCTGGTCGAACGCGAACTGCACCTGGCCGCCGAGCAGATCGTTGATCGCTGGCGCATTGCCGCGGTAATGCGCGGTGACCCATTGCAGATCGAGGCTCGACTGCATCAGCTCGCTGAGCAGATGGTTGGTGGTGCCGGGGCCGGGCGAGGCCATGGTGAGCTTGCCGGGCTCGCGCTTGGCGAGATCGATGAACTCCTTGAAGGTCGTGACCTGCACCGACGGATGCACCTCGAGCACCAGCGGCGTCATCGAGATGGTGGAGATCGGCAGGAAGTCCTTCTTCCAGACATAGGCGTCGCGCTTGTTGATTTCGGGGGCGAACAACACGGGGCCGTTGGCGCCGACGAACAGCGTGTAACCATCAGGCGCTGATTTCGCGAAGGCCTCGCCCGCGATCATGCCGCCGGCGCCGGCCTTGTTCTCGATGATGAAGGACTGGCCGAGCTTTTCCTGCAGCTTGTCGGCAATGATGCGCGCGGCGCTGTCGACGTTGCCGCCGGCCGGATAGGGCACGATCAGCTTGACGCTGCGCGCCGGCCATTGCTGGCCAGAGGCGGGCCCCGTCAGCATCGCGGCCACTGCGGCTACCGCTATCCAGAGCGATCTCATCCCAACCTCCCAGCGTCTCCAACTCCGGCTCGGGCGCCGTGACATCGCGCACGGCATCCCTGACGAAAGCGCCATCTTCAGATGCACCCTTTACCTGTCGAGCGAATTGTGGCGTTCTTGTCCATATTATGGACAGAACATCCCCCAGAAGTTCCACGCGCGCCACGGAGCCGCGACAAGGCGCGCAGGCGATCCGGCGCGCGCTGTCGGTGCTGCGTATTCTTGCCGCCGGGCGCGAGGACGGTGTGCCGTTGGCCGAGGTCGTGCGGGCCACCGGCCTGACGCGGCCGACCGTGCATCGGATCGTCCACGTACTGATCGAGGAAAGCATTGTCGAACGGCACGACAAGACCGGCCGTTACGCGATCGGCAACCAGGTGCCGGAGCTGGCGCTGGCACGTCCCCGCCCCTCGCCGCTTTTGGTCGCCGCGGGTCCTTCGCTGCGCCGCGCCTCCGCCGAGATCGGCGACACGCTGTTCCTGACGGTGCGGACCGGCAACGACACGCTGTGCGTCGATCGCAGGATCGGCGCCTATCCGATCCAGGTGCTATCGATCGAGGTCGGCGCGCGCCGACCGCTCGGTGTCTCCAGCGCCGGCGTCGCCATCCTCGCCGCGCTGCCGGCGCAGGACGCGCGCAAAATTGTCACGGCGAATGAGGCGCGGTTCGAAGCCTACCGGACCGACGTCGCGACGGTGCTCGGCGAAATCGCCGCAGCCAGACGGCTGGGATACGGCATGAGGGAGATCGGTCTCATCCAGGGCACCAAATCGATCTCGACATGGATCAAGACCCCGGACGGCCGCCCCGCCGCTGCAATGACCGTCTCCGCCGTTCGAACGAGGCTTGGCCCGCGCCGCGAGCAGGAGGTTGCGGAGATCTTGTTGCGCGAGACGCGCGTGATCGAGCAGGCCATTCGCGCGAGTGCGTGAACTCACGCGGCGCTGTCAATGGGCTGACGTGCCGCTCGTTTTTGTGGCACAAGGGCCGCCTCCGCGACCGACCAACGAGGCCACGCATGCCCGCGCCAAAACCGCCCGCCTTCGAGACCCTGAGCCTGCATGCGGGCCAGCATCCGGATCCCGCGACCGGCGCCCGCGCGGTGCCGATCTACCAGACCACGTCCTACGTGTTCCAGGATTCCGACCACGCCGCGGCGCTGTTCAATCTGGAGCGCGCCGGCCACATCTACACGCGCATCTCCAACCCCACCACGGGCGTGCTGGAGGAGCGGCTTGCGGCGCTGGAAGGCGGCGTCGGCGCGATCTGCACTGCCAGCGGCATGGCCGCATTGCATCTGGCCATCGCGACGCTGCTGAACGCCGGCGACCACATCGTGGCGTCGAGCTCGCTCTATGGCGGCACCATCAATCTGCTGGCACACACGCTGCCGCGCTTCGGCATCACGACCACCTTCGTCAAGCCGCGCGATCTCGATGCGTTCCGCGCCGCGATCAAGCCGAACACAAAACTTGTGATCGGCGAAACCATCGGCAACCCGGGGCTGGAAGTGCTCGACATCCCCAAGGTCGCTGCGATCGCGCACGAGGCCAAGATTCCGCTGCTGATCGACAATACGTTTGCGACGCCCTATCTCAGCCGCCCGATCGAGCTGGGCGCGGACATCGTCATGCATTCGGCGACCAAATGGATCGGCGGCCACGGCATCGCGATCGGCGGCGCCATCGTCGATGGCGGCCGGTTCGACTGGCGCGGCTCCGGCAAGTTCGGCGTGCTGACCGAGCCCTATGGCGGCTACCACGGCATCGTCTTCGACGAGCAGTTCGGCACCGCGGCCTTCATCATGCGCGCGCGCACCGAAGGTCTGCGAGATTTCGGCGCCTGCCTTTCGCCGACCAACGCGTTTCAGCTGCTGCAGGGCGTCGAGACGCTGGGCGTGCGCATGGACCGGCACATGCAGAACACGCATCTGGTGCTGGAGGCGCTGAAGTCCAACAAGGCCGTCGACTGGGTGCTGCATCCCTCGCTGGAAAATCACCCCGACTATCAGCCTGCGAAGACGCTGCTGCCGCGTGGTGCGGGCTCGATCATCTCCTTCGGCATCAAGGGCGGCCGGGCCGCCGGTCGGAAATTCATCGAGCAGCTGCGCATGATCAGCCATCTCGCCAATGTCGGCGACGCCAAGACGCTGGTGATCCACCCGGCCTCGACGACGCATCAGCAGATGGATGCCGAGCAGCTCAACGCCGCCGGCATCGGCGAGGAGCTGGTGCGGCTCTCGGTCGGCATCGAGACGGCCAGCGACATCATCGACGATCTCGCGCAGGCGCTACGCATCTCGCAGAAGGTCTGACATCATGAAGCTTTCAGTCAACGGCGCCGAGGTCTTTGCCGCAACCGGCGGCCGCGAATTCAACAAATCCCTGCCAACGGTCGTCTTCCTCCATGGTGCGGGCTTCGATCATTCGACCTGGGCGCTGCATACGCGCTGGTTCGCCCATCACGGTTTTGGCGTGCTGGCGCCTGACCTGCCCGGCCACGGCCGCTCGGCCGGCCCCTCGCTCGGAAGCATCTCCGAGATGGCGGACTGGACCGCAGCGCTGCTCGAAGCGGCGGGCGCAACGAAGGCCCATCTCATTGGTCATTCCATGGGATCGCTGATCTCGCTGGAGACCGCGGCGCGCCACCCCGACAAAGTCTCGGCGCTGAGCCTGATCGGCACGGCGGCGACCATGACGGTCGGGCCGGATCTGCTGAAGGCCGCCGAAGCCAATTCGCAGGATGCCAACGACATGGTCTCGATCTGGGGCCTCGGCTTCAACGCCGAGCTCGGCGGCAGCCTCGCTCCCGGCCTTTGGATGCATGGCGGCGCGCAGGCGGTGCTGCAGGCTTGCGAGCCGGGCGTGCTGTTCAGGGATTTGTCGGCCTGCAATGCCTATGCGAATGCGCTTGCTGCTGCTGCGAGCGTGAAGGTGCCGACAACCCTGATCCTTGGCGAGCGGGACATGATGACCCCCGCGAAAGCCGGCAAGGCGCTTGCGGCTGCGATCCCGCACGCCAAGACCGTCGTGGTGCCGGGCGCCGGCCACATGATCATGGCCGAGCGGCCGGACGAACTGCTCGCCGCCTTGAAGGGCTGATAGGATCAATTGTCGCGTCGGCGCGTTGCAGGACAAGCGCGCCGGTAAATCGGCCAGCACGCAAGCCGGCGAATTCGTCAAGGACGAGATCGACAAGATCAGGAAGGGCAAGCACGGCGCACGCTCGACGAAGCAGGCCATCAATGAAATGGCTATCCATATTTGCGACGGGCGCGCTGGGGCACTTCTCCACGTGCGCGCACCGGCAGGCGGATTCATCTCGCGACCAATTCAACACCGCCCATCGACCGGCGTGATACGCTTCGCGCGACCATAAAGCAGAACAACGGGAGGCCCGGAGATGGCAAATGATCTGCAAGGGCGCGTGGCGCTTGTCACCGGTGGCTCGCGCGGAATTGGCGCGGCCGTCTGTCGCGCCCTCGCCGCCTCAGGCGCAGCCGTGGCGATCAACTGCCGCGAGCAGATCGGTCAGGCCGATAAGCTGGCCGACGAGATCGCGCGGCAGGGCCGACACACCATCGTCGCTGCCGCCGATGTTTCTCAGCGGGACGCCGTGGCCGATATGGTCGCGCGCGTCACGGCGGGGCTCGGGCCCATCGACATTCTCGTCAACAATGCCGGCATCGCCATCACCCGCGGCGTCGACGATCTCACCGAGGATGATTTCGACCGTACCATTCTGGTCAATCTGAAATCCGTGTTCCTGTGCACCCAGGCCGTGCTGCCATCGATGCGCGCGCGAAAATGGGGCCGCATCGTCAACATCTCCTCGGGTGCCGCGCGCGGCGCCGGCTCGATCGGTCCGCACTACAATGCCTCCAAGGCCGGCATGGAGGGCCTCACGCGTGGCTATGCCGCACGGCTGGTGAAGGAAGGCATCACCGTCAATGCCGTGGCGCCGTCGCTGATCGAGACCGACATGATGATCGGCCAGCCGCAACTCATCAGCCGCATCCCACTCGGCCGCTTCGGCACGGCGGACGAGGTGGCAAAAGCAGTGATGCTGCTGGTGGACAATGCGTATATGACCGGGCAGACGATCGCGTTGAGTGGAGGGATGGCGTTTAATTGATGGGATAGAGGTGCCGTTCTTCCTTCTCCCCTTGCGGAAGAAGGTGGCGCGAAGCGCCGGATGAGGGGTTCGTTCCACACGCAACGCCTTTCGTGAGAAGAGCCCCCTCACCCGTCTCGCCGCTTCGCGGCGAGCCACCCTCTCCCACAAGGGGGGACGGAAGAAACAACTACCACATCGTCGCAGCCGCTCGCTCCGGCCAGATGCGGTCATACTCCGCGCCGCCGACCTTGTTCTGGCTCATCTCCGCCAGAATCTGCCCCGGCGTCGGCAACATCTTCGGATCGACGCGCTTGTCGGGATTCCAGAGGTCGGAGCGGACGATGGCGCGGGCGCATTGGAAATAGATCTCTTCCACGTTTATCACCATGACGCTGCGGGGCGCCTTGCCTTCGACCTTGAACGATTCAAGCAGCTCGGGATCAACAGAGAGATGCGCCCGGCCGTTGGCGCGGACGGCGTTACCGGAGCCAGGGATCAGGAACATCAGCGACACGCGAGAGTCACGCACGATGTTGCGCAAGGAGTCGACCCGGTTGTTGCCGCGGCGATCCGGCAGCATCAGCGTCTTGGGATCGTGGATACGGACGAATCCGGGCAGATCGCCGCGCGGCGAGCAATCGATGCCCTCAGGCCCGATGGTGGCGAGTGCCGCAAAAGGCGCCTTCTCGATGAAGACACGGTAGAGCGGGGTGACGTGATCGGCAACTTTCACAGTCGAGGCGTCGTTGGTGGTGCCGTAGATGGCTTCCAGCTGTTCGACCGTCTCTATCACCGACATTCCAGTCTCCTTGTTGTGCGGGCTAATCGTGCCAGCCTTCGTTCCTGATCACGCCCACGAGCTGGCGGCTGTGATCCTCCGCGCTGCCGGCGTTGAGGATCGTGACATCGGCACTGGCCGAGGCGTCGTCAACGTTGCGCGCGAGCCGGTTGGCGATATTGCCATCGCTGTTCCGCGCCCGCGCGGCGAGCCGCTGCGCCAACACGTCCGGCGGCGCCGTGATCGCGACCACGATGACATTGGCATAGGCCTGGCGCAAGGCGGCGATTACGGTGCGCGAGACGTTGACGACGACGACGCGCCCGGCGCGGATGTCGTCGTTGATTTCCAGCTGCAGCGCATAGGAATGGCCATGCGCGTTCCAGTGCACGGCAAAATCGCCGCGCTCGCGGGCGCGGGTGAATTCGTCGGGGCTCACTGCGACATTATCCTCGTCAGCGGACGATGCACGCGTCACGACGCGGCGCGGGAAGACAATGTCGTGGTCGTCGGCACAGGCCGCCTGCGCCAACCGCAGCAGCGTGTCCTTGCCGGCGCCGCTCGGCCCGACCACGAGCACGAGGCGGCCGGGACCAATCGCACCCGCCTTACCCTGCGCCATGGCCGCGACCTCGCTCATGCGACGCGGCCCCCTTCGCGCCAGACGCTGCGCACCACGGGAACACTGCCGGCAACATGCACCCGGATCAGGTCGGCGCGCTTGCCGATTGCGATCTCGCCACGATCGGTGAGGCCGACCGCATCGGCGGGCGCCTTGGTCACGGTCCGAACCGCGGCCGGCAGGCTGATCGACGGCGCATGCTCGGGCAATTGCAGTGCGCCCATCAAGAGGCTCGACGGAATGTAGTCCGACGACAGGATGTCGAGCAGGCCTTCGCGGGCGAGATCGATCGCGGCGATGTTGCCGGAATGCGAGCCGCCGCGCACCACGTTCGGCGCGCCCATCAAAATGTCAATCCCGGCCTGGTGCAGGCCGCGCGCGGCCTCGAGCGTGGTCGGGAATTCCGCCACTGCGACGCCGTCGCGCACGGCATCGGCGACGTTCTCCTCCGTGGTGTCGTCATGGCTCGCCAAGGGGATCTTGTACTCATGCGCCAGCGCCACGATCTCGCGCATGTTGGCCGCAGCATATCTCTTCTGATAGTCGAAGCGCCTTGTGAACAGTTCGTCGAGCTCGGCATCCGTCATGCCGCCGCCCTTGCCACGATAATAGTCGCGCAGCTTGACCTCGTCGCGGAACTGGCGCTGGCCGGGGGTATGGTCCATCAGCGACATCAGCTTGACGTCGGGCCGGTCGATCAGCTCCTTGGCCTCTTCCACCACGCTCGGCATCGGGATTTCGCAGCGCAGATGCAGAAAGTGGTCGGCGCGCAGCAGATTGCCATCGCGCGCGGTCGTGATCGCGGCGGCAAGCACGCCAGCGCGGCCATCGACCTCCTCGGCGCCGTCCTCGCGCCAGACCCGGAGCGAGTCGAACACAGTGGTGATGCCTGAGGTCGCGAGCTGGCCGTCATAGGAGATGACGGCCGCGACCGGATTCCAGAACACTTTGGGGCGCGGCACGTAATGCGCTTCGAGATGATCGGTGTGGAGTTCGATCAAGCCGGGCATCACGAGATCGCCGCCGGCGTCCTCTGCGCCCGCGGGGGCCCTGCCCTCGCCGATCCCGGCAATGCGTCCATCGGCAAGAGCAAGCCAGCCCTGTTCGATCACCCTGTCAGCCAGCACGATCCTGGCGTTGGCGATGATTGATTCCTTCGGCTTCATGTCCCTTGTCCTTCAGGCCGCGGCGGCAAAACTGGTGACGTCGACGATGCGGTCGGCAATCAAATGGCGGATTTCGTCGTCATGGACAATGGCGACCATGGCGACGCCACTACGTTTCTTCTCGGCGACCAGCGCGACCACGACGGCGCGGTTGGCGGCGTCGAGCGAGGCGGTCGGCTCGTCCAGCAGCAGGATCGGCAGATCCGAAATAAAGCCGCGCGCAATGTTGACGCGCTGCTGCTCGCCACCGGAGAAGGTCGCGGGCGGAAGCTGCCAGAGTCGCTCGGGGATGTTGAGACGATGCAACAGCTCACCGGCACGCGCCTGCGCATCCGCGCGGGTCATGCCGCCGGCGATCAGCGGCTCGGCGACGACGTCGATGGTAGCAACCCGCGGCACCGCCCGCAAAAACTGGCTGACATAGCCGATTGTGGAACGCCGGACGTTGAGCACTTGCCGCGGCTCGGCGGTGGCAAGATCCATCACATCGCCGCGATGGCGGATGCCGATGCGGCCGGAGTCGCAGCGATAATTGCCGAAGATCATCTTCAGGATCGACGATTTTCCGGCGCCTGACGGCCCCGACAGCACGACGCACTCGCCCGGCGGGACCTGAAAGGTCACGCCGCGCACGACGGGCAGTTCGATGCCACCTTGCAGGTGCATCGTAAAGGTCTTGGAAGCGTCGGCGATGTCGATCATGGCGGTCATCGGAAGACTCATGTTGCAAAGTTCATGGCGGCAGAATCGAGGAAACGAGGAGCTGGGTGTAGGGCTCGCGCGGGTCGTCGAGCACCTGGTCGGTGAGACCTGTCTCGATGACGCAGCCGCCCTTCATCACCATCACGCGATGCGACAACAGCCGTGCGACCGCGAGATCGTGGGTGACGATGACCACAGCGAGATGCAATTCGGCGACGAGATTGCGCAGGAGATCAAGCAGACGCGCCTGCACAGAAACATCCAGCCCGCCGGTCGGCTCGTCCATGAACACCAGCCGCGGGCCGGTGACGAGGTTGCGGGCGATCTGCAGACGCTGACGCATGCCGCCGGAATAGGTGCGCGGTGCATCGTCGATACGCGCGACGTCGATCTCGACGCGCGTGAGCCAGTCGGAAGCGCTCTCGCGAATGCGGCCGTAATGGTTCCAGCCCACGGCCATCAGCCGCTCCCCGACATTGGCGCCGGCCGAGACCGCCATGCGCAGGCCCTGTGCCGGATCCTGGTGCACAAAGCCCCAATCGGTGCGGAACAGCAGGCGCCGCTCGGCCTCGCCGAGCGCGGCGAGATCGCGGGTGACGCCGTCGCGCATCCGATAGGACACACCACCGCCGCTCGCCGCGAGCTGGCCCGATAGCATCTGCAACAGCGTCGACTTGCCGGACCCGGATTCGCCGACGATCGCCAGCACCTCGCCGGGATAGAGCGCAAACGACACATCACGGCAGGCGACGATGCGGCCGTAGGACTTGCTGAGGCGATCGGCGATCAGCAGCGGCTGATCGGTTTCAAGAAGGTCCTGATCAGCCATTTGCTTCTCCCCGCGCCTTGTCCTTGTACGGCGCAGCACTCAGCGCACCGTGATGGCCGGCGGCCTGACGTCCCTCGCAATAGTCGGTGTCCGAGCAGACGAACATGCGACTGCCCTTGTCGTCGGTGACGATCTCGTCGAGGTAGGAATTTTCGGCGCCGCACAGCGCGCAGGGCGCGTTGAAGCGGTACGGCTCGAACGGGTGATCCTCGAAATCGAGCGACACCACTTGGGTATAAGGCGGGATCGCATAGATGCGTTTCTCGCGGCCGGCGCCGAACAATTGCAATGCCGGGCAATTATCCATCTTGGGATTATCGAATTTCGGCGTCGGCGACGGATCCATCACGTAGCGCGCGTTCACCTTCACCGGATAGGCGTAGGCGGTCGCGATGTGGCCGAAGCGGGCGATGTCCTCGTAGAGCTTCACATGCATCAGGCCGTATTCGGCAAGCGCATGCATGCGCCGCGTCTCGGTCTCGCGCGGCTCGAGGAAGCGTAACGGTTCGGGGATCGGCACCTGATAGACCAGCACCTGGCTTTGGTGCAGCGACGCTTCCGGGATGCGGTGGCGCGTCTGGATCACGGTCGCCTCGTCGGTCGACGTCGTCGTGGCGACGCCGGCGGTCTTGGCGAAGAATTTGCGGATCGAGATCGCGTTGGTGGTGTCGTCAGACCCCTGATCGATCACCTTCAGCACGTCCCGCGGTCCCAGGATCGCAGCTGTCACCTGCACGCCGCCGGTGCCCCAGCCATACGGCATCGGCATTTCGCGGCTGGCGAACGGGACCTGGTAACCGGGGATCGCGATCGCTTTCAGGATGGCGCGGCGGATCATCCGCTTGGTCTGTTCGTCCAAGTAGGCGAAGTTGTAGGCGGGCGCGTTCATTCCGCGGCCTCCTTCATGGCATCGGGCGCGTCGGCATCGGGAGAGGCTTCGGCAAATTCCTTGCGCAGCTTGCGCAAAAGGCCGAGCTCGGACTGGAAGTCGACATAGTGCGGCAGCTTGAGGTGCTCGACGAAGCCGGTCGCCTGCACGTTGTCCGAATGCGACAACACGAATTCTTCATCTTGCGCAGGGGCCAAGGCCTCTTCACCGAGCTCGCGGGCACGCAGCGCCCGGTCGACCAGTGCCATCGACATGGTCTTGCGCTCGCTCTGGCCGAAGGCAAGGCCATAGCCGCGGGTGAAGCACGGTGCTTCCGTGGCCGAGCCCTTGAACTGGTTGACCATCTGGCACTCGGTCAGCTCGATAGAACCGAGAGGCACGGCGAAGCCAACGTCTTCGGCAGCGAACTCCACCTCGACCTCGCCGAAGCGGATCTCGCCGGCGAAGGGATGGTTGCGGCCGTAGCCGCGCTGGGTGGAGTAGCCCATCGCCAGCAGAAAGCCTTCGTCGCCACGGGCGAGATTTTGCAGGCGCAGGTCGCGGTCCGCCGGAAAGTTCAGCGGCTCTCGCGTGAGATCGCCGACGCTGGCGCCGTCTTCGGCCTGCGGCGATGATTCGATCAGCCCGTCGCGGCCGAGAATGTCGGTCACGCGCGGCGTCGGCGCCGTGGATGCTTCGGCCACGGCCGGCGCTTCCGGCACAAAGCCCTGGGCGAGCGAGGGATCGAGCAGGCGATGGGTATAGTCGAAGGTGGGCCCGAGGATCTGGCCGCCCGGAATGTCCTTGAAGGTCGAGGACACCCGCCGCTGCACCCGCATCGCGCCGGTGTCGACCGGCTCGCTGGCGCCAAAGCGCGGCAGGGTGGCGCGGAAGGCGCGGACCAGGAAGATCGCCTCGATCAGATCGCCGCGTGCCTGCTTGATCGCGAGCGCCGCGAGCTCGCGGTCATAGAGCGAACCTTCGCTCATGACGCGGTCGACGGCGAGCCCAAGCTGTTCCGAGATCTGGTCGAGCGAGACTTCCGCAACGCTTTGGTCGCCGCGCCTGGCATTGGCGAGCAGGCGATGGGCGTTCTCGATGGCGCGTTCGCCGCCTTTGACTGCGACATACATGCATCAGCCTCCCTTGCTCATGACACGCGTGGTGCGCGGGATCGCAACCACGGCATCGTCGGCGACCAGCACCACGTCGATGCCGCGCGGAAACAGAGTCTCATTGAAGCGCAGCTGCTCGAACAAATCGAAAGGCTTGAACGCGGCCTGGAGCGTCGCGACGCCGTCGATGCCGGGGCCGCGGAGCTCGAAGTTTTGCCCCGAATCCAGGCTCTCGACCTGAAGGATGACGGTGGTCGAACGGTCTGGATATTCGTTGGTGCCCAGCGCGAAACGCTCGAGATTGGGCAGCAACACGCCGTCGCTGATCAGCGCGAAAGCCACGATGGAGCAATCATGGATCACCGGCGCACCGGTGTGGAATTTGAGCCACTTCAGGACGTCAGTGCTCTCAGCCATGCGCGCATCGAGCCAGAGCGGGGTGTCGTGATCGAACAGGGTCAGCGCGATCGCGGCAGTGCCGCGCATCATCGTTTCAGGTGTTCCCGCCATCGGCACGATGCGCTGGACCGCACCCGGCCGCGCCATCGCGTCCATGACCGAGCGAAAGGTCGATTGCGCCGACAACACCTTGTCGACGAACCCCGGCGGCAGTTCCGCAATCGTTGTCATGGCCTCACCCTTCACCGCGCACCATGGTGTAGAAATCAACCTTCGTCGCAGCGGTCTCTTCGGCCTGCTGCTTGCGTCTGACCATAAGCTGCTCGCGCAACGGTGCGATTACGTCGCGTTCGACGGCGGCGCCGAAGTCGCGCGACTGCACCAATGCGTCGCACAGGGCGATCAGCCGCGCCTTCTCGCTATTTCGCCCAAGCGTGTA
Source organism: Bradyrhizobium zhengyangense (assembly GCF_022012435.1). Lineage (GTDB taxonomy): Bacteria > Pseudomonadota > Alphaproteobacteria > Rhizobiales > Xanthobacteraceae > Bradyrhizobium > Bradyrhizobium zhengyangense. Next base: position 375,313 of record NZ_JAKLUA010000005.1, read on the forward strand.
GCCGAAACCAACCTCGCCGCTCGCAAGCCGCACCGCTGCGCGGGACACCGTGGCCTCACCGAGATTGAAAGGCGCGCCATCGCCGCCGACCCGGCCGCGCAGCATCACCAGACCATTCTCCGGTTCGCGTAAATCCTGATGACCAGGCAAGGAGATTGTGCGGAGACGGGCGGCGATCTCGCCCGCCTCCGCGTGCGCCAGCACGGCCATGGCGGCCTTGCGCTGGGCTTGCTGGGTGTTGTGTTGGCTCACCGAATCCACCGACTCTTGTCGAACTCAAGTTGTCTATGATAATAGACAACTTGATACGGAAGCGCCATGACTGTTTCGTGACAAACGTGTGATTTCCGGGCTAGGCTGGCCGCCGACATGAGTATGCAGGACACCGCCTCTTCAGGCGTCGCGCTGTGGCGCCTCGTTGCCGACGGCATCGAGCGCGGCATCGCCGACGGCCGTTTTGCCGCCGGCGACAAATTGCCGGGCGAGATGGAGATCGCGGAAACTTATCGCGTCAACAGGCACACCGTGCGGCGCGCGCTCGCAGCCCTTGCCGAGCGCGGCATCGTGCGCGCCGAGCGCGGCAGCGGAACCTATGTCGAGGCGCAGAAGCTCGCCTATCCCTTGCGCTCGCGCACGCGCTTCTCGGAGATCGTCGGCGCCGAAGGCCGCGAGCCGCATGGCCGCCTGATTGAGGCGTCAGAGGATGTCGCAACCCGCGAACTGGCGCGCGAACTGGGTTTGAAGACCGGCGCGCCGCTGGTGCGGATCGAGGCCATCCGCCTCGCCGATCGCACGCCGATCTGCGTCTCCACGACCTGGCTGTCGGCGGAGCGGTTTCCAGGCGCCGGCACGGTGTTTTCAGCCACGCGCTCGATGACGAAGATGCTCGAGCATTACGGGATCCGCGACTATCGCCGCGGTGCGACCAGGATCACCGCCGGCATCATCGATGCGACCGATGCCGCGCGGCTCGACCTGCCGCTCGGGCGGCCGATCCTGGTGGTCGACGCGACGGACCTCGATCTCGAGGGCAAGCCGCTGGTGACGAAGCATTCGCGCTTTGCGGCGGAGCGGGTAGAGTTTCTGGTCGAGCCGTAGGGCCGGCCGCTCTCTCCACGAAAACGGTGCCGCAGGCTGGGCAAAGGCGCTCTTGCGCCGGTGCCCACGATCTTTCCATGATTCGAGAGAAGTGGTGGGCACGCTCCGCTTTGCCCACCCTACGGCACCTGCGCTTAGGCGACGGCCCTTCGTCCAATGATCGCAAACCGCAGCTTGCCCGAGATGAAATCGATCGCGGCAACGGCGACCAGGATCATCAGGATCAGGAACGACACCTTCTGCCATTCCAGCACGCGAATCTGCTCAGCGAGCTGGAGGCCGATGCCGCCGGCGCCGACGATGCCGATGATGGTGGCCGAGCGCGTGTTCGACTCGATGAAATACAGCACCTGGCCGGCGATGACAGGCAGCACCTGCGGCAGCAGTCCGAAACGGATCTCGTGCAGCGCGCTGCCGCCGGAGGCACGGATCCCCTCGACCTGCCTCTGGTCGGCGCCTTCGATCGCTTCCGAGAACAGTTTTCCGAATGCGCCGAAATCCGACACCGCGATGGCGAGCACGCCGGCGAACGGACCGAGCCCGACGACGTTGATCCAGACCAGCGCCCAGATCAACGTGTCGACGCCGCGGATCGAATCAAGGAACCGCCGCACTGGAAAGCGGACGATGTGAGGCACGATATTGCGGGCGGCCAGCAGGCTGACCGGCAGCGCGAGGAGGGCGGCAAGCGTGGTGCCGAGCAACGCGATAGAGAGCGTCTCGCCCAGCGCCTGCAGATAGAGCGGCAGCGACGAGCCGGGATCAGGCGGCATCATCATCATGCTGATCCAGCCGAGCTGGCTCAGCCCCGTGATGAAACGCGACGGCGAGAAATCGAGATCGACCAGGCCGAACACGAAGATCGCAAGCGCCGCGACGAGCATCGACGGCGTCGCCAGGCGCGCCGATGCCGGACGGTTGAAGACATCGGGATAGCGCGCGCGGAGCTCCGCGGTGTCGACGTCCTGCGGCTTGCTCAATTCCGCGCCTCCTTGCCGAACAGGTGGGCGCGCACCCAGCCGGTGGTGATGTCGATCAGGAAGACCGTGACGATGATGGTCACAAGGATGGCGCTGACGTCGGAGTAGTAGAATTTTCTGATAGCGACGATCAGCTCCTGCCCGATGCCGCCGGCGCCGACAAAGCCCATCACCGAGGCCTCGCGCACATTGATCTCGAAACGCAGCAGCGCGTAGCTGGCATAGCCCGCGGAGACCTGCGGCAGGATCGCAAAGCGCATGCAGGAGATCCAGCTCGCGCCGGTCGAGCGGATGCCTTCGACCGGCTTCATGTCGGCGTTCTCGACGATCTCGGAAAACTGCTTGCCGAGAGCGCCGGTGGAGTGGATCGCGATCGCGAGCACGCCCGCCACCGGACCGAGGCCGAAGGCCATGACGAAGATCAGCGCGAAGACGATACCTGGCACCGTGCGGGCGAATTCCAGCAGGCGCCGGACGGTGAAGCGCAACCAGGGCGCGGGCGAGGTGTTCTCAGCGGAGAAGAAATTCAGCAGGAAGGCGAGAACGGCGCCGATCAGCGTCCCGACATAGGAGATCAGCAGCGTCTCGCCGAGCAGCTTCAGCCATTTGCGCAGGCCCCAGAACCATTCGCCAAAATTGGTCCAGACCCGCTGGCCGCTGTCGAGGGTGAGGATACGGTCGAAATAGCTGATGAAGTTGCCGAAATAAGTGAAGAAAGTACGCAAGTTCACTTCGGCGCCGATCGACGCCACGATCAGCGCGGCAACGAAGACGGCGAAGCCCGCCAGCAGGCGCAAGCGCTTGCGCGCGAGCGCCTTGCTATACGCGGCGTTCAGGGCAGCGAGTTGCTGCTCGGGAAGGATCGAAACCGCAACCGTCATCGAGAATACGGGTCCATCAAGAAAAAGAGCCGGGTCCATCGCCCCGGCTCCAGTGCGTCGTCCCGACGAGCTCAGGACGCCTTCTTACGCAGATTGTCGACGAACTTAATCAGCTCGATGGTCTTGTTGTAATCGTCGTTGGCGACCGGCTCCCACGGCTTGTTCTTGCCGTCGGAGAGCTTCTTGAACGCCTCGGGGTCCTTGGTCGCCGCGTCGATGAAGGCCTTCTTGATCGCTGCCTTCATGTCTTCAGGCAGATCGCTGAGATAGGCATAGGGCGAGTTGATGATGAGGTCGGACTTCACGATGATGCGGAAGTCCTCCTTCTTCATCACGGCGCCATCGGGCGACTTCACCATGCCCTTGTTGAGCATGCGAGTCAGGTTGGAATCATCGTCGGCGTTCCACCAATTGGCGGCGACGTCGACGGTGCCCTGGGCGAGAGCAAGAACCGCGTTCTCGTGGCTGCCGGTGAAGACGACCTTGGAGAAGTAAGCGTCCGGATCGATCCCCATCGCGTTCAGCTTGAAGCGGGGCATGTTGTTGCCCGAGGTCGAGTTCGGGTCGACCAGGCCGAGATTCTTGCCCTTGAGATCCTCGATCTTCTGGTACGGAGACTTCGCCAGCACGTAGAATACCGAGTAGTAACCCTTCGAGCCGTCAGAGTTGACGTCGATGACGAAAGCGTCGGTCTTGACGCCGGTGAGACGGGCACGCGCGAAGGAAGCCGGACCGTAATAGCCGATGTGGATGTTGCCGGCGCGCTGGCCTTCGATGAGGGCGGCGTAGTCATTGGCGACGCGCAGCGTCACCTTCACGCCGAGCTCCTTCGACAGATAGTTGATGAAGGGGCCATAACGCTCGGTCACGCCCGAGCCGTTCTCGGCCGGAATGGCGGCGAAGGTGATCTCCGGATATTTCGTCTTCCAGTCTTCGGCGGAAGCGGATCCGGCAAAGGTCAGTGCGGCGGCGCCGGCAAGAATGAGTCTGCGAGTGATCATATTAGTCCTCTTCCCAGGTTGAGGTCGGTTGAAGCGAAAGTAGCGATGCGGAGCCGCTCAGGCCGCCGCTGCCGTTCCGAGTGCCGGGACGGCCTCGGGCGCCGGGGCGGATGTGCCGCCCATGACATCGGCGGCTTCGAGGTCGTAGAGCTCACGCGCGACAAGGTCAGTCAGCGCGGACGGCGCGCCGTCGAACACCACCCGGCCCGCTGCCATACCGATCAGGCGATCGCAATAGCTGCGCGCCAGGTCGAGCGAATGCAGGTTGCAAAGCACGGTGATGCCGAAATGCTTGTTGATGCGCAGCAGCGCATCCATGACGATCTTGGTGTTGCGCGGATCGAGCGAGGCAATCGGTTCATCGGCGAGGATAATGTCGGGCTGCTGTACCAGCGCCCGCGCGATCGCGACGCGCTGTTGCTGGCCGCCGGAGAGCTGGTCGGCGCGCTGGGCGGCCAGCGCGGCGATATCGAACTGTTCGAGGGCCGACATGGCGAGCGCCTTGTCCTGCTCGGGCCAGATCTGCGACAGGGAACGCCAGGCCGGCATGGTGGCGAGGCGTCCCATCAGCACATTAGTCAGCACGTCCAGCCGGCCGACCAGATTGAACTGTTGAAAGATCATCGCCGATCGCGCCCGCCACTGCCGCAACTCCTTGCCGCGCAGCGCCGTCACGTCGAGGCCGTCGAACAGGATGCGGCCTTGCGTCGGCGTCACCAGACGATTGATGGTTCGCAATAGCGTCGACTTGCCGGCGCCGGAGCGCCCGATCACGCCGACGAAGCCGCCGGGGGAGATTTGAAACGAAGCCTCGTCCACCGCGGCTTTTGCGCCGAAGCAGCACGTCAGACCTTCAACCACCAGCATGCAGGGCTCCAGAGTAGCTGGAGCCCACCGCTATCCTCGGCGGTTGACACTTGTGTGACATGCACAATGCGGTGCGGCGATCCTACACACTTCATCCCCTGTCATCGCATCGTCATGATGATGTCATCAAGCCACTCGAAGACGAGCGCCCCGCCCTCGAACGTCCGGATGCAACATGGCCAAGGTGCTATCGGTCGAGCCGACCATCGATCCTTCGGCGAAGCTGCACGTGGTCAGGCTCGGCGCCTATACCGAGGTCGGAGCGCGCACCATCCTTCACGAGGTGGTGATGGGGGATTACTCCTACGTCGTCAACGACGCGCAGATCACCTACACCACCATCGGAAAGTTCTGCTCGATCGCGGCGATGACGCGCATCAATCCCGGCAACCACCCGATGCACCGCGCCACGCAGGCACATTTCACCTACCGCTCCAGTGCCTATTTTCCGGGCGAGAGCGACGACCACGAGTTCTTCGACTGGCGGCGCCAGCATCACGTTCACATCGGCCACGACGTCTGGATCGGCCATGGGGCGGTGGTGCTGCCGGGCCGCAACATCGGCACCGGCGCGGTCATCGCGGCCGGTGCCATCGTCACCAAGGACGTGCCGGCCTATACCATTGTCGCCGGCAATCCGGCGCGCATCTTGCGGCGACGGTTCTCGGAGGAGGTTGCCGGACGGCTCGCCAAGCTGGCATGGTGGGATTGGGATCACGACAAATTGCGTGACGCGCTGCCCAATTTCCGCAAGCTCGCAATTGAAGATTTCCTGTCGGCATACGAAGCAGAAGCAAGTTCCTCTTCCAGCAAACGAAGCGCGGTCGCGTGACAGACATTTTCATCGAGGGTGGCCGGACCCTGATTGGCTCCGAGCTTGCCGAAACATCGCTCACCACATTCGGAACCGATATTGCGCAGATCGATGCACCTCGCGGCCGCGCGCTCATGGCGATCGACGCGCGCAATTTGCTGGTGCTGCCCGGCATCGTCGACCTGCATGGCGATGCCTTCGAGCGGCAGATGATGCCGCGCGCCGGCGTCGATTTCCCGATCGACGTCGCGCTAGCCGATACCGACCGCCAGGTCATCGGCAACGGCATCACCACAGTCTTCCATGCCACCACCTGGTCGTGGGAGCCGGGCCTGCGCAGCGGCGACAATGCCAGGCGCCTACTCGAGGCGATCGAGCGGCAGCGTCCTCACTTCGCCGCCGACACCCGTTTCCATCTGCGGCACGAGACCTACAATCTCGATGCGGAGGCCGAGATAAGACAGTGGCTGGCCGAGGGCCGCGTCGACCTGTTCGCCTTCAACGACCACATGGACGGGGTCGTTGCCGACATCTCGAATCCACGCAAGCGCAACCGCATGGTGGAGCGCACTGGCCTGTCGAGCGAGGATTTCGACCAGCTCGTCGCGCATATCGTCTCGCGCGCGGCCGATGTTCCGGCCTCGATCACCCGGCTCGCAGCAGCGGCGCGCGCGGCTGAGGTGCGGATGCTCTCGCATGACGATCAGACGCCGGAGATGCGCCGGAATTTTCGCGACATGGGCGTGAGGCTCGCCGAGTTTCCGGTCAACGAGGAGACGGCGCGCGAGGCCGCTTGTCATGGCGATGCCATCGTCTACGGCGCACCGAACGTCGTGCGCGGCGGCAGCCACACCGGCTGGACCAAGGCGTCCGACATGGTCGCCAAGGGACTCTGCACAGTGCTGGCCTCGGACTATTATTATCCGGCGCCGTTGCTCGCCGCATTCCGGCTTGCCGCCGACGGCGTGCTACCGCTTAACGAAGCCTGGAAGCTGATCTCGTCGGCGCCAGCAGAGGCCACCGGCCTGACCGATCGCGGCACGCTCGCTGCCGGCCGTCGCGCCGACATCCTGCTCGTCGACGACAGCACGCCGATGCGTCCGCGGCTGGTCGCGGTCATCGCGGCCGGCAAACTCGTCCATCTCACCGATGCGGCGCGGCTGGCTGGCATGGCGGCAACATCGCGCGAGACTGTCGTTGCGGCATAAATTGGCTATGCTTTGCGGATGACAGGCTTCCCCCGCTACGCGATCTATTTTGCCGCCGGCGCCGACAACGCGCTCTCGCGCTTCGGCGCCGAGCTGCTGGGCTATGATGCCTACACGGGTGACGAAGTGCCCTTTCCCGGCGACGCCCTGCGCGTCGCCGCCGACTGGCACGACGTCACCGCCGATCCCCGCAAATACGGTTTTCACGGCACGCTGAAGGCGCCGATGGCGCTGGCCTCAGGCAAGACCGAGGCCGAACTCGTGGCGGCCTGTGCGACATTCGCCGGCAAGGCGCGCCCGATCCCGGTGATCCGCCCAATCGTCGATTCCATCAGCGGCTTCATTGCCGTCATTCCGGCCGAGCCGGGCGACGCGCTTCAACAGCTCGCCGCCGATTGCACCCGCGATTTTGATTGCTTCCGCCCTATCCTCACGGCGGAAGACCGCGCGCGTCGCCGACCCGAAAAGCTCAGCGAGCGGCAGCGTGAGCATCTTGACCGCTGGGGCTACCCTTACGTGATGGAAGAATTCCGCTTCCACATGACCCTGACCGGACGGCTCGATGCGGAGCGCCGCGGCCCGATCCTGGAGATGCTGCGAGCGAGATTTGCGGGGCTTGGTCTCGATACGCTGGAGATCGATCGCATTGCGCTGTTCAAGCAGGATGATGCGAAGGCGTGCTTCCGCATCATCAGCGAGTGGACGCTGGCACCGGTCTCGTAGGGCGGGCAAAGGCGCAAAGCGCTGTACCCACGTTCTTTTTTCAAAAATACGCAGGTCGTGGGCACGCTTCCGCTCCGCTTTTCGAGCTACGGCGGACAAGCCGCTTTGCCCACCCTACAAGGGCTGAGCGCGTGGCTCTACTTCCCCCACCGCAGCGCCAGCGCGTCGCGCTCCTTGGCGAGCTCCAGCAATCCCGCCCTCGTCGCCGGATGCAGCGGTTGCAGCGGATGGCGGACCATATCCGACTTGATCACGCCCCCAGCCTGCATCATCGCTTTGCAAGCGATCAGGCCGCATTGGCGGTTCTCGTAGTTGATCAGCGGCAGCCAGCGTTCATAGGCGGCCTTCGCCTTCTCTCGATCGCCCGCGAAATAAGGATCGATGATCTGCCTGATACCGTCGGGATAGCCGCCGCCGGTCATCGCACCGGTCGCGCCCGCGTCGAGATCGGCCATCAGCGTGATCGCTTCCTCGCCATCCCAGGGGCCCTCGATCTCCTTGCCGCCCACCTCGATCAGGCTGCGGAGCTTCGCGGCCGCGCCGGGCACTTCGATCTTGAAATAGCGGATGTTGGAGAATTCGCGCGCCAGCCGCGCCAGCAGCTCGACCGACAGCGGCGTGCCCGCAACCGGCGCATCCTGGATCATGATCGGGATGTCGATCGCGCCCGAGAGCACCTTGAAGAATTCGACGATGCCCTTCTCCGGCACGCGGAAGGTGGCGCCGTGATAGGGCGGCATCACCATCACCATGGCGGCACCGGCGGCCTCCGCCTGCTTGCTGCGCGCCGCGCACACCGCCGAGCTGAAATGAGTGGTGGTGACGATGACGGGCACGCGGCCGGCGACTTGCTCCAGCACCGCATGCATGACGCTCTCGCGCTCGGCATCGGTCAGCACGAACTGCTCGGAGAAATTGGCAAGGATGCAGATGCCATGCGAGCCGGCATCGATCATGAAGTCGATGCAGCGGCGCTGGCCCTCGAGATCGAGCTCGCCGCGCTCGTCGAAGATGGTGGGTGCGACCGGAAACACGCCGCGATAGGGGCGCTGGGCCTTATGTGGGGTGACCGGCATCGAAATTATCTCCCTGTAGTCCCGTCCGTTAGAGCTTGGTACCGCTACCATTTACAGGTCGCAGGCAGGCGCGGCAATGCCGAACCGCGTTCCGTTGAGCCGGGAATGAGGCCTTAAGCGGACTTTACGGCGCCGAGGAAGCCTTCCACCGCGACGCGCAGGCGGTCGGCGTCGGCCGACATCTTGGTCACGGACTGGAACAGCACCGTGCCGGCATTGCCCGTCTCCTGGTTGAGCTGGGCCACGCTGCCGATGGTGTCGGTGACCTCGCGGGTGCCCTGGGCGGCATGCTGGAAGTTGCGCGAGATCTCCGTGGTAGCCGCGCGCTGCTGTTCGACCGCGGCGGCAATGGCCGTCATCTTCTCGTCGATGCCGCTGATGGCGCCCCCGATCGAACGGATGGCGGCGACGGCCTGGCCGGTCGCGCCCTGAATCTCCTCGACCTGGCGCGAGATTTCTTCCGTCGCGGTCGCGGTCTGCGACGCTAGGCTCTTGACCTCGCCGGCAACCACAGCAAAGCCGCGGCCGGCTTCGCCGGCGCGGGCCGCCTCGATGGTGGCGTTCAAGGCGAGCAGATTGGTCTGGCCGGCAATGGCGTGGATCATCTTCACGACTTCGCTGATACGGCCGGCGGTCTGGTCGAGGATTTCGACCGTCGCGTTGGTCTGCTCGACCTGCGACACCGCTTCGCGCGCATCGCGTGCGCTGGACTGCACCTGCGCGGAGATTTCGCCGACGGAGGCCGAGAGCTCCTCGGTCGCGGCCGCGATGCTTTCAAGATTGTTGGTGGCCTGCTCGGCGGCGGAGGAGACCGCGGCCGTCTGGCTGCTCGATTCCGACACCAGCGTGCGCACGTCGGTCGCCGTGGCATCGAGTTCCTTGGCCGATGCCGCGACGCTCTGGATCACCGCCTGCACGGTGTCGTCGAAGCTCCGGCACGCCTCGTCGACGGTGCCAGAGCGGGCCAGCTGCAGCGCCTGCTGCGATTCGCGTTCCTGGCCGAGACGTTCCGCGGTGGCCGCGCTCTCGCGCAGGCTTTCAAGCGCGGCGGCCATGGTGCCGAACTCGTCGGGATAGCGGGATTGCGGAACCGGCGTCGCGTAGTCGCGTGCGCTGATCCGGGCGATCGCGTCGAGAATGGCGCGGACCGGACGCATCAGGCGATTGCGCACGACATAGACGCCGGCCAGCGTCACGGCGAGCGCCGCCAGGAACGCCAGCGACTGCACGATGAGATTGGTCAGCGCCTTGGCCTGAACGGTCTCGGCTCGCGCGATCGACTGGTCGAGCGCCTTGGTCGCGACACCGACAATGAGCGGGAACGGCGACTGGCACAGCGCATTCCAATCCGCCGCCGCCATCGCCGGCTTGCCGCTGCCGTCAAAGTTCTTGGTGAGATCGCCGATCTGCTTGAGAACGCCGTCGGTTTTGGCCTTCGCCTCCTTGGCCGAAGTGGCCAGTTCCGCGGTCACATCTGGCGCGGCCAGCAACTCGGTCATGCCGGCCCAGCCGGAGGCGATGGTGCCGTCCCATTGCGCCAGCGAGCGCTTCTGGGTGTCGTCAAGCGGCTTGCTGCTGTTGACGTTCGAACGCAGCACCGAGCAATGGATGCCATAGCGGTCGCGCACCTGCCAGGCGAGGCGGCGGACCTGGATCATGCGGGCGATGAAGGGATCGTTCATCCAGGCCCGGTTCGACACTGCGGTCGAGGCGAGATTTGCGGTGTCGATCACCTTGGTGACGGCATCGTACCAGGAGTTGGTCCGCTCGATCTTGCGCTCGGCGCGCGGACGCTTGGCTTCATCATAGAACAGCTGGAATTGCGGCGCGGCCTCACCCCAGCCCTGCTTCAGCTTGCTTGCCAGTTCATCGCGGCGGGCAAAATCGATCGTGGCGAGGGCGGCGCTGATGCCCTCATAGCCGCCCTGCTCCGCCTTCTCTGCCTCGGCGAGCTTTGCGCGCGGATCGTCGTCGCCGAGGATCGCGCTCTGGGCATCGCCGCGATTGTTGCGCAGGGACAGCACGCCGTGGAAGATCGCCTTGTCGGCGGCGGCGAGCCGCGCCGTCTCGAGACTGTCGTTGTAGCGGCCGAAGGCCCCGACCATCTGGATCGCCGTAGAGGCGAGCGCGCCGGCCGCCAGCAGGGCCATCAAGGTCAGGAGGAGCGAGCTTACCGATTTCTTAAACATTGCCATGGGTCACAAGGGGCCTACTTCCAGGAGAGGCCACCTTGCATCGCGACATGCCAATGTTCCGTTAAGGGTTTAGTCAAATGCAGGTCGTTCGCGATTTGCCAAACCTTTTGTCAGGTCCGCATCGTCAAGAAACCTTCGTGAAATCAGGCGGACGCCGCTCGGCGAACGCCGTAAACGCCTCGCGCGCCTCGGCCGTGCGCAGACGCTTCGCGAACTGCTCGCCCTCGGCCTGCATTTGCGCCACCAGCGCCTCGCCGTTGCGCATCAGCTTCTTGGTCGCGATGAGCGCGCCGGCCGGCTGCCGGGCCAGACGCTGGGCGAGCGCAAGCGCCTCGGTATCGAGCTTGTCGAGCGGCACCACGCGGTTGACGAGGCCCCATTCCAGCGCGGACTTGGCCGGCACGGTCTCGCCAAGTGCAAACATCTCATAGGCGCGGGCATAGCCGATCCGCGCCGGCATCAGGAGGCTGGAGGCGGCTTCCGGCACCAGCGCCAAGCTGACGAAGGGCGTCGACAACTGCGTATTCTCGGCAAGCACGACCAGATCGCAATGCAGGAGCATCGTGGTGCCGACGCCGACGGCACGGCCCTGCACGGCGGCAACAAGGGGCCGCGTGCAACGCGCCAGCGACTGGATGAAGCGTCCGACATTGCGGCTGCCTTCGGACTTGCCTGACGCGACGGCGGCGAATTCGCCGACGTCGTTGCCCGCGGTGAACATGTCGCCCTCGCCGCGGATCAGCAACACGCGCACGGACGGGTCGGACTCGGCGGCTTCGATGGCGTCGGCAAGCTTGCCGTACATCGCATCCGTCAACGCGTTCTTCTTGTCGGAGCGCGCCAAAGTGAGCGTGAGAATTCCGTTGTTGTTTTCAACTCGCACATGCTCGGTCATGAGTATCTCCTCTTATTCATCTGGGTCTCTTGTCACGTCTCTTATGGAGTCTCTTGGAAACTTGTCCTGAATGCTGGTCAGCCAACGCGCGACGACATCGATCTCGGCGCTGGTAAATCCTTCCGTCAGCGCGGCATTGATCGCGGCCGTATCGGCTTTCGCCTGCGCCAGTACATGGCGCCCTTTCGGCGTCAGCCACACGCGCCAGGCGCGGCCGTCGTCGTGATCAGCGCGCCGCTCAACCAGCTTTGCCGCGGCGCTGCGATCGACCAGGCCCGAAATGCCGGCCGGGCCGAGATCAAGCGCCGCACCCGCCTCGCCCATCAGGACGCCGTCCTGCTTGCCGAGGATGAACAACAGCCCTGCCTGCGCCGGCGTCACCTCGTTTTGCGGCTGCGCCGCCATCCAGCGCTGCAATCGCCGTTGCGCGACGCTCAGGAGGTAGATCAGCCGGTGATGCCTGGCCTCAGGCAATTTCTTTCGCATGCGAAACATATATTGGGACGACGGCCTGTTGTCAAAGCCTGTCGTCGCTAGCGCGACGCCCCGCGGCAGCCGTCGAGAAGAGTTGCGGCGCATACCCGTGCCCGCTTCTCGATTTCCTTGCGCGAGGGCAGCGTCAGGCAGGCGTAGATCGCCGCGCGCTGCGGCGCCGACACCATCATGCCGATCATCATGCCGGCGGCTTCATCGACATTATCAAGCGCGAGGCGCTTCTTCTTGACTTGATCGCGCAGCCAACCCGCCAGCGCCGCCGCGGTACGCGCGATGCCATCCCGGTAAAAATTCGCAGCAAGGTCGGGGAACGTCGCCGATTGCTGCAGCACCATGCGCTGCAGCGACACGACCTCCGGATCGAGTGCGAGATCGGCACAGGCGACCAGCACGGCAGCCAGGCTGGTTTCGATGTCGGCCTGGTTGTTGGCCTGGAGATTGACGTCGGAGAGCAACCGCTCGAGCCTGTCAGCGCACATGGCTTCGAACAGCGCCGCCTTGCCGGGAAACAGCCGGTAGAGAGTCTTGGTGGAGATGCCGGCGCCGCGCGCCAGCTCTTCGGTGCTGGTTGCTGCGTAGCCGTCGACCGCGAAGGCGTGCCGCGCGGCCTCGATGACGATCCGCTTCGTCTCTTCGTCGCTGCGCACCGGCGGCCGCCCGCGCGGACGACACTCTGATGACGGTTTTGCCTGAGCCATGTTTTTAAATGATGCCTGTCATTCGATTGACAGTCCCAACGCTAATCCTATTTTGGAAATCGTCAAGTTTCCTAATTCAGGGAGGCGGCGATGACCGTCCATACCAACCCGACCAAGTCCGATGCCGCCGTGGTTCCAACACCTGCACCAGAAGGTGTTTTGCCTGTCACGCAGAAACCCGCGCCCCGCCAAAAGCTGAGCTTTCGTAAGCTGTTGCTTGCGGGAGTGGCGCTCGCCGCCCTCACCGGTGCCAGCTGGTATGGCTACGATTACTGGACCATCGGCCGCTTCCTCGTCTCCACCGATGACGCCTATGTGAAGGCCGACAACACCACCATCGCGCCGAAGGTCAGCGGCTATCTCGACCGCGTTCTGGTCGGCGATAACGAGCATGTGAAGGCCGGCCAGGTGCTGGCGCGGATCGACGACCGCGACTTCCGCGTCGCGCTCGACCAGGCCAAGGCCGACGTCGCCGCAGCGAATGCGACGATCGCCAGCAAGCAGGCGCAGCTCGACGTTCAGGATGCGGTGATCGCCGCAGCCAGGGCGACCATCGATGTCGACACCGCCGCAAAGACTTTTGCGCAGCAGGAGAACAAGCGTTACACCGATCTCGCCGCGACTGGTTATGGCAGCGTGCAGAATGCGCAGCAGGCGCAATCACGCAACGCCGGCGCCGAAGCTGCGATCCAGCGCGACACCGCCAACCTCGCCTCGGCGCTGAAGCAGGTCGAGCTGCTGAAGGCCGAGATCGCGCAGGCCAACGCCGCGGCCGCCCGCGCCGCCGCGCTTCAGCATCAAGCCGAACTCAATCTCGGCTACACCACGATCGTCGCGCCGATCGACGGCGTCATCGGCAACCGCACGCTCCGTGTCGGCCAGCTCGTGCAGGCCGGTACGCAGCTGATGTCGATCGTGCCCGCCGAGGGCGCCTATGTCGTTGCCAATTTCAAGGAGACCCAGCTCACCCATGTCCATGCCGGACAAGAGGTCGAGATCGAGGTCGATACGTTCCCGGGCCAGGTGGTGCACGGTCATGTCGATTCCATCGCGCCGGCCAGCGGCCAGGAGTTCGCCCTGCTGCCGCCCGACAACGCCACCGGCAACTTCACCAAGATCGTGCAGCGCATTCCCGTGAAGATCGCGCTGGACGCCGAGACCGCGCCTGCGATCGAGCTGCGGCCCGGCATGTCCGTCATCCCGACGATCGCAACCCGTTCAGCGCCGACCGCGCAAGCGGCAACGACGCCCTCAACGAAGCCCAAAGCCAAGCTTGTTTCCGGAGGGTCGTGCCATGTCAAACAGCCTCTCAATCTCGACGCCAGCACCAGCCATATCGGCCGCGACGCCTAATCGCGCCGCCGCCGATCCTAACAGAGCAAGTGCTACGGTCTGGATCGCCGTCTTCGCCGCGATGATCGGCGCCTTCATGGCGATCCTGAACATCCAGATCACCAATGCCTCGCTGCTCAACATCGAGGGCGGCATCGGCACCGGTGTCGACAACGGATCCTGGATCTCGACGTCGTATCTGATCGGCGAGATCATCGTGATCCCGCTGACCGACTATCTGTCGCGGGTGTTCTCGTTCCGCAACATCATGCTGAGCTTTGCCTCGCTGTTTGCGGCGTTTTCCGTTGCCTGTGCCTTCACGCACGACCTTCCCTCGATGATCGCGATGCGCGGCTTCCAGGGCTTCTTCGGCGGCGTGCTGATCCCGATGGCCTTCACGCTCGTCTTCACCAAGCTGCCGAAGGGTCAGCAGCCGATCGGCCTCGCCATGTTCTCGCTGGCCGTAACGTTCGCGCCCGCGATCGGTCCGACCATCGGCGGCTATCTGACCGAGAATTACGGCTGGCAGACCATCTTTTTCGTCAACCTGCTGCCGACTGCGGTCATGGTGAGCATTCTGTTCCTCACCCTGGAACGTGCTCCCCTGAATCTCGGATTGCTGCGTGAAGGCGACTGGTTTGGCATCGCCACGATGGCAGTTGGCCTGGCCTCGCTGCAGGCCGTGCTCGAGGAAGGTAACAAGAACGACTGGTTCGGCTCACCCTTCATCGTGCGGCTTGCAATCATCGCCGCGATCAGCCTGTCGCTGTTCATCACCATCGAGCTCGTGGTCGAGAAGCCGCTGCTCCGCCTCCGCCTGCTGACACAGTGGAATTTCGGCGTCGGCACTATCGCTGCGGTGTTCCTCGGCTTCGCGCTGTTCGGCTCGGTCTATCTGCTGCCGGCCTATCTCGGCCAGGTGCAGGGCTACAATGCCGAGCAGATCGGCAATGTGCTGGCCTGGACGGGCCTGCCGCAGCTGCTGTTGATCCCGCTGGTGCCGAAGCTGATGCAGCGTTTCGACACCCGCTACATCGCTGCCGTCGGCCTGCTGCTGTTCGCCGCCAGCTCGTTCATGAACATCATGATGTCGGTCGACTATTCCGGCGATCAGTTCTTCATTCCGAATGTCGTCCGCGCCGTCGGCCAGGCCCTGACGCTGGCGCCGCTGTCGGCGCTCAGCCTCGGCAGCGTCGCGCCGCAGGATGCGCCTGCGGCCTCCGGTATCTCCAACATGATGCGCAACCTCGGCGGCGCCATCGGCACTGCGGTGCTCGCGACCATCGTCACCAAGCGCGAGCAATTCCACTCCAACATCATCGGCCATTCCGTGACGCTCGGCCGCGAAGAGGTCCGCACCCGCATCGCGCAGATGACGGATTACTTCATCGCCCACGGCGTGCCCGACCCCAACGCCGCCCGCGAGCAGGCCATCATCGCACTCGGTAAGACAGTGAAGCGCCAGGCGCTGGTGATGGGCTTCTCCGACACCTTTGCCGTGATCGGCGTCGTGCTGGTGCTGGCTGTGATCGCGGTGCTACTGACGCGGCGGGTGAAGGCGGCGGGCGGAGGGGGTGGGGCACACTAGCAAGAGATGGTCGTGCCCGGGCTTGTCCCGGGCATCCACATTCTCAGTGCTGCGTGGCAAAGCGTGGATGGCCGGGGACATGCCCGGCCACGACGCTGTGGAGATTGTCGGCGCCCTACGGCGCGCAGGTGAAGCTCGCAGCCGCGGTCACAGGGCCCGACTTGTAATGCGGCCAGGCCGGCCAGCGGCACAGCGGCATCGCGCGCGTAACCGCAAATGACGGCGCTTCGACTTTCTGCTCGGTGACCTCCAGATCGCCCGGCGCCGTGCCCTTCTCGACCCAATCGACCAGCGCGGTCAGCATGTCGACATTGGCCGGCGCGCCGGAGCCGACATGATCGACACCGGGCGCGGTGTAGAGTCGGGCAAATTCCGCGGTCTCAGCCTTGCCGAGCTTGCGCTCGACGCTCTCGAAATAGCGGATGCCGGCATAGGGGCTCTGCGCGTAGTCGGCCAAGTGCTCGAGCATGATCAGCCGGCCGCCGCGAGCGCGGAAGCGGCTGAGATCGGGATCGGTCGAATCCATCAGGCTGGAGACTTCCAGCAGCCGCGCCTTGTGGTCCTCGACCTTGTAGGTGGTGACGTCGAGCTTCGGATCGCGCGCGAACACATATTGAATGCCGCCGGCGCCGTAAATCCAGGCGATGCCGTTGTTCGGCGCAGGCGGCTGCGCCGGCGGTGCGGTGCCGAGCCACCACGCCATCCAGCCGCCGGTCGGCCCGATCGCCGGTGTATCCTCGCCCGACACGCCCCAGCCGGGATAGTCGTCGAGGCCGTTGGCCAGCGTGAACGGGAATTTGTAAGTCGCGTGCAGCGTATCGATTGCCTTGATCTGGGCGTCGGTGAGACATTGATCGCCGCTCTTGCCCTCGGTGCAACGTAGCGTCTCGACCTTGAACGCCGTCTTGCAGCCGACAGGATCCTGCACGAGCGCGTCGTCGGAACCATCGGCCTTGTCGCAAGCGGCCCGCACGGCGTCACCGACCAGCTTCACCTGCGCCGGATTGATCCAGCCCCCGCCCATGGTGACGAGGCCGGAGCGGGTGCCCGCATGCTGCAAGCCGACCCAGTTGATGACGGGCACGCGTGCGAAAATGCCGTCGAAATCATCGGGGTAGCGCTGCGCCATGGTGAGCGCTTCGCGCCCGCCTTCGGACGAGCCCATGAAGTACATCTTGTCCGGCTTCTTGCCATAGGCGCGCTGCATCAGCGCCACCGCGGCGTCGCGCACCTTCTTGTAGGCGCGGTGGGCAAAATTCTCGAACGCTTCGTCATTGAGCGCGAACAGCTGCGGCGGCTCGCCGGGCTTGGACTCATGGCCGGAATCGGTGCCGTAGGTGGCGAAGCCACGCGCCAGCGGCGACGGCTTGTCGAAGGGATAGGCCGGCGGCAACCCGAGGCCGGTGATCAGCACGCCGTTGAAGCCGCCGCCGCCATATTGCACCGAGCGCCCGTTCCATTCGACAGGCAGATTGACCTGGAATTTGACCGGGGGCGCCTTGGGATCAACGGACTCGATATGGCCGAGTACCTTGCAGAAGGCAGGATTGGCCGGCGCGATGCGGCCGGCCGGCGTCGGGCCGCGTTCGGCAACGGCCAGTTGCGACGGCGACTGCAGCGCCGCGGAGTCGATCTTGACGGCATCGCCACCGCCGACGAGGCTCTTACAGACGTTGTCTGCATCCTCCGCCAGCGTTACCGCGAATGCGCTGGTCGCACCCAGCGCAGCTGTCGCACCCACGAACATTGCACACAGCTTCGCGCTCTTTCGCGTCATCGTTTCCACCCGGTCTTCTTTGTTTTGTGTCCGACAGTCGGCTGCATTCAACGCAACCTTCGCGACTGCGTCAATCGTCTTAGAACGATCCCAGCACACTGCCCAAGGCGATCACGGCCACCAGTGCGAGCAGCGACGTCACGATGCCGACCATCACGATATCGAAATAGCTGTCGCGATGCGTCAGGCCGCAGATCGCGAGCAAGCTCACCACCGCACCGTTGTGCGGCAGGATATCGAGCGTTCCCGAACCGATCACCGCAACGCGATGCATCAGGGCAAGGTCGATGCCGGTCCGTGCGGCGAGATCGACATAAGTGTCGCCGAGCGCATCGAGAGCAATGGTCAGGCCGCCTGACGCAGAGCCGGTCAGCGCGGCCAGGATGTTGGTCGCGACCGCCAGCGAGACCAGCGGGCCGCCTTCGATCGCGAGCACCCAGTCGCGCACGGTCGTGAATGCCGGCAGTGCGGCAACGACCGCGCCGAACCCGACCAGACTCGCGACGCTGAAGGCGGGCAGCACCGAGGCGTTGGCTCCGGCGTCCATGGTCTGCCGCAACGCCGGCAGACGGGACCAGTTCAGCACGATGGTCGTGACGATGGCGGCGGTCAGCGCCACCGCGACCGACCACACGCCCGCAACGGCAGCGAGCGACGTCCCGCCAAAACGCTGCTCGGCAAGGTAGCTGACATCGAGCCGAGGCAGGACCACGAGCGACATCAGGAGATTGACGGCCACGACGACGATCAACGGCAGGACAGCATTCAGAACCGGCGACGCTTGGTCGCTGCGATGGCCATGTTGCAGCTCCGCTGGATCAAACTCCCGCGCCGTGGTCGCACGTTCGCGCACGAGCTCGTCGGACGCAGCGCGCTCGGTCACATCCTCGACTTCGTCACCATAGCCCTCCCCAGCGCGCCGCGCCTTGGCTTCCGCGCGATGCAGCCACCACAAGCCTGTGCCGAGCATGATCAGGGAAGCGACAATCCCGAGGCCCGGTGCGGCAAAGGGCGTCGTGCCGAAGAACGGCATCGGGATCGCATTCTGGATCGACGGCGTGCCGGGCAAGGCCGACATGGTGAAGGTCGACGTCCCCAGCACGATTGCAGCCGGAATCAGACGCCGCGGAATTTCAGCCGCACGAAACAGCGAGCGGGCCATCGGCACGATGACGAAGAACGCGACGAACAGGCTCACGCCACCGTAAGTCACCGCGGCGCCGGCCAACACGACCGCAAGGATTACGCGGCGCTCGCCGAGACGCTTCGCCATGAACGCGGCAACGGACGTTACCGCGCCGCTGTCATCCATCAGCTTGCCGAACACGGCGCCCAGCAGGAAGATCGGAAAGAACTGCGCCAGAAATGCCGCTGCATTCGTCATGAAGACCTGGGTGAGGTTCGCCAGCAACGGCTCGCCGCCAAACAACGCGGCCACCAACGCAGCGAACGGTGCGAGCAAAAGCACGCTCCAGCCGCGAAACGCGAACAGCACCAGCAGGCCGAGCCCGACGAGCAGGCCGAGGAGACCCATGCCTCAACACTCCGCCAGGAGAACGTCAAGATCGGCGGTCGATTGCCGGCCGACATCGGCGCCGTGCTCGCGGAGAAACGCATCCGCGGCCAGGCGACCCTCGGCTCGGAGCATCGAGACGAACTCCCATTCTGCATTGAGCTTCGACGAGGCGCCAAACTTCGCCAGCATGTCGCTCTTGACCCGGTGCGTCCGCATCTTCGCCCAGCGCGAACCCTCGCCGCTGCCGGGATCGGCCGCTTGGCGTAGCAGCGCGATCATGCGCAGCTCCTTCATCAGCGGCGAGTTGAAGGAGATTTCGTTGACGCGATTGAGGATCTCCGCCGCGGTGCGTGGCTCCTCCAGCCGTTCGGTCGGATTGATCTGGACGAGTATGGTGTCGTGCGCATCACTCTCGCGGACCAGCGGCGTGATGGTGGGGTTGCCGGCGAAGCCGCCGTCCCAGTAAGGCTCGCCGTCGATCTCGATCGCGCGAAACATGGTAGGCAGGCAGGCCGATGCGAGCAGCACGTCTGCCGTGATCTCGGCGTTGCGAAAGATTCGTCCGCGCCCGGTGCGCACCCGCGTCGCCGTGATGAAGAGCTGGATCGGCGAGCGCGCCAGCCGTTTGAAATCGATACTCTCGGCCAGCACTGCGCGCAGCGGATTGTAACCGGTCGGATTGAGATCGTAGGGCGACAGCACCCGCGACATCAGGTCGGTGAAGATGTAGAAGGGCGAGGTATCGAGCGTCCAGCGTCCCATCAGCCTGTCGAACGGTGAGCGCTGCAATGGGCTGAAGGCAGCAGCCTTCGAGACACGGCGCCAATATCGTTCCAGCGCCTCGCGCGCGCCCTCTGCTCCACCAGCCGTCCATCCATCAGCCAGCACCGCCGCATTCATTGCGCCAGCCGATGTGCCGGAGATCGCGGCGATGGTGAGCCACTTCTCCTCCAGCAGGCGGTCGAGCACGCCCCAGGAGAAAGCGCCGTGCGAGCCGCCGCCTTGAAGTGCGAGATCGATCAGTACGGCGTCGCGTTCCATGGCGGACACTCACGCAACTGAGGCTCAAATTCGACGTGATTGGAACACGTCGAAGACGATACAGTTTAGAGAGTTTAAGCCGGACAATGCAACCGGAACGTGACGGCGCGCTAGTGCTCGAACACCAGCCGCGCGCCAACCGTGCCTTCGAGTGCACGAATCTGCGCCAGCAGCGCGCCTGAGTCCTGGCCACCGAGGTCGGCATCGAGCACGACGTAGCCGAGGTCGCCGGCGGTCTCCAGATATTGCGCGGCAATGTTGATGTCGCGCTGGAGGAAAACCTCGTTCAGCCGGCGCAGCATGCCCGGCACGTTGCGATGGACATGGCTGAAACGGGCGCCGGACGGGCGCAGATGCAGCTGCACCTCCGGGAAATTCACCGCGCCCATGGTCGAGCCGGTGATGAAAAAGTCGACCAGCTTGCGCGCGACCTCGCCGCCGATGCGCTCCTGCGCCTCCTCGGTCGAGCCTCCGATATGCGGAGTGAGGATGACGTTATTGAGGCCCTGCACCGGGCTCTTGAAGCGCTCCGAGTTCGACGACGGCTCGACCGGGAACACATCGATGGCCGCGCCCGCAATGTGGCCATCGCGCAAGGCGCCCGCGAGCGCGTCGAGATCGACCACCGTGCCGCGGCTGTTGTTGATCAGGAACGAGCCCGGCTTCATCGCCCGCAGCTCCTTCTCGCCGATCATGCCCGCGGTCTCCGGCGTCTCCGGCACGTGCAGGCTGACCACGTCGCTCTGCGCCAGCAGCTCTTCCAGCTTCTCCACCGGCTCGGTGTTGCCGTGGCGAAGCTTGTCGGTGCGGTCGTAATAGATCACCCGCATGCCCATGGCTTCGGCGAGCGTCGAGAGCTGCGAGCCGATATTGCCATAGCCGATGATGCCGAGCGTGCGGCCGCGGACTTCGCGGCTACCGGCCGCGGACTTGTCCCAGCCGCCCTCATGCGCCGACACCGAGCGCGGGAAGATCTGCCGCAGCAGCATCACGATCTCGCCGATCACGAGCTCGGCGACGCTACGCGTGTTGGAGAACGGCGCGTTGAACACGGGAATGCCGCGCTTGCGCGCCGCCAGGAGATCGACCTGGTTGGTGCCGACGCTGAAGCAGCCGACCGCGAGCAGCCCGTCGGCGGCTTCCAGCACCTCGTCGGTGATCTGGGTGCGGGAGCGGATGCCGAGCAGCGACACTCCCTTGAGCGCCTGGCGCAGGGCATCGCCATCCAGCGCCTTGGTCAGACGCTCGACATTGGTGAAGCCTGCGCCCTTGAACAGATCCACGGCGCTATCGTTGACACCTTCAAGCAGCAGCGCCTTCGCGCTCCGCTCAGGGCTTTGGCCTGGGGCTGGCATGGAATCTCCTGAAATGACGGCTTTGCCGCAGCTCTTAGACCGCGGACGAGGCCGAGCACAATAGGGTTTGGATACGGGGATATCCTGACCTGGCGGTAGTCAGATTTGGCGGTAGTCAGATCACGTAGAACCCGTGCGTGCCGTCGCGGCGGAGCTGCTCGACGAGGCCATATTCCCAGTCGAGATAGGCCTGCATTGCCTTCTCCGCAACATCAGTGCCCTCATAGGGGCGACGGTAGCGATGCGCGGGGTCTGGCTTCGGCAGGACGAGGGGCGGGCCGACCTCGAGTGGGCCGCCATAGCCGCCTTCGAGGACGTAGACCTCCCAGCCCATCTGCGCGAGCCAGGACGCCGTCATATCGGCGCGCACGCCCCTGTCGTCGGTCAAGAGGAGGCGCGCGCCACGCACCGGCGCTGCCATGTCGGTTTCCTGCACGAGCTGGCCGCCGGGATAGTGGCGAAAACCCGGGAGATGACCGGCGGCATATTCCTCGGCATCGCGCACGTCGAAGCGATAGAGCGTGCGACCGGTCGCTGCGACCAGCGCCGCCATCTCGTTCTCGCCGATATGACGGACGCCGGCGCGATAGGCGACATCGCGCGCATTGGCCGGGCCCCCTTCAAATGAGCCAATCGCGCCCCGCCGGTCAGCACCGCGATTGAGCGTGTGCCGCGCCAGCGTCCAGCCGATCGTGCCGTTGCGCAGCGCCCGCACCTTGTTGGGCACGCCGGCATTGATCAGCGACTGGGTGCCGATGATCGAGCGGGTGCGGCCGGCGCAATTGACGATGATGGTGGTGTCTGGATCGGGCGCGGCCTGGCCGGCGCGCAACACCAGCTCCGCACCGGGCACGCTCACCGAGCCCGGAATGTTCATGGTCGCATATTCGTCGAAGCGACGAACGTCGAGAATGGCAATGTTGGCCTTGTCCGCGATCAGTTTTGCCACCTCGTCGGCGCTGAACGAGGGTGTGTGGCGGCGCGCCTCAACCAGCTCGCCGAACGCCTTTGAATAGGAATTGACGTCCTCGAACAGCTCGTAGCCCGCCGCGCGCCAGGCTTTCAGCCCGCCATCGAGCGCGCGGACATTGCTGTAGCCGAGCGCGGCAAGACGTTCGGCGCCATCAGCGACCAGCCCCTCGCCATCATCATAGAGCACGATCCGCGCGTCCTTGCGCGGCAGCCTCACCGCGGCCTCAACCGCGATCCGGTCCACGGCCATGTTCGCCGCGAACAGCGGATGGCCGGTGGCGAAGGCCGACTCAAACCGGAGATCGAGCAGTGCGATCTCCTCACGCAGCAGCAGCGCGCGACGGACATCGGCGGGAGTGACGGTCGAAAGCTTCATGGCGTGGACCCTGAAAGGAAGACCAGAAGCTTTTGAACCATTGCCGTGATGTTGGCTAGTCAGATCAGAAAATCGGGCAATCGCCAGTTTGCCACACGTATCGCACTAGTCACATTCGTATGTGGCGGCGACGCCCGAAAAGTCGAGTTGCGTGAGTGCATCCCGGTCAATCCAAAAATGAAGCACACAGCCGATGTTGGAGTGCCAATCGAAGAAGGCAGCATCACCCTGCACTTGGAGCAACAGCATATCTTCCAGATGGACCTCCGTCGCATCTTGCGGACCGCTGCCGTATCCCAGCATCTGATGGAGCGCTGTTCCAAAATGACGGCGCTGCCCCTCTTCCACGGTCGGCGCTTTCCAATGATTCTGTCGCTCGAGGTTCGCGACATACTCGAAAGGAGCGTCGTCGCAAGCGTCATCGCCCTGGGTCGCCATACAACGGATCGTGTGGTTGATGGCGTAGCCCAGATCCTCCGCAATTTGCCCCGCATATGTGCGTACCTGCCTGTCTATCCTCTCGTAGGCCTGCACGACGTCGAGCCACCACGACCTGAAGGCCGTCTTCGTATCCGCATCGACCTCGTCCATTGGGGTCAGTGCCCGGCAACGTTCAAGCCATCCGATCGCGCCGACGCGTAGACGCTTGAGCTCTGTAGCCACCTCGTCGGTAATCGGCTTGTAGTAAGATCCAGGTGTCAGATCACGCTGGACACGCGACAAGATTGAGCGAACCACATAGTTGATCAGAAGCCAGTTGAAGGGCCAATCCTCGTCTTTCTCATAGTCGCGCGCCCTTCTAGACTGAAGGAGATCCGGCGCCCGCGGCTCACCCGGGCCTAACACCCTGCACAATTCCTCGATCATGAATTCGCCCCCAGCGGCATCCTGATCGGAATAGACGTCGCGAAACGGCAGGAACGAAAGCGGGTACTTGAATTCGACTTTGGAATGAAAATCGAGCGCCGGATCGAGCCATCTGACTTGAGCGTCTCCGTCAGTCCCTGCCAGCGGCATGAGATTGGGTGGTGGCGAGCGGCCAGGATGCGCGCCACCGCCGGTCGGACTATAGAGGACACGGCAAGGAGGATTCCCTTCACCGACGAATACCGAGCTGCAAAAGAAGAAGAGCGTGCCTCGCTTCGGAAGTGGCGACCAACCTGAACCAGGCACTTCAGCCAAGTCAATCTGAGCGACAAAGGTGAGAGCTACCGTCTCTGGCGTCTCATTCGCCGTGACTTCCGCCACAGGCCACTCGAACTGCGGCGGAAGCTTGGGAAGTCCGCCAAAGAAACTTCTCGCCGGATGTGCAAGCGGCACGGGCAAATCGTTCCGTCTGACGAGCACTGCCGGCAGCGCTGCCTCTTCAAGTTCATCTCGTTCGGATCGTGCCATTAAGCCACCACGACTTACGCGTGCAGAAGTCGGATCGAACCATGTCGCGAAGCCTTGGACAAGCGTTTCTTGTCCAAGACGTGGGACGACCTTGGCGACACCGGAGCGACCGATCATCGCGCGCTCGATGAGCCGTCAGCAGGGAGCGTTGCGATCACTCGCCCGGAACGAGCCGCCCGTGCAGCGGCTGCGCCGAACGCTGCAACTTGCGGCGCGAGGCGTACAAGAGCACGCCGGTGATCGCGAACAGCGGCATCAGCGCTGCGGCTATCATGAACGCAAGCTTGCCCGGCCAGCCCAGGATCGCGCCGCGATGGATGTCGAGCACGCTCGCAATGGCCTTTTCGCCCAGGGTTTTGTCGGCATAGCGCTCAGCAGAGATGAGCTGGCCGGTAACTGCATCGATGCGGAATTCGTTACGCTCGCTTTCGAGCGTGGCGTCCTTTGGCCACGACCGGATCCGCATCACTGTGCCAGGACCTGCAGGAAGCGTGAGTTGCACCCTGGCAAAGCCGCCGCTCTCCTCACGCAGGAGAGTCGACCACGCACGATCGAACCAGACCGGCTGAGCCGGCTCGGAACGACCGGATAGGCGCGGCTGCTTCAGCTGCATCTTCACGGCCGCCACATGAGGCCGAGCCAGCAACCAGACGACGCTGTCCTTGTACCAGTCGAACGAGTACCACAGCCCGGTGATCGCCATCACCAGATAGACCAGCAGCACCCAGGTGCCGACGACGGCATGCAGCGAACGATGCAGGCCGCGGCCGCTGAGGGTGAGGTTCGGCTTCAGCCACATCTTCACGCTGCTCGCCCGACGCGGCCAGCGCAGCACGAGGCCCGAGACCAGCATCGCGATGAGGCCGAGCGCGGCGATGCCGGTGATCTGGCGACCCCAGCCCCTGGCATCGCCAGATATCAGCAACCAGCGGTGCAGCCGACGCACCATCGCAAAAAAATCCTCGCCGCGCGGGACGCCGAGCACCCTGCCGTCATAAGGATCTACATAGAGCGATGACGGCCGCCCGCCCTGCTCGTCGCGTGCGAAGCGGATATGAACGGCCGCCGAAGGATTGCTCGACAACGTGATGCCCGCGACCTTGCCGGCGTCAGGTACGGCCTTCAGACGCGACACCAGCTCATCCGGCAACAGAGCCGGTGTCGTCCGCGGGACGACCTGCATGATGCCGGCATTCAGGTGGTCGACGATCTCGTCCTCGAAGCTCATGGTCACGCCGGTCAGCGCGATCAAGGAGAGCAGCAGTGCGAGCACGAGGCCGGCAATGGAGTGAAGCTGGAGCAGTGCCGCCCTGATCTTGCGCCCGACCTGATGTTGTATCGCCATGGCTAGAACTTCACCGTTGCCGACAGCGAGATGCGGCGGCCATCGCCCATCGCGACGTTCAACGCGTTTCCGGTGGTGGAGGTGTAGTAGACCTTGTCGAACAGGTTCTTGACGTTGAACTGATAAGTCACGGGCACGTTGTCGACCTTGGCGTCGTAGGTCACGAAGATGTCTGCGACGGTGTAGGCGGGCAGGAAGAACGTGTTGGCGGCGTCGCCCGGCCGGTCGCCGACATAGTGTGCGCCGCCACCGAGCCGCAGGCGTCCGGGCAACCGGTCGCCGAAATCGTAGACGAGATAGAGCGACGCCGTGTTCATCGCGGCGTTCAGCAATTTTGCGTTGCCGACGACGGGATCGTTGATCAGGCGCGCATCGGTATAGCCGTAGCTGCCGATCATGCTCCATTCGTCAGTCAGCCGGCCGGTGACGTCCAGTTCGACACCGCGCGACCGCGCCGCACCGGAGGCGCGCCCTGTCGACTTGCCGTTGCCGAGGTCATCCAGCACCAGCACATTCTTTTTCTGGATATCGTAGACCGCCAAAGTGCCCGACAGCCGCTTGTTGACGTCGAACTTCAAACCGGTCTCCCACTGCGTTCCCTCCTCAGGCGCAATGGTGGAGTCAACGACGAAGCCGCTGGTGAAAGCCGCGATGGTCGAGGTCGGCTTCAGCGATTGCGTGTAGCTCACATAATAGGAGAGCTGCTCATTCAGCTTGACGATGAGCCCGCCGAGCGGCAGGACCTTGTCGCCCGAAAGGTTCGTGTTGGTGATGAAGACAGGCCGGCCTTTTCCGGCGAGTTGCTCATATTGCATCCAGCGCACGCCGCCAACCATGGACAGCCAGTTGGTGAGATGGAACGTGTCCTGGGCGAAGAAGCCGCGCGTGCCGAGCTTGTCGGTCTGCTCGCTGTCGGTTGGCGAGATTGTCGTGCCCGGCGTGACGAGCCCGTAGACCGGGTTGTAGAAATTGAAGCTCGGCGTCGCCTGACGGATCAAATCGTGGCGATCGATCGTACGATACAGCGCCTCGCCGCCGAACAGGATCTCGTTGCGGAAGCCGCCGGCCCAGACATCACCCTGCATATAGGACGTGCCGTAACTGGCGTTGCTCAGTGAGTTCTGGGTGCCGTCATTGCTGCGGGTCTCGACGCCGGTCTTGGCGTTGACGCCGATGACGCGGAGCTGGTTGGCGCTGTACGTCTCGGTGTTATAGCTGTAGGCCGCCGTGACCTTCCAGGTGTCGTCGAGCTTCTGCTCGACCGAGCCCTGCACCAGATCGGGCGTGCCCCACATGTTGTTGAATGGCTCGTCGAGCCGCCGCGTCTTCGAGATCGCCAGCGGGGCGCCGTTGACGAAGGCAGTGCCGCGGTCGAATGGCGTGATGAATTCCCGGTGCTCATAGGTGAGCTGGACCGTCGTGGCCTCGCCGTACCAGGCGAGCGACGGGTTCACCAGCATCTCCCGGTGACGGCCGAAATTGCGCCAGTAGTCCTCGCTGACGCCGTAACCGATGAAGCGATAAGCGAGCCCGCCATCGCCGATTGGGCCGGTGACATCGAGTGTGCCGTCGGCACCGTTGCGATTGTTCGCGTAGGTCGAGCCCAGCAGCGAGACCGCGCCGTGCTGGTACAGTTCCGGACGCTTGCTGATGGTGTTGACGATGCCGCCGGGATCCATAATGCCATAGAGCAGCGAGGCCGGCCCCTTCAGCACCTCGACACTGTCGACCGCAGCGTTCAGGCTGCGTCCCTGCACCAGCGGCATGCCGTTGCGCATGATCGAGCCGTCGCGGTTGTCGCCGAAGCCGCGGCGGATCACCGCGTCCTGGGTGCCGGCGAGCGTATTGGTCTGGGTGATGCCGCTGATGTTGACCAGCGCATCGTCGATGTTGCGCGGCAGCTGGTCCTTCAGGACCTGCGCAGGCACGACATTGACGGACTGCGAGGTATCGAGCGGCGATGCGCCCGAGCGCAACGTGGTCGCGCTTGGCATCGCGCGATAGCCGAGCTTTGCGGCCTGTTGTGCGGCGGCGTCCGCCGCGGCGCGTTCGGAGAACATCAGAGATGCGGATGGAACGGCCGTTGGGCTACGGCGCAGGACCGCCTGTGTCCGCCGTTGAGACTGCTGCGACGCGCGCGACGGTTTCGGCCGCTGCGTCGGTGCTTCCACATTCACCGGCGGCAGCGCCGTTTGCGCCTTCGCGACGGTCGTGCTGGAGTTGTATTCGGCGAGCAACACGGCCGCACCGATGAGAAGACTTGCACGGCTCTTGCCGGCGCGATTTCGATGACCTCTGACGCGAGGGCCATCCACAGGGGCACGCACTTTCAATTCACTTCCAAGTCACGGCATTGACGCTGGCGCATCTAGCAGCGACTGCGAATGAAGAGAACTATAGGTGGACTTGAATAGCTCTAGTGTTGAAACGTTCTAACAACAGGAACGATCGCATGATAATGCAGGCAATCATCGCCGAATTGACCACACGGAGCGCGCAGAAATGAACTGGCTTCATCTCGTTTCCTATTTTTGGGGCGGCGCATTTCTGGCGAACGCCACTCCACATCTTGTCAGCGGCCTGCGCGGCGAACCGTTCCAGACGCCGTTTGCGACGCCGCGGGGAGAAGGTCTGTCTTCGTCGACGGTCAACGTGCTCTGGGGTTTCTTCAATGTGACCGTCGGATATCTCCTCGTCTGCCGAGTCGGGGAGTTCGCCCTGCTTGATACGGCCGATGTCGTCGCGCTCGGGCTCGGCGCGCTGATCCTCGGCCTTTTCCTCGCGCGGCGGTTCGGCCAATTCCACGGCGGCAACACGCCCACGGGGTCATGAGCGTGCCAGGCGCGGGCACATTTCGCTCACTGCGGAACTACAATTACCGTGTTTGGGCTGCGGGAGCGCTGGTGTCCAACACCGGGACGTGGATGCAGCGCGCCGCGCAGGACTGGCTCGTTCTCACCGAGCTGACACGACACAATGCGCAGGCCGTCGGCATCGTAATGGCGCTCCAGTTCGGACCGCAGCTCCTGCTGATGCCGTGGACCGGATTTGCCGCCGATCATTTCAATCAACGGCGGCTTCTGGTCGCGACCCAGGCGACGATGGGACTGCTGGCGCTGGTGCTTGGCCTTCTCACGGTCACCGGCCTTGTGCAGCTCTGGCACGTCTATGTGTTCGCCTTCCTGTTCGGCTGCGCCGCGGCCTTCGACGCTCCGGTGCGCCAGACTTTCGTGGCCGAGCTGGTCGGCGACGGGGAACTCTCCAACGCGATCGCGCTGAACTCGACGTCCTTCAATGCCGCGCGGATGGTCGGGCCCGCGATCGCGGGAATCGTCATCGCCTCGATCGGCACCGGCTGGGCCTTCCTGCTCAACGCTGCATCCTTCGTGGCGGTGCTCTGCTCGCTCGCACTGCTGCGCACGTCGGAGCTTCGCCCGAATGCACGAGCGCACCGAGCACCGGGCGGCATGACGGAAGGTTTTCGCTACGTGTGGTCGCGCAGGGATCCCAGGGCGATCATGATCATGCTGTTCCTGATCGGGACGTTCGGACTGAACTTCCCGATCTTCATCTCGACCATGGCGGTCAGCGTCTTCCACACCGACGCGCGCGGC
This sequence comes from Bradyrhizobium zhengyangense, assembly GCF_022012435.1. Lineage (GTDB taxonomy): Bacteria > Pseudomonadota > Alphaproteobacteria > Rhizobiales > Xanthobacteraceae > Bradyrhizobium > Bradyrhizobium zhengyangense. The sequence goes on from NZ_JAKLUA010000005.1 coordinate 404,555, forward strand.
TTTGGCCTGTTATCGTCGACGATGGCGGTCGGCACGATCTCGGGCGCGCTGCTGGCTGCCGGGCGAGCGCAGCCGAAATTCATCTCGCTGCTAATGGGAGCCGCAACGTTTGGCGCCGGATGCACGCTGGCCGCGCTTGCGCCGAGCTATTGGCTGTTCGGAGGCACGCTGGTTTTGATCGGCGTTGCCGCGCTCACGGTCACCAACACCTCGAACGCCATGATGCAGCTCTCCACAGAACCGCGGATGAGGGGGCGCGTCATGGCATTGCGGCTCGGCGTCGCGCTGGGCGGCACGCCGATCGGCGCACCGATTGTCGGATGGGTGGCGGATCATCTCGGCCCGCGCTGGGCGCTCGGCGTGGGAGCGGCGGCAGGTTTTGCCGCCGCGCTCGTCGCGGTGCGCGCCATGTCAGCGCGCGCCGCGGACGATCACAGCGATCAAACGCGCGCTTAGGCGATCGCCGGGTTGGTCAGCTCGTCGAGCTTCGCCTTGAGCGCGGCGCCGTCGGACAATGCGCGAAGCGGCGGGCGCACGCGGAGCCAGCCGGCATCGCCGGTCTGCGCAGCGAGGATGGCCTTCAGCGTCGTCAGGAAGGACGGCGACTTCACCACGATATCGACAGCGGCCTGCATGCGCGCCTCGACGTCCTTGTCATCGATCATCGCCTTGACCAGCTCCGGCGCGATATTGGCCATGCCGCAGATGGTGCCGGCACCGCCACCGGCGATCGCGCGCGCGATATCGGTTTCGTTGCCGACGGTGATGGCAAGCTCGGGTGCCGCTGCACGGAACGCCTGGAATTGCTTGAAGTCGCCGCTGGAGTCCTTCAGGCCCGCAACCGTTTTGCCGTAACGCTTGCGCAAATTCGCGGCGACACTGGTCGGGATCGCGACGCCTGAGATCTGCGGGATGTGATAGAGGTAGGCGCGCAGGCGATCATCGGCGACGCCGTCAATGACAGCGGCGAAGGCATCCTCGATGCCCTCAGGCGTGGCGCTGCGATCGAAATAAGGCGGCAGGATCAGAACGTGTCGCAGGCCGAGGCCGAGCACGGCGCGCGCCAGCGCTATGCTGTCGCTGATGGCGGGAAAGCCGCCGCCGATGCCGATGCGCTCCGCCGGCACGCCCGCCTTGAGGACGGCTTCGATGGTCGCGATGCGTTCGTTGACATTGAAAGAGGTGCCCTCGCCTGTGGTGCCGAACAACACGACGCCGTCGACGCCCTTGCCGAACAGCTGCTTGGCGTGAGCGGCGAGCTTGGTGGAATCCACGCTGCCGTCCGGCGCCAGCGGCGTCGCCGACGCCACCCAGAATCCGCGAATTGCCTCCGTCATAGCACCACCCATCGTTACGGCTCCGGAACAAACCCCTGATCGATAACGATCTTCGGGGGCGACCGGACCTTGTTTTTGCTTTACTTTTTATCTTGTACCTTACATACAAGACAGGCGCAAACGCTTTCCGCCGGCTCAACGCGCATGAGGCGCAGCCAAATTTAGAGGAGGTCTCGCATGAACATGGTGACCCCTGTCGGATATCCCGAGCCACTGCTCGCCGCCTTGCGCGATAAGCTCGGCGCTGCGGCCGTGCTCACCGGCAGCGACGTGCCCGCGCGCAATTGCAACGACTGGAGCGCGAGCCTGCCGCAAACGCCGCTGGCGGTGATCCGACCGCTTGATGCGCAGGGTGTTGCCGATGCGATTGCGGCCTGCCGACAGGCGCGCCTGCCCTTCGTGCCGCAGGGCGGCTTGACCGGGCTCTGCCGCGGCGCCGCGCCCGAAGCGGGCTGGATCGCGATCTCGCTGGAGCGCATGACCGGCATCGAGGAGATCGATCGCGCCTCGATGACGATGACGGTGAAGTCAGGAACGCCGCTGGAGACGATCCAGAAGGCCGCCGACGAGGCCGGCTTGTTCTTTCCGCTTGACCTCGGCTCGCGCGGCTCCTGCGCCATCGGCGGCAATCTCTCGACCAATGCCGGCGGCAACCGCGTCATCCGCTACGGCATGACGCGCGAGTTGGTGCTCGGCCTCGAAGTTGTGCTGCCCGACGGCACCATCATCACCAGCCTCAACAAGCTGATGAAGAACAACGCCGGCTACGATCTGAAGCACCTCTTCATCGGCTCGGAAGGCACGCTCGGCATCATCACCCGCGTGGTGCTGAGACTGTTCCCGAAACCGCGCTCGACCATGGCCGCGCTCTGCGCATTGAAGGACTATGCCGCTGTGATCGCGCTGCTCGATGCCGCCCGCAGCGGGCTCGGCCCGTTGCTGTCGGCCTTCGAAGTGATGTGGCCGGATTATTGGGACGTGATCACGAATCGCGCAGGCGTCAAGCCGCCGGTCGCCGCAGGTCAGGGTCTCTATGTGCTGGTCGAGGCGCAGGGCACCGACGAGAGCGTCGATGCGCCGCGTTTCCAGGCCTGGCTCGAGGAGCTGATGGAGCGGGGCCTGCTAGTCGACGCGGCCGTGGCGCAATCGCTGGCGCAGACGCAAGCGTTCTGGCGCGTGCGCGACATCTGCGCCGAGTTCGGCCAGGTGCTGGGGCCGCACATCTCCTACGACATCGGTCTTGCGGTGGCGCGGATGGACGCGTTCGCCACGCGCTGCAAGGCGGCGCTGGCTTCCGGCATCAAGGGCTGCGAAAGCGTCTATTACGGCCATGTCGGCGACGGCAATCTGCACCTCGTCTCCTGGGTCACGGGCCTTCCCGTCGAGCAGCAGCCCAAGGAGGAGATGGACACCATCATCTATGGCCTCGTGCGTGACATGGGCGGCAGCGTGTCCGCCGAGCACGGCATCGGCACGCTGAAGAAGAAGTGGCTGGGACATGCCCGTAGCGAGGCGGAGATCGCGCTGATGCGGACGCTGAAGGCCGCGCTCGATCCTGATCATCTGCTCAACCCCGGCAAGGTGATCTGAGGGGACAATGCGATCGCTCAAGCTCGATGCGCCGAAATCGCTGTCGCAGCGGGTGATGCTGCGGCTGCGGCAGGCCATTATCGACGGCGAGTTCGCGCTCGGTGCCGCCATCTCGGAGGAGATGGTGGCGAACTCATTCGGCGTCAGCCGCACGCCGGTGCGGGAGGCGATGGGCCAGTTGCAGGCTCAGGGGCTGGTGGTGATCCGGCCGCAGGTCGGCAGCTTCGTGTTCACGCCCAGCGCCGAGGACATCACCGCGCTCTGCACCTTCCGCATCGCGCTCGAGCCCAAAGCCGCCGAACTCGCCTTTCGCCACGACCGCGACGGCGCCATCGCGACCCTGAGCGAGGCGATCGCGGCGATGGAGCCGGCGGTTGAGGCCAAGGACAACATCGCCTATGGCCGCGCCGACGCCGCCTTTCACGAAGGCCTGTTCGCGCATTGCGGCAATCGCTATCTCGCCGAATCCTACCAACTCGTCTCGGGGCGCGTGGCGGCGCTCCGCACCAACCTGACCTCACCGATCGACGTGCGCACCCGCTCGTCGTTCGACGAGCATCGCAAGCTGCTCGATCTGTTCGCGCGCGGGGAGTTTGCGGCGTTCGAAGCGGCGATGACCACGCACATCACCAATTCGGGCGTAGTCTACGCCAAAGCCTTGAAGGTGGAGACGCCGGCGGCGAATTGAGCGGCTATTCCCCGCCCCGTGGTCCCGGCCTGTCGAGAAAATCCAGCGCCGTGTTGATCTGTTCGAGCTGGTGCTCAATTTTGTCGCGGTCCTCGACCGACGGCGCCTTCTCGAGCTGTTCGACAAGCTTCTGCTTCCGCGACAGCAAATTCTCTATGACTGTACTCACAGCTCCCCCATCGCCCGAGGCGAATATCGAGGCAATCCGGATCGTGGGCACGGGCGCGCGCAAGCCGGGCTCGCCACGGCCCCTAAGTCAGAATGTGGGCGGACCCGGATCGTTCCTGCAAATGAACCACTGCGCGGGTGGTGAGCCGGCCACGACGGCCGAGGTCCAGCCGGCGCTCGCGAAGGGCTAATGCGCCCGAACGAGGACGGAACCGGCATCTTTCACGCTCCCGTCGGTTGTATTCGCGCGTCCGGAGTCCTATGCGTAGGCCCCATGGACACCCAGATCATCACCGCCGACAAGCCCCTGATGGCACAGGCGCGCCCGCGCAAGCCGGCGCCGTTCCTCCCCATGAGCCGCGCCGAGATGGACGCGCTCGGCTGGGACGAATGCGACATCGTGCTGGTGACCGGGGACGCCTATGTCGACCATCCGAGCTTCGGCATGGCCATCATCGGCCGGCTGCTGGAGGCGCAAGGATTCCGCGTCGGCATCATCGCCCAGCCGGACTGGCACTCGGCCGAGCCGTTCAAGGCACTCGGCAAGCCAAAGGTGTTCTTCGGCGTTACCGGCGGCAACATGGACTCCATGGTGAATCGCTACACCGCGGACCGCCGCATCCGCAGCGACGACGCCTACACCGCCGGCGGCGAAGGCGGCAAGCGGCCGGACCGCTGCACCATCGTCTACGCCCAGCGTTGCCGCGAGGCGTTCAAGGACGTGCCGATCGTGCTCGGCGGCATCGAGGCCTCGCTGCGCCGGATCGCGCATTACGATTACTGGTCGGACAAGGTGCGCCGCTCGGTGCTGGCCGACGCCAAGGCTGACCTGCTGCTCTACGGCAATGCCGAGCGCGCCGTCGTCGAAGTGGCGCACCGTCTCGCCGCCGGCGATGCGCCGCGCGAGCTCGATGATATCAGGGGCGTCGCGCTGTTCCGCCGGGTGCCCGAAGACTATGCCGAGCTGCACGCCGACGATCTCGATTCCGCCGACGAAGGCGCCACGCGCCAGAAGGGCGCAACCGTGATCCGCCTGCCGGCGCTGGAGCAGGTCGAGCAGGACAAGGAAGCCTACGCCCGCGCCTCACGCGTGCTGCACCGGGAGAGCAATCCCGGCAATGCGCGGCCTCTGGTGCAGCGTCACGGCGACCGCGATCTCTGGCTCAACCCGCCGCCGATCCCGCTGACCTCAGAGGAGATGGACGCGGTCTACGATCTGCCCTACGCCCGCGCGCCGCATCCGTCATACGGCGAGGCGAAGATCCCGGCCTGGGACATGATCAAGTTCTCGGTGACGATCATGCGCGGCTGCTTCGGCGGCTGCACCTTCTGCTCGATCACCGAGCATGAGGGCCGCATCATCCAGAACCGCTCGGAAGGATCGATCCTGCGCGAGATCGAAAAGATCCGCGACAAGACGCCGGGCTTCACCGGCGTGATCTCCGACATCGGCGGCCCCACCGCCAACATGTACCGGATGGCCTGCAAGGACCCGAAGGTCGAGGCCGCGTGCCGGCGGCCGTCCTGCGTCTTCCCCGAGATCTGCCCGAACCTCAACACCTCGCATGACGATCTCATCCGCCTCTATCGCAAGGTGCGCGAGACCAAGGGCATCAAGAAGGTGATGGTTGCCTCGGGCGTGCGCTACGACCTCGCGGTCGAGAGCCCCGAATACATCAAGGAGCTCGTCACCCATCACGTCGGCGGCTATCTCAAGATCGCCCCTGAGCATACCGAGCGCGGCCCGCTCGACAAGATGATGAAGCCCGGCATCGGCGCCTACGACAAGTTCAAGCGGATGTTCGACGAAGCCGCAGAGCAGGCCGGCAAGAAATATTACCTGATCCCCTATTTCATCGCGGCGCATCCGGGCACGACCGACGAGGACATGATGAACCTCGCGCTGTGGCTGAAGAAGAACCGCTATCGCGCCGATCAAGTGCAGACCTTCCTGCCATCGCCGATGGCGACGGCCACCGCGATGTACCACACCGGCGTCAATCCCTTGCGCGGCGTGCGCCACGGCGGCAGCGACAGGGTCGAGGCGATCAAGGGCCTGCGCCAGCGCCGCCTGCACAAGGCGTTCCTGCGCTATCACGACCCTGATAACTGGCCGGTGCTGCGCGAGGCCCTGATCGAGATGGGCCGCCGCGACCTGATCGGCTCGCAGCCCCACCAGCTCGTCCCCGCGCACCAGCCGCCCGGCACCGGCAAGGCCGCCGGCACCAGGCGCCCCCTTCGCCCAGGCGGCAAGACGCAGAAGTTCACGACCAAGGGCATACGGCTGATGAAGTAGCGGGCGACGCTCGCCTGCTAGAGATCGAGCACCACCGCCCCCGACACGGCATCGGTGACGCCGCGCCCCTGGCCCTGGTCCTCGAGCACCGACCTGAAACTGTCGAGCGTCTTGATCATCGCCGATCGCGCCGCAACCATTGCGTCCTGACTGGACCATTGGCCGATCAGGCAAAAGGTCTGCTCGCCGGTCTTGATGATGACGCCATGTTCAAGGCCCGGCCATTTCGCCTTGCCGTTCCGGTGCGCGTCGAGGAAGGCGGCCTCCTCACCCTGCTTCACCTTGAACTTCACCACATTGTAAACCTGCATGGTGCGTCTCCTGAAAATGGATTGATGAAAGGCGAGCGCCGGACGGGTCGGGCTCGGACCGATAGTTTTGCACCCTGGAAGCAAAAAGTCGAAAACAACCCCATGCACAGTAGCCCGCGAGTGCGAAATCAAGGGCTTGAACTGCTACGAGGCCGAGTCGAGCGGTCATCGCGCTTGAGCGGGCGTTCGCGCGAAAAATTTCCGTAAAACCGAAAATCGCTTGAGGCGTCGGGCAAAACAGGTGTAGGATGGAATCATCGCGGCCTGTGGCAAGTGCCCGCTCCCGTCACAGCTCGACACGCATCTGCTCGCCAGATCCAATCGGCAAATGGGTGATGAGCCGCATGCCGCACGACACCATCTGAGAGACCTTCGACATGACGGCGAGTGAACTCAACCCGATCCGGTCAGAGCGCGACAAATTTTGGACAGCACCTCAGACCTCCGGGATTTGCGGATTGACGATCGGCGCGTGGTCGGGGTTGTGGATATGGATGTCCGGAAGAGGCTTCGCCGACGCCTTGCCAAACTGAGAGGCAATGTGACTAACGAGGCCCTGGCACACGGATTTATCTGCCGTCTCATTGTTCACACCGACCTCGAACGTCCCGCCGATGACGACGTGATCGGCACGCGGGAACATGTATCCATCCTGACCATACAAATATTGCAACGCGGGCTGCGGGGGCAACATCGCCAACTGGCCCTTGATCGGGACCATCTTCGGATCGCTCATCAACGTCATCGAGCCGAGCCCGGTGCAATTGACGACGATCGTTTCCGGCACCGACGCGATGATATCCGACCTGTTGACGAATTTCTTGTTCACGAACGTCGTGCCGCGCGCCCGCAGATCTGCTTCGAGCTTCGCAAGAAAGATCGGCGGTTCGATCAGCAAGGTCTGGTAGACGAAGCCAGGCTTGGTATGGCCCTCGAACGGCTCCCTTGGAAGCGATTCCCTCGGCTTGATGAGACCGGGCGCCAGCTGGATCACGACATCCAGATTATGCGACGGCGTGGCCGAATAGTTCGGCCGCTCGCTGACGCCAAAGCCCTGGCCGATGCTCGCCTTGAAGGTCGTGTATGCGAACCTGATGATGTCCGTGAGTTCCTGTTGCTTGCCCGCGAATTCCACCACCGACACGGCCCACTGGCCGCCGGCCTTGGATGACGTAGTCTGCAGCGGCGCGCGGTCCGAATAGATCGTGACCGTCAGACCGAGATCGGCAAGCAGCGTGGCGGCGGTCAAGCCCATCACCCCTGCACCCAGGACGGCCACTTTCCTATTGGGCGAGCCAACCAGATGGCTCCTGACGATATCCCGCACCTTGGAGGCGCAGCCCCAGCTCAACGTAATACCGGCACCGCCATGCCCGTAGTTGTGGACGAAGAATTTACTCGAGATCGTCTCGGCGTCGAGACGGTAGGATCCGTTGCGATACGGCCGTACGCCGGCGATACATGCGCCGGGCTGGTCGGCATCGAAGGTGAAATCGGGCGTCGGCAAATTGGGCGTTGCTGGCATGTCCGGTCCTCGCGAAACCCATGAACGTCTGCACCAAGCGGACTTGGTGTCAGATTGCAACTTTAGCCCAATCGCATTTTTCGGCCATGTGAAGTGGTTCACAACCTTCGGTCGCAGCCTGCTCTAACGTTGCAGACTAAAGCACGATGAGATTGGTTTGAATCGTCATCGCGCTTTAGCTCCTTGTTTGAGCATGATCTGTTCGGAAAACCGCTTCACACCTTTGCGGATCATGCTCTGACGGGATCTGCTCAACCGGCCGGGAGCGCTGGAGCCACCTCGCTCTTCTCGCTTTCAGGAGGCAAGCAAGGTCCGACGCGACATCAAGACTGACTATCTTCGGTGAGGAGACGCCATGTCCAAAATCCCTGGATTTTGTTCGGTTCTGCTTTTGGGACTGTCAGTTGCAGCGAGCGCTCTTGCGCAGCCTGCGGGAACCGACGACGCCGATATGAAGAAAGAGAAGCTCTTTCCAGTCGGCAACGGAACAGGACTCACGCATTTTCGAGTCGTCATGCCCGGGGTCCTGTATCGCGGCGGCACCGAAGGTTCTCGCGCTGGTGTCGACGGTCCACGCCGACCGCTGCAAAATCAATCTCTTCAGGCACTTTGCAAAGCCGGCTTCTCGCAGGCGGTGTACGCGTATCGAACCGGATGGAACGGAACCGAGAATGTCAGCTGCGCTGCTAATTCGCTCCAATATGACTATCACCAGTGGGACAACCGCGCGGCCTTGAGAACGGTGTTCGTCAAGCTCCATGACATCATCACTCAAGGCAAGGGGGCGATGTACGTCCATTGCTGGTATGGCCTGCACGCTTCCGGTTTTATCTCGGCCGCGGCCCTCGCTCAATTTTGCGCTCCAGCGGGATGGGATTCCCACAAAGCGGCCGACTATTGGGATAGCGTGATCCCGCCCAAGATCCGTTATCCAAAAGAGCACGACCAAGTCGCGAATTTCGTACGGTTCACCGATCCAGAGCTGCAAATTTCCGAGCAGGACGCGGCTCGCGTCTGTCCGCAATACCATTGAGGCAAGCGCTCTGCGCTGAACCGCAGCCAGTCGCCGCGGTCGGCGCGGCGGATGGAAGTAGCGAATGCAAACCAATCGGAGAACTCGCGCCAGCGGGTTTTCCTCCACGTGCCAAACGAGACTGGGAGGACACGCGATGAGACCAGTGCGTTTCACTCAGCTTCTACTGCTGCCGCTGCAGCTCCTGGGTTCGGCATACGCCCATGCCGGCTTGTCGGTCGACCCTGCGCGCGGCGAACAGACCATGCAGATTCCGGTGCCCGGCAGAAATGCCGAGATTTGCGTCGTCCCCAAGCACCTCGCCGCAGGGAGATATTTCGACAAGGACATCGAGATCGAGAGTCGGCTTTGCAATATCGACGAGCATCAGAATTCCGCTGTTTGTCCGAAACTCAACAGCACCAATCCGGGTCTTGACCTCTATTCACTCCCCCAAGGAGGCACTCCCCAACAGGTCGAGGCCGCTCGTTGCAACACTGCCGGCGCCCACAAGATAGCCAAATACAAGCTGAGCTCCAGCTGCAGCTACACGCCATCCATCCTCGGCTACTACCATCTGTCGCGCATGCTCGGTGGCATCGCTGACGTACCTCCGGCAGTTCTGCGCACGTTTGACCTGCAAAATCATATTGCCCTCGGTCGCGCGGCTCTGGCGGAGACCGCCTCGAACAGTCTTATTCATCAGACTTGGGCAAGCCTGATGGCGCAATTGACGGCAGGCGCGAATGGCAAGAGGCGGGATTCTCTGTTAACCACCGACTTCACCCAATCGTATGGCGCCCTTAGCGAAAATCCAAAGCACGAAAGCTTCTATAAGGAGTTCTTCAACGGCGGAGCCAACAACGTAGCCCGCGCGTCGAACTTCCGCGACAAGAACCCGATCGTGCAAATGCTGGCCCATAACGCGGACATCAGTACGTTGGTGGGACGAAGTTTCACAACCGAAAACGTTCAGAAGATGGTACAGCTCAAGGATGCCGCGGACTTGATCGTGATCGACACGCTGATGAACCAGCAGGATCGCTTCGGCAACATCCACTATCTTATGACCTATTACTACATCGACGCTGCCGATCTGGACGCGGATGGCAGCCCGAAGCTGAAGTCGAGCAAGAACTTGACGCCCGAAGAGGCTGCGAAACTGGGAGCCGTTCAACTCAAGAAGATGCTCCTGAAAGACAATGACTGCGGGGTCGCAAAGGAGAATGTTGCAAATCAAGTCGGCCTGTCCGGTCGTATTGCGCACATCGATCCAAGGACCTACCTCCTTCTTCAGCAACTTGACGCTGTTGCCGATTCCCCTGAAATGAAGGATTTCTTCGTCCGAGAACTGGTTTTTACTGCCGACGATTACGCCAACATCCGAAAGAATCTGAAGGACCTTGCGACCAAGCTGCATCAAGCATGTCTAAAAGGCGGCCTGAAGCTCGACTTGAATCTGCAGGCCCACTTCTCGAACCAAACAGTCAAAGTCACGAGTTGCGAGCCGTGAGAGCGATCACTCCGATGCCGCGGCAGCTGTATCCTGATCTGCTTGTCGTCAAGAGACGCATGAGCGAAGCCATTCCTGGATCGGCTGGGAATGCCCCAGGACTGCTCGGCCCGAAGTGAGTGAAACAGCATTCAACCGATGGCGGAGCACTTTGCTGCGGGCGAGTACGATAGCCGCGCCATTTCATTGCGTCTCGCAGACTCAGTCAAAGTAGGCTTTATCGCCGAACTTGGTTTCGGTAGCTCGGACATAGTCCAGCACAAGCCCTAAGTTCCTTCTGAGCCGCTGAACATTGATAGCCGCGCTGTTCTGGGAATAGAGACCGAGGTCGGTGACGAATACTTCAGGATCGGAATATCCGAGATAGCCGGTCGCGGGGGTGTCAAGGAATCGTTTCAGATCAGCCAGTTTCTGGATGACGCCGCGATCGAAGCGGCTGAACCAGGTCAGATTATGCGCGTTCCAACTGTCGCTGAGATCTGCACCGCCGTTATCAGTCATGTAGAAATGAGCGCGGCCTTGATCGTCTTTCCGGATCGCCACGTTGCCGCCGCTGTACCGGTCCCACTGCTGGGTGATGGCGTCGATCGTCATGATGACCGAATATTCCCGCGCGAGCTCGAGTTCGTCGCCGTCATAGCCGGTTTTCAAAGTCAGGCTCTTGCCTGCCATCGGTTTCTCATTCGCGGCCTGCAGGAACCGAATGATTGGATGACCGGCGTTCGGCGCGCCATTCGACGCGGCGTGGGTATTGGCGATCGCGTCGAACGCGACGCCCGTCTCATCCTTCTTGGCCTTGACACATCCCTTCAAGGGCGGCCCGGATTGTATGGCCTTCAATATCCGGGCCTTGTTGGCCAACCGTGCAGACCCGTGAATGCTGTACTTTCCGATAAGAGATCTGAACGCTTGGCTCGCGATCGGACCAAGCTCGTAGCGCGCGGCGGGGCGATATATCCGGTCGTATCCAAGGATGGTACTGAGATTGAAAGCCGCTATCTCGACGTCGGGATTGGCTGAGCTGTTCCGTGGGACGAAGGATCCGCGCGACTTATAGCCCTTCGGATCCGACGTATCGATCTTCTCGATCTTCATATTGATCGAGGTCGAACCGGACAACTCCTTGAATGTATAGCTGGAGCTATCCTCAAGGTTCATTCCCTTCCACTTCTTCATCCAATCCTTGCTGTCAGCTGAAAGCGATTGGCCCTGCGACTGGAGCGCTTCCGGCACTGGAAAACTCTGGATCTCGTAACCGGGCGGCGCGGCGCGCAAGGGAGCCGGCACAAATGCCGCAGCCAAAGCCGCCAGAAAAAACGTTCCTGTCACCAGAACGGATGTTCGCTCCTTCGGCAACCGATCCATTGTTTCCTCTCGAAATTGTTTCCTCTCGGAATTTTTCACCGCGACGGTCGATCGACCAGCGACCTTCAGACACGACGTCAGAACGGCTCCCGCACTTTCGTAACCTCGGGTGTTTCGCGATCCTTCGCAAACTTGACTTGAAGAATGAGATCGAAAACATCGCCTTTCCAAGGATCCGGATAATCGCCCGCCGATGCCTTCAGCGCATGCATCATTGGCGGAACATTTCCGTGATGCCAACAGACGACGACGAGCGCGCCATCAAAAGCATCGCTCTTGCGAAGGTGGTGAGCCAGCGCGCCGTAATCCTGATCGGCGTAGGTTTCATCGATTGTCAGGTGACATTGCCTGGCAAGAGGCTCCAGCGTCTGAATTGGACGCCGACTGTGCTTCGAAGCAGCGGTCGCAAATAGCCACTTCGGCTTTCCGAACGTCGCTGGAATGTATTGAGCCAGCCGTTGCGCGCGAGCTTTGCCGGCGGGAGTGAGGTCGGGATCAAGCGGATCGTCCGACTTTTCGCCGTGTCGCATTACCAAAATCACCTTAGCGGTCATGATAGAAATGCTCCCTATTGCCGTCTGCGGTCAAGCAACAGAATTTCTACACTGACGTTCCGCGATTTCGTTTCTTGCCTTTTCAGCTTGCGTGGCCGCTGATGACTGCCAAGCGCAGCCCAAGCTCGATGACCGGCACTGTTTTCCAGCAGGTCTTGTGTAGCAGGACTTCGCTCGACCAAATGTAAGCTAAATCACAGTGCCGATCGGGAGGTCGATCGTACACTCAAGCATACCGGGCGCTCATTTCCCGTCGCGGACTTCGGCTGCAATGAAATGGTTAGGCCGAATGCCACTTTATGGCGTATTCCCCGATTGGCCTGCTTCTCTGCGGTGGAATTGGATTGCACGACAGCTTAGACGAACCAAGAGGGTCAACAATGTCGAAAAGGCCATCCATTCAACATGAATACCATCCCAAACGCGATCGCCTGGAAATCACCATCAAGCATTACTCGCTCGAGAGGAAATCAGAGCGGGAGGATTTGGTGGAGCACCTTCTTAAAAGGCTTAAGAGGGGTGCAGGTCTCGCAAAGAAGCTCAAGCGCGCAAAAAATCCATGGAAGGAAACCAGAATACCTGAGGTAGGAGATTGATCGTGCGTAGATCGCTCATTTGCGATTGCCCGCGGCCTCATCTCTCCACCGGCACCCCCGCCCCGCGATGATACCGGCTGGAAAAGAACACCAGTGGCGTGGTGTCGCGATGGTCGCAGGCCGAGACTTCGGCGATGATCAGGGTGTGGTCGCTGACGTCGACGAGGCGGGTGACCTCGCAGGCGAACCAGGCGATGCATCCCTGCAGGCGCGGCAGGCCATCGACGATGTCGTAATCCGGAGCAGCGCCGGTGTTCGGCTGGCTGGCGAAATGCCGCGACAGGTCGCGGCCGTGGTCGGGCAGGACGTTGACGCAATAGCGGCCGGTGGCGGAGATCGCGCGGTGCATGCGGCCCGGCATGACGGAGACCAGCACGGTCGGCGGCGACAGGCTGACGGTGACAAAACTGTTCGCGGTCATGCCGCAAACGCTGCCGTGCTCGTCGAGCGCGGTCAGCACCGCGACGCCGGTCGCGAAGCGTGATGCGGCTTCGCGGAACGATGCGGGATTGGCGCGCTGCATCTTACTCTTCGCTCACGCGATCGCCCTGACGGGCTCTGACGGCGCCGACATGCGTTCGATCCAGGCCCGGATGCGCTGCGGCGTCGAGATGCGGTCCCACTGCCGGTCCGGATAGTTGAAATTCTCGGTGAACTCGTTGGCGAGCGCCGGGTTCTGGCTCATCGCGCCGATCAGCATGCCGAGCGCTTCCGTCGGCGGTTGCAGCATCACATTGGTCCAGCGCGAGGCCGCCAGCACGCGGTCCTGCCGCTTCAAATCGATCTTCTCGCAGAGGCGCGCATCGAGCGCGTCGGCGTTGACGATCTCCTCGCCGAGCACGAAGGCCGCGTAGGAGGCGACATTGGCGCCCTGCCCCATCATGGGGTCGACGATGGCGTGGACGTCGCCGAGCGCGATCGCGCATTTGCCGTCGTCGAACTCGACCATCGTGTTGCGCACGGTCGGGACCACGCCGCCTTGCAAGAGATCCTGCGGCTGCGCCAGATCGAACCTGAGGGTGTCGATGCGATCGTAGGTGGTGGGATGATGCTTCTCCAGCTTGCCCAGGAGCACCTGCAGGAAGTGCTTTGGATTGTCCTCGTAGCTGAGCGTCGCCAGCTCCTCCATGTCGCCGCCGGGCACGTTCTCCATCAACAGCGCGTTGGCGATGCCGCCGAAGGTGACGGTCGGGATCACGATCATCTCGCCATGGCCCGGCGACACCGAGAGCGTGACGTTCATGGGATCGGGCTGCCGCACGCCGGTGTAGAGCCCGACGCAGAGGCGCCGCTGCGGCTGCTGATAGGGCGAGTGCTCGGGACGATAGGTGAAGAGCTGGCCGAGCGGCCCCTTGCCTGTGGAGACGACGAGCAGGTCGAAGCGCGCGACCAGCGGAGCGATGTCGCGCTCCTCGATCCTGTTGTACTCGATCTTGCCGCCGCGCTTCATGAAGTCCTGCATCAGGGCAGGAAGATAGAGCCTGTAATCGACGGCGCGGCTCGCTTTCGAGAAGTCGCCGCGGAAGCTGAGCGGCTGCGGGAAGTTGAAGACGTGGTCGTGGTAGTAATAATGGTCCTTCGGGTCGGTCCAGTGATTGACGCCGAGATAGTCCTCGCGTGCGATCGTGACGTGGTGATGGGCGACGGTGTTGAGCAGCCTGAGGTCGCGATACTCCTCCGGCGGGCGGTCCGTGATTATCGTCGCATCCACGCCGTGCTTTTGCAGATACAGCGCGAGATGCAGGCCGGCGATGCCGGCGCCGACGATTCCGATATGGCGTCCCATGTTGATCCCTCCCCTGTGATTGCTTGTTTTGAGGAAGCCTAGCGATCCGCCGTATTGCCCGCTACGGAATAGATGGGATATAATTTATTCCAGACTGGAATGAATTATGGACCGGATCGATTGCCTGCGCGCCTTCGTTCGCACCCTCGAGGGGGGCAGCTTCTCGGCCGCGGCCAAGGAGCTCGGCATCGGTCAGCCCGCGATCAGCAAGCGCATCGCGATGCTGGAGAGCGAGTTCGGCACGCAGCTGTTTTCGCGCACGACACGTACGCTGAAGCCGACCGCCGAGGCGCACCGCATCTACGATCTCGCACGTCAGATTCTCGACAGCTTCGACATGGCGCGATCGAGTGTCGAGCACGCAGCGCCCCGCCCCACCGGGAGCTTGCGGATCGGCGTGCCGTCGTCGTTCGGGCGGCGCTACATGATGCCTGTCATCGCCGAATATGTGCGGAATTATCCGGAGGTGCGGGTCGATATCCGCTTCAGCGAGCGGCTCGTGAACCTGGTGGAAGAGGGCATCGAGCTGGCGTTGCGGATCGGAAATCTGGAGGCCAGTACATTGATCGCGCGCCGGCTCGGCACCGTGCAGCGCTATCTGGTCGCGACGCCGACCTATCTGCATGGCCGGCCGCTGCCGCGAACGCCCGACGATCTCAGCTCGCACCAGTGCATCGTCTATTCCAGGATGTCACCGGCGCAGCAATGGGCGTTCGAATCCGAGCACGGCCGTCACGTCGCATCGATCAACGGCCCCATTCACGTCGACGACGCCGATGCGATGCAGGAGGCGACGATGCACCATCTTGGCATCGCCATTTTGCCCGAATGGAATGCCGCGGAGGGTCTTCGCAGCGGCGAGCTCGAGCATGTGCTGCCGGACTACAGCATCGCCGCGCTGCCATTGCACGCGGTCTATCCCGAGACGCAGTGGATGTCGCTGCGTGCACGCAGCTTCCTGGATCTCCTGGTCGAGCGCGCCGGGCACTTTGTGCTACCGTCACCGCATACCCAACCCGCTAGCGGTTGACGCCGCTTCTTCCGGCATTAAATGACGCTCATGAAAAAGATCGGATTCCTGTCCTTCGGACATTGGACACCCTCGCCGCAATCGCAGACGCGCTCGGCGGCAGACACGCTGCTGCAATCGATCGAGCTTGCCGTTGCTGCCGAACAGCTCGGCGCCGATGGCGCCTATTATCGCGTGCACCATTTCGCGCGGCAGCTTGCCTCGCCCTTCCCGCTGCTCGCGGCCGTCGGCGCCAGGACCAGCACGATCGAGATCGGCACGGCCGTGATCGACATGCGCTACGAGAACCCGCTCTACATGGTGGAGGACGCAGGAAGCGCCGATCTGATCGCCGGCGGGCGGCTGCAGCTCGGCATCAGCCGCGGCTCGCCCGAGCAGGTGATCGACGGCTGGCGCTACTTCGGTTATCGCCCGGCCGAGGGCCAGAGCGATGCCGACATGGGCCGCCGCCACGCGGAAGTCTTTCTCGACCTGCTGCGCGGCCAAGGGTTCGCCGAGCCCAATCCGCAGCCGATGTTTCCGAACCCGCCGGGGCTGTTGCGCCTGGAGCCGCATTCGGCCGGCCTGCGCGAACGGATCTGGTGGGGCGCCGGCTCGAACGCCACCGCGGTGTGGGCCGCAAAGCTCGGCATGAATCTGCAGAGCTCGACTCTGAAGAACGACGAAACAGGCGAAGCCTTTCACGTGCAGCAGGCCGCGCAGATCCGCGCCTATCGCGCGGCATGGAAAGAGGCCGGCCACACCAGAGAGCCCCGTGTCTCCGTCAGCCGCAGCATCTTCGCGCTGATGGACGATCGCGACCGCGCCTATTTCGGCCGCGAGCGCGGCGGCGAGGACCAGATCGGCTTCATCGACCCACAGACGCGGGCGATCTTCGGCCGCTCCTACGCCGCCGAGCCTGACGCGCTGATCGAGCAACTCAGACAGGACGAGGCAATCGCCGCGGCCGACACGCTGCTGCTGACGATTCCGAATCAGCTCGGCGTCGACTATTGCGCGCATGCGCTCGAGGCGATCCTGAAGCATGTGGCGCCGGCGCTGGGGTGGCGATGAGGAGCCGCCGCGTAGGGCTCGAAGATCGAATGGATGATCTTCCGCGTCGATTTGATCGGGCAGCCCTTTTTGCTCAGCTCGGTCAGCCGCCATCCAGGCTGTGACTGATGCGCGTGACGACGCCGTCCCATTGCCGCTTCTCGGCCGCGGGATAATTGATCAGCACGCAATGCACGTAACGGCTCTTGAAGTTGCAGCGGTCGTACCAGATCTTGTCGCGCTTGATGCTGGAGACGACGAAGAAGTCCGGTGCGATCCGCTTGTAGACGATCCCCGACGGTGGCTGCTTCGTGGCGAGGAATGCGGCGGGCGAAATTCCGGGCTGGCGGGGAACGGCCTGCACGGTGAGGTCGGCGGCACCGTCGGATGTGCGAAATTGCTGGCCAAATCCGTCGGGCTTGCCGGCCTGCTCGGTAAAGATCGAGGTGGGAATCTCGACCGACGTTCCGGACTGGGGAATGCGATAGGTGGTCCAGTCGTCGGCCCGGGCGGCGGACGATGTGATCGCCAGCGCAACGACGATGGCAGCAGAAGTGTTCATGTCGACCTCTTCAGTTGCGCGTTGCCAGTTGCAGTTCCATCAAGGCAATCCTTTGCAGGTTCAGGATGTCGCGTTCGCCCGCGCCTGCGGTGCGCAGGATGGATTCGGCGAGCGCATTGACGTGCGAGGAATGCACGGGCTCCGGCAGGGTCGCGACCGCAGCTTCCAGGGCGATGGTCATGAGATCGATCACCTCCGGGGAAAATTCTGCGTTGGCAAAGTTCTTCATCTCGCGAAGCCGGCCGCTGGTGCGAGCCGCCGATCTAACGTCGGGAAAAACTGGAGGTTCCTGCGGCACCTGATCCAGTCCATCAAGCCGAGTTGACGCGCGTGAGGCCTTCGCGCCAATCACCAGGGCAATTGCGCCATCCTTCGACATTGCCGCAGGCGCGCTTCGCGCCACGATCTTCTCACATGAGATCGCGAAGCCCGCTCACCCCGCCTTCACGCTCGCATCGATCAGCAGCTTCGCGGCCGCGAGCGCCGACTGCGCGGGGCCGTCTTCGGATTGCTGGCCGGTGACGTAGATGCCTTCGATCAGGAGGAGAAGCGCATCACCCAGCACGTTCGGCTGGCGCGCGCCCATTTGGGCGGCGAGCTCGCGCAGGCGCTTGCGGAACACCTTCTTGTGCGCTTCGGCGACTTGCCGGGCCGGATTGTCCCGCGAGGGATACTCCACCGCGGCGTTGCTGAGGCCGCAGCCGCGATAGCCCCTGGCGACCGCGCGGGAGGCAAGCTGACCGATATAAGCGAGCACATGATCGCGCGCATTGCCGTAGGCCTTGCCGCCGGGCCGCTCGAAATTCTCCCAGAAGTTCAGATCGTAGTCGCGCAAATAGGCGGCGGCGAGATCGTCCTTGGAGGCGAAGCTGCGATAGAGGCTCGGCTTGGTGACGCCGGCGCGGTCCACGACCTCGTCGACGCCGACGGCGCGGATGCCCTCGCGGTAGAACAGCTCGCTGGCGGAGGCGCGGATGCGGTCGGCGGCGCGGAGCGGCGCCTCGGTGGGCTTTTCGGCTTTTTTCGTCATCTGGCTCCGAAGCCTCCAAGACAGGCTTGACAATGTTACTGACCGGTACGTACTAATACCGCAGCCCAATACGTACCGGTAAGTAACATGCCCTCATCCCCCGTTCAACCTGCCTCCCTTCAATCCTCCGCCATCTCCCGGCGGCCGTTCGGCCCAAACTACGCCTTCGTCGTCATTGCCGTGATCTTCCTGGCGCTGCTGGCCTCGGCCGGCCTGCGCGCGACGCCGGGCGTGCTGATGCTGCCGCTGCAGAAAGCCTTCGGCTGGGACGTCAGCGTGATCTCGTCGTCGGCCGCCGTCGGCATCTTCCTCTACGGCCTCGCCGGTCCCTTCGCCGCGGCCGTGATGCAGCGCTTCGGCATCCGCCGAACCGTGCTCGGCGCGCTCATGCTGATGTCGGTCTCGACGGCCATCAGCTATTTCATGACCGCGCCATGGCAACTGTTCATGAGCTGGGGACTGCTCTCCGGCATCGGCTCGGGCGCGGTCGCCAACGTGCTCGGCGCGACCATCGTCAATCGCTGGTTCACCACCAATCGCGGCCTCGTCATGGGACTTTTGACGGCGAGCACCGCGACCGGCACGCTGATCTTCATGCCGGGCCTGGCATCGCTGGTCGAATATGGCGGCTGGAAGCCCGTCGTGCTGACGGTGGCCGCATGCTGCGCGGCCCTGATCCCGCTGGTGTATTTTCTGGTGCCGGAGCGCCCCTCTGCGATCGGCCTGCGCTCCTATGGCAGCACGCATGAGGATCAACCCGCCGCGCCGGTGCAAGGCAATCCGTTCGTCGCGGCAATCGGCAACCTCATCCGCGCCGCGAAGACGCAGACCTTCTGGTTCCTGTTCGCGACCTTCTTCATCTGCGGCTTCACCACCAACGGCCTTGTCGGCACCCATCTGATCGCGTTCTGCGGCGATCACGGCATCTTCGAGGTGCAGGCCGCAAGCCTTCTGGCGCTGATGGGCTTCTTCGACCTGTTCGGCACCACGCTGTCGGGCTGGCTCACCGATCGCTTCGATCCGCGCAAGCTCTTGTTCTTCTATTACGGCCTGCGCGGGCTGTCGCTGATCTACCTGCCCTACTCGGATTTCTCCTTCGTCAGCCTCTCCGTGTTCGCCGTGTTCTACGGCCTCGACTGGATCGCGACCGTGCCGCCGACCGTGCGCATCGCCAACGAAGCCTTCGGCGACAAGAACGCGCCGCTGATCTTCGGCTGGGTGGTCGCCGGCCATCAACTCGGCGCGGCCTGCGCCGCGTTCTTCGCCGGCTTCATGCGCTCGTCGCAGGGCGATTATCTGCAGGCCTTCATGATCGCCGGCGCAACCGGCATCGTCGCGGCCGTGCTGTCGCTGATGATCGGCCGGCGGCCGGTGCAGCCGCAGCTGGCTGCGGCTTAGGCGACGGCAATCACCATTACGGCTGGTCGGCGCCAGGCGTCGACCAGCGATTTGAATATTGATTTTGTTAAGGAAATTTGAAATACATTGCCACGATGCGAGCCGCGCGCTGGCTCGCGCAGGAGCTGAGAGTTCGCGTTGCGTCCGGCTCCATCTCAATCAACCCTGACAATCTGTGGCGGTCCCGGCAGATGAGCGATTCCCTTCTTGCAACGGTTGGCGACCATTTCTTCATTGGCTTGAAGCCGACCAGCGTCCTCGATGACCGCGACCGCGCGCTGCTGCGCGATCTCCGGCCCGCCGGCGTCATCCTCTACAAGAGCAATTTCCGCCACGACCTGCCTTACCGGGACTGGCTCTCGGTCCACCGGGATCTGATCGATGCGATCCGCGATGCCTCGCAGCGCGACAAGCAGTTCATCGCGATCGATCACGAAGGCGGACGCGTCTGCCGCACGCCAGCCCCGATCACGCGCTTTTCCTACGCGGCGCGATGGGCCGGCACCGCGGAGCAGGTCGGCGACGCCATGGGCGCCGAGCTTGCGTCGCTCGGCTGCAACCTCAATTTCGCGCCGGTGCTGGACATTCACAGCAACCCCGCCAACCCCGTGATCGGCGAGCGCGCCCTCGGCCGCACGGCCGACGATGTCATCAAGGCGATGCTGCCGTTCGCCAGGGCGATGGAGCGCCAGGGCGTGCGGGCCTGTGGCAAGCATTTTCCCGGCCATGGCGACACGCAGGTGGATTCGCATCACGAATTGCCGGTGCTCGATCTCGATCTCGAGCAGATCAAGGCGCGCGAGCTCAAGCCGTTTGCCGCGGCGATCGCCGGCGGCATCGGGATGATGATGACGTCGCACATCCTGTACCGGAAGCTCGATCCCAACGATCCCGTGACGCTGTCGCGCACGATCACGCACGGGCTGTTGCGCGAGGCGATGAAGTTCGACGGCGTGATCGTGTCCGACGACGTCGGCATGCGCGCGATGGCGGGCCGGCTCGACGCGCCGGACTCCGGCGCCCGCTTCATGGCCGCCGGCAACGACATGCTGATGATCTGCTCGCACCTCACCGACACCGAACGCGCCCGCTTCCTCGCCCAATCGATCATCAACGGCGTCGACGCCGGCAAGCTCGATCCGGCGGTGCTGGCGGCTTCGAGCCAGCGCGTCCGCGCGATGCTCGACAGCACCGCGCAAAATCAGGTGTCGGAGTTGTCAGACGAGGTGCTCGCCCGCCATCGCGGAGCCGGCACTCAATTCGAGGCGGCGACCGTCGAAGTCGTCTAGCGCCCGCGCCCCCAGTCCATCCGCCAACCAACCGTTCATCGACGCCAGCGCCGTTGATCTCGATATGCTACGCGTGCTAATGTTACTGATGGTAGCACATGGATCCTGCCGATAGCAACTTCAGGTTGCTTCGTGCTAGGGAGATCCCGCCCCGGGCACGTCAGGCCTGGCGTCGGCGATCAGCTCAGGTGGTGGGTTTGAACGTGAAACGCGCAGCAAAACTCCTCATCGGCGCGCTGGTCGTGCTGCCGGCAGGCTATGCGGCCTATCATTTCAGAGATGATATCAAGAGCCTCAAGCTCCCGTTCGCGCTGCCCTTCATGCAGGCGGCGGAAGCCGAGCAAGGTCCCGCCGGGATGCCTCCACCGCGGCCGCCGGTCGCCGTGAAGGTCGCCGCCGCGAAGGCGGAGGACGTGCCGATCTACCTGACCGGCATCGGCACCATCCAGGCTTCCAACACCGTCAACGTGCAGAGCCGAGTCGACGGCGAGATCGTCCAGATCCTTTTCCAGGAAGGACAGGACGTCAAGCAGGGCGACATCCTCGCGGTGATCGATCCGCGCCCGTTCCAGGCCCAGTTCGATCAGCAGATCGCGGTCAGGCAGAAGGACCAGGCGCTGCTCGATGGCGCCCAGATCGACATGGAGCGCTATGACGCGCTGATCAAGACCGCCGCGATCTCGCGGCAGATCGTGGACCAGCAGCATGCACTGGTCGAGCAATACAAGGCGCAGATCCGCAACGACGACGCCCAGATCGAATATGCGCGCACGCAGCTCGGCTTCACCAACATCCGCGCGCCGATCGGCGGTCGGCTCGGCATCCGCCTGGTCGACCAGGGCAATTACGTGCGCGCGGTGTCGCCGACGACCATCGTCACCGTGACGCAATTGCAGCCGATCTCGGTGATCTACACGCTCGCGGCGGTCGCGGTCGGCCAGACCCGGCTCAGCCTCGGCCAGGCCGAGGCGCCAGTGGTCGCGCTCACCGCCGACAATTCGACCGAGCTCGACAAGGGCACGATCACGCTGGTCGACAACCAGGTCGACCAGGCCAGCGGCACGATCAAGCTGAAGGCGAGCTTTCCCAACAAGGCGCTGAAACTCTGGCCGGGCAATTTTGCCAACGGGCGGATCACGGTGGACACGCGCAAGAACGCGATCACCGCGCCGGCCATCGCCGTGCGGCACGGGCCGCGCGGGGATTTCGTCTGGGTCGCGAAGGCGGACGATACGGCCGCGTTCCGCCCCGTCACGGTCGGGCAGATTTTTGACGGACGCGCGCTGATCGACAAGGGCCTCGCCAAGGGCGAGCGCGTCGTCACCGACGGCTATTACCGGCTCGAGAATGGCGCCCGCATCACCATCGAGGGCCAGACGCCGACCGCCAAGGCGCAGTCCACCACTCAGCCGCGCTCCGAGTCCCGCGTTGACTGAGGCCCGCCATGTCCGCGCCCTTCATCCTCCGGCCGATCGCAACGACGCTGATGATCGTCGCGGTCGTGCTGCTGGGCATGCTCGGCTATCGTGAACTCCCGATCGCACCGCTGCCGAATGTCGACTTTCCCACCATCCAGGTGGTGACGCGCTATCCGGGCGCTTCGGCAACCGTCGTCGCAACCTCGATCACCGCGCCGCTGGAGCATTATTTCGGCACGATTTCGGGGCTGACCGACATGAGCTCGACCAGCTCGTACGGCAACAGCCAGATCACGCTGCAGTTCGACCTCTCGCGCAAGATCGATGCGGCCGCGCAGGACGTGCAGGCGCGGATCAATGCGGCCGCAGGGTGGATACCGGTCGAGCAGCTGCCGAGCCCGCCGACCTATCGCATGGTCAATCCGGCCGATACGCCGGTGCTGATCCTGGCGCTGACCTCGAAGACGATGCCGCTGCACGAGGCCAACGATCACGCTGCGACCATTCTGGTGCCGAAACTGTCGCAGATCCCTGGCGTCGGCGCCGTCAGCATCGAGGGCGGGCAGACCCGGGCGGTGCGGCTGCAAATGAACCCGACGCGGCTGGCCGGGCTCGGCCTCTCGCTCGACGACGTCCGCCGCGGCATCGCCGCCACCACCGCCGACAATCCGAAGGGCTCGCTCGATGGTCCGAGGCAGGCATTTCACGTCGACACCAATGACCAGCTATTCACCGCGGAGGCCTATCAGGACGCGGTGATCGCCTATCGCAATGGCGCGCCGGTGCTGCTGCGCGATGTCGGCACCGCCATCGACAGCGTCGAGGATTCCGAGCAGGCGGCCTGGTTCCAAGGCGAGCGCGCCGTGCTGCTGGACATCCAGCGGCAGCCCGGCGCCAACACCATCGAGGTCGTGGACGCCATCAAGAGCATTTTGCCGAAGCTGCAGGACTCTCTCCCCGCGGCGCTGAAGATTTCCGTGGTCAGCGACCGCACCACGACGATCCGCGCCGCGATCCACGACGTGCAGTTCACACTGGTGCTGACGGTGGCGCTGGTGGTGCTGGTGATCTTCATCTTCCTGCGCAAGCTGTGGGCGACGGTGATTCCGAGCGTCACGCTGCCGGTGTCGCTGATCGCGACCTTCGGCGTCATGGCGCTGTGCGGCTTCAGCCTCGACAATCTTTCGCTGATGGCGCTGACGATTGCTTCAGGCTTCGTCGTCGACGACGCCATCGTGATGATCGAGAACATCGCACGCTATGTCGAGGACGGCGAGGATCCGCTTCAAGCAGCCCTGAAGGGCGCGCGGCAGATCGGCTTCACCATCGTGTCGCTGACGGTGTCGCTGATCGCCGTGTTCATCCCGCTGCTGCTGATGGGTGGCGTGGTCGGCCGGCTGTTCCGGGAATTCGCCATCACGCTGTCCTTTGCCGTCGTCATCTCAGGCCTCGTTTCGCTGACACTGACGCCGATGATGTGCGCGCAGCTGTTGCGGCACGAGGATCCCAATGCGCCGCACGGCTTGCTGTACCGTATCAGCGAGCGCGGCTTCGACGCCTCCGCAGGCTTCTATCTGTGGGGGCTCGACTGGGTGCTGAAGCATCGCAACCTCACGCTGGTCTTCACCGTGCTCACGCTGATCGCCACCGGAATGCTTTATGTCGCGATCCCGAAGGGATTCCTGCCCCTGCAGGACACGGGTCTCTTGATCGGCACCACGGACGCGGCCCAGGATATCTCCTTTGCGGCGATGGCCGAGCGGCAGCAGCAGCTGGCGGCCGTGATCGCGCGCGATGGCGATGTCGTCACCGTCGGCAGTTTCGTCGGCATCGGCTCGGTCAACACCACCTTGAACAGCGGCCGGCTCTATATCGACATCGGCAGCCCCGACGCGCGGAAATCGTCGGCGGCAGCGGTGATGGCGCGGCTGCAACATGCGGTCGAGGGCGTTCATGGCATCACGCTGCATCTGCAGCCGGCGCAGGATCTGCAGATCGAAACGCGTGTCTCGCGCACGCAATACCAATATGCGCTGCAGGATCTCGACGAGGACGAGCTTCGGCTCTGGAGCCGCCGGCTGGTCGATGGCTTACGCAAGCGGCCGGAGCTCGCCGACGTCGCCGACGACCGCCAGGACGAAGGCCTGCAGATGTCCGTCACCATCGACCGCCCGCTGGCGGCGAGCTACGGCGTCAGCCTGAACACGATCGACCAGACGCTGTATGACGCATTCGGCCAGCGCCAGATCGCGACGGTATTCGGACCGCTGACGCAGTACCACGTGATCATCGAGGTCGACCCGGCGCTGCGCAACGATCCTGATATCCTCGGCAAGATCTATCTGACTGCGGCCGCGGCCCAGGCCAGCACGATCGATCAGCAGACCGGCGGCTTCAGCGCCGCCTTCAGCAAGGCGTCCGCGCCGGTGCCGCTGTCGGCCTTCGCGCGGATCGAGCGGCAGCACGCCCCGCTGCTGATCTCGCATCAGGGCCTGTTTCCGGCCACGACGATTTCGTTCAATCTGGCCGACGGCGTGTCGCTGAGCCAGGCGACGGCGGCACTGCGCCGGACCGAACGAGAGATCGGACTGCCGGACGCGGTCACGACCAAGCTGATCGGAACCGCCGCCGAGTTCGCCAATTCGCTCAGCGACGAGAAATGGCTGCTGCTGGCCGCGATCGTGACCGTCTATCTGATCCTCGGCATGCTCTATGAGAGCTACATCCACCCGATCACGATCCTGTCGACCTTGCCGTCGGCCGGCATCGGCGCGTTGCTGGCCTTGATGCTGTACCGGCAGGATCTCAACCTGATCTCGCTGATCGGCATCATCCTCCTGATCGGCATCGTCAAGAAGAACGCCATCATGATGGTGGACTTCGCGCTCGCAGCCGAGCGTGAGGACGGCGCATCCTCGTTCGACGCCATCAGGCAGGCCTGCATCCTGCGCTTCCGCCCGATCATGATGACGACGATGGCGGCGCTGTTCGGCGCGCTGCCGCTCGCGATCGGCTCGGGCACCGGCTCCGAATTGCGCCAGCCGCTCGGCATTTCCATCGTGGGCGGACTGATCGTCTCCCAGGTGCTCACGCTCTATACGACCCCGGTGGTCTATCTGGCGTTCGCTTCGCTGCGCACCCGGTTCGGATGGCGATCCGCACCCGCCGGTGATTCGGCGGCGCTGCCGCAGGCGGAGCGGCCGACGCCGTGAGCATCACCGCACAATTCGTGCTGCGGCCGGTGGCGACGACGCTGCTGATGATCGGCGTGTTTCTGCTCGGTTGCGTCGCTTATTTCCGCCTGCCGATCGCTTCGGTGCCGGCGGTCGAGCGGCCCACGATCGGGATCTACGCACCGTTTCCCGGAGCAAGCCCGGCAACGGTTGCGAACGCGCTGTCGCAGCCGCTCGAGACAACGCTCGCGCTGATCCCCGGAGTCAACGAAATCACCTCGTTCAGCGCCATGGGCGGCACCAGCATCACCGTGCAGTTCGAACTCTCGGTCGATCTCGACGCCGCCGCCGGCGCAGTCCAGGCCGCCATCAACGCGGCGGGCCCGAACCTGCCGAAGGGCCCGTGGCCGCCGACCTATTGGAAGGCGAACCCCGCAGGCGCCGCGGTCGTGGCGCTCGCATTGACGAGCGACGTGTTCACATCAGGCGAGGTCTACAGCCTCGCCGACGGCGTGATCTCGCCAAAGCTGTCGCAACTGCCGGGCGTGGCCCGGATCGTCGTCAGCGGCGCCGAGCGAAGCGCGGTCCGCATCCAGGTGTCGCCGACCCGGCTCGCGGCCATGAACCTGTCGCTGGAGGCGGCGCGCGTCGCCGTCCTCAACGCATCGCAGAACCTGCCGAAGGGCGCGGTCTCGGTCGACGGCCAGCGCCTGACCATCGAGGCCAACGACCAGTTGCTTCAGGCCTCCGACTATCGGGACATCGTGCTGGCCTGGCGCAACGGCGCCCCTGTTCGGCTCGGCGACGTCGCAGCCGTGACCGACAGCGTCATCAACAACCGCCTCGCTGGTTGGTATGGCACCGAGCGCGGCATCGTCCTGTTCGTCTACAAGCAGTCGGACGCCAACATCGTCGAGACCGTCGATGCGATCAAGGCCGAGCTGCCGGAAATCCAGCTCTGGCTGCCGCCCGGGATCAAGCTGCACACGGTCTATGACCGCACCACGCTGATCCGGGCCGCCGTGAACGACGTCAAGCTCACGCTCGTGGTCGCCTCGGCGCTGGTCGTGCTGGTCATCGCGCTATTCCTGAGGCGCTTCTGGGCGACCGTGATCCCGAGCGTGACCATTCCGGTCTCGCTCGCCGCGACCTTGTTCGTGATGAGCCTGTGCGGATTCAGCCTGGACAATCTGTCGCTGATGGCCCTGACCATCGCCGCCGGCTTCGTCGTCGACGACGCCATCGTCATGATCGAGAACATCATCCGCCGCATGTCCGAGGGCGAGCCGGCGCTGCAGGCCGCCATCAACGGTACCAGGCAGATGGTGTTCACGGTCGTCGCCATCACCGTCGCCTTGATCGCGGCGCTGATCCCGATCCTGTTCATGCCTGACGTGGTCGGGCGCTATTTCCGCGAGTTCGGCGTGACGCTGGTGGCCGCCATCGTGTCCTCGGCGGTGATCTCGCTGACACTGACACCGATGATGTGCGGTCATCTGCTCGATCGTGGCCGGCAGCGGCTGCACAATCCCGATGCGATCCCAGCGCGACGCACCTTCTATGCGCGCAGCCTCGACTGGACGCTACGTCATCGTATTCTCACCGTCCTTGTCATCACCGCCCTGACCGGGGCCAGCGTCTGGCTCTATCTGAAACTGCCGAAAGGTTTCATGCCGACCCAGGACACCGGCGTGATGTTCGTGCGGACCGTGGCCCCTTCCAACATCTCGTTCCTGTCCATGGAGGACCGACAGCGCGCCGTCGGCGAGGCGATCCTGCAGGATCCCGCGATATCAGGCCTGACGTCCTTCATCGGCGAGGGCAACGGCAACGCGCTCAGCATCGGGCAGATGCTGGTCGCGCTCAAGCCGCCCGATGTGCGCAAGCTGTCGATCCAGCAGGTGATCGCCCGGTTGCGCGAGCGCATGAACCAAATCGACGGCGTCAGGGTCTTCTTCGTGCCGCTGCAGGATCTCAATCTCGGCGTTCAGGCCAGCGGCTCGCGTTATCAATATACGCTGTGGGGCATCGACGAAAACGAGGTGATACGCGCCGCAGAAAACATGATCCGCCGTGTCCGCGGCATTCCTCAAATCATCGACATCATCCCGAGCTGGGAAACCGGCGGCTTGCAGGCCGGGCTGACGATCGACCGCATTCGCGCCGCGATGCTCGGCGTCA
Organism: Bradyrhizobium zhengyangense; assembly: GCF_022012435.1. Taxonomy (GTDB): domain Bacteria; phylum Pseudomonadota; class Alphaproteobacteria; order Rhizobiales; family Xanthobacteraceae; genus Bradyrhizobium; species Bradyrhizobium zhengyangense. The sequence goes on from NZ_JAKLUA010000005.1 coordinate 432,409, forward strand.
CGCCGGTTGCGATCGACAACACGCTCAATGACGCCTTCGGCCAGCGACAGGTCAATCTGTTGTTTTTCCCGACCAATTATTCGCGCGTGATCTTCGAGGTCGAGCCGCAGGCGGCAACCGGCCCCGATTCCATCAGCCAGATCTATGTGCCGAGTGCCAGCGGCAAAGCGGTGCCGCTGACGGCCCTGACCCGGCCGCAGCGCGCGCACGCCGCGATGTGGGCCCGTCACAGCGCCCAGTTTCCGGCCGCGACGATCTTTTTCGACATCAAGCCCGGTACGTCGATCGGCGACGCCATCGCCTCGATCCGCAAGGAGGAGGCCACAGCCAAGCTGCCCGACGACATCAAGGCGGAGTTCCGCGGCGAGGCCAAGGAGGCGGACAAATCGATCGTCAAGCAGGCGGCGCTGTTCGCGGCGGCCCTGGTCGCGATCTACCTCGCGCTCGGCATGCTCTACGAGAGCTACGTCCATCCGCTGACGATTCTGTCGACCTTGCCGCCGACCGCCTTCGGGGCGCTGGTCGCGCTGTGGGCGACCGGAACACAGTTCACGCTGGTGACCACCATTGCCTGCATCCTGCTGGTCGGCATGGTGATGAAGAACGCCATCATGATGGTCGACTACGCGCTCGATGCCGAGCGGCACCGCGGCCTCGATGCCAGGCAGGCCATCCTGCTCGCCGCACGGCTGCGGGCCCGGCCCATCACCATGACGATGCTGGCCGCTTTCCTCAGCGCTGCCCCGATCGCCCTCGGCACCGGCCCCGGCTTCGAGATCCGCCAGCCGCTCGGCATCACCATCATGGGCGGGCTCGTCGTCGCGCAGCTCTTCACGCTGTACTCGACGCCGGCGATGTACCTGATCCTGGACGGGTTGAGGCGGCGGAAGAAAGCGACGGCAGGTCAGATGCTCGCTGCCGGCAGCGCGCCTCTTCCCGATCTCAACGGCTAAGACGGGCCACGCTTTGCGCCCATCGTTCGACCTCGCCGGTATCGGCCCGCAGCTCTGTTCCGAGACCGCCGGCGAAGCTGCGCCACGCCTGCAGATTGCCCTGGGGCACGCCGATCACCACGACGATGTTCCGCTCGATGGCCGAGGCAATCAGCTCGAGCAGCCCTCCTCCATCGCACTCGGCCTTGCCGAACTTGTTGAGGACGAGGACGTCAGGCAACGTTTCAAGGCTTTTTGCGATGTTCACCGCGACCTCAGCGAGAGCTCCCTCATCGAGCCGACAACCGGCAGCGCCAGCGCCGCGATCTTCGAAGATCGGCGTCCGGCGTCCGGTTGCGAGGTCCTCAAGCACCACATCGCAGCGCCGCTCCGGCGTGGCGTCAACGACGTGCTGCAGCACACCGGCAAGCATGAGGCCGCGCCCTCGACAGGCGGCCACGAGCGCCTCGAACACCGATGCAGGATAGCTGTTCTGGGGATAGACGAACGCGGTCAGCGGTGAAGCAGGCCGCGGCACCGGATCGGACTTGGGACTATCGGACTTGGGACTATCGAACTTGGGAATATCGAACTTGGGAACAGAGAGAGAAGCAGGCATCGTGAATTGATCCCAGCGTAGGGGTTACTCGATCAGGATCGGCGCAGCGATGTTGATGCGGTCGTCCTTCGTCATGTCGATGCCAAGCGCAAGCGACCATTTTCCGCTGGCCGCGGTCATCATGCTGACGCGCCATTTGTCGGCGGCAACCCGTGTCGCCGATGCAGTCGCGGGCGGGATGCCCTTATCGGGATTGGCCAGCGTCACCGAAAGCGCATCGACATTCAGCGGCCGTTCTTCGCCATCATAGAGCTGAACCAGCACTTCAACCGGTCCGCTGTGGCCAGGCGTAACAGTTATGTCGGCCATCACGCGGGTGCCGCAGAGATGCGTAAAGAACGGTTCGTTGGTGGCTGAGGTCGCATTCGCCTTCAGCGCCGGAGGTGCTGCCGGTGACGCGGCTTCGGTCGAGGCGATCTGGAGCCGAGGGCCTTTGGCGCCGACGCTACCGACGTCAAAGGTCGCTTCGATCGTGCCTGCACGCTGGAAGTTCAGTGACACCGGGATGCGCTGGCCCTCCTCGAGCGGCGCCGTCAGTCCGACGAACATGATGTGGTTGCCACCCGGCGCAAGGGTGACGATGCCATCCGGCGGAATCGCCAGCCCCTCCTCGAGCGGGCGCATCGTCATGATGCCGTCCTGCATCGTCATCTGATGGACTTCGACTTTGGCAGCGGCCGGACTGGAGGCTGAGAGCAGCCGGTCCGGCGAAGTGCCGCGATTCTCGATGGTGAGATAACCGCCTGCGACCTTTGCCCCCTTCGGGGTGGCCCGGCTCCAGGCCTGGCTGACGACGATGTCGGAATGATCGGCCAGCGTAGGTGCAGATCCGACGAATGTGAGGGCGGCCGCGAGGATCACGGCAACGGTTCCGAATTTCTCGAGCATGACGATCTCCAACCCTCGCAGAGGCGCAATGCGTCCGCATTGTTGCCATGGCTGTTGAGCTGGCCTCACCGTAGACCATGGCAGGCAACAGCTCTTTGTCGGGACACAAACTACCGGGTCATTTGCGGGCCTCCTTGATCTCCGACAAAGAGCGCCCGTCGTGCCGAAGTTTATTCGACGTGAGGCAGTCAGCGCTGACCGGATAGGCCGCAAGCCCCGCGCAAGCTCCCCTTGCTGAAATGGACGGACCGTTGCCGCCCCTGAGGTGGATGCTCACCATGAACGGGATCAGCAGCGATGAGCACAGCCGCCGCCTTCTGCGAAGCGGGCCTTGCGCATTTCCAGGCAGGGCGCCATCTCGACGCGAAAGCCTGCTACCAAAAGGCCCTCGGAATCGATGCGGAGCACACCGACGCCCAGCATCTCATGGGGCTGCTGCATCTTGAGGCCCGGCAATACAACGACGCCCTGGAATGGATCGTCCGCGCGATCCGGCGCGCACCCAAGCCGGAATATCTCGCGAGCTTCGCAACCGTGCTGCAGCAGCATGGACGCTGTGACGAGGCGCTCAATGTCCTGGACAAGGCGATCCAACTTCGGCGGGATGATTCCGGCTTGTGGTGCCAGCGCGGCGATATCCTGATTCAGCTGGCGCGGCTCGATCAAGCCCTGCCGAGCTTTCAGCAGGCGCTCAAGCTCAATCCCCATCATCACGACGCGCTCTACAAGAGCGGGATTCTCCTGCATAAGCTCGGACGCATCGAGGAGGCACTTGCGCGCCTTGATGAGAGCGACAGGCGGTTCCCTGACCATGCTCCCACGCTGCGGACGCGCGCGTGGGTTCTCTACGGCCTGAAGCGGTACGAGGAATCCGCAACCGAAGGCGCGCGGGCGCACCGGCTCGACCCTGGCAATGCCGACATCTGCAACAATCTCGGTCTTGCGCTGAGGCGGCTTCGCCGCAACGAAGAGGCGCTGGCCTGGTTCGAAAAGGCCATCGCTCTTCAGCCGCGCTTTGCCGATGCCTTCGACAACAGACTGGTCGCGCTTTTTCACCTCCATCGTTTTGACGAGCTGTTCGCATTGTCCGATCGCATGGCGTCGCTCGGGCTGAGCAACGAGGTGACCGCGTGGAATGTGTCCCTGGCCCAGCTTCTGACCGGCAATTTCGAAGCCGGTTGGCTTGGGCACCAGACGCGGTCGAAACTGCCGTCGTCAAAATATCCCCGGTTTCCGCAACCGATGTGGCTTGGTGGCGAGAGCGTTGAAGGCAGGACGATCCTGATCGCTGCGGACGAGGGGTTGGGCGACACGATTCACTTCGCCCGCTACATCCCCCTGCTTGCCGCGCGCGGTGCGCGCGTTCTCCTGGCCGTCCAGGACCCGCTGCATCGGCTGATGTCTGATCTCGACGGCGCATCCGTCTGTGTGCCGATGTCGGCGATGGGCACGCTGCCTGATTTCGATCTGCACTGCCCGATCTCCAGTCTTCCGCTCGCCTTCAAGACCCGTCTCGACACGATCCCGTCCGGACCATATCTGCCCTCCCCTCCCGACAGCCGCGTTCGGGCCTGGGACAGCAGACTTGGTCCTCGCACGCGACTCCGGGTGGGCCTGGTCTGGTCCGGCGATCCCTCGCACGTGAATGATGAGACGCGCTCGATTCCATTGCGAACGCTGACGCGCATCCTCGATGTCGACGCCACCTTCGTCAGCCTGCAAAAGGCGCCGCGCCCGAGCGATGCGGCGGTGCTGCGCGAAAGGAACGACATTGTCGATCTGACCGCCGACCTCACCGACTTCGCCGAGACCGCCGCCTTGATCCGCTGTCTTGATCTCGTGATCACCGTCGACACCAGCGTGGCCCATCTCGCCGGCGCCCTTGGGCGTCCGACCTGGATCCTGTTGCCATGGACGCCCGACTACCGCTGGCTGCTCGATCGCGCCGACAGCCCCTGGTATCCGAGCGTGCGGCTGTTCCGTCAGATCGAGACGCGTGACTATGAAAGCGTGCTTGATCGCGTCAGGGACGAATTGCGGGTCCTCGCCGCCGCATTCGGAGCTTGAGGCCGGCATAAGCAGCCAGCATCGCCGGCCGGCGAACGCTTGTGGTTCCCTACGCCTGCTCGCTTGGACGTACAGAATTCGTTAACGCACCAGCCCTAGCCTTTAAGCACTCTTTTAAGCTCTTGGGCGAAATCGCGACATGCTGCCGGACCGTCGATGACAGAAGACCATGCGACCTTGCCGGACGAGGTTCGCGTACGACTCTACGATCAGGCCCTGAACGCCGCGCGCATCGGAGCGTGGGAGTGCGTGCTCGAGACCGAGCGCCTGAGCTGGACCCAGGGCGTCTACGACATCTTCGGCTATCCCGAGAGCAACCCGTTGCGGCGCGCTGACATCGTTGACCTCTACATCGATGAATCCAGGCGCCACATGGAGCTTGCCCGAGCCGAGGTGATCCGGAGCGGCTCGCCTGTGACTCTCGATGCCGAGATCAGAACCTGGCGCGGCGAAAAGCGCTGGATGCGGCTCTCGATCAATGCGGTGCGAGAGGGCGGACGGCCGGTGCGGATCTTCGGCAGCAAACAGGACGTCACCTCCGACCGGCTGGCGATCGAGACCCTGCGGCAGCAAGCCGAAACCGATCCGCTGACCGGGCTCGCCAATCGTTCCGTTTTCCAGGCCCGCTATCGCGAGGTGGTCAATGACAGCCTGAATCATGGATCCGCTTCAGCGCTGGTGCTGATCGACCTCGATGGCTTCAAGCAGCTCAACGATAAATTCGGCCATCTGGCCGGAGACGCATGCCTGTGCGAGGTCGCGCAGCGTTTGCGGCGGGCCTTCCACAATGCCGGCCTGGTCGGCCGGCTCGGCGGCGACGAATTCGCGATCGTCCTGCGCGCGCCGACCGACCCTGCGCGGATCGCACGCGTGCTGCAGAAGACCGTCATGATGCTGAGCCGCCCGCTGTTCTGGAACGGCCTTCGCCTCGAAGTCGGCGCCTCGATCGGTGCAGCCCTGATCGGCCGCCCGCACCGCCGGCCGATCGCCGAATTGTTCGCCGAAGCCGACATCGCGCTCTATGACGCCAAGGCCGCCGGCCGCAACCGGGTCCATCTGGTCGGGGATGAGAAGCGGGGCCTGGCGGCTTAGCGCAGGCAGGTAGCTTAGGGACGCGCCCCTGCCGAACCCGTGGCGGCCGGCGCCTGCTCGATCACATGATTGGCCTGCAACAGGCCCAAGAGCCGCTCGGCGACGAGTTTGTGTCCTTCCGGCGTCCAGTGTCCGCCTATGCCCAGGCCCGGATAAGCCCCGGCCCCGTCGAAGGTCACGAACGGGACGTGCACGGCTTCCAGATGATGGACGAGGTCAGCGTCCGTGGTCTGCATGCCGACGAGGAATTTGGCCCCGTGCGATTCGACATAGTCGCGGATCATGTCGACCAGCCGATCCGTCGGATCGGGCACGGTGATCTTCGGATGCCGAAACTTCAGATAGACGGCATTCGCAAGCCGGACCAGCCAGGAATTGCGAACCCACCAATCCTCCTTGATGGCCTGCAGGCGGGACTTGGGGACCGGCTGCCCCCGCAATGCGAGCGAGCCGTCCGCCGTCGTCACGAAATAGGGCTTTTGGTAGCCCTCGTAGACGATGTTCGTGCTGTTGTCGTCGCGATCGTTGCCTGTGCAGACGATCAGGACGACGACTGCCGGCTTGACCTTCGGCCATAGCTTCTGCAGCAGCAGATATTCCTGGTCCGTGCCGAAGCCGGACACGCCTGCGGCAAGAATCTTGTCGTTCGCGATGCGTGGCTTCAGCAACTCGGTGAACCGCTCGTCCGCCTCGGCATCCAGGCCCCACACGAAGGAATCGCCGAGGAACATGATGGTCGGCTTGCCGTCGAGCACGAACTCGTCGTCGCGCAGGCCGAGGCTGTTGTGCTTGACGTGGACCGTGCGGGCGTTGGTCACGTCCGCGCTCAGGCCGGGGACCGGCATCCAACCGAGTTCGGCATCGTATCGGTAGCTCAGCGAGCGCTCGCTGACGCCGTCCCGCAACTCGCGGAAATCGGCCACGCGAAGAGCGATTTCGAGCAGGGCCAGGGTCACGATCGTCACGATCGCGACGGCGCCGAGCGACCGCAGACCATTCCGGACCTTCACTCCCATCATACGACGCTCCACCTCGTGGCTCGCTTCAGTCAAGCTCGAACCTGTTCTTGTGATCAAGCCGCAGCAAGGGCGACTGGTCGTCCTGCCTCGGGAAGCAGTTGCACGCACCCTCCGGTCAACGCCGATTGTTTCCTGCTGGCCGCTTCTTACTTGGTGAGCGCGCTGTCTAACAGACCCTGCCGGGCGGGGGACATTGTCCTTTCGCAGGCGACGGCGGCGGGAATCCGACTCACGACGCCAGAAGCAAGGCTGGAATTCCCAGGAGCGGACGTGCGGCAGCACAATAGCACCGCAATAACGTGCGCTCGGCCGTGGGCGCGAAAATCAATGCAATGGCGCAAAAAGCCATTCTGAACATTCTAGCGTCCTGGCCGGGGCAAAGCCTTCCGAATGATGTGGTTTTGAGATTCAGATCCGTCCTATCGACGAGATCTCCGCGATGATCTGCCGTAGCCGGGTAGCGCAAGCTCAGTGACTCGGCACCGCCTGGGGTCATGGACGTTCTAGCGGGGTCGAACACGATGGTTGATCCGTTATTGGATCATTTGATAACCTGGAATTATTTCAGCTTAGGCCGCTTCGGATTTCCATGCTGCCTGCGTATGTTGTTCATTCGAAGTCGTTGCCCGAGCGCGCCGGACATATTCGGCGCGAGCTCGACCGTGTTGGAATCCCATTCGAATGGATTTTGGACTTTGAGGTCGACGAGATCACACCCGCGGTCGACGCGCTCTATTTTGCGAAGGGAGCTCCGCTCTCGATCCGGCAGAAATCCTGCGCGCTAAAACACATTGTCGCAATGCAGCGGATATGTGCGCAGCAGCACGATCTCGCTGTGATCTTCGAAGATGATGCGCAGCTTGTCCCCGATTTCATCGCGCGCCTTCGGAGGGTGTTGGCGGAGGCCGAACGCTGGCCCCGGCCGCACATTCTTCACCTTGGTGCGGCCACCAATTTCTACACGCCCGCCGCACAGTTAAAACCAGACCAGAGCGTCTATGCCGGCAATCGCGTCCGCAACATGGAGGCTTACGTCCTGGGCGCGCCAGAGGCTGCCGCGCGTCTCGATTGGATCGCCCGGCACCCAATGCACGAGCCGATCGACATTGCCTTCAATCGCGGCGACCCCGCGATGGGTATTACGATTCTCTGGCCCGAACCGCCGCTGGCCGAGCAGGGCAGCCTCAACGGTGCCTTCAGAAGCTCGCTCGCGTGCAAGAATCACAGCCAGGCCCGGCTGCGGATCCAGTTCACGCTTCAGAAATTCTCGAGGCGTCACCTCAAGCGCTGGCTGCACCGATGGATTTCGTGACGACGCCATCGGTGGCGTGCTTCGCGGGGGAGACGGGCAGCCGCGCGCCCAGGATCAACGCGCCGACCAGGCCGACACCGAGGCAGTAGAGCGTGCCCTGCGTCACGGTTGAAAGATGGCTGTTGAACAGAGACCCCAGGACGTTCTGGACGACGATCGCCAATCCCATCGCCCGGAGTGGACCGCTTCCCCAGAACAGCGCGAGATGCGCCACCCACATTGCGATGAGGAGGGCGCCTCCGACGAGGCCGGTTTGCAACGTGGTGTGCAGAAACTGATTGTGCGGGTCCGGAATGTCGCCAAACGTCTTCGACTGGTCGAGGTTCCGGTACAGCCCCGCGATGCTGCCGGTGCCGTGGCCGAGAACGGGCGCGCTCGCAATGAGTTGTCTCGACTGCTTCCAGAAATAGAGCCGCGCCACGGTCGAGAAATTATCGTGGTCCTCGTGCAAAGGCTCTGCGCCGGCGAGGAATTGCTTGAACCGGAGTTGGGCGGAGGGAGAGAACGAAAGCGCGATCACGATGACGAGCGCCGCCGGAACGGCGAACAGTAGGCCGCGTCGCCACCCCTGGGTTTCCAGCAGCAGCAACGCGAGCAGCGCGGTGGCCATCAGGATGCCGGTCTTGGAGACGAAGATGATCATGACGTTGGTGAAGAACAACGCGGCAAGTGACAAGGCCAGGATGGCGCGCGTGCGATTTTCACCCCAAAGCAGCAGGCCCGCATAGGCGAGACCAAAGGCGCACAGCGCGAATTCGCCGCTCTGCACGGCGTTGTCCTTGACCGGTACGCCCTGCATCTTGAACCACCCCCATGGTCCGCTTGGCCAGATCACCGAAGCCCATGACAGTATCAGCAGGATCGTGCAGGCGGCGAGAAACCCGAAGGCGATCTGAATGCCATCCTTGCGGCTGAAGGCGGTCGCCATCACGATCGGAATGAGCAGCAGCTTGACGTAAGGGCCAACCCATTTGAATGCGACGGGGAGGGGTTCGCTCGACCAGGTCACGCCAATGAGGATCAACGCGAACAGCGCGGCCGGAAGCCATGCGGCCGGGCTACGTGCCGTTGCGGTGAAGCGCTGGAGGTCGAGGGTTGCGATCGCGAGCACCATGAAGGTCGATGCGGCGATCGCCTCGCCGGAGGTGGAGAGCGGCAGAAAGAAGGCCGTCGCAACGGCCACGACTTGCCGCGCAATCAAGAGATTGCGCGAAACCTTCTCCTTCGTCATAGGCCCAGCAGCTTTCTCGCGTTCGCCTTCAACACTTCGAATTACGGAATTACGGAATTACGGTGACAGTGCACTTAATTCGCGATCCGCCGCGGCGGTCGTTGGCAACGACATCCGGGAGAGCGAATTCGCGGTGAGCCGCGATAACAAACCCCGCCCCATGAAATCCCCTGATCTCAAATTGAAACCATGCAATCGCAGCGCGTGGGGAAGATCAATTGCTGCGACAGCGTTACGCGGTTGAGACACGGCTTATTTCGCTGCCTGTGGCGTCGGGGTGACAAGCCGAACCCGCGCCTGCTCAGAGATACGGCATCAATCCAGTATGTAGTCGGAAGCGAAAATTGCGAAATGGCGCGCCCGGAACGATTCGAACGTCCGACCCTCAGATTCGTAGTCTGATGCTCTATCCAGCTGAGCTACGGGCGCGTTTTTCGCAGGACGTGCGAGCCTAAGCCCGCACGCAGCCTCCGGACAGCGCCGGAAGGGGTGCGAAAGAGCGCTCTGACTAACCGCTCTTGCCGGCGTTGGCAAGGTCCGGGATGGGGAGATTTTTGCAGGGGGATGACAGCCTCCCCACCGTCATTCCGGGGCTCGCGACGCGAGAACCCGGAATCTCGCGCCAAGACCTCTGGATTCCGGGTTCGGCGCGCAGCGCCGCCCCGGAATCACGAGCGACTAGGGCCGCTGGCCGACCTACGCCCGCTGCCGCTCGTTGCGGATGGAGAGGAGTTCCACGGGGCGGTCGGGGATGACGATCCTGAAGGTGGCGCCGATGGTGCCTTCGACCAGATGGATGTCGCCGCCATGGGCGCGGACCAGCTCGGCGGCGATGGCGAGGCCCAGCCCACTGCCGCCGGGGCGGCCGGAGGTCTGGAACGCCTCGAACAGATGCTCCCGGGTCTTCTGGGGCACGCCGGGGCCGGTGTCTGAGACCTCCAGGATGGCGACTGCGCCCTCGCGTTTGCCCGTGATCCGGATCTGCTGCGGGCCGCCGTCGCCGGAGGCATGGCTCTCCAGCGCCTGCGCGGCGTTGCGCACGAGGTTGAGCAGCACGCGGAACAGCTGGTCGGGATCGGCATCGACCGAAAGGCCGCGCTCGATCGCGGAGACCCAGGCGATCGAAACGTCATTGGCAAGGCCCGCGGTCTCTCGCACCTCGAGCACGACAGGCTCGATCAGCATCATGCGGCGGTCGGGCGCGGCCTCCTGGGCGCGGCCGTAGGAGAGCGTCGACTGGCAGAAGGCGATGGCGCGCTCGAGCGAACGCACCAGCTTCGGCGCGAAGCGCTGCACCCTGGGATCTGGCACGCTGGCGAGCTGATCCGACAGCAGCTGTGCCGAGGCCAAGAGATTGCGCAGATCATGGTTGATCTTGGAGACGGCAAGGCCGAGCGCGGCGAGCCGGCTCTTCTGATGCAGCATCGACATCAGGTCGCGCTGCATGTCGGACAATTCGCGCTCGGCGACGCCGATCTCGTCGCTGCGCTGGCTCGGCACGATGATCCGCGCCGAGCTTTCCGGATTCTCGTGGAAACCGACCAGGCTCGCGGTCAGCCGCCGCATCGGCCGCACGAAGAGATAATGCAGGGCGAGATAGACGAGGCCCGCGGTCAACACGCCGATGATCAGCGCGACCACCACGACGTTGCGGGAGAAGCGGTACATCGACTGCCGCAGCGGCTGCTCGTCGGTGACGATCTCGACGAACTGAGCGTTGCCGACACCGGGACCAACGATGCGGATCGGCTGGTTGCCGGTCTCCAACATCATCTGGAACGAACCGGTGATCGCCTCCCACACGGTCATGTCGCGCAAATCGACGTCATGCTCGATCGCCGAGGGCAGATTGTCGCTGGCAAGCAGCCGGCGCTGCTGGCCCATCTTGATCGCGACGGCGCGCGCATTGATGCTTTTGAGGATTTCCCGCGACAGCGAATCCGGCACCATGCCGAGCGGCGCCGCGTCGAGCACCAGCGCCGCGGTATTGGCGGCGGCGACGCGATCGTTGAGGCGATTGACCCAGAAGTTGGCGATCGCGGGCACATAAAGCAGCACGGCCGCGATCATCACCAGCGGGACGGTCAGCAGCAGCAGCTTGCCTGACAGGCCGAGCCCTCCCGGGCCACGGGACCGCGTCGCCGGAGAATCCGGCTGGTCCTCTGGCCGATCCAGATCCGGATCAAGATTTTGATCCAGGCCTTGTGTCGGCTGCTGAAGGTCCGTCGCTGCCACGAAATTCGCCCCTGCTGGCCTTCTGAGAGAGCTTCGCTGATGGAAGATGCGACCGCCCCTGGGGGCGGTCAAATTACAGATCGCTAATCTGCCGAGGTGGGATGTAGGCGCTGATATCGCCATCCGCCACCTCAAGGGTTAAAAACCCCAAGGAAACAGCGATATTCACCGGAACTGTGCGGTCCTGCGGCGTTGACGAAAACAAGACGCTACCTTATAAGCCGCGCAAATTGTCCGCGATGACCCGGTGCGACACCGGGAGCGGCTCTTCTGGGGCCGGAAACGGCCCGTTTTGAGCCGCATCTTCCGGACTTTATCATCAATTCTACAGGCAAATTGCCCGGTCAGCGGAGAAAAACCCGTGAAGCGGACTTATCAACCCAGCAAACTGGTGCGCAAGCGCCGTCACGGTTTCCGTGCTCGTCTCGCCACTGCCGGCGGCCGCAAGGTTCTTGCCGCCCGCCGCGCCCGCGGCCGCAAGCGTCTGAGCGCCTGAGCCGGACCCCCTTTTCCGGGATTTCATTATGGATCGGCTGAGGCAGCGAGCGGATTTCCTCGCCGTTGCCAATGGCGCGCGGGTGAACAGTCCCGCGTTCGTCCTGCAAAGCCTTGACCGCCGAAGTCTTGGTCGCGACGACCTCGGTCCTGTCCGGATCGGCTTCACCGTTACCAAAAAGAACGGCAACGCCCCCGAACGCAATCGCATCCGGCGCCGGCTTCGCGAATTGGTGAAGCGGCTCGATCCGGTATCGATGCAACCCCATCATGATTACGTGCTGGTCGGCCGCAGAGACGCGCTCTCGCGCGACTTCACGACCATGCTCGACGATCTGCGCATAGCGTTCACGAAGCCCGCGCGGCATACGGCCAAGGAATCTCACAGGGGACGCGGGGCCAAGCCCAGCCCCGCCGCCAGCCGCAAACCGGATTGATGACGAGACCATAGTGATGACTGACAATCGCAATACCATCCTCGCCGTCATTCTGTCCGGCCTGGTGCTGATCGCCTGGCAGTACTTCTACAACGTGCCGGCGATGGAGAAGCAGCGCGCCCAGCAGCAGGCGCAGACCGAGCTGCAGAAGGCCAATCCGCAGCCGACGGCCTCCGCGACGCCGGGCGCCACGCCGCAGGCGGGCAGCACGACGCCGACCACCGCGCCGGGCGCGAACCAGCAGGCCCAGCCGACCGTCAGCCGCGACGCCGCCATTGCGGCCTCGCCGCGCGTCAAGATCGACACCCCGCGCCTCGCCGGCAGCATCTCGCTGAAGGGCGGCCGCATCGACGACCTCGCGCTGCTGCAATTCCGCGAGACCGTCGACCCGAAATCGCCGCCGATCATCCTCTATTCGCCCTCCGGCACCGCAGAGCCCTATTACGCCGAGTTCGGCTGGGTGGCGGCGACGGGCGTGACGTCGAAGATGCCTGATGCCCAGACCGTCTGGCAGCAGGACGGCAGCGGCAGCCTGACGCCGGCCACGCCCGTGGTGCTGAAATGGGACAATGGCGAAGGTCTCACCTTCCGCCGCACCATCTCGGTCGACGACCACTATCTCTTCACCATCAAGGACGACGTGAGCAATGTCGGCAACGCGCCTGTCACGCTGTATCCGTTCGCGCTGATCTCGCGCCACGGCACGCCGCAGGTCTCCGGCTATTACATCCTGCATGAAGGTCTAATCGGCTATCTCGATGGCTTGCAGGAATATGCCTACAAGAAGATCGACGAAGCCAAGTCGGTGAGCTTCAAGGCCACCAATGGCTGGCTCGGTATGACCGACAAATACTGGGCTTCGGCGCTGCTGCCCGACACCAGTGCGCAGCTACAGGCGCGGTTCTCCTCGAACCTCAACGGCAACGTCCACACCTACCAGACCGACTATCTGCTCGACCCCGTCACCGTCGCGATCGGCGGCACTGCGACCGCGAATGCGCGGCTGTTCGCCGGCGCCAAGGAAGCCGGCGTGGTCGGCGTGTTCCCGTTCGCCGGGCTCGGCGGCTACAACAAGGCACTCGGCCTCAACCATTTCGATCTGTTGATCGATTGGGGCTGGTTCTACTTCATCACCAAGCCGATGTTCCTCGGCCTCGACTTCTTCTACCGGTTCTTCGGCAATTTCGGCATCTCGATCCTGCTCGTGACCGTGATCGTGAAGCTGTTGTTCTTCCCGCTGGCGAACAAGTCCTACGCCTCGATGGCGAAGATGAAGTCGATCCAGCCGCAGCTTCAGGCGCTGAAGGAGCGCTATCCCGACGACAAGGTGAAGCAGCAGCAGGAGATGATGGAGATCTACCGCAAGGAGAAGATCAATCCGGTCGCCGGCTGTCTTCCCGTGGTGATCCAGATCCCGGTGTTCTTCTCGCTGTACAAGGTGCTGTTCGTCACCATCGAAATGCGGCACGCGCCGTTCTTCGGCTGGATCAAGGATCTCTCGTCGCCGGATCCGACCAATATCTTCACGCTGTTCGGCCTGATCCCGTTCGATCCGACCACCCTTCCCCTGTTCGGACACTATCTGCATCTCGGCATCTGGCCGCTCATCATGGGCATCACGATGTGGTTCCAGATGAAGCTGAACCCGACGCCGCCGGATCCGACGCAGCAGATCATCTTCAACTGGATGCCGCTGATCTTCACCTTCATGCTGGCGGGCTTCCCCGCGGGTCTCGTGATCTACTGGGCCTGGAACAACACGCTTTCGGTGCTCCAGCAGAGCTTCATCATGCGCCGCAACGGCGTGAAGGTGGAGTTGTTCGACAACATCAGAAACGTGTTCAAAAAAAAAGTGACGACTGAGGCGACGTAGCCTTCCCCCTCTGTCATTCCGGGGCGATGCGAGGCATCGAACCCGGAATCTCGAGATGCCCCGGTGCGCAAAATTGCGCACCTGTGGTCTGGTCCTTCCGACCATCCCGGAATGACGGTGCAACAAAGAGCTTCGCATGACCGACGACAAAGATGCGAAGCTGATCGAGGCCGGGCGAAAGCTGTTCGCGCGCGACTGGCAGTTCATCTGGGCGTCGCCCTCGATCCAGACGCTGCCGCCGATGGCGGGGCTGGAGATCGCCTTTGCCGGGCGCTCCAATGTCGGCAAGTCGAGCCTGATCAACGCGCTCACGGGGCGCAACGCGCTGGCGCGCACCTCGCATACGCCGGGCCGCACCCAGGAGCTGATCTTCTTCGAGGTCCCCGGGAAGAGCGACCTGCGGCTCGTCGATATGCCCGGCTATGGCTACGCCAAGGCGCCGAAGAGCCAGGTCGCATCCTGGACCGAGCTGATCCACACGTTCCTGCTGGGGCGGGCCTCGCTCGCGCGCGTCTATGTGCTGATCGACGCGCGGCACGGCTTGAAGGATGTCGATCTCGAAGTGCTCAAGACGCTGGACCGCTCCGCCGTCAGTTACCAGGTCGTGCTGACCAAAGCCGACCAGGTGAAGGCCTCTGAGCTGCAATCGCGCATCGCCGAGACGGAAGCCGCCCTTGCCAAGCATCCGGCCGCGTTCCCGAACGTGATCGCGACCTCGTCGCGCAACGCCTCGGGCATGGCTGAATTGCGTGCTGCCATGGCGAAACTGCTGGAAGAGCGGACCAAGTGATGCCCCGCCTGCTGATTGCCCTTGCCGGCCTGATGGGCGCCGCCGGCGTCGCGCTGGCCGCGGCCGCCGCCCACGGCAGCGACGCCAGCCGGCTTGCCTCTGCCAGCGCCATGCTGCTGTTTCATGCAACTGCCATATTGGCAGCGGTCGCCTTGCTCGCGCGCGGCCTTCTGCACGGCGGAATTGGCCTGATCGCAGCATTCGGTTTCGTGATCGGCGCGGTGTTGTTCGCGGGCGACCTCACCTTGCGGCAATATGCCGGCCATTCACTGTTTCCGATGGCCGCACCGACGGGTGGAACGACAATGATTTTGAGCTGGCTGGCGGTGACGCTGGCGGCCGTGATGGCGGGAAAAGAGTGACCTCTTCTTCCTTCTCCCCTTGTGGGAGAGGGGAAGAACGCCACTTTGCGCCTCGCCCGCCAATCAGATAGAACGCAGGCCGCGTTAGTCCCGCCAGCGAGATCCGCCTCATGACCGAAATCTCCCCGCTCGACCAGGCCCGCATCCTGTCCGAAGCGCTGCCGCATATGCAGCAGTACGACGAGGAAACCATCGTCATCAAATATGGCGGCCACGCCATGGGCGACGAGGAGACCGCGAAGAATTTTGCCCGCGACATCGTGCTGCTCGAACAGACCGCGATCAATCCTGTCGTGGTGCATGGCGGCGGGCCGCAGATCGCGACCATGCTCAAGCGCCTCGGCATCGTCTCGGAATTCGCAGCCGGCCTGCGCATCACTGACGCTGCCACCATCGAGATCGTCGAGATGGTGCTCGCGGGCTCCGTCAACAAGCAGATCGTCGGCTACATCAACGAAGCCGGCGGCAAGGCCGTGGGCCTCTCAGGCAAGGACGGCAACATGGTGAAGGCGTCGAAGACGACGCGCACCATCATCGATCCGGGCTCGAACATCGAGAAGGCGATCGATCTCGGCTTCGTCGGCGACCCTGAAAAGGTCGACCTGACTCTGCTCAACCAGTTGATCGGTTACGAGCTGATCCCGGTGCTGGCGCCGCTGGCGACCTCCAAGGAAGGCCAGACACTGAACGTCAACGCCGACACCTTTGCGGGCGCTGTCGCCGGCGCGCTAAAAGCAAAACGCCTGCTGCTGCTCACCGACGTGCCCGGCGTGCTCGACAAGTCGAAGAAGCTGATTCCGCAGCTCTCGGTGAAGGACGCGCGAAAACTGATCGCCGACGGCACCATTTCCGGCGGCATGATCCCGAAGGTCGAGACCTGCATCTACGCGCTCGAGCAAGGCGTCGAGGGCGTCGTCATCATCGACGGCAAGATGCAGCATGCCGTGCTGCTCGAACTCTTTACCAACCAGGGCACGGGAACGCTGATCCACAAGTGAGGAAAGAACTGGAGCAGTCATTCCGGGGCGCCCGAAGGGCGAACCCGGAATCTCGAGATTCCGGGTTCGATGCTTCGCATCGCCCCGGAATGACGGGACTGACGCTGCGCCACCGCTCCCCCTTCACCCGCTTCCTGATGACATTGCCGGCCGCCGCCGTCTCGTTGTTCTTCTCCTCCGCGCCTGCTTTCGCCGATCTGAAGATCTGCAACCGCATGTCCTATGTCGTCGAGGCCGCGATCGGCATCGACGACAAGGCGGCGACGGCGACGCGCGGCTGGTTCAGGATCGATCCCGCCACCTGCCGTGTGGTGGTGCAGGGCACGCTCACTGCCGACCGCATCCTGCTCAACGCCCGCGCGCTCGGCGTTTACGGCGCCTCGCCGATCCCGCAGAACGGCAATGACATGCTGTGCGTGGCGCAGGACAATTTCGTCATCGCCGCTGCGCGGCAATGCCGCAGCGGCCAGACGCAGGCGGCGTTCACGCAAGTGACGCCAACGCAGGCCGACGACGGCAATCTCGTCGCCTATCTCGCTGAGGATTCCGAATATGACGACGAGCAGGCGCGGCTTGCCGGCATCCAGCGCCTCCTGGTGATCGCAGGCTACGACATCGGTGCCATCGACGGCGTCGACGGGCCGAAGACGCAAGCCGCCCTCGCTGCGTTTCTGAAGAGCCGCGGGCTGTCGTCCGAATTGGTCTCCTCGCCAAACTTCTTCAAGACCATGGTCGATGCGGCGCAGACGCCGTCCACCAGCGGCCTCACCTGGTGCAACGACACCCCGCACAAGGTGATGGCTGCAATCGCGACCGACGACGGCAAGTCCGTGACCAGCCGCGGCTGGTATCGCATCGATCCCAAGACCTGCCTGCACCCTGACGTGACCGGCCAGCCCAAGCAGATCTTCAGCTTCGCGGAAGCCGTGGATAGCGACAACCGTGCTATCAAGCTGAAGGACAAGCCACTGAACTGGGGCGGCGACAAGCAGCTCTGCACCCGCGAGACCAAGTTCGAAACCAACGAGCAGACCGATTGCGGCGCGCGCGGGTTTGCGGCGACGGGGTTTGGCGTGGTGGACATGAGCAGTGGCGGCAGGACGCTGCGGTTTGCGGTGCCGTGATGGTGGCGACCACAAACACCGGTGTCGGCCCGGCGACGGCGGAGAGTGGAGCAGCGCTTGCACTTACCGGATAGAGAGTTGAAATGACCCAACCCCGCGACTTCAGCCATGTCGACACCTGGGTGTTCGACCTCGACAACACGCTCTACCCGCATCACGTCAATCTGTGGCAGCAGGTCGACGCGCGGATCGGCGAGTTCGTCTGCAACTGGCTGAATGTCGGCCCGGAGGAAGCGCGCAATATCCAGAAGGATTATTACCGACGCTTCGGCACCACCATGCGCGGCATGATGACCCTGCATGGCGTGCGCGCCGACGATTATCTGGCTTACGTGCACAAGATCGACCATTCGCCGCTGGAGCCGAACCCACAGCTGGGCGCGGCGATCGCAAAGCTGCCGGGACGGAAACTGATCCTGACCAACGGGTCGGTCGACCATGTCGATGCGGTGCTGGCGCGGCTCGGCCTTGCCACGCATTTCGACGGCGTGTTCGACATCATCGCCGCCGAGTTCGAGCCGAAACCGGCAGCACAGACCTATCGGAAATTCCTCGATCTGCACGCGGTCGATCCGACCAAATCGGCCATGTTCGAGGACCTCGCCCGCAACCTCACCGTCCCGCATCAGCTCGGCATGACCACGGTGCTGGTGGTGCCTGACGGCACCAAGGACGTGGTGCGCGAGGATTGGGAACTGGAGGGCCGCGATGCGGATCATGTCGATCACGTCACGGATGACCTGGCGGGTTTTTTGGGCAAGCTGTCCCATACCAAGTAGCCGTCATACCCCGCGAAGGCGGGGTATCCAGTAATCACCGCCATCCCGATTTATCACGACTGCCCGGCGTACTGGATCACCCGCTTTCGCGGGTGATGACAGCGAACCAAGCTTGACTCCACCTCTCCAAATCCCGAAAAAGCCTCCCAATCCATCAAAATCCCCGTCTGCCTCTGAGGAAATCCCGATGTCCCTGTCCGCCCTGGAATCCACCATCAACAGCGCTTTCGAGGCGCGCGACGGCATCTCGACCTCGACCAAGGGTGAAGTCCGCGAGGCCGTGAACCAGGCACTGGAGACCTTGGACAAGGGCGAGGCGCGCGTTGCCGAACGCGGGGCCGACGGCAAGTGGAAGGTCAACCAGTGGCTGAAGAAGGCCGTGCTGCTCTCCTTCCGCCTCAACGACATGGACGTCATTCCCGGCGGCCCGGGCCAGGCCAACTGGTGGGACAAAGTGCCCTCGAAGTTCGAAGGCTGGGGCCCGAACCGTTTTCGCGATGCCGGCTTTCGCGCGGTGCCGGGCGCCGTGGTGCGCCGCTCGGCCTTCATCGCCAAGAACGTCGTACTGATGCCCTCCTTCGTCAATCTCGGTGCTTACGTCGATGAGAGCACCATGGTCGACACCTGGGCCACCGTCGGCTCCTGCGCGCAGATCGGCAAGCGCGTGCACATCTCCGGCGGCGCCGGCATCGGCGGCGTGCTCGAGCCGCTGCAGGCCGAGCCTGTGATCATCGAGGACGATTGCTTCATCGGCGCGCGCAGCGAGGTCGCCGAGGGCGTGATCGTGCGCAAGGGCGCGGTGCTGTCGATGGGCGTGTTCCTGGGCGCCTCGACCAAGATCGTCGATCGCGAGACCGGCGAGATCTTCATGGGCGAGGTGCCTGAGTATTCCGTCGTGGTGCCCGGCGCGCTGCCCGGCAAGCCGATGAAGAACGGCCAGATCGGCCCGAGCACGGCCTGCGCCGTGATCGTCAAGCGCGTCGACGAGCGTACGCGCTCGAAGACCAGCATCAACGAGCTGCTGCGGGATTGATCGACGCACACCGCCTCTCCATTTTCGTCCCGGCGAAGGCCGGGACAACGCCGAGGAGCGATCGAACCCCCTCCCCCTCCATCGCGACCAATTTCCGGGCGGCTCCTCCCGCCCGGAGCCTCTCGCATGGACTGGACCTGGTACCTCTTCCGCTTCGACGGCCGCACTGGCCGCGCCGGCTTCTGGTGCAGCCTGATCTTTGTCTTTTGCGGCATGATCCTGCTGCTCTTCCTCTGCGCGGGCATCATGGTCGCCTTCAGCGGCAAGATTGCATCGTTCAGCCTGGATGCCGACGACATTTTCAAGATCGTCGATCCCACAGCCTATCGATGGTCGCTGCTGGACCATCTGCCGCTGCTGCTGCTCAAGCTGGTCGCGACCGGACTGTTGCTCTGGATCTATCTCGCGATCGTGGTGAAGCGCCTGCACGACCGCGACAAGAGCGCGTGGTGGCTGCTCGCGTATTTCGTGCTGCCGGGCCTCTACAAGCAGTTCGAGGAGCGACTTCCGGACAGCTACTGGGTGCTGCCGCTCGCATTGGCGAGCGCCCTCCTCACGCTCTGCGTCTTTGTCGAGACCGGCTTTCTGCGCGGCACCATCGGGCCCAACAGGTTCGGTCCGGACCCGGAGGCTGAGGCCGCTGACGATTCCGCCTCCCCTGCGAAAAGCTAGGACCAGAGCCGCGAGCTCGAATTCGTGCCTCCCAGCGCTAGCCCACCCGGCGGCATGCATGTTAAGCGGGGCTCATGACCGATGCTCTCTCCATTGCCCGCGACCTCATCCGCTGCCCCTCGGTAACCCCTGAAGACGCCGGCGCGCTTGGCGTGCTTGAGAAGGCACTGAACGCAGCCGGCTTCACCTGCCACCGCGTGACGTTCAGCGAGGACGGCACCGCCGACGTCGACAATCTCTATGCGCGGATCGGCACTGAAGGCCCGCACATTACCTTCGCCGGCCACACCGACGTGGTGCCGCCCGGCGACGAGAGCGCCTGGAGCGTCGGCGCGTTCTCCGGCGAGGTGAAGGACGGTTTCCTGCACGGTCGCGGCGCGGTCGACATGAAGGGCGGCATCGCCTGCTCGGTCGCAGCGGTGCTGGAGCATCTCGCCGCCAACAGCGGCAAGGCGCGCTCCGACGGAAAAGGTTCGATCTCGTTCCTGATCACCGGCGACGAGGAAGACGTCTCCATCAACGGCACCATCAAGCTGCTCAAATGGGCGGCGGAGCGCGGGGAGAAGTTCGATCATTGCGTGCTCGGCGAGCCCTCCAATGTCGAGACGCTCGGCGATACCATCAAGGTCGGCCGCCGCGGCTCGCAATCCGGCACGCTCGTCGTCGACGGCGTGCAGGGCCACGTCGCCTATCCGCATCGCGCCTCCAATCCGGTGCCCGATATTTCGCGGCTGATCGTCGCCATCAGCGACGAGCCGCTCGATCATGGCAGCGCGCAATTCCAGGCCTCCAATCTCGAATTCGTCTCGGTCGACGTCGGCAACAAGGCCTTCAACGTCATCCCCGGCGAGGCCCGCGCCAAGTTCAACATCCGCTACAACGACAACCACACGCAGGCATCCTTGCGCGAGCTGGTCGAGACGCGGCTGACAAAGGCCTGCGGCAACCGCATCAAGGCCCGCATCGTCTGGGAGCCGTCGAACTCGAATGTGTTCGTGACCAAGCCGGGCCCGTTCACCGATCTCGCCGTCTCGGCAATCGAAGAGGTGACGGGCCGCAAGCCGGAGCTGTCGACCTCAGGCGGCACCTCGGACGCGCGCTTCATCTCGAGCTATTGCCCAGTGATCGAATTCGGCCTGGTCGGGCAGACCATGCACCAGGTCAACGAGCGCGTGCCGGTGGTGGATCTGGAGAAGCTGACGAAGGTCTATCGCGGGATTTTGACGCGGTATTTCGCCTAGCCTAATAATCCACCTTCATCAGATACAGCCCCTCCGGCGGCGCGACGATGCCGCAGGCGGCACGGTTGCGGGCCTCTAGCGCTGCGGAAAGATCGTCGGCGGTCCAGCGGCCTTCGCCGACCCAGACCAGCGAACCGACCATCGAACGCACCTGGCTGTGCAGGAACGAGCGCGCCGAGGTGACGATGATGATCTCACGGCCGTCGCGCGTGACGTCGAGCTGGTCGAGCGTTTTCTCCGGCGATTTGGCCTGGCACTCGGTATCGCGAAACGTCGTGAAATCGTGCTTGCCGAGCAGGCGCTGGGCTGCCGCATGCATGGCGTCGGCGTCGAGCCGGCGCGGCACGCGCCAGGCATGGCCGACATCGAGCGCGAGATTGGCGCGGGTGTTGATGACGCGGTAGCGATAGTGGCGCTTGATGGCCGAGAAGCGTGCCTCGAACGTATCAGCCACGATCTCGGCCTCGAGCACCGCGATCGGATGCGGGCGCAGATGCGCATTCAACCCGTCGCGAAAACGGCCCGGCGGAAACTGTTTCTCGACATCGACATGCGCGACCTGGCCGCGCGCGTGCACACCGGCATCGGTGCGGCCGGCCCCATGCACGCGCAAATCGGCGCCGGTCATCGCCTTCACCGCCGCTTCCAGCGCGCCCTGCACCGAGGGCAGCGTATCCTGGATCTGCCACCCAAAGAACGGCGCGCCGTCATATTCGATGGTGAGCTTGTAGCGGGGCATCAGGCGAGCCGCATCGGCGGCTCGACCTTCACGCCGCGCAAGAAGTCCGCCGCTGGCATCCGCGCCTTGCCTTCGCGCTGCAGCTCGAGGATGCGAATTGCGCCCTCGCCGCAGGCAATGGTGAGTTGATCGTCGAGCACCGCACCCGGCGCGCCGGAGCCTTTGGCAAGCTCGCAACGCAGGATTTTCACGCGCGCGTTCTCGCTGACGTCGGCAAGCTCGGCCCAGGCACCGGGAAACGGCGACAGGCCGTGGATGTGGCGTAACACCGCGTGTGCGGGCTTGCTCCAGTCGATCCGCGCCTCGGCCTTGTCGATCTTGGCGGCGTAGGTGACGCCTTCCTCGCTCTGCTTCTTGAGCTGGAGCCCGCCGCGGTCGAGCGCCGCCATCGCGCGCACCATCAGATCGGCGCCGAGGCGGGAGAGGCGATCATGCAGATCGACCGCGGTCATGTTGTCTGATATCGGCAGACGCTCGGCCATGGCGACGTCGCCGGTATCGAGGCCGACATCCATCTTCATCACCATGACGCCGCTCTCGGCATCGCCTGCCATGATCGCGCGGTTGATCGGCGCTGCACCGCGCCAGCGCGGCAGCAGAGAGGCGTGAAGGTTGTAACAGCCGAGCTTTGGCGCATCGAGGATCGCCTGCGGCAGGATCATCCCATAGGCGACGACGACGGCGGCATCGGCATCGAACGCGCGAAACTCCTCCAGCGCCTCCGGCGTCTTCAGCGTCTTCGGCGTCAGCACCGGCACGCCGAGCTTTCGCGCAGCCTCTTCCACGGGCGTCGGCTGCAATTGCAGCCCGCGCCGCCCGCCCGGCTTCGGCGCGCGGGTGTAGACGGCCACGATCTCGTGGCCATGCGCGACGAGCTCAAGCAGCGTCGGCACGGAGAAATCGGGCGTGCCCATGAAGATCAGGCGGAGGGGCATCGGACCTTACTCCGCGCGCTTGGCGGCTTTCTCGAACTTCTTGATGACGCGGTCGCGCTTGAGCTTCGACAGATAGTCGACGAACAGCACGCCGTTGAGATGGTCGATCTCGTGCTGGATGCAGGTGGCGTAGAGGCCTTCGGCGTCCTCTTCATGCACCTTGCCGTCGAGATCGATGAAGCGCACGCGCACCTTCGCCGGGCGTTCGACCTCCTCGTAATATTCGGGGATCGACAGGCAGCCTTCCTCGTAAGTGGACAGCTCCTCGGAGGAGGCGAGGATCTCCGGATTGATGAAGACGCGCGGCTCCGGCTTGGTCTCGCCGTCCTGGTTGGGCTTGGCGAGGTCCATGGTGATCAGCCGCAGCGGCTGCGCGATCTGGATCGCGGCGAGGCCAATGCCGGGCGCGTCGTACATGGTTTCGAACATGTCGTCGGCTAGCCTGCGGATCTCCGGCGTGACCTTCTCGATCGGCTTGGAGACGAGGCGCAGCTGCTTGTCGGGCAGGATGATGATTTCTCTGAGGGCCATGGCGGGCGATTTAAGCTGCGCGCGACAAGCGGTCAATGCGGCCGGGAACGCGTTAACGGTCCGCTAACCATAAAACTTCGGGTTTCGTTAACCATAAAAATTAGGGATGGATTAACTATAAATGTTCGCTATTCGTTCGTGCACCCTGGCGAATCGGATAGAAGGGCAGCATGAACGAGATCATTTTCATGCTGGGCGACTGGCCGGTGCGCGGAATCGATGCGCTGATCGGCTTCGGCGCGCTGGTTCTCATCCTACTGATCGTCATTGCGGTCGTGATCGCGCGCTCCGGGCGGCGCGGGGCGGAACTGGCGATGGCGCACGCGATCCGGGCCGACGAGCTCGAGGAGCGCCTCAGCCAGGTCCTGCACGCCCAGAGCGAGGCCGCCGGCCGCGCCGACGCCATGACCCAGGCGCTGGCCGGCCGCCAGGCCGAGATGGCGCGCGCGGTCAACGAACGGCTGGATTCGGTGACCCATCGGGTCGGCCAGTCCATGGAACACTCCACCCGCAACACCATGGAGAGCCTGCGCGCGCTGCACGAGCGGCTCGGTATCATCGACAACGCGCACAAGAACCTCACCGACCTCACCACGCAAGTGACCACCCTGCGCGACGTGCTCGCCAACAAGCAGTCGCGCGGCGCGTTTGGCCAGGCGCGGATGGAGGCGATCGTCCAGGACGGCCTGCCGAAGGGTGCTTACGAATTCCAGTTCACGCTCTCGACCGGAAAACGGCCCGACTGCGTGGTGTTCCTGCCCGACCAGCGCCCGCTCTGCATCGACGCGAAATTCCCGCTGGAGGCGATGACCGCGCTGCACGATGCCCGCACGGACGAGGAGAAGCGCCTCGCCACGCAGCGGCTGCGCGGCGACGTGATGAAGCATGTCAGCGACATCGCGGAAAAATACCTCGTCACCGGCGAGACCCAGGAGATGGCGCTGATGTTCGTGCCGTCGGAATCGGTCTACGCCGAGATCCACGACGGTTTCGACGACGTGATCCAGAAGGCCTATCGCGCCCGCGTGGTGCTGGTGTCGCCGTCGCTCTTGATGCTTGCGATCCAGGTCATGCAGCAGATCATGAAGGACGCGCGCATGCGCGATGCCGCCGACCAGATCCAGACCGAGGTGATCAAGCTCGGCGACGATCTGGGCCGCCTGCGCGACCGCGTGCTTAAATTGCAGAAGCACTTTGCCGATGCCAACGAAGACGTCCGCCAGATCCTGATCTCCGCCGACAAGATCGAGAAGCGGGCCGGAAGGATCGAGGAGCTGGATTTCAGCAAGACGGACGCGCCCGAAGGCCCGCGGCTGGTGGCGACAGGGACGCCGGAGCTGTTCCCGAGGAAGCTCCAGGCGGGGGAGTAGATTTACGGCACACTGTCATGCCCCGCGAAGGCGGGGCATCCAGTACGCCGCGTCGGTTGCGATTGAACCGAGACGCTGGTGGGTACTGGATCGTCCGCCTTCGCGGACGAAGACAGGAGAGACGGCAGATGGGCGCACGCTCCTACTACGTCTACATTCTCGCCAGCAAGATCGGCGGCACGCTCTACATTGGCGTAACGAATGATCTCATCCGCCGCGTGGCTGAGCACAAGTCAAAACTCATCGAGAGCTTCACGGAAAAGTACGACGTAGCAAGGCTCGTCTATTTCGAGCAGTTCGACGATCCAGAGAACGCGATCAAACGAGAGAAGCGGCTCAAGAAATGGAATCGGGCCTGGAAGGTCCGATTGATCGAGAAAGACAACCCGAATTGGGATGATCTTTATCCCGCTATAGCCGGGCCACCATGATGGCGTCATACCGCGCGAAGGCCGGGTATCGAGTACGCCGCGACGGTGGCGATTGAACCGAAACGCTGGTGATTACTGGATCGTCCGCCTTCGCGGACGATGACACTGAGGGTGCGTTGAGGACTTCCGCCTCACTACTGCCGTGGGAGTTTTTTCGCCCAGAATCTGCTAACACCTCCACATGACCGCACCCGACGCGACCTCCTCCGCCGGCACCGATGCTCCCGCGACCTCATGGCGCGACAGCCTGGCTGTTTATCTGCAACCGCGGGTGCTGATTGTGCTGTTCCTCGGTTTCTCCTCAGGGCTACCGCTGGCGCTATCGGGCTCGACGCTGCTGGTGTGGATGCGCGAAGCCGGCGTCGACCTCAAGACCATCGGGCTGTTCGCGCTGGTCGGCACGCCCTATACGCTGAAGTTCCTGTGGGCGCCGCTGGTGGATGCGTTGCATGTGCCGCTGTTCACCCGAGCCTTCGGCCGGCGCCGCGGCTGGCTGCTGTTTTCGCAGATACTGCTGATCGTCGCGATCCTGCTGCTGGCGATGACCGATCCGGCACGCTCGCCGTTCTACGTCGCGCTCGGCGCGCTGCTGGTGGCGACGACGTCGTCGACGCAGGACATCGTGGTCGACGCCTTTCGCGTCGAGAGCCTGCCCGAGAGCGAGCAGGCCGCCGGCATGGCGGCCTATGTCGCGGCCTATCGCATCGGCATGCTGGTCTCGACCGCGGGGGCGCTGTTCATCGTCTCCGGTTTCGAGAGCACCGGTATCACCCGCAGCGCGGCCTGGATGTGGGGCTATGTAGTGATGGCGTCGATGGTGCTGATCGGGACGATCACGGCGCTCGTTGCCACCGAGCCCGAGCAATCGGAAAGGGCCGAAGCCGCGACGCACGAAGAGACCGCGTTCACGCGCGTGCTGCATGCGGCGATCGGTGCCTTCTCGGAGTTCCTGTCGCGCAAGGATGCGATCGCAGCGCTCGCCTTCGTGGTGCTGTTCAAGTTCACCGACGCATTCTCCGGCACCATGACGGCGCCGTTCGTGATCGACCTCGGCTTCACCCGCAACGACTATGCGGCGATCGTGAAAGGCGTCGGCCTCGCCGCGACGCTGATCGGCGGCTTTGCCGGCGGTTTCGTTGCGCGACGCTATTCGCTGGCAACTTCGCTCTGCATCGGCGGCGTGGTGCAGGCGCTGGCCAACCTCACCTTCTCCTGGCTCGCTGTGGTCGGCACCAGTCAATGGGCGCTGGCGCTCGCCATCTGCGCCGAGAATTTCACCAGCGCCATCGGCACCGTGATCTTCGTCGCCTATCTCTCCGCGCTCTGCCAGAACCCGCTGCACACGGCGACGCAATATGCGCTGCTCACCGCGCTCGCGGCGGTGGGGCGAACCTATCTCTCGTCAGGCGCCGGCTTCGTGGCTGCCGCAACCGGCTGGCCGCTGTTCTTCGTGATCTGCGTGCTGGTGGCTATCCCGAGCCTGGTGCTGCTGGTCTGGCTACAGAGGCGCGGACATTTCGATGCGCTGGGGCCGGTGAGGGTATAATCACCACTCATTGTCATGCCCCGCGAAGGCGGGGCATCCAGTACTCCGAGACAGTTGTGATTGACCGAGAAGCCGCGGCGTACTGGATCGCCCGCCCTCGCGGGCGATGACACCGAAAACGTGGCGAAAGCGTCTCGCCGCCCTTACTTCTTCACCAAACTCCACTTCGTCACCACGGCTTCACTCATCTGGCCGGGATCGCTGGCGCAGGCGACCTCATCCACCTTCACCGAGATCTCCTTGCCGACGAAGGATTTCAGCTGCGAGGCCTGCGCGTCGCTGGAGGTGACGAGCTGGAACGTCTCAGGTCCGGTCTCCAGATCGCACAGCCCGTTCGGCGCCGGCAGGCGGCGCGGCTCTGAGGTGATCTGGTACATCGCAACACGCTTGCCGGCGTTCTTGACGTCGCGAATCTTCATGGCGTTGAGCTCGCCCGACAGCACCTCGCCGGCACTGATCGGCTTGCCGGGCTTCGAGGGCGGCGGCGCACCATCGTCCTCCTGCGCGGCGCCGATGGCCGGTGTCACGAGCAGCAGCATCGTCGCGGCCAAAGCCGATCGTGTGGCGAATCGTTTCGTCATGTCGTCCGTTCCGTAGGTCTGTGGCTAGAACAGGGTCCGCTGCCGCATCGCGGCCGATAGCGTGCCCTCATCGAGATAATCAAGCTCGCCGCCGACGGGCACCCCATGGGCCAGCCGGGTGACCTTGACGTTGGCGTCCTGAA
The DNA here is from genome assembly GCF_022012435.1 of Bradyrhizobium zhengyangense. GTDB lineage: Bacteria > Pseudomonadota > Alphaproteobacteria > Rhizobiales > Xanthobacteraceae > Bradyrhizobium > Bradyrhizobium zhengyangense. The sequence goes on from NZ_JAKLUA010000005.1 coordinate 459,884, forward strand.
GCAGGTCGGTGATGTAGTGCGCGGTGGTCTGGCCGTCGACAGTTGCATTCAGCGCCAGAATGATCTCGTGCACCTCGGCCGCATGCGCGCGCGCCACCAGCGCGTCGATGGTGAGATCCTGCGGACCGACGCCATCGAGCGGTGACAGCGTCGCGCCGAGCACGTGATAGCGCCCTTGCGTCGCATTGGCACGCTCCAGCGCCCAGAGATCGGCGACATCGGCGACGACGACGATGATGGCGGGATCGCGCTTCGGATCGGTGCAGACCGTGCAGGGATTTTGCGTGTCGATATTGCCGCAGGTCTTGCAGACCTGGACCTTGTCCAGCGCAACCTGCAAGGCCGACGACAGCGGCATCATCAGCGCTTCGCGCTTCTTGATCAGATGCAGCGCCGCGCGCCGCGCGGAGCGCGGACCCAAACCCGGCAGCCGTGCGAGAAGCTGAACCAGCCGCTCGATTTCAGGACCTGCAACCGCGCCCATGTTACTGGCCGAACAGCCCCGGCGGCAGGCCGAGCCCGCCGGTCAGCGACTGCATCTTCTCCTGCATCGCGGCCTCCGCCTTGCGGCGAGCATCACTGAGGGCAGTCACGAGCAGATCTTCCAGAACCTCGCGTTCTTCCGCCTTCATCAGCGAGGGATCGATCTTGACGCCCTTGACGTCCATCTTGGCGGTCATGCGCACGGCGACGAGACCGCCGCCGGAAATGCCCTCGACCTCCACATTGCCGAGCTGCTCCTGCATCTCCTGCATCTTGGATTGCAGCTGCGCCGCCTGCTTCATCATGCCGAGAAAATCAGCCATGGGTTTTCGTCCTCAAAGATTGGCTCAGAGATCGTCGGCGTCGGAACCGTCGGGCAGATCGTCAGAGCCGTAGTCGGCGTTATCATTGGATTCCGGCGCCTCGGGGGCAAGCCTGCGGACCTCGACGACCTTGGTACCGGGGAAGCGCGACAGCACCTCCTGCACGCGCGGGTCAGCCTCGGCATTGCGCGCATGTTCCTGCTTGGCGGCCTGGCTCACCGAACGCAGCGTCGCCTGGCCTTGCTCATTGGAAACAATGATGGTCCAGCGCCGACCGGTCCACAGCTCGAACTTGCGCGCGAGCTCGGAGATCATGGTCTTGGAGGCGTTCGGCTCGAGCGCGACCTCCAGTCGGCCTTCCTCGAAACGAACGAGGCGCATGTCGCCTTCGAGCGCGCTCTTGGTCATGAGGTCGCGCTTCTGACCCGCGAGTGCGACGAGCTGGGTGAAGCTGGTGACACGCAGCTGAGGTGTTGCGCCTTGCGGATCCGGCGCGGGCGCCGCCATCTGCGGCCGGGCCCCGCCGCCGAACGTTGATGGCGATGACATCGGCATGCGAACCGGCGCGGCTGGCGGGGCGGGCGCGGCGGAGGCCGTCGGCGCAGCCGGCGCGCTGCTGCGCGCGGCACTGCCGCTCACAATCTGCGAGCCGCCGCCGTTCTGCTCCAGCATCCGGATCGCTTCGTCCGGCGTCGGCAAATCGGCGACATAGGCGATGCGCACCAGCACCATCTCGGCAGCAGCAGCCGGACGCGTCGCGCCCTGCACCTCGGTGATGCCCTTGAGCAGCATCTGCCACATCCGCGACAGCACGCGCATCGAGATCTTGGAGGCGAAGTCCTTCGCACGCACGCGCTCGGTCTCGCCATAGGCGACGTTGTCGGCGGTCGCCGGAATGATTTTCACGCGAGTGACGAAATTGACGAACTCGGCGAGGTCGGAGAGCACGACGATCGGATCGGCGCCGACGTCGTACTGATCGCGGAACTCCTTGAACGCAGCGGCGATATCGCCGCGCGCCAGCGACTCGAAGAGATCGATGACGCGGGTGCGGTCCGCAAGGCCCAGCATCTGCCTGACCGCGTCCGCCTTCACGGCGCCGGCCGCATGCGCGATCGCCTGGTCGAGCAGCGACAGCGAATCGCGCACCGAGCCTTCGGCCGCGCGCGCGATGATGCCGAGTGCCTCGGGCTCGATCTCGACATTTTCCTTGGCGGCAATGTTGGCGAGGTGCTTCATCAGCACGTCGGCCTCGACACGGCGCAGGTCGAAGCGCTGGCAGCGCGACAGCACCGTGACCGGGACCTTGCGGATCTCGGTCGTCGCGAACACGAATTTGGCGTGTTCCGGCGGCTCCTCCAGCGTCTTCAGGAAGGCGTTGAACGCCGCCGTCGACAGCATGTGGACTTCGTCGATGATGTAGACTTTGTAGCGGGCACTGGCCGGCGCGTAGCGCACGCTGTCATTGATCTGACGGACGTCGTCGACGCCGGTATGCGAGGCGGCGTCCATCTCCAGCACGTCCATGTGCCGGCTTTCCATGATCGCCTGGCAATGCACGCCTAGCGTCGGCATGTGGATGGTCGGGCCTTTCACCGAGCCATCCGGCATCTCGTAGTTGAGTGCACGGGCAAGGATGCGCGCAGTGGTGGTCTTGCCGACACCGCGGACGCCGGTGAGGATCCAGGCCTGCGGAATCCGCCCGGTCTCGAAGGCATTGGAGACGGTGCGGACCACGGCCTCCTGGCCGATCAGATCGTCGAAGCTTGAGGGGCGGTATTTCCGCGCCAGCACCCGATAAGGCGCGTTGCCGGCCGGGCCGGCGCGATCAGGAGGTGGAGGGGCGCCAGCGTCGGTCATCGGTCAATCCGCAATGGAATGTCTCTCGGCTGGCTTTTGCGGACATGAGCGCGCCAGCGGGAGGCCCCGCCAGCGCAATTCGCTCGAAAAAACAGGTAGGAGACTGACGAGCGACCCGATCCGGACCTCGTTAGGGCTGCTTCCTTCCGGACCTGACCCGGTTGGCGAGTGGCTCGTCCACCGCCAATCTCCCGGCCCCTATTTGGGGCCAAAGGGAGCGGAAAGCAAGCGGGTATCACATTGGCCCACTTGATCTTGCCTAGCATCCGGGCAATTCCGGGTCTGCCCAGCCGATAGGCTGTGCTTCCGCTACCAAGGCCGCCTTGGTAAGAACGCTGCCGGAATTCCACCTAACCAGAAAAGCGATTGATCCCAATGGTTACACGTCGTGATGTTGCATCGATTGTCGGACTTGGCGCCATCGGCGCGGCGACCGCGAGCGCGCTGGCCTCTCCGGCCGTGGCCCAGGCGGCTGATCCCAACGAATCGACCTTCGCCCGCATCCGCCGCACCAAGAAGATGCGGATCGGTGCGGTCGGCGGCGGCGCGCCCTATTATATGAAGGATCTTTCCAGCGGCCAGTGGAAGGGCTTCTACATCGACATCGCCAAGGGGCTGGCCGACGACATGGAGGCGGAGCTCGAGATCACCGAGACCACCTGGGGCAATTCGGTGCTCGATCTGCAGTCCAACAAGATCGACATCTTCTTCGGCCTCAATCCGACCCCGAAGCGCGCGCTGGTGATCGACTTCTCGGTGCCTGTTTTCAACAACGCCTTCGGCATCCTCTGCAAGAAGGACTTCAAGCCGAAGAGCTGGGCCGAGCTGAACTCGCCCGATATCAAGATCGCGGTCGACCAGGGCTCCTCGCACGACCAGGTCGTCAGCCGCCTGACGCCGAAGGCGCAGATCTCGCGCCTGAAGACCGCCGACGATGCCACCGCCGCGCTGCAGACCGGCCGTGTCGACGCGCAGTGCCTCATCACCATGCTGTCGCTGACCGTGCTGAAGAAGAACCCCTCGCTCGGCCAGTTCGTGCTGCCGACGCCGATCTTCGCGACGACGTCGAATGCCGGCTTCCGGCGCGAGAACGACAAGACCTGGCGCGACTACGTCAACACCTGGATCGACTTCAACAAGGGCCTCGGCTTCATCCGCAACGCCATCATCACCAACATGGAGCTGGTGGGCGTGACCGAGGCGGACATTCCGCCGGGCGTTTCGTTGTAAGCTTTCCACCGTCATTCCGGGGCGATGCGAAGCATCGAACCCGGAATCTCGAGGTTCCGGGTTCTCGCGACGCGAGCCCCGGAACGACAATGCCAGCGACTAGGCGTACGACGAGTTAAACACGCATGTATCAGTGGGACTTCGGCATCCTCTGGAGCTATCGCTGGCTCTTTCTCAACGGGCTTGGCGTCACCGTCGGCTTCACCGTGGTGATCGTGGTGCTTGGCCTCGTCTTCGGCCTGTTCGGGGCGTTCGGCAGCCTGTCGCGCTTCAAGGCGGTACGCCTCACCGCCCTCACCTTCATCGAGGCGTTCCGCTGCACGCCGATCCTGGTGCAGCTGATCTGGTTCTACTACGCACTGCCGATCCTGGCCGGCGTCGAGATGACGCCGATCACCGCGTCGGCGCTGGCGCTGTCGCTCTATGGCGGCTCGTTCTATTCGGAGATCATCCGCGGCGGCATCATCTCGATCGACAAGGGCCAGTCGGAAGCCGGCGCCGCGCTCGGCATGACACCGGGCCAGAGCATGCGACGCATCGTGCTGCCGCAGGCGATCAAGCGCATGATCCCGGCGCTGATGAACCAGTCGATCATCCAGTTCAAGAACACCTCGCTGGTCTCGGTGCTGGCCGTGCCGGATCTGGTTTATCAAAGCCAGGTTGCAGCGCATGACAGCTACCGGCCGCTGGAGACCTACACGGCGGTTGCGGTCGCCTATGCGGCGATCCTGATCCCGCTCACCATCATCGTCCGCCGCGGCGAGAAGCGACTGGCGGTCAGCGAATGAGCGACACGTCCAAGACCATTTCGAAAATCGAGATTCGTGGCCTTCGCAAAAGCTTTGGCAGCAACGAAGTCCTGAAGAACATTAGTCTCGACGTCGCCAAGGGTGGCGTCGTGGCGTTGATCGGGCCATCAGGCTCGGGCAAATCGACTCTGCTCCGCTGCATCAATCTCCTGGTCGTGCCCGACGGCGGCAGCGTCCGCGTCGGCGACACGCGCTTCGCGTTCGGCGACGGTTCGAAGCTTCCCGATGTGAGGACGCTCGCAAAATTCCGCGCCACCACCGGCATGGTATTCCAGCACTTCAATCTGTTCCCGCACATGACGACGCTTCAGAACGTGATGGAGGGGCCCGTCACGGTCCGGCGCATGGCCAAGGCCGACGCCGAAAAGCTCGCACGCGCGCAGCTTGCCAAAGTTGGCCTTGCGGAGAAGGCGGACCAATATCCGGCAACGCTGTCCGGCGGCCAGAAGCAGCGCGTCGCGATCGCGCGCGCGCTTGCGATGGAGCCTGATGTGATGCTGTTCGACGAGGCGACGTCGGCGCTCGATCCGGAGCTCGTCGGCGAGGTGCTAAGCGTGATCCAGCAGCTGGCTTCCGAAGGCATGACCATGGTGATCGTGACCCACGAGATTGCCTTTGCCCGCGAGGTCGCCGACCGCCTCATCTTCATGCGCGACGGTGTCGTGGTCGAGGAAGGCCCAGCGCGGCAGGTGATCGACAATCCCAGCGAAGCCGCGACGCGCGCCTTCCTCAGCCATTTCCACCGCACCGGCGCGCTGCCGCCGGCGAACGCGACACTGTGATGTCCGAGATCACTCGCGTCTATCTCGTCACCGGTGCCGCCAGCGGCATCGGCCGCGCCACCGCAAAGCTGCTTGCCGCACCCGGCACGGCGCTGCTGCTGCACACGCGCTCGAACGCCACGGGACTCGATGCCACCGCAGCGGAAGCCGAAGCAAAGGGCGCCGCGGTCGCCAAATGCCTTGGCGATCTTGCCGAGGAAACAGCCGCGACCGATGCCATCGCCGCCACGCAAACCGCCTTCGGCCGGCTCGATGGACTGGTTCTCATCGGCGGCCACGCCCGCCGCGGCAGCGCCATCGGCACGCCCGCGGACCATTTCCGGAAAGCGATGGACGAATCGGCGCTCGCGTTCACGCGGATGGTCGGAGCCGCACTTCCTCTGTTACGCGCCGGCCAAGATGCACGGATCGTGGCGGTATCGTCCTTCGTGGCACACGCCATCCGGCCTGAATTCGCGCCGTTTGCGGCAACGGCCGCGAGCCGCTCCGCGCTCGAAGCGCTGGTGCGGCTCGCCGCAGTCGAGCTCGCGACGGACGGCATCACCGTCAATGCGGTGGCCCCCGGCCTGATCGTCAAGGACAAGCCGAGCGAGAGCCGGCTGTCGCCCGAGCAGATTGCCGCAACGGAAGCGCTGATCCCGATGCGCCGCCGCGGGCGGCCGGACGAGGTCGCCGAGATCGTCGCCTTCCTGGCATCCCCGAAAGCATCCTACGTCACCGGCCAGGTCTGGCACGTCAATGGAGGCCTGACTTGACCGAAGCAACCATCCAACACCTCCGCCTGTTCCTGATCGAAAGCCCGATCAAGATGGCGCGCCTGCAGGGCGTCGGCAACGTCAAGGGCACGGTGAAGCGCGTGTTGATCGAGCTGACCTCCAGCGACGGCGTGGTCGGCTGGGGCGAGGCGGCGCCGTGGGAGGTCTTTACGGGAACGCCTGAAGCGGCGTTCTCGGCGCTCGACATTTATCTGCGGCCGATCCTGCTCGGCAAACCCGTACGGCGCGTCCGCGCGCTGATGGCGGAGCTCGATCGCGCACTGGTCGGCCATGCCGAAGCAAAAGTCGCGATCGAGATGGCGCTGCTCGACATCGTCGGCAAATCGTCGGGGCTGTCGGTCGCCGATCTCCTTGGCGGCCGGGTGCGCGATACCATCCCCCTTTCCTTTTCGATCGCCGATCCGGATTTCGCCGCCGATCTCGAACGCATGCGAAAGATGGTTCCTGAAGGCAATGTCATCTACAAGGTCAAGACCGGCGTGAAGCCGCATCGCGAGGACCTCGGTCATCTCGAGGCGATCCGGAAGGAATTTGGTGACAAGGTCGATCTGCGCGTCGACTACAACCAGGCGCTGGCGCCGTTCGGCGCGATCAAGATCCTGCGCGATGTCGAGGAATTCGCGCCGACCTTCATCGAGCAGCCGGTGCCGCGCAAATTCCTCGACGTGATGGCGCAGCTTACCGCGGCGCTGGAAACGCCCGTGCTCGCAGATGAAAGCTGCTTCGACCGCCGCGACATGATGGAGGTGGCGCGCCGCGAGGCGGCCGATGCCGTCTCCATCAAGCTGATGAAGGCCGGTGGCCTGTTCGAGGCGCAGGCGATCATGGCGATCGCCGACATCGCCGGCCTGCCCGGCTATGGCGGCACGCTATGGGAAGGCGGCATTGGTCTTGCCGCTGGGACACAGCTGATCGCGGCAACACCGGGCATCTCGCTCGGCTGCGAATTCTACATGCCGCACCACGTGTTGACCGAGGACGTGCTGGAAGAGCGCGTGGCCAACCGCGGAGGTCACGTCGTCGTGCCCGATGGGCCGGGTCTCGGGATTCGCGTGAGCGAGGCCTCGATTCGAGGCAACGCGCGGGTTCTGGCGGAGGCGTAAGGCAGCCACCGGCACGGCAAAAACTCGGTCGTCGTCCCGGCGCGCTCTTTGGGCGCGCTTGTCCGGGACGACGAGCGTGTATGCAGCAAGAGCGGAGCCCAATCCTTCCCCTCGCCAACTCCCTATCGTATGGTCCGACCCAGCACGCCCGACCCCATCGGGCCATCCGGAAACCTCCATGCCCGAACCTGCCTGGTCGCTGCACTCCCGCCTGAAAGAGGACACCATCGACATTGGCGATCTGCCGCTGTCGAAGGTGCTGGTCATCAAGGACGCGCATTATCCCTGGCTGCTGCTGGTGCCGCGACGCGCCGATGCGGTCGAGATCATCGATCTCGACGAGGTACAGCAGGCACAGCTGATGACGGAGATCTCCCGCGTCTCGCGCGCGCTGAAGGAGATCACCAAATGCGACAAGCTCAATGTCGCGGCGCTCGGCAATCTCGTGCCGCAGCTTCACATTCACATCATCGCACGCCGCACCAGCGATGCCGCCTGGCCGCGGCCGGTCTGGGGCGTGATGAAGCCGCTGGCGCACGATGCCACCGAGGTACAGAATTTCATCAGCGCGCTTCGCAAGAAAATCTGGTTGGGTTGAAAGAACAAGAAATGTCAGCATTTGACTCGTTTCCGCTGGGGCAGCCGGCCTTCGTCACCAACATCCTCGATCGCGCCGCGCATCTGCGCCGCGACGACGAAAAGCTGTTCGCGATGGAGCAGAAGTCGTCGTCGCGCGCCTATGTCGTCTACCGCGACTCGCTGCTGGTGAAGCGCGAGGGCGACAAGGCGCGTGCGCTGCTGTCGATCGACGAAGCGCTGAAATGCGGCGCCAACCCGGGCACGATCTTTCTGGGCTTGCGCGACGGCGCGGCGATCTTCGGCATGGGCCTGGCACAGGCCGCTGCCGAGAAACTCATCGGCCGCGAGGACTACACCGTCACCGAGCTGCGCGGCATGGCGATGCAGGGCGCGATCCCGCCCGACGAGCTGTCGGCGATTGCGATGGCAAAGTCGATGGTCGGCTGGCACCAGCGCCACGGCTATTGCGCCAATTGCGGCACCCGCAGCGCGATGAAAGAAGGCGGCTGGAAGCGCGAATGCCCGGCGTGCAAGGCCGAGCATTTTCCCCGCACCGACCCGGTCGTGATCATGCACGTCGCCTCGGGCGACAAATGCCTGCTCGGCCGCCAGAAGCAGTTTCCGCCGGGCATGTTTTCGTGCCTCGCCGGCTTCGTCGAGGCCGCCGAAACCATCGAGGATGCGGTGCGTCGCGAAATCCTGGAGGAGTCAGGCATTCGCTGCACGGACGTGCAGTATTACATGACGCAGCCCTGGCCCTATCCGTCGTCGCTGATGATCGGCTGCAGCGCGCGGGCGCTGAACGAGGACATCGTGGTCGACCATTCCGAGCTGGAGGACGCACGCTGGTTCACGCGCGAAGAGGCGGCGCTGATGCTGAAACGGACGCATCCGGACGGACTTGCCGGACCGCATCCGTTTGCGATCGCGCATCACCTGCTCGGTCGCTGGGTGCACGACAAGATCTGAGGCGGCCGATGGCGCACTCTGCGATCGCGCCGCGCATCCTGTGCATCGGCATTCCCGTGCGCGACCTCACCTTCCGGGTGGAGGCCGTGCCGGAGCGCGGCAGCAAGGCGAACGCGACGCATCTTGCTGAGATCTGCGGCGGCAACGCGCTCAACGCCGCGATCGCGATGGCGCGGCTCGGCGGCCGCGTCGCGTTTGCGGGGCCGATGGGCGATGCGCTGGAGACGTCGAGCGGCTTCATTCTCGAGCGGATGGCTGCCGAGGGGATCGAGACCGGGCACATCGTGCGCATCCCTGGCGCGACCACGCCCGTCTCGGCGATCATCATCGACGCGTCTGGCGAACGAACGCTGACGATCTACCGCGATCCCGCGCTGTGGAGCGTAAAGCTATCCGATGCCGACGAACTGCTCGCGGGTTGCCAGGCAGTGCTCGTCGAGAGCCGCTGCGGCGCCTTCTGCATCGATCTCTGCACCGAGGCGCGCCGTCGCGGCATTCCTGTCGTCGTCGGCGTCGATCGCGCGATGGAGCTGACGGACGGCTTGCTTACGGTCGCCTCACATCTGCTGTTTGCCAGCGAGCAGGCGCAGGAGACCGCCAGCGTCGAAGACGACAGCGAAGCGCTGAGGCGGCTCGCCAAACTCACGCCAGCTTTCCTCGCCGCCACCCGCGGCCCGCGTGGCACGATCTGGCTGGACGAGGTCGGCCAGCTGGAGGAGACGCCAGCTTTTCCGGTCGAGGCAGTGGACACGCTCGGCGCCGGCGATGTCTTCCATGGCGCCTTCACGCTTCGCCTCGCCGAGCGTGGCAGCGTGCGCGAGGCGCTGCGATTCGCCGCGGCCGCTGCGGCGCTGAAATGCACGCGCCATGGTGGTGGCATGGCCGCACCGCAACGTATTGAAGTTGAAGCGTTTTTGCAGGATAGGCGTTAGCCCTATTGCGGGGACACGCTACGATTATGGACTTGCTATAGAAAGATTTTCTCTATATCAGGGAAATCGGCCCTTAAATTGGAACAAAGTTCTTCAAATGACTGATGTTGCTGTCCAGATCCCCGAGACCAGCCGCCGGCTCGACGCCATCGATCGAAAGATCCTGATGGTCCTCCAGGAGGACGCCTCACTGTCCGTTGCCGAAATCGGCGACCGTGTCGGACTGTCCTCGACCCCCTGCTGGAAGCGCATCCAGCGCCTCGAGGCCGACGGCGTGATCCTGAAGCGCGTGGCGCTGGTCGACCAGAACAAGATCGGGCTCGGCATCTCCGTATTCGTCTCGGTTGAGAGCTCCGATCATTCCGACGCCTGGCTGAAGAAATTCGCCGAAGCCGTCAGCGCCATGCCCGAAGTGATGGAATTCTACCGCATGGCCGGTGACGTCGATTACATGCTGCGCGTCGTGGTCGCGGACATGCAGGCCTATGACATCTTCTACAAGAAGCTGATCAGCGCCGTGCCGCTCAAGAACGTCACCTCGCGATTCGCGATGGAGAAGATCAAGTCGGTGACGGCGCTGCCGATCCCGGCGGTGGTCGCGGCCTGACACTTAATTCTTATTTTGACGCGTTTTCTTCGCGCGAACCGGTATCCACTTCGCTTGAAAACGCTTTAGGCTGGCTGAAACATCGGCAGCGCGACAGTTACCCGCGTGCCCCCGCTCGGAGCCGCGGCGATATCGATCGTGCCGCCATGCGCCTCGACGAGGCTGCGCGCCACGGCAAGGCCAAGGCCGGCGCCGCCGGTCGCGCGATTGCGCGACTTTTCCAGCCGGTGGAACGGCTCCAGCACCGCCTGCCGCTGATCGGCCGGAATGCCCGGCCCCTCGTCGTCGATCGACACGACAATGGCGCCGTCCTTCAGCGCCGCGCGAACCTGTGCGGCATGACCGTAGGCGAGTGCGTTGTCGATAATGTTGGCGAGGATCCGCCGCAGCGCCAGTCGATCCCCGAGCACGATCGTATCCCGCGCATGCGCGTCCGTCACCAAATCGACCGGGGCTCCCTGCGCGCGGCGATCGTGCACTTCGGCGGCGATCAGCGCAACGAACTCGACCATCTCCTGCGACAGGCCACCGGCGCCGGCCCGCGTCGACAGCAGCGCGTCGTCGAGCAGCCGGATCATGTCGTCGATATCGGCAACCGCCCGCTGCCGCTCGGCATCATCGGGGATGTGCTCGACGCGCAACCGCAGCCTGGTCGCGAACGTCCTGACATCATGGGCGATGCCGCCAACCAGCGTCATGCGCGCGCGCAGCATCTCCGCGAGCCGCCCCTGCAAGCGGTTGAACGCGGCAATGACGGCGCGTATTTCGGGCGCGCTGCGGCGCGCATCCGGCAGCGGTGGCGGATCGGCCGACAGATCGACGCGATCGACGGCGGCGGCGAGTTGCGCCAATGGCCGCGTCTCGCGCTGCATGACCAGCAGCGCCAGCAGGGCCACGATCGAGCCGAACAGACCCGCGCCGAAACCGACGGGCAGGCCGAGCGGGGTGACCGGCAGGCGGGTATAGGCATCGATGATCAGGAGCTCGCCGCTGTGCAGGCCGATCCGGAATTCGATGGCATTGGCCATCAGCCGCGCGATGCGGGGAAACATGCGCGCGACACGGTGGTCGGGTGGCGACACGATCTCGACCGAGCGTCCCGACAGGCCGGCGGCATAGGTCTCGCGCAGCTTTTGCTGCTGCTCCGGCGTCTCGCCATCGACCGGTGTAGCCGACGGCATGACCCGCACCATGAATTGTGGTGAGGACACGGCATCCAGCACGGACTGCCGCGAGGCAATGGCCGTGCGCTCGAGCAGCGAAGCCAGCGCATCGAGGCGTTCGGGCGTCGGCCGGGTCAGCTCGTTCTCATGAACGGTGGTGCGATAGAAGATCGCCACGACGACGGTGACCACTACGCTAAAGCCGATCAAGCCGATCAGGGCCAGCCGCGCCGCCAGCGTGACGCGCAGCATCACGACACCTGCCTGACGGTCGCGGTGAACAGATAGCCGCCGTTTCGCACCGTCGTGATGAGATTGGAGCCGGGGCTGGCACCGTCGAGCTTCCTGCGAAGCCGCGAGATCAGCATGTCGACGGTGTGGTCGAACGGCTCGGCCGAACGTCCCCGCGTCCAGTCGAGGATCTGGTCGCGGGTCAGTACCCGGCGCGGCCGCTGCACGAAGCAGCCGAGCAGGTCGAATTCGGCGCTGGTCAATTGCAGCGCCTCGGCCTCAATCGCCTCGACGCTGCGCGCATCGAGATCAATCACGAAGCGGTCGAACGCAAATCGCCGGACCAGCGGCTTTGCGATGATGCCATTGCTGCGGCGGAGGATGGCTCGGACCCGCGCCAGCAACTCGCGCGGACCGAACGGCTTTGCGAGATAATCGTCGGCACCCATCTCCAGGCCGACCACGCGATCGATCTCGTCGCTCTTGGCGGTCAGCATCAGGATCGGGACGGAATCGTCTGCGCGCAAGCGGCGACAGATCGAAAGCCCGTCCTCGCCCGGCAGCATCAGGTCGAGGATCACGATGTCAGGCCGCAACCGCTGAAGCATCGCATCCATCGCCTTGCCGTCGCCGACACAGGCGACCTCGAACCCCTCGCGCCGCATGAAATCGGCGACGAGACGGCTGATCTCGGGATCGTCCTCCACCATGAGAATCGTGGCTGGATGCGCATTCATCGCCGCATTGTGGATGACATCACGGCTCGCGCAAGGGCGCGGGCAGCGTTGTTACATAGTGTTACACGCGCCCGACATTGCCATAACAATCGTTTCGTCCCGGCAATGCGGCGCAGACATCGCCCGCTCAGTCTCCCCTGCACGGCTCCCGCTTACGGCAGCCCCACAAGGAGACGACGAGCATGACCAAGCTCTTCCTCACCACCCTCGTCATCGGCACCCTGTCGGTTGCGGCCGCTGCGGACGCCAATGCCTGGACGCGATCGGCGACCGGCACCGGTCCGCGCGGTACCTCCAGCGTCACCGCGACTGGAAGCTGCGCCAATGGAAGCTGCAGCCGCAACGTCACCCGCACCGGCCCCGCCGGCAACACCTACACCCGCACCGGCACGATCTCGCGCTGAGCGAGGCCGGGCCGGGCCGTCGTCGCGCCTGCCCCGCGCGGCGGCGGCTCGCACCCTCGAAAGCCCAGGAGAACGACATGTCCACCTACTCTCACCTCATCTCGCCAGCACGCATCGCAATCATATCTGCACTGATGGTCGCAATGGCCACGCCCGGTTTCGCGCAGACCCAGGTGCCCGCCGATATGCGGAGCGAGGCAATGTTGTTGCTGCGCGCATGTAGCGCCGACTATGACCGCCTGTGCAGCAGCGTCACGCCGGGTGGCGGACGCATCCTCGCCTGCCTGAAGTCTCATGCCGACCAGCTCAGCGCCGCTTGCGCGCAAGTGATGCCACGCGCGCAATCGCTGCGAGAGCGCGCGATCACCGCGGGCGTCGCCCCGAAATAGGAGGACACGATGAGTACGGCATCACTCCTGCTCGATCCCACGCTCCGTCGCTTGATCCTGGCGACCGCGCTTGGCCTGATGCTGCTCGAATACGGCATTGGCCGATTGGCTCACCGCGAGACCCACGATTGGCGCGAAAGCGTTGCGTCATTCGGCGTCGCGCTGGGGCAGAACGTACTGCGCGCGGTTGAGGCGGGAATACTCGCCGTGCCGTTCGCCTTCCTCTACAAGCACCGCCTGTTCGACTTCGAGCAATCCGGTCCGCTCGCGCTCGCGGGATTGTTCGTCGGCAGCGAGTTTATGTACTATTGGCAGCACCGCGCCTCGCACCGTATCCGCTGGATGTGGGCGACGCATGCGGTGCATCACTCGACCACACGGCTGAACCTGACGGCGGCGATTCGACTCGGCTGGACCGGCAACATTTCGGGCAATTTCCTTTTCTTCCTGCCGCTCGCCTGGATTGGATTCCATCCCTTCGCCATCGTGACGATGCTCGGGATCAACCTGCTCTACCAGTTCTTCATCCACAGCGACTTTGCACCGAAGCTCGGTGCGCTCGAATGGATACTCAACACACCGAGCCATCATCGCGTGCACCACGCCTGCAACGAGGCGTGCCTCGACAAGAACTATGGCGGCATCCTCATCGTCTTCGACCGCCTGTTCGGCACCTTCGCCGAGCGGCCCACGGACCAGCCGCTCCGCTTCGGCCTCGTCGGCGGTGCGCCCTCCTTCAACCCGATCCGGATCGCGCTCGGCGAATGGATCGCGATGCTCGCCGATGCCTGGGAGGCGCACGGTGCGGGCGCAAAGCTGCGCGCACTGTTCGGCCCGCCGGGCGGCTAGAACCGCCCACCCACAGTTGAATTTCTGCGACCATCGCGCGAGCGGCGGCAATCGTGCAGCGGAACCGACCCTAACCGGGCATTTACCGAGAGTTAGTTTCGTTCGCCTATCTTCGCGCCATGGAGGGGAGAACGGCGATTCCGTCCCGGCGGTGGCCTGCCTGGGCGAATGCGACTGCATTGCTGCTCGCAGGCTGGATCGCATTGGCCATCCTCACCTTACAGGTTCGTCCGGGCGCGACGGTCGTCGCGGTTGCGTTTCCACCCTGGTGGAGCACGCAGCAGGTCTTTCAGGCTGCGGGATCGGCGCAAGCGTCGATCGTGAGGGCGACCGCCCTTCCCACTCTTCTCGTCGTCCGCCCGGATGACCATGACGGACTGACTCGCCTGCATGATGCCGGCGCATGGTTCGTGATGGACGCGCAAGCGGTCTCAGCATGTTTTGGTGGATTGCCAGATGGCGGGTAGCCATTTGGCACGTAGTCCTGGAGAGGATGAAATGGTTGTCGAGAACGACGGACTGGAATCGCTGCGGCAAACCACCAGCAAGATTCTCGTCGCGATGCTCTGGCTGCACGTGCCGATCAGCATGACCATAGGGCTTGCGCTCGGCAAGGCCTGGCTCACCCCTGCAATCTTCATGACGATCTTCGCACTCGCCGCGACCCTGTCCTGGCGCATGTCCGGCAATGGCCTCTCCACCCGCCTCGTGTTCGCGGTTGCTCTCATGAGCGGCGTGTCGATGTTCACCTGGCAGTTCGAGGGACATCCCTGGCAGATCGACATGCACATGTACTTCTTCGCGGCGCTGGCCTGCACGGTCGCCTATTGCGACTACCGGCCGATCGTCGCGGCGACGGTCGCGGTCGCGCTGCATCATATCGCGCTGAACTTCCTGCTCCCCGCGGCGATCTATACCGGCGGCTCCGATTTCGGTCGCGTCGTGCTGCATGCGGTCATCCTGCTGATCGAGGCCGGTGTTCTGATCGCGCTCGCGCATAAGCTCCAGGAGCTGTTCGAGACGACGGCAGTGAAGACTGCCGAGGCCCAGACGGCGATGGCGGCCGAAGCGCGCGCCAACAGCGAGCGTCATGAGGTCGAGCAGCGCGCCGAGCAGGACCGAGAGGCGGCCAAACAGCGGCTTGCGAGCAATTTCGAACGCAGCATCGGCGGTATCGTCGAGGCGGTAGCGATTGCCGCCGGCGAGGTGCAGCAGCTGTCGTCCGCGATGAGCAACAACAGCGCCGATACCGCGCGTCAGACTGCGGCCGCGGCTGCGGCCTCGAACCGGGCCTCCGGCAATGTCGAGACGGTGGCCGCCGCGACCGAGGAGCTCACCGCATCGGTCACCAGCATCACGCAGCAGGTCGCACGCTCCGCCGAGATCGCCGCCCGTGCCGCGGACGAAGCCCGCCGCACCAATCAGGTGGTCGAAGGCCTTGCCAGCGGCACGCAGAAGATCGGCGAGGTCGTCACGCTGATCCAGAACATCGCAAGCCAGACCAATCTCCTGGCCTTGAACGCCACCATCGAGGCTGCCCGCGCCGGTGAGCACGGCAAGGGTTTTGCCGTGGTCGCGAGTGAAGTGAAGGCGCTGGCAAACCAGACCGCCAAGGCCACCGAGGAAATCTCGGCCCAGGTGCAGACCATCCAGAGCGCCACGGGCGACGCCGTCAACGCCATCCAGGCGATCGGCGCGACCATCGCCGAGATCGACGAAATCTCCGGCCAGATCTCGACTGCGGTCGATCAGCAGGGTCTCGCAACCCGCGAGATCGCCGGCAGCCTCCAGCAGGCTGCCACCGGCACCCGTGAAGTGAACGACAACATCGCCAGCGTCAGCAAGGCGTCCGATGAGGCAGGTACCGCCGCCTCGAAGATGCATCAGGCCGCCGCGGGACTGTCCTCGCAGTCCGACCGTCTCAAGGCCGAAGTGGATGGCTTCCTGGGATCGCTGCGGACGGCGTAGGGCCCCGCGGGGAAGCTGTCATCGCCCGGCTTGACCGGGCGCTCCAGTACGCCGCGGCGTCTCCGTATCTCACTAGCTTCTCTGGAATACTGGATCACCCGCTTTCGCGGGTGATGACAGCGATGAATGCGGTGGGCGTAAGTGCACCGCGGCAGCCAGATCAGATCTTCTGATTGTACTCGCCGACCTCGGGATGGTTACGCAGCACGCTGTTCACCATCTCGAACATGTCGTGCATGCGCTGCTCGGAGACCGGGCTCTCGACCACGACGACCAGTTCGGGCTTGTTTGACGAAGCACGCACCAAGCCCCAGCTGCCGTCCTCGACCGTGACGCGCACGCCGTTGACGGTGACGAGATCGCGGATCGACTGGCCGCCGATCTTGGCGCCCTGCGCCTGCAAGCCTTCGAAATGCTTCACGACCTGGTCGATGACACCGTACTTCACCTCGTCGGCACAATGCGGCGACATGGTCGGCGACGACCAGGTCTTCGGCAGCGCATTCTTCAGATCGGCCATCGACTTGCCGGGCGCACGGTCGAGCATGTCGCAGATCGCGATCGCCGAAACGAGGCCGTCGTCATAGCCGCGGCCATACGGCTTGTTGAAGAAGAAGTGGCCGGACTTCTCGAAGCCCGCGAGCGCACCGGTCTCGTTGGTGCGGCGCTTCATGTAGGAATGGCCGGTCTTCCAATAGGCGGTCCTGGCGCCCTGCTTCTGCAAGACGGGATCGGTGATGAACAGACCGGTCGACTTCACGTCGACGATGAACTGCGCGTCCTTGTGGATCGCCGACATGTCGCGCGCCAGCATCACGCCGACCTTGTCGGCAAAGATCTCCTCGCCGGTGTTGTCGACGACGCCGCAGCGGTCGCCATCGCCGTCGAAGCCGAGACCGACATCGGCCTTGTGATGCAGCACCGCGTCGCGGATCGCGTGCAGCATCTCCATGTCCTCAGGATTCGGATTGTATTTCGGGAAGGTGTGGTCGAGCTCGGTGTCGAGTGGGATCACCTCGCAGCCGATCGCCTCCAGCACCTGGGGCGAGAACGCACCAGCCGTGCCGTTGCCGCAGGCCGCGACGACCTTGAGCTTGCGCTTGAGCTTTGGGCGATTGGTGAGGTCGGCGATGTAGCGCGCCGGATAGTTCTCGTGGAACTGGTAGGAGCCGCCGGCCTTGTTCTTGAACTCGGCGCCCAGCACGATCTCCTTCAGCCGTGTCATCTCGTCAGGGCCGAAGGTCAGCGGACGGTTGGCGCCCATCTTCACGCCGGTCCAGCCATTGTCGTTATGCGAGGCCGTGACCATGGCGACAGCGGGCACGTCGAGGTCGAATTGCGCGAAATAGGCCATCGGCGTCACCGCAAGGCCGATGTCGTGGACCTTGCAGCCCGCCGCCATCAAGCCGGAGATCAGCGCATATTTGATCGAGGCCGAATAGCCGCGGAAATCGTGGCCGGTGACGATCTCTTGCTTGACGCCGAGCTCGGCGATCAGCGCGCCGAGGCCCATGCCGAGCGCCTGTATCCCCATCAGGTTGATTTCCTTCTGGAACAACCACCGCGCGTCGTATTCGCGGAAACCCGTGGGCTTCACCATCGGCTCGGATTCGAAGGCGTAGGTGTTGGGCAACAAGACGGATTTCGGCTTGGGGAACATTGAGGCGGTCTCGTGAAAATGGCGGGATTGATGCAGCCTTAGCGAATGCCAGGGCGCAGCGGAAGGCGGGAATGAAGGCTTATGGCGGATAATTGCGGCAGTTTGGTAACGGAAAAGCGTTACCGGCCGCAGGCTCGCTCAGGGCAGTTTCGAAATCATGAGGCTGAAATGCGGCCCCTTTTACTGCTCCAGCACCATCTGGCCGTTGGCGTACTCAAAGCGCTTCAGGCGGGACAGGAAGGAGAGGCCGAGCAGGTTCTCGGACAGCGCGGCGTCCGGCAGCACCATGGCATCGACGTCGCGCACGACGAGGCCGCCGACATCCAGCATGGCAATGCGGGTGCGCGCGGCCTTGATGGTGCCGTTCGCGGTGGTGACCGTGGCGTTGTACTCGCTGCGCGAGGGACGCAATCCGAAGCGGGCGGCCGAGGTCTCGTTCAGCGCCACCACGGAGGCGCCGGTGTCGACCATGAAACCGATGCGCTGGCCGTCGATGCGGCCCTCTGTCTGGAAATGACCGCGGATGTCGCGGGGGATGTTGAGGCTGCGGCTGCCGGCCGGCGCGGCGGTCGCAACTGCGACCGTCGTGTGCGGCGCCGACGTGGCGGAGGCGGAGCTCATCCTGTCCGCCATCTGCGCCATGAATGTACCGAGACCGATCATCACGGCCGCGAAGATCATAATGTTACGCATCACACCACTTCCGAGCCGAACGCGCGATTTCACCACGCGACGCGCCCTGCTGCGAGCGAGGTCGCAGCAACGCCGGTGCTATTTTGACGAAAAGGATGAGCGGACGGTTAATAATACGGCTTCACGTCCCGCGCGGCTTGGCCCGGCGGGTCGGCAGTGCGGTCGCCGGATCGTCCGGCCAGGGATGGCGCGGGTAGCGGCCGCGCAGGTCGGAGCGGACGGCGGCGTAGCTGCCGCGCCAGAAGCCGGGGAGATCGCGCGTCACCTGCACCGGGCGCTGCGCCGGCGACAGCAGCTCAAGCACCAAGGGCACCTTGCCGGCGGCGATCGACGGATGGGTGTTGAGACCGAACAATTCCTGCAGCCGCACGGCGATGGTCGGCCCCTGCTCGGCCTCGTAATCGATTGCCAGCACGCTTCCCGTCGGCGCCTCGAAATGGGTCGGCGCCTCGCGATCGAGCCGCGCGCGCATCTCCCATGGCAACAGCGCCATCAGCGCATCGGAGAGATCGCCGGCGGAAATGTCCTTGAACGCGATTTTGTCGTAGAGCGCCGGCACCAGCCAATCGTCGCGCCGCGCGATCAATCCGTCGTCCGACAGATCAGGCCAGCTCTCGCCCTCGGCCTTGCGCAAAAACATCACGCGGTCGCGCCATTGCTTGGCGGCCTTCGACCAGGGCAACCGGTCGAGGCCCACAGCGATCAGTCCGTCAGCGAAGATGCGCGCAGTGTCTTCCGAGGGTGACACCGAAAGCGTGACCTCGGACAGCGTGATCGCTTGCAGCACGCGCTTGCGCCGTGCGCGCAGCGACATCGCGCCGCGGTCGAAGGAGATCTCGTCGACGCTCTCGATGTGCTCGGCAAAGTGCCGCTCGATGTCAGCTTCGGCGATTGGCGCGGCGAGCAGGATGCGGCCGCTCGCAGCTGTGCCGGTCATCTCGCCGATCGCGATGTAGGGTGCGCGAGCGAGCGACGAGGTTTGCTCCACTGCGGCGCCACGACCGTTGGCGAGCACGAAGCTGCCATTGCCGCGGTTGCGCGCGACACGGTCCGGGAAAGCATAAGCGAGCATCAGGCCGGTCGAGAGATCCTCCTGCTGACCCGGCTTCTCGGAGGCTGCCACCTGCGAGGCCCAGCGTCGCGCCATATCGCGCGCGCTCGCGGCCCGCGGCGAACGGTCGCGGCGGAACTGGTCGCGCCGGAGCTCGAGATCCGCGCTGTCGCCGCCGAGCCCGCGCTCGGTGATAACAGCTGCGATCTCGGCCGCTTCCTCGCCGCACCCCGCGCGATGCGAATCCACGATCATGCGCGCCAGCCGCGGCGGCAGCGCCAGCGCGCGCAGGCTCTTGCCCTCAGCGGTGATGCGGCCGTCGCTGTCGAGCGCGTTGAGCTCGGTGAGCAGGCTTTTGGCTTCCTTCCAGGCCGGCTGCGGCGGCGGATCGAGGAACGACAGCGCGGCCGGATCGGCGACGCCCCATTGTGCAAGATCGAGCACCAGCGAGGAGAGATCGGCGCTGAGAATTTCCGGCTGCGTATAGGGCGCCAGCGACGCCGTCTGCGGTTCGTCCCAGAGCCTGTAGCAGATGCCAGGCTCGGTACGGCCGGCGCGACCGCGGCGCTGGTCGACCGCAGCGCGCGAAGCACGCACGGTCTCGAGCCGCGTCAGGCCGATATCGGGCTCGTAGCGTGGCACGCGGGCAAGACCGGAATCGACGACGATGCGCACGCCTTCGATGGTGAGCGAGGTCTCCGCGATCGAGGTCGCGAGCACGACCTTGCGCATGCCCCTGGGTGCGGGAGAAATGGCGCGATCCTGCACGGCGGCATCGAGCGCGCCGAACAGCGGCACGATCTCGGTGGAAGCGTCTTGCACGCGCTCGGCCAGGAAATTCTGCGTACGACGGATTTCGGCGGCGCCCGGCAGGAACGCCAGCACCGAGCCACTGTCGGCTCGGAGCGCCGAGGCAATCGCATCCGCCATTTGCCGCTCGACCGGTGCATCCGCCTTGCGGCCGAGATAGCGGGTCTCGACCGGAAACGCCCGCCCCTCGCTCTCGACGACCGGCGCTTCGCCGAGCAACCTTGCGACACGTGCGCCATCGAGCGTCGCCGACATCACCAGGATCCGCAGATCCTCACGCAAGCCCAGTTGCGCGTCGCGCGCCAGCGCAAGGCCGAGATCGGCATCGAGCGAGCGCTCGTGGAATTCGTCGAACAGGATGGCGGCAACGCCTGACAGTTCAGGGTCGTCGAGGATCTGGCGGGTAAAAATGCCTTCGGTCACGACCTCGATGCGCGTTGCACGGGAGATTTTCGAGCCGAAGCGAACGCGGTAGCCGACGGTCTCACCCGCGCGCTCGCCGAGCGACTTGGCCATGCGGTCGGCGCTGGCCCGTGCCGCGATGCGCCGGGGCTCCAGCACGATGATCTTCTTGCCCTTGGCCCAGGGCGCATCGAGCAGCGCCAGCGGCACGCGCGTGGTCTTGCCGGCCCCGGGCGGCGCCACCAGTACGGCTGCGTTGTGCGCCTCCATGGTGCGCGACAAATCGCCGAGCACGGCATCGATCGGGAGGGGCGTATCGAAAGTGCGGGGCAAGGCCTATCCACTCGTCATGCCCAGGGCTCGTCCCGGCCATGACGGAATTATGCGCAGTGGTCAATGGTCAACCCTGCACAGGCGGGCGGCCGACGCTCTCATAGGTGAAGCCGGCGGCAGCCATGTCCTCGGGGCGGAAGATGTTGCGGAGGTCGATGACGACGGGTTGGGCCATGGTCGCCTTCAGCCGGTCGAGATCGAGGCCGCGAAACTGCGTCCATTCGGTGACGACGACGACCGCATCGGCACCTTGCGCGCAGGAATAGGCATCTTCGCAATAGGTGATGCCGGGCAGCTCGCCCTTGGCCTGCTCCATGCCGACGGGATCGAAGGCCTTCACCTTCGCGCCCATGTCGAGCAGACCGGTGACGAGCGGAATCGACGGCGCATCGCGCATGTCGTCGGTGTCGGGCTTGAAAGTCAGGCCGAGCACCGCGATGGTCTTGCCGCGCAAGGAGCCGCCGAGCGCCTGGCTCACTTTACGTGCCATCGCGCGCTTGCGGTTCTCGTTGACCGCGAGCACGGATTCAACGATGCGCAAGTTGACGTCGTAGTCCTGCGCGATCTTGATCAGCGCCTTGGTGTCCTTCGGGAAGCAGGAGCCGCCGAAGCCGGGACCGGCGTGCAGGAATTTTGTGCCGATGCGGTTGTCGAGGCCAATGCCGCGGGCAACCTCCTGCACATTGGCGCCAACTTTCTCGGAAAGATCCGC
>NZ_JAKLUA010000050.1 GCF_022012435.1 Bradyrhizobium zhengyangense
CGCCGCTTTGAACAGCTCCGTCTGGTCCGGATTTGCGCCGAAATGGCATAATTTCCGGTGAAGCGCTGGAAGCCAGCGCTGTGATCGATGATGAGGCTGGCGGCACGCGCGACAGCAATGCTCCTCATGCCTGAATCGCCGCGATCAGCGCACCAGCACCCATGATGTTCATCACGCGCGTGAGATTGTAGAGAGCACATGCAGCGCCATCTCAGTGGCGACCTTCGGCAAGCGCTTCGTCAAGAAGTGCGTCGCGCCCATGCGCATCTTCAGTGTGACGAACGGATGCTCGACCGTCTCGCGACGGCGACGCCTCGCCTGAGGATCAGCATCGAGCCGCCTCTGGGCATCCTCCATGACGTGCTCATGCTCCCAACGAGAGATGACATGGTTTTTGGCCGTGGTGCAACGCGCCTTCAGTAGGCAACTCCCACAAGCTTTCGTAACGTAGCGCCGAATGGTGCGTTCGCCATCCACTGCTGTCAGCCAATATGCCAGCAACTCGCGAGCCGGGCAGCGATACACATCCTGCTTGGCCAGGTATGCGAAGTCGTGCTTTCCAAACTTGCCCTTCGCCTCCATGCCGGTCGTGTTTGGCTTCGGTAGACTCACAAGCATATCAGCGTCAGCGCAAGCCTTGATCTCCTCGCCTGTGTAATAGCCTCGATCGGCCAGGGCCTCGAGCTTGTCGACGCCGAGCACGGCCTTGGCCTGCTTGCCCATGTTTGCCAGTTGAGCGCGATCTGAACCGCTATTCGTTACTTCGTGCGCGATGATAAGGTGATGCTCGGTATCTACGGCAACCTGCACATTGTAGCCAACGACGCCCGAGCCACGGTCGCTCGTTGCCATGGACCGACTGTCGGGATCGGTCCGTGAGATCTGTTGATCTGGTGATGCCGGCATCGCCTCTTCGTAGGCTTCGAGCTTGTGCATCTCGCTCTTGAGCTTGGTGAGCTTTTCCTTTAGATGCGCCGTCTTCGCGGCGAGAGTCTCAGATGGCTCCTGCAGATCTGCCGTATCGAGCTGTGCGAGATAGCGCGATACGCTCTCCTCCAGTCGCTGGCGACGACGCTCCACCTTGCCCTTTGTGAAGTTCTTGTCCCGCGTGTTGACCGCCTTGACCTTCGATCCGTCGATGGCGACGCTCGCTTTCGTCAGCAACCTGCGAGCCGTACAGCTCCTTCTGGGGCATGCGAAGATCGAGAGCACCGTTCGGTATCTCGGCATCGAGGTCGACGACGCCATCGCGATAGCAGAACAAGTCGACGTCTGATTTCGGTGGGGCAGCGCAGAGTGCGTCTGCTCTGTCCTTGACGGCTTCGGGCCATAAGCTGAGGTCGCTACAGCTAGGTTCGCGGCGTCGGCTGCGCCGGCGCGATCAACCCGTGTGGGCGGCGCCGGCTCCTTCACGCAGACCGGCTTCTCCAGCGATATCCATTGCGCCTAGCCGGGATCGAAGCAGACGATGCGCCGCCTCCGCCTTGTCGCGTTCGCCCGCTTTCGCCGCCGCCAACTCCTTCACCAGGCCCCAGTACCCGCGGGTCACGTTCGCATTCTCGGCATAGACAGGGTTCTTCATCAGAAGCCGATGCGCCTTGCCGAGATTGAAGCAGGTGATGCCGGGGTACAGATGGTGCTCCAGGTGGTAGTTCAGACCCCAGGGGGCGAACGCCAGAATCTGCCACCATGGTCCCACGATGGTCCGCGTCTCGTTCAGGACGCTCTCGTGTCGCACGCCATAGTGCTCCGAAACGCGCTTGAGGTAGATCACGCCCATGAACGTCGTGAGCAACGGGACCAACCAGTACAGCAGAAGCTCCTTCCAAAAGCCGAAGGCAACCGCCGAGACGAACAAGAGTCCGAACGCCAGAAGCCGGAGCCGGGACGTCCACACCGGTATCTGGCGGGTCTGGGGATTGTTGTGGAAGCTTCCGAGGAACTGCCTCGTCTTCAGCCCCGCGAAATGAAGCGCGACTCTCCGCAGGAACAGATACTGCGGCACCGGAAATTCGTAATCGTCAACGCCGAAGTTGCGCGTCCAGTCCGGGTCCCTCTCGCTGTTGAGTTCCCTGTGATGGGCAAAGTGAGTGTTTCGATATCCCGCCATGGAGGCGGTTGTCGGAAACGCCATGATCTCGCCGACGATGTCGTTGAGCAGCCGGTTCTTCGCCACGCGGTAGTGCGCCGCCTCATGCATCAGCCCGCCAATGCCCACGATCCTGGACCCGATCACGAACAACGCTAACAGGTAGGTCAGCGGATTGAACCACGTTGCCTCGCTCAACCAGATCGCTGCCCCGACCATTCCCATCTCCGCCGCGAACGCTGACAGCACCTTCCCGGAGCTGACTTCGGACAGGCTGCGCATCTCCTCCTTGGTCAAAAACCGGGGGATTTCGCGGACGCACGCGTCGTCCTGCGTTGCGCTGGGCGCCGCCCCCCTCGACCCTTCTGTCATCTCGAAAATCCTCTTGCCTAAACTCCTTATCATCTATCACTTTTTCCCCGACAACTCTAACTAGAATCCTTGATCATCCAACCGATCCGTCGCAACCTCTCTGAAAGGAACTGAGGGGCGCGCCCAAGGACGCCGGCCTACATATGACGGTGCGCAAGAGAGTGGCGATCATTGGCGCGGGCGTGCAGGGGCTCGCTGCGGCGAGGACGCTCGTCGCGCTTGGCTACGAGGTGCGCATCTTCGAGAGGCTCGACGCGGTCGGCGGCACCTGGCACCGGAAAAAGTCCTATCCGGGCCTCGCCAGCCACGGCCCAATGAGAAACATCCTCTATCCCGATTTCCCGGCTCCGGCCGGCTTCGACGAGGACAAGCCATTCGCCCGGGAGGATTTCGCGGACTACCTCGATCGCTATGCGCGCCGCTTCGGGCTCCTCGAGCTCACCTCGTTCGAGACCGAAGTCACCGACATTCGGTACCGCCTGGACGAATCCGACAGGCCCATCATCGCCACCGCACGAAACGCTACCTCGGGCGCTACGATCGCGCACGAATGCGACTTCGTCGTATATACGACATTCACCACCGTAGGCTTCGTGCCTCGATTCGAGGGCGAGGAGACCTACCGGGGACGAATCGTTCACTCATCGGACTTCAATGATGACATCTTGAACGATTCCTTGCGGCGGGGCGACCGGATCCTGGTTCTCGGCGGCAACAAGTCCGCCGCTGACATCGTCTACTATCTTGAGAGCCGGTCGTATAAGAACTACCTATGGGTCTTCCGCCGTAACACGTGGGGCTTCGACTTCGAGAAGATCGCCGCCGGAAGCCTGGCCGTGAGACTGGGGTTCTACCTCTACTTCAAGCTCTTCCAGAGCAGACGCCTGCGCCCGCTCGCAGCCGCGGCCTTCCTGCCGTTGCGGCTCTTCCGGCACTTCCTGTCGCCCTTTCCTGAGTCGCACCCCTTGGCCATCGGCTTCAATGGCGCTATCTGGAAGCGGGAGCAGATCGACGTCCTGCGCCGGTCCCGGGTCCACCGCGGCGAGATTGCCAGGATCGACGGACAACAAGTGCTTCTTGCGACACGTGGAGCTCCAGACGGTCAGGAGCCGGTTCGCGACACGTTCGACCTGATCGTTTGTGGGACTAGTTTCGTCCAAACGAAGGACGCCCCCGTCGTACTGGTCGACAGCAACGGCGAGCGTTCGCTGGACCAGCAGAAATCCGCCTTCCTATTCCGAAGCATGGTCCACCCGGCCGCGCCGCGCATCGTCTTCTGGAACGCGGCGATCTCGCCCGGCCGCATAACGATATCGGCCTACCTGCTGTCGCTATGGTTCCACCGTCACTTCAGCCTTGTCGACGAAGGGCGTCTCAAGCCAGAGGCTATGATCGCCGAAATCGAGAGCGACAAGGAAATGTTGCGCGTGCGTGGTCATGCTGACTACGATGTTTGGAAGACCTTCCAGAAGGCCCAAGGCTCCTTCATCGAGAGAAACGCGACCCTCACGTTGAAGGATCTCGACCTACTCGACACCAAGACCCGCATGATCCTGCTGTCTGCGTCGCCGATTGCGCTCAAGGACATCTATCTCGCCAAGCTCGCGAAGATGCGGGGCTAGACGGGTTGCCCCGTCTCGCCGGATGGCGGCAGATGCTGGAGGTTCCTGCGCAGGGGACTTGAACCGCTCAGCGGCGGTGAAGTTGCGCTCGCACCTGACCTTTTGAGATTCGTGAGAGGGCACGGATGAGCTGCGCCGCCTCCGGATTCCGACGGCCCCGCGGCGACTTGTCAATTACCCAGTCCGGCTACGATACCCAGCGCATGGACAGAGACCACCATCCCGAGCGCGAAGAGGAGGCGACGAGGTTCGCTGCCTTAGGCCGCGCCCTCCTCGACCGCCGCAGCCGAGCGGGGCGCGGAAACCAGCGCGGCGTAGCCCCCGAGCAGCGGCATGACGATTAAAAGAGCCACCGCAGCGACGTCGAAGGCGATGCCCGCACCGCCGGCGCGGTGCGCGAAGAAACCCGCGATCGGCGGCAACGCCAACATGCTTCCGTAGAACGCCGAGAAGTAGATTCCCATTCCGACCGCGCGCGTCTGGACAGGAAGCACCCATGACGGCAGGCTGACGAAACTTGCTCCGGATAAGCCGGACACGAGTCCCAGTCCGGCGAAGATGAGAACGTCGTGGTCGGACACCGGAACGGCTGCCATCCCGAGCGCCGCGAGCAGCAAAGCTGCGGCAGCGATCCAGATGCAAGTGCCTCGCCGGACCGCAAGCGCGCCGCCGACTGGGATGGAGGCGATGGTGACCCAAAGCGCGACGCTGACGTGAGAGGCGGCGATCTCGGCCGTGTAACCCCTCTCGGTCAGAAGCAACGGGCCGAACGCAAACGCATTGGCGAAAGTGGCATTGGCAGTGCCAACGAGCAAACCTGCAAGCACCACCGCGGCTGTGATGGCCGCACTTGGGAAGGCCGCGGACAACGGCGCGCCAAGTCGCGTCTGCTTCGGCAGCGCGAACAACAGGATCAGCGTCGTCAGGGTCAGGATTACCAGCGCTACCGATGCCCCGATCAGCCCGAACTTGTCCGCGATCGGCGGCAGCGAGATCAATGCCAGCGCAATCCCACACGGCCAGGAGCCGGCGAGAGCCGCCATCGCAAGGCCGAGTTGCCGACCTGCGAACATGTCAGTGATCATCTTGGTGCCAGCGACCGTAAATACGACGCCGCCTGCACCCGCGATGATTCTGGCCAGCAGACGCGCGTTCCAGTCACTCGACAAATCGACAGCGGCGCCGGCGACCATCAGCGCCGCGCACAGCAGAAGTGTGGTTCGCTCGCCGAGCTTTTGGATCGCCATACCTCCAGGAAGCGCAACCAGGACGCTGGGCGCCAAGTAGGCGCCGACTAAGATGCCGAGCCGAGCATAATCGAGGCCCTCCGCACGAAGCAGCGGGCCGAGCGCTCCGACGCTTTCGAACTGCACGCCCATGACGCAACGCGCCGTGAAAAGAATCGCTAGAATTCGCCATTTCGATTCCAAGGGGGCCTCCCGACGGATAAGTCCGGCCAGTGTCCCGTCAAAGCTCTCTCGAAGCAAGCCGCGAGTTCGGCTTGACCAGAAGTTTCCGAGCTCAAGAATCGAAGTGAAGGGCTAACCGGAATGAAAATCCAAACGATTGTTATCGGCATGCGTCGGCTAATTTTTGCCTGCGGCTCCGGTCGCTGGTTCAGTCAGACATGGATGCGTAATTTCGCCAGCATCTTGCGTTGCTCAGTCGCCTTCTAACTGATTTCGTTGAAAACGGCCGACAGTATTTCGTTGTAACAGCTCGGTCGCAACGTGGTGAAGTGCTCTACTGATCCCTATGCGGGTTTCGGGATGGGCATCGGGATCTGCTTGGCCATCTTTCGAAGCTTCTGGGCGGTGGCTGCGAGGTTGAACTCGTCGCTCGCGCCGTTTGGACCTCGTAAACGCAACGATCGAGCTTGAGAATGCGCTGAGGGTCGCCGATCGCTGAAGGGTGTATTCGCGCTGCGACGCTACTGAGGCGTCCTCGCCCCGTGCCTAGCATTGAACTGCGGTCGAGACCATCAGGAGATTTCAGGAGGGAAAATTAACAGAGCGCGACTCCAACGCAATTGCTCGTACGCTGATCGGCGCCATTCGCGCTGACCGTCGAATACAGTCAGCCCCGAGCATGAGGCGCCACAGCGGGTCTGCAATGGTCAAAGCAAACGAAACAGATCGGTGGTCTAGGTCCGCTCAGGGTCAAAGGACTAAACCGCTCGCGCGGTAGGGCATGGCAGCCAGCAGCGCAGCTGAGAGGATAGCGCGACGAGGCGTCCTGTCTTGAGATGAGGGGTTCACAACCTTCACCCAAGACAGGAGCATCCCCATGACCGACGAGGCCATGAGCCCTTTGCGGCGGCGCATGATCGAAGATATGACGATCCGGAAGTTCGCAGCCAAGACCCAACATGACTACATTCAACGGGTCAAGCATTTCGCTGTGTTTCTCGGGCAATCGCCTGATCTGGCGACCTTCGAGGACGTGCGTCGTTATCAGCTGTATCTGGCATCGAGCGGCGTTGGCGTGCCGACATCAACCAGGCCATCTCGACGTTGCGGTTCTTTTTCAAAGTCACCTTGAAGCGCCACGATATCGTCGAGCACACCCAGTTCATTCACGAGCCGCGCAAGCTGCCGGTGGTGCTGAGCGTGGAGGAAGTGGCGCGGCTGCTCGATGCCGCACCGGGCTCAAATACAAGGCGGCTCTCAGCGTGGCCTATGGCGCCGGCCTGCGCGCCAACGAGGTGGTCTCGCTCAAGATCTCCGACATCGACAGCAAGCGCATGATCATCCGGGTGGAGCAAGGCAAAGGCGGCAAGGACCGCAACGTCATGCTGTCGCCGAGCCTGCTCGACCTGCTCCGCGCCTGGTGGAAGGCAGCACGCCCTCAGGGCTGGCTATTCCCGGGCCGCGATCCGGCCCAGCCGATGACGACACGCCAGCTCAATCGCGCCTGTCATGCCGCCGCCCAGATGGCGGAGATCAGCAAGCGCGTCTCGTTGCACACCCTGAGACACAGCTTCGCTACCCAACTGCTCGAGCAGAACATCGACGTCCGCGTGATCCAGGTGCTGCTCGGTCACGCCAAGCTCGATATGACCGCGCTCTATACCCGCGTCGCCACCAAGACGATCAGCGACGTCATGAGCCCGCTGGAGCACATCGCGATCAAGTTGAAGCAGGCCCGGCCGCCCGGCTGACGCGGGGCCGGCGTGTCTCGTCCGGCTCTGGAGGTTGCAGATATCTTCCGCAACCGTGGTCCGGCATGGCGGCAGACCCATGCGGGCCATGTCAGCCTCGACCAGTTGAAGGTGATGTCGGCGATCGAGAGCTGCCGCACGGCACCTCTCGGCGGCCATGTCACGCGCTGCGAGGTGCAATCCAACGGCGCCTGCCCCGCCTCGATCGCTACGATATCTTGCTCAATCTGCTGAATACTACTTGCACAGTCGATCCCGGTGCACGCATTGAGATCTTCGAGAAGCTTCCGGCGCTGTATACGAAGCTCATCAAGCGCTTTCCGGTCTTTTAGGAAAACATAGCCCTCCACGATCGGTTCGACAGCTCTTGACATCTCTCATGCCCCTGGCCCATCCAAGGCCTCGCCCTTCATACACAAGCTAGGTTTCGAAGTGCGTAGGCAGAGCTACGGCACGCAATCGCCGTGTCGCGAGTTCGCCTAGAACAAACTCTCTCCGCAGATTGTGTGCCGCAGCCGTCAAATGGCAGCCTACGATCAGACCGAGCCGCCTTAGGGTCAGGAGAGCAACGGGGTCACACAGTTCGATAGAAAGTCCGGCTCCCAAGATCGCAATGGCACGTTGCTCATCCGCGTCGAGATCAGCCCATAAGATGCCTTCCATCACGCGCCTCAAAACCGTAGCGGATCTCAAAACCCAAACGCGTGTCTGATTTGCCGCAGCATAGCCATGGCCGCGTCGGTGTATCGACCGTTCGTCAGGTATTGATCCAGCTGCGCTGTACTAATCAGCGCCACAGCTGCCACCGTGAAGCCCTTGAACATTGGGCCTCTCCTGAAAAAGACCGCCAACTGGGCGTGTTTAAAACCGTTTTCAGAATGCCTTGCCGCGAACCGCGCGGCCAATGCGCTTATCGTGACAGCGCCCGGTAAGGAATTGCTTAACAGGCGAGTTCAAGCCTGAGCGCCGCGTTCCACAGGCCCGCGGGGTGGCGCTGGCGATTCTGAAGCTCCAGCACGTAACAATCGATCTTTGCATCGTGCACGCCAATGGCAAGCCGCACGTGCCCGATTGATCGCCCGCATCACCCAACGCGCGCCATCATCGCCGGCCCGCCTCGCTCGACCACCAGCATGTGTTTCGGCTTGCAATATTGACCCCCTAAGCCGGGGGATCGGCGTCCAAAATTGTTTGGACGCCGGTTGACACACCAGCAGGCAAGACCTCGTCTCAGGTAGGCGACGATCCCTTGTTGAGCAGCTGAGACACGGCGGTGCCCAATTGTGCGGGAGCAAAGGGCTTCTGCAGCAGGATGCTTCCCGGCACGCCTTCGGCCGGCCACCCGTCGGCGGCTGCGCCAGTCACGTAAACAACAGCCAGGTCAGCATCAGTTTGACGGGCGCGACGTGCGAGCTCCCAACCGGACATGCAACCTTTGAGGTTGATGTCCGTTACCAACGCCTTGTAGGTCGGGATGTCAGTGCTTCTTCGCCTGATACACAGGTCATGAAGTCAAAGGCGCCTTCCGACAAGGCATCTTTGACGATGCGCTGCAGCAGTTCGTCGTCCTCGACGATGAGCACCACTGGCACTTGCTCCATGGATCGCAGTCTCCCACTGCAGCTACCCTGGGCCGGACTAGGTAGCTACGGAACCATGGTTCGTAACAAATGGTAGAAATTCACACTTTCAAGCGTGAGCCGGCGCATGCGGACCGGCCGGACGGTCCGGGCGGTGATCGGTGCTCGTGCTTCGGCGGCATCGCTAGTCCTGCCTCTACCGACGTGCCCGGGTCCGTTTGTTAGCAAACCTGGCAGCAAGCCGTTCTGCCTCTGTGCCCCTCAAGCCGCTTTTCCGACTTGCCTGAAGGTCAGTCCTTCTGCGGAGTTCGACTCAGTGTAAGAACTGTGATCGCGTTGCCTTCTTCGGCAACGTGGCTTTTCTTGTCGCAATAAGCTTGGGGTTGGACGTGAAAAATCAAATGCTCAGTTCTTGTTGGTCTACTTTCATCGCTGTTCCTTTATTCCCCAGCTTCCGCCGATGTTCTTCTGAACACCATCACGGGGCCATTTTGTTCGGTCGGTGTAGGTTGGATCGTTTTCGATGATCCAACGGCACCGATACAGTCCCAATCAGTCGCGGTGGGATTTTCGTCCTTCCGCGCTGAAATGATCACGGAAATACACGGATACATTGGCACTGGGCTACCCGCTCCATTGATCAGCCAAGGTGTTACTCTTGGCGTCATGTCTGACGCGAGCGGGGTGACCTCAGGGGTATTTCTGTTTTCCACTCACGTCTCGCTGAGCCTAAGCACGCCGGTTGATGTTTCCGCGAACTGAACACTAGACGCGGGCAATTATTGGCTAGCAGCGATCGCCGACCTCGGAAGGACTGCTGTATGGTGGAGGGGGAACGCTTCCCATGTATACGCCATCGACGAGGTGATAGCCGTTTCTCCTTCTACGGAGGGGTGGCAGTCCTATTCTCCGCATGGGTTTCCGCCCGAGTGCTCCCCTCAAGCAGAAATCGACGCTGTCGCCGCCGTCCCCGAGCCCTCCATATGGGCCTCGGCTTCTGCGGCCTCGGCTTCATGGCGTATCGGCGCAGGCAGAACAGCAGCGCGTTCGCAGCCGCCTAACGCTTCTCCGATACCGCATTACGACAAAGCCGCTCCTGATCGGGGCGGCTTTTCCATCTCAGTTATTCCCTACTGCGCCAGATCGAATTGAACTCTCAGTCTGTGCGCGATCTCTTCAGCTCGTCTTTGAAATCCGATCGGATCGGCGGGCGCAGAGATAACGGTTGGCACCCAGCCGTATGCGTGGTCCGGCCGGATTGCGATTTTTAGGCCCGCAACACCGATCTTGTCTGTAATGAGGCGGGCGAGATCATTCGCCGTTGCGCGTTCCTTGAGCATGTCGAAATCTCCCAAAATAACTGCTGTAAATCATGACAAGCTCAAAGCATGAAAGATCCCTAAACGGATATGGTTGCCAGGCGCCACAGCCGAAATGAAATGACCCCAGCGCCGGGTTGAGGATCGGCACCGGGGCCATAGCTTCCAGAAAAAGACGTCCGGGTGTGCGAAGCCGGACATATTGTTCTTTAGTTGAGGTTTGTTAACCAAGCGTTACCTATCTGCACGCGGCCACCACGCTGCACTGTGAAAAGTCCCAATGGACCGGTCATCGCGAATGTCGCTTGATGTCGGCGCCATTAGGAAACCGCCATGCTCCGCCTCCGTGCACTGGACGCCGACGATTACATCCTATTTGACGACGGCCACATGATCGGCCGCATCTGGTTCGCTCGCGACCGGTCGCCAGCACTCTGGCTCTGGACTGCGGTGGTCGCAATCCAGGCACCGCCGTTCGGTGACGCGATGTCGCTCAAGGAAGCCGAGGCCAAGTTTCAGAGCGCGTGGGACAGCTTCAAGCAGAGGCACGGACCTGAGGAGCTGGCGAAGGCGTTCGAGCAGATGACGCATGTGAACCGGCCGGGACGCTTCGGGCGGTGATTAGCGCGCGCTTCGGCGGCAGCGCGATGCCAGGGTCACGCAAGGTGTGCAACGTCCTGCCGTCATCCATCTTGATCGGATCGTCGAAGGCGCGAGCCCAGCTCTTCACCCCAGCCAGCGAAGGGCCGAACTACTGTAGCCCAATGTTTGCAATAGGCCCGCGAGTCGGATTCATTTGTCAAATTGGTGATCGAAGTCATTTCAGCGGGGCAGCAATGATCGGCGAAGCGGGGTGCCTTGCGTGCTGCGAGCCAAGAGTGCTCGTGAAATTTATGCCATTCACAACCGAGTTTGGTCTCAAGCTGCATCGCTGCCTCTCATGTGAGAGCAGCTTACTCCTCGTGACACGGGTGGGAAGTGCGACAGAGGAAAGAGGAAGACCCTCACGCCAAGGGCAATTCCGCGCCATCGACGCTGCGATAGTGGACGCGCGAACCACGCCAGCTTTCCGCGCCTAATATTTGAACCGGAAAAACGACACTCCCCTACGTCCTGATCAAACCAGAGGGTATCGACGAAAGGGCGTTGGTTTCATCTGACGTCGGCCCGGCCTGCACCGGAGGAAGTGAGACCGCTGGCTTCCGCACAATAACCGGCGGCCCGCCGGCCACTTGCAATTGACCTGCCTCTAGAGCGATTCACGGATTTATTGAATCGGAAGGGATTCCGGATCTGGGGCGAATATGATTCAAGATGCTGGCTGGGCTGGAGGCCAGCATCTGATGGTCCGACCAATTTCCAACGATTTGCGTAAGCGCGCGGTATCCGCTGTTGCCAAAGGTGAGAGCTGCCGATCTGTGGCGGAACGGTTTGGTGTTGCGGTCTCGTCAGTTGTGAAGTGGTCACAGCGTTATAGAACGACCGGCTCGGTAGCGCCTGGCAAGATGGGCGGTCACCGCAAGCCTGTGCTTGATCCGCACCGCGCCTTCATCGTCGAGCGGATCACTCAGACGCCACACCTGACGCTGCATGGTC
Organism: Bradyrhizobium zhengyangense; assembly: GCF_022012435.1. Lineage (GTDB taxonomy): Bacteria > Pseudomonadota > Alphaproteobacteria > Rhizobiales > Xanthobacteraceae > Bradyrhizobium > Bradyrhizobium zhengyangense. The sequence continues at coordinate 11,739 of NZ_JAKLUA010000050.1, forward strand.
TGAAGGCGGAACTGGCAGCCCGTGGGGTCAAGGTCTCACACAACGCGGTCTGGCTGTTCCTGCGCCGGGAAGGGCTACGGTTCAAAAAAAACACTGTTCGCCCTCGAACAGGCTCGCGCCGACGTCTCTCGTAGGCGCCAGCGTTGGCGATCCT
>NZ_JAKLUA010000051.1 GCF_022012435.1 Bradyrhizobium zhengyangense
TCCTGGTCGCCGTTGGCCGAGATGGTGCCGACCTGGGCGATCTCGTCGTTCGAGGTGACCTTCTTGGAGTTCTTCTGGAGGTCTGCAACCACAGCCTCGACCGCGAGGTCGATACCGCGCTTGAGGTCCATCGGGTTCATGCCGGCGGCGACCGACTTGGCGCCTTCCTTCACGATCGCCTGGGCCAGCACGGTGGCGGTGGTGGTGCCGTCGCCGGCCGCGTCAGCGGACTTCGAGGCGACTTCGCGCACCATCTGGGCGCCCATGTTCTCGAACTTGTCGTCGAGCTCGATCTCCTTGGCGACGGTGACGCCGTCCTTGGTGATGCGGGGAGCGCCGAACGACTTGTCGAGCACGACGTTGCGGCCCTTCGGACCGAGCGTGACCTTCACCGCGTTGGCGAGGACGTCGACGCCGCGCAGCATCTTGTCGCGCGCTTCAACCGAGAATTTGACTTCTTTGGCTGCCATCTGGAATTTTCCTTAAGGTGTTTGACTGGAGGGAGGAGGGAGGCTCTTAAGCCGCCTTCTTCTTGGACTCGGCGACCTCGAGAACGCCCATCACGTCGCTCTCCTTCATGATCAGCAGGTCCTGGCCGTCGATCTTGACCTCGGTGCCGGACCACTTGCCGAACAGCACGCGGTCGCCGACCTTCAGGTCGATCGGGATCAGCTTGCCAGCTTCGTCGCGGCCACCGGGGCCGACGGCGACGACTTCGCCCTGGGAGGGCTTTTCCTTGGCAGTGTCGGGAATGATGATGCCGCCAGCGGTCTTCTCTTCTGCGTCGATGCGCTTGACCACGACGCGGTCGTGAAGCGGACGGAATTTCATGCAGTCCTCCTAATATTTGCACGAGTTGAGACTTCAACCTTGTGAGCAATCGATGCCTACGAGTGCTAGCGCAGACGCAGCTGAAATAGGACGGGGCTTCTACAGGAGCAAGAGCTTCCAGCAAAAAATCACACTCAGAAGTCGTCTCTGCCAGAATCATTTATCGTAGCTAACTGGCCCGGCCGCTATTAGCGCAGTGTGAGGTTGCCCTGCTCGGCCGAGGTCTGCACGATTTCGCGGCGGATGCTCTTGGCCTGGAAGAACGCTCAGACATTGGTGCGCTCGAGAGTCTTAGTAGTTGCTAAAGCCATTCTTGGTCTCATTGACTGCTCGGATACGGCTCCGGCCGAAACGAACCCTAGCGCTGATGAACGCGCGACGTAACAGGAGTTCGCCGGGCTTGCTTCAGTGGACGGAATTCTCATCGAGTTAGCCGCGACATCCGCAACAGCCAAGGAGTGTGAACAGGTTCGGGATGCCGTCTCGTTCTAGGCAAGCCGATCTTGAAAAATAGCGCCTTTTTTCATCTCGCTCCATCGCTAACCTTGGCAGTTGACCGGAGCTGGATGAAAGCGGCCAGGGGCCGGCGGCGACCTCTTCAAGGAGCTGAACGAAACGCCCGCGCGGGAGAACTGAATCAAGACGAGATCAGCGCTCACGCAAAGTTCAATCGCGCTTCGTCCGCCCTTCTTCCGCGGTGATGCTGATGATCGTATACGCATGCTTCTCGCGTCTTATATTGCGACGAGATGGGCTTCCGGGGAGGCAACGAGATGCAACGCCCCCGGTTTCACCGCATCTTCTTCAGACCGCTCGCGAAGAGTGGGGGCGGCACACGACTGGATCGGGGGATACGCCGAGTCCGCCCCCGCATCACCTTGAGAGGATTGGTGACGCGAGTTTGAAGGTAGCAAACAAGGCGATAGCGTAGCTACTGCAACTATCTCACACCAGGATGGCTCGCATGAGGGTTGAATCGGCCGTGGCGATAGGTTGTATGCTGTTGGGTCCTCGGGTGTCCCGGCTGTGCGGAGAGAAGAAATGCCGATTGTCACGACAGCGAGCGCAAGTGACGGACAAAGAACATTGCAGACAAGACGAAAGATGTGGTTCGGAGCCTAACATCCATCAGCAACAATGCTTCGATTTTCGCCGTTAGTCGCCCCGCTCAACGCGGTCTTCAATCTCGATAGTGCGTCAGACTGACCTCTTTTTGCGCTCTGATCTTCCCCCGAGAAAGCGGACGGGTTTAAGCGGCTTTTAGCTCCATCTCGATCGGAGGGATATATCCGATGGCGGAATAGAGCCTGGTTCGATTGGAGAAGCCCGCGATGAAGGCGAAGATGTCGCGCCGGGCTTCGGCACGGGTCTGGTACTGACGATGATGAACGAGCTCGGTCTTGAGGGTGTGGAAGAACCTCTCCATCGGGGCATTGTCGTAGCAGTCGATGCGTCAGGCCCGCGGCGGTAAGGGCCGCGCGATACTCGTGTGAAGCGTACTGCACTCCGCGATCGGAATGATGGACCAATCCGGCGTCCGGCCGCTGCTGGCGAAGCGCCATCGTCAGTGCGGAGGAGACGAGTTCGACCCGCATGTGATCCGGCATCGCCCAACCGACGATCTTGCGGCTGAAGAGGTCCATGACGGCTGCCAGGTACAGCCAGTCCTCCGCCGTGGGACGTAGGTGATATCGGCCAGCCAGACCCGGTTTGGGGCCGCGGCGGTGAAGTCGCGCGCGATCAGGTTTGGTGCGATCGGCAGATTGTGGCGACTGTCGGTGGTGCGGACGCGACATGGCGGCGCCATGATCGCCCGAATGCCATGCCGTCGCATCAGCCGTTCGATCCGGCCACGGCTGGCCCACGTCCCCGCGTCCGCAGGGCGGCGTGGACTCGAGAACTGCCGCTGGCTGCTCTCGCGATGGACCTGCCGGATCTCGGCATCGGCGTCGCCTGCGTGGTGGGCCGCCACGCCGCCGATGCCGGCTCCTGCCGGAATTTGTCTATCCAGCGGCGCAGCACCGCGCAGACCGAGCTCCTTGGCGACCGATCCGATCGATCGACCACTCGATACCGCCAGTTCAACGGCCTAGCGTTTGTAGTCCTCTGTGAACCATCGAAGTTGACGTTCTGGCATTCGATACCTCCGGGCTCTCTGAGCTACTACAGGTGTCCACTTATTCGGAGGAGGTGCAGAAGTCCTATCTCACGAGCGTCAGAAAGGCGCCGATGCATCAGCCGCTCAGAGCAGCCGTCATGGATTTTGAGGTGGTGCATGATCGCGTGCTGCGCGATCACATTGGCGTTCGAGGTCATATGTCCCTGCAACTTCCTGGCCGCAGAAACGATCTCCGGGGGGCTGCTAAATAGCCCAGTCGCCAGCGAGTGATCGCCAGTTCCTTGGAGAAAGCGTTGACCAGGATCGTCCGTGAACGTACGCCGGGCTGCGCCATGACAATCGATTCATGGCGCTCACGAGTGAATACGAAGCTGGAATAGCATTCGTCGGAAAAGATCCATAACTGGTAGTTGATGCGAGGCCTCCGATAGCTCGAAGGGTACTTCGATCATAGACTGCACCAGTAGGATTGTTGGGCGAGTTGACGATAATGGATTTCGTGCGCGGTGTACCAGCGGCGCGGATTGCGTCAATATCGGAATTATATCGGGGCGGGCGGGCATCAACGAACACGGGTTTTGCGCCAGCGAGAAGAACCTGGGACGGGAATGTCGGCCGGCAGGGACGAATGGCGATGGCCTCGTCACCCGGATCCAGCAGAGCCAACGCAACATTGAGCAGCCCTTGTTTTGCATCCGCTTCGAGACTCTAACTGCCGCTGGATGAACATTCAGTGGCAGGTCAGCAGTTATAACGATATCGTTCAAATGCCAGCCGATGCCGGTTTCCGATGACAGCTTTTCGGCAACGGCGCTGCGAAGCGGCGTCAGGCCGATGGCATCCGTATAGCGGTTTATCTTGGCCTTGATGGCGGCAATTGCCCCCTCGCGGGCCGATGATGGTGGATCGATGATCACTTCACCCGCCGCCAGATCGATGATCGGACGGCGCCATCGGCAGCTAACTTAGCTGCGTCACGAGCGGCGGCAGTGCCCGAACCTAAAAGCAAAGACAGTGGTTGCGCCAGCAGGCGCTCCTCCTGAGCTGATTGTGGTCTTTCACGATCGAACCACTCGGCCGCATTTCGCGATCTGCTCAGTCATAGGTCGCGCTTCGATTACGGCGAACTCCGCAGCAGATGAAGCCTCATAGCCACTCGAGATAGGCGCTCCCTCCTCAATCCAGGCAATGCGTCCTTTCGATTGAAAAGGGCAGCAGAACGTCCTCCCGCCGGAGTATCGGAAACCGCAACGCCAAACCAATGTGCTCGAAACCGCTACTGAGGCGGTGTTCACCAACAGCGCGCGAGCGACTCCGTCGTGGCCAATCGGCGTGGCACATCGGTGGAATGTGGAACCTGCGCGCCGGATGATCGTGTCAGCGAGCCGATCACGCCCTTCCACGCTAAAGGAGAGGACGCACTGACCGTGCTGCATTTCTGCGGTCGATTGTACAGCGCATTGATCACGTGCATTGGCAAGAACAGACTGTGATTCGGGTCGCATGCGGAATTCCTTGCAAGTGACGTGTGAGCAGTCGGGCGCACGTCGGTCAAATATTTGATGCACCGACGCCACCATATCAATTGATAAGTGTGGTAGTTGATCGCACAACCTGTAAGGCATTGGCTTCAGTGGAATGCGCTCTGCAATTCAAAGATCTTCGGTGCTGTCGATGGCGTAACGCCTGAGATCGTCGCATGCATGGCTGCGAGCTGCAACTTTCGAACAGACAAGCAAGAAGCTTTTCTGTGCGGGCCTTGTAGCTCCGGACTCGATGATATCGTGCAGGGCCGCAACGATTGTCGACCTCGGGGTAGCGCCCAGAATTGCACCTGGTTCATCGTCTTAAATGGTCGTGGTCTATTGGCGAGAGGGTTGCCGCGGTTTGTTTCGTGCGGAAACCCGGAAATCGAGCCACGATCCGACAGGAGAAACGATCGACCCTTTCATTAACGGAGCTGCTGCGGCGACATCCGTTGCCTGGCCGATCATCAGATACTTTAAGCGGGACTATCGACAAGGGCGATTGAACCGCAACAATCGATCGAGAACGAGATATCGGGTGGATGAAGACCTATCCTGGGTCAAGATATCGCTCTTCCGCGCGAGCGAGTTCGTCGTACCTTAATAACTCGAAGATCTCTTCAAGGGTCGCGATAGCTGGCTCAATGCTGGCAACGCCTTCCTCAGCGATAATGCGGCCGCAGACGTGCCGCATTGCCGCAGTCGCAGCTCGCATGGAGTGATTGGCCCAGATCACGGTAGAGATGCCGGCATCACGGTATGACGAGACCGGCGTTCGATAGTATTTTGTTGGAACGATTACGACAGGTCGGTGGTTCTGCCAGGAACTCGCGAACGAGAGTATCTCGTCCGCCGTGCTCTTACGCGAGTGAATGAGGATCGCGTCGGCTCCCGCAGCGGCGTAAGCACTAGCGCGTACCAGTGCTTCGTCCATTCCATGGCCGGCGATCAGGGCTTCGATCCGAGCCACGAGGACCAAGTCTTCCGCCACTGTATCCTTCACTGCCCGCAGACGGCCGGAGAATTCATCGATATCTGCGAGCGGATGCCGATCGCCAATGAACGAGTTCATTTTCGGAAAGCAGCTGTCCTCAAGCGCGACGCCGGCAGCGCCGCGCTGACGGAGTTTCCGTGCCAGCAGGCGTGCATTGTTGAAGTTCCCGAAGCCGCCATCACCGTCAACGAGCACAGGCAGTTCGGTCGAGTCGACGATCCGCTCGACCACGTCGACGAGTTGGCTCCATGATGCTTCGTTGGCATCTCGGTAGCCAAGAGAGGAGGCGATTGCGAGGCCCGACGCCCACAGACCTTTGAATCCCGCGCGCTTGGCGATTGCGCCGGAGAGCGCATCGTGAGCTTCCATGAGGAAGGAGAGGTCGCGGTTGGAGCAGATCTGAGCGCGCAGCATTTCTGCAAGTGAGGCGCATGGTTTAGGGCGGTTGCCGAGAACTGACTGTGATTGCATCGCGACTCCTTTGTTGGGACATGTGACCGGCGGACATTCTCGGGATGTTCTGCCAGTTCTCGATCGAGGTAAGCCGATCGCGCTCGTGTGGCTCAAGCGATAGCTGACATGCATTATCTAGATAAATGCTTAGACGTGGCAGTTGACCGAACGACCAAATTATTGGCGAGCGCTGTGGGATACTTCGGGGAGTTCGGTTAAGCCCTAACATCGCACCTGCCCTGATTAACTCGCCGATCTGCCGCTCGAGCGCTGCCCGCTTGCATACTCCCTTAACAGCCACTTGGTGGTTCTATAGCGGCCGACGTAAAGCTTGTAGTTGCGGAGCCGCGCCCGCCTCTTGGCGGATTGCCGGCCGGTGCTGCCGTCCTCGTACAGTGGCTCCATGCTTATGTCGAAGTCGAGGTATGGCATCACCGTAAGCTCGAGGAAGCGAGCGCCTTCGAAGTCTTTGCCGCTATGGGCTGGTTTGTAGCTGGCACGAATCAGCATCGAGCGCAGCAGCATGTGATCCTCGCCATAGATCTGGGTGAAGATCTTGCGCTTCGGCCAGACGATCGACCGGGCGATGATTTCATTCTTGCGTTCCACATAGGCGCAGGCCAAATCGCCGGCGCCATAGGCGCGCGCCGGGTGCTCCGTGGCATTGCCGTAGCCGCCATACTTGCCGAGCTTTTCGACCGGTCCTGACATGCAGCTGGACGGGCCGACAATATAGACATGCTCGATCTCGTCCGGTGTTCGCGCTAGCTTCAGTTCGAGGCCCTGCTGATCGGCCGCGAACAGGTTGGCGAGTTGGGTGATCTCGTCCGCGCCGACGAAGTCGGCAAGGTACTTCTGCAGGTAGGTTCCGACCTTCATCTGAGTGTGGAGGTCTCGCTCACCATTTTCCACGCTCTCGGTGAAGGCAATCTTGCTTTTGTCCTTCCTGGAAACATGCAGAAAATGGTCTTTGGGAATCTGGTCGGCCCACCAGACGCCGGACGCAAAGAATGGTTTTTGATATTCGCCCCGGTCGAAGCGGGCCTGCTCGCGGCAGCGCCAGTTCGGGTCCGGTCCCTTGCGCGGGATCAGTTTACGGTTGAGGGTATTGGAAAGCCCGATCTTTTTCGACCCCCGCGTCTCTGCGATGGTTAGCGCCGCCTTGCTGGCACCGTCGACGAACGGCACGAATGTCCCGGGGGCGGGCATTTCGACGATCTGGTACATCAGGCGATGCCCGGTGCCGGCGAGCTGCGCCAGATCGGCCTCTGTGATTTTATTGTCGCTCATGCGTCATTTTCACGCGTCTGAATACTCGCCCTTAGCTTTGGCGGTGAGGCGGAGCCAAACAAAAGCGCCTCTAAAGCCTTCTCAGTGCTGTACTTGGCCAGGGCCTGAATTAACGGCCGCACATAATACTGTCTCTCTTCTTCCTGTATGAGCTTCGAATCGCTCAGCGAGGTCAGTGCCAGTTCGATCAACTCGATCGCCCGTTCCTTGTTGCCGCTCTCGTAATAGTACTCAGCGATCGCCCCATAAGACCGGAACTTATAGCCATCGGCTTGCGGTGGATTCAGCCATAAAATGTGTTCAGCCAAATCCCTGCCCATTGCAAAGCGCTCGGCAAGGGGGAGGTGCGAGGCATCATTTGCCGGATCGAAGAGTTGGGTTAGAGCCACCGTCATCAATTCCTCGGACCCTTTATCGATCGCGTCACGAACCAATTGGCGCATGACGGGCAAGCCGGCCCGTAAGTCGCGAATTTTGTGAAGCAACAGATTGACATGAATCTCACGAAGGTCGATTTCGTCCGGCATCAAGACGAGCCCCTCTTGGACCGCCGAGAGCGCCGTCGTCCAATCCTTTGCCCACAGCGCCGCCCGAAGTTTAGCGTAGATTGGCGAGGTGGGCGTTAGCTCGCGGGCTACCCGTTGGTTCTGCTCAATCCGCTTCGCGTCGGCGGCTTTAGCTTCTTCGCTGGTTCGCCAGACCCCTTGAAGAACCTTCGGCAAAACATCATTGAGTTGCATTGGATGTCCTATGAACGCGATGTGGCCGTCGCGATCGACGACGAAAGAGATGGGAATCCCGGAGCAAAACTGGGGTCTCCCCAAAGCTGCTTCATCTCGCCTGTGAAGTCGAACGCAATCCGATAGTTCAGTTTCGGAGACGTTTCGGTCAACCACGCCTCCAACTTGGTTCTGGCCTCGTCCGCCGTTGGTGCTTCTTCGCCACATGCGACTCCGATGACCTCAACTCCGCAATCTTTATATTTCTCCTGCAGTTGAACGAGATAGGGCATCGCCGCCGTCATACATCGTCCGCACCTACTTGCCCAAAATTCGACAATGTAGACTTTCCCGCACTCGAAGTTCGCAAGGGGCTGGCCACGCAGCCAACTCCCCACCTTGATGGGAGGAGCCAAAGATTCCATGCGCAGCGCCACGTTGCTGTCCGACATATTATCAAACCCTACGCGACTTATTTTGACCGCTTGTCTCTAAGAAACGGGTGGAGAGCATCGATCGCGTGCGTGCACTCAGCACTCTTAGTACTGCGTGTTTGCAATGAGTGTGCCAGCGGTCGGAGCGCGTTAGGCCTATGATCGCACTTTTGAAAACCCCCCGGCGCCCAATTCGGGCAGTGTTCTGAACCAGACGCGTTTGGCGCCAATGTCACAAACTAGACACAGATCGCGCCTTGCGCCGCCTACAAACACTGGTGTGGCGGTTGTGAGCCGACTTACAAGTATAGCTGGTGAGCTAGACGGATGGTCCGACAAAGACGAACAGTGTGTCCGCCAGCATGGCTTGCTTCGATAGCTCCGACCAGCGCGCGACTTCGTTGTGTTGCACGTCTTAGGTTTAAAGGCATGCAGAAGGGAGCTACGCACGGCATGAGAAAAGCGGGGTAACGAGGCCAGTGCCGAAGCATGCCAGAAGCTCTCAAGGAGAGCGATATGCCGCGAAGGAGATTGCAAACATATCCCATTTCGTCAGCCCGACGAGATCGACGACCCAGTGACCAATGTCCTGCGCGCCGCGGCAACTTCTGGGCAAGCTATCACGAAATTATCTTGCCACGGTAAAAGGAGTTGAAGCCGACGAAAGCGCCGTGTCCTGTGGCATGGTTATGGTCCGTCGCGAACGATCAGGCCGGCAGCGGCCCGATCGAAGTAGCGCGGCCGAATGTCGCAACCGCGGGGCGGCTCGAGATGGCGAGCTGATTCCTGCGTGAGGTTTGTCTGGCGCCGAACCGGCGTCCGGCGAAGCGGCGATCGACGTCTTAGTGGAAAATTACCGCGCCAAGTAGGGCCAGGTGATCAGATTGTCTATCAATAATCGTGCCGCGCTGCTAACCTTCTACGGCTCTCTAGCCGAACATGGGATTCACTTGCGCACGACCACCCGCAACTTCCGAAACGACGAGATGATGAAGCTTCGCGCGCCCGTGGAGAAGGCCCCAGACCTGCGCGAGATGATTGGCTTTGCCGCCAACGGCTGATGAAGCTGGAGGTCGCCGTACAGACCGGAGCGGCCTACGGCGAGCAGAGTGCCAGCGGTTGAACTACGCATTCCCAAACTGCGCAAGGAAGCTACTTCCCGGGTTCCTGGAGCCGCGCCGCATGGCTAAGAAAGCGCTGAGCGCAGTGACGAGGAGGCCTACGTGCAGGGCGTCTCGAACCGCTCGGTGGATCATCTCGTGCAGGCCATGGGCATGACCGGGATCTCCAAAAGCCGGGTCAGCCGGCTCTGCGGTGACATCGAAGACAAGGTGTGAAGGCTTTCCTCGCCTGCCCGATCGAAGGCGACTGGCCGTATTTGCGGACCGACGCCACCCACCTGAAGGTGCACCAGAATAGCCGCATCGTCTCGCTCGCGGTGTTCCTCGCGGCCGGTGTCAACGGCGACGGCCGGCGCGAGATCCTCGGCATGGACATGGGCCCGTCCGAAGCCGAGGCGTTCTGAACGACTTTTCTGCGCAAGCTCGCCCACCGCGGCCTACGTGGCGTAAAGCTGGTTGTGTCCGATGCCCATGAGGGCATCAAGGCCGCCGTCAGCAAGGCGCTCAACGCGACCCGGCAGCGCTGCCGCGCGTCCCCTTCATGCGCAACGTCTTCGCGCATGCGGCAAGAGCCGGCCGGCGCGTCGTGTCCGCCTTCATCGCCACCGCGTTCGCCCAACACAATGTTGAAGCGGCCAGGGCGCAGTGGCGCAAGGTCGCCGATCAGCTCCGGCCTCAAACTGTCCAAGCTCGCGACCCTCATGGACGAAGCCGAGCTCGGCGTGCGAGCCTATATGAGCTTCCCGGCTCCGCACCACGCCAAGCTCCACTCGACCGATCCGATCAAGGGCCTCAACGGCGGAATAAGCGGTGGACCGAAGTCGTCGGCATCTTCCCAATGAAGACGCCATCGGTCGCCTCGTTGGTGCGTTTTTGCTCGAGCAAAACGACCAATGGGTCCTCCAGCGCGCCCGCTACATGACACTGGAAACCATCGCGTCATTGAGCGATCATCGTCGTTCTGCCCGCTGTGGCAGGCTGATGCCTTCCGACCCGCCGGAACATCGGCGGTGACCTGCCGCCAGCTACACCACGCCACGGAACACGATCCGCCCAAAACGCCGTGATCGACGGGCTGAGCCGTCGCCTACAGAACTGCCGCGCGCTCAGATATGCTCCACCAGCGAACTCTCCTTTTCCATGGAAGCTCACGATGCGCTCTCCAGCGTGATCCCAAGAACGCAGGGTTCGAAGCCCGTGGGCGGCGGGCCTACCAATTCTGCCTGCTCTTTCGGCTCGCGAGACGCCAATAAGGATCATGGAGCCAACTCATCGACATGGTCGAGCGGATCGTCGACTCGACCGCACGGCCTGTGCGCGTTCACGGTGATGGCTCCTTCGGCAATTTCAATAATGCGCGCCTGCTAGCACGAGAACTTCGTCAGCGCGGGCGTCCCGGGTGTCGCGTATGAAGGCCCCGGTGAGAGCCGACGCGAACTAGTTGCCAAGGCTCGCATGATGCCATCCACGCAGCATTCCCGGGACTTGAGGCCGTCGCGAAAGCTCGACGTCGCGCTAGTCCTTATCCTCGTCGCGCTCCTGCGACGGATCTGAGATCAGCTTGAGGCGTATCGCCTTGATGATACCCAGGACGCGGGTCCTCGTATCAAGCTCTTGCCGGGCGTTCTTAACATGATAATTGACCGTATTCTCGGTGATCTTCAGTTCCTTCCCCATGACGATCTCCCTTCTGCCCCCAACTGGAGGCATTGTTTTTCGCGCTCGGATAGCTTCACTGACGTATCGTGGTTCATGTTTTAGGCGCTCCGTATTACGACCAGATCGCAATCTCTAACCAGCAAGCCGCATGCCAGTTGGGGGCTTGAGAAAATCAGGCGACAAATGCTTGAGAAAGGGCGGACGATCGATTTGCGTCGCCTTAGCGGTCGAAGCATCGCGACATAAGTCGGAAACTCAACGTCCCCTTTGCAGCACCGGCGACATCAGTCGATATCGATCAAGAAGAGCGCGGCCTAGAATGGGACCGTTTTGCTCTCTTCATCTGCGGCGACGGCGCGGTGTGTAACTGAACAGTAACCGGCATGTGGCCCCCACCGAGCCGCCGCTCGGTTTGCGCTCGATAAAGCCTGGCATGAGCTGATCGGTGGAGGTGGAACGATGGCAAATGCCATGCTTGATGCCAGGCAGGAAGATGACGCCTATCGTCGCGTCGAGGTGATCACCGGGGAGCGCCGACGGCGTCGGTGGACTAGCGAGGAGAAGGCCCGGATCGTGGCAGAGAGCTTTGAGGAGGGTGCGAACATCTCCGAGGTTGCGCGGCGCAATGGCGTTTCGCGCGGGCTGCTTACGGTGTG
>NZ_JAKLUA010000052.1 GCF_022012435.1 Bradyrhizobium zhengyangense
CTGACAGAAGACCGCACTCGATCACACGCCAAAGGGTCAGAAACTTCTTGCATTGCGGGCGGCAACCACAGAAGGCTGTACATGACCTACCGACTGACATTGTCTCCCGAGGCCGCGGCGGCCAAGGCGGGGTTCTCGAAAGCGAGCGCGTATCGGATCGAGGACGATTTGCGCCTGCCATCGCAGAAGAAGGTGCCGAGAGGCCGGCGACGGTCCGATCCGCTCGTGCCCTATTGGGACGCCGAGATCGTTCCGATCCTGAAGGCTGCGCCCGGCATCCGCGTGATCGGCGTGCTGGACGAGCTGCGCCGTCGGCATCCCGACCTCAACCCCAACATCCGACGCACGCTGGAGCGGCGCATCAATGCCTGGCGGGCGCTCAATGGCCCTGAACAGGACGTGATCTTCCGCCAGGAGCACGAGCCCGGTCGTCTGGGTCTGTCCGACTTTACCGATACAAGCCCGCTCGGCATTGCCATTGCTGGTGAGACGCTCGATCACCGGCTCTACCACTTCCGGCTGGCGTTCTCCGGCTTTGAGCATGCCCATGTCGTGCTCGGCGGCGAAAGCTTCGTCGCCCTGGCCGAGGGCTTGCAGAACGCCCTGTGGGCGCTCGGCGGCGTTCCGCGGGAGCATCGCAGCGACAGCCTGTCGGCAGCATTCCGCAATCTGGCGGCCGACGCGCGGGAGGATCTGACACAGCGCTACGCCGCGCTGATGGGCCACTACGGCATGGCGCCAACGCGCAACAATGCGGGCATTGCACACGAGAACGGCTCGATCGAGAGCGCGCACGGTCATCTCAAACGAGCGCTGGAGGATGCGCTGTTGCTGCGGGGCACGCGCGACTTCATCAGTCTCGATGCCTACCGGGCTTTTGTCGACGAGATTGTCGGCCGGCGCAACGCCAACCTCGCTAAGCGGATCGCGCTCGAAAAGGAAGCACTGGCGCCACTGCCGAAAGGCCGCACGACCGACTTCGAGGAGAAGGTGATCCCGGTGACGTCGTCAGGCGGCTTCATCCTGCGGCGCGTGTTCTACACTGTGCCTTCAAGACTGATTGGCCATCGCCTGCGTGTGCGCATCTTCGACGACCGGCTCGAATGCTTCCTCGGCGTCACGCCGGTCGGGACGCTGCGGCGCGGGCGGCCTGTGTCGGAGAACCACGGCGGGCATGTCGTTGATTATCGGCACGTCATCCATGCCCTGCGGCGCAAGCCGATGGCGCTCGTCAATCTCGTCTATCGCGATCAGCTCTTCCCGCGCGCGGCTTACAAGCGCCTCTTCGAGACCTTGCGGGAGCATGGCGACGACCGGCGCGCCTGCAAGGTGACGGTCGAGCTTCTGGCTCTGGCCCATGAGCGAGCCTGCGAAGCCGAGCTCGCCGAGGCGATCGCGACCGCTCTCGATGCCGGACGGTTACCCGATCTTGCGGCATTGCGCGATCGCTTCCGACCCGAGGCGGCCTCGATCCCGAGTGTCGCCGTCAAGCTGGCGTCGCTCGACGTCTACGATGAGCTGGCCTCCGTCAGCGTCGTGTCGGCCCACTCGAACCTGGGAGGAGCAGCATGACCAGCGGAGCTACCTCCATCGATGCCGCCCGCGTCGAGCTGCTGCTCAATGAGTTGCGCCTGCCCGGCGTCAAGGCGATCTGGCCGAAGCTCGCCGCGCAGTCGGACAAGGAAGGCTGGCCCGCCGCCCGCTTCCTTGCGGCCCTTGCCGAGCACGAGGCAGCCGATCGCACCCGCCGCCGCATCGAACGACACATGGTGGAAGCGCGTTTGCCCGCCGGCAAGACGCTCGCCACGTTCGAGTTCGAGAGCGTGCCTATGCTGTCAAAGGCACAGGCGATGGCGCTCGCCGCCGGTGACGTCTGGTTGAAGACCGGCGCCAATCTGCTGCTGTTCGGTCCACCCGGCGGCGGCAAGACCCATCTCGGCGCAGCGATCGGCCTGGCTCTCGTCGAGGACGGTTGGCGCGTTCTCTTTGCACGTACCACTGATCTGGTGCAGCGGCTGCAGGTGGCCCGGCGCGAGCTGGCGCTGGAGTCCGCAATCGCCAAGCTTGACCGCTACGACCTCCTGATCCTCGACGACATCACATATGTGAGCAAGGACCAGGCGGAAACCAGCGTATTGTTCGAGCTGATCGCCTCCCGCTACGAGCGACGCTCGCTGCTGATCACGGCCAATCAGCCATTTGGCGAATGGGGGCGTATCTTCCCCGATCAGGCGATGACACTGGCGGCGATCGATCGCCTGGTGCACCACGCCACGATCCTCGAGATGAACGTCGAGAGCTACCGTCGAAAAGTTGCTCTCGATCGCAGGCGCGGTCCAGGCCGGCCGCCGGTTCACGCCACTCCAAATGAACTCGAGAAGGCGGTGACTGACGCTGGCAATGCCGCTTGATTGTCGCGCAGCGTCAATCAAGCCTTGCCAAGCCCGCAGCCAGCGTCAATTATCTTCTGACTCGGCCGCCTCGTCTCATCTTGATTGACGCGCCGCTCTCATCCTGATTGTCGCGCCATACCTGCATACCTGCGATATCCCCGCCGGTCTTATACTTTCCAATTCTGCCATGGAAGATCAAATCCCTTGTTGAGGACGATGTAGTTGTCACTCTCCGGCTCGTGCGAGTCCGATGAAGTGCGTGCACTCCGGGCGGCAAACGGGCAATGGCGCGACACCTCCAGGCCTTCAGCCATCTCGTGAGGACTTGTCGACAAGATCGGACAGCTTCAGTTGGAACTGTCGCCGTCGGAATCCCTGCAAACCGTCCCTGACGGCGAGTAAATGCGTCCAGCACTATGGCCGTATGGGCGGGGGCGATAGCCAACGACAGCTTCCGTGGCGTCGGGCGCTGCATGGTACCAATCGTTGCCCACGAGTAGTAAATTCAAATTGCAGGCTTGTGTGGCAAATATCCGGTTCAGGAGGCAGCCGCACTTGCGCTCACAGCGCCGGGGCGTCCATTCCTACGCGATTGGGTTCAAGGAACCTATTCTGTGAGTGCGTAGGGTGGACTGCCCCGGCCCAGTGAAGATCGGGCCAGTGACGCTATCAACCATCAAGATCGATAGCGAGCTAGTGCGGAGCCGATACAAAAACCCGACGCTCATCTCATTAGCACTGTGAGCGCTAGCGGTACGAGGAAAGATGTGATTAGTGCGTTTAGGCTCATAGCAATTCCAGAAAACACGCCAGCCACCTCGTCCACCTGAAATGCTCGCGCGGTGCCGATCCCGTGCGCGGCGATTCCTGCCGCAAAGCCACGAGCCCGAAAATCGGTGATGCCGGTACGGTTCATCAATCGCGTGACAACGGTCGCTCCCATGATCCCGGTGAGGATGACCGCGACTGCCGTCAGAGACGGATCCGCCTGCAGCGTTTCGCTGATGCCCATTGCGACCGCGGCCGTTACCGACTTCGGGGCAAGGGACAGGATCACCTCGCGAGGCAGGCCGGCAGCCTCCGCAAGCAGCACAATCGAGAAGACGGCCGTGACCGAGCCCGCAACGAGCGCTGCCAGCATCGGCACGATCGAGGCAAGGACAATCTTGCGATTTTCGTATAGCGGGACCGCGAGCGCGACGGTTGCCGGGCCGAGCAGGAAATGCACGAACTGCGCTCCGCCGAAATAGATCGCATACGGCGTGCCAGTTGCGAATAGAAACGCGCCGATGATCCAGACCGCGTGCAGCACGGGATTGGCAAGGGCATGACGGCGAAGCGCAAGCGACACGGCATCCGCGATTGCATAGACCAGCAAGGTGACCGTCAACCAAAGCAACGGGGATTGCGAGAGATAGACCCAGAGGGAGAACGGATTGTCCTTCACGGTGCCTCGCTGAACAGCCGACTGATAAGGCGGAACGTCAGAACCGTCGCAAGCAAAGTCACCATGACCGAGACAGCAAGGATCAATATTATAGCGAGCCCGTGCGTCGCGAGGAGATCGAGCTTTTCCACGACGCCAATGCCGGCTGGGACGAACAGGAGCGACAGATGCTTGAGCAGCCCCTTGCTTGCTGTTTCCACGCCGCTATTTCGTAGTGGGCCTCGAGCGATGCTTGAAAATCTGTCACGGGCAAGCAGCAGAATCAGCAAGAGCAGGAGCCCGAGCACGGGACCTGGCAGCGGTAGGCCGAGGCCCCGGGTGATGACTTCGCCGGCGAGTTGGCAGAGCAAGATAAGACTGAGACTTGCAAGCATGAAACACCCTGAGCGGCACATTCATATCAGGAGGAGCTACCGAAAAATTGTCCATGGCCGCGTGGTCGAGAACCGACCGCCCCTTCTTCGATTTGCTCAAGTCCGAGACGGCTTCTGACCACATCAGGTGCTCGCCCGGATCACGAACTTAGTACTGAGATATCCCTCGATTGCTTCCACCCCGCCTTACGAACCGTAGCTGGAATCCCTGATGTTTCCGAACGGGACTTCTGAAAGCGCCAAGCTAGGTATTTGATGGACACCATACCGCTTTCAAGCGGTCGGCCCCGAAGGCACAAGCCGTCGATTGGCCTCCTCGGCGACCTCGTCGTAGCTCTTGAATGCAATGATCTGGCGCGAGCGGCCAAACGACTCTTCATTCATGATACACGCCTCGGGCGAGGTCCCCGTCAGGACCGTTGACTCGACGAAGAACCCTTCGTTGCCAATGCGCTTGCCATCGGTCTGCAAGAATGCGCCGCGCTGGACTGACAGCGCCGGCAACGAAGCTCTCCATCGCATCGGCCAGCCGCGAATTGGCGAGTTGTCCCCCATTCGCGTATCCTTCTCGAACACATTTCCGACCTTGATGCGCCAAGCTTCTATCGTAGTTCGCCAAGTCGGCCCTTCTCGCCACATTTCAGACCTTTCTTGATAGGGCATTGAATTCGAGCAGCAGGCAATCCGCTATGCCTTCACCATGGCTGCGACCACCAGGAAGGAATGAACGCGTTCTCTGAGAAGCGTTCGCCGAAGTTTCGGGGTAGCTAGACGAGAAAGAGAGCTGGGGAGTAGTCATCAGAGGCCGTTGGGTCTGCACCGGCTATCGCGGCCGGACACCGGGCTTGCCAACCACAGGGAACGTAAATTCGATTCCCGCTTCAGAAAACGTCTTCCGCAACGTTTCCATCAGCTCATCAGACATCTGGGGAGTGTCATTGTACTCCTCCAGCCGCCGAATGACCGCGGAAGACACGCCCGCTCGCTCCGCTAGCTCCTTTACCGACCAGTTTAACATTCCACGCGCTGCACGCAGTTGCCTCCCCGTGACCTTTGAGGCCCCTCTTCGCTCCCGCGCGAGTATATCATGGTGTGCGTCGCTCCACGTGCCGAGCCATTCTCGAACGCCACCCTCGCTGTTCTTGAGGGGCACCGCCGCGCCCTGGTGCCAGCGATAGATGCCGTCCGGCCGGCGCAAGCGACATTCGACGTTATAAGGCTGCGCTGTCTCGACCGAGACCGCCCACTCTCTTAGAGCTGCCTCGCGGTCATCCTCATGGATGAGACCGATCCAGTCCTTGAAACGTGATCCATGATCTTCGGCAGTCTCTAGCGCATTGGAAACTGCAGTGAGGCGACCATCGCTACTGCTTGTCCATGGGAAACCCCGACAGATCTCAGCCAATGCCCTGTAGCGCTCCGCTTCTACTTTGAGCGCGTCCAAGAGATTGCGCTGTTCAGTGATATCGCGCGCGAGCCCAAGAATGCACTCTGGTTTGCCGGCCTCATCGAGCAGCGGTTCGGCCCGGCCGTGGATCCAGCGCAAAGTTCCGTTCGGACGGATGACACGAAATTCACCCTCGAGCAACGATCGATTGAGCTCCCGTGCGCCGAAACAGCGCATGCTGCTGCGGTCATCGGGATGAATCCTTTTCTCGATTTCCGCGTATGCTGGCGTAGTTCGACGCGGATCCAGCCCAAATAGCTCATAAAGGCCACGGGACCATTGCATCTGGCCGTTGCCGTCGCTGCGCCACAGTCCGACAGAGAGCTTCTCTTCCAAGAATGGAAGGACATTTGCAAGGCTGAGGCCGCTCTCGAAGTCAGGCAATGTGAGCTCCTGGCCGGACCTGGGGCCGAGTTCGGTGCATCTCGCGCGCGATCATCTTTGACGCCTCGCCCTCCTCCCGACCGCAACCAAGACGCCTCGCCCGACGGTTCACGGCAAATGACCTTGTCCTTCTTAGCAGGCAGCCACGCGGAGATTGTTTGTCGCGCCTCTATGTCCGAATGGCAGGCCAAAAACCACCACCGCCAGGTCGCCCGACCGCGCATAACCTTCCCGCTGGGCCGCCACGGCGGCGATCTGGGTTATTTCCTCATAGCCAGAGGGATCGCTGGCCACCACACTGTGTACGCCCCACAACAGGCACATGCGCCGCGCCACGTTTTCATCCTGCGTCAGAGCAAGGATCGGAACCGGCGGCCGCTTGCGCGAGATGCGGGCCGCGGTCGTCCCGCTGGCTGTGAAGCCGACGATGGCTTTGGCCTCGATGGTGGCTGCAAGATCTGCACCCGCGGCAGCGACCGCATGCGGAGGCGTATTCTCCTCGTCAACTCGTGAGGCCTCAATCAGGGACCGGTAGAGACGATGCTGCTCTGTACTCCTGATGATGCGATCCATCATGGCGACGGCCTCGATGGGATAGGCGCCGCTTGCCGATTCGGCTGACAGCATCACGGCATCGGCGCCATCATAGATGGCGGTCGCAACATCTGAGGCTTCCGCGCGCGTTGGCGTCGGCGCCGCCACCATAGAGTCGAGCATTTGGGTTGCGACGATCACGGGCTTTGCGGCCAGCCGGCAGGCGCGGACGAGTTCTTTTTGCCGGCCAGGCACGTCTTCTGGGGGGATTTCGACCCCGAGATCACCGCGCCCGACCATGAGAGCGTCTGACAACTGAATGATATCGTCGATGCGATCAAGCGCCATGGGCGTCTCGATTTTGGCGACGAGGCCCGCTGCTTCACCAATGAGGGCCCGCGCCTCGATCAGGTCTGAAGGCTTCTGAACAAATGACAGCGCAACCCAGTCGACACCGAGCTCCAGGCCGAAGGCGAGATCGGCGCGATCTTTCTTGGTGAGGGGCGAGATATCGAGCGACGCCCCCGGCAGGTTTACGCCCTTATGATCGCGGATCGGGCCGCCGACAATGACGCGCGCGACCATTTCGCGATCGCCCGGTCTTTCGACGCTCAGGCGCACACGGCCGTCGTCGATGAGCAGCTTTTGGCCTGGATGCGCAGCTGCAAATATTTCCGGATGCGGCAGAGGGATTGCCTGCTTTCCACCTCTTGCTCCGTCGAGGACAAAGCGGACGCTCTCTCCAGCATGCAGGCATAGCTTGCCCTCTTCAAGCAAGCCGATCCGGATTTTCGGGCCTTGCAGATCCTGTAGCACTCCGATGGGACGGCCGAACTCTTGCTCGAGCGCGCGGATCGCCGAAAACGCGCGCGCGTGGTCGTCTTGGCTGCCATGGCTGAAGTTCAGGCGAAAGGTATCTGTGCCTGCAAGATAGAGATCACGGATTTTGTTAGCCTCGGTTGTGGCCGGACCGAGGGTTGCGACGATCTTGGCGTGGCGCGAACGACGCATCAAAATTGAATCCTGTGCAATGGGCTACGTTAGGGATCGGCGCTCATAGCTGTTGCCAATACCGGGTTTATCACGCGCCTCGCCCGCGCCATTCCCAAGTCGACATCACGCTCCCGAAGCGGCAGCAGCTTTCTCTTGCTGCGTCGAGGAAACGATACTGTTGACGGCCCGGTACGCGAACACAATGGCTGGCCCAATGGTGATGCCTGCTCCGGGATAGATCCCACGCATCGGGGAGGTCATGTCATTGCCGCAAGCATAGAGTCCTGGAATTGGCCTTTCCTGACCGTCCAATACCTGCCCGCAAGTGTCGGTTGCCAATCCGGTTGCAGTGCCGAGCGTTGCCGGAACGATTGGGAGTGCGACGAACGGGCCGGTTTTGATTGGCCCAAGGTTTGGGTTCTTCTTGCCCACGGCCGAATCGCCGAGCGTGCGATTGAAAGCCGATTCACCGCGATTGAACAGCGGATCGCGCCCCTCAGACGCATGCGCGTTGTGTTCTTCGACAGTCTTTTGAAGCGCGGCGGACTCCAATCCCAGCTGCTTCGCAAGCTCTGGAATCGTCCGGGCGACCTTGATGTAGCCAAGGCGCGCATATTTCCCGATGCTCAAGGTCCATGGCCATGGCAGCAAATGCCCCATCCCTCTCAGCCGTACGAAGTCGTGGTCGCAGATGAAATAGAACCGCTTGTCTGCCGGATACCCACCGTTGAACATCGCCAAGCAGATGTCGTGATAGGAATTGGATTCGTTGACAAAACGCTTTCCATCTGGCCCCACGGCAATGACGCCGGGACGGCCGCGGTCGAGCCAGCCGTAGGGAACGACTTGCGAGGAACTGCCGCTCTTCAGAATCGATACGGGCGTCCAGAAGCCGGCAGAGGCAACATTGTTGTCGATTGCCGCTCCGAGCCTTGTCGCAAGAGAGATGCCGTCGCCTGTCGCATCGGGATGGGCGAGCGTGTCGTCGTGCTGGTGGGGGCCACTGAGCTCGGCTCTCAATTGCGCGTTACGCGCAAACCCGCCCGTTGCGAGGATCACCCCATGGGAAGCGCGCACGCGAATCTCGGAATCGGCCGACTTAACGACCGCGCCGGTGACGCGGCCTTCTTCCTTGATCAACTCTACGAGCGGGGATTCCGGCCATATCTCGACGCCGTACTTGCGCAGGCTCACAAGCAAGCGCGCGATCAGGGCGTTGCCTCCGCTGAGCTCGGTGCCGCGCCTGTGGCCAAGCCGGTCACGCGCGTAGCGGCTGACGCGGCGCAAGACGTGCCTGAGCGAGGCAAAGGATTGAAACGGATTGAGGAAGCTTCTCACCTCGCTCGATGAGATCATCATTCCGCCGAGCACAACGCGGATGGGATTGCCTATCAGATCGAAGTCGCTGCCAAGAAGCCGTCCGTCATAAGGCGCGGGGCTCAGTGCCCGGCCCTTATCGACTCCGCCGACCTGGCTTGAATGGTAGTCGGGGGCCGAGGCCAGCGTGAACTTGACTTCAGTCCCGTTCTCAAGGGCGGCGAGCGCAGCCGGGCCGTCCTCGAGATAGGCATCAACAAAGCCTGACCGGTAATATGTGCCAAGTTCATGTTGCAGGTAGGTCTTCGACTTCGCAAGCGAGTCGTCGATCTTCGCCGAGCGCGCTTGGTTCGAGCAAGGAACCCAGATCATTCCATTGGAGAGAGCTGTCGTGCCGCCAAGCCGCGCCGACTTTTCGCAGACAGTGACGCGCAGTCCTGCCTTTGCTGCATAGAGCGCAGCCGAAAGCCCGGCCGCACCACTACCGACCACGAGAACGTCGGTTGCCCAATTGTGCTCCGGCCTCCCCTCTCGGGCGAGTGCGACGGTCTTTCCCTTGCCTGATTGGCCCATCGGGTTATTCATTCGAGCCTCGCTGCGAGTGTTCTCTTGGAGCTGACGTCAGTGATGCCGCGGAAGCGGGACGGCTTTGAACTCCTCAGCCGCCGCCTTCACTGCCCGTTCGATCGGGATTCTTTCGATGGACGAGGCGCCAACGAAACCCACGCATTGCGTTGATCGGTACACCACGATCGTATCCTCCGGCTCCGCGATTGCACCGCCATGGCAAAGCAGGATCACATCGGAGCGCACGCTCCTTGCGGCGTCGCTGATGTCGTTGATGCGCCTGATCGCCTCTTGGATGGGCTGTCCTTCCTCATGGCCGACGAGCCCGCCTCGGGTGGCTCCTACGTGAGGGACGATGCAGTCCGCACCTGCGCCCGCCATCGCTTTGGCGTCGTCAGGGCTCGCGACATAGGCAAGCGAGAAGATGTCCTTCTTGCGCGCAGCCGCGATCATCTCGACTTCGCGTTCGAAGCCTAGTCCGACGCGCCCGCGGCGATAGCGCCATTTGTCGCCCATCGTGGAGATGGTCGGATAGTTGATTACGCCGGAGAAACCGGCCGACCAGAATTTGTCGAGCAGGGCATCAAGATCGAGCCGGAGGGGATCCCATGCCTCAATGCCGCCGATCACGGGCACCGAAGAAACGACGTTGCGGACTTCCGAGGCAAGTTCGAGCGTGCGCGCATTGGAATCGCCGATCCGGCTGGTCGGAAGTCCCATTAGGCGCGACAGCCCGGTGCTGTAGACGACCAGCATGTCCGCGCCCCCGAGCACTGCACATTTCGCAACCAGACCACAGCTGCTGCCCGCGGCAAGAATGGCTTTTCGCTCCGCCACCTGGTTTGCGATCTTGGCCAGGATTTCGGTTCGCTCAAACATTCGCATCGCCATCAGCCTTCTTGCCCAATTGCTTGAGGATCCATCTCGCAGCCGCCTCCGCAAATTCGGGATCGTTGATGTGACAGTTCAATTCGCGGACCGTAACCTTGGGCGGCAGATTGTCCTTAAGCGCATCGAGCCACGCGCGGTCCGCATCAGGATCTCGAAAGATGCCGCCGTCGCGGTCATAGTCGGAGACGCCTTTTGCCGGCCAAAGGACCATGACAGGCCCTTCTGCCAACGACAGCCGCTGGGCCGTAAGCCGGCCGATGCTCGTATTCTCGGCGAGGGTTGTGCGCATCAGCGTCGTGTACGGTGTATGGGAGTAGAATAGCCGGCCGCGAAATTGATCAGGAACGCTGGATGGCGCACCAAAATTGACCATGTCCACCGCGCCAGGCGCGATAACATGCGGTATTGATTGCTCTGCCGCTCCCTTGAGCCGATCCGGCCCGGCGCTCGCGGTGCCACCCACGATTTCGTCGGCGAGTTCGGTTGTGGTCAGATCAATCACAGCATCGAATTCGCCGGCCGCGATCAGCTGCTCCATCTTGCGGCCGCCCGCCCCGTTTGCAGGAAAGACGATCGCGTCGACCCCGGCCTTGCCGAGGCGCCCAACGCACTGAGTTGCCGCCGGCGTCGTCACTCCGAAGGCCGTGATCGCAACGATCTTCGTCTTTCGCGCAGCTTTGGCGGGCGCATAGCGCATGGCGGCGATGGCCTGTCCTGCATTCTGCAAGACCCGCTCGGTAAACGCATTGATCCCGAAGAGATCGACCAATGTCGGATAGAGCATGATGTCGTTGTGGACCGCCAATTCGGCGAGAAGTGCTGGCCTTGCGCTGCTCACGAGCAGCTTGGGAAAGCCATAAGGCAAATCAGATACGACTTCGCCGAACACCGCACTCCCCTTCCCACCGGCGACCCCGACGATCGCGCCGATGGCCCCTGATGCCAGCAGATCGCGAACTTTCCCGCGTGTTGTTGCGGCGATTTCTTTCAAGAGCTCGGCGGGCGAGGCGACGCGAACGCTATGACCGCCTGCTTGATTCGTCCGGGGCGCAATCTTCGAGGTGCCGACGTCAATCAGGACGGTCTTGCGGCCACACTTACAGATGATATCGGCCAAGTAGGAGACTTCGCGGCCCTTGGTATCGAGCGTAGCCACAATCGCGACTGCGTTCGAAAGCTCGGACAGGCTACCATCCCGGACCGCCCCCTGGCCGTCCGTGCAATGGTGAGACACGATTTTTCTCCTAGATCATTCTGACCAACGCGAGGTCTAGACCGAGCGGGATCGGCGTATAAGACCGCAAAGCGTCTAAGTGGGTAAGATTGGGTAGCCTCCTCCCGAAGTTCGAGCTACGTGCGCGCGGGCTTTTCAAGTGTACGCATACGACGAAGGCCGCCTGATTGACGCATGCGCGCGAGCACGGCGAGTTCTACGATGGCGTTGCGTGAAGG
>NZ_JAKLUA010000053.1 GCF_022012435.1 Bradyrhizobium zhengyangense
GCGGTCGACGCACTGAATGACGCCTTAGCCGCCGCCACTGGCGGGCTATCGGTCTGACGGTACTTCATGTAGAGCCTCATCTGGTGATCTGTGATGTGTCGGCCGGGCACGCGAGTGATTCCTCTTGGCGGAAGAACCACTTGCATAACCCCGCCGGCCGCGATCACCAGTCGGCGCGGTCCCTTGCGGATCGCACCGACGCTGGGCTCGTAACTCCGGTCGGGCTACGCCCTCCCTACGTCACGAGCCCAGCGAAACTCTCTCGCTGCGCATCAACGCGTGAGCGGTAACCACAAGCACACAACCGTACCGGAGCACATGGCCTCCAGTCATCGGCGCTATGCCGGCTAGAGCATTTTCCAACCTGACGGAATCGGAAGGGATTCCCTTCGGAAGCAAATTGTGATTCACCCTGAGGGCTGGTGATGGAGGCCAGCCCCCATGGCTAAACCGCTCTCGCCGGACCTTCGCCTTCGCATTATTCGGGCTGTGGAGGATGAAGGCATGAGCTGTCGGGGCGCCGCCGGCCGGTTCGGCGTAGCGCCATCGACAGCGATTGAACTGGTTAGCGAGTGGCGAAGCACCGGCGCCTGTGAGGCGGGAGCGCAGGGCGGAGACCGGCGTTCAGCTCGGATCGAGGGGCACGCTGCGGAGATCCTCTCCCTGGTCAAGGCTACGCCTGACATGACGCTGGCCGAGATCGCAGACCATCTCCTCAAAGTCCACGGCGAGCGTTTCGTCCCGAGCGTGGTCTGGCGATTCTTCGATCGTCGCAACATCACGTTCAAAAAAAACGTCGCACGCCAGCGAGCAGGATCGGCCGGACGTGGCCGCTGAACGCGCGGCGTGGAAGGCATCTCAGCCTGAGATCGGCATCCATCGGTTGGTGTTCATCGACGAGACGGGAGCCTCGACCAAGATGGCCCGTCGCTATGGCCGTTCGCCGTACGGCCAGCGCTGTGTTGCAGCGCTGCCGCATGGGCATTGGAAGACGACGACCTTCGTCGGCGCTCTCAGAGCGACCGGGATGACCGCACCGATGGTCCTTGACGGCCCCATGGATGGTCCGGCGTTCGAGGCCTACGTGACGCAAGTCCTCGTGCCGACACTCAGGCCTGGCGACATCGTGGTGATGGACAATCTCGCAGCACACAAGCGGGCCGAGGTCGGCATCGCAATCGACGCGGCGGGCGCCCAGCTCCGCTATCTGCCGCCTTATTCGCCCGACCTCAATCCGATCGAAATGGCATTCGCAAAGCTCAAAGCTGCCCTTCGAAAGGCCGCAGCCAGATCGATCGAGGCTTTGGACAACGCGATCGCCCTCGCCCTGGCCGCCTTCACCGCCCAAGAGTGCCTGAACTTCTTCGCCGCGGCAGGTTATGATCGTGTCTGATCAGAATCTGCTCTAGACCATCGAGCGCATCCGCAAGGATGCGGCCACGATCGGGCCGGCCACCGCGGCGCTGTGCGATCTGATCCTGGATGAACGCACACACCCCGAGCAGGGCTTCCGCGCCTGCCTCGGCATTATCCGACTGGCCCGCTCCTACGGGCAAGAGCGGCTCGATGCCGCCGCCATGCGGGCGATCGATATCGGCGCGCGCACTTACGGTTCGGTCAAATCGATCCTCGCCAACAATCTTGATCGGCGTCCTTCACCCAAGCGCTCCGCGGACGACGCGCCGATCCTCCATCCCAACATCCGCGGGCCGCGCTACTACAATTAGGAGATCACGCCTTGCTCACCCATCCGACCCTCGATCAGCTCCATCAGCTCGGCCCTCACGGCATGGCCAGGGCTTTGCCGACATCGAAGCCGGCGGCGAGGCCGCAAGCCTCGGCCACGCCGAATGGCTTGCGCTGCTGCTCGAACGCGAAGCCTCGCTGCGACGCGACAAGCGACTGTCGAAGCGGCTTCAATATGCCAAGCTGCGCCAGCATGCCTGCGTCGAGGACATCGACTACCGCACTCCGCGCGGCCTCGACCGCAGCCTCTTGACGATGCTGGTCGAAGGCCAATGGATCGCCGACCACGCCAATCTTTTGATCTGTGGCCCGTCCGGCGTCGGCAAGAGCTGGCTCGCCTCGGCGCTCGGCAACAAAGCCTGCCGCGACAATCGCTCCGTGCTCTATCAGCGCGTCCCGCGACTGTTCAGCGATCTGGCCTTGGCGCGCGGTGACGGCCGCCACCCCCGCCTGCTGCGCGCGCTCGGCCGCGTCGATCTCCTCATCCTCGACGACTGGGGCCGCGAACCGCTCGACGCCGCGGCCCGCCACGACCTCCTGGAGATCCTCGAGGACCGCTACGGCCACCGCTCCACCATCGTCACCAGCCAGCTTCCCGTCGATCAATGGCACGCGCTGATCCGTGGTCGCCACCGCGATCCTCGACCGGCTCCTGCATCACAGCCACGTGCTGATGATCCGCGGCGACAGCTACCGGCTCCGGGCCAAGCGCAAAAGCGGCCTCATCAAGACGCCGACCGCCGGTGACGGCCCTGCGGTCGGCTCCGCCTCCCTACGGCCCGTCACCGGCGGAAACAACCTTCAACCGAGATCATAATCCCGATGGTGGGGGCAGCTCTTCATAACGCAAAGGGGGCAGTTCCGGAAGGCGTTTGACACTCGTATCGCGTTCGTTGACCAACGTGCAAATCGGCGCGCTGACCCGCGTCTACGAGGTTGAGCGGCTTTGATGCCGCTGGTGCTTTTTTCTACAGACAGTCGAGCCGTCCTTCGGTCGCGTCGCGATAGTATGCCCGTTCGATTTTGCCGCCTCAAGTAAGCGGATGCGCATCCTGAGCGCTTCCACCTCGGCCAACAGCTTGTGCACGGGCAGATGCGGCTGCGCGAATTGCCGTCCGCGGGAGAGACCAGTTGAGCTTTTCACTTGTGCGCTCCTTTTCGTCCGGCCCGCAACAGTTGATTGCAGAGGTGAACACACGTAATTGATCTAGGTCAATAAATGGGATGGTCACCTGAAAGAAAATGGAAAGGTGACCTGAAAAATGCTTGGCGATCAACGGCAGCCGCACAGGGATTGCCTTCGGAAATCCTATGAAAAAATATGATGGAACCACCGTTAAGGCTTGGGCCGGCGACAACCAATGGAGAGCGTGCCGAGCCGACTTGGCGCGCTTCAAGGCGCACGGATATAGCGGCTGGGGGTCGGAAGGGTTTTGGGCTCTTGCAATGCATCGACTTCAAAGAGTCGTTCGAGCAAAACGCCCTCGACTGATATTTGCTCCTCTAGGCGTCGTCCTAAATGTTGTGCGGAAGCTCATGAAGATGATCACGAACATAGAGATAGATGTCGACGCCCAAATCGGCCCCGGCACCCTTATTCCTCATCAGGGCCCGATCCACATTCAGCGAGGCACTAAAATCGGCGCGGACTGCGCGATTTTTCATTCTTGCACAATAGGTGCCGGGTTTCGACCGGGAGCCGCTATTATTGGAGATCACGTCACGATCTCCTGCGGTGCAAGTGTGATCGGGCAAGTCAAAATAGGTGACCGAGCTGTTATTGGAGCCAATTCTTTGGTCATCGCTGATGTTCCTGAAGGGTATACGGCCGTCGGGGTCCCTGCGAGGATGTTTCCGCCCAGTCGGGAGGTGGACAACCCTCGCGGAGTTTAACTGGAAAATCTTGAACGGACTATTGAGGTAGGTTCACAGACAAGAATGCCACGCACCGGTTTACCGTTGGATAGTCCCACAATAACGTCGGAGGCAACTCAATGCCAAGCGCCTCCTCAAGCTCCATAACGAGTGTGACTGCATCGACCGAGTCCAAGGCATATCGGGAGAACGGTTCGTCTGGATCTACATCCGTCGGCTCAATATTTAATGCGCTACACAATCGATCGATCATCCAACCTCGAAGCGCTGCCTGATTCTTGAACCCTGCCATTTGAGTCCCTCGACGTTTATGCCAGCGCGGAAGCAGAAATCGAAAACGCCTCTTTCTCTCTATGGCGTCTCAAGAGCTCCGCGAGCAGGCTCGCGTCCGGCTCCTGCGCAGTATTGATTTCCGACTGACCCAAGTGAGCGGAAAGAATTCTTGCCAGTGCTGGGACTAGCCACCTGCCTTCGGAAAAGAACGACCTATCCGTTCCGGTTTGCCATACCCAGGTGTGCAAGCAGGCTGCGGCTGCATGAAGCTCACAGTATCGTTTTGCGCTCTGAAACGCCTTGGCAGACTGGAGATGTCCGTGCTCGAACTCAGATTGAGAAAATTCCGCCTGATATTCTTCGATTTCTTCCCGCAGCACGTTCGCTATCGATCGGATCCGGTTTAGTTCCTTGTGATCGATGCCTGCATCGCCTGTCATCTCTAAGTGCTGCAATGTGGTCTCGATGCAGTCCAGCGCACTGTTTCCCTTGGTACTCACTAGGCTTAGGCGGCCGGGCTCGAAACGCGGAAGTGGTCCATGGTAATCAAAGACGCGTTTGAGTACGTCTAGATCGTCAGCCCCTTTTTGGCGCCGTCTGGCGAGCGTTCGCAGTTGTAGTATAATATTGTGAAGATTGACCACGGTATTTCCGTCGAAGACGGACACGATTGAACAGTCACGCTGTATCCTTTGAAAAACGCCCCACTCATGCTCCTCACGCATGTAGTATCGCGCGCTCAGAATTACAGAAAGATCTCCAATCATTCTCTCGATTGTTGTCGGTACGAAATATTTTGCAACTGCCGACCATATGCTGGCCTGCTCCGGGACCAAATGGAAGGCGCGAAGACATGATACAGCTACGCAGTCGCAAATGAGCAAGTCTAAGAAAGCATTGGTCAGGACAAGCGAGGCATGCGGCATATCAACGACCCGCTCATTGTAGAGTCGTCGGCCCAGTGCGAATTCAACCGTTGTTCTCAGCGCGGTGTCGCCCGCACCGAGCGAGAAGGCTGCGCATAACGCTCGCGTAATCTGGAACCCCTTCAACCCGATCTCTAGCCCCATGCCGATCTCGCCGAGCAGGTTGTCGGCATCGATGCGGCACCTTTCGAATCTCAGGCCACTGATATCGGAGCCGCGAATGCCAAGCGTCGGAACTTTGGGTAAATTTGAGAATTCCTTTGCGTTGAGTCGGCGCTTATCGATCATGAATAGTGACAGACCACGGGGTCCTGCAGATGGATCTGTGGTCGCCAAAAGAAAGCAAAGTTCTCCGATTGTCGCACGGTTGATTGGCCACTTCTCGCCGGTGATTTCGAAACCACCTGGGATCCGGCTTGCCGAGGTCTCGCTGGCCAACAGATCGCTCCCATGGTGCTTCTCGGAGTAAGCAAGACACATCGCTCCGTTTTGACGCATGATGTAATCAGCAAGCCAACGCTTCTGCTCGTCAGTGCCCGCGATCCAGGTGAGGAACGACCAGAATAGAGTTGAAAATGAAATCGAGGAGGTAAGGTCGCGCCGTGAAAGAGTTCTGATCAACTCGGCGAGTACTGGAAATGACTTGAATGAACCGCCGAGCTGTTCTGGAACGAATTGGCGGCCGAAGCCCTGTTCATAGAGCCATGCAATCGCCTCTTTAGGGAAACGCTCGCTTTCGTCGATTTTCGATGCGTACGCGAAGGACAGAGGGTTTTCGGCATCCCTGGGGTCCTTGAGCAGGTCTTCCGCGAACTCGGCAAGACGTCGACGAGCTGACGTTTCAAACCGGGGCATTGTTGTCCACCTTTGGCAGAGGGCCTTCGCTTAGTATGAACAACCGGGCGAGTGATCCGTTAAGAAGGCCCATGCGGCAAGTGCCGCGCTGTATTTTCCCGCTTGAGGTTTTGGGAGTGGTTCCCCTTTTTGCGAGAATTACAGCATATGCTCTGATTTCAAACTCTAGTGCGATGCTTTCTCGGATGTTGACCGCGACATCAATTGGCGAAATGCCCGGCGGAAACTCCTTCCCGTTAAGTTCTTGAAAAATAGCGAGACGCTCTTCATCGTCAACCGTCAAGGAAAAGGCCGCACCCTCGCCGAATTCCACGAGCGGATGACTTCGCTGCGCGGCCCACTCGATATCTTGAGGGGCATAGTTCGAGCCACGAATGATGATGAGATCCTTCAAGCGTCCACAAACGAAGAGATGACCGTCGCGTAGGAAGCCCAGATCGCCAGTTCGCAACCAGGGACCGCTCCCGTCGATCAGATGCGCACCAAAGATGGCCGTCGTCCGAGGTTGGTCGTTCCAATAGCCAGCCGCCACAGACTTACTGGATACCCAGATCTCTCCTACCTCGTTTTCCGAACATTTGGCTCTAGTTTCAGGATGGACTATGGAAACTCGGGTCTCTCTG
Organism: Bradyrhizobium zhengyangense; assembly: GCF_022012435.1. Classification (GTDB taxonomy): domain Bacteria; phylum Pseudomonadota; class Alphaproteobacteria; order Rhizobiales; family Xanthobacteraceae; genus Bradyrhizobium; species Bradyrhizobium zhengyangense. Next base: position 6,299 of record NZ_JAKLUA010000053.1, read on the forward strand.
ACCAACTGACCACAGCTCACCAATCTTCGCGTGTTGCCTGCGGGGCGACTGGAGACAGTAACCTGCCCGCGCCACAAAGCGTCTGCATCAAGCTCTAGGATTTCCGGCCCTGAACAGCCCTGGGTCGACGAGACCAGAAGCGTCGCTTCAGCTAAGCCGTAAGCAGGCGCAAACGACTCCCTCCGAAATCCGGCGGCCTTGAACCTGCCAGCGAAGTCGTCGATCACTTGGGGATTTATTGGCTCAGCCGCGTTTCCTGCGGAGTTCCAACTTGTGAGATCGAGAGCAGAAAGCTCATCATCGCGAATCCGCCGAAGACAATGGCTGTAGGCAAAATTCGGCCCTTGGGAATGGGTTGCGCGATAATTGGTAATCGCCGCCAGCCAATTCGAAGGGCGCTTGAGGAATGAAAGCGGTGACATGAAATAGCACGGATCGCCGCTATAGAGTGGCTGCAGAAGACCCTGGACAAGTCCATAGTCATGGAAGTGTGGCATCCACGTAACGGTCGCACCTCTTCCGTAACCGCAAGTATAATGCAGCACCTTCAGATGATGCATCAGATTCCTGTGGCTGACTGCTACTCCAGAAGGAGCCGAAGTAGAGCCCGAGGTATACTGCAGATAGGCAGGCAAGTCAGGATCGATCAGCTCGTCACCCAGATCATGGGATGATTGATCGATGCAGTTGTCAGTGGTCACCCACGGAATCTTCTTGAAATCCCAAGACAGATTATCAGCCCCAGCCCAAAGGGCCTCGGTCTTGCGAGTCGTAAGAACAATTCTGGCCTGTGCGTCCTCGGCAATCGCCCTTAGGCGCGGAATTGATCGTCGCAGATTCCAAGCTTCTGGCGCGGGAACGGGGATGGCAACAACGTTTCTGCAAAGGCATGCTAGAAACGAAGACAGGAAATCCCCACCAGGAGGATAGACCAGGAGTGCGCGCGCGCCGCCGGCATCAAGCGCCTTCAACTGTCTACCCACTCGCGCGGCCTGGCGATTGAGCTCAGCGTAGCTCCATTGGTTAGTTGGAGTGGTCCCGACGAGAAATGCATAGGCGAGATCGTGTGGCCGATGCAGGGCTCTTTCTTCCAGAAGTTCTCGGAACGTCTGCAATTGATGCACCTTATTGAGCAAAATATCGATGACAATCGGCAAAGCTGCCGACAGTCTCGTTGATCTAGATCAATACGTACGAAAAAGGATGCCAACGGGGCTGCGCGCCTGCTCCTCGAGCCAAGGACGCGGGCTTGATCGAGAGTCCTGACTCAAAGCTTTGAGACGACGCGCCTTGCCGTTGCAGTCATCACGTCGATGCGGACGGCTGATCGAGCGATTGTCCGAAGGAACAGTTTTTCTCTTTCGGCTAACGCGAAAGCGAAAGAGCAATGATTTCAATGCCGGCAAACCTGCCAAGTGGCAATGATACGAGCAGGCCCCATCGCCTAGAACTCGACGTCATCGAAACGAGGCTCTTCGTTTTGGTCGGATACGGTCACGTGCGGCTCGATCCCGTGCTCGTAAGCCAACCAGCCGAGCATCTCGGCCGAGCCATAGCCGCGGTCGCCGAGGAGCCGGGTGGGGTAAAGGTCGAACCGTTCAAGCGAGCGCTCAATCATGCGCTTGGCAGCCAACACCTCCGCCTGCCGGATTGCCGTCGTTGCCTCGACGTCGACGATGATCGCGTTCTCGACGTCTACCAGGTAGTTCGTCGAGTACCAAAGCAATAGCCAATCAAGAGTATCCGTATCATCAGCTTGAACCGCCCCGGGTTTGCCGGAGGCTCCAACTCCTGAGAGGATGGAGCCATGACAAGCAAGACGACGAACAAGTTTTTCCCCGAGGTCCGGGCCCGAGCGGTTCGGATGGTTCTGGATCACGCGAGCGAGCACCCTTCGCGCTGGGCGGCAGTGACCTCGATCGCGGCCAAGATCGGCTGCACGCCGCAGACCCTGCATGACTGGGTCAAGAAAGCGGAGATCGACAGCGGACAGCGCGCCGGCGTTCCAACCGACACGGCCGAGAAGCTGAAGGCGCTGGAACGGGGGAACCGCGAGCTTCGGCAGGCCAACGAGATACTGCGCAAGGCTAGCGCCTATTTTGCGATGGCGGAGCTCGATCGCCGGTCCAAGCCATGATCGCCTTCATCGACGATCATCGTGGGGCGCATGGGGTCGAGCCGATCTGCAAGGTCCTGCGGATCGCCCCCTCGACCTACCACGCCCATGCCGCCAAGAGGCGCGATCCGGCTAAGCTGTCGGCGCGCGCCAGGCAGGATGCCAAGCTCAAGATCGAGGTCCGGCGGGTGTTCGATCAGAACTTCTCCGTCTACGGCGTGCGCAAGGTCTGGTGGCAGCTCAAGCGCGAAGGTTTTGACGTTGCCCGTTGCACAGTGTCGCGATTGATGCGGGATATGGGTTTGCAAGGGGTTGTCCGCGGCAAATCCGTCAAGACCACGATCAGCGACAAGGCCGCGCCATGCCCGCTGGATCACGTCAACCGCCAGTTCAAGGGTAAGCGTAGCTCTGCGGCCCCTTTGAACGGCGCTTGACGGCTATTTTGAGCGCGTGGTGCGTCGCCGAGGCTTCCATATTTCCGACAATGCATTGACGGCGGCCTTGAGCGCCTTCCGGTCGACGACGTTGGGATCGAACTGCTCGGGGCCCCAGAGGCGCATTTGTTCGTGCTCCGGATGGGTGGGGTCGCTGATGGCGTCTAGGTATTCGGCATAGCCTGACGCACCGCCGACATCTTCCGGAGGACAACGACCGGCGGCCTCGAGCAAGAGGGGAAGTCCCTCCGTTGTCGTGTTGTCGAACCACTTTTCAATCTTGATCACGTGATCCCAGCTGTCGCCGAAGTCGTAGAGATAATGGATAGTCTTGGCGCCGGTCTCTTGAACGATATTGGAGAGCCGCGTCTTGCGGGCATCGATGGGCTGAGGGTCAAAATCTCCATCGGGATCAGGGATACCCCAACGGCCGTCGCCGGCCAGGAACTCGAAGAGATGGCTATTCGTCCAGCCAAACGCCGCCTGAAGCGTCAGATGCAGCCGATCAAGGCGCAGGGTGATGGGTACGACAAGACACCGCATCACCTCCGGTTTCACGTCCTTGAGGGTTACCCTGATCCGGACGGCGGTCGTGTTAAGGCTCATGCTGCCAGTCTCGGATCGAGCGCATGCATCGTGTAGGTCGATGCCCAGGGAAGCAGTTCGTCCAGTCGCGCCGCAGCCCAGCCATTGACGAGCTTGGCGAGAACGTCAGCAAGCCAGTGCTCGGCACTGACGCCATTGAGCTTGCAGGTCTCAATGAGCGAAGCCAGCAATGCCCAATTCTCGGCGCCCTCGTCGCAGCCGGCAAAAAGGGAGTTCTTGGCGTTGAGCTTGATCGGCCGCATCGCTCGCTCGACCGCATTGGTATCCATCTCGATGCGCCCGTCATCAAGGTACAGCGTCAGGCCGTTCCAATGCCGCAGCGCATAGCGCAAAGCCTTCGCCGTGTCGCTCTTCTGTGCAAGGTGATCAAGCTTGGCCTCAAACCACTGCTTCAAGGCTGCAGCCAGAGGCCTGGCATGCGCCTGCCTGCCGGCGTGGCGCTCGTCCGCAGATCGGCCGCGGAGAGCCTTCTCGACCGCATAAAGCTGGGCGATACGCTCCAGAGCCTCGCGGGCAACCGGAGCTGGCGCTGGCGCCACCTCCCGTTCGATCTTCACAAACTGCCGCCGCAGATGCGACCAGCAGAAGGCGAGCGTCCCGGACAGGGCATCCGCACGCGTCTCTCGGGTCATGGTCTTGTAGGCCTGATAGCCGTCGCAATGGATGATGCCGCGATAGCCCTCAAGCAGCCGCAAGCCATGAACGGCGCCGCGGCCCGGTGCATAGGCATAGACCACTCCAGGTGGATCAGGCCCGGCCCAGGGCCTGTCGTCGCGCGACAGCGCCCAGAAGTAGCCGGTTTTCGTTCTGTCGCGGCCCGGGTCCAACACCGGCGCCGGGGTCTCATCGACGCAGAGCTTCGAGGAGGCGAGCAGAAGCTGGCGCAGCCGATGCCACAACGGCTTCAGTTCCTGGGCGGCATAGCCGACCCAGAAGGCGAGCGTGGAACGGTCCAGCGCTATTCCGTGCGTCGCCAGCATCTGCGCCTGGCGGTAAAGCGGCAAATGCCAATGATACTTCGCGTCGATCACATGCGCGACCAGCCGCTCGGTGGGCAATCCTCCCCTGATCAGTCGCTCGGGAGCAGCATGCTGGAGGACGACGCCATGACAGGCGCGGCAGGCGAGCTTGGGCCGGCGGGTGACGATGACGCGATACTGCGCCGGAACGACGTCAAGCCTCTGGCTCTCATCCCGACCAATCTCAAAGAGGTCGCCCGCACAAGACGGGCAACAGGTCTCGGCCGGCATCAGGGTTTCCATGATGCGCGGCAAATGCTCCGGCAGCTGACCACGGTTGGTTCTGCGCTCGGCCGTCCTCTTCTCGCAAATTCTGGGATTGGCGCGATCCTCGGTGCCTTCGAGAGCTGCGACGGCTCCTTCGATGTCCTCCAGAACAAGCTGTAGCTGATCAGCGTCGAGCTTTTCCGAGGATCGACCGAACTGCGCATCTTTCTCAAGCTTGAGTAACCGCTCGAGCCTGGCGCAGCGATCCAGCAGAGCCGCGGCAAAGACACGCAACTCGGCTGGATCGCTCGGCAGCTCATCGGGCAAATCACTCATTGGCCCGAGCTTGCCATGCTTCGCGCCGTGATGCAGCGAAGATTTGTATTTTTACGCAAGCGCTTTCGGTTGCGGGATTCGAGGCGCGTGCATGCGTGTCCAATCCATGCCGGCCAGAAGCGCTGACAACTGGGCGGCATTCATCCGCATCACGCCGGCTACGATGGGTGGCCATCCAAGGATCGCCCGGCTCCTAATCGTCAACTGTGCTGGTTACTTCGTAAGCATCCGGTGAGGACCGCGTAGCGGTCACTCAGGCAGCCTGATTGGCTTGCTTGTTCCGGTCACGCCAA
>NZ_JAKLUA010000054.1 GCF_022012435.1 Bradyrhizobium zhengyangense
CACACCGTAAGCAGCCCGCGCGAAACGCCATTGCGCCGCGCAACCTCGGAGATGTTCGCACCCTCCTCAAAGCTCTCCGCCACGATCCGGGCCTTCTCCTCGCTCGTCCACCGACGCCGTCGGCGCTCCCCGGTGATCACTGAGCGTGCTGCCGGTTTGATGGACACCCCGTTAAGCTAATCCCACCTTGCGCTCCATCTCGACCGAGCTGATATAGCCGATGGCCGAGTGTCCGCGGTGTTCGTTGTACAACAACGTTTGAGAACGGCCACAGGACCGTTCTTCGCGAGGTTCTTTATCGGCATCATCCATGGTTTGGGCGCCGAGTTTGCGTTCATGGAGCCGTCGACAAGGCTTTGATGTTGTTTTTCGCTGCACCTTGGACGGATCGCAAGGAGATCGTTGGCTGGAAGTGCCAGCAGGGATGTTCGACCGGACGGCATGCCCTGACGCCGAGCTTTTGACAGCTCAACCGTTTGTCAGCATCGATGCGCTTGCGGCGCTTTCTGCGCTTCTCGATCTGGCGTTGAAGGATCGAACGCCATCAGCTGCCCTGCTTTCTGGCGCATCCAGAGGCTCTCACGGTCAGAATCGGGGAGCGACTCATGTCACGCCAGACGGCAATGCCAGGGAGCGGATACCGACACAATCAACAACCGCGGCCGCAGCAGATGGATCTGTTCGGGAGCGGCCTGTCGAGCGGCGCCACCGGTGCGCCCACATGGTCGGAGCTTCCGGCGGAAGCGCAGGCGGCCCTTACGAGTCTGATGACGCAGTTGATCCTCGACCATGCCGCGACGACAGCGACGCCGCGCGCGAAGGAGGTCGGTCATGATCTCTGACAAGGTCAGGCCTCATCATCTGGAGAAGGGGATACTTTACGTGCGTCAATCCTCAGCACATCAGGTGCTACACAATCGCGAGAGCGGCGCGTTGCAATACGCCATGCGGGACCGACTGACGGCACTCGGATGGTCAGAGGTTGAAGTGATCGATGATGATCTCGGTCGCTCAGCCGCCGGCGGCGTACAACGCGCCGGCTTCGAGCGGATGGTAGCGGAGGTTTGCCTCGGTAAAGTTGGTGCGGTTTGCGCCCGCGAAGTCTCGCGCTTCGCTCGCAACAGACGGGATTGGCAGCAACTCATCGAGATGTGCCGCGTGGTCGATACCGTTCTGATCGATCAGGAGACGATCTACGCGCCAAGGCACGGTAACGATCGCCTGTTGCTCGGGCTCAAGGGCAGCCTCAACGAGTACGAGCTGGATCTGTTGCGCCAGCGCTCGCTCTCGGCCCGCTACGAGAAGGCGCGCCGGGGCGAGTTGGTTGTGGCAGCGCCCGTCGGCTTCGTGAAGGCCGGCGACCGTTATGAGAAAGATCCGGATCGGCGTGTCCAGGAGCGATCAAGCTGGTGTTCGACAAGGTCGAGGAACTCGGCAGCGCGCGACCGTTCTGCTGGCTCCACGAGTACAATCTCGATCTGCCGGTGAAGCGGACCAACGGCGCAACGGCCTGGCGGCGACCGAGCTACTCCGCCATCCACCGGATCATTGAGAACCCGGTCTACGGCGGCGCCTATGCCTATGGTAAGACGGCTGTCGCGGCGGGATACAGCGCCGTGGGTGTGAGCGTGAAGATCCGCCGCAGGCGCGGAGCGAATGGCTGGCGCTGAAGCCCAACACCCACGACGGGTATGTGAGCTGGGAGAGGTTCGAGGCGATCCGCACCATGGTCAGCAGCAACGCTCCCACCGGTCGGCATCACGGCGCGCCCAAGCATGGTGACGCGCTGCTGGCCGGTCTGATCCGGTGCAAGCGCTGCGGTCGCAAGCTCACACTCCGGTACTCCGGCATGAACCACCATATCCCGCGCTATAGCTGTAGCCGCGCCTGGATGGACAATGGCGGCCCTCACTGCATCGGCTTCGGCGGACTGCCCGTCGATGATGCAATCGAGGAAGCACTGCTTGGCGTCATCGGTCCGGGCGCTATCGCCGCCGCAACCGCTGCCGCCAAGGAAGCCAGGGGAACGGCGCGATCAGGTGCGCGATGCTCTCAGTCGCGATCTCGAAGCGGCGCGCTATGCCGCCGACCAGGCTTTTCCGGCAATACGATGCCGCTGACCCCGCGAGCCGGCTGGTGGCGGGCGAGCTTGGAGCGCGCTGGAACAGGACGCTCGCTCACGCAGCGGAGGTCGAGGGCAAAATCGCCACGCATAATGCGGCGATGCCTGCCCCCATTGCTGATCCAGCCTCGCTCGGCGTTCTGGCCTCGAACCTCAGAACGGTCTGGGATGCGCCGACGACGGATGCTCGCCTCAAGAAGCGCATTGTGCGCACCCTCATCCATGAGGTCGTAGCCGATATCGATGATGCGGCCTCCGAGATCGTCCTCGTCGTCCACTGGGTTGGCGGCGTTCACAGCGAGATACGCCTGCCCAAGCGTGAGCAAGCGCGCTATGAGGCCACTCGGGCTCGTCGGCGATATGAGGCTGTCGATCCCGACAATCGCCTGGTCGCCGGCGAGCTGGAGCGACGTTGGAATGAACGTCTGCTGGCCGTCCGCGCGCTCGAGGAAGAGCGCGGTGCACTGTTGGCCAAGCCGGAGAGTCCTCTGAGCGAGGCGGATCGCGAGCGGCTGCTTGCGCTTGGCTCCGATTTGGAGCGGGCCTGGAACAGTCCTGGGGCGACGCCTGCCACGCGCAAGGGGATCATCCGAACCTTAATCCACGAAATCGTTGTATGCGTCGGCGATGCGGCAATTGAGCTTGTGATCCACTGGCAGGGCGGCGATCACACAGCGCTAGAGACCAGAAAGAACCGCACGGGCCAACACCGCTGGAGCACATCCGCAGATGTCATCGATCTCCTGCGTGTTCTGGCACGCCAGATGCCCGACGGCACGATCGCGGCGGTCCTCGACCGAGCGGCAAGTCGACGGGGCACGGTAACAGCTGGACCCGCGCCCGCGTTCGTCACTTGCGCAACCAGCAAGCTATCGCACCCTACCGGGAAGGCGAACGCATGGAGAGAGGAGAAATTACTCTGGATGAAGCCGCCGCTGCGTTGACGGTCAGCCCATCGACGGTTCGCCGTCTGATCGCGGAGCGAAGCTTGCCCGCGCACCAGCTGTGCAAGGGCGCACCCTGGGTGATCAAGGCGCCTGATCTGGAGCACCCCGAGGTCAGGAACGCCGCGCAGGCGCGGCGCTTCCGGCGCCCGTCGTCTGGCGATCTCCGCCAAAGAGAGCTTGAACTATAATGGCATAACGAGGTGGGCAGTATGAATCGGACTCGGGCGGCCCGAACAGGAGCAAATTGGCACCCTTACCCAACCAGCTGTCACCGGCGGCGAGCGCCATCACCTGCGCCTTGGAGATCATCGGCACGGCCTCGAAGTCGAAGCCGCCGAAGGTCTTCCCAGCAGACAGCCGCGCCTCGACGAGATGGCGCTCGGTGAGCCGGCGACCGCGTTCGGCGATCTCGTGCTCGGCAATGGTGGCGAGGAAGCGGGCCGCTGGCCAACCTTCCTTGTCGGACTGCTCGGCAAATTGCGCCCACAGCACCTTGATGGCCGGGAGGCGGAGCTCGTTGAGCAACAGATTGAGGCGCGCGGTATCAACGGTATTGGCTACGCTCATGCGGCACCTCCGATCTCGGCAGTACCGATGAGGCATTCGTAGGTGGCAAGGGGGTGCGAGCTGCACCACGACGTTCGGCAGGTGGGCGGGTCAGGAGCGAAGTGAGCGCGCAGCCGGTTAGGTTCAGGCAGTCGGCCGGCCTCGAGGTCGGCGGTGAGCTGATCGGCGAGTTCGGTCTCGCAGCCGCGTTCATGAGCGAGCGCGAGGAGATCGACCATGATCCGGCAGGCTTTTTTGTCCGGCAAGCGTTCGCGCAACCGATCGAAGGTCTTCCAATAGGCATCGCGCGGGAACAGCCGATCTCGGTAGACCAGATTGAGAAGCGCCATCGGCTTGCGCCGCAGGGAATGGATCACGTGCCGATAATCTCGAGACGATCATCGTAAAGGCGCACCCGCAGCCGGTGACCGATCAGGCGCGATGGCACCGTGTAGAACACCTTGCGCAGGGTGAAGCCGCCGGACGATGTCACGCGGACGATCACCTCTTCGTAGTCGGAGGTGCGCCGATCGGGCAGCTCCTGCAACACCACGCGCTCGCTATCGATCCGCTTGGCGTTGCGGGCATTGCGGCGGCTGACGATCTCGTCGATGAAGCCGCGATAGGTGGCAAGATCGTCGAAGTCGACAGTTCCGCGCAGCAGCAAGGCGTCCGCGATTGCTCGCTTGAGATGACCGTGGGGCCCTTCGATCGAACCATTCTCGTGAGCAACGCCTCGATTGTTGCGGGAATGCCCCATGCCGTAATGGGCACAAAGGGCCTCGTATCGCTGCGTCAGATCATCCCGAGCATGGCAATCGAGATTGCAGAATGCGGCCGACAGACTGTCGGTCCGATGCTCCCGCGGCGCCCCACCGAGCGACCAGAGGGCATTCTGCAGGCCTTCGGCCAGGGCAACGAAGCTCTCACCGCCAAGCACGACGTGGGCGTGCGCGAACCCGCAATAGGCCAAACGGAAGTGATAGAGACGATGATCCAGCGGTGCGCCGATTTGTCGCCAGTGATGCGTCGCCTGGTGGGCGCTCGCTTCGCCGATCTCCGCCGCCTCGAAGAACGGATCCGCGAATTGACACAGGAGATCGAAGCGGTTGCCGATCGAGAGGACGTCACCCGCCGGCTGATGACAATTCCTGGTATCGGCGCATTGGGTGCGACCGCCGTACTTGCCGCGATCGGTGATGGGCTGCAGTTTCGCAAGGCCCGCGACCTTGCTGCCTGGCTGGGGTTAGTGCCCAGGCAATACTCGAGCGGCGGAAAACAGACGTTGCTTGGCGTCAGCAAACGCGGCAACCGTTATCTGAGAAAGCTTTTGGTGCAGGGCGCGCGATCCTGCTTCCGGCATTTGGACCGGACGCGCGATCGCCTAGGAAGCTGGCTCGACGGGCTCCAGGCTCGGATGCATCCGAACAAGGCCGTTGTCGCTCTAGCCGCCAAGATGGCCCGCATTGTGTGGGTGGTCTTGAACAAGCCCGGAGCACTCTACGAACGCAGAGATCCTGCCTTGCCTGACGCTTCTGGCTTCGATTGCAAGGCTCGGGAACAGTGATGACGAAACAGTGGATCAACATGCCGTAAGCCCTGTGCAAAAAAGCGGGCTTCCTGCCCGAACTATTTATTGGGAACGGCGTGCGCGGATCTCATCATGGCGTGGCTGCAACAGCAGTCCACTCGCGAGAGGCCGGATACATTTATGCAACTGGAAGCGCTGCATCGCGAATCCGTGCCAGATGGTCGGCTCGAGGACACGCCTGATCAATCAGACGCGGGCTTTCTGCCTCGAGTACGGTGTACCTTTGCGTCAGGGTGCCGGAATATTCAATCTCGAGTTGCCGCGCGTTTGAATGACGAAGGAAACGCGCTTGAAGATCCACTTGGTCCTCCTCCTTCACGGCAACGAAGCGCATTGTCGGTCGCGTAGCGGCCTCAGCGATCGCCTCGGCGTCGATGATATCGTTCTTGTTTGACTTCACGTAGGGCTTCACGAATTGCACGGGGATCAGGCGCACCTTGTGACCAAGTGCCTGTATCTTCCGGGCGAGCCACTGTGGACCGACGCAGGATTCCATGCCAACTATGCTTGGTTGTGCGCGCGCAAAGAACTGAAGAAGGGTGTCCCCTCGAAAGCGAAATTTCTGAACAGGTGTGCCGTCGCAGCTCAGGCCAACGACGTGGAATAGGTTCTTGCCAATGTCGATTCCATAGACAGCCGCGGGTCGCGGCAAATTGCGATCGGCCATGATACTCTCCTCTTTAGTCTGCCCTTCCTATGATGAGGGAGGAGGACGGGGCGGTCCATCCCATTAATGGTGACGCCCGCGGGCAAGCGGAAAGCTGTCGCGTATCTCATGGTTGCCCACGGGATGAGCGAACGGCGGGCGTGTAAAGCCATCGGCTGCTGCCGCATGACCATCAGATATCTGACAATCCGGGCGGACGATGCCGTCCTACGGCAGCGCATGCGGGCGATCGCCCACGAACGCCGTCGTTTTTGTTTGTCGGCGCCTGCACGTGCTGCTCAACCGGGAGGGCTACCTGGTCAAACCACAAGAAGCTGTTCCGGGGAAGAGAGGCTTGCGGTACGCCGCCGCGGCGGCCGCAAGCGGGCCGCCCTTGGGACCCGGGCGCCAATGACGGTGCCGATGGCCCGCAACGATCGCTGGTTGCTCGACTTCGTGTCGGATCAGCTGACCTGCGGCCGCCGCTTCAGCGTCCTCACCGTGGTCGATGACTGCACCCGCGAGTGCTTGGCGCTAGTCGCCGATACCTCGCTCTCCGGCATCCGCGTGGCGCGGGAACTGGACCGGCTGATGTTCGAGCGCGGCGAGCCCAGGATGGTGGTCAGCGACAACGGCACCGAGCTCACCAGCAACGCCATCCTGACATGGGCCGATCAAAGCCCCGTCGGTTGGCATTACATCGCGCCGGGCAAGCCCATGCAGAATGCGTTCATCGAGCGCTTCAATGGCCGGCTGCGGGACGAACTGCTCAACGAGACGCTGTTCACGTCACTGGCGCAGGCCCTCGTCGCGCTCGGATGCGGGCGGGCCCACTACAACGACGCACGACCACACTCTCAGCTCGGATGGAAAACGCCGTCCGAGTTCGCCGACACCTGCCATCCGCGACGGGATCTGGCGCTGTGCGTTATGCCGAAGGCTCTGCGCCAGCTCCCGTCGCTCCCCCAACTGGGCAAATCCAACGACCGGGGCGAACTCAGGGCTGGATAAAACTTGGGGCAAGGTCAGCACGTGCGGATGCAGGTCAATGTGTTGGGTGCCGAGCGTCGGCGGCGATGGAGTTACGACGAGAAGGTCCGTCTGTCGAGGAGACGTTTGCAGGCCGGCGAGACGGTCTGCGGCGTCGCGCGCCGGCATGGGGTGGCTCACGACTTCCAGCTCTTCGAACGTCAGCGCCAACTGCGCTTGCGGGTAAATCCGCGCACCGTCGTCGGTTTGCCACAGCCTCTTCCGCCGCCAGCTCGTCCCCGGTGGCGTCAGATCTGACGCTTTAGCTTGGCGATCTGCAACTTCTGCTGCGCAATCAGTGCCTCGCATAGCTTGCTGTTCCGGCAGGCGCGCCAAGCCGCCTGGGCGGTGATGCGGTGCCAGCTCTGGTTCCTGTCGAGATCACACGTGCACCGGCATCGATCAGCACGTCGCAACTGGCGTCTTCGCCTCCTAAGCAACGCGCAACGGCTGGAATCATCGAGATCGAGCTTAGCGGCGGCTGTCGTGTTCGCGTTGATCGCGACGAGCTGCAGCGGGTTTTTGAGCTTCTGCGACGACGATGATCCCGCTCCCGAGCGGCGTCAGGGTATGGATCGCGACTGGCCACACCGACATGCGTCGGGCCATGCAAAGTTTGGCGCTTGCGGTTCAGGAAAGCTTGGAGCGCGATCCCCATGCCGGCGATCTCTATATCTTATGGGGCCGCCGCGGCCTTCTGGTCAAGATTCTCTCGCATGACGGCTTGGGCATGTCGCTCTATGCCAAGCGCCTGGATCACGGCAGGTTCATCTGGCCGTCGACGTCGGTCGGCGCGGTGTCGATCTCGGCAGCGCAAATGGCTTACATGCTCGAGGGCATCGACTGGTGGACTCCCCAACTGAGCTGGCGGCCGCAGAGCGGGGGCTAATCCAGGAAAATCCTCATATTGCCGACATTTGGGAGTCCCAATGCATTCAATCTGTGATTCACTGCGTCGCATGAATGCGGATCGCGACGCCGCTCCGGATGACGTTGCCGCCCTGAAGGCGGCGCCGGCAGCCGAGCGCGCTAAGGGTACGGAGATCGCCGCCGAGCTCGCGGTCGCCCGTGCGAAAGCGTCGGAAGACGCGCCGAGTGGCCAGACCTTCCCGGAGCACCTGAACTCAGGACTGGATAACACTTGGGGGCGAGGTCACGATAAATGTCAGTGGCTAGTTTGATGATGTTGTCGCAGCCGCTACCGCCGGGAATGTCCGAAGTTTTGTGTAAGCGATTTCTGTGAAGGTGGGTTTTGCGTTTGAGACATTGAAAGCTGGCATCGACGGCATGGCCGATAATTCTGCTTGGCCGGACCGAGCGGTCAAGCCCCGAAGCCGCGCAGCGGCGCGCCGCAGGCGCGGGGCTTGACGGCGAAGGTTCGGTCCAAACGATCATGGTCGGCGCCGTGATGTCGGTTGTGATCATCAGCGCGCTGTTCCGGGAAACCGCGCGCCGAAGTGGATGGCGAACTGCCCCATCGCGGCAGTCCATTCAACCGGTCGCCGCCAATAAACGCCAGCGTTCCTGAGGGCGAGATACAACAGCTTGAGCGCCGCCTCGTCGGTCGGGAAGCTGCCGCGGGTCTTGATGATCTTGCGCAGCGAACGATGTAGCGCCTCGACCCCGTTTGTCGTGTAGATCATCTTTCGGATGCCAGGCGCGAAGGCGAAGAACGGCACTACGTGCTCCCACGCTTTGCGCCAGATCTGGCCAATGGCGGGATAGCGCTTGCCCCATTCGGCCTCGAACTCGGCAAGCCTCAGCGCCGCCGCGTCGGCACTCTCAGCCCGATAGATCGCCTTTCGAGGGCAGGATCGCCTTGCGGTCCTTCCAGGAGACGAAGGCAAGGCTGTTACGGATCAGGTGCACGATGCAGGTCTGCACCAGCGTCTGCGGGTAGACCGATGTGATCGCCTCGGGAAACCCCTTCAGCTCGTCGACGACGGCAATCAGGATATCGTTGACGCCGCGCGCCTTGAGTTCGTTGACGACCCGCAGCCAGAATTTGGCGCCCTCGGTCTGCTCGATCCAGAGCCCGAGCGTCCTTCTCGCCATCGGCATTGTAGGCGAGCGCAACGTAGACCGCCTTGTTCTTGACCAGCCCTTCGTCGCGTATCTTGACCCGCAGCGCGTCAAAAAAGACGATTGGGTACACGGCGTCGAGCGGCCGGCTCTGGCATTCCCGGACCTCATCGAGGACGGCGTCGGCCACCCGGCTAATGAGATCGGGCGAGACCTCGGCGCCTTAGAGCTCGGCCAGGTGGCCCTGGATCTCCCGCACCGTCATGCCGCGGGCATAGAGGCTCAGGATCTTGTCGTCGAAACCATCGAACCGGGTCTGCCCCTTGGCGGTCAACTGCGGCTCGAAGCTGCCGGCCCGATCGCGAGGCACGGTAATCTCGATCTCGCCATCCTCCGTCAGGATCGTCTTCGAGCTTGTCCCGTTGCGGCTGTTGCCTGAGCCCCGGCCGGCAGGATCACCCTTCTCGTAGCCCAAATGCTCGGTCAGCTCGGCTCCAAGTGCGCGCTCGATCAAGGCCTTCTTGAGCTGCTTGAACAGCCCATTCTCGCCGGTCAGGTTTTCGGGCTTGCTGTAGTTCGCAAGAAGCTGGTCCAGCAGTTCAGGGGTAATCGTCGTATCGGTGGTCATGTGAGTCTCCAATTAAGGTAAACTCACAGAAACCTCCTTACACATCGTTCCGGACACCCTCCTACCGCCCCGCTCGCAGAGGAGGTCCGTAACGCACAGAGCCGTGGCACGAGCCACTATCGGTCGCAGCTATTTTATCAGACAAGACTCTGCATAAGAGTCGTTGAGGTCCGCGATCGCCTTGCGGATGGCCCCGTTGAGTTCGTCAAGCGAGAAGAAGCGCCGGTTCCGCAGCCGCGCCAGCACAAACCGCTGGACGATCTGCACCGCCACTTCCACCTTCGCCTTGTCGCGTGGTTTGCGCGGACGCGTGGGCAGGATCGCGGTGCCGTAGTGCTCGGCCAGCTCCTGGTAGGTGCGGTTGATGCCCGGCTCATAGCGACAGGTGGCGGTGACGCCGGCCTTCAGATTGTCGCAGACGATCGCCTTCGGCACGCCGCCGATCGCGCGCAACGTATTGGCGTGCAGCCCGATCCAGTCGGCCAGCCCTTCCGACCAACGCGCCTCGGCAAAGGTGTAGTTGGATGCTCCTAGCACCGCGACGAAGACATGGGCCAGCCGCTGCGCGCCGGTCGCGGCGTCGAACACCGGCACCGTGTCGCCCGCGAAGTCGACGAACAGCTTCTCTCCAGGCCCATGCGTCTGCCGCATGGTCGGCGAGATCGCCTCGCTCCATTCCCGGTAGAGATCGCAAAACCGGCTGTAGCCATAGCCGTCGGCGTGCTCCGCGCGATATTCCTCCCACAACAGGAGCAACGTCACGCTGCGCCGCTTCAGCTCCCGGTGCACCGCCTTCCAGTCGGGCAACGGCCGCGCCGGCTTCTCCTCGAATGTCGGCGGCGTGAACAGCCGGCGCTCGAGTTCGCCGTCGTCCATCCCTTCCGGCACCGGCCAGGTGATGCCGATCACGGCAGCCCGCCGCAGATACTCGCCAACCGTCGATCGGCTGATGCCGACCGTGACGGCGATCTGCCGCTCGCTCACGCCAAGGGCGTGCCGCAGTCTCAAAACTTCTCGAACCTTCCGCATCGGCGCTCTCTCGGCGGGCATCAGACCTTCCCTTGCTTGGTCGCAAAGGTGGGCTGGTCCGCGATTCGATCGCCGTCTTCGAGAGCGTCAGGCGGTCTCAACAGGGTGGCCGGCTTCGATCGGAATGGGTGGCCGACTTCCGTCGGAATCGGTGGCCGGATTGCGTCGGAATACTGGAGGGTTCAAATAGGTCCCGCGTCGCAGATCTCGCCGCAAGTCCAGCGCGGGACCTATTTGAAGCT
>NZ_JAKLUA010000055.1 GCF_022012435.1 Bradyrhizobium zhengyangense
TCAACCGAGATCATAACCCAGATGGTGGGGGCAGTTCTTCATGACGCAAAGGGGGCAGTTCCGGATGGCGTTTGACACGTGGGGGACATACGCGGTCTCGCTCAGAGGTCGAGGCCCGCCAGCTTGCCAGCCCCGGCGGGCCTCCCTCACAGGTCAGACCAGCCCTAAGTTCCTGAACGGGAACAGCTTTTCTTTGTACGACGAAACAAGCCTGAAACAATCCTGTGCTTCGTTGAGCACACCGGGGCTGGTGCATTTCTCTCTTAAAACTCTTTCACCCGGATACTTTTTGAAAATGCAGGTCGCAGCCCGCCCCCGGCCTTTTTGCTTTTGGCTAACACTCGGCGACATCGCGGGCGAACTGCGATCCGGACTGTCGATCGCGAAGATTTTGCTCCGCACCGGAAACCCAAAACGACGGGCGCGAAACCAGATTTAGCCTCAACGAAATCGTCCTAAAACAATGTGGGCCGAGAGTGAAAGCCGTCGAGCACGGGGATGTCACCATGCTAGTCGTGATGAACTTCATTTGGCGGCGGCTTGCCTTTACGATGTTGGTCGGTATGAGGTCGACCCTCGTACGGCGATGAGATAGAGGCGGCTGTTGTGTAGAAGGCGACAACATGCCCAGAGAGATAGCGATAGCCCTTTGGTCCTTAGCCGCTGCGTGCGTCGTTGCATTCGGTTTGGCCGCTTTAGTTGCGCCCCATTAGAGGCAAGAAAATGCGCCCCTCTAGTGCCGAACTGCGCCATCGTCAACATTTCGATTGGCGGTGCGTGTGATCCCTGACACGTTTCATCTGCTAATGGCCGGTGAGATCGGTGATCGCCTTTGTGTGGCGCAATGACGACGGTCCCAAACCCCGCAGGTGTATCATCGTGGTCGTACATGCCGTAAGAATAGCTCCCGACCGCTCAGAAAGCGTTGCCAAAAGTTCCCGACGGTAAAGACATCATCAACATTGCTATGCGACGTTGTGCAACCATGGAAACAGAACGATCGCTAGAAGCCATCTTGCAGAGCCTTCGGCGGCGGGCAAGACGCCGCCCGGTCTTCAATCAACATCACCGCCAGTTTCTCGATCGACTACACGACCGCCATTGGATCCCGAGTTCTAAGCTGGACGATAGACCAAAAACTAGGCTCGCCCTCCTCCGAAACGGATGTATGGAGCAGCGCTCCGCAAAAGGCGATATCGAATACCGCATAAGCGAAGCCGGGCTGGTAGCGCTCACTCGACCGAGAGCGTCAGGCACTTCTTGCCAAACATCTGCACGGTCGTAGCTGCATGATGAGGCGACTGTGTCCAAGGCCCTAGAACTAATTGTCGACGGCTACGTCAAGGTGAGGGATCGACGCGCCCTAACGGAATTGTTGGCTCATCGTCGCAAGTTGGTCGCTGACCTGCAAGCCGTGTCGGGCATCGATCCTGAAAAATCGCTCGCCGTGGTTCAAGCGGAACTGGCGCTAATCGAGGCCGGCCTTGAAGCGCTGAAGCCGCCGCCCGGCTCGATACCGGATAACGAGTGGGGTTAGAAGGCGGTTTGCGCCCAACCACTTCAACACTAACCGAACAGAAATACAATTGCTGTTATTGTGGGAACGCGCTTCCGTACTAGCGCATTCGCATGGGCACGAAGCCCGCTCTCTCTCTCCGAGGGCGGGCTTCTTTTCTGAGATATAGAGATGAGGGTTAACAAGATCACATGGGATAAGATCGGCCGCGTAACCGAGCCCGGCCGATACAGGTGCTTCTTCGGCTATTTGACCGTGACGTCAGAGGACATTGAAGTGTGGTCACGCTACCCCGATGCGACGTTCACGTTAATTGCGAAGATATCAACCGACCGGTCCGCGGGCGAAGACTACCGCCTGGGCGCTTTCGACATTGGTGATCCTCAGGGCCGGCGCACCACTTGACACAAGAGAGGCAACTTCGGCCAAATCTTATGGCAACCGCGAGCACTGACTTTTCGTCAGTTTCGAGCGCGATCTTCTGAGCAAGCATGACGTCGCCAGCCGCCAAGCCACATTCAGGAACGAAGCACCACCCGAATTTGGGTTGCCCTTCTTCATCAAGCTCTAAAACATTGCTCACATTGCCTCGGTGAATTCGATACCGTCGGCCAGCGTGAGACCCGATGACTTCGAAATAATCGTCCGCATCAAATTGCGCGCGCTGTTCTGGACATAGCCATGCTCGCAAGAGACGCAGCGCACGCGTTTCCCGGTCATTTTGCTTGCGTAGCTTCGGTAAAAGGCACGCACAGCCCGCAAGCTGGCAGCCCTGCTGCCGACGCCGCTGCCTCTAAACAGAAACACCGGCCCCGCCAAGAAGAGTTTTAGCCGCCGACAATACGCGGATAGAACAGCGTTTCGTCCGCGGCTGGATCAAACGTTCGCACGACATTTAGATCGCCCGTCTTCGTTCGGGAAGCAGCTGTAAATCCTTGGCGAGTCAGCTCGCCAAAGCGTCGTTCAGCATCGGCCAAACCCTTGCGGTCATTCTGGTCAAAAAAGTACCTGCTGTCACCCGTGTGGTCCAATACGATCTGAGTAGCCATGGAAAACACTCCGCATATTAGCCAGCGATGAAAAGAAACCTCACGACGGCGGGCGCCGTTCCAAAATTTTCAGCCAGATTAAATCTCCCTTTGGCCACTCCGACGGAGCCGAACCTGCGCGCCGCCGCGACCTGACGCCGGCGCAGCGCGCCAAGCTAATCGCGAACCGACAGGCTGCTTATGAAGCCGTTCATCCGAAGACGAAGCACGGCGGTCGCGGCGTTCTTCAAGTGGCCAAGTTGGCCACTTGAAGAACGACCGCTTCACGCCTTCACTGCCGCGAAGACCGGGACGCCGGAACGGTCGATCCAGCACGACCCAACCCGCGCTAAGGCGCTAGGCCCCGATCTGGACCTTCGTCGGGAGCGTCGGCGAGCAAAGGCGCGGTGACGCTAATGATCGCCCCCGACGCTATCGACGCGTTTTGCTTCCAAAGCTGGCGACCATTGACATGGCCTTTTCGCGGGGACAACCTACGGCTGTTTCAGTTCGCGATTTCAGAAAGTGGTATTTGCGTAATGGCGATGAAGACCGTTTTGTCGGAGATATTGAAACACGAACTCTGCAAACGTGGGTTTCACGGCGTATCCGACACCGATTGCTCGGACATTGTCGGTCAACTGCTTGAACAGATGAGGGACCTCGAACTAAAGCTCGCCGTTCGAGAGCTCGTTGACAAGCTCCCAAAGAGATAGCCGTCGGCCAGCTTCGTTGGTTATGGGCGCCTTCCCGGTTCGCACGACCCAAGGACACGCTGCGGATTGATTAGCGCAAAAGTCCATCCCTTCTCTCCAGGGAGAGCAATTGCCTTTTGCCGCGCGACGCGGTTGAATTCCGTCTTCGAGGGAGTTGACGTATGCGAACCACATGCGCCGTTGCCACGGCATTCTTGCTCGCTCTTCAGGTTTTTGTTGTGCCGGTGCCCGCTGTCGCGGCAGGCGATCAGAAGGCGCGTTGCACTGGGAGCGCTACGGTGGCTCTCCCCAAGGTCGCGGGCCTCAAGGTCATAAAATCCGTTACGCGGCCGATGCCGGCCGAGCAGCTGGCAAACTGGCGCGGTCAGTCGACACCCATCATTGTCGATATCGATACCGACACGCCCGGCGGGGGACAGCGCTATTCGTACATTTGCGCAAATGATCCGAAAGGCGGAGTTTTCGTCCAGCGGACATTCACTCCAGCAGGCCCGTGAAATATGAACCGACTTCAAAAGTTCATCGAACAAGGAGCGTTTGGCGAGTGATCCGGCCGCACGGCATACGCTTTCAATGCTACCGTCTTGCCCGAACCGACCAAAGGTCTCGATTGGCGACCGGTGCATGACTTCAGCCCGGCGATGCCATCCTGCAAGATCCCGGCCTAAAGCAGGTGTTCGCAAGCGCCATTAAATACGGATATGCCGTCGCAACGCGAGCCAGCAACTAACGGCAGGCTTCGCGGCGAGGGGCCGCCGTCCCCTCAGTCGGTGGCCCCGCCCAATAGCTTGCAAGCCCGATTGCGCGCGTCTCACTTCTCCGAATTCGTAGCAAGCGGCGGCTGACCGCTCCGCTGCCGGCACGTATGGGTGCGCCGCAGCTCTAGCGTTTGCTCTTGGAGAGATGCTCCGCAATGTTCTGAGCACGCCGCTCTCTCGCTTCGGTACCGAGACGCGCGACGGTCGTAACGACCGCCGCGAGTAGGGCGGCCCAAACGCAGATGCCGAAAATAAGTAACGCAAGCTTGCGCACGTCAGCCTCGGCGGGAGCGAGCCGCCGCGCCGAATATCATGGTGCGACGGCTCGCCTTTGGGTAAGTCCGGACGGGGCAATGTCCGGTGATCAAAACCGTATCGTGCTCGGCGAATGCAGCAAGCATGTACTGGAGTTAAGCTTGATGTCCGCACTGGAGGTTAAATCCGGAACTGGCCCAATGTATGCGGCCGCCTTCCGCGCGCAGTCGACGCCTTGATATCGAGGCTCAGGCGAAGCGGCGGCTTGCTGAATACGATGCAGCGGAGGAGCGAGGCGAAATGATGGGCCCGACAGGCGGGCGAGATGCAGCGGGTCAAGGATCAGGACCGGCTGCCAATTGGCGGACGTGGGTATTGATAAACGCGAAAGTCACGAGGCGCCCCAAATCCGCGACGCTGAAGCGCGAGACCCCGGTGTCATTCGCCGGACCATCGACGCCGATGAAGGGTGTAAGAACCCAATTCCAACATTTGTTGGGGTCGGCAGATTTGCCTTCGGTTATTGGGTGATCGCTCAGGGGGCCACCATGAATGACATGCAGCTGCAACTTGAGACGTTGCGGACGGAAGCCGCGCGGGCGCGGGCGGTGGAAGTGGGCAGTCGGTGGGCCAGAAGGAGGAGCAGTGATGACCGGCTCTGAATGCAGCCGTGCGGGTGCGAGGTACATGGCGGCGCGGGCTCTGTTCACGCGGCGAGCGCATCACGTGCGATGCTGGCCGGCGAGGGGGGCGTCACCTCAAGCCTCAAGCTCATCAGCATTCCGGACAGGTATCGCCGATCGATTCCAACACGCTCCGGATCTCGGCTTGGGGCTACATCGCCGTGCGATACAATGGTCGGGAACCGGCCCCATGTGCAGCGCCAAAAAAGTTTGTTGTTTCTGACGTCGCGCTAGAGGCTCTTGAGGAGCGTGATCAACCAGTCGTTGACAACCGACGCACGTTCCCGCTGAACCCAGTGCCGAGCGCCTTCAAGAATATGACAACCCCGCAACCCGGGCAGCGTGTTTTTAAAATTGGCAATCTGCGCCTGCGAGTTGGGAAATTTAAGCACGTCGTCGCGCGACCCCGCAATGAAATCGACGGCTGTTGAATGACAACGCCGCGCCACGGCGCGAGCAATTCCCATGAACGGGTGATATTGCGGTACCAGTTCAGGCCGCCGCGAAAGCCCGTGCGGGAAAATTCCGCCACATAGTAGGCAATGTCTTCAGGCGTTAGCCACGACGGTAGGAACTCCGGTTCGCTGAGGTCATCGAGGAAGCTCCTGCCGGGTTGCAGCACCCCGAATGCGATACGATCCGGACCGTCTCCCGAACCGTTGAAATTAATGCGTCTGATCGAAGTCGCGACATCGCGCTCCAGCTCCTTCTCTGCCACGCCGGGGGTCTGGAAATATTGCATATAGAACGTCTCAATGCCTGCTTTCTTCAGACCATCCAGAAGGTTTACAGGCCCAGGGGGCGAGAACGGCACGCTCATCCCAACCACGGCCCGGAAAACATCAGGCCGCAGCATCGCCGCGTTCCAAGCAGCGGGTGCGCCCCAGTCGTGACCGACGATCACGGCCTGGTTTTCGCCAAGGTGTTTGACGAGCTCCACCATGTCTCCCACCACATGGAGCAGCGTGTAGGCGGTGGGATCTTCCGGCGCGGTGGTGCCGCCATAAACACGCATGTCAGGCGCTATGGCGCGATAGCCAGCTTTCGCCAGCGCGGCGAGCTGCGACCGCTAGGGATCCACAGCTCAGGGAAACCATGGCACAGTAGGACAAGGGGGCCGCTCCCCTGCAGGGCCACCTGCATACGCAGACCGTTAACGTCAAGAGTTTGCAGCGTGGGCTCGGTCATGATCGCTCACCATAGTTGGAATTCCGTCGCGATGAATCGGCTAATGCTTTACGGAGCAATCAGCCTCTCGATCGTCTCCGGCGTATAGGCTTCTGTAGACAATCGCTCGGGGCCGATCACTGCGGCAGGCAACGGCGAAAGCTGGCGTTCGAGCATCCTGTCGCCGACCCTGGCCCGACGCAGCCTCGCCTCCTCGCCGAATTCGACCCGTATCTTCGTTGCCAGGCCGGCCGTAATGCGCAGACGGCGCATTCTTTCCCGCCGTTCATCGACGTAAGGCTCAAAGCCAGCGCGGTCCCAATCCTTTTCCGAAAGCAGAATATCGGACACGATACGGACATCCCTGGCGGCGATTGACAGGCCCTGTCCTGTGATCGGATCGTTGTGGCCGGCGGCATCCCCGATGAGTACGACGCCGGGCAGTGTCGGATCGTCGATCCAGTGATCCTCGTTTGAATAGGAATGGAACGGACTGACGGGCCTGCCGCCCAGTATAGCGTCTGCATAGGGCAAACACTTCAGCCGGAACGCCTGCAACAGCCGAGCCTCCCTGTCCGGCCCCGCAAACCTATGTCGATCGGCAAAATCATAGCAAGCGTAGAGGCGAACCATGTCTTTGCCTTGCGGAAAGACGAAGTAGTGCAGCCTGTCTTCAGTCCCGATCGCCTGGACCTGACGCGGCCAATCGGGAACGTTTGCGACTAGCATCCCGCCTAAAAGGTTATGCGGCTCGTTCGCCAGAACGGAAAAGCCGAGTCGCTTTCGCAGGCTGGAGTTACGCCCGTCCGCGCCTATGACGAGGCGAGGGCTCAGCTGTACCGCCGTGCCATTCGACGAGAATGAGACGGTTGGCCGGGCGCCAGCTGTTACCTCGACATCCTTAACGCCACTCACGACCTTCGCGCCCGCCGCCCTCGCAGCCGCTGCGAAAGCGATGCACATGGTCGGATGACCGATGCAGAGAGGCCTTGGAAGATCGGGCGGTAGCTTCGAGAAATCCAAGGCACGTTGCTCGGCGGCACCTCCGGGCCAGTTCTCATCGTAGGGCACGTTGCGCTCTACCGGAATTGCTCCGTTGGCGCGCAGGAGATCAAAAAGCCCAAGCCTTGCGAATTCGGCAACGCCCCAGGGAGCAATCCATTCTCCGCGCACCCGGTCGGGGTAGGTTGTCTCCCGCTCCAATATGGAGACCTCTAGCCCGTTTTTCGCGAGCACCGTCGCCATGGTGCCCCCCGCAATTCCGCCGCCCACAATCACGACATCAGGCGTCACATTGGTCATGCAAATCCCTCAATCAAAAATAAGAAAATAACTTGTCGACATGATCATCTCTGACCAGGAATGGCAAACGCTCCCAGGCGACCGCCCGCCGATGGGATTGCTGATTGTTCGGCGGCGGCGCCGCAACAGGTCACAACGCGACGGTATAACATTGCCAGCGGGGCGACACGAACCTAGCTCAGCCCATCATCATGAAGACTGGCGGGTAGGCCGCTCTGAGGTCAGCCGGCAGGCACATGGTGCGATGGCCTGCTCGACACTAAGCTCTGCGGCGTCAGCTTCATGACCTATCGGCAGAAGAACGCGGCGCTCACAACAGCCTGATCAGCGCATCCAATCTCAATGGAGACCGCCTTCGGGCGGCCCTTTCTGTTGTGTGCCGAGTATGAACGACAGGAAGTCTTCCATCCAGCCTGAAGGCAGCGAAGGATTCGGTAGCGATGCGTTGTAGTGCGCCACTGAATTTCATGCGTTACACGAAGTCTGCAGGTCGCGTGCCGCGAGCTTCTTCGTACATGAAGTCACTTTCGGCCACCGACCATGGTACGACAAGGACACTCTGGATGGCTACGAAAAATGCCTGTGCCAGGCGGTCGAGAGGACCAGGCTGGCCCACTCTTTCGCGGAGCAGCCATTCAAGAACCGCCACTTCCTGAGCGGCCACGGTCATACCTTGTCCGAACGCAGGATTGAATCGGCGGACGACATCGGCGGTTGGAAGAACGGTCTCCCTCCGGTGAGGGCCGTCTTGCCGGGTTAAGAGGAGTGCTGTGTAACAGCCCTTATGGACAGCAATAAGTTC
>NZ_JAKLUA010000056.1 GCF_022012435.1 Bradyrhizobium zhengyangense
CTCCAGCGTCGACAGCGCCTCGTTCACAATCGTCCGGATCGCTCGCAGCGGATGATCACGCCGGACCCGCGCCTCCAGGTCAACGTAGCTGAACAGCTCACCCGTTCGAATGTCCCCGCCGCGCACGTCCCATCTCCGAATCTTCTCTTCGGAGCCAATGAATCACGGTCGCCGGTCGGCGGCGAGCGCCTTTTTCAACAGCCTGCTAGTGCTCCTATGGAAGGTTGAGCCGATGCGGAGGAAGTCGTTCCATGAACGAAGAGATTCTGCGCAAATTGGAGCGGCGTCTCGGACCGCTCCATGCGAGACAGCGATTGGCGATCGAGACGGATCATGAGGCGCGAATCTTTGGCCACGGCTTTCTCTCGTTTCACATTGAGAACTGGTATCCGGTCCATTCTGTCATTCGAAATGCACTTAAGCTGGCGGGTCTCTACTGGCGTGGACGCCGAAATACAGGAGGCATTCTCGTCAAATACAATGAAGTTGTATTCGAAGAGTTGCCACGGCTTTTCGAGGGCTTCACCATCCTCCACCTTAGCGACATGCATGTCGACATGAATGAGGTTGCCATGCACCGCCTGATCGAACTCGTCGGCGACATGCGCTACGATCTATGTGTTCTAACCGGCGACTATCGGGGGAAGAACTTTGGACCGTTCGAGTCAACCTTGAAGGGCGTCGCACGAGTGCGAGCTCATCTAAAGGAGCCCGTTTACGGAGTTCTGGGTGACCACGATACCATCCAAATGGTTCCGGGGCTGGAAGCCATGGGAATACGTATGCTCCTCAACGAGAGTGAGGCCATTGTGCGCGGCGATCAGCAAATCTATCTTGCCGGGATCGATGACGCCCACCGCTTCAAGGCCGACGATATCAAAAGAGCTGCATTGCAGATCCCATATGGCGAGTTCTCCATCTTATTGTCACACACACCGGAGATTTATCGTCAGGCGGCTCATGCCGATTTCAATCTGTTGCTGAGCGGGCATACGCACGGTGGGCAGATCTGTTTGCCAGGATCTATTCCGATCATACTTGATGCAGACTTGCCTCGACGGATGGGGGCAGGAGCTTGGCAGTATCACGAGATGGCTGGCTACACCTCTGTGGGTGCTGGATCAAGCGTCGTTCCTGTTCGTATCAATTGTCCGCCAGAAATCACCCTGCACCGGCTTCGCTCGGGCTAACGCCGGGCTAATATGGTTTGTCGCGCAGGTTAGCTCGGAATAGAAGACGAGACAGAACTAGCGCGCCAATAAAAAAGATTCCGACGCCAAGCGCTATGTCTGCGATCGTCAATGAAAGCGCGTCGCGGCATGCCAGCATCGGAAACAGGGATTCGGGAATCTGATCGAGCCCGAGTGCCCGGCTGCTCGGCGGATAGTTTAGGCGGCGCTTCAGGAAGCTGGAGAACAAATCCCCCGCCATAGCCGCGCCCGCTACGATTGCACCGATCGTCAGATCCAGACCGATAAGCGGAGCGCATGCTGTCGTGATGAGGACTGAGACAAAAATACCGCGGATGGTTTTCGACGACCCAAACAACGGCCTCCGATCAAGAAAACCGATGTCGGCATCTACCGGGAAGGAAAAACGTGGGCCATAAATCTTCTTTGCAACGATCGGTGCGCCGTTCGCCAACGCCATTAAAACCAACAATTGCAGAATATGCAGAAATTGCATTTATTCAGGCTAGCTTATAGTTGCATCCGACGGTAGTTCGATCTTCCTTGACCATTGCGGGCGCCCTTCAGTAGAAGGTCTTGCGCCGGTCATCCAAGACCCGCGGTCGTCCTCATCCTAACCTAAAGTCGCTGCTCGGCCGCTCCGACTTGATCAAATAGCGATGCAGTTGGCTGCAGTGCACGAGCTAAATGACCCAACGCGACATTTAGTGGAAGCGTGGGAATTAGCCACTGTCGGGTTGACCTTGGCCTCATGAGAATACGCTATATCTACCCGAAGGCCGTTCAAAAGGACTAGCTGGTGGACGAAGACATTCTGCGCAAGCTCGAGATCCGTCTCGGGCCGCTCCATGCCCGGCAGCGATTGGGGATTGAGAGAGATCACGAAGCTCAGGTATTTGGCCAGGGCCTCACATTTTTCCACCTTGAAAACTCATCTTGGGCCGAGTGGATCATTCGAAATGTTTTGAAGGTAACGGGGCTCTACTGGCGTGCACGACAGAACGCAGAACGCATTCTCGTCAAACGAAACGACATGAGGTTCAAGACATTACCGCCCCTCTTTGAAGGTTTCACCATTCTCCACATTAGCGACCTTCACGTCGATATGAATAAAGCTGCCATGAATCGACTCATCGAGCTGGTTGGCGGCATGCAATACGATGTGTGTGTCCTAACTGGCGATTATCGGGGTCGGACTTTTGGGCCATTCCAGCCGGCGCTGGATGGCATCGCCCGATTGGGAACTCATCTGAAACAGCCGATCTACGCCGTGCTCGGCAACCACGATACGATTCAGATGGTTCCGGGGCTCGAAGCCATCGGCATCCGCGTGCTGCTCAATGAATGCGAAACAATCGTTCGCAACGACCAACGGATTTTTCTAGCGGGAATCGACGATGCACATTTTTTCAGAGTGGATAATATGGAGAAAGCCGCTCTCTCGATACCTCGCGGTGAATTCTCGATCTTACTGTCTCACACGCCGGAGGTTTATCGTCAGGCTGCCCATGCCAATTTTGATCTCATGCTGAGCGGCCACACCCATGGCGGTCAGATTTGTCTCCCCGGATCCATTCCCATCAAACTCGAGGCGGTGCTGCCAAGACGGATGGGGTCGGGGCCTTGGCAGTACGGCGATATGACCGGCTATACTTCCGTGGGCGCGGGCTCGAGCGTCGTTCCTGTGCGCCTCAATTGCCCGCCGGAAGTTACCTTGCACCATTTACGCTGCGCCTGACGCTGACACTAACCTGATGCATCATTACGTACACGAGCCCGCAACAGAAGCCGGAGAGAGAAGTAGCTCGCCCGTGATGTCGATGGAAGCTTGGCAGAGCTCAGGTGTCTTGACTTCACGCCTCCATTCTCTTCTTCTGAATTCTCAACGTGTTGTTGAAAGGATTCCATCGAGCTCAAGCAGGCAATTCCTCAATTGCGGGACGCCCCATGAGATGTGGGGCGTTGAAGTCGACGAAAGTACCGAGCCGTTGTGGTCGGCCGTTCGCCGACTTCTTCCATAACAACTGAGAACGCTGCGGACGTAAGTCGAATTGCAACTCGCCTCCTGATCGTGTCGGCGCAGGGAGGATATGCTGACCTGCGATGGGTCGCGCTCCGAGCCCCTCTGCGATCCAGTCCAAAGAGCCGTGAGGCGACGCCGCGGTGCCGCTCCCGCGACGTCAGTTCTTCGAAAAAACTCTCAAGCGATCGCGAGTGCTTGATCGAGATCAGCGATGATATCTTCTTGATGTTCAATTCCAATCGACAGGCGAACATATCCCTCCGTTACTCCTGTCTTCAGTTGTTCCTCCGGCGTAAGCTGTGAGTGAGTTGTACTCGCAGGGTGAATTGCGAGGGAACGGGCATCGCCTATGTTGGCGACGTGATAGAACATTTTCAGTGCGTCTATGAATTTTCGCCCCGAATCACGACCGCCTTTCAGTTCGAAACCCAACAGTCCGCCATAGCCTCCTCTCAAATAAGTATCGGCGCGAAGCTTAGCATTGCCTTCCATTAATCCGGGAAAGATCACTCGCGTTATCTTTGGATGTTTCGATAAATAAGCAGCGACAGCATTCGCGTTAGAACAGTGTTGCCGAATGCGCAGCGGCAAGGTCTCCAGGCCTTGTATAAACATGAAGGCATTGAATGGCGACATGGCAGCGCCGACATCGCGTAGGAGCGTAACACGTGCTTTAAGAATGTACGCTATTGGACCGAGAGGCTTCACCGCCTGCGTCCAAATCGCGCCATGGTAGCTTGGGTCCGGCTTGTTGAGCATGGGAAAGCGGTCTGCATTCTTCTCCCAGTCGAAGTTGCCTCCGTCCACGATGACCCCGCCGATGGAGGTGCCGTGACCGCCTATGTATTTCGTCGTGGAATGCATCGTAATTGCGGCACCATGCTTGATCGGCTGACAAAGCACCGGACATGCCGTGTTGTCCATAATGAGCGGAATGCCGTATTCACGACCAATTTTTGAGACCTCGGCTATTGGAAAGACGGCGAGCTTCGGGTTTGGCAGCGTCTCGCCGTAGTAGCACCGCGTCTTGAAATCTGAAGCTCGCCTAAAATTTTCGGGGTCTGCGGGATCGACAAAACGGCACTCGATGCCCATCGTGGCCAATGTGTTCTGGAACAGATTCCAAGTGCCGCCATAGATGTCTGTCGAGCAGACGAAATTATCACCAGCGTGACAGATGTTTTGGACCGCGAACAATGAGGCAGATTGCCCAGAGGCGAGTGCAAGCGCGGCAACGCCGCCCTCAAGCGCGGCAACACGCTCCTCCAAGACCGCCTGAGTCGGATTCATAATGCGGGTGTACACATTTCCCAGCTCCTTCAGCGCAAACAGGTTTGCTGCGTGCTCCGTCGAGTGAAATTGGTAAGAGGTTGTCTGGTAGATCGGTACTGCGACCGCAGTTGTTGCGGGATCGGCGCGATAAGTACCCGCATGCAAGACGAGCGTTTCTGGATGAATACTCTCCGTCGGCATAGATGACCCCTTTCTACTTTTAAACAATTCGATTAGGCTAATAATCGCGGATAGATCGCAATTGTTAGGCGCAGAGCAGCAATGAAACGACGCGCCGGGCTTCTAAAAAAACGAAGGAACGCGTCAAAGGCGCGTAGGGTGCCAAGTGGGGCACGGAAGCATAGCGCGCCTGCAGTCGCCACGGAACTAGAAATTGATAGACTCATTCGTGAGCTCGAGGAGGCAGTGGAACAACAGGCTGCGACATCCGAGGTGCTTGAAGCCATCAATCGCTCCGGCTTCGATCTCGGTCAAGTCATGCAGATCGTTGTCAGCACTGCCGCGCGCTTGTGCAAGGTCGGCCCTGCGGGCATTTTTCTTCTCCAAGACGGCGTGTACCGGTACTGGGCCGGTCAACATGTGACGGAAGCGTATCGTGAGCACGAGAAGCGTGCCGCCATTCGTGCGGGGCGTGGCACGATCGTCGGCCGTGCCGCGATGGAGAAACGTGCCGTTCAGATCCTGGACGCTCTTGAAGATCCTGAGTACGAGGACAAAGAAGCGGCTCGCGTCGAAAATCTTCGCTCGATGCTAGGAGTACCTCTGCTGAGAGATGAACGGTTAATTGGTATCTTTGCTCTCGCTCGGAACTATGTCGAGCCGTTTAGTGACAGCCAAATAAAGCTTGTCTCGACTTTTGCGAACCAGGCAGTCATCGCCATTGATAGTGCGCGCTTATTCGAACAGGTGCAGACGCGTACACGCGAGCTTGCGCAATCCCTCGACAATTTGCGCGCAGCTCAGGATCGCCTGGTTCAAACGGAAAAGCTTGCGTCACTCGGCCAGCTCACGGCCGGTATTGCTCACGAAATTAAGAATCCGCTGAACTTTGTGAACAATTTTGCAGCGCTATCGGCGGAGTTAACGGACGAATTGAAGGACGTTCTGAGACCAGCGGCGCTCGACGCCGCTCTTCGTGTCGAGGTAGACGAACTGGCCGGCCTACTAAAAGAAAATCTGTCTAAGGTCGTGCAACACGGCAAGCGTGCCGACTCGATCGTCAGGAACATGCTGCTGCATTCGCGTGAAGGCTCAGGCGAAATTCGGTCGGCCGATATCAATGCGCTCGTCGACGAAAGTCTAAACCTCGCCTATCACGGGGCCCGCGCGGAAAACCCGGCGTTCAATGTCACGCTACACCGCGACTTCGATCCGCAAGCCGGGGAAGCCGATGTGTTTCCGCAGGAAATCATCCGCGTGTTGCTCAACCTGATCTCCAATGGATTCCACGCAGTGACCAAACGTAAGGCTGAGAACGGTTATGTCCAGTTCGAGCCGTGGGTCGCTGCGAGCACGCGCGGACGTGACGACTGTGTCGAAATCCGCATTCGCGACAACGGCACGGGCATCCCGGCCGCGGTGAAAGAGAAGATGTTTACTCCTTTCTTCACCACGAAGCCGGCGGGGCAAGGCACAGGGCTTGGCCTTTCTATCAGCCATGACATCGTCGTAAAGCAGCATGGCGGCGCAATAGAGGTTCTGAGCGAACCCGGCGTATTCACCGAGTTTATCGTCATTCTTTCACGAAAGGCGCGAGGGAAGATTCTGGAGAGGTGAAGTGAGCACATACATCGTGGTTGTTGACGACGAGCCAGACGTGGAGAGCATGTTCCGTCAGCAATTCCGGCGGGATCTGCGTTCAGGGCGTTTCGTGATGGAGTTCGCTTTGTCCGCCCCGGCCGCGTTAGAGCAAGTGAAGTCAATTCCAGATCCGTCGCTGCTTTTGATTCTCTCAGACATTAACATGCCGGGAATGACCGGTCTTGAGATGCTGCCGAAGGTAAAGGCTGAACGTCCGAATGTTCCAGTCATCATGATCACTGCGTACGGGGATGATGCGACCAGAAAGAGGGCGACCGAACTCGGGGCGGCAGGATTGCTTCCCAAGCCGATAGACTTCGGTCTGTTGCGCCGGGAAATCGATGAGCGTTTGGAAGGGGCAGCTTAGGTCTGCTGACCGATCGTTTCGGGCGGCGGAGACCTGAAGCAGCGGGCTTAAGTTCTTCCGGCCGTAAAGCCGCTTTCATCTCTGGGGACGTGTGCTCGCAATCCACCTTTTTTTCGTCGCGCCTCTTGGGCAGTGCAAACGCTCTGGGTGTGCAGAAGATGGCTGAGCGGGTATCGGCCGCTGGGTGTCACCACCGAAAACTGTGTACCGGCAAAATTACTGTTTGGACCGGGGTAGCTCCAGCGAAAACTTCAGAGAAGATCACAGAATTCGCTTGCGCAGGTATGCTTGCGCCTAAGGTGAGAGAAAACAGCACAATCGGTAAGACATTTTTTCATTATAGTCGCGCAGCCGAGTAATGTTTCGCGCGCTTCCTTCGGGGATGCCTCAACAAACCCGAACACATGCTCGCGGCATTGAAGCGGCACATATCCGAGACGTCCATTGACGTCCAAGCTAACCGTGGCCGCCGCGTCTCGTTACCAGATAGTCGTATGGAATTCGCGATGCTCCATTGTTCTTGCTTTTACGCGCTTCCGTGCGAGGCTTGCGATCAGAGCAGCACTACAGGCTAACACTCCGATCAGAAATCCTGCCAGCATTTTGCTCACCAATGGAATTGCCATGTTGCACTCCAGCGTGCGGATGAAGAAGCGTATTCCTCCAGCCCTACTGCTCGGTCCGCCCTAAATTTTCCCTAGCCCGAGCAGTTTCCTGGTCAAACTGCTTGTCGAC
Organism: Bradyrhizobium zhengyangense; assembly: GCF_022012435.1. GTDB lineage: Bacteria > Pseudomonadota > Alphaproteobacteria > Rhizobiales > Xanthobacteraceae > Bradyrhizobium > Bradyrhizobium zhengyangense. The sequence goes on from NZ_JAKLUA010000056.1 coordinate 7,409, forward strand.
AAATGTTAAGACCAGCCGTCGCGCGTCTTGACCTGTAAGTTTCTGGAAGGCTTTGATTAGACGGAGCATTTGAAGGATCTTCGACGCCTCGGGGACATGGCAAAGACCTCGTATAAAATGACAAGCTCAAAGTCCGGAAGGATTATGCAGCGGGTCTGCGGAACTGGGAACATGAAACTTAGAGGAGGGTTAAGTGCAGCCGGCCCCAAGGCTAGCGGGTAAGCGGCGCCGGCGGTCCCTCATTGCCCAAAACTAGGGCCATCCCTCTGAGACCTTACAAAGAACCAGCCGACCAATGAGACGGCTCTCTTAGGACCCCATTAGTCCGAATCTGGCATGGCGCTTTTGGGATGGGGCCGTGGGGTGTCGCGCGCCATGGAAAACTGCCCCCTCGGCGTCATGAGGAATTGCCCCCTCCTTGGATAGCCGAGGAGAGAGCGA
>NZ_JAKLUA010000057.1 GCF_022012435.1 Bradyrhizobium zhengyangense
AAGATCGAAGGTCAGACCGTGCTCGAGAACGCGTTCGCGCTCCCGCTCGGCCGGTCCTCCCAGATCCGCTCGCAGCAACAGCGCCAGTGCGGCTGGAAGCTGTCTTCCCTCCATGCTCCAGAGGTCGAGTGGTCGCCAAGGGCAAAGCAGCCGCGCCTTACGAGTTCAAAGCCTCCATCGTCACCAACAACCGCCGGGCTCCTGGCGGCCTGTTCGTGCTGCACGCCAGGGCGCTACCCGATAACCTCTACGACGATCATACCTTGCGGGACGTCATCGACCGCACCGAGACACTCACCGGCTGTGCGATCCAGCGGGCCTATGTCGACAAGGGATACCGCGGCCATGACGCGCAGAACCCCGCAGCGCGTCTTCATCTCCGGACAGAAGCGCGGCGTCTTCGGGGTCATCAAGCGCGAGCTGCGCCGCCGCTCTGCCATCGAACCCATCATCGGACACCTGGCCGATGGTCACCTCGGCCGCTGCTACCTCAACGGCCGCGCCGACGATGCGGCCAACGTCATCCTCCCTGCCGTCGGTCACAACTTCCGCCGCTTGCTCGCCTGGCTGAGGGTTCTTTGGTGCCTCTTCCTGGCCACCCTCATCGCGGATGTCAGCGACCGCTCATCCCTACAATCGGCTTCTTAACGGACGACTACTTACAGTCCTCCGCTTCTCTCGTGGATACCTTTTTAGAATACCGATCATGGTTCAAGACTCGTCAACGCTTTGCCAAGATGCCGCCTAGTTTCGTCGACACACCATCCAGAGATGCGCCCTGGAATTTCGATCCTCCCGTCGGCATGGTAGTAAGCCGCCTCCGGAGCTCCGGATACCTGTTAGCAATTGCAACATCGATGATTGTTGCTCGAGACAGATGGCACGGTATGCTCTTTCCTATTGCGCACTGATTGGCACCTGGGGAGCATTGCCGTGAGAAACGATACAGCTGTATTCGACGCTATTCGCCTCGACGCTGATCACGGAGAGAAGAACTGGGTCGGTCAAATGGGCACCCGCGAAGCGATAGCACGCGACCGTCTAGAGATTGACCCTGCATCGCTCGCCTATTGCCCTCACGAGTGGATCAACCACGAAGGCTACGTTGACATCGAATTGGTCCGCAAATACCCGTTGTTGGTTGCGCTCTGAGGCAACATGTCCCCGCCTCCCTCCGAAACGCTGGTTCGCCGGTTGCTGTTCCGCGCGGCTAAGCGTCGTCCGCGAGCTTTACTGCGGTCTTCGATACCGCACGCAACTGACACCGACCCAAATCGTGAACTCGCGCAGACCGAGCCGACTGCGATTTTGTTCTTCGTCTTTTTGTCCATCTTCATGCTTTTATACGCGATTGTCGAGAAGATGCACGTGCGGTAGAGACAGCACCTGCAGCCCTTATTGCTGTGACAATAATAGGCAGTAGCTTACCTGTCCTGTGAACCAAACCACGGAAGACACGCACCAACGAAGAGATGACGGTACTCGACGCACTATTTACGATCACATTCGCTTAAATCGTTCTAGCTCGCTCCTGGTCTTGCAGACTACAAATTGCAACATTTTAGGTTGCCTAAGGAGTTTTGATATAGGTCGTTAACGTACCGGATGGTTTCGCATGAAGTGCAGCATCGGGTAGCGCCGCAGATCGAAACATACTTTCATCATGTTTCGCGACTATCATATGCAAGTTTTCCCAAGGGGATGGACACCTAGGGTCAGCTGGAGTGGCTTGTTCGTGGCCTGGAGAGCGAGCTGAAAAAATATTCAAACTGAAGATTGTTGCACACGGCGGTCCGGGCTCTTTTACGCTCGGTGTGAACATGACGAGCGACAACGCAGCTCCGCTTGGAGGTTGTCTTCGTTCATTCTTCGAGAGCTCAGCATAGAGATTCTCCGCTGCGCCTGTGCGGCGAATGCACTCCATCGAGCGCCAAGCCGTCGAATCTGTAGAGCTGCACTTCCTCGTCATGCTGGCGGGAGTGGTCTGAGAGATTATCGAAGGCCACCCACGTGCCTTGAAAAGGTGGGCCGCCAGACTTGGGGGCATATCGCTGGCGGCCCGTGCCGGATGGATTCAAATTCTGGTCTTGAGTTCACTCTTGGGGGGAAAGACCAGCTCGCCCGGCGCCTCAAGCGTAGCCCGCGCCTACCATGGACGGCTACGCGATCGTCGAATTAACCTCACTTTGTAGGGTTACTCGCCCGCCCATGGTGGAGTTGTGGGAGGCGCGATCCGATTACTTCCCCCGCGCTGCGGTCGGCGTCAGGCCGAACCTACGGCGAAAGCAGCGATTGAAATAAGACAGGTCGTTGAAGCCGCAGGCAAAGGCGATGTCGCTGATGCGCCCCTGCCGATGAGCGAGCAAGCCGGCCGCCTTGCGCAGCCGCAATTCGATCAAGCGCGTGGTGAAGCTGGCGCCGGCCTCGAACAACAGCTCGTTCACATAGCGCTCGGAGAGACCGGCAGAAGTGGCGAGCTTTTTTGGGGAAAAATCCGGCTCGTGGAATCGCACCTCGAGGATTGACAAGACGGCTTTCAGGCGCACCGCACGCAGGCCCCGGCGCCGTGCCGCGACCGCGACGTCGCTGCGGGCGCCGAGGCCGATCGCGGCGAGATCGAGTAAGTGAGACGCGATCGCCATGCCAGCCTCGTCGGCGGCCGCGGGATGGCGAAGCAACAGGTCGCTGTAATCCATCACCAGCGACAGCGCGCCGCCGGGCTCGAGCTCGCAGCCGACGAGGTCATCGACGTCAGCGACCATCGCGCGCAGTGAATCGACCGGTAGATGCACATTAGTGAAGCGCTTCCGGCTGGCGCCGTCAGCGGCGAAGAACGGCTCGTCGAGCTTGAGCAACACCATCGCTCCCGGCCGCATGGTGAATTCGTGCCCGCGATGGATCACCTGCGAGGGACGATCGCCGCTGTTGCGCACGAGACAAAAGCGGTCGTCGCCGGTCTCGATCACCTGGCGTTTCTCGCGCCGCACCGTGACGAAGCTGCCGTCGCAGCGGCCGAGGAGGGTGGTGCCGATATGGATCGAGTTCATCGCGGCGCGAAACGGAACATCGGGGGCCGGGTCGAGCTCGCCAGTGTTGGAGAAATGCTCGAACAGCTCGGCGAAGCGGATGAAGCGCTGCCGGTCGGACAGATCCTTCGGCAACAGCTCGGTCGAGAGCGACTTCCTGACGACGGACATCGAGAACGACTTTTCTAAGAATGACTCTTCGAAATTCAAAAGGCGCGACACGCCGGGATCAATCAAGCTGCGCCGGTCAGTCCAAGCCGCGAAGTCGCGGGCGCCGGACAGTCCAAGACGGACCGCCCAGCCTTGTCCTATTCAAGCAGAGGATGCGACATCCCGCCACAGACAAATCGCGTCCGGGCAACTGGGCGGCCCCAGCCTGACGCCCGCTCGAGGAGAAATCGACATGCGAACCTCTCTACCCCGCAGCCTCGTGCTCGGCGGCGCCATCGCAACCAGCTTCTTTATCGGCTACGCGCTCGGCGCGCAGCCGCATATGGATGAGGCCATCGCGATCCTGCAATCGGCCCGCGCCGAGCTTGCCAAGGCCGAGCCCAACAAGGGGGGCCACCGCGAACGGGCGCTCGGGCTGATCGACCAGACGATTGCCGAAGTGCGCGCCGGCATCGCTTTTGCTGCCACCCACTGACGCGACAAGATCCAGGAGCATACCCGTGATCCGGACCATCTTTGCCGCGGCAGTTGCGCTCGGTGCGACCATCAGCTCTGCCCAGGCGATGCCGCTGGCGCCGTACGTTGCGCAAGGCAGCGGCGATGTCATTACTGTCGCCGGCGGCTGCGGCGTCGGCTGGCATCGCGGCCCCTATGGCGGCTGCCTGAGAAACTACGCCAACCCCGCCGCGCATGCCTGTCCGCGCGGCTACCATATCGGGCCCGGCGGCGCCTGCCGTGGCAACGGCAAGTAAAAGCCGGCTACCCAGCCGCCTCGCCACACGGATCATGCCCGGGCTAGCCCGGGCATTTCTTTTGCCGACGGTGACCTAATTCGACTGCCCCCCGCGAGACGGCCCGTTCTTGTTGCTCTGTCGGATCAACTCCAGGGGCGCTACCCCGAGCGGGTTTGAAGCATCCCGTCAAAATTTCGAGGGCCCATGACCCATCACGAGGGAGCGAAACGGTATCGCCGCGACACCGGACATACGCGTCCCGACCCAAAGGCGCGGACGTTGCCTGCGATGCCACGGCCCTATGGTCCGGGCTGGATGGGACGTGGCGCCGAAGGTCCATTCTGTCGTGGAGAATGCGGACAATTTCGATCGTGGTTTCGGCGCGGTCCGGTACGTCAGAAATGGCTTCCGCGACGGTCCCGGCGCGCAATGTGCAGTATGCGAAGGCCCCATGATCTGTCTCGTGCCTTGGAGGCCGCTACATTGGGCCGTCGGCTAGCTCCCCGAGCCAAACCATTCGTAAAGCCGCAACGACGAGAGATAGGAAGCATTGATGCCCGGTACCCGATCCGGGGGCGGTGAGAAGGTGACCGAGCGGGCCGATGCGCTTTTCAAGCCCGAAGCGACGGCTGCCGAAGGAAATCACACTGCCTGCCTTTCGGGATTGGGGCCGAGAACTGGGCCTTGTTAGGCACCAATTCTAGTCGCTGCGCGTCCTGAGCAGAGCCGCGCCCGGGCCGTTCGCATCACGTCCGGCTCGCACGGTGTACGCTGTCCCAAGTGTTGCTTCCCCGCTCGACTGTCCTCAGCAGATTTCATAAAGGAGTATGGTCGGCTGAGGAGCGAATCGTCGATGGGAACGTGGTGGTATTTCAGATGGGCTTTGTCGAACATTTGGCCGGGGCGAACTGAGTTGCACTTAATTTGCGATGCGATCCGCCTCCGCCGATCGGTTCTGGCCGCAGTTCTCGCCTCTCTTGCAAGCCCTTGTTTTGCCGAATCTACCACCACAATCCCGGCGAACAATCCGCCTGCCCAGCAAAATTCGCTTGTCGACATGCTCGCGCTGATGTCGGGCCACTGCAAGACGTTGAAGGTCGCGGGCCACCCCTTTGCCTGCAAGACTGTGGCCTTCGCCCATGACGACAAGGGCCGGGTCAATTTCGCCGTTGCCGTCGATGACCCCAGCGACGAGAACCACGTCGTGTCGTTCTCCGGCGAGAATGGCAGGCGGGCTGATGACAATTCCTACGAACTGCCGATCGATCGCGTGCTGCTCAACTCCAAGGACCGACCGAAGGTCGACGGTCTGCCGGTCCCGGCCGAGCAGAGTTCCACCGGCACCTGCCGCCAGACTGGCAATTTCGCCGCCAGGAAGGTGAAGGACATCACCTGCTCGGCCACCGACAGCGAAGGCCGGACCTATGAACTGCTATTCGTCTCCGACGGCACGCCGGTGAGCGTGCGGCGCATCCGGCAGTCGTCGCCGTCAATCCAGGATCCGTTCAGATAACGGCCTGCTAGTCGCATCTCACGTTCATCTGGACGGCGCGCATTCTTAGCGTGGAAACTCCGCCTGGACCGTAACCTCCTACTGAGTATTTCCTCCAGAAGGAGTTAGAGTCCGCCGCGAAGAAGGACGGACAGATGAAGCGAGCACGGTTCACGGAAGAGCAGATTTTCGCGGTGTTGAAGGAGCATGAGGCCGGGGCGAAGACGGCCGATCTGGCTCGGAAGCGCGGCCACTGCCCTGCCCCGCTGCATAGCGGACCGCGTCACTGTTGATTGGGGCGATGATGACGGCGTCGCTGGCGAACAGGGCTTCCGACAGAGGAAGCACCGTCCCTCGAACCGGACACGGATCGGTTGCCGCGAGGAGAATGCGGCCGTCGAACCGGCGATGGCTCCTGTTTTGCGAAAGTCAGCGCATAGCTCTCTTTCGGTACTCCGGCTTGAAGCGGCCAATTGAAAGCCGGATGGCCACCGAGCGGCACCGGCAGTCTCCTCGCCGGCGTTGACGATCTTCAGCACCACGTCGTGGCCGTTCAGCGTCGAGCGTGTAAGTCACGGTCAACCGAAACGCGAAAGGATAGAGCGCGCGCGTAGCCTCGCTGTCTTCGAGCAGCAGGACGCAACGCCTCTCGCCGCGCTCCGTCCACGCGAAACGGCTGTCGCGTGCGAAGCCGTGCTGATTCATCCGGTACGTTTTGCGCCGGTGGCGCAGTTCGTCACTGGCGCGGCGCCCGACGATCGGAAGCAAGAGCGGCGCATGCGCGGCCGGGCGGGCCCGGCCTGCCTCAGGAATTCGGTGCCGTCCTTGTGCTTAAGCGAGCACATCTCGGCGCCGTGCGCGTTGGTCGTCGCGGTGAAGGAGCCGCTGCGCATCGGGTGCCTGTCGTTGGTCATGACGGTCTTCATAGTGGGCAGCGAGTCTGACGGACAGCAGCAACCTTATGTTACCGGATCATACCGCATTGGAGACGATTTTGCCCGCATCGGCGTGAGACGGCGGAAAAGCCGCGAAGCGCGGCTAGCTGCCGCTGATTCCGCTAGGCCTCGGACGACCGCCCGACGCTCTCATAGGCGAAGCCTGCCGCGGCCATCTCTTCGGGGGGATAGATGTTGCGGAGATCGACAACGACGGGCTGAGCCATGATCGCCCTCAGCCGGTCCAGATCGAGCGCACGGAACTGGACCCATTCGGTGACGATGACTATTGCATCGGCGCCTTGCGCGCAGGAATAGGCATCTTCGCAATAGGTGATGCTGGGCAGCTCACTCTTGGCCTGCTCCATGCCGACGGGATCGAAGGCCTTCACCTTCGCGCCCATGTCGAGCAGACCGGTGACGAGCGGGATCGACGGCGCATCGCGCATGTCGTCGGTGTCGGGCTTGAAGGTCAGGCCGAGCACCGCGATGGTCTTGCCGCGCAAGGAGCCGCCGAGCGCCTGGCTCACTTTTCGCGCCATCGCGCGCTTGCGGTTCTCGTTGACTGCGAGCACGGATTCAACGATGCGCAAGTTGACGTCGTAGTCCTGCGCGATCTTGATCAGCGCCTTGGTGTCCTTGGGGAAGCAGGAGCCGCCGAAGCCGGGACCGGCGTGCAGGAATTTCGTGCCGATGCGGTTGTCGAGGCCAATGCCGCGGGCAACCTCCTGCACATTGGCGCCAACTTTCTCGGAAAGATCCGC
>NZ_JAKLUA010000058.1 GCF_022012435.1 Bradyrhizobium zhengyangense
GCGTCCTAAACGGTGATGGAAGCGCTTGTACTTTCGCTTCAACCAAATACCTAACGTCTGGTTGATGTAGCGCGCCAGCGGATAAAGCGCTGAGCGGGTGTATTGCCCATAATAAGCGATCCACCCCCTAACCATCGGGTTTAGCTCGCGAGCAATATCGTCCAGCGTCACCTCGGCTCGCCTGCGAAGTTTCAAGCCTCGGACCTTCGCCCGCATGGCGTTCAGCGCTGGTTTGCTGACCGCCGGGGTGAACCCACAGAACATCTTCTGCGAATGCGGCCCCAGGACCGATCGTGGCCGGAAGCAATAACCGAGAAAGTCAAACATGACCGTCTCGCTTTTACCTCGGCGTCGATCATCCTTGCAGTAGACGATCCTCGTCTTCGTAGGATGCAATTCCAGATGGCACTCCGCCAGCCGAGCCTGGAGCGCTTCGCGAACGCTTTGCGCCTCCATCTCATTCCGATAATGTACCAACCCGTCATCCGCATACCGACACCACCTGAGATCGGGGAACGTCCGCGCCATCCAGAGATCAAATGCATAGTGCATGAAGAGGTTGGCGAGGATCGGGCTCACCACGCCCCCTTGTGGGGTGCCGCGGCTTCGCTCGATTATCGTTCCATCCTCTTGCACCATCGGCGCTGTCAGCCATCGTTCGATGTAGAGCAGCGCCCATGCGCACGTCACATGTTTCCGGACGGCCCGTAGCAACAACTCGTGGTCGATATTGTCGAACAATCCTTTGATGTCGAACTCTAGAAACCAATCATACTTCCAGCACCGCTGTCGCGTGACGCCTACGGCATCGAGAGCCGATTTTCCGGGTCTGTAGCCATAGGAATCCGCCAGAAAGATTGCGTCAAGAGCCGGCTCAATCAGTTGTTTAACAACTGTCTGTGCCACGCGGTCCGCCACGGTGGGCACCCCGAGGATCCTCTGGCCTCCACTCTTCTTTGGAATGGAGACAGCCCGAACAGGCGGCGGGAAGTAAGCGCCTGAACTCATTCGATTCCAAATCTTGTAGAGATTTCCCTTCAAGTCGGACTCGAACTGCTCAATCGTCACTCCGTCGACACCGGCTGCGCCACCATTGGATCGCACCTGCAGATATGCTTCGTACACCTCTCTCTTGTCGATGTTGAACGGCTTGCTCGGCTGGTTCATCGACGTCCTCCTGTTGCCAGTTGCGACGATGGCCAGCCCACCTGATCCGATCCCTTCGCTCCGGCCCCATTACGAGCCTTCGTCGCTAATACGGATCGGTCCGTCCCAGTGCTCCGCGTCGGTAATCTCGCCTCGCGGTCTTCTCCGCTTGTGCTTCTCCCTTTCCATCGGAGCGACTGGTTCCTGCAGTTCCGCGGCAGCGCCTGCATCCGATTCACGCCCCCTCAACGCCGGTCGCCGCCCGCCCGGTCATCAGGCTCCCGGCGGGCTCATCCCAGAGGGACGACACACCTCTGGTTTTGACGACGATTTCCACGTTACGACGGTTCATCGGCGGGTTCATTTTCATTCGTCTCTCGGACGCGTATCCGTTCGGGTCTCCCCCGACCGTTAGCTTCAACGCTCACGACCGCGCCTCTTAAGCGAAGCCGCTTGAAGTGATTTGAGACCTACTCCTGAAAGTCGATCCCGAGGGGCCTACCCTCATCGCTGCCACAGCTTGCGCGCACAGATTTTCAGATCATTTTGATCATCCTTTCTGTGTGCTTCTGCAGAACACTGTCATCGCCGTGCAGCCGCTCGGCGGCGAGGACATGGCGCTCAATCAGCTGGAACAACGGCATGACGGCGAAGGTTCCGTGGCCGACCTGGTCGGCCAGCGTCGACAGCGGCAGGTCGATCCGCTCAGCCTTGAAGCGCACGCTCTGGCGATTGAGCGGGATATGCATGCCGAACTTGTCGAACAGCATTGTCGCCAGCAATTGCGGACCGATGAAGCCGCGCGGCGTGGCATGGAACGGTGCCGGCGGCTGGCTTATCTTCTCGCAATCACGGCAGGTGAACTTCTCGCGTACCGTCTCGATGACCTTAAAGCGACGCGGAATCTCCTCCAGCGTCTTGGTCACATCCTCGCCTAGCTTCGCAAGGCGCGATCCACCGCAGCAGGCGCAGGTCGTTGGAGCCTCGATAACGACGCGCTCACGTTCGATGTCGTCCGGCCACGGCTTGCGCACCGGCCGCTTACGCGTGAAGGCGCTTACGCTCTGGGTTTTTGCGGCGGCAGCCTGCGCAGCCAGCTCATTCTCGGTCGCCGTGGTGGCGAGTTCTTCGAGCTCCAATTCCAACTGCTCGAGTAGCCGCGCCGTGCGCTCGGAGCGCAGCCCGTGCAGTTCGCGTTTGAGCTTCTCGATCCGTAGCTCAAGATGAGCGATCAGCACCTCGCTGTCCGACAGCTCCGCCCGCGCGTTGGCGGCATCCGCGACTGCCACATCGCGTTCAGCCTGCAACGCCTCGCGCTCGGCCAGCAGCGCAAGGTAGGCGCTCGCGAGATCCGACGGAAGATCGTCCGGCTTCGATGTCATGAAGCCATTGAATCAGATCAAGCCGCAGATTCAAACCAAAAACGGCTATCCGACACGCGTCGGACGATGAGTTTCTTGAGGGTTGCGCCAATCGATTCCGGACAACAGGTAGCTCATCTGAGCCGATGAGATCGTCACCGCTTCGCCCGCAACCGATGGCCAGACGAACCTTCCTCTCTCAAGTCTCTTAGTGAACAGGCATGCTCCCTGGCCATGGTGAGTCGGCCCCGGGAGTTGCACCCGGAGCCGCTCTCCGAACCGTACGTGACGCTCTCACGTCATACGGCTCTCAACAAGTAACGAAGCAGAACCTAACATCGTCCAATGAGCGAACAGCTTCGGCCTACGGCAGCGGATCAGCCTGAGCCTGGTGGAGGCCCTGACTTTTCCATTCTTCAGCCCTTTGTATTTGCGTCGCGCCCAGCGGTTTAGAGATTCGTCGACGTATCGATACAGGTTATGCATTTCTGACCGCCCATATCTGCCGTAGTACTGCATCCATCCACGAAGGACGGGGTTCAGTTCCAAGGCGATTGCGTCGATTTCCGTCTGCGAGCGAAGCCTGAGCCGGAGCTGCCGGATCGTCATCCGCATAGACTTCATTGCCGCCCTGCTGACCGCTGGCGAGAACGTACAGAAGTTTTCTTTCTTCTGATGGTTTCTTGCCCTGCGCGGTCGAAAGGTAAATCCCAGAAAGTCAAATGACTGACTGGCATGGCTACCCGGGCGATTGCTATCTTTGCAGTAGACGATCTTGGTCTTGTCGGGATGCATTTCGAGTTCGCATTCCCTGAACCTCGCCTGCAGCGCCGCCTTGATGGCTTCCGCTTCAGCCTTGGTTCGGCAATGTACGAGCCCGTCGTCCGCGTATCGACACCACGGTGACTGCGGGAAGTTTCGCGCCATCCATATATCGAACGCATAATGCAAGAACAAATTGGCAAGGACGGGACTGATCACGCCGCCTTGGGGTGTACCCCGGTCGCGAGCGGTGATCGCTCCGTCTTTGCCTTGCATCGGCGCTGTTAGCCAGCGTTCGATGTAGAGCAGAGCCCATTCGTCTTGCACATGCTTCCTGACGGCTTTCATAAGCAACTGGTGGCTGATATTGTCGAACAGGCCTTTGATGTCGAACTCCAGCACCCAGTCCATCTTCCAGCACCGTTGCCGGGTGATGCCGACGGCGTCCAGCGCGGCTTTTCCGGGCCGGTAGCCGTAGGAATCGGGAAGGAAGATTTTCTCGAGTACTTGTTCAATCTGAAGCTTGACGACCGTCTGCGCCACGCGATCTGCTACTGTCGGCACGCCTAGAATGCGTTGTCCGCCGTTCTTCTTGGGAATGGGGACAGCCCGAACGGCAGGTGGAAAGTAGCTGCCAGAAGACATTCGATTCCAGACCTTGTAAAGGTTGCCCTTGAAGTCCTTCTCAAAAGCTTCGAGCGATACCTTATCCACGCCGGCCGCGCCCGCATTGGCTTTGACCAGTTTGTAGGCCTTCATCACTGTCTGCTTGTCGATATCGTACTGCTTACGTCCGGTTACACTCACATGTCCTCCTGCTCATCACAGTTGCATATGGGCGCAACCCACTTGTTTCGGCCCCTTCGCTCCAGTTCCATTACAGCACCTTCATCACTACTACGAGCCGATCCGCCCCAGTGTTGTGCTTCGGTACTCTCGTCTCGCGGTGTGTGCCGCTTGAACTTCTCCCTTGGCATCACAACGACTGGTTCCTGCAGTTCTCTACAAGAGCCTGTATCCAGATCGCGT
>NZ_JAKLUA010000059.1 GCF_022012435.1 Bradyrhizobium zhengyangense
CGATCTCGATGATGCCTTGGCTCTTCTCCGCCGACGCGCCGGCGCCAATGGCACTTCGGCAACCTCCCGCGGCGGCACAGACGGCCCAATCTCGACCGGTACGAACGGCGCTATACTCGCTTCAGCGTGCTTGCAAAGCTCTTTGCGCCACCTGAACAGCTGGCTGACATGAAGGCCTGACGCGCGAGCCACCTCGGAAACACTGGCTCCGGGCTCGAGCGATGCTGCAACAAGCCGTTCCTTCTCGTCCTGCGACCACCGGCGCCGCCGTTCGACCGATGTGATTACCTCCGCCCTCGAAATCGTCATAACGCTTCTCCTAGGATTACCCCTAGGACCTGCAGCGATCACGTTCGTCAAACAAGCGGCCTTCAATGGAGGGATACCGACCAGGAGGGAATGACTGGTCTTCTCCCACTGGTTCCTCTTGTCGAGATAGCCTTCGGGGCCGACAGGACGCCGGCACACCGAACCATAGGTCTCGATGTTCTTGGCTTCACGCGCACACCAGACCGCCATGCCGACCGCCATTGCGATCGAAATAAACGTCCCCGACGCCGCGACGAAGGACCCCTCGACAAAGACCTGGCGTGCATAGGCATCGTAGACAAAGCACCACCAGGAGAAGACGGGCGGATAGTAGACCTTGAAACCCAACAGCTCGAAGCCAGTCCGCGCTAGTTCCGGTTGCCGGACGAGCCGCCAAGCCCTCCACTCGGTTGCTCCCCAGATGGGCAGCAAGACGATCAGATTGACGACGGTTCACTTGTCCCCAAAGGATCTTGGTTCCGGACCTCCCGAACGCGCTGACGCAAAGGGGGCAGTTCCGGAAGGCGTTTGACACCGTGCCGGCCTTCCTGAACCAGACAGCCCGTACGGGCTTCCATGGCGTCGCGGTGTCGCGGCCGAATCCGCCCATGGCAGCGAGCGGCATGGCGTAGGGTTCTACCAGCCCGTCGTCGAGCCAAGTGGCCCTTTGCGGTCACCTGCTCACCAACATCGAGATCGGAACGAGTTGCGAGCACGAAGGTGGGGCGCGATCGCCGGTTTGACCGAAGGGGCAGACCTAAATGATCCCGCCGACGGACGGCACATGCTCGTGGGCTCCGAGCCCGAGCACTCATTCCGCGAGCAAGGCAGATGCAAGCAAGCGTCATCCTCTCAAGGTGTTGAAGGCGGCCAAATCAGGCGCCTGATCCAGGGATCGGAGCTGCGGGGATTTTCTGGGCGAAGATCGATACGCCGGTCGGTGGCCAGCCCGACTTCCTGGTCAAGTCGCGCCCGCCGCTCTGCTGCAGCCTCACTTCAGGGAGTTGCGGATGTTACGCTCCGGCTTTGGCCCCAGCTCGATGGCAATCCAACCGATTTGCTCAGTGTTTGAGCGGGCTCCGGCAGATGTTTTCCCGAGAAAACTTGAGGTCGGCGCCTCCTCTCGACACTACGAACGAGGAGACGGGCTTGAGTGTTGTCTGTGTTCCAGTGATGGACGGCAATCCAATCGGAGATTTTCTTCGCTTGGCGAGGTCGCTCGGAAACGCCTTGAGGTCGGTCATGTCGCCCGCATCCTCGGGAGGACGATGCACCCGACATTGATGATGGCCGTCCATGCAGCCTTCCGCGGACGCCGAGCCATCGGCATGATCGCTATCGGCATCGAACATCAAGGCCTGCCTGCCGCTCCGGGTCACGCCATCTGATGAGCAGCGAGTGGCGCCGAGCGGAACAACAACCCTTGTGACGAACGACACCCACCTTCACCACAAGCCGCGCGTCGAGCTCAAACGGCCGCGACGATCCGGCTACGGCCAAACGCCGCGCGCCCACAGGCCCAAGAACGTCTGCCAGGCGCTGGCTGACCCGAGGTGTGCCCGGCTTTCCTCGCGGCATGTAGCACCTGGTTGATGAAGGCTTTTGGCCTGCGCGTGCAGGTGCTGTGGATGCGCCCGGGCCGAATGTGCAGATCGCTGTGGACAATCCTCAGCCTGCTAAAGTAGCTGCAGTGCCAAGAATGTCGTTGAATGCGTTGTTGAAAATGCAAGGCACGGCACGCGCCCCGACCGAACGGCACGCCAGAACCCAAGCCATGCCAATGGCTTGCCGGTCGACCGGCGAGCCCCTTTTATCTCGCCTTCCTAATCGGGCGTTCAAAGTCAACTCATTCCTACGCTTTTCTTCGACTCGTCGCACTTCAGGCATGACAGACTCCCTGCATCGACAACGCACAAACGTCACAGCACCGCGCTTGCGATTGCATTCACCAGGCGGGGCCCATGCGTTCCTTCGCGTTCAGCACTTAGGCCGTCGCATGCTCTTCACCAGGTTCGTAAACAGGGCTGTCCAAGCAGTTTTGCGCTCTCGTCCCCGAAGGGCGGCAGCAGGCAAGAGATAGCGGACATTCCCCGTTTTGCGGCCCCGCCAGGGGACGCTCACCGCGCGCGCGGATCTCTAATTTCGTTCCTCCTCAACATGCTGGGAGTAATCCCAGCGCCTTCCCGTCCTCGCCTGCGCAGCGGCTACTGCGCCGGCTTTAAGCGCAATCGTTGCGTGATCTTGGCGCCGAGTCCGACGTGGAAATCGGTCTCGCTGACCCACATCCGGTGCAGAATGCATGCAAGCTTCCGTGCGACTGCGGCAATCGCACACAACACGCTCGACCGCCTGGCGATCCGCAGTCCCCAAGCTCGCAACGCCGACCATTTCCTAACCCGTAGCAACAGACTTGCAGCCGCTTCGCATAGCGCTTCCCGCACTGAGATATCGCCCTGTTTGCTGATATGACCTTCAAAATCGATCGACGTACCAGACTGGTGACGCCTCGGTGTCAGCCCAAAATGGGCGCCCACCGTGCGTGACCGGGTAAAGCGATGAGGGTCATCAACGCCAACTTTGAATGACAGGGCAACGACCGAACCCACGCCAGGGACCGTCATTAGACGGCGGCAAATAGGATCATGCTGGACCACCTGCAGGAGCACGCGATGCAGCCGATCGTAGCCCTCGAGGAGTGCCCGGCGCACATCCAGCATGACCTGTATGGACATTACAAAAATCGGGTCGCAGTGCTCGATCAGCTCGCGAATACGAGCCTCAAACGCACCTCGGGCCGCGGCTCCGACAAGCAATCCGTAGGCCCGCAGTGCACCCCGAACGTGGTTCTCGAGGTCGACCAATTTGCGCTTGAGCAGCTTCCGGTTGGTCAGCAATGTGCGCATTTTTTGCATGTCGATATTCTTGACATGGACGGCGCGGTACCAGCCCAACCGCATCATCTGCGCGATGCCACGCGCATCGTTTCGGTCGGTTTTGTTACGCATTGTCGATAGCGAAACGCGCATGTGGCGCGCCTCCACCACAATGATTGGAACCCCGGCTGGCTGCAATTCGCGATACAGCCAGGTGCCAAGCGATGACGCCTCGACCCCGACCCTATCGAGGCGATCCGCGTAGCCCTCTACAGCGGAGCGGATCGCCTCCGGCTCCGTGCTGACCTTAATTTCACGGACCGTGAGACCCTCGCTATCGACGATGCAAACGCTGGTTTCTTCAAGGCCGACGTCCAATCCAACATAGAGTTTCATCGGAGCTCTCCCTTGTGGCAACGACCTTGCAAGTCGTTGCACCAGGCTCCGGATTCGGCCACGGCCGTCTTATCCCCGTGCACCGGTATCTCGAAGCCCGATTTGAAGAGCCGTCTTAATCGGTCGTGTCGTCTCTCTCTTCTCAGCCATTCTCGCTTCCTTTCTCGTCTGCGACAAGCCTCTCTGATCCACGCCATGACACGATGCGCCGCGATGCTCATGAGTCCTGATGCGCCGTGCAGTCTTCCGCGCTCGGCGACGGCACAAACTCGCTGCAGCAAGGCAGCGCGGACGCCGTCGCGGCGCATCTTTCCATCGGTGTGACGGAGCCACATCACAGGCAATCCGGCGCGATCGGTCGGCATCCGAAGATGCATCGTCGCAGGCAAGATAACGTGCGTTCCGTCGTATTTGTGCTGCACCAGTCCTCATC
>NZ_JAKLUA010000006.1 GCF_022012435.1 Bradyrhizobium zhengyangense
TCCGACCTCTCCCTGCGGGAGAGGTGACTCGAGTTCTTGGCGCGCATCGATTCATCCCAATCGCATCGCGCTTTAGCCGTCACGAACGTCTTGCGGCAGATCAGTTACAGACCTCGGCATTGGCATCATTGTGAGGGCCGCCGCCGCCGCGATAGACGAGATGGCAGCCGGGCCTGACCGGACGGCAGAGCAGATCGTTGCAAAAGATCTGACCGCCACCGCCCGTAGCGCGACCGGCGCCAGCCGCAGCGACGCCGCCGGCACCGCCGGACTGACGGCGCTGCCGTGCGGGACGATCATCGCTGTCGTCGCGCTTTGCGGTTGCAGGCTTGTCAGTTGCAGGCTTGCCGGGCTTGGCGGCGCGCTGCTTCTCGCATTGATTGTCGTCATTCAGCACATAGCCATCGTCGCAGACGATCTTGGTGCATTTCTCGCCATCGGCCTTGAAGCCGTGATCGCAGACCAGCGGGCAGACGCGCGACTGCTTTGACTTGACCGTATCGAGCGCATCGGTGCTCGCCACCTTCACGTCGAGCTTGGTGCCGGCATAGCGGTTGAACTGCGACAGCGACCGCTGCGAGGACGGATTCCAGACGCCGTCAGCCTGTCCGGAGAAACAGCCGACGCGGCCGAGCTCGGTCTGCACCGAGCGGCTGAGATCGGCAGGCGTCAGCGAAGCGACATTGGTCCCGGCAGGGCTTGCGGTGCTGGCCGGCGCAGCGCCCGGCGTCGCAGCGGCGAGATTGACGCGCTGCTGCTCGGCGGCCGCGGCCTGCTGCTGCGCCTGCTCCTTCGCCTTCTGCGCAACGAGCTGGGCCTGCTCGGCCGCCTTCGCGTCAGCCGCCGCCTTGGCTTGCGCGTCCGTCTGCGCGCCAATCGCGGCGAGACGGTCACGCTCGGCCTCGGCCTGCTTCGCCTTCTCGATTGCGGCAGCATGAACCTGCTCGGCCTGGATCTTGTCGATCTGAAGCTTGGCAAGGTTCGCGTAGAAGCCGTCCGGGTGCTGGGCCAGGAAGGCCTCCCATGCCGGCTTGTTACCGACCTGGAGCGCAAGCTCATAGTCGCGGCGCATGTCGGCCTGCGGATTGATCGCGGGCGCGGATGCGGCTGCCGGCGCGGCCTTGACCGGCACCAGCGGCACGTCCTCGCCGCCGAGCGAGCCGTAGACGAACGGCTCCTGCTTGTTGCCGGTCGCCTTGAGCACATCGTCGCGCACGAAGCCGAAGGCGCGGCGGACGTCGAGGCCCGGCGTCGTCAGATGCTTCGACAAGGCGATGGTGAAGGGGCTGTTGGCACCGTCGCCATCCTGTGCGGTGAAGCCGGCCTTGGCCGAATAGGCGATCAGCGTGTTGGTGCTGGCCGGCTCGACCTGGGCCAGACCTCGGCCGATGCCGCGCGAGGCCAGGGTGCGCTTCATGGTCTTGCCAAACGGATTGTCGCGGCAGGCATCGAGGATCACCAAACGAAGCTGCTTCGCCGGCTCGACCGCGACCAGCACGCGATCGAGCGACAGCGCCTCGTCATAGACGTCGGTGTCGCGCTCAAGCTTGGCATCGACAGGAATCAGATAGTTGGAGCCGTCGACCTCGATGCCATGGCCGGCATAGTAGACTACGGCGATGTCGGCATTGCGGGTCGCATCGGCGAAGTCGCGCAGCACGCGCCGCGTATCGAGCGCGGTCAGGTCGTGGCGGGAATCGACGACATCGAAGCCGGCATCCTTCAGCGTCTTGGCCATCACCGCACCGTCGTTGACGGGATTGGCGAGCGAGGGCGCGTTCTGATAGGCCGAGTTGGCCAGCACCAGCGCGACACGCTTTCCGGCAAAGGCAGGATCGGCGCCGAACAGCAGCACGGCGGCAAGGAGCAATGGGCAAAGCCTGAACAAATTGCGCATGACACCACTTCCAAAAAATTCGGGGTAGCTCACACCCCCGAGACAGACTTAGCAAGATCCGCCGCCTGCGCTTGTGATGGAGGTCACCAAGCCGGCGCGAGCAACCGGCCGAGGCGCCCCTTTCGTTAGTCGCGCCAGTGCGTTGGCGGTTCGCCGCCATATCCGCATAAGCCGGTATCCACTTCGCTCGAAAACGCTTTAGCCATCCCCGACGTGCCCCCGATACTGCGGCAGATTGTCCGTGATCTCGTGCCACGGCGCCTTGGAGCCCACGAAAATATGGGCACTCGGACGGATCGAGGGGGTATCGACCAGGGTTCCCATGGCGACATGGGCCCATTTTCCTTCGCGGACGCGAGAATAAAGCAACGAGCCGCAGCGGGCACAGTGCGCGTCATGGGTGGTGTCGTCGCCGTAGATGATCCTGAGGTCCTCGCCCCTGACCAGGCGGAGCTGGCCGTATTCGATGCCGGCGAACGGCTTGAAGGCGGAACCGGTGGTGCGGCGGCAGTTCGAGCAATGACAAATCAGCGCGTAGGAGAACGCATCCGCCACCTCGTAGCGCACCGCGCGGCAATAGCATTCGCCAGCAAGGATCCGAGCGTTCCGATATTGCGATCCCGTCACGATGGCGCCCTCGTGCAAATGGCAGAAGACAGCCATAGCGCAATTTGACGTGTACGACTAAATTCGTGCCCAACCATCATTCAAGGGGATGACCCATGAGCCCAAATCGGTCGAGCGTCGAAACGGTCGTGCAATCCTATTTCGACGCGCTTTACGAGGGGGATGCCGACAAGCTCGGCGATGTCTTCCACCCCTCAGCCGATCTGCGCTGGGTGGAAAAGGGCGAGCTGAAGATCCTGACCGTGCCTGACTGGCTCGCCCGGGTGCGCAAGCGCCCCTCCGCCAAGGCGGAAGGCAAGCCGCGCGAGGACTTCATCATCACCATCGACCGCTCGGACGACAAGACCGCCTTCATCAAGGTCAAATGCCAGCTGCCGCCACGGTTCTTCACGGACTATCTGGTGGCGATGAAGCTCGCCGACGGCTGGCAGATCGTATCGAAATCGTACAGGTATGATCTGAAGGAGTGAGGCGTTCGCCGGCCGTCGGATAGAAGCCGCCGTCATTACGAGCCCAACTCTCGCCACACGTCATTGCGAGCGTAGCGAAGCAATCCAGAATCCCTCCACGGAGACGCTCTGGATTGCTTCGCTACACTCGCAATGACGGCGCGGATAGCACATACGCTAAGTCGCTCCTCTCCCCACCTGCCCCGAAAGTCCCCCATGCTTCTCGATCGCCGTTCCCTGCTCGCCTCGCTGTGCTGGATGGCCGCTGCGCCCGCCTTTGCCGCCGACGCACCGCCTGAACTCGAATCCTATGAGCGCGAGAGCGGCGGAAAGATCGGGGTCTATGCGGAGAACCTTGCAACCGGCGCAAAGCTCGCCTGGCGGGCAGACGAGCGCTTCGTGATGTGCTCGACATTCAAGGCCTCGCTCGCCGCCTGCGTGCTGGCGCGGGTCGATCGCGGCGAGGAGAAGCTCGCCACCGTGATCCCTTACGGCAAGGCCGATCTCCTGGACTACGCGCCGGTCGCAAAACAGAATCTCTCGGCCGGCGCGATGTCGGTCGCCGACATGTGCAAGGCGGCCGTCGAGCTCAGCGACAACACCTGCGCCAATCTGCTGCTCGCGCGCATCGGCGGACCAGCCGCGCTCACGGCTTTCTGGCGCTCGATCGGCGACACCACTTCGCGGCTCGACCACAACGAACCCGAGCTCAACCGCTCCCCGCCCGGCGATCCCCATGACACCACGACGCCGGCGGCGATGGCGGGCAATCTCAAACGGCTGGTCACGGGCGAGGCACTTTCGCCCGCTTCACGCGCCCAGCTCACCGAGTGGCTGGTCGGTTGCAAGACCGGCGCGAACCGCCTGCGCGGCGGCCTGCCGGCAGCCTGGAAGATCGGCGACAAGACCGGCAACAATGGCAAGGACGCATCGGGCGATATCGCCGTCGCCTGGCCGAAAGGCGATGCGCCGATCCTGATCGCGGCCTACACCCAGGGCGGCACACCAAATGCGGCCCAGCTCGAGGCGGTGTTCGCCAGCATCGGGCGCAGAGTGGCCGAACGACTAGCGTAGACCACCCTGCATTGACCTGCTGGCCGCTTCCGGCCAAGACAGGTCATGATCGCAGCGAAATTCCAGACCTTTCTCATCCTGCTCGCGGTGCTGGCCGGCACCGCGCTGGTGGCACGGCGCTTCAACCTGGCGCCTGCCATCCTGTTGATGCTGTCGGGCGTCGGGCTTGCTTTCGTGCCGGGCATGCCGCCGGTGGAACTGCCGCCGGAACTGGTGCTGCTGATGGTGCTGCCGCCGCTGATCTACTCGGCGAGCGTGGCGATGAGCTGGCGCGAGTTCAGGACCAATCTGCGACCGATCGTGCTGCTCGCGGTCGGCGCCGTGATCTTCACCGCGGCGCTTGTTGCAGCCGCCACCCATTACGTGATCGGCCTGCCCTGGAGCATCGGCTTCCTGCTGGGCGCCATCGTTGCGCCGCCGGACGTGGTGGCGCCGCTCGCGATCGCCCGCCGCCTCAACATGCCGCGCCGGCTGCTTGTCATCCTCGAGGGCGAAGGGCTCGCCAA
The DNA here is from genome assembly GCF_022012435.1 of Bradyrhizobium zhengyangense. Classification (GTDB taxonomy): domain Bacteria; phylum Pseudomonadota; class Alphaproteobacteria; order Rhizobiales; family Xanthobacteraceae; genus Bradyrhizobium; species Bradyrhizobium zhengyangense. Next base: position 4,554 of record NZ_JAKLUA010000006.1, read on the forward strand.
CGACGCCACCGCGCTGATCCTGTACCGCTTCGCGCTCGCCGCGATCATGGTCGGGCAATTCTCGCTGCCGATGGCGGCGGGCGAATTCGTCCTGATCGTCGCCGGCGAGATTGCCTTCGGCATCGGCGTCGGCTGGCTTTCGCTGCGCTTCCGCAAATGGTCGTGCGAGCCGCGGGTCGAGCTGACGCTGTCGCTGATCACGCCTTACGTCTCCTATTGGCTGCCGGAGCATGTCGGCGGCTCCGGCGTGATCGCCACGGTGGCCTGCGGCCTTTATGTCAGTTGGAACGGACCGTTGCTGATTTCGGCGTCGACGCGCCTGCAGGGCATCTTCTTCTGGGACCTCATCATCTACCTGATCGAGGGCCTGCTGTTCCTGCTCACCGGCTTCCAGATGCGCGCGCTCTATGAAAAGTCGAAGGCGTTCCCGCTCGACGACATCATGATCGCGACCGCGGTGGTCATGGCCATCATCGTTCTGGCGCGCTTTGCCTGGCTCTACCCCGCGACCTATCTGCCGCGGATGCTGAGCAAGTCGCTGCGGGCGCGCGATCCGTCGCCGCCCTGGCAATGGCCGTTCGCGCTCGCCTTCACCGGCGTGCGCGGCGCGGTGTCGCTGGCCGCCGCGCTGGCGCTGCCGTTCACGCTGCCCGGCGGCGAGGCCTTCCCCTATCGCGACCTGATCCTGTTCGTCGCCTTCGGTGTCATCTTCATCACGCTGATCGGCGTCGGCCTGACGCTGCCGCCGGTGGTGCGCTGGCTCGGCATCGCCGAAGCCGGCCGCGTCGAGCATGTCGCCGAGCACGAGGCCGAGATCTCGGCGCGGCGCCAGGCGCTCGACGCCGCGCTGAAATCGCTGGATGCATTGACCGAGGAGAAAGAGGTGTCGGACGAGGTGATGCGGCTGTTGCGCGCCCGCCACGAGATCCGCGTCAACCAGCTGCCTGACTCGCTCGATCCCGCCCATCACGACGTCTCCGCCGCCGGCACAGCGCTCACGCGCGACCTGATCGAAGCCGAGCGCAAATTCATCCATGATCTCTTGCGCGACGGGCAGATCACCGACGAGACGCGGCGCAGGATCGAGCGCGATCTGGATCTGGAAGAGGCAAGCCTGGCGAACCGGGAATATCGGGGCGCGCCGCTGTAGATTCCCGCGCGCTACCGCTTCTCGCAATACGACCGCATCGCCCTCGTCACCGCCGCTGCAATCAGCTCCCGTCGCTCCGGCGAGTTCATCGCCATCTCCTCGTCGCGGTTGATGATGGAACCGGCCTCCAGCAAGACCGCGGCGCTTCGGGTCTGCGACAGCACGACGAGCCCGTCATAGCGATAGACGCCGACATCCTTGTCGAGCAACGGATGCCGGTAATGCCCCATCAGCGGCAGGGTGTATTGGGTGGCGTATTGCAGGCCTTTCTCCTTCAACTCCCGTCCCAGCAGCTTGGCGAAGGCGAGGCTGGCGGAGAAATGCGGGTTGCGCTCCGACACGAACAGCGAATGGCCGCTGAAACGGTCGCTGAAATAGCTCTTGGCGCCGTCGAATTCCCATTCCTCGAGCATCTTGTCCGGCACGGAATCGTGGTGGACCGACAGGAAAAAATCCGCATGCGCGTCGTTCGCCGTGCCGACGCGCTTGAGCAGGCTGGCCCGCGCCTTGCCGTCGGTCACGAGCACGCGGGTTGCAGCGAAACCCGCCGACTTCAATCTCTCGCCGATCAGCTTCGTTAGCTGCAGGTTGAAGCCGAATTCGACGTCGTTGCGCGCGCTGGTCGCGCCTTGCGATTCGGAGGTGTGTCCGACATCGAGAATGAGCCGGAATTTGTGGGGATCGCATGTCTCGGGCGTTGCAGGCTTGATCTTCGCTCGCGCGGCCGCCTCGCCATGATCAGCCGGCACGGCCACAAGCGGGATCAGCGCAACAGCAATAGCGGCGGTGATGCGCCACGAGATTTTCACACCGGCCGCTCCCCCTTCACCGTCACGCGCGTGCCCGAGCGCGTATGCGGCCAGTAGTCCCACATGGCGCGATGCTGGGTGCAGCGATTGTCCCAGAAGGCGATGGCGTTCTCGGTCCAGCGGAAGCGGCACTGGAACAGGGGGTTCTCGGCGTGCTGGTAGAGATAGGCGAGCATCGCATCGCTCTCGTCGCGCGGAATGCCGTTGATGTGCCTGGTGAAGCCGCGATTGACGTAAAGCGCCTTCCTGCCCGTCACCGGATGCGTGCGCACCACCGGATGCTCGGCGTTTGGATAGGACGGGCGATCGGCGACGCCGTAGTTCGCATAGAGGCCGCGATAGATCGGCTCGCCGTCATGCAGCGCGGTGAGGCCGTCGAGATAGGCCTTCATGCGATCGGACAGGGCTTCATAGGCGGCATACATGTTGGCGAACAGCGTGTCGCCGCCGAGCGGCGGGCACTGCTTGATGTAGAGGATCGAGCCCATCGGCGGCTCGAGGTCGCAGGACACGTCGGAGTGCCAGCCCTCGCCGTTGGCGCGGGGCGAGTTCTTGTCGGCGTAGATCTTCATCAGCGCCGGGTCTTCATCCTCGTGTGGGGCTGCGGGATGAAAATGCAGCTCGCCGAACTTGCGGCCGAAGGCGAGATGCTGTTTCGGCGTGATGGTCTGGTCGCGGAAGAAGATGACGAGGTTTTCGGCAAGCGCGCGATGGATCTCGTCCATCTGCTGGTTGGAGCCGCTGTCGCCTTCGACCAGCTTGCCGATATCGACGCCGGAGATTTCCGCACCGATGATGGGGGTGAGCTTTTCGACCGCGATGGTCTCGTACGGCGCGCCGTCGTCAGCCGTGTGGCGGTAACGCGGACCTTGCTTGCCGGCGAGTGAGCTCATGGGTGTTGCTCCCAATCATTGTTGATTGGGAGGCATCGTAGCCCGGATGGAGCGAAGCGCAATCCGGGCTAAACGCGGGTCACATCTAGCGGAGTGGAATCACTCCGCCGCCGGCGCCTTGGCGCCCTGGCCGTAGCGCTGGTCGATATAGTCGATCACCAGCGCCTTGAAGTCGGCGGAGATGGTCGGACCGCGCAGCGTGCGGAACTTCTTGCCGTCGACGAAGACCGGCGCGGCCGGCGCTTCGCCGGTGCCGGGCAAGGAGATGCCGATATTGGCGTGCTTGGATTCGCCGGGGCCGTTGACGATGCAGCCCATCACCGCGACGTTGAGCTCCTCGACGCCGGGATATTTGCTCTTCCAGCTCGGCATCTCGTCGCGGATGAAGTCCTGGATCGAGCGTGCCAGCTCCTGGAACGTGGTCGAGGTGGTGCGGCCGCAGCCGGGGCACGCGGCGACCAGCGGCACGAAGGTGCGGAAGCCCATGGTCTGGAGCAGCTCCTGGCCCACCTGCACCTCGCGGGTGCGGTCGCCGCCGGGCTCCGGCGTCAGCGAGATGCGGATGGTGTCGCCGATGCCCTGCTGCAAGAGGATGCCGAGCGCGGCGGACGAGGCCACGATGCCCTTCGAGCCCATACCGGCTTCGGTGAGGCCGAGATGGATGGCGTAGTCGGACCGGCTGGCGAGATCCTGATAGACCGCGATCAGGTCCTGCACCGCCGAAACCTTGGCGGAGAGGATGATGCGATCCTTGGGCATGCCGAGCTCTTCGGCGCGCGCGGCCGAGAGCAGCGCCGACTGCACCATCGCCTCGCGCGTCACCGCGCGCACGTCGCGCGGATTGGCGGAGGCGGCGTTCTCGTCCATCAGCTTGGTCAAGAGCTCCTGGTCGAGCGAGCCCCAATTGGCGCCGATGCGGACCGGCTTGTTGTTCTTGTTCGCGATCTCGATGATGTCGGCGAACTGCGTGTCGCGCTTGTCCTTGAAGCCGACATTGCCGGGATTGATGCGATACTTCGCCAGCGCCTCGGCGCAGGCCGGATAGGCCGCGAGCAGCTTGTGGCCGATATAATGGAAGTCGCCGATCAGCGGCGTGGTGATGCCGCGCTTGGCGAGACCATCGCGGATGTGCGGGACGGCGGCAGCGGCCTCCTCGCGGTCCACGGTGATGCGGACCATTTCGGAGCCGGCGCGCGCGAGCGCTGCGACCTGGGCGATGGTGCCGTCGATGTCGGCGGTGTCGGTGTTGGTCATCGACTGCACGACGATCGGCGCGCCGCCGCCGACGGCGACGTTGCCCACCTTCACCTGGGTGGTCTTGTGCCGGGGCGCGGGGCCCGCGAGGTCGGAATCGAGGGGGTTTTCGAGCTTGTTCATGGGGTCCAAATATCAGGTTTTGGTGACATTCAGCAATGCATCAGCTGGCGCCGCAGCGGATTGGCTGGGACGGTTAACCAGGAAAAGTCCAGCGATTACAAGGACGGCTGCCGCCCCAAAGGCCAGACTCAGGGTGTCGTGCATGATGAAATAGCTACCCACCACGCCAAACAAAGGGGTGATGAAGGTAAAAGCCGACAATTTGCTGGCCGAATAGGTCTTCACCAGCGCGAACCAAAGCGTGAACGTGGTTCCCACCACCCAGACCGCCTGGAACACCATCAGCCCGATCGAGAGCGGGCTCGGGGTGTGGGGGATGGTCTCCCCGAACAGATAGGCGGCGAGCCCCAGAATCGGGATCGACATCGCGACCTGGTAGCCGAGCGCCTTCTCCGGCGGGGCAAAGCGCAGCCGCGTCGCCTTGGCGACCAGCGTGGTCGCGGCCCAAAGCGCGCCACCGCCGACGATCATGAGATCGCCGAGCAGCACTTTGGCGTCGACATCCGGCTGCGGCACGCCGATCGCGAGCGCGACGCCGGCAAAGCTCAAGGCCAGCCCCAACCATTGCGAGCCCATCAGCCGCTCCCCCAGCACCTGATACGAACCGAGCGCGACAAAGAACGGCGCGGTGTAGAGGAACACGACCGCGCGCGACGCCGGCGTGAAGCGCAGACCTTCATAGATCAGCACGAATTCGACGCCGAACATCAAGCCGGCAAACAGACCTGCCGCGAGCGTGCCGTCGCGCTCGAAGAACCTTACCCCGCGCAAGCTGCCGATGATGAACAGCACCGGCAGCGCCCCCATCGAGCGGATGGTCGCCTGCAACATCGGCGGGATGTCGGGGATGACGAGCTTCACCGCGATCTGGTTGAAACCCCAGGTCAGGCACAGCATCAGCATCAGGGCGATGGCGCCGGCACTGAGAGGGCGGCCGGCGGACGGGATGGCTTGAGGTGAGGACATGTCTTCCTGGAATCCGGCTTTGCGCCGTTGTTGCTTTAGGACGTTTTCTGACAATGGGTGCAGACGCCCGCGATCTCCACCACAGACAGTTTTGGTGCAAAGCCTGACGCGCGCGCCGCGGCGTTGAGCTCCCTGGCGAACGACCCTGACGGGATCTCGCCGACCAGACCGCAGCGCTCGCAGATCAGGAACGCCACCGCCGAGGTCGCGTCATGATCGTGCGCGGCGCAGGCGAGATAGGCGTTGCGGCTCTCGATGCGGTGCACGAGGCCGTTCGCCATCAGGAAATCGAGAGCGCGGTAGACCGTGATCGGCGCCGGCCGCGGCATCGATTTGGCGAGCTCGTCGATCACTTCATAGGCGCCGAGCGGGCGATGGCTGGAGAGCAAGGCCCCCAGCACCTGGCGGCGGATCGGCGTGAATTTCTGCGCGCGCTGCTCGCAAACCGCTTCCGCATGCGCCAGCGCATCCGCGGTGCAGCGTCCGTGATCATGGTCGGGCGTCGGAAAGGTGGGCTTTGCGAGGGTCATTCGGCCCGCTTCTAGCATTTCGGCCGGGGAACCCAAAGCACGACCGGCGCAGCGGCGGTCAGCCATGCTTTTGCTGCGGGACAGCACCGCGTTAACCCGCCATGAAATAATCATAAGCTTGCTTATTATATCCAAGCTTATTGGAGACCAAGCTCATGACCCGCGGGTCGTCTGTCGACCAGAATTTCCTGTTCACGCTCGGCGAGCTGTACCGGCTGTTGCGCGTCTATGCCGACAAGGAGGCCTCGCGCTTCGGCATCACCCGCGCGCAATGGGCTGTCTTGGCCAAGGTCGAGCGCAGCGAGGGCATGAAGCAGTCGGAACTCGCCGAGCTGCTGGAGATGCAGCCGATCACGCTGACGCGGCTGATCGACAAGCTCTGCGACAGCGACTGGATCGAGCGCCGCAGCGACGCCAGCGACCGCCGCGTCAAGCGCCTCTATCTCAAGAAGGCCGGCCGTGCACTGCTCGGCAAGATGAGCGGCCTGAAATCGGAGCTCACGGCGAACGCGCTCGACGGCATCAGCCCGGCGGACGCCCACCGCCTCCTCACCCAACTCGAAACCATCAAAGAAAACGTGCGAACTGCGATTCAGACGTCTGGCGCGGAACAAGCACGTAAGGAGCAGCGCTATGGCTGATCAGGTTCTCAAATTCCAGCCGGAGCAAAAGATCGACAGCGGCAAGCCGACCAAGAAGGCCGGCACCGACCCGCGCCGCCGCTTCGTCGCGGGCTTGCGCCGCTATCGCCGCTTCCTGCTGATGGTGGTGCTGCCGATCGTGGCCGTCATCGCCGGCCTGACCTTCTATCTCAATGGCGGCCGCTACGTCGGCACCGACGACGCCTATGTCGGCGCCCAGAAAGTGCTGGTGACGCCCGACATCTCCGGCAAGATCCAGAAGGTCGTCGTGAAGGAGGGACAGTCGGTCAAGAAGGGCGACGAGCTGTTCGAGATCGATCCCGTGCCGTTCCGCCTCGCAGCTGAAGAAGCCAAGGCGCAACTCGCCCAGGCGCAGACGACCTATGACAATCTCATCGCCAACATCAAGATCTACGGCGACATGCTCGATCTCGCCCAGCAGGGCGTCGACCTGAAAAAGCGCGATGTCGAACGCAAGCAGGCGCTGGTGAAGAACAGCTTCGGCTCCCAGCTCGACCTCGACAACGCCTCGAACGCGATGGTCACCGCAGGCGCGCAGGCGCAGTTCATCAAGCAGCAGCTCTCCAACGCCAAGACGCAATTGCTCGGCAATCCCAAACTGCCGCTGGAAGAATTCCCGCCTTACGTCCAGGCCAAGGCCAAGCTCGAAGACGCCCAGCGCAATCTCGATCACACCGTGCTGCGCGCGCCGATGGATGGCATCGCGACCCAGGTCGAGCAGATCCAGCTTGGCCGCTATGTCGCCGCCGGAACGGCGGTGTTCTCCATCGTCGACATCGCCCATCCCTGGGTCGATGCCAACCCGAAGGAGAGCGACCTCACCTACGTCACCGAGGGACAGCCCGTCACGCTCGAGGTCGACGCGTTCCCGAACCACGTCTTCAAGGGCAAGATCGGCTCGCTGTCGCCCGGCACCGGCGCGCAATTCGCGATCCTGCCGCCGCAGAACGCCACCGGCAATTTCGTCAAGGTGGTGCAGCGCGTGCCTGTCAGGATCTATTTCGACGAGAGCGACAAATACGTGAAGAAGCTGAAGGCCGGCATGAGCGTCTATGCCACCATCGACACCGGTCATCAGCGCTCGCTCGCCGGCCTGCTTGGTCTGTCGGCGACCGCAAGCCAAGATAAAGACCAGGACAAGGACTGATCCGATGGCGGAGTCCAATCCCGCCCTGATGGTCCCCGGCCTGCGCCGGAACATGGTGACGATCTGCGCCATGACGGCGACCATCATGCAGGCGCTGGACACCACCATTGCCAACGTCGCCCTGCCCTACATGCAGGGCACGCTGTCGGCCTCGCAGGACCAGATCAACTGGGTGCTGACCTCCTACATCGTCGCCGCCGCGATCATGACGGCACCGGTGGGCTGGATCTCGAACCGCTTCGGCCGCAAGCGCATCTTCATCATCTGCGCGGCTGGCTTCACCTTTGCTTCCGTGCTCTGCGGCCTTGCACAGGACATCAACCAGATGGTGCTGTTCCGCCTGCTGCAGGGCGTGTTTGGCGCCGCACTGGTGCCGCTGTCGCAGTCGGTCATGCTCGACTATTACACGCTCCAGGAACGCGCCAAGGCGATGTCGATCTGGGGCATGGGCGTGATGATGGGGCCGATCATGGGCCCGTCGCTCGGTGCCTGGTTGACCGAAACCTATTCCTGGCACTGGGTGTTCTTCGTCAATCTGCCGTTCGGTGCAATCACCGTGTTCGGACTGATGGTCTTCATGGATGAGACCAAGAAGGACCTCGGCCTTAAATTCGACTGGTTCGGCTTCGGCGCGCTGGCGATCGCGATCGGCGCGCTTCAGCTCGCGCTCGACCGCGGCGAACAGCTCGACTGGTTCGAATCGGTCGAGATCGTGACCGAGTTCGTCATCTCGGGCGTCGCGTTCTATTACTTCTTCGCCCACTCCTTCACGACCTCGCGTCCGTTCATCCAGTTCGCGCTGTTCAAGGACCGCAACTTCCTCACTGGCTGCATCTTCATGACGGTGATGGGCCTGGTGCTGTATTCGACCATGGCGCTGGCCTCGCCGTACCTCCAAAACGTCATCGGCTATCCCATCATGACCGCCGGCGGTCTCTTGGCGAGCCGCGGCTTCGGCACCTTCTTCGCCATGATGATGGTCGGCCGCATCATGAAGTACATCGAGGCGCGCACGCTGATCATCTGCGGCCTGACGCTGACGGCGGCCTCGCTGTTCCAGATGACCGGCTGGACCGACCAGACCCAGGTGCCGGAGATCGTCATCGTCAGCGTGATGCAGGGCTTCGGCTTCGGCCTCGTCTTCGTGCCGCTCTCGACGGTGTCGTTCCTGACGCTGCCGAACCATTTGCGCACCGACGGCACCTCGATGCTGACGCTCTTGCGCAACGTCGCAAGCTCGGTCGGCATCTCCATCGTCATCGCGCAGCTGACGCAGGGCACGCGCAGGACCTATGCGATCCTCTCGGAGCATATCAACCCGTTCAACCACGCGCTCCAGATGCCCGACGTGCGCGGCCTGATCAACCTCTCCACCGACGCCGGCCGCGCCATGGCCGACCGCATGGTCAGCGTGCAGGCGCAGATCATCGCCTTTTCGCACGACTATATGCTGGTGATGGTCTTCATCCTCTGCACCATCCCGCTGGCGCTGATGATCGGCTCAACCAAGGCCACGCTGCGCAAGCAGGCGGCCGGGCCGGAACATGCGGTGATGGAGTAGGAGCATCTGTCATGCCCCGGCCTGCCGCCTTCGCTGAAGCTTCGGCGTGCCGAGCGCCCGTGTGGGCCTCGGCGTAGCCTTGGCGGAGACGGAACCGGGGCATCCGGTACGCCGCGGCTTTTCCGCATCCCACAGACGTCTCTGGAATACTGGGTCGCCCGGTCAAGCCGGGCGACGACAGCGAGTGCGTAGCGCGCTCCCTACAACAACTCCTCACACCCCAGATCCTCGACCGCCATCATGATCCGCTCCAGATGATGCCACCAGATCCCTGGCGGGATGTTGATGGCCCATTGCCAGACCGGCTTGGTGATGTGCCAGAGCACCGACAGGCGGTAGTCACGATCGAGCGCGCCGCGCGTGTAGCCGGTGATGCCGCTTGCGAGCAGTGTCTCGTGATAGAGATTGAGGAGCGGACGCTCCAGGGCCTGCCGGCGCTCCGGAAACCAATGCAGCGCCATCATGTAGGCAAGGTCGTTGGTCGGGACATTGACGCCCCACAGGTCGAAATCGAAGATGCGCACGGTGTCAGCGACGCCGGCGCGCGGCAGGAAGAAATTCCAGGTGTGGGCGTCGCCGTGGGTGATGCTGAGGTTACGACGCGAATGGTAACGGTCGGATAGCCGGGCCGACTGATCGATCAGGCGACGATAAAGGAGCCGGCGCTCCTCACTGAGGCGATCGCCGAGCATATCGGCGAAACGGTCGTAATGACCGGCAAAGGTCTCCAAATGCTGCGCGCTGTCGTCCGGGCTCGCCCAGGTGCCGATGGAGTGGCCGAGATCGGGATGGTCCCACCAGGCCGCATGCCAGCGTGCAAGCGTAGCGACGATCGCGAATGTCTGCTCGCGCGACGGTGGCAGCGGCCATTGGGTCACGATCTCGTGGCTGTCGGTGAGATCTTCGAGCAGGAGATGCCAGGTCTCGCCCAGCTCGTCGAAACGTCCGTCGAAGCAGCGCGGCACCAGCCCTCGCGGCATGTTCGGTGCGAGCTTGGTGTAGAAGGCCACCTCATGCCGGCCGCCATCGGCGAGCGTCTTGGCAAAATCGGCATGTGGCGTCTTCAGGATCAGGGATTGCGGCGCGCCGGCTGATTCGCCGACATAGCGCAGGTCGATCCGGGCGATGTGCGACACCACGGTGTCGCGCTCATGCAGCACCGTCACCTCGCGCACGGCGCCGGCGTCCAGCGCGCCGGCCTTGCGCAATGCGGCCGTGAGGTAACCGGGTTCAGCGACCGCCGGCAGTTGTGGAGGTGTCATAGCCCTGATGCCCCTGCCCCGTGCCATACTGCACGATCACGCCCCCACGCGCCAGCGGCCGAGTTGGTGTCGGACGTTAAGCCGCTGCGGTCGAGTCTCGCACGGTGCGGACCACAACCGATCGCAGCGATTCCAGATTGGCCGCCATGCCCGCGATGGCCTGCCTGACCTCCGTGGCGCGGTCGTTCACGGACGCGGCGTCGCGGCTGACATTGGCGATCTTGGCAGAGACCTCCTTCGCGGCAGACGCCGATTCGGAGATCGAACGGGCGATCTCTCGCGTCGCGGCATCCTGCTCTTCCATCGCGGCGGCGACCGAGGTCGCCACGCCGTCGATCTCGACGATGTGGCCACCCATGGTCTCGACGGCATCGACCGCGGCCTGCGTCGAGGTCTGGATCTCCGCGATCAGGCGCCCGATCTCCTCGGTGGATTTCGCAGTCTGGTCGGACAGGGATTTCACTTCGGCCGCGACGACCGCAAAACCGCGGCCTGCCTCGCCGGCACGCGCCGCCTCGATCGTGGCGTTGAGCGCGAGCAGATTGGTCTGGCCGGCGATGCCGCCGATCAGGTCGGAGACCTCGGCGATCTTTTTCACTGCGCCCGCCAGCGCCTGGATGGTCGAGCGCGCCTGCTCGCGGCCTGCGACCGCCGACTTGGTGACAGTCGAGGTGCGTCCGACCTGCGTTGCGATCTCCCGGATCGAGGCACTCAGCTCTTCGGCGGCGGCCGAAACGGTCTGCGAACTGCCGAGGGCCTGGGTGGAGGCGGCGGCGACCGCCTGCGATTCCGAAGACAGGGATCGCGCGATCTCGGAAAGGCTCACGGCAGCCCGCTCCACGCCCTGCGTCGCAGAGCTCGCGGTATCGACGGAACGGCCGGTCTCGCGCTCGACGGTCTCGGCCATCTGGTGCAGGGCACTGCGCTTGGCCAGCGCCGCTTCCTGTTCCTTCTGCAATTGCTCCTCGCGCAGGCGCGAATTCTCGATCGCTCCCTGCTTGAACACCTGGAGTGCGCCGGCCATCGAGCCGACCTCGTCCTGACGTTGCGCGAAAGGGATGTCGGCGGCGAGATCTCCGGTCGCAAGCTTCTGCATCGTGTCCGTCATGCGCACGATCGGACGCACCACGCCGAACGCGACGCCGAGCAGACCGGCGGCAATGAAGGCGAGCACGGCCGCGGAGACGCCAAGCAGAATATAGAGCATCGCGCTGTCGCGCTCGGCGGCCAGCTTCTCCATGTCGGCGTTCTGCTTGTTGGCGCTGTCGACGATGCTGTCGATGACGGCGCGATGCGCGGTGTAGGCGGCCTTGAGCTGCGCATAGGCGCGTTCGGACGCAGCCGCGTCCTTGGCCTTGAGCGCCGGCAGGAGCTGATCGGACAACAGCTTCCAGAATTTCTGCACCTCGGCGTCGGACTTGGACACCAGGGCCGTCTTCAGGTCAGCCGCGAGGCTGGACGCGGTCCAATAGGCCTTGCGCTCGTCATAATCCTTGCGGAGCTGGACCAGACGTTCGCCATGGGCTGCCAGTTGGTCCGGCTCACGCATGGCGAGCGTGGCTTCGAGATAGGCCTCGATGACATATTCCGGCGGCGGCAGGATGTCGGCGATCAAATCGTTGCCGAGCTTGATGTCGGAGTAGAGCGGACCACCGACCTTGAGCTCGCGTAGCGCATAGAGGCTGGTGGAGACGACCGCCGTGAAGCCGATGGCCAGAACAATGCCAAATGCAATGATTGCTGAAGACAGCGAAAGACGAATTTTCATGAAACAATCCGATAGCCAGCGCCAAATCAACGCGAAGCCTAAAGGATTGCGGTAAACACGGACTTTCTTCGCGCGGAAATTGCGTCGCGATCACCCCGGGAAAATACGGGGAATGCGATACGGCAATCGATCCTTTGACGTCTGCCGGCGACCTGATGTCGCCGGCATGCGCTTGGCTTCACACGTCGAAGAACACCGTCTCGTTGTCGCCCTGCAGGCGCAGGTCGAGCTTGTAGACCGCCTTGCCCGCGTCACGCACCGCAATCAGCGTGGCGCGGCGGTCGGCTGGAACCAGCGCCAGCACGGGATCGGCTGTATTACCGGCCTCGTCGCCGAAATAGATGCGGGTATAGAGATGCCGCAGCATGCCGCGCGCGAACACCGCCAGGACGAGATGTGGTGCCTGCGGCTTGCCGTCGGCATCGGGCACCGTGCCCGGCCTGATGGTGTCGAAGGAATAATTGCCGTCCTTGTCGGTGCCGCAGCGGGCGAAGCCGCGGAAGCTGGCGTTCGGCAGCGCGCGCTTGTCCTGCGGATCGGCGTAGCGCCCCTGCGCATCCGCCTGCCAGATCTCCAGCATGGCGTCGGGCACGGTGGCGCCGTCGCCGTCGAGCACCCGGCCCTCGATGCGGACGCGATCGCCGGAGACGTCAGGCGTCAGCGTCGAATTGGTGAAGGCGTCGTTCCAGGCGTAATCGCCTGTCGGCGTCAGGCCGTATTTGAAGAACGGGCCGACGGTCTGCGACGGCGTGATCCCATCGGGCTTCACAGAATCCTGCACGTTAGTGGTTCTCCATGGGGGTGGCGTTCTTGCCGCGCAGCACGATGTCGAAGCGGTAGCACAGCGCCCATTCGGGCTTGGTATTCTCGAGGTCAAACGACGAGACCATGCGCATCCGCGCCTTCTCATCCGGCACCGAATTGAAGATCGGATCGAACGGGAACAGCGGATCTCCCGGAAAATACATCTGCGTCACCAGGCGGCTGACGAAGGAATGACCGAACACCGAAAGATGAATGTGCGCGGGGCGCCAGGCATTGTGATGATTGCCCCAGGGGTAAGCGCCGGGCTTGATGCTGACGAAGCGATAATAGCCGGCGGCATCGCTCACGGTGCGGCCCGCGCCGGTGAAATTGGGATCGAGCGGCGCCGGATGCTGATCGCGGACATGGACGTAGCGGCCGCAGGCGTTGGCCTGCCAGATCTCGACCAGCGTGTTGGGCACGCCGCGGCCATCCTCGTCGCGGACATGACCATGCACGATGATGCGCTCGCCGAGCGGCTCGCCCTTGTGCTGGGTGGTGAGATCGTTGTCGCCCTCGCGCACGGTCTCGTGGCCATAGACCGGGCCGGTCAGCTCCGACAGCGTGTGGCGCATCGGGATCAAGGGCTTGTTCGGTGCGCGCTTGATCGAGCTCTTGTACTCGGGCGACAGCGGCAGCGGATGCGCCGTGTTGCTGCCTGTGGGATAGATGAATGTCATTGGCGAACTCCTCCCCGGCCATTTCGGCTCGGCCGGACCACATTTGCGCCAATCATTATAGAATATAACTAATCTAGGGAAGCAGCTTTCGCACCCCTTTCGCGCCCGGCATTCGGCACGAGCGCCCTATTTGATCGGCGCACGCGGCAGCACGGCCTCCCCGGCCTCGAGCCGGTAGGTGTGATCGAGCGAATACCAAGGGGTCGAAACGCCACGCGCGGTCGGATGCGACGTCTCGTGGCGCACGAACTTGCCGATCAGCGCTTGTGTCACGCCGAACTGCACGTCGCTGTCGATATGGGGATCGTTGGGATCGTAGACCTGCGAGATCAGCACCTTGAACCCGGGCTTGAGAATCAGGGCGTGCAGATGCGCCGGACGATAGGGGTGCCGGCTCTGTGCTTCCAGGAGGCGACCGACCACGCCATTGGTCGGAATGGGATAGCCTGTCATCATCACCGAGCGAAAGGCGAAGCGCCCGTCTGCATCTGTCGTGAACTTGCCGCGCAGGTTCATGTCGGCTTGCTCGGGGTCCTGGTTCTCGTACAGCCCAACCGGCGAGGCGTGCCAGACATCGACTTCCGCGCCGGCGACGGGGCGACCGTCCTTGTCGACGACACGGCCATTGACGAACAGCGGCGCGCCCGGAGTCTCGGAGCGGACGATCGATCCGCCATTCTCCACCCGTGGCGAGTTCAGCCGCCAGAACGGCCCGAGCAGCGACTGATCGGTTTCCGTATTGCCTTGATCGCCATTATTGAGCAGGCAGACCAGCGGCGAGACCCCGAGCGAGCCCGCCATCAGCACGACTTCGTTATGCGTGTCGGTGGTCAGCTTGCCGAGTTCGGCGATGATTGCGGTCGCGTCGCGAAATTCCTTCTCGGTCAAGCGCACGTCACGGACAAAGCCGTGCAGATGCTTGACCAGCGAGACCATGATCTGCCGCATCCGCGGATCGGACGTTCGCTCCATCACCGCCAGTGCGGCGGCCGTGACGTCCTGCTCGCGCTCGATGATCATGGAACGATCCTCTCATCTCCCGAGGACTCTTCGCCTCTCCCCGCTTGCGGGGAGAGGGAGAGGACAGAGTCTTAGTTCACCTTCTCGATCGCGACGGCCACGCCCTGGCCGACGCCGACGCACATGGTGGCGAGCGCGAGCTTGCCGCCGCGCTTTTCCATGCCGTGCACGGCGGTGAGCGCGAGGCGCGCGCCGCTCATGCCGAGGGGATGGCCGAGCGCGATGGCGCCGCCATGCGGATTGACGTAGTCGGCATCGTCGGCGACGCCGAGCTGGCGCATGCAGGCGATGCCCTGCGAGGCGAAAGCCTCGTTCAGCTCGATCAGGTCGAAATCGGTGATCTTCTTGCCGAGCCGCTCCATCAGCTTGCGGGTCGCCGGCACCGGGCCGATGCCCATGATGCGCGGCGGCACGCCGGCCGAGGCAAGGCCGAGGATGCGCGCGCGGGGCGTCAGGCCGTGCTTCTTCACAGCGGCTTCGGACGCAAGGATCATCGCGGCGGCGCCGTCATTGACGCCGGAGGCATTGCCGGCGGTCACCGTGCCGGGGTTGCGCACGATCGGCTTCAGTTTTGCCAAACCTTCCAGCGTGGTCTCGGGCCGCGGATGCTCGTCCTTGTCGACCGTGATCGGACCGGCTTTGCCGCCAGGAATGGTGATGGGCGTGATTTCTTCCGCAAAATAGCCGGCGGCGATCGCTTTGCCGGCGCGCTGCTGCGAGCGGATGGCGAAGGCATCCTGGTCGGCGCGCGAGACCTGGAATTCCTCGGCGACGTTCTCGCCGGTCTCCGGCATCGCATCGACGCCATACTGCGCCTTGAGCAGCGGGTTGATGAAGCGCCAGCCGATGGTGGTGTCGAAGATCTCGGCCGAACGCGAGAACGCTTCCTGCGCCTTGCCCATCACGAAGGGCGCGCGGGTCATGGATTCGACGCCGCCGGCAATGGCAAGCTCGATCTCACCGGAGCGGATGGCACGGCCGGCCGCACCGACCGCATCGAGGCCGGAGGCGCAGAGCCGGTTCAGGGTCTGGCCGGGAACCGAGTCGGGGAGCCCCGCCAGCAGCAGCGCCATGCGCGCGACGTTGCGGTTGTCCTCGCCGGCCTGGTTGGCGCAGCCAAAGAAGACTTCGTCCACCTGCGCCCAGTCGAGATTGGGGTGCTTGGCCATCAGCGCCTTGATGGGAGCGGCGGCGAGGTCGTCAGTACGCACCTTGGCCAGCGAGCCGCCGAAACGGCCGATCGGGGTCCGCACGGCATCGCAGATAAAGACGTCACGCATCGTTGTTCTCCCTGAATGCCGCGGTTCGGCGGAAATTCTTCAATGTCGGCGGAGTTTTAGGAGGGCGCCCGCGGCAGGTCAATTGACGGTTGCTTGCGTGTTCCGAGGGACCAGCACGCCGCCGGCGCATGCCGCGGTGCGGACAACGTGGAAAACCCCCGCTGTCGGGCCAAAGCGATAGGAGCAGGAGGCGAAATTTTGTAGGTTGCGCCGCCCATGACAATGCAACAGCCCATACAAGCGCCAGAGCCTGAAACGACCCCCGCACCGCCGGCGGAAGCCGCCGCGCGCGTCACGCCGATGATGGAACAGTATCTGGAGATCAAGGCGGCGCATCAGGGCTTGCTGCTGTTCTACCGGATGGGCGATTTCTACGAGCTGTTCTTCGAGGACGCCGAGATCGCCTCCAGGACGCTCGGCATCGTGTTGACCAAGCGCGGCAAGCATCAGGGCAACGATATCCCGATGTGCGGCGTGCCGGTCGAGCGCTCCGAGGATTATCTGCACCGCCTGATCAGCGCCGGCCACCGGGTCGCCGTGTGCGAGCAGACCGAGGATCCCGCGGCGGCGAAAGCGCGCGGCAACAAGAGCGTCGTGCGCCGCGGCGTGGTGCGGCTGGTGACGCCGGGCACGCTGACGGAAGACACGCTGCTCGATGCGCGCGCGAACAATTATTTGCTGGCGATCGCGCGGGCGCGCTCGTCCGCCGGCGGCGACCGTTTCGGGCTTGCCTGGATCGACATCTCGACCGCCGAATTCACGGTGACGGAAGTCTCGGGCGGCGAGCTCGCCGCGACGCTGGCGCGCATCAACCCGAACGAGGCCATCGTCACCGACGCGCTTTATGGCGATAACGAACTCGGGCAGACCTTGCGCGAGCTGCCGGCGGTGACGCCGGTGACCCGCGATGTCTTCGACGGCGCCACCGCCGAGAAACGCCTTTGCGACTACTTTGCCGTCGCGACCATGGACGGGCTGGCGCAGCTGTCGCGGCTGGAAGCCACCGCTGCTGCCGCCGCCGTCACCTATGTCGACCGCACCCAGGTCGGCAAGCATCCGCCGCTGTCGCCGCCCGCGCGCGAAGCCTCCGGCGCGACCATGGCGATCGATCCCGCCACCCGCGCCAATCTCGAGCTGACGCGGACGCTCGCCGGCGAACGCCGCGGCTCGCTGCTCGATGCCATCGACTGCACGGTCACCTCGGCCGGCTCGCGCCTGCTGGCGCAGCGGCTGGCCGCGCCCTTGACCGACGCGCCGGCGATCGCGCGGCGGCTCGATGCCGTCAGTGCCTTCGTCGCGGATTCGGCGACGCGCGAGGACATCCGCAGCATCTTGCGCGGCGCGCCCGACATGTCGCGCGCGCTGGCCCGCCTCTCCGTCGGCCGCGGCGGACCGCGCGACCTTGCGGGCTTGCGCGACGGCATCATCGCCGCAGACCAGGTTTTGGCGCGGCTTGGCGAGCTCGACCAGCCGCCGCAGGAGATCACGGCAGTGATGGCGGCGCTGAAGCGTCCCTCGCGCGAGCTCGCCGCCGAATTCGCGCGCGCGCTCGACGAGCAATTGCCGCTGATCAAGCGCGATGGCGGCTTCGTTCGTGCCGGCTATGAGCCGGCGCTCGACGAAGCGCGAAACCTACGCGACGCTTCGCGCCTGGTCGTGGCCTCGATGCAGGCGCGCTACGCCGACGTGACCTCCGTCAAGGCGCTCAAGATCCGCCACAACAATGTGCTCGGCTATTTCGTCGAGGTCACCGCGCAGCACGGCGACAAGCTGATGTCGGCGCCGCTGAATGCGACCTTCATCCATCGCCAGACGCTGGCGGGCCAGGTGCGGTTCACGACGTCGGAGCTCGGCGAGATCGAAGCAAAGATCGCCAATGCCGGCGACCGCGCGCTCGGCCTCGAGCTCGAGATCTTCGAGCGGCTCTGCGCCAGGGCGATCGAGATCAGCGACGATCTGCGTGCGGCCGCGCAAGGCTTTGCGCTGCTCGATGTCGCGACGTCGCTGGCCAAGCTCGCGGTCGACGAGAACTATGTGCGACCCGAGGTCGATGGCTCGCTCGGCTTTGCGATCGAAGCCGGCCGCCATCCGGTGGTCGAGCAGGCCTTGAAGCGCAACGGCGAGCCGTTCATTGCGAACGCCTGCGATCTCTCGCCGAGCCCGGCGCAAAAATCCGGCCAGCTCTGGCTGCTGACCGGCCCGAACATGGCGGGTAAGTCGACCTTCCTGCGCCAGAACGCGCTGATTGCGCTTCTTGCTCAAATCGGCAGTTTCGTGCCGGCGACGCGCGCGCGGATCGGCATCGTCGACCGTCTGTTCTCGCGCGTCGGCGCCGCCGACGATCTCGCCCGCGGCCGCTCGACCTTCATGGTGGAGATGGTGGAGACGGCGGCGATCCTCAACCAGGCCGGCGAGCGCGCGCTTGTGATCCTCGATGAGATCGGCCGCGGCACCGCGACCTTCGATGGTCTGTCGATCGCCTGGGCCGCGATCGAGCATCTGCACGAGAGCAACCGCTGCCGCACGCTGTTCGCGACGCATTATCACGAGCTGACCGCGCTCTCGGCCAAGCTGCCGCGCATGTTCAATGCGACGGTGCGGGTGAAGGAATGGCAGGGCAATGTCGTGTTCCTGCACGAGGTGCTGCCGGGCTCGGCCGATCGCTCCTACGGCATCCAGGTCGCCAAGCTCGCCGGCCTGCCGCCCGCTGTGATCACGCGCGCCAAATCGGTGCTGGCAAAGCTCGAAGCGCAGGATCGCGGCCAGACCGCCCGTGCGCTCGCCGACGATCTGCCGTTGTTCGCCGTCCCCTCGCGCGCCGCCGCGGAAGCCGCACCGCCGACCGAGGCTGAACTGCTGATGGACGCCGTGAAGGCGCTCCATCCCGACGAGATGTCGCCGCGCGAGGCGTTGGATGCGCTGTATGCGCTGAAGGCCAAGCTGCCGAAGCAGTGACGATGCCGTTTAAGCCCTCGCCGCGATCGCCGCAGCTTCCGCGGCGGCGCGTTGCATGCTGGTCGACATTTCGTTCGTGACCGTGCTCTGCTCCTCGATTGCGGCGGCCGTCGACGTGACATATTCGCTGACGTTGTTGATGGCCGTCTTGATCGAAGCCAGAGCGGTGACGACGTCACCGGAGATGCCGTTGAGGCTGCCGATCTCCGCGCCAATCTTGTCCGTGGCCTGCTTGGCCTGGTTGGCGAGGCTCTTGACCTCCGAGGCGACCACGGCGAAGCCGCGACCGGCTTCGCCAGCGCGCGCCGATTCGATCGTGGCGTTGAGCGCGAGCAGGTTGATCTGCCCGGTGATGTTGTTGATGAGCTCGACGATGCCGCTCATTGCCTGCGCGGCTTCGGTGAGGCGCTGGGCCTGCGCGTCGGCGGTAGCGACCTGATCCACCGCGCTCATCGCCGTCTCGCGCGACTTTGTCATGGCCTCCGAGATCTCCCGCACCGAGGCATTCAGCTCCTCTGATCCGGCGGCGACCGATTCCATCATGCCGCGAACGCGTTCGTTGCCCATGCGTACCAGCACCTGCTTCGTGACATCGGTGGCGTATTTCACGACCTTGTAGGGCCTGCCGTTGAGATCGAAGATCGGGTTGTAGGAGGCCTGGATGTAGACTTCCTTGCCGCCCTTGCCGATGCGCTTGTATTCCCCTGCCTGGTACTGACCGCGGTTGAGCGCGGCCCAGAATTCGCGATAGGCGGCGCCGTCGCGCTCACCGGGCTCGACGAACATGCTGTGATGCTTGCCCTTGATCTCGGCCAGCGAATAGCCGAGGGCTGCGAGGAAGTTCGAGTTCGCTGTGATGATCGTGCCGTCCATGTTGAACTCGATCACGGCCTGCGCCTTGTCGATGGCTTCGAGCTGGCCGGCGCGGTCGGCGTTCTTCAGCTTTTCCGCGGTGACGTCTGTTGCGTATTTGACTACGCCGAACGGCTTGCCGCTCTCGTCGAGCAGCGGGTTGTAAGAGGCGAGAATCCAGACCTCTCGGCCACCCTTGCCGATACGCTTGAACTCGCCGGCCTGGTACTCACCGCGATTGAGCTTCGCCCAGAATTCGCGATAGGCCGCGCCATCGCGCTCGGCGGGCGCCACGAACATGCTGTGATGCTTGCCCTGGATCTCGGCCAGCGAATAGCCGAGCGCATTGCAGAAATTCTCGTTGGCGGCGACAATGGTGCCGTCGAGCTTGAACTCGATCACCGCCTGGGCACGACTGCTGGCGGCGATCTTCGAAGCGTCCGTCATGCTCCGGATCTTCTTCTCGGTGATGTCGGTCGCAATCTTGGCGACCATCACCGCCTTGCCGTTGCCGTCGAGCACCGGATTGTAGGATGCTTCGATCCAGATCTCGTGGCCGTCCTTCGCGATTCGCTTGAACTCGCGCGCCTGATACTCGCCACGATTCAGTGCGGCCCAGAACGCCTTGTACTCAGCGGTTTCGCGCTGGTCGGCCGGCACGAACATGGAATGATGCTTGCCCTGGATATCGTCGAGCCTATAACCGAGGGCATCGAGAAAATTCTTGTTGGCCGTGATGATCGTCCCATCAAGATTGAATTCGATCATCGCCTGGGAACGGCCGATGGCATCGAGCCGCGCCTGGGCGTCAGAATGGGACTTGCGACCGAACATTAAAGCATCTCCTCGATGAGAAATCGTTTGCATGACGCAGGCAGCATCGCCCGCGCGCTCGAAAATTTTCGGCTCGCTCGTCACTCGGGTGTAGTGGAACTGCAGGCCCGCACTTAACGTCGGTCGCCTCAACAACTGACGAGTACATTTACGGGCAAGGCACAAAGATTAAATTAACGACGCTATCGAAATCGGGCGGCCGAATACCGGAGAAATACGAGGAGGATCACCGCAAAATATCCGTACGCAACGCTTACGTTCCAATGCGTCGCGCTCTACGCCCATTCCACCACAGCGTCAGGTTCCACGTCACGCAGGTTGCAAGCGCGAGGCAAAGGCCAACCGCTGATCCAAGTTTCTCCACCGCAACGTGCATGACGGCGATCGCCATGCCGAAACCGAGCAGGCCCCACGCGGAATTGGCGAGCACGGCGGCGGTCGGCGGGCCGCCAATGCGGGGATGCAGGATCACCATCATGCTGGAGAACACCACGGGGAACAGCGCAATGATGCCGCTGATGCGAGGGCCGACCCAATTCGACGTCGAGACGACGATGGCGACGAGAGTCGCGACCAGCGCGGCCCGCATCGGGATGTCGTACCAGCGGCGCGTCACCAGCGGCATCTTCACGTGGCGATAGCCTGAGAGCAGCGGAATGCAGATGCCGAACGCGATGAAGTTCGCGGTGAGGCCCGCGGTGAGTGTCCAGTCGAACATGCGGATGACCGATGCGATCGCGATCCAGACCGCGAACGCGCTGCCGCAGCTCACCGCCATGCTGTGCCGCTGCGCCAGCACGACATAGGTGAGGCCCATGAAGATCGTTGCGGCGTTGACCGGCAAGCTCGACAACGCGCCCTGCGCGATGAAGGCGGCGTCATGGTCGATCGCGAGGAAGACGTAGGAGGGGCCGGCGGAAACCGGCAGCGTCGCAACCAGCGCTCCGATCGCCGGCCCCGAGCGCTCGGTGATCACAGACGCCGACACGACGAACGCCGCCGCGATCGCCATGCGCAGGAGGAGGAAGACGATGAAATGGAGGTCGGGGGACATTTTGTCTGTCATTCCGGGGCGCGCGAAGCGCGAGCCCCGGGACGACACCAATTGCTGCGGTTACGACCTGCGCCTCACACCCGCTGCATCGACACCGAAACCTTCGGGCCGTTCTTGATGGTCTGATAGACCACGCAATAGCGCTCGGTGAGCTTGAGCAGGAGATCGAGCTTGTCTTGCGGTGCCGGCGTGTCGACCTCGAAGCGGAGGCGTATCTCGGCGAAGCCGACCGGGGTCTCCTTGTCGATGCCGAGTGTGCCGCGGAAATCGAGATCGCCCTCGGCGTAGACATTGCCGCTTCTGAGCGGCACTTCGATCGCGGTCGCAACCGACTTCAGTGTGACACCGGCGCAGGCAACGAGCGCTTCCAGCAGCATGTCACCGGAGCAGAGCTCGAGCCCTGAACCGCCGGTGGCCGGATGCAGGCCAGCCGTCGCGATGGCGCGGCCGGTCTCAACCTTGCAGGCGATGCCTTCGCTCTCGGTCGAGCCCTTGGCCTTCAGCGTGATCATCGCGGTCTTGGGATCGGACTTGTAGCGTTCCTTGATAGGGGCCTGCATCTGGCGCAGCTCTGCGGCATCCATCTTGTTCTCTCCCGGGAAAATTGTCTCTCGATGTACCGGCTCGGGGCGAAAATGTCACCACCACATGGCCTGACCGGGACCCTGGGTTGCGTCACGGTCGGGCACGTTGCGGTCGAGCGAACGGTCGAGTGACGTCAGCACACTTCGCTTGAAATTCTCGAACAGCGGCGAATTGCGGTCGCGCGGACGGGTCAGATTGATCTCGATCTGGTCGAACAGCCGACCGGGCCGCGGCCGCATCACCAGCACGCGATCGGCCAGCACGACGGCCTCGTCGACGTCATGTGTGACGAGGATCAAGGTCGGCCGCGTGTCGGCCCAGAGGTCGAGCAGATGATCCTGCAGGTCCCGACGGGTGAAGGCATCGAGCGCGGAGAACGGCTCGTCGAGCAGGAGCACTTCGGGTTGCGGCACCAGCGCACGCGCAATCGCGACCCGCTGCGCCTGTCCGCCCGAGAGCTCGCGCGGCCAGGCCTGCGCCTTGTCGGCGAGGCCAACGCGTGCCAGCGCTCGCGCCACCTTGTCGCGCCGCTCGGCCGCCGGCAACTCGGCGATACCGAAGCCGATATTGTCGGCAACGCTGAGCCAGGGCAGCAGCCGCGGCTCCTGAAAGATGATGCCGATCTTGGCGTGCGGCGAGGCGATCGCCTCGCTGTCGAGCGTCACCGTGCCGGAACTGGCGCGGTCAAGACCCGCGATGGCGCGGAGCAATGTGGATTTGCCGCAGCCGGAACCCCCGATGATTGCGATGATCTCGCCCTGCCTGATCTCGGCGGAAAAGCGCGCCAGCGCCTCGACGCCGTTGGGATAGGTCTTGCTGACCCGGTCGAGCGCCAGCATCGCCTCAAGCTCCCTTCGCGCGGCCGAAGGCGTCCTGCCAGCGCAGGAACGGTGCCGCGGCGACCTCGATCAGCCAGTCCGTCAGCTTGCCGAGAATGGCGAAGATCACGATGGCGGCGAGGATTTGCGCCGGCTTGCCGAGTTGCTGGCCGTCGAGCAGGAGATAGCCGAGGCCTTCGGAGGCGCCGATCAATTCGGCGGCGACCACGAACATCCAGCCGAGACCAAGGCCAACGCGCAAGGATACGACATAGGCCGGCAGCACGGCGGGCAGCAGGATGCGGCGGATCATCGCGAAGCCTGAGAGGCGGAAGGTGCGGCCGACCTCGACGATCTTGCGATCGACCGAGAGGATCGCGCCCATCACGCCGAGATAGACCGGGAAGAACACGCCGACCGCGATCAGCGCGATCTTCGATGTCTCGAAAATGCCGAGCCAGAGGATGAACAGGGGCACCCAGGCGAGCGACGGGATCGCGCGCAACGCTTGTACAGTGGGATCAAGAAGCCGCCGCGCCAGCGACCAATAGCCCGAAATGGCGCCAAGCACCGTGCCAGCGACGACGCCGAAGGCGAAGCCGAGCCCGACCCGCCACAACGTCGCGGCGATGTGGCGGAGCAGCTCGCCGGAGCGGGCGAGATCAGCGATGGTGGCGAAGACGCGCGAGGGCGGCGGCACCAGGCGGCCATTGGACCAGCCGGACCAGACCACCAGCTCCCAGCCGAGCGCGAGGATCACCGGCAGCAGCAGCCCCAGCACCGGCCGCGCATGGCGCGACAACCGCGAGGCCGCGCCGGCGCTCTCGGCTGGTTCCGATGATTGTTGCAGCACTGGTGCGTCGGAGATCATGGCCGGTAGGAAACGCGTCTGGCGAGGGATTGCAACATGACTCTTGCCGCGCTCTCCGCTGTCGTTCCCGGGGCGCGCGCGGCGCGAGCCCGGGACGACGCAGTGTGTGTGGCGCCGCTCTGCCTCTTACTAATTCGCCGGCAGCGGGACCTGGTCGTCGATCAGCGCATCCAGCGTCGCCTTCACGTCGACCTTGGCATCGACGACGCCGGCCTGTTGCAGCGCGAGGCCGGCAGCGAGGATCGACTCGCGCTGGGGCGCGCCGATACGGCTGTGGGTGAGCTCGGTGCGCTCCTTGAGCTGCTTGTCGACGACGGCCTCGGGCAGTTTTGTCACCGCAATGAAGGTCTTCTTCAGATCATCGTAGTTGGCGAGCGAATATTTCCGCGCCTCTTCGTAGGTTGCGAGCACGCGGCGGGCGGCGTCCGGATAGTCCTTCAAGAACTGCTCGCGCACATTGAGGATGCCCCAGGTGTTGGCGTCGGCCTTGCGATAGAACAGCTTCGCGCCCTCCTCGATCTCGGCCTGCGCCATCATCGGATCGAGACCGGCCCAGGCATCGACGTCGCCACGGATCAGCGCGGTCTTGCCGTCGGCATGCTGCAGCAGCACCGACGTGATGTCCTTCTCGGTGAGCCCCGCGCCCAGCAGCGCACGCACCAGGAAGATGTGCGGATCGGTGCCGCGCGTCACCGCGACGCGCCTACCCTTGAGATCAGCGACATCAGCGATCTTGGAATCCTTGCCCGTGACAAGCGCGGTCCACTCAGGGCGTGAGTAGACGTAAATCGACTTGATCGGATTGCCGTTGATGCGCGCGACCAGCGCCGCCGAGCCGGCGGTCGAGCCGAAATCGATCGAGCCGGCGTTGAGGAATTCGAGCGCCTTGTTGGAGCCCGCCGACTGCACCCAGGTGATGGTGATGCCGTCCTTGGCGAACTCCTTCTCCAGGAGCCCCTTCTGCTTCAGGACCAGCGACACCGGATTGTAAGTCGCCCAGTCGATGCGGATTTCCTTCAGCGGATCGGCCGCCCGCGCCGCGGGAGCCATGGCGAGCGCAACGGCTCCCGCCAGCAGAATACGTCGTGTGATGTCAGCCATGCCCAGCCTCCTCAAAAACTTCATTGTTTTTCAATGAGTTATGCCTAGAGCTCAACGAGAAAATCCCGCCCTTGAAAGCGCGTGGCCTGAGAACAATTTTGCTTCCAGCCGGCGATTTCCAGCATGGAACGACTATTGCTGGCGAATGGCTGATGACAGCGCCTGCCGCCTCTTATATCCGGTGAGACATGGATAGCGTTGCGACCGAGCATAAGCCACAGGTGGATGATCGTTTCGACACTGCGCGGATCACCGCCGCGGTCGATGCGCTTGCCGAGAAGCATCAGGGGCGTGAGGACACGTTCCGCACCGCAGTTGCTCAATTGCTCAAGGCGGAACTCATCGCCGCGCGGGCCGCCGCGCAGGCGATCCTGCTGAAGGACCGCCACGGCCGCCGCTGCGCCGAGCGCTTGTGCCACGTGCAGGACGAGATCATCCGCATTCTCTACTCGGCCGCGACCCGCCATCTCTATCGTTCACCGATCCCGAGCGGCGCCGAACGCATGGCGGTGGTTGCGACCGGCGGCTACGGCCGCGGCCTGATGGCGCCCGAGTCCGACATCGATCTCTTGTTCATCCTCCCCTACAAGCAGACCGCCTGGGGCGAGCAGGTGGCTGAGGCCATTCTCTATTGCCTCTGGGATATGGGTCTGAAGGTCGGTCACGCCACGCGCTCGGTCGACGAGTCGATCCGGCAGGCGCGTGGCGACATGACCATCCGCACCGCCATTCTGGAGACGCGCTTCCTCACCGGCGACCAGCCGCTCTATGACGAGCTTGTCGCGCGCTTCGACAAGGAAGTGGTGCAGGGCACTGCCTCCGAATTCGTCACCGCCAAGCTCGCCGAGCGCGAAGAGCGCCATCGCCGCGGCGGCCAGTCGCGCTATCTGGTCGAGCCCAACGTCAAGGACGGCAAGGGCGCCTTGCGCGACCTGCACACGCTGTTCTGGATCGCCAAATACGTCTATCGCGTCCGCGACACCGACGAGCTGGTCGAACGCGGCGTGTTCGACGCGCAGGAATATCGCAGCTTCCGCCGTTGCGCCGACTTCCTCTGGTCGGTGCGCTGCAATCTGCATTTCTACTGCGGGCGGCCGGAGGAGCGCCTGTCCTTCGACCTCCAGCGCGAGATCGCTGTCAGGCTCGGCTACACCTCGCATCCCGGCATGCAGGACGTCGAGCGCTTCATGAAGCACTACTTCCTGGTCGCCAAGGAAGTCGGCAATCTCACCGCCATCCTCTGCGCCAAGCTCGAGGACCAGCAGGCCAAGCCCGCCCCGGTGCTGAGCCGGATGATGGCGCGGCTGCGCCCGACGCCAGCGAAGCGGCGCGTGCCCGAGAGCGACGATTTCATTGTCGACAACAACCGCATCAACGTCGCCGCGCCCGACGTTTTCAAGCACGATCCGGTCAATTTGATCCGCATCTTCCGCCTGGCGCAGAAGAACAACCTTGCCTTCCATCCGGACGCGATGCGCGACGTGACGCGCTCGCTCGGCCTGATCAACGCGCAGATGCGCGAGAATCCCGAGGCCAACCGGCTGTTCATGGAGATTCTCACCTCCGACAACGCCGAGATCGTGCTGCGGCGGATGAACGAAACAGGCGTGCTCGGCCACTTCATCCGCGCCTTCGGCAAGATCGTCTCGATGATGCAGTTCAACATGTATCATCACTACACCGTGGACGAGCACCTGATCCGCTGCGTCGGCTTCCTCCAGGACATCGAGCGCGGCGGCATCGAGGAATTCACTCTCGCCAGCGATTTGATGCGCAAAATCCGTCCCGAGCACCGTGCGGTGATCTACATCACGACGCTGTTGCACGACATCGCCAAGGGTCGGCCGGAAGACCACTCCATCGCAGGGGCCAAGGTGGCGCGGCGGCTGTGCCCGCGGCTCGGCTTCAGCGCGTCCGACACCGAGCTCGTGGCCTGGTTGATCGAGGAACATCTGACGATGTCGACGGTCGCGCAGTCGCGCGATCTCTCCGACCGCAAGACCATCGAGAACTTCGCCGCCGTCGTGCAATCGGTCGAGCAGATGAAGCTCTTGACCATCCTGACCACTGCCGACATTCGCGGCGTCGGTCCGGGCGTGTGGAACGGCTGGAAGGCGCAGCTATTGCGCTCGCTGTATTACGAGACCGAGCCGGTGCTGACCGGCGGCTTCTCGGAGGTCGACCGCGGCAAGCGCCTCACGGCCGCCTACGCCGAATTCCGTCACGCCTTCGCCGAATGGCCGGCCGACGAGCTGGACGCCTATGTCGGCCGGCACTATCCGGCCTACTGGCTCAAGGTCGAGCTGCCGCGAAAAATTCGCCACGCACGCTTCGTGCGATCGAGCGAACAGGCCGGCCACAAGCTCGCGATCAATGTCGGCTTCGACGAGGTGCGCGGCGTCACCGAACTCACGATCTTCGCCGCCGACCATCCCTGGCTGCTCTCGATCATCGCGGGCGCCTGTGCTTCGGCCGGCGCCAACATCGTCGACGCCCAGATCTACACCACGACCGACGGCCGCGCGCTCGACACCATCTCGATCTCGCGTGAATACGATCGTGACGAGGACGAAGGCCGCAGAGCCACCCGCATCGGCGAGATGATCGAGGACGTGCTGGAAGGCAAGCTGCGCCTGCCCGAGGTGGTGGCGCGGCGCACCGTGCGCAGCAAGGCAAGGCCGTTCGTGATCGAGCCGGAAGTGACCATCAACAACCAATGGTCCGACCGCTACACCGTGATCGAGGTCTCCGGCCTCGACCGCCCCGGCCTGCTCTACGAGCTGACCACCGCGATCTCGAAGCTCAACCTCAACATCGCCTCGGCCCATGTCGCAACCTTCGGCGAGCGCGCCCGCGACGTGTTCTACGTCACCGATCTCCTCGGCGCGCAGATCAACGCGCCGACGCGGCAGTCCGCGATCAAGAGCGCGCTGACCCATGTGATGGCCGGCGACAAGGCGGTTCAGCCGGCGGCGTGATCTTCTTCCGTCATTCCGGGGCGATGCGCAGCATCGAACTATGGTGCGCAATTGCGCACCTGAGAATCTCGAAGTTCCGGGTTCGCCCTATGGGCGCCCCGGAACGACCGAGGCTTCAAACCTCCACGCCCTCATGCCTGAGCAGCCACTTCTTCCGCTCCAGCCCGCCGCCGTATTTCACCAGCGAACCGTCCGCGCCGATCAGGCGGTGGCACGGCAGCACCACGCTGATCGGGTTGGAGCCGTTGGCATGGCCGACGGCGCGGATGGCCCTGGGCATGTCGATCCTTGCGGCCATCGCGCCATAGCTCATCGTCGTGCCTGCCGGGATTTGCGCCAGCGCGGTCCAGACCTTTTGCTGGAACGGCGTGCCGGCGATGCGCCATGCGACACGCGAGAGCTGATCGAGATCGCCCTCGAAATATGCCGACAGCGCGGTCTTCATCGCCGTCGGCGCTAACTGATCGCAGAGCTCCACCGCGCCGTAATGCAGGCGCAACAACTCGCGCATCCGATGCTCGTAGTCGTCCCAATCGAGCGCGCGCAAATGGCCTTCGGCGTCGGTGACGAGCAGCGCGGTCCCGATCGGCGTCGCCAGCCGATCGAGGCCGAAGCGTTCAGGTATCCTGCTTGATCGCTCGGGCATGGCAGCACCATTGCATCGAAACACGGCATCGCACTTGCCATGCCGGCCGTGCTAACGTCCACCCGAAAGCTGACGCTTTTGGGGGAGCTCAACTTGATTCTTGTCGCCAATGTCCTGGTGGCGCTGGTCGCCGCACTGCACGCCTATTTCCTGATCCTGGAAATGTTTCTCTGGGACAAGCCGCTCGGCTTGAAGACATTCCGCAACACGCCTGAGAAGGCCGAGATCACGAAAGTGCTGGCGGCCAATCAGGGGCTCTACAACGGCTTCCTCGTCGCCGGCCTGATCTGGGGGCTGCTGCATGGCAATCCGGCCTTCGCGTTCGAGATCAAGGTGTTCTTCCTGCTCTGCGTGATCGTGGCCGGCGCTTATGGCGCGGCCACCGTCAGCACGCGCATCCTGATCGTGCAGGCGCTGCCGGCCGCGATCGCGCTGGTTGCGTTGTTCCTGGCGTAAGACGCTGCCGGCGAAAGACTCTGGCCTAGCCTGAGACGCTTCAGCGCGACGCCGCGATCCTTGCGCGGCGTCCGCCGTTCCTCCACACTCGCCAGCAGCGATGGCGACCGTTGCAAGCAACGGGAAAAGACCGTCGGCCGGAAAATTCCGTCAGGAGGAACAACCCAACATGAGCACTCGCAGAGCCTTGATAGCTGCCACGGCGGCGCTCGCCTTCGCGTTGTCCGCCAACCAGGCCCTCGCCCAGAAAAAATACGACACCGGCGCGAGCGACACCGAGATCAAGATCGGCCAGACCGTGCCGTTCTCCGGCGCCTACTCCGTCTACGCCAATATCGGCAAGACCCAGGCGGCCTACTTCAAGATGATCAACGACCAGGGCGGCATCAACGGCCGCAAGATCAACCTGATCCAGTATGACGATGCCTATTCGCCACCGAAGACCGTCGAGCAGGTGCGCAAGCTCGTCGAAGGCGACGAAGTGCTGTTCACCTTCCAGATCATCGGCACGGCCGCCAACGCCGCCGTGCAAAAATATCTCAACGGCAAGAAGGTCCCGCAGCTGCTCGCCTCCACCGGGGCGGCGCGCTTCAACGATCCGCAGAACTATCCCTGGACCATCGCCTATAATCCCAACTACATCTCCGAAGGGCGGATCTACGCGAAATACATTCTCAAGGAACACCCGAACGCCAAGATCGGCGTGCTCTACCAGAACGACGACATGGGCCGCGACTATCTCGCCGGCCTCAAGAGCGGGCTCGGCGACAAGGCCGCCGGCATGATCGTCGGCGAGGTCTCCTACGAGGTCACCGACCCGACGGTGGACTCGCAGGTGGTGAAGCTGAAGTCGATGGGCGCCGATCTGTTCTATGACGCGTCCACGCCAAAGTTCGCGGCGCAGGCGATCAAGAAGCTTGCCGACCTCGGCTGGACGCCGGTGCACATCCTCGACATCAATGCGAGCCCGATCTCGGCGACATTGAAGCCGGCCGGCCTCGATATCTCCAAGGGCATCATCTCGACGCAGTACGGCAAGGAGCCCGGCGATCCCCAGTGGAAGGACGATCCCGGCGTGAAGGCCTTCTTCGCCTTCATGGACAAGTATTTTCCGGAGGGTGACAAGCTCAACACGGTCAATACCTACGGGTATTCGGTGGCCGAGCTGCTGGTGCAGGTCTTGAAGCAATGCGGTGACGACCTGACGCGCGAGAACGTCATGAAGCAGGTCGCCAACATCAAGGATTTCACCCCGAGCTTCGCGCTACCCGGCATCAAGATCAACACCGGGCCGAACGACTACCGGGTCAACAAGCAGATGCAGATGATGAAGTTCAACGGCGAACGCTGGGAGCTGTTCGGACCCATCATCGAGGACTCGGGTCCGGCAGGTTAGTTAACGGCGTAGGGTGGTTTACGCCCCGCATGGCTAACCCACCCTACGAACTGCCAGCGCCCCCCGCCTTGCGTTGCAACAACGGTTCCTTCACACTCGCGCCTAGCGATGGCGTCGGGTGCGCGGCAGTGCCGTCCGGCAAGACCATCTGCAAATAACAAACCGAGGAAATTGCGAATGAGGAACGGACTTTTGCATCTGGTCACGGCGACGGCGCTCACCCTTGCGCTCTCGGCCTCTGCGGCCAATGCCCAGAAGAAATATGATCCCGGCGCCAGCGACACCGAAATCAAGATCGGCCAGACCAATCCGTTCAGCGGACCGGCCTCGGCCTATGCCACGATCGGCAAGACGCAGGCCGCCTATATGAAGATGATAAATGATCAGGGCGGCGTGAACGGCCGCAAGATCAACCTGATCCAGTACGACGACGCCTATTCGCCGCCGAAGGCGGTCGAGCAGGTGCGCAAGCTCGTCGAGAGCGACGAGGTGCTGCTCACGTTCCAGCTTCTCGGCACCCCCTCGAACGCGGCGGTGCAGAAATATCTCAACTCCAAGAAGGTGCCACAACTTTTCGCGGCCACCGGCGCCTCCAAGTTCACCGACCCGAAGAACTTCCCGTGGACGATGGGCTTCAATCCGAACTACTTCGTCGAGGGCCGCATCTACGGCCAATACATCATCAAGAACCATCCGAACGCCAAGATCGGCATCCTCTATCAGAACGACGATCTCGGTAAGGACTATCTGAACGGCATCAAGGCCGGCCTCGGCGACAAGGCGGCTGGCATGATCGTCGCGGAAACGTCCTACGAGGTTTCCGATCCCACGGTCGATTCGCAGATCCTCAAGATCAAGGACGCCGGTGCCGACCTGTTCTTCAGCGCGACGACGCCGAAACAGGCCGCGCAGGCGATCAAGAAGATCGCCGAGCTCGGCTGGCACCCGGTGCAGATCCTCGACATCAACGCCACTTCGGTCGGTGCGGTGATGAAGCCCGCAGGGCTCGAGGCGTCCAAGGGGGTGATCAGCGTCAACTACGGCAAGGATCCGCTGGACCCGACCTGGAAGGACGACCCCGGCATGAAGAAGTATTTCGAGTTCATGGCGAAGTACTATCCCGAAGGCGACAAGGACTCGAGCTTCAACAGCTACGGATACTCAACCTCGCAATTGATGATCTACGTGCTTCAGAAGTGCGGTGACAACCTGACCCGCGAGAACGTCATGAAGGTTGCCACCAGCCTGAAGGACGTGCAGCTCGACCTCTCGCTGCCGGGCATCGTTGCCAACACATCGCCGACCGACTATCGCGTCAACAAGCAGCTTCAGATGATGAAGTTCAACGGCGAGCGTTGGGAGCTGTTTGGCCCGATCCTCGAGGACGCGGGCCCGGCGGGCTAGTGATCGAACTTTGGAATGCGATCGGCGGCCCAAGGGCCGCCGATTTTCTTTGCGAGCGTCTATTCCGGTATCTCGCCAAAATTCTTCCCCACCGGCAGCACCGCGTGGCGGATCAGGCGCGAATCCTCCACCGCCGCCTGCCGGTGCTTCACCGCTTCGCGATAGACGGGGTCCCGGATCATCTCGACGAAGGCGGCGACGCTCGGGTATTCGGCGATGAAGCAATGGTCCCAGCGTTCGTCCTGCGGGCCGATCAGCATCAGCTCGAACCGGCCTTGCCAGACGATGCGGCCGCCGAGGCGCTCGAACACCGGGCCGCTCTCGCGGCCATAGGCCGCATAGGCCTCGGCGCCGCTGGCCTTGCGGCCGTCGGGATAGGCGGCTTCTTTGCGTAAGCGCACCAGATTGAGCATGTGGATCGGGCCGGGGCGGTCGTTGTCCCGGAATTGCGCGAAGATCTCCTTGGTCGGATCGATGTGGCCCATAGCCGTTTCCTCTTCTTATGCGTTCGATCCTACTGCCCGCGCGCCGGAAGCGGAACTGCGGCGGGCGAATGCCGCACCTCCTAATCACGCGTTAACCTCAGGGTAACCGGGCCTTAAACAGCGACCGCTAGCGTGCGGCGGGGCGGGGTGACCGGGCGTTTTGCGTATGGGGTCGGCAAAGAAAAAGGGTGGGCGGAAGGAGCCGTTGTTCGGCTTGCCCGCGGCGCTCGCCGATCTGCGCCTGACGGCGGCGGATCGCATTCCCGGCGGCGGCGACCACAAGCCGAAGAAATCGGCCAGCAAGCGCAAGGCCGAACCCTCCGACGACGAGCCCCCGCGCGAGCGCAAGGCCCCGGCCAAGAGCAGCGGCGCCAAGCGCCGGTCGCGATCATCCGTCAGCGTCGGCCTCGGCCGCCTCGTCTATTGGGGCGCCGTACTCAGCCTGTGGGGCGTCATCGCCGTGATCGGCGTCGTGATCTGGGTCGGCGCCCATCTGCCACCGATCCAGTCGCTGGAGATTCCAAAACGCCCGCCAACGATCCAGATCGTGGGCATCGACGGCACCCTGCTGGCGCAGCGCGGCGAGATGGCCGGCGCCAACGTGTCGCTGAAGGATCTGCCGCCGTACTTGCCGAAGGCGTTCATCGCGATCGAGGACCGCCGCTTCTATTCGCATTTCGGCATCGATCCCGTCGGCATCCTGCGCGCGCTCGTCACCAATGTGCTTCATCACGGCGTGTCGCAGGGCGGCTCGACGCTGACGCAGCAGCTCGCCAAAAACCTGTTCCTGACCCAGGAACGCACCATGGCGCGCAAGCTGCAGGAGGCGGAGCTCGCGATCTGGCTGGAGCGCAAGCATTCCAAGAACGAGATCCTGGAGCTCTATCTCAACCGGGTCTATTTCGGCTCCGGCGCCTACGGCGTCGAGGCCGCCGCGCAAAAGTATTTCGGCAAGCCGGCCAAGAACGTGACGATCGCGGAAGCCGCGATGCTGGCGGGCCTGGTCAAATCGCCCTCGCGGCTTGCGCCCAACCGCAATCCGGAAGGCGCGGAAGCGCGCGCGCAGGTCGTGCTCGCGGCGATGGCGGATGCCAAGTTCATCACCGAAGCCCAGGCGCAGGCCTCGATCGGCCACCCCTCCTACAATGTGAAGCCGGTCGGCGCCGGCACCGTGAACTACGTCGCCGACTGGATCGGCGAGGTGCTGGATGATCTCGTCGGCCAGATCGACGACAGCATCAAGGTCGAGACCACGATCGATCCGAAGCTCCAGGCGCTGGCGGAAGCCGCCATCATCGACGAGCTCGCGGCCAAAAGCGTGAAATTCAATGTCAGCCAGGGCGCGCTGGTGGCGATGACGCCTGACGGCGCCGTGCGCGCCATGGTCGGCGGGCGGAACTATTCCGAGAGCCAGTACAATCGCGCGGTGACCGCAAAACGCCAGCCGGGCTCATCCTTCAAGCCGTTCGTCTATCTGACGGCGATGGAGCAGGGGCTGACGCCCGACACCATCCGCCAGGACGCGCCGATCGAGGTCAAGGGCTGGAAGCCCGAGAACTACACCCATGAGTACTTCGGCCCGGTGACGCTGACGCAGGCGCTGGCGATGTCGCTCAACACCGTCGCCATCCGCCTCGGCCTCGAGGTCGGACCGAAGAACGTGGTGCGCACCGCGCACCGGCTCGGCATCTCCTCCAAACTCGAGCCCAACGCCTCGATCGCGCTTGGCACCTCGGAAGTCTCCGTCGTCGAGCTGGTCGGCGCCTATGCGCCGTTCGCCAATGGCGGTTTCGCGGCCACGCCGCATGTGGTGACGCGGATCAAGACGCTCGACGGCAAGCTGCTCTACATGCGCCAGCCCGACGAGCACAACCAGGTGGTCGAGCCGCGCTATGTCGGCATGATGAACAGCATGATGCGGGAGACGTTGATCTCGGGCACCGCGAAGAAGGCCGATATCCCCGGCTGGCAGGCGGCCGGCAAGACCGGCACCAGCCAGGATTATCGCGACGCCTGGTTCATCGGCTACACGTCGAACCTCGTCACCGGCGTCTGGCTCGGCAACGACGACAACTCGCCGACCAAGAAGGCGACCGGCGGCGGCCTGCCGGTGGAGGTCTGGACCCGCTTCATGCGCGCGGCGCACGAGGGCGTGCAGGTCGCGGCCCTGCCGAACCTGCAAGGCAATTGGGGGCCGTCGAACCTGGTGCAGATCTCATCGCAGATATCGCCGCCGACCCAGGCGGCACCCGGAGCTTCACCTGCGCCGGTCAGCAATGGCGGCTATCGCGCCCCGCCGCCGACGCGCACCAATGTGCGGCCGGAGCCGGCTGCAGGGCTTGATGGCTGGCTGATGGACCGGCTGTTTGGCGGAAATCGGTAGCGACCAAGCAAGATCGCGAAAACAACCCCATGCACAGTAGACCGCATGTCGCGGCGTGATGTGCGGTGGGAGTGGCGACATCGTTGATATGGCTCGCAGATCAACGACTATGGCGCGAGGCACGCTATGTTCGCCCCAAACATCACTGGATTCCCCGCGAAGGCGGGGAATCCAGTACGCCGCAGCCTCTCGGTTCAACAATGACCGCCTCTGGAATACTGGATCGCCCGCCTTCGCGGGCGATGACAGCGTCAGTTGAGGCAACAGCGCGGCCTAATCCTCGACCCCGTACCGGTGCAGGTCGTTGCCACAGGTGTCGAGCCACTTCTTGGCGCGCTCCATGGACGGGCAGATCTTGCCGCAGACGCGCCAGAACCTCGCCGAGTGGTTCATCTCGACGAGATGGGCCACCTCATGCGCGGCGAGATAGTCCAGCACATAGGGCGGCGCGAGGATCAGGCGCCAGGAGAATGACAGCGAGCCGGCCGAGGTGCAGGAGCCCCAGCGGCTGGACTGATCGCGGATCGACAGCCGCTTCACCTTGACGCCGAGCTCGGCGGCGTGGATCTCCGCCGAACGCTGCAGATCCTTGCGCGCCTCGCGCTTGAGGAAGTCGTTGACGCGGCGATCGACATGCTCGTGGCCACCGGCGACACAGAGAATGCGTTCACCGCTGTCGCGAGTTTCCGCCCACACCGTGCCGCGGCTGCCTGCGCGATGCACGATGCGATGGGGAACGCCGCGGAGCGGTATCACTGTGCCAGGCTGGAACGGCGCAGCCTTCGGCAGACGACCGAGACGTGCCGCGATCCACGCGCCATGACGCTGCGCGAAGTCCTTGGCTTCGGCGAGCGTGCCGCGCGGCGGCATCGTGAGGATGGCTTCACGATCACTCGGATGGATTCGCAGCGTGTAACGACGCGCCCGCCGGTGTCTGCGCAGCCGGATCGCAAAGAATTGCGATCCATGGCTGATGACAAGGGTCTTCGGTTCGTGGGGCCGCCGATAAAGGAGTGCGCGTGTGGCCATGTCTGTCAGTCCGGGGAGCAGGAGATCGCCCGGATTCTGCCATAACCGCCGCCAGGGAAAGCGCTCGGCGCAAAAACAAATCATTTGCCCAATATACAGGGGTCTGGCTTCCGGGAGACCCTACAGACTGGGGTTGGAACCCGCTTTTTTCGCCCCCGCTGGACGCATGCGGCACCCCCAAGGGGTGAGGGGTGACTCACTCCTAGAAGACTACCTAAATACCCCGAATCTGATGGGAACCAGACCCTCCCGGAAGGTCTGGGAGAGCCCGAAATTTCGACGGGAAAGCCGAAATTCGGGATTATTCGGCTGCAAGCGCCTGCAACGAGCTCGGATTCGCAGCCGAGACCATGAAATCGTGGATACGCGGCACGATTTCCGACTTGAAGCGCGAGCCATTGAACACGCCGTAATGTCCAACGCCCTTCTGGACGTAATGAACGCGGCGATGATCCGGGATCGAGCTGCACAATGCGTGTGTTGCTTCGGTCTGGCCGAGACCCGAGATGTCGTCGTTCTCGCCTTCGACCGTCATCAACGCAACGCGCGTCACCTTGGAGGGATCGACGCGCGTTCCACGATGGGTCATCTCGCCCTTCGGCAGCGAATGTTTCACGAACACGGTGTCGACCGTTTGCAGGTAATACTCGGCCGAGAGGTCCATCACCGCGAGATATTCGTCATAGAACTCGCGATGCTTGTCGACGAGGTCGCCGTCGCCCTTCACCAGATGGGCGAAGAGCTGCTTGTGGGCGTCCATGTGGCGGTCGAGGTTCATGCTGATGAACCCGTTGAGCTGGAGAAAGCCCGGATAGACGTCGCGCATCATGCCCGGATGCGGGAATGGCACCTTGGTGATGACGTGGTTGCGGAACCAGTCGATGCCGCGCTCCTGTGCCAGATTATTCACGGCGGTCGGATTGCGGCGCGTGTCGATCGGACCGCCCATCAGCGTCATCGAAGTCGGCACGAATGGATCGCGCCGCGCTTCCATGATCGAGACCGCGGCGACGACAGGCACGGAAGGCTGGCACACCGCCATCACATGGGTGTTGCCACCCAGCACATGCAGCATCTCGATGACGTAGTCGATGTAATCGTCGAGGTCGAAGCGGCCTTCGCTGAGCGGCACCATGCGCGCGTCGGCCCAATCGGTGATGTAGACCTCATGCGCCGGCAGCAAGGCCTCGACCGTGCCGCGCAGCAGCGTCGCGTAGTGGCCGGACATCGGCGCCACGATCAGCACACGCGGCTGCGGGCTGCGCAGCGGGCGCGCGAATTTGCGATCGAAGTAAAGCAGGCTGCAGAACGGCTTTTCCCAGACCGAGCGGACCTCGACAGGGACGCGGATGCCGTTGACCTCGGTGTCGTTGAGGCCCCATTCCGGCTTGCCGTAGCGGCGCGTGGTGCGCTCGAACAATTCGCAGGCCGCGGCGACCGACTTGCCGACTTCGGTGCGCGCCCAGGGATTCAGCGGATTCTGAAACAGCAGCTTGGTCGCATCGGTGACTGCGCGCGCCGGATTGAGAGAGGCGTGGGCCATCTCATACATCCAGTACATCGGCGTGGTCAGGACCGGGCTGCCTTCTGCCGCCAGCGGCGGCGCGCCGCCAAACTCACCAATAGGCATGATCAAATTCCTCTTCGCATCGCAGCATACTGCCGAATGCGTAATATTGCGTCAATGCATGGTTCCGTACATCTACGTGGCCAGACCGGCCAAACCAGCCTGAATCCACGATAAAGTGACGTTATTCGCCGCCCGAGAGCAGCGAGCCGTGCTTCCGGGCGCTGCGCAAAAGGGCAAGGAATGCCCCAAATGAAGCCAGCAGAAGCCCAGCGTTGATGGCTAACGCGTCCAGCATCAAATCGGTTCGGAAGGTGTTCTCGATCAGGAGCGCGCGCATCCCCTCGAACACGTAAGTCGGCGGCAGCGACCAGGCGATGGCTTGCAGCCAGTGCGGCAAGACACTGACCGGATAATAGACGCAGGCGAGCGGCATGATCCCGAACATCAAGGTCCAGACGATGCTCTCGGCGCCAAGGCCGTTCCGCAGCACCAGCCCCGACACGAAGATGCCGACCGACCAGCTGGTGAAGATCAGATTGCAGAAGAAGGCGATCAGCGGCAGGCCAAGGCTGTAGACATTGAAGTGAAAGAACGCGATCGCGAGCAGCGTCATCGGGATCACGCCAATCGCGAGCCGGATCAGGCTCATCGCCATCAACGAGAGCAGAAACTCGATCGGCCTCAAGGGGCTCATCATGAGGTTGCCGAGGTTGCGCGCCCACATCTCTTCCAGAAAGGAGATGGAGAAACCGAGCTGGCCGCGGAACAGGATGTCCCAGAGAATGACAGCGCCGATCAGCGTGCCGCCGGCGCGCGCAAAGAAATTGGCGTTCTGGGCGATGTAGAGCTGAAGAAAGCCCCAGGTGATGATCTGGAGCGCCGGCCAGTACAACAGCTCGAGCAGCCGCGGCCAGGACGACATCAGCAGATACCAATAGCGCAGGATCATCGCGCCGATGCGTTGCACGGAGATGCCGCGGTGGAGGGCGAGCTCGCTCATCGCGTCCCCTCCTTCGCACCATTCACCCGTCCGCGCGCGACGTCCAAAAACACCTCTTCCAGCGTGCTGCGGTTGTAGCGGGCCATGATGGCATCGGGCGTGTCGTCGTCCTCGACGCGGCCGCGCTTCATGATGATGACGCGGTCGCAGAGCCGCTCGACCTCGAGCATGTTGTGCGACGCAAGCAGGATGGTGGCGTTGTTGTCCTTCCGATAGCGCTCCAGATGGCTCCGCACCCAGTCGGCCGTATCAGGGTCGAGCGAGGCGGTCGGCTCGTCCAGCAGCAACAGCTCGGGCTGGTTGATCAGCGCTTTCGCCAGCGCAACACGGGTCTTCTGCCCGGCCGAGAGCTTGCCGTTGGCGCGGTCGATGAAATCGTTGAGATCGAGGTCGTCAGCCAGCTTTGCGATGCGGTCCGCGAGATGCCTGACTGCATAGAGCTTGCCGAAAATCGTGAGGTTCTGCCGCACCGTCAGCCGCATCGGCATGTCGACATAGGGGCTTTCGAAATTCATCCGCCCCAGCACCTCGGCACTCTCCTCCGGCATTCGATGACCGAGCACGCGGACACGGCCGGAGGTCGGCAGCACCAGCCCCATGATCATGGCGATGGTGGTGGTCTTGCCGGCGCCGTTGCCGCCGAGCAGCCCGGTGATGCTGCCGCGGGGAAGCGAAAAGGAGATGCCGTCGACCGCGCGGGTCTGCTTGTAGACCTTGACGAGACGATCGACCTCGATGGCCGCGGACGAAATGCCCTCCGCGACAGTCGGCCAGCTTGAAGCCTTGGAGTTCTCAGTCATGCTGGAGGCGTTCTTCCGCCATTGCGCGGTGGAGTGCAAGACTTGTAACTCGTTGGAATCGTGGGCCAGCGTGTTTGTGATAGGACACGCGCACCGCTAGATTGGCCTGTCATGACCGAGACCGCCGCTTCCGACTTCCGCCCGTCGCAACGACATATCCGCCTGGACACCATCCTGCGGCTGCGCTGGCTTGCGGTGCTGGGCCAGTTAGCTGCGATCTTCATCGTGGCGCAGGGGCTCGAGTTCGATGTCGCCATTGTTCCCTGCGTCAGCATCATCGGCCTGTCGGCCATGCTCAATCTGGTGCTCCAGACTGCGGTCAATCCGATGCAGCGGCTGGAGCCGATCCACGCAGCCGCGCTGCTGGCGCTCAACATCGTGGAACTGGCCGGGCTGTTGTTCTTCACCGGCGGATTGCAGAACCCGTTCTCGTTCCTGTTTCTCGCGCCTGTCCTGATTTCGGCCACCGCCTTGCCGGCCCGGCTGACCTTTGGCCTGGGCATTCTGGCGGTCGCCTGCGCCTCGATCCTGTTCTTCGTTCATTTCCCGCTGCCATGGGACTCGGAAGATCCGGTGGTGCTGCCGCCGATCTATCTCGTCGGCGTCTGGCTTTCGATCGTGCTCGCGATCGGCGTCACCAGCCTCTACTCGTTTCAGGTGACCGAGGAGGCGCGCAAGCTGGCGGACGCGCTCGCCGCGACCGAGCTGGTGCTGACGCGCGAGCAGCATCTGACCCAGCTCGACGGCCTCGCCGCCGCGGCCGCGCACGAGCTCGGCACGCCGCTGGCGACCATCTTCCTGATCTCGCGCGAGCTGGAGAAGACGGTGAAGGATCCGGTGTTTGCCGCCGACCTGAAGACCCTGCGCGAGCAGACGCAGCGTTGCCGCGACATCCTGAGCAAGATCACCCAGCTCTCCTCCACCGGCGCGCCGTTCGACCGCATGAAACTGTCCGAGCTGATCGAGGAAGTGGTGGCGCCGCATCGCGATTTCGGAGTCGACATCAAGGTGCGGATTGCCGTGGCCGCGACAGCCGAGCCGGTCGGATCGCGCAATCCGGCGGTGCTCTACGGCGTCGGCAACATCATCGAGAACGCGGTCGATTTCGCCAACTCCGCGGTGGAAGTGAACGCCTGGTGGAACAACGACACGATCGAGATCGTGATCTCCGACGACGGCCCGGGCATTCCGCCCGATCTCATGAACCGGATCGGCGAACCCTATCTGTCGCGGCGGCGCAGCCACGATGCCGGCGGCGGCCTCGGGCTTGGCGTGTTCATCGCCCGCACGCTGCTCGAACGCACCGGCGCCAAGGTCTCGTTTACCAACCGGACCTTTCCGGAACACGGCGCGGTGGTGCAGATTGCGTGGCCGCGCGAGCGTTTTGAGGCTATCGAGAGCTTCGAGGAAACAATAGGATAGGCCGCGACCTTGCGTCGCACATGAGGCCGGATCGACTATTGGCGGCCTTGGCACCGCCTGATTGCGACGCCATATGTAGATGTGCAGAGAGAGGACAAAACCTTGAACGCCATCGCCGAACTGAATGAACAGGCCGACCGCTCGCTTCTCATCGTTGAGGACGACAAGCCGTTCCTGGAGCGTCTGTCGCGCGCCATGGAGACACGCGGCTTTGCGGTGACGTCATGTGACACGGTCTCGGATGGTCTTGCACAAATCGGCAAGTCCGCCCCGGCCTTCGCTGTGGTTGATCTGCGTCTCGGTGACGGCAACGGTCTCGACGTCGTCTCCGCGCTGAAGAAGAAGCGCCCCGAAGCCCGCGCCATCGTATTGACCGGCTATGGCAACATCGCCACCGCCGTCACCGCGGTGAAGATGGGCGCGATCGATTATCTCTCGAAGCCCGCGGATGCCGACGACGTCGTCGCCGCGCTGCTCTCGACCAGCGCTGAAAAATCCGAGCTGCCGGCGAACCCGATGTCGGCAGACCGCGTGCGCTGGGAGCACATCCAGCGCATCTACGAGATGTGCAATCGCAACGTCTCTGAAACGGCGCGAAGGCTCAACATGCACCGGCGCACCTTGCAGCGGATCCTGGCGAAGCGCGCGCCGAGATAGTTCCGGCAATCGATACTCTACCACCGTCACCCTGAGGTGGCCGCTTCTTCAGCGGCCCTCGAAGGGCGACGGCCCGGCTGCATCTCGGCCGTACATCCTTCGAGGCTCGCTGCGCTCGCACCTCCAGCGACAACGGCTTCGCCGTTGCGCGGGGATGGCGGGAAAATAGGTCTCGTAGGGTGGGCAAAGGCGCGAAGCGCCGTGCCCACGACTTCTTTCCGAATTTCATCGATAGGTTTGGTGGGCACGCTTTCGCTTTGCCCACCCTACGGCACCTTTATTGGGGCGCCGCTACTCCCAAAAATCTGCGTGGCCCTGCGGATCGACCAGGCGGTTGATCCGCAACGCGGCGGCCATGCCAAACCGCACCGTCATCTGCTTGCGCGTGGCCGCGGCGATTCTGTGCTCGGGCGCTTCGCAATGCATGTGCGCGCCATAGGCATCGGCGATGATCAGGCCGGTGTCCTGCGGAAAGATATCGCAAGGCAAATCCTGCGTGAAGGCAAAGAACAGCCGGTCGCAATGGGCGCGGTATTCGTGCCATTTCTGATCGGCGCGCAAATCCTCGACTGACGACTTGATTTCGACAATCCAGATCTCGCCGCGCTCGTTCAGCGCCACCAGATCGGCGCGCCGGCCCGACGGCAGCGGCAATTCGCTGATGCAGGAAAAGCCGAGCGAACGCAGCAGCCGCGCGGTGCCGCGCGCGATCGCGAGCGCTGTCTCCGACTGACGGCGGTCAGGCGGTGGAACAAGCGCGATGTTGCGGGCGGGGTTGTCCATGGTGGGAGAGTAGCCGATTCCACTCTGCCCGTCATTCCGGGGCGCGCCACTTGGCGCGCCCCGGGACGGCAGCGAGCGTGACGCGAGAGCAGGAACCTCCCCCTCCCTACGCACTTATCACGCAGCCGCCGACGGTTGCGGGCGGAGCGAACGAGGCTGCGCGCGCATGATCGACGATCTCTGGTACAAAAACGGCGTGATCTATTGCCTCTCGGTCGGCACCTATATGGATGCCAACGGCGACGGCATCGGCGACTTCAAGGGCCTCTTGCGCCGGCTCGATTATCTGCACGGGCTCGGCATCACCACGATCTGGCTGATGCCGTTCCAGACCTCGCCCGGCCGCGACGATGGTTACGATGTCGCCGACTATTACAGCGTCGATTCCCGTTACGGCACGCTCGGCGATTTCGTCGAGTTCACCCATGGCTGCAAGCAGCGCGGCATCCGAGTCATCATCGACCTCGTCGTCAACCACACCTCGGACCAGCATCAATGGTTCAAGGAAGCGCGGCGCGACAAGAACTCGCCCTACCGAGACTGGTATGTGTGGTCCGACAAGAAGCCGGCCAACGCCAACACCGGTATGGTGTTTCCCGGTGTCCAGAAGTCGACATGGACCCGCGACAAGGAAGCCGGCGCCTGGTTCTTCCACCGCTTCTACGATTTCCAGCCCGATCTCAACACCTCGAATCCGCATGTGCAGGCCGAGATTTTGAAGATCATGGGCTTCTGGATCCAGCTCGGCGTCTCCGGCTTCCGCATGGACGCCGTGCCCTTCGTGATCGCCACCAAGGGCGCGAAGGTCAGGAAGCCCGTCGAGCAATACGACATGCTGCGCACCTTCCGCGAATTCCTGCAATGGCGGCAGGGCGACGCCATCATCCTCGCCGAAGCCAACGTGAAGCCGGAAACCGACATGGACTATTTCGGCCGCGATGGCGACCGCATGCACATGATGTTCAACTTCCAGGCCAACCAGAACTTGTTCTATGCGCTAGCGTCCGGCGATTCGCGTCCGCTGGCGAAGGCGCTGAAGGCGACCAAGCCGCGGCCGGCCGCGGCGCAATGGGGCCTGTTCCTGCGCAATCACGACGAGCTCGATCTCGGCCGGTTGACCAAGGCGCAACGCGACCTGGTCTTCAAGCGCTTTGGTCCGGACAAGGACATGCAGCTCTACGACCGTGGCATCCGCCGCCGGCTCGCGCCGATGCTGGGCGGCGACCGACGGCGGCTCGAGCTCGCCTACAGCCTGATGTGCACACTGCCGGGAACGCCTGTGATCCGCTACGGCGACGAGATCGCCATGGGCGACGATCTCTCGCTGCCGGAGCGCAATTGCGCGCGCACACCGATGCAATGGTCGACCGAGCCGCAGGGCGGCTTCACCAAGA
Source organism: Bradyrhizobium zhengyangense (assembly GCF_022012435.1). Taxonomy (GTDB): domain Bacteria; phylum Pseudomonadota; class Alphaproteobacteria; order Rhizobiales; family Xanthobacteraceae; genus Bradyrhizobium; species Bradyrhizobium zhengyangense. The sequence goes on from NZ_JAKLUA010000006.1 coordinate 47,936, forward strand.
GCAGCAAGCCGGCGAGCCCCGTCATCGATAAGGGGCCCTACGGCTTCGAGCACCTCAATGTCGCAAAACAGCGGCGCGATCCGAATTCGATGCTGAACTGGACCGAGCGTATCGTGCGCATGCGCAAGGAAGTGCCGGAGATCGGCTGGGGCGATTTCGCCATCATCGCGACGCGCGATCCCGCCGTCTTCATCATGCGTTACGACTGGCGCAACAATTCCGTGCTGTTCGTGCACAATCTGGATGAGAAGCCGCGGGAGACCACGTTCTCGGCGGGACTGCCCGGCGATGCCGGTGAGCACCTGATCAATTTGCTGGCGGAAGACCACAGCCACGCCGACAAGCGCGGCCAGCACCGCGTCGTGCTGGAGCCGTATGGCTATCGCTGGTATCGCGTTGGCGGGCTGGACTATCTGTTGAAACGGAGCGATATCGACGAGAGCAACGCTGGGAACAAGCATCCGGGGTAGTGTCACAGCGTCGTCCTGGCGAAAGCCAGGACCCATCACCCCAAGGGTTCGTCGTCGCCCGAGCTAGTAACCACCGGCCTTCGCCAAACTCATCCCTGGGGTAATGGATCCTGGATCTGCGCTTCGCTGTTCCAGGACGACGGCTAGGTATGAGGCGGCGCCACCACGACGCCCTCATTGCCACGCAGATCCAGCACGCCCTCAAGCCTCTCCCCCTCGCGATCCAGGAACGTCGACAGCAATATCTCGCTGCCAAAGCGGATCGAACTGGTGGTCACCGCAATCGGCTCGGGGCCGAGATTGAGCACCACGATGAGCGCCCTGCCCTCGGCCTCACGGCGATAGATCAGCAGGTCGCCTTGCGCGGCGATCGGATGATAGTCGCCGGCGACAAGCGCGGGCGAACTCTTCCGCAGCGCGATCAGACGCTTGTACAGGCTGAGGATCGAGCGCGCGTCGGCTTCGAGATTGACGACGTTCTCATGGATATGGTCGTCGGGCAGCGGCAACCATGGTCTGACGTCCGAGAAGCCGCCGAACTGCGACGAATCCCATTGCATCGGCGTACGGCAGCCGTCGCGTCCGACGCCGATGCCGGGCACGTTCTTCTCGAAGGGATCGCGAACGTCCTCCGGCGCGATCGCGAGCTGATGCATGCCGATCTCGTCGCCGTAATAGAGCGTCGGCGTGCCGCGCAGTGTCAGCAGCAGCATGGCGGCGATGCGGGCCTGCTCGGGACCGACACGGCTCGCAACGCGCGGGCGATCGTGATTGCCGAGCACCCAGTTCGGCCAGGCGCCTGTGGGCAGCGCCTTCTCGTAATCCTCGATGATCTTCTCGATCGAGCGCGCGCTCCAGAAGGTCGAGAGCAGCGCGAAATTAAACGGCATTTGCGCGCCGGTGAGATCGTTGCCGTAATAGGCCATCAGGCGGTGCAGCGGCAGATAGACCTCGCCGATCAAGACGCGCGCGGAATAGGCATCTGTGACGCGCCGCATCTCGGCGATGACGTCGAACACCTCCGGCTGGTCGGTGGAGTATTGCGTCAGGATCTTCTCGTTCGGCGGCCGGCCCTCGACATAGCGCGGGTTCGGCGGGTTGTCGCGAAACGCCGCATCCTTGATCAGGTGCCAGATCACGTCGACACGGAAGCCGTCGACGCCTTTCTCGAGCCAGAACCGCATCACGTCGTACATCGCCGCGCGGACATCGGGGTTGCGCCAGTTGAGGTCCGGCTGCTGGGCGAGGAAGGCGTGGTAGTAATATTGGCCGGTGGCCTCGTCGAATTGCCACGCGCTGCCGCCGAACTCGGACAGCCAGTTGTTCGGGACGCCGCCATCGGGCGCCGGATCGCGCCAGATGTACCAGTCGCGCCTGGGGTTATCGCGCGAGGCGCGGCTCTCGACGAACCAGGGATGCTGGTCGGAGGTGTGGTTCGGGACGAGATCGAGGATCAGCTTCAATCCGTTGTCGTGCGCGGCGGCGAGCAGCGCGTCGAAATCCGTCATGGTGCCGAACAGCGGATCAATACCGGTATAGTCGGAGATGTCGTAGCCGAAATCGGCCATCGGCGAGGGGAAGATCGGCGACAGCCAGATCGCATCGACGCCGAGCGATTTCACATAAGGCAGTCGTCGCAAAATGCCGGCGAGATCGCCGACGCCGTCACCGTCCGAGTCCTGAAAGGAGCGCGGATAGATCTGATAGAAGATGCCGTCGCGCCACCAAAAGTCGCCGCCCTGTGCCATCTCGGACATCCGCCTGGAAATCTGCTTCGCGCGAGAGAACGCGGAAGCAACGCCCCCGGTTCAAACAGCCACACCAATTGGGACGACCGTGTGACATCAGCCTGTTCCGCAGGCCGACCACGACTATTTTGCTTGGCGGCGCAGCAAAAATCGGCATTGTGAGGCCATGAGCGAGCAAACCGACACCCAACAAGCCAAAGCCGGCGCGATCATCGTGCCCGTGACGCTGTTCGAGCAGAACTGCACCATCATCTGGGACGAGCCTTCCAAGAAGGCCGTGGTGATCGATCCCGGCGGGGACGTGCCGAAGATCCTGGACGCGATCAAGCAGACCGGCGTCACCGTGGAGAAGATCTGGCTGACCCACGGCCATATCGACCATGTCGGCGGCGCGGCCGACTTGCGCGATGCACTGAAAGTGCCGATCGAGGGCCCGCATGTCGCGGACAAATATCTGCTCGACAACGTGGTCGAGAGCGGCGCGCGCTTCGGCATGACTGATGTGCGCAATTTCGAGCCGGACCGCTGGCTCGACGAAGGCGACAGCGTATCGATCGGCGACTTGACGTTCGACATCCTGCACTGCCCCGGTCACTCACCGGGCAGCGTGGTGTTCTTCAACGGGGATTTGCGCTTTGCCCATGTCGGCGACGTCTTGTTCGCCGGCTCGGTCGGCCGTACCGATTTGCCTGGCGGCAGCCACGCCACGCTGATCAACTCGATCATGACGAAGCTGCTGCCGCTCGGCGACGACGTCGGCTTCATCTGCGGCCACGGCGCCGGCTCGAGCATCGGCCAGGAGCGGATGACCAATCCGTTCATCACCGGCGAGATGTGAGCGCGCCGCGCGCTACTTCATCAATCCCGCCGCCGTCAGGGCGCGGGTGATGATCTGGCCGAGATCGAAGCGGCTAGCCTGCTCGCGCTTCGGCTCGGCCTTCTCCTCGGCCACCTTCACACGGATCGTGCGGGCGAGATGCGGCGCCGGCGAACGCACGGGGGCTGCCTTTGCCGGAGCGACGGGCTTCGCCTCATCCTTCTTCGCCTCCTGAATCCAGCCGGTGAGGCCGAAGAATTTTGCGATGTGATAAGACGAGGAAATGCCGGCCTCGATCAGGAACGCGCCTTCGACGCCGTAGCGCTGATCGTTGTCGGCAAGCCCGAGCGGCGTGCCGTGCGCCATGCCTGTGATGGCGTAGGACTCGACCAGCGTTTCGCCGTCCCTGTTCCACCAGGCCTGACGCGGATAGCCGTCGACGACGGTCTCGGCCATCGGGATCATCGGCAGGTCGTGCAGATCGAGCCACTGCTTGACGATTTCGTTGGCATTGCCGGGATTGACGGTGCGGTCGGCGCTGCCGTGCCACACCGACACTTTCGGCCAGGATCCGCGATGGTTGGACGCCCGCCGCACGAAATCGCCGAGCTCGCGCTCGGGCCGCTCAGGCGAGTGAAACATGCCGTCGAGCGCTTCGCGCAAGTTCGACGCGATGCCGTAGGGAAGACCCGCGATGATCGCGCCGGCCGCGAACACCTCCGGATAGGTCGCAAGCATCACCGAGGTCATGCCGCCGCCGGCGGAAAGACCGGTGATGTAGATGCGCCTGGGATCGACGCGATGCGCCCCGACCATATGCGCGATCATCTCGCGGATCGAACGCGCCTCGCCAGAGTCGCGCGCGGTGTCGTCAGGGTTGAACCAGTTGAAGCAGGTGTTGCCATTGTTGATGCGCTGCTGCTCGGGCATGACGAGCGCAAAGCCATAGTGACGCGCGAGCGTCGACCAGCCCGCACCGAGGTCGTAAGCCGCGGCCGTCTGGCCGCAGCCGTGCAGCACGACGACGAGCGCGCGCGGCTTCTGCAACTGCGCCGGCACGAAGGCGAACATGCGCAAGGCGCCGGGATTGTCGCCAAAGCCGGTGACCTCCTGCAGCGGGCTGGACGAGTCAGCGCTTGCGCCGAAGTCGGGCAGGCGCAGACCGTCCATCCTTGGCAAACGTCTCAACAGATCGACATTTCGGGCTAACGACACGGCAAGTTCCTGGTGGGCGACTCTCAACGTTTACCCAGACCAGATAGTTGCTGCAGTGCAAAATGAAAAGGCCGTGTGCTGCCGATCCCTGCGGAATCACGCCAAATCCCGGGAAAAACCGCATGTATTAACCGCAATGCCTCAACTTCGTGCAGATGCGCGGCGCATCCACGTCAGGAATGCGGCTGACATCATGATTAATGTCACAAACAGCGCGAGCGAGACGAGAAAACCTGCGCGCGCTGATTGCAACGATTCGATTGCGAAGAACACCGCGCCGATCGCGGCCACTCCGGCCGCATTTCCGATCTGCGCTGTCGTGCCGTACATGCCCGACGCCGAGCCCGCCGCGACAGGCTTGACGGTCGAGAGCACGGCGCCCGACAGCGGCGCCATGACCAGGCCCTGGCCGTAGCCGAAGATGAGCATGACGAGCGCGAGCGCGACCGGCGTCGGCGCGTCGAGCGCGTCTACGACAAGCGCGAGCGCGGCGAGGCCGGCGATCTGCAACGCGCAGCCTTCGAGCAAAACCCTGGTCCCCCGATGCCTTGCCCGCGCGCCGCTATGGCGCGAGGCGACGACGAAGGCCAGCGCGAGCGGAATAAAGGCGAGGCCGGCCGCGAGCGGCGGGATCTTCAGGCCGCGCTGCATGAACAGCGTCATCACCAGATAGAACGAGAGATTGGCGGCAAAGAAAAAGAAGGCGGCGCCAAGCCCGCGCAGGAACGCGGCATCCGCCAGCAGCGCCAGATCGATCAGCGGCATGCCGGCGCGCGCGACCGCGTGTTCGAGCTTGACGAATGCAAAGAGGATCATGCCGCCGCCTGCCATCACCGCCCACAACCACGGCGCCCAGCCGACATCGTGGCCGAACAGCAACGGGCCGATCAGGCACAACAGCCCAGCGAACAACACCACGCTGCCCTTGATGTCGAGCCTTGTGCCCGCTCGCCGCGGCACCGTCGGCATGATCAGCCAGGCAGCAGCGGCGATGACGAGGCCGCAAGGCACGTTGACGAAGAACACCGAGCGCCAGCCGGTATGGGCAATGTCGATCGTGACCAGCAGACCACCAAGCAGAAAGCCGGCGGCACCCGCGAGCCCAAGCACGATGCCATAGATGCCGAATGCGCGGCTGCGCGACTCGTCCGTGAACAGCAGATGCAGGGTCGCCAGCACCTGCGGCACCATCAGTGCTGCGGTGGCACCCTGCGCCAGCCGGGCGATGATCAGCTCCATGCCTGAATGTGCGAGCCCGCACCACAGCGACGTCGCGGTGAAGCCGAGCACGCCGACGAGAAACACATTCCTGGTGCCGTGGATATCGCCGAGCCGGCCGCCGGTGACGACCAGCGTCGCATAGGCGATCAGATAGATCGCGATGACGGATTCGATCTGCGCCGGGCTCGCGTGCAGATCGACCGCGATGGTGGGGATGGCGACGTTCACGATGAAGGCGTCGACGCCGAACATGAATTGCGCGGCGACGACGATCGCCAGCACCCACCAGCGCCGGGTCGAATCGACGGGCTTTGTGACGGTTTGATGCATCGGCGCGGGCCCCTTCGAACTGCCGGACTGATGATTTCAGCCCTCAGGTCTCTCCGCCATTACCTCGGAGGTCAGATTTGCGGGCCCCTTGCCTTCTCCCCGCAAGCGGGGAGAGGGAGATGATGAGCGCATGCCTGCATTCCGCGGCGCGGGACATCGCGTGATTGCGTTCGTGCCGTCGGACACGTAGCCTCTCGCCACCAACAAACAAAAAACTCAGCCGGAGAGAACGCCATGGCGCGCTTGAAGTTTGGAGCCTTTCTTGCCCCGCATCACCCGATCGGGGAGCATCCGATGCTCCAGTTTCGGCGCGATCTCGATCTGGTCGAGCAGCTCGACGCGCTCGGCTATGACGAGTTCTGGTGCGGCGAGCACCACTCCTCCGGCTGGGAGATGATCGCCTCGCCCGAGATGTTCCTGGCCGCGGCCGGCGAGCGCACCAAGCGGATCAGGCTCGGCACCGGCGTGATCTCGCTGCCCTATCACCACCCCTTCAACGTCGCCCAGCGCATGGTGCAGCTCGACCACATGACCGGCGGCCGCGCCATCTTCGGCTCCGGCCCCGGCGCGCTGGCCTCGGACGCACATACGCTCGGCATCGACCCGATGACGCAGCGCGATCGCCAGGATGAGGCGATCGACGTGATCCGTCGCCTCTTCAATGGCGAGCGTGTCACCGCCAAGACCGAGTGATTCACCATGAACGACGCCGCGCTCCAGCTTCTGCCGTTGCAGGAGGAGATGCCGTTTGTCGTCGCCTCGCAGATCTCGCCGTCGGGCATGACCCTCGCCGGCAAATATGGCATCGGCATCATCTCGCTGGGCTCGATGACGACGCAGGGGCTGATGTCGCTGCAACAGCAATGGCAATTCGCCGAGGATGCCGCCAAGAAGCACGGCACGAAGGTCGACCGCGCCGACTGGCGCGTGCTGCTGACCTTCCACATCGCCGAAAGCCGCGAACAGGCCCGCAAGGAGGCCGGCGCCGGGCTGATGCGCTGGCACAACGAATATAATGTCGGCACGCTGCAGCGGCCGGGCCTCACCGCCTTCTCCTCGCCTGACGAGGCCGTGGACAAGACCGCCTTCGTCGAAGGTGCCGCGTCCACCATCGGCACGCCCGACGATCTCGTCAAAACCATCAAGAACGTGATGGAGGTATCAGGCGGCGTCGGTGCCATCATCGGCTTCGTGCACGATTGGGCCAATCCGGAAGCCACGCGCCGGAGCTGGGACATGGTGGCGCGCTATGTCGTGCCGGAAATCAACGGCTATATCGACGGCCTGCGCAGGTCGCAAAAATTCGTGATCGAGAACCGCGCGATTTTCGAGCGCGCCGGTCAGGCCGTGATGGCCAAGATCATGCAGAACGAGAAGGCCGCCGAGGCATTGAAGGTCACCGGCCCCGGCCGGGTCGCGATTCCCGCCGTCAACGCGCCGGATTTGCAGAAGGAAGCGGCGAAGCGGTAGGGGACATTCGTCGTCCCGGCGAAGGTGTGTGTTGACTTGCGCGCCAAACAACCCTCGCGTCACCGTGCCGGTTTTGTGCTATGTCGTCGGGGTCAGCCATCCGGAGCAATCGTCATGTCGATGCAGAATGTGGCCACATCCGCGCTTCAGTACACCGCGCCGAAACGCAATGAGCTGACGCACATCCCCGGCGACGAAGGCTGGCCGGTCATCGGCAAGACGTTTCAGGTGCTCGCCGATCCCAAGGGGCATATCGAGCGAAACGGCGCGAAATACGGCCCGGTCTACCGCACCCATATTTTCGGCGAGACCAACATCGTGCTGCTCGGCCCCGAGGCCAACGAGCTCGTGCTGTTCGACCAGCAAAAGCTGTTCTCGTCGACCCATGGCTGGAACAACGTGCTTGGCCTGTTGTTTCCGCGCGGGCTGATGCTGCTCGATTTCGACGAGCACAGGCTGCATCGCAAGGCGTTGTCGGTCGCGTTCAAGTCCGGGCCGATGAAGTCCTATCTCAGCGATCTCGACCGCGGCATCTCCGCGCGCGTCGCGCAATGGAAGGCCAAGCCGGGCGAGATGCGGCTTTATCCGGCGATGAAGCAGCTCACGCTCGATCTCGCCGCGACGTCCTTTCTCGGCGCCGACATCGGACCGGAGGTCGACGAGATCAACCGCGCCTTCGTCGACATGGTGGCGGCTGCGGTCGCCCCGATCCGCCGTCCCCTTCCCGGCACGCAGATGGCGGCAGGCGTGAGGGGGCGCAAGCGCATCATCGCCTATTTCCGCGAGCAGATTCCGCTGCGACGTGGCAATCACGGCGGCGATGATCTGTTCTCGCATCTCTGCCGCGCCACCCATGAGGATGGCGCGCTGCTGTCCGACCAGGACATCATCGACCATATGAGCTTCCTGATGATGGCCGCGCACGACACGCTGACCTCGTCGCTGACGTCTTTCATCGGTGAGCTCGCCGCCAATCCCGACTGGCAGAGCCGGCTGCGCAGCGAAGTTCTCGCGCTGGGGCTCGCGCCGCATGCAGCCAGCAGCTTCGATGATCTCGAAAAAATGGCGCTGTCGGAAATGGCCTTCAAGGAAGCGCTGCGGATCAAGCCGCCGGTGCCCTCGATGCCGCGGCGCGCGATGCGCGATTTCACCTTCAAGGGCTATGCGATTCCCGCCGGAACCGCTGTCGGCGTCAATCCACTCTACACGCACCACATGAAGGATATCTGGCCGGAGCCTGATCGCTTCGATCCCTTGCGCTTTACCGAGGAAGCCCAGCGCAATCGCCATCGCTTCGCCTGGATTCCGTTCGGCGGCGGCGCCCATATGTGCCTCGGCCTGCACTTCGCCTACATGCAGGCGAAATGCTTCGCGCGGCACTTCCTGCAGAACATCGAGGTGTCGCTGGAGCCTGGCTACAAGCCGGAGTGGCAGATGTGGCCGATTCCGAAGCCGCGGGATGGATTGAGGGTGAGGATGAAGGCGGTGTAGCCGCCGCTCTCGTAGCGTGGGCAAAGGCACAGAGCGCCGAGCCCACCATTTCTCAATGAGAGGAAGTTGGTGGGCACGGCGCGCGAGGGGCGCGCCTTTGCCCACCCGACGGCACCTCGCGCGCCGCTACACTCCCCGATCAAACGCCTTACGCACAGCACCGCCTCGCTCTCCGGTAGACGCCGGCCCGCGATCACAATTTTGGCACCTTCGGCAACCAAGACTTGCGCGGTACTTAATCCGATCCCGCTCGTCGCACCCGTGATCACCGTAACCACGCCGTCAAGCCAGGCCCTGGAATGGGCCTGTTTTCGAATGATTTGATGCCAAATGGCGGACACCGATCGATGACATCGCTGCGACATCAAGCGCCGCAACCATCGCTGTTCCAGCCTGATAGCGACAAGGCAAGCTTTGCTTGCGCATCCGAGATGCGTAACATCGTGGCCCGCCTCTCGATTTTCGGACGGAGATCGCAACCGGGCCGCGCATGGGGAAGCTAATCGACGAATTCCGCAAGGGCTGGCGGGGCGTGGCAACGCCGTCGCTGGGCCTGAGCCTTGCGTTCGCGCTGGCCTGCCTGCTGCTTTCGACTTTGGCGCGCTGGGGACTCGCGCATGTGCGCCCCGACGTCTATTTCACGCCGTACTTCCCCGCCGTGTTCTTTGCAGCGGCCTTCGGAGGATTTCGGGTCGGTATCGTGACCGCGCTGGTCGGCGGCGTGCTCGGTGTCGTCCTGAATTTCGACGATGTGTCTGCCGATCGTGCGCGCTTCGCGCTGTTGACGCTCTATTGGGGCGTCTGCGCCCTGACCATCTGGGGCGTCGAGCACTATCGAACGATGCTTGCCGAGCAGCGCCGGATCTCCAGGCGGCTGATCGAAGAGGAAGAGTATCGCAAGCTGCTGGTCGACGAGCTGCAGCACCGGCTGAAGAACAAGCTGTCGACCGTGCACGCCGTGCTGCATCAGGTGCTGCACGACCAGCCGCAGGTCTGGGCCCGGATCGACCCGCGGCTGCGTTCGCTGGCCGCGACCGACGATCTGATCTCGCGGATCGACAAGGGCGGTTGCGACATCCGCGATCTCCTGATCTCCGAGCTCGGCCCGTACGGCCATGTCCGCTTCACCCTCAACGGAGAGCGGCTGTTCCTGCCGCCGAAGCTCGCGGTGACACTGTCATTGATGTTTCACGAGCTTGCCACCAACGCCGGCAAATACGGCGCGTTCTCCGCACCGCGCGGATTGTTGCAGGTGTCATGGACCCTCAATGACGATCGTCTGACCATCACGTGGGACGAAACCGAGGGGCCGACCGTTGGCGAAATCTCCACGCCGGGCTTCGGTACCAAGCTCTTGAAGTCCGCGCTGTCAGCCTTCGACGGCAAGACCGAGATCTCATATTTGAAGACTGGGCTGCACTGCATCATGCAGTGTCGCATTCCCAAGAGCGAATAGAGCTTGGTCACCTCTCCCCGGCGGGGAGAGGTGGACCGCCCCCGGAGCTCACATCGGATTCAATCAGCGCTCGTGACGCCTCTCACCTCGCCGCAAACGAAAGACAAGCGCGCGCTTCGCCCGCGCTTTCGCAAGTGCCGTTGACGTTCTGTTAATGACGATCGACGGCGCGCCTCGCGGCACGACCTTTCTCCCCGGAACACCCCCGTATTTCAGCGGACTCCTTAACCAAACCTAAGAGGGAACTGCGCATGATCGCGCTCATTGCAAAGGCGCTGAAACAACAAGATTCATGACTTCTATGAACGACAATACACATAACGGCGCCAACGAAGCCGAACTCGGATTTCTCAAGGAAATCGTTAGAATGCTGCCTGCCGGCCTCACCGTGCAGGACGCGCAAGGCAAGCTTCTCCTGGTTAACGATGTCGCCGCCGCCCAGCTCGGCATGGACGGCAGCCGTCCGTCGCCGGATCTCGCGCAGCGTCGCGAGGCCTGTGAGCGCGCGCTCCGGGCCGGGCAGCCTGTCGTCTCCGAAGAAGCGCTTCAGGACGGTCCTGCGCGCCAGGTGTTGTTGACCACCCACCGACCGGTGCAGCTCGCCGGCCGCGAACTCTTGATCTCGGCGTCCGCCGACATCACCGAGCAGAAAAATTTCGAGGACCAGCTGTTTCGCTCGGCCTATTTCGACGAGTTGACCGGACTGCCCTCGCGGCGCGTCATCGAGCATCGCGCCAACAGCCTGCTCGGCCGCGATCGCAGCGGCGAGCGCTTCGCGCTGGCCTTTCTCGACGTCGACAATTTCAAGCACATCAACGACTATTACGGCCACGCCGTCGGCGACGCGCTGCTGGTCGAGCTTTCGAAACGGCTCGGGCGCGACTTGCGCGAGTCCGATATGCTGTCGCGCATCTCCGGCGACGAATTCCTGCTGCTGCTCTCGCCTATCCGGAGCCAGGAGGAAGTCGCCGAATTCATGACCTCGACATTGGAGCGGCTGACGGCTCCCTTCTTCATCGACAATTCGGAAGTGTTCGCCTCGACCTCGGTCGGTATCAGCCTGTATCCCGACCATGGAAGCAGCTTCGAGACGCTGCGCCAGAACGCCGACATCGCGATGTACCGCATCAAGAACAACGGCAAGGGATCCGCCGCCTTCTTCGATACCGGCATGGAGCGCGAGGCGCTGGCGCGGATGAAGATCGAGCAGTCGCTGCGGATGGCCATCCTCGAGAAGCGCTTCTGCTGCGCCTTCCAGTCCAAGGTCGACATCCGCACGCAAGCCGTGAAAGGCATCGAAGCGCTGGTGCGCCTGCGCGACGACGAGGGCGTCATCCAGGCACCGGGCTCCTTCATCAATCTCGCCGGCGAGCTCGGTCTGATCGACGAGCTCACTCATCTCGTGCTCGCCGAGATCGTCAAGTCGATCGACCTGATCAACGAGACCTTTGGCGCGGAAGCGACCATCAGCATCAATGTCGCCGCCAAGCAGGCCGGCAACCCCGAATTCATGCGCAATTTCGCCCAGGCGCTCGATGACACCGGCTTTCCCCGGCGATTCATGATCGAGGTGACGGAAGATGCCTTCGTCGCCAAGAACCACTTCCAGGCCGAGATCCTGCCGATGTTCCGCAAGCTCGGCGTCGGCATCTCCATCGACGATTTCGGCACCGGCTATTCGTCGCTGTCGGCGCTCGCCGACATCACCGCCGACGAGATCAAGATCGACCGCTCCTTCATCACCGACATCCATAAGCGGCCGCGCAGCCAGGGCATTTTGCGCGCGATCGAATCCTTGAGCGAAGCGCTCGGCATGACGGTCATTGCCGAAGGCATCGAATCCTATGAGGAGCTCGCCTATCTCCAGGCCGCGACCAAGATCCGCTACGCGCAGGGCTATTATTTCGCGCGGCCCATCTTCCTGGAGGAGCTGAAGCTCGCCACCCCCGCGTCCAGCGAATCGCGCGGCAGCGTCTCCGCCCGCCCGATGCAGCAGAACCGCCAGGGCTATTCGCGGGCGAGCGGGTATCGGCGGTAGGGGCGCAAGACTGATCCGTCATCCTGAGGTGCGAGCCGTGCGGCGCAACGCGGCGCATGGGGAGCCTCGAAGGATGTACGGCCGAACTGCCAGCCGGGCCGTCGCCCTTCGAGGCCGCTGAAGAAGCGGCCACCTCAGGGTGACGGTGGACAGACTTTGCGAGCTGGCTAGACCCCGTTTTCGCTCTTTGAAATTACAGCCTTTTTGGTAATACACAGGCAGACCTCCCCGAGGTACGCCATGTCTGGTCCCTCTTCCGTCGTCAGTGACCCCGCCTATATCCGCGCCCGCGCGATGGAGACGCTGTTCGAGCGGCTGGAGCATCTGTGCGAGGGCGCCATCGCGATCGATCGCAGCGGGCGCGTGGTCTATGTCAACGAGAAATACGTGACCGCGATCGGCCTCTCGCATGAATCCGAGGCGCTTGGCCGTCCGATCGAGGAGGTCATCCCCAACAGCCTGATGCGCAGGGTCGTGGAGACGGGCGAGCCGATCATCCTCGACATCATGGAGCTTGGGGGAGAGCAGCTCGTCGTCACCCGCATGCCGATCGAGGACGAGAAGGGCAACATCATCGGTGCGATCGGCTTCGTGCTCTACGATCGCCTCGAAGGCCTGAAGCCGCTGCTCGGTCGCGTCGCCCAGCTCGAGAACGACCTGCGGCTGGCGCGACGACAATTGTCGCACGCGCGCGCTGCACGCTTCACCTTCGAGGACTACGTCGGCAGCACCGCAGGCATCGCGCAGGCCAAGAAGCTCGCAGGCCGTGCAGCGCGCCAAAGCGTCACCGTCCTGCTCACGGGCGAGACCGGCACCGGCAAGGAAATGCTGGCGCAGGCAATCCACAATGCGTCCGCGCGCGCCGAAAAGCCTTTCGTGAGCGTCAACGTCGCGGCGATCCCGGATACGCTGATCGAATCGGAGTTCTTCGGGGCGGCGCCGGGCGCCTACACCGGTGCGGACCGCAAGGGCCGCGACGGCAAATTCCGGGTCGCCCACGGCGGTACGCTGTTTCTCGACGAGATCGGCGAGATGCCGCTGCAATTGCAGGCCAAGCTGCTGCGCGTTCTGCAGGAGCGGGAGATCGAACCGCTCGGCTCCGACAAGGTCACCAAGGTCGATGTGCGCGTAATTGCTGCCACCAATGTCGACCTGCACAAGCGGGTCAGCGAGGGGACATTCCGGGCCGATCTCTACTACCGGCTCAACGTGCTCTCGATCGTGCTGCCGCCGCTGCGTCATTGCCTGGACGACTTGCCAGAGATCTGCGGCCGGCTGCTGGAAGACATCAGCGCATCCGGCGACTATCTCAATGCCAGGATCACGCCGAGCGGTCTGACTGCGCTGGCGCGGTACGGCTGGCCCGGCAATGTCCGCGAGCTGCGCAACATCCTGGAACGCGCGTTGATCCTGAGCGATTCGGGACGCCTCACCAGCGACGATTTCGATCGCATTCTCCCCGTGAGCGCGGAGATGATACAAGCGGCACCAATGCGGCCGACCGGTCTCGTCCTGCCCTATGCGGAAGCCGAAGCCGAGTTCGAGAAGCACACGCTGGAACAGGCGCTTGCCGCCAGCAACGGCCAGATCTCGGAAGCGGCCAAGATGCTCCAGATCTCGCGCGCGACCTTCTACAAGAAGCTCGCGAAGTTCGGCCTCGCATCGGGCGCCGCCTCGATCTGAGATTCGAGACAGCGCGTGTCCGGAGTCTCGGATTCCGGACACGGCGCGTTGCGCCTCTTTCCCGACGCTTGCACTGAATCTGCTGGATTTTCCGCCATTTTGCGTAAAGCGACAGCATCTGGCGCGGACCTTGCTCTTCGCTTTGCACAATGACGCATGCTGCACATGCGCATTTGCAACCAGGGAGGACGCCAGATGAGTGAAGCGATCTCAGTCCGTCAGCTTCAGACCAGACAGCCGTCGCACGTCACGGTCGCCACTGCGAGCCTGATCGGCACGGCCATCGAATGGTACGACTTCTTCCTCTACGGCACCGCCGCGGCGCTGATCTTCAACAAGCTGTTCTTTCCGACCTTCGATCCGATGATCGGCACGCTGCTGGCGTTCGCGACCTATGCGCTCGGCTTCATCGCGCGTCCGCTCGGCGGGGTCGTGTTCGGTCACTACGGCGACAAGATCGGCCGCAAAACCATGCTCTATCTCACCCTGCTGATCATGGGTGCGGCCACCGCCGCGATTGGATTCCTTCCGACCTACGAGACCGCCGGCGTCTGGGCCGCGGTGCTGCTCGTCACCTGCCGTCTGGTTCAGGGTTTTGGTCTTGGCGGCGAATGGGGCGGCGCGGTGCTGATGGCGGTCGAGCATGCGCCTGCGGACAAGAAGGGCTTTTACGGCAGCTGGCCACAACTCGGCGCGCCGCTCGGCCTCGTGCTCGGCACGCTGGTGTTCACGGTGGTGTCCTCGACGCTATCAGACGCGCAGCTCTATGCCTGGGGCTGGCGCATCCCGTTCCTGTTCTCGATCGCGCTGGTGCTGGTCGGCCTCTGGATCCGCTTCACCATCGCGGAATCGCCGGAGTTCCAGAAGGTAAAGGACACCAAGCAGGAAGTGAAGATGCCGATCCTCGAGGCGATCAGGATGTATCCCAAGAACATCCTGCTGGCGATGGGCGCGCGCTTCGCGGAGAACGGCTTCTTTTACATCTACGCCACTTTCGTGCTCGCCTATGCGACGCAATCGCTCGGCATGAACAAGCAGGACATGCTGAACGGCGTGCTGATCGCGGCCGCCATCGAGACCTTCACCATTCCGGCCTTCGGTGCGCTCTCCGACAAGGTTGGGCGCCGGCCGATCTATATTTTCGGCGCGGTGTTCTCCGCACTGATGTCGTTCCCGCTGTTCATGCTGCTGGCGACCAAGAACCCGCACCTTGCCTGGATCGCGATCGCGCTCGGCCTCGCGATCGGGCATGCCGCAATGTACGGGCCGCAGGCTAGCTTCCTGTCGGAGCTATTCGGCACCAAGGTGCGCTACAGCGGCGTCTCGCTCGGCTACAACCTCGCCTCGATCTTCGCTGGCGCGCTGTCGCCGCTGATCGCGACCGGGCTGATGACGGCTTACGCGCCGGCGACCTGGCCGATCTCGCTCTACATGGTCGCGCTCGCGATCATCACGGTGGTCTCGGTCTATTTCGCCACTGAAACGCGCAAGGTCGGCTAGCCCTGAATGCTTACGGCACGGGAGCGGCGCGCCGCTCCCGTGATGCAGATCAAACAAAGCAAGAAGAGCGGACCATAGGATCCGCAAAAACATGGGAGGGAATGCGATGAGCCAGCATCCTGCCTTGGCTTACCTGCCCAATTCCGAGAAGGGCAAGATCGTCACGGCCGCTGAAGCCGTCATGCTGATCCGTGACGGCGACACGGTCGCCACCGGCGGCTTCGTCGGCATCGGCTTTGCCGAGGAGATCGCGATCGCGCTGGAGGAGCTTTATCTGGCGAACGAGGACGATGCACCCTACACGCAAGGCAAGCCGCGCAACCTCACGCTGGTCTATGCCGCGGGCCAGGGCGACGGCAAGCATCGCGGCCTCAACCACTTCGCGCATGAGGGCCTGGTCCGCCGCGTCATCGGCGGGCACTGGGGCCTTGCGCCAAAGCTCCAGCAGCTCGCGATCGCAAACCAGATCGAGGCTTATAATCTGCCGCAGGGCGTGATCACGCACCTGTTTCGCGACATCGCCGCCCATCGCCCGGCTCACATCACCCGCGTCGGCATCGGCACTTTCGTCGACCCCAGGCATGGCGGCGGCAAGCTGAATGCGCGCACCACCGAGGACATGGTGGAGCTGATCACGCTGCGCGGCGAGGAATGCCTGCTGTATCGGACGTTCCCGATCAATATCGGGATCATCCGCGCCACCACCGGCGATCCCGACGGCAACCTCACCATGGAGAAGGAGGCGCTGACACTGGAAGCGCTGGCGATTGCCATGGCCGCGCACAATTCCGGCGGCATCGTCATCGCCCAAGTGGAACGCGTCGCCGAGAGCGGCAGCCTCAATCCGCGTCAGGTCAAGATCCCCGGCGTGCTGGTTGATTGCGTGGTCGTGGCCAAGCCCGAACATCACTGGCAGACGTTTGGCACGCAATACAATCCCGCCTTCTCGAGCGAGATCAAGGTGCGCACGACCTCGCTGCCCGAGATGCCGATGAGCGAGCGCAAGATCATCGCCCGCCGCGCGGCCTTCGAGCTGAAGGCCAACAGCGTCGTCAATCTCGGCATCGGCATGCCCGAGGGCATAGCCTCCGTCGCCAATGAAGAGCGCATCATCGACTTGATCACGTTGACTGCGGAGCCCGGCGTGATCGGCGGCATCCCCGCAAGCGGCATCGATTTCGGCGCGGCGATCAATACCCAGGCGGTGATCGACCAGCCCTATCAGTTCGACTTCTATGATGGCGGCGGGCTGGACGCCGCCTTCCTCGGGCTTGCGCAGGTCGATCGCACCGGCAATCTCAACGTCAGCAAGTTCGGGCCGAAGCTGGCCGGCGCCGGCGGCTTCATCAACATCAGCCAGAATGCCAAGGAGGTCGTGTTCGTCGGCACTTTTGCCGCCGGCAGGCAACGCATCGCGGTCAACGACGGCAAGCTCGCCGTCGTCGAGGAAGCGAAATCCCGCAAATTCGTCGATCACGTCGAGCACGTGACGTTCAGCGGCCCCTTCGCCGCGACGCGCGGGCAACGCGTGCTCTATGTCACCGAGCGCTGCGTCTTCGCGCTGAGGCCCGACGGACTTGAGCTCACCGAGGTCGCACCCGGCATTGACATCGAACGCGACATCCTGCGCCTGATGGACTTCAAGCCGCTGATCCCGCGCGAGCCAACCCTGATGGATGCGCGCATCTTCCGCGACGGTCCCATGGATCTGCGCGAGCGGCTGCTCACCATTCCGCTCGACCAGCGCTTTGCGCTGGACGAGCAGCAGAACCTGTTCTTCATCAACCTGGAGCGCTATCCGCTACGCAGCAAGGCCGATATCGACGCGATCGCGCGCATCGTCGAAGCCAGGCTCGCGCCGCTCGGCCGCAAGGTCTACGCCATCGTCAATTATGACAACTTCTCGATTCTGCCGGAGCTGCTGGACGATTACTCGGCCATGGTGCGCAGCCTGGTCGATCGCTTCTATACCGGCGTGTCGCGCTACACGACTTCGGGCTTCCTGCGCATCAAGCTCGGCGAAGCGCTCGAAAAGCGCGGCGTCGCGCCGCACATCTTCGAGAGTGCCGAAGAGGCGCGGACGAACTGGCAGATCGAGGCCGGCGGCGCGAATGGCGGCACGCGGCTCGCGGCACGACAAGGCTAAAAACAATGCAGAGCAGCCTCAGCCGTAACGTCGAATTGCAATGTCCATCAGGCTATGCAAATCGCTATTGCCCAACACATTAAGTCAGGAGGGACCATCGTGCGTCGATCACTCATCATAACAACAACTATTCTCAGTCTCGCCGCGGTCGCCTCCGCGCACGCCGACGACCTCAAGGTCGCGCTGATCTACGGCAAGACCGGCCCGCTCGAAGCCTATGCCAAGCAGACCGAGACCGGCCTGCAGATGGGCTTCGAATACGCCACCAAGGGCACCATGACGCTCGACGGCCGCAAGATCGTCATCATCACCAAGGACGACCAGGGCAAGCCGGACCTCTCGAAGGCCGCGCTCGCCGAAGCCTATCAGGACGACAAGGCGGATATCGCAATCGGCACCACCTCCTCGGCCGCCGCGCTCGCCATTCTCCCCGTTGCGGAAGAGAACAAGAAGATTCTGATCGTCGAGCCCGCGGTCGCGGATCAGATTACCGGCGAGAAATGGAACCGCTACATCTTCCGCACCGCGCGCAATTCGTCGCAGGACGCGATCTCGAACGCGGTCGCGATCGGCAAGCAAGGCGTCACTGTCGCGACGCTGGCGCAGGACTACGCCTTCGGCCGCGACGGCGTCGCCGCCTTCAAGGAAGCGCTGGCCAAGACCGGCGCGACGCTCGGAGCTGAAGAATATGCTCCGACCAGCACCACCGACTTCACCGCCGTCGGCCAGCGCCTGTTCGATGCGCTGAAGGATAAGCCTGGCCGCAAGGTGATCTGGGTGATCTGGGCCGGCGCCGGCAATCCGCTGGCAAAGCTCCAGGACATGGATCCGAAGCGCTACGGCATCGAGCTCTCCACCGGCGGCAACATCCTGCCAGCGCTCGCCGCCTATAAGAGCCTGCCCGGCATGGAAGGCGCGACCTATTATTACTACGACATCCCGAAGAACCCGGTGAACGACTGGCTGGTCGCCGAGCACCAGAAGCGCTTCAACTCGCCGCCGGATTTCTTCACCGCGGGCGGCTTTGCCGCTGCGATGTCGGTCGTGACTGCCGTCACCAAGGCGAAGTCGACCGACACCGAGAAGCTGATCACGGCGATGGAAGGCATGGAGTTCGACACGCCGAAGGGCAAGATGGTGTTCCGCAAGGAAGACCATCAGGCGCTGCAGAGCATGTATCACTTCAAGGTCAAGGTTGATCCGAACGTCGCCTGGGCCGTACTCGAGCCGGTGCGCGAGCTGAAGATCGAGGACATGGACGTTCCGATCAGGAACAAGCGCTGAGCTTTCTTGCTTCACCTCTCCCGCTTGCGGGAGAGGTCTCACAACCGGCGACGAATTTGGCTTCAATGTCCCTCTCTCTCGAAACCCGCGACCTCACCATCCGCTTCGGCGGGCATGTCGCCGTCAACAACGTCAGCTGCACGTTCCGCCCGGGCGAGCTCACCGCCATCGTCGGGCCGAACGGTGCCGGCAAGACCACCTATTTCAACCTCATCTCGGGCCAGCTGCGCGCCTCCAGCGGCAGCATCCTGTTCGACGGTGCCGACATCACCCATCACTCCGCACCGCTGCGGACCCGTGCGGGACTGGGGCGCGCCTTCCAGCTCACCAATCTTTTTCCGAACCTGACGGTCGAAGAGAACGTCCGCCTCGCGGTGCAGGCAACCAACGGCACCCATTACGACATGCTGCGGCCCTGGATGGTCCGCCGCGATCTGATCGCGCGCGCTGACGCCATCCTCGACCAGGTCGCGCTCGGCAATCGCCGCAGCGTCGCCGCAACCGTGCTGTCGCATGGCGACCAGCGCAAGCTCGAAGTCGCGCTGATGATTGCACTGGAGCCAAAGGTGTTCATGTTCGATGAGCCGACGGCCGGCATGAGCATCGATGAGGTGCCGGTCGTGCTGAACCTGATCGCGCAGCTCAAGCAGGACAAGAGCAAGATCATCCTGCTGGTCGAGCACAAGATGGACGTGGTGCGTTCGCTCGCCGACCGCATCATCGTGCTGCATAACGGCCAGCTCGTCGCCGACGGCCTACCGGCCGAAGTGATCGCCTCGCCAATCGTGCAGGAAGCCTATCTCGGCGTTGCTCCCAAGAACGCTGCAGGGAGTGCCGCATGACCGACCTCCTGAAACTCTCCGGCGTGCACACCCATATCAGCCGCTACCACATCCTCCAGGGCATCGACCTCGCCGTCCCGCAAGGGCAGGTCACGATGCTGCTCGGCCGCAATGGCGCCGGCAAGACCACGACGCTGCGCACTATCATGGGCCTGTGGCAGGCCTCCTCCGGCGAGATTACGCTCAGTGGCGAACGCATCGAGCGCCTCGCCACGCCCGACATCGCGCGGCTCGGCGTCGGCTATGTGCCCGAGAGCATGGCGGTGTTCTCCGATCTCACGGTGAAGGACAATCTCGTTCTGGCGGCTCGCGATGCGGCGATGGACGACAGACAGCTGGAGTGGATATTCGGCTTCTTCCCGGCGCTGCGCCGGTTCTGGCTGTCGCGCGCCGGGAGCCTCTCGGGCGGACAGAAGCAGATGTTGTCGATCGCGCGCGCCATCATCGAGCCGCGCAAGCTGCTCTTGATCGACGAGCCCACCAAGGGTCTGGCGCCCGCCATCGTGATGGCGCTGATCGAATGCCTGAAGGAGATCAAGCGCAAGGGCGCGACCATTCTCCTCGTCGAGCAGAATTTCTTTGCAGCCCGCGAACTCGGCGACAGCGTGCTGGTGATGGACAACGGCACCATCGTCCATCGCGGTGAGATGGCGGCGCTGGCCGCCGACGTGCCGCTGCAGGAACGGTTGCTCGGCCTGAGCCTGGAGGCACATCAGTGACAGACCTTGCCGCGTCAGATCCGCTGCCGAAGCCGAAGCGCGACCTTGCGCCGATCCTGCTGCCGATCGCGCTCGCGCTGATCATGATTCCGCTGGTCGGCTCGCCCTCGACCTGGCTGACGCTGACCGCGGCAAGCCTCGCCATGGGCATGATGATCTTCATCATGGCCTCGGGCCTGACGCTGGTGTTCGGCCTGATGGACGTGCTCAATTTCGGCCATGGCGCCTTCATCGCGGTCGGCGCCTATGTCGCAACCCTTGTGTTCGCGCCGTTCGCGGCCTCCGTGCAGGCGGATTCGCTCTGGGTCAACCTCGCAGTGCTGGCCCCGGCGGCGCTGCTGTCGATGGCGGTATCAGGTGCGCTCGGCCTGGTCGTCGAGCGCGTGTTGATCCTTCCTGTGTACGGTCAGCATCTGAAGCAGATCCTGATGACGACGGGCGGCCTCATCGTTGCCGAGCAGACGCTTTATGCGCTGTGGGGACCGCAGATCATTCCGATGCCGCTGCCGGCCTCTTTACGCGGCTCCTTCATCCTCGGCGACGTTGCGATCGCCAAATACCGCGTGCTGGCGATGCTGATTGGCCTGGCCGTCTTCATCGCGATCCAGCTCGTGCTCAACCGCACCAAGCTCGGGCTCCTGATCCGCGCCGGCGTCGAGAACCGCGAGATGGTCGAGGCGCTCGGCTATCGCATCCGCCGCCTGTTCCTCGGCGTGTTTATGACGGGATCGGCGCTCGCCGGCCTCGGCGGCGTGATGTGGGCGCTCTATCGCGAGCAGGTCCATGCCTCGATGAGCGACGAGCTCACCGTCCTGATTTTCGTCGTCGTCATCATCGGCGGCCTCGGCTCGATCGGCGGCTGCTTCATCGGCGCGCTCCTGGTGGCGATGGTCGCCAACTACGGCGGCTTCCTGGTGCCAAAACTCGCCCTCGTCTCCAACATCCTGCTGATGGTCGCCGTTCTGATGTGGCGGCCGCGCGGCCTCTATGCGGTGACCAGCCGATGATGCTTCTCTCGGGCGATCCGCCGCGGAGCCGCGTGCTCACGCTCATTCTCGTCGTCATCATCCTGGCGCTGGCGGCGACGCCGTTCCTGTTTCCGGGAGCAAAGGCGCTGAACGTCGCGGCCAAGATCTGCGTCTTTGCCGCCTTGGTGGCGTCCTACGATTTGCTGCTCGGCTACACCGGCACGGTGTCGTTCGCGCACACCATGTTCTACGGCATCGGCAGCTACGCGATCGCGATCGCGCTGTATGGCATAGGTCCGAACTGGGCTGCGGTTGCAACCGGCATAGTCGTCGGACTGCCGCTGGCCGCGCTGCTTGCGCTTGCGATCGGCCTGTTCTCGTTGCGGGTGGCCGCGATTTTCTTTGCGATGATCACACTCGCTGTCGCCTCCGCCTTCCAGGTCCTGGCCTCGCAATTGTCATGGCTCACGGGCGGTGAGGACGGGCGCAGCTTCCAGCTGCCGGAGCTGCTGCGCCCCGGCACGGTGCTGATCTCCAAAAACCTGTTCGGCTTCGAGGTCAACGGCCGCATCCTGACCTTCTATCTGGTGTTCGCGATCTCGGCCCTGATGATCCTCGCTTTGCTGCGCGTGGTGAACTCCCCGTTCGGCCGCGTGCTGCAGGCGATCCGCGAGAACCGATTCCGCGCCGAGGCGCTGGGCTTCCGCACCGTGTTCCATCTGACCTACGCCAACTGCCTTGCGGCCCTCGTCGCCGCCAGCGCCGGCATCCTGAACGCGCTATGGCTGCGCTATGCCGGCCCGGACACCTCGCTCAGTTTCTCCATCATGCTGGACATTCTCCTGATGGTGGTGATCGGCGGCATGGGCACGATCTACGGCGCGATCATCGGCGCCACGATCTTCATCCTCGCCCAGAATTATCTGCAATCCCTCATGGGCGTCGCCTCCAAGGCCGCGGGCGAAGCCGGCCTGCCACTGCTGCCGGGGCTGCTGCACCCGGACCGCTGGCTGCTCTGGCTCGGGCTGCTCTTCATTGCCAGCGTGTATTTCTTCCCGACCGGCGTGGTCGGACGGCTGCGTAACGGCCGTGGCGAGAAGAATGCGGGCGCCTCGCATTAGGCTTCCGGTAACGATGCGGCGCAGCGTCCTTCGCAGACGCGGCGCAACCGGGGCAACGCTAAGCGGTTCGCCTCTGCTGGATATCCGTAGAAATCCGCAACCGGTTTAAGCCATGGGTAACCGGCTTTCCTAAGCATTGCGCCATCTGTCGATGGTATTTCTGCTCCTCCAGGGGAGAGGGATGCGCCAGTTTTTGTCAGGGATGGCAGCTGCAATGTTCCGGGCCGCGAAAGGCGGCTGGGACGCCGCCATGCGGCGCGGCCCCGTGCTGTGGTTGACACTCTCAGGCATGCTGCTGGTCGCCGGCATCTTCGCCGTGACCGCGATGGCCGTCGGCGAGTTTCGCGAGCGCACGCTGGCCAACCGCGAGCGCGAGCTGGAAAACACCGTGCAGCTGATTGCGCGGCACTTCGATCAGCAGTTTGAAGATTCCGACGTCGTCGCAGCCGATTTGATCGGGCAGATGCATCTACCTGAGATCACTTCGCCGCAGACGTTCCGCGAGCGCATGTCCGGACCCGAAGCGAACAGGATGCTGCGGAGCAAGATTGGCGCCGTCTCCTATCTCGGCGACATCGCGATCTACGACGCTGACGGAGAGATCATCTCCTGGTCACGTGCGCAGCCGCTGCCCAAGATCAACATCTCCTCGCGCGCCTACTTCCAGACCTTCAAGACCAATCCGATGTCGGAGCCGGTGCTGCTGGAATCCGTGCGCAGCTTTCTGATCGGCAAATGGACGACGGTCGTGGCGCGGCGGCTGAGCCTGCCGGACGGCACTTTCGTCGGCGCGCTGGTGAGGCGGATCGATCCCGACAGCTATCAACGCTATTTCGCCTCGGTCGCGCTGGCCGAGGGCGCCGCCATCTCGCTGTTCGACCGCGAAGGCGTGATGCTGGCGCGCTACCCCAACGTCGAATCGATGATCGGCAGAAGCTACAAGAGCGCGCCTCTGATGCAGAAGGTGCTGACCTTCGGCGGTCAGCACACACTTCGCGTCAAGAGCCCGGTCGACGGCACCGATAAACTCGGTTCCGCGGCATCGCTGACCCATTTTCCGCTTGTCATCGTCGCCACCAACACGATGTCGTCCGCGCTGGCCGACTGGCGACAGCAGACCGGCTTCATGGTCACCACCGCGACGCTGTCGGCGGCGGTGATCGCGCTGATCCTGTTCATGATCATCCGCCAGATCATCAGGCAGAACCGCGAGGCTCAGAAGCGGCTGGAAGCGGAACGGCTGCGGCTCGACACCGCCCTCAACAACATGTCGCAAGGGCTGATCCTGTACGACGCTGACGGCTATATCGTCACCTGCAATCGCCGCTATGCCGACATGTTCGGTCTCTCCCACGACGTCATCAAGCCCGGCTGCCACATCCACCAGGCGATGTACCACCGCAAGGAGCGCAACGCGTTCAGCGGCAACGTCGAAGAGTTCTGCGCCGAGGTCTTCAGGGGCGTCGCCGAAGGCAAGGTCGCCACCAAACAGCATCAATTGCCCAACGGGCGCGCTTTCCAGGTCATCAACACGCCGCTCGCGCAAGGCGGATGGGTTGCCACGATCGAGGAGATCACCGAGCGTCGCAATCTGGAGCAGGAGCGCGACCGCAACTACACCTTTCTCCGCGAGATCATCGACCACATTCCCTCGCAGATCACGGTGAAAGACGCCCACACGCGGCGCTACCTCCTGGTCAACCGGATAGCCGAGGACATTTTCGGGGAAGGCGGCAAGACGATCGTCGGCAAGACGGCGGCCGATATTTTGCCCGAAGCGGACGCCGACGTCGTCACGCGCGACGATGACGCCGTGCTGCAATCACCGGAACGGCTGCTGCAAAGAGAGCAGAGCTGGAAAACTCCGACCGACGGCCAGCGCCATACCATTTCGAAGCGCATCGGCATCTGCGACAAGGCCGGTGACCCGCGCTACATCATCAACGTCATCGAGGATGTCACCGAACAGCGCAACGCCGCCGAGAAGATCGCGCATATGGCGCATTATGACGCGCTGACCGGCCTGCCCAACCGCGCGCTGTTCCGCGAGCAGATCGAGCGCGAGCTGGAGAAGGTCGCCGGCGGCGCCCAGTTCGCGCTGCTCTATATCGACGTCGACGAATTCAAGGGCATCAACGATTCGCTCGGCCACCATGTCGGCGACGAGCTGTTGATGGCGATCGCGGGCCGCATCCGCGCCTGTCTGAGGCCAGGCGATCTGATCGCGCGGCTCGGGGGCGACGAGTTCGCCGTGATCCAGACGGGTATCGAATCCTCTACCGACGTACTGGCCTTCGTGACTGAGATCCACGAAGCGATCCGCCGCCCCTATCATTGCCTCGGCCACCAGCTCTCCACGGACGCCAGCATCGGCATCGCGCTGGCACCGCAGGACGGTGCCGATCTCGACCAGCTCATCAAGAACGCGGACCTTGCGATGTATGGCGCCAAGGCGGAAGGGCGGCGCACTTACCGCTTCTTCGTGCCGGAGATGGATGCGAGCGCCAAGGCCCGCCTCTCGCTGGAGCAGGATCTGCGGCAGGCGCTGGTCAATGGCGGCTTCGAGATCCACTACCAGCCGCTGGTCAATCTGCACTCGGGCAAGGTCTCCGGCTGCGAGGCGCTGCTGCGTTGGCGCCATCCCGAACGCGGCATGGTCTCGCCCGCCGAATTCATTCCGATCGCCGAGGATACCGGCCTGATCAACGAGCTGGGCGACTGGGTGCTGCGCACGGCCTGCAACGAGGCCGCGACCTGGCCCGCCCATATCCGCCTCGCCGTCAACGTCTCGCCCGTGCAGCTCAAATGCGATACGCTGGCGCTGCGGATTGCCGGCGCACTTGCCGCCTCCGGGCTGGAGCCGCGCCGGCTGGAGCTCGAGATCACCGAGGCTGTGCTGATCCGCGACGACGAGGCGGCGCTCTCGATCCTTCATCAGCTCCGCTCGATCGGCGTGCGCATCGCGCTCGACGATTTCGGCACGGGCTATTCCTCGCTGAGCTATCTGAAGCGATTCCCGTTCGACAAGATCAAGATCGACCGCTGCTTCGTCGCCGACATCGCCGACGCCGGCGGCGCGCCTGTTATCGTGCAGGCGGTGGTGAACATCGCCTCCGCCAGCGACATGACCACGGTCGCCGAAGGCGTCGAGACCGAGGCCCAGCGTGAGATGCTGCGTGCCCTCGGCTGCACGGAGATGCAGGGCTATTTGTTCAGCAGACCGAAGCCGGCGGCCGAGGTCCGCGAGCTGTTCGGCCCTGGCGATGCCATTCCTGTAGCGGCGGTGGCCTGAGATGGCAAAGCTCGGCAATACTCCCGCGAAGACCGTCGATGTCGCCGATTCCTACGCAGTGCGGCTGATGCAGCATCTGGTGGTGCCGACCTTCGTGATCGATCCGAAACGACGTGTCGTGATCTGGAACAAGGCCTGCGAACGGCTGACCGGCGTTGCCGCCTCCGAGGTGATCGGCACCAACAAGCATTGGCAGGCCTTCTACGAGGCCAAGCGCCCTTGCCTTGCCGATCTGGTTGCGCTCGACCAGCCCGAGCAGCTGCCGGAGTTCTATTCGGAATATGCCGCGCGCGGCCATAACGGGCTTGGCTTTTCCGCGGAAAACTGGTGCGTGATGCCGAAGCTCGGTAGCCAGCTCTATCTCGCGATCGACGCCGGTCCGATCCATGACGAGGCGGGCAATCTGATCGCCGTGGTGGAGACGCTGCGCGACCTCACCGACCAGAAGCGCGCCGAAATGGCGCTGAAGGAGCTCGCCACCAAGGACGGGCTGACGGGCCTGTCGAACCGTCGCTCGTTCGACCAGATGCTGATGAGCGAATGGGCGCGCGCGCAGCGGACGCAGAAGCCGCTGGCGCTACTGTTCGTCGACGTCGATCATTTCAAGCTGTTCAATGACGAGCACGGCCACCAGACCGGCGACGAGTGCCTGCGCGCGATCGCGCGCGTGGTCAGCCGCCACGCGGTGCGTCCGCTCGACCTCGCCGGCCGGTACGGTGGCGAGGAATTTGCGCTGATCCTGCCGGAAATGAGCCGCGACGATGCCTGCGCCATCGCCGAGGAGATTCGCCGGGCCGTGATGGCCTTGCAGATCGCCCATGGCGCCCATGGCGCCGGCGACCATGTGACCCTCAGTGTCGGCGTCGCCTGCCATATCCCCGGCGAGGCCGATGACGCCCCCAACGGCCTGCTCGGTGCGGCCGATCAAGCCCTCTATGCCGCCAAGCGACTCGGCCGCAACCGTGTGGTCTGCTCCGAGCGGGTGCTGGCCGAATTTGCGGCTCTCGGCAGCGATAATGGGCCAGTTAGCGGTCAAGTTCCTGCCGCCGCTCCACGCAAATCGGCCTAAAGCGCTGATATTGCCGCGGTGGACCGGTTGCCCGCCCCTCGCCATTAGGCTAAATGAGGCCTCGCTGCACCCGTAGCTCAGCTGGATAGAGCGTTGCCCTCCGAAGGCAAAGGTCACACGTTCGAATCGTGTCGGGTGCGCCATCTCGGTGGAAGACCGTCTACTCCAGAACCCGCCGCCTTGCGCCAGATGCGGTAGCCAGAATGCGCGCGAACGGGGCTACTGCCGCCCGGCGGGCGCCTACAGCTTGTCCCGTTGTCCGATGTAGCGCACGAACTCGACGTGGCCATAGGGATAGCCCGGCTGATCGGGTGGCGTCAGACGCGTCAGCTTGAAACGATCGATTTGCGCAAGGATCTGAAAATGCTCGGCAGCTCTCACGCGTTTGAGATTCTCGACCGCGTAGGCCCCGCCCAATTGCAGCGCAGGAAAGAAGCCGTAGACCTCGCCCGGTTCGAGGGCGCCGTACCGGGCTGCGGCAGCAGCAAGAAGTTCGAGGTCGTCCCGATCAGATTCCGATTTCCTGGTACTCGCAAAAGCGGACACGCTGTAGTCCTCGGAGAACGGCTGACCTGTGACACGGTCGTGCCACGAACTCGCTGGCGGGTTGAACACCGAGGAGAGCAGGAGTGAAACACTCATCTGGCGCCGACGCCGGTGCCATACTTTCAGATAACCAAATGCCGTATAGGCAATCACCGTCATATCCGACGGGTTGAACTCGTCATCATCCCTGAAGATGAGGTCGAGCACGGCGTCGAACGGCGCGGGATCGCAGAGCCAGTACAATCCGTCAAAATAGGCCCCACGCCCATGCTCGAGCCAGAAGCGGATCAAGGCCTGCGGCACGCGGTCCGCATAGCGCGCGGCCTCCTCGGGGCTGATCCTGCTTGCGTGCTCCGGCTCTCCAAGCTTCTGGACCATCGACGCCAGTAGATCCACCTCCCCCGGAGCTTTCGGCGGATCCTGAGCCAATACCGGCCGCGAGAATGTCAGCATAGCGGCGGATGCCGCCCAGCCAAGCACGGCGCGACGTGAGGCAAAATGCCTCGTGCCTTCGATCTCGCCGGCTGAGCCGCTAAAGGTCATCCCGTGCCGTTCTGGCTGACGCCAACTCAGTCAAAACATCGCGGCGGCGCATTTATTCCGACTGCAACACCCGCGCGGGACTTGATCTCACGACGTTCCGTTCCGCTGATTTCAGCGTCTGGCCTTTCGGCCGTGATACGCCAATGGCCGACAAGGCCGCAGGCATCCGCGGCCCCCGGCCTTCATTACCGCCGTTTTGCGGTGACGTCTTTACGGCCGGTTAATTGCGTCGCTTCAATCTGACATTGGCGACATCGGGCACTCCATGTTCGCGCGGTGCAAGTAAGTATTACTTAAACAGCCAGCCTTCAAAGTTCCCCCTGCCGAGAGACAGGCGGAGGCTTTTCGATCCGCCCGCTTCCGGCAAGCGATACCTGAACTGACGGGGAATTGCCTGTGCCGTGGTTAACGGCGATTAGGATGAAGGTCATGCTGCGCGCCTCGCTTTGTCGTTTTATCAGGGATCGCAAGGCCAACGTTGCCGTCATATTCGCGATCCTGCTGTTCCCGACCGTCTATCTACTGGGCATGACGCTCGATTACACGCAGGCCCAGCGCCGGCAATCGCAGCTGGACGCCGCAGCCGATGCCGCCGCGATCGCGGCGGTGACGCCGTCGATGATGGCGCAGAGCACGACGGTCGCGCAGACGACCGCCACGAACATCTTCAATGCGACGGCAAACGCGATCGCCGGCGGCCTGTCAGGGAGTCCCGCGCTGACGGTCAATGTCGGCAATACCGGCCTGGTGCGCACCGCGACCGTCACTTACACCGCAAACTCCAGCAACGCCTTCCCGACCCTGCTCGGCGCCCCCGTGTGGCCGATCAAGGGCTCAGCGACGGCCAGCGCTTCGGGCGCGCCCAACATCAACTTCTATCTTCTGCTGGACGACTCGCCGTCGATGGGCATCGCAGCGACGTCGACCGATATTACCAACATGATCACCGCGACCGCTAGCCAGCCCTCCGGCTCGAGGAACTGCGCGTTCGCCTGTCACGAGTCGCATCCCGAGAAGGACTCCGGCGCGAACGCGTCGACCAAGGACAACCTCAGCATCGCACGCACCAAGAACATCACGCTGCGTATCGACCTCGTGGCCCAGGCGACCGCAAGCCTGATGACCACGGCGCAACAGACCGAGGCGACGCAGAACAACACCTACAAGGCCGCGATCTACACGTTCGACTACGGCTTCAACACGATCTATGCGCCGTCGGGGCTGCCATCCTCCGACCTGTCGACGGCCGCGACCCAGGCCGCCAACAATATTTCGCTTGTCACCGTCGACCATCAGAACTGCGTGGTCTCGGGATGCGCCATCAGCACCGACTATGGCACCGACATCGAGAACGCGCTCTCAAGCGTCAATGCGATCATGCCCGCACCCGGCGGGGGATCCAACCAGACCGGAGACACGCCTCAGGAAGTGGTGTTCCTCGTGACCGACGGCGTTGACGACAAGATCGTATCGATGAGCTCGTCCTGTAGCGGAACGCCGATTGCCACCGGCTCCAATTTTCGGTGTCAGCAACCGGTCAACACCACGAACTGCACGACGATCAAGAACCGGGGAATTCGTATCGCGGTGCTCTATACCGAGTACCTGCCGCTCACGAGCAATGGCTGGTACAATTCCTATATCGCGACATTCAATAATCCTTCCTCGTCAGCCGGACAGATCGCGCAGAACCTGAAATCCTGCGCATCGCCCGGCTTGTTCTACGACGTACAGTCGGGCGGCGACATTTCCGCGGCGCTCAGGCAATTGTTCCTGTTGGTCGTGGAAACGGCCCCTCACCTGACCAACTGAGCGAGCGTCATGCCCGAGCTGCGAGCGGTATCCGGAAAGCGACGCCTTCACAGGACGCTCGCGGCGTTCCGCAACGACGAGAACGGCGCGAACGCCGTCGAGTTCGCCTTGGTCGCGCCGATATTCATCGCGTTGCTGGTCGGAATTATCCAGATCTTCCTGGTTTTCTTCGGCCAGCAATTGCTTCAGCAGGTCGTGCAGCAGTCCGCCCGGCAGGTCATGACCGGACAAGTGCAGACGGCCGGGATGACGCAGACGCAGTTTTCGACCCTGGTCTGCTCGCAGGTCCGCATCATCTTCAACTGCAGCAATCTGATGATCAGCCTCCAGTCCGGGAGCAGCTGGTCGGCGATGAGCGCGGCTTCACCGACATTGACGTTCAATGCCGACGGCACTGTCTCCAACAACTGGCCCTACAGTCCGGGCGGTCCTTCAGACAAGGTCGTCCTGGAGGTAATCTACCAATGGCCGGTCTTCGGGGGGCCGCTCGGCTTCACCCTGGCAAACCTGCCGAACGGCAATCGTCAGATCACGGCGACCGCCGCTTTCCAGAATGAGCCCTATCAATGACCCGCTTGCCCGTGCGCCTGAGGCGGTTTCGAGCCAACGAAGATGCCGTGGCAGCCATCGAGTTTGCCATCGTGCTGCCGTTCATGCTGCTGCTGTGCATGGGCGGCGTCGAACTCGGCAACGCCCTCTCGATCAACGTCAAGGTCACGGCCACAGTACACACCATTGCCGACATCCTGTCGCAGAATAAGTGCGTGACCACCAGCGATGTCACCGGCATTCTCAGCGCCTCGTCGAAAGTCCTCTCCCCGTACGACATCACCAAGGCGGTCGTGACCCTCACGGAGGTGCAGCCGACCGGCGACCACGTTACGGCCAAAGTGATCTGGAGCCAGTCGCTTAACGGCACCGCAAGAACCGCCGGGACCACCGTCAACCTGCCGACATCCCTGACCGGAGTGCCGACCAACAGCGGGCTCATCCTCGGTGAGGCAACTTATGCCTACACGCCGAATCTCGGCTACACGATCAGCGGCACCGTCATGCTCAGCGACAGCTACTATCTGTACCCGCGCCAGACGAACTTCGTCCCGACCATCACGAGCGGGTCGACGCCGCCCGTCCCGGCAGCGTCCTGTCCGACGTCGTGATGACGGCGACCGGATCTATCAGCGATAAATCATACGCCTGATCCAACCACCCGTCTCCAACCACCCTTCGGCACCGCGAAGGGTGGCTGCTTGTGTGTCCCGTGTCAGTGCCTCACATGCTCGAACACGACGATCACGCCGGTCGGCTCGGGCTCGTGCGCCATCAGCCGCGTCAGATCGGCATCGCTCCAGTCGGCGAGGCTGACGACTTCACCTGTCTGTCGTTCCGCATTGAGCGACGGCGTCGGCTCGAGGACCTTCAAGCCCATCTCGTCGACGAAGAACGTGTGTTCGCCGAACATGCTGTTGAGCTGGGGCATGGCGGGATGCTCGTCGGGCAGCACCTGGGCGCCGAGCTGGTTGATGGTCTGCTTCACCTGTTCGGACGTGAGCTTCATGAGCTGCTCCGTTCTATCGTTCGAGTTTCGTGGCTTGAACCAGGTTTTGGCCGGAGCGCGTGTTCCCGTGTATCGCCTGGCTCAAGCTTCCGAACGGGTGCTGCGCACAAATGTTCCTGCACGATGCATTTCGTGATCGCGCGTTGCATCTGCCGCACCAATGGCGCGGGATCGCCACACGGTGTCCACGGTTCGAGGCGGCAGGACGCCAACCGCCTGCTACTCGCTTCTATTCTCGCCGACCGAAAGCGCGCAGATGCGCGACAGATGGGTGTAGGGCAGGCCCGTCTCCTCCGCCCAGGCATTGAACTGCGCCTGCACCTTGGCGAGATCGCCCTTGGACTTGACCTCTTCGGCGATGTCGAGGCCGGCATCGCGCAGGCAGGCGACCACGTCCTTCGATGTGACGAAACCGTCCCAGCCGACGAAGCGCAGCAGCATCTGGCCGGTGTTGCCGCCTAACCGGCTGCCGCGCTTGGCCAGGAGATCGAGCAAGCCGATCTCGTTGGACGGCGGCCATTTCGCCAGAAACTTGCCGAAGCTGCCGTGCTCCTTGGCAATCTCCTGGACGAAAGCGGCATTGTCGCGCACCGACATGATCTTGGCGCCGTTGCGCACGATCCGCGCATCACGCAGCAGGCCTTCCCAAAAATCTTCCGGCTGAAAGCTGAGCTTGGCCGGCTGGAAGCGCAGAAAGGCGTCTTCAAAGCCGTCCCATTTCGCGTCGATCACGCTCCAGGCAAAGCCGGCGCAAAACACTCGCTTCGTCATCTCGGCAAGGATGCGGTCGTCGCCGAGTTTTGCCAGACGCTTCAAGTCCGGCTTGTCGGGCATCAGCTTTTCGAGCGCCTTGGGCCCACCTTTGCGCTTCTCGGCGCGGGCGCGAATGGACTTGAAGGAGGGCATGCGATCACCCGGGGTTGAAGGCACGCCACGACAGCAGAATTCCGCGATCCGGTCCAGACCCGCAAACCGGACCTGCGCTTGCGCGCCGCCGGCCGCCGCAGCATGCTTCCTGCTTGCCTGGATCGGCGACAGCGATGCTGGTCTACTTCTTGCTTCACAAGATTTTGGAATTCGCGGATATTTTCATTCTCTTACCGACGGACTCTCAATGCGCTGCCTGGTCGTGGCCGATCTGCACTACTCGCTGCCGCAGCTCGACTGGCTGGTCAGCGCCGCGCCGCAATTCGATCTGGTGATCTTCGCGGGCGATGCGCTGGACATCGGCTCGATGGTGGATTTCCGCGCGCAGATCGTGGTGGTGAAGAAGTACCTCGCACTGATCGCGGCGCAGACTCGCGTGATCCTTTGCTCCGGCAATCACGATCTCGACGAGCGCAATGCGGAGGGCGAGAAGATCTCGCGCTGGATCTCTGAGGTGCGCGAACTTGGCATCGCTTGCGACGGCGACAATCTGACCATCGGCGACACGCTCTTCACGGTGTGCCCATGGTGGGACGGGCCGCTGGTCAAGCAGCGCATCGCCGACCAGCTGCGCGACGCCTCGCTCAACCATCCACGACGCTGGATCTGGGCGCATCACGCGCCGCCGGCCAATTCGCCGACAAGCTGGGGCGGCAAGCGCTTCTTCGGTGATGTCGAGTTGGTGCAGTGGGTCATGCAGTATCAGCCATCGATGGTCATTTCCGGCCATGTGCATCAATCGCCCTTCATCAGGGACGGCTCCTGGTTCGATCGGCTGGGCCAGACCTGGGTGTTCAACGCAGGAAAACAACCGGGACGACCGCCGACGCATATCGTGCTGGATCTCGATGCCGACAAGGCGTTCTGGCTGGCGGCAGGTGAGACGCAATGGATCGATCTCGACGCGCCGCTGAAACGGCCCGCGTCTTACATCGAGGAGCCGCCGGACTGGCTCACATCCTTGGGTCGGATTGCCGATCCGAGCCTGGCGAGACCTCGAGCGGCGGCAGGTTGATCATGCTCTGGAGCACCTCACCGACCATGGCGAGATGGGTGCCGTGGCCGGCATATTGCCGCTTGAGATCGGCGAGATAAGTGTTGGCGACGTTGAGCCGCTGCGCCAGCGTGCGCGCGAGCATCAGCGCCACCTCCGGCCGCTGGACGAGGAACGACGCTGCATCTTCGAACTCGTAAATCACCGAATCCGAGCTGGCGCGCACCGTTGCCGTATGTGGCAACCCGAGCAGCACGGACATCTCGCCGAACACCGCGCCGGGCTCGGCGATGGTGGCGACCACCATGTCGCTCTTGAGCACATCGAGCCTGCCCTGCATCAAGACGTAAAGGTGACCGCTGCTGGCGCCGCCCTCGCTGATGACAGTCGTGCCGGCCGGAACCTGCCGCTCGGTGCCGCCGGTGCAATGATCCAGAACTGCGCGCATCGCCAAAAGCTCCCATTGCTGGGGATGTCAGGCGATACTAGAGCACGATCCGTGCCACCCGGCAACGCGCGGAAGGCTATCGCGCCAGGCGCTTGGCGAGGTGGACCGACTGCCAGTCGCCGCGCCCGGTATCCTCGAAGCCGGCCTTTTTTGCGAGGCCGCGCATCTCGGCGTTCGCCCGCGCAGTCTCCGCCGCGATCATCTCGTGACCTCGATCGCTCGCATGCCGTTCCATCGCATTCATCATTTGCAGGCCGACGCCTTTGCGCTGAAACACGTCGGCAACGGAGATGGCGAAATCACCGTACCGCGCAGCCGCATCGTAGGCGTATCGCGTTTCGCCGATGATCGTGCTCTGGCCCTCCTCCTGCCTGAGTTCGGCGAGCAGGGTGAAGTGATCGGGATGGCTGACCTTGGCGACGCATTCAGCCGCAAGCAATGCGACGTCTGCTCGCGCGCCCATGAAGCGCTTGTTACGGCTTGTCGCGGAAAGACCCGTGAAATAGATCGAGAGACTTTCCACGTCACACGCATTGGCGGCTCTGATGCAGACAGTGCCCTTCGTTTGGTTCGACCCGACAACGGTATCTGAAAATAGCTGTGACATGCGCGAGGCCTCGGCAGGTTGCAATGACCGAACACTTAACCGAGGCCGCGCTCCTGCCGCTTGGACACGACCGCCAATCTTGCGGTCGGAAACGAACTGCCGTTGCCCTGTGCCAGGCGTCACACACGGGCCGCTGTCATGCGACCTAGCCAGCCTTACGCCCGCGAGAGCGACGGCACCTCCTCGGGCATGATGGCCTGGAGGCCACCGAAGCGGCGTTCGCGGCCGTGGAAGGAGGCCAACGCCGCGGCGAGATCGCCCGCGTCGAATTCGGGCCACATCCGCTCTGTGAAATGCAGCTCGGCATAGGCGCCCTCCCAGAGCAGGAAGTCCGACAACCGCTTTTCGCCAGAGGTGCGGATGATGAGATCGACGTCGCGCAAGCCGGCCTCGCCGGTGACGAGTTGCGAGAAGGCTTCGCGGGTGAGGCTGGTCAGCGCGGCCGCCTTGGCCGCGGCGTTGAGGATGGCCTCGCGCGCCGAATAGTCGACCGCGATCCGCAGATGCAGCGTGCTGCCGTTTGCGGTGGCGTCCTCAGCGCGCGCGATGGCGCTGGCGATACCATCAGGCAGGCGATCGCGACGGCCGATCACGTTGAGCCGCACGCCGTTTTTCACCAGGCTCTGCACTTCATTGGCGAGATAGAAGCGCAGCAGCGTCATCAGTGCTGCGACCTCGGCCTTGGGCCGGCGCCAATTGTCGGTCGAGAACGCATAGAGCGTCAGCGTGCCGATGCCCTGCTTGGGCGCGGCCTCGACGATGCGGCGGATCGTCTCGACGCCGGCCTCGTGGCCGCGGACGCGCGACAGGCCGCGCCGGGTCGCCCATCGCCCGTTGCCGTCCATGATGATGCCGACATGAAGCTTCTCGTTGTGGGACGTGACGTCACTTTGCATCGCAAAGTCTCCAGTCAAAAAAGGGGGACGATCAGGTCGGGAGAATGCCGAGACGGCCGAGCGGCGGCGCCTCGCGGCCGGCGGCCTTGGCGGCGTCGCGCACGAGGCGTTCGAGCACGGCGAGATAATCGAGGAAGCGCCGGCGGCCGCTCTTGGTCAGACGGCAGGTCGTGTGCGGGCGATTGCCTTCATAACCCTTGGTCACCTCGACGAGGCCGGCGTCCTGGAGCACGGCGAGGTGCCGGCTGAGATTGCCGTCGGTGAGACCGCAGAGCTGCTTCAGATCGGCGAACGCAAGTCCCTTCGGGTGAGCCATCAGCGACGTCAGCAGCCCGAGTCTCGCCTTCTCGTGGATCACACGGTCGAGGCCTTCGTAAGAAAAAGGCGCGCTGTCAGTCTTCGACATCATTGTCTCCGGACGCGAAATACAGAATGGCCGCCATCACCGACTGGCCGATCACGAAAGGCAGCCCCATCGTCCAGGGCGACAACATGTGAGTCCGGCTCGCCAGCACGACCACGGCGAAGCCGGACATGAAGTACCAGGCTCCGGCGAACGCCACGCTGCGCGGCAGCGAGCGAACGGAGGCGAAAATGCCGAGCGACACCAGGATCTGCCACAGCCCCGGCAGCAGCCACAGCGCCTCGGAAGCGAACTTCCACATCACGACCGCAAGCAGGACGCCGGCGACGCCCGCGGGCAGGAACTGCTCGATCGCCTGATGAATCATCGCGTCGGCGAGGCCGGAATGATGACGACGCGAACGCGCACGCATCTCGGTCCAGATCATCAGGCCGGACAGCGTCGCCGCCGCGAACCAGCCGAGAAAGAAGCCGAGCGGCTCGCTCGTGGGATCGCCGATCAACCAGAATTGCAGGATGGCGGTGACAAGCGCGACGGCGCCGGTCGCAGCCATCGTCGCCGGGCCGTAACCGCGGAACGCCGTACCGGCCGCAATCTGGCTGCGGATCGCCACGATGTCGGCCAGTGCCTTGTCGAGATCGCGCATCGGCAATGCCAAAACTCCGCTCCACCCACGCTCACGGACCGGCTTGCCCAGTCACTTTGTATTGCAAAGTATACCGCGTTACAAAGTAAAGGCAAGCCGGAAGTCGACCGCCCGGGGCGTGGCGCCCGCGGACAACTGCCGGTTGCGTCTCGGCCGTCGGCCCAGCTAAGATGCCGCCAAGGTGCCCTGGGGGAAGTCATGAGGTTAAGGTCGTTCGTCGCTGCAGCTCTGCTGCAGGTGTGTCTTGTTGGGACAGCGCACGCGAAGGGACCATTTGGCACCGCCAATGTCGGCGGCTGGGTCGGCGGCGCCTTCAGCAACGACGAGACGGGCGCCTTCTCCCATTGCGCGGCGACGGCGCCTTATGCGAACGGCGTCATCCTCGTCGTGAGCCAGAATGCCGCCGGCATATGGTCGCTCGCCTTTGCAAGTCCCAGCTATCACTTCAACAAGGGCGAGAACGCCGCAATCGACGTGACCTTTGACGGTAAGGACCAAGCCAGGCTGTTCGCCACGGCGTACCGGCCCGACATGCTCACGGCCGTCATGCCGCTCAACGTCGTGCGTACATTTCAGAAGGCGAGCTTGATGGTAGCGACAGCCGGCCACGCTGTCCTGAACTTTGACCTAAGGTCGACCGGGCCGGTGATCGCCGCATTGGCCAATTGCGTGACCAGGGTGAAAGCCGATGGGCTCGACAAGGCCGGTGACTTCACCAAAGGCGCGGCGAAGCCGGCAGCCACGGCAGAGAAGCAAGGTCAGCCGCCAGCCAGCAAATCGGGCAAAGGGACCAGGACTAGCGGCGGCTTTGGCACCGGCTTTGTGGTGAGCGCCAGCGGGCACATCGTCACCAACAACCACGTGATCGACGGTTGCACAGAGCTCAAGGGCAATCTCACCGGTGAAGCCGCGATGGTGTTGCGCGTCGTGTCTGCCGATGCGAACAACGATCTGGCTTTGTTGCAGCCCACGTCGACGGCGACATTCAAGGACTTTGCCCGGATTCGCGATCGCTCCTTCCACTCCGGCGATTCCGTCGTGGCCATCGGCTTTCCCTATCATGGCCTGCTGACGTCGGACTTCACCGTGACGACCGGGATCGTGGGCTCGCTCAGCGGCATGCGCAACGACACGCGTTTCCTGCAAATCAGCGCTCCGGTGCAGCCCGGCAACAGCGGCGGCCCGTTGTTCGACACCAGCGGCCAGATCGTGGGCGTTGTCACCGGAAAGATCCCCGGATTGCGCATTGCAGCGCTGACCGGCGATATTCCTGAGAACATCAACTTCGCCATCAAGACCGGCGCGCTGCGCGACTTCCTCGATAATTCGGTGGTGCCGTACCAGACGGCCGAACCGAAGAGCGAGCTCAAGACCCCCGAGATCGCCGGCAACGCGCGGGCTTACACGATGTTGATCTCGTGCAAAGGTGCGGAAGAGGCCGACGCGAAGAAGTAGCTAGGACGGATTGAAGCACACCGCCACGCCGCCCTTCGCTGTCATTCCCCGCGAAAGCGGGGAATCCAGTACGCCGCGGCTTCTCGTTTTCAGTCACTCCCGTCTCGGTGTACTGGATCGCCCGGTCGAGCCGGGCGATGACACCTTTGGTGTAGACCGAATAGCCCCCTCACCCGTGACAGCACGCGCCTTTCGCCTGCGGCTCATACTGGTCGCGCAAACGCACCCAGTCCATCGGATAGGGCAGGCCTTCCTCGTGACGCCCGAGCGGAGTGAGGTCGAGATATTGGTAAGCCGCGTTCATCATGTCGAGGCCGCGGGCAAAGCAGGAATAGGTGTGAAAGATCTCGCCGGCCTCGTTGCGAAAGAACACGCTGATGCCGGGCAGCTCCGGGCCATAGAACGGCGTGGTGCCGAAATTGTATTTCGGCACGCCCTGGTCGATCTGCTCGCGCGTGAACGAGACCTCGTAATCGTAATTGAAGTCGCTGTTGCCTGATGAGACCCAGTCGAAGGTCCAGCCCATGCGCTTCTTGAAGGCCTCGAGTTTTGCGCTAGGTGCCAGCGAGATAGCGACCATGGTGGTGTCGCGCGCCACCAAATGCGGCACCATGCGCTCGAAGCCATCCACCCAGAACGAACAGCTCTTGCAAGCGGCCTCCCAATCCGGCGCAAACATCACGTGCTGGACCACGAGCTGCGGACGCCCCTTGAAGAGATCGCCAAGCGTCACCTTGCCGTTCGGCCCGTCGAATACATAACTCTTGTCGACCTTCACCCAGGGCAAGGCCCGGCGCTCCTCGGCCAGACGTTCGCGGGCCTGCGAAAATTCCTTCTCATGCGTCAGATGGGCTTTGCGGGCTGCGACCCATTGCTCGCGCGAGACGATCTGATGTTGCTGCATAATATCCTCCTCTGACAGGGATCAGGCGACGAAGCTATCGAGCTTATTAAAGAATGAACTCCAGCCGCGCTGGTGGTTGTCGCGCGCGGCCTCGTCGAAGAACTGGGCATGATGGAAGATCATCAACGTGCCGATGTTGTCGGGCTTCAACGTGATCGTCACCAGCGATTCGCGCTCCGGCGTCGAGTGCCAGGCCCAGGTGAAAACCAGCCGCTCATGCGGCACGACCTCGCGATAGATCCCCCCGGCTTCGAAATATTCACCGTCGTCGCGGGTGAACGAGATGCGGTAGCGACCGCCGGCGCGAACGTCGAGCTCGGCGTTCAGCGTCGCCGGCTTCATGTTCGGCGGCCCGAACCATTGAACTAGTTGTTCGGCTTGCGTCCAGGCGGCGAAGACTTTTTCCGGCCGCGCGCGGAGCCGGCGCGTGAGCGTGAGGCTTGGACCTTCATCTGCCCGTTCGGCTGCATTGGCGACTGCGTTGACCATGGTTTGTCCTCCACAAAGGCGGCAAGTCGGTCGAAGCTCTCGGACCAGAACTGTGCGTAGCGATTGAGCCAGTTCATCGCCTGCTCCATCGGCTGCGCGGTGAGCCGGCAGGACACGGTGCGCCCGGTCTTTTCGCGCACGATCAGGCCCGCGTCGGTGAGCACGTCGAGATGCTTCATGATCGCCGGCAGCGAGACCGGAAACGGCGCCGCCAGCTCGCTTACCGACAGATTTTCGTTCTCGACAAGCCGCGCCAGCAACGCCCGCCGCGTCGGATCGGACAGCGCCGCAAAGGTGCGATCGAGTGCCTCGTCTTTATACTTAACCATAAGGTTTAGTATAGGCGCGGAGGCCCTCCTGTCAATCGGGAACCACGCAAGAAAAAAGCCCCGCCTTTCGGCGGGGCTTCATTCGTGGTGTCGATCACGAGACTGCTACTCGACCTTGAGGCCGGCGAACTCGACGACCTTTTTCCACTTGGCGGTCTCGGCCTCGATGTCCTTGCCGAACGCCTCTGGCGCCTCCACCAGCGGATCGCCGCCGAGCTCGACCAGGCGCTTGGTCATCTCGGGCTCCTTCATGAGCGTGTTGACCTCGTTGTTGAGCTTGGCGATCAGGTCCTTGGGCATGTTCTTCGGTGCGCCCATGCCGAACAGCGCGCTCGCCTCGTAGTCCTTCACGGTCTCGCCGATCGCAGGCACATCAGGCAGTTGCGGCGAGCGCTGCGCCGTGGTCACGCCGAGCGCCCGCAGCGAGCCGGAGCGGATATGCTGGATGATCGAGGGCATGTTGTCGAAGATCACCTGCACCTGGCCGCCGAGCATGTCGGTGATCGCGGGCGCGGCGCCGCGATAGGGCACGTGCTGCATCTTGCAGCCGGTCATCGCCATGAACATCTCGCCCGACAGATGCACCGAGGTGCCATTGCCTGACGAAGCCATGTTCACCTTGCCGGGATTAGCCTTCACATACTCGATGAACTCGGCAACGGTTTTGGCCGGCACATCCTTGTTGACGGTCATCACGTTCGGCACGCGCTGGAACGCGGCGATCGGCGCGATGTCACGAATGAAGTTGAATTTGAGATTGGCGTAGAGCGTCGCGTTGATGTAATTCGCCGGATTGACCAGCAGCACCGTGTAGCCGTCGGGTTCGGCGTTCACGACGGATTCGGTTCCGATATTGTTGCCGGCACCCGGCTTGTTCTCGACCACGAATTGCTGGCCGAGCCGCTCCGACAGGCGCTGGCCGATCAGCCGCGCCAAAATGTCGGTGGCGCCGCCGGGCGGATAACCCACCACGAACTTCACCGGTCGGGACGGATAATCCGCTGCAAGAGCCTTCGACAGCGGGCTGGCCGCAAGCGGAGTCGCGGCGAGCAGGCCCAACGCGGTACGGCGAGTGATCATCTCAAGGGTTCTCCCAGTGTTGTTCTTGAAGCCTGATATCTTGAAAGCTGCGTCGGCGGCGTTGTAACAAAGCCCATCTGCTGCGGAAAGTCCGCAAGGTCCTCGGTGACGAAAGGATAAGGCATGCCGGTGAAGGTTCAGGCCCTCGATCACCTCGTCATCAACGTTGTCGACGTCGCTGCGACCGCCGAGTGGTATCGCAAGATCCTCGGGATGGAAGTCAAGGTATTCGACCCCGGTGGCGGCAAAGCGCCGCGGACCTCGCTTCAATTTGGCCAGCAGAAGATCAACGTGCGGCCGCGTGACGCCGACAAGGTGGAGTGGTTCACGGCCGACCACCAGACTGCCGGCAGCGAGGACCTATGCTTTCTCACCTCCTCAACGCCCGACGAGGTGGTGGCGCATCTAAAGGCCCACGGCGTCGCAATCGAGGAAGGCCCCGTTCCAAGGCAGGGCGCCCGCGGCACGCTGCGCTCGGTCTATTGCCGGGATCCGGATGGCAGCCTGATCGAAATTTCGTCGTACGAGGATTGACGCCTCCATTTGCGCCCCGCGCCGTCCAATGGCAGGAAGACGCAATAATCCATAAGCGGCCGCCATCAGGATGCAGGCTGCACGGGAGGACACATGGCTATCCAACAAACCGCAGCCGGTATCGTGGGCCCGTTCGACGGGCTCGACGTACCCTGGCTGCTGAGGATGCGCGCCGAAGTGCGGCGTGACCACCCGTTCCTGATCTGGGCGCCGTTCGATGCGCCGGCGCGACACTGGAGCTATGGCGAGTTTCACGAGCGGGTCGGCGCA
Organism: Bradyrhizobium zhengyangense; assembly: GCF_022012435.1. Lineage (GTDB taxonomy): Bacteria > Pseudomonadota > Alphaproteobacteria > Rhizobiales > Xanthobacteraceae > Bradyrhizobium > Bradyrhizobium zhengyangense. Next base: position 89,218 of record NZ_JAKLUA010000006.1, read on the forward strand.
CTCGCCGCGGGGCTCGCGAGGCGGGGCGTAAAGCCGGGCGAGTACGTGCTCATTCACCTGGACAATTGCATCGAAGCGCTGCTGGCCTGGTTTGCCTGCGTTGAACTCGGGGCCATCGCCGTTACCACCAACACGCGTTCGGCGCCGGCGGAGATGGAGTATTTCTCCGATCATTGCGGCGCGGTCGCCGCGATCACGCAGCCGGCCTATGCGGAAGTCGTCGCGCAGAACTGCCGCAACCTCAGCTGGATGGCGGTGATTTCGCACGATGCGGGCGCCGCGCCGGCACAGGTCGTCTCGCGCGGCGACAGTTTCAAGTCACTTTTCGCGGACAGCGCCGATCGGCCGAAGCGCGAGACCGATCCGCTCGCGCCATGCAGCGTGCAGTACACCTCCGGCACGACGTCGCGGCCGAAGGCCGTGCTGTGGACCCACGCCAACGCGCTGTGGGGCGCCAAGATCAATGCTGCGCATGAGGACCTTCACGCAAGCGACGTGCACCAGACCTATCTGCCGCTGTTCCACACCAACGCGCTGGCCTATTCCATGCTGGCGACGCTGTGGGTCGGGGCGACCTGCGTGATCCAGCCGCGCTTCTCCGCAAGCCGGTTCTGGAACGTTGCGCGCGAGCACGGCTCGACCTGGACCTCGACCATTCCGTTCTGCATGAAGGCGCTGCTCGAGCAGGAGATCCCGCGGGATCACAAATTCCGCCTGTGGGGCACGGCGGTGAACGAGCCCCCGCCGTTTGCCGCGTTCGGCGTCAAGATCATCGGCTGGTGGGGCATGACCGAGACCATCACCCACGGCATCATCGGCGAGGTCGATCAGCCCAACATCCCGATGTCGATCGGCCGTGCCGCGCCCGAGTATCAGATCCGCGTCACCGACGATGACGGCCGGCGGACCGCGGTCGGCGACACCGGCAATCTCGCGATCAAGGGAATCCCGGGCCTGTCGCTGTTCGCCGAATATCTTCACAACGAGAAGGCGACGCGCGAGAGCTTTGACGAGCACGGCTTCTTCCTCACCGGCGATCGCGTCACGCGGCTGGACAACGGCTTCATCAAGTTCGGCGACCGCGCCAAGGACATGCTGAAGGTCGGCGGCGAGAACGTCGCGGCCTCCGAGATCGAGCAGGTCATCGCAATTGTATCGGGCGTGCGCGAGGCCGCGGTGGTGGCGAAGAAGCATCCGATGCTGGATGAGGTGCCCGTCGTCTTCATCATCCCGCATGGCGGCGTCGCGGGTGCGCCGCCTGATCTGCAGGACCGCGTGATGGCGGCCTGCCGCAAGGGCCTTGCCGACTTCAAGGTGCCGCGCGAGATCAGGCTCGTCGACGACATGCCGCGCTCGACCCTGGAGAAGGTGGCGAAGGCGGAGCTGCGGAAGATGGTGGAGTGACGCGGCGGACCGCCGCCTCAGAACGATCCCAGCGCCACCGGGCGGAACGCCTGCAGCAGTTGCTGGTCGAGCTTGCCGCCCATGCCTTCCATCATCGTGAAGGCGCGGGAGTGGGTGAACGGCATGCGGTAGGCGCGCTTCTCGACGAGCGCTGCATAGATGTCGACGATCGTCGTCAGGCGCACGATATCGCTGATCTGGTTCGACGACAGGCCATTCGGATATCCGCTTCCGTCGAGGAATTCGTGGTGATGCAGCACGACGTCAAGCATCTCCGGTGGGAAGCCGCCTTGCGCCGCGAGCGCGTCATAGCCGCGGCGGGGATGCTGGCGGACTTCGGCCATTTCCTCGTCGGTGAGCTTGCCCGCCTTGTCGAGCAGCGCGGACGGAACGAAGGCCTTGCCGACATCGTGCAGCAGCGCCGCGCGTGTCAGGCGACGCTGGTCGTCCTCGCGCATGCCGAGATGCTGGGCGAAGGACACCGCAAAGCCGGTGACGAACAGGCAGTGCCTGTAGCTGCCGACATGGTGGCAGCCGACGGTGGTGAGCCACTCGCGCAGCGAGGAATGCTTGATCGCCTTCAGGATCTTGTTCTCGGCGGCGATGATGTCGTCGAAGGTCAAGGGAATGCCGAGCGGCAGCTTCTCGAACATCTTCTTCAGCACCGCGTGCGCCGCCTCGACGCCGCGGTTGAGCGTCTTGCCGCGATCGGTCGCGTCATAGACGGCTGTGTCCGGGAAGGCGGCGCGGATGCGCTGCAGGATCGCCTCGGCCTGCAGCGGCCGCGAGATGGTGTCGGTGGCGCCGAGCGCCCAGGCCTGCATGGTGCCGTGATGCAGCGCATCGGCCAGCACGAACAGCCGCGGCATCGAACGGTAGGCCTCGCCGCGCAGCTTGTTGCGCACGCGCTGCACGCTTTCGGGCGAACGGAGGTTGATGTCGACGACGAGGCCGCAGAGATCGCGCGAGGGCTGCTCGGGAATCTCCTGCGTGGTCACCGTCGAGACCTCACCAACCGCCTTCAGGATGCTGGCGAGCTCGGTGCTCGCATCGCTCCGGTCGGAGGCAAGCAGAAGCCGGCGTTTGTTGGCGGATTTGGCTGGCGCGTTCATGGCTTCCCCAAAAGCACGGGAGTGTATTTGGCATCAGCCTAAGCCGGATCAGGTTCTCCGGCTCTTAAGAGGCGTGCTCAACGGAACCTGCCAAAATTGCACGCAATTTTACGGATCGGGTTCCCACGAGGGCGAAAACAACCCCATGCACCGTAGAACGGCCATTGAAAACACTGGCTTTTTGGCAAAGAAAAATCCGCCGGAGGTGGCCCTCCGGCGGATCATCTCAGCTCACAACTGCAAGCAGCAGCCTACGCCTTCATCGCCCCCTTCACGGCTTCCGCCGTGATCGGCAGCGCCCGGACGCGGGCGCCGGAGGCGTTGAAGATGGCGTTGCCGATGGCAGGCGCCACGACCGTCACCGCGGGCTCGCCGACACCAGTGGCCTTCTCGCCATTGGCGATCACGGCGACCGCGACCTCCGGCATCTGGCTCATGCGCAAGGGCCTGTAGCTATCGAAATTGGTCTGCTCGATGCCACCGTCCTTCAGCGTCGCCTTCTCGTGCATCGCAAGTGACAGGCCCCACAGTGCCGCGCCCTCGACCTGGGCGCGGATGTTGTCGGGATGCACCTGCGTGCCGACGTCGGTTGCGACCGTGAGCTTCTTCACGGTCACCTCACCCGAGGGGGCCACCGCAACATGCGCGACGCAAGCGGTCCAGCTTGCGGTCGCACGTTCCTGCGACGACACGCAGGCGACGCCCATGCCTTCACCCTTCGGCAGCTTCTTGGTGCCGTAGCCGGCGAGGCCCATCGCGGCGAGCAGCGTGTTGCGCAGCCGCTGCGCGCCGCCGTCGTTCTTGCCGGCGCCGTCGAGCAGCGAGATGCGGAATTGCGCCGGATCCTTGCCGGTCGCCGCCGCGATCTCGTCGATCATGCTTTCGACCGCCCAGAAGGTCCAACCCGGCGCCACCGAGCGGAGCTGGCCCGACGGGGTGGCGTTGTGCGCCATCTCGTTCTTGATCGCGCGCACGTTATGGTTCGGCACCGTGTAGAAGAAGTCCGAACCGTTCACCGTGAACGCGTCGAGCGGGCCCTTCTTGTCGACCGAGGGCGACAGGAAGTCGGGGATGCCCCAGCGCTGGGTCGGCCAGGCCGAGACCACGTCGTGGCTGAGCGCGACGAGCTTGCCGTCGCCGTCCACGCCGGCCTTTACTTTTTGGTAGGTGAGCGGACGCGAGAAATCCATCGTCATGTCGTTCTCGCGCGTGTAGATCACCTTCACCGGCTTGCCCACGGCCTTCGCCGCCTGCACTGCCGGCACCATCATGTCGGCGTCGAGCCTGCGGCCGAAACCGCCGCCGAGCCACATCTGGTGCATCACCACGAACTTCGGATCGATCCCGGCGGCGCCCGCCGCAATCGCGCCGGAGCGCGTCGCGAACTGGTTTCCGGAATAGATGTGCAGGATGTCGCCCTTGAACTCCGCGGTGGCGTTCATCGGCTCCATCGGCGCGTGGATGTTGATGCTGGTGGTGTATTCCGCCTCCAGCACCTTGGCCGCCGAGCCCAGCGCGGCTGACACGTCGCCGTCCTTGACGAAGAACTGACCGGAATCGTCGAGCCCCTGAAGCCGCTTGGCTTCGTCAAGCAACGACTGGCTCGACAGCTTCGCATTCGGCCCGCCGTCGTAGGCGATCTTCAGCGCCGCCGCGGCCTTCTTGGCGTTGGCGTAGGTGCTCGCGACCGCGACCACCCAGCCCGTTGTCGTCTGGGTCTTGTCGTCGAGGGTGACGGCCTTGATGAAGCCCGGCACCTTCTTTGCGTCGCTGTCGTCGACCGATTTCACCGTGGCGCCGTAGCGCACCGGCGGGGTGACCACCGCGCCATAGGCCATACCCGGAATCATCACGTCGATGCCGTATTTGGCCGTGCCGTTGGTCTTGGAGGGGATGTCGATCTGCGGCACCGACACGCCGATCATGGTGTATTGATCAGGCGTCTTCAGCTTGATCGCCTTCAGCTCGTCGGGCGTGAAGGTCTTCGTTGCCTTGCCGCTCTTGACGATGTCGGCGAAGCTCATCGACTTCTTGGACTTCGGATGCGTGACCATGGAGTCGCGCACGACCAGCTCGTCCTTGAAGTAGGGCGGCAGGCCCATGGCGGCGGCAGCGCCTTCTGTCAGCGCCATGCGCCCGGCGGCACCCGCCCGGCTCATCGCTTCGAAGTTCATCATGGTCGACCAGCTGCCGCCGGTGATCTGCGCACCGAGGACCGGATCGTTGAACTTCGGATCGTTGGAGGCGAGGTTGACCCGCATGTCGCTCCATTTCGCGCCCAGCTCTTCGCAGACGATCTGCGCCATGGTGGAGGCGATGTGTTGGCCCATGTCGGCCTTGCCGCAGGTCACGGTGACGAGACCCTCCGGCGAGATCGAGTACCAGACGCTCGGCTCGAAATTAGCAGGCGCGGCAGCAAGCGCCTCGCCAACACCGGGCACGCCGGCGTAGCCGAGCACGAGGCCGGTTGCGGCCGTGCCGACCAGGAAGGAGCGGCGGCTGAAATCAGTGGTCTCAGGTGTGACGTTCTTCACGTGCTTGTTCATGTGGGCCTCCGCTCGTTGCCGGCGGCGGATGCAGTACGCATCTCGGTGGCGGCGCGCATGATCGCCTTCTGGATCCGCGAATAGGTCATGCAACGGCAGAGATTGCCGTCCATATGCGCCACGACCTCTTCCTTGGTCGGATTGGAATTCTTCGCCAGCAGCGAAGCCGCCTGCATGATCTGCCCCGACTGGCAGTAACCGCATTGCGGCACCTGCTCGGCGATCCATGCCTTCTGCAAGGGATGATCGCCCTTGGCGGAAAGACCTTCGATGGTGGTGATCTTCTTGCCGGCGACATCGCCGACCATGGTCTGGCACGAGCGTACGGCTTCGCCGTTGACGTGCACGGTGCAGGCACCGCACAGGCCGGCACCGCAGCCGAATTTCGTGCCGGTCATCTGCAATTGTTCGCGGATGGCCCAAAGGAGCGGCGTGTCGTTTGCCGCATCCACGGACATACTCCGCCCGTTGATCGTGAGCGTTGGCATAGGCGTCTTCCCCTGCCGGTGCATGAAGCCGCTTACGGCGGCGACTTGAGTGACGGACGCCCACCGGGCTGGCCTCCGCCTTGTGCGCAAGAATGATCGTGTTCGCGCACAGAGGCAAATGCAATTTGGAACCGATCGAGACAAACTCGGAAATCACGTGTTGTGCGTTGCGACAACGGCGCTGACGTTAGCGACTGGACACAACAAGATGGCGCGGCGAGGAATGCATCCATCGCAATCGCGACGGTTTCCTCCGAGTAACCGCACAGGCTAGGATGTGAGGTCAGCCAACGCTGACCTCGCGGCGACAGTTCTCGACAATAGAAAGAAGAGGCGGAAGCAATGCCAAGGATCGATCGGGACGGCGTCGGCATCTACTACGAGATTCATGGCGATGGGCCGCCGCTGTTGCTCACCCATGGCTATTCCTCGACCTCGGCGATGTGGAATGGGCAGATCGACGCGCTGGCGAAAGACCACAAGCTCGTGCTGTGGGACATGCGCGGTCACGGCCAGTCCGACTATCCCGATGATCCCAAAGCCTACAGCGAAGCGCTCACGGTCGGCGACATGGCGGCGATCCTCGATGCCGTCGGCGCCGAGCGCGCCATCATCGGCGGGCTGTCGCTCGGCGGCTACATGTCGCTCGCGTTCTATCGCGCCCATCCCGCACGCACGCGCGCATTGCTGATCATCGACACTGGTCCGGGCTTCAAGAAGGACGACGCACGCGAGGCCTGGAATGCGCGGGCGCTCGCCACCGCCGACAAGCTCGACCAGGAAGGTCTCGCTGTGCTGAAGGCGGCGACCCGCGAGCGCGCCACCGCCAGCCACCGCAACGCCAAGGGGCTGGCGCTCGCCGCGCGCGGTATGCTGACCCAGCGCGATGCCGCGGTGATGGAGCTGCTGCCTGATATAAAGGTGCCGTCGCTGATCGTGGTCGGCGCCGACGACACGCCGTTCCTGGCGGCGTCGGATTACATGGCGGCCAAGATCCCCGGCGCACAAAAGGTCGTGATCCCCGCGGCCGGACACGCCGTCAACATCGACCAGCCCAAGGCTTTTGTTGACGCCGTGGTGCCTTTCCTGAAGAACTTGCCGGCATAGGCGGCGAGACGAGGATTCACGACCATGAAGCGGGCAATCTTGGCTGCGGGCGCGGCGCTTCTCTCAATGGCGGCGTCGGCGCAGGCGGAGCCGTTCGGCACGGTGCCGTTGCGCCGTCCCTTCGTCGACACCTTGTCGAACAACATGCCCCTGGCGTTCGGGATGGACGCGGACCAAACCGCGCATGCGCTCGGCCAGCCCCTGCAATACGTCAAGGGACGGCCCGGCAACGAGATCTATCTCGCTCTTCGCGACCTCGGTGGCAGCGGACTGGTGCCGTCCCGTCACCGCCTGTTCCTGCAATTCCGTCATGGACGGCTGGCAGGATGGAAAGAGGACTACGGCGACAACTGGATGTGGGAGTGACTGATAACTGCGAACCCCGCATCAACGATCAACCAAGAAGGACAACCCGCGTGGGACAAGACATCAAACTGACGGCGTCGGACAATTTCCAGCTTGGCGCCTATCGCGCCGATCCGACCAGCGCGCCGAAGGGCGCGGTGGTGGTGATCCAGGAGATTTTTGGCGTCAATCATCACATCCGCTCGGTCTGCGACCGCCTCGCAGGCGAGGGCTATGTCGCGATCGCGCCGTCGATCTTCGACCGGACGTCGCCAGGCTTCCAGTCGGGCTACACGCCCGATGAGATCGCGGAAGCTCGCAAGTTCGTCGCCAATCCGGATTGGGCGGCGATGCTGCGAGACACGCAAGCCGCGATCGATGCGGTAAAGGGTGTCGGCCCGGTCGGCATCATCGGCTTTTGCCTCGGCGGCAGCGTCGCCTTTGTCGCGGCGACGCGACTGACGGGCCTGAAGGCCGCGATCGGCTATTATGGCGGCGCCGTCGTGCGCTTTGCCGACGAGACGCCGAAGGTGCCGACGCAATTGCATTTCGGCGAGAAGGATGCCGGCATTCCTCTCACCGACGTCGAGACCGTCAAGGCAAAGCGGCCTGACGTCGAGGTCTTCATCTATCCCGGCGCCCAGCACGGCTTCCATTGCGACGAGCGGCCGAGCTACGACAAGGCCAGCTCCGAGATCGCCTGGCCGCGCAGCATGGCCTTTTTCGCGAAGCATCTGACGAAGTAGCGCGCGTAACTCTCTCCTCCGTCATTCCGGGATGCGCCGCGAAGCGGTGCAGGCCCGGAATCCATCAGGCCTCGGAGTCGGTGGCGCGATGGATTCCGGGCCCGCGACTTCGTCGCGCCCCGGAATGACGAGAGGAGAGAGCGGAAATCGGGTGGCTGCACCACGCCGCCCGGCGATAGAGCTGGCTGATCAAGCCAGGTCACGCCGGGAGAGCGTCATGCAACAGGCCAACACCAATATCGTCATTCGCAACCCGTTCGGCACCATGGATGTGCCTGCGCCCGGCGACGCTGAAGTCATGCACTACGCGATATCAGTTGCGCTTGCCGGCGATGCCGCGGACGTCAACGCGGCGCAATGGGCCTCCATTCCCGCACCTTCCGATCCACTCGAAGGCGCCTGGGCGAGCCGCTGGAACGGCGGTGCTGACCCGACCATATCGGGCGATACACCGGAGCTTTGGAAACAGGGGCGCGCAGAGGTGCGCATCGTGCGCGAGCGGATCTATCTGCGGTTCGATTGGGACAATGGCCGACGGCACGGGCTGATCGATGCTATCAGCGAGAGCGGCAATGGGCTGATCGGGAAATACATCAACCTGACCAATCCCGCGATCGTCAGGCCATGGATCGGGCTGGTGGTTGACACCAACAGGATCGACGGATGCTTTCCGAACGGGCGGCTTAATTTCAGGCGGTGAACGACGCGAGGCGCGCGACTAGAACCAGCGCTCGCCGACGAACACGGTGTCGCCGGGGCTGACGGGCGTGCCGAGCGGCACGACGGCGCGCATGGCGCCGCCGGCTTCGGTGTGGGTCACGGTGACCATGTCGCGCTTGGCGCGCGGCGAGAAGCCGCCGGCGATCGCGACCGCGCTCTCGACCGTCATGTTGGGCACGTAAGGATATTGGCCGGGGGCTGCGACTTCGCCGAGGATGAAGAACGGGCGGTAGGACTCGATCTCCACGGCGACAGACGGTTCGCGGATAAAGCCGTTGCGCAGGCGCGCAGCGATCTCTCCGGCAAGGCCCGCCGGGGTGCGGCCACGCGCCGGCACCGATCCGATCAGCGGCATGGTGATGGAGCCACCGGCATCGATGGCGTAACTGTTGGTGAGACCTTCCTGGCCGTAGACCACGACACGCAGCTTGTCGCCGGCATCGAGATGATACGAAGCGTCGTAGCGGACGGGGGCGGCCACCATCGGCGCGGCATAGGCGACCGGAACGGGCGCGGGACCCGAGGCAAAGGAATTGGTGAGCGCATCGATGGCGCCACCGCCATTGGCGACGACGACCGGCGGCGGCGCGCTGTAGGGCTGGCCATAGGCCATGGTGTCGAGATCGGGGCGGGGCTGCACATAAGCGACGGGGCCTGTGGTCTGCATGCAGCCGCCCAGGGTCAGCGCGGCGGACGCTGCCATGATCGACCATCGAAACGCGCGCAGAACCCGCACCGGACCATCCCTACAACCGAGACAGCTCCAGTCTTGCACCCGTTATGGTTAACAAAGGGTTGAGGGGGGCCTCGGCGCCAGCCGCTTGGTGTCATTCCGGGGCGACGCGTCAGCGTCGAACCCGGAATCTCGCGCTGCAATTTCTGGATTCCGGGTTCGCGCTGGCGCGCGCCCCCGGAATGACGGGTGGATGCCTTACGCGCTCACACCAACACCGATCGGGCACGACACGCCGGTGCCGCCCAGGCCGCAATAGCCGGCGGGGTTCTTCGCCAGATATTGCTGATGATAGTCCTCGGCAAAATAGAACGCGCCGGCAGGCCCGATCTCGGTGGTGATGGCGCCGAGACCCTTGGCCTTGAGCGCCTTCTGATAGAGCGCCTTCGACTCGTCTGCGGCCTGCTTCTGCGCATCGGAGGAGGTATAGATCGCACTCCGATATTGTGTGCCGACATCGTTGCCCTGGCGCATGCCCTGCGTCGGGTTGTGGTTCTCCCAGAACGTCTTCAGCAGCTTCTCGTAGGAGATCTTCTCGGGATCGAACACGACCAGCACCACTTCGGTGTGGCCGGTGCGGCCAGAGCAGGTCTCTTCATAAGTCGGGTTCGGCGTGTGACCGCCTGCATAGCCGACGGCAGTGGTGTAGATGCCCTCGCCAAGCTCCCAGAATTTCCGCTCGGCGCCCCAGAAGCAGCCGAGCCCGAATAAGGCTTGCTCGAGGCCCGCAGGATAGGGCGGCTTCAACTTGCTGCCGTTGACGAAATGGATGCTCGCGGTGGGGATCGGTTGCGCACGACCGGGCAGCGCGTCAGCTGCGCTCGGCAATGCGGTGGACTTGCGCATGAACAGCATGATGGATCTCCGAGAAACGAGCTGGCGCGCGCCTGAACTCGTTGCTCTGGCGGCGGGCTCGCGATCAGGTGGGAATATAGGTCTCTACGCAGGAAGCGGCAGTCTTGTTACGCCGCCCGCTCGCTGCTCAGTCCCGGCGGGAATTGAAGCTCAATCCCGGCGGGAATTGAAAGATCAATCCCGGCGGGAATTGAAAGATCAATCCCGGGTATAGCCGATCAGCGGCTTGCGCGGGCGGAACAGGATCATCAGCAAAATGCCGAGCAGGCCGAGGACGGCGAAAACCGGCTGGTCCAGCACCAGGCGGATCACCGAGGTCCACAGCCAGGGCGCCTTGGCCTCGATCCAGGCCCGGAAGGCGGACTGGCTGGCCTGGTTGATGTCATTCCAGAACTGGCCGAACCGGGTGAAACGGAGGGTCTGGTCGGCCACCCAGCGGGCACCGTCATAGACCATGAAGAAGAATCCGCCGGCCAGCAGCAGCAAGCCAATCAGTCGGAAAAAGCCGCGGATCATGCCCCACCCAATATGGTCACCCGATCGGACGACCCCTATAAACGCCGTCAGCCAATAGCCAAGAGACGGCAGAAATTCAACCTCATCAGGGCGTTACGGCCCTCCTTGGCGGCACCTCGGGCCCGCTTTTCCAGCCCCTAAAGCGTTGACGGTGCCAAAGACCCCCTCTATAAGGGCGCCAACTGGCGGCGGGCGCAATCCTGCCGCCGCTGTTCTTTGAGCAGTTGCAGGCTCTTTTGGGGCCTCAGAGATGGCCGCAAGGCTCATCGCTCATGTTCCGGGAACGGCCCAGCAACCGAACACCCTAAATCCGAGCGTCGATTCCGCGGTCAAGCTGCCGGCGCTACCCGACCAAGACGCGACCGGTACCCGCAAAGGACATTGAGACCATGGCCAACACTACCTCCGCCAAGAAAGCGACGCGCAAGATCGCCCGCCGCACCGCCGTCAACAAGTCGCGCCGCACCCAGATGCGCGGCGCCGTGCGTAACGTCGAAGAAGCCATCAAGACCGGCGACCGCGCCGCCGCCGCCAAGGCGCTGGCCGCCGCCGAGCCCGCGCTGATGCGCGCCGCCCAGCGCAACATCATTCACAAGAACAACGCCAGCCGCAAAGTCTCGCGCCTCACCGCGCAGATCGCCAAGCTCGCCAAGTAAGTTCGAGACGCTAGCTCGCGACGTCGGTTTGTCGCGCGAAGCCGATCGCTTCGTTCGATCTGTTGAAGCCAACATCGCAAGCCTCAATCAGCCCGGCTTTCACGCCGGGCTTTTTGTTGGCCGCCACAATTCACGCTTGCGGTCTCTTCACGCTTGCAGTCTTTGACGCGCGCCATCTTCCGTTGGAAGAGTCTCGTCGTCTTCGCTATGCTGTGTCCGTAGTTTTACCTGCCGTTGTTTTTGCAACAGCTGAAACCTTGGTTTGCGCTGCGGTGCGGTGCGAAAAACCACTGCGGCGCGGGCCTAAGTTGAATTCGCGCGAAGCAAAGTTCTGCACACCGTAGTTTCACCGGAACCTGTTTTCTGCTCGGGTTACCCTGTGAAACGAGACTCAAAAAACGGTGTCTCGCTAATCACTTATCGACATAGCGGCGACAAGCATTTGGAAAATTCGCTCGCACGTCGCGTGCGTGACGATTTTGTAAAAATTTTTTGGCGGTGGCGGAGTCGTTGTCACATGACACGCGCGATTTTCGAATCTGTGCACGAATCCAAAAACTTGGTCTCAAGGCTGTGAACAACTCGTGCGCGGCGTTAACGCTGGTCAAGTTTTTTGATGCCTCAAGTGTGAATCAATTTCGTTGCGAGTCTTTCCGCTTAGTGTATTCCTTAAGTCGTTCGCGGCGCCCACGATCTTGAGACCAGCGCGGTTTAAGAAACGGGGCGAGCGTGCAAATCGGCGGCGGTGTGCACGTAGGCGACGCTTCAACAAGCGATAGTCGGATCAAAACCCATAGCAATATGGGAACGGTAGCTCTTTGTCTTGACGTCTCCAAGCGAGATCTTCGCGATCACGCTCGCACCAAGCGCATGTGCAAGATACATGTGAGAGACATCTTGAGACTACCCCGATACGCATGATGGCGTGGCCGAGCGGACGACACGAGCAGACGGGCAGGACATCCGCGACTTGAGTACAGCGCGGAGGTTCTTTTACGCAGGACCTTGCCGTGAGCAATCACGGCAGGACGGGGAGGTATCATGTCCTACGGATTCAACGCGGTATTGACTTTAGCTTCATCCTCCAACGATGCCGTTTCCAATCCGTCCTGTGCGCAGCCCCCCTGTGACGGGGCGTCGAGTACGCGCTGACCTCGCGAACCCTCCATCTCCGACATCGCTGATCTGACCGCGGCGCTATCCGCCGAACGGTCGAGCTGTGCCCAAAAGATGGACTCGCTCGAGGTCGCGCCGTGCATGGCAGGAACTCTGCATGGCGCCCACCACGCAACCTTATCTCTCAAGAAAAGTTTTCAAATGATGACGACATCGGAACAGGATCGCTGGTCACGCGTGAAGAGCAGGTTGCGCTCGAACGTCGGCGAGGACATCTATACAAGCTGGTTTGCGCGCATGGATCTCGAAGGCGTGCAGGACGAGAGCGTGCGGCTCTCGGTCCCGACGCGCTTCCTGAAGAGCTGGATCCAGGCCCATTATGCCGAGCGCGTGCTGTCGTGCTGGCAGGCGGAGATGCCGGAAGTGCATCGCATCGATCTCACCGTCCGTTCCGCTGTGCGCCCCGTGGTGCAGCCGAAGGAAGCGCCTGCGCCGGTCGAAGCCCGCCGCACCCCTGCGCCGGAGCTGCGCTCGACCGCGACCGCGCCGGTTTCCGCCAACCATGACGCGCTCGGCGGCTCGCCGCTCGATCCGCGCCTGACCTTTGCGAGCTTCGTCGTCGGCCGCTCCAACACGCTGGCCCATGCCGCCGCGCGTCAGGTCGCAGAAGGCCGCCGCGGCGACCCTGTGATGTTCAACCCGCTCTACATCCATGCCGGCGTCGGCCTCGGCAAGACGCATCTGCTCCAGGCTGTGACCTGGGCGGGCAATTCGGGCAATGAGCGCAAGGTGCTCTATCTCACCGCCGAGAAATTCATGTACGGCTTCGTCGCCGCGCTGAAGACGCAGACGGCGCTGGCCTTCAAGGAAGCGCTGCGCGGCATCGACGTGCTCGTCATCGACGATCTCCAGTTCCTGCAGGGCAAGTCGACGCAGGCCGAGTTCTGTCACACGCTGAACGCGCTGATCGATGCCGGCCGTCAGGTCGTGATCGCGGCCGACCGTCCGCCGTCCGATCTGGAAAGCCTGGACGATCGCGTCCGCTCGCGCCTCGCCGGCGGTCTCGTGGTCGAAATGGGCTCGCTCGGTGAGGAGCTGCGGCATGGCATTCTCAAGTCGCGCGTCGCAGCTGCCCGCACCCATCATGCGACTTTCGACGTACCGGAAGAGGTGCTGCATTATCTGGCGCGCGCCATCACCCACAACGGCCGCGACCTCGAGGGCGCGATCAACCGGCTTCTTGCTCACTCGAAACTCAATAACCAGCCGGTGACGCTGGAGATGGCCGAGCGCGAGGTGCGCGACCTGATCCGCCCCTCGGAGCCGAAGCGGATCAAGATCGAGGACATCCAGCGCGTGGTGGCACGGCAGTATAATGTCAGCCGCTCCGACCTGCTGTCTTCGCGCCGGACCGCCAATGTGGTGCGTCCGCGCCAGGTGGCGATGTACCTCGCCAAGACGCTGACCCTGCGCTCCCTGCCCGAGATCGGACGCCGCTTCGGTGGCCGCGACCACACCACGGTGCTGCACGCCGTGCGCAAGATCGAGGCTCTGGTGTCCAAGGACAATGCGCTGTCCGAGGAGGTCGAGTCGCTCAAGCGCCAGCTGCAGGAATAAACGCCCAAGGAATAAACGCCTAAAGCTTTCCTCCCCCCACCTCCCGCCGACCCGGGCATGCCCGGGCGGCGGGTTTCGTTTGCCCGGACGGCCGCCTTCATTTCTGCCTGTAAATGTCGGGGAACTGCTCCCCAATCCCTTGAAACGGATGGCTTTCCGCGCCACCTTGCGCGACCCTGACGGCTTTGGTCATATCGGCTGAACGATCCGGCTTTCAGGGATCTTCGGTGCCGTGGTGCGCGTCCTGCCGCCCGGCTTCTCCAACGCTTTAGTTTTCTCGGGGATCGGGCGAGTAGTGCAATGAAGGTTACGGTCGAACGCGCGCAACTCCTGAAATCGCTGGGCCATGTCCACCGCGTGGTCGAGCGCCGCAACACGATTCCGATCCTGGGCAACGTGCTGGTGCGCGCCGAGAACGCGAAATTGTCGCTGAAGGCGACCGACCTCGACCTCGAGGTGACCGAGACGCTGCCGGCGGAAACCGCAACCGCCGGCTCGACCACCGTGCCGGCGCACATGTTCTACGACATCGTGCGCAAGCTGCCCGACGGCTCGCAGATCGTGCTGGAGGCCGACGGCGACCGCGCGGTGCTGGCGATCCGCGCCGGCCGCTCGCGCTTCACGCTGCAAACCCTCCCCGAGAATGACTTCCCGGACCTTGCCGCCGGCGACCTCTCGCATTCGTTCAATCTCGCCGCCAAGGACGTCAAGCGGCTGATCGACCGCACACAGTTCGCGATCTCGACCGAGGAGACGCGCTATTATCTCAACGGCATCTATCTGCATGCCGCCGGCACCGCGAAGGCCGCCACCTTGCGCGGCGTTGCCACTGACGGCCACCGCCTCGCCCAGCTCGACTTGGTGCAGCCCAAGGGCGCCGAGGGCATGCCGGGCGTGATTGTGCCGCGCAAGACCGTCGGCGAGGTGCAGCGCCTGATCGAGGACACCGAGGCCGAGATGACGATCGAGCTGTCGCAGGCCAAGATCCGCTTCACCATCGGCAACGTCGTGCTGACCTCGAAACTGATCGACGGCACCTTCCCCGACTACGGCCGCGTCATCCCGCAGGGCAACGACAAGGAGCTCGTGGTCGACAAGAAGGACTTTGAGAACGCGGTCGACCGTGTCTCGACGATCTCCAGCGAGCGCGGCCGCGCGGTGAAATTGTCGCTCTCGCCCGGCAAGCTGGTGCTGTCGGTGACCAATCCGGATTCGGGGAGCGCCACCGAAGAGCTCGAGGTCGAATATGCCTCCGACGCGCTCGATATCGGCTTCAACTCCCGCTACCTGCTCGACATCGCCGCCCAGATCGAAGGCGACGTCGCAGTGCTCCGCCTCGCCGACCCCGGCTCGCCGACGCTGGTGCAGGACAAGGACGACAAGAGCGCGCTGTACGTCCTGATGCCGATGCGGGTGTGAGGCCTACCTTCACGCCACACATTGACTACATTCGTCATGGCCGGGCCAAAGCGCGAAGCGCGTCTTCGCGAGATGTCCCGGCCATCCACGTCTTGAGAGCCTGAGAACGTGGGTGACGGCAATGACGAGCTAACATGACCCCCTCCCGCATCCATCGCCTGACGCTGACGCATTTTCGGAACTATCGGGCGGCGGGGCTCGAGACGGCGGCTGACATGGTGGCGCTGGTCGGGCCAAACGGAGCGGGCAAGACCAATTGCATCGAGGCGATCTCATTCCTGTCGCCCGGACGCGGCCTGCGACGCGCCACGCTGGAGGATGTCGCCGACAACCAGGGCGACGGCTCCTGGGCGGTGTCCGCGCAGGTCGAGGGTGCATTGGGGCTGGCTACGCTCGGCACCGGTATTGACCCGCCGCGTGCAGATGCCGCGGTGAACCGGCGCGTCCGCATCGACCGCGAGCCGGTGAATTCGGCGACCGCCTTCGGCGATCATATCCGCATGGTCTGGCTCACGCCGGCGATGGACGGGCTGTTCATGGGCGCGGCGTCCGAGCGGCGGCGCTTCTTCGACCGCCTGGTGCTGGCGATCGACAGCGAGCATTCCAGCCGCATCAACGCGCTGGAACGCTCGCTGCGTTCGCGCAACCGCCTGCTCGAGACGCGCAATTACGACGACCATTGGTGTGACGCGATCGAGCGCGAGACCGCCGAGCTTGCGGTCGCGGTCGCCGCAACGCGCGGCCAGACCGCGGCACGCCTCACCGGCATGCTGAACACGCGCGCACGGCAATCGGCGTTTCCCTCCGCTCAAATCGCGCTCGACGGCTGGATGGAGAACGCGCTGCTGACCGAAACGGCGACCTCGGTCGAGGACCGCTACCGCCAGATCCTGCGCGACAACCGCCCGCGCGACGCCATCGCCGGCCGCACCACCGACGGCCCGCATTTGACCGATCTGCAGGTCATCTACGCACCGAAGAGCATGCCGGCGCGCGATGCCTCCACCGGCGAACAGAAGGCGCTGCTGATCGGCCTCGTGCTGGCGCATGCGACGCTGGTGGCCGAGATGACCGCCATCGTGCCGCTGCTGCTGCTCGACGAGGTCGTCGCCCATCTCGATCCCAACAGGCGCGCCGCGCTGTTCGACGAGCTGCGCAAGCTCGGCGCGCAGGTCTGGCTGACCGGCGCGGACCCGGCCGCGTTTGCCGAGATCGGCGCGGGCGGCGAAGTCTTTGACGTCGAGAGCGGACGCGTTTCCGCCCGGCGCTAGCCCGTTTTGTTGAACCCGGCTTATTCGGATCGCGACTAGGACTGTGAGGCCGCGCAGGCGGTGTCGCAGCCGTTGCAATCGCGCGATCGACACGCGCGATATCCCTGGAGAGAAAGACCATGACGACGGTAAGGCGCGGGACGAAAGTCCCGGCACGATGGCGGCTGTTCGTGTGCGGCCTCGCTCTGCTCGCAAGCGGCGTGGCCGCGGCAAGCGCGAGCGGATGGACGCCGCATCTGTTCTCGTCCGCGCTCACGCCGGATCCCGACGCCGTGCTGCCCGCGCCGACCCGGGCCAGCTATCGCGAGATCGGCACCACGAAAATGCTTGGCATCGACGCGCCGCTGCGGACCAGGCTCACGGCACGCATTCCCGCCGAGCTCGGCGACGTGCTCGCCTTCTACCGCACCGAGCTCGGCAAGCTGGGCTGGAAGGAGCAGCACGATGGCGCGGTCATCGCCAGCGATCACGTCCGGCTCACCTACACGACGGCGCTGGGGCCGGCGGCGCTGGCGCTCGACCGCAAGGGCGCGAGCACCTCGGTCAACCTGGTGCAGCGAAACAAGGAGGCCGCGACCATGGCGCATGTGATGCCGAGGCCCGGCCGCGCGGCGCTGATGTTCACCAATCTCGGCGACAAGGAAGCCGTGGTGACGCTCGACAACCACATCGTCATGCTTCCTGCCCGCGCCG
This sequence comes from Bradyrhizobium zhengyangense, assembly GCF_022012435.1. Lineage (GTDB taxonomy): Bacteria > Pseudomonadota > Alphaproteobacteria > Rhizobiales > Xanthobacteraceae > Bradyrhizobium > Bradyrhizobium zhengyangense. The sequence continues at coordinate 106,562 of NZ_JAKLUA010000006.1, forward strand.
GCAAGGAACGTCCCGAGGCGCCGTTGTTCAACATGCCGCCGGGCAAATACGCCTACGCCTTGAAGATCGACGGCGGAGCGGACCGCGACACGACGATCGAGCTCGCGGCCGGCGATGCCTGGGAGGTCACGGTCGGCCCAGAAGGCGACCTGTGGTCGCCGCTCCAGCTCTATTGAGCTCGGCGCCGCCGGATACCGCTGTTGAACCTGTCAGGTTCCCGCCGCGACTAGCTGACTGGGCCGCGCCAATTCTCGCGAAATCCAGGAGCTTTGCCGATGTCGATGATCAAACGCGGGACGCGAGCCCCGGCACGTGGGCTGCTGCTGGCCTGCAGCCTTCTGCTGATGGCGAGCGCCGCACGCGCCGCGCAATTCGACGCCGGCTATATCGACCCTCACACGGTGCCGATGCTGCCCGGCGCAATCGAGGACACCTCGCGTCCCGACCCTTCCCGGGTGCAATATGTCGTGCCGACCGTGGTCGCGGTGACATCGGCTGCCGTGAAGAAGATGCTCATCACCGAGGGCTGGGTGCCCTATGTCCGCCCGCTCGACAAGACCAACACCAGCCTCGCTTTCAAGAAGGGAGGCCAGGGACTGTCCGTTTCCTTCACGCAGGGGCTCGGCCGACCCGACCAATCCGCAGTCACCTACTCCCCGAACCGCATCTATTCGAACGTCCCCTTCCCCGAGGGCGCTGTCGATCTCGTGTTCGACGAGACCCGACCCTATCTCGGCTGCATCGCGCCGGCCACGCTCGAGGCCGCACAGGCTTTCTACGCGAAGGAAATGGCTGCGATCGGCTGGCGCAAGCTGACGCCCGAGACGGCTGGAAGCTGGCCGAATGCGGACCTGAGCGCATCAGTCCCGAACGGCGTGCGCGCGTACTACGACCATCCCGATGGCGACTCGACGCAGTTCTACAAGCAGAAGCCGGTGATGCTGACCCTGACCCGCCGTGACGACGGACGCACCAATGTCGACATCAGGATCGCACCGTTCGCGCTGCCCACCGATCTCGAGGCCGGCGATACGGCCGGCCTACCGGAGCCGAAGCCATACAAATCGTCCTCGGGCCGAGGCAACGCCCGAACATCAACGCGCGAACTGATCGTTGCAGCCCTTGCCGACCTGCCCGCCGTAGAAGCCTTCTACCATCGCGAATTTGCAGCGCGGGGCTGGACGGAAGAGGGAAATGCACCTCTTGCGCCAGGCGACGAGGTCGCGCTGAAATTCTCCTCGCCGGAGGAAAACGGCGTGCTGCATCTCGGCCGCAAATACGATTTCACGATGGTTCATCTGACCGCGCAGGTGAAGGAGAGCGTGCTCGCCGCCCGCGCCAAGGCGAAGAAGGACGCAGACGACCAATTCATGAGGGATGCCGAGGCGATGACGAAGCAGGTCCTCGCCGACGACGCTATCAGGCGCAAGGCGCAGGCCGCCACGCTGTCGGATGCGCCGTTGCAGGCGCTCGCAGGCAGCAACACGCCGCTGCCGGTGCCCGAGAACGCGCAGGAGGTGGAGTTCGGCGACGGCCGGCTCGAATTCAACTCGACCTCGAGTGTGAAGGCGCTGGCCGCGTTCTACCGCGCCTCAATGAAGCCCGCTGGCTGGAAGGAGCAGCCCTCCGTCATCAACCAGCCCAACATGGCGGTGCTGGAATTTTCCAAGGCCGGCAAGTCGATCTCAATGACCTTGATGCAGATGGGCCCGAAGGTGAATGTCAGCGCCAACGGATCCGGCCTGAGAATGGCTGCCGCCAAGCCTGCCGCCACCAGCCAAGCGGCGAGCAACGATTCCGCAGGCGCGCCAGCCAAAGCCTCCGCCCCGCTGGAAGCAGATCCGGACTCTGCGCTGCCGGTGCCGAAGCAGCACACATCGACCTCGCTTGGCACGGCAAAACTGCCGGGCATCGAGGTGCCGTTCCGCCGCGAGCTCGAGGCCAGCGTTCCGGCAGAGCTCGGCGATGTGCTCGTCTTCTATCGCAGCGAGCTGAAAAAGCTCGGCTGGCAGGAGAAGCCGGAAGGCGCGATCACGACCGCCGATCGTGTCCAGCTCGCCTTCGCCTCGCCGCAGGGGCCGGCGACGTTGAAGCTCGGCCGCGCCAACGGCGAGACCTCGGTCAACCTCGTGCAGAAGAACCCGGATGCCGCGACCAAGGCGGACATCATGCCGAGGCCAGGTCAGGCCAAGCTGCTGCTTGGCAATATGGGTAACCAGGAAGCCGTGCTCACCATCAACAAGCAGACCGTCAAGGTCGCGGCCGGCGCCGGTGGCCCTCAATCGCCGAAAGGGCCGATGCTCGATCTGCCGCCGGGCAAGTATCAATACGCGCTGAAGGTCGCAGGGCAGCCCGGCTGGAACGCCACGATCGAACTCGTCGCCGGCGATGCCTGGGGCCTGATGGTGGGCCCGACCGGCGAGGTGCTGCCGCTGCAGATGTATTGATCCCGCCGCCTTCGCCTGTAACGGCCGGGTTGAACCCGTCAGGTTCGTGGGGCGACTAGTTGTCTGGAGACGGCGGCGACTATGTCGCAGCCGCGCCGGCGCGAAAATCACAACCGCAACGTCCCTGGAGAGTGGGCATGACGAGGTTGAGGCGCGGGACGAAGGTCCCGGCACCATGGCGGCTGTTGCTGTGCGGCCTTATTCTGCTTGCCAGCTGCTCGCGGGAGCCGCTGACCGCAGCAGATGCGCACGCCGACATGCCCGTGCCGACGCGAGCCAGTCACTCAAGTTTCAGCACCACGCACGCGTCCGGCATCGAAGTCCCGCTCCGGATCGAGCTCAAAGCCCAGGTGCCCGCGGAGCTCAGCGACGTGCTCGCCTTCTACCGCGCAGAGCTCGGAAAGCGCGGCTGGCAGGAAAAACCTGGTGGCACGATGGTCGCCGCCGATCGCGCCCTGCTCGTCTTCGCCTCCCCGAAGGGGCCGGGCATGCTGACGCTCGACCGCGCCAAGGGCGAAACCACGGTTGACCTGGTGCAGCGGAATACAGAGACCGCGGCCAAGGCCAACTTCCTGCCGATATCTGGACAAGCGCGGCTGATATTCGGCTATCTCAGGCCAAACGTGGCTTCGCTTGTCATCAACGATCAAACCATTGAGATCGCTGGTGGCGAAAATCATCCACAAGCGCTGGATCTGCCGCCAGGCAGCTATCCCTACGAGCTGCGCGCGTTTGGCCTTCTGCTGCGCGCCGATACCGTCACCCTGGCGGCAGGCGAGACCTGGGACCTCAGCGACGACAAGAAGCCGTCCCAGATCTACTGAACCCCTGGCCTGTTCCAGGGCACCACGACACCGCGGAACGAGCGTCTGCACCCCCGCAAAATCCACGCCTTTGAGGCTCGAAAACAGCCCCTCGAATCGGGCTTTTCGAGCCCCCCGGAATCGGCCTTCGTACGCCTTGAAATCAGGCCCAAAAATCCTATCTGATCAAAGGGTTGCCGGGAGATACTTTGCGCTAGGCGCAAACCCTCTTTCATGGCACAAATAGCTCCTTAATCAGCGCCTTTTGCGCGGCTGATTCGGGCGACATCTCGAAGGCCTCTCATGACAGAACCTGCTCGGCAGCAAGCTGCCGAAAACGAGCCCTCCACCGCGAGCGAATACGGCGCGGAATCGATCCGCGTGCTCAAGGGGCTCGATGCCGTTCGCAAGCGCCCCGGCATGTATATCGGCGACACCGATGACGGCTCGGGCCTGCACCACATGGTCTACGAAGTCGTCGACAACGCGATCGACGAAGCGCTGGCGGGCCACGCCACGCGCGTCGACGTCGTGCTCAATGCCGACAATTCCGTCACCGTGCGCGACGACGGCCGCGGCATTCCCGTCGACATCCACAAGGGTGAAGGCATCTCGGCGGCCGAGGTCATCATGACCCAGCTGCACGCCGGCGGTAAGTTCGACCAGAATTCCTACAAGGTCTCCGGCGGTCTGCACGGCGTCGGCGTCTCCGTCGTCAACGCGCTGTCGAGCAAGCTGGGCTTGCGCATCTGGCGCGACGACAAGGAACACTACATCGAGTTCGCCCATGGCGATGCGGTCGCACCGCTCAAGGTGGTCGGCGATGCGCCGGGCAAGCGCGGCACCGAGGTCACGTTCCTGGCCTCGGGCGAGACCTTCAAGAACATCGAGTATGATTTCGCGACGCTCGAGCACCGCCTGCGCGAGCTCGCCTTCCTCAATTCCGGCGTCAACATCGCACTGTCAGACATGCGTCACGCAGTCGAGAAGCGCGAGGAGATGTACTATTCCGGCGGTGTCGAGGAGTTCGTCAAATATCTCGACCGCAACAAGAAGGCCCTGGTGCCGGCACCGATCATGGTGCGTGCAGAAGCCAACGGCATCGGCGTCGAGGCCGCTTTGTGGTGGAACGACAGCTACCATGAGAACGTGCTGTGCTTCACCAACAACATCCCGCAGCGTGACGGCGGCACCCATCTGGCCGGTTTCCGCGGCGCGCTGACGCGTCAGGTCAACGGCTATGCCGAGGCCAATGCGAAGAAGGAAAAGATCGCGCTGACCGGCGACGACTGCCGCGAAGGCCTCACCGCCGTGCTGTCGGTGAAGGTGCCGGACCCGAAGTTTTCGTCGCAGACCAAGGACAAGCTGGTGTCCTCGGAAGTGCGCCCCGTGGTCGAGAACGTCCTCAACGAGGCGCTCCAGGCCTGGTTCGAGGAGCACCCGTCCGAGGCCAAGATGATCGTCGGCAAGGTGATCCAGGCCGCCGCCGCCCGCGAAGCCGCGCGCAAGGCGCGCGAGCTGACGCGCAAGAGCCCGCTCTCGGTGTCCTCGCTGCCCGGCAAGCTCGCCGACTGCCAGGAAAAGGATCCGGCCAAATCAGAACTCTTCATCGTCGAGGGTGACTCGGCAGGCGGCAGCGCCAAGCAGGGCCGCAACCGCGAATTCCAGGCCGTGCTGCCGCTGCGCGGCAAGATCCTCAACGTCGAGCGCGTCCGTCCCGACAAGATGCTGGGCAGCGAGCAGATCGGCACGCTGATCACCGCGCTCGGAACGAGCATCGGCGACGAGTTCTCGGTCGAGAAGCTGCGCTATCACAAGATCATCGTGATGACGGACGCCGACGTCGACGGCGCTCACATCCGTACGCTGCTACTGACCTTCTTCTATCGCCAGATGCGCGACATCATCGACGGCGGCTATCTCTACATCGCCCAGCCGCCGCTCTATAAGGTTTCACGCGGCAAGTCCGAGCAGTACCTGAAGGACGAGCGGGCGCTGGAAGACTATCTGATCGACACAGGTCTCGATGATTGCGTGTTCGTCCCCGGTGCCGGCGGCGACCGCACCGGCCGCGACCTGCGTTCGCTGGTCGATGACGCCCGCGTGGTTCGCAGCATTCTGCGCAACCTGCACAGCCGCTACAACCGCAAGGTGATCGAGCAGGCCGCGATCACCGGCGTGCTGAACAAGGCGATTTACGGCGATCCCGAGAAGGCTGCCGCGGCGGCGCAATACATCGCCGGCCGCCTCGACAATCAGTCCGAAGAGGTCGAACGCGGCTGGCTCGGCCAATACGTGGAAGGCCATGGTTTCCAGTTCGAGCGCACGGTGCGCGGCGTCAAGGAAGCCGCCTTCATCGACGACGCTTTCTTGGGGTCGGCCGAGGCCCGCAAGCTCGACGAATACACCGTGAAGCTCCAGGACGTTTATGCCCGCCCCGGCAGGCTGCGGCGCAAGGACATCGAGCACATGGTCTACGGTCCGGTCGACCTGTTCGAAGCGGTCACCGACGCCGGCCGCAAGGGCGTCACGCTGCAGCGCTACAAAGGTCTGGGCGAGATGAACCCAGAGCAGCTCTGGGAAACGACGCTGGATGTCAATGCGCGCTCGCTGCTGCAGGTGAAGGTCAAGGAGGTCGACGAGGCCGACGACATCTTCACCAAGCTGATGGGCGACGTGGTCGAGCCGCGCCGCGACTTCATCCAGGAACATTCGCTCAGCGCGACGATCGATATCTGAGGCTTTGTCGCCTGTGACGCTCGGTGTGAGCTCCGGGCACAGATCACCTCTCCCGTAGGGAAAGGAGCGCATCGACAGATGCGATCCGGGTGAGGGATTCTGGCGTCACTGGATGCCGCGCTCCGTCACCCGGATTCTCAGGCGCGCAATTACGCGCCAAAGCAATCCGACCTCTCCCCGCTGGGGAGAGGTGAAGCAAGCCCCCGCCCCCTGAACCTCACCCCCGCCAATCGCGACAAAATGGCGTAGGTCCATCGGACGACTGCGGCGTTGCCGACGCGAATTTCACTCAGCACGCGGGACGAGAGCGCCGGAGCCGCAGTGAGAGCCGGCGCGATGGCTTGAAGGCAAATCCTGGAAGAGGTTCGAACGAATGTTGCCGACGTTAGCTGGACAGAGCCGAATGTACGTGCAGCAGGTCTTCGAAATGGCCGAACTCTTCGGTTTCGAAACCCGCAACAAGTACCGCATTCGCGATGAAAATGGCCGCGATCTGCTCTATGCGGCTGAACAGCAAAAGGGACTTCTCGGCTTCCTGGGGCGGCAGGCATTCGGGCATTGGCGCTCCTTCGAGGTGCATTTTTTCGACAGCGCGCGACAGCCAGTCATGCGCGGGATCCATCCTTTCCGCTGGTTCTTTCAGTGCCTGGAGCTGCGTTCGCGCGACGGCCGCCTCATGGGAACCATCGAGCGTCAGTTTTCGATTCTCACCAAGAGCTTCCACGTGCACGATGCGCAGGGCAGAGTGGTGCTCGAAGTCAGCTCGCCATTCTGGCGCGTCTGGACCTTTCCATTCATGCGCGGCGGGCAGGAGCGAGCGCGGGTTGCGAAAAAATGGTCTGGCCTCGGCTCGGAACTGTTCACCGATCGCGACAATTTCCTGGTGGAATATCTGGAACGCAGTCTGACAGAAGATGAGCGAGCGCTGGTTCTCGCAGCTGCGATCTACATCGATCTCATGTATTTCGAAGTCAAAGGCGAGGGCGGCGTGATCAATTTGCTCCGCAGTTGACGCGGCCGCCTCAAGCTCAGGTCCTCATCCTGAGGAGCCCGCGACGGGCGTCTCGAAGGATGGCCGCGGGGAAAGCCGGGCCTTTCATGGTCCGAGACGCGCGTTCCGCGCTCCTCACCATGAGGGGCGAATAACGAATTCGGAGCTGGCCTGCACAATTGCTACCGCGCTCAATTCCCTATAGTTTCCGCCTCCAAAGCAGCCCGCCCCACCGCAACAGGACGGAGAGATCCACGTGGCGCCCATTCAGTATATCGTCGAGGGCGGTCACCGGCTCTCAGGCTCGATCGAGCCGGCCGGCAACAAGAATTCGGCGCTGCCGATCATCGCCGCCGCCCTGCTCACCGAGCATCCGGTGACGCTGGAGAACGTGCCGCGGATCCGCGACACCGAGACGCTGGTCGAGCTGGTCCGCTCGGTCGGCGCATCCGCGGAATGGACCGAGCGCAACACGCTTCACATCCATGCCAAGAGCATCCGCGCCGCCGATCTCGATCCCGAGCTCTGCGTCCGCATCCGCGCCTCGATCCTGCTGGCAGGCCCCCTGCTCGCGCGCTGCGGCGAGGTGATGCTGCCGCCGCCGGGCGGCGACGTCATCGGCCGGCGGCGGCTCGACACCCATGTGCTGGCGCTGGAGCAGCTCGGGGCCAAAGTCACCGCGACCGACCGGCTGGAATTCCGCTGCCCCAAGCTCACCGGCGCCGACGTGTTCCTGGACGAGCCGAGCGTGACCGCGACCGAGAACGCGCTGGTTGCCGCCGTCTCGGCTGACGGCGTCACCTATTTGCGCAACGCGGCCTCCGAACCGCATGTGCAGGATCTCGCCAATTTCCTGGTCGCGCTCGGTGCGAAGATCGAGGGCATCGGCACCAACACCATGGTGATCCATGGTCCGGCGACGCTGGGTTCTGCGACTTATCGGATCCAGCCGGACCATATCGAGGTCGGCTCGCTGATCGGGCTTGCCGCCGTGACGCGCTCGCCGCTGCGGATCGTGCGTGCGGGTGTCGAGCATCTGCGCTCGATCCGCATGGGCTTTGAGCGGCTCGGCATCGTCTGTCGCGTCGAGGGCGACGACCTGATCGTGCCGTCGAACCAGACGCTGAAGATCCAGGACGATTTCGGCGGCCACGTGCCGAAGCTGGAAGACCAGCCCTGGCCGGCCTTCCCGGCCGATTTGATGTCGATCGCGATCGTCACCGCCACGCAATGCGAAGGCGTGATCCTGATGTTCGAGAAGATGTTCGAGTCCAGGATGTTCTTCGTCGACAAGCTGATCGGGATGGGTGCGCGCATCGTGCTGTGCGATCCGCATCGCGCGATCATCGCCGGCCCCAGCCGGCTGCACGGCGCGACGCTGAGCTCGCCCGACATCCGCGCCGGCATGGCGATGCTGCTCGCCGCCATCTGTGGCGAGGGTACCTCCACCATCAACAACGCCGACCAGATCGAGCGCGGCTATGAGCGCATCGACGAGCGGCTGAACGCGCTGGGCGCGAAGATCCGGCGCGTGCCGGAGCGGAAGGGGTGAGTCTTCACCTGGGTGTGGGAGAGCTCTCCCCGACAACAGTATCGTAGGGTGGGCAAAGCGCAGCGTGCCCACCATCTCTTTTGAAGTCATTGATAGGTCGTGGGCACGGCGCAAGTGCGCCTTTGCCCACCCTACGATTCCGAGCTAGCGGATCGAGTCCCTCACCGGAGCCATGTTTTCGACGTGCGGCTGTGCTATTGACGCGGCCATGCTCGACACCGTCCAACCACAACAGCCGCCGCAAACAGGCGTGCAAAGCCATCTCACGCAGGAATTCGTCGAGACGCTGCGGCTCGCTGTGCCGATGATGCTGACACAGCTCGGGCAGATCGCGATGATCACGAGCGATCTCGCGCTGATCGGGCGGCTCGGCGAAGATTCGGTCGCGGCTGCGGCACTTGCGCACACCGTCTATTTCGTCAGCTTCACCTTCGGGCTCGGCCTGATGGCCGCGGTGTCGCCGCTGGCAGCCCAGGCGTTCGGGGCCGGCGACGTCAGGCGCGTCCGCCTCTCCCTGCGCGTCGGCCTGTGGGTCGCGCTGCTGATCTCGCTGCCGATGATGGCTTCGCCGCTGTATGGCGAGCACATCCTGATCGCGCTCGGACAGGCGCCGCATTCGGCCGCGCTTGCGCAGCGCTATCTGAATGGCCTTGCCTGGGGCATCGCGCCCGCGCTCGGCTTCATCGCGATCCGCAGCATGATGAGCGCGGTGAACCGGCCGCAGCCGCCGCTATGGATTACGCTGGCGGCGATCCCTGCGAATTTCGCGCTGGTCTATTGCCTGATCCATGGCCTGTTCGGCTTGCCGGAGCTCGGCCTGTTCGGCGCGGGGCTTGGGACCACGCTGGTCAATCTCGGCACCTTTATCGCCGCGCTTGCCGTTGCGGCATGGCGCAAGCCGTTCGCCGACTACCATCCGCTCACGCGTCTCTGGCGGATCGACTGGCCGTTGATGCGCCAGCTGATCGCGATCGGCGCGCCGATCTCGTTCTCGCTGTTGCTGGAATACGGTCTGTTCTCTTCGGCTGCGCTGTTGATGGGCCTGATCTCGACCACCGCGCTCGCCGCGCACCAGATCGCGCTCCAGGTCACCGCCGTGCTGTTCATGGTCCCGCTCGGCATCGGCATGGCCGCGACGGTGCGGGTCGGTCACGCCTTCGGCCGCGACGACCCGGCCGGCGTGCGGCGCGCGGGCCTCGTCGCCGCGGTGCTCGGGATTGCATTTGTCTCGGCCCTGACCGTCGCCATTATCCTTGGGCGCTATGAGCTGGGGCGGCTGTTCTTCGGCAGCGACGCGGCCAGCGCGCCGACGATCGAGCTCACTGCGAGACTTCTCCTGGTCGGCGCGACCTTCTTCATCGCCGATGCGCTCCAGACCATCATGGGCGGCGCCCTGCGCGGCATCAATGACACCAGGATGACGCTGGTGTTCGCAGCCATTGGCTATTGGTGCGTCGGCTTTCCGATCGCCTGGATGCTCGCCTTCCACGCCGATCTCGGCGCGGTCGGGGTCTGGACCGGGCTGTCGGTCGGATCGTTCGTCTATGCCGGACTCTTGATCTTGCGATTCCGGATGCTGACGCGCAAAATCGCGGGATGACAGGATCCGTTCGCGAAATCACCCCCGAGGTCGATGCCGGCGCCTTGCTCTCAGGCGCCCAGTTCATCGATGCCTTTCGTGTCGAGGTCGGCGCGAGGCCATTGAGCGCCCGCGAGGCCTGCACAAGAATGGTGGTGCACGGGCCGCGCTGGGTCGATGTGCTGACCCGCTTGCGCAACATCCTGGTGAAACCCCTTGGACTGAAGACGTCGGGCGAGGGCTCTCCGGCTCCGCACGGCATGATCGGCCTGTTTCCCGTGCTGAGCGAAACGCCGGAGCGTCTGATCGCCGGCTTTGACGACTACCATCTCGATTTCCGCGTCGTGGTCGACGTCGCCGGCGATGCGGCGGACCGGCAGGTGACGTTGACCACCCTGGTGCGGACCAACAACCTGCTCGGGCGCACCTACCTCGCGCTGATCGTACCGTTCCACAAGCTCGTGGCCCGCGGCATGATGGGAGACATCGCGGAGCCGGCGCGATGACGCTGTCCGTCGATCTGTTCTTTTCCTTTCGCAGCCCGTTCAGCTATCTGGCGCTGCCGAAGACGCTAAAGCTGGTCGAAGAGTACGACCTCGCGGTGAACCTGCGGCCGGTCTATCCGATCGCGGTGCGCATACCCGGCTTCTTCAAGAAGGCCAGCCCGAACTTCATCCGCTATGTGGTGCTGGACAGCACGCGCGTGGCGCAGCACGAGGGCATTCCGTTTCGCTTTCCGCGGCCCGACCCGGTCGTGCAGGACAAGACGACGTTCGATGTCGCGGCCGAGCAGCCCTACATCCACCGGCTGACCCGGTTAGGTGCGATGGCGCAGCTCGAAGGCCGGGCACTCGCGTTCACGGATGCGATCGCGCGCGTGCTGTGGGATGGCTCGGTCGCGGGCTGGAACGAGGGCGATCACCTCGCGCGCGCCGCGGAGAAGGCCGGGTTCGATCTCGCCGCGATGGATGCGGCGATCAGCGCCGATCCCGATCGCTACGAGCAGGTGATCACGGAGAATGAAAAGGATCACGCGGCGTCAGGCCATTGGGGCGTGCCGACCTTCGTGTTCGAGAACGAGCCGTTCTTCGGGCAGGACCGCATCGACCTGCTGCTCTGGCGCTTGCAGAGCAAGGGGCTCGCGAAGAGGTAACTCACTCCGCGACCTTCACCGGCCCATCGACTGCCGCCTCCGACCATTCGCCGACGACGCGGTCGAGGTCGCAGAGATTCTGGTGCATCTGCTCCAGCGAGAAGCCGAGCGCAAAGAAGCGCTCGGCGGTGTCGCTCGCATGGCCGCGGATCAATCCGTCCTGGCGCACCGCCGCCACCGCCTCGGAATAATGCGCAAGCGCGACGTGAACCGGGTGGATCGGCGGCGCGCCGGCACCCTCGCGCAGGGCTTCGGCTGCCGACTTCAGGAAGCGCAGGATCGCCGTGCTCACCTCTGCCAGGGGACCTGCAAGCCTCACCTGCACCTCGGCCGGCAGCGGCACCACGGTGGCGCGGCCGATCATCACGACGTCGTGGCGCAGCCGCAGGATCGTGCGCAACAAGGGGCCGGTGTCCGGACCGCTCGACAGCCGCGCCGAACGCTCGCGCTCGGCCTCGGCGCCGATGGTGTTCATACCGACCATGGCGGTGCCGATGCCGTCCTGAATCCGATGCAGCGCATCGTTGTCGCGGCCGCGCGTGAGGCCGGCGAGCAGTTCGTTGAAGGCCTCCGCAATCAGCTCCAGCAGTTTCGCCGCACTGGCGCGAATCTGCCGCACCGCGCGCGAGGGCAGCACCAGGAAGGAGACGAGCAGTCCCGTCACCGCGCCGACCGAAACCTCGCAGACGCGGTCGATCGCCGAAGCCATGGGATCGGCATGATGCATCGACGGCAGCACCAGCACGATCACCGCCGTCACCGTCGCGGAGCTCAGATTCGGATAGAGCGCTGCGAGAAAGGAAAGCGGCGCCACGGCCAGCATCAGCAAGCCCAGCAGGCCGAGTTCACTGGAATACGGAATCAGGATGGCGATCGCGCCGCCATAGATCGCGCCGCCGATGGTGCCGAGCATGTAGTCGCGCGTCGCCTTCAGCGAGCGGCCGACGCTCATCTGGGTCACGATGATCGACGTCAGCACGGCCCAGAGCGGCAACAACAGATGCAGCGCGGTGGCGAGCGCATAGGCGCCGGTGGCCGCGACGGTGACCCGGACCGCCAGCCCCAATTGCGTCCTGCGCGACCAGACGCGGTCGAACAGCTCTCTTGCTGAAATCATCATCTGAAGTCCCGGTCCGATCCCATCGCGCCAACCAAAAGCATAGCTGATGCCCGCGGCCCCAAGGCCGCTTGAAAGGCAAAATCAGCCCGCCTAACTTGCCGGCCAAAACGAGGAAACACGATGGCCCACGAAACCGCAACGCTCGCCGCCTATGTCGCCAAGCTGAAATTCGCCGATATTCCGGCGGAGGTGCTGGATCGCGCCAAGGTGCTGACGCTGGACTTTCTGGGCAGCGCCATCCGGGCGCGGCGCGAGGCCGAATCCACCCCGTCGCTGCTGAAGATGCTGGAAGCGCTGTCGCTCGACACCAAGGGCGATTCCACCGTGTTCGGCGACAGCAAGACCTGGACCCCGGCCGTGGCGGCGCTGCTGAACGGCGCCCTCGGTCATTCCCTCGATTTCGACGATACGCATGCGGATTCCTCGCTGCATCCGAGCGCGCCGGTGGTTCCGGCCGCCTTTGCCGTCGGTGAGATGGTCGGTGCCTCGGGGCGCGACGTGCTGACCGCGATCGTCGCGGGCTATGAGGTCTGCTGCCGGCTCGGCAATGCGCTCGACCCGACCTCGCATTATGCGCGCGGCTTCCACCCGACCGCGACCGCCGGTACCTATGGCGCGGCAGCTGCGGCGGCGAAGCTGTTCGGGCTCTCCGAGCAACAGATCATCGCCGCCTTCGGCGTCGCCGGCAGCCAGGCCGCGGGCTCGCTGCAATTTTTGATGAACGGCGCCTGGAACAAGCGCTACCAGGTCGGCGCCGCCGCGATGAACGGCGTGATCGCCGCGACGCTGGCGCGCAACGATTTCGTCGGCGCGACGGAATCGGTCGAAGGCAAGCACGGCCTGCTCGCCGGCTACACCGACGATGCGCATCCCGACAAGGCGGTCGCCGGGCTCGGCAGGACCTACGAGACCATGAAGATCGGCGTGAAACCCTATCCGAGCTGCCGCTACACTCATGCCGCGATCGACGCGCTGATCGCGATGCGGCGCGAGCACAATCTGACGCCCGACCAGGTCAAGCGCGTCGAGATCGGCCTGCATCGCAACGGCATCACACTGACCGGCGATGCCGCCACCAAACGGCATCCGACCTCGATCGTCGGCGGCCAATTCTCGATGTTCTTCACCGGCGCGCTCGCGCTTGATCAAGGCTCGTTCGGCTGGGACGACTACGCCAGGCTGGGCGATGCCGCGATCGACGCACTCGCCGACAAGTTCGACGTGGTGCAGGATGACCGGTTAGAGGTCGGCCGCACCCATCCCTTCGGCGCCCGCGTCAGCATCACGACTGAAGATGGCGTGCATGAGCGGCTCTATGCCGATCCGTCCGGCGAGCCGAATTCATTCCCGGATGCACAGGCGATGCAGCAGAAGTTTCTGACGCTGGCGCGGCCCGTGCTCAATGCACGGGCCGACAAGTTCGCCGATGCGATCATGACGCTGGAGCGGTTCGATCGCGTGGCGACGGCGACGGAGCTGGGACGGCAGTAGCGGCCTAATTCGCACCCGCCAACTTCCCCTGCTCGCGCGTGACAGCCACGACATCGCGCACGAGATCGAACACGCCATCCACTTCGGGCGGCCAATTCTGCGAGCGGCCCATTCGCACGATCACCAGACGTTCCGATGGAATGATGATCGCGTACTGCCCGATCGTGCCCTTGGCGAAGAAGGCATCGCGCGGCCAGCCGTGCTTGATGCGAAAATTTGCGCCAAAGCTGTCGCCCTGGTTGGTCCAGAAGCCCGCGCCGATGCCGACCCAGGCATTTGGCGTGGCGGACGCCGAGTAGTTCACCCAGCCCTCCGGCAGGATACGCTTGCCGCCGACGACGCCGTCATCGAGATAAAGCTGGCCGAACCGCGCCCAGTCGCGCGCGGACGCCATCATCTCGCCGGAGCCCTCGATCGTGCCCGAAGCGTCGAGCTGCAGCGTGACGTGATGCATGCCGAGCGGCGCGAACAACTCGTGGCGCGCGAAGGCGAGCGCATCGGCGGGCTTGCCGCCGGCGGCGTTGCGGATCAACTGCGCGAGGATGAGGTAGTTGCCGTCGTGATAGTTCCACGCCGTCCCCGGCGCTGTCGCGAGCGGCGCGCGCTCGGCAAAGCTCGCCATATCGTCCTCGGCATATTTCATGGTGTTGACCGGTTCGAGCACGGAGCCAAGCTTGGCCTCCAACGAGCTTCCGAGCGCAATGCCGGCGGTGTGACGCAACAACTGATCGACGGTGATGGCATGGCGCGGATCGTCAGGACTTTGCCAGGCGGCGACAGGCGCGGGCCCGGCGAGCTTCAGCTTGCCCTGGCGCACGAGGATGCCCGTCAGCGCCGACATCACCGACTTCGTCATGGAGAAGCCGAGCAGTTGCGTCTCCGGCCCGACGCCGTCGGCGTAGCGCTCGGCGATGATGCGGCCGGCCTTCATGACGACGATCGCGCGGGTGCGGCGATAAGGCGGCTGCGCGGGCTCAGTGAAGGCGCGGTCGAGCGCGGCTGCCAGGCCCTCGCTTTGCGGGGCGACAAGTCCCGGACCAGCGATCTCGGGCAACAAGGCAGGCTGCTTGTCGTCGGACGGCAATGCGACATTGGCAATCCCCTGCCCGTGCTCGAGTGTGCAGCCGAGCCCCTCGCGATAGACAGCATGGCTGCGGCCGATGCCGAACAGGGACACCGTGACATCCTTGCGCGTGCGATCGACCTGAAGATCCATCGCCCAGGTCAGCAGATCCGTGCCCGGCATCGCGCCGGTGGTGTCCGTGAGGTCGCGCCTGACATCGAGGCCGGAGACGAAAAATTCCGAGCAGAGCGTGTGGGCGATGAAGCCGGTGGCAACCTTCGGCACATCGCGGGCCCGCGCCGCGCCGAGCGCGAGGCCAGCACAGGCAATGGCGCTGGTGAGGAGGAGTATCTTGCGGCGGCGGGTCACGGGCTTTCTCCGGCTATGGGGCGAATGCGAAGAGCAGGCCGGATGCGGGCGAACCACGCTCGCCGGATTTGGAAATCGGCCTCGCCGAAACTGATCGGGGCTGATTGATTTCGGAATTCTTATGTAATTTCAAAGGCCTGAAATCTAGGCCGCGTCGGCCTTGAGCCGCCGGTACTCCGTCGGCGTCACGCCGGTCACCGACTTGAAGGCGCGGTTGAACGGGCCGAGGGACTGGAAGCCGGCGTCCATCGCGATGGTGATGACGGGAACCTCGGCCTGGGTGGGATCGGCCAGCGCCGCCTTGGCTTCCTCGATGCGGTGGTTGTTCAGGAACACATTGAAGTTGCGATAGCCGAGCCGTTGGTTGATCAGCCGGCGCAGCCGGTATTCCGGGATCTTCAGCCGGCCCGCCAGCACGCCGATGGTGATGTTCTCCTGGCGATAGATCCGCTCGTCCGCCATCAGCCGCATCAGGGCGTCGATGAGCTTTTGATCGGCGGCGTCATCGGCCGCAGGCTGACTGAAAACAATTGGCGGCGCCGCCTCCACTGCTGCCGGAAACAGATCCGCCCCGTCAACGCGCATCATGGCATAGACGATCGCAGCGACGGTGCAGGTCAGCGCGCCGGCATTGATGGTTTCGGCGACAGCACCGACGTGGTCGCCGGCGGCGGCAATCTGGAGCACCGCGTTCAGCCCGCCATAGAGCGCGATCGCGCAGACGATGAAGACGCGAACGCGGCGGCGGCGTTCGACCAGGTCGGCCGGCCAGGAGGCGATCATCTGCCCGACCGCAAGCGCGATGAAACCGAGCACGATCAGATTGACCATCGTCACCGAGAACCGCACATGGCCGCTGGGTGCAATCCAGACGCAGCCCGCGAAGCTGTAGGCCATCACCAGCGCCCAGATCAAACCGTGCCACCAGCGCAGGCGAAACTCGTCGTCGAACAGGGCACGCGTGAACAACCAGAACACCACGATGGTGCCGGTCGACAACGCGATCAGCGGTGCGTGCCAGAGCGGAACCCGCGACGTGACGTCCAGCGAATAGCTCACCGCATGCGCGACCGAGCCGAGCACAAAGGCCGCACCAAGGCGGGCAGCCAGCACATTGCGATAATCATGCAGCAGCGACGCCGCCAGCATCAGCAGCAGCGCGACGCTGGCGGCGCGAAAGGCGAGGTCGAGGGTGGCAAGGGTCATTGGACGCTGCGATCAGTCGCGGTTGCGGTCGGTCGAACATCGTTTGTTGGGCGCCTTTTTTCAAGGACCATCCGCGCACCACTGCTGGAGCGGCATCCACCGCTGTCATCGCCCGGCTCAAGCCGGGGCATGACAGCAGAGGATGTGGAGCTATTGCCCGCGAAGTCCGACGCAGGCTTTGTCGCGACGGCTATACGAAATTCTGCTACGATTAAGCGCAAGAAAGTCAAAAGGAGCCCGTCATGAGCTGGATGCCTGATAACGATCCCGTGCTCGGCGATCCCAAAACATGCGATGCGCTCGATCTCGTCATCGTGCCGCGCACCCGCGATCTCGGCGACGGATTCGAGGTGCGGCGGGCGCTGCCGCATGGCAAGCGGCAGATGGTCGGGCCCTTCATCTTCTTCGATCATTTCGGCCCCGTGCAGTTCGTCTCCGGCAAGGGCATGGACGTGCGGCCGCATCCGCATATCGGCCTTGCCACCGTGACCTATCTGTTCGACGGCTCCATCATGCATCGCGACAGCGAAGGCAATGTGCAGGAGATCGCGCCCGGCGCAATGAATCTCATGACCGCCGGGCGCGGCATCGCCCATTCCGAGCGCACGCCGGATGTGCAGCGCGCCTCGGGGCAGAAGATGCTCGGCCTGCAAAGCTGGATCGCGCTGCCTGAAGGCTCCGAGGAGATCGAGCCCTCGTTCCAGCATTATGCGGCGGGCGATCTGCCGATGATCTCCGAGCGCGATTTTACCGCGCGGGTGATCGCCGGATCCGCCTTCGGCATCGCCTCGCCGGTGAAGATGGTCTCGCCCTGGTTCTACACCGAGGTCACGGCCACCGCCGGCGCGACAGTACCGCTCGACCCCGATCACGAGGAGCGCGCGATCTATGTCGTCGACGGCGAGGTCGAGATCGCCAATGAGCGCTATGAAGGGCCCCGGCTGCTGATCTTCCGCCCCGGCGACCGCATCACAGTGAAGGCGCTCAAGGCGACGCGAATGATGTTTCTCGGCGGCGATGCATTGGAAGGCCCGCGCCACATCTGGTGGAATTTCGTCTCGTCCAGCAAGGAGCGGATCGAGCAGGCCAAGCAGGACTGGAAAACCGGTCGCTTCGCCGCAGTTCCGCAGGAACATGAGTTCATTCCGCTACCGGAATAGGCTAATCCGGTGCCCGGCCGCACCATCAGGCGCGGCCGGACTTATTTCCTGAAGGCCAAATCTACGAAAGCCTTGCGATGACCACCATGCTCTCCAGCGACCTGCCCCTGACCAAGATCGGCCGTGGCAAGGTGCGCGATATCTACGCCGTCGACGACGACCGCCTGCTGCTCCTCACCACCGACCGCATCAGCGCCTTCGACGTCGTGATGGGCGAGACCATCCCGATGAAGGGCGCGGTGCTGACCCAGATCAGCGCGTACTGGTTCAACAAGCTCGAAGGCATCGTGCCGCATCATATGATCAGCGCCGACACCGACGAGATCATCGCGGCCGTACCGGCGTTAAAGCCGCATCGTGCCGAGATCCTCGGCCGCGCCATGCTGTCCCGCCGCACTACCGTGTTTCCGATCGAATGCGTGATCCGCGGCTATCTCTCCGGCTCGGCCTGGAAGGAATATGCGGCGAGCGGCACGCTGGCGGGCGAGAAGCTGAAACCCGGCCTCGTCGAGAGCGAGAAGCTCGAGCCTTCAATCTTCAGCCCCGCGACCAAGGCCGAGACCGGTCATGACGAGAACATCACCATCGCGAAGATGCGCGAGGTCGTCGGCGACGAGGTGGCCTACACGCTCGAAAGCATGACGCGCGCGATCTACACGCTCGGCGAGGAGCTGGCGCGCGAGCAGGGCATCATCATCGCCGATACCAAGTTCGAGTTCGGCCGCGACAAGAACGGCCGCATCATCCTGATCGACGAAGTCATGACGCCGGACTCATCGCGCTTCTGGGCGGTCGATGCCTACAAGCCCGGCCAGTCGCAGGCGAGTTTCGACAAGCAGCCCTTGCGCGATTATCTCGACGCCGAGCGCCGCGCCGGCCGCTGGAACGGCGACGCCCCGCCGCCACCACTGCCGGCGAGTGTGGTGGATGCAACGAGCAAGCGGTACCTGGAAGCATATCGGCGGGTGACGGGCGAAGAGCTGAAGATTTAGCTCGGCTATATACTCTCGCTCCGTCATTGCGAGGAGCTCTTGCGGCGAAGCAATCCAGACTGTCTCAGTGGAAAGTTTCTGGATTGCTTCGCTTCCGCCTACGCTCTTCGAGCTACAGCGGACAAGTCGCTCGCAATGACGTGGAGGGACTCATGCGAGGCCTCACACCCCCGCCATCATCACGTATTTGATCTCGACATATTCCTCCATGCCGTGACGTGAGCCTTCGCGGCCGAGGCCGCTTTCCTTGACGCCGCCGAAGGGCGCGACCTCTGTCGTGATCAGGCCGGTGTTGACGCCCACCATGCCCGACTCCAGCGCTTCGGCGACGCGCCAAACGCGACCGATATCGCGGGAGTAGAAGTACGAGGCGAGGCCGAACGGCGAGGCGTTGCACATCGCGATGACGTCGGCTTCGTCCTTGAAGCGGATCACCGGCGCGAGCGGACCAAAAGTCTCCTCCTGGGAGACCAGCGAGTCCGGCTTCACATCAGCGAGCACCGTCGGCTCGAAGAAGGAGCGTCCGAGCTCGCTGCGCTTGCCGCCGGTGACGATTTTGGCGCCGCGCTTGACGGCATCCGCGATGTGACGCTCGACCTTGTCGACCGCCTTCATGTTGATCAGCGGGCCTTGCGTGACTCCACTCTCGGTGCCGTCGCCGATCTTCATCGCCGCGACCTTCGCCGACAGCTTCTTGACGAACTCGTCGTAGATCTTGTCCTGGGCGTAGAGGCGATTGGCGCAGACGCAGGTCTGGCCCATGTTGCGGTATTTCGAGACGATCGCGCCTTCAACCGCCGCGTCGATGTCGGCGTCGTCGAACACCACGAACGGCGCGTTGCCGCCGAGCTCGAGGCCGAGCCGCTTCACGCCGACCGAGGCCTGCTGGTAGAGGATCTTGCCGACGGCGGTCGAGCCGGTGAAGCCGACGAAGCGCACCGCCGGATGCTCGCACAACACCTTGCCGATCGGCGGCGCATCACCAGTGATGATGTTGAGCACGCCCTTGGGGATGCCGGCCTTCTCGGCGAGCACGGCCAGCGCGAGGGCCGAAAGCGGCGTCTCGTTGGCGGGCTTGAGGACCACGGTACAGCCCGCGGCCAGCGCCGGCGAGACCTTTCGCGTGATCATCGAGTTGGGGAAGTTCCACGGGGTGATGGCACCGCAGACGCCGATCGGCTGCTTGATCGCGAGCAGCCGCGCATCCGGCCGCTGCGTCGGAATGGTCTCGCCATAGACGCGGCGGGCTTCTTCCGCAAAGAACTCGATATAGGCGGCGCCGATATCGACCTCGCCAAGCGCTTCCGACAGCGGCTTGCCCTGTTCGGAGGTCAGGATCAGCGCGAGGTCCTCGCGGTTGGCGATGATCAGCTCGAACCATTTGCGCAAAATGTTGGAGCGCTGCTTGGCGGTGTGCTTGGCCCAGGCTGGAAACGCGCGCTGCGCGGCTTCGACCGCTTTAGTGGTATCATCAGCGCCGAGCTGCGGGACCTTTGCAATCTCGACACCGGTCGCGGGATTGTTCACGGCAAAAACCGGCGTGCCGACCCAGGCGCCGTCGATGTAGCAGGCCTCCTTCAGCAGCGACGGGTCCTTCAACCGGTCACGCAGGGTGGCGGTGGCGAGCTGGGCGCGTGCAGCGGCGGTCGGGGTCATGGCGTTACTCCTCGGACGATCATTTGGGGCGATCGGATCGGCCGGAATATAGGGACATCAGGCGCACAATGCACCGTCCCGCAACGCACATCTGCCGGGAGCTAAACTCGGAGCGGGATGTTACGCCGCGCCGCTCATATAGGTCTCGCGCCGGCCGATCATGCGTTCGGCCGCGGCCTTGGCGCTGGCCTTCGAGGAGGTCGCGCAGGTCCGGTATTCGAGATCGGGCGCATCCGAGGTATCGCGGCGGCCGAACCAGGACTTTGAGCCGACCGGCAGCAGCGCCAGCGCCTGGGCCAGATTGTCGACCGCGCCGAACGAATAGAGCGCGCCCGATCCGGCGATCCGCACCTCGTAAATGCCGGGCGAGATCGGCGCTTCCAGATTGTCGCCGCGTCCGGGACGGGGATAGCGCTTCCATTCGCTCCAGGTCGAAATCATTTTAAAGTCCCCTCGCGACCGATGGCGGTCGCCAATTTGTATCAAGTACCAACGTCAGCCGCCGATCGGGCCACGAGCTGAACGCCGCAACGCACAAAATGTTTCAAGTGCTTCAAACACCGGAAACATACTGCCTGAGCCTATCCAAGGTCACGGCCGGTTGCGGCCATCCACCGCAGATTGCGAAGAAGTGTTGCAGATCAGTCGTCCCGCGCGGAGCGCAGAGCGTCAAGTCACGACATCGCGACCACAGGGTGCATATCGCCACGCTTGCCGCGCGCGCCTTGCGGGAGGACAATCCGAACACTTCCAACAATAATCAAACCGGAGGAAACGCTGATGCAAAGCAAAGCCCAGATCGACGAGATTCTGCGCAAGATGAGCGATGCCAAGGACATTCCCGGCGTTGTTGCGATCGCCGCCAGCGGCAGCGACATTCTTTATCACGGCGCGTTCGGCAAGCGCGACCTGTCCAAGCCCGATGCGATGACAGCAGATAGCGTGTTCTGGATCGCCTCGATGACGAAGGCGGTGACATCAGCGGGCGCGATGCAGCTGGTCGAGCAAGGCAAGCTGTCGCTCGATGCGCCGATGGGATCGCTGCTGCCCGACCTCGCCAACCCGCAAGTGCTGGAAGGCTTTGACACCAAGGGCGAGCCAAAACTGCGGCCGGCGAAGCGTGCGATCACGCTGCGCCAGCTCATGACCCACACCGCAGGCTTCTGCTACGATATGTGGAACGGCGAATTCGCGCGCTATATGGAAAAGACCGGCACGCCGGGAATCATCACCTGTCAGAACGCCGCGCTGAAGACACCTGTGATGACCGATCCCGGCACACGCTGGGAATACGGCACCAACATCGATTTCGTCGGCAAGGCGGTGGAAGCCGTCAGCGGCAAGCGGCTCGATGCTTATCTGCGCGACAATCTGTTTGCGCCGCTCGGCATGAGCGACACCGGCTTCAAGATCAGCGACGGCATGCGCAAGCGCCTCGTCGGCATGCACGCCCGCGGCGAGGACGGCCAGCTTGCCGCGATGCCGTTCGAGCTCGAGCAGAATCCGGAATTCCACATGGGTGGCGGCGGCCTCTATTCGACCGCGGCCGACTACATCAAGTTCACCCAGATGATCCTGAACAAGGGCCGCGGCAACGGCAATCAGGTGCTGAAACCCGAGACGGTCGCCATGATGGGACAGAACCAGATGGGCGATCTCAACATGACCAAGATGACGACGGCAGCACCGCCCTACACCAACGACGTCGATCTCTATCCGGATCAGGCGAAGAAATGGGGCCTCAGCTTCATGATCAACACCGCCAAGACCGCTGAGGGACGCAGCGCCGGCAGCCTCGCCTGGGCGGGCCTCGCCAACACCTATTACTGGATCGACCCGGCGCGCGACGTCACCGGCGTGATCCTGATGCAGCTGCTGCCGTTCGCGGATGCGAAATGCCTGCAGGCCTTCGCCGGCTTCGAGCGCGGCGTCTATGCCGGGCTCGATGCCGGAAGCGGGCAAAAGGCCGCGTAACCCCTTAGTATGAGGCGCGCGGCGTCGCGCGCCTCATCAGCAACGGATAACCTCGTGCCCAAACGCCAACGGCTTCAGGGCACGAGGCAATGATTTCGAGGAGACGACCTTGGCGAACGATCTTGCAGGCAAAGCCGACAGTTATGTGTGCGGCATCTCGGACGCGCCGCTGCTCGGCGACACCATCGGCCGCAGCCTCGACCACGCGGTGCGGCGCTGGGGCGGCCGCGAGGCGCTGGTCTCACCGAGCCACGGCGTGCGATGGACCTGGAAGGATTTCGCCGAACGGGTCGATGCGCTCGCCGCGGGCTTTCTCGCGCTTGGCCTCGAGCGCGGTGAGCGGATCGGCATCTGGTCGCTGAACCGGCCGGAATGGACGCTGACCCAGTTCGCCGCCGCCAAGGCCGGCTTGATCCTGGTGACGATCAATCCCGCCTATCGATTGAGCGAACTTGAATTCGCCCTGAAGAAGGTCGGCTGCGCTGCGATCGTCACCGCGACGGCGTTCAAGACCAGCCAATACATGGAGATGCTCAACACGCTGCTGCCGGAGCTGGCGAGCGCCGCGCCGGGGAAGCTCCAGGCAGCGCGGCTGCCGGCGCTGCGGATCGTGATCCAGATTGGCGGCCCTTCAGCATCGGGGACCATCCCGTTCGAGGACGTCGCCCGCATGGGCGGGCCTGCGCATCGCGAGCAGCTTGCTGCTCTCGGCGCCGCGCTTCAGTTCGACGATCCCGTCAATATCCAGTTCACCAGCGGCACCACGGGCTCGCCCAAGGGCGTGACGTTGACCCACCACAATATTCTCAACAACGGCTATTTCACGGGGCGCGCGATGCGGCTGACGGAAGCGGATCGCATCTGCATTCCCGTCCCGCTCTACCACTGCTTCGGCATGGTGATGGGCAACCTCGCCTCCGTCACACTGGGTGCGACCATGGTCTATCCCGGCGAGGGGTTTGATCCGCTGGCGACGTTGCGCGCGATCGAGCAGGAGAAATGCACGACGCTCTACGGCGTGCCGACCATGTTCATCGCGGAGCTCGATCATCCTGAATTCAAGAATTTCAATCTGAAATCGTTGCGCACCGGCATCATGGCCGGCGCGCCCTGCCCGATTGAGGTGATGAAGCGCGTCAACACCGAGATGAACATGCGCGAGGTCACAATCGCCTATGGCATGACCGAGACCAGTCCGGTCAGCTTCCAGAGCGCGACGGACGACCCGCTGGAGCGGCGCGTTTCCACCGTCGGGCGGATTCATCCGCATGTCGAGGTGAAGGTCGTCGATCTCGAAGGCAAGATCGTCAAGCGCGGCGAGCGTGGCGAGCTCTGCACTCGCGGCTACAGCGTCATGCTGGGCTATTGGGAGGAGAAGGAAAAGACCGGCGACGTGCTCGACGCCGCCGGCTGGATGCACACCGGCGACCTCGCCACCATCGACGACGAGGGCTATTGCAACATCGTCGGACGCATCAAGGATCTGGTGATCCGCGGCGGCGAGAACCTGTATCCGCGCGAGATCGAGGAATTCTTGTACCGTCATCCCAAGATCCAGGACGTGCAGATCTTTGGCGTCGCCGATACGCGCTATGGCGAGGAGCTCTGCGCCTGGATCCGCGTGAGATCAGGCGAAACGCTGACCGCCGAAGAAGTCCGCGGCTTCTGCGACGGCCAGATCGCCCACAACAAGATCCCGCGCTACGTCGAGTTCGTTGACGAATTCCCGATGACCGTGACCGGCAAGATCCAGAAATTCGTGATGCGGGATGCCGTGGAGCAGCGGCTGGGGCTAAAGGCGACGAAGACGGCGTGAGGCGACGGCGTCATTGCGAGCGCAGCGAAGCAATCCAGAATCTCTCCGCGGTGGCAGTCTGGATTGCTTCGTCGCTACGCTCCTCGCAATGAGGGGGAGAGAACGGAGCTAAACCGTCAGCCCGCGCTGCTGGGCCAGCTCCTTCAGCGACACTTGCGGACGCGCGCCGATGTGCTGGATCACTTCGGCGGCCGCAAGCGCGCCGAGCTCACCGCACTGCTTGTGCGACAGATCGCGCGAGAGACCATAGAGGAAACCGGCGGCGAACAGATCGCCGGCGCCGGTGGTATCGACCAGTTGCGTGATCGGCGAGGCAGGCGCGGCGACAGCGTCCGTCGGCGTCACCACCACGCAGCCCTTCTCGCTGCGGGTGACCACGCCGAGCTTGACGTCGCTGCGCAGCAGCTTCAGCGCGGTGTCGAAATCGGAGGTCTCATAGAGCGAGTGCAATTCGGACTCGTTGGCGAACACGATGTCGGCGGTGCCGTTACGCATCAGCCCCAGAAATTCGTCGCGATAGCGGCCGACGCAGAAGGAGTCCGACAGCGTCAGCGCCACCTTACGGCCGGCCTCGTGGGCGATCTTGGAGGCCTTGAGGAAGGCCTCCTTGGCGCCCGGCGGGTCCCAGAGATAGCCTTCGAGATAGACGATCTTGGCAGCGGCGATCTCGGCCGGATCGATGTCGGCCGGCGACAGATCCTGCGCCGCGCCGAGATAGGTGTTCATGGTGCGCTCGCCGTCGCCCGTCACCAGGATGTAGGAGCAGCCGGTGGCGGGACCGTCCTTCGCGGGCGGTGTGTTGAAAGCAACGCCGGCGGCGCGGATGTCGTGGACGTAGAGCTTGCCGATCTGGTCGTCCTTGACCTTGCCGACATAAGCGGCGCGCGCGCCCAGGCTGCCGATGCCGACAATGGTGTTGGCGGCAGACCCCCCCGAGACTTCCGTCGCCGGGCCCATGTCATTGTAAATGGCGGCGGCCCGTGCCTCGTCAATCAGCGACATGCTGCCCTTGGTCATGCCGTGCTTCGCGAGAAAACCCTCATCGGTTCGGACCAGCACGTCGAACAACGCATTGCCGATGCCGAGAACGTCATATTTCACGTCAGCCATTCACTTTGATCCTGTTTGCCGGATTGCGGAGTTGCGGAAAATCCGCTTCCTGTCGGTCTGAAAATGTAGCTGGCGGCCTATCACGTTCGGCCGGGCCCGAGCAAGCAACGGTATTATAACAACCGATGATCCGCTCCTTCCTGACCGTCTCCACGGGAACATTGGCCTCGCGGCTGCTGGGCTTTGCGCGCGATTCCCTGATCGCGGCGCTGCTCGGCACCGGCACTGTCGCGGATGCGTTTCTGGCCGCCTTCCAGCTCGTCAACGTGGTGCGGCGGCTGCTCAGCGAAGGGGCACTCAATGCCGCCCTGATCCCGGCCTGGCTGCGCGTCCGTGAGCGCGATGGCGAGGAAGCGGCGTCGGCCTTTGCGGGGCGGGTGCTCGGCACGGTGAGCGCATCCCTGATCGTGATCTCGATCGGCATTGCGCTCATGATGCCGCTGATCATCATGATCATCGCACCGGGTTTCGTCGGCAGCGCCACGCTCGACCTCGCCGTCGAGAATGCGCGGCTGATGCTGCCTTATCTCGCCTTTGCGGGCCCGGTTACAGTGCTGATGGGTCTATTGAACGCGCAGGGGCGATTTGCACTCACGGCGTTCTCGCCCCTGCTGTTCAACATCGCGCTGATTGCCGCCATCGCCGTGCTGCTGCTTTGGCACGCCGATGCGGCTCTTTCTGCATGGATGCTGGCTGCTACCGTCGGCATCGCCGGCCTGCTGCAACTTGTGATGCTGGGCTCGCAGCGAAGCGCGCGCCTGGCGACGCCGTTGCGTGCAAGCTTCGACAAGGAGATGCGCGGATTCTTCGCCAAGGCCATTCCCGGCATGATCGCAAGCTCTGGCCCGCAATGGCTGATGGTATCAGGCGCGATCATCGCCTCCACGACGCCATCGGCCGTGTCCTGGCTCTATTTCGCCAACCGCCTGATCGAGCTGCCGCTCGGCATTGTCGGCGTCGCCATGGGCACGGTGCTGGTGCCGGAATTGACCCGTGCGGTCGGCAGCGGCGATCGCGACGCGGTGGCGCATGCCGAATCGCGCGCGCTGGAGCTGGCGACCGGGCTCGCGCTGCCGGCCACGCTGGGCCTTGCCATTCTGGCAGAACCAATCGTGCGGCTGCTGTTCGAACATGGCGCCTTCGGCGCGGAGGACAGCACCGCAACGGCACACGCGTTGATGTGGCTGGCGCTGGGCCTGCCGGCGCATGTGCTGATCAAGGCGCTGTCGCCGGCCTTTTTCGCACGCAGCGACACGATGACGCCGCTGCTGGCGACGGCCAAGGGCCTTGTGGTCGCAATGGCCCTCGCCGTCCTGCTCGGGCATTTCTTCGGCGCAAGCGGAATCGCCGCCAGCATCGCGGCCGGCGCCTGGAGCAGCGCCGTCTCGCTGCTCCGGAAAGGCACCAGCGAATTCGGCTTCTCGGTGGACACATCAGCCCGCAAGCGGCTGCCGCGGATCGTGCTTGCCGCGACCGCCATGGGCGCCCTGCTCTGGCTGACCACAAGTCTGATGCCGGCTGAGGCCCATGGCCTCATTCGCTTTATTGTGCTGGGCCTTCAGATTGCGGCCGGGATCGCCGTCTACGGCCTGCTCCTGCAAATCCTCGGCGCGGCCTCCTGGCGCGAGGCGGCGGCCGCCCTGAAGCGGCCCGGCTGAATAGGTCCCGCTGCGAAATGCCCTTGACGGGGCAGCCCCGCTGTTGGAAACGACGGCCGACCACCTAAGAGAAGGCGTGCCATGCCATTCGTTGAACGGGTTTTTTCGGGCGTCCAGCCGACGGGCAATCTGCACCTCGGCAACTACCTCGGCGCGATCGTCAACTTCGTGAAGATGCAGGAAACCCACAACTGCATCTATTGCGTCGTCGACATGCACGCGATCACCCAAGGCCTGGATGTCTGGGGCGGACCGGTCGAGCTCGCGCGCAACACCCGCGAGGTGACCGCGGCGTTCATCGCCGCCGGCATCGATCCGAAGAAGCACATCGTGTTCAACCAGAGCCAGGTCTCCGGCCATGCCGAGCTTGCCTGGATCTTCAACTGCGTCGCGCGCATGGGCTGGCTCGGCCGCATGACCCAGTTCAAGGAGAAGGCCGGCAAGGACCGCGAGAACGCCTCGGTCGGGCTGTTCGATTATCCCGTGTTGATGGCCGCCGACATCCTGCTCTACCGCGCCACCCATGTTCCCGTGGGCGAGGACCAAAAGCAGCATCTCGAGCTCTCGCGCGACATCGCGCAGAAGTTCAACAATGATTTCGGCGATTCCATTCGCGCCCAGGGCACCAATGACGGCCTGTTCTTCCCGCTGCCGGAACCCTTCATCACCGGCCCGGCGACGCGCGTGATGAGCTTGCGCGACGGTACCAAGAAGATGTCGAAGTCGGATGCGTCGGACAATTCGCGCATCAACCTGACCGACGACGCCGACACTATCGCGCAGAAGATCCGCAAGGCGAAGACCGACCCGGAGCCGTTGCCGAGTGAAGAGAAGGGCCTGGAAGCGCGCCCCGAGGCGGACAATCTCGTCGGCATTTTCGCGGCCCTCTCCGATCGCTCCAAGGCCGACGTGCTCCGCGAGTTCGGCGGCGGGCAGTTCTCCAGCTTCAAGAACGCGCTGGCCGAGCTGTGCGTCAGCAAGCTCGCACCGATCGCCGGCGAGATGAAGCGCCTGGTTGCGGACCCCGGCCACATCGACGCCATCCTGAACGATGGTTCCGACCGGGCTCGCGCCATCGCCGAGGAGACCATGAAGCTCTCCAAGGACATCGTCGGCTTCATCCGCCGGCGCTGACCCTGGCTTACCCTCCCCCTCCAGGCCCCTTGTGGGGGAGGGTAAGCTGGCACCTAACCCGTTGATATGGCGGCGGAACTCCCTCACCGCCCCTTGATCGTGCGTTCTCCGTCGCCATCTGCTAGGGAAGAGGCCACGCGCCGGCCTTGAACCGGCGACGTCTGGAGAAAACCATGTTCATTCAAACCGAAGCCACCCCCAATCCCGCCACGCTGAAGTTCATTCCCGGCCGCGTCGTTTCCGACGGCAACCCGATGGAGTTTGCGAGCCGCGAAGCCGCAACCCGTTCGCCGCTCGCGGAAAAGTTGTTCGAAGTGCCCGGCGTTACCGGCGTGTTCTACGGATCGGATTTCATCACCGTCACCAAGGCGAACGGTGAATGGCAGCAGCTCAAGCCCGCGATCCTGGGTGCCATCATGGAGCACTACATGTCCGGCGCGCCGCTGCTCGCCGACGGCGCGGCTGCGAGCGATGTCGATCTCGACGACGAGGACGAGTTCTTCGACGAGGCCGATGCCGAGACGGTCGACATGATCAAGGATTTGATCGAGACGCGGGTGCGGCCGGCGGTCGCCAATGACGGCGGCGACATCACCTTCCGCGGTTTCAAGGACGGGATCGTCTATCTCAACATGAAGGGCGCCTGCTCGGGCTGCCCGTCATCAACCGCAACGCTCCAGCACGGCATCCAGAATTTGCTGAAGCACTTCGTGCCTGACGTGGTCGAAGTCCGGCCGATGTGACGACGTCGTCGTCATTTCGGGGCGGTCCGTAGGACCGAACCCGGAATCTCGAGTTTCCGGGTCTGGTGCTAACGCACCATCCCGGAATGACGGCTCTTGTAACCGGTGGGCGGATGGTGAGTAGCGAATGGCGAATGGCATTCCGATCGGATAGACTGCCCACCATTCGCCACCTACCATTCGCTTTTTCATGCTGATCCTTGCCATCGATACCGCGCTGGAGGCGTGCGCGGCCGCCGTGCTCGATACCGACGCCGGCGAGCTCCTTGCGCAGGAGCAATCGCTCATGAAGCGCGGCCACGCCGAGGCGCTGATGCCGATGATCGCGCGCGTCATGCAATCGGCCGGTCTCGCGTTCACGGCGCTCGACCGCATCGCTGTGACGGTCGGTCCCGGGAGCTTCACCGGCTTGCGCGTCGGCATTTCAGCAGCACGCGGTCTTGCGCTCGCAGCCAAGCGGCCGGCGGTGGGCCTCACGACACTCTCCGCGTATGCGGCCCCCATCGTTGGCCGGAGCGGTTCGGCGCCGGTGATCTCGGCGATCGATGCGCGGCACGACCACGTCTATTTCCAGATCGTCGCCGGCGACGGCAGTCAGCTGGTGCAGCCAGGCATCGCCCCCATCGACGAGGCGATCGCAGCTTCGCAGTTCGGCGCGCCGCATCTGGTCGGCAATGCCGCCAGGATTCTTGCCGAGCGCTGGCCGAAGGATGTGCCACAACCTGTTACTTTCGACGCACTGCCCGCACCCGACATCAGCTGGGTCGCATGGCTCGGCGCCGCGGCCAATCCCGACACCAATCCGGCGCGGCCATTCTATTTAAAGGCGCCCGATGCAAAGCCGGCCGCATTGCCGCCGCTCGCACACGCCGCAAGCTCATCATGAGCTGGTTTTCGGATTGGTGGCGCGGCGGCACGGCCGCCGTCGAGCCGGTGTCGGCGCGCGACGCGGCACGGCTGGCGCAGCTTCACGGCACTTCTTTCGCGCATGGCTGGGGCGAGAGCGAGTTCGAGACCATGCTCAGCGAGCGCAACACGCTCGTCCACCGCTTGCGCCTCGGCCGCAAAATCATCGGCTTCGCGGTGTCGCGGATCGGCGCGGACGAGGCCGAGATCCTCTCGGTCGCGGTCGATCTGTCCTACCGCGGCCGCGGCCTCTCCCGCGCGCTGCTGATGACCCATCTCGGTCACCTCGCAGGGCGTGGCGTGCGCACAATCTTTCTGGAGGTCGAGGAGAACAACCAGCCCGCACGACGGCTCTATGACCGGGCCGGATTCGTGGTGGTCGGACGCCGCGAACGCTACTATAAGCAGGCCAACGGGGAACAATTGAACGCACTTCTGATGCGACGTGACTTGTCGTAACATTGATGGCAGAAAGCGCCCCGTCAGGCGGATACGATATGACCGGACTCAAACCTTCTTCGGCATCCAAGACAACCGGCATCGAGGCGCGCTGTGCCGCCACCGGCATGCGCATGACCGAGCAGCGCCGCGTGATCGCGCGCGTCCTTGCGGAAGCGGTCGATCACCCCGACGTCGAGGAATTGTACCGGCGCTGTGTCGCCGTCGACGACAAGATTTCGATCTCGACCGTCTATCGCACCGTCAAGCTGTTCGAGGATGCCGGCATCATCGAGCGCCACGATTTCCGCGAGGGCCGCGCGCGCTACGAGACGATGCGCGACAGCCATCACGACCATCTCATCAACCTGCGCGACGGCAAAGTGATCGAGTTCACCTCCGAAGAGATCGAGAAGCTGCAGGCGGAGATCGCCCGCAAGCTCGGCTACAAGCTGGTCGATCACAGGCTCGAGCTCTATTGCGTCCCGCTCGACGACGACAAACCGACGTCCTAGGTCTCGTGCCAATAGATCTCATCATTTTCGATTGCGACGGCGTCCTCGTGGACAGCGAGTTGATCTCCTGTCGCGCGCATGCGGATGTGCTGACCCGGCACGGCTATCCGATCACGTCGGAGCAGGTGTCCGCACGCTTCCTCGGCCGCTCGACAAAACAGGCCAATCTCGAGATCGAAAGTGAGCTCGGCCGCAAGCTGCCCGAGGCCTATCACGGCGATCTCCAGGACGAGCTGTTTCGCGCCTTCGAAGCCGACCTCGAAGCGATCCGCGGCATCCACGACGTCCTCGATGTCGTGACGCAACGTGTCTGCGTTGCCTCGAGCGGTACGCATCCGCGCATGCAAGTGAGTCTCGGAAGCACGGGACTCTATGAACGCTTCGCGCCGAATATCTTCTCGTCCTCGCAGGTGGCGAACGGCAAGCCGGCACCGGACCTGTTCCTGTTCGCAGCCAAGCAGATGGGCGTGCCGCCGGAGCGCTGCATCGTGATCGAGGACAGCCTTGCCGGCATTGCCGGCGCGCGAGCGGCCGGGATGAAAGTGTTCGGCTTTTACGGTGGCAGCCATTGCGCCGACGGCCATGCCGAGACCCTGCGCCAGGCCGGCGCCGACCTGACCTTTGCCGACATGCATCAATTACCGGAGCTGGTCCGGCGGGTCGCGGCTGACGCCCTGGCGGGCTAAATCCGGCGCCAAAACTCGCGATTCCGCACGTCACCGCCCGGAATGGCTCCTTTCGTCCCTCAATCGCTGGATTTTCGGCCCCTCAGCCTATATCTGAGGGCCGTCCTCCACCGCCATTTTCGGGTTCCATGACGCCGCCGCGCAAGCTGCACATCAAATCATATGGCTGCCAGATGAACGTCTACGATGCCCAGCGCATGGTGGACACGCTGGCTCCGGAAGGATTCGTGGAGACTGAGAGCGCCGAGGACGCGGACCTCGTCATCCTCAACACCTGCCACATCCGCGAGAAGGCCTCTGAAAAGGTCTATTCCGAGCTCGGCCGACTGCGCGTCGCCAAGGACGAGGCCGCGCGCGAGGGTCGCGCCATGCAGATCGCCGTTGCAGGCTGCGTCGCGCAGGCCGAAGGCGAGGAGATCGTGCGCCGCGCGCCAACGGTCGACGTCGTGGTGGGACCGCAGAGCTATCATCATCTGCCCGAGTTGTTGAAGCGCGCCGGCAACGAAGGCCGCGCGATCGAGACCGAGTTTCCCGCCGCCGACAAGTTCGGCTTCCTGGCCCAGCCCAAGCCCGACGCGATCCGCGCACGCGGCATTTCGGCCTTTGTCACGGTGCAGGAAGGCTGCGACAAGTTCTGCACCTTCTGCGTCGTGCCCTATACGCGCGGCTCGGAAGTCTCGCGCCCCGTGGCGAAGATTGTCGACGACGTGAAGCGGCTCGCCGACAATGGCGTGCGCGAGCTGACGCTGATCGGACAGAACGTCAACGCCTATCATGGCGAGGGACCGGACGGGAAAACCTGGGGTCTTGGCCGATTGCTCGAACATTTGGCGACCGTTCCAGGCATCGCCCGGCTGCGCTATTCGACCAGCCATCCCCGCGATGTCGATGACAGTTTGATTGCAGCCCATCGCGATCTCGATGCCTTGATGCCGTTCGTGCATCTGCCGGTGCAGTCGGGCTCGGACCGGATTCTCGCCGCCATGAACCGGAAACATACCGCCGATGATTATCGACGAGTCATCGACCGTTTCCGCGCCGCGCGCCAAGACATTGCTTTTTCATCAGATTTTATCGTCGGCTTCCCCGGCGAGAGCGAGCAAGATTTTCTCGCCACCCTCGCGCTTGTCACGCAAATCGGCTACGCTGCGGCGTATTCGTTCAAATACTCCGCCCGGCCGGGAACGCCGGCCGCGGATATGCAGGAGACGGTGTCCCCCGCCGAGATGGACCAGCGATTGGAGCGGCTCCAGGAATTGATCGACAGCCAGCAATCGGCCTTCAACAAGGCTGCGGTTGGCTCAACGGTCGACGTGCTGT
Organism: Bradyrhizobium zhengyangense; assembly: GCF_022012435.1. Classification (GTDB taxonomy): domain Bacteria; phylum Pseudomonadota; class Alphaproteobacteria; order Rhizobiales; family Xanthobacteraceae; genus Bradyrhizobium; species Bradyrhizobium zhengyangense. The sequence goes on from NZ_JAKLUA010000006.1 coordinate 139,183, forward strand.
TCGAACGTCCGGCGCGCAAGGACGGCCAGATCGTCGGCCGCACCGCCTTCCTCCAGCCCGCGCATGTGATGGCCTCGCCTGACATCATCGGACAAATCCTGCCGGTCAGGATCGACAGCCTCGAGCGCTACAGCTTCCTCGGCGAGCTCACCACGCCACGCAATGTGCGCGCGCCCGCTTTATCATCCATCGCCAGTGGAGCCTGAACCCTTGCCAAAAAGCGCATCGGATTCGTCTTCTATCGCTCCCAGCCGCAAATTTGACCGCGACATGCAAGTTCCGCCCGAGACCCAGGTCGTCATCGACTTCGACGACAACCGCGCCGCATCCGCGCTCGTCGGCCCCTACGGCCAGAACCTGGCGCAGATCGAGCGCCGGCTCGGCGTCGTCGTGGACTCCAAGGGCAACCACATCACCATTGGCGGCACGCGCGACGGCTGCGATGCGGCGCGCCGCGTACTGGAGACGCTCTATGCCCACGCGGTGAAGGGGCAGGACGTCGACCAGGGCGAAGTCGAAGGCGCAATCCGTGCGGTCATCGCGCAAGGCTCCCTGTTCGAGTTCGACGCCAAGTCGGCCAAGTCGACCTTCGACAGCATCAATTTGCGCAAGCGCCCGGTGCGCGCGCGCACGGCTGCGCAGGACTCCTACATCCGCGCGCTGAAGCGCCATGAACTGGTGTTCGGCATCGGCCCCGCCGGCACGGGCAAGACCTGGCTCGCGGTCGCGCATGCCGCGCAATTGTTCGAGCGCAAGGAGGTCGACAAGATCATCCTGTCGCGTCCGGCGGTCGAAGCCGGCGAGCGGCTCGGGTTCTTGCCCGGCGATCTCCGCGAGAAGGTCGATCCGTATCTGCGTCCGATCTACGACGCGCTCTATGACCTCATGGACGCGCGCATCGTCGAGCGCGCGCTGCAAACCGGTGAGATCGAGATCGCGCCGCTCGCCTTCATGCGCGGCCGCACGCTGACCAACGCCGCGATCATCCTGGACGAGGCGCAGAACACTACATCGATGCAGATGAAGATGTTCCTCACGCGTTTGGGCGAGAACAGCCGCATGATCGTCACGGGCGATCCCTCGCAGATCGATTTGCCGAACGGCCAGACCTCGGGTCTTGCCGAGGCGACGCGTCTGCTTGATGGCGTCGAAGGCATCGCGCAAGTTCATTTCAAGGCCGAGGACGTGATCCGCCACGAGCTCGTGGCACGAATCGTCGCTGCCTATGAAGGCTCGCCGCAGCGGCCGCCCGCCGGCAACAAATCCTGACGAGACAACAGCGGGACCAAGCGGGCGCGCTGACGCAGCGCCTTATCGTTCCGAACAAAGCCATGTCACATCCCAACCTTCCCATTACCGAGGTCCTCGTCGTCGCCGATTGCTGGCAGAGCGAGCCTGACGCCGAAGCGGTGATTCAGCGTGCCGTTGCGGCTGCCGCCGAATCCGTCGACGAAGACGTCGCGGACGCAGAAGTCGCCGTGATGCTGACCGATGATGCCGGCATCCGCACGCTCAACAGCAACTGGCGCGGCATGGACAAGCCGACCAATGTGCTGTCGTTTCCCGCGCTCCAGCCCGAAGGCGAGTGGAAACGGGGCGATGCGCCGCGCATGCTCGGCGACATCGCGATCGCCTTTGAGACCATGCGGCGCGAGGCGGACGAGGAACACAAGCCGTTCGAACATCATTTGAGCCATCTCGCCGTGCATGGATTCCTGCACCTGATCGGCTACGATCACGAGAACGACGGCGACGCGGAAGAAATGGAAGCGCTCGAAACCGAGATCCTGGCTCATCTCGGCATCCCCGACCCCTATGCAGACCGCGCGGGGACGCATTGAGATGCCTGATTCAGAGCCTATTCACGACAATCCGCGCAACACGACCAATCTGCCGGCCGTGGTGACGCCGGGCGAGGTCATGCGCCCGACGGCGGAAGGCTGGCTGCTGCGTGCCATTCGCACGCTGTTCGGCTGGAAGGCCGGATCGGTGCGCGACGATCTCCAGGTCGTGCTCAATGCAACGACACCCGACGACACCGGCTTCTCCGCGGTCGAGCGCACCATGCTGCGCAACATCCTCGGCCTGCACGAGCGCCGCATCGCAGACGTCATGGTGCATCGTGCCGACATCATCGCGGTGAAGCGCGACATCCCGCTTGGCGAATTGATGGACCGGTTCGAGCGCGCCGGCCATTCGCGTCTCGTCGTCTACAACGAGACGCTCGACGACCCCGTCGGCATCGTCCATATCCGCGATCTGCTCGCCTTCATGACCGCGCGGGCGCGCGTGTCGGAGGCCACCAAGACCAAGCGCAAAAAGCCGCTGCCGGCCGGGCTCGATCTGAAGGCCGTGGATCTGGCGCTGCCGCTGCAGGATGCGCGCATCATCCGCAAGCTGCTCTACGTGCCACCGTCGATGCGCGCGATCGATCTGCTGGCGCAGATGCAGGCGACGCGCATTCATCTGGCCCTCGTCGTCGACGAATATGGCGGCAGCGACGGGCTGGTTTCGCTCGAGGACATCGTCGAGCAGATCGTCGGCGAGATCGACGACGAGCACGACAGCGACGAGCCGCCGTCGATCGTACGGCTGCCCGACAACGCCTTCATCGCCGACGCCCGCGCCAGCCTCGACGACGTGCGCACCGTCATCGGCGAGGACTTCGTCACCGGCGAGGCCGGCGAGGAAGTGGAGACGCTGGGCGGCTATCTCGTCAGCTTCGTCGGGCGCCTGCCGGTGCGCGGCGAGGTGATCTCGGGTCCCGGCAATTACGAGGTCGAGGTGCTCGACGCCGATCCGCGCCGCGTCAAGCGGCTGCGCATCTCGACCCGGAAAGAACGCCCCGCACCGCGTACCCAGCGCGAGAGAAGCCGCCGCGAGGCCGCACCCGAGAGCGGCCAGCCGCCTTCCGGCGACACCCCGACCCCGCCGCCTGCCGACGGGACCGGCCCGCAGTGACCGCGTTCCAGCGCTTCAGACAGATTGCACTTGCCATCATCCTGACTTGGGGATGGAAGCGCGCACTCCTTGCCATGGCATGCGGCGCGCTCTCCGTGCTTGCGCTTGCGCCGTTTAACTTCTTTCCGGTGCTGTTCATCACCTTCCCCGTGATGGTCTGGCTGATCGACGGCGCCGGTGCCGGACGCTATGGCGGCGTCCCCGCGGCAGCACTGACCGGCTACTGGTTCGGGCTCGGCTATTTCGTCCCCGGTCTCTACTGGATCGGCATCGCCTTCTTTGTCGACGCCGACGTGTTCGCCTGGCTGACGCCGTTCGCCGTGCTGGGATTGCCGGCCTATCTCTCCATCTTCACGGCGATCGGCTTCGCGCTGGCCCGTTTGCTCTGGACCAAGGATGCCACCCGCATTCTCGCGCTCGCCGCAAGCCTCACGATCGGCGAATGGCTGCGCGGGCACGCGCTCACGGGCTTTCCCTGGAACGCGTTCGGCTATGCGCTGTCAGAGCCGCTGGCGCTGGCGCAGACGTCATCCCTGATCGGCCAGTGGGGCATGACGTTCCTCGCGGTTGCGATCTTCGCAAGCCCCGCAGTGCTGATCGACCGCACGCGCGACCGCAGCCTGGCGTGGCGCGTGCCGGCCGCGGCGCTCGCGCTGCTGATCGTCATGGGCATGTTCGGCGCGATCCGCATGTCGCTGCATCCGACCACGATGGTTGCGGGTGCCAAGCTGCGCCTGATGCAGCCGAACCTGCAGCAGGACCTGAAATTCAACTACTCCGCCAAGGCGGAGGTGATGAAGAAATACCTGGCGTTGTCGGACCGCGCATCCGGACCACGATCGACCGGCGTGAGCGCTGCGACCATCCTGATCTGGCCGGAATCAGCCTTTCCGTTCTTCCTGACCCGCGAAGCCGATGTGATGGCGCAAATCGCCGAGCTGCTGCCCAAGGGCACGGTGCTGATCACCGGCTCGGTCCGCGCGCCCGATCTGCCGCCGGGCACGCCGATCACGCGGGCCTACAATTCGATCTATGTGATCGACCACGACGGCAGCGTGCTCGCGGTCTATGACAAGCTGCATCTGGTTCCGTTCGGCGAATATCTTCCGTACCAGAACATCATGGAGAAGCTCGGCTTCGAGCAACTGACGCGCATGCGCGGCGGCTTCATTCCCGGCACGGTGCGGCACGTACTGCCGGTGCCGAGTGCCCCGCCCGCGTTGCCGCTGATCTGCTATGAGGCGATCTTCCCCGGCGAAATCGGCACGCACGACGAGCGCCCGGGCTGGATGGTGAACCTCACCAATGACGGCTGGTTCGGCATTTCGACCGGTCCGTACCAGCATCTGGAGCAGGCGCGGATGCGCGCCATCGAGCTTGGACTGCCGCTGGTCCGCTCGGCCAATACCGGCATCTCGGCCGTGATCGATCCGGTGGGACGCACGGTGGCCAGCCTCGGCCTCGGGATCGAAGGAATTTTGGATGCAAGTCTGCCGACCGCGATCCCGCCCACGATCTATGCGAGAGTCGGTGACATCCCCGCAGCCATGCTCGTCGCACTGGCTGTGATTTTGGCGGTGCGGCGGCGCGTTGCCAAACGGCGCCCCTGATTGCCGCCGTTAGCGATTTCCGGCAGAGCGGCCGGAATCCTTTGACAACCGCAGTCCCACGGTTGACAGACTGCACGCGGGCTCCCCATTCTGCACCCGGCTGCAAAAGACAGCGGTGCATTGCTAAATTTCTCCGCAATGTTTCCCCAATCAGAGTGAAGTTTTGACGTCGCTGTCACCTGAGGCAATGGCTCATTGCGCCGACGGTGGTGTTTGGAGGGCTGAGGAAATGTCGAAAGCGCCCAACCCTGTTGACAAGTATGTCGGCAGTCGCGTGCGCATGCGCCGCATCATGTTGGGCATGAGTCAGGAAAAGCTCGGTGAAGCTTTGGGCCTGACTTTCCAGCAGATCCAGAAATACGAGAAGGGCACGAACCGGGTCGGCGCCAGCCGCATCCAGCAAATTGCAGAGATTCTGCAGGTGCCGGTGTCGTTCCTGTTCGAAGGCGGACCGAGCGGCGTAGCCGGCCCCAACGGCTTCGCCGAAGGCGCATCGCCCTCTTATGTCTCGGACTTCCTCGCGACATCAGAAGGGCTCGCCCTGACCAGGGCGTTCACCCGAATCACCGATTCGAAGCTGCGCCGTTCGATCGTCGATCTCGTCGAGCAGATCGCCGCCCGCGAAGGCCCGGACAAGCGCTGAGGCGCTTTTCATTCCGATTTGAGACTGCGCCAAATCTGGCCTATGTCGTCATTTGCGGACCGCACCTAGCGCTGCCTCCGCTCAAATGATGCGATTCGAAGGCACAGATACGTCCATGGCGAACTCCAATTCGTTCGATTCCCAAACTATCCTCGCTGGTATCCGCCGCTGGGTAGAAATCGAGACGCCGACGGAAGTACCTGAGCAGGTCAACAAGCTGACCTCGATGGTTGCCGATCATTATGGCGATCTGCCCGTCACGCTCGAGCGTGTCGCCGGCGTCGATGGCTGCGGTGATCATCTCGCGGTGCGTTCGACCTGGGGCCAGGACCGGCCCGGTATCCTGGTGCTCAGTCATCTCGACACCGTTCATCCCATGGGCTTCATCGCGCGGCTGCCGTTCAAGGTCGAAGGCGACAGCGCGTTCGGTCCTGGCATCTACGACATGAAGGGCGGCGCCTACATCGCCTATCACGCCTTTCGCGAGCTTTGCGCTGCACCCACCCGTCCGCCGCTCGGCATCACCCATCTGTTCACCTCCGACGAGGAGATCGGCAGCCCGACCTCGCGCGCCCTCATCGAGCAGGAAGGACGCAAGGCCAAATACGTGCTGGTGACGGAACCGGCGCGCGACGGCGGCAAGATCGTCACGGGACGCAAGGGCGTCGGACGCTTCCAGGTGTTCATCAAGGGCGTGCCCGCGCATGCCGGCTCGCGGCCCGAAGACGGTCGCAGCGCGGTGCGCGAGCTCGCCAACGTCATCCAGACGCTGGAGGGGATGACCGATCTGCAGCGCGGCGTCACCGTCAATGTCGGCGTGGTGCGCGGCGGCACGCGTCCCAACGTCACGCCGGAAGAGGCGTATGCCGAAGTTGATCTGCGCGTGCCGAGCGCCAACGACGCAGACGAATTCGTCGGCAAGATCCTCGGACTGACCTCGAAGACGGAAGGCGTGACCGTGACCGTCACCGGCGAGCTCAACCGTCCGCCCTACGAGAAAGGCAATGCCGGCGCCTCGCTGTACGAGCATGCCAAGACGCTCGCTGCCGAACTTGGCTTCGAGCTGATCGATACCCACACCGGCGGCGGCTCGGATGGCAATTTCACGGCGCCACACACCGGCACGCTCGACGGGCTCGGCGTCGACGGCAAGGGTGCGCACACCCATTATGAGCAGCTCTACGTCTCCTCGCTCGAGCCGCGCGCGCGCCTGCTCTATCGCCTGTACCAGACGCTGCGATGAGCGAACGCAAATCAGATCCCAATCACGCGGATGGCGAGCGCGCCTTCTTCGGACGGCGCAAGGGTCACAAGCTCAGGCAGCACCAGGCCGATCTCGTCGATCATCTGCTGCCGCATCTGTCGCTCGACATCACCGCGGAGAGACCGGCGAACGCTCACGAGATCTTCGATCCCGCGGCGGAGGATGTGCGGCTCGAGATCGGCTTCGGCGGCGGCGAGCATCTCGCCGCGGAAGCGCAGAACTTTCCGACGACCGGCTTCATCGGCTGCGAGCCTTACGTCAATGGCATGGCCAAGATCCTCGCGCAGATCGAAGCCGCCAACATCGGCAACATCCGCCTTTTCGCAGGCGATGCCGCCGAGCTGCTTGCCTGGCTGCCTGATGCCTCGCTGTCGCGGATCGATCTGATCCATCCCGATCCCTGGCCGAAGCGAAGGCACTGGAAGCGGCGCTTCGTGCAGGACAGGACCATCGCTGCAATGGCGCGCGTTCTCAAGGCAGGCGGTGAATTCCGCTTCGTCTGCGACATCGACGATTACTGCGCCTGGACGCTGTCGCATCTGTCGCGCGCGCCGGATTTCAAATGGCTCGCCGAGCGCGCCGATGACTTCCGTCAGCCCTGGGCCGGCTACACCATGACGCGCTATGGACGAAAAGCCGCGCGCGAGGGACGCAAGGCGGCGTATTTGCGATTTCGCAGAAACTAGATCGTCTGTCGGTTGCGCCAGAAATTCACGACGCGCTCGGCGGTCGACGGCATCAGGCGGGTGAAATTCATCCGCGCCTGCTCGAGATCGGCATCACCAGGCGTGCGATGCGGACCGTACCACATCAGGATCAGCGCGCGCACCGTCGGCCAGCCCAAATTCAGCACGCGGCCGACGACCAGAATCGGATCGTAACGGTCGCCCGAGATCAAGCGATCGAGCACCGACAGCCTGACGCCTGACATGGCCGAGAGCGTGGCGACCGATTCCTCGTATTTATGTGCCTTGGCGAAACCGAGCAGCGCGCTCTCGCCGAGATGGCCGCCGCGATGCAGACCGAGCACGGTGCGTTGCGCGGCGGAGAAGTCGCGCCGCGGCCCCGGCGGCAGCGAGGCTTCCTCGATCGCGGCTATCGCGCGCTTGATCTCGACCTGACGCGCCGGATTGACCACAGTGGACAGGCGGCGCCTGATGACATCGAGCGTGCCGTCCAGAAGCTCCTTGAGATGCTCGCCCGAGAGATCCTCGCGCTGGCCGATCTTGAGCGTCAGCACGCCGTCCTGGCTCGCGCGCTTGATCAGCTCCGAATAGCCGCCCGGCGAGAAATGCGCGCCGGCATTGCCCGCGGCGCGGCGCACCACGTCGCGATCGCCGCGCTCGACCATCACGTCGGTGATCTCGGTCGACAAAGTCGGCCGCTCCGTCATCGCCAGCAGATGGCCCTGGCCTTTCAGCCGCGCGATCTCGAGGAGAGCGGCTTCATCGAGCACGGGCGAGCGACGCAGCACAGGGGCCGCGACCATGATCTCGTTTTCGCGGGCAAGCTGGCCGACCAGATGAGGCGGCGCATTGTCCAACCGCGAGAAGCGCTCGGCGAGATCGACCCGCGCGGCAAGCTCGGCATGCGGGACGAGATCGATCAGGAGATTGTCGAAGAGGTCGACGAGCTCGGGACGAAGATTTGAAGCGTCCTGGAAAAAGAGCGCGGCAATGGCGCTCGCGATCTCGCCACGACGCCGGGGATCGCCGCGTTTGACGATATCGTCCAGTCCGGGAATGAGCGACGTGGCAACGGTCATGAAACGCAACTCGAATCTGGCACGCCGTGGGCGCGCCATGGCTCAAGCCGCTCCACAATCGGGGAATTTAGACCCCCTTCGTGAAAGAAGCGTTGCTCCCCGGGGCGCCTGTCGGCGCTCCCGGGGGGGCGCCGGCCAGAGGCGCAAAAAGCCCGCATCCGCCTGCGATGGGCCTTGTCCGGGCCGGAGGAAAGGGCTATATCACCGCCAATTCATCTTCTCATACGATCCGCGTAGTGAGAGTGGGCCCGAAAGGACCCGCTCTTTTTTATTACCTGAACGCGGCTCGGCGGAAGATTGCGGCCCGACGCTGTCGGGAAAGTTCCGAAGCGGGCTTTGACCTCTTAGCCAAGCGTTAACCATCGAGCGCCTTGACCCCTGATATGACCGAACCGACCACTGGTTCCACCGACGCCGAGTTGCTGGCCGAGCCGAGGCTCGTGGTCGAGCCGGGCGTGGCAGCACGAGTGTCCGCGGTCGCAGGTCCCGTGCTCGAGGGCATGGGCTACCGCTTGGTGCGGATCCGCATTTCGGGCGACGCCGGCTGCACCGTGCAGATCATGGCCGAGCGGCCCGATGGTTCGATGCAGCTCGAGGATTGCGAGGCGATCTCGCGGGCGCTATCGCCCGTGCTCGATGTCGCCGATCCCATCGACCGCGCCTATCGGCTGGAGATTTCCTCGCCGGGGATCGACCGTCCGCTGGTGCGCCGCTCCGATTTCGAGCGCTATTCCGGCCACCTGGTGAAGGTCGAGATGGCCGTCGCCCATGAAGGCCGCAAGCGGTTCCGTGGCACGCTCGGTGCCGTCGAAGGCGACCGCGTACACCTGCATCGCGACGACGCCAAGACCAGCGACGATGCCGACGTGCTGCTGACGATGGAAGATATCGGCGAGGCGCGGCTGGTGCTGACCGATGAGCTGATCGCCGAATCGATGCGCCGCGGCAAGGCCGAGGAGCGCCAGATGCGCAGGAATCTCGGCATCGAGCCGCCGCAGGCGCCGCACGCTGAGATCAGCGCGAAAACCACCAAGAACACCAAGCCGCAAAAGCAAAAGAAGCCGGCACCGACCAATACGAAGAAACATCGCCTTGCCGCCGAACGTGCGCGGCGTGGCGAGATCGAGCCTGACGAAGGAGACTAGCCATGGCAGTCAGCGCCAATCGACTTGAATTGCTCCAGATCGCAGACGCCGTCGCCCGTGAGAAATCGATCGACCGCGGCATCGTCATCGCGGCGATGGAAGATGCCATCGCCAAGGCCGCGCGCGCCCGTTACGGCAGCGAGACTGACGTTCACGCCGAGATCGACCCGAAGAAGGGCGAGCTGCGGCTGTCGCGCCACATGCTGGTGGTCGACAAGGTCGAAAACCATTCCAACCAGATTTCGCTGATCGACGCGCAGCGCGCCAATCCGGGCGCCCAGGTCGGCGACACCATCGCAGACACGCTGCCGCCGCTGGAATATGGCCGCATCGCCGCGCAGTCAGCCAAGCAGGTGATCGTGCAGAAGGTGCGCGAAGCCGAGCGCGACCGGCAATATCAGGAATTCAAGGACCGCATCGGCGACATCGTCAACGGCGTCGTCAAGCGCGTCGAATATGGCAGCGTGATCGTCGATCTCGGCCGCGGCGAAGCCATCATCCGCCGCGACGAGATGCTGCCGCGTGAAGTGTTCCGCAACGGCGACCGCGTCCGCGCCTACATCTTCGACGTCCGTCGCGAAACCCGCGGTCCGCAGATCTTCCTGTCCCGCACCCATCCGCAGTTCATGGCGAAGCTGTTCGCGCAGGAAGTGCCGGAAATCTATGACGGCATCGTCGAGATCAAGGCGGTGGCCCGCGATCCGGGCTCGCGCGCGAAAATCGGCGTGATTTCCCGCGATTCCTCGGTCGATCCGGTCGGCGCCTGCGTCGGTATGCGCGGCTCGCGCGTGCAGGCGGTGGTGAACGAATTGCAGGGCGAGAAGATCGACATCATTCCGTGGTCGCCCGACATCGCGACCTTCGTAGTCAACGCGCTGGCGCCGGCCGAAGTGTCCAAGGTCGTCATCGACGAAGACCGCGAGCGCATCGAGGTCGTGGTCCCCGACACCAACAACCAGCTCTCGCTGGCGATCGGCCGCCGCGGCCAGAACGTGCGCCTCGCCTCGCAGCTCACCGGCTGGGACATCGACATCCTGACCGAGCAGGAGGAATCGGAGCGCCGCCAGGCCGACTTCGAGAACTCCACCCGCGTCTTCATGGAATCGCTCAATGTCGACGAGGTGGTCGGCCAGCTGCTGGCGTCCGAAGGCTTCACCTCGGTCGAGGAACTCGCGATGGTGGACCTCAAGGAACTCGCCGGCATCGAGGGTTTCGACGAGGAGACCGCGCAGGAGCTCCAGAGCCGCGCCCGCGAATATCTCGATCAGCAGGAAGCCGAGATCGAAGCCCGCCGCAAGGAACTGGGCGTCGAGGACGCCGTGAAGGACGTGCCCGGCGTGACCTCGAAGATGCTGGTGAAGTTCGGCGAGAACGACATCAAGACGGTCGAGGACCTCGCCGGCTGCGCCACCGACGATCTGGTCGGCTGGACCGAGCGCAAGGAAGGCGGCGAGCAGACCAAGTTCGCCGGTGCGCTCGACGGCCTCGGTATCTCCCGCGACGATGCGGAAGCCATGATCATGCAGGCCCGCGTCAAGGCCGGCTGGATCACCGAGGCCGATCTCGCCAAGCCGGCCGAAGAGGCTGACGCGGCCGAAGATCAGCCGGCTTAAGGGCGAAGGAGAATGTCGCCCGGATGCTTGCCAGCACTGACAGCGAACTTGACCATGGACCGCGGGCCGAAAGGTCCGCGACCATGCGCATGTGCGCGGTCAGCCGCGAGGTCCGGCCGATCGACGAGCTGATCCGCTTCGTCGTGTCGCCCACCGGCGATATAGTTCCCGATCTCAAGCGCAAGCTGCCCGGGCGCGGCATGTGGGTGACCGCTTCGCGCGAGGTGGTTGCGGAAGCCGTGCGGCGTCACCAATTTAGCAAAGCCTTCAAGCGCGAGCTGCGCACTCCCCCGACGCTTCCCGCCGACATCGAGGCGCTCCTGGTCCGGAGCGTGGCCGAAGCCCTTGGAATTGCCGCCAAGGCGGGCCAGATCGTCGCCGGCTTCGGCAAGGTCGAGAGCGCCCTTAGGGAGGGCACGGTCGAGGTCCTGATCCACGCCAGCGACGGGGCCGCGGACGGAATCCGCAAATTGGACGTGCTGGCACGGCAAAATGCCGGAAATCGCGGTAACAGGCCGCAGATTCCCGTCATCAGCGCCCTGAAATCGGTAGAATTGGATTTGGCACTTACCCGGTCAAATGTGATACATGCTGCCCTGCTCGCGGGCCCGGCGAGCAAGTCATTCCTGTCACGTAGCCAGATGCTGGTCCGATACCGGATGGCGGACGCTGACAAGACTGCCGAAAAGCCCGGCCAGGATTTCTGAGAGACACGACGACCCGATAGGATGGTGCGGAAACGCACAACACTGAATAAATCAGGATTAGGACTGCTGAATGGTTGATACCAAGACCCCTGACGACAAGAAGCTGAGCGTTCCGAGCAAGACGCTATCGCTCAAGCCGCGCGTCGAAACGGGCACTGTGCGCCAGAGCTTCAGCCATGGCCGCAGCAAGCAGGTCGTGGTCGAGAAGCGCGGCAAGCGCCGTATCGACGGCACCCCTGAGCCGCAGGCCCCGACGGTTGTTGCAAAGCCGGCGCCGGCTGCGCCCACGCCCGCCCCGTCACGCCCGGCGCCGCCGCGCAACTCTGGCTCCGGCGTCGTGCTCCGCACGTTGACCGAGGACGAACGCTCCGCTCGCGCCAGCGCGCTCGCCGACGCCAAGGTTCGCGAAGTCGAAGAGCGCCGCCAGGCCGAGGAAGAGGCCCAGCGCCGCGCCGTCCGCGAGGCCGCCGAGCGCGCCGAGCGCGAAGCCGCCGAATCCCGCCGCAAGGCCGAGGAAGAGCGTCATCGTCACGAGGACGAAGCCAAGCGCAAGGCCGAGACCGAAGCCAAGAAGCGTTTTGGCGAAGGCGAGCAGCCGGCAGCCGGCGCGCGTCCCGCCGCAGCAACTTCAGCCCCGGCGACCAGCGCGCCGCGCCCCGCGCCGACCGTGACGCGACCGGGAGCGACGACCACCGCTCGCCCGGCCGCCACCACAACCTCGCGGCCGGGCGGCCCCGTGGGTCGCGCTCCCGCCGTTGCTGCCGGACCGGACGAGGACGATGGTCCGCGTCAGATCCGTCGCGGCCCCGGTGGCGCCGCGCGTCCTGTGGTCGCGCCCAAACCCACCCATAAGCCTGGCCCGCAGAAAGAGCGCGGCCGCCTGACCGTCGTCACCGCGCTCAATGCCGACGAAGTGCGCGAGCGTTCGATCGCCTCGTTCCGCCGCCGCACCCAGCGCCTGAAGGGCCACGTCTCGAATGAGCCGAAGGAAAAGCTGATCCGCGAAGTGATCATTCCGGAAGCGATCACCATCCAGGAGCTCGCCAACCGCATGGCCGAGCGCGCGGTCGACGTCATTCGCATGCTTATGAAGCAGGGCGCGATGCACAAGATCACCGACGTGATCGACGCCGACACCGCGCAGCTGATCGCGGAAGAGCTCGGCCACACCGTCAAGCGCGTTGCCGCGTCGGACGTTGAAGAGGGCCTGTTCGACCAGGTCGACGATTCCACCGACACCGAGACGCGCTCGCCTGTGGTGACCGTGATGGGTCACGTCGACCACGGCAAGACCTCGCTGCTCGACGCGCTTCGTCATGCCAACGTGGTCTCCGGCGAAGCCGGCGGCATCACCCAGCATATCGGCGCCTACCAGGTTCTCTCGCCCGAGAGCGGCAAGAAGATCACCTTCATCGACACGCCGGGCCACGCCGCGTTCACCGCGATGCGCGCCCGCGGTGCCAAGGTCACCGACATCGTCGTTCTGGTGGTCGCGGCCGATGACGGCGTGATGCCGCAGACGGTCGAAGCCATCAATCACGCCAAGGCGGCACGCGTGCCGATCATCGTTGCCATCAACAAGATCGACAAGCCCGACGCCAAGCCGGAGCGCGTCCGCACCGAGCTGCTTCAGCACGAGGTGCAGGTGGAATCGTTCGGCGGTGAAGTCGTCGACGTCGAAGTGTCCGCCAAGAACAAGACCAATCTCGACAAGCTGCTCGAGATGATCGCGCTCCAGGCCGACATCCTCGACCTCAAGACCAATTCGGAGCGTCCGGCCGAAGGCACCGTGATCGAAGCCAAGCTCGATCGCGGCCGAGGTCCGGTCGCGACCGTGCTGGTCCAGCGCGGCACGCTGCGTGTCGGTGACATCATCGTTGCCGGCGCCGAAATGGGCCGTGTCCGCGCGCTGATCTCGGATCAGGGCGAGACGGTGCAGGAAGCCGGTCCGTCGGTACCGGTCGAGGTGCTCGGCTTCAATGGTCCGCCGGAAGCCGGCGATCGTCTCGCGGTGGTCGAGAACGAAGCCCGCGCCCGTCAGGTCACCAGCTACCGCGCGCACCAGAAGCGTGAGAACGCGGCTGCCTCGATCTCAGGCATGCGCGGCTCGCTCGAGCAGATGATGTCGCAGTTGAAGACGGCGGGCCGCAAGGAATTCCCGCTGATCATCAAGGCCGACGTGCAGGGCTCGCTGGAAGCGATCCTCGGCTCGCTGGAGAAGCTCGGCACCGACGAAGTCGCCGCTCGCATCCTGCATGCCGGCGTCGGCGGCATCTCTGAATCCGACGTGACGCTCGCGGAAGGTTTTAACGCCGCGATCATCGGCTTCTCGGTTCGTGCGAACAAGGAAGCTGCTGCCGCCGCCAAGCGCAACGGCATCGAGATCCGCTACTACAACATCATCTACGACCTCGTGGACGACGTGAAGAAGGCGATGAGCGGCCTGCTCGCGCCGACCTTGCGCGAAACCATGCTGGGCAATGCCTCGATCCTGGAGATCTTCAACATCTCCAAGGTCGGCAAGGTTGCCGGCTGCCGCGTCACCGACGGCACCGTGGAACGCGGCGCCAATGTGCGCCTGATCCGCGACAACGTCGTCGTGCACGAAGGCAAGCTGTCGACGCTGAAGCGCTTCAAGGACGAAGTGAAGGAAGTCCAGGCCGGTCAGGAATGCGGCATGGCCTTCGAGAACTATCACGACATGCGTGCGGGTGACGTGATCGAGTGTTACCGCGTGGAGACGATCCAGCGCTCCCTGTAAGTCCAAATCTTACCGAAGCGCCCGGATCTTTTTGAGCTGAAATTGCGGGAGTGCGATGGCCGGATTTTTTCCGGCCATCCACGCTCCATTCGTTTCAACAGGACAAATGACAATGCTCGTGTCCCAAACGCGGGCACGATGAGGTGATTTTCGACCATGCCGCGCCATCATCAGAAAAAGAGTTCCGCGCCCGGCGGCTCGCAGCGCCAGCTGCGCGTCGGCGAGCAGGTTCGCCACGCGATAGCCGATATTCTGGCGCAAGGCAGTGTGCATGATGCGGATCTCGAAGGTCACATCATCACCGTGCCGGAGGTGCGGATGTCTCCCGATCTGAAGCTCGCGACAATCTACGTGATGCCGCTTGGTGGACGCGATACCGAGCTCGTCATCACTGCGCTCGATCGCAACAAGAAATTCCTGCGCGGCGAAGTCGCGCGGCGCGTTAACCTGAAATTTGCACCTGACCTTCGCTTTCGCGTCGACGAACGATTCGACGAAGCGGAACGGATCGAGAAGCTTTTGCGAACACCTGCGGTGCAGAAGGACTTGGACAAGGATCTGGACAAGGATCTGGAACAGAATCCGGATTCGGATCGGGAAGAAGAACAATGATCATGGACCCCGCACACGGCACGATCGCCAGCGAAGAGCCCGATACGCGCGACGTGCAGAATAATTTTGCTGATGTCGGCGGCAACGCCCAACCGCATCAGGAGGCGCGTCGCGTCAACAACGATCCGCGCGCGAACAAGCAGAAGGGCAATCAGGTGCGCCGCGATCGGCGCGACGTGCACGGCTGGGTCGTGCTCGACAAGCCGATCGGCATGACCTCGACGCAAGCTGTTGCCGTGCTCAAGCGCCTATTCAATGCCAAGCGCGCCGGCCACGCCGGCACGCTCGATCCGCTCGCCTCCGGCGGCCTGCCCATTGCACTTGGAGAGGCCACCAAGACGGTTCCCTTCGTCATGGACGGCCGCAAGCGCTACCGCTTCACCGTGTGCTGGGGTGAGGAGCGCGACACCGACGACATCGAGGGACAGGTCACTGCAACGTCGGACCAGCGCCCGACCCGTGAGGCCATCCTGGCCCTGCTGCCGCGATTCACCGGGGTGATCGAGCAGGTTCCGCCGCGCTATTCCGCGATCAAGGTCCAGGGCGAGCGCGCCTATGACCTCGCCCGCGACGGCGAGGTCGTGGAACTGGCGCCCCGCCCGGTCGAGATTCATCATTTAACCCTTGTAGATCAACCGGATAACGACCGGGCTGTGTTCGAGGCCGAGTGCGGCAAGGGAACCTATGTCCGGGCGCTCGCCCGCGATATGGGCCGGATTCTCGGCACTTACGGCCATATTTGCGCGCTTCGGCGGACCCTGGTCGGCCCATTCAGCGAAAATGACATGATTCCGCTGGATCAGCTGGAGGCTTTGTGCGATAGAGCCGCGTCCGGCGAGGGAAGCCTCGCCGACGCGCTGATGCCCGTTGAGACCGCGCTGGACGACATCCCGGCACTGGCCGTCACTCGGGCTGATGCGGCAAGGCTCCATCGGGGCCAAGCCGTTTTGTTGCGCGGACGGGATGCGCCCACAAGTAGCGGCACAGTCTATGTCACGGTGGCAGGCCGTCTTTTGGCGCTTGCTGAAGTTGGCAATGGCGAAGTCATCCCCAAGCGTGTGTTCAACCTGACCGGCTTGACTGCCTCAACCGGTCGCAACGAGAGAAATTGACGATGTCGATTGCCGCAGAACGCAAAGCGGAAGTCATCAAGACGAATGCCACCAAGGCCGGTGATACCGGTTCGCCCGAGGTTCAGGTCGCGATCCTGTCGGAACGCATCAACAACCTGACCAGCCATTTCAAGACCCACGTGAAGGACAACCATTCGCGTCGTGGCCTCTTGAAGCTGGTTTCGACCCGCCGCTCGCTCCTCGACTATCTGAAGAAGAAGGACGAGGCGCGGTACAAGGCGCTGCTCGAGAAGCACAACATTCGTCGCTAAGAGTTCTTGCGCGCGCCACTGGCGCGCGTTTTAGCGTGGTTTCGAGCGAAAGCGCTTATTTCAGGGTTTTTGATCGAGGCTCACGCGTACCGTCCGGTGCGGGCCAATGGTGCTTCGCATCCGGGAGCACGATCAGCGAAGACCGCGATTCGGTGTTCGCAGTCGTGCCGACTGACAGTCCAGCAGCAATCCGGCGGCTGGGCGCAACGGGCAAGGTGCCCGTATGACCCGAAAGGATGGACGCCATCCGACATCCAAAGACCATGGCAGGATCGCAGGACGCTGATCACCCGCTCCGATCAGCGTCCTGCAATCTTGACATGGTTTTTGTTTTTCGAGCCGTCCCTTCTTTCGAGAACCCATGAAAGAAGACCTCTATGTTCAATAAGCATTCAGTCGAAATCGACTGGGGCGGACGCCCTCTCAAGCTCGAAACCGGCAAGATCGCACGCCAGGCCGACGGCGCTGTGCTCGCCACCTATGGCGAGACCGTGGTGCTCGCCACCGTCGTCGCGGCGAAGGCGCCGCGTGAAGGCGTCGACTTCCTGCCGCTGACCGTCGACTACCAGGAAAAGACCTACGCAGCTGGCCGCATTCCCGGCGGCTATTTCAAGCGCGAAGGTCGTCCGACCGAGAAGGAGACGCTGGTCTCCCGCCTGATCGACCGTCCGATCCGTCCGCTGTTCGTCGACGGCTGGCGCAACGAAACCCAGGTGATCGCCACCGTGCTGTCGCACGACATGGAGAACGATCCTGACATCGTCGCGCTCGTGGCCTCCTCCGCCGCGCTGACCCTGTCCGGCGCGCCCTTCAAGGGCCCGATCGGCGCCGCCCGCGTCGGCTTCGCCAATGACGAATTCATCCTCAACCCGACGCTCGACGAGATGGTCGACACCCAGCTCGACCTCGTCGTTGCCGGTACCGCCGACGCCGTGCTGATGGTGGAATCGGAGGCCAAGGAGCTGAACGAAGACATCATGCTCGGCGCCGTGATGTTCGGTCACCGCCACTTTCAGCCGGTCATCAACGCGATCATCGAACTCGCCGAGAAGGCCGCCAAGGAGCCGCGCGAAGTCACCGTCATCGACAACGCCGCGCTCGAGAAGGAAATGCTCGGCCTCGTCGAGGCGGAGCTGCGCACCGCCTACGCCATCCCGGTCAAGCAGGATCGCTACGCCGCGGTCGGCAAGGTCAAGGAAAAGGTGATCGCCCACTATTTCCCCGAAGGGCAGGAGCCAAAGTACGACAAGCTGCGCATCAGCGCCGTGTTCAAGGAGCTCGAAGCGAAGATCGTTCGCTGGAACATCCTCGACACCGGCAAGCGCATCGACGGCCGTGACAGCAAGACCGTGCGCAACATCATCGCCGAAGTCGGCGTGCTTCCGCGCGCGCACGGCTCGGCGCTGTTCACCCGCGGTGAGACCCAGGGCCTGGTCGTGACCACGCTCGGCACCGGCGAGGACGAGCAGTACATCGACGCGTTGTCGGGAACGTACAAAGAGACGTTCCTGCTGCACTACAACTTCCCTCCCTACTCGGTCGGTGAGACCGGTCGCCTCGGCGGCACCAAGCGCCGCGAGATCGGCCACGGCAAGCTGGCCTGGCGCGCGATCCACCCGGTGCTGCCGCCGCATCACGAGTTCCCGTACACGATCCGCGTGGTCTCCGAGATCACCGAGTCCAACGGCTCCTCGTCGATGGCTTCGGTCTGCGGCGCCTCGCTCGCGCTGATGGACGCTGGCGTGCCGTTGAAGCGGCCGACCGCGGGCATCGCGATGGGCCTGATCCTCGAAGACAAGCGCTATGCGGTTCTCTCCGACATCCTCGGCGACGAGGATCATCTCGGCGACATGGACTTCAAGGTGGCGGGTACCGAACAGGGTATCACCTCGCTCCAGATGGACATCAAGATCGAGGGCATCACCGAGGAGATCATGAAGGTCGCCCTCGGCCAGGCCAAGGAAGGTCGTATCCACATCCTCGGCGAGATGGCGAAGGCGCTCACCAACGCGCGCGCCGAACTCGGCGAATACGCGCCGCGCATCGAGACCTTCAAGATCGCCACCGACAAGATCCGCGAAGTGATCGGCACCGGCGGCAAGGTGATCCGCGAGATCGTCGAGAAGACCGGCGCCAAGGTCAACATCGAGGACGACGGCACCGTGAAGGTCGCCTCCTCCGATGGCGAAGCGATGAAGGCCGCGATCAAGTGGATCAAGTCGATCGCATCCGATCCGGAAGTTGGCCAGATCTATGACGGCACCGTCGTCAAGGTGATGGAGTTCGGCGCCTTCGTGAACTTCTTCGGTTCGAAGGACGGTCTCGTTCACATCAGCCAGCTCGCGGCCAACCGCGTGCAGAAGACCTCCGACGTCGTCAAGGAAGGCGACAAGGTCAAGGTCAAGCTGCTCGGCTTCGACGATCGCGGCAAGACCCGCCTCTCGATGAAGGTCGTCGACCAGACCACCGGCGAAGACCTCGAAGGCAAGGGCGGCGAGGGCGAGAAGGCCCCGCGCGAAGCGGCCGGCGAGTAATCGCTCCAAGTCAACGTCAGAAACACGAAGGGCGGCCTTTCGGCCGCCCTTTTTGTTTGTCGCTTGCTGTGTTGTTGGCGTCACGCCGCGATGTCGAACCGGTCGAGGTTCATCACCTTGGTCCAGGCCTTGGCGAAATCCTTCACGAACTGCTCCTTGGAGTCGGACGTGGCATAGACCTCGGCGTAGGCGCGGAGTTGCGAGTGCGCGCCGAAGATGAGATCGACGCGCGTGCCGCTCCACTTCACCGCATTGGTCTTGCGGTCGCGCCCTTCGTAGGTGCCGTCGGCCGCCGGCGTCCATTGCGTGCTCATGTCGAGCAGGTTGACGAAGAAGTCGTTCGTCAGCGTTCCCACCTTGGAGGTGAAGACGCCGTTCTTCGACCCGTTCGCATTGGCGCCGAGCACGCGCAGACCGCCGACGAGCGCCGTCATTTCAGGTCCAGTGAGCCGCAGAAGCTGCGCGCGGTCGACGAGCGCCTCCTCCTGTTGCATGAACTGCTGACGCTTGCCGATGAAGTTGCGGAAACCGTCGGCCCGCGGCTCCAGCGGAGCAAACGAAGCTACATCAGTCTGCTCCTGCGACGCGTCCATGCGGCCCGGCGTGAAACCGACCTTGACGTCAACGCCGGCATCCTTGGCGGCCTTCTCGACCGCAGCAGTGCCGCCGAGAACGATCAGGTCGGCAAGCGAGACCTTCTTCGCACCAACGCTGAACTCCTTCTGGATCGCTTCGAGCTTGCCGAGCACCTTGGAAAGCTGGGCCGGCTGGTTGACCTCCCAGTCCTTCTGCGGAGCAAGACGGATGCGCGCGCCATTGGCGCCGCCGCGCTTGTCCGAGCCGCGGAACGTCGAGGCCGAGGCCCAGGCAGTTGAGACCAGCTCGGAGACCGACAGACCCGAAGCCAGGATCTTGGACTTCAGCGCCGCGATGTCCTGATCAGACACCAGCTCGTGGTTCACGGCCGGGATCGGATCCTGCCAGATCAGCGTCTCCTTCGGCACCAGCGGGCCGAGGTAGCGCTGGATCGGCCCCATGTCGCGATGAGTCAGCTTGAACCAGGCGCGGGCGAAGGCGTCGGCGAACTGATCGGGATGCTCGAGGAAGCGCCGCGAGATCTTCTCATAGGCCGGATCCATGCGCAGCGAGAGGTCGGTCGTCAGCATTGTCGGCCGATGCTTCTTCGACTTGTCGAAGGCATCAGGAATGATCGCGTCAGCACCCTTGGCCGTCCACTGGTTCGCACCACCAGGGCTCTTCGTCAGCTCCCATTCGTACTTGAACAGGTTCTCGAAGAAGTTGTTGCTCCACTTCGTCGGCGTCGTGGTCCAGGTCACTTCGAGGCCGCTGGTGATGGAATCACCGGCGAGGCCCGAGGCGTGCTTGCTCTTCCAGCCGAGGCCCTGATCTTCCAGCGCGCCCGCTTCCGGCTCGGGACCAACCAGCGACGGATCGCCCGCGCCATGGGTCTTGCCGAAGGTGTGGCCGCCGGCGATCAGCGCGACGGTCTCTTCGTCGTTCATCGCCATCCGGAAGAAGGTCTCGCGGATGTCCTTGGCCGCGGCGACCGGATCCGGCTTGCCGTTCGGGCCTTCCGGATTGACGTAGATGAGACCCATCTGCACCGCGCCGAGCGGCTCGGCGAGCTGGCGTTCGCCGCTGTAACGCTCATCGCCCAGCCAGGTGCCTTCCGGACCCCAATAGAGCTCTTCCGGCTCCCAGACGTCGGCGCGACCACCGGCAAACCCGAACGTCTTGAAGCCCATCGACTCCAGCGCGACGTTGCCGGCGAGCACCATCAGATCGGCCCAGGAAATCTTGCGGCCGTATTTCTGCTTGATCGGCCAGAGCAGCCGGCGCGCCTTGTCGAGGTTGGCGTTGTCAGGCCAGGAGTTGAGCGGAGCGAAACGCTGCTGACCGGCACCGGCGCCGCCACGGCCATCGGTGATGCGATAGGTACCCGCGCTGTGCCAGGCCATGCGGATCATGAGACCGCCATAGTGGCCGAAATCGGCGGGCCACCATTCCTGCGAATCCGTCATCAAAACGGTGAGGTCCTTGATCACCGCGTTCAGGTCGAGCGTCTTGAATTCCTTGGCGTAGTCGAACGCCTCGCCCATCGGATCGGACAGGCTGGAATTCTTGTGCAGCATGTCGATGCTGAGATTGGTGGGCCACCAGTCGCGGTTCGCTGGCACGCGTTTGCCGCCCGAAAACGGGCACTTCGAAGTGTCGTCCATGAATACCTCCTCTGGTGGCGTCCGACTGCGCCATTGACCAGGTCAGACCACTGTAAGCGTCGCGAACGATCAGGGGAAGTTGACTTTAATGATCGCTGCGATAGGATTTTCTGATGATCAACCTGACGCTGCGCCAGCTGCGATATTTCGACGCATTGGCGCGCCACGGTCATTTCGGCCGCGCCGCGGAGTCCTGTTCCATCTCGCAGCCGGCGCTGTCGATGCAGATCAAGGAACTCGAGGAGGCGCTCGGCGGGCTGCTGCTGGAGCGCAGCGCCCGGCAGGTCGCGCTGACCCGGTTCGGCGAGGAGCTCGCACAGCGCGTTCGCGACATCCTGCGCTCGGTCGATGAGCTCGGCGATTTCGCCCGCGCCTCGCAGGACCGTTTTGCGGGTCGGTTGCGGATCGGCATGATCCCGACGATCGCGCCGTATCTCCTGCCCAAGATCACCAAGAACCTGACGCGCATGCATCCGGAACTCGACATCCGTGTGCGCGAGACGATGACGCCGCGGCTGATCCAGGAGCTGGTCGAAGGCCGGCTCGACACCGCGATCGTGGCCCTGCCGGTCTCCGAGCCCTCGCTCACCGAGGTCGCGCTGTTCGAGGAAAAATTCCTGCTGGTGCGGCCGGGCACGGATGCGGGCACTCCAGCGCCGTCGCGAGAGATGATGCGCGAGATGCGGCTGTTGCTGCTCGAGGAGGGCCATTGCTTCCGCGACCAGGCGCTGTCGTTCTGCAACATGCAGTCGGCGCCGCCGCGCGAGATGCTGGATGCGAATTCGCTGTCGACGCTGGTGCAGATGGTCAGCGCCGGCATCGGCGTCACCCTGATTCCGGAGATGGCGGTGTCAGTGGAGACGCGATCGGCGTCGGTCTCGCTGTCGCGCTTCCGCGACCCCGAGCCCTCACGCACCATCGGCATGGTCTGGCGTAAAACGAGCCCGCTGGCGCGGCAACTGCTGCAAATCTCCGAAGTGGTGTGCCTGTCCGCCGGCAAGGCACGCCCGCGGCAGGCCGCGCGCAGCCAGAAGGCCTGAGACCGGAATATTCCGAGACAGCCCATATCATTGTAATGACGTCCCCCGCGGCGGAGAGATCGAACCGAGAGCGCCAATGCCTGATCTAATCATCCGCCCCGCCCGTGCCGAGGAATATGACGAGATCGGCCGCGTCTGGATGGAGAGCTGGGTCTCGACCGGACTTGGCGAAGCGAGCGAATTCCTGCTGGCTAATTTGCGGGCGCGCATCCGGCGCGAGATCGAGAACGGCTGGAGCCTGTTCGTTGCCGACGACCATGGCACGATCGCCGCGATGCTCGCACTGCATCTGGCAAAGCTCTATCTCGACATGCTGTTCGTCGGACCCGCCTATCAGGGGCAATCGCTCGGCCGAAAGCTGCTCGCCTTCACGCGCACGCAAATGCCGGACGAGATGTATCTGCGTTGCGTCCGCGAGAACGAAAAGGCCTGGCGCTGGTACGAGCGCGAAGGCTTTGTGTTCGAGAAGGAGGAGATCGAGCCATCGAATGGGTTTATGATGAAGTATTATCGATGGAAGAAAACCGGAGGCCCGCCATGATCAGGCTCTATTGGTCGCCCCGCTCGCGTTCGTTCTCGACGCTCTGGCTGATGGAAGAGAGCGGGCTGCCCTATGAGCGCGTGCTGACCGACATTTCGACGGGCGCGCAGAAAGCGCCGGACTATCTGAAGATCAATCCGATGGGCAAGGTGCCGGCACTCAGCGACGGCGATGCCGCGCTCGGCGAAGCAGCTGCGATTTGCGCCTATATTGCCGACCGCTATCCGGAAACGAAGCTGGCGCCCGCGACCACCGACCCACGCCGCGCGCGCTATCTGCAATGGCTGTTCTTCTCGCCCAGCTGCATCGAGCCGGCGATCATCCAGATCTTCACCAAGATCGAGGTGCCGACCTCGACCGCCGCCTGGGGCAGCGCGACGCAGGTCTTCGACGTACTGGAAGCGGCGCTCGAAAAGGGGCCGTGGATTCTCGGCGAGGAATTTTCCGCCGCCGACATCACGATCGGCGCGGGGCTGAATTTCGCGGTGCGCCTGTTCAAGATGGTGCCGTCGCGCCCGGCCTTCGACGCCTACATCGCGCGCTGCATGGCGCGTCCGGCGTTTCAGCGCGCGGAGAAGATCGCGGCGGGTTAGCCTTCGGCCTTCAAATCATCCGGCCGCGGCATCAGCACGATGTTGTAGCCGGAATCGACATAGTGGATCTCGCCGGTCACACCGCCCGAGAGATCAGACAGCAGATACAGCGCCGAGCCGCCGAGCTCGTCGAGCGTGACGCCGCGGCGGAGCGGCGAATGCTTCTGCATGAAGGCGAACATCGCGCGCGCCTCGCCGATGCCGGAGCCGGCCAGCGTGCGGATGGGGCCGGCCGAGATCGCATTGACGCGGATACCGCGCGGCCCGAAGTCGGAGGCGAGATAGCGCACCGAGGCTTCCAGCGCCGCCTTGGCCACGCCCATCACATTGTAATTGGGCATCGAGCGCTCCGAGGCGCCGAAGGTCAGCGTGATCATGCTGCCGCCGTCCGTCATCAGCTCGGCCGCACGTTTTGCAACCTCCGTGAACGAGAAGCAGGAGATCACCATGGTGCGCGAAAAATTCTCGCGGCTGGTGTCGGCGTAGCGGCCCTTCAGCTCGTTCTTGTCGGCGAAGCCGATCGCGTGGATGACGAAATCGAGCTTGCCCCATTTTTCGCGAAGCACGGCGAAGGTCGCATCGACGCTGGCGATGTCCTCGACGTCGCAAGGCAGCACCAATTCCACGCCGAGCGATTCCGCCAGCGGCTTGACGCGTTTGCCGAGGGCTTCGCCCTGGAAGGTGAAGGCAAGCTCGGCGCCGTGGGCATGCAACGTCTTCGCCATGCCCCAGGCGATCGAATGATCATTGGCGATGCCCATGATCAGACCGCGCTTGCCTTTCATCAAACCTTCCATGGCCCGGCGGCTCCTTATCATTCCGACGTCATCGTCCGCGCAGGCGGGCGATCCAATATTCCAGAGACAGCAATTATGGGCCGAAATGCCGCGGCGTACTGGCTGCCCCGCTTTCGCGGGGCATGACAGTGTGCTGGCCTCACACGTCCATCCGGCTGAACACCAGCGTGGCGTTGGTGCCGCCGAAGCCGAACGAGTTCGACAGCACGGTGCCGATCTTGACGTTGTCGATGCGCTTGCGCACGATCGGCATGTCGGCGAAGACAGGATCGAGCTCCTGGATGTGCGCGCTCTCGCAGATGAAGCCGTTGTTCATCATCAGCAGCGAGTAGATCGCCTCCTGCACGCCGGTCGCGCCGAGCGAGTGGCCGGTCAGCGCCTTGGTCGCCGAGATCGGCGGGCACTTTTCGCCGGCGCCGAACACGCGACGAAGCGCATCGATTTCCGGCGGGTCGCCGGCCGGCGTCGAAGTGGCGTGCGGGTTGATGTAGTCGACCTTGGTCTTCACCGTCGACATCGCCATGCGCATGCAGCGCTCGGCACCTTCACCTGACGGCGCGACCATGTCGTAGCCGTCGGAGGTCGCGCCATAGCCGACGATCTCGCCGTAGATCCGCGCGCCGCGCGCCCTGGCATGCTCAAGCTCTTCCAGCACCAGCACACCGGCGCCGCCGGCGATGACAAAGCCGTCGCGGTTGACGTCGTAGGGGCGCGAGGCGGTGGCGGGCGTGTCGTTATATTTGGAGGACATCGCGCCCATGGCGTCGAACAGCACCGACAGCGACCAGTCGAGCTCCTCGCAGCCGCCGGCGAAGATGACGTCCTGCTTGCCGATCTGGATCGTCTCATAGGCATTGCCGACGCAGTGGTTCGACGTCGCGCAGGCCGAGGAGATCGAATAGTTCACGCCCTTGATCTTGAACCAGGTCGCAAGCGTCGCCGACGCCGTGGACGACATCGCCTTCGGCACCGCAAACGGACCGACGCGCTTCGGTCCCTTGGTGCGGGTGATGTCGGCGGCTTCGACGATGGTGCGAGCGGACGGACCACCGGAGCCCATGATGATACCGGTGCGAATGTTGGAGACTTCGTCAGGCGACAGACCGGAGTCCTGGATCGCCTGTTCCATCGCGATGTGATTCCACGCAGCGCCCTGTCCGAGGAAACGCATCGCCCGGCGGTCGACCACTGTCGAAGGATCGAGCGTCGGTGCACCTTGCACCTGCGAACGGAAGCCGAGCTCGGCATATTTCTCCGCCCGCGAAATGCCCGACTTCGCCTCGTGAAGGCTCGCAAGCACTTCCTGGGTGTTGTTTCCGATCGACGAGACGATACCCATCCCGGTGACCACAACCCGCCTCATGACAGCCTCGCCTAAATCGTTGTCTTCTTGGTAATGCGCGTTAGCCCAGGTTCACGCCCTGCTTGAACAGGCCGACTTTCAGATCCTTGGCGCGATAAATAATCTGGTCATCGACCGAAAGCCATCCATCGGCAATGCCGAGCACGAGCTTTGAACGCATCACGCGCTTGATATCGACGTTGTACACAACCTTGCGGGCCTCGGGCAGCACCTGGCCGCTGAACTTCAATTCGTTCAAGCCAAGTGCACGGCCACGACCTTCGCCGCCGGTCCAGCCCAGATAAAAGCCGACCATTTGCCACAGCGCGTCGAGGCCTAGGCAACCCGGCATCACGGGATCGTTCTTGAAGTGGCAGCCGAAGAACCAGAGGTCAGGCTTCACGTCGAGCTCGGCGCGCACCAGGCCCTTGCCGAACTCGCCACCATTGTCGTTAATTTCCGTGATGCGGTCGAACATCAGCATCGGCGGCAGCGGCAATTGTGCATTGCCGGGGCCGAACATCTCACCGCGGGCACATGCCAGCAAATCTTCGTACTCGTAACCGTTACGCCTGTTCAGCATGCGGAAGCCTCTGTTTGAACCCCGATTGAGCGGCGTTTCTGGCAAAAATGGGCCCCATCCTGCTCGGAAGGCAACACCAATTGCCGTCCTCAGGCGCCAATACCGAGAGCCGGATCGGCCGCGGGCCGGGCCCCAATGCCTGGCCGCGCCAAAAATCGGTTGGACGGAACCGCGCGCTCTCTAACACAGGCCTTTTCGGGTAGCAAAGCCGTCCCATGAAGGTAAATG
This sequence comes from Bradyrhizobium zhengyangense, assembly GCF_022012435.1. Lineage (GTDB taxonomy): Bacteria > Pseudomonadota > Alphaproteobacteria > Rhizobiales > Xanthobacteraceae > Bradyrhizobium > Bradyrhizobium zhengyangense. The sequence continues at coordinate 165,546 of NZ_JAKLUA010000006.1, forward strand.
ACGGAGCTCCAGGCCGGTTCCTCAGCTGATTAGAACCAGTCTAGTTGCGAGAAACTTGCATCTGCATCTATCTGTCCATATATTGCAGATAGAGAGTGTTCACGCGTGCCCGAATTCTGGAAATGAACGAAAACAACGCGATCCGTCACGACGAAGATGCCCATGCGGCCCTTCTGTCCGGCCGCCAGCCGGCCCTCACCGGCTGCCCCTGGCACGACGTCAACGAGATGCTCCAATCTGCCGGTCTGCGGCCGACGCGCCAGCGTATGGCGCTCGGCTGGCTGCTGTTCGGCAAGGGCGCGCGCCACCTCACGGCTGAAATGCTCTATGAGGAAGCGACGCTGGCCAAGGTCCCGGTCTCGCTCGCGACCGTCTACAACACGCTGAACCAGCTGACCGATGCCGGCCTGCTGCGCCAGGTCAGCGTCGACGGCACCAAGACCTATTTCGACACCAACGTCACCACCCACCACCATTACTATCTCGAGAACAGCCACGAGCTGGTCGATATCGAGGATCCGCATCTGGCGCTGTCCAAGATGCCGGAGGTGCCGGAGGGGTACGAGATCGCGCGCATCGACATGGTCGTGCGGCTGCGTAAGAAGCGCTGAGACTCACGCTCTGGCGTCGTCCCGGCGAAGCCAGCGCGTCAATTCACCTGCTCGTCCGCGTAGACGCCCCAGAGGCGCTCCTGCTGGATCCAGCCGTCAAAGCCGTTGCCGGTGACGTGGCACCAGCTGGTGGTGCATTTTTTCACTGTCGTCACGACACCGGCCTGGAGCTTTGCGGCCACCGCGCTGTCGGGATCGGCGTGGTCATAGATCGGCGCGAGGTCGTCCTTGTTTTTCATGGTGACGACCGCAGTGCGGCGGCCCGACAGCAGCGAGTGATAGACCCACCCCTCGGCGCCTTCGGAATCGCGCACCCGGCGCCAGTTCTCGAACTCGGCGGTGATTTCGACCGGCAGGCCGGCGCGGGTGTAGACCCAGGCCACGTCATTGTCCTTGGTCGGGCCGGCGCGGACGTTCACGTGATCCGATTTGAGGCTGACATAGCGCGGCACCGGCAGGCCGCTGGCGGTCTGAGGCGTGGTGTCCTTGGCCGAGTGCGAGGGGCCGACAGAGGCGCTCCACCAGGTGCAAACGAGCGCCATCACCGAACAAAAACGCCCCAACGCCATCAACCCGTCTCCTGTCGAAGACCCGGCTCAACCGGGCCCTCACCCCAAAATTCCAAACCCTGCCGCGCAACGCCCCTCTCCCGCCCCACGCGGGTGTTCCCGAAGCGCCAGCCCTGGTTCTTGTCTTGGCCCGGCCTTCTGCTAGAGAGGACGGACATCTGAACAACCAGTTTGCCCCGATTTTCCGGTCGGAAAGCGGGGCGATAGCTTGAAGGAAACGCCGGGGACGACACGGCAAAGGCAGTGTCGAACAACCGGGTTAATGAGGCCTCAACAGCCGGCCCTTGGCGACAAAGGCCGCCTGCAACGCCTCATGAGGGCAGGACATGTCGGTGAAGAAAAAGCCCCTCGTCGTCGTGACGCGCAAGCTGCCGGACTCGATCGAGACCCGGATGCGCGAGCTGTTCGACGCACGCATCAATCTCGACGACACGCCGATGTCGGCCGAACAGCTCGCCGAAGCCGCACGCACCGCCGACATCCTGGTTCCGACGGTCACCGACCACATCAGCGCCGACATCGTCAATCAGCCCGACTGCAAGCTGAAGCTGATCGCCAATTTCGGCAACGGCGTCGACAATATCGATGTCGAGGCCGCACATGCCCGCGGCATCACCGTCACCAACACGCCGAAAGTCCTCACCGAAGACACCGCCGACATGACCATGGCGCTGATCCTGGCCGTGCCGCGCCGGATGATCGAAGGCGCCTCGGTGCTGACGGAAGGAAAACCCTGGGCCGGCTGGTCGCCGACCTGGATGCTGGGCCACCGCATCGGCGGCAAGCGCCTCGGCATCATCGGCATGGGCCGCATCGGCCAGGCGGTCGCGCGCCGTGCCCGCGCCTTCGGCCTGCAGATCCACTATCATAACCGCCGTCCCGTCGCCCCGAAGATCGCCGAAGAGCTTGGCGCGACCTATTGGGAAAGCCTCGACCAGATGCTGGCGCGGATGGACATCATCTCGGTGAACTGTCCGCATACGCCGGCGACCTACCATCTGCTGTCCGCGCGGCGACTGAAGCTGATCCGGAAAGACGCCTACATCGTCAACACCGCGCGTGGCGAAGTGACTGACGAGGACACGCTGATCAAGCTGATCGAAGGCGGCGAGATCGGCGGCGCCGCCCTCGACGTTTATGAGCACGAGCCGGCGGTCAATCCGAAGCTGGTGCGGCTTGCGAAGGCCGGCAAGGTGATCTTGATGCCGCATATGGGCTCGGCCACGATCGAGGGCCGCGTCGAGATGGGCGAGAAGGTCATCATCAACATCCGCACCTTCCTCGACGCCCACAAGCCGCCGGATCGCGTGCTGCCGAGCATGCTCTGAGGGCGCCGCGGTCCTCCCGTTGAAGAAGGGTTGCCGCATGGGCGCAGGGGACACGGAGCTGTCATCGCGCGTGACCCCTTCGCCGCAGCGAGACCATGTCCTCACCGTGTTGGCCGCCGGGCTTCTGGCGGCAACTCTTGCGGCGATCTGTCATGAAACGGTTGGGCACGGCCTGGGCTGCATTGCCGCAGGCGGTGACATCCAGTTGCTGACATCCATCTGGTTCCGCTGTCACGGAGCGACGTCGCTGACCGATGCAGGCGGCGCCATATCCGGCTTGGTGCTTGGCGGGCTGGTCCTCGCGCTGCCGATACGCGGCGTCCGCAACTCCGCGCTGAGGATGACGCTGTTCATGTTCGGCGCAATCAGCTTGCTGTGGGTAGCGGCCCAGCTCATCGCTCATCCTGCTCTTGATCGGGATGATTGGCACTTCATCGCAATGCGCTGGCACTGGCCCTTGGTCTGGCGTCCGTTGCTCGCCACTGTTGGCGTACTCTCCTACGTGGCAATCATGCGCTGGATCTCCTTGCTTCTTCGTGATCCAGCGGCGCCGAGCGCGCGTGCGATCTTTCTGGCCTATGTTGCGGCGACGATCTCAGCCGTGCTGGCCGGATGGATGTGGGCGCCCCTGCCCGCCCGCAGCGCCCTGGAAGGTCTTCTGACACTGGGCGTGGCGCCCATCGGCCTGCTAGTCGCGGCGGCACGCATCAACACAGACCATTCCGGTGGCGCCCCCATCGCAAAGTCGTGGCTCTTCATCGCCACGAGTTTGTTGGTGTTCGCAGCGTTCGCCCTGGTCCAGGGAAGGGGACTGGGGCCGCTCGCCGATTGTTCCGGGAGCCGGTCCGCACCGACGGAGAGGTGCGTGCTCTGAGTGTCACCCTCCGACGCGGTGGGCGCTGAGATCTGACATCACAGGCCCATCGCCATTGAGCGGATTGGCGGGATCGCGCCCATAGCGCAGCGTTTCGAAGCGCATCGCACGCGCATCGATCATCAGGAGGCGGCCGACCAGGCCCTCGCCGAACCCGACGATCTCGCGGATCGCCTCCAGCGCCATCATCGAGCCCATCACGCCCGCGAGCGCGCCCATGACGCCGGCCTCCGCGCAGGCCGGCACGGTACCCGGCGGCGGCGCTTCCGGAAACAGGCAGCGATAGGTCGGATTGAATTCGCCCTGCTCGTTGGTCTCATGCGCGCGGATGGTGGTGAGCGAGCCGTCGAAGGTGCCGAGCGCCGCAGTGATCAGCGGCCGCTTCGCGAAGAAGCAGGCATCCGACGCCAGATAGCGCGTTGAGAAATTGTCGGAACCATCGAGCACGAGATCGTAATCGCTGATCAGTGCGAGCGCGTTGTCGGCATTGAGCCAGGTGGCATGGCCGACGAAGGAGACATGCGGATTGAGTGCTGCGATCCGCTCGGCCGCGCTCTCGACCTTGTGCCGGCCGATATCGGGCGTGGTGTGGATCACCTGGCGCTGCAGGTTCGACAGCGACACCACGTCGTCATCGACCACGCCGAGCGTGCCGACGCCGGCGGCCGCCAGATACATCAGAGCGGGCGCGCCCAGTCCGCCGGCGCCGATCACCAGCACCGAGGCTCGCTTCAGCGCAGCCTGGCCCGGTCCGCCGACGTCGCGCAGCACGATATGGCGGGCATAGCGTTCGAGTTCGTCCGGGCTGAGCAAGCTTTGACTCCTGAACCAGCGCAACATTGTTCGCGACCAACGAGATGTGCTTCAATGGCAGCGCGTTCAATGGGCTGGCTGGATTTGTCATGAGATCGATGCTTGCGGCAACACTGATGTTGGCGTCCGCCACAGGCGCCAGCGCCCAGATGACGACGCCACCGCTGCCCGGCGCCAAGCCGAAAGTGGTCCAGACTGTTCCGATCAAGCCGCCCGCGCTGCAAACCCCGTCGGAAACGGCCGACGCAATGGCGCAAGCCGAGCGGCTGTCGCTCCAGTCCGATCTCGCCTGGGTCGGCGAATATAACGGCGCTATCACCGGTGACGTCAGTTCGCGCATGGTCGATGCCATCAAGGAATACCAGAAGGCCAAGGGCGGCAAGCCGACCGGCGTGCTCAATCCGCAGGAACGCGCCGCGCTCGCCGAGACCGCACGGCGCAAGCAGGACAGCGTCGGCTGGAAAATCGTGACGGAAATGACCAGCGGCGCGCGGCTTGGCATTCCCGCAAAGCTGGTGCCGCAGCAGGCGACCGACGCCAACGGCTCCAAATGGACTTCGCCGACCGGAACCGTGCAGGTGCTGCTGAGCCGCCGCAAGGAGGCGAACCCGACCACAGCAAAACTCGCTGAAGCCGAGAAGAAGGAGCCTGCGGGGCGCAAGGTCGACTATACCGTGGTGAAGCCCGATTTCTTCGTGCTTTCAGGGCTCCAGGGCCTGAAGAAGTTTTACGTGCGCGGCACCTTCAAGGGCGACGAAGTCCGCATCATGACGATCCTGTATGACCAGGCCATGGAGAACACGGTCGAACCGGTCGTGATCGCGATGTCGAGCGCGTTCAGTGCGTTTCCGTCGGGACCACAAGCCGGACCGCCGCCGCGCAAGACCGTCGAATACGGCACCGGCATCGTCGTCAGCGACGACGGCGCGATTCTGGCGGATCGTCTCGTCACCGATTCCTGCCTTGCCATCACCATCGGCGGCTACGGCAGCGCCGACCGCCTCGCCGAGGACAAGGAGCACGACCTCGCGCTGCTGCACATCTATGGCGCGCGCGGCCTGAAGCCGCTCAGCCTCGCTGGCGGTGCGGCGAAGACGAGCGTCGATGTCGTCGGCATCGCCGATCCGCAGAACCAGGGCGGCGCAGCCGGCGTGTCGAGCGTCAAGGGCGCGCTGGCGCCGGCCACATCAAGCGATTCCGCGTTGTCGCCGCCTCCTGCCGTCGGCTTCTCCGGTGGCCCGGCGATCGACGGCGACGGCAAGTTCGCGGGTATCGCGCTGCTGAAGCCAGCGGTGGTCGCAGGGCCTGCGGCATCCATGCCAGCGTCACAGGCGGTGATGGTATCCGCGGAAGCGGTGCGCGACTTCCTGAAGGCGCACGCCATCACGGCGAACGGCACGTCGACGGACGCCAAAGCCGCCGTCGTTCGCGTGATCTGCGTGCGGAAGTAGCATGTTGTGGCGTCCAGTCCTCCTCTGCGCTGCAGTTTCGACCGGGCTGCTGAGCTTTCCGGCCTGGGCGCAGTCGCCGGCACTGCCGACGCCGAAGGTGGAGGAGGTGATGGTGAAGGTGGCGCTGCTGACGCTCAACGACGCCAATCTCACCGGCAACTACAACGTCCTCTACGCGAAAATGGCAGAACCGTTTCGGGAACGCTTCTCCGCTGACACGTTGAAGCGGGCGTTCAAGGCTTTCGCCGGACATCATATCGACGCCATCGCCGGCATGCCGATCGTGGCGACGGAAGATCCCCGGATCGCCGATAGCGGCGCGCTGTTGCTGCGTGGTTATTTCGATACGACGCCTTCGCGACTGAGCTACGAGCTGGACTACGCCATGTCGGAAGGCGAATGGAAGTTGATCACGATCGACGTCAAGGTGCGCTCGACACAGACCAATGCGAGCGCAACCGATCTGATTGCGCGCGCCGCCGCCGACCTCGAAGGTAGCGGCACACAAAAATAGCGACCGTCAGGCGAGCCTGAACCGCACCCCGCCTCGCGCAAGCCCGCCCGATATCCCGATCGGCGTGCCGTCCGCGCGCCAGCAGGCGGCGCCGGTCATGGTGCCGTCGTCGTGGAAGGCGATGCCGTTCATGCCGCCGGCGACGGTCGCAACAGGCTGGACCTTGTGGCCGAGCGCCGTAAGTTTTGCGCACACAGCCTCCGGCACCTGCTGCTCGACCTCGAGCGCATTGCCTTCGGTCCAGACGCGGGGTGCCTCGACGGCTTCCTGCAAGGTCATGCCGTGATCGATCAGGTTGACGAGCGCCTGCATCGCGCTCGGGAAGATGCGTTTTCCACCGGGCAGGCCCAGCGCATAGCGCAGTTTTCCATCACGCAAAGCCATCATCGGTGACATCGAGGTTGTCACGCGCTTGCCTGGCGCCAGTGACAACGCGTGACCGGGCCGCGGATCGAACAGGTTCATGTAATTGTTGGCGATCGCGCCCAGACCCGGGATCATGATCTTGGCGCCGAACAGATTGTTGATGGTCTGCGTGGTCGCGACCACATTGCCGAAGCTATCCGCTGCCGTCATATGCGTGGTGTGCGCGCTTTCGAGTTGCGTCACACCGGCGCCAAAAGCCTGCGCACGCGACGGATCGATCATGCGGCGGCGCTCCTCGGCATAGGCCTTCGAGGTCAGCTTCTCCACGGGCACGCCGACATAATCAGGATCGCCGCTGGCCGCGGCGCGATCGGCGAAGGCGATCTTCAGGACCTCGGCAAGATAGTGGATGGTCTCTGACGTACCGAAGCCGAGGCCGCCGATGTCGTAACCCTCGAGAATGTTCAGCATCTGCGCGATGTGCACGCCGGAGGCCGCGGGCGGCGGCGGGCCGAAAATGCTCCAGCCGCGATAATCGGCGCGGATCGGCTGCCGCTCGACCGTTTTGTAATTGGTCAGATCATTGCGGCGGATGAAGCCGCCTGATTTCTCCATGTAGTCGACCAGGATGTCGCCGAGCGGCCCCTCGTAGAGAGCCTTCTCGCCGTGATCGGCGATAGTGCGCAGGGTCTCGGCATATTCTGATTGCACCACGCGCGCGCCGACCTTGAGCGGCTCGCCACCAAGCAGGAAGACCGCCGCGATCGGCTTGTCCTTGCGCATCGTGGCGGCGCTCTCGCTGATGCATTCGTGCAAATAGGGCGTTACCGCATAGCCGCGCGCGGCGTGCTTGATCGCGGGCTGCATGACGTCGGCAAGCGACATGGTGCCGAATCTTTGTAGCGTCTCACACCAGGCTTTCAGTGAGCCCGGCGTCGCGACCGCTTTCGGCCCGTTCAAATTCTCGTTGCCGACGGTGTCGAACACGTCGTGAGCCGAACCCGGCTTCGACGTGTAGGTGGTGTCGCGCACCGAAGCGGGCACGGTGCTCTGGCCGTCGATGACGCGATGGCTGCCGTCGGCGAGGCGGATATGCGCCATGCCGCCGCCGATGATGCCGACCATCATCGGCTCGACAACGGTCAGCGTGAACAGTGTGGCGATCGCAGCATCGACAGCGTTGCCGCCGGCCGCCAGCATCTCGGCGCCGGCGCTGGACGCCAGCGGGTGGTTGCTCACCACCATGCCGCGGCTCGAGACCGCCGGCATCTTCTGACATTCAAAGATCGTTGCCGTCCGGTCGCGCCAGTTTCCGCCCATGCCTGATGTCCTTCTTGTTCACGATAGCGAGCACATCACACGCAGGATTACGGGTCCAGTAATGGTACGGATTAGCTGGCATTCCTGATTCTGCCATCATCATTACCGTTGATTCGGACATCCGCGGTCCCCTTTGGATCGGGCAGGGCACGTCCTGAGCGAGAAGAGCTCAGCATCGAAAATGCGATGCACGTTCGCGTGGCGTTATCCCGAGACCCAAGCACTCCAAAGGATTCAACTCTCCATGCACACGATCGTACTCGCCACCCAAAAGGGCGGCAGTGGCAAGAGCACTCTCGCCATCGGCCTGGCGCTGGCTGCCAAGCAGGCCGGCTTCACCGTTCGCCTGATCGAGACCGACCCGCAGGGCACCCTGTCCAACTGGGCGCGCCGCCGCAACAACGACGATGTCGTCGTCGAGCCGATCTATCACGCCGCCGATTTCGCGCCGCGGCTGAAGATGCTGGCCGACAGCGGTCTCCAGCTCGCGATCGTCGACACCGCGGCCGGCCTGTCCGCCGCGACCACCGCCGCGATCCGCCACTCCGACCTCTGCCTGATCCCGGCCCGCCCAAGCGTCGCCGACATCGAGGCGACGGTCTCCACCGTCAGCGTCGCGCGCGCCTGGAAGCGCCCCTACAGCTTCGTGCTGAACCAGACGCCGATCCGCGGCCAGCGCATCGACAACGCCGCCAACACCCTCGCCGAGGAAGCCGCGCTCGATCTCGCCGAAGTGCTCGCCCGCCCGCTGATCGTGATGCGCAACGACCACCAGGACTCGCTCGCCTCGGGCCTCGCCGTCAGCGAGTTCGCGCCGAACGGCAAGTCGACCGAGGAGGTCCGCGGCCTCTGGCGCTGGATCGAGACCCGTCTCGAGCTCTCCGCCGGCAATCTCCTGATCGATCAGGTCCTGTCGGCAGCAGACGGAGTGCTGCATGCCGCCACCGAGCTGTCGACGGACGAAACCCCAGTTCTGGCGTCCTGAGCGGGGCGATCGCTCAAGGCCCAGACGGGCTCTTCGCCATCCGGTGAATGAGCCCAAGCGACGAAGCAATCCGGCCACCAGCCCGGCCGGATTGCTTCGCTTCGCGTTTTCAGGCGAGGGCGAACGCGTCCCCGGCCGAGTTTTCGAAAACAACCCCATGCACAGTAGAACCGGTCGCGACCCAAGCGAGCCGGTGGCGGCACGCAGCCGCCTGACCTGTCAGGCAAATTGCCGCTGCGCCAGCTTTCAGAGTGGTTGCAGCGTCACTTCTGACACTTCGGACACCAGAAGGTCGACCGGCCGTTCTGGGTGAAGCGCTTCACGGTGCCGCCGCAGCGCGGCGTGGTGCATGTCTCGCCTTCGCGGTCATAGACCTTGAAGGAATGCTGGAAATAGCCGAGCTCGCCTGAGGTCTGGCGATGGTCGCGCAATGACGAGCCGCCGGCCTTGATGGCATCGTTCAGCACGGTGTGGATGGCGCCGACCAGGCGCTTGGCATGATCCGTGGGCTCACCCTTCTTGCTCGCGAGCGTCGCGGCGATGCGGCGCGGCGACAAATGCGAGCGGTGCAGGGCTTCGCAGACATAGATATTGCCGAGGCCCGCGACGACGCGCTGGTCGAGCAGCGCGGCCTTCAGATTCGTCTTCTTGCCTTCGCAGGCGCGCGCCAGCATCGCCGCGTCGAATTCATTGCCGAGCGGCTCTGGGCCGAGACCACGCAGCAGCGGCTCGTCCTCGAGCGCATTGCGCGCGATCACTTTCATGTAACCGAAGCGGCGTGGATCGTTGAAGACGATGTCCGCGCCGGAGGACATCCGAAACAGCACGTGGTCGTGCGCGGAGTCGTTGCCCTTGGGATAGTGAAACTCGCCTGATACGGCCACGTTGTCCGGCTTGATGACGCGAAACGAGCCCGACATGCCCAGATGCATCAAAAGCACGTCGCCGGAGGCGAGATCGGCCATGAGATATTTTGCACGGCGGCCGAGCCCCGTGACGATCTGTCCCTGCAGCCGGGCCACAAAATCGGGCTGGAACGGAAAGCGCAAATCGGGCCTGCGGGCCTCCGCAACGACGATTTTCGCACCCTCCATGACGGGCTGAAGGCCGCGGCGGACGGTCTCGACTTCGGGCAATTCAGGCATGGTCAGGCATTCACCTTATGAGGGCGGTGTGATAGCGCCATTGCGGCGGGCGGGCTATGGTCCGCCCAGTGGAGTAGAGTAATGGATCGGCCGGGCGAAACCACGCATTTTGGCTTCAAAGACGTTCCCCTGGGGGACAAACAGACGCTGGTGAACGATGTGTTTCACAGCGTGGCGTCGCGCTATGACCTGATGAACGATTTGATGTCCGGTGGCCTGCACCGGGTCTGGAAGGACATCATGATCAACACGCTCGACCCGCCCCGCAGCGACCGGCCGTTCGCGCTGCTCGACGTGGCCGGCGGCACCGGCGATATCTCGTTCCGGGCCGCCAAGGCGGCGGGCCCCGGCTTCCACGCCACCGTCTGCGACATCAATTCCGACATGCTCGCCGTGGGCCGCGAGCGTGCCGCCAAGCGCCATCTCGAGAGCCAGGTCGATTTCGTCGAGGGCAATGCCGAAGCGCTTGGCTTCGCCGACCGCAGCTTTGACGCTTATACGATCGCTTTCGGCATTCGCAACGTGCCGCAGATCGACAAGGCGCTGCGCGAGGCCTATCGGGTGCTCAAGCCCGGCAGCCGCTTTCTCTGCCTGGAATTCTCGACGGTCGAGGTGCCCGGGCTCGACAAGCTCTATGACCTGTTCTCGTTCAAGGTGATTCCGCCGCTCGGCCGCATGGTCACCGGCGACGCGGAATCCTATCAATATCTCGTCGAATCGATCCGCAAGTTTCCGAAGCCCAACGCCTTTGCCGACATGATCCGCGAGGCCGGCTTCTCCCGCGTGAGCTGGCAGACCTTGACCGGCGGCATCGTCGCACTGCATTCGGGCTGGCGTTTGTGATCTCTGCCATCACCCACATCACGCGCCTGATCCGCGCCGCGTTCGTGTTTGCGCGCGAGGGCGTGTTCGGCGCCGTCGATCCGAGCCTGGTGCCGCCGCCCGGACAGCTTGCGCTGAAGCTGGCGCGCCTCGTCGAACGCCGCGGCGACAAGCACGGCCCGCGAATCTCGCGCGCGCTGACGCGGATGGGCCCGGCCTATCTCAAGCTCGGCCAATTCCTGGCGACGCGCCCTGATGTCGTCGGCTTCAACATGGCGCGCGACCTCGAAAGCCTTCAGGATCGCCTGCCGCCGTTTTCGCAAGCCGAAGCTGAAGCCGCGATCGCGACGTCGCTGGAACGGCCGTTGAAGGATATTTTCGTCACGTTCGGCCCGTCAGTGGCGGCCGCCTCGATCGCGCAGGTGCATCGCGGCGAGGTGATGCGCGACGGCATCCGCAAGTCAGTCGCGGTCAAGGTGCTCAGGCCCAACGTAGCCTCGCGCTTCCGCCGCGACCTCTCCGATTTCTTTTTCGTCGCGCACAAGGCCGAAGCCTATTCGGCCGAGGCGCGCCGGTTGCGCCTGATCGAAGTCATCAACACCATGTCGCGTTCGGTCGCGATGGAGATGGATCTGCGGCTGGAAGCTGCCGCGCTGTCGGAGATGGCGGAGAACACGGAAGGCGATCCTGATTTCCGCGTGCCCACCGTCGACTGGGATCGCACCACGCACAACGTATTGACGATGGAGTGGATCGACGGCATCGCGCTGAACGATCACAAGCGCCTGGAGGAGGCGCAGGTCGATTTGCCCGATCTCGGCCGCAAGGTGATCCAGAGTTTTCTGCGCCATGCGCTGCGCGACGGCTTCTTCCACGCCGACATGCATCCGGGCAATCTGTTCCTCGATGACGCCGGCCGCCTCGTCGCCGTCGATTTCGGCATCATGGGCCGGCTCGGGATGAAGGAGCGGCGGTTCCTCGCCGAGATCCTGCTCGGCTTCATCACCCGCGACTATCGCCGCGTCGCCGAAGTGCATTTCGAGGCGGGCTACGTGCCCTCGCATCACTCGGTCGAGAATTTCGCGCAAGCCATCCGCGCCATCGGCGAGCCGATTCACAACCGCACCGCCGAGGAAATCTCAATGGCGCGGCTGCTGACGCTGCTGCTCGAGGTCACCGGCCTGTTCGACATGACGACGCGGCCCGAGCTGATCTTGCTGCAGAAGACCATGGTGGTGGTCGAGGGCGTGGCGCGCGGCTTCGATCCCAAGCTCGACATCTGGAAGGTCGCCGATCCGGTGGTGCGCGAGTGGATCGAGCGCAATCTCGGACCGATCGGCCGGGTGCAGGGCGCGCTCGCCGGCGGCGGCGACCTCGCCAAGGTGCTGATGCGCCTGCCCGACATCGCCCAGCGCTCGGTCGCAGTGCTGGAGCAGCTCGAGACCTTGACGCGGGAAGGCATCCGGCTGTCGCCCGAGAGCATCGCTGCGATGGGGCGCAGCGAGGGCCGCAAGAACCGCTGGCGCACCGTGGCAGTCTGGATCATCGCCGTGACCTTTATCGGCATCCTGATCGCCGTCCGGAATCTGTGATCGCCAAGAGCTTGATTGCATTGCAATCAAACGGATGATAGCATCGCTATCATTCCGTGCTGGAGGGCGTCATGGCAAGCCTGACCATCCGTAAGCTCGACGATACCGTCAAAGCCTATTTGCGGCTGCGCTCGGCCAGGAATCATAGATCGGTCGAGGAGGAGGTCCGGGTCATCCTGCGGGAGCTGATCGAGGGCCGCGAGGAGCCGCTGACGCCGTTTTCTGCGCCGCCTGAAGCTTCCCCCGCGCCGGCGTCCCAGCGCTCCAGTGCCCTCCCTGAGGCCAGCGTCACCCTGATCATCGGTGGCGGGATCGCGGCCTTCAAGTCGCTCGACCTGATCCGCAGGCTGAAGGAGCGGCGCATCGAGGTGCGCTGCGTGCTGACCAAGGCCGCCGAGCAATTCGTCACGCCGCTCTCGGTCAGCGCCCTCTCCCATGAGCGGGTCTACAATGATCTGTTCGATCCCCAGAGCGAATTCGACGCCGGCCATATCCGCCTCGCCCGCGACTGCGATCTGATCGTGGTGGCACCTGCCACCGCCGATCTTATGGCGAAGATGGCCAACGGCCATGCCGACGATCTCGCCAGCGCGATCCTGCTCGCGACCAGCCGAAAAATCCTGCTGGCGCCGGCGATGAATCCGCTGATGTGGAACAATCCGGCGACCCGCCGCAACGTCGCGCAGCTGCAGCGCGACGGCGTGCTGCTGATCGGCCCCAATTCCGGCGAGATGGCGGAAGCGGGCGAAGCCGGCGTCGGCCGCATGTCGGAAGCGATCGAGATCGCTACCGCTGCCGAAAAACTGCTGCGGCCGCCGGTGCCGCGGCCGCTCGCCGGCAAGCGGGTGCTGATCACCGCGGGACCAACGCACGAGCCGATCGATCCGGTGCGCTACATCGCCAATCGCTCCTCGGGCAAGCAGGGCTTTGCCATCGCTGCCGCAGCGCGGGCCGCGGGCGCCGAGGTGATTTTGGTGAGCGGCCCTGTGGATCTCGATGATCCTCAGGGCGTCACCGTCAAGCACGTGGAATCCGCGCGGCAGATGCTGGAGCAGGTGCAATCAGCACTTCCCGCCGACATCGCGATCTTCGCCGCCGCCGTCGCCGACTGGCGCGTTGCCAATGAGGGCGAGCAGAAGCTGAAGAAGACATCGGCCGGCATGCCGCCATTGCAGCTCGTCGAGAACCCCGACATCCTCGCCACGATCTCAAAACTCGCCGACAAGCGCCCGCCGCTGGTGATTGGCTTCGCCGCCGAGACCGAGCATCTGATCGACAACGCCAAATCAAAACTCGCGCGCAAGGGCTGCGACTGGATCGTCGCCAACGACGTCTCGCCCTCATCAGGCGTGATGGGCGGCGACCGCAACACCGTGCATCTCATCGGCAAGAATGCTGCTGATAACGGCGAGATCACGGTTGATTCCTGGCCTGTGATGACCAAGGAACAGGTCGCCATCGAACTGGTCGCGCATATCGTGAAGAGCGTGGCCGACAAATCCGTCGACAAGTCCTTGGAGCCGGCCTCTTGAGCAGCAAAGTCACGGTCGAACTGCAACGCCTGCCTCACGCGGAAGGCCTGCCGCTGCCGGCCTATCAGACCGCGGAAGCCGCCGGCCTCGATCTGATGGCGGCGGTGCCGGAGGGCGAGCCGATCACGCTCGCATCTGGGCAATATGCGCTGGTGCCGACAGGCCTTGCGATCGCCTTGCCGCCCGGCTTTGAGGCGCAGGTGCGGCCGCGCTCGGGTCTCGCGGCCAAGCACGGCGTCACCGTGCTGAACTCGCCCGGCACTGTTGATGCCGACTATCGCGGTGAGATCAAGGTGATCCTGATCAACCACGGAGAGGCGCCGTTCGTGATCAAGCGCGGCGAGCGCATCGCGCAGATGGTGCTCGCGCCGGTGCTGCAGGCCGTGCTCGACCCGGTCGCGACGCTGTCCTCGACCGATCGCGGCACCGGCGGCTTTGGGTCGACTGGCCGCTAACCCCCGCTTCTCCCATTAGAACCCCGGCCTTCACGGACTCGCGAACGCACGCCGATTGACTCTACCTACTAATAGGTAGATAAACGGCAAGTTCCTGAACCGGAGGAGAAGCCGTGACCATCGAGCTCTATTGGCTGACATTGACTGCACTCATGACGGCATTGTTCTGGGTGCCCTATGTCCTCAATCGCATCCTTGCCGTCGGTCTCGGCGGGGCGCTCGCCGGAGGCGCACCCGACAGCGGCAAGCTCGCGGACTGGGCGCAGCGCGCCATGCGCGCGCATGGCAACGCCATCGAGAATCTCGCCATCTTCGCGCCGATTGTGCTGATCGCGCATGTGCTCGGCATTTCGAGCGCGGCGACCAGGGCTGCCGTCGTGGTCTACTTCTTCGCCCGGCTCGCGCATTACGTCGTCTATGCGGCCGGCATTCCCGCCGCGCGCACATTGACGTTCACCGCGGGCTGGCTGGCGCAGATCGCGATCATCGCCAGCATCTTGCGCTGGATCTGAACGATGTCAGTCGTCAAGCGGCGCACATTGCTCGTCACCGGCATGGCCGAAGGCCTCGGCGCTGATATCGCCACGACTTTCGCGCAAGGTGGCTACGACGTGCTCGGCCTGTCACGGACCGGAAGCGGGTCGGAGCAGATCGGCGCGTCGGTCGCGCGGGCCGGCGGCAGCTATACCCACCTGGCCTGCGATCTGACCAATGCGACCGACGTTCAACGCGCGCTGCAGCCCATTGGCGGAACCATCGACGTTCTCATTCACAATGCACAAGTCCTGATGATCCGGCCGTTCGGCGAAATTTCGCCGCAGGCATTCGAGGAGGTCTGGCGCGTTGCCTGCTTCGGCGCGATGCTGTCGGCGCAAGCCGTGCTTCCACACGTGGCTGCGCGTCGGAGCGGCACCATGATTTTCTCGGGCGCCACGGCAGGCCTGCGCGGGGGCGCCAACTTCGCCGCTTTCGCGTCAGCCAAATTTGCGCTGCGCGGACTTGCCCAGGCGCTGGCCCGCGAATTCGGCCCGATGGGCGTTCACGTCGCCCATGTCGTGATCGACGGCTTGATCGACGCGCCCAAAACCGATCAGCGCTTCGGAGCTGCGACGACCGGCCGGATGGATGCGAACGCGATCGCGCAGGCCTACCTCCAGCTCACGGCGCAGCCGCCGTCGGCATGGACCCAGGAGATGGACCTGCGTCCCTTCGCGGAAAAATTCTAGGAGACCGTCACTTCAGGAGAGTGTCATGGCGAATGATCGCATCAATGCCGACTTCACGCAGCGCGTCGTCATCCCGACCGAGACGATGCCCTGGATTCCCTCCCCGCAGGCGGGTGTCGAGCGCCGGATGCTCGACCGGATCGGCGGCGAAGTCGCGCGCGCGACCTCGCTCGTTCGCTACGCCGCCGCCAGCTCGTTTCCAGCGCATGAGCACGCGCTCGGCGAGGAGTTTCTGGTGCTGGACGGCGTGTTTTCCGATGAGCATGGCGACTATCCGGCCGGAACCTATGTCCGCAATCCACCGCACAGCCGTCACACGCCGCGGACCGCGCCGGGCTGCACGATCCTCGTCAAACTCCGGCAGATGGAGCCGAGCGAGAAGGACCGGCTGGTCGTCGACACCGCGCGCGCAAATTGGCGGGATGGCGGCCAGTCGGGCCTGGCTACGCTTCCGCTCTGCGTCATTCCCGGCAGGGAAGAGGTGGCACTGGAGCGCCTGCAGCCCGGCACGGCGCTGGAAGAGGTGGACTGCGCGGCCGGCGAAGAGATATTCATTTTGTCGGGCGACCTCCGTGACGCCCACGGCCAGTACGGCAAGGGGACGTGGATCCGGAATCCACCCATGTTCCGGCGTGCACTTGGCTCAAGTGGCGGCGCGATCTATTGGATCAAGCGAGGTCATCTGCGCCGGATGCCATCATGATGGGGACTGCATGACGACGACGGCGCCGAAGCCGAGATCCGAGACCGCCGAACAGATCCTCGATCTCGCCGAGACGCTGATCCAGACGCGCGGCTACAGCGCCTTCAGCTACCAGGACATCGCCGACGGTCTCGGTATCCGCAAGGCGAGCATCCACTATCATTTCCCTTCAAAGACCGATCTCGGCGTGGCCGTGATCGACCGATACGTGGCGCGCTTCGGCGATGCGCTGGCAGCAATCGGCGCCGATCAGGCGCAATCTTCGCTGGCGATGCTGGAGTTTTATCTCGAGCCTTATATCGGCTTCGCCAAAACGCCCGACCGAATCTGCCTGTGCGGGGCCCTGGCCGGCGAAATCCTGGCGCTGCCCCCGCAGTTGCGCTCTCGCGTCGACGGCTTCTTCCAGACCCATCAGGACTGGTTGACCGACATCCTCAAGCGCGGAACCCGCGGCGGCGAATTTGCGCTGGCGGCGCCACCGGCCAAGCTGGCGCGCTTCATCTTCAGTGCCCTGCAGGGCGCGCTTCTGGTGAAACGTGCCACGGGCGATGCGACGCAACTGCGTGACGTGATCACCGTGATGAAACTCCAGCTCACCGCCGGTTCCTGACCGACGCGAATCCGCCGAAATACGGGCCCATGGCGGCCCGACAGAGTTCGGCATCTGCTTTTTTCCCCCGTGAGATTCCTGTTCACGGTCTGGACTCTTACCGGTGGAGTCGCGGTGGGGGTATTGTCGTTTGATTCGCGCGCGACGGGGGTCGCCGCGAGGTCAATTCGTGCGGTCTTGGGGCAACTATGTCAGGCGTGATCGTGTCGATGCGTCGGACGCTGCTGTCGTGCACTTCGCTGGTGCGCAACAGCCTATTCGGAGGCGCTCTCGCAGCGCTGCTGCCGGCTGAGCCGGCTGATGCCGCCGACCTCGTCGACACACTTTCGATATTGCTGGATTTCAACCGGCAGGAGCTCGCGGTGCTGGCCACCGCGCTGGCTTTGCTTGGGTTCACGGTCGTGGCCGCGATCCTGTTGATGCGGACCCGTGTGCGCACCGCCAAGAACGAGGCGGCACTGCTGGGGCGGATCCGGGAACTCCAGCTGCAGACCGACCGCTTCGGCGCGCTTCTGTTCGCCGAGCCGCAGATCCTGATCTCCTGGCCGGCCGGCGACGATCGCGCGCAGATCTCGGGCGACATCGCCATGGTGCTGCCACGCGATTCGTCGCCGCAGCGCGTGCTCGCCTTCGGAACCTGGCTGCCGCCGGAACCGGCGCTGCAGATGGATCACGCCGTCGATGGCTTGCGCGAACGCGGCGATGGCTTCCAGCTCACGCTGACCACCGCCAACGGCCATACGCTGGAAGCGATCGGCCGCGCCATCGGCGGCCAGGCCATTGTCCGGATTCGCGAATTGTCCGGCCTACGGCGCGATCTGGCCGAGACCAATTTGCGCTACAAGGCGCTCTCCGACGAGACCGAGATGTTGCGCGGCTTCGCTGCCGCGGCGCCATGGCCGATCTGGGCCAAGGGCGAGAACGGCGCATTGACCTTCGCCAATCCGGCCTATGTCCGCGCGACGGACGCGACCAGCATCGCGGACGCCCAGGAGCGCAAGCTCGAGCTGCTCGACAGCTCCGACCGCACCGCCATGGAGCGCGGTCTGAAGGAGGCGGCTCACTTCACCTCGCGGCTGCCGATCGTGATCGGCGGCGAGCGACGCATGTACGACGTGCGTTCCGTCAATGTCGGCCATGGCAGTGTCGGTGTCGCGATCGACGCATCCGAAGCCAATGCCTTGAGCGCCGCGCTGGTGCGGATGGCAGAGGCGCATCGCCGCACGCTCGACCAGCTCTCGTCAGGCGTTGCCGTGTTCGACGGCCAGCGCCGGCTCGCCTTCTACAACGATTCCTACCGCCGGCTGTGGGATCTCGACCGCAATTTCCTCGACACCAATCCTGACGATTCCAGCGTGCTCGACCAGCTTCGCGCCGCGCGCAAATTGCCGGAGCAGCCTGATTTCCGCGCCTGGAAGGCCAAGCTGCACGAGGCCTATCGCGCGGTCGAGGCCGCGAAGGACACCTGGTACCTGCCCGACGGCCGCGCGCTCTCCGTCGTCACCACGCCGAACCCCGAAGGCGGCGTCACCTATCTGTTCGACGACGTCACCGAGAGCCTCGAGCTGGCCCGCCGCTTCGACGGCATGATCCGGGTCCAGCGCGAGACGCTGGACAGCCTCGCCGAGGGCGTCGCCGTGTTCGGCAGCAACGGCAAGGCGCAGCTGTTCAATCCGGCCTTCGTCCGGATGTGGAAGCTCTCGAACGATGCCATGCGCGAGGAGCCGCATATCCAGACCGTCGAGGGCTGGTGCCAACAGCTGTTCGACGATCCCGTGGTGTGGCGCCAGATCCGCGAGGCCATCACCTCGATCGAGAGCCGCGCCGACGTGCCGATCAAGCTCGAGCGCAAGGACGGCAGCGTGCTCGACGGCATGATCCGGCCGCTGCATGACGGCGCGACCATGCTGACCTTCCTCGACATTACCGACACCGAGAATGTCGAGCGCGCGCTGCGCGAGCGCAACGAGGCGCTGGAAGCAGCCGACCAGATGAAGGTGGATTTCGTCCACCACGTCTCCTACGAGCTGCGCTCGCCGCTCACCACCATCATCGGCTTCGCGCATTTCCTCAGCGACCCCTCGACCGGGCCGCTGACGCCGAAGCAGGCCGAATATCTCGACTACGTCACCAAATCGACCAATGCGCTGCTGGCGCTGACCAACAACATCCTCGATCTCGCCACCATCGATGCCGGCGCCATGAAGCTGGAGCTCGGCCCGGTCGACGTCAGCAAGACCATCGAGCTCGCCGCCGAAGGTATCCAGGACC
Source organism: Bradyrhizobium zhengyangense (assembly GCF_022012435.1). Lineage (GTDB taxonomy): Bacteria > Pseudomonadota > Alphaproteobacteria > Rhizobiales > Xanthobacteraceae > Bradyrhizobium > Bradyrhizobium zhengyangense. The sequence continues at coordinate 184,733 of NZ_JAKLUA010000006.1, forward strand.
GGCTCGCCACCGACCGCATCCGCCTCAAGGTCGAGATCGCGCCCGATGTCGGCAGCTTCATCGGCGACGAGAAGCGCGTCGTGCAGGTGCTCTATAACCTCCTCGCCAATGCGGTCGGCTTCTCGCCGCAGGATTCCACCGTCGGGATCAGCGCGCGCCGCACCGACCACAGCGTGGTCTTCATTGTGACAGATTCCGGACCTGGAATACCCGCCGACATGAAGGACAAGGTATTCAACTGGTTCGAAAGCCGCTCGCAGGGCTCGCGTCATCGCGGCGCCGGGCTCGGGCTGTCGCTGGTGCGCTCCTTCGTCGAACTGCATGGCGGCAAGATTCAGGTGGATTCGGTCGTCGGCAAAGGCACGGTCGTGATCTGCGACTTCCCGACCGACCAGGCGGCGCATCGCGACGCCGCCGAATGAGCGAACCCACCAAACTCTCCGTCGCGCTCCACAACGAGACGGCCACCGCGCAATTGATGGCCGACCTGGCGCTGCTGGTCGGCCCCGGCGACACCATCACGCTGACGGGCGATCTCGGCGCCGGCAAGACCGCCGCGGCGCGCAGCCTGATCCGCTATCTCGCCGGCGACGACGCGCTGGAAGTGCCGAGCCCGACCTTCACGCTGGTGCAGAGCTACGAGCTGCCGGCCTTTGCCGTGATGCATGCCGACCTCTACCGCGTCGAGGACGAGAGCGAGCTCGAGGAGATCGGATTGTCGCCGCTCCCGGATGCAACGCTGGTGCTGATCGAATGGCCCGAGCGGGCGCCATCGGCGATGCCTGCAGACCGCATCGACATCGCGCTGACGCACCGCCCGGCGCTGGGCTCGAATGCGCGCGCTGCCGATATCACCGGCTACGGCAAGAGTGCGCCCACCGTTGCGCGGCTGAAGGCGTTGCGCGAATTCCTCGACGCGTCAGGTCATCTCGACGCGACGCGCAAGCATATGCCGGGCGACGCCTCGACGCGCTCCTATGCGCGCCTGATCCGCGACGACGGCGGCGTCATCCTCATGAACTCGCCGCAGCGCCCCGATGGTGCAGCTATCTACAATGGAAAGTCCTACAGCGCCGCGGTGCATCTCGCTGAGAACATCAAGCCTTTCGTCGCCATCGACGAAGGTTTGCGCGCGGCAGGTATCTCGGCGCCGAAAATCCACCGTTGCGATCTCGACCACGGCTTTCTCATCTCGGAAGATTTCGGCAGCGAAGGCGTGATCGAAGGCGATCCGCCGCGGCCGATTCCCGAACGCTATGAGGCCGCGACCGACGTGCTGGCCGTGCTCCACGGCAAGACGCTGCCGGAGACGCTGCCGCTGGACGGGCAGACTTACACCATTCCCGCCTGGCACACCGATGCGCTGCTGATCGAGATCGGCCTGATGCCGGAATGGTATCTGCCCGATCGCAACGCGCCGCTGAGCAACGAGAAGCGCGCGGAATTCTTTGCGATGTGGCGCGAGCTCCTGAAGAAACCGCTGGCCGCGCCAAAGACCTGGGTCATCCGCGACTACCACTCGCCCAACCTGATCTGGCTCGCGGACCGCGCCGGCATGGCGCGCGTCGGCGTGATCGACTTCCAGGACACCGTGCTGGGGCCGCACGCCTATGACGTGGTGTCGCTGCTTCAGGACGCCCGCATCGATGTGCCCGAGAGCCTCGAGCTGACGTTGCTGTCGCGCTACATCAAGGCGCGCCGCAAGGATGATGCGAGCTTCGATGCGGCCGGATTCGCCGAGCTCTATGCCATCATGTCGGCGCAGCGCAACACGCGCCTGCTCGGCACCTTCGCTCGCCTCAACCGCCGCGACGGCAAGCCGCATTATCTGCGCCACCAGCCGCGGATCTGGACCTATCTGCAGCGCTCGCTCGCGCATCCCGCCCTCGCGCATCTGCGCGACTGGTATCTCGCCAACGTGCCGCCGCCGCAAAAGCCGCCTGACCGCTGAGCCGGAACCGGTTTACCGGCTGTTAGCCATCACGCCGGTATCATCGCCCGCGGGCCGCCGGACAAAGACGGGGCTGGAGCTTGAGGCAGATGGCGGTCAAGACGGATCATCGCGGGAATAGCAGGGTTGTTTTCGAACGCGGGATTTCGGCCCAGATGATGGGCATTGACGGCACCTGGCGTCGCGAATGCACCATGGAGGACGTCTCCGAGAGCGGCGCCAAGCTGACCATCGACGGCTCGGTCGAAGGCCTGCATCTGAAGGAATTTTTTCTGCTGCTGTCGTCGACAGGACTTGCGTACCGGCGCTGCGAACTGGCCTGGGTGAATGGCGACCAGATCGGCGTCAATTTCCTGAAAGTCGGCGACAAGAAGAAAAAGGCGCGGTCCACAGCCGTCGGGGCGTGACGGCAACACACGTCGCACAACCGTCACGGCGGGTGGCTAAGGCCGTTTGAGATGCGGTGCGGCCTATCCTGGTCCGTGTTAGGATTGCTGCAAACGCGAATGATCGAGGTTCGAGAAGGCTAGGCATGTCCGTCAAACCGACCAAAGCCATGGTGCTCGCCGCGGGGTTCGGCCTGCGCATGCGTCCGCTGACGGACAAGATGCCGAAGCCGATGGTGCCGGTGGCCGGCCAGCCGCTGCTCGACCACGTGCTCGACAAGCTCGCCCAGGCCGGCGTCACCGACGCGGTCGTCAACGTGCACTATCTGCCCGACCAGATCATCGAGCACACCGCAACGCGCCAGCATCCGCGCGTGACCATCTCGGACGAGCGCGACCAGGTGCTCGGCACCGGCGGCGGCGTGGTCAAGGCGCTGCCGCTGCTCGGCGACGCGCCGTTCTTCCACGTCAATTCCGACACGCTGTGGATCGACGGCGTCCGCTCCAATCTGACGCGGCTCGCGGAAAATTTCGACCCCGCAAGCATGGACATCCTGCTGCTGATGGCGCCGACCGCAACCAGCATCGGCTATAGCGGCCGCGGCGATTACGGCATGCTGCCCGACGGCGCCTTGCGCAAGCGCAAGGAGAAAGAGATCGTCCCGTTCGTCTATGCGGGCGCTGCGATCCTGTCGCCGAGGATCTTTGAAGGCGCGCCGCAAGGCGAATTCTCGCTGACCAAAATGTTCGACCGCGCCAATGAGCAGGAGCGCCTGTTCGGCCTCCGCCTCGACGGCGTCTGGATGCATGTCGGCACGCCAGATGCGGTGCACGCCGCGGAAGAGGCGTTTCTGGAGAGCGTGGCGTAGGGCGCGAACAGCGGGGACGATTTCGGCCCACCCATATCCATTTGAAGCCGCCTCCCTATATTGGCGCCTGATCCCCGAATCAGGCAGCTCATGCGCGTATTCAGCGTTCCCCTCTCAGTTCCGTTCCTGCGCACGATCGTCGCGAGCCTGCTCGACGGCCGGCTGGTCGAGGGATTCGAGGCGCGCAAGGAACCGGCGCGGCTGGCGGACGCCACGCTGTACTTGCCGACACGGCGTGCCATGCGCGTGGTGCGCGAGATCTTCCTTGAGGAAATGAGGACGGATGCCGTGGTGCTGCCGCGCATCGTTGCGCTCGGCGACATCGACGAGGACGAGCTCGCTTTCGCCGAGGAAGGCGAGCAGTTTTCCGGCGCGACGCCGCTCGAGATTCCGCCGCGGCTCGGCGAGCTGGAACGGCGGCTGACCCTGGCACAGCTGGTCGCGGCCTGGGCCAAGGGCCCGGTGCTGGCGCCGCTGGTGGTCGGCGGCCCCGCCTCGACGCTGGCGCTCGCCGGCGACCTCGCACGCCTGATCGACGACATGGTGACGCGCGGCGTCGACTGGGGCAAGCTCGACGGCCTCGTGCCTGACATGCTCGACCGTTACTGGCAGCACTCGCTTGATTTTCTGCGCATCGCGCGCATCGCCTGGCCCGCTCATCTCGCCGAGATCAACCGGATCGAGCCGGCCGCACGGCGCGATCTGCTGATCGCGGCGGAAGCCAAGCGGCTGACCGCGCATCCGCATGGCCCCGTGATTGCGGCGGGCTCGACCGGCTCGATGCCGGCCACCGCAAAATTTTTGCACGCGGTCGCCGCGCTGCCGCATGGTGCGGTTGTGCTGCCGGGGCTCGACACTGACCTGGACGACGATGCCTGGCGGATCATCGGCGGCAGCAGGGACCTGCTGGGCATCACCGAGAATCCCACCTCGAACCATCCGCAATATGCGATGCACGGGCTGCTCGAGCGCTTCGGCATCAAGCGCGGCGACGTCGAGATCCTGGAGCCGGCTGCACCGCATGGGCGCGATCTCCTTGCTTCCGAATCGATGCGGCCGTCCAGCGCAACCGAGAAATGGCATGACCGGCTGAAGCAGCCCGATGTGGCCGCGAGGATATCAGGCGGCATGAAGAACCTCGCCGTGGTCGAGGCGCCCAATCCGGAGATGGAGGCGCTCGCGATAGCCATTGCGATGCGCGAGGCGCGGCATCTGGACAAATCGGCGGCGCTGGTGACGCCCGATCGTGCGCTGGCGCGGCGGGTGATGGCCGCGCTGACGCGATGGGATCTCGCCTTCGATGATTCCGGCGGCGACGTGCTGATGGAAACCGCAGCCGGCGTGTTCGCGCGCCTTGTGGCTGAGGCCGCGACCAGGGGCTTGGAGCCGCCGACGCTGCTGGCGATGCTGAAACACCCGCTCTGTCGCCTTGGCCGCGCGAGCGGCGCATGGAAGGCTGAGATCGAGGACCTCGAGCTTGCGGTGTTGCGCGGCACGCGCCCACCGGCGAGCACGGGCGGCCTGCTGCGCGAATTCAACCGCTTTCGCGAGGAGCTGGCAAAGCTCTGGCGCCATGAAATCTCTGCGCTGCACGCCGCCGAGCCGCGGGCGCGTCTCAAGGCGGAAGATCTCGATCGCGTCCAGGCGCTGATCGAGGCGTTGCAGAGAGCCCTGGCCCCGATCGAAAGCCTGGCCTCGTCAAAACCGTTCGACTTTGCCGAGCTTGCGCATCGCCATCGCGAGATCATCATCGAGCTGTCGCGCGACGAGCAGGGCATTCCGCTTGCCTTCGAGGAGCGCGAAGGCCTCGCGCTCGCCGGCGCCTTCGACGATCTCCTGCGCGGCGGCACCACCAGCGGGCTGATGGTGCCGCTGCCTGACTATGCCGACGTGTTCCAGACGGCGTTCAGCGATCGCGCCGTGCGACGGCGTGACAAGCCCGGCGCACGCCTGCAGATCTACGGCCCGCTGGAATCGCGGCTGATGCAGGCCGACCGCGTCATCATCGGCGGACTCATTGAGGGCGTGTGGCCGCCGGCGCCGCGGATCGATCCCTGGCTTAGCCGGCCGATGCGGCACGAGCTCGGTCTCGATCTGCCGGAGCGGCGTATCGGCCTCTCCGCGCACGATTTTGCGCAACTGCTCGGCGGCGATGAGGTCATCCTCACCCATTCCGCCAAGGCCGGCGGCGCGCCGGCCGTCGCCTCGCGCTTCCTGCACCGGCTGGAAGCGGTTGCGGGCGCCGAGCTCTGGAAGGCGGCTGTCCGCGCCGGCGAGAAATACGTGCAGTTTGCAGGCGCGCTCGACCGGCCCGCCGAGGTCAAGCCGATCAAGCAGCCCGAGCCGCGCCCGCCGCGCGCGACGCGGCCGCTGAAAATGTCCGTCACCGCGATCGAGGACTGGCTGCGCGATCCCTACACGATCTACGCCAAATATATCTTACGGCTCGATGCGCTCGATCCGGTCGACATGCCGCTGTCGGCAGCCGATCGGGGCTCGGCCATCCACGATGCGATCGGCGAGTTCACCGAGACCTATGCTGCACATCTGCCCGACGATCCCGCCCGCGTGTTGCGCGCGATCGGCGAAAGACATTTCGCGCTGCTGATGGAGCGGCCCGAGGCGCGCGCGCTGTGGTGGCCACGCTTCCAGCGCATCGCACGCTGGTTCGGCGAATGGGAGACGGCACGGCGCGATGCGATCGAGGCGATCACAGCGGAGACGCGCGGCGAGATCTCGATCCGGCTCGACAATGAGCGCAGCTTCCGCCTTTCCGCCCGCGCCGACCGCATCGAGCGGCGCCAGGGCGGCGGCTACGCCATCCTCGATTACAAGACCGGCCAGCCGCCAAGCGACAAGCAGGTCCGCTTAGGGCTGTCACCGCAACTGACACTGGAAGCCGCGATCCTGCGCGAGGGCGGTTTCCCCGATATCGATGCCGGTTCGTCGGTGAGTCAGCTCGTCTATGTGCGCCTGAGCGGCAACAATCCTGCCGGAGAAGAGCGCATCGTCCAGCTCAAGATAAACAAAGGTGACGAGCCGATTCCACCGGACACTGCTGCCGCCGACGCAAGAGCCAAACTGGAGGCGCTGATCCGCGCCTTCGACGACGACAACCAGCCCTACACCTCGCTGAACCTGCCGATGTGGACCAACCGCTACGGCGCCTATGACGACCTCGCCCGGATCAAGGAATGGTCCGCGGCCGGCGGCCTGGGGATCGAGGAATGGTGAAGCTTCCGCGCCCCATCCCCGACGAAGTGCGCGCACGACAGGCGCGTGCGTCCGACCCGACCGCGTCGGCCTTCGTGTCGGCCAATGCCGGCTCGGGCAAGACGCATGTGCTGGTGCAGCGCGTGATCCGCCTCTTGCTGTCAGGCGTGCCGCCGGAAAAGATCCTCTGCATCACCTTCACCAAGGCCGCGGCCGCCAACATGGCCGAGCGCGTGTTCACCACGCTTGGACATTGGGTGACGCTTGACGATACCGGGCTCGATGCCGCGATCCGCGCCGTCGGCATCCCGCATCCCAGCGCAAAGCTGCGGCGGGAGGCGCGAAAGCTGTTCGCCTGTGCGCTGGAGACGCCGGGCGGGCTGAAGGTGCAGACCATCCACGCGCTCTGCACCCGCCTGCTCCAGCAATTCCCGTTCGAGGCCAACGTGCCGGCGCGCTTTGCTGTGATGGACGACCGCGACCAGACCGATATGATGGAGCGCGCCAATCTGAAGGTGTTTCTGGAGGCCGCGCGCGATCCTGACAGCGTCACCGGCCGCGCGCTGCTGACTGCGATGGCAAACGCCGCCGACGTCACCTTCAAGGAGGTCGTGCGCGAGGCGTGCCTGAGCCGCGATCACTTCATGGCCTGGACCGATGAGGCCGGCAATGCCGGGGCTGCCGCCGAACAGATGGCCGCTGTGCTGGGCGTGGATGCGAGCGACGGCATCGAGGACGTCGAGACCGAGATCCTCGACGGCCCGTTCCTGCCGCGGGTGCGCTGGGACGACATCGCCTTCGCGCTCGAGGACGGCAGCAAATCCGACAACGATCAGGCGAGCCGGCTCCGCGAGGCCAAGGCGTTTTCCGGCGCCGCGCAGGTCGATGCTTATCTGTCCGTCTTCCTCACCGACGACAAGCTGCCGCGCAAGGCGGTGCTGACCAAGAAATTCGGCGAGCACAATCCCTCCGTCGCGCGCCTGTTCGAGAACGAGGCGTCCCGCCTGTTTGGATTGATCGAGAAGCGCCGCGCGGTGACCATGCGCGACCGCACCGCGGCTCTGCTGCATATCGCGACCGCAGCCGCTGCGAACTACCGCCGCGAGAAGCAGGAGCGCGGCCTGCTCGACTATGACGATCTCATCGACAAGACTCTGGCGATGCTCGACCGCATCTCCTCGGGCTGGGTGCACTACAAGCTCGACCGCGGCGTCGATCACGTGCTGATCGACGAGGCCCAGGACACCAGCCCGCGGCAATGGGACATTGTCGCGCATATCATCTCCGAGTTCACGGCCGGCGAGGGCGCGCGCGAAGGCTTGAACCGCACGGTGTTCGCCGTCGGCGACGAGAAGCAGTCGATCTTCTCGTTCCAGGGCGCGGCGCCCCACGAGTTCGACGCGCGACGGCGCGAGCTGCACCGCAAGTTCACCGCGGCCGGGTTGAAATTCGATCCCGTGGCTTTCACTTATTCGTTCCGCTCGGGCGCCGCGATCCTGCACTCGGTCGACCACGTCTTCCGCGATCCCGCGATCTACAAGAGCATCCATTCCGTCGAGATCGGTCATCCCCTGCACAACGCGCTGGCCGATGCCGGCCCGAGCGTGATCGAGCTGTGGGATCTTGCCGAGGCGGACGACCGACAGGAGATCGAGGGCTGGCGCGCGCCGTTCGACGGCGTCGCCGTGACCAGCCCCGAGGTCAAGCTCGCACGGCGCATTCAGGCCGAGATCAAGCGGCTGGTCGAGAGCGGCACGCTGACAGGCCACGAGAACGAGCGACGCCCCTTGCGCTATGGTGACATGCTGATTCTTGTACGCCGGCGCGGCAATGCGTTCGACGCGGTGATCCAGGCACTGAAGCACGCCGGCGTTCCCGTCGCCGGTGCCGACCGACTGAAGCTGACCGAGCACATCGCGATCATCGATCTGATGAACCTTGCGGATGCGCTGCTGCTGCCGCAGGACGATCTGGCGCTGGCTGTGGCGCTGAAGAGTCCGCTGTTCGGCCTCGACGACGACGACCTGTTTCAGTTGGCCCATGACCGCAAGGGATCGCTGCGCCGCGCACTGGGCGAGCATGCGGCTGGAAACGAGAAATTCGCGACCGTGCTGCGGCGCCTGGAGGCCTGCGAGATGCGCGCGCGCGAGGAGACGCCGTTCGCCTTCTACGCCTGGCTGCTCGGCGGCGACGGCGGCCGCGCGCGCATCCTGCGCCGGCTCGGGCATGAAGCGAATGACGCGCTCGACGAATTTCTGGAGCTGGCGCTGAATTGCGAGCGCAAGGCACCTGCCTCGCTGCAAGGTTTTATGGCCTGGCTGCGCTCCGCCGATACCGAAGTGAAGCGCGACATGGAGATCACGCGCGACGAGGTGCGGGTGATGACCGTGCACGGCGCCAAGGGCCTCGAGGCCTCGGTCGTGTTCATGGTCGATACCACGTCATCGCCCGCGGACTCGCAGCGGGTCCGGCTGATCAACGTGCCGCGCGGCAATGGCGGCGAGGTGGTGGTGTGGGCCGGGCGCAAGGCCGACGACCCAAAACCCGTCGCCGAGGCGCGCAAGGCAATGCTGGAGGAGACCGAGGACGAATATCGCCGCCTGCTCTATGTCGCGATGACGCGCGCGGCCGACCGGCTGATCGTCGGCGGCTGCATGCCCGGCAATATGCGGACGGTCCGCAAGCTGAGCTGGTACGACCTGATCGACACCGGTCTATCCTCCTCGGGTCTCGACAAGCAGACGATCGAGACACCGCTCGGCAAGGTGACCCGATTCGCTCGTGCCGAGGATGTTGCGGCGCTGGGCACACCGGCCGCAGCCGTGGACCAGACCATCACGCTGCCGGACTGGCTGCGCACGCCAGCGCCGCGCGAGACACCCGACGACGATCCGGTTCGCCCGTCCGGCCAGCCGGCCGAGGAAGGCCGCGCGGTCCGGTCAGGCGAATCAGTCCAGTCCCGCGCCCTGGCGCTGCAGCGCGGCACGCTGGTGCACCGGTTGCTGCAATCGCTGCCCGACATCGCCGCCGAGCGCCGGCGCGAGGCCGCGCTCGGCTTCATGGCGCGCAATGCGGCCGACTGGACCGAGGCTGACCGCATCGTTTTGGCCGACAAGGTGCTCGCCTTGATCGCCGAGCCGCGATTCGCGCCGGTCTTTGCCGCGGGCAGCCGCGCGGAGGCCGCCATCGTCGGCAAGCTCGACCGACCGGGACGGCGGCCGGCGCTGGTGTCTGGGCAGATCGACCGGCTGGTGGTGACCCCATCAGAGGTTCTGATCGTCGATTTCAAGACCAACCAGACGGCGCCCAGGAGCGCCGCTGATGCGCCCGCCGCCTATGTCAGGCAGCTCGCGCTCTACCGGGCGGTGCTATCGCGGCTTTATCCCCAAAAGCCCATCCGCGCGGTCCTGCTCTGGACCGAGGCCCTTGAATATATGGAGATTTCGGCCCCCGCGCTGGACGCGGCGCTGGCATCCCTTCATCTCAGTGTGAGCGTCCTTGACCCGGCAAGGGGCCGTTCATAGGTTGGCACCATGATCCCGGGCGCGATTCCATGTCGCGCCGATTCTCTTTCAACCGAGTGAGGTACTCCAATGGCCGTTGGCAAGGTTTCCGATACCGATTTCGAAGCCGAAGTGCTCAAGGCGAACGGCCCCGTCGTCGTCGATTTCTGGGCCGAGTGGTGCGGCCCCTGCCGCATGATCGCACCCGCCCTCGACGAGATCGCCGGCGCGATGGGTGACAAGGTCAAGATCGTGAAGCTCAACGTCGACGAAAGCCCGAAGACCGCGTCGAAGTATGGCGTGATGTCGATCCCGACCCTGATGATCTTCAAGGGCGGCGAGATGGCCTCCCGCCAGGTCGGCGCTGCGCCGAAGGCGAAGCTGCAGCAGTGGATCACCTCCGCGGTCTGATCCACGTCGCAGCGCGATGATTTTCCACAACGGCCGGCGCTTCGTCGGCCGTTTTATTTGCTATCTGCCTCAGTGCGCTCATTGCCTTCGATGAGCGCCTGAAACATCGCAACCAGCCGCTTGGTATCGGAGCCCAGTGGCGCAAAGAACGCAGCGTCGGCCTCCTCGACCGCCACGACCGCCTTGCGGGCAAGATCACGACCCGCCTTGGTGACCGAAATGGCCTTGGCGCGCGGATCCTCGGGATGATCGACCCGCTGGATCAGCTGCGCCGCTTCCAGCGCCCGCAGCACCTGCGACGTGGTCATTGGATCGACGCCGCAAAGTTGTGCGAGCCGCGCCTGGGTCAGCGTCTCGGACGTGGCGAACCACGTCGCCGTTGCCAGCAGCACGAATTGCGAATGGGTGAGCTCGTAGGGCTGAAGCGCCGCTCGCTGCCGCCGCTGCCACGCGTTCGAGATCTTCCAGAGCAGGAAGCCCGGGCTTTCGGCGGGGCCTGACAGACGTGTCGGAAGCGGCGGCTTCGTCATTGCGCTCCTCCGGCCAGTTTGGACAGGCTCGCGAGCACCTCGGGGAAATCGGCGGAAACGGCCGGGCCGATCTCGGCGGCCTGCGGCCCGCGGGCGTCGACCGCGTAAACGATACGCGTCCGCGCCGGGCCAAGCGGCTCGATGCGATGGGCGACGAGGATGGTGAGATCGCCCACCCGCGTTTCATCGACAAAGCAGACATTCTCGCGCACGTCGATCAGTTGCGAGCGCAGCGCCTCCTCGCCGGGCGGCTTCATGGTGAACCAGGTGCCTGATGCAAACGGCCCGTCGATGTCGATCTGCTCGATGCCTGCATTCCAGTTTTTCCAGCCGGAGACATTGCGAAAGATGCTCCAGATCGCCTCAGGAGAGGCCGTCGTCTCGATCGCGTATTCCGTCTGCCAGGTTGCTTCGTCGCTCATGGAATGACCTCCCTCAGTATGCACGCTTATAATAAGCGCGCATACTATCTGAGTCAACCCCATGACCCGATGAAGCCGTCTACTTGATCCACCCCGTCGCCAGTGCGTTCGCCAACTCCGGCTGATTGTTGCGGCGGGCGAGTGCGGCCATCGCTTCATGGTCGTAGGCGATCTGGCGAAAGGTCACCTGCCAGGCACCATCAATGAGTTCGAGGATCGCGTAACGCGCGTGCGGCGTGCCGGCTTCGACGACGTGCGGGAACGGATGCTTGTCGCGATAGCCGGGGCTGCCGACGCTGCCGGGATTGACGATCAGCCTGTTGTCGCGAAGCCGTACGGCGCGGGCGAGATGGGTGTGGGCGCAGAGGATCAGCGACTGCGTGATGCCTTGCGCGAACTGCTCGATGCGATCGAGCGGCGACAGTGCCACGGCGCCATCAGGGTGCACGGTGTCGAGCCAATAGACCTCGTCATCCTCGGGCGTCGCGTGGCAGAGGAAGACCTGATCCCGAAACACGCGCGTCATCGGCTGCGCTTGGAGCCAATCAAGCTGCGCCGTGTTGAGCTGCGCGTGCGCAGGACGGTCCCACGAGCCCATCTTTTCCGGGGGACGGTCGAGCAGATAGCGGTCGTGATTGCCGAGCACATGCACGGCGTCGAGTGGCATCAGGATCTCGATGGTACGGCGCGCATCGAGCGGGCCGCTCAGCATGTCGCCGAGATTGACGATGTCGGTGATCCCAAACGCGCGGATGTCAGCGAGCACCGCTTCCAGCGCGAGGTAGTTTCCGTGGACGTCGGCAATCGCGGCAAAACGCATCGCGCTCCCAATCTCTTATCGAAGACAAGACATCTATGCAGGAGGCGTGCCGTTGAGGCCGAGCACGTGACCGGCGAGATAGAGCGAGCCCGTGATCAGGATGCGCGGCGGCACCTCGTAGGCGAGCTTCGACAGCGAACGCAGCGCGGCCTGCGTGCCGGGCGCGATCTCGACACGCATGCCGAGGCTGCGGACGGCGTCCGCGAGGCGATCGACCGGCATCGCATTCTCGGTGTCGGGAATCGGCACCGCGATGATGTGACGGGTGAGGCCGGCGAAATTGGCCAGAAACGCCTTCGCGTCCTTGTTGGCCATCATGCCCGCGATGACGACCAGCGGCCGCGACACACGTTCCTCGAGATCGCCGAGCGCGGCGGCGGCGACGCGACCGCCCTCGGCATTGTGCCCGCCATCGAGCCAGATCTCGCTGCCCTGCGGTCCGAGAGCGAGCAGCTCGCCCGAGGTGAGGCGCTGCATCCGCGCCGGCCATTCGGCACCGACGATGCCGGCCTCGAATGCCGCCTGGTTGACCCTGAAGGTCTGGATCGCACGCAGCGTCGCAATGGCAAGGCCGGCATTGTCGAACTGATGGCGGCCGAACAGGCGCGGCGCGGCGAGATCCATCAGGCCGCGCTCGTCGGAATAGACCAGGCGGCCATGCTCCACATTGACGTGCCAGCTCTCGTTCGCGGCGAACAGCGGCGCCCGCATCTGCTTGGCCTGCGCCTCGATCACGGCCATCGCCTCGCCCGCCTGCTCGGCGCAAATCACCGGCACGCCGCGCTTGATGATCGCGGCCTTCTCGGCGGCAATCGAGCCCAGCGTGTTGCCGAGGAAATCCATGTGGTCCATGCTGACAGGCGTGATCACGCAGGCCGCGGGCGTATCGACCACATTGGTCGAATCGAGCCGGCCGCCGAGGCCGACTTCGAGCAGCACCGCATCGGCAGGATTTTGCGCGAACAACAGGAATGCGGCCGCGGTCTTCAGCTCGAAGACCGTCGCGGGCTCGCCCGCATTGACGAGCTCGACCTGTTCCAGCGCTGCGCGCAATTCATCGTCGGAGACGAGCACGCCGCCGCCGACGCGACCAAGGCGGAAGCATTCGTTGATGCGGACGAGATAGGGCGAGGTATAGGCGTGGACCCGCAGGCCCGCTGCCTCCAGCGTGGCGCGCAGATATGCCACCGTCGAGCCCTTGCCGTTGGTGCCGGCGACATGGATCACCGGCGGCAGCTTGCGTTCGGGGTGGCCAAGCCGCTCGAGCAGGCGATGCATCCGCTCGAGCCCGAGATCGATGCGCTTCTGATGCAGGGCCGACAGCCGCCCGATCAACGCATCGAGCGACGCCTTCGCGCTGTCGGGGGACGCGTTCACGCGTGGGGCGCAGCCGGCGCTGTCTCGGCGGCCGATACGATCTGCGCCGGGCTGACGACGGGCTGCGTCGGCTTGGACGCGTTCTCCTGCGCCGGCGCCTTGGTCAGCAGGCGGCACAGCCGCGCCAGCGTCGGTCGCAGCTCGTGGCGATGCACGACCATGTCGACCATGCCGTGCTCCTTCAGATATTCGGCGCGCTGGAAACCTTCCGGCAGCTTTTCGCGGATAGTCTGCTCGATCACGCGCGCGCCGGCAAAGCCGATCAGTGCGCCGGGCTCGGCGATCTGCACGTCGCCGAGCATCGCATAAGATGCGGTGACGCCGCCGGTGGTCGGATTGGTCAGCACGACGATATAGGGCAGCTTGGCTTCGCGCAGCATCTGCACCGCAACCGTGGTGCGCGGCATCTGCATCAGCGACAAGATGCCTTCCTGCATGCGCGCGCCGCCGGATGCGGCGAACACGATGAAGGGCGACTTCTTCTCGACCGCGAGCTCGAGCCCGCGCACGATGGCTTCGCCCGCGGCCATGCCGAGCGAGCCGCCCATGAAATCGAAATCCTGCACGGCGACGACGACGCCGGCGCCTTCGAGCTTGCCGTAGCCGACCTTGATCGCGTCGTTCAGATTGGTGCGCGCCCGCGCATCCTTGATGCGGTCGACGTACTTCTTCTCATCGCGAAACTTGAGCGGATCCGGCGTGACGTCAGGCAGAGCGACGTCGAACCAGGTCTCGTTGTCGAAGATCGACTTCAGCCGCGCCACCGCGCCCATGCGCATGTGGTAGTTCGAGCCGGGAATGACGAACTGGTTGGCCTCGACGTCCTTGTAGAACACGAGCTGTCCGGAATCCGGGCACTTGATCCAGAGATTCTCCGGCGTCTCGCGCCGCAGCATGTTGCGGATCTTCGGCCGGACCACATTGGTAAGCCAGTTCATGGTTTGCTCCGATGTGCGAGCCCGCAGGGGATCGCCTGACGAGATATATGGCGGCCGGGCCTTTGCCCGGCAAGCTGCCGTGTCGCCCGCTTGGAAAGCGGAATTAAGGCCTATTCAGCCGCCTGCTTGGCGCCCTTGACGCCCTGGGCCAGGGCGGCGGCGAGCTCAGCCACGGCGTTAACGGTTTTGGCGGTCGCGCGGCCCTCGGAATCGAGACTGTTCTTGAGCGCGTCGACCAGCGCGGTGCCGACCACCGAACCATCGGCCTTCTCGGCAATGGCGCGCGCCGCCTCCGGCGTGCGGATGCCGAAGCCGACGCAGATCGGCAGCGCGGTATGCCGCTTGATGCGCGCGACTGCTTGGCCGACGGCATTCGCGTCCGCCGCCGCCGCACCGGTGATGCCGGCGATGGAGACGTAATAGACAAAGCCCGACGTGTTCGTGAGTACCGCAGGCAGGCGCTTGTCGTCGGTGGTCGGCGTCGCCAGGCGAATGAAGTTCAGGCCCGCCTTCAGCGCGGGAATGCAGAGCTCGTCGTCTTCCTCCGGCGGCAGATCGACGATGATCAGGCCGTCGACGCCTGACGTCTTGGCATCAGCCAGAAACTTGTCGACGCCGTAGATGTAGATCGGATTGTAATAGCCCATCAGCACCAAAGGCGTGATGTTGTCGTCCTTGCGGAAGCCGCGCACCAGCTCCAGCGTCTTCTTCAAGGTCGTGCCACCCTTGAGCGCGCGCAGACCGGCCGCCTGAATCGAGGGACCATCCGCCATCGGATCGGTGAAGGGAATGCCGAGCTCGATGACGTCGGCGCCTGCCTTCGGCAGCGCCTTGACGATCTCGAGCGACGTCGTGAGATCGGGATCGCCGGCCATCACATAGGTGACGAAGGCCGAGCGGCCCTGCTTCTTCAGCTCGGCGAAACGGGTGTCGATACGCGTGGTCATGATTCGGCGGCCGCTGTGCTATACCTCTCCCCTCCGGGGAGAGGTCGGCTGCGAAGCAGCCGGGTGAGGGGGATGGAGAGGTTCAAGTCGAGAGCACGAAGGCTCCGCGAGTCGCAGACAAGTGCCGAAGCAAAGCTTTGGCAGGCGCTGCGCAACCGGCAGCTTGCCCGTTGGAAGTTTCGCCGCCAGCATCCTGTTGATCGATACGTCGTCGACTTCGTGACGCTGGATGGAAAGCTCATCATCGAAGTTGACGGCGTCACGCATTCCAGCCCGACCGAGATCGAACGAGACAAGGCCAGAACCGAAGTCCTTGAAGCCTGCGGTTTCCTCGTCCTCCGAGTCTCGAACACGGACGTGTACGAGAATATTGAGGGCGTGCTTGAACTGATCGAAACCTCATTGAGGTTCGAGTGAGTGGAGAGACTCCTCACCCGGCTGCTTCGCAGCCGACCTCTCCCCGACGGGGAGAGGTGAAGAGAGTGCGACACGCGCCTCACTTGCTCTTGCCCTTCAGGATGTCGCCGACCTGCGGGACGTCCTTGTCGCCGCGGCCGGAGAGATTGACGACCATCAGGTGGTCTTTGGGCCGCTTCGGCGCGAGCTCCATCACCTTGGCGATGGCGTGCGCGGGCTCGAGCGCGGGAATGATGCCTTCGAGCTTGGAGAGCAGCTGGAACGCGGCGAGCGCCTCGTCATCGGTCGCGGAGAGATAATTGACGCGGCCGATCTCGTGCAGCCAGGAATGCTCGGGGCCGATGCCGGGATAGTCGAGGCCGGCCGAGATCGAATGCGCGTCCTGGATCTGGCCGTCGGCATCCATCAGCAAATAAGTGCGATTGCCATGGAGCACGCCGGGACGGCCGCCCGCGATCGAGGCCGCATGCAATTGCGTGAGCCCGTGGCCCGCGGCTTCGACGCCGAAGATTTCGACAGAGGGATCGTCGAGGAAGGGATGGAACAGGCCCATCGCGTTCGAGCCGCCGCCGATGCAGGCGACCAGCGAATCCGGCAGGCGTCCTTCGACCTCCTGCATTTGCGCTTTCGTCTCGTTGCCGATGATCGACTGGAAGTCGCGCACCAGCATCGGATAGGGATGCGGGCCCGCGACCGTGCCGATGCAATAGAAGGTGTTGTGCACGTTGGTGACCCAGTCGCGCAGCGCCTCGTTCATCGCATCCTTCAGCGTGCGCGTTCCGGACTGGACCGGCATCACCTTTGCGCCCAGCATCTCCATGCGGATCACGTTGGGCTGTTGCCGCTCGACGTCGACGGCGCCCATATAGACCACGCATTCCAGGCCAAAGCGCGCGCACAGCGTTGCGGTGGCAACGCCGTGCTGGCCGGCGCCGGTCTCGGCGATGATGCGCTTCTTGCCCATGCGCCGCGCCAGCATGATCTGGCCGAGCACATTGTTCACCTTGTGCGAGCCGGTGTGGTTGAGCTCTTCGCGCTTGAGGTAGATCTTGGCACCGCCGAGATGTTCGGTGAGGCGCTCGGCGAAATACAGCGGCGAGGGCCGGCCGACATAGTTCTTGAGGTAGCCGTTCATCTCGGCCTGGAAGGCCGGATCGGCTTTGGCCGCGGTGTAGGCCTTCTCCAGGTCGAGGATCAGCGGCATCAGGGTTTCGGCGACGAAGCGACCGCCGAAAATGCCGAAATGACCGCGCTCGTCGGGCCCGCTGCGATAGGAATTTGGTTTGGCGATATTCATCGAACGCTCAACTCTTGAGTGGCGCGCGCGGCGCGAATGAAGGCCTTGATCAGCTCCGGGTCTTTCACACCGGGAGTGCTCTCGACACCGGAGGACACGTCGACGCCGCCGGCGCGGGTGACGCGGAGGGCTTCCGCGAGGTTTTGAGTATGGAGGCCGCCCGAAACCATATACGGCAGATCAAGCTCCAGGTTTTCCAGCAAGTGCCAGTCGAAGGGGGCACCGAGGCCGCCGGGCCGGGTCGCATCCTTCGGGGCACGGGCGTCGAACAGGATGCGGTCGGCGACTGCGGCATAGCCGGGCAGCACGGCGAGATCGGCTGCGGTCGCGACCGGCACCGCCTTCATCACCGGGCGGCCGAACTTCTGCTTGATGTCACGCAAGCGCGCCACGCTCTCATGGCCGTGGAGCTGGAAGATATCAGGCGACAGCGCATCCATGATGTTGTCGAGCGTGGCGTCGTCGGCATCGACCGTGAGCGCCACTTTGAGCGCGCGGCTATTCACCTGTCGGCCGAGCTCGCGCCCCGTCTCCAGCGAAACGTGCCGCGGCGAGGGCGGAAAGAACACGAACCCCACCATGTCGGCGCCCGCGTCGAGCGCCGTTTGAAGCGTCTCGCGCGTGGACAGGCCGCAGATTTTGACGAGCAGGGACATGGTCTCAAAGCAAATTGAGGCCGCAAGTGGCGGCCGGGAAACGGGCTTTTCAGTTGGGGCCGCTTCTACAACGTCGCGCGCTGCTTGTCTCGCCCGATGGCCCCGTAAAGGCCTACCCCAGAGGGAACGGGGAGGCGCTGGGCTCCCGGCTTCGACGCGGCCGCCTGGGCCTGCAGCCCGGCCAATTCGCCCCTCGCGGCCCGGGCATCCGCCTCATGCCGGCGTGCGGCGCGGCGCCAGTGCCGCTGGCCGAACCAGACCGCGCAGCCGCCGACCACGACACCCAGCGCGGCCGTCAGGATCAGCAGCAGGAACAACGGAATGTCGCGCGACAGCGCCGGATCCTTCGCCATGAATGGATCGAAGGAGACGGTGACGTCATGCCGGTTGGCAGCCGCAAAGGTCACCAAGATCAGGACCAGCGGAGTCACGAACAGCCAGGTCAGAAACTTTCGCATCGGGTGTCGCTCGCCTTGAATCACCTGCCGCCGCATCGAACGGCGGTTCGGCTAAGCCCGGACGACAAACTTAATCGGGCGCGCCCGGATCCGGATGGTCGCGGTTGAGCCGCTCACGCATTTCCTTGCCGGTCTTGAAGAACGGAACGCTCTTCTGATCGACGGGGACATGGGCGCCGGTGCGCGGATTGCGGCCGGCGCGGGCGGGGCGATGCTTGACCGAGAAAGCGCCGAAGCCGCGCAGCTCGACGCGGTCACCGCGTGCGAGTGCCGCTACGATCTCTTCGAGAATCGCATTCACAATGTTCTCGACATCCCGCTGGTACAGATGCGGGTTGTGCTCGGCGATACGCTGAACAAGTTCGGATTTGATCATCGAGAGATAGGACCCGGAAGCGTGCGGATGACCATTTCCGTGAAAATGCCTTGATCTGTCAAGACGCTAAATGAAGGTTGAGCGTCGTGAAAATGCGTGACATTTGCCGAAAAAGCGGGCTGCAAGGCTACCCGCCTGACGGGAAAAAGGTCCGGAACTCGCGTTGTTCCTTCAGTTTCAGGTCAATTCGACGCAGCCGGTTGCCACAGGGCCAGCATTCCATCCAATCCGGCACGGTCGACCGCCTGCGCCAGGCCAGTTTGCTCGATCTGATGCGCAATCGCGCTGAATCCAAGCGCTTCCAGCGTTACTGAGGCCGCCGTCTTGAGGAACGTCAGGTCGCCGAAGCGGGGCTCGAGCTTGTAATCGCGCACCGAAAGACCCTTCTTGACGCCCTTCTGCTCCTCGAGCCAGGCGACCGCAGTCTTCTCGTCGCCGAGCTGATCGATCAGCTTGAGATCGATCGCCTGGCGGCCGGTGAAGACGCGGCCATCGACGACTTTTTCGAGCTGCGTGTCATCCATGCCACGGCGCTGCTTCACCAGATCCTTGAACCAGGCATAGGAATCCTTCACCAGCGCATCCAGCGCGGCGCGCGCTTCCGGGCTGGTCGGCTCAAAACCGTTGGGCGCAGCCTTGAGAGGCGTGGACTTGACCTCCTCGACCTTGACGCCGACGGTCTTCAGCAGCTCCGAGAAGTTCGGAAACTGGAACAGCACGCCGATCGAGCCGACCAGCGAGCTCTGCTGGGCGATGATGTGATCGCTTGCGATCGCGGTGATGTAGCCGCCGGAGGCCGCAAGGCCTTCGACCACGACGACCAGCGGCTTCTTCGCCTTCAGACGCGTCAAGGAATCATAGAGCTGCTCGGAGCCGGCGGTGGTGCCGCCGGGCGAATTGATGTGAACGATCACGGCGGCGGCCTGCGAATTCTCCAGCCGCTCCAGCGCGTGCGTGCGCTCGGAATCGCTGCGGATCAGGCCATCGATCTCCACACGTGCGATTGAGCCTGCGGAGACGAAGCTGCCGCGCGCGCCGGGCGTTGCGATCAGCGCAAAGCCCGCGATCGCAGCGATCGCGATCAAAGCGGCCATCACGCGCCAGAACGTCAGCTTGCGGCGGATCCTGCGGCGATCGACGATGATGTCCGAATCGAGCGACATCGAGATATCTCCAAATGAAAGGCCGCTGACGTTGTGCCGTCACGACGTGACCATCAGCTTGCCTGGATACATCAATTGCGGCGCAATTTGAAGAAAACAAGGCCTCTGGCTGCGTAGCCCGGATGGAGCGGGCAACAAAAAAGCCCCGGCTTACGCCGGGGCTTCGATATCAGCGAAATCAGCGTTTCGCTTACTTGCTGTCGCGGTTCTTGAGCGCGGTGCCCAGGATGTCGCCGAGCGTCGCACCCGAATCCGAGGAGCCGTACTGCGCGATGGCTTCCTTCTCTTCGGCGACTTCGAGCGCCTTGATCGACACCTGGACTTTGCGGGCCTTCTTGTCGAACTGGATCACGCGGGCATCGACCTTCTCGCCGACGGCGAAGCGTTCGGCACGCTGGTCGTTGCGGTCACGCGCGAGCTCCGAGCGCTTGATGAAGGTCGAGAAGTCGGTACCGGCGATCTTCACCTCGATACCGCTTTCCTTCACTTCGAGCACTTCGCAGGTCACGACCGCGCCCTTCTTGACATCGCCCGGCTCGGCGAAGGGGTCGCCTTCGAGCTGCTTGATGCCGAGCGAGATACGCTCCTTCTCGACGTCCACATCGAGCACCACGGCCTTGACCATGTCGCCCTTCTTGTAGTTGTCGATCACCTGCTCGCCTGGAAGCTTCCAGTCGAGGTCGGAGAGATGGACCATGCCGTCGACGTCGCCCTCGAGGCCCAGGAACAGACCGAACTCGGTCTTGTTCTTGACCTCGCCCTCGACCACCGAACCGGTCGGGTGACCTTCGACGAAGACCTCCCAGGGGTTGCGCATGGTCTGCTTGAGGCCGAGCGAGATACGGCGCTTGACGGAATCGACTTCCAGCACCTGCACGTCGACTTCCTGCGAGGTCGACACGATCTTGCCGGGGTGCATGTTCTTCTTGGTCCACGACATCTCGGAGACGTGGATCAGGCCTTCGATGCCCGGCTCGAGCTCGACGAACGCACCGTAGTCGGTGATGTTGGTGACGCGGCCGGTGAAGCGGGCACCCAGCGGGTACTTGGCTTCGATGCCCTGCCACGGATCGTCGAGCAGCTGCTTCATGCCCAGCGAGATGCGGTGCGTCTCGTGGTTGATCTTGATGATCTTGACCTTCACGGTCTGGCCGATCGAGAGCACCTCGGTCGGGTGGTTGACGCGGCGCCACGCAATATCGGTGACGTGCAGCAGGCCGTCGATACCGCCGAGGTCAACGAACGCACCGTAATCGGTGATGTTCTTGACGACGCCGTCGATGACCTGACCCTCTTCGAGGTTCTGCACCAGCTCCTGACGCTGCTCGGCACGGGTCTCTTCGAGAACCGTGCGGCGGGACACGACGATGTTGCCGCGGCGGCGATCCATCTTGAGGATCTGGAACGGCTGCGCGTTGTTCATCAGCGGCGCAACGTCGCGGATCGGACGGATGTCGACCTGCGAACGCGGCAGGAAGGCAACGGCACCGTCGAGGTCGACGGTGAAGCCACCCTTGACCTGGTTGAAGATGACGCCCGTGACCTTCTCGTTGTTCTGGAACGCCTTCTCGAGCTTGCCCCAGCTCTCTTCGCGGCGCGCCTTGTCGCGCGACAGCACGGCCTCGCCGAGGGCGTTCTCGATGCGATCGAGGAACACTTCCACCTCGTCGCCAACCTTGATCTCGCTGTCACGGCCGGGACCGGAAAATTCGCGCAGCGCAACGCGGCCTTCGGTCTTCAGGCCGACGTCGATGACGGCCATGTCCTTTTCAATTGCAACCACCTTGCCCTTGACGACCGAGCTCTCCTGCAGGTTGCCACCAGCGAAGGACTCGTCGAGCATCGCGGCGAAATCGTCACGCGACGGGCTATAGGTATCAGCGGAAGTCGAAGCCATTTGTTCTCCAGTTGCGGAAATCTTGCCGGCCGTTGGGTTCATGGGCGTATCGCGCACGCAGTGTCGGAAGGCCCGCAAGACCTTCGAGCGACCGCTCGTTGCCCCGGCTTGGCGCCGAAACAGCGGAAGCGGGCCGGCAGAGGCCCGCGCGTTCGATACGTGGAAATCGTTGTGTCCGGAGCCTGGATCGCGTCGGTCCCTAAACAGGGACCGAGAGTATCGACCTCAAAGAGCGGGAGCGGGCACTTCCTCCAATGACGGCTGCGGCTTAACCCCGCGACCGGCCCGCTCGGACGGCCTCGATAATGTCGATGGCGGCCCGGACGCCGCCTTCTATATCCAGTTGGGAGTTATCTAGCAAGTAAGCATCCGCAGCTGGTTTTAAGGGCGCAATCGGCCGGTTCTTGTCCCGTTCGTCGCGCTGGATGATGTCGGCCAGCACGGCCGCCTCGTCTGCCTCCTCGCCCCGCGCCCGCGCCTCCATGGTGCGGCGGCGGGCCCGGACCCTGGGGTCGGCCACGACGAAGATCTTCACGTCGGCATCGGGGCAGATCACGGTTCCGATGTCCCGTCCGTCCAGCACCGCGCCGGGCGGATCGGCGGCGAATTGCCGCTGGAAATTGACCAGGACCTCGCGAACCCTCGGGATGGCCGAGACGATGGACGCGCCCTCGCCCGCCTTCTGGGTCTTCAGGGCGGGATTGCCGAACCTTTCCGGATCGAGTTCCAGGGCGGCCTGCACCGCCGCGGTCTCGTCCCTGAGATCATGGCCGGACTCCATCAGGGCGTAGGCGACGGCGCGATAGATCACGCCGGTATCGAGATGACGGTAGCCATAGTGATGGGCGAGGCGCTTGCCCAGCGTGCCCTTGCCCGAGGCCGCGGGTCCGTCGATGGCGATAATCATGAAAACTCGGCCCCAAGGGAACGCATCATCGGAATGAAGTCAGGGAAACTTGTGGCAATGAAGGCGGTGTCGTCGACAGTCACCGGCTGGTCGGAAGCGCAGCCCATCACCAGCGCGGACATCGCGATGCGGTGGTCCATATGGGTGGCAACAGTACCGCCGCCGGGGACGTGGCCGCGACCCTCGACGATCAGATCGTCGCCGGAGATGGTGACCTTCACGCCGTTGACGCGGAGCATCGCCGCCGTGGCCTCGAGCCGGTCGGATTCCTTGACGCGCAGCTCCTGCAGGCCCCGCATGATCGTGGTGCCTTCGGCAAACGACGCTGCCACTGCCAGCACCAGATATTCATCGATCATCGAAGGCGCGCGCTCCGGCGGCACCTCGACGCCGCGCAGCTTTGAGGCACGCACGCGCAAGCGCGCCATCGGCTCGCCGGCATCGCCGCGCACTTCGCTTTCCTCGATGGAGGCGCCCATTTCGCGCAGCGTCGTGAACAGGCCGGTGCGCAGCGGATTGGTCATGACATCGGAAAGAACGATGTCCGAGCCTTCGACAATCAATGCCGCGACGATCGGAAAGGCCGCTGACGAGGGATCAGCGGGCACGATGACGGTCGCGCCATGCAGTTCGGGCTGTCCAACCAGCGTGATGCGGCGGCCGTGAGCCCCCTCGGCGACCGAGGTGATGTCGGCGCCGAAATGCTTCAGCATCAGCTCGGTGTGGTCGCGGCTGGCCTCGCTCTCGATCACGGTGGTGATGCCCGGCGCGGCGAGGCCCGCCAGCAGCACCGCCGATTTGATCTGGGCCGAGGCGACCGGGGTCTTGTAGGTGATCGGCAGCGGATCGCGCGCGCCCTGGATGGTCAGCGGCAGGCGGCCGCCCTCGCCGCCAGAGACGACCTTGGCGCCCATCTTTTCGAGCGGATCGAGGATCCGACGCATCGGGCGACTGCGCAGCGAGGCATCGCCGTCGAAAATCGCCGAAATCGGGCAGCCGGCGACGGCGCCCATGACCAGCCGGCAGCCGGTACCGGAATTGCCGAAATCCAGCGGCGCCTTGGGCTGGGCGAAGCCGCCGACACCCACTCCGTTCACCTTCCAGGCGAAATCGCCGGTGCGCTCGACCTTGGCGCCGAGGGCCTGCATCGACTTGGCGGTGTTGAGGACGTCCTCGCCCTCGAGCAGGCCCGTAATGCGGGTCTCGCCGACCGCCAGCGCGCCCAGGATGAGGGCGCGGTGGGAGATCGACTTGTCCCCGGGCACCCGTACTTTTCCGGTCAGGGGACCGCTTGAGCTCGACTTCAGGGGTGTCGGCTTGTCGGAATGGGTCAAGATTGTGTCCTTGGATGCGCCTCGGAGGCTGGCGGGCACCTACCACATGGTCTCCCCGCCGTCACGAGCATGTCTTTCTCTCGTAATGCGCTATTGACAGCGGGCCGCCAACTAGCCAAGTGAAGCACCGCTTTTCAGACATTCCCAGGATTCCTCTGCCGTGGCCAAGTCCGAACTCGGAACCAAACGTATTTGCCCGACCACGGGCAAGAAGTTCTACGACCTCAACAAGAATCCGGTGATCTCGCCCTATACCGGCGAAGTTGTGCCGATCGCGCCTGTGGCGCCGGCCCGGATGCCTCGCGGCGCCGAAGCCCGTCACGCAGCAGCCGCCGATGCCGCGCCGGAGCCGGCGGAGGTCGAGGAGGTCTCGCTGGAGGAGGCTGATGCCGAGGAGAACACCGGCAAGGTCAAGGCCGTCGTTCCCGAATCCGAGGACGATATCGAGGTCGACGAGACCCTCGACGACGACGATGACGATGATTCGACCTTCATTGCCGACGAAGAAGAGGGCGATGAGGACGTGACCGACATCATTGGCGATGTCGGAGGTGATGAAGAGACTTGAGATCAGTCCTGATCTGTGAAAAAGGGTGCACCGCGCGAGTCGAAAGGCTCGCCGGTCGGGAGTGATCCCCCAGGATCATCCCAAGGTTAAGGGGCCATAGCTCAGCTGGGAGAGCGCTTGCATGGCATGCAAGAGGTCGGCGGTTCGATCCCGCCTGGCTCCACCACGCTTCGCCCTTCGGGCTACGCGTGGCGCAGCCACGACGGAGCCTGAAGGGCGAAGCGTGGTGTCGGGCGAAGACGGACTGCCCCATGTTCTGATTTCCTCTACTTACCGTCCGGCTGCGCAGGCGCGAGACATCGATGTGGTATGTCTACATCATCCGCAGCATCAAGTTCCCTGATCAGGAATACATCGGCGCCACGGAAGATCTGAAGCGACGGCTCCCGGAGCACAATGCCGGCAAGTCCGCTCACACCGCCAAATTCAAACCGTGGAAGCTGGTCTGGTACTGTGCTTTCCCTGACAAGCTAAAGGCGTTGGCATTCGAGAAATATCTCAAGTCACATTCGGGCCGCGCCTTCTCGAAAAAACGGCTCTGTTGAACCCCCTACTCCCCAATCACCGCATTCAACCGATCCCTCAGCGCGACGATCTCGTCCTTCATCGCGACCAGCTCCGACACCGAGCAGTCCGAGGCCGCCAGGATCGACTGCGGCACGCTGCGCGCCTTGTCCTTCAACGCATGGCCCTGCGGGGTCAGCGCGATCAGCACCTGACGCTCGTCCTCACTGCTTCGCGTGCGCTTGACCAGATGGGCGGCCTCCAGCCGCTTCAGCAGCGGCGTCAGCGTGCCTGAATCGAGAAACAGCTTCTCACCGATGTCCTTCACCGGCACATCGTCGCGCTCCCACAGCACCAGCATCACCAGATATTGCGGATAGGTCAGGCCGAGCCGGTCGAGCAGCGGCTTGTAGACGCGATTGAAGGCGTGCGCGGCCGAATAGACCGCGAAGCAGATCTGGTTGTCGAGGCGTTGCGGATCGAGGGTCGCTGATTTCCGGGCCATAGAGAATCTCTCGAGACTGACCCGCATTGTGGGACCGGGCGGGCCCACATTCAATTGCGAACAATTAAATGTGAGGCACGCCAATTTCAATTGCATGCAATCTAATTGTTTGCAATACAGATCGCACCCCAACCCGAAGTCCCCCTGAGGAGACGAAAATGTCCGTGAACGTCCTCTACAAGACCAGCGCAAAAGCCACCGGCGGCCGCGACGGCCATGCTGCGACCCTCGACGGCGCACTCGACGTCAAGCTCACCACGCCGAAGGAGCTCGGCGGTGGCGGCGGCGCCGGCAACAACCCCGAGCAGCTGTTTGCGGCCGGCTATGCCGCCTGCTTCATCGGCGCGATGAAGTTCGTGGCCTCGCAGGGCGGCCCGAAGGTTCCCGCTGATGCCTCCGTGACCTCGACTGTCGGCATCGGCCCACGCGCGGCCGGCGGCTTCGGTCTCGACATCGACCTGGCCGTCTCGCTGCCGGGCCTGTCCCGCGCGGACGCCGAGGCGCTGGTCGAGAAGGCGCACCAGGTGTGCCCGTACTCCAACGCGACGCGCGGCAATGTCGACGTTCGCCTGACGGTCGTCTGACCCGACGGTGAATTGGCTGGCCCGGGATCCCCCTCGGGCCGGCCGTTACCGCGAGATTTCCCACGCCGCGGGATTGCGCCGCGACGCATACGCCCCCACGCGACAAGCCATTGCTGGCGCGTTCGAACCTCGCTAGGCCTGTGATCAATATCGACACAGGGAAGCGAAGGCATGACTGAAGCCGTTTTGGGCGCAATGAGCGGGCTGCGCGTCATCGATCTCACGCGCGTACTCGGCGGTCCCTACTGCACCCAGATCCTCGCCGACCACGGCGCCGACGTGATCAAGGTCGAGCCGCCCGCCGGCGACGAGGTGCGCGACTGGGGTCCTCCCTTCCACGACGACGACGCGGCCTATTTCATCGGCATCAACAGAAACAAGCGCTCGATCGGACTCGACCTCGCGTCCGAAGGCGGCCGCGTCGTGCTGCTCAAGATGTTGGAGACGGCCGACGTCCTGATCGAGAATTTCAAGCCGGGCACGCTGGAGAAATGGGGCATCGGCAACGATGTGCTTGCCCAAAAATTTCCGCGCCTCGTGCATTGCCGGATCTGCGGCTTCGGCGCCGACGGCCCGCGCGGCGGCAATCCCGGCTATGACGCCATCATCCAGGCCATGACCGGCATGATCGCGGCGACGGGGTCGCCCGAGAGCGGCCCGATGCGGATCGGCGTGCCGCTGGTCGATATCACCACCGGCCTTTACGCCGCGATCGGCATCCTGATGGCGCTCTCCGAACGGCAACGCTCAGGCAAGGGCCAGTTCCTGGAGACGACGCTGTACGAAACCGGCCTCGCCATCATGCATCCGCACACCGCGAATTATTTCATGCATGGCAAGCCGCCCGGTCTCACCGGCAACGAGCACCCGAACCTCGTGCCGTACGCGATCTTCCCGACCAAGACCGACGACATCTTCATCGGCGTCGGCAATGACGGCACCTTCCGCAAGCTCGCCAAGGAAATCGGCAAGCCCGAGCTCGGAACCGATCCGCGCTTTGCCCGCAACAAGGACCGCATCGCCAACCGCGAGGCGCTGCGCGCCGAGCTCGCCGCGGTATTCAGCCAGCACGAGGCCGAGCCGCTGTGCAATCGCCTGCTCGCCGCGGGCCTGCCCGCGGGCCCCGTGCAGAAGATCGACCAGGCGCTGACCAATCCGCACACCATCGCGCGCGGCGATGTCATCGAGAAGGACTGGTACAAGGGCGTGGCCTCGCCGATCCGGCTCGACCGCAGCAAGCCGAGCCTGCGCCGGCTGCCGCCGAAGTTCAGCCAGCACTCCCAGGAGGTGCTGGGCGAGTTCGGCTACTCAAAGTCGGAGATCGACGCGATGGTCGAGAGCGGCGTGGTCTGCGGGCCCGAGCGCAAGCGCTAGGGCCCCTGACCTCCTCTGGCGCTATGATGCCGCAGTGCGGCGCGGGCATCGGTGTGCACCGCGAACAGCTGTGGCTGCGCGCGGCGCGTTCGCCTATTTGATGGCTTCCCTTTTCCAGCGCTTGCCGCTTTCGTTTCGGCCGCTTACACAGTCATGTGAACGTCATATGGCGCTGCTAGCGCAAGCGCTTCTTTATTGACGGCTGAGGGAGGTTTCTTGATGGCTCTTCGATTTTTTGGGGCGGCTGCCACTGTTGCAGTCGCTGTCGGCATGACGGCTTCGCCGGCGCTGGCCGTGACTGAAATCCAGTGGTGGCACGCGATGACCGGCCCCAACAACGACGTCGTGGTCAAGCTGGCCAACGATTTCAACGCATCGCAGAGCGACTACAAGATCGTTCCCACCTTCAAGGGCAGCTATGCCGACACACTGAATGCCGGCATCGCAGCGTTCCGCGCCGGCAACGCACCGGGCATTATGCAGGTGTTCGAGGTCGGTACTGCGACCATGATGGCCGCCAAGGGCGCCATCAAGCCGGTCTCCGACCTCATGAAGGAGCAAGGCGAGAAGTTCGACCCGCAGTCCTATCTGCCGGCCATCACAGGTTACTACTCGACCGCAAAGGGCGAGATGCTCTCGTTCCCGTTCAACTCGTCGAGCATGGTGATGTGGGCCAATCTCGACGCACTGAAGAAGGCCGGCATCGACGCGCCGCCGAAGACCTGGCCCGAGGTGTTCGCCGACGCCAAGAAGCTGCACGCAACGAGCCCGACCTGCGGCTTCTCCTCGAGCTGGATCACATGGGGCCTGATCGAGCAGTTCTCGGCCTGGCACAACATTCCGATCGGCACCAAGGCCAACGGCCTTGACGGCTTCGATACCGTGCTGGACTTCAACAACCCGCTCGAGACCAAGCTGCTCGAAAATCTCGTCGAGCTTCAGAAAGACAAGAGCTACGACTATTCCGGTCGCACCAATACCGGCGAAGGCCGCTTCACTTCAGGCGAATGCGCGCTCTACATGACGTCGTCGGCCTTCTATCCGAACGTCAAGGCGAACGCGAAGTTCAACTATACGGCCGTTCCGATGCCGTATTTCCCGGACGCCAAGGATGCGCCCCAGAACTCCATTATCGGTGGCGCCTCGCTGTGGGTGATGGGCGGCAAATCCAGCGAAGAGTACAAGGGCATCGCGAAGTTCTTCACTTTCCTGTCCGACACAGATCGTCAGGTTTATCTGCACGAGGTCTCCGGCTATCTGCCGATCACCAAGGCGGCCTACGACAAGACCAAGGCGTCGGGCTTCTATGAGAAGAACCCGATCCTGGAAGTGCCGTTGAAGGAGCTCACCAACAAGCCGCCGACCGAGAACTCGCGCGGCCTGCGTTTCGGCGGAATGGTGCAGATGCGCGACGTCTGGTCCGAGGAGATCGAGGCGGCACTCGCCGGCAAGAAGTCGGCCAAGGATGCACTCGACGCTGCCGTCTCGCGCGGCAACCAGATGCTGCGTCAGTTCGAGCGGACCGCGACCAAGTAGGACCTCATCAGTCGTGGCTGTGGATGGTCCGCAGCCACGACTCTCAGCGAGTGAGGCGGGGGCTTCATGGAGAACCGGGCGATCTTTCCAGGCAGGCTGCTCGCCTGCCTCCTGGTATTTCCGCAGCTTGCGGTGTCCCTGATCTTCTTCTATTGGCCGGCTGCGCAGGCGCTCTGGCAATCGTTCCTGGTGCAGGATGCCTTCGGGCTCTCGACCGAGTTCGTCTGGTTCGAGAACTACGTCAACCTGCTGAAGACTCCCGAATACTATCACGCGATCGGCACGACCTTCTTTTTCTCGCTGCTCGTCGTGTTCTTCTCGCTTGCGATCGGCCTGCTGCTCGCTGTCATGGCGAACCGCAACATCGCTGGCGTGCAGATCTATCGCACCTTCCTGATCATTCCCTACGCGGTCGCGCCTGCGGTGGCGAGCGTGCTATTCATCTTCATGTTCCAGCCCGGGCTCGGCATGATCGCGCGCGCTTTGCAGCGTAACGGCATCGATTGGAATCCAGTGCTCAACGGCAATCATGCCATGATCCTGATTGTCATCGTCGCCGTCTGGAACCAGATCAGCTACAATTTCCTGTTCTTTCTCGCCGGCCTGCAGTCAATCCCGAAGAGTGTGATCGAGGCCGCTGCGATCGACGGCGCGAGGCCAATGCGGCGGTTCTGGACCATCGTCTTTCCGCTGCTGTCGCCGACGACGTTCTTCCTGATCGTCGTCAATATCACTTACGCCTTCTTCAACACGCTCGGCATCATCGACACCGCAACCGAAGGCGGCCCGAACGGCTCCACCTCAACGCTCGTCTACAAGGTTTTCCTGGACGGCAAGGCCGGCTCGGACCTCGGCGGCTCGGCCGCGCAATCCGTGATCCTGATGATCATCGTCGTCGCGTTGACCGCGGTCCAATTCCGCTACGTCGAAAAGAAGGTCCATTACTGACAATGGTCGAGCATCGACGATTTGGAAATCTGTTGCCGCACCTGGTGCTGATCGCCGGCGTGATCGTGGTCGCTTTCCCGGTCTATCTCGCGATCATCGCCTCCACCCACGACAATTCCGTCATCGCCAACGGCCAGATGCCGCTCTATCCGGGCGGCCACGCGCTGGAGACCTACTGGAACACGATCATGTCCGGCACCGGCAAGACGACGCGCGAGCCGGTGGGCAGCATGTTGCTGTCGAGCTTGATCATGGCGGTTGGTATTGCGCTCGGAAAGATCGCGATCTCGATCATTTCGGCCTACGCCATCGTGTTCTTCAACTTTCCCTTCAGGATGGCGACGTTCTGGACCATCTTCATCACGCTCATGCTGCCGGTCGAAGTGCGAATCTTTCCGACCTACAAGATCACGTCCGACCTGCACATGCTGGATTCCTATTCCGGCCTGATCCTGCCTCTGATCGCGTCGGCAACCGCGACGCTGCTGTTCCGGCAGTTCTTCATGACGGTGCCGAAGGAACTGGTCGAGGCCTCGAAGATGGATGGAGCAGGTCCGATCCGCTTCTTCTTCGATACGCTGCTGCCGCTCTCGGTGACCAACATCGCCGCGCTGTTCGTGATCCTCTTCATTTACGGCTGGAATCAGTATCTCTGGCCGCTGCTGATCACGACGCGCGACGATATGCAGACCATCGTGATCGGCATCAAGAAGATCATCGATGTGAAGGACGCACTCACCGAATGGTCGGTCGCGATGGCCACCGCGGTGCTCGCGATGCTGCCGCCGGTGGCGGTCGTCGTGCTGCTGCAACGCCTGTTCGTCAAGGGCCTGATCGAGACGGAGAAATAGGCCCATGGCCAATGTTACGCTGCGCAACGTCCGCAAGGCCTATCCCAACGGCTTCGAGGCCATCAAAGGCGTCGATGTCGATGTGGCCGACGGGCAGTTCTGCGTGCTGGTCGGCCCTTCGGGCTGCGGCAAGTCGACCCTGCTCAGAATGGTAGCGGGGCTCGAAACCATAACCTCGGGCGAGATCAACATCGGCGGCCGTGTCGTAAACCAGGTCGAGCCGGCCGACCGCGACATCGCGATGGTGTTCCAGAACTACGCGCTCTATCCGCATATGAGCGTGTTCAACAACATGGCCTACGGCCTGCGCAACCGTGGCATGAAGGAAGCCGAGATCAAGACCCGCGTCGAGGAGGCCGCACGCATCCTCGAACTGGGGACGATGCTCACCCGCAAGCCAGGGCAGCTCTCCGGCGGCCAGCGCCAGCGCGTCGCCATGGGCCGCGCCATCGTGCGCCAGCCGAAGGTGTTCCTGTTCGACGAGCCGCTGTCCAACCTCGACGCCAAGCTGCGCATCTCGATGCGCGTCGAGATTCGCAAATTGCAGCGCCGGCTCAACGTCACCTCGATCTATGTCACCCACGACCAGCTCGAAGCGATGACGCTCGCCGACATTCTCGTGGTGATGAATGGCGGCCAGGTCGAGCAGGTCGGCAATCCGCTCGCGATCTACGAGAAGCCGGCGACGACTTTCGTCGCCTCCTTCATCGGTGCGCCGCCGATGAATCTGATGTCGACACGCCAGGACGAGATCAAACCGCAGCTCGGCGGCAGCGCCGTCGAAGCCGGCATCCTCGGCATCCGGCCGGAAGATCTCGCCATCACCGACCAGACGCCATCGGGCGGTGTTGCACTGTCGCTGACGATCGACGCGATCGAGCGCGTCGGTGCAGAAACCTTCGTTTACGGATCGCGTGCGCAGGATCAGCAGGGCGTCGCGACAAATCCGGGCGAGTTGCCGCCCGGCGAGGTGATCGTGCGCATCCCCGGAACCGAAGCGCCGGCCATCGGCCAGAAGATCCGTGTCGCCGCAGTCCGCAACAAGCTGCATTTGTTCAGCGGCGACGGACGGAAGCGGATCGAAATCTGATCGGTTCCAGCCCCGATCGGCGAAAACAACCCCATGCACAGTAGAAGGCGGTCTGTTTTCATTGGGATAAATCGCCCGAAAAATTCACATCGCGCCCCGACGTCGCAAGCAGTGAATCCACACCCCCTGCTACGTGCTTGAACCCACACGGGGATATGCCCATATTGCTGACCAAGGGGTGCCTTGATCGGGCCCCGAAACACCAAAGTCGCTTCGAGAGGACTTTGTAAACTATGTCTCGTGTTCCCACGCTTTCCAGTCCGTTCCTTCTGGGCTTCGACGAGATCGAGCGCGTGCTCGATCGCGTCGTCAAAGGCGCCGACGGTTATCCTCCCTACAATATCGAGAGGTGCGGCGGCGCGGACAACCAGCCCGAGCGTCTGCGCATCACGCTGGCGGTCGCCGGCTTCACCCGCGACCAACTCGATGTAACCATTGAGGAAAACCAGCTTGTCATTCGCGGGCGGCAGCAGGACGACAAGACCCGGCAATACATCCATCGCGGCATCGCCGCGCGCCACTTCCAGCGCACCTTCGTGCTGGCGGAGGGGATGCTGGTGCTGGGTGCGGATCTGAAGAACGGGTTGTTGTCGATCGACCTGGCCCGGCCTGAACCGGAGAGGATCGTTAAGACAATCGCTATCAATGAGCACGAATAATGGAACGAGTAGCGGACTCGACCGCTTAGTTTCGAGAGAGGAGTCGAGACCATGAGTGAAGGTCACGTTGCGTTCGAATACGAAGCCAAGAACGTCTCACCCGAGACGCTGGCAAACCTCGGCGAAGGCCATATCGCCTATGTGAAGCAGATCCGCTCCGAGGATGTGCCCGGCCTGTTCCCCGAAGCCCCGAAGATCGCGCCCGGCCTCAAGCTGTTCGCGCTCCACGCCGCCGACGGCACGCCGATCATGCTGACCGACAGCCGCGAAGCCGCGGTCGCCAACGCCTGGAGCAACGAGCTGCAAGCCGTCAGCGTGCACTGACACGCGCTTCGCGCGACTAGAGTTTTAGCGGGCATGCCTTCGCAGGAAGGCATGCCCGTTTTCATTTCGAGGTGATGTTTTCGCATCGCTATCGCGAGCCAACGGGAATTCGGCGATGTCCCTGCCCGCATGTGGGGGCGGCCTCGGCTGACCCACGCACGAAACCGTCATCAATCCGTGATTTGACATTTCATTCACATTTGTCAAATCTGACAAAATGCAGGCCAAGGCCCCTCCGCAGGACCGCATCCTCGACGCCGCCATGCGCGTGTTCGGCCGCCACGGTTTCCGGCGCTCGTCGATCGAGCAGGCGGCCGAGGAAGCCGGGCTGACGCGTCAGGCGCTCTACCATCACTTCGCCTCCAAGGAGGCTCTGTTCCGCGCCGTGATCGAGCGGCTTTATGAGCAAGGGCTTGCCGCCGAGATCGAGGCAGCAAAGGCGGCCGAGGAGGAAGGCCTCGAACTGGCGGAGATCCTTGTCGCCGAGATCGGTGCGCGGATGCAGACCATGGTCGCTTCGCTCAAGGATTCGCCACATAGCGAGGAGCTGTTTTCCGAACATCTCGCGCAGGCGCGCGACCTCTACCAAGGCTACTCCGTCCGTTTCGCCGACGAGATCGCAACGACCATCGCGCGGGTCTGCCGCAAGCAGAAGCTCACGCTCGCAAGCGGCGTCTCCGTGCGCGAGCTCGCGCGCTGCGTCGAGATGGCGGTCCACGGCACCAAATCCGCTTTTCCGTCCATGCAGCCGGTCGACGCGTTCCTGAAACAGCTCGAGACCATGCTGCGCATGCTGATCGCCGGCGCGATGACGCCGTCCGCGAAGAAGTCCCCACGCAAAACGGGAGTTCGAAAATGACCACCACGACCATCAATGGAAGGCCTCTGGCGTTACCCGACGATCCGGATGCGCTCCTGGTCGACGTGATCCGCGATGGCGGCCTCACCGGCACCAAACTCGTCTGCGGCTCCGGCGTCTGCGGCGCCTGCACCGTGCTGCTCGACGGAACGCCGGTCGTGAGCTGCCTGTTGCCGGCGCAGGCGGCCGCCGACAAATCGCTGACGACCATCGAGGGCATAGGTAGCACCGGATTGCATCCGGTGCAGAAGGCGTTCATGGCGCACGACGCCCTGCAATGCGGCTTCTGCACGCCCGGCTTTGTCGTCGAAGCCACCGCCTTCCATGACAGCTGGCGCGCGACCAGGGGCACGGCGACACCCTCGCGCGAGGAGATCGCCGCCGCGCTCTCGGGGCATCTCTGCCGCTGCGGCGCCTATGAAGGCATCTATCGCGCCGTCGCCGAAGCATGCTCGGGCCGCTTCGACGGCAACGATCCCATCGCGCCGCGGCTGGAAGCCCGCGACAAGGTGACGGGACTGGCCCGCTACACCGTCGACATCCACCATGACGGCCAGCTCGAAGGCGTCATCCTGCGCGCGCACGTCGCGCATGCGAGGATCACCCGGCTTGATCTGGCGCCGGCGCGCGCCATTGCCGGTGTTGCCGCGGTCGTTCCGCTGCTCGACGATGACAACATGATCCGCTTCGTCGGCGCGCCGATTGCAGCCGTCGCGGCCAAGGATCGCCGCACCGCACTGAAGGCAATCGCCGCGATCACCTTCAGGCCCGAGCCTTTTCCCGCGGTGATCGGGCTCGATGCAGCGCGACGCGACGATGCGCCCGTCGTGTTCGAAAAGAAGGACCGCAAGCGTGCCGGCAACGTGTCCGAGGGCGCCGGCGGCGCTCCGGTGTCGTGGAAGGGCAACGTGCGCGGGCCTTCGGCGCCGTTCTCGCAGAAAGCCAAGCAGGCCAAGAGCTGGCTTGACGAGGCGCGGGCGCAACGCAATCCGTTGCTAGTCGAGGAAACCTTCCGCGTCTCGACGCAACAGCACGCAAGTCTCGAACCACATGCCGCCGTGGCCAGGTTCGATGGCGATCAGCTTACCGTGCACATCTCGACCCAGGCCATTCACGAGAGCATGGAGAAGATCGCCAAGCGCTACGGCCTTCCGCACGACAGGGTGCGTGTGATCGCCGATCATGTCGGCGGCGGGTTCGGCTCCAAGGGCAGCGTTGGGCTGGAGACCATCGCCGCGATCGAGCTCGCGCGCGCCGCGAAGGCGCCGGTGCGGGTCGCCTTCGATCGCGAAGAGGAGCTTTCCGTCGCCGGCTATCGTCCGGCCGCCGAGCTGAAGCTGTCCTTGCTGCCTTCGACGGAAGGCCGCCTCAAGGCGCTGTCGCTCACCGCGCATGCCGACACCGGCGCCGCCGTGAACTCGCTGATCGCCGGCCTGGCGCGGCTGATCTATCCGGCCGAAGCAAAAGAGCTCGTCGACTTCGACGTGCTCAGCAATTTGCCGCCCGGCGCGCCGTTCCGCGGCCCCGGCGGTCCGCCGATGTCGTTTGCGCTGGAGCAGGCGATCGACGAGGCGGCGCTGCGCATGAAGGTCGATCCGATTCAGCTGCGCAAGCTCTGGGACCCCGATCCCAACCGCCAGCGATTGTACGACTGGGCCGCCGGCCTCGACGTCTGGAAGAGCCGCAAGCCGGCCGCCTCGCAGTCCGGCCGCTACCGGCGCGGCGTCGGCGTCGCAACCGGCTACTGGCTCTATCTCTGGCAGACCGGCTCCTCGGTCGAGCTCGCGGTCAAGGGCGGCCGCCTCGTCGCAAGCTGCGCGGTACAGGATATCGGCACAGGCACGCGTAGCGTGATCGCGAACACCGTCGCGAAAGCGTTCGATCTCGAGCCGCAGGATGTGGAAGTTCGTATCGGCCGCTCCAACCTGCCGCCCGGACCGGGGTCCGGCGGCAGCCGCGTCACCGCCTCGGTGGTGCCGCCGACGTTGCTCGCCATCGACAAGCTGAAAGCGGAAATCAAGCGCACCGCGTCTCGCACACCGGCTCCGGGCTCGAACGCGCCGTGGCGCGAGATGATCGCGGCTTCTCCCGACATCGCCGTGTCGGCGAAACGCCAGGAGGACGGCAAGCCGCCGCCCGGCGTGAGGCCCGCGCTGCACGAGGCCGGCCTCATGGGCCGGGTGTTCGGTTGGGTGCTGCGCCTGATGAACCACATGGTGGTCGGCGCCGGCGTGCCGAGCTCGGTGCAGGTGATGGAAGTCGAGGTCGATACCTGGCTCGGCCATGTGCGCGTCCTCAACGCCTATACGGGCCTCGCGATCGGCAAGCTCGCCGCGCCGACGCTGGCGCGAAGCCAGGCCGCAGGCGCGGTGATCCAGGGCATCGGCTACGCACTCTATGAGACGCGGGAGACCGATCCTTCGAGCGGCCACATCCTGAGCGGCAGCATGGAGGATTACCGCATTCCGGGGATTGCCGACATGCCGAAACTGGACGTGCATTTCGACGAGGCCGGTTTCGAGCATGTGCCGGGCGGCAGCGTCGGCATCGGCGAAGTCGCCACCGTGCCGACCTCGCCCGCGATCGCCAACGCCATCCGCGATGCGATCGGCGTGAGACTGACCGAAATTCCGTTCCGGCCGGATCGCCTGGTGGCCGCGCTGAAAGGGAGGGATGCAGCATGAGCGTCGCCGTCATGACTGCCGAGCCGACTGCCAAGCCCACGCCCGAATTCCGCGCCGGAGGCACCGACTTCAGCGAACGCCGCCGCAGCGGCGTGTCGCAGGGACTACTGATCGACATCTCGGCCACCGGCGACAAGGCGATCACCTGGGACGCCGACGGAGCAGCCCAGATCGGTGCGTTGACCACCATCGCCACGATCGCGACGGACGCACGCATCGCCGCTGCCTATCCCGGTATTGCGGCGAGCGCGCAAGGCCTCGCCACGCCACAGGTGCGCCAGGTTGCAACGCTCGGCGGCAATCTCGCGCAGCGTTCGCGCTGCTGGTATTTCCGCCGGGCCGACATCGATTGCCTGAAGAAAGGCGGCAGTACCTGCCCTGCCCGGTCTGGCAATCATCTCTATGGCGTTGCCTTCGATCTCGGGCCTTGCGTCGCGCCGCATCCCTCGACCATGGCGGCGGCTCTGCTCGCTTATGATGCGACCATCACCACGGACCGGCGCAGCGGATTGACGATTGCCGGCCTGCTCGGCGACGGCTCGGTCTCGCACGCCGATCATACGCTCGCGGCAGGCGAGATGATCAAGAGCATTGCGCTTCCTGCTCCGCTCGAGGGCGAGCGCGCTTCCTACAAGCGCGCGATCAGCCGGACCTATGCGGAATGGCCGCTGGTGGAGCTCTGCACCCGCGTCGTGATCGCCGACGGCAAGTTCCAGCTCGTGCGTCTCGCTGCCGGCGGCGTCGCGCCCGTGCCGCTTCGCCTCGCCGCCGCGGAAGTCGCGCTTCATGGCAAGATTGCCAATGCGGCATCGATCGCAGATGCAGCGAAAGCGGCGACCTCGGGCGCCAAACCATTGCCGATGACGGGCTACAAGCTCGATCTTCTGCAAGGGCTGATGCGCGATGTGCTGGAGCGGCTTTTGGATTAGCTGGTCGCGCAGGCGGCACCCCATCACGCTCTAGCCGCCTGAGCGACCCGCAAGCCGCGCGCGGATGTCAGGCTTCAGCACCTTGCCGACCTTGGAGCGCGGCAGATCGTCCCAGACTTCGATCTGCTTCGGTGTCTTGACGCTGCCGATCTGCTGCTTGACGAAGGCCGCCAGCGCCGTCGCATCGACGCTCTGGCCGGCGCGAGGCTGCACCACGGCGACGATCCGCTCGCCCCATTTCTCGTCCGGAAGGCCAATCACGGCGCAATCCTGCACGGCCTCATGCGCCCGCAGCGCGTTCTCGACCTCGATCGAGTAGACGTTGAACCCGCCTGATATGATCATGTCCTTGGCGCGATCGACGATATAGAGGTAGCCGTCGTCGTCGATGTAGCCGATGTCGCCGGTGTGGTGCCAGCCATGCGCGGAGGCCTCCGCCGTGGCCTCCGGATTCTTGTAGTAACCCTCCATCACCAGCGAGCCGCGGACCACGATCTCGCCGCGCGCGCCCGATGGCAGCAGATTGCCGTCGCCATCCATGATCCCGGCCTGCACCAGCGGGCTGATCCGCCCGGCCGAAGCGAGACGCTGCATCGCGATGGTGCCGTCGGCGTTGTAATGCTCACTAGGCGCCATCATCGAGATCATCATCGGCGCCTCGGTCTGGCCGAACAGTTGCGCCATCGGCCCGATGCGCTGGAGCGCTTCCGCGAGCCGGGCGGCCGAGATCGGCGCCGCGCCGTACCAGAAGCATTGCAGCGATTCGAGGTTGGCGGAGTCGAGCTTGGGATGATCGAGCAGCATGTAGATCACGGTCGGCGGCAGGAAGGTGTGCGTGACACGGTAGCGCGCGATCAGATCGAGGAATTCGGCGATATCGGGGTGATGCATGATCACGATGCGACCACCGAGCGTCATGATCGGGAAACACAGCACACCGGCCGCGTGGGTCAGCGGCGCCAGCGCGAGATAGACCGGACGTCCCCTGAAGGGATAGCCCATCAGCGTCAGCGCCGTCATGGTCTCGATGTTGCGGCCCGACAACATGACCCCCTTCGGCTTGCCTGTGGTGCCGCCGGTACCGGGAATCATCGCGAGATCGTCGACCGTCTCGCGTTGATAGGGATCCTCGGTGAGGCCGGCGAGCCAGCTCGCGAACGAGGGCGCGAAGGGCAGCTCGGCATCGAGGCAGACGAGGACGCGCAGCTTCGGCAGCGCTGCTCGCATCGCCTCAACCATCGGCGTGAAGCTCGAATGAAACAGCAGCAGGCTGCAGTCGAACTGATCGAGGATGATGCGGTTTTCGGCCGCCTCGTTGCGGGGATTGATCGGGCACCAGACCGCGCCGGCGCGGGAAATCCCGAACACGCACGCAAACGCGACCGGATCGTTGCCAGAGAGGATCGCGACCTTCTCGCCGGGCGCGATGCCCGATCGATCGAGCCCGCGCGCGACGCGATAGCTCAGCTGCTGCACCTCGCGATAGCTGAGGTCGCGCCCGTCCATGGTCAGGCACGGCGCATCGGCGCCGAGCGAGGCGCCCTTGTCGAGATAGTCGATGAAGCGCATGGTCGCCCCCGAAGCATGTAGAGGTCAGGTTAGAGTCGCGCCGCGTCGTAGATCCACCTCTCCCTTGGGAGAGGTCGGCGCGCAGCGCCGGGTGAGGGGTTACGGTCTCGCGTTGAGCCGCGGCCCCTCACCCGATTTGCTGCGCAAATCGACCTCTCCCCGATGGGGAGAGGTAAAGAAGGATCGCCGTCGCCGCCATGTCCCCTAATCGTGCACGGTCAGAACAGGCTTGCTGACCAGACCGAAACTGCGCAACTGCCCGAGCAGCTCGTGATGGCCGAAGGCCTGGCAGCCGGAGGCGAAGCCGACGCGCTTGGGCGGCTGCTGCAGCAGGTGGGCGGCGGCATAGGCCTGCAGCATTCCAGTCTGCTTGTAGTTGCTGTTGCCGTTGATGACGCAGTGCGCGCGCCCCAGCGGGCCAGAGGCATACACCGAATCCAGCGACTTGTTGACGCGCGGGTTCTCGCGCGGCGGCATGGTGTTCATCACGCCGGCGGCGGTCTGCGCCAACGCGGCGTAGCGGTCGTCGGGGTTCATGTCCTTGGTCGCGTCCAGCGCTGCGGCGACGATCTGCGGCACGCCCAGCATCAGTCCACGATTGAACACGCCGCCGAGCACCTTCACATTGGCCACGCGCGGATCGCGCTTGAACCAGACGGGATGCGAGGTGCCGCCCCAGGGCAACGCCAGCGCCAGCTCGTGCTGGCCGGGGATGGCGAGGTTGTAGAGGCCGGCATCGGGTTGATGCTCGACATATTTGTTCTGCTCCAGATAGTAGGCCTTGGCCATCGCGGCGTTGACCAGAATGGTCTGGGTCGAGGCGATGGTCGGGCTGCCGCCCCAGAACACGGCGATATCAAGCGTGTCGAGGCCAGGCGTCTCCAGGCACAGTTGGGCTGCGATCTCACCGGTGGTGTACATCTGCGCGATGCCCGGCGCCAACAGGAGGCCGGCATTGGCGAATTTGGTGCCCCATTCCTGCTCGAGCGTGATCAGCCAATCCTGCTCGCCTGTGGTGTCGGTGTAGTGGCATCGGGACGCCCAACAGGCCTGCACCACCTCGCCGCCGAACTTGGCGAAGGGGCCCACGGTATTGAGCACCACCGAGGCGCCGTTGAACAATTCCGTCAGCGCGCTCACGGTGTGCGGCACTTCCACCACCTCGTAGTCGGCGGTCTCGATGCCGGCCACGTTCGCCTTCATCGCGGCGTTGAGCTTCTCGGCGCTGCGACCGGCCGCAACGAAGGGGATGTTGTATTCGCGCAAATATTCGCAGACCAGCCGGCCGGTGTAGCCGGACGCGCCATAGACGATGACGGGCTTCTTCGCACTCATAGCGTTCCTCCGAAATGTTTGTTGTCAGGTTTGCAGTTCACATGCCCATGCCGCCATCGACCGGCAGTCCGATGCCGGTGATGAAGCGCGCCTCGTTCGAGCACAGGAACACCGCGGCATTGGCGATGTCGCCGACCTCCGCGAGCTTGCCGAGTGGCGTCTGCTCCACCACCGAGCCGACCGCGGCGTTGACGTCGGGCGCGAGTCCGATCTTGACGATGTCGTTGGCGAGCTGCATGCCCATGTCGGTCGGAATCAGGCCGGGATAGATGCAGTTGACGCGCACGCCGAAGCCGAGCTTGCCGGCTTCCATCGCGCCGACCCGCGTCATGCGGTCGACCGCGGACTTCGTGCCGGAATAGACCGCGATGCTCGGGAAGGCGATCGTCGCCGCGACGGAGGCGATGTTGACGACAGCGCCACCCTTGCCGGCCGGCCCGCCAGGCCGCATCGCGCGGAAGGCGTGCTTCATGCCGAGCACGGTGCCGACGATGTTGACGTCGCACATCCGCCGCGCGTCCTCGGCCCTGACCTCCGAGATCAGCGACGTGATCTCGATGCCGGCGTTGTTGATCAGGATGTCATAGCCGCCGAGGGTGGCGACAGTCTTGGCCACCGCCCGCTCCCATTGCGCGTCATCGGTGACGTCGAGCTGGGCGAAGCCCGTCGCGACATCTTCCTTGGCGATTGCGGCTGCGCTGGCGCGGCCGGCCTCCTCCAGAATGTCTGCGATCATGATCGAGGCGCCGGCTTGGGCCAGTGCCTGCGCGATCGCCGCGCCGATTCCCCTCGCACCGCCGGTGACCAGGGCTTTCCTGCCCGCAAGGCTCTTCCCACTCATGACGCACTCCTCCGTTGCTGGTGATTGATCGTGGGGCGCTATGCGCGCACCAGGTCGTTGGGCGCTGGCCATTTGGCCGCGCCCAGCGAAGCGTTCCTCCATGGTCGGACGTCTTGACGACTGTCCAAATTCTTGGTGCGAACCTCCGCCAGAATCTTGACACTTGTCAAGAACCAATTTGACAGTTGTCAAGGGAAGTGGTTGTGAGGGGGATGGAGCGATTCCGCTGATAACGCGGTATAAGTCGTTGAAAGAACGGGGTCTGAGGAAGGGACGCGATGGCGCGGCAGGTGACGGGAGCGGCCCGGCGTGTGGCTGATGCGGCCGAGGTGCTGCGCGACGAGAAGTTCAACGCGCGGCGCATCGAGCTTGCCGAGGCCGCGCTCGAAACCCTGGGCGAGCTCGGCTTCGCGCGCACCAGCCTGCGCGAGATCGCGCAGAACTCGGCCTTCACGCACGGCGTGTTCCACTATTATTTCAGCGACAAGCTCGACCTGATCTGCTGCTGCGTGCGCCACTACAAGGCGAAGTGCGTGACGCGGTATGACGAGGTCGTCGCGACGGCAACGAGCCGTGACGAATTGACGGAAGGTTTTCTCGCCAAGCTCGCAGCCACGCTGCAAAACGAAGCCCGCATGCACCGGCTCTGGTACGATTTGCGCTCGCAGGCGATGTTCGAGGCGGCGTTCCGCAAGGACGTGCTCGAGATCGACAAGAGCCTGGAAGCGATGATCTGGCGCATCGCCTCGCGCTACGCCGAATTCGGCCGCAAGCGGCCGGCGTCGTCGCCAGCCGCGCTCTATGCGCTGTTCGACGGTCTGTTTCAGAGTGCGCTGCTCAAGCACCTCGCGGGTGACAAGGCGGCTGTCCCCGAACTGCTCGACGAAGTCCGGCGCCTGCTGCCGACGGTGTGCTGAGGCGAATGCGAGGCGTTACGCCGCGGTCGCCGGCGGCAGGGCCAGCACCGAATAGATCGCCTGGGCGTCGCGCGAGGCGCGCAGCTTCTTGGCGATGTCCTGATCACGCAGCAGGCGGGCGATGCGGGCGAGCGCCTTCAGATGATCGGCGCCGGCGCCTTCGGGTGCGAGCAGCAGGAACACGAGATCGACCGGCTGGCCGTCCATTGCCTCGAAATCGATCGGACGATCGAGCCGGGCGAACAGGCCAAAGATCTTCTCGAGCTTGGGCAGCTTGCCGTGAGGAATGGCGACGCCGTAGCCGACCGCGGTGGTGCCGAGCTTCTCGCGCTGGAGCAGCACCTCGAACACCGAGCGTTCGTTTTGTCCGGTCAGTTCCGCAGCCTTGGCCGCGAGCTCCTGGAGCGCCTGCTTCTTGCTGTTGACCTTCAATGCCGGGAGAATCGCCTCGGGAGCGACCAGATCGGTAATCGGCATGGAAGTGTTCCGGAGTGAATTAAACCGTCAGGTTCCGAATTGGCCGTCTCGATCAGATCGAGCCCGACCGGCGTCAAGAAGGTCAAGCAGGAGGAGGACTTAGCCCCGGTCCTGATGTGGGGCGCTTCTACTCCAACGCAATCCCGGTGCCAACTCCCGCGTGCGGCTTTGCAACGGTCATTGTTAAGACCTGTGGTTGATACGGGGTTGCCCCGGACACCGGTCTAACCCCCCGATTTGGTGCCTGGCGGGTCGATCCAGCCGACATTGCCGTCGGCCCGGCGGTAGATGATGTTCACCCGGCCGGAGGACCCATGCTGGAATACCAGGCAGGGTGCCCCGCTGAGGTCGAGTTCCATGACAGCTTCGCTGACCGACATCTGCTTCAGCGACGTCGTGGCCTCGGCGATGATCACGGGGCTATAGCCGGTGACCTCGTCCTCGTCGTCGCCCTCGCCGGGGGCCTCGAGCACGTAGGCGGTGGCGTCCATCGCGGCCAGCGCCGCGGAGGCGACATGGGCCTTGCGGGCCGAACGGTCCTTGAGCCGGCTCTTGTAACGCTTGAGGCGCTTCTCGATCATGATCAGCGCCTGGTCGGCGCTGGCATAGGCGTCCTGCGCGTTCGAATCGGCTTCCAGCGTAATCCCGGAATCGAGATGCAGCGCACAGTCGGTGCGGAAGCCGAGGCCGTCCTTGCTGAGCGTGATGTGGCCGGAATAATTGCCGTCGAAATATTTACGCAGGACCTCTTCGGTCCGGTCGGTGACGCGGCCGCGAAGGGCCTCACCGACGCTAACGCTCTTGCCCGAGATCCGAAGAGTCATGTGATGCCTCGCTTGGTTCAATTGGCCTAGCTTGGATCGGTCGCGATGGGGGGAAGAGAGTAGCGCGATTTCGCGCCAGCGCAATCAGGCCGGTTCGGTGTTGCGGGAACGATCGGACATTGCGGTGGAAAGGACGTTACCAAGAGCGCTCTGCTTGTCGCGACGGCGTTGCACCGAGGACGGAATGCGCATGGCTTCGCGGTACTTCGCGACCGTGCGGCGGGCAATATCAATGCCCGAGGCGCGCAAGCGTTCCACGATGGTATCATCCGACAGGATCGCGGCCGGCACTTCCGAATCAATCAGCTGCTTGATGTGGTGACGCACGGCTTCGGCCGAATGCGCCTCACCGCCGTCAGCCGAGGCGATCGAGGCCGTGAAGAAATATTTCAATTCGAATGTGCCGCGATTTGTCGCCATGTATTTGTTGGCGGTGACGCGCGACACCGTGGATTCGTGCATCTGGATGGCGTCGGCCACCGCCTTCAGATTCAGCGGCCGCAGATGCGCGACGCCATGGGTGAAGAAGCCGTCCTGCTGGCGCACGATCTCGGTGGCGACTTTCAGGATGGTGCGGGCGCGCTGGTCGAGAGCGCGCACCAGCCACGTCGCGTTCTGCAGTGCATCCGTGAAATACGACTTGTCGCCATCCTTGCCGATCTTCT
Source organism: Bradyrhizobium zhengyangense (assembly GCF_022012435.1). GTDB lineage: Bacteria > Pseudomonadota > Alphaproteobacteria > Rhizobiales > Xanthobacteraceae > Bradyrhizobium > Bradyrhizobium zhengyangense. The sequence continues at coordinate 228,648 of NZ_JAKLUA010000006.1, forward strand.
TCGACAGCTCGGAGTAATAGGTCTGGTTGACCAGCACGCGCGGCAGGGTGTCGCTGTTGAGCTCGACATGCCAGCCGCCGTCAGGACCCGGGCGGACATAGACATCAGGCACCATGGCCTGAAGCCGCGCCGAGCCGAACTTCATGCCGGGCTTGGGATTGAGCCGCCTGATCTCGCCGATCATGTCGGCGATGTCCTCGTCGTCGACGCCGCAAAGCTTGCGCAAGGACACGATGTCGCGCTTTGCGAGGAGATCGAGATGCTCGACGAGCGCCTGCATCGCCGGATCGTAGCGGTCGAGCTCGCGGAGCTGGATCGCAAGGCACTCGCTCAGGGATCGCGCACAGACGCCGGGCGGATCGAATTTTTGCAGCACGGCAAGAACGCCCTCGACGTCTTCTTGCGTTGCGCCAAGCCGCTCGGCCGCGCCGCCAAGATCGGGCGGCAGATAGCCGGCTTCGTCGACGAGGTCGATCAAATACTGCCCGATCATGCGCTGGGCCGCGCCAGTGAAGGCCACCGACAGCTGCTCGGCGAGATGGTCGGACAGCGTCATCTCTGCCGCGACGAAGGCTTCAAGATTGTAGTCCTCGTCGCCCGAGGCGCCGCCGCCCCATTCGGTGTAGGTGGTCGGCGCAGCGTCCTGGGCGTTGCGTGCGGCCGCCTCGGCGGGCTCCTCGGAGAAGACGTTGTCCAGGCCCGTATCCAGGGTCTGCTCGATCTCGGCGCGGGAGCCGAGATCCTTGCTCATCCATTCTTCCTGGCCAGGCTCGAAGGCCTCGCCACTGCCGCCAAAGCCGTCGTCGGCGCCCTGATTGCCTGAATCGTCGCCATCATGGTCACTGAACTGGCCGGGTTCAGTCGGAGCTTCGCCGCCGCCCTCGTCGTTGGCCCGCTCCAGCAGAGGGTTACGCTCGAGTTCCTCCTCCACGAAGGTGGTGAGATCGAGATTCGACAGTTGCAGCAGCTTGATCGCCTGCATCAGCTGCGGCGTCATGACCAGCGACTGCGATTGCCGGAACTCTAATCTCTGCGAAAGCGCCATCTAACAAGAACCGTTCCCGAAAATTGGTCCGATTCTTGCTTATCTTAGTCCCGACCCGATGTACACGGCTTGACTAGACGGAAAAAAGGGCTAGAGGCGGAATTCCTCGCCAAGGTAAAGGCGACGGACATCCGGATCCGCGACGATCTCGTCCGGGCTTCCCTCCGTCAGGATTTCGCCGGCATAGACGATATAGGCGCGATCGGTGAGGCCGAGCGTCTCGCGGACATTGTGGTCGGTGATCAGGACGCCGATGCCGCGATTGGTGAGGTGGCGGACGAGGTCCTGAATGTCGCCCACCGCAATCGGATCGATGCCCGCGAAGGGCTCGTCGAGCAGCATGTAGTTCGGACGCGTTGCGAGCGCGCGCGCGATCTCGACGCGGCGGCGCTCACCGCCCGACAGCGCGATCGACGGTGATTTTCGCAGGCGCGTGATGTTGAATTCGTCGAGCAGCGAGTCGAGCTGCTGCTCGCGCTTCTTGCGCGAAGGCTCGACGACCTCGAGCACGGCGCGGATGTTCTGCTCGACGGTGAGGCCGCGGAAGATCGAGGCTTCCTGCGGCAGATAGCCGATGCCGAGCCGCGCGCGCTGATACATCGGCAGCTTCGTGACATCGTGGCCATCGAGCTCGATCGCGCCGCGATCGGCCTTGATCAGGCCGGTGATCATGTAGAACACGGTGGTCTTGCCGGCGCCGTTCGGACCGAGCAGCCCGACGGCTTCGCCGCGGCGCACATAGATGCTGACGCCGCGCACGACCTGGCGGCTGCCAAAACTCTTTTCCACGCTATGCACAGCCAGGAAGCCGGGTCGCCGCAACAGTTGCGGCCCGCCCGTGCCGTTGGTCCTGGCATTGGACTTCGCACTGGATCTGGCCTGGGGAGGCGGGGCCGCCGCCGGCCTTGGCCGCGGCGGGGCCTCGACGCCATAGGGATCCGAGGCGTGCATGGGCTGCTCACGCGCGATCGGCGGCGCATCCCTGACAGGGCTCGGCATGAGCCCGCCGACGCTGTCGCCGAGCGCGGTGATGTCCTGACGGGCAAATCCTGGCCGGCCGCGCTTGGCGGGGCGCCGTCGGAACATGCTGAAAAGATCGACCATCCCCGCCTTCTAGCCTTTCACGACAATCTTGCACGACGATCGTGCGTGATCTCGCGATCTGCTGCACCGGCCCCAGCGATTCGCCGGCACAGCACAGCATGAGTGAAGGGATGTCTCATGCCCAGTGAAACACGCCCGAAAAGCGGCGAACCCCGCTTCGAAAGCCCGTGGGGTAGATACAATCTTGTCGGGCCGGCTTCAACCTGGCGGCCGCAAATTATTATATAAGCTATTGATTTACTTTGGTTTACCGGGGATCAGCGACGGCATCGCCGGGCCCGAGCCAGGCGTTGCGGGCGTCCCGCATTTCCCGTCCGAGCCGCCCTGGGACTGGATGAACAGACCCTGCACCTTGCCGCTGTCGGATTCCACCCGGGAGACGCCGGTGGTCATGTCGACCTTGAGGCGGTCGCCGCGCAGCACATTCTGGCACTGGGTCAGCACCACCTGGCCACCAGACCCACCTAGCATGGTGATCAGGTTGGTCTTGGTGTCGAACACGGCGGTCTCGCCTGTCACCACCTGGTCCTTCTGGGTGACGACGACATTGCCACGCGCTTCCAGCCGCTTGATCGAGGAGGCGCCGCCGGGCCCCGGCGTCGCCGACTGTATCGGCGGCGCCGCCTTCGCGCCCTTGACGGGCGCGGCCTGCGGCGCTGGCTGCTTGTCGCTGCTGGATTCGTAGAACACCACCAGCGTCTTCGAGGTCATGGTGGTGTCGCCCTGCACGACCTTCACATTGCCGGAGAAGGTTGCTTCCTTCTTTTTGTCGCGCATTTCGAGCGCGGCGGCCTCGATCTGGATCGGCTGATCGCGATTCTGCGAAAAGCCCTGCATCGCGTTGGGCACACCTTGCATCGTGCTCTGCGCAACGGCTGCGCCTGTCGCGATGATCAGCGCAGAAGCTGCAATGATGGCGCGACGCTTGATGTCGTTGCGCGGGAAAACATCAATCATGAAAATCACTTTGAGTTCGCAGATTTGTTCTTCGACTTCGCCGGCGGTGGTGGTGGCGGCGCCGGCTGCTCGACGGGCGCATCGCCCGTGCTGATCTTGTCCAGATGCATCACCACATTGCCTTCGAAGCGGATGACATCGCCGCCTTCCGTGATGCGCAGCTTGTCGGCGGTCAGCGTGCCATTGGTCAATTTGACGTCGACATGCTCGTCCGAGGAGACCGTGCCCTTGTTCATGTCGACGAAGGCCGAGTTCAGCCGCGCCTCGTAGCCGGTCGAGGTGCGCACGAAGACATCCTTGTGCAAATCGAGCTGCTGCTGCTTGTTGTCGAAGCGGCCGGTGCGGGCATCCAGGAACACGGTCGACTGGTCTTCCATCAGCACCTTCGAGCGCAGATCGGCGAGATCGACATGGTCTGGATCGGTGATGTCCTGCGTCGCCGTCTTGGCCCAGAGCTCATACGGCCGCTGGTCCGTCGTGAAGCCGGACATGTGCGGCGACTCCATCGTGATCTTGGTGCCTGTCACCACGAGGTTTCCGGAATCGACCTTGATGGGGATCATGCTGAAGGGGTTGAGGAAGGTCGAGACCGCGACGATCGAGGCCATGGCCAGAACCACCGTCACCGGCACGGCGATGCGCAGAATCCGCACGAGGCGACTGTGGCGCGCCGCGCTGGCAAACTTCGCCGCAAGCGCGGCGTCGTAGGTGGGAAACTGGGCCGAATTCACCGCTGCTCCGGAGGCATCGCTTGCCTGGTCAGAAGGCTCCAATCGAGGGCGCCCCATTGTACCCGCGACCGCTGGAATATGCAGCCCGCGACAAACCGGTACGAAAGTGTCCGAAACGGGGCGGCAACCGTAACCTAGCGGCCGCTAAGATGTTCAGGAATGGGCGAAAATGTCCTCTTCCTCCCAGCCCTGGAGGTCGAGCAGGGCCCGGGTCGGCAGGAAGTCGAAACAGGCTTTTGCCAGTGCAGTGCGGCCCTCCCGGACCAGCATGGCATCCAGCCGCTCGCGCAGGGCGTGCAGGTGCAGCACGTCGGAGGCAGCGTAAGCCAGCTGCGGCTCGGTCAGGCTGTCGGAACCCCAGTCGCTGGATTGCTGCTGCTTGGAGAGATCGACATTGAGCACCTCGCGGACGAGGTCCTTGAGGCCATGGCGGTCGGTATAGGTGCGGGTCAGGCGGGAGGCGATCTTGGTGCAGTAGATCGGCCCGGTCATCACGCCGAAGGTCTGGTACAGCACCGCGACGTCGAACCGGGCGAAATGGAAGATCTTCGTGATCGCAGGATTGGCCAGCAGGGCCTTCAAATTCGGCGCGTCGGTGTGCCCCTTGGGTATTTGCACCACGTCGGCGCTGCCGTCGCCCGGCGAGAGCTGAACCACGCAGAGCCGGTCGCGATGCGGGTTGAGGCCCATGGTCTCGGTGTCGATCGCCACCGCCGAGGTGTAGCGGGAGAGGTCCGGCAGGTCACCGCGATGCAGGCGTACGGTCATGGCGTTTCAAACCCTCAATCGAATCGTCGGTCGGCAGCATAGGCTAATCGGATGGTCCGCGATTTAGCCATTAGGGACAGGCCGCGCAAGCAGCAACGGCTCAGATCGCCGCCAGCATGATGCAGACCATCGCCGCGACCGTGGCGCGGCTGGCGCCGTCACGGAAAGCGTAGATGATGGGATCATCAGGCATCTCGCGGCGATGCGCGATCATCAGGGCCCGGCCGAACCAGTAGAGCAGCAGCGGGGCGAGCAGCCACAGCATCCAGGGGCGGCTATAGAGCGGCGTCACCGCCGAGGACGAGACGTAGAGCGCAAACACCGTCACCGCATTCATCGCGCTCGCCGCTGCCATCGCGGCGATGATGTGCAGATCGCTGATGCGATAGTCGCGGTTGGAGGGATCGGCAAGGCCCTCGCCCTGGCGCATGCTGAGCTCGCTGAAACGCTTGATCAGCGCCAGCGAGGTGAACACGAACAGCGAGAACACCATCAGCCATTCCGACAGCACGACGCCGGCGGCGACGGCGCCGGCGACGATGCGCAGGCAATAGAGGCCGGCGAGCGTGACGACGTCGACCAGCATCTTGCGCTTGAGCACCAGCGAATAGGCGATGGTGGTGACGAGATAGGCGACGAGCACGCCGAGGAAGGTCAAGGAGATGCAAAGGCTCGCACCGAAGGCGAACAGCCACAGCACGGGAATCGCCGACAGCGCCGACGAGATCTGGAGGTCACCCGCAGCCAGCGCACGGTGGCGCTTGGTCGGATGCTGGCGATCGGCGGCGAGGTCGAGCAGATCGTTCATCAGATAGGCGCCCGACGCACAGGCCGAGAATGCCAGGAATGCCAGCAGCGTGGTGCCGAGCGTTGCGACGTTCACCTGATGCGCGGTGAGAACGGGCACGAACACCAACGTGTTCTTGGCGTATTGATAGAGGCGCAGCGCCTTCGCCCAGGTTCGGAGGCTGGCGCGATCGCTGGTGACGTGGTCGATGCGCTCGATCGCGGCGCGGTCGAATGGCAGATTGTCACCGGCCGCGAGAGCAGCCGGGGTCACGACACCGTCGAACCCGAGATGCGCCGAAATGCCGGCCGCCTGGTCGGCAAAGCGGCCCGCGACCAGAAAGACCTTCGCGCCCCGCGCCCGCGCCGCCAGCGCCCGGTTCAGCACATCGGCATCATAGGGAAGGTGGGCGTAGTCGAGCTCGGCGCGTGCCAAAACCTCCGTGAGTGCCGCCATGCCCGGACGTCCGCGCGCGCCGAAACGGGCCAGCATGCGGGCGGGGCTGGAGAACAGCGCCTCCATCAGCAATTCCGAGCGTAGCAGGGCGCCTTCGAGATCGATGACGAGGGTACGAGCCGGTGCCGCCGTCGCCTGCGGCGCGGCCTCACTCCGATCGTACTGCCAGGCAGGTTGCTCCATCCGAAAACGCTCTGACTTACCGCGACACGACCGACCCAAGGGCTGGCGGGGAGCGGGAAAAGGACGGCCGCGAGCCTAGGCGGCATTGGCTAAGGGCGGCTTAACCCTGCCGGCAAAGGGGCCGGGCTGCCGGCTGTTGCAGGGATCCCACAATCCGGCGCACGCTGGATATACCAGCGGAACCTGAGGCCTGCGCCCGTGGAAATCGGCGGCGCCCACCCTATCTGAGCCCGGTTTCTCACACGCATCAGGTGCCATGACAGACCAGACGCTCGCCGCGCCGATCGACGATCAGCATGAACGCCAGCGCGGCTTCTCGCGCTACCAGTCGCTTCTGGTGGCGCTGCTCGCCTTTGCGCAGTTCACGATCATTCTCGACTTCATCATCATGTCGCCGCTCGGCGCCATCATGATGCCCTCGCTCAACATCACGGCCGGGCAATTCGGCGTCGCAGTGTCGGCCTACGCGTTCAGCGCCGGATTGTCGGGCATCCTCGCCGCCGGCTTTGCCGATCGCTTCGACCGCAAGCGCCTGCTGCTGTTCTTCTATGCCGGCTTCACGCTCGGGACTCTGCTGTGCGCGCTGGCGCAGAATTATCATGTGCTGCTGCTCGGCCGCATCGTGACCGGCTTGTTCGGCGGCGTGATCGGCTCGATCGTGCTCGCCATCGTCACCGATTTGTTTCCTCTGCAGTTGCGCGGCCGCGTGATGGGATTTGTCCAGACCGCGTTCGCCGCGAGCCAGGTGCTCGGCGTTCCCGCCGGCCTGTTCCTCGCCAATCACTGGAGCTGGCATGTCTGCTTCTTTGCGATCGTCGGCCTGTCGATCCTCTCGATCGCCGTCATCGCCTTCGCGATGGAGCCGGTCGATGCGCATCTGAAGCTGAAGCAGGACCGCAACCCGTTCCACCATCTGGTGGCGACGGTCAGCGAGCCGCGCTACACGCTGGCCTTCGCGGTCACGACGTTGCTGGCGACGGGCGGCTACATGCTGATGCCCTATTCCAGCGCCTTCACCGTGAACAATATCGGCATCGACATCGTGCATCTGCCGACGATCTACCTGGTCTCCGGCCTGTTCAGCATCGTCACCGGACCGCTGGTCGGTCGCGCGGCCGACAATTTCGGCAAATACCCGACCTTCGTGTTCGGCTGCGCGATGACCGTGCTGATGGTGCTGATCTACACCCATCTCGGCCACGTCTCGCTGGTGACCGCGATCACCGTCAATGTGCTGATGTTCGTCGGCATCTTCTCGCGCATGATCCCGTCGCAAGCGATCATATCGGCGATCCCCGATCCCACCCAGCGCGGCTCGTTCAGCGCGATCAGCGCCTCGCTGCAGCAGCTCTCCGGCGGCCTCGGCTCGGTGCTCGCGGCGGCGATCATCTCACAGCAAGCAGATGGCTCGCTGCTGCATTTCGAGCGGATCGGCTACGTCGTCGTCACGACCACGATCATCACTCTGGTGGCGATGTATTTTGTGCAGAAGGGGGTGGCGAAGCGGGCGGGAAGGAGTGTGGTGTGAGGGGCAAGGCTCCGATGGAGAAGCAGCATGACGATAGATGAGGATTCTGGTGAAGCTTCTGAAAGCATTGCTACAAAACTGGCTCCGCTAGACGCGGCAATCACGCGCGGGCTCGATGACGCCGAGGCGGGTCGAACAAAGCCGAGTTCCGAAGTATCTGACCGGCTGGAAGCGAACCTGGCCGACAGGGCCAACCGCGTACGATCTTCGCTAAACAGCCCGCAGGACTAGGGGTGTCCGCACGGATGGCGCCCGCAGAATAACGGTCGCACCAACCTGAAATGATGCCCAGGAAAGGAATGCAGATTCTCGAGCCGATAGCAGTGATTAGACAGTATAATTTTTGTTGCCAGCAGTTAGCTTTATTCTAGGCCGTCGCGGTTCCAAAGGTTTGAACATGACGGTCGGCAAATTGATGGCCAGCGCAGCATTCGAGCAAAGTTAAAGGAACCCGAATCGATGTCGCGCTCGTCGATCTAGCTTGTTGCCCGAGCTTGGCCGTCTTATTCGAAGCGGAGATAAGCCGTTGGGCGCAATCGTATAGGGTTCGTATCAACCGCGCCAAAGGGAGGACGCGAAGCGTGAAAGCCAAGGCAGTAACGATATGCTCCGCGAACACTACGGAATTCGGGAGCGCGAGCACCGATGGCTGAACGTTACTACCTGGGACAGATGATACTTGGTACCGGCGAACCTCTCGAAATCACAAAGGAGGAGTACGAAGGTGCCCTCAAAGCTGTGCAGACCCTGCTTCATGCGCTTGACGCGGAGGAGAAATACGACGGCGTAATAGAAAACTATCGCGAACTTGAAGAGTTCATGCTGGGTCAAGCATTTCAATCTCTTCTTTCCATCCGAACGGGAGATGACGTTCAGTTTCAAGTGCCCCGCAATACCACAGCACGAAAACTATCGAACTTCCTTTCTTCGGTGCGGCTTTATCTGGATTCTGCTGAGCGCCACGCCACTGCAATAACCGGCGACGCTGAGACGGGCCCTCAGTTGCATCGAGAGAAAAGTCGACAGTTCGACACCTTTGCGAGCTATCGAGCGCTGGAAGCGATAAGGAACCATGCGCAGCACTTTGCTTTGCCGGTCCACGGCTTCACGGTTGGACTTCGTCGAAGCCCCGATTTCAAACATTCCGAGCACAGCTTCAATCCTTCGATCAGTGTTTCCGAGTTGGCGCAGAACCCACGATTCCATCCTCCGAAGACACTCCAAGAGCTGCAACAAGGGCCCGACACGCTAGAGTTAAAACCGATGGTCCGCGAATATGTGGAGTCCCTATCCACTATTCATCGATGCTTCCGCGAATTGACTCAGGAGACGGTTGACAAGCAGCTCGAGTTTTTTCGCGAATTGAAGTCAAGACTGTTCTTCAGAGACCCTGACATAGACGATATCGCGATAGCAGTATTTCCAAGCGACGACGAAGGCATCGCGGTTGCGCCGCAAACGAATCTGTCCTCAACTCTCCACAACTACTTGGATTACCTGCGAGCGAAGAACCCTTATTTGGTCACCTTCGCGGCTCGACGCGTCACATATTAGGGCGTGAACTTATAGACGTCAGCGAGACAAGTAACCGCGGTCCGATGAAAATCGGTTCTACTTTCATCATTTTGGGGGTATGCAAACTTGGCAGTATTGCCGTGAGCTCCCATATTGCGGGGGTGTTCACGAGATTGCCGATACGGAGCGGCAGAAAAATGAAATGCTCTCGCGGCGAAGCTAATCCCAGCCCGGCAACTCGAATACGATTATTCGCCGACTCCGCCGGCTATTGCCAGAACCCATCTTGCGCCCAGCCTCTGTTCGTCGAGACAAATAAGGGTGAGCCGATCCATTTCGCTGAGATGGCACATATTTTTGCAGCAAGCGATGACGGTCCTAGGTCGAATGTGAACCTGACCGGTGCCGAGCGAGGGTCTTACGACAACCTAATATTGCTATGCGCTAACTGCCACACAACGATTGACAAGGCGCCTGAGGACTATCCTGATACGACGATCAAGCAGTGGAAACGTGACCGCTCAGAGCGGCTGGCAGACCTGTTTGGCGCTAGAGCTTTTTCGTCCCGCGGCGAAGTTCGTGCGGCAATCGAACCCTTGCTGACGGCGAACAAGGTGACGTTCGAGACTTACGGTCCGGCTTCTGACGCAAGGTTCGACCCTGAGAGTGACATCGCGGCGGCATGGCGTCGCAAGATGCTTGGCAGCATCATCCCCAACAACAAGCGGGTGTTGGCCATCCTCGATAAGAACCGAGGGCTCATGTCTGGCCAGGAGCACTCGACCCTTGAAGCATTTCGGCAGCACACCGAAGACTTGATTGCCCGCCACTTAGAGAGCGCCGACGGAGGCCAGCGGTTCCCCGAGGCCATGAACCAGATGATGGTGGGTGATGGCCAAGCATAATGCAGATTGGTTGATCGGCGTCCTACCTCAGCACACGGAGGTTACGCGCGTCGAACGCTTGGGGGCTGACCTTGTGCGCGTTGACCGCAAAAAGGCTCCGCCAGCAATCATCGGTGTGATTTGGGCAAATCCTGTTGAGATTGCCAACTTTGAGGCCCTACTAGCTGGCGATCCGCGTCCACAATTTATCCTTAACATTCCGAAGGCGGCACTTTGGGCGGGCGAGGCGATCGACAATCTGGAATCCGAGGGAGTAGCATGGGGCAAGATGTACGATTTGTACCGGGCGCTGAACTTCGAAGCCGATCTCTCAGCCTACCGAAATCCCAGCTTGTCGTTCATAGAGCGGCTGTTCCGCCAACACAGGAATGTTGTTCAGGTCGAGCGAGTGTTTGACCAACTTTATCGGCTGCATCGCGGCAAGGGGGAGCCGGTGACTGTGGCGCTAACAGATGCCTACGAAGTGACCGCGGACGCGGTTCGCACGGCTTACGAGATCCTCGCGCCCTTTAATGTGTTGCTCAAGAACACTCCCTACGGGAGCATTTCGTCTAAGGGAAAGACAGCCGCTGCGGAGCTCGGCATTGAAGTCTGTGATCAATCCAGCATTTTTTCCCGGTTGGCGGCGTGACGGCGACACTGATCGTTCAAAGGTTGATCGCAGTGATCGATAGCCTAGAGACTGCGGGACGGCTCGACGCCTTTCTCTTTGGTTCTACGCTTGATCAGAAGGCCACTTGGTCGGACGTTGATGTTCTGCTGGTCTGTACGTCCGAGAACGATGGGCCCTTGGCGCGAACCGCTCTGGCCGAGCTCTGCGAGCAATTTCCCATCGATCTGACGATCATGACAGCCGATGAGGAAGCGGAACTCGACTTCATTCAGTCAGAACGATGCCGTTGGTTGACGTCGATCCGCGTAGCAATGTCGGAGACGGTCCGCAGATAGTCATCATCTCAAATGTCAGCTCGCTTACTGGATGACCTTGCTCGTTCCGAAAGCATGGTCAGCTAGTGGTGGCATATGCGAGATCGACTTCCGAAAACCTTGCAATAGTGCTTGCCTCGCCTTGATCGTCTCGTCTCCGCAACCTTCCGACACACTGCGCGGCGCGTGTCGCTGTATGGCTTCCAGCACACGCATCTCAACGCCCCGTGAATCTCGACTGTCTTGAAGCGATGCCGCCAACCGTGACTAGGATCAACGTTCTTATCCTTAACCACCTCTCGCTCGAATTCGTTGACTTTGTTGCGCGTCATCTTCACTGCGTTGCGCACGCCTAATTCGCCCGTCTTGGGATCGATGAACAGATAGCCGCCCTTGGACTGTTCATAGAACTCCAAAAGCCTTGCTCAATGATCTGCCGATGGAGCACGACATCCCGCGCTTCATCCGTCTTCACCGGACTCGCCTCGGAGGCCAGCGGAAACTGCTTTGGATTGTCCGCGACTCGGATCAGCGCCGCGCGCAAGGCACCCCCAATTGCGGCACAACATGCGGAGCGTGGGTATCGTACCAGCGGACGGCATCCGCAAGGCCGGCTCGTGCCGCCTTCGTAAAGAGGATCTTGGCCACTTATCGCGACCGGCGATCAAGCTCCGCTTCAATATCTTCCCAGGGAATCGCTTCGCCACGGTCCGCTTCAAAAGTCGCAAGTCGACGATCGAGTTCGGCCTCCTGCGCCGGGGTCAGCCGCACGTCAGTCGCGGAGAGACTGTCCCAGAACTCGCTAATGAGGTCGAGCTGTTCCTTCGGCGTCAGGCGACTAATGTCGAGCGCTGCCATCGTCCCGAGTCCCTTTGACCTTTTACTAGCGAAATCACAATCCGCGGACCCGCCGCTACCCAATATCGTTATCGTCGCGACCAGCGGGAAAGGACAGGTCTGACGAGCATAAATCGATTCTGGATCGATGCCGGTCCTCAACGAGGATTAGATACGACGCAGAAACCCCGGAGGCGGGCGCGGGGCAGGCGGGGTCGGCGTAGAGTCGCCCCCTGTTTCCGCTGACCCTTCTTTCGGGGGCGTCGGACCTCTTATGAAAGCGGCGGCATCTGGCAATGCCGTCAATTTGCCAACAAGGTCCGCGATCTCATCGCCGTGGGTTAAGCGGAACATGTGGGCAATTTCGTCTTTGCTGAACGAAATCACGACGCCATGGTCACCACTGCTCACCTGCTGGTCCGTGAAAGTATGCAGCGAGAGCCCATTGATGCGTCCCCAAGTCGAACGGTCTACAACCACTTGGTGATCCCAAGGATAGCGTCCGCCTGTCGAGGCCTCCTTGAGTTCTGCCTTTTCCACGTCGAAATTAAGGAACGTGTTGGTGCCGTGACGTCGGCGCCAGCCCCGAACTGTAATATCCATTGCTCCCTCCTTGGCTGAGGAGACAGATATGTTAAGCCTCTTAAAAATTATAACAAGTTCCTATATTTTTTTAAGGGCAGGGAACTTTTCCGGGTACCGATAGTCGTCCCAACAAATTGCCCCCCCACGGCCGACGTCCAATGGCGGCCCATCATAGCACCGCGACCACCGCCTCGAAGGATCAGCGATGATTTGCATGTGGCTCAAGCGGCGGGGACAGTCCCGAAGCGACCACCACATGCGCCGCCGAAGCACTAAGCCCGCCGTCTTGTCGGTCAGGTCAGCGGGGGCGCGCTTTCGGTGGTAATGAAAAAGGAGCCGTCGCGGCGGATAGGGGAGACCATTCGCAGAAACACTTGTTTCGTCTCTGTGCACCGGTTGAGACGGTCGGGACTTCAGCGAAGTCAACAACATCGCGGGACGATGGTGCCCAGGAAAGGACTCGAACCTTCACGGCCGTTAAGCCACTGGCACCTGAAGCCAGCGCGTCTACCAATTCCACCACCTGGGCATGCCGTTTGGGGCACGGAGGCGGTTACTACGGTTCGGTGACGCCGTTGTCAATTCATGGTTCTGGATGCCGATTGCGCATCGCACACCGCCCCGATACAAGCCTGATATCTCGCACTCTTCCGCAGGAATGGACCCCATGGCATCGAATCTGGAAACTCTCGTCACGGTTTTCGGCGGATCGGGGTTTTTGGGCCGGAATGTCGTCCGCGCGCTGTGCCGGCGCGATTACCGGATCCGGGTGGCGGTGCGACGGCCGGAACTAGCCGGCTACCTCCAGCCCTCCGGCAAGGTCGGCCAGGTCCACACCATCCAGGCCAATTTGCGCTACCCCGGATCGGTCGAGGCGGCGGTGCGTGATTCGCATGTCGTGATCAATCTGGTCGGTATCCTCACCGAAGGCGGTGCCCAGACCTTTGACGCCGTTCAGGCCAAGGGCGCCGAGACCGTCGCCAAGGCGGCGGCCGCAGCGGGCGCCAGCCTGGTGCATGTCTCGGCGATCGGCGCCGACGCTGATTCGCCCTCGCACTACGCCAGGGCCAAGGCCGCCGGCGAGGCCGCAGTCAGCGCTGCCGTGCCGTCGGCCACGATCTTCCGTCCCTCCGTGATGTTCGGCCCCGAGGACCAGTTCACCAACCGCTTCGCGGCGTTGGCGCGGATGTCGCCGGTGCTGCCGCTGATCGGCGGCGCGACCAGGATGCAGCCTGTTTATGTCGGCGACGTCGCCACCGCGATCGCGGACGCCGTCGACGGCAAGGCCAAGGCGGGCGCGACCTACGAGCTCGGCGGGCCTGAGGTGCTGACCATGCGCGAGATCATCGAGGCGATCCTCGCAATCACCGATCGTGAGCGCACCCTGGTGCCGCTGTCGTTCGGGCTTGCCCGGCTCAAGGCCGCCTTCCTGCAATTCGCGCCGGGCGCGTTCAAGCTGACGCCGGACCAGGTCACGCTGCTCGAGCGCGACAATGTCGTGTCGGATGCGGCGAAGGCCGCAGGCCTGACGCTGGAAGGTCTCGGCATCACCCCGGATTCGCTGGAAGCGATCGCCCCGCAATATCTCTGGCGCTTCCGCCCGCAGGGGCAGTTCCAGCGCATGGGCGTGTAGGGATCTTTTAGGGAGCAGACCTCCGTCGCGGCGGCAACGTCGTCAAAACTTCAGCTTCTTGAACACTGCCTCCGGCAGCATCTTGATGATGAGCATCACGAGGCGCCAGATGCCGCTGACGTAAACGACGTCGGTCTTCTTCTCGACGGCATTGAAGATCGCATCGCCAACCACCGGCGCTTCGACGGTGAGCGGGCCGATCAGCTTCATGCCTTCAGTCATCTTGGTGCGGACGAAGCCCGGCTTGACGGTGACGACATGCACGCCGCCGCGGCTGGCGCGGGCGCGCAGGCCCGACAGGAAGGCGGAGAAGCCCGCTTTCGCCGAGCCGTAGACATAGTTCGAGGCGCGGCCGCGATCGCCCGCCACCGACGAGACGCCGACAACGGTGCCATTGCCGCGGCTCAGGAATTTTTCGGCGAACAGGCCGAGGATCAGCGACGGTCCCTCATAGTTGGAGCGCATGATCGTGGTGGCGTGGGCGAGGTCGCTCTCGGCCTTTTGCTGCACACCCAGCAATCCGACGATCGAGATCACGACGTCAGGCAAGACAGGAAGACCGGCGACGAAGCCGTCGAAAGACGCGGTGTCGAGCACGTCGAAGGTCCGTGTGCTCGCTTCGATGTTGTAGCGCGCGCGCAGGTCTGCGGCGTCAGGCTCGAGCGCGGCGGCATCGCGGCCTGCGAGACCGACATCGTAGCCGGCCTTGGCAAAGGCGCGCGCGGCGGCGCGGCCGATATCGGAGGAGCCACCGAGCACCAGAACTGACATGCGTGACGTCACGGCTTAAACCTCATCGAACAGGCGTTGTGACAATTTTGAGCGGATGCTGCAGGCAGGATCGAGCGATTTGCGGATCGCCTTGAAGCGCGGCAGCGCCGGATAGCCGGCCTCGAACGTCGCGCGCGACTGGCGCGCATCCTTCGCCAGATAGAGCCTGCCGCCGGCGGCGACGACCACGCGGTCGATCTCGTCGAGGAAATTCAGGATGTCGCCCTTCACGGGGAAATCCAGCGCAAGCGTGTAGCCAGGCAGCGGAAACGACAGCAGGCCCTCGCCATGACCGAGCTTCTTCAGCACCGCGAGGAACGATGCATCGCCGCGCCTTGCGACGCGATCGAGGATGTCGCCGAGCACCTCGCGCGCGCCAGCTTCGGGGATCACGCATTGATGCTGGAGGAAGCCGCGCCGCCCATAGATGCGATTCCAGTCGCTGAGACTGTCGAGCGGAAAGAAATACGGATAGAGCGAGACCACATCGTCGCCGCCGGCGCGCCGCGCCCCCATGCGGTAATAAAGCTCGTTGAAGGCGCCGATGCTGTAGCGATTGAGCGTGATCGACGGCAGGTCGAGGGGCACCGCGAGCCCGGGAGTCTTGCCGACGGGAAACACCGCGGCGCCTTCGGCAAGCTCGTCCCTGCCGGCGTGCTCCCCGAGATAGATCAACGAGCGGCCAAGGTTACGCCCACGCGCCACGCAATCGATCCACGCCACCGAATAGGTCGCGGAATCGCCGGCCTCGAGCGCACGCATGGCGGCATCAAGATCGGACGCGGAGATCACCCGCTCGCGGATCCAGCCGGTCTCGACAGAGCGCAGCCGCATCGTCGCTTCGAGAATCACGCCAGTGAGGCCCATGCCGCCGACGGTCGCAAAGAAGGCGTCGGAATTCTGCTCGCGCGAGACTTCGATGGTCTCGCCTTGCCCGGTGCGCAGCAGAATGCTGTCGACATAGCGACCGAAACCGCCTTCGCAATGGTGATTCTTGCCGTGCACGTCGGCAGCGATGGCACCGCCGACCGAGACGAAGCGCGTGCCCGGCACCACGAAGGGCAGGAAGCCGCGCGGGCCAAAGGTATCGATCAAGTCGGACAGCAGCACGCCGGCTTCGAGCCGAATGCGGCCCGTCGTCGGATCAAACGACCTCACCCGGTCGAACGCTGTCATCCCGATGGTTCTGGCAGCACCGATCGCGGCATCGCCATAGGCGCGGCCATTGCCCCGCGCCACGGAGCCGGCAACGACAGCCTCTCCCACGGCCTCGAACGACCGCGGCAGCAGCATTTCGGTATCGACGACCGGGAAGCGCCCCCAGCCGCTGACGAGGGTCATCATACAGCTCCGCTGCAGGGCGCGCGCCGCCCCGCTCCGGAAACTGCCTAGCGGTCAAAAGCTGATATTGCGTTGAGGCCCGTCAGCAAAGGTTAATGGCCGAGCGCCAGCGCGATCAGGCCGAGCGTACCGACGATGACGCGCCACCAGGCGAAGACCACGAAGCCGTGGCGGGTGACGTATTCCAGGAAACTCTTCACCACGATGATCGCGGTGATGAACGACACCACGAAACCGATCGCGACGATACCCATGTGGTCCATCGTCATCTCGGCGCGGCTCTTGTAGAAATCATAGGCGAACGCGCCGATCATGGTGGGGATGGCGAGAAAGAACGAGAACTCCGCCGCCGCCCGCTTGTCCGCGCCTAGAAGCATCGCGGCGACGATGCTGGCGCCGGAGCGCGACACGCCCGGGATCATCGCCACGCACTGCGCGATGCCGATATAGAGATACGTCAGCAGCGGAAACTTGGTGGCGTCATGCTCGCGCGGCTTGAGATCGAGCCTGTCGACCCAGAGCAGGATGGCGCCGCCGACGATCAGAGAGAAGCACACCACCCACGGATTGAACAACATGCTCTTGATATATTTGCCGGCGATGAGGCCGACGACAACGGCGGGCAGGAACGCCACCAGCACGCCGATCACGAAGCGGCGCGCATAGGCATCGCCCGTAAACATGCCGATTGCGACGTCCCACAGCTTCTTGAAGTAGAGGCCGACGATCGCGAGGATCGCACCTAGCTGGATCAGAACCGTAAACGAATCCCAGAACGCACCCTCGCCGAGGCCGAAGAAGCGCTCGGCCAGCAGCAGGTGGCCGGTCGAGGACACGGGAAGGAACTCGGTCACACCCTCGATGATGCCGAGGATCACTGCCCGTATTGCATCTGACATATTTACGGTCCATTTCCGCTGGAAAAGCGGGGCTCTTCTCGCCTATTCGCCCCTCGCTCGCAATCGCAAAATGCGCTAACGCGCCCTTGCCTCGCTGATTTGAAGGACTAGTGTGGCGCCGCACAAACATTGATGGATTCTTAAGCACCATCAAATAGTCAAAGGATTCATGTTTACGCTGTTTCATCATCCGTTCTGCCCGCATTCGCGCTTCATCCGCCTGATCGCGGGCGAATACGGGCTCGAACTGAAGCTCGCCGAGGAGCGCAGTTGGGAACGGCGCGAGGCATTTCTGCTGCTCAACGCGGCGGGCACGACGCCTGTCCTGGTGGACGACGAGCAGCCGCCGATCCCGGGTGCGGCCATCATCGCGGAGTATCTCGACGAGGCCTATGGCGCCGAGATGGGATCCAAGCGCCTGATGCCTGAGACGATCGCCGAGCGCGTCGAGGTGCGCCGGCTGATGGCGTGGTTCAACGAAAAGTTCTTCGAGGAAGTCTCGCACCCGCTCGTCACCGAGCGGATCTACAAGCGCTTCATGAGCGAGGACAATGGCGGCGGCCCGCCTTCGGCCGACGTGATGCGCGCAGCCAAGGCCAATGTGCGCTATCATCTGGCCTATATCGGCTGGCTTGCGCAGACGCGTAACTTCCTCGCGGGCGACCGGCTCACTTACGCGGATCTCGCCGCCGCGGCGCACCTCTCGGCGATCGACTATCTCGGCGACGTGCCATGGAGCGAGGACGACGCAGCAAAGGCGTGGTACGCGCGGGTGAAATCCCGCCCGTCGTTCCGCCCGCTGCTGAGCGAATGGCTGGCCGGCGTGCCGGCGTCGCGGACCTACGTGGACCTGGATTTCTGACGACCGATCCGACTGAACTGAAGGCGGCGCTGACGCGCGAGGCGCGCGCGCTCGGCTTCGACTGTATCGGCATCACCGAGCCAGGCACGATCGAGAAGGCCGGCGCGCATTTTCTCGAATTCATCGCTGCCGGCGGCCATGGCGACATGGACTGGCTCGCGAACCAGCCGGAGCGGCGCGTCGATCCGCGCGGGCTGTGGGCCGACGTGCGCAGCGTGATCATGCTCGGCGTCAATTACGGCCCCGACCAGGATCCGCTCGCGATCCTGAAGCAGCGCACGCACGCCGCGATCTCGGTCTATGCGCAGGGCGACGATTATCACGACCTCATCAAAAAGCGGCTGAAGGCGCTGGCGCGCTGGCTGGTCGCGACTGCGCCGAGCGAGGTCAAGGTGTTCGTCGACACCGCCGCGGTGATGGAGAAGCCACTGGCGCAAGCTGCGCATCTGGGCTGGCAGGGCAAGCACACCAATCTCGTCTCACGCGAATTCGGCTCATGGCTGTTTCTCGGCGCGATCTACACCACGCTCGAACTGCCGCGCGATTCCGCCGAGATCGATCATTGCGGCTCGTGCCAGGCGTGCCTCGACATCTGCCCGACCGCCGCGTTTCCCGCGCCTTACAAGCTCGATGCGCGGCGCTGCATCTCGTATCTGACCATCGAGAACAAGGGGCCCATCCCGCAGGAGTTTCGCGAGGCCATCGGCAATCGCATCTATGGCTGTGATGATTGCCTTGCGGCGTGTCCCTGGAACAAGTTCGCGCAAGAGGGGCGCGAAGCAAGACTCGCCGCGCGGGATGAGTTGCGTGCGCCCGGTCTTGCTGAACTTTCACGGCTCGACGACGTGGCGTTTCGGGCGCTGTTCACGAAGTCACCGGTGAAGCGGATTGGGCGCGATCGCTTCTTGCGCAATGTGCTGATCGCGATTGGCAACTCCGGGGAAGTTGCGTTGGCGGCGGAAGCGCGGCGATTGCTTGGCGATGCGAGCCCGTTGGTGCGTGGCGCTGCGGTATGGGCGTCGGGGCAGTTGCTGCCACCGAATGATTTCGCGGAAGCAAGGGCAACTGCTCTCGCGAATGAGCGCGACGAGAGCGTCTGCGAGGAATGGCGAGCTGCTTCCCAGACTTGATTTCCCTGCGCGTTCCCGCAAAGTCGCGCGCCATGACAACAAACATGCCTTTCTTCACCCGCGACGGCGATACATTCCATCCGACGGAAGTGGCCAACGGCCCCTGGGACCCGAAATCGCTGCACGGACGCGTCATTATCGGTCTGCTCGGCTTTGCCATCGAGGAGCGCCATTCCGGCCCTGAATTCGTGCCGGCGCGCTTGACTGTGGACATGTTTCGGCTGCCGACCATCGACAAGCCGATTGAAGTGACGACGCGGCTCGTCCGTGATGGGCTGCGCATCCGCGTGGTCGAGGCGGAGTTCATTTCCGGCGGCGTCAGCATGGCGCGCGCCTCGTGCCAGCTGCTGCGAAAGACGCAGAATCCGGACGGCAATGTCTGGTCGCCGCCGAACTGGGACGTGCCGAAGCCGTCGGACATTCCAAAGCCCACCGATCCCAGGCTCGGCATGAACGGCAAATGGACGACGCGGCCCATTGTCGGCCATATGGGCTCGCTGGGAGCGCGCCGGCTCTGGATGAGCGAGGTGCGCGAGCTGGTTGCTGGCGTGCCGATGACACCATTCGTGCATGTTGCCACGGGCGCTGATTTCGCGAGCCCCTTTGCCAATGCCGGCGACAAGGGGCTCGGCTACATCAACAGCGACGTCACGATCTATCTGCACCGCCTGCCGGTGACGAACTGGATCGGCTTCGAGGTGGTGAACCACCAGGCGACTGATGGCGTCGCGATCGGCGAATGCTGGCTCTATGACGAGCAAGGCCCGATCGGCACCGCGACGGTCGCTGCACTGGCGCAGCGCAAGCCGATGGCGAAGGTGCCGCCGCCCTAGCCATCATTCCAAATGCCTTTGCATCTCCGGCCGCGCCTTCAGCTCCGCGCCCTGCTTGCCGACGATCTTCGCAATGCGCTCGGGTGCAAACTTCAGATCGACGAAGGCGGGCGCGGTGTTGGCGACCTCGTGATAGCTCACGATCTTGCCGCCCTTCAGCGTCATGATCGCGACGCCCTCGAACATTGCCCGCGCGCCGTTCGCGTCCGGCAGAGTCGATTTGTAGCTGAAAGTGTAGCGCGCATAGAGCGTGGTGCCGTCCGACACGGGGTCGTGCATGTCCCAGCGAAAATCCGTCGCCGTGCGATAGAACCAGTCGTCGATCATCGCCGCGATTTTTTCGCGCCCTGCAAAGGCACCGTAGAACACGTCGTGATAGATGCCGTCTTCGGTGAAGAGGTTAGCGAAGGCATCACCGTTGCGCTGTTCGACGGCGTCGCAGAAGGCGCGCAGCATGGCGGTGGTGGTCATTGGCGATTCTCCTTCCCCATTCTCGGTCATGCCCGGCTTCGCGGGCGATGACACCGAGTGCTGCGCAACACCTCACCCGATCTCCGCCACCGCGGCAAGAATGCGCGCGATGTCTTGCGGGCGGGACAGGCGGTGATCGCCATCCTGGATCAGGGTCAGCACGACGTCGTCGGCCGGCAGGCGGTGGGTCAAAGCAAACGCGTGCTGCCACGGCACATCAGGATCCTTCGCCCCCTGCAGGATGCGGACCGGACAGCCGAGATCGATGGCGCTGCCGAGCACGAGATGGTTGCGTCCCTCCTCGATCAGCTTGCGCGTGATCGGATAGGGCGTGCCGTCGCCATATTCGGACGGCCTGAGCCAAAAGCCCTTGGTCTCGATTTCCTGCTTCACCTCGGGCGAGAAATTCTTCCACATCAGTTCCTCGGTGAAGTCGGGCGCCGGTGCGATCAGCACCAGGCCCGCCAGCGAGGCCTTGCCGGAACGCTTCTTGATCTCGCGCGCGAGCAGCAGCGCCATCCAGCCGCCCATGGAAGAGCCGATCAGGATTTGCGGGCCGGTGCAGAAGCGCTCGAACACCGCGACGCTGTCCTCGAGCCAACTGCCGATGGTTCCATCGGCGAAATCACCGCTGGATTCGCCATGACCGGAATAGTCGAACCTCACGGCGGCGCGGCCATGCTCGCCGGCCCAGCCGTCCAGCGCCACCGCCTTGCCGCCCTGCATGTCCGACTTGAAGCCGCCGAGCCAGACGACGCCGGGCCCTTGACCAGCCCCTTGGCCGGCGCGATGGCGAACCGCGATCCGGCGCGCTGAGGGACCCTCGCCAACATCGATGAAGTCGAGCACGGCATCGGGAATTGCTGGGGTCATGGAACGTTTACTCTTGTTGTGAGGTTTGAGGTCCTGAGGCGCATTCCGCGAGGCAACCCTATCTTGGTATTGTCCCTTTGGGACGCTTGCGGAACAGGGGCAAGGTGTCTATGTCGTGCACCGTGCCGATGGGCGTGACCAAAATGCCTCGCATTTGAGGGTTTTTCGCTCTCACACGGGCGACTTGCTTGCCGGCAAACGCATCTTCCTGCAAAATAGGCGCTTCCTTTCACAGCTTTGGAGAACCACCCATTCGCCGTCCCAATAGAGCCCCAGCCCCTGCCGCCAAAGACGGGCCGCGCATCAATGATGATATTCGCAATGCGCAGATCCAGCTGATCGATCAGACCGGTGACAACAAAGGCACCGTCGAGACGATGCTTGCCATCAAGATGGCCCAGGAAGCCGGCATGGATCTGGTCGAGATCTCGCCAAATGTCAGCCCTCCCGTCTGCAAGATCATGGACTACGGGAAGTATAAGTATTCCGCCCAGAAGAAAGCCGCCGAAGCCCGCAAACGTCAGAAGACCGTCGAGATCAAGGAGATCAAGCTCCGCCCGATGATCGACGATCACGATTACGACGTGAAGATGCGCGCGATGCTGCGGTTCTTCGAAGAGGGCGACAAGGTCAAGATCACCCTGCGTTATCGCGGCCGCGAAATGGCGCACCAGGAGATCGGCACCAAGCTGCTGGACAAGATCAAGACCGACGTCGCCGAGCTCGCCAAGGTCGAGCAGGACGCCCGGTTCGAAGGCCGTCAGGTTGTCATGGTGCTGGCGCCTCGCTGACGCCGGCGCGCAAGAGCCGAAATTTCAACGGCCCGTCCGGATCTCCGGCGGGCCGTTTTTTCAGGTTCGCGAAGCCTGCCATGTGCCGCTGCACTGGTCGCCGGAAATGACACCCTTCCACGAGCCAGCCCCGGCTGCGCCGCCGAGCCGGCCGCCGCCGCTGGCGTGGGAGGCGCCGACCGACACCTGGACCGCGACGGCGCCGCCGCGATTGACAGTGCCGGAGACCCGGCCGCCGCCGGCCGACGACACCCGATTGCCTGTGACGGTGAAGGGGACGCTGTAGCCCGAGCTGCAGGCGCCCCGGGTGGTGGCGAAGGTGACATTCCAGACGCCGTCATAGCCACCGATGCGGGCATCGGCAGCCGACGGAACGGCGGCCGTGGCAAAAGTGGCGAAGAGCACAAGACTGCGCGGACGAGTGACAACAGACAAAATCGACTGGGAAAAATAGGCCATTTTGGTCCTGCTCCGGGCGATGCGGCTAGGAAATGAGAGTATCAATCCCGAATAGTCGGCGGCCAGGCTGCAACGGTTCATCGTTGCCAATTCGCCCGTTCTCTGTCATAAGCCCGGCCTTCATCGCCCGGCTGATTTAGGGCTGCCGTGGCGGTGTTTCGTGCGGGTTTCGCGCTTTGTCGCAAAAACCTGAGCACACTCAACGCTCTAACGAGCATTTTTGACGGCCAAGCCGCCTTCGCGGGCGGATTTCCTTGGCCATTAGGAGAGCCAAATGCCCAAGCTGAAGACCAAATCGGGCGCTAAAAAGCGCTTCAAGGTGACTGCCACCGGCAAAGTGATGTTCGCCCACCGCGGCAAGCGTCACGGCATGATCAAGCGGACGAAGAAGCAGATCCGTCAGCTTCGCGGCACCAGCGTGCTGTTCAAGACCGACGGCGATAACGTCAAGAAGTACTTCTTGCCGAACGCCTGATCGCGTCCAAGGACGTCGAAGATCATTGCCATCTCCGCCGCGTCGTTCGCGGCGATCCGAAAACAAAGTCATCTCTGAAGGATTTTTGTCATGTCTCGCGTCAAACGCGGTGTGACCGCCCACGCCAAGCACAAGAAAGTCTACAAGGCCGCCAAGGGCTTCTATGGCCGCCGCAAGAACACCATCCGCGCCGCCAAGCCGGCCGTGGAGAAGGCCCAGCAGTACGCCTTCCGTGACCGCAAGCGCAAGAAGCGCACCTTCCGCGCGCTCTGGATCCAGCGCATCAATGCTGCGGTTCGTCCGTTCGGTCTGACCTACAGCCGATTTATCGACGGTATGGCCAAGTCCGGGATCACCGTGGACCGCAAGGTACTGTCGGATCTCGCGATCAGCGAGCCCGCGGCGTTCCAGGCGATCGCCGAGAAGGCCAAGGCTGCGCTCGCGGCCTGATAAGGCCTGCGCTAGCGGGTCTTCTGGCCCGCAGCCTTCAGCGCGCGCTCAGAGTAACGCTGGGCGACCTCCGCCCGGCAGAATGCCGTGAACGAGAGATACATGGTGCCGGACTTGTTCCGGTACTTGATGTCGCACGCGTGCATCTCGCGCTTGTAGGCCTGTGTCTGCGCGGCACTGAGGCCGGGCTTGAAGTCCGCCTCACACTTCTTTTCGACGGCAGCGCCGAGTTGGACGTCGCCGCTCGCGGTCAGCTCGCAATCCTTGAAGACCTTCATCGCGCTTTCGCAGCCCTTCTGGCTGCCGATGGTGTCGACGACCTCGTCCAGCGTCATGGATGTGTCCATGCAGACCATGGCGCGCGCAGGCGTGGCGGCGACCGACAGAACGACGGCCAAGACGGCCAAAGAGCATTTCGAAAGCATCGCAAGGGTCTCCTCGTATCCTGTCTTGGTGCCGGGTCCCCGCGCGAGGTTCAACCCAGCCGCTCAGAGCACGAAATGACCGGCTTTTTGCTTGACGTTACGCCCTTCGGGCGGCGACAACCCAGCCGAATTTGGCAGCAAGGATTTGACTGTGTCCGACCTCGCAACGCTTGAAACATCCATCCTCGACCAGATCGCCGCCGCCGGCGATGAAGCCGCGCTCGAAGCGGTGCGCGTCGCAGCCCTCGGCAAGAAGGGCTCGATTTCGGCGCTGCTGGCCACGCTCGGCAAGATGTCGCCCGACGAGCGCAAGACGCAAGGCGCGGCGATCAACCAGGCCAAGGACAAGGTCACCGAGGCGCTCGCCGCACGGCGCGACGTGCTGAAGTCCGCGGCGCTCGATGCGCGGCTCGCATCCGAGACCGTCGACGTCACGCAGCCGCTGCGCGATGCTCAGGCTGAGGCCGGCCGCATCCATCCGCTCAGCCAGGTCTGGGACGAGCTGACCACGATCTTCGCCGACATGGGTTTCTCGGTCGCCGAAGGTCCAGACATCGAGACCGATGACTACAACTTCACCAAGCTGAATTTCCCGGAAGGCCATCCGGCGCGCGAGATGCACGACACGTTCTTCTTCCATCCGAAGGAGGACGGCTCACGCATGCTGCTTAGAACCCACACCTCGCCGGTGCAGGTGCGCACGATGCTGAGCCAGAAGCCGCCGATCCGCGTGATCTGCCCGGGCCGCACGTATCGCATCGATTCGGATGCGACCCACACGCCGCAATTCCACCAGGTCGAAGGCCTCGTCATCGACAAGCATTCGCATCTCGGCCACCTCAAATGGATCCTGCACGAGTTCTGCAAGGCGTTCTTCGAGGTCGACCACATCAACATGCGCTTTCGTCCCTCGTTCTTCCCGTTCACCGAGCCGTCGCTGGAAGTCGACATCCAGTGCCGCCGCGACAAGGGCGAGATCCGCTTCGGCGAGGGCGAGGACTGGCTCGAGATTCTCGGCTGCGGCATGGTGCATCCGAACGTGCTGCGCGCCTGCGGCATCGATCCCGACGAGTACCAGGGCTTTGCCTGGGGCATGGGCATCGACCGCATCGCCATGCTGAAATACGGCATCGCCGATCTCCGCCAGCTGTTCGACAGCGACGTCCGCTGGCTGAGCCATTACGGCTTCAAGCCGCTCGAAGTGCCGACACTCGCGGGAGGGCTGAGCTCGTGAAATTCACCCTCTCCTGGCTGAAGGATCATCTCGACACCGACGAGTCGCTGGATAAGCTCGCCGACAAGCTCACCATGATCGGGCTCGAGGTCGAGAACATCGAGGACAAGGCGAAGGCGCTCAAGCCGTTCACCATCGCGAAGGTGATCTCGGCCGAGCAGCATCCCAATGCCGATCGCCTACGCGTCTGCATGGTCGACACCGGGGACGGTGGCGCGCCGGTGCAGGTGGTGTGCGGTGCGCCGAATGCGCGCGCCGGGCTTGTCAGCGTGTTCTCACCGCCCGGCACCTACATTCCCGGCAAGGACATCACGCTTGGTGTCGGCACGATCCGCGGCGTCGAGAGTCGCGGCATGCTGTGCTCGGCGGCCGAGCTGCAGATCTCCAACGATCATGACGGCATCATGGAGCTGCCGGCCGACGCGCCTGTCGGCGCTGGTTACGCCGAATGGGCCGCGCTCGGCGATCCCGTGATCGAGATCAACCTGACGCCGAATCGGCAGGACTGCACCGGCGTGCACGGCATCGCGCGGGATCTCGCGGCTGCCGATATGGGCAAATTCAAGGACCCCGGCATAAAGCCGATCAAGGGCGAATTCCCTTGTCCCGTGAAGGTCACGGTCGAGGACGCCAATCTATGCCCGGGTTTTGCGCTCCGTCTCGTGCGCGGCGTGAAGAACGGGCCGTCGCCGGAATGGCTGCAGAAGCGGCTGACCGCGATCGGTCTGCGCCCGATCAATGCGCTGGTCGACATCACCAACTTCATGACCTACGACCGCGCGCGCCCGCTGCACGTGTTCGACGCCAAGAAAGTGAAGGGCAACCTCGTCGTGCGGCACGCCCGCGACGGCGAAACGCTGCTCGCGCTCGACGGCCGCACCTACAATCTCGATCCCTCGATCTGCGTGATCGCGGACGAGCACGGCGTCGAATCGCTCGCCGGCATCATGGGCGGCGAGGCCTCGGGCTGCGACGAGACCACCACTGACGTGCTGATCGAGTCGGCGCTCTGGAACGAGATCAATATCGCTCAGACCGGCCGCAAGCTCGGGATCAACTCCGATGCGCGCTACCGTTTCGAGCGCGGTGTCGATCCGGCCTTCATGGTGCCCGGGCTCGAGCTTGCCACCAAGCTGGTGATGGAGATGTGCGGCGGCACGCCGTCGGAGAACGTCGTGGTCGGCAAGACCTTCGGCGATGACCGCATCATCGATTTCCCTGTCACCGAGGTGAAGCGGCTCTCCGGCATCGAGGTGCCGATGCCGGAGATGAAGCGCATCCTGACCCATCTCGGCTTCATGATGGCGGGGCCCGGCCCGGTCGTGAAGGTCGCGGTGCCCTCATGGCGCTCCGACGTGCATGGCAAGGCCGATATTGTCGAGGAAGTCGTCCGCATCTACGGCGTCGACAAGGTGCCCATGACGCCGTTCGAGCGCGGTGAGGACGCGCGCAAATCGGTGCTGACGCCGCTGCAGCTGCGCACCCGCCGCGCCCGGCGCGCACTGGCGAGCCGCGGCATGACCGAGGCGGTGACGTGGTCGTTCATCACGAAGACTGCGGCACAATTGTTCGGCGGCGGCCAGCGCGAGCTGGAAGTGGCGAACCCGATCGCCGCTGACCTCTCCGACATGCGGCCGAGCCTGCTGCCGGGTCTGGTCGCGGCCGCACAAGCCAATGCCGACCGCGGCTATGGCGACGTCGTGCTGTTCGAGGTCGGGCAATTGTTCAGGGGCGATCGCCCGCAGGATCAGTTCATGGCGGCGAGCGGCGTGCGCCGCGGCCTTGCGTCATCGGAAGGGCTGGGACGGCACTGGTCGGGCTCGGCGCAGGCTGACGTGTTCGACGCCAAGGCCGATGCGCTCGCCGTGCTGGCTGCGGCCGGCGCGCCGATGCAGGCACTGCAGATCGTCGCCGGCGGTCCCGCCTGGCTGCATCCGGGCCGCTCCGGCACGATCCAGATCGGGCCGCAGAACGTGCTCGGATATTTCGGCGAGATGCATCCGCGTGCGCTGGAAGCGCTCGGCGCCGACGGCCCGCTCGTGGTGTTCGAGGTGATCCTCGACCGCATCCCGGAAGCCAAGAAGAAACCGACCCGCGCCAAGCCGCTGATCGAGCTCTCGGCATTCCAGCCCGTGTCGCGCGACTTCGCTTTCATCGTCGACCGCACCGTCAAGGCTGGCGACATCGTCCGCACCGCGCAAGGCGTCGACAAGAAGCTGATCACCGGCGTGAACGTCTTCGACGTCTACGAGGGCAAGGGCATGGACGACGGCAAGAAGTCCGTTGGCATCGCGGTGACCATCCAGCCGCGCGAGAAGACGCTGACCGATCAGGAGATCGAAGCCGTTGCCGCGAAGATCGTGGCGGAGGTCACGAAGAAGACCGGCGGTACGTTGAGGGCGTGACGCCCTGGAATGACAGGGCATGAGTATCACCGACTTCCTCCCGAAGGACGTCAGTCTCACCATCGCGATGGCGCTTTGCGCCGTCGCTTTCGTTTCGGGCACCGCGCGCGGCTTCTCGGGTTTCGGCTCGGCGCTGATCTTCATGCCGCTCGCGAGCAGCATCGCAGCCCCGCGGCTTGTGGCGGCACTTCTTCTCGTCATCGACTTCGTTGCCGCCGCGCCGCTGCTGCCTGACGCCTGGCGGAAGGCGGATCGCAAGGCGACCGCCGTGATCGTGCTCGGCGCGCTGGTCGGCGTACCCATCGGCACCTATTTCCTCAGCGTGCTCGAGCCCGTCACCACGCGCTGGATCATCTCCTGCTTCGTCACCGCGCTGCTGCTTCTGTTGCTGTCGGGCTGGCGCTACCGCGGCAAGGACCACGCCTGGCTCTCGGTCGGCATCGGCGGTCTCTCCGGCTTCTGTAGCGGCCTGGCGCAGACCGGCGGCCCGCCGATCGTCGGCTACTGGCTCGGCCGGCCCATTCCCTCGATCGTGGCACGCGCCAACATCCTGCTGTTCTTCGGCGCCTCGGATTTCTTCTCGATGGTCAGCTATGCCACATCAGGCCTGATCTCGCGCGAATCGCTCGTGCTTTCGCTGATCGTCGGCCCGGTCTATGCCATCGGCGTCGCTTTCGGCGCCTCGCTGTTCGGCCGCGCGAGTGAGATTGTGTTTCGCAGAATCTGCTACGCCTTGATCGCGATCGCGGTAATCACGGGGCTGCCGGTGCTGGACAAGGTGTTGCGCTAATCGCCTACCGCCGCGGCGCGCGCCGCCGCTTCGTCGATTGCGTCGGCACATCGGCCGGCTCGTCCTTCAGCGCGCCGATCTTGCGGAGCGCGGCGTCCGCGGCGCGCTCGCCGCTGTCCCAGGCGCCGTCGACGGTGCCCCACAACGTCTCATGCGTGGCTTCGCCGGCGAGGAACACATTGCCGATCGGCTCGGTCAAGATCTTTCGCGAGAGCTGGCCGCCGGGCGAGGCCGCCGACATCGCGCCCATGACGTAGGGCGAAGCGTTCCAACGCGTCGCGACGGTCTTCTGCACGGCGGCCGCCGCTTCGCTGCCGAACAGTTTTGAGATCCATTCCTTCGCAAACGCCGTCATCGCGCTCTCGCCCTGCGCCGAGAGATCGCGGCCGAACGAGCCGCCGACGTCGATCGAGCACAGCGAAGAGCCGCCGATATTGGCATACATCAGTGCGGTGCGCGTGGAGTTGCTTTGCTCGATCAGGATGTCGTCGCGCGACAGCCCGAGCGGATTGCCCGGCAATTGCACCACGATGTGATCGTAGCTGCCGAGCGTGAGCTTGGACGCCGCATCCAGCGTGCGCTTGGGGATATCAGGCGCGAACTTGAACGCACCCGACATGAGCACGTTGGTCGAAACCGTGACGATGGCGGCGCGCGCGGCGATCTTGCCGGCTTGCGTCTCCACGCTGACATCGCGATTGCTCCAGACGATCCGGCTGGCCGGCGTCGAAAGCACTGTGGGCACCTGCTCACCGAGCTTGGCGATCAGGGTGCCCAGGCCCTGACGACAGGCGATCGGGGCGTTGCGGTCCTGCGCGCGCGCCTTGTCGATCGCCGACAGCTCCTTCAAATCCTTGCCGGCAAAGCCCGCGCCGAGCAAGAACTCCGCCGCGCCTGCCCAGTCGCCGAGATCCTTCGGCAGTACCGACGCACAGGACGTATCGAGCTTGCCGCGCGCGGCCTCGTCGATGGCCCTGTTGGCGCGCACCAGCGCCGCCAGAAACTCCTCGGTCTCGCCCGCGCGCGCATTGCGGCGGCCGATGCGCATCTTCTGGCCCGACGGCGCGGGAGAAACATCGAGCCCGGCGCTGCGCGCGAGCCGAATCATCGGATTGGTGTCGGGATTGTGCATCCAGCGCGCGCCGCGATCGAACGGCACGTCGAAGGTGGCGCTGTCCGTGATGCAGCGCCCACCGACCTGCGACGCCGCTTCCACCACCACGACTTTGCGATTGGCGGCCATGATGCGCCGCGCTGCAGCGATGCCGGCCGCACCCGCGCCGATCACGACAATGTCAGCCTCACGTGGCAAGGGCGCGGCCGTTGCGCGCAGGACCGGCGCTGCGGCAAAGGCCACCGACGCCGATAGGAAGCTGCGGCGCGTGATTGTCATGTCATGGTTTCCGGAGACTTGCGACGAACGGGAACAGCCCGCGAACCTTGCCGCATCTGATGTTGCGCAGCAACCATCATGGTGAATCAATCGTGCTTGACCTCACAGAGCCATGAACCGAATTGCAACAGGTTTCGACCATGATACAGATGTAAAGAAAAAGACGGCCAGAAAGGCCCGGGGGAGTTCATGGGGACGGTCCTAGATTCAGTCGGAAAGGTGATAGCCGCGTACCTCTCGAAAGAGGTGCCCGGCTATGAGCCGTTCACGCCCAGCGACCCTGAGCATCTGCGCGGCGTGATCCAGCCCGGCGACGTCATGCTGGTCGAGGGCAACAATCGCATCTCCGGCATCATCAAATATCTGACGCAGTCGACCTGGTCGCACGCCGCGCTCTATGTCGGCCCGGTCGAAGGTGCGGTCGAGCCCGACGGCGAACCGCATGTGCTGATCGAGGCCAATATCGGTGAGGGCGTCACCTCGGCGCCGCTGTCGAAATATTTCCCCTATCATACCCGCCTCTGCCGTCCCGTCGGGCTGTCCTACGAGGACCGCAACACGGTCTGCCGCTATGCGATCAACCGCATCGGCTTCGGCTACGACACCAAGAACATCCTGGACCTGATGCGTTTCCTGTTCCCGCTGCCGGTGCCACAGCGCTGGCGACGGCGCATGATCGCGCTCGGCTCGGGCGATCCGACCAAGATCATCTGCTCGGCGCTGATCGCGCAGGCTTTCGACGCCGTGCGCTATCCGATCCTGCCGAAGATCACCAAGGCCGGCAGCCGCGCCGCCCGCCGCGAGATCCTGCACATCCGCGATTCCTCGCTCTACATGCCCCGCGACTTCGACATCTCGCCCTATTTCGAAGTGGTCAAACCCACCATCGTGCACGGCTTCGACTACACAGCCCTGCACTGGGCCGACAAGCAAAAGCCGCTCGAGGAGGTAGCGGGCTCATTCGGTGTGTTTCCAGAAGCGCTCCGTGCGCCGCCGCTCGTTCCTGAAGCGGTTGACGAAGAAGCGCAGGTTGAAGTTTCGACTGAGCAAGTGAGCGCCGATCCAGTCCCCGCGCGGTTTCCGCTGCTACAGAGGATCGCTGCGTATCGGCCTAGACGCCGTGGTCGCACGAGAGAGCGGGCGGCATAATCCGTTGTCGTCCCGTCACCACCGTCGAGACAGCCTCCCCTACCGCTCCGCCCGCCCGATCACCGCCATCAGCTCCGCGATCTTCTCGCGCTGATCCGCCTTGTCGCCGCTCGCAATCGCGTGCTCGACGCAATGCGCGACGTGATCCTTCAAGACCTCTTCCTCGACCCGGCGCAGCGCGGCGCGCACCGCCGAGATCTGCGTGACGATGTCGATGCAGTAGCGGTCTTCCTCTACCATTTTCGAGAGGCCGCGAACCTGGCCTTCGATCCGGCCGAGGCGTTTTCCAACAGATGCCTTGATGTCCTTGCGCATGGGGCCTATATACCCCTACCGGGTATAGGTTTCAACGCCGGAGTGCAGGAATGAGCGACGCGGATCACAGGCATCATCACGACCGGAACACACAATCCGGCTGCGGCTGTTCCGCAAAGGCGACCGGGCCTGCTCCCCAGCCCGCGGCTTCGTCCTGCTGCGGCGGGCACGGCGATCACGCCGACCATGCCCATCATCATGATCACGGCGGCGCTTCCGCCAAGGTCCTCGATCCCGTCTGTGGCATGAGCGTCGATCCCGCGACCTCCAAGCACCGCTTCGAGCACAACGGCGAGACCTTCCATTTCTGCTCGGCCGGCTGTCGCACCAAATTCGCTGCCGATCCCGCAAAATATCTTGCGAAGGAGAAAGCGCCCGAGACGGAGATGCCTGAAGGGACCATCTACACCTGCCCGATGCATCCGGAGATTCGCCAGGTCGGACCGGGCAGCTGCCCGATCTGCGGCATGGCGCTGGAGCCGGAGGTCGCGAGTCTGGAGACCGGACCCAATCCTGAGCTGGCCGACATGACGCGGCGCTTCTGGATCGGCGGCGCGCTCGCGCTGCCGCCCGTGGTGCTGGAGATGGGCGGCCATCTCGCCGGTCCGCACAACTGGATCGACCCGACGATATCGAACTGGATCCAGCTCGTCTTCGCCACCCCCGTTGTGGTTTGGGCCGGCTGGCCGTTCTTCGTCCGCGGCTGGCAGTCGCTGCTCACGCGCAATCTCAACATGTTCACGCTGATCGCGATGGGCACCGGCGTTGCTTATGTCTACAGCCTGCTCGGCACCATCGCGCCGCAGATTTTCCCCGACACCTTCCGCGGCCATGGGGGCGCCGTCGCTGTCTATTTCGAAGCAGCCGCCGTCATCACCGTCCTTGTGCTGCTCGGCCAGGTGCTGGAGCTGCGCGCCCGCGACGCGACATCTGGCGCGATCAAGGCGCTGCTGCAGCTCGCACCCAGGACCGCGCGGCGCGTCGATGCTGACGGCAGCGAGCATGAGGTCGAGATCGACACGCTGCATGCCGGCGATCGCCTGCGTGTTCGTCCCGGCGAGAAAGTGCCGGTCGACGGCATCATCCTGGAAGGACGCTCGTCGCTCGATGAATCCCTCGTAACAGGCGAATCCATGCCCGTCACCAAGGAGGTCGACGCCAAGGTCATCGCCGGCACGCTCAATCAATCGGGCAGCTTCATCATGCGCGCCGACAAGGTCGGCCGCGAAACGCTGCTGTCGCAGATCGTGCAGATGGTCGCGGATGCGCAGCGCTCGCGCGCGCCGATCCAGCGCTTGGCCGACCAAGTCGCCGGCTGGTTCGTGCCGACGGTGATCGCCGTCGCCATCGCTGCCTTCGTGGCGTGGGCCTGGTTCGGGCCGGAGCCGCGACTGGCCTTTGGTCTCGTTGCTGCCGTGAGCGTGCTGATCATCGCCTGCCCCTGCGCGCTGGGCCTCGCGACCCCGATGTCGATCATGGTCGGCGTCGGCCGCGGCGCGCAGGCCGGCGTCCTGATCAAGAACGCCGAGGCGCTGGAGCGGATGGAGAAGATCGACACGCTGGTAGTCGACAAGACGGGCACGCTGACCGAGGGGAAGCCCAAGGTGGTGGCGATCGTGCCGGCATCAGGTCTTGCCGAGAATGACATCCTTCGACTTGCGGCGAGCGTCGAACGCGCCAGCGAGCATCCGCTCGCCGACGCCATCATGCGCGCGGCGAAGGAGAAGCAGCTCGCGCTCGGTCAGGTCGAAGAGTTCGATTCGCCGACGGGCAAGGGTGCGACGGGCAAGATCGATGGCAAGAGCATCGTGCTCGGCAACGCAAAGTACCTGACCTCGATCGGCATCGACACCAAGGCGCTCGACAGTGAAGCCGAACGCCTGCGCGGTGACGGCGCCACCGTCATCAACATGGCTGTCGACGGCAAGCTTGCCGGCCTGTTCGCGATCGCGGATCCCGTCAAGGCTTCGACCCCTGACGCGCTGAAGGCGCTCGCCGACGAAGGCATCAAGGTGATCATGCTGACCGGCGACAACCGCACCACGGCGGAAGCGGTCGCACGGCGGCTCGGCATTGCCGATGTCGAGGCCGAAGTGCTGCCGGACCAGAAGAGCGCGGTGGTGGCCAGGCTGCGAAAGGCCGGACGCAGCGTCGCCATGGCCGGCGACGGCGTCAACGATGCGCCGGCGCTGGCCGCCGCCGAAGTCGGCATCGCCATGGGCACTGGCACAGATGTGGCGATGGAAAGCGCCGGCGTCACGCTGCTCAAGGGCGACCTCACCGGCATCGTGCGGGCGCGAAAACTGTCGCAGGCGACGATGAGCAATATCAGGCAAAACCTGTTCTTCGCCTTCATCTACAACGCCGCCGGCATCCCGATTGCCGCCGGCATTCTCTATCCCACCTTCGGCGTGCTGCTCTCGCCGATCATCGCGGCGGCTGCGATGGCGCTGTCCTCGGTCAGCGTGGTCGGGAATGCGCTGCGGCTGCGCGCGACGCGGCTGTGATAGTGACTGCTCTCCCTCTCCCGTTCTTGCGGGGAGAGGGCCGGGGTGAGGGGCTATCTCCACGGTTTCACTGCGAGTGAGACTCGCGGAGAGTCCCCCTCACCCGGAATTCAAGCTACGCTCGAATTCCGACCTCTCCCCGCAAGCGGGGCGAGGTAAGAAGCCCGCGGAGAGGATCTGATGCAGCGGATTACGATCACGATCGAGGACGATCTTTTGGCGGAGATCGATGCCGCGGCCGAGGCGCGCGGCTACCAGAACCGCAGCGAGATCATCCGCGACCTCGCTCGCGCCGGGCTTCAGCAATCAAGCGAGGACACCGCGCAGGGCGGCCCCTGCGTCGCTGGCCTCGTCTATGTCTACGATCACGCCGCGCGCGACCTCTCGAAGCGCCTGGTGCAGGAATTCCACGGCCATCACGATCTCGCGCTCGCAACCCTGCATGTCCATCTCGACGACTCCAATTGCATGGAGATGACGGCGCTGAGGGGCGATGCGACAGAAGTCAGGCATTTCGCCGATCACATCATCGCAGAGCGTGGCGTACGCTATGGCCGCGTGGTGATGATTCCGACGGGGGACGGGAAGCCGAAGGTGCGGAAGCACGGGCATGGCCATCGGCATGAGTGAGTTTGCCGCGAAGACGGTTGGGTGAGACGTATCTCACAACTCGTCCGGAATCGTAGGGTGGGCAAAGGCGTACTTGCGCCGTGCCCACGATCTCTCAATGATGGATAGAAGACGTGGGCACGCTTCGCTTTGCCCACCCTACGATACGCCACCGTCGAGAAAGAACCTCACGCCGCCTTCGCTCTCCCACCGGGCAAACCTGCCCGCGCCAAGCCTCCGTAAAGCTGTTCGTCCGGCATTTCCTCGCGCAGGATCTTACGAACGGCGATCAGCCGGTCGAGATCGATCCCGGTCGCAAATCCCTTGCTCTCGCACAGGAACACCAGGTCCTCGAACACGACGTTCCCGGTCGCGCCGGGCGCGAAGGGGCAGCCGCCGAGGCCACCGAGCGAGCCGTCGAGGATGCGGACGCCTTCGTCCAGCGCGGCGGCAGCGTTGGCGATGCCCATGCCACGGGTGTCGTGGAGATGGATGCAGATCGGCTTTGAACCTGCGAGCCTCACAGCGGCGCGCGACAGCTCACCGACCTGCTTCGGCCCGGCGTAGCCGACGGTGTCGGCGATCGCGACGAAATCGACGCCGGCCTCCAGGCATTTGTCGACCAGGCGCAGCACCTCCTTCGGATCGACCGCGCCGGTGATCGAGCAGCCCAGCGCCATCGAGATCGCTGCGTTCACCAGCGGCTTGTGGGCACTGGCATCGCGCAACTCGCAGAGCCGCTTGATGTTGGCGATCGCGGAGTCGCGCGACCGATGCGCATTGGCCTGGCTGTGCTCCTCGGTCGCCGACACTACCGAAGCGATCTCGCCAACGCCTGAAGCCAGCGCCTCGTTGACCCCGCGCTCGTTGAGCGCAAGCGCAATGCCGTGGGCCCCGCGCAGGCTCGCCACCGTTCCGATCACATCGCGGACATCGACGAATTGCGGAAAGGTCTTTGCCGGCAGGAACGAGCCGACCTCGAAATGCCTGACGCCGGCGGCATATTCCTCGCGCACCCAGCGCTGCTTGGCGTCGGTCGACGGAAACTTTTTCACGAGCTGGAGCCCGTCGCGCAGACCGACCTCGCGCAAGCTCACACGATCCGCGGGATAAATCGTCTCAATCCGGCTCATGCGCGCCTCCCAGCGGCTTTTGACGTGACGTCGTTGTCGTCGATCTCGGCACGCACGGCGGGGGTGTCGGCGCCGAGCGGCGCGACCTTCAGGCCCTCGCCAAAATAACTGCCGTTCCATTCGAGGGGCAGTGTCGGCACATGGAACGGCTTGCCGTCGGCGGTGATGTTGGTGACGAGCCCGCCGGGCCGCAGCACGTGCGGGTCGGTGAGCAGATCCTCGGGCCGGTTGATCGGCGAGAAACAGATGTTGAGGGCGTCGAGCTTTTGCGACAGCTCCGCCACGTCCTGCTGCCGGATGATCTCGGCCACGCGCGGAAGGATCCGTGGCCGCGCCAGGATGCGATCGGTGGTGGTGCGCAAGCTCGGGTCATCGAGAAACTCGCTCAGGCCGAACTCGCGGCAGAACGCCTGCCAATGGCCCTCGGTGACGACGCCGATGAAAATGCGGCCGTCACCGGCGGCATCGAAAATGTCGTAGATCGGCCAGGCATGCTCGCGCTCCGGCATCGAGCGCGGCTTGTTGCCGGTCATCTCGTATTCGACCATGTGCTGGGCGACCAGGAACAGGCAGTTCTCGAACAGGCCGATGCGGATGTCTGCGCCATCGCGCTTTCCCCCGCGCTTCTGATAGAGCGCGGCCAGGATCGCGATCACGCCGAACATGCCGCCCATGATGTCGTTGGCGGAGGAGCCGACGCGCTGCGGCTTCTCCTTCGTGCCGGTCATGGCGGCGAGACCCGACATCATCTGCACGACCTCGTCGAGCGCGGGACGATGCTCATAAGGGCCGGACAGGAAGCCCTTGTGGCCGGCGACGATCAGATGCGGATGCCGGCGGCGCAACTCTTCGGCGCCAAGCCCCTGCTTCTCGAGCAAGCCATCGCGAAAATTCTCCAGGAACACATCGGCCGTCGCGAGCAGCCGGTGCATGGTGTCGCGGTCCTTAGCCTTCTCGAAGTCGAGGACGACGCTGCGTTTGCCGCGGTTGAACAGCGGGAAGAACGCCGTGCCCATCCCGCCGAGGGAGCGGGTCTTGTCACCGGCCGGCGGCTCGACCTTGATGACCTCGGCCCCCAACTGCGCGAGGATCATGCCGCAGGTCGGGCCCATCACCATGTGGGTCATCTCGACAACCCGCACGCCTTCGAGCGGCAATCCGGTTTCGGCCATGCGGCACTCCTGTTCGTTGGTCTAAGAGACTAAGTCTTCACAAGCCTTCTTAAAAATATAATCTGTCGAAGAATGCCTTCGCAGTTCTAGAACGCTGGACCCCCATGGATTCGCGCCAGCTCCGCTACTTCATCGCCGTCTACGAGCAGCGGAACCTGTCGCGCGCGGCGGACCAGGTGAATGTCGCGCAATCCGCGCTCAGCCATCATATCTCGAATCTGGAGGCCGAGTTCGCAACGCCTTTGTTCGAGCGCAAGTCGCGCGGCATGGACCCGACCGCGGCCGGCGAGCGGCTCTACGAGCATGCCCGCATCATCCTGCGCGCGATGGCGGAAGCCGAGACCGAGGTGCGCGAGGGCGCGCGCGTCATCGCCGGCGAGATCTCCATCGGCATGGCCAATTCCGGCGTCAAGGCGATCGGCGTCGAGCTGATGCGCACGGTGCTGACCAAATATCCCAAGCTGAAGCTATCGCTCACCGAGAGCCTGTCGGGCGCGACGCTGATGCATCTGATGATCTCCAACGTCGATCTGGCGCTGGTCTACAATCCGCCCTCGGAGAAGGAGTTGATCACGGAGGCCGTGCTGGAAGAGGAGATGTTCCTGGTCGGCATTCCCAAGCTGGTCGGCAAGACCAAAACTCCGATCCGCTTCGAGGAGCTGAGCCGGCTGCCGCTGATCCTGTTGCGCTACGGCCTCGGCCTGTCCTCGCGCGCGCTGCTTGACGATCCCGTTCTGCTCAAGCGGTTGGAGGGCGGCGCCATCCTGCACGCCAACTCGATCACCGGCATGACCGGCGCGCTGGTGGAGGGGCTCGGCTGCACCATCGCGACAAAGCTGTTCGCGCGGGAGGAGCTCGCCGCAGGGCGCCTGGTCGCGCGCCGGGTGATCGACCCGAAACTGACCCGCACGCTCTATCTCTGCCGCCTGCGCAACCGCCCGATGACCTACGCGATGGAGGAGATGCGGCGGCTGATGCTGGCGCTGATCGCGGAACAGGTGCGCAGCGGCGGCTGGCAGGCGGAGCTGGTGGGGTAGCTACCTCCGCGACGGTAGTGCGCTCCCTCGCCTTCGAAAATCTCGAACGCTCCCATCGATATGTTCTTCTGGATTTCCACTCCTGACCCGCCAACATGGCGCGGTCCGGCAGAGCTTACCGAAAAACCTCAGAGATGAGCCGCCGGGAACCGCGCGCATCGCGCGCGCCACGGGAGGACGTCATGAGCGTTGTCGGCATCGACACAGGCTTCGAGCTCGGCGCAGCATCTTCAGGACCGGACGAGATCTCGCGGCGGCTCGAGGCGATGCCGGCGACGGGCCATGTCTGGAAGCTCGTCATCCTGCTCTCGCTCGGCGGCTGTTTCGAAATCTACGATCTGTTCCTCACCGGCTACATCGCCCCGGGCCTGGCCCGCAGCGGATTGCTGAGCACGACGACTCAAGCCTTCTTCGGCTTCTCCGGCATCGGCGCCTTCGTCGCCGCAACCTTTGCCGGCCTGTTCGTCGGCACCTTCTTCCTCGGTTTCCTCGCCGACCGTTTCGGCCGCCGCGCGATCTTCACCTATGCGCTGCTTGGCTATAGCGCGGCGTCGGTGATCATGGCCTGCCAGACCTCCTCGAGCGGCCTGTTGCTCTGGCGCTTCCTTGCCGGCATCGGCATCGGCGTCGAGGTCATCACCATCGACGCCTATATCACCGAATTGGTGCCGAGCCGGATGCGCGGACGCGCCTTCGCGGTGAACCAGGCGATCATGTTCATCGCCGTGCCCGTTGTCGCCTTCCTCGCCTGGTGGCTGGTGCCGCTCGCGCCCTATGGCGTCGATGGCTGGCGTTGGGTGGTGCTGATTGGTGCTGCCGCCAGCATGATCGTCTGGGTGCTGCGCTTGTTCCTGCCCGAGAGCCCGCTTTGGCTGGCGCGCCACGGCCGCACCGAAGAGGCGCTCCGGATTCTTGCAACGCTCGAAGCCAGAGGCGGCGGCACGGCGCCAGGCCCTTCAGCTTCGCTCGCCCGACCGGCCTCGCAGACGGCCGTGCACGTCGCCTTCGCCGATTTGTTCCGGCCGCCCTATCTCTCGCTCGTGGTCCTGTTCATGGTGTTCAACCTCTGCCAGGCCTTCGGCTTCTACGGCTTTGCCAATTGGGTGCCGACACTGCTGGTGGAGAAGGGCATCACCGTCACCAAGAGCCTGCAATATTCCTTCATCGTCGCCTTCGCCTATCCGATCGCGCCGCTGCTCGCCGCAAGCTTCGCCGACAAATTCGAACGCCGCTGGATCATCGCCGGCGCCTGCGTCGCCATTATCGTGTTCGGCATGGCGTTCGCGCAACTGACCCTGCCGGCACTGCTGATCGTCTGCGGCGTGCTGCTGACGGCCTGCAACACAACGATGTCCTACGCCTATCACGCCTACCAGACCGAGGTGTTCCCGACCCAGATCCGGGCGCGGGCGTCCGGCCTCGTCTATTCCATGAGCCGCCTCTCCGCGACCTTCTCGGGCTTCATCGTCGCCTACATGCTGAAGGAGGCCGGCGTCATCGGCGTGTTCGGCCTGATCACTGTGGCGATGCTGATCGTGGTGATCGCGATGGCGCTGTTCGGCCCTGATGTCCGCGGCAAGGCGCTGGACACGGTGTAGGCCCGGCTGCGCCGATAGCCGGTTTGTGACCGAAAGAGAGATTGTCGTCATTCAACTATAGGTGTAATCTCACCTGAGAATTACTTCGGATACTGAACTATTATTTTAGAACGACTCTGTTTTGGCAGGTGATTGCTCTGCGCGTCTCACATCGGCCCCGAATCGGTCAATAGCCCAGACCATTCTGTGATCAAGTTTTCGATCTAAGATTGCAACCGTCGGCCTGTTTGGCCGACCAATGAAAGACGTTTGTCAAAATCAATTGGCGGAGACGAACACATGCCGGCTGACCGCAAATGGGTTGAGAGAAATCTCGGGTTCGATCCGATCACCACACCGCCGCCGCGCGAGACCTTCACAGTCAAGCGCATCGCGGATGCCGCCGTGAAGAAGACCGCGAAGGTCGCCCCCGAAGACTTCCAGCGCGAGATCATCGATTTCGACTCCGAAGGCCCCGAAGGCCGCGAGTTCATGGCCTTTTCGACTTCGACGGGGCTGTCGCGCTTCACCGACATTCCCTGGCCCAGGGGGCTTGCGCCGCAGACGGGGCCGAAGCCGGGCAATGGCAAGGGGCCGCTGCCGCGCGCCGACGTGCTGGTCGTGACCTGGACCGTCGACGAAGGTCACGCAACCAGCCGCGTGCTGACGCCGGGCAAGGATTCGCACAACGACTACGTGCCCTACACGCACAATTACGCGGCTATCTCGAAGAAGATGCGCAACGGCTGCCCTGCCAAGGAGCTGAAGCGGCTGGGCGCCTTCTGGACCACGACGATCGGCAAGAAGAAGGTCGTGGTGTTCAAATCCGACTCGCACATGTCGCAGGACGGCCCGCAGCTGCCGAACATCGACGTCTGGCGCCAGATCATCACCGAGGTGCAGCCGACGCTCGTGATCACCACGGGCACGGCCGGCGGCATCGGCAAACAGGTCGAGGTCGGCGACGTCATCGTCAGCCCAATCGTGCGTTTCGACTGCCTCTCGAAGTTCAAGAAGCAGCCGTTTGCGCAGGCGCACTACTCCAGCAAGCCGGCCAAGACGTCGAAATTTGCGAGCGCCAAGACGCTGTTCAAGGCCAATGCAGGGCAATTGCCGAAGGACAATGCGCGGCCGCCGAAGATCTTCGTGGTCAAGCCGAGCGAGCTGTCATCGTCCGTGGTGACCACCGATTTCTTCGGCTTCGACACCTCGGACAATCACTTCAAGCTCCAGGGCCTCGGCGACGTCTCCGAGATGGGCGATGCCGTCCTCGGCCTCGTCGCGCAGGAGATGGGCGACAAGGCGCCGCGCTGGCTCGCGATCCGCAACGTCTCCGACCCGCAGATCAAGGCCGAGGGCACGCTGAAGCAGCAGGAGCAGGTCGCCGCCCAGATCTACAAAGGGTTCGGCCGCTGGAGCACGGTCTGTAGCGCCATCGCCTGCTGGGCGAGTATCGTGGCGGAGCCATAGGGTATGATCCGGACCCGCAGGGCCGCGTTAGCGCAAAGTGTGACGCGGTTTTCCCTCGCGACAGACGCGGAACGCGTCTGCGCGGAGATCATGCCCAAAATATAAAGCCGCGGAAGCTGGCAGGTCAGCCTCCCTTGCCGAAGTGGCCGGGGGTGTCTACCTCTCGCTGAGTGTTTCGTGAGAGGTTCCCATGCTGGATGCCGCCGTCAAGGCGCTGTCGCAAATGATGTCGCCGCCGATGCGTTCGATCCTGTGGCGGTCGATCGGGCTCGCGCTGGTGCTGATCGTGGTGCTTGCGATCGGGTTGCAGCGGCTGCTGACCTGGTTTGCGACCTATGGCGAGGTCTGGCTCGAGGGGCTGCTTGGGCCGAGCTGGCACTCGTCACTGGAGGTGCTGGCTTGGATCATCTCGATTGCGGCCGGTTTCGGCGTCGTGTTCGGCAGCGTGTTCCTGATGCCCGCGATCACCTCGCTGGTGGCAAGCTTCTTCGTCGATGACGTCGCCGACATCGTCGAGCGTGAATATTATCCGGCCGAGCGGCCGGGCACGGCATTGCCGTTCAAGCAGGCGATCCTCGAAGGCATCAAGACCGCGCTGCTCACCATCCTGGTCTATCTCGCCGCTTTACCGCTGGTGTTTCTGGCCGGCGCCGGTTTCCTGGTCTTCTTCCTCGCTGCCGCCTGGCTATTGGGCCGCGAATATTTCGAGCTCGCTGCGATGCGCTTCCGCTCGCCGGAGGATGCGAAAGCGATGCGGCGCGATAATGCCGCGACGATCTTCACCGCCGGCCTCTTCATCGCCGCCTTCGTCTCGATTCCGGTCGTGAACCTGGCGACGCCTATTTTCGGCATGGCCTTCATGGTGCACATGCACAAGCGCCTGTCAGGCCCGCGGCCCGAGCTGATCGAGCCGGCGCGGCAGATGCGGTGAGCCCGATCAGCTCACCTGCACGCCGCATTTGCGCAGCACCCTCTTGGCGAAACCGAACGGCGCCGGCGTAAACGGACCCGGCGGGGCTCGGGTGATCAATGCGATGAAGCCGAGCCCGGCCACTGCCAGCCAGAAGCACAGCCAGAAACCATCGATATAGGCGAGCACATTGGCTTCGCGCGCGACGAAGCTTGCTAGCGTACCGACCGCGCGCGCCTGCGCTGAGCCGGCGCCGTGGGCGGCAAAGTGATCGGCGAGCTGCTTCAGCGCGCGCACCACATTGACGTCGCCGACTTCCAGGTTCTGGCCGATATAGAAGGAATGCACCTGCTCGCGGACGCGCAGCCAGGTTCCCATCAGCGCCACGCCGATCTCGGCGCCGCCGAGCCGCATGATCTGGATATAGGCTGCAAAGGCCGTGGCACGGCTGGGGTCGGAATTCGACAACAACGTGATGATGAGCGGCAGCAGCGTCAGCGACTGCGCGACCGCTTGAAGCAGAACGATGCCGATGAAATCCTCGCGCGCCCAATCGTGGGTGAGCTGAGTCCCCCAGAGATTGGCCGCAGCAAAGCAGGTAAATCCAACGACCACCACCGTCCGCGTGTCGAAATGCCGGAGCAGCCAGATCGAGATCGGCACCAGTACGGACATCGGCAACGCGCCAAAGGTGAGCAGCAGCCAGCCGCTCTGCTCCGGCCTGAGCTGACCGACGGCGCCGAGGAAATTCGGTACCAGCGACGCGTTGGATAGGCTGGTCAGCGTGTAGAGCAGGATCAGGATCAACGCCAAGCCTACATTGCGCGAGAACAGCACGTTCACATGCGCCCAGGGCTGCGCGACCCACGACTCGTTGACAAGGAAGGCCACGAACAGCACGCCGCCTCCGACCAGCAGCGCCATCACCGTGCCGGAGCCGAGCCAATCCAGGCGATTGCCCTGATCGAGCCCGGCATAGATCATTCCGACGGAGGCTCCTAGCAGCAACATGCCACCCCAATCGGCCGCCCGCAGCAGCGCGCGATTGACCGGCTCGCTCGGTGTTCCCAGATAGACCATCAGGCCCATCAGCGGCGCGATCACGACGCCCTGCCAATACAGCCATTGCCAGCCGAGATGCTCGACATAGAAGCCGACCAATGAGGACGATGAGTCCAATGCAAATCCGACGCGGATCGAATAGAGCGCAATCGCCGGCAGCCACCAGCGGATCGGCAGATTGCGGAACACGATCATCAGCGTCGCCGGCACGAAGGTGCCGAGCAAGAGGCCATGCACGACGCTGAGCGCGATCAGCGTCGGATAATCGCGCACGAAAGGAATGGTCAGCGAGACGAGCGCGTAGACGAGACTGGGAATGCCGAGCACGCGGCGCAAGCCGAACACGGTGGCAAGCCACGCCACCGCCGGGGCGATGAAGATCTGCGAGCCGATGCCGGCGGTGGAAAGCCACGCACCTTCGTCGAACGAGAGCCCGAACGCGCCGCGCAGGTCTGGCAGGCCGACGGTGGTCAGCCGGCTGTCGAAATTGGCGAGGAACGAGCCGAGCAGCACGGCCGCGACGGCAAACAAAGGCTGTCGCGCGACACCGCCGCGCGAGATCGGTCCGCGGCCGGCATCGTCATTTGCCGCCATTCGCATCCTTCGTGTCGATTCTGGTGACAACCGACATCCCCGGCACAAGGCGCGTCAGCAGCGGCTGATTGTCGTCGAACTGGATGCGGACGGGAATGCGCTGTACCACCTTGGTGAAATTGCCGGTGGCATTGTCAGGCGGCAGCAGCGCGACCTGCGCGCCCGTCGCGGGCGCGATGCGCTCGACCTTGCCGCGCAGCTTTTCGCGCGGAAAACTGTCGACGGTGATCTCGACCGGCTGCCCGGGCTGGACATGCGTCAGCTGGGTCTCCTTGTAATTTGCGATCACATAGACCTTCGGCAGCGGTACGACGTTGATGAGGTTGGTTCCGATATTGACGTAATCGCCCGGCTGCACCTGGCGCTCGCCGACCACGCCGTCGAACGGCGCCGTGATCCTGGTGTAGCCGAGCTTGAGCCTGGCGCTTGCCAGTGTCGCCTTGGTGGCATCGAGATCGGCAGCGCGCTGCTTCTTGGTGCCTTGCAGGACCTCGAGCTGGTGCTGCTGGGCGGCGATCACGGCGCGGCTGGCGCGCACATCGGCCTGCGCCTTGGCAAGCCCCGCAACCGCCTGCTCGAGCCGCTGCCGCGTGCCGGATTCGGTCTGCGACAGCGATTGCTGGCGCTCCTGCTCCTGCTTGGCCTCGACCTCCAGGGCTTCCGCCGACAGGCGCGCGGCCTCGGCCTGCGCGATGGTCGCATATTGCAACTCGATCTGGTTGGCGAGATTGTCGAGCACGGCCTGCGCAGCGGCCACCGCGGCCTCGGATTGCGCGACCTGGGCCTCATAATCGGCGGGATCGATCTGGAT
The DNA here is from genome assembly GCF_022012435.1 of Bradyrhizobium zhengyangense. GTDB lineage: Bacteria > Pseudomonadota > Alphaproteobacteria > Rhizobiales > Xanthobacteraceae > Bradyrhizobium > Bradyrhizobium zhengyangense. The sequence goes on from NZ_JAKLUA010000006.1 coordinate 272,557, forward strand.
CAGGAGATCGCCTGATTTGACGCGCTGGAAATCATCCACGGCGACGGTCAGCACCTCGCCGGAGACGCGGCTGGAGAGACGGGTCAGGTCGGCGCGGACATAGGCGTCATTGGTGGTCTGGATCACTTCATTGCCAACCCATTCGTCGAAGCGCAGCGTCGCCAGCGCGACAAAGGCGAGCGCGACGATCACGGCAAACAGCGGGATTGCGAGCCGGCTCCAGAGCGAAGTTGCAGGCCGCTGCGTTGGCTTGGATGCGACAGGCGGTGTCGGCGACGAAACTTGTTCCTGTTGACTCACGATAACCTCAAAGCCGGCTTCGCTCTTACGATCGTCATTTCGGGGCGATGCGCAGCATCGAACCCGGAATCTCGAGATCCCGGGTTCGCCTCTTCGAGGCGCCCCGGGATGACTTGGCTGTCGCTCACACCGTCTTCTCCGGCCACCGGCAGAGATCGTTGATCAGGCATACCTCGCAGCGCGGCTTGCGCGCGAGGCAGGTATAGCGGCCGTGCAGGATCAGCCAATGATGGGCATGTAGCATGAACTCGGCCGGGATCACCTTTTCGAGCCCGAGCTCGACCTCGAGCGGCGTCTTGCCCGGCGCGAGGGCGGTGCGGTTGCCGACGCGGAAGACATGCGTGTCGACCGCCATGGTGTGCTCGCCGAAGGCCATGTTGAGCACGACATTGGCGGTCTTGCGTCCCGCGCCCGGCAGCGACTCGATCTCGGCACGCGTGCGCGGCACCTCGCCGCCGAAATCGCTGAGCACTTTGGCCGACAGCGCGATCACGTTCTTGGCCTTGGTGCGGTAGAGGCCGATGGTCTTGATGTAGTCACGCAGACGCTCTTCGCCGAGGTCGAGCATTTTTTGCGGCGTATCGGCGACCTCGAACAAGGCGCGCGTCGCCTTGTTGACGCCGGCGTCCGTCGCCTGTGCCGACAGCACCACGGCCACCAGCAGCGTGAACGGGTTGACGTGCTCGAGCTCGCCTTTCGGCTCGGGATTGGCCGCGCGGAATCGGCTGAAGACCTCGCGAACCTCTGCCGGCGCCCAGGGTTTTGTAGCCTTGAGCGACCTCTTCGCAGGCTTGGGCCTCGCGCCGGCTGCCTTTGCCTTTTTCTTCGGCACCGCCGCTTTGCGCAGGGCCGGCTTGCGGGTGATTTTCGCCATGATCGGGATATACTGAGGGACGATGAGCACAGGCAACGAAATTGAGCGGGCAGAATCTGAAGGTCATGCCGAGCAGCAGATCTTCTCGGCGCTGCTGACGCCGCACCGCTCGCTGAACCGCACCGGCTTCCTCGCCGTGATGCTGTTCCTGAGCGTCGTCAGCTTCGTCACCGGAATTGTCTTCCTGATGAAGGGCGCATGGCCGGTGCTCGGCTTTTTCGGCCTCGACGTGCTCGTGGTGTGGTGGGCGTTCAAGGTCAATTTCCGCACGGGGCGGGCCCGCGAGGAAATCACGGTCACGACATCTGAACTGCGCGTGCGGCGCGTCAGCCATCACGGGCAGGTCGCCGAATGGACCTTCAATCCGCTCTGGGTCCGCCTCGACATGGAGGTCGACGAGGATTTTGGCATCGAGCATCTCTACCTGATCTCGCGCGGCCACCAGATCCGGATCGCGCGTTTTTTGGGACCGGATGAAAAGGCAAGCTTTTACAAAGGGTTGATTGAAGCCTTAAACGCCGCCAAGCGGGGCCCGACCTACAATCCGGTGACCTGACGCGCGGTCGGAAATCGGGTGGTTTCGACGCCTCCCCGCGCCTACATTTCCGGTCATGATGACACTCGCCATACATGACCAGCGCCTGGCCAAGCCGGGCCCCCAGAACGCCGCGCTGCGCGACTACGATTCCGTGCGCCGGGCCATCGCGTTCATCTCGGAGAACTGGCGCGCGCAGCCGACCATCGAGGCGATGGCCGATGCGGCCGGCGTCACACCGGATGAGCTGCACCATCTGTTCCGCCGCTGGGCCTCGATCACGCCGAAGGCCTTCATGCAGGCGCTGACTCTCGACCACGCCAAGGGGTTGTTGCGGGACTCCGCAAGCATCCTCGATGCGGCGCTCGACTCAGGACTTTCAGGGCCGGGCCGTCTGCACGATCTCTTCGTCACCCACGAAGCGATGTCGCCGGGCGAATGGAAGAACGGCGGCGCGGGGCTGACCTTGCGCTATGGCTTCCATCCGTCTCCCTTTGGGACGGCGATCGTAATCGCGACCGAGCGTGGCCTGTCGGGTCTCGCCTTCGCCGATCACGGCGAGGAGAAGGCCGCGCTCGCCGACATGACGCGGCGCTGGGCCAACGCGACCTATGTGGAGGATCACGAAGGCACTGCGCCGCTCGCAGCACGCATCTTCGACACGAAACTGTGGCGGCCGGATCAGCCGCTGCGCGTGGTGATGATCGGCACCGATTTCGAGGTGCGGGTCTGGGAGACGCTGCTGAAGATCCCGATGGGCCGCGCGGTGTCCTATTCGGACATCGCCTGCAACATCAACAGCCCGAAGGCCTCGCGCGCCGTCGGCGCTGCCGTCGGCAAGAACCCGGTGTCCTTCGTCGTGCCCTGCCACCGCGCGCTCGGCAAGAGCGGCACGCTGACGGGCTATCATTGGGGTATCACCCGCAAGCAGGCGATGCTGGGCTGGGAAGCCGGGCAGCTGGGGATGCAATAGGAGCTACGAACGCCACTATCGTAGGGTGGGCAAAGGCGCAACGCGCCGTGCCCACGATCTCTCTGAAATGGCGACAGGCGGTGGGCACGCTTCGCTTTGCGCACCCTACGAGACCTTCGTCAACCCGCCAGATCCAGCTTCGACGCGACCGTCGAATCCGCGTTGAGCCGGTAGATGATCGGCACGCCGGTCGCGAGCTCGCGCTTCAAAATGCCTTCGGGCGACAGCTTCTCCAGCACCATGATCAAGGCACGCAGCGAATTGCCGTGGGCCGCAACCAGCGTGCGCTTCCCGTTGAGCACGCCGGGCAGGATTTCCTGCACGTAATAGGGCAGTGCACGCGCCAGCGTGTCCTTGAGGCTTTCGCCGCCGGGCGGCGGCACGTCGTAGGAGCGGCGCCAGACATGCACCTGCTCCTCGCCCCACTTCTTGCGGGCGTCGTCCTTGTTGAGCCCGGAGAGGTCGCCATAGTCGCGCTCGTTCAGCGCGAGATCCTTTGACGTGGGCAAACCGGTCTGGCCGAGCTCGGTGAGAATGAGATCGAGCGTGTGCTGTGCGCGCGTCAGCACTGAGGTGAAGGCGACGTCGAACACCAGGCCCTGGGCCTTCAACTTGCGGCCGGCCTCCTTGGCTTCCGCGACACCCTGCTCGGTGAGATCGGGATCCTTCCAGCCCGTGAACAGGTTCTTCAGATTCCATTCGCTCTGGCCGTGGCGCACGAGCACGAGAAGACGTTCGCTCATTGAGTGCTTTCCGTTTGGTTCTTCTAGATGTCTGCGAGGCCGAGCACGTCGGCCATGGAGTAATGCCCCGGCTTCTTGCCATGCGCCCAGAGCGCCGCCTTCAGCGCGCCGTGCGCGAACAGCATGCGGTCTTCGGCGAGATGCGACAATGTCAGACGCTCGAACGGGCCGAGAAAGGTGACGCTGTGCTCGCCGGCGACGGTGCCGCCGCGCAAGGACGCAAAGCCGATCGCGCCCGGCTTGCGCGCGCCGGTGATGCCGTCGCGGCCACGTTCCGCGTTCTCCTCGAGCGAAATGCCGCGACCGGCGGCTGCGGCCTGGCCCAGCATCAGCGCGGTGCCGGAGGGCGCATCGACCTTCATGCGGTGATGGGTCTCGACGATCTCGATGTCAAAACTTTCGTCGAGCGCCTTGGCGACGCGCTTGACCACGGCGGCGAGCAAATTGACGCCCAGGCTCATATTGCCCGACTGCACCACGACCGCGCGATTGGTGACGCTCTTGATCACGGCGTTGTCGGACGCCGACAGCCCGGTGGTGCCGATGACATGGACCAGCCCACGCTCAGCCGCGATCGCGACATTGGCGATGGTCGCGGCCGGCACGGTGAAATCCAGAATGCCATCGGCATCTTTCGACATCGCCCAGAGGTCGGCGGACAACTTGATACCGTTGGCCGGGAGCCCTGCGAGCACGCCGGCATCCTTGCCTAAGAGCTCCGAGCCCGGCGCCTCCAGCGCGCCAGCCAATACCGCGCCTTTGCTGTCGGCAATCGCCCGCGTCAGGGCGCGGCCCATCCGGCCGCCGGCTCCCGCAACAATCAAGCGCATGTCTGACATGGTGTGATCCTCTCAGGCGCCGTTGTAGCGGCGGGATGCAGTTCCGGCAACCGAGGGGGATCAAAGGCCGTCATTCCGGGGCGCCCGAAGGCGAACTCTGGTGCGCAATTGCGCACCTGAGAATCTCGAGATTCCGGGCTCGATGCTGCGCATCGCCCCTGAATGACAGAGCGTCTCAACCGTCCGCCGGCTGCGGACCGTCATAGCCCTCGATGATGATGAGGTCGGCAATCGAGTGCGGCTGGCGCACCTTGATGTTGGCCTGGTATTCCGGCGAATTGTAACAGGCGATCGCGGTTTGATAATCAGGGAATTCGATCACGACGTTGCGGGTACGGCTGGCGCCTTCGACTGTTGTGAACTTGCCGCCGCGGATGACGAAACGGCCACCCCACTTCTTGAAGATCGGACCGTTGGCGACGGCATAGGGCTTGTAGCCCTCGTCATTGTTCACGTCGACGCGTCCGATCCAGTAGCCTTTTGCCATTGTTCTTCTCCTTTTTTGATTTGTTTGATCAGCCGAGTGCCTGCGCGATCTCGGCCTGGATCGCTTCAGCGATCGCCTTGGGATCGGAGGCTTCCACCACCGGCCGCCCGACGACGAGATAATCGGCGCCCGCGGCAATTGCGCGGCCGGGCGTCATGATGCGCTTCTGATCGCCTGACGCCGCTCCCGCCGGACGGATGCCTGGTGTGACGAGGTTCGTCTGCTGGCCGACGATCTTGCGCAAGGCGCCGGCCTCCTCGGGCGAGGACACGAGACCGTCGATGCCGAGCGCCTGCGCCTGCCGTGCGCGCGCCTCGACCAGCTCGGAGACACCGAGCCGGAAGCCTGCCGCATGCAGATCGTCGTCATTGTAGGAGGTCAGTACCGTCACCGCGAGAAGCTTCAGCTTCGAAGAGCCGCGACCCTCGACGGCGCCCTTCATCGTCTGCGGATAGGCATGTACGGTGAGGAAGGTCGCGCCCAGCCTGGTGATGCTCTCGACGCCTTGTGAGACCGTGTTGCCGATGTCGTGCAGCTTGAGATCGAGAAAGACCTTCTTGCCGCTGTCAGCAAGCTTGGTAACCAGCGGCAGGCCGCCGGCATAAGCAAGGCGATAGCCGATCTTGTAGAATGTGACGCTGTTGCCGAGCCTGGTGACCATCGCCTCCGCGGCATCGACGCTGGGCAAATCGAGCGCAACGATCAGGCGGTCTTTCGGGGCAATTTCGGCTGGCCTCATGTCACCTCACATCATGCGTTGGGAAATGTCGATCAACTGCCGCACCATCTGCTTCAGCCCGTCGCTATCGGCCTGGCTCTTGAGCCTGTCCATATCGTCATAGGCCTGGTCGGCAAAGGCGAGCGTGAACTGGCTGGCGATCACATTGGCGTGGCACGACGTCAAAATCAGCCGCAATGCCTGCAGCGCGCGGGCGGCGCCAAGGCGGCTCTGCGAAGCACCGGCGAGCGCGAAGGCGCGGTTGCGGAAGACGTCTCCGCGTGCCTCGTGCGGATCCTGCACGCGGCTGACCCAGTCGATCGCGTTCTTCAGCAGCGGTGGCACGGAGGCGTTGTATTCGGGCGAGACGAACAGCACGCCGTGATGCGCGCCGATCATGCGCTTGAGGTTGATGGCGTGCTTGGGCACGCCTGACTTGGCCTGGAGATCGCCGTCGTAGATCGGCAGCGGAAAATCGGCGAGCGAGATGCGGGTGATTTCGACGCCGGCCTGCGCGAATTCATAAGCGGCGACCGCCGCCAGCTTCACATTGTGCGAGCCGGTGCGCAGCGAGCCGGGAATGACCAGGATCTTCGGGGCTGACATCCTCTTCCATACGTTCGGCGAAACGAGCCCGCCGCGTAAAGGAAGACGCCAGCGGAATTAGTACTTGCGATACACCCAGACGCGGGCCGGCGGAAGGTTCATCCAGATCCGTTCCGAAGCCTCTGTGGACACGCCGGGCAGCGATTTCGGGATCGGCGGCACTACCGCATAGGTGAACTGAACGAAGGGGGCGCCGGGCGCGAGCGCCGTGAAGGCATCGCGAATCAGCCGCAGGCGCGTCAGCATCGGTTTTGTGACCAGCGGCAGGCCGGAGACCACCGCGCTGGCCGGCGCGCTCAGCACATTCCAGAGCGTGTCGCGCAGGCGATAGGCATCGCCCTGCACCACCTTGGCCTGCGGATAGCGGTCGCGCAAAAGCGCGCAGAAGCCGGGATTGTATTCGACGAGGACGAGGCGCTTTTGATCGACGCCGCGCTCGACCAGCGCCGAGGTGATGGCGCCCGTGCCGGGTCCGAGCTCGACCACCGGGGCATCCGAATTGACGTCGACGTAATGCGCCATGGTCCGCGCGAGCAGCTTGCCCGACGGCATCACCGCGCCCATGTGGAGGGGCTTTTCGATCCACGATCTGAGGAAGCGCACCTCGTCATCGAGACGGGGCTTCTTCAACGCACGCGCGGACGACGGCAATGGCATGTCTGGACCGGACGGGACGAGACCGCGCGAGCGCGGCGTGTCAGAAAATGGTCATAAAGACGTATAGGCCGAAGTCGATACGGTCAAGCCGCGTCAGTTCGCCCGATTACCGAAGAAATCCTTGACCTTGGCGAAGAAGCCCTCGGATTCCGGCTGGGTGTTGCCGGAGGAGAGTTTTTCGAACTCGGCCAGCAATTCCTGCTGCTTCTTGGTGAGATTCTGCGGGGTCTCGACCACGACCTGGACATACATGTCACCCATCTGGCGCGAGCGCAGCACCGGCATACCCTTTGATGCGATGCGGAATCGGCGGGCGGACTGGGTTCCGGCGGGCACCTTCACCTTGGCCTTGCCCTTGTCGATGGTGGGCACCTCGAATTCGCCGCCGAGCGCGGCCGTGACCATCGAGATCGGCACGCGGCAATGCAGATCGGCGCCGTCGCGCTGGAAGAACTGGTGCTGGGCCAGCGACAGGAAGATGTAGAGGTCGCCGGGCGGACCGCCGCGGACGCCGGCCTCGCCCTCGCCGGCGAGCCGGATCCGGGTGCCGTCCTCGACGCCCTGTGGAATGTTGACCGACAGCGTTCGCTCGCGCGTGACGCGGCCCTGTCCCGAGCAGGACGGGCAGGCATCCTCGATCATCTGGCCGCGGCCCTGACAGCCGGGGCAGGTGCGCTCGAGGGTGAAGAAGCCCTGCGACTGCCGCACGCGGCCGGCGCCGCCGCAGGTCGAGCAGGTCTTCGGCTTGGTGCCGGCCTTGGCGCCGATACCCGAGCAGGCCTCGCAGGTGACCGAGACCGGAATCTCGATCTGCGCGGTCTTGCCGCCAAAGGCTTCCTCGAGGGTGATTTCCATGTTGTAGCGCAGATCGGCGCCGCGCTCGCGGCCGCCGCGGCCGCGCTGCCCGGCCATGCCGAACAGATCTTCGAAAATGTCGGAGAAGGAGGATGCGAAGCCCGCGCCGAAACCGGCGCCGCCGCCGGGACCGCCCTGCTCGAACGCAGCATGGCCGAAACGGTCATAGGCCGCGCGCTTATCCTTGTCCTTCAGGACTTCGTAGGCCTCGTTGATTTCCTTGAACTTGACCTCGCTGGTCTCATCCCCGGGATTGCGGTCGGGATGGAATTTCATCGCCAGCTTGCGAAACGACGATTTCAGCTTGCCCTCGTCGGCCGTGCGTTCGACTTCGAGGGTTTCGTAGTAGCAGCGCTTGGTGGACGTGGACATGTCTGACTCAGGTCTATCCGATCGCGATTCAAGTCGGAGCGAAACAACGTCGCCACACGACGACATAGGCAGCCTTCCGCATCACTGCAGCGGGCTGCATGGCAGCGTTGAGCATAACGGCTGGGAATTGATTGATCGTAACGGGACTGACTCCAAAAGAGTTGCCGCCCGTCGAGCCCGACACGAAAGCCTCCCCCATGAAGGGGGAGGCCTTGAGAGCGTGTGGGGTCCAAGCCGTCCGCATCATGACCCTCTTGGGGCTTATGCGGACTTCTTGTTGTTCTTATCGTCGTCGACCTCGGTGAATTCCGCGTCGACGACGTCGTCCTTCGCAGCGTCCTTGGCCGCATCGGCCTCGGCCTGCTGCTTGTACATGGCCTCGCCGAGCTTCATCGACGCCTGAGCCAGCGTGTTGGTCTTGGCCTTGATCGCCTCGGCATCGCTGCCCTTCAGCGCTTCCTTGAGGTCGCTGACGGCGTCCTCGATGGCGCGGCGCTCGGTCTCGGAGACCTTCGAACCGTGCTCGGCCAGCGCCTTCTCGGTGGAGTGCACCAGCGCGTCGGCATGGTTCTTGGCATCGACCGCCTCGCGGCGCTGCTTGTCGGCCGCGGCATTGGCCTCGGCGTCCTTGACCATCTTGTCGATGTCGGCTTCCGACAGACCGCCTGAGGCCTGGATGCGGATCTGCTGCTCCTTGCCGGTAGCCTTGTCCTTGGCCGAGACGTTGACGATGCCGTTGGCGTCGATGTCGAAGGTCACCTCGATCTGCGGCATGCCGCGCGGAGCCGGCGGAATGCCCATCAGGTCGAACTGGCCGAGCATCTTGTTGTCGGCCGCCATTTCACGCTCGCCCTGGAAGACGCGGATGGTGACCGCGTTCTGATTGTCCTCGGCGGTCGAGAACACCTGGCTCTTCTTGGTCGGGATCGTGGTGTTGCGGTCGATGATGCGGGTGAACACGCCGCCCAGCGTCTCGATGCCCAGCGACAGCGGGGTCACGTCGAGCAGCAGCACGTCCTTGACGTCGCCCTGGAGCACGCCGGCCTGGATCGCGGCACCGATCGCCACGACTTCGTCCGGGTTGACGCCCTTGTGCGGCTCCTTGCCGAACAGCTGCTTCACGACTTCCTGGACCTTCGGCATGCGCGACATGCCGCCGACCAGAACGACTTCACCGATCTCACCGGCAGTGACGCCGGCGTCCTTCAGCGCCTTGCGGCACGGCTCGACGGTCTTCTGGACGAGGTCGTCGACCAGCGCTTCGAACTTGGCGCGGGTAAGCTTCATCGTCAGATGCTTCGGGCCGGTCTGGTCCGCGGTGATGAAGGGCAGGTTGATCTCGGTCTGCGTCGTCGACGACAGCTCGATCTTGGCCTTTTCAGCGGCTTCCTTCAGGCGCTGCAACGCGAGCTTGTCGTTGCGCAGGTTGATGCCCTGCTCCTTCTGGAACTCGTCCGCGAGGTAGCCCACGAGGCGCATGTCGAAGTCTTCGCCGCCGAGGAAGGTGTCGCCGTTGGTCGACTTCACCTCGAACACGCCGTCGCCGATTTCGAGAATGGAAATATCGAACGTGCCGCCGCCGAGGTCGTACACGGCGATCGTGCCGGCCTTGGTCTTGTCGAGGCCATAGGCGAGCGCGGCCGCGGTCGGCTCATTGATGATGCGCAGCACTTCAAGGCCCGCGATCTTGCCGGCGTCCTTGGTGGCCTGGCGCTGGGCGTCGTTGAAGTAAGCGGGAACGGTGATGACCGCCTGGTCGACCTTCTGGCCGAGATGGGCTTCCGCGGTCTCCTTCATCTTCTGCAAGATGAACGCCGAGACCTGCGAGGGCGAGTAGGTCTGGCCGTCGGCCTCGACCCAGGCATCGCCGTTGGAAGCCTTCACGATCTTGTACGGAACGAGCTTCTTGTCCTTCTCCACCATGGGGTCGTCGTAGCGGCGGCCGATGAGGCGCTTCACTGCGAAGAACGTACGCTCTGGATTGGTCACGGCCTGACGCTTGGCAGGCTGGCCGACGAGGCGCTCACCGTCGTCAGTCACGGCGACGATCGAAGGCGTCGTGCGCATGCCTTCGGAATTCTCGATGACTTTGGCGTTCTTGCCATCCATTACGGCGACGCACGAATTCGTGGTGCCGAGGTCGATCCCAATGACCTTTCCCATGGTCCTGATATCCTTCTTTTTGCGGCAGGTTGGCTGGGCCCAGAAGGCACCCGAACCGAAACCCCCTAAGATCAAACATTCGCGATATTGCGATGGTTGAGGCTCATATAGGAGGGGGGGAGGGGCCCGCAAGGACCGAACGCAACTTTGGGCCGTGAAAACATTGGGTTTTGGAAGATCGTATCCGGGCTCAACCGCACTTGCGGGTGAGGAAATATTAACAGGTTCGGCGATCGAGCGGCCGCCCGCCGCGATCCGCGGCCCGGCCCTGTTACCGCCGCGCCAAACCCGCTAAAAGGCGGCCGGCCGGACGGTCTCGCCATGGGGCTGCTTCGCGCGACAAAGCGCCCGAGGGCCGACCATCGTACGGCCTCAATGTGAACCAATCAGAGTGCCCATGAAGCTGATCCGCCCCCTCGCCGCACTCGTCCTCCTCGTCGCTTCGGCGCTTCCGGCGCTTGCCGCCGACGCCGTTTACCCGCCGGGACTGCGCCTCGGCATGGTGCCTCTGGTCGGCCTCAGCAAGGCCAAGACCTTCCCGGGCTTCGAGAACGAGGACGGCAGCGTCAAGGTGCTGATCACCGAGCTGCCGCCGGCGGCCTATAACGAGGTCGTCAGTGCGTTCAACGCCAATCCGGCCGGCACCAACGGCGTCAAGCCGGACAAGATCGAGACGTCGGCAGGCCTTGCGTATTTTACCACCGAAGGCGCCAAGGTTGGCGACACGCTGGTGAAGCGCTATTCGATGATCGTGCCGGGCACCGGCTTCTCCGGCTATGTCGCGGTGCAAATTCCCGAGAACGCTGCGAAGATCTACACAGACGAAGCGGTGCGGCAGATGTTTGCGACCGCCACTATCCGCAAGGAGGTGTCGGTCGACGAGCAGATCGGGCTGCTGCCGTTCAAGATCACCGATCTCGCCGGCTTCAAGGACGTCCGTACGCTGGTGCCGGGCTCGAGCATCATCCTGGCCGACGGCAGCGAGAGCTCGGGCTATGAATCCAAGCCATTCATCATCCTCGGCCTGATCGGCGCCACCCCGCAAGCCGCCGACGACCGCGCCCGCTTCGCCCAGGAGGCGGCCCTTCAGATTCCGGGTTTGCGCGAAACCAAAATCACCATGTCGGAGCCGATCCGCATCAACAGCCAGCCCGGCTTCGAGACCCGGATCGACGGCGTCAGCGGCAAGGACAAGACCCCGGTCACGGTGGTGCAGTGGATCCGCTTCGGCGGCGGCACCTCGCTGCGCATCATCGCCAGCGCCCCGCGCGACCAGTGGTCCGATGCCTTCACCCGTTTCCGCGCCGTGCGCGACGGCATCCAGCCGAAGGGTTAGAGGCCCTGGGGCTGGCAGCCCAAGCGTTCACCAGAGCCGGCTGCATTTTCGGGCTTTCGTTCGTACACGAACGGAACTAGGCTTCCCTCCATTGGATCAGCTTGAGATCATCCTGGAGGGGAGGCGGACGATGCTTAATCGACGACAGATCTTGGCCGCGATGGGAACGACGGCGCTTGCGAGCCTCGCTCCATCGGCACTGTTCGCAGCAGCTGCGATCAAGCCGGACGACAGCTCCGCGCTGCTCGTGATCGACGTGCAGAATTGCTTCCTGCCCGGCGGCAGCCTCGCGGTGAAGGAAGGCGAGCAGGTCGTGCCCGTCATCAACAAGATGGCGAAAGCGTTCTCGAACGTGGTGATGACGCAGGACTGGCACACGCCCGGCCACGTCTCGTTCGCATCAGTGCATTCGGGCAAGAAGCCGTTCGAGACCATCGACCTGCCCTATGGCAAGCAGGTGCTGTGGCCCGACCATTGCGTGCAGGGCACCGACGGCGCCTCGCTGTCGAAGGATCTCTCGATCCCGCAGGCCGAGCTCATCATCCGCAAGGGTTTTCACAAGGACGTCGACAGCTATTCGGCCTTCCTCGAAGCCGACGGCAAGACGACGACTGGCCTTGCTGCGTATCTGAAGTCGCGCAAGATCAAGCGCGTCTTCGTTGCGGGTCTCGCGACGGATTTCTGTGTCGCCTGGACCGCGCTCGATGCGCGCAAGGCAGGCTTTGAAGTCTATGTCGTGGAAGACGCCTGCCGCGGCATCGATACGCAGGGCTCGCTGGCAAAGGCCTGGGCCGACATGGCCAAGGCCGGCGTGAAGCGGATTCAGTCTGCGGATATCGCGGTCAGCGCGTAAGGCGCACACGCCGGACCTTGAGGAGACGCGCGCAAGCGCGCTCCTCAAAATCGCTCAGTTCGATTCGTTGCTGTTCGCCGCAGGCGCAGCCTTCGCGCCGCCCTTGGCGACGCCGACCAGCGCCGGGCGCAGCACGCGCTCGCCGATGGTGTAGCCGGCCTGCATGACCTGCACGACGGTGCCCGCGGGCACCGATGCGTCGGGCACTTCGTACATCGCCTGCTGGAAGTTCGGATCGAACTTCTGGCCCAAGGGATCGAACTTCTTCACGCCGTGCTTTTCCAGCGCACTGAGCAGCGATCGCTCGGTGAGTTCGACGCCTTCGATCAGCGCGGTCAGGCCGGGATCGGCGGTGGCACGCGCTTCAGCCGGAACGGCGTCGAGCGCGCGCTGGAGGTTGTCGGCGATGTCGAGCACGTCGCGGGCAAAGCCGGTGACACCGTAGAGCTTGGAATCGGCGACTTCCTTGGCGGTACGCTTGCGCAAATTCTCCATCTCGGCGAGCGTCCGCAGCATGCGGTCGCGCGCCTCGGCGGCTTCCTTCTGCAACAGCTCGACCGAACCCGGCTCGGGATCGTCGGGCATGATGTAGGGCTTCGACACCACGGGCTCGCCGGTCGGCGCGGCCGTGTCTTCGGGTTGCCGGGTTGGATCGGTCATCGGCTGCTTCTCGAACTCGCTCAGGGGGAGGTTTTCTGGCCCGGATATCGTGCTTCGGGCGCCGAAAATCAAGCGCCCGTGATCGGCTCAAATACCGGTCAGCCCCCTACTAGCCTCCCAGCAGGCGACTGACGATGCGGGCGGCGTAGTCCACAGTCGGGATCACGCGGGCATAATTCAGCCGCGTCGGCCCGATCACGCCCAAAACGCCGACGATGCGGCCGGCGGCATCCCGATAGGGCGAGATGATGGTGGAGGAGCCCGATAGCGAAAACAGCTTGTTCTCGCTGCCGATGAAGATCCTGACACCTTCAGCGGTTTCGGCGCGCCCGAGCAGGTCGATCACGCCACGCTTGGTCTCGAGATCGTCGAACAGCAGCCTGACACGCTCGAGATCCTCCAGCGCATGCAGATCTTCCAGCAGATTGGCGTGGCCGCGGACGATGAGCTGGCGGTCCTCATTCTCGCCGCCCGACCAGCTCGCGATGCCGGCCGAAATGACCTTTTGCGTCAGCTGATCGAGCTCGGCGCGGGCCTCGCCAAGCGCGGTTTCGAGCTCCAGCCGCGCCTCTGCCAGCGTCCGGCCGCGGATCCGGGCGTTGAGGAAATTGCCGGCCTCCGTGAGCGCAGAGGATGGAACTCCGGGCGGCAGGGTCAACACGCGGTTTTCGACCTGACCATCCTCGCCGACCAGGATCACCAACGCCTTTTCGGGTTCCAGCCTAACGAATTCGATGTGTTTCAGCCGCGCATTTGATTTTGGCGTCAGCACGACGGCGGCGGCGCGCGTGAGACCGGACAGCCGCGTCAGCGCTTCCGACAGCGCCGCCTCGACGGATTGGGCGTGGCCGACGGTCGCGAGCTGGCTCTGGATCGACTGCCGCTCGGCCTCGTTGAGGTCGCCGACCTGCATCAGGGCGTCGACAAAGAAGCGCAGGCCGAGTTCCGTCGGCAACCTTCCGGCCGAGGTGTGCGGCGCATAGATCAGGCCGAGCTGTTCCAGATCGGCCATGACATTGCGGACCGAGGCCGGCGACAGCGGCATCGCGATCAGGCGCGAGATGTTGCGCGAGCCGACCGGCTCACCGGTCGCGAGATAGCTTTCGACAATTTGTCGAAAGATGTCGCGGGAACGCTCGTTGAGCTGGGCGAGGCCTGCGCGCGGCGCGATCAGATGGATCGGATCGTGATGGGCCACAGACGGCAACTCCTCTCAGATGCTTGTAATTTGGCCATCCAGGACGGTTCTGACAAGCGCGGCGTTTGCGGGGTCGATATCAGGGGGTGAAAAAGCCTTGCTGCCCACCCTGACCCCACCTACAAGCACCGCGAACAGCCCTACCCCATGAGTTCTGGAGGATTTCCCATGCGGCCAAGCCGCCGTGCGCCCGACGAATTGCGCCCCGTGACGCTGGAGCGCGGCGTGGTCAAATATGCGGAAGGCTCCTGCCTCGTGAAATTCGGCGACACCCATGTGCTGGTCACCGCCACGCTGGAAGATCGCCTGCCGCCATGGCTGAAGGGCCAGGGCCGCGGCTGGGTCACCGCCGAGTATGGCATGCTGCCGCGCGCGACCTCCGAACGCACCCGCCGCGAAGCCGCCGCCGGCAAGCAGAGCGGCCGCACCGTCGAGATCCAGCGCCTGATCGGCCGCTCGTTGCGCACCATCGTCGACCTCGAAGCGCTCGGCGAACGCCAGATCACGGTCGATTGCGACGTGCTCCAGGCCGACGGCGGCACCCGCACGGCGTCGATCACCGGCGCCTGGGTCGCGCTGGCCGACTGCATCGCTTGGATGAAGGCGCGCAACATGGTCAAGGCCAACGTGATGCGCGACAACGTCGCCGCGATCTCCTGCGGCATCTACAACGGCACGCCGGTGCTCGATCTCGACTACGCCGAGGATTCGGAAGCCGAGACCGACGCCAATTTCGTCATGACCGGCGATGGCCGCATCGTCGAGGTGCAGGGCACCGCAGAACGCGAGCCGTTCACGCAGGACGAGTTCCTGAAGCTGATCGCGCTGGCGCAGAAGGGCATCGCGCGTCTGGTGGACTTGCAGAAACTGGCTGTCGCGTAGTCAATAGACCCATGCACCGCCGAATCACCGGAAAGCTCGTCATCGCGACCCACAATCCCGGCAAGCTCGCCGAGATGAAGGAGCTGCTCGCGCCTCACGGCATCGAGGTGGTGTCGGCCGGTGAACTCGGCCTGGGCGAGCCCGACGAGACCGGCAACGACTTCCGCAGCAATGCCGCGATCAAGGCGATCGCGGCGGCGCAGGCGACCGGGCTGCCGTCCTTCGCCGACGATTCCGGCATCGTGGTCGACGCGCTCGACGGCGCGCCTGGCATCTACAGCGCGCGCTGGGCCGGTCCAAACAAAGACTTCGCCGCCGCGATGGCGCAGATCGAGCGTCTGTTGCAGGAGCGCGGTGCCATCAAGCCGGACAAGCGCAAAGCCCATTTCGTCTCCGCGCTCTGCGTCGCCTGGCCGGACAATCATCTCGAAGAGGTCGAGGCGCGCGTCGACGGCACGCTGGTATGGCCGCCGCGCGGCACTGCCGGCTTCGGTTACGATCCGATGTTCCTGCCCGACGGTCACATCAGAACCTTCGGCGAGATGGAAAGCATCGAGAAGCACGGCCTGCCGCCACTCGGCCTCGGCCTGTCGCACCGCGCCCGTGCCTTCGTGAAACTGGCGGAGATCTGCCTTGAGCCGCGCTAACAAGGATGCCTTCGGCGTCTACGTGCACTGGCCGTTCTGCCTGTCGAAGTGCCCCTATTGCGACTTCAACAGCCATGTCCGCCACGCCGCGATCGACGAGGCGCGCTTTGCTTCGGCCTTCGCCCGCGAGATCGCGACGACCGCCGCGCGCGCACCCGGACGCGAGGTCACCTCGATCTTCCTTGGCGGCGGCACGCCGTCGCTGATGCAGCCTTCAACCGTCGGTGCCGTGCTCGATGCCATCGGCAAGCACTGGACCGTCGCCAAGGACGTCGAAGTGACGCTGGAAGCGAACCCGACCAGTGTCGAAGCTACGCGCTTTGCCGGCTATCGCTCAGCCGGCGTCAACCGCGTCTCGCTCGGCGTGCAGGCGCTCGACGATGCCTCGCTGAAAGCGCTGGGCCGCATGCACAGCGCGCGAGAGGCGCTCGATGCCGTCGCGATCGCGCGCCGCTCGTTCGACCGTTACTCGTTCGATTTGATCTATGCCCGGCCCGACCAGACACCGGCGATGTGGGCGGACGAACTGCGCCTCGCGATCGATGAAGCCGCCGAACATCTGTCGCTCTACCAATTGACGATCGAGGAAGGCACGCCGTTCTTCGGCCTGCACCAGGCCGGCAAGCTGAAGACGCCGGATGAAGCCGTGGCGCGCGCGCTCTACGACGTCACGCAGGAAACCTGCGACAAGCTCGGGCTGCCCGCCTACGAGATTTCCAACCACGCACGGCGCGGCGCCGAGTGCCGACACAATCTGGTGTACTGGCGCGGCGAGGAATATGCCGGCATCGGTCCCGGCGCCCATGGCCGCCTCGACATCGACGGTATCAGGCACGCCACCGCCACCGAGAAGCGCCCGGAAGCCTGGCTGATGCGCGTCGAGACCAACGGCGACGGAATCGTCACCGACGATCTCCTCAACAGCGAAGAGCGCGCCGACGAATTCCTGCTGATGGGATTGCGCTTGGCCGAGGGTATCGATCCCGAGCGCTACAAGGCGCTCGCCGGCCGCCCGCTCGACCCCAAACGTATCGCGCTGCTGCGTGAAGAGGGCGCGATCACGGTCGATGCGACGGGCCGCCTGCGCGTGACCAGCAGCGGATTCCCGGTGCTCGATGCGGTGGTCGCCGATCTCGCGGCGTAGCGAGATCTCGTAGGGTGGGGCAAAGGCGCACTTGCGCCGTGCCCACGATCTCTCTCGATCACGGAAACTGCGTGGGCACGCTACGCTTTGCCCGCCCCACGGCACCGTCGTCCTGAGCTACGCCCCAAAACTCTTCGGCGAGCCCGCGACCGCGACACCGCCACCTGTCGTCACCTTCATCACCGCAAGTCCGCGCTCATTGGTGCCGTCGGCGCGGAAGCGGAACAGGCCGTCGATGCCGGCAAAGCCTGAGGGGTTGGTGAGCACATCGGACGAGAAGCGCGTGGTGCCTTGCGTGCGCGCGAGCGCAGCAACGAGCGCGACCGCGTCATAAGCGAGCGTCGCGGTGCGGATCGGATCGGCGCCGTATTTGGTGCGATAGCGGCCGGAGAACGCGCGAAAACCCGCCGGATCGGGCGCGGCGTAGAGGCCGCCTTGCAAGTTTGGGCTGGCATAGACACGCGGACTGTCCCACAGGCCGGTGCCGAGCAGCTGGATGTTGCGCAAATTGGCGCCGGCCGCGGTCATCGCATCGGCGACCGCAACGACGGAATCGCCGTCATCGGCAATGAACAGCGCATCCGCACTGCCGAGCTGCTGCGCCACCGATCGCGCCGGCGTCGCACGATCGGCGCCGTATTTCTCGAACGCGACGACGCGGCCGCCACGCCGCGGCACGGCTGCCTTCACCGCGGCTTCGACGACATTGCCATAGGCATTATCAGGCACCAGCACGGCGACGGAGCGTTTGCCGATGCTGGCTGAGTATTCGATGATGCGATTGACGTCGGACTCCGGCAGGAAGCTCAGCAGATAGACGCCGCGGCCGGCAATGCTCGAATCGGTCGAGAACGCGATCACCGAAATGCCGCGCGTGCGCGCGACCTGCGCCACCGCCGGCACCGACTGCGCGAACAGCGGCCCCAGAATGATCTCGGCGCCTTCATCCACCGCCTGCTGCGCGCCGGCTTGCGCGCCCTGCGGGCTGCCATTGTCGTCCTTGATCAGGAGCTGGATGTTCGGGTTCTGGAACTCGGCCAGCGCCATCTCGGCGGCATTGCGCATGGATTGCGCGGCAAGCCCGGCATTGCCGGCGGCCGAGAGCGGCAGAATCACGGCAACCTTCACGCCGCCGGTGCCGGCGGTGGTCGCCTGCTGCGGCGGACCAGCCGGCTGGGCCGGCGGCGGCGAGGAGCTGGAGAACTGGCTGAGGCTCTGCTGCACACCGGCGCAGGCGGACAGCAGGGGCGTGCCGAGCAGCAGGCCAAGCGCACTCCGCCGGGTCGCCCCTGACATCAGGCGCCCCTTGACGGGAGACTTCAGATCACGCGGGCCCACCATCTCAGCTTCTCTTCTGACCGGCCGCATCTGCGCCAGTCACAACATTCTTTCCGCGACACAAGCCGCGGATTCAGGCATATTGTCGGCAAATAGTTAACCAAAACAAAAGGATAATGACCGCTTAACGCGACCGTCGTCCTGTCCTGGCTTGCTGTCCGCCGTCCGTCACGAAAGCATCAAGGCGCCGTTTCCGCCGTGAATATGGCGCTGACGCTCCACTCCCTCTGGAATGTGATGCCGGATGGATCACATTCCAGTCCTTCCTCGCCCCGCTTCAATATCCTGGCCAGGCATGATCTTTTTCGAGGGGCCGGTTCCCAGCCCCTGACATCATGCCTAAGTTCATCTCATTATGCGCGCAAAGCCGGCCCCGATAAATACGACTGAAGCCACGGACGCCGCCTCGCGCGGGTTCTCCATCGATGCCCACCGGCTCGTGGCGCCGAAACTCGCGGCCGGCCTCTATCTGGTCGCGACCCCCATCGGCAATCTCGGTGACATCACGCTGCGCGCCCTGCAGACGCTGGCCGCCGTCGAAATCATCGCCTGCGAGGACACAAGGATCACGCGGCGCCTGACCGAGCGCTACGACATCGCGGCGCAGCTCAAGCCGTATCACGAGCACAATGCGGAGGCCGCGCGGCCCAAAATCCTGGAGGCGCTCGCGGCCGGCGGCTCGGTCGCGCTGGTGTCGGACGCCGGCACCCCGCTGATTTCCGATCCTGGCTACAAGCTGGTGCGCGAGGTCTGCGCCGCGGGCCATGCGGTCTATGCCCTGCCCGGCCCGTCCTCGGTGCTGGCGGCGCTGTCCGTCGCCGCGCTGCCGACCGATCGCTTCTTCTTCGAAGGTTTTCTGCCGTCCAAGTCCGCCGCGCGAAAATCGCGCCTGGCCGAGCTCGCCCGCATCGATGCGACGCTGGTGATGTTCGAATCCGGCAATCGTGTGCAGGATACGCTCGCCGAGCTCGCCGAGATCATGGGCACGCGCGAGGCCGCGATCTGCCGCGAGCTGACCAAACTGCACGAGGAGATTTCACGCGCGACGCTGAGCGAGCTCGCGCGCGAGGCGGACACGCTGGAGACGCGCGGCGAATTCGTGCTGGTGATCGCTCCGCCCGCCGCCGATGCCGATGTGCTGACAGCGGATGCGCTGGACGATCTCCTGCGCACGCAGCTTTCCACGCACAGCGTCAAGGACGCGGTCGCGCATGCCGTCGCACTCTCGGGCCGGCCGCGCCGCGAGGTCTATGCCCGCGCACTCGAACTCGCCAAAGATTTGCGGGGCGGCGATGGCGAAAACTAAAGCGCCGGCCGAACCGAAGATCGCCTCGCCCGAGCG
Source organism: Bradyrhizobium zhengyangense (assembly GCF_022012435.1). GTDB lineage: Bacteria > Pseudomonadota > Alphaproteobacteria > Rhizobiales > Xanthobacteraceae > Bradyrhizobium > Bradyrhizobium zhengyangense. The sequence continues at coordinate 292,079 of NZ_JAKLUA010000006.1, forward strand.
CGTCGCCGCGTTTCGCACCGGCATCTCCGCCGAGAGCCGCGCCGCTGCCTATCTGATGGCGAAAGGCTACCGCATCCTCGCCAAACGCTACCGCACGGCGCATGGCGAGATCGACCTCGTTGCGCGCCGCCGCAACCTGATCGCCTTCGTCGAGGTCAAGGCGCGCGCCAGCCTCGACGAGGCCGCCTATGCGGTGACGCCGCGCCAGCAGCAACGCATCATCGATGCCGCGCAGGGCTGGCTGATAGCGCATCCCGAGCATGCGGAATTCGAATTGCGATTCGACGCCGTGCTGATTGCGCCGCGCTCACTTCCACGCCATGTGTTGGCGGCATTCGACGCCTCGACCTGAAAGGCAGACCATGAAACTGAACATCGCCGTCCAGATGGACCCCATCGCCCGCATCAACATCAAGGGCGACTCCACCTTTGCGCTGCTTCTGGAGGCGCAGAAGCGCGGCCACGGCCTGTCCTATTACACCCCCGACAAGCTCTCGATGGTCGGCGAGGAGATCGTGGCGCCGGTCCAGCTGCTGACGGTGCGCGACGAGCCCGGTGATCACTTCACCCTCGGCGAGCCAAGGCGCGAGGCACTGAACGGCTTTGACGTGGTGCTGCTGCGCCAGGACCCGCCGTTCGATCTCGCCTACATCACCTCGACGCATCTGCTCGAGCGCATCCATCCGAAGACGCTGGTCGTCAACGATCCCGCCTCGGTGCGCAACGCGCCGGAAAAACTGTTCGTGATGAACTTTCCGCAGCTGATGCCGCCGACCCTGATCTCGCGCGATCTCGACGAGATCAACGCGTTCCGCGACAAGCATGGGGCCGTGGTGATGAAGCCGCTGCACGGCCATGGCGGCGCCGCGGTATTCCGCGTGATGCCGCAGGACATGAATTTCGGCTCGCTCTACGACATGTTCTCGGTGACGTTCAAAGAGGCCTGGGTGATCCAGCAGTTCATCCCCGAGGTGAAGCACGGCGACAAGCGCATCATCCTGGTCGATGGCGAGTTCGCCGGCGCCGTGAACCGCGTGCCTGCGGCCGACGACCTCCGCTCCAACATGGTGCGCGGCGGCGCGGCCAAGGAGACCGAGCTGACGCCGCGCGAGCGCGAGATTTGCGCCACCGTTGGACCTGCGCTGCGCGAACGCGGCCTGCTCTTCGTTGGGATCGACGTCATCAACGGCAACCTCACCGAGATCAACGTCACCTCGCCCACCGGCATCCGCGCCATTGCACGACTTGGCGGGCCTGACGTCGCGGCCAAGATCTGGGACGTGATCGAGCGGAAGCGGGCGAAGTAGGGGTTGCGTCACGCGCTCTGCCAAGAGAGCGCGCGATCTCTCCCAATGTCCCGGCGCACCGCGCGCAATTGCGCGCTAGGCCGGGACGACACTGATGATGTGGTGCGCTGCGTCTTATCTCACTACCAAGATCAGGCGCCTCCCGGCCACCCCTCCACTAACCACCCGTTCACCATGACGCCCCGCGTTATCATCCGGACGCGGGAGCGCACCCGCGTGTTTCTACGGGGCCAACGGCCGAGCGACTAACGCGGCATTCACCATCTGCCCAAAACTCGCTTCGTCACTGCCCATCACACTCGGCCTCGCAACACCCCTTATACTTTTACTCCCTACTCATCGATGCGGGGGAACCCGCCACGTGCGGTTCGAGTGCCCCGCGTAAGAGTAGAAGCGTATGAACACCGCACGCATTGTCGTTCTCGTCATTGCGCTCGGCGCCGGCGGCGTCGCTGCGTATCTCGCCAGCGGTTACGACAACAAGCCCGCACCCGTCGCCCAGGTGGTCGAGAAGCTGCCGACGGTCGAGGTGCTCGTCGCCAAATCCGACATCCAGCTCGGCCAGGCCGTGAAGGCCGAGGATCTGCTATGGCAGACCTGGCCGCAAGCGACCGCCAGCAGCGCCTTCATTCGCCGCGACAGCCGGCCCGACGCACAGACCCAGATCGCCGGCTCGATCGCGCGCGTGCCGTTGATGCAGGGCGAGCCGATCCGCGAGCAGAAGCTCGTCAAGGCCGACGGCTCCGGCTTCATGGCCGCGATCCTGCCGTCCGGCATGCGGGCCGTTTCCACCGAAATCTCGGCCGAGACCGGCGCCGGCGGCTTCATCCTGCCGAACGACCGCGTCGACATCGTCCTGACGCGTCGCCTGAAGAATCCCGATGGCCCCAACGGCCAGACCGGCGGCAATGACCTGATCCTGTCGGAAGTCGTCCTGACCAACATCCGCGTGCTCGCGATTGATCAGGCGCCGAAGGAAAAGGACGGCCAGAACGCCGTGCTCGGCAAGACCGTCACGCTCGAGCTCCGGCCCGACCAGGTCGCGACGCTCTCGGCCTCGCGCCAGGGTGGCACGCTGACACTCGCACTGCGCAGCATTGCCGATGCCAGCGCCTCCGACGGTGGACCGGAAGAGCAGGCACTCAAGCAGCGCCAGACCGGCGTGAACGTGATTCGCTACGGCGTACAGGCGCGACAGCTGACGTCACAGAAGTGATGGGGACATGATGAACTACGGGGATGATCGGACGGGCGTGCGCATTCGGGGGAAGCGCGCAAGCTCGTTCTGGGCAGGGGCCATGTTGCTGCTGGGGCTGGTCGCAGCTCCCGATCTCGTCCGCGCTGCGGATGCACCGGTCGGAGACCAGGCGCCGATGCAGGCGCCGGACCTCGGCGTGGCGCCTGTTGCAACCATTGCGCCGGCCAGGATGCGCTCGCTGTCGCTTGGCGTCGGCAAGTCGGTCGTGATCGACCTGCCGCGCGAGGTGAAGGACGTGCTGGTGGCCGATCCCAAGATCGCCAATGCGGTGATCCGCTCGTCGCAGCGCGCCTATATCATCGGCGCCCAGGTCGGCCAGACCAACGTGGTGTTCTTCACCGCCGACGGCCAGCAGGTCGCCTCCTACGACATCGCGGTGAAGCGCGATCTCAACGGCATGCGCACGGCGCTGCGCCAGTCCCTGCCCGGCGTGCAGATCGAAGGCATCGGCGACAGCGTGATGCTGACCGGCTCGGTGTCGAGCCCGGTCGAGGCCCAGCAGGCCGGCGACGTCGCCGCCAAGCTCGTCGGAGGCCCCGACAAGGTGGTCAACAACATCATCGTGCGCGGCCGTGACCAGGTGATGCTGAAAGTCGTGGTCGGCGAAGTTCGCCGCGACATCGTCAAGCAATTGGGCGTCGACCTCAGCGCCAGCCTCAATGCCGGCACCGCGGTCGTGAACTTCAACAATTCGAACCCGTTCTCGGTCTCCGGCGGCCCGCTGGTCAGCAGCAACGGGCTCGGCGTCACCGGCCTCGCCAAGGGCGTTGCCACCGTCAACGCCACCATGCGCGCGATGGAAACCGCGGGTGTGATGCGCACGCTGGCCGAGCCGAGCCTGACCGCCATCTCGGGTGAATCCGCGACCTTCGTCGCCGGCGGCGAATTCCCGATCCCCGGGGGCTATGCCTGCGATCCGGTCACCCATGTCTGTACCACCCAGGTCACCTACAAGAAGTTCGGCATCTCCCTGAACTTCACCCCGGTCGTGCTGAGCGAAGGACGCATCAGCCTGCGCGTGATGACCGAGGTCTCGGAGCTGTCGAATACGAACTCGATCACATTGACCCAGGCGGTGTCCGCGACCTCCAACAACTCGATCACCATCCCCTCGCTCCAAACCCGCCGCGCCGAGACCACGCTGGAAATCCCGTCGGGCGGCTCGATGGCGATGGCCGGCCTGATCCAGCAGCAGACAAAGCAGGCGATCAACGGCCTGCCCGGCCTCGACCAGGTGCCGATCCTCGGCGCGCTGTTCCGCAGCCAGGACTTCGTCAACAACGAGACCGAGCTGATGGTCATCGTGACGCCCTATGTGGTGCGCGCGGTCGCCCAGAAGGAATTGTCGCGGCCCGACGACGGTTTTGCGCCCTCCTCGGATGCGCAATCGGCGCTGCTCGGGCGCATGAACCGGCTCTACGGCATCGCGCGCCGCGTCGATCCGATCGACGGCGACAGGGGCGATTTCGGCTTCATCATCGACTGACACCAACGGTTTTGGGGACCGGGGCGAGAAACGGGCAAGAGGGGACCAGGCGATGACGAGGACAGCAGATCGACGTCGCAATTTGCGCATCGCGCTCGCGCTGACGGGGCTCTCCGTCATGCTCGGGGCCTGCAACACCACAGGCGACGTCGTCACCACCCAGACGGTGCCGACCGACTACCGCATGCGTCATCCGATCGCGGTGCAGGAAGGCAAGCGCTCGATCGTGATCTTCGTCGGCAAGTCGCGCGGTGGTCTGTCGGCCGCGCAGCACGCCGACGTGATGGGGATTGCCCAGGACTGGGTCCGCGAAGGTACCGGCTCGGTCGTCGTCGACGTGCCGATCGACACTGCAAATTCGCGCGCGGCCGCTGCGACCTATCACGAGATCCGCGGCGTTCTGGGCAGCGGCGGCGTGCCGTCGCGCGCCATCGTGCAGCATCCCTATCGCCCCGAGGATCCCGGCCTGCTGCCGACCATCCGCCTGAGCTATTCCAAGATCACTGCGGTCGCCGGCCCCTGCGGGCTGTGGCCCGAAGATGTGGGGCCGTCGATCCTCGATCCCGGCTACAACGAGAACCGGCCCTACTTCAATCTCGGCTGTGCCAGCCAGCGCAACCTCGCGGCCATGATCGACAACCCCGCCGATCTCGAGCAGCCGCGCGCGGAGACGCCGGTCTATACGGCACGGCGCGACATCGCTTTCGACCGCTACCGCAAGGGCAATCCAACCGCGACCACCTATCCCGAGGCTGACAAGGCCAAACTCAGCGAAATAGGCAAATGACGGGCATCGACGACGAAGAAGCGGGCGATCCGCAGCACCCCGACGAACACATTGCGCCGGTTCCCCGCATCTCGGTGCAGGCCTTTTGCGAGACCGAGAGGACGCTCGCCGCGGTGACCGCGGCCGGCCAGGATCGCCGTCTCGCCAAGGCGCATCTCACCGCCAAGAGCGGCGGACTTGCCGCGGCCATCGAAGTCTATGACACGATGCCGACGCCGAACGTCATCGTGCTCGAATCCGACGGCACGCGCGATATCCTCGAAGGTCTCGACGACCTCGCCGGCGTCTGCGATCCCGGCACGCGCGTGGTCGTGATCGGCAATCCCGGCGATACCGCGCCCTATCGTGAGCTGGTGCGGCGCGGCGTCAACGACTACGTGGTCGGCCCGGTCGAGACCATCGACGTGGTGCGCTCGATCTGCAGCCTGTTCTCGGCCTCGGAAGCCATCATCACCGGCCGCATCATCGCGGTGGTCGGCGCCAAGGGCGGCGTCGGCGCGTCCACGGTCGCGCACAACGTGGCCTGGACCATCGCGCGCGACCTCGCGCTCGATTCCGTCGTGATCGATCTCGACCTCGCCTTCGGCACCGCCGGCCTCGACTACAACCAGGATCCGGCGCAGGGCATCGCCAATGCGGTGCTGTCCCAGGACCGGCCGGACACGGCGCTGATGGAGCGCCTGCTCGCCAAATGCACCGAGCACCTCAGCCTGCTTGCGGCACCCGCGACGCTGGATCGCGTCTATGATTTCGGCGCGGAAGCGTTCGATGCGATCTTCGACACGCTGCGCATGACCACGCCCTGCATCGTGCTCGACGTGCCGCATCAATGGTCGGCCTGGACCAAGCGCGCGCTGGTCAACGCCGACGACATCGTCATCGTGGCCGAGCCTGATCTCGCCAATCTGCGCAACACCAAGAACATGCTGACGGTGCTGAAAACGGCGCGGCCGAACGACCGGCCGCCGCTCTACTGCATCAACCAGGTCGGCATGCACAAGCGGGCCGAGATCGAGGTCAAGGCGTTCGCCAAGACCATGGAAAGCCAGCCGCTCGCGGTGATTCCGTTCGACTCGAAACTGTTCTCGACCGCGGCCAACAACGGCCAGATGATCGCGGAGGTCTCCAAGAGCCACCGCACCACCGAGCTGTTCCAGAACATGGCCAACCGGCTCGCCGGGCGCGGCGAGGTGAAGAAACCGAAGCGCTCGCTGCTCGGACCGCTGCTGAAGAGGCTGAAGGGCAAGACGGGGCGCGGATCCGCGCCGCATCGCAAGGCGTCGTAAACACCCGGCAACGGCGGTGGATTACTTCTCCGCCCGCTGCTGCTGCTTCTTCGCCAGCAGCTGCCGCAGCGCCGTGATCTTGGCCGCGGCCTGGTCGGGAGGCAAATCTGCCTTCACGAGGATTTCAGCCTCGGTCTCGCGGCCCTGCAATCCCAGCACCAGCGCGAGATTGGCACGGATCCGCGCATTGCTCTGATTGCGTTGATAGGCGCGGCCGAGCACCTGTTCGGCCTTCGGCAGGTTGTTCTGCAGCATGTATGACAGGCCGAGATTGGACAGCACCGTCGGCTCCTCGGGCACGATCTTCAGCGCCGTAGCGTAATATTGCTGCGCTTCCTCGTTGCGGCCGAGCTGGTCGAGCGCCGCGCCCTGCGCCGACAGGATGCGCCAATCGGGATCCTCGGGCGTATGCGCGCGGCCCAGCACGTCAAAAGCCTGCTGGAAATTTCCATTGTCGGCGAGCGCACGGCCGTAACCGGCGAGCAGCGCCTTGTTGCTGGGATGGGCGAGCACGGCCTGCTCGAACACGGCGACCGCCTGGGCGTGCTGGCCGCCGTCACGCAGCGCCTTGCCATATTCGAGGACGATATTGGGATCGTTCGGCTTGGCACGATAGCGCTCGCGCAAGGCGCCCATATCCGGCTTGCCATCGGCCGCGGCGACAGGCTCGGACCGGCCGCCGAGCGCGCCGGTCACGTCGTCCAGGCTCGTGGTCTGGCAGCCGCCGAGGGCAAGCACCGCGAGCGCGGGAAGCAGGAATCTCGCCGGGGACGAGGCAAGGGACGAACGCTTGGACATACTCTGATCACCGCCGGCGGACTGATCAGAGATGCTTTGCCGATTAACGCTAAAGTCCGGTTAAGGACGCGTCCTTATGTGACCTAGTCGGTAAATTCCGCACCGAATTCGCAGCCGATGCGCCAGCGCAGGCGGCATTGGCGGGAGTAATCCGGCGCGAAGATGATGGTGAACTGCGGCGGCACTTCCAGGAATTCCGCCACCACTTTCACGCCCCCGTCCGAGATATCGGTGATCGTGCAGTCCCGCGGCAGCGAGCCCGCGCCAAGATGAATCTTGGCCAGCCGGCTGCACACCCGTCGTTCGCTTCTGCGGCGATTTGCAAGCATTTGAATTGTTCACCCGTTAGATCACGGCCCATCCCGCACCTCTAGGAGTAGCGGACATTCGTTGGGATGTGCTGAGGAGAGCCGTTCGCATTCGAGGCGTAGTCGAAGCTTAGTGTCCTGGTCCCGTTTACCTGATGTTAGGAACCGCCGGGGCCCTCATCCATGTTCCCGTATTGTTCTTGTCAAATCAGTCCCGCTCTGCTACCCCTAATTGTGCAAGGGGGGCAGCATGGTCCAGCGGGTTTCGACAGTCGCCTTTGAGGGAATCGAGGCCCGCGCGGTCGATGTGCAGGTGCAGGTCGCGCCGGGTCTGCCGGCCTTTGCCATCGTCGGCCTGCCGGACAAGGCGGTGTCGGAGGCGCGCGAGCGCGTCCGATCGGCGCTGATCGCTTCGGGGCTGGCGCTGCCGGCGCGTCGGATCACCGTCAATCTCGCACCCGCCGACGTCCCGAAGGAAGGCAGCCATTACGACCTGCCGATCGCGCTCGGACTGATGGCGGCGATCGGTGCGATTCCGCCGGATGCGCTGACCGGCTTTACCGTGCTCGGTGAGCTCGGCCTCGACGGCTCGATCGCACCAGTCGCCGGCGTATTGCCCGCCGCGATCGGCGCCAACACGCGCGAGGAAGGCTTGATCTGCCCCGCCGCCTGCGGCTCTGAGGCAGCTTGGGCGAGCCCCGACATCGAGATCGTCGCCGCGCACTCGCTGATTCAGATCGCCAACCATTTCAAGGGCTCGCAGGTGCTGTCGCGGCCCGTGCCGAAAGTGCATGAAGCCGCAAGCTCGCTGCTCGATTTGCGCGACATCAAGGGCCAGGAAAGCGCCAAGCGCGCGCTGGAGATCGCAGCCGCGGGCGGACATCACCTCTTGATGATCGGCGCGCCCGGTGCCGGCAAATCAATGCTGGCCGCGCGCCTGCCCTCGATCCTGCCGCCGCTGTCGCCCGGCGAACTGCTCGAGGTCTCGATGATCGCCTCCGTCGCCGGCGAGATCGAGGGCGGCGCGCTGACATCGCGGCGGCCGTTCCGCTCGCCGCATCATTCCGCCAGCATGGCCGCACTCACCGGCGGCGGCGCGCGCGCAAAGCCCGGCGAGATCTCGCTGGCGCATCAGGGCGTGCTGTTCCTCGACGAGCTGCCCGAGTTCGATCCGCGCGTGCTGGATTCGCTGCGCCAGCCCTTGGAGAATGGCGAGGTGTCGGTGTCGCGCGCCAATCACCGCGTCACCTACCCTGCCCGCTTCATGCTGGTCGCCGCGATGAATCCCTGCCGCTGCGGCAATGCGTTCGAGCCCGGCTATGCCTGCAAGCGCGGCCGCATCGACCGCTGCACCGGCGATTATCAGGCGCGCATTTCCGGCCCGCTGATGGATCGCATCGACCTGCGCATCGAAGTCCCTGCTGTCACCGCAGCCGATCTGATCCTGCCGCCAGCGACCGAAGGCTCCGCTGAGGTCGCCGCGCGCGTGGCGGCGGCGCGCGATATCCAGCTCGCGCGTTACGCGGAGGCGGGCCTGCCGCAGGTCCGCACCAATGCCGAAGCGCCGGCCGCGGTACTTGAGGACATCGCCAAGCCCGACGCGCAGGGGCAGAAACTGCTGCGCGATGCTGCCGAGACCATGCGGCTGTCGGCGCGCGGCTATCACCGGGTGCTGCGGGTGGCACGCACGCTCGCCGACCTCGATGGCGCGGACAGGATCGGCCGGCTGCATCTCGCCGAAGCGCTGTCGTACCGCGCACTCGCGGAGGATGTGCGCCAGCTCGCCTGATCATCCCGCGCATCAACCCGGTGGTAACGAGTTTCCTTTACGCTCTGCAAACCATAAGGCCCATCAGTTCCATCAGGGCCTGGCGAGTAGCGTGTCATGTTGCGTTTCAAGATCCTGGCCTCAGTGGTTCCCCTGTTGGCGGCTGCGGTGTTCGCCCGCAGCGAGATCGGATCGGTCTCGCAACCCTGCATCGCCCTCGGCGACACCTCGGTCGAGCTGACCTCCCTGTTCTGGACCGCCGGCGTCCATGTCGCCTTCACCGACGATCTGTCGCGCGCCACGGTCCGGGTTCAGATCACCGATGACCCAGATACTGCGGACTTCGCGGTCGTGGACGATGGTCTCGGTTCTGAGCCCGATTCCTGCCAGGCCAATCCAGCGAACCGCCTCATCACCATCGCAGCGCAACCTGTCGATGGTGGCCCGGTGATCTATCTTTCCACTGACGGCCCGGCCGATTACCGCATCTTTGTCCGCTCGAAGACGTTCTCGCCGCGCGAGGCCGCAGCCCTGATCGTCGGTGCTCATGGCGACCACAAGCGGCCCCTCCAGGCCGCCTCGCTCTGACGCATTAATACCTCGTCAACCCTGTTTCGAGGCCACCTCGAAGCCTCAAGCTGTTCGCAAGGTCGGCAGGACATCGTCGCGCACGGCGGTGGCAGGTTTCGGGTGAGAGTCGGGGTCGGTGGCGATGGATCGGACGTTCCGGATCAAGGTGCGCATGCGCCGCTTCAGGCGCCGCCACCCGAAGGTCGCCTTTGCCATCCGCTCCTTCATGATCTTCTCGGCCACGTTCGGCGGCGCCTATGGCTTCGTCACCGGCAGCCGCGCGCCGAATTCCGGCTACGATCCCAACGCGTTTGCGATCGGTGCGAGCTTCCTCTTCGCGCTGGCTTGCCTTGGGCTTGCCACGCTGAGCATGCGGCTGCGTTTCGTTGCCAGGCGGATGCGCAAGCTCGCCGCTCACAACGAGGCGCTGATCGACCGCAATTGGGAGCTGAAGGAAGCCGAAGAGCGCGCCCGCAGCCTGTTCGAATCGCAGGGCGACCTCATCGTGCTGCGCGATCATCAGGGCCGTATCACCTTCGCCAACGACGCCTATTGCGCGCTGGCCGGGCAGGCGCGCAGCGCACTGGTCGGCACGCGGTTCGATTTCGACGTGCTGGAGCAGGGCGACAGCGCGCGCGAAGCGAGCGGCACGCGCATCCATGACCAGAAGATATCAACTCCGCTCGGCGCGCGCTGGATCGCCTGGCGCGAGGGCCTTGTCCGGCACGATGCCGGCCGGCCCGCCGAGCTGCAAAGCGTCGGACGCGACGTCACCGACCGCACCGAGACCGAGCGTGCGCTGTCGGATGCGCGCGACCACGCCGATGCCGCCAATCGCGCCAAGTCGCGCTTCCTCGCGATGGCCTCGCACGAGATCCGCACACCGCTCAACGGCATCATCGGCATGGGCGGACTCCTGCTCGACACCAATTTGACGCCGGAGCAGACGACCTACGCCAGGGCGGTGAAAACATCGGGCGAAGCGCTGATGGCGCTGATCGAAGAGCTGCTCGACTATTCCAAGATCGAGGCCGGCAAGCTCGATCTCGAGCAGCGTCCCTTTGCACTCTCGACCCTGATCGAGGAAGTTACCGAACTGCTGGCGCCGCGCGCGCAGGCCAAGAAACTCGAGATCGCGGCTTATGTTGACGAGCGGCTGCCGCTTGAAGTCAGCGGCGATGCCGCACGGCTGCGCCAGGTGCTGCTTAATCTTGCCGGCAATGCCATCAAGTTCACCGTATCAGGCGGCGTAGCGCTGATCGTCGAGCCCGGCATCTGGCCGAACGAGATCAGCTTCCTGGTCCGCGACACCGGCATCGGCATTGCGCCCGAGGCGCAATCGCGCATCTTCCGCGAATTCGAGCAGGCCGACGACCGCGTTGCCCGCACCTACGGCGGCACCGGGCTTGGCCTTGCCATCAGCGAGCGCATCGTCAAGCGCATGGGCGGCCGTATCACGCTGGAGAGCGCGCCCGGCAAGGGCTCGACCTTCGAGGTCGCCATTCCGCTCGCGCCCTCGCAAGGTGAGGCCGGACAAACGGCATTCCCGAGCCCTGATCTATCAGGCAAATCCATCCTGCTGGTCGCCGACGGCATCGAAGCGTCCCTGATCGCGCGGCGGCTGGAGCGCTGGGGCGGCCAGACCTGCCTGGTCGCCGACGCAGCGGTGGCCGAAGCGCTGCTGCCTGAGCGCTCCTGGCATGCGGTGCTGGTCGACCATGCGCTCGGCGCGACCATTGCCGATCGCGTGGGCGAAGCCGCCCGCGCCCATGCGACGCAGCGCCTCGTGCTGCTGACACCGAGCTCGCGTCGCGAAGGACTCTCGCCTGCTTTCACCGGCTTCCTGGTCAAGCCATTGCGCGCAGCCTCGCTCGCCGCGCGCCTCGCGCTGACGCCGGAGGTCGCATCACCCGATCTCGCGCCGGAGCCTGTCGAGACGACGGCAGTCAGAGCGCCCACGCACGGCCTCTCGATCCTTGTCGCCGAGGACAATGAGATCAACGCGCTGCTGATGCGGTCGCTGCTGACCAAGCTCGGCCACCGTGTCGTCATCGCGGTTCATGGCGAAGCGGCCTTGGAATCCTGGCTTGCGGCCAGCTCTGCCGGCACGCCTTATGACCTGGTGTTGATGGACATCCAGATGCCGCAGCTCGACGGCATCGAGGCAACCAAACGCATCCGTGCCCATGAGGCCGTGAGCGGCGGCCATCACACGCCGATCCTCGCTCTCACCGCGAACACGCTGGTGGAAGATCGCTACGCCTGCTTCGAGGCAGGCATGAACGGATTTCTGATCAAGCCGCTCGATCGCGAGAAGCTGGACGAGGCGCTCGCGGGCTTGCCGGCGGCACGGCAGCTGGCGGTGTAGCCCGCGCTCTCTCCCCGTGGTGACGGGCGCGCCTTGCCCGGCCGACAATCTGCAATTGAAATCGAACCTGCTGTGCGTCATCATCCTGCGGGGGCTCGGTTTCCGTAGAGGATATCGCGCATGAATGTGCTTTGCCGCCTCTTCGTCATTGTCCTTCTCGCCGCTAGCGCCCAGGCTGCCGTCGCAGCGGATACGACGGAGCTCATCGCCTCGCTAAAGCAGGGCGGCTACGTTCTGGTGTTTCGGCACACCGCGACCGACGACAGCCAGAAGGACGTCTATCCCTTCAAGTTCGACGACATGAGTGCCCAGCGCCAGCTGAGTGAAAAGGGCAGGGATATGGCGCGTCAGATCGGGGTGGCAATCCGGGAACGCGCGATTCCGATCGGGAATGTCTACACAAGCCGCCTGAACCGCGCGATCGAAGCCGGCAAGCTGATCACCGGCAAGGAAGGCCAGGCAGTCGACGCATTGACGGACAGCAGCAACGCCAGCGCATCGGGAATGGCAAACCCCAGTGCCGCGAACACAAAGGCTGGAGCGGCCGTGCGCCAGCTCGTCGATCAATCGCCGGCACCAGGCACGAACACCGTCCTCGTCACGCACAAGACGAACCTTGCCGATGCCTTCGGCAAGGACGCCGGAGACGTTCAGGAAGGCGAAGCCTTTGTCTACAAGGCCAGCGGCTCCGGCCCCGCGACTTTCGTGGCCCGCATCAAAGCCGCGGATTGGACGGCGAAGGCCGGCCAATGATGGGCGGCGAAGCTACAGCCTTCTGAGCGCCACGCTCTCCACCGCGTGATCCGCGGCCTTCTTCAGGATCAGCGTCGCCCGCGGGCGCGTCGGCAAGATGTTGTCCTCGAGATTGGCGAGGTTGGTCCGCTCCCAGATCGCGGTGGCGGTGGCGATCGCCTCCTCGTCCGACAACAGCGCATAGCGGTTGAAGTAGGACTTTGGATTGGTGAACGCGGTGTCGCGCAGTGCCAGGAAGCGCTTGATGTACCAGTGCCGCAGCGCCTCTTCGTCGGCGTCGATATAGACCGAGAAGTCGAAGAAGTCGGAGACGACGGGCACCGCCTTGCCGTCACGCGGCAGCTTGCCGGTCTGCAAGACATTGACGCCCTCGACGATCAAAATGTCGGGCTGGTCGATCTCGGCCCATTCATTCGGCACGATATCGTAGGTCAGATGCGAATAAACCGGCGAGCGCACGTGCCGGCGGCCCGACTTGATGTCGGACAGAAAGTTGAGCAGCAGCTGCAGGTCGTAGCTCTCCGGAAAACCCTTCTTCTGCAAAATGCCTTGCTGCTCGAGCAGCGCCTTCGGGTAGAGGAATCCGTCGGTGGTGATCAGATCGACTTTCGGACGCGGCGACCAGCGCGCCAGCAGCGCCTGCAGCACGCGGGCTGTGGTCGACTTCCCGACCGCGACGGAACCGGCAACGCCGATGATGTAGGGCACCTTGCGGTCGCGGATATTGAGGAACTGCCGCTCGGCGTAATACAGGCGCTGCATCGCATCGACATAGATCGAGAGCAGGCGCGACAGCGGCAGATAGATGTCCTCGACTTCCTTGAGATCGAGACGGTCGTGCAGCGAACGCAGCCGGTCGAACTCGCCCGGCTCCAGCGTCATCGGCGTATCGTCGCGCAACCGCGCCCATTCTTCGCGCGTATAGACGCGGTACGGATTATATAGCTGCTCGGGTGCGCGGATATCCATGACGCGACCTTTCCGTTGGGACTCTTTAGTTGAGCATGATCTTTTCGGAAAACCGCTTCACACTTTTCCGGATCATGCTCCTAACCCTTACGCGACGCTTTCTCTTCCAACCCAGACATGTTCGTACGCTTGTCGAGGGCGGCTTCCACCTCTTCCAACTTTACGCCGCGCGCCTTGAGCAGCACAAGGAAGTGATAGAGCAGGTCGGCACTCTCGGCGATCAGATGCGCGCGATCGTTTTCGACTGCTGCGATTACGGTTTCGACTGCTTCCTCACCGAACTTCTTGGCGCAATGTTCGGCACCCTTGTCGAGAAGCTTGCGGGTATAGGAGGCCTCTCCACCGGAGGCCGCGCGGGCGTCGATGGTCTCGGCGAGGTCATGGATCGTGAAACGCGGCATCGGAATTACTCAGAAACATATCCGGCCAGACAGGCCTTTTCCCACCGGCCTGTGTAGCATTTTTACGAACGGGAGTCGTCAGGCATCCATGCGCATGGGCAAGCCCCGCCGCGTCATGTGCTCCTTGGCTTCACGGATGGTGAATTCCCCGAAATGGAAGATGGAGGCGGCCAGCACGGCCGTGGCGTGCCCGTCGCGAATACCCTCGACGAGGTGATCGAGATTGCCGACGCCGCCCGAGGCGATCACGGGAACGGGAACGCTGTCGGCAATCGCCCGGGTCAGCGGGATGTCAAAACCCTGCCTGGTGCCGTCGCGATCCATCGAGGTGAGCAGGATCTCACCAGCGCCGAGCGAAACCACTTCCTGGGCGTATTCGACGGCGTCGATGCCGGTCGAGTTGCGGCCGCCATGGGTAAAGATCTCCCAGCGGTCGCCGCCCGGGCGCTTGACCCGCTTGGCGTCGATCGCGACCACAACGCACTGCTCGCCGAATTTTTCGGCGGCTTCCTTGACGAACTCGCGCCGCGACACCGCGGCACTGTTGATCGAGACCTTGTCCGCGCCGGCGCGCAGCAGCGTCTTGATGTCGTTGACCTCACGCACACCGCCGCCGACGGTGACAGGCATGAAGCAGGCTTCCGCCGTGCGCCGGACGACATCCAGCATGATGCCGCGATTCTCATGGGTCGCGGTGATGTCGAGGAAGGTCAGCTCGTCGGCGCCGGCGGCGTCGTAGGCAATCGCGGCCTCGACGGGATCGCCGGCATCGCGCAGATCGACGAAATTGACGCCCTTGACGACGCGGCCGTCCTTGACGTCGAGACAGGGAATCACGCGCACCTTGAACATGTGTCAGCTCCTGGGCGCGTTGCGGATCAAGGCGAGGGCGGCGGCGGGATCGAGCCGGCCGTCATAGAGCGCGCGGCCGGCGATCGCGCCGGCGAGCTTTTTCGCACGCGGCGTCAGCATCGCCTTGACGTCCTCGATCGAGGCGAGACCGCCCGAGGCGATCACGGGAATCGAGATCGCATCCGCCAACGCGATGGTCGCGTCCAGGTTCAGGCCTTTGAGCAGGCCGTCGCGCGCGATGTCGGTGAAGATGATGGCGGCGACGCCGGCATCCTCGAACCGCTGCGCGATTTCCAGCACCGTCACCTGCGAAGTCTCGGCCCAGCCTTCGACCGCGACCTTGCCGTCGCGGGCGTCGAGCCCAACGGCGACGCGGCCGGGGAATTTCTTCGCGGCCGCCTTCACCAGCTCCGGATCGCGCACCGCAGCGGTGCCGATGATGACGCGGGTAATGCCTTTTTCCAGCCAGGCTTCGACGGTTTTGAGATCACGAATGCCGCCGCCGAGCTGCACCGGGATCTTGATCGTCTTCAGCATCGCTTCGACGGCCTGCGCATTGACAGGCTTGCCGGCAAAGGCGCCGTCGAGATCGACGACGTGGAGATATTCAAAACCCTGCGCAACGAAGCTCTGCGCCTGGGCGGCGGGATCGAGATTGAAGACAGTGGCGCGCGCCATGTCGCCTTGCTCGAGGCGCACGCACTGGCCGTTCTTGAGGTCGATGGCAGGAAAGAGGATCATGATTGAGCCAGGATTTTTCCACGCACGCGGTGCGCTCCCTCCCCCCTTGTGGGGGAGGGTTGGGGAGAGGGGTAAGCCACGGGCACCGCCGTTGGGGCTACCCCCCTCCCGAACGCTGCGCGTTCGACCTCCCCCACAAGGGGGGAGGTAAAAAGAGAGAGCGAAGCGCCCATCACGGTTTCCATCGCAAAAAGTTCGAGATCAGGGCCAGCCCAAAACGCTGGCTCTTCTCGGGGTGAAACTGCGTGCCGATGGCGGTGTCCCTGCCGACGATTGCGGTGACGGGCCCGCCGTAATCGGCGCGCGCGAGGACATCAGCTTCATTGGCCGCGTTGAGGTGGTAGGAGTGCACGAAATAAGCGTGCTCGCCCTTGGGGCCGAGCGGCAGCTTGTTCAGCACCGGGTGCTCCTGCAGCAGCTCGAGCGTATTCCAGCCCATGTGGGGGATCTTCAGGCTCTCGTCACGCGGCTTGATCTTCTCGACGTCGCCGCCGATCCAGTTCAGGCCCTCGGTGATGACATGCTCCTTGCCGCGGCTCGCCATCAGCTGCATGCCGACGCAGATGCCGAAGAACGGCCGCGCCTTGACGCGCACCGCTTCCGTGATCGCCTCGACCATGCCGTTGACCGCATCGAGCCCGCGCCGGCAATCGGCGAAGGCGCCGACACCCGGCAGCACCAGGCGATCGGCTTCATAGGCCTGATCGGGATCGCTGGTGACGAAGACCTTCTGACCGTTCTCCAGGCTGCGCGCGGCGCGCTCAAAGGCCTTGGCGGCGGAATGCAGATTCCCGGAACCGTAATCGATGATGGCGACGCTCATCTTGACCCTCCCGGTTCTGGAAACAATCCAATGATGCCGCCGGCCGGAATCGGCGGCGGGTTCGAAAATGGCTGACCCGGCACGTTGCGGGTCGGCGGCGGGCCGCCGCGATCGACGGCCCATTGATCGTTGACGATGCCGCGCTGTGACTTGCTCCAGCGCTCGAAGAAGCGGCGCTCCGCGGTGTCCTCGTCATCGGCGACGACGACGTCGAGCTGCCGCCACTTGCCGCGCGACAGCGTCCAGCGACGCAGGCTGGAGGCCTCAATGCCCATCAGCAGCGCGACGATGCAGTTGGCGAGGAAGATCGAGCGGCGACCGACACCGAGGCTGTGCAGCCCCCCATCGAACGCGGCGAGGAAGACGATCCAGCCGATCAGCGCCAGCCACAGCCTGTTCCAGGCCAGCCAGAACGGACCAAGGATCATCGCCCAGAAATGGAAGCCGTCGCGCACGAACACGAACTTGTCGGTCGCGCGCAGATCGGCGCCGCCGGGGAAGGGAGCATGAACTGTGTAGACAGGCATTTTCGATGCCCCGCTCTCGAGAATGAAGTCGATGCCGCCGGCGGCGCTTGGCCACCGAGACGGAGAGGTCAGCCGCCAAGCGAGCCCTTGGTGGAGGGGATTTCGCCCGCCGCCTTGGGATCGATCGCAACCGCGGTGCGCAGCGCCCGCGCCAGGCCCTTGAAGCAGGACTCGGCGATATGGTGGCTGTTATCGCCATATAGGGTCTCAACGTGGAGAGTCACGCCGGCGTTGATGGCGAAGGCCTGGAACCACTCGCGCACCAGCTCGGTGTCAAACTCACCGATCTTGTGGCGGGGAAATTCGGCCTTGAACACCAGGAACGGGCGGCCCGAGATGTCGATGACCACGCGCGTCAGCGTCTCGTCCATGGGCATGTGCACGCCGGCATAGCGGGTGATGCCCGCCATGTTGCCGAGCGCCTGCTTGACCGCCTGGCCAAGCGCGATGCCGGTGTCTTCGGTGGTATGGTGATAATCAATGTGCAGGTCACCCACCGCCTTGACCGTGAGGTCGATGCGGGAATGGCGGGCGAGGAGATCGAGCATATGGTCGAAAAAGCCGATGCCGGTCGCGATATTGGCCACGCCGGTGCCATCGAGGTTCACGGAGACCTCGATGTCGGTTTCCTTGGTCTTGCGCTTGATCGTCGCGGTGCGCATTGAGAGCTTTCGCTATGGTTCGGTCCGAAAACGCCTGTCTCTTAACAGCCAAATGACGCCTTCGCTACTGCGGGAACGGCTGGCCGGGCCTCTACTTCTGCCTATGGTGAGCGAAATTCGGCCCGGAACGGCCCGTTGTGCCGTTAGCTCCGACCGCCTAAATCAGGCGGGACAATGAGGGTTACGATGCAGGATTCCCAGAACAGCTCGCCGGTCTGGCACGGCACCACGATTTTGACGGTCCGCAAGGGCGGCAAGGTGGTGATCGGCGGTGACGGCCAGGTCTCGATCGGCCAGACCGTGATCAAGTCCAATGCCAAAAAGGTCCGGAAACTCGGCAAGGGCGACGTGATTGGTGGCTTTGCCGGTGCCACTGCGGATGCTTTTACCCTGTTTGAGCGGCTGGAGAGCAAGCTCGAGCAATATCCGGGGCAATTGACCCGGGCCGCGGTGGAGCTTGCCAAGGACTGGCGCACCGACCGTTACCTCCGCCGGCTGGAGGCCATGATGATCGTGGCCGACAAGGACGTCTCCCTGGTCCTGACAGGCACCGGCGACGTGCTCGAGCCCGAGTCGGGCGTGATGGCGATCGGCTCCGGCGGCAATTACGCGCTGGCCGCGGCCCGCGCCCTTGTTGACACCGACAAGGACGCCGAGACCATCGTCCGCCGCTCCCTCGACATCGCCGCCGACATCTGCGTCTACACCAACCGCAACATCACCATTGAAGCGCTGACGGCCGGCTAAGGGATGAGTTCGGCTCACAGCGCCAGCCCGCCCCGAACCGCAATACCACCGCTCGCCTTCCTCGGCATCGCGCTGCTGCTGCTGGCGTTGCAGGCCTCGATCCTGTTCGCGATGGGGCGGGTGCCGATCTGCACCTGCGGCTACGTCAAGCTGTGGCACGGCGTGGTGAACAGCTCGGAGAACTCCCAGCACATCGCCGACTGGTACAGTTTCTCGCACGTGCTGCACGGCTTCCTGTTCTACGGATTGACGTGGCTGTTGTTCGCGCGCCTGCCGTTCCTGTCTCTCTCCTGGCCGGCACGGCTGATCATCGCGATGCTGATCGAGGGCGCCTGGGAGATCGTCGAGAACTCGCCTTTCATCATCGAGCGCTACCGCGCCGGCACGATCTCGCTGGATTATTACGGCGACAGCATCGTCAATTCGGTCTCGGACACGCTGTTCATGGTGCTGGGGTTCCTCACCGCGCGCGTGCTGCCTGTAAGCGCAACCGTCGCGCTCGGTCTCGCCTTCGAGATCATGCTGGCGCTGCACATTCGCGACAATCTGACGCTGAATATCCTGATGCTGATCCATCCGATCGAGGCCGTGAAGCAGTGGCAATCCGGTCCGCCGATCATCTGATGACCTAAAAAGCGGCTTGTCCCCGCCGGTTTCCAATCCTAGCTAAGGTGCCATGACAGACTTCTCTCCCCGCGAAATCGTATCCGAACTCGACCGTTTCATCGTCGGCCAGGGTGACGCCAAGCGCGCCGTCTCGATCGCGCTGCGCAACCGCTGGCGCCGGCAGCAGCTCACGGGCTCGCTGCGCGAAGAGGTGCTGCCCAAGAACATCCTGATGATCGGACCCACCGGCGTCGGCAAAACGGAAATCGCGCGGCGATTGGCAAAACTAGCCAACGCGCCGTTCCTGAAGGTGGAAGCCACGAAATTCACCGAGGTCGGCTATGTCGGCCGCGACGTCGAGCAGATCGTGCGCGACCTCGTCGAGGTCGCGATCGCCCAGGTGCGCGAACGCAAGCGCAAGGACGTGCAGGCGCGGGCCCAACTCGCTGCCGAGGAGCGCGTGCTCGATGCGCTGGTCGGCGCCAATGCGAGCTCGGCAACGCGCGAATCCTTCCGCAAGAAGCTGCGCGCCGGCGAACTGAACGACAAGGAAATCGAGATCGAGACCCAGTCCTCAGGCTCCGGCATGCCGATGTTCGAGATTCCGGGCATGCCGGGCGCACAGATGGGCGCCATCTCGATCGGCGACATCTTCGGCAAGCTGGGCGGCCGCAGCAAGACGCGGCGGCTGACTGTCGAGGGCTCGCACGAGATCCTCGTCAACGAGGAATCGGACAAGCTGCTGGACACCGATCAGCTGACGTTGGAGGCGATCAGCGCGGTCGAGAACAATGGCATCGTCTTCCTCGACGAGATCGACAAGATCTGCGCCCGCGAAGGCCGCGCCGCCGGCGACGTCTCGCGCGAGGGCGTGCAGCGCGACCTGTTGCCGCTGATCGAGGGCACTACGGTCTCGACCAAGCATGGCGCGGTCAAGACCGACCACATCCTGTTCATAGCCTCGGGCGCCTTCCATGTCGCAAAGCCGTCCGACCTGCTGCCGGAATTGCAGGGCCGCCTGCCAATCCGCGTCGAATTGCAGGCGCTGACCCGCGACGACATGCGCCGCATCCTGACCGAACCCGAGGCCTCGCTGATCAAGCAATATGTCGCCTTGATGCAGACCGAGGGCGTGACCCTCGACATCACCGACAGCGCCATCGACGCGCTTGCCGACGTCGCGGTCGCCGTCAACTCGACGGTCGAGAATATCGGCGCGCGCAGGCTCCAGACCGTCATGGAGCGGGTGCTGGACGAGATCTCCTTCACCGCCCCCGACCGCAACGGCGAGACCGTCCGGGTCGATGCCGATTTCGTGCAGAAACACGTCGGCGACCTCGCCAAGAACGCCGATCTGAGCCGGTTCATTTTGTAATTCCGGCAAGCCCGCGCTATTCATTCCGGCGTTGTCCCGGCCTGGTGCGCAATTGCGCACGGGGGCCGGGACCCATACTCACCGGCAGTCCTTGTTGGAAATGATAGCGGCCCTAGCGTTGGCTCAACACGACCTTTCGTGGTTATGGGTCCCGGCCTTCGCCGGGACGACGGCGGAGCTTTGTGCGCATCGAGTGCCACATGCTCGCTGACATCAAGAAAAACCCCTGGCGCATCCTGCTCGCGATCAACGCGGCTGTCATCGTCGGCGTCTTCATTCACAAGGTGAAGCTGCCGCCTTACGTCCCCTACATCCACCTCCTCGTCGACTACCATTTCGGCTTCATCAAGCGCGCCCTGATCGGGGCGATCGTTGCGCTGTTCACCGACAAGGTGCCGGTGTGGCTGGTGTTCGCGATATCAGGAACGGCGTGGCTGGTGACGCTGGCACTGTTCGTGCGGCTGTTTCAGAAAACCTTCGGCTTCAGCGCGAAGACGCTGCCGCTGTTCGTCTTCATCGCGGGCTCGCCGTATTTCCTGAAGAATTTCATGCACACGCTCGGCCATTTCGACATCTATGGCTGCCTCTTCGCGCTGATCCTGCTGCTGATGCCGGCGGGCTCATTGCTGTTCGTGGCGACGGCCGCGCTGTTCTCGATCCTTCTCGTGCTGATCCACCACATTCATCTCTTGATGTATGTGCCGACGATCATCACCATCGTCGTCATCAGGCATTATCTGACGCACGGCATCACCAGAACCAATGTCGCCTTTGGCCTCGTGGCATTGCTCTGCGTCAGCGCGCTGTTCTTCGCCGCGCAATTCCTCGGGACCATGCCGATCCCGCAGGCTGATTTCTTCGCCTATCTCAAAACCCGGATGGCCGATCCGTCACGCGAGGACCTGCTACAATTCGCCTACATCTGGTATCAGCCGCTCTCGAAGGAAATCTCCGACACCTGGGCCTGGCTGCCGCACAACAGCCTCGGCCTTCCCGTGTTCGCACTGCTGCTCTGGCTGCACACGCCGGTGTGGCGCTATTTCGCCGACCTGATCCGCGCACTCGCGAGCGACCTCCACCGCCAGCTCGTGATCGCGGCCCTGATCGGCGTCAGCCTCGCCTATCTCGTGATGTTCGCGATGGTGTTCGACTATTCGCGCTGGATGTCGAGCTGGGCGGTCTGCATGTTCCTGATCCTGCACGCCGTGAAGATGCTGCCGGCGAAGCACGAGACGCCGCTGATTCCGGCGGAGGACAAGAAGACAAACATCTTCGGCCTGATCATCACGCTGATCCCGCGCGTCGGGATCGTCCGGCCCTTCTAATATCTCGCCCGCCTGATCCGCACATACAGCGCGCCCTCGCCGCCATGGCCGATGCCGGCTTCCTCAAATCCGACCACAAAGGCGCGGAATTCCGGCAGGCTCAGCCATTCCGGCACCTGGCGGCGAAGCACGCCGCTCTCGCCGCCGCTGCGGCCCTTGCCGGTGATGACGAGCACGAAAGTCAGGCCATCGTGATGGGCGCGATGCAGGAAGCCGCTCAGCGCGCGGTGGGCGCGCATCTGGGTCATGCCATGCAGATCAAGCCGCGCCTCGATCTCGCTGCGACCGCGCGACAGTTTTGTGCGTTCGCGCTTGCCGAGCGGGGCGAGCGGCGGCATCGATGGTTTCGGCGGCCGCGGGGCCGGGGCCGCAGCCAGGGGTCGCGGCGACGACGCTTGCCTGGCGACGGGCGCTGCCGGCGAGAGCTCGGCACGCGGCGCGGCGTGCGGCTTGGTCGCACGGTGCTTCCGCAGCGGCTTGACCTGCTTTGCAACGAGATCCCACAGCTCGCGATCTTCTTCGCTTAAGCCACGACGGCGCGGCGAAGGACGCGGATCCAGCACGGGCGGACGGGACGATCGCTTCATTGCTGGTGGGAACGGTTTTTCATGTGCCTGCGCGGTTCGCGGACCGGTTCTATCACAGGACGCGGCGCCGGAAGCGGCACCGGGTTCGCAACGGCAACAGTCTCGTCCTTGCCTGACGTTGCGGCTGATGCGACCGGCTTCGCTGCCGGCGGCTGCGGAAACAGCCTTGCGATCTTCTCCGACGGCCGCGGATCCGGCACCGGCAGCCTGGCCGCGCGCATGGCGGGATCGAGGCTCTTCGGCACCAGCATCACGAAATGCATGGGGTGGCGCAGCCGGCCCGAGACACGGCCGGCATCAGCCCCCGCACCAAAATAAAGATCCGCGCGGGCCGGCCCGATGATGGCGGAGCCGGTATCCTGCGCAATCATCAAACGATGGAACGGCGTCTTGGCGCGATCGGACTCGATCGGCAGCTCGCCTTCGATGAAGAACGGCGTGCCGTAGACATGCAGCGATTTGTCGACCGCGATCGAGCGGCCGGCGGTCAGCGGGATGCCTTGCGCACCGACAGCCTCGTCCTTGTCGGACAGATTGACCTCGTGGAAGAAGATGTAGGAGCGGTTCTGCCGCCGCAGTTCCTTGGCGCCGTCAGGGTTTTGCGCCATCCACTCCCTGATCTTCTGCATCGACATCTCCTCCTTTGGAATGATGCCGCGCTCGATCAGGATGCGCCCGACCGCCGTGTAGGGATAGCCGTTATAGGAATCGTAATTGAGCCTGATGGTCGCGCCGTCGTCGAACTTGATCCGCGCCGAACCCTGGATCTGGGCGAACAAGAGATCCGTCGGATCCTTCAGCCAGGCGATCTCCAGCCCGCGGCCGGCGATCTTGCCGTCCTCGATCTCGCCGCGATCATAGTAGGGCACGAGCTTGCGGCGGCCGATCTTGCGGTAAACCGGCCCCTTGTTGGGCAGGCTGACGGAGGCCTGATTGAAGCCGCGCACGAACAGGTTCGAGGGGCGGCGATAGACCGGCACGTTGTAGATTTCGGTCTGCGTGCGCGATCCGTCCAACACCGGCTCGTAATAGCCGGTGACGAAGCCATCGGGCTCGCCGAGGCGTGAGATGCGCAGCGGCGAAAAGTTTTCTTCGAAGAAAGTCTTTGCACTGGCATCGTCGGTCGGCTCGCGCGACTTGGCGGCGCGGCAAGGTTCGCTCAGCGAGCTGCCCAAGGCCTTTTGTTCAAGAGCCTTGGGTTCAGAAGCGCCGGTCTGCGCATTGATCGAGCGGCAGCTGGCACGAAACGTCTTGTAGGCGGCAAGATGATCGTCGTCGCTCCAGCCCTTCACGTCGACCCACGCCAGCGGCAGATATTGCGCGCCTGGAATTTCGAACGGAAGCGGGAGCTGGGGATAGGGCAGCGCACGCGGCGGGACCGCGGCGACTTCGGGGGCGTGATGATGATGGCTGCGGTAGTGACGCCGGGCAGCCTCGGCGCCAAGCGAAAACGAAGCCAGCACGACGAGACCTGCGCAAATCGCCGTCGCGCTGTTCTTCAGAAAGATCTTAATTCGCGCTTCCGGTGCCAACCAACTTCCAGTTCGGATCGCGAGAGGTGGTGTCGCGGGCGAAAGTCCAGATGTCAGTGATGTCGGCGACCTTGTCAGCGTTGCCGTCGACGATATTGCCGGCCTTGTCGCGGGTGACCGAGATCATTTGCGAGACGAAACGCACGGTGAGCTGCGCCGTACGGTCGCGCAATTCGGCGCCGACGAGTTCGGCCTTGTCGATCGAGACGAAGCGCGTCTCGGTCTTCTGATCGTTCTTCTCGCGGTCCTTGATCGCGGTGTCGAAGCTTTCATAGACCTCCGACGAGAGAAGGTCGCGCAGCGAGCGGCGATCGCCGTTGGCAAAGGCGAGCACGATCATCTCATAAGCGCCGCGTGCGCCGGAGAGGAAATGGCGCGGGTCGAAGGTGGAATCCCGCTCGACGATGGCGTCGAGACCCTGGGCCAGTGCGGTGCCCGGCTCGGTCAGACCCTTCCAGCGGTCAGACGGCGGAGTCGGCTCGGCGGTCGGCGCCAGCGGAGCTTGATCGATCACCTTGCCCGGCATGGTCACGACGTTCTTGTCCGGGGCACCACCCAGCGCATTGCGGGCGGTGCGATCGAACGGCGGGCGCTCGTTGCCCGTCCGCTGCCCCAGCACGCTACGCAGCCGCAGGAAAATAAAGACCGCCAGCGCAAGGAAGATGATGGTGTAGATGTCCACGTCGTATCGCTTTCTGGTCTTTACCCGGCTCTTCTTTGGGATCGCTGCCGGGAAAATCAATCCGGCCAGTAGACCGTTCCATACCGGAACGGCAAGATGACATCACCATTTTTGGCCCGCGCGTCTCGTCCGCGGGATGTAGGCACGAAATCTGGCCCGGCCAATGGCGCCTTTTGGCACAGTGGCAAGTGTAGCGCGTTTTATGCTTAAGGGGAAACCCGATCGTGGGCGGAAATCGCGCATCTTCAAGCGTTTAACGTGCGATTTGGTGTCCGGACCGGGTCAAACGTCACAGTTGTGAGCGGAGCCATGATCGGCGCTCCGGGGCCGTTCGTCCTTGTGGAATGAGGCGGCCCTATGTTAGCCAACCGCCGCGAAATTCAGCCCCAATCGGGTAAGGAGAGACTTTGATGACCAACGGTAACGGCACCCCTCCCGAGGCGGCCCAGGCTCCCCAGCTCAATGTGCTGGCGCAATATACCAAGGACCTGTCGTTCGAAAATCCGAACGCGCCGAGCTCGCTCCAGCAGCAGAGCCAGCCGCCCCAGATCAACATCCAGATCAATGTCAGCGCCAACAACCTCAGCGAGACCGAGTTCGAGGTGACGCTGTCGGTCGAAGGCAAGGCCGAGACCTCCGGCAAGGTGATGTTCTCGTTCGAGCTGGCCTATGCCGGCGTGTTCCGCATCGCCAATGTGCCGAAGGAGAATTTGCACCCGCTGGTCATGATCGAATGCCCGCGGCTGCTGTTCCCGTTCGCCCGCGAGATCATCGCAACCGCCGTGCGCGACGGCGGGTTCCCGCCGCTGATGCTGGACCCGGTCGACTTCGTCGGTCTCTATCGCCAGAACATGGAGCGGCAGATGGCCGCCCAGGGCCAGGCCGGTCAGGCCTGATCTGCTAGAGCATGATCCGGAAAAGTGTGAAGCGGTTTTCCGAAAAGACCATGCTCAAACGTAGAGCTTAAGCGCGATGACGATTCAACCAAATCTCGTCGCGCTTTAGCCAGCCGGAGAGGCGACTGGAGCGGCGAGATATTCGTTCCAGATCGCCTTTTCGCCCATCGTTGCGATGAAGGCCCGATGGGCCTCCCGTTCGGCATCCGACAGCCGCGGAGCAAGGGCTACCTGCCGCTGCCGCCGCGGCGCATCGCCGGCGGAATTGACGCGAATTTCCTGGGTCTCCGACGCGAGAAGCAGCTGCGACTGCCGCGCCCCGACCAGATCGACATAAACCTCAGCCAGAAGTTCGGAGTCGAGCAACGCGCCGTGCTTGGTGCGGTGTGAATTGTCGATCGAATAGCGCGAGCAGAGATCGTCGAGCCGGTTCGACACGCCAGGATGTTTGCGCCGCGCCAGCAGCAGCGTATCGACCAGCCGCTCACGCGGAATCGGCTCGCGCTTAATCCGATCAAGCTCGGCATTGATAAAGCTGATGTCGAACGAGGCGTTGTGGATCACCAGCGGTGCATCGCCGATGAATTCCAGAAACTCCTCCGCCACCTCGTGGAACAACGGCTTGGTCGAGAGAAACTCGGCCGACAGCCCGTGCACAGCGAAGGCTTCCGCCGGCATGTCCCGCTCGGGGTTGATATAGACGTGATAGGTCTGACCCGTCGGCATGCGATTGAAGATCTCGACGCAGCCGATTTCGACCAGACGATCGCCCCGCAGGGGATCGAGGCCAGTGGTTTCGGTATCGAGAACGATTTCGCGCATGATTTCGAGGTGCCGTGCAGGAAGCCGTGGAAGTCGGCGAATCAGGCCCGCCGCTGCGGCATCTTAACGACCTCGGCCAGGATGTGGGTGATTTGCGCGCGCACAGGCTCGAGTCCGTGCGAGGTATCCACGACGAAATCCGCCCGCTTGCGCTTTTCGGCATCGGGCATCTGCTTGGCAATGATGGCCTCTAACTTGGCCTCGTCCATGGTTCCCCGCGCCAGCACGCGCTCGCGCTGTATCTCGGGCGAGGTCGAGACCACGACGACGGCGTCGACCCGCTTCTCGCCACCAGTTTCGAACAGCAGCGGGATATCGAGAACCACGACCGGCGCCTTGGCGGCTTCCGCGTCCGCAAAGAACTTTTGCCTGGAAGCACCGAGCATCGGATGGACGATCTGCTCGAGCTGATTGATCGCGGCGGGATCATGCACCACACGGGCCGACAGTTTGGGCCGGTCGACCTTGCCATTGGCGGTGGTGCCGGGGAAGGCGGCCTCGATCGCCGGCGCTGCCTCGCCTTCGTAGAGCTGATGGACGGCCGCATCGGCGTCGTAGACGGGCACACCCGCCTCTGCGAACAATTTCGCAGTGGTGGATTTGCCCATCCCGATCGAGCCGGTCAATCCGAGGATTCGCATCAGCGCGCAGTCATCCTTGCCCGTCACATCGCAACTAGCCGCTCGCGCCGCAGGAACGCAAACAGCGGCAACAGCGGCAGGCCGAGAATGGTGAAATGGTCGCCCTCGATACGCTCGAACAGGTGGATGCCGAGCCCTTCGAGCTGATAGGCGCCGACGCTGGTTGTTACCGCATCGCCGGCCGCGTCGAGATAGGCCAACAGCTCGGCCTCGGTCATCGGCCGCATGGTCATGCGGGCAACCGAGACATCCTCGAAGACAATCTTGCCATCATGGGCCACAGCCACGGCCGAATTCAGCTCGTGCGTGCTGCCCGCAAGATCTTGCAATTGTGCCAAAGCCTGGGCACGGCCTGCGGGCTTGTTGAAGAGACGATGGCCGAGCGCCAGCGTCTGGTCGGCACCAATCACGTAGCTTCCGGGACGATTGACTGAGACTGCTTTCGCCTTCTCGCGTGCCAGCAGCAGACCGATCTCGCGCGGGTTCGAAAGCTTTGACGCCGCCTGAATGCTGCGTTCGTCGATATCGGCGGTGACAGCTTCGAAGTCGAGCCCGGCGTTCGCGAGCAACATTTTACGCGCGCTGCTTTGAGACGCCAGGATCAACGGAGTTTTGCCGCGCCAAAGACCCATGTCGAAAGTTATTCCGAGGGCCGGTTGCGCTGGCGATCGCTGTAGAGCTTCATGATCGCGGCCGCGGTTTCCTCGATCGAGCGCCGCGTCACGTCGAGCAGCGGCCAATCATGCTTGGCGCTCAGCTTGCGCGCAAACGCGACCTCCTCGGTGACCGACTGCCTGTCGGTATAGGTGTCGCTGCCGGATCCGGATTCGGCGCCCATCGAGAGCAGGCGGTTCTGCCGGATTTGGATCAGGCGTTCCGGCGTTGCATGCAGGCTCACCACCAGCGGCCTTGTCAATGTCTCCAGCTGGGACGGCACGGGAATGCCCGGAACCAGCGGCACATTGGCGGTGCGGATGCCGCGATTGGCAAGATAGATCGAGGTCGGCGTCTTCGAGGTGCGGGACACGCCGACGAGCACGACGTCGGCATCGTCGAGCCCTTCGACGTGCTGGCCGTCGTCATGGATCATCGTGTAGTTCAGCGCATCGATGCGCTTGAAATATTCCGCATTGAGCACGTGCTGCGCGCCGACGCGCCCCGTGGTCGCAGCCCCGAGATAGGCTTCGAACAGCTGCATCACCGGACCGATGATCGACAGGCTCGGTACATTGATTCCCTTGCACTTTTCCTCGAGCCGCGAAACCAGATCCTTTTCAAGCAGCGTGAACAGCACGATTCCGGGCGCTTCCTCGATCTCGTCGAGCACGCGGTCGAGCTGCTTCTGGCTGCGCACCAGCGGGTAGACATGCTCGACCGGCGTGACATTCGCGTACTGCGCGGCGACGGCGCGCGCGACCGTAATCAGGGTCTCACCGGTGGAGTCCGAGACGAGGTGCAGATGGAAATAATTGCTCGAGGTCGGCACAAAAACTCTTTGTATGGGGGCGGTGTGATTTGTGGATTTCTGTGGAGCTTAACCGCTCGGAAAGGGTTGCGCGACACCAGGGGCGGGACAAGTGCCAATTTTCTTCACACCACTGCCCGTCAGAACAAGTCCGGCCGCCTGTCGAGATGGAAGCGGGATTGCGCGGACAACTCCCTTGATAGGTTGCGGATCAAAATGCGCAAGCCTCTGAGCTCGGAGCATTTATCCGGCCAGACGGGAACCGGCCCGGACATGTTGATGGATGTGAACAAGCACAGGTGAACGCGCGGACGGCGTTGTGTGAGTCCAATCCACGGTCACTCAGACTCAAACCTTTAAGAATCTAAGATTCTTTATTGGAGAAGGGCGCTCCAGAGAGATATGTGTGCAGGTGAGACCTTAACGAGTTCTTACTATCCCCAGATCGCCAAGCCGCTGGCCGTAAAGTTGGACGCCTGACATGTTTGAAGACGTCTATCTCTGGATCAAAGCGCTCCACGTGATCGCGGTCATCTCCTGGATGGCCGGCATGCTCTATCTGCCCAGGCTGTTCGTCTATCACTGCGAGGCCGAGATCGGCTCGAAACAGTCGGAAACCTTCAAGGTGATGGAGCGCCGCCTGCTCAAGGCGATCATCAACCCTGCCATGATCGTCACCTGGCTTGCCGGGCTTTATCTCGCCTGGGCCGGCCATTGGTTCACGTTCGGCTGGCTGCACGTAAAACTGGCTATGGTGCTGGCGATGTCCGCGGTCCACGGCTTTTTTTCCCGCTGGCTCAAGGACTTCGCCGCCGACCGGCGTCCGCACAGTCAGAAATTCTTCCGGATTATCAATGAGGTGCCGACCGTCCTGATGATCATCATTGTCATCATGGTGATCGTGAAGCCGTTCTAGGCAAGATTTGAGGCAGGAAACGTGAATGATCGCTCAGAGCTTCGGCTTGCGGAGTGGAAAGCGATTTTCTATATTGTCGACATCCCACCCAACGCAGGCGGATGTGGTTGTGTCCGAGCTTTTTGAAGGCCGGACACCGCATCAGGTTTGAAGCCCCCACCGGCACTTAACCTTGCCAGACCTGCGGACCTTACCTTCTCGCGTCCGCATTTCAGAGCCTCCTCGCACCCCCTCCCAAGGTTACCCCACAGGACCACCCCAATGCGGGAAATCAAACTCGAAGACCTCAAATCCAAGACGCCGGCCGAGCTCGTCTCGTTCGCGGAGGAGAATGGGGTCGAGAATGCCAGCACCATGCGCAAGCAGGAGCTGTTGTTCGCTATCCTCAAGCAGCTCGCGCTCGCCGAGACCGATATTGTCGGACAGGGCGTCGTCGAAGTGCTCTCCGACGGCTTCGGCTTCCTCCGCTCGCCCGATGCCAATTATCTTCCGGGCCCGGATGATATCTACGTCTCGCCCTCGCAGATCCGCCGTTTCGGCCTGCGTACCGGCGACACCATCGAAGGCCATATTCGCAGCCCGAAAGAGGGCGAGCGCTATTTCGCGCTGCTGAAGGTCAACACGCTCAATTTCGAGGACCCGGAAAAGGCCAAGCACAAGGTCAATTTCGACAACCTCACGCCGCTGTTTCCGAATCAGCGTTTCCGCATGGAAATCGACGATCCGACGCGGAAAGACCTGTCTGCACGCGTGATCGACATCGTAGCCCCGATCGGCAAGGGTCAGCGCGCTTTGATCGTCGCGCCGCCGCGTACGGGTAAGACCGTGCTGATGCAGAACATCGCGCATTCGATCACGCACAACCATCCCGAATGCTATCTGATCGTCTTGCTGATCGATGAGCGTCCGGAAGAAGTCACTGACATGCAGCGCTCGGTGAAGGGCGAGGTCGTGTCATCGACCTTCGACGAGCCGGCGGTGCGTCACGTCCAGGTCGCCGAGATGGTGATCGAAAAGGCCAAGCGCCTCGTCGAGCACGGCCGCGACGTCGTCATCCTGCTCGATTCGATCACGCGCTTGGGGCGCGCCTACAACACCGTGGTGCCGTCTTCCGGCAAGGTGCTGACCGGTGGTGTCGACGCCAACGCGCTGCAGCGCCCGAAGCGCTTCTTCGGTGCCGCCCGCAATATCGAGGAGGGCGGCTCGCTCACCATCATCGCGACCGCGCTGGTCGATACCGGCAGCCGCATGGACGAAGTCATTTTCGAAGAGTTCAAGGGCACCGGTAACTCGGAACTGATCCTGGACCGCAAGGTCTCGGACAAGCGCACCTTCCCGGCGATCGACATCTCGCGCTCCGGCACCCGCAAGGAGGAGCTCATCACCGATCCGCAGGTGCTCAAGAAGATGTACGTGCTCCGCCGTATCCTCAACCCGATGGGCACGATGGACGCGATCGACTTCCTGCTCGACAAGTTGCGCTCGACCAAGAGCAATTCGGAGTTCTTCGACTCCATGAACACCTGATTGCAATGCAGCATGATCTCAAGGGGCGCCTTCGGGCGCCCTTTTTGTTTTGCGGCTTTGCTGCAGGAAAATCGCAACATCGGGAGTGGCCTCTGGTCGGCCCTCTAATATTCTATAAGCTGTTGGTAATTATTGAAAATACTGGATTTTTAGTTTGCGGCCTGAAGCCGCGAGGAACTTTTTTGCAGCAAACAAGCAGTTTATATTGCGATGCAATATCCGAGATTGCTGCAGAATTTTGTGCAGCAAAACAGGGTCGGATGTAGCCAAAAACAGGTGTTTGCCTTTTCCCCGCCAGCCGGACAAATAGGCCATGCACCCGAGAGACCAGACCATCTTCGCGCTGTCGTCCGGCCGTCCACCCAGCGCGATCGCTCTGGTGCGCGTCTCGGGCCCGCAAGCCAGGCGCGTGCTGACGTCGCTTGCAGGCAAGCTGCCGGCGCCACGGCAAGCGAGCCGCCGGCTGCTTCATGACGCCGCGGGTCAACCGATCGACGATGCGGTCGTGCTCTGGTTTCCAGGCCCTGCCAGCGCCACCGGGGAGGACGTCGCCGAATTCCACGTCCATGGCGGCCGCGCGGTGCTCGCCACGCTCTTCAATACAATTTCGATAATTCCGAATACACGCGCGGCCGAGCCCGGCGAGTTCACGCGGCGCGCGTTCGAGAACGGCAAGCTGGATCTCACCGAAGCCGAGGGCCTCGACGATCTCATCCATGCCGACACCGACCGTCAGCGTCGCCAGGCGCTGCGCCAGTTGCAGGGCTTGCTGGGTCACCGCGCGCGTGACTGGCGCGAGCGTATCATCGAAGCGTCGGCACTGATCGAGGCCGGAATCGATTTTTCCGATGAAGGCGATGTGCCCGCGGAATTGCTGGCGCCGGCGGTCGACGCGATCAAAACGCTGCACGACGAAATTACAAAAGTCCTCGCGGCACAGGGACATTCTGAACGACTGCGCGACGGACTGGTGGTCGCGATCGCAGGCGAGCCGAATGTCGGCAAGTCGACGCTGATGAACCAGCTCGCCCGCCGCGAGGTCGCAATCGTCTCGCCGCACGCCGGCACCACGCGCGACGTGATCGAGGTGCAGCTCGATCTCGACGGCTACCCCGTCACGATGATCGACACCGCCGGCATTCGTGAGACCGATGATCCCGTCGAGCAGGAAGGCGTGCGCCGCGCGCGGGCCCGGGCCGACGACGCTGACCTGGTGCTGTGGCTGGTTGAGGGAGAGCGCGCCGCCGATCCCGACGCGGTGCGGTTGCTTCGGAAGTCCGGAGAGGGCGATCGTCCGGAAGGACCGGTCTGGATTGTCCGCAACAAGATCGATCTCGGCGCCGCCGGGCCGCGCGGCGAATTCGCAATCTCGGCAAGCCGCGGCGATGGCATTGCCGAGTTGGTCGATGCCCTCGTTAAATTCGCCTCCGATTTCTTTGAGACCACCGAGGGTGCGTTGGTGACCCGCGCCCGCCAGCGGGATCTGTTGAGCCAGGCCTTGAACAGCTTGCGCCGGAGTCTGGAGCTTGTAGAAGAGGGCGAGGAGCTGGCCGCCGAAGAGTTGCGTGCGGCCGCCCATGCCTTGGGCCGGCTGCTCGGCCGAGTGGACGTCGAGGACGTGCTCGGGGCCATCTTCCAGAAATTCTGTATCGGAAAGTAGTGCTAGTTCTTCAATGTAGAACTAGCGATTGTTCCATTGCTTGTGTTTCACGTGAAACGAGGAGTGGGCTGGTTCCGGATTGTTTCACGTGAAACGTCCCCCGTTATTGCGAGGAGTTCTCGGGATGAAGCAATCCAGGATCTCTCCGCGGGGCAGTCTGGATTGCTTCGCTTCGCTCGCAATGACGGAGCGCAGAGCGGCCACTTGGAACTCTTCTCCGTCCCCCACGAGGTGGCCCATTTGTTTCACGTGAAACAGCGGCTGCGACGTTGCATGTCTTACTGTGCATGGGGTTGTTTTCGCGAAATTGCTCGGGCCTTCGGACGCACCTGTTTCACGTGAAACACCCCGCCTCGCCCAGTTTCCACTTCCGGCTTTTCCCCCGCTGAGCTAGAAGTCCGCCCATGCGACAGGAGCGAGAGAGTTTCGACGTCATCGTCATTGGCGGCGGCCACGCCGGCTGTGAGGCCGCGGCTGCGGCTGCCCGGATCGGTGCGGTGACCGCTCTGGTGACGCATCGTTTCTCGACGATCGGCGCGATGTCCTGCAATCCCGCCATCGGTGGTCTCGGCAAGGGCCATCTGGTCCGCGAAGTCGATGCCCTCGATGGTCTGATGGGTCGGGTCGGCGATGCCGGTGGCATCCAGTTTCGGGTGCTGAACCGCCGCAAGGGTCCTGCCGTCCGGGGTCCACGGGCCCAGGCCGACCGAAAACTCTATGCCGCAGCGATGCAGGCCGCCATCCGGGCGACCGCAGGCCTGTCCGTCGTCGAGGGCGAGGCCGACGAGCTGATCGTGGTTGATGGCCGCGTCACGGGACTGCGTCTGGCTGACGGCCGGGAGCTCCGGGCAGGGGCCGTCGTGGTCACGACAGGCACCTTTCTGCGCGGTCTGATCCATCTCGGTGAGAAGAATTGGCCGGCAGGCCGGGTCGGTGAGGCGCCGGCGATGGGTCTTTCGACATCCTTTGAGCGCGCCGGTTTCACTCTCGGACGTCTCAAGACCGGGACTCCGCCTCGTCTGGACGGTTCGACAATCGACTGGTCCGGCGTCGAGATGCAGCCCGGAGACGAACCGCCGGAGCCGTTCTCGGTGATGACCGAGCGGATCACGACGCCGCAGATTCAATGCGGTATCACCCGGACGACCTCGGCCACCCATGAGGTGATCCGAGCCAATGTCCATCGCTCCCCGATGTACTCCGGCCAGATCAAAAGCTCCGGTCCGCGCTATTGCCCGTCGATCGAGGACAAGATCGTCCGCTTCGGTGACCGCGATGGTCATCAAATCTTCCTGGAGCCGGAGGGGCTCGACGATACGACGGTCTACCCCAACGGCATCTCGACCTCGCTGCCAGAGGAGGTCCAGCTCGCGATCCTCGCAAGCATCCCCGGCCTTGAGCGGGTGAAGATGGTCCGTCCAGGCTACGCTATCGAATACGATCACATCGATCCCCGCGAGCTGGATCCGACCCTGCAGACCAAGCGCCTGCGTGGTCTGTTCCTGGCCGGGCAGATCAACGGCACCACGGGATACGAGGAAGCCGCAGGCCAGGGCATCGTCGCCGGTCTCAATGCGGCACTCGCCGCCAGCGGCGCCGCGCTGACCGTGTTCGACCGTGCAGACGGCTATCTCGGCGTGATGATCGACGACCTCGTTACCCGAGGGATCACCGAGCCCTATCGCATGTTCACCTCGCGGGCCGAGTACCGGCTGACCTTGCGGGCCGACAATGCCGATCAACGTCTGACCGAGAAGGGGATCGCGCTGGGCTGTGTCGGCAGTGCCCGGATCCGGCATCATCGGGCCAAGATGGACGCCCTGAACGCCGCCAAGATTCTCTCGAAGTCCCTGACCATCACCCCGAACGAGGCGATCAAGCACGGGCTGTCCCTCAACCGGGACGGTCAGCGCCGCTCGGCGTTTGAGCTGATGGCCTATCCCGAGATCGGCTGGAGCCAGGTCCGTGCGATCTGGCCGGAGCTGTCCGCCATCGATCCCGTTATCGCCACCCACCTCGAGATCGACGCCAAGTACGATGTCTATCTGGAGCGCCAAAGCGCCGACGTCGAAGCCTTCCGGCGCGACGAGGGCATGGTGCTATCGGACGTCGACTACAGCCAGGTCCCCGGTCTCTCCAATGAAGTGCGCGCCAAGCTGGAGAAGGCGCGACCGTTCACGGTGGGCCAGGCCGGCCGGATCGACGGCATGACGCCGGCGGCACTCGGCATCCTCGCGGCCTATCTTCGCCGCGAAGCGCGCAAGACATCCAAGGCAATCGCATAGGCGTTTCACGTGAAACAGCGCGGACCGGGCGGCGACAGACCGCTAACGCGACGAACCGGAGCAGGTGAGGGCACCGCCCGTCGATCCGACCCAGCACCAGCCAAACCGAAGATCGACAAGGCCAGCGCCAATGATCAGGCGCTCGACTCCATTATCGCCGCAGACAAGCGCGCGGCGCTGAAGCTCGCGCCCGTTTCACATGAAACGGAAGCGCGGCTCGACCGCTACATCGCGCTGCTTCGGGAGTGGCAGGCCAAGACCAATCTGGTCGCGCCCTCGACCTTGCCGCATCTCTGGACCCGGCACATCGCCGATTCTCTTCAGCTCGTCGATCTCGCGCGATCAGCAAAACGCTGGGCCGACCTCGGCAGCGGCGGTGGATTTCCTGGTGTCGTCCTGGCCTGCGCCATGGCCGGGACGCCGGACGCGAAGGTCCATCTCGTCGAGCGAATCGCCAAGAAGGCCGCCTTTTTGCGCGAAGCTGTTCGCGTCACTACATCTCCGGGAGTCGTACATCTCGCTGAGATCGGGGATAATGTGGATAGAATCACTGGCCCCGTCGATTGCGTCACCGCACGCGCGCTGGCTCCGCTACATCAACTCATCGGCTTTGCGGAGCCGCTGATGCGCCAGGGCGCAAAGGCGTTATTTCTCAAGGGTCAAGATGTAGAGGCTGAATTGACCGAAGCCGCTAAATATTGGAATATTCAGCCGCAACTCCACCGAAGCCGGACGGGTAACGGTTGGATCGTCGAGCTGACTTCAGTTGAACGGCGCGGGTGAGGCGCTGAGGGGTTGAGTTGGGGAATTTCGATGACCGTGATTGACGAGCCGCAGCAAGACCAGGGCGCCCAAGAAGCTGACCAAGAAGCTGACCGAGAAAAAGCTGAAGTGCCCCATGGTCACCCGCGCATCCTGGCGCTAGCGAATCAAAAGGGTGGCGTGGGAAAAACAACCACAGCGATCAACCTTGGCACCGCGCTCGCTGCGATTGGCGAGCGCGTCCTGATCGTCGACCTCGATCCGCAGGGCAACGCCTCGACCGGGCTCGGCATCGACCGCCGCAACCGCTCCTGCTCGACCTACGACGTGCTGATCGGCGAGGCTCCTTTGCGTGAGGCCGTTGTCTCGACTGCGGTGCCGCGGCTGCACATCGCGCCCTCGACCATGGATCTCTCCGGCCTCGAGCTCGAGCTTGGCACCACGGCCGGCCGTGCCTTCAAGCTGCGCGATGCGATCGCCTCGCTCAACAACAACGTCTCGCCGGATGCCGACTACACCTATGTGCTGATTGACTGCCCGCCTTCGCTCAACCTGCTCACGGTGAATGCGATGGCCGCATCGGACGCGATCCTGGTGCCGCTGCAGTGCGAGTTCTTCGCGCTCGAAGGTCTGTCGCAATTGCTGCAGACGGTGGAGCAGGTGCGCTCGACGCTCAATCCGAACCTGTCGATCCACGGCATCGTGCTGACCATGTTCGACTCGCGCAACAACCTCTCGAACCAGGTCGTCGCCGACGTCCGCCAGTTCATGGGCGAGAAGGTCTACAAGACCATGATCCCGCGTAACGTGCGCATCTCGGAAGCACCGTCCTACGGCAAGCCGGTGCTGGTCTACGATCTCAAATGCGTCGGCAGTGAAGCTTACTTGCGGCTCGCCACCGAAGTGATCCAGCGCGAGCGCGAGCTGCGCGTCACGCATTAGCGGTGCCGTAGCTTGGGTTAGCCGAAGGCGTAACCCACCAATGTCTACCTCCGCGGAAAACAGAAGAGGTGGGTTACGCCTTCGGCTAACCCACCCTACGATTCGAAAATTCAGTTCTGGAGTGCTGCAGCGTGAATCCAAGGGAGCTGGCGATGGCTGACGAAGCGCGTTCGCGACTGGGCCGGGGTCTTGCAAGTCTGATCGGTGACGTCGGCGGCGAGGCCCAGCACGTCGACCGTCCGCGCGCGCAGCGCAAGGTGCCGATCGAATTCATCAAGGCCAATCCGCGCAACCCGCGCCGTACGTTTTCGGACACCGAGCTCAAGGAGCTCTCGGAGTCGATCAAGCAGCACGGCGTGATCCAGCCGATCGTGGTCCGTCCCGTCAAGGGCGCGCAGGATCGCTTCGAGATCATCGCTGGCGAGCGGCGCTGGCGCGCGTCGCAGATGGCGGGTCTGCACGAAGTGCCGATCGTGCCGGTCGACATCAGCGACAGCGATGCGCTGGAATTCGCGATCGTCGAGAACGTACAGCGCGAAGACCTCAATCCGATGGAAGAGGCGCAGGGCTATCACGCGCTCGCCAACGAGTTCAAACGCAGCCAGGAGGACATCGCCAAGGTCGTCGGCAAGAGCCGCAGCCACGTCGCCAACATGATGCGGCTGACCAAGCTGCCGGCCGAAGTGCAAGCCTTCATCGCAACCGGTGAGCTGACCGCCGGTCACGCCCGCGCGCTGATCGGCGTGCCCGATCCGCTCGCTGCCGCCAAGCGGATCGTTGCGGAAGGTCTCAACGTCCGCCAGGCCGAAGCGCTCGCGCACGAAGAGGGCGTACCGGAGCGCAAGCCGCAAAAGCCGCGTGTCACCGGGGCCAAGGAAAAGGACCCTGATACGATCGATCTCGAAAAACGCGTCAGCGACGCGCTCGGCCTCAAGGTCACCGTCAATCACCGCGACCCCGGCGGCTCGGTCCAGATCAACTACCGCAACCTCGATCAGCTCGACGAGGTGATGAAGCGGCTCGCGAAGGGCGGGCTGTAGGCGTCGGTGTCGTCCTGGTGAAAGCCAGCTCTATCCGCTTGTCATTGCGAGCGAAGCGAAGCAATCCAGGATCTTTCCGCGGAAAGACTCTGGATTGCTTCGTCGCGCGAGCTCCTCGCAATGCCTGGTGAGAGTGGAAGCCTATCCCCGCCGCCTTGCATTCACGGCGATCGCCATTAGCGTGCGCTGAGCAATCGCGGCGGCGAGCGTGGATTGCTTGCGGGTGTCGAGCGCGGCCGTTGCAAGCTGTTCGATGATAGCGGCGAGCCGTGCCACGCTGAAATTGCGCAGCGCCGTTTCGACCATGGGCTTTCGTGAAAAATGTAGGCGCGGAAAGCCGCCGTCGAGCACCGCGGAGGCCGGTTGGCCGTCGGCGATGGCGAGCGCGGATTTGTGCAGCCACGCGGCCTGGCGCTGCGCGGCCGAGAGGATCACGCCGGGATAGGTGCCGGCGATCATGGCCTTTGCGAATTCGGTCTCGACGATGTCGGGCCGGCCGGCAAAAGCGCCGTCGACGATCGGATCGAGCTTGAGCTCGGACGCATCCGCGACGACGGACATCACGTCGTCCAGCGTGATCTCGCCCTTGCCGTGGGCGTAGAGCGTGAGCTTGCGCAGCTCGTTGCGTGAGGCCTGCCGGTCACCGCCGAGAAACGACATCAATGCGGCACGGGCATCCTGCGTGATGCGCAAGTTGGCGATGCGGAGCTCGTCGTCCATCAATTTCGCGAGGTCGCGCTCGGTGTCGGGATAGCAACCGATCGCAACGGCGGTCTTGGCTTTTTCGCAGGCCTTGCGCAGCGGCGATTCCGGGCGCAGCTCGCCGGCTTCAATCACGATGCGGCAATCTTTCACCGACATTTCGGCCAGGGTATCGACACCGGCGGCAAAGCTGCGCGAGCCGGCGCGGATGCGAATGGCGCGGCGGCCCCCGAACAAGGGCACGGTCATGGCCTCGTCGACCAGGCGCGACGGCTCGGCGGAGAGCTCGTCACCGTCGAGCTTCACCAGCGAGAAGGGATCATTGGGATCGTCGACGGCGGACGCAATCAGCGCGTCGGCGCGCTCACGCACGAGGCCGGCATCGGGACCATGAAGCAGGATGATCGGGCGACCCGCATCTGGACGTGCGAGGAAGGCATCGACCTCTTTTCCGCGCAAC
Source organism: Bradyrhizobium zhengyangense (assembly GCF_022012435.1). Lineage (GTDB taxonomy): Bacteria > Pseudomonadota > Alphaproteobacteria > Rhizobiales > Xanthobacteraceae > Bradyrhizobium > Bradyrhizobium zhengyangense. The sequence goes on from NZ_JAKLUA010000006.1 coordinate 330,715, forward strand.
GCGACCATCGGGCCCTCAAGCGGGAAACGAACTACGAGCCTGCGGTGAAAAACGCGGCGAGCCTCGTGTTGATATTCTCGGCAATCTCGTTGGCAGCACGATCCTCTGCGTCGCGTATCGCGCGGTTGCGGGCGAAGCGCTGATACGAGCCGGGCATGTCGTAGGACACGCGCGAGAAGGTCGAGCCGGTCATCACCGACTTGCCGCTCACCACCTCGATCAAATTGTACTGGCAGTCGATGCCGTAATTCTCACTGGTCGGCAGGCCGGTCAGGGCAGAGACGATCAGCGACGATTTGCTGGTGGTGAAGCGGATATCGAGCCGGTGTGTCGGCGGCATGCCGGTCGCCGAGCCGTAGAGCTTGAAGGCGAGGGCGTTGCGGATCTCGACGCCGACGCGGGCCTCGCGCGAGGCGTTCGCCTTCGAGATCGGCGGCAGATCGACCCCCATCAGCTTCTCACGCAAGCCGGGGGTGCCGTCGGTATGCTCGGCATACATCGGCTGGAAGCAGCCGGCCGTCAGCCCCGCCAGTGTGGCAACCGCCAGCAAGCGGGCTGCGATACGGATCCTAGCCGACAACATTCACGATCCTCTTGGGAACGATGATCACCTTGCGGACGGGTTTGCCGTCCAGCGCCAATTTTACAGCATCAAGCGCCAAAGCGGCAGCCTCGATTTCCGGATTCTGGGCCGCTGTTGCAACCGTGACCTCACCCCGCTTCTTGCCGTTGACCTGGACCACCAGCGTCACGCTGTCTTCAACCAGCAAATCGCGTTCGATTTGCGGCCAATTGGCCTCGGAAACCAGCCCGGATTGGCCCAAAACCTGCCAGCACTCCTCGGCCAGATGCGGCATCATCGGAGAGAACAGCTGGACCAGGATCTGGCTGGCCTCCCGGATCGCCCAGGCCAAATCGGCCGCGGGCTGGCCGGGACGCTGGAGCACCTCCGAGAACGTATTGGTGAATTCGCGGATATGGGCGAGGCAGACGTTGAAATGCAGCCGCTCGACGCCTGATGTGACCTTGTCCAGCGCGCCATGGGCGGCCTTGCGCAGCAGGAGCGCGTCGTCGCCGAAGGACGCCGGGCGGGTTGCCGGAGCAGCCTTGCCGGCCTCCACGGCATCGTTCACCAGCCGCCACAACCGCTGCACGAAGCGCGAAGCGCCCTGGACGCGCTCATCGCTCCAGATCACGTCGCGGTCGGGCGGGGAGTCCGACAGCATGAACCAACGGGCGACGTCGGCGCCATAGGTCGCGATGATGTCGTCGGGGTCGACCGTGTTCTTCTTCGACTTCGACATCTTTTCGATCGGGCCGATCGCGACGTCTTCGCCGGTCGCGAGCAGCGTCGCACGGCGTCCGTTGCCGCCGACCTCGATCTTCACCTCGGCCGGCTGCACCCAGCTGCCGTCGGCCTTCTGGTAGGTCTCGTGCACCACCATGCCCTGCGTGAACATGCCGGCAAACGGCTCATCCAGCGCGAGGTGCCCGGTCGCCTTCATGGCGCGGGTGAAGAAGCGGCTGTAGAGCAGATGCAGGATCGCGTGCTCGACGCCGCCGATATACTGGTCGACCGGCAGCATGCGGTTGGCGACGGTCGGCGTCGTCGGTGCGTTTGCGTTCCAGGGATCGGTGAAGCGCGCGAAATACCAGGACGAATCCACGAAGGTGTCCATGGTGTCGGTCTCGCGCTGCGCCTTGCCGCCGCATGTGGGGCAGGTGACGTGCTTCCAGGTCGGATGATGGTCGAGCGCGTTGCCCGGCTTGTCGAAGCTGACATCCTCCGGCAGCACCACCGGCAACTGGTCGTCCGGCACCGGCACCACGTCGCACTTCGGACAATGGATCACCGGAATCGGGCAGCCCCAATAGCGCTGGCGTGAAATGCCCCAGTCGCGCAGGCGGAAATTGACCTGACGCTCGCCGACAGGCGCATTACCGCGCAGCTCGTTTTCCAGCCGCTTGGCAACCTCTTCCTTGGCTTGCTCGATGGTCATGCCGTCGAGGAAACGCGAATTGATCACGCGGCCGTCACCGTCATAGGCGGTGTCGGTGATGACGAAGGATTTGGGATCCTGGCCCTCGGGACAGACGACCGGCGTATTGCCGAGCGCGTATTTGTTGACGAAGTCGAGGTCGCGCTGGTCATGCGCGGGGCAGCCGAAGATCGCGCCCGTGCCGTATTCCATCAGCACGAAGTTGGCGACATAGACCGGCAGCTTCCAGCTGGGATCGAACGGATGCACCGCGCGGATGCCGGTGTCGAAACCCTGCTTTTCCGCGGTGTCGATGATCGACTGCGCGGTGCCGATCTTCTTGATGTCGGAGATGAACTCCGCAAGAGCAGGGTTCTTGGCCGCGGCCGCCTGCGCCAGCGGATGATCCGCAGAGATCGCCATGAACTTCGCGCCGAACAGCGTGTCGGGGCGCGTGGTGAAAATCTTCAGCTCGCTTTCGCCGGCAGGCGTGGTCGCCGCATCAAGCGCGAAACGGATCAACAGGCCCTCGGACCGGCCGATCCAGTTGCGCTGCATCAGCCTGACCTTGTCGGGCCAGCGGTCGAGCCCATCCAGTGCCGACAGCAATTCCTGCGAGTACTTCGTGATCTTGAAGACCCACTGGCTCATTTCCCGTTGTTCAACAACGGCGCCCGAGCGCCAGCCACGGCCGTCGATCACCTGCTCGTTGGCGAGCACGGTCATGTCGACGGGATCCCAGTTCAGCTTGCGCTTCTCGCGCTCGGCAAGGCCGGCGGCGAGCATGTCCAAAAACATCTTCTGCTGATGCTTGTAGTAGCTGGGGTCGCAGGTCGCGAATTCGCGGCTCCAGTCCAGCGATAGCCCGATCGAGCGGAGCTGCTTCTTCATCGCGGCGATGTTGTCGTAGGTCCAGGCCTTGGGCGCGACCTTGCGCTCGATGGCGGCGTTCTCGGCCGGCAGGCCGAACGCATCCCAGCCCATCGGGTGCAGCACGTTGAACCCCTTGGCGCGCATGAAGCGGGCCAGCACATCGCCGAGCGTGTAGTTGCGGACATGGCCGATATGGATGCGCCCGGAGGGGTAGGGGAACATCTCCAGCACGTAATATTTCGGCCGCGAATCGTCGTTCTTCGAGACGAAGATCGCCTGTTCGTCCCATTTGCGTTGCCAGCGCGGTTCGGCGTCGCGGGCGTTGTAGCGTTCGGAGGTCATGGAATCGTTGCGTTTTCGTGGTTTCGGCGGCCTGAAGAGGCCGGACTAGGCCATAGAAGTCCTCGGGGGGTCAATGGGTTGCCGTGACGAGCGGCCCCTCGCAATGCTGCTCCGCAAAAGTACGGACAAGGGTATTGGGATCGGATTAAGGGGTCGGGTGCGAGGTTGGGCCAACAGCACCCCGCGTCAGGCCATGGCCTCATATTTCGACGATCCCGACTACGACTATGCCGCGTCCATCGCCGGGCGGGCGGTGCGGAGCATGGCAGAGCAGCGGATTCCGCCGACACCGACCAATTTTGCGATCTGGTTCCAGTATTACGCCGGCAGCCATAACGACCTGCGCAACGCCATTGACCTCCTGATCGACCACAACCGTCCCTTCGACAGCAGGACCAACCAAGACCTGTTCGAGACCTATATCGCGCCCCAGGTGAGCGCCGTCGTGGTCGAGACGTCCGAGCGGCTGCAGGCCCTGATGGGTGCGGCAAAGGAATTTCTGGCGACCGCGATCGCCGACAACCATTCCCAGATGCAGGCGATCAATGAGGTTGCCGACCAGGGCAAGGCCGGCGTGGATCCGAAGGCGCTGGTCGCCCAGCTCATGAACGAGCTGGCGCGGGCCGCCACCCGTGCGACGCGGCTCGAAGCCGGCTTTGAGGAAAAGACCCGCGAGCTCGACGTTATCAGGGATTCGCTGACCAAATCCGAACAGCGCGCTTTGACCGATACGCTGACCGGACTGCCCAACCGGCGGGCGCTCGACGAATTCCTGCGCAAGGCGCAAACAATGGCGGATTGGGGCGAGCCGCTCAGCGTGCTGCTGCTCGACATCGACCACTTCAAGACCTTCAACGACAATTTCGGTCACGGCGTCGGCGACCAGGTGCTGCGCCTGATGGCGAAGGTGTTGCGCGAAAAGGTCCGCCCGCAGGATCTGCCGGCGCGGTACGGCGGCGAGGAGCTGATCGCAGTGCTGCCGGATGCCGATCTTGCGGCGTGCACTGATATCGCCGAGCGCATCAGGCGCGCGATCGGCGAGTGCACCATCACGCGCCGTTCGACCGGCGAGGTTCTGCCGACCATCACGGTTTCAATCGGCGTTGCGCAGTATCGGCCCGGCGAACCCACCGCGGATTTGATCGAGCGCTGCGATCGCGCGCTCTATCTCGCCAAGGGCGGCGGCCGCAATCGCGTGGTGACGGAAAACGAGCTCGATCGCGCCGAGGCTGCCGGCTAGCGTTTTCGAGCGAAGCGAACGCCGGTTCGCGCAAGAAAGCGTCAAAACCAGAATCTAGGCGCTCGCCGCAATCATCATGCCCGCTTTGCCTTTCTCGATCGCCTGCACGCCGTGCTCGACGACATTGTTGCGGCCGCGATGTTTGGCGGCGTAGAGCGCAGCGTCAGCGGCTTCGATCAGATCGCCGGGACGCAGGGCCTCGTTCGGCCGCGTCGCCGCAACGCCGATTGAAACGGTGACGATCATGTGGGCCGAGGTAATGTGCGGCAGGCAAAGCTTCAGCACGGCCGCGCGCACCTGTTCGCCGATCGCGACGGCGCGCATCACGTCGGTGTTCGGCAGCAAGAGACAGAATTCCTCGCCGCCATAGCGCGCGGCAAAGCCCATCGTATCGGCCGCGATGCCGGACAGCGACTCGCCGAGGCGCGTCAGGCAGGAATCGCCTTCGAGATGGCCGTAGGTGTCGTTGAACAGCTTGAAATGGTCGACGTCGATCATCAGCAGCGCGAGCTCGCTGCCATATTGCTGCGCGCGCATCCATTCGAAATCGAGCCGGCTCTGGAAGCCGCGGCGGTTGGCGAGCCCCGACAGCATGTCGATCGACGCCATCACCGTGAGGCGATCATTGGTCGCGATCAGCTCGCGTTCGCGCTGGCTGAGCTGCGCCGCCATCGCGTTGAAGGCGCGCGCCAGCGGCACGAATTCGGAGGGCAGGCTCTTGCGCGCGGCGCGGGCCGACAGATCGCCCTCGCCGAGACGCTTGGCCATGTCGGCGAGCATTTCGATCGGCTTGATCACGAGCTTCTCGGCGGCGATCAGCGCACCGAGCAGCACGAACACCACGACGAAAGCGAGCTGGAGATAGGCGGTGCGGATGTCGCGGCTCACTGCGGCGGACACCTTGTCTTCGTCGATGCTGGCGATCAGGCGGGCATTGGTGCCGGCGATGCGGATGAAGCTGACCGCGCGCTGCGAGCCGTCAGCAGCGAGGAAGGACAACGAGCCTTCGTCCTGGTCGGAGCGCAAGGCAAGATCGGCGATCGCCGACATCAGCGGCATGTCGTCGAGGGGCCGTCCGACCACGCTGTGCTGGTCGGCGGGTGCGGCCAGCACGGTGCCGGTGCTGTCGACCAGCACCGCGGTGATGCCGACGCGGCCACCAAGATTGTTCATCACCTTCGACATCCAGTCGAGATTGACGGTTGCCAGCACGACGGCGTCGGCGACGCCGCTGAACGCGGAGACCGGATAGACCGCCATGACGGTCGGTGCCTGCACGGGACGCGACAGGATGAAGTCGGACAGCACGAACCGGCCGGTCTCCTGCGCCTGCTGGAAATAAGGTCGGTCGGAGAGGTCGAGACCGACATACATGTTGTTGGTCGCACACTGGATGCGGCCATCCCGGCCGGCGATCAGGAGTGTGCGAATCCAGGGCAGGCTCGTCGGCAGGCTCGCGCGCAGCACATCGCAACTCTTGCTGACGCCGCCGGCGGAGGCGCGGATGAAGGCTTCCGATTTCAGGATGGTCTCGACCGACGAGATCACCTCGCGCTGCGCATCGGCGCTGTGCCGTGCGACGGTGGTGAATTCGGCGGTGGCCTGGGCGATCTGCTTGGTGCGGGTATCTTCCAGCGAGCGGATCCGCTCGAGCATCAGGGGCGCGACCAGAATCACCGCGAGCAATGCAAGCCGGGCCCTGATGCCGAGGACCTGCTTGAGTTTTGCGCGCTTGCGGTTGAAACTGACGTTTGCCATCTTCGTTACCCACCCCGCGCGCAAGGTAAAGCGAAGGGTTCAAAAACCCTTGCTTGAACTCGGTAAAATTGGAACTACCTCCGTTAAGGTCACGGCCCAACCGACATCATGACAGACAACGACGCCGCGCCGGTAACCGGCGATTCATCAAATGCGCTGGCCGCGGTCGAGGCGGAGATTGTGCGCGCCTGCAAGGATGCGCGGCGCGATCGCGCCTCCGTGACGCTGATCGCGGTGTCGAAGACGTTCTCGGCGGATGCGATCATGCCTGTTATCGGCGCCGGACAGCGCGTGTTCGGAGAGAATCGCGTGCAGGAGGCCAAGGGCAAGTGGCCGGCGTTAACGTCTGCTTACCCTGATATCGCGCTGCATCTCATCGGACCGCTGCAATCCAACAAGGCGAAAGAGGCGGTCGCGCTGTTCGATGCGATCCATTCGGTCGACCGTCCGAGCATTTGCCAAGCGTTAGCCAAAGAAATCGAATCCCAGAACAAGCACCCGCAACTCTTCGTCCAGATCAATGTCGGCGAGGAGCCGCAGAAGGCCGGCGTCGCGCCCGGCGAGGCCGACGCCTTCCTCAAGAGCTGCCGCGACACCTATGGCCTGACGATATCAGGCCTGATGTGCATTCCGCCGGTGGATGAGCCGCCCGCGGCGCATTTCGCGCTGACCGCCAAGATCGCCGCGCGCAATGGACTTACGAACCTGTCGATGGGCATGAGCGCGGATTATGCGACCGCCATCATGCTGGGCGCCACGCATGTGCGCGTGGGGAGTGCGATCTTCGGGCATCGGTGATTTGCCGTTTGCAACGGCCGTGCCCGGCAAAGGCTCTCGATTTCGTCGTTGCGAGCGTAGCGAAGCAATCCAGGATCTTTCCACGGAGAGACTCTGGATTGCTTCGCTACGCTCGCAATGACGCGTGGAGAGAGTTTCGCTCGCCACGACGACGGTGATTACACGAACCTCACCGACACCTTCCCCAGTGCACCAAAGTCCGCCGCAAAGAGATCGCCGGCCTGAATCGGCAGCGGCGGATGGCAGGTGCCTGTCGTCACCACCTGCCCTGCCCGCAAGGTGATGCCGAGCTCGCGCAGCTCATTCGCGAGCCAGGTCAGCGCCATCAGGGGATCGCCGAGCACATTCTTGCCGTGACCGATATAGCGCTCGCCGCGCACCGTGATCACGGGCCGCTCCTCGATGAGATCGATCGCGCGCCAATTCGCAGTCGTTGCCGGCCCCAGCACGAACAGATGCGCGCAGGCATTGTCGGCGATCAGCTGCGCTTCGCCGGCGCTGGTGAAATCGGTGAAGCGTGAATCCGGAATCTCGATGGCGGGGTGCAAGGTGTCGACGGCGGCAAGGACTTCATCGACGCCAAAGGGCGAAGACCGCGGTGCCAGGTTGCGTCCCATGCGGAAGCAGAATTCCGGCTCGCCGACGCGCATCGCGTTACCTTTCATCGAGGCGGTGCCGCCGTCGGCGATGACGGTGTCGCTCATGATGCGACCGGCCAGCGGTCCTGAGACATTGATGTGCTTCTGCCCGGCTTCGCTCGTGGCCGCGATCTTCCAGCCGAACAAATTTCCGAGCGATTGATTTTCGAGAGCGGCCTGCACCACGTAACCGTCAGCGCGGCTCCGCGGTCGTAACTGCGCCTCAAGTGCGTCGAATTTGCTGCCGTCGCGCCAATGTTGAACGAGAACTCGCGAAGCCGCGACGATCTGATCCTTGTCGAGCATGCGTCCTCACCCGATGATGATTCTTGTTCTTGGTCCTATCCGCCGCAGCAGCTGTAGCATCGCGGCCTTGGTCATGGAGACGCAGCCTGCAGTCGGGCCGAAATTGTCGCGCGCCAGGTGCAGGAACACCGCACTGCCGCGGCCGGCAATGCGCGGGCGCGTGTTGTGATCGATCTCGATGATGAAGTCATAGAGATGGTCCGCGCGCTTCAGCCGGTCGCCGCCCTCGCCCTGCCCGCGCCGAATCCGCTGGTTGTAATGGCGGTCGCCGGGATCCTCGCACCAGGCGTCCGTGTCGGTGATGATGCGCGCCGGCAGAAACGTCCTGGGGCGGCGGTGCCGGTCGCCCCGCCACCACAATTGCCGGGGCCGAAAGCTGCCCTTGGGGGTGCCGCCATCGCCCTCGCGCTTGTTGGCCAGAATGCCGCCGCGCCCCAGCGCCACTGGAATGGTCAGGTGGCCTGCCGTCAGCCAGCCCCGGCGCGGATTCCCGGCGGCAGGCTTAACGCGGATCGCGGATAGCGGTCCGTTGCCTCGATTCCCGGTGTAACTGACTGACACGGCTTTGTTTTTCATGTGAAATCGCGATGTCGAATTCATTACAGGACATTCATCAAACCGTCCTGCTATTCTAGGTTAGAGTGCTTCCGGCTTGTGAATCGGTAACAGCCCACTACTTCAACACGAACAACAATAAGAATGACGACCCCTAAACTTTCCCATCACGGCTGGGTGCGGCATGCATGCGCGCCTCGCCGGACTCCAAAAGGATGATCCCCTATGGCCAATGCCCGCAAGATCCTGATCGTGGATGACGATACCGATCTGCGCGATACGTTGGTGGAGCAATTATCGCTACACGAAGAATTTGAAGCCTCCGCCGTCGATACCGGCGCCAAGGGCGCCAGCGCCGCAAAGGCCAATGCCCCCGATCTTGTCCTGATGGATGTCGGCCTCCCCGACACTGATGGCCGCGAAGTGGTCCGCTCCCTGCGTAAAGGCGGCTTCAAGGCGCCGATCATCATGCTGACGGGGCACGACACCGATTCCGACACGATTTTGGGCCTGGAATCCGGGGCCAACGACTATGTCGCAAAGCCCTTCCGCTTCGCCGTGCTGCTCGCCCGCATCCGCGCCCAGCTGCGCCAGCACGAGGCCAGCGAGGACGCGGTGTTCTCGGTCGGCCCCTACTCCTTCCGTCCCGGCTCCAAGATGCTGACCGCGGCCAATGCCCGCAAGGTCCGCCTCACCGAGAAGGAAACGGCCATCCTGCGCTTCCTCTACCGGGCCGGCCAGATGCCGGTGTCGCGCGAGACCCTGCTCCAGGAGGTCTGGGGCTACAATTCCGGCGTCACCACCCACACGCTGGAAACCCACATCTACCGCCTCCGCCAGAAGATCGAGAAGGATGCCGCCAACCCGGAAATCCTGGTGACGGAAGCCGGTGGCTACAAGCTGGTGCCGTGATACGTTCCAGGAACGCGCGATTCGTCGTAAATTAGCGCGTTCCTCGAGCCTCGGACCGGAATGTCAATCGACGATGACGTAGCGCTGCTTGAGTGTGTCCCGACACTGCGCTTGTTGGGAGACGCCTCGTTGCGCATGTTGGCGATCGGCTCCGAGCAACGTGACTTCGTCCGCGGCGACATCCTGTTCAATCTCGGTGACGACGCCGACGCCGGCTTCGTGGTCCAGCGCGGCGCCTTTCGCGTCGATGACGGCGCCGGCGCCGAGATGATCGCCGGTCCCGGCACGCTGATTGGCGAGCTTGCGCTGGTGGTGCCGATGAAGCGGCCGTCCGGCGCGGTGGCGCTGGAGCATTCCTCCGTCATCCGTGTCGCGCGCAGCCTGTTTCAGCGCGTGCTCGAGAGCGATCCTGCCGCCGCGGTCCGCCTGCGTGACGAATTCGCCATCCGCTCCAGCCAGATCGCCAGCGATATCCTGATGGCGGGTTCGAAGCTCAGCACCTAAGTCCCCTTTCTGGCGAAAGGGCGACGTCAGATCTCCAGCGTCACCGTCACGGGCACGTGGTCCGACGGCCGCTCCCAGCTGCGGGCATCGCGCAAAATCTTGAAATCCTGCACCGCGTCCTTCAGCGCGCGCGAGACCCAGATGTGGTCGAGCCGCCGGCCGCGGTCGCCGACGGTCCAGTCGGCGGAGCGATAGCTCCACCAGGTGTAGACCTTTTCCGACATCGGAATGCGGTCGCGTGCGACGTCGACCCATTCGCCGGCTTCCAGCGCGGCCTTCAGCTTCTCGGTTTCGACAGGTGTGTGCGAGACGACCTTGAGAAGCTGCTTGTGCGACCACACGTCGTTCTCGTGCGGCGCGACGTTGAGGTCGCCGACCAGGATGTGGCGATCTTCGCCGCGCGGGTGCAGCGGCTCGCAGGCTTTCATCTCGTCGAGGAAGCGCAGCTTGTGGTCGAACTTTTCGTTCAGCGCGGGATCGGGAATGTCGCCGCCGGCGGGCACGTAGAAATTATGCAGCACCAGCGGCTTTGCGATTGCAGCCTTCTCGCCGAACGACACCGAGATATGGCGCGAATCCACCTTGTCGCAGAAGGTGCGGATGTCAGTGGACTCGAACGGAATCTTCGAGACGATGGCGACGCCGTGGTAGCCCTTCTGTCCGTTCAACGCGACATGCTCATAGCCGAGCCGCTTGAAACGCTTCAGCGGAAAGGCATCGTCGATGCATTTGGTCTCCTGGAGACACAGCACGTCCGGCCGCGCGCTCTTGAGGAATTTCGCGACCAGGTCGATGCGCAGCCGCACCGAGTTGATGTTCCAGGTTGTCAGGGAAAGACGCATGGGAGTTGCGTCTTAGCATGGATTGGCGTGGGCGAAATGCCTGTCCACAGGGTCGCTGCCGTGGGGTGGGGTTAGCCGAAGGCTAACCCACCCTACGGCACCGTCAGCCCGGCGATGGCACGTTGTAATTGGTGAAGTCGATCTTGAACATGTTTGGATCGAGCTTCTTGGTCGTGTCCAGATTATAAACCGCGAATGTGGTGTCGTAACCTTGCGGATCGGTCACCGTCCATTGCTTCAACTGGCCGTCCTTGGCGCCGAGCATCAGCAGGAGCCGGCTGGTGCCGACCAGCGCCTGCTTCTCCTCGATGGTGACGCTGATGAAGAGGTCGTCGGCGGAGACGTTGACGACATTGGTGTCCTTCATCAGATCGATGCGATCGGACAGCAGGAAGCGGAGCGGCGTCTGCGACAGCGGATAGACGTCCTGCGTGGCCAGCTTGCGATCGCGCACCACGACGGAGGATCCGTCGGCGACGATATCGATCGGGCTCGGCGGATCATATTCGACGCGCATCTTGCCCGGCTTCTGGATGTAGAAATCGCCTTGCGTCTTGCTGCCGTCGGGGCCGACCTGGACGAAGTTTCCGACCAGCGTCGACAGCGACGACAGATAGGCGCTGACCTTGGCCGCCTGCGCCTTCTGCTTGTCGTCGAAGGTCTGGAAGATGCTGCTCGGAACGTTACGGCGCGGATCGGGAATGATCGGATTGGGCGGCGCTTGCGTTGCCCCCGTGATGGCCGGTCCGCCCGACGGCGGAGCAGCGTCGCGCGCTTTCGGTGCCGGCTTCGGCACGGGGACCGTCTGCGCGACTGACGCTACGGTCATCGTTACGGCGGTGACGAGAAGCACGCCTGCCACGAGCGCGCTGCGCGCGGCGAAAGAGGCTGCGAATCCAAGGTCCGGATGTCTGGTCAACGCGTCGTCCTGTGTGGCTGGGCGCCGTTTTAGCGTGATTTCGGGCAAAAGCGGAGATCGAATTGCGTGAGAATAGCATTCCGAGGCGGGTCAGTAGCTCCTTGCCTCACATATGACTGTCTTCTTCCTCGACCAAAATCTCGCGCTTGCCGGCATGATTGGCGGGTCCGACAATGCCTTCCAGTTCCATGCGCTCCATCAAGGATGCCGCACGATTGTAGCCGATTTGCAGGCGGCGCTGGATGTAGCTGGTCGAGGCCTTGCGGTCGCGCTTGACGATCGCAACGGCCTGCTGGAACAGATCGCCGCCACCATCCGCGCCCATTCCGCTGGCGTCGAACACGGCGCCGCCATCTTCGTCCTCGGTCGGCTCTTCCGCCGTGACCGCTTCCAGATATTCCGGTTGGCCCTGCGTCTTGAGATGGCGCACCACCTTCTCGACTTCCTCATCCGAGGCAAACGGTCCGTGCACGCGGCTGATGCGGCCGCCGCCGGCCATATAGAGCATGTCCCCCTGGCCGAGCAGCTGCTCGGCGCCCATCTCGCCGAGGATGGTGCGGCTGTCGATCTTGGAGGTGACCTGGAAGGCGATGCGGGTCGGGAAGTTCGCCTTGATGGTACCGGTGATGACGTCCACCGACGGACGCTGTGTCGCCAGAATCACATGCAGACCGGCGGCGCGCGCCATCTGCGCGAGGCGCTGCACCGCGCCTTCGATGTCCTTGCCGGCGACCATCATCAAGTCGGCCATTTCGTCGACGATGATGACGATGTAGGGCAGCGGATCGAGCGAGAGCTTCTCTTCCTCGTAGATCGCCTTGCCGGTTTCCTTGTCGAAGCCGGTGTGCACCGTGCGCGTGGGCTCTTCGCCCTTGGCTTTCAGCTCCAGCAGGCGCGTGTTGTAGCCGTCGATGTTGCGCACACCGAGCTTGGCCATGTTCTTGTAGCGCTCTTCCATCTCGCGCACGGCCCATTTCAGCGCGACCACCGCCTTCTTCGGATCGGTCACGACAGGCGTGAGCAGATGGGGAATGCCGTCATAGACGGAGAGCTCGAGCATCTTCGGATCGACCATGATCAGCCGGCACTGGTCCGGGCGCAGCCGGTAGACCAGGCTGAGGATCATGGTGTTGATCGCAACCGATTTGCCCGAGCCGGTGGTGCCGGCGATCAGCATGTGCGGCGTGCGGGCGAGATCGATGATGACGGGATCGCCGCCGATGGTCTTGCCGAGGCAGAGCGGCAGTTTCGCGACCGTGTCGACGGTTTCCTTGGCGACCAGCAGCTCGCGCAGATAGACCTTTTCACGATGCGCGTTCGGCAGCTCGATGCCGATGGCATTGCGGCCGGGAACGACGGCGACGCGCGCCGACAGCGCACTCATCGAACGCGCGATGTCGTCGGCAAGCCCGATCACGCGCGACGACTTGATGCCGGGAGCTGGTTCGAGTTCGTACAGCGTGACGACAGGGCCCGGATTGGCCTTCACGATCTCGCCGCGCACGCCGAAATCCTGGAGGACGCCTTCGAGCGAACGCGAATTGGCTTCCAGCTCGGCCTTGCTGAGCGGCTGGCGATCGCCGGCCTTGGGCGCAGCCAGCACGGACACGGATGGAAGCTCGAACTTGTCGGAGGATTTCTTGGAAGCGGCTTTCGGTGCGGCCTTCTTGCGTGGAGCACGCGCGGCCGGCTGCTCTTCCTCCTCTTCGTCTTCCTCTTCTTCCTCGTGCTCGTCCTCGTAATCCTCGTCCTCGGACTGCGGCGAGATCGAAGGGGCGGCGCGGCCGCCGAGATTGGGCTCTTGCCGGCTGAACGAAACTGCCTTGGTCTTCGATCCGCTCGAGACCAGCGAGCGGTAGGCCGCGCCGAACAGCCAAATCAACCGCGCCTTGGTGCTCATCAGCGCGTGGAATAGCCAGCCCAGCGACACCGAACCACGATCGCTGTCCTCGTCGTCATCGAGGGGCTTGTCATCATCCTCGATTTCCGCGAGCTCATCGTCATGCTCGCGTGCGCCGAGGCCGCAGGCAATCAGGAAGGTTGCGGCCAGCGCGACGAACAGGATGGCGCCGAGCACGATGCGATAGATCGCGCCGGGCGGCCCGAAGATCACCGCAGGCGCGCGCACTAGCGCATCGCCAACCACGCCGCCGAGCCCCGTCGGCAGCGGCCAGGCGCCGCCATGCGGCCAGCAACTGACGAAGCCAGCCGCGATGACCGTGCAGAGTATCCAGGAGCCGAGCCGCAGCGCCTCGCGATCGAACGGGCGGTGGGTCATCATGCGCCAGCCCCACACCGCAACCGTCAGGATCAGCATGATGGCGCCGAGCCCGAGGATCTGCATCGCGAGGTCAGCGCCGATGGCGCCGGCATAACCGAGGACATTGTGGATCGGCCGCGAGGTCGCGTGGCTGAGGCTCGGGTCCTGGACGGACCAGGTCATCAGCGCGGCGGAGGCGACGCCCGAGAGTGTGACGAGGCCAAAGCCTGTCAACTCGCGCAGGCGGCGGCTCAGCGCATCGCGGATCGAGGGCGGCAGATGGCCGACCAGGGGAATGACACGTTCGATTGCCGACATGCTCATGGGCCCCGCCTAACCCAGAGTTTCAACCAGCCGGTGCAGCGCCTGCGCCGTGGTCTCACTATCCTGCACCAGCGCCAGGCGGATGTAGCCGGCACCGGGATTGAAGCCATCGGGCTGAAGCCGCGCCAGATAGGAGCCGGGCACCACGCGTACGCCGGCTTCCTTGAAGAGCTTCAGAGTCACCGAGACGTCGTCGCCGATCTCTGACGTGTTGAGCCAGACGCAGAAGCCGGCATCGGGCCGGCGGTAGCCGTAACGATTGCCGATGATCTGGTCGGCGAGATCGAACTTGATCCGGTAGAGCCTGCGGTTCTCCTCGACATGCGCCTCGTCGCCATAGGCAACGGTCGCGACATGCTGGAGCGGCACCGGCACCTGCGGTGCGGCGATGTTGCGCAGCTCCAGGAACTTGCCGATGAACGTCTTGTCGCCGGCGGCGAAGCCGACACGCAGGCCCGGCAGGTTGGAGCGCTTGGACAACGACTGGAACGCAGCCACGCGGGTGAAATCGGGCCCTGCGCATTCGAGCGCGCTGCCCGGTGCTTCGCGCGTGTAGATCTCCGAATAGCACTCGTCGCTGAGGATCATGAAGTTGTGGCGATCGGCGAGGCTTTTCAGGCGGGTGAAATAAGCGCGCGAGGCGACCGAGCCCTGCGGATTGGCGGGCGAGGCCAGATAGAATGCAACGGTGCGCGCAAGCGTTGCCTCGTCTATGGCATCGAGATCGGGCAGGAAGCCGTTTTCGACCGTGGTCGGCAGATAAACCGGTTCGCAAGCCGCTGCGCCGGCGCCGGCCCCATAGACCGGATAGAACGGGTTCGGCATCAGGATCGCGGGCTTGCCGGGCTTCGGCCCGACATAGCGAGCCGCTGCGATCGCGGCGAGGAACAGCCCCTCGCGGCTGCCATTGAGCACGAGAATCTCGCTCTTGGGGTCGAGCGCGCGCGGCAGCTTGAAACGCGACGACAGCCAGGCGCTCGCAGCGTTGCGGAACGGCTCGGTGCCCTGGTTCATCGGGTAACGGCCGAAATCGGCGATGTGCTTGGCCAGCACCGGGCCGACGAAGTCAGGTACCGGATGTTGCGGTTCGCCGACAGCCAGCGAAATCAAGGGTTTGCCGGGCTGATGCGGCGCCAGCAGCTCGTTCAGCCGGACGAAGGGCGAGCGGTGGTTGTCGGAGCTTCCACTGGCCTGCGGCGCACGGGATGAAGCGGTCATGACCATTCTGGGCGCCAGTACTCTCGGAACGGCCGGTCGCGCGCGGGCGCCGGCGGGAAAGCGGTTCAGTTCACCATAGATAGGGCGAGGTTAAGACGCGATTAACCATCGGCCGGCCGGTCCGTCCAGAGCCGGAAAAATGAGGCCGGATAACAACGGGATGGCGGGGTGAAGTCGAAATTGAGTTCGGTCGAGAGCAGCGCTCTCTCCGTTCCCTCCCCCACAAGGGAGGAGGGAACGCACCTCTAGCCGAGTTCCATCCTTTAGTGTCCCGGCAGCTTCTCGAATGTCGGCATGCCCGCAGGGATCGTGTGGAACTCCTGCTTGTCGCAAGTGTAGATCGCCAACTGGGGATGGAATTGCTCGGGCTCGTCCAGCGTGCCGACCTTGACCACGACGGCAGGCAGGCCGGGTATTTTCGTGACGAGATGGGTGCCGCATTCGGCGCAGAATTCGCGGGTAACGGCGCGTTCGAGATCCTTGCGGGTGAACTGCTTGGGGTGGCCGATGATGTAGGTGAAGCCGTCTGCCGGCATCGCGATGAAGGCGTTGGGTGCGCCGCCCGAGATGTACTGGCACTCGCGGCAGTGACATTGGCCCTGCATCATCGGATCGCCCTCGGCCACGTAGCGCACCTCGCCGCAATAGCATCCGCCTTCCAAACGCATGACGACCTCCATTGTTGTTGTTCGTTGTGGTCGATATCTCTGCGCCGGCAATCAGGAATGGCAATCCTTTTTTCGGTCCCACACCAAAAAGGAATCTTGCAAAAAGAAAGGGGCTCCAACTTGCGCTGGAGCCCCTCAACGGTCGGGGCATTGCCGGGTATGTGCCCAAACCGTAGGAGTGGCCGCGATCTCCGGAGAAGATCGCGGCCGGGAGGAGAGGTTTACATGTTGTAGGCGCGCTCGGTGTGCTCGGTGATGTCGAGGCCTTCACGCTCGGTCTCGACATTGGCGCGGAGGCCAACGATCACATCGACGACCTTGTAGAGGATCGCCGAACCGATGCCCGACCACACCAGCGTGGTGCAGACGGCTTCGATCTGCGAGATCATCTGCGCGGCGAAGTCGTAATCGGCAACCTTCGGCGGGATCGCGGTGTAGTCGATGATGCCGGCGCCACCGAGGGCCGGGTTCACCAGGATGCCGGTGCCGAGGGCGCCGACGATGCCACCGATGCAGTGCACGCCGAACACGTCGAGCGAGTCATCGTAGCCGAGCGCGTTCTTCACCACGGTGCAGAAGAACAGGCAGACCACGCCGACCACGAGACCGAGGACGATCGCACCCATTACGCCGGAGAAGCCGGCGGCGGGCGTGACGGCCACGAGGCCCGCGACAGCGCCGGAGATGACGCCGAGCACCGACGGATGGCCCTTCACGATCCACTCCGCGAACATCCACGACAGCGCGGCGGCTGCGGTGGCGACGAAGGAGTTGGTCATGGCGAGCGCAGCGCCGCCGTTGGCTTCGAGGTTGGAGCCGGCGTTGAAGCCGAACCAGCCGACCCAGAGCAGCGAGGCGCCGATCATCGACATGGTCAGCGAGTGCGGAGCCATCAGCTCCTTGCCGTAGCCGACGCGCTTGCCGATCAGCAGAGCGCCGACGAGGCCTGCGATGCCGGCATTGATGTGCACCACCGTGCCGCCAGCGAAGTCGATCGCGCCCTTCTTGAAGATCCAGCCGGCGTCGGCGTTGATCTCGTCGAGCTTGGCCTGCGCCGCGGTCTTCGCAGCACCGTCAGCAGCCGCGGCAAGCGCCTTGGCAGCGTCCTGGATCGCGTCCGGGCCGGGCCAGTACCAAACCATGTGCGCGATCGGGAAGTAGATCAGCGTGACCCAGAGCGGGATGAAGAGCGCGATGGCCGCGAACTTCATGCGCTCGGCGAAGGCGCCGACGATGAGGGCGGGCGTGATCGCCGCGAAGGTCATCTGGAAGCACACATAGACGAGCTCCGAGATGTTGGCGTCGACCGAGAAGGTCGCGGCCTTCGAGTCGGTGGTGACGCCCATCATGAAGGCCTTGGAGAAGCCGCCGATGAAGTCGGAACCGCCGGTGAAGGCGAGGCTGTAGCCGTACACGGCCCAGATCACGGTGACGACGCAGACGGTGTAGAACACCTGCATCAGGACCGAGAGCATGTTCTTGGAACGAACGAGGCCGCCGTAGAACAGCGCGAGACCCGGGATCGTCATCAACAGCACGAGGACTGTCGATGTCAGCATCCAGGCGTTATCTCCCTTGTTGACCGTTGGCTCGGCATAGGCTGCGGTCGCAGCGAAAAGGCCGACTGCGAGAGCCGCCAATCCCGCGCCATAGGGACGCTTAAACGTCATTTCATTTACTCCTGATTGAATTTTGGTTGAGCGCGAAATCAAAGGGCCGCGGCGTCGGCCTCGCCGGTGCGGATGCGGACCGCATGGTCGAGGTTGATGACGAAGATCTTGCCGTCGCCGATCTGTCCGGTTTTCGCAGCCGACGTGATGGCGTCGATGGTCTTGTCGACCTGCTCGGAGGCGACGGCGACTTCGATCTTGATCTTGGGCAGGAAGCTCACGGCATATTCGGCGCCGCGATAGATTTCCGTATGGCCCTTCTGACGGCCATATCCCTTGACTTCCGTCACCGTGAGACCGTGAACGCCAATGGCGGTCAGGGCGTCACGGACTTCTTCCAGCTTGAATGGCTTGATAATCGCCATAACAATTTTCATGGGTCCTATCCCCGCTTGGGCCCGGTCCGGACGTGGCCGGGCGTTTCTCGACTGGTTCGCCACGAGGGAGAAGTTTCACTACGCGGGCACAGCCACGCCCCCTAGAATCAAATGCCGTGCCAGATCGGGCGGGTTGCCTAACGGACTATGAAAACGGGTGTTTTCGCGTTTGACGGGTATTGTGGTGCAGTGCGCTATTACGTCGCGCTCAATACGTGGTCATGCCTGATTAAAATGAGGGCACGACAGGCTGCCGACACAATGTTGCTCACGCGTCGGGCAGCCAAAAGGTATTTTGATACGGGCTTGGCTTGGAGAATGTCAGGCCGTCGCGCCCGCTGCTCACGGGATGCGCGCGAGGCGGCGGCCGGGGTTGCGCTGACCGGCCTCGCCGAAGGTATCCGACTGGGGACCGCTATGCGGCCGTCAGGCCGCGTCGCGCTGCGCAAAGACCCGATCGACCAGCCCCCATTCGACCCCCTGCTGCGCAGTCATGAAGTGGTCGCGGTCGAGTGTCCGCTCGACCTCCTCTACAGTCCGCCCGCAATGCTGCGCATAGAGGCGGATGAGGCGCCGCTTGGTTTCCTGCATTTCGTTGGCGTGGATCAGGACGTCGGACGCCTGGCCCTGGTAGCCGCCGAGCGGCTGGTGCACGTGAAGGCTCGCATTGGGCAGCGCGGCGCGGTGGCCGGGCTCGCCGGCCATCAGCAGGAACGAGCCCATCGAGCGCGCGGTGCCCATGCACAGCGTATGAACCGGCGCCTTGATGAACTGCATGGTGTCGTACATCGCGAGACCAGAGGTGACCACGCCGCCATAGGAGTTGATGTAGAGATTGATCGGCCGGTTGGGGTTCTCTGCTTCCAGGAACAGGAGCTGCGCGCAGACGAGGCCCGACATCGAATCATTGACCTCGCCATTGAGGAAGATGATGCGCTCGCGCAGCAGGCGCGAATAGATGTCGAAGGATCGCTCTCCGCGCGCGGATTGTTCGACGACCATAGGGACGAGCTGAAGCATGTCGCGCATCGGCGACCTCCATGTCTGCAGGTGATGAAGTCGTGTGGGTGCTCTTACGTGAGCATGATCTCCGCGCAAACGCGTTCCGCGTTTGTCGCGAGGGAATACCGCTTCACACTTTTCCGGATCATGCTCTAGGCCGCCGCGCGCATCACGCGGCAATTGCTGTTGGCGGGCTGCGGCAGCTTCACGCAGGCTTGCTGGATGATGCGAAAGCGCGTGCCGCCCGACACGTTCGGCTCGATCTTGAAGATCACCTGGCTCTCGCGGAAAGGTGGTTCGGAATCGCGCATCCGGTAGCGCACCTCTTCGCCGGGGATCGATGTCTCAGGCTCGGCGCCGGCCAGGTCGCAATCCGGCAACCAGCGCTCGCGCAATTCAGGAATGGTCACTGCGCGCCAGACTTTTGCAGGCGGCGCATCGAATTCAAATTCGAGCACCAAAGGTTCTTCGACCATTAAGGGTTCATTGGAGGGATCAGGCTTCGCGGCGTCGTTCATTAATCCATCTCCTTCAGGAGGTCGGCGAGTGCGTCCATGCGCTTCGGCCAATAGGCGCGGTAGCGCGCAAGCCAGGTCCCGATGGCAACGATTCCTTCGGGATCGACTTCGTAATTCACAAAGCGGCCCTGCCGCTGCTCGCGAACGAGACCTGCCTCGCGCAGCACCGACAGATGCTGCGACATCGCCGGCTGGCTGATCTCCAATCCGTCGCGCAAGGCGCTTGCATTCAGGCTGCCGCCGGCAAGCTTTTCAAAGACCTTGCGGCGGGTCGGGTCGGCGAGCGCCTTGAAGATGTCGGCTTCGATCATGGCAACACATAAGCATGTACTTATGTGTTGCGCAAGCCCCTTCCGACAAGCCCCGATTACTGAAGCGCCTCGCCATGCTGCGAGATATCGAGGCCCTCGAGCTCGTGCTCCCGCGAGACGCGCAACGGCACGAACAGGCCGACCAGCTTGAGCAGGATGAAGCTCACCCCCGCCGACCAGACGAAGGTGACGGCGACGCCGTAAAGCTGGATCAGCAATTGCCGCGGATGGCCCTCGAGCAGGCCGGCAGTGCCGCCGATCGCGCTGGTTGCGAACACGCCCGCGAGCAGCGTGCCGGTCAGTCCGCCGATGCCGTGGACGCCGAACACGTCGAGCGAGTCGTCGTAGTTGAAGCGGTGCTTCAGCCAAGTGCAGGCCCAGTAGCAGATTGCGCCGGCGGCGATGCCGATAACGATGCCGTGCCACGGTGCGACGAAGCCCGAGGCCGGCGTGATGGTGCCAAGGCCAGCCACTGCGCCCGAGATCATGCCGAGCACGGAGGGCTTGCGCCGCGCATACCATTCGATCGCGCCCCAGGTCAGCGCGCCGGAGCAGGCTGCCAGATGCGTTGCGATGATCGCCATCACCGCGCGCGAATTGGCCGCGCCTGCCGAGCCACCGTTGAAGCCGAACCAGCCGACCCACAACAGTCCGGTGCCCATCACCGCGAGCGACAGATCGAACGGCGAGAGATTTTCGGTGCCGTAGCCATGACGGCGCCCCATCACCTTTGCGGCGACGAGGCCGCCGGTGCCGGCCGAGAGGTGCACGACGAGGCCGCCGGCGAAATCCAGCACGCCCATGCTGTTGAGGAAGCCGCCGCCCCACACCCAATGCGCCAGCGGAATGTAGACGAAAATGAACCACGCGACGGAGAACAGGAGATAAGCGGAGAACCGCATTCGGTCCGCGACCGAGCCCGCGACCAGCGCCACCGTGATGATCGCAAACGTCATCTGGTACAGCATGAACAGCGCTTCGGGGATCGTCTTCGCCGCCGGGTTGACGCTGTCCATGGTCATGCCGCCGAGGAACCAGCGGTCGAGCGTGCCGAGCCACGGGCCGTCGCCGACGAAACACAGCGAATACCCGAACGCGACCCAGAGAATGGAGATCAGCGTCACCGCGGCAAGGCTCTGCGCCATGGTCGCGAGCACATTCTTCTTGCGCACCATGCCGGAGTAGAACAGCGCCAGTCCCGGGATCGTCATCATCAGCACCAGCGCGGTGGCGACGATCATCCAGGCGGTATCGGCGGTGTTGATCTCGCTCGTCGCGGCATGCGCCGGCGCAGTCACGCCCAACGCAACTCCAATCGGCGCAGCCATAGCGGCTACGCGGCGCAACAATCCCGCCATGTCATTTCCCCCCGGCATAGTGATGGCGTCGCACGCGATGGCGTCGTTGCCCGGTGCGATCTACGAAGTGGAGTTTAGAGAGCGTCGCTGTCGGTTTCGCCGGTGCGGATGCGTAGCGCGTGGTCGATCGGCGTGACGAAGATCTTGCCGTCGCCGATCTGGCCGGTGCGGGCGGTCGCGGTGATCACGCTGACCGCCTTGTCGGCGACGTCGGAGGCCACCGCGATCTCGATCCGCAGCTTGGGCAGGAAATTCACGACATATTCCGCACCGCGATAGATCTCGGTGTGACCCTTCTGGCGGCCGTAGCCCTTCACCTCGGTCACGGTCATGCCGTGGACACCGATCGCCGTCAGGGCCTGACGGACTTCATCGAGCTTGAAGGGTTTGATGATGGCGACGACGAGTTTCATGATTAGGCCTGTTCCCCGGGGATGCGCCCGCCGTGTGTCCCCGGCGCTGCGTCAATCTGGCATCTTTCCGGGCAAATGGCACAAAAAACTTGCACATTGAAGCGGAAAAACGTTTGGCCAAGGGCGATCATGTGAACGGCCGCCTCTGTACAGGGCATCCGTTCATCCCTCACAATGCATTTTTGGCATGGATGCGGTGAACCCGCGACGGCCGAGCGGTACATAAGTATTTTGGGGGACGCGTCATGGCGAGTTGGTTCTACGCAGCCGAGGGCAAGCAGCAGGGGCCTTATCCGGACGGGCAATTCCGCGACCTGATCGCGCAAGGTGTCGTGCGCGGGGACACGCTGGTGTGGTCCGAGGGCATGGCCGGCTGGCAGAAGGCCGCCGAAATTCCCGGACTGATCTCGGGCGGCGGCGCGCCGCCGATCATTCCGGCCGGGAGCCCGCCGATGATGGGCGGTGGCGCCTATACCGGCGCCGGCAGCGCGGCCGGCGGATCGCTGTCGGTCGATTTCGGCATTCTCGACTTCACCTGGCGCACGCTGGTGATGCTGATCCTCTCGGTCCTCGTCATCCCGGTGCCGTGGGTGTTCGTCTGGTACACGAAATGGATCGTGTCCTGTGTCAAGGTCCCCGGGCGGCCGAACCTGTCCTTCACCGGCAATGCGATGACGATGGTGCCCTGGTTCTTCGGCTTCATCGTTCTGGCCGTCGTCGTCGGTTACTCCGGCGTCCAGGTGCTGAACCTTGCGCTCTTCATTGTCGAGATCGTCCTCTACTGGATGCTGATCAAGTGGATGATTGCCAACCTCGCCTCCAACGGGCAGCCGCTCGGCCTCAGCTTCAACGGCTCGATCGTGGGCTATATCGGCTGGAACCTGTTGTTCGCGGTCTCCATGATCACCATCATCGGATGGGCCTGGGTTGCCGCCGCCCAGTTGCGCTGGATCTATCGCAACATCGAGGGCACGCGCCGCGAGATCATCTTCAGAGGCACCGGGCTCGGAATCCTCTGGCGCGGAATCGTGGCGGCGATCCTGTGCAGTTTCCTGATCCCGATCCCGTGGGTCTATCGCTGGATCATGAACTGGTTCGCTTCGCAGACCGAGCTCGCGCCGCGCCGCGCGATGTAAGCACGATCAGAACATCTCAAGCGCGATGAACTCGCGCTTGGGATATCAGCTCCTCCGCTCGCGCACGGAGCCTTCCTGTGCGACGGAGGCGATCAGCGTCCCGTCCGGCTTGAAGATCGAGCCGCGGGTCAGGCCGCGGCCGCCCTGCGCGCTCGGCGAATCCTGCGAATAGAGCAGCCATTCGTCGGCCCGGAACGGGCGGTGAAACCACATTGCGTGGTCGAGGCTCGCCGGCATCATGCGCTTGTCGAACAGCGTGCGGCCATAGCGCGCCATGATCGCATCCAGCAGCGAGAAGTCCGAGGCATAGGCCAGCGCGCACATGTGCAGTGCCGGATCATCGGGCAGCTTCGCCGCGGTCCTGATCCAGACGTGAATGCGGCCGTCCTCGATCTTCTGGCCGAAATAGCGGCCGAGCTCGACCGGGCGCAGCTCGATCGGCCGATCGGATTCGTAGTAGCGGCGGATGAACTCAGGCATCTCGCGGAACATCGGCTGCTTCGCCACCTCCTCCGCGGTCAGCTTGTCCGGCGGCGGCACGTCAGGCATCTTGTCCTGGTGGTCGAAGGCGCTCTCTTCCTCGGCATGGAACGACACCATGATCGAGAAGATTGCATTGCCATGCTGGATCGCGGTGACCCGGCGCGTCGAATAGCTCTTGCCGTCGCGCAAGCGTTCGACCTGGTAGATGATCGGGATCTGCGGATCGCCGGGCAGGATGAAATAGCAATGCAGCGAATGCGGCAGCCGGCCCTCGACGGTGCGGCAGGCCGCGACCATCGCTTGCCCGATCACCTGCCCGCCGAACACCCGTTGCCAGCTCGTCTTCGGGCTGTTGCCGCGGAACAAATTCACCTCGAGCTGCTCGAGATCGAGGATCGAAATCAGGTCGATCAGGCTTTTGGACATGGTGGTGCTTTCTTGCCGTCACGTCGGCGCGAACAATCGCCCCGGAATGACACATCAGGCAGTTTTTTGCGGGCCGTTCCGCCCTTGTTTCACCGCACTGTTTCGCCCAGCTCAAGTCTGCTAGCAAGACCCAGAGTTAGACGGGAATTTTGGTATGTCGGTACAGGGTCACATTGTCATCGGTGGCGGCGCGTTTGCGGGCCTGGCGCTCGCGCTGGCGCTGCGCCAGGGGCTCGGCCCCGAGATTCCCGTCATCGTCGCCGATCCCGCGCTCAGCTCGCGGCCGAGCCGCGATCCCCGTGCGACCGCGATCGTAGCCGCCTGCCGACGCCTGTTCGAGGCGCTCGGCGCCTGGGACGATGTCAGGGCCGAGGCGCAGCCGATCCTCGACATGGTCGTCACGGATTCCAAGCTCGAGGACGCCACGCGTCCGACGTTCCTGAATTTCGCCGGCGATGTCGCACCGGGCGAGCCCTTCGCGCATATGATCGAGAACCGCCGCCTGATCGATGCGCTGGTCGTCCGTGCCGAGGCTGCCGGCATCGAGCTGCGTGCCACCACCGTGTCGTCTTACGACGCGCGTGCCGAGGGGATCGATGTGACGCTCGGCGATGGCAGCGTCATTGCGGCGAGCCTGCTGGTCGCTGCCGATGGCGCGCGGTCGAAGTTGCGCGAGCGCGCCGGCATCGCCACCCATGGCTGGGAATACGATCAGTCCGGCATCGTCGTCACCGTCGGCCACGAGCGTGATCACGAAGGCCGCGCCGAAGAGCACTTCTTGCCCGCGGGGCCGTTCGCGATTTTGCCGCTGACCGGAAAGCGCTCGTCGCTGGTGTGGACCGAGCGCCGCACTGAAGCCGCGCGCATCATTGCGCTCAGCGACGAGGACTTTCACGCCGAGCTCGAGCAGCGCTTTGGTTTGCATCTCGGCGAGATCAAGGCGCTCGACAAGCCGCGCGCGTTTCCGCTGTCGTATTTCGTGGCGCGCTCCTTCGTCGCCGAGCGCCTCGCGCTGGTCGGCGATTCCGCGCACGTCATTCACCCGATCGCGGGGCAAGGCCTCAACATGGGGCTGAAGGATGTCGCCGCCTTGGCCGAGGTCGTGGTCGATGCCGCGCGGCTCGGCATGGATCTCGGCGGCGCCGACGTGCTCGAGCGCTACCAGCGCTGGCGCCGCTTCGACACCATGGCGATGGGCGTTGCCACCAATTCGCTGAACTTCCTGTTCTCGAACCAGTCGAGCCTGCTGCGCACCGTCCGCGACATCGGCCTCGGCATCGTCGACCGCACCCCGCCGCTGAAGAACCTCTTCATCCGCCAGGCGGCCGGCCTCACCGGCGAGATCCCGCGGCTGCTAAAGGGCGAGGCGTTGTAGGGAAAGGCGCTGCTGCAAACTCCGTTCGCCGGGACGACACGGGGTGTGTCGCACGGTCATCGCGCAACAACAGCCACCCTCAATCGATCTTCCTCGCCTCTTCCGGCAGCATGATCGGAATGCCGTCCCGGATCGGATAAGCGAGTTTTGCAGACCGCGAGATCAGCTCCTGCTTGGCCGAGTCGAACTCCAGCGGTCCCTTGGTCAGCGGGCAGACCAGGATCTCCAGCAGTTTCGGATCGACGCTGTTTTCGGGGCGTTCGGTGGGCGCGTTCATAGGAGTCTCCGGCATTCGTTTGCCTCTATCATAGAAATTCGCGGTCGCCCATCAACTCTAGCCCGAGACCATCTGCTGGATCTCGTCGAGCAGGCCCTGGAGCCGTGCGGTCGGCACCGGTGCGGCCGATAGCGCAAAGCCGAGAAACGTCCAGTACAGGATCTGCGCGCGCGCCTGTGCCGTTGCGGCGTCGAGCCCCCGCTTCTCCAGCAGTGCCTCGATATAATCGAGCCTGCGGCGGTCGATGGCGCGGACCGCCGCCTGCGCCGCCGGATCGAATGCGGCCCAGTTGCGCACCGCGCGCTCCAGATCGAGCCGGGCGCCAAAGGTCCTGCGCAGCAGCGCTCTGACCGGCTCGTCGCTGTCGGCCTCGACGCGCGCGATGATCTCCTCGGCCGCGATCTCGCGCCAGCGCCTCAGCACGGCGGCGTGGAACGCGCCGAGATCGGCAAAATGCCAATAGAAGCTGCCGCGCGAGACGCCCATGGCCCTTGCCAAAGGATCGGCCTTCAGGGCGGTAAAGCCGCTTTTGGTCAGCGCCTTGATGCCCTGGCTGATCCAGTCGTCGGCGGTGAGCTGTTCGGTCATGTCGGGTTCCGCTCTCGGACCATACACTAGTGTATTGACAGCCGGCAGGCCAGCCTCTATTTCACCATACACAGATGTATGGAGGCCTTGATGCGTGACCTGTTGCTCCAGTGTGCCGGTGTTGGCGCCATCGTCGTGGCGCTCATCCACGGCCTGCTCGGCGAGACCAAGGTTTTCCCTCGCGCCACCATCGAGCCGCCGCGGCTCCGCACCCTGATCCGCCTGGTCTGGCAGGCTTCGACCGTGGCCTGGATCGGCTGCGGTGTGCTGCTGGTTGCAACGCCCTGGATGGACTCGGCCTCGGCGCGCCGCTGGATCGTGCTTACCATGATCGGCGTGTTCGGATTGTCCGCCTGCGCCAATGCATGGGCGACGCGTGGTCGCCACTTTGGCTGGATGGCGCTCACTGCAGTCGTGGTCATGGCAGCGGCCGGTTACTGATCGTCGAAACGACAGGCCACGCATTCAAGCGGAGTGACGCGATGGAAGATCGTGTTCGGTTGACCATCGCAGACGGCGTAGCCCATGTCCGTCTCAATCGCCCCGACAAGATGAATGCCCTCGACCCCGCCATGTTCGAGGCGCTCATCGCCGCCGGCACAAAACTCGGTGCGCGCAGGGATGTTCGCGCCGTCATCCTCTCCGGCGAAGGACGGGCGTTCTGCGCCGGCCTCGATCTGGATCGCCTTCTCGCGACGACCCGAGGCGAATCGCTGATTCCGTCGGTCGACCTCATGCAGCGAAGCCATGACATGGCAAACTATGCGCAGCACCTGGTCTGGCTCTGGCGCGAGTTGCCGGTGCCCGTCATCGCCGCAGTCCATGGCGTCGCCTTCGGTGGAGGCTTCCAGCTCGCGCTTGGCGCGGACCTTCGCTATCTGGCGCCGGCGACGAAGCTTGGCGTCATCGAGGCCAAATGGGGTTTGGTGCCCGACATGGCCGGCACGTTATTGATGCGCCATCTTGCACGCGAGGACGTCGTGCGCGAGCTGACCTATACCGGCCGCGTGTTCTCGGCCAGCGAAGCGCTGGCCTATGGCTTCGCGACGGGATTGGCCGACGATCCACTGGCGGCGGCGCAATCGATCGCCCACCAGATCGCCACCCGCAGCCCGGATGCAGTTCGTGCCGGCAAGCGTCTGCTCAATCTCGCCGCGACCTCTGACGTCGCCACGGGTCTTGCCGCCGAGACCGCCGAGCAGGCCGCACTGCTTGGCACCCCCAATCATATCGAGGCCGTGAGCAGCAATCTCGAAAACCGCACACCGCGATGGAGCCAGGCATGAGCGCCCAAAGCTACAGCGTCCAAGGCTTCAGCGTCCAAGGCTTCGGCGTCCAAGGCTTTGATCTCCAGGCTCTCCGGGCAGTCAATTCGTCTGCCGCCTTCAATCGCATGGCGGAGTTTGATGTCGCTGCGGCCGGTCATGGCGAGGTAACGATCCGAATGACATGGCGCGACGATTTCGCCCAATATTCCGGACACCTCCACGCCGGCATCATCGCAGCCCTTCTCGACACCGCCTGCGGCTTTGCCGCCGCGACGCTGGTCGGCTCGGTTACTGCATCGCATTTTGCGATGAACTGTCTCAGGCCGGCGATCGGCCGTCATTTCATCGCCAAGGGGACAACAGTGCGCGCCGGGCGCCGGCAGGTGTTCGCACGTGCCGAGTTGTTGGCCGCCGATGAGCAGGACCAACTGTCCCTCGTCGCAACCGGAGAAACCGTGCTCGTTCCTACCGGCGGACCATCGAGCAAGGCCGACGGGAGCTGAAGCATGGCGTTGACGCTCGTCACCGGAGGCACCGGCCATCTCGGCCGCGACATCGTCGATCGTCTCGTCGGCGACGGCCATCACGTCCGGTTGCTTGCGAGATCTCGGGGCACGCGCGCGGATGTCGAATGGGCCGTCGGCGATCTCGCCACAGGCGCCGGCTTGCAGGAGGCCTTGCACGATGTCGACACGGTCATCAACGCGGCGACATATTCGCCGATCGCGCGGCGCGGCGGCGTTCGGCCGGTCGATTTCCTCAGGTCGCCTTCGGCGGTGGACGTCGAGGGAACGGAACGTCTGCTGTCGCTCTGCGAGCAGGAATCCGTCCGGCACTTTCTGCATGTGTCGATCGTCGGTCTCGATGACGCGACATTGCCTTATGCGCGGGTCAAGCTCGCCGGGGAAAGGCTGGTTCGCGCCTCCGCACTGTCCTGGTCCGTCGTTCGCGCGATGCCGTTCTATTATCTGCTCGACAAGATCCTTGCGGGCTTGGCCTGGCTTCCGCTGTGGCCGATGCCGACGACGTCCTTCAATCCCGTCGATACCAGCGATGTCGCCGATCACATCGTGGCCTGCGCCTTTGACGGGATCTTTGGCGAGCGCGCCGAGATTGGCGGTCCCCAAGACATCAGCATTGCCGCGCTTGCCGGCCAGTATCGGGATGCGCGAGGGCTGCATCGAAAGATCCTTCCGATAGCGATGTCGGAGGCCAAGGCGCGCGGCATGGGCTTTGTCGTCAGCCGCGGCGTGCGTGGACGTCTAGCCTGGGCGGATTGGCTGCAACGCCGGTATTCCGTCACACGCCAGGTGGCGTAGCATTCGCGACGCTCGTGGACGAATCCGGCCGTGAGGCTTAAGGCCGCAGCGCGCCGCCAAACATGCGTTGCGCACGGAGCGCGCTGATGTTTTGGCGGCGGCTAGAATATCTCTAACGCCACGCTGATCCGAACCACGATTGACTTCACCTCGCCCTTGGCTTCCTTCGGCCCGCGCTTCGCGCGCACGACAGAGGAGAGATATCAGTGAGAGTGATTCGTGTTCTTGCCATCGCAATGACGGTCGGGATCGGCATGGGGTCGACGGCAATGGCCGATGGTTTCAAGGATTGCACCAAGCTCGACAAGGCCTCGTGGAAGCCGGCGGGCGATGCCGAAGCCAAGGCCAAGGCGGCAGGCTATGAGGTGCGCCGCTCCAAGATCGAAGGCTCGTGCTATGAGGTTTACGGCGTCAAGGAAGGCAAGCTCTACGAGCTGTTCTACAGCCCGGAAGATCTCAGCCTGAAGCACACGATCGCCAAATAAATTTGCCAAGTAGGGCTTTTGCCTTGAAAGTGGTCCCGGCTTGAGCGGCAACGCGGTATCAGACGCGCGCGGGGTATCCGTCGGACGCCCCGTTGATCGGACGGTCGCGGTCTGGGATCTTCCGCTGCGGCTCTGGCACTGGGTCCTCGCGGCGTGCGTCCTGGCCGCGTGGTTCACCCCCACCGTTTACGACAGGCTTCACCGCATCGTCGGCTATGCGGTGATCGCGCTTCTTGTCTTCCGCCTGGTCTGGGGCTTCCGGGGCAGCCGCTATTCGCGCTTTCGCATGATCGGCGTCAGGCTGCGTGTGGCGCCCTCCTACCTCTGGAATCTCCGCCGCGGCATCACCGGCCGCTATATCGGGCTCAATCCTGCCGGCACGTTGATGCTGGTGGCGCTGCTGCTGTCGCTCGCCGTCTCGGCGATCACGGGTGCGCTGTCGGTAACCGTCACCTTCTTCGGTGTGTGGTGGATCGAGGATACGCATGCCGTCGCATCGGACGCTGTCATGATCCTGGTCGTGCTGCACGTCGCGGGTGTGATCGGAATGGGCTGGCTTCAGCGCGAGAACCTGATCCGCGCCATGATCACCGGCCGCAAGCGCATCCGGTCTCACACCTCTCCCGAAGGGAGAGGTGAACAACGCGGCGATGGCTCGGGCTTTTACCTGACGTCGACCGACTGATCGGAGGGCTTCGCGCCCCCTCACTGCAACGGCGGATCGCCGCTGGTGCGCTTCTTGGCGAGGTCCATCTCGGTGACCGCGATCAGGATCTCGGCGCGGGTCTTCAGGTCGGGCGCTTCCAGCATCGCCTGCTTCTCGGCGGGGCCATAGGGCGACATCATCGCCAGCGCATTGACCAGCGCCTCGTTGGGCGCGCTCTCGACGCCTTCCCAGTCGACCTTGAGATTGTTGGCCTTCAGAAAATCCGCCAGCGCCACCAGCAGCGCCTCGCGGTTGACCGCCTCCTCCCCGAGGCGCGCCTTGAAATCGTCGGCGAAGGCGAAGAAATCGACCTTGCACTGCCGGTAGGCGGTCAGCACATCGAGCTCCTCGAGCACCCTGAAGCGGGCAACGCCGGTCAGCTCGAGGATGTAGCGGCCGTCGCCGGATTCGGCGAGCTGGGTGATGCGGCCGACGCAGCCGACACGGAACAGCGCCGGCTTGTCGGAATTTTTCGGCGAATGCGCCACGTCAGGCTGGATCATGCCGATCAGGCGATGGCCATCGCGAAAACTGTCGTCGACCATCGCCAGATAGCGCGGCTCGAAGATGTTGAGCGGCATCTGGCCGCGCGGCAGCAGCAGCGCACCCGGCAGCGGAAACACCGGAATGATTTCGGGGAGGTCCGCTGGGCCGCGATATTCGATGTTGATCGGCATCTGCTCCCCGCGGCGATTTTGCGACCTGCGCTTACGAAAACAGGATCGTCGACAAGCGCTTGCGTCCCTCGACGGTTGCATCGTCCGCACCGCCCCAGGCTTCGAAGAACTGCACCAGCTGCTTGCGGGCGCCGTCGTCGTTCCATTTGCGATCGCGCCTGACGATCGCGAGCAGCTGCTCGGTCGCGGCTGCCCGGTCGCCCTTCGCATTCAGCGCGGTGGCAAGGTCGAAGCGGGCCTGATGATCGAGCGGGTTTGCGGCGACTTTCTGTTCCAATTCAGCGATCGGCCCGAGCTGCTCTGCCTGCTCGGCGAGATCGATCGCGGTCTGCACCGCCTTCACGGCCGGGTCGTTGCGCTTGGACTCCGGCACCATGGCCAGCGTCTGCTTGGCCTGCTCCATCGCACCCGACGCGGCGTAGCACTTGGCGAGGCCGGCAAGTGCGGGGATATTGGTCGAATCATACTGCAGCACTTCGGCATAGATCTGCGCGGCCGCAGCAGTGTCGCCCTCGGCGAGCACGGCCTCGGCCTCCTGCAGGATCTCGGCGATGTTGGGCTCGCCCGGCGCAGTCACGCCCTTGGTCAGCTTCTCGATGAAGGCGTTGACCTGGCTCTCGGGCACCGCGCCCATGAAGCCGTCGGCGGGCTGGCCGTTGATGAAGGCGATCACGGCCGGGATCGACTGGATGCCCATCTGGCCGGGGATCGCCGGATGCTGGTCGATGTTCATCTTGACCAGCTTGACCTTGCCCTTGGCCGCCTTGACGGCCTTTTCCAGCACGGGGGTGAGCTGCTTGCAGGGACCGCACCACTCCGCCCAGAAGTCGATCAGCACCGGCTGGCGCTTCGATTCCTCGATGACGTCCTTCACGAAGGTCTGGGTGGTGGTGTCCTTGATCAGATCGGCCGCAGCCGGGCCCGCTCCGTTACCCTGGTCGATGATCGTCACGGGATCCCCTCGTCAGATGTCTGGAATGGCGGCTCTTTAGCACGTCGCCGCCACATGTGCTTCGTTTCAGGCCCTAAAATTGGGCCGGGGCGGCCGAATTTCAATCCGTCGCAGCCGATTCGTCAGTTCCGGGCCATTTTCGGTCGATTCGGCGGTTTGAGGGCTCATATTGGGGCTCTGAATGCGCATCTATGCTGCCGGTAGCTGTTGCATTCGCCTCCCGCTTTTGGCATACGACAGCCGTTGCCGGCGCGTCACGCGACCGACACAGGATGCGGGTGTAGCTCAGTGGTAGAGCACGACCTTGCCAAGGTCGGGGTCGAGGGTTCGAGCCCCTTCGCCCGCTCCAATTTTTCCCAGAGCATCCAGCCAGATCAGGTCGAGCCGTGGATTTCCACACCGCTGACGGCTGGCTTGGGGCTCAAATGACGATCCTTGTCAGCGGCAGTGCCGGCCACCTCGGCGAAGCCATTCTCCGGACGCTCCGGCGTCGCGGGTCGCCTGCGCGCGGGCTCGATCTGAAGCCGTCGCCCTTCACCGATGCCGTGGGCTCGATCGTTGATCCCACCTTCGTCCGGGCGCAGATGGACGGTGTCACGGCCGTGATCCACACCGCGACGCTGCACAAGCCGCATGTGGCGACCCACAGCAAGCAGGCGTTTGTCGACACCAACGTCACCGGGACGCTCAATCTGCTCGAGGCGGCGCTGGCTGCCGGCGTGAACAGTTTTGTCTTCACCAGCACCACCAGCGCGTTCGGCGCGCAGCTCCGGCCCGAGGCGGGACAGGCGGCAGTGTGGGTGACCGAAGAGCTGGCGTCGGTGCCCAAGAACATCTACGGCACCACAAAGCTGATGGCGGAGAATCTGTGCGAGCTGTTCTTTCGCGAGCGGGGCGTGCCGGTCGTCATCTTGCGGACCTCGCGGTTCTTTCCGGAGGATGATGACGATCCCGCCATGCGGTCGGCCTACGCGCTGGACAACGCGCAAGCCAACGAGCTGCTCCATCGACGGCTTGATATAGCGGACGCGGTCAGCGCCCATCTGCTCGCCGTCGCGCGCGCGCCCGAGATTGGCTTCGGCCGTTACATCGTATCCGCGACCAGCCCGTTCGCGCAGCATCACCTCGCCGCGCTCGCCCGCAATGCTGCCGGTATCGTGCGCGAGCTCTACCCTGAATGCGCCGACCTCTATGCCGCGCGCGGTTGGCGGCTCTTCCCCGAGATCGACCGCGTCTATGTCAACGAGCGCGCACGGCGCGAGCTCGGATGGCATCCCGAGTTCGATTTCGCCCATGTGCTGCGCAGCCTTGGCGCTGGCTCGGATTTCCGCAGTGCCCTGGCGCGCGAGGTGGGGTCGAAGGGCTATCACGACACACCGTTTGACGACGGGCCGTACCCGGTCACCCCTTAGTTACCCCTTTTGTCAAATTGCACGATCTTTCAAACGTGTGGCCGGTGCCGCCGCGCGCGATCCGCACCTCGCCGTTCTACTGTGCATGGGGTTGTTTTCACGCTCTTGTATCGGCCGGCTTCCTCCTGCTGCTCGTAAATGAGGCGGCGCCATCCCGATTCCGCGTTGCAGCGAGAACGTTGTCGTCGCCGCTTGCGACGATGTGAGATGATCCGTCTCAATTTTGATTGAGCGCAACTGCCGCGCACGCGACGCGCTTCTCACCGCCCGCAGATGTGCTAACCTTTTTGCGTCTGCCTCTCGGGCAGACTTCGAACTTCGCCTACTCACACAGCAAAACAAAGAACGTGCAGCCCCGACGGCTGCCTTAGGGGAGTGACGCGATGAAATCGATCATCCATCGATCCGTGTTGGCGCTTGCAGCGGTTGCCCTTCTTGCCGGGACCAGCGTTGTCAGTGCACAACAACAGCAGGACAAGAACCGTGCGTTGAAGAAGTACGAATCCGGCACCAAGGAATTCTGGACACATCCGCCGGATGACTGGTTCCTTGGCGATGAGACCGAAGCGCAGAAGGGCCTCGCGCCGCCCTCGGGTCCGCCGACCGGCGCCTCCGATGCCGAGCTCGCCAACATCATCAAGAAGGTGAAGCTGCCGCCGGGCTTCAAGATGGAGGTCTACGCCTCAGGCGTGCTGGCCGCGCGGCAGATGGCCTGGGGTGACAAGGGTACGCTGTTCGTCGGCTCGTTCGGCCTCGGCAACGTCTATGCCATCAAGGACAATGGCGGGAAGAAAGAGGTCAAGACCATTCTCAAGGGGCTGAACATGCCCACGGGTCTGGCTGTGAAGGATGGCGCGCTCTACGTCATCGCGGTCGACAAGCTGATCCGCTACGACGACATCGAAAACAAGCTCGACAATCCCGGTGAGGGCAAGGTCGTCTATGACGACATGCCGTCCTACGCCGCGCATGGTTGGAAATATCTCGCCGCCGACAAGGACGGCTGGTTCTACATTCCGTTCGGACCGCCCTTCAACGTCGGCATTCCCCCGACCAGCGTTTCGCAGATCCGGCGCGTCGATCCCAAGACCGGCAACGCCGAAGTCTATGCGCTCGGCGTTCGCAACTCGGTCGGTGGCGACGTCGATCCGCGCACCGGCAAGTACTGGTTCACCGAGAACGCTCGCGATTGGGTCAGCGATGACCTGCCCTCAGACAAGCTGAACATGATCAGCAAGCTCGGCGAGCATTTCGGCTATCCCTACTGCCACCAGGGCGATCTTCCCGATCCGAAGTTCGCAATGGGCCACAAATGCTCCGAGTTCACGCCGCCCGTGCTGAACCTCGGCGCGCATGTCGCTCCGCTCGGCATGAAGTTCTATACCGGCGACCAGTTCCCCGCCGAGTACAAGAACAACATCCTGATCGCCGAGCACGGCTCCTGGAATCGTCACAAGTACCAGGGCGGCCGCATCATGCGCGTGATCGTCGGGCCCGACGGCAAGAACCCCAAGCAGGAGGTGTTCGCCTCCGGCTGGATCGAGGGTGACCAGGGCTATCTCGGCCGTCCCGATGACATCGTTCTCGCCAAGGACGGCTCGATCCTCGTCGCCGACGACTGGGCCGGCGCGATCTACCGCATCAGCTACAGCAAGAAGTAGCGCGATCTGACCAGGAGGCTGCGGTGGCCGAGAGGCACCGCAGCCTCTTTCATTTGCAAGCGTCAATGTCGTTCCGGATTGTGCGCCTCTTGCGCGCAAGTCCGGAACCCATCACCCCGACCCGTGGTTATGGATTCTCAGATGCGCAATTGCGCATCATAGCTCGTGCTCCGCACGCCCCCGAATGACGAGTTCGATAGATCGGAATTCCCACCATGCGCCGGCAGTTCATCTCGCACGCAATCAGCGCGGCTGCGCTCCTCGCGCTCGGCGCGCTCTCCGCCAGCGCCGCCGACAACGCCGCCGTCCAGGAGAAGGCTGCCGTCTGCTCCGGCTGTCACGGCGAGAACGGCATCTCGCAGACCGAGAACATCCCCTCGCTGGCCGGCCAGCCCGATCAGTTCCTGCAATGGCAGCTCGTGTTCTTCCGCGCCGGCTCGCGCAAGAACGAGCAGATGCAGCCGATCGCCGAAGAGATCACCAATGAGGACGTCCGCAGTCTCGGCGCCTATTTCGCGGCGATGACGCCGCCGAAGCCCGCCGAGGACGGGGATCCGGATCTGTCGAAGAAAGGCGCGCAGGTTGCCGTCGGCCGCCGCTGCGCCTCATGTCACACCGATAGCTTTACCGGCACCAAGGCCGTCGCGCGGCTCGCAGGTCAGCGCGAGGAATATCTGGTCAAGGCGCTGCACGACTACAAAGCGGGCCAGCGCGTCGGCGGCGGCGTCGCCGCGATGGCTGACGTCGCCTATCACATGAGCGATGAGGAAATCACGGCGGTGGCGCACTATCTGGCGTATTTCAAATAGCGCTACCTACCCCGCCCGCTGCTTCTCATACGCCTTCAGATGCGTATACGCGATGCGCAGCTTCGGCACCGGCACCTTGGCCGCGTCGGCGCGCGCGATGAGGTCGCCGATCACGTGATCGGCTTCGACAGGCAAACCCGCGTTGATGTCGCGGAACATCGAGGCCGTCATCGGCGAGCCCTCGGTGGTCAGGTTGCCCTTCACGCGATCGAAGAACGGACCGCCCGGCGGATAGCCGGATGCAGTCGCGATCGCGCTGGTCTCGTCGAGCATGCCGAG
This sequence comes from Bradyrhizobium zhengyangense, assembly GCF_022012435.1. GTDB lineage: Bacteria > Pseudomonadota > Alphaproteobacteria > Rhizobiales > Xanthobacteraceae > Bradyrhizobium > Bradyrhizobium zhengyangense. Next base: position 366,353 of record NZ_JAKLUA010000006.1, read on the forward strand.
CAGAAAGTCGCGGCCGCCGGGCGCGGCGAGAATGTTGCCGACGGACGTGCGCATCAGGCTGGTGGAAGCCGCGAGCGAAGACAGGAACACCCACTTCTCCCACATGTCCTGCATGATGTTCTGGCTGGCCGTGGCACCCTTGATGCCGCTCTTGAAGGCTTCGTCGATCGCCTTGACGCGATCCGACATCGTGCCGTCTCGCTCACCGTAATTGATCGACTGCATTGGCTGGAGCTGCACCACTTCGCGCTTCTCGTTCAAGGTTGCGGCGATGGCACAGAGACCGCCGAGCACGCGCTCCTTGCCGAAGACGGCATCGAGCGTGTCGAGATGTTTCATGCCGTTGAGCATCGGGATGATCGCGGTGTCAGGCCCGACCGCCGGTGCAAACGACTTGATGGCATCGTCGAGATCGAACGCCTTGCAGCTGAGCAGCACGACATCGAACTTGTCCCTGATGGCGTCGGCCTGAACGGTCGGCGGATTCTTCAATGTCACATCGCCATTCGGACTCCTGATGACGAGGCCCGCGCTCGCAAGCTCGCTGGCGCGCTTGGCGCGGACCAGGAAGGTGACGTCGCGGCCGGCCTGCAACAGCCTGCCACCAAAATAGCCTCCGATGGCGCCGGCGCCGACCACGAGGATACGCATGGGAAAGTCCTTATTGTTGTTTCTTCCGTTGTCCCGGAGCATGCCAGAACGACCTCAAGGAGACCACCCGGTTTCTGGAGGATGCCGGATCACATCCCAAGCACCATCTCCTCGACCTCGCGCAGCTGTTCCTTGCCGAAGAACATCTCATTGCCGACGAAAAAGGTCGGCGAGCCGAAGGCGCCGCGGGCAACCGCCTCCTCCGTGTTCTTGATCAGCTTGCCCTTCACCTCGGGCTCCTGGGCGCGTGCGAACAGCTTTTGGGCATCAAGGCCTGAAGACGCCAGCGCCTTCGCCGCGGTTTCGGGGTCATCCATCTTCTTCGGCTCGCGCCACATGTGGTGGAAGGCGGCATCGACATATTTTTCGAACACGCCCTCGAGCTGCGCCGCGATCGCAGTGCGCATCAGGTTCAGCGTGTTGACGGGAAAGTGTGGATTCCAGACATAGGGCTGAATCTTGAAGCGCTTGAGGAAGCGTTCGGTCTCGACCTGCTGGAATTCGCGCTTGTTCTTGATGCCGGCCAGCGTCTCGGCAGGCGACTTGTTGTTGGTCGACTTGAAGATGCCGCCGAGCAGGATCGGCACATATTCGAATTTGACGCCGATCCGCTGTTCGATCGCCGGGATCGCGAGATGGCTGAGATAGGCGTTCGGGCTGCCGAAATCGAACAGGAATTGCGGAGCTGTGCGGGTCAAATTCGTTCTCCCTGACGTCACTTTTGGCCCATTGTGGCGCAGGGTGCGCCACAGGTCCACCGTTTAATGATGGTCATAATATCTTGATGATCAGACCATGCGTCGGATCGCCTGCTTGCGCCACACCAGGATGTAATAGCCCATCTGCAAGAGGAACATGGTGCAGAACACGATCGGATAGGCGGCCCATACGCCTTGGAGGCCGATCGCGCGGCTGAGGATCACCGCCGACGGCAGCTCGATCGCGACGATGGCAAAGATCGACAGCAGCATCGGCGTCAGCGCCACACCGGCAGCACGCATCGCGCCGGAGAACGTGGTCGCAAGGCCGAACGGCACCGAGCTCCACAAGGCGACGAAGAGCAGCCCCTTCGCCAAATCGAGCACGGTGCCGTCGGTGATGAAAATGCCGAGCACGGCGCGCGGCACCATATAGATCAACGCCACCAGCCCGCCGGTCAGAACGAGATTGAACGCAAGACCGGTGCGGACGATGCCGTCGAGCCGCGCCCGGTCGCCGCCGCCGACGGCCTGCGCGCCGAGGATCGAGACCGCGATCGAAATCGACATCGCCGTGAACTGCGTGTAGCCCATCACTTGATTGACGGCACCATAAGCAGCTGTCGCATCAGATCCAAAGCTGTTGACGAGGCCGAGCAAGACCAGCTCGGCGATCGCCATCACGACCATACCGACCGCACTGGGCAATCCAATGCCGAGGATTTGCCCGATCACGGCGCGGTTGAGCCTGATATGGCGCAGCAGTGCGGCATCAGGCGCGAGCGCGTGCTTCCTCCGCAGCAGGTAGGCGCCGAGCGCGAGCAGCGTCACGGCATTGCAGATCGCACCCGCCCAGGCCGGGCTGGTGATGCCGAGCGCCGGCAGGCCGAAGGCGCCGTGGATCAGCATCGGTGTCAGGATCAAGCCGATCGTGGTCGACAACGCCAGCGCCAGCAGCGGTGTCACGGCATCACCGACGCCGCGGATCATCGCCGTCATCAGCAGGAAGGTGAAGCCGAGCGGCATCGTCAGCAGCATGATGCGCGCATAAGCGCTGGCAGGAGCGAGAATATCCGCAGGCGTTGCGAGCGCCAGCATCAATTGCCGGCTGAAGAGGCCGCCGATCAGCGCCACCGAAATCGAGAGCAGCAGGCCGACCGCGAGCGTCGTGCCTGCGACAATCTTGATCCTGTCGTGCTTGCCCGCGCCGAAGGCCTGGCCGATCAGCACGGTGGCGCCCGTGCTCAGGCCCATGACGAAGGCGAACAGGAAGAAGAACACCGGAAAGAACGTCGAGACCGCTGCGAGTGCGTCAACGCCCATCATCTGGCCGAGATAGACGTTGCTGACGGTGCCGAACAGCGATTGCAACGCGTTCCCCAGCATCAACGGCGCGAGGAAGCGCAGGAAGTTTTTCCAGAGAGGCGCTGGGACGGACATGAGTTTGCCTTTCATCATGGCGAGCAAAGCCGTTGCCGCGCATGGCGCGGCTCGGCCGTTGATGGGGTGGTTGGAGAACGGTGCGCGGCTTAGGCGCGGTCGCCGTAGGCGAGCTTGACGATGTGGTCGCGGATGTCGGCCGGCCAGTCGGCAATCAGTTCGGTGAAGCGCCGCCGGTCATCTGCGAACAGTGCGCGCGACGCTTCCTCGAACTGTGCGAGATTGCCGGCCATGGTCGACATGAAGTGATAGGCGGCATCGCGCGCCTGCCGCTCGCGGTCCTTGTCGCCGCTCGCGCGCCTGGCTTCCTCGACGAGTTTTCGCAACGCGACCGATGCGCCGCCGGGCTGTGCATTGAGCCATTCCCAATGTCGCGGCAGCAGCGTCACCTCGCGCGCGACCACGCCGAGCTTCGGCCGGCCGCGCCCGCGCGGCTCGGCCGGTGCGGAGGCTTCCTCGATCGGCGGCGGGATCTGCTTGGCCAGCCGCGCCAACACCTCGCGATCCCCGCCGCGCAGATCGAAGTCGATCGATCGCCCCGTGGCGTCCGAGAAGATGATGATGGCCTCGTCCGGCCGCGGCGCGACCCGCTTGACGACCAGCGCGACCTCTCCAGCCAGCCCGGACACCAGGCGACGCTGCCCCTGGAAGGCGGTGAAAATCTTCTGCATTGAAATCATTGCCATATTGACCATGTTGGCGCCTTAATACCCGGGTAAATAGCTGTCGTCAATATACCCGGGTGAAAATATCGGACCAGTCGGCTCGACATTGTCTTCCCGGGCTGGCAGGTACACGGCCGACCGATCACCCGCTCCTTAAGGATTTCGCGATGCTGACCGTCCACCACCTCAACAATTCGCGCTCGCAGCGGGTGCTGTGGCTGCTCGAAGAGTTGGACGTGCCCTACGAGATCGTGCGCTATCAACGTCAGCCTGACATGCGCGCGCCGAAGGAGTTGCGTGCGATCCATCCGCTCGGCAAGTCGCCCGTCATCACCGACAACGGCAACACCATCGCCGAGTCAGGTGCGATCATCGAATATCTCGTCGCGACCTACGGCAATGGCCGGCTGATCCCCCCGCCAAACACGCCGGAGCGGCTGCGCTTTACCTACTGGCTGCATTACGCGGAAGGCTCTGCGATGACGCCGCTGCTGCTCAAACTGCTGTTCACGCTGATGCCGAAGCGCGCACCCGCGCTGCTGCGTCCGCTGGTACGCAAAGTCTCGAACCAGGCGCTGACCGCGCTGGTCAATCCGCAGCTCAAGCAGCACATGGATTATTGGGAAGGCGAGCTTGCGAAGAGCGAATGGTTCGCCGGCAACGAATTCACTGCCGCCGACATTCAAATGAGCTTTCCGCTGGAAGCCGCGCAAGCGCGCGGCGGGCTCGAACAGGGCCATCCCAAGGCGATGGCGTTCCTCGAGCGCATCCACGCGCGGCCGGCCTATGCGCGAGCCCTCGAGAAGGGCGGGCCGTATCAGGTGGGGCGGTAAATTTCCTCACCGCCCCGCCATGATCTGTCAGTTCGCGTGCAGCACGCGCCCGCGTGTCTCCGGCAATGCGAACGCCGCGATGAAGAACAGCGCGTAAGCCACCACCGCGAAGATCGCGATCGCATTGGCCAGCGATGTTGACGCCGACAGCGCGCCGACGAGGAACGGAAACAGCGCGCCGATACCGCGGCCGAAATTGTAGCAAAAGCCCTGGCCCGAGCCGCGCAGCCGCGTCGGATAAAGCTCGGTCAGGAACGCGCCGACACCGGAGAAATAGCCCGAGGCGAAGAAGCCGAGCGGAAAGCCGAGCACCCACAGGATCTCGTTGGTGAGCGGCAGCTGCGTGTAGAGCAGCACCACGGCCATCGCGCCGATCGAGAAGATCAGGAACAGATTGCGCCGTCCGATTCGGTCGGCAAGCCAGGCTCCGGTGAGATAGCCGATGAACGAGCCAATGATCAGCGTCGAGAGATAGCCGGTCGAACCGACAACCGACAGATGCCGCTCCTTGGTCAGGAACTGCGGCACCCAGAAGGTGATGGCGTAATAACCGCCCTGGCAGCCTGTTGCCATCAGGGATGCCAGCACCGTCGTCTTGACGATCGGGAACGTGAAGATTTCCCAGAGTTTCGGATGACTGCCCGTCTCAGCGTGCCTGGCACGCGCCTCTGCCGCGATTTCCGGCTCCGTAACGGAGCGGCGGATGTAGAACACCAGCAAAGCCGGCAAGGCGCCGATCACGAACATCCAGCGCCACGCTGTCTCCGCCGGCATCAACGAAAACAGGATCGCCTGGGACAGCACCGCAAGACCCCAGCCGACGGCCCAGCCCGATTGCACCGAGCCGACCGCGCGGCCGCGATATTGCGGACGGATCGCTTCGCCCATCAGCACGGCGCCCGCGGCCCATTCGCCGCCGAAGCCGAGGCCGAGCACGGCGCGTGCGATCAGGAGCTGCTCGAAATTCTGCACGACTGCGCAAACCAGCGAGAACACCGAGAACCAGATGATGGTGATCTGGAGCGTCTTGACCCGGCCGATATGGTCGGAGAGATAGCCGCCGAGCCAGCCGCCGATAGCGGAGGCGAGCAGCGTCACCGTGCCGGCAAGACCGGCCGAGGCTGCATCAACCTTCCACAGCGCGATGATCGTGCCGATCACCAGCGGGTAGATCATGAAGTCCATGCCGTCGAGCGCCCAGCCGGCCGCGCAGGCCCAGAAGGTTCGGCGCTCGGCGACGTTCATGTCGCGATAGAAAGCGAGAAGGCTGGTGTCCTCGATCTCAGCACGTTCGATGCGCTGGAGCGGATCGGCTGTCGTCATGTGCGTTCCCCGGCAAATTCTTGTGGCTCGCCGGTGGTAGCACGCGCGGCGGTCGGCGCAAGCCGGCGCGCGCCCTCTTGCCCTGCAGCGTCAGGGTTACTGTCCAGCCGCCTCCGCCCCACGCGTTCGCGGATCGGGCGCTCCGAGGGGGCCGTTCGGCGTCACGGCAATCGAATTGGCCGACGTCTGTCCCATCGGCTCGACGATCAGATGGTCCATTGCCTTCAGCTCGAACAGCACGTCGTCGGGAAAGCCGCGCTCGACGCGCACTTCATCCGGGAGCCATTGATGATGCAGTCGCGGCGCAGCCACGGCGGCCGCGACATCCATCTTGTAGTCGAGCACATCAACGATCACCTGGAGCACGGTCGAGATGATGCGGCTGCCGCCGGGCGAGCCCGTCACCAACACCGGCTTGCCGTCCTTCAGGACGATGGTCGGCGACATCGAGGACAGCGGCCGCTTGCCGGGCCCGGGTAGATTGGCCTCATAGCCGACGAGACCGTAGGCATTGGAGGCGCCGACGGCAGCCGTGAAATCGTCGAGCTCGTTGTTGAGCAGCACGCCGGTGCCGTCGGCAACGAGGCCGACGCCGTAGCTGAAGTTCAGCGTGTAGGTGTTGCTGACGGCGTTGCCGCGGCTGTCGACGACAGAGTAGTGAGTGGTGTTGCTGCCTTCGCGCGGCGCGGGCAGAGCGGAAACGATCTGCTTCGACGGCGTGGCGCGATCAGCGGATATGCTTGCGCGCAGCTTGGCGGCGTAGTCTTTCGCAATGAGCGTATCGATCGGTGCGTTGACAAAGGCCGGATCGCCGAGATAGCGCGCACGGTCCGCGTAGGCGCGCTTCATGGCCTCGATCAGGAGATGCAGCGATGCCGGCGAACCCTGCTTCAGATCAGCCAGCTGGAAGCCTTCGAGAATGTTGAGCGTCTCGACCAGTACCACTCCGCCGGAGGACGGCAGTGGCATCGAAACGATGTCGTAGCCTCGGTAAGTGCCGTGCACCGGAGTGCGGATCACCGGTTGATAGGCCTTCAAATCGGCCGGCGTCATGATGCCGCCGGCATCGGAGACGGCCTTGGCGATCTTCTCCGCCACCGGGCCTTCATAGAATCCGCGTGGGCCTTGCGCCGCGACACTCGCCAGCGTGTCGGCGAGGTCGCGCTGCACCAGCCTGTCGCCTTCGCCAAGCGGCGTGCCATCAGCCTTTGCGAAAATCCTGGCTGAAGATGGAAAGCGTGCCAATCGCGGATACCAACCCGGCAGCGTATCGGCGATGTCGTCGGTGACGATGAATCCATCGCGGGCGAGTGCGATCGCGGGTTCGAGCAATTGTGCGAGCGTGAATTGTCCGGAGCCGTATTTTTCGAGTGCAAGCGCCAGGCCTGCGACGGTGCCTGGCACGCCGGTGCCGAGTCCGGAATCGCGCGACTTGGCGGCATCGGGCTTGCCGTCGGGGCCGAGGAAAACTTGCGCCGTCGTCGCCGCAGGTGCGGTCTCGCGATAGTCGATTGCGACGTCCTCATTGCGTTCGGCGGAATGGATCACCATGAAGCCGCCACCGCCGATATTGCCGGCGCGCGGATAGGTTACCGCCATCGCAAAGCCGGTTGCGACGGCTGCGTCGACGGCATTGCCGCCGCGCCGCAAGATGTCGGCGCCGACTTGCGCCGATATCTTCTCTTGCGCCACCACCATGCCATGCTCGGCGGGGACGGCGTGAACGGTGTCGAGCGCGGGCGGCACATAAGCCCGCCGCGCATCCTGAGCGGTTGCCGACGCGAGGCCAAACGCCAGAGTGGCGATCAGTGCGAAAAAAGCACGCCGTGTCGAAAATGACGCCATCATCAAATTTCCGCCAAGCCTTCAGGCCAATTCAAACGCGTCGCAACAATGCTATAGGGTTTGCGCCAAGACAGGCAAAACTGTTTGTGATGAGGATTGCGTGATGACGACGATCGCCCCGGCTGCGCGCTTGGCCGGCGCCCCGCGGACTTATCCGCCGCGCGCCGCCGTCATCAGCTGGATCTTCTTCGATTGGGCCGCGCAGCCCTATTTCACGCTGATCACGACCTTCGTGTTCGCGCCCTATTTTGCCACCAGCATCGCACCGGATCCCGCCACAGGGCAGTCGTTGTGGGGGTTTGCGATGGCAGCAGCTGGCATGGCGATTGCGCTGTTGTCCCCGGTACTTGGCGCCATCGCCGATGCTTCGGGCCGCCGCAAGCCGTGGATCGCTGCGTTCGGCGCAGTGCTGGTGGTGGCTTCGTGTACGCTGTGGATCGGCAAGCCCGGCGATCATGCCATCATTCCGCCGTTGCTGATTGCGGTTGCGCTCGCCAGCGTCGGTGCCGAGTTCGCGACCGTCTTCAACAATGCGATGATGCCGACGCTGGTGCCGCCCGAGCGCATCGGCCGGCTCTCTGGCACCGGTTGGGCCACGGGTTACATCGGCGGCATCGTCAGCCTGATCATCGTGCTCGGCTTCTTCGCCGCCAATCCCGAGACCGGTCGCACGCTGCTTGGCTTCACGCCGCTGTTCGGGCTCGATCCCGTCACCCACGAAGGCGATCGCGCTGCGGGACCATTGACCGGACTTTGGTTCATCGTCTTCGTGACGCCGATGTTCCTGTTCACGCCGGATTATCCGGCAAAGCGTCCGGTCCGCGAGGCGCTGCACGAAGGACTGGCTGATCTGAAGCAATCGCTGAAGGATCTGCCGCAGCAGAAATCGCTTGCCGCGTTTCTGCTGGCCAACATGATCTACACGGATGGGCTTGTTTCGCTGTTCGCCTTCGGCGGCATCTATGCGGCCGGCACCTTCGGCTGGCACACAATCCAGATCGGCACGTTCGGCATCATCCTCGCCATCGCCGGCACCTTTGGCGCCTGGCTTGGCGGCAAGCTCGATGATTACCTCGGTCCGAAGCGCGTTATCGCGGGGAGCATGCTGATCCTGCTGCTATCGGTGGCGGCGATCCTGCTGGTCGACAAGGACAGCGTGTTGTTCGTCAAGGTCGCGCCGCCGGTGCCGGGCGGGCCACTGTTCGGCGCTGCCGCGGAGCGTGCCTATATCGTGCTCGGCTGCCTGATTGGCGCCGCCGGCGGTCCGCTTCAGGCGGCGTCACGCACGCTGCTCATCCGCCTCGCGCCAAAGGATTGCATCGCGCAGTATTTTGGCCTGTTCGCGCTGACCGGGAAGGTGACGTCCTTCATCGGCCCGCTGCTGATCGGCGTGATCACCGCGGTCACCGCGAGCCAGAAGGCCGGCATGGCCGTGCTCGTCGTGTTTTTCGTGACGGGGTTTGCGCTGTTGATGCGGGTGCGGGAATAGCATCTCCACCGTCATTCCGGGACATCGCGGAGCGATGAACCCGGAATCTAGAGGTTGTCGAGCGAGATTCCGGGTTCGCGCTGTGCGCGCCCCGGAATGACGGCAAACTCAGTGCCTGAAGTGCCTTGTCCCCGTGAACACCATGGCGATGCCGTGCTCGTCGGCAGCCCTGATCACCTCGTCGTCGCGCATCGAGCCGCCGGGCTGCACCACGGCGGTGGCGCCGGCTTCGATGCAGGCGAGCATGCCGTCCGCGAACGGGAAGAACGCATCCGACGCCACGACAGAACCCTTGGTCAGCGGCTCCGCGAGCCTCAGCTCGTTTGCCGCGTCCTGTGCCTTGCGCGCCGCGATCCGCGCTGAATCCACGCGGCTCATCTGGCCCGCGCCGATGCCGACGGTGGCGAGATCCTTGGCGTAGATGATGGTGTTGGACTTGACGTGCTTTGCCACGCGGAACGCGAATTTCAGGTCGCGCATTTCAGCATCATCAGGCGCGCGCTTGGTGACGACCTTGAATGTCATGTCGTCGACCACGGCATTGTCGCGGCTCTGCACCAGAAGGCCGCCCGCCACCGTCTTTGCGGTCAGGCCCGGCGCACGCGGATCGGGCAGGCTGCCGGCGAGCAGCAGGCGGAGATTCTTGCGGGCGCCGATGATGGAGATCGCTTCCTCGCTCGCGTCGGGTGCGATGATCACCTCGGTGAAGATCTTCGTGATCTCACGTGCGGTATCGGCATCGAGCGGCCGGTTCATCGCGATGATACCGCCGAAGGCGGAGGTGGAATCGCAGGCCAGCGCCTTGCGATAGGCCTCGACCAGATTCGTGCCTTCGGCGACGCCGCAAGGGTTCGCGTGCTTGACGATCACACAGGCGGCGGTGCGCCTCGCATCGAACTCGCCGATGCATTCGTAGGCCGCATCGGTGTCGTTGATGTTGTTATAGGAGAGCTCCTTGCCCTGGAGCTGCCGTGCGGTCGAAACGCCCGGACGCTTGTCGGGCGTGGCGTAGAACGCCGCGGTCTGGTGCGGGTTCTCGCCATAGCGCAGCGACTGGATCAGTCTGCCGCCGAAGGCGCGGAAGTCGGGTGCGTCGATCTCGAGCTGCCGGTTGAACCAGTTCGAGATCGCGGCGTCATAGGCTGCGGTGCGTGCATAGGCCTTGGCGGCAAGCCGCCGGCGCAGCTTCAGCGTGGTCGCGCCGTTGTTGGCGGCGAGCTCGTCGAGCACGGCCTTGTAGTCGTCGGCCTCAACCACGACAGCAACGTCGTCATGGTTCTTCGCCGCGGCGCGGATCATCGCGGGGCCGCCGATGTCGATATTCTCGATGCAGTCCTCAAAGCCCGCGCCTTTGTCGACGGTCGCTTCGAACGGATAAAGATTGACGACGAGGAGGTCGATCGGCGCGATGCCGTGCGCCCTCATCGCCTCCGTGTGCTCCTTGTTATCGCGGATCGCGAGCAGGCCGCCATGCACCTTCGGGTGCAGCGTCTTGACGCGGCCGTCCATCATCTCAGGGAAGCCGGTCAGCTCCGAAACGTCCTTCACCTTGAGGCCGGCCGCGGCGATCGCCTTCGCGGTGCCGCCGGTGGAGACCAGCTCGACATCATGCGCGGCAAGCGCCTTGGCGAACTCGATCAGGCCTGATTTGTCGGAGACGGAGAGAAGCGCGCGGGTAACGCGGCGGGGATGGTCAGTCATGAGCAAGATCCTCTGTTCAGGGAGTGTCTATGCCCAGGCGCGCGGCGGATATGTGTCGCGCTTCCCGATGGTGCTCCATCCAAGGTCGCCAGTCGCGCGAACGAGCGCTCGATAGCAGCTTTCAGCCGATTTCACAACGACGAGATAGGGCCGGATCACGCCTGTTTACAGCGGAAGTTCCGGCTCGCGCCGCGCATTGCGGCGGGCGTTGGTGACCGCCGGCGAGGCGGTGGAACGCACAAAGCTCCAGCGGATCGAGGGTGCCTGGCGCGCATCCTGGCGGATCACGATCTGGGCGGTGCGGCGGGGGCCGTCATTGCCGGCCAGGAACACGCTGTCCTCGAGGTCGACCTTGTCATCGAGGGCCTCGAAGGTCCAGACGTCGCGGTTCGGCAGCACCAGCATCACGCCGCGCGCATCCGACAGCCGGCTCGCCTTCACTGCCGGATGCAGATGGAAGCGCAGCGCGAAATCGGCATCGGTGCCCTTGAGCCGCGCCCCTTGCGGCGGCGACAGCGAGTCCTCGCCGTCGATCCGTGCGCCGTCATTGGCGACCATCAGCACGCGGCGATGGATCACGCCGAACTTGGCGAGATAGCCGTCATGTGAGGTCGTCAGCAGCGTGCCGCCCTCGACCACCTCGCGATAGCTCTCGACCTCATGAGGACCGCTGATGATCGGTGCACCGTGCAGCAGCCGCTTCATCGCCGACATCTCGACGAACTGGCAGGACGAGGTGTCGTCATAGGTCAGCGTCGAATGCGCCGCGGTGCTGCGCGCGAACGGCCGCCAATTGTCGCGGCCCGTGGTCGGCATGCCGCAATTGGTGACGATACGGCTGATCCCGGAGGACAGCTCGAACGACAGGCAGCCGGCATGCGCGTCATGGCTGACGCCGGGCGGCGGCGGCGGGCCGGTGTCGATGATCACGGTGGTCGGCCCGGCGTCGAGGCGCTGGAAGCCGGTATGCGGCATGTTCGCCATCGGCGCGCCATGTGCATCGTCATAGGCAAGCAGCGTCGCGAGCAGGTCCGATGACGTCGCGCTCATGCCGTTGAACAAAGCGAAATTGCCGTCGCCGTGGCGGAAGAAGCGCAGCATCGGCATCATGCGGTCGATCGCATTGAGCAGCGCGGGCGGCGGCGCGATGTTGCGCGCGGCAAAGGTCTGCCGCAGCGGCAACAGGTCGATCAAGAGCTCGATCAGCGCACCGGGATTGCGCGAGATGTGGCCGCCGTCGGGGAGAATCTGCCGCTGCAATTCCTCGGAGAGCTTTTTCGAGGCGCTGCGGATATGGCGCGCCTGGTTGGCGAGGCAGAGCGTGGTGTAGCACAGCGCGATCTGCACCTGGAGCTTCGGCACCCCGTCGGGGATGTTGACCATGGTGAAGCGCAGGAAGCGGATTTCGCGCGCGAGTGCGCGCAGGTAACGGCGGTAGAATTTGTTGTCGGTGTCGTTGAGCACCAGCGGTGCTTGCGACAGCAGCGAGATCACGCGTCGCGCCAGCACGTCGGCGCGGCGCGCCAAGGGGCGGCGCTTGTTGGCGGGGTTGCTGATCCAGTCCTCGACCAGCGCGCGCGCATTCGCCCGGGTCAGCGCGGTGTCGGCGGCGCGCAGGTGCCGCAGCCAGCCGAAGCCGAGCAGCGCGACCTCCCAATCCTCCGACGGCGGATCGAGATCGAAGATCGAGCGGCCATGGCAGTTGACGATCTTGCCGGCGAAGACGAAGCGGCCGGCATAGATCTCGGCGGCGCGCGTCGCATCCGCGGTGCGCAAATCATGCGGCGCGATGATCAACCGATCGGTCCGGCCCGGCCAGACCCTCGACAGCGCAACGGAACCGCCGCTCGCGCGCGCGAGCATGTTCCGCGCGAAGCGGTTCATGACCAGCGTCGAGATACGTCTGCGTTGAGCGACCGACACGCCTTGCCTTGAAGGGGGAGAGGATTCCGACGAATCCTTATTAATCCCAAAATCGGACGACCGACACCACCTTGAAAGGCCTCGAATCAGGGTGGCGGTAGCAAAATCCGGTGCAAAATCAGGATTTAACGAGCCGAGCCGCAAAAAATCCGTCGAGCCCGCCGAGCTTCGGGTCGGCATGCGGCAAGTGGCTCGGCAGGGTCCGGAGATCGCCGTCGGCCGTGATGATCTCGCTGAGCCCGGAGACCTCGCTGGCGTCGATCGGAACACGGCGCAATGCAGGCTCCGCGGCCAGCAACGTGGCCACGGCTTGCTCGCCTTCTTCGGGTTCCAGCGAACAGGTGCAATAGACCAGCGTTCCGCCCGGCTTGAGCAGCGAGACGGATTTCTGCAGCAGCCGCTGCTGGAGAATGGTCATCGCGGCGACGTCGGACTCCTGCCGCAGCCAGGCGACGTCAGGATGCCGGCGGATCGTCCCTGTCGAGGTGCAGGGCGCATCGACCAGGATTCCGTCGAAGCCGTCCGCCGGCCCCGTCCATTCCACGGCGTCAGCAACGACAGTCTCGGCCTGAAGCGACAGGCGGTTCAGATTTTCGCGCAGGCGCGCCACCCGGGCGGGCGAGCGGTCGAGCGCGGTGACGCGAGCGCCCGATAGCGCCAGCTGTGCGGTCTTGCCGCCGGGCGCCGCACAGAGGTCGGCGACGGATTTGCCCTTGATATCGCCGAACAGCCGGACCGGCAGCGCGGCGGCTGCGTCCTGTACCCACCATTGTCCTTCGGCGAAACCCGGCAGCATGGTCACCGAGCCGTGCAGCAACGTGCGCACTGAGCCGGTCGGCAGCACTTCACCATGCAGACGGCTCGCCCATTGCGCGGCGTCGGACTTCACCGTCAGGTCGAGCGACGGTTCGTGGCCGAGCGCGAGCGCCATGTCCCGCGCGGTCGCCTCGCCGTAATGTGCACTCCAGCGCGCCAGCAACCAGGGCGGCAGGTCGAGCGATTGCGATGCGACCTCCTCGACCAGCGCCTGGCCCTCGCGCGCGCAGCGGCGCAGCACCGCGTTGACGAGGCCGGCATAACGCGCGGCGCGCCGGTCGGATTGCACCAGGCGAACCGAGAGATCGACCGCGGCGTGATCGGGCACGTCCATCCAGAGAATCTGGGCGGCGCCAATCAGCAGAGCGCTTTGCGCGCGCGGTGCGTCGGAGGGAATGCCCTTGTCGAGCAGGCGCGAGAGCACGTGGCCGAGCGTGCCGAGACGGCGCAAAATGGTTGCGACCAGACGCCGCATCAGTGCGCGGTCGCGGTCAGCGAGCGTCTTCAGTCCGGGATGGGCACCAGAGCCGTCGAGCTGGTCATCGAGCGTGCGGTGCTTGTGCAGGACGCCGTCGACGATATCGGCAGCGATCCGCCGCGCCGCAAGACCGGGCACTTCGGACGGAGGGGCAAAACGTTGAGATGGCATGCGGACGTAAGGTTCTGAGCGAGGCGGCAGTTCCGCCGTTATGGGCGCATGCCTTGAGAACACATTCTTTGGCATGCGAATATGCCAAATGTAAGAATGCCTCTGGCGATTTCAGCCCTTAGCTGCCATTTCAGCAATGCGCTATTGGACGTCGCGCGCGTGACGATCCTGCGCTAGGACCCCGAACGATGAACGACCAACCTCCCGCCCCCGATCGCAAGCCGTTGCCACCGGCGGCCCAGCGCGCGCTGGCCGAAGCCGAGGCACGCCGGCGGGCCGCGGCCGCGCATGCTGAAGCGGCGCCGAAGGAGTTACAGGGACCGAAAGGACCTGAGCCCACGCGCTTTGGTGATTGGGAGCGCAAAGGTATCGCCTCGGACTTTTGACGCTCTCTTGCGGGCTCCGCCGACTCAGCCCTAGCCTGCGCGGATGTCGCGCTTCGACCCCGGTCATCCATATCGTCCATCCTACAGTGGCTCGCCATTTGGCCGCCGCTTCGCCGGCGTCTTGCCGTGGATGTTCGTGATCGGCGTCGCCGTCGTTGTCGTGCTCACCTTCCGGCACGGGAAGAACTGGCCGGTTCCGCATCCGGCCGATGAGCGCGCGCAGGACGCCGAGATCATCCTGCAGCACTCAGGCAATCCCGATGATCGCCTGCAAGTCGATGTCGTCCGCACCATCGATGGCGACACTTTCCTGGCGCGTGTGCGTCAGCGCGACGGACGCGATCTCGTCGCGCGGATTCGCCTGCGCGGCATCGAAGCACCCGAGATGAAGGCATCCTGCCAGGACGAGCTGAACAAGGCCGAAGCGGCCACCGATGCACTGCGCAACTTGCTCGGCCAGGGCGGTGTCACGATCTACAATCTCGGCTCGGAAAAATACGGGCGCGTCCTCGCCGATGTCGGGACCAGGCGCACAGCCAATGTGTCAGCCGCGATGCTCGCGGGTGGCTATGCGCGCAGCTACAATGGCGGCCATCGCGATGGCTGGTGCACGCGCGGCTGGCGCTTCTGGTAACAAAAAAGCCGCGTCTGACGGCGCGGCTTTTTCAATCTCTGTTTTGATCTGTTCGATCAGCGCGTCACGACCACCGTCGTGCCGACCGAGACGCGGCTATAGAGATCGGTGATGTCGTCGTTGAGCATGCGGATGCAGCCATAGGAAACGAAGCCGCCGACCGAGCCCGGCACATTGGTGCCGTGGATGGCATATTCGCCACCGGCCAGCGTCATCGCCGCCACGCCCATCGGGTTGCGCGGCGAGCCGCCCGGGATCACGTCGGGAAGCTGCGGCTTGTCGCGCTTCACTTCGGCGGGCGGCGACCAGGCCGGGTTGCGATACTTGCCATCGATGCGGGTGGTGCCGGCCCACTGCTTGCCTGATTTGCCGACCCCGACGGGGTACCGCACGGCGTGGCCGTCATCGAGGATCAGATAGAGCCGACGCTCGTTGGTTTTGACCACGATGGTGCCGGGCGAATAATTGGCGACGTGCGTTCCAACCATCTCCGGCCGCGCCTCGGCCGCCGTCGACATCAGGGCCCCTGCCCCGACGGTGGCGGCCAGCGCCAGTGCAATCTTCATCGACATCGATTTTCCCCTCAGCCCAAAACGGATCGTCCAAATTCACGCAAAACCGGCAATCGCTGCCTGCCCAGACATTCTTAACCGCGCTTGTTAACCGGACAGTTTCCACGCGCGACCGCAAAAGGCGAGCCAGCAGGGGGAAGAAAGGAAATGTTCGAAATAAAGTAAATGACCTGAAAACAACACTTGGCGGGAAAGATGCGGGCACGGCCGCTCGCCCGCTGACAAGCGCGTGAGGGTGTGAACAGGGGTTGTTTTAGGCAACGTTGGCGCAGAAGCCGGTCTTGTGTCCCCGACGCGCTGCAGCGTGCAACGCTGCTGCGCAGAGCCGGGACCCAGAAAGCCGGAGGGTGCGTTGCGGATGGGTAGGCCCCGGCTCTGCAGCGCACCGCCAACAGAGGCGCTGCGCTGCGTCCGGGGCACGAGAGCTCAGGCCGACTTCTTGTTCTGCCGGTTCTTGACGAGATCGTCGACGACGGCGGGATCGGCCAAGGTCGAGGTGTCGCCGAGACTACCCGGCTCGTCCTCGGCGATCTTGCGCAGGATGCGGCGCATGATCTTGCCGGAGCGGGTCTTGGGCAGGCCGGGTGCGAACTGGATCTGGTCGGGCGATGCGATCGGTCCGATCTCCTTGCGCACCCAGGTGACGAGTTCCTTGCGCAGATCCTCGGTCGGCTCGATGCCGGCCATCAGGGTCACATAGGCATAGATGCCCTGGCCCTTGATGTCGTGCGGGAAGCCGACGACGGCGGCTTCCGACACCTTCTCATGTGCGACCAGCGCGCTCTCGACTTCGGCGGTGCCCATGCGGTGGCCGGAGACGTTGATGACGTCGTCGACGCGCCCGGTGATCCAGTAATAGCCGTCGGCGTCGCGGCGGCAGCCGTCGCCGGTGAAGTACTTGCCCTTGTAGGTCGAGAAGTAGGTCTGCTCGAAGCGGGCGTGATCGCCATAGACGGTACGCATCTGACCGGGCCAGGAGCGCGTCAGACAGAGATTGCCAGATGTCTCACCCTCCAACACCTTGCCGTCGGCATCGACGATCTCGGGCGCCACGCCGAAGAACGGCTGTGTCGCCGAGCCCGGCTTGAGCTTGGTCGCGCCCGGCAGCGGCGTGATCAAAATGCCGCCGGTCTCGGTCTGCCACCAGGTGTCGACGATCGGGCAGCGGTCGTCGCCGACGACGCGGTGATACCATTCCCAGGCTTCCGGATTGATGGGCTCGCCGACCGAGCCGAGCAGACGAAGCGAGGCCCGCGAGGTCTTCTTCACCGGCTCGTCGCCGCCCTGCATCAGCGCGCGGATTGCGGTCGGCGCGGTGTAGAAGATGTTGACCTTGTGCTTGTCGATGACGCTCCAGAAGCGCGAATTGTCAGGGTAGTTCGGCACGCCTTCGAACATCAGCGTGGTCGCGCCATTGGCGAGCGGTCCGTAGAGAATGTAGCTGTGGCCGGTCACCCAGCCGACGTCGGCGGTGCACCAGTAGATGTCGCCGTCGTGATAGTCGAACACGAGTTGATGCGTCATCGACGCGAACACGAGATAGCCCCCCGAGGTGTGCAGCACGCCCTTGGGCTGGCCGGTCGAGCCCGACGTATAGAGGATGAACAGCGGATCCTCGGCATGCATGTGCTCGACCGGGCATTCCGTCGTCACCATCGCCGCGGCCTCGTGGTACCAGAGGTCGCGCGTCGGGTTCATGTCGATCTTGCCGCCGGTGCGCTTGACCACGACGACCCAGTCGACGCCGTCGGCCTTGGCGAGGGCCGCGTCGACATTGGCCTTCAGCGGCACCTTCTTGCCGCCGCGCAGGCCTTCATCCGCGGTGATGATGACCTTGGACTGGCAGTCGTTGATACGTTGCGCAAGTGAATCCGGCGAGAAGCCCGCGAACACCACGGAATGGATCGCGCCGATCCGCGCGCAGGCCAGCATCGCATAGGCCGCTTCCGGAATCATCGGCAGATAGATGGTGACGCGATCGCCCTTCTTGACGTTGCGGGTGCGCAGGATGTTGGCCATCCGGCAGACCTCGTCGTGCAACTCCTTGTAGGTGATGTGCTTGGACTGCGAGGGATCGTCGCCTTCCCAGATGATCGCGGTCTGGTTGCCGCGCTTGGCGAGATGGCGGTCGATGCAGTTATGGGCGACGTTGAGGATTCCATCCTCGAACCATTTGATCGAGATATTGCCGGGCGCGAAGGAGACGTTCTCGATCTTGGTCGGCGCGTGCATCCAGTCGATGCGCTTGGCCTGCTCGGCCCAGAAGGCGTTCGGGTCCGCGATCGAGCGGGCGTACATGTCCTTGTACTTGGCCTGGTCGACCCAGGCGCGCTTGGCCCATTCCGCGGGGACGTCGTAGATCTTCTCGGACATGCTTCCCTTCCCTCCACATCCGGCAAGCCGAGCACAGCTGACTGGCGAGCCGACTTCATCATTGAACGATTATGCGTCGGGCTAACCGCCCGCGACAAGGATCACAAGCTGGACCTTCGGTGAGCGGCCGGCCATGCGGAAGATCAAGCTGCAAAGGCCTGATGTCGCAAATCTGAAACAGGCCGGGGCAGCGGTGTTTGGCTCTTTACCCAAATCCCGGGAAGAGGCTCGTGCAGGGCGCCCATGCGCCGCAGGAGGTATTTAGCAACCTCTTGTCACTGATTCGGGACTCGCAATGCTGTTCGGAACACCCTAAGTGGCTAACCCGGGTCCCAAGAGACCCTCCAGGCGACGCTTGGAACAAAAATCAGAACAGCGGCATTGAACGGTAACAGACAGGGCCAAGGCATAAGACTATGATGGATCAGCAGAATCTCGGGACGATGCGGCCTGCCGCGGCGGATCCTGCTGCCATTGCGCTGGCCAAAGCCCTCGGACAATGGCCGAAACCGGCAGGTTCCACCCGTCCCAGCCCCAAGAAAGTGTTCGATCAGGCGTCCCTGGCGACGGTCGAGGCCCTTGCGAAGGAGCTGGGCCTGCGGCTCGGCGATCAGAACGAGCTGACCATCCGCCGTATCCGCCGCGGCAAGGGCTATTCATTCGTCCGCCCCAACGGCGCCCATATCCGCGACGCCCGCACCATCCGCCGGCTGCACGCCATGGCGGTGCCGCCCGCCTATCGTGAGGTGCGCTACTCGGCCGATCCGAGCTCGCATCTTCAGGCCGTGGGCCGCGATGCCGCCGGCCGGCTGCAATATCGCTATCACGCCGATTGGGAGAAGGTCCGCGAGCACCGCAAGGCGCATCGCCTGGAAAAGCTCGTCGGTGCGCTGCCAAAGATCCGGCGGAAGGTCTCGGCGTTCCTGTCGGGCGAGGAGCCGACGCGCGAATTCGCGCTCTCGGCCGTGATCGAGTTGATCGCGCGCACGGCGATCCGTCCCGGCAATGAATCCTATGCACGTCTCAACGGCACGCGCGGTGCCACCACGCTGCTGAAGTCCAATGTCACGCTGGAAGACGACTGCTTCGTGCTGACCTTCAAGGCGAAGGGCGGCAAGGCCGTGCGCAAGGAGTGCGATGCGGCCAAGCTGGTGCGCGCTATCGGCATTTTGCAGGGTGTTCCCGGCAAGCGCATGTTCCAGTATCGCGACGCCTACGGCATCGTGCGCGCCGTCAGCACGACCCAGGTGAACGCGTTCCTCCGCGAGATTGCCGGCATCAAGATCTCGCTGAAGGATTTCCGCAC
This sequence comes from Bradyrhizobium zhengyangense, assembly GCF_022012435.1. Taxonomy (GTDB): domain Bacteria; phylum Pseudomonadota; class Alphaproteobacteria; order Rhizobiales; family Xanthobacteraceae; genus Bradyrhizobium; species Bradyrhizobium zhengyangense. The sequence continues at coordinate 385,657 of NZ_JAKLUA010000006.1, forward strand.
GCTGATGGCGTCCGCCGTCGTGGTGGAATCGCTGTCGCGGATCACGCCGGCGACCAGCCAGCGCGGCCGCAAGAAGCAGGTGCTGGACGCGATCCGCGCCGCGGCCGACAAGCTCTCCAACACGCCGGCGATCTGCCGTAAGAGCTACGTCCACGATACCATCGTCACTGCGTTCGAGGACGGCATTTTGGAGCGCTTCGCGGCGACCATGAAGGGCCAGCGCTCGCAGGCAAGGCGCGAGCAGCTGCTGGCGCAGGTGGTGGCGACCGCGGCGGTGTAACCCGCCGCATCGCTACATATTGTCTGAAAGACCCCTGTCCGGACCAGGATCGCGGCCTGCGGCGGCGCTCGTGAGCCGGCTCAGATAATGCGCCCAGCCTTTGGCGTGCGCGGCCATCTGTTCCTCCGTCGGCAGTCCGCTATGCGTCATGCGCATCAACGTGCCTCCGTCGCGTTCGATCAGGTCGATCTCGATCAGGCTCGAGCCGGGCGGCACTTCCTGACCGCCCTCCCAGCCGAACGTATAAGCCAGGCGATGCACCGGCACGACCTCACGGAAAGCGCCGCGGGCGACACTGCCGCGTGGACCGATACCCTTGAGCAAATAGAGCCCGCCGGGATGCGGCTCGGTGGTCGCATCCGATCCCATCCAGCTCAGGATTTTCTCAGGGTCGGTCAAATAGGCGAACACGGTGGCGCGCGGGGCGGCGATCTGGGTCTCGCGACGCAATACGAATGGCTCGGTCATCGGCGATCATCCCTGGGGTTCATGGGCAGATGGCGGCACCAAAGCGGCTCGTCAAGGATTGCCCGTGACAAAGGCGGCTCTCCTTCGCCATCATCGGATCATGCAACTCTCCCCGACCCTCGCCTGGCTTGTCGATGCCGCCTCAGACAGTGCCGGCGCCGATCGCCTGCTTGCGGAACTCGGTGCGCATCTGCTCGCCGATGGCGTGCCGCTTGCGGCAGGCGCGCTAACCCTGGAGGTGCCCCACCCGCTGATCGCAAAGCGGACATGGCTGTGGCGTGCGGACAATGGCCGGGTGATCGAGGCGCTCGGCTTTGCGCCAGGCGGGCTGGCGCCCGATTTGCCTGACGATAGCGGTCGCCGCTGGTTGCGCGGCTTCGCTGATGGCAACGTGCACGAGGATGTAGTCGGGCGCGATGGGCCGCTGCTCGGCTGGATCGGGCCGCGTCCGTTCACACCAGACGACATCGAGCAACTGCGCCAGGCCGCACGCTTTGCAGCGACACCGCTCGCCGCGCTCGCGGCGCGCGCCACGTTGCGGGCGACACTGGAGGCCTATCTCGGCAAGCGCAGCGCCGAGCGAGTGCTGGCGGCACCCCTGCGGCGCGACCTCGGTGAGACCATTCAGGCAGCGCTGCTCTATGCCGACCTGCGCGGCTTCACCACCTTGTCGGAAACCAGTCCGCCGGCTGACATCATCGCAGCACTCGACGCCTGGTTCGATCGCATCGCCGGTGCTGTTCATGCCTTCGGCGGTGAGGTGCTGAAATTCATCGGCGACGGCGTGCTGGCGATCTTTCCGGTGGTCGAGGGGTCGCCGCGTCGTGCTTGCGAGGCAGCTCTCCGCGCCGCAGGCGCAGCTGAAGCCGGGATGGCGTATCTAAACGCCGAGCGCGCTGCACAAGGATTGCCGCCGCTGGCGTTCGGTGCCGCGCTCCATCTCGGCGAGATGCTCTGGGGCAATATCGGCGCCGCTAATCGGCTCGACTTCACCGCGATCGGCCCCGCCGTCAATCTCGCCAGCCGGCTCGAAGGCCTATGCAAGCCCCTCGGCAGGACCGTGCTGGTGTCCGGCGCGCTCGCGGCAGAGACAGACATGCCCCTGGTCGCACTCGGACTGCACAAGCTGCGCGGCATTGCCTCGCCCTGCGAGGTCCTCACGCTGCCGGAGGCGCCGGGACCAGCGTCTTAGCGCCTAGATCCCGCCCATCTTGCAGACGAGCTTCCACTCCTCCGCGGTCACCGGCTGAACCGACAGGCGTGAATATTTCACCAGTGCCATGTCGGCGAGCTTCTTCTCGGCCTTGATGGCCACCATCGTCACTGGCGTCTTCAAGGGCTTATCGGCCTTGATGTCGACGCAGACGAACTTTTCAGTCTTGTCGGTCGGATCCGGATAGGCCTCCTTGATAACCTCCGCGATGCCGACGATCTCCTTGCCTTCGTTGGAATGGTAGAAGAACGCCTTGTCTCCCTTCTTCATGGCGACGAGGTTTTGGCGCGCGGTGTAGTTACGCACGCCGGTCCAGGCTTCGCCCTTGGCGCCCTTTGCGACCTGCTGGTCCCAGGACCACACCGACGGTTCGGATTTCACCAGCCAGTACGCCATGTTCATTCCTCTGCCTTGAAGGGGCGGGTCAAGAGCCCGGAGATCGCTGCGTCGATCGTGCTTCGGCCGGCCAGGATCGAAGCGACCGCTTCTGATACCGGCATCTCGATGCCTTGCGAGGCTGCGAGTTCGATCAGCACCGGCGCGGTGAACTCGCCCTCGGCCAGCTTGCCGGCAGGTGGCTGCTCGCCACGGCCGAGCGCGAGCCCGAGCGCGAAATTGCGCGATTGCGGGCTCGAGCAGGTCAAGATCAGATCGCCGAGACCGGACAGGCCGGTGAGCGTCTCGCTGCGCGCGCCGAGCGCGCGGCCGAGGCGTGTCAGCTCGGCGAAGCCGCGGGTGGTGAGCGCAGCCTGCGCGGAAGCACCGAGCTTCCGCCCGACCGCAATTCCGACCGCAATCGCCAGCACGTTCTTGGCCGCGCCGCCGATCTCGACGCCGCGGATGTCGGTGGAGTGATAGGGACGGAATGTCGGGGAGCCCAGCGCCTGCACAAGTCCGCTCGCGAGCGCATCATCTCTGGCCGCGAGTGTCACGGCCGTCGGCAATCCGCGTGCGACGTCGTCGGCAAAGCTCGGACCCGACAGGATCGCAGGCTGCGCGCGGGGCGCGGCTTCTGCGATCACATCGGTCATGAATCTGTGAGTGCCGTGCTCGATGCCCTTGGCGCAGGCGATGATGGGCACGGGCGTCGTGAGGTGCGAGGCCAGCATGTTGACCACGCCGCGCAGATGCTGCGCCGGCGTCGCGATCAGCAGCATCTTCGCGCGCGACGCCGCCGCAAGATCGCTTGTCACCACGATGTCAGATGCCAGACGCACGCCCGGCAGCCGCGGATTGTCGCGGGTCGATTGGATGCGCGCGGCGTGCTCGGCGTTGCGCGCCCACAGCGTCACGTTCCGTCCGGCGCGCGCGGCCACCGTCGCCAGCGCCGTGCCCCAGGCCCCGGCACCGATCACCGCGACGGAGCGGAACGCAGTCATGGTCAGTACCCCGCCCGCGTCTTGCCGTAGCCATCAGGCGCCGTGGCGTTGGCATCGAGCAGCCATCGCGCGCGCGGCTGCGCCTCCAGCGTATCGGTGATACCGAGGGCGAGGCGTTCGGCGCCGGCCCATGCGATCATCGCGCCATTGTCGGTGCAGAGCGCGGGCGGCGGCATGATCAGCCGCGTTCCAGCTTGCCGCGCGACATCAAACAGCGCGCCGCGGATCGCCTGATTGGCGGCGACACCGCCGGCCGCGACCAGTGCGCGCGGCGCGCCGAACTGTTCGCGGAATAGTTTCAAGCCAACGTTCAAACGATCGGCCGTCGAGTCCAGCACCGCAGCCTGAAAGCTCGCGCAGAGATCGCTGATATCCTGCGGCGTGATCTCGGTGAGCCGGCTCGCCTCGGTGCGCACGGCCGTCTTCAATCCCGATAGCGAGAAATTGGCATCGGGACGATTCTGCATCGGTCGCGGGAAAGCGAAGCGCGTGGCATCGCCATTCGCGGCGGCGCGCTCGACCTCGGGGCCGCCGGGATAGGGCAGGCCCAGCATCTTCGCGACCTTGTCAAAGGCCTCGCCGATCGCGTCGTCGACCGTGGTGCCGAGCCGCACATATTGGCCGACGCCGGTGACCGCGACGATCTGGGTGTGGCCGCCGGAGGCGAGGAACAGGCAATAAGGAAATTCGACGCCGTCGGTCAGGCGCGGCGTCAGCGCGTGCGCCTCGAGATGATTGACCGCGATCAGCGGCGTGTCGTGCACCATCGCAATCGCCTTTGCGGTGGTGAGCCCGACGATGACGCCGCCGATCAGGCCCGGCCCTGCAGCGGCCGCGACACCGTCGAGCTGGGCGAAGCCGATGCCGGCATCGGTCATGGCGCGATCGATGATGCCGTCGAGCAGGTCGACATGGGCACGCGCCGCGATCTCCGGCACGACGCCGCCGAAGCGGGCATGTTCCTCGACTTGCGATCGCACGACATTGGACAGGATCCTGCCGCTGCCGTCAGGCGCGCGCTCGATCACGGCCGCCGCGGTCTCGTCGCAGGTGGTCTCGATACCCAGTACCAGCATTGGCGAATTGTTATCCAATTTGCGCCCTTGCGCTCATCCGCAAAGCAGAGTTCTGCTAACGCGGTAGCATTCCGGGGTTGGCTTATGCAATCGTCACGCGCTGCCATCCCGCGCGAATGCATCACCGCCAAATGGTTCGGGAACAGCAGCGATGTCCATTCTTGTCACACGGCCGCATCCCGACAATGTGGCGACGGCGGAGAATCTGCGCGCGCGGGGACATGTGGTGCTGCTCGCGCCGTCGCTCAAGTTCGAGCCGGTCGCTTTCCATGACGAGAGCGAGGCCGGCTACGGCGCCATCATCGTCACATCGGCCAATGCGATCCGTGCCGTCGCGCCGCAATTGCGCGACCTTGGACTCGTCGAGCTGCCGCTATTCGCGGTCGGCGAGCACACGGCTGCCGTGGCGAGCGAATTCGGCTTCACGGATGTGATCGTCGCCGGCGGCGATGCCGCATCCTTGCGCGACAAGGTGATGCAGGGTGTGCGTGACAAGGTGCTGAAGAAGAAGAGCACGCTGCTCTATCTTGCGGGAGCGGATCTGTCGCGAGATCTCGGCGGCGAGCTCGGCGCAGAAGGGTTTAACGTGGTCACGCTGACGACCTATCGCATGGCTCCGGTCAAGATTCTGCCGCGCGAGGTCTGCGAAGGTTTCGCCGCACATGGCATCGAGGCGGTGCTGCATTACTCCAGGCGCAGCGCACGGGCCTTCCTGGACGCGGCCCGGGACGAGGGTGTCGAAATTTCGGCGCTGGCGGTCCCGCAATGCTGCCTGTCCGAGACGGTCGCAAGCGTGCTGCGCGATGCCGGTGCGTCGCGGGTCCTGGTCGCCGCGACCCCGGACGAAAATGCCCTATTCGACGCCTTGGAGCGTGCTTTGCGGACCCGTTTGGCGTAAGAGGACGGGCCGAATCCGACGCAATCGGGCTCGGCCCAAGGATTTGCGCAAGGTATGCAAGTGTGAGGAACCGTCACGATGGCCGACGACAAGCCTGAAGACGCAGGCAAGCCTGAAGACGGAGGAATGCCTCCCGAGTCCGGCCGTGCCAAGCGCACCCCACCGACCATCGACCTCGAGGCGACCGAAGTCTCCACGCAGCCCCAGGATGTGGCGGTCGAGCCGGAGGCGGCGCCATCGGTCGAGCAGACCAACGCCGGGCAGGCCAGTGCCGAGGACGCCAAGGTCGAAACCACCAAGGCGGAGCCGGAGCGCGATGAGGCTCAGCCCGCGGCTGCGTCGGCCGCCATTTCTCCCTGGGTCATCGCGCCATTTTCCGGCGCCGTTGCAGCCGCGGTCGTGATTGCGGTCGGCTGGGTGCTGGGCTGGCCCGCGGTGCAGGCGCCACCGGCCGCGCCGCAGGTGACGAGTGCGACGGTCGATGCGCTGAGCGGACGTGTCGCCGCGGTCGAAGCCAAGGCGGGCAAGCCCGCTGCCGATCCGGCTGTTGTCGCGCGGCTCGATGCGCTGGAAAAATCCGTCGGCACCTTGCGCGGCGACATCGCCAATTTGCGCGCGCAGTCCGACAAGACCGCGAGCGCATTGAACGATGCCAAATCCACGCCGCGCGATACGACAGCTTCGTCCGGCCTCGCCGCTCTCGACGCGCGCATTTCCCAGCTCGAGCGCGCCAGCACGACTGCCCGCGCCGAGCTCGCGCAGCAGGGCGAAAAGATCGCCGACGCGAAGGTGATGGACGACCAGCCTTTGCGCCATGTGGTTGCCGCCACGCTGCTCGACGTCGCCGTTCGACATAACGATCCCTATGAGGCGCAGCTCAAGGCTGCTCGGTCGTTTGCGGCGAAGCCTGACGTGCTGAAGCCCCTCGATGCTTTTGCCGCGTCGGGCATTCCGACGCCGGTCGCGCTGACCCGCGAGCTCCTCAACATCGTGCCGAAGCTGTCGCCGCCGCCTGAGGCGCCAGCCGCTGGTGCCGGCATCGTCGAGCGTCTTCAGGCGGGCGCGTCGAAGCTCGTTCGCATCGAGCGCACCGACGGGGTCGGCAACGACCGCGGCGCTGTCGTTGCGCGGGTCACGGCGGCCGCGCTGCGCAATGATTTCGCCGAGGCGCGCCGCGAATTGAAGGCACTGCCCGAAGCCGATCGCGCGCCGGCGCAGGCCTGGCTCGACAAGGCCGACGCCCGCGACGCCGCGCTCGCGGCCTCCCGCAAATTCGCCGACGACGCTCTGGCTGGTCTCACCAAGCCTGCTCAATAAGACTCGCGCAACACTCCGCGCGTATAGGGATAGAAATGCTTCGCATCGTCCTCTTCCTCGTTCTGATTGCGCTTGCAGGTGCCGGCGCGGCCTGGGTCGCCGATCAGCCCGGCAATGTCGTGCTGACCTGGGGCAGCTGGCGAGCCTCGCCGAGCATTCCGGTGTTCGTGCTCTGCCTCGGCATCTTCGCGGTCCTGATCGTGTTCCTCTGGAGCATCCTGACCATGCTCTGGCGTATGCCGGGACGGGTGCGCCGCCGAAGGCATGAGAAGCGTCAGGCGCGGGGGCGCCACGCCATCACCCATGGCCTGCTCGCGATCGGCCATGGCGACACTGCGCTGGCTCGCCGTCATGCCGAAGCGGCGCGCCGGCATGCGCCCAATGATCCGCTCGCTCTGCTGCTGCACGCGCAGTCGGCCCAGCTCGACGGCAATCGCGACGAGGCGCAGCGCGCTTTCCGCGCCATGGCCGAGCGCGAGGATACCCGGCTGCTCGGCCTACGCGGCCTGTTCATCGAGGCGCAGCGCGCCGACGATGCGGTCGGTGCTGTCATGATCGCGGAGGAAGCGATCAAGCTGTCGCCGTCCTCGACCTGGGCCTCGCATGCGGTGCTCGGCTTCCGCTGCGCGCGCGGCGACTGGAGCGGCGCGCTCGCGATCCTCGATTCCAATCTGTCGGCGGGCCTGATCGACAAGCAGGCCTATCGCCGCCAGCGCGGCGTGCTGCTCACGGCGCGCGCGCTGGAACTGGAGACCATGGACCGCGACGTCGCGCGCGAAAGCGTGATGGAAGCGGTCAAGCTGGCGCCGACGCTGGTGCCGGCCGCCGTGCTCGCCGCGAAATTCGAGAGCGAGGCGCATCAGGTGCGCCGTGCCATGAAGCTGGTTGAGGCCGCCTGGCTCGCCAATCCGCATCCGGATCTCGCCGATGCCTACGCGCATGTGAAGCTCGGCGATGCCGCGCGGCAGCGCCTGCAGCGGGTCGAGACGCTCGCGGCCAAGACGCCCGCCGACAAGGCCGGCCATGTCGAGGGCCAGCTTGCGATCGCGCGCGCCGCGATCGATGCCTCCGAATTCGCCCGTGCGCGCGAGGTGCTGTCGCCTTACGTCAACGATCCGACCCAACGCGTGGCGCTGCTGATGGCCGAGCTCGAGCGCGCCGAGCACGGCGACAGCGGCCGTGCCCGCGCCTGGACCTTGCGTGCGGTGCGTGCCCGCCACGATCCGGTCTGGACCGCGGATGGCTATGTCAGCGACCGCTGGCGTCCGGTCTCGCCGGTCACCGGCCGCCTCGACGCTTTCCAATGGCAGACACCGGTGGCGAGCCTGCCTTCGGACAAGGGCACGACGATCGAATCCTCGGCCTTCGAGGAAGCCATGCTCGCTGCCCCGCCGCCAAAGCGGGTGACGGTAGCCAATGAGGCGCCTGGGGAATCGGTCGTGATCGCGCCGGCCTCAACCCCGGCCTCTGCTCCGGCCGCGCAGGACAACGCACCGCCGGTGGCCAAGGAAGAGCCGGCAGTGGCGCCTGCGGAGCCGGTCAAACCGGCCCCGGAAGCTGCCGAATCATCGCCAGTGGCGGAAACCCCGGTGTTCCGCACCCGCGCCGATCTCGGCAAGCCCGCGCAGGCGCCGATCCAGACCGTCATCCCGATCGTTCGTGCGCCCGATGATCCCGGCATCGATGACGAGGGTCCGAGCGATGAATTTACGGAACAAATCGGCACGCCAAAGGCCCAGGCCGGCGGCTGGCGGGGATTCTGGTCCCGCTGGGGGGCTTGAGCCGCATTTCGCCCGCCGCTTGTCCTTGCCAATTCGGGCCATGCCCGATATCAGGAGCGCGTGTATCGGGGCCGGCTTTGTCCTGGCTCCGGCAGGGTTCGCCGCAATAGCTCAGTCGGTAGAGCACGTCATTCGTAATGACGGGGTCGGGGGTTCGAATCCCTCTTGCGGCACCAGCCTTCGCAGGCTGCGCCTGCTTCGGCTCGGCAAGCCGCTTCGTAGTGAAGGCCGCCACGCCATAGCCCGAAGGGCGACGGCGGGCTCCCCCGTTTTGCTCGATTGGTACAGGCCAGCTTCAAGGCCGTGCTTAAGCTCCGCGTGATTCTCCTCACATAATCTCGCGCGTCTCTCCCCTAGTGTCCCCTCACGCAAACACGGGGAGATTTCACATGCGCAAGATCATTCTGGTTGCGGCCATGGTTCTGGTCTCTGCATCGGCCCAGGCGGGCGGCGCACGCAGCCTCTCGCTGGCCTCGGCCAACGATCAGGCCCCGGCACCGCAAGGCACTGTCGCGCCGCCGGCCAACACCACGCAGGTGAGCGAAGTCGCTCCGGTGGCTACGGCTCCGACCTATGTCGATCGTCCGACGGCGGTTTCGACCACCGCGCCAGCTGCGACCACAACCACATCGACATCATCGCCTGCTGCGGCCCAGCCTGCGCCGAAGACGACGAAGGTGGACAAGCCCAGGCATCACAAGACCTGGACCGAAGGCCGGATCATCAGCGAACTGCATCGCCACGGCATCTACTGGTAAGCGACGGCGCTCCTCCCAAAACAAAATGGCCGGGCTGAGCCCGGCCATCGCATTCTCGTCGAACCTCAAACGCCTAGCGTTGCGAGACGGTCTGCACCACGCTCGACACCGGGCGCGCATTGGTCGCACTGCTGGACCCCGGCACCTTCAGCTCCTTGAGGATGGCTTCGTCATACTCAGGAAGCGATTCGAACGTCGTCTTCGCCTTGATCTGCACGACCTTGTAGCCACCGGCCTTGAGGCGCGCGAGCAGCGTCGGCAGTGCTTCGCCGGTGCGCTTCTGGAAATCGTGCATCAGGATGATGCCCTTGCCGAGCTTGTCGAGCTTGGTCATCACGTTGCTGATGATCTTGTCCGGCGTGCTCTCCTTGCGGAAGTCGAAGGAGTCGAGGTCGGTCGAGAAGATCCCGACATTGCGGGTGCCGAGATAGCTCACCAGCGCCGGATTTTGCGACAGCTGCGGGAAGCGGAAGAACGGCGACGGATTGGTGCCGAGCGCCCATTTCACGGCGCTGAAGCCCTTCTCGATCTCATCCTTGGCCTGCTGCTCCGTCATCTTCTTGCCGGCGAGATTGACGTGCGACCAGGTGTGCGTGCCGACCGTGTGGCCCTGGGCCAGAACCTGGCGCAGGATTTCCGGATGCCAGCTGGCGTGCTTGCCGACCGAGAAGAACAGGCCCTTGGTGCATTCATCGGCCAGAGCCTTCAGCACCGCCGGCGTGTTGTGCGGCCAGGGGCTGTCGTCGAAGGTCAGCACGACCTCCTTGTCGGCGAGGAAATCAAACTGCTTGTACTGTTCGAAGCCGAAACCCGGGCCGCCGGTGGTGTCGATCTCGACCACGCGCGAGACGCCGAGTGCATTGGGATTGGTGCAAGTCGTGTCCTGAACTGGTGCCACCGCCGGTGCCGGCGCGGGAGCAGGCGCTGCGGCAGGAACGGCAGGCTTGCCCGCGATCGCCGCGGTGGTCTCGACATCATCCTTGGCGGCAAGCTTGACCGGCGCCGGCAGAGGATCGGCGGCACGGGCGGCTGTTGTTTTGGGGGCGCCCTGGTCGGCGCGCGCGGAATAAAAGTACCAACCTCCGGCGATCACGATCGCCGCAACCACACTGGCCAGCATCAGGCCCAACGCATTACGCATCGCTACTCTTTCCAATTACGCAACCAAACCAGCGGAATTTCCCGCGTCGCGAGCCATTAATGCGAAGGAACAGTTAACGTGACACCAACACGACAGCGGTTGCAGAGGAATTTCAGGCGGGTGCGCCAAAGTGACCGAGGTCACAGTGGGTGGGCCGCCCGTGACCGTCATCACAGTGGAAACTGTTTTGCTGGAGCATCGTAGTTCCCATCGACAACGGGCCCGCTGCGGCGGCGCCAATGGGAGCTGCAAATGACCAAGTCGTTCACTGCCAAGATCACTGCAAAGATCCGCGACACCAGCCTGGCTCTGGGCTTTGCCGCCATCGTCTCGATCGTCTCGACGACCTCGAGCTTCGCCTTCTCGGCCGAGGCGCAGCAGATGTGCACCGGCGACGCCTTCCGCCTGTGCTCGTCAGAGATCCCCAACATTCCGAAGATCACGGCGTGCATGATGAAGCATCGCACGGACCTGAGCGCCGGCTGCCGCGCGGTGATGGACAAGGACCTCGCCAAGGGCGCGTCACGCAAGGTTGCTGACGCTCAGGACGGTCAGTAAGCGCGCAGCGATCGCGACGTTTGCGTCGTTAGCTCCCTGCCGATGTGCCCCGGCGCCATGCCGGGGCCACGCGGTGGTGCCAGTCGACCTGCGCCATCCGTCTCCCAATAAATCCGTTGCGGCCTTGGGATCGTCGCACTAGCTTCGCCCGCACATCTTGAGGGTATGAGGCATTCCGCGATGGCCAGATTTCTTTTCATCATTCCTTTGGTCCTGTGCGCTTCCGGCGCCTCGGCGCAGCAGCAGCCCGGTCACGATGCCTGCGCGCGCGACGTCACGCGCCATTGCCGCGCCGTGATGAGCAATGGCGATAGCGCCGTGCTCGCCTGCCTGAAAGAGCACCGCGCGCGCCTCAGCAAGGCCTGCGACAAGATGCTGACGGATCACGGTCAGTAGCGATCGGGGCTACGAAGCGTCTAGCGACTGATGCTGCTCCCCGCAGCGGTCGCGACAACGGGCAGCACTTCGCTTGCCGCGCGATCCGGCGTCTCTTCCTTCCAGCGTACCGAGCCGAATGGCCGCTCCAGCATGCGGCGGATCCGCACCGGATCAGAGCCGATGTGGAAATCGATCGCCTGCTGATGCAGCGCGCGTTCGGACTGGGTCGAGCGGTTGCGCTGGCGCAGATAATCGAACCAGGTCGGGCAGTGATAGCGCTCGGTCCACAATTCGGGATCGGCAATGTCGCGCGCGATCGACCAGCCATAGGCGCCGTTGCGCTGCCGGGAGAGCTGCACGTCCTGCATCACATTGTGGAAGGCGCGCGCGTTTTCCTGGGCGACGCGATATTCGATCTCGACCACCAGCGGGCCGCTGCGCCCGGTGAGCGACAGCTTGACTTCAGGATCGGCCAGCACGTCGGCATCCTCGTTGCGGGCGCCGACGCGCGGCATTGCAAGCCAGATCCCCAGGAGCGGCGAGACCAGCATCAGGCTGGCGGCCGTGAGCAGCGCGACCTCGACGCCGGCATAGTCGGTGAGATGGCCCCAGCCCCAGGCGCCGATCGCGATGCCACCGGAAATCGAGGCCTGAAACGCGGCGAGCGATCGACCGGCGACCCAGCGCGGCGCCGAGAGCTGCACACCGATGTTGAACAGCGCCACCGCCGCCATCCAGACCGCGCCGGCCAGCACCAGCGCGGCCGCGGTCAGCACCGGCTCGGTGCTCAAGGCAATCGCAGCCATCGCAAAGGCCATGGAGATCGTGCAGGCGCGGATCGCAGCCTCGCCGCTCATGCGCTTGCGCAGCTCGTGGATGTTGAGCGCGCCGACCACCGCGCCCATGCCGAATGCGCCCAGCATGATGCCGTAGGTTTGCGCGCCACCATGCAACAGATCGCGCGCGACCAGTGGCATCAACGCCATGATCGCGCCGCCGATCAGTCCCATCACCAGCGTGCGCAACAGCACGATCTTGATCGGCGGCGAGTTGGTGATGTAGCGGAAGCCCGAAACCATCGCGCGGTTGAGCTTCTCCCGCGGCAGCCGCGACGGTTCGACCACGCGCCGCCAGAGCACGAGCACGATCAGAAGCGGAAGATAGAGGATCGCGTTGCAGGCGAATGCCGCGACCGCGCCGGCTGCGGCGACGATGACGCCGCCGACCGCGGGGCCGAAGCTGCGCGCGATGTTGTAGCTGATGCCGTTCAGCGCCACCGCCGACGGCAATGCATCCGGCGGCACCTGCTCGCTGACCGAGGATTGCCAGGCCGGGCCGAACAGCGCATTGCCGCTGCCGACCACGAAGCAGAAGGCGAGCAGCGATTCCGGGGCGATGAGCTTGAGCCCGGCCAGGATCGTGAGGGCGGACGCGCCCGTCAGCGCGATCATGAGGGCCACCAGCGTCACGATGCGGCGGTCATACATGTCGGCGATGGCGCCGGCCGGCATCGAGATCAGCATGATCGGCAGCATCAAGGCGGTCTGGACCAATGCCACCTTGTCGGCGGAGGCCGCCATCTGCGTCATCGCCCAGGCCGCGCCCACGCCCTGGATCAGGAGGCCGAGATTGGAGAGCAGGCTGGCGAGCCAGATGCGCCGGAATACGGTGTACCGCAGGGGGGCGGTGATGCCGTCGGCGGAACGTCTCTGACGGTTCGTCTGCTCGGTCATATACCCTTCCAAGTCGTCTGGCAGAAATGGCTTGAATAATTCCGGCAGGCCCAGTGATGCCTGCGAAAGTCCTTCGCTGTCCAGTGGTTAGGCCGCTATAAGCAGTGCAAAGACATGGTTTTATCGGGGAGGATCGGATGAGGCTGTCACGACGGACAATTCTGCAAGGTGCGGCTAGCGTGCCTTTCGCGGTTGCGAGCTTGCGGATGGGGGCACTGGCGCAAACATCGTCCACGACCAGCAGTTCCGAAGTGCCGCCGATCCTGTTCGTCCATGGCAATGGCGATTACGACGCGCTCTGGATCACGACGTTGTGGCGGATGGAATCCAACGGCATCGCGCGCGACCGCATGATGGCGATCAATTTCAACAGCCCCAGTGCGCGTGCCGATGACACGGTCGAGCAGGCCAACCGGTCCTCGACCGAGGACCAGCGCCGGGAGCTTGCCGCTGCCATCGCTGAACTGAAACGCCGCACCGGTGCGGCGCGCGTGGCGCTGGTCGGCAATTCGCGCGGCGGCAATTCGATCCGCAACGTCATCAAGAATGGCGGCGCCGGCGATGTCAGTCACGCGGTGCTGTGCGGCACGCCCAATCACGGCGTGTTTGCGCTCGACGCGCTGCTCGGCAGCGAGTTCAACGGACGAGGGGCCTTCCTGCGCGGCTTGAACGAGGGCGAGAGCGAGGTGACGCCGGGTGTCGCCTTCCTGACCTTGCGCAGCGACGGCATGGACAAATATGCGCAGCCCGACGGCCGCTTCATGGGCAAGCCGGGCGTGCCGACCAATGTCACCGCCGAGGGGCCGGAGCTGAAGGGCGCGACCAATCTCGTGCTCGGCACGATCGATCATCGCGAGACGGCGTATCATCCGCGGGCGTTCCGCGAGATCTACAAATTCATCGCCGGTCGCGAGCCCGCGCGCATCGCGATCACACCGGAGCGGACGGTCCATATCGGTGGACTGGTCACGGGCGCCGCGGATGGCGCGCCGACCAATCGCCCGGTGGCCGGCGCAACTGTCGAGATCTACCATGTCGACCGCGAGAGCGGGGAGCGCAAAGGCGAATTGTTGTATCGCTTGATCACGGCGGCCGACGGCCGCTGGGGGCCGGCCGAGGTCGATCCCGCCTCTCCGCTCGAGATCGTCCTGACCTCGCCGGACGCCCCGACCACGCACTTCTACCGCTCGCCCTTCCCGCGTTCCTCCAATGTCGTGCATTTGCGCGCCGCGCGGCCCTTCCTTCCGGCAGAGAAGGATGCCGGCGCGGTCGTGATCATGTCGCGCCCGCGCGGCTATTTCGGGCTGCCGCGCGACACCGTCCTGCTTGATGGCCGCGAGCCTGCCGATGTCACGCCGGGCGTGCCCACGGATGCGACAGCAACCCTGCGCCTTTCGGCCAGCGAGGTTGGACGTAACATCGTGGCCCAGTTCAACGAAGAACGAATCGTGGCGCGCGCCTGGCCGGCCTCCGAGAACAGGATTGCGGTTGCCGAGCTGACTTACTAGCTATTTGCTTGCGTCAGGTCTGCGGGAGAGAGCCATGAACATCGCCAGCGTGCGCCGGCCCATCATCCCGCCGACCCCGCCGCGCGCGCCCGACAACATGTCGTTGTTCGGCCGTATCGCGGTGATCAAGCAGAACATGATCGCGACCTGGGGGCAGCGTGCCTATGAGGAAGAAGTCATCCAGGGCCGCTTCTTCCTGCACAAGAGTTTCATCCTGAACCAGCCGGACGCAATCCGGCACGTCCTGCTCAGCAACTACCAGAATTACACGCGAACCCCGGCGGGCATCCGCATGCTGCGTCCGGTGCTCGGCGAGGGTCTCCTGCTCGCCGAAGGCCACGCCTGGACATTTCAACGGCGTACGCTGTCGCCGGCCTTCACGCCGCGTGCTACCGCCAATCTCGTGCCACACATGACGGCGGTGCTCGACGAGACCATCGCGAAGCTCGAGACCCGAACCGGGGAGCCGGTCGATCTGCGCGAAATCATGCAGCGCATGACGCTCGAGATTGCCGGCCGCACGATGTTCTCGTTCGGGATGGACCAGCACGGTCCGACCTTGCGCAACTTCGTCATGGAATATGGCGAGCGGCTCGGGCGGGCCCACTTCCTCGACATGGTTCTGCCGGTGTCATGGCCGACGCCGATGGATCGGGCCCGCGCCCGCTTCCGCAAGCGCTGGGTCGAATTCGTCGCGATGCTGATCGCCGAACGGCGTGCGGTGGGCAAGAAGGACGGCGCGCCGCCGCGCGATCTGTTCGATCTCATGGACGAGGCGCGCGATCCTGAAACGAGCAAGGGCTTTTCCGACGGGCAACTGGTCGACGAGGTCGCGACCATGATCCTGGCGGGCCATGAGACGACCGCGACTGCGCTGTTCTGGGCGCTCTATCTGCTGGCGCTCGACCCCGACACGCAGGAGGAGGTCGCGTCCGAGACGCGCGGCGAGCATCTCGTCAGCATGGCCGATATCGACCGGCAGAAATTCACCCGCGCGGTGATCGACGAGACCATGCGGCTCTATCCGCCGGCCTTCCTCGTTGCGCGCGCCGCGCGCGACAAGGACATCGTGGCCGGGGCCGAGGTCAGCAAGGGCGACATCATCATGATCGCCCCCTGGCTGCTGCACCGGCACGAGAAGCTGTGGGATCAGCCCAACGCGTTCATCCCGAAGCGCTTTATGTCGAAAGAGCCGCCCGATCGCTTTGCCTATCTGCCATTCGGTGCCGGCCCGCGCGTCTGCATCGGTGCGCCGTTCGCGCAGGCCGAATCCGTGCTGGCGCTGGCGCGGTTGATCGGGGCGTTCCGCATCGAGCTGGCGGACGCAACGCCGGTCATTCCATTCGGCGTCGTCACGACCCAGCCGGACCACTCACCCATGTTCCGCATCACGCGCCGGTGACAGGCCCGCGTCTGGCCGCCGGCGTGATCCACCCCACATAGAGTTGCACCATGAGCAACATCCAGGCCCAGATTTCCGTTCTGAAGCAGACCGCAGATCCTGCCGTCGTCGAGGCCATCGCGCAGCTGATCGCGAGTGGTCCCGATCGCGACCTCAACCGCATCAACGCATTGGATTTTGCCGATCGTACCGGGCTCGATCAGGAAAAGGTCATTTCCGGATTCCTGCATGCCTCGCGGCTCGGCCTGTTCGACATCGGCTGGAACGTGCTGTGTCCGGGCTGCGGAGGTGTTCTGGGTGCACACACGACTCTGAAATCACTGAAGCACGAAGACTACAATTGTGCGCTTTGCGCGGCCGGATACGAGGCGTCGGTCGACGAGATGGTCGAGGTCGCTTTCACCGTCAGCCCGCAAGTCCGCCGCATCGGCGCTCACGATCCCGACACATTGCCGATCTGGGAATATACGCGACAGATGTTCTGGAGTTCCGGCGTCGACATCAACGAAGAGGCTTTTTCGCGCCTGATCAACGAAGTGACGTTGGAAGCGTTGGAATTGCCTGCCGGCGAAAAGGCGATCCTCTCGCTCAATCTGCCGAGCCAGTTCATCATCGTCTTCGAGCCGGTCACCCATTCCGCCCATTTCCTGGATGTCCAGGGCGAGCCGACCAGCGAACGCCAGCAGTTCTCGATCATGTTCAACAATCTGGAAGCGCCGACGGGGACCACAGTGATGCGCCCCGGGCCGTTGCGACTGACACTCGAAAATCAATCGAGCAATCGCGTGTTGCCCTCGGTCTGGATTGCCGCCGACGCGCTGCACGAGATAATCGGTAAGCGCAAGCCGATCCTGACCGCCAAGAGAATGTTGTCGAACCAGACGTTCCGCGACGTCTTCAAGGCCGACAATCTCAATGTCGACCAACGATTGAAGATCACGTCGCTGACGTTCCTGTTCACCGACCTGAAGGGTTCGACGGCGTTGTACGAGCGGGTCGGCGACCTCAGCGCGTTTGATCTCGTGCGCGCGCACTTTCGGGCGATACTGGAGATCATCGCCGCCGAGAAAGGCGCCGTCGTGAAGACGATCGGCGATGCCGTCATGGCGACCTTCGTCAGGCCCGAGCACGCGATCGCTGCGGGTCTGCGCATGCGCGCGGCCATGGATGATCTGAACAAGCAGCGCGGCGCCAACGATCTCATTCTCAAGATCGGCATCCATGAAGGCCCGTGCCTTGCCGTGATGCTCAACGAGCGGCAGGATTATTTCGGCCAGACCGTCAACATCGCCGCCCGCGTGCAGAGCCTGTCGACCGCGCAGGAGATCCACATCACCGGTCCGGTGCTGGATGCGCCGGCGGTTGCCGAGATCCTTCAGCGGCGCGAGATCAAGCCGATCCAGAAGCAGGCGGCTCTGCGCGGCATCGCCGACAAGATGGTGGTGTATGAGATACCGTGAGGCAACCGCGCGTTAACGCCGCCCACATTGCTGAAACGTAATGCAGCGCGCGGAACTGACGCACGTTGCGCCGGTTGAGTTTCCCGCTCATATAATGCTGGTAGCGGCCCCGCTTCCCCGCGACGTCATCGATTTCGGTAGGACCTTATGCTCGACGGCTTGCGTCAATTCATCGCCGACATTATTGCCCCTCATGCCGGGGATCGCGCCTTTGGCGACAGCGATTACCGGCTGGCGGCAACCGCACTGCTCGTTCACGTGGTTTCGCTGGACGGCCAGCCGACGCAGACCGAGCAGCGCAAGCTGCACAGCCTGATCGAAAGCCATTTCGGGCTTGACCGTGGCACGGCTGACCGGTTGATCGCGGATGCGACGGAGGTCGAGGGCGAAGCGGTCGATCTCTACCACTTCACCAGCGTGATCATGCGCTCGCTCAACGAAGACGCCCGCAGGCGCATCGTCCAGATGATGTGGGAGCTGGTCTATGCCGACGGCCAGGTCACCGAGTTCGAGGACAACGTCGTCTGGCGCGCCTCCGACCTGCTCGGGATATCCCAGCGCGACCGGATCGATCTCAAGCACGCCGTCGCGGAGCGTGCCGGCGGTCAAGTCAAGGACGGTGTGCTCGGCGGCTGAGGGGTCGCCGGCGCGGCGTGATTGCTGGTTGTATCGATCACATGACGAAACTTTAATGTAGCCGCCGGAGCGTCCCGGTTCCGGATGTCCCTGTAAATTCGGGGTTTTCTCGCCCTCCCTGTTAGCTGCTCAGGCAGCCATGCTACGAGCGCCGCTTGCTTGTCGCGCGTAGCCTATGCTCCAGTTCCGCTGTTTCGGGGCCAAAAAACTTCAATTCAAGAGACTGCGATCGTGACTGAGCGGGTAACGTTGATCACCGGTGCGTCGGCGGGCATCGGCACCGAGCTGGCGCGTGTGTTTGCCGCGAACGGACATCGTCTCGCGCTGACGGCGCGACGCGCGGACCGGCTCGAGGCGCTCGCGAACGAGCTCGCTACGACATGCGGCAAGAAGCCGATCGTGATCGCCTGCGATCTCCAGCAAGCCGATGCCGGCGAGCGGATCGCCGCCGCGCTTGCCGCGGAAGAGGTCGAGCTCGACAACCTCGTCAACAATGCCGGTTTCGGTGTATTCGGTGATGCGATCGAACGCGACCGCGACGAGCAGGTCGGCATTGTCGACGTTAACGTCCGCGCGCTGACCGATCTGTCGCTGCGCTTTGCCGACCAGCTCGTCAGGAACAAGGGCGGCCTGCTCAATGTCGGCTCGGTCGCGGGCTTCCTGCCCGGTCCCGGCATGGCCGTCTATTACGCGTCGAAGGCCTATGTGATTTCGCTCACCGAGGCATTGCGGGCAGAGCTCGCGCCGCGCGGCGTGCGCGTGACCGTGCTGTGCCCGGGTCCGGTGCAGACTGAATTCCAGGGGCGCGCCGGCGTCGGCTCCGGGCACGACACGGCGATGCTCAACGTCCCTGCCGCCGACGTTGCGCGGCAGGCTTATCGTGGGCTGATGGCGAACAAACGGGCAGTGCTGCCGGGTCTCGGCATCAAGATTGTGCCGTTCGCGCTACGCTTCTTCCCGCGCGGCTTCATCCTGTCCGCTACCAGCCGGTTCCAGCGGCAGCGGCACTGAAGCAAGCCCGAAGCACCCGTGGTGGCCCGGAGCTTGCTTAGTAGGGCTGCGTGTGTGCGCAAACTCACACGATGTTAACCTACGCTTAGCTATGCTGGCGGCTTGAACCGATAGCACTCGTAAAAGGCCATGTCGTTTCGGACGGACAGGTTTGGTGGCGCAGAAGTGGTGCCCTTCCCCGGAAGGACGCCAGGCGCGGCCGCCTCCGAGCCGCTCCGGCCGGTTCTGATCGTGCTGCACCAGGAATCCTCGACACCCGGCCGAATCGGCAATGCGCTGCGCGCGCTCGGCCATCGCCTCGATATCCGCCGTCCGCGATTCGGCGATCCCCTGCCCGACACACTCGACCAGCATGCCGGTGCAGTCGTGTTCGGCGGTCCGATGAGCGCAAATGATTCGGAAGATTACGTCAGGCGCGAAATCGACTGGATCGAAGTTCCGCTTCGCGAGCAGCGGCCGTTCCTCGGCATTTGCCTGGGCGCGCAGATGCTGGCGAAGCAGCTTGGCGCGCGGGTCGCACCGCATGCGCAGGCGCTGACCCAGATCGGCTATTACCCGATCCGCCCGACCGCGGCAGGTCGCGCGCTCTGTCCTGACTGGCCGGCGCAGGTCTATCATTGGCATCGCGAAGGCTTCGAGCTGCCTGACGGCACCGAGCTGCTTGCCGAGGGCGATGACTTTCCCAACCAGGCATTCCGTGCCGGCAACGCCTTCGGCGTGCAGTTTCATCCTGACGTGACCTACGCCATGATGCATTGCTGGACCACGCGTGGCTATGACGGTCTCAGCGCGCCGGGCGCCCGCGAGCGGCATCATCACTTCGCGGACCGTGCCGTTTACGATGCCGCGGAACGCGCCTGGCTCGATCATTTCGTCGACGGCTGGCTGGCGCGCCGGCCGCTTCTGGCGCAAGCCGCCGAGTAATCGCGCCTCCACGCAAGCCCTCGCCTCATCCCTGACTATGCTAGGCTCGCTGCCGTTGAGCGCGCGCCAACGCGTGCCGGCCAATACAGGGAGAGCGCGATGGCCTATGAGCACATTCTCTATGAGGTGAGCGATAGAATCGCGACCATCACGCTCAATCGCCCCGACCGCATGAATGCGTGGACGCCTGTCATGGAGCGCGACGTGCGCCATGCGATGGAAACCTCAAACGCCGATGACAATGTCCGCGTCATCGTGCTGACAGGTGCAGGCCGGGCCTTCTGCGCCGGCGCCGACATGGATGCGCTGAAAGGGCTCGATCCCAACGATGTCAGGCGCGCTTCGAATCTGCCGCCCTTCGACATGAACCGCCGGCCGGACTGGCAGACGCGCTACGGCTTCTATCCGTCGATCGGCAAGCCTGTCATCGCCATGCTCAACGGCGCCACCGCCGGCATCGGCCTCGTCCATGCGCTCTATTGCGACCTGCGCTTTGCCGCCGACAACACCGTGTTCACCACGGCCTTCGCGCGGCGCGGCCTGATTGCCGAGCACGGCATCAGCTGGATGCTGCCGCGCATCGTCGGTCACGCCAACGCGATGGACCTCTTGCTCTCGGCACGGCGCGTGGGAAGCGACGAGGCGCTGCGAATCGGGCTGGTCAACCGGCTCTGCTCGCCGGACAAGCTGCTCGAGGAAACCTACGCCTATGCGCGCGATCTCGCCGATTTCGTCTCGCCGAGCGCGATGGCCGTGATCAAGCGCCAGCTCTACGAGGTGCCGTTCCAGACGCTGGCCGAGGCGACGATCGAGGCCAACAGGGAGATGATGGTGGCGCTCAACGGCAGCGATTTCCGCGAGGGGGTCGCGAGCTTCATGGAGAAGCGGCCGCCGAGGTTTACGGGGAAGTAGGGGAAATGGTCCGCCGTCGCCCTTCGGGCTATGGCGGGACAGCCTTCGCTCACTTCGCTACGAGAGAGCACGGCTGGCTTGCCTAGCCGAAGCTCGCGAAGCGGGCGAAGGCTGGTGGAGCCAGGCGGGATCGAACCGCCGACCTCGTCATTGCGAACGACGCGCTCTCCCAGCTGAGCTATGGCCCCTTTGCTGGCCGCTCTGGTCAAACGCGGCCGACAACCGGGCGCCATTTAAGTCCCCGCCAAGGTCAAGTCAAGGACGGGTGTAAGGGGGTTTTAGCGCCGACTTCCCTTGTTTGGGCCGGGGGGAACCGATATCTAGCCAAGAGAACCGCAACACCACCCCAAACACTGCCCAACGACACTGGCCCGGAGAGTGTTTCGCTGATGCGCCCGATAGTCTTCATTCTGATCCAGATCATCAATCTCTACATCTATCTGCTGATCGCATCGGCAATCCTGTCCTGGTTGATCGCGTTCAACGTCGTGAATACCCGCAACCAGTTCGTTGGCGCGATCGCGGAGTTTCTCTATCGGATTACCGAACCGGTCCTGGGGCCCATCAGGCGCCGGCTGCCCAGCATGGGCGGGCTCGACATCTCCCCGATCGTCGCCTTTTTCATACTCTGGTTGATCCAGCTTTATCTCGCCGAATACGTTTACCCGAACGTACCTTAAGGTCGGTGGAACCGTGATGGAGCTTTGACGGCGCCTTGACCGAACCATGGCGCATCTCCACCACGGGGGTCAGCATCGCGCTGCGGGTGACGCCGCGCGGCGGGCGTGACGGCATCGACGGGATCGAGCAGCTTTCCGACGGCCGCAGCGTGCTGAAGGTGCGTGTGCGGGCCGTCGCCGATGGCGGCGAGGCCAATCGTGCGGTGCTGGCGCTGCTGGCGAAATCGCTCGGCGTGCCCAAGGCCAGCGTCAGTCTCCTGTCGGGAGCGACGTCGCGGTTGAAGCAGGTCGCCGTCGAAGGGGATCCGGCGAGGCTTGCCCAGGCGTTGCGCGAGCTCGCGCCAGTCAAATCGACAGACGAGGGGAACTGACATGACGGCCAAGATCATCGACGGAAAAGTCATCGCAGCCGACCTTCGCGCCCGCGTCGCCGACGAGGTCGCCCGCGTCAAGCGCGAGCACAATCTGGTGCCTGGCCTTGCCGTGGTCCTGGTCGGCAACGATCCCGCCAGCGAAGTCTATGTCCGCTCCAAGCATACGCAGACCCAGGCTGCGGGCATGGCCTCGTTCGAGCACAAGCTGCCCGCGGACGTCTCGCAAGCCGAACTGATGGCGGTCGTTGCCAAGCTCAACCGCGATCCCGCCGTTCACGGCATTCTCGTGCAATTGCCGCTTCCCAAGGGGCTGAACACCGAGGCCGTGATCAACGCGATCGATCCCGCCAAGGATGTCGACGGCCTGCATCCGAACAATGCCGGCCGGCTCGCCGGCGGCTTCGAGGCGTTGTCGCCCTGTACGCCGCTCGGCTGCATCATCCTGACCAAGAGCGTGCACCCGTCCCTCGAAGGCATGAACGCCGTCGTGATCGGCCGCTCCAATCTGGTCGGCCGCCCGCTGGTGCAGTTGCTTCTGAACGAGAACGCGACGGTGACGATCGCGCATTCGCGCTCGCGCGATTTGCCTGGAATCGTGAAGCAGGCCGACCTCGTGTATGCCGCGGTCGGCAGGCCCGAGATGGTGCGCGGCGATTGGCTGAAGCCGGGTGCGACCGTGATCGACATCGGCATCAACCGTATTCCGAAGGAAGACGGCAAGACCCGTCTCGTCGGGGACGTCGCCTATCAGGAAGCGCTTGGTGTTGCCGGTGCGGTCACGCCGGTGCCCGGCGGCGTCGGCCAGATGACGGTCGCCTGCCTGCTGGTGAATACGCTACGCGCGGCTTGCGCGATCGCAGGTTTGCCGAAGCCGGCGGTGTAGTTGTCATTCCGGGGCGATGCGCAGCATCGAACCCGGAATCTCGCGCCATAACTTCCGAATTCCGGGTTCGCGCCCAGGCCCGCCCCGGAATGACGATCACGCCTTCTTTTTCTTCTCGCGCTCGATGCCTTCGAGGATCAGCTTCTGCGCGTCCTCCGGGCCGCCCCAGCGCAGGATCTTCACCCACTTGCCCTTCTCGAGATCCTTGTAGTGCTCGAAGAAGTGCTGGATCTGCTGCAGCGTGATGTCCGGCAGGTCGGCATAGGACTTCACCTTGTCGTAGCGCTGCGTCAGCTTCGACGACGGCACCGCCAGAATCTTCTCGTCGCCGCCGGCCTCGTCTTCCATGAAGAGCACGCCGACCGGGCGCACGCTCATGACGGCGCCGGGAATGATGGCGCGGGTGTTGACGATCAGCACGTCACAGGGATCGCCGTCGTCGGACAAAGTGTGCGGGATGAAGCCGTAGTTACCAGGGTAACGCATCGGCGTGTACAGGAAGCGATCGACCACCAGCGTGCCGGCTTCCTTGTCCATCTCGTACTTGATCGGTTCGCCGCCCACGGGGACTTCGATGACGACATTGACGTCGTGGGGTACGTTTTTTCCGATCGAGATAGCATCGATACGCATTAGGCAGGCTCCGTTGTCGCCGAGGTTAAATCGCGCCCGGCAGCGATTTTGGCGCTGTCATACGCGGGCTTGGCCCCCCGATCCATCGTGTTTTTGCGAAATAATGAATCCCGCGATCACCGGCTCAAACGCTGGCGGTATCGACGGGTGGAAAGGCTGCCGGCTAAGATTTCAGCAGCTTAATTGGTCCAAACCTTGATTGGTCCAAATCTTAATTGGTCCAAGTCTTAATTGGTCCAGGCGAAGGCAACCTTGTCGAGCGCCTTGGGCCCGAACCGCTCCGAGGAGCGCGCCACCATGCGGCCGCCCAGGGCCCGGTAGAACTCGGTCGCCGGATCGTTGTCCGACAGCGCCCACACCACCATGCTCTTCAAATTGCTCTGCATGAGGTCGCGGCGGGCGGCGGCGAACAGGCGGCGGCCAAAGCCGAGGCCCTGAAATTCGGGGCGCAGGTAAAGCTCGTAGATCTCGCCGTCGAAATGCAGGCTGCGGGCGCGGTTGCGGCCATAGTTCGCATAACCCGCGATCTTGTCGCCGAACACGAGCACGCTGACGCGGCTGCCCTTGCGGATCGCACTATCCCACCACTGCGGACCGCGGCGATTGATCAGCTTCTCCAGCTCGGCGCCGGGGATGATGCCCTGATAGGCGGAACGCCAGGCTTCGTCATGGGTGGACGCCACCGCAGTTGCATCTGCAGCTTTGGCCGGCCGAACCTCGATCAGGGTTGTGCTCATGAACGCGATCAAACCAAGTCGCCGCGTCGGCGGCAAGACCTATCGTTAATTATCAGTTAACCTGTGGACTTTCTGCATCAGTATTTTAACCATGTTGTGCCGAAAAAAGACAAGACGCCACTTCGAACGGCACCGGCGTGCCATGCGTCGGTGCAAAACTGCTTCGCGGCAACGAATGAACGGGAATGGCAGCGCAGAAAGTCCGCCCCGAATGATTCGTTCCTACTAGTGTGGCCCCCACTGTCCGAGCTCGCTCCCGGCAACTCATGCGACTGTTCGAACGCCTTGCACGCTTGCCTCTGCTGGTTCTGCTGACTGCATCGCCTGTGTGCGCGCAGGTCACGTTCGGGGCATTCGGACCGGAAGGCGAGCCGTTTCGCCGACAAGAGTGGCGCGTGCCGTCGCCGGATACCGATATTGCTGCGCGCGCGCTCTTGTTTCGCCCCTCGGGCGCCGGTCCGTTCCGGCTTGCGGTGATCGCACATGCCTCGACGCAAAACGTGCTACGTCGCGCACAAATGCCGCAGCCGGAATATCGCGCACTCGCAGCCTTTCTCGTCGCGCGTGGCTTTGCCGTGCTGGTGCCGGAGCGGCTCGGCCATGGCTCGACCGGTGGTCGCTATGTCGAAGACCAGGGCGGCTGCGACGAAGCGGATTACGCGCGCGCCGGTCGTGCCACTGCAGAGGAAATTTCGCTCGCGCTGGACTATCTGCAGAAGCAGGATTTCATTCGCAGGGATGCCGCGGTCGTGATCGGGCATTCCGCGGGCGGCTGGGGTGCGCTGGCGCTTGCGAATGCCGATCCGAAAGCGATTGCCGCGATTGTCGCTTTTGCACCGGGGCGCGGCGGTCACGCCAATGACGAATCGAACAAGGTCTGCGCACCGCACACGCTTGTCGCCGCTGCCGCTGAGTTCGGTAAGGCCGCGCGCGTTCCGGTCACATGGATCGTCGCCGCGAACGATAGTTATTTCACCCCGACGTTCTCTCGTCAGTTGACGGATGCATTTCACGGCGCTGGCGGCAGAGTCGAGTTTCGCGCGTTGCCCGCCGTGGGCAGCGAGGGCCACTGGATGATCGAGACCGAGGCCGGCGTCCAGGCCGCAAGCAGTGAGCTCGCGCGTGCGCTGAACCTGCCAAAGCCGGTGGCGACCAAGAAGCCATGACATTGTATTTCCTGATCAAGTATCTGCACGTGCTTGGCGCCATCACTATCCTCGGCACCGGAACCGGCATCGCCTTCTTCATGCTGATGGCGCATCGCACTGACAACGCTGAATTCATCGCGCGCACGGCGTCGGTGGTGGTGATCGCGGATGCGATCTTCACTCTGTCGGCTGTCATCCTGCAACCGGTCACGGGCGGCCTGCTGATGATGCTCTCGTCCACGTCGATCATGGAGCGCTGGATCCTCGCCTCGCTCGTGCTCTATGCGATCGCAGGCCTGTTCTGGGTCCCTGTCGTCTTCATGCAGATCGAGATGCGCGATCTCGCGCGCAAGGCGGCCGAGCAGCACGCCGCGCTCCCGGAACGTTACTTCGTTCTGTTTCGCCGCTGGTTCGCGTTTGGCTTTCCCGGCTTCGGTGCGACGATGGCAATCCTCTGGCTCATGATCGCAAAGCCGTTCTGAGGAATCCGATGAACCAGCGAACCATTTTGGTGCTCGGCGCCTCCGGCCTGATCGGCCGCTTCGTGACAGACGATCTGCGCACACGAGGCTTTCGCGTGGTCGGTCTCGCGCGAAGCCTGTCGCCGGCGCAGACGATGAGCGCGCTCGATCTTGAGCTGCCGATCATGTCGCTCGATGTGGCAGCGCTGACACGTCTGCTGAGCGAGCACGAAGTAGATGTTGTCGTGAACTGCCTCGGCGTGCTCCAGGATGGTCCGGGCAGCGACACCAATGCCGTGCATCGCGATTTTGTCGCGCGCTTGCTTCAGGCCATTGCCGATAGCGGTCGTGCGATCCGTCTCGTCCACATCTCGATTCCCGGCACCGCTGAAGCCGATCGCACCGCCTTCGCCACGACCAAGCGCGAGGCCGAGCGGCTGATCGAAGCCTCCGGCATTCCCCACGCCATCCTGCGGCCCGGCTTCGTGGTCGCGCCGTCAGCCTATGGCGGCAGCGCCATGCTGCGTGCGCTCGCTGCCTTCCCGATCAATCTCCCTGTCAAGGTGATGGCAACGCCGTTCCAGCCGGTTGCGGTCGAGGATATCGCCGCTACCATCGCCTGGCTCGCGGCGCGCGAGATCGACGATGCCTCGGTGAAGGCGGTGAGCTGGGACCTCATGCAATCCGAGCCTGTTACGATGGCCGGCGTCATCAAGCAGTTCCGGCTCGCATTCGGCACGGCCGGATGGCCTGGTATCGCGATGCCGTCCTTCATGCTCGATCTCGGCGCAAGACTTGGCGATCTCGCCAACACGCTCGGCTGGATGCCGCCGATGCGCTCCACGGCCATCGCCGAGCTTCGGCGCGGCGTGCGAGGTGATCCCTCCGCATGGATCGCCGCGACCGGCATCGCGCCGAAGACGCTAATGGATACGATCGGGCGCCATCCCGCCACCATCCAGGACGTCTGGTTCGCGCGGTTGTTCCTGATCAAGGCGCTGATCTTTGCGAGCCTGGTGGTGTTCTGGCTCGTCTCCGGCTTCATCGCCTTGTTCGTGTCCTACCGCGCCGCCGCCGGCATTTTGACGGCGCACAATTTTCCGCCGGCGCTGGTCGATCCGGTCACCATCGGCACCAGCCTGATGGATATGAGCATCGGTGTGCTAATCGCCTTCCGCCGCACCGCTGCGTTTGGCCTGGTGGCAGGCATCATCGCCTCGCTCGGCTACATGTTCGGCGCGGCGATCCTGACGCCTGATCTCTGGATCGAGCCGCTCGGCGCGCTGGTCAAGACAGGGCCGGCGATCGTGCTGATGCTGGTTGCGCTTCTGATACTGGATAACCGCTAATGCCCAAATGGCCTGACGATGATGTGATCCTGTTCGACGGCGTCTGCATCTTCTGTTCGCGCTGGGTGAGGTTCGTCGCAGAGCGCGACACCGCGAAGCGGTTTCGCTTCACGCCAATCCAGTCGGACTATGGCGCGAAACTTGCGCGCACGTTCGGCATCGATCCTGACGATCCTGATACAAATGCCGTCGTCCATGGCGGCGAAGCATTTCTCAAGTCAGATGCCGCACTGACGGTGTTGTCGCATCTCCCCGGCTGGGGCTGGGTGCGCGTTCTGCTCGCCGTGCCGAAGCCGCTGCGCGATCCGGTTTACAGCTTGGTCGCGAAAAATCGCTATCGCATCTTTGGGAAGTACGATGCGTGCTTCGTGCCGGATGCCGATTTGCGGGCGCGGGTGATTGAGTGACTCGTCATTGCGAGCGCAGCGAAGCAATCCAGAATCTTTCTGCAGCGGCAGTCTGGATTGCTTCGCTGCGCTCGCAATGACGGAGTGTGCGGTTACGGCTCTCCAATTGCCGCAAGCACTTCCTTCGCCGCCCGCTCCCCACTATCCCGAGCCCCATGCGCCGTCGTGAAGAAATTCGGCGACGTCGCTTCTCCCGCGAAGAACAGCCGCCCATCCACCGGTGCGGCCAGCACGGCGCGATCGCCGGCATGCCCCGGCAGCGCGTGCGAATAGGAGCCTCGCGCAAACGAATCGTGCCCCCAGCGCGACTCGTATAACGGCTTCAGCTTGCGGCGGATGTCGTTGCCGAGGAAGCCTGATATCTCGTCGATGCTGTGTGCGGCGATGGCGCCTTCGCCGGCCTCTTCCAGCGTGCGGGCGAAGCTGCCGCCGAAAAAACCTTCGATGCAGGGCTGGCCGAACGGGCGGATGTGATAGGTGCCCATCTCGGTGCGCATGGTGGCGCCGCGCAGATTTCCTTCCCTAGGGAAGGCCTCGGCGCCGTCGAGCGCGAGCGTCACCTTGTCGTCGACGCCGAGCGGAAGGCCGGCTGCGGCATCGACCTTGGTTGGCAACGCTGGCGAGAAGCGGATCGCCTCATCCGCGATCAGATTGGTCGGTACGGTGACGATCACCTTGTCTGCGGTCAGCGTGCCCAGCGATGTCTCGATGAGGACACGCTTGCCGGAATGATCGATCAGCGTGACGTTGCAGTTCAGCGCCACAGGGCAGGGCGCGCCATAGGCCGCGATCAGCGCACCATAGCCGCGGCGGACGCGCCAGTTGAGCTCGCTGTCCTCATAGGCGTCCCAGTCGAGCGTCGACATGTCCTTGAGCTCGCAGCCGTTGATGTAGGTCGAGATCGCGTCGATCATCGGGTTCCAGCGATTGCCGGGCTCGAGGCTCAGGCTCGCGGGCTCGTCCTTGCCCTTCTGCGCGGCCTGCCACAGCCGGTCATAGAAGGCGTCCATCGCGCGCATGAAATCGTCGCGCTCGGCTTGCGGAAAGGCATTGCCATAGGCGCGCTCGCGCCAGGGCGGCAGGTCCTTGTTGAGCTCGAAGTTGAGTTGCCGCGCGATCGGCACGAAGGAATTCTTGTCGGCAGAATGCAGCCAGCCGCACCCGACGTCGAAGGTCACCTCAGGTGAGGCCTGCACCGTCCAGGCGCGGCCGCCGAGCCGGTTGCGCGCCTCCAGCACGATCACCGAGAGGCCAGAGTCTCCCAGCGCATGCGCCGCGCCGAGGCCGGCGGCACCGGCCCCGATGATCGCGACGTCGACGGAGGAGGGGAGGGACATGAGCGCGAATAGTGAGTGGCGAATGGCGTGTAGGGTACAGTAAACCGTCGTCAGGGCCAAAGGCCCCTATTCGCTACTCGCCATTCCCTATTCGCCGGCTTACGCCACCGCTTCCTTGGCCTTTTCCGCGCGCTTGCGCTCGTTGGGGTCGAGGTGCTTCTTGCGCAGGCGGATCGACTTCGGGGTGACCTCGACGAGCTCGTCGTCCTCGATATAGGCGAGCGCCTTTTCGAGAGTCATACGGATCGGCGGGGTCAGGCGCACGGCTTCGTCCTTCGAGGTCGTGCGGATGTTGGTGAGCTGCTTGCCCTTGAGCACGTTGATCTCGAGATCGTTGTCGCGGGTGTGCTCGCCGACGATCATGCCCTTGTAGACCTTCCAGCCGGGCTCGATCATCATCGGGCCGCGGTCTTCCAGCTTGAACATGGCGTAGGCCACCGCTTCGCCCTGGTCGTTGGAGATCAGGACGCCGTTGCGGCGGCCCTGGATCTCGCCCTTGTACGGGGCATAGCCGTGGAACAGGCGGTTCATGATCGCGGTGCCGCGGGTGTCGGTGAGCAGTTCGCCCTGGTAGCCGATCAGGCCGCGGGTCGGCGCGTAGAACACCAGCCGCAGGCGGTTGCCGCCCGAGGGCTTCATCTCGACCAGCTCGGACTTGCGCTCGCTCATCTTCTGCACGACGACGCCGGAATGCTCCTCGTCGACGTCGATCACGACCTCCTCGATCGGCTCCAAGGCGCCGCCGGTGGCTTCGTCCTTCTGGAACACGACGCGCGGGCGCGACACCGAGAGCTCAAAACCCTCGCGGCGCATGGTCTCGATCAGGATCGCCAGCTGCAATTCGCCGCGGCCGGAGACTTCCATCGCATCCTTGTCGGCGGCCTCGACGACGCGCAGCGCAACGTTGCCCTCGGCTTCGCGGAGCAGACGATCGCGGATCATGCGGCTCGTCACCTTGTCGCCTTCGGTGCCGGCGAGTGGCGAGTTGTTGACGATGAACGACATCGACACGGTCGGCGGATCGATCGGCTGGGCCGGCAGCGGCACCTCGACGGTCGGATCGCAGAAGGTGTCGGCGACGGTGCCCTTGGTGAGGCCCGCAATCGCGACGATGTCGCCGGCTTCGGCTTCCTCGAGCGGCGTGCGCTCGAGGCCGCGGAAGGCAAGGATCTTGGTGATGCGCCCGGTTTCGACCAGCTTGCCGTCGGCATGCAGCACCTTCACCTGCTGGTTCGGCTTGAGCACGCCCGACGAGATGCGGCCGGTGATGATGCGGCCGAGATAGGGGTTGGCCTCGAGGATGGTGCCGATCATGCGGAACGGACCTTCCTCGACCTTGGGCGGCGCGACGTGGCGCAGCACCAGGTCGAACAGCGGCTCCATGCCCTTGTCCTGCGGACCCTCGGGGCTCTCGGCCATCCAGCCCTGCTTGGCTGATCCATAAAGAATGGGGAAGTCGAGCTGCTCCTCGCTGGCGTCGAGCGCCGCGAACAGGTCGAACACCTCGTTGATGACTTCGGTCGGACGTGCGTCGGGACGGTCGACCTTGTTGATGACGACGATCGGCTTGAGGCCGACCTTGAGCGCCTTGGAGACCACGAACTTGGTCTGCGGCAGCGGGCCTTCGGCGGCGTCGACCAGCACCAGGGCGCCGTCCACCATGTTCAGGATGCGCTCGACCTCACCGCCGAAATCGGCGTGGCCTGGCGTGTCGACGATGTTGATGCGGGTGTCTTTCCACTGCACCGAGGCCGCCTTGGCCAGAATGGTGATGCCGCGCTCGCGCTCCAGATCGTTGGAGTCCATGGCGCGATCCGTCACCTTCTGGTTCTCGCGGAACGTGCCGGACTGCTGGAGGAGCTTGTCGACGAGGGTCGTCTTGCCGTGGTCGACGTGGGCGATGATGGCGACGTTGCGGAGATTCATGAGTGAGCTTCTTTGCGGTCGGACAATGGGTTAAGCGCGATCTCGCCGGTCAAGCCGGGACCTGTTCACGGACAACGCTGGAAACGTGGAAAACGGGGCCTGCTACGCCCAAAAAGGAAACCCGGCCATATCGACCGGGTAGCCTATGCGTTTGCGCCGCAATATAGGCAAAAAACGCCAAAAAACAATGCGTTCTTTCAGGGTTGGTTGATTGAATTTTGCCCGGGAATCCCCGGGGCTTAGGGGTATCCCGGGCCAAACCGGCCCTTGTCCGCGAGCCGGCCGTCCCGATCAGCTTGCGCGGCTCTCCGGCTCCTCGGTCGGATAGACGCCGCGCAGCACCTCCTCGAAGTGCAGCTTCACGGCATCGTTGCAGAGGCAGGCGCGCAGGCGCAGGCCATCATGATTGCGGACCAGGATCGCGCCGCGCCGCGTGTCGAGCACGCCTTCGGCCTTGAACGATTGCAGCACGCGGCTGGCATAGCTTCGGCCGACGCCGAGCAATGTGGCGAGCTGCTCATGTGTCAACGGCACGCTGTGCTCGTCGCCGGTTCGCTCCATCGCCGCCACGATCCATTTCGCCGTGCGCTGCTCGATCGAGTGGATCGCGTTGCAGGCGGTCGACTGGAAGATCTGTGCCAGCATGCAGTCGGCGTAGCGGGCAAAGATGTTGCGCAGCGACGGCGAGCGCGCCTTGGCCGCCTCGATCTTGCCGACGTGAACACGTGCGAATGGTCCGCCGAATTTCACGCAGATGCGGGTATAGGCCGGCAGAAATCCTTCGCTGACGATGCCGCCGACGGCGCCTTCGCGGCCGACCAAAATGGTCTCGACGTCGCGGCCGTCCTCGTTCGGAACGAGGAACGTCGCGAGCGATGGTCCGCACGGAAAGTGCACGACCTGGACATCGTCGCCCGGGCTGTAGAGCAGATGGTTCGGGCCGACCTCGTCAACGGTGACATGTGGTGCGAGCAGCGCATAGTCCGCCGCATTCAAGCGCCGCAGCAGATTGTTGGCTGGGCGGCTGTCGATCTCGCTCGTCTTGCTGATGCGTGCATCCATCGTGAAATCCCCCGTCCTCCTCTCCACACTAGCGATCTCCGTCCACGGCCTGTGTGCACATGTGGACAGACGTCAAAACTGTTCTGTGGTGAGTTTCGTTCCGGGAACCCTCCGATGCGCTGGGCGCAGGCGTCGGCCAGAGGCTGTCCAGATCGGTAGAAAAATGCAGCCCTCGATAGCCAGGATCATGATACCTGTTACCCCGGCCGGCGCGGCCGACACCCCCGCTGATGTGCTGATCGTCGAGGACGATCCGATCATCGCGATCGATTTCGAGGATCGCCTGCTCGGATTCGGCGTGACAAGCGTGCGCACCGTGGGCTCGGTCGCGCAGGCGCTCGATGCAATCGCAAGGCGCGCGCCCGATTTCGCACTGCTTGATGTCGAGCTGATCCGCGAGAAGAGCTTTGCGATCGCCGAGCGGCTCGCCGCGCTGGACATTCCATTCGTCTTCGTCACCGGCTACGGCGCCGAGACAAGCATTCCCGCGCAGTTCGCTGCGCGTCCGCGACTGCAAAAGCCGTGCTCCAGCGATGCGCTGGAGGCGGCGTTACAGGCCCGCGGCAGCTAAATCAGCTTCAGGCGAGCTTCGGATCGAGCGTGGTCGACCACAGCGCGACGTCGGCGCGGTCGCGCAACGTGACTGTCATCTGGCCGGAGGCGCCGTCGATCTTGACGTGACCGAAGAACTGCATGCCGGCGGATGGCGGCAGGTTCTGCCTGTCGAGACCGGGCGCCTTGACGAAGCGCACCTCGGGTCCAAACGTGTTGTCCATCTCGCCAGGCCCGAACGTTCCCGCATGTAGCGGACCCGACACGAATTCCCAGAACGGCTCGAACTCCTGGAACTGCGCCTTGTCCGGATTGTAATAGTGCGCGGCGGCGTAATGCACGTCGGCGGTCAGCCAGACCGTATTTTTGATCGGCGCCATCTTGATGAAGCGCAGGATGTCGGCGATCTCGAACTCTCTCCCGCGCACCGGGCCGTCGCCCTGCGCGAAAGCTTCCGACCCCTTCTTGTTCGCCGCATCGTCGTAAACGAGGATGCTGAGCGGCATGTCGGAGGCGATCACCTTCCATGTCGCGCGCGAGTTGAGCAGGCCGCGCTTCAGCCAAGCCATTTGCTCCGGCCCGAGGAAATAGCTGGCCGGACCGTACTCGGTCTCGAGATTGGCGCCGTTCGGGCCGCGATAGCTGCGCTCGTCGAGCACGAACACGTCGAGATGCGGACCGTAGGAGATCTTGCGATAGACCCGGCCCGGCTCAACGATGCTCTCGCGCATCGGATACATTTCGTGGAAGGCGCGGCCGGCGCGCGCGGCGAGCAGCGAGATGTCACGCACCTTGTAAGTCGACGGCAAGTCCTTCGACAGCGACCAGTTGTTGGTCACTTCGTGATCGTCCCACTGCACGAAGATCGGGACTGCGGCATTGAAGGCGCGGACATTGTCGTCGGTGAAATTGTATTTGTGCGCGGCACGGAACTCGTCCAGCGTCTCCGCGACCTTGGCCTTCTCGGGGATGGTGACGTTCTTCCAGGTCTTGCCGTCGGCAAGCTTGACCTCGGAGGGGATCACGCCGTCGGCATAGATCGTATCGCCGGAATGCAGGAAGAAGTCCGGGCGGTGCTTGTGCATCGCCGAGAAGGTGAGCATGCCGCCGTCATCGGGATTGATGCCCCAGCCCTGGCCGGCAACGTCGCCACCCCAGACGAAGCTGACGTCGCGGCGGTCGGCCGGCGCGGTGCGGAAGCGGCCGACCACCGGCTCGCCCTCGATCGCAGTGTGGGAGAGGTCGCGGAAACGGACGCGGTAGAAGATGTCCTGTCCGCCGGGTAGATTGTCCACCAGCATCTTCGCGGTGAAGTCGCTCTCGGGCAGCGCCGCGATCGGCGGCAGCGCGCGGGCGTCCTTGAAGGTATCAGTCGTCGCCACCTCGACCAGCATCTGCGAGGGCCGATCGGACCGTGCCCAGATCACGCCGCCGTCGAGGGTGACGTCGCCGGACTGCACGCCATGGGTGACCGCGGGCCGGTCGGCCGCGCGCGACAGATGCGGCATCGCGATCGCGCCAAGCGCACCGGCGCTGGTGGTGAGAAATTTGCGACGGGAGAATTTGATCTTCATGGCGATGCTCTCGATATCGCGCGGCGCCCGCCGAGGCGGCGGTCACGTGGATGAAGTCAGAGGCTATATTGAGACAATGTGACGCGACAATTACGCGCGCAAGCCGCTTATGCGTTGCCGGCGGCCCGGAATTGCGCAC
Organism: Bradyrhizobium zhengyangense; assembly: GCF_022012435.1. Classification (GTDB taxonomy): domain Bacteria; phylum Pseudomonadota; class Alphaproteobacteria; order Rhizobiales; family Xanthobacteraceae; genus Bradyrhizobium; species Bradyrhizobium zhengyangense. The sequence continues at coordinate 419,752 of NZ_JAKLUA010000006.1, forward strand.
CCGCGCGTTGCAGGTTCTGCGGCAGGCTGGACAACACGGCTTTGCGATCGGCGACCGCGGCGTGGAATTGGTCGAGCGCGATATTGAAGGCGGCGAGTGCGCCCTCCTCGATGGCGCCGTGATCGTAGCAGCGCAAGGTGTCGCGCAGGATCCCGTCGGCCTCGGCCTGCATCTGGTCAAGTTCGTCGATCGTCTCGCTCTTGCGGGCCGCGGTGAGCATGTCGAGCAGACGTTCGCGTAAGTGACTGTTGTTGTCGCGCTCGTCCTTCTTCAGATAGCCCGCGAACCAGGCGCCGAGCGAGCCCGTCGCCGAAAGCGCCATCAGGCTCCACCAGATGTAATCGCTGTATTTGTCGAGGAAGGTCTTCTCCTCGCCGTCGACGAAGGCGGCGGCGCCCGGATGCACGGGGATCACCGCGTCCTTGTCGGTGTCGGGCGTCTCGATCTTCGCGGCCTGCGGGAAGTCGGTCAGCAATTGCTGGCGCACGGCGAAGAGCTGCCGGGTGAAGGCCGCAACCGTGGTTTCGGACAGGCCTTTGCGCGCCACCACGTGGTGCGAGAAGCTGATGGTCTTGACCTCGTCCTCGGGGCGATCGGGTGAGCCGCCATAGGTGCCGGCGGGAATTTCCGAGGCTTCATAGACCGGATGGTTCTGCGCGATGGCGTCCGCCGAATCGATCGCGAGGAAGGTCGGCGAGCCGCCGTCCTTGGCGGAGGCGGCGATCGCATCCGCTGTGATCTTGCTGTTGACGGGGCCGGCCGCGAGATAGACGTCCGCCTTCTGCGCCTTGATCGCCTCGGCGACTTCGCTCGCCGGGAATTGCACGATCTCGACCTTGGCAGGATCGACGCCGTATTGCTGCAGGATCACCTTGAGCAGATTGACGTTGGCCGCCGTGCGGCCGACCACGCCGACGCGGTGACCGGCGAGCTGCGAGATCTTGGTGATCTTCGCGCCCTTCTTCTTGCCCTTGCCGGGCACCGACCACAGCACCACGACGTTCTTGCGCAGCGTTGCGACGGCTTGCGCGTTCTTGGGCACATCGAGATCGCCGCGCACGATGGCAAGATCGACCTTGCTTTCGGCGAGCTGGTCCGCACTGGCGGTGGCGCCGTCGGTCTGGACCGGGCGCAGCCGCACAAAACCTTTGCTCTGCGCGAAGGCCTGCGTCAGCGCCTGCACCACCTTGACGTCGTCGCTGTTGGCGGGACCGACCGCGATCTTCAAGGTCACCGGTCGCATTGCGAAATAATAGCCGCCGGCGAGCGCACCGACGATGGCGAGCACCAGCGCCAGAGACACGAGCGCTGTCTTCCGCGCCGCGGATCGCGGCGAAGGCGGAGGGGGCGCTTCGGCCAGGTTTGAATCCCCGGTCATCGATCTCCCAAACAGGCGCTTCAGGCTCAGCTTCATCTTGGCCAGCGATTTACGCCCGCAATTGTAGCAAATTTCTTGTCCGCCGGGGTTACATCTCCGTCATGGTTAGCGGATCGGCCAAACCCGAGGGTGAACCCCGACGTAAGCACGGTGTTAGGGTAAAGTTCCCCTGAAATGGAGGTCATCATGGCAGAACGTCTATCGGCGGACGCACGCAAGCAGGCGCTGGGCACCCTCCCCGGCTGGGCCGAGGTCCAGGACGGCAAAGGGATCGGGAAGACCTTTGTCTTCAGGGATTTCAACGAGGCCTTCGGCTTCATGACCCGGGCGGCGCTGGTCGCCGAGAAAATGGATCACCACCCGGAATGGCGCAATGTCTACAAGACGGTGGAGGTGGTGCTGTCGACCCATGATGCCGGCGGTGTCACCAAGCTCGACATCGAGCTTGCCACCACGATGAACGCAATTGCCAAGCTGACGCAGGGCTGACGTCTTGCGGGTCCGGGCCGCATCCCCATCTTGTGATCGTCACCGGATGCGGCCTTCGGTCGCGCCGCCCTAAGCGGGAGTTTTGAGAGATGGCTGCCGAACACAGCGTCGGCTTCGAGCCGGCCGATCGGCTCGCGGAAGATCGTGAAAGCGTGCGCCGCCGCTTCTGGCGCAAGCTGAAGCGCGTCGCTGCGCATCTGCCGTTCACGGAAGATCTGCTCGCCGCCTATTACTGCGCGTTCGACCGCCAGACCCCGCGCCATGTCCAGGCGTCGCTGCTGGGCGCGATCGCCTATTTCATCCTGCCGTTCGACTTCATTCCGGACGTGATGCCGGTGCTCGGCTTCACCGATGACGCCGCCATTCTGGCCACCGCCATCCGCATGGTCGCCAGCCACATCACATCAGAGCATCGCGAAGCCGCGCGTGCGGCGCTGAAGCGCGGCGTGGATGAGGCGGAGGAGAAGGCGGAAGCGGCGTAACGGCTATTGCCATTTGTCCCGCTGTCATTCCCCGCGAAGGCGGGGAATCCAGTACGCCGCGGTTTCTCGATTCAATCACTGGCGTCTCGGAGTACTGGGTCGCCCGGTCAAGCCGGGCGACGACAATTGTGGGTGTGGCGCGCATCGCGCCAAACGCGCCTCCGCCTCACATCCTCACGGATGCAGGATCACCTTGCCCATGGCCTGCCGTCCCGCCAGCACCTTCAGTGCGTCGGCGGTCTGGGCCAGCGGGAAGGTGCGGTCGACATGCGATGAGATCTTGCCTTCCGCCGTCCACTTCACCAGCTTCTCGAGATTGGCGCGGTTCTTTTCCGGATTCTGCCGGGTCCATGCGCCCCAGAACACGCCGCGGATATCGCAGCCCTTCAGCAGCGCGAGGTTCAGCGGCATCTTCGGAATGTCGCCGGCCGCAAAGCCGATGACGAGGAAGCGTCCTTCCCAGGCGATCGAGCGCAATGCCTGTTCGGCATACGCGCCGCCCACCGGATCGAAGATGATGTCGACGCCCTTGCCGCCGGTGAGCTTGCGCAAACCTTCCTTGAGATCTTCCTTGGCGTAGTTCAGCGTCAGCTCGGCACCGTGCGCTTTGGCGAATTCGAGCTTCTCCTCGGACGAGGCGCAGGCGATCACCTTCAGGCCCATCAGCTTGCCGAGCTCGCATGCGGCAAGACCGGTGCCGCCGGCCGCGCCCAACACTGCGAGGGTCTCACCCGGCTTCGGGCTCGCGCGGTCTTCCAGCGCATGCAGCGCCGTGCCGTAGATGATGATGATGCCGGCCGCGCGGTCGTAATCGAGATTGTCGGGAATCTTCACGATCCCTGCCGCCGGCAGCGCGATCTTTTCGCGCGCGCCGTTATGACCGCAGGAGGCGACCACGCGATCGCCGACCTTCAGATCGGTGACGCCGGGGCCGATGCTCTCGATCACGCCGGCAACTTCGGCGGCCGGCGAGAACGGGAACGGCGGCTTGATCTGGTACTTGCCCTGGATCATCAGGATGTCGAAGAAGTTAAGCGCCGCTGCCTTGATCGCGATCACGGCTTCGCCGGGACCAGCCACCGGATCCGGCACATCGGCGAGCACGAGATCGTCGGGCTGGCAATATTGCGAGCAGAGGATGGCTTTCATGGCGACACCTTGGGGCGTTCGGGGTGGAATGAATGTTGGGCCGTTTCTGCCGGATTTAATGCAACCGGACAATCCGGATTCTTTGTCTCGGATGGCGCGACGTCCTATCCTCGCGTCATTGCGAGCGCAGCGAAGCAATCCGGAGTCCGTGCCGCGGAAATAGTCTTGATTGCTTCGCTGCGCTCGCAATGACGAAACCCGCGGAGAAAGGGATTCAAACGATGTTTGAAACAGGTCTGCTTAGGGGCAAGCGCATCCTCGTCACTGGCGGCGGCTCGGGCCTTGGCGCTGCGATGGGACGCCGCTTCCTCGCGCTCGGCGCCGAACTCGTGATCTGCGGCCGCAAGCTCGACCGTCTCGAAACGACCGCAGCTGAGATGCGCAAGGAGACTGGCGGGAAGGTTACGACATCAGCATGCGATGTTCGCGATGGTGCCGCGGTCGATGCGATGATGGATGCGATCTGGCGCGAAGCGCCACTCGATATTCTCGTCAACAACGCTGCCGCGACCTTCATCGCGCAAAGTGAGCATCTGTCGTTCCGCGCCGCCGATGCGATCCTGGCGCCGACGCTGCATGGCGCGATGTACTGCACGCTCGCTGCCGGCAAGCGCTGGATCGAGGGCAGGCACAAGGGTGTCGTGCTATCGATCCTCTCGACCTCGACCATCACCGGCCGCGCCTTCACGGTTCCCTCGGCCATGGCGAAATCGGCGGTGCTGGCGATGACCAGGAGTCTCGCGGTGGAGTGGGGCCCGAAGGGCATCCGCACCGTCGCGATCGCGCCGGGGCCGTTCCCCACCGCCGGCGCATCGGGGCAACTGCGACCCGAGGGCCGGGACGAAGGCTGGACCACCCGCAACCCGTTGGGACGCGTCGGCGAGCACAGCGAGCTTGCCGACCTCGCCAGCTTCCTGGTCTCGGACCGTGCCGGATATATCAACGGCGAGATGGTGGTGATCGACGGCGGCGCGCATTTGCGCAGTTCCGGCGCCGAGGATCTGTTGCGATTGACTGATGCGCAATGGGCGGAACAGCGCGCCGCGCGGTCGAAAAGCTAACCGTGATTGCCCGCTAACTGCCTTCCCAAACTGGACTTTCCCGGTTATCCCTGCACGGGGACAAATCGCCGCCGGGCCATCTTCCAGTCACAATATTGAGGGAACCACTCCAGCATGTGGCGGGCGCTCTTTTTGGCTTTGATGACTGGCGTGGCGGCGTGGGGATTGAGTGAGTCCGCGCGCGCCCAGACGACGCAACCGGCGCCGAAGGCGGCGGCAAAGCCGGCCGCGACGGCCGCCAAGACGGCAACCAAAACGGCAGCCAAGCCCGAGAGCAAGCCGGCGACCCCCGCCGCGGCCGTTGCGGGTGGCGCGGAGCCGACGCTGATCGGCCAGTTCGGCACCTGGGGCGCCTATGCGGCGACACCCAATGGCAAGAAGGTCTGCTTTGCGCTGGCAAAGCCCTCCTCGTCGAAGACAAATCCGCCGAACCGGCCGCGCGATCCCGCCTATGCCTTTGTCTCGACCCGGCCGGCCGAGAAGGTGAACAACGAAGTGTCTGTCATGATCGGCTACGCGCTGAAGCCGGGCTCGGAATCGACGGTCGAGGTCGGCGGCGCCTCCTTCGCGATGTACACGCAGGGCGACGGCCTCTGGATCAAGAATGCGGCCGAAGAGGAGCGGATGGTGGAAGCCATGCGCAAATCCGCCGATCTCGTGGTCAAGGGCACCTCGGCCAAGGGCACGGAGACGACCGATACGTTCTCGCTGAAGGGTCTCGCCCAGGCCCTGGACAAGATTGCGCAGGATTGCCGGCATTAAGGCTGCGGGCGGGAAGGTCGCAATCGGCGGACCCGGTTGCTATATAAGGCCGGTTCCAGATTTTCTTTCGTCATTCCGGGACGATGCGCAGCATCGAGCTCGGAATCTCGAGGTTCCGGGTTCGACGCTTCGCGCCGCCCCGGAACGACAACATCATCAGGCCTATTCAATGCAACCGACGACCGAGCCGCGCGACGCAATCCTGGTGGAGAAGACTCCGCTCGAAACCTATGTGCCGCCGGCCAAGCCGTCGCTGATCGGGCTGTCGCGCGCCGAGCTTGCCGATCGCCTCGGCGAGATCGGCGTCGCACCGGCGCAGCGCAAGATGCGCGTGCAGCAGCTCTGGCACTGGCTCTATTTCCGCGGCGCCCAGAGCTTCGACGACATGACCTCGATCTCGAAGGGCATTCGCGCCGAACTCGCCCAGCATTTCACCGTCGATCGACCCGAAGTCGTGGCCGAGCAGATCTCCAACGACGGCACCCGCAAATGGCTGCTGCGGCTGCCGAGCGGCGACAATGTCGAGAAGGCGCATGAAGTCGAGTGCGTCTACATCCCCGAGACCGATCGCGGCACGCTCTGCGTCTCCTCGCAGGTCGGCTGCACGCTGAACTGCTCGTTCTGCCATACCGGCACGCAGCGCCTGGTGCGCAACCTCACCGCCGGCGAGATCGTCGGCCAGATCATGGTCGCGCGCGATCGCCTGAACGATTGGGCTGACCGCGAGGACGGCACGCGCCGCGTCACCAACATCGTGATGATGGGGATGGGCGAGCCGCTCTACAATTTCGACGCGGTGCGCGATGCGCTTTTGATCGTCGGCGACAACGAGGGCATCGGCATTTCCCGCCGCCGCATCACGCTGTCGACCTCCGGCGTGGTCCCGAACATCGTGCGTGCCGGCGAGGAGATCGGCGTCATGCTCGCGATCTCGCTGCATGCGGTGCGCGACGAGCTACGCAACGAGCTCGTGCCGCTCAACCGCAAATATCCGATCAAGGAATTGCTGCAGGCCTGCCGCGACTATCCCGGTGCCTCGAACGCCCGCCGCATCACCTTCGAATACGTGATGCTCAAGGGCGTCAACGATTCGCTCGACGATGCAAAGCTGCTGGTGAAGCTGCTCAAGGGCATTCACGCCAAGATCAATCTGATCCCGTTCAATCCCTGGCCCGGCACGGCCTATGAATGCTCGGACTGGGACCAGATCGAAAAATTCTCCGAATACATCTTCAACGCCGGCTATTCCTCGCCGGTGCGCACCCCGCGCGGCCGCGATATCCTCGCCGCCTGCGGCCAGCTCAAGTCGGAGACGGAAAAGCTCTCGGCACGCGAGCGCCAGGCGCTACGCGCCATGGCGATGACGGATTGAGGATGACCGTCCGCGCTCTCGCATCCCTGTCATTGCGAGCGCAGCGAAGCAATCCAGAGTCTTTCCGCGGCGGCAGTCTGGATTGCTTCGCTGCGCTCGCAATGACGACTACGGTGGCTTTCCCCGCATGTCCCTGATCGGCCGCCTCATCGTGATCTTCTTCGGCTTTCTCGCCGCCTGCTTCGTCGGCGGCATGATCGTCGTCGGTGCGCTGCTGTTTCCGGAGTTTTCCGATCTCGGTGCGGGTCCGGTCGATCAGGGCGCGATCGACATCCTGCTCGGCTTCGGCTTCATCTTCGTCTCGGGTTTCGCGCTGGTGCCGGCGGCGGTGATCGTTGCGATCACCGAGGCGCTCTACATCCGCAGTGCGCTTGCCTATGCGGTCGGCGGTGGCCTTGTCGGGCTCGCCTGCTATCTCGGCCTCATCCCGTTCCATCCTGATACGTTTCAGTTCGAAGGCATCGTGCGCCGGCATCTGGAGATCATGACCGGCGCGGGCATCGTCGCCGGTGTCGTTTACTGGCTGATCGCCGGCCGCAATGCCGGCGCCTGGCGCATCCCGCCGGCCCCGCTCCGGCCGCCTCCGCCGCTGCCGTCGAATTCGCGGCCGGATGTGCGGTGAAAGGGTTTCCATCCCCACCCCACTCCGCTAAACCGCGCGTCATGAACCGGACTGGACTCTTCATCGCCCTGGCGCTGTGGCTCGTGATCGGCGTCGTCTTCGGCCTCTATCCCGAGCTCGATCTCAAGCTCGCCGCGTTGTTCTTCGATCCCGCGACAAAGACCTTTCCGCTCAAGCTGAACGACTGGGCCGGGATCGCGCGAGATGCGGCGGTGTGGGTGTCCTGGGCGTTCGTGCTGCCGTCGCTGATCGCGCTGGTGGTCAAGATGATCAGGCCCGACCGTCCCCTGATGGTGTCGGGACGCGCGATCGTATTCCTGCTGGTCACGATCATCATGTCGGCGGGCATTCTCACCAACCTCACCTTCAAGTCCTATTGGGGCCGGCCGCGGCCGGTGGTGGTGACCGAGTTTGCCGGCGATCAGCAGTTCGTGGCGTGGTGGGATCCGCGCGGCGATTGCGAACGCAATTGCTCGTTCTTCTCCGGCGAAGGCGCGACCGCGTTCTGGACGCTGGCGCCCGCTGCCCTGGCACCGCCGGCGTGGCGGCCGCTCGCCTATGCGGGCGCGGTGGTGTTCGGTCTCACGACCAGCGGGCTCCGCATGGCCTTCGGCGGCCACTTCTTCACCGATGTCGCAACCGCCGGCCTCGTCACCTTCGTCGTGATCTGGTTCGGTTTCGCGCTGATCTACCGCTGGCCGCGGACCCGGTTTTCGGACGAGGCGGTCGATGCGGCCCTGACCCGGCTGAACATGCCCGCCTACCGGCTCCGCAAGCGCCTGTTCGGCCGCAAGACCGGTCCCGCACCCTCGATTTGAGCCATTAAATGGGTGCCGAGGCGTGCGAAATTTGATATTCGCGCGGTCACGCCACCCCAGCCAATAGCCCCCTGAGACCCGATTGGAAGCCCCATGACCACGATCCTGAAAAGCCTGCCCAAGGGCGAGAAAGTCGGCATCGCTTTTTCGGGCGGCCTCGACACGTCGGCGGCGCTGCTCTGGATGAAGCAGAAGGGCGCGCGCTGCTACGCCTATACCGCCAATCTCGGCCAGCCCGATGAGGCCGACTACAACGAGATCCCGCGCAAGGCCGAAGCGTTCGGCGCCGAGAACGCCGTGCTGGTCGATTGCCGCACGCAGCTGGTGCACGAAGGCATCGCCGCGATTCAGTCCGGCGCCTTCCACATCTCGACCGGCGGCATCACCTATTTCAACACCACGCCGCTGGGACGCGCGGTGACCGGCACGATGCTGGTCGCGGCGATGAAGGAAGACGGCGTCAACATCTGGGGCGACGGTTCGACCTTCAAGGGTAACGACATCGAGCGCTTCTATCGCTACGGCCTGCTGACCAATCCAAGCTTGCGCATCTACAAGCCCTGGCTCGACCAGCAGTTCATCGACGAGCTCGGCGGCCGCGCCGAGATGTCGGCGTTCATGACCGCGCAGGGCTTCGCCTACAAGATGAGCGCCGAGAAGGCGTATTCGACCGACAGCAATCTGCTTGGCGCCACGCACGAGGCCAAGGATCTCGAAAGCCTCGACAGCGGCATCAAGATCGTCAACCCGATCATGGGCGTGCCGTTCTGGCGCGACGATTGCGTCGTCAAGGCCGAGAAGGTCGTCGTGCGCTTCGAGGAAGGCCAGCCCACCGCGCTGAACGGCAAGACCTTCAGCGATCCCGTTGCGCTGTTCCTCGAAGCCAATGCCATCGGCGGCCGCCACGGCCTCGGCATGAGCGACCAGATCGAGAACCGCATCATCGAAGCCAAGAGCCGCGGCATCTACGAGGCGCCCGGCATGGCGCTGCTGCACATCGCCTATGAGCGTCTCGTCACCGGCATCCACAACGAGGACACGATCGAGCAGTATCGCATCAGCGGCATGCGCCTCGGCCGCCTGCTCTATCAGGGCCGCTGGTTCGACTCGCAGGCTTTGATGCTGCGCGAGACCGCGCAGCGCTGGGTCGCGCGCGCCGTTACCGGCGAGGTCACGCTGGAGCTGCGCCGCGGCAACGACTACTCCATCCTCAACACCGAGAGCCCCAACCTCACCTATGCGCCTGAAAGGCTCAGCATGGAGAAGGTCGAGGACGCCGCCTTCACGCCGGCCGATCGCATCGGTCAGCTCACCATGCGCAATCTCGACATCGCGGATACCCGCACCAAGCTCGGCCTCTATTCGAAGACCGGCCTGCTGTCGGGCAGCGAAGGCTCGCAGATCTTCAAGCTCGAGAGCGACAAGGGCTGAGGCCCACGCCACGAATGCACGACGTGTCGCGCCATCGCGGGTAACAACCAAAACAAAAATGGCCGGGATCGATCCCGGCCATTTTCTTTTTTCGATGTTCTTATTGGCGCGGCGGAGGCGGCGGCGCTGCGTTGGCCTGGCCGCCATTGAGCAGCGGCGTGATGCGGCGGACGGTGACGCGCCGGTTGATCAGGCTCGGGCCGTCGGTCTGCTCCTTCAGGTACTGCTTGCCGTAGCCCTGCGAGGTCAGGTTTTCCGCGGGCACATTGAACTGCTGCGTCAGCAATTCGGCCGCCGCCTGCGCCCGGCGATCCGACAGCGACAGATTGTCGACGTCGTTGCCGACCGCGTCGGTGTGGCCCTCGATCAGGAACACCTCCTGCGGGTTGGCCTGGATCGCCTGGTTGATACCGTCGGCGATCACCTGCAACCGCGCCGCCTGGTCCGGCGGAATGGTCCACGATCCCGTCGCGAAGTTGATCGTGTTGACGTCGATGCTCGGCATCTGCATGCGAACGTTCGGCGAGTAGCGGATCTCGTCGAGCGAGTAGCGGCGATCGATCCGCTGCACCGGCGGGGCCCGCATGGTCTCGTAGATCACGTCCGGCGAGGCTTCCTGGGCGTCGACGATGTAGCGATCATAGGGGATGCTGACCACCGGCGGCGGCACGTCGACATAGAAGCCGCCGACCGCCCGCGGATCGCGGTAGGTGTTGTCGATGATCACGATCTCACGCCCGCGCTGATCCCTGCGGATACGGCGCATCAGACTGCCGTCCGGACCGACCACCGTGATGATTTCGGTGCCATCAGGACGGATCACGACGGTGCGGGTTTCGCCGCCGATCGTCTCGGTGCGGATATCGCGGGCGCCGTAGCGGAAGCGATAGAGATCGTTGCCACGGACATATTCCTGCCCGCCCGGGTCGCGGATGATGATGCGATCCGGCTCGGTGTAGATGGTGCGGCCGCCTTCGACGACCTCCTGCCGCTGGTTGCGGTAGTCGGCGATGGTGGCGCCGATCACGGCACCGGCCACGACGCCCGCACCGATGGCCAGCGGCGTCAGGTCACGCTGCGGCGGACGCGGCGGCGGCGGCAGTGGCGTGGTGGTCGTCGGTGCCGCGCGGAAGGCCGAACTGACTGTCGGCGGAGCGTTCTGCGCCTTGTTGGGCGGGACCGTGGCGGCCGCCGAACCAGGGACGACAGACGGCGCTGCTGCGCCAGCGGGTGGCGCGGGTGGTCGGGGCGGGACGCCTGCCTGCGGCGATGCAGGCGTTGTGCCGGCAGCAGGCGCGCCTGCGGGCGGCGCTCCACCCTGACGTCCGGGAAGCGGCGTCGCGCCGCCGGGCGCCGGCGTTGCTGTTGGAGTCGGGGTTGGAGCCGTTCCTGCGGCCGGCGGAGCGCCGGGACGTCCGGGCGGCGTTTTGCCAGGCGCTGGCGTTGCTGATGGCGTGGGTGTGGCTGTCGGGGTCGGAGACGGCCGGGCCGCCGGCACTGCAGGTGTCGGCGTCGGCGCAGGCGTGGCTGTCGGGGCCGGAGACATCGGCCGAGCCGCGGGCGTTGCGGGCGTCGGCGTTGGGGCAGGCGTAGCCGTCGGCGCAGGCGTTGCCATGGGCCGGGCCGCGGACGGCGGTGTGGTTGGGGGTGGCGGAGGTGTTGGTGTTGCGGCCGGACGAGCCGGGGTCGCGGTCGGCGCCGGGAGCGGTGCAACGGGAGCGTGCTGCTGCGGAGGCGGCGGCGGCGGCGGCGTCGGGGCGTGCTGCTGCGGCGGTGGAGGCGGGGGCGGTGTCGGCGCATGCTGCTGCGGAGCCGCAGCCGGAGGCGGCGTCGGCGGCTTGGGTGCAGCAGGCGGCGGCGGGGGCGGTGGCGGTGCCTGATGGGTCGCGGGCGGCGGAGGAGGCGGCGTCGGGCGCGCGGGTGCGGCAGCCGGCGGAGGCGCGGCGGGCGGATGCGGCGGTGCAGCCGCCGGGGGCGGTGCGGCCGGGGGCTTGGGCGCAGCAGGCGGCGGTGGGGGAGGCGGCGTTGCCGGGCGCGCGGCGGGCGGCGGTCCCTTTGGCGCTTCCTTCGGAGGCTGCTTCGGTTTTCCGTCAGGGCCCGTCTCCGGTTGGGCCTGTGCGACTACGAGCGGCGGCGCGCTTTGCGCATGAGCTGCGGAGCCTGCAAATTGCATCGCGGTCAGGGCCGTCGTGGCGAGCAGCACGAAACGAAGGTTGGTCATGTGGTTGAACTTCCCCGGAAGGTTCTTTGACGATGTGAAGTGGGGTGATGAACAGCTACGCGTTAGGCCGGATTGTGGCGGGCGAAGATATTGCGTCGCGATTTATTTCTGCATGCAAATCATGTCACGAGAACAACGTTCATTACGCATTCAGGCGTGAGTCGCAATCGCCTCACATGTGATTGCTCTCGTATCATATGTAACGCCTGCGACGAATTAGCATCCGTCGCGGGATTCGGTGCGAGCGGACCGTTCGGTCCGCGCGACGGAATCTCTTCTGGGATGCGGCCGGGCAATTCATCGGGCCGCGGTGATTCGCCGGGCTCGTGTACCGGCGGCGCGATTTCAGGCTGCGGATTGCCCGGCGGAATGCCGGGCGGCGGCTCGGTCGGCGTGCCGGGTGTCGATGGCGGTATCTCGGGCGGTTCAATCGGCATCGGCATCATCGAGATCAGTTGTCGGGAGAACGACAACGATGATGCCGCGCCGATGTTCCGGGAGCATGATCCGGAAAAGTGCCTGGCGGTTTCCCCTCGCAACAAACGCGGAACGCGTTTGCGCGGAGATCATGCTCAAATAACACCGTCGTCCTATTCCGGCGCGTGGCAGACGGCCTCGATGTTGTGCCCGTCGAGGTCCAGCACAAAGGCGCCGTAATAGTTCGCGTGATAATGCGGACGGATGCCGGGCGGCCCGTTGTCGCGGCCGCCTGCTGCCATCGCAGCCTTGTAGAACGCGTCGACCGTGGCGCGGTCTTTCGCCGATATCGCGACATGCACCGGCTTGTTCATCGCGCCTTTGCCGTCGATCCAGAAATCCGGCTTGCCGCCGGCGCCAAAGCCCGCGGCCGCGGCGTGACCCGTCTGCGCTTCCGTCACTTCCATGATCAGGCTGTAATCGAGCGGCGCCAGCGCCTTGCTGTAAAACGTTTTCGCAGCCTCATAGTCGGAGACGGAGAGGCCAAGGTGATCGATCATTGTATCCTCCGTGGTTTAGCGTGACAGGAATGTATTGCTGCGCGTCTTGCGCGCGACGGTAAAGCCGCGCGCGACCATGTCAGCGATACAATCCTGCTGCCATTCGTTTTGTGACAGATGCTCGATCACGACCGCGCGCGGCCACAGCGTTGGCGGCGCGTCGCGAAAGAAGCCGATCAGCACGCGGTCCTCAAAGCCCTCGACGTCGATCTTGAGCGAATCGACCTGGGTCACGCCGGCCTCGTCCAGAATACGCGTGAGCCGCAGCGCCGGCACCTTGATGGCTTCCGTGCTCGCCGCGCCGGTCGCGACATGCGTGGCGCCAAGATTGCCGCCGCCGCTCTCGATCATCAGCTCGCCGTCGGCGTCGCCCGCGGCGGCTTGCACAAGGCGAACCTGCGTCGCTTTCGATGCGGCATGGTTGAACGAGAGACGGCCGAAGGTGAGGGGATGCGGCTCGATCGCGACAACCTTGCCTGATGGCCCGACCTGCCGCGCCATCACCAAAGCAAACGTGCCGACATTGGCGCCAACGTCGACGAACGTGCCGCCACCAGGCGTATGCCGACGCAGGAAGTCGAGCTCGTCGATATTATAGTCGGGGTTGAACAGCGCGCCGCGCTCGGTGGCGCTGCCCTGGTGGTAGAGGCGGAACGAAGCGCCCTGGTATTGCACGTCGATCGGTCCGCTGCGCAGCAGATTGACCAGTCGCGACATCCAGGGCCGGAACGCGCCGCGCTTCAGCCCTGACCCCTGCACGAGGCTGATGATCGCGGCCTGCGCTGCGTTCGGCGCAAACGCGCCGAATGGCGCGGTCGAAAGGGTGGTGTCGGGCGTCAAGCAGGCGGTCCTCGTTGCAGGCGGCGCATGCATAGCCGGTTTTGCCGGGGACTCCAACGGCGCTTACGCCGCCTTCTTCGCCGGTTTCCGTTGCCGCAAGAACCGCCCGAGCAGCTTGCGCTTGCCCTTGCGCGGGATCAGGTCGATGTCGCTGACGAGCTTGGCGCCGCCCTTGTGGCGCTCCAGCACGATCTTGCGGCTGTGGAAGGCCTCCAGCTCGACACGATGCGCGACGCTGACGATGGTTGCCTTCGGCAGCTCGTCGGTGACCATCTGCATCATCTTGTCCTGGCTCTTCTCGTCGAGCGCCGAGGTCGCTTCATCCAGCACGACGATGTCGGGGTCGTGCAGCAAGAGCCGCGCGAAGGCGAGGCGCTGTTTCTCGCCGCCTGACAGCGTCTGGTCCCAAGGTCCTTCCTCCGCGATCTTCTCGTTGAGATGGTCGAGGCCGACCTTGTGCAGGGCCTCGCCGATCTCCTCGACAGTCCAGTCCTCCTCGGCGCCGGGATAGGCGACCGCGCGGCGCAGACTGCCTGAGGGCACATAGGGCCGCTGCGGCAGCATGAACAGCCGCCGGTCGGGATGGAAATTGACGCTGCCGCCGCCCCATGGCCACAGGCCTGCGATGGCACGCACCAGCGTGCTCTTGCCGGTGCCGGATTCGCCGGCGACCAAGAGCCGCTCACCGGGCTCGACGACCACCTCGGTCTCGCCGACCACGGCGGTGCCGTCGTCGAGCGTGACGGAGAGGTCGTGCAGCTCCAGCATCGCATCGTTGCTGGTTTCGCCGCGCTTGATGCGGCCGAGGCCGTCGCCCTGCTCGGCGCGCTCGAGGCCGTCGAGCGACATCATCAGCGAGGCGATGCGGCGCGCGCAGGCGTTCCAATCGGCGAGCCGCGGATAATTGTCGACCAGCCAGCCGAACGCGCTCTGCACGATGGTGAAGGCCGAGGCCGCCTGCATCACCTGCCCGAGGCTCATGCTGCCGTCGAGGAATTTTGGCGCGCAGAGCAACAGCGGTACCACAGGTGCAACGAGGCTCGAGCCCTGCGACACCAGCGTGGTCCGCATGTGTTGCCCTGCGAGCCGCGCCCATTGCCTGAGCACGCTGGTGAAATGGCGGTCGATGCCGCCGCGTTCTTCCTCCTCGCCGCCGAGCAGCGCGATGCTCTCGCCATTCTCGCGCACGCGCGTCAGCGTGTAGCGGAAATCCGCCTCGGCCTGGTTCTTGTCCTCGGAGACCTGCACGAATTGGCGGCCGATCACCAGGATCGAGCCCGAGGCGATGGCCGCGTACAGCATCGCGGCGATCACGAGGAAGCCGGGAATGGTGATCGTGGAGCCGCCGAGCGTGACGGTGAGCGCGCCGCCGATGGTCCAGAGCACGACGATGAAGGTTGCGGCCGACAGCAGCGCCGAGGTCACGCCGGCGAGAAAATCGACCGGCGAGTCGGTCGCGATGCGCAGATCCTCCGCGATCCGGTATTCAGGGTTCTTGTGGTCGCCATCGACGAGGTTGAGCTGGTAGTAGCGGCCGTTGGCGAGCCAGCGTGTCAGTACGCTGCTGGTGAGCCAGGCGCGCCAGCGCCGCTGGATGCCCATCCGCGCAAACACCTGGACGACACCGAGCACGATGCTGCCGATGGCAAGCGGGAAGAACACGGCGGTCAGGTGGAAGACGGTGGTCGCATCGCGCTTCTCGATGGCGTCGAAGATCGCTCTGTTCCAGACATTGATGCCGTATTGGAAGCCGACGGTCAGGACGATCAGCACGACGAGGCCGATCGAAAAGGGCCAGGCGAGGCGGTCGCCCTTGCGGCTCCAGAAGCCCCGCGCGCTGATCCAGAAGCGGGTGAGGAGATAATCCTTGCGCGCCTGCTCGACCTCTTCGGGTGAAAGTTCGGGATCGGGCTCGAGCACTTCGGGCGGCGGCGGCGCGATCTCATCGCCGTTCTCGCCCTTGATGTCGACGATGGGCGGCTTCTTGGCCCCTTCACGCTTTCCGGCTGGTTTCTCCATGGCCGGGGTAACGCGAGTCAAATCAGCCGGTTCCCTCGGGTTCCGCGGCGCAGTCTACTCGGCGGCGCCGTCGCGCACCCGTTTCAGCCGCGCCGCGCGGTGCAGCACCCGCGACAGCTCCTCGATCGAATAGGGCTTTTGCACCAGCTCGAAGCCGGCGACGCCGTCCTGGGACAAAGCGTGGCTATAGCCCGTGGTCAGCACGATGGGGACGCTGATGCAGCGATCGCACATCGCCTGCGCCAGATCGAGCCCGGTCATCCCCGGCATCACGACATCGGAGAACACGACGTCGAAGCGATCCGCATCGCCGACCAGTTCAGTGAGCGCGTCGGTGGCGTTGTCGACCAGCGTGATGCTGTAGCCGAGCTCGGTCAGCCCGTCGGCGGCGAAATTGCCGAGTTCGATATTGTCTTCGACGACCAGCACCGACATGCCGCTGCCGGCGACGGCCGGGGCCGTGGTCGGCGCCTGGCTCCGGGGCAACAGATCGGCCGGCACGCGCGGCAGATAGAGCGAGAAGGTGCTGCCCTGGCCGACTTCGCTGAAGACGGTCACTTCGCCGCCGGATTGCCGGGCAAAGCCGAACACCTGCGACAGGCCGAGGCCCGTGCCCTGGCCGACCTGCTTGGTGGTGAAGAATGGCTCGAAGATGCGGCCCAATTGGGCCGCGGGGATGCCAATGCCGCTATCGCTGACGGTGACGCAGATGAATCCGGGATTTTTCAAGGTCTGGCTGCCGGAGAGATGCGCGAGCGTATCAGGCACGGATGTCACCGCGTGGACCGTGAAGACGATCCGGCCCTTGCCCTGCATGGCGTCGCGCGCGTTGGTCGCCATGTTGATGATGGCCGTCTCGAACTGGCCGGCATCGGCGCTGACAAGGCAGGGCTCGGTCGGCAGCTGCGTGACGATCTCGATCGCAGGTCCAAGCAGCGTGGCGAGCATGTCGCGCAGCGAGCGCATCCGGTCGCCGACATCGAACACTTCGGGCTTCAAGGTCTGGCGCCGCGCAAAGGCCAGCAATTGCGAGGTCAGCTTGGCCGCGCGCGCGACGGCCTCCCCGATCGCCGTGATGTAGCGCTGCCGCCGTTCCTCGCTCAGTTGCGGGCGGTTCAACAGATCGACCGAGGCGCGGATCACGGTCAGCAGGTTGTTGAAATCATGCGCGACGCCGCCGGTGAGCTGGCCCAGCGCCTCCAGCCGCTGGCTGTGCTTGAGTGCCTCCTCGGCCTCGTGCCGCTTGGCCGCTTCGAATTGGAGATGCTGCGTGCGGCGGAAGGCGAAGGCCAGCAGGATGAACAGCAGCGCGGTGGCGGGCACGCCGAACACCAGATGCTGGCTGATGGTCGCGAGCCAGCGCGCGCGGATCGCCGAGGTCTCGAGGCCGGCGCTGACATAGATCGGATATTCGGCGACCCGCCGGTAGCCGATGCGGCGCTCGATTCCGTCCGTCGGCCAGGCGATGGTCATCAGCCCATGATCGGGATGGGTTGCGATGCTGTGGCCGACCGGGCCGTTCGGATCGAGCCGGAAATCGCCGTCGAGCCGCGGCAGGTGCGCCAGCAGCACGCCGTCGGCGCGGCCCATCGCAAAGAAGGAGCCCGGATCGGTGCCGATCCTGGCGTAAAAGCTCTCGAAATATTCGGGCAGCACCGATGCCTGGATCACGCCGACGAAGCTGCCGTCGTCGGACGAGCGGCGGCGGCTGACGCCGAAGAAGCGCGCGCCCTGGTAGGGCAGGCGCGGCGTCAAGGTGGCGCCGATATAGGTGCCGATGCTCTGGTCGACATGGGCATAGAAATAGTCGCGGTCGGCAAAGCTCTGATCCGGTGGTGGCGAGGCCAGGCTGTTGACCAGCGCCTTTCCGTTGGCATCGAAGATCCAGGCTGATTTGAGCTGCGGCAGCGAGTCGGTGAGCTGCTTCAGGCGCTTGTGCAGCGCGCCTTCCCGCGACCGGATCGCGTCGTCCGGCAGGTCGCGCACGACCTCGTTCAGCTCGGCCAGGCTCCGGTCGATGGTCTCGAATACCTTGAGCGCGTGCTCATGTGCGACATCGAGCGTCCGCTCGATCTCGCGATCGGCGATATCAAGTGTCGAATTGTAGGAAATCGCGGAAGCGATGGCGAACAGCGCAATGGGCAGCGCCAGGGATGCCGCCATCATCCACTGCAGCAGTCTCAGCGAGTTGCGTTGTGCGCCCTGCACGGTCGCTCCGGTCCCCCGACCAGAGAGCTTACTTGAATCTCACGGGCGGAAGGAAGCGGCTTCTGGCGGAACCGGAGGTTGTAGTTCATTGACTCGCCCGTCCCGCGGGATGAGTCAATTTTGCGCAAAATCGTACCCCGGCTGCTCGGGCCGGGGTCGTCGCATCAAAAAGGCGCTAGATCTGGCGCTCGACCATCTTGAGCTTGAGCTCGGCGATGGCCTCGGCCGGGTTCAGGCCCTTCGGACAGGCCTTGGCGCAGTTCATGATGGTGTGGCAGCGGTACAGGCGGAACGGGTCCTCGAGATTGTCGAGCCGCTCGCCGGTGGCCTCGTCGCGCGAATCGGACACCCAGCGGTTGGCCTGGAGCAGGGCGGCGGGGCCGAGATAGCGGTCGCTGTTCCACCAATAGCTCGGGCAGGAGGTCGAGCAGCAGGCGCACAGGATGCACTCGTAGAGGCCGTCGAGCTTCTCGCGGTCCTCGTGGCTCTGGCGCCATTCCTTCTGCGGCGTCGGCGAGGTCGTCTTCAGCCACGGCTCGACGGAAGCGTATTGCGCGTAGAAATTGGTCAGGTCCGGGACCAGGTCCTTCACCACGGGCTGGTGCGGCAGCGGATTGATCTTCACCGCGCCGTCCTTCACGTCGTGCATGGAGCGGGTGCAGGCCAGCGTGTTCTGGCCGTCGATGTTCATGGCGCAGGAGCCGCAGACGCCCTCGCGGCAGGAGCGGCGGAAGGTCAGCGACGGGTCGATGTGGTTCTTGATCCAGATCAGGCCGTCCAGCACCATCGGACCGCAATCATTGACGTCGACATAATAGGTGTCGACGCTCGGATTCTTGCCGTCGTCGGGATTCCAGCGATAGACGCGAAACTCGCGCGTTTCGGTCGCGCCGGCGGGCTTCGGCCAGGTCTTGCCGCCAGTGATCTTGGAGTTCTTCGGAAGTGCGAATTCAACCATTTCGATAAAGCTTTCGCTGTTCGCTCAGTACACGCGCGCCGTTTAGTAAACGCGAGCTTTGGGCGGGATGTACTGCACGTCGTTGGTCATGGTGTAGTCGTGAACCGGGCGGTACTCGATCTTGACCTTGCCCTTGTTGTCGAGCCAGGCCAGCGTGTGCTTCATCCAGTTCTGGTCGTCGCGCGCGGAGAAGTCCTCGCGGGCATGCGCGCCGCGGCTCTCGGTGCGGTTCGCGGCCGAGTTCATCGTCACCACCGCCTGCGAGATCAGATTGTCGAATTCCAGGGTCTCGACGAGATCCGAATTCCACACCAGCGAGCGGTCGGACACGGCGATGTCGGTGATGCCGCTGTGGACCTTCTCGATCAGGTTCTGGCCTTCGCTCAGCACTTCGCCGGTGCGGAACACGGCGCAGTTGTTCTGCATCACGTGCTGCATACCTTCGCGCAGCTTTGCGGTCGGCGTGCCGCCGGAGGCGTAGCGATAATGGTCGAGGCGGCCGAGCGCGAGATCGGCCGAGTTCGCCGGCAGCTCGGGCTGCTTGGCGTTCGGCGTCAGCTTTTCGGCCAGACGCAGCGCCGCGGCGCGGCCGAACACGACGAGGTCGATCAGCGAGTTCGAGCCGAGGCGGTTGGCGCCGTGCACGGAGACGCAGGCTGCTTCGCCGATCGCCATCAGGCCGGGGATGACGGCGTTGTCGTCGCCATCCCGCTTGGTCAGTACTTCGCCATGATAGTTCGTGGGGATGCCGCCCATGTTGTAGTGCACGGTCGGCACGATCGGGATCGGCTCGCGCGTCACGTCGACATTGGCGAAGATCTTTGCGGATTCGGAGATGCCCGGCAGGCGCTCGGCGAGCACGGCGGGATCGAGATGGTCGAGATGAAGGAAGATGTGGTCCTTCTTCTTGCCGACGCCGCGCCCTTCGCGGATCTCGATGGTCATCGCGCGCGAGACGACGTCGCGCGAAGCGAGATCCTTTGCCGACGGCGCGTAGCGCTCCATGAAGCGCTCGCCTTCGGAGTTGACGAGATAGCCGCCTTCGCCGCGGGCGCCCTCGGTGACGAGACAGCCCGAGCCGTAGATGCCGGTCGGGTGGAACTGCACGAACTCCATGTCCTGCATCGGCAGGCCGGCGCGCAGCACCATGCCGCCGCCGTCACCGGTGCAGGTGTGCGCCGAGGTGCAGGAGGCATAGGCGCGGCCGTAGCCACCGGTGGCGAGGATCACGGTCTGGGCGCGGAAGCGATGCAGTGTGCCGTCGTCGAGCTTGAGCGCGATGACGCCGCGGCAGGTGCCCTGGTCGTCCATGATCAAATCGATGGCGAAGAACTCGATGAAGAACTCGGCCGCATGGCGCAGCGACTGGCCATACATCGTGTGCAGCATGGCGTGGCCGGTACGGTCGGCGGCGGCGCAGGTGCGCTGCGCCTGGCCCTTGCCGTAGTCCATGGTCATGCCGCCGAACGGGCGCTGGTAGATCTTGCCGTCTTCCGTGCGCGAGAACGGAACGCCCCAATGCTCGAGCTCGTAGACCGCGTCTGGCGCGTTGCGCACCATGTATTCGATCGCGTCCTGGTCGCCGAGCCAGTCCGACCCCTTCACGGTGTCGTACATGTGCCAGCGCCAGTCGTCCTTGTGCATGTTGCCGAGCGAAGCCGAGATGCCGCCCTGCGCCGCAACCGTGTGCGAGCGGGTCGGGAACACCTTGGTGATACAGGCCGTCTTCAGGCCGGCCTCGCTGCAGCCGACCACGGCGCGCAGGCCCGCGCCGCCGGCGCCGACCACGACGACGTCATAGGTGTGGTCTTCGATCGGATAGGCTTTGCCGTTGGTGCCGGGAGCGCCGTTGCCCTTGCCATTCGTCTCTGTGGCCATGGGTTACACTCCGGATGACAGTTTGAGGATCGCGTAGGTCGAGGCGAGCGCCACGGCGATCGAGAAGAAATTGTTGAGCATGATCGAGACGAGCTTCAGCTTCTCGTTATGAACGTAGTCCTCGATCACGACCTGCATGCCGATCTTCATGTGCCAGGCGCTGGCGAAGATGAAGAGCAGCAGGATCACGGCGATCGGCAGCGAGCCGAGGATCTGCGCGGCGCCGGCCTGGTTGCGGCCGAGCAGCATCATGATGATCACGATGACAGGGATCATCAGCAGCGTCATGGCGACGGCGGTGATGCGCTGGCGCCAGAAATCGGACGTGCCGGAATGCGCGGCACCGAGATTGCGGACGCGTCCGAGCGGGGTGCGCATGCTGCGCTTCGGCGTATCTGACACGCTCATCGTCCACCTCCGATCGCGTAGGCGATGATCCAGATCAGCACCGTCAGCGCGATGCCGCCGATCGCGGCGCCCCAGGTCAGCGCTTCGCGCTCATTGGCCTTGAAGCCGTAGCCGAGATCCCACACGAAGTGCCGGATGCCGCTGAGCATATGGTGCATCAGCGCCCAGGTGTAGCCGAACACGATCAGCCGGCCGATGATGCTGCCGGTGAAGGCCTGCACATTGGCGTAGGCGGCAGGGCCCGAGGCCGCCGCAACCAGCCACCAAACCAGCAGCAGCGTTCCGACATAGAGAGCGATACCAGTGGCGCGATGAACGATGGACAGCGCCATCGTCAACGTCCAGCGGTAGATTTGCATGTGTGGTGAAAGCGGTCGTTCGATCCGTGCGGTCATGGGCTTTTGATGTTTATGGCGGCCCAGCGGGGCGCGCGCGGGGATCGCGAAAGGTCGGCTCTATTTACGGAGTCGATTTCGCCTGCGCAATCACCAAATCGCCATAAATCGAACCGGCATTCAGCTCTACGACGTTGATGCAACAAGCCAATCAGTGGCTTGGTATACCAGAACGATGGTGCACCGACGAAGAAAAGAACATTAATTCATCTTTTGCGGTGACGGTCGAGGCGCATTGAAATTGCTATTGGAACGGCTCTAAGCCGCTGACTGGCGGTCATGGTTCGAACCAGTCAGTTCATGGCGCGTAGAGCGCGTGGACAAGCTCGCGTGCCACCGCCTATTTCCGCGAGACGCATCGATTTTCCACGAGGCGGCGGATATGCGCCGTCTGCAATCCACCCAAGACGGCCGGCGCAGCGTGTCGACCGCACAAACCGGATCGCCTACAGCTTCGCGCGCAGCTCGCCTCGTCGTGGGGATCGAACAAGTTGCGACAAGCTGCGGGGCAGGTCCTGATGATCGCAGGTCTTGATATCAAGGAGCTCGTCGAGCTCGCGCTGCTGCTGATTGCAGTCGGCGCGCTCTCCGGCTTTCTCGCCGGCGTGTTCGGCATCGGCGGCGGCGCGATTCTCGTGCCGGTGTTCTACGAATGCTTCCGCATCGCCGGCGTGCCGCTCGACGTGCGCATGCCGCTCTGCGTCGGCACCTCGCTCGCGGTGATCATCCCGACATCGATCCGCTCGTTCCAGGCGCATTACAAACGCGGCGCGGTCGACATGTCGATCCTGCGCGTGTGGTGGCTGCCGATCGTCATCGGCGTCGTCGCGGGAAGCGTCGTCGCGCGCTACGCGCCGGAGCGCTTGTTCAAGATCGTGTTCGTCGCCGTCGCCTATTCCGCTTCAGCGCGCCTTATCTTCGGACGCGAGACCTGGAAGCTCGGCGATGATTTGCCGAAGGGACCGTTGATGCGCGTCTACGGTTTCTGCGTCGGAATCCTGTCGACCCTGATGGGTATCGGCGGCGGCCTGTTCTCGAATCTCTTGATGACGTTCTACGGCCGCCCGATCCATCAGGCGGTCGCGACCTCGTCGGCGCTCGCCGTGCTGATCTCGATCCCCGGCGCGCTCGGCTACGTCTCTGCGGGATGGCCGGCCGCTGCGACGTATCCCAGCGTTGCTGCCCTGCAGATCCCCTTTGCGCTCGGCTACGTCTCGCTGATCGGCGCCGTGCTGGTGATGCCGATGAGCCTCGTGACGGCGCCGCTCGGCGTGCGCGCCGCGCATGCGATGTCGAAGCGCACGCTGGAAGTCGCGTTCGGGTGCTATCTGTTTATCGTCGGCAGCAGGTTTGTAATGAGTCTGGTGGGTGGCCAATAGCCGTTCGGCCGAAGCGCTTACCACACCCTCGGTGTCATTCCCCGCGAAGGCGGGGAATCCAGTATTCCAGAGACAGTAGTAATTGAGTCGAGGGGCCGCTGCGTACTGGATGCCCCGCCTTCGCGGGGCATGACAGTGCGTTGGGTAGTGGCGAGCTCTCATTATCGGAACAACATCGCAGTGGTCCGGAGAGCGCCTCCTCACTTCTTCGCGTAAATATCCTTGTAGTTATCCCGCAGCACGTTCTTCTGCACCTTGCCCATCGTATTCCGCGGCAGCTCGTCGACGACGAACACCCGCTTGGGCATCTTGAATTTGGCTAGCCGTCCGTCGAGCGCCTTCAGCACGGTGGCTTCGGTCACATCGGCGCCCTTGTTGCAAACCAGCACCGCCGTCACGCCCTCGCCGAAATCGGCATGCGGCACGCCGATCACGGCGGATTCGATCACGCCGGGCATGGCGTCGATCTCGGTCTCGATTTCCTTGGGGTAGACGTTGAAGCCGCCTGATATGACGAGATCCTTGCCCCGTCCGAGAATGTGGACGTAGCCCTTGTCGTCGATCTTGCCGAGGTCGCCGGTGATGAAGAAGCCGTCGGGGCGGAACTCCGACTTGGTTTTCTCCGGCATACGCCAGTAGCCTTTGAAAACGTTCGGGCCCCTGACCTCGATCATGCCGATTTCCTCACGCGGCAACTCCTTGCCGGTCTCGGGCTCGGTCACGCGCACGGAGACACCGGGCAGCGGGAAGCCGACCGCGCCGGGGATGCGCTCGCCGTCATAGGGATTCGACGTGTTCATGTTGGTTTCGGTCATGCCGTAACGCTCGAGCACGGCATGGCCGGTGCGCGCCGACCATTCGCGGTGGGTTTCGGCCAGAAGCGGCGCCGAGCCCGAGATGAACAGGCGCATGTGCTTGGTCGTCTCCTTCGAGAGGGAAGGATTCTGCAGCAAGCGCGTGTAAAAGGTCGGCACGCCCATCAGAACAGTTGAGCGGGCCATCAGCTTGATGATGAGATCAGGATCGAGCTTGGGCAGGAAGATCATCGACGCCCGCGCAAACAGCGTCACGTTGGTCGCCACGAACAGGCCATGGGTGTGATAGATCGGCAGCGCGTGGATCAGCACGTCCTTGTCGGTGAAGCGCCAATAGTCGACGAGCGAGAGCGAGTTCGACGCGAGATTGTCGTGGCTGAGCATCGCGCCCTTGGAGCGGCCTGTCGTGCCCGAGGTGTAGAGGATCGCGGCGAGGTCGTCGTTGGCCCGCGAGATCGTCGCGAATTCGTCGCTGGCCTTGGCGGCCGCGTCCGTCAGCGAGCCCTTGCCGTCAGCTCCGAGCGTCTCGACCTTGGCCTTCACCTTGGCGGCAATCGGGGCCAGCCCTTCGGCCTTGGAGGGATCGCAGACCACCAGCGACGGCTCGGCATCGCCGATGAAGTAGTCGAGCTCGTTGAGCGTGTAGGCGGTGTTCAGCGGCAGATAGACCGCGCCGGCTCTGACAGTGCCGAGATACAGCACGATATTGGCGACCGACTTATCGACCTGCACCGCGACACGGTCGCCGGGCTTCACGCCGCGCGCCACCAGCACATTCGCCATTTGGCCGGCCCGCGCGATCAGGTCGCCATAGCTGATCCGGTCGCCGTCCTGTGTCTCGATCGCGAGGCGCTTGGGATCGTCGAGGCCGTCAAACAGGCGGGAAAACAGGTTGGCGTTGGCTGCGTGGTTCATGCAAGATTTCCTCGACCGCAAGACTGACAAGGCCGGTCAAAACCGAGGGCTGGATTAGCAAAAACCGCCCCGAAGAAGCAACGGAGACAGTTTGCATGACCAAAAATGGGAAACGCGTGGCCTGGGTCACCGGCGGCGGCAGCGGGATCGGGGAGGCCGGCGCCGAGGCGTTGGCTGCCGACGGCTGGACGGTGGTGGTTTCGGGCAGGCGCAAAGACGCCCTGGATACCGTGGTTGCGAAGATCACCAAGGCGGGCGGGGTGGCTGAAGCCATCGCGCTGGACGTGTCTAACGCCGCCGAGGCCCAGAAGGCGGCCGATCAGATCGTCGCGAAGCACGGCCGCATCGACCTGCTCGTGAACAATGCCGGCATCAATGTCCCCAAGCGCAGCTGGAAAGACATGGAACTGGACGGCTGGGACAAGCTGGTCCAGGTCAATCTCAATGGCGTGCTCTATTGCATGCGCGCGGTGCTGCCGACGATGCGCAAGCAGCAGGACGGCTCGATCATCAACGTCTCGTCCTGGGCCGGCCGTCACGTCTCGAAGATGCCGGGCCCGGCCTACACCACGACCAAGCATGCGGTGCTGGCGCTGACCCATTCCTTCAACATGGACGAATGCGTCAACGGCCTGCGCGCCTGCTGCCTGATGCCGGGCGAGGTCGCGACCCCAATCCTGAAGCTGCGTCCGGTGGTGCCGAGCGAGGAAGAGCAGGCCAAGATGCTGCAGTCCGAAGATCTCGGCCGCACCATCGCGTTCATCGCCTCGATGCCGCCGCGCGTGTGCATCAACGAGCTCCTGATCAGCCCGACGCATAATCGCGGGTTCATCCAGACGCCGAACAACAGGGATTAGTCGTTCGTAGCCCGGATGGAGCGAAGCGCAATCCGGGACAAGTCGACCCGTATGCGACAGCCCCGGATTATGCTTCGCTCCATCCGGGCTACATCTTCACCCCCCACACGAACACGCCGCCCCATAGTTTCACCCATCACAATAAATTATTCCTCGAAACCCCCAAGCGAACCCTCCCGTAGTTCGGCCAACGACGCGCTGCTGCTTCACGTCAAACTGTCGCGGACGCCGTTGTTGCCCCAACGCAAAGGCCGGCCATCGCCGGTCATCATCGAAATCGGGAGTTTCTCCATGTCGAAGCGCATTGCCTATATCACCGCTGCTGCCTTCAGCGCCCTGGCTATCACCGCGACCGTCATCGCACCCGCCCGTGCCGAGGAAAAGACCGTCATGGTCGGCGGCGCCGCGATGTTCCCCTCGAAGAACATCGTCCAGAACGCCGTCAATTCGAAGGATCACACCACGCTGGTGGCGGCAGTGAAGGCGGCCGGCCTGGTGCCGACCCTGGAAGGAAAGGGCCCGTTCACGGTGTTCGCGCCGACCAATGCCGCCTTCGGCAAGCTGCCCGCTGGCACCGTCGACAATCTGGTCAAGCCCGAGAACAAGGCGACCCTGACCAAGATCCTCACCTACCATGTCGTGCCCGGCAAGCTCGAGGCCTCCGACCTCACCGATGGCAAGAAGCTGAAGACGGCCGAAGGCGAGGAACTCACCGTCAAGAAGCAGGACGGCAAGGTCTGGATCGTCGACGCCAAGGGCGGCACCTCGATGGTGACAATCTCCAACGTCAACCAGTCGAACGGCGTGATCCATGTGGTCGACACCGTGCTGATGCCGGCGACGTAACACCTGATACCCCGTTTCATCCCCGGAGGATGCGGCGAAACAGCGAGCCGGGGAGCCCCGGCTCGCTTTATTGTGACCACCATAGCCGGCAGGCATCGATTCGATGGCCGCCTGGTGTAACGAAAGCGGCCGGACCGGCGTATAATCGCTGACACACGACGTTCAGGACGGAACCACCATGTCGAGCCTTTCAGTGACCGACGAGGAGATCAGCGCCAAGCCCGCCAAGGCGATCCAGCCGGCCTGGGTCCGGGTCATGCACTGGACCAACGCGTTCGCCATGATCCTGATGATCATGTCGGGCTGGCAGATCTACAACGCCTCGCCGCTGTTCGACTTCCGTTTCTCCCACGACATCACGCTGGGCGGCTGGCTCGGCGGCGCGCTGCTCTGGCACTTTGCGGCGATGTGGCTGCTGATGGTGAACGGTCTCGCCTATCTCATCACCGGCTTCGCGTCCGGCCGCTTCCGCAAAAAATTGCTGCCGATCACGCCGTCAGGCGTGCTCCACGACGTCAGGGCGGCGCTGACGTTCAAGCTCGCCCATGACGATCTCACCGTCTACAATTACGTGCAGCGCGTGCTCTATGCCGGCATCATCGTCGTCGGCGTGCTGATCGTGCTCTCGGGCCTGTCGATGTGGAAGCCGGTGCAGCTGTACTACCTGGTCAAGCTGTTCGGCGATTATCCGACCGCGCGCTACGTCCATTTCTTCTGCATGGCGGCGATCTGCGCCTTCCTCGTCATTCACGTGCTGCTTGCGCTCTTGGTGCCGAAGAGCCTGCGCGCGATGATCATCGGTCGCTGATTAGGAGATCCACCATGGCCAAGCGTTCATTCCTGATCCCCGGCGTCGACAAGCGGCTGCTGATCAAGGACTCCCTCAAGGTGATGCCCGATCTCACCCGCCGCCGCTTCATCGCGGGTGGCGCCAGCATCGGTGCGCTGACGCTGCTCACCGGCTGCGACGTGGTCGATTCCTCATCCGCCGATGCGCTGCTCGCGAAGGTCTC
The DNA here is from genome assembly GCF_022012435.1 of Bradyrhizobium zhengyangense. Taxonomy (GTDB): domain Bacteria; phylum Pseudomonadota; class Alphaproteobacteria; order Rhizobiales; family Xanthobacteraceae; genus Bradyrhizobium; species Bradyrhizobium zhengyangense. The sequence goes on from NZ_JAKLUA010000006.1 coordinate 447,045, forward strand.
GAAGTTCAACGACGCCGTGCAGGATTTCATCTTCAATCCTGATGCGCTGGCGCCGACCTTCCCCGAGAGCGCGATTACAAAGCCGTTCCCCTTCAACGCCTATTACGATCTCGACGACGCGCCCGATGTCTCGGCGGCGGATTGGAAGCTCGAGGTGCGCGGCCTCGTTGATAACAAGAAGTCGTGGACATTGGATGAGCTCTACAAGCTGCCGCAGTTCACGCAAATCACCCGTCACATTTGCGTCGAAGGCTGGAGCGCGATCGGCAGCTGGACCGGCACGCCCTTGCGCGATTTCCTGAAACTTGTCGGTGCCGACACGCGCGCCAAATATGTCTGGTTCCAGTGCGCCGACAAGGATGGCTACAACTCGCCCCTGGACATGCGCACCGCGCTGCATCCGCAGACGCAGATGACGTTCAAATATGCCAACGAGATTTTGCCGCGCGCCTACGGTTTTCCGATGAAGATCCGCGTGCCGACAAAGCTCGGCTTCAAGAACCCGAAATACGTGGTCTCGATGGAAGTCACCAACGACTACAAGGGCGGGTACTGGGAAGACCAGGGGTACAATTCGTTTAGCGGAAGCTGAGGCTTGCTCCGCTGCTGTAGGGTGGGCAAAGGCGCGCAGCGCCGTGCCCGCCATCTCTCTCGATCGCGAAAAATGCGTGGGCACGCTTCGCTTTGCCCACCCTTGTCTTAGCGCACCGGGCTAGAATGGCCTCGTTCCGTGAGGAATGGCCCAGCCCGGGTGGCCGC
>NZ_JAKLUA010000060.1 GCF_022012435.1 Bradyrhizobium zhengyangense
TGGCATGCTCACCACGCATGCGGATGTCCTCAACCCCGACCTGCTCTCGTTCATCAGGTCTTGACGACATCTCTCATCCATTATCGCCTATGGTAGACATTTATGGGCGTATATTGAGGAGGGTCCGCGTTTCGCCGTAGTGACGAAGCAACGAACAGAAGCTCAAACCCTCCTCAAAAATTCATCGGCCAAGGTCTCGATCGAAGCGGCGGCCCTGGCAGCGTTGCTCGGCCTTGAGGTCACTCCGCGTTTGCTCATGGGCGAGATGGACTTGCTGAGACCGAGCCACCTCGTGCTCTCTTGGACGTCCGCTATGGGGCACTTCAAGACATCGCCCGCTGGGTATAGAGAGGACCATCGACCGCCCGGAGACCAGCAAGTGGGCCGAATAGTAGCCTTCCTATGCATCCTAACGACTTTCACAATCATTGTGGTCGCCGCTCCACTCCGGGCTCAAGCAACACCGGAATCGTCAGCGTGCGGATACCTCGCTGGTCTGATCGACAAGGCAGCGCCGTCAGGGCCGTTATTCCTGCCCAGCTATCCGACCGTCGAATCGGGGCCTCTCCATGGCGCCGCCTACCTCTATGATAATGCGGTAGCCGCCATCGCATTGGTCGGTTGCGGCGAGCGAGACAAGGCGTATCGAATTGGCTCGGCGATTCTCTGGGCCATCGATAACGACCGCACCTGGCATGATGGGCGGCTCCGGAACGCATACGCCGCGGGTGTGGTGGCCAGTGGCTCCGCCAAACTTCCGGGTTGGTGGGACATCTCGCAGAACAAGTGGTTGGAAGACCGATATCAGGTGGGCAGCGATGTCGGTAACATGGCATGGGCCATGTTGGCGTTGCTGTCGATTGATGATGTGAACACCGGCTCTCGGTTCCGCGAGGGTGCGACACGGCTGGGCACTTGGGTCGCGCAATGGGCCGACGCGCGCGGCACTGGCGGTTTCACGGGCGGTACGTTTGGGCACGAACCGACGCCCGAGTTGCGGACATGGAAATCAACCGAGCACAATACTGACCTCGCCGCCGCGTTTGGCCTTCTTGCAACCCGCACCGGCGATCCGCGCTGGCGTGATATGGCGACAGCCGCTGAGCGCTTCGTCGATACGATGTGGGATCCGGCATGCGCCTGTTTCGCCGCAGGGACCGCTGAAGACGGCGTCACGCGCAATCCGATTTTGGCCCTTGATGCTCAAGTCTGGCCGTTAACGGCGCTCCCCGGAGCGGCCGAGAAATTTGCACCGGCAATTGCGACCGCCGAACAGCGAATGAGTGTCGACAGGGGCTTTTCCTACGGTGAAGACCGCGACGGTGTGTGGACCGAAGGGACGAGCCAGATGGCTCTCTTGCTGAAATTGCTCGGCAGGACCGGGAGGGCAGAGTCGTTGATCGCTGTCATACAATCCCAGAGGTCGCCGGATGGCGGGTTCTTTGCCACAAGTGTCCGCGCGCTACCGACCGGGTTCATGTTGGATACCGATCCGGCCAAGCCACGCCTCTATTTCCGATTGCCACATCTTGGCGCAGCTTCGTGGGCTGCCCTCGCGGAACGCGGGTTCAATCCCTTTACGGCGACAAAAGGACTTCCGTAGTGAAGGCCGCGCTGCGTTTCTCGGCCTCCGATCTTCTTGATTTCGGTATGTCGGCTACAGGTCAAAAGCGGCCGTCGCGCACCATGCCGTGATTGGTCCGCTAAAGCGCGATGAGATTTGGTTGAATCGTCATCGCGCTTTAGCTCTTTGTATGAGCATGATCTTTTCGGAAAACCGCTTCACACTTTTCCGGATCATGCTCTAAGGGGCCAAAAAGCGACATGGCCGTTTAGTGGGTATGGGGGCGAAGAGACGAAGCCCTTCAAACGGTTGGGGAGGCCGGCGGCGCGGCGTTCAGCAGGTTGGAAAGGGCGGTGACAAGCTGCGCGGGCGCGAACGGCTTCGCCAACATTATGCTGTTAGGGACACCCTGTGACGCCCAATCGTCAGCGTCCTTTCCGCTCATATAAACGATGGGAAAGTTGGGGTCGATTTTTCTAGCGTGGCGTGCGACATGCCACCCGTCTGCCTTTCCGGCACGCAGATTGATGTCTGTGACAAGCGCCCGGTATTTGCCTTCGGCGATATCAAGCAGCTCGATGGCATGCTCGCCAGACGAAGTTATGAAGGCTTCAAATCCTCCGTCGCTGAGGCTTTCCTGGACGATGTTTTGAACATCCTGGTCGTCTTCAACGACCAGGATAAGCAGTTGGCTTGTCATTTGGCGACCCCACGCGCGCCGCCATGACAGCAGCGGGGGTATACGCGGTCAGGGGATCATCGTTCCGAAGAAAGTGCGCAAAAGTGCACATAAATGGAAATCGGCAGTTCGAATTCGACTTGGGCTGACGCGGGTTAGATGCGGATGCCGAATTGGAGCATTCGGCGAGGCTCAGAACACCCTTCGAACGAAGCATGTCTGTTGACGTAACGCCCCGGGACGTCCCTTTTTCGCCGACGAGCGGACATCTCAGCAAGCCGTTGCCAAGTCGGGTAAGGGCCCAGAAGCAGACTGAGCATCCGCACGCGAGCGACGATGTGCCAGCCAATAGTCAATCTGCCAGCCCTCGTAGCCAAGCAATTCGCAAGAGCGCCGTTCATGATCTTCGGACCATGCGTCGAGTTCGTTTGGGAGCGCGAGCATGGCGTCTATCCGCCACTGGTGGTCAGGTAACGCGTAGAGCAGCCTTCGGTGTGGCAGTTCAACGAATTCGCGTCTTATCAACCGACCCGCAGCCAGGTGTCTGTCGAACGTCGGAATATTGACGTCGAACTCGCGGGGGACAAAATTCAGGAAATAGGCGAGAGGCTTGATGCCCCTCAGCATCAGGCAAAGTTCTCTGCCGTTATGTCCCAAGTAGGGCAGTTCAGGAGGTTGCTCTGAACCCATGCCGAGCATGTCGGTCGCGTGCGTGAGGCTACTCACAGTAGAACCAACAGAATTCGCGATAAGGATGCCGCACATCTCAACAGGAGGCTCACGATGTCGACGAACGCAAAGACTGACTTCACGCCGCTGCGCGATGACGAAATGGCCGCCGTCTCCGGCGGACGATGCCCGATTACGAATGGCGAGGACCCACGTTTTCAACTGACCATGCAAGTCATGCAGTACACGTATCGGCAGGCGACCTACTTCGGCAACGGAACCTGTCCGTAAGCAAGGGCGCGAAAACTCAAGCTGTCGCGCACAGCCCCCGAGAGCATGATCCGGAAAAGTGTGCAGCGGTTTTCCGAAAAGATCATGTTCAAAAAACAACCTAAAGCGCGATGACGATTCATCCCAATCTCATCGCGCTTTAGTTGTTTTGGCTGGATCTTGGCGAACTCGCGATGCGAAGGTTCTGGTCCGCCTCCGACAACGGACATTGTAAGACCCTGCCGGCATGTCTCGAACGGGCCAAAGCACAAAGTCGCTGCGCTCCAGCCCGCTGCGCGGGAGCAAGAGCCGAGAGGCCGGTAGCCATTTGAGACGATAGTGGTAGCACTGGAGAGCCCCGTCCTGAGAATCGAGGTGTTGCAACCCTCACTCAGGAAGGAGCTC
>NZ_JAKLUA010000061.1 GCF_022012435.1 Bradyrhizobium zhengyangense
TGTAACCGGCATGAGCCCCCCACCTGGGCATCGCGCGAATGAGCTGCGATACAGCCTGGCATGAACTGTTTTTTGGAGGTGGGCTATGGCAGATGCCATGCATGAAGCCAGGCTTGATGCCAGGCAGGAAAGCGGCTCCTATCGTCGGATCGAGGTGATCACAGGGCAGCGTCGACGACGGCGCTGGACGGCTGAAGAGAAGGCTCGGATCGTGGCCGAGAGCTTCGAGGAAGGGGCCAATATTTCCGAGGTCGCTCGGCGCCATGGCGTTGTCCGTGGGTTGCTGACGGTGTGGCGGCGCAAGTTCGCGACGGCAGTGAGCTTTCAGGCGCCAGGCTTCGTGCCGGTCCGGATCGCTTCCGAGAGCGGTCCGGCGACGGCAGACGAGTCGGACCGGTTAGCGTGCGCGCATAAGGTGCCGCCGCAGATGGCATCGGCTCCAGGCAAGCTTGGCGGAATGATCGAGATCGAGCTGGGCGGGGCACGCATCCGGGTCGAGCCCGGAGTGGAGCTGGCGACGCTTTCGACAGTGCTATCGGCGCTTCGGGGCATCCGTTGATTGCATTACGGTCTGACCTCAAGGTGGTGCTGGCGGCACAGCCAGTCGACTTTCGCAAGTCGGTGCACACGCTGTCGGCGCTGGTGAGCGAAGCGTTGCACGCGAACCTCGTATTGCGGCGACATCTTCGTGTTCCGCAGCAAGCGCGCGGACAGAGTGAAGCTTCTGGCATGGGATGGTAGCGGCATGGTGCTGGTGACGAAGTGGCTGCACCAGGGACACTTCACCTGGCCGCCGGTCCGCGACGGCGTGGTGCATCTGAGTGCGACACAACTCGCGATGCTGCTCGACGGACTTGAGTGGACGCGTGTTTCACACAAGCCTGTGAAGCAGCCGGCCGTTGTCGGCTGAGAGGCGAAGATTTTGCTGGAGCCTGTGATGGGCGGATATATCGTTCGATCATGGCGATTCGTCCCGAAGCTCTTCCGACCGATGCAGCGGCTCTGGCCGAGATGGTGCTCGCGCTTGACGCCGAGAACGAGAAGCTACGTGTGGCGATGCAGACGCTGAAGGAGATGATCTTCGGCAAGCGCTCAGAGCGGCTGGCGGCGATCGTGGCCGAGCAGCTCGCGCTCGAACTGGACGATCTCGCGACTGGCGTCACATCACCTGCGCCAGCCAACGACGATTTGCCTGCGACGAAGCCGGCTGGGAAGCCGCGCAAGAAGGCGAGGCGCAACATCGGCGCGCTACCCAAGCATTTGCCTCGCTGCGAGCAGGTGCTCGAGCCAGACACGACAGCGTGCCCGTGCTGCCAGGGCCTTCTGCACCGGATCGGCGAGGATGTGAGCGAGGTACTGGACGTGATCCCGGCGATCCTGCGGGTACTGCGCACGATTCGTCCCAAATACGCCTGCCGCGGCTGCACCGACGGCGTGGTGCAGGCGAAGGTGCTGCCGCGTCTGATCGACAGCGGCATGGCATCGACGGCACTCGTGGCTCACGTGGTGATCTCGAAGTTCGCCTGGTATCTGCCGCTGTACCGCCAGGTGCAGATCCTGGCCGGTCAGGGCCTTCATCTCGACCGCGCGACGCTCGCCGGCTGGGTGAAGCGTGCGGCATGGTGGCTTAAGAGTCTTTATGAGCTTCAGCTGCGGACGATCCAGGCTTCGCCGCGGCTGTTCTGCGACGAGACGCCGATGCCGGTGCTCGATCCCGGACGACATCGCACTCGTATCTGCCAGTTCTGGGCGCATGCGATGGATGATCGCCCATGGGGTGGCCCATCGCCGCCGGCGGTCGCCTATGTGTTTGCGGATGGCCGCGGCACCGAGGAGATCGCCGGGCAATTGGCCGGCTTCTCCGGCATTCTGCAGGTGGATGGCTATGCCGCCTACAAAGCGCTTGCCCGCGGTCAAGGCGGGGCGATCCAGCTGGCTTTTTGTCTCGCGCATGCCCGACGCAAATTCGTCGAGGTGTACAAGACGATGCAGTCGCCGTTCGCTCACGAAGTGATCGAGCGCCTGCAAGCGGTCTACGCCATCGAGGCCGAGATCCGTGGCTTGAGCGCCGAACAGCGGCTTGCCGCCCGCCGCACCAGGTCCGCACCGCTGATGGAGGTGCTGAAGGCGCGACTGACCTCGATGCTCGACCACCTGTTCTCCCAATCGAAGCTAGTGGAGGCCATCAACTATACGCTCAATCACTGGGACGGACTGACGCTATTTCTCCGCGATGGCCGCGTCGAGGTCGACAGCAACACCGTCGAGCGTTCAATGCGCCCGATTGCGATGGGGCGCCGTAACTCATTGTTCAGCGGCAGCGAGGGCGGCGCCGAGAGCTGGGCAATCCTTGCGTCGCTGGTCAATACGGCAAAGCTCCACGAACTCGATCCGCAGGCCTATCTGGCCGATGTGCTGGAGCGCATCGTCTCCGGTCAGACCAAGAGCCACCAGCTGCACGAACTTCTCCCCTGGAACTGGAAGGCGACCCGCGAGCTCAGCGCACGGGTGGCCGCATGACCCGCCGCCGCCGTTCATCATCTTCATCATCGATGGCGGCAGCCGCGATGCCGCTCGACGAACTTGAGCCTTGGCTACAGGCTCGTGCCGAGCAGCATCCCGTCGCCACCAGTCTTCCCATGCTCGACGGCTATGTCGCCGCGATCGTGGCCGGGCCGGTGTCGATGAGTCCGCTCGACTGGATCTGTCCGCTGCTCGCCATCGACGCCGACGCATTCAACCATGGCGGCACGCCGGAGTTCGCCGCGATTTCGGCCGTCGCGCTGCGCCACAACGACATCAGTAATGTTCTTTCCACCGCACCACATCGGTTCGCACCGGTCCATGGCCGCAAGCCGAATGGCGACGTTGATGCGCGGCCGTGGTGTCAGGGATTCCATGCCGCCATGCGGTTGCGACTATCAGCCTGGGGCCCACTGCTCGACGTCAGCAACATACACCACGGCTTGCTCCTGCCCATCCTGCTGCATTGCGTCGACGATCAAGGGCGTCCACTGCTTGGACCACCAAGGAAAGGCCGCGAGACCGAGGAATTCCTGCGCAACGCCCATGCCGACATTCCGGACGTCGTCGAGGCCATGCGTCAGTACTGGATGCCGACCCGCTACGCTCGCACAGGCTGATCACTGCAGACGTGGGAGCTCATACCGGTTAC
>NZ_JAKLUA010000062.1 GCF_022012435.1 Bradyrhizobium zhengyangense
TCCCGCAATGAAATGTTTTCACGTGGCCAAGACCCGGAAGAGACATGCTCGAACGGCCAATCTTGCGGAACTGTCACATATTTTCGCAAATCGAGTCTTGACAGTTTATGCGCCCCTCCAGTTAAATTTAGTTTTTCGTAAGCATTAAATCGGGAGGTGATAATGAAACGACTTTGTCTCTCCGCCCTTGCAGTTGGTCTCATGGCAGGAGCTTCTGCCGCTCACGCCGGCAACAGCATCATCGACGTCACCACATCCTATTCAGACGCGCCGCCTGGTGTTGGGTTCGATTTACATTCACCTTTCAGCCCTTCGCCTGACACCAGCTACGTTTCGTTTACAAATAATGGCAACACGACATTTGTCGGGACGTTCGCCGATGTCGCCCATTCGGAGTTCAGCGGTGACTTCAGCGTGTTCTTTCCTGGTGTGGGACTTGCTCCCGGGCAAACCGTGTTCTTTGCCACGAGCCCTGAGTCTAGCAATCAAGGCGGATTTAACGGTCCGTTTGGCAGTTTCCAGCAGGGAATTACGCTGTTGATCATCGGAACTTTTAGCGATGGATTTAGCGCGAACTGGAACGTCAACGACGCGGACATCCATTCGGGCACCCTCAATGGGGGCGGCCTGACTGACGCATACGTCCTTCAGGGCGGCTGCCCGACCGGGTGCGACTACGGCGACGCGACCGAGGAGAGCCAGGTGAACGGCCATTTCCGCTTCCAGAACATCCAGGGCGCCGTGCCTGAGCCCTCGACCTGGGCTATGATGCTCCTCGGCTTCGCAGGCATCGGATTCATGGTCTATCGGCGAGAGCCCAAGCCGGCATCGACGGCCGCCTGATCAATGATTACCGGGTTTATTCGAGAGCCGCCTTTGGGCGGCTTTCTAGTTGGAGCAACATAGCATCGGTGAGTCAGTTCATGGCCGATTTTGTTGTATAAGTCGGGCTGTTGGCGGTGGATCGTTGGCTCGGCGATCAACGACCGGCGTTGATCCGCCGGTCCTGGCGCTCTTTACGCAACTCGAACGCTAGGCGACGCACATAGCCTGAGCAGGTGGTGCACGAGGCCGCCCCGTAGGCGGTATCCCCGACAAGCCGCTCAGGCTTGAGACCAAAGCGCTCCTCCGTCCGTTCGATCATGGTCTTTGCCGCGCCGGCCTCGGCCTGGCGAATGGCGCGGGTAGCTTCGACATCGAGGATGATACCGAACGTCACGTCGATGAGATAATTGTCGGAGTAAGCGAAGAATGCCGCTCCCTTGTGAGCGCCGGTCCACTGCGCCGCAGGGCGAAACGAACTTCGGGATAACGAAGCTGGCCGCGCCCCACGCAGTATCGTCGAGGGTCGCCAGATACTCCTTCACCGCGCGGCTTGATCTCGCCGGATCGCGGTCCCTGCGCCAATCCTGACCTGCGATCGAGCGCTGCTTGTTGGCGTCGGCTGCACCTGCACTTCACGGCAGAGCAGCCGCTCCGAGCGGATCGCGAAGACATACCCCACGATCAGCATCCGGATCATCAGCTCTGGATCGATCGACGGGAGACCCATGGACGAATAGTGAGGAGCAAGTTCGCTGCGAAGCCACGACAGATCGAGAGCAGTGTCGACCTTCCGCACCAGATGATCTTCGGGAACCGCCTCGCTGGGATGAAACTCGTAGAACAGTTGACCTTGGTCACTCTTCAGACGGCCCGATCATGGATCGACCTCGTCGCGATTCGCGTCAACACAACGGAATCACGCTTGCCCCCTCGTCTCAACTGACTTTTGCAACAAAATCGGCCATGACCGGAAGTCGGTAAGCGCGGCGCCTTCCACCTCAACTCTTTCGATACGCGCCAATCCGAAAGGATCCGCACCAAAGAAAAAGCCGCCCGAAGACGGCTCCATCTTTCGCATTTTTGCGCGGATTTCAGACCGTGATCGCGCGGCGACGTGCCTGTTTGTAGCCAGCGAGACCGAGCCCCGCGAAGCCAATCAGCAACATGGCCCAAGTTGACGGCTCCGGAACCGCAGGAGCCACGCTGGGCAGCGTCGCGGTCCAGAAGCCCGCGGTCGGAAAACCGGCATCCGGGTTACCATTATTGAGCGCGTTAAACTGGTCGGCCACACTGTTCAGCGGATTGCCAAACGGACCAAACCGATTATCGACCGTGATCGACAAGAATGTGAGGAAGGGGTTATTGCTGTCCTGCCCAATCACCGCCAGACCCTGATCAGGGTCATGATAAATCAAGGCACCCGTGAGCGGATTAACAAAAGCAGCCGCATCAAGCCCGCCGCTGCTGACCACGAAGGTATCGAGAGAAAGACCGGGATAGGCCAACTGAATGTTCGTGATGTCGCTCTGCTGAATAACACCACTTTGAACATCAACGAGCGGAACTTGAAAAGAAGCTGTCGAAGGTTGACCGAGATTGAATCCGAAGCCTTGGCTCGTTGTAGTCCAACTATAGGTCACCATTGGATCAGCGTGTGCCGCTGAGCTGCAGAGAGAGCCTGCAACACCCAGAGCACTCAAGCCGGTCAGCGCGATAAGAAGTTTCTTCAAGACAACCATTCTTCTCCTCCCCTTCGACGATGACAGTCGCCTCATTCCAACCCAAAAAGTTCTCAATATCGTGACATCTTAAAAAAGAATTTACCCTGCCCTATTTAATTACGCAATGATAATCGACACATTCAATTGCCCTGACCGGCGGAGGTCTCTTCCGGGTCTTGGCCACGTGAAAACATTTCATTGCGGGG
>NZ_JAKLUA010000063.1 GCF_022012435.1 Bradyrhizobium zhengyangense
CGAGCTCGAGCACGCGGTCGACGTCGAGGACGACCATGAGCTGGCCGTCGAGACGGTGGACGCCGCCGGCGAGCTTGGCCATGCGGGGGTCGAGGTTGACGGGGTTCTCTTCCTTGCCGTCCTCGGGCAGGCGCAAGACCTCGCCGATCTGGTCGATCAGGAGGCCATAGGATTCACCGCGCAGGTCGACGCCGACGGCCATGGGGGTCTTGCCGTCCTCGTCCCTGGGCAGGCCGAGACGGGCGCGCATGTCGACCACGGTGACGATGCGGCCGCGCAGGTTCAGAACGCCCGAGATCTCGCGCGAGGACAAGGGAACGCGGGTGACGCGCTCGGGCATGAACACGTCCTGGACGCGGGAGATCGGCAGGCCGAACAGCTGGCCGCCGATCATCGCGGTGACGTATTCGACCATGGCGCCTTCGCCGACTTGCATCTTCTTGCTCATTGCGTGTCTCCTCCTGTCCTGCTTACGCCGCGGCCCGGCTCAGCTCGGAGGCGCCGGCGGCGCCCGCGGTCTGCTCCTTCAGCGCCGCGATCAAACCGGGACGGTCGAACTTGGCGACATAGTCGTGGAAGCCGGCCTGACGGCCGCGCTCGATCGCTGCCGGCGACACCAGCGCGGAGAGGCCGATGATCGGCATCGAGCCCAGATTGCTGTCGGAGCGGATGGTCTCGGCAAACTCGAACCCGTTCATGTCGGGCATCTCGATGTCGGTCAGGACCACGTCGAAGGTTTGTGCACGCAAGGCCGCGAGGCCCTCCTGCGCGGTCGGCGCGGTGCGGACGCGGTAGCCGGCGGCCTTGAGGACGGGTGCCAGCATGTTGCGGAAGAAGGCACTGTCGTCGACCAGCAGCACCGACTGCGAGTGCATCGACGGCTTCATCTCCTTGCGGGTGAACCAGTCGGCGAACGCCATCGGCAGGAAGTGGCCGACGTCGATCACTTCGGTGGCCTGGCCCTTGATCACGGCCGAGCCGAGGATGCCGGAAGCCGAGCCGCCGACCTCGATGTTGAGGCGCTCCTCGACGATGTCGATGATCTCGTCGACGACGAGGCCCATGGAGCGGCCGTCATCGGCGAACACCAGGATCGGCTGGGCGCCCTGGGAGGCGACGGTGACGCCCTCCATGGAGACGAGCGGCATCAGCTGCTCGCGGTACTGCACCATGTAGCGGCCGTTCGAGAACTCGATCTTGTCGGCCGGGAGCTCTTCCAGGCGGGTGACGAGCCCGAGCGGGACCGCCTTGGGCTGGGACGAGCCGGCGCGGAAGACGAGGAGCGAGGTGGTCTGCTCGCCCGAGCCGATATGATGCGCACCATTGTCGTCGGCCATGTCATGGGCCGAGGAGCCGGCGGCGCCGAGCGCCTTGGCGATGCCGTTGGGGTCGATGATCATGATGACGGCGCCATCGCCCAGGATGGTATTGCCCGAGAACATGTCGATGTGACGCAGTTTCGTCGACATCGGCTTGACCACGATCTCTTCGGTGTGGAACACGCCGTCGACGACGATGCCGAAGGTCTGGCTGCCGACTTGCGTGACCACGATAAAACCGTTCTCGGGATCGCTTGCCGCGCCGTCGTCGATCTTGAGCAGCTTCTTCAGATGGATCAGCGGCAAGAGCTTGTTGCGCAGGCGAAGGACGGCGGTGTCCTTGATACGCTCGATGCGGTGCTCCGAGTTGGCGCGGGCGCGGACCAGCTCGACCACCGAGAGCTGCGGGATCGCAAAGCGGTCGCCGGCGGCCTCGACGATCAGCGCCGAGACGATCGCAAGCGTCAGCGGGATCTTGATGGTGACGGAAGAGCCTTCACCGGCGACGCTCTTGATGTCGATGGTGCCGCCGATCTGGTCGATATTGGTGCGGACCACGTCCATGCCGACGCCGCGGCCCGAGACCGAGGTGATGGCGGCCGCGGTGGAGAAGCCCGGCGCGAAGATGAACTTGTGGATCTGGGCTTCGCTCATCTTCTCCAGCTCAGCCTCGCTGACGAGACCTGAGGAGAGCGCCTTGGCCTTGATCTTCTCGGTGTTGAGGCCGCGGCCGTTGTCGGCGATGCAGATGATGATGTGGCCGCCCTCGTGATAGGCGGACAGGCGGATGGTGCCCTGCTCGCCCTTGCCGCTCGCAAGACGCTCGGCGGGGGTCTCCAGGCCATGATCGGCGGAGTTGCGCACCATATGGGTGAGCGGGTCCTTGATCAGGTCGAGCACCTGGCGGTCGAGCTCGGTGTCGGCGCCGTGCATCTCCAGCTCGATCTGCTTGCCGAGTTCGCTCGACAGGTCGCGGACGATGCGGGGCAGCTTCTGCCAGGCATTGCCGATCGGCTGCATGCGCGTCTTCATGACGCCTTCCTGCAGCTCGGCGGTGACGTTGGAGAGGCGCTGCAGCGGCACCTTGAACTCGGTGTCCTCGTTGCGCCTTGAGATCTCCAAGAGCTGGTTGCGGGTCAAGACCAGCTCGGAGACCATGGTCATCAAATGCTCCAGCGTGTCCACGTTGACGCGGATCGACTGGTTGGCGATGCTGGCGCCTTCGCCGGCATTCTCGTCGGCCATCGACTTCTTCGGCGCGGCCTTCTCCTTGGGCGCCTTTGCAGCAGGCGCCTCAGTAGCAGGAGCCGGCTCGGCCTTCACTTCGGCCTTCACTTCGGCCTTGGCGACCGGCGCGGGTGCTTCGATCGCGGTCTCGCGGAAGGCGCGCTCGAGCTCGTCGAGCGAGACCTCGCCCGGACGCAACGGACGCTCCAGGGTCTGGTCGATCAGCGAGCCCGTGGTCATCTCTTTTGCGGGAGCGGCAGCAGGTGCAGCGGCAGGTGCTTCCGGCACCAGCGGCGGGGCGTCGGCGACAGGAGC
>NZ_JAKLUA010000064.1 GCF_022012435.1 Bradyrhizobium zhengyangense
GTCTCCCTCCGGTGAGGGCCGTCTTGCCGGGTTAAGAGGAGTGCTGTGTAACAGCCCTTATGGACAGCAATAAGTTCAGTGCTCAGATTGAACGGTTTGAGGTTGTCGAGACCGGCCGTCGCCGTCGCTGGACCTCTGATGAGAAACTCAAGATCGTTCTGGAGAGTTTGCAGGCACCGCGCGCGGTCTCGTCGACAGCACGACGATACGGCATCTCGCGCTCGCTGCTGCTGACTTGGCGACGATCGTTTGGAGCGCGGGCGAGCGAACAACTTCAGCCAGCCTTTGTGCCGGCGATGGTGATGCCGGACCAACCGGCGGTGCCGCCAGTAGCTTTGGCGGGGCCAGCGGGCGGACGCATGGAGATTGTCGTCGGCAAGGCCTGTCGCGTGATCGTGGACGCCGGCGTTGATATGACCGCGTTGTCTCGCGTGTTGGATCTGCTGGAGCGGCGATGATCCCGATCGCGGCAGGGGCAAGAATCTGGATCGCAACCGGTCACACGGACATGCGCAAGGGCATGCAGGGTCTGGCATTGCTGGTGCAGGAGGGCCTCGGGCGAGATCCTTTTGCCGGCGACGTCTTTGTGTTCCGTGGTCGTGCCGGCACACTGATCAAGGCGCTTTGGCACGATGGGGTCGGGCTATCGCTCTACGCCAAGCGACTGGACCGTGGCCGCTTTATCTGGCCTGCGACGGTGGACGGCGTGGTGTCGCTGACGGCAGCTCAGATGGGCTATTTGCTGGAGGCGATCGACTGGCGCAACCCGCAACATAGTTGGCGGCCGCAGAGCGCAGGATAAGCAGCGCAATAGTCCTGTGAGATTGCAAAAAGGCCGCGCCAAATCGCGGCTTTTGTGATTCCATCGGTGCATGGGTGACAGTCCCGAGAAGCTGCCGGAAGACATTGAGGCGCTGCAGGCGGCGTTGCTGGTGACGCGGGCCGAACTTGCCAGCGTTCGCGCCCAGCAGTCCGACGACCAGGCGCTGATCGCTCACCTGAAGCTGCAGATCAAAAAGCTGAACCGTGATCGCCATGGCCCTCGCTCGGAGCGTACCGCAAGGCTGCTGGATCAGCTCGAACTGACGTTGGAGGAGCTCGAGGCTTCTGCGACTGAGGACGAACTTGCTGCTGAAATGGCCGCCGCCAAGACGACGAAGGTGGCCTCGTTCACGCGCAAGCGGCCGTCGCGCCAGCCCTTCCCGGACCATCTGCCTCGCGAGCGGGTGCTTGTGCCGGGACCGGTGACGTGCGCTTGTTGCGGCGGAGCGCGGTTATCCAAGCTCGGGGAGGACATCACCGAGACGCTGGAAGTAATCCCGAAATCCTGGAAGGTGATCCAGCACGTCCGGGAGAAGTTCAGCTGCCGTGATTGCGAGAAGATCAGCCAGGCCCCGGCGCCCTTCCACGTCATCGCCCGTGGTTGGGCCGGCCCCAGCTTGCTGGCGATGGTGCTGTTCGAGAAATTCGGCCAGCACCAGCCGCTGAACCGGCAGGCCGAACGCTATGCCAAGGAAGGCGTGCCGATCAGCCTGTCGACCCTCGCCGACCAGGTTGGTGGCTGCACAGTTGCGCTGACGCCCTTGTTCCGGCGCCTCGAGGCCCATGTGCTGAGGGCCGAGCGATTGCACGGGGATGACACGACGGTGCCGGTCCTGGCCAAAGGCAAGACCGATACCGGCCGCATCTGGGTCTATGTACGCGACGACAAGCCTTTTGGCGGGCAGGCGCCACCGGGGGCAGTGTTTTATTACTCGCGCGATCGCGCCGGCGAGCATCCCCAGGCGCATCTGGCCGGCTATAGCGGCATCTTCCAGGCCGATGCCTATGGCGGCTATGGCAAGCTTTACGACCCGGGCCGCAACGCAGGTCCGATCCTGGAAGCCGCGTGCTGGGTCCATGCCAGACGGCCGTTCTTCGTGATGGCTGATCTGGCGGAGAATGCGCGCCGCAAGGTACAGGGCAAAAAGCCTGCGGTGATCTCGCCGCTGGCACTGGAAGCAGTCCGCCGGATCGATGCCCTGTTCGAGATCGAGCGCGGCATCAACGGCGAGACGCCTGAGCGGCGCCGGGCCGTGCGCCAGGAGCGCAGCGCGCCGCTGGTCGCCGCTCTGGAAGCTTGGATGCGTGAGCAACGCGCCAAGCTATCTCGGCGCAACGACGTTGCCAAGGCGATGGACTATATGCTCAAGCGCTGGGGCTCGTTCACCCGCTTCCTCAACGATGGCCGCATCTGCCTGTCGAACAACGCCGCCGAACGAGCCCTGCGCGGCATCGCCCTTGGGCGGAAGTCCTGGCTGTTCTGTGGCTCCGACCGCGGCGGCGACCGTGCCGCGATGATGTACAGCCTGATCGTAACAGCCAAAATGAACGATGTGGATCCGCAAGCCTGGCTCGCCGACGTCCTGGCACGCATTGCTGCACATCCGGTCCAACGGCTCGACGAACTTCTGCCCTGGAATTGGCGTGACCGGAACAAGCAAGCCAATCAGGCTGCCTGAGTGACCGCTACGCGGTCCTCACCGGATGCTTACGAAG
>NZ_JAKLUA010000065.1 GCF_022012435.1 Bradyrhizobium zhengyangense
TCGGAATACTGGAGGGTTCAAATAGGTCCCGCGTCGCAGATCTCGCCGCAAGTCCAGCGCGGGACCTATTTGAAGCTGGATTGAACGAAGCCGCGTCTTGTGAGCGAGGACCTATGGGGGCTCGATCTAGGCGCCGGTAGGCGCGATTGACCCGATGTCGGGCCCGCGAGCGAGTGTGGCCGCAGATTGCCGTTGATATTGGCAGCAGAGGATGCCGGCGTCGATAGCGTCGAACGGCGCGTCAAGCCCAAGCGGCTGACTATCGCCCGTTCGCCGCGCGTTGTGAGCGTGCTTGATCGTTCCGACGGAGAACGTCGGCATGGCGATGCCTGCAGTGGGAGCGAACAAGTCGAGGTAGTCGGTCATGATGTATCGCAGCGAGGTGCTGCGCGTCGCGGCGTTTGCGCACGCGGCACAGGCCCAATCTCGACCATGCGGCCTCCGCAGATGGGGCACAAGTCGAGGCGGTGACCAATGAGGATGGCGCAGCGCTCACGATAGTCGACAGCTTCGGCAGGCGGAGGCGGCTCTGGCGCCTTTAGCGCCGCTCGGATGCGCGCGAGTTTGGCGACGCGGCAGGCGTTCGCCAGGAAGCCAAAATGACGGATGCGGCGAAACCCCTTCGGCAATACGTGGAGCAGAAAGCGACGAAGGAACTCCTCAGTGTCGAGCGTCATCACTTTGGATCTGTTGCCAGCGCGATAATCCTTCCACCGGAAGCGGACGTGGCCCTGGTCACAGGTAAGGAGCCGGCCGTTGGCGATTGCAACGCGATGGGTGTAGCGCCCGAGATAGGCCAGAACCTGTTCTGGTCCGCCGAAGGGACGCTTGGCGTAGACGACCCACTCGACCTTGCGGAGGGCGGTTAGATGGCGGGCGAATGCCGCTGGCTCGACGAGGTGCGCGAGATGGCCGAAGAACTGGAGCTTGGTGCCATTGAACGCCGCCTGCAGGCGCTCCAGGAACAGCCGACGATACAATCGTGACAGGACGCGAACGGGAAGGAAGAAGCCGGGGCGACAATGAACCCAGCTTCCATCAGGGGCGATCCCGCCGCCTGGCACGAGGCAATGGGCATGCGGATGATGCGTCAGGGTCTGGCCCCAGGTATGGAGAATGGCGATCATCCCGGTCTCGGCACCGAGATGCTTCGGGTCGGCGCTGATGAGACGGATCGTCTCGGCTGCTGCCTTGAGCAGGATGTCGTAGACCGCCGTCTTGTTCTGCAGCGCGATGGCGGCCACCGGCGCCGGCACGGTGAAGACGACATGGAAATAGGGGACCGGCAGCAGGTCGGCCTGGCGCTCGGCGAGCCATTGGGCGCGCGCGAGCGCTTGGCACTTTGGACAGTGCCGATCGCGACAGCTGTTATAGGCGACGCGGACCAGGCCGCAGTCGTCGCACCGCTCGACGTGGCCGCCGAGCGTCGCTGTGCGACACGCCTCGATGGCCGCCATCACACGGCGCTGATCGGAGGACAGCCGAGGACCCTGCGCGGCACGGAAGGCGCCGCCGTGGCGGCGGAGGATGTCCGCCACCTCGAGCACGGGGCGCATATGCGCAGCTCAGTCGGGTGGGATCACCCTGACGGAGAGTCCATCGAATGGGCTGGTCGTGCGGGCGAGCAGGTTGGTCGCAACCTGAGCGTAGCGCGCGGTCGATCCCAGGTCGGCATGTCCGAGCAGAACTTGAATGATGCGAATGTCGATCCCGCTTTCCAGGAGATGGGTCGCAAACGAGTGCCGGAGCGTATGGACAGTAATCGGCTTGGCAAGCCGAGCGCGGCGGCGGGCGGCGCGGCAGGCCGCCTGGACGCAGCGGACGCTGACATGTTCACTTGGGTCTTGGCCTGGAAATAGCCACAGCCCCGGTCGGGCTCGCATCCAGTACGTACGCAGAATCTCCAGCAGTCGCGGAGAAAGCATCGCGTAACGATCCCTGCCGCCCTTACCGTTCTCGATGTGGATCAACATTCGCTTGCTGTCGATCGAGCTCACCTTCAGGCGGACGACTTCACTAACCCGTAAGCCAGCCGCATAAGCCGTCGCCAGCACGACGCGATTGCGCACCCCTGTAACCGCGTCCAGGAAGCGCTCGATCTCTTCGGCACTAAGCACGAGCGGGAGCTTGTCGGGCTTCTGGCCACCAATGATCCGCTCGAATGCCTCCGTCTGCCCGAGTGTGACGCCGTAGAAGAACCGCAGCGCGCAGGCCACCTGATTGATGTGGGACCACGAGCGCTTTTGGCCGATGAGATGTAGTTGGTAGGCGCGGACCTGCTCGAAACTCAACCGGTCCGGGGCATAGCCGAAATGGCGGCTAAACTTTGCGATCGCATAGATATAGGATTGTTGAGTCGACGGCGACAGATTGCGGACCGTCATGTCCTCGATCATGCGCTGCCGAAGAGGGCTCATCGTAGCCATCTGGGTCTCCTGTCTTGAGAGGGGTGGTGCGAAGACCAACATCCTCTCAGACAGGACACCTCAGTTCAGCAGGTTTGCCCCCTACTGCCGCGTAGCGGGTTCGTTCAATC
>NZ_JAKLUA010000066.1 GCF_022012435.1 Bradyrhizobium zhengyangense
TCAACCGAGATCATAACCCAGATGGTGGGGGCAGTTCTTCATGACGCAAAGGGGGCAGTTCCGGATGGCGTTTGACAGACGCAAAGCGGCTCGGTTCACGAGAGCCCGCTGCGGCGAACGCCGCACGCGCTCAAACGGAAGAGGCGGAACTGAATTTTCCTCGCAACCGCGACAGATCACAGGCTAGCTCACCTACGCAGCGACGCCGTCTGCCGTCGGATTCGGATGTGCTTGCCATTCCGACAATTGGAGCTCCTAACCCGGCTTTCCGGGCGAGTTTAACGACAGATTGTCGGAATAAGGCCTCATGGCTAAAGGGAGTCAGGTGCCTCTCGACCAGTGGGCACACACCACCCCGCCGAAGAGAAATCAGAGCAGATGACCACCTGTTGAGCTGTCTTGCGGTCGATTTCGATCATACTTTCCCCAGCAGCTCTCAAGCTAAGTGTCCGCTTTCGCCGCTTGGTTCCGAGCGCTTCACCGGTCCGATCTAGCCGCTCGTACATTCCAACCCAATTTCGCTCCAGGCCAGCCGATTGCCGCACCAGCTATCGTCGTCCCTTGTTTCTCAGTCAATTTTCGGGTTCGGATTCGAGCAGTTTGTTGGCTAGAGCTAGTCGAGCCTGGCGTGGCGCACACCGAGACAGATAATTGCGCATCATTACGCATGCACCAGCGAGCGACGATTGCGAAGAATCATGAACGCTTAGACGGTAGCGATTTATATGATCGGATGGAGACTAATGGCGTCCCGCCTTGCACTTCCTGCTCGTTACCCACCAGTCGGCACATGGCCCGCAGTTATGCGGGCGGATATGGTCGCAGCCTATTTAGATTACCGCGACACAGCCGAACTTGCACGCGCAGTCGCCCGTGGGGAAGCGCCTCGCCCGAGCTGTTATCATGGAACTGGTCGCTCACGACAGCCAGTTTGGTCGAGAGCGGCCATTGATCACTTTGCCTCACCGCACGGGACCACGATCACGGATAATTCAGACGGACAAGACTTGGCCTCGCTCGTATGAAGATGCCTCACACCACATCGATACTTCCCCGTTACTGTCGGCGAAAGGCATTGAAACGTGGCGGCTGGGCGTACTTTTTCGAGCCGCCCACCTGGGCGCGAAACCAAGGCTGCACCATCGCATCCGAAGCCCTCGGCGAGGATCTTGCGGTGGCTCAAGACCGAGTCAAGAATGTCCTGTTACCCGCTTTTGACAGCTGGCGTTCCGGGGGCCTAACCGACATGTCTCCGGCTTCGCCTGTATCTGGCACTTTCGATTGGCTCGTATGGATTTTCAAAACGCACCAGAAGTGGAAAGAAGTCGATCACAAAACGCAACGACTCTACGATCAAGGATTGGCACTCTTTGCTAACCACGAGCTGAAGGATGGCAGTCGGGCGGGCTCGAAACAGATTTCAACCTTCACCAGAGGATTTGTCGACGCCGTCTATGCGAAGTTGCTGGTCGTAGAACGCAAGGAAGCGGACGGCAACACTGTCAAGCGCGAACGTCGGCGCTTCGCAAATGCGGCCATGACGGCTTGCAGGCGCGCTTGGTTTGTTGGGCAGCGCGCCCACGAGGCAAAGGTCCCCGAAATGAACCCATTCTCCCGAATGGGTCTAAAGTCTCGAGCCCCTGGCCAACCAGCGCGGGAAACGCCCACTGCTAACTGGGACGAGCTTGTCGCGTTTAGGCGCGCAGCCAAGAAGCTCGGCTTTCACTCGATCGGGACAGCCGCGCTGCTCAGCTGGGAGTGGCTACAGCGCGAAGAACATGTGTTCGGAGCCTTCGAAATAGCGCACTATCGCCCGGAGGGACGACCAGATAGTGTGAGAATTGTACATCCAAAGAATGGCGAAGAAGCATGGTGGCCTCTCTTCGACGAAAGTGGAGTGCCGCTTTTCCCCGAATTAATGACAGAACTCGACGCTATCAAAGAAAGGGGGACTTCCGGATTGGCTTTCCGGCGCGATCATCCCCATCGAAGATCGAACATTCAGCTCCCATGGATTACCCAACGCAAAGATCTTCGTTATCTCCGCTTCGTGGTCAAGAAGATCATCTCCGCAGCGGGGCTTCGCGACGAGCTTTCCTTCACATCATTTCGTCACGGCGGCTTTACCGAAGGCGCCGACAGCGACCTCACGGACGCTGAGTTGCGCACCGCCGGCCGCCATCGCTCAAAGTATCAATTGCCAACTTATGCCAAGCGCACCAGGAAACAGCTGATTACGGCCTCTAAAAAGCGTCGCTCGCAGCGCTCTGGAACAACTCTCTTGGACGATCCGCTCGTGGCCAGAACGAGGTAAGGGGTAGCCTTCTGCCACATTAGCACTACTTTGGCAGAATGTGTTTTCGCCGCTGTTTTTCAAGGATTTGCTTTCGGCAATATGGGCACTGCTGGGGCGGCGGCCGAAGGATGAGATCGACGATGGCGTGACGTACGGCGGGCATGGTTGGTTGAGGCGGAGGCCCGTTGATTC
>NZ_JAKLUA010000067.1 GCF_022012435.1 Bradyrhizobium zhengyangense
GAGCTCCTTCCTGAGTGAGGGTTGCAACACCTCGATTCTCAGGACGGGGCTCTCCAGTGCTACCACTATCGTCTCAACTGGCTACCGCCCTCTCGGCTCTTGCTCCCGCGCAGCGGGCTGGAGCGCAGCGACTTTGTGCAATGGCCCGAAGGCGAAGATCGCAATGGCGTCCGCTACGTCAGCAGTCGAGGCCAGACCGGACATAGCGGCGACGTGCCAAAATCGAAGTGGATGACTCAAAGTGGACATTCTGAAATCCTCATTTATACTACCGCGTGTGTATGCTGTCGGTAGCAACTGTAGTAGTGAGGCATTGCTGAGTAAGTGATGGGAAGGGTCCGGCATGGGAAGTGCTCACAAGCCTAGCGCTGACGCCGCCATCCAGCTTTTGACTCGGGCGATCGAAGAGATCGAAGAAACAGGCGACTAACAGACTCTGTTTCATACTCGCGCTGCCTTGGAGAGACTGCAGCGCATATACTCCGCGTCCCCTTTGCTTCTGCGCGATGCAGGACCAGCCGCTCCTTGAGCTGGCTTTTTTGGGTTCGTTTATTCAGCACACGCTGACTTCATCTTTCGGTCGCGCCGCCATCAGGTGCGTCAACTTTTAACCCGACGCGGACCCGTATTTCTACGCTGTCCCAAGGTGCAATAGTGCACCAATGTGGGCTGGCGCAACGTACCAGCCCTGGATGTCGTGCTCCGCAGAGAACTTTGGTTCGATCGCGGGTTTTGATGTTCAGCATCTCCCAAAAGGTAAGACATGGCATCCGGCAGCTCGGTCCTCCTCGTCGAGGATGAAGTTCTTATCCGCATGATGATAGCGGACATGCTCGATGAGTTGGGCCACAAGGTCGTCGCAGAGGCGGGGTCGATTGACGAGGCTCTCCGGCTCGCCGCGAATGTCGACGCGGACTTCGCAGTCCTCGACGTCAGCCTCGCTGGTGAGCGCGTCACACCCGTCGCTGATCTGCTAATAGCTCGCAACCTGCCGTTCTTTTTCGCAAGTGGTTACGGATCCAACGGTCTGCCCGACGGGTACCAACATCATGCAGCGCTTCAGAAGCCATTCCAGATGCAAAGTCTGGCTGAGATGATCGAAAACATGCTGGCGTGAGGTTTACAGGCGAGAGGCAGGCGGACATGAGCCAAGCTGGCCCTGTGACGATGGTGTGAGAACGCTCAACGCGCTGACGCCTCCGACAGGCAGGGAGCATTAAATTGGCACGCGACCGCACGTTGGTCTGTCATTCTTTTGACGTGGGCGCTTGCCGCTATTGGCCTGATGCCGTCGCTTCCATGGCCTGGTAGGCCGTCCGAGCGGATGTTCTCTGGCACAAACTGCACATCACACCGAGCCCATAATGTATTACCGTCTGGTCGTGGAAGACGGGGGTGCCATGATGGTGGACATCATATTCAAGGTTTAGCATCGTGGGGTTAGGCATTTTTTCGACCGTGCTATTCTCCTTGCTCGTCTTCGGCCTCTAGAATCTTCAGTCGATAAGCCGCGCGGAGCCTTGGCCTGAAATCCTTGCAGCCGCCAGCCTGCAATGTCGCTGCTCTTGCCGCACCCTCACACGTTAAATGTGTGCATCTTGGAGATCGTCCGCACTTGACGTTCTCGCCTGAAGCTTCGCGCGTGCGCAACGCGGGCAAGCGAGCGCCGCGCGCCTGCGTCAGAGGATAGCGGGCAAAGAAGTGGCGCAATTTGTTGCGCGATTGACGATCCACTTGACCAATTTCGATAGCCAAAACGACGGTCCCGGGCTTGGGGCTGAGTTGGGGGGCCGGGACCCATCGACGCGCGGGGGCGCGGACCCGTCCGCGCCCGGCTAGTAACATGGATCATGCGGGCACGAGCAATTGTCTTCTGTACATCTCATGGCTCAGTTTTGTCCCTCAAGTTCCCGCTGCAATTGTAGACGCTTAAACTGCCATTAACCGCGCACGATCATCATGGATCTCGGCTAGCGCAAAATATCATCGAAAAAACTCACACGTTGGAGCCGTCGCTGATCTCAACCGGCGGCGGCCTTTTTTCGGGATTATGAATGGATTATCGCGCGTTTGTCGCGCGGCGATCAGGATGGAAGGCAGCGTCAATCAAGGTGAGAGAGTTTCGCTGGGCTCGTGACGTAGGGAGGGCGTAGCCCGACCGGAGTTACGAGCCCAGCGTCGGCGCGATCCCGAGGAGGACCGCGCCGACTGGTGATCGCGGCCGGCGGGGTTATGCAAGTGGTTCTTCCGCCAAGAGGAATCACTCGCGTGCCCGGCCGACACATCACAGATCACCAGATGAGGCTCTACATGAAGTACCGTCAGACCGATAGCCCGCCAGTGGCGGCGGCCAAGGCATCATTCAGTGCGTCGACCGC
>NZ_JAKLUA010000068.1 GCF_022012435.1 Bradyrhizobium zhengyangense
TGTCGCGCGCCATGGAAAACTGCCCCCTCGGCGTCATGAGGAATTGCCCCCTCCTTGGATAGCCGAGGAGAGAGCGAATGAAAGAGGAACGAATCACTAGAGGCTCGCGGTGGAGTGATCCACGGGGGCAGGTGATGAAGACGCCGGATGACGTGGCGGAGATGTTGCGCCTGAGGGCGTGCGGGTGGGGTCTGAAGCGGATTGCGCGCGAGCTGGGCTGCAGCCATCACACGGTGAAGGGCTACGTGGCGGCGGGCGGGGTTAAGCCGTTCAAATCGCCTGAGCGACCGAAACGGCTTGATGGCCTTGAGGGTTGGCTGCGCGAGAGGCTCATTCGGCATCGCGGCAATGCGGATGTGGTGCGCCAGGACTTGTTGGCCGAAAAAGGTGTGGCAGTCAGCCGGCGAACGCTGCAACGCGCCGTGCAGCCCTATCGCCAGGCGCTGAAGGCGGAGGCACTGGCGACGACGCGGTTCGAGACGCCCCCTGGCCGGCAGCTACAGATCGATTTTGGCGAGCGTCTGGTCGAGATCGGCGTGGTGAAGATCAAGGCGTTTGTGTTCGTGGCGACGCTCGGGCATTCGCGACGACTGCATGTGCGGGCGTTCCGGGCTGAGAAGCAAGAGCACTGGTTCGCCGGTCTCGAGAGCGCATTTACGACCTTCGGTGGCGTGCCGGAGGAAGTGCTGATGGACAATCCACGCGCGCTCGTGGTGCGCCACGACGCGGTGAGCCGGTCGGTTCAGTTTAACGACAAGCTCATCGCGTTTGCGAAGCATTGGGGCTTCCGTCCACGCGCCTGCGCGCCATATCGGGCACGCACCAAGGGCAAGACGGAGAATGGCGTCGGCTACGTGAAGAAGAACGCGATCGCGGGGCATTCCTTCCCAAGCTGGGAGGCATTCGAGGCGCATCTCGCAGAGTGGGAACGTAAGGTTGCGAACGTACGTATCCACGGCACGACCGGCGAGGCTCCGATCGTTCGCTTCGCGCGTGACGAGGCACACCGGTTGAAACCGCTCGGTGGGCAGCCGTCGTTCGGATCATTGCGCGAACTAACCCGGGTCGTCGGCAACGATTGCGCCATCGAGATCGACACGAACAGTTACTCGGTGCCGTGGCGCCTGATTGGTGAGCGCGTGGCGGTAACGGTCGCGGCCGGCGAAGTGCGGATCCGCCATGGACTGCACCAGGTGGCGGTCCACAAGCAATCGGAGGGGCGCCGGCTGCGGATCGTCGATCCCGCCCATCTCGACGGTGTTGCTGGACGCAATGGCGCGGTCCGCCGACCGGAGATTGCGACGGCGCCCGGGTTGTCTCCACCGCCCTCGTTGTTGCGTCCTCTTGCCGAATATGAAGCCGTGATCGGGGGACGCTTCTGATGACGCGCGCAAAGAAGGCAACCGAAGTACCGACTGATCCCCTCGATGCCATGCTGGCGCGATTGCAGCTCTCCGGCATCCGCGACCAGCTCGACAATTTGCTCGACGAGGCGGCACGCGCAAACCTGTCGGCGCGTGAGACGCTGATCCTGCTGTGCGAACGTGAGATCGCGCGCAAAGATCATCGCCGCATCGACATGGCTCTGAAACTTGCACACTTCCCGGCAGTGAAGGAGCTTGCGGGCTTCGACTTCGAGGCGCAGCCGTCGATCGATCCGAAGCAGATCCGCGACCTGGCCGCGTCACGTTGGATCGCCAACGGAGAGAACGTGCTGCTGCTCGGGCCGCCCGGCGTTGGCAAGACGCACTTGTCGATCGCGCTGGGGCGAGAAGCAATCCTGGCCGGGTACACAGTGCAGTTCACCACGGCGACGACGCTCGTCGCTGGCCTTGCCAAGGCGCATGGCGAGCGGCGCCTGGACGAGAAACTGCTCGCGCTGTCAAAGCCAAAGCTACTGATCGTCGATGAACTCGGCTACCTGCCGCTGGAACCTGACGCGGCGCACCTGTTCTTCCAACTGGTCAGCCGGCGCTACGAAACCGGCGCCATGCTGATCACGTCGAACCGCAGCGTTGCTGAATGGGGCACCGTGTTCGCCGATCCGGTGGTCGCCACCGCGATCCTCGACCGGCTCCTGCACCACAGCCACGTGCTGACTATCCGCGGCGACAGTTACCGGCTCCGCGCCAAGCGCAAGAGCGGCCTCATCCAGCCGCCGCCCGCCGGTGACGGCCCTCCGGTCGGCTCCGCCTCCCTCCGGCCCGTCACCGGCGGAAACAACCTTCAACCGAGATCATAACCCAGATGGTGGGGGCAGTTCTTCATGACGCAAAGGGGGCAGTTCCGGATGGCGTTTGACA
>NZ_JAKLUA010000069.1 GCF_022012435.1 Bradyrhizobium zhengyangense
TGAGCGAGATCGCCGCCAGCATTTAGCCAGCGCATCGGAGCAGGACAACAGCAACGCTCACAGGAGGTCTTGGTCATGACGTGTCGATCCTGATCATTGTCGGCCGCCAGCTTGGCTGGCAGCCGCGGGCGAACACCTCGATCACGATCATGCGGGCGCCACAGCGCGGGCATGGGCACGGCAGCACACGTGGCGTGTCCGTCGCGATATCCGGCTGCTCTTGCGGGTCGGCGGCCGGCGGGGCGACGTTGAGGAGTGCGCGGGCTGTCGCGATGCTCTGGGCGCGGTTGGCGTTGGCAAAGAGCCCGTAGTGGCGGATGCGGTGGAAGCCCTTGGGCAGCACGTGCAGCAGGAACCGCCTGATGAACTCGTGCGGGTGAAGCCGCATCGTCTTCCAGCGGTTGGCGCCGTTGAGGCGATAGTCCTTCCAGCGGAACGCAATCGCTTCGTCGTCGGCTGCAACGAGGCGGCGGTTGGAGATGGCGACACGATGGGTGTAACGGGACAGATAACGCAGCACCTGCGCGGGCCCCGCGAACGGGGCCTTGCAATAGACCACCCACTTGATGCGCCGCAGCGGGGCGATGAAGCGCTTGAACGTTGTCTTGTCGGTGAGTCCGGCATGGGTATTGAAGAACTTTAGCTCGCCGGCGTCGTGCGCATGCACGAGCATCGCCAGCATTTTGCCCTGGAACAGGCGCGCCAGCACGTTGACATGGACGAGGAAATTGGAGCGCGCGGCGATCCATCGCGTGTTATCGAGCGAGAGCCCTCCACCCGGCACGATCATATGCACGTGCGGATGATGGGTGAGCGCCGAGCCCCAGGTGTGCAGCACGGCCGTGATACCGATGCGGGCGCCGAGGCGCTTGGGATCGCTTGCGATGGCGAGCGTCGTCTCGGCCGCTGCCTTCATCAGCAGATTATAGATCACGCGCTTGTTCTGGTAGGCGATGTCACGCAACTCGCTGGGCAGCGTGTAGACGACGTGAAAATACGGCACCGGCAACAGCTCCGCTTCGCGGTCGGCCAGCCATCGGCGTGACGCCGCACCCTGGCACTTCGGACAATGCCGGTTGCCGCAGGAGTTGTAGGCGACCTCGGTATGGCCGCACGCCGCGCTCTCGCAGCGTGCGACATGGCCGCCGAGCGCCGCCGTGCGACAGCGCTCGATCGCATTCATCACCTTCAATTGCCCGAGGCTCACATGCCCCTGATTGGCGTCACGCCAAGCAGAGCCGTGATCGCGGAGGATGTCCGCGACCTCCAGAACTGGCCGAGCCACGGCCGGCGGCGCTACGGCGCTGGCGGCTCCTCACTGTCTCGCTGTCGCCGGCGGCGGCGCGGCGCGCTTAGGCCCTCGAGCGGGCTCTCGATCTTGGCAATCAGTCCGATCGCCACGCGACTGTAGCGGGCTGTCGTCTCAAGCTTGGAATGTCCGAGCAACGCCTGGATCACGCGAATGTCCCTGCCGCGCTCGAGCAGGTGGGTCGCGAAGCTGTGGCGAAGCGAATGCAGCGAGACCGTCTTGCGCAGCCCCGCGGCTTTGGCGGCCTCCTTGAACAACCGGCTGAACTGACGCGTGGTCAGTGGCTGACGTTGACTGCGACCGGGAAACAGCCAGCGCTGTTCGGGCGCGACGCCGTTGTTGGACGCGCTCGGCCCCGCCTTCCACCATTGCCGCAACAGCTTCAGGACCTCTGGCGGCAGCATCACGTGCCGGTCCTTGCGGCCCTTCGACTGCACAATGCGGATGATCTTTTGCTCGCTGTCGATGTCGCCCGCCCGCAGCCGCACCACCTCGCTGGCGCGCAATCCGCAACCATAGGCCAGGGTCAGCATCGCCCGCGCCTTCAGGCTCGTCGCCATGGTCAGGACACGCTTGACCTCCTCGGGGCTCAGCACCGGCGGCAGCTTCTCGGGCTCCTTGATGTGCCAGACCTCGGCCGCCAGATCGTGACGACGTAGCGTGACGCGGAACAAGAACCGCACCCCGGTCATGATCCGATTGCGGTTGCAGATGCTCATCCCGCTCTCGATCAGGTGCAGCTGAAATCGGCGCACCTCGTCGGCCGTCGCCGTATCGGGCGAGCGTTTGAGCCAGGCGGCGAACCGCTTGCAACTGTAAATGTGGCCACGCTAAGTGTGCGGGTTGAGCTTGCGCCCAGCCATGTCTTCGATCATACGCTGACGCAGCGGACTGACTGTGTTGGTATCGCTCATGGAGAGCTCCTTCCTGAGTGAGGGTTGCAACACCTCGATTCTCAGGACGGGGCTCTCCAGTGCTACCACTATCGTCTCAA
>NZ_JAKLUA010000007.1 GCF_022012435.1 Bradyrhizobium zhengyangense
TTGTTCTCCTTGGCCTTGCGGCTGAAGAAGGCGTGCGGGATCTGCACCAGGATGCCGGCGCCGTCACCGGCGCGCGGATCGGCGCCGACAGCGCCGCGATGCTCGAGGTTGCAGAGGATGCTCAGCGCGTCCGAGACGATCTCGTGCGACTTCTTGCCCTTGATGTTGGCGATGAAGCCGACGCCGCAGCTATCCTTCTCCAGGCTCGGGTCGTACAGGCCTTCGGCTTTGGGGCGCGAATTATGTTCCTGAATCGGGTCGGTCGTTTTCGAGGCGACCGTCGCCGACAGCTCTTCTGCCACGATGTTTCCGCTCTCGAATTGCGACCCGTTCATTGTTCCAATCCTCTCCATGCGGCAAGCTGCCTCACCGCCATCTTCGGCGCACCTTGGGCGTTCCGCGGCACCCGCCTCTGGGTCACCGCTCGTC
Source organism: Bradyrhizobium zhengyangense (assembly GCF_022012435.1). Classification (GTDB taxonomy): domain Bacteria; phylum Pseudomonadota; class Alphaproteobacteria; order Rhizobiales; family Xanthobacteraceae; genus Bradyrhizobium; species Bradyrhizobium zhengyangense. The sequence goes on from NZ_JAKLUA010000007.1 coordinate 430, forward strand.
CGCTGCGAGCCGCATTTTCTTAAATTCAGGCCAAGGCGTTCTTCGTCCCCGAGAACGGCTTTTCCTGTTGCCTTATGGTGCTCGGAAGCACCCGACTTTCGTTGCAATCCGTATGCCGGAACCGCAAGCAAAATTGAGACAGTCTTCCTGTCCTAAACGTCACCTTGCCAAATTTTTGTCTATCACACAAGCGCGCGGAAGTCCCGATTCCTCATATGTCAATCGATCGCTTTCCAAAAGTTGCGCGCCCCGGTTTTGAAGCAAACGCGCCCTGATCCGGCCCAAGCGGCGCCGAAATCCCCAATGAAGCTTCGGATCGCCCCTTCGGAACGTGCGCCACGCCGTCAAAAGCGAAAGAGCGCCAGGCCATGAGGGGCCTGACAGGAGCGTGTCGACCATGAAGTTTTTCACAGGATGTGTGGCCGCCGCCGCGCTGGCGCTGGTAGCAAATGCCGCGGAGGCCCAGGTGCCGGCGAAAGGAACCGCGCGCGGGGCCTATATCGCCGTCTCGGATTTCGACGGCCCCTACGCGCCGCCGGAGGCTGCGCCTCCGCCGCCGCGCTACGGCTACCGCTATGGCTATGAGGAACGCGGCGTGGGGCCGGCGCTACTGCCGGCCATCGAGGTCTACGCGGTCCTGCGCGACAACGGCTTCTCGCCGCTCGGCATCCCGCGCCTGCGTGGCGCGGTCTACACCATTGCGGTGATCGACCGTCGTGGTGATGACGGCCGGCTTGTGATCGACGCTCGCGACGGCCGGATCATCCGTTTCATGCCGGCCGCCGACGCCTATGGCATGGCCCCCGCTTATGAGGAGCCGACGGTTGCACCTTACCGGCCGCAAAGCGCGCTGCCGCCGCCGACCATGGTTCGCGGCGGCCCGCCGCGCCCGCCTGCCTCGATCCCGCATGTCGCCAGCCGCACTGTGCCGCTGCCCAAGGCGGCTCCGCAGCGCGCCGAGACGCCGGTGGTGGCCGCCAAGCCCGCCGAGCAGGCTCCTCAGGCTCAACCCGCACAGCAGACGGCGGCCGTGCAAGCCAAGCCCGCGGAGGCTGCGCCGACCGTCGGCCAGGCCAAGCCGGCCGTCACGATCCTGCCGACGCAGGAGATGCCGGCGGCGCAAGGATTGGATTAGCGCGAGTTGGAGGCGCAGGCGCCAGCCAAACCATCGGTGTCGTCCCGGCCTTCGCCGGGACGACAATGAGGAGAGAGCTGGGCAACACAAAAGGCGCCTGAGATCTCAGGCGCCTTTTGTGTTTCCGCAATCGCGGCTCAGCTCCGCGGATACCCCGCCGCCTCCAGGATCAAATTCGCAACTTCCTTCGGATGCGACACCAGCGAGAGGTGGCCGGCGTCGAGCTCGATCGTGGTGGCGTTCATGCGTTTGGCGAGGAAGCGTTCGAAATCGGGATTGATGGTGCCGTCCTTCTTCGACACCGCGTACCAGCTCGGCTTGGAGTGCCAGGCGGCTTCCGTGGTGCGACCGGCGAATATCGAGGCGGCCGTCGGCCATTGCACGGCGTAGAGCTCCTTCGCCTGCTCCGGCTTCACGCCGTTGGCGAAATATTTAAGGAACGCGTCTTCGGACAGCTTGGTGTAGCCGTCGTGCTCGACGATGCCGGCACGCGCAGGGCCCGTCGGAAACTGCTTCGACAGCGCGACAAAGTCCTCGTTGGCATCGGGGGCGCGTGCGGCGATGTAGACGAGGCCGGTAACCTTCGGGTCGGTGCCGACCTGGCTGATCACGGTGCCGCCCCAGGAATGCGCCACCAGCACGGTCGGACCATCCTGCTCGGCCAGCACACGCTTGGTCGCTTCGACCGACTCGGCGAGCGAGCCCAGCGGATTCTGCACGGCAGTGACGTTGAGGCCGGCAGCCTGGAGGATCGGGATCACCTCCGACCAACTTGAACCGTCGGCCCAGGCGCCATGCACCAGCACGACGTTCTTGGCTTTCACCGCGGTTGGGGTCTGCGCATGGGCAAGGCTGATGGGGGCCGCCAGCAGGCTCGCGGCGACGAAAAGGCTGCGCCAGAAAGTCATGATCGTTCTCCGTCTTGTTTTGGGCTCGGCACACAAAATACGGAGTGTCAGGCGGCAGCGTTACGTCGGCTCACCGGCCCGTGATGCGCTGCAACCATCCAATCGGGCAATTCAGCAAAGTGGTGTCGCCTTTGCGCAAGCCCGGACGGCGGCAGGGCGAGCGGCGATGTAAGAACGAAAAAACGCCCCGGGGGCACCGAGGCGTTTTCGTAACCTGGAAGTTGATACGCGCTTTACGCGGCGACCGAGCTCTCGATCACCTGCGCCTTGGCAGCGCCGGCGTTGATCGCGATCTGGCGCGGCTTCTTGGCTTCGGGAATCTCGCGTACAAGGTCGACATGAAGCAGGCCGTTCTCGAGCGAAGCGTCCTTCACCTGCACGAAGTCGGCAAGCTGGAAGGCGCGCTCGAAGGCGCGGGCGGCGATGCCGCGATAGAGCACTTCGGATTTCGAGTTCTCGTTGGCGACTTTCTCGCCCTTGATCGTCAGCGTGTTTTCCTTCGCGACGATGGAGAGCTCATCCTTGGCAAAGCCCGAGACCGCAACGGTGATGCGGTAGGCGTTCTCGCCGGTGCGCTCGATGTTGTAGGGGGGGTAGCCGGGGCTGCCGTCCGTGCCTGCTTGGTCGAGCAGGTTGAAGAGGCGGTCGAAGCCGACGGTGGAACGATAGAACGGGGTGAGATCGTAGGTACGCATGGTCAAGTCCTCCATTGAGCGACTGTTTTGGTAACCCGCCCGCCAATCGGGCCGGGCTTTAGTCTGTGTGCAGCCTGATGTTCCGGTTTCGAAACACTGGTAGCGGCCTGCACTGAGATGATATGGGTGGGTCCAGACGGCGTTCAAGAGGGCGGAAACAAGCGCCTTTTCGGCGCTCCCGCCCCTTGATTTGCTGCACTTGGCGCCTACGCACTCTCATGACGCTGGTCTCGATTCCGTCCAACCCCGTTCCCGAAGACGTCGTCAGCGGCACCATCAAGACCTCGGATGGCGTCGAGCTACGCTTTGCGCGCTGGGCGCCGCCGGCAAACCGCAAGGGCACGGTCTGCGTCTTCACCGGCCGCAGCGAACAGATCGAGAAATATTTCGAGACCGTGCGCGATTTGCGCGACCGTGGCTTTGCGGTGGCAATGATCGACTGGCGCGGGCAGGGGCACTCCGCGCGGCGGCTGCGCGATCCGCGCAAGGGCTATGTGCGCAACTTCTCGGACTACGAGATCGACGTCGAGGCTTTCGTGCAGCAGGTGGTGCTGCCGGATTGTCCGCCGCCGTTCTTCGCGCTGGCCCATTCCATGGGCGGCGCGGTGCTGTTGCGGCTCGCACATGCGGGCAAGCGGTGGTTCGATCGCATGGTGCTGTCGGCGCCGATGATCGACCTGCCCGGTCGCTCCACCTCGTTTCCGGTGCGGGCACTGTTGAAGACGATGCGCATGCTGGGACGGGGCGGCGCATACATTCCTGGCGGCAGCGATGACCTCACTGGGTTGTCACCTTTCATCAACAATCCGCTGACCAGCGATCCGGTGCGCTATGCGCGCAACGCCGCGATCCTGGAGGAGGACCCGACGCTGGGCCTGGCATCCCCCACGGTGGCCTGGGCCGATACCGCCTTCCGCGCCATGCACACCTTCAAGGGCATCCATTACCCCTCCGAGATCCGCCAGCCGATCCTGATGCTGGCGGCCTCCAACGACGCCGTGGTCTCGACCGCGGCGATCGAGGAGTTCGCCTACCATTTGCGCGCGGGCTCGCATCTGGTGATCGCCGGCTCCAAGCACGAGATCCTCCAGGAGCAGGACCGCTACCGCTCCCAGTTCTGGGCGGCGTTCGACGCCTTCGTGCCGGGCACGCCATTGTTCAAGTGAAGTGGCGGTCTTCTCCCTCGCCCCAGGTGAAGAAGCAACTCACAGCGTCTTCAGATACTCGATCAGATCGTAGCGCTCTTGCTCCTTGAGCACGCGGCCGATGGTGCCGTCCTTGCCGGGGCCCGGCGTGCCATCGAACGAATGGCCGGCATTGCTGTTGCCGAACAAGTCGGTGCCATCAGCGGCTCGCGTCGAGAAGCGAGACTGACCGGTCTTGCAGCTCTCGCCGTCGGTGACCGCAAAGCCGACCTGCTTCGGATCGTAGTCGCGGCCACCGCCCATGCAGAACGATTTGGGGCGTTCGGCCGCGGGGCTCAGCATCCAGTAGAGCGAGGGCACCGATCCGTTGTGCAGATAGGGCGCGGTGGCCCAGGCGCCGTTGAGCGGTCGCGCGCGATACCAGGGCCCCGGCTCATTCTTCTCGGGCGGTTGCGGACCAGAATTCGGGCAGTTCTTGCGCTTGCCCCACCAGATATCCTGAACTTTCGGGTCGATCTTGGCATCGTCCATTGCCTTGCGACTGACGATGTCGACGAGCACCATCAGGCCAAGAGCGTACGGCATGTCGGTGGACGACACCTCAGGCAGATTGCAATTCCACCAGGCATTGAGCTTCTGCGTGGGATCGAGCTTGAGAAAGCCCGGCACCTGAACAATGCGCGTTGCCAGCACGCTGGCCTGAGAGGGGTCGGTCCCCATGCCTTTGGCGCTCTTCTGCACCTCGTTCAGGAATTTGTCGTCGCCGATGGTTTGCCAGCGGTCCGAGGACCAGATGCTCTTGTCAGGAAATTCGGTGTCGAAGACGGGATCGTTGACCGGACCGAGATGGCATTCGACGCAGATCTCCGCATAGAGCTTGCGGCCGCGTTTGACGCGGTCGCCATCGATCTTCCAGGCATCGTCGCCGAAGATGTCAGAGGGCCATTTCGGCGATGTCAGTCCGGAGAGCTGCTTCTTCGGATAGGGCGCCGACCCTTTCAGCAGATCCTCGATCCAGTTCAGATTTTTGATGTCCATCGAGGAGCGGAACAGCGCGTCCTTGGGCGTGGTGTCGGACAAATTGAGCAGCGCGGTTACGCCCAGTGCTTCGCCGGCGTTGCGGATCAGCGGTTGCTCGATCGAGGCGTCATACTGCGCATATTTGAGCCAGGGCACGGTCCAGATCGGCGGGAAGCTGACCGGCGCGTCCTTGGCATGCAGATTCTTCTCGAAGCCGCTGAGGCCGCTGAGCGCCATATCCTGGGAGAAGACTTGATTGCCGATGCGGTTGAGCGCGTCGAGGCGGCCATATCCTTCCTCGGTGTCCTGCTGTGGTTCGTCCCGCTTGGTCTTCTCGTTGAACCGCGTCTTGCCCTCGATGGTTTTCGCGTAGGTCTTCTCCCAGTCGACCAGGAATGTGCCAATCGCGCTGAGCTTCTGCTTCAGCGCATCGCGGTCCGCATCGCTGGCGGAAGGGCCGAGCACACGATCGGCAAAGCGCTTGAAGCGACCCGGCACATAGAGCGTGTAGGCGATCGAGAGGCCGGTCGTGACCTCGAGCTTCCTGAGGTCGGTCATCGCCGGGCCGCCGTCGAAGCGGATGTCGATGCCCTTGTAGTGGATCTGTCCGGTGTGGCAGGCGGCGCAGGTGAGGCCAATCCGGTCCTCGCCGATCTTACCGGTCGCGGGATCGGACACGCCGGTCATGCGCGCAAAGCCGACGGGCAGGCCGTCGACGTTTTCGGCCTGCTTGCCCCAGTTGACCGGCGGATCCCACAGCCGCGCCGGCACCGGCTTGGTCTTGTCATAGACGTTGGCGTAGCCGAAGCGGCGGAGCGTGGCCTCATCGGTGTTGATCGTCTGCGGGCTCGGGATGAAACCGAAGCGCTGCAGATGGTCGCTGTCGTGCAGCATCCCGGGCTTTGCGAAGAAATGCAGCCGCGGCTGCTCCAGCGCCATGAACCAGCTATAGGGCACCGGGAAGGTCGCGGTGCCCTGGCTGGCGTGATGAAACCAGTGCCGGTCCTCCAGCGCCCAGTTCTGCTCGAGCCAGTACGCGGCGCGGGGTTCGACGAGCTTAGGTAATGGCGGCGCCACCAGATTCCCGAGGATGCCGGGCAGTATCGGCTGGAATTGATCGGGAAAGCGCAGCGCCACGATGCCAAAAACGAGGAGCGCTGCGACGAGGCCGCCGGCTGCGCGCAAGATGAGTGAAGGCGGGCGGACCGGCTGGCTGACCATCCGCTGGGTGATCCTCTCAGGGAATTTGCGCTCGTTGAACAACGTCCTCACCTCCGCCACGCTGAGATAGCGGTCATCACCCTGACCCTTGCCCATGATCCTGAGCAGGATCGGCCATTCAAACTTCATCAGGATCGGGTAGTACCAGCGCGCCTGATTGCCGGCGCGCTTGAGATTGTCGTTCATGAAGGTCTGGATCTGCGAGGCGTTGAGCCCGACCTCGCTGCCGCTCTCCGGGTCGGCATAGGTGCTACCGAAACCGGCGAGCCGCGCGATCTGGTCCTCGTTGACCTTGCCGTCGACGCCGAGGATGCGCGAGCCCGCACCGAGCTTGTCGAGCGGTCCGCCGCGCAAGCGATTGAGCTGTGCGCCCCAGAAGATGCTCTGCAGGATATGACAGGCGCCGTTGGCGATCAGCGCGACGCCGCGGACCTGGATGCGGGCCGAGGTCTTTTTCAGCCCGGTCTCGCCGCTTGCATTTGCGATGGTCTGCGAAATCGTCCGCAGCGGGACAGTGCCGCCGTCGACAAAGCCTTCGCCGACGAGGCCGCGCAGGAAAGGGCAGGGATTATCAGGAGAGACTTCGATTGAAGGATCAAAGGGCTTCTTGCGGGAGTCATCCATCGGCAAAGTCCTGAAAACATACGAATCGTGAAAAGCGGCCGCGCCGATCAAGCGCAGAAAGTCCTAACAAACAGACAGCGGACGGGCCGTAGCTATGCTACTTCAGGGTGTGACGAAGTGTGGCTGAATTCGCTCTGCTGTCAATAACGCTGCGGTGAGACCGCAGCGCACCCGCGAGTCTGCTCGCGGGACCTCGCCCAGAGGATGCTGCCGTCAGGATTCCGCAGCGCGTCTGACGTCGCTCTGGACCAAGGTGAGCTTGCTGGCCGGTACGCCTGCCTTCAGCAGCCCGTCGCGGTAATGCGCGATATCCTCGGACCGCTTCCAGTGAAAATTCCGCAAATGGCGATCGACGTTCAGGGTCGGGTAATTGCGCATCAGCACGCCTGTCGCCTCGCTCGCATCAGTGGTCCGGCCCATCTGCGCCAGCGCCGCGGCGCTGATCGCCAGTGCCTGCATATGGTTCGGGTTGATGTAGAGCTGCTCGCGGGCCCAGGACAGGGTCGCGTCATACTGGCGGAGGAGATAGTGGCTAAAGGCGTTCAGCGCCGCCCATTGATAGCGTGGGTCGCTGTTATCGCGTTGGGCCGCCATCGAGAACAGCTCGATCGCCTGACGGTGCTCGCCGATCACGAAGTGGCAGATGCCGAGCACGCCGCGCGCGCCCATGTCGTAGGGGTTGAGGGCGACGGCACGCTTGGCGGCGTCCATCGCCGCTTCGTCATGCCCTTCCATCGCATGCGCCCAGGACAGGATCGAGAACGCAAAGGAGGAGCGCGGATCGAGCCGCACGCTGGTTTCGGCGAGGCTCATCGCCTCAGCCCACATCTCGCGCGTGCCCTTGACCCAGCCGAACTGGATGCTTTGGATCTGGATCGTGGCGAGATAGGCATGCGCGATCGACAGCTTGGGATCGAGCGCGATCGCCTCCCGGAACAGGGCGACGGCCGTGCCTAGGTCTTCCTTGGTCTGCCGGTAATAATGCGACAGGCCTTTCAGGAAGCGGTCCCAGGCCGTGACGTCGTTGGTCGGGCGCGCCGGCGCGGAGGCCTCGGCGCGGACGATCTCGGTGGCGATGGCCGCGGACAGGCTGGTCGTGATCTCGTCCTGCATGGCGAAGAGGTCGCCGATGTCCCGGTCGTAACGGCCGGTCCAGAGCTGCTCGCCGGTCTCCGGCGCGATCAGCTCGGCGGTGACGCGGATCTTGGCGCCGGCGCGCCGCACCGAGCCCTGGATCAGATAGGTGGCGTCGATCTCGCGCGCGATCACGCGGGTGCTCGCGTTCTTGCCTTTGAAGGCGAAGGTCGAGTTGCGGCTCAGCACGCGATAGAAGGATTGCAGCGACAGCGCGTGGATCAGATCCTCGGTCAGGCCGTCGGAGAAATATTCGTCCTGGGCGTCGCTGAGATTGGCAAAGGGCAGCACGCCCACGATCGCCGTGCGGTTCGGCTGCGACAGCGCCGACCCTTCTTTCACTTCGCGCGCGAGCGCGGTGGCGCCGTCGGGCGTCCAGGTCCAGACCCCGACCGGATCCTTGATGTTCTTGAAGCGGTGGTTGCCGCCATCGACCAGCGGCACGGTGAGATGCTTGCTCGCCTCGCTGTAGGCCTTGGCCGAGATCGCGAACCCGCCGGGGTTCGCCACCGATTCGAGGCGGACGGCGATGTTGACGTCGTCACCGAACACCTCGTCCTCGTCGGCGATGACGTCGCCCATGTGGATGCCGAGCCGGAACTGCATGGCGCGGTCGGCAGGCAGATGATGGTTGCGCTCCGCCATCAACACCTGCATCGCGATCGCGGCCTCTGCGGCGCCGACGATGGAGGGAAACTCCAGCAGGAAGCCATCGCCGGTGTTTTTGACGACACGGCCGCCATGGTTGAGGATGATCGGATGAATCGCGCTGCGATGGGCCTTGAAGACGGCATGGGTGCCGGCTTCGTCACTGCCCATCATCCGGGAATAGCCGGCGACATCGGCGCAGACGATGGCGGCCAGACGTCTTTCCATATCCTCGGAGCTCCAAGGGAGCGGGACGCCACCAGCGGGCCGTCGCCGCGAATCCAGCATTTCAAGAACTTGCGTCCTTATAGAGCACATCGAGCCGAACGAAAGTATGATCCGCATTGCAAATTCGACGCAAATCCTAACCATTTCCGGTGGTGGACGGCGGGGTGCGAACCAACTAAGGCCAGTCCCTTGAGGCCGCCCGGCCGGGCGGCGAGGACCTCACCATGCTGGGCATTCACGAAATCTGGCTCTTTGTCCTGTCGGGGGTGCTGCTCAACATCACGCCGGGGCCCGACACGGTCTACGTGATCGGCCGCAGCATGCAGATGGGCTGGCGCGGCGGGGCGGCCGCAGCCTTCGGCATCAGTTGCGGCTGCTTTTTCCATGTCGCGGGCGCGGCGATCGGCCTTTCGGCGCTCTTGATGGCCTCATCCACCGCGTTCGGGGTGCTGAAGCTGGTCGGCGCGGCCTATCTGGTCCTGACCGGGCTTCAGATGCTGTGGTCGCGGCCGCAGCTTCTGGCGGTCAAGGACGAGGCGGAGCGCAGCTCGCTGCGACGGGTTTTCCTCCAGGGCGTCTTCACCAACGCGCTCAATCCCAAGGTCGCGCTGTTCTTCCTGGCCTTCCTGCCTCAATTCGTCGCAGCCGATGCGCCGCACAAGCCGCTGGCCTTTCTGACGCTGGGCCTGATCTTCATCTGCACGGGGACCCTGTGGTGCCTGGTGCTGGCGGCGTTCGCGGCCAAGGCCGCTCATCGCCTGCGGCGGTCCGAGGGCGTGATCGCCTGGGTCAATCGGACGCTCGGCGGCCTCTTTATCTATCTCGGCATCCGCGTCGCCATGCTGGAGGCGCGGTAACCTCGGTTACCCAAATTCCTTGAGCAGCGCGCTGCCGGCGAGATAAACGCCGAGCAGGATCATCGCGACCAGGAACCAGCGGCGGAACGCCTCCGCCGGCATCCGCTGCCGCACTGACTGGCCGAGATACATCCCGGCAAAGGCCATCGCCATGGCGACGGTGCCCGGGACGGCATTGGCCGGCGTCAGCAATCCGCCCGCGGTGAGATTGAAGGCCAGCGCCAGCGTCGCCGTGGTGAAGAACACGCCGAGCGCCTGCACCAGCTCGTCCTTCTCCATCCCGATCGCCTGCATGAACGGCATCGAGGGGATCACCTGCACGCCTGTCGAGGCCGAAATCACGCCGGTGACGACACCGACCACGCCGCCGACCCATTTCTCGTTTTGCGGCGCGACGTGGAATTTGAACTTGCTGAGGCCGATCATCGCGTAGATCACCAGCAGCACGCCGAGCACCACGGTGCCGTAGCGCGCATAGGGACCAGTCAGCGCGCCGGCATTGAGCCAGCATCCGATCACGGTGCCGATCATCAGCGGCCACAAGCGCCTGAGGATGTCGCGCAGGTGAGGGCCGACAAAGGTCTGCCAGATGTTGGTGACGATGGCGGGCACGATCACGATGGCGATGGCGCGGCTCGGCGCCATGTTCACCGCGAGCAGGCCCATGGACACGGTCGGCAGGCCGAGCCCGACGACGCCCTTGACGAAGCCGGCGACCAGGAAGACGGCGGCGATGAGGATGAGAAGCGGGTCGATCATGCAGCCACATTGACCGAAGCGGCGCGGGGGCACAATCTGGAGGTTACGGAGATAGCCTTCGTCCATCACGAAGGCTGATTATGGAGGAAAAGCTGTGCGTTTCGACCTCGTCGATCTCCAGCTCTTCATCGCGGTCGCCGACCAGCGCAGCATCACCCGCGGTGCCGAGCGATCGAATCTCGCCTTGGCTTCGGCCAGCGCACGGATCAAGGGTCTCGAGGACGCGCTTGGCGTCGCCCTGCTCAAGCGAGGGCGGCGCGGTGTCGAGCTGACCGCGGCCGGCGAGAGCCTGCTGGATCACGCGCGGCTCGTGATTCACCAGGTCGACGCCATGCGCGGCGATCTCGCCGGCTTTGCCAGCGGCGTGCGCGCCAGCGTTCATTTCCTGGCCAACACGTCGGGCCTGTCGGAGCACCTGCCGAAGGCGCTCGCCGGCTTCCTGCGCGAGCATCGCGACGTCGCCATCGACATCGAGGAGCGCGAGAGCACCGACATTGCTGCCGCGATCACGGCCGGAGCCGCCGATCTCGGCTTTGCCGCCGAGCACGCGCTGCCCGATCATATCGAGCGCTTCGTGTTCAGCGAGGACCGCCTGACGCTGGTGACGTCGAGGCGGGGCCCGTTTGCCGGCCGCCGCCAGATCGATTTCCAGGAGGCGGGCGCCTGCGAGTTCGTCGGCCTCACCAGCGCCACCGCGCTTCAGATGCACATTTCAAAGCATGCCGCGCGGCTCGGCATGCGCCCGCATTTTCGGGCGCGCCTGCGCGACTTCGATGCGATCTGCCAGCTGGTCTCGGCCGATGTCGGTGTCGCCTTGGTGCCCGAAGCCGCCGCCCGCCGCTGCGCAAAACTGATGCCGCTCGCCATCGTCCGCCTGCGCGACGCCTTCGCCAACCGGAAGCTCGTGATCTGCGCGCGCAGTTTCAAGGCGCTGCCACGGCCGGCCAAGATGCTGGCGGAGCATTTGCGGGCAGAGGCGGTGTGAGGCGCAAGAGCACTACTTCGCCGTCTCGACGCCGGCGTCCTTGATCACCTTCGCCCACTTCTTGGTCTCGTCCGCGATGAAGCTGCGAAAATGCTCGGGCTCGTCGCCGACAAGCGTCGCGCCTTGTGCGGCCAGCTTCTCCTTCACCGCCGGATCCGCCATCGCCTTGGTCGCGAGGTCATGCAGCGCGGTGACGATTTCCTTGGGCGTGCCCTTGGGCGCCACCATGCCGTACCAGTTCTCGATGCGCAGGTCGGGGAAGCCGGCTTCCTTCGTGGTCGGCACGTCGGGGGCGGTTGGCGCGCGCTCCACCGAGCCGATCGCGATCGGCTTCAGGGCGCCGGCCTTGACTTGCGGCAGCAGCACCGGGAGATCGAGGAAGGTCATCTGCACTTGCTGGCCCAGCAGATCGTTCACGGCCGGCGCGGCGCCGCGATAGGGCACGTGGACGATGTCGATCTTGGCCGTCAGCTTGAAGAGTTCGCCGGCGAGATGCGGCAGGCTTCCGGGGCCGGAAGAGGCGAAGTTGAGTTTTCCGGGCTGCGCCTTGGCGAGTGCGATCAACTCGCCGATGTCCTTGGCCGGCACATTGGCGGCGACAACCAGCATTTCCGGCACGGTCGCGACCAGCGTCACCGGCGCGAGGTCGTTGAGCGTGTCGTAGGCGACCTTCTCCATGCTCGGGCTGATCGCAAGCGCGCCGGCCGAGGAGATGGCGATGGTGTAGCCGTCGGGCTGGCTCTTTGCGACCGCGTCGGTGCCGAGCACGCCGCCCTGGCCGCCGCGATTGTCGATCAGCACCGGCTGCCCAGATAGTTCCGACATGCGCTGGCCGACGACACGGGCGATAATGTCATTGGGGCCGCCGGCCGGGAACGGCACGATCAGCTTGATCGGCTTTGCCGGAAAATTCTGGGCGGAGGCCAGCGTTGGAAACTGAAGCAGGATGGCGAGAAGGAGCGCGCGGCGTTTTTTCATGCAAGCTCCCGCATCGCCTATCCGTTGAGCAGCTTCAGTGCTTCTTCGTGGACACGTGGATCGCCCGCAGCGACAATGCGGCCGCCGCCCTGGGCCGGCTTGCCTTCCCAGGTGGTGACGACGCCGCCGGCGCCGGTCACGATCGGGATCAGCGCTGCGATATCGTAAGGCTTCAGCTCGGTTTCGACCACGAGATCGACATGGCCGGCCGCGAGCATGCAATAGGAATAGCAATCGCCGCCGTAGCGCGACAGCCGTGCCCCCTGCTCGATGCGGCCGAAAATGGCGCGGTCGCGCTCGTTCATCAGCAAGGGAGAGGTGGTGTAGGTCGTGGCCTCCGACAGCGAGGCGCAGCGGCGGACCTGCAGCCGGCGCTCGCCGGAGGGGCCCTTATAATTGGCCGAGCCATTGTCGCCGGAAAAGCGCTCGCCGATGAAGGGCTGGTGCATCATGCCGTAGACGGGGGAGCCCTTGTGCAGCAGCGCGATCAGCGTGCCCCAGATTGGAAAGCCGCCGATAAAGGACTTCGTGCCGTCGATGGGGTCGAGCACCCAGACATAGTCGGCATCCTCGCGCTCATTGCCAAATTCCTCGCCGACGATGCCGTGCTGGGGGAAGCTCGCCTTGATCAGCCGCCGCATCACCGCCTCCGCGGCGCGGTCGGCTTCCGTGACGGGATCGAAATCCTTGGTCTTGCTCTTGTCGTCGATCGACAGCGAGGTGCGGAAGAACGGGAGGATGGTCTCGCCGGAGGCAGTGGCAAGTCGTCCGATGAAGGCTGAGAAGTCGATCACCGTCACGGCGCATCCTCAAAAACGAAAGTTGGGTGAAGCTCGCAATCTGCCTAGCTCAATTCGCTCCTCACGTGCAGCGCTGTCTTGATTTGCACCCTGGTATTTTGGATCCGGTTACCGGCAAACCCCAGTGAGCCAAATGCCGAGCCATATGCTGGCCAAATATCGATCACCGACTTGAAAACTTAGTTCCGAGCATGCCTCGTTCGTATGCAAATGACTATCAACCCATTGAATTTCCTTATCAAAGAAACTGAATCTGGGTTTCTTTTGGAGCAACCGAGCCATGTGTTTTTGCATGGGAAACGGCTCAAAAGCCCTTGCACTTTGTGCGGCGCGGCCGCATATTGTTGCGGTGCGGTAGCGCTTCTCGCGTTATCGCTGCCCTCCTTGGGCGTTTCCTCCCTAGACTTGGGCCGCTTGCGTCATTCGCGAGCGGCCCTTTTTTCTTGTCGGTCTGTTTTCAGTTTGGTGCGCGATCCCTCGCGAAGCGAAAACGCAATCGCAGGCAAGACGATCGTCCGAGACGCGCGTCTATTCCGCGGCGGCCTGGAACGGACCGAGATCGCCGAACGGAATCGTGGTCGCCAGCACGTCGGCGAGAACGCCAAAGTCGCTTGCCACTTGCGCAAAGCGCGGGCTGCGCTCACGGCGGCGCTCATCCATATAGATCGCGCGGTTGAACTCGAGCTGCACGGCATGGAGGCCGCTCGCCGGGTTGCCGTAGTGCTCGGTGATGAAACCGCCGGCATAGGGCTTGTTGCGGCCGATCGAATAGCCGAGGCCAGTCATGGTTTCCTCGACGCGGTCGGGCAGCAGCGGCGTGCAGCTCGTGCCGTAGCGGTCGCCGATCACGACGTCGGGCCGGCGCGGCTCGTCCCTGCTGACGCCGACCGAGGGCATCGAGTGGCAGTCGACCAGCACCACCGTGCCGAACATCTGGTGCACCTTGTTGATCAGCCGGCGCAGCGCGCGATGATACGGCTTGTACAGCGTCTCGATCCGCGCCAGCGCATCATCGACCGCGATGCGGTCGCGATAGATCTCCTGGCCGTCGCCGACCACGCGCGGAATCGTGCCTAATCCGCCGGCGACCCGCATCGAGCGGGTGTTAGCAAAGCTCGGCAGGCGGCCGGTGAACATGCGGGGGTCGAGCTCATAGGGCTCTCTGTTGACGTCGACATAGGAGCGGGGAAAGTTGACCCGCACGGTCGGAAAGCCGCGTGCGCTCAGATGGCCGGTCAGCTCGTCCATGAAGGAGTCTTCGGAGCGCCGCAGCGTCGGCAGGTCGATCCGCGATGCGTTCAGGAATTCGTCCGGGTAGGTCGAGCCGGAATGGGGCGAGTTGAAGATAACAGGCGCACGCCACTCGGCGGGCTCCACGATCTCGAAGGCTGGCGACACCTCGCCGTCAAACCGGGTCATCTTCTCAGGCTTCGTCCCTTCACGCCGCACGATCCAGCATGGGTCCAGATCGGGTGATTCGGCCGGTCGAGCGGCTCTTAAGTGTCGTCATTGTCCGGAATCGCAACCATTCTGCCAAGCGAAAAAGCGTGATCCGCGCTGGAACATGTCTTAACCGTGTGGGCAGGCAGGCGGGGATGCGTGGGCGCACCGGAATTGATTCATCCCGCATTCCGGTTCACAACACCCCTCGCAGCACGAGCCCAGAGGGTTAAGATTTTCACCCCAAATTTACCCTCTGTCGGGCTTAGTGACCTCTGCATATCCTCTGGGGATCGACGTTCCGCTCATGCCAAAAATCCTGCTCGCCGAAGACGACAACGACATGCGCCGTTTCCTGGTCAAGGCGCTGGAAAACGCCGGTTTTCAGGTCTCGTCCCATGACAACGGCATGGCGGCCTATCAGCGCTTGCGGGAAGAGCCGTTCGAGATGCTGCTGACCGACATCGTGATGCCGGAGATGGACGGCATCGAGCTCGCCCGCCGGGCTTCGGAACTCGACCCCGACATCAAGATCATGTTCATCACCGGCTTTGCCGCGGTCGCCCTGAACTCGGATTCGGATGCGCCCAAGAACGCCAAGGTGCTGTCGAAGCCGGTTCACCTGCGCGAATTGGTGAGCGAAGTGAACAAGATGCTGGCGGCCTAAATTGGCCCTGTTCCGTCCTTGCGCGCGCTCCCCTGAGCCGTTATAGGGACCCCGACCCGACACAAGCGGACTATTAGGGCACGTAGCTCAGCGGGAGAGCACTACCTTGACATGGTAGGGGTCACAGGTTCGATCCCTGTCGTGCCCACCATCCTTCGCTCGTGAGCGAGAGAAGGATGCCACGCCGAAGCCCAACGGGCGCAGGCGGGCTGCCGCCGCGAGCTACGGCTAGGCAAGCCACGATCCAATCTCAATGCGAAGCGTGTCCGGCGTAGCTCGTAGAGCGAAGACGGACTGTCACCTCACCTTCCGCCCCTTGGAACGCGCCACACGCTCCGGCATTGTTCCTCCATGCCCAAATCCTTCCACCGCGGCGATCACGTCAGCTGGAATTCCGAGGCCGGCCGCGTGCGCGGCCATATCCTGCGCGTCCACACTGAGGACGTCGACTACAAGGGGCACACACACCACGCGAGCCCGGATGATCCGCAATACGAGATCAAGAGCGACAAGACCGACCACGTCGCCCTGCACAAGGGTCGTGCGTTGCGGCTGCTGCGCAGCTGAGCGGCACAAGGTGAGCTGACGGGCTGCCATGGCTCATCCCTTCTTCACCATCGGCCATGCCACTCGTTCGATCGAGGAGTTCGTCGACCTGTTGCAGGGCAGCTCGGTTGGCTTCGTCGCCGACGTTCGCACCGTGCCCCGATCCCGCACCAATCCGCAGTACAATCGCGAGACGCTGCCGCAATCGCTGGCGATCGATGCGATCGGCTACGAGCACATCGCCTCGCTCGGCGGTCTGCGCAGCCGCAAGCACGAAGTACCGCGGCAGACCAATGCCTTCTGGCAGAACGCCAGCTTTCACAATTATGCCGACCACGCCATGGGGCCGGCGTTTCACGAAGGCCTCGCGCATTTGCGCGACCTCGGGCAGGCGCGACGTTGCGCCATCATGTGCGCGGAGACATTGTGGTGGCGGTGCCATCGCCGGATCATCACAGATTATCTGCTCGCCGCCGGCGAGACGGTGTTTCACATTCTCGGGCCAGGACAGGTCAAAGAGGCCCAAATGAATCCGGCCGCGCACATCCTGCCCGACGGCCGGCTCGATTACCCCGCGCAGGAGCAATCTCGCGCGCCTTGATGTCATACCTGCCGTCCCCGGGAGGCCACCAGCCGTCCCTAGAGCATGATCCGGAAAAGTGTGAAGCGGTTTTCCGAAACGATCATGCTCAAACAAAGAGCTAAAGCGCGACGACGATTCAACCCAATTTCATCGCGCTTTAGGCCAGCAGGGTCATCACCTGGTCGATCACGGCCTGAACCTGCTTCGCATCGGACCCCTGATGCGCAAGCGACATCAATCCCGTGTGCACCACCATGATCGTGTGTGCCGTGAGATCGGGATCAAAGCCCTTCCTGAACTGCGCCCGGTCGGCGTGGAGGCGTGCGCGCAACAACTGCTCGAGGCGTCTGTTGTAGCGCTCGATGCTTTTGCGGATCTCTGCCTGATCGAGCGAGCCGTCGGTCGACGAGTTGATCGACAGGCAGCCTCGCGCGCCCTTTGTGCCCGAGCAATACGGTACGAATCCCGTGAGCCATTGCCTGATAGCGTCGCGGGCCTGGCCCGGCTGGGCCAGGACACGCTCTGCCCAGCCGAGGATACCGTCGTGGTAGCGATCGAGCACGCGCAGGAACAGCGCGCTCTTGTCACCGAACGCCGCATAGAGGCTCGGTTTGGCGATGCCGCTCGCCGCCGTGATCTCATCGAGCGAGGCCGCCTGGTAGCCCTTGCGCAAGAAAACCTCGCGCGCGACTTCGAGCACGTCATCAGGGTCGAAACTGCGTGGTCTTGCCATGCAACTTGTTTATGCGCTCCTGCTGCGGATGTTAAGTCCTCAAGCAGTCGTGACCGGTGCACCCGGTGCCGTCATTGACCTTCTGTTCGTTCTGTACTATAGAGTACAGAATAGAAAAACAGGAGATGACACATGAAGGCGGTTCAGGTCGTGACGTTTGGAAAGCCTGCGGACGCGGTGAGGCTGAACGATGTGCCCGATGTAGGCGCTCCTGGCCCCGGCGAAGTCGTTGTCGCCGTCGAGGCCGCTCCGATCAACGCCACCGACCTCATGATCGCCGCAGGACGCTACGGATTTCTGCCGCCGCTGCCGGCCACCCTCGGAATCGAGGGCGTGGGCCGCGTCGTCGCGGCGGGTGCAAACGTCAAGAGCCTGAAAGAAGGCGACCGAACCCTGATCCCGATCATGGTGCCGACCTGGACCGAGCGGGTGAAGTTTGCCGCGACGTGGCAGCGGCCCTTGTCGCTGCAAGCGGATGTCCAGCAACTCGCGATGGTCGGCGTCAATCCCGCGACGGCCTACCTGCTGTTGACCGACATGGTCAAGGTTCCCAGCGGTGGCTGGGTGATTCAGAATGGCGCCAATTCGGCGACGGGGCGTTCGGTCATCGCGGTGGCGAAATCGCTCGGACTCAAGCTCGTGAACGTCGTCCGACGCGAGGAATTGGTGCCTGAGTTGCGCGCGCTGGGGAGCGGATGTCGTGCTCGTCGACGGTCCTGATCTGCCCAAGCGCGTCGCCAGCGAGACGGGCGGAGCGCCCATCCATCTGGCACTCGACATGGTCGGCGGTCCATCGACCATGAACCTCATGAACTGCGTTGCACCGAAAGGCGTGGTCGTCATCTACAGCGCGATGAGCGGGCAGCCCTTCTCCGGTTCGAGCCAAAGAGCGATTTTTGCGGAGGTGTCGGTGCGTGGCTTCTGGCTCGTGCATTGGCTCAAGACCGCCACCGCCGAGACCATGGGCAAAATGTACGATCATCTGACCCCGTTGGTGACTTCCGGCGCGCTCACTGCGCCGGTCGCTGCGACCTACGGTCTGGAGCAGTTTGCCGACGCGATCGCCCAGGCTGCGAGCTTCAAGGGCAAGGTCATCTTTACGCCAAACCGCGCCTGACCGAAGATTCCCGCGCGTCCCGCGCTTTGAAATCATGTTTCTATACCGTTTGGTATAGAAACAGCGCGAGACCGCTGGGATTCCCCAGCACCGGAGAGGAAATTCACGCCGTCCGCCTTGATCGCGTCTTGGCGAAGATGCAATCTAACCGGTGCCTCAAAGTGTGCTCCGCTTCGCGCGCGATTCAGTCACAGTGGGAGCCACGTTGACACCGAGGCGCCGAAGTCGAGAACGCCGCCCATGAGCATATCCGTCATCGAACAGGCCAAAATCCAGGCGCAAGTGCTGGTGCCGCTGGTCAAGGCGCTTCAGGCCGAACTCGGCGAGGTCCGTGCGAACGCGATTGTGCGCAAGGCGCTCGGTGACCTCTACCGCGGCTTCGGGGAGGAGTTCTGGAAGGCCAAGAACGAGAGCGATCTCGGCAAAGCGGTCGGCTCCGCCTTCAGGACTTACGCGCGCGACGATGCTCTCAGCTACGAGGTGATCGAGCAGACGCGGGATGCGTTCGCCTTCGACGTGAAGCGATGTGCCTATGCCGAGTTCTACAAGGCGCTGGGCGAGCCGGAGCTCGGCTTCCTCATGGTTTGCACCGCCGACTTTGCGACCGCGGACGGCTTCGGTCCGGACATCAAGCTGGCGCGCACGCAGACCATCATGCAAGGTGCCGATCATTGCGACTTCCGCTACCGGCGCATTGCGGATGTATCAAAGGGAAGGGCGGGTGAATGATGCGGACCATTTTCCTTGCCGTGGCGGCGACGCTGACGGCATCGAGCGCGAATGCCGCCGTCATCGACTGGCAGGCCGAGCTCGAGCGCTGCCGCGAGTTGCGCGCGAGCGTGGCGCCGCTGCTTCAGGCCGGCGAGGGCATTTCTGCTGTCGGCCGCTCCAACAGATCCGTCCGTCGCTGCATCTGGATCCAGCGCATCGCGGTGCGCAAAAAGATCGCTGGCGCAGAGACGTGGTAGCCGGGATTGTCAGTCGCACCTGCTTTTCGGCGCGAGTAGCAACTCCTTCAGTCCAGTCGGATAGAGACTCGGGCCATCAGGCACGTCGAGATCGGCGAGGTCGAACCAGCGGGCGGTGATCTCTTCTCCGTTGTCCTCGCGGAAGTCGATACGGTCCTGACGGCTGAAGGCGTCATCCGGGAACCTGACCTCGGCGATGAACATCACCTCGTGCCCGGTCGCGCCCTCGTGGACAAAAATGTTCTCCATCATCAGCGGCTCGCCGGTGATGGTGACGTCGATGCCGAGCTCCTCGTTGAATTCGCGCAAGAGGGCCGCGCGCCAGCTCTCGCCGAATTCGATCTCGCCGCCGAGCGGGCGGACGCCCTTGATCCGACCGGCATCGTCGCGCACCTCAGCCGCGAGCAGACGCCCGCCCCGCCAGTGCAGGCCGATCGCGACGACGCGAATGTGGGGATGCGGGCGCCATGTGGTCATGGGGCATGGGATAGTGGGCTTTGGCCGATCTCGCAATGAGGAGCGGGCGGTAAAGACCCGTCGCCCCGCGCGGATGGAGGGCCGCTGAACAAGCGGCTACCTCCAGCGACGACGGTGCCTCCAACTTCATGTGCGATCGGCATCGGTCCATGTCCGAAAAGACATGGACCTTGGCGCGACGGCGTCCATAATCGGCGCAGAAACAGGATTGCTGCGATCGCCAGCCAATCTAAGAGCGCAAGGGATGGAGAAGCCTGATGCCTGGAAGCCTGACGACAAGGTCGTTGGCGGCGCTCGCCGTTGTCGTCGGCCTTTCGGCCTCGACGGCCAGTGCGAATTCATTGTTGCCGGTCGGGCCGAAGGTGGGCGACCAGAACCTCTCGCCATTCTATCGCTGGTCCGAAACCCTGCCCGAGAGCCCCGGCATGCTGCTGCGCAAGGAGCCGATGCTCGCGCAGCCCGAAATCACCAGCGCAGCCCTCGCCGAACGCATTCTCTACACATCGAGCGATTTCCGTTGGCACGCCGGCATCGTTCCCGTCAGCGGCACGCTCTATCTGCCCAAGGGCGAGCCGCCGGCCGGAGGTTGGCCCGTGGTTGCCTGGGCGCACGGCACGCTGGGCATTTCCGATGCATGTGCGCCGTCCTGGACCGGTCACAAGCCGCGCGATGCCACCTACATCCAGCGCTGGCTCGAGAACGGTTTTGCGGTCGTGGCGACCGACTATCAAGGACTCGGCGGGCCTGGCCCGCATCCCTATCTGATCTGGCAGGCGGAAGGGCGCTCCGTACTGGATGGCGTGCGCGCGGCGCTCGCCACATATCGTGACAAGCTGGCTCCAAAAGTCTTCGTCACCGGACAATCGCAAGGCTCGGGCGCCGCCCTGGGCGCGACCGTGATCGCAGAAAGCTACGCGCCCGACGTGCCGCTGATTGCCACTGTGGCGACGGGCCTGGTTTCGACCTTCCCGGATGGTCCCTACAAGCCGCCGCAGACGACTGCGATCGGTTCGCCGATCTACACGTCGCTGATGCTGCTTGGCGGCTCGTTGCCGGATGGCGCACCTTCCGCCGACGATCTCGTCTCCGACAAGGGCAAGCCGATCCTGAAGGCGGCGCGCGAGAACTGCTCCACCGAGATGCGCGAGGTCGCGGGCTGGGATGGCGTCACCGCCGAGAACGTCTATGTCGAGCCGATGGCCCAAATCATCGCGCGGTTGACGCCGATCACGGACATGAAGGCCGTGCGCCTCAAGGTGCCGCTCCTGCTCGGCACCGGCCTTGCCGATTCCACGCTGGTGCCGACGCGGCAATATGCCGAAGTCGCGGCGCTGTGCGCGGCCGGCAACGAGGTGGTCTGGAAGACCTATCCCGGCAGGACGCATAATGGCGGCCTGATTGCGGCTTTTCCCGATGCGCTCGCGTTTTTCCGCGGCATGCTCGCCGGACAGAAGCCGTCGAGCAATTGCGCGGGGATCGCCGAGCCCGGTGCTCCGGGTGAGGCCGCGAAGGGCGTCGCTTTCAACGATTAGCCCACTGCATACTTCCTCACCGCCGCCTCGTCCCATTCAATGCCGTTGCCGGGCTCTTCGCCCGGAATCGCAAATCCATCCTTGATCTTCAGCCGCGCCGCCAGCACCGCGTCCGCCCAGTCGACATATTCCAGCCAGTGCGCGGTCGGCGTCACGCAAAGCAGATGCGCGCTGACCTCCGAGAACAGATGCGTCGACATCTCGATGCCGGCGGCGTGCGCCAGTGAGGCGGCGCGCAGCCAGCCGGTGACGCCGCCGATGCGCTGCACGTCGGGCATCACATAGTCGCAGGCCTCGGCGGACAGCGCGCTCTGCATCGCAAACGCGCTGTCAAAATTCTCGCCGATCTGGACCGGCGTACGCAGCGCATCGGCGATGCGGGCGCAGCCCTCGTAATCGTCGTGCCGGATCGGCTCCTCGATCCAGCTCAAGCCTTCGTCGTCGAGCATCTCGCCGCGGCGAATGGCTTCGGTCACCGTCAGCGCCTGATTGTAGTCGCACATCAGCGTCACCTCGTCGCCGACGGCCTTGCGTACCGCGCGCACCACGGCGAGATCGTCCCGCGCCTCGGGCCGCCCGACGCGGATCTTGGCGGCATGAAAGCCCTCGGCCAGCAGCTTGTGGGCTTCCTCTACGGCTCCCTCCGCCGGCATGATGCCGAGCCCTTTCGAATTGTAGGCCTTCACCGGCTTGGGCGCGCCGCCGAGCAGGCGGGCGAGCGGCAGGCCTCGGCTGCGCGCCAGCGCGTCCCATGCCGCCATGTCGATGCCGGATTGCGCCAGCCGTTGCAGGCCGGCGAGGCCGAGCAGCGTGAAGCGTTGGGTCAGCTTGCGCTCGATCTCGAATGGCAGCAGCTCGTCGCCTGCGAGCAGCTCCGACATCTCCGTGACCATCGCGGTCAGCGGCCTCAAGGCCGACGGCGTGATAGAGAACAGATAGGCATGCCCGACCGCGCCCTGGTCGGTCTCGCAGTCGATCAGCACCAGCGGCGCCTTCGCGACCGCGCCGGTCGAGGTCAGAAGCGGCAAGTTCATCGGCGCGATCACGCGGCGCGCAATGAAGCGCCTGATGCGGATTGTCTCGGTCATGGGCGGTGATTCCGGATTGATCGATGCAGGTTGATCCCGATCTTAAACATTCGTCATGAAACGAAAAGGTGCCTGCTGCGACCCACCATAAAATGGGGTTGCGCGGGCGCGCATTTATTGGCTCTGTGCAAGCCGGCATGTCGTGCCGCAAATCCCCCGGTCTTGCGGCAAAAACGCACATCACGGAGCCACAGAGTGAAACAAGAGATCGCCGAAGAGCAGCGCAAGAGCGGCCTCCTGATCGGGGCCGTGATTGCCTTTCTCCTGCTGGCGCTGCCGCTGGCGGTTTGGCTGGACCTGACTGAGCTGAACAAGACCGCGCTCCGCCGGCAGACCGCCGACCTCAACTCGGTCATCACAAGCGTGCGCAGCTACTATGCGTCCAACGTGGTCGGGCGCATCCTGGCCAACCCCAACGGCACGACGAAGGTGGTTCACAACTACGAATCCGTCCCCGGTGCGATCCCGATCCCGGCGACGCTGTCGCTGGAGCTCGGCCGCGTCATCGGCGCGCAGCAGGAGAACATCACCTACCGCTTCGTCTCCGATTTCCCGTTCCAGAACCGCGCCCCGCACCAGCTCGACAAGTTCGAGCGGGATGCGCTGGCCGCGCTCCGCGCCGATCCCGAGCAGAAGATCGTCGACACCGAGACATCGCTGTTCTCCGACAAGGTCCGCCTGGTCGCGCCCGTCACCATGGGCCCGGCCTGCGTCAGCTGCCACAACAGCCACCCCGAGAGCCCCAAGAAGGACTGGAAGGTCGGCGATGTCAGAGGCCTCCAGGAGGTGATCATCGCCCAGCCGATCGCCGCCAACATCTTCTCGTTCAAGTTCCTGCTGGCCTATTTCCTGATCGCCGCAGGCTGCGGGCTGTCCTTCCTCTCGCTCCAGCGCCGTCAGGCCAGCCGCATCAAGGGCATGAACAGGGAGCTCGAATCCGCCAACGATTTCCTGGCCTCGCTGTCGATGAAGATCTCTCGCTACATCCCGCCGCAGGTCTACAAGAGCATCTTCTCCGGCCAGAAGGACGTCACCATTCACACCGAGCGCAAGAAGCTTACGATCTTCTTCTCCGACATCCAGAACTTCACCGCGACCACCGAGCGGCTGCAGCCCGAATTGTTGACCCAGCTCCTCAACGAATATTTCACCGAGATGTCTGACATCGCGCACGAACATGGCGGCACCGTCGACAAGTTCATCGGCGATGCCATGCTGATCTTCTTCGGCGATCCCGAGACCAAGGGCGACCGCGCCGACGCGCAGGCCTGTCTGCAGATGGCCTGGCGCATGCAGCAGCGTCTCACCGAGCTCAATGCGAAATGGCGCGCCTCCGGCATCGAGCAGCCGTTCCGCTCGCGCATGGGCATCAATTCCGGCTACTGCAATGTCGGAAATTTCGGCAGCAGCGATCGCATGGACTACACCATCATCGGTGCCGAGGCGAACCTCGCCGCGCGCCTGCAGTCAATTGCCGAGCCCGGGGGCATCGTGCTGAGCTACGAGACCTTTGCGCTGGTCAGCGACATCGTTCGCGCCCACGCGCTGCCCGCGATCACGATGAAGGGCATCAGCCGCGAGATCATTCCCTATGCGGTCGATGCGCTGAGCGATGCGGCAGCCGAGAAGAGCGGCGTCATCACCGAACGCGCGCCGGGGCTGGAGCTGTACCTCGATCCGGCCGTGGTGAAGTCGGGCGATGCCGCAAGGGTCCGCTCGCTGCTGGAAAACGCGCTGGCATCGCTCAAGCCGGCGTGAGGCCTCTCACCCTCCCCTGGAGGGGGAGGGGAATCGCTACCTCACTTCGCCATGCCTTCCGTAAACGCCGTCTCGATCACCGCCCCAAACGGTTGCCACGACCGTCCGTCGAATTGCACCAGCCGCATCTGCTTGATCGGCAGGTAGTTCTCCGGCGACGTATTCATCCTGATATTGGGCAGCGCAACGGAGGGATGATAGTCCCGCAGCGACGCCGCCTGGCGCATGATATTCTCGCGCGAGACATCGTCGCCGCATTGCTTCAGTACCTGCGTCAACGCCTCGGCCGCGGCATAGCCGTAGAGTGCCGCACTGTTGTTGGTGCTTTCGACCTTGTGATACCGGTCCATGAAGGTGAACCAGTCCTTCATGGCCGGATCGTCCTTCCAGGCGGGATCGCTCGGATCCTTCAGGAAGGCCGCCGAGATCACGCCGGCTGAATTCTCCAGCCCCGCCGGCGCCATCGCGTTGGCGATCGAGGCGGAGGCATCGTTGACGATGAAGACCGGATGCCAGTTCAGCGACGCCGCGAGGCCGATCACCTTGGCCGCCGTCGACGGCACGCCGAGAAACACGAAGATGTCGGCGTCGGCGCGCTTGAGAATCGCGACGTGCCCTTCGAGATGCTCGTCATTGATGTCGAAGGCGACGTCGACCAGGACATGACGGTTCAGATCGCCGAGACCTTCCTGGATGCCCTTGTAGAGCATCCGGCCGAACTGGTCGTTCTGCCACAGCACCACGATCTTCTTCCGGGGATAATAGGCCTGGATGTAGTTGGCGTAGATACGTCCCTCCGAGCGGAAGGGCGGCTGCCAGCCCATGGTCCAGGGAAACGCCCTGGCCTGGCTCAGTTCCTCGTCGCCGGAGGCGACGAACAGCTGCGGGATCTTCTTCTCGTTCAGGTACCAGCGCGTGGCAAGATTGCCCGGTGTGCCGAACGACCCGAACATCAGCTGCACCCCGTCCTTCTCGACGAGATCGCGGGTCAGCTGCAGCGCGGTCGCGGGATCGGAATTGTCGTCGCGGCTGATGAAGCGGACCTTGCGGCCGTTGATGCCGCCGCGATCGTTGATCATGTCGAAATAGGCCGCTTCCGCCTTGCCGATCGCGCCGAATTCCGAGAGCGGCCCCGAATAGGGCACGATGTTGCCGATGCGGATTTCCTTGTCGGGGCTGGGGTCGGAGGTGGGCTGATCCGCACGCTGTTGCGACATCGCCCCGAGCGAGGCGAGCGCCGCGATCAGAACGAACAGCAGTCTGCCGGTGACGCGCATGCTCGACACCTTGTCGTTGGCCCCCCAACGAACTCGGCTCAACCCGCTCCCGGGCGAGTTGATCTACATCAAGCGTTTGGCAATCGTGTGGCTGGGCTTTGAAGCCGCCCGCGGCTGTCTGACCGAAAACGACAGGCGGGCTGACGCGCCGGTTGCGCTCAAAAACGCTCCGCTAACCTCGTCATCCTGAGGTGCGAAGCCCGCGATGCACCGCATCGCGGGTAGAGCCTCGAAGGATGAACGGCCACCGCGGCAGCCGAGCGGAGAGCGCCGGGCCGTCGCCCTTCGAGGGCCGCTGAAGAAGCGGCCACCTCAGGGCGACGGTGACCGACTGATCGTCCGGCTACGGCAACCCCCGCGCCTCCAGTTGATGCACCAGCAGCAGCGTCGGCTCGGCAAGGCTGTCGCCGGAACCATCCAGCCCGAAGGCGCTGGCGATGCCGTCGTGGCTGCGCAGCAGCGTCGCGCGTGGGCAATGGCCGGCGCCGCAGAGCGTCTTCTTCAGGGTCTCGCCTTGCGCGACCAGGTTCGCGGGATCGTTGGCGGCCCAGGCCAGCACGATCGGCTCATCGACATTGAGGATGCCGGGATACACCGAGCGCCTGTCATATTGAGCGACGTCGTTGCCGAAATAGGCCTTCTCGCCGTCACTGGCGTCCTTGCCGACGCGATAGATGCCCGAGACCAGCACCACGGCGGCGACGTCGGCGCGGTCGGTCTGGAGTTCGGGATGCGCCAACAGGCTCGCGACATGGAAGGCGCCGGCGCCATAGCCGACCGCGACGATCTCGCGGGCATCGCCGTTGAACAGGTCGATATTGCCGTGGACCCAGGACAGCGCCGCCGCGACGTCGGTCGCGCCCATCGGCCAGGTTGCGGCGGGCGCGAGGCGATAGTTCACGCGCACCCCGATCATGCCGTTGCGCGCTGCAAAGCACATCGCTTCGTCCTGGATATCGCGGGACAGCTCCGGCGCTCCGCGATCGCCGGTAAACGTGTCACCGGCGACGAACAGCAGCACCGGCCGTGGCGTGTCCGCCTTGGTGGTCTCGCTGGTCGCGACGTCGAGCACATTGGCCTCGCTGTCGCCATAGCGCAGGCCGCGCGAAAAAGCGACCTGCTCGCACAGCCGCGCGACGCCGCCTGCGGTGGTGTCGTTATCGGTGAGGCCTGTCAGGACCAGATCGGAGGGAGCGGCGGGTCGCACCGGCGTCACGCCCTGCGCCGACGCTGCCGTCGCGGCGAGAAGGAGGAACAATGCGAGGAAGTTCTTCATGTCGCTGCCGGCCTTGCGTTCCCATCATGGCTCGCGTGTGGGGCCTGTCTTTTCAATTCGCCTTATTAGTTAGTGCCCTTTGGGCAATTTCACGGCACGTCCGCACCGCTGCGGTGGGTATGCGAGGAGACAGCGGGCCAGGACAGGTTCTCGACGCGCTCTCGGTTGCCGATTTTCGACAGGCATATTAGCTCCGCTTTATGAAAGCGATCCCGTTACCGTCAAACGTCATGGACGGCTTAACGCGCGTGTCAGAATCCGGCCAGAGTGTCGTAGATCGGTCAAATACCCTGATAACTCGACTTGTATATTAGCGATCTCGCCGGCCGGATCTTCTGCCGCGGGAGAATAGCATGTCGAACATCATACAGTTTCGTTTGCAGCGGCATGACGTCGATGCGTCGATCGAACGTTGCGATCGCTCCATCGGGGTCGAGCCCAGCGCGCTGCGCGTCAGCGCCCGGAATGCGCTCAGTCGGTTGGCCGGCCAGTTCGAGCTCGCGATCGAGCACGCCCATCAAATCGAACACCGGATTTGCGATCCGAAATCGCGCCGGGAGTTCTCGGCGCAGATCGAGAGGACGCGACGTCTTCTCGACATCGTCCATCTGAAGATCCTGCAGATCTAGCTGCGCCGCCCGCCAAATTCGATCCAAGCGCCAATTTTTCGGAGAGACAATCGATGCGTACCAATTTGCCTGTTACCGCCACCGAGTATCCCCTGACGGACGAGACGTTGATCGTCTCGAAGACTGACCTCAAGGGCAAGCTGACTTATTTCAACGATCAGTTTGTCGAGGCGTCCGGCTTCACCGAGCAGGAGCTGGCCGGCCAACCGCATAACGTCGTCCGGCACCCCGATATGCCGCCGGAAGCCTTCGCCAATCTCTGGGAAACGCTGAGGGCCGGCAAACCGTGGGCCGGCGCGGTCAAGAACCGCCGCAAGAACGGCGATTTCTATTGGGTGCTGGCGAGCGCGACGCCGATCTGGGAAGAAGGACACGTCGTCGGCTACATGTCGATCCGCACCAAGCTGCCCGCGGACCAGCGCGAGCAGGCCGAACGCGTTTACGCCGCCATTCGCGACAAGAAAGCGGGCGCGTTCAAGATCGAAGCCGGCATGATCCGCAAGCGCTCGCCGTTCGAGCTCTTCTCTCCATTTACGCGATCGCTGAAGGCGCGACTGGTCTCGCTGGTCGGCGTCCTGTCGCTGTTCATGGTCATCGTCGGCTCAGCCGGATTGATCGGCATGAGCCAGGTCAACCGGCACGCCCAATCGATCTACGAGGACCGGTCGGTGCCGCTTGCCCAATTGTTCGAGATCAATGACCGCATGAAGGAGAACTCGCTCGCCGTCCTGCGATCGGCGATCGAAGCGCGCACCGGCCGGGTCTCCTCGGACGCGCAGGGCGTCGTTGCGGCCAACGCCGGCCGGATCGACAAGCTGTGGTCGGATTACATGGCGACCTATCTCACGCCCGAGGAGAAGTCGGTCGCGGAGTCGTTCATGCCGAAACGGGTCGAGTATGTCGAGCGTGGCCTCAAGCCGGCGCTCGCCATGCTGGCCGAAGGCAAGCTCGATGAGCTGAACGCACATATGACCGGCAAGGCTGCCGAGCTGTTCGGCACCGCCAAGGCCGACATGGACCGGCTGGTCGCGATCCAGGTCAAGGAAGCAAAGGCGGAATACGATGCCGCCGAAGGCGCGTTCGCCTTCGCCAACGCGATCGCGATTGTTGCTCTATGCCTGGGCCTGCTCGCCGGCGCCCTGCTGTCATGGGCGTCCATTCGCGCAATCACGCGTCCCCTGGCGCATCTGAACGACATCATGTCGAAAATTGCCCAGGGTGTTTTCAACAGCCGGGTCAACGTCGAGCGCGACGACGAAGCGGGGCTGGCATTGCGCGCCCTCCAGGCGCTTCAGGCCAAGCTTGGCTTTGATCGGGAGTCGCAGCGGGATCTGGAGAAGCGGGCTGCGGACCAACGGCGGATGGACATGCACAGAATGGCCGGAGAGTTCGAGGCCGCCGTTGGCAACATCATCGAGACCGTTGCTTCAGCCGCCACCGAGCTCGAGGCCGCTGCGGGCACGCTGACCGGTACGGCGGAATCGACGCAACAGCTGTCGATCGCCGTCGCGGCAGCGTCGGAAGAGGCCTCCACCAATGTGCAGTCCGTCGCGTCGGCGACCGAGCAGATGTCCTCCTCGGTCACCGAGATCAGCCATCGCGTCCAGGATTCCGCCAGGATGGCGGCTGAGGCCGTCAATCAGGCTCGGCAAACCAACGACCGTGTCAGCGAATTGTCGCGCGCCGCGGCGCGGATCGGCGATGTCGTCGAGCTGATCAACAGCATCGCGGGACAGACTAACCTCCTGGCGCTGAACGCGACCATCGAAGCCGCGCGTGCTGGCGACGCCGGCCGGGGCTTTGCGGTCGTGGCCTCCGAAGTCAAGGCGCTGGCCGAGCAGACCGCGAAGGCCACCGGAGAGATCAGCCAGCAGATATCGGGTATTCAGGTTGCGACCCAGGAGTCCGTCGCGGCGATCGGGACGATCGGAGCGACGATCGGAAGCCTCTCGGAGATATCGGCGGCGGTCGCCGCAGCCGTGGAGGAGCAGGGCGCCGCGACCCAGGAGATCTCCCGCAATGTGCAGCAGGCTGCGAAGGGCACGCAGGACGTCTCGTCGAACATCAGCGACGTGCAGCGCGGCGCGTCGGAGACAGGATCGGCGTCGTCCCAGGTGCTGTCCTCGGCGCAGTCGCTGTCGATCGAGAGCAATCGGCTCAAGACGGAGGTCGACAAATTCCTGGCGACCATTCGCGCGGCCTGAGCGGCGTCCAGTCAGGACGGCGGGCGCGGCGGGAAATCGCCGCGGCCGCTATATTTCTGTAGCGGCGCGCCTCAGGGTTTCGGACGGCAGCTCGCCGTGGAGCCGCAGGTAATCGGCTGCAAAGCGGCCAACATTGTGAAAGCCGCAGCGGAAGGCAACGCCTGTTACCGTGGTCGTCTCCATCGGAGAGCGCAGAAATTCCGCGGCCCGTTGCAACCGCACCCGCTTGGCGAATTGGGCCGGAGAGCCCTTGCCGGCGCGCGCGAACTCGCGAAATACGGTGCGCACGCCGACATTGGCGACGCCGGCGATTTCGTCGAGATCGATCGGCCGGTTCCAATTCGCCTCGATGAAGGCCTCGATCCTGGCGACGACGCTGCGCCCCGCGCTGCGCGGTTCACGCCGGAGCAGATCCGAGAAATTATGTTCATGGCCCAGAAGAAACCTGACGATGAGGTCGCGTTCGAGCTCGGCCTTGGCAAGCGGCGAATATTGATCCGCAAACGTCTCCAGTTCCTCGGCGAGATGGAATACCTGCCGCCTGAAAAGCGACATGCTGGATGGATTCGGATCGGATTCGGCTAGCTCGAGCCGTCGGTCACTTGCATCGCCGGCGAGAGCCTTCATGGCGCGTTCAAGCGCCGGCGTCTCGATGCGCAGGACCAATTGCCGATAGTCCTCGCCAAATTCAAGTTTCAGTCGCGAATTTCCAGGGACGATGGGTGTCCAGGCACCGATCGCGCTGCTTCCGCGCGACGTTGTGAAGCTGGCGCGGCCCTGGATGGAGAAGAATTGCCTGACGTAGTTTGCCTCGGGAAAATTCACCGAGACTGGAGCGTCGTAAGAGCAAAAACCGAGACCGACGGCCGTCAGCCTGGCGTAGTTGGCCCGGATGCCGAAGATTCCGCTCCGTTTGTCGAAACCATCCGCACCGTAGACGCTGAACAGGCGGTCGCGCGCAAGCTCGCTGTCGCGCGAATGCACGGCCTCATACTTGTCCAGATAAGTGACGTCCTTTGAACCCGGCAAACGAAGCACCCGAAACTGCGCGCGCAAATCTACGCATTCGCTGCGGCTGTGCTACCAATCTCGAATTGCATTGTTCGTGGGGACTCGCATCGCTCGACACCAGAGCCGGATCGACGGTATTCCGATCGCGTTGCGCGCTTTTGGCGCATGTCGAAAATCGGCAAATCGACGCTGTGTGGATTTGATGTGGCAGAATCCGGATGACGGTGAACGACCGCTCACGATCTCACGGGTCGCATTCGAGTGACATTCGTCTAGAAAGAATCAGGCCGGATATTTCAGAGCCCGGCTGGAACGAGCGGTGCCGCCTGGCGATCATATTATGCCAGCGCGGCACTGTTCCCGGCGGTACGGCCGTTATGGAATCAATTCCCCGGCTGAAACGTGCAATCCGCCCCGCTGCTGTCCTTCTGCCTGATGGCGTTGGGATCGATCGTGCAACTCAGCTTGCTCAGGCTCTCGAAATTCGATCCCGCCGCGCCATCGGGCGGAATGCCTGCCAGCGCCTCGGTCGCGAAGATCTCGTTGGCGGTGGGGCCGTTTACGGTCCTGACCTTCTTGCCGAATGTCACCTCGCAATTGCGCAACGTGATGTCGACATTACCGGTGCGGCAAACGATCTTGTCTGCGGTCACGACCACAGGCTTCTTGTAGGGAATGTCGGCATTGGCGGCGAACAACATCGCCACCGCCTTCTTCTCGGCGCCGGACAGCGTCGGCGACAGCGGCGCGATCACGCCCGCCAGCGCCAGCGCCGTGGAGCCGGAGATTTTGGAGGGCGTAGCGCCAGCGCCGTTGGCGACGGCGACATGGGCGGCGCCAAGGACAAGGACGGCACAGGCCGGCATCGTGATCTTCATTGGCGTTTCTCCACTTCTGTCACGGTTCTGCTGCCAGACGCGCTTAGCCTACGACAGATTTCCCATCCGGGGGAGGGCTATAGTCACAGGTTGGGGCGAGTGAGCTTAGCGAAATCAGTCGATGTGCACTCGTAAAGGGCCGGACGGAAGTCCATCTCCGAGAGCTCAGCGGACCAGTTGTGCCAAAGTGAATTCTTTGACTTTTGGCCCAGTGGCTGCCCCGGCGGACATTGCGCTGTGCGGAAATTTGGCTTTAGGCTTGGCGGGCAAGCGTCCGAGCGAGGTTGAGGTTATGGAGGGGGAGATCGTCAGCGGCTTCTTGGCGGGAGGCGGCGAGATGGGCGCTTTGACGAGAGAGTTTGACTGGTCAAAGACGTCGCTCGGCTCTCCGGAAACATGGCCGCAAAGTCTTCGGGTGACCGTGCGGCTCGTCCTCACTTCGCGCCACCCGATGTTCATTTGGTGGGGTCCCGAACTCATCCAGTTCTACAACGATGCTTACCGCGAGACGATGGGGCCCGAGCGGCATCCAAGCGCTTTGGGCGCGCGGGGCCGCGAGTGTTGGGATGAGATATGGGACGTCATTGGTCCTCAGATCGAGTACGTCATGGCAGGTAAGGGGGCGACCTGGCATGAGGACCAACTGGTGCCGGTAACGCGTCACGGTCGTCGTGAAGATGTCTGGTGGACTTATAGCTTCGGTCCAATCGATCTCGAAGGCAAAATCGGCGGTGTGCTTGTCGTCTGCAGGGACGTCACATCCGAGCACATGGCAAGGGAAGCGCTGAACCTCATCAACGAAGAGTTAAAGCATCGCGTCAAGAACACTCTTGCGGTACTCAGTGCCGTGGCCAGCCAGACATTTCGCGACGCGTCGAGCAAAGCCGATCTTGAAAAGTATCAAGGACGACTTGGCGCGTTCGGACGTGCGCACGACCTGCTTACAGCAGCAAATTGGGCTGCCGCGCCCCTTCAAGATGTGATCAGCGCCGCGTTGAGCCCTTATAGAACAGGCGAAGGACGGATTGCCGTTTCGGGTCCTCCGCTTGTTGTCAAATCGAGGCAGGCTCTCGCTCTGTCCTTGGCAATCCACGAGCTTGCGACCAATGCCTTGAAGTACGGCGCGCTGAGTGTGACGAGCGGCCGCGTGTCGGTCACATGGACATCAGAAGATGATTCGGGTGTGCCAAAGTTCGTTTTCGTCTGGCAGGAGTTTGGGGGCCCACCTGTGTCGGAGCCGGCCGGTGTGGGCTTCGGTTCGCGCCTCATTTCTAGGGTGTTAAAAGACGATTTCAGAGGCTCGGTTGAAGTGTCGTATGGATCAACCGGACTGATTTGCTGCCTGACCGCTCCCCTCGAAAATCTAGGAAGTTCTTCGGAAGAGCGGTGAAGGCTCTTTGCCACAGCATAGACGAACACGGCTGCGTCGGAACGACGCGGCCGTGTTCTACGCAGGCGGACTGATCATCCGCCTGCGCCAAACGCGATCGGCTAGCTGCTCGGGCCGCCCTGGAGCGCGGTCAGCAGCTTGTTGCCGTCAGGCGCGCCCCAGCCGGTGCAGGCGTCCCATCCGGGACCTGCCTTGTATTGTCCGCCGAGCAGACCGTCGGTGTCGTTGTTGCCGACGGTGATGTCGCGCAGCACGCCTGATGGCCCGAACTTGGAATAGAGCAAGGCATTGAAATTGCCGGACCGTGCGCCGAGCGCGGCGTTGATCCGGGCGATCAGGCTGGCCCAGAGCGGTGCGGACGCGCTGGTGCCGCCGACAATGCCGAGCTTGCCGCCCGACATCGTCAGATAGCCCGTGGCCGGATCGGCATTGGCCGCGACATCGGGGATTGCGCGTCCGGCAAAGTGCTTGGGATTGATCGACTTCGGCACGATGCCTTGCTGCCAGGCCGGGACCGGTGTGATGTCACTGACGCCGCCGCCGGTGCCGCTGCCGGGTCCGTCGTTCCAGACGGTCTCGGTGATCTGCACCTGCTTCTTGGCGTTGGCGCGCGCATGCAGGGTGGTGCCGCCCACCGCCAGCACGTAGGGACTGATTGCAGGGTAGTTCACATGCGCCCGTCCGTCCTGCATCTGTGCTTCCGAGCCGTCGTCGCCGGTGGAGACGCAGAACGTGATGCCGAGATGGGCCGCCGCGAGGAAGCTGTGGTTGCAATGGTCGATCGCAGCCGGTGACCAGATCACTCCGCTGTTGTTGAAGGCCTGGTTCTCGTCCCAGCCCCAGCTGATCGACACGACGGAGGGATCGTTGACGGAATCGCTGACGACCTTCGCGAGACAATCGACCAGACCCTTCTCGTCGAAGGTGGAGAAATAGGTGGCGATCTTGGCACCGCCGCCGAGCGCGCCGGCGACGTTGACGTCCAGCATCACCTCACCGGTCGATTCCGGATCGCCGGCCGGATCGGTCGAGACGCCGTCGACCGCGATGACCGCGACCTCCGGTGCCGGAACGCCGATCTTGCTGAAATAGGCCGCGACGTCGGGCGTCTCCACGCCGCCGCCGAACTCGAGCAGGCCGATGCATTGCTTGCTCGCATCGACCTTGGGGAAGTCGTAGATGGCGCCGAGCTCGGTCGGAATGAACCAGTGCCGCACGGAGCTTGCGAAATCCGGCTTTGCGCTGCTCGCCGAATGACGTGAGCGGTGGAGCACACGATGGTTGTTGAGGCCGAATACGCCGGTGATGGCATCGCCGACTTCGGGGGGGACGTGCACCGGGCCGGTGCGGGCGTGGAAGTCGCCGAGCTTCGGATGGGAATAGTCGAACAGCGTGACGCCGAAGGCGTCGCTGACGTCGTCGACTGTTCCGGCGATGCCGAGCCGCGCGGCGGCGGGCTCGTTGCGGGTAACGACGAGCTTGTGCGCCTTGGCAAAATCCTCGATCGACTTGATGGCCTTGGGATCGGAGCCGTAGCTGCTCGCGAGCTGGTCGCGCGTCATATACTTGCGCTCCTTGGGGAGCTTTTTGTCGAGATCGGACAGATCAGGCAGATCGGCGGATCGCTTGACGCCGACCGTCAGCTCGATCCAGCGCTGGCCGTTGGTTCGGCGCATCGCTTTCGAGCCTGTCGGCAGTTGATGGACAGAGTTGGGAAGTTCGACCATGTGGGGTGTTGCACTAGGGGACATAGTATTTCCTCCTTGTACGGGGTGGTGCGCTGGAAAACTGTTGCGGACGCGGGTCCTGTTCGTTCGAAAGTGTTCAGGTGTTCGAAAATGGATCGCGGCGTGCCGGCGAAAAAGCCGGTACGAAATAGATCAAACCTAAAATAGCAAAGCGACGCGATGCATCCTAGCAGCGGGATGCTGATGCGGCAAAGCCGATCGCGCAGTGCGCGTCTCACAAATGCGTCAGTCTATCGGAGGTCACGCCTCAGCGATGAGCCAATCGATCTGACGTAGTTGGCTCATGGCAATCGTTGCGCGTGCACGGAGGCGCGATGCACGCCGGCGGATGTATCGTGCTGATGGAGAGGTGTCCGAGGTATCAGGCGGCCTTCTTCCGCGAAGCGGATGTCTTTTTCTTTGCAGTCTTCTTCGCAGTCTTCTTCTTCG
Organism: Bradyrhizobium zhengyangense; assembly: GCF_022012435.1. Lineage (GTDB taxonomy): Bacteria > Pseudomonadota > Alphaproteobacteria > Rhizobiales > Xanthobacteraceae > Bradyrhizobium > Bradyrhizobium zhengyangense. The sequence goes on from NZ_JAKLUA010000007.1 coordinate 35,318, forward strand.
CAGCCTTCTGGGCGACCAGGTACGCCTCGACCTTCCTGGACGAATGGCCGGCGGCGGCGACGGCAGCCTTCAGCCTGGCCGGCGTGATCTTGAACTTCTTCGACCAGTAGCGGACTTCGTAGGCTTCGCCGAGCGCGATCCGCGTCTTGTCGGCGGCGCGGTGCTTCTGGAGCTTGATGTATGCTTCGACCTTGCTGGCGGAGTGGCCGACCTTCTTGACGGCGTATTTGAGCTTGGCCGGGGTGACCTTGAATTTCTTCGACCAGTAGGCGACTTCGTATCTCTCGGTGAGCGCAATCAGCTTGCGGTCCGCTCCACCCCGCTTGGTCTTGTCGTCGGCCATGCTTCTCTCCTGCCCTGAATCGCGTGCGCATCCAGTCTAGCATGCCATCGGATTTTTGCGGTGCAAGATGCCGCGTGCGTGGCGGTTGTGCGAGGCGGCGGTTTTGCCGCGTCAGCTCAAATGGTTGGGAAGCGCGACGCCTGCTCATCCCGGCAGGGTCGTTCTACTTTGCATGGGGTTGTTTTCGACTTTTTTGCCATTCGCGCGTCCGTGATGGAACCTAATCGCGGCTGGCGCGACTTATCAATGACACGGGGAAACACGTGCGAGGCTGTCATGGCAGAGAAGCATACCGCCGATCGGGCAGAGATCATGCGGGCGACCGGTCATCCTGAGCTGGAATATGCCGCCGGCTGGACCATCGCTGGTCTCGTCACCATCGGCACCATCGTCGCCGCCTGGGTGTTCGCGATCTAGGCCACCGGGAATTGCAGCTCGAAGGCCACGCCGTCATCGGTCGGCTTGAGCCTGATCGAGCCGCCATGGCTCGCCATCACCGCGCGTGCGATCGCAAGGCCCATGCCGGTGCCGCCCTGGTCGCGGCGGGTCGTGAAGAAAGCGTCAAAGATCCTGTCGCGGTTTGGCGCCGAGATCGCCTCGCCATCATTGCTGACTGTCAGCCGCAACGTCGTCCGCTCGTCCACCGCCTCCAGCCTGATTGCCCCCGCCTTGTGCCGCACCGCGTTGTCGGCGAGATGCGACAGCACGATCAGTGCCTTTTCGCCGGACATGCCGACCGGCCGGTCGAGACTGCCGCTGGCCTCGATGCAGCTCGCCGGAAACCGGCTTTTCAGGTCGGCGATCACGGGCGCCAGCTCGGTGCGCTCGTTCTGCGGCAGGCTCTCGGCGCGCGCCAGCTCTCGCAGCCGCTGCGCCATCGCCTCCAGCCGTCGGGTATCGGCGAGGATGTTGGCGATGAAGGTCCGCTGCTCTGATGGCGTCAGGCCCTCGGCCTTGCCTTGATAGGAATCCTGCAACAATTCGGCCGCGCCCTTGATCGAGGTCAGCGGCGATTTCAGCTCGTGGGTGAGATGAGCCGAGAACGTTGCGATATAGTCGGAGCGCCTCGCGAGCTGCTCGGCCATCCCGAGAAAACTATGCGAGAGTTGCGCGAATTCGCGCGTGCCGTAGTGCCGGAGCGGCTGGAACGCCTCGCGATCGCCGCTTCGGATCCGTGCCGCGCGGTCGATCAATTCGCGCATCGGCAGCGTGATGGTGCGCGAGAACACGAGGCCGATCGCGATTGTGCCGAGGATCACCGCAAGCCCCGCCAGCACGAATTTTGCGCGCTCCTGGTACAGATGGTCAAAGATGTTGCTTGGCGTCCGCGTGGTGTAGATTACCCCCGCGACGCGGTTGTTGACGATGACGGGCATCGCCGAGAACACATGCACGCCAAGCCCGCGACTGAAGGAATAGATCGGCGGCGGCGGCTTGTCGGGCACGCGGTTGCGTAACGTCGCGCGGTACTGCCCGTGCAGCGCGTCCGCCACTTCCTCTATATGCGCAAGCGACTGTCCGACCTCCTGCCGCCCCGCGATCACCACGCCTTGTGGATCGAGGATGCGAAACCCCGCCAGCGTCACCTTCTGCGTCTCGCGGATGATCGGCGTCAGCTTGGCGCCGATCTCGACGTAAGCCTGCTGCGCCGGCCGGGACGCGGGCAGTGCGTCCGGCCGTCGACGCAACAAATCATTGGCGGTGAGATCGAGCGCGGGGCGGATCGGCGTGAACTCGTCGCCGGGATCGGGCAGCACGTTCGGCGCAACCTCGGCGCCGAGCGTCAGGCCGCTGTCGAGCCGTGCCGCGACCTCCTGGGCATAGATCGTCGCCAGCACGCGGCTCTGGGCGATCAGCTCGGCCTGGGTCTGGCGGATCAGCTGGTTGTCGTAGAGGCGGAAGAAGAACAGGCCCACCAGCGGCAGCACGGCAACGGTCGCCAGCACCGCGAAGATCACGAGCGCGAGCGATGGCCGCCATTTGTCAGGCGGAGCGCTCACGCCTCTTTCTCGCAGCGGCCGAGCTTGAAGCCGACGCCGTGGATGGTCTCGATCACGTTGTCGCAAGCCAGCGCCGCGAGCTTGGCGCGGATATTGCGGATGTGGCTGTCGATGGTGCGGTCGGAGACCTGGATGTTGAGCTGGTAGGCCGCGCGCATCAGCTGCTCGCGGTTGAACACCGACGTCGGCCGGGTCAGGAATGCACGCAAGATGCCGAACTCGATCGCAGTCAGTTTCAGCGCCGTGCCGGCGAAGGTCGCGACGTGCTGCTCGGGATCGATCAGCAGTCCGCCTTGCGACAGCGCGGCGGGACCGGCCTTGGCCTCGCCATTGCGCGGGCTGAGCCTGCGCAGGATGACGTTGACCCGCGCCACCAGCTCGCGCGGGCTGAATGGTTTTGTGACGTAGTCGTCGCCGCCGATCTCGAGGCCGAGGATGCGGTCGATCTCCTCGTCGCGCGCCGACAGGAACAGGATCGGCACGTCGGAGATTTTGCGGATCTCGCGGCAGACATCGAGGCCGTCGAACTCGGGCATGCCGATGTCGAGCACGATCAGATCGGGCTTGTCGGCGGCAAATCGGGCTAGCGCCTCCTTGCCGTCGCGGGCCTCGATCACGTCCATGCCGGCCTTCTTCAGCGCAACGCGGATGACCTCGCGGATGTGGCCCTCGTCGTCGACGATGAGAATGCGATGCGCCAAAGAAATTCTCCGCTCACCCTGCCGGCTGGCTGCCGGACCGGCTGGTCGCCTCGGCGTCCAGCCTGCGCTGCAGCCTCCAGCTTCGAAAGCCCCAGGCCCGCCAAGCCATGTCCTGACGCTGCCTTTCTATAAGCAGATCGCGCCATCCGACAAGATTGACGAACTTTGCGTCGGAGCGAAACGGCAGCACCTTGGCGATTGCCGGCAGAGCCTGTGGCCCAAGCAGCCAAAGATAGTACTCATCGATCGATTGGCCCTTTCCTGAAACTTCCCTGCTGTGGGCGACATTATAATCGGCGATGAAGGCGTCGAAGTTCATCAGAGCACAGCTATACAGCACGATCGTTAACGCGATCAGATTGGTGCCGACAAGCCAGCGGTTCGACCGGTTGAGCACGATACGGGCGACGATCAGGATCAGCCCCAGCGCCACCAGCCCCATCCAGACGAAGGCTGCGATGCGCCAATAGGTCAGCATGTAGATGTCCACGTAGAGATCGAGGCGGAGGATGGAAGAGGCCACCAGCAGCACGTTCTGCGCCACCCAGAGATAGACCAGCGGGCGGATCACGGCGGATTTCTCTGCTGGCCCGCCCGGACGCATCGCGACCAGCACGAAAGCGGCGGCGAGCAGCGCGGTCGCGATCAGCGGATAGGCGCCGCGATGGGCGTAGGCCGCATAAGTCATGTCGGCCGGCAATACGACATGGCCCCAGAGATAGAGCCCGTCAAGGACGGACTGCGCCGCGAACAGTAGATTGAACAGGATCAGCGAGCGCAGGATGGTGGAGGGGCCGAGGAATTCCGCCGAGACGGCGGGCGGCAGTGGAGGTGGCACGGAGGCATCGGCGACTTCCGTCATGACAAGCTTCCTGCGTCGCCAGCGCAGATGGATGAACGGCCAGACCAGCGCCACCATCATGGTCCAGAACAGTACACGGGCGATGCTGACATATTCGAAAATGACATTTGGATTGAGCAGGGAGACCCATTGCTCGATCACCGGATTGGCTGCAGCGAAGAGGGCGACAAAGACAGTGCCGAGCGCCATCGGCAGCAACCAGAGTGCGATGCCACGGGTGAATGCGGACATGTTGAACACCTGAAGCGCTTCGACGAAGACTCTGAAGGGGCCGAACAGAAAGAAGTTGCGTAGTGCACGCGCGCGCTCGGCGAGCCCGGTCGTCTCCGGATTGGTCGCAAACAGCAGCGCAATGGCGAGCGCCGTCACGAGAATCAGGAAGGACAGCGGGTTGAGCTCTTCGATCGCCGGCATCAGGCCGGCGACGAGGATGGCGGCGCCGATCATGGTGCGGCGCCGATCCAGCGCGGCGTAATTGAAAAGCATCGATAAGCAGATCGTCGCGATTGCAAACAGCGTCAGCGACAGGCCGATCCGATGGCCATAGAACAGCCAGTCGGCGAGCGCAGCCAGCGCCAGCGCGCAGCCCAGCTTGGCTGGAATGGAGGAATGCCTGATCGGCCGGAGGTCCGCCGCGATCGTCGAAGCCAGGCTCGTCATGTCCGGAACACCTTTCGTGATGGGTGGCATCACGAAATCTGCACGCCGGATGTGCAGAAGGCGGGATCAACGTCTGCATGGTTTCAGGAGTCTTCTGCAGATTTCGTGCAGACGCGTTTTTGCATCTCGCGCCGCGAAATTCGCTTTGATAGGTGCGAAGCATTCGGCACTGCTCGGATGTGACGCATCATGCAATTCCTCCGTCGTATCGGCCTCGTACTGCTCTGGTCTGCCGCGCCTCTCGTTGCATTCGCGGCCGCGAACAAGAATGATCCTTATCTGGTCCCGCTGCGCGGCGTTGGAAACATCGGGCTTGTCGCCGCAAGCCTCCTGATTGTTGTCGCCCTGCTCCGCAGGGGGCGTTGGCGCAGCCTGTCCGGCAAGCTGCTCGTCACGCTCTGGTGCCTGCCGCCGGTCCTGATGGCAGTGGCGCATTTCAGTTTCGAGCTGCGCAAGCACGACGTGCTCAGCGCTGACGCGGCCGAGGCGCGTCAGCTCGGGCCTCACTTCATGGTCGGCTATTCATCTTTTCCAGAGGTCGCGCGGCTTGCCGAGCAGGGCTTGATCGGCGGCGTCTACGTCACCCGGCACAACATCCGCGGCCGATCGATCGATGGGCTGCGTGCCGAGATCGCGGCGCTTCAGGATAAGCGCCGTGCCGCCGGCCTGCCGCCGCTGATCGTCGCCGCGGACCAGGAGGGCGGAATCGTCGGACACCTTGCGCCACCGCTGACCAAAGTGCCGGCATTGGCGACGCTCGCGGGGCTTGCTCCTGAAGACCAGCAGGCCAAAGCGGAAGAGTTCGGCCGTATCCACGGCCGCGAGCTCGCCAGCCTTGGCGTCAACCTCAATCTTGCGCCGGTGCTCGATCTCAAGCCCCCACAGCGGCGTAACCGCCTCGACTTTCATACGCTGATCGGACAGCGCGCGATTGCGACCGATCCTGCGGTCGTCAGCACCATCGCAAGTGCATATGTGCGCGGGCTCGAAGAGCAAGGCGTGGGCGCCACGCTCAAGCATTTCCCGGGCATTGGCCGCGTGCGCACGGACACACACCATTTCAGCGCCAACCTCAACACGCCGGTCAGGGAGCTGGAAGCGACCGACTGGCTGCCGTTCCGCGAAGTGTTGTCGCAGTCGCACAGCGCGCTGATGGTCGGCCATGTCACACTGACTGCAGTCGATCCCGATCACGCCGCCTCGCATTCGAAACGCGTCGTCGACGGCATTATCCGCGAGACCTGGAAGTACCAGGGCCTGGTCATGACCGACGATCTGGTGATGGGGGCGATCTATCAGCACGATGTCTGCAAGGCCGTGGTCGAGGCCATCAACGCCGGCGTCGACCTGCTGCTGGTCGCCTACGACGGCGCGCAATTCTATCGGATTTTCGGCTGCGCCCTCGACGGATCGCGGCAGGGCAAGCTTGATGCGGCCATGCTGCGCGCAAGCGCGGCGCGGCTCGTCCGTGCCTTTCCGGCGGACTGAGCCAAGTACGATCGACGATAGCAGCTACAGCACTGGCATTGATCTCGTGGCTGATCGCGGCATCTCGCAAGTCTGAAGCAGCCGTTGCGATAGATAGAGCGCTACGGCGTCACCGCTCCGCGTGCGACCGCGCGCGGGGCGGTCAGCTCCTTCCAGGTGGAGTTTGCAACGTGCACCGGCGAGAAGGCGGGCCGTTCGACATAGTGTCCGTCGCCAGCTTCTGCTCGCAGGTCGCCATCCTTCCACACGATGCGACCGCGCGAGAGCGTTGCCGCCGGCCCGCCGGTGCAGGCAAAGCCCTCGAACACGTTGTAATCGATCCGGCTCATCTGCCGCTTCGCGCTGATGGTCTTCGTCGCTTTCGGATCCCACACCACGATGTCGGCATCCGAGCCGACGGCGACCGCGCCCTTGCGCGGATAGATGTTGAGGATGCGGGCGATGTTCGCCGAGGTCACTGCGACGAACTCTTCCTTGGTCAGGCGTCCCGTAGCAACGCCGGCGGTCCATAACAGTGCCAGGCGATCTTCGAGGCCACCGGTGCCGTTCGGGATCTTCCTGAAATCGCCGAGGCCGAACCGCTTCTGCTCCGTCGTGAAGGCGCAATGGTCGGTCGCGACCACTTGCAGCGAGCCGGACTGCAAGCCCGCCCACAGACTGTCCTGGTGCGACTTGTCGCGGAACGGCGGCGACATCACGCGCTGCGCGGAATGATCCCAATTTTTGTTCTGATATTCGCCTTCATCGAGCAGCAGATGCTGGATCAGCGGCTCGCCATAGACGCGCTTGCCGGCGGCCCGCGCGCGCGCGATCGCCTCATGCGCCTCGCGGCAGCTCGTATGCACGATATAGACTGGTGTGCCCGTCATGTCGGCGATCATGATGGCGCGGTTGGCGGCTTCGCCTTCGACTTCCGGCGGCCGTGAATAGGCATGGCCTTCCGGGCCCGTGACGCCGCGCGCGATCAGCGCCTCCTGCATCAGGGCGACGACATCGCCATTCTCCGCGTGGACAACAGGCATTGCGCCGAGATGGGCGCAGCGCGCGAACGAGTTGTAGAGCTCGTCGTCGTTCACCATCAGCGCGCCTTTGTAGGCCATGAAGTGCTTGAAGGTGTTGATGCCGTAGGTTTTGACCACGGTCTCCATCTCGTCATAGATCTGCTTCGACCACGACGTCACCGCCATATGGAAGCCGTAGTCGCTCGCCGCCTTCTCGGATTTGTGACGCCATTCCTGATAGGCCGCCAGCATCGACTGGCCGGGGTCGGGCAGGCAGAAATCCACCACCATGGTGGTGCCGCCGGTCAGCGCCGCTTTCGTGCCGGATTCGAAATCGTCGGCGGTGACGGTGCCCATGAACGGCATTTCGAGATGCGTGTGCGGATCGATGCCGCCCGGGATGATGTAGGCGCCGCCGGCGTCGAGGATCTCCGCGCCCGTCGGCGCCGCGATCGATGCGCCGACCGCGACGATGCTGCCGCCCTCGATCAGCACGTCCGCACGGCGCGAATGATCATGATTGACGACGGTGCCGCCGCGGATGAGGAGGGACATGGGAACTCCGAAAGGAAAGGGAGAGGACGGAACGCGGCAAAACTAAGCACACCGGCCATGATGTGACAGGCGAAATTTTAGTCAACCGTCGCCCTTGGATCTTCGCTTCTGGCCTCGCTGCGCCTCTCGGCCGCTACGCGGCCCGCGCGATCAATCCGTCGATCATCGCACGCACGAGGCCCGCGATTTCCTTACGCAGCGCCGGTAGCGGCACGGCGACCAGCTTCTGCTCAAGTCCGAGGGCCACCATGCCGTGCACCGCCGAGAACAGGCTGCGCGCGGTGATGCCGAGCTCCTCCGGACTGCGTTTGGGAAGCAGCGCGGCGAGCGGCACATAGATGTGCCTGAACAGTTGCATCTGGTCGTCAACGGACCAGTCGGGAACGACCTTGTCGGCCTCCATACGGTGCTCGAACAGCGCGCGCCAAAGCTGGAGATTTTCCGCAGCGAAATCGCAATAGGCGATCGCGATGCGGACCAGCCTCTCCTGCGGCGAGGGCTCGCCGGCAACTTCCGCGGCGCTGAGTGCGTCGTCCAGTCGATGCAGCGTGCGCGAGCCGACCCGCAGGATCAGCTCGTCCATGTCGGCGACGAGATTGTAAACCGCCCCGTTGGCACAGCCGATCTCGCTGGCAAGATCGCGGGTCTTCAGGCCCGCCAATCCCCGGCTAGCGATCATCCGCTCCGCTGCCAGGATCAGGTCGCCCCGCAATTTCTCTCGACGTTCCAACGCTTTAGTCATCTTCCAGCCAATATCGTGAGCGTTGCTCAAAATTATTCTTGAGCAATGCTCAAGTTATGCTACAAAGCATCCGTGAGCAATGCTCATAACAGGGAGCAAGCAATGTTCAAGACCGTTGTCACACTTTTCCGCGGCAGCGTGGCCGCTGCCGGCGAGGAGCTGGAGGACCGCACGGCCCTGCTGATCCTCGATCAACAGATGCGCGATGCGGCCGCGGCCGTCGAGCGCAGCAAGCGGACGCTGGCGCTGGCGATCGCGCAGGATCAGCAGGAAGGCCGCAAGCTCGAAGCCACTGTCGCCCGGATCGCCGACCTCGAGACCCGCGCGGTCGCCGCGCTCGATGGGGGCCGCGAGGATCTCGCCAAGGAGGCGGCTGAAGCCATCGCTGGCCTCGAGGCCGATCGTGACGCGGCGCTGACCGCGCGCGCACTGTTCGCAACCGAGATCACCCGGTTGAAGCGCCATGTGGCAAGCGCGCAGGCGCGCATCACCGAGCTCGATCGCGGCCGCCGGGTCGCCCGTGCCTCGGAGGCAGTGCGCTCGCTCCGACGCAGCGGCATCGAGGCGGCGCGCCCGTACGAATCCACGCTGCCGGAAGCGGAGAGCACCTTGAAGCGCCTGCGAGACCGGCAGATCGAGGCCCAGGCTGCCGACGATGCGCTGTTCGAGCTCGATGCGGCCACCGGTCCGCTCGCCACGGCCGAGAAACTCGCCGAGCAAGGGTTTGGGCCTCGGATCAAGACCACCGCGGACGACGTGCTGGCGCGGCTGAAGTCCAAGCGCCCAGCGACTGCCTGAACTCAAGCCCAATCATCATCAGAACCCATAGGAGACGACCATGAACCAGAACGGCCAACCCCACAGCGGTGCCTGGGTGACCTTCACTTACGCATCCTTCGCAGCCTCCGCCTTCCTCGTCGCGCTCGGCGTCTTCTTCCTGCCGATCGATTTCTGGATGAAGGGCTATCTCACCATGGGCATCGTGATGCTGATCCAGACCTGCGTCACTTTGACCAAGACCGTGCGTGACAACCACGAGAGCAGCCGCCTCGTGAACCGCATCGAGGATGCCAAGGCTGAGCGGCTGCTGATGGAGGTCTCCAAGGCCGCTTGAGCGGAGAACATGGGAAAGGGGCGGCGGATGCTGAAGCATCCGCCGCTTTCGCGCATTTCCAGTCATTTGCAGGAGCGGAGGTCGCGCGCTTCTGCGCCATCGCAGCCATCGCGTGCTGCGGCGCGCGGATGCGCCGTGGGGATATGCGCCCGACGACCCGGCGGTAGAGCGGCTTGCGTCGCCGATGGTCGCGGCCAACGCATCGCGCTAGTGCAGCGCATCTTGATCATGACGGCCCGACGCCATATCGCGCGTGCGAAATGCAACCGAGCCATGACGGATCGCGCAGGTCTGTGGCCTTGCGCCTCGGCATCGGCCGGAGCACTCTGCACAGGCGGTGCAGAGAACGCCGCCAATAAAGATTGCCCGAGGGAGCATCCATGGCGGTGACGCGGATCGACTGCGATATCCACCCGGCGGTTGGTGGCACGCGCACGACGCTGCTGCCCTATCTCAGCGATCACTGGAAAGAGCAGGTGGTGAGCCGCGCCATCGACGGCGTCGATCTCACGAGCTATCCGCCGAGCATGCCGCTCACGGGCCGCGCCGACTGGCGGCCGGCCAATGGCACCAAGCCGGGCTCCGACCTTGCCATGGTGCAGAAGGGCGCCTTCGACCAACTCGGCGCCAGCCACGCCATCCTCAACGTGCTCTATGGCGCGCAGGCCGTGTTCGATTCCTACATGGCGGCCGACTTCTGCAAGGCCATCAATGACTGGATCGCGGCCGAATGGTTGTCGCGCGACCCGCGCCTGCGTGCGTCCATCGTCGTGCCGATGCAGGCGCCCGATCTCGCGATCGAGGAGATCGAGCGCCGCGCCGGCGATAGCAGGTTTGTCTCCATTCTGGTGCTGGCGCAGGGCGAGACGCTGCTGGGCCGCCGGCATTTCTGGCCGGTCTATCAGCTCGCAGAGAAATACGAGCTCCCGCTCGCAATCCACGCCGGCACGCAATATCGCCAGGCGCCAAGCTCGGCCGGTTGGCCGTCGCATCGCTACGAATATTATTTCGTGGAGGCGCAGGCGTTTCAGGCGCAGATCCTGAGCCTGATCTATGAGGGCGTGTTCGGCAAATATCCGAACCTAAAAGTCGTGCTGATGGAATCTGGCGTGAGCTGGCTGCCGGCCTTCATGTGGCGCGCCAACAAGACATGGCGCGGCGTGCGCGTCGAGGTACCCTGGGTCGAGCGTGAGCCGGCCGCGATCATCCGCGACAATTTCCGCGTCACAATGCAACCGTTCGACGCGCCCGGCGACGCCAGAAGCGTCGAGGAGATCATCGACCAGATCGGTTCCGAAAAGATGTTCCTCTTCGCGTCCGACTATCCGCACTGGCAGTTCGACGGCGACGATCCGATCCCGCCGCATCTGCCGAAGAGCATCATCGAAAAAATGTGCGTCGACAATCCGCTGGAGACGTTTCCGCGGTTGTCGTTGAATTAGCGCATGATCCGGAAAAGTGGGCCGGTTTTCCGATAAGATCATGCGCAAACAAAAAGCTTGGAGGATCGCATGAGTGACGTCATCGACCGCCCTTTGCGTGACGACGAGAGACCGGCCGCATCAAGGCTGCGCATCGTCGATTGCGACGTGCATCCGAGCCTGCATTCTCATGATGATCTCAACGAGTTCCTGCCAAAACGCTGGCAGCAGCATCTGAAGGAATATGGCAGCCATTTGCGTACGCCCTATCTCTTCACGACGCCCTATCCCCGCTCCTCGCCGTTGATCGCGCGGCGCGATGCCTGGCCGCCGACGGGTGGGCCGCCCGGCTCCGACTTGGCCTTCATGCAGAAGCAGCACCTCGATCCGCTCGATGTCGAGTTCGGCATCTTGCAGGTGCTCGATCTCTTCATCTTCTCGCAGCAGAATCTCGAATTCGGCGCGGCGATCCAGCGCGCCATCAACGATTGGCAGCTGGCGTTCTGGTCGCATCGCGATCCGCGCCTGAAGGCCTCGATCCTGGTCGGGCAGGACGGCGTGGACCTTGCGATCGCCGAGATCGAGCGCTGCGCCAAAACAGGCGAATACATCCAGATCAATGTCTCGCCGCGCGCCAACGAGCCGCTCGGCCGTCGCCGCTATTGGCCGATCTACGAGCGCGCGCAGGCGCTCGACCTGCCGCTCGGCATCCATGTCGGCGGCTATGGCGGTCACGCGCCGACCGGCGGCGGCTGGCCGTCTTATTATGTCGAGGAACATCAATCCAACGCCCACACCATCGCGGCGCAGCTCGCCAGCCTCGTCATCGAGGGCGTGCCGGAGCGGTTTCCAAAACTGAAGATCGTCTTCATCGAGGGCGGCTTCGGCTGGATCCCGTCGGCGGTCTGGCGCATGGATCAACACTTCGAACGCTTCCGCAGCGAGGTACCCCATCTCAAGCGCAAGCCCTCGGAATATGTCCGCGAACATTTCTGGTTCACGACTCAGCCGATCGACGAGCCAGACGAGGCGCGGCATCTGCGCGCGCTGATCGAATGGGTCGGCATCGATCGTCTCCTGTTCTCGTCGGACTATCCGCACTGGGACTTCGACGATCCGCGCTTCGCCTTCAAGACGCCGCTCACCGAGGCCGAGCGTAAGAAGATCTTCAGCACGAATGCGCGTGCGGTCTACAAGTTCTGAGACGAGCATGGCCCGTCACATCGTCGCGTCGACTTCAGAAATCCCGCCCGGCGGCAACAAGGTTGTCGACGTCGCGGGCCGCGACATCGTCGTGTTCCATGTCAACGGCGAGTTCTTTGCGCTGCTCAACCGCTGCCCGCATGAAGGCGCGCCGCTGGAGAAAGCGGCCTGCGTAGCGCGGCTGACCTCGCCAGAGCCCGGCGTCTATGAGCGCTCTCGCGTTGGCGAGATGCTGCGCTGTCCCTGGCATGGTTGGGAGTTCGACATGCGCAACGGCCAGTCCTGGTTCGACCCCAAACGGTTCAAGATCCGGTCATATCCGGTTGCGGTGGAGCGGGGCGAGGAATTGCAGAAGGGGCCGTATGTCGCTGAGACATTTCCGGTACATGTCGAAGACTCCTATGTGATTGTCGAGGTCTGAAACACCTCCGTCATTCCGGGGCATTCGCGCAGCGAATGAACCCAGAATCTCGAGATTCCGGGTCTGGTCCTGCGGACCATCCCGGAATGACGGATCACGCATTGAGATTCGCACGCAAGTGGGATAAGGCTCTCGCGCTTTCAGTGGCGGAGACGAGCTTTGTCGAAACAATCCCTGCGCGAAGAGGCCGAGCGCCTGATCCGCGAATCGATGGAAAAGAAGACCATCGTCGTGAAGCAGGGCTCGACCCGTATCGAGACGGTCTGCGGCAAATGCGGCGCGCCGAACCGGGTCCAGGCGGAAAAAGGCCAGACCCGCGTCAAGTTCGCCTGCAAGAATTGCGGGCACAAGCAGGAGACGCTGTAGGCTTCTTACCTCTCCCCGCCCTTCTGCGGGGAGAGGTCGGATCGCGACAGCGATCCGGGTGAGGGACCGGGCACGCGGTTACCGCAATCAAACTCCGACCGACTCCAGTGGGACCGGTTAGGGAAGTCCACCTTAGCTACTCACATCGAGCTTGCGGAGGCATCCCCTCACCCCACCCTCTCCCCGTAAGAACGGGGCGAGGGAGTGAGAGAGCTGTGCCCGCCTAACCCCCCTTCACGAACCGTGCGAACGCATCCGCGTAATCCGGATGCCAGCGCGACAGCGGCGGGCGGTTCTCGACGATGTCGCCGGCAGCCCACAGCATGCGTTTCTCGTCGAGTGCGCGCGGCACGTCATTGTCAGGGCAGAGGATGTAGAAATCGCCGGCCTCGAGCCGCGCGATCATGAAATCCACGGTCTGCTCGGGCGTCCAGGCGCTGGCCGGCTTTTCGGTGCGGCCCTTGGCGGTGAGCCCGGTGAACACGAAGCCGGGGATCAGGAGATGCGCGGTGATTTGGCAATCCCTGGTGCTGCGCAGCTCGTGCTGGAGCGCCTCGGTAAACGCCTTCACGCCGGCCTTGGAGACATTGTAGGCGGGATCGCCGGGCGGGGTGGTGATGCCTTGCTTGGAGCCGGTGTTGATGATCAGGCCTGCCTTGCCGCGTGCCATCATGTTCGGCGCGAAGATGCGCGTGCCGTTGATGATGCCCCACATATTGACGCCGATGATCCGGTGCCAATTGTCCGGCTCGCCGAACAGCGTGCTGCCCGGCTGGATGCCGGCATTGTTCATCAGCAGGTCGGTGCCGCCGAAATGCGCGCCCACGGCGCGTTCCAGTTCCGTCACGCTCTCGATCCGGCTGACGTCGGCTACTGATGTCATCACGTTCGCTGCGCCTGCGATCGATGATAGTTTTGTTGCAGCCTCCGCCAGCCCGCTCTCGTCGACATCGGCGATGCACACTTTCATCCCGGCGCGTGCGAATGCCATAGCCGCGGCGAAACCGATGCCGGATGCGCCGCCGGTGATCACGGCAACATTGCCCTTGGCGATGACAGGATGCGGCATGGCAGTTCTCCGGGAGTGACTCTTGGTCGAGCTATAACATGCGTTCGCGGGACCCTGCACAAGTCGGCATGGCAGGCCTTCGTTCCGCGCCGACTTTACGCCTCTCCGGCGCCGCTGTATTCTCTTTGGCCTAACGATCCCGCCCAGATCGAACCCAATCAATCACCTATAAAGGGAGTGCAGCCATGGCTGTGTCGCAGGCGATTCCGATCACGCGCCATCCGTTCGCCAACGGGTCCTACAAGCAGATGCTGATCGACGGGAAGTGGGTTGATGCCGCCTCCGGCAAGCGCTTCGAGACCCACAACCCCGCCACCGGCGAGCTGCTCGCAACCGTTGCCGAAGGCGACAAGGAAGACATCGATCGTGCGGTCGCGGCCGCCCGCCGAGCCTTCGAAGGCCCCTGGAGCAAGGTTAAGCCGTTCGAGCGCCAGAACCTGCTGCTCAGGCTGGCCGATCTCGTCGAGAAGAATTTCGACGAATTGTCGCAGCTCGATACGCTCGACATGGGCGCGCCGCTCAGCCGCACCCGCGCCTATCGCCTGCGCGCCGTCGGCATGCTGCGCTATTACGCCGGCCAGACCACGGCGATCCATGGCGAGACCATCGAGAACTCGCTGCCCGGCGAGATCTTCTCCTACACGCTGAAGGAGCCGATCGGCGTCGTCGGCGCCATCATTCCCTGGAATGGTCCGCTCACCGCGACGATCTGGAAGATCGGCCCTGCGATCGCGACCGGCTGCACCGTGGTGCTGAAGCCGGCCGAAGAGGCGCCGCTGACCTCGCTGCGCATCGCCGAGCTCGCGATGGAAGCTGGCATTCCGCCCGGCGTCGTCAACGTCGTGCCCGGCTATGGCGAGACCGCAGGCGCCGCGCTTGCCTCGCACCATGACGTCGACAAGGTCGCCTTCACCGGCTCGCATGTCACGGGACAGTCGATCATTCGGGCGTCGGCGGGTAACCTCAAGCGCGTCTCGCTCGAGCTCGGCGGCAAGTCGCCTGATATCGTGTTTGCGGATGCCGATCTCGATGCCGCCGTTCCGGGCGCCGCGATGGCGGTGTTCGCCAATTCAGGCCAGATCTGCAGCGCCGGCACCCGCCTGTTCGTCGAGCAGGCCATCTACGAAGAGTTCGTCGGCCGCGTCGCCGAGTTCGGCAAGAAGCTGCAGGTCGGCAACGGCCTCGATCCCAACGTGCAGATCGGCCCGCTGGTCTCCGAGCAGCAGCTCGAGCGCGTCACCGGTTATCTCGACATCGGCCAAAAGGAAGGCGCGCGAGCACTCGCCGGCGGCGGCCGCGTCACCGAAGGCGCGTTGTCAAAAGGCTTCTTCGTCTCTCCGACCGTGTTCGCCGGCGTCCAGGACAACATGCGCATCGCGCAGGAGGAGATCTTCGGTCCCGTCATCTCCGCGATCGCGTTCAAGGACATGGACGAACTGGTCAAGCGCGCCAACAACACCACCTTCGGCCTCGGCTCCGGCCTGTGGACGCGCGACGTCACCAAGGCGCATGCGGTCGCAAAGCGCCTGCGCGCAGGCTCGGTGTGGGTGAATTGCTACCAGGCGATGGACCCGGCCGTGCCGTTCGGCGGCTACAAGATGAGCGGCTATGGCCGCGAGTCCGGCAAGCAGCATGTCGAGGAATATCTCAACGTGAAGGCCGTCTGGATCAAGACGGCGTAAGGCCTGTTTCTCCCGCGTTCCCGCGCGAGGGAATATCTGTTTTTTGGTGGGGCGGCGCCTTTTCCGGTGGCCGCCCCTCGCTATATGATCCGCATCCTTCCATAGCCACCTGGGGCCAGCATGAAATATCCGGCGTTGTTTAGACCATTGCAGGTCGGTCCGTACAAGCTTGCGCATCGCGTCGCGATGGCGCCGCTGACACGCATGCGTGCCGAGCGCGACAGCTTTTCGCCGCGGCCGCTCAACGCCGAATATTACGGTCAGCGCGCGACGAAGGGCGGCCTGATCATCGCCGAAGCCTCGCCGGTGCTCTCGCATGGCCGCGGCAATCCCGCGACGCCGGGCATCTATACGGACGCGCAGATCGCCGGCTGGCGCAAAGTGGTCGATGCCGTGCACGCCAAGGGCGGCATCATCTTCCTCCAGCTCTGGCATGTCGGCCGCGTCTCACACTCCTCCTTCCACGGCGGTGACCTGCCGGTCTCGGCTTCGGCAATCCCGATCAGGGCCGAAGGCATGAAGGCGATGACCGCCGATGGCAAGATCGCCGATTACGAGACGCCGCGCGCGCTGGAGACCGACGAGGTCAAGGGCATCGTCGAGGCCTTCCGGCAGGGCGCGAAGAACGCGCTCGCGGCCGGCTTTGACGGCGTCGAGATCCATGGCGCCAATGGCTATCTGCTCGAGCAGTTCCTGCAATCACGCAGCAACCAGCGCACCGATCAATATGGCGGCTCGATCGAGAACCGCACGCGCCTGCTGCTTGAAGTCACCCAGGCCGCGATCGACGTCTGGGGCGCGAACCGCGTCGGCGTGCGGCTGTCCCCACATGGCATCGCCAATGATTCCGCCGAGCCCGATCCGATGCCGCTCTATACTCACGTGGTGAAGGCGCTCGACAAGCTCGGCCTTGCCTATCTGCACCTCATCGAGCCGCGCTCCAGCGGTGCCGGCCGCGCCGACGTCCATTGGGAGAACGTGCCCTCGGCCATGGTGCTGTTCCGTCCGCACTACAGCGGCGTGCTGATGACCGCCGGTGGCTTCACCGGCGAAACCGCGAATGCCGCGATCGCCGACGGCCATGCCGACATCATCGCCTTCGGCCGCATCTTCATCTCCAACCCCGATCTGCCACGTCGGTTCGAGCATGGCTATCCCATCACGCCGTACAATCGCGCGACGTTCTATGGCGGCGAGGAAAAGGGATATACGGATTACCCTGTCTATGACGAGCTGACGCTGGCGTGATCTCTCCTCCGTCATTCCTGGGCGGTGCGTAGCGCCGAACCCGGAATCCATTCACGCCTTGGCTTGCTGCTCAACGGATTCCGGGCTCGCGACTTCGTCGCGCCCCGGAATGACGAGCTTGATTTGTGGCCCGGCCGTCAACACAATCTCCGTCATTGCGAGCGCAGCGAAGCAATCCAGAGTCTTTCCGCAGAGGCAGTCTGGATTGCTTCGTCGCTGACGCTCCTCGCAATGACGATGAGGAAATATCATGGCCAAAGCTGCAGTCGCCGCAGGAACCGCCACGGGCCAATGCCTCTGCGGCAAGGTCACTTTCGAGATCGACGTCCCCGCGCGATGGGCCTGGCATGATCACTCCGCCGCGAGCCGCCGCGCTCATGGCGCGGCCTACGCGACTTATGTCGGCAGCTGGAAGAAGCGCTTTCGCATTACATCAGGCAAGATCGCGCTCACCCGTTACGAGGACAAGGCGACCAAGACCGTGCGCAGCTTCTGCTCGCATTGCGGCACGCCGATCGCCTATGAGCGCCCGCGCGGCCCGCACATGGTCAATATTCCCCGCGCGCTCTTCAAAGAGCGCACGGGGCGCCAGCCGCTCTATCACATCGCCATCGAGGAGCTGCAGGAATGGGCCTATACCGGCGAGCCGCTGGTGCCGCTGAAGGGCTTTCCGGGCGTGGTCTGGCAGCGCTCAAAAAAGAAGAAGCGTGCTAGCGGCGAGAATCCGTTCGAGCTCGGGCGCGAGGAGGCGCTTTAATCCTCGTCTTGGTTGCTGCCTTGCGCGGCGCAGCCCGCTTTGCCGGCGGCTTGGCCGGCATCGTCGCCACGTAATCGAGCGCGCGCTTCACCCAGGACTTGAGCCCGGCATCGGTTCGCGTGCCTTCATCCGAGACCCGCACGAACCCGGTCATGATGCGCCCGCGCATTTCCATCGGACTTGTGTGCGGTTCCTTCAGCATACTCGCGTGCGCCTCAGGGCCGACGCGAAACAGCATGCCGCCGCGGCCGCTGATGGTGCAGCACATCACGTTGTCCACCATGAAGCAAAGCCCGCCCATCATCTTCTTTTCCGCAACGTGACGCTGGCCCGCCAGCAACTTGCGAACCCGTGATGCGGTGCCCTCGTCGTAGGCCATGACGGTCCTCCCGGCTTGGTCGATCTTTCCAGCTTCTCCTCGTGTGCGCAAGGCAGCCATGACCGCACTTCCTTGCGCGTGCCCCGAAAGTTCGGCCATCATGTCCCAGTCCTTGCGGCAACGTCCGCTCCTGGAGGAAACATGAAGAACAAGATCACCGGCCGCTCGGCCTTTCTCGCGCTGCTCAAGGACGAGGGTATCACGCATCTGTTCGGCAACCCCGGGACCACCGAGCTGCCGATCATGCACGCGCTGAAGGATCACCCTGACCTCACCTATGTGATGGCGATGCAGGAAAGCCTGGTGGTCGCGATCGCCGACGGCTACAGCCGCGCTTCCGGCAAGCTCGTCGCCTGCAACGTCCATGTCGCGCCCGGCCTCGGCAATGCGATGGGCTCGCTCTACAACGCCCAGTTCACGGGCACGCCGATGATCCTCACCGCCGGCCAGCAGGAGCAGGGCCACGGCCTGATGGAGCCGGTGCTCTATGGCCCGCTGGTACGCATGGCCGAGCCGTTGGTGAAATGGGCGGTCGAGGTGACGCGGCTGGAAGATTTGCCCCGCATCGTGCGCCGCGCCGCGAAGGTGGCGATGACGCCGCCGACCGGGCCGGTGTTCATCTCGCTGCCGGGCGACATCCTCAACAGCGAAGCCGGTATCGACCTCGGCCGCTCCACCCGCATCGACGCGCGGGTGAAGCCCTCGGACGACGCGCTCAGAGCATTCGCCGCGCGGCTGCTGAAAGCGGAGCGCCCTGTGATCGTCACCATGGACGAGGTAGTCAAGAGCGACGCACTGAAGGAAGCTGCCGAACTCGCCGAACTGCTTGGTGCCGCCGCCTATCAATCCTCGACACCCTATGGCTCGCACTTCCTTTCGGAGAGCCCAAGCTTCGTCGGCACGCTGGCCCGCGTGCAGAAGGTCGCGCGCGACACGCTTGCGCCTTATGACCTCCTGATCGCGCTTGGCGGCGATCCCCTGCGCATGTCGGTCTATAGCGAGGTCGACGCGCTGCCTGATGGTCTCGGCATCGTGCAGGTCGGTCTCGTCGACTGGGAAATCGCCAAGAACTACGGTGCCGAGATCGCGCTGAAAGCGGACGTGAAGGAAACGCTGCGCGCGCTGATCCCGGTGCTAAAAGAGATGGGCGGTGCGCCGCTCGCGAGCCGCGCAAAGCAGCGTCTCATCGAGCTTGCGCCGAAGAATTGGACCGCGCGGCGCGCCGCTTTGGTCGAGCAGATCGGCAAGAACGCCGCCCGCACGCCGATTGATCCTGATTATCTCGTGCTGCAAATGGTCGAGGCGATGCCTGAGAATGCCATCCTCGTTGACGAAGGCCTCACCTCCAGCCGCCAGGTCGCGGCGCTGCGTCCGCATCGCGATCGCTATGGCTATCACGGCCTTGCCTCCGGCGGCATCGGCTGGGGCCTGCCGGCCTCGGTCGGCGCCAGCATCGCCAATCCGGATCGCCCTGTCGTGTGTTTCTCAGGCGACGGCAGCGCGATGTACTCGATCCAGTCGCTATGGACCGCCGCGCATCACAAGCTGCCGCTCAATGTCGTCATCGCCAACAATGGCGGCTACCGCATCATCAAGCAGCGCCTGCTTTCCTTCCATGGCGACAACAATTATGTCGGCATGGATTTTGTCGATCCGCCCGTGGATTTCGCAGGCGTTGCCAAGGCGCTCGGCTGCGAAGCGATCAAGATCAGCGATCCCAGCGAGCTGAAGGCGACGCTGGCGTCGGCGTTCAATCGGCCGGGTACGAAGCTGATCGAGGTGATGGTGGACGGGGAGGTGTAGCCCCGGTGTCGTCCTGGCGAAAGCCAGGACGACACCGAAGATGAGGTGAGAGCCTACCCCCTCTTCCCCACCCGATACCCCGCCGCAGGATGCGGCGCATCAAGCCGCGCGCGGCCGTCGCCGAACAGTTTTTCCCGCAGCGTACCCTTTGCATATTCCGGCTTGTACCGCCCGCGCCTGGTCAACTCCGGCACCAGCATGTCGCTGATATCCTCGAAATCGCCGGGCGAGATCGCAAACGCGACGTTGAGGCCGTCGACATCAGTCTTCTCGAACCAGTCCTCGATTCTGTCGGCGACGCTTTCGGGCGTGCCGACCACGACCGGCCCGGCGCCGCCGATGCCGACATGCTCGATGACATCACGCACGGTCCAGACCCGATCGGGGTCGCCGCGGGTGACGTTGTCGAGCGCGCTGCGGCCGGCATCGTTCTGGACGTGACGGACCTGCTGGTCGAGCTCGTAGCCTGAGAAGTCGATGCCGGTCCAGCCCGACATCAAAGCGAGCGCGCCTTCCGGATTGATGTGCGAGCGGTAGTCGGCATATTTCGCCGCAGCTTCAGCTTCGGTGTTGCCGAGGATGATCGTCATCATGTTGAACATCAGGATCTCGGCTGGGTTGCGGCCGAGCGCGGCCGCCTCCTGGCGGATCGCGGCGACGCGCGGCGCGATGATCTTGGCAGACGGTCCCGACATGAACACGCATTCGGCGTGTTTTGCGGCGAACTGCCGCCCGCGCGGCGAGGTGCCGGCCTGGTACAGCACCGGCGTGCGCTGGGGCGACGGCTCGCTGAGATGGATCGTGTTGTTGATGCGATAGTTCGCACTCTCATGATTGATGCGATGAACTTTGCTGGGATCGGTGAAGATGCCGCGCTTGCGATCGCGCAGCACCGCGTCTTCCTCCCAACTGCCCTCCCAGAGCTTGTAGACAACCTCCATATATTCGTCGGCGATGTCGTAGCGGTCGTCGTGCCCGGTCTGCTTGTCCTTGCCGGCGCCTCGCGCGGCGCTGTCGAGATAGCCGGTGACGACGTTCCAGCCGATCCGTCCCTCGGTGAGATGGTCGAGCGTCGACATCCGCCGCGCGAACGGATAGGGCGGCTCGAACGAAAGATTGCTGGTGACACCGAAGCCCAAATTCTTCGTCACTGCCGCCATTGCCGAAAGCAGCAGCAGCGGCTCGTTCGACGGCGTCTGTGCTGCATTGCGCAAGGCTGCGTCAGGGCTGTTGCCATAGACGTCGTAGACGCCGAGCACGTCGGCCAGGAACAACCCGTCGAAACGGCCGCGTTCCAGCGTCTTGGCAAGATCGATCCAGTAGGGCAGGCGGTTATATTCGGCGGTGCGGTCGCGCGGATGGGTCCACAGCCCTGGCGACTGATGCGCGACGCAATTCATCGCAAATGCGTTGAGCCTGATTTGCTTGGCCATGCTGGTCCCCCGGCGCCCTGTACTGAGCGCTCTTTGAATGATAGACGTGCGCCCCAATCTGGCGAAGTTCTTGCATATCATTGGTCCATGGCAAGGGCCAAGAATAGGAAGGCTTGCGCTTGGCAAGGCCAAAATCAGCGGCACTTCCGCTCTTGGCAAGCCAAGCTCAAGAGAGCAAGAACGAAATCGCAAGGCCCCGCCACTTTCGAGCGTCCGCGTAGTCCGCTACGCTGCCTCGTTCCAGGACGTTGAAGACGATACTGATGACCAGAGCCGACGCCATCACCCGCGCCCGTGACGACTTCCAATCCGGTGCGTTTCTCTCCGAACTCGACCGCCGCGTCGCCTATAAGACCGAGAGCCAGAACGCCTCGCGCGGCCCTGAGTTGCGGGCCTATCTGGAACAGGAGATGGTGCCGGCCTTTGCCGCGCTCGATTTCACCAGCCGCATCGTCGAATCCCCGAGCGGCAAGTCGCCGTTCCTGTTTGCCGAACATCATGAGAGCGCGTCCGCGCCGACCGTGCTGGTTTACGGCCATGGTGACGTCGTCGACGGCATGGAAGGCGAGTGGCGTGATGGCCGCGATCCCTGGCGCACGACGAAGGCGGGCATTCGCCTCTATGGCCGCGGCACGGCCGACAACAAGGGCCAGCACAGCATCAACATGGCGGCGCTGCGCGCGGTGCGCGAGGCCCGCGGCGGCAAGCTCGGCTTCAATGCAAAGTTCATCGTCGAGATGGGCGAGGAGATCGGCTCGCCCGATCTCGGCAAGGTCTGCGATCTCAACCGCGATGCGCTCAAGGCCGATCTGTTCATGGCCTCGGACGGACCGCGGCTTTCGGCGGATCGGCCGACGCTGTTCCTGGGCTGCCGCGGCGGCATCCGCATCCATCTCGATGTGAATTTGCGCGATGGCGGCAACCATTCCGGCAATTGGGGCGGCGTGCTCGCCAACCCCGCGACCATCCTGGTCAACGCGATCTCGACGCTGGTCGATGGCCATGGCCGTCTCCAGCTTGAAGCCTTGAAGCCGCCGCGCCTGACCAACCAGATCCGCAGCTATCTTGCCGACGTGCAGGTGGTGCCGACCGAGGACGAGCCACAGCTTGCGGAGAACTGGGGTGAGGACGGCCTGTCCGCGGCGGAGCGGCTCTATGCCTGGAACACGCTGGAAGTGCTGGCGATGTCGTCGGGCAATATCGAGAAGCCGGCCAACGCCATTCCCGGCCATGCCAATGCCGTGTTGCAACTGCGTTTCGTGGTGGGCACCAAGGTCGATGGCCTGATCGACGCCGTCAGGGCGCATCTGGTGGAAAAGGGTTTTCCGATGGTCGAGGTGCGGGCGGCCCAGAGCTTTGCCGCCTCGCGCACCGATTTCGACAGCCCCTGGATCAAATGGGCGGCTGACTCAGTCCAGAACACCACCGGCAAGGCGCCGGCGGTGCTGCCGAACTTCGGCGGCTCGTTGCCGAACGACGTGTTTTCGGAAGTCCTGGGCCTGCCGACGATTTGGGTGCCGCACTCCTATCCCGGCTGCTCCCAGCATGCGCCCAATGAGCACATCCTGCTGCCATTGACCGAAGAAGCCTTGACGGTCATGGCCGGCCTGTTCTGGGATCTCGGTGAATTGCCCAAGCCGCTAAGTCCATTAACCTGAGCGGGCATCCAGCCGAAAGTCACATTCTAATCCGGGCCGAGATGTGCTTGCATCTGGCCGCATCATCCTGAAAGGGGAGAAAAAGTGAAACATTTCCGTCACATCGGCCTCGCGCTCGTCGCGACCTTTGCTGTGAGCCAGGCTGGGGCCGAGGAACTCACCGGCACGCTGAAGAACATCAAGGACACCGGCGCCATCACGCTCGGCTTCCGCGACTCCTCGATCCCGTTCTCCTATCTCGACGACAACCAGAAGCCCGTCGGATTCGCGATGGACATCTGCTACAAGATCGTCGACGCCGTGAAGAAGGAGCTCAAGCTCGACAAGCTCGAGGTGAAGCTCAACCCGGTGACCTCCGCGACGCGTATTCCGCTGATGGCGAACGGCACCATCGATCTCGAATGCGGCTCGACCACCAACAATGCCGAGCGCCAGAAGCAGGTCGCCTTCACCAACACCCACTTCCTCACCGCCAGCCGCTACGTCTTCAAGAAGTCGAGCGGCCTGAAGTCGATCGACGACCTCAAGGGCAAGACGGTGGTCTCGACCGCCGGCACCACCAACATCAAGCAGCTGACCGAAGCCAACGTCGAGAAGAAGCTCGGCGCCAACATCATCCCGGCCAAGGACCACGCCGAAGCCTTCCTGATGGTCGAGACCGATCGCGCGGTTGCCTTCGTGATGGACGACATCCTGCTTGCGAGCCTCGTCGCCGGCGCGAAGACGCCGTCCGACTATGTGATCTCCAAGGATGCGTTCTCCAAGCCCGAGCCCTACGGCATCATGCTCCGCAAGGACGACGCGCCGTTCAAGAAGGTGGTCGATGCGGCAACTGCTGCGCTTTATACCTCGGGTGAAGGCCAGAAGATCTACGACAAGTGGTTCATGTCCAAGATTCCGCCGAAGGGTCTGAACCTCAACACCCCGATCTCCGATCAGCTGAAGAACGAGTTCGCAAAGCCGTCGGACTCGCCGATCCCGGACGACTATAAGTAAGATATAACCCCGACCTTCCTGGGTCGGGATCATGTCCGGCCACTCTTGACACCAGAGTGGCCGGACATTTGCATAAGCGCCCAGACCTTCTTTCGAGCCGATCTTGATTGGCGCGTTCGCGCGGGGGACACGTGAACTACCATTGGAACTGGGGAATTTTCTTCGAGCCGAACCCGATGGGGACTGGCACCTATCTCGACATGCTGTTGTCGGGCCTGGTGCTGACCTTGAAGACGGCGGTGCTCGCCTGGATCATCGCACTGGTCTTCGGCTCCTTAGTCGGCGTGATGCGGACGCTGCCGTCGAAGGCTGCCGGCTGGTTCGGCTTCTGCTGGGTCGAGTTCTTCCGCAACATGCCGCTGCTGGTGCAGCTGTTCCTGTGGTTCTTCGTGCTGCCCGAACTGCTGCCGAAGGCCGCCGGCCTGTGGCTGAAGCAATTGCCGAACGCGCCGTTCTGGACCGCGGCGATCGGTATCGGATTTTTCATGTCGGCGCGCGTCGCGATCCAATTGCAGGCCGGCATTTCCTCGCTGCCGCGCGGGCAGAAGATGGCTGCGACCGCGCTCGGGCTGACCACGATGCAGGGCTATCGCTATATCCTGCTGCCGATGGCGTTCCGCATCATCCTGCCGCCGCTGACCTCCGAGTTTCTGAACACCATCAAGAACACGGCGGTCGCCATCACCATCGGCCTGATCGAGCTGACCGGACAGGCGCGCTCGATGCAGGAGTTCTCGTTCCAGGTGTTCGAGGCCTTCACGGCGGCGACCATCCTCTACCTCCTCGTCAACGCCGTGGTCGTGACCGCGATGCGCTTCCTCGAGCGCTGGGTTGCGATCCCCGGCTACATCACGGGGAAATAGCGCCATGTTCAGCAATTTCGATTTCGGCGTCATCATCCGCGCGCTGCCCTATCTGTTCTACGAGGGCATGACGTTCACGCTGCTGCTGACGGGGCTCGCAGCCCTCGGCGGCCTCGTGTTCGGCACGGCGATCGCCTTGATGCGGCTGTCGGGCTACAAGATTCTTGGCCGCATCGCCGGTGTCTATGTCGACTTCATGCGCTCGCTGCCGCTGGTGCTGGTGATCTTCTGGTTCTACTTCCTGGTGCCCTATATTGGACAGTGGGTGACCGGAGCCTCGCGCCCGATCAGCGTCGGCGCGTTCGCGTCCTCGCTCATCACCTTCATCATGTTCGAGGCGGCTTATTTCTCCGAGATCATGCGTGCCGGCATCCAGTCGATCTCGCGGGGGCAGCCGGCTGCGGCCAACGCGCTCGGCCTCACTTACGCGCAGACCATGCGCTACGTCGTGCTGCCGCAGGCGTTCCGCAACATGCTGCCGGTGCTGATCACACAGACCATCGTGCTGTTCCAGGACACTTCGCTGGTCTACGTGCTGTCAATCACCGATTTCCTCGGTGCGGCCAGCAAGGTCGCACAGCGTGATGGCCGTCTGGTCGAGATGTATCTGTTTGCCGCAATCGTCTACTTCACCATTTCCTGTATCGCGTCCTTCGGCGTTCGCCGCCTGCAGGCGCGCATCGCCATCATCCGCTAGAGCAAGTCGGTCATGATCGAAATCAGCCACGTCAACAAATGGTACAGCCCGACCTTCCAGGTGCTGACCGACTGCACCACCAGCGTCACCAAGGGAGAGGTCGTGGTGGTCTGCGGCCCCTCGGGCTCGGGCAAGTCGACCCTGATCAAATGCGTCAACGCGCTGGAGCCGTTCCAGAGCGGCGACATCAGCGTCGATGGCACCAAGGTCAACGATCCCAAGACCAATCTGCCGAAACTGCGCTCGCGCGTCGGCATGGTGTTCCAGCACTTCGAGCTGTTCCCGCACTTGAAGATCATCGACAACCTCTGCCTCGCGCAGCAGAAGGTGCTGGGCCGATCGTCTGACCAGGCGGTGGCGAAGGGCATGCAGCTGCTGGAGCGCGTCGGCCTGAAGGAACAGGCGCAGAAGTTTCCCGCGCAGCTCTCCGGTGGCCAGCAGCAGCGTGTCGCGATCGCGCGCGCACTCGCCATGGACCCCATTGTCATGCTGTTTGACGAGCCGACCTCGGCGCTCGACCCGGAAATGGTGAGCGAGGTGCTCGACGTCATGGTCGACCTCGCCCATGAGGGCATGACCATGATGGTCGTCACCCACGAAATGGGCTTTGCCCGCAAGGTCGCCAATCGCGTGATCTTCATGGATCGCGGCGAGATCGTCGAGGACGCGCCGAAGGAGGACTTTTTCGGCCAGCCGCGCAGCGACCGCGCGCAAAAGTTCTTGTCGAAGATTCTCTCCCACTAACCACCGCCGCCCCGGAATGACGAAACGAGGGTGCTCGACCCCCTCAACTGGCGTATAACGCGCCAAATCCCAATCCTCCCAGGAGACCCGCCTTGGATTCGATCGCCTACGTCAACGGCTCATTCGTCCCGCTCGCGGACGCGAAAATCTCGGTGCTGGATCGCGGCTTCCTGTTTGCCGACGGCATCTACGAGGTCTCGGCTGTGCTTGACGGCAAGCTGGTCGACAACGCCTCGCATCTGGCACGGCTGGAGCGTTCGGTCGGCGAGATCAAGCTGAAATTGCCAGAGACCGTTGAGCGCATCACCGAGATCCAGAAGGAACTGATCGCCCGCAACAAGCTGATGAGCGGTCTCGTCTATCTCCAGGTCACGCGCGGCGCCGACAAGGGCCGCGACTTTCCGTTTCCCAAGGCCGACGTCAAATCGAGCCTGGTGATGTTCACTTCGGAGAAGGACATCGTCAACGCCGCCTCGGCCAAGACCGGGATCAACGTCATCACCGTGCCCGACATCCGCTGGGAACGGCGCGACATCAAGAGCGTGGCGCTGCTGGCGCAGGTGCTGGCGAAGCAGGCTGCGGCCGAAGCCGGCGCCGGCGAAGCCTGGATGCTGCAAGACGGCTACGTCACCGAGGGCGGCTCGTCCACGGCGTTCATTCTCACCAAGGACGACGTCATCGTCACCCGACAGAATTCGAACGCGATCCTGCCCGGTTGCACCCGCAAGGCGGTGATCGCGCTTGCGGAGGAACGTCAGCTCCGCGTCGAGGAGCGCCCCTTCACGGTCGCCGAGGCGCTCGCCGCCAAGGAGGCGTTCGTCACGTCGGCCTCGGCGTTTGTGCAGCCGGTGGTCGCGCTCGACGGCAAGACGATCGGCGACGGCAAACCCGGCCCGATGGCAACGCGCCTGCGCGAGATCTACGTGGAGTTCGCGAAAGCGACGGCGGTCTAAGCCGCGCGCTCCGCTGCCGTAAGGTGGGCAAAGGCGCACTTGCGCCGTGCCCACGTCCTTTCCCTCGTTGGCTGAAGGTGGGCACGCTACGCTTTGCCCACCCTACGAGACCTGCTTCGAGGGACGCGCCGCGCCCTACGCCACCGACGCCTTCACCTTCACCGGATGTACCGCGCGGAACGCGATCGCCAGCCTGTTCCAGGCGTTGATGGCGCCGATCAGGGCGGTCAGGTTCACCGTCTCCGCGTCAGAGAACTGCGCGCGGACCTCTGCATAGACATCATCCGGCGCATGCGTCTCGGAGATCAGAGTCACCGACTCGGTCCAGGCAAGCGCGGCGCGCTCGCGGTCGGTATAGAGCGGGGACTCGCGCCAGGCATTGAGCAGATAAATGCGCTGCTCGGTCTCGCCGCGCTTGCGCGCGTCCTCGGTGTGCATGTTGATGCAGAAGGCGCAGCCGTTGATCTGCGAGGCCCGGATCTTGACGAGCTCGATCAGCGATTTCTCGAGTCCGGTCGACTGGATTTGCTCTTCCAGCGCCATCAGCGCCTTCATCGTGTCGGGGGCGGCCTGGTAGAAATTCATGCGGGGTTTCATGGTCGTTCTCCTTTTGCGGGGTGAGGGGTCAGTGGGCTCCCCCGGCCGAGACATGGCCGGGCTTCTTCAGGAAGAGGGACGCGATGAAGGCCACGATCAGCGCGAGGCCGAGCAGATAGAAGGTGTCGCTGAAGGCGAAGATGTAAGCCTGCTTCTGCACGACGTGGCCGATCGCGACATAGGCGCGATGCGCGGCATCGGCACGGTCGAGCACGCCGTGATTGATGAAATATTGCGTGAGCTGCTCCAGCCGCGTGCGGGTGGCCTGCTCGAACACCGAGACCGACTGCGTCAGCACGTTGGAGTGATACTGCTCGCGCTTGGTCAGCACGGTTTGCAACAGGGCGATGCCGACGGCGCCGCCGAGGTTGCGCATCATGTTGAACAGGCCGGATGCCGAGCCCGCATTCTCCGCCTCGATGCCCGATGTAGCCACCGCCGACAGCGGCGCCATCACAAGCGCCTGGCCGATAGCGCGGACAACGTTCGGCCACAACAGCTGGTCGGCGGCGTAATCGCTGGTCATGAAGATATTCATGAAGTTCGAGGCGGCGAACAGGATGAAGCCGATTCCAATGATCATCCGTGCATCGAAGCGCTGCATCAGGCGCGGTACCAGCGGGATCAGCACCAGCTGCGGCAGACCGGTCCAAGCCAGCACCATGCCGATCTGCTCGGAATTGTAGCCCTGAATCCGCGACAGATATTGCGGCAGGATGAACACCGAACCATACAACGCGACGCCGAGCAGAAAGTTCGCGAGCATCCCGAAGCCGAAATTGCGGCGGACCAGCAGGCGCAGGTTGAGCAGCGGCTTCTTCACGGTCAGCTCGATGATCAGGAAAGCGGTCAATGCCACGGCCGCGATCACGCTGAGCTTGACGATGAAGGGTGAGCCGAACCAGTCGTCCTTGTTGCCTTCTTCCAGCACGGTCTGAAGCGCGGAGAGGCCGATCGCCATGGTGATGATGCCGGCCCAGTCGCCGTCGCGCAGGAGCGACAACTTCATCGGCTTGGGTTCGAGCGCGTACCAGAGCATGCCGACCATGATCGCGCCGGGCGCGAGGTTGACGTAGAAGATGTATTGCCAGCCCAAATTCTCGGTGAGATAGCCGCCGATGGTCGGGCCGATCGCCGGTGCGAACGTCGCCGACAGCGCGAACAGCGCAAGCCCGACCGGCTGTTTTCCACGCGGCAGCAATGTGATGATGAGAGTGAATGCCATCGGGATCAGAACGCCGCCAGTGAAACCTTGGACGGCACGCAGCACGATCATCTGCGGCAGGTCCTGCGCCAGCGCACAGGCCGCGGACAGCGCCAGGAACAGGATCGCATTGGTGAGCAAATAGATCCGGATCGAGAACACCTGCGCGAGCCAGCCGGACAGCGGGATCACCACGATCTCGGCGATCAGGTAGGAGGTCGAGATCCAGCCGCCGTCGTCGATGCCGGCGCCGATCGCGCCCTGGATGTCGGCGAGCGAGGCGTTGACGATCTGGATGTTGAGCACTGCCATGAAAGCGCCGAGCGTGGCGCCAACCACCGCGATCCAGGTCTTGGCGGAAACGGCCGGCGTGGCGGCAGCAGCTTGCGGCGCGGGGATGTCGGCGGCGGAGGCGGCGTTGACGGCTGGTTGGAGCGTGCTCATGGAAGCCTCGTCTCTGTTGCGGAGACAGGATGCGTCAGGTGGACCGTTTCGATAATCGGGGAAGTCCGGGAAGGATCATCAGGCAGGACTTGATAATCCTGCCGCGATCCTCCGCGACATCAGCTTCCGTTCGGACGCGGCGCGTTGTCGGCGACGCGCTTGGTCGTCTCGTGCTCGGCCACCACCGTCGCCTTGGTATCGACCGTCGGCACTGCCGACATGCCGGGGCGCAGCAGGCCCGTGAGACTGTGATCGTCGAGCACGATCTTCACTGGCACGCGCTGCACGATCTTGGTGAAATTGCCAGTCGCATTGTCGGGAGGCAGCAGCGCGAATTCAAGCCCGCTGGCCGGCGAAAGGCTGTCGACATGGCCGTGCAGCGTGCGATTGCGAAAACTGTCGACGATCAGTTCGACCGGCTGGCCGGCGCGGACATGGGTGAGCTGGGTCTCCTTGAAGTTCGCGACGACATAGACCGCATCGAGCGGCACCACCGCCATCAACTGCGTGCCGGCCTGCACGTACTGGCCGACCCGCAAGGATCGGGCGCCAACGGTGCCGTCAACAGGCGCGGTGATCTCGGTATAGGACAGGTTCAGCTCGGCCTGGTCCGCGACCGCGCGGGCGCGGTCGAGCTGCGCAGAAGCCTGCGCGCGCTGCGTCGTGAGCACGTCGACCTTGCGCTGTGCGGCAACCAGGCCCGACTGCGCATGCTGCAATTGCGCGTTGCTGGCGCGGAGCGCTGCGTCGGTCTGCTGCGCGCGCTGGATCGTGCCGGAGCCAGACTTCATGAGGTCGTCGTAGCGGGCGCGCTCCTCCTGCGCGAATTTCAGATTGGCATCGGCTGCGACGACGTCGGCCGTGCTCTGCGCGATAACAGGCTGTTGCAGCTCGAGCTGGGCATCGAGGTTGCGCACTGAGGCTTCGGCGGCCGCAACGTCGGCGCGGGCTTGCCCCAGCGCGGCCTTGAAGTCGCGGTCGTCGATCCTGGCCAGCACCTGGCCGGCCTTGACCTTCTCGTTGTCGCCGACCTGCACCTTCGCGATGTAGCCGGAGACCTTGGGGGCGATGATGGTGGAATCCGCCTTCACATAGGCGTCATCGGTGGTCTCAAGGTAGCGGCCAGTAGTCAGGTAATTGTAGCCAAAGTCGCCGGCGCCGGCGACGCCGAGGATCAGTCCCAGCGCAAGGGCCGCCCGCTTGATTGCCTGCCGAGATGGTTTCAGGCTGATTTTATCAGTTGTTTCAGTGGTATAAGTCGCGTTCGACATGACATCCTCCGGATTTGGCAGGCGTCCCGTTCCGAAGGGGGCGCTGTTGTCTGGGTCGAAGATGCGCTGTCCCGGCTCTTGTGATAATCCGCCAAAAAGCAAAATGATTGTCCACCCACGCTGCATAATCCGAGGCGCTCATGGACCGGCTGACCAGCCTGACCGCTTTTGTCCGGGTCGTTGATACCGGCGGCTTCTCCGCCGCCGCCCGCAAGCTCGAGATGTCCACGACCATGGTGAGCAATCACATCCAGGCGCTGGAGGAGCGGCTGGGCGCGCGGTTGCTCAACCGCACCACCCGCAAGGTCAGCGTCACCGAAATCGGCAAGGCCTATTACGACCGCTGCATCCAGATCCTCGCCGATATCGAGCAGGCCGACGACATCGCCGGCGCCCTGCAGTCGGTGCCGCGAGGGACGTTGCGGATTCATTCCGCTACTCACATGGTGCCCTTTGTCGCGGGCGTCGTGGCAAAACTGCTGTCGACTTATCCGGAGGTGAAGGTCGACCTGCGCATGGGCGAAGCCAATGTCGACCTGATCGAGGAGGGCTACGACGTTGCTCTCCGCATGACCCCGCCGCCGGACTCCAGCCTGATCGTCCGCAGTCTCGCCACCTGGCGCCACGTGCTGTGCTGCTCGCACGACTATCTCGAAAAGCATGGCCGCGTGCAGCAGCTTGCCGAGCTCACCGAGCACAATTGCGGCCGCCACCTCAACTATCCCTTCGGCGACGAATGGCGCTTCTTCGACCGCAAGGGCGCGCCTGCCTCGGTCCGCATTTCGGGCAGCCTCGTTACCAACAGCGGCGAGGCGCTGCGGCGGATGGTGATCGAGGGCGCCGGCATCGGCCTGCTCGCGGGATTTCTGGTGAGCGACGATCTCGACGCGGGGCGGCTGGTGCGCCTCTTGCCGGAATATCGGCCGGTCGAGATGTCGATGAACGCGGTCTATCCGCATCGCCATCATCTGTCGGCCAAGGTGCGCACCTTCATCGACATGCTCGTGCATCATGGCGCCGAGCAGCAGAAGCTGATCAATCCGTATTCGTGAGCCCAGGCGTCGCGTCAACCGGTGGCGCGCATCTTTGCCGGCGAAGATGCCGCGAGATTGGCGAGCAGCTGCTCGACCTCAGGCTTCACCTTTGCGATCGCGATGTCCTTCACCGGCCCGTAACCGCGGATCTCCATCGGCGCTTTGGCGATGGCGACGAGGTCAGGCAGATGGGCCGCGTCGAGATTGTCAAGCATCTGCGCGATGACGCCCTCGTACCAGACAATCAGCTCTCGCTCTGCGCGCCGCTCCGCGGCATAGCCGAACGGATCAAGCGGTGTCCCGCGCAGCACCTTGAGCCGCGCCAGCACTGCGAGCGGCATCTGGATCCACTGGCCAAAGGCGCGCTTACGCGGGCGGCCGCGCGCGTCATGACCGGACGGCAGGAACGGCGGCGCGAGATGATACTGCACGCTGAAGCCGTCCTCGAACTCGCGCTTCAACTCGTCGAGGAAGCCGCTTCTCATGTGCAGACGCGCAACCTCATATTCGTCCTTGTAGGCCATCAGCTTGAACAGGGTGCGCGCGACGGCCTCGGTCAGCGCCTCGCTCTTGAGTCCGGCTTCGGCACGGCGGACCTTGGCGACGAGCGCCCGATAACGCGCGGCGTAGGCGTCGTTCTGGTAAGCCCTCAGGAAGTCGGATCGCCTGGTGATGAGCTGGTCGAGCGTCTCGGTTTTTGTTGCCTCATTCGCTTTCGGCAGAAAGTCGGGATCGGCGGCGGCGATCCGGCCCCACGCGAAAGCCTGCTTGTTGCGCTCGACCGCGACACCATTGAGCTCGATGGCGCGCAGCAGCGCCGATAGCGAGACCGGCACAAGTCCGCGCTGCCAGGCAAAGCCGAACATGATGATGTTGGCATAGACGGCATCGCCGAGCAGGCGCTCGGCCAGCGCATTGGCGTCGATGCTGTCGAGATTGTCGTTGCCGATGACCTGCCGGATCGCACGCAGGCGAGCAGGCGAGGCGAGATCGGCGTCGCGGAAGCGGACGACGTCGCCTGTCGGCATCTCCGCGGTATTGATCGCCGCGCGCGTGCCGTGGCGGTAGGTGCCGGATGCCTTTGGCGAGGAGCTGACCACGAGGTCGCAGCCGATCAGTGCGTCGGCAGCGCCCTGGTCGATACGGACCTGATGCAGTGCGTCGGGCGATGCGGCCAGGCGGATGTAGCTCAGCACCGGCCCGAATTTCTGCGCAAAGCCGGTGAAGTCGAGCACCGAGACACCGCGACGCTCCAGATGCGCCGCCATGCCGATCAGCGCGCCGACCGTGATCACGCCGGTGCCGCCGACGCCGGTCACGAGCAGATCGTAGGGACGATCGAGCGCTGCGGGGACGGGCAGGGGGAGCGTCGCTGCGTGGCCGATCGCATCAATCTGGCTGGCGCTCTTCTTCCGTCGCGTCGCGCCTTCGACGGTGACGAAGCTCGGACAAAAACCGTTGAGGCAGGAAAAGTCCTTGTTGCAGGCGGACAGATTGATCTGCCGCTTGCGGCCGAACGGCGTCTCCTTCGGCTCGACGCTGAGACAGTTGGACTCGACCGAGCAGTCGCCGCAGCCTTCGCAGACGAGGTCGTTGATGTAGGCAAAGCGCTTGGGATCGGCCATCTGTCCGCGCTTGCGGCGACGCCGTTTCTCCGTGGCGCAGGTCTGCTGGTAGATCAGAACCGAGACGCCGGAGAGGTCACGCAGCTCGCGCTGCACGGCGTCCATCTCCTCGCGCGGATGGATGGTGACGCCACCAGGCAAATCCGCCGGCGAGAATTGTGCGGGATCGTCCGATACCAGAGCGATGCGGGCCACGCCCTCGGCGCGAACGCTGTGCGCAATGGCCTGCACGCTGACGGGCCCGTCGACCGGTTGGCCGCCGGTCATGGCGACGGCGTCGTTGAACAGGATCTTGTAGGTGATGTTGGCTTTGGCCGCGATCGCCTGACGGATCGCCATCGATCCGGAGTGGTAGTAGGTGCCCTCGCCAAGGTTCTGGAAGATGTGCTTGTGGCCGGTAAATCGCGACGAAGCCGCCCAGTTCACGCCCTCGCCGCCCATCTGGATCAGCGATGAGGTCTCGCGATCCATCCAGCTCGCCATGAAGTGGCAGCCGATTCCCGCCAGCGCCTTCGATCCCTCCGGCACTTTCGTCGAGGTGTTGTGCGGGCAGCCAGAGCAGAAGTAAGGGGTGCGCGTTGCGCCGGATACGTTGATCGTGCGCGCAGCTTCCGGAAGCAAGGCGGCCGCACGGGCCGCGAGATTGAGGCCCGGAAACATCGGATCGAGCCGTCGCGCCAGCACCGACGCCAGCGCGCGCGGTGACATCTCGCCGATCCAGGAGATCAGCCGAGCGCCGGTTTCGTCATGCTTGCCGACCATGCGCTCCGGCTTGGCGCCGGGATAGTCGTAAAAATATTCCTTGAACTGGCTCTCGATGATGCCGCGCTTCTCCTCGACCACGAGGATCTCGCGCTTGCCTTTCACGAAGTCCATCGCGTCGTGCAGCGCCAGCGGCCAGACCATGCCGACCTTGTAGATGTCGATGCCGATGCTGCGGCAGGCGGCTTCATCAAGCCCCATCAACCGCAGCGCTTCCATCAGGTCCAGATGCGCCTTGCCTGTCGTGACGACGCCGTAGGTGGCATCAGGGATGTCGTAGATGTGGCGATCGATCGGATTGGCCTTGGCGAAGGCGTAAACCGCGTGCTTCTTCGCCTCCAGCCGCTCCTCGATCTGCGGGCCCGGCAGGTCCGGCCAGCGATAGTGCAGTCCATCAGGCGGCGGCGTGAAATCGGGCGCGCGGAAGATGCGCGGTGGGCGCAGTGCGACGGATGCGCCCGACTCCACGATCTCCGAGATCGCCTTGAAGCCGACCCACATGCCGGAGAAGCGGCTGAGCGCATAGCCGTATTCGCCGAATTCAAGATATTCGTCGACGCTTGCGGGATGCAGCGTCGGCATGAACCAGCTCATGAAGGCGACGTCGGACTGGTGTGGCATCGAGGAGGACACGCAGCCATGATCGTCGCCGGCGACGACCAGCACGCCGCCGTGCGGCGAGGAGCCGTAGGCGTTGCCGTGCTTGAGCGCATCGCCAGAGCGATCGACGCCGGGACCCTTGCCGTACCAGAGCCCGAACACGCCATCGACTTCACGGTCGGCTTGTGTCTCGACCTGCTGGGAGCCGAGCACTGCGGTGGCCGCAAGGTCCTCGTTGACAGCGGGAAGGAATTCGATGCGGTCTTTCTTGAGCCGTTGTTGGATGCGCCAGAGCTCGAGATCGATGCCGCCGAGCGGCGAGCCGCGATAGCCGGAGATGAAGCCCGCCGTGTTGAGGCCGGCCGCCCGATCGCGTCGCACCTGGTCGAGTACGATGCGGACAATGGCCTGTGTGCCCGTGAGGAAGACGCGGCCCTCCTCGCGCTCATAGCGGTCGGAGAGTTCGTAGGCGTCGAGTGACGGAATGGCGTCCATGGTGGACCTCGCGCGGCATCCTGCCGATAGCAAAGGTTAGGCCCGGGGCGCTGGTAGGTCTTACCTATTTATCCCGATATGGTCGCAGAATCGGTAGATTTTTGCCTATTCCGGACAAATTTGGTAAAACTTATCGATTGGAGGGCTCTCGATGATCGAAGACCATGACCTGCGGATTCTCGCCCACCTCCAGAAGGACGGTCGCGCCACCAACCAGCAGCTGGCCGATGAGGTCGGCATGTCGACCTCCGCCTGCTGGCG
The DNA here is from genome assembly GCF_022012435.1 of Bradyrhizobium zhengyangense. Lineage (GTDB taxonomy): Bacteria > Pseudomonadota > Alphaproteobacteria > Rhizobiales > Xanthobacteraceae > Bradyrhizobium > Bradyrhizobium zhengyangense. The sequence goes on from NZ_JAKLUA010000007.1 coordinate 70,770, forward strand.
CCGGGTGCGCGCGCTCGAGGACAGCGGCGTCATCCGCGGCTATGCGGCCCTCATCGCGCGCGAGCAGGCAGGCTTTGCGATGTCGGCCATCCTCCATGTCTCATTGGAGCGGCACGACGCCAAATTCGTCGACGAGTTCGTCTCGCGCGTCACCACGCGCCGCGAGGTGCTGGAGTGCTTTGCGACCACCGGCGATGCTGACTATCATTTGCGCGTCGTTGTGCAGGACATGGCGGCCTACAACCGCTTCCTCGATGAGTTCATGTTCCGCATTCCCGGCATTCGCTACGTCCGCAGCAATGTGGTGCTGAAGGAGATCAAGACCAGCGTCGCGCTGCCGTTCTGACATACGGGAGGTGCCGTAGGGTGGGCAAAGGCGCTCTTGCGCCGTGCCCACGATCTTTCCATGATCGAAAAAGGTGGTGGGCACGCTTCGCGTTGCCCACTCTACAGCACCGGCGCTTACTGCCCCTCCCGTACAAACCTGTTCCGCAAGCTGCCGACACCAATAATCTCGATCTCCACGATATCGCCGTGCTTGATGTCGGGCGAGGCGCCATCCGTGCCCATCCAGATCACGTCGCCCGGCCACAGCGTAAAATACTTCGTCAGCTCGACCAGGAACGGCACCACGCCAAAGATCATGTCGTTCGTGTGGAAGCGGTTCGTTTCCTTGCCGTTGACGCGGACGATGGTCTCCATCGTCGCAAGATCGGCCTCGGTTTCGATCCATGGGCCCATCGGCTTGAACGTGTCGGCATTCTTCGAGCGCCACAGGCTGCGATCGGCCTTCTGCCAGGTGCGCTCGCTGACGTCGTTGCCGATGGTGTAGCCGAATACGCAATCCATCGCGTTCGCTTCGGTGAGATGTTTTACCTTCTTGCCGATGACGACGACGAGCTCGCCCTCGTAGTGGATCTTCTCCGTGGCAAAGGACGGGATCACGACATCCTCGTCATGCGCGATCAGCGCGTTCTGGGCGCGGTAGCCGATCTCGGGCCTCTCAGGCACAGCCGGCACCGTGCCGGCCTTGTCGGCGGCTTCCTTCAGATGCCTCAGATAATTCAGGCCGACGCAGTAGAAGGTGCGTGGAATCAGCGGCAACTCGATCTTCACCTGCGACAGCGGATGCGTGCGCGACGTACGCTGCCACTCACCGAAGGGATCGCCGTCGACCGCGATCACCTGATCGCCGTCCATGATTCCCCAGGAGGTCTTGCCGGAGGCGGTGAATTTTAGCCAGCGCATAGTCTGTCCTCGCTGTTATTCTGCAGCATTGCGCGGCTGCACTTTCCACGCGCCGGCGGCGGGCCGCTTCAAGCCGAGATTCTCCCGCAGCGTCTTGCCACGGTAGTCCTTCTGGAACAGGCCGCGCCGCTGCAACTCCGGCACCACATGCTGGACGAAATCGGCATAGGAGCCGGGCACGTAAGTGGCCGCGATGACAAAGCCGTCGCAGCCGCGCTCGACGAACATCTCTTCAAGCTTGTCCGCGATCTCCTTGGGGCCGCCGACCATGGCGTCGTGCACCTGGCCGCGGCCGGAGAAGGTGACGAAGTCGCGCGCGCTCGGATTGCTCTTGCCCGAGGTCTTCAGCACGCCGTCGCGGATGCCCAGGATGCCCTGCATGCTCTTGAGGTCGTCCGTCGTCAGCGGTTCGTCGAGATCCTTGGTGGCGAAGTCGTAATTGAGCGCTTCTGATAGCAGCGACAGCGCGTCGATCTCCAGCGGCAGCTTGTTGATCAGCGCCATCTTGTCCTCGGCTTCCGCCTTGGTCGCGGCACAAACGGGCGTCGTCAGATTGCAGAGGAACATCTGCTCCGGATCGCGGCCGGCTTTCGCGGCCTCGTTGCGCACGGACGCATAACCTTCCTTCGCGGCGCCGAGATTGCGCGCGGCGGTGAAGATCACCTCGCCCCATCGTCCGGCAAAGCGCTGGCCGCGGCCGGACGCGCCGGCCTGGATGATGACGGGGTGGCCCTGCTGCGAGCGCGGCACGGTGAACGGCCCGCGGGACTTGAAGGCCGCGCCCCTGTGATCGAGCCGCTTCACCTTGGTCGGATCGGCAAAACGTCCGCTTGTCTTGTCCATGATCAACGCGCCGTCTTCCCATGTGTCCCAATGGCCGAGCACGACCTCCATGAACTCGTCGGCCTTGTCGTAACGGGAATCATGTTCGGGATGGGAGTCCCGGCCCATGTTGAGCGCCTCGCCGTCGTTGAGCGAAGTCACGACGTTCCAGCCCGCGCGCCCGCCCGACATCAGATCGAGCGTGGCAAAGCGGCGGGCGACGTCGAACGGCTCGTAATAGGTGGTCGAGCATGTTGCCCCTAAGCCGAGCTTGTCGGTCACCATGCCCATCGTGGTCAGCACGATCAGCGGATCCATCTTCACGCAGCGGATGCCGTATTCGACGGTGTGGGCGTGGTCGTTGCCATAGCGGTCCGGCATCGCGAGACGATCGTCGAAGAACGCCATCTGGAACTTGCCGGCCTCGAGAATCTTCGCGATCTCCTGATAGTAGTCCGCCGACATGGAGTCGCTGCGCGAGTCCGGATGCCGCCACGAGCTCGGCAAGTTCGTGCAGTTCTGCGCCTGCAGGAAGCCGACCAGAACCATCTGCCTGTTCATGTTGCTGTTCTCCGGATTGGCTCAGGACAGATCGAGGACGGTGTCGAGACGGTAGTCACGCGCGAGCGCACGCAGCTTTTCCCACGTCGCATCCTCGACCGCGATGCCATCCCGCAGACGCTGCTGCTCGCGCACGCCCTCGAGCTCGCCGGGATAATAGACGCCCTTGCTGCCCTCGGACGGCGGCGTCGACTTCAAATAGCGCGCGAACTCCGCAACCTCGCGCTTGAACTCCTGCAGCGGGCGGAAGGCGGCGACGTTGAACACCGCCATGAAGCACCCGTCATTGTGCCGTCCTGTCGGCTCGACGCCGAAGCCGAGCCCCGTGAGCAGGCCGCAGAGCACCTCGACCATCGCGGCAAGCCCACTGCCCTTGTAGCCCTCGGTACCGCCGAGCGGCAGCAGCGCGCCGCCCTTGCGATATTGCGTGGGATCGGTGGTGTGCCGGCCCTCGGCATCGATGATCCATCCCGTAGGAATCTCTTCGCCGCGGGCGACCGCGAGCTGGACCTTGCCGGCGGCGACAGCCGACGTCGCCATGTCCAGGTAGAATGGCGCCTCGAGGTCGGACGGCACCGCGATCGAGATCGGGTTGGTGCCGAGCCGCGCCTCCTTGCCGCCGAACGGCGCGACATGCTTTGGCGAGCGTCCGGAATCGGCGGTGGCAATCCCGATCATGCCCTCGTGCATCGCCATCAGCGGATAGGCCGCGAGGCGGCCGACATGGCTTTGCCGGAACACGGTGCAGGCGGCGACGTTCGCCGTCTTCGCCTTCTCGATGGTAAGTGCCATCGCCTTGGCGTTGACGTGAAACCCAAAACCCCAGTGCCCGTCGATTACGGTCGTGGTCGGCGATTCCTGGACGATGGTCCAATTCGCACCGGGGACGATGTGCCCGGCTTTGATGCGGTCGATGTAGGTGGGAACCGCGATCACGCCGTGGGAGTCATGGCCGGCGAGATTGGCGTTGACGCAGCCGACGGCAACGGCGTCGGCTTCTTCCTCGGTGGCGCCGGCGGCCCGGAGCAGCGCAGCGCTGACGCGCGTGAGGCGGTCGGCCTTGACGATCGGCATGGCGTTCCCTCGGCTTTCGTGCCCTTCACGGGCTGCTCGTTGGGTGCCATCGTCTCAAAGCCGGAGTGCGATATCAATCTTCCGTAAACCAATACAGGGCTGCAAATTCGTAAACAGTGCGCGCCTTTCGTCGAAGATTCCTCCCGCGCGGCGGTATTCCCGGGAGTTCTTCAGCTGTCATTCGCTGCTCGTTCACTCTGATTGGCGGTTTCCCTGCCGCAATAACGACCACTTAGGCGATCCCCATTCATAAAGCACCCGGGAAAAATCGGCAGAAATGCCCGGGAGTTGAGATCGTGTCGACGTCACTCGCGCGCACCTTTGCGGCGCTGAGCGCCATAAATGAAGCGATCCTCTACGCGAAATCGCCGGACGCGCTGTACCAGATGGTCTGCGATGCCGGGTTTTCGAGCGGAGACTTCATGGCCGTCGCCGTGTTCCTGGTGGAGCCGGAGGGCCAGCACTTGCATTTCGCCGCCGGGCGCGGCGACGATGTGGCGCGCCTGCGCTCGCTCAAGATCACCACCGAAGCTGGCGCGCCCGAGGGCTCGGGCGTCGGGGGCGAAGCGTTTCGCAGCCAGAAGCTCTGCATCAGCAACGACTATCTGAACGATCCGCGCTCACTGGCATGGCGTGAAGGCGCGACCAAGGCGAATATCGGCGCCGCGGCGGCGCTACCGCTTCTGTGCAACGGCAAAAGTGTCGGCGTGCTGTTCGTCACCCGCAGCGAGGCCGGCTCGTTGACCGAGCAGATGGTGTCGCTGTTCGAGCGCATGTCGGCCAACATCTCCTATGCGCTGGAGAACTTTGCGCGCGAGACCGCGCGGCAGGCCAGCGAGCGGACGACGCGGCGGCTCAACCGCATGTTCGGCGCGCTCAGCGCGACCAATGAAGCCATCCTGCGGGCAAAAAACGAGCAGGAGCTGTATCAGCTCGTGTGCGACGCTTCCGTGCACGGCGGCAAGTCATTGGCGACCTTCATCCTGCTGAAGGAGCCGGATTCGCATTGGCTGAAGCCCGTCGCCGGCACCGGCGAGAATCTGGAGCTCGTGGCGCGGACCCATTACTCCACCGATCCCGAGAATCCCTACGGCCGCGGCATTTCCGGCGAAGTGTTTCGAACGCAGAAGCCCATCATTGAGCGCGATCTCGCACGTCGCACCAAGGGAACGCCATGGGAGCAGCCGAACGTCAACACCGGCGTTGCAGCCCTCATCGCGGCGCCCCTGGTCAAGCATGGCCAAAGCATCGGCGTCATCCTGGCCTTCCTCAGCCAGTCCTGGGCCAAGGACGACGAAGTCGTCAGCTTGATGCTGCGCATCGCCGAGAATGTCTGCTTCGCGATCGACAATTTCGACCGTGAGGCCGAGAAAGCGCAGATCGCCGAGGAGGAGGAACGCCTGGCGCGCATGTATGCGGCGCTGAGCGCGACCAACGAGGCGATCCTGCGCGCGCACTCCCGTGCCGAGCTGTTCGATCTCGTCTGCGAGGCAACCGCCAAGGGCGCAAAATTCACCTCGGCGGCCATCGCGCTGGTCGATCACGACGCCGAGCTGCTCCGCGTCGCCGCCTGCTACGGTCCGAACGCGGATTCAGTTCGCAACTTCAAGCTTTCGACCTCCGACCAGGTGCCCGAAGGCCGCGGTTTGACCGGAACGGCTTTCCGTACGCGCCAGCCCTGCATCAGCAACGACGTGCTGTCCGACGACCGGATCAAGCCCTGGGCGGCCAATGCCCGTCGCAACGGCATCGGGTCCGCCGCGGCGTTGCCGCTGTTCAACGGCGACCGTATCGAGGGCGTATTCGTTTTCAACTCGCCGGAGCGCGGCACGTTCACGCCGGAGTTTGTCGAGCTGTTGCAGCGGCTGCAGGCCAATGTCGCCTTTGCGCTCAACAATTTCGATCGGGCCGACGAACGCGCGCGGGCCGAGGCGCAGAAGGAGCGCCTGACGCGCATGTTCGCGGCGCTGAGCGCCACCAATGAAGCGATCGTGCGCGCCAAGTCCCGCACCGAGCTGTTCGAGCTCGTGTGCCGGGCCGCGTCCACCGGCGGCAAGTTTACTTCGACGACCATTGCGCTCGCCAGTGCCGACAGCGATCGGCTCGCGATCGTCGCATCCGCGGGACCTTCCGCCGAGACCACCCGCAACGTCCGTCTCTCCGTCGACGCCGACCGGCCCGAGGGGCAGGGCATGAGCGGAACGGCGTTCCGCACGCGCCAGCCTTGCATCTGCAACGACTATGTCAACGACAGCCGTGTGAGCGCCTTCCATGCCGTCGTCCGAGCCGACGGCGCGCGCTCCGGCGCGGCATTTCCGCTGATCGCGCACGACAAGGCCGTCGGCGTCATGATCTACATGTCGACGGAACAGGACACCTTCACATCCGAGTTCGTCGAGCTGCTGCATCGCCTCGCCGACAACGTCTCCTTCGCGATGGAGAATTTCGATCGCGCCGACGAGAAGAACGAGGCCGACGAGCGGATCGAATACCTCGCCTCGCATGACAGCCTGACCGATTTGCCGAACCGCGAGACCTTCAACGGGCTGCTGCGCGGAGCGATCGACGACGCTCAGCGCCACGATCACCGCTTCGCATTGCTGTTCATCGATCTCGACCGCTTCAAGGTCATCAACGATTCGCTCGGGCACGAGGCCGGCGATTTGCTCCTGCTCGAAGTGGCAAATCGTTTGCGCGGCGCGCTGCGGGCCAGCGACGTCGTGGCACGTCTCGGCGGTGACGAGTTCGTGGTGATCCTCGATCAGTGCGGCGAGATCGACGATGTCCAGCGCATCGCCACCGGGCTGCTCGCCGCGCTCGCCGAGCCGATGGAGCTCGCCGGCCACGAGTGCCACACCACGGCGTCGATCGGCATCGCGATGTATCCGGCCAACGGCGCCGATGCACAGACGTTGACCAAGAACGCCGACATGGCGATGTATCTCGCCAAGGAAGACGGCAAGAACGGCTACCGCTTCTTCTCCAACGAAGTGAAGACGCAATCGATCGAACGTTTGTCGCTCGAAAGCGCACTGCGCCGGGCGCTCGAACGAGAGCAGTTCTCGCTGAACTACCAGCCCAAGGTCGACATGGAGACGGGGCAGATCACCGGCGTGGAAGCGCTGCTCCGCTGGAATCATCCCGATCTCGGCAGCGTCTCGCCGGCGCAGTTCATCCCGCTTGCGGAAGAGACCGGCCTGATCGTGCCGATTGGCCGCTGGGTGCTGAACGAAGCCTGCGCGCAGGCGATGACTTGGCAGCGCTGCGGCCTGCTGCCGCTGTCGATGGCGGTGAACTTGTCGCCGCGCCAGTTCGCCGACGAGCATCTGTTGCAGGACGTCGACGAGGCTCTGGCGGCCTCCGGCATGTCGCCGGTGCTGCTCCAGCTCGAGGTCACCGAGAGCATGATGATGCGCAATGTCGGTCGGGCGCTGAAGGTGCTCGATGCCATTCAGAGCCGCGGCATCCGCCTGGCGATCGACGATTTCGGCACCGGCTATTCGTCGATGTCGCTGATGAAGCATTTCCCGATCGACACGATCAAGATCGACCGCTCCTTCGTGCGCGACCTGCCGCAGGATTCGGAGGACCAGGCGATCGCACAGGCCATCATCAGCATGGGCAAGGCGCTCGGCATGACCGTGGTCGCCGAGGGCGTCGAGAATGCCGAGCAGGAGGCCTTCCTGCGCACCCATGGCTGCGACGAGATGCAGGGCTTCCTGATCGCCAAGCCGTTGCCGGCGAAGCAGATGGCCGAGCTGCTGCGGCCGATGGAGTTGGCGATCGCGCCGCCGCTCCAGCCGGAGACGGATCTGCCCGTGGACGACGCGGGACCGGTGTTGAAACGCGCCGTCGTGTGACGGCTGCTCAACGCGATCTGGGTGGATGCGCTACGCGTCCTAGCGATTGAATGGCCGTCTGCGGCTGAACAGAAGATAGATCGCGCGGGGGTTGGTGGTCATATAGCGCCAGAACAGACGGCGCGGCTCGAGCCAGGTCCGCCAGGCCCATTCAAGCCCGACCCTCTGCATCCATCGCGGCGCGCGGGAGCGGCTGCCCGACAGGAAGTTGAACAGGCCGCCCGACGTCTTGATGACGCCGACATTGGTGAGCAGCGGCGTGTATTCCTCGACGAAGGCCTGCTCGTTGGGTACGCCGAGCGCGACCCACAGGAAGTCGGGCGCGAGCGCGTTGATCTCGTCGACCTTGGCCCGCAGCGCTTCGCCATCGAGATAGCCATGACTGTGTCCGACGATCTTGAGCCTCGGATACATGTTCTGGACACGCCGGACGGCCGCGGCGTTCTCCTCCTCGTTGGCGCCGAACATGTAGAAGGTGCGACCGGTCACCTCCGCCTTGCGCGCGACGACATGGAACAGGTCGGTCGTGGCCACGCGCTCGGGCAATGGAAACCAGGACTGCAGCTTCGAGGCCGCCACCAGCGGCTGCCCGTCGGCATTGATCAGATCGGCGGCGCGGAACAGACGCTCGGTCTGCGGCTCGGTCGAACAGCGCGCCAGCACCTCGCCATTGGCAGAGGTCAGATACAGCGGGCGGCTGATGCGATGACGTTCATCGGTCGCCTCGATCATGAAGTCGGCGGTTGCTTCCAGGTCGAGTGCGGCCATGCGCAGGCCGCCGATCGTGATCCGGGGCACGTCGGCGGTCGCGGCCCGACCTTCAAGATTGACGCGGCGCTCAAGCATATTGTTTGCCTCGCTGGCGCGTTTGGATCGCCGGGGGGAGCTCGTCGAGCACGACGCCGACGAGCTTGCGCTGGGCGGTGCCGAGCGCGGTCAGGATTTCTTCCATGCTGTCGTTGATGTCGAGGCTGGTCGGCAGCACCGCTACCAGCGCGTCAGTGCCATCGAGCAGCTTGCGGCCGGCAGCCGAGAGCGGCATCGCGGGGCCGTCGAGAACGACGAGGTCATAGCCGCCGGCCGCACGCGCCTGCGCGATTGCCTTGCGGATGGCGTCGGCTGCCTTGCCGGCATCGCTCTCGGTCGCCGGCAGCACCGAGATGCCGTTCACGGTCTTGATCTCGCGCGCGGCCTTGCTGCCGATCGAGAGCCAGCCCGCCTTGCCGGCTTCGGTCTTGCCTGGGCGCTTGACCTTGCTCGAGAGCGCGTGCGCTTGATGATCCGCATCGATCATCAGCACGCGGCTGCCGTCGCGCGCGGCGGCAAGCGCAAAATTCAGCGCGGACACACTGCGCCCCGTGGTCTGGCCGGCCCCCACGAGCGCGATCACTTGCATCGTCTTGCTGCCGGTAAGGCGCGCTATCGCCGCACGCATGTCGCGCAGGGCGTTGAGGAGGGTCGTCAACGGAAATCCGGGGCGAAGCGTCGGCCAGCCGATTCGGGTCAGATCGACGCCGCTGCCGGTTGCAAGAATGGCGCCGAGCGTGCGGATCACGTCGGCCTCCTGGAGCCGGGCGATCGTTGGCTTCTCGACCAGCGCAAGCGCGGGCGGAGGCGCGGCGGCCTCGATCTGGGGCTTGGCATCGTCAGGCGCTGGGTTACGCTCGCGGCGGTTCGGCTCGGGGGCGGTCGCGCCATTGAACAGATGCTCGGCCGCGACGAACCAGAAGGCGGCGGCAAGCCCACCGAACATGAAGCCGATCATCGCGAACAGGCTCATGCCAGGCGGGAACGAGCGGCGCTGCGGTATGGTGGCCTCGCCAATGACGCGTGCCGCCGAGGTATTCAGGGTTTCCTGTTCCTCGGTCTCGCGCGAGCGCTTGAGGAAGGACTGATAGACGTCGCGGCTGGCGTCGGCCTCGCGCTCGAGCTCGCGCAGGCGCACGGCCGCCTGGCTGAGCTGCACGCTCTGCCGCTTCTGCACATCCAGCGCCCGGTTGAGTGAGGCTTCGTAGTCGCGGGCGCGGGTCAGATCGTTCTTGGCGGACAGTGCGAAGCGATCGATCTCTTCGTTGATGGTGCGCTTGAGATCCTCGACCTGCTTCTCGGTCTGCCGCAGCGCCGGGTGGCGCGGGCCGAGCTCGGCGGTCTGCTCCGCATATTTCTTGCGGGCATCGGCATATTGCGCGCGCAAATTGGCGATAGTCGGCGATTGCAGCGCTTCGGGAATCGCGCCTGCATCCGCGGCGGTCCGCTTGTTTGCCTCGATCTGGTCCAGCCGCGCTTGTGCGTCCATCGTCGCCGCTCGGGCCGCTGACAGCCGCTGGTTGCTGGAGGAGAGTTGCTGATCGGAGATCAACGAATCCTGGGTGCCGACGAAATTGTTCTGCGCCTTGTAGGTGGCAAGCGCGGTCTCGGCATTGCGCAGCCGCTCGCGCAGCTCCTTCAGCCGGCCGGACAATTCGCTGGTGGCGCGCCGCGCCGCCAGGGCCTGGGAGTTGCGGGACTCCGTGAGGTAGGTGTTGGTCAGGGTGTTGGCGAGCATCGCCGCCTTCGCCGGATCGGTCGACCAGACCTCGATGTCGACGATGAAGCTCTTTTCGGTCTTGCGGATGGTGATGTGCTTGTTCAGCGCGTCGAGTGCGGCGAGCTGCACCTCCTTGGTTTCCGCAGCGGAGGGCGCGCGGAGCTGGAAGCCGATCAGGCCGAGCAGGGACGAAGCCAGCGTCTTGCCGTCGCTGCCGCCGAATTCTGGATCCTTGTCGAGACCTGCCTGCTGGATCACCTGCAGCAACACGCTGTTGGAGGTGATGAGGCGCGCCTGGCTCTCCACCAGCATGGACATGCCGGAGACGTCCTGCGCGCGCGGCGTCAGCTCGCGATCGACCAGCTGAAGCTCGCGCGGGTCGACATAGAGCTGGGAGGTCGCGGTGTAGCGGGGTGTCAGGCTCTTGCCGGCAGCAACGGCGAGGCACGCGCCGATCAGTGCCGCGGAGGCAATCGCGATCTTGCGCCGCCACAGCAGGTTGGCGAGCTCCAGCACGTTGAAGCTGGACTCGGATCTCCGCTGCGGGACTTCCGACCCGGTCGGATTTTTGGCCCGATCAATCGGCTGGTTGTAGTCAAGCATAGTCCCCAGCTTTCATTCCAACGGTCGCGGGCTGAGGGGTTACTCTTCGCTTTACGCCTCGCACCGGGGATATAGGCGCGCAATCAACGCAACAGGGAAAATTAACCATACTCATTGAGGGACTATTCACCGAAATGGCAAACAAAGCGTTTAAGCGCGGGCCGCCATTAGCCGCGACGTTGTGCCGCCTCAGTGCCGGCAGCCCCCCAGTGATTAACGGTTCGTTACCATGCGTGCCCAGCGGCGCGCACGCGCCCGGCATCTTGACTTGGCGGCCGGTCAACGCGCTCATGGCTCAGCGCCTCCGCAGATTGACGTAATGGTCGCCGCGCCGGAGATCGGTACCACGCGGCAGCACGGCGGCGCCATCGAACGCTTCGAGCTTCGGTTGCGTCGCTGTCGCGAGATCGATCGTGGCGGACTCGTTCATTGTTTTCCAACCGCGCTTGTTCGACTCAAATTTACAGGAAAAGTGTCGCGATCTCGAAGAGCAAATCTGATGCCGCGGGACGTCACCGATCACGGTGCTTACAGGCGGGTTAATCGGCCCCCACGTTAACTACGGCATTGTCCATGTTGATCCGTTGACGCCTGATGGACTGTGAATTGCAGTATCACACACAAGGGAATTTGCAGGGCAAAACACGCGAAAGCGGTTAAACCTATGACGAAGCGTCTCATCGTCGACAGATCTGTGTCCGCGGTGCAGTTTGAGTGCCCTTGCGGTCCGCTCGTTCTGGGACGCTTCTGTCCCGCGCGGCCGTGCCGTCGCGGGACAGTGGACGCAGGGCTTTTTCAACATATCTCAGGCATTGGAATGCAATGACGCTGATCCCGACAGATTTGTCCGCCCGCCGGATCTCGGAAACGTTGCGCGATCCCTTCAGGGAGATCGTGGCGAGTTCGCGCGTCATCGACCTCTCGGTCGGCATCGTCGTCTGCATTCCCTGTTTCCGGCGCCCCGAGCATCTGCGGCTGACGCTGGACTCGCTGGTCGATCAGCGCACGCCGCGCTCCTTCGCGGTGGTGATGGTCGAGAACGATGCGGCAGGGCGCGCGAGCGCGCCGGTGGCTGCGGAATACCTCGCCGACGGCAAACTCCAGGGCATCTGTCTGGTCGAGAAGCGGCAGGGCAATTGCCAGGCGATCAACGCCGCGTTCGAGACGGCGCAGGCGGTGTTTCCCGCCGCGACCCGCTTCCTGATGATCGACGACGACGAGATCGCTTCGCCCGATTGGCTCGAGCTGATGGTTCGCACGGCGGAGGCGACCGGCGCCGACATTGTCGGCGGACCGGTGCTGCCGGTGTTTGACGATGACAGCCGGCCCTGGCTCGCGCGTCATCCCGCTTTCTGTCCTGCCTACGATTACACCGGGGCCGTGCCGATGATCTATGGCTGCGGCAATTGCCTGATCACGCGCGGCGCGTTCGACCGGCTCGGCAGCCCCGCCTTCGACCTGCAATTCAATTTTCTCGGCGGCGGCGATTGCGACTTCTTCTATCGCGGCCGCAATGCCGGCATGATCTTCCACTGGACCGCGGAAGCCATCATCACCGAGACCGTGCCGCAAAGCCGCACCAGCTTCGGCTGGATCGCCAGGCGGGGCCTGCGCATCGGGGTGATCAACTACCGTGCGCGATCCAAGGCCGCACACGGTGCGGCGGCACGGGCGCGCCTGTTTGCGCAGACGCTCGGACGGCTGCCGCTGTCTCTGGGGCGCTCGGTCCGACTGCTGACGTCATCGAGGGCCGTCGTGGCGATGCATCCCTTGCTGGTGGCCGTCGGGTCCGCGCTTGCGGCATTCGGCTTCGATCCGAAGCCTTATGAGGCCTCGAAGATCGTCTCCTGACGCGTTCGCGCCGAGACGCTAGATCCCAAAATAGGAAAGCGCGATCTTGATCGCGGACCGCGGCATTGCCTTGAGCGATCGCTGCCCGACCATGCCGAGATAGGCAAGCGCCTCGCGATATCGTCCGAAGCGGACTGCCTGCGTCGCAGCATAGGTGACGAGATGGATCTCGGCCGCCTGCCGTAGCCGCGCTGCGGCCCCTGATGGCAGCTTGCCAAGGATGAGTTCGTCATCGAATACGCGCGCCACCGCCGGAAAGAAATCCTGCGGCGTCCGTACTGCCGCATTCATCGTATTGGCCGTGTGCAGCCGATAGTCGAGCAGTAGCTCTGGCACATAGGCGAACTCGCCTGCTGCGGCGAGCCGGCACCAGCAGTGCCAGTCCTCGCAATAGCGCAGCGAAACGTCGAAGCCGCCGGTAGCGCTGAAGGCATCAAGGCGGACGAGCATGATGCCGCCGTTGACGATGAAATTGCCGCTGGCGAGCCGCTCCAGCACGTGGCCCGAAGGCTTTTGGCGTCCTTTCAGCAGGTCGCGGTGGCCGATCGTCCGCCCGGCGCTGTCGATGGTGTTGTAGTCGCCATAGACCAGCACCGCCTGCGGCGCGGTCCTGGCCGTTGCCAGCAATGTCGTCACCGCGTCAGGTCGCAGGCGATCATCCGCATCGAGGAAGAGCAGCCAGTCCCCGCGTGCGTTGCGGGCGCCGAGGTTGCGCGCTGCCGACACGCCGCTGGCGTCGTTCCGCATCAGGCGCAGCCGCGGATCGCGGATGGCGCCGACGATTGCGTCCGTGCCGTCGGTCGAGCCATCGTCGACGACGATGATCTCGCTGACGCCGCCCTGCATGAGCGCGCTCTCGATGGCTTCGCCGATATAGGCCGCGGCATTCTTCGCGGGGATGACAACCGACACCACCGGCGACGTCGCGCGCGCATCCGCCGCCACTGGTGCTGCGGTCGGTGCATCGAGCATGGCGTCGGCGAGAGGCAAGCGGGGGCTCGTCGTGTTTAAGGATCTGTTAACCAGGCGACCTGCGGCCGCAGTCCTGGCGCGCGCAGATGATACCCGGATAAGAGCGAAATCGTTGTTGCGAAGGCGGCCCAAGTCATCGGTTTCGTAGATTAGCGTTAAGCCTGTGGCGTTAAGTCTGTCGCTGGTTTCGAGAGGTGCGATGGCCGGTCTCGTGCGAAACTGCAGGCCCAGATGCCGCGGATGGATGAAAGTGCCCGCAAAGACGTTCGACTACGATCCCGACGACATGATCCTCAACCTGTTCTATGAGGACAAGGACGATCGCTGGTTTCCGGGCGACCGCCATCTGCGTCGCATGGCGCGCAAGATGCTGTTCGGTGAGCCGCGCATGAGCGGGCAGCTGCGCGTCTTCCTTAATCTCTGTGCCGGACTTGACCGGCTCGGCATCCGCTATCGTGTCAACGACTACGGCTACATCGCGCAGCACCCGGAAGAAGTCGCCTGCATCATCGGCCGCGCCTTCCTGCTCGACAAGTTTGCGTGGAAGAACCCGATCCTGCTTGGCGTTTGCGCCTATAACCATCCGTTCGACGATCCTGACCTGTTCAAGCGGCTTCCAGTCCGGAAATTCCTGGTGCCCGGTCCGTGGTATGCCGAGATGTACAGGCCCCATTGGCCTGAGACGGAAGCCTGGCCCGTCGGCATCGACACGGATCAGTGGGCGCCGTCGCGCCCGCACGACAAGACCGTCGACGTTCTGCTCTACGACAAGATCAGCTTGGATCGCGAGCGCTACGTTCCGGAGCTGGTCGAGGCAGTGCGCGCCCGGTTGACGAAGGAAGGCCGCTCCTTCACCGAGCTGCGTTACGGCAGCTACCAGGAGGAGGATTACAGGTCCGCGCTGGCACGCTCGCGCGCGATGATCTTCCTGTGCCAGAACGAGAGCCAGGGCATCGCCTATCAGCAGGCGCTGTCCTGCGGCGTGCCGGTGTTCGCCTGGGATCCCGGCGGCCCGTGGCGTGACCCCGACTATTATCCACATCGGGTCGAGTTCGGGCCCGTCTCGTCGGTGCCCTATTGGGATGATCGCTGCGGGCTCAAGTTCACTGACCGCGCCGGCTTCGAGGAGCGCTGGACCGATTTCTGGGCCGGCTGCACCGCCGGCAAATTCGATCCGCGCGGCTACATCCTGGACAATCTGACGCTGGAGCAGCGCGCGCTGCAATATTACGAGATCGCGCGAAGCGTCGCGCGGCAAAGCCGGGTTCCTGCCGCTGCCGATGTGCTGGTTGACGGATGGTTAACGGGGATGGGCTAGACCCGGGTTGACCTTTTGGGGTCCCCCATCGTCCCGTCAGGCCTTTGAGGCATGGATCGCAGCGCCGCAGACATGACTGACGTCGAGGCCCGCTCGCTGGGCCAGGCGCTGCGCGATGCGCTGGCGAAGTTCAACGTCGTGAACGCGGCACGTTGCCTTGTCGCTGTCGCGGCCCTGCTGCTGGTCCTGATCACGCTCGATCCGTTTCCCGATCTGCGCAATCCCGACGTTGCCACCGTGGTCAGCGGAAGATTGGCAACAACCTACATCTCGTTCGGATTGCTGGCCGCGATCGCGGTGCTGCTGACCTTCACGGCCGACGCGCCCTCGCTCGGAAGCCTGGTCACGCCGCTGCATCTTTGCCTGATCGGCTGGATGATGATCAATCTCGCATTCTCCGAGAGTCGCGAGATTTCGATTCAGCGCTTCGTGCTCGCGGCCAGCGCAACCACGCTTGCCGTCCTGCTGCCGCTGCTGCCGCCGACGCAGCGAAGCTTCAATCTGTGCCTCGGCGGCGCCGCGCTGGCGCTGCTGGTGGTGTGCTATCTCGGTGTCGTCCTGGCCCCGCAATATTCGATGCACACCGCGCTCGACATCACCGAGCCGCAGCTTGCCGGCGATTGGCGTGGCAGCTTTGGCCACAAGAACATCGCTTCGCCCGTGATGTCCATCCTGGTCTATGTCGGCATTTACCTGTCGGCCATGGGCTCTTTCGTGATGGGGCCGGCGATCGCGCTGCTTTCCGGCATCTTCCTGATCTTCACCGGCGGCAAGACGTCGTCGGTGCTGTGCCTTGTGATCTATGCCCTGGCATCGCTGGTCTACGCTATCAGGAGCCTGTGGCTGAAGCGGATCATCTGCTTCGCGCCGCTGATCGTGATGAACCTGCTGACGGTCGGCAGCGTCGTGAGCCCGGTGCTCGGCAGCATCACGCGGGCGCTTCCGATCGACCCCACCTTCACGGGCCGGTCCGAGATCTGGGAGTTTGCGCTCGGAGCCGTTGCGGAAAGGCCGATCACCGGTCATGGCTATGCGGCGTTCTGGGACGGCGCGGCGGAGGGGAAGACCATCCAGGGCTCGGAATGGGCGGTGACTGCGGCGCACAGCCACAACAGCTATCTCGACCTTGCCGTCACGATCGGCCTGCCGGGCCTTCTACTCGTCATCCTCATCTTCGTGCTCGCACCACTGCGCAATTTCCAGGAGGTCCAGGCCCACAACCGCAGCAATGCGCTGGGTAAGCTGTTCCTGACCATCTGGCTGTTCGGGCTCTACTTCGGAACGACCGAAACCTTCCTGGTCGAGCGCCAGAATCCGGTCTGGTTCATGTTCGCGCTTGCGGTCGCAGGGCTGCACTTCCTGGCCAGGTTCCAATGCGTCGCGCAAAGGGAACCCGATCGCTGACAATTTGTCGCAGCCGCAAGAAACACGTGCGCGCAGGCTGACGGTAACCGCTTAACGATAAGCAGCGACGTAACTTGTAGTCCGCGGCAAAACATAATCTATCTGGACGTGTTCAGTAACCGTATGCCCCGCAAATGGCGTTTCTCAGCGTCGAGCAACTAAACGGTCAGGTATCCAGCACGTCGGGAATCTCAGTCGATTTCCTGCGCGACTGGCGGCAGGCTGCATTGCGCCTGAACGCGGGACATCGCACCGCATTTCAACATGGTTACTGGCTGGGCGCGTGGTACGCCGCGTTTCACGGCGTCGCGCCGCTGATCGCTGTCATCACCGACGCGGCGACAGCTAAGGACATCGCCATCGTGCCGATGTTCAACCACACCAGGCGCGGCATCCGTATCGTTGAGTTTGCCGATCTCGGCGTCTCCGACAACAACGCTCCGATCGTTGCTGGCGATGCGAGTTTCGATGCGGCCGGCGCAGAGGCGATCAGCGCGGCGCTGGTTGACGGCCTGCGCGCCTTGCCCGATCGTTTCGACCTGCTTCGCTTCAAGAAGATGCCGGCCTATGTCGGCGGCAAGCCGAACCCGCTGGTGTCGCTCGGCCGCTCCGGCTCCTGCTCTCTCAACGGCAATCTCGTGCTGACCGGTGACGACTATGCGGACTATCAGGCCTCGATCAAGCGCATGCAGATGCCGCGCTGCTGGCGCGTGTTCAGCCGCCATGCCGGCGCCCGGTTCGAGATCGCCACCGACATTGCCCGCGCACACGAGCTTCTGGACGTGATCGACATCCAGCAGCAGGAGCGCATGCAGCAGCTCGGCTTGCGGTTCGTCCTCAATGACGCGGTCCATGGCCGCTTCTATCGCGATGTCGCCCGGCAGGGCGTTGCGGAGGGCTATGCGGTGATTTCGGCTCTGGTCTGCGACGAGGGCATCGTCGCGACCACGTTCGGTGTCAGATACGGCGCGACCTATTACTTGCTGCGGATCGGCCATGCCGGCAAGCCGTGGGCGAATTGCTCGCCGGGGCTGCTCGTGACCGAGCGCACCATGGCGGCGCTGCATGCGCAAGGCGTGCGGCGCTTCGATCTCAGCATCGGCAATCACGACTACAAGCGCCGCTTCGGCGCCGAGCCGGTGCCGCTGACCGATGTCAGCGTCGCGCTGTCATGGCGCGGGCTGCCCTTTGTCTTGCGCGACCATGCCGCGCAGGGACTGCGCCGTCATCCAAGGCTTGCCGCACTGGCCGCGCGGGCCATGGGCAAGGCGCGCTGAACCGTCGCCGGTTGCAGCGGTCACTCGAATATCGCGTTAATTGTGCTATCGTGATCGCCTCAGCCAGGAGGCGACATGCACGATCGTTCGGACAAGTATCGCGCGTTCTTTGCGCAGCTGATCTGCGCCGCGGCCAGAGTCACGGACCCTCGTCTCGAACAGGCCTTTCGCAATGTGAGGCGCGAACCCTTCGCCGGACCCGGGCCATGGTCGATCACATTGGGCGGGCATCCCTATGTCGTGACGCCGGATGACGATCCCGCCTTCCTCTATCAGAATACGCTGCTGGCGCTGGATCCGGCGCGGGGCATCAACATCGGCATGCCCGGTGCGCACGCCCATTGGCTCAGCGGCTGCGGTGTCAAAGAGGGCGAGACCGTGCTCCAGATCGGCGCGGGCACGGGCTACTACACCGCGGTCCTCGCCGAGCTTGCCGGGCCCAGCGGCCGCGTCTACGCCTACGAGATCGACGCGCACCTTGCGGGGCTTGCGCGCGAGAATTTGAAGGACATCGCCAATGTCGAGCTGCGTGACCGCTCGGGCGTTGCCTCCGATCTGCCTGATGTCGACGTGATCTATGTTTGCGCAGGCGCGGCGCAGCCGGCGAGCGAATGGCTGGAGGCGTTGCGGCCCGGCGGCCGGCTGGTGTTTCCGCTGGCCCCGACGGGCGTGCTCGGCGGCATGTTGATGATCACGCGCCCGCAGCAGGGCGCGGCCTGGCCGGCGAAATTCCTGAGCCGGGCCCAGTTCATCGGCTGCGCGGGACTACAGGATGCGGAGGCAGGCCGGCGGCTCGCCGAGGCGTTTGCAAAGGGCTGGGAGAGTGTGCGGTCGCTGCGGCGAGGGGATGCGCCGGACGAGACTTGCTGGTTCGCCGGCGACGGCTGGTGGCTTTCAACGGCGCCCGCATCTGCGCCTGATATCAGCATCCCACCGCACGCGGACATCACGCGGGCGTGAGGGATTACGATCCCGTGCACTCCGCGCAGTGAAAACGTCCACGCGAGGCTCGGAACAGGCTGCGGCAATACCAGCGTCGCGCGAGAGCCTGGGCCGGCCTGCGGATCATCTGCGCAATCAAGAGAAGTTCGAAAGCCATTCGTCTAATAAGTCCTGCGTGTCGTGAGCCGTGTCGTTGCTGCTCACATAGATGGGGCGGCATTCCCGTCAGAGAATGCCGCCTGTGTCGCATCTGCCATGCGGCAGATCGTGAGGCTTAAGCTTAACCGTGCAGCTTCTTCGCGGTCTCCGCGATCTGGCGGCCCTGATAGCGCGCGCCAGCCAGCTCATTGGCGCTGGGCTGGCGGCTGCCGTCGCCGCCGGTGATCGTGGTGGCGCCATAGGGCGCACCGCCGGTGACCTCGTCGAGCTTCATCTGGCCGGCAAAGCCATAGTTCATGCCGACGATCACCATGCCGAAATGCAGGAGGTTGGTGATGATAGAGAACAGCGTCGTCTCCTGGCCGCCATGCTGGGTCGCGGTCGACGTGAAGGCACCGCCGACCTTGCCGTGCAGCGCGCCCTTGGCCCAGAGCCCGCCGGCCTGGTCCAAAAAGTTCGCCATCTGCGAGGCCATGCGGCCGAAGCGGGTGCCGGTGCCGACGATGATCGCGTCGTAATTGGCGAGGTCTTCGATCTTGGCGACAGGGGCGGCCTGGTCGACCTTGTAATACGAGGCCTTCGCGACTTCGGCCGGCACCAGCTCAGGCACGCGCTTGATGTCGACGGTGGCGCCGGTTTCGCGCGCACCTTCCGCGACGGCATTCGCCATCGCTTCGATATGGCCATAGGCGGAATAATAGAGGACGAGAACTTTGGTCATGGTGGTCTCCGTTGGGATTGGATGCGATGGCTCGTTGTTGGGTGTTACGCGGCGTCGACGAGCACGAGCTCGGAGTCTTCCAGCGCCGTGATTGTCAGCTTGCTCTCGTCGCGGATCGCGGCACCGTCGCGGGCATTGACGCGCACGCCGTTGATCTCGACCGCGCCTGCCGCCGGCACCAGATACAGGTGCCGCGCCTTCTGCGGTTCGTACTCCGCACTCTCGCCGGCTTTCAGCGTGGTGGCAAGCACCCGCGCATCGGCGCGGATCGGCAGCGCGTCGGTGTCTTCAGCGATGCCGCTCGCGATGGTGACGAGCTTGCCTGAGCGATCAGCCTTGGGGAACGGCTTTGAGCCCCAGGTCGGCTGTCCGCCGCGCGCCACAGGCTCGATCCAGATCTGGAAGATCCGCGTCCTGGTCGGCTCGAGATTGTACTCGGAATGGCGGATGCCGCTGCCGGCACTCATCACCTGCACGTCGCCCGCCTCGGTGCGGCCCTCGTTGCCGAGGCTGTCCTGATGGGTGATCGCGCCCTCACGTACATAGGTGATGATCTCCATGTTGGCGTGGGGATGGGCGGGAAAGCCGGTGTTCGGCGCGATCTCGTCGTCGTTCCACACCCGCAAGGCGCCGTGGCCCATGTTGTTCGGGTCATAGTGACTTGCGAAGGAGAAATGATGTTTTGCTTTCAGCCAGCCGTGATCGGCGCCGCCGAGTTTTGCGAAAGGTCTGAGTTCGATCATTTGCATAGTCCTTGTGTGAGTAGGTTGGCGCCTTGATCAGGCGCCGAACCCGCCGTCGACATTGAGCACGGTGCCGGTGACGAAGGAGGCTTCCGGGCTTGCGAGGAAGACGACGCCGGCGGCGACTTCCTCGGGGCGGCCGAAGCGCTGCAACGCGTGCTGCTTGCGTTGCGCTTCGGCAAAATCGCGGTCGTCATCCGGATTCATGTCGGTGTTGATCGAGCCGGGCTGCACCACGTTGACGGTGATGCCGCGCGGGCCGAGGTCGCGTGCCGCGCCCTTGGTGTAGCCGACGACGGCCGCCTTGGTGGCAACGTAGTCGGCAAGGCCCGGGAACGTGGCACGGTCGGCGAGCATGGAGCCGACGGTGACGATGCGGCCGCCTTCACCCATCAACCGCGAGGCGGCGCGGATCGCCGCGATCACGCCGTGAACGTTGACCTGGTCCTGCCGTTCCAGCGCGCCGGTATCCGCATTGGCATCGTCGGTCGCGCCGCCGGCGGCGACGCCGGCATTGTTGACGAGGATGTCGAGATGGCCGAATTCCCTGGCGACGTCGTTGACGAGCTTCGTCACGTCCTTGGCCGAGGCTTGATCGGCCTTGAAGGCGCGAGCCTTGACGCCGCGGGCCTTCAATTCGGTGACGACAGCTTCGGCCTTGTCCGGCGAAGCCAGGTAGCTGATGGCGACGTCAGCGCCTTCATCGGCGAGCGCGCGGGCCGAGGCCGCGCCGATGCCGCGCGAGCCGCCGGTGACGAGGGCAACCTTGCCTGAGAGCTTCTTGGTCATTGGATTTCTCCAGTCCGTCAATTTCTGATGGGCCTTGGATAAGCCTCCGCCTGTGGTATAGAAATAGAAACTGTTGAAACATATTGTTTCCTAATATAACCCTGCGGACCCTCGCCATGGCCAAACTCCCCGATTTCGAGGCGCTCGCGATTTTCGCAAAAGTCGTGGAATTACGGTCGTTTGCCGGGGCCGCGAGCGAGCTCACGATGTCCAAGGCCACGGTGTCCAAGGCGGTCACCCGCCTGGAGGAGCGGCTTGGCGCCCGTCTGTTCAACCGCACCTCGCGCCGCCTTGCGCTGACCGACGCCGGCCACAAGCTCGCCGATCGCGCCACGCGCCTGCTCGCTGATGGTGAGGCCGCAGAGAACGAGGCGCTGGCGCAATCGGTGGCGCCGCGCGGCCTGGTACGGCTTGCGGTGCCCATGACGTTCGGCATCAAGGCGGTGGCGCCGCTGTTGCCGGAGTTTTTCGAGACCTATCCGGAGGTCTCGGTCGATCTGCATTTGAGCGATGCCACCGTCGATCTGATCGGCGAAGGTTTCGACATGGCGGTGCGGATCGCGCGGCTGCCGGATTCCTCGCTGATCGCGCGGCGGCTCTTCACCATGCCGCGCTTCACGGTCGCGGCGCCGTCCTATCTGAAGAAGCACGGCCGCCCGACGCATCCGATGCATCTCGCCCAGCACAAATGCTTCAGCTACGCCTATCTCTCGACGCCCAATATCTGGCACTACACCAATTCCGCCGGCGAGCAGGCCAGCGTCCGCCCCGGCGGCCTGCTTCGCGTCAACAACGGCGAAGCGCTGATGCCGTCGCTCCTATCAGGCCTCGGCATCGCGGAGCTACCTGAGTTCATCGTCGGCGATGCCATCTCTTCCGGCGCCGTCGAAGTGATCCTGAAAGACTGGAAGCAGGCCGAAGGCGCCGTGCACCTCGTCACCCCACCCGGCGGCCCGAGGCCCGCGCGAGTCGAGGCGCTCGGCGAATTTCTTGCCGCGAAGCTGCCGGGGACGTGCAAGCGGAAGCCGAAGAAGGGTGGCAAAACCGGTTAGCTACTACTGTATCCTCAGAGCAGCTATCGTAGGGTGGGCAAAGCGAAGCGTGCCCACGTCTTTGCTCGGGGGGATCGCGAGTGTCTCGATATCGGCGCGTACGAGGGAGGACGTTCTTCTTCACCGTTGTGCTCGAAGACAGGTCGAGCACGCTGCTCGTCGATCAAGCTGATCGCCTGAGACGAATGTACCGAACCGTCTTTGAGCGCCAGCCATTCGAGACGATCGCAATCTGTATTCTGCCGGACCATCTCCATGCGATCTGGACGCTGCCGGAGGGCGACGTCGACTTTTCATCGCGTTGGAATCTGATCAAGGGCGGATTCTCGCGGGGCTTACAGGCTGTCGCGCCTTCGATGAGCAAATTGAAGAAGCGCGAGAAGGGCATTTGGCAGCGCCGCTATTGGGAGCATGCAATTCGCGATGACGCGGATCTGGAACGACACGTTGATTACATTCATTTCAACCCAGTGAAACATGGCCTCGTGACGCCGGTGCGCGATTGGTCTCTCAGCAGTTTCCATCGCTACGTCAAGCAGGGAGCACTTCCCGTGGATTGGGGCGGTGATATGCGGGATATTGCGGGGCAATTCGGCGAGTGACGCGGGCACGGCGCGCGAAGAGCGCGCCTTTGCCCACCCTACGGAATCTCGCAATGACGGTCTTCCAGCTACGACACCTTCACGCCGTCGATCGCGACGATCCGCAGGCTCGGCTTCAGCGTCTTCTCCAGCTCCGACTTCAACTCATGCACCCGCGGGTCGGTCGAGCGCGCGGCGCACACCGCGTATTGATGCACGGATTGCGTCAGGGCGCGGCGCGCCTCCGGCGTGCGCGTCAGTTCGGGCTTCGAAAGCCGCAGGACGATCGCCGCCAAATTCACCAGCATCTCGTCCAGGGCGACATCGATGGTCGCAAGTTTTCCCATAACACTCCCTCCACACTCGCCCTCGCAGGGCAACGGAGGGTGGAGGGATGCGTTCCGGACGAGGCCGAACATGGCTAACACTTCGTAAACGGCTTGTTCTTGCGGACCGTGACGCTAGGCTGGGAGGGAAACAAGAAAACAAGGGGAGGGGGCTGCCATGAATCGACGTATGGATCGACGTGACGTCTTGCGCGCGGTTGCCGCGTTGCCATTGTTGCGGGCCGCGTTGCCGGCGCAGGCCTTCGCGCAAGCCTACCCCGTTCGCAACATCACCATGATCGTGCCATTCCCCGCCGGCGGCCAGGCCGATCTCGCGGCGCGCCCGGTGGCGCAGGCGCTGGAGCGGATTCTCGGCAAGTCCGTCATCGTCGACAACCGCGCCGGCGGCGCCGGCGGATCGGTCGGCAACGCTGCGGCGGCGCGCGCCGAGCCCGATGGCTACACCCTGCTGATGGCCTTGTCCTCGCTCGCGGTGCTGCCCGAGGCCGACCGGCTGTTCGACCGCCCCGTCGCCTACGAGATGTCGCAGTTCATGCCGATCGCGCGCGTGCTGGCCGATCCGACGCTGCTCGCGGTGCCGACCTCGGCACCATGGAAGACGGCGCAGGAGTTCGTAGCGGATGCGAAGAAGCGTCCCGGCCAGATCACCTATGGCTCGTCCGGTCCCTACGGCACGCTGCATGTGGCGATGGAGATGTTCGCAAACAGCGCCGATATCAAATTGCTGCACGTGCCGTTCCGCGGTGCGGGGCCAGCGCTGACCGCGCTGCTCAGCGGCACCGTGCAGGCGATCGCGGCCGCACCGGGCACGCTGAAGCCGCAGGTCGACGACGGCAAGCTGCGCGTGCTCGGCAATTGCGGCGCGCAGCGCATCGCGAGCTTCCCCGACGTGCCGACCTTCCAGGAGCTCGGCTACAAGGATGTCGAGATGTACATCTGGGCCGGGCTGTTTGCACAGAGCGCGCTTCCCGCACCGATCGCGAGCCGCTTGCGCGAAGCGATGGCGCAAGTGATGACGAGCCCGGACGTGCTCAAGACCTTCGACGCGTCGGGTAGCCTCGTCGCGTATCAGGATGCGCCCGATTTCGCCAAGTTCGTCGCGACCGACAGCGCAAGGCTGATCGCGGCGGTGAAGAAGATTGGCAGGGTGGAATAGGTTCCAGCCGCTTCCTCACATTTTGTTGTTGGTCCAGAACCTGTCCGCGCCTCATTGATTGAAGACAAGTCGAGCGAGTTGGAAGGATCGGAACCATGCGAACAGAGCGGATTGCGCTGGGTGTGGCGCTCGCGATTGGCGGCATCGTCGCGCAGAGCGCAGCATTCGCCGAGGAATATCGCGGAACCATGGAGCAGCAGATGGCCTGCACGCCTGATGTCTGGCGCCTGTGCAGCGACCAGATTCCGGATGTGAGCCGCATCACCGCTTGCTTGCGGCAGAACACGCCGCAACTCTCCAGTGGCTGCCGCGCCGTGTTCGAGTCCAACAACCAGATGCCGCCGCAACAGCAGGTCCCGCGCAATCGCGCCGCACCGCCGCCGACGCGCTACAACAATGCGCCGTCGCCGCAGGTGCAGCCACGGCCTTATGATGATGACGACGATTAGCGCTGCCTAGCGCCTGTCCTGTTCAGGTCGACGTCCGAGCACCATCCGCAAGGCGGCGCCGAACAGAATGACCGCGACTGGCCAATGGAACCAGATTTTGTGCCCGCCAGAGAACAGATTGATCATGATCAGGAAGGCGGACACCGTGAGCGCCACCGCAACCGGCCGGGGCAGCTTTCCCAGCCAATCCGAAACGGCATTGGTGGACGATGATGGCTCGCGCCTGTCGCCCATCCGCGGAGCGCGCGCGCTCTCCGAGGGCGTTCGGTTTTCCTCCATCGGGATGCTGGCATGCCCGGCGGCTTGGCCGCCCAGGGTCACCCGATAGCTGGTCAGGGGCGCGATGTTCTTCATCGGGCGCTGGCCGAGACAGTCGAAGCCAACGGACAGTTTGTTGTGCACCTGATCGTAGACGGAGCTCGAGATCACGACCCCGCCGGGGTCAGCGAGCTCCTGCAGCCGTGATGCGATATTGACGCCGTCACCATAGATGTTGGTGCCGTCCACCATCACGTCGCCGAGGTTGATGCCGATGCGAAACCGCATCGCGTTCGCTTGAGGCGCGGCCGATTCCTGATCGGATATTTCCTGCTGAATCTCGATCGCGGATTGGACGGCCTCGACCACGCTGGCGAATTCGGCGATCACGGCATCGCCCCAGGTGTTCACGATGCGGCCGTCATGGCGCTCGACCAGTCGGGCAATGGCCGCGCGGGAGCGGCGGAGCGCTTCCAGCGTTCCGGCCTCGTCCGCTTCCATGAGACGGGAATAGCCGTACACGTCAGCGCACAGCACGGTGGTCAGTCGTCGTTTCACCTTGTCATCGGGCATGGTCCTCATCCTAGCCTCCCTGACCGGCAAATGCATCAGGCATCGCATCTGGCGCCGTCGCGGTTCAGCGACCGGTCGTCCCGTCCCGAAACCGTCACGTCTGTGCAACGAATTGCCGTCGGCCAAGTTGATTGCGGTCGGAAGCTGTCGATTGGAGGAATGTCATGTCCAAGACCGAATCCAAGACCAAATCCATGACCAGAATTCCTGCTGCACTTTGCGTGTTTGGCGCGATATTGCTCGGAGCACCTGCAATGGCAGCTCCAGTCACTGCTTTGTCCGGAGCCGCCAAGCCGATGGCGCAGGAGAACGACCTGGTGCAAGCGCGATTCGGCTGGCACTGGGGCTGGGGCCATTCGCACCGCGCGAACTATCGCTGCCGGCCCTACTGCGGCTGGGGCGGCTAGAGCGAAATGCGTTTCGGTTGAATCGGTGCAATCCGCGAGCTCCGACACCTCTCCTCGCTGGGGAGAGGTGTCGCAGGCCGACCGATCGAACCCGCGTTATGGCCTGTGCTCGCAGACGTCGACCCATTCCGCTGCGGTCAGCTCGGCCATCCGATCGGGCGTGATGCGCACGGCGCTGTGGGTCGAGCCCGCGGCCGGCACCACCACGTCGTACGCCTTCAGCGAAATGTCACAATAGACCGGCAGCGGCGATTTCAGGCCGAACGGGCAGACGCCGCCGACCTCGTGGCCGGTGATGTCGGCGACCTCTTCCAGTCCCAGCATCTTCGGCTTGCCGCCGAACTGCGCCTTTACCTTCTTGTTGTCCATGCGCGAGGTGCCGGCCGCGACGATCAGGATCACGCGCTCGCCGACGCGCAAGGACAGCGTCTTGGCAATCATGCCGGGCTCGACGCCATAGGCTTCGGCGGCCAGCGTCACGGTCGCCGAGCTGATCGGGGATTCCATGACTGATATGTCGGGGGCTTTCTCGGCGAAGAAGGCGCGAACGGATTCCAGGCTCATTCCAGTTGGCTCATCGAGGACTTACGGGCGGGCGGCAATCGCGGGCAGGTCCGAAAGCGAACGAACACGATAATCCGGCGCAAAGCCGAGCTCGTCCATCTGGGTGCGGATCGCCTTGAACATGGTCAGCGGTGCCACGAGTTCGGTCTCGACGCAAGCCAGCGCCATCGCCTCCGGCGTCACCCGCTCGATCCAGGCGACGTTCAGCCCGAACGCCTTGGCACCGGCGACGTCCCAGGGATTGGAGGAGACGAACAGCACCTCGCCAGGCGCGGTGCCGAGCACCTCGCCGATCAGCTCATAGGCCTGTGGGCTCGGCTTGAAGATCTTCTTGGCATCGACGCTGATGGTGGCGTCGAGCAGGCGGTCGAGCCCGGAATTGCGCACCAGCGCGTTCAGCATATCCGGGCTGCCATTGGAGAGGATGGCCAGCTTTCGCGGTCTCAAGGCCTCGAGCGCGGCGGTCGCGTCCGGATAGAGATCGAGATGCAGATATTTTTCGATGATCCGCTCGAAGGCCTCGTTCTCGTACGCCAGCCCAAGCACGCGCAGCGTATAAGCCAGCGAGTCGCGCGTGACGGCAGAAAAATCCTGGTAGCGCCGCATCAGCGAGCGCAGCCAGGTGTATTCGAGCTGCTTGATCCGCCAGACCTGCGTGATGATCTCGCCATAGCCCGGAAACGCATCCTCGGTGATCTCAGCGACCGACTGGATGTCGTAGAGCGTTCCGTAGGCATCGAAGACGACGGCTTTGAGATTCATCGGCTGTCCTTCCGGGCGGTGTAGTCACAAGAACCCCGCTTGGGGGCGTGCGCGTATCGTCAGCTTACCAGAGCACAGCAGACGCCGGCCACCGCAAGCGTGATCGCGGCTTGTGGACGCAGTGCAGATGTTGGCTGTTTCGCTGACCGCTCTTCCGGGCTTGGTTCAAGTTCCGAAATGCGGCCGTCGCCACTGTAGAATGCGTCACGCTAGTCGCACACTTCGGTAGCGAAGTTGGTAGCAGATGTGCTGAAATATTTTCGCTGCTCGATGCGACATCCGGGCTTGACGGGCCGGCAACCGGCACTCGAGCAGATCATCTGGCCGCTCGATCTCGCCTGCGGTTTCGAAGGCGTTGACTCGACCTGCTTTCGCTCGTCGTCCGCTCCTTTCGGCGATTCACGAGTCGCCACTGGCTTCTTGTCTTGGCCCCTCTCGCATTCGTTGTCACCATTGAGGTGATAATTTGCCCGGCAGGTGATCTTGACGCAGGTGTCGCCATCAGCCCTGAAGCCGTGCTCGCAGACAAGCGGACAAACCCGACCAGGCCTGGCCTTGATCGCATCGAGCGCTTCGAAGCTCGCCAGCTTGGTGTCGAATTTTGTTCCGGCAAACTTGTTAAACAGCGTCAGGGAGCGCTGGGAGGCATTGCTCCAGTCGCCGTCAGTTGCGCCCGTCATACAACCGACACGGCGCAGCTCAGACTGCACCAGCTTGATCGTCTCTTGAGGCGAGAGGGATGGCTGCGATGGCGTGGGCGGAAGGTCCGCAACCTTCATGGCGTTGTCGTTCTTGTCCTTGGTTTCCGTCGCCGCCTGCTTCTGCGCTGTAAGTTCGGCAGCAGCCTTCTCTCGGGCAATGCTGTCGGCTAGCGCGGTCTCGGCCGCCTGCTTTTCGGCAAGTGCCTTGGCGACTGCAGCTTCCGCCTCCTTGCGCCGCTGCTCGGCCTCTGCTGCCTTCGCCTCTTCAACCCGTTTGGCCTTTTCTGCCGCAAGCCGGTTGTCCTCGGCAGCCTTCGCGGCCGCCGCGGCCTTCTCCTGTTCGGCCTTGTTGGCGCGATCGGCGGCCAGACGTGCCTTCTCCTGCTCCGCCTGTCGGGCCTTGTCTACCGCCTCAGCGCGGGCTTCCTCGGCCGCGATCTTGTTGAGCTGGCCCTTGGCGAGACCGGCGTAGAATCCATCGGGATATTGGGTCAGGAACACGGTCCAGCCATCGCGGGTACCGAGTTGAAGCGCGAATTCGTAGTCGCGGCGAACGGCCTCCTGCGGATCGGCTTGCGCTCCCACTGCCGGTGCGGCCGGGACCAGAGACAGATCTTCGCCGCCGAGCGAACCGTAGACGTAAGGCTCTTGATGATAGGCCGTGCTCCTGAGAACGTCGTCGCGGACGAAGCCAAAGGCTTTGCGGAGATCGAGCCCTGGTTTTGGCAGGCGTTCGACCACGGCAATTGCAAATGGGCTGTTCTTCGAGTCTCCGTCCGACGCCGTCGAGCCCGCCTTGGCGGCAAAAGCGATCATCGTATTCGGACTCGACGGCTCGACCTTGGCAAGACCGCGACCGATAGAACGGCTGGCCACGGTGCGTTTCATAGTTCCGGCGAACGGGTTGTCCCGGCAGGCATCGAGAATGACGAGGCGAAGCTGCTTGGCTGGTTCGATCGTCGCCAGGATACGGTCGAGCGGAAGTGCCTCGTCGTAGACGTCCGTATCGACTTCCAGCGCGGCATCGGTCGGGACCAAATAGTTGATGCCATCGACCTCAATCCCGTGGCCTGCGTAATAAACAACGGCGATGTCGGCATCCCGGCTCCGGAGGCCAAATTCCCTCAGCGCTTTCCGCGTCTCGGCAATGTTGAGGTCAGTCTTGATCTCGACGAGATCGAATCCAGCGTTCCTGAACATGCCGCCAACCAAGGCGGCGTCATTCACAGGGTTCGCCAGCTTCGGCACGCTCTTGTAGGCGGAATTGCCGATCACCAGCGCGACCCGGCGTTCGGCATGGGCCGAACCGAACGTCAAGCAAAGCAAAAAGATTAAGAAAAACCAGCGAGGTGTGCGCATGGAAGCCCCGATTATGTGCACAGGGTATTTGCAGCTTGCCATAATGCAAGTGGGACTTTGTGATGTCGATCACAGTAAAGGTCGCCCGCCTTTGAAGCGCGTCACGAAGCTGATTTTCGGCATTGGCGCCAAGCCGACATGCGACTGGCGCCTGCTTGCGAAGGGAAAGGGCCTGTGTCCCCCCGGAACTTTGCCAACGCCTCTCCGTTCCCGTTAGCGGGCATGAACGTAGGGAGGCGTGATGAAATGGATGTTGGTCGTCTTGGTCGGCGGCGTCTCACCCGTCAACACCGATCTGGTGTTCGACAAGTTCAGTGACTGCCTCGCCGCCGAGGAGCAGATGCGGCAGCACTATGCTGACGCGTTCGAGGCGTGGGATCGCACGGCTGCGGCAAGGATCGAACGCCGCAGCGACTACAGGAAAGCCCGTGATATCGAGGCCAAACGGCTGCTCAGCAACGTAGGGACGTGCGTCCCGCACGGTGGCGGCGATGCGCAGCCGGTCACAGCACCGCAGCAGCAACCTTCTGCTCCAGCGCCGTCGCAACCTGCCGCGACACCGTCGCCGCAGCCAACGCCGCGACCTTAGTGAGTGCGCTGGTTGCGCGCGCCGGAATGATTCCGCCGCCCGCGAACTAAAGCGTCACGACGACCTTGCCGAAATGCGAGCCGCTCCGCAGGTGAGCATAGGCTTCGGGGACGTCCTCGAAATCGTAGATGCGGTCCACGATCGGGTGGATCGCATGTTCGGTCAGGAAGCGATTCATCGCAGAGAAATGTTCAACCGATCCGACGGTGACACCGATGATATCGGCATTTTCCCATTGCAGGCGAGCGAGATCTGGCTTCGGACCGAACCCCGTCAAGACGCCGATCTGAATGATCTTGCCGCCCGACGCGACGGATCGCAGCGACCGGTCATAGGTGCCAGGACCGCCGAGTTCGAGAATGTGGCTGGCACCTTCGCCACTGGTGGCCTTCATCACGGCGATATCCCAGTCCGGGGTGTTGCGATAGTTGATGAGGATCGAGCCGCCCAGTGTCCTCGCGCGGGCAAGCTTTTCATCCGAGGACGAGATCACGATCGCGCGCGCCCCGAGCGCCGCAGCGAATTGAAGTCCGAACAGTGCGACGCCACCCGTTCCCTGGACGAGCAGCGTGCCGCGCTTGCTCAACCCACCGCGTGTGACGAGGCCGTGCCAGGCCGTGACGCCAGCACAGGGCAAAGTGGCCGCTTCGACCGAGGACAAATGCGGCGGTACGGGGACGAGCGCTGACGCCGGCAGCACGACATACTCTGTCAGCATTCCGTCCGTCGCGTTGCCACCGAGGGACGACGCAACGTAGCTGGATTTGAACGGCCCGGAGATCCAATCGCGAAAGAACGACGCGGCGACGCGGTCGCCGATCTTCCATTGCGCGACCTCGGCGCCGATGGCGTCAACGATGCCCGCACCGTCGGAGAGCGGCACGCGGCCGTTGACTTCGTTCTGGCCCGCGCGGTCGAGGATCAGAAGGTCCCGGTAGTTGAGACTGACCGCTTCGACCCGGACGCGGACTTCACCATTGGCGGGTTCGGGCTTGCTGACGTCGGCTCGCACGAGGTGGCCGGCCCCCGCATGGCTGTTCAAATGATAGGCTTTCATCATTGCTCCCTTCACAAGTGGCATTCACTTGGATGAGCACCATCTGTACGGTCTGACAGTGCTGTCAGGGTCAAGAGGTCTTCAGATGAAAATTGGCGAGCTTTCCCGCAGGACGGGGGTCAGCGTCCGGATGCTGCGCTATTACGAAGGCGAAGGCTTGCTCGCGCCGCAGCGGACCAATTCCGGTTATCGCGACTATGGCCCGGAGGCAGAGGAGACCGTGCGGCGGATCAAAATGCTTGGTTCGGCGGGGATGAAGCTCGAGACGATCCAGCAATTGCTCCCGTGCGTCCGGAACAACGATCCGGCTTTCACGCCGTGCAATGAGCTACGAAGAATCCTCGCTCAGCAGGTCGGCCTGATCGACGAACGCATCGAGACGCTCAGCCAGAGCCGCACCATTCTGGCGGGCTATCTGGCAAGTGTGAACTGATCGCGCATCGCGCGTCGACTTCCGCCCTCGGGCCGTGAGCGGACGTCGTTAGGACGCGCCTAGATCCCCAAGATCTTCCGCGCGTTGGCCTTCAGCACCTTCGGCCGGATCTCGTCGCGGATGTCGATCTTGGCAAAGTCCGACAGCCAGCGGTCCGGCGTGATGACGGGCCAGTCCGAGCCGAACAGCATCTTGTCCTGCAGGATCGAGTTGATGTAGCGCACCAGGATCGGCGGGAAATATTTCGGCGACCAGCCGGAGAGGTCGATATAGACGTTCGGCTTGTGGGTCGCGACCGACAGCGCCTCTTCCTGCCAGGGGAAGGAGGGATGTGCGAGGATGATCTTGAGGTCGGGGAAATCGGCCGCGACGTCGTCCATGTACATCGGGTTGGAATATTTCAGCCGCATGCCCATGCCGCCGGGCATGCCCGAGCCGACGCCGGTCTGGCCGGTGTGGAACAGCGCGATCGCGCCGCCATTGTTGATCTCTTCGTAGAGCGGATAGGCCATGCGATCGTTGGCGTAGAAGCCCTGCATGGTCGGATGGAATTTGAAGCCGCGCACGCCGTATTCCTCGATCAGCCTGCGCGCCTCGCGCACCCCGAGCTTGCCCTTGTGCGGGTCGATCGAAACGAAGGGGATGAGGACGTCCAGATGGTCGGAGGCGATCTCCAGCATCTCTTCATTCTTGTAGCGGCGGAAGCCGGTCTCGCGCTCGGCATCGACGGGGAAGATCACGGCGGCGATGTTCTTGGAGCGGTAATAGGCCGCGGTCTCCGGCACGGTCGGCGGATGCTTGTGCGGCGACTTGAAATAGTCGGCCATCTGCGCCTGGAAATCGTCATAGCCGTCGTCGGGATGGGTGCCGCAAGGCTCCTCGGCATGGGTGTGGATGTCGATGGCGACGACCTTGTCGATATCAGGCAGCTTCAGCTTGGGCATTGGTGTCCTCCCGACGGGTTGCCGAATTGATTATATGATATAACGAATTTGGCAAGGCGTTGCTGGCGGAGAAACCGCAACCCGCTAAAGTCTTTGCGGGGCCTGGCCGGGGCCTGACAGAATCGGGCCGAACCGGCCGCTTCTACTGTGCATGGGGTTGTTTCGCGTTTTGCCTGCGAGGAACCAGCCAGACAACATTGACATGACCTCCCGCCATGCCTTAAGAACCGCCCCGTCCCGGGCGGTCGGTCCGCCAGCGGGAAATATCTCATTTTGCCACATTCGCGCGTGCCGAAACGGTAGTGCCGAACACGGCCTTTCGAACGTTCAGGATTCTGCCATGAAGGTCCGTAACTCGCTGAAGTCGCTGCGCGGTCGCCATCGCGCCAACCGCCTGGTCCGCCGCAAGGGCCGGGTCTATGTGATCAACAAGGTGCAGCGCCGTTTCAAGGCTCGCCAGGGCTGATATTGCCCTCGCGGTCGCCTTCGCGCGCCCCGCAAGACCACGGTCTCACACGAGTTTGACGCCGCCTTTGCTTTGCAAGGGCGGCTTTGCGCGTTTAGACTTTCACCATGACCGTGAGATTCCTTTTCCCGCGCACGCTGTGCCTGGCCCTGGTTCTTGGAACTGCCGGCCTCGCGCCGGCGCTGGCGCAGAATGATCCGGCCCCGCCGACGAAGCAGCAGAAGAAGCTGCCGGAGGCACCGGCCAAGCTGCCCAAGGCCGACCGCACCAAGAACCTCGATTTCCTGTTCGGCGCGCTAAAGGCCGCTCCCGACGACGTCAGCGCCAAACATGTCGAGGCGCGGATCTGGGCGATCTGGCTGCAGACCCCGAGCGACACCGCTGCCCTCCTGATGGCGCGAGCCAAGGCGGCGGTCGATGCGCAGAAGATCGACGTCGCGATCAAGCTGCTCGATTCCGTCATCAAGCTCCGGCCCGATTATATCGAAGCCTGGAATCGGCGCGCCACGCTCTATTACATGCAGAACGACTATGCCCGCTCGCTCGCCGACATCCGCGAGGTGCTGATCCGCGAGCCCCGTCACTTCGGCGCGCTCGCGGGGCTCGGCATGATCATGCAGGACGTCGGCGACGAGAAGCGCGCGCTCGAGGCCTATCGCAAGGCGCTCGCCGTCAATCCGCACCTCGAGAAGATCCCCGAGCAGGTGAAGGCTTTGACCGAGAAGGTCGAAGGCCGCGACATCTAGCCGATATTTCGATCATTTCTTGAGCGGTTGCGGCGCGCCGCGATTAACCACGATCGGAAGCGCAATGCGGCAAGGACTATTGCCGGTGCTGCCGCAGGTCTACCTGCATGGCAGGGAGCACAGCCATGATGCGTTTGATCTTTGCTTGTAGCTTGCTGTTGGCGTCGGGAACGATCAGCCTCGCCAATGGGCTGTTCTGGGTGGTTGGCAATCGCGCCACCGGCAAATGCAATATCGTGACCAGCAATCCGGTCATCATTGGCGACATCTGGTTCGGCGACGGTCCCTACAAATCCAAGGACGACGCCAAACTTGCGCGCTCGACCATCCGCGCCTGTCCCGTGCTCACGCCCGACGAGCAAAAGGCCGAGGACGACGCCGGCTAATCCGGCTTAGTGCAGCACGTTGGTGCCGCGCTCGGCGAGACCATGATCGGCGGCCGCGGCATAGGCCTTGGCGAGCTCGGTCTCGAGATGTTCGTTGATCAGCAGCAGCGCCCGCACCGCACCGCGCAAATCGCCGTTGCAGCTTGCCACAATCTCGTCGATTGCGGTGTCATTCGATCTGAAGCTCATCGAAAAATCCTCCGGTTCAAACCAGGACAATCCTGCCGGTCTTTCCTGCATCCCCTGAGGTTGCGAGGAGGGATCGGCGCCCATCCGCTTCCAAATGGCGGAACCGACCGTGGCGATTATAAGGACGGCGCGATGACGACTGCATGAAGCTGGTGGGAGGCTTGTAGGTCGTCGGGTGGATCATTGATTTCATTGAGTTTTTTAGTTCGGCAATTCTGCACATATCCACAGGGCGGCATTTCCGGTGGAAGCGCTGGGCCTCCCCGCGCGAAACTGCCGTCTGCGTCATTCGTAACTGCCATGTGCCCTGGATCGTCCGGACTGTCTCCATGATCGTTTTATCAGCCGTGACGGCGCTGGCCCTGCTCGCGCTGGTCACGCAGGCCGGCATCATCGTCGTGCAACGTTCCTTTCCGCCGCAGGGCCGGATGATCGAGGTCGAGGGCGCAACGCTGCACGTCGTCGACATTGGCCCGCGCGATGCGGGCTGGCCGATCGTCATGCTGCACGGCGCCAGCTCGAATCTTGAAGTGATGCGGCGTCCGCTCGGCGACATGCTCGCCGGGAATCATCGCGTCATCCTGATCGACCGCCCCGGCCATGGCTGGAGCACGCGCGCGCGACGGCAGGATTCGACGCCTCAGATTCAGGCGCGGATGATCGATGAGGCGCTCGGCAAGCTCGGGATCGATCGCGCGATTTTCGTCGCGCATTCCTGGAGCGGTGCGCTGGGCGCGCGCCTGGCGCTCGATCACCCAGGCCGCGTTGCTGGCCTCGTCATGCTGGCACCGGTGACCCATCCCTGGCGCGGCGGCGTCGGTCGCTACAACGAGATCATCGCAACGCCTGTCATCGGCCCGCTGCTCGCATTCACCATCACGCTGCCGCTGGGCTTTTTCGTCACCGAATCGGGCGCACGCAACGTCTTCCTGCCCCAGACGATGCCGGATGGATTCGTGAAGGAGTCCGCGACGCCGCTCTTGCTGCGGCCGCGCGAATTCATCGCCAATGCCTACGATCTCGTGACGCTCAAGGAAGCGGTGGCCGCGCAGGCGCCGCGCTACGGCGAGATCAAGGTGCCTGTGACGATCATCGCCGGCGCGCCCGACAAGACGGTGCGGACCGACATCCACGCGCGCCCGTTCGCCGCGACGGTGCCGGATGCAAAGCTGATCGTTCTGCCCGACCTCGGCCACATGGTGCAGAATGCGGTGCCGGATCTGGTGAAGACGGAGATCGAGACGATGATCGGTCAGATCGCCCCGGCGCAGGCGGCCGCAGATTAGCGGCCGCCATCAACCGGCTTACTGCTTGATCTTGCCGTCCTTGTCGAACTGCGAGACGTAGGTCCAGAGATTGTTGATCTCGGTCTCGTTCTTGATGCCGGCGAACGCCATCTTGGTGCCGGGGATCTTGGCCTTCGGGTCCTTGATGTATTCCTTGAACTGCGCCTCATTCCAGGTGATGCCGGAATTCTTGTTCGCATCTGAATAATTGTAGTCTGGCGCGGTGCCGGAATGACGGCCGTCGAGGCCGTTCAGCTCGGGGCCGACCTTGTTCTTGGCGCCTTCGCCGATCGCGTGGCAGGCCAGGCACTTATTGAACGATGTCTTGCCGGCTGCGGCGTCCTGCGCCATCGCTTTTGACGACATCGCGGTGGAGGCTGCGGCAGTCATGGCGAGGGCAACCAACGCGCCGAAAGTCAATTTTTTCATAGCTCTTCGTCTCTTCCCGGGGTCAGAGGGTGGATCGTGGTTTTGGCAGGTCCGGTGCACGGGGACAAGCTGCCAAACCCTGACAGGTTTCCTGATAGCAGACTTGCCTCAGAGAGAACTTGCGCTGCAACAAAGCAATGCGACCTTCGGAGGACCCTACCCAAACGTGGGCAGACATGATTGATTTGCCGGAACAAATTCCAATGCCCGACGAAGGTTTTGTAACATGGCCATCATGATGCCCGCGAGCGATCAGGCGGTGCTGGCGCGCCGCAGCGAGATCGTCGCCGCCTTGCGCGCAATCGTGCCCGGCGAGGGCGTGATCGACAGCGCCGCCGAGATGCGGGCCTATGAATCCGACGGGCTGACCGCCTATCGGCAGCCGCCGATGGTCGTGGTGCTGCCCGATACGACCGAGCAGGTCTCGCTCGTCCTGAAATATTGTGCCGCCCAGGGCATCAAGGTGGTGCCGCGCGGTTCGGGCACGTCGCTGTCAGGCGGCGCGCTGCCGCTCGAGGACGGCGTGCTGCTGGGCCTCGGCAAATTCAAGCGTATCCGCGAGATCGATTTCGACAACCGCGTCGTCGTCACCGAGCCCGGCGTCACCAATCTCGCGATCAGCCAGGCGGTCGCGCATGCCGGCTTCTATTACGCGCCAGATCCGTCCTCGCAGATCGCCTGCTCGATCGGTGGCAATGTCGCGGAAAATTCCGGCGGCGTGCATTGCTTGAAATACGGCATGACCACCAACAACGTGCTCGGCTGCGAGATTGTCCTGATGAGCGGCGAGATCCTGCGCATCGGCGGCAAATCGGCGGAGAATCCGGGTTACGACCTCATGGGCGTCATCACCGGCTCGGAAGGCCTGCTCGGCGTCATCACCGAGGTCACCGTGCGCATCCTGCAAAAGCCGGAGACGGCGCGCGCACTGATGGTCGGATTCGCGCAAGTCGAGGCGGCCGGCGAATGCGTGGCGCGCATCATCGGCGCCGGCATCATCCCGGGCGGCATGGAGATGATGGACAAGCCGGCGATCCACGCCGCGGAGGCCTTCGTCCATGCCGGCTATCCGCTGGATGTGGAAGCGCTGCTGATCATCGAGCTCGACGGTCCCAAGATCGAGGTCGATGAGCTGATCACGCGCGTCGAGACCATCGCCAGAGGCTGCGGCTCGGTGACGCTGCAGATCTCCAATTCGGAGGCCGAGCGCAATCTGTTCTGGGCGGGCCGCAAGGCCGCGTTCCCCGCGGTGGGCCGCATCTCGCCCGACTATCTCTGCATGGACGGCACCATTCCGCGCGGCGCGCTGCCGAAGGCGCTGGCGCGCATCCGCGAGCTCGGCGAAAAGTACCAGCTCGGCTGCGCCAACGTGTTCCACGCCGGCGACGGCAATCTGCATCCGCTGATCCTCTACGATGCCAACAAGCCGGGCGAGATCGAGCGCGCCGAAGCCTTCGGCGCCGACATCCTGCGCGCCTGTGTCGAGTTCGGCGGCGTGCTCACCGGCGAGCACGGCGTCGGCATCGAGAAGCGCGATCTCATGCCCGACATGTTCACCGAGATCGACCTCAACCAGCAGCAACGGTTGAAATGCGCCTTCGACGCGCAGGGCCTGCTCAACCCCGGAAAGGTGTTTCCGACCCTGCACCGCTGTGCCGAGCTCGGCCGCATGCATGTCCACGCAGGCAAGCTGGCGTTCCCGGATATTCCAAGGTTCTAGACGCTCGCGAAAGGAAGGGCCCGCGGGTGCGGGCCCTTCTCCGCGAGCCTCACAGCATCCCGTACTGCGCCCGCTCGCGCTTCGCGAGTAGCGGCAACGCCTGGTCGGCGATCCAGG
Organism: Bradyrhizobium zhengyangense; assembly: GCF_022012435.1. Taxonomy (GTDB): domain Bacteria; phylum Pseudomonadota; class Alphaproteobacteria; order Rhizobiales; family Xanthobacteraceae; genus Bradyrhizobium; species Bradyrhizobium zhengyangense. The sequence continues at coordinate 108,212 of NZ_JAKLUA010000007.1, forward strand.
TCTTGAAGTGCGCGCTCTCCTGGTGTGCTTTGAAGGCGGCCTCGTCGCGGAACAGTTCGTAGAACAGGAACTGGGCCGGATTGTCCTTCGCCCGCGAGATCAGGAACAGCTTGACGCCGTCCTCGCGCTGCGCGTCCGGCAGGAAACGGTCGAGGATCCCAGCGACCTTGTCGGCCTCGCCGGGCTTTGCCTCCCATTGTGCGACGACGAGCAGGCCGCCGCCGTCGACGGCCTCGCTGAGGGATTTTTGCGTTGCATAGTGGTTCATGGTCCTTCCTCCTTGTCTGTCTTCACCGGTTGGCCTCGATCGCGATCGACGCAGATTTGTAGCGACGGCCTGCTGGCTTTGGTTCGCCGGTGATCGAAGTATCGATGTCGTGAACGCTTCGGCCACGATCGAAGCGTCGATGTGGCCCTGCGACGGGTCGCGAACGCGCCGGCGAGGGGCGCTTGCGTCACGCCGCATTTGATTTTGGCGACGAATTTCGCTACCGCCTTCTCCCGTGGATACGCTCAAGGTCAGAGACGCCAAAGACGTCGAAGAGGTGGTGCGCGCGGCGATTGCCAACGAGCAGCCGCTCGAGATCATCGGTCATGGCAGCAAGCGCAGCATCGGCCACGCGATGGCGACCAATGCCGTGCTCGATATCTCCGCTTTGAACGCCGTCACCTCCTACGAGCCGAACGAATTGATCGTCACGCTCCAGGCCGGCGCGCCTGTTGCCGACGTGCTGTCGCTGATCGACGCCAAGAACCAGCAATTCGCTTTCGAGCCCATCAACACCGCGCCGCTGCTCGGCACGCCTGCCTCGGGAACCATCGGCGGCATGATCGCGGCCGGTCTCGCCGGCCCACGCCGGATCAAGGCAGGCGGGGCGCGCGATCATCTCCTCGGGGCGCATGCCGTCTCCGGCTTCGGCGACAGTTTTAAAACCGGCGGCAAGGTGGTGAAGAACGTCACCGGCTATGATCTCTGCAAGCTGCTGGCGGGCTCCTGGGGCACGCTGTCGGTGATGACCGAAGTGACGCTGAAGGTGATGCCGAAGCCGGAAGCGGAGCGGACGCTGCTGCTGCGCGGCCTCGACGATGCCACCGCCAACAAGGCGATGACGGCGGCCCTCGGCTCCCCCTACGACGTCTCCGGCGCCGCGCATCTGCCGAAATCGGTGCTCCGAACCAGGACTGACGGGCTCGGCGATATCGCCAGCCAGGGCGAGGCGGTGACCGCGCTGCGGCTCGAGGGCATCACGGCCTCGGCCAGCCATCGCGCCGGTTCCTTGCGCGAGCTGCTGGCGCCGTTCGGCGCCGCGACCCTGATTGAGGATGCCGTGTCGTCAGTGCTATGGGCCACCATCCGTGATGTGTTGCCGTTTGCGGCCGGCAGCGCGCTCGGTGCTTGTCCGGTGTGGCGGATCGTCTGCCCGCCGGCCTCGGGGGCGGCACTCGGCACGCAATTGGCGCGCGAGACCGGTGGCGATGTGATCTATGACTGGGGCGGCGGACTGATCTGGGCGGCGCTGCCGCCGAAGGCCGATGCGCATGCCCCTTCCGTACGCCAGCGTGCCGATGCAGTCGGAGGGCACGCCATGCTGATCCGCGCAGCCGAGGACGTCAGGCGCGGCGTCGACATATTCCACCCGCAAGCGCCGGGCGTTGCCGCCCTGAGCGAACGGGTCCGCGCCAGCTTCGATCCGAAGTCGATCCTGAACCGGGGACGCCTGAGGCGGGCTACGGCATGAAGACCGAATTCTCACTCGCGCAGCTTGCTAACCCCGACATCGCGGAGGCCGACAAGATCCTGCGCGCCTGCGTCCATTGCGGCTTCTGCACGGCGACTTGCCCGACTTATGTCCTGCTCGGCGACGAGCTCGATAGCCCGCGCGGTCGCATCTATCTGATCAAGGAAATGCTGGAGAAGGACCAGGCGCCGACATCGGAGGTGGTCAAGCATGTCGATCGCTGTCTGTCGTGCCTGGCTTGCATGACCACCTGCCCCTCCGGCGTGAACTACATGCACCTCGTCGATCAGGCCCGTGTCAGGATCGAGCAGCGCTATCAGCGCCCGCTCGCCGAGCGGCTGCTGCGCCGGGTACTCGCCTTCGTCCTGCCGGACCCGCAATGGTTTCGCATCAGCATGCGGCTGGCTCAGCTGGCCCGACCCCTCGCGGTCTTCCTGCCGACACCGCGGCCCTCGGCCACGCCAGGCCTGATCCAGCGCCTCAAGGCGATGCTGGCTCTGGCTCCCGGCCGGCTGCCGGCGCCGGGCGCGCTTCCGGGCAGCGTGTTCGCGGCGCTCGGCAAGAAGCGTGGCCGGGTCGCGCTGCTGCAGGGCTGCGCCCAGCAGGTGCTGGCGCCGCGCATCAACCAGGCCGCCATCAGCCTGCTCACCCGCCACGGCATCGAGGTCGTCCTGGTCAAGGACGAGCAATGCTGCGGCGCGCTGACCCATCACCTCGGTGATGACGAGGATGCGCTGGCGCGCGCTCGCGCCAATGTCGCAGCGTGGCACAAGGAGGCCGCCGGCGAGGGGCTCGACGCCATCCTGGTGACGACGTCCGGCTGCGGCACCGTGATCAAGGACTACGGTTATCTGCTGCGCGAGGACGCCGTGTTCGCAGCCGATGCGGCAAAGGTGTCAGCGCTTGCCAAGGACATCACCGAATATGTCGCCGGTCTCGGCCTCGCACCGAGCACGCAACAGGACAACATCGTCGTCGCCTATCACTCCGCGTGTTCGTTGCAGCACGGACAGAAAATCACAGGCCTTCCGAAAGAATTGCTTTCCAAGAATGGATTCGTGGTGAAAGATGTGCCGGAGAGCCATTTGTGTTGCGGTTCGGCGGGGACCTACAACATTCTCCAGCCCGAGCTTGCGGGCAGGTTGCGTGATCGCAAGGTCGCCAACATCGCCAGCGTCAAGCCGGACATGATTGCCGCAGGCAATATCGGCTGCATGGTGCAGATTGCCAGTGGCACGTCAGTTCCGGTCGTACACACGATTGAGCTTCTCGATTGGGCTACGGGCGGGTCGCGGCCGGCATTGAATGCGTCGAGCTGAGCCCTCGTCCCGAGGTGACAGCTGAAGGCGCCCGATCGACCATTGTTCGGCGGCAACAGGAGGACCACGATGGCGAAAGCGAGCAAGAAGAAAAGCAAGAAGGCTAAAAAGGCCAAGAAGGTTGTAGCGGCGAAGAAGGCGACGAAGAAGAAGGCGGCCAAGAAGTCTGCCAAGAAGGCAGCGAAGAAATCGGCCAAGAAAGCCGCACCGAAGAAGACAGCGAAGAAGGCCGCTGCCAAGAAGGCGGCGCCGAAAAAGGCCGCCAAGAAGACTGCGAAGAAGGCGGCACCGAAGAAGGCGAAGGCAGCTCCCGCTCCGAAGCCGGCGGCCCCAGTAGCCGCACCAGCTCCCGAGCCCGCCGCCGAGACCAGCTGGGCGATGCCTTCGTCTTCTGCGGAACCGACGCCGGCCGAAGGGCAGGGTTAGGCCCAGAGTTCGGCCAAGGCCAGGTTCACCGGACCAGGCTTCCCCCTCGGGCGACCGATCGACAACAGGAAGGCCGCAGCGGCGATGCTGCGGCCTTTTTGCATCTACGTCAGGGATTACCGGAGGCTGCCCGTTTTTGAGTCAGCTGATTCGTAGCGCGCGGGCCACGGAGCAACGGGCCTCCGTAGTATCCCGGCCGCCTCTGTGCACTTCGGCGTGAAAATAATGTGATCGAGAAGCAACACCGGCTGACAACCTTTCGCGGAATCGTCAGAACGCCCAAAAAGTCGGCAAATGCTCGTGTTTTTTGCTTCTCGCTTTGCGTCTGTCCATCCAAATTGCCTCAGTTACGAAATTTGCAAACAGGTCGGGTGCTCTGGGGGGCTTCCGGAGCTCGGCCGGGGTCAGAACTTGGTGATGGGGATCGAAATGAAGAAAGTGGCTTTGTTGGCAACGGCGCTGGCAATGGTGACGGGTTCGGCTTTCGCGGCGGACATGCCCTTGAAGGCTGTGAAGGCTCCTCCCGTGCCCGCGTTCGATCCCTGGGATGTCGCCTTCGGCGGCGCGATCATGAACGACTACATCTTCCGCGGCGTGACCCAGTCGAACCACAAACCGTCGGTCGCGGCCTATTTCGAGCCGCGCTACAACGTCACCAAGGACCTCCAATTGTACGCCGGCGTGTCCGCGGAGAGCATCTCCTTCGCCAACCGCGCCGCGGCTGAAGTCGACATCTACGGCGGTATCCGCCCGACCTTCGGCGCCTGGGCCTTCGATATCGGCGTGTGGGGCTATCTGTATCCGGGCGGAAGCTGCGCCGACAACGTGCTCACCGGCGGCGTCCCCGGCGGCGGCGTCTGCCCCGTCAGCACCACGACCATCTTCCTCGCCGACGGCAACGTCATGAAGAAGGACGTCAGCTTCTTCGAAGTCTACGGCAAGGTGAACTACACCATCAACGACAGCTTCACGGTTGGCGCGACCGAGTTCTACTCGCCGAACTTCCTGAACTCCGGAGCCTGGGGCAACTACGCGTCGTTGACCGCCAAGTACACGGCGCCCAGCACGATGTTCGGTGCTTCCGGCGTTGGCATGTACGTGTCGGGTGAATTCGGCCGGCAGTGGTTCGGCACCTCGGATGCCTTCTACGGCACCGGTGCTGGCACCGTGTTCGCCAACGGCATTCCCTACAAGGATTACAACACCTGGAATATCGGCGTCGGCTTCACCTACAAGGTGTTCACGCTCGATCTGCGTTACTCCGACACCGATCTGAACAAGGGTGATTGCAACGCCTTCACCAGCGCCTTCAACGCCACCGGCACCACCAACGTCACCCCGATCAACCCGGGCGGCGCCGGCTCCAACTGGTGCGGCGCGGCGGGTATTGCCAAGCTGTCCTTCGACCTGACGGCGATGACCAATCTGAAGTAAGTTTTGTCCCGAGACGACTAACAAGGGCGGCAGAGCGATCTGCCGCCCTTTTGTTTTGGGGGACTGTGCGAGCGGGAGAACGGAGCCGGAGCGTCACACTCCGTTCATTGCGAGCGCAGCGAAGCAATCCAGAGTCTTTCCGCCGAGACAGTCTGGATTGCTTCGCTGCGCTCGCAATGACGAGGTCTGAGCTGGGACCTCGCCCTCAGCGCGCGTAGCCCGGATGGAGTGCAGCGAAATCCGGGTCTATCGGCGCAGTGAGATATTCCCCGGATTGCGGGGAGCCTGTCATCGGGCGGCGCTTCGCGCCGACCCGTTGGCTCCCTCCGGGCTACCCCTCAGCGCGCTGCGCTCGGCTCCGGTTCGACTGGGGTACTGTCCTTGCCCAGCACATGGATCGCTCCGTCCTTCATCATCGCCACCTTGCGGGTGTGGAAGGCATCGAGCGTCGAGCGATGGCCGATCGAGACGATGGTGGCCTGCGGCAGCTTCTCGGCCAGCAGCCGGTAGAGGCGGGCCTCCGATGGTTCGTCGAGCGAGGCGGTGGCCTCGTCCAGGAACAGATAGTCCGGCGCATGCAGCAGCGCGCGGGCCAGCCCCAGGCGCTGCTGCTCGCCGAGCGACAGCATCCGGTTCCAGTGCCCGTCTTCGCCGAGCCGATCGGCGAGGTCGGGCAGGCCGACCGATATCACCGCGTCCCGGATCTGGCTTGCCTGGAATGCGCCGGGCGCTGCTGGATAGATCACGGCATCACCCAGCGCGCCGACCGGGAAATAGGGACGTTGCGGCAGCATCATCAGCTTCGCCTGGGCGGGGACGACGATGGTGCCGGTACCGAACGGCCAGATGCCGGCAATTGCCCGGAACAGCGTCGACTTGCCGGAGCCCGACGGCCCGGTCACGAGCACGCGCTCCGACGTCTGGATGGCAAAGCCGTCGGCTGCCACCAGCGGCTTGCCGTTGGGCAGATACACGCAAAGCTTCTCAAGCCCGATATTGCGGCTGCCGCCGGCCGCCTTGAGCTCGATCGTCGCCTGATGCGCCGGCAGGTTTACCGCGCTGTCGACCGACATCTCGAAGCCGTCGAGACGCGCGACGATCGCACGCCATTCGGCGATCGAACGATAGGCCGTGACGAAGAAGGACAGAGCATCCTGCACGCTGCCGAAAGCCGAGCCGGTCTGCATCATGTCGCCGAGCTGGATGCTCTTGGCGAAGTAAGCTGGCGCCACCACCACATAGGGAAAGATCACCGCTGCCTGACTGTAGCTCGCTGTGAAAGCGGTCAGGCGCTTGGTGCGCCCCATGATCGCATACCAATTGCCGATCACGAAGCCGAAGCGGTCCAGCAGGCGGCTGCGCTCGGCGCCTTCGCCCTTCAGCAGCGCGATCTGCTCGGAGTTTTCGCGGACGCGAACCAGATTGAAGCGGAAATCGGCCTCAAAGCGCTGCTGCTCGAAATTGAGGTTGATGAGCGGCGCGCCGATCCAGTGCGTCAGCGCCGTACCCAGCACCGCGTAAAGCAGCGCACACCAAAACAGAAAACCGGGGATGACGATATCGGTGCCGTAAAGGTGCAGTGGTGCCTTGTTGGACAGACCCCACAGGATCACGACGAACGAGGCCAGCGTCACGATGGACGACAGCAGGCCCAACCCGATCACCAGCGTTTGCTCGACGAAATTCTTGACGTCCTCGGTGATGCGCTGATCCGGGTTGTCGGCGGCGTCACCCGTGAGCTGCATGCGATAGTGCGTGGCCTCGTCGAGCCATTCGCCGAGGTAGTGCCTGGTCAGCCATTGCCGCCAGCGGATCTGCAGCCACTGGTTCAGATAGAGTTTGTAGACGGCGAGCGCGATGAAGACGGACGCGAGGCCGAGGAATATCCAGATCTCCGTGACGAACCGGGCCAGATCGTATTCCTGGATGGCCGTGAAAAACCGGTTCTGCCACTGGCTGACGAGGACATTGATCGCGACCAGCGCCAACTCCATCGCGATCACCGCGGCGAGCAGGCCGCGACCGGCCCATCTGTCCTCCGATCGGAAATAGGGGATGGCGATTCGCCAGACGATCGCGAGCGTGGCGCGGATGTTGTTCACAGAGGGATATCTCCTGAGGGATATTCACAGCGGCCCTGACGCCAGGCGGCTGAGGCCATGGCAGAAAGCGGCGCACTTAGACTAAAGTCGCAAGTTCTGCAATTTGCGTTGGCGAGCCGCAGCTTGCAACCCTAGCATGGGCATAACGGCGTGGGGTGGGGACCTCCAGATTTTCGCGAGCTTGTGAGCAGGGGCGGAACCGCTGCTTTCGCGAGGAATTCGCGTCCAACTCGGGGGTTATCGCTTGCAACGTCAAGCAGGTCTGGCCGTCCACGCGGGCCACCTGCCGCACACATGCGTGGGGGAGGAAGACCATGTGGAATCAAATCTATGATCCGTTGCACAGCCCCGTGCTGTCGACGATCGCGGCGGCGATACCTGTCGTCACGCTGCTGGTGCTGATCGCGAGCGGGCGCGTTCAGGCTCACATTGCGGCCATCGTCGCCGTGATCGTGACCAACCTGATCACGATCTTCGTGTTCACGATGCCGGTGAACATGTCGGTCCGCGCCTCGATCCTCGGCATCGTGACCGGCTTCTTCCCGATCGGCTGGATCGTTCTCAACGTCATCTTCCTCTACCAGGTGACGGTGACCACCGGTCGCTTCGAGCTGCTCAAGCGCGCGGTCGGCGGCGTCACCGAGGACCGGCGATTGCAATTGCTGCTGATCGCATTTTCGTTCGGTGCGTTCTTCGAGGGCGCCTCGGGCTTCGGTACGCCGGTGGCCATCACAGGTGCCGTGCTGATCGGTCTCGGCTTCTCGCCGCTTGCGGCCTCCGGCCTGTCGCTGATCGCCAACACCGCGCCGGTCGCCTTCGGCGCGCTGGGCACGCCGATCCAGGGCCTCGCCTCGGTCACCGGGCTTGATCCCTACATTCTCGGCGCGATGGTTGGACGGCAATTGCCGCTGTTCTCGCTGATCGTGCCGTTCTGGGTGGTGTGGGCGTTCGCGGGCTGGAGAGGCATGAAGGATGTCTGGCCGGCGATCCTCGTCACCGGCGTGTCGTTCGCGGTCCCGCAATTCGTGATCTCGAACTTCGTCAATCCCTGGATCGTCGACATCGGTGCGTCGCTGATCTCGATGGGCGCGCTGATCCTGTTCCTGAAGGTCTGGCAGCCGAAGCAACTCTGGCTGTCGCCGGCGCTGCGCGGGCACGATGAATCGGCGGCAACGATGGCGACGGCAAAACCGATCGACAAGACGCCGCTGACGCAAAGCGAGCTGTTCAGCGCGCTTCTGCCGTGGATCATCGTCTGCGTCGTGATGCTGGTCTGGGGCAATGGCGCCTTCAAGACCTGGGCGAACAACATCTTCGTCTGGAACTATCCCGTTCCCGAACTGCACCAGATGATCAACAAGATGCCGCCGGTCGCGCCGGCGCCGACCAAGGAAGCGGCGGTGTTCGGCTTCACCTACCTGTCCTTCACGGGCACCGGCATGTTGATCGCGGCGATCATCTCCGGCTTCCTGATGGGTGTCGGTCCGGGCCGGCTCTTGCTCGAATACGGCCGCACCATCCGGCTCTGCGCGATCTCGCTGATCACGATCTCGGCGATGCTCGCGATCGGTACGTTGACGCGGCTCTCCGGCGTCGACGCGACGCTGGGTCTCGCCTTTGCCGCAACCGGCGTGCTCTATCCCTTCTTCGGCACGCTGCTCGGCTGGTTGGGCGTGGCGCTGACGGGATCGGATACGTCGTCGAACATCCTGTTCGGCAACCTCCAGAAGATCACGTCGCAGCAGCTCGGCCTCTCGCCGATCCTGATGGCGGCGGCGAATTCATCCGGCGGCGTGATGGGCAAGATGATCGACGCGCAATCGATCGTCGTCGCCTCCACCGCGACCAACTGGTACGGCCACGAAGGCACCATCCTGCGCTTCGTGTTCTGGCATTCGATCGTGCTGGCCTGCCTCGTCGGTGTGTTCGTGACGTTGCAAGCCTATGTCTATCCGTTCACGGCCCTCGTCCTGAAGTAACAGGCGCCTCCGGCCCCGATACAAATCCCCGCGGGCTTGTCCCGCGGGGATTTTTGTATCTTGAACCGACGAACCTTCTCAAAGGCCTTGCCGTCTTATAGAAGACCCCCGGCAAATCGGGTCGGTTGAGAGGTCTCATGGTGTTGTTGAAGCGGATGGTGTGCACGGTCGCTGCAGTGCTTGCGATGTCCGCCGTTGCGCGTGCGCAAGAGGGCTTTCCCTTCGGCACCGAGATGACGCTGGAGGCCGTTCCTCAGCCCGGCTCCAAGCGGATTCCCAACCTCGAGATCGGCGACAATGGCGAGGTCGTGCTCGAGCTCTGGTGCAAGGGCGGAAAAGGCCAGTTCTCGGTGGCCGGCAATACCGTGATCTTCGTCCCCGGCCAGATCCAGGATCGTTCCTGTCCGCCGGCCAGGGCGCAAGCCGACGACGAACTCGTCGCCGCGCTAGCCGCCGTCGAGACCTGGAAGCGCCAGGGTGAGGTGCTCACGCTGATCGGCCCCAAGACGCTGCGCTTCCGCCAGAACGGGAATTAGCCCTCTCCGTCATGCCCCGCGAAGCGGGCAATGACAGCGAGTTTGTCGCTTCGCCTACTTCCACACCGACTTGTCGGCGTCCCAGCGCTGGCCTTTCAGCTCCTTGGCGAGCGCTTCGATCGAGCCGTTGTCGTCGGGCTGGTCGCCTTCCTCATCGGCCGTCGCCTCGTCAGAGACATTGAGCTTGGCGCCGGTGCTTTCGTCGGCGGTCGTGGTCGAGGGGCTGCCGATCCAGAGGATCAGCTTGTCTGATGTCCCCGGCTTGTCGGCGGAAACGAGGCCCGCGACCTCGATCGTGTCGGTGAGCTCGAGCGCCGGGAAATCCTGGTTCGGCCGCTTGAACACCAGCTTGAGCTTGCCGGTGGCGGCGTTGAAGCTCTGCGAGACCGGCTTGGCCGCGAGCGTCCTGCTGAGCACGCCGGCGATCGCGCCTGCGAGCTTGTCGCGGTTGATCTTGTCGCCGTCGCGCCAGTCGGCAGCGCCAACGCGGATGGTGCGATCCATTTCCACCAGTCCGGCGGTCCAGCCTGCGGCCGTGACGCCTGGCATCGCCTTGAATTTTGCGAGCAGCGCGGCCGCGCGCTCCGGATCGACCGACATGTTGATGGTCTGCTCGCCGGCGCGCAGCGCGTCACAGCCGACGGTCAGGCTTGCCAGCGTCACCTCGACGTCCTGGCCCTTGAGGCCTTTCAGGAAGTCGGTCGCGGCATCGAGCTTGACCTTGACCGCGATCGCCTCCGGCGAGACTTCAGTGAAATCCTTCGGCTGGGGCGTGATGCCGTCGTCGGTGGTCTGGTTGTCCAGAAACTCCTTCTCGCTGAGATCGGCATTATCAGGCGAGGTCACTTCGGTCACGGCCTGGCCGATGCCGATCTGGCCGCGGAATTCAAAGGTGTCGCCGGTGGGCTTGCGCGTAAGCTTGACCGTGACAGGCGCCTTCGCGCCGAGGCTCGTGGTCGTGCCGGTCAAGGTCTGGCCGGAGACCTGGAGATTGACGACGAAGCGATCCTTGCGATCGGAATTCTTCGCCACGGGATAGCAAACGTCGAGCACGGCCGCGGTGACCGTCTTGCCCTGCCGCGTCTCCTTCAGGATGACGTCGGCGTTGCCGTCCATCAGCCCGTCGATCGAGGTGAAATAGCGCGTCTCGGTGCCGCCGGGCGCCGCGGCCTTCGGCGACAGCTTCATCTGGGCTGATACGAGCCCTGGAGACATGACGAGCAGGCTTGCCAAGAGAGCCGTCGGAAAAAGCGCGCGCATTGACGAAATCCTCAAATCAGAATCGGCGCGCCACCGTAGTGGGTTTTGTCCGCCGGTTGAAGCGCGGGCCAGTCTCGACAAAAAAGAAGGCCGCCCGGAGGCGGCCTTCGCAACAGTGTCAGGGGGAAGGATGGGCTCAGAAGCCACCCATGCCGCCGCCGGCCGGCATGGCGGGCGGGGCATCCTTCTTCGGCGCCTCGGCGACCATGGCTTCGGTGGTCACCAGCAGGCCGGCCACGGAGGAGGCGTCCTGCAGCGCGGTGCGCACCACCTTGGCGGGATCGATGATGCCCTTCTCGATCATGTCGACATAGTCCTCGGTCTGGGCGTCGAAGCCGAAGGTCTCGGACTTGTTCTCCAGGATCTTGCCGACCACGATCGACCCCTCGACGCCGGCATTCTCCGAGATCTGGCGGATCGGAGCTTCGAGCGCCTTCAGCACGATGTTGATGCCGGCCTGCACGTCGGCGTTGGCGTTGGTGAGACGGCCGACCGCCTTCTTGGCGCGCAGCAGCGTCACGCCGCCGCCGGGGACGATGCCTTCCTGCACCGCGGCGCGGGTGGCGTTGAGCGCGTCCTCGACGCGGTCCTTCTTCTCCTTGACCTCGATCTCGGTCGCGCCGCCGACGCGGATAACCGCGACACCGCCGGCAAGCTTGGCCAGACGCTCCTGCAGCTTCTCACGGTCGTAGTCCGAGGTGGTCTCCTCGATCTGGGCCTTGATCTGCCCGACGCGGGCCTCGATCTCCGGCTTCTTGCCGGCGCCCTTGACGATCGTGGTGTTCTCCTTGTCGATCACGACCTTGCCGGCGCGGCCGAGCATCTTCACCGTGACGTTCTCGAGCTTCATGCCGAGATCGTCGGAGATCAGCTGGCCACCGGTGAGGATCGCGAGGTCTTCCAGCATGGCCTTGCGGCGATCGCCGAAGCCCGGCGCCTTGACGGCGGCGACCTTGAGGCCGCCACGCAGGCGGTTGACGACCAGGGTCGCCAGCGCCTCGCCCTCGACGTCCTCGGCGATGATGACGAGCGGCTTGCCCGACTGCACGACGGCTTCGAGCACCGGCAGCATGGCCTGCAGGCCGGAGAGCTTCTTCTCGTGCAGGAGGATGTAGGCGTCCTCGAGCTCGGCGGTCATCTTCTCGGGGTTGGTGACAAAGTACGGGCTGAGATAGCCGCGGTCGAACTTCATGCCCTCGACGATGTCGACTTCGGTGTCGAGCGACTTGTTTTCCTCGACGGTGATGACGCCTTCGTTGCCGACCTTCTGCATCGCCTGCGCGATCATCTTGCCGATGGCGGCATCGCCGTTGGCCGAGATGGTGCCGACCTGGGCGACCTCGGAAGAGGACGCGACCGGCTTGGCGCGCTTCTCGATGTCCTTGACGACGGCATGGACCGCGATGTCGATGCCGCGCTTGAGGTCCATCGGGTTCATGCCGGCGGCAACCGATTTGGCGCCTTCGCGCACGATGGCCTGGGCCAGCACGGTCGCGGTGGTGGTGCCGTCGCCGGCGAGGTCGTTGGTCTTGGAGGCGACCTCACGCACCATCTGGGCGCCCATGTTCTCGAACTTGTCCTCGAGCTCGATCTCCTTGGCGACGGTGACGCCGTCCTTGGTGATGCGGGGGGCGCCGAATGACTTCTCGATGACGACGTTGCGGCCCTTCGGACCGAGCGTCACCTTGACCGCGTTGGCGAGAATGTCGACGCCGCGCAGCATGCGATCGCGCGCGTCTCCGGAAAACTTGACGTCCTTGGCAGCCATTGTCTGCAATCCCTGTTGTGTCGTGATGTGTCGTGCGTGGTGATGTGCGGCGGAACGATGGATGCCCGGACCTGATGATCCGGGCATAGCATTCAGCGGCCGTTCAGGCTGACGGCCTTAGGCCATCACGCCCATGATGTCCGACTCCTTCATGATCAGGAGCTCTTCGTTGTCGATCTTGACCTCGGTGCCCGACCACTTGCCGAACAGCACGCGGTCGCCGACCTTGAGGTCGATCGGGATCAGCTTGCCAGCCTCGTCACGGCCGCCGGGGCCGACCGCGACGACTTCGCCCTGGGACGGCTTTTCCTTGGCTGTGTCGGGGATGATGATGCCGCCCTTGGTCTTTTCCTCGGCGTCGATACGTTTGACCACGACACGGTCATGCAGCGGACGAAATTTGGACTTAGCCATGACGTTTCCCTTTGGAGGCTCGCTTTTTTCGAAAGCAGCGGAAGTGGGTGGCGGCGCCGCCGTCCTTCCTCTTCCCGAGGGGCGAACGGCGCGCTTAGCAATCGGTCTTTCCGAGTGCTAATAGTGCGCAGGGGATATGGCTTGGCTGCGATCCTGTCAAGCAAAGGTGGTTAAGCGATTGGTGAGGCGGATATAGGATGGTGGCATTGGAAACTTGTTCGGGGCTCGGGCGTATCAAAGGACGTCATTGCTCTGGCAGCGGTTTTGCGCTTGGCTGCGGGAGGGGTGCGGCCATGGTCTTGTTCGGGGGAATGCCATGATCAGTTCAGCTCACGCGCGCACGGTTGCCAATCTGGCGGCGGCCTCTTGCCTGGCGCTGCTGTTGGGGGCCTGCGGCGGCGGCATGAGCCTGCCGTCCTTCTCTTCGTCCCAGCCTGCGCCTGAGGCCGAGCCCGGCGTCGCGCCGGAAATGCCGGCCTCGATCCGCGCCGACGAGATCGTCGGCCGCTGGGGCCTCGCCTCGTTCCAGAACCCGGCCGACCGCGCCCGCACCGAGGCGGCGGCGAGGGCCCAGTGCAAGAATCCCTACGTGATCGGCGCCGGGTCCTCCGGCGGGGTGGTCATGCATCTGGCCGACCAGGCAACGCCCCAGGAGCTGCGGCTGAAGGGCTCGCCGAGCGGCAAGAACTATATCGGCCCGTCCGGTCCGACGCCCGGCGAGCAGGACCGCGAGATCGTCTCTTTCGACGGCCGCGTCATGATCACCCGCTTCGTCGACAAGGACGCCGCCACCCGCTACGGCAACATGGTCTATGTCCGCTGCGCGCCGCGGGCGTGACCGGGGTTTCGGCCTAACCACTCGTCATTGCGAGCGAAGCGAAGCAATCCAGTCTGTCTCCGCGGAGGCAGCTTGGATTGCTTCGTCGCTTCAGCGCAAAATTGCTGCGCGATTTTGTCGCGAGCTCCTCGCAATGACGAGAAACAAAAAATGCCGGCCCGAGGGCCGGCATTTTGTTTGTCTGTTTGCGCGTCCGCTTAGTCGAACAGCGCGTCGATGTCGTCCTGCGAGGCATGGCCGACGTCGCCGGCGAGCTTCGGGCCGTTGAGGAGCTTGTCGTCCTCGCTGCGAGTGTCGACCGGAGCCGGCACGTGAGCCTTGATGGCGTCGACGCCGCCCCAGATCTCCATCATCGCGTTGATGTGCTGCTCGATGAACTTCATCGTGCTCATGACCTTGCTGATGCGCTGGCCGGTCAGGTCCTGGAAGTTGCAGGCTTCGAAGATCGAGATGACCCGTTCCTGGATGTCGTCGGCAAGCCGCTTCTGCTGGTCGGCCGATTGCACCTTGGACATCGCGCTGGCCGCCTGGTCGATCGACTCGGCGGCTTCGAGGATCTGCTGGGTCGCCTGTTCGGTGCCGCCGACCACTGCACCGAGCTCGCCATTGACCTTGGCCATCTCGCCGCCGTCGAAGCTCTTGCCGTGCAGGGTCGCGATCTCGCGCTTGGTGCGGTCGATGGCGTCGTGGATGAGGTCGAGCTCGACCTTCAGCTTCTCGCACTGTTCGATCTGGGCGCGGTAGGTTTCCAGCAGCGCGCGCGTATCGGCAACTTCCTGCGCCACGACGGCATCGCTCGGCGGCAGCGCGGCTTGGCTGCTTCGTGCCATCTGGGCGCGGATCGCGCGCAGCTCCGCCATGATTTCGCTATGCATCGGGCCGGCCTCTTCAGTCACGTCTAAAACTGGCATCTCGCCACCGGCGATATCCTCGACACGAAAACGCTTGCGGTGAACAGCCATCAGGATACTCCCCCCACCTCACTCACGCGTCTTTGTAGACAGAAGCAATTTAACACGAGGTTCACGTCAGGAACTGTTGTGCAGCCGCGCGCGACGGCGCGCAAACGCACGATTAACCATGAGGCTTTGCCTTTCATCGAAAATAAACGCTGATCGGGAAATTGCAGCGTTGCTCGCGACGTGGTGAATCGAAACGCCTGATCTGTTTACCAAACGCAACGGAGTTTGCTCTTTATTGACCACGTCGGGGACGCGAAAAATCAGCCAGCGCGTTCGGCGGCGAATGCAACTAGACGAAACAGTACAGAGTACGTCGATGTTCAAGAAAATGTCTGTTGCGCTGCTCGGCAGCGCATGCGCCTTCATTGTCGGCGCGACCAGCGCCAGCGCCTTCGACAATAGCGTGCCGAACGATCCGCCCGCGGTGCTCTACCAGCCGCGTGTAACCCCCGCGCCGGTGCGCGTCGCCTCCAATGCCAGTATGGGCGGCGGTTTCATCGAGTTCCTGTTCGGCGACGGACCCGGCCGCGGCCCGGCCTATGCGCCGGAGCAGCCGATCTATCAGCAGCAGCCCGCTTACGCCGATCCGCGTCGCATGCCGCCGATGGGCGAGCCGCAGATGCAGGGCGGTTATCAGCAAGGCGCAAGCTACCAGCAGGAAGCGATCGATCCGCGGCAGCGTCCGTTCGATCCGAAATTCGAGAAACAGCTGGTCGACTATAGCGGCAAGGAAGGCGCCGGCACCATCGTCGTCGATTCCAACAACAAGTTCCTCTACCTCGTCGAAGGCAACGGCCGGGCGCTGCGCTATGGCATCGGCGTCGGACGCGAGGGCTTCACCTGGACCGGCGTGAAGTCGATCACCGCCAAGCGCGAATGGCCCGATTGGACGCCGCCGGCGGAAATGATCGCCCGCCGTCCCGACTTGCCGAGGCACATGGAAGGCGGCCCGGAAAACCCGCTCGGCGCGCGTGCAATGTATCTCGGCTCCACGCTCTATCGCATCCACGGCTCCAACGAGCCCTGGACCATCGGCACCAACGTTTCCTCCGGTTGCATCCGCATGCGCAACGAGGACGTCATCGACCTCTATGGCCGCGTCAATGTCGGCACCAAGGTCGTGGTGATGTGAGACTCTGACGTTTGATGTGAAAACGGCCGCCTCATCGGCGGCCGTTTTTGTTTGGCGCGTCGCGCGGCTTTACGCGTAGTCGCTGCCGCCATCGTCACCGCCGCCGAAATCGCTGTCGTCGGCCGTGTCCATATTGTCGTTGTTGTCGTAGTTCTGGTCGTCGTTGTCGCGATCGTTCGAGGCCTGGTCGAAGAAGCCCTGACGGGAATCCCGGTTCGACCCGATGTCATCGAGGCCGGCGTCGCGCGCGAGCGAGCCGCCGGACTGGTCGCCGCCCCAGGGACTGCCACCCGTGGAGCCGCCACCGCGCTCCTCGATGATGGTGGTGTCGCCGAAAGCCTGATGCGATCCGCCGCCCATCATGCCGCGAATGCTGGAGAGCAGCAGCGAGCCGCCGACCACGCCGGCCGCGGCCGCCGCCGCGGTGCCGAGGAACGAGCCGCCGCCACCGCCGACCGGCGGCGCGCCATAGCCCTGTCCGTATCCTTGTCCGTATCCCTGGCCTTGTCCGTAAGCCTGACCGTAAGGCGGCTGGCCGTAGCCGGGCTGGGCCTGCTGCATCGCCTGACCGCTGTTCCAGACCGGCCGCTGCTCGCGCGGCGGCACATTCGGAACCGAGCCGCGCGATTGGCTCGTGCCAAACAGCGTGTCGCGCATGGTGTCGAGAAAACCGCCGGACTGCGGCTGCTCGGGCGCATGGGCCGCTTCCAGCTCCTGGATGCGGTTATGCGCGCGCTTGAGCGCTTCGTCCTGCAACAGCGTGGTCTGCACCAGCGCATAGACCGCGCCGGGTGCCTTGCGTAAGCCGTCCGAAATCGCGGCAATCGCGTCGGGATCGCGCGGTGCATTTTCCAGTTTCGAAAGCCGGTCGAAAAGCTCGTCGACGAGTTGGCGTTCCTGCGGCGTCATGGTCAGTCTCCCTCGCGCGAAACAAGCGCAAGCGGGATGTAGGGTTCCATTGTGGCCCCAACAGTGGCTGCAGGATTAAATTTCGGTATGCGACAGACTGCCCCAAAGCTTAGCCTTTCAGGGTCGGCTTTCGCCGATTTCATCCCAATGTCACATGGCTCGTCGCGAGGAGCTGTGCGAAGGCGTCGCTTGCAAGATAGGCATGCTCGCGTTCCCTGACATCGGTCATCGGGTCGAGACCGGCGAGAACCTCGTCGACAAAGCCGGGATGGCACATGACGAGGCCGCCTTCGGGCAGGCCTGCGAGGAATTGCCGCATCAGCTCGCCGAACTCGGCCGCGCGGGTGAAATCATAGGCGCCGGCAAAGGCGGGATTGAATGCAAGGCCGGCGCGGCCCGCACGGCGGCGGAACGGTGCGCTGAGCAGATCGAGCAACAGGGCTTTCGGAGAGGCCAGCCGCTGCATCAGCGGCAAATCGCGTCCGCCCTGGCGCACCCAGGCCTTTGGCGCGATCTCGCTGACGGCCTCGACAAAGCCGTCGCGCACTTGCGGAAACAGCTGCACGTGCTGATGGCCGTCGACGAAGTCGGGCGCCCGGCCGAAGGCTTCCGCGAACGCCAGCAGCTGCGCCCTCACTTCGTTGCGAAAGAACTCGCTGTCGAGCCGCCGCAAAAATCCTGCACGCAGCAGTTTTGGAAAGGCCATGAACATGTCGCCGTCCAAGGGGCGGAAATGCATGGTGAGGGGGCGGAACGGCGCCGACAGCGTCACATGCAATCCGATCGCGCAGCGCGGGCTCGCCGTCGCGGCGGCAGAAAGCGCGTCGACCTCGCGCTGCTCGATCGCGGGGCCGACCATCATCACAGACGTCGCGTTGAGGCGGCCGCGTTCGATCAGGTCGCGAATGGCGCGGTTGACGCCGGGGCTGATGCCGTAATCGTCGGCGCAGAGCCAGATCTGCCGCAAGCGCGCGGCCGTGCTCATTCGGCCGCGGTCCTGTTGGATGCGTCCTGGCTCGAAGCGTCCTGGCTCGAAGCGTCCTGGCTCGAAGCGTCCTGGCTTGAAGCGTCCTGACTTGAAGCGTCCTGGGCCTTGTCGGCACCAAAATGCTTTTCGCTGTGCTCGGCGACGAAGTAGATCGGACGCGCCTTCAGCTCGGAGAGGATCTTGCCGATATATTCGCCGACGATGCCGATCATGATCAGTTGCACGCCGCCGATCGTCATCAGGCCGACCACGAGCGAGGGATAGCCCGGCACCTGCTTGCCCGTCGTGAACACCTCCCACAGGATCGAGAGGCCGAACAGGAAGGCGACGCCGGCAAGCGCGACTCCGAGCAGGCTGGCGAAGCGCAGCGGCGCCACCGAGAACGAGGTCAGGCCCTCGATCGACAGGCCGAGCAGGCGGGCAGCGTTGAAAGTGGTGACGCCATGGGCGCGCGCCGCAGGCTCGTAATCGACGCGAATCTGGCGGAAGCCGATCCAGCTGGCCAACCCCTTGAAGAAGCGGTTGCGCTCCGGCAGTTGCCGAAGCGCGGTGACCGCGCGCGGCGAGAGCAAGCGGAAGTCGCCGGCGTCCTCCGGAATCTTCTGGCGCGCGCCCCAATTGATCAGCGCGTAGAAGCCGTGCACGGCGAGGCGGCGCAGGAAGGTCTCGTTGTCGCGATGCGCCTTGGCGGTGTAGACGACGTCATAGCCGTCATCGATCCAGTGCCGCACCAGCTGCTCGATCAGGGCGGGCGGATGCTGACCGTCGCCGTCCATGAACATGACAGCGCCGAGCCGGGCATGGTCGAGGCCGGCCATCAAAGCCGCCTCCTTGCCGAAATTGCGCGACAGCGAGACGACCTGGACGTCGATCGCGTCGGCTGGCAGCGAGCGTGCGATCGACAACGTGCTGTCCGTGCTGCCGTCGTCGACATAGACGACCTCGCAAGAGAGGCGGTAGCGCTGCCGCAAGGTCTTGGCGAGATCGCAGATGCGCTGGTGCAGGGCGGCCAGGCCCGCCGCCTCATTATAGACGGGGACGACAATCGACAGCCCCTTCGCAGCGGCATTCGCTGCGGTGGTCGTCAGGGCGGAAACATCAGAGCCCAGCGTCATCGATCAAGGTTCCAGAGCGCGTTCAGGATCATCGGGGCAGCATATGATAGCTGCAGCTTGCTGTCGCTACGCTGAACGGAGCTGCTCAACGAGCTTTGGGCTCACTACCGCAGGAAAGTCTCAAGCTTGGCGAACAGCGGGTTTTCCCGATCGAACACGTAGTCGAGCGAGACCACCGAGACGGTCTCGGCCCCGTGTTCGCGCAGGAAGCTCGCCAGCGCATAGATCTGCCCAGGTGGGCAGTGCAGCGTGAGCATGCCCGACGAGGTCGGCCCGCCGAACGGAGCCTCGACGCCGAAGCGGCTGTGAGCTTCGCCGAGCAGGGTGGCGTCGCATTGCCGGAAGCGGGTCCGGACCTCGCGGTATTTGTTGGCGCGCGCCCGGGCCGCGATGTGGTCGAGGATGATGCGCGCGGTCTCGCGGGCTTGCGGCGACCAGTCGGCATCTTTCGAGGCGACCAGATTGGCCTGGCTGCGCAGGATCACGCCGTCGTCGAGCACCCGCAGGCCGTTGGCGGCAAGCGTCGCACCCGTCGTGGTGATGTCGACGATCAGCTCGGCGCTGCCGGCCGCCGGCGCGCCCTCGGTCGCGCCCGCGCTTTCGACGATGCGGTAATCGCTGATGCCGCGCTGCGAGAAGAACGCGCGGGTGAGATTGATGAACTTGGTCGCGACCCGCATCCGCATGTGATGCTGCTCGCGGAAGCCGGTGGCGACGTCGTCGAGATCGGCCATGGTGCGGACGTCGATCCAGGCCTGCGGCACCGCGACCACGACGTCGGCATAGCCGAACCCCAGTCCGTCGATCAGCGACACGCGCTTCTCCGCGTCCGCGATGTTGTCGCGCACCAGGTCTTCTCCGGTGACGCCGAAATGCGCGTAGCCGCGCGACAATTGCGCGGCGATCTCGCTCGCCGAGAGATAGGCGACCTCGACATTGTCGAGGCCCGCGATCGTGCCGCGATAGTCGCGGGCGCCGCCGGCCTTCGACAGCTTGAGGCCGGCGCGGGCGAAGAAGGCTTCGGTATTTTCCTGAAGGCGGCCCTTGGAGGGAACGGCCAGGACGAACGGCGCGCTCATGGCTTAAGCTCCCACCTTGCGGCCGATGCTGGTCAGCGCATCCACCCAGACCGAGAAGCCGACCGCCGGTATAGGAGCGGCCGCTCCGAGCTGGGTCATCAGTCCATCATAGCGACCACCGGCAACCAGCGGCTCGGTGCCGTTACCCCTGTGATGCACTTCGAATTCAAACCCCGTGTAGTAGTCGAGGCCGCGCCCGAACGCGGTCGAGAAGCGCGTGCTCTTCACGTCGATACCGCGCGCGGCCATGAAGCCGACCCGGCTCTCGAGCTGGTCGATCGCGCCATTCAGATCGAGCCTTGCCTCAGCGGTGAGCGCCCGCAGCGCGGCGACCGCCTCGTCCGGATTGCCCGATATCGACAGAAAGCGCTTCAGCACGGCGATCGCCTCGCGCGGCAGCGCGCCACTCTTCAAGGTCGATTGCTCGAGGAAGCGGTCGGCGATCTCGGCCGTGGTGCGGCCGCCGACATTGGTGGTGCCGGCAATCGACATCAGGTCGGTGACGAAGGCCAGCGCCGCCTTGCGGTCGGAGCCGGCGAGCGCCGCCAGCACGCCCTCATATTCGCTACGGGTCGCGGTAGTCTCCGCTGCCAGCCGCTCCAGATCCTGATCGAGGCTGATCTTGCGATTGAAGTCCTTGACCAGGCGGCGGCGCCAGACCGGATAAAGATTGAGTGCGTCGAGCAGCGCGTTGAACAGCGCGACGTCGCCGGTGCGGACCTCGACGTCGCGCACGCCGAAAGCGGCGGTCGCCTCCAGCGCCAGCGCCAGCGTCTCGGCATCGGCGGCAGCGCGATCCTGGCGGCCGAACGATTCGATTCCGGCCTGAAGGAATTCGCTGGCCTGTCCGCTGCGGTAGCGGAACACGGGACCCAGATAGCTGAACCCGGCCGGCTGGCCGGCGCGGCTGGATGCGAGGTAGTCGCGCGCCACGGGGATGGTCAGGTCGGGGCGCAGGCAGAGCTCTTCGCCGGACAGGTCCGTCGTCAGATAGAGGCTCTTGCGGATGTCCTCGCCCGACAGGTCCAGGAATGGCTCGGCCGGCTGCAGAATGGCGGGCTCGGCCCTGACATAGCCGGCCTGCGCGAACGACAGCAGCAGCGTGTCCGCCCAGGCGGCGGAGCCGGCAGCATTTGAGGTGGCAGTCGCGGTCATAACAGGGGTCCATCATCCCGGGAGAGCCGGGCAGGCAAGGGGAGGCCAAAGAGAGGCCAAGGAAAGGCAGAGGAATTGGCGCAGCCCTTAGCATGGTCGGAAAACGGTTTCGACCTCCAAAGGATCAATCGCTTAACGACTTTGGGACGGCCCAGGCGGCCCAGGCTGGATTCCCTGCTGGGCTCACGAAGCCGGAGGGCGATTCGCGAGGAAGGTATTATTATACCTAAATCGGCCTTTGCAGCCTCGTCAGAGTGGCCGGAGCAGCCTTGCTTCACTCACAGCCAGGGCAGTCTCCGCGCTCTTCCACAATCGATGCTTCGTGCACGCCAGCTTCTGGGGCGTCGGAGATCGCGCCATCGGCGAGTTGCTCTGCCAGATCGAGAATTCTCTGCCTCTTGCGCGCGTCCGTGATGCCGCGAAAGGCTTTGATCAGACCTAGTGCCTGGCGCTCCCAAACATCGTCGTCCATGGCCATTCATTCCTGTCGGGCCGCCGGCTGAACGGAGCAGGCATCATCGAAAGAGTTGGATGCTGTCGTGCATCGAAGTCACAGCAGCCATCGACCTGACCGCCGTCTCGCAGCCGCGATGTCGATCGGAACATCGTCCGACGCGCGTCTCATCCATCCGCAACGTCACTGTCAGTCACAATGAGAGATTGAGAATACTTGGCAAGTTGTCACATACTCAATCTGGGTATGCCTGATGGTACGATCGCGGCTGCCTTCGTCTACAACATGAATGCTGGTTTTCGATTCATGCCCAATGCTTCTGATGTCATCCGGACGGTCTCGCGGCATACGCTGGCCTACATGCTGTTTTCGATCAGCGAGATGTTCCGGAACTACGAAGAATTCGATCCGATGGACCTTCTGATTGTTCATGCGATTCTCAATGCGAACGTCATCAGTGTGATGAACGATCCGTCGCTGGACGAGAAGTTTTCGAGCATTCACACGGTCGAGCCGGACGCGATCAAGCAGGGCGTGTCGCGAGCGGCGCTCTCCCGTTTCCTGAGCCTGCCGCTGGAGACGGTTCGCCGCCGCGTAGCGGGACTGAAGCGGCGGAAGATTCTCGCCGAGACCAAGGCCGGACTGATCGTGACCGAGCAGAACGCATTCAAGTTCGGCAACAACCACGAACTGCAGAAGACCAATATGCTGCTGCTCACAAAATTGCTTCGCGATCTCAAGCGCGCCGGCATCAACGGACCGGATGATCTGAGTGCAGCCAAATTCGCGGTCGCGGCGAAGGAAGCGAAGTAAGCGACGGGATATGGATCAAAGCCTTCTCAACATCACCCGCGACGGCGCGAACAAGAGTGCGGCGGAACGCTTGTTGTCGTTCCAGGGACTCAAGCCGTCCTCGGCGCTCGAGCTGCAGACCTACGACATCGATCATTTCGGCGACAGTGAGAAATATGCCGGCGCGTCGAGCATGCCGTTATCATCAGGCTCGACTGCGATCATGCGTGCGCGGCTCAGCCTGCCGAATCTGAGCCTGTCGCTGGTGAAGACCTTCCCGCGGATCATTCGCGGGTATCAATTGGCACACGCCGCGGCCGTGGTGGTGCCGATGGACCAGGTGACCTCGACGCGCATCAATGGGCAGTCAATCGGCAGCTCCATCGTCGTTCTGAAGGGCGCCTCCGACTGCCTGGTCCATGAGCCGGTCGGCCGTCTGATCGGTGTCATCTACTTCACGCCGCCGGCGTGCGAGCCCTGGTCTCGCCTGGATGGTTATCATTTGCTGAGCCCGGCATCGGACATGCTAGCGTCCCTGCGCGGCCAGATTTCCGCGACGCTTGAAACTGCGGCCAACGATCCGGACTTGCTGAACGAGCCGGAGTCGCGAGCGGCCGTCGAACAATCGCTGCTCAGCGTGATGAACGCTGCCATCGCAACCAGCGTGGACAGCCGTTCGGCCCACGCCACGACGTCGACCTATCTGCGGATCGTCGCCGAGATGGAAAGCTTGATCCGGCACGATCTGACGATCTGGCACAAGACCACCGAAATGGCGGAGCGGGTGGGCGTGTCGGTCCGGACTCTCCAGAGTGCGACGCAGGCTATCTGCGGCATGAGCCCGCATCGCTATTCCAGGGTCTTGCGCCTCTGGTCGGTGCGCCGGCAGCTGCGCACCGGCCCGGCACGGCGCAGCGTGAAGGCCTGCGCCATTGCGCACGGCTTCTGGCATTTGAGCGAGTTCGCCGCGAGCTACAGGGCGGCGTTCGGAGAGTTGCCATCCGAAACTCTGCATCGATCGCTGCGCGAGCATGGCTAGGGCCATGATCGTTCGCCCGGCGTGACGACCTAGCTGCCCCAATCGCCCAGCACGGCCTGGACCAGTGCCAGCGCCGCCACTGCGGCCGTATCGGCCCGCATGATTCGCGGGCCCAGGGCCAGCCGCAGGATTTTCGGCTGCCTCAGCAGCAGGGCACGCTCTTCCTCGGCAAAGCCGCCCTCCGGGCCGATCAGCACGTCGATACCTTGGCCCGCCTCGCTTGCGCCTTGCAGGCTTTGGATAGGGCTTTGGACCTCCGCCGCCTCGTCGCAGAAGATGAGCAGGCGGCCGGCAGGGCGCTGACCGAGATACCGCTCCAGCGGCACCGGTTCGGCAACCGCGGCGATGCTCAAAATGCCGCATTGCTCCGCGGCCTCGACGACGTTGGCGCGCATCCGCTCGGTGTTGACCCGGGAGGCCTGGGTGAACCGGGTCAGGACCGGTTGAAGCCTGGCGGCGCCCATCTCGATGGCCTTCTGCACCATATAGTCGAGCCTGGCGTGCTTGAGCGGGGCGAAGACATAGGCGAGGTCGGGCAGCCGGTCCTGGGGGCGGACCTGCTGGAGGATGATGAGGCTATCGGGTCGCTTGCGGCCCTCGATCGCGGCCTGCCATTCGCCATCGCGGCCGTTGAAGGCGAAAACCTCGGCTCCAGCGGCAAGCCGCAGCACATTGCCGAGATAATTGCTCTGGTCGCGGTCGAGCGGAACCCTGGCGTCCTGGGCCAGGGCGGCGTCAACGAACAGGCGGGGGCCGCGAAAATCGTGGGAGGGCATTCGCTCAGGTCCGGTTTGTGGCCGTTCTTAACCGAAAGCCGTAGATTGGGGGGTAAATATCGCCGGATTGGTGCGTCGGCGCGCCGCGCTATTGCCCTATTCGACGGGTTGTTAAGCGCTGGCGGGAATCGTAAAAACGCCAGCACGCTGGTCGCGCTTCAATTGGGAAGACGCCTGAACCCCGTAGCTCCTGCCGGAGAGACACTCTTGATGATCCGTCGTTTGATGGTTCCGATCACTGCCGCCATGGTCGTCATGGGCGCCGCGGGCGCTTATGCCCAGGGGTTCCCGGCCCCGCTGCCCAATCAATCCGCGGCCGATCCCGCATTTCCACCCGTGAACGGCCGGGCGCCGGTCGCCTCCGTCGGCGCCGCGCCACAGGCCTCGTTCCCGGTCAATGGTGCAGCTCCTATTGGCGGCGCAGGCGCCTTCAGCGCCGCTCCGCCGACCCAGGCCGGTCCCGGCGAGGAGTGCATGAAGGCCTTCGTGCCGCTGCGCGAGGACGCCGAGAAGCGCGGCAAGATGATCAAGGCCGCGAGCGATCGCCATGCCCCGCCTGACGAGGCCTGCAAGCTGATCAGGGGCTTCGGCCAGGCCGAGCTCAAGATGATCAAATACATCGAGACTCATGCCGCCAAATGCGGAATCCCGCCGACCGTCGCCGCGCAGATGAAGGAAGGTCACAAGAACACCGAGTCCATGCAGACCAAGGTCTGCAACGTCGCGCAGCAGATGGCGAACGGGCCGCGCGGTCCGGCCGGTCCGTCGCTGAGCGAGGTGGTGGGCACGGGCGCGGCGCCGGAAGCCAATGCCAGCAAGAAGGGCGGCAGCACCTTCGACACGCTCAACGGCAACGTCCTCACCCGATGATACACGTGCCGCCGATTTGAAGTTCCTACGGTGCATGCCGCGAGATCCTCATAGGAACTTCAAATCGATAAGCGGCACGTGAATTAAAATTTCTTGCTAGTGCCCTTGTAGTTTTCGAAGTTCGTACCGGAATACGCCGCGATGGAATACGAACTTCGAAAACTGGGCACTAGCACATCCGCCCGCGTTGCCGATTCCACCGGCAACTGGGTCGATACGCTCGCGCCACAATGGGCGCGGCCTTACTTGCGCGTCTCCCGCTTCGATCGCCCGATCGGGTCCTGGCTTTTGCTGATGCCGTGCTGGTGGTCGGTCGCGCTCGCGAGTGGCATGGCGCATGACACGAGCCGCCTGCCGCTCACCATCGTCCTGTTCTTCATCGGCGCCTTCGTGATGCGCGGGGCGGGCTGTACCTGGAACGACATCACCGACCGCGACCTGGATGCCAAGGTCGAGCGCACCCGCTCGCGGCCGCTGCCCGCGGGGCAGATCAGCGTGAAGCAAGCGCTGGCCTTCATGATCGCGCAAGCGCTGATCGGCCTCGTTGTGCTGCTCCAGTTCAACCGCTTTGCGGTGGCGACCGGCATCGCCTCGCTCGTGGTCGTCGCCATCTATCCTTTCATGAAGCGTGTCACCTGGTGGCCGCAGGTCTTCCTCGGTCTTGCCTTCTCCTGGGGCGCGTTGATGGGCTTTGCCGTCATCTTCGGACGCATCGACCTCACTGCGCTGGTGCTCTATGCAGGGTCGATCGCCTGGGTGATCGGCTATGACACCATCTATGCGCATCAAGACTCCGAGGACGACGCGCTGATCGGGGTCAAATCCACTGCGCGCCTGTTCGGCGCGCATACACACCAGGCGCTGATCCTGTTCTATGGACTTGCCGTAGTGCTGATCGGCGTTGCGCTGGCGTCAGGCGATGTGCGCTGGCCAGCCTGGCTTGGCCTTGCGGCCTTCGCCGGGCACCTGGCCTCGCAGATCATGCGTTTGAGGATCGAAGACCCGGAACTGTGCAAGCGCCTGTTCAAGTCGAACCGCGATGCAGGGCTTTTACTGTTTGCGGGATTACTGGTCGACGCGGTGATGCGGGCGGCGTAGGTGGTGTCGTAGGGTGGGCAAACGCGCCCTTGCGCCGTGCCCATGATCTCTCAATGATTTAGATGGAAAAGGTGGGCACGCTTTCGCTTTGCCCACCCTACTGCACCTGTGATTGCCGCTCAGTTCCGCGCGATGATCTCGCGTTCCTCGCGGTGGACCGGCAGTTCGCGCGCCGTGGCGGTGCGGCGGCGCATCAGGAATTTCGGACGGCGGGCGCGGATCGCGTTGGCGCGGCGGCGGCGCGGTGCCGGCTTGCGGGCGCCTTCGTCGAGCTGCGGCAGCGCGAAGATCTCGCTCCAGATCGCCCAGGCTTCTGTGAGTTCGTCGCCGTCGGTACTGACCAGCAGCGGAACGGAGAGCGAGGGATCGCGGTGCACGAGGACGAGGGTCTGTGCCTCGTCATTGCCGCGCAGTGCGAGCCCGGTGAAGTCGCTGACGCGGACGTTGATCGCCATCTGCATGCCGCGCACGGCACGGCGCAGCACGACACGCTCGCGATGAAGCTCGATCTGCCTGGTGTAGCCGTCGGCGCGCGGATCATGCGCATCGAAGCGGACCGGAAGGGAAAGAGGGTCGAGCCGCAGAGAGCGGCTCGACCCGGCGGGGTTGGCCCCGCATGTTGCTGTTTGACGCCTCACGGCTTTCGTTCTCCCCGCCAGGATTATGTTCCCGGTCGATGCGAGGACGTTAGCGCAGGCCGTTCCGAAACCGCTTAAAAAGGCTGGTTAATCCAACCTCACCGCCCGCCATGATTGACAAGACCTTGGCGCGCATGATTGACGAGACGTTGCGTAAGAGCAGCGAATCTGAGCCTTCTTCGGGCTGAAAGTGCTTGAAGTCCGCACCATTTGGGCACATCTGGTGTTCAGGGCCTAAGATCGCCCCGAAACCTCCCGCGCCCCAACAGGATTTCGTTCGTGAACTCTTCACCATCCGCAAGCTCGACGTTGTCCTCCAAAGCCAATCGCGACCTGTTTGACCAATCCGCGCTGTCGGATCTGGCGCAACGCCTGGTCGAGGCGGCGAAGCGCGCCGGCGCCGATGCGGCCGATGCGGTCGCGGTGCGCGGCATCTCGCAAGGCGTCGAGGTGCGCGACGGCCGCGTCGAGGAATCCGAGCGGTCCGAGGGCGACGATGTGGGCCTGCGCGTGCTCGTCGGCCAGCGTCAGGCCGTTGTCTCCACCAATGACGCCAGCGGCGATGCCGTCACCAAGCTTGCGGAACGCGCGGTGGCGATGGCGCGCGTCGCGCCCGACGACAAATTCGTCGGCCTCGCTGATCCGGCACTGCTGGCGCGCGACTTCCCCGATCTCGATCTGCTCGATCCCGATGTGCCCGCGACTTCAGAGCTGGAGCGCCGCGCGCTCGAAGCAGAGGCGGCTGCGCTTGCGGTGAAGGGCGTGTCGAAATCCGGCGGCGCTTCGGCGTCATCAGGCATGGGCGGCATGGTGCTGGTCACCTCGACCGGCTTCCACGGCTCTTACTTGCGTTCGAGCCAGGGCATCTCGGCGACCGCGATCGTCGGCGAAGGCACCGGCATGGAGCGCGACTACGATTTCACTTCGGCGCCGCACGCTGCCGATCTGTTGTCGCCGGAAGCCGTCGGCCGCTCCGCCGGCGAGCGCACCGTGGCACGCTACAATCCGCGCAAGGTCGAGACCTGCAAGGTGCCCGTGGTGTTCGACCCGCGCGTTGCCGGCTCGCTGGTCGGCCATGTCGTTGGAGCCATCAACGGCGCCTCGATCGCGCGCAAGACCAGCTTCCTGAAGGACAAGCTCGGCCAACAGCTGTTTTCGAACAACATCCGCATCATCGACGATCCCCTGCGCAAGCGCGGCCTGCGCTCGCAGACCTTCGATGCCGAAGGCGTCGCGGTGAAGCGGATCGCGCTGGTCGACGAAGGCGTGCTGACGACCTGGCTGCTCGATTGCGCAACCGCGCGCGAACTCGGCCTCACCACCACAGGCCACGCCCATCGCGGCGTCTCGTCCTCGCCGTCGCCCGGGCCGTATAATCTGCATCTCGAAGCCGGCACGCCGACGCCGGCCGAGCTCATCTCCGACATCAGCCAAGGCTTTTACGTCACTGATCTGATCGGCTCCGGCGTCAACGGCGTCACCGGCGATTACAGCCGCGGCGCCTCCGGCTTCTGGATCGAGAACGGCGAGCTCACCTATCCCGTCAGCGAGGTGACGATCGCCGGCCATCTGTTCGAGATCTTCAAGTCGATGCAGCCGGCCAACAATCTCGAGTTCCGCTACGGCATCAATGCGCCGACGGTGCGCATCGAAGGACTGACGCTTGGCGGACGCTGACTTTCCCGACGCAACCATTCTGACGCGTGACGCAGCGCTGCTGCAAGACACGGTGCGCGAGGCGGGGAGCCTCGCGCGGTCGATGTTCCGCACCGAGCTGAAGAAGTGGATCAAGGGCGCATCCTCGCCGGTCTCGGAAGCCGACATCGCCGTCAACGATCTGCTCGAAGCGCGCCTGCGCGGTGCCACGCCCGACTATGGCTGGCTGTCGGAGGAGAGCGCTGATGATCAGGCGCGGCTGTCACGGCGGCTGACCTGGGTGGTCGATCCCATCGACGGCACCCGCAACTACCTCAATGGCCATGACGAATGGTGCGTCAGCGTCGCGCTGGTCGAGGTTTCAGCGCCGGTGCTGGCCGCGGTCTACGCGCCGACCACGAACGAATTCTTTTTCGCGGTTCGCGGCCAGGGCACCACGCTGAATGGCCATCAGGTCCGGGCGACGCCCGGGTCCTTGCTCGACTTCGCCCGCATGGCCGGCCCCAAGCCGATGGTCGAGCGACTCAATATGAAAGACGGCGACATCAAGCTGCACCCGCGAATCGGCTCGCTCGCGCTGCGGCTGTGCCGGGTCGCCAATGGCTCCCTGGATGCGGCTTTTGCGGGCGGCAATAGCCATGATTGGGATCTTGCGGCCGCCGATTTGATCGTGCAGGAAGCGGATGGTAGGATGAGCGACCTCTCTGGAGATCCCATCCTCTATAATCGCCGGGAAGTGACGCACGGGGTGCTGGTGGCAGCGGGACGCGATCGTCATGCGAGCATTGTCGCGCATTTTCGCAATCGTCCCTTGCCCTGAAGCGCCCGTCGGCGTGCTTGTCGACCACTGCTTTGCCGGGCAGCCTGTTAGGAACCGAACTCATGTCAGATAGTGCCCCGCAACAACTGCTTCACCTCGTCATCGGCGGCGAGCTGCTCGACCTCGAGCACAACACCTTCAAGAACCTGGACGACGTCGAGATCGTCGGCCTCTATCCGAACTATGCGTCCGCCCATGTCGCCTGGCGCGCCAAGGCGCAGAGCACGGTCGACAACGCGCAGATGCGCTATTTCATCGTCCACCTGCACCGGTTGCTCGACCCGAACGAAGAAACGAAGGCGCGTTGAAAAAACTGCTTCGCAATACGCTGCGAAGCAGCTGGTTTCAGCGTGCCGTCGGGGTCCTGGCGGCCGAATATCTGCGTCTGGTCTGGCGGACCAACAGGTTCACGTTCGATCCGCCTGACGTCTATGAGCTCGTCGAGCCGCACATGCCGGCGATCTTCGCGTTCTGGCACGGTCAGCATTTCCTCACCCCCTTCATCAAGAACAAGGACTCTTACCGGGCCAAGGTGCTGATCTCCCGCCACCGCGACGGCGAGTTCAACGCGGTTGCCGCCGAGCGGCTCGGCATCGGCACCATCAGGGGGTCCGGGGATCACGGCGGCGCGTTCCACCGCAAGGGTGGTGTCGGCGCCTTCAGGGAAATGGTGTACACGCTTCAAGACGGTTGTAATGTCGCGTTGACCGCCGATGTGCCCAAGCGTTCGCGCGTGGCCGGCCTCGGCATCATCATGCTCGCGCGGGAATCGGGGCGGCCGATCATGCCTTTTGCGATGGCGACCAGCCGCTTTATCAGGCTCAAGAACTGGGACCGCACCACCATCAACCTGCCGTTCGGCCGGGGCGCTCTGGTCGGCATCAAGGAAATCCACGTTCCCGCAGACGCCGACGCAGCGAAGATGGAAGAGCTGCGGCAGGAGCTGGAAGACACGTTGAACGAAGCCACACGCCGCGCCTATGCGCAGCTCGGGCGCAAGGGGCCTGCAGATGGCTAGCTCGCTGCCCCATCCCCATGCGGTCCCGAAGTCCCTGCCGATGACGCTGCGGATGTATCGGCGCCTGGCGACGAGCCTCGTGCCGCTCGCGCCTGCACTGATCAAGCGGCGGCTGAAGCAGGGCAAGGAGGATCCCGCGCGCGTCGGCGAGCGGCGGGGGCTCAGCCGGGATGTGCGACCGCACGGCCCGCTGGTTTGGATCCACGGCGCCAGCGTCGGCGAGGTGCTGGCTGCGGCGGCGCTGATCGAGCGCCTGCGCGATCTCAATTTGCGCATCCTGCTCACCTCAGGCACGGTCACCTCGGCCGCGGTCGTCGCAAAACGCTTTCCGCCCGACGTCATCCATCAATACGTGCCGTATGATTCTCCGCGCTACGTCGCGCGCTTCCTCGACCATTGGAAGCCGTCGCTGGCGCTGTTCATCGAATCCGATCTGTGGCCGAACCTGATCCTGGCGGGCGCGGCGCGCCGGGTGCCGATGGTGCTGATCAACGGGCGGATGTCGCCGCGCTCCTTCCCGCGCTGGCGGCGGATGTACGGCACCATCTCGGCGCTGCTGTCGCGCTTCGATATCTGCCTCGCGCAGTCGAGGACCGATGCCGAACGCTTCTCCGCGCTCGGCGGCCGCGACGTGGTCACCACGGGCAATCTCAAGCTCGACGTGCCGGCGCCGCCGGCCGATCCCGTCAAGCTCGAACGGCTGATGACGATGACGCGCGGCCGGCCGATCATCGTCGCGGCCTCGACCCACCCGGGCGAGGACGAGATGCTGGTCGCGGCGCATCGCAGCCTCGTCGGCATCTTCCCGCAGCTCCTCACCGTGATCGTGCCGCGGCATCCGGATCGCGGCTCGTCGATCTCTGGCATGATCACGGCGTCGGGTCTGAAGCCGGCGCTGCGCTCGCGCGACGAGCAGCTGGCGGCCGCCACCGATGTCTATGTCGCCGACACCATGGGCGAGCTCGGCCTGTTCTATCGCCTCTCGCCTGTTGTTTTCATGGGCGGATCGTTGATCCGCCACGGCGGGCAGAATCCGATCGAGGCGATCAAGCTGGGGGCGGCCATCGTCCATGGCCCGCATGTGTTCAATTTCGCCGATGTCTACGCGGCGCTCGATCAAAGCGGCGGCGCGCGCCAGGCCGACACGCAGGAGGCGCTGACGAAGCAGCTCGGCCTGTTGCTGGCCGAGCCCAGCGTGCGCGACAAGATGCAGCGCGCGGGTGCTGGCGTGGTCGAGGAGCTCGGCGGCGCGCTCGATCGCACCATGACGGCACTCGAGCCGTATCTGATGCAGTTGCGGATCGAGATGGGAGCCGCCAATGCGTGAGCCGGCCTTCTGGTACCGGCCGCGTTCCCCGAAGTCGCATCTCCTCGGCCCATTGGGCGCACTCTATGGCGCCATCACCGCGCGCCGCATGGCGCGCCAGGGCTTTGACGCCGGCATCCCCGTGCTCTGCGTCGGCAATTACCATGTCGGCGGCGCCGGCAAGACGCCGACCGTGCTGGCGCTGACGAAGTTGCTGCGCGAGCTCGGCGAAACCCCTGTGGTGCTCAGCCGCGGCTATGGCGGGCGCCTGAAGGGGCCTGTCATGGTCGACCGCGAACGTCACACCGCCACTGACGTCGGCGACGAGCCCTTGATGATGGTCCGCGACGTACCCGTCGCGGTCGCACGCGATCGTCTCGAAGGCGTCGTGCTGGCGAAATCGCAAGGCGCCACCGTGATCCTGATGGACGACGGCTTCCAGAATCCAAAACTGCTGAAGGACGCCTCGCTGATCGTGATCGACAGCGAGCGCGGCCTCGGCAACGGCAAGGTGTTTCCCGCAGGTCCGCTGCGCGCGCCGCTGCGGGCGCAGCTTTCGCGTACCGATGCGCTGGTGATGATCGGCGACGGCCGCGCCGCCAACGATGTCGCGGCCGAGCTCGCCAAGCGCAACAAGCCCGAGCTGCGCGCTCGCCTGAAGCCGGATGCGGCCTCGGTCGCGCAACTCTTCGGCAAAAAGGTTCTCGCCTTCGCCGGCATCGGCGATCCCGAGCGTTTCTTCCGCACCCTGCGTGCCAGCGGCATCGAGGTCGCGCGCACGCGCCCCTTTGCCGATCATCACATGTTCTCGCAGCTCGAACTCGCCGCGCTCGCAACTGAGGCGCAGCGCGAGCAGCTCACCCTGGTGACGACGGAAAAGGATCTCGCGCGCCTGCGTGGCACCGAGGGCGTGCCCGATGGCATCGTGCCGTTCAAGGTAGCGCTCGAATTCGACGATCCGGCCAAGTTGAAGCAATTGATCAGCGACCATCTCTACAAGGCTCGCGAGCGCCGCTTCAGCCAGCGATAAGATGCTGCTCTCGTAGAGTGGGCAAAGGCGCTCTTGCGCCGTGCCCACGATCTGTCGCGATCGGAAACAGGTGGTGCTATTCAGCCGACATTCATCGCCAACTCTCTATCGATCTCATTCGATCCTGGAGACACCGATGAAACTGCCCTTTGCCGCCGTTGCCGCCAGCCTTGTGTGCCTGTCTGTCGCGTCGGCGCAAACGACGACGGCTCCCGCGGCTCCAGGCGCCGCGGTGCCGGTTCCTGCGACCAAGCGCGTGGGTTGCCTCGGCTCGACGCAGAATTTGCAGGGCCAGGACAAGCGCGACCAGATGCAGCTCTGCATGGCGCAGGCGCGGCTCGATTGCCTGAAGCAGGCGATCGATCAGAAGCTGGTCGGCGAGGCGCGCAAGAGCGCGATCAAGACCTGCGTGGGCACGGATGGCGCGGAGCAGCAATAGACGCGCGCCGGAGGCCTCAATTCTGCGGCTTCGGCGCGTTCGGAAAATGCCGCTGCAGCACGGCGGCTGGCGTGGCGTAGGCTTCCTGCAAATCCACGCTCCAATACTTCAATTCGTCGAGCGGGATCCGCGTGTCGGTGATGGCGCAGCGCACGAACGTCCCCGGCGAGATCACGCGGAAATCGCCGTCGAGATATTGCACCTGGGCTTCGCCATGGCCCGAGGGGCCGAACTTGTTCAGCACGGTCGAAAGTCTCCGTGGAAGGGCACGATGTGTTGGACCAGATGTAGCATAGATAGGGTGGCTTGTCCGCCCGTTAAACCCACCGGTTTGTGATGTTTTGCAACCGTTTGCGCGTGATAGTGCTTGAGGCTGTGCGGCACCTCCTGCGACGGAATCCGATGCGCCCCGTAACTTCCGCCCTGTTCCTGGCACTGCTGATGTCGGCCGCGCACGCCGCGCCGGCGCCTGCGCCGCAGGCCGTCGAAATTCCGCTGTCGTCAGGCGTCCTGCATGCGCAGCTGTTCAAGCCGGAGGGGGCGGGCCCATTCCCGACCGTGATCGCACTGCACGGCTGCGGCGGCCTCGGCAGTCATTCCGATTCCGTCCAGCCGCGCTATCGCGACTGGGCCGAGCGCCTGCTCAAGACAGGCAATGCCGTGCTGCTGCCGGATAGTTACGGTTCACGCGAGCTCGGCCCGCAATGTCGCGTCAAGGACATCCACGTCAAGGCGCGGCGCGAGCGCGTCACCGACATCGCGGCGTCGCGCGCCTGGCTGATGAAGCAGAACTGGGTGGCCCGCGACCGCGTCAGCCTGATCGGCTGGGCCAATGGCGCCAGCGCGCTGCTCTGGGCGGTGCGTCCGCAAAGCGCGGCGCGCGATGCGGGCCCGGATTTCCGCGCCGCGATCGCGTTCTATCCGGATTGCCGGATCTCCGCCGGTCTCGGCTGGAGCACGCGGGTGCCGACGCTGGTGCTGATCGGCGCCAATGACGACGTCTCCTCGCCGCCGGCCTGTCGCCAGATGGTGGACGGCGCGCACGGCCGCAGCGCGCTCGCGCGCATCGTGGTCTATCCCGGCGCCTATCACGATTTCGACCGCGCCAACACGCCGCTGCACGCAACAAGCGGCAGCTCTGACGCCGCCGTTCCCGAGCACGGCCATCTCGGCACCGATTCCGAGGCGCGTAACGAGTCGCAGAAGGAAGTCGCGGCGTGGCTGTCGCGATAGCGCGAATGAGCCGGCTCGCCGCGCCTTAGCTCGGTAGAGGCGGATGGGCGGGCTTGCCACGCCGCAGCTCGACGGAGCGAAGGCGGGTTTCATTCTGCGGCGGTGCCTTAGTTCGACCATGATGTCGGCTAAACGCATCTGTCATGCGCAACCGCATCCTCATCTTCTCATCCGCACTGGCCATCTTCACCGTCGCGGTCTTCCTGTTCGAAGCCCAGGCCGGCTCGCCCCAACTCGCGCCGGATCATTGCGGCTTCTGGACCACGATGGACGCGGGACTGTCCTGCCGGTAGGGCAGGGACGACGGACTGTCTCCACACCATGGCTGTCATCGCCCGGCTTGACCGGGCGATCCAGTACTCCGAGACGTCAGTGAGTCACCGAGAAGCCGCGGCGTACTGGATTCCCCGCTTTCGCGGGGAATGACAGAAGACGCCTCAGAACAAACTGCCCTGATCCACCGGCTTGGCCACGCGCTTCGGTGCAGCCTTTGTCTCCGGCGCGGCCGGCTTCGGCTGCGCCGGCGCACGCTTGGCCATCGGCTCGGCGCGGTCCGCATCCGCCGTCGCGCCCACGCGTCCATCCGCGAACTCGATCGCGATCCGCGCATTCGGTCCGACGCTGTCGGCCGAATGCAGGGGATGGCCTGAATCATCGCGCACCAGCGCAAAGCCGCGGGCGAGCACGCCGCGATAGGAGAGGGCGGAGAGCAGCTTGCCGCTGTTCTCGACGCGGGCATCGAGCCGCTGCAGCAACGTCACCAGCGCGCGGCCCGCGCGCTCGGAAAGCCGCTGCGTGCGCTCGCGCTGGCGGAGAATCGCGTTGCGCTGCGCCTGCGCGTTGGAGAGTTTTGAGGCACGCAGGCGCACCTCGAGCCCGGCGAAGCGGTCGCGCCGCCGTCGCAGCAGCGAGCGCGCGGACAGGCCGAGCCGCTCGCCGCACACGGTGAGCCGGTGCCCGGCCTGCGCGATCTGGCCGTGCAGCACCCGCAGCGTCAGCTTCGAGCTCGCCGCCGTGAACCTGCGGAAATGCGCATGCGTATTGGCCTTCAGCCCGCGGGGCAGGGCGCTGCCTGCCGAATCCAGCCGCTGCCGCGGAATCGCCAGCAGATCGCCAGCCGACGGCAGCGCGCGTGCGGCCGCGCGCAATTCGTTGCGGCGGCTCTCATGGGCGCGCATCCAATAGGCGTGGGTCCGGCGTCCGAGATCGGCGACCTCGACGAACAATTCGCTGCGCACCGGCACGGCCATCTCGGCGGCCGCCGTCGGCGTCGGCGCGCGCTTGTCGGCGACGAAGTCGATCAGCGTGATGTCGGTCTCGTGTCCCACCGCCGAGATCAGCGGGATCATGCTCTCGGCCGCCGCGCGCACCACGATCTCCTCGTTGAACGACCAGAGATCCTCCAGCGAGCCGCCGCCGCGCGCGACGATCAGCACGTCGGGCCGCGGAATCTTGCCGCCCTCGGGCAGCGCGTTGAAGCCGCGGATCGCGGCCGCGACCTGCTCGGCCGAGCCCTCGCCCTGCACCTTCACCGGCCACACCAGCACGTGGCGGGGGAAGCGGTCCTCCAGCCGATGCAGGATGTCGCGGATCACCGCGCCGGTCGGCGAGGTCACCACGCCGATCACCTCGGGCAGCCAGGGCAAGAGCTGCTTGCGCGCCTCGTCGAACAGGCCTTCGGCGGCGAGCTTCTTCTTGCGCTCTTCCATCAGCGCCATCAGCGCGCCGATGCCGGCCGGCTCCAGCGCCTCGATGACGATCTGGTATTTCGACGAGCCCGGATAGGTCGTGAGCTTGCCCGTCGCGATCACCTCAAGCCCCTCCTGGGGCTTGAAGCGCATGCGGCCGTGCACGCCCTTCCAGATCACCGCCTCGATCTTGGCGCTCTCGTCCTTGAGCGCGAAATAGCAATGGCCGGAGGAATGGGCGCCGCGAAAGCCGGAGATCTCGCCGCGGACCCGGACATGGCCATAGGTGTCCTCGACCGTCCGCTTCAGGGACTGGGACAGCTCGGAAACGGTGAATTCGGGTGCGTTGTGAAGTTGTTCCGCAGGCGGCATCGGCAAACGATTCGGCATTTTGGGATCAGTCTCGACGTTAAGGATTTTCGCCGGCTAGCGCCATCCAAAGCGCGACGAAATGAGATTCGGTCGGCTGTCCGTGGTTCACCTCTCCCCAGCGGGGAGAGGTCAGATTGCTCCTGGCGATGCGAAGCATCGTCCAGTGCAATCCGGGTGAGGGGGCGCGGCGCCCAGTGAGACCAGATCCCCTCACCCGGATCGCATCTTGCGATGCGATCCGACCTCTCCCTGCGGGAGAGGTGATCCGAGCTCTGGGTGCGCTTCGAAATCCCGATTTGGGGGGTCGTATAGAAGAGTACTCTGTATTATAGAGTTCTCTAACGATGATCTGGTCAGGGAGTTCGACCATGGCAACGCGTCTGCTGCGAGGGGTGCTGGGCTTGCTCAAATGGGGTCTGTGCGCAGTCGGCGCCGTGGCGCTGATCCTGACCGCCCTGATCGCGACGCCGCTGCAGCGGCCCGCGGAGATGCGCTCAGTCTCGGATTCCGCCAAGGGCATCGACTGGTCCACGCTGCCGCCGCTGGAGCGTTTCCAGGCCCGCGACGGCACCTGGCTCGGCTACCGCCATTATCAGGCGAAGGGCGCGGACACCGGTCGCGGTGCCATCTTCATCCATGGCTCGTCCGGCTCCTCCGCCACGGTCAATCACGCGCTGACCGCGGCGTTCGCCGCGCACGGCGTCGAGACCTGGGCACTGGATACGCGCGGCCACGGTGCTTCGGGCACGCGCGGCGACATCGGCTATGTCGGCCAGCTCGAGGACGACCTCGTCGATTTCGTCGCCCATGTCCGCAAAAGTGCGCCGGATCTGCCGCTGACGCTGGTCGGCCATTCCGCAGGCGCCGGCTTCTCGCTCCGCATCGCCGCGACGCCGATCATCCAGGATCTGTTCGTCCGCACCGTCTTGGTCGCGCCCTATCTCGGCTATGACGCGCCGACCAATGTCGCGCATTCCGGCGGCTGGGCCAATGCCGACATCCCGCGCTTCCTCGGTCTCACGGCGCTCCGCAAGCTCGGCATCGACTGCTGCTCGCAGCTTCCGGTACTCGCCTTCGCGGTGCCTGCGAATTCGGAGCGCATTCTCACCGCGACCTATTCCGACCGCCTGATGCGCAATTTCGCCACGCACGGCTATCGTCTCGATCTGCCTGCGGTGACGCATCCGATGACGATCTTCGGCGGCGGCGAGGACGAGATGATGATCTCGGCCAAATATGCGGAAGTCGTGCAGGCCATCAGGCCTGATATCGATGTCAAGATCATCGACGGCGTCAACCACATGGGCATGGTCACCAACCCGAAGGCCGTCAATGCGATTGCCGAGGACGTGGCAACGCGGGGAGCGGGCCAGTCATGATCGACAGCAAGGAGGCGTCCGCCGCGCTGGCCGAGATCGACGACATCGTCCAGCGCGTGAAGCAGTCGCAGCTCTATGAGCTGGCCAGCCTTGCGGCGCTGTGGTGGGGCGTTCTGGTCTTCGCCGGCAATCTGGTGACTTGGGCGTGGCCGTTCTACGCGCGCTACGCCTGGCCCGCCGTCGACATCCTCGGTGTCGGCGGCCTGATCGCCATCCGATTGCTGACGCCGTCGCAAATCCAGGGCCAAAGCCAAGCCTTCGACGTCAGGATCGTGCTGGTGTTCGCGCTGTTCTTCGCGTTCGGAAACATCTGCACCGATGTGCTCGGTCATTTCGGCCCGCGCGAGCTCGGCGCCTTCTGGCCGATCTACTTCATGTTGTTCTACACGCTCGCCGGCCTCTGGTTCGGCTATGCGTTCGTCGCCATCGGCCTCGGTATCATCGCGCTGACGCTGATCGGCTTCTTCTACATCGGCGAGGCCTTCCCGCTCTGGATGGCCTTCGTCAACGGCGGCGGCCTGATCCTCGGCGGCCTCTGGATGCGGCGGATCTGATGGCCGAGCTCGACGACATCATCCATCAGCCGCTGCGGCTGAAGATCATGGCGGCCCTGAACGCATTGCCTGTGGCGTCAGGCCTGGAATTCGCCCGCCTGAAAAAACTCACCGGCGCCACCGACGGCAATCTCGGCGCGCATATCGAGACCCTCGCCAAGGCCGGCTACGTCTCGGTGGAGAAGGCTTTTGTGGGCAAGAAGCCGCAGACGACGGTGACGGCCACAGCGGCGGGCCGCGGCGCGTTTGCGCGGCATGTGGCGACCTTGCAGGAGATCATTGCGGGGAAGCAGGCGTAGGGGCGGTCGTCATTCGGTAGGCTGCTTCACACTCTCCCCTTGTGGAATGATCCCCCTCTTGAGGGATGGAGGTCTTCGCCCTACCCTACAAGTAGGGGAGGCTATCCAGTGAATAGGGCAGTCTTCGCCCCTCGTGGGTGGTTATGTCTGATTCTGCTGTGCCGAAAACATGGGAGGATGCCCTCAATCTTGTTCTGGGCAACGCTCCCTGGATTTTGCTGCTAGTGGCAGTCGAGCGAGCAGTGGAGGGGCACTTCGTCCAAGCTGGCGGAGCCCTCATAGGTTGTTTCATCTCCCTCGGGGTCGCAATCTATTGGAAGGTCTTTGAAGGCCTGACCAAACCCGAGGGGAGGCAACGTTTGGCTTTCGTTTTCATAGCTATCGGGGCCGCTAATCTGGCAACAGGCATTTACATGCTCGCTAGTCAAGGTTCGGCGACCGTTGACAAGAGCCAATTGCATGTAGCGAAGCAGCAGTCGGCACCGGAACAGCCGCCGCTGACACCCAGCCAACCACTAACACAAAAGGAAGAAGAGGCGCTTCAAGGTCTATCAGTGATTTTGAACAGCAGGGGCCCAGAGGTCATCGCAGTCTCAGAGAAGCTCCTAACCGGATTCAGCCCCATCCCCCAATTGAATCTGAATCAAAAAACCGTCTTCGACATGCGCGACGGACTCCAAGAGATTTCGAGTGCCCTGCACTTGATGGAGAATGTTCTTTATCGCGAGTTCATTCCCAAAAATCGCTACTACCAATCCGAACTGCTGGCGGCCTTAGGTGCGCCAAATATGAACAGTGCGGATGTTGTCGAAACTCCGATCTATAGGTTTCAGCAGGTTGTCTCCGCCATTCATGGCAGGATGCAGTGGGCAACGAGCACGGCGGATGAGGCAAAGAATCCAGCTATAACATCGCGATTGATGGACCTTGCCTATCCCGACATACCAGCTCTGAAGACCGCCAAAGATGATTTCAAGGCTTGGATCGATAGCTGCAATTCGCGGATTGAGCAGAGGAAGGCTCAGAAATGAGCAGGCGCGCGCTCAGAACGGCAAATCGATTGGTGTGACAGCTCGTAGCAACCACCGTTTAATGGTTGCTACGAGCTTGCTCACATGGGGGAAATTGCCGGTCTGGTTTGGGGGCAAACGAGTCTGCCCGCCTCAATAAAATTGCGGCGCAATAGACGGGCGCGTCGATATTTCTCAGCGCCCTGTCGGCTGTGATCGGGTCATTTGCATAGTGAATTGGAGCGCGGCCTGCGCCAACGCGGCTGAGATAGCGACGGCGTGGCACGCAAAGCACGTGATACGTACTAACGATACTTCAAAGAATTTCGCCCGTCTCCGCGTCAATTTTACGCTGCTGCAATTGGTCGTCGAATATCAGAATATCGTGGTCGCCGACGCCAGCTAGGATCATTTCTGCAATACGGTCCGAGGTAATGTTTAATTCGATGGTCTGCACACCCATTTCATAGGTCGTTGAAATCAGATCAAACTGGATGAGAGGCCCGCTCTCGACTTGCAAAGACCATCCGTCGGGCAATGTCCTCACTTCGTAAAGGCCTGACGGAAGTTTCTGTGCCGGGCTGCTATTGACCTTATCTGACATGAACGACGTGAATTGGTGACGTTCGGCGCCGCGAACGAGGAAGACCGGGTGCATGATGTGAATTCCTCCGGTAATTCCTACTCGCAGGCATTCCGCAGCAAACAGGTCCCTGTTCGCCTCGGACATGTTCATAGTCATGCTGTGGTTCTTCGCGCTCTGGATATGGAGATTGACGACGACTGTCTTAATGCGGCCTTCCATGTCGCGCTCTTCGGCTCCGCGCAGAACCGCAAGCTTGATATTTTTCGCCTTGGCGTATTTCTGGGCGTCGCGCGTATAGCCTGTGCATGTGACAATAATGGCTTCATCGGCGTTTGTATCCTCGACGACTGAACGAAAGTTTCGAACAATATCGAGGCCCACCTTATCTCCCGATATGTCAAAATCCTTGCACTCGATGATGACCCGCCAGGCCTTTCCGTTTTTCTCGATCGACACGTCAATCTGGTGCGGGACGTCTGAGTCCCCCGTCAACTGCAAGTGATGAATAACCGTGTTTTTGTCTTCAAGACTTTTGAAGACCATGGCCGCCAGCATTTCGTAGCGGGTGCCAGCCTTCGTACTCAAGATCGCGTGGTAGCGATCGTGCAATTCGTCGTATTTTGAGCGTTGCGCCATTTCCGGCTCCTCTCCGATCCATCATAGCTCCGGCGCGGAGGCACGGTCATGGTCCTCGGATTACGGTGACAGTGCACTAAACGGAGCAACCCTCTAAGGCTGCGCCAACTTTGCTATTTCTCGGTTTGCAAGCCGAACGACAGCCGTGGTTCTCCTCAACAGCCGCTGCCGGTCGATTGTCTTTGGATCGATAAAGATGTCGGGAAGACCGTTATATCTGAGAAGGTTTCCCTTATAAAAAACATTCAGTGCCTTCACTTCCTGCGCAAGCGCCGGGCGCATGGGTTGGAGGCCAAAGACCTTTAGAGCCGCCAGTGCGACGCCTTCCAGGTCGTGCCCGTATCCCCTGATCACCTTGTCGTACTTCTTGTAGTCGAGCAGCAACAGCAGCGCCTTCGCGATGATTTCGGTACCTTGGCAGACTAGGTGGAGCACCACATATTCGTCGCCCCCATGGTCTTGCAGCAAAATAGACGCGCCAAGGAAACTTTGACCCTTTGCATAGAGGGCGAGCGCAATCCGCTGCCGAGCGTAGTCCGTCAAATCGCTACTGCCGATGGTGACTTCCATGAGTGCCGTCCGACCCGCGCTAGAGGAAGCCAAGTTTCCCTTTGCCCACGGCAGTCGCGACTTTAACGGGACTCTCCAGCACTGCCCTGATGTACTCGTGAATCTCCTCACAGACCCGTTCAACGTCATCTTCGCTGAAGTTGAGTGGAATGCCTCTAAGCGCGCGCGGGCTGTCACCGATCCTAACCGTTATGGCGTCGCCAATCATCTCGAATTCCAGGACCACGCGCGGCCAGAACTTGCCCTTGCCGTTTGTGCGCGGAATCCCCACAGCAACACCCATCTGGATAGGAGCTAGCCTCAAGGTTCCTTTGTCATGCGTGCTGAACTTTGCACCCCGGTAGTCGCCGACCTCCTCTCGATACTCGCCTTCAGGCGGTACACCCCGCGCTTCAGACCCTTCACCTAGATAGATCGGCAGATGCCGCACGACGGCATCTCCAAGCGCTTCGATGGTGCGGAAGCTCTTGACCGTCATGTCGCTGTAAGCGGACATTGCATCTTGTAGGATCTTCAGTCGTTCGCTGAGAGCCATCTGTTTCGTCCTCTTTCTAAAGTCCACGTGCCTTGTTGTCGCGATGTAACGAACGCACCAACATCCTACCGTAAGTCTTGCCGTCCTCTGAATGCTCCAGATAGTTCCACTCGTCGCCCTCCAACAAGAGCCTGATGTACTTAGCGACGCTCAACGCCAATCGAGACAGGCGCCAGATATCGCGAATGAGAATCCTCTGGCTTGGATCAAGCCCAGTGGTGGCGTGGGCGAGAACCTTGTTTCGGTAGTGCTTTGTCCTCGTTAGGGCGTCCTGCTCTGCCTTTAGGGCGGACCATCGCGCCTTTAGCGCCCGCATCAACTTCGGTATGTCTCT
The DNA here is from genome assembly GCF_022012435.1 of Bradyrhizobium zhengyangense. Taxonomy (GTDB): domain Bacteria; phylum Pseudomonadota; class Alphaproteobacteria; order Rhizobiales; family Xanthobacteraceae; genus Bradyrhizobium; species Bradyrhizobium zhengyangense. The sequence continues at coordinate 150,499 of NZ_JAKLUA010000007.1, forward strand.
GGTCGGCCCTGCCCTATGACCGACGGCACGCTGCCACTGCGTTTCCTTGTCGATCAAGAATCGTTGGAAGTCGGAAGTGCTCACGTCCTCCACAAGCTGTCCAAGCGACGCGTCATCATTTCTGGTGCCGTTGTCGCATAGTGCGCATAGTCTGATCACCATAATCTGCAACTGGTCAAACAAGATGGTGCTTAGCGCGCCGATGGCCTCCCTTCGAGCTTCAGCTTTTGACCTGTTTCGTTCAGGCCGTGAAACACTCCGAGCGTCTGCGCTAGGTTCTCAGCGAAGTGGTGTATGATCTCAGCTTTCTTGCAGAATGTTCGATAGAGTTCCTCCGCAGCTTTTGTTTTTGGACTTGGTTTACTCTTCATGGTTTGCTTCTTGCGTGCAAGCCTCCGGTGCGTTCTCACGTCTGCACGCAGTTAGAAGGCCACTTCCAAGGGGCGTCAGCATGAAGTTTGCTTCAGGGAGCAGCGGCATCCCAAAGGTAAATTGGGAGATGGTGGATGTACCTCCGGTTGGAAAATCCATCATGCCGCTCGCCGCAAGTTGGCGCTCGATCAATTCCCCAAGTACTCGCTGAAACTTATCTGGATTGACGACCGCCCAATTCCCGACACTCACGCCCATGTCATTTTGGAGAGGGACGCGTCCAAACAAATTATGTAGGTCAACGGACCTAGCTCGGAAGGTCACGCACCGAAGACGCACAAGGTTCTGTATGGATATGGCTCGCTCATCGGGGAGAAACTGCCGCCAATGTGTATCGGCCAGAGCATTCATCGCGTTCACGAACGTCTGATGCTCTTGCTGGGTCTTAAATCTTTTCCGGCTTTGATCTTCGATCTTGGCAATTAGCTCCAGAAACAAAACCTCTCTGGTCGAAAGAGACTTCAGGATATCAATGTAGACCTTCTCAGGCTTAACCGAAGCCGAAGGATCGACAGCATTTGCCATTAATCGTGCCCATAGCTCTTGGACACTTTCGTCTTCCTCTAGAGAAGCGGCTTCCATAATCAGAAGCCCTTCCCCAAACCCCAGCGCCTTCAGCTGTTCTGGCTTTAGGCCCCGCTCGTCAACTATGGTCTGAGCCTTCTCTAGGATACGCACTCCGTTCTTGAAGCGCCAAAACCGCATCTGGTCGCCAAAGATATGACTTAGCTCGCGCGATGCGGGCTCAAACAGCCCTGCTAAATAGCCTCCCACGCGGCCCAAAAGGTCCAAACCGCGCTGATAGGTCTTTTGCGTCTCCTGCTCAGCCTTGGCGACTTCGGTGACGACCTCCGCACCCGCCTTAACCACTGACTTAACAACGCCGTTGGCGTCACTTTCTGTCATAGGGCCTCGCATGAATGGGCAATCGGGCGAATCACTCCGAAAGCTAGAATACCTAGAGGAGGGCAGAAGCAAGCACTTATGCAATTCGGAATCCATACGATTCCAGAATGCACGTTGCGCGATGTACGGAAATTCGCCTAACCTTCGTTGCGGCGTTCAGCATCGGCGATCTTCGTCATTTCACCGAAAGCGGAGATAGATTCCGGGGCGTTGCCAATCGCTCTGCGCGCATGGCGCGCGGCCCAACGGATCCCGGGCTCGCGGTTTCGCCGCGCCCCGGAATGCCGGGGAGTCCGCCCCCATCCCCCTTGAGCCCCACCCCGATTCGTGCGACCTCGGCCCCCAGCAAAACCCCTCATTTCGAGCCTTCGATGCACATTCTCCTGCTTGGTTCCGGCGGCCGCGAACATGCCCTGGCGTGGAAGATCGCAGCCTCTCCCCTGGTGACCAAATTCTGGTGCGCGCCCGGCAATGCCGGCATCGCGCGTGAGGCGGAGTGCGTGGCGCTCGATGTCGCCGACCATGCGGCCGTGATCGATTTCTGTAAAAAGAACGCGGTCGAGCTGGTCGTGGTCGGCCCGGAGACGCCGCTGGCGGCCGGTATCGTCGATGATCTCACCGCCGCGGGCATCAAGGCGTTCGGCCCGAACAAGATCCCGGCGCAGCTCGAAAGCTCCAAGGGCTTTACCAAGGCGCTGTGCACCGAGTTCGGCATTCCGACCGGCGCCTACAAGCGCTTCACCAATGCCGATGACGCGCGCGCCTACGTGCAGAGCCAGGGCGCGCCGATCGTGGTGAAGGCCGATGGCCTTGCCGCCGGCAAGGGCGTCGTCGTCGCGAAGTCAGTGCGCGAGGCGGAGGACGCCATCGCCATGATGTTCGAGGGCGCGTTTGGCGAGGCCGGCACTGAAGTCGTGATCGAGGAATTTTTGCCGGGCCGCGAGATCAGCTTCTTCGCGCTGTGCGACGGCGAGACCGCGATTCCGCTCGCCTCCGCGCAGGACCACAAGCGCGTGTTCGACCACGACGTCGGCCCGAACACCGGCGGCATGGGCGCCTATTCGCCGACGCCGCTGGTCACGCCTGTTATCCACGACGCGATCATGGCCAAGATCATCCTGCCGACGGTGGCGGGCATGAAGCAGCGCGGCACGCCGTTCCGCGGCATTCTCTATGCCGGCATCATGCTGACGACGCAGGGCCCAAAGCTGTTCGAGTTCAACGTCCGCTTCGGCGACCCTGAATGCCAGGTGCTGATGCTGCGCATGATGTCGGACATCGTGCCCGCGTTCCTCGCGGCGTGTGACGGCCAGCTGAAGAATTTTGATCTGCGCTGGTATCCGGAATCCGCGCTCACCGTGGTGATGGCCGCGAAGGGCTATCCCGGCGATTATCAGAAGGGCACTGAGATCAAGGGGCTCGATGACGCCGCCAAGGTCGACACCGTCGAGATCTTCCACGCCGGCACCGTCGCGAAGGACGGCGCCATCCTCGCCAATGGCGGCCGCGTGCTCAATGTCTGCGCGCTGGGCGCGACCGTGACTGAGGCGCAGGCGCGCGCCTATCAGGCGGTCGACCTGATCCGCTGGCCGGAAGGCTTTTGCCGCCGCGACATCGGCTGGCAGGCGGTGGAGGCCGAGAAGGCCAAGAGCTAGTTCCTTGTCATTCCGGACGGCGCACCGCGCCGATCCGGAATCCAGAGCTGTGGGCCCACTCCGACATCCCAGAAATGCGCAATCAGCTGTTGGGCTTAGCCACCCCGCTGATAATACCGCTACTGTGCATGGGGTTGTTTTCGATTCTCGTGTCGAGGTGCCCCCCAATGACTGAGCAGAGACTGAGCAGAGACTGACCAGATAAGGATGCAGAAGATGTCCGATCTCGCCGACCTCTATCCCGGCTTCGCCTCCGAATGGACCGACACCTCGTTCGGCCGCATCTTCGCCCGCGTCGGCGGCAAGGGCCCGCCGCTGCTGTTGCTGCACGGCTTCTCCGAGACGCATGTGATGTGGCACCGCGTCGCGCCCGCGCTCGCCGACCGGTTCACGCTGATCATCGCAGACCTGCCGGGCTATGGCTGGTCCGACATGCCCGAGAGCGACGCGCTGCACATGCCCTACAGCAAGCGCGCGATGGCGAAAGCGATGGTCGAGATGATGGAGCGCCTCGGCCACGTCCACTTCGCACTCGCCGGCCACGACCGCGGCGGCCGCGTGTCGTATCGTTTGGCGCTCGATCATCCCGGGCGGCTGTCGAAGCTCGCCGTGCTCGATATCCTGCCGACCTATAATTACTGGGAGCGGATGAACCGCGCCTATGCGCTGAAGATCTATCACTGGACGTTCCTCGCCCAGCCCGCGCCGCTGCCGGAGACGCTGATCGCAGGGCAAGGCGAATTCTTCCTGCGCTTCAAGATGGCGAGCCAGACCAAGTCGAAGAATCTGGATGCGATCGACAAGCGCGCGCTCGAGCACTACATCGCCCCGTTCCGCGATCCCGCCCGGATCCATGCGATGTGCGAGGATTACCGCGCCGGCGCCTATATCGACTACGATTTGGACAAGGCCGATTTCGAGGCGGGCAAGAAGATCACCGTGCCCATGCTGGCGCTGTGGGGCAACGCCGGCATCGCCCAGGCCGCCGCGACCCCGCTCGATGTCTGGAAGCAGTGGGCGACCAACGTCGAGGGCCAGCCGGTGGACTCCGGCCACTTCCTCACCGAGGAGAACCCCGACGTCACCGCGCGGGCCCTGCGTGCGTTCTTCGCAGGGACCTAGCGCCGCTCGCGAAAGAACTCCTTGAGCAGCCGCGCCGCCTCGCTCTCGCCGACCCCGGAGTAGACGTCCGGGGCGTGGTGGCAGGTCGGGGAGGCAAAGAACCGCACGCCCGATTCCACCGCGCCGCCCTTGGGGTCGGCCGCGCCGTAATAGAGCCGGCGCACCCTTGCAAAGGAGATCGCGCCCGCACACATGGTGCAGGGCTCCAGCGTCACGTAGAGGTCGCAGTCGACCAGCCGCTCGCTGCCGATCTTCTTCGCCGCCTCGCGCAGCGCAATGATCTCGGCGTGGCCGGTGGGGTCGTAATCGGTCAGCGTCCGGTTGGCGGCGGTGGCGATGACCTCGTAATTCCGGACCACCACGCAGCCGATCGGAACTTCGCCCGCCTTTCCGGCATTTTCGGCCGTTTTGAGCGCCAAATCCATGAAAGAGGGGGCTTTCAAGCCTCGTATCATCCGAAGAAACCTGCTAGTAGCTGCGCCTTCAGCAGAAGTGCTTATCGAATTTGCCTGAGCATGCGGCTCGCAATGAGCGCGCGCAATGCTTTCCGGCCACCCCCTGAGTGAGATTATTCATGCCTCGCGACAGCGACAAAGACAACGATTCCCGCGGCCGGCGAGGCCCCCCCAAAGGTGGCCGCAGCGGCAAGCCGCGCGGCCCCGAGAAGAAATTCGCCAAGCGCGGCTTCGAGGGCAAGAGCGAGGGCAGGGGCGATCACGACAGCCGCCCGCCCCGTGGCGACCGCGACAGCCGTCCGCCTCGTGAGGGTAAACCCTTCCGCCGCCGCGAGGAGGGCGATGCCCCGCGCCGTGATTTTTCCGACCGGCCCCGCTTCAAGCGCGACGATCGCAGTGGCGAGGGCCGCGGCGAGCGCAGCTTCAAGCCGCGTGGCGACCGCCCGTTCTCCGATCGCGGAGCGCGCGATGGCGAGAAGCGCTCCTTCAAGCCGCGTGGTGAGCGTCCGTCCTATGGCCGCGACGACCGTCCGCCGCGCCGGGATCGCGATGACTTTCGTCCGGCGGGCCGCTCCAGTGACAGGAAATTCGGCGACAAGAAGCCCTATGCGCCGCGCGGCGACCGTCCCGAGCGCAAGTTCGACGGCGAGCGGAAATTTTCGCGGGGCGGCGGGCCGGATCGCGAACGCGACCGTGGGGATCGCGGGCCGCGCGAGGATCGTGGCGAGCGCAGCTTCAAGCCGCGTGGCGACCGCCCGAATTTCGATCGCGGTGATCGCGCGCCCCGTGGAGAGCGCCCCGAACGCAAATTCGAGGACCGGAAGTTTTCCCGGGGCGGACCGGATCGCGGGCCGCGCAAGGATTTCGGCGGCCGCGATCGCGGCGAGGACAAGCCCTGGCAGAAGCGCGACGACCGTCGCGAAGGCGGTCGCGGCGATGACCGTCCGCGCTTCTCGCGCTCGCGCGAGGACCGTCCATCGGGCGATCGTCCGTTCCGTGACCGTCCCAAATTCGATCGTCCGCGTGAGCGGCCCGAAGGCCGCTCCGATTGGCACGAGCATCCGCGCAGCGAAGGCCGTTTCGGTGATCGTCCGCGCCGTGAAAACGAGGATGAGAGCAGGATCTTCGAGAAGCGTCCGGCCTTCGGTGGCCGCGGTGCCTATCGCGCGCGCGATCGGGATTTCGAGGGACGCCCACGTCGCGAAGAAGCACCTAAGCCGAAGAAGGAAGGCGAACGCATCGCCAAGGCGCTGGCGCGCGCCGGTCTCGCCTCGCGCAGGGATGCCGAGGAGATGGTCACGCAGGGCCGCGTCACCGTCAACGGCCGTGTCATCAACTCGCCGGCGCTCGACATCACCAAGAACGACGTCGTTCTGGTCGACGGCAAGCCGTTGCCGGAGCGCGAGCGCACGCGCCTGTTCCTCTATCACAAGCCGCGCGGGCTGATGACGACGCATGACGACCCCGAGGGCCGTCCGACCGTGTTCGACAATCTGCCCGAAGGCCTGCCGCGGTTGATCTCGATCGGCCGACTCGACTTCAACACCGAGGGCCTGTTGCTGCTCACCAATGACGGCGGCCTCGCGCGCACGCTTGAGCTGCCCGACACCGGCTGGCTGCGCCGCTACCGCGTTCGCGCCCATGGTGAGATCACCCAGGCGCAGCTCGACCAGCTCAAGGACGGCATCGAGGTTGAAGGCGTGAAGTACGGTCCGATCGAAGCGACGCTCGAACGCGACCAGGGCGCGAATGTCTGGCTGGTGTTCGCGATCCGCGAAGGCAAGAATCGCGAGGTGCGTAACGTCTGCGCCCATCTCGGGCTCGAGGTGAACCGGCTGATCCGCGTCTCCTACGGCCCGTTCCAACTCGGAGAAGTGCCCGAGGGCCAGGTCGAGGAGGTCCGCGCGCGTGTGCTGCGCGATCAGCTCGGCGACAAGATCATCGAGAAGTCTGGCGCGCAGTTCGACGTCGCGAAGAAATCCCCAGGCGAGGGCGAAAAGACCTCCACGCGCGCCGTGATCGCCGACCGCAAGGGCCGCCGCGTGCTGGTGCAGCGCACCGGCAGCGACGAGGCGCGCGAGCGCAACGAGGAAGAGGCGAGCGGCTACGGCCCGCCCCGCCGCCCCAAGCGCGGCTATCACGGCAAGCGCGACCTGACGCCGCGGGAGGACTAGCTTGCGTATCGTCGGCGGTCGCTTGAAGGGGCGCAATCTCGCCTCACCGTCTTCGCGTGACATCCGTCCGACGGCGGATCGCCTGCGCGAGTCCGTGTTCAACATCCTCGTGCATGCCTATGACGATCCGATCCAGGACGCGCGCGTGCTCGATCTCTTCGCCGGCACCGGGGCGCTCGGCATCGAGGCGTCCTCGCGTGGCGCGAAATTCACGCTGTTCGTGGATAACGGCGCGGAGGCGCGGGCGCTGCTGCGTAACAACGTCGAGTCGCTCGGCCTTGGCGGCGTCACCAAAGTCTATCGCCGCGATGCGACCGATCTCGGCCCCGCGCATCCCGTCGAGCCGTTCTCGCTGGTATTTCTCGATCCGCCCTATGGCAAGGGATTTGCGGAGAAGGCGTTGGCGAGCTTGCGCGATGGTGGCTGGCTCACGCCTGGCGCGCTGCTGGTGGTCGAGGAGGCAAAGGCCGCGCAGTTCGTGACGCCGGAAGGTTTCGAGGAGCTGGAGCGGCGGGCGTATGACGACACGGAGTTCGTGTTTTTGAAACGCAACGCGTAATTCATCGCCGCCCGAACAGCTTCTCCACATCGGCGAGCTTCAGCTCGACATAGGTCGGCCTGCCGTGATTGCACTGGCCGGAGTTCGGCGTCTCCTCCATCTCGCGGAGCAGTGCGTTCATCTCCTCGGGCCGTAGTCTGCGGCCGGCGCGCACCGAGCCGTGGCAGGCCATGGTGGCGGCGACATGCATCAAGCGGCGTTCCAAAGGCAGCGCCTCGTCCCACTCGGCCATGTGTTCGGAGAGATCGCGGAGCAGCCCGCCTGCATTGGTCTTCCCAAGCAGCGACGGCGTCTCGCGTACCGCGACCGCGCCGGGGCCGAAGGATTCGATTGCAAGGCCAAAGGATGTGAGCTCTTCGCTGCGCTCCAACAGGCGCTCGACCGTGGCCTCGTCCATTTCGACGATCTCGGGGATCAGCAGGATCTGCCGCTGCACGCCGTTTGCGGCGAGTGACGCCTTGAGCCGCTCATAGACGATGCGCTCATGCGCGGCGTGCTGGTCGACGATGATCAGACCGTCGCGGGTCTGCGACACGATATAGGTCTCGTGGAGCTGCGTGCGCGCCGCGCCGAGCGGACGATCGACGAGATCAGTCACCGGCTGCGTCTCAAACCGCACGTCCGCGCTGGGCGCGCCGACATCGAAGGCGGCCTGCGCGCGCTCGGCGAAAGCGGGCGCGGCTGGGCCCTCGAATGACGGCATCGAAGCGACCGGCGCGGACGGTGAGGCCCGCCAGTCCCAGCTTGCAGGACGCGGCGGCGTGAAGGCCGGCCGGAACGAGGACAAGGCGCTCTCGCCACTATTGGCGGCGGTGCGGCGGCCCTCGCGTGCGAGACCTTCCTTCAGCCCGTGCACGATCAGCGCGCGCACGAGGCCGGCGTTGCGGAAGCGCACCTCGGTCTTCGCCGGATGAACATTGGCGTCGACCTCGCGCGGATCGAGCGTCACGAACAACGCCAGCACCGGATGCCGGTCGCGCGGCAGATAATCGGCATAGGCGCCACGCACCGCGCCGAGGATCAGCTTGTCGCGCACCGGGCGGCCGTTGACGAAAAGATATTGCCCGAGTGCGTTGGCTTTGGTCAGCGCGGGAGCGGCGGCATAGCCGGCGACGACGACGCCGTCGCGCTCGGCACGGACCTCGAAGGCATGGCTGCGGAACTCCGCGCCCAGAATATCGCCAAGCCGGGTCAGCCGTCCGGCCGCGCCGGGTAGCGCGGCGGCCCAGGTCACCGGCGCGCGCTCTTCGCCCGCGAGCGTGAAGGCAATGTCAGGCCTTGCCATCGCAAGCCGTCGCACCACCTCGCGGATCGCTTCGGCCTCGGTGCGATCGGTCTTCAGAAATTTCAGCCGCGCGGGTGTCGCGTAGAAGAGGTCGTTGACCTCGACGCGAGTGCCGTGCGCGAGCGCGGCCGGCATGATCTCGGACTTTTCGCCGCCCTCGACAGTGAGCGCCCAGGCATGCGGCTCGCTGGCATGCCGCGTGGTGATCGAGAGCCGTGCCACCGAGCCGATCGACGGCAACGCCTCGCCGCGGAAGCCGAGGGTGCGGATCTGCAGCAGATCCTCGTCATCAAGCTTGGACGTCGCGTGGCGCTCGACGGCGAGCGCAAGGTCCTTCGCGGTCATGCCGCTACCGTCGTCGGTAATGCCGATCCGCCTCCGCCCGCCGCCATCGGTGAAGACGTCGATGCGGCTCGCGCCGGCATCGATAGCATTCTCGACAAGCTCCTTGACCACGCTCGCCGGGCGCTCGACCACCTCGCCGGCGGCGATGCGGTTGACGACCTGTTCTGGAAGCTGACGGACGGGCATGGATTCGCTCAATGACGGCGCAGTTTATCCCCGTCGGAACTCAAATGCATGGGATAAGTCCTGCTACCCACATATCAGATCTGGATTTTCAGCACGCACGTGTTCCTTGCCGCCGCATATGAGGAGCACAATTCCGCGAAAGCGCCGCGAAATCCCTAAACGATGACCACACGGCCCGGCTTGCATCGCGATCGCGCCGTTCAGCTCTTTGCGCGACGGGGCGGTCCGGTCCAGACGAACGGCGTGGGGAATGGCCGAACCGCTCATCGCGAATAAAATCCAGGAGACATGGATGAAGTTGGTGAAGACCTCAGTGATCGCTTGCGCGCTTTCCGCTCTGCTTGCGGGCCCCGTTCTCGCGCAAGGAATGTCGTCCGACAGCAAGTTGCATGGCGGCGCGCAGGGCAAGACGACGCAAGGTGGCGTCGCAGGCAATAGCGAGGAGGAGCTGGAAGCACAGTCGGGCGGTGCGGGCCAAACGGGCATGAAGCCAGCGAAGGGCACGAAAGGCGCGGTCGGCACCACGGGCAGTGCCACGCATAAGAGCGCCACCGACGGGTCGGCTCCCGGCGGGGCGACCACCAACGGCAAGCGCTACTGAGCGTGAGATCTGAGTAAACCAACCTCCGGTCGCGTGGCGGCCGGAGGTTTTTTCCAATCAATCGTCGAAGCGACCGCCGCGGCCGGCCTTGACGTCGCTGCGGCGCTTCTTGCCGTCGAGTCGGCGCTGCTTGGAGCCAAACGTCGGCTTGGTCGCGCGGCGTGGTGTCGGCCGGATCATCGCCTCGGTCAGGATCTCGACGAGTCGGTCGATAGCGTCCTGGCGGTTGCGTTCCTGGGTGCGGAAGCGCTGGGCATGGATTACGATCACGCCATCCTTGGTCATCCGCTGGCCAGCGATGCGGGCGAGCCGGATCGTCGCATCCTCCGGGATGGTCAACTTGCGTGTGTCGAAGCGCAGCTGGGCCGCGGTCGACAATTTGTTGACGTTCTGCCCGCCCGGGCCAGAGGCGCGGACAAAGCCGATCTCGATGTCGTCCTCGTCGATGACGAGATCGCGGGATATCCGCAGCATGATGGCACCATTCGTGACATCAGGACATATCTCGGAACATCCATCTTCGGCAATGGCGGGATGGCGGAAACGCAAATGGCCGGGCGAGCCCGGCCATTTCAGGTAACGTCGGAGGCGTCAGTTCGACTTCGTCGCCGGTGCCGCCGCCGGTTGCGCGGCAGCCTGCGGTGCGCGGCCGACGATGACCGTCAGGAGCCCCTGGCTCCACAGCCGCTTGGCCGCGGCCTTGGCATCGTCCAGGGTCACAGCATCGACGATGGCGTTGCGCTTCTCGATATAATCGATCGGCAGCTTGTCCTGCTGATATTGCAGCAGCGCCTGTGCGAGCTTGGAGGAGGTGTCGAGCACCAGCATCTGCGAGCCCTTGAGGTAGGACTTGGCCTCATCAAGCTCCTTCTGGGTCGGACCCTCGTCGGCGATGCGGCGGACTTCTTTCTCGATGGCATCCATGGTGTCGCCGGCACGGTCGGCGCGGGTGCCGGTGTTGCCGATGAAGATTCCCGAATGTTCCATCCAGAGCAGCGATTCGAACACCGAATAAGCCAGCCCGCGCTTCTCGCGGACTTCGCGGTAAAGCCGCGAGGACAGGCCGCCGCCACCGAGGATATGGTTGACGACATAGGCCGCCATGAAGTTCGGATCGCTGCGCATCACGCCGGGACCGCCGAAGGTGATCACGGTCTGCGGCACGTCAAGCGGCACGAAGGCACGCTGCGGCGGTTTTGCAGCCTCGACGTCGGGGACCGGTGCCAGGGTGGCTTTGGCAGGCAAGCTGCCAAACGTGTGGTCGAGCAGTTTGCCCAAGGTCGCCGGATCGACGTCGCCGACCACTGCGATCTTCAGCGTCTCCCGGGCGAGGACACGGCCGACATAATCCTTCATGTCGGCAACCGTGATGGTCGGCACGCTCTCCAGCGTGCCGGTGGTCTGCCGTCCATAGGGATGATCGCCGAAGGTCATCTCCAGGAATTTCCGGCTCGCGAGCGAGGTCGGGTTGGTGGTGTCGCGGCGCAGGCCCGAGATGACCTGCGAGCGAATGCGCTCGACATCGACCGTGTCGAAATGCGGCGAGGTCAGCGCGGACCGCAACAGATCGAAGGCCTCGTCCTTGTTGTCGCGCAGCATGCGCAGGCTGCCGCGGAAGGTATCGCGGGTAGCGCTGAAGGAGAGCTCGATGGCGCGGCGGTCGAGCCGCTCATGGAACGTCTTGGAATCGAGATCGCCCGAGCCCTCGTCGAGCAGGTCGCCGACGAGATTGGCAACGCCGGGCTTGTCCTTGGGGTCCTGCGCCGAGCCGCCGGCAAAGGAATATTCCATGGCGATCAGCGGCACGGTCGCGTCCTGGACGAACCATGCTTCGATGCCGCCCGGCGACACCAGGTGCTGGATCTTTGCTGCCGCCTGCGACGGCGAGACCGAGGCGAGCGCGAGCGCAGCGCCGGTGACGAAGGAGAGCGCAACGTGGCGCGCGCGAAGGAAAGGATAGGTCACGAACGCTTCTCCTCACGCTTGGCAGCGGTGCTGGTGTCTTTGATCAGATAGCCGGTCACTGAGCGGTTCTTCTCGAACCATTTTTGCGCAGCTTCACGGACCTGCTCGGCGGTGACGGCACGGATGCGGTCGGGCCAGCTCCTGATATCCTCGATCGACAGGCCCGTGGTCAGTGCGCCGCCGTACCAGCGTGCCAACACCGCCTGATTGTCCTGGGCGTAGATCGCCTCCGCGATGAGCTGGGTCTTGACCCGCTCGAGATCCTCGGCACGGATCGGGTTCTGCGCAACGTCGGCGATCACGCGGTCGATGGCCTGCTCGACTTCAGCAAAGCTGACACCTGATTTCGGCGAAGCCGAGATCGCGAATTGGGTCGGATCCAGCGAGATGCTGGAATAGCTGGCGCTGGCGGAGACTGCGAGCGGCTTGTCGACGACGAGCGCGCGGTAGAGATAGGAGTTGCTGCCGCTGCCGATCAACTGCGCGAGCACGTCGAGCGCAGCGCTCTCGCCAGCCGCGGCGGTCGTCGCCGAGGGCACCAGATAATAGCGGCGCAGGCTCGGCTGCTCGACGCGCGGGTCGGACAATGTGACGGTGCGCGGCGCCGCTGGCTCCGGCTCCTGTGGGCGGATGCGCCGAGCGGGGATCGCCGGCTGGGCCGGGATCGGGCCGAAATTGCGTTCGACCAGCGGACGCACATCGGCGGCCTCCACGTCGCCGGCGATGACCAGGATCGCATTGTTCGGCGCGTAGAACCGGCGATAGAAAGCCAGCGCGTCCTCGCGATTGAGCTTCTCGATCTCCTGGTGCCAGCCGATCACCGGCCGGCCATAGGGATGATTGAGATAGAGCGCGGCCATGATCTGTTCGTTGAGGCGCGCGTCGGGGCTGTTGGCAACGCGCATGTTGTACTCTTCGAGCACGACATCGCGCTCGGGCAGCACGTTCTCGTCCTTGAGGACGAGGCCCGTCATGCGATCGGCCTCGAACTCCATCATGGTCGGGAGCTGCTCTTTCGTCACGCGCTGGTAGTAGTTGGTGTAGTCGACCGAGGTCGAAGCGTTCTCGTTGCCGCCGACGCGGAGCACGGTCTGGGAGAATTCGCCGACGGGGTGCTTCTCGGTGCCCTTGAACATCAAATGTTCGAGGAAGTGGGCGAGGCCGGATTTGCCTGGCGTCTCGTCGGCCGAGCCGACCTTGTACCAGATCATCTCGGTGACCACGGGCGTGCGGTGATCCGGGATCACCACGACCTGGAGGCCGTTTGGAAGCGTGAAGCTCGCGGGCGGCGCGGAGGTGACCGTCGTCTGGGCGAATGCGCTGCCGACGTTGAGGGCAGATGTCGAGAGCAGCGCGACGAAGAGGCAGGCAATCGATCGGTGTGAGGACATCACGATCCTTGTGAAAGCCCGGACCCTGATGTCCAGGCGTGAAAGCGCGGCATGCTACACCGCGCGGCTTTGAGCTTCGGGTCACGAAGCAGAGAACGCCGGCGAGTTGTACTTAAAAATAGGTCATCTGCCGCATCCGGCCTATACCGGACGATTGCGGCGTGCGCGCGCCTGCGGGCGGCGGCCGAGGAGCTTATTGCTCCTTTTCCTTACCCGATCGGACGTCGAAATAGGTCCTGCGCGTCGTGTCCTCTCCGGAGCCATAGGCGTAGCTCGGCGAGGGCGTCTGATATCCCGGCGGCGGCTCGACCAGCGATTGGCGCGGCGGCTCGCTCGTAAACTGCTTGGATTCGGGCTGGCCGCCCTTGAACAATTTCAACAGACCTCCGGTGTAGCCCATCTCGGCCGGGCTCATCGTCGGGTTGTTGGGGTTGCTGCCCGGCGGGGGCGGATCATTGTTGGCCTGCTGCGGGCCCGACTTGTGGGCGTTCAACTCGGCGGGCGACAGCGGCTGGCCAATTTTCCAGAACTCGTTCGCCTTGGTGCCGGGCACCTTCTTCCGCTGGGCAATGGCCTCCTGGCGACGCTTCTCGTCGGGATCCTTCGGCCAGTTCGGCGCGTTCTTGGCTTCAGAGCTGGGCGGCGGCAGGTCGAGCTTCGGCGGGACCACCAGCGGTGACCGCTCGCGGTACTCGATGCCCTTCTTCTCCATGCTCTTGGCGCCGATGCCGGACATCAGATTGTCGATGAGCTTCTCTTCGAAGGTCATGTCGTCGTCGTCATCGTCGTCGCCGGCGCGGACCGGGCCTGCCGACATCACGAGACCGATGCCGAGTGCGACAGCTGACAATTTCAGCGCCAGCCAAAGACCCCGCCGGGCGTCTCGACCGATCGAACCGCTGGTTTCGAAGCTGCGCATACCTGTACCTGTTCCATATTGTGGCAGTAGCAATCTCGCCGCGTCTCGCGCGATCACGCCTCGCCAAGCAAGGTTCCGCCTCCGGCCCGTATCGGCCGGGATCAGGGCGCTTTTGCGGCGGGTACCCCCAGGAAGGAATCATACAATAGGGCCGCCACCCCAGCAACGATGGCCACGTCCGCGAGGTTGAAAACGTACCAATTATAGGTATTTCCGCCGATTTCGATGTGAAACAGGGCGAAATCGACCACCGCGCCATAGACGAAGCGGTCGATGCCATTGCCGATGGCGCCGCCGATGATCAGCCCCAGTGCGACGGTGGCGAGGTAGGTCTGCGACCGCGCCATCCAGATTCCCAGCGCAATCACCGCAACGACCTTCACCGCCATCAGCGCGATCTGTGCTGACTGGCTGTCGTTCTGCAGCCAGCCGAAGCTGATGCCGATATTCCAGGCCAGCACCAGGTCGAAGAACGGCGTCACCTTGACCACGCCCCGGCGGGCAAGGTCGAAGCCGTTCAGCAGCCAGAGCTTTGAGGCCTGGTCGGCCACGAGTGTCACCACGGCCGCGATGATGCCGGCACGGAGCGGGGTCATGGCAGGCCGATCAGACGCTCACCCCCAACGCCTTCCATTCGCGCAGCGCCTTGGCGTCGCGCGGGGTGACGTCGGGATATTCAGCGTCCTCGCCGACAGCAGGCGAGATCTTCCAGGAGCGGGCGCATTTGGTGCCGACGGCCTTCTCGACCACGACCGCGACGCCGGGCACCGCATCGAGGCGGAATGCAGAGGCGGGCGCTTCGCCCTCGCGCACCTCGTAATTCGAGGTGATGCAGATCTCGGCAAGATCGGTGTCGAACAATGTCGCCAGCATGCGGCGGTCGGCGACATAGATCACCGGCGAGGCCTCGAGTGAGGAGCCGATGTTCTTGGCAGCACGTTCAAGCTCGAGCGCCCCGGTGACGACACGGCGGACGTTGCGGATGGTCTCCCACTTCGCGGCGAGCTTGTCGTCGCGGAGCTTTTCGAGGCCTTCCGGGAACAGCGTCAGATGCACCGACGGTTCGGCATCCGGCCTGTACATGCGCCAGCCCTCTTCCGCGGTGAAGCTCAGGACCGGCGCCAGCCATTTCAGGATCGAATTGCACAGCAGGTCGATCGTGGTCAGCGCCGCCTTGCGCGTCAGCGAGGACGGTGGATCGCAATAGAGCGTGTCCTTGCGGATGTCGAAATAGAACGCCGAGAGCTCGCTGTTCATGAAGGCGGACAGGGTCGCGACCACGCTCTTGTAGTCGAACGTCTCATAGGCCTTGCGGACCAATTCTGCGCGGAGCGCGAGCTCGTGCAGCATCAGCCGTTCGAGCTCGGGCATCTCGGCGTCCGCGACGGCGTCGGCGGGCTTGTAATGATGCAGCGTGCCGAGCATCCAGCGCACGGTGTTGCGCAGCTTGCGGTAGGTCTCGACCGTGTTCTTCAGGATCTCGGGCCCGATGCGCTGGTCGTCGGTGTAGTCGCAGGATGCGACCCAGAGCCGCAGGATGTCGGCGCCGGATTCCTTGATGACGGCCTGCGGCTCGATGGTGTTGCCGAGCGACTTCGACATCTTGCGGCCGTCTTCGGCCTGGGTGAAGCCGTGGGTCAGCACGATGTCGTAGGGCGCGCGACCGCGCGTGCCGCAGCTCTCCAGCAGCGAGGAGTGGAACCAGCCGCGATGCTGGTCCGAGCCTTCGAGATACATCACGGTATCAGTGCCGCCGTCGACCTTGCGCTTGATGCCGGCGAGACCGGGGAATTGCACGGGGTCTTCCAGCACGAAGGCGTGCGTCGAGCCGGAATCGAACCAGACGTCGAGAATGTCGTCGACCTTCTGCCAGCCTTCGTTCGCGCGCGATCCAAGGAAGCGCTCGCGCGCGCCCGTCGCGTACCAGGCGTCAGCGCCTTCCTTTTCGAAGGCATCGCCAATGCGGGTGTTGACGGCCTCGTCCTGGAGGATCTCGGCGGAGCCGTCGCCCTTCTCGCGCACGAACACGGCGATCGGCACGCCCCAGGCGCGCTGACGCGAGATCACCCAGTCGGGGCGTGCCTCGATCATGCCGTTGATGCGGTTCTCGCCCGACGGCGGCACCCATTGCGTCACCGAGATCGCCTGCAGCGCGCGGGCGCGCAGCGTGTCGCCGGATTTGGCCTTGCCGCCCTCCGCAATGTCCTTGTCCATCGCGATGAACCATTGCGGCGTGTTGCGGAAGATCACCGGCTTCTTCGAGCGCCAGGAATGGGGATATTGGTGCTTGAGCCGGCCGCGCGCGAGCAGCTTGCCGCCCTCGATCAGCGCCTTGATCACGGCCTCGTTGGCGTCACCCTTCTCGCCCTTGTCGTTGATGACGCGCTTGCCGGTGAAGCCCGGTGCCTGGTCGGTATAGGCACCGTTCTCGTCGACAGTGTAGGGGATCGCGCTGTTGATGCCGCGCGCGTCGAGCTCGCGGGTGTTCGCCATCCAGACGTCGAAATCCTCGCGGCCGTGGCTCGGCGCGGTGTGCACGAAGCCGGTGCCGGTGTCGTCGGTGACGTGGTCGCCGGACAAGAGCGGCACGGTGAATTCATAGCCGCCGGCGAGGCCCTTGAGCGGATGGGCGCATTCGATCGCGTCCATGGTATCGCCGGGGATGTCGCGAACCTTCTCATAAGCGGTCACGCGCGCCTGCTTGAACACTTCTTCGGCGAGCCCGTCGGCCAGGATCAGGAGATCGCCGGTCTTGGCCCAGTTGTCGGCGGGCGCGTCCGTGACCTTGTAGAGGCCATAGGCGATCTTCGGCGAGAACGAGATGGCGCGGTTGCCGGGCAGCGTCCAGGGCGTGGTGGTCCAGATCACGACGCTCGCCGAGGCGAGCGCGCCATGCGCCGGCGAGGTCACCGGGAATTTCACCCAGACCATGTCGGAGGTGTAGTCCTCATACTCGACCTCGGCCTCGGCGAGCGCGGTCTTCTCGACCACGCTCCACATCACCGGCTTGGAGCCGCGATAGAGCGTGCCGTTGGCGGCGAACTTCATCAGTTCGCGCGCGATCTGGGCCTCAGCCGGATAGTTCATGGTGGCGTAGGGATGAGCCCAGTCGCCGATCACACCAAGCCGCTTGAACTCCTCGCGCTGCACGTTGAGCCAGTGCGTGGCGTAGGCGCGGCACTCTTTCCGGAAATCGATCATCGCGGCACTGTCGCGGAAATCGGGCTTCTGCTTGCCCTTCTTGCGATAGTTCTCCTCCTCGACCTTCCACTCGATCGGCAGGCCGTGGCAATCCCAGCCGGGCACGTAATTCGAATCGAAGCCGAGCATCTGCTGGCTCTTGGTGACGAGATCCTTGAGGATCTTGTTCAGCGCCGTGCCGATGTGGATGTTGCCGTTGGCATAGGGCGGGCCGTCATGCAGCACGAACTTGTCGCGGCCCTTCGCGGTCTCGCGCAGCTTCTCGTAGAGGCCGATCTCGTACCAGCGCTTGAGGATCTCCGGCTCGCGCTGCGGCAGGCCGGCGCGCATCGGGAATTCGGTCTGCGGCAGGAACAGGGTCTTGGAATAGTCTTTGGCTTCAGACTTTGGGGACTTTTGCGGCTTTTCGGACATGAGGCTGACTGGCTCGGAATGGCGCGGGAACGGATGGCGATGCGGAATCGCGGGGTGAAACGACCAAATCCCGGTCTTGCGCCGAGCCTTGAGGCTCAGGCGGAAGCCGGGCTGCTAATCCCTATGATGCGCCGCGCAAACATGGGCTCTCCATAGCAGCCGAACGGGGGAAGCGCAAAGGTCCGGCGGGCGAGGCTTTGGGCCCTTAATCGACTATCCCGAGCCGCGGAAACGCGTCGGGGGCGGCCGCCAGCATGGCGCGGGCCCGGGCGGAATCCTCGTCCATCTGGTGGATCAGGGCGTCGATATCGCCAAATTTCAGCTCCTCGCGGATGAAGCCGACAAAGGCGCAGTCCAGCGCCTGCCCGTAAAGATCGCCCTTGAAGTCGAACAGGAAGATTTCCAGCAGCGGCGCGCCATTATCGAAGGTCGGGCGGCGACCGAAGCTCGCCACCCCGTTCAGCCGCTCGGTGCCGCGACCGACCCGCACGGCGTAGATTCCGTGCTTCAAGCCGCAATTCGCATCGAGCCGGATATTGGCGGTGGGATAGCCGAGGTCGCGGCCGCGTTTTTCGCCGTGGATGACCTCGCCGGTGACGAACCAGGGCGCGCCCAGCATGGTCGTGGCCTCGTCGATGAGTCCCTCCGCGAGCGCGATCCGGATGGCGCTGGAGGAGACAGGCCGCTCGTCGATATCAACATGGGGCTGCACGTCGACCTCGATGCCGAGCCGGGGGGCCTCGTTCACCAGCAGGCCTGGCGAGCCGACCCGGCCCTTGCCGAAATGAAAGTCGTAACCGACCGCAATGCCGCTGACGCCAAGGCGCCCGATCAGCTCATGGTGAATGAAATCTTGCGCTGTGGTGCCGGCTCTCGCCTTGTCGAAGGTCATGACCACGGCGCCGGCGAGCCCGGTCCCGGCCAGCAGCCGCAGCTTGGCGCGCTCGTCCGTCAGGCGGAATTGCGGGGTGTTGGGGCTGAAAAACCGGCGTGGATGCGGCTCGAAGGTCAGTGCCAGCGCAGGCCGGCCATGCGCCCGGCCCATTTCCAGGGCTGCTGCAATGACGGCCCGGTGCCCGAGATGGACCCCGTCGAAATTGCCCATGGCGACCACCGCGCCCTTCAGGATGGCAGAATCCGGCGTGGTATCGCGGATAACGGTAAATTGCGGGGCCATCAGGGGAATTCTCGAGCCGGCGGGACCGGCGGGGACCGTGGCGTGACCCGGCGGATGAAGTCAAGCGGGAGGGGGGGGCGCCGCAAGGAGCCTCATTTCGGTCGGTCGCAGGCCACCCCAGTTAACGCGCTGTTTAACGCCTTGGTGCTAGTGCTTGGGAGATGGAACTGAGGGGCCGCGGTCCGTCAGGTCCGATTTTAGATATTCCTGGGTATGCGTTGGGGGAGTCGAGATGGCGGTTGATTTGTCGATGCCGGTTCTGGTGGTGGATGATTATAGCACCATGATCCGTATCATCCGGAATCTGCTGAAGCAGCTTGGCTTCGATAATATCGATGATGCCAGCGACGGTTCGGCGGCACTGAACAAGATGCGCGGCAAGAAGTACGGCCTCGTGATCTCCGACTGGAACATGGAGCCGATGACGGGTTACGACCTGCTCCGCGAAGTGCGCGCAGATCCCAACCTCGCCACCACGCCCTTCATCATGATCACGGCGGAATCGAAGACCGAGAACGTGATCGCGGCCAAGAAGGCCGGCGTGAACAATTACATCGTCAAGCCGTTCAACGCGGCGACGCTGAAGACCAAGATCGAGGCGGTCTTCCCGGACATGGCGAGCGCGTAAGCGTCAAAGCCATCAGCTGAATTTGGAAAGCCCGGGACGATCGTCCCGGGCTTTTTGCATTTCGGAGGTCACCACTTCAATTCGCGCATCAGAGCCTTCGGCGGGTGGCCGAACAATTCCATCACCGACTTGGGATCGAGCTGGTCGAGGCCCTCGAACTCCTCGGCATGGATGCCGCGGGTGACGAACAGGCAATCGATGCCGAATTCGCGCGCACCGGTGAGGTCGGTGCGGACGGAATCGCCGATCGCCAGCACCTTCTTCCGGTCGATCGTGTGGCCCTGGCGCTCGCCGGCGAGCGCCATCGCGCGCTCATAGATCGGCCGGTGCGGCTTGCCGTAAAAGATCACCTCGCCGCCGAGCTCGCGGTACAGCTCCGCGATCGCCCCGGCGCAATAGATCAGCCGGTCGCCGCGCTCGACCACGATGTCGGGGTTGGCGCAGACCAGCGTCAGCTTGCGCTCGCGCGCTTTCAGCATCATGCCGCGATAGTCTTCCGCGGTCTCGGTCTCGTCGTCATAGAGGCCGGTGCAGACGATGTAGTCGGCCTCTTCGAGCGGCGCAGTTGTCGTATCGAGGCCGCGATAGATCGAATTGTCGCGCTCGGGGCCGAGCCAGAACATCTTGCGGCCGGGATGCTCGGCGACATAGAGCCGCGTCAAATCGCCGGAGGAAACGATGGCGTCGTAGGTTTCGTCGGCGACGCCGAGCTTACGCAATTGCCGCTGCACCGAGTCGGCCGGGCGCGGCGCGTTGGTGATCAGGATCACCGTACCGCCGTGGCTGCGATAGGTGTGCAGCGCCTCGCAGGCCTCGGGGAAGGCTTCCAGGCCGTTATGGACCACGCCCCAGATGTCGCTGAGCACGACATCGACGCCGCCGACGAGCTCGCGCAGGCTTTGGGCAAAATGCAGCGTGGTCATGACGCGCGCGGCCGATCAGACGCGGCGCGCGAGCGCTGCGTTGCCGGTGATGCGCTGTGACGGGGCAGCAGGCGTCGCGGCTGACGTTCCGCTTGGGCTGGGCGTACCGGAACCATTGGATCCCTGAATATCTTGCGCCTGGTTTGGCGACGCCCCGCCGGTAGCAGATGGGCCCTCGGGCCGCAATGGCCGGGGCGGCGCGAACAGAAAGCCCTGGCCGAACCGCACGTCATAGTCGAGCAGGTCGACCACTGCGCGCTCGCCCTCGATCCGCTCCGCGATCAAATCGATGCCGAAGCGGCCGAGCAGGTCGGACAGGTCGGAGGGGTGAATGTCCGAGGTTGAAGCCTGCTTCGGGTCGAGCAGGAGTGACGCCGGAACCTTGATGAAGCGGACGCCGCGGTCCGCGAGCTCGCGCGGCTCGATCCCGAGGTCCGTGACATGGTCAATCGAGAAGCGGAAGCCGCGCTGCGCCAGCGCCGCCAGATTCTCGGTCTCGGCCGGACCGAGCGCGCGGAAGGTCGATTGCTTGAACTCAAGCACCAGCGACGGTGCCAGCGCGCGATTGGCCTCGAGGAAATCGAGGCATTGCGCAAAGGTGGTGGAATTGCCGAGCGTCGAAGCCGCGACGTTGCAGAACACGCCGACTTCCTTGTTGCGCACCATCAGCCGACGCAGCACCTGGACGCAGCGCAGCAACACCATGTTGTCGATCCGCCCGATCAACCCGGAGGCCTCGGCGAGGCTGATGAACTCCTCGGCGGCAATCAGCTGATCGCGCTCGTCGCGCACCCGGATGACGGCTTCGTAGAACCGGACCTTGCGCTGCGGCAGCGTCACCATCGGCTGGAGGAATATGTCGATGCGGTTCTCGTCGATGGCGCTGCGCAGCGTCGCCAGCATCTGGGTCTGGTTGCGGCCGTTGACGGCATGAACGGCGCTGGCGGTCTGGGGCGGGACCGCCGGCGGCGTCGGCCGCGGCGGCGCTGCAGGAAGCGGAGGAGGAGCCGCCGGTCGCTCATCGAAGGGGGCAATCAGGTCGATTGGCGCTTCCACCGCCGGCCTTGCGACCGGAGCAGCAGCCGGCGCTGGCGCATGACCGGCCAGCAGGTCCTCATGGGTCGACACCGTGGCGGCAAGCTGCCTGACCAGCCCGCCGAGCTCGTTGATCTCGCTGACCACCGACTGGACCCGATCCGAATTGGTCGAGTTGGACGAGGCGATCCGGCCCTCGATCGCAGCGAGCCGCCGTCCGAACTCGGCCACCTGGCGGGCGAGGTCGGCGGTGCCGCGCGAGAGGTCGGCGATCTGGCCGCCGACGTCGCTGCGGTCGCGCAGCCGCATCGAGACCGCGTTGTAGAGGATCAGGAAGGTCAGCGCAGTCAGCGCCACGATCGCGGATTCGGTTCCGTTGATGCCGGCGACCGAGTAGAGCACGAGCCCGAGCGATGCCGCGACCAGAACCATGCAGATGGCGATGAAGATCGTCGAAATGCGAATCATGCCGCGCGTTATGCCTCAAGAGCTGACTGCCTCACCCGGGAAAACACGGGCTGCCATTCGCACCCGTCGCGCCTCATGCTCCCCTAGGCATGCATGACCTTAACATCATTGTTGATTCGAGGGGATAGCGGGGCGCAGGCGCGCGTGGTGACAGTCAGGACGGCGCGGCGGCACCGACCGTGTCGGCCGAGACCGCCTCGCGGCTGCCGAGCGGCTTGGGCCGTCCGGTCGTCGTATCGCGCAGCGTTTGCCGTTCGATCTCCGAGTTCAGCTCGGCGCCGAACATGATGACGATCGCGGACATCCACATCCACGTCATCAGGCCGATCGCCGCCCCGAGCGAGCCGTAGGTCGCGTTGTAATTGGCAAAGGCCGACAGATACCAGGACAGCAGCGCGGAGCCTGCGATCCAGAGCAGGGCGGCGGTCACCGCGCCGATGCTCAGCCATTCCCAGCGCGGCGCGTCACGGCTCGGCGCGAAGCGGTAGAGGATGGCGAGCGCCGCCAGGAGGACGACGAGCAGCAGCGGCCAGCGCGCCAGCGCCACGATCAGCTTGCTGTCCGGCGGAATGCCGAGGTGATCGAGCGCGAGCGGGAAGGCGACGACGGCGGCCACCATCAGCAGGAGTGCGAGGATGCCGCCGACCGTGAACGACAGGGAGATCAGGTTCAGCTTGATGAAGCCGCGCTTCTCGCGCTCCTCATAGGCGACGTTAAGAGCGTCGAAGATCGATTTGACCCCGGCATTGGCGCTCCAGATCGCCAGCACGAAGCCGAACAGGAAGGTGGCGCCGAGTGCCGTGTTTCCCTTGGAGACCACCCGCGCGACCTGGTCCGCGACGATCTGGAACGAACCTTCCGGCAGCATCGTCGCGAGCGTCTGGAGATTGCCACTGATGGTCGAGGGATCGGCGAACAGTCCGTAAAACGAGACCAGCGCGGTCACTGCGGGAAAGATCGCGAGCAGTCCGAAGAACACCACGCCGCCGGCGGTGGCGAGCAGACGATCGTCGTCGATGCGCTGATAGGTACGCCAGAAAATATCCTTCCAGCCCGCCCAGGGAATTGCGAATGGGCTTTTCGAGCCACGGCCATGGCCCGGCTGCATAGCCGCCCTTGCCGGGTTCGTTTCCGGTGAGTTCGCTTCCTTGTTGCGATGGTCTTGAGGTGGTCCCGGGCGGATGAACCCGGACTCCTGGAAATAGCGCTCTGCGGTCAGCACGAACACGGCTGTGGCGGCGACCAGCAGCCAGCTGTCGAATTGCTCGGTCTGCCGCGCCGGCATCATGCATCCTGTCTGCGGGCTGGGCGCCGCCGGCGCGCCGCCGTGAAGCCGACCAGGGTGAGAGCCGCAAGCATCAGGCCAAGCTGCACGGGCCTGATGGTGCGAGCCGAAGAGCCGCTGCCTTCACGGCCGCGTTCGCCCGGTGCGAGCGGCACCAGCGGAATCGTCGTCGCCACTTCTCTCACCGCCTGCTTGACCGTTCCGCGCGGGATCCGCGGCGTCGCGATCGCCACGCGCATCCGGCTGGCGAGCGGCACGATCGGCTTGGTCCGGCGGTTCATTTGCGCCATCGCCACCCCGGCGCAGATTGCGGCCAGCACCAGCAGTACCGCTGCGACGGCACCAAAGCCCCAGAATTGCCCGTAGGTGATAGCCACCCAGCGATACAGCGCGACCAGGCCGACGAAGAAGGCCGCGATCACGAACAGCCCGGCCACAGCGAACAATCCCGCAGCGACTGCATAGGATGTCACGCGCCCGGTCGTCTGGCTGGTGCGGTCGCGCAGATAAGACTGCGCGGCGCGCTTGAGATGGTTGAGTTTCAGCGCCATGCCGGCGCGCAGCAATTCGCCCGATGGCGCGAGCATGCGGACATCCTCCGAGAACGAGAACTTCGTCGGGAGATGAACGTTGCGGAATTTGACTTGTTCCGCGCGTGCGCGCGATCAGCCGAGATCGGCGGCCGAGATCCAGAACACCTCGCCCTCGGAGTCCTCAGTGTCGAGCCAGAGCAGGGGCAGTTCCGAAAAGGCCTCGTCGACCAGTTCGCGGCCGCGGCCGATCTCGCAGATCAGGCCGCCATGCGGCGTCAAATGATCCGGTGCATCGCGCAGGATGCGGCGGACCACATCAAGACCGTCGGCGCCGCCGTCGAAGGCAAGTTTCGGCTCGGCCCGGCATTCCGGCGGCAACGCCGCCATGCCTTCCGCGTCGACATAGGGCGGGTTGGTGATGATCAGATCGTATTTGTTATCCCCGAGCGGCGCGAACAGATCGCCGCGATGGAGCGTGATGCGCTCATCGAGGCCATGATCGGCAACATTGCGCGCGGCGACTTCGAGCGCGCCCTTGGAGATATCGACCGCATCGACCACAGCATTCGGGAAATGATACGCAGCGAGGATCGCAAGGCATCCCGAGCCGGTGCAGAGATCGAGCACGCGCTCGACGGCGGTGGGATCGTCGATCAGCGAGCCCACCTCGCCGTCGCCGCCGAAATGCGAATCCAGGAGCTCGCCGATGAAGGAGCGCGGAACGATGACGCGCTCGTCGACATAGAAGGGCAGGCCGCGCATGTAGATCCTGTTGACGAGATAGGCGGCCGGTTTGCACGTCGTGACGCGCCGATGGATGAGATCGAGCAGGGTCTTGCCCTCCGCCGCGGTGACGCGCGCATGGGCAAAGCTCTCGAACTGGTCGGGATGCAGATGCAGGGCCTCGCAGACCAGGAAGGCAGCTTCGGCGACCGGATCGGTCGTGCCATGGGCGAAGGCCAGTTTCGCCTCATTGAAGCGGCTCACCCCATAGCGGACGAAATCGATCAGCGTAAGCAACTCGCCGCGGCCGACCTTCGCGAGTTTCGGCGCGGCGCGGCCGCGCGCGGGCGTCTTGGATGCTTTTGCCATCAGGATTTGGCCCAGCGTGCAGCGGCCTCGTCGTCACGGGCGTGGGCCTCGACCCAGCCGGTGCCGGTGGCGCTCTCTTCCTTCTTCCAGAACGGGGCGCTGGTCTTGAGATAATCCATCAAGAACTCGGCTGCCTCGAATGCCGCGCGGCGGTGCTGCGAGGCGGCGAGCACCAGCACGATGTTCTGGCCGGGCTCGAATCGCCCGACGCGATGAATGACCGTGACGCCGTTCAGCGGCCAACGCGAGATGGCCTCGTCGACGTGGCGCTTGATCTCTTCTTCCGCCATGCCGGGATAATGCTCGAGCGTGAGCGCTGCTATCTTCGAACTATCCTCATCGGCGCGGCAGATGCCGGAGAAGCTGACGACGGCGCCGATGTCGGTGCGGCTTTTGGTCAGGACCGCGATCTCGCGCGCAATGTCGAAATCGTCCTCCTGGATGCGGATCGCGATGGGGCAGGTGGCGACAGGGGAGCTCATGGCCTAGCCGCCGGTCATCGGCGGGAAGAACGCGATCTCGCGGGCGCCGGCGATGGCAGCGTCCGCCTTGACGTGGGCGTGGTCGATCGCGGTGCGGATCACCTTCGGCTTCTCGAAGGCATACGCATAGGCCTCGCTTCTCGCGGAGAGCCAGGCGATCAGCTCCTCGACGGTGCGCACGGTCGCGGGCGGCTCGATGATTTCCTCGGCCTTTCCGACGCGCTCGCGCACCCAGGCAAAATACTTCACCTTCATCCCTCATCCTCCTTGATGAGGTGGTGGATGCCGGCGCGGAAATAATCGTAGCCCGTGTACATCGTCAGGATCGCCGAGGCCCATAGCAGGACGAGGCCGATCAGCGAGACCACGGAGACGACCTCGTCACCCGCGGGACCGGCGAGCAGGAAACCGATGGCGACGAGCTGAACGGTGGTCTTCCACTTGGCGAGCTTGGTCACGGGCACGCTGACGCGCAGCGCCGCCAGATATTCGCGCAGGCCCGAGACCAGGATCTCGCGGCACAGGATCACGATGGCGGCCCACAGCGACCAGCCATGGATGATGCCGTCGGCGGCCAGCATGAGGAGGCAGGAGGCGACCAGCAGCTTGTCGGCGATCGGGTCGAGCATCCGGCCAAATGCCGATTGCTGATTCCAGATCCGGGCATAATAGCCGTCGAGATAATCCGTGACCGCGGCGCCGATGAAGATCGCGACCGCGACCCAGCGCAGCCACAACGGATAGTCCATGATCGATTGCGCATAGATGCATCCGACCACGACCGGGATCGCAGCGATCCGGCCATAGGTCAGGATGTTCGGGAGGGACATCGCGCGGCTGGTCGTCCCTCGTGTCGTGGCGATGTTCATCCGTCCTACCAATACCGCTCAAGCCTGAAGGTCAACCGTCCGTCCCCATTGGGGTACAGGATGCGACGACCATATGACTACAGCCCCTTTAGTTCACCCCGGCTGGGGATGGAAATAGTCGAATATCCTGCGGGCGCTCTCGGCGCTCACCCCAGGAACCTTGCCAAGATCGGCGATCGAGGCCCGTTCGATCTCCTTCAGGGTTCCGAAATGGTGCAGCAAGGCCCGTTTGCGTGACGGGCCGATGCCCGGAATCTCCTGCAAACCGGCCTCGCGGATGTCCTTCTTGCGCAGCTTGCGGTGCGAGCCGATGACGAAACGGTGGGCCTCGTCCCGCAGGCGCTGGATGAAATAGAGCACCGGGTCGCGCGGCTCCAGCTTGATCGCCTCGCGCTCCGGCATGAACAGGGTCTCGCGGCCGGCGTCACGGTCCGGACCCTTGGCGACCGACATCAGCGAGACCTGGGTCAGGCCGAGATTGGCAAATATCTCCCTGACGGCATTGAGCTGGCCACGGCCGCCGTCGATGATCACGAGATCGGGCCATTGCGGGAAATCATCGTCCTTGGCCTTGTTGCTGTCCTTGGTCGCACCCTCTTCGGGCGGGTTGATCAGGCGCTTGAAGCGGCGCTCCAGCACCTCGCGCATCATGGCGAAGTCGTCGCCCGGGGTGATCCCTTCCGACTTGATGTTGAACTTGCGGTACTGGTTCTTCACGAAACCATCCGGGCCGGCGACGATCATCGCGCCGACCGCGTTGGTACCCTGGATGTGGCTGTTGTCGTAGACCTCGATGCGCTTGGGCGCATGCGGCAGGTTCAGCGTCGCAGCCATGGCGTCGAGCAGGCGGCTCTGGGTTGCAGTATCGGCGAGCTTGCGGCCGAGCGCCTCGCGCGCATTAGTCAGCGCGTGGGTGACGAGCTCCTTCTTCTCGCCGCGCTTGGGCGCGATGACCTCGACCTTGTGGCCGGCCTTGATCGACAGCGCGTTGGCGAGCAGGTCGCTCTCTTCGATCTCGTGCGAGAGCAGGATGGTCTTCGGCGGCGGCTTGTCGTCGTAGAACTGGGCGAGGAAGGACCCGAGCACCTCCTCAGGCGTATAGGTCTTCTCGGCGCGCGGAAAATAAGCGCGGTTGCCCCAGTTCTGCCCGGTGCGGAAGAAGAACACTTCGACGCAGGAGAAGCCGCCCTCCTGGTGGATGGCGAACACGTCGGCTTCCTCGACCGTGCGCGGATTGATGCCCTGCTGCGACTGGATCGCCGATAGCGCAGCGAGGCGGTCGCGATAGAGCGCCGCGCTCTCGAACTCGAGCTCGCCTGAGGCTTTCTCCATCTCCGCGGCAAGCTCCTGCTTCACGGCATGGCTCTTGCCGGAGAGGAAGTCGGTGGCTTCGCGCACCAGCGTCGCATAGCCGCCGAAATCGATCTCGCGGGTGCAGGGGCCGGCACAGCGGCGGATCTGGTAGAGCAGGCAGGGCCGGGTGCGGCTCTCGAAGAACGAGTCCGTGCAGGAGCGGATCAGGAACGCGCGCTGAAGTGCGGTGATGGTGCGGTTGACTGCACCGGCGGAGGCGAACGGGCCGAAATAGCGCCCGGGGCGGGTCTGCGCGCCGCGATGCTTGAGAATTTGCGGAGCCCAATGGTCGCCGGTGATCAGGATATAGGGAAACGATTTGTCGTCGCGCAGCTGCACGTTGAAGCGCGGCCGCAGCTGCTTGATCAGATTGGCTTCCAGCAGCAGCGCCTCGGTCTCGGTCGTGGTCGAGACGATCTCCACGGTCACCGTGGCCGCGATCATGCGCAGGATGCGCGCCGGCAGCGGCGCGCTCTGGCGCGCATAGTTTGAGAGGCGCTTTTTGACGTTCTTGGCCTTGCCGACATAGAGCACGTCGGCGTTCGCACTGAGCATGCGATAGACGCCGGGCGAGGTGGGTGCCAGCCGGACGGCGCGCTCGATCGCCTCGTGACCTGACGCCAGCGGCTCTTCGCCGATCGCGCCGCTTTCCTCGAGAATGTCGGGCAGCCGCGCATCGTCCTCATCGTCGCCACCGCTGGTGGCGGGATCGAGGTCCGGCGGCGCCGTCTCCTGGGGTGGGGCGTCGGTCGCGGCTTGCCGCGATTTGCGCGCGCGTGCGTCGCCCGGCTTGTCGGAGGAATCGTGAACCATGGTGCGAATTTAGGCGCTGGGAGGGCCGATTTGAAGTTCCGGCCGTACCGCACGCACAGGATGGCGCGTGCAGTCCCCGGTAACGCTTCCTTAAGTCTGTTAACAGCGCGGTAACGGGTCTTAACAGCCCTTTAACTTAAAACTCTCGATAAATCTTACGCGATAAAGTGGTGGTTCCGTAACCAAGCGGTTTGGCCTGGCGCGGCGGTGCGGGCATCGCACCGGTTACGGCAGTTGCGTTGGAGTGTGGAATGAAGAGGCTCGTTGTAGGCGCAGCCGCGTTGGTTGCAGCCGCCTGGACGGCTTCGGCAGGGGCCGCCGATCTCAATTACGGGCAGCGTGCGCCCTATACGGTCAATCAGCCGCTCAATGCCTATAGCTGGGCCGGCCCGTATATCGGCGCCAATCTCGGCTACGAATGGGGCTCGGTGAGCAACAATCCCGCAAAGCCCTCCGGCTTCGTCGGCGGCGCGCAGGCGGGCTACAATTTCCAGAACGGCCCGTGGGTGTTCGGCGTCGAGGGCGACATCCAGGCCGCGGGTGCCGATGACACCTTTGCGCCGTGGAAGTTTTCCAATCCCTGGTTCGGCACGCTGCGCGGCCGCGCCGGCTATGCCTTCAGCAACGTTCTGGTCTACGGCACCGCCGGCCTCTCCTTCGGTGAGCTGCGCGCGCAGACTTTCGGCTGGACGGAGTCGCACACGACGGCGGGCTGGACCGCCGGCGTCGGCGCGGAAGTCGGCCTTGCGCCGAACTGGAGCGCGAAGCTCGAATATCTCTACATCGACCTATCGTCGAGTCAGTTCGCGATTACAGGCGTCTCAAATGGCTATAGCGCCAGCGTTGTGCGCGCAGGCGTGAATTATCACTTCTGATAGCGAAATAAGAAAATACCGGACTGAAGCCTCCCGGCCGCTCGCGGCCGGGACTTTTTTTGCGTCAGGTTTTTTTGGGGCAGGTCCGCTACGATAGGATCACGAGATTGACCGCCTTCGGCCCCTTCCCCTTCTTGTCCGGTTCGACTTCGAACGTGATACGCTGTCCTTCGGCAAGGTCCTTCAGTCCCGCCCGCTCCACTGCTGTGATGTGAACGAAGACATCGCGACCGCCATCGTCCGGCTTGATGAAGCCATAGCCGCGCTCGCCGTTGAAGAACTTGACCGTTCCCGTATTGGCCATCGGGAAACTCCCCCTCATTGCTCCTCCGTCGCAACGCAGACGCGCGCCGCGACATGACCGGGCGTTACGAAGCCCGGGAGAGCTGGCCATCCTTAGGCGGACCCATCGGTCCGACCGGGATCTTTCTTAGGCCTTCACTCCGCCGCAACCATTCGCGGAAGCGGAACGTAAAGCCAGTCACGGAAACAGCATAATACGGTTCTTTGCAGATTGACTACCGCTCCTGCATATTTTTCCCAAGAATGCCGGAGTGTTACGGGCGCGGTATCTCCAATCGGAATCTGGCAGCCCCACCTTGGCCGAGCGGCATTTCCAGCTCGGGCAGGATCGTCTTGAGCTCGCCTTGCAGCGTGTAGGGCGGATTGACGATCAGAAGTCCGGCCGAGGTGAGGGCCGCACCATCAAGCTGCGGCGCGACGCTGAATTCGAGGCGAAGACATTTTCCCGGAGTCTTTGCTGCCGCTGCGGTGCGTGCCACGAGCTGCGCCAGCGCGTCGGTGGCGCGCCTGGATTTGGCAGGGTACCAGATTACATAGATACCGGTCGGCCATTTCGCGAAGGCGGTGGAGAAGGCCTCGCCCAGACTTTCGAACTCGTCTTTCGCCTCGAAGGGCGGGTCGATCAGCACGAGTCCGCGCCGCTCCTTCGGCGGCACGAAAGCCGGCAGCGCCATCCAGCCGTCGAGATCGACCACGCGCGCCTGTTCGTCGCGCCGCAGCACATCGATCAGCGCCTTGCGCGCCTTCGGCTCCAGCTCGCAGGCCACGAGCCGGTCCTGCGGCCGCATCAGGCCACGGGCGATCAGGGGCGAGCCCGGATAAGCCTTGAGCTCGCCCTTCGGATTGAAGGCGCGCACGATGTCCAGATAGGGCTTGGTCAGCGCCACTGTCTCGTTTGAGAGGCGCGCCTGCAGCAGTCGCGCGATCCCGGTCAGCCACTCGCCGCTGCGGCGCGCCTCGTCGCTGTCGAGATCATAGAGGCCAGCACCCGCATGGGTGTCGATGACCCGGAAGGCGGCCGGCTTGTCCTGCAAATAAGTGAGGATGCGCGCCAGCACGATGTGCTTGATGACATCGGCGAAGTTGCCGGCGTGAAAGGCGTGGCGGTAGTTCATGAGATTAGGACTACGTTGTTCTGGCGCGATCCTAACCCCTTGTCATTGCGAGCGCAGCGAAGCAATCCAGAATCCAACCGCGGCGGCAGTCTGGATTGCTTCGCGGAGCCTGTCATCGGACCGCGCTACACGCGGACCCGGTGGCTCGCGATGACGGAACTAACCGCCCCTGATTGGCGGCATGGTCACCTGGTCGCGGCGACAGCTGTGGCGTTCGAGCTCCTCGCAGGCGCGGAATTGCAGGTCCTTGCTGAGGCAGATGCGAACCTCGGAGAGCCTCGTCCGGTTGCAGGTGACCGAGACGGCTGCGTTGCTCAGGCCCGGATTGGCCTTGATGAAGGCTTCTTCGACCTCGCCAGGCGCGACGGTCTTGGCCTGCGACAGGTCAAGATATTCGACCGGAATCTTGATCACGGCGCGGGCTTTGCGGATCGTCTCGAAATAGTTGCGGCCGTCGAGCCCGGAGCAGGTGCCATGCTTGTCCCACTCGTTGAAGATCAGGCCTGGCGCCGGCATCAAATCCAGCATCGAGGAGACGATGTTACGGTTCAGCCGCGGTGACGGCCGCTGGCAATATTCCGGAAAGCCGCTCTCATATTGCGGCCACAGCCCGTGCACCACAAAGGAATAGGGCCGTCCCTCGCACTGGATGTTCGAACGCCCGCCACTGCGACCGCGCTCGGCCGCTTCCTCGCAGAACGACGGCGACCACGACAATGATAGCACATAGAAGTCGAATTCGCCGGGCGCGTTCTGCCGCTTGTCCTGCGCGTTGGCGCCGCCGCCCAGCGAGATCAGCCCGGCAAAGGTCAGCGAGATCACGAGACGGGAGATCGATTGCAATCTAAAATGAAACATGGAGACGCCTCTCAACTAGACTGTGCAATCAGCCTAGCAGCCATCAAGAACATTTCAAGAACAAATTTCGAGCGACCGACGCGCAGGTCGCTGGATCGGCCCGAATCAGGCGCTTCGACTCAGGGCTTTGCGGCGCGGCAGGACGGATTGTAGGCCCAGTTGCGGTCGAGCCCGACCACGCACCATTCGACGCCCTGGCCGTAGCCGGCAAAGCCGCCATCCTCGATGATCGAGAAGTGCACCCGGCGCATCTTGCCGTCAGTGAGCATGGCCTCGCCGGTGCAGTAGCGGCGCGGAATGTTGTCCGATGCCCAGGGGCGGAAGGCGGTCTCGTGAACGTTTGCGAAGCCCGTGATCTGCAGCGGCGAATTCCAGAACGAGCTTTCCTTCTCCCAGAACTGGGTCGAGATCGTCGGCAGTGCCTTGTCGCATTCGGCGACATTGCCGTCGTAACGCGGCCCGCTCAGCCAGAAGTTCAGCTCCAGCGGATTGGCCGCCTTGGCCTGACCGAGCGACAGCGCCCCGAACACGAGGCCGAGAACGGCGGCAAAGCGGAGCGATTTCGGGGAGGGGGCGCGCATGGGCAATCCAGACAGCATGATCTGTGAGGACCGGACGGTGCCGCGAAGGGCGGGGGAGGTCAAGTGCAGCGCGGCAACACTTGGCCAGGAGTTGATCACAACGTCGCTGCCGACAGGCCTTCCGTTCTTTTCACCGCTGCGCGGGCACCGTAAACTGTTGCCAACCAATCGGAGTGACGGGAATGCGAATCATTGCGGCCGCGGGCCTTCTTGCCAGCCTGGTTTTTGTCTCGGGTATGATGGCGAGCCAGTCGGCGCGCGCCGACCTCCTGCCGGTGCCGCCGTTCAAGGGCAACGACACCGGCGGCATCATCGCCTATTCGATGGCGACGCAGGTCGATGCGCGCCAGGTCGCGGTCGATCACTGCGCGCGCTACGGCAAGGTGGTGAAATTCCTCGCGGTGCAGGCCTATGAGGGCGGCTACATCTCATTCTCCTGCCGCTGGGTGCCCTATGGCGCCGCCGACCGGCCGATCCGCACGCTCTATTGAGGCATTTCGGAACGCCGACAAGGTCACGCCAAAGAAAAAGCTAGGCCATTTCAGCCCGGGAGTCTCTCGCATGACGCGCAAGCTCGCTTTGCTCGGATCAGCCGTTTGCCTCGCGGTGTCGGCGAGTGGCGCCTTTGCCGACGATCTGCCGGTGCGCAAGGCCGGTCTCTGGGAAATGAAGATGGTCAGATCAGGCTCTGCGATGCCGGAGATGACCATGCAGCATTGCACCGATGAGGCCGTCGACAAGGAGATGAACAACAACGTCTCGCCGATGGCCAAGCAGGTCTGCTCCAAGCAGGACATCAAGAAGACGGCCACCGGCTATGTCAGCGATTCCGAATGCAGCGTCGCCGGCATGTCCACGACCTCGCATGCCGAGATCACCGGGGATTTCAATTCGGCCTACACCGTGAAGACTTCGTCGCATGCCCAGGGCGGCGTCGCCGGTACTGCCGGGCGCGACACCACCATGACGCTGGAAGCGAAATGGCTCGGCGCCTGCAAGCCCGACCAGAAGCCCGGCGACATCGTGATGCCCGGCGGCTTCAAGATGAACGTGCGCGACGTCGACAAGTTGAAGGCGCTGCTGCCGAAGTGAGTTCGCTTCACCCTCTCCCACAAGGGGGGAAGGAAAGGAACCCTCCTACACCGGTATTCTCACGCTCGCGCGTAACCCACCCATCGGACTGTCACCCAGCGTGATGTCGCCGCCATGGGAGCGGGCAATGTCGCGGGCGATCGCGAGCCCGAGGCCCGTGCCGCCTTCGTCCTGGTTGCGGGCGTTGTCCAGGCGGAGGAATGGCTTGAACACTTCTTCGCGCAAATGGGTGGGAATGCCGGGGCCGTCGTCGTCGACCGTGACGGTCAGATAGCGATGATCGCGCTGGCCGGAAATGGCGATGGCCTTGCCGTAGCGCGCGGCATTGGTGACGAGGTTGGCGAGGCATCGCTTGAACGAGGCCGGCTTCACCGTCACCACGGGCAGCCCAGTGAATGTCACGGTCGCGGTGTGACCGTGGCGTTCGGCGTCGCTGCGCAATTCCTCGAGCGCCTGCGCCATGTCGGTCGGTTGCGACTGCTCGCCGGAATCGCCGCGGGCAAAGGCGAGGTAATCCTCCAGCATCATCGACATCTCGTCGACGTCCCTGCGCATGCCCTCGAGTTCGGGACTGTCGCCGATCAGCTCCAGTTCGAGCTTGAAGCGGGTCAGGATCGTGCGCAGATCGTGGCTGACGCCGGCGAGCATCGCTGTGCGCTGCTCCATCGCGCGTTCGATGCGCGACTTCATCTCGAGGAAGGCGCCCGCCGCGCGTCGCACCTCGCGCGCGCCGCGCGGCCTGAAGTTCGGCGCCTCGCGGCCCTTGCCGAAACTTTCCGCGGCGTCCGCAAGCCGCAGGATCGGCTTGATCTGGTTGCGCAGGAACAGCACTGACACGATCAGCAGGATCGAGGACGTGCCGACCATCCAGAACAGGAAGATCTCCGAGTTCGAGGCATAGGCCGCGCTGCGCTGTGCGAACACGCGCATCACGGCATCGTCGAGCTGGATGCGGATCTCGACGAGGTTGGAACGGCCGACCGTGTCGATCCAGAACGAGCGTCCGATCTTTTGGCCGAGTTGCACCGACAACGTTTGGTCGAGCAGCGAGAAGAACGGCTTGGGTCCCGGTGGCGGCATGTCGCCGGGGGGCAGGAAATCGACCACCAATTGCAACCGCTGCCCGATGCTCTTGAGCTGCGCGCGGTCCTTGTCCTGCGGATAGCTCTTGTAAACGTCGATCAGCGCGGCGATGTCCTGCACCACTGCGGCCGACAGCCGCCGTGTCACCGTGTTCCAGTGCCGCTCCATGAACACGAAGGCGACCACGGTCTGCAGGATCACCATCGGTACGATCATGATCAGCAATGCGCGCGCATAGAGGCCGGTCGGCATCCAGCCCTTGAACGCGTTGCCCATCCAGCCATTGGCGGCAGAGACGCGCCCGGCGGCGCTTCGGAGTAGCGTCAGGCCGGTGTCGATCGTGCTCATCTCGCGCGCTTCACTTGACTATGGCGAGGCGACCAGCCGGTAGCCGATGCCGCGCACCGCTTGCAGGAACAGTGGATTGGCGGGATCGGTCTCGATCTTGCGCCTGAGGCGGTTGATCTGCACGTCAACGGCGCGCTCGTTGACGCTGCCATTGCCCGTGAGCGCGCTGCGCGGCACGGTCTCGCCTGGCGTCTCCGAGAGAATGCGCAGCATCTCGCGCTCGCGGTCGGTAAGATGGATGACCTCCTCGCCCTGGCGCAACTCGCCGCGATCCAGGTGATAGACGTACGTGCCGAACGCGATCTTCTCCACCGCCGCGGCCTGGACCGGCGGCGCGGCGCGCTTGAGGATGTTGTTGATGCGCAGCGCCAGCTCGCGCGGCTCGAACGGCTTTGCGACATAATCGTCAGCGCCGATCTGCAAGCCCTCGATGCGGGCCTCGGCTTCGTGCCGCGCCGTCAGCATCAAAATCGGCACCGAGGACGATGTGCGGATGAACCGGGCGAGATCGAAGCCGGTTTCGCCGGGCATCATCACGTCCAGGATCAGCAGGTCGAAATGCAGTCCGAGCAGTTTGGCGCGGGCATCGCCCGCGCTGGCGGCGGTGGTGACGCGATAACCCTCGGCCGCGAGAAAGCGCGAGAGGAGATCGCGGATGCGGCGATCGTCGTCGACCAGCAGCAGGTGCGGGGCATCGTCGGCCGGTTGCGCCGGCGGGCGGGCGAGCGTAGCAGCAAGCGGCACGGTCACTCCTTTGACTCTTGATTGGCGGCGAAGATCGTCTCCAGCACCTTGTCCGGATCGTCGCGGTCGATCATCGCGCGCAGGAAGCGCTTGACGGTCTCGGCATCATCAGGCGCCATCTCGGCGAGCGCCTTGGTGATCCGCGTGGTCTGGAGGCCGGCGAGCTTCTGCACCAGCGCCTCGCCCTTGGGCGTGGCGTAGAGCAGGCGCTGGCGGCGGTCGTTGTCGCCGGTCTTCTGCACGATGTAGCCCTCGTCCAGCAGCTGCTTGAGCACCCGGCCGAGCGACTGTTTTGTGATGCGCAGGACGTCGAGCAGGTCGGCGACCTTCAGTCCTGGATAGCGATAGACGAAGTGCATGACCCGGTGATGAGCCCGGCCGAAGCCGAAAGCCTCCAGCTCCTGGTCGGGATCGCCGACGAAATCGCGATAGGCGAAGAACAGCAGCTCGATGATATCCCAGCGCAAATTGCCTCCTTCACCTGCCGCCGGCCGTGGCTCGGCAACGTCTTGAGAGGGAGTCGCGAAATTTATGTCAGGCATATTGACGTATCTTGGGTTCAATGTTACAAAACCATCAGCCCGCACGAAATTTTAAATCGTTTCGCATCGGGTGGCATTCCTAACAGCGGCCGGAGAGAAGCCGGACAGGCGACGACGGCCGGAACAGATCTACCGTGCGATTGTCGAGCGGCATTTCGGCAAAACATACTGGACTTCCGCCTTCCGCAAAAGCATGTCCTCGAAGGACATGCTGGCCACGGAAACCGGCCGTAACAAGGCTGGCGGTGGTTCGGCCAGAAACCACATCAAGCCAGCCGGGCCCGAACAGGGGCGGCCGGCGCCAGAACAGCGCCGCCACCGGCAGCGGGAGGCAAGGACATGAGCATGAAATTCGACATCCAGCCCGCATCCAATCCGACACCCGAGAAGGACCGGGTCGCCAAGCTGGTGGACCCCGGCTTCGGACGTGTCTTCACCGATCACATGGCTGTGGTCCGCTACAACCAGGCCAAGGGTGGCTGGTACGAGGCGAAGGTCGAGGCGCGCGCGAACTTCCAGATCGATCCGGCGGGCGCGGTGCTGCACTACGCCCAGGAAATTTTCGAAGGTCTGAAGGCCTACAAGCGCGACGACGGCGGCGTGAACCTGTTCCGCCCCGACGCCAATGCGCGCCGCTTCAAGGATTCGGCCGACCGCATGGCGATGGCGCAATTGCCGGAAGACGTCTTCATCGAGGCGGTCGAGCAGGTCGTGCGCATCGATCGCGCCTGGATGCCGGGCGGCGAGGGCAGCCTTTATCTGCGGCCCTTCATGATCGCGAGCGAGACCTTCCTCGGCGTCAAGCCATCCTCCGAATACATCTTTGCGGTGATCGCTTCGCCCGTCGGCTCCTATTTCAAGGGCGGGCCCGCGCCGGTTTCGATCTGGGTCTCGGAGAATTACACCCGCGCCGCGGTCGGCGGCACCGGCGCCGTCAAGTGCGGCGGTAATTATGCGGCGAGCCTGCGCGCGCAGGCCGAAGCGATCCAGCATGGCTGTGATCAGGTCGTGTTCCTCGATGCGGTCGAGCGCCGCTACATCGAGGAGCTCGGCGGCATGAATGTGTTCTTCGTGTTCGACGACGGCTCGCTCTCGACGCCGCCGCTCGGCACCATCCTGCCCGGCATCACCCGCGACTCCATCATCGCGCTCGCCCGTGATGCCGGAAAGACGGTCCGCGAGGAGCCGTATTCGCTGGAGCAATGGCGCAAGGATGCGGCTAGCGGAAAGCTGAAGGAAGCGTTCGCCTGCGGCACCGCGGCCGTGATCTCGCCGATCGGCAAGGTGCGCTCGGTCAGCGGCGATTTCGAGATCTCGGGCGGCGCCGCCGGTCCCGTCGCGATGGGCCTGCGCAAGCAGCTCGTCGATATCCAGTACGGTCGCACCAACGATCCGCACAACTGGATCCGCAAGGTGTTTTGAGCCTTCATCTCTCACTCCCTCGCCCCGCTCTTGCAGGGAGAGGGTGGGGTGAGGGGCTCTCACCACGAGTTCGAGAGATCTGAGTCCGCGGAGACTCCCCCCCTCACCCGGTCGCTTCGCGACCGACCTCTCCCCGCAAGCGGGGCGAGGTGAAGAACACTCCGGTTGCCGCATCGCGCGTCGGCTGGTAAACGCCCGCATGGCCGAAAAACCCAAAAAACCCCAGAAACTGAAGGCGCGGCTGCCGCGCGGGCTCGAGGATCGCGACCCTGCCGCGATCCGGGCGACGCGCGAGATGGTCGAGAAGATCCGCGCCGTCTACGAGCTCTACGGCTTCGAGCCGGTGGAGACGCCGGCGATGGAGTACACCGACGCGCTCGGCAAGTTCCTGCCCGATCAGGATCGCCCGAATGAAGGCGTGTTCTCGTTCCAGGACGATGACGAGCAGTGGATTTCGCTCCGCTACGACCTGACCGCGCCGCTGGCGCGCTATGTCGGCGAGCGCTACGGCACCGACGGTCTGGTCCTGCCGTACCGCAGCTACCGCGTCGGCTACGTCTTCCGCAACGAGAAGCCCGGCCCGGGCCGCTTCCGTCAGTTCATGCAGTTTGACGCCGATACGGTCGGCTCGGCAACGCCCGCGGCGGATGCCGAGATCTGCATGATGGCAGCGGACACGATGGAAGCGCTCGGCGTTGCGCGCGGCCAGTATGTGGTGAAGGTCAACAACCGCAAGGTCCTCGACGGCGTTCTCGAAGCCATCGGGCTGGCGGGTGAGGAGAATGCGGCGCGCCGCCTGACCGTGCTGCGCGCGATCGACAAGCTCGACAAATTTTCCGCTGACGAAGTGCGCAAGCTGCTCGGTCCCGGACGATGGGATGGTGGCGAAGAAGGCAAGGGCGACTTCACTAAGGGCGCCAATCTCAGCGCGGCGGAGGCTGACGTCGTTCTCGCTATCACCAAGCCGCGCGAGGATTGGAAAGAAGCCATCGCTGCGGCGGAAACCTACCTGGCCAAGAGCGAGACCGGTCAAGCCGGCGTCAGCGAGCTGGAAGAGATTGCCAAGCTTGTCACAGCGTCCGGCTACGGCGCGGATCGGATCAAGATCGATCCGTCCGTCGTGCGCGGCCTCGAATATTACACCGGCCCCGTATACGAAGTCGAACTTCTGCTCGATACCAAGGACGAGAAGGGTCGGCCCGTGCGCTTCGGCTCCGTCGGTGGCGGTGGTCGTTATGACGGTCTCGTCTCCCGCTTCCGCGGCGAGCCGGTGCCGGCGACCGGTTTCTCGATTGGCGTGTCGCGGCTGCAGGCCGCGCTGACGTTGCTCGGCAAGCTCGACACGCGGCCCGAAGTCGGGCCCGTCGTCGTCACCGTGTTCGACCGAGATCGCGTCGCCGACTACCAGAAGATGGTCGCAAGCTTGCGCTCCGCCGGCATCCGCGCCGAGCTCTATCTCGGCAATCCCAAGAACATGGGCAACCAGCTCAAATATGCCGATCGCCGCAACTCACCTTGCGTGATCATCCAGGGCTCGGATGAAAAGGCGCGCGGCGAGCTCCAGATCAAGGATCTCGTCGAGGGCGCGAAAGCGGCCGCCGCGATCGCCTCCAACCAGGAATGGCGCGAGACGCGGCCAGCGCAGTTCTCCTGTAGCGAGGCCGATCTCGTTTCAAGAGTGCGCGAGGTCCTCGCGCGCCATGACGTGAGCTGGGGCTAGCCATTCGCGAACGCCGACATGCCCGGGCTTGTCCCGGGCATGTCAGTCCTGTTTGATGCGCACCTTCAGAACGACCGGGGTGTGCCTGGTCATCGCGACAGCAGGGAGAAGATAATGCCTGAGATTACCGTCAGCATGGCCGAAGGCCGCACCGACGAGCAGAAGGCCGGCATGATGCGCGACATCACGCAGGCACTGGTGAAGAATCTCGGCGTCGACGCCGATGCCGTCGTCATCCAGATCAACGAAGCCCCGCTCCGCCACAAGATGAAGGGCGGCAAGACGTTCGTGGAACGCGCAGCCGCGGCGAAGAAGTAAGCTGGCGCTAGCACGGCATTCACCGCCGTCGTCCCGGCGAAAGCCGGGACCCATAGCCGCAGGGAGTGGTTGTGGGGGCGCTGGTAACTCCGAGTCTTAGCAAAACTAATGCTGCGGCTATGGGTCCCGGATCGGCGCTTCGCTTGTCCGGGACGACACCGTGTGTGAGGCACGATGGACGCACGCGATTTCATCCAGATCGGCATGAGCGCCGAGCGTACGCTGGTGGTGCCGGCCGAGCGCACGGTCGGGCATTTCGTGCCCGGCATGCCGATGGTCTATGCGACCCCGATGATGATCCTGGAAATGGAGATGACGTCGGGCGATGCGATCCGCTCAGCGCTCCAGCCGGGCTGGGTCACTGTCGGTACCGAGGTCGACATCCGCCATCTCGCGGCCGCCCTCGTCGGCGCGACGGTGCGGACGACGGCGAAAGTGATCGCAGTCGAGCGCCGCGTGATCCGTTTCGAGGTCGAAGCGTTCGAAGGCGCGCGCAAGCTCGGCGAAGGCCGCCATGCGCGCGGGCTCGTCAACGTCGAGATGTTCAACAAGCGGCTCGGGGCTTAGCCAAGGGCGCGATGCTGTAGTGCCGTAGGGTGGGCAAAGCGAAGCGTGCCCACGATCTTTATCCACCACAAAGGAATGGTGGGCACGGCGCTTTGCGCCTTTGCCCACCCTACCGCACCTGCTTACTTCGCGAGCTCCTTCGATCGCTTTGTCGCGGCCGCGATGGCGCGGATCATCAGATCGCGCAAGCCGGGCTCGCCCATCAGCACGCCGAGGGCGGCAGCCGTGGTGCCGCCGGGCGAGGTGACGTTCTGGCGCAGCGTCGCGGAGGGAAGATCCGACTGGTGCAGCAGCTCGCCGGAGCCGGCGACCGTCTCGCGCGCGAGCTTGGTCGCCAGCGCTTCCGGCAATCCCGCCTCCACGCCGGCCCGCGCAAGCTCTTCGGCGAGCAGGAATACATAAGCGGGCCCGGAGCCGGAGACGGCGGTCACCGCATCCATCAGGCTTTCATCTTCGACCCACTCGACCGAGCCGGTGGCGCGCAGCAATGCATCGGCGACCGCGCGCTGTGCGGCGCTGACGTTCTTTGCAGCGACCGCGACCGTGATGCCGCGGCCGATCGCGGCCGGTGTGTTCGGCATCGCGCGCACCACGGCGCCGCCGCAAACCTCTTCGAGCGCGGCGATCGTGGTTCCCGCCATGATCGAGACCACCGACGTCTTGTCCGAGACGAATGATTTCAGCTTCGCGCCTGCCTCGCGAAACATCTGCGGCTTCACGGCGACGACCATCGTATCAACAAAGCCTGCTGCCTTCGCATCTGGATTGAGCGCAACGCCCTTGGCGGCGAGCGCGGTGATCTCAGGCGAGAGATGCGGTTCGACCACGGCGATGCGGCCCGGATCGAGCCCGCCCGCCAGCCATCCGGTCAGCATCGCGCCGCCCATCTTGCCGGCGCCGGCGAGCAGGATGGTGCCGGTGATATTTTGGAGAGTGCTGTTTGCCACTGTAGTCACCCAAACAAAAGGTGTCGTCCCGGCCTAGTGCGCGATTGCGCACGGGGGGCCGGGACCCATAACCACAGGGGGTTCTAGTGGACGAAGGCGTTGGCAACAAGCCGCGTGCCACAAGATGAATCACGCAGTATGGATCCCGGCCTTCGCCGGGACGATGCGAGGGAGCTGCGGCCCCCCACTTCTTGAGACCTACGCCTCGCCCACCGTATCGAACATCGCCGCGTCCATCGCCTGCGCTGTGGTCTTGCCCGCCCACACCACGAACTGGAACGCCGGGAAGTAGCGCTCGCAGGCGTGGATCGCGCCGGCGAGCATGGCTTCGCATTGCGCGGTCGAGGCGGTGAGGCCACCCGGCAGCACCAGGGCCTGACGGTGCATGATCATGCCGGTGTTGGTCCAGAGATCGAAATGGCCGATCCACAATTGCTCGTTGACCGCAGCAACGAGCTTCTGCACCTCGCCCCGTCGCGCGGCAGGAATCTTCATGTCGAAAGCGCAGGCCAGATGCAGTGCCTCGATTTCACCCATCCAGGTGAAGGAGATCTGGTAGTCAGTCCATTGCCCCTTCGAGACAATGGTCAGCTCGTCCTCGCCGGAGCGTTCGAACGGCCAGTTGTTGCTGGCAGCGATATCCTCGACCACCGCAAGCGGGTGATTTCGGGAATCGATGGTACCTTCGAGCAGGGACATGCCGTCTCGACCTCTTGCCTTCTTGTTGTCTTTGATACGCACGCGGTTGGTCCGGCGCGCGCTTCCTCAATTTCGCTTAAGGCGATCCCCGGGAGTCGCTGTTGCGATCCCGGGACCAGCGCGGGCTTGTCGCGGATCAACTGATGTGATTTGCGGAATCTGCGCAACTGGGTCGCGAGTCCGTCCACAAGCCATGACTCGTTCGTCCACAGCTCATCTCGGCCACAATTGTTAACGATTGAGAACAAACCGGAATCCAATCGTTAATTCCACTGCGCGAGGGCCGCACCGCCCTGGCGGCATGGGACCATGCGGTTTTTGCTGCGGAACTCGCTTGCTTGCGGCCCCGGACTGGCGGCATATTTCCGCTCAGGTCGCTCAATCCCGGGCGGCCGATGTTCTCAGGGCGGGGTGAAAGTCCCCACCGGCGGTAAGGGCCGAAAGGCCTGAGCCCGCGAGCGCCTTCCCCAAGGTCTTTGACTGACGGGAAGGGTCAGCAGATTCGGTGCAACTCCGAAGCCGACGGTTAAAGTCCGGATGAAAGAGAACGGTCGGTGGCAGACGCATCGCAAGGTGCGGCTGTTTGTCGTTCCGTGTGCCCTGATTCTGGTCCCTTGAAGGAAAGCCATGAATCAGATGTTGCAAGATCCCCAGACCGATACTTCCCAGACACAGCCGCCGGTTCCGCAAGGCCCCGCGACCGAGCATCCGCGTTTTGCAAAACCGCAGCGGGTGGCCTTCGTGCAGGCCTGCTGGCACCGCGACGTCGTCGCGGAAGCCCGCATCGCCTTCATGAAAGAAGCCGAGGCACGCCATCTCACCCATGTCGACGTGTTCGAGGTGCCGGGCTCGTTCGAGATCCCGTTGCATGCGCAGGTCCTCGCCAAGACGCGGCGCTACACCGCGATCGTTGCGGCAGGCCTGGTCGTTGACGGTGGCATCTATCGCCACGAATTCGTCGCCGACACCGTGATCAAGGCGCTGATGGACGTGCAGCTCCGCACCGAGGTCCCGGTGTTCTCGGCCGTGCTGACGCCCCAGCAATTCCACGAGACCGAAGTGCACTACGATTTCTTCCGCAGGCACTTTGCGATCAAGGGCGTCGAGGTCGCGGCCGCCTGTGCGGAGACGCTGCTCGGCCTCGAGCGCCTGCGCGGCCAGGTCGCGGCGGGAATTGTGTAAAGGTCCGCTCACACGCCGCTGATTGTCAATCCCGTCGCCGTCCCTATAAAGTCGGCGGCGGGAGGAGGCCGTGCCGTGGAGACGGGCGGCCGGCAAGATCATGTTCGAAGGACACGATCCCTTTCTCGTCGCGCTGTCAGTGGCGATCGCGAGTCTGGGTGGCTATACCGGCTTTGCGCTTGCTGCTCGCATCCGCAACACGCCCGGCGTCAGCAACCGCGTCCTGCTCGCGGGGGCGGCCGCGTTTCTGGCGGTCGGTATCTGGACCATGCATTTCGTCGGCATGCTGGCCGCACCACTGCCGCCAGATACGGTCTATCTCGTCCTTCCCACCATCATCTCGTTCCTGATCTGCGCGCTGGTGGTCGGCATCTCGCTCTTCTTTGTTTCGATCGGCGAGCCCACGCTGAA
This sequence comes from Bradyrhizobium zhengyangense, assembly GCF_022012435.1. Taxonomy (GTDB): domain Bacteria; phylum Pseudomonadota; class Alphaproteobacteria; order Rhizobiales; family Xanthobacteraceae; genus Bradyrhizobium; species Bradyrhizobium zhengyangense. Next base: position 193,574 of record NZ_JAKLUA010000007.1, read on the forward strand.
ACGCGTGGCGTCGTCTGCCGTGCTGCTCGGCGTCGGCATCGCCAGCATGCATTACGTCGGCATTCATGGGTTGGCTGGCTCGTTCGGCATCGTGCATGACCCCTCGATGGTGCTGCTCTCGGTCGTGGTTGCCATCGTCACCGCCTATGGCGGCCTGCGCGCCTTCCTGGCGCAGCAGGAAGGCGTTCGGCTGATCGTTAGCTCCATTGCTTTCGGCATTGCCGTCTCCGGCATGCATTACACTGCGATGCTGGGCATGCATTTCGAGCCGCTGACCGATGCGGCGCATCACCATGGCGGCGGTCTTGCCGCGTCGCAGCAAATCCTGTCGATCGTCGTTGCGGTGCTGTGCTTCGTCATCGCAGCAGGCTTCCTGCTATCGCTCGTTCCGGACTCGCGGCGGCAGGCGCCCGTCGCTGCGGAGCCGTCCGCTGTCGCGCCTGTTAGCGCCGAGCCGCTTCTGGCCGCAAGCGCATCGCCACGCCCGATGGCGCCGCTCGGCGGTCTCGGTCAGCCGCCGCGCGCGCCGGTTCCCCGACTGCCGGTCGAGAGTGCCGACGGCACGCACTTCATCGACACCGCGAGCGTCCGCAGCGTCCGGGCGGATGCGCATTACACACGCGTCCATGACGGCACGCGGGAGCGGATGTGCCCGTGGTCGATCTCGGAGGCCGAGGCGCAGCTTGATCCCTCGCTGTTCCTGCGGGTGCACCGCAGCCATATCGTCGCCATTCCCCATGTCGCCCTGGTCCGGAAAGAGGGCGATGGCGCCGTGCTCGAGCTCGACGGCCCGTCGCCGCATCGGGTGCCCGTGAGCCGGGCCAAGATCGCCGAGGTGAAGGCCCGGCTCGGGCTGGCGAGCCGGCGGCAGGTGTAGCGCCGTCATACGTCGCCCAAGCTGACGCAATTCGTGCGTTGCCACCCGCAATTCGTGCAAAAAGCCCGCGCTTGTGCCCGAACGATTGCGGGCAGTTCGGTCCGGAGAGACCGTTTCCTCCAACGTCGGCGCCGTCACGCGCAGAGACGATCAGGGGAGGAGATGATGATCCCGGGCTCATTCAGCTATCACCGGCCGGCGAGCGTCGCCGATGCCGTCAAACTCTTGTCAGACCTCGGCGAGGAGGCGCGGCCGCTGGCCGGCGGGCACAGCCTGGTGCCGATGATGAAGCTTCGGCTCGCCACCCCCGCCCATTTGGTCGATCTGCACGGCATCGCCGCCCTCAAGGGCATCAGCCGTAACGGCAACAATCTGATCATCGGCGCGATGACCACCCAGCACGAGCTGCTGGCCTCCGACGAGGTCGCGAAGGCGATGCCAATCCTGCACGAGGCCGCGCTGCTGATCGCCGACCCGCAGGTGCGCTACCGCGGCACGATCGGCGGCAATGTCGCCAATGGCGATCCCGGCAACGACATGCCGGCGCTGATGATGACGCTGGAGGCGACCTATCGCCTCGAAGGTCCCGGCGGCACCCGGGACGTTGCGGCCGCTGACTTCTACCAGGGCGCCTACTTCACCGCGCTTGAGCCTGGTGAAATCCTTACCTCCGTCTCGGTACCCGTGCCGGCGGCCGGGCACGGCTACGCCTACGAAAAGCTCAAGCGCAAGGTCGGCGACTACGCGACGGCCGCTGCCGCAGTCGTCCTCACTATGTCCGGCGGCAAGGTCGTGACCTGCGCGATCGGTCTCACCAATGTTCACGAGACGCCGCTGCTCGCCATCGATGCCGCCAAGGCGGTGATCGGAACGAGCCTCGATGCGGCCACGCTGAAAAAAGCCGCTGCTGCGGCCTCGGCAATTATGGCGCCGGCTGCCGATGCGCGCGGTCCGGTCGAATACCGAAAGCATGTCGGCGGCATCATGGTGACGCGGGCGCTCCAGCGCGCCGCCGCCATCGCGAAATAGAGGAGGGGACCAATGGCCAAAACACACGTCACCATGAAGGTGAACGGCGCCGAGGTCGAAGGCCTCGTCGAGCCGCGCACGCTGCTGGTGCACTTCATCCGCGAGAACCTGCAGATGACCGGCACCCATATCGGCTGCGAGACCACGCATTGCGGCGCCTGCACCGTCGACATCGACGGCATGTCGGTGAAGTCCTGCACGATGTTCGCGGTGCAGGCCGACGGCTCCGACATCATCACGATCGAAGGCATCGCGAACGCCGACGGCACGCTGTCGGCGCTGCAGGAAGGTTTCCGCATGATGCACGGGCTGCAATGCGGCTTCTGCACGCCCGGCATGATCGTGCGCGCGCATCGGCTGCTGAAGGAGAATCCTTCGCCGAGCGAGGCGGAAATCCGCATGGGCATATCAGGCAATATCTGCCGCTGCACCGGCTACCAGAACATCGTCAAGGCAATCCAGTACGCGAGCGCCAAGATCAACGGCGTGGAATTCCAGGAGGCGGCAGAATGAATGACCTCACTCCCACGCGGGAACAACGCTCCGCCGCACTCGAAGGCATGGGCTGCAAGCGCAAGCGCGTCGAGGATATCCGCTTCACGCAGGGCAAGGGCAACTACGTCGACGACGTCAAGCTCCCGGGCATGCTGCATGGCGACTTCGTCCGCTCGCCGCATCCGCATGCGCGCGTCAAGAAGATCGACGATAGCGAGGCACTGAAGGTGCCTGGTGTGCTCGCGGTGATCACTGCCGAGACGCTGAAGACCGTCAACCTCGCCTGGATGCCGACCCTCGCGGGCGACGTGCAGATGGTTCTGGCCGACGGTAAGGTGCTGTTCCAGAACCAGGAGGTCGCCTTCGTCGTTGCCACCGACCGCTACGCTGCCGATGACGGCATCAACAAGGTGATCGTCGAATACGAGCCGCTGCCGCCGCTGGTCGATCCCTTCAAGTCGATGGACAAGGATGCGCCGGTGCTGCGCGAAGATCTTGCCGGCAAGACATCAGGCGCGCACGGCCCGCGCAAGCACCACAACCACATCTTCGAGTGGAGCGTCGGCGACAAGGAACTGACGGATGCCGCCTTCAAGAAGGCCGAGGTGACGATCAAGGAGATGATCTCCTATCACCGCACCCATCCGTCGCCGCTGGAGACCTGCCAGTGCGTCTGCTCTTTCGACAAGATCAAGGGCGAGCTGACAATCTATGGCACCTTCCAAGCCCCGCATGTGATTCGTACCGTGGTGTCGCTGATCGCAAAACTGCCGGAGCAGAAGATCCATGTGATTGCGCCCGATATCGGCGGCGGTTTCGGCAACAAGGTCGGTGCCTATCCCGGCTACATCTGCGCGGCCGTGGCCTCCATCGTCACTGGCAAGCCGGTGAAATGGGTCGAGGACCGCATCGAGAACCTGACCGCGACCTCGTTCGCGCGCGATTATCACATGACGACCGAGATCGCCGCGAGCAAGGACGGCAAAGTCACGGGCCTTCGCGTGCACGTGCTTGCCGATCACGGCGCGTTCGACGCCTGCGCAGACCCGTCGAAATGGCCGGCCGGTTTCTTCAACATCGTCACCGGCTCCTACGACTTCCCGACCGCGCATCTGGCGGTGGACGGCGTCTACACCAACAAGGCGCCCGGTGGCGTCGCCTACCGTTGCTCGTTCCGCGTCACGGAGGCGGCCTATTGCATCGAGCGGGCCATGGATATTCTGGCGCAAAAGCTCAACATGGATCCGGCTGAGCTGCGGCTGAAGAACTTCATCAAGCCGGAGCAGTTTCCGTATCACTCGGCATTGGGCTGGGAATACGATTCCGGCGACTACCACACCGCCATGCGCAAGATGATGGAGACCACCGGCTACGCCGCGCTCCGGAAGGAGCAGGCGGAGAAGCGGGCCGCGTTCAAGCGCGGCGAGACCCGCGAGATCATGGGGCTCGGCGTCTCATTCTTCACCGAGATCGTCGGTGCCGGTCCGTCGAAGAACTGCGACATCCTGGGCATCGCGATGTTCGACTCCTGCGAGATCCGCATGCATCCGACCGGTGCGGGCATCGCGCGGATGGGTACCAAGAGCCAGGGTCAGGGCCACGAGACCACCTGGGCCCAGATCATCGCGACCGAGATCGGCATACCCGCTGACAACATCATGGTCGAGGAGGGTAACACGGACACAGCGCCTTACGGGCTCGGCACCTACGGGTCGCGCTCGACGCCGGTGGCGGGCGCTGCGATCGCCATGGCTGCACGAAAAATCAAGGCCAAGGCGCAGATGATCGCGGCCTACAAGCTCGAGGTCCACGAGGATGACCTCGAATTCGACATCGACGGCTTCCGGGTGAAGGGCCTGCCGGAAAAATTCATGTCGATGAAGGATATCTGCTGGGCGGCCTATAACTCAGTGCCGCCGGGCATGGAGCCCGGGCTGGAGGCGGTCAGTTATTACGATCCGCCCAACATGACCTATCCGTTCGGCGCGTATCTCTGCGTGATGGACATCGACGTCGATACCGGCGTGTACAAGGTCAGGCGCTTCTATGCGCTCGATGATTGCGGCACCCGCATCAATCCGATGATCATCGAGGGGCAGGTGCACGGCGGCCTCACCGAGGCCTTCGCGATCGCGATGGGCCAGGAGATCCGCTACGACGACACCGGCAACGTGGTCACCGGCTCGTTCATGGACTTCTTCATGCCGACCGCGGTGGAGACGCCGCATTGGGAGACCGACTTCACCGTCACTCCGTCGCCGCATCACCCGATCGGCGCCAAGGGCGTTGGCGAAAGCCCGAATGTCGGCGGCGTGCCGGCCTTCTCCAATGCCGTCAACGACGCGTTCTCGTTCCTGGGGAGCACGCACATCCAGATGCCGCATGATTTCTGGCGCAACTGGAGGGCGGCGAAGGATCTGGGGGCGGTGGCTTAGTGGGTCGGTTCGTCATTCCGGGGCGCCTCGAAGAGGCGAACCCGGAATCTCGAGGTTCCGGGTTCGGTCCTACGGACCGTCCCGGAACGACGGAGAGGTTACATGAAGAACCGTGACGAGATCGCGCAAGCGCTGGCCGCATCGGGCTACATCGCCGATGCGGACCTCGCGACTGCGATCTCGCTGATGCAGCTGTTGCGGCGGCCGCTGCTGCTCGAGGGCGAGGCCGGCGTCGGCAAGACCGAGGTGGCGAAGGCGCTGGCGAAGGTACACGCGACCGAGCTGATCCGGCTGCAATGCTACGAGGGCCTCGACCAGTCATCCGCGCTCTATGAGTGGAACTACCAGCGCCAGCTATTGGCGATCCAGGCCCATCGCGGCACTGACAGCATCGAGGACCAGGTGTTCTCCGAAAAATATCTGCTGGAGCGTCCCTTGCTCGCGGCGATCCGTCGGCGGAAGGCGCCGGTGCTGTTGATTGACGAGATCGACCGCGCTGATGACGAGTTCGAAGCATTCCTGCTCGAGCTGCTGTCCGACTTCCAGGTCTCGATCCCCGAGCTCGGCACCATTCCAGCAGTCACGATCCCGCATGTGGTGCTGACCTCGAACGGCACGCGCGAACTCTCCGACGCGCTGCGCCGCCGTTGCCTCTATCACTACGTCGACTATCCCGATGTCGACCGCGAGACCCGCATCATCCTGGCGCGGGTCGCAGGTGCCAGCCCGTCGCTGTCGCTCCAGATCGCGCGCATGGTCGAAGGCGTGCGCAAGGAAGAGCTGCGAAAGGTCCCCGGTGTCGCCGAGACGCTGGACTGGGTGGCCGCCCTCGTCGGGCTTGATGTTCGCGATCTCCATGATGCTCCGGAGATCGTTCATGAGACACTGGTTTGTCTCTTGAAGACCCACGAGGACCGCGCCCGCGTCACGCCCGAGGTGACGCAGCGCCTGCTGGGGAAGGTTGCATGAGCTGCTGCGGCTCCAGCCCTGGATACGATGATCTCAACGAGGTCTCCAAGCTCGTGTCCGCACGGCTTGCCGCGTTCCTGCGCACGCTCCGCGACGCTGGCTTTCGCGTCGGGCTCGCCGAAGGGCAGGATGCGGCGACGCTGATGTCGGCCGGTTATGCAACGAAGCCGGGGCTGCTGCGCGCGGCGTTCAAGCATCTCTTCTCGGCGCGGAAGTCCGATTGGGACAAGTTCGACGGGCTGTTTGATGCGTTCTGGCTCGGCAAGCGCGTGCGCTCGCGGTCTCGCACCATGGGATCAACGCCGGGCGCCAGCAATCCGTCGCTGAAGAGCCTGCAAGACAAATCGGCCGAGCAGGGCGGCAACCAGTCCGTCACCGACCAGCTTCCGTCATCCGACGATGCGCCCGAAGGCCGCTCCGGCGAAGGTCGCATGGAGGGCGCCTCGCGTGCGGAGAATTTGGCGGAGGTCGATTTCCGAAAGCTCAGCGATCCTGATCAGGTCGCGCAGGCGCACGAAGCCGCCGCGCAGCTCGCGAAGGCGATGCGCACGCGCCTGACCCGACGCGATCTGGCGCGCCGGCGCGGCTACCGACTCGATCTCCGGCGCACCATTCATCGCAACATCAGCCATGGCGGCGTGCCGATCAGCCTGGTCAAGCGGCAGCGCAAGCACAAGCCGCTGCGGCTGATCGTGCTGCTCGATGCCTCGGGCTCGATGAGCATGTACACTAGCGTGTTCCTGCGCTTCATTCACGGCGTGCTCGACCAATTCCGCGAGGCGGAGGCGTTCTTGTTTCACACGCGCCTCGCCTATGTCTCCGATGCTATGAAGGAGCGAGACGCGAGCCGCGCGCTGGACCGTCTCTCGATCATGGCGCAGGGCGCGGGCGGCGGCACGAAAATCGGTGAGAGCCTGCAGACCTTCAACCGTTGGCACGCTTCGCGCGTCATCCATTCGCGCAGCTGCGTCATGATCGTGTCCGATGGGTACGAAACCGGCGATGCCGCGCTGCTCGGTCGCGAGATGGCGGCGTTGCACCGGCGCTGCCGCCGCATCGTCTGGCTCAATCCGATGATGGCCTGGGAGGGCTATGCGCCCGAGGCGCGCGGTATCAAAGCGGCGCTGCCGCATCTCGATCTCTACGCGCCCGCGAATTCGCTGCAAGGCCTGCGCGCGCTCGAGCCCTATCTGGCAAAACTCTGAGGGACATGTCGATGACCGCTCATGCCGAGGTGCTGGATATCGTCGCCCAGATGAAGGCTGCGGAGCGCGCCTTCGTGCTCGCGACGGTGGTGCGGACGGTGTCGGTGACCGCGGCGAAGGCTGGCGCCAAGGCGATCATCGCGGCCGACGGCACCATCGTCGCGGGTTGGATCGGCGGCGGCTGCGCCAAGGGCGCGGTGCTGAAGGCGGCGCGCGAGGCGCTGGCCGACGGCGAGCCGCGCATGGTGTCGGTGCAACCGGAAAACCTGCTGGCCGAGCTCGGTGTCAGCGCGGGCGAGAGCCGCGACGGCATCCGCTTCGCCAGCAACATGTGCCCCAGCAAGGGCACCATGGATATTTTCGTCGAGCCGGTGCTGCCGCATCCCTCGCTTGTCATCCTTGGCGCAAGTCCGGTGGCGCTGTCGCTCGCAGCCCAGGCGCGCGTGCTCGGCTATCACGTCACGCTGGCCGCGCCCGCCGCCGAGCTCACGGCGCAACCCGACGCCGATGCGATCATCGATGGCTACCAGCTCGGTGAACTCAATGACGCCAAGCGCTTCGTGGTGGTCTCGACGCAGGGTAAGGGCGACGAAGCTGCCTTACGCGCCGCGATCGCAACCAAGGCCTGTTATCACGCCTTCGTCGGCAGCCGCCGCAAGATGGCATCGCTGCGCGCCAAGCTGATGTCGGAAGGCGCCAGCGCTGCGGCGATCGACGATTTCAAGGCGCCGGCCGGGCTCGATCTCGGCGCCATCACGCCGGAAGAGATCGCGATGTCGATCCTCGCCGAGATCACCGTGGAGCGGCGACGCGGTCAGCGCGCGGCCAATCAGTCAGCAAGCAGAAAGTGAGATACCGATCATGCAGATGAACGACAGCCAGCGCATTCCCGCGTCACGCGAAGAGGTGTGGGCGGCGCTGAACGATCCCGCCGTGCTGAAGCAGTGTATCCCCGGCTGCCAGTCGCTCGAGGTGACCGCGCCGAACGAGATGACCGCCACCGTGATCTTCAAGGTCGGCCCGGTGAAGGCGACGTTCAGCGGCAAGGTGATCTTGTCCGATCTCGATCCGCCCAACTCCTATCGCATCTCCGGCGAAGGCTCGGGCGGAGTCGCCGGCTTTGCCAAGGGCGGCGCACTGGTGCGGCTGGAGTCCGAGAGCGCCGACGTCACCGTGCTGCACTACGACGTCGACGCGCAGATCGGCGGTAAGCTCGCCCAGTTGGGAGCGCGACTGATCAACTCGACCGCGACGAAGCTTGCGGGAGAATTCTTCAAGTCGTTTGCCGGCGTGGTGAGCGCAAAGGCTGAAGCGGGTTAGGTGCCGTAGGGTGGGCAAAGCGCAGCGTGCCCGCAATTCTTCATCGCAGACAAAGACCGTAGGCACGACGCTTTGCGCCTTTGCCCGCCTTACGATAGCTGCGCAAGCATCTCCAGCGTTTACCCCAGCGACACGCCCGCCTTCGCCCGGCTGATCCCGAGCGTCAGGATGCGATGGAGCAGATCCTTGTACTTCAGCCCGTCGTGCTGGGCCGCCGTGGCGAACTCCTGGCTCTTGGCGATCTCGGGGTTGGGATTGGCTTCGATGAAGTACGGTGTGCCATCGGCGGCGAGACGAAAATCGATGCGCGCGTAGCCATCGAGGCCTAGCGCCCGGTAGATGCGTTTGGCGGCGCGCTGGATGCGTGCGGTGACTTCGGGTGCAAGGTCCTTCGCCGGCCCGTCGACGATGCCAACGCGCTCCTGATAGTCGGTGTCGTGCTTGGCTTTTTCGGTGGCGATGTGCCGTGAGCTGCGCCCGCCCATGCTGCCGAATTTCAATTCCCAGACCGGCAGCACGCGCAGCCGGTTGTTGCCGAGCACGCCGACATAGAGCTCGCGTCCCTCGATGAACTGCTCGGCGATCGCGGCGGTCTCGACCCGCTCGTGGATGAAGGCGACGCGTTCTGCGAGCTTCTCGTCGGTATCGACGATGGAGGCCTGCGAGATGCCGAAGGAGCCATCCATGTTGAGAGCCTTGACGATCAGCGGCAGCGCAAGATGTTTCGGCCGTTTCACCTTGCGGCGCATCGGGAAGACGGCGAAGGCAGGTGCGGCGATGCGGCGGTGATGCACCAGCGTCTTGGACAGGTCCTTGCCGCGCGCCAGAATCAGGCCGCGCGGATTGCACCCGGTATAGGGCACCTTCATCAGCTCGAGATAGCTGGCGATGTGCTGGTCGTAGGCGACGTTGTAGTGGAACTCCTCCAGCAGCGTGAAGACCACGTGCGGCTTGAACTCCTCGATCGCTTCGCGGATCGGCCTGATCTCCTCCTGCGCGCCGAGCGGACGGACCTCATGTCCGGCTGCGCGCAAGGTGCTGACGACGTCGTATTCCGTTTTCCAGTTGTTGATTTCCTGCGGCGTGTAGCCGTCGGAAGAGTCCGGCGGCACGAAGTCCGGATGCATCAGCACGAGAATACGGAGTCGTCTCATAGCGCGATCCATTTGCGCCGAGACGGGCCGAACAGCGCGTGCATCGTCTTGGCGGTCACGAGGACGGTGAAATCGAGAACGAGCTTCTGTTCGGATCCCACCGCGCGCAGGTCGAGCTCGCGGCAGCGGGAGATCATGTCGTCGAGCACGGCATCGAGCGTGAGCTGGTTCTCGCCGGTCCATCGCGCCACCAGCTGCCTGATCTGGGCGCGGTGCCGCCTGATCAGGCTCGAAGCGGGCTTCGAGCGATGATGCCGTGGATCGGCGGAAAACAGCCGCGAGAGGTCGCGGTCGTAGGTCTTCGGTGGCGTGAAAGCGTAGAACGCCTGCTTCTTCTTGTAGTGGTCTTCGAGCGTCTGGCTCAGCTTGCTGAGGGGATCGATGCGCTCGCGCGTCGTGATCAGCGGACGTTTTCCCGCGATCTCGCCCATCAGTTCGTCGACATATTCGAGCTTCTTCAGCGCCGGCCAGCCGGCATATCGCGTTCGCCAGTTCGAGCGCGGTCGCAGCCACACCGCAAAGGTCTCGGCGAAATCCTCGTCCGGGTGGCTCTGCGCGTACCACAGCCGCAGATGCTGGACGTAGCGTCGGCTCGCCGGATTGGGTCGGTAGTAGCGCGGATAGTGCTTTGAGGACGGGCCGAACAGCTGCTGCCAGCGCCGGCGCCGCTGTAATTGGAAGCCGTGCTGCAGCGCATGGCCGGCCTCGTGGCGGAGGATGGCCATGCACTCGCGCCAGGTGCCGCCCTCGACGTCGAACATCATCTTCTTCTCGAGCTTCATCAGGCGTGGATGAGCGAGATAGAACGGGATCGCGATCCCGGGCACATCTCCCGGACTGAACCACTCGCTCGAGATCCATGTGTGCGGCCGCAGCCGGATGCCGCGCTCTTCGAGCTCTTCGTGGAGCGTGGCGACACAATCCTCGAGCCAGGTGCCTTCGACCGTAACCCTCAGGCTGGAGAGGCGCTGCTGGAGCAACTCGTCATCCGACAGTTTTTCCCAAGCAAATTTCCGGCGGGGCATCAGGCATCCAGAGGGCAGAGATGACTCAGATCACGATGATGTCATGGGCGGCAGCCGGCAACAACCCGTGGGGCGGGGCGTGCTGCGGCGCGTCAGAGCGCTGAGGTCGTAGCGTGAGATCGTAGGGTGGTTAGCGAAGGCGTAACCCACCACTGTGCGCTTCCGCGCAGACAAAAGAGGTGGGTTACGCCTTGCGGTCCGCGCTTCGCGCAGTCCGCATGGCTAACCCACCCTACAAGATCGAGTTCAGTCGAACAGGCTCGACACGGACTCTTCCGCCGCGGTGCGCGCGATCGCATCCGAGATCAGGCTGGCGATCGGCAGCGTGCGGATGTTCGGCGCCTTAGTCACCGCGTCCGTCGCCAGAATCGAGTCGGTGATGACGAGCTCTTTCAGCTTCGAGCCGGCGATGCGGGCGGCCGCGCCGCCGGAGAGCACGCCGTGGGTGATGTAGGCGTAGACCTCCTTGGCGCCCTTGGCGATCAGCGCATCGGCTGCGTTCACCAGCGTGCCGCCGGAATCGACGATGTCGTCGACCAGGATGCAGCTATAACCGGAGACGTCGCCGATCACGTTCATGACTTCGGACTCACCCGGACGTTCGCGGCGTTTGTCGACGATCGCGAGCGGGGTGTTGATGCGCTTGGCGAGGCCGCGGGCGCGGGCCACGCCGCCGACGTCGGGCGAGACCACCATCACCTTGCCGAGGTCGAAACGTTCGCGGATGTCGCGCACCATCACCGGCGCAGCGAACAAATTGTCGGTCGGGATATCGAAGAAGCCCTGGATCTGGCCGGCATGCAGATCGAGCGTCATGACGCGGTCGACGCCGGCATGGGTGATCAGGTTGGCAACGAGCTTGGCCGAGATCGGCGTGCGCGAGCCGGAACGGCGGTCCTGCCTGGCATAGCCGAAATAGGGGATCACCGCGGTGATGCGGCGCGCCGATGAGCGGCGCAGCGCGTCGGTGATGATCAGCAGCTCCATCAGATTGTCGTTCGCCGGAAACGAGGTCGACTGGATGATGAAGGCATCCGAGCCGCGGATGTTCTCCTGGACCTCGACGAAGATCTCCATGTCGGCGAAGCGCCGGACCACCGCTTTGGTCAGCGGCACGTTGAGGCCCTGCGCGATGGCCTGGGCGAGAGCCGGATTGGAGTTGCCGGCGACAAGCTTGATGGAGCCGTTCTTGGCCGACATGGACGCTTCCTCCCGCGCTTTGCTGGATACGACGTTCAACATCAGAGAATACCCACTGGCAGCACGGTTACGACGGGCGAGGAAATATCAGGCGAGAGGCCGCACTGGCAACCCGGGATGCTACGTTTTCCCTCTGAAAATCCTGAGTCGGGCCAACGGCTTGGCCAGGACTTGGTTAGGACTTGGTCGGGACTTGAACCCGTGGTCTCGCGGAGGTTATCGCTGGGCGTAGCCAAGTGCCGTCACCGGCATGTCCGGCGCCGGAGCCTCAGGCGTCACGCTTGCGACCGCGGGGCCGCGCAGGCCCGGAACCGAGCCCGGCGCGTCAGGCGTCCCGTTGATCATATTGGAAAGTCCGCTGAATCCGGCCTGGGCGATCCTGCGCAGCACGAGGTCATCAGCGGCAGCCCACGGATCCTTACCGCCCTTGGCCGCCGTTGGTTCCTCACCGGAGAGGCGCAGCGCCCGCTGCTGGTTGGCGTCGTAGACGTCCCAGACCCAGGCGATCACGGTCTTGCCGCGCACGATTTGGGCGGAGAGGTAGCTGCGCACGCGGTAGGCAGCCGTCCCCTCGCGAGAAACGATCGAGAGGCTGCGCAGCTTGGATTCGGTGTCGAGCACGCCGACCATGCGGTCGAACACCTGCGGCGGCGGTCCGTCGATCGATTCGAAAGCGACCGTCGCCCCGGAGCCGGCGCTCGGCGCCGCCATCGCATAGGAATTGGCGGGCGCGTTGCCGCCGGCGCAGCCGGCCAGCGCCGTCGCTGCTGCCAGCAGCATAACCGCCAGCACGCGCGAGCCCGCACGGCGCAAGTTGGATGACGCTTCCCTCATTGAGGGCAGCGATATCGTTAAAATCGATTAAGGTCTAGGGCAGGGGAGACACAGATGACGCCGTCATTCCGGGTTCGATGCTTCGCATCGCCCCGGAATGACACGGGGTTTCTGTTGTGTTCACCCCTCCAGCGCGATCGCGTGAATGTGCCGGCCGTAGTCCGGCTCCTTGCGATGCACCGAGCGGCGATAGCTGAAGAAGCGTTCGTCGGCGTAGGTGTCGAGACCAAGGTCGTCGATCATCAGAACGCCGGCAGCTTCCAGGCGCTTGCGAATGAGGCCGGCGAGGTCGAACATCGCGTGGCCTTCGCGCACCGATGGAATGAAGAAGACGGCGTTCTCGGCATCTGACTCGATAAAGCGCGCCACGAACTCGTTGCCGACCTCGTAGCTGTCCTGGCGGATCAAGGGCCCGATCGCGGCGATGATGCCGCTGCGTGTGGCACCGAGCTTCTCCATCGCCGCAATGGTGGATTCCAGCACGCCCGTCAGCGCACCTTTCCAGCCGGCATGGGCGCCGCCGATGACCCGCGCATTGGGATCGACGAACAGCACCGGACCGCAATCGGCGGTGGAGACGCCGAGCGCGATGCCCGGCGTTCTGGTCACCATCGCATCGCCCTTCGGCCGCGGCCCGCTCGGCCACGGCGCATCGGCGACGAGCACGTCTGGCGAGTGGATCTGGTGCAGGCTGACGAAGCGATCGGCCGCGACGCCGACATGCTCGGCCATGCGGCGGCGGTTCTCGGCGACGAGGGCCTGATCGTCGTTGGAGCCGAGCCCGCCGTTCAGCGCGGAATAGATGCCGGTCGAGACGCCGCCCTCGCGCGTGAAGAAAGCGTGGCGCAGGCCGGGCACTGCCGACAGCAGTGACGAAGTCAGCGTCATCAATTGCCTCCGGCCTGTTCGAGATCGCTGAGGCCGGCAAGGCCCGTCAATCTTGGTTCGGAGATGCCGAGCACCTTGAACATCGAACCCATGCCGCTGCGTCCGGTATCGGTCAGCCGCTTCAGCGCCACGGAAATGTCGGTGGCAACTTCGGGCGTCGCCTTCTGCATCAGCGCGGCCGCGCGGGTGTCGATGCCGACGCGCTTGAGGAAATCGCCTTGCGTCACCGGCCCGTGCGCACGCGCGCCGACGTCCTCGGCTGCCCGCGCCAGCGCCTGAAAGTCGACATGGGCGGTGACGTCGGCCTGGCCCGGCGCCTTCAAGGGATCGGTGAAGGTGTGGCGCGCGATGGCCTGGAAGGTGTCGCCGGCATCGCTGCGCAAATGGCCGTAATCGATGATCAGGGCGGCACCGTCCTGGTCGCGCACGCGGGTGGCAAGCTTCATGATTTCGGTGTCGGGCCGCCATTCGAACACGGCACCCACAGGCGCGGCCCGCACCAAAGGCGGCAGCAGCACGTCGAAGCGCGGCGTCGGCTCGGCTGCCGCGCCGAACTGGAGCTTGCCGTTGGGATCGATCTCGATCACGCGCTCGTGCCAGCCGCCCTCGCGCTTCACCATCTGGTGGATCGGCAGCACGTCGAAATATTCGTTGGCGAGGATGACGCTAGGACCCTCCGGCACGTCGTCGATGCTGTCGTGCCAGGTGATGCTGTTGCGTACGCCCGACAATGTCGCCTGCTGCCGCTCGCGCAGCACTGGATTGACCTCGACCAGATGAATGCTGAGCCCCTGATAGAGCGGCGGCAACACGCGAAGCGCGCGCAGCGCGTCCGCCATCATGGTGCCGCGGCCGGGGCCAAGCTCGATCAGCCGCAGGGATTGCGGCGAGCCTATCTGCTTCCAGACCGAGGCGGTCCACAATCCCAGGAGCTCGCCGAACATCTGGCTGACTTCGGGCGAGGTGGTGAAGTCGCCCTCACGCCCGAGCGGATCGCGCGAAACATAATAGCCGTAGCGCGGATGCATCAGGCACGTCTCCATGTACCGCCAGACCGGCATGGGGCCTGAGGATTTGATCAGCGCCTTGATCTCGTTGAGCAATGACTGTTCGGTCACGACCTGTTGTCTCGAAATGATTTAATGAATTGCGGTTGCCGGCTTCGGCGCACCGCGCCTGATTGCCAATACAATAAGTACGCCGCCGACAATAAGCATCGGGATCGACAGCAGCATCCCCATGGTTAATCCGCCCCAGAGGTAGCCGAGCTGGACGTCCGGCTCGCGGAAATGTTCGCCGACGATGCGGGTCAGGCCATAGATCAGGATGAAGCTGCCGAGGATAAGACCCGGCCGCTTCAAGGCGCCAAGGCGGATCATCACCGCGAGCACGGTAAAGAGCAGGAGGCCCTCCATGCCCGCTTCGTAAAGCTGGCTCGGATGGCGCGGCACGTCGCCGCCGGTCGGGAAGATCATGGCCCAGGGCAGGCTCGGGTCGGCTGCGCGGCCCCATAGCTCCCCGTTGATGAAGTTCGTCAGCCGCACCAGGAATATGCCGATCGGCGCGACGCCGCAGGTGATGTCGCCCAGCGACAGGATCGAGATGCCATTCTTCCGGGCGAACCACATCACCGCCACGACACAGCCGAGGAAGCCGCCGTGGAATGACATGCCGCCCTCCCACAATTTGAAGATGGCGGCCGGATGCTCGACGAAGAAGGGCAGATTGTAGAACAGCACGTAACCCGTGCGTCCGCCGACGATGATGCCGAGTGTCACCCACAGGATGAAGTCGTCGATCTGCACCAGCGAGATCGGCGCCGGCCCGCCCCACAGGCGCTGCTTCTTCAACAGCGAGCGCGCATAGAACCAGCCGAATGTGATCCCACAGATGTAGCCGAGCGCGTACCAGCGGATCGCGAACGGACCGATCTCGAGGGCGATGGGCTTGAACTTGGGGAAGTCGATCAGCAGGAAAAGCATCAGGCCTTCTATGTCTAGACGAGATTGCGGCGATAGAGCGCCAGAAGGCGCTCCCAGTGCCGTTCGGCGGCGTCGCGGTCATAGACCGGGCGCTTGGGGAAGGCGAAGCCGTGATGGGTGCCGGGATAGATTTCGACCTCGGCCTTGGCGCCGCTCATGCCCTGCTTGACCTTCTCGATGATCTCGGTCGGCGCGTAGATGTCGGTCTCGGCGCAGGCGAAATAGAGCTCGGCCTTGGTCTTGCCGGCCGCGAGATGCGGGCTGTCGGCCTGATCGGTCGCAAGCTGCGTGCCGTAGACCGAGGCGGCGGCCTTGACGCTTTCAGGGAAGTGCGTTGCGGCGTTCACGGCGTAGCGGCCGCTCATGCAATAGCCGACCGTGCCGATGATCTTGGTGTTCGCGGCCGTCTGGCCTTCGGCATAGGTGAGCAGCGCGCGGGTGTCGTCCATGATCATGGGAATGGTGAGCGAGCCCATCAGCGCGAACATGCGCTTGCGCTCCGGTGCGTTCGGATCGGCCGGCAGCGCGCCGAGCTCCATCACGCCCGAGCGGTAATAGAGGTTCGGCAGCATGACGTAATAGCCCGAGGTCGCAAGGCGCCGCGCCATGTCGCGCAGCTCTTCGCGGATCGCCGGCGCGTCCATGTAGAACAGGATGACCGGAAACGGTCCGCCGCGCTCGGGATGAACGATGAAGGTCGCGGTGTGGCCGTCCTTGGTGGGAATTGCGATCTGCTGCTCGATCATGTCTTGCGTTCCGCCTTGTGATTCTTGTTATGCAGGGACGTTGAATACGATTGCAAGGAAACCGGGGCATGACAAGGATACCGCCGCTCGGCCCTTGAACCTGCCACCGCGGATTGCCATTGTCCTCTCACGCGTTCGCGCAAAGTTTATCGGGCCGCCAAGAGACCTAATAAGACACCTAATAAGAGACCGATCAGGAGACCGACATGACCCAGACCACCAACCGGTTTTTCGACGAGATCGGCCGCTTGATGAACGACGCCGCCGGAGCTGCCCAGGGCGCCAAGCGGGAGTTCGATACGGTGCTGCGCAACCAGGCCGAAAAATTCCTGCGCGACATGGATCTGGTCAAGCGCGAGGAGTTCGAGGCCGTCAAGGACATGGCCCGTCTGGCGCGCGAGGAGAACGAGGCCCTGAAAGCGCGTATCGCGGCGCTGGAGGCCAAGCTCGGCGGGTAGGGCGCCTCGGCGTCATTTCGGGGCGCGACGAGTCGCGAACCTCAGGTGCGCAGTTGCGCACCGGGGAATCTCGAGGTTCCGGGTTCGATGCTCCGCATCGCCCCGGAACGACAGATGGGGGGCGGTGACATCGGCCCGCAAAAAATCCCCGCATTTCCTTGTCATTTCCGCATCTTCCGGGTAAAAGCCCGCCACGTTCACGGCCCCCGCACCCCTGGAGGCTTGCTGTGGACCATGCCATGGGCCGCGCTGCGGCCCATTAACTTTTGCAAAAACAAGGACTTAGACTATGGCGACGACCGTCAAGGAATTGAAGGCGACCGCACGTCCGAAGAGCGGCAAGGGGGCCGCCCGGGCTGAGCGTCGCGCCGGGCGCGTACCCGGAGTGATCTATGGTAACAACCAGCCCCCGCTCCCGATCTCGGTTGACGATCGTGAACTGCGCCAGCGCATCCTCGCGGGCCGGTTCCTGACCACGCTGGTGGACGTCGAGCTCGACGGCAAGAAGCACCGCGTCATTCCGCGCGACTATCATCTTGATCCGGTCAAGGACTTCCCGATCCATGTCGACTTCATGCGGCTCGGCGAAGGCGCCACCATCCGCATCAGCGTTCCCCTCCATGTCGTGAAGGCGGAAGGTTCGCCCGGCGTGAAGCGCGGCGGCACCGTCAACATCGTCGCCCACGCGATCGAGCTCGAATGCGGTGTCGAGAATATCCCGCAATACATCGAGGCCGACGTCGGCGCGCTGGAAATCGGTCACTCGCTGCATCTGTCTGATGTCAAGCTGCCGGCCGGCGTGAAGGCGCTGACCCGCGAGGACGCGACCCTCGTCACCATCGTGCCGCCGTCCGGCTACGCCGAAGAGCAGAAGGCCGCAGCTGCGGCTGCTGCTGGTGGTGCGGCTCCGGCGGCAGGTGCTGCTGCTCCGGCGGCAGGTGCGGCTCCGGCCGCGGGTGCTGCTGCTCCGGCTGCTGCTGCCAAGGCTTCGGCTGGCGGCGACAAGAAGAAGTAATCCTTCAGAAGAGCTGGCGCGCGGTCCCTGATCGCGTGCTGGCTGAGGGGCGCGCCGCGTCATGCGACTCTTTGTTGGGCTCGGCAATCCCGGCGCGAAATACGCACGTAACCGGCACAATATCGGCTTCATGGCCGTCGACGAGATTGCGCGGCGTCATGGTTTTTCACCATGGCGCCGTCGCTTTCAGGGCGAGACCTCGGAAGGCACGCTCGGCACGGAGCGCGTGATCCTGCTCAAGCCCACGACCTACATGAACGACTCCGGCCGCGCTGTTCAGGAAGCGGCGAGCTTCTTCAAGATCGCGCCTGGCGATACCACGGTGTTTCACGACGAGCTCGAACTGCCGCCGGGCAAGGTGCGGGTGAAGATCGGCGGCGGTATCGCCGGCCACAACGGCCTGCGCTCGATCTCGGCGCATATCGGCAACGAGTACCGCCGTGTCAGGCTCGGCATCGGTCATCCCGGCGTCAAGGAGATGGTGCACGGCCACGTGCTGTCGGACTTCGCCAAGGCCGACAACGACTGGGTGACGACGCTCTGCGACGCGGTGGCCGAGCACGCCGCCCTGGTCGCCAAAGGTACTGACGCGACCTTCGCCAACAGGGTGCATCTGGCGATGCAGGCGAAGGGATTTTTGACCAAGGACGAGAACGGCAAGGAATAACGCTCGTGGGATTCAAATGCGGAATCGTCGGATTGCCCAATGTCGGCAAGTCGACCTTGTTCAACGCGCTGACCGAGACGGCCGCGGCGCAAGCTGCGAACTATCCGTTCTGCACCATCGAGCCTAACGTCGGCGAGGTCGCCGTGCCTGATCCGCGGCTCGACAAGCTGGCGGCGATCGCCAAATCTGCGCAGATCATCCCGACCCGGCTGACCTTCGTCGACATCGCTGGCCTCGTGCGCGGCGCTTCCAAGGGCGAAGGCCTCGGCAACCAGTTCCTCGCCAACATTCGCGAGGTCGACGCCATCGTGCATGTCGTGCGCTGCTTCGAGGATTCCGACATCACCCATGTCGAGGGCAAGATCGCGCCGCTTGCCGACATCGAGACCATCGAGACCGAGCTGATGCTCGCCGACCTCGACAGCCTCGAGAAGCGCGTCGACAACCTCTCCAAGAAGTCCAAGGGCAACGACAAGGACGCCAAGGAGCAGCTCGACCTGGTCAATCGCACGCTGGTGCTGCTGCGTGACGGCAAGCCCGCGCGTCTGGTCGAGCGCAAGGCGGAGGAAGAGCGTGCCTTCGGCATGCTCGGCCTGCTGTCGTCAAAGCCGGTTCTCTACGTCTGCAACGTCGAGGAAGGCTCGGCGGCCACCGGCAACGCCTTCTCCAAGGCGGTCGAAGAGCAGGCGGCCAAGGAGGGCGCGGTCGCCGTCGTCATCTCTGCAAAAATCGAATCCGAGATCGCGACGATCTCGCGTGAGGAGCGTGCCGACTTCCTGGAGACGCTGGGTCTCGAAGAAGCGGGTCTCGATCGTCTGATCCGCGCTGGCTACAAGCTGCTCGAACTCATCACCTATTTCACGGTGGGCCCGAAGGAAGCACGCGCCTGGACCATTCATCGCGGCACCAAGGCGCCTGGCGCGGCCGGCGTGATCCACACCGATTTCGAAAAGGGCTTCATCCGCGCCGAGACGATTGCGTATGACGACTACGTCACGCTCGGCGGCGAGGCCGGCGCCCGCGATGCCGGCAAGCTGCGCCTCGAAGGCAAGGAATACGTCGTCGCCGACGGCGACGTGATGCATTTCAGGTTCAATACGTAACGCAACACGGCGTCCGTGCCTGCCTATTCGTCGTCGCGGAACTGCTTGACGACAACAGCCGGATTCCCGGCGACGACCACGCGCGAGGCGACGTCCTCACGCACCACCGCTCCGGCGCCCACGACCGAGTGGTCGCCGATCGTCACGCCCTTGAGCACGATCGAGCGCGCACCCACCCACACGTTGTCCCCGATGTGCACCGGGGCGACGGCCCGGGCAACCGCAGGCTCGTGCCGGAGCCGTGGGGGCAGGTTGTGAAAGTCCGTGTCGACGATGTCGCAGTCGCTGATCAAGCAAGACGACCCGATGTCGACCTTCTGCGCGCAGCCGATCCAGCAGCCGTTGAGCAGGGTGCTATCGCCGATTGTCACCTGGCCACGCCCGGTGATGAGCACGCGCTTGCCGATCCGGCAGTTCGCACCGATCGACACCCGGACCCCGCGACCGAGCACCAGCCAGCCCTTGAACACGATCCCGGGTCCGAGCTGGAGCCGGCTCCCGTACCGCACCGTCAGCCATGCGCGCGAACAGGCGAAGAACAGGAGGGCACCGGCCCGCAGCACCGGGTTCTCGATCTTGCCCACTACATTCGCTCCTGACCCTTGCGGCGGCCCGCACCTCTCGTGCCGAGCCTCGCATCCGCACGTAAATACGCGGTGAAGAACGACGTCGCACCCGGCGCGCCCGTCTGGGTGGCGGCCTATGTCGCGGGGGCGGCGACGTGATGCATTTTAGGTCTAATGCGCAGAGCGCCCTACGGCACCTGTGCCCGCCTCAACGCACTCCGCCGCCCTGATCCCTGATCGCGCCGAGATGCTCGTTGATGCGGAATACGATCAGGATCAATTCCGCGGCGATGCGCGAGAACACCACGCCAACGACCACGCCTGCGATCGATTCCAGCACGACCAGGAAGCCGGCAAACGGACTGATCGCCATCGCGGTGAGGCCGGCGAAGATTCCGGAGAGTCCGAACAGGCAGATCACGCCGATCACCAGCCAGTAGAAGGTCTTGATGATCGTCGGCGTGATGAAGCGGTCCCACTGAAACAGATCGCTGAATGAAAACATCTCTCTCCCCCGGGCGGATGGTGCCCCCGGCCGCGCCAATCCGACAATGAGGCAGGCCGACTCGCCGAATGTAGCACGAGCCATGCGGGCCGGCGGGTTGAGATTGCCGCAAAGTGCGGCCACAATCTGTCCTTCCCGCAAAGCTTTTCCAAGATGACCCTGACCTTCGAAGATTTTCCGCCCGGCCGCTATGGAACGTTCGGCCCGCGCCATGTCACCCGCGACGAGATTCTGGCGTTTGCCGCCGAGTTCGATCCGCAGCCGATGCATCTGGATGAGGAGGCCGCCGGCAGGAGCATGCTGCGCGGCCTTTCGGGCTCCGGCTGGCATCTCTGCTCGCTGATGATGCGGATGATGGCCGACGGTTTCATCACCCGCGCCGCCTCGCTGGGATCTCCGGGGGTCGACGAGGTGCGTTGGCTCTCGCCGCTCAGGCCGGGTGATGATCTCATGCTCGACGTCGACGTCGTGGAGGCGCGCACCTCGAAGAGCAGGCCGAACCTCGGCATCGTCAAGTTCAAATGCACGGTGCGCAACGCCAAAGGCGAAGCGCTGTGCGAGATGACCTCGCCGATCCTGATCGAACGGCGCACGGGAGCGGCGTGATGCGGTTCTTCGAAGAGATCGAGATCGGACAGCGCCGCGACATCGGCACCTACAATTTCACCGCGGAGTCCATCAAGACGTTTGCCGCGAAGTTCGATCCGCAGCGTTTTCACCTCGACGAGGAGGAGGGCAAGAACTCGCTGTTCGGCGGGCTGGCTGCCTCCGGCTGGCACGTCGGCTCGGCCTGCATGAGCCTGCTTGTCGCCGACGGACAGCGCCTGGCGCGCGAAGCCGCGAGCCGCGGCGAGGAGATCGCGGTGTGGGGGCCGTCACCGGGCTTTCGCGACCTGCGTTGGATCAGGCCGGTGCTGGCCGGCGACACGATCAGTTATTCCAATGTCGTCATCGACAAGCGCAGCTCCGCCTCGCGTCCGGGCTGGGGCATTTTGACGGCCCGCACCACTGGCACCAACCAGCGCGGCGAGGAGGTCTATTCCATCACCGCCAGTGCCTTCGTGCCGATGCGGAAAAGCGCTTAGACCAGTTCCAAGATGAACAGCTAAAACAGCGCGCGAGTGTTGCCCGCGCGCTATGGACGTGATTCAGGGTGGCTGCCATAAGCCTCCCCGAGATGGCCGGTCGCCGCGAAGCAGTTGCCGGAACCATCGAGTTGCTAACCAATTATGAACCTGTCGCTGTCTATTTGAACGAACTGGGCAGAGGACAGGGGACGAGAACGATGGCAGACCGCGGCGCACTGAAATTGGTCGGATTTATCTTCGCTACCGCGACGCTGGCCGTGATGCTGGTCGCCGGTATCGTGGTGAAGAGCTACGCCGACGGCGCCTACACCCTGGAAGCCTCGACGGTCGAAGCGAGCCGTTAAGGGCTCGTTAACTTTCGCGGGGTCGCGAGGCGGCCTCCGCCCTCAGCGGCTATAGACGAGCGCCAGAACCGCGATCGCAACCGCCAGCAGCCCGACAAAGCGCAGCATGATGGTCCCGAACTGGCTCGGCGCGGGCCGCAGCGGTATCGGGTCCGTAGTATCGGGCCGAATGCTTTCCATGTGAGATGTCCCCGAGGCCCGGCCGTCAGCGGCACGGGCGCCTGGCATTGGTCGCCGGGGACGGGCGGTGGGTTCAAGACCTCCCAGAATCAAAAAACCGCCGCGCTCCTTTGCGGAACGCGGCGGCTGGTGATGCTTGGCTAGCTTGCGATCAGCTGTTGCGCAGACCGTCGGCGGCGCGCTTCCACTGGGCGACGTTGTCCGCGATCATGCGGGTCGACTTCATCGCGGCCTGGCTGAGCTGGGCGTAGCCCGAGATCTCGCGCTGAACGCGCTGGCCTTCGGCATGGAGCAGGTCGCGCAGGCTCTCAAGCTCGGAGATCAGGTTCTCGATCTCGGCAAGCGAGGTGCCGGCGACGCGTTGGATCAGCGAGTTGACGTTGGTGACGGTGGCTTCCGCGCTCGGATCGAGCGGCGGCGAATCCGTGGTCGTGGTGGCGGCCGGCCGGCGCAGATAGGCGATATCGTTGCGCACGAAATCGCGGATGCCGGCTTCGACTTCCGTCACGGCGGCGAGATTGCTGTCGACGGTTTCGGTCTCGGTTGCTTCAACCTTTTCCGGACGGATGGCGTTCATCGTTATTCCCCTGTTCGCGTTGAGCGCAGCGCGAGTGTCCCCCGCACGACGATGTGTGTCAGGCCGGCGCATCTTGGGCGTCGGATTTTGACCGCAACAGGGCCGAGATGCGGCAAGGGCGGACCATTCGGGGGCCTTGCCGTGGCGTATGGTTAGGGAAGTCTAAAGAAGGCTCACCAGCTCTTCTTGAAGCCGGCGGTGACGCTCTTGTTGATCGCGCCTTGCGAGGTTTCGCCGACCGAGCCGGAGACGGTGACGTTGTCGAACAGTTTCTGCTCGGCACCGACCTTGCGCAGCCATTTGTCGTCGGTGGTCGATAGGGTCTGGCCCGCGGTGACGCTGGTGCCGGTGTCGGTAACCGTGACCTTGGCCGACTGGTCGGTCTCGTAATTGCGGGTGATGTGGCCGCCGACGCCGGGCAGCGCCGTGGTGCCCTGCTGGTTGACGCTGTAGCCGTTCTGCAGCGTCAGCGAGGTGTCGCTCGAGAGCGGCATTGATTTGGTCAGCGACGCCCCGAGCTTGCTCTGCTCACTGCCGGGATCGACGCGGGCTTCGACCGCAGTCTTGTCCCAGATCGCGCCCGCGCCCGGCGCGGTCGCGGTGGCCCAGGCGCTGCCGGAGGATTGCGGCAGGTTGCCGCCATTTTCGGCCTTCTGCGCCAGCAGCTCCGACATCGTGGTCGGCTCTTTGGTCACCGTCATGTCGGCGCCGATGCGGGTGTCCCAGAACGAGGACACCGACTGCTTGACCTTCACCCCCGAGGAGCCGTCGGCATTGGCGTTGGACGACCAGTCCATCCCGTCCTTGGCCGCGGCCTTTGCGCGCTTCTTGGCGGCGATGAGGTCGTTGAGCGTGCCCGCGTCGATCGCGAGCTGGCTCCAGTCGAGCTTGTCGACGTCGATGCCTTTGAGCACGTCGGGGTCGTTGACGTCAGGGGCCTCGGCGACCTCGGCCTCGTCGTCGTCAGGCGTGGTCGCGGCGGGGGGCGGGGAGAAGGGCGGAATGATCTGCGCTGTGGCCGTCAGCACCGAACCCAAAATGAACGCGGCCGCCAGCGGCAGCCTGATCCAGCCGAAACCTGTCGAGAATTCCATTGCCCTTGCCCGCGAGCCCAGTTCGCGCGGAAAATGCGGAACTATCGTTGCGAAATTGTGGCGTTCGCCTCGCCCAGAGCATGATCCGGAAAAGTGTGCAGCGGTTTTCCGAAAAGATCATGCTCAAACAATAGAATGACGAACCAACGGGCCGCGCGCAAATGGCGTGCGCCCGGTGACGAGCATCTCCATGACGGCGTCCGGCGGGGCTGGAGGCCAGCACGTGTCATGGGAGCATCAATCGACCGGTCCCGAACTCTCGGAGCCCGTTGGTGTCCCCCTCAGCCGACGCTGGCCATCTTTGGCAGATGAATGGCGCGGCCGAGTGCCTGTTCGACCAGGTCGAACGTGTCGACCAGCACGCGCAAGCTGATCAGCCTATCAGCCCTGAACTGGGCGAACTGCGCGACGCGCAGGCTGATCGGCTTGTCGGAATCCAGCGCCGTGAGTGAATAGCGCAGCATCGACGAGGCGGAATCGACGCCCAGCATGATGCTCTCGCGCTCGAAACGGCGGACGCGGAAATTGTCGGCGAGCTGGCGGATGACCTGGAGCACGGCGGCCTTGCCCTGGCGCGCGCCCAGGAATGGAAACATGTCGATCGGGCCATAGATCGCCCATTCGACGTCCTCGTCGATCAGGGCCTCGATATCCTCGAAATGCCGGTCGTTGATCGCACGGTGCAACGCGCGCGAGAAACGCCAGAGGCTGTGCTCTGTCATTTTGGGCCGTCCTGAAACTGAAGCGTAAAAACGGAAAACAACCCCATGCACAGTAAGGTGCCCCAGGGCTGCTCAATTCATTTGTGTACGAACAAATACGGGATTTCTGGAAAAACTCAAATCACGTTTTTGCAAGGCACAAGTGAGCGCAAAGTGTGAGATTTACAATAGAACCCCGTAATCCTACCGGGTCCGGAAGCGGGGGAGGGAGGTTCAAGCCCCCGATCGTGCCAAATCCTCAGTGTCGTCCTGGCTTTCGCCCAGGACGACACTGCGTCACCCCCCGTCTCCCGCCCCCACGATCAGCGGCCCGATCTCCCGCTCCAGCACCTGCTGCACCAGATCGTAGGAATCGATGATCTCGCGGATCTGTGCGATCTGCCCGTTCCGGAACGTATAGAACACCGCCATGTCGAACTGCACGATGCGGCCGTTGTCGCGCTTGGTGAAATAGCTGTGCAGATAGGTCGCGACCTCGTCGCCGTCGGCGACGATGTGCGGCGCCTTGTAGCGGATCTCGGAGTAGCGCGACCAGACCGTCTGCCAGAGCTGGCGCAGCTCGGCCTTGCCGTGGCGCGGGCCCATATGCGGCAGCACGTCGATCGGCGCGTGGGTGAGGAAGTCGACGTCGTCGGTGCAGCACGACAGCGCGGCCTCGAGATCGCCACGTGCAAAAGCATCGAGCAGATGCAGCGCGCGTTGCTTGTTCAACGACTCGACGCTCATGCCGCTCCCGCCCTCATTGGCCACGGATCATAAACGCTATCGCGCCGCGCGCGGGTTCATCAATCCGCAAAAACACAGGTATTCGCCAAAATGGTCGCGCCTCATTGTCTGGCGGTTCATGTCCTGCAAGGCCGGGTTGCGCTGACATGGGCATGCCCGAAATCGGGCGGGCGCTCTGACGCCGCACGCATGAGGGCTGACGTCTCTCACCATGTGGCGAGCGCGGGAACCCGGCCGGCTCGTAGTCGTTGAGACGCTGACACCGCAGGAGACATCCATGAAATCCCCGCTTCTAGCCGTCACTGCCGCGCTTCTCATGCTCGGCGCGACCTCCGCCGCCAACGCCAAGGGCTGCATCAAGGGCGCCATCGTCGGCGGCGTCGCCGGCCATTATGCCGGCCATCACGGCATGCTCGGCGCAGCCGCTGGCTGCCTCTACGGCCGTCATCACGCCAAGGAGCAGGAGAAGCAGCAGCAACAGAGCCAGGTGAACGGGCAGGGCAAGCTGTAGCCCATTGTCATTCAGGGGCGCGCGAAAGCGCGAGCCCGGAATCCATCACGTCTCTGATTCCGGGCGCGAAATGGGGCGTGAGCCAGCTCACATCGCGTGTCTTCCCTCTTCGGCTAACGTCACCCGCATGTATCAGGGAGACGTGCCATGGCCGTCACCGCCACCGCGAGAAAGTCCCGCCTGCGCAACGCGCTCGAAGGCTTTGCGCTGACGGCGATCCTCCAGAGCTTTCCGACCTTCGCCGCAGCCGCGCTGCTGCTCAAGTTGTGCGGCAACCACGACCTCGTCGGCGACCCCGGCATCGCCATCTTCGTCGCCTTCGCCCCGCTGGTTCACGCAACCATTGCCGTCACGCTCGGGCCGAGCGTCCCGGCGCTGTTCAAGACGCTCTACGAGCCGGCATTCTTCGACGGCACCCTGTCACTCTCTGACAAGATTGCCGAATGGCGCACCCACCCGATCGCCTCGCTGCAACTGGTCGCGATCGTGCTGTTGCTGTCGGTGATGGCTGTGGTGACGGCGAGCGTGGGGTGAGAGAGCCCGAGCAGGCTAGCGTCGATCCAGCCCGACCAACAGATCTAGGAGGGCCAGCAAGCTCAACGACCGCGCCGTGGGTTGATATCGAAGCTTTGCGCCTTTTCGCTCGATTCGTTGGGCAAATTCAGGAACAGTCTTTAGGGCCCGATTAGTATTGTACTTCCTGACGGGTGCTCCAAGTTCGCCGGTCAATGCAGAGATTTCTTCACACGTTGCGGCGAGGCCAATCGTGATCAGCGCCCGTAAGCTTCGGTGTAATTCGCTAAGTGCGCGATTCTCGCGTGGGCCAGTACTGCGCGCGGTCTGTAAGATTTGCCGGATCACATCCTCAATCTTTTGGCAGTATTGATTGTGGGTGCCCTCGTTGATGATAGTGATTTCAGCGATGTCACTCGCGAGCCGAAGCGTGCCGAACATTCGCTGCTTCTCATCTTCCGCCGAAAACGACTTTATGGTTGTAAGATCGCCGTCCCTTGCCCTCTTAATGTGACGTTCGAATCTTATGCGTTGATCCGCATCGATCAGTACCACTCGAGCAGAAGGAAACCTGCGCCTCAGGAATAACAATTCCTCTGGTGTTCGCAGGCCCGTAACAACGTTCAGACGCGCGTCATCCTTGTCGATATAATCTGCGATCTTGCGCGCTACTGAATCCCACCCGATCTCACTCAAAAAAACCAACGCTTCTTCAGAGTTACTCGGAATTACGCCAGTCTCTTGCCCAATGCCCCGAAGTACTGTGCTCGCTTCATACACCCTGACCGACTCGTAGTTCGCCATATAGTCACTGAACGTTGTCTTTCCGGAGCACTTTGCTCCGATGACCAAAATGACCTGACGATCAGGCTCTTCAATTAAGGACAGCTGTTCGGGATAGGGGTTTACGGCCCTACGAGTGGTGTAGAAGTTTGGCCGTAGGTTTATGCCCGCGTTCAGCAATTCAAGTGTTGATAAGAGTTCCGTGAGGGCTTTGGAACGAAAGTCATAGTGCAGGGACTCCTCAAACTCCATTTCACCGAGTCGTTTGGTCGATCCCTCTGGAATGATCCAGCCATTAAAGGTCTTTGATGTTAGCCAAGGATATTGGACGGATGGCTCGAATGTCGGAGACGTGTCGGCGATTCTTCCGACCGTCTCTCCGTGAAAGAACAGAGGGGATTTCAGCGTTGGTATGTAAAGTGCAATATCGGAGTTCACTTTGGCGCGACGGTCGTTACCCTTCTGACGAAGCTGTTTGTCGACTTGTTCAAACGTTACCTGCGGAAACCACTCCTTAACGGCGAGTCCTGGGAAGTCGTTTGGACCGCTGAATGCTTCGATCCTGACTGATGTATCTTCCACAAAGAAGATCGATCGAACGCCAAATTCTGCCTTCACCTGATCGATAGCGCGCGATAGGAGGCCAGTGGTTCCTAATTCGTAATCCTCGTTGTAGGGTTCTCGTTTGCCTCGAAAGTTTCGCAGCTCATATCCATGCCGCATGAAGAGGAGCCTAGCCTGCAAAAGCTTCTCCGTATTGGAAGTGTAAAAGAACACATTTAGCACGCGGTCGTACTCGAATGCATTTCCGTAGTGGGGTCGAGGACGTTTCATAGGGGAGTTACTCCGAAGCCGACATTGCAGCCCGGAAATGTGCCGAGATAGCTTAGGCCAAGTTTATTGGACGTCTCTTCAAGTAGACGCTCGCCGTTAGTGTCGCGATGAAAGATGCAATAAATCAGGGGTCCAAGGCTGCTCATGCCAACAGCAATGCTAGGCAGCGCTTGGAGTTTGCGAAAGGCGTCTTTTGTTCTGTTGGATTGGGCGCGAAGTTCTTCGCATTTGAAGCCCACTGTATGTATCTCATCCAACGAGAGCTTCATGAGTTGAATGTCAGCGGTCGCAAAAGCCGGTACG
Organism: Bradyrhizobium zhengyangense; assembly: GCF_022012435.1. Taxonomy (GTDB): domain Bacteria; phylum Pseudomonadota; class Alphaproteobacteria; order Rhizobiales; family Xanthobacteraceae; genus Bradyrhizobium; species Bradyrhizobium zhengyangense. The sequence goes on from NZ_JAKLUA010000007.1 coordinate 221,722, forward strand.
ACTCCGTGGTAGAGTGACGACATCGTTAGCAGGGCTTGCTCGTCAGGAATTGGGGTCTTTTCCTGAAAAAAGCTGACCTCTTGAACTCCGTGGAAGGTGGTCTCGTCGGGTATGATAAGTCCAACGAGCCAGGATTCTGGAAAAAGCCATCTGGCAAGTACGGGAGGGGTCTCCACCGGAGCGCTCACGCTAGATGGGCTAAATCGCAAGCCTGGTTGTTTCGCGTGTCCCCCGTCCCAAATTACCCCGCCGGTGAAAAATAGGCTAACTCCGACGCCCGAGGCTCCTCCTCGACCCGAAAGCTTTTTGATTTGATCGTTGGTTAGATTCATCCTTTTCAATCGATCGACGGCAGTTATCAAGGACAGTAACAGCGAAGTCTTTGTTCCGAAGCCAACGTGCTGTGGCGGACTGCATTCCAAGTGGGCCGAGAAACCGCCCTTTGCGCGATCTGCCAGGTTTTTGGCAGTCTTGTTTATTTCGTCGAAGGCGAATTTGTCTAAATGGGAAACGCCGGTCAATGAGACGGTGGAAGCGTCCTCGACTCGCCAAATGGTGGGAGGTCCAGAGAGGGAGAATCCAATGCCGCAGAAACTTCGAGCGGAGACGCCTGCGAGGTCCACTAGCCCCATGTGAATTCGCGGCCGCGCTAGAATTTGTAAGCGCATATTGTGGGCCTAGCTCTGCGTAGGTCTGCTAAATTGATCGTTGGTCCAAAGCTGATCAAAGTGGTTTCGAAGTTGGTCGTAAAGAAAGCCTCCTCGCTTAACCAAGAGTGTCGGCATATTTCGGCTTTGATCAGCGATTAAATAGGGGCCCCAAAATATCTCGTCATCGACGCGAAAGATGTTGATCGATGGCAAGGCCATCAGTCGTCGAATCTGAAAATTCTTCTCGATCAAGCCGGAAGCTCTTTGAATAGCGGCCTCGAATGCCTCGACGTCTCGCCGTATGTCGCCGTCGTTATGGCCCTCCTCGCGATCTCGAATCGAGGCAATGCTATTCTCTGGTGAGGGAAATGTTGGATCGAGCAGCAGTATCCTGAATGTGGTCTTTAGCGAGAGCTCGCTGAACTTGTTGCCGTAATCCTCTCTAAAACTGGCCAATCCAAAGCCCAGAATGTCGACCTCTTTTGCGTTGCTGAGACGGGAGTGATACTCGTCGCGAATGCTGACCGAACGGGTTGCAAAAATTCGCTGCAAGCCTGCAGCGGAAATGAGGTCGAGCCTATCTTTCGTTTGCTGCGATGCCGCTACGTAGAGGAATAGGATTTCTCCCGCGATTCCGGCCGCGATTAACGATCCGCCGACCCCAAGGAAAACGTCCTTGTAGAGCGACTGTGGGCCGATCACCGTGAGAAAAATTCCCAAGGCGAGCATTGCAATATGACCGACAATCCAAAAAATGTTGGTCGGATTTAATCCCCACTTCATAGGCAACCCCCAAATTGCCCGAGGGTATACTAAAAGTAGAAGAGCTTGCTAGCGTCCAATTTGCGATAGTCTAGACTACCTCTTCTTCCACCCACCCCGTCGTCCCGGCATCCCGCCCGTCGACTTCGGCGCGGGCCCGAACTCCGGGCCTGACTGCCGTGAGTCCGTCGGCTGAATGATCCGGCTCGTGCTGCCGAACGGCTTTGCCGGCAGGTTCGGGCTCTCACGATACGGCAGCGATTCCGGGCCGTGCATCTCGTCGAGATGCGGCTTGTGCACTTTCGAGCCGCTGCCGCCGCCGCTCGCCTTCAGCGCGGAGCCCACGGTCTTTTTCTTCATCGCGCTGACCGGCAAATTGGCGGCATCGCCGTATTTCCTGGTGCCGGCATAGGCGCCGGCCTTGCCCGCCACAGTGCGCTGCTTGGCGGTGGGGTCGTCGACCACGGCGAGTTCGGTGGCGCGCAGGCGCTTGACTTCGTCGCGCAGGCGGGCGGCTTCCTCGAAGTTCAGATCGGCAGCGGCTTCGCGCATCCTTGTTTCGAGATCGGCGAGCACGGCTTCGAAATTATGGCCGATCGAGATGACGTCGTCGGTCATGTCGTGGCCGCCGACCTCGACCAGCACGTGGTCGCGCTCGTAGACGGAGTTGAGGATGTCGCCGATGTGCTTCTTCACGCTCTCCGGCGTGATGCCATGCTCCGTGTTGTACTCGACCTGTTTTTCGCGGCGGCGGTTGGTCTCGGCGATGGCGCGCTCCATCGATCCCGTCATCTGGTCGGCATAGAGGATCACCTTGCCGTCGACGTTGCGCGCGGCGCGGCCGATGGTCTGGATCAGCGAGGTCTCGCTGCGCAGAAAGCCTTCCTTGTCGGCATCGAGGATGGCGACCAGGGCGCATTCGGGAATGTCGAGGCCTTCGCGCAACAGGTTGATGCCCACCAGCGCGTCGAACGCGCCGAGGCGAAGATCCCTGATGATCTCGATGCGCTCGATGGTGTCGATATCGCTGTGCATGTAGCGGACGCGAATGCCCTGCTCATGCAGATATTCGGTGAGGTCCTCCGCCATGCGTTTTGTCAGTACTGTTATCAGCGAGCGATAGCCGGCCTGGGCTGTGGCGCGCACTTCGCCGACGAGATCGTCGACCTGGGTACGGGCTGGGCGGATATTGACCGGAGGATCAATAAGTCCGGTCGGGCGAATGACCTGCTCGACGAACACGCCGCCGCTCTCGTTCAGTTCCCAGGCGCCCGGCGTGGCCGACACCGCGACCGTCTGCGGCCGCATCATGTCCCACTCCTCGAAGCGCAGCGGGCGGTTGTCCATACAGGAGGGAAGACGGAAGCCGTATTCGGCCAGTGTCGCCTTGCGGCGGAAGTCGCCGCGGAACATGCCGCCGATCTGCGGCACCGTGACGTGGCTTTCGTCGGCGAACACCAGCGCGTTGTCGGGCACGTATTCGAACAGCGTCGGCGGCGGCTCGCCGGGCAGGCGCCCCGTGAGATAGCGCGAATAGTTCTCGATGCCGGCGCAGCTTCCCGTCGCTTCCATCATCTCGAGGTCGAACGTGGTGCGCTGCTCCAGCCGCTGCGCCTCCAGAAGGCGCCCCTGGTTGTTGAGCTGGTCGAGCCGCATCTTCAGCTCGGACTTGATCGACTTGATCGCCTGCACCAGCGTCGGGCGCGGCGTCACATAGTGCGAATTGGCGTACATCTTGATGAATTCGAGCTCGTCCTGCTTGTGGCCGGTGAGCGGATCGAATTCCTCGATATTCTCGATGGTGTCGCCGAACAAATTGACGCGCCAGGCGCGGTCTTCATAGTGCGCCGGAAAAATGTCGATGACGTCGCCGCGGACACGGAACGTGCCGCGGGTGAAATCGGCTTGCGTCCGCTTGTACTGAAGCGCGACGAGGTCGGCGATCAGCTGGCGCTGGTCGATGCGCTCGCCCTTCTTCAGCGCGAAGGTCATCGCGGTGTAGGTTTCGACCGAGCCGATACCGTAGATGCAGGACACCGAGGCGACGATGATGACGTCGTCGCGTTCGAGCAGCGCGCGCGTCGCCGAGTGGCGCATGCGGTCGATCTGCTCGTTGATCGAGGAGTCCTTTTCGATGTAGGTGTCCGTGCGCGGGACATAGGCTTCCGGCTGGTAGTAGTCGTAGTAGCTGACGAAATACTCGACTGCATTGTCCGGGAAGAAGCTCTTGAACTCGCCGTAGAGCTGGGCGGCGAGCGTCTTGTTCGGCGCCAGGATAATGGCGGGGCGCTGCGTCGCCTCGATCACCTTGGCCATGGTGTAGGTCTTGCCCGAGCCGGTGACGCCGAGCAGCACCTGCGAACGGTCGTTGCGCTCGATGCCCTCGACCAGCTCCTTGATCGCGGTCGGCTGGTCGCCGCGCGGCTCGTAGGCCGACTTGATCTCGAAGCGCACGCCGCCTTCGGACTTTTCCGGGCGCGGCGGCCGGTGTGGGGTCCACACTTTCGTGGAGCCGTCGTCCTTGCGGAACTCGGGGCGGCCCTCGCGGATCAGCGATTCCAGCGCGTCGGCCGTGGCCTTGACGCCGAGCGCCTCCATCTTGCTGCGCGGCGGCCGCGCCAGCGCCTCGGCATCGTCCTCCTCGGTGGGAAGGCCGAGCTGCCGCGCCAGTTCCGGATCGAGCGTCGGAATCGTCGCCGCAGTTCCGTAATTGGCCTGCGGCGCTTCTTCCAGCCCACTGGCCTCTCCGCTCCCTCCCCCCTTGTGGGGGAGGGTCGGGGAGAGGGGTAAGCCACGAGTCGCGCTGTTCGATGCCGCGTCCTGCGGAAACTCCTTCGGCGTCGACGCGCGCGCCCGATGCGCGGCGGCCTCGCCACCGGCACGGCGGTCGCGCGAATTGTCCGGCGGCGGCTGTAGCCCGGTGCCTGATCCAAGCCCGGCATCGCCGCGATTGATCGCGGGATTCAGCAGTTCGGCCAGCGCCGGCCCAATCGGCTGCACGTCAGGCCGATGTGCCTTCGAATTCGGAGCCTTGGTTTTCGGGGATTTTGGGGGAGCAGGTTTCTTCGCCATGTGGCGAATATGGGACGAGTCCGCCCTTCAGAAAAGGGCGAAGGCACGTCCTTGAGCAGGCTGCTGACAGCAGGTTGGCAGCAGCGCCGGATTACGCCGCCGGCAGCGGTCCGTCGCCGTCCACGACCGTCAGGCGCGGCTCGAGGATGTCGAGATGGATCCCGCCGCAATCGGTGCAGCGCATGGTCCAGTACTCACAGCCGGCGCGGCCGCCGATCACGCGGAGCACCGTGAGATCGCCGTCGCATTCCGGGCAAATGGCCAGCACCTTGCGCGAATAAATCCGCGGACGCCCACCGTCGTCGAATTCGATCACTGACATGAACCGGCGTTCCCCTGCTGTGCCGCGATGTCCTTCAGTCCTGTTGCCGTGTCGCCGGCCTATTCGTCGTCGCTGTCGTCGGCATGCCGGCGGAAGCGGTCGATGTGATGCTTGGCGTCTGCGATCGCAGCGTCGGGATCGGGCCAGGCGAAGCCGACCTCCATGGTCGGAAACAGCACGCCGTCGATGGCAAGCGGGCTCAAATCGGCGCGCCGGATACGGGCGTGCCACAGTCCCTTGCCAGCTTCGAAAGATTCGATGTCAAAGCCGTCGTAAAGGGTCGTCATTGGTAGTCCCCAAATGCTCAGATGTCGGAGGGTTAGAGGACCACGTTTGCGGATTTCGATCTGTGAAGCGGTTCACAAGCGGCCGGCTTTTTCAGCCGAACGGCTGATACGCCAAGGGATTTTCAAGCGACGCGGATACCGCTCGCGTCAAGAAAACGCATCAAAACAAGAATTTAGTTCCGTGCTGCGCGCCCCGACCGCCGCGGCCGGGCCGCGGGTTCCGCCGCCGCCCGCATGATCCAGCGGCGGAACGCGGCAAAATCGCGCTGCTCGGTCTGAAAGCTGCGGTAGAGCAGGTACCAGCGCATGCCCTTGGGCACCGAGAGGTCGAACGGCGCCACCAGGCGTCCGGCGGCGATGTCGTCGTCGATATAGGGCCGGATGCCCATGGCAATGCCGAGCCCGTCGGCGGCGGCCTGCAGCGCCTGGCCGTAGAACTGGAACTCGGGTCCGCGTGCATTGATGCGGGTGAGGCCCGCCGCCTTCAGCCAGATCGGCCAGTCCTCCGGCGAATGGGTGACGCGGATCAGGCCGGGCCCCTTGAGGTCGGCCGGCCGCTTCAGGCCGCTGGCGAGGCGGGGCACGCACACCGGCGTCAAATCGCCTGCGAACAGCGGCTCGGCGACGAGGCCCGGCCAGTCGCCGGTGCCGAGCTTGATGCCGCAGCTCCAGTCCTCTCCGAACGGCACCTCGGCGCCGCCGGTGGTGAAGCGCACCTCGATGTCGGGCTCTTCGCTGCGAAACTCCGACAGCCGCGGGATCAGCCAGCGCATCGCAAAGGTGTGGCCGACACCGATGGTGAGCACGCGCACGCTTGCAGGCGCCGTCACCTGCGCGGTGAGGCTGGCGAGCGCATCGAAGATCGGCGTCAGGCCGCTCTGGTAGGCGCGGCCCGCCTGCGTCAGCACGAGCTTGTTGGCCTTGCGTTCGAACAGCGCGACGCCGAGCCGCTCTTCCAACAGATGCACCATGCGGCTGACGGCGGCCGCCGACACGTTCAGCTCGATTCCGGCGGAGGCAAAGCTGCCGGTCCGGGCCGCCGCCTCGAATGCCTTGATGCCGTTGAGAAAGAGCAGCCGCCGCAAACGATGGACCCTCAGGAAAGCTGATGCCAGGCCAAGATAACTCAGTTTGCGCGAATGGGGCAAGCGAGGCAGAAATATCAGCGTAATTCATGCTGATTTGTTTCTTTCGCCTCTCCCCGCAAGCCGGGCGAGGGGGAATGTGCAGCTTGCGTCCCTCACCGTCCTAGCAGGAGCTTCCCCACGTGACGCCCATCATGATCGCTGCCCTTGGATTGCTGATGGTCGGCACCGCGTTCCTGTCGGGGCTGTTCGGCATGGCGGGCGGGCTGATCCTGATCGGCGTGCTGCTGGCCTTGATGCCGCTGCCGACGGCGATGGTGCTGCATGCGATCACGCAGATGGCCTCGAATGGCTGGCGCGCGTTGCTGTGGCGCGCGCATATCCGCTGGCGGCCGGTCGCGAATTACATGGTCGGCGCCGCCATCGCGCTCGGTGCGTGGTCGCTCACGCGCTACGTGCCTGACAAGCCGACGGCGCTTTTGATGCTGGGCGCCACGCCGTTCATGGCGCGGCTGCTGCCGAGGGATATCAAGCCAGACCCTGATCGCCTCTGGCAAGGCACCGTCTATGGCACGATCTGCATGGGCCTGATGCTGATGACGGGCGTCTCCGGGCCGCTGCTCGACACCTTCTTCCTCGGCGGCGATTTCGGCCGGCGCGAGAAGGTGGCGACCAAGGCGATGTGCCAGCTCGTCAGCCATTTCACCAAGCTGATCTATTTCGGCGGCATCATCGACCAGGCCGCCTCGCTCGATCCGGTTCTTGCCGGCGTCGCAATTCTCGCCTCGATGCTCGGCACCACGCTGGCGCGGCGCATTCTCGAAGCCATGACCGACCAGCAGTTCATCGCCTGGTCGAACAAGCTGATCACCACCATCGCCTGCTACTACATCGCCTATGGCGGCTGGCTGCTGGTTCGCACGCCGGTGCTGGCCGCTTTCGACAAGGGAGGTTTGCAATGAGCGAGACGGCCGACCCGCTGGTGCTAGATTTCGTCGAATGGATCGCGCGCGAGCCGCGCGCCTATGCCGAGGTGATCTCGACCTGGAAGACCTCGTGCCCGCGCCTCACCATCTGGGAGGACGCCGCCGATCGCGGCTTCGTCGCGCGCGAGACGCGGCCCGGCCTCGGCCTGGTCATCGCGGTGACGGAAGACGGCGAGAAGCTGCTGCGAACCAACGGGCGGTAGCGACACATCGTCATTGCGAGCGTCAGCGAAGCAATCCAGAATGCTTCCGCGGCGGCAGTCTGGATTGCTTCGTCGCACCTGTGCAAAATTGCCTCGCAATTTTGTCACGGGCTCCTCGCAATGACGGAACACCATTCATGTCGCTCAAGCTCTATGAACTCGTCGGCACTGATGCCTCGCGTCCCTTCAGCCCGTATTGCTGGCGCACGCGGATGGCGCTGGCGCATAAGGGGCTGACGGCGGAATCGCTGCCCTGGCGCTTCACCGAGAAGAGCGTGATCGCGCCGCACGGCTCGGAGCGTGTGCCGGTGCTGCTAGATCACGACAGGCCGGTGGTCGATTCCTGGGCGATCGCGAACTACCTCGAAGACAATTTTCCGGATCGTCCGTCGCTCTTCGGCGGCGCGGGCGGCCGCGCCATGGCGCGCATGATCAATGCGTGGGGCGACATCGCCATCGTCGGCGGCATCTTTCCGCTCATCATCGCCGACATCCCGAACAATCTCGCCGAGGTCGATGCCGCCTATTTCCGCCAATCGCGCGAAGCACGCTTCGGCGGCAAGAAGCTGGAAGAGATCATGGCGAGCCGCGACAGCGGCGTCGTCGCATTCCGCAAATCGCTGGAGATCATGCGGCAGACGTTCAAGACGCAAGCTTATCTCGGCGGAGCCGCGCCGAACTATGCCGATTACATCGTGTTTGGCGGTTTTCAATGGGCGCGCGTGGTGAGCCCGTTCAAGCTGATCGAGGCCGACGATCCCGTCTATGCCTGGCGCGAAAGACTGCTCGATGCATTCGACGGCATGGCGCGGAAGTCGCCGGGATTTGCGGTGTAGACTTCGTAGGGTGGGCAAAGGCGCAAAGCGCCGTGCCCACGCAATGGAATTGGTGGGCACGCTTTCGCTTTGCTCACCCTACGATACTGCCGTAGCCGCCTTCCGCAAGCACTCCCGGCACAAGCAATCCTCGCCCTTCACCGGCATCGGCAGCTTGGCCGTTTCCTCCGCGCACCAGCAATTGCCCGAGAGATCGCAGCCGAACTCGGCGCCGCATCGGGAACAGGCAAGGCGGCGCGGGGCCGGTTGCGGAATCGTGATTTCTTTCGGATTTGTCATGATTTACGTCGAAGCTTTGCCGTCATTTTCATGTCGGGTTCATCTGTCGCCGCAGTATATTAGGCGCCGCGCAGAGACCATGGAAGCGGTTGGCAAGGCGCGGAGGACAAATCGATGGCCCGCGATTCGCAAGCCGCTCTCGTCGCGCTGAACCGCTTCGGCTTCGGGCCGCGCGGCGGCGCATCCGGCGATCTCATCAATGCGGCCTCCGATCCCCGCGGCTTCGTGAAGGCGGAACTGGCGCGTCCCCTGGGCGCGCTGCTGGAGGCGCCCGGCCTGCAAGCGACGCCGCAACTCGGCCAGGCCGTGTTCGCCTATCAGGACCAGGTCAAGCAGGCGCGCGAGGCCGCCAAGGCCGCAACGCCGACCGAAGCGCCGGCGCCGCCGCCTGCGAACCAGAAGCCCGACAATCAATTACGGCGCAATCTCTCGCTCAACACGGTGGCGAGCGAGATATCAGGTCAGCAGGTGGCTGAGGCCAAATCTGCCGACAACAAGCCCGCCGACGGTGCGATGAAGCCCGACGCCATGCAGCCCAACGCTGCAGCACCACCGGCTGCAAAGCAGCCGCAGCAGCCCCTCAACGTGATCCAGAAGACGTTTCGCACCGAAGCGCTGGCGCGGTTGCAGCGCGCGATGCTGGTCGATTGCGGCTTCACCGAGCGCCTGGTGGTGTTCTGGTCAAATCATTTCTGCATCTCCGCGAGCAAGGGCGAGCTGGCGCGGATGTGGGCCGGCGCGTTCGAGCGCGAGGCGATCCGCCCGCACGTGCTCGGGCGCTTCGCCGACATGCTGAAGGCGGTCGAGCAGCATCCGGCGATGCTGTTCTTCCTCGACAACCAGCAATCGCTCGGACCGGATTCGCGCGCGGGCCAGAACCGCAAGCGCGGGCTGAACGAAAATCTCGCGCGCGAGATCATGGAGCTGCATACGCTCGGCGTCGGCGGCGGCTATACGCAGGAGGACGTCACCTCGCTTGCGCGCATCATCACCGGCTGGACCTTTGCCGGCCGCAAGGGGCAGCTCGGCGCGCCCGGCTCTTTCGCCTTCAATGCCAATGCGCATCAGCCCGGGCCGCAGGTGCTGCTTGGCAAGACCTACGAGGCCAATGGTCTGGCGCAGGGCGAGGCCGCGCTTGCCGACATCGCGCGCCATCCCTCGACCGCGAATTTCATCGCCACCAAATTCGTCAGGCATTTCGTTGCCGACGATCCGCCGCCGGCGCTGGTGGCGCGGCTGCGCGATGTCTTCGTCAGGACCGACGGCGACCTCAAGGCGCTGGCGACGGCTCTGGTCGATTCCGACGAAGCCTGGAAGGCGCCGCTTACCAAGATGCGCTCGCCTTACGACTTCCTGGTCGCGAGCGGGCGGCTGCTTGCGCGGGTGCCGGAGGATCCCGGTCTCTATCTGGGCAGTCTGAACCTGCTCGGCCAGCCGCTGTGGACGCCGGCCGGACCCAACGGCTTCCCCGACACGGCTGCGGCGTGGGCCGCGCCCGAGGGCATGAAGCTCCGGCTCGACATCGCCTCGCAGATGGGTGCACGGCTCGGGCCCAACATCGATCCGCTCGACCTTCTTGAATTCGCGGCCGCCGACGCGGCATCCGTCGAAACGCGCAAAACCATCGAGCGCGCGGAATCGCGCCAGCAGGCCCTGGCGCTGCTGTTGATGTCGCCGGAAATCCAGAGGAGATGATGATGATCGACTGCGTCGAAAACCGGCTCCTCACCTCGCGCCGCGGTCTTCTGCTCGGCGGCGCCGCTTTCGCGGCCTGGGCTTACCTGCCGAAATTCGCGCGCGCCGCCGACGGGCGCGACCCGCGCCTGGTCGTGGTGATCCTGCGCGGTGCCCTCGACGGGCTCGCAACCGTCGCGCCGCTCGGCGACCCCGACTATGCCGCCCTGCACGGCTCGATCGCGCTTACGGCGGACGGTGCGCATCCTGCGACCAGGCTGGACGGCTTCTTCGCGCTGCATCCGGCGATGCCGGAATTTGCGCGCATGTACCGCGACCAGCATGCCGCGGTGATCCACGCGGTCTCGACGCCTTATCGTGACCGCTCGCATTTCGACGGACAGGACGTGCTCGAGAGCGGCTATGCCGGACCGGGCCGCGTGCAGTCGGGCTGGCTCAATCGCGCGCTCGAAGCGCTGCCGCGCGGCGAGCGCGTGTCGAGCGGGCTAGCTGTCGGCCCCACCACGCCGCTGGTGCTGCGCGGCGCGGCACCGACCGTCGGCTGGGCGCCGGTCGCGCTGCCGCAGGCCGATGACGACACCGCGATGCGGCTGGTCGATCTCTACCGTCATCGCGATCCCGCGCTCGCCTCGGCGCTGACGCAGGGACTGCAGCTCGAGAAGGCTGCAAGCGGCGACGACATGAAGCCGAAGCCCGGCAACCAGGTCGCGCAGATGCGGCAGGTCGCGCGTGGCGCGGCCAAGCTGATGGCTGCCGATGACGGTCCGCGCATCGCAGCGCTCGCCTTCGACGGCTGGGATACGCACGCGAACGAAGGCGGCCCAGTGGGGCGCCTCGCCTTCCTGCTCGGCGGTTTCGATAGTGCGCTGGCCGAATTCGAAAGCGGCCTCGGCGATCGCTGGCGCGACACCGTCGTCGTCGTCGCCACTGAATTCGGCCGCACCGCGCGCATCAACGGCACCGACGGCACCGATCACGGCACCGGCACCATCGCGCTGCTCGCCGGCGGCGCGGTGAAAGGTGGACGCGTCATCTCCGACTGGCCCGGCCTCAAGCCCGCCAATCTCTACGAAGGCCGCGACCTCAAGCCGACCACCGATTTGCGCTCCGTCATCAAGGGCGTGCTGCAAGGCCAGTTCGGCCTGTCGGATCAGGTGCTGGCCCAGACCGTGTTCCCGGATAGCGCCAGCGCAAGGCCGATGAAGGGATTGGTGGCTTGACAGCCGCCGCCGTCATGCTGCGCCTTGCGGCGCGTCGCGGAATGTCGACATGATTGCCTGAGCATCAGGAGACCTCGCCCATGTACATCGCCATGAACCGCTTCCGCGTCACCAAGGGATCGGAAGCCGCCTTCGAGCAGGTCTGGCTGTCGCGCGACACGCACCTGGACAAGGTGCCCGGCTTCGTCGAATTCCATCTGCTGCGCGGGCCCGAGCTCGAGGACCACACGCTGTATGCGTCGCACACCGTGTGGGCGAACCACGCGGCGTTCGACGCCTGGACCAAGTCGGAAGCGTTTCGCGCGGCGCATGCCCGCGCCGGCGACAACAAGCCGCTCTACCTCGGTCATCCCCAGTTCGAGGGTTTTGAGGTGATGCAGACGGTCGGACGCGGCGCCAAATAGCGCGCCGTACCCGGAACGTCAGCCCTTCGTAATCTTGTCGATCTCGGCGAGATCCTCGGCCGTGAGCTGCCAGGCGATCGCCTTGACGTTCTGCTCGACCTGCTCGACGCGGGTGGCGCCGGCGATCACGCTCGACACTTGCGGACGCCCGGCAAGCCAGGAGAAGGCGAGCTCGAGCATCGAATGGCCGCGCGCCCCGGCAAAGGCCTGAAGCTTTTGGACGACGTCCTCGTTGCGCGGCGTGACATAGCGGTCGCGCAGCGCCGGCACCTTGCCGAAGCGCGTGTCGGCGGGCGCTGTTGCGCCGCGCTGATACTTGCCGGTGAGCAGGCCGCTCGCCAGCGGGAAGAACGGCAACAGGCCGAGCTTGTACTCCTGCGCGGCGGGCAGCAGATCCTTCTCGATGTCGCGGACCACGAGACTGTATTCGTCCTGCGCCGAGACGAAGCGGCTGACATTCATCGCGCGCGCGGTGAACTCGGCTTCCGCGATCCGCCACGCCGGAAAGTTGGAATGGCCGATGTAGCGGACCTTGCCCTGGCGGACGAGATCGTCGAGCGCGCGCAGCGTCTCGTCCAGCGGCGTCAGCGGATCGTAATCATGCTGCTGGTAGAGATCGATGTAGTCGGTCTTGAGCCGTGTCAGGCTGGCCTCGACCGCGCTCATGATGTAGCGGCGCGAAGCGCCCTGCTTGGTGCCGTCGGTCGCCATGGGCTTGGAATATTTGGTGGCGAGCACGATGTCCTTGCGGCGGTCGCCGAGCACCGTGCCCAGCACCGTCTCCGAGCCGCCCATGCCGGCATAGATGTCGGCGGTATCGAACAGCGTGATGCCGAGGTCGATCGCCCGATGGATCACCCTGCGCGAGGTTTCCAGATCGGTGCGCTGGCCGAAATTGTTGCAGCCGAGCCCGACCGCGGACACGCGCAGGCCGGAGCCGCCGAGATTACGAATTTCCATGGGAGATCCTGTCAGACGAGAGCAGGCGGCCATTGTGACCGCGGTGCACTGCAGCGGCAAGCGCCTGCCTGCGTTGCAGCCATGCCGATAGGGAGCGGCAGGCAAAAAAATGCGGCCCCTGTCAGACGCGGCGACTGACGGGGACCGCTTGGGCGCTTGATCGGTGACGGGGGGCCTGATCAGACGCAGCTACACCCTAATCCCGGTGTGTTACGCGCCGGTGACAGCTGGAGTTATCCACAGGCCCGAAAAATCAGAAGATCTTGCGATAGACGATGAAGCCGGAGCGTTCCGCGACCTTGTCGTACAGGCTCTGCGCGGTGGTGTTGGTCTCGTGCGTCTGCCAGTAGACGCGCGGCGAGCCCGCGAGTTTTGCGCGCTCGTAGACGCCGTAGATCAACGCCGAGGCGACGCCCTTGCCGCGCGCGGCCTCCAGCGTGAACAGGTCCTGCAGATAGCACGATGGCTCGATCGCGGTGGTGCTGCGGTGGAACAGATAGTTGGTTATGCCCAGCAGCTTGCCGTCGCTCTCGGCGACCAATCCATGCACCGGCTCATAGGCATCGAAGAAGCGCTGCCAGGTCATTGCAGTAATTGCCGGCGCAAGCGCGGTCGGACCGGAGCGGCCGTAGAAGGCGTTGTAGCCGTCCCACAGCGGCAGCCATTGATCGTAGTCCTGCCGGGTGACGAAGCGAATGGTGAGCGACATCTGGGAAATCCGCGGGTCGATGATGCGATGAGGCATCCTTCATACGGGATGATGGCGGTGCGGATCAATCGTGCTGCCAGGCGATCACTCCGCGACGCGCAAATAGCGGATCAGCTTGCGTCCGGTGGGATCGCGCAGCGAGCGATAGTAATCGGCGCGGGCGGGCGCGTCGGTGTGGCGCACGAGGTCGGTGACCGGCGTGTAGCTCAGCATGCGGCCGCCATCGGGCAGCGCGGCGCAGACGAAGCGCAGCACCTCGCCATTGCGCAAGGCGATATTGATCGGCGTGGCGTCGCCGGTCCGCACCATCTCCATGCGCTGCGCGATGAAGACGCCGAGCTCGTCCTCCGGCAATTCGAACGCGCCGGTGTCGCGGCCGTGATACATCAGCGCGATGAAGGGCGGCTTGTCGTCGGCCATCTCGTCCGGCAGCGCGAAATAATCGCGGAATGCGCGGTTGATGAATTCGGCACGGGTCTCGGCGTCGAGCAGCACGATGCCGATATCGACCTGGTCGAGCGCGGCCGATAGCCGCCCTGCGGTGGCGTGGTTGCGTCGCTCGGCCGCGAAGGCATCGAGTAGCCGCTCGCGCATCAATCCGGTGATGGCCGCGGTGCCGGTGGTCGTCAGCGCGAGCAGGCAAAGCTCCACAAGATCGCTTGCGGCAAAGCCTGGCGCGGTGCGATGGCTGAGCGCGAGCAGCACGGCGCCGATCACGGCGATGATGGCGCTGCCGAGTGCGGATGCAAAGCCGGAGAGCGAACCGGCCAACGCCACGATGCCAACGAACAGCGGCGCAAGCGAGAGAGCGGCAGCATGGCGATCGAGCAGGATCGCCAGCAATGCGATCGCTGCCGTCAGCACGGGACCGGACATGGCACGCCATCCGAACCGCATGGGGCCTCGCTCATTCCTCCCTGAACGAGATAAGGCCGTCAGACTGTCCCATGGTTGCACAAGCGCAATCCGGTTTCGCGCAATGCGCTTAAGCGGCGCTTGCGGGCGTGCGCAAAGCTTTCGGATGATTTTAGACCAAATGCGCGTGCTCGATGCGCTGCTGCAGCGCGGGCGCGTTCAGGGTCGATGTCCCCGGACTCCTGCGGGTGCCGACGAAAATCAACAGTGACGCCGCGACCAGGATGGCCGCCGTCAGGGTGATTGCAACGATGACCACAGGCGATTTCATCGGCGTCCCGTCACGATGCCGTCAGGCGCGGGGCCGCGCGGCACCTTGAAGACATTCCGCGATGAAACGGGGATCAGACCGGTAGACCCATCGCCATGGTCGCCTTGGTCGACAGCACTGTCAGGGTGACGATCAGGCAAAGCGAGACGGCGGCGACGGCGAGCGAGGCCGCAACCGCGTTGGTCAGCCGGGAAGACGAGACGGTATCGGTTTGGCCCTGAAAGCCGACCGTGCCGGACGCCCGCATCATGGGTCTAAATCCTTCAACGTGCGAGCGAATCACCCGCGACGCCGAACAATCTCACAATTTCAACCGGCAATATTGGGGCGGCAATTGCGACGAACATGGCGGGATTTGGGCAAAGGTTAACGCCATGCCCGCTATTTCTTAACGCTCCCCTGGTTTTCAGGCCCCGGCGGCGATGCTGGCGGGGTCGTCGATGTCGGCGGGACGCCAATCCATAGCGACGAAGCCGGGCGCGGCCTCGACGCGCTTCAGCCAGTCCCGGATCGCCGGGAAGGGTTGAAGGTCGAAGTCGCAGCGGTCGGCGAGATGGGTGTAGCCGTACAGCGCGATGTCGGCGACTGTGAGCTGGCGGGCGGCGAAATAGTCGCTGGTCTTGAGGTGGTTCTCCATCACCTGGAGCGCGCCATAGCCGCGCTCCATCCAGTCCTCCAGCGCGTGGGTCTGCAGGTCGCGGCCGCCCTTGACCAGCGACAGCCAGAAATAGGCGGCGCCGATGTTCGGCTCGAGCGCGTGCTGCTCGAAGAACATCCATTGCAGCGCCTCGGCGCGATCGATCCGGTTCTCCGGCGCGAGCGGCGTGCCGACGGCGACATACCAGAGGATGGCGTTGGACTCGGCGAGATAGCGGCTGTCGCCGACCTCGAGCAGCGGCACTTGTCCGGACGGATTCTTTGCCAGGAAGTCCGGCGTCTTGCTCTCGCCGCGCAGAATGTCCACCTCGATCGCTTCGTAAGGTACGTTCAGCAGCGCCAGCGCAAGGCGGACCTTGTAGCTGTTGCCCGAACGTTGCATCGAATAGAGTTTGTACATTCTGGGAGGTCGA
Source organism: Bradyrhizobium zhengyangense (assembly GCF_022012435.1). GTDB lineage: Bacteria > Pseudomonadota > Alphaproteobacteria > Rhizobiales > Xanthobacteraceae > Bradyrhizobium > Bradyrhizobium zhengyangense. The sequence goes on from NZ_JAKLUA010000007.1 coordinate 237,448, forward strand.
TTCCGAAGGATGGGCAAAGGACGAAAAGGCGCAGCGCTTGTTGCCCCGCACCGCGGCTAAACAATGATGCCGATGCGAATCCGCCGCAAGGGCTCGGCAATAGAAAAACTCGAAAACCCTACCGCACTGCAACGGCAGGAAAGATCATGTTCGCGCGGCGCTGCAAATCAGGTCACGCTTGCGTCAACATGCACGACTCATCGCATCGCGCAATCGTGGTGCAAAGCGGGTGATGGGGCACGACCTCGCTCCGCGCTAACCGCGGGTCTCGCGCGTCAGGACGCCGTCAGTCTTGTGGCGCCTGCGCGGCTCCAAAATTGCTCCGAGGACAAGCCTTTTCGGATATGAGGGGTTTGCCCGGCAAAGTTGCGGAAAATTGCGAAAATCGAGGCCTCGGCCGCGCGAAATTCGTAAACTTTCCGGAGATCGGACCGAAGTTTCTTGCGGTGCAGCGGCACACGTTTTAGGGTGTCTCCATTCCCACAATCAGAGTCGTGAGCCAAAGGGTTCACGACGCTTGTCAGGAGATGACGATGTCCTTCCTTGCCGCTGCGCTCGACCGTGTGAAGCCGTCCGCGACCATCGCGGTCACGGATAAAGCACGCGCGCTGAAAGCGGCGGGCCGCAACGTCATCGGCCTCGGCGCCGGCGAGCCCGACTTCGACACACCCGCCAACATCAAGCTGGCGGCGATCCGCGCCATCGAAGCCGGCAAGACCAAGTACACCGCGGTCGACGGCATCCCCGAGCTGAAGGACGCGATCATCGCGAAGTTTCAGCGCGAGAACGGCGTCGCCTACAAGCCGAACCAGATCATCGTCGGCACCGGCGGCAAGCAGGTGCTCTACAACGCGCTGATGGCGACCATCAATCCGGGCGACGAGGTGATCATCCCCGCGCCGTACTGGGTCAGCTATCCTGAAATGGTGGCGCTCGCCGGCGGTGAGCCGGTGCCGGTTGTCTGCACCGCGGCGACCGGTTTCAAGCTCGGAGCCGAGGCGCTCGAGCGCGCGATCACGCCGAAGACCAAATGGGTGATCCTGTGCTCGCCGTCGAACCCGACTGGCGCGGCCTATACGCGTGCCGAGCTGAAGGCGCTCACCGATGTCCTCGTCAAGCATCCGCATGTCTGGGTGATGACCGACGACATGTACGAGCATCTCGTCTATGACGACTTCCAGTTCACCACCGTCGCGCAGGTCGAGCCCAGCCTTTACGATCGCACGCTCACCGTGAACGGCGTGTCGAAAGCCTATTGCATGACCGGCTGGCGCATCGGCTACGCCGGCGGCCCGGCCCAGCTCATCAAGGCGATGTCGACCATCCAGTCGCAATCGACCTCGAACCCGTGCTCGATCGCGCAATGGGCTTCGGTGGAAGCGCTGAACGGTCCACAGGATTTCATCCCCGCCAACAACAAGGTGTTCAAGGAGCGCCGCGACCTCGTCGTCTCCATGCTCAACCAGGCCAACGGCATCGAGTGCCCGCGCCCCGAGGGTGCGTTCTACGTCTATCCGTCCTGCGCCGGTACGATCGGCAAGAAAGCGCCGTCGGGCAATGTGATTGGAAACGACGAGCAGTTCGTCACCGAGCTGCTGGAGACCGAAGGCGTTGCCGTCGTGCAAGGTTCCGCCTTTGGCCTCGGTCCGGCATTCCGCATCTCCTACGCCACCAAGACCTCGGACCTCGAGGATGCCTGCAAACGCATCCAGCGCTTTTGCGGCAATCTCCGCTAAGCTTGCAGGTACGATCCGGTATGAAAGGGCCCGCGCAAAGCGGGCCCTTTTTCTTTCACATCCGCGCGATCTGGCACGCCTACAACTATTGTGGCATAGAACGCCGAGCGGTTTCCTGCCGCTCCCTCCCTGCTCGCATCACATTCATCGCCGGAGACATTTCATGCGCCGCTCACTCCTTCTCGCCGGGCTCACCGCAGCGAGCCTCGTTGCCTCCGTCGTGGGCGCCAGCGCACAGTCGTCACGGCTGGTGCAGGTCGGCGTGCTCGAATGCCGCGGCGGCGCCAGCATCGGCTTCGTGGTGGGATCGGTCACCAATCTCGGCTGCGTGTTGCGCGTCGATGGCATGCCCGAGGATCGCTACGTCGCGACGATCCGCAAAGTGGGAATCGATCTCGGCATCACCCAGGAGACGGCGCTCGCCTGGGGCGTATTCGCGCCGGTCAACCGGCTCGGCCCCGGCGATCTCTCCGGCAATTACGCGGGCGCGCAGGGCAGCGCCTCGGTCGGCGTCGGCCTCGGCGGCAACGTGCTGGTCGGCGGCTCCAACAATTCGATCGCGCTTCAGCCGCTCAGCGTGCAGGGCCAGGTCGGCCTCAACGTCGCGGCCGGACTCGAAAGCCTGGAACTCCGTCCGGGCCGTTAAGTCGCGCCAGCGGAGGTGTTGCGTTCACCTCTCCCGCTGGGGAGAGGTGGAACACCAACCGCTAAGCCTTGATCGAACTAACGACGCACCGCAGCGACGTTTGACGCTTGCCAAATCTCGGGGACGGGCAGAGCATCTGCGTTTGCCGACCCAATCATGGGCCGAGCTCCAACCAAGGAGGCGGCGAAATGGGACAAGACGTCAGAAGTCCCCGAGGTCCACGGTGCATTGCGCTGGTGGGCCCTTTCCAATCAGGTAAAACCACACTGCTCGAAGCGATCCTGGCGCGGACGGGCGCAATCCCACGCGCCGGCAGCGTCGACGCCGGTACGTCGGTGGGCGACGCCACACCTGAGGCCCGTCATCACAAGATGACCGTCGGGCTCACTGCTGCCACCACGAGTTTCATGGGCGACAGCTATACCTTCCTGGATTGTCCCGGTTCCGTCGAGTTCGCCCATGACATGCGCGCCGCGCTTCCCGCGGTCGACGCCGCCATCGTGGTCTGCGAGGCCGACGAGAAGAAGCTGCCGCAGCTTCAGATCATCCTGCGTGAGCTGGAGGAGCTGAAGATCCCGCGTTTCCTGTTCCTCAACAAGATCGACCGCGCCAACAAGCGCATCCGCGAGTCGCTCGCAATGCTCCAGCCCGCCTCGCGCGTGCCGCTGGTGCTGCGCCAGATTCCGATCTGGAAGGGCGAGCTGATCGAGGGCTTTGTCGATCTCGCGCTGGAACGTGCGTTCATCTATCGCGAGCACAAGGCCTCCGAAGTCATTGCGCTCGACGGCGGCAATCTCGATCGCGAGAAGGAGGCCCGCTTCTCGATGCTGGAGAAGCTCGCCGATCATGACGACGCGCTGATGGAGCAATTGCTGGAGGACATCCAGCCGCCGCGCGATGCGGTGTTCGATGACCTCGCCCGCGAATTGCGGGATGGGCTGATCTGTCCTGTGCTGCTGGGTGCGGCCGCGCGAGAAAACGGCGTGTTGCGTCTGATGAAGGCGTTGCGTCACGAGGCGCCTGATATCACCGAGACCGCAAAACGTCTTGGTGCGCCGGAAAGCAAGGACGCGCTCGGCTTCGTCTTCAAGACGCTGCATTCGCAGCACGGCGGCAAGCTGTCGCTGACGCGGTTGCTCGCCGGCCATCTCGACGACGGCGCCACGCTGCAATCCTCCTCCGGCGGTGCGAGCCGCATCTCCGGCATTCTCGCCGTCAGCGGCGCTTACGACAGCAAGCGTGCATCGGCCGAAGCCGGCGACACCGTTGCGCTCGCCAAGCTCGACGCAGTCAAGACCGGCGACACCGTCTCGAGCGGCAAGACCGCGCCGGCTGCGCTGAAAGCCTCGGAGCCGACGCCGCCGGTGCTTGCCATCTCGGTTGCGGCCACCGACCGCAAGGACGATGTCAAGCTCGGCCAGGCCTTGATGCGATTGCACGAGGAGGATCCGTCCCTCGTCATCGTGCAGAATGCCCAGACCCACGACACCGTGCTGTGGGGACAGGGCGAGATGCACCTGCGTGTCGCCAGCGAGCGGTTGAGCGACCGCTTCGGCGTCAAGATCACCTCGCATCCGCCCGCGATCGGTTACCAGGAGACCATCCGCAAACCGATCACCCAGCGCGGCCGCCACAAGAAGCAGTCCGGCGGTCACGGCCAGTTCGGCGATGTCGTGCTCGACATCAGGCCGCTGCCGCGCGGCGAGGGCTTCAAGTTCGCCGAGAAGGTCGTCGGCGGCGCGGTGCCGCGCAATTATATTGGCGCGGTGGAAGAGGGCGTCGTCGACGGGCTCGCCCGCGGCCCGCTCGGCTTCCCCGTCACCGATTTGCAGGTGACGCTGACGGACGGCTCCTATCACAGCGTCGATTCCTCCGACCTTGCCTTCCGCACGGCAGCGCGCGTCGGGCTCAACGAGGGTCTGCCGCAGTGCCAGTCGGTCTTGCTGGAGCCGATTCACGTGGTCGAGATCGTCTGTCCGACCGATGCCACCGCCAAGATCAACGCGATCCTGTCGGCGCGGCGCGGCCAGATTCTCGGCTTCGACACCCGCGACGGCTGGAGCGGCTGGGACTGCGTCCGCGCTATGATGCCGGAAGCCGAGATCGGCGAACTGATCGTCGAACTCCGTTCCGCCACGGCCGGCGCCGGCAGCTTCACGCGCCAGTTCGACCACATGGCCGAAGTCACCGGCCGCGCCGCCGACCAGATCATCGCCGCGCATCAGCACGCGGCGTGACACCCCTACCGAAGTAAGGATCACCCCTCTCTCCGTCCCTCTCCCCGCAAAAAAAGCGCGGAGAGGGAGTGTTTTTGCTTGACTATATTTGATGTATTTTACATCATTGTATATGTTCAAGATATCACTTATAAGCGTTGATACGTGAGGCCGAGGTGATCACGTCATTTCAGATGCGGGCAGCCCGGGCGCTGCTCGGCATTGACCAGAAAACCTTGGCGGAACTCGCAGGCGTTTCGCTGCCGACCATCCAGCGGATGGAGGCGAGCACCGGCAACGTTCGCGGCGTCGTTGAGACCTTGATGAAGGTCGTCGAGGCGTTCGACCGGGCCGGCGTCGAGCTGATCGGCGAGCAGGCGCGCAGCGAAAGCGGCGGACGTGGCGTTCGGCTCAAGGAACCTGGGCCGCCGCGTCTGGTGGGAGCGTGATCCCGCGATGATCATGCTCGAGAGCAGGTTGAACTAGCGCATCGTTGCGGCCCGCACGATGCATCGGAGCGTTGTGGGGCATGAGCATCACAGGCGAACACGCAGGCAAGCTGCAACAGCTTCGTCGACCGACCTTTACCGAACTCTATCTGCCGAAGCTCGTGACCGTGTGGCGCGAGGGCTATGGCTTGGCGGATCTCCGCGCCGATGTGTTCGCAGGCCTTACCGTCGCGATCGTCGCGCTGCCGCTGTCGATGGCAATCGCGATCGCCTCGGGCGTCACGCCGGACCGCGGCCTCTACACCGCGGTGGTTGGCGGCTTCATCGCGTCGCTGCTCGGCGGCAGCCGGTTCCAGATCGGTGGACCGGCCGGCGCCTTCATTGTGCTGGTTGCAGCGACCGCCGATCGACACGGCGTCGACGGCGTCATCCTCGCCACCCTGATGGCGGGGCTTTTCCTGATCGCCGCCGGCTTCCTGCGCATCGGCACCTATATCAAGTTCATTCCCTATCCCGTGACGGTCGGCTTCACGGCCGGCATCGCCGTGATCATCTTCGCAAGCCAGCTCCGCGATCTCTCAGGGATCACGCTGGCGGGCAAGGAGCCCAGCGAATTCGTTTCGAAACTCGCGGCGCTGGCCGGAGGCCTGCACACCGTCAATCCGTCGGCGCTTGTAGTCGCACTCGTCAGCATTGGCATCATCGCTTTCTTGCGGCGCTGGCGGCCGTCCTGGCCCGGCATCCTGATCGCAGTCGTGCTCGCGGCGATCGCGAGCGCCGTGCTGTCGCTGCCGGTCGAGACCGTCGGATCGCGCTTTGGCGGCATTCCGCGCGAATTGCCGTTCCCGGCACTGCCGGCATTTTCGCTTGCGAAGGCACAGGCGGTGCTGCCGGATGCGATCGCGTTCGCGCTGCTGGCCGCGATTGAATCGCTGCTTTCCGCGGTGGTCGCCGACGGCATGACCGGACGCCGACACCGCTCCAATTGCGAGCTCGTCGCGCAAGGCGCGGCCAATATCGGCTCGGCGCTGTTCGGCGGCATCTGCGTCACCGGCCTGATCGCGCGCACCGCGACCAACATCCGCGCCGGCGCACGGGGGCCGCTGGCGGGCATGCTGCATTCCGTCTTCCTGCTGCTGTTCATGCTGATCGCGGCTCCGCTCGCAAGCTACATCCCGCTGGCCGCGCTCGCCGCCGTGCTGGTGGTGGTGGCCTGGACCATGGCGGAGAAGCACGAATTCGCCACGCTCCTGCGCTCGTCCTGGGGCGACGCCGTCGTGCTGCTCGCAACCTTCCTGCTCACGATCTTCCGCGACCTGACCGAAGGCATTCTGGTCGGATTCGCGCTCGGCGCGGTGTTGTTCATTCATCGCATGTCGGAGATGACTGATATCGAGGAGCGCGCGCCGCTGGTGGCCGCCGACCGTCCCGATGACGGCAATGGCGAGCGCGTTCCTTACGATCCCGCGCTTGCGGTCGATCGCGACGTGCTGGTCTATCGCATCACCGGCGCGTTCTTCTTCGGCGCGGCCGCGGCAATCGGCAACGTGCTCGACGGCGTCGCCGACACGCGCAAGGGCATCGTGGTCGATTTCGCCGCGGTGCCGTTCCTGGATTCGACCGCGGCAAACGTGCTCGGCCGCGTCGCCGCCAAGGCGCACCGCCAGGGCATCAGGCTGTTCATCACCGGCGCCTCACCCGCCGTCCGACGTGCGCTGCTCACCCACGGCGTCACGCCGCCTCGCGCGCGCTATCGCGCAACCATCGAGCGCGCGGTCGCCGATATCAAGGGCGTGCGAGGTGCAGTTGCCCCCGTCGCCGACGAGACCGTGAGCTAGCAGCCTGATCATCACTGTGGCGCCGGCGCGCTTGACAGGACCGGCCGGACGCGAAATGGATCGCCCTCGAACACGACCCGAGGGAAGGATGACCACGCCCAAGGCTCCCGCAGCCTGTTTGATCGGATGGCCGGCCGCGCATTCGCGCTCGCCGCTGATCCATCATTATTGGCTGCGCACGCTCGGCATCGAAGGCGGCTATGTCATCGAGGCCGTGCCGCCGGATGATTTGCGCGATTTCGTGCTTCGGCTGTCGCTGCGCGGCTTTGTCGGCGCCAATGTCACCATTCCGCACAAGGTCGGCGTGCTCGAACTGTCGACCCCCGATGCGCGCGCCAAGGCCGTGGGCGCCGCCAACACGCTGTGGTTCGAAGACGGCGAACTGCGTTCGACCAATACCGATGTCGAGGGCTTTCTCGGCAATCTCGACGCCAGCGCGCCTGGCTGGGACAAGGCCGGGGAGGCGCTGGTGCTGGGGGCGGGCGGCTCCTCGCGCGCGGTCGTGTTCGGCCTGCTCGAACGCGGCTTCACCAATGTCCATCTTGCCAACCGCACCCTGGCGCACGCCGAGGCCCTTGCGACGCAGTTCGGACCGAACGTGCTTCCGCTGGCCTGGGATGGGATCAGCGACGTCCTGCCGCGGGCCAAGCTTCTCGTGAACACGACCTCGCTCGGCATGCATGGCCAGCCTGCGCTCGCGGTCGATGTGGCGCGGCTGCCGGAAGCCGCCGTCGTCGCCGACCTCGTCTATGTTCCCCTGGTGACGCCGTTGCTCGCGGCCGCCAGGGCCCGCGGGCTGAGGACCGCCGATGGGCTCGGCATGCTCCTGCACCAGGCGGTGCGCGGCTTCGAGCTCTGGTTCGGCCAGCGGCCTGAAGTGACCGCCGAGCTCCGCGCGCTGGTCGAGGCCGATCTCACAAAGACTTGAGAGAATAGTGCGTCGTCTCCGGCGTTCTATCCCGCGGGGACAATCGGAGACATCAATGACGATCCAACGTGCCAATTTCACGCGCCCGCTCATCGCCGTCGCGATGGTGGCTGCTTCAACCTTTGCCGCCGTGGCGCAAAAGGCGCCGGTGCCGACCCGCGTTCGCGGCACGATCGAGAGCGTCGACGGCGACACGCTGCAGGTCAAGTCGCGCAGCGGCGAGGACGTCAAGCTGCATATCGCCTCCGACGCACGCGTCGTCGGCGTCACCAAGATCTCGCTGGCCGACATCAAGGTCGGCTCCTTCGTCGGCGCCACCACCGTGCCGGGGCCGGATGGCGGCAACAATGCCGTCGAGGTGCACGTGTTTCCGGAGAGCATGCGCGGCACCGGCGAGGGCTCGCGGCCCTATGATCTCAAGCCCAATTCCAGCATGACCAACGCCACGGTGTCGGAGAGCGTGGTCGGCAATGACGGCCATACGCTGCTGGTGAAGTACAAGGACGGCGAGAAGAAGGTGTTCGTCTCCGATATGACACCGGTCGTGACCTTCGTTCCCGGCGACAAATCGGAACTCAAAGCCGGCGCCCAGGTCATCGCCTTCATGAAGCAATTACCCGACGGCTCGTTCGAAACCAACCGCGTCAGCGTCGGCCGTGACGGCCTGACCCCGCCGATGTGAATCGGGCGAGCATGATCCGGAAAAGTGTGCAGCGGTTTTCCCTCGCGACAAACGCGGAACGCGTTTGCGCGGAGATCATGCTCAAAAAATTGAGGGAATAGCGGCGGTCAGACGGGGTTTGCCGTGTGATCGTCGCAAACCCTGAAGGGGACAATCATGGAAATGCTGAACAACTGGATGCCGCGCACCGTCGCGGCTGCGTTCGTCGCCTGTATTCTGACATCAGCGGTCTCGGCGCAGCAGGCGCCGACCGTCCGCATCCGCGGCACCATCGAGAGCGTCGACGGCAACATGCTCGGCATCAAGACGCGCGAGGGCAGCGATGTGAAGGTGAAGATGACCGACAACGTCGCCGTCTTCGCCGTGGTTAAGACGGAGCTCTCCGAGATCAAGGAAGGCTCCTATATCGGCGTCACCGCCATGCCCGAGCCCGACGGCACCCAGAAGGCCATTGCCGTCCACATCTTTCCGGAGAACCAGCGCGGCGTCGCCGAGGGCTTCCGTCCCTGGGACGCCCGCGCCAATTCCACCATGACCAACGCCACCGTGGCGCAGACGGTGAAGGGCACCGACGGCCAGAACATCACGGTGAAATACAAGGACGGCGAAAAGAAAGTCGTGGTGCCGCCTGACACTCCGATCGTCACCTTCGTCGCCAGCGACAAGTCGGAAGTGAAGCCGGGCGCCAAGCTGATCATTTTCGGCGCGGCGAAGAAGGACGACGGCACGCTGGAAGCCAACCGGGTGAATGTCGGCCGCGACGGCGTGACGCCGCCGATGTGAGCGAGCACTGAACTTGTAGGGTGGGCAAAGGCGCACTTGCGCCGTGCCCACCATCCTTATCTATTACGCGGAGTTGGTGGGCACGCTTCGCTTTGCCCGCCCTACCGCACCGCCGTTGCGTCTCACACCGCAATCACGTGATCGTCGATCTCGTCGATCCGGTTGACGCCGCACAGGCCCATCGTGGTCAGCAACTCTTTCTGGATGATGTCGATTGCCTTGGCGACGCCGGCCTGGCCGCCGGCGCCCAGGCCATACGCATAAGCGCGGCCGATCATGCACGACTTGGCACCGAGCGCGAGCGCGCGCATCACGTCCTGGCCGGAGCGGATGCCGCCGTCGAACATGATCTCCATCTTGTCGCCGACCGCGTCCGCGATCTCGGGCAGCACCTCGATCGACGACGGCGCGCCGTCGAGCTGGCGACCGCCATGGTTCGACACCACCAGCGCCTGCGCGCCGGTCTTGGCGGCTTCCTCGGCGTCCTCGACGTCGAGAATGCCCTTGATGATGAGCTTGCCCGGCCAGATGCTGCGGACCCACTCGACGTCCTTCCAGTTCAACGACGTGTCGAACTGCGAAGCGGTCCACTCGGCGAGGCGGTTGAGATCCTCGGTGTTCTTCACGTGACCGGCGATGTTGCCGAAGGTGCGGCGCTTGCCCTGCAGCACACCCGAGACCCAGGCCGGCTTGCTGGCGAAATCCAGGAGCTTCGACAGCGACCATTCGGGAGGCACCGTCATGCCGTTCTTGATGTCGGCGTGGCGCTGGCCGATCACCTGCAGATCGACGGTCAGCACCAGCGCGCTGCATTTGGCCGCCATCGCGCGCTGGATCAGGTCCTTGATGAAGCCGCGGTCTCTCATCACGTAGAGCTGGAACCAGAACGGCTTGTCGACGGCGCCCGCGATGTCCTCGATCGAGCAGATCGACATCGTCGATTGGGTGAACGGGATGCCGGCGGCCTGTGCCGCGCGACAAGCGTGAATCTCGCCGTCGCCATGTTGCATGCCGAGCAGGCCGACAGGGGCGAGCATCAGCGGCATGGTCGAGGGCTCGCCGAGGATCGTGGTCGAGGTGTCGCGCCTGGAGACGTCGACCAGGATGCGCTGGCGGAACTTGATCTGCTGCATGTCCTCGCGATTGGCGCGCAGCGTTTCCTCGGCATAGGAGCCGCGGTCGCAATAGTCGAAGAATGCCTTCGGCACGCGGCGCTTATGCAGCGCGCGTAGATCGTCGATACAGGTAATATGCTTCATGAACGTTCCCCGGCCCGTCTTGTCTTGGGAGTCTTGCGTCGGAAGATTTAGAGGTCATCTAGCATGGTTGGATGCACAGCCAAATCGTTTGCGAGGAGGGCGCCATGACCAAGCCGCACCCGGGGCCTTCGCCTGATAAGATCAAGGAGAAGCAGGCCCTCGACGACGCGCTCGAAGAGGGCCTCGAGGAGACCTTCCCAGCCTCCGATCCCGTCAACGTCACCCAGCCGGCGCCGAGCCGCGAGGACGGTCATGTGAAGCGGAAGGGGTGAGGAGGGTTCCGCCCCATTCCGGCGCCAAAACCGGAAATATAATGTTAACAGTCAGTTACCGGGAACAGGAGTTCCCGGTTCCGTAATGATTCATCATATTTTTTGAAGCCAATTTAGCCGTCCAGGCATTATAAGACCCCCAGCAAATCAGGGATACGGGGCCTGTTCGGGCACCCGGAGGTTGTCGTGGGGATCCCTGGTTGTTGCGCGTGGGGGACGATGATGAGCCGCAAATATTTCGGGACGGACGGGATCCGGGGCCGCGCCAACGGACTGATCACGCCGGAGCTCGCGCTCAAGGTCGGCCAGGCCGCCGGCCTTGCGTTTCAGCGCGGTGACCACCGCCACCGGGTCGTGATCGGCAAGGACACGCGGCTGTCAGGCTACATGATCGAATACGCGATGGTCGCGGGCTTCACCTCGGTCGGCATGGACGTGCTGCTGGTCGGCCCGATGCCGACGCCGGCGGTGGCGATGCTGACCAAGTCGATGCGCGCCGATCTCGGCGTCATGATCTCGGCCTCGCACAATCTGTTCGAGGACAACGGCATCAAGCTGTTCGGCCCGCAGGGTTTTAAACTTTCCGACGACGTCGAGAAGCAGATCGAGCAGCTGCTCGACGAGCCGATCGAGAAGCGGCTGGCGCAGAGCGCGAGCCTCGGCCGTGCCCGCCGTATCGACGGCGTGCATGATCGCTACATCGAATTCGCCAAGCGCACGCTGCCGCGCGATCTCTCGCTCGAGGGCCTTCGTGTCGTGATCGATTGCGCCAACGGCGCCGCCTACAAGGTGGTGCCGGAAGCGCTGTGGGAATTGGGCGCCGACGTGGTGCCGATCGGCGTCGAGCCAGACGGTTTCAACATCAACAAGGATTGCGGCTCGACCTCGCCGGAGGCGCTGTCGAAGAAGGTGCGCGAGATGCGCGCCGACATCGGCATTGCGCTCGATGGCGACGCCGATCGCGTCATCCTGGTCGACGAGCGCGGCCATGTCGTCGACGGCGACCAGCTGCTGGCGGTGATCGCGCAGAGCTGGAAGGAAGACGGCCGCCTCTCGCGTCCCGGCATCGTCGCCACCGTGATGTCCAATCTTGGCCTCGAGCGCTTCCTGAAAGGGCACGGGCTCGATCTCGTGCGCACGCCGGTCGGCGACCGCTACGTGCTCGAGCAGATGCTGAGCGGCGGCTACAATCTCGGCGGCGAGCAGTCCGGCCACATCATCCTGTCCGACTACGCCACCACAGGCGACGGCTTTGTCGCCGCGCTGCAGGTGCTCGCGGTGGTGCAGAAGCTGCGCCGCCCGGTCTCCGAGGTCTGCCACCGCTTCGATCCGCTGCCGCAGATCCTCAAGAACGTCCGCCACAAGGGCGGCAAGCCGCTCGACGATTCCGACGTCAAGTCGGCGATCTCCGACGGCGAGAAGCGCCTCAACGGCCATGGCCGTTTGCTGATCCGCTCCTCCGGCACCGAGCCCGTGATCCGCGTCATGGGCGAAGGCGAGGACCGCATCCTGGTCGAGGACGTCGTCGACACCATCGTCTCGGCGCTGGGCCAGGCCGCGGCGTAGCGGCCTTTCAAACGCGACTGGGGTGGGGTGATCTCACCCCACGATTCCGGACCGGTGGAGAGGGGCCGCGCATCCCAGCCATTTGCGATTGGCAGTGGCCTGTCCGCCGCCATCATCGTACCTAGCAACTCGTGGCAGTCTGCCGCGCCTGCCGGGATGCTGAATTGAACAAGCCTGTCGTCGTCTCAGAGGAAACGCTGACCGAGCCCGTCGTCGTCAGCGACGTCGCTCCCGCTGCCGCCAAAGCCGCGGGGCCGGCTTATATCGTGCTCGCCGGCATCAGCTTCTCGCACTTCCTCAACGACACCATGCAGTCGCTGATCGCCTCGGTGTATCCGATCCTGAAGGACACCTACGCGCTCGACTTCGCGCAGATCGGCATGATCACGCTGGCGTTCCAGTTCACGGCCTCGCTGCTGCAGCCGGTGGTCGGCCACTACACCGACAAGAAAGCGCAGCCTTACTCGCTCTCGATCGGGATGGCCTCGACCTTCTTTGGCCTGCTTCTGCTGAGTGCCGCGCACCAATATCTCGTCATCCTCGTCGCCGCCGCGCTGGTCGGTCTCGGCTCGGCGGTGTTTCACCCGGAATCGGCGCGCATCGCGCGGCTCGCCTCCGGCGGGCGCTATGGCTTTGCGCAATCGGTGTTTCAACTCGGCGGCAGTTTCGGCACCTCGATGGGGCCGGTGCTCGCCGCCCTCATCGTGGTGCCGTTCGGGCAGGGCAGCATCGCCTGGTTCTCCTCGATCGCGTTTCTTGCGATCGTCATCCTCTGGCGCATCGGCCGCTGGTACGCGCCGCAGATCACGACCAAGAAGGCCGCGCCGCTTCAGGCTCATCCCGATGCGCCGAGCTCACGCCGCGTCGCCGTTGCGCTCATCGTGCTCGTCGCGCTGCTGTTCTCGAAGCAGCTCTACGTCTCGAGCCTGTCGAGCTATTACATCTTCTATCTGATCGACCGTTTCGGCGTGTCGACGCAGACAGCGCAGATCTATCTCTTCATCTTTCTCGCCGCCAACGCGGTCGGCGCGTTCTTCGGCGGTCCCTTAGGCGATCGCTTTGGCCGCAAGATCGTGATCTGGATCTCGATCCTGGGCGCGCTGCCGTTCACGCTGGCGCTGCCCTATGCCGGTCTTTACGCGAGTGCGGTGCTGTCTGTGATCATCGGCCTGATCATCTCCTCGACGACGTCGTCGATCATCGTGTTCGCGCAGGAGCTGGTGCCGCACCGCTTCGGCATGATCTCGGGCGTGTTCTTCGGCGTCGCCTTCGGCATTGGCGGCCTGGGCGCCGCCGTGCTCGGCAAGCTCGCCGATCACACCTCCATCGCCTTCGTCTACCAGGTCTGCGCCTATCTGCCGGCGATCGGGCTGCTTGCGGTATTCCTGCCCAAGCTGCCGCAGCACAGGCGTTAACAAACCTTCTTTCGCTGCGCTGCGGCTTCATCAATCGTTAGCAATTGCGGCGCTCACCTGCCGCATTTTTGCAACGCTTGCGCCGCATCCACGTGTGCGCTCAGAAAAAATCAACCTTAAAAATTAGGGTTAAGTGGCGCTTAAGCATTTGCTGCCATCGTCCGCCTGTGAGTTTCCAGAACGTGAGGCATCTGCATTTTGTCTCACCGGCCATAAGGACGAAGCCAATGCGTAGCGTTAAGTCTCTCCTTGCCGCGGGTGCGGCATCACTGATCTCGTCGATGGCGTTTGCCGCCGATATGCCGATCGCGGCTCCGCCCCCCATGTACGCGCCGCCCGCCCCGCCCGCCGATTTCGGCGGCTGGTATCTGCGCGGCGACGTCGGCATGACCAACCAGAGCGCCAAGAGCATCGACGGCAACGTCGCGCCCGGGTTTACGAAGACCACGCAGGGTCTCGGCTTCGACTCGTCCCCGCTGTTCGACGTCGGTGTCGGCTATCGCTTCAACAACTGGTTCCGCACGGACGTGATCGGCCAGTACCGTGGCAAGGCCAATCTGCATGGTGCAGACCAGGTCATTGGGCCCGGCTTCGTCGGTTCCGACAACTACAGCGGCAGCAAGTCCGAGTGGGTCGTCATGGCCAACGCCTATGTCGATCTCGGCACCTGGTGGTGCATCACCCCGTTCATCGGTGCCGGTGTCGGCGGCTCCTACAACAAGATCAGCGGCTTCCGTGACGACGGGATTGCGTATCTCGCCGCGCTCACCCCGACCCCGAGTGCCAGCGTCGCTTACTTCGCCGACAACGGAAAATGGAACCTCGCCTGGGCCGCCCACGCCGGTCTTGCCTACAAGGTCAACCCCGGCTTCACCGTCGAACTGGCCTACAGCTACATGAACCTCGGCGACGCGGCGCCCGGCAACTTCCGCCTGTTCGACAACAGCGCGTCCGGCCCGACCTCGATCAAGCTCAGGGATCTGACCTCGCACGACGTGAAGCTCGGCGTGCGTTGGGATCTCAGCAGCCCGCCGGCTTACGTGCCGCCGCCGCTCGTCACCAAGGGCTGATCGCAAGCCTCAATCGCTTAACGTCTCTTAACGGCGCGGGATCATCCCGCGCCGTTTTGCTTTGCATTTTTTTCATGGCGCGCGGCGGCGAAAACGTCAGACGCAACCATTGGTTAAGGTTAACGAGCCATGATCACGCTGAAAAGTTCGAGTTCGATGGAGCGTTGCAATGCGTAGGCTTTGGTTGGTGGCGGCGGTGTTCGGATCTGTGTCCGCCGCACACGCGGCCGACATGCCGGATCTGCCCGTCCTGCGCGGCGGCTTCACCGACGGTCTGTCCAAGACGACCCACAATTGGGACGGCGCCTATGTCGGCGTCAACGGCGGCTACACGACCGACGCGACCGATTTCAGCCAAAGCGTGGTCGGTCTGACCAACTTCATCTTCCGCGACAGCGTGCTGCAGCAGCCGACTGCGAGTTGGTCGCTCATGAACAAGACCAACACGCAGAGCACGAATTTCGGTGCTTTCGTCGGCCGCAACTGGCAATGGTACGATGCGATCATGGGTCTCGAGGGCACGTACAGTTATTTCAACAATCTCGCCACGTCGACGACTGGCTCGAACTCGCTCGTCATCACCAATCCGGCCGGCGACAATCCGCCCACGGGCACGACCGACAATTATAACGTGACTTTGACCGGCACTGCTGCAGCGAAGGTCAAGGACATGATCTCGCTCCGCGGTCGTGTGGGCTGGGACGGCGGCGACTTCATGCCGTATGCGTTCTTCGGCGCTGCCGTCGGACGAATGGACGTCTCCCGCACGGTCACGAGCAACGTGACGCTGACCCAGGTCGTGACGACCACGGGTGTTGGTGGCGCCACATCGACCACGAGCACGACCTATGATGTGCCTTCGCAATCGCAAACTCAGAGCCAGCACCGGACCAACGCCTTCGCGGTGGGCTGGACCGCGGGTCTCGGCGTCGAATATTGCATCTGGGACGGTCTGTTCGCCCGCGTCGAATACGAATATGTGAGATTCTCGCCGGTCATGAACACCTCGGTGACGCTGAACAATGCGCGCGTCGGGCTCGGCTACAAGTTCTGACACGGCCTCGCTGCGTCGCGGTTGACAGGTTCGCTGCGGCCTGATGCTCTGTCGCCTCTTATGGGGCGGCGGCAATGCAGATTTACGGCGACAGCAATTCCGGCAATTGCCTGAAGGTGAAATGGGTGTGCGATCGTCTCGCATTGCCCTATCGCTGGATCGAGACCGACACGCGCAAGGGCGAGACGCGCACGCCGCAATTTTTGGCGATGAACGGCGCCGGCCAGGTGCCGACCGTGGCCTTCGACGACGGCCGCACGCTCGCGCAGTCCAACGCCATCATCCGCTATCTCGCCCGCGATAGCGCACTCATTCCGCGCGACGCCTTTGCCGCCGCCAAGATGGACGAATGGCTGTTCTGGGAGCAGTACAGCCACGAGCCCTATATCGCGGTGTGCCGTTTCCAGATGATCTATCTCGGCAAGTCAGTCTCCGAGCTCGATCCTGACAAGGTCAAGCGCGGCTATGTGGCGCTTGACCGCATGGAGGCGCATCTTGCCGCGAGCCGCTTCTTTGCCGGTGAGGAGGTTTCGCTCGCGGACGTCTCGCTGCTCGCCTATACGCGTGTCGCGCATGAAGGCGGCTTCGATCTCGACCGTTATGCGGCCATCCGCCGCTGGGTCGGCGAGGCCGAGGCGTTTCTCGGCCTTCCGTCTGCGCGCTGAGCCCGGAGCGTTCGTCGATGAATGACAAGTCAGTTTCCATCCGCCCCGCACGCCGCGAGGACGTCGCGGCGATGATCGCCATGCTCGCCGATGATCATCTCGGCCGCGCCCGCGAGCGGTTGGCGAATCCGTTGCCCGAGATCTATTACGAAGCGTTCGAACGGGTCGAACGCAACCCCAATCTCCAGCTTGTGGTCGCCGAGAGCGAGGGCAGGGTGGTCGGCTGCCTGCAACTCGCACTTCTGCCTGGCATCAGCTCGCAAGGTGGCATCCGCGGATTGCTCGAAGATGTCCGCGTCGCCTCTGATTGCCGCAGCCGCGGCATCGGCGAAAAGCTGGTGCAATGGGCGGTCGCCGAAGCCAAGGCACGCGGCTGTGTTCTGGTTGAATTGCTGACGCATTCGAGCCGCGTCGATGCGCAGCGCTTCTACAAGCGGCTCGGATTTTCGGCCAGTCATGTCGGCATGACTGTGCGGTTTTGATGCAGCTCGCAATGACCATTGTGCGATCAACGAAATCCGATCGCGCGTTCGTTCATCTTAACAGCTGATAAACTAACCCTTGGTCGTTCACGTGGATCGAGGAACGAACGGTGCTACGCCCGCGTCGGACACCGGGCTCGGTCGGTTCGGGGATTTCAATGACAAGCTATTCCATGATCAAGGTCGGCAACGATTACGTTGTGCAGGCCAATGACAAATGCATTTTGAAAGTCGGCAGCCGCCGCCGCGCTGCGCAATTGATCAGCGAGGCCACGGACTTGCTGAACGCGCTGGCGCCTGTCGTATCCCCAGATATTGCCCCGGACGAACCATCACTCCCCCGTGAGGCTCCTGAACTTTCTTGACTGACCTTCCCGATTCCCGTATCAGCCGCGGCGGGACACCTCCCCCCAACGGGAGGCTTACTATCTGGAAGGGTAGATCATGACTGTAGCGAAGCCCGCTTCGCGGCCGACCGTGCCGCATTTCTCCTCCGGCCCCTGCGCCAAGCGCCCCGGCTGGAACGCCCAAAATCTCAAAGACGCAGCGCTCGGCCGTTCGCATCGCGCGAAGGTCGGCAAGACCAAGCTCAAGCTCGCGATCGATCTGACGCGCGAAGTGCTTGAAGTCCCGGCCGATTATCGCATCGGCATCGTGCCGGCGTCCGATACCGGCGCGGTCGAGATGGCGCTGTGGTCGCTGCTCGGGGCGCGGCCCGTCACCACGCTCGCCTGGGAATCCTTCGGCGAGGGCTGGGTCAGCGATATCGTCAAGGAATTGAAGCTCAAGGACGTCACCAAGCTCAACGCTGCTTATGGTGAGATTCCCGACCTTTCCAAGGTCGATCCCAAGAGCGACGTCGTCTTCACCTGGAATGGCACCACCTCAGGCGTCCGCGTGCCGAACGCCGATTGGATCAGCGCGACCCGCGAAGGCCTGACCATTTGCGACGCCACCTCGGCCGCGTTTGCGCAGCCGCTCGACTGGGCCAAGCTCGATGTCGTCACCTTCTCCTGGCAGAAAGCGCTCGGCGGTGAAGCCGCGCACGGCATGCTGATCCTGTCGCCCCGCGCGGTGGAACGGCTCGAGACCTACAAGCCGGCCTGGCCGCTGCCGAAGATCTTCCGCATGACCAAGGGCGGCAAGATCAACGAAGGCATCTTCGTCGGCGAGACCATCAACACGCCGTCGATGCTCTGCGTCGAGGATTATCTCGATGCGCTGAACTGGGCCAAGTCGATCGGCGGCCTCAAGGCGCTGATCGCGCGCGCCGACGCCAACACCAAGGTGCTGGCCGACTGGAAGGCGAAGACGCCGTGGATCGACTTCCTGGCCAAGGACGCGGCGATCCGTTCCAACACCTCGGTGTGCCTGAAGTTCACCGATCCCGCGATCACATCGCTCTCCGACGACGCACAGGCCGAGTTCTCCAAGAAGCTCGTCGCCCTCGTCGAGAAGGAAGGTGCCGGCTATGACTTCGCGTATTATCGCGACGCGCCGGCGGGGCTGCGGATCTGGTGCGGGGCCACCGTCGAGGCCAGGGACGTCGAGCTGCTGACGCAGTGGATCGACTGGGCCTTCGCCGAGACCAAGGCGCAGCTCGCCAAGGCAGCGTAAGCTTTCTTTCTTCGCCTCTTCCCGTTCTTGCGGGGAGAGGCAGAATTCGCTCCCAGACATCACCCTATTCCGGTCGAACGCCGTCCCTTCCATCGGGGAAGGTAGAGGATCATTCCCATGACCAAGCCCAAAGTTCTCATTTCCGACGCGCTCTCGCCCGCCGCCGTGCAGATCTTCAAAGACCGCGGCGTCGAGGTCGACTTCCAGCCCAATCTCGGCAAGGACAAGGACAAGCTCGCCGAGATCATCTGCAATTACGACGGCCTTGCGATCCGCTCCGCGACCAAGGCGACCGCCAAGATCCTGGAGAAGGCGACCAACCTCAAGGTGATTGGCCGCGCCGGCATCGGCGTCGACAATGTCGAGATTCCCGCCGCAACGGCCAAGGGCATCATCGTGATGAACACGCCGTTCGGCAATTCCATCACGACCGCCGAGCACGCGATTACGCTCATGCTGGCACTGGCCCGCGAGATCCCGCAGGCCGACGCCTCGACCCAGGCCGGCAAATGGGAGAAGAACCGCTTCATGGGCGTCGAGATCACCGGCAAGGTGCTCGGCGTCGTCGGCTGCGGCAATATCGGCTCGATCGTTGCCGACCGCGCCCTCGGCCTGCGCATGAAGGTGGTCGCGTTCGATCCGTTCCTGTCGCCCGAGCGCGCCAAGGACATCGGCGTGGAGAAGGTCGAGCTCGATGACCTCCTGAAGCGCGCCGACTTCATCACGCTGCACACGCCGCTGACCGAGAAGACCAAGAACATCATCGACGCGGCCGCGATCGCCAAGATGAAGAAGGGCGTGCGCCTGATCAACTGTGCCCGCGGCGGTCTTGTCGACGAGCAGGCCGTGGTCGATGCGCTCAATTCCAAGCATATCGCCGGCGCCGCCTTCGACGTCTTCGTCGAGGAGCCTGCGAACACCAACGTGCTGTTCGGCCATCCCAACGTGATCTGCACGCCGCATCTCGGCGCCTCCACCACGGAAGCGCAGGAGAACGTCGCGCTGCAGGTCGCCGAGCAGATGTCGGACTATTTGCTCACCGGCGCGATCTCCAACGCGGTGAACTTCCCCTCGATCACGGCGGAAGAAGCGCCGAAGCTGAAGCCGTTCATTGCGCTTGCCGAGAAGCTCGGCTCGTTCGCCGGTCAGCTCACCGAGTCAGGCATCCTCAAGGTCGAGATCACCTATGAGGGCCACGTCGCCGAGATGAAGATCAAGGCGATCACCTCCGCAGTCTTGTCCGGCCTGCTTCGCCCGATGCTGGGCGAGGTCAACGTGGTGTCCGCGCCTGTTGTCGCCAAGGAGCGCGGCATGGTCGTGGACGAGATCGTCCGCGCCGCCCAGAGCGACTATGAGAGCCTGATCACCGTGACGGTCGCGACCGAACGCCAGGAGCGCTCGGTCTCCGGTACCGTCTATCATGACGGCAAGCCGCGCCTGGTCGACATCAAGGGCATCCGCGTCGACGCCGAGTTCGGCAAGTCGATGATCTACGTCACCAACGAGGACAAGCCGGGCTTCATCGGTAGCTTCGCCGGCCTCCTGGGCGACGCCAAGCTCAACATCGCGACCTTCCATCTCGGCCGCGTCGAGCAGGGCGGCGACGCCATTGCGCTGGTCGAGGTCGACGGCGCGGTGCCGGCGGACGTCCTCGCCAAGGTGCAGGCACTGCCGCAGGTCAAGCAGGTCAAGGCGCTGAGGTTCTGAGGCCTCCGCTGCGCGCGCGCCCCACGGAATGACGAACATCATATATTCCGACGTGCGGAACAACGCCGCCCTTCTCGCGAGGGGCGGCGTTTTTGTTGATGCAACGCGGTGCTTTATTTCTCCCGCGATCCCCAAACTTTGTGTACCAATGGCGGTCACGACGCTCCGTACAATCGTTCGAAAAGGGAGAAAACAATGCGTGAAGCCGTCATCGTTTCCTATGCGCGCACGGGCCTCGCGAAATCCGGCCGCGGCGGGTTCAACATCACGCCGCCGATGTCGCTCGCGGCTCATGCCATCCACCACGCGGTCGACCGCGCCGGCGTCGACAAGGATTACGTCGAGGATTGCTATCTCGGCAATTGCGCCCATGGCGCGCCGAACATCGGCCGTCAGGCCGCGCTGCTCGCCGGCTTGCCGAAGAGCACCGGCGGCGTCTCGGTGAACCGCTTCTGCTCCTCAGGCCTGCAGACCATCGCGATGGCCGCCAACTCGATCCGCTCCGACGGCGCCGACTGCATCGTCGCCGGCGGCGTCGAGAGCATCTCGATTCCGGGCGGCGGCACGCCGAAGGAATCGATCGATCCTGAATTGCTCAAGACCGCGCCCGACATTTTCATGGCGATGATCGACACCGCCGACATCGTTGCCGAGCGCTACAAGCTTAGCCGCGAATACCAGGACGAATATTCGCTGGAATCGCAGCGCCGCATGGCGGCCGCGCAGCAGGCCGGCAAGTTCAGGGACGAAATCGTCCCGATGAAGACCAGGATGAAAGTCGTCGACAAGGCCACCAAGGCCGAGAGCATCGTGGACTATGTCGTCGACCGCGACGAGTGCAATCGCCCGGAGACCACGCTCGAAGGTCTCGCCAAGCTCGAGCCGGTGAAGGGCCCCGGCAAGTACGTCACCGCCGGCAATGCCAGCCAGCTCTCCGACGGCGCCGCCGCCGTGGTGCTGATGGAAGCCAAGGATGCCGAGAAGCGCGGCCTCAAGCCGCTCGGCCGCTTCGTCGCATGGGCCGCCGCGGGCTGCGAGCCCGACGAGATGGGCATCGGCCCGATCTTCGCCGTGCCGAAGCTGTTGAAGCGTCACGGCCTGAAGATCGACGACATCGATCTCTGGGAGCTCAACGAGGCCTTTGCCAGCCAGTGCCTCTATTCGCGCGACAAGCTCGGTATCGATCCCGAGAAGTACAACGTCAACGGCGGCTCGATCGCGATCGGCCATCCTTTCGGCATGACCGGCGCCCGTCTCACTGGTCATCTGCTGCAGGAAGGCGCCCGCCGCAAGGCCAAGTGGGGCGTCGTCACCATGTGCATCGGCGGCGGCCAGGGCGGCGCCGGCCTGTTCGAGATCTACAGCTGATCCGACGCGCAAGAATATGAAAGGCACGGCGCCGCAAGCGCCGTGCCTTTTTCGTTGCGCATCCATCCTCACGAAACTATATACGCCCCGTCGGAAAAGGCAGATTTGGTCTGGTCAGCCCAAATCCTTTCGGTGACGAAAGCTCTGGTCTTTGGCCTTGTGCACGAGATCCCCACGACGAACAGCGGGCGCCATTTGGGCGCTCAATCGTTCGTCCGTGTGATCCTCGAAGCTCTGGGAACGCTCCGGTCGAACATCGACTCCAGGAGCGTCTCATGCAAACCCAATCCACTGATATCTATGACGTCATCATTGCCGGTGCCGGCCCTGTCGGCCTGTTTCTCGCCTGCGAATTGCGGCTCGCAGGTCGCTCGGTGCTCGTGCTCGAGCAAGCGCAAGATCCGCATTCGGCGCTGAAGCAGCTCCCGTTCGGCCTGCGTGGCCTGTCTGTCACGACGACCGAGGCCTTTCACCGGCGCGGCTTGCTCGACGAGATCGTCGCCGCGCAGCGCGCAAAGTCAGGCGCGATCAAGAGTGTCGCGCACTGGATGCAGCAGACGCGACGGCCCGCCGGTCACTTCGCCGGCATCCAGTTCTTCGAGGACGATGTCGATGCCACGAAATGGTCCTGGCGCCTGCCGACGCTGGCCGAAGCCGGCGTCGCGGTCGACATGGACACGCTCGAAACCGTATTGGCCGTGCGCGCATGCAGCCTGGGCGTCGACATCCTCAGGGGATTTGGCGTCGCCGCCATTGCCGCCTCGGACGACGACGTCACCGTGCAGGCGGCCGGCGCGACGTTTCGCGGACGTTGGCTGGTCGGCTGCGATGGCGGCCGCAGCATAGTGCGCAAGGCCTGCGGATTCGATTTCGTCGGCACCGACCCTGAATTCACCGGCTATTCCATCGACGTCGAGCTCGCCGATCCGGAGAAACTCAAGCCAGGCCGCAATTACACGTCGACGGGCATGTACACTTATGCGGTATCAGGCACGATCGCGATGGTCGATTTCGACGGCGGCCTGTTCCACCGGAGCGCGCCTGTTGCGCGCGAGCATGTGCAAGACGTGCTGCGCCGCGTCTCCTGCACGGACGTCACCATTACAAGCCTTCGCTTTGCCGCGACCTGGACCGACCGCGCCCGCCAGGTGACGGCCTATCGCAAGAGACGCGTGCTGCTCGCGGGCGATGCCGCGCACATCCATTCGCCGCTGGGCGGGCAGGGGCTCAATCTCGGTCTCGGCGATGCCATGAACCTCGGCTGGAAGCTGGCCGCGACGATCTCCGGCCACGCGCCGAGCAATCTCCTCGATAGCTATTCGCGGGAGCGACATCCCGTCGGCGCACAAATCCTCGATTGGTCGCGCGCGCAGGTCGCGATCATGCGGCCGACGCCTGCGACCCGCGCGCTCCAGGCGGTCATCCGCGATCTGATCGCAACCGGCGATGGCGCGACCTATTTCGCCGAACGCATCCGCGGCGTTGCGCTCCGCTACGATCTCGACGGCCGCCATCCGCTCGTCGGGCGCAGTGTTCCCGATTTCGAACTCTCTGACGGCACGACGGTCGGAGAAAATCTCAGAGAGGCGAAAGGGCTCTTGCTGGACTTCGACATGCGCCAATCGCTTCAAGCGCTTGCGAGCGGCTGGAGCGACCGGATTGCGTATCTTGCGGGCGCGCCGCGGGATCGGCTGGGCCTGAGCGCGGTGCTGGTGCGTCCCGATGGCTTTGTCGCCTGGGCCAGCGACGGCGCGCCCGATGATGACGACGCCGCCCAAGCCGCGTCGCGCTGGTTCGGCGAACCCCCGACGCGCGGATGTCCTTGAGTCTTGTTATGCACTCCGGCGTGCATTTTGTCATAATACACGTAGTCCTACGTGCCCGCAAATTAACGGAAGTTTTTATGCATTAGCGCCTCATAAACCGCATCTGTCACCAACCGGCTTTGCGATCACGATGCGGCTTTTCTCTCTGCGACTCACTCACAAGATTATTGCGATCGGCGTCATTGGCGTCGTCGGCGTCGCCCTGATCGGCGGCATTCATCTCTACGGCGAGCGCGCGATGGGAATCTCGCGCGACGCCGCCGAGAAAGCGCGCACCGTCTTCGAGCTGAACAGCAGGATCGCGGTCGAGCTGCTGGAGGCGCGCCGCGCCGAGAAGGATTTCCTGCTGCGCAGCGACCCCGCCCGCGCGCAGCGCCAGGTCGAGATCTCGCGGCAGGTCGCGCTGGACATCGAGACGCTGCGCGGCAAGATCGTGGCGCTCGGCAAGCCCGAGCTGGCGCAGAAGATCGACGCGATGAACGCGTCGCTGAAGACCTATCAGGCGCACTTCGCCGCAGTGGTCGAGGAGCGGCAGCGCCTCGGGCTGGACGAGAATTCAGGCCTCGAAGGCCGCCTGCGCGGTTCCGTCCACGAGATCGAAAGCAAGGTCGATCAGTTGCACGATGCCCCGCTCAAGGTGATCATGCTGATGATGCGCCGGCATGAGAAGGATTTCATGCTGCGTCGCGACGCCAAATATGGCGGCGAGATGAAGAAGCGCGCATCCGAATTCCTCGCCGGTATCGATGCCGGCGCGATTCCCGATGCCGCGAAGGCCGAGCTGCGGCAGAAGCTCTCCGACTATCAGCGCGACTTTTCCGCCTGGATGGAGACCGCGCTCAAGCTCGCGAGCGAGTTGAAGGCGATGTCGGAGGCGTTCTCGACCGTCGAGCCCGTCATCGAGCAGGTCTCGAAATCGGTCGACAGCATCCGCCTCGAAGCCGACAAGCAGAACGACGCCGAGCGCGAGGGCATCCAGTTCTGGATCGCCATTGCCATCGCGCTGATCGCGGCGGGCGTGCTCGGCCTCGGTGCCTTCATCGGCCGTTCGGTCGCAAAGCCGCTGTCGGCGATGCGGGCGGCGATGATCGAGCTCGCCAACGGCAATTTCGCCGTCGTGCTGCCCGGCCTCGGCCGTCCCGACGAGATCGGCGAGATCGCGCAGGCCGTCGAGACCTTCAAGATCAACGCCGAGCAGAAGGCGCGCGAGGAGGCGGAGGAGAAGGCGCGGCAGGACAAGCTCGCCGCCGAGCGGCGCCGCGCCGACATGATCAGGATGGCCGACGATTTCGAGGGCGCGATCGGCGAGATCGTCGAGACGGTGTCCTCGGCCGCAACCGAGCTCGAGGCATCGGCAACATCGCTGACGACGACCGCGGGCCGGTCGACCGAGCTCGCCGCGCTGGTCGAGGCCGCCTCGGAAGAGGCCGCCACCAACGTGCAGTCGGTGGCCTCAGCCGCAGAAGAGCTGACCGCCTCCGTCAACGAGATCAGCCGCCAGGTGCAGGCCTCCGCGCGCATCGCCGGCGAGGCGGTCAGCCAGGCCGGCCACACCAACGATCGCGTCGGCGAATTGTCGAAGGCGGCGGCCCGCATCGGCGATGTCGTCGAGCTCATCAATGCGATCGCAGGCCAGACCAATCTCCTGGCGCTGAACGCCACCATCGAGGCCGCGCGTGCAGGCGAGGCCGGGCGCGGCTTTGCGGTGGTCGCTTCGGAAGTGAAGGCGCTCGCCGAGCAGACCGCGAAGGCGACAGGCGAGATCGGTCAGCAGATCGCGAGCATCCAGGGCGCGACCAACGAGTCCGTCGATGCGATCAGGACCATCGGCGGCACCATCGAGCGGCTGTCCGAGATCTCCTCCACCATCGCGGCCGCGGTCGAGCAGCAGGGCGCCGCAACCGGCGAGATCTCGCGCAACGTGCAGAGTGCGGCGGCCGGCACCACGCAGGTCAGCGCCAATATCAGCAATGTCCGGCAGGGCGCGACCGAGACCGGCTCGGCCTCCGCGCAAGTGCTCTCCGCAGCGCAATCGCTCTCGAGCGACAGCAACCGCCTCAAATTCGAGGTCGGCAAGTTCCTCGATACGGTGCGCGCGGCTTAGGCCCGCGCCGTCGCCGGCGCGAAGGTCACCTCGATCAGCGTGCCCTGGCCGGCGCTCTTGATGTTGAACTGGGCGCGGTTGGCTTCGACGAGCGCTTTCGTCAGCGACAGGCTGAGCGCGGAATTGTCCGCGGCATCGCCGGGCGGCGGCGTGCGGAACGGCTCCATCGCGGCGGCGACTTCCTGGTCGCTGAGGCCGTGGCCGGTATCCCTGATGCGAAGCGCCACCTCGCCGCGGTCGTTGAGCGCGGTGGAGACGATTACCTGGCCGCCGGCGCTGGCAAGCCGGATCGAGTTCGAGATCAGGTTCATCGTCACCTGCCGCAGCGCGCGCGCATCCGCCGCCACCTGCGGCAGCGCATGCGCGAGCGAGGTGCGGATGATGATGCGCTCGCGATTGGCCTGCGGCTGCATCACGGTGACACAGGCCTCGACCATGTCGTTGAGGTTGAGATTGGCAAAGCTGAGATCGAGCTTGCCGGTCTCGATCCGCGACAGCTCCAGGAGATCGTCGATGATGGTGATCACCCGCTCGCCGGAGGCGCGGATGTCCTTCATGTATTCGCCGTAGCGCTCGTTGCCCAGCGAACCAAATCGTTCGGAGATCATCACCTCCGCAAAGCCGATGATGGCGTTGAGCGGCGTGCGGATCTCGTGGCTGATCCGCGCCAGCATGTCGGCCTTGGCATTGGCTGCGCCGTCGACCAGGCGCCGCGCCTTCGTCAGCTCGCTCTCGCCCTTCTTGGCCTGCGACAGGTCGCGGAACACGGCGAAGAAGTTCGGGCCGTCGGGCCGGGTGCGGCCCATGATCATCGCCAGCGGCAGCACGCCGCCCTTCTTCTCGCGGCCCAGCACTTCGCGGCCGTGATCGAGCAGGCTTGCGATATCCTGGCTCTTCAGGCTCTCGAGATAGTCGAGCACGATCTGCTGGCTCTCCGGCGCGAACAGCGTCAGCAAATTCAGCTGCATCAGCGCCTCGCCGTCATAGCCGAACAGCGCCTCGGCGCTGCGGTTGCAGGCGTGGATATTGCCTTCGGCATCGAACATCACGATGCCCTCGGCGGTGGTGTCGAGGATCGCGGCGAGATCTTCCGCGTCGGCATCGCCGACATCAGGCTCGGGCGCGAACAGCACGGGCTCGTCGACGTCGGTCTCGGTGGCAACGGGTGGCGCGGCCACCGGTGCCACGACGACCGGCGCGGCGACGACAGCATGCGGCAGCGCGCAGATCAGCGCATGCGCGCTGGCGCCGTCCCAGTCGATCGTGTGCAGATGCGCTTCGGTCGTCGCCAGTGGCTGCTCGCCATTGGGAAGTGCAGCGCTGATCGTCACCGGCGTGCCGGATTGCGATGTGCTGCTCGCGGCGGAAACGCCCGGCTCGACATAGAGCGCATCGAGCCCGCCGGCATCTTCCAGCGCACCAAGGCTGGCATAGCCCATGCGGTTGAGGAACGCGGCATTGGCGTAGAGCAGGCGATCGAGCCGGTAGATCAGTATCCCTGAGGGAATGAGATCCAGCAGCGCGCGGTCGCGCGAGCTGTGGCCATAGGCGGGCGGTGCGGGCTCGCTCAGCCATTCGGCCGCGGCCGGCGGCGCCTCGAGCTCCGAGATCAACGGCTCCGATATCTCAGGTTCTTGCGGCATCGCCGCGTCAGGCGCGATCTCGTCCGCCGGCGGCTCGGCGCTATCAGAGGCGATCTGCTCACGCTCGCGTTCGAGCCGCTCGGACAATTGCCGCGCCAGCTCGTTGAACGCGCTGTTCTCGACCGGCGTCAGCGTCGGCGATCTCTGGTCGGCTGATGACCTGAGGTCATTAGCTGACCTGGGATCACCCGGTGCGCGGAATGGCACGACATTCGGAGGCGTTTCCACTGGCGTTTCCGGCTCGGTTGGGTGTGAATTCGCTTCGGTGAAAAGTGCGGGCGGTTCGGATTCGATTGCGGCGGGCGGCTCAGGCTCAGGCGGCGGCTCGACCGGCGGAGGCGGCGCCTCCGTCTCCACCTTGGCCTCCGGTTCAGGCTCAGGCTCAGGCTCGACCACATCGGCCGACAGGCCCTGTGCAGCGACCGGCTCGCTGAACAATTCATATCGCCTGAGCGCATCGAGCCGGTTCAGCCCGTCGAGATCGCGGCAGACGCCAAAACCCTTGAAGCCGGCAAAGTTGCGCGCGCGGTCATAGACCGGCAGGCCGGCCAGCTCGACCGGCAGATGCTCGCCGCCATCGGCCGGCCAGTTCACGGTGATGCCGGCCCAGGTGTCGTGGCTTTCAAGCGCCTGCGCGACGCGGCCGTCAGGATCCAGCGCAAATTCCTCTGATATCTCGCGCCAGGGCCGGCCGAAGCCGGCCGCGGTGTGCGCGCCCATCAGGCGGATGATTTCGTCCGAGCCCAGCACAAAGCGGCCCTGCGCATCCATCTGCCACAGGAAGCGCAGCGGATGCTGGCGCGGTGTCTCAGCAGGGGCAGACCGCGTCTCCGCGTGTCCGGGCGGCTCGACCATGGCGCTCGTGATCGGCGCCGGTTGCGGCGGCACGATGGCTGCGGGCGGGTTTTCAACGATAGTTTCCGGCGCGGCTTCGATCGGTTGCGCGATGGTTTCGGGCGCGGGTGCTTCAGCGTCCTTCACGGCGTCCTGGATCGAGACGATCTCCGTCGCCGCGTGTGCTTCCGGCTCGGGCGTCGCGGCGAGCGGCGGTGCCGGCGTCTCGTCCGGCTCAGTAAACGGATCGAACATTGCGATCCCGGCATCGGGCCCGTGCGCCGGCGCTGTTGCGACGGGCGGCGCGGGCTCAGCCACTGGTTCGGGAGCATGCTCCATCTCAGGCGCCGCGACCTGCGCGCTATGTTGCACGCTCTCCGCCGCAGGCTCAGCATGCGCCACCGTCGGCTCGATCAGCGCAACCAGCCCGACATCGGCGCCGACGCCGACCCGCTGCAGCACCATCTTGCCGATGCCAACAGGCAACTCGGCGCGGCCCTTCGCCAGCGCCTCGTTGCGCGCCTGGTCGAGGCCGGCCTCGCCGAGATCGCGAAAGCCGAGCAGGGAGCGCGCCGCTTCGCTGGCGCCGGCGAACATGCCGTCAGGTGCGAATGCCGCCATCGGCATTGTCGCGCCGTCGACGAGACGATGCAGCCGCTCGACCAGCGGCATGCTGCGCGAAGCGCCGTTCATCGCGCTGACGAGCACGCCGGAAGAGCCATCGGAAAAGTCGAGCCGCGCGCAGGCGCAGGTCATCAGCGTGCCGAGCCCGGCGCCGAAGCCGCGCATCCGCTCCAGCCTCACGCTGCCGCCGCCCGGCAGCCGGTGTGCGAGACGGACGATCTGGCGGCGATGGCCGTCGGCGGGGCCGAAGGTCTTTTGCGCGAGAGCAGCCGCGTTAGCCGCGCCGAAGAATTTGGCGCCGACCGCATTGGCCCACAGCACGCGCGAACCATCGGGCGACCACAGCCACGCCGGCAGGGGGGACGTCGCGTGCACGGACAGCCTGGGATCGCCGACGCCCCGCAACTGGAAATCCGAATTCGTCATCCGACCGGCTTCAACTCTTCGCGCCACGCTTCACGTCAGGTCCGCCGGGAATGGCAGCCTTAAGAAAGGGTTACTATCGCCCGCAGGCGCGGGCAGGTCCACGCCCGGACCTTAACGGGGGCGTCCTAAAGCCGCGATAACCTTAATGTGGCCGAACCCGCAAGACGCCCGATCGTTGCATCCGCAGGATTCGCGAGGAGCCGGCGTCATCTAGGCAATACCGTCCAGGTTTACCCTCACGCCGGGCGAGGGGACCGGCCGAAACGGCCGGCAAACCAGCAAGCACGACCAGGAGCAGCAGGCATGACCGATCAGTCCAATGGGCATTTCGAGATTCCGCCGGAGATGCGGAACATGGCGGAATCGAGCTTCAAACAGGCCCGCGACGCCTTCGAGAAACTGCTCGCCAATGCGGAGGCCGCCGCCGGCACGATGGAAGAGCGCGGCGCCTCGATGCGCGCCGGCGCCAAGGACATCGGCGCCCGCGCCCTCGCCTTCGCCGAGACCAATGTGCAGGCCTCGCTGAACTACGCCCAGTCGCTGGCCCACGCGAGGGATCTCACCGAGGTGATGCGGCTGCACGGCGACTACGTCCAGTCCCAGATGAAGACCTTGGCCGAGCAAGCCGGCGAAATCGGCCAGCTCGTCAGCCGCACCGCCATGGATGCGACGAAGAGGCATTGAGTGGGTGAGGCCCTCTGCGCACCCCAACGAAGGTCTGTTCCCTCCCCCCTTGTGGGGGAGGGCTAGGGAGAGGGGTAGCCCAGCAAAGACTGCCCGTTGCTGACGACGGCCGGCGGGTGCCCCACCGACAGAATCCCCGTGTGGCACCCCCCTCCCTGACCCTCCCCCACAAGGGGGGAGGGAACGGAGAGACCGCCGTTTTTCTCCGTCATTCCGGGGCGCGCGTAGCGCGAGCCCGGAATCCATCCGGCAGCGAGGGCGGCAGAGGAATGGATTCTCAGATGCGCAATTGCGCACCATAGGTCGCGCTCCGCGGAATGACTTGCGTACCTCAACCCCCGGTTCCCCATCTCCCGGAACTTCACCCCTAAGATTAAATTTTCGCAGCGCACCTCCGGATCACATTGCGCCGCACAATGTTGACATGTTAGTGAGCCACAGTACTGGCGCTGGACGAGCCGTCTTGTAGTTCTGCGTATCCAGTCTTCGTACCCGCCATTCAAAGAAGAAACGGCCCCGGTTGGCCCGGCGGGCGCGCCAGAAGGCTCACTCCATTTTTTCTTTAGCGTGAGGGACCAACATGACAGGTGCGACTGATCCGTTTTCTGCCTCGATCATCCCGTTCGAGGTTCCCGAGCAGGTGCGCGCATTCGCCGAAAAGGGCGTTTCGCAGGCCCGCGAGAACTACGCCAAGTTCAAGGACGCGGCTGAGACCCACAACGGCACCATCGAGGCCGTGTTCGCCTCCGCCCAGAAGGGTGCGAACGAGTACACCGCCAAGCTGATGGAATTCGCCAAGGCCAACACCACGGCCCACATGGATTTCACCCAAGAGCTGCTCGGCATGAAGTCGCCGACCGATGCGTTCCAGCTCTGGACCGGCCACGCCAAGACCCAGCTCGAGACCTTGCAGGCCCAGGCCAAGGAGCTGTTCGAGATCGCCCAGCGTTCCGCCAGTGCGACCGCCGAGCCGATCAAGGCCTCCGCCTCGAAGTTCTACCCCGCCGCCTGATCTCAACGGCGGATCGATCCAATTAAGAAACCCGGGCCTAGGGCCCGGGTTTTTCTTCACCTCTCCCGCAGGGAGAGGTCGGATTGCATCGAAGATGCAATCCGGGTGAGGGGTTCTGCTCTCACTGGGTGCCGCGCCCCCTCACCCGGATCGCTCCGGCGCGCAATTGCGCGCCAAGCAATCCGACCTCTCCCCTGCGGGGGAGAGGTGAATCACCGAAAGCCGGCCGAAATCCGAAGGATTTATCGCGCCGAAGAGCGCCAAATAACGGGTTTTGCGGCCTTGCCAAAAACCCCCGTTGCACCTAGTTTCCGCCCCGTCCAGCCCCCTTAGGCAGCAGGCCTTTTCAGGCAGCCCCAAGGCGCGGCTCGCAAGGATGCAGTTGTAGCTCAGTTGGTTAGAGCGCCTGTCTGTGGAACAGGAGGTCGGTGGTTCGAGCCCACCCAACTGTACCAGCGCTGTATCTTCGAAGCGATCGAGCTGAAACCTACGTCGATAGTCGCGGGCACGCGCGCACAAACCCCTGCTGGCCGGGCAGAAGGGACTACGCCTGAGCCTTGGCCAATTCATACGGGGAGGCGAGTAGCGCAATGGGTATATGCCATTCAGCGCTGATTGTGCGGATCATATCGAGCGTCAACGGGCGCACGCGATTCAGGATCTCGGACGCGCGATTCCGTCCGATGAGTTCGCTGAGGCCAGCCTGGGTTTTTCCCATGGATTGAATCGCGAACTCCAGGACCTCCACTGGATCGACATGCGGAATTTCGAAGTGCGCGTCCTCGTACTGTCGGACGAGAGTTGCGAGCACCTCGAACCTGTCGCTCTCAGGCGTGCCGATTGCTGGCTGAGCCTCGAAATAACGAGTCACCTCGCCAATCGCCCAGTTGTAGTCATCTTCGTTATGGAGAGGCCGAACATCCATCATCACACCGTCTCCGCATCTATCTTGTCGTAGTCGTCGTGCGTACCGACGAACTTGATGAGCGCGGTTTTGTGCAGGTACGCAAAGTGGGCGATGAGGCGGTACTTATTTCCACCAATGTCGAAGATAGCTCTGTTGTCTCCGACAAAGTCCACATTCGCACCGAACGCCCTCTTCAAATCCGCGGGCGAGCCCCAAGTCCCCCTGGAAACGACTTGATACCAGGTGCTGAGAGGCTTCTCGGCGTCTGGATGTCGCTCCCAAAAGTCCCTTAGCGCCTTCCTGGCTATTACGTTCATCGCCATAACATGTTCCCAAAATGGGATCAAATCAATATTCCCAGAACGGGAACAAACTCTGGCCCATTCCGCCTGAATTTGACCGGCCCCAACGAGTTTCGGGCCCGTGTGCGGGCGGTCTTTGCAATTTTAGGAAGCTCGTAGGATGGGTTGAGCCCTTGCGAAACCCATCTCTTCTTAGCCGCCGTTCTTCGTAAGCGCGATATGATGCCTCAGCGACGGCAGCTTCCGCCCCGCCAGATTTACCCTGAAGGGAGCATCCACCCGGAACGAAGTTACGACAGCACGCTTTCAAGATCTGACGTTACGACGAAACAGGTTAGATGGGTTCGCAAGGGCTCAACCCATCCTACGCGCTCAGCGGATCGCCCGAATTTTTTGGCTCTTTTTTGGCTCGTCGAAGCAAAGCGCTTTGAAGGAAGGAATTTCTGCGAGCGCATGTATGCTGCCTATGCCAGCAGAAGCGGATACTTCTGGCGAGCGGGAATTTGCATGGACTTGTGGGGAATTATCGGCGGTCTCGGCGTCGGGGGACTGCTCGGCACGATCGCCACTCAGTGGGCGATCGGCCAGCGCGAGCAAGCCGCGCGACGTGTCGCCTTCAAAAAACAGCAGCTCGAAGAGTTCTACGGCCCGCTGCTCGCGGCGCACAAGGAGATCAGGGCGCGAAGCGAACTGCGCGTGAAGCTGCAGAACGCGCTCGACGGCCAGCATAGTGAGGCGATGTTGGAGGCAGCAGCGTCAGGTGGCGGCGCGGGGCGGGACGATCGGATCAACGCGGCAACCGATACCCACGTGCCGGCGATTCTCACCAACATTCAGGACGAGGGGCAGACGTTCCGCGACGTGCTGATGCCGCGCTACCGCAGCATGATCGACATTTTTCGCGACAAGATGTGGCTCGCCGAGCCGGAGACGCGCGACTACTTCGGCCAGCTCGTTGAGTTCGTCGATGTATGGGACAAGATCCTGGACAACAAGCTGCCCCGCTCGGTCGCGCCCGCGATCAGCCACACCGAGGCAAACTTGGCGCCGTTCTACACGCACCTTCAGGAGGTACACGATCGGCTTCGCCGCGAGATCAGTTGATATCGCCAGCCAACAGCACCGGCCGACACCAAACCGCCACAAACCGGCCCACGATTCCAGCGTCCGCAAAGGAGGCTCCGATGCCGCTTGCCGTGCTTGTCGAAGGTTTGGAAAGTAACCCGATCGTCCTGCTCGACCCTATCCTGTTGAAAGGCGAAGACTTGCCGGGACAGCTCGACGCTGCACTGGACGCGTATAATGCGGCGCACGTTGTGAGCAGGGCTACCAGTGCGCTCCTGTGGTACGACGACAGGCCGAACCAGACCTTCGAATACTTCCGCGACGAACGAGCGGTGAGAGCGCAGAGATTCCGCGAGACGATCTCTCTAACGGGCTTTCACACCTGCTCCAGCGGCCGGCGATACTGGTACTACGGAAAGTGCGTCGGGTGGTTGCCCGGAAAACGTACTTACTGGGAGGCTCGCCTCTTTCATCACGACAAGAAATTCGTGTTTGATGGTCCGCTCACCAGCCTGGATGTACTCGCCAAGTTCGATGGAGAATTTCTTGGCATGGACCTTGATGTGGGAATGCTGAAGGCACTCGCGGAGCCGCAGCTCTTTGAGGCTATCGAGGACTGGGACCGCAAGCTTGAGGTGAAGTAGCGGCAAAAAAAGAAAAGGCACCCTGTTTCCAGAGTGCCTTCCCTTTAGAACAGCCGTGTCAGTAAGGCCACCATCGAAGCGAGATGCAGATTGCATCCGAAACCGAGACGGTAAGTCTTACCGCAGGGCTCACTGGCTTCGAGATAGAGAAAGACGCCCATAGGCACCTCCTTCATCTCTCCGCACGAGGGTCCCTTTCGGTACGTGCCTTCGTGCAGGTTAGGCCAGCAGTCGGGGATTTTTTGTTGAGTGCACTGGTGATCCCCAACACGCTGCACGTATTTCAGTATTCGCTAACACCATAGAAAAACTTTACGGCGAATCCGGGGCGGAAACGGTTAGCGCTTGGTCAAGCGAGCAAAGGCGGACGAAGCATTGGCGTTGAGCTATCTGGTGTTGAACAAGCGTTTGACGGACTTGCTGAGCCCGGCGCCGAGCGCATCAGCAAGCCTCGTGGCTGAAGTGAAGATGATGATGCCGCCCGGCACAGTGATAAAAAGCAGTGGCGAGTGTTCGGGCGCGACGCTCCAGCCCATGTAAGTGCCGATCCACACGGGCAAGTTGGTAGAGGTCACCAAGCCCTTGAGCGTGATGTGAAAGGGCGGTGAGCGTTCTATGACGATAGGTTGGTTGATGACGTGTTCAACGATGTCCGTGTTTTTCATCGAACGTTCCGGACGTGATTACGGTGACAGTGCACAGAATTCCCTGTCGTGCCGGTCACGGTTATTCGTTATTGGCCATGCAGCCGAACACCTGGGCGATCTCATCACCCACTTACGACCGACATCTCGCCCGTATCCAAACCGATCCGCACAGAGGTGCCGGCCGGCCGCATCTCTCCAGCGATTGCGAATGGTTCGGCGAGCTGTGAGACGACGGTGCCGCCCATTACCTCGAAGCTCCCGCTGTTCAACGGCACACCGCGAAGGACGATCGTCTGGCCGTGTCCCGAGCGGATGCGCACCAGCCGCCCGTCACTGGCAACCTCCAGCGTGACTCCGACTGGGGCCGTCGTGTCCAGCATCGGGATGTAGGCTTCGCTCGCCGAGAGAAGAAAGCTCCAGGGCTCCACGTCGTTGCCGCGCCGGATCGTCGTCTGGTCTGGCAGCTTCAGCCCGAGCAGCTCGTGCGGCGCACCGAGCGTGAAGCGGTGGAGTATACCGGCCTTGTCGAACAGAACGCCGCCGAAGCGGTCGTTTGCGTAGGGTCCACCCTTGCATGGCAATCCGTCGATGATTTGATAGCCGTGGAGATCGCCTCCCCAATGCGTGACGTCATTGCCCTGTCTCTTCCACGGCTTGAGCGTTCCCGTGAGCCGCATGCCGAGGATCTCGATCACGTGCGGCAGCTCGATCAATACGACGATGGAATGCGCCTTGTCGGCGAACTGGATCTTGCTGCCGGCCGGTAAAGGTAAATCAGCGATGGTCTCGCCGATCTCGAGAGTGCGCCAGTATTTTTTTGCGTCGTAGCTCTGGTAAAGATACAGGGCGCCGGCCGCGGGAAATGGCAATGTCAGAAAGGCGGCGCAAGCGATCAATACAAAGCGCAGTCCGCCGATCCAGGGCGAGCCATACCAGGCCGAAAATGCCAACGCGAACGCCAGCGGTATGGTCACGAACCAATTGTTGACGACGGCATATCCGAACAGAAGCGGCCATGGCAGGCGCAAGATCCGTCTCCGTCCGTTCCATCATCGACCGAGCGCAAGATAGCGGGCGCTGTGCCATCAGCAACGCGCGCATGCAGCCAATTTGTCGACGACAGATCAGTCCCGGTTCAAGCGTGATTGCCGGATCGAGAACCCTAAACTCCCGATCCTCCCGACCACGCGCAAACGCTGGCTAAATCCGATTTACCCACCTTCGCCACGATCGCCAACAATTCGCACCAGCTCCACGTCGAGCTTCAGCCCAGGCGATTGCTTCGCAAATCCCGTGCACAACGTCGACGAGCCATCCACCGACCGCCCCGACACCACGACGTCGATTTCATCCAGTCCAAAGACCCCGGGCGGCCCCGGCGATACGCGTCGGGCGGAAAGGCTGGCTTTGAAGTGCTCGCCCTGCTGCGTCCAGTGTCCCGCATAAGCAAAGGTGGAATCGCCGCCGGCGAGTGTCCCGTCAGGGCCGAACTCGACCACACCAGCGCCTTCGCCGACCGGCGTCTTGAACCAAACGGAATATCTGCCCGGGGTGATCACGCGAGCCACCACAGATGCGGTCTTCCGGCCGAGTTGAGCCAGACTAAAATGGCTATCGCGTGGCGCGCGGAGGTCCTGCTGCGCCTGCAGGGACTCCGGTGACAGTGCACCAAACGCTCGACGCGGGGAGTGCCCTGTCCGGAACGCATTTCAATGCCAGTTTCGTGCGCGGCACCGTAGCTCCTCAGGTAGCAATGCGATATCGGTAGCGAGCCAAAGACGTTCTTGGCAAGCCAGGCGGGAAAGATCGTGAGTTTCTTCGAGCGTCTCAAGACGGAAGCATCCGCTGAGTGGCGGGCCTACACCGAGCATCCCTTCACGAACGGGTTGGCAGACGGCTCGCTCCCCGAAGCGGCGTTCCGTCACTACCTCGTTCAGGATTATCTGTTCCTCATCGAGTTTGCCCGCGCCTACGCGCTCGCGGTCTACAAGTCGCCCAGACTTGCCGACATGCGTGAAGCCGCGGCCGGCCTGTCGGCCATCCTCGATGTCGAGATGGACCTGCATGTGAAGCTCTGCGCCGGCTGGGGTCTATCCCCTGATGACCTTGAACAGGCCCCGCCGGCGGCCGAGATGCTGGCCTATACACGCTACGTGTTAGATGCGGGAATGCGCGGCGATCTGCTGGCGCTCAAGGTGGCGCTTGCTCCTTGCGTGATCGGCTACGCGGAGATCGCAACGCGGCTCGCCTCGCTCCCCCTCGCGGACGCACCGACGAACGCCTATCGCGTCTGGATCGCCGAGTACGCCGGCGCGCCGTACCAGGAGGTCGCTGCCAAAGCGCGGGCGCATATGGAGCATCTTGCCGATCTCTACGCCACGCCGGCCCGCGAGGCCGAGCTGATTGCGATCTTCAAGGAAGCCACCCGGCTCGAGGCAGACTTCTGGGAGATGGCTTGGCGCGTGGGCCCAAGTGCTGAATAGCGGTTTCGGTAGTCGTCAGCCACCTAACCTCACCCCCGCCACCACCATCACCACCACCGGCAGCGTCACCGCCGCCAGCAGCGTGCACAGCGCCACCGCGCCCGAGACCGGGTTCACCATCCGCTGATACTGAACCGCGAAGATGTACGCATTCGCGCCTGTCGGCATCGCCGCGAACAGCACGACGACGCCCGTTACGATTGGCGGCAGGTTCAAGAGCTTGGCCAGTGCGAACGCCACCGCCGGCATCGCCAGCAGTTTGAGTGCGCTGATCGCGGCGACGCTTCCCATCTCGCCCTTCACCTCGAAGCGGAACAGGGTGATGCCGAGCGCGATCAGGGCGGCCGGCGATCCCGCCTGCGCGAGCAGCTCGATCGTCTTGTCGACGACGGGGTTGAGGCCGAGGCCGGTGAAGCGCCAGATCACGCCGAAGCCGATCCCCAGCATCAGCGGATTTTTTGCAAGATCCGCAAGGATCGGCCAGATCACCGAGAGCACGGAGCCCGTGCGCTTGCGGCTGACCAGCTCCATCTGCAGGATGCCGCACAGCCAGAGCAGCGGCGTGTTCACCGACAGGATCAGCGACATCGGGCCCGCGGCCTCGTTGCCGAGCGCGGAGAGCACCAGCGGAATTCCTAACATCACGATGTTGCCGTAGACCGAGCCGATCGCGAACACGACGCCGTCCTCGCGGTCCTCGCGCCGCTCGCGGATCAGCGCGGAGATCAGAAGCGCCGCGATCCAGGTGATGGCGAGCGCGCCGTAATAGGCGCCCCACATCCTGTAAGGGCTGACGTCGGGGAATTCCGAGACGACGATGGTGCGGAACAGCAGCGCGGGGATCGCGATGCTGAAGGCGAATTCGGAGATGCCCTTGTGCGCGCCCTCGGAGACGAAGCGAAACAGCACCGACGCATAGCCGGCCGCGATCAACGCAAACACCGGCGCGACGATCAACACGGTGGCCATGCGGTCCTCCCCCTCACGGGGATTTCGGCCGACCACCCCACGCGCCTCTCGATGCTGCCATCATGCCGGTGTTTTGCCCGACAAGTCAAAGGAAAATTCGTAAAATCCGTAAATTGCGGGAATTGGCGAGGCGGCCCAGGGGCCTGGCTACTGTGCATGGGGTTGTTTTGGAGTTTGAGGGAGGGGCCGCCCCACCCACCGCTGTCATCCCCCGCGAAAGCGGGGGATCCAGTACGCCGCGGCCCTTCGGCTCCATCACAACCGCCTCGGGGTACTGGATCGCCCGGTCCAGTGCGCAATTGCGCACAAGGCCGGGCGATGACAGCGGAGAAGCCAGCAAGCCCTCGCCCCTGTTGCCGAGACCGCACAGGTCCGAGCTTTCGCCTCGGCCCTCGTTGCCAACCAACGCCCGTTCACCCACACTCCCGGCCTGTTCGACATTTTGGGGGGACCGATGCCGGTATCTCGCGTCACGACGTCCAAGGCTACCAAGTCGATGGCTGCTGCGAGCCTCTCGCTCGCCCTCGCCGTTCTGGTCCAACCGGGCATTGGCCTTGCCTACACGCCCGAGCAGCAGCAGGCCTGCTCGCCGGATGCGATGCGGCTGTGCGGCGAGTTCGTGCCGAACGTCGATGCCATCACCGCCTGCATGGTCCAGAAGAAGGCGCAGCTGTCGCCGCAATGCGCAGTGTTCTTCCGCCGCGGACCGGAGCCAAGCGAGGTCCGCGCCGGCGCGCCCGTCAACATCAAGCCGGTCGCCGCCAAGAAGGCCAAGCCGAAGGCGAAGAAGAAAAAGACCGACGACGGCTAGGCGCGTTCCCTTCGCGAAACCCCGTCATGCCCCGCGCGTCATAGTGACGCGAGGGCGACACCAGCCACGCGACAGCCACCGGACTCGTTTTGTTCGCGCAAAGCCGGCGCGCCGGCTTGCAGCAATTCCCATCGCCTCTGCTGAAAAAAGCGCCGCCACGCTTTGCGCGGCGAGGTTGTGGCGCTGTTTTTCCCGCGGGAGTGCTTGAAAAGCCTCGGGATTGCCGGCGCGAACAGCTGATCATGTCTGTTCATGTCATCAGTCGCGCAAGGCAGTGTGACTCAAAAGCCAACACGTCTTGTTATTCCGTTGCGCCTCGTCGACTGCCGATAAATTTTTCTTTCACGAATCAGCGCGGTGATTCATTTTCGCGACCTGGGGTCAATCTGGGAGGCCAGAGGTATGAACGTTATTGTTTTTGCATCGCGTAAAGGCGGCTCGGGCAAGAGTACCCTGGCTGCACATCTCGCTGCGCAGATCAAGCAGAGCAAGCAGGTGATGCTGGTGGATGCGGATCCGCAAGGTTCGCTGACGCTGTGGCACAAGCTGCGGGGCACCAACGAGCCGCCGATCAAGGCGGCCGTGAACTCGGTCAGCGGCATCGTCTCCGCGGCCAAGCGCGACGGTTACGAGTGGGTGCTGATCGACACGCCGCCGAATCTCTCGGCCGTGGTCGACGACGCCATCAAGAACGCGACGATGGTGGTCATCCCGGCACGCCCCGGCGTCTTCGACGTCAACGCGGTGCAGGAAACCATCCAGATGTGCCGCGCGGCGCGCAAGCCCTACGCGGTCGTGCTCAACGGCGCTCCGGCACGTCGCGACGAATCCGAAAGCCCGATCGTCACCATCGCCCGCGAGGCGCTGGCCAAGTTCCGCGCTCCGGTATGGGGCGGTCAGATCACCAATCGTTCGGATTTGTTGATGGCACTCAGCCACGGCGAAGGCGCGCGTGAGTATCAGGCCGAGAGCCGTGCGGCCCAGGAAATTGCAAGACTGTGGGCGGCGATCGAGCGTTCAGTGAAAGCTATTCGCGGCACGGCGTCGGCGTCAGGCGCAATGCACAAGCAGGCGGCATAATTTCATTCAATCATTCCCCGGACGACAAACGCGCAGGGTCCTGCGCGTTTTGCGTTTTCAGTGATGATGACGACGTTACGCGACCATCAGCATGTAGAACACGATCACCGGCGACAGCGTCAGGATCACCGACCAGACGCCGACGGCCCAGAGAATGTCTCCGGTGGAAAAGCCCTGCTGTTCAGAGTCGTCGAAGCTTTGCGCGGCGCCGTAATGCGGCACCATATCGTTCTGATTGTTCAAGATCGCCCCCGCGATTTCTTCGCTTATGGGGACAACGATACGCGGGATGTTTTAAAATTCCGGCTCAGCGCCACGCTCGCATTTTGAGCGCATTTGCCACCACGCATTAACCATCGCCGCGGTCTTGGCTCGTCAGGCGAGCCAGACCCGGAACAGCAGCACCGGCATCAGGCCGAGCATCACCGCCCAGAAGCCGAACGACGATACCACCAGGATTCCCTGCAAGAGATCGGCAGGCGCGAACATTTCCGCCGCGGTCGGGCGAACGCGTTGGCCCATGGTCATTCCCCCTTGTGAAAGACGTCGATGGGGGAACGATAGGCGCCATTGCGTAAACGAGACGTGGATGCGCCATGCGGCAGCTGCGAAGAGCGTTGGTGTGCGGTTAACCACGGGCGCCTCTCCCCACGCGCGGGGAGAGGCGAACGAGGAGCTACGCTGCGACCTTGACCCGCCGCTCGATCTCGCGATCGAGCGCGGCGGCGAGCTCGCTGCTGACTTCTACCATCGGCAGGCGCACCTCGGGGCTGTCGATCAGGCCCGTCCGCCACAGCCAGTACTTCG
This sequence comes from Bradyrhizobium zhengyangense, assembly GCF_022012435.1. Lineage (GTDB taxonomy): Bacteria > Pseudomonadota > Alphaproteobacteria > Rhizobiales > Xanthobacteraceae > Bradyrhizobium > Bradyrhizobium zhengyangense. The sequence continues at coordinate 278,069 of NZ_JAKLUA010000007.1, forward strand.
CCGGCGCCGGGCTCGGTTCGGTGAACAACAGCCGCGTCAGCTCCGCGACCTCCTGCCAGTGCGCCTCTGCCGCACCTTGGTTGCCTTGCTTCAGCTCGCTGTAAACGGCAGCGAAGGTCGCGGTCTCGATATGGGCAGACAGCAGGATGCCGCCGTCGGCGCCGTCGCCGAGCGCCTCGAAGTAATTCGCGTCCTCGCCGGTCAGCACGCGAAAGCTCTTCGGCCGGTCGCGCAGCAGCGCGATCGACTGCTCGCGGCTCGCGCCACAATCCTTCAAGCCCACGATGTTGGGATGCTCGGCGAGCCGCAGCATGGTCTGGTTGGTGATGCCGACGGCGCAGCGATAGGGAATGTTGTAGAGCGCAAGCGGCCAGGCGGCGTGATCGGCCAGCGCCTCGAAATGCGCAACGATCCCGCGCTGTGACGGCCGCACGTAATAGGGGCTCGCGATCAGATAGAAGTCGATCGGCCAGTCCGCGGTCTCGTCCAGCCGCTCCTTCATCCGCGAGGTGTCCACGCCTGAGAGCCCGAGGCCGATCGGAACGTTGCGGCGGCCGGTCGCCATCTCGTCGCGGACGATGGCAACGAGGTGTTCGAGCTCGGCCTCGCGCAGCGTCATGCCTTCGCCTGAGGTCGCCCCCAGGATGAAGCCGTCGATGCTTTGCGCGGCGTAGTGTCGCGTCAGCCGCCGCAGCGAGATCTCGTCGAGACGACCGCTCCGAAACGGCGTCACCAGCGGCAGCCACAGCCCATGCATATGGGTTCGCAAATCAGTCATGTTCTTATCTCCTTCTCGAGGATGAGCCTGAGACGGAGGGCACATGAAAAAACCCCGTCCAGGTGGCGGGGTTTTCGGGATTGGCTCGCGATGACGAAGTCAGCTAGCGCGCGCAAAAATCCGAGGTCCCCGGATGGGGGCCTTTTTTCGAGACGATTGCGCACGACTTCGTGATCATTTGGAAATGATGCGGGGAACGCCCAAAACTGTCAATACACGCGGAGGGCGAAGGTCTGATTGGGCAGAAAAAAAGCCGGACCCGAAGGCCCGGCTTAGGTATTGGCCACGTGAGGCCGACACAATCACCTTCCAAGAGGGATTACTGAACTCCCGCGCCACTGGAGGAGGGGGACAAATGCGCAACGCGAAGGCTCAGCGTAAAAACATTATGGGCTTGACCCGCGCCATGCAGCAACCGTCGAGGTCGCATGTCAGACATGCGGAAATCAGGACGGCCAGCGCTGCGCCTTGCTCACCACGAAGTCGCGGAACACCTGCACGCGCGCGACCGTCTTCAGCTCTTCCGGATAGACAAAATAAGTGTCGAGCTGGATCGAATCCGATTCGCCAAACAGTTGTACGAGGCGGCTCTGTTCTTCGATCAGATAATCCGGCAGCGCGGCGATACCGAGACCCTGCTGACAGGCGCGCACCAGGCCCAGGATGTTGTTGACCCTGAAATAGGCTTCGCGCGGACCCGAGCCATTGCGGCCGGCTTCGACCAGCCAGTTGCGGTTCTGCAGATGCGGCGCGAAGTTGCCGTCGGCCAGCGTGATGATGCGGTGGGAGTCGAGCTCCTCCAGGGTGCGCGGCGTGCCGAAGCGCTTGATGTAGTCGGGCGAGCAATAGGCGTGGAAGCCCATCGCAAAAAGCTTGCGCTGGATGAGATCCGGCTGTGTCGGCTTGCGGGTGCGGATCGCAACGTCCGCCTCGCGCATCGACAGATCCAGTTCCTCGTCGGTGACGATCAGCGAGATCCGGATCTCCGGGTAGAGTGCGGTGAACTCGCCGAGCCGCGGGATCAGCCAGTTGATGCCGACGCCGGGCGTGGTGGTGATCTTGAGATCGCCGCTCGGCCGCTCACGGCTGTCGGTCAGTTTCGCGCGCGCCGCCTGCAGCTGCATGAACACGTCATGCGCGGTGCGGAACAACAGGTCGCCCTGCTCGGTGAGGATCAGGCCGCGCGCATGACGGTGAAACAGCGAGACCGAGAGCTCCTGTTCCAGCGCCGAGACCTGGCGTGACACCGCCGATTGCGACAGGCCGAGCTGTTCTCCCGCATGCGTGAAGCTGCCCGCTTCCGCCGCCGCGTGAAACACCTTCAGCTTGTCCCAGTCCATATCCGTAAATCCGTCGCGTGTTCGGGGCATGATCGTTATTCCGCTGCCGCGCGCTCGCTGGCGCGCAGGGCCAAGAAACGTTCGGCCTCGAGCGCTGCCATGCAGCCGAGGCCTGCGGCCGTCACGGCCTGGCGATAGGTTTCGTCGGCGACGTCGCCGGCCGCGAACAGGCCGGGCACGGAGGTCGCTGTCGAGTTCGGGGCGACCTCGACATAGCCCGACGGTTTCAGCTTGACCGCGTCTTTCACTAGCTCCGTTGCCGGCGCGTGGCCGATGGCGACGAACACGCCGTCGGTCTTCACATCCGTCAGCGCGCCGGTCTTGACGTTCTTGAGCCTGATATGGGTGACCTTGTTGGGGTTCTCGGTGCCGCAGATCTCGTCGACGGCGGAGTCCCAGATCACCCTGATCTTCGGATGCTTGAACAGGCGCTCCTGCAGGATGCGCTCGGCGCGGAAGTGGTCGCGGCGATGCACGATGGTGACCTGTGAGGCATGGTTGGTCAGGTACAGCGCTTCCTCGACCGCGGTATTGCCGCCGCCGACCACCACAACCTCCTTGTTGCGGTAGAAGAAGCCGTCGCAGGTGGCGCAAGCCGAAACGCCGCCGCCCTGGAATTTTTGTTCCGAGGGCAGCCCGAGCCAGCGCGCCTGGGCACCGGTGGCGAGGATCACGGTGTCGGCGAGATAGACATCGCCGGAGTCGCAGGTGAGGCGGAACGGTCGCTGCGAGGTGTCGAGCTTGATCACCAAATCGGTGACAATCCTGGTGCCGACATGCACTGCCTGCTTTTCCATCTGTTCCATCAGCCAGGGACCCTGGATCACGTCGGCGAAGCCCGGATAGTTCTCGACGTCGGTGGTGATGGTGAGCTGGCCGCCGGCCTGCATGCCCTGGATCAGGATCGGCTCGAGCATCGCGCGCGCGGCGTAGATCGCGGCGGTGTAGCCGGCGGGGCCGGAGCCAATGATGACGACCTTTGCATGAACAGGAGCGGACATATTTGCGGACGCCTTTCACGGGGGATTTGCAGCGCGGGCGCGGAACGTGCCGGGAGGCCTCGCGGAGGCGCTGAAATATCAGAGCTAATCTAAGCGTTCTGGTGAGCTATGCAAGAATTGCATTCCCTGTCGGCGGATTTTTCCAACAAGGAACAAAAGTCGATTGCGCTGCACGCGCAATAAAATTGCTCATTTGGCACAGACTGGGCTATGAGGATTGCGACAGACCCACCCAATACCGCCGATAAAGCCAGGAGTTCCAATCACGTGTCGCGGAACCTAGACGAGATCGACCTCAAGATTCTGTCCGAAATCCAGGCCGACGGTCGAATCACCAATGTCGAGCTCGCCAAACGGGTCGGTATTTCGCCCCCGCCCTGTCTGCGCCGGGTCCGGGCGCTGGAGGAGGAGGGTTACATCCACGGCTACCGCGGGCTGCTGGATGCGCGAAAGCTCGGTTTCGACGTCACCGTGTTCGCCGCCGTGCACCTCTCCAGCCAGGCGGAAGCGGATTTGCGCGCCTTCGAGGAGTTCGTCCGCGCCGAGCCGCTGGTGCGGGAATGCTGGATGCTGTCCGGAGAGGTCGATTTCATCCTGAAATGCGTCGCCCCCGATATGGCGACCTTCCAGGACTTTGTGACGCACCTGACCGCGGCGCCGCACGTTCGCAACGTGCGCACGTCATTGGTGCTGCACAATTCGAAATACGAGGCGGCGGTGCCACTCGACGTGAAGGGGCGGCGGTAAAAACGAAAAGTTACCGCCGCAGCGCATCCACGCTGATCGGACCGCTTCCGGCGGCCGCGAGGAAGAGGCACGCGAAGCACAGCACGATCGCCAGCGCGCCGTCGTTGACGACGGGAAAGAAGCTGTGCGGCATGTGCTCGATGAAATAGGCGAAAGCCATCTCACCGGACAGGATGAAGGCCGCCGGTCGCGTGAAGAGGCCGATCATCAAGAGGCCGCCAGCTACGAATTCGAACATGCCGGCAATACCCCAGAGCGACAACGGCGTGACGTCGGCAAACATCTCCACCGGCGGAAACTTGAACAGCTTGGCGACGCCATAGTGAAAGAACATTAGCCCAGCGACGAAGCGGAAGAGGCTAAGCAGATAAGGCTGGCTTCGCGCAGCGATGCGATCGATGTCCATCATGTCCTCCCGTGCTCGAACGGCAGCGCCGAGCATGACGGAGGACGGTGCAGTTCACAATCGCGCCCTGGACACGTTGCGAAACAGAAAAGCCGCGCAATTCGCGCGGCTTTTCAGGCAGTCTTTGCGAAGTGGATTACCGCCACTCCACCTTGGTGATCTCGTAGGCCTTGGCGCCTCCGGGGGCGTTGACCTCGACGGTCGAGCCCTTCTTCTTGCCGATCAGCGCGCGTGCCAGCGGCGAGGTGATGGAGATGCGGCCCTTCTTGGCGTCGGCCTCGACCTCGCCGACGATCTGCCACACCGTCTTCTTCTCGGTGTCCTCGTCGACCAGCGTCACGGTGGCGCCGAACTTGATGGTGTCGCCGGAGAGCTTGGAAATGTCGATGATGTCGGCCCGCGCAAGCTTGTCCTCGAGCTCGGCGATGCGGCCTTCATTATGGGACTGCTCTTCCTTCGCGGCATGGTATTCCGCATTTTCGGAGAGGTCGCCGTGGGAGCGCGCTTCCGCAATATGCTCGATGATGCGCGGACGGTCCTCGGACTGGCGCTTCTTCAATTCTTCCCCGAGCGCGGCAAAGCCGCTCGCAGTCATCGGAACCTTTTCCATCTCTTCTCTCGTCTTCCAGTCGCGCGCCCGCCAAAAACGGAGGGCGCTGCAACCCTGATTCGTCAGTGCTTTCCGGACCTGAACACACCGCCACCGGAACGTTAAGTGGGCTGGCGCCGGAACAAAACAACCACATGGCCGGACAGTTCCTCCGGCCATTGTGGCTTGATGGCCAATCACTTAGCCCAAGGCTTACCCCTCAGGGCCGTGCCTTCCGCGCGCGATCAGGTTTCCGAAAAGTAGCTCTGCAGGGTCCGAACCTCAAGGTCCCCGCCCAGATAGGCGCGGATGCCCTGCGCGGCCGCCACGGCCCCGGAAAGAGTGGTGTAATACGGCACTTTATGCAAGAGGGCCGCGCGCCGCAGCGAACGGCTGTCGGCGAGCGCCTGCGGGCCTTCGGTGGTGTTGAGGACGAGCTGGACGTCGCCATTGGTGATGGCATCGACGATGTGTGGCCGCCCCTCCAGCACCTTGTTCACCTTCTCCGCCGGGATGCCCTGATCGGTCAGGAAGCGCGCCGTCCCTGAGGTCGCCAGCACCTTGAAGCCAAGCGAATGCAGCTGGCGCACGGCTTCGGCGATACGAACCTTGTCGCTCTCGCGTACCGAGACGAACACCGTGCCCTTGCGCGGCACCCGCGTGCCGCCGCCAAGCTGGCTCTTCGCGAATGCCACCGCGAAGGAGCGGTCGATGCCCATGACCTCGCCGGTCGAGCGCATCTCCGGACCCAGCACCGTGTCGACGCCGGGGAAGCGGGCGAATGGGAAGACCGATTCCTTCACGCCGACATGCTTGAAGTCCGCCTTCTTCAGCTTGAAGTCGGCAAGCTTCTCGCCGGCCATGATGCGCGCGGCGATCTTGGCGACCGGCGTGCCGACCACCTTGGCCACGAACGGCACCGTGCGCGAGGCGCGCGGATTGACCTCGAGCACGTAGATATCGCCGTCCTTGATGGCGTATTGCACGTTCATCAGGCCGACGACGTCGAGGCCGAGCGCGAGCTCGCGGGTCTGCCGCTCCAGCTCCGCGATCATCTTGCTGTCGAGCGAGTGCGGCGGCAGCGAGCAGGCGCTATCGCCGGAGTGAATGCCGGCTTCCTCGATGTGCTCCATGATACCGACGATGAAGGTGTCCTTGCCGTCGCAGAGGCAGTCGACGTCGATCTCGGTGGCATCGGACAGATAGCGATCGAACAGCAGCGGGTTCTTGCCGAGCACGGTGTTGATCTGTCCGGTCTTGTCGTTCGGGTAGCGCGCCTTGACGTCAGCAGGCACCAGCTCCGGCAGCGTGCCGAGCAGATAGTCGTTGAGCTGGTTCTCCTCGCGGATGATCTGCATCGCGCGGCCGCCGAGCACGTAGGACGGGCGCACCACCAGCGGCAGACCGAGATCGGCGGAGACGAGGCGAGCCTGCTCGACCGAATAAGCGATGCCGTTCTTCGGCTGCTTCAGGCGGAGCTTGTCGAGCACGCGCTTGAAACGGTCGCGGTCCTCGGCGAGGTCGATGGCGTCGGGCGAGGTGCCGAGGATCGGTACTTCGGCTGCTTCCAGCGCACGAGCAAGCTTCAGCGGGGTCTGGCCGCCGAACTGCACGATCACGCCATGCAGCGTGCCGTTGCTGCGCTCCTTGGCGATGATCTCGAGCACATCCTCGGCGGTGAGCGGTTCGAAATAGAGCCGGTCGGCGGTGTCGTAGTCGGTCGACACCGTTTCCGGATTGCAGTTGACCATGATGGATTCGTAGCCGGCGTCATGCAGCGCGAAGCAGGCGTGACAGCAGCAATAATCGAACTCGATGCCCTGGCCGATACGGTTCGGGCCGCCGCCGAGGATGATGACCTTCTTTTTGTCCGAGGGCGTGCTTTCGTCGGCGGCACTGCCCGCGAACGGCGACTCGTAGGTCGAGTACATGTAGGCCGTGGGGGACGCGAATTCGGCGGCGCAGGTGTCGATACGCTTGTAGACCGGACGGACGCCGAGCGCGTGGCGCTTGGCGGTGACTTCGGCCTCGGTCATTTGGGCGAGCACCGCGAGGCGCGCGTCCGAGAAGCCGAGGGCCTTGAGGGTCCGCATGCCGAAGGCATTGCCGGGCAGGCCGTGCTTCCTGACCTTCTCTTCCATGTCGACGATGCCGCGCATCTCGCCGAGGAACCACGGATCGATCTTGCAGGAGTTGAAGATATCCTCGTTCGACCAGCCGAGCCGCATGGCCTGCGCGACCTGCAGCAGGCGGTTCGGCGTCGGCGTGCCGAGGGCTGCGCGGATCGCGTTCTTGTCGTCGTCCTGGCCGAGGCCTTCGATCTCGATCTCGTCGAGCCCGGTGAGTCCGGTCTCGAGCCCGCGCAGCGCCTTCTGCAGGCTCTCCTGGAAGGTGCGGCCGATCGCCATGACTTCGCCGACCGACTTCATTGAGGTCGTCAGCGTGGAGGAGGCGCCGGGGAATTTCTCGAAGGCGAAACGCGGGATCTTGGTCACCACGTAGTCAATCGTCGGCTCGAACGAGGCCGGCGTCGCACCGCCGGTGATGTCGTTGGCGATCTCATCGAGCGTGTAGCCGACGGCGAGCTTGGCTGCGACCTTGGCGATCGGGAAGCCGGTGGCCTTCGAGGCCAGCGCCGACGAGCGCGACACGCGCGGATTCATCTCGATCACGACCATGCGGCCGTCTTCGGGATTGACGCCGAACTGCACGTTGGAGCCGCCGGTCTCGACGCCGATCTCGCGCAGCACCGCCAGCGAGGCGTCGCGCATGATCTGGTATTCCTTGTCCGTCAGCGTCAGCGCTGGCGCGACCGTGATGGAGTCGCCGGTGTGCACGCCCATCGGATCGAAATTCTCGATCGAGCAAACGATGATGCAATTGTCCTTTTTGTCGCGCACCACCTCCATCTCGAATTCTTTCCAGCCGAGGACGGATTCCTCGATCAGGACTTCGTTGGTGGGGGACGCATCAAGACCGCGCTCGATGATGTCGAGGAACTCTTCCTTGTTGTAGGCGATGCCGCCGCCGGTGCCGCCCATGGTGAAGGACGGGCGGATGATCGCGGGCAGGCCGATCTCGGACAGCGCCATCATGGCCTGGCCGAAAGCGTATTCCTGGTAGCGCTTGCGGCGATCGCTCTCGCCGAGCGTCCATTGCCGATCGAGCTCCTCGAGCGCCGCACCCGACAGCTTCTCGCGTTCGGCGTGGTACTTGTCGCGGAACGACTTCTTCAACTCGGAGGCATTGGCGAGACGCGACTTCGGCGTCTCGAGCCCGATCTTGGTCATGGCTTCGCGGAACAGCTGGCGATCCTCGGCCTTGTCGATGGCGTCGGCGGTGGCGCCGATCATCTCGACGTCGAACTTCTCCAGCGTGCCCTGCCGGCGCAGCGACAGCGCGCAGTTCAGCGCGGTCTGGCCGCCCATGGTCGGCAGCAGCGCGAAGCCGCCGGGAATAGCGTGACGTTCCTTCTCGATGATCTTGGCGACGATCTCGGGCGTGATCGGCTCGATATAGGTCGCATCGGCCAATTCCGGGTCGGTCATGATCGTGGCCGGATTGGAATTGACGAGGACGATACGGTAGCCCTCTTCCTTCAGCGTCTTCACCGCTTGCGTGCCCGAATAGTCGAACTCGCAGGCCTGGCCGATCACGATGGGACCGGCGCCGATGATCAGGATGGTCGAGATGTCGGTTCGTTTAGGCATCACCGCTCGCGGGCTGGAAACTGGGCACAAAAAAAGGGCGCGCTTGCCGCGCGTCCCCTTGTGCGAGAGCGCGGGGTCTTCCCTCGCGCGCGGGTGGGTCTTAGACCAGTTTTCGGGGCGGCGAAACCCCGAAAAACGCCCATCAACCGGCAATTTTGACCGGTTTTGGCCGCGCCTGCCAGCCACGGGCGAGATGCACCAGAAGCGAGGCCGCGACGCTCGATCCGCCGATCCAGCCGAGGTCATCAGGCGAGAGGGTGGCCAGCACCGCGCCACCCAGCGCCCCACCGATGGCAAAGCCGAGATACATCGCCGATGCGTTCAGCGAGAGCGCGATCATCGAGGCCTGGGGTTCAATTCGGATGATGCTGGCGATCTGGGCCGGATAGAACGCCCAGCCGGACAGGCCCCAGAGAAAGATCGCGCCCAGCACCGCGTAATGTGCCTGTCCGGGCAAGAGCTTCAGGACCAGCGAATGCAGGATCAGCGCGCTCGCCATGCCGGCGAGCCCGAGCGCGGCGGTGGTCATCGTTCCAAGCCGGTCGGCCAGGACGCCGCCGAGCATGTTCCCGATTGCGGCAGCGCCGCCAAACACCAGCAGGGCAAGGCTGATTTGCGAGGCATCGAAGCCGAGGCCGCGCAGCGGGACCGCGAAATAGGTGAACACTGTGAAGCCGCCGAGCGCCCATAGAATCGTGATGGCGAGCGCAATCACGACATTGCTGTGACGCGCCACCGCCAGCCGTTCGCTGAGCGAAGCCGTGTTCCGCGGCAGGCCGCGGGGCAGGCCGAGCAACAGGCCGGCAAGCGCGACCGCGCTGATGACGGCGACCATGGCAAAAGTTGCGCGCCAGCCGAGCAGGCTGCCGACGAGGTTGCCCAGGGGGACGCCGATGACGGTCGCGACCGTGAGGCCCGAGGTGACCAAGGCGACCGCGCGGCCGCGCCGTTCCGGCGAGGCGACCGCCACGGACACAGCCAGCGCTGTCGGCATGCACAGCCCGGAGCCCAGGGCCATCAGCATGCGCGAGGCGAGCAGCAGGGCGTAGTTGGAGGCCGCCATCGCCGCGAGGTTTCCGGCGATAAAGGTCGTCAGCGCGAGTGCCAGCACTGTGCGGCGGTCAACGTTGTTCAGGGTCACCGCGAGGATCGGCGAACCCACGGCGTAGGTGAGAGCGTACGCGGTGACCAATTGGCCGGCAGCCGAGACCGAAATCGAGAGGTCGTTGGCAATCACGGGCAAAAGTCCAGCAATTACAAAACCTTCTGTACCGATCGCAAAGGCCCCCAGGGCCAGCCAGAACACGCTCATGGTTCGAATTCCCTATGTTCAATGTTTATTGAACTATCGAATAAGCTGATTTGAGAGTCAATTGGTTCAAGAACTATTGAACATTGGGCCAGCATCGCTATGATTCCCCGCATCATGAGCCGCACGCCGCCCCATCCCACGCGAGAGCAGATCGAGCTGCCGCTGGTTCTGGATTGCCTGAGCGATCCGATCCGGCTCGCGATCGTTTATCAGCTCGCCCAGCAGGAACGTGTCAGCAGCGAGCTCTGCTGCGGCGACTTCAACGGCCTCGCCGGCAAGTCGAACCTCACCTATCACTTCGCGAAGCTGCGCGATTGCGGGCTGATGCAGACGCGCGTCGCAGGCACGAACCGCTTCATGCGGCTGCGTCGCGAGGATCTCGATGCGCGCTTTCCGGGCCTGCTCGATGCCGTGCTCAAGTCAGCGGCGAAGGATGCGGACCGGCTTCAGCTTGTTGCGGAGTGTGATGTGGTTGAGGCGGACTAGTCTGTCTGCGCCACGCCCGGCTTCGCCCTTCGGGCTTCGCCGCGGCAGCCTTCGCTACGATGGGCTTGCCGAGCCGAAGCGGCGTCAGCCGCGAAGGCTGGAGACCCGGCCTGGATTTGAACCAGGATGAAGAGCAATGCACCGCTCTCGCGTAGACGCTTCCGCCACCGGGCCGCGGCGATCATTGCCGATCGAGGTGCGACAAGCCACCTCAGGTGGTGGTTATGCTTAACGCACCAGCGGAGGCCGGGCGATGAAGGTCATGCGCCAGCGGTTGTGGCCGATATTGGTGTTGGCACGCTGGCTGGCAAAGCCCGCCGCTTTCAGCTTGGCCGTGATCTCGTCCTCACTGTAGCGCTGCAATCCGATGCGCGACCGCAAATGACGGTAATCCGACAGCGCAGTGCTGACGAGCCCGATCAGCGCATCCTTCAGGAAGCCGTGACGAAGTCCGAACGACAGCAGTGCCGCCACGTCCCTGAACATGCCGACGTGCGGCTGGAGAATATCGCCGAGCACCAGCTTGCCTGATGGCTTCAGGATCCGCCTCACATTGCGGAGCGCGGCATCGAGCTCCTCGGATGTCATGTATTGCGCGACCGAGTTCATCACGACGAGGTCGATCGACTGGTCCTGCATCTTGCTGACGTCGTCGAGCGAGCGGACGCGGATCCTGGTGTCGGGCGCAAACCGTGCGATCAGCCGGCCGCGCACACCGGGCGCGGGCTCGGCCAGAATCAGCTGGCCACAGGCTGACGCCACCTGGCTGGCCGAGAGCGCCTCGCCGCAGGCATAGTCGAGCACCGTCGCATCGGGCGAGGTGATGTAGCCGATGATGTCCCGCGCGATGATCTGGAAGTGCAAATCGCGATGCAACTTGCTGACATAGATCGTGTGCGTCGAGTCGTAATAATCGATCCAATCGTCCATGATATCCCGCCCGGGGGTTCCTGTCCGGGAACCGCGCTGCCTGCCTTGCGTTAGGGGTGCGACGGCGCGCCGTCAATGTCCGCGTCCTAACAGGAAGGTTTCCCGTGAGCAAAGCCCCCAACAAGGTCTCGCCCGATCTCGACACCCCCACTGATCTGCAGCCCCAGGCGGTCAACAAGGTTTCCGAGGCGCTCAACGTGCTTCTGGCCGATGCGTTCGCGCTGTACCTCAAGACCAAGAATTTCCACTGGCACATCAGCGGCCGGCATTTCCGGGACTATCATCTCTTGCTGGACGAGCAGTCCGACCAGATCTTCGCCACCACCGACCAGCTCGCCGAGCGCGTCCGCAAGATCGGCGGCACCACGCTGAAGTCGATCGGCCAGGTCGCAAAGCTCCAGACCATCAAGGACAATAACGAGGACTATGTCCCGCCGCGCGAGATGCTGCGCGAGCTGATGCAGGACAACAAGCACGTCGCCGCTAGCATGCGCAAGGCGCATGAGGTCTGCGACGACGCCGGTGATGTCGCCAGCGCCAGCATCCTCGAAGTCTTCATCGACGAGACCGAGCGGCGGACGTGGTTCTTGTTCGAAGCCACGCGGCAGGAGGGCGGCAACGAGGCGTAAGGGCACAAGTGCCGTAGGGTGGATTAGCCGAAGGCGTAATCCACCACGTCTGTTTCAACGGGAAAGGAAGAGGTGGATTACGCTTCGCTAATCCACCCTGCGTACCTTCGTTGCCGCTACCGCCACAACCGCATCAAGGCGCCGTGCCTTCCCGTCACCGGATCGGCCGGCGGCCGCGCAACGTTTGGAATCGTCTTCAGCGCCTTGGCATGGTTCTCGGGCGTTGCCCGCGTGATCTCCATCTTCGATCCCGGCGGATAGGCGCCGATCACGCAGAAATCATCGCTCGCTGTGATGCACTGATGCCCTGTGCCGGCCGGCAGGATCGCGATGTCGCCCGCTTTGATCTCCAGCTCCTGGCCATAGTCCCCACCGAATCGAACGCGGGCACGGCCGCGCGCGACGCCGAGCACCTCATGCACCGTCGCGTGGTAATGCAGATAATCGTAGACGCCGTTGCGCCATGTGCCGCCCCAATTGTTCGTCTCGAACAGGTTTTCGATGGCCTGTTCAGGCTGCTTTGGATCGAGCGTCACCGCGCCCTGGTAGATGAGGAAGGGAAGAATGTTGTTCGGCACGAGCCCGTCGTCCTCGAAGACGATGGCGAGCGGCTCGGCATAGTCGCGGACGACCGACATGGATGGGCTCCCGGGAGCATTGGACGAGGAGTCAAGACAGCGCGAGCGCCCTTTGTTCCTGTCGTCAGTCCATACGCTGGCTTGACGGAGATCAAGGCGCCAGTCGCCGTTCGAAGGCACGCAATTCCGGGAGAAATTGGATGGAACGCCATGTACGCATCCGACGTTGCGCAGCGTCATTTTTCGGCGGCCCTCGATGAGGCCGAGACCTCAGGTCTCGGTCACGAAGCCGTCTGTCGCGCCTTGCTCAATCTCGTGATCTCGAAATATCTGGAGACGAGGTCCGTCACCGATATCAAGGCCGAGCTGCGCTTCATCGCCGAGAATTGCGATCCTGACACGGACTTCATGTTCATGCGTCCGTGACGGCGCCATAGCCGGCGGTTTCGTCCGCCGGCGTCCTTGGGTCTTTACGCGCTCTTCTTCTGCCGCATCAGATCGGCAAAGCGCTGGAACAGATAGTGCGAGTCGCGCGGGCCCGGTGAGGCCTCCGGGTGATACTGCACCGAGAACACCGGCTTGCCGTCGAGCTGGATGCCGCAATTGGATCCATCGAACAGCGAGATGTGGGTCTGGGTCGCGCCCTTTGGCAACGTCGTCTCGTCCACGGCAAAGCCGTGGTTCATCGAGGTGATCTCGACCTTGCCGGTGGTCTCGTCCTTGACGGGATGATTGGCGCCGTGATGGCCCTGATGCATCTTCTTCGTCTTGGCGCCGACGGCGAGGCCGAGCATCTGGTGACCCAGGCAAATGCCGAAGGTCGGCGTGCCCGACTTGATCACGTCCCGGATCACAGGCACCGCGTATTTGCCGGTGGCGGCCGGATCGCCCGGACCGTTGGACAGGAACACGCCGTCCGGCTTCATCGCCAGAATGTCTTCAGATGACGTCGTCGCCGGCACCACCGTCACCTTGCAGCCGACGCCGGCGAGCAGGCGCAGAATGTTGCGCTTGATGCCGTAATCGATCGCGACGACGTTGAACTCGGCCTTGTCCTGACGGCCAAAACCCTTGTCCCACAGCCAGGGCGTTTCGTCCCAGGTGAAGCGCTGGGCGGAGGTGACCATCGGCACGAGGTCCATGCCCTCGAGGCCGGGCCATTCGCGCGCTTCTTCCTTCAGGCCGTGCAGATCAAACTCGCCGTTCTTGGCGTGCGCGATCACGGCATTGGGCATGCCCTTGCTGCGGATCAGCGCGGTCAGCGCCCGCGTGTCGATGCCGGAAAGGCCGATGATGCCGCGTGCCTTCAGCCAGGCGTCGAGATGCTTGGTGGCGCGGTAGTTCGAGGGGGCGGTGATCGCGGTGCGCAGGATCACGCCGCGCGCGCCTGGCGTCGCGGCCATGTTCACCGTCTCGATGTCTTCCTCGTTGGTACCGACATTGCCGATATGCGGGAAGGTGAAGGTGATGAGCTGGCCGGCATAGGAGGGATCGGTGAGGATTTCCTCATAGCCGGTCATCGCGGTGTTGAAGCAGACTTCACCGACGGCGTGGCCTTCGGCGCCGAGACCAAAGCCTTCAAGCACCGTGCCATCGGCGAGCACGAGGAGCGCGGTCGGTTTATGGTCCGGCCAGGCGGGATCGTTGTCATGTTGTGTCATGAGCCCGCTTCATAAGCCCCCAACTCGCGCCCGTCAAAGCGGGAAACGCCGGATTCACATGCGTTTTTGCATATTTGACAGGTCTCTTCAGGGACTTAGGGTGAGTCCTGAAATTTTGCGCCGTTTTGGCCATCAGGCGGGAAACAATGAACCCCCCGTGACAGGTCCGCTATGGCCTCTTTCCCGCGAACGGCTTAGATCAGGGCCGAAGATTGAGAGGACGACGATCATGCTGCGCGACGACATCAACAATGCGGTCAAGGAGGCCATGAAGGCCAAGGAGGAGCGCAAGCTCTCCACGCTGCGCATGGTCAACTCGACCATCAAGAACGCCGACATCGACGCCCGCGGCCAGGGCAAGCCGCCGCTGTCCGACCCCGATCTGCTGGCCGTGCTGCAGAAGATGATCAAGCAGCGGCAGGAGGCCGTCGAGCTCTACGACAAGGGCGGCCGCGCCGAGCTGGCCGCGCAGGAGCGCGAGGAGATCGCGGTGATCTCGGCCTATCTGCCGAAGCAGATGTCGGACGACGAGGTCAAGAAGGCGATCTCGGATGCCATCGCTGAGACCGGCGCTGCCGGCATGAAGGACATGGGCAAGGTGATCGCGGTGCTGCGCGCGAAGTACGCAGGACAGATGGATTTCGGCAAGGCCAGCGGCCTCGTGAAGGCCGCGCTGTCGGGCTAGCTGCTCCCCCTCGAGGGGAGGATGGGCACCTTTGTCGCGGTTGAGATCCGGTCTACTCTCTCCTGATAGACAAAATCGGGAGCCAACCGATGACCGCCATCAGACCCTTCCGCATCGCCATCAGCGACGACATTCTCGCCGATCTCAAATCGCGCCTCGCCCGCACGCGCTGGCCCGAGGCCGAGCTGGTCGATGACTGGAGCCAGGGCGCGCCGCTGAAATGGATCCAGGAGATATGCGCCTACTGGGCGAACGGTTACGACTGGCGCGCACGTGAGGCAAAGCTCAACCGCTTCGACCAGTTCACCACCGGGATCGACGGGCTCGACATCCACTTCCTGCATGTCCGTTCGAAGGAAGCGGGCGCGCTGCCGCTGATCATCACCCACGGCTGGCCCGGCTCGATCGTGGAATTCCAGAAGGTGATCGCGCCGCTCACCGATCCGGCTGCGCATGGCGGCAATCCCGCCGACGCCTTCCATGTGATCTGTCCTTCCTTGCCGGGCTTCGGCTTCTCTGCAAAACCCAAGACCACTGGCTGGGGCGTCGACCGCATCGCCGCAACCTGGGCCAAGCTGATGGATCGGCTGGGTTATACGCGCTACGGCGCGCAAGGCGGCGACTGGGGCTCGGCGGTGACGACCTCGCTCGGCGCACAGGATGCGGAGCATTGCGCCGGCATCCACGTCACGCTCGCCTTCAACGCCGCGCCGAAGGTCGATGGCGATCCGACGCCGGAGGAGAAGCGCGCGCTGGCCGGTCTCAAGCATTACGTCGATCTGGACTCCGGCTATTCAAAACAGCAATCGACGCGGCCGCAGACGCTTGGCTATGGCCTCACGGATTCGCCGAGCGGGCAGGCCGCCTGGATCCTGGAAAAATTCTGGGCCTGGACCGATTGCAACGGCCACCCCGAGAACATTTTCGACAAGGACGAGCTGCTCGACAACGTCATGCTCTACTGGACGACGGAGACGGCGACCTCGTCGGCGCGGCTCTACTGGGAGAGTTTTGGCAAGCGCCGCACGACGCCCAAGGTGACCGTGCCAACCGGTGTCGCCGTGTTTCCCAAGGAGATCATCACGCCGGTGCGGCGCTGGATGGAGCCGAATTTTCCAGATATCACGCATTGGAGCGAGATGGAGAAGGGCGGGCACTTTGCGGCTTTCGAGCAGCCCGAGCTGTTCGTGCGCGATATCAGAAAATTCTTCGCGACGGTGCGCTGAGTCATGCTGACCGAAGACGCAACCTACGACGAGCTCTATCGTAACTTCCGCTGGAACATCCCGGCGCGCTTCAACATCGCGGAGGCGTGCTGCGATCGCCATGCCGACGGCACCGGCCGGCTGGCGCTTGTTTATGTCGACGAGGTTGGTGCCACCACGCGCACCTCTTTCGACGAGGTCGCGGAGATGTCGCGCCGCTTCGCCAATGTGCTGAAGGCGGACGGGCTTTCGCGTGGCGATCGCGTCGCGGTGTTCCAGTCGCAGTCGCTGGAGCTGCCGATCGCGCATTTGGCGGCGTTCCGCTCCGGGCTGATCTCGATCCCGCTGTTCACGCTGTTCGGCGAGGATGCGCTGGAATTCCGACTGTCGAATTCGCAAGCGAAGGCGATCATCGCGGACGAGGCAGGCTGGGAGAAGCTCACAAAGATCCGCGAACGGCTGCCTTATCTGCAGGACATCTACGTCACGAGCGGCGCCGTGCACGCCGGCGCGAAACCGTTCTGGTCGGCAATCGAAACCGCGTCCGAGGATTTTGCCAATGTCGACACCTCCGCCGACGATCCCGCGCTGATCATCTACACCTCGGGCACCACAGGTAATCCGAAGGGCGCGCTGCATGCGCATCGCGTCGTGCTCGGCCATTTGCCCAACGTCGAGATGTGTCACAACTTCCTGCCGCGTCCCGGCGACCTGATGTGGACGCCGGCAGACTGGGCCTGGATCGGCGGCCTCATCAACGGCCTGTTCGCCTTCTGGTATCACGGCATTCCGCTGGTCGGACATCGCGCGCGAAAATTCGAGCCGCAGGCGGCGATGCAGATGATGGCCGATCTCGGCGTCCGCAACGTCTTCCTGCCGCCGACCGCGCTGAAGCTGATGCGGCAGGCGGGCGTCAAACATCCCGGCGTCAAGCTGCGCAGTATTTTCACCGGCGGTGAATCGCTCGGCGGCGAGCTGCTCGGCTGGGTGCGGGACACCTTTGGCATCGATGCGCACGAAGTGTTCGGCCAGACCGAGTGCAATCTCGTGATCGGCAGCAACGCCCATCTGTTTCCGATCCGGCCCGGTTCGATGGGCAAGGCGACGCCGGGGTTCGACGTCCGTATCGTCAACGACAAGGGCGAGGAGCAGCCGCGCGGCCAGCGCGGCATTATCGGCGTTCGCCAGCCATGCCCCGTGACCATGCTCGAATACTGGCGTAACCCGGACGCGACGGCGAAGAAGTACGCCGGGGAATTCCTGCTGACCGGCGATCTCGGCGTGCAGGATGACGACGGCTATTTCTGGTATGTCAGCCGCGAGGACGACGTCATCACCACGGCCGGCTATCGCGTCGGTCCGTCCGAGATCGAGCATACGTTGATGAAGCATCCTTCGGTGGCGATGGCTGCGGTGGTCGGCATTCCCGATCCGATCCGCACCGAATCGATCAAGGCCTGGATCGTGCTGCGCCCGGGCTTTGCCGCTGATGATGCGCTCGCGCGCGAAATCCAGGAGTTCGTCAAGGTGCAGCTCGCGGCCCACGAATATCCGCGTTACGTGGAATTCGCGGAGACCCTGCCAATGACGGCGACGGGAAAGGTGCTGCGGCGCGAACTGCGGGCAAGAGGTTAGCTTCCGACAATGCCGAAGACGTCTCACGCCGCGGGGCTGCACCGCGCCTCACTTGCGAAGCTCGATGATCTCGATGCGGCGCTGGAGCTCATGTATTATGGCTGGCGCGGGATGACGCTGGAGGCCGACGACTATCTGGCAAAGCAGGGCCTGTCGCGCTCGCACCATCGCATTCTCTACGTGGTGGCGCGCCGGCCGGATATCGCCATCGGGTCGCTGATCGAGATCCTCGGCATTTCCAAGCAGGCGCTGAACCGGCCGCTCACTCTGTTGCTGGAACGCAAGCTGCTGACGTCGCAGCGGTCGCCCGAGCAGCATCGCTCGAAACTGTTGCGTCTGACGGCTGCGGGGCAGCGCATCGAGCAAACGGCCTCGGGGCATGAGCGCGAGGTCATGCGCAAGGCATTTGATCGCGTCGGCGCCCGCGGCGCGGCGGCCTGGATGGCCGTCATGAAGACGATCGCCGACAATAACTGATCGGCTTTCAGGTCAATAGTGTTGACATGAAAGGTAAGCTTTGCCAATTTCCTCGTGAGCCGGAAGAGGCTTGTGTTGGAAAATGATCATGCACCTTTCGGATTTCGTCCTGCTGCTCAACACGCTGTGGTTCGGTGGCGCTTTCATCCAGTTCAGTATCGCGCAAACGAACACGTTGAAGATCCTGCTGCCTCGGGAAGAGCGCAGCAATCCGATCGCGCCGACGCTGGCGGCCAGCGTAGCTTTCCTCGGCGGGATGAATCTGCCGATCGGTCTACTCTCGTTCTATTTGCTGGCGGCGCGTCCGTCGTTCTTCCAGCCGGTCGAAGCGCAGCTTGCGCTGTTTCTGTTCTTCGCCGCCTGCCATTTCAGCCAATTCGCCTATAATCTTCCCGTGCTGATGCGCGGCGGACGCGTCGGGGTGGCTTACTGGCCGGTGCTGAAAGGCCCGATGCTCAGGATCTTCGTCATCGATGCAACGCTGTTTGCGGCCAATCTCGGCGTCGCGCTGCTGCTCATATCTCGTTAGCGCGATGGCGCCGACAACGCGGACCGCAGCATCGCGGCGAGGTCCTGCCGCTTGAACGGTTTTGTCAGAATGCGGGCGTCGATCCCGTCGGGAGTCTTGACCGGAGTCTGGCTGTAGCCGGAGGTGAACAGCACTTTGAGGTCAGGCCGCAGCGCTGTAGCTTGCCGCGCCAGTTCCGGTCCGAACATGCCGCCGGGCATCACGACATCCGTGAACAGCAGATGGATGTCGCCGGGCTCGCGCAGGACATCCAGCGCCGTGGGCCCGTTCGACGTCGCGATGACACGGTAGCCGAGCGTCCGCAGCTCGCTCTCGACATAGGCGCGCACCATATCGTCGTCTTCGACCACGAGAATGGTCCCGCTTGCCTCGGGTGGGAGGATCGGTTCCGCGGGAGCCGGCTCCTCGTTCGGCGCCGAAGCGATACGTGGGAAGAACAGCCTGACGACGCTGCCTTCCCTGGGCTCGGACTGGAGCTGCACGAGTCCGCCGGACTGTTGCGCAAACCCGTAGACCATGCTCAGGCCGAGGCCTGTGCCCTTGCCGACCTCCTTGGTGGTGAAGAACGGCTCGAACGCGCGGTTCGCGACATCAGCTGCCATGCCGCAGCCGGTGTCGGTTACGGCCACCATGACGTAATCGCCGGGCCGCGGCTCGCCGTCGACGTCGAGTTCGGACGAACCGAGCGAAATATTGCGCACCTCGACCGTCAGTCTGCCGCCGTCGGGCATGGCATCGCGCGCGTTGAGCACGAGGTTGAGCAAGGCGGTTGCGAGCTGGCTTGGATCGACGCTGGCCGGCCACAGATCGGCGCCGAAGGCGAAGCTGCATTCGATGTGCTCGCCGAGCGACCGGCGCAGCAACTGCTCCATGCCGACGACCTTCTCGGCGATGTCGATCTCGCGCGGTCTTAAGGGCTGCTTGCGCGCGAAGGCGAGCAGGCTTCGCGTCAGGTCGGAGCCGCGCTCGGCCGCCGTCGCGATATCGCTCGCGATCTGGTGCAGTTCCTTGTTGTCCGCCAGCCTGTCGGCGAGATGCTCGGAGTTGCCGAGGATGACGGTCAAGAGATTGTTGAAGTCATGCGCCACACCGCCGGTGAGCTGGCCCATGGCCTCCATCTTCTGGGACTGGCTGAGCTTGTGGCTCAGGTCGGCGATGGCGGCGCGCTGCTGCTCGAGCGACTCCGCGGTGTCGTTGAGCAGCATCATCAATCCGCCGAGTTCCCCGCGCGGATGCGGCGGCGGAATGCGTGCGCTGAGATCGCCGAGCCCCAGCCGCTTCGCCATCGTGGCGAGCCGGCCGACCTGGCGTCCGACGCTGACGGTTGCGAGGATCCAGACGCCGGCGAGCAGCAGCAGCGAGGCCACCGCGAGGATCGCCAGATCCTCGTAGAGCCGGCGGTTCGCCGCCGCGACCAGTCCGTCCTTGGAGCGTCCAACGATAATATAAAGGCCGGCCTTGCGGATCGACGGCGAGCGGGCGACAGCCCAGACCTGCGTGTGGCCCGTGCGATCGGTGACCTCGCGAGATGCCGCACCATCGGGCGACGACGCCGCAAAGCGAAACAGATCGGAGCCGGCGATCGACGCGCCGACCGGATCGCTCCAGCCGCCGCCCTTGGGGGCGACCAGCACCGTACCCTTGCTGTCGACGAACAGGATCTCCTTCTCGGCGAGCAACCGCCTGTCGTGAAACTCCGCGAACTTGTTCAGGTTGAACGAGGCGAGCAGGACGAATTTCAGCGCGCCGGCGTCAGAGCGCGCCGGATAGGCAATCTGGAGGACCGACAGTCCGGTCAGGCGGCCGAACACCGGCTCCAGCGCGACGGTACCTTGCGAGACCTTCGCCTGCCTGAAATAGGCACGATCATTCAGATCGAGCGTGCGGTTGCTGCGGAGCGAGTCGCAGAACAGGCTGCCGTCCGGATTAATCGTCAAGATTCCCGTGAACTGCGGATACTCCTCGCGCACATCGGACAGAAACGCAGAGCACGCCGCCTTGTCGCTTGTGTCGAGATCGCGGGCGCGGGCAAGGCCATAGTCAAGCTGGGCAGTGCCCTGGATCTTCTCGTCGAGATCGCTGGCAATGTCGTCGGCTGAAGCGACGAGATTGGCCAGCGCAGCGTTGATCTCGCTGGTCCGGTTCTGCACGAAGCGCAAGCCGACGAGGCTCGCCGGCACCAGCATGGCCGCGATGACGAGGATCAGTAACCGGGTACGCAGGCTCATCGATCTGCCGGTCCGCTGTTGGAGGTACAATTTGCGGCACGATCGTCTGCCCCGTCCATAGGCGTCGGTGCGAAATATAGTACCGAAGGCTAAAGATTTTGCCACCGGCGCGTTGCGGTGTCGCTGGCGACCTCCCGCTATCAGGCATCAAGTTGCGCCCGCGCGCAGTGACGCTAATATTGCGCCCTGCGCGCGGCAAAAGATCGCGCCGATGAGCGGAGGAAGCTGATGTCCATCTCGGGCAAGGTCGATCCGGTGGTGCGTCCTGTTGCGGCGACCGACATCGCCGAGTCGCTGGTCGAGGGCCTGCGCGATTTCCAGGCGCTGCCGATTTACGGGCTCTGCTTCGGCGCGCTCTACGCCGCCGGCGGCATCACCATCATGCTCTGCCTCACCGCCTTCGGCATGGTCTATCTCGTCTATCCGCTGGCGGCCGGTTTTGCCCTGATCGGGCCCTTCGTCGCGATCGGCCTTTATGAGGTGAGCCGCCGCCGCGAGCGCGGCGAGCCCGTCTCTTTCGGCGCGATCTGGTCGGCGATCCGCTCGCGCAGCGAAATCGGATGGATGGCCTTCGTCACGCTGTTCGTGTTCGTGATCTGGATGTACCAGGTGCGGCTGTTGATCGCATTGTTGCTGGGCCTGCACGCCTCGTTCTCGAGCTTGCAGGAATTCATGACGGTGGTGCTGACCACCAACGAGGGCTTGCTGTTCCTCGCGATCGGCAATGCGGTCGGCGCGGCGTTGTCGTTGATCCTGTTTTCACTGACCGTGGTGTCGTTTCCGCTGCTGCTCGATCGCGAGGTCGATTTCGTCACCGCGATGGTGACGAGCGTGCGCGCGGTGGTGACGAGCCCGCTGCCGATGATCGGCTGGGCCGCTGTCATCGTGATCCTGCTGATCGTGTCGGCGCTGCCGTATTTCCTCGGCCTGGTGGTGACGCTGCCGGTGCTCGGGCATGCGACATGGCATCTCTATCGGCGGCTGGTGGTGCCGGTGGCATAAAAGAGGCGCCGGACGCAACGGAAACGGGCTATTCGTCCGTTTCGCCGGCGTTATTCGACTGACAGAGCATTCGGCGCTGCAAAAGCCCGGGGCGGGGCGAGAAAACGATAGCTAATTGCTGTGATTGCGCGCACGGTGCGCCAATGTCGGAAAGAACAGCCGTCTTTGCGCGCACGCGACGCGACGAATATGCGCGGGCAATGTGAACAAACTCATCCTTCACACCCGTGGATGCTGCTGATCACGACGGATGCCTGAAAGATTTCACTGCAGTTCGATGTGAACGAACGCCAACCGAAAGCACCTGATGCAAACTCTCTCCCCACGGCACGTCAAGACAGAAGAAGCGCTCCGGCTCGGCGTGGAGTCGGGCTGGTACGCAATCAAGGTCAGCGGGACCTTCGTCTTGGGCCCGCACGACTCCGAAGCGGATTGCCATCGCAAGATCGACGAGATTCATCCACCGCCGGTGAAGAAGAAGCGATGAGGCCGCAGATTCTGGCCACTACGGCGTCTTGATCCCCATCGCCTTCAGCGCCGCCAGCATCCGTGCCGGCGGTGCTGTCTTGATCTGCGGCGCCTTTCCTGTCTCCAGCAGGCTCTTCAGCCCCGACAGGATCGCCGGCCAGCCGGCGCGGCCGCCGGAGAGGATGTCGTCGCTGAGATCGCGATCGTGGCGTTCGCTCATGATGAGACGGACGGCTTCTCCGGCTTGCTCGATCTCGTAGGTCACGAGCGTGGTGCCGAGCTTGGCGACGAGGTCGGGCCAGTTGACGTTCCATGTCACCGTCAGCTTCCTCGGCGGATCGTATTCGAAGACTTCACCAGAAATGTGCTCCGAGCCGTCAGGCGCGCGCACGACAAACGTGCCGCCGAGCTTCGGCTGCATCTCCACGGCGAAGCCCGAAAAATACTTTCGGCTGAATTCGGCCGAGGTGAGGGCCTCCCACACCTTCTCCGGCGTCGAGGCGATGTAGATGGTGTAGACCGTGAGGGGCTTGAACTGGTCGAGATTCATTTTGCGTCGAATCCCTTGTTGAGGGCTGCGCGCGTGATGTTGAGCAGCTTGCCGGTCTCGAGCAGGCTCTTGAGCTGCGACAGAATGGCCGGCCAGCCGTTGGAGACGGCGCCGAGATATTTGCCGCCCTCGATGAAGCCATCATGCAGCACGGTCAAACGCACGACCGGTCCGAAGGGTTCGATGGTGAAGACGACGCGCGAGATCGGCTCGCCGCGCAGTTCTTCATATTTCAGATGCTTGAAGCTGTAGGACAGCCGTCGCGGCGGATCGGCCTCGAGGATTTCGCCTGAATCGGTGACCTCGCCGTCCAGCGAAAGCGCAAAGGGCGAGCCGACCTTCCAGTCGGAGCGGACCTCGGCGCCGAACCAATATTGCCTGGTGAACTCGCTTGACGTCAGCGCCTGCCACAGCTTTTCCGGCGTGGTCTCGATGTAGGTGACATAGACGAATTGTGGCTTACTCATCACGCTTCTCCAGCTGGCGTTTCAATTCGCCGAGTGCGGCGAGCTTGCCGCGCTCGAATTTCCTGATCCAGCGCTCGCCGATCTGGTGGATCGGCACCGGGTTGAGATAGTGCAGCTTCTCGCGGCCATGCTTGATGGTCGTGACCAGATTGGCCTCTTCCAGAATGACCAGGTGTTTCGTCACGGCTTGGCGCGTCATCGCGAGGCCTTCGCAAAGCTCGTTTAGCGTCTGGCCGTTCCTGGCGTGAAGCCGGTCCAGCAGCGACCGTCGCGATGTGTCGGCGAGCGCTTTGAAGACTTCATCCATGGCGGCGATATTAGGCAACCAAATGGTTGCCTGTCAAGATGGTGTCTTTGGCGCGTGCGATCGGCTGTGCTAACCTTGACGCTCAGCCAACGCAGATTGGTTCCGGGGAGGACCTTGATGTTCCGTTGCGTCTTGACTGCTGCCGCCCTCGTCTTTTTCGCCGGCAGCACTTTTGTTCACGCCCAGAAGCAGACGATCGGCGCGCCGCCTGAGGCGTCGAACATGAAGCTCGTCGGCAGCAACGATCTTCAGGGGCGCAGCGCCTATCAGCCGACCATCCATCATCAGGGCGACCGCTGGATCGCCTATATCGGTCATCATGGCGGCACCGATGACGTGCTGGCGCCTGTCAATCCGATGACCGGCAAGGCGGAGCCGAACGGGACCTCGATCATCGACGTCACCGATCCCGCGCATCCCAAATATCTCAGGCACCTGCCGGGGCAGGAGGGCAAATATGAATCCGGCGGCGCGCAGATGGTGCGCGTGTGCGACGGCAAGACCTTGCCGAAGGGCGATCCCAACGCGGTCTACATGTTGCGCACCTTCGGCAGCCAGGCGCATGAGATCTGGAACGTCGCCGATCCCGCCAACCCCGCGCTGATCACGCGCCTCGGCGGCTTGAAGGACACGCACAAGAGCTGGTGGGAATGCGACACCGGCATTGCCTATCTCGTCTCGGGCGCGCCGGACTGGCGCACGCGGCGCATGACGCAGATCTACGATCTCTCGGATCCGGCGCATCCGCAAAAGATCCGCGACTTTGGCCTGCCCGGCCAGGAGCCCGGGTCGACCGGCGCGGTGCCGACCGAATTGCACGGACCGATCTCGACCGGGCCGAACGGCAACCGCGTCTATTTCGGCTATGGCACCAACAAGGGCGGCATCCTGCAGATCGTCGATCGCGAGAAGCTGCTGACGGGGCCGAAGGAGCCGACGCCCGACAATCTGCGCTTTCCCGAGATATCGCGGCTGCCGATGTCCGCCTTCAACGGCGCGCACACGACGTTTCCGATGCTCGATATGCCCGTCGCTGAGTTTGCCGAGGACAAGGACGGCAAGACGCGCGACATCGTCATGATCGTGGATGAGGCGATCCTCAACGAATGCGGCGAGGCCAGGCAGATGGTGTGGTTCGCCGACGTCACCACCGAGACGCGGCCGATGATGATCTCGAGCTACACCGTGCCGGAGGCCAGCGGACAGTTCTGCCAGCGCGGCGGCCGTTTCGGCTCGCATTCGTCGAATGAGAGCATGGCGCCGGTCTATTACAAGAAGATGGCTTTCATCGCCTTCTTCAACGCCGGCGTTCGCGCGCTCGACATCCGCGATCCCTATCATCCCAAGGAAGTCGGCTATTTCATCCCGGCGATCACGCAGGCGACCGACAAGCGCTGCATTCCCGTGGAGGGCGGCGAGCGCTGCAAGGTCGCGATCCAAACCAACAATGTCGAGACCGACGATCGCGGCTACATCTACATCGTCGATCGTGCCAACACCGGCCTGCACATCCTCGAACTGGCCGGAGCGGCGCGGGCCGTCGCCGGCTTGCCGAAGAATTGACGATGCGGCGCGCGGCGGCGATTGCGGCCACCCTGATGGCGCTCTGCGCGTCAGGTGTCGGTGCCTATCAGCTTGCGCCGTCGTCTGCGCCGCCATCTGCCCGATGGCGCGAGATCGCCTGGCCGTTCCCGCGCGACGGCTGGCCCGCTGGGCGTGCGTTCCACTGCGAGGGAGGGGCTTGCGACGGCGCCGAGCTCTACGTTCGCGCCAAACGCGGCTTTTGCAATTGCGACAGCGGTGTCGCCGATGACGACGAGGTCGATCGCGTCGCCGATATCGATCTGATCACCCCGCGCTTTAGCGCGACTGCGCCGGGTGAAGTCGTGCATGTCGGCGAGATGCACGGCCGTGCGCGGCGCTATGATCTTGCGATCCTTGACGGCACTAGCCGCGCCGCGGTCGGTGTTGCGCTCTCGCGGCGCTGCGATCTCTTCGTTGCGGCGGCGCAGGGGCGGGGTAATGCCAACGCGATGCAGCGTGCGGCGCTCGCTTTTCTCGAGACCCGGGAGATGAAAGCGTGGGTCGTCGCTGCGCTGGACGGAAACTAGTTGTCATGCATTAATACCCGCAAACACCGCCATCAGCAGAGTTCTCCCCATGATGTCCATGCAAGCCTATCTCGCTTTCATCGCCGCCTGCATTGCGCTCGCGCTGCTGCCGGGGCCGATCGTGACCCTCGTTATCGCCAACGGCCTGCGCCATGGCACGCGTGCCGCGCTGACCAACATTCTCGGCGTGCAGATGGGGCTGTTGATCGTGATAGGCATCCTTGCCGTCGGCCTCACCACGCTGATGGCGACGATGGGCTATTGGTTCAACTGGGTGCGCTTTGCGGGCGCGGCCTATCTGGTCTGGCTCGGCATCAAGCTGATCCGCTCTCCGGTGCAGGGCGTCGACGCGGACGCGCCGCCGCCTCCCCCTCGCGGCGGCTTTCTTTTGCAGGGCTTTGTCGTGGCGTTGTCGAACCCGAAGCTGCTGGTGTTCTTCGGTGCGTTCATTCCGCAATTCATGGACATGAGCAAGGATCATTTGTCGCAGGTCCTGGTGCTCGGCATCACCTTCATGGTGCTGGCCGGCCTGACCGACGGAATCTACGCGCTGCTTGCCGGCCAGGTCCGCGGCTTCTTCTCGGCGCGCCGCACCCGCCTGGTGTCGCGCGTCTCTGGCGGCTTCATGATCGGCGGCGGCATCTGGCTGGCGCTGATCCGGGCCAAGTAAGCTTGAACCTTCGCCGCGCTCGCGCTGTTCGTGGCGAGGCGCGGCGGCTAGCCGACCAGCAGCGCCGGCTTCAACTCCACCTCGATCTCCGCGAAGATCCGCGCCAGCCGCTCGGCCCATTGCTGCTGGCCGGATTGGTCCGCGATCAGGTCCTGGCGGATCTCGATGCCGGTGTTGACGAGACCGCGCGCCTCGCCATGGACGGGGATGGTGTAGTCGCTGAGATCGCTCACCGCATAGGGCTCGTTGTCGCCGACGACGAGATCGCCCTCAGAGCGCAAGTGCTTCAGCAGCAGCTGCGGCAGCACCTTGTCGCGATTGTAGAGCGCGCCGATGTGCCAGGGCCGCGCAACGCCGGCATAGACGGGCGTGAAGCTGTGCAGCGACACCAGCACCGTCGGCTGCTTCGCGTGGATCCGGCTGTCGATCACCGCGTCGATGCGCTGATGATAGGGCTCGAAGATCTCGCGCCGCCGTGCCGCGCGTTCACCGTCCGAGATGCCTTCGTTGCGCGGGATCGCGGTCGCTTCGGAAATGACGGGGATCGAGCTCGCCACGCCGGGCGAGCGGTTGCAGTCGATCACGAGCCGCGAATAGCGCTGCGCGATCAGATGCGCGTTAAGCATGTTTGCGAGCCGCTCCGCGACGCCGGCGATGCCGATGTCCCAGGCGATGTGCCTGACAAGCTCGTCTTCCGATACACCGAGATCGCCGAGCGCACGCGGCAGAATGCGGCCGTAATGGTCCGATGTGAGCAGAAAGGGCGATGTCCCCTCTGCATTCACCTCATGCACTGGCGGAATATCGTCGTCGCCAAGGAGTTGATCCGTCGCCCCGGCTGTGTTGAAAGCCATCCTGATTGCCTATCGAAAAAGCAGTCGCCCCGGACATTGGGCAACAAGCGTTAATATCAGGTCTGCCCAACATCACCATGATCTCCCGACGATGCCGCTGCTGACGATTCATCACAAGACCGAATATCGCTACGTCAGTCCCGTGGCCTTCGGCGAACACAGATTCATGCTGCGTCCGAGCGATGGCCATGATCTGCGCGTGCTCGCCTCCAGGCTCGATATCTCGCCGCAGCCGATGTCGCTGCGCTGGATCCACGACGTGTTTGGCAATTCGGTCGCGATCGCCGATTTCGACGCGCGCGCCGATCGCCTGATCTTCGACTGGCGCGTCACCGTCGAGCACAATCCGGTCGACGAGTTCGCGCTGACGCCCGACGATCCCGCCTACTTCTATCCCTTCGTCTATGACGACGCGGAATTGCCCGATCTCGTCCAGTACATCACGCCGCAATACCCCGATGCCGAGGGCAAGGTCGCGGCCTGGGTGCGCGGTTTTCTCGACGAGAATGCACTTTCGCCAACCTTCGATATCCTCAGCCGCATCACGCATGCGATCCGCGAGCAGTTCAAATACCAAAGGCGTCACGAGCCCGGCACGCAGGCGCCGTCCGATACCTTGCGGCGAGGCACCGGCACCTGCCGCGACTATGCGCTGTTCATGATCGAGGCGCTGCGCCGGCTAGGCATCGCCGCTCGCTTCGTCTCCGGCTATGTCTTCGTCCCCGAGGACATCGCCCAGCACCATGTCGGCGGCGGCTCGACCCATGCCTGGGTGCAGGTGTACTTGCCGAGCGCGGGCTGGATCGAGTTCGATCCGACCAACGGCATCGTCGGCACCCGCGACCTCATCCGCGTTGCGGTCGCGCGCGATCCGCGCCAGGCCATTCCGCTGCACGGCATCTATATCGGCACCCAGGATGCGTTCGACGTCATGGACGTCAGCGTCAGGGTGGTTTCGGCCGAGGAGCGCGGCGAGGAGTTGGAAGCGGAGGTCGTGTAGACACCCACGGCCTTCGCCGCGACGACAGCGAATGTACAGCTCTGTCACTCCACAACATTGCCAGCTATAGAGCCTCATGACCTCCGATCGTCTCTTCGTCTACGGCACCCTGATGCGCGGCTTCGACCATCCGATGGCGCGGCTGTTGGCGCAGCATGCGGATTTTCTGGGCGAGGCGACGTGCCGGGGCCGGCTGGTGCTGGTGAAGCATTATCCGGGATTGCTGCTGTCCGAGGTATCCTCGGACGTCGTGCATGGCGAGCTCTTCCGCTTGCGCGCCGGCGATGAGCTCCTGCGCGAGCTCGACATGTATGAGGCCTGTGGCGAGGGTTTTCCGGAGCCGACGGAGTATCTGCGCCGGCTGGTCGACGTAACAGGCGCGGATGGCGCGACCGCGCCGGCCTGGACCTATGTCTACAACTGGCCGGTGACGAACCTGCCGCACATCGAATCCGGCCGCTTCCTGGACCACTAGGCCGACAGCACTTCCTTCACCACGCGCACGTCCACCTCGCGCTCGACATAGCTCCATTCTTCGGTCTGCCTGAGCATCCCCACCAGCTCCTCGAACAGCGAGGCGTGCGCGGGCGCGAATTCGAACCAGGCCAGGAAATCGAAGGGCTCGCCGAGGTCGCGGCAGTGATAGAGCTGGCGCGCGATGGCGGGCAGGAAGCGCATGCTGCTCGCAATGTGGTGCGACTTGTCTTCAAAAATCCTGCGCCGCTCTTCCTGCGTCAGATCCCACCAGGCCTGCGATTTGCGGATCGGGATCAGCGCTGCGGAAGTCGCCTCCAGCCGGCCGAGACCGGCCTGCACCGCGGCGAGCTGCTGCTGCTCGGGCCGTTCGGTGTAGCGCAAATTGCTCGGCACGCCGACCAGGCGCCAGGCATTGCGCGAGGGCACCAGCGGCAGCGCGACGGCGTCGCCGTCGGTTACCGACAGCGCCGGCATGAAGGGCAGGGGCTCGCCCGTCACAGGCGATATCGAGGTCACGCGCCAACCCCCGCTCTGGCCGCCCCGAAAGGTCCTGAACATGGCCTATGGAAGCGTGGAACCGGGCGGGGTTCAAGCTTTTCCCGTCATTCCAGCGCGCCACTTGGCGCGAGCCCGGAATCCATTGTGCCGCGGAAATGCTGGGAGGAATGGATTCCGGGCTCGCGCTCCGCGCGCCCCGGAATGACCGAGGGGGCTGTGAACAGCGCGCATAATCCCGACAAACCTGACTTTTACGTCCCCCGCACCTATATCCCTGATCCCTTCGCCCGACTCACCCGGTTCGCGCTACACCATGGCCATGCGCTTCACGCCCCAATTCCTCGACGAGCTTCGTGCCCGGCTTTCGGTCTCCGAAGTCGTGGGCAAGCGCGTCAAGTTGAAGAAGGCGGGGCGGGAGTGGAAGGGGCTGTCGCCGTTCCAGCAGGAGAAGACGCCGTCCTTCTACGTCAACGACCAGAAGGGTTTTTACCACGACTTCTCCTCCGGCAAGCACGGCGACATCATCACCTTCGTGATGGAGACCGACGGTCTGCCGTTTGCCGAAGCCGTCGAGCGGCTCGCCAGCATGGCGGGCCTGCCGCTGCCGGCCGTGACGCCCAACGCGGCGCGCGAGGAGCAGCGGCGCCGCTCGCTCCATGACGTCATGGAGCTCGCCGCAAAGTATTTTTCGGAGACTCTGGCCTCGCGCCTCGGCGCCAAGGCGCGTGGCTATCTCGCCGACCGCGCCATCTCGCCGGCGACGCAATTGCAGTTCCGCCTCGGCTATGCCTCGTCCGAACGCTTCGCGCTGAAGGAGCATCTCGGCAAGCTCGGTGTCTCCGTCGAGGACATGGTCGAGACCGGCCTCTTGATCGGCGGCGACGACATTCCCGTGCCTTACGATCGCTTCCGCGATCGCGTGATGTTTCCGATCACGGATCTGCGCGGCCGCGTCATCGCCTTCGGCGGACGCGCGCTGGAGAAGGACGTTCCGGCAAAGTACCTGAACTCGCCGGAGACGCCGCTCTTCCACAAGGGCGACAATCTCTACAATCACCAGACCGCGCGCAAAGCCACCCATGACGGCGCATCGCTGGTCGTGGTCGAAGGCTATGTCGACGTCATCGCCATGGTCACCGCGGGCTTTGCAGGCGCGGTCGCGCCGCTCGGCACCGCGCTCACCGAGAGCCAGCTGGCGCTGCTCTGGAAGATGGCGGACGAGCCGATCCTCTGCTTCGACGGCGACCGCGCCGGCCAGAAGGCGGCTTATCGTGCTGCGGACCTTGCCTTGCCATTTCTCGCGCCCGGCAAGAGCCTGCGTTTCGCGCTGCTGCCGGAAGGGCAGGATCCCGACGATCTCGTGCGCTCCGGCGGACGCGGCGCGATGGAAGAGGTGATCGCGGCGGCCCGTCCGCTCGCCGACATGCTCTGGTCGCGCGAGCTCGAAGGCGGCAATTTTGCCACGCCCGAGCGCCGCGCCGCGCTGGAAGCGCGCATCAAGGAATTGTCCAACGGCATCCGCGACGAGGTGGTGCGGCGCTACTACCGCAACGAATTCGTCGAGCGCCTGCAGCGCACCTTCTCGCCTGACGGCGGCCGCGGCGGCTTCGCTAACAGGGGCAATTTCGGCCAAGGGGGTGGTGGCCGCCCCTTCCAGCCCCGCGGCGGGCAGGCGAATCGATTCGGTGGCCAAGGATTCGGGCAAGGATTCGGGCAAGGATTTGGGGGCGGCCGCCGCGGCCCGCCGGGTCCGGCCCCGCTGCCATCAGGCCCCTACAAGGCGGCGAGCCCCCAGCTGGCGGCGAGCCCGATCATGCGCGGACAGCGCAGCGCCATCTCCCGCCGGGAGGCCCTGATCCTGCAATGCCTGATCAATCACCCCTGGCTGCTGGATGATCACCTTGAGGAAGTGGCCGCACTCGAGCTGGCCCACCCCGAGGCCCACAAGCTCAGGGCCGGCATCATCGCCGCTTTCGCCAACGACCATCACCACTCGCCGGACCCCGGCGAGCAGGCCGAGAAGATGCGGTCCGATATCGTAAAAGGTGGATTTTCACAGCTTCTTCAAAGGGTTGAGGGCGGCATCACCACCGCGGCGGTGTGGGGCGCCCGCGAGGGCGCCGCGAGGGACGACGTTCTTGCCACCTGGCATCAACTCGTTGCCTTGCATCGGCAGTACCATTCACTACTTAGAGAGCTGAAGGACGCCGAGCTGGCCTTGGGGGAGGACCCCAGCGAGGCCAATTTAGCGTGGCTGCGTGACGTCAAGGCTCGGATAGGAGAGGTCGACGGTACCGAGGCCCTGATCGAGGGTTTTGGCGAGCTGTCGGGCCGGTTCCAGAAGAGCGTGTGATGAAAGAATCATGCGGACGGACGTCGCTGGCACCGCTAAAAGACTCGCCAAATCCGAGGTTTGGCGGCAAAAACAGGGTTAATCGAGGCTTAACGGTCTTGTAGCACTTTGGCCTCGCGGCCGCAGGCAGAACAGACGCGTCAGGAATGAATCCGCGCAACAGCTGTTGGCACTTCACCTGCATCCGCCGCGACAAAGAGGCTCACGAAGCGTTAGGCAAATCCGGCGAGAGAAAGGTCGGGGTGGCGAGATCTGTGCGCGCCGCCCTTTCCGTGTCGAGATCTGGCGAAGCGAGAGCGTCGAGCAACAGGTTCAAGTGATTTCACGCGGGCGCGCGCACGTCTGCATGAAACGCGTTTAGGAGCAATGGATGGCCACCAAGGCAAAGACGCTGCAGGCGAAGGACAAGGAAAAGGACGACAAGGCAGCGGACGCGCCGGAGAAGGACTCCCAGGACGCGCCGTCGCCGTTGCTCGATCTGTCCGATGCGGCAGTGAAGAAGATGATCAAGCAGGCCAAGAAGCGCGGCTTCGTGACCTTCGATCAGCTCAACGAAGTTTTGCCGTCCGACCAGACCTCGCCGGAGCAGATCGAGGACATCATGTCCATGCTCTCCGACATGGGCATCAACGTCACCGAAGCCGACGATAGCGAAGGCGAAGAGGACAAGGACGAGGGCGGCGAGGACGAGACCGATAACGAGCTCGTCGAGGTCACGCAAAAGGCCGTCACCGAGGTCAAGAAGAGCGAACCCGGCGAACGTACCGACGATCCCGTGCGCATGTATCTGCGCGAGATGGGCACCGTCGAGCTGCTCTCCCGCGAGGGCGAAATCGCCATCGCCAAGCGCATCGAGGCCGGCCGCGAAGCGATGATCGCGGGCCTCTGCGAAAGCCCGCTGACCTTCCAGGCCATCATCATCTGGCGCGACGAACTCAACGAAGGCAAGATCTTCCTTCGCGACATCATCGATCTCGAGGCGACCTATGCCGGTCCCGACGCCAAGGCCGGCATGAACAATGCGATGATCGCTGGTCCCAATGGCGAGAACGGCGAAGCGCCGGCCGAAGGCCAGGCTGCCGCTGCCGTCGGTGCGCCCGCGCATGTCGCGCCGCCCGCGGCGCCGCCGGCGCCGACCCCGTTCCGTGCCGCGCCTGCCGGCGGCAATGTCGGCGAGGCCGAGAAGGATCCTGCGGAGTCTGCCGCCGAAGCCGACATGGACGAGGACGACGAGTTCGAGAACCAGATGTCGCTCGCGGCCATCGAGGCCGAGCTCAAGCCGAAGGTCGTCGAGATCTTCGACAAGATCGCCGACAGCTACAAGAAGCTGCGCAAGCTTCAGGAGCAGGACATCCAGAACCAGCTCCAGAACGAGTCGCTCTCGCCGCATCAGGAGCGCAAGTACAAGAAGCTGAAGGACGAGATCATCGTCGAGGTGAAGTCGCTGCGCCTCAACCAGGCCCGTATCGACAGCCTCGTCGAGCAGCTCTACGACATCAACAAGCGCCTCGTCTCGCATGAGGGCCGCCTGATGCGCCTCGCCGACAGCCACGGCGTCGCCCGCGAAGACTTCCTGCGCAACTACACCGGCTCCGAGCTCGATCCGCGCTGGCTCAACCGCGTCTCGAAACTCTCGGCCAAGGGCTGGAAGAATTTCGTCCATCACGAGAAGGACCGGATCAAGGACCTCCGCCACGAGGTGCATCAGCTCGCCGCGCTGACGGGCCTCGAGATCGTCGAGTTCCGCAAGATCGTGCACTCCGTGCAGAAGGGCGAGCGCGAAGCCCGCCAGGCCAAGAAGGAGATGGTGGAAGCCAACCTCCGTCTCGTGATCTCGATCGCCAAGAAATACACCAACCGCGGCCTGCAATTCCTCGACCTGATCCAGGAAGGCAATATCGGCCTGATGAAGGCGGTCGATAAGTTCGAATACCGCCGCGGCTACAAGTTCTCGACCTACGCGACGTGGTGGATCCGGCAGGCGATCACCCGTTCGATCGCCGACCAGGCCCGCACCATCCGCATCCCCGTGCACATGATCGAGACGATCAACAAGATCGTGCGCACGAGCCGTCAGATGCTGAACGAGATCGGCCGCGAGCCGACCCCGGAAGAGCTCGCCGAAAAGCTCGGCATGCCCTTGGAGAAGGTCCGCAAGGTCCTCAAGATCGCCAAGGAGCCGCTCTCGCTCGAAACCCCCGTCGGTGACGAAGAGGATTCACACCTCGGCGATTTCATCGAGGACAAGAACGCGATCCTCCCCATCGACGCCGCGATCCAGTCGAACCTGCGCGAAACCACCACGCGCGTGCTCGCTTCCCTCACCCCGCGCGAAGAGCGCGTCCTGCGCATGCGCTTCGGCATCGGCATGAACACCGACCACACGCTGGAAGAAGTCGGCCAGCAGTTCTCGGTGACGAGAGAGCGTATCCGTCAGATCGAAGCAAAGGCGCTGCGGAAGCTGAAGCATCCGTCGCGGTCGCGGAAGCTGCGGAGCTTCTTGGATAATTGATCCGGATTATTATGCCGGGGCTTAACCTCGGTTTTATGTAGACGAAACGGCGGGCCCAAAGCCCGCCGTTTTCTTTTTCTGGATAGGGAATTTGCGTGGCTCGAACTAGGGCGTGTACTCATGAACCCGTGCCGCAGTTGGGGTGCGGATGAGGTCCGCTGTACTCCTGATAGCGGCGCAAAACCGGACCTCACCGGAGGTCCGAGTTGGGCCAATAGGCGACATGGGGCGCTCTTGGCGGCTGAACCGCGATCCGCTTTCTAGTCTTTTGCAGGGTCTCTTGCGAGGAAAGATCTAGAGGATGCATTAACACTCCAAAGCAATCCTCCTAGAGTCTTTAAGATCGACTTGGCAAACATCGTCTAGGCTGACGGCAGGAGTCGGCCTACAGGGTCCCCAAAAATGCGTCGATGGTTTCCGCTGATTAAGTTTGTTGGCGACATCAGCATCTCCACCGCCATTGTTGCGGCGGGATTGGTCGGTGCTTGGAGATTCGTAAGCACGCTCGGCGAGTTTTTCGCCGTGCTTCTCCTCTTCGGGAACCCAATCGGTCTTGTCCTTGTTGCTGCGCCATTCGTCATTGTGCTGATTCCTCTTCCTGCTTTTGGTCTCGCAAGGGCGCGGTATGGTCTTGTCCTCGGCCCCATCCTTTCTTTGGTGATAACGTATGGCTTTCACTCAAGGGAAATAAAGCAGGAGGACGATGTTTTAGAGCAAAAGAGGGCTGCTTTCGCGAAACTGGCATCCGGGACCGCCGAGCCCGTGGGCGTGGACCACACGCTTCTCGCCGTCGACGGCGATGTGAGTTCGTGCGATGAGGCCTGCATCAAGGTCCTCGCTACATCAAATCACACACTTGCGACAAGAAGCAGCCGCGATAGGGATCGTACTTGGACGCTCTATGCGCAGGCTGAGGGACCCGCGTGCCTTGCCAAGGAGAATGCCAAGCTCACTCTCGAATTCCTTTTGCGCGGTTTTCCAGACAAGTGCGCAACTCAAACGTCGATCCCTGGTTTCGAAGACGGCCTCCTCCTGCGCGCCATCCGGTCGAATAATCCGGGCTACCGGTTAACGCCCGACGCGCCTGAAGGGTTTACCGGCGGCATATACGAGTCCTTTGAACGAATCGACGGCCGTGACCATCTGCTGGCGCGCTATATCGACGGCAGCTTCGAAAGCAAATTGGATCGCTTCCCGCTTTGGAAAAGGCCGCCGGCCATCAAGGTCGGAGCGCCGATCGACCGAATGTCCTTCCTGGCAAGGGCCATCGGGAAGGACGTCAGCTATCTCAGGCAGCCCAACGCCCCCTTTCCGTTCGACGAAGTATTCGCCGGGATCGAGAAATTTTTCGACCAGAAAGAGAAGATTGACGCGAATACGTTCCGCTACGCTAGGTGGGCCTGGCTACAGATCGCTGCAAATGCATCGCGGCCGCAAACCCGGCTTCTGAAAGAGCGCATGCTTCGATTGTTTGCCAGTCACGATCCGTTTCAAATCGAGCTGGCAATCGAAGCTATCTCTTTCATGCGGCTGGACGAGCGTACCTTCCCAGATGATGTGATGCTCGATCTGGTGTTTGCTCCGATAAACAGAGAAGCGACAGTCTCGCTTCTCGAAAAGCAACTCGATCGACAATTTTCTCCGGGGCGGCCCCCTCCGACTGACGAGGTCCGCGAACGGGCGAAAGCTCATTTGAACGACCCGAACCTCAAGACCTGGCAATCGCACATCCTGACTCAGATTAGCCTGCTCCAGTAAAAAAGATGCCATGGTGAATTCTTTTCCAGGTCCGCTTTGGGTCACAAGCGGTAATGCTCTGACTGATCAGAAGATTTCCGCTTGGCCCTCAGAAGCTGACATCTTCGCCTTTATGAGTACAGGCCGTAAGCGAAGAGACCGCTATTCGTTTCGTCGAAATCGATATGACTCATCCAAGCCGGCGGCCGTATCGTGATCTACGCGTTTCTTCTTCGCCCCAACCCGCTCGATACGCTCAATTCCTATCTGGCTTTCTCTCGGACTATACTTCCGAGCGAAAGGCGCATCGATGCCTACCCATCTCACCGTCTACTACAACACCCGCTGCCCGGTCTGTGACGCCGGCATCGACTGGCAGCGCAACAAGCTGTTGGCGTTGGTGCGCAGCGGTGCTGTCGACTTCAAGGACATCAACGAGCAGCCCGATGCGCTGGCGCAATTTGGCGTCTCGCTCGACGACATCAGGCGCCGCCTGCATGCGACCGACGAGTCCGGCCGGCTCATTGTCGGTGCTGACGTCGCGATCGCACTGTGGAGGCTGACGCCGGGCGAGGGGTGGCTTGCGGCGCTATCAGGCAATCGCGTGGCGTTGCCGTTCACGCGGTTTGTCTACGACCGTTTTGCCGATCTGCTGTTTGCCTGGAACAAATGGTACGGGCGCTGGTGAGCGTTTGGCTGGAGCATTGTGGCTTTGGATTGAATTGATTGGCCGCGGACTCTGACACCTCTCCCCAGCGGGGAGAGGTCGATTTGCGCCTCGCGATGCGAAGCATCGTAGAGTGCAAATCGGGTGAGGGGGTGCAGCACACGGTG
This sequence comes from Bradyrhizobium zhengyangense, assembly GCF_022012435.1. Lineage (GTDB taxonomy): Bacteria > Pseudomonadota > Alphaproteobacteria > Rhizobiales > Xanthobacteraceae > Bradyrhizobium > Bradyrhizobium zhengyangense. The sequence continues at coordinate 314,835 of NZ_JAKLUA010000007.1, forward strand.
AGACCGTAAACCCTCACCCGGCGCGCGGGACGATGCTTCGCATCGCCCGGGACGCGCCGACCTCTCCCAAGGGAGAGGTGAACTCCCGATGCCGCACCAGTTCAGCCCAATCTCGTCGAGCCGCGGCTACCTACTTCTTCTTCGCCCCAACGCGATCGAGGCTCTTGATCTCCATCGGCGGTCGCCCGCTCTTTTCCGCGATCTCGCGGTCCTGCTCCATGATGAAGCTGCGCGCGGGTTCGTCGCCGTCGAGGCCGCCGAGCAGCTCTGCGGGCACGCGCCGGTTGGAGCGTTGGGAGCCGTCTTCGTAGACGACGTTGAAGAAGGCGAATTCGCCTTTCGGGTTGGTTCCGGGTTTCTTGGCCATGGCGGCTTGTCGTCGATCAGGGCGCCGCAGTCAAATGACTTCGCGCAGATGTCGACATCCTTCGCGACCAGAATACCGGCCGTATCCGCTGGTGGTGCCTGTTTTCGGGATGCAGCTAGCCGATGCCCGCGTGCGGCCCATCACCTCAATAAACGGCGGGCCGATAAGCCCGCCGTTTATTGGTCTTCAGCGTCGCCCGGGGCTGGCAGGGCGACAACTTGAGATAGAAGGCTATCCCTCGCGCTCCACGATGGCAAGGCAAATCGTGATAGCGATGATGTCGCAGCCAGCGCATCAGATATGCAGACGGTGTCATCAGCGGGTTCCCGCGATCGCGAAAAGCAGATGCTTGGATTATCGAAATAGTTTGTTCATCTTGCAGGCTCTCGCAACGCAACGAGAGCTGGCACCGATGCAAGGGAATGCGCTCATGAAAATAACATGAGTTAGTTGCTCCGACCTTGCGATGCGCCATTCATGTTCGGCCCTGCGCGCCGCGGCAGCTTCTGCATGGCCAATTGCGATGTGGCTCCGCCATTGCCACCGCCTCCGTCATCGTCCGGCTTGCGGCCCTGCGCCATGATCGCGCTGCCCATCGCGGCGGAACCGAAGGTGATGACGAACGAGGCGAGCAGCAACACCAGTCCGATGCCGGGCGCGCGATCAGCGAAGATCAGCTCGCGCAGATGTCCGGGGTTGAGCCACAGCAATCCGCCGACGAGGAGAACGGCCGCGCAGGCGCCGATCGCAAGGTTGATGGCGAGCAGGCGGAGAAGCGGGACGCGCAGCAGGGAAGGGCGGATTGATTTGTCGTTGGGCATTGATGGCTGCCTCATGCTGGCCGCAACCTGAGGGGCGATGGCATGATCATGATACGCGCGCACTGCGGGAGGCGCGCTAACTTAATCATCCCACATCGCCTGCACCACGATGTTGATGCGCATCAAACGCCCTTACGGCGCCACCAGCTCCACGCGCCGGTTCAGCGCGCGGCCGGCCTCCGTCGCATTGGAGCCGACCGGTGCCAGCAAGCCGACGCCGGCGGTGCGTAGCCGTGTCTGCGCGATGCGAAAGCTCTTCACCAGCTCGGCGGCGACCGCCTCGGCGCGGCGCTTCGAAAGGTCGAGATTGTAGTCATAGGCGCCCTGACTGTCGGTGTGGCCGACGATGAAGACGCTCAGCTGCGGCTGGCTGGTCAGCAGCTTTGCGATCTGCTCCAGCGTCGGGCGGCTCTCCGGCTTCAGCACCGCCTTGTCGGTGTCGAAATAAATGCCGTAGAGCGCGATGTGGCCGGTCTCGCCAAGACCCTTCGCCATTGCGGCGGCATCGACCATCTTGTTCGCGATCGCCCCGAGCTCGGCGACGGTGACCTGCGCGGTGATATCCTGGTTGTTCTGGCTGACGATGACGCTGGCCCAGGTCTCGCGCCCGCCCTCGGTCTTGCGGCCGGCGTAATAGCGGTAGTTGAAGCCGTCGACCCACATCTGCGGGACCGGCAGCGTGTCGATGCTTTCGGTGAAGGGAATGGCGCCGCAGGCGTCGGTGTCGCAGGCGAGCAGTGTCTCGAAGCCGGCCTTCGCCAGCTGTGTCTCGAAATTCCTGGAGACTTCGAGGATCGACGGGCCCGGATTGGTGCGATAGGCGATACGGACGATGCGGCCCTCCAGCCGCCGCGCATCGGTCGGCTGGCCGTCCTTGAAGGCGGCCGCCTGCATCCGCGTCGCGTCAAAGTCCTTCACCACGTAAGCCGTGGCGACGCTGCCGGCGAAGCGGCCAATGCCGGGATAGTCGCGCGCGCCCGGCACATCGCGGGTCTGGGCGGACGCCGGGGCCTGGAGGGAGAGCAGGGCGGCAAGGACAAGCGATCCGAGGATGTGTTTCGGCGCGGGCATCGGCACTCTCTATGGGTTCAAGGGAAGGGGGGCGCAGAGGTTAGTCGCGCGCACCGCGCCGCCGGTTCTCCCCGGCGGCCATCCGCTTGCCGATAGCCGAAAAAAGCGCCCTCACGCCGCCGGAGCGATCCGGTCGTCCGGCTTGGTCTGCTGCATCTGCTGACGCGCCATCATGTCCTGCCAAAGCGTGGCGATGCTGGCCTGCGTCTGCGGCGCGATCAGGCAATGGCCCTCATTGTCGAAGCCGCAGAACCGCGCGGACGGGTCTTTCCGGACCACGGTCAGCGCCTGGTTGATCATTTCGAGACAGGTCATGACCTGTTCGATCTGCTGCAGCCGCGTGTGGTGCAGGATGTCCATGAGGCGGAACGTCATCACCGCAGGCTGACCGTAGGTGATGCCGGGCCGGCCGAACTCGAACAGCACGTTCACCGCCGGGAAGGTGCCGCGGATGTGCTCGAGCACGCCGGCGACATCGTCCACGCTGCAGGCGACCAGATGGGCGGTTTGAGCTGGTGCGGCGACAGGCGGTCGCGGCGCAAGTCCTGCCGAATTAAGTCCGAGCGAATTGATCACCTCCTGCTCGATCCATTGCCGCACCGGTGCGGGTGCGTTGCGGATCTGATCTGCGGTCAGGGTAATTCCGGTCATGGGCTGGTCTCCTGGGCTGCTCTTCTGAGCAGGACGCTGCTGTTTGTTCCAGTCTATGAACGAGGGCATGAGGCATGTTGATGCGGATCAAACGGACAGCCTTGGCGCTGTTCGCTTTCGACAGGCGCTTCGCGGGCGGCCGCCAACGCCCGAAGTCTGCGATGCTGGCACTATACCCCTGTTTTGCCCGACGGGTCAATTGTAATTCGGAAAAACAAAATACACGGTTGGCGCTTCTACTGTGCATGGGGTTGTTTTCGGTTTTTGTTCGGCGCTGTCAGGCGCGGACTTCAGCCATGATCGGTTCCGCGGTCGCTTTGACGCGAATCCAGTTCCCGGGCATGATCGCCTTCCGTTTCGCGCCACTGCAGAGGACCCCTTCGTATGTTGAGACCGCTTCTCGCCGCCGCCTTCCTTGTCACGCTGGCCGGCGGGTCGGCTGAGGCCGCGCGCTGCGGCGGCGACTTCAACAGCTTCGTCGCCAGCATGAGCGCCGAAGCGCAAGCAGCCGGCGTCTCGGCGGGCGTGACCAGCGCGGCATTCGGCGGCATCACCCAGGATGGCGCCGTGCTCGCCTTCGACCGGCGCCAGCGCTACACCTTCAACAAGAGCTTCGAGCAGTACGTCTCGACCCGCGTCGGCCCCGGCCGCATCAATGGCGGCCGTGCATTGCTGCAGCGCCATGCCGCGCTGCTCTCGCGCATCGAGCAGCAGTTCGGCGTGCCGCGGCAGATCCTGGTCGCGATCTGGGGCCTGGAGAGCGATTTCGGCAAGGGCGACATGGGCAAGCTGCCGGTGATCCGCACGCTGGCGACGCTCGCGCATGATTGCCGCCGCACCGAGCTGTTCCAGGGCGAGCTGCTCGCCGCCCTGAAGATCGTGCAGCGCGGCGACCTGCCCTTGCGCGACCTCATCGGCGCCTATGCCGGCGAGATCGGCCAGACCCAGTTCCTGCCGTCGTCCTACATCAAATACGGTGTCGATTTCGACGGCGACGGCCATGTCGACCTCCGCCACAGCGTCGCCGACGTGCTCGCCTCGACCGCGAACCTCCTGCACTCGAACGGCTTCAAGATGGGCCAGCCCTATGACGAAGGCTCGGCCAATTTCGAGGCGATGCGCGAGTGGAACAGGGCCGTGATCTATCGCAAGACGATCGGGTATTTTGCCGATCAGCTGGTGGGGCGGTGACCGCATACTCGGTGTCATCGCCCGGCTTGACCGGGCGATCCAGTACGCCGAGGCGGATGTGGTTGAATCGATAGGCCGCGGCGTACTGGATGCCCCGGTCAAGCCGGGGCATGACAGCGTGTGAGGGACGCTACTGCGGCCCCGACGACTTCGCCGCTCCCTTTGCCATCTTCTCCAGCCGCCGCTGCAACGGCGCCCAATAGGTGCCCGGGCGAAAGCGCTGCAGGATGTCCATGAACCTGGCGTCGTTGCCGATCAGGATGCGCGGCTCGTTTTTCTCGATGCCCCTGATGATGCGCAGCGCCGCATCCTTCGGCGTCGTTCGCGCCGCGCTCTCGAACCGGTCGATCATCTGCGCGCGGCGTGCATTGTCGGTGACGCCAACCCCGGTGCGCGATGAGCGCGCGATCGAGGTGGCGACACCGCCGGGATGAACCACCGAGAGCCGCACCGGGCTGCCCGCGACCGCAAGCTCGTGCCGCACGCTCTCGGAAAAGCCGCGCACCGCGAACTTGGCGGCCGCATAGGCCGATTGTCCCGGCGGCGCGATGATGCCGAAGATCGAGGAGATGTTGACGATATGCGCCTCCGGCCTTGCCTTCAGATGCGGCAGAAAGGCGCGGGTGCCGTGCACCACGCCCCAGAAATTGATGTCGAACAGCCAGTCCATCTGCGCCTGGTCGATCTCCTCGAATGTCCCCATCAGCGCCACGCCGGCATTGTTGATGACGATGTTGAGCGCGGGATGCGCAGCGATCGCCTCGCGCGCGAATTGCGCGATGTCGTCGGGTTCGCCGACATCGACGCGATGCACGCTGATCTTGCGCTGTGCGCCGATCTCGGCAGCGAGCGCTTTCAGCCCGGCCTCGTCGCGATCGGCGAGCGCGAGGTCGCAACCGCGGCTGGCGAGTTCAATTGCAAGTGCGCGGCCGATGCCGCTTGCCGCTCCGGTGATGGCGGCGGCGCCGCGAATCGCAGTCATGGGTGGCTCCCTCGATCCAATCTGGAACTTCAATGTACATATTTTCAGTATGGAACCGAACCATATCGCCTCTCGCTTCCTTAACTCACCTGACACGAAGCGGATGCGAGCATTGGAGCAGCCAGATGGTACAGGCCCAGCCATATCGAGCGACCGCGTTGATCGTTGAGGACGATGCCTTGCAGCGGGAGATGCTCTGTCTCCTGCTCGAGGAGAGTGGCTACCAGGTCATCCAGTGCGAGAGTGCGGAAGCCGCCGAGCGTGTGCTGGACAAGAACGCCAGCGCGCTCTGCCTGATGCTGACCGACGTGCAGCTGGCCGGTCGCATGAACGGCGTCGAGCTGGCGCACGTCGCCAAGGATCGCAATCCGAAGCTCGACGTCGTCGTCACCTCCGGCCGCCCCCTGGCGCAGGCCTTGCCCGACGGCGCAAAATTCTGGGCCAAGCCCTGGGCGCCGCTGGACGTGTTGCGCGAAGCCGAGATCGCCCAGCTGAACTGAGGCGCGCTGACCGTGTCGTGACTTCTCGGCAAGCGGGCGGGGTGGTAGGGACAGGACATGTCCTGGTCCTTCCTGCTCACCTCGCTCATCGTCGTCGCCTCGCCCGGCACCGGCGTCCTCTACACCCTGGCTGCGGCACTCACCCGCGGCTCGCGCGCCAGTGTGGCGGCGGCCTTCGGCTGCACGCTCGGGATCGTGCCGCACATGGTCGCGGCGATGCTCGGGCTTGCCGCCGTGCTCCATACCAGCGCGCTCGCCTTTGCCGCGCTGAAATGGTGTGGCGTCGCCTATCTGCTCTATATGTCCTGGCAGGCGCTGCGGGAGACGGGGGCGCTTGCGGTCGACGGCGAGATCAAGGAGCGCTCGAGCGGCCGGGTCATCGTCACCGGCTTCCTGATCAACATCCTCAACCCAAAGCTCTCGATCTTCTTCCTCGCCTTCCTGCCGCAGTTCATCGCGGTGGACGAGGCGCATGTGCTGGGGCGGATGCTGGAATTGAGCGGCGCCTTCATGGCGATGACCTTTGTGGTGTTCGTCATCTACGGCCTCTGCGCCGCCTCCGTGCGCGAGCGCGTCATCTCCCGTCCCGGCGTGATGGCCTGGCTGCGCCGCTCCTTTGCGGCGGGCTTCGCCCTGCTGGGTGCCAAGCTGGCCTTCGCCGAGCGTTAGGCAATAAAAAAGCGGGCCTCGCGCCCGCCATCTTCAAACTCTCTTAGCCTTACCGACGCCCGGGCGGAGCGTGCTCCACCCGGGCAAAGAACATCCGCGCTACTTCTTCTTCGCGGCCTTCTTGGCCTTTTTCTTCGTCGCCTTCTTCGCCTTCTTCGCTTTCTTAGCCATAGGATCCTCTTAGGGGTTAATGGTGAAACGCGACACGAGGATCGCTCGGCGGAGGGCCAGCCTCGCAACATCCTCGATGACAAACTCAGCAGATTCGCGCGTCCATGCCCCGCGCTGTCACATCTGTGTCATTACGTTATCCACAGCCCAGATGCATTTTCAGGTGATTTTGGCCCGCGAATCCGCCTCGCGGTCGGCTCCGACGCGATCGCGCATCGACGCCGGCGGCGTGCCTAACGATCCGATAACCGAGACGCGGCGTTCATGAATCCAAAACCAAGGGCGCGCTTTCGAAGATCGCAGTGAGGTTCCGTTAAGTGCAACCCGCGCATGATCTTCCGCAAGAACACGGGGACGGGGTCATGGACGAACTTCTGCAGGGGACAGGGGGCGGGACGCTGCGCGTATCGCGGACGCCATGCTGAACGTACCGACGCTTTGGACGGTCTTCGTCGTCAACTTCCTGGCGCTGGGCCTGATCTGGGCCTACGTGACGCGTTCGTATCCGAAATTCGAAGCCGCGCGCTACTGGATGGCGTCAGCTTTCCTCGGGGCTTTCGGCGCGATGACGGCCCTGATCCACCTGTTTGTCGATTCTCCAATTCCACTTCTGTTCGCGGGCGCCGGCATCATTGCGGCGAGTTGCTTCTCGGCGATGGGCATTCAGCGCTTCTATGATCGCCCGGTCCATCTGCGCCTCATGGTCGGGACGGCAGTTGTCAGCGTCGCCGGTGTCGTGCTGTTCAAGATCGGCTTCAACCAGCTGCAGCTGCGTATGCTGAGCTACACGATCGGCCAGGGCCTGCCGCTGGTGTTGTCGCTGCGTCTGTTGCTGTCGCCGCCGGAAGGCCGCGTCAGCCCCGGCGCGCGGCTGTCCGGCATCGTCATCCTCATCATCATCGCTGTCTTCGTGGCACGCGCGGTCGGCAATTCGCTCGGCGGCGACTTTTCGGCGATAGCCGGCACTCAGGCCCATGGGGTCATGTTGCTCGGGCTTCTATTTCTGTCGATGACACTCAATTTCGGCTTCCTGCTGATGGCGATGGATCGCCTCCGCAACGAGGTCGCCGACCTTGCGCTGCTTGACGATCTTACCGGCGTCGCCAACCGCCGCCATTTGTTGCAGCGGCTGTCCGAGGAATGCGCCCGTTCGGAGCGCAGCGGCGAGCCGTTCTCGCTGCTGGTGATCGATCTCGACGGCTTCAAGACCATCAACGACACCTATGGCCACGCCGCAGGTGACGCCTGCCTCCAGCACTTCACCCTGATGGCGCAGACGCGCTTGCGGCCGGGCGATATGCTTGCCCGGACCGGTGGTGACGAGTTCTGTGTCGTGCTGCCGTCCTCGTCCTTGCGCGAGGGCGCACTGATTGCTCGCCGCATCCTTGAGGTCTGCCGTCAGGATGCCGCCGGTTGTTCCGGCAACGACATCCCGATCGCGATCTCGATCGGCGTTGCGGAATGGGATCGCGGCGTCGGCCAATTCCCCGACAGGCTGATCGCCCACGCCGACCATGCCCTCTATGCCGCCAAGAAGAACGGCAAGAACGATTTTGCGATCTATGATCAGGCCCCGCCGCTCTCGCCCGAGCCGATCGAACCCGCGCGCAAATTCGCGTAGATCCTGCTACGCTGGGGTCCGTTGTTGGATCCTGTGATGATATCTCGCCTCGTTGCAGCGGTTCTCGCCGCACTCCTGATCGTCCCCGCCGCCGCCATGGATGCCGAGCTCGCAAGGCTCGCGCGCAGCACTGGCACGCCCGATATTCCCGGCCTGAAGATCGTCTGGCTGGCACCGTGGGGCGATGTCGCGAGCGCCCATGCCTGGCGCAACATCATCGTGCACCAGACCGAAGGGCCGACGGGCTCGGCGCGCGGTGGCGCGCAGGAGCAGTTCAAGAATCCCACCCGGCGCGGCGTGATGGTCTGGGTCGAGACCGACGGTACGGTTTACTGGTCGGTCGCGGACAATCTGGTGCCGACCCATACCGACGGCGCCAACCGCAACGACAACAAATACGTCGACAACAGCACGACCTATCATCAGGTCGTGCGCGACAATTCGATCGGCGTCGAATTCGCCGGCAACTATCCCGATGTCACGATCGGTCCGACCGAAGCGCAGGTCGCGGCCTGGAAGATCCTGGTCCAGGTCCTGCGCGCGCGCTACGGCATCCCGCTCGATCACGTCTATGCCCATAACTGGATCGACTTCAAGGATGCCCGCTATTGCGAAGGCTGCTGGCTCGCGACGCTGGCAAGGATTTGGGGGGAGTGACGAGCGCGGCCTACACCGGCTGCGACATCCAGCCGAACAGCCGCCGGATCAATCCCGGCCGCTCAGGCAATTCGGGCGGGCCGTCCGCGGCCAGCACGCGGTTGAGGAAGAAATCCAGAAACACCATGTCGTTCGGCTCGGTGACGGTGAATTCCTCCTCGCCGAAGTAGACGCTGTAATTGAAGAAGAACGGACCCATGATCGGGATCGTCGCGGTCGAGGCATAGTCCTTGGAGATGACGAACTCGCTGGGATCGAGCCCGTGGTCGCGCATGGCCTGCTCGACCTGCGGCAGCTTGCGCATGAACTGGGCCGAGAAGCCGCCGACGGTGGATTGCAGGATGATTGACACGGTGCGTGTCCGTTTTCTGATTGTCCAATCATCTTTGGTCGCTTGACCCGTCACAGGCGTTCAAGATGTCGCGCCGGCATCTCTCGCAACCATGCTGCGGCTTACACAACAAAAAAGCCGGCGTTGCCGCCGGCTTTTGGTGTCTTGTCGATCCGCCAATTCGCGGACCGCGAAAAGCCGCGCTTAGTGCGCGGCTTCCAGCGCGGCCTGTTCGGCCCTTGCGATCGTGCCCTTGACCGCGGACTGCACCTTCTCGAAGGCGCGGACCTCGATCTGGCGGACGCGCTCGCGCGACACGCCGAACTCGGCGGCAAGGTCTTCCAGCGTCATCGGCTCATCGGCGAGGCGGCGCGCCTCGAAGATGCGGCGTTCGCGCGGGTTGAGCACGCCCATGGCGCCATTCAGCGCGTCACGGCGGTGATCATATTCCTCGTGCTCCGCCATCATGGCTTCCTGGTTGGGCGTATTGTCGACCAGCCAGTCCTGCCATTCGCCGGCTTCGCCGTCGTCCCGGATCGGTGCGTTGAGCGACGCATCGCCACCGAGGCGGCGGTTCATGTCGATCACGTCCTGATCGGTGACGCCGAGGCGCTTGGCAATGATCTTCACCTGATCGGGGCGGAGATCGCCCTCGTCCAGCGCGTTGATCTTGCTCTTCGCCTTGCGCAGGTTGAAGAACAGCTTCTTCTGGTTCGCGGTGGTGCCCATCTTCACGAGCGACCAGGAACGCAGGATGTACTCTTGAATCGACGCCTTGATCCACCACATCGCGTAGGTGGCGAGACGGAAGCCCTTCTCGGGCTCGAAACGCTTCACCGCCTGCATCAGGCCGACGTTGCCTTCCGAGACGACCTCGGAGATCGGCAAGCCGTAGCCGCGATAGCCCATGGCGATCTTGGCGACGAGCCGGAGATGGCTGGTGACGAGTTGATGCGCCGCGTCGCGATCGTCATGCTCGCGCCAACGCTTGGCGAGCATGTATTCCTGCTGGGGTTCCAGCATCGGGAACTTGCGGATCTCGGCGAGGTAGCGAGATAGGCCGGATTCTCCATTGAGGACCGGCAGAGCAGCGGTACGGGCCATGGTTAGCCCCTCCAAAGGTTCAGGCCCCCGATAGCGGCGGGCCAGGCAGACGACCGCTTGGTTAAAGCCGGCCGTAGCTGCGATGTTCCACGTTGGTCACTTCCAACGCAGGCGCAATATACCCCATCGGGGGTCAAAAAGGGAAGGATTGCTGACGTCACGTCCCCGTGTGGCAGCTATAACTTTTTGTAAGGTAAGGCCTTTCTCAAAGCCCCTGCGTCATAGCGCCGCTTTCAGAGCGCTCTCAAGGAGAAGCAAATCCTCCGGCAGACCCGCCTCCCAGTGAAGAAGTTCTCCGGTCCTAGGGTGCTCCAATACCAGCAAATAGGCATGCAGAGCCTGCCGCCCAAGGGCCGTCAAAGCGGCCTGCGAGTCGGGCCCGAGCTGGTTCGCTTTGGTCTTGAAATGGGGGCCATAGACCGCATCCCCCATCAGGGGGTGGCCGATATGGGCGAGGTGGACGCGGATCTGGTGGGTGCGCCCGGTCTCGAGCTCGCAGGCGAGCAGGGAGGCCACCGGCTTGCCGTCGCGCCCGTTAAAGCTCTCCAGCAGCTCCCAATGCGTGACCGCCTCGCGGCCGCCCTGGCGCACGGCCATCTTTTCCCGCGCATGCGGATGGCGGTCGATCGGCGCATCGACTGTGCCGCGATGCCGGCCCGGCAGCCCCCAGGCGAAGGCCATATAACCGCGCCGCATCGGTCCGGTGCGGCCGTGATCGGCGAATTGGGCGGTAAGCGAGGCGTGCGCGAGGTCGTTCTTGGCGACCACCATCAGCCCGGTCGTGTCCTTGTCGAGCCGGTGCACGATGCCGGGCCGGCGCACTCCGCCGATGCCCGACAGCGAGTTGCCGCAATGGGCAATCAGCGCGTTGACCAGCGTCCCGGTCTCGTGCCCGGCCGCGGGGTGCACAACCAGGCCTTTGGGCTTGTTGATGACGATGATGTCGTCGTCCTCGAACACGATATCCAGCGCGATATCCTCGCCCTTGGGCTCGGGCGGGGCCGCCTCCGGCACGTCGATTCTGATCGTATCGCCTGAGGCGACGTGATAAGCGGGGTCGCGGATCTCGGCGTCCTTGAGGCTCACCGCGCCCGCCAGAATCAGGGCTTTCAGCCTTGACCGCGACAGCTCCGGCAGGCGCGACGCCAGCACGCGGTCGAGCCGGGCCGAGCCCTCGTCGCCTTCGACCACGACTTCCAACCTCTGCGCTGAACCTGAGCTTTCCATGACGACGTCTGATACCGCTGTTCCCGAACCGACCCCCGAGCAGGCCGCGCTGTTCGCGCGGGTGCGACGGATGATGCTGATCGCGGGGTTGACCACGGCGCTGGCTGTCTGCGCCGTCCTGATCGCGGTGGGCTACCGCCTTTTCAAGTCGGAGGGAAGAGCGCCCGAGCCCACGGGCGACGTCATCGCGACCTTGCCGAAAGGCGCCAAGATCGTCTCCACGGGCGTTGCCGGCGATCGCCTCGTGGTGACCTTGGATATCGGCGGGGTCACCGAGATCCGCACCTTCGACGCCCACACCCTTAGGCCGGCCGGAAAGCTGAAATTTGCCAATGAGCCGTAGGGCCGGCCTCCGCGGTCGTCCTGGCGAAAGCCAGGACCGATAACCACAGGCGGGCATAGTTGCGGAGACTAGGAGTTAACCCTGCGCGTCACAATTGTCCCCTGGGTGATGGGTCCTGGCTTTCGCCAGGACGACGCTGCGGAGACATTTGAAACCCGCAATCTCACCTTGCCGTAGGCAAAATTCGCGGCTATGTCCTCTCCCTCACGCTCCCTTCGTCTAGCGGTTAGGACGCGGCCCTCTCAAGGCTGAAACAGGGGTTCGATTCCCCTAGGGAGCGCCATTCGCACCATATTGCACGGTCAAATTGCCGTTCGGGTGCGCGGGTTTCCGATGAGACCTGGTTGATTTCACACTCCGCTGATCGTTGACTTGCCACACCGAATCCCGAGGCGCAGATTGCGCTCCGCGGTTTCCGTCCATGTTTCGGGGGGAATGGTACTTGGACAAGGGCGAAAATGATCTCAATGGTCGCTACGTCATTGAGCCCGTTGCCGCGAAGGGGGATTTGCAGGCCATCGGATCGTCGCTCGCATCTGACTCGCTTGGCTTCCGCGCGGCCGAGATCCTCGACAGACTCCGCAGCGGTATCGGTTTCCGCCTGCTGGCCGCCGTGCTGCTGTTCAGCTCGCTCGTCACGCTGACGCTGACCGCGCTTCAACTTTACCTCGACTACGATCACGAGGTCGGTGTCATCGAGACGCGTCTCGACGAGATCGGCCGAAGCTACCTTGCGAGCCTGGGCGAGAGCCTTTGGGCGCTTGACCAGCACCAGCTCCAGCTTCAGCTCAACGGCATCCAGCGCCTGCCCGGTATCCGCGCGGTCGAGATCCGCGAGGTCATCGATCGTCCGGATCCGATCCACATCTCCGTCGGCGACCGCAGCGCGCGCGCCAGCATCGCCCGCGATTATCCGCTCGATTACATGGTTCGCGGCACCAAGCGTCCGATCGGGATCCTTTATGTCGAAGCGACGCTCACCGAGGTCTACCAGCATCTGCTGAACCGGACGCTCGTCATCCTCGCGAGCCAGGCGGCCAAGACGTTTCTTGTCTCGCTCTTCATCCTCTACATCTTTCACGTCCTCGTCACCCGTCACCTCGTCACCATTGCCGCCTTTGTCGGAAGCTACAATCTTGCACGGCCGCCGCCGCCGTTGCAGCTGAGCAGGAGGGGTCCCGACAAGCCCGACGAGCTCGACCAGGTCGCGGATGCATTCAATGAGTTGTGCGCCAATTTGCAGCGCGCTTATGGCGATCTGCAGCAAGTGAACGCGCAGCTTCAGCAGGACCTCTTTGTGCGCCAGAAGGCCGAGCAGGACGCCCAGTTGAGCGAGCAGCGCTTTCGCGATTACGCGGAGACGGCATCGGACTGGTTCTGGGAAACCGGACCGGATCATCATTTCACCTATATTTCGGAAAGACTGGATGCCTTCGGGATCGATCGAGCCGCGTTGATCGGCACGAGCCGCATCGACACCGCGATCAACAGCGGCGCCGAGCCGGAGAAATGGCGCGAGCATGAGGCGGTGCTGGAACGCCACGAGCCGTTCCGCAATTTCGAGTACACAAGGCGCGATCTGGCTGGTCGGCTGCGCCATGTCAGCATCAGCGGGCGACCCGTATTCGCACCCGACGGTCGCTTCCTCGGATATCGCGGCACCGGCACCGACCTCACCGAGCAGCACGAGACCACCGAGAGGTTGCGCCAGTCCCAGAAGATGGACGCGATCGGCCAGCTCACCGGCGGTGTCGCTCATGACTTCAACAATGTCCTGACGGTCATCACCGGTACCATCGAGATCATCCAGGAAGGCGTGGCCGACCGGCCTGAACTCGCCGCGATCGCCCACCTCATCGACGAGGCGGCCGTGCGCGGCGCCGAGATCACATCGCAGCTTCTGACCTTCGCGCGCCGCCAGCCGTTGCAGCCGCGCGAGGTCGACATCAATGAACTGGTGCTCGACGTCTGCAAGCTGCTCAAGCCGATGCTCGGTGAGCACATCGAGATCGACACGTTGCTCGCGAGCGATGCGTGGTCTGCGCTGGCCGACCCGTCGCAGCTTTCGGCGGCGATCGTCAATCTCGCGATCAATGCAAGGGATGCCATGCCCGGCGGCGGCAAGCTGGTGCTCGAAAGCGCCAATGTGGTCATCGACGACGCCGCTGCGTTCGATGACGGGGTGCGCGCCGGAGATTTCGTGATGATCGCGATCACCGACACCGGCCAGGGAATTCCACCCGATATCATCGATCGGGTGTTCGAGCCTTTCTTCACGACCAAAGGGGTCGGCCGCGGCACCGGGCTGGGGCTCGCGATGGTCTACGGGTTTGCCAGGCAGACCGGCGGCGCCGTGAAGATCGAAAGCGAACAGGGGCGGGGCACCGTGGTCAGGCTTTATCTGCCACGCTCGGAGATCCGGGCCCCGGTGAAATCGGCATCCGCTCCGGCCATCGCTGCGATCGGCGGCCAGGAAACCATCCTGGTGGTCGAGGATGATCCGCTGGTGCAAGGCTATGTGATCGCCCAGCTCGGCGGCCTCGGCTACAAGACCCTGATCGCCAGCGACGCGGAGGCGGCGTTGGCGCTGGTCGACCAGGGCGCCGAGTTCGATCTTCTGTTCACCGACGTGGTCATGCCGGGCGGAATGAACGGGCGCGAACTGGCCGAAGCCGTGCTCGAGAGTCGCCCGGGGATGAAAGTGCTCTACACATCGGGCTACACCGATGAGTTCGTCCATGACGGACGCCTCGACACCGGCGTCGCCCTGCTGCGCAAGCCATACCGAAGGGCGGACCTCGCGCAGATGATCCGTGAGGTCCTCTCGGCAAAATGATGCGCAAGATCTTGAGCAAGATCCTTTGAATGCCTGCGAGGCCAAGTACCGAATTTGCGAGAGCGCTTCATGTCATCCTCTCATTCCTATGCATCCGAGGGCGGCTTGCGGAACTGCGGATCGTGTTTCCTGTTCGCGGCTCTCCTGCTGCTGGCGGTGTTGCCTCATCCTCTCCGCGCGGAGCCATTGCGTCCGTTCGTGATGGTGACGGACCAGCCGGAAACCACATACGAAGGCAAATGGCAGCGGCTTGCCTACCAGGAGGCGTTCAGGCGGCTCGGCGTTCCGCTCGAGGTCGAGCTGATGCCGACGCAGCGGGTGAGCGCGATGGTCGATTCCGGCGCCGTTGACGGGCAGTTCATGCGCGTTCCCGCCTACGGGGAGACGCACCCCGACCAAGTGCGGGTCGACGAGTCGATCTACGAGGTGAGGTTTGCAATCTGGGCCAGCAATCCGGCGCTGACCTTGCCGCGTTTGGAGGATCTGACCGCGACGAACTGGATCGGCGTCTATCGACGCGGCGTCGAGCTGTGCCAGCGCTCGCTCTCGTCCCTGGTGCCGGAGACGCGCCTGACCAGCATCGCGACCGAATATGACGGGTTGCGCATGCTGCTAAGCGGCCGCGTCGATTTTTTTTGCGAGATCGATGCCGCGCTCCAGAGCGCCCTGTATTCGCCCGAATTCAAGGGCGTCACCTCGGTGCGGCCGCTGCTGACGATCGGCGACCGGGTCGTGCTCTATCCATATCTGTACAAGACCAATGCCGACCTCGCGCCCCGCCTGGCTGCCGTTCTGCAGGAGATGAAGGCGGAGGGCCTGCTGGAACGGTACAAGCAGGAAGCGCGCGAGAAGTGATGGCAGAGAGTCATTTGATCGCTTGGATGGTCGTCGCCTCAGAATGATAACGGCTGCGTGGCTGCGATCATGCGCAAACCCGCGCGATCGGCCTTTCTCGCGTGGCAACCGCCGTGCGCATCCGGTAGTTTAAGGCGCTTTCCACGGGAATCAGAGGGGCCATGACGCCGATTGCGTTCAGCTTGCGCGGAACGGGGATGAGCCTTCCCAGTCAAAAAGTCAGCTCGGCCGCCCTTGATTGCGAGCTGGGAAAGCCGGACGGATGGCTCGAGGCGAATTGCGGCGTCAGGGAGCGGTTCGTTTGCGAGGCCGAGACGCAGGACGAGCTCGCGGCCAGTGCTGCCCGGGTCGCGCTCGGCGAAGCCGGTATCGCGCCGTCTGCGATCGACCTCCTGATCTTCGCCAGCGCCGTTCCCAAATATTCCATTCCCATTACCGCACCGCTGATCGCGCGGCATCTCGGCATTCCATCTGGTGCCTGTTCGACGCTCGACGTGAACTCGACCTGCCTCAGCTTCCTGTCCGGCTTCGACATGGCGACGCTGATGATCGCTACCGGGCGCTATCGCTGTGCCCTGGTCGTCTCGTCCGAGATGGCCTCGCGGGCGTTGCCGTGGCAGACCGATCCGGTCACCGCCGGATTGTTCGGCGATGGCGCCGCGGCCGCCGTGCTGGTCCGGCCCGATCAGGGCGAGGCAAGCCATGTCAGGGCCGTCAGGTTCGAGGTTCATCACGAAGGCTACGAGGTCTGCTCGCTGGCATCGGGCGGGACGGGGATCGACTTCGCGCGCGAGCCGGAGCGCTTTGCAGCGGGGCGCTTCTTCCAGATGAACGGCCGCGAGTTGTTCAAGCTGACCGCGGCCAAGTTTCCCGGCTTCGTCGACCAGCTACTCGAGAGTGCGGGCTGGACACGGGAGAGCGTCGATCTCGTCGTGCCGCATCAGGCCAGCCCGTTTGCGCTAGCCCACCTCGTCAAACGCTGCGGCTTTCCGCGCGACAAGGTCATCGATATCGTCGCCACCCATGGCAATCAGGTGGCCGCGTCGATCCCGACTGCGCTGCATGTTGCGCGGCAGCGGCAACGCATCATCAGGGGATCGCGCATCATCATGCTCGGCACCTCCGCCGGCGTGTCGTTCGGCGGCATTGCGATCGAGATCTAGATGTCGCGAATATTGGTGACCGGAGCGGGTGGGTTCCTCGGCCGTCGCGTGGCTTGCCATCTGGCTGCGCGCGGCCGTGAGGTGATCGCGCTCGGCCGGTCCGACTCGCTACGGGACGTTCTGCGCGGCGAGCGGATCACCGTAGAGACCTGCGATCTCGCCGATGCTGCATCATTGTCCGCGCTCGAGCTCGGGGATGTCGACGCAATCGTTCATTGCGCCGGCCTATCGTCGAATTGGGGACCGCGGCGTGATTTCGAGCGCAACAATGTCACGGCAACGGCCAATCTGCTGGCGCAGGCGCAAAAATGGCGCGCGGCGCATGTCGTCTATGTCTCATCGTCCAGCGTCTACTTCCGTTTTCGTGACGGGCTTGGTGTCAGCGAGGGATCTGCCCTCCCTGCACCCATCAATCATTATGCCTGGAGCAAGGCTGCCGCTGAGCAGCTGGTTCGCTCCACGTCCGATCTGTCCTGGACCATCGTCCGTCCGCGCGGGATCTACGGGGCGGGCGACAAGGCGTTGCTGCCCCGCCTCCTGCGCGCAGCAAAACGCAGGCCGTTGCCGTCCTTCAACGGTGGGCGCGCAGTAATCGATCTCACTCATGTCGACGATGTCGTGGCTGCGATCGCCTGCATTCTCGATGTCAAGGACAAGGCGTCAGGCGCGATCTACAATGTTTCCGGCGGTGAGGCGGTTTCGATCCGCGACATCATTACCCGCAGCGCTGCGCTCGCAGGCGTCGATGTGCGCTGGCGCGAGCTGTCCTGGCCGGTCGCGCTCACCGCCATCCGCGCGATCGAGGGCTTCCACAAGCTGTTCCGACCGCAGGTCGAACCTGTCGTGACGGCCTATTCGGCGGGACTGCTTGCCTTCAGTCAGACGCTCGATCTGTCGGCCATCCGCAAGGATCTCGGCTGGACACCGACCGTCGATTTCGCCGAGGGTCTGCGCCGGACGTTCGGAGGAGAGTAGACAGCATGAAGCTGTTCAACAGCGCGCATATCGATGTCTTCGCCGGTCTCGTCAAGCGCGGCGCCGGCTTGAGGCGCGCGCGGCTGACCGTGCGCTACGGCGTGATCGATCTCGGCGGGCGCGGGCTCTGCCTGGTCGATACCGGCGTTGGCCCTGAGGTGACGCAGGGGTCGCGCAGTGCCGCGTTGCGGCTCTATAGCGCGGTACTCCGCCCGCAACTGAATGCCGATGAGGCCGTGGAGAAGACGTTGCGCAATCTCGGCGTCGCGCCGGCCGATATCCGCCATGTCATCGTCACGCATTTTCATGCCGATCACGTGTCGAGCCTTCGGTTGTTCGCGAACGCCGCGTTCACCGCCTGGGGCGCGACGGCACGCGCCGTCATGGGCATGAGTACGGCCGCCGCCTTGCACAACGGGATCTTCAAGGAGTTGATCCCGCCCGACATCACGCAGCGATTGATCCCGGTCGAAGGGTTGGCGCGCGTGGCGACCGGCACCGTGCTCGGCGACGGCCATGATCTGTTCGGCGATGGCTCTTATCTCGCAGTGCCGCTGCCGGGGCATGCCTTCGGCCATTTCGGCGTTTTTTGGCGTGAGGCTACCGGCCCCGTGATCTACGCCACCGATGCGGCATGGACGCGCGAGGCGCTGATGCAGGACAAGACACCGTGGATCTCCAGTGCCATCGTGTTCGACGATCGCGATGCCGGCCGCGACAGCCAGCGCCTGCTCAGGGCGTTCGCCGGGCAGGGCGGCAAAGTTCATCTCTGCCACGACGTCGACGAGCCGATATCGTGATGTCGCGGCTGGCTCTCGCTTCGGCCTATCTGCGCACGCGGTTGTTGCGGCGCTGGCTCACGAGCCGCAACAGGATCGAACGATGGCAGCAACCGCGCCTTGCGCGGCTCATGCACGATGCGACGCGGCAGGTCGCCTTCTATCGCGGCTTTCGCGACAAGGACTTGTCAGCTCTTCCTCTCGTCGACAAGCGCGAGGTAATGGCGCGCTTTCAGGATTTTAACCGTCTCGGTCTGATGGCAGCGCAGATCTGGAGCATGATCGATCGGGGCGAGGCGCCCAAAGGCTACGATGTCGGTTGCAGCACGGGTACCAGCGGGAATCAGGGCCTCTACCTGGTTTCTGACCAAGAGCGTTTCGTCTGGCTCGGCACCCTTGTCGCCAAGGCGATTCCTCTCTCTTTGCTGCGACAGCACCGCGTCGCCGTCGTGCTCCCGCGCTCGTCGCGGCTTTACGACGCCGCGAACGAATCGAAATTGCTGAAACTACGCTTCGTCGATCTCAGGCTCGGCCTGCAATCGGCCGCCGAGACGCTCGCCGCGTTCAAGCCTGATGTCGTCGTTGCTCCGCCGAAAGCGTTGCGCTGGTTTGCGGAGAATGACGTCGCGATTGCGCCGCGCACGATGTTTTCGAGCGCGGAAGTGCTCGACCCGCCGGATAGGGAGGTGATCGAGCGCCGCTTCGGCCTGAACTTGCGGCAAATCTACATGGCGACGGAAGGCCTGTTCGGCGTCTCCTGCGAGCGCGGCACGTTGCATCTGGCGGAAGACGTCGTGCATTTCGAGTTCGAACCGGTAGCTGGCAGCCCCGATCTCGTTGTGCCTGTTGTGACCGATTTCACGCGGCGCACGCAGATCATGGCGCGCTATCGCATGAACGATATCTTGCGCCTCGATTCCAGACGCTGCCCTTGTGGTTCGGCCCTGCAAGCCGTCGCGGAAGTGATCGGCCGTCGCGACGATGTCTTTGTTCTGCCGAACCGCGATGCGGCTAGGCCTGACGTCATGGTGACCCCGGATGTCCTGCGCAACGCGGTGCTGGCGGCGGACCGTAGCATCGACGATTTCCGTATCCGGCAGACGGGCGAAAACCGGATCGACATCGTCCTGCCGCTTCACGTCGGCGTTTCCGCCACTGAGGGCGTGCGCACGGCGGTGCTGGTGGCATGCACGCAGCTCGAGGCGCGGCCCGTCGTCGAAATGCAGCACGAGGCCCTGCAGCCGCGCAACGACGCAAAGCTTCGGCGCGTCGAAAATTGCTGGAAGCCGAGCGCCGCATGAGAAAGACCATCCTCATCACCGGAGCCCGGGCGCCGGCCGCCTTGCATCTGGCGCGTATCTTTTATCACGCCGGCCATCGTGTCGTCCTTGCCGATACGTTCCGCTATCCGATGTCGCGGGCGACGCGGATGAAGCATGCCTATGAGCAATTGCCGTCGCCACGGCAGGGCTTTTCGGACTATTGCGCGGCTGTGGCCGCGCTGGTTGCGCGCGAAGCGCCTGACGTCATCGTGCCGACTTGCGAAGAGGTGTTTTATCTCGCAGCGGTCCGCGACATCAGAGGCATCGACATCAAGTTTTTTGCGCCGCATTTCGACCTGCTTGCAAAAGTCCACAACAAGGCGGATTTCGCCGAGGTCGCCATGGGGCTCGGTGCCGATCCGCCGCCGACCGTGCGGCTCTGCTCGCGCGACGACCTGTCTGTTATGCCGCAGCCGGAAGGCCTGGTCCTGAAGCCTGCCTGGTCGCGGTTCGGATCACGCGTGCTGATCCGCCCCTCGCGCGCGGCGCTCGATGCGCTTTGCCCGACCGCGGCCGATCCCTGGGTCGCGCAAGCCTATCTGCCGGGCGAGGAGATCAGCGCCTATGCCGTCGCGGTCAATGGTCGGCTGGCGGCGTTTCAAAGCTACAAGCCGACCTATCGCGTCGGCCAAGGCGCAGGCGTTGCCTTCGCGCCGGTCGCTGATCCCGTTGCGCGAAAATTCGTTGACGGCCTGGTCGCGCGGCTGAACTGGACCGGACAGATATCGTTCGATTTTCGCCGCGACGCGCAAGGCGAACTGCACGTCATCGAATGCAATCCGCGCACGACGAGCGGCGTGCATTATTTCGGGCCGGCAGATGGTCTCGACAAAGCCATTCTCGAAGGACGCGACGCACGCGCATCGTCGACGGCGCCGATGACGCTTCCCTTGGCCATGCTGGCCTATGGCTTGCCAGACGCCATCCGCAATCGCGGCTTTGCACAGTGGCGACGCGATTTCGCCGGCATGCAGGACATCTCAGTCTGGCCCGGCGACCGCGGCCTGTTGTTGTCCCAATTGCGCGCGCTCGGCGAGATCGCCGTCCGCGCGCTGCGAAATGGCACGGGGCTGCTCGAGGCCTCGGTGCGCGACATCGAATGGGATGGCGAGCCGCTGGCGTGAGGCTCACAACTCCATGATGATGTCGAAAGGCGCATCCGCAACGGCGGGGCGCTCGCCACGCAAGATGGACTCGATACTTGGCCTGAGCACGTCGAGCCGGCAGATCACGGGCCGCGCGCCCGGCGGCTTGTTGTCTCGCGCAGCCGTGAGAATGCGTTGATCCTGACGCAGCGCGATCATGAACAGCGGCTTGAACAGCATTGCTTTGATATATCCGAGCCCGCCTTGCATTGGTCCCGCCAGCACGCCGAAGCCGCGAACATGATCGTCGTCCTCCTGGCGCAGATGAAACGTCGTCGACAGGTTGATGCGGTCGCGTCCCCAGAACTCGAGCTCGGCGATCCCAGGCGCGACGAAGCGGCCGACGCTGATCGACCGTTCGCCTTCGAGCAGCCGGCTGATCAGGCCTTCCTGCCGCGGCTCTCCCTCGTAGCGCGCTTCGACCCAGCCATCGCCGCCCGTCACCGATACCTTGACCTTCCAGCGTCGGCTGCTTAGTCCGCGCAGCAGACCGCTGTGGGTGAAATGGGTGTGGGTGGCGTCGAGAATGTTTTCGGCGACGTCGAGCAGCGTCGAGCGAACGCGATTCTCGACAACACTGCTCACAGTGCCCGGCCCTGACAGCACGCCTGCATAGGGTTCGCCGCGCTGGTCTCCCGGCGAAATGTAGATCAGGCCGTTCTGCTCGCGTACGGCATGCGCGGGCACCGCGATGGTCGGCGTCTGCTCCAGGAGCCCCGGCATGCTGCGGCAGCGCCC
Source organism: Bradyrhizobium zhengyangense (assembly GCF_022012435.1). Taxonomy (GTDB): domain Bacteria; phylum Pseudomonadota; class Alphaproteobacteria; order Rhizobiales; family Xanthobacteraceae; genus Bradyrhizobium; species Bradyrhizobium zhengyangense. The sequence goes on from NZ_JAKLUA010000007.1 coordinate 336,354, forward strand.
GCCGCCGTCGAACCGCCAGCCGTGATAGGGGCACTCGATGGCGTCGTCGATCACCCGTCCCTGCGACAACGGCGCGAAGCGGTGCGGGCAGCGGTCAGTCAGGCAGTGCAGCGCCTTGCCGGACCGGAACAGGACGAAGGGCTGTCCGTCGAGCATGACGCGATGTGGTCTGGTGCCGACCTTGCGGCTCAGCGCAACCGCATGCCAGGTCGATGCCCTATCGGTCATAGCTCGAAGCTCCGCAGCACGGGAATGCCGGCCCGTTGCAATATGATCCGGACCGCAGATGCGGCCAATCGCGCCGTCGGCGCATGATGGGCGTTGTAGATGGCGGTATATTCCAGCGCCGCGACGCCGCCCCTGTTGCGCTTGAACGCGGCTGCGCCGGCGCTCATGTTGAACAGCATTTTTCGCTCGCGCGCCCGCTTCAAGGCCAGCGCCATCAGCATGCGATAGAGACCAGCCTCCTGCGGAAGGGTGGCGTCATAGCCGACGATTGGTGCTGTCATGGTTCGGCCGGAGTCGAAGAACGCGATCACACCGGCAAGCTGTCCGTCCGCGGCACGCAATCCCTGGAATTCGAGGATGCCACCCCCATGTGCCGCTTTCATGAACGCAGCCGTGTATTGCGGGTTCAGCCAAGTGTACTTCTCGAGATAGAGATACTGGTAGAGCGTCTGCGCGCGAACGAAATCGTCGTCGCGCAATTCCGCTGGCGCCACGCTCGCGAGACCGGAATCGTCGAGCAGCGCTCGGTCGCGTTTTTCGTCACGACCGGGTTTCGGCTCAGCGTTTCTGCAATCGAACATGTAGATCTGCCGGGCCGGATATAACCGGTAGCCGGCCTCGCGAAAGATCTGCATCGCCGCGCGGTCGCAAAAATCGTTCAGGGAGCGCCAGGCCACCACGTGAGCGGGATGCTGCTGCACGATCGCCTGCGTCGCCGCCAGCAGGGCTTCGAACGTGACGTCGGGGATCGGGTTGGTCGCGAGCAGCCAGTTGTTGATCTGTACCTGCCGGTCGAGCCCGGCTGCCCGGATCAGCGGATAGCCGAGCTTGAGCAGGCCATCCAACACGGTCGACAGAAGCCGGTGTTCCGAAAAGTGACGCAGCTCGTCGCGCGCATAATCGATATAGGCGACCGACGGGCAGCACAGATAGCAGGTCGGCTTGAGACCGCTGTTGGTCGTGACGGGAAGCAAATGGGGACCGATCTGGCGCTGGCCGACCTGGGTGCTGAGATTGCTGATTGCGTTTTCGCTCGGCGCCGATCTGAACAGCTCGCATAGTGATAGTGTCTTCGCGGTAATTTCGATCTCGGTCACCGCGAAGCGCGCTCCTGTTCCGCGCCGGAGAATCCGGCGCAGCCGATCGTTTCAGCTGTTCGGATGGCGGTCAACGCATTGCCAGCGGCTTTGGTGGGTCACAGCGCCTCCAGCGCCGCGCGCGACGGGGCCAAGGGCAGCCAGTCGGGGATGCGACGCTTGGCAAACCAGTAAGGCCGCCACAGCGACACCCAGCTTTCGCGATCGAGCGGCGCTGTTCCCCAGCTTCGCCGCTTGATCACGACCTGCGACAGATCGTGCTTGTGCAGCCATTGACGCGCCGCCCACCATAACTCGCGCGAGGCCTCGCTATTGCCGGGCCCCTTGAGCTGGACAATGTTTGGCAGCGGGTCGCGATAGCGACGGGCGATCTGCAACGTCGCGACGCGTTCGCCGTCCTTCCGTACACTCCAAACCCGGGTTTGATCATGCGCGAGGCCGTCGCCATAGGTCCGGAGGCAGTTCCGCATGGCCTTTGCCTCTTCAGTGATTGCGAACATCGAATCCAGCGGCAGGAATTCGTAACCCGCCATCCGGCCCGCCCGCAGCCACATATCGGCGATGGGCTGGCGCCCGAGATTTGCATGCAGGGCCACCGCGGTTTGCCAATCACCCGCGGCCGAACCCGCGGCATCGATCCGCATGTCCGGCGTCCACCGTCGTTCGATCAGGTCATGCCCAGATGTCGCGGGCTCCGCGGAGAACCAGGCCCAAAGAGCGATGCGCCGCAACCGTGCGAGCGGTACCTGCCGTGGATCGCGGACGTATTCGCGGGCGATCCATGCCGCCAGCGGCTCATGCGCGAGCTCGGCGGCCTCGGCGACGAGCTGAAGCCATGTCGGCGCGAGCTTGGGAGAACGCGGAAGATGGTTCGCGATCTGTCGGCGGAAGAGCTCGCCGTCAGGCAGGTGCGGGATGGGGCGCACGAATGATTCCGGCGGTAACTTGCGCAGCCACATCGGCAGATTGGCCAACGCCGCGATTTGCGCGAGTGCGGCGCCGTCGATCACGGCTGCAACAGCGCACGCGGGATCGAGCCGGTTCCGCTGAACTGCCAGCGCGAACAGAAGCGCGGGAAAGCTCGCCGCGAGGTCGGCAAGGCGCGCGTGACGCTGGGCGAACGCGCGCACCGCTCCCTGGACGTGCGGATGATATCGCCGAAGCCTGCGTTCGAGCAGGTCGGAGCGCCCGGCCACCTGACAGGGGGCCGGCAGAAGATGGGATGTCATGCCAATAGGTTCTCAATCGCGGCGCCGATGGCCACGGCAGATGAGAGTTGATATGGGACTTTATGGTTCACCCGGGACATGGGTCCCGGGGAAGCGCGTCAAATATCGCGCGGCGAACCCGGGAAGCGTGCTGTCGTCGACATGGTCGCCTCCAAAAATGAAAATACGTGCATCCAATAGCTTGGCCTTGGCCAGGATGCAACCCGGGACTGCATCCTGCCTGCGCGATCTCCGCAACGGCGTGCAGCAATCTGCATACTGTGTCGGCTTCAGTGGTGGTGGTGGTTCATCAAAAAATCTGCCTTGATGCGCATCGGGACGGTGCGCGATGCGGCCGGTCGCCGCCTCCGAAGCTGCTGCTGGGCCTTTGGGGGCTTTGGAAATAGCTTGGCGGAGTGGCGATATGAGCGGTTTGGTGATCTCGGGCGGCCGGGTGGTGGATCCTGCGAGCGGGATGGATGCCATCGGCGACGTGGCCGTGGTGGACGGCAAGATCGCTGCAGTCGGCGCCTCGCTTGGCAGTGCCGAGCGGGTGATCGATGCGACCGGCCTCGTGGTCGCGCCCGGCTTCATCGATCTGCATGCGCATGGCCAGTCGATCCCGGCCGACCGCATGCAGGCGTTCGACGGCGTGACGACGACGCTCGATCTCGAGGCCGGCGTGCTGCCGGTCGGCTCCTGGTACGAGCGCCAGGCGAGGAAGGGCCGCGTGCTGAATTATGGTGCCGCCACCAACTGGGCCTTTGCGCGCATCGGTGCGATGACCGGCTCCAACGCAGAGAGCTCGCTGGAGGCGTTCGGCAATGCCATGCGCGACCGCCGCTGGATGGATAATGTCGCGAGCGATGCCGAGGTTTCAGGCATCCTCGATCGCCTCGCGCGCGGCCTCAACGAGGGCGGCATCGGCATCGGAATCTTGAACGCCTATGCTCCGGGCGCCGGCGTGCAGGAGTTGACTGCGGTGTGCCAGCTTGCCGCCAAGCAGAACGTGCCGACCTTCACCCACGTCGCCTACATGTCGCGCATCGACCCCGAGAGCGCGGCGGAGGCCTATATCCGCCTGATCGGCTATGCCGGCGCGACGGGCGCGCACATGCACATCTGCCATTTCAATTCATCGAGCAAGACCGACATCGAGCGCTGCCGCGTGCTGATCGAGAAGGCGCAAGCGCAAGGGCTCCCCATCACGGTCGAGGCTTATCCTTACGGCACCGGATCGACTGTGCTGGCGGCCGCCTTCTTCAGCGATCCGCAATTCGTCGAGCGCAACGGCACCGGCTATGACTCGGTGCAGCGCGTGACCGACGGCTACCGCTTCCACGACCGTGAGGAGCTCTTGAAGGCGCAAGCCGAAGAGCCATCCTCATTGGTGCTCTGGCATATCCTCGACACCGAGCACAATGCGCATCATCGCGACCTCCTCGACATGTCGGTGCTCTATCCCGGCGGCGCGATCGCCTCCGATGCGATGCCGTGGACGACGTCGGACGGCAAGACCTACACCGGTGATGCCTGGCCGCTGCCTGATGACGCCACCTCGCATCCGCGCTCGGCCGGCTGCTTCACGAAGTTCATCCGCGAATGGGTGCGCGAGCGCAAGACCGTGTCGCTGCTCGAAGGCGTGCGCAAATGCGCGCTGATCCCCGCAGAAATCCTGTCGCAGAGCACGCCCGCCATGCGCGCCAAGGGCCGCCTCGCCAAGGATGCCGACGCCGACATCGTCGTGTTCGACTACGAGAAGCTGTCGGACCGCGCGACCTTCACGGCGATGAACCGTCCGTCGGAAGGCGTGCGGCATCTCGTTGTCAGCGGTCAGCCGTTGATCACCGACGGCCTGCTGGATGTGGCGGCGCGGCCCGGAAAGCCCGTCCGCCGACCCGTCGTCGCGAGCTGATCCATGCCGGTCCCCATTCTCCTGGTGACGGGTTTTTTGGGGGCGGGCAAGACCACGGTCGTCAATCATCTGCTGGCTCACGCGGACGGACGGCGCATTGCCGCTGTCGTCAACGATTTCGGAGCGATCAACATCGATGCGGAGTTGATCGCGGGCGCAAGCGACGGCGTGGTCAGCCTTGCCAACGGCTGCATCTGCTGCTCGCTCGAAGGCGATCTGATCCGCACGCTCTCGACCTTGCTGCGGCGTGATCCCAAGCCGGAGTACATCGTCATCGAGACCAGCGGCGTCGCCGATCCCGGCGACATCGTCCGCAATTTGATGGATCCCGTGATCCTGCGCGAGGCGCCGCTCGAAACTGTGCTGTGTGTGATGGACGCGGCAACGCCGACGGCGGCGCTGGATGACGCGCTTCAGCGCTCGCAGCTGCGCGTCGCCGATATCGTGGCGTTGAGCAAGCTGGATCTGGCGGGCGAAGGCGCCGGCGTGCGGATGCGCGAGGCTATCCGCGCGCAGCGCGTGCCCGCATTGGTGGTCGATGCAAAGCACGGCGAGATTCCGTCCGCCTTGCTGTTTCCCGCCAGCGATCGTGCAGCCGTATCGCGCGAGCCAGGGCCGAAACGTCCGGCCGAAGAGCGCTTCGAGACGCTGAGCTGGACCTCCGACCGGCCACTCTCGCTGCCGCGCCTGCAGCAGGCGATCGGCAAGCTGGCGCCGAAGCTGGCGCGCGCCAAAGGCCTGTTCGAGACGGTCGAGCAGCCCGGCCGCCAGATGGTGTTCCAGTTCGCAGGCGGCCGCGCGACGCTCGCGCCAGGCGATGCGCCCGCGCCAGGCGTGCCCCGCGCGCGGATCGTCTTCATCGCCGAACTCGGTGTGCTCTCCAAGACCGAGCTCGACGCGCTCATGGACGGCTGTGTTGCTTCGCCTTGACGCAAGGCGATAGAGTCGATCGTGTCCATTGTCAGCCGCCGCCTGTCTTGCGGTGCCGATCCGAGGCCATCATGCTCCCGAAGAACTCATCCTCCCCCGCCGACACCGCTTTACGTCGCGCTGCCAAGCCGGTCATCGTCTATCCGGCAGGGTCGATGCCCGGGCCTGACATGGCCACGCTCGAATCCGCGCGGCAGACGATGGTCAAGACACACGAGCTGATCGTGCCGCCACGCGATGCCCGAGCCTTTCGCGCGGCGCGCGGGCAGTTTGTCCGCATCGTCAGCATCGACGGCCCTCAGGTCGGCGATCTCAATCTCTGGAACGCGCACGATCTCGCCGAGCGTTTCTTCAGCGGCAAGACGCGGGCGCTCCATGGCACGCATGTCGGCCTCGGTAACAGGCTCTGGAGCACGATGCCTTACCTGCGGCCGATCGCGACCATCAGTCATGATACGCTTGGTTGGTACGGTTTCGACGCTGACGGCGCCGGCATTCACGATGTCATCGGCACACGCTGCGATCCCTACACCAATCTCCTGCTCAACGGCACGGCTTACGATTTCTGCTGCCACTCCAACCTGTCGCGCGCGCTTGCCGCCGAATTGAAGGTCGATCCCGCCGCGGTCGAGCATCATGTCCACGATGTGCTCAACGTCTTCATGTGCACGGGCTTCACGCGGGACACGCATCAATATTTCATGAAGGCAAGTCCGGTCCGCCCCGGCGACTTCATCGAGTTCTTCGCGGAGATCGACCTGCTCGGAGCGTTGTCGGCCTGTCCCGGCGGGGACTGCAGCGCAAGCCATTCCAGCGATGCCGCGGCGTGCTATCCGCTCAAGATCGAGATCTTCGAGCCGGACCGGGCGACACTGAAGGACCGGTTCTGGCCGACGCCGAGCGCGTATCACCGTCACCACGGCGTGCCCGCAGGAGGCTGAGTCCTAATCCTCCACCGGTAATCCATCCCCGTGCGCATACCATTCCGCACGCGAGGCCCACTGCACATGCCGGTCGGGTGTCACGCCCAGCGGCTCGTCGAACGCGCCGGCATGAATGATTGCCTCGCGCCCGCTGCGCGTCAGATGCGGCATCGGGCTGCCGCAGGTCTTGCAGAACGCGGTGGCAAAGCTGCGCGCGTTAGGCAAATCGAAGCGCGCGACGGATGCTTCACCGCGCAGCCAGCGTAGCGCGGTCGCCTCGACGATCACCTCGCATGAATGCGCTGTACCGGTTGCCTTGCGGCAGCGCGAGCAATGGCAATTGAGGAAGCGATCGAACGGAGCTTCGACCTCGAACGCAACCGCGCCGCACAAGCAGCTTCCCCGGAATGCCGTCATGTCACGCCTCCTTCCGCTATTCTCAAGAAGGTGACAGGTCCTCAGCGGTCACGCAAACTGAGTGATGCCGTGTCCGACCGACCAGTTCTCTGCGGGCGCGTCGAGCACATTGACGAACACATCTGCGGGGCGGATGCCGGGATTGTCGCCGAGCAGGTCCACGATCCGGCGGTAGAGCGCCTTCTTCTGCTCAGCGGTGCGCGAGGCGAACACGGTGATCTGGACCAGCACGGCGTCGTCGCTGCGCTCGACGCCGTAGGCGTTGCCGCAGCGGAAATTTGCGGGCGATAGCTCGCTGATGGTCATGAACTCGTCGCCTTCGGGCACGTTCAGCGCCTCGCGCATGGCGCGATAGAGGCCGTCGAGGATTGCCTGCCGGTAAGCATCCGGCTTTCCGGCGCGCATCGAGATGTGGAGCAGAGGCATCGGCTGGTCCCTTTGCATGCGGAGCCGACCGGCCGGGCGCATGCAAGCGCCGGTCGTTCGGACCCATTGGCGAAAACGGGCTATCAATCCCGACTGGTTTTTGACACGATGTCCAGAAATCACATTCTTGACGTTGTGTCAAATATTGAGGAGTGTCAATTGAGGCCGCGCGAATTCGATCATGACGACGTCCTGCGCATCGCGTTCGACCAGTTCTGGCGCAAGGGCGTGCGCGGCGCCTCGTTGTCGGACATCGCGCGCGATGCCGGCGTTCAGCGCGGCAGTCTCTATAACGCTTTCGGAAGCAAGGAGGCGCTATTCCTTCAGGCCTATGCGCGTTACGCCGGCGATTACCTGCTCGGCCTGCAAAAGGCGCTTGGCACCGGCTCGTTGCGCAAGCGCCTGACGGCGTTCTTCGACCTCACCATCACCAATTTCCGCTCCGGCTCGCCGCCACGCGGCTGTCCGACCACGCGCGGGTTGATGGAGCTTGGCGCGGCCGAAGGCGAAGGTCTCGACGAGAATGCACGGAAGGCCTTTGCGAACTTGATATCGCGCATCACCGCGCTGGTTCAGGAGGCAATGTCGGCGGGTGCCGGGCGCGGCGAGTTCAGCGGCGACCCCGCCGCCTCGGCGCTGCACATCATCACGGTGACGCGCGGCCTCGCCGTGCTCGAGCGCGCCTTCGATGACGAACCCCAGTTGCGCAAGATCGCCGCCCACACGATCGACCTCGTGCTCGGCAAGGGCGGCCGCTAGGCGTCAACAGACTGCAAGCGCGCCGACCGCTCGCCTGGCCGCACTCTCCTGCTCGATCGCAGGGACGCTCGCTACGCATTGGCGAGGCCCAAGGTGCACTCATACCGAAATCAGGTCGGTCCCGTTGTCCGACTCGCAGGCGATGCCGAAGATCCCATGTCGGGAACCCGAATGCTTAAAGCTTTGCTAAGGGAGAGCAGGATAATCTGGCATATCTGCCCCGCCAAATCTTGCGAGCACCGATGATTTTCTCCCGCATCAGTTTCAAGCTGGTCCTCATTGTTGGCATCAGTCTTGTCGGCATGATCGCGCTGGCGCCGATCGCGCTGTCGACCTTGCGCAGCCAGATGATCGCCGACCGCCAGGCCAAGACGCAGCACATGGTCGATGTCGGCTACGGCATCCTGGCGCACTACCAGAAGCTCGAGAGCGACGGAAAACTCACGCGCGAACAGGCCCAGGCCGGCGCCATGGCGGAGATCAAGAGCCTCCGCTACGACAAGGTCGAGTATTTCTGGATCAACGACATGACCCCGAAGATGATCATGCATCCGATCAAGCCCGAGCTTGACGGCAAGGATCTCGCGGCAATGAAGGATCCGTCCGGCAACGCGCTGTTCCTCGGCTTCGTTGACGTCGTCAAGAAGCAGGGCGCGGGCTTCTACAGCTATCTTTGGCCCAAGCCGGGCTTCGAGCAGCCGGTCGCGAAGATCTCCTATGTGAAGGGCTTTACGCCGTGGGGCTGGATCATCGGGACCGGGATCTATCTCGACGACGTCGACGCCGTGTTCCGCCAGGATGCGATGACCTTCGGCCTGGTGTGTCTTGCAGTGTTCGTGCTCGTGCTCGGCGCCTCCTTCGTGATCGGCCGCAGCGTGACGCGGCCGCTGGCCAAAATCACTGATCTCACTGAGCGCCTCGCTGCCGGTGACAGCGCTTTCGAGGTGCCCTACACCAACCGCGCTGACGAGGTCGGCGGACTCGCCAAGGCGCTGGCCGTGTTCAAGGACAATGCGTCGGCTGTGGGCCGGATGCACGCCGAGCAGCAGGAGACGAAGCAGCGCGTCGACGACGAGAAGCGCAGGACCATGGCCGATCTCGCCGGCAAGTTCGAGGCGAGCGTCCAGGCCGTCGTCCGCGACGTCTTCAACGAGGCGCGCGCGATGCAGCAGGCCGCGCAAGGCATGTCGGAGACCGCCGATAAGGCGACCGACCGCGCCAGCTTCGTCGCCACCGCCTGCCAGCAGGCCTCGAACAATGTGCAGACGGTGGCGTCCGCCGCCGGACAGCTGTCGGCCTCGATCACCGAGATCAGCCAGCGCGTTGCACAGGCTGCGACGGTCGCCGACAAGGCGGCCGCCGACGGCCAGCGCACCAACGACACCGTGCAGGGGCTCGCTCAGGCCGCCCACAAGATCGGCGAGGTCATCGACCTCATCAACCAGATCGCCTCGCAGACCAATCTGCTTGCGCTTAATGCGACCATTGAAGCCGCGCGCGCCGGCGAGGCCGGCAAGGGCTTTGCGGTGGTCGCGAGCGAAGTGAAGTCGCTGGCGAGCCAGACCGCAAAGGCGACCGACGAGATCGGCGCGCAGATCACCGCGATCCAGGCCGAGACCAACCAGGTCGTCGGCAATATCGAGAGCATCCGGGCCACCATCATGGAGGTCAACGAGATCTCCTCGTCGATCGCAGCCGCGGTCGAGGAGCAGGGTGCCGCGACGCAGGCCATTGCGCACAGCGTGCAGGAAGCGGCCTCCGGCACCGACCAGGTCTCGCAAAACATCTCCGGCGTCACCGATGCGACCGCCGAGACCGGCCAGGCCGCGGGCCGCGTGCTGCAATCGAGCGGCCGGCTGACCGAGAAGCTGCAATCGCTGGAGAACGAGGTCAGTGCCTTCGTTGCCGGCGTGCGGGCGGCCTAGTATGGTTGGGGGATGGCTTCGTCCCCCCACCGCATCCTCCTGATCAATCCGAACAGCAACGCGGCGACCACCGCGATGATGGTCGCCATCGCGAAGTCCGCCGCGGCCGAAGCTTTCGACATCATCGGCGCCACGGCAACGCGCGCGCCGATGATGATCGTCTCCGCGGACGCGTTGGAGGCCGCCGCGTCTGAGGTCGAAGAGATCGCGCTCGCCCATCAAGGTTCCTGTGACGGCATCATCGTCTCGGCGTTCGGCGATCCCGGCCTCGCGGCAATCAAGGCGGAGATGAAATTGCCGGCGGTCGGCATCGGCGAGTCCTCGATGCTGGAAGCGGCCGAAGGTGGCCGCCGCTTCGGCGTCGCCACCACGACGCCGCTGCTGAAGGCGAAGATCGACGCGCTGGCCGACGCGCTGGGATTGCGCTCGCATTACACCGGCTGCCGCTTTGCCGGCCGTGATCCGCAAGAGTTGATGCGCGATCCCCCACGATTGCGCACGGCGCTGGCGGGCGCGGTCGAGGCCTGCATCGAGCATGATCGCGCCGAGGCGGTTATCATCGGCGGCGGCCCGCTGGGTGAAGCTGCGCGCGACCTGCAGCCGATGTTTGCCGCGCCTGTCATTGCGCCGGTCCCGTCTGCCGTGGCGCGGATGATGCGGCTGATCAATACGTAGTTTTTCCGCGTCGCGGCATCGGCCGTGACGTGGAGAACTGTTTTCCTTGACATGACCTCTGCCGTGCTCGACCTGTAACGATGTCGATGGGCGGCCCGCGCATGCCCGGCGAACAAGAAAAGCAACACGGGACAACGTCATGAGTGCAGGCCTCAACGAAAAGGATTACCTCGCCACCTTGCACGGGCTGTGGGAGAAGGCGTGGCCCAAGGGCCTGCCGCGCTCGCCCAACTATCTGCACGGCGAAGTCCCCTTGACGGAATATCTGCGCGCCTGGGCCAAGCAAAGCCCCGATCGTCCCGCAGTGATCTTCTACGGTCACGTCACCACCTACGCTGATCTCGACCGGCAGAGCGACCGCTTTGCGGCGCTGCTGCAGGCGAAGGGCGTGCGTAAGGGCGATCGCGTCGCCGTCTTCCTGCCGAACTGTCCGCAATTCCACATCGTGTTCTTCGGCATCCTGAAGCTCGGTGCGGTCCATGTTCCCGTGAGCCCGCTGTCGCGTGCGTTCGAGCTCTCCTATGAGCTGAACGACACCAAGGCCGAAGTGATCGTGGCGCTCGACCAGCTCATTCCTGTCGTCGAGCAGGTGAGGGGCGAGGTGAGCCTGCGCGAGATCATCGTCACCAGCTTTGCCGATGTCGTGCCCGTCACGCCCACCTTTCCGACGCCGGATTCGATCCGCACGCCGCGCATTGCGGTTGCAGGCGCGACCGATCTTCTGCCTGCCCTTGCCGCGCTTCCCGCACCCGTGCCGCTGCCGCCGCCCGGCCTCGATGAGGTCGCCGCGCTCAACTACACCGGCGGCACCACCGGCATGCCCAAGGGCTGCGTCCATACCCACCGCGACATGGTCTATACGGCCGCCGCCAATTACGGCATCTCGCTGCTGGCGGACGAGAGCAGCACCTTCCTGTCGTTCTTCCCGGAGTTCTGGATTGCCGGCGAAAATCTCGGTTTGATCTTCCCGCTGTTTTCAGGCGCGACGCTGGTGCTGCTGGCGCGCTGGGATGCCGTCGGCGCGATGGCCGCGATCGACAAGTACAAGGTGACGATCACGGCGATGCCCGTCGACGGCGCGGTCGAGTTGATGGACCATCCGCGCTGGAGCGAGTTCGATCTGTCGTCGCTGCAACAGGTCCGCGTGGTCTCCTTCGTCAAGAAGCTCAACGCCGACTATCGCGAACGCTGGAAGGACCTCACGGGCACCATCCTCATGGAGGCGGCCTGGGGCATGACGGAGACCCACACCTCCAACACGTTCACATCAGGTTTCCAGGACGACGATTTCGATCTCAACAATCAGCCGATCTTCGTCGGGCTGCCGGTTCCCGGCGCCGAGTTCAAGATCACCGATTTCGAGACCGGCGCGCTGCTGCCGCTCGGTGCGGAAGGCGAGATCCGCGTGCGCACGCCCTCGCTGCTCAAGAGCTACTGGAACAAGCCGGAGGCGACTGCGGAGTCGCTGATCGACGGCTGGCTGCGCACCGGCGACATCGGCGTCATCGACAAGGACGGCTTTCTGCACTTCCTCGGCCGCCGCAAGGAGATGCTGAAGGTCAAGGGCATGAGCGTGTTTCCGCCGGAGATCGAGGCACTGCTCGGCCAGCATCCGAAGGTGCTGGGCTCCGGCGTGGTCGGTCGCGACGATCCCGACAAGGGTCAGGTGCCGGTGGCCTATATCCAGCTCAAGCCCGAGGCCGTCGGCACCGTCTCCGGCGAAGATATTCGCGCCTGGTGCGCCGAGCGAATGGCCGTCTACAAGGTGCCGGAGGTGCGCATCATCGACGCGCTGCCGTTGACCGCAACGGGCAAGGTGAAGAAGCAGGACCTCAACCCGAACCAGCCTGCTGCAGCCTGAGCGAGAGAGACGATGTCGTTCAAGAAACTCCTGATCGCCAATCGCGGTGAGATCGCCATCCGCATCGCGCGCGCCGCGGCCGACGCCGGCATCGCCACGGTCGCGATCCATCCCGCTGAAGATGCGCTCTCTCTGCATGTGCGCGTCGCCGACGAGGCGATCGAAATCCCCGGTCGCGGCGCACGGGCCTATCTCGATATCGAGGCCGTGGTGAAGGCGGCGAAAGGCGCGGGTTGCGATGCGGTCCATCCCGGCTACGGCTTCCTCAGCGAGAACGCGGCGTTCGCGAAAGCCTGCGCCGATGTGGGCATTGTCTTCGTCGGGCCGAAGCCGGCCGCGCTGGAACTGTTCGGCGACAAGGTGGCTGCACGGCAATTGGCAAAGCGTTGCGGCGTGCCCATCATCGCCGGCACCAGCGGGCCGTCGTCGCTGGAGGAGATCACCGCGTTCTTCACCTCGCTCGGCAGCAATGCGGCGATCGTCATCAAGGCGATGGCGGGCGGCGGTGGCCGCGGCATGCGCGTTGTGGAGAATGCTTCCGATCTTGCGGAGGCCTATGCGCGCTGCCAGTCCGAAGCCAAGGCGGCGTTCGGCTTCGATGGCGTCTATGCCGAGCGGCTGATCCGTCAGGCGCGCCATATCGAGGTGCAGATCATCGGCGACCGTCATGGTGCGATCTCGCATCTCTGGGAGCGGGAATGCACCATCCAGCGCCGGCATCAGAAGCTGATCGAGGTGGCGCCGAGCCCGTCGCTCAGCGACGGCTTGCGCGGCCGTATCATCGAGGCGGCGAAGCAGTTGGCGGCGGCCGCGTCGTACGACAATCTCGGCACCTTCGAATTCCTCATCGACGGCACCGCCGAAGATAGTTTTGCCTTCATCGAGGCCAATCCGCGGCTTCAGGTCGAGCACACCGTGACGGAAGAGGTGCTCGGCCTCGACCTCGTCCGTGCCCAGCTTGCGATTGCCGCTGGCAGCTCATTGGCTTCGCTGGGCCTCTTGCAAAGCGGGATTCCCAAGCCGCGCGGCTACGCCATGCAGCTACGTGTCAACATGGAGACGCTGGACGAAACGGGGGCGACGCATCCGACCGGCGGCGTGCTCGCCGTGTTCGAGCCCCCGTCGGGCCCCGGCGTCCGCGTCGACAGTTTTGGCTATGCCGGCTACAAGACCAGCGCGGCCTTTGACTCGCTGCTCGCAAAAGTCATCGTGCATACGCCGGGCGAGGCCTGGCACGACGTGGTCGCAAAAGCCTCGCGCGCCCTGCGCGAGTTCCGGATCGACGGCGTCGTCACCAACATCGCCTTTCTGCAGGCGGTGCTGGCACATCCCGACTTCAAAACCAACCGCATCGCGACCGATTTCATCGATCGCAATATCGCCAAGCTGGTCGAGGCGGCGGACGGCGCGGCCAAGCCGCTCTATTTTGCGGCGGCCGAGCGTGGCGGCGCGCATGCCGCCGAGGCGCACGTCGCGCAAGCGGTTCCCGAAGGTGCCGTGATGGTCGCGGCGCCCTTGCAGGGCACCATCGTCACCATTCAGGTCAAAGAGGGCGAGATCGTGCGCCCTGGCCAGCAGCTCGCCGTGATCGAGTCCATGAAGATGGAGCATCTTGTCATGGCCGAGCAGGGCGGCCGGGTCATGAAGCTCGCCGCGGGCGACGGCGTCACGCTGCTTCATGGCGAGCCGATCATGTATCTCGAGCCGCTCGATGTCGCGGCCGATCATTCGGCGGCGGAAGCCGATGTCGATCTCGATCATATCCGCCCTGATCTTGCCGAGTTGATCGCCCGCCAGGCGAATACGCTCGACGAAAACCGCCCGGCTTCGGTCGAGCGCCGCCGCAACACCAACCAGCGCACCGCGCGCGAGAACGTCGCACAGCTCGTCGACGACGGCTCGTTCATGGAATACGGCAGCCTCGCCATCGCGGCGCAGCGGCGCAGGCGCAAGCTCGACGATCTCATCAAGAACACGCCGGCCGACGGCCTCGTCATGGGCGTTGCCACCGTGAACGCCGAAAAATTCAGCCCCGAGGCCACGCGCTGCATCGTCGTGGCCTACGACTACACCGTGCTCGCGGGCACGCAGGGGCACATGAACCACAAGAAGATCGATCGCATGCTGACCCTTGCGGAAGACTGGCGCGTGCCGCTGGTGTTTTACGCCGAAGGCGGCGGCGGCCGGCCCGGTGACACCGACCGGCTCGGCATGACCGGGCTCGACGGCCCGTCCTTCGTGCAGTTCGCAAGGCTCTCCGGCCTCGTGCCAGTCATCGGCGTCGTCTCCGGCTATTGCTTCGCCGGCAACGCCGCGATGCTCGGCTGCTGCGACGTCATCATCGCCACCAGGAATGCCTCGATCGGCATGGGCGGCCCCGCCATGATCGAGGGCGGCGGCCTTGGCGTCTATCATCCGGCCGAGGTCGGCCCAGTCTCGTTCCAGTCGCCGAACGGCGTGATCGATATCCTGGTCGAGGACGAGGAGGAGGCGACCTCGGTTGCGCAGAAATACCTCTCTTACTTCCAGGGCGCAGTGAAGGATTGGGAGGCTGCCGATCAACGCCTGCTCCGGCGCGCCATCCCCGAGAATCGCCTGCGCGTCTACGACATCCGCAACGTGATCGATCTTGTCGCCGACAAGGACAGCGTGCTGGAGCTGCGCCGCGACTACGGCGTCGGCATGATCACCGCGCTGATCCGCATCGAGGGCAAGCCGTTCGGCCTGATCGCCAACAATCCGCGCCATCTCGGCGGCGCCATCGATGCCGATGCCGGCGACAAGGCCGCGCGGTTCCTCCAGCTCTGCGATGCCTTCGATCTGCCTGTTGTCTCGCTCTGCGACACGCCCGGCTTCATGGTTGGGCCGGAAGCGGAGAAGACCGCGATCGTCCGCCACGTCTCGCGCATGTTCGTCACAGGCGCAAGCCTCACCGTGCCGCTGTTCGGCATCGTGCTGCGCAAGGGCTACGGACTTGGCGCGCAGTCGATGATCGGCGGCGGCTTCCATGCCTCGTTCTTCACCGCGGCCTGGCCGACCGGCGAGTTCGGCGGCATGGGCCTGGAAGGCTATGTCCGCCTCGGCTTCCGCAAGGAGATGGAGGCGATCGCCGACCCCGAGGAGCGTGAGACTTATTACCGCAACAAGGTCGCCGAGCTCTACGCCAACGGCAAGGCGGTCTCGATCGCCTCGGTGTTCGAGATCGACAACGTCATTGACCCCGCCGAGACGCGGCGCTGGATCATGGCAGGCCTGCGCTCGGTGCCGAAGCCGCCGGTGCGGACGGAGAAGAAGCGGCCATGCATCGACACGTGGTGAGGGCGGTGCAGCAATAGCCTGAGCTGACAGCGAAAACCGGTTCCCGATTGACATCCCCGCCTGTGGTGCCAGACTTTGCATCATAATACAGGGTGGAGACGTCTGCGATGGCCAGCCTTTCGGCCTCGAACCATGTCGCCCGTGTCTTGTCCGTGGCCAATCATGCGGCCGACGTCGACGCATCGTCGCGCATCGAGAACTCCTGGCGGCGCTGCCTGATCAGCCACAGGCTCGATCCCGCCCGTCAGGGCCCGCCGCAGACGCTCACCGAAGCCGAGATCCGCCACGTCGCCGAGCCGATGGAAGAGACCATCCGGCAGCTAACGCCCGAGCTCGACGATCTCGCCCGCGTACTGCGCGACGCCGGCTATTGCGTCAATCTGGCCGACGCCAACGCGACCATGCTGTTCAGCCGCCTGCCTGGAGAGGCCGACGCGCGGATGTTCATGGACTGGAAGATCTACACCGGTTCGAACTTTGCCGAGACCTTCGAGGGCACCAATGGTCTCGGGACCTGCCTTGCCGAGCAGAAGCCGATCCTGGTGCATCGCGACGAGCATTTTCGTGCGCAGTGGCACATGTTCTCCTGCGCGGTGGCGCCGTTGTTCGACCAGGCCGGGCGTCTCGCCGGCGCTGTGAACATTACCTCGTGCCGCGAGGATCTCGAACGCGCCGCGCATCAGCTCGCGCTCGCGGTGACCATGGAGGCGACGCGGCGGATGGAGGGGGCGATCTTCCGCGATCACTTCCGCAACGCCTGGATCGCGACCGTGCCCGGCGATGGCGGCAGCGGCCTGCTCGCCTATGACGAGGATCGTCGCATCGTCGGCGCCTGCCGCTCCGCCCGCGCACTGCTCGGCCTCACCGACGGCTTGATCGCCTCGGGCATCGACCTGTCGCGCTACATCAAGCTCGATCATGCGCGTAACGTCGACGAGGTCGTCGAGCTGCGCCGCGCCGACGGCCGTCCGCTGGGTCAGAGCCATGTCTCCCCGCCGCTGCGCGCAAAACCCTCTCCGCTCGGGCAAGATGCGCCCGTCGATCGCTTCGATGCGCTGCATCGGCTCGCCGGTCGCGATCCCGGCCTCATCAGAAGCGTGAAGCGCCTCCGGAGCATCGGCGATCACAATCTGCCGGTGCTGCTGCACGGCGAGACCGGCGTCGGCAAGGATGTGTTCGCGCGCGCCATCCACGCGGCCAGCAACCGCGCGCGCAACAATTACGTCGCGCTGAATTGCGCGGCGATGCCGGAGAGCCTGATCGACGCCGAGCTGTTCGGCTACGAGGCCGGGGCGTTCACCGGCGCGCGGCGCGATGGCTCGAAGGGCCTGATCGTGCAGGCGGATGGCGGAACGCTGTTCCTGGATGAGATCGGCGACATGCCGATCGCGCTGCAGACGCGCCTCTTGCGCGTGCTGGAAAATCGCGAGGTCTGGCCGCTCGGAGCGCTGAAGCCGGTGCCGGTGGATATCCGCCTGATCAGCGCAACCCATCGCGATCTCGGCCGCATGGCGGAGGAGGGGGCCTTCCGCGCCGATCTCTATTTCCGCCTGCGCGGCATGGAGGTGCGGCTGCCGGCGCTGCGCGAGCGCGCTGACAGGGATGACATCATCGCCCAGATCGCGCGCGAGGAGGCGCCGAACTGCCGCCTCTCGAGCGAAGCCTGGGCGCTGCTCTCGGCCTATCCCTATCCCGGCAACATGCGCCAGCTCCGCCATGTGCTGCGGCTCGCCGGCTGTACGGCGGAGGATGGCGTCATCACCGACGCCGATCTCGATCTGCCACCGTTCGGCGGGAGGGCTGCGGAGACTGATCTCGCAGCTGCCGAGCGCGCGACGATCGTGGAAGCGCTCCGCCAGCACGGTGGCCGCGTGACGGAAGCAGCGCGTGCCCTGAAACTCAGCCGCGCGACGTTGTATCGCAAGATCAAGCAGCTGAAGATCGAGACCGCGCGGTAGCGTTCGATCGCGTACGGCGGACGTTCTTCTCCTCTCCCCCTGTGGGCCTGTCGCGCAATCCATCAATTGTGTGTTTGAGAATGCCGGTGTTGTCCTCAAGCGTGGCACGGCGCTGACGCGGCCTTAATCGAGGAAGTATCGGAATCCCTCGAGCTCCAGCACGATCATGCGCAGATGCCTGCGCTTGGCCTCGATATGGGGCGCGTCACAGCCGACTGTCAGTACTTACGTCTCTTCGTGGCGAGCCTGACACCGGCCGACGATTGATCTTGTCAGCCCCACGCGCTCCACTCCGCTCCCACGGTGCGGGCGACTGTATTTCCGAAGGGATGGAAGTCGGACATAATTGCAATCCAAGGTTGAATGGCCGAATAGCAGTCGTACTGCCCTAACGCATCTGTGACCAGCGGCAGTGAGCCGGTTCACACACAAAAAGCCCAGCGTCGCCTAAATCAACGAATGCATTCTTCGGTCCACGCACAACTGTCGTCGACCGCGAATGATTTTCTGACAAAATATTTGGGTGTGCTGATGAGTATTGATCACGCGGCCGGCTGCAGCGGCCTTTCTACCCTGTTCAATTCCAGACGCGTCAGGTCAAGATGCACAAAAGCGGTAATGTTTTCCGGATGTTTGGTTGTCAACCTCATCTCAATGACCGGTACGGCGTCCGCTCACGTGAAGTGGTTCGTGCCATGCATCGTGTCCGACGATCCGCTGCCGGTTCAGGCAGTATTCACCACCATTTTTTTTCTGTTCTTGGCGCTGTTTCTCGCGATGTTTTATCTCGCCTGCGCGGCAGAGCAGACCACGTTCGGGCTCATGCTCTCAAGATTTCTGGATCACGTGACCGAGCCTCTGCGCCGTCGCGTCGATGACCTCTTGCGAGGGGCCGCGGCGGTGTTCTTCGCTTTGTTGTGGGCTCACGGTGGGCTCATTCTCACCCCGGAACTCGAAGCAAACAGTATCTGGCTCTCGGCCATTCAGTTGCTCATCCCGTTGTTTTTGGCCGCGCGGCCCACACTCCCGGCGGCGGGGGCAGCCATACTGCTGCTCTATGGCTATGGTGCCGCCTGCTATGGTCTGTTTCACATGCTGGACTACCCGGTCTTTCTGGGGCTCGGGGTGTGGTTCGCGCTTTCTGTATCGCACGACGCCAAACTGCTTGCTTTTCGTTCTGATTTCCTGCGGTGGACTGTCGCCCTGTCCTTGTTATGGCCGTCGATGGAGAAATTTGTGTACCCGGCCTGGGTCGCGGCGATCGCGGTAAATCATCCAGAGTTGACCTTGGGTTTCGATGTCTCGACTGTCGTTACCGCCGCCGGGATTGTGGAATTCGGCCTGGCTTTCGCGCTGTTCTGGACACCGTTGGTCCGACGTCTTTCCGCGCTTGCCTTGGTGCTGCTGCTTACCGCCGCAACTCTCGATTTTGGCAAGGTGGACGGCATAGGTCATTTGATGATCGTCGCCATACTTTTCGTGGTGTTCGCGGATCGAGAAGATCGGCCTGTCCAGTATCGTCCCGCGCTCGCTCCGCTAGTTAGCAGTATGGCTTTGCCGGCCACGCTCCTTCTCTACACCGGGGCTCACACGCTCTCTTACGCATCTTTGAGCGCCCCGATCGAGCCGCTCGCGGGCGGCGCGGCATTGCTGCTCCTCATCTTCCTTTGCCTGCGCCGGTTCACGGGACATCCGACCAACCGACGCGATAAGAGCGAACAGGACCCTGTCCGCCAAGTACCGCTCCGCGCAAGCATCCTGGTGGTTTCGCCCGATGCTGCGCCCGAAGTGGCGTTTGGCGGTGTCGCCCTGGCGGCTGTCGTGTTGATTGCGTTGGGCCTGCACGGCCATGAGTTGAAAGTTCCGCCCTCGGGCGCAAGCGTAGCACCTCGGCAGCAGCACTCGACATGAGCACCAGTGGCTAGCCTTTGCCTCTCCCCGCAAGCGGGGAGGGCGCGCACTGCCGATGCCTGCTCACGAAAAATCCGTCCAGCTCAAATGCCTCGAGTCGAGGTCGCCGACCGAAACGGTCTCACGTGTCTCCTGCGGCGTGTGGAAGCTGCTGCGCAGATATACCAGCGGCGTCGCCGTAGCCGAATGCGCGGCGCCCCGCACCTCGCCGACGAAGATCGAATGCGTCTTGGTCTCGAACTCCTGCGCCAGCACACAGTCGAACGCGGCGACGGCGTCCGTTAAAACCGGCGCACCGGTTGCACCCCGCGTCCATTGCCCGAACGCAAAACGGTCGTCGCCGTTGACGCCCTTCTGGCCGCTGAAGGTCAGCGCCAGCAGGGCGTGATCTTCGTGCAGGAAATTGACGGCAAACGCGCCTTCCTCGCGGATGCGGGCATGGGCACTGGCGTTGCGGTTGACGCACACGATCAGCGACGGCGGATTGTCCGACAGTGAGGTCGCCGACGTCACGGTCAGCCCGGTGCGCTTGCCGTGTTCGGCACCAACAGTGACGAGAGCAACTGCGCCTGCGCATTGGCGCATCGCCTGCTTGAAATCCTTTGCGTCGAGAGGTTTGGCGTCGGCCGTCACGCGGAAATCTCCGAAACAGTAGCGGGTGCGACACGTTCGCGCCGCACCCGCCATGCGTCAAGCCGCCTTCTTCGCGGAGCCGAGATGCTTCAAACGCGGCATCACCTCGTTCTTCAGCAGCGCGAGCGAGTGGTGCCAGGCTTCCGGCTTGTGCTTGTAGTCGAAGCCGAACACGCAGAGCACGCCGAAGCCGCCGACCTCGTCGTAGATCTTCTCGATCTTCTCGGCCACGGTCGTGGGCGAGCCGACGATCCAGTTCCGCTTGGCGCAATATTCGACCGTGACGTCGCTATCGGGCACATCAGGTGCATGCTTCAGATAATCCTTGAAGCCGAAATGGCCGAGCAGGGGCAGGAAGTACTCGCTCATCATCCGGCCCATCATGTCGCCGGTCGAGAGCTTCCAGGCCTCCTCGTCGGTGTCGGCCACGAACACCTCGCGCACCAGGCGCCAGTCCTGCCGGTTCGGTTTGCGCCCAGTCTTGGCCGCACCGATCTCGACCGAGTCCCAATGGCTGCCGACATAGGCCGGGTTGAGATTGAGGCTCATCGGAATGAAGCCGCGCTCGCCTGCAAGCTTGAGCGTGTCAGAGTTCTTCGACAGCCCGGCAACGCCGATCGGCGGATGCGGCGCCTGCAGCGGCTTGATGTGCGGCTTGAGGAAGTCGAACATCGTGTCCGGCTTGGTCACCGTCCAGAACTTGCCCTTGTAGGTCCAGGGCGCCGGATCGCTCCACATCTTCAGGATGATCTCCAGCGCCTCGCGGGTCATGTCGCGGTTCTGGCCGCTCATGCCGTCGACGTTGAACATCGCCCAGTCGCTCGGCAGGCCCGAAGCCGCCACGCCGAAATTGAGCCGGCCCTCGGAGAGATGATCCAGCATCGCGACGCGGTTGGCGAGCTCGGCCGGATGGTGATAGGGCAGCAGGAAGCCGCCCGGTCCGATGCGCAGGCGCTTGGTCTGCATCAGGGCCTGCGCGATCAAGAGGTCCGGTGTGGGATTGGGTTCCCAGGGCGCGGTGTGGTGCTCGCCGATCCAGGCTTCCTGATAGCCGAGCTCGTCGAGCCAGCGCAGGACCTGCAGGTCCCAGTCATGTCCTTCCTTCAGGCCGCACTCCGGCGGATGCGAAGGCATCGTGAAATAGCCGATCTCCATGGGTTTCCTCATCTGATGTTGACGCGTCTTGCTG
Source organism: Bradyrhizobium zhengyangense (assembly GCF_022012435.1). Lineage (GTDB taxonomy): Bacteria > Pseudomonadota > Alphaproteobacteria > Rhizobiales > Xanthobacteraceae > Bradyrhizobium > Bradyrhizobium zhengyangense. The sequence continues at coordinate 357,727 of NZ_JAKLUA010000007.1, forward strand.
CGCGTTCGCTGGCTTGAACAGGAACAGCTTCAGCAAGCGGTGTGCCAGCGTGGGATGCGCCCGACCCACGCGAGAAAACGCTGGTTTAGGGCGGCAATTGTCGATATTCCCGGGGCAGATTTGCAAGACCCGTCTCATCGTCGCGAGACGGCGTCTCAGCGGTGAGACGAGGATACGATTCGAAATGACCGAACCCGCTTATGTCGCGGTGGACTGGGGCACCAGCAGTTTCCGGCTCTGGCTGGTCGATCGCACCGGTAAAGTGCTGGCCGAGCGCCGCAGCGATGAAGGCATGCTGGCGGCGGCCAAGGCCGGCTTCCCCGGCGTGCTGCAAGCCCATCTTGCTGCCGTGAGCGTGCCCGATCATCTGCCGGTCCTGGTCTGCGGCATGGCGGGCGCCAAGACTGGCTGGGTCGAGGCCGGCTATGTCGACACGCCGGCGCCGCTCTCGGCGATCCTGAAGCAGGCCGCCCGCGTGCCAGGCGAGGCGCGCGACATCCGCATCCTGCCCGGCATCGCGCAGCGCGACACCAAGGCGCCCGACGTGATGCGCGGCGAGGAGACGCAATTGCTCGGCGCGCTCGGTCTCGAGGCCGCGGGCGAGGCGCTGGTCTGCATGCCCGGCACCCATTCCAAATGGGTGCGGGTCAAGGACGGCACTGTTGCGCATTTCTCGACCTTCATGACCGGCGAACTCTTCAGCGTCGTCTCGCGCGAGACGATTTTGTCGCTCGCGGTCGCCGGCGCAAACGAGGCCGAGGATGCCGCGAGCTTCAAGTCGGCGGTGAAAGCCGCATTCGAGGCGCCAGCTTTCGCCGCCAATCTTCTGTTCACTGCGCGATCGCGGCAGCTGCTGTTCGGCGGCACGCCGGCTGCGGCGCGCGAGACATTGTCGGGCACACTGATCGGCGTAGAGCTCGCGGCGGGCCTCTCCGGTAGCGTGCCGAAAACCGGCATCACGTTGATTGCATCGGGGCGGCTCGCGGCGCTGTACCGGCAGGCATTCGATGCGCTGGCGGTTACCGTGAACCCGATCGATGCCGATGAAGCGGTGCGCCGCGGCCTGTCGATGGCGGCAGCTGCGATCTGGACGAAGTAGAAGGATCCTTGAGATGAGCGTTCCCTTTCCGCCGATGAAGCGCCCCCTGGTCGCGATCCTGCGCGGCGTCAAGCCGGAGGAGACCGAAGCGATCGTCAGTGTGCTGATCGAGGGCGGCATGACCGCGATCGAGATTCCCCTGAACTCGCCGGATCCGTTCCGCTCGATCGGCCTTGCAGCAAAGCTCGCGCCTTCAGGCGTGCTGATCGGCGCCGGCACGGTGCTGACCACTGCAGAAGTCGATCGTCTCAATGACGTCGGCGGCAAGCTGATGGTCTCGCCGAATGTGGATACGCAGGTGCTCGCGCGTGCACATCAGTATGCGATGGTGACGCTGCCGGGCGTGTTCTCGCCGACCGAGGCGCTGCTCGCCGCGCGCTCCGGCGCATCGGGCCTGAAGTTCTTTCCGGCAAGCGTGCTCGGCGCTTCCGGCATCGCCGCAATCCGCGCCATCCTGCCGGCCGGTGTAATGATCGCTGCCGTCGGCGGCGTCTCCGACCAGAATTTTGCGGAGTACATCAAGGGCGGCGTGACGGCGTTCGGGCTCGGCTCCAGCCTCTACAAGCCTGGCATGTCGGCCGCCGATGTCGCCGCGCGCGCAAAGGCGACGATCGAGGCCTACGATCGGGCGATTGCGAAAGACTGACGCGGCAATAAACAAGCCGTGATGCCGTCACGCTCGTGCGTTGTCCTATCTTGCTGCTATAGCGAGATCAGGAGTCCGACATGGCGATCAACAACATAGCCGATCTGTTCGTGGCAACGCTCGAACAGGCCGGCGTCAAGCGCATCTATGGCATTGTCGGCGACAGTCTGAACGGTTTCACCGAGGCGCTGCGCCGCCGCGGCACCATCGAATGGATCCACGTCCGCCACGAAGAGGTCGCGGCGTTCGCGGCCGCCGGCGAAGCCGAGATGACCGGCAGCCTTGCGGTCTGCGCGGGCTCCTGCGGCCCGGGCAATCTGCATCTGATCAACGGCCTGTTCGACGCGCATCGCAGCCGCGTGCCGGTGTTGGCGATCGCCGCGCAAATCCCCTCGGCCGAGATCGGCGGCGGCTATTTTCAGGAAACCCATCCGCAGAACCTGTTTCGCGAATGCAGCCATTATTGCGAGCTGATCTCCGATGCGAGTCAGCTGCCTTTCGTGCTGGAAAATGCGATCCGCGCGGCCGTGGGCTTGCGCGGCGTTGCCGTCGTCGCGATGCCCGGCGATGTCGCGTTCCGCTCGCCGCCGAAGCGCGCACTGTCGACCAATCGCGGGTTGTCGCTCGCGGCACCCAAGGTCGTTCCTCAAGCCGATGAGCTGAAGGCGCTCGCCGACCTGTTGAATAGCTCGGAGCGCATTACCCTGTTCTGCGGCCGCGGCTGTGCCGGCGCGCATAAGCCTTTGATGCAACTCGCAGAGATCTTGAAGAGCCCGATCGTGCACGCACTTGGCGGCAAGGAGCATGTCGAATACGACAATCCCTATGACGTCGGCATGACCGGCTTCATCGGCTTCTCCTCGGGCTACGCCGCCATGCACGCCTGCGACGCGCTGGTGATGCTGGGCACCGACTTTCCCTACAAGCAGTTCTTCCCCACTGATGCGAAGATCGTGCAGATCGACATCCGTCCGGAAAATCTGGGCCGGCGTACCAAGATCGATCTTGGCCTCGTCGGCGACGTCAAGCTCACCATCGAGGCGCTGTTGCCGCTGCTCGAGGCCAAGACGCAGCGCAGGCATCTCGACGACGCCGTCGCGCATTACAAGAAGGCCCGCGAGGGCCTCGACTCCCTCGCCAAGGGCACGCCCGGAGCCAAGCCGATCCATCCGCAATATCTGGCAAGGGTCATCAGCGACCACGCCTCCGAGGATGCCGTCTTCACCGCCGATGTCGGCACGCCCACGGTGTGGGCGGCGCGCTATCTCGCCATGAACGGTCGCCGCCGGCTGATCGGCTCCTTCGTGCACGGCTCGATGGCCAATGCCATGCCGCAGGCGATTGGTGCGCAGGCCGCGCAACCCGGCCGTCAGGTGATCTCGCTGTCGGGCGACGGCGGCTTTACCATGCTGATGGGCGACCTGATCACGCTGACGCAGATGAAGCTGCCGGTGAAGATCGTCGTCTTCAACAACGGCGTGCTCGGATTCGTCGCGCTGGAGATGAAGGCCGCCGGCTTCGTCGACACCAATGTCGATCTGGAGAATCCCGACTTCGCCGCGATGGCGCGTGCCATGGGCATCTTTGCGAGGCGCGTCGAGGACCCCGGCGAGCTCCCGGGCGCGACGAAGGAGATGCTGGCCCACGACGGCCCGGCGCTGCTCGACGTCGTCACCGCCAAGCAGGAGCTGTCGATGCCGCCGACCATCACGGCCGAACAGGTCAAGGGCTTTAGCCTGTGGGTGCTGCGCGCGGTGATAAGCGGCCGCGGCGACGAGGTGATCGACCTCGCCAAGACCAACCTGCTATCGCGCTAACGCTCTTTATTTGAGCATGATCTTGACGGAAAACCGCTTCGCACTTTTCCGGATCATGCTCAGCCGCGCTTCACCGACGGCGCGGGCAGCTGCTCATGGCGGCGCTGGAAGCGCTGCCAGTGCAGCACGAGGCCGATGATGGCAGCCGGCACGAAGCCGAGCAGCAGAAGCCAGAGCGGCAATTCCTTCGGCGAGATGAAGGCGATGGCGATGTCAGAGATCAGCCAGAGCGCAGCGAACATCACCGCAAAATCCGTGCGCGGGCAGCGCAGGTAGTAGAACACGGCGGTGATGACAATTGCGGGCGCGATCGCAACCGCGATCATGACTGCCGTCAGTTCCTTCGGCGTCACCGCGTCGAGCACCATCGAGGCCAGCAGCCAGATGGCGGCGAACATGGCGATGATGTCGATCGGATGCCGCAAGCGAATACCTCTCGATGGAACGCGCTATGGTGGGGCCCCAACCTTCGACGTCGAGCCCGGTCCGTCAAGTAAAATACGCCTATTCCTCGTCGCTTCCCGGCGCCGGACGCAGCATGAAATGACCGAAGGCGGACGCGATCGGCTTGGCGGGATCGTCCTGCCAGGCCCGCGCCTCGAAGGCGACGATACGCCTTCCCTGTTTTACGATCGAGACATTGGCGATCGTGTCCAGCGCCCGACCGGAGCGTAAGTAGTTGATAGTGAGTCCGATTGGCTTGGGCAGCGTCGCGATCCCGAGCTCGCGCCGAACGCCAAAAATCGCCGTGGTCTCGAGGAACGCGCCAGTCATGCCGCCGTGGATCGCGGGTAGGATCGGGTTGCCGATGATTTGCGGCGAGAACGGCATTATCAGCGTGCCGTCATCGTTGACACGAATGCCGAGGGCGCGTGCGAACGGACTGCGCGCGAACGGACCCTCCGGATCATCAGGCGCTTCCAGCGTCGGGATGCTGCGTGTGTCCATCCGGCGATCAGCCAGCATGTTGGTGCGGTTGGCACCGATCATGAAGCAGCCGGTCGCGGTCGCCACCGGATCGTCCTCTGACTCCTGGTATGCGGTGGAGCGCACGAAGGCGATCGAGCGCGTGGTGCGGTAGCAGACTGAATGCGCCTTGATGGCAAGCCCGGGCGTCGCCGGCTTCTGGTAGTCGATGCGCAAATCGAGCGTTGCGATCGCGCTGCTGCCGTCAAGCGCAAGCTGCACGGCCATGCCGCAGCTCTCGTCCAGCATCGCGGTGACGACGCCGCCATGCAGCACACCGGTTTCGGTGTCGCCGACGAAGACAGGGCGGTAGGGCAGGCTTGACCAGGCCTCAGCAGGCGCGAACCGGTCGAGCTGGAGCCCGCTGATATGGCCGTAATCGGAACGGCGGCCCTTGATGGCCTCGGCGAGTTCCTCGAACGGAAGCGTAGCGGCTGATGTAGACATGGAGATGTTCTAGACCAGTCGGGCGCCGCGCAAAACCCCGCTTGCGCCGCTGCGCGGCAGGTTTGGCCTCGACAGGGCCCGCTGAAGCAACGATGGTGGGCATCCGTTCCCTGCCCGCGAGGAGTACCCCATGGCCGATCCCGAAACACCCGCCGCCAATCAGGGGCCCGTCACCATTTCCACCTCGAGCTCGGAACGGGCGCCGATCATCTATTTCGACGGCGCATCCTGCTTCGGCCATCACAACGGCGCGATCCAGATCGAGCTGGCCGCAAATCTCCTGATGCCCATCGGTGCCGCCGTCAGGGTCGACGTGGTCCAGACCGCGCACCTACGCTGCAGCCCGGCCGCGGCACTCGCCTTGCGCGAAGCGCTCGACAAGGCGCTTGCGATGCTCAAGCTCGGCCAGCAGCAACCGGACGAGGCGATCCCGACGGTGAAGAACTGAGCAGGAACTGAGATTGACAGTCATCCGGCTTTGAGTCACTTTTCGTGCAGGTTGATACGACCTGCCGGTTGCACCCTCCGTGGTACGGTGAATGTATCGAGCCATCATCGGCCCCCTTTGCCCGAGCGACCGGGTCAGCAACGCAACCACCTGACACACCTGGATCGCTCATGCAGAGGAAGAACCGATGCGCGATTTTCGCGATGCCAAGGCTATGGCGCAGACCTTGCGCGAATCCCTGACCACCAAGGCCGTCACCATCAGTCACAGCGAAAGCCTCGAACTGGTGTCGCGGATGCTCGGCATTGCCGACTGGAATACGTTGTCGGCGCTGCTTCACGCGGAGCGGGGTGATCTGTCGGCGCCGCCTGCGAAGCTCAAGACGACAACGGCGTACTATCCAGCCGTTCCGCTCCGCGATCTCGTTCCGTTTCCGAACGCGACTTATCCCATGTTTGTGGGTCGCGAGAGCACCATCCAGGCTCTGAACCAGGCGTTTGAGGGCGGACGTGAGGTCGTGCTGGCGATCCAACGCGAGGCGGGTGTCGATGATCCCCGATTTGCCGATGTCTACGAGATCGGTGTTCTGGCCCAGCTGCTCGAACTCGAACCGCTTGGCGATGGTACGTTCAGAGTGCTGACTCGGGGACTTCGGCGTGTTGCGATAGGCAGCTTTGCCGTTGAAGCGGCTGCCTATCGGGCTGAGGCGGCGGACGTCAGCGAGGCAGCGGTTCGCGATGCCCGGGATCTGATCCGAAGCATCTATCAGCGTTTTCAGGACTACACGGCGGCGCACGGAATATTGGTGCCGGATATCTGGCTGTTCTTTGACCAAACCCGTGATCCCGGGCAGATCGCGGATATCGTCGCGACGCGAATGAAGTTGCCCATCAAGGACAAATACCAGCTTCTGGCGACGCTCGATCCCATGAAGCGGCTCGAGCGGATCGAGGCGTTACTCGACCTGCCGCAGCGCCCGGTTTCGGCAAGTTACATGGCCACGAAACGAAAGGCGCTCGAGTACGCTGATCGGCGTCGCCATCAATACGCGACGCTCGAGCATCTGCTGCTCGCCCTGACCGATGATGCGGACGCCTCCGCCGTGATGCGCGCCTGCGAGGCCGATCTTGGCAAGCTGAGACAAAGCCTGACGCAGTATCTCGACAACGAGCTCAAGCACATCGTGACCGAGGGCGGAAGCGCCGTGCCTACGCCGGCGTTCGAGCGCGTCGAGCAGCGCGCCGCGCTTCACGCCCAGGAAGTCGGCGATCCCGCAGTGACCGGCGTCAATGCCCTCGTCGCTCTCTTTCCGGAGACGCGAAGCCCTGCGGCCCGCATGCTCGCCGAACAGGGCGTGTCGCGCTTTCGCGTAGACAAAGCCATTGTACGAAATGCCGCCAAGGACAAAGGCTAGCGCGCGCGGCGGCGGCTTACGCCTTGGTCACATGCACCGACGGCGTCTTGCCGCCGTTCCACTTGCCGTCCAGCGCGCGCTCGATCTGGGCGGCGAGTTGCAGCAGCAGGCCGTCATTGGCCTGCTTGGCGATGGCCTGGATGCCGAGCGGCAGGCCGTGGTCCTGGGCGGCCATCGGCAGCGAGATCGCCGGCATGCCGCAGAGATTGCCGAGCGGCGTGAAGGCGAAGAAGCGCCAGAGATTGTCGAACCAGTCGAGCACGTCAGGATTGTCGGAGAGGGTGAGATATTGCTTCGTGCCCACTTTCGGCGTCGGCAGCGCCGTGATCGGCGTCAGGATCACGTCCCACTGCTCGAAGAAGCTGCCGAAGCCGCGCGAGGTCGTGTTGAACACGGCCTGCATCTTCGCACGGTCGGCGAAGCTGGTATGAAGCCCGGCTTCCCAGATCCGGATGTTCATGGGCTCGATCAGATCTTCCGGCGGGCGCTCCAGCCCGCGCGCGGCGAGCATGTTGGAGATCACGACCGAGAAATTCGAGATGTAGCAGGTGGTCTGCGCGGCGAAGGCGGCGCGGAAATCGAGTTCGGGCAGTGCGTAATCGACGTGATGGCCGAGGCCTTCCAGGAAGCGACCAGTCTTCTCCAGCTCGGCGGCGATCTCCGGCGTCGCGGTGTAATCGCCCCAGGTGTGCGACAGCGCGATCCGCAGCTTCGATGGATCGCGCTTGATCATCTCGCTGTAAGGCTGCGCTGTGGTCCAGAACGGCATGAACTCGCCCGGCGCAGGCCCGCGGGCATGATCGACGAAAGCCGCTGTATCGCGCACCGAGCGCGACTGGCAGCCCTGGATCGAAACGAGACCGGTGAGATCGGACATGTGCGGCGCCAGCGAGAACACGCCGCGCGAGACTTTCAGACCGATATTGCCGTTGACGCCGGCGGGAATGCGGATCGAGCCGCCGCCGTCGGTTGCGTGCGCGATCGGCACCACGCCGGCCGCCACCATCGCGGCGCTGCCCGCCGACGAACCGCAGGTGGTGTAATCGGTATTCCAGGGATTGCGCGTGACGTAGACAGCCGGATTGTCGGCCGAAGAGCACACCCCGAACTCCGGCGTCGTCGTGCGCCCGATCAGATTGAGTCCTGCCTGGCGGAATTTCCCGGTCAGGAATGTGTCGGCCGCGGCGCGATTGCCCCGCATCAACAGCGAGCCCATCTCCTGCAGCCGGCCCTTCATGGTCGGCCCGAGATCCTTCATCAGGAAGGGCAGGCCGGCGAAGGGCCCCGCGAGATTGGCGCCGTCCTTGGCGGGGTCGGCGATCACGTCATCGAACAGCTCGACCACGCCCGACAGCGTCGGATTGACCTTGGCGACGGCGGCCGCGGCCTGCCGTGCCAATTCCTTTGCCGTCAGCTCACCCTTGCGGACGCGTGCCGCAAGGCCAACGCCATCGTGCTGCGCCCATTCGTTCCAGCTCATCGGCAAAGTCATGAAGTCAAAATCCCCTTGGATAGCGGCGCCACCTTTTTCGCAAGGACCCGCGTGAATCAACTGAGCCGGCGCGAGGGGCAGGGTTGCGCCGGGCGGAGGGGTTGCCTCTCAATCGGAGAGCCGCGCGATCACCGCAACCGGGCCGCCGCCGGCGGGGCCCTGGTGCTCGGCGCCGCCGGAGACGTAGACCGCGCCGGTAGCCGCAAGGCCGGCGATCAGTCCGCCGACCGCCGCGCGGGCGTGGCGTGTCGAGCTGATGTCGGTGTCCTCGAGCATTGTGTGGCGGAGGCCGCGCACGGTGCCGTCAGGCGAAGCCTCGGCCTTGGCGAGCACGTTGACGAACTCGCGGCCGGCTTTTGCCGGCGCGCCAAGTCCGACACTAAGTCCGACGCTATTCAGCGCTTCTGTCACGGCAGCAGCATCGATCGCATCGCTCATCACGGCATGGCCGATCTCGAATTCGCTCGCTGATGCCCCCGAATTGCCGAGCACGATGACGACGTTGTGCATCAGCTCGATCCCTGACGAGGTCGAGGCCACCTTCGAGAACAGATCGTAGCGCCGCAGCACGTCCTCGTCGCGGACGTCCGCGGCGATCTCGCCGAGCGCGACTGCAACGCCGAGCGCGGAAGCGCCGCGCGAATAGGCCATCGAGCCGTAGGCGCTGATCGTCGCCGTCTTGTGGCCGCGCGCGGCGGCCGCCTCGACACGCTCACTGGTGAGCAGCGGGCACTTGATCTGGACGAAATGGACATCCGAAGCATCGCTGATGCCGGCATCTTCCATCGCGGCCTTCACCGCTTTGGCGGTCTCGGTGATCTGGGCGGAGCGGCCGAGCTCTTCGGGCAGGAAATCCCGGGTTTGCGCCATGCCGATGCTCAGGCGCTTGCCTGACATGTTTGCCGGGCGCTCCGCCTCGCGGCGCGTGAATACCGTGATGTGTGGGCTGAGCACGCCCTCGGTCCCGCCGGACATCACGAAGGCGATGCGTTGCTCGACCGCGTGCGGCGTCAGGCCCAGCTTCGGCGCCAGCGCCGCGCAAAGCGCGGCGACGGCATATTCCCGGGTGAAATCGTTGACGCCGCCATTGCCCTCGGTCTTGCCGAGGATGGCGAGAATGGAGGCGGGATCAATCGCGCCTGAGCCGATCAGGCTCATGAGGCCGGAGACGTCGCCGGGACCCTTGGTGGCGATCTTGAAAACGCCGACCGACGTGGTGCGCATGGATGGTCCTCGTGGGCAGTTCGGTGGTCCGGCGCGCCCAACAGCCGTGGAAGCGGGGTGGATGTCAATCCCTGATGTTGTCCTGGCGAAAGCCATGTCCAATGCATAGAGGTCGAACACATAGATCATGTTGTTTTGGTCTCGTGCCCCGGACGCAGTGCAGCGCCCCTTCGGCGGTGCGCAGCAACGCAAGAGCGTTGCAGCGTGTCCGGGACACGAGCGCCAATACCCGCGACACCCCCATGATTGTGGCGAGATCGCATCGGTCTGGCAAAAAATCCTCTGTCGACGGTTGCGCGCCGCACCTTGATGAATCAACCTTGGTTGGTCCATAAGCGGCGTCCCGCGGCCCGATTTCGGTTTGCGTCGCGTGCATGGATGGAGAGGAAATCTCGCGTGGCAAATATCAACCAGAAAATTGCGCAGGAGCTTGGGGTACGGGCGGAGCAGGTCGAGGCGGCGGTGACGCTGCTCGACGGCGGCGCCACGGTTCCCTTCATCGCGCGCTACCGCAAGGAAGCGACCGGTGCGCTCGACGACGCGCAATTGCGCACCCTGGAGGAGCGCCTGGTTTACCTGCGCGAGCTCGAAGACCGCCGCAAGGCCATCCTCGAATCGGTCCGCGAGCAGGGCAAGCTCGATGCCGCGCTGGAAGACTCGATCATGGCCGCCGACAGCAAGGCGCGCCTCGAAGACATTTATCTGCCGTTCAAGCCGAAGCGCCGCACCAAGGCGGAGATCGCCAAGGAAGCCGGCCTCGAGCCGCTCGCCAACCAACTGATGGTGGAACCCGCCAATGATCCCAGGATCGTCGCCGAAGCCTTCATCAATGCCGAGAAGGGCGTTGCCGATGCCGTGGCCGCGCTCGATGGCGCCCGCGCCATCCTGGTCGAACGCTTCGATGAAGACGCCGATTTGATCGGTGCCTTGCGTGAGGAGATGTGGACCAATGCGCGCATGGCCTCCAAGGTGCGCGACGGCAAGAAGACCGAGGGCGAAAAATTCGCCGACTATTTCGACTTCTCCGAGCCGCTGACGAAACTGCCGTCGCATCGCATCCTCGCGATGTTCCGCGGGGAGAAGGAAGAGATCCTCGATCTCCAGATCCAGGCTGAGGAAGCGCCGCCCGCCGGTGTTCCGGGCGCCTACGAGCTGAAGATCATGAAGCGGTTCGGCATCGCCGACCTCAAGCGCGCTGGCGACCGCTGGTTGATCGACACGGTGCGCTGGGCTTGGCGCACCAAGATCCAGGTGCACCTCAATATCGACCTGCGTATGCGGCTGTGGAACGCGGCCGAGACTGAAGCCGTGCGCGTGTTCGCCTCGAACCTGCGCGACCTGCTGCTGGCCGCGCCCGCCGGCACCCGCGCCACCATGGGCCTCGATCCCGGGTACCGCACCGGCGTCAAGGTCGCCGTGACAGATGCGACCGGCAAGGTGGTCGATACCGCCGTGATCTATCCGCACGAGCCGCAGCGGCAGTGGAACGAGTCGCTCGCGATCCTGGGCAAGCTTGCGATCAAGCATCGCGTCGAGTTGATCGCGATCGGCAACGGCACCGCCTCGCGCGAGACCGACAAGCTCGCGGGCGAGCTGGTCAAGGGCCTCGCCGAGCTGAAGATGTCGAAGATCGTGGTGTCGGAAGCCGGCGCCTCGGTCTATTCCGCCTCGGCCTTCGCCTCGGAGGAGTTGCCCGGCCTCGACGTCACCCTGCGCGGTGCGGTCTCGATCGCCCGCCGTCTTCAGGATCCGCTCGCCGAGCTCGTCAAGATCGAGCCCAAGGCGATCGGCGTCGGCCAGTATCAGCACGATCTCGGTCAGGCCAAGCTGGCCAAATCACTCGATGCCGTGGTCGAAGACTGCGTGAACGCGGTTGGTGTCGACGTCAACACGGCCTCCGCGCCGCTGCTCGCGCGCGTGTCGGGCGTCGGCTCGGGCCTCGCGCAAAGCATCGTGGCCCATCGCGATGCCAACGGACCGTTCAAGTCGCGCAAAGCTTTGAAGGAAGTGCCGCGGCTTGGGCCGAAGGCGTTCGAGCAGTGCGCAGGCTTTTTGCGCATCCTCGGCGGCGAAGACCCGCTCGATGCCTCCGGCGTCCATCCGGAAGCCTATCCGGTGGTGCGTCGCATCCTTGCAGCGACCAAGAGCGACATCAAGGCGCTGATCGGCTCGAGCGAGATCGTGCGTACGCTGAAGCCGAAGGATTTCGTCGACGAGACCTTTGGTCTGCCGACCGTCACCGACATCTTGAAGGAATTGGAAAAGCCCGGTCGCGATCCGCGTCCGGCATTCAAGGCCGCGGTGTTCAAGGAGGGCGTCGAGGAGATCAAGCATCTCCAGAAGGGCATGATCCTGGAGGGTACCGTGACCAATGTCGCGGCCTTCGGCGCCTTCGTCGACATCGGCGTGCACCAGGACGGCCTCGTTCACATCTCGGCGATGTCGAAGAACTTCATCAAGGATCCGCGCGAGGTGGTGAAGCCCGGCGACATCGTCAAGGTCAAGGTGTTGGACTTCGAGGTCGCCCGCAAGCGCATCTCGCTGACCCTGCGCCTCGACGACGAGGTCGGCGCCAAGAAGGACGCCCCCGGCATGCAGCGCGACAACGGCGCGCGCAATCCGGCGCGTATGATCTCCTCGGCCCCGCGCAAGCAAGAATCCTCCGACGGTGGCGGCGCGCTCGCCGAGGCGATGCGCCGCGCCGCGGAGAAGAATAACGGCAAGCGGGCGTAACTCCTTAACCTCTCCCCGCTCTTTGCGGGGAGAGGGCATGCATCCTGACTTCGGCGTCAGAATCTGGCGCCTTTGTAAGTTGAAGGAGCCTGTCCCTTCCTTTCATCTGAGCATCCTTGTGCGGCGCGGTCACCGCCGCACTGCAAGGAGGATGCTTCGATGAACAACAGGATTCTCAAAGGCCTCACTGCGGCGGCGAGCGCCGCAGCGATGGCACTGGCTTCACCGGTGCTGGCCCGAGGCGGCGGCGGAGGCGGCGGTCACGGCGGCTTCGGTGGTGGTGGTGGCCACTTCACTGGCGGCGGCATGCACGCCGGCGGCTTCGGCGGCATGCATGTCGGCGGCATGGGCGGTGCGCACTTCGCCCATGTTGGTGGACCGGGCTTCGGCGGGGCTCGCTTTGCCCATGTCGGCGGACCTGGCTTCGGTGGCGTGCGCTTTGCGCATGCGGCGATCGGGCCGCGCTTCGTCGGCGGCGGCTGGCATGGGCGGCCCTTCATCGGCCGTCACGCCTTCTTCTTCCACCATCACCATTTCCGCCGTTTCGCCGTGTTCGGCGCGCCCTATTACTATTCAAATTATTACGACGACGGCTGTTGGCGCAGGAATTGGACGCCCTATGGGTGGCAATGGGTCAATGTGTGCGGGGACAATTGGTACTAGCATCGCCGGACCGCACCATTGTCGCGATCGCCACCGGGTGGTTCCGCTCAGCCCCGGAACGGGATAATCTGGTGGCGATCGTCGCGCGGAGTTCGTCATGACCGGAGGCCATCGCCGTATCCTCGTCGTCGAGGACGATCCGGAAACCGCAGGCCAGCTCGTCGAGGAGTTGACGACATCAGGTTATGAGGTCGATCTCGCCGCTACGGGACGTGAAGCCCTCAACCACGGCGCTGCGCGCGACTATGCCGTGATCACCATCGACCGTATGCTGCCCGACATCGACGGCATCGCCGTGATGCGGCAGATGCGCGACGACGGCGTTGCCTCGCCGTTCCTCATCATCTCCGCGCTCGGCGAGGTCGACGACCGCGTGCGCGGCTTGCGCGCCGGCGGCGACGATTACCTCGTCAAGCCGTTTTCCTTCGTCGAGCTGCTCGCGCGCCTCGAGGCGCTCGGGCGCCGCAGCGAGACCATCGCCAAGGAGACTATCCTGCGCGTCGGCGATCTCGCCGTCGACCTGATCGCGCGCAATGCCAGCCGCCGCGGCCGCAAGATCCCGCTGTTGCCGCGCGAATTTCAATTGCTCGAATATCTCGTGCGCAATGAGGGGCGCGTCGTCTCCCGCGCGATGCTGCTCCAGCACGTCTGGGACCTGCATTTCGATCCCTCCACCAACATCATCGACGTCTATGTCGGACGCGTCCGCCGCAAGGTCGACGATGCCCAGGCCTATCCATTGATCCACACCATCCGCGGCATCGGATATTGCCTCCGTGCTCCTGGTTAATACGCTCCGTTCCTCGACCTTCCGCCTGGCGCTGATCGCGATCGCGATCTTCGGCCTGATCGTCGCGGCGATCATGGCCTATGTCTATTTCGGCACGCTTGCTTATGTGCGCAGTCGCGTCGGCGATATTGGCGACCACTCTGGCTTCGTCGCGATGCTCGAGTTGGCGATGATCGCGGTCGCCGTGCTGCTGGTCGTGCTGTCGGGCGTCGCGGCAGTGCTGGTGACCCGGCGCACGGTCGGGCGGATCGAGGAGATCAATGCCACCAGCCGCGCCATCATGCTCTCGGGCCTCGACCGGCGCATTCCCCTGCGCGGCAGCCATGACGAATGGGACCGCGTCGCCGAAAACCTCAACCAGATGCTCGATCGCATCGAGACGCTGATGGGCGAGGTCAAGCAGGTCAGCGACAATGTCGCCCACGATCTGCGCACGCCGCTGACGCGGATGCGCGGCCGGCTGGAAAAGGCCTATCATGCCCCGCGCAACGATGAGGCCGATGCCGTCCTGATCGGCGACACCATCGCAGACCTTGATGCCGTCCTCGGCATGTTCGCCTCGATCACGCGGATCTCGGAGATCGAAACCCGCGCCCGCCGCAGCGCGTTTCGCCCACTCAATCTGGCCGAGATCGCCGGCGAGGTCGTCGAGCTCTACGATGCTGCCGCCGAGCAGGTCGCAACGCGCCTGAGCCTTACTGGTGATCGCGAGGTCGCCGTGACAGGCGACCGCGACCTGCTGTTCGATGCCATCGCCAACCTCGTCGACAACGCCATCAAGCACGGCCGCCCTGGCGGAAAGGTGACGGTGATCTGCCATGGCGCCGACAGCGGCGCCTCGATTACGATCGCGGACGATGGCGAGGGCATTCCGGCCGACCAGCGCGATCATGTGTTCAAGCGCTTCTACCGCCTCGAGCAGAGCCGCTACACCCCGGGCAATGGCCTGGGTCTGAGCCTGGTCGCGGCCGTGGCCCGCCTCCATGGTGCCGAGATCGTATTGCATGACAATGATCCGGGCTTGAAGGTCCGGCTCGACTTTCCTCCGCATCGGTCCGGCACCCAACTTGCATGATCGCAAATGGATCGAGTGAAAGTTTTGCCATGTCCCGCCCGCCAGATCTCGTCATTGCCAACGCCCGCCTGCGCAGCCGCGAGGTCGTCGACATCGCGATCACCGACGGCGTGATCACGGCGATCGGCGACCGGCTCGATCGGGCCGCGCAATCCGTCATCGATGCCAGAGGCGGCCTGGTGACGCCGGCATTCGTCAATCCGCATTTGCACCTCTGCAAAGTTTGGACCTTGCCGATGATGTCGGAGGCGGCGCTCGAGGCCTATCAGGGTGGCGGCATGAGCGAGGCGGCGAAGGCAATCGAGCTCGCGGCAGCGGTCAAGAGCAAGTACGACGCGTCCTGGATCATTCCGAACGCACGGCGCGCGGTGGCGCTTGCGGCCCTCCACGGCAATCTCCACATACGTGCCTTCGCCGATGTCGATGCCAAGGCAAGGCTCGAGGGCGTCAAGGCGCTGCTCGCCATCCGGGAGGAGTTTCGTGACATCGTCGAGATCCAGGTGGTCGCGTTTCCACAGGATGGCCTGTTGCGCGAGCCCGGTGCCGACAGCCTGATGCGCGAGGCGATGGCATCACGGGCCGATGTCGTCGGCGGCATCCCCTGGATCGAAGCGAATGAAGCGGACATGCGTCGCCATATCGATTTCTGCTTCGACCTTGCCGCCGAGCATGGCGCCGACATCTCGATGCTGCTCGACGACGTCGGCGATGCCGATATGCGCACGCTCGACATGATGGCGCGTGCCATGATCGCGCGTGGCATGGAGGGCCGGGCGCTCGCCCATCATTGCCGCGCCATGGCGCTCTATCCCGAGAGCTATCTTCGCGAACTGATACCCCTGCTTGAGAAGGCGCGCGTCAGCGTCATCAGTGATCCCCACACCGCGCCGCTGCATGCGCGGGTCAAGGAGCTGCTCGGCGCCGGGATCAATGTGGGCCTCGGCCAGGACGATATTTCGGACGCTTATTATCCGCTCGGCCGCAACAACATGCTGGAGGTGGCGTTCCTGGCCTCGCACTTGCTGTGGATGACGAAGAAGAGCGAGTTCGAGACGCTCTACGACATGATCACGACGCGCGCCGCTATGGCGATTGGCCTCGAGCGTTACGGCCTCGGCCTCGGTTGCGCCGCCAATCTCGTCGTTCTCGACCAGGGCGACGTCACTGAGGCATTGCGCTTTCATGCGCCGCCGCGCGTCGTCATCAGCCACGGCCGCGTTGTCGATACCGACCGCATGCGCGCGCTGGCGGAGGCGGCCGGTGTCCCCTGAGGCGCGCTGCTCACAGCTCGATCACGCCGCGGCGCGCCGCATGCGCCACCGCATCGGTACGACCGGTCGCATCCAGCTTGTCGAGCAGCGAGCCGACGTGGAATTTCACGGTATGCACGGAAATATTGAGTTGACGTGCGATCATCTTGTTGGAGGCGCCTTCGGCCATCAGCGCCAGCACGTCGAGCTCGCGCTGCGTCAGCGCGATGTCCTCGGGCATGACGCGCGGATCGCGGGCGACGATCGTCGCAATGGCGGTCTCGCCGGGCGCAGCAAGACGAAGCCCCGCGACACTGCCGAGCAGCGTCGCGAGGCGGTCGGCCAGGGCTGGATCGTCGATCTCGAGCGTCAGCACGATGTCAGGCGTGGTGTCCGCGCTCACGCCTCGGGCCTCTCGCCGATCGTGACCCTGAAGCTCGCCGGTTCGCCGCCACGGCGGACCGCGACGTCGACCACCCGGCCGACGCTGGCAGGTCCCAGTGTCCGCAACAGCGCGCGCACGCCGGAAAGCTTCTGGTCGTTGACCGCCACGATCACGTCGCCCTGGCGGATGCCGGCCGTGGCGGCGGGACCTGTCTTGTCGACATTCATCACCATCGCACCGATGCCGTCATCGAGCCGCAGCGGCTGCAGGCCAAGCCCGAGATATCCCCGCGCGATGCGGCCACGCGTCTCGAGCTGGGCTGCGACGCGCTCGATCGTCACGGTCGGGATCACCAGCACGCGCCGCGGTCCGAGCACGGCCATGCCGAAAGGCTCGCCCGAAGCATCGACAGCAAGGCCGCCCTCCTGGCTGGGCCGCAGGCGAACATCGAGCTCGATCCGCGCATCGATCTCGCCACCGCGCAAGGAGCGCCAGGCCTGGCCTGAGACGGACACCATGCCCAGCGCCGCACTCGGCGCATCCCTGTTGGTGGCGACCACGACGGACAGCGCACCGGAAGCAGGCACGGTCGTGGCCAGCTTGACCGGAGCGACGCTGGTATCAGCGCGCAGCAGGGCGATATCGGTCGTATGGTCGCGGCCGACGATCGAGGCGGAAACAGTGCTGCCGTCGGGAAGGCCGATCTGGACGTCGCCCTCGTCCGCCAGCGCCTCGTCGGCGGTGACGATCAAACCGGGCTTCCAGACGAAGCCGGTCGATCGGGAGCGATGCGAATGGACTGACACGACGGACGGCGCGATGCGGGCCACGACATCGGCGAGCGCTGATGACAGCGAGGTGAGAGGGGTGAGGTCGGTCATGGAAGGCTCCTTAAGCTGTCCTCAATCTGGTACCTCGCGAGCAATTGCGAAACTGGCCGGGTGGCCAGTCCTTATCTCGCCACGGCCGACGAACATGTGATTGGGAGCCCCTCACGGGAACGTGTAGCAATCTCCCAATTGCGCCTGACGGCCCCAAACGATTTTCAGCGAGCTCCGACCGATGACCATCGACCTCACCCGCCGCACCCTGCTTCGACTCGCCGGCGCCAGCTCGCTCGCGATGGCTGCGGCCGGCGCGGCGCGCGCCGAGGGCAATCCGCAAGGCGGTGGGCCGACCTATGCCAGCCGCACGCCGATGCGGATCGGCATGGTGACGCTGCGGGTGAAGAATCTCGACAAGGTGGCCGATTACTACCGCGACGTGATCGGGCTCACCGTGATGGAGCGCTCCGGCAGCGCCGCGAAGCTCGGTACGGCCGGTATCACGCTGCTGATGCTGGAAGCCCGTCCCGACGCCGCGATCGAGCCGCGCAATGCCGCCGGCCTCTATCACACCGCCTTCCTGATGCCGACGCGAAAAGACCTCGCGCGCTGGTTGGTCCACGCCGCCTCGCATCGCGTGAAACTGTCGGGCTTTGCCGATCATCTCGTCAGCGAGTCCGTTTACCTCGACGACCCCGAAGGCAACGGCATTGAGGTCTATGCCGACCGCGATCCCTCGCAATGGCAGTGGAGCGAGGGCAGTGTGAAGATGGCGACCGACGAGCTCAATATTCCGGACCTGCTGTCGCTGACCAACACGCGCGTCAGTGATTATGCCAAGGCGCCGGACGGCCTGCGCGTCGGCCATATGCATTTGCGCGTCGGCGATCTCGCGCAGGCGCAGGGCTTTTACCACGGCGCTGTCGGCCTCGACCCGACCCGCAGCCGTGGCGGCGCCGCGTTCCTGTCGTCGGGCCGCTATCATCACCATCTCGGCATGAATGTCTGGCAGAGCGAGGGCGCCGGCCAACGCGACGACGCCATGACGGGGCTCGACTGGTTCTCGCTGGTGACGGAGAAGCAGGACATCCTCGCCGCGCAGGAAGAGCGCCTGCGCAAGGGTGGTGCGCGCGTCGCGCAGCTGCCCGACGGCGTCGAGGCGATCGATCCCTGGGGCACACGGGTGCGGCTGCTGAAGGTGTAAGCGGCCTGCTCAGAGCTCGCGATAGGCTCGCTCGCCGGTTTTTGGGCGCATGAACACGGCGATGAGCAGTTTCGGTTCATGGTCGCTGCGAAGAGGTGGACGGCGCGGGGGCGAACGACCCCCGCATCGTTAGTGATGGACGTTCAGCCGCGTGCCACCGGGTTGATCGAGACGTCGGCGCCGGCGTGCTTCTGTGCGGCCTGGAAACCGGCTGTGATGCCTTGCTCGACGGATTTGCGCACGTTTTCGTCGGTGATCTGTTTCGCCACGTTCGACACCGCCGCCAGGATCATCGCATCCTGGAACAGGGCCGGGTAGTTGTGGGGATCGGGGCCTGGCTTGCCCCAGTTGATCGGGATCTGATAGATCGGCAGGAAGAAGCAATGCCGGTGGCCACCGAAGTTGATGCAAATTTCCATGGCTTGACTCCTCGCTAAGGGATCGCTGCGCTCTCTGTCCGCAGCGTCTGCGACGCTAGACCCGCCTGCCGGAGTCCGATGTGAAGTCGTTCACACCGAAAGGATGCATAAGATCGCGTCAAGTATTTTTGATTGTGAGCGCCGAGACGTCAGTCTGACTGACGTACGCAGTCGTCAATGATCGATCAATGCCAAAGCCGCGGTCGCGCCGCCGTGCCAATGATGTTGTCCCAGCGGTAGGAATAGCCGATGCCGACGATGTAATCCGGCGAGTTTCGGTTGAGACCGAAGGCGAGATGAAAATCGATTTGCTCGGTCCGGTCTAGGAGATAGCCACCGCCGACATTGAGCAGCGCCGTGCTTGCGCCGCGCGTCGGGCTGTCGCTGACATATTCGGCGAACAGCGCCAGCTTCTCGCTAACCTTCCGCTCGACCACGAAGGTCGCTTCGGTGGTCTGGCGGTTGGTCAGATCCGATGGCCGGAAGAAGCTGGTGAACATGCCGCTGATGCCCCAGCCGCTGCCGAGCTCGTAGGACCAGGGGACTTGCAGATAGGGCTGAAAGCCTGCGCCTGTGATCGCGGGTGTGCCGGTCGGCAGGCCGACGCCTGCTACCACCGAAAGGTTCGCCGGCAATCCGCTGACCTGCCATTTCACAGCGGGGGTGACATTGGTAAAGCCGGTGTCGACTGAGCCGGTCAGCCGTCCGACATGGCTCGGAATATCAACCAGCACTTCGAGGCAGGGCGCGATACCAAAACGGAGACGGCTGTTGCTGCCGTCAAAGCCTTTGCCGGCGCTCTGGCCTGATGTGTTGAGGCCATTCTCGATCTGGATACTGCCATCAGGCACGACCAGGCTGGAATTGGTCACATCAGGACGGTCAGTCGCGATCTCGGATTGCGGCGAGGGGCATTCACCGGCTTCGGCCATGCACGGGCCCAGCGCGACGACGAGGAGGCCGACGCAGCACAACGAAAACCGCCAACGCTGCAGGACAAATCCCAAAACCACAAATACGCTCTTCGAACGCCGATCGCTTGCTGGCAATAAGACCCCATGCTAGCACGCGATGGACCGCGCGCCTGCCAGACTGGACTGAGCTTCCCCCGGATTTATTCCCGACATGACCGATTTTCGCGGCGTCTTCCCCTATCTCGTCTCGCCCGTTAGCGCTGACGGCACGGTGAGGACTGCTGTGCTCGCAAGGCTCTGCGACGACCTGATCGGCGCCGGGGTGCACGGGCTGACGCCGCTGGGCTCGACCGGCGAGTTCGCCTATCTCAATGCCGCGCAGCGGATGGCAGTGGTGCAGACCACGATCGAGGCTGCAAAGGGCCGCGTGCCCGTAGTGGCAGGCGTCGCTTCCACTTCGACAGCCGATGCTGTGGCGCAGGCGCAGGCCTATCAAAAGCTTGGTGTCGACGGCATCCTGGCGATCCTCGAGGCGTATTTCCCGCTCAATGATGCCCAGGTCGAATCCTATTTCCGCAGCATCGCTGATGCCGTGGACATTCCCGTCGTCATCTACACCAATCCGCAATTCCAGCGCTCGGACCTGACCCTCGACGTCATCGCGCGCCTCGCCGAGCATCCGCGCATCGGCTACATCAAGGACGCCTCGACCAACACCGGACGGCTGCTCTCGATCATGAATCGCTGCGGCGATTCCTTGCGCGTGTTCTCGGCCTCCGCCCATATCCCGGCCGCCGTGATGCTAATCGGCGGCCTCGGCTGGATGGCGGGACCTGCCTGCATCATCCCGCGCCAGAGCGTTGCGCTCTACGATCTCTGCCAGATGGGCCGCTGGGACGAGGCCATGGCACTGCAGCGCCGGCTGTGGCGCATCAACGAGGCCTTCGCCCGCTTCAATCTTGCGGCCTGCATCAAGGCTGGCCTTGCGATCCAGGGCTACGATGTCGGCGATCCCGTTCCGCCGCAGGCCTCGCTCACGGCCGATGCGCGCAAGGTGGTGGAGGCGGCGTTGCGAGAACTGACCTGATCGTCATTCCGGGCATGACGAAATCGAAGGCACCCAGGACGAAACCGCCGCTGGTCTGACCTCAATTGGTCCGCTAAAAGGCAGCCCGCATTTAAGATCTCGAGGACCCTACGGAATGAACATTCTTCCCGGCAATTTGCGTTTCGGAGCGGGCCAGCCCGTCAAGCGTTTGGAAGACCAGCGATTGCTCACCGGGAAGGGGCAATTCATCGACGACAAGCCGGAAGACGGCGCGCTGTGGTTGCACGTGCTGCGATCGCCACATGCGCATGCGAAGATCGTCGCGATCGACACCAGCGCAGCCGCATCGATGCCCGGCGTCACCGCGATTTACACCGGCGCCGATCTGATCAAGGACGACGTCGGCACTATTCCGACGCTGAGCATCTTCAAGCGCCCGGACGGCAAGCCGATGACCGTGCCGCCGCGGCGACTGCTCGCTCATGACGTCGTGCGTTACACCGGCGAGGCGGTAGCGGCAGTGGTGGCTTCGTCGCGTGCGGAAGCCCAGAGCGCGGCCGAGGCGATCGTGGTCGAATACGATGTGCAGCCGGCCGTGGTCGATCCGGTCGAAGCCGTCAAACCCGGCGCGCCCGTGGTGTGGCCGGAGGCGCCCGACAACATCGTCGGCGCAATGAGCTATGGCGATGCCGCCAAGGTCGACGAGGCCTTCGCCAAGGCCGCTCACACGGTCGAGCTCGATCTCGTCAGCCAGCGTCTGGTGCCGTCGGCAATGGAGCCGCGCTCGACCATTGCCGAGATCGACAAGAAGTCCGGCCGCCTGCTGCTGCATGTGCAGTCGCAGACCCCGGCCTCGACCCGCGACGTGCTCGCCGAAGCCGTGCTGAAGCGTCCCAAGGACAGCGTGCGCGTGCTGGTCGGCGATATCGGCGGCGGCTTTGGCCAGAAGACAAACGTCTATCCCGAGGACGGCATCGTCGCCTATGTCGCGACCAAGCTGAACAAGAAGATCCGCTGGCGCGGCGACCGCACCGACGAATTCGTCGGCGGTACCCACGGTCGCGATCTCACCTCGACCGCCTCCTTTGCACTGGACGATAAGGGCAAGGTGCTGGCCTATCGTGTCACCTCGATCGGCTGCACCGGCGCCTATTCTTCCGGCGCGGCCAATATCATTCCGCTGGTGCTCGGGCCGTTCGTGCAGACCGGCGTCTATGATTTGCCGCTGGTGCATTTCGAGGTCAAGTCGGTGATGACCCACACCGCGCCGGTCGGCGCCTATCGTGGCGCGGGTCGACCTGAAGCCGTTTTCATCGTCGAGCGCCTGTTTGACGCTGCCGCGCGAAAAATCGGCATGGATCCGCGTGCGATCCGGAAAGTGAACTACATCAAGCCGGCGCAGCTGCCCTACACCAATGCCGCCGGTCAGGTTTACGATTCCGGCGCCTTCGCACACATGCTCGATCGCGCCGTGAAGCTTGCGGACTGGGACGGATTTGCCGCGCGCAAGAAGGCCGCGAAGAAGAAGGGCCTGCTCTACGGCCGTGGCCTCACCTCGTACATCGAATGGACCGGGGGCCGCGCTCACACCGAGAAGGTCACGCTGCAAGCGACCTCGCAGGGCCGCGTCGTGCTGCATTCCGGCACCATGGCGATGGGGCAGGGCTTGCAGACCACCTACACCCAGATGATCTCCGACACGCTCGGCATCGCCATGGACAAGATCGACGTCGTGCAGGGCGACACGGATCTCGCGATGGGTTTTGGCAGCGTTGGTTCGCGCTCGCTGTTCGTCGGCGGCACGGCCGTGGCGGTCTCCTCCAACGATCTGATCCAGAAGGCGCGCGAGAAGGCGGCCAACGTGCTGGAGACCTCGGTCGAGGACATCGAATACCAGGGCGGCATGCTCACCGTGGTCGGCACTGATCGTCGCATCAGCCTGTTCGATCTCGCCGAAAAGGAAACCGGCGCGAAGCTCAGCGTCGATTCCGAGGGTGAGGTCGACGGGCCGAGCTGGCCGAACGGCACCCATATCTGCGAGGTCGAGATCGATCCTGAGACCGGCGTCTCCAAGGTCGTGCGCTACACCACCGTCGACGATGTTGGCGTTGCCGTGAATCCGATGCTGGTGACAGGGCAGATCCATGGCGGCGTCGCGCAAGGCATCGGCCAGGCCTTGTACGAAGGCGTGTCGTACGATGCCGATGGTCAGCTGCTCACCGCGAGCTATCAGGACTATTGCATTCCGCGCGCCGACGACGTTCCGCCGATCGTGGTGACGCTGGATGATTCCGCGCCCTGCCGCACCAATCCGCTCGGTGCCAAGGGCTGCGGCGAATCCGGCGCCATCGGCGGCCCGCCCTGCGTCACTAACGGCGTGATGGACGCGCTCGCTGAACTCGGCATCACTCAGCTGAATACTCCGCTGACGCCGCAGAAGATCTGGAAGGCGATCAAGGACGCGAAGGCGAGTTAGTCGCGTCCGGCCGCCGCCGCATACTCAGTGTCGTTCCGGCGAAGGAGATTGCAGCGATAGTTCGGGCTAAATCCCCAGCATCATCTTCGCGATGATATCGCGCTGGATCTCCGAGGTGCCGCCGAAGATCGTATAGGCGCGGCCATTGAGATATTCGGGCACCGCCGTCAGCATGTCCTCGGGCAGCGCAGGCTCGTGGTTGAGCTTGTAGAGCGGGCGCATCGGCTCGACGGCGAGTGCGTCATGGCCGATCACGTCGACCCCTAACCGCGTTACGGCCTGCCGGATCTCGCTGTTGCGCAGCTTCAGGATGGATGAGACCGCGCCGGGATTCTGCCCGGTCTGTAGCGCCGAAAGCACGCGCAGCTCCGTCATTTCAAGCGCGTCGATGTCGACCTCGACCTCGGAGATGCGCGTCGCGATGTCGGGGCTGTCGATGGCGCGTCCTGTGAGATCGGACTCCGCAAGCTCGGTGATCGCACGCAGCCCCTCACGCAGTTTGGCCGAGGCAATGCCCGAGCCGCGCTCGAACTCGAGCAGATATTTGCCGTAGGTCCAGCCCTTGCCTTCCTCGCCGACGCGGTTGGCGACGGGCACGCGCACGTCGTCGAAGAACACCTGGTTGACCTCGTGGTCGCCGCCGATGGTGAGAATGGGGCGCGTCGTGATGCCAGGCGTCTTCATGTCGATCAGAATAAAACTGATGCCGTCCTGCTGCCGCGGGCCATCGCTGGTACGCACCAGCGCGAACATGCGGTTGGCATGGTGGGCGTGCGTGGTCCAGATTTTGGTGCCGTTGATGATGTAGTCGTCACCGTCGCGCACCGCCCGTGTCTTCAGCGAGGAGAGGTCGGAGCCGGAGCCCGGCTCCGAATAGCCCTGGCACCAATAATCCTCGCCGGAGAGAATCCGCGGCAGATAGAAATTCTTCTGCTCAGGGCTGCCGAATCCGATGATGACGGGGCCGACCATCTTCACTCCCATCACATTCACATTCGGCACGCCGGCCCGCGCGCATTCGCTCTCGAAGATCCAGCGCTGCGCCGGCGTCCAGTCGGGTCCGCCGTGGTCGACCGGCCAGCCCGGGGCGCCCCAGCCGCGGCTGTGCAGCGCGCGCTGCCAGGCCATGCCGATGTCGGGGTCGGAGAACACCGACGGCGTCAGCGCGGTGGCGCGCTTCATCTCCTCGGTGAGATTCTTCGCGATGAAGCTGCGCACCTCGCTCTGGAAGGCGCGCTCTTCGGCATTGAACGACAGGTCCATGATGCGCTCCTCTCAAGCTGAAACGGTGCCGCGTCCAAGCTGGGCGTGGCGGGCATAATGGTGCGCGCTGCCGCCGAACAGCGTGTCGAATGCGACAAGCCGCTTGAAATAGGCGCCGACCTCAAGCTCGTCTGTGACGCCCATGCCCCCGTGGAGCTGGATCGACTGCTCGCCGACGAAGCGGCCGCATTTGCCGATCTTCGCCTTCGCGGCTGAAGCTGCGCGGGCCCGCTCGACTGGTGCGCTATCGGCCTTCAACGCGGCCCGCAGCGCCAGCGAGCGGGCTTCGTCGACCTGGATCGCCATGTCGGCGAGGCGATGGCGGATCACCTGATTGGCGGACAGCGGCCGGCCGAATTGCTTCCTGATCTTGGTGTACTCGAGCGTGGTGTCGAGCAGCGTCTGCATGATGCCGACGGCTTCCGCACCAAGCGCAGCCATGGCGCGATCTACGGCCCATTCGATCGCGGGCAGCGCGTCCTTGCCGTCGCCGAGCAACGTGTCCTCCGGCAAATGCAGGTCGGACAGCTCGATGTTGCAGGCGCGCCCGCCGCCGAGGCGCGGATAGTCGGAGATCGCAAGGCCCTGCGCCGTTGCCGGCACCAGAAACAGGCCGATGCGCCCCGACGGTCCGTGATGATCGTGCAGATGCGCGGAGACGATGATCTCGTCGGCGGGATGGCCGTCGAGCACGGCGATCTTGCTGCCGGCGAGGCGCCAGCCCTGCGCCGTCTTGGTGGCTGATGTCGCGACCTTGGCGAGATCGAACCGCGCGGCGCGCTCGGAATGCGCGAAGGCGAGCTTCATCGAGCCGTCCGCGATCTTGGGCAGGCTCGCCTGCTTCTGCGCCGTGCTGCCGCATCGCTCGATCAGCGCGGCGCCAAGCACGACCGTCGCGATATAGGGCTCGGACACCAGCCCGCGACCAAACGCTTCCATCAAGATGCCGATCTCGACCGGCCCGCCGCCGAGCCCGTCAAACTCTTCCGGGATCGGCAGCGCCAGCCAGCCCAGCTCGGCGAACTGCTTCCACACCGCAGGGCTGAAGCCGAGCGGATCGCTCGCCATCTTGCGACGATGGTCGGCATCGTGACTTTCGGTCACGAAACGATCGGCGCTCTCGCGCAGCAGCCGTTGCTCGTCACTGAGATTGAGATCCATGGCGTCTACTCCGCGGCTGCCGGCTTGCGCACGGAGGGATGCAGTCCGGATGGATCGACCACCATGCCGAACTCCTGTAGATTGTGGGCGTGACAGAGCTGATGCAGCGCAAAGGCCTGGTCGATCGCAGCCGGCTGGCCCATCACATCGACGGAGCGGTTCACGGCTTCCTTGGTCAGCTTCAGCGCGAAGGACGGCTTTGACGCGATCCGCCGCGCCAGCTCCAGCACGCGCGTAGACAGTTCCGCGCGCGGCACGACCTGATTGACCATGCCGAGCTGATGCGCCTCCTGCGCGCTCCAGCTGTCGGCTGTGAACAGGAATTCCTTGGCCTTGCGCGGGCCGAGCTCCCAGGGATGCACGAACCATTCGACGCCGCAGACGCCCATCGTCACGACGGGGTCGCAAAACTGCGCATCGTCGCTGGCAACGATGAGGTCGCAAGCCCACGCCAGCATGAGGCCGCCGGCGATGCATTTGCCGTGCACTTCCGCGATGGTCGGCTTGGCGAGATTGCGCCAGCGCCGCGTGATCTGGAGATATATTTCCTGCTCGCGCGCAAAACGGCCGTGAGCGTTTGGTTCGGCAAAGCCGCCCCAATTTCCTATCGGCGGAAAATCGATGCCGGCGGCATTCTTGGCCCCGGAGCGCAGATCGTGGCCGGACGAGAAATGCGGCCCATTGCCGGCAAGGATGATCACCTTGACCGCATCGTCCTGTACTGCGGCGTCGAAGGCGGCGTTGAGGTCGTAGGTCATTTGCAGGTTCTGCGCATTGCGCGCGTCCGGCCGGTTCATCACGATCCGGGCGATCGCCGGCTCCGGCCGCTCCACCAGGATGGTCTCGAACGAGGACATGGCGCGCCTCCCTGTATTCTTCGTCTTGTTGGCCAAGACGTCTTGCTTGCCAAGAGTTGACTATGTCGCGTGGTGATAGGCAAGGGGCTTGCGTCAGCCGGCTGCTTGTCGCGCCGTCCGCTGGGACATCTGGCGTTGTATGCGCTCGATCTGATAGTTTGCAGGCCGATTCCACCGGGAGAAATTTGATGCGCAAGATCCTGACCGTGCTG
The DNA here is from genome assembly GCF_022012435.1 of Bradyrhizobium zhengyangense. Lineage (GTDB taxonomy): Bacteria > Pseudomonadota > Alphaproteobacteria > Rhizobiales > Xanthobacteraceae > Bradyrhizobium > Bradyrhizobium zhengyangense. The sequence continues at coordinate 384,554 of NZ_JAKLUA010000007.1, forward strand.
GCGGCGCTGGCCTCGCTCAGCCTCACCAATTGCGGCTACAACGCGATCCAGAGCCAGGATGAGCAGATCAAGGCCAACTGGTCCGAGGTGGTGAACCAGTATCAGCGCCGCGCCGATCTCGTGCCCAACCTCGTCAACTCGGTGAAGGGCTTCGCGCAGCAGGAGAAGGACGTGCTGCTTGGCGTCACCAACGCCCGCGCCAAGGTCGGCAGCATCCAGGCCACGCCCGAGGTCCTGAACGATCCCGCCGCCTTGCAGAAATTCCAGGCAGCACAAGGCGAGCTCTCCAGCGCGTTGTCGCGCCTCCTCGTGGTGACGGAGAATTACCCGCAGCTGAAGTCGGATGCGCTGTTCAAGGATCTGATGTCGCAGCTCGAGGGCACCGAAAACCGTATCACGGTCGCGCGCAACCGCTACATCAAGTCGGTGCAGGACTATAATGTCACCATTCGCTCCTTCCCGAGCAATCTCACGGCGATGATGTTCGGCTACAAGGAGAAGGCCAACTTCACGGTCGAGAACGAAAAGGAGATCTCGACCGCGCCGAAGGTCGATTTCAACGGGCCCGCGCCGTCGAAGTAAGCGCGTTCGGCTCCGATGCGCGCAACTAGGGCCATCCTGCTTGCACTGCTGCTTGGCTGGGCTTTGCCCGCCCTCGCCGACGTCGCTGTCCCCCAGCTCACCGGCCGCGTGGTCGACCGGACCGGCACGCTGTCGGGCAGCGATATCGCCGCACTGTCGCAAAAGCTCGGCGATTTCGAAAAGCGCAAGGGCAGCCAGATCGCGGTGCTGATCGTGCCGACGACGGACCCGGAGACGATCGAGCAGTTCTCGATCCGTGTCGCGGAAGCGTGGAAGATCGGCCGCAAGAAGGTCGACGACGGCGCGATCCTGGTGGTCGCCAAGAACGACCGGCACTTGCGCATCGAGGTCGGTTACGGCCTGGAAGGTGCGCTCACCGACGTCACGTCGCGTCGGATCATCGACGAGGTCATCACGCCGAAATTCCGCGAGGGCGATTTCGCCGGCGGCATCTCCGCGGGGGCCGAGCGGATGATGCGCGTCGTCGATGGCGAACCGCTGCCGGCTCCCTCGCGCAGCGTGAACTTTGCCAATCTGGACGACATCGGGCCGGCGGTCCCGTTCGTCCTGTTTGCCTCGCTCGTTGTCGGCGGATTTTTGCGCACGCTGCTGGGACGATTGCTGGGCTCGGTCGCGACCGGGAGCGTGATCGGAATCCTGGCGCTGCTCATTCTCGGATCCGGGGCGTTGGCCTTGCTCGCCGGGATCATCGGCTTCGTCTTGTCCTTCATTGCCGATCTGTTTCCGGCATCCACAGGGCCCTCGCGCGGCGGGTCGTGGTCGAGCGGCTCCTCGTCCGGAGGCTGGAGCAGCGGTTCATCATCCAGTGACAGCGGCAGCTTCAGCGGAGGCGGCGGCAGCTTTGGTGGCGGCGGCGCCTCGGGGAGCTGGTAGTCATGGGCATCGGGCGTATCACCAGGCATCTCCTTCAGCACCATTGGCGCGCGAAGCAAGTGTTTCCGTACGATGTGCTCGACCGCATCGAGCATGCAATCAAGCAAAGCGAAACGACGCATTCCGGTCAGGTCCGCTTCGTCGTCGAAGGCGCGCTCGACGGCCGGCCGCTGTTCCGCAATCAGCACGCCCGCGAGCGCGCGCTCGATATGTTCTCGCATTTGCGCATCTGGGACACCGCGCATAACAACGGCATTCTGATCTACCTGCTGCTTGCCGACCGCGACGTCGAGATCATCGCCGACCGCGGCATCGACGCGAAGGTGGGCGCCGCCGGCTGGGAGGCGATCTGCCGCGCAATGGAGGCGGAGTTCAGCGCGGGCCGGTTCGAGCGCGGCGTGATCGCCGGCATCGCGGCGGTGTCGCGGGAGCTGGCGAAGCACTTTCCGCCGTCGGGGCCGCATCCGAATGAGCTGCCGGATAAGCCGGTGGTGATGTGAGCCGGGGGCTGGCAGAGTTGCCCGCCAACTAATCATCCAGCTTGTTCAGATCCCTTACCGACTGCATGATCGGCTCGAAATTCGAGCGCGCGTCCAGTGCGTCGAATAATTGCGCGGTATCTTCCAATAACCCGTGCGAGCGTGCGATGGCAATGCGCACGTCGTCCTGCGGCGTGTCCGACAGCCGTCCGTGCCCCGATAGCAGGATCTTGGTGTTCAGCCCCTTGATGCGTTCCAGCGACTGGATGTAGTCGGCGATGCTGCCCGAGCCAAACACGCCGCCCATCACGCCGCCAGGCATCAAGGTGTCGGCGGCGAACAAGAGGCCCTTGTCCTGCTCGAACAGGGTGATGCAGGCCGATGTATGGCCCGGCGTGTACATCACGTTGAGCCGGAAATTACCGAGGTCGATCAGATTGCCTTCCTCGAGCCAGATGTCGATATTAACAGGCACGTCCGGCTCGTTGAACATCTTGCGCAGCATCGAGAAGTCGTCGCGCAGCATGATCTTGTTGGCGGCGAGCCTGTGGGCGGCGACATAGGTGCGGCGCTCGTTGAAATGCCAGGCCGCGCCGATATGGTCGAGATGCTCGTGGCTCAGCACCACCATGTCGATCTTTTCGGGCGGGCATCCGGCGAAGGTCAGGCACTCCACCATCGCCGGATAGTTCGAGGACAGGCCGACATCGATCAGGATGGTGCGCGCCGAACCGCGTATGAGATAGGCGTTGGCCGCGCGGTTGGAGAAGCGGATCTGATAGACGTCATCGGCGGCCTGGATCAGCGAGCAAATGTCGTTCTTCATCAGGATCGGGAATGCGGTCGGCTTGCGTTCGCTCATGATTGCGCCGCCCGGTAGGTGACTGCGTTGGAGGCGCGCAGGCGTTTCGACAGCGCATCCATCACCATCAGTGCGAATGCCGGCTGCTGGCTGACAAGATAGACGAAGCGTGCGTGGTTGATCCGCATCACGCGCGTGTTGGGCGCCGACGCGATCGCGGTCGCCGAGCGCGCCGAACCATCGATCACGGCCATCTCGCCGAAGAACTCGCCCTTGCCGAGCTTGATGATGCTGGTCTTGCTGGCGCCGTTCATCTTGGCGATCTCGACCTCGCCGTCGAGCACCACGAACAGCTCGCGACCGGTCGAGCCCTCCTCGAAGATGACGTCATCCACATCAAACGCGTTGATGCACTTTTCGATTGTCATGGCACCCCCAAACGCCCTTCTGGCTGACGGGATGCGCCATGTTAGCCGCGGAACCGCGACGGGCAAACAACGCCTTCGGCTAAACAGGCAGCCTGCCGCAGGGCAGCATCGGTTGACGATTTGTTGCACGCCGCCACGCCGGTTCCACTTTCCCGACCCAATTCGGCCTCGGACGAGTTCCTAAAATTTCGGTAAGCGGGTCCCGAGGTAAGGAATTCGCAAGCAATGAAAGTTACCAAAAGGTCAATCCAGACTGGAGTATTTGAGCCGTGAGCGAACCAATGTCCGACCTGGCCGGCCAAGAGACCAATGACCGAGCGAACGACCGGACTGGCGCCGTTGACGCCGCCGCCGGCATCGAGGCCCCCTCGATCGCCCCCGACCATGAGACGCCGCCCAAGCCTGATCCGGTCAAGGCGGATGCCCCAAAGGTCGAGCCGCCAAAGATCGAGTCTTCGGGGATCGTGGTCCCCAAGTTCGAGGCGAAGGCCGAACCCAAGCCCGAGGCCAAAGCCGAGGCAAAGCCCGGTAAGCTCATCGTCATGGCGCCCTCGGAGCGGTCCTGGGACCGCGAAGAGTTCGCCCCGCATGTCAAGCCAGACGAGGTGCGTGACACCGGCAACAAGCGCCGCCTGTCGGCGATGGCCGCGGTCGTCGCGATTGCGGCTTGCGTCGGCGCCATCAGCGGCGCGCTTGCGACCGCCGGCATGATGCACTTCGCAGCCAGCCCGACGCCAGCTTCGGCGCAGGTCGCCGATACCAGCGCGCTGGACGCCTCCGTCGCGCGGATCGATGCCGACATGGTTGCGCTCAAGGCCAATGTCGAGCACACCTCGAAGACCGGCCTCAGCCAGTTCAACCGCGCCAACGACCGCCTCGACAAGCTCGAGAAAGCGCAGGCCGAACCGTTGGCCAAGCTGGCAAAACTGTCCGAGACCGTCGACAAGCTCCGCGCCACACCGCCTGCTGCCGCCCCCGTGCCGGCCGCCGCCGCCGCGGCGCCTGCGAAGGAGACCACTGGCACGATCGCGCCGGCCCCGACCCAGGTCGCGACGGCTGCGCCGGCTCCCGTGCCCCCCACGCCCGCCGCGCCCAAGACCGAAGTCGGCCGCCTGCCGACGATCGACGGCTGGAGGCTTCGCGACGTCGCCAATGGCGGTGCCCTGATCGAAGGCCGGGGCGGCCTGTACGAAGTCTATGCCGGCGATCCCATCCCCGGTCTCGGCCGCGTCGATGCGATCCGGCGCCAGGACGGTCGCTGGGTGGTGGTCACACCCAAGGGCCTGATCGTCGCGCGCTAAGCGTCCGATAAACGACTTGCGAAAAGGCGCTTCACCACCGCGTGAAGCGCCTTTTTACTTGAATAGGCTGTCAGGCGCGGTGTTATTGGAGGCATGAGCCGCGCGCTGCGAATTCTCCTGGCTGCCATATTGTTATTGGGCGGCGTCCTATCGCTCTCTGCAGCGGAGAATGCGCCGCTCGCGCGCGGCACCGCGATCATCGACCCCGATCTCCTGAAGAAGCTCGACCAGAGCGATGCGCTGTCAATCTCGCGCCTGTTAGAGCCCGAGCGGAACGCGACTGTTCCCCTGACCAGCGACCAGCTGTTCGCGTCGCTGCCGCAGCTCAAGGAGATTCTCCCCGCAATCGATACGGAGTTCGATCGCTACATCGCGCAGCACAAGCAGTCGGTGCCGAGCGAGACCATCGGCGTCGGCGACGGTTTCGACGTCCAGCTGTTCGATCGTTTCAGTCTGAAATCCGCCAGCACGCGCTTCGTGCTGGCCGGCATCGTTAACCGCATGGACCGCGCCTACGTGTCTGAGGAGTCCTGCGGCGAGATTCGGCTGATCTATCGTCTGGCGCGGTTCGGTCCCGGGCCGGATGGCGGCAGCACCGCGACGCGCCTGCCGATGACGTTCAACCTGGTGATGAAGGCGCGCGATGCGCGCCAGGCCGACGCGAGCGGCAAGGCCATCACCTGCGCCGAGGTGGCGCGGCGCTGGCTCGACAATGGCGACTGGCAAGGACTGATCGGCAGCCGCACTGGGCCTTACGATGCGATGGTCGACCGCATCGAGACCAATATCCAGATCTCGATCGCGCCGAAATCAGCGCTGCACGATTTCCGCTCCGACTATCTGCTCAAGGTGTTCAAATACGACGCCGCCACGAAGACCTTCGTGGAATCGACACTGGAGAACCAGATCGACCGCGACCGCATCCTGGCTGATGACGCGCTCCGGCGCGACTTCAAGGCGTGGCTGCTCGAGCCCGCGAATCTGCGCGAGTTCGATCGCGGCACGGTGCTGATTCCGGAGAAATATCTCGCCAAGGCGGCCGTGGCACTGACACCTGCGGGGCTCGATGCCTCGACGTTGCAGCCTGAGTTCGGCTTGGTTGAAGGCGAGGGCAACAGCGACCCTGTATTCACCGACAACGACGTCGTCGGCGCGCTGAAGCAGGCGGCCGCGCGCGGCATCGCGATGGAGAACATCCGCTCGGTCGCGGGCTTCCAGCGCCGCCTCAACGATGTCACCTGCTCCGGCTGCCACCAGACTCGCGGCATCGGCGGCTTCCATTTTCCCGGCGTGGATTGGCTGACGGAGGGGGCATCGAACGCCACCATCGTGCCGGCCTCGCCGCATTTCTTTGGTGACCAGCTCCGCCGCCGTGACATCCTGACCGCCTTTGCTAGCGGCAAACGTCCTGATTTTTCACGCGGATTTGCCAGCCGGCCGCAGACACGCGGCAGCGCGGAGCTTGCCGGCACCGAATATCAGGACGGCTGGGGCGCGCATTGTTCCCTGCAAAACGAGGGATCGGGAACGGCCGACAAGAGTTTTACGTCATGGACCTGTGCTAAAGGTCTCACCTGTCAGGCTGCGGCGGCTTCGAGCCGCATTGGCATGTGCTTCATCAAGACGCGTTAGCGCATGATCCCGAGGTCATGCGTCAGCCAACAAGCGATTTGGATGATTCATGACGGATACCAGCGACGCCAACAAGGAGCGCAATCGCGAGATCGCGCAGAATGAGGAAGCCAAGCAAGTCGCCGGCAGCATCCGCGTCAGCACCACGGCGGTCGCGGTGGTCGTCATCATCGGCGGCATCCTGTTCACGCTCGGCTGGCTGGCGCTGAGATAAGCGGCGCCCTCACTTCGCGTAATTCGTCATCCGTTTGCCGGGCAAGAGCTCATACGCCGGCTTCCAGCCGGGCAGCGTGGCCATTCGCCCGAGCCAGGCGTGGATGGCGGGATGGCTCGCGGCGAAATCGAAGCCGTGCTCGTCGCTGGGATAGTGCAGATAGGCCATCATCGAGATGTCGGCGACGGTTGGCTTGGTGCCGATCGCAAACGCGTTGTGTTGCAGATGACCGTCGAGAATGCCGAGGAAGTCGTCGAGCCGCCGGCGAAAATGCTTCAGCACGTGCGGATCGTTCTTTTCGGTGAAGGCCCGCATGAAGCGGTAGGTTGCCATGTAGCCGGTGAGCTTGTGGTTGTCCCAGAACAGCCAACGCAGCAGCTCGAATTTTTCGGCTTCGGTCTCGGCACCGAAACGCCCATACTGTTCGGCAAGCTTGAGCAGGAGAGGGGCGGTCTGCGTCATCTTCACGCCGTCGACCTCGAGCACGGGAATTTCGCCCATCTCGTTGACGGTCTTGCGCCAATCCGCCGTGCGCGTGACGCCGCCGCCGAAATCGGTCCAGACCGGCTCGAACGTCTCGCCGCAAAGCGTCAGCATCAGCGCCAGCTTGTAGCTATTGCCGGATTCAGGGAAGTGGTGCAGGCGATAAGTGGGCATGGGACCTCGCGCGCGAATGTGGTCGTGAGATTATATCGAGATCGTCGGATCGTTACCCCACAGCCCCGTTCGCCCGCAGCTCTTTGATCGCGGCTTCGTCGTATCCCGCGCCACGCAAAATCTCGTCACTGTGCTCGCCGACGCCGGGCGGCTTGCGCGGCTGCACCTTTTTGGTGCCGTCGATCCAGATCGGAGAGTTGATGGTGAGCATGGTATCGTTCTCGAACGGCACCAGCACCTCGTTGTCGAGCATCTGCTTGTCGTTCGGGATGTCGTCCAAAATGCCGACGATGCCGAACACCAGTCCGTTGCCATCGAGGATCTTGCGCCATTCGGCGAGGTCCCTGGTGGCGAAGGTTTCGTCAAAAATCTTGATGAGCTCGACCGAGCGGGCGTGACGGTCGGGCTTGGTGGCGAAGCGCGGATCGTTGATCAGGTCCTCGCGTCCGAGGCATTTGGCCAGCGTCGGCCACTGCTTCTCCTCGCTGAGCAGCGACAGGATCAGCCAGCGGCCGTCCTTGCACTGATAATGGTTGGCGACCGCATTGAGCGCACGCTCGCGCGGGCGCCGCTCGCCGAACTTGGCGCCGCAGAGTTTTGCCTGCGCCAGCACGCTCGCGGCCCACACGCCATTGGCCATCAGATTGGAGGCGACATGCGAGCCCTTGCCGGTCTTCTCGCGCTGATAGAGCGCGGTGACGATCGCGCTGTACAGCGCCATGGCGCAGGGATGGTCGCCCATGCCGGCGACCGAACGGGCCGGCGTCGTGTCGGTGTCGGCGCGGACAAGATCCATCAGGCCGGAGCGCGCCCAATAGGCGTTGCTGTCGAAACCGGGCTTGTTGGCCTCCTCGCCCTTCTCGCCATAGCCGGTGAAGGAGGCATAGATCAGCCGGTCGTTGAGATGGGCGAGATGGTCATAGGTGATGCCGAGCTTGGTCCGTACCGGCGGCGGCATGTTGGTGATGAAGACGTCGGCCTCTTCAACCAGCTTGTAAAGCACGGCCTGCGCCTCGGGCTTGGAGAGGTCGAGCGCCAGGCTCTTCTTGTTGCGGGCCTCGAGCAGCCAGGCGAAATTGTGCTCGCCGGTGGGATAGCCGGGCAGGTTGGGCAGATTGCGGTAGGGATCGCCGGCGCCGGGCGGCTCTATCTTGATGACATCGGCGCCGAAATCGGACAGCACGGTGGCCGCCGCGGGCGCTGCGATGAAGCTCGCGCAGTCCAGAACCTTGAGCCCTGCAAAAATGCCTTTTTCCATCGCGGCGTTGCTCCCTCGCTCTTGTTGTTTCCCGCCGGCTGGAATTGGCGCGGGCAAGTCTGGGAGCCATTAGACCGATGTCTTGCCCGGATGCAACGGCGCCCGGTGCAAGGCCTTACTCCTCTCCCGCAAGCAACGCGGCGTTGCCGCCGGCCGCGGCCGTGTTGATCGTCACGGTCTGCTCGGTGGCGAAGCGCGTCAGATAATGCGGACCCCCGGCCTTGGGGCCGGTTCCGGACAGGCCGTTGCCGCCAAAGGGCTGCACGCCGACCACGGCGCCGATCATGTTGCGGTTGACGTAGATGTTGCCGACCTGAACGCGGTCGATGATGGCCTCGACCGTGTCGTCGATGCGGGAGTGGATGCCGAGCGTCAGCCCGAAGCCGGTGCGCGCGATCGCCTGCAGCACGCGTTCGAGGGTTTCGGCCCGGTAGCGCACCACATGCAGGATCGGGCCGAACACCTCCTCAGTGAGCTGGCTGGCATCCCGGAGCTCAAAGATGTGCGGCGCGACGAAGCAGCCCTCTGGCGCTGTGCCTGCAAAATGCGGCCGCGCCTCCGTCTTCATCCGTGCGATGTGGGTGTCGAGGCGTTGCTTGGCTTCGGCATCGATGACAGGACCGACATGAGTCGCGATATCTGCGGGATCGCCGATCCTAAGTTCGCGCGCCGCGCCCGCGATCATCTCGATCATGCGGTCGGCGACGTCCTCCTGTACGAACATCAGCCGCAGCGCCGAGCAACGCTGGCCGGCTGAGCGGAACGCCGAGGTGACGACATCGTCGGCGACCTGCTCGGGCAGCGCAGTCGCATCCGCAATCATGGCATTGATGCCGCCGGTCTCCGCGATCAGCGGCACGATCGGCCCGTCCTTGGCGGCGAGCGTCCGGTTGATGTGACGTGCGACTTCGGTCGAGCCGGTGAAGACGACGCCGGCAATATCAGCGTGCGCGGTCAGCGCTGCGCCGATGCGGCCGTCGCCGGTGACGAGATGCAGTGCGTTTGCGGGGATGCCAGCCTCGTGCAGCAAGGCGACGGCCTCGCGCGCGATACGTGGCGTCTGCTCGGCGGGCTTTGCCACGACGCTGTTGCCGGCCATCAAGGCCGCGGTGACCTGGCCAAGGAAGACCGCCAGCGGAAAATTCCACGGCGAGATCGCGACGAACACGCCACGGCCGCGCATGGCCAGCGCGTTGCTCTCGCCGGTCGGTCCCGGCATCGCCGTCTCGCAGCCGAACAGTTTTCGGCCCTGCGCGGCGTAGTAGCGGCAGAAATCGGCGGCCTCGCGCAGCTCGGAGAGCGCGTCATCGAGCGTCTTGCCGCCTTCCGCTTGCAGCAGCGCGATAAAATGCGCACCGCGGCTCTCCAGCAGATGGGCAGCCTGCTCCAGCGCCGCCGCGCGTGTCGCCGCCGGCGTCCGGCTCCATCCGGCAAAGCCCGTGCTGGCAGTGGCGATTGCGGCGCCCGCCTGCTCGGGCGTTGCGTCAGCGACAGGCTTGAGATCAGGCGTCACGTCCTTGACGTCCGCGACCAGCCGATCGAGCGCCGCGCGCTCGCCGAATTCGATGCCCCTTGAATTACGCCGCTCCGGCGCAAACAGGTCGCCCGGCAGCGGGATTTTAGCATGGCGGGCGTGATCGGGCCGCATGATGAGATCGACCGGACGCTTCAACAGCGCCGGGACTGGCACGCGATAGTCGGCGGCCTGCGCCACGAAGGACGAGTTGGCGCCGTTCTCCAAAAGACGCCGCACCAGATAGGCGAGCAAATCGCGATGGCTGCCGACCGGCGCATAGGTGCGGTAGGCGATCTCGGGGTGATCCTTGGCGAGCTGCTCGTAGAGCGCTTCGCCCATGCCGTGCAGGCGCTGGAATTCGAAGCCGGAGCTAGCGCCGGCGAGCTCCAGCACGGTCGCGACGGTGAGGGCGTTATGGGTCGCAAATTGCGGGAAGATGCGTGGCCGCAAGGCAAGAAGCTTTGCTGCACAGGCGACGTAGTTCAGATCCGTCATCGCCTTGCGTGTGAATACCGGATAGCCGTCGAGCCCGCGCTCCTGCGCGCGCTTGATCTCGGTGTCCCAATAGGCGCCCTTGACCAGCCGCACCATCAGCATGCGGTCATGGGCGCGCGCGAGCTCGTGGATGTAGTCGATCATCGCGCTGGCGCGCTTCTGGTAGGCCTGGATCGCGAGCCCGAAGCCGTCCCAGCCAGCCAGCGACGGATCGGCGAGCGTGGCCGCGGTTACGTCGAGCGACAGCTCCAGCCGGTCGGCCTCCTCGGCATCGACGGTGAAGTTGAGGTCATACGCCTTGGCGCGCCGGGCCAGATCCAGCAGTTGCGGCACCAGTTCGCGCATCACACGGTCGCGGCTGATCGCCTCGAAGCGCGGATGCAGCGCCGAGAGCTTGACGGAGATGCCGGGCCGGTCGGGCAGAGGATGGTTGCCTGCCGCCTTGCCGATGGTCTCGATGGCGCTCGCATAGGCGTCGAAATAGCGCTTGGCGTCTTCAGCCGTGCGTGCCCCTTCGCCGAGCATGTCGAATGAATAGCGGGGCTTCTGGCCGGAGCGCGGCTTGCCGCGTTCAAGCGCCTGCTCGATGGTCTCGCCCAGTACAAAGTGATTGCCCATCAGTCGCATCGCCTGGCGCGTCGCGGTGCGCACCGCAGGCGCACCGAGCCGCTTCACGAGGCGGCCGATGGTGCCGTCGGGCGTCTCGCCAGGCTGGATCACGCGCGCCGACAGGCCGAGCGCCCAGGCCGAGGCGTTGACCAGGAACGCCGTGGACTTGGTCTCGTGGTGGATGAAGTCGCCCTCGCCGAGCTTGTCCTCGATGAACTGGTCGGCGGTGCGGGCATCCGGCACGCGCAGCAACGCCTCGGCCAGCACCATCAGCGCGAGACCTTCCTTGGTCGAGAGCGCGAACTCCCGCAGCATGTCCTCGACGCCGCCGATCCGGTCGTCGCGCTTGCGGATCGCCTCGATCAGCCTTGTCGCCGTGCGGTCGACCCGCGCTTCCTGCGGCGGGGCGAGATGCGCCGATGGAAACAGCCGCGCGGCGATGTCGGCATCATCAGGGGCGTAGGGCGCGGAAAAGGGCGGCGGGATATTCGGCATGGCGTGTCCTGTGGCTGAAGTTCAGGATAAGGCCCACATGACCGTAGTTCGATAGACAAGATAGCCATTTTGCCTTAGGAAATGAAGAGTATGGATATGTTGGCCGTATAAAATATGGAACTTGATCGGATCGACCGGAAAATCCTCTCAATTTTGCAGGAGGATGGACGAATCGCCAATGTCGAGCTCGCCGAGCGCATCGGCCTGTCGCCGACCTCGGTCGGCGAACGGCTGAAGCGTCTGCAGCGCGAGGGGTTTGTCGAGGGCTATGGGGCGCGGCTCAATCCGCACCGGCTTGGGCTGGGCTTGCTCGTGTTCGTCGAGGTGCTGCTCGACAAGACCACGCCCGACAATTTCGAGCGCTTTGCGCGCGCGGTCAAACTCGCGCCCGAAGTGCTGGAGTGTCACATGGTTGCAGGCGGCTTCGACTATCTGGTGAAAGCGCGGCTCGCGGACATGACCGCGTATCGGCGTTTCCTCGGCGAGACCTTGCTGTCGATGCCGGGCGTGCGCGAGACGCGCACCTATGCGGTGATGGAAGAGATCAAGCGCGACGCACCGTTGCCGGTGGGCTGACCACATGCGGTCGCGATTGTCATTGCTGCGGCGTCGATCAGCGATCTCTCAAGGCAAATAGCCTATCGTGTGCAGTCGCAACGCCTGTCGTCGAATGCACTGATCGTCTTCTGAAATTTTCTTGGCCTCACTCCCGGACAAATCCGGGAGGCAGCAAAAGCTGGCGGCTTATACTTTGAGGTTCTCTGCGGAGGTCTTGCCCCGGTTTGCGATCTCTTCGTATTCCACCGTCTGTCCTTCATTGAGCGAGGACAGGCCGGCTTTCTGCACTGCCGAGATATGCACGAACACATCCTTGCCGCCCGACGCAGGCTGGATAAATCCATAACCCTTGGTCGGGTTGAACCACTTGACCGTACCTTTAGCCATCACGACTTCTCCGCGGGTCTTCCTCCGAGATCACGAACCGCCAGTCCCCGCCAACCGGCCGGTTCGGTCCTACAGGATACGCGGAATGTGGCGGGCTTGGTAGATCAAACCACATCCGCATTTCGCCGAAATTCGCTCAACTTCGCAGCGTTTTTGCCGGTTTTGCCCGTTTCGCGGTCAATTGCGCCTGAGGCCGTCAATAAGTCGCGGCCAGATAGTCGACGATCTTGCCCACGTCGGCATCGTCAATCGGTGCGCCATAGACCTTGATCATCTTGGTCACCTCGGCCTGCCAGAAGCCTTTCTTGTCCTTCATCGGCGGCTGCGTGGCGATGTAGTCGGACGAGTGGCAGGCGGCGCAATTGCCCTGAACCACCTCGAGATTGGGCCCCGGCTTGAAGGCCGCCACCTCGTCCGGCGTCTTGTAACTGACCGGCGCGGCAAGCGCCGAACCCGCCACAGTGATAACGGCAAGCGTGGCGGCGAGGAGAACGGTGCGCTGCATGATCATGCTCCTCAGGCCACGGTGACGCGGGTGGTTTCGACGACGTTGCGCAAATAACCCGCCGGGTTCCAGCGCGGCGTGTCCGGCTGCGTCTCGCCGGAATTGCTGGTGGCGCGCACCTTGAGCTCGACTTGCCCGGCCGCGAGCTTCACGGGCAGCTTCCATTCGCGGAACGAGTAATTGCCCAAATCCTTGCCGAGCTTGGCGGAGGTCCAGGTCTTGCCGCCATCGGTGGAGACTTGGACGTCCTTGATGCCCTTGCCGCTGTCGAAGGCGATGCCGCGCAGCGTCGTGCGTCCCGCCTTCAGCTTGGCGCCATCGGTCACGCTGGTGATGAAGGAGCGGATGGTGAAGCGGTTGATCGGGATCGTCGCCTTCGGCGTCGTGCCAGGCTCGATCGAATTGTCAGGCGTATCGGGAATGCGATAGGCGCCCTTCATCCAGAAACCGTCGAAGACGTTGTCGATGACGGTGATCTCGTTGAGGTGCTTGACCCAGTAGGTGCCGTAATAGCCGGGCACCACCAGGCGCAGCGGGAAGCCGTTGAGGAACGGCAGATCGTCGCCGTTCATGCCGTAGGCCAGCATCACCTCGCCATTGGTGGCATGATCGAGGTCGAGCGCCTTGGCGAAGTCGGGCGTCTTGTCGCTGACCGGTCCGTCCATGCCGGCGAACACGACCTGCTTGGCGCCGGCCTGCACGCCCGCCATCTCGAGCACGGTCTTCAGCGGCACGCCGCGCCAGCGCGCATTGCCCATCGCGCCATTGGCGAGCTGGCCGCCGGCGACGCGCGGCTCCGAGAAGCCGCGGCTGTTGCCGGAGCACTGGTTGACGGCGACGATCTCCGTCGCCTTCATTTTGCGGATGTCCTTCAGCGACAGCTTGAGCGGCTTGTCGACCTTGCCCTTGACCTCGAGCGTGAACTTGTCAGGGTCGAGATCGTAGGGCAGGCCGGCGAGGTGGTAGCGTACGAAGAACGCGTTATTCGGCGTGATCGGGCCGTCGTTGAATATGGCGAACGGCGTCTCGAGCTGCGGCGGCCGGCTGGTCAAGCCGATCATTGGCCGCTTCTGCGGATACTTCACCAGCGGCCGCTCGCCATTGGCGAAGGGCAGGGTAACGGTGTCGAGGGCCAGCGCCTTGGTGGAATTCAGTGTGGCCGCCATGGCGGCAAGGCCCGCTCCTTTGAGCAGGTCGCGTCGGTCGAACATTCAGGTCTCCTCCCGGAGCTTTTCGTTGGTTCGCGGTCATCACCGCAACACCTGCGCTCATCTGTCTCAACCGCCAGGTTGAAGTCAATTCGTGCTTTCGCAGCAAGCCCATGCCGTTGCGCTGCAACAGGGCGGTGTTACACGTTGATGAGAAGCCGCGCTGTGGCGGCGTCGGACGGTGTGCTCCCTCGCCCTGCATGCGGGAGAGGTGAAGAATCAGGCGGCGGCGCGCTCGCCGCCGGCAATGATCGCGGACAATGTCCTGGTGTCGGCAACCACCCGCACCACCATCGGCTCGTCGCGACCGCGGATCGCGACCTCCTGCTTCGGCAGCGTATCCTCGTGAAGACCAGCGGTGCGGCGGACCTCGTCCGAGACGATGGCCTCGCACTGAAGCGTCTTCGTCATGTCCTGGAGCCGGGCGGCGACGTTCACGGCATCGCCGAGCGCGGTGAACACGATGTGGTCGCGATAGCCGATGTCGCCGATGATGACCTCGCCGCCATGGACGCCGATGCCGAAGCGAATCGGCTGGCGCAGATCGTGGCTCAGGAGCTCGTTCAGCTCGTCCACATGGGTCGCAATGCCGGCAACGGCCTTGAGCGCCTGGCGGGAGGCGGTTTGCGGATCGCTGGTCAGGCCGAACAGCGCCAGCATGCCGTCGCCGACGAACTGGTTCGGCTGGCCGCCATTCTCGATCACGGCCTGCGATACCGCACCTAAGAAGCGGTTGACGATGAACACGGTGTCGAACGGCAGCCGCTTCTCGGCAAGCTGCGTCGAGCCGCGCATGTCGACGAAGAGGCTGACGAGATAGCGCTCCTGGCCGATTCGCGCGGGCGAGGACGCCTGGGCGTTGGCCGCCAGCATTTGCGGCATGAACAGCTGGAAGAAGGAGAGATCGCAGTTCGGCCGCAGCTGGCAGGCAAGCCGGATCGAGGGATCGGCGGTCCCGACGCGGGCCAGCACGAAGGCCTCGCGCTGCGAGGGCTCGGGCAGGGCGCCGTGGTCGCCGATGATGCGGATGCGGCAGGTCGAGCAGCGGGCGCGGCCGCCGCAGACGCTGGCATGCGGCACATTGTGGCGCAGGCTCGCTTCCAGGACGGAGAGACCCTTGGGCACGCGCACCGTCTTGCCGTTGCCGTAGGACAGCGCGATCGTGCCGCCGCGCCGCTCGCGCCAGCCGCGCACCCCGCGTGACAGCATCACCAGCCCGAGCAGGCCGAAGTAACCGATCGTCAGTCCGCCGGTGATGCGGTCGAGCGTATCGGCCTGTGCGAACGTGCCGACCTCGCGCTGCGTGTAATTTTGCCGGCGCCAATCGCTGTCCTCGCTGTCCGCGGCGACACTGCGGCCACCCTGGTAGATGCCGAGCAGCGCCAGCGTCGGGATCAGCACGGCGGCTGCGAGCAAATAGGGTGCCGCGCGCGTGAAGAATGGCTTCAGCCGCAGCCAGAAATAGATGCCGATGCAACCGTGGACCCAGGCAACGATCAGCAGGATCGTCATCGTCCAGAGCCGGCCGGGGGCCACGACAAAGAACAGATAGAGCTCCTGCGGATAGAGCTTCTCGTGATCGTACAGCACCTGGCCCAGCCGGATGCCGATCACATGCGCCATCACCAGCGCGGGGATGCTCAGGCCCAGCACCAGCTGGAGCGGCTCGATCGTCCGCCAGCGGAACTGGCGGCGCTGGTACAGCGCATAGACGCCAAGACCCATATGGGTGAACGCCGCGCCATAGAACACGATCGTAACAGGGAGGAACTGCCAGAACGCGGTGTGGTAATAGACCCCGACCTGCATGGCATCGACCGAGATGTTGCCGAGCGCATGGTTGAGGAAATGGCTGACCACGTAAGCGAACAGGATGACGCCGCAGACCAGCCGCACCTGCCGCGCGCTGGTCGAGCGGACGAGTTCGGGCAATCGTGAAAGCGCGGTCGTGGCCATGATTCGGTTGTACCAGTTCACTGAGGAGAACAGCCAGCGGAGAGTTAAATTCCGCGGGCAGACGGCTTACAGGATCACATAACCGACAAGGTTACGTAACGGTAAGTCTCGTAGGCTTGGCAAAGTCCCGTAGGATGCGCAAAGGCGCTCTTGCGCCGTGCCCACGTCTTTCCATCAAATAGGCAAGACGTGGGCACGCTTCGCTTTGCCCACCCTACGAGACCGTCCGCACATTGACTCCCCCTCCCAAGTCAGGGAAAAGCGCGGCCGTGACGCTGGCTCTCGACATCACCGCAAAGCCCAATGGCGCATCGCGCCGGCCGCTCGTCGCGGCCGCGCTGGTGATCGCCGCGATGACCGTGCTCCGCCTTGTCTATGCCTCTGTTATCGAGCTGCGCACCGACGAGGCCTATTATTGGACCTGGTCGAAGGAGGGGGCGCTCAGCTTCCTCGATCATCCGCCCGGCATCGCCTGGCTCATCCGCTTCGGCACCCTCATTTTCGGTGACAGCGCACTGGGCGTCCGCTTCGGTGGCATCGTCGCGATGCTGGTGACGCAGTGTCTGCTCGCCGACATCGTTCGCCGCCTCACCCACGACGCGCGCGCCATCGCGATTGCAGTGCTGATGCCGGAAGCCGCGCTCTATTATGGTCTGTTGATGGCCAAGGTCGCCCCCGACGTCGCCATGATTCCGTTCGCGGTGGCGATGATGTGGTCGCTGGTGCTGATAGCACAAAGTGGCGACGGCCGCTGGTGGCTCGCGGCCGGCTTGTTCGCCGGCCTGTCGCTGCTGTCGAAATTCACCGTCATCATGTTCGCGCCTGCGGTCGCCGCCTTTCTTCTGGTGCCGGACTGGCGCTGGCGCTGGCTGCGCAGCCCGTATCCTTACCTTGCGCTGCTGATCGCAATCGTCGTGTTCTCGCCGGTCCTGATCTGGAACGCGCAGCACGACTGGGCCTCGTTCCGTTTCCAGGGCGTGCGCGCCACCGCCAATTACGGGATCTCGCTGCGCACCCTCGGCGACTACATCGGCTTGCAATTCGGCCTCGTCGGTTTCGTGATGCTGCCGGTGGTGTTGTCCGGTCTGGTGATGACGGCGTGGCGTGGCTATCGCTCCCGCGAGTCGGTTGCGATCCTGCTGTCGACGGCAGTGCTGGTGCCGTTCGTCTATTTCTTCTTCAAGTCGCTGACACTCAGGGTCGGCGATACCTGGCCGATGTTCATGTGGCCTGTTGGCTTCGCGGCTGCTGCAGTGAATCTTGTGCTGATACGGAGAGAAGGCTGGTCGGCGCGGGCGCTCCGCTCGGGCCTCTTCTGGGTCAACACGGCGCTGGTGTCGGGGATCGCCTTCGTCGTGATCGTGTTCCTCTATTATGTCGCCGCGCCCTGGAATTTCCTCGGCAGGATGGATCCGATCGGCGCCGAGGCCGGCTTTGAGCAGGTCGCCGCGCGCGCGCAGGCCGTGCTGGATGAGACCGGCGCGACCTGGATCGCGACCACGGATTACCGCACCTACGCGATGATGCGCTGGCTGTTCCGCGGCCGGGTGCCCGTGGTCGAAATCAACGAACGTGGCCGCTTCCAGGATTTTCGCGATCCCGGCATGGACAGGATCAAGGGCCATGCGGGACTCTATATTGGTCGTCAGCCCGATGATCGTTTACCGCTGTGGCAGACGATCCCCGCCAAGCGTGAGCAACTTGGCCAGGTTGAGCGCCGCTGGCGTGGCGTCCTGATCGACACTTACACGCTCGACAAGCTCACCGGATGGACCCCGGAGCTCACCCCGCCAAAGGACTCGCCGCTGTTCCAGTGGCGGGTGCTGGCTCTAAGAGCTACTCCTCCTCTTTCCGCCGCAGCAGATCCGTCGCGAGATCCGACAGTTTCGGCGGCGGCAGCGCGGCGAACGGCAGCGGCCTCGTGACGTCGATCGCCGCCAAGCCAAGCCGCGCCGTCAGCAGGCCGTTGAGCATGCCTTCACCAAGCCGCTGCGACAGCTTTGCCGCAATCCCGTGCCCGAGCACCTGCTGCATCAGGCTGTCGCTGGCCGCGAGGCCGCCGGTGATGGCCAGATGGGCGATGACGTGGCGGAGCAAACGGATCATGCCGAGCGTGCCGGGCCGGCCGCCATAAAGGCGGGCAAGCTGGCGGATCAGGCGCAACGAGGCCACGAACACGAACAGCACGTCGAACAGCGCGCGCGGCGACACCGCCGTGACGATCGACACCCGCTGCGCCGCCGACGACACCAGCCGCCGCGCCTCCGCATCCAGCGGCGACATCAATTCGCGCTCGGCGAGCCGGATCATGTCTGCGCCGTCGATGATCTCGCCTGTGTGGCTTTCGAGTGCGGCACGGGCGCGTGCGAGCTGCGGGTTCTGGTGCGCGATCGCGATCAGGTCCTGCACGATGGCGCGGCTCTCCCCGCGATCGTCGCTGGCCAGCACCTCGGCGGCGCGCCGATGCAGTTTTTCGATCGTTGCAAGCCGGGCGAGGCCAAATGCCTCGCGTCCGATCACCACAGCGAGCGCCAGCGTGGTGACGAAGGCCAGCGCAACCCCGACGAAGCCGAGGCTTTCGCTGCGTGCAAACAGATCCTCGATCAGACGGACCACGCCAAGCCCGGTGCCGAGCAGCGTGAGGCCGGCGACGCCGGACCAGAACAGCACGCCCCAGCGAAAGCCACGCCGCGCCGGAAGCGCTGTCTCGATCGGCACCGGCAAGGTCGACGGATCGTGCTCCGGCGTGATCTGGACGGTGGTGCGGCCGAGCCGGCTGGTTTCGTCGGCTTCGGTGACGACGACATCGGGATCGTCGAGCCGGAACGTCGCCGGCCGCCGTGGCTTCGATCGGTCGTTCATACGAGCTTGTCTCCGATCAGGAACTGCAAGGCACGGTCGAGGCGGATGTGAGGCAGCGTCGGCTCTTCCGTCCCCTCGCGTTCGAGCTTGGGCGGGCGGAAGCGCAGGAAGCGGAAATCGCTCTTCTCGGCGGCTTCGGTGGAGAGGCCGCGGAACGCATCGGTGCCGTTGAACATTGGTTCGGGATCCAGCGGTAGGTCGCCCGGAAAGGTCGCGACCTCGGTGTTGCCGTCGAAGAACTCGCCATTCGCGCTCTCGCCCGCGGCCGGCGTGCCCAGGATCGAGGGCAATTTGTCGCGGCCATGCGCAACCTGCGCCTCGCGCGTGGCGCGGACGGCGGAGAGTGCCACGACATCGATCGCAGCGCCGGTGTCTTCGGCGCGTGCCGCAGCGCGAGTGACCGCGCGGCGCAGCACGGCCTCGAGGCGGTCGTGGCTGGAATGATGCAGATGGTCCGCCTTCGTTGCCGCGAACAGGATGCGATCGATGCGCGGCCTGAACATGCTGGAGAGGAAGGTGCTGCGGCCGATGTTGAAGCAATCGAGAATGCCAGATAGCGCCGCTTCGAGATCGTGCAGCGCCTCCGGTCCTGCATTGAATGCGGCGAGCGCATCGGCCAGCACGATCTGGCGGTCGAGCCGGGCGAAATGATCGCGAAAGAACGGCCGCACCACGATGTCCTTGTAGGCTTCAAAGCGGCGCACCATCATCGCCCACAGCGATCCCTCCGGTGCTTGTCCGCCTGAGGGCACTTCGAGCGGGGCGAAGGTCAGCGCCGGCGTATCGGCGAGACTGCCGGGCATCAAAAAGCGGCCGGGCGGCAGCAGGCTCATGGCAAAGCGCTCGTCGCGGCAGGCGCGCAGATATTGGGTGAAGAGCTTTGCAGCGGTGAGCGTCGCCTGCTCGTCCTCGCGCGCCTCGGGTTTCAGCGTCGCCAGATGCGCGTGCCAATCGGCGGCAAGATGCGCGCGCGGCGTCTCGCGCGACAGCGCCAGGCTCTCGGCGGACCATTGCTCGTAGCTTTTCTGAAGCAGCGGCAGATCGAGCAGCCATTCGCCTGGATAATCGACGATGTCGAGCGTCAGCGTGCGGTCGGCGCCGTTCTGGCGCTGGTAGTCGATCACGAGACGGAGCTCGCTGATGTCGACGGTCGAGCTCGGCCAGCGCCGCTCCTCGATCAGCGCGCGCAGATGGCTCTCGTAGGAAAAGCGCGGCACGGCATCATCAGGCTGCGGCGCCAGATGCGCCCGCGCGATCCGGCCCGATGAATAGGCCTCGAATACCGGAAACCGGCCGCCGCGCGTCAGCCCGTGGATCAGCGCGGTGATGAATACGGTCTTACCGGCGCGCGACAGGCCGGTGACACCAAGCCGCACCGTCGGGTTGAAGAAGTGCTCGCCATAGTCGATCAGCGCCCGGGCCGACAGGCGCGCCTCTTCGACCATATCCTGGAAACTGAATGCCATATGAACGTGATTAATCTCGGGCGGGCGGAACAGTGAAGCCGTTCACAAAAGTGGCAATTGCGTGAGGAAAATCAAGCTTCATACTTCCACCGCCTTTGTCGGCAAATCAGCCGATTGAACGACGCGCCGATCCCGAAAGACCCATACAAAAACGGCATTATCTCAGCCTTTGCGGATTGCCATGACCGTCTTCCAATTGAAACAACTTGCATCCACCTCCGTCCACGCCGCAGCCGACGCGATCCGCTGGAATTACGATCGCGCCGAGCTGATCGCCGACGGCATCATCCATGGGATCGGCGTGCTTGCCGGCATCATCGCTGCGACCGTGCTGATGGTGCTGGCAGCGGTCTATGCCGATGGCACCGACATTGTCGGCGTCTCGATCTATGTCGCGGGGCTGCTCTCGATGCTGGTGCTGTCCGCGACCTATAATCTCTGGCCAGTCTCGCCCGCCAAATGGCTGCTGCGCCGCTTCGACCATTCCGCGATTTATCTTTTGATCGCCGCGACCTACACGCCTTTCATTCTGGAGGTGAGGGACAGCGCGTTCGCGCTGGTGCTGCTCGCGGGCGTCTGGTGTGCCGCGATATCAGGCATCGTGCTGAAACTTTTTTATCCCGGCCGGTTTGATCGTGTCTCGGTCGGCATCTATCTCGTC
Source organism: Bradyrhizobium zhengyangense (assembly GCF_022012435.1). Lineage (GTDB taxonomy): Bacteria > Pseudomonadota > Alphaproteobacteria > Rhizobiales > Xanthobacteraceae > Bradyrhizobium > Bradyrhizobium zhengyangense. The sequence continues at coordinate 405,519 of NZ_JAKLUA010000007.1, forward strand.
ATGGGCTGGAGTGGTGTGATGCTCTACGGACCCGTGGTCCAGGCGCTGCCCGCGCTCGCGCTCGGCTTCATCCTTGCGGGCGGCCTGCTCTACAGTTTTGGCGTGATCTTCCACGCCTGGCGGCGGTTGCGTTTCCAGAACGCGATCTGGCATGGCTTTGTCTTGGCCGGCGCGGCATGCCATTATACCGCGGTGCTCGACCTCGTGCTGAACTGAGCACGTCCCGCGACGCGGGATGAGACCACACAAGGCGAGATCGTACAAGAAAAGAGGAGACGTCGCATGCAGGTGACCGGCAAAGTCGTGGTCGTCACGGGCGGCGCCAATGGCATCGGCAAGGCGCTGTGCGAAGCCTTTCACAAGGCGGGGGCCGCCAAGGTTGTCGTTGCGGACATGGATGCCGCCAACGCGCGGGCCGTCGCCGCCACGGTGGACGGCGCGGCGTTCAGATGCGACGTCGCGCAGGAAAAGGAGGTCGCGCACGTCATCGAGGAGACCGAGCGGCAGTTTGGCCCTATTGGTCTCTTTTGCTCGAACGCCGGCATCGGTGGCGGCTTCGATCCGATGTCGCTGAATGCCGGCGGCGCCTCCGACGAGCCGTGGCAACGCAGCTGGGCGATCCACGTCATGGCGCATGTCTATGCGGCGCGGCATCTGATCCCCCGCATGAAGGCACGCGGCGGCGGCTATTTCCTCAACACCATCTCGGCCGCGGGCCTGCTGTCGCAGGTCGGCAGCCCAGCCTATTCTACCACCAAGCATGCCGCAGTGGGCTTTGCCGAGAACCTCGCGATCTCGCACAAGGCGCACAATATCAAGGTCTCGATCCTCTGCCCGCAGGGTGTCGACACCAACATGCTGCGCTCGATCCCGAAGGGCCCGCAATCCGGCGACGGCGACCTCACGCCCGAGCAGGTGGCGAAGGATGTGCTCGCCGGTCTCGAGCAGGAGACCTTCCTGATCCTGCCGCACCCCCAGGTGCTCGGCTACATGCGCAAGAAGACCGAGAACTACGACCGCTGGATCGGCGGCATGGCCAAGATCCAGGCCAAGATGCGGGAAGAGTTCGGGAAGTAATCTTCTGTAGCCCGGATTGCGCTTCGCTCCATCCGGGCTACGCGCTCCCCTAATGCTTCTGCCCGTACAGCACCGGCACCGCCGAATCCACGACCACCTCCACCAGGCTCGTGCCCTCAAACGCCATGCCGCGCTTCAGCGCCTCGCCGAGCTCCGCCGCCTTGCTCACGCGCACCGCATGGCAGCCCATGCCTTCGGCGAGACGGACGAAGTCGATCCCTGGCAGCTCCAGCCCCGGCACGTTGCGCACCTGCATCACCTGGCTGAACGAGCGCATCGCGCCGTAACCGGAATTATTGATGACGACGATGGTCAGCGGCAGCTTGCGCTGAGCGGCGGTCCACAGCGCCTGGATCGAGTACATCGCCGAGCCGTCGCCGATCAGGCACACGGTGCGCTGCTTCGGCTTGCCCAGTGCCATGCCGACTGCAGCGGGGAGAGAGTAGCCGAGGCCGCCGCTCGACATCGTGTAAAAACTATCCTGGCCGCGCATCGGCAGGAATTTCTGCATCGCGGGCCGATGTGAGGGCACTTCCTCGACCAGTGACGCGCCATCCGGCATCGCCTGCGACAGCGAGTGCAGCAGGAACTCGACCGGCAGCGGATCGGCGGCCTGCGGCGCCGGCGGCAGTGTGCGGCCTCTTGGCGCGGCGCGTTTGCTCTCGGGCAGCAGGTCGAGCAGCGCGCTCAGCGCTGGCTTCATCGTCGCGATGATGCTGGTGCCTGAAGGCGTCACCGCGGCTGCATCCGCATCATCCGTGATCTGGAAGATGGTGGCGCCGCCATCGAAGATCGCGGCATGGCCCTCGACATGGAAGGTGAAGACAGGCGCGCCGATCACGACGACCAGGTCGTGCTCGCGCAGCGCGTCGGACAGCTGCGCGGGCGAAGCGTGCAGGAAGCCGGCAAATTGCGGATGGCGCTCGGGGAACGAGCAGCGCGCCGAGAACGGGCTGACCCAGACGCTCGCCTTCGCCTTCTCGGCGACGCGCACCATCAAATCGACCGCGCCGGCGCGGTCGACGCCGGGGCCGACGACGAGGGCAGGGTGCTTTGCCGAACCGAGTGCGGCGACCAGCGCCTTCATCGCCTCGGGCTCAGGGCCGATCTCGCGGCTGACCTTGCGCGCATCGACCGGCGCGGTCGCGTGCGTCCAGTCGTCGATCGGGATCGACACGAAGGTCGGCCCGCAGGGCGGCTGCATCGCGGTGTAATAGGCCCGCGCGATTGCGGCGGGCACGTCTTCGGGCCGCGCCGGCTCGACGCTGTATTTCACATAGGGCCGCGGAAACTCCGAGGCGCGCTCGGCATAGAGGAACGCCTGCAGCGGCAGGATCGAGCGCGCCTGCTGGCCCGCGGTGATGACCAGCGGCGTCTGGTTGCGATGCGCGGTGTAGATGTTGCCGAGCGCGTTGCCGACGCCGGCGGCCGAATGCAGATTGACGAAGCCCGCATTGCGCGTCGCCTGCGCATAACCGTCGGCCATGCCGACGGCGGAGGCTTCCTGCAGTGCCAGAACATAGTCGATGTCGTCAGGCCAGTCGGAAAGGAACGGCAGCTCGGTCGAGCCAGGGTTGCCGAACACGCGTCTGATGCCGAAGGCGCGCAGCAGGTCGAGCGTCGCCTGCTTGACGGTGACGGACTTGCTGCCGGTCTTGCCGTTCTTGGACATTGGTTTCCGTCCCTATCAACTCTTCGGGGTGAACATCTAACAGATCACCACACCGCCGTCCCCTTCATCGTCGGCTGCCCCTCCGCATTCGCGGTCCACAGCTCCATGCCGTCGGCCGTCTCGTTGGCGTTGACGGAGAACTCCGTGCCCTCGAACAACGGCTGCACCCCGCGATAGGTGAACTTCTTCGGCGCCTTGCCGCTGCGAAGTTTCGCCGCCATCTCGATGATGAGCGCCGCCTGCAACGGGCCGTGGAAGATCAGGCCCGGATAGCCCTCCACTTTGGTGACATAGTCACGGTCGTAATGAATGCGGTGGCCGTTGAAGGTCAGCGCCGAGTAGCGAAACAGCAGCACGGGATCGGACACATGTGTCTCGCGGTGCTGCGCCTTCGGCGGCGGAGGCGGAGATTTCGCGGCTGCGGGCGCGCTGCTCGTCACCTCGCGATAGACGATGTCCTGCCGCTCGCGGATGGCGATGCCGCGCGGCGAGGAGACGCTATGTTCGACCGAGACGAAGCACAGTGTGCCGGTCGAACCCGTCTTCACCTGCACGTCGGCAATGCGCGAGGTCCGGGTCGATTCGTCGCCGACGCGCAGCGGCTGCAGGAATTCGATCTCGCCGCCGGCCCACATCCGGCGCGGCAGCGGCACCGGCGGCAGGAAGCCGCCGCGGGTCGGATGGCCGTCGGGCCCGAGCATCGACATCGGAAATACCGGCTGAGCCAGGCACCAATGCACCGTGAACGGCGCGGCATCGCCCGCCTTGGGTGCACCGACGTCCTGGAACAGCGTCGCGCGCAGGCCCATGACGAGCTGCGCAGTGACGATGTCGCTGGCCTCGGTGCTGCGGCCGATCCATTGCCTGAGGTGATCGATGTCGAGCTTCTCGGTCATGATGCCTCGCTCTTGTTACGTCTTGGGCTTTTCGCCGATGGCGGGCACGGCGCCGTAGGTGCGCGTCTCGCCGACGATGATCGGCGCCGGCGCGGGATAGCTGACGCGGCCGTTCGGCGTATCCACCTCGATGCGGCGTAGATGCGGATGGTTGGTGAGGTCGGCCATCGTGTTGACCTCGGCGAAGGCGATGTCGGCATCGGACAGCCGCTTCAAGAGCTCATCGCGCGTCATCCTGCCGAAGATATCTGCCACCGTCTGGTCGGTGAAGTCGCGGTTGCGCACGCGCTCCACCATGTTGGCGACGCGGGGGTCCTTGGGCAGATCCGGCCGGTCCAGCACCTCGGCGCAGAGCGTCTTCCATTCGCGCTCGCTCTGGATCGAGATCAGGATATCCTTGCCGTCTTTCGACGTGAACACGCCGTAGGGCGCGATCGAGGGATGGCGCAGCCCCATGCGCTTCGGCGGATTGCCGGCCTCGGCGTTGAGCAGCGGCACGGTGCACCAGTCGGCCATCACGTCGAACATGGAGATGCGGATGTCACAGCCCTTGCCGGTGCGCCCGCGCGCGATCAGCGCTTCCAAAATCGCCGCATGCGCAGTCGCGCCGGTCGCGACGTCGACGATCGACATGCCGACGCGCGAAGCGCCGTCAGGATTGCCGGTGATCGAGGCCAGCCCGCTCTCGGCCTGGATCAGCAAATCATAGGCCTTGCGGTGCGCGTAGGGGCCCTCGTCGCCATAACCGGTAATCGTGCAGGAGATCAGCCTGGGATAATCCTTCAGCAGGCGCTCGCGCGAAAAACCGAGCTTGTCCATCGAGCCGGGCTTGAGGTTCTGCACCAGCACGTCAGCGCTCGCGATCAGCTTTTCCAACTCGGCGCGCCCCTCCTTGGTGGCGAGGTCGACCACGGCCGATTGCTTGCCGCGATTGAGCCAGACGAAATAGCTGCTCTGGCCCTTCGCCGCCGCGTCATAGCCGCGGGCGAAATCGCCTTCCGGCCGCTCGATCTTGATGACCTCCGCCCCGGCATCCGCCAGCCGCGACGAGCAGAACGGCGCCGCCACGGCCTGCTCAACCGCAATCACCCTTATCCCGTCAAGAGCTCCCATGGTGCGACCTCAGTACGAGCGGGGCATGCCGAGCACATGCTCGGCGATGAAGGACAGCACGAGATTGGTCGAGATCGGCGCGACCTGATAGAGCCGCGTCTCGCGGAATTTGCGCTCGACGTCGTATTCCTCGGCAAAGCCAAAACCGCCATGGGTCTGGATGCAGGCATTCGCCGCTTCCCATGACGCATCGGCTGCCAGCATCTTGGCCATGTTGGCCTCCGCGCCGCAATCGAGCCCGGCCTCGTACTTGCGCGTCGCTTCCTTCACCATCAGCTCGGCCGCACGCATCGAGGCATAGGCCTTGGCGATGGGAAACTGGATGCCCTGGTTCTGGCCTATGGGACGGCCGAACACCGCGCGCTCCTTGGCGTAATTCGTCGCCTTGGCGATGAACCACTTCGCATCGCCGATGCATTCGGCCGCGATCAAGATGCGCTCGGCGTTCATGCCGGAGAGGATGTAGCGGAAGCCCTTGCCTTCCTCGCCGATCAGATTCTCCGCCGGCACCTTCATGTCGGTAAAGAACACTTCGGTCGTGGCGTGGTTCATCATGGTGCGGATCGGGCGGATCTCGAGCCCATTGTTCTTGGCCTCGCGCATGTCGACGATGAACACGGAGAGCCCGTCGGTGCGCTTCTTGACCTGCTCCTTCGGCGTGGTGCGCGCCAGCAGCACCATCAAATCGGAATGCTCGGCGCGGCTGGTCCAGATCTTCTGGCCGTTGACGATGTAGCTGTCGTTGCCTTCCTTGCGCGCGAAAGTCTTCAGCGAGGACGTATCAGTGCCGCTGGTCGGCTCGGTGACGCCGAACGCCTGCAGGCGCAACTCGCCGCTGGCGATCTTCGGCAGATATTTGGCCTTCTGTTCGGCATTGCCGTGCCGCAGCACCGTGCCCATCGTGTACATCTGCGCATGGCAGCCGCCGCCGTTGCAGCCCGCGCGCTGGATCTCCTCCAGGATCGCCGCCGCCGCGGACAGCTTCAGACCCGCGCCACCATATTCCTCCGGGATCAGCACCGAGAGATAGCCGGCCTCCGTCAGCGCGTCGACGAAGGCCTTGGGATAGGCCATCTCGCGATCCAGCTTGCGCCAGTATTCGCCGGGAAACTGCGCGCACAGCTTTGCGACGGCATCGCGGATATCGGCGTAATCTTCGCTGTGGTGTTGTTCGCTCATGGCGTTTCCTGTTTGGTGCGGCAGTCAAGATAACGCCGGCCGATCCTCTGGCGTTGTGAAAACATCGCCAGCCCCCTATGCTCATTTGCTATAGCGTATGGAGTAGCCTTCCAGGATTGGCAAGTATGGATTTCCGGCAGCTCAGGACCTTCAGTTGCGTGGCGGAGCTCGGCAGCCTGAGCAAGGCCTCCGACACGCTGCGTGTGGCGCAGCCTGCGCTCTCCCGGCAGATCAAGCTGCTGGAGCACGAGCTGCGCACGGAACTGTTCACCCGCAACGGTCGCGGCATGGTGCTGACGGAAGCGGGTCGGCTGCTGCTGGCGCGCACCTCCGGCATCGTCCGGCAGATCGACCAGATCCGCGATGACATCCAGTCGGCCAAGGGGCCGCCGTCCGGACAGGTCGTGCTCGGCCTGGTTCCGACCGTGAGCTGCGTGCTGTCGGCGCGCTTTGCGCGGCGCTGCGTCGAAAAATTTCCCGGCATCTCGCTGCGCATCGTCGAGAGCTACAGCGGCCATATCGTCGAATGGCTGCATCGCGGCGAGATGGATCTCGCCATCCTCTACGGCCGTTCCGCCGATCTGCATCTCAATGTGCAGAGCCTGGGGCGCGACAACATCGTCGCGGTCGGCCCGCGCGGCTGCGGCCTCGCGCGCAAGAAGAGCGTCGATATCGGCTGGCTGCTGCGGCAGCGGCTGGTGCTCCCAAGTCATTCCCACGGCCTCCGCGCGCTGATCGAGCACGCCGCCGCCCAGCGCAAAATCAAGCTCAACGTCCAGCTCGAGGCGGATTCGTTCCGCGTGCTGACGAGCCTCGTCGAGGAAGGGCTCGGCTTTGCGCTGCTGCCGCCATCGTCGGTCCACGCCGAGGTCGCCGACGGCAGGCTGGAAACGGCAATGGTGTCCAAGCCGATGACGCGCGAGCTCATTTTCGCTTCTCCGATCGACCGCCCGGCCTCGACGGCCTCGCTCGCCGTGACTGCACTGCTGCGCGAGGAAGTCGCCGCCTGCCGCAAGGAAGGCGTGTGGGATATCAAGCTGAGTTAGATGTGCTGGTGTCGTAGACCAGCCGGGCGCTGCGTTGTCTTCGCATCTGGCGCGACCTGTCATGCCGAAATTTTATAGCTGGGGGCTCCGCACTCCGCTGTCATTGCCCGCGAAAGCGGGCAATCCAGTATTCCAGAGACGGCGCGGCGAGAGCCGAGAAGCCGCGGCCTACTGGATGCCCCGCTTTCGCGGAGCATGACGGCGGAGATTGAGGATGCGGATTGCCTTAACGGCGAAGCTCCGGAGGATCGAGCTCAGCCCGGAATCCTCACCGGCAGCGTCTCGTATCCCTTGATGAAGCTGGAATAGATCCGTTTCGGTTCGCCGACCACCTCGATCCGGTCGAACCGCTTCAGCATCTCTTCCCAGACGATGCGCAGCTGCAGCTCGGCGAGCCGCATGCCGACGCAGCGGTGAATGCCGAAGCCGAAGGAGAGGTGCGTGCGCGGCCGGGCGCGGTCGATGATGAAGTCGTTCGGCCGCTCGATCATCTCCTCGTCGCGGTTGCCCGAGACGTACCACATCACGACGCGGTCGCCCTTCTTGATGTGCTTGCCGTTGATCTCGGTATCCTGGAGCGCGGTGCGGCGCATATGCGCCAGCGGCGTCTGCCAGCGGATCACCTCGGGCACCATGGTGTCGATCAGGCCAGGGTTGGCGCGCAGCTTGTCGTATTGTTCAGGGTTTTCATTCAGCGCCAGGACCGAGCCGGTCATGGTGTTGCGCGTGGTGTCGTTGCCGCCGACGATGAGCAGGATGATGTTGCCCATCAGATTGTCGGGGTCCATGAAGCGCGTGGCGTCGTTATGAGCCATCAGCGACAGCAAGTCGTTGCGCGGCGCGGAGTTGACGCGCTCGTTCCACAGCTTCGACATGTAGGCGTAGCATTCGTCCATCTCGCGGCGGCGCTCTTCGGCCGAAGCGACGATGCCGCTCTTGGGCAGCGCGGTCGAGACGTCGGACCAGCGCGTCAGTTTGCGCCGCTCCTCCCAGGGGAAGTCGAACAGCGTTGCCAGCATCTGCGTCGTCAGCTCGATCGAGACGCGCTCGACGAAATTGAAGGTCTCGTTGCGCGGCAGATTGTCCAGCACGGTCTGCGAGCGCTGTCGGATCAGTTTTGCGAGCTCGTCAAGATGCGTCGGCGTGAACATCGGCGACACGGTCTTGCGCTGCGACGAGTGTTTGGGCTGGTCCATCGCAATGAAGCTCGGCCAGTCGTAGCCCTCAGGCACGTCGCGGATCGAGATGCCGCCGAGCGTCGAGTCCGACGAGAAGATGCCGTGGTTGGTGTCGACATGCATGATGTCGTTGTATTTCACCACCGACCAATACGGCTCGATCGGCGCATTGGTGCAGTAATGCACCGGCTCCTCCTTGCGCAACCGCTCGAACCACGGCCACAGCGTGTCGTCCTGGAACAGCCTGGGCGCGCCCGGATGAAAATTCTTCAGCGGCGTTGCATAGGCTTCCTCGCGCGCGCGCCGCATGCGTTCGGCCTTGTCGGCCTTGACCGGGGTCTGAATGTTCATGGGCAGTCGCTCCAGTAGGTTCGTTCACGCCGTCGCAGTGGCGCGTCGTCGCAAGTGCCAATGTTATACACTATAATTCGGAGGTCACGCCGCAATCTTGACCGGCAACGTTTCCAAACCCTTCACGAAGCTCGAATACACCCGCTTCGGCTCGCCGACCACGTCGATGTGGTCGAAACGCTTCAGGATCTCCTCCCAGATAATCTTCAGCTGGAGTTCGGCAAGTCGCAATCCAACGCAACGGTGGATGCCGAAGCCGAAGGAGAGATGCGTACGCGGGCGGGCGCGGTCAATGATGAAGTCGTAGGGCTTCTCGATCGCCTCTTCGTCGCGGTTGCCCGAGACGTACCACATCACGACCTTGTCACCTTTCTTGATCTGCTTGCCGCGGAACTCGAAATCGGACAGCGCGGTGCGGCGCATATGCGCCAGCGGCGTCTGCCAGCGGATCACCTCGGGCACGAAGCTGTCGAGCAGATCAGGGTTTTCGCGCAGCTTGCGATATTGGTCCGGATACTGGCTCAGCGCGTAAATCGAGCCCGACATGGTGTTCCGCGTGGTGTCGTTGCCGCCGACGATCAAAAGGATGAGATTGCCGAGAAAGTTCTTGGCATCCATGTCGCGCGTCGCCGCGCCGTGAACCATCATCGAGAGCAGGTCGCTCTTCGGCGGCTGCTCGGCGCGTTCCTTCCAGAGGCGCGAGAAATAGGCCGCGCATTCGCCAAGCTCGGCCATCCGTTCCTCGTCGGTGGCGACGAGTCCATCGGGGCCGGGAATGGTGGTGGCGATGTCAGACCAGCGCGTCAGCTTGCGGCGGTCCTCCCAGGGGAAGTCGAACAGCACCGCGAGCATCTGGGTGGTCAGCTCGATCGAGACCTGGTCGACCCAGTCGAACACCTCGCCCACCGGCAGATTGTCCAGGCACTCGGCCGAGCGCTTGCGGATGTTGAGCGCGAGATTGTCCAGATGCGTCGGCGTGAACATCGGCGCCACGGTCTTGCGCTGCGCGGCATGACGCGGCGGGTCCATGGAGATGAAGCTCTCGCGGCGCAGATCGGGATCGACGTCGCGGATGGTGATGCCGCCGAGCGAGGATGCCGAAGAGAACACCGAATGATTGGTCTCGATCTCCATGATGTCGTTGTAGCGCGTCACCGACCAATACGGCCCGAACATCGAGTCCTTGCAATAGTGCACGGGATCTTCGCGCCGCAGCCGGTCGAAATACGGCCAGAACGTATCGGTCCGGAACAGCTCGGGGTCACCGGGGTCGAACTGCGCCAGCGGAAGCGATGACGCGCGCTCGCGCAATGCGTCGAGATTTGCCGCGCTTTCCATGGTCCCATGCATGACCGTTCTCCCTGACATGACCGCTCGATTTTTGTGAATTCTGCGTCGCGGTATTTGAGCTACAATTACAACGCGTTACGTGCTTGGGAGCAAGCGGCAGTTTTGTCGCAACAGAGGTGTCATCACGAACGTGACCTGCCGCACGCCGTTCGTCATGAAATCCTGTCAGAAATCGCTCCAAACCGAGGCAAATCGAACCCGCTCATGTTGGGGATCGACTAACCTCTGATCTATAGTTTGAGAGAAAACGATCCGCATCCCGAGGTTGTTGCCGTGAACGATATGCAATGGACCCCCATGGGCCCCTCTGAACCGGTCCCGCCGCCGTTGCCGCCCACGCGGGTCGATTTCACCGGCAATCGGACCGAGTTCCGCAAGATGGTCACCAAGGGTGCCATGCTGGAGCTCGTCACCTTCGGCTTCTATCGGTTCTGGCTCGTCACTGACATCCGCCGCCATCTGTGGTCGAACACGTCCATCGACGGCGACGCCGCCGAATACACCGGCCGCGGCAAAGAACTCTTGATCGGCTTCCTGTTCGCGCTCGCGATACTGGTGCCGATCTATCTCGCCTATTTCCTCGTCGGCATCGAATTCGAGCGCTGGCAGGGCTTTGCCTCGACGCCGCTGTTCATCTCCTTTTATGCCTTCGGCCAGTTCGCGATCTTTCGCGCCCGTCGGTATCGTTTGACGCGCACGGTCTGGCGCGGCGTACGCTTCTGGATGGACGGCTCCGGCTGGGCCTATTCCTTCCGCGCGATGCTGTGGGGTCTCCTGGTGTTCCTGACGCTCGGCCTGGCGCTGCCATGGCGCGAGGCCTCGCTCGAGCGCTACAAGATGCAGCACACGCATTTCGGCGATCTGCAGGGCGACTTCGAAGGCAACGGATGGGAGTTCTTCAAGCGCGGCTGGTGGCTGTGGTTGCTCAGCCCGATCGCGGTATTGATCTTCCCGCTTGCGCCGTTCCTCTATGCCGAGTTCAAGGCGCGCGAATGGCGCTGGTGGCTGAACGGCATCCGCGTCGGCGGCGTCGGCCTGTCCTCGGACCTGCCGCATAATGCTTTTTACGGCCTCTACTGGAAGATGGTCGGCTGGTGGCTGCTGCTCTCGACCCTGTTCGGCTTCTATCTTGGCGGTGCCACCATGCTCGCCGTCAAGCTGAGCGGTGTGCCGGCCGAGCAGCTGTTCGGGCCGGGCCATGCGGCCAAGAGCATTCCGATGCTGGTGATGATGGTGATCGGTTACTTCGCGCTGGCCCTCGCCATGAACATCATCATGCGCGTCTATCTCCAGCGCGATCTCTGGGCCATGGTGCTGGAGACCGTCGCGGTGCATGATATCGGAGCTGCAGCCGACGTCCGCGCCAGCGGCGAGCTCGCCAGCGCGCTCGGCGAAGGGTTTGCCGATGGTCTCGATGTCGCAGGATTTTGAACCGTGAGTGATGTGACTGCCGAGCCCGGCGCCGAACCGAAGCCCGGACAGACGGCGATCTTCTTCGACGGCCTGTCGAGCCGCCGTCGGCAAGTCACGCTGACTCTGGGAAATGCGCTTGAGATCGCTGAGCTCAGCGACGTCCAGGCGAGCTCGGCCGTTACGCATTGGGCGTATGACGACATCCGTCGCGCCGACAGTCCGGCCGGCATCCTGCGCCTGACCTCGACGTCTGCGCCGGCGCTGGCGCGGCTCGAGATTCGCGATGCCGCTTTCGGCGCTGGTCTGATCGCACGCTGTCCTCGCATCGACGAGCACCAGACCACCGGTCGCGGTGTCGCAAAGATCGTGGGCTGGTCGGTCGCGGCCGCCGTCTCCATCGTCTGCGTCGTGCTGTTCGGCGTGCCGCTGGCCGCGGACCGCCTCGCGCCGCTGGTGCCGAAGCCGATCGAGCGGCGCATCGGCGATGCGTCCGAGGTGCAGGTGAAAACGATCTTCCGCGGTCAGGCTTGCGATGACACGGCCGGTCAGGCGGCGTTCCGCAAGCTCGTCAACAGCCTGCGCGACGCCGCCGGCCTCGACGACGATTCCATGACGGCAGGCGTGCTGCGAACCTCAGTGCCGAATGCGTTTGCGCTGCCGGGCGGCAAGGTCTATGTGCTCAGTGCCTTGCTCGACAAGGCCGAAAATCCCGACGAGCTTGCCGGCATCCTTGCCCACGAGCTTGGGCATCTGAAGCATCACGACAACATGCGCGGCCTGATCTACAACGGCGGCACCTCGTTCCTGATCGGTCTGTTGTTCGGCGACGTCACCGGCTCCTCCGCCGTGATCTTCGCCTCGCGCAGCGTGGTCGAAGCCTCCTATTCGCGCGAGGCCGAGACGGGCGCCGATACGTTCGCGATCGAGATCATGCACAAGCTCGGCCGCTCGCCGAAGCCCGCGGCCGAGTTGATGTTCCGCATCACCGGCAAGGAGGGCGGCTCGGGCTTGTCGACAATCCTGGCGAGCCATCCGCTCACCGAGGACCGCCTCGCGCGCATGACCAGGGAGGACCGCCCCGCCAGCGGCCCGCCGCTGCTGACCGACAAGGAATGGCAGGCGCTGAAGGGCATCTGCGGCAGCGGGAGGATCTAGTTCGCGACTATCGCGTCCCGTAGGCGCGGTCGCCGGCATCGCCGAGGCCCGGCAGGATAAAGCCGTTCTCGTCGAGGCCTTCATCCACTGCCGCCGTCCAGATGTGCACGTCGGGATGCAAGCCGCGCAGGCGCTCGAGGCCTTCGGGTGCTGCGATCAGGCAGGCGAGGCGAATGTCCTTGGCGCCGCGCTCCTTCAGCCGGTCGACTGCGGCCACGGCCGTGTTGGCGGTGGCGACGACAGGCGTCACCACGATGGCGAGGCGCTCGCTGAGATCCGACGGCGATTTGAAGAAATACTCGACTGCGGCAAAGCTCTCGGGTTCGCGATAGAGCCCGATATGGGCGACGCGCGCGGTCGGCACCAGGTCCATCATGCCGTCGACGAAGGTGGTGCCGGCGCGCAGCATCGGCACGAACACCAGCTTCTTGCCGGCGATCTTGGCCGAGTGCATCGTCGCCAGCGGCGTCTCGATCATGGTGTCGGTGAGCGGCAAGTCGCGCGTCACCTCGTAGCAGAGCAGCATGCCGATCTCCTTGATCAGCTCGCGGAACGACTTTGTCGAGATCGATTTGTCCCGCACCAGGGTCAGCTTGTGCTGCACCAGCGGATGATCGACGATCGTGACGCCTTCCATGATCGGATGCTCCTGAAATTCATCAAGTCAGTTCGGCAGGGCAACTATGGTGGTTTAAAACACAGTGCCGTCGCTGATCACCTTGAGCGGCGGGGAGCCATCGGGACGGCGCGCAAAGGCGATGGCCCGGCCGGCGGCCCAGGTGCCGCCTTCCAGGATGCTGGCGAGCGGCAGCGACTGCGGCGTGCGGCCGAGCTTGGCGCGAACGAGATCTGCAGCGCGGTCGAGCAGCGCGACGGTGAGCGCGCGCCACTCGACGACGAGCAGCGAATCCACCGCATGTGGACGCTCGGCGTCCGCGGTATTGCGCAGGCGCAGCACCCCGTGATCGACGAACAGGCCGCCATTGCGATATTCGGCAAGGCCGGTGAGGCCATCGATATCGGTGACATCGAAGCCTGCGCGCTGTAGCGGCTCGATCAGCGAATAGCTCAGCCATTGCGACAGCTTGTGCAGCGGCACGAGGCCGGCGGTCGCATCGTCGGCCCTGATCGCCGGATGTCGCCAGCAATCGCCGAGCGGGACGCCGGCGAGTTCGAGCCGCGACGGCCAGATCGGTCCAAGCTGGTTCAGCACCGCGGACAGGATCGCAGGCGCGGGGATGGTGCCATCCACAGCCCGCGCGGCGATGTGGTCGAACAACCCGCCCGGCCGCGGCGTGTCGTGCATGCCAAAAATCTCGGCGCGTGCGGCCACCAGCCGGCCCAGACGTTGCAGCAGGTCGGTGCGTCCCTCCAGGCCGAGCAGCGGATTGGCATCGCTTGCCTGGAAGGCCGACGTCAGTGCCGGGAGCGGTAGCTTTGCCAGGACATCGGCATCGACCCTGAACGGCGCGCGCGCATCGCGCGAAAACAGCCCGCCCGCAAACATGTCGAGGCTTGCGAGTGCCAGCCCCTCGGAGCGACCGATACCTTGTCCCGTCACCGCATCACGGTATCGCCACGTTGCGCCAGCGCCGGCATCGAGCAGCACGCTGACGATGGCAAGGTCGAACTCCGCGCGCGCCCGCGCGGCGCGATCAGGCCACACGGCTGCGTCGGCCAATTGCGCCCAGCGGTCGACACCGCCGAACACAAAATGCCGCCAGCGCGCGTGGAAGGGAATGTCGAGCGTCGGGTAGGTCTTTCGCGTCACCGCCAGCACGGCCTCCGCAACGCCATCCATCCGATCGAGGTCGACGGTGAAATGCCTGAGCCCGCCCCGCAGGCCAATGTCGAGCATTTGGACGGCACGCGCGCGAACCGCCTTTGCGGACAGCAAGGCGCGTGCTTCTTGTTCTGAGGCCTCCGCCATCACGAGATCAGTATTTTTCCAGCGAACGTCCGACCACGCCATCGACGTCCTTCTCCGGCGCGATGTCGGTCGAGTAATAGCCGGCGGCCTTCTTGGCGGCGATCTCGACATAGGCGTCGGCCGGGATCAGCTCCGGCGGGATCGGCACGCGCTCGACGATGTCGATGCCTTGCGAGGTCAGCGCGTCGTATTTCATGTCGCTCATCGACAGGAAGCGGTCGATGCGCTTGAGGCCGAGCCAGTGGATCGTATCCGGCATCAATTGCTGGAAGCGCGCGTCCTGGACACCGGCGACGCATTCGGTGCGTTCGAAATAGGCGGCGGCTGCGTCGCCATCCTCCTGGCGCTTGCGCGCATTGTAGACCAGGAATTTGGTGACTTCGCCGAGCGCGCGGCCTTCCTTGCGGTTGTAGACGACGAGCCCGAGCCCGCCCTCCTGCGCGCCGCGCGCGGATTCCTCGATGCCGTGGATGAGATAAGGCCGGCAGGTGCAGATGTCGGAGCCGAACACGTCGGAGCCGTTGCACTCGTCATGCACGCGGCAGGTGATCTTGGTGCGATGATCCGGCAGCTTGGTCACATCGCCGAACATGTACACCGTGGTGCCGCCGATCGGCGGCAGGAACACTTTCAGGTCCGGGCGCGTCACCAGCTCGGGGAACATGCCGGCGGTCTGCTCGAACAGCGTGCGGCGCAGCTCGGTCTCGTTGGTCTTGAAACGCTCGGCAAGGCCGGGCAGGTACCAGACCGGATCGATCGCGATCTTCACCACCGAGACGCTGCCATTGGCATGCACGACCTCGCCATCGGCGCGCAGGCGCTTGGCGGCCAACGCCTCGCGAATCTCGGGCAGGTCGAGCCGTGCGCGCGTCACTGCGATGCTGGGGCGGATGTCGACACCCTCGGCAATGTCCTTGCCGAAGTTCTCGGCGACCAGATGGCCCCAGGGATCGAGCGCGACGATCTTTGCGGGATCGCGCCATTGCTCGAACGGTCCGATGGTCGCGGCGGGGAACGTGTTGGTGAGATCGGGGCGCCTGATCGGATCGAGCGCGCCGGCGGAGACCGCGAGCGCACGGTACATGGCATAGGAGCCACCGTGGCTGCCGATCACGTTGCGATCCCCGGCGCGCGACACCGTGCCGATGATCGGCCCGCGGGCGCGCGCATCGCCTGCGCCCCAGTGAATCGGGTACGCGGCTTTCTTGCCCGGCTCCGGATGAGAGGTGAGGCGGATATGCTCAGTACGATTCGCGCGGCTCATGGCCAAACTCCCAAAAAGCCAACGGCCCGCCGCTCGGACGGGCCTGGCTTATCAGCGCTGCCGGAGCAGAGCCCGGCGACGCAATCCATCATATTGTAGCGGCCCTTGGCGACAGACAAGTTAATCGTGCGGAGCGGCTGGTCGCGCCGCCGGTCCGTACCGGCGGAGGGCGTCAGAACACGCCCTATATCTATGTAATTGTTCAAATTTTTGAAGGGGCGCGTCCGGCGACTGGATAAAACCTGCATATTCGGACATATCGACCGGATCGGCTCTGCCCCCCGGAGAACACCATGTCCGCCGCCAGCTACATCGATCCCCGCAATGGAAAGCTCTATCCGCTTCTCGAGCCGCGCTGGTGCTCCGACGAGCAAACGCCGCTGCTGGTGACACCGGGGGCAGGGATCTCGCGCGCCGACATCGACAGCGGCACGCGCTCGCTGTGGCGCTACCGGGCGGCGTTGCCGGTGGAGATCAAGGATCCGATTTCGCTCGGCACCGGCTGCACGCCGCTGGTGCAGCAGGGCTGGGGCGATTTGCGGCCTCTCTTCAAGCTCGAATGGTTCAACCCGACCGGCAGCTTCAAGGACCGCGGCTCGGCGGTGATGCTGTCCTTCCTCCGGCAGATCGGCATCAATGCCATTCTGGAGGATTCCTCCGGCAATGGCGGTTCGTCGATGGCGGGGCTTGGCGCCGCCGGCGGCATGCGCGTGAAGATCCTGGCGCCGGCTTCGACCTCGCCGGCCAAGATCGCGCAGGTGCGCGCTTATGGCGCCGAGGTGCAGCTGGTCGAGGGTCCGCGCGAGGAGTCGGAGGCCGAAGCCATCAGGCAATCGCGCCAGACCTTTTACGCCAGCCACAATTGGCAGCCGTTCTTTCTCGAAGGCACGAAATCGCTCGCCTATGAGATCTGGGAAGATCTCGGCTTTCGTGCGCCCGACAATGTCATCGTTCCCGTCGGTGCGGGCAGCAGCCTGCTTGGCTGTGCTTTCGGCTTCCGCGAGCTCTTGAAGGCGGGGCAGATCGCAAAGCTGCCGCGCCTGTTCGCGGCCCAGCCGCTCAACTGCTCGCCGATCGATGCCAGCTTCAAGGCCGGCGTCGATACATCAGTTGCGCGCGAGGTGAGCAAGACCATCGCCGAGGGCACGGCGATCAAGCATCCGTTGCGGTTGCGCGAAATCATCGCCGCCTTGCGCGAGAGCGGCGGCGGCACGGTGGCGCTCACCGAGGACGAGATCGTCGCCGCCCTGCGCCGCCTCGCGCGGCAGGGCCTGTTCGCCGAACCCACCAGCGCCAGCGCGGCCGCGGCACTGGAGAAACTCGCCGCCACCGGCGCCATCAAGGCGAATGAGACAACGGTTGCGGTCCTCACCGGCACCGGGCTGAAGGCCGCGACCACAGTGGCCGATCTGGTGCAGTAGGACGCTGCAACTTGCTCCGTCATTGCGAGCGGGCTCACCTCACTCCTTCAGATCATTCACCTGCTTCACCCAGGCCCGCACGTCCGCGAGCACCTCGGGCAGCGCCGCTCTCACCTCCGGCACGGTCATGCCGGCCTTGATGCGGGGATCGTAGAGCACATTGAGGATGTACTGGTCGTAGACGTCGAAATAGCCCATCGACACATTGTCGTTGAACATGGTCCACGGCACGCTCGCAGTGTCGTTGATGGGACCGAGCGATTGCAGCACCTCCTCATAGGCGCAGTCGAGGAAGGTGAAGTCGCTGACGTCGACGGTGAGGATGACGTCGGAATGCTCGATCTCGAATTGCTCGTTCTTGCGGAAGCCGGACAGGCATTGCGGATCGAGCGAGGTGCGGATCTCGCGCGCCTTCTCCGCGCCGTAGAAGCTCGTAATGGTGCGGTAGAGGTCGCGGTCGCGCACCAGCTTTACCCGCACATTGGCCGCCTCGCTGGTATCGGTCATGGCGATGTCGAGATGCTGCACGCGCTTGCCGATGTCGGCCACGACCTTTGCGAGCTGCGCCTTGCGGTCGGCGCGATCGGTCTCGGCGAATACGCGCACTGGCCCGTCGAACTTGCGGATACGATCGACGCGGCCGGCGAGGTGATATTCGGCGCCGAACGCGGTCTTGAAAAAGCCGTCGACGATTTCGGCGTCGGTAAAGCTCTTCTTCTCGCTGCGCTGGCGTGAGGCGATCGCCGGCAATTCGCCGGCCGCCGCCTTGGGGACGATGTCGGGCACACATGCGAGCGCTGCGAGCGTCAGCAGGGCGAAGCGTAGGGCAGGCGCGGGCAGGACCAATGCGCTCATCGTCGCGCAACGCTGCCGTATTCGCGTCGTGCGCACAAGTCCGCAAATTCACGCGGCCGGGCAGGTTCCGGTCGCTTTCAGCCACGGTGCCGTAGGGTGGGCAAGCGAAGCGTGCCCCACGCATTTTCGCGATCGAGGGTGATGGTGGGCACGGCGCAAGTGCGCCTTTGCCCGCCCTACGAGAGCTACGGGAGCCCGCCTGGGCGCTAGTTGTTCAGCACAACCACGGTGGTGCCGACGCCAACGCGGCCGTAGAGGTCGGTGACGTCGTCATTGGTCATGCGGAAGCAGCCCGAGGACACCGCCTGACCGATCGTCTCCGGCTCGTTGGAGCCGTGGATGCGGTAGAGGGTCGATCCCAGATACATCGCGCGCGCGCCGAGCGGGTTCTCGATGCCACCCTTCATGTGGCGCGGCAGGTCCGGCCGGCGGGCGATCATCTGCGACGGGGGCGTCCACTCCGGCCATTCCTTCTTGGCGGTGATCTTGTGCACCCCGCCCCAGCGGAAGCCGTCGCGGCCGACGCCGATGCCATAGCGCAGGGCCTGGCCGTTCTCGAGGACGAGATACAACCGGCGCTCGGCGGTGTTCACCACGATCGTGCCGGGGGCATAATTGCCGTTATACATGACGGTGGCGCGGGGGATCGGGCTCGCGCCGCCACCGAGATAGCCGGTGGAGCTGGTGCCCGTGAAGTCCACCATCCCCGCGGCGGATGCGCTGCTCGCTCCGATCGTCACGGCCACCATGGTGGCGACAGTTGCGGCAAGAAACCGGATCATTCATTCCCCCAGCAAAAAAATCGATTCAATGACGAACACAGGCCATATTTGCCGGCATTTCGCAAGCCACGGCCGCGTGAGGCCCGGTGGTTGCCGTTAGCAAATCGGAAACCGCCTCAAAACACTATTAGCCAAACCCGCACATCGCGGCGCGGGACAGGGCCGCAATGGCCGCTATTGCTTTGACGGGCCGAGCGAACAATGATGATCCGACGGAACGTCGGAAATGGCCTGCGGGAGTGTTGGGATGAACGGTGCGGAAAGCCTGGTGCGGACGATGGTCAAGGGCGGGGTGGACGTCTGCTTCACCAACCCGGGCACCTCCGAGATGCATTTTGTCGCGGCGCTCGACCGCGTGCCCGGCATGCGTTGCGTGCTCGGCCTGTTCGAAGGCGTGGTGACGGGTGCCGCCGACGGTTATTTCCGCATGAAGGGCACGCCGGCCTCGACCCTGCTGCATCTCGGCCCCGGCCTCGCCAACGGCCTTGCCAATCTGCACAACGCCAAGAAGGCGAATTCCGGCATCGTCAACATCGTCGGCCAGCATGCCGTCTACCACATCGACTACAACGCGCCGCTGACCTCCGACATCGAGGGCCTGGCCCGGCCGATGTCGTCCTGGGTCCGGACCTCGCCGAATTCCAAAGCGGTCGCCGCCGACGGCGCCGCCGCGATTGCCGCCGCCAAAAGCGCCCCGCCGCAGATCGCGACTTTGATCCTGCCGGCCGACACCGCCTGGAACGAGGCCGACGGCATCGCCGAGGTGCCGGCGGAGCAGCAGCGCGCCAGCTATTCGCCGCAGGCGGTCGATCGGGCCGCAAAAATCCTGCACGGCGACGGCGAGGGCACATTGCTGCTGATGACCGGCAGCGCGCTCAGCGAGCACGGCCTGGCGCTGGCCGAGCGCATCGCCGGCAAGACCGGCTGCACCGTGATGGGCCCGACCTTCCGCCCCAAGATGGCGCGTGGCCGCGGCCGCTATTCGATCGACCGCATCCATTATGTGATCGAGAACGCGCTGCCGATGCTGGCAAAGTTCCGTCACATCGTACTGGTCGAGTCCGACGATCCCGTGGCGTTCTTCGCCTATCCGAACAAGCCGAGCATGCTCAAGCCGGAGGGCTGCGAGGTCCACCGCATGACCTCCTGGGGCGAGAATTCGGTGGCGGCGCTGGAGGCGCTCGCCGGCGCCGTGAAGGCCAGCGCCAGGGACGTCAAGCCCCAGGCGCTGCAGGAACTGGTCAAGCCGACTGGCCCGCTCACCTTCGCCTCGATCGCGCAGGCGATTGCCTGTGCGATCCCCGAGAACGCGATCATGGTCGACGAGTCCCTCACCACCGGCCGCGGCTTCTTCCCGCCGACGGCCGCCGCCGCGCCGCACGACTGGCTGCAGAACATGGGCGGCTCGATCGGCTTCTCGACCCCGCTGTCGATCGGCGCCGCGATCGCCTGCCCGGACCGCAAGGTCATCACCATGGTCGGCGACGGCAGCGCGATGTACACGATCCAGTCGCTGTGGACCCAGGCCCGCGAGAACCTCAACATCGTCACCATCGTGTTCGCGAACCGCATCTACCAGATCCTGCGCGGCGAGTTCGACAATGTCGGCGCCGGCGAGCCCGGTCAGCGCGCCAACGACATGCTCCGCCTCGACCGTCCGACGCTCGATTTCGTCGCGCTGGCCAAGGGCATGGGCGTGCCCGGCCGCGCCGTCACCAATGCCGACGAGTTCAACAAGGCGCTGGCGGAGGCCGTCGCCGAGCCCGGGCCGCGGCTGATCGAAGTGCAGATGTAGGGCATACCAACCCAGAGCGCCGAGGGCCCGGAGGCACGATGCAGACCGAGCTGAACAAGGTGATCGCGGCGCTCAGGGAGTTCTATGCCCACGAGAAATTCCTGTTCGAGAAGGACGTCGGCGAACGTGCCATCACGCACCGCTTCGCCGTCTATCTCGAGCAGCATTTTTCAGGCTGGGCCGTCGACTGCAACTACGACCGCCTCGGCGAGCGCACGCTGCATCTGCCGCACGGCAGCATCATCTCGACTGACGATCATCTCGGCAAGTCGATCTATCCTGACGTCGTCGTGCACCAGCGCGAGATCCCGAACAATCTGCTGACCGTCGAGATCCGCAAGGCCAGCAATCACACGCCACTGGACCACGACCAGCACAAGCTGATGGCGCTGACCGATCCGCACATCTGGTTCGCCTATTGGATCGGCGTGCTCCTGGTGTTGGACAAGCACGGCGTGACGACGTCGGAGGTCTATGTCAGCGGCGGTGTTGACCAGCCGCAGACGCTCTGGTTCGCAGGCCGGCTTGCGGAGAGCGGCCTTGGGGCTATGCATTAGCGGCTTGCCCGTAAGCGTCGGATTTTGGGGATAAGCGGAAGTCGTCCCGCCTGGCCTTGCACAATGGAAATATGAAAGCGGCGATTCGTTCGGGGTACATGCAGCGATGGATTTCCGACAGCTCGAATATTTCCTGCGCGTCGCGCAGCGCAAGAACATATCGCTTGCCGCAGCCGATCTGAACATTGCCCAGCCGACCCTGACCAAAAGCATCAGGCTGCTCGAGGAGCAACTCGGGGTCAAATTGTTCGAGCGATTGCCACGTGGCGTAGCGCTGACATCGTTCGGGACCACGCTGCTGCGACACGCCGAGGCCGTGCACGTCCAGATGAAGGATGCGGGGCAGGAGATTGCCGCGCAGCGTTCCGGCGCCGTCGGAACAGTCTTGATCGGCGCCGGCCCGACTTGGCTGCGACGATATCTCCCGGCGGCACTCGCGCGCACGTTCTCGGCGCATCCGCTGATCCGCGTTCGCGTCGACGCCGGTTTCGACGAGTCGTTGCTCCGTGCGCTGAGGCAAGGCGAGCTCGACTTCGTCGTCGCCGAGATTCCCTCGCCCGAGGACCAGCGCGAGTTCGAGACGCTGACACTGACATCCGATCGGCTCGGCGTCTGTTGCCGCCGCGGTCATCCGCTGACCCAGCGAAGGCGGGTCAGCATGAGCGATCTGTTGCAATATCCCTGGATCAAGCCACCGCATGCGACGCGGGCCCATCGCCGGCTCGACTCGCTGTTCGTCGCCAATGATCTGGCGCCGCCGAAAAGCATGCTCGAAAGCGGGTCGGTCGCGCTTCAACTCAACGTCCTCCGGCACTCCGATGCGCTCGCCACCACCGTGTCGAAGACGCTGCAGACGCCGGAGGGCGACGGCCTCGTCATGCTCAATGTTCCCGAGCTTGCGCTGACGCGCGATGCCGGAATCATCACGCGCAAGGACGGCTGGGTCTCGCCGGCGGCCGCGGGGATCATCGATGCGCTCAAGGCCGTTTGCGCCGCCGAGACGGCCGGCCGCAAGGGTAAGCCATAGCTTTTGTCTATACCTACGACACGATTATCTCTTTGTAAGAATACCTGAATCCTGTTTTGCTTGGCCCCTGAGAGAGCCGGAATCGGCCGAAACGCGGGGAGGATTGAGATGCCGGGACAGAGCGGGAAGCGTGGCCTGACGCGCCGTCAGGTCGTGGGTGCGGGTGGCGCGGCTGCGCTGGGGTTCGCTGCGCCGTGGCGATACGCGGCGGCGGCCAAGGTCGCGCCGATGACCATCGTGATCAACCAGTCGCCCTGGTTCGACAGCTTCCGCAAGACGGTCGAGCTCTACGAGAAGGAAACCGGCAACCACGTCGAGCTCGACGTCAATCCCTTTGCGGGATCGCTGGAGAAGCAGCGCAACTCCGTGCGTGCCGCGAACGGCCAGTACGACCTGCTGATCATGAATTCCGGATGGGTCGCCGAAATGTATTTCGGCGGTTTCGTCGAGCCGATCGCAGCGATCGATCCGTCCTTCAAGCTCGATCCCGACGTCTACACGCTCGACAACACCGTCTATTTCGATGCCGACAAGAAGACGATGTCGGCCTCCGGCAAGCTGATGTCGGTGCCGATCTCGCCGCTGATCCCGCTGCTCTATTATCGCGGCGATCTCTACAAGGAGGCGGGCCTGAAGGCGCCCGAGACGTTCGCCGAGCTCGAAGCCAACGCAAAGAAGCTGCACAAGCCGCCGAGCCGCTACGGCATCGTCCAGCGCGGCGCCCGCGGCCCGGCGACCGTCAGCTACGATTTCTATCCCTATCTCTACGGCTTCGGTGGCGGCATCTTCAAGAACCAGGCCGCCGGCGACTACACGGTCACGCTCAACAACGAGGCCGGCCGTACCGCGCTCGACTATTATTTGCGGATCGCCAAGGAAGCCGGTCATCCGCAGACCGCCTCGCTGGAGCAGGCCGAGGTGATCCAGAACATGCTGACCGGCAAGGCCGCGCACATCATGGTGGTGGTGTCGGCATGGTCGCAGATGGACGATCCTGACAAATCCGCCGTGGTCGACAAGGTGGAGTTCGCGGTCACACCGCATGCGGAGGGCTTCTCGACCGGTCCCGGCCTTGGTCATTGGCTGGGCGGCATCGCACGCAACGTGCCTGATGATCGCAAGCGCAGCGCGCTGGAATTCCTGCGCTGGTTCCAGACCAGGGAGGCCCAGCTCGCCTATACCAAGGTCGGCGGCATTCCGGTCAGCGCCGCAAGCTATCGCGATCCGATCGCCCAGGAACGCCGCTATCGCTGGATGAAGCCACTCGGCGAGGCCCTGCCGCACGCGGTCAACATCTATCAGTTCCCGGAAGCGAGCGAGGTGATCTCGATCCTCGAGCTTGGCCTCAACCAGGCTGTCGCCGGCAACTCGACCTCGGTCCAGGCACTCAACAGCATGGCCGAGCAGATCTTTGGCGTGATGTCGAAGCGCAGCTACAATACCGGCAAACTGCCCGCATTGCTCTGAGGCTAGAGATGAAGCCATCGGCGAGCGCCGCCGCGCAAATGGCTGCGGTGGTGGCAGAACCATCCGCCCCGGCAGGCCAGCCGGCTGCGGCCGACTTCCAGCGCGGCCTCGATGAGCGGGTGTGGCGCTGGCTGACGCTGTCGCCGGCACTCCTTCTGTTGCTGGCGCTCAGCGTGCTGCCGCTGGTCAATCTGTTCGCGACCAGCTTCTTCACCGTGAGCTGGAGCGGCGGACATTCGAGCTTCGCCGCCGCAGGCCTGAACAACTATCGCGCGCTTGCCGGTGACACGCTGTTCCGCGCCGGCATTCTCAACACGATCCTGTTCGCGCTGTTTGCCGTCGGCGGCCAGATGCTGTGCGGCTTCGTGCTTGCGCTGCTTTGCACCGGCGTCACGCGCGGCCGGCTGCTCTATCGCACCATCTTCATCCTGCCGATCCTGGTTCCCGGCATCGTCGTCGGCGCGATCTGGAAGCTCCTGCTCAATTTCGATTTCGGCCTGGTCAATCAGGCGATCGCGCTGGTCGGGATCGATCCGCTCAACTGGCTCGGCTCGGCCAACACGGCGCTGGCTTCGGTGATTTTCGTCGACATCTGGCACTGGACGCCGTTCTGCTTCCTGCTGTTCCTCGCCGGCCTGCAGTCGCTGCCGCAGGATGTCTACGAGGCCGCCAAGATCGATGGCGCCTCCGGCTGGCAGGAGCTGACATATGTCACGCTGCCGATGATGCTGCCGACCATCATGGTCACGTTCGCGTTCCGCCTCGTGCTCGCCTTCAAGGTCTTCGACGAAGTCTATCTGCTCACCGGCGGCGGGCCGGGCACGTCGACCCAGGTCATGAGCTTCACGCTCTATCAGCGCTTCTTCCGCGAGGACCAGACCGGATACGGCTCGGCGATGTCGGTCGCGATCATCTTCATGACCTGCATTCTGCTGTCGGCCGCTCTTGCGGCGCGCGGACGGATGGGAGCCGCGAAATGACGACGTCTCCGAGAGCACGCTCGTTGATCGTTCATGCCCTGCTGATCGCGGCGGCCCTGCTTGTGCTCATCCCCGTGGTCTGGGTCGTCGCCGCCGGATTCCGCACCCAGATCTCGCTGCTGTCAGGCGCGTTCTGGTTCTCGCCGGTCCTGAAGAATTTCAATGAGGTGCTGTTCTCCAAGACCTCGGACTTTCTCGTCAACTACCGCAACTCGCTCGTCGTCGGCACGCTGAGCACGCTGATCTGCCTCGTCGCCGCCACGCTCGCCGCATGGTCGCTCAACCGGATGTCCTGGCCGCGCTGGTTCGTGCACATCTTCCTCGGCTGGGCGCTGGTGTTTCACATGTTCCCGGCGCTGGCGCTGGCGAGCGCCTGGTTCACCATCATGCGCACGGTCGGCCTCGACAACACGCTGACCGCCGTGGTGCTCGCGCACACCGTGCTCAATTTGCCGATGGCGCTGTGGCTGATGGGGGTGTTCGTGCGCGACGTGCCGGTCGAGCTCGAGGAAGCCGCCCGGCTGGACGGCGCCACGACGCCGGTCCTGCTGTGGCGGATCGTCCTGCCGATCATCGCGCCGGGCCTCGCCGCGACCGGCATCCTGACGTTCGTGTTCAGCTGGAACGATTTCGGCGTCGCCCTGACGCTGACCATGAAACAGACCGCAACCGTGCCGGTCGCGATCGCCAAATTCGCCCAGGACTACGAGATTCTCTACACGCAGATGGCGGCCGCCGCCGCGCTGTCGATCCTGCCCGCACTCGTGCTGCTCATCATCGGCCAGCGCTACATCGTGGCGGGTCTCACCCAAGGCGCCGTGAAATAAGACGCGATCAACGAAGGAAATGCCATGAAGACGGTCTTCGTTCTTTTTGATTCCCTCAACCGCCATCTGCTCGGCGCCTATGGCGGCAAGCGAATTCCGACACCGAACTTCGATCGCCTTGCCGCGAAGACGCTGACCTTCGATCGCCATTATGTCGGCAGCCTGCCCTGCATGCCGGCGCGGCGCGATCTCCTCACCGGCCGGCTGAGCTTCCTGCACCGAAGCTGGGGCCCGCTCGAGCCGTTCGACAACGCGATGCCGGAGCTCCTGCATCACGCCGGCGTCTACAGCCACCTCATCACCGATCACTTCCACTATTGGGAGGACGGCGGCGCGACCTATCACAATCGCTACGACAGTTACGAGTTCGTGCGCGGCCAGGAGGGCGACCCCTGGAAGGCGATGGTCCAGCCGCATTGGGAGCGGCTGCGCGAGATGTATCACGCGCGCCAGTTCACCACCGACCGGCGCAAGTACCACTCGCAGAACATCATCAACCGCGAGTTCATCAAGGAGGAGAAGGACTTCCCGTCGGTGCAATGCTTCGCGCACGCCTTCGACTTCCTCGACCGCAATTACGACGCCGACAACTGGTTGCTCCAGCTCGAGACCTTCGATCCGCATGAGCCGTTCCACGCGCCTGTCAGGTTCAAGGCGCCGTTCGACAGCGGCTGGAACGGGCCGATCCGCGACTGGCCGCGTTATGGCCGGGTCGACGAGCTCCCGGCCGAATGCGAGGAATTGCGCGCAAACTATTATGCTGTCGTGTCGATGTGCGACTTCCTGCTCGGGCAGTTGCTCGACGATTTCGACCGCCGCGACATGTGGAAGGACACCGCCCTCGTCGTCACCACCGACCACGGTTTCCTGCTCGGCGAACACGATTTCTGGGCCAAGAACCGCATGAACCTCTATGAAGAGATCGTGCACATTCCGTTGTTCGTGCACGATCCACGACGCCCGCAACCCGGCGCGCGAAGCGGAGTCCTCACCCAGTCCATCGATCTCGCGCCGACATTCCTCGATCTCTTCGACGTGGCGCCACCGCCCGAGATGGAGGGGCACTCGATCCTGAAGGCTGCGCATTCCGCCAGGCCATTACGGGAGGCGGCGCTGTTCGGCTATTTCGGCGGCGCCGTGAACATCACCGATGGCCACTACACTTATCATCGCTTTCCCGCCGACCTGAAGACGCAGGAGATCTTCCAGTACACGGTGATGCCGACTCATATCCGCTCGCCGTTCCTGCCGGAGGAGCTCGCCGGCGCATCGCTGTCGGACGGCTTCCCGTTCACCAAGGGTGCAAAGCTGCTCAAGGTCCCTGTGATCGAGCGCTCGCCGATGTATTTCAATTACGGCCCGGGCGCGCTGCTCGAGAACGACACGCGGCTGTATGACCTTGCGAAGGATCCAGGCCAACAGCAGCCCGTGACGAACGCGGCGCAGGAGGCGCGCCTTGTGGCACTGATGGCGCGTCTGATGGCGGCCAACGAGGCTCCGCCCGAAGCCTTCGGCAGGCTCGACTTGCCGGAACCGGCAGCCCAACGCGAGATGTCCTCGTGATGGCCGGGGATCTGCGCGCCAAGGTCGGCGATCTCAGGCAATTCGCGAGCGTCCGGCGCGTCGTGCTCGATGACGGCGTGGAGCGCGGTGTCGCCGCGCTTGCCTTCTCGAATGGTGGCGGCCTCGACTTCTGGGCGCTTGCCGATCGCTCGCTCGACATCGGGCCGCTCTGGTGGAGGGGCATGCCGGTCGCCTGGCAGAGCATGGCGGGATTTCGCAGTCCGCATCTGCACCATCCGGAGGAGGAGGGCGGGCGCGGCTACAGCCGCACCAATTCAGGATTCCTCGTCACTTGCGGCCTCGATCATTTTCGCCAACCGGTGCCCGGTCATCCCATGCACGGCCGCCTGCCGTTCACGCCGGCGCGCGTGACTGCGCATGGCGAAGACTGGAACCGAAGTGAGCCCGTGCTGTTCTGCGAGGGCGAGGTGATACAGTTCCGGTTTGGCGGAGAGGCGCTGCGTCTCAGGCGCCGGCTCGAGGCGCCGATCGGCGGCAATCTGCTGCGAATTCGCGACGAGGTGACCAACCTTTCGAACGAGCCCACGCCGCAGGCAAGCCTTTATCACTTCAATTTCGGCTACCCGGCGCTCGCGCCGGGATCATCCGTGACCCTTGGTTCACGACAGTTGCTCGAGGTCGCGGCGCTGCCTGATGTCTCGCTGTTGTCCGAATCCGTCAGCTTTCCCGCCGATGGAGACGGCGCCTCCGCCGTCTGCAGGCTCGCGACACCGACGCAACAGGGAACGCTGGAGATTGCCGTCAGATTCGATGTCAGGACTCTTCCGCATCTTCAGCTCTGGCACGATCTGCGGCCGCATGCCTGCGTGCTGGCGATCGAGCCCTGCACAAGCGCCAAGGTGAATGGAACCGAAGCGGTGCTGATGCCAGGCGAGAGCCGCGCTTACGCGTTGGACATCGCGTTCGAGATGAAGGTCTAACGGCGGCGTTTGCTTCAACGGGACTCGGGTGGGGGATTTAGGCTTCACTGTGTGCCGCAGCTCCCACCCGAATGCCCTCTAGACCGGTCTGCTCCGTCGGGCGATAGGTGAGCAACAGAGCCGCCCGCTTGGCGCGAGCGGCCCTTTGCGTCCTCAACCCCTGCCAGCTCAATGCAGCGGAGCGCCGCCACCGAGCGCGTAGGTCACGAGATCCTTCAGCTTGAAATCGGGACCTGTCACCGGCGCCCAGTTCGGGTCGAGCGACAGCACCGAGGAGGCATCGCCGAACATCATGCCGAGGAAGACTTCGGCGACGATGCGGCCGCCGACCGGGCCGAGCTGTGGCGTCGTGATTCCAGCCGCCGGTGCGCCGGTGGCGGGGGGCGCGACCTTTGTGGCGAACTGGCGCGCTTCCGCGAGGATGTAGGTCCAGAGCGGGCAATTGCCTTTGAATGCGCCGTTCGCGATCGACGCGATCGGAACCTGCGGGTCGCCATCACCGGGAGTGTCGACGGCGCGGCCGACGATGATCTGCTCGTCGGTCAGCGGCGTCTGGTGCATCGCTTTGGCGACGGCCTGGCCCGAGGGCAGGCCAAGCCGCCAGCCGCGTTCGAGATTGCGCAGCGCCAGCGATGCCGGGTTGGAGGCGATTTCCGGCGGCAGTTTGCGCAGCGGATCGACCAGCGAGGTGTCGATGCGGTAGGCAAGCTGGAGCCGCCGCTTGTTATCAGGATTGGTGCCGTCGCCCTCGACGCCATAGGCGCGCGTGTCGACGTCGATGAAACGGCCCCAGTCGATGGCGCGTCCCGGGCCCATCGAACGGAAGCCGGTCAGCGCGTTGTTGTCGGGGTTGTTGGGGTCGGGGAAGATCTGCAACAGCATGTTGTCGGCGTCATTGAGCCGATAGCCGGGCCGGATCATGGAATGACCGAGCCGGTAGGCCGCGACCGAAAACTCGACCGGCATGTAGGGATAATTCTTCCAGTGATAATAGGCGAGCTTGCTGTGATCGTAGCGGCCGCCGGACTTGAGATCGTTCAGCACGGCGGCATTGACGATGCGCGGCATGAAGTCGTTGAGCACGACATATTGGTAGTGGAAGCGGACACGCTGTTGCACGTCCTGGAAGGAGAGGCTGTCGTTGTCGTCGACCATGCGGTTGTGGAAGCGCAGCATCAGCCCCTGGAACTGCGAGACGATGCTGTTCTCGTCGTTGCGGGGATCGCCGATCAGTGCGCGGCCCTTGAAACGCGGCAGGTCGAGGGCGTTGGAAACGCCGGTGCCGGTCAAGGGATCGCCGAGGAGAAATTTGCCGTTGCTGTCGTACATGTAGGGCTGGTCGTTCGGCCCGCGCCCGTAAAGATTGTCCAGATCAAACGACGGCGTGCGGAAATCGATGAGCCCGTCGGGATCCTGCTGCTTGGCCAGCGAGCTCACCGGATCGAAGGTAATGTCGTGATCGACGAACTGGCCGAAATAAGTGTAGAGCGCAGGAATTGCGCTCTCCTCGGCGTCGGGGCCGTCCTTGGGTGGATCAAAATCGCCGACCATGTTGTCGGCGAGGGCGGAGAGATTGGCAATGTTGTCGGCCTCGTTCGGGCCGAACGTTGCCGGCGTCAGGGTGCGAAACATGCGGCCAAAACGGCCTTGTGACAGTGGCGAACGGGTGGCGTTGAGACCGCGGGGCGGAGTGGCGTGACGACTGCTCATAAAGTACCTCCATGAAAAGTTACGACGGCAAGTAACTAAAGTTAAGGTTGTTCGTCATGAAATATGCAGGCGAGGCTAGATCGCGGAATTTGACGTCGCAATGCGCTGCTTCACACATTGCGCAGCGTCGATGCGGTTCCGGCGGCGAGCATTGCGAGCAAGCTGCGGATGTGCTTTGCAAATTTTTCCGACGCAGATGCCGAATAACATTCTCGTCATCGCCATCGGCGGTTCGAAGCAATGTCAGCTTCGACGACCTATCAGGCAAAGCGATTGACGAAGCGAACTCTGTGTTCGCGTAAAAATTGTATTTGTGTGGATGTGCTGCCGCGTCGACGGTCACGGTTTCCCGGGCTGTTCCGACACATTGTCGTTTGTGTCCTGGTGCCGGAGCGTGCGTCGCCTTCGCCAAGGGTTCATGATGCGGCGAGGCATCTTGGTCAAACCGTCTTGGCCAAACCGTCTTGGCCAAACCATCCTGGCAATGTGATCCCGGCCACAGTTTGCAGCCGTGGTCCCGCCTATCTTCGGAGCACTTGCACGCGTCGATCCTGCGGGACTACGCTTCCCATATTGGGGATCAGACATTTTGGAGGTTGTGATGCAAAGATCATATCTGCTGGCTGCGACCGCTGCGCTGGCGCTCATCATCCAAACACCACTCGCGCTGGCGCAGAGCGCGCCCGCCGCGGGGACCACACCGCCGGCGGCTGCGGCCACCACGCCGCCGGCCGCCAACACGGCACCGACTGCGACCACTGCGCCGGCTGCGACGTCCACGCCGGCTGCCACCGACACGTCAACCCCGCCGGCCGGCGCAAAGAAGAGTGCCGAGAAGAAGCCGGCCAAGAAGAAGATGACGCGGCAGCAGGAGATCGATCATTCGGTCGACAGCGGCACCGTTCCGGCGCGCTATCGCAACTCGGTACCGAAGGAGTACCAGCAATATATTCCGTTCGATAAGCAGTGACGGATTGCACTGCGGCGCGATGTGCACCCGCCTCGCGCCGCGGTGGAACCGGACGGGAGCCATGCAGGCGTGATGGCGTGATCTGATCCGCGGCCCCAGTGGCGGCCTCCTGTACCGGTGTTACAGTAGGCCAGGGCGAGGGGGGATGATCAGATGAGTGACGACGCGAAGGATGCTGGCCTTGTGGCGATGATCAGCAGCATCCTGGGCGGCAACAAGCGCGCAGAGGCGGCGAGCCCGCCTCCGCTTGCCGACTTCCTTCCGGCCGCGCCGGCACCGGGGCCAGCCGCTGGGGTCCCCGAGATTCCCGAAGCGGAGTCGCCGAAGCTCCAGAACGTATCCAATGGCACATCCAACGGCGCCTCCGATGAGGCGGCGGCGCCCGCGAAGCCGGTCGCGCCTGCGACTCAGTCCCTGACGCCTGACGGCAAGCGGCTTTTGCCGGCCGAAGCGATCGCCGATCTCGTGCTCGGCGAGCTCAGGAAGATCGAGGGGTTTCCCTCCTCAGGCGTCTCGGTCACGGTCTATGGTTACAGGCACTGGAACGCGATGATTACCTTCGCCCCGTTCTCGACCAATTTCCAGAACGCGACGCGGTTCCGCCAGGCCCTGCCCGACCTCGTCTTCAAGCTCCGTCGTTTCGTCGAACTTGAGATATAGTCGGGACGATCGCGGCCGGCCGGGCGCGGTTCGCTTCGGTGGACCGTGGCGTCAAGGCGCGGTGTCACTGCAAAACTGTTCGACAGGATTTTCGAATTGAGCGTTGCCTTTACCAAGGAAGAAAGCGCTGAAACCGCCTCCGAGACGTTGCTGCCGGATCGCCCGATCTCGCCGCATCCGAACCTCGTGACGGAGGCAGGCCTGCAGGCCTTGCAGTCGCAGCTCCATCAAGCGCGCGAAGCCTATGAGGCCGCGCAGGCCATCGACGATGTCAACGAAAAGCGCCGGCAGTCGGCGGTGCCGTTGCGCGATATCAGATATTTCGGCGAACGGTTGCGCACCGCGCAACTCATCGGCCGTCCAGCGTCGAACGACACGGTCGCCTTCGGCAGCACCGTGACCTTCAGCCGCGCCGACGGCCGCGTGCAGACCTACCGCATCGTCGGCGAGGACGAAGCCGATCCGAAGGCGGGCTCGATCTCGTTCGTCGCGCCGGTCGCGAAGTCGCTGATGGGGAAGGCGGTCGGTGACGTCGTGGGAGCGGGCGCGCAGGAGATCGAGATTTTGGCGATCGCGTAGGTCCATCCCCGCTTGAACCGCAACCGTTCGACGCTAAGCTTCGGCCAACGATCGCGCTGGACCGGTCGGGTACAAGGAGGAGGGGCAGGACATGCAGGCATCGCCGCTGTTTGGTATTCTCGCCACTGTTGTCTTCGGCAGCTCTGCGCTCGCTCAATCGAATATGCTTGTGACCGAAGAGGCCATGGTCAAGGCGAGCGATCCCGGCATCGAGATCTACGTCCGCAACAAGCGGCCTGCCAACATGACGACCTTCAGGCCCGAGCAGACGATCATCTATGTCCACGGGGCCACCTACCCGTCCGAGACGGCCTTCGATCTCAAGCTCGATGGTCAGTCATGGATGGAGTACATCGCATCGCGCGGCTATGACGTTTGGCTGCTGGACCTGCGCGGTTACGGCAAGTCGACGCGTCCTGCGGAGATGGCGGACAAGCCCGAAGCCAACTCGCCGATCGTGACGGGAGAGACCGCCGTCAAGGACATCGGTTCGGTGGTGGATTACGTCTTGCAGCGCCGCAACATTGCGCGTGTCAATCTGCTGGGCTGGTCGTGGGGCACGACGCTCATGGCGACCTACACGGTTCGAAACGCATCGAAGGTCGAACGCCTGGTGCTGTACGCGCCAGCGTGGATACGGCAGACCGCATCCTTGGTGCAGGCGGGTCCAGGCAAGCTCGGCGCCTACCGCACGGTCACGAGAGCGCAAGCCAAGGAGAGGTGGTACACTGGGGTAGCCGACGACAAGAAGGCAGACCTCATCCCGGCGGGATGGTTCGATGCCTGGGCCGACGCAACCTTTGCCACTGATCCCGTCGGCGCCGCAATGACGCCTCCCGTCCTGCGTGCGCCGAACGGTGTGGTCCAGGACAGCCAGCAATATTTTGGCGACGGCAAAGCCTATTACGATCCGGCGAAGATCACAGTGCCGACGCTGCTGGTCCATGCCGAATGGGACAAGGATACGCCGCCTACATGGCGCAAACGCTCTTCCCGCTTCTGGTGAACTCGCCCGGCAAGCGCTACGTCCAGCTCGCCGAGGGAACGCATTCCATCCTCATGGAGAAGAACCGCCTCAAATTGTTCGAGGCTGTTCAGGCTTTTTTCGATGAAGGCCGGAAGGATTAGGGCTCGGCTATCCAACGTCGAATTGCGAGGATGCCGGCCTGAGAAGGGCGGGCCCGATCGCCAGGCAGTTCAACACGCGGCAGGCATGGTGCCATCATGCTTCTGTTTTGCCCGACGGAGCAAGTGGATTTCGGAAAATTCGCAGGCCTCGTTAAGCCGACCGAGGCCGGCTACTGTGCATGGGGTTGTTTTGACGTTTTGACGGAGCGGGAGCAAAGACGCCCCAGTCCGTCTACGCTCTTCGCGCTACGCCGGACACGCTTCGCCATCATTGGGCCTGGCTGCGCCACGCGGAGCCTTTTGGCGAAGCGTGGTGGGCGCACAAGGGATCGAACCTTGGACCTCTCCCGTGTGAAGGGAACGCTCTCCCGCTGAGCTATGCGCCCGGGACCATCATGCAGGCGGCCGGACTTTTCGGCCGGCCGGCGCATCGGAGCCCGCGATTTAGAAGTGCGGGCTATCAGTGTCAAGTTTTCAGGCGGCTTGGGGCCGGAAAACCTTATCTCGGTTGCTCAAATCGGCGGCGGGGCCGGATTTCAGGCCGCTTACGCGCCCTGCTGGCGGGCACGGGAGGCGTGGGCCTGGAGCGCGCGGATGCGCTCGGCCAGCGTTCCGCCGCCCTCGGGGAGGGGGCTTGCTGCGCCATTGCTGGCGACGCCGTTGGCCGGGCGCGGCGCGGGCTTCGGCGGCTGGCCGGCCTCGGCCGCAAGCAGCGCCTCGATCGGCGAGTTCGGGCCCTCGAGCTGCATCGCGAGTTTTGCCACTTCGGCGGCGATGTCGTTGATGCGCTCGCGCAACAGCGCGTTCTCCATGCGCTCGGTCGCCCAGGAGCTCTCGGCCTGCTGCTGGATCGCATTGATGTCGCGCTGGAGCTTTGCGCGCTCGTCGCGGGCGGTGCGCAGCTGTTCTTCCAGCGCGGCCTTCTCGTTGCGCAGCGTCTCCATCGCGGCCGACGATTTGCCGCCGCTCAATGCGGCGATCTCGACACGCAGCTCCTTGATGGTGCGCTCGGAGCCCTCGTTGGTCTGGCGCAGCTGGTTGTTCTCATAGTCGCGCTCGGCGAGCAGCTTGCCCTGGGTGGCGAGGCGGCCTTCGAGGTCGGCGACGCGCCCCGACAGCATCTCGGCTTCCTTGAC
This sequence comes from Bradyrhizobium zhengyangense, assembly GCF_022012435.1. Taxonomy (GTDB): domain Bacteria; phylum Pseudomonadota; class Alphaproteobacteria; order Rhizobiales; family Xanthobacteraceae; genus Bradyrhizobium; species Bradyrhizobium zhengyangense. The sequence continues at coordinate 439,541 of NZ_JAKLUA010000007.1, forward strand.
CTGCACGATCAGCTGGCGATCGAGGTCGGTGACGCGCTGGCTCAGGCTCTCGACGCGGCCACGCGCGTCGCCGAGCTCGCGCGAGACGGTCTCCGATTCCGAGCGCTCCTGCGTCAGGCGGGCCTGCGTCGCGGCAAATTCCTTCTCGGCATCGCCGACGCGGTTCTTCAATTCCTCGATCTGAGCCCGCACCGCGACCAGCTCGACCTGGCGGGTCTCCGCCATCATCGAGCGGTCCGACAGTTCGGAGTTGATCTTGGCGAGCTCGCCCTGCTTGTTGCTCAGCGCGATCTCGGCCTCGCGCAGCGCCTCGGTCTTGGCGTTGAACTCCTCCTCGGTGGCGCGCAGCTGTTCCTTCACCGCTTTCTCGCGCGCCTCGAGCGCGAAGATCGTCGCGTTCTTCTCACCGAGCTCGATCTTCATGCGGTTGATGGCGTCGCTTTTTTTGCCGAGCTCGGCAAGCTGGCTCGTGGTCTTGTTCTTGAGCTGGTCGACGCTCATCTCCAGCCGGCGCGCCGACATGGCGAACTCGGCGCGGAGCTGGTCCTTGTCGGCCTGGATCTCCGCCATCGACAAGGGCGTCGCCGCCTCGAGCCGTCGCGTGGTCAGGCGCACCGCGCGGTTATGCACCAGCGGCACGATGGCAAGCCCGCACAGCATCGACAGCAGGAAACCGATCGCCAGGTACATGATCGGTTCGACCATGGTTCAGAGCTCCGACAGACAAGGAAAAATTTACCAAAGACAATGCATGGCGGGCCGGCAAAAAGCCAGCCCCGCCCTGTTGTTAACGTGAATCCTCAACTGGATCGGAGGAGAGAACCCTAGAACGGGTTCCAGGTCGCCCGCGGCGTATATTTGAGATAGCCGATATTGGCGCCGAGGCGTAAGCCCAGGCCGGAGCGGATCGGCACCAGCACGATGTTGTTGGCGGTGAGCGCCGTCATGCCGAAGCCGCCGATGATGTAGGCCGAGCCGTCGATGCCGGCGAAGCGCTGGTAGATCGCGTTGGTGGCGGGCAGGTTGTAGACCAGCGTCATGGTGCGCGCGCCGTCACCGCCCCAGTCGAAACCGAGCGAGGGGCCCTGCCAGTAGACGCGCAGGTCGCCGGCGTTCTTGGTGTAGAGCGTGCCTTCGCCGTAGCGCAGGCCAGCGACGAAGGCGCCGGAGCCTTCCTCGCCGAGGATGTAGCCGTTCGGCAGGCCCCATTGGCTGACCGCCTTCTCGATGATCGAGGCGAGCCCGCGCGAGACATTGCCGAAGAAGCGATGGCCGGCGGTGACAAGCTCGTCCGGACCGTAGGTATTGGGAGTCGGGGTCCGCTGCGGCGGCGGCAGGTCCGGCGGCGGCGCGGCCGTCTGGGCGGAGACCGGCACGGTCCAGCCAGCCAGCGCGATGAGCGCCACTGCGGCAAGGCGTGATGCGAAAGTCATAAAAGAACCCCTGGTATCGATCCCGGTCCGCTTCCCTTAACCTGATGCTATTAGGCACGGCTCTAGGTTGCGCCGGATGTCCCCTCGACTCGGATGTTATCCGCAGCAACTATGACGGCACAACGGCAGGAAGATAGCCCTTTGCGCCCCGGAATTGCCTTGATCGGCCGTCTGGTCTGCCTGTTGGCGGGCATTTGGCTCGGCCTGTCCTGGTTGCCTGCACGGGCTGCCACCACCGAGCGCATCGTCGTCAATCGCTTCTCCGGCGTCGCCATCGAGGGCTTCGACCCCGTGGCCTATTTCGTCGATGGCGGAGCCGAGCAGGGGACGGCGGAGTTCGAGGCCAATCTCTGGGGCGCGGTCTGGCGCTTCCGCAATGAGGGCAACCGGGCGGAGTTCCTGTCCCATCCCGAGATCTATGGACCGCAGTTCGGCGGCTATGATCCCGTCGACATCGCCCGCGGCGTCACCGTCGCCGGCAATCCCCGCTTCTTCGTGATCTCGGCACAGCGGCTTTATCTGTTCAGCCGGGAACATAATCGCGACGCCTTCGCCGCCGACCCCGAACGCTTCCTGTATGAGGTGGGCAAGCGCTGGCCGGCGCTGCAGGACAAGCTCAGTCAGTAGGTCGCTACCGCTTCGGCGTCGCCCCAGGCGATGAAATCAGGGATGATGAAACCGGTGTCGCCCCGTTCGCCGAACCTGATTTCGCCGCCTTTGCCGTCGGTGACCTTGCCGCCGGCCGCGGTCACCACCGCGCAGCCCGCTCCCACGTCCCATTCACAAGTCGGCCCGAAGCGGGGGTAGATGTCGGCACTGCCCTCCGCGATCCGACCGAACTTCACGGCCGAGCCACAGGTCTTTCTGACGGCGTTGGGCCTGTTGTCGATGAAAGCTTCGCTTTTGGGGTCGCCGTGCGAACGGCTCACCGCCGCGATCCAGGGCTCGCCATGCCCGGGCAGCTTGCGGGTCCGGATCGGCTCGGCGGCGCCGATGGTGGTGCCGGCAAATGTCACGCGCTGGGCGCCGCGGCCGACGATGCCGCGCCAGAGCACCCCGAGCGCGGGCGCGCTGACGATTCCGAGCAGCGGCACGCCCTCAGTGATCAGAGCGAGGTTGACGGTGAATTCGTCGCGGCCGGCGACGAATTCCTTGGTGCCGTCGAGTGGATCGATCAGGAAGAAGCTGCCGCGAAATGGCGGCGAGGCGAGATGGGTCCGCTCTTCCGACAGCGTCGGCACGTCGTTCGCGAGCCGGGCGAGGCCCTCGGCAATGATCCGGTCGGCGGCAAGGTCGGCCTCGGTAACAGGCGAGCCGTCCTGCTTGCCATCGACCCGCATCGCAGAGCGATTGACGCCAAGGATCGCCTCGCCGGCCTGCACCACCAGCGCGGTCAGGGGCTCCATCAGCCGGTCAGCGGCCTCGCCGTCGATGATCCTCACCTGCATGCCTCATTCATCGGCAAGTCCTGTTCATCGGCAAGTCTTGTGGCAAGTCTTGTGGCAAGTCTTGCCCCTCTTCACGTGATTCGCCCGTGTCCCTTATGGCCGCTTCGAGCCTATCGCAAGCTTCCTGCCACGGGCTGGCGAATGATAGAACCCGCAGCGACAGTCCAAGCCATGCGTGATTCGCCGCGTCCGCGCCGTGCAATTCCAGGAACCCTTTATGTCTGACGCTCCGTCACCCGCTACCGCTTCTGCTCCCGATATGCTCGAACTCGCGGCCCTTTTGTGCTCGCGGGTCTGTCATGATCTCATCAGCCCGGTCGGCGCCATCGTCAATGGGCTTGAAGTGCTCGATGACGATCCCAAGCCCGAGGATCGCGAATTCGCGCTCGACCTGATCCGCAAGAGTGCCAAGACCGCCTCCGCCCGCCTGCAATTCTGTCGTCTCGCCTTCGGCGCGGCCGGCTCCTCCGGCGCGCAGATCGACCTCGGCGATGCCCAGACCATGGCCAAGGGCCACATCGAGGACGGCAAGTGCACGATCACGTGGAATCTGCCGCGACTGCTGCTGCCGAAGAATCGCGTCAAGCTGCTGCTCAATATGCTGGTCGTCTCCCAGCACACGATCCCGCGCGGCGGCATGCTGACAGTCGATGCGATCGGCGAAGGCGAGACGATGAGCTTCCGCATCACCGCGACCGGACACAACGCGCGCCTGCCGCAGAACATCTCCGAGCTGCTGAGCGGCGAGCGTGGCCCGGCAGCCGACGCTCACGCGATCCAGCCTTATTACACGCGGCTACTGGCGCAGGCCTGCGGGCTCACCGTGACGCTCAAGCTGGAGGGCGAAGCCGTCATCGTTACCGCTTCGTAAACGCGCGTATCGCCCTTAGACGTTAATCTATCCTTTACGAGGCGCTTCGGCTTGTCCGGAGCGCCTTATCTCTTTGTTGGTTCCGTTCTTTTGCACATACTCAACCAATATTAAACGCTTTGCGGTGAAGCTGGCCCCATTCCGATCTGGCGCATCACGTCTCGTGCGCGCCCTCCCTGTATGAAGGCCTGTTTTCATGGATGATCTGTTGCGGGAGTTTCTGACGGAGACCAGCGAGAGCCTGGACACCGTCGACAATCAGCTGGTGAAG
>NZ_JAKLUA010000070.1 GCF_022012435.1 Bradyrhizobium zhengyangense
ACGGGCCTGGTGTTGGTGCACAAGCGTCTTGAAGGTTGCAAGTTCGTTTGGCCAACGATCGCAGACGGCGTGATGCGAATATCGCCGGCGATGTTCGCGGCCCTGTTCGAGGGGCTGGATTGGAGATTGGTCCGTCCGGAAGAAGCGCGGCGTCCTCAGGCGGCTGGATAACTGCGGCAGAATGACTCGGCTGCTATTTTGAACGTGGCACGCGCGGCGGCGATGTGCTCGAAATAGCGCATGAGCATCGCGACGCTGCGCGACGAAAATGAACAACTGAAAGCGCTTTTGGCGCAAACGCAGGCGGCCTTGAGCGAGCATCAAGGGGCGCTGGCGGCGTCGGAGGAAGCCCGGCGTCGGCTGGAGGTCATCCTCGGCGAATTGCGGCGCGACAGGTTCGGCGCGAAGTCCGAGAAGCTGCGGCCAGATCAGTATCACTTGCCGTTGGAAGACGTGGAGATCGCGCAAGGGATCCTGGACGCGGCGCAGGAGAGAGCCGCGGCTGTGATCAAGGGCCGATCGCGGAGCGATCCGGATCAAGGCTCTCATCGCAACCGTGGCTGCTTGCCTGCCCATTTGCCGCGAGTGGAACGGGTCATCGAGCCTGCAAGCACGCGCTGCCCGTGCGGTTGTGGTGCCATGACGAAGATCGGCGAGGACGTCAGCCAGCGCCTTGACGTGATCCCGGCGCAATGGCGCGTGCTGGTCACGCGCCGCCCGAAATACATCTGTCGCCGGTGCTCGGGCCCCGTCGTGCAGGCGCACGCACCGGAGCACGTCGTGCCCAGCGGGCTGCCGACCGAAGCGGCTATCGCGCACGTGATCGTCTCCAAGTTCGGCGACCACACGCCGTTTTATCGTCAGGCCGAGATCTATGCGCGCCAGGGCATCCGGCTTGATCGGGCGACACTGGGCAACTGGTCTGGCCGCGCCTGCTTCCATCTTCAGCCCATCGCGGACCACATGCGCGACCACCTGGCCATGGCGGATCGCCTGTTCATGGACGAGACCACAGCGCCGGTGCTTGATCCCGGGCGAGGCCAAACGAAGAAAGGCTACTTCTGGGCGATCGCCTCAGACGACCGCGGCCATAGCGGTCCAAGTCCACCAATCGTGTTGTTCAGATATGCGCCCGGTCGCAGCGGTGCCTTCGCGCAGCAGTTCCTGGACGGCTTCGGCGGACGCTTCCTGCAATGCGATGGCTATGACGGCTATGACCGGCTGACCGAAGTCGATCGACCGCAGGGGCCGTGGACGCTCGTGCATTGCTGGAGCCATTTGCGACGGCGCTTTGTCAAATTGGCCCGCAACAACAAATCGCCGATCGCCGAGGCCGCCGTGCGGCACATCGCGCAGCTCTACGCGATCGAAGCCTTGGTACGCGGCTCATCGCCGGACACCCGGTTGGCAGCGCGCAAGGCGCACTCGCTGCCCTTGGTAGCCGCGTTGAAGTCGTGGTTCGAGAAGCAGCTGTCGATGATCTCCAGCGGTTCGACGCTCGCCGAGGATATCCGCTATGCGCTCAATCATTGGCAGGGGCTGACCCGCTTTCTCGAAGATGGGCGTCTCGAACTCGACACCAACCCGGTCGAGAACGCCATCCGGCCAGTCTGCTTGACCAGGAAAAACGCTCTCTTCGCCGGTCATGAAATCGGGGCAGAAAACTGGGCTTTGCTGGCATCGATCGTCGCCACATGCAAGCTCAACGACGTCAACCCGGCCGCCTACATCGCTGAAACGCTCCAGGCGATCATCGACGGCCATCCCAATAGCAGAATCGGCGACCTCATGCCGTGGCGCTTCCGCAAGGCGTCAAGCCCGCATCAATAGGGTGACGGCTCAGCGCTTACGTTGATCGGCTTCAGGACCTCGGAAGAGTGCGAGAGGGTCTCGCGCTCACGCAGCAACCAGACGTGCATGTCGTCGAGAAGCGGCTTGCTCTTTTCCTGGCGCACGGCACGCCGCTCGTCGGCATTTCGGCCGTTGATGGCGCGCTCGATCTCGAACAGGGCGTCGAGACGCTTGACCACCTCCAGCGCGATCGGAGAGACCGGTTTGCCCTTCTTGCCTTCCCGAGCATTCTTCTCGATGTCAGCCAACTCGAAGAAGCCCCGCCGCGCATGGGCCAGGCAAAA
>NZ_JAKLUA010000071.1 GCF_022012435.1 Bradyrhizobium zhengyangense
AAACCCCGGCCATCTCCGCACCCGGCCTCCTCCTCAACCCAAGCCGGGAGCAAAATAAATGAGGCAACCGATCGCACTCGGGAGCATCGATAGGTGAGGCAATACGGAGTCTCACCCTGATCGCCGCCGCGCACCCCGTCTATTCCCGGTGCGCCGTCGTTTTCTTTCGCCATCTCATACGCTGCGCGCAGGGTCTCCATCTTGCACACGTGGACGTATAGACCCCAGAAACGCCAGGACGGTTCAGCCTTCGCCTTGACGTATAGTCTCCGCCTCAGGTCTTGCAAATCGATGGACGCCTTTATCATCTCGTCCTTGCCTTCCTTACGTTAGAGACATCACAAATGGCAGGGACCCTTTGCTCCACGGGAGTTACTCCGCTTCATCGCTACTCCAGTCCCGGCCGCCACCTTCTCATCTTCGGTCGATTTCCCGGGATCTCCGGTTATACGACCTACCTTCTTCCGGCGATTTCTCTCCGGGATGAAGGCTTCTCCAGTTGCTCGGCATGTCCTTGTCACCGTGCTGTCGCTTTCACCCCGCCGAAATGACCCGTCGTGTCAGTTAGCATTCGATGGATCATGCTGCCTTCGCCCCTAAACTGCAGGCTCGACTTTCGGTTTTCAGCATTTTCGAGGCCACAACGCGTTCTCTTTTGATACGGCCCGATGACTCGTGGTCTCCCCAAGGGAGTTTTGTCGATAGGCTTCAAAGGTTCTATTTCTATCTCCTCTGCTACCCACACTACGGGGAGCTAACTTTTTCCCCGGCAGGACTTACTCCTGCTGAACATGCCAGCCTTCGCTGGACGCACAGTTCGGCATGCATATCCCGCTCAACCAAGTGCGAGAGGATCGACCTGCCATTGTCGACGCTCGCTGACCAGGTCGGCCACGGAACCTTCGCCATCATGCCGCTCTTCCAGCTGATCGAGCGTCATGTACTCGCAGTCGAGCGCCTTCATGGCGACGACACCACCATCCGCGTCCTGGCGAAGGGCAAGTGCACGACCCGCCGGAGCTGGAGTTATGGGCGGGATGACCGGCCCTTCGGTGGGCCGGCGCCGCCGGCTGCGGTCTATTACGCCTCACCCGACCGGCGAGGCCAGCATCCCCAGAGGCATCTGGCCGCCTTCGCCGGCATCCTGCAAGCCGATTGCTATAGCGGCTTCGAGCCGTTGTTCGACCCGCAAAGGAAAGCGATGCCGATCACGCCGGCATTCTGCTTCGCGCATGCGCGGCGGGGCTTCTTCGAGTTGGCCGATATCGAGAAGAACGCCAGGGTAGGCAGCAAGGGTAAACCAGCTCCCCGATCGCGCTAAGCCGCTGCTCGACGACATGCACGCCTGGCTGCTGCGCGAGCGAGAAACCCTCTCGCGCTCCTCCGAGGTCCTGAAGCCCACGAATTACATGCCAGGCGCTGAGCCGACTTTGCCCGCTTCCTCGACGATGGCAGGATCTGCCTCAGCAACAACGCCGCCAAAAGAGCGTTGCGCGGCATCGCCTTGGGAAGGCGCAATTGGACCTTCGCCGGCAGCCTGCGCGGCGCCGAACGCGCCGCCATCATGCTGACGATGATCACCACCTGTCGTCTTAACGATGTCGATCCCAAAGCCCGGCTCTCCGACGTCCTCGCCCGGATCGCCGATCTTCCCGCTTCGCGTCTGCGCGAACTGCTGCCTGGGAATGGAAGCTCCCGCGCCAAGCCGACTAACTGTAACCGGCATGAGCTCCCACGACCGCAGTGATCAGTGAGCGCGGGCGTAGCGGATCGGCATCCAGTATTGCCGCAAGGCTTCGACCGCCGCGGGAATATCGGCGTGGGCGTTACGCAGAAATTTCTTGGTCTCGCGGCCGCTTCGTGGTGGTCCAAGCAGCGGTCGGCCCTGATCGTCGCGACAGTGCAGCAGGATAGGTAGAAGTAGGCCGTGATTGACGTTGCC
>NZ_JAKLUA010000072.1 GCF_022012435.1 Bradyrhizobium zhengyangense
AGGCTCGACTTGCCGGTTTCGTCGAACACCAGCTTGAGCTGGTCGCCGTTCAGCAGGTTGACGCCGTTGAACGAGGAGTCCTGCGAGGTCGAGTCGATCTGGCTCAGGATGTTGTTGTACTGGTTGACCAGGTTCGCACGGGAGGTCTGCGCGACGGTGTCGGCCACGGGGGTCGAAGCCGTCGAGAAGGTCAGAGCCGTCGTCAGCGTACCGCCGATCGCGCCACCCGCCGACGTCGAACCAAGCGTCGAGGACGCGTAGTCGTTGGTGGTCGAGATCGTCAGCAGGCCGTTGGCGTCGATCGTCGCAGACAGGTTGTTGGCCTGCAGCTGCGTGTTGAGCTGATCAAGCGTCTTGACCGTGCCGTTGGTGCCGTCGCCGAACGTGACGTTGACCGCCGTGCCGCCATTGAAGGAGGTGAAGGTCAGGGTCTTGCCGTTGATGCCGCCGGTGCCGGAGGTACGCGCCGCGGTGAAGGCCGACGACGTGCCGGTGTTGCCGGCCAGACCCAGCGATTGCAGCGCATTGCCGGTGCCGGTGATCGACAGATCGGCATTGACGCCGGTCGAGACCTTCAGCTGGCCCGAGGCGTTGATCGACGAAGCCGTCTGACCGGAAGCGGTCGCAAGCGTACCGCCGCCGCTGCCATTGAGCGTGAAGGTCTGCACGCCCGTGGCGAAGTCAACCGCCTTCAGCACGTCGGTGATCGACGCGCTCTGCAGATAGACCGTCGAGTTGCCGTTGCCGTCAGTGACGACGTTGCCGGACACGCCTTGGGTCGAAGGCAGCGAAGAGGCACCGGGCGTCGGGCCATCCTTGAAGGTGATGACATGGCCATCGACGTTCAGGGTCGAACCCGACGAGATGAAGGACGACAGGGTCGTCGAGCTCGTGGTGCGGGTCGCCGAGACCGTCACACTGCCTGCGCCCGTCGCACCGGTGAGACCGAGGGCCTTCAGGATGTCGGCCTTGCCGGTCACGCTCAGGTCGGAACCGGTGGTGCTTTGCAACTTCAGCGCGCCGCCGCCCGTGACGGTAGACGCGGTCTGCCCGGCGTTGAGCGTGAGGGTGCCGGCAACGTTGCTCTGCACGCCGCTGGCGAGATCGACGGCGGTCAGCACGTCACCGATCGAAGCCTTCGTGGTGGAGCCGAGGTAAACCGACACGTTGCCGCTGCTGTCGGTGAAGACGTTACCGGTCGTGACGCCAGCAGACGCCGCAACTTGAGTGAGGCCCGTCGGCGCCGTGGTCGGCGCATCGCCCGCAACGAACGTCACGGTCTTGCCGTTGACGGTGAGCGTGTCACCAGCCGCAACGCCGGCGTTCGCGTCGCCCGCAGCCGCACCGTTCAGGAGCTTGGCCGCAGTCGTCGCAGCGTTGATGACGGATCCCGTGTCGGCGCCCGAAACGCCGCCCAGCGTGGTGCCGGTAACAGCAGCCGTCGCGCCACCCGCAGCGCCGCTATACAGCACGTTGCTCAGTGCGCTCGCGCTAGTGAAGCTGGTGGTTCCGCGCAGGTCAGATGCCGTCGCACCCGAGATCGTGGTGGAGACGTTGGACTTGGTGGAATAACCAACGGTGGTCTGCAGCGCCTGGTTGGCGATCGACTTGGCGCTGTCGACCAGCTTCTGCAGCGAGGTGATGCCGGTGTTGGCGGCCTGCAGCACCTGCACACCGTTACCGATGTTGTCGAGCAGGTTGTTGATGTCGCTGGCGCGGTTGTCGAGCGACTGGGCGGTGAAGAAGTTGGTGGGGTTGTCCAGAGCCGAGTTGACACTCTTGCCGGT
>NZ_JAKLUA010000073.1 GCF_022012435.1 Bradyrhizobium zhengyangense
TAGTCGAGCGAGATTGTTCAGCCCGACGCGGCGCGTTGTGGTGAAGGCGCGGGTGGTTCGTCACAAGGGGCGAGCCTTCCGTTCAGCACCACTGACCGCCCACCTCTCATATCTGAAGCGCGACGGCGTGACCCGGAGTGGTGAGCAGGCCGAGATGTTTGATGCCCGCAGCGACGCCGCCGATGGCGCAGCTTTCACTGAACGATGCAAGGACGATCGGCATCATTTCAGGTTCATCGTCTCGCCAGAGGACGCCGGCGACATGACTGATCTGAAGGCCTTCACCCGCGATCTCGCGAAGCAGATGGAGACCGATCTCGGCACGCGGCTCGACTGGGTGGCTGTCGATCATTGGAACACCGACAACCCCCATGTTCATCTTCTCGTACGGGGAGCAGATGACGAAGGGGCGGATCTCGTGATCTCTCGCGACTACATCAGCAAGGGTCTGCGCTCACGCGCCGAGGAACTGGTCGCTATCGAGCTGGGGCCAAAGCCTGAGCACGAGATCCGGAATTCGCTGGAGAAGGAAGTCACGGCGGAGCGATGGACGCGGCTCGATCGCGAGATCCGGCTGGCAGCCGACGAAACCGGCTACATCGATTTGCGCCCCGAAAACCCTGGCATGCCCAACTCAGAGATCCGGCGCCTGATGATCGGCCGCCTTCAGCACCTGAAGAAGATGGGCCTTGCCGCACCCGCCGCGTCAGGGGAATGGATGGTCGGGCTCGAGGCCGAGCGCAGCTTGCGCGACCTCGGTATGCGCGGTGACATCATCAAGACCATGCACCGCGCCTTTACCGAGCGTGGGGAAGCGCGCGGCGTCGCTGATTTCGTCATCGAGGGCGGCCAGCCCACATCCCAGCTTGTCGGACGACTGGTCGACCGGGGACTGCATGACGAACTGACCGGCGAGGCCTATGCCCTGATCGACGGAACGGACGGACGCGCGCACCATGTGCGATTTCGAGGGCTCCAGGCTTTCGAACATGCACCGCCGGTCGGCGGCATCGTCGAGGTCCGACGCTTGGGGCAAGCCGGCGATCCGCGACCGACCGTGGTGCTAGCGACCCGTTCCGATCTCGATTTCGGTGGGCAGATCACTGCAAAAGGGGCCACCTGGCTCGACCACAGGCTGGTCGAACGCGACCCCATGCCGCTTGCCACGGGTGGGTTCGGCCGCGAGACCCGCAACGCCATGGAAGCCCGTACCGAGCATCTGATCCAGCAGGGTCTGGCGCGGCGGCAGGGCCAACGCATCATCCTGCAGCGCGATCTCCTGGACACGTTGCGCAGACGCGAACTGGACGAGGTGGCAGCAAAGGTCTCGGCTGACACCGGCCTGCCTCGCGTGAATGCCGCCTCCGGGGAGCACATGGCGGGCACGTATCGCCAGCGGCTGACGCTCACCTCGGGACGCTTCGCCATGATCGATAATGGGCTCGGCTACCAGCTCGTGCCCTGGTCGCACGAACTCGAAAAGAGGTTCGGCCAACACGTCACCGGCGTCGTGAAGGACAGCGGTGGCATCGAATGGGGCTTTGGTCGGAAGCGCGACCTCGGCTTCTAGCAATCTACCAATTCAGTTGCGGAAGGACGCTCGGAATGTCCGGAACCAAAATACTCTGGGGGCAAGTGATCGTTGTCGGCCTGATCGTCTTGCTGGCCATCTGGGGAGCAACCGAGTGGACGGCGTGGCGGCTCGC
>NZ_JAKLUA010000074.1 GCF_022012435.1 Bradyrhizobium zhengyangense
CCCTTCTTGCCTTCCCGAGCATTCTTCTCGATGTCAGCCAACTCGAAGAAGCCCCGCCGCGCATGGGCCAGGCAAAATGCCGGCGCGATCGGTAGAACCTTCCTCTGCGGGTCGAACAGGGGCTCAAAGCCGCTGTAGCAGTCCGCCTGTAGGATACCGATGAAGGTGGCAGATGCTTCTGGGGGTGTGCGCCGCGACGGTCGCCCGAAGCGTAGTAAACCGCCGCCGGCGGCGCAGGCCCGGCGAACGGCCGGTCATCCCGCACATACGTCCAGATCCGGCCGGTCGTGCACTTGCCCTTCGCCAGGATGCGGATGGTGGTGTCGTCCCCATGAAGGCGCTCGGCCGCGAGCACATGGTGCTCGATCAGCTGGAACAGCGGCATGACGGCGAAGGTCCCGTGGCCGACCTGGTCGGCCAACGTCGACAGCGGTAAATCGATCCTCTCGGCCTTAAATCGCACGCTCTGGCGGTTGAGCGGGATATGCATACCGAACTTGTCGAACAGGATCGTCGCCAGCAGTTGTGGGCCGATGAAGCCGCGCGGGGTGGCATGGAACGGCGCAGGCGGCTGGCTGATCTTCTCGCAATCGCGGCAGGTGAACTTTTCGCGCACCGTCTCGATGACCTTGAAGCGACGCGGGATCTCCTCCAGCGTCTTGGTCACATCCTCGCCGACCTTCGCCAGCCGCGATCCGCCGCAGCAGGCACAGGTCGTGGGAGCCTCAATGACGACGCGTTCGCATTCTATGTCGTCCGGCCATGGCTTGCGCACCGGCCGCTTGCGCGTGAAGGGGCGGACGTTCTGCGTCTTCGCCGCTGCGGCCTGCGCGGCAAGCTCATCCTCGCTCGCCGTGGTGGCGAGTTCTTCGAGCTCCAATTCCAACTGCTCGATCAGGCGCGCCGTGCGCTCGGAGCGCTGCCCGTGCAGTTCGCGTTTGAGCTTCTCGATCCGTAGCTCGAGATGCGCGATCAGCGCCGCGTTATCCGACAGCTCCGCCTGCGCGCTGGCAGCCATCGCTTCGGCTCGTAGCCGTGCCTCACGCTCGGCTTGCAGCGCGGCCAACGCACTGACAAGGTCCGACGGGAGGTCGTCCGGCTTCGATATCATGAAGCCATTGAATCAGATCGAGCGGCAGATTCAAACCCAAAACCGTTATCCGACCCGCGTCGGACGCTGGGTTTCTTGCGGGGTGCGCCAATCGATTCCGGACAACAGATAGCTCAATTGCGCCGACGAGATCGTCACTGCTTCGCCTGCAACCGATGGCCAGATGAACCTTCCTCGCTCGAGTCTTTTGGTAAAAAGGCATGCTCCCTGGCCATCGTGCCAGATCAGCTTCACAAGATCGCTGCGGCGACCGCGGAAGACAAACAAATGACCGCTAAGCGGGTCCTTGCGCAGCACCTCCTGCACTTGGAGAGCCAACGACGGAAAGCCTCGGCGCATGTCCGTGTAGCCGGTCGCGAGCCACACTCGCGCGCCAGTCGGAACCGGGATCATCGGCGGACCAAAGCATCGAGAACGCGACGTAGCGCGTCTCCGTCCACATCGCCATCGACCCGGATGCGGTGCCCACTACCAAGGTCGATCTCGATGATGCCTTGGCTCTTCTCCGCCGACGCGCCGGCGCCAATGGCACTTCGGCAACCTCCCGCGGCGGCA
>NZ_JAKLUA010000075.1 GCF_022012435.1 Bradyrhizobium zhengyangense
CGAGTTCGTCGACATCACCGGATTCCATCGCAAACATGCGATGCGTCTACTTCGAGGCCAGGAAGACGTAAGCGCAGGCCGACGGGCGCGACGTCGGATCTATAATGAGGCGGAACACAACGCGCTCGTGCTGCTTTGGGAGGCGTCAGACCGGATCTGCGGGAAGCGGCTGAAGGCGTTAATGCCTGCGCTGATTGAAGCGATGGAACGGCACGGCCACCTCGACCTTGCTCCCGAGATCCGCGACAAACTTTTGGCAATGAGTGCTGCGACGATCGACCGCGCGTTGGCACGGGTCCGAGAAGGATTAGGTCGCAAGCGCCGACGGCACGCGACGCACTCGTTGCGTCGCAGTATTCCAATACGGACGTCGGCAGATTGGAACGATCCGGCGCCGGGGTTCGTCGAGGCTGACCTTGTAGCGCATAGCGGTCTATCGGCGCGCGGCAGCTTCATCCAGACCCTCGTGCTCACCGACATTGCTACCGGCTGGACGGAGTGCGCTCCTCTGATCGTGCGCGAACAAACACTGTTGAGCACGGTGTTGACGGAATTGCGCAAACAATTGCCTTTTGCGCTGGTCGGCCTCGATACGGACAATGATACGGTGTTCATGAATGAGACGCTGAAAGCCTACTGCGATGCGGCCAACATCGTCTTCACGCGTTGCCGGCCCTACCGGAAGAACGACCAGGCGTTCGTCGAGCAGAAGAACGGTGCCGTCGTGCGCAGGATGGTCGGCTATCGTCGGCTCGAGGGCCTGGAAGCGGCCAAGCTGCTGGCTGAACTCTATCGATCGGCGCGGCTGTTCGTGAACTTCTTCCAACCCTCATTCAAACTGATGGCCAAGCAGCGCGACGGTGCTCGTGTGCGTAAGACATACAGCGCACCGGCAACGCCACACCAGCGCTTGGCCGCCGACGCCCGCACGCCCGATGCGATTCGTCACCATCTCCAAGAAATCTATGCCGCTCTCGACCCGGTCGCGTTGTTGCGCGACATCCGCGGCGCGCAGGAACGCCTCGCGGCGCTCGCTGATACGCAGCCAATCGCCCATCCTGCTGCGGCATCGCAACCGATCGATCTCTTCCTGGCAAGCCTACGAACCGCCTGGAAAGACGGAGCTATGCGACCGACGGATCGGCCAATCGTGAAAGCGAAAAGAGGCCGGCGGCGTCCCGACCCGCTCATCCGGGCAACGCTAGATTTGCGAAAATGGTTTGAAGCCGAGCCTTGGCGGACTGGTAGCGAACTGCTCTCCCGGTTGCAGGCGGAATATCCTGGAGCCTATCCGAACAAGCTTCTTCGAACGCTTCAGCGTAGGCTTAAATCCTGGCGCAGCGAGCAAGCGAACGCGTTGTTGTTCGTTCCTACGGAGGAAACGCTGCTGGGGCATGAGGTCACAACAACCCAATGATGTGGCAGACGCCAGCGGAGGAGGCCGGGCGCTCCGAAACCCCGGCCATCTCCGCACCCGGCCTCCTCCTCAACCCAAGCCGGGAGCAAAATAAATGAGGCAACCGATCGCAC
>NZ_JAKLUA010000076.1 GCF_022012435.1 Bradyrhizobium zhengyangense
TCCGAATCTTCTCTTCGGAGCCAATGAATCACCGTCACCGGTCGGCGGCGAGCGCCTTTTTTCAACAGCCTGCTAGGCCAGCAACACATCGGCACGTAAATCTGATAGATCATCATGGTCTCTCCCTCTGCCGAACCGACCGGTGCGTCACCCAACCTAACATAAGTTTGGAATTGCCAGATTTTCCCGGCATTCATCAGATTCTTGTTGGCAAAAGCGAATCATCTTGGCATGCTCTTATGACCGGGGCTGGCACGTTCCATCCGCATCTATTTTGATCCCGGGTTCTGAAGCAACGGCAACGCTGCGGCAGGCGTTTTATTACGAGTTTTTTAGCGCACCTTGATGAACTCTGGAGGCCGCCTTTAGGTGGCCTCTTTGTTGAGCATTCAATTCTGCGGGGACATTGCAATGGCAAAACCAGCCGTTTCCCGAGATGCTTTTCGTGGTTTATTCGCTCTCTACGCGGCGAAAGCTCATCACGACCATAAAGCCGAAGGCGAGGAATGCCTTTTGAGGTTGTTCGGGTCTGCAGAATACATTCCCGATCGCCTCTTGCAGCAATGGTCGGCAACGGCTGATCTAGTCGGTCCAGAAATCGTCGGTGCTGTAGTGGAGCCGCGCGCTCATGAACTAGCGAGCGGCGGCGCGCGGTACGACCATGCGAGTGATTTTCTGCACGCGCTCCTGAGAGACATCGCGCGAAAAGTGCAGTGATCAGAGCGCAGATTTCGGCGTGGCCGCGCCTCTGATCAACTTTGGCCTCCTAGGGCATCTTCTGCCGCTCACGCAGGTTCGTTAGACCGATGCGTTCGCCTATTAGCCTCTCGATTTCAAGCCGCGCTCCCTCTCTGGGTGTGGGGGAAGTGCGTAGCGCCTCACGCTTCGAGGCGAGCGAGACCAGGCCATCGGTGGAATTTGATTTCGATACGGTGCAGCCAATAACATCTGGAATATCTCCCTGCTGGCTTTGTAACGAGCTGCAGCCCTGCTGCGCTCACTCCCCTTCAACAAAGGGTTGCCTGACCGGTCAATGACGGCCCATCGCCAACCACGACCGCGCCTCTGTATCGAAACATCAAAGAGATCAAAATCGCCAGCGTTCATCCGAAACACCTTCAAAGGCGCACCTGGAAATAGAGATAGACTAGACACATAACAAATTTGACAGAAGAACCTTCGGGCCGGGGTAGAGTTCCACCTTAGATAAGCTTGTTGTTAGTCGAAGCTTAAAACGTTTGAGCTCCTCGACGATCTCCGGTAGCTATCCATATAGAATGCGACCCAGATTTCTGTGTCGCGAATTTCGCAATGCTTCAAACCGCGACTTGCTCACCGAAAGCCAGATAGATGTCTCATTCACCTTCGGACAAGATCGCGCTCTTCATCGACGGGGCCAATCTTTACGCAACGGCGAAAACTCTCGGCTTCGACATCGACTACAAGCGCCTTCTGAAGGAATTTCAGAGCCGCGGGACGCTGCTGCG
>NZ_JAKLUA010000077.1 GCF_022012435.1 Bradyrhizobium zhengyangense
TCTCGACCAAGAGCAGCTCCAGCTTGTCGCCGAGCCGCTTGCGCCAGTGGCTCAAGTCCGAGCGTTCGTGCGGGAACACATGCTGAAAGAACTCTTCGCTGGTGAAGTACTGGAAATACGGGTCGTGGACCCAGCGCTCGCAGACCCCCTCATCGGACGGGCCGCAAATATGCTTCAGCAGCAGCCCGATCATGAAGCGGGTCGCGATACCCGGCCGACCGTTCTCGCTGTAGAGCGGCGCGATCTCGCGGTCGATCCAGTCCCAGTCGACCTTGCCAGCGAGCTGAACCAGCTCGGGCTTCATATTGATGATTTGGTCCAGCCCGGCCCGGCACAGATCGCTCGATCCCGTCGTCCTGTGCTTCTTCGGTCGCATTGCCACCTCCGATGCGAGCACGGAATCATGAGTGGCGATTCGACGGAATCCTGAAAATGAAATCCCAAGATTCCAGCGCCAAAAGCATCAAAACCCTGCAATCCCAAAACAGTCCACAACGACGAATGCGATTCTGTCTCAGTCGCTTTGCCGCTGTTCACGAAGGACTAACTACACGCCCGCGCTCAGGTTGGCAGGCTGTTGTATTGAGAAGGTGCTGCACCTCCAAAGACCCGGCTCGGTTTTTAGTCAGGCTCTAAGGAGGACCGAGCAACGGATGCCCGGGTCGCTGCAATCTAAGTCACACCATCCGCTGCTTCACAAATTTGGAGTTTTTTGGCGATCCGATCCAGAACCCTCAATGTGCCTGCGCGGGTAACCGTTGGATTCGCAGCACTTAGCGTTGAACTGAAGTCCAACGAGTCAGATAGAGATCGTCTCGGGGTTTTCGGAGACGATCGATGCTACGGTTCATTGAAAGCGCGGATCGCGATCAATTGACATTGTTGCCGGAAT
The DNA here is from genome assembly GCF_022012435.1 of Bradyrhizobium zhengyangense. Taxonomy (GTDB): domain Bacteria; phylum Pseudomonadota; class Alphaproteobacteria; order Rhizobiales; family Xanthobacteraceae; genus Bradyrhizobium; species Bradyrhizobium zhengyangense. The sequence goes on from NZ_JAKLUA010000077.1 coordinate 893, forward strand.
GCCGAGATGATTGGGTCGGTGGGAGCAATCCTGTTCGCGTTGTCGATGCGTTTGTCGAAGCACTTGATCTCGATGGGATTGGTTTTTGGCGACATCGAACCGTCGGCGACCGGGCGACCCGGCTATCATCCAGCGGTGCTGCTCAAGCTGTACATCTACGGCTATTTGGCAAAACGCAATCTCGAGGTGATCTGGCTACTACAACGGCCTTCGCCGGACGAGAAGACGATCGCCAGTGCGCGAAGTTCGTTTGGCTTTGCCGGCGGACGCGATTGCTGATGGAAGCGAGCGTCGCCATCGACGGATCGAAGTTCAAGGCGGTCAACACGCGGGACAAGAACTTCACAAAGGGCAAGGTGGAGCGTCGTCGCCAGCGACTGGAGGAGAGCGTATCGCGCTATCTCGCACAGCTCGATACGGCAGATCTGCAGGAGCCATCTGAGACTCTCGCCGCGAAGACGGCGCATCTGAAGGAAAAGTTCACCAAGCTCAAGAAATCGTGTGATCTCTCGTTGAGAGCATGAGCACGTCATGGAGGATGCCCAGAGGCGGCTCGATGCTGATCCTCAGGCGAGGCGTCGCCGTTGCGAGAC
>NZ_JAKLUA010000078.1 GCF_022012435.1 Bradyrhizobium zhengyangense
TGAGATGGGATGGTTGCCGCCCTCCCCAGACGGCATCGTAATGTGCCAAGAACGCAGTGTTTGAACCCCGAAGCGAAGAGGACGGCAAATTGATGGATACGGTGATCGGAGTGGATCTAGCCAAGAATGTGTTTCAGCTCCACGGGGCGTCAATGGCGGGACACTTGAAATTTCGAAAGAAACTGTCGCGGCTTCAGTTTCGGAAGTTCATGGCGGGCCACCCATCGGCAGTGGTGGTGATGGAAGCCTGTGGCAGCGCCCACTATTGGGCACGGGAGATGGTCAAGCTCGGCCATGAAGTGAAACTGATCGCTCCGCAATATGTGAAGCCTTTTGTGAAACGCCAAAAGAACGACGCGGCTGATGCCGAAGCAATCGTGATCGCGGCACAGCGCCCCGAGATGCGCTTCGTCGAGCCGAAATCGGAAGAACAGCAGGCCAGGGCAGTGCTCTTTCGGGCTCGGAAGCGCCTTGTTCATCAGCGCACCGATCTGGTGAATGCGCTGCGTTCTGTTCTCTACGAATTCGGCCATATCATCCCGCAAGGAATCGAACAACTTAAACGCATTGACGCAATCCTCGAAGATCCGAACAGCGATCTACCAGAACTGGTCCGCGAGGAATGTCGGAGTCTCATTGATCAGATCGCCTACAAGACGGAGCGGATCGATGCCAAGGCAGAGCAGCTCAAGAAGTTGGCGACGCGGACGGTCACGGCGCAGCGGCTGCAGACAATGCCGGGGGTCGGCCCGCTGACCGCACTCGCGATCGAGGCTTTCGCGCCCGACATGGCGGCCTTTCGACGTGGCCGAGACTTCGCGGCTTGGCTCGGCTTGGTCCCACGGCAACATTCCTCAGGGGGAAAGGAAAGGCTCGGACGCGTTTCGAAGGAAGGACAGGCGGACATTCGCCAGTTGCTCATCGTTGGGGCGATGTCGCGGCTGAACTGGCTCGGGCGCAAGTCGATCCCTAGCGGATCCTGGCTGGCGCAGATGCTGGCGAGGAAGCCGCGCATGCTTGTGGCGATCGCCTTGGCGAACAAGATGGCTCGGACGATTTGGGCCATGCTCACCCGGAAGGAGGATTATCGGAACCCAGCGCAGGCAGTGACGGCATGACTGCATGCAGCACGAAATAGCCTGACGTTGGCGAAGGGGGTGTGAGAAGGCGACGACCCGAATGGGCGCAACGATCGAACAGATCTGGATCAGGAAACCAGCTAGAGCCAAAGAGCCGACGTGCTCGGAGATGAGAATTGGACCTGGTCCGCGGATCACCATACCGGCCAGCGGCTTCTGAAAATGCCGTAAAGGAAGGCCTGACAGAAGACCGCACTCGATCACACGCCAAAGGGTCAGAAACTTCTTGCATTGCGGGCGGCAACCACAGAAGGCT
>NZ_JAKLUA010000079.1 GCF_022012435.1 Bradyrhizobium zhengyangense
AGGCGTGGCCTGGCAAGGGCGGAGTTTGGGGTGAGGCAGGAGCGACGGCCAGCCTTGACGTCCGCGGCGCGCGGCGTCGTTGGGACTTGCAGGTCGGGACGAAGAAACGGTGCTTCGGCCGAACAAAGAAACCGGATCAGGTCGCTGACGCCCTCGCTGTTGCAGGAGGGTCGGCTGACCATGATGTGCCACGGGCGACGACGGCGTTGATGATGACGAGCAGCTTCCTGGCGCAGGCGATAAGCGCGGGCTTGTGGCCCTTTCCGGCAGCGATCAGCCTTTGGTACAGAGCCTTGAGCTGCGGATTCCAGCGGAAGGATGCAGGCAACGCGGCGTTGTAGAGCGCCCGGCGCAGGCGTTCGCGCCCGCCTTCGATGTGACGGACGCCGGTGCGATCGCCGCTGTCGTCATCGTAGGGAGCAAGCCCCGCGAGGGCTGCGGCTTGCTCTCGCGTGATCTGGCCGATCTCGGGCATCCGGACCAGGACAGCGACCGCAGTCGGCAGGCCGCTGCCAGCGACGCTCTCGATCAGATCGAGCCGCACAGCCAGATCACGATGCTTGCGGATCGCTACGACGAGAGCCTTGAGCTCGGCGCGCTTATGCTTGGCCAAGAGGGCGATCTGTTCCCTCCAGAGCTTGTGGAAACGTTCGCTGCGGCAGCTCTCGAGCCGGTTCTTCAACCGGGCAATGTCCTGCGTGATCTGGTCAATCATCGTCAGATGCTCGGCAAAGGGCTGCAGGCGGGGATCCGGAGCGGGATGGATCTTCTTAACCGCGGCTGTGCAGGCCGCAATCAGCGCGGCATCGATCTTGTCGTTCTTGGCGCGCTGCCGGAGGAACTCGGCATAGGCGCGGACCTGGGCCGGCTGAAACACGACGACCACAAGCCGCTTGCGTCGCAGTTCGGCAACCACCGCCTGCTCGTAGCCGCCGCTCGCCTCGATCCCAACCCGCCTGACCTTGTGGTGCTGCAGCCACTCCAACAGCACCGCGTGGCCTTCCGGCGTGTTCTCGACCTGCGTCCGTTCCGGACTGCCGGCGAGCGCCACGTCGAGCCTGTGTTTGCCGGTATCGATCCCGGCACAGATCGTGATACGCTTGGCCATCTTCCTCGACCCTCCCTTGTCTGTGCGAACCTGAAGTTCGTTCAACCATCCGGGTCCCGATGAAGTGCCGACCGCGATCTTGCTACGAAACGCAGCCCTCAAGGGCTTCGGTGGGCATCGATCCGATCGATCGGCGGCCCAGCTCGGGCGGCCACCCGGGCTGGGCCATTCCTCACGGAACGAGGCCATTCTAGCCCGGTGCGCTAAGACAAGGGTGGGCAAAG
>NZ_JAKLUA010000008.1 GCF_022012435.1 Bradyrhizobium zhengyangense
GCCGACGGATTGGTCTCGCGGATGATGCGCTCGACCTCGTCGCCGGTGCCGACAGGCACGGTCGACTTCGTCACCACGACGGTGAAGCCGGAGAGCGACTGCGCGATCTCTTTCGCGGCGGCGTAGACATAGGAGAGATCGGCATGACCGTCACCGCGGCGCGACGGCGTGCCGACCGCGATGAACACGGCGTCGGCATCCGCAACCGGCTTGGACAGGTCGGTGGTGAAGCCGAGCCGCTTGGCCTTGACGTTGTTGGCGACCAGCTCGTCCAGGCCCGGCTCGTAGATCGGGATCTCGCCACGATGCAGCGCTGCGATCTTCTTCTCGTCCTTGTCGACGCAGGTGACGTCGTGACCGAAATCCGCAAAGCAGGCCCCAGACACCAGTCCGACGTAGCCTGTTCCGATCATCGCGATTCGCATGAAAATCCCTGCTCTGGCTTGGTTAACGAAACCCCGGATATAGGGCGGTTTAGCATTTTCTCGACAGAAGGAAACCGTCCGGACGCGAAAACCGGCATGCGAATTGTAGAAGTAAAGAAATCCTAAGCCACGGGGCTGCACACTGCCCCACGCCCGTACAGAACCGGGCGGAATACGCCTCGAAAAGGGACACCATGGCATCACCAGGCACATCAGCCGCGAGCCGGGGACCTAGCGCCTCGCCCGCCGCGCGTGTCGACTGGGTCGACTACGCCAAGGGTATCTGCATCATCATGGTCGTGATGATGCATTCGGTGCTGGGGGTCGAGCTCGCCGCCGGTGAACCCGGGTTCATGCATCTGCTCGTGGCCTTCGCAAAGCCATTCCGGATGCCGGACTTCTTCCTGATATCTGGTCTGTTCCTGCCACTGGTGATCGATCGGGACTGGCGAACCTATCTCGACCGCAAGGTGGTGCATTTCGCCTATTTTTATGTCGTCTGGGTGACAATCCAGTTCGGCTTCAAGGCCCCCGCCTTCGCGGCCGAAACCGGCTGGCGCGACGTCGGCCTGCTGTATCTGGAATCTTTCATCGAGCCGTTCGGCACGCTCTGGTTCATCTATCTGCTGCCGGTCTTCTTCGTTGTCACAAAACTGACACGGCGAATCCCCTCGGCCGCGATCTGGATCGTCGCAGCAGCGCTGGAGACGGCCCGCATCACGACAGGCTGGACCGCGATCGACGAGTTCTGCGCGCGCTTCGTCTATTTCTATTCCGGTTATCTGTTCGCGCCCTACGTGTTTGCACTGTCGGACCGCGCAAGAAGCCATCCCGCGCTTGCACTCGCGGCGCTCGCGACCTGGGCGCTGGTCAATGCCGGCATCGTCGCATCAGGCGCCAGCGAGTGGAAGATCGTCTCGCTCCTGCTCGGCTTCGCCGGCGCCTGCGCCATCATCACATCAGGCACGCTGCTGGCGCGCGCTGGATGGTGCAATTTCCTGCGGTTCTGCGGCGAGCATTCGATCGTGATCTATCTCGCCTTCTTCCTGCCGATGGCGGCGACGCGAACGCTGCTGCTGCACACAGGCATCATTCCCGATATCGGCGCGATGTCGCTGATCGTCACCATCGTCGGCGTGCTCGGATCGCTCGCGATCTGGCAGATCGCGCTGCGACTGCACGCCGACTTCCTGTTCGAGCGACCCGACGCATTCTGGATCGCGCCAAAGAAGGTCGGACCGGTGTTGCAGGCGGCGGAATAGACCGCTTCAGGGGCGCAGATACAAAGCGCCCGTCGTCCGCCCGGCCTCGAGGTCGGCCTGAGCCCGCGCCGCGTCCTGCAAGCTGTAGGCTGTGCCGCCCACTTGCAGCACACCATCGGTGATCGCGGCAAGCACCCGCTCGGCAGAACGGCGATACGCATCGGCATCGTTCATGTGCGCCATGACGCTCGGCCGCGCCAGCATCAGGCTCCGCCGCGGCCCGAGATCGTGAACATCGACCGATGGGATCGGCCCGGCCGACTGGCCAATACTGGCCACGACGCCGAAGGGCCGCACGCAGCCAAGCGTCTTCTGCAGCGTCGTCCCGCCGACGCCGTCATAGGCGACATCGACGCCGCGCCCGGCGGTGACATCGGCGATGGCTGCGGCAAAATCGGCATCCCGCCCAATGATCACATGAGACGCACCGGCAGCGCGGGCGATCTCGGCCTTGGCCTGTGATCCGACGGTCCCGATCACGATCGCCCCTGTTACGCTGGCCCAGCGCGTCAGAAGCTGTCCGAGCCCTCCTGCGGCGCTATGGACGAGAATTGTCGTGCCGCCGCCAACCGGGAAAACACGATTGAGCAGCATGTCGGCCGTGATGCCCTTGACGAACGCAGAGGCGACCGCCTCATCCGGAATGCCGGCGGGAAGCTTCACACAGCGCCAGGCCGGCAAATTGCGCTCGGACGCGTAGGCGCCGACCGGCGCACCCGCATAGGCGATGCGGTCGCCCACCTCGAGACCGGTCACTTCCGGCCCCAGCGCCGCAATGACGCCCACCGCCTCAACGCCTGGAATGCGCTCGGGTGGAAGCGCGTAGAGACCCTTGCGCTGATAAATGTCGATGGAATTCACACCGATTGCGGTCTGCTGCAACCGGATTTCGCCGCGGCCTGGCGGCGGCAGGTCTGCGCTCACCAGCTCGAGCTGGTCTACGCCGCCGGGGCTCTTCAATCTCACGAACACGGCCATATCGGGTCCTCCTGTCGATGACGGAGGGACTATGGAATGACGCCACAATCTGCGAAACTGCCCAAGATTGAGATCCTGATGTGAGAATTCGCACAAATGGACTGGACCGACCTGCAGCATTTCCTGGCACTCGCACGCGAGGGCACCCTGTCCGCCGCGGCGAGGAGCCTCAACGTCGACCATGTCACCGTGGCCCGCCGCGTCGCTGCCCTGGAAGCATCCTTGTCGCTCAAGCTCGTTGACCGCAGGCCGCGCAGCTATGAACTCACAGAGAACGGCAAGCGCATCGCCAAGATCGGAGCTCCGATGGCCGAGACGGCATTTGCGGTTGAGCGCGCCGTGCAGGCTTCGAAGTCCGGGATCGGCGGCGAGATCACGATCAGCGCGCCACCTTCGCTGGCCAACGTCCTGATCGCGCCGAAGCTGATCCGGCTGCGACAACAGCATCCCGGCATCAGAATCAAGCTGATCGGCGAGAAGCGCACGGCCTCGCTCAACCGTCGCGAGGCGGATCTCGCGCTTCGGCTGTCGCGTCCGACGGAACCAGGGCTGATCGCGCGCAAGATCGGCTATTTCGAGTTCGCCCTCTATGGCTCGCCGGACTATCTGAAGAGGACGCCACCGCATGCTTTCGCATTCGTCGCCTACGATTCCAGCATGGACGAAGCGCCTCAGCAGCGATGGCTGATGCGCTTCGCGGCATCGCGCGAGATCGTGCTTCGCACCAGCGATCTGGAGAACCAGGCGGCGGCCGCAAGGACGGGAATGGGTCTGGCGGCCTTGCCGAAATTCCTCGGCGAGGCGGATCCGCAGCTGGAACGTTATGACGTCGGCGGCCGTCCCGTCGGGCGCGAGGTCTGGCTGGTTGTCCATCGCGACCTGCGCCGCACGCCCACGATACGCGCTGTTGCAGGTTTCATCGAGGACTGCCTGGCCTGAGGCCACGATTTGCTGTGCGAGTCGGCAAAATAGCGATCCGCCGAGGCTGTCTTTTGCCGCAAAAATTCATACATTGCGGCCATGCCCAAGAGCTCCCAAACGACATCCCCGAAGACCTCCGCCAAAGCCGACACCAAGCCCACTGCTGCGACAGCTGCTGCCAAACCGGTCGCGGCCAAGGCGGCCGGCAAAGGCGACCATATCTTCCTGGTCGATGGTTCCGGCTACATCTTCCGCGCCTATCACGCATTGCCGCCGCTGAACCGCAAGTCCGACGGCTTGCAGGTCAATGCCGTGCTCGGCTTCTGCAACATGCTGTGGAAGCTTTTGCGTGACATGCCGGCCGACAACCGGCCGACGCATCTGGCGATCGTGTTCGACAAGTCGGAAGTCACCTTCCGCAACAAGATCTATCCCGAGTACAAGGCGCACCGGCCGCCGGCGCCTGACGATCTGATCCCGCAATTTGCCCTGATCCGCGAGGCCGTGCGCGCCTTCGACCTCCCCTGCCTGGAACAAGGCGGCTTCGAGGCGGACGACCTGATCGCCACTTATGCGCGGCAGGCGAGCGAACGCGGCGCCACCACGACCATCGTGTCCTCCGACAAGGATCTGATGCAGCTCGTGAACGACAAGATCGTCATGTACGACACCATGAAGGATCGTCGCATCGGCATCCCTGAAGTGATCGAGAAATTCGGCGTGCCGCCGGAGAAGGTGGTTGAAGTTCAGGCGCTGGCCGGCGATTCCACCGACAACGTGCCCGGCGTGCCCGGCATCGGTATCAAGACCGCGGCGCAGCTGATCGTCGAATATGGCGATCTCGAACAGCTCCTGTTCCGCGCCACCGAGATCAAGCAGCCGAAGCGCCGCGAAGCGCTGATCGAGAATGCCGACAAGGCGCGGATCTCGCGCCAACTCGTCCTGCTCGACGACAAGGTCGACCTTGAGGTGCCGCTCGACGACCTCGCCGTCCACGAGCCCGATGCGCGCAAGCTGATCGCCTTCCTGAAGGCCATGGAATTCACGACGCTGACGCGCCGCGTCGCCGACTATTCGCAGATCGATCCCGCCAATATCGATGCTGATGCCTCGAACAGCAGCGGCGCGAGAGGTGGCGACGCAGCGAAGGCTAAACCGAGCGAAACCTCCGGCGATCTGTTCGCAGCTCCAGTTGCCATCGCAAAGGGCGGCGACAAGGGCGACAAATCGGCGAGCCTCAAGGGCGCACCGATCTCGCTCGCCGCCTCGCGCGAGGAAGCGCTGCGCAAGCTTCCGGTTGACCGAGCCAAGTACGAAACGATCAAATCGCTGAAAGAGCTCAACGCCTTCATCGCACGCATCCATGATTCCGGCCATGTCGCGATCGAGATCAAGGCCAATTCGATCGATCCCATGCAGGCCGATCTCTGCGGCGTGGCGCTGGCGCTGGCACCGAACGAGGCCTGCTATGTGCCGCTGGCACACAAGCAGTCCGGCGGCGGCGCCGGACTGTTCGACGCCGGCCTCGCGCCGGATCAGGTCAAGCACACCGATGCAATCGAGGCGCTGCGACCGGTGCTTGAATCAGCCGGCATCATCAAGATCGGCTTCGACGTCAAATTCGCCGCCGTGATGCTGGCGCAGCACGGCATCACCCTGCGCAACGCCGACGATGCGCAGTTGATCTCCTATGTTCTCGATGCCGGCCGCGGCTCGCACGCGCTGGAATCGCTGTCCGAGCGCTGGTTCGGCCACGCCATGCTGAAGGAGAGCGAGCTGCTCGGCGGCGGCAAGAGCAAGATCACCTTCGATCAGGTGCCGATCGACAAGGCAGCGCCGCTGTCGGCAGAGGGCGCCGACATCGCCTTGCGGGTCTGGCGCGTGCTGAAGCCGCGCCTCGTCGCAGAACACATGAACACGGTTTACGAAACGCTGGAGCGGCCGCTGGTCTCGGTGCTCGCACGCATGGAGCGTCGCGGCATCTCGATCGACCGCCAGGTGCTGTCGCGTCTATCAGGCGACTTTGCCCAGACTGCCGCGCGCGTCGAGGCCGAGATCCAGGAGATCGCCGGCGAGCCCGTCAATGTCGGCAGCCCCAAGCAGATCGGCGACATCCTGTTCGGCAAGATGGGCCTGCCAGGTGGCACCAAGACCAAGACCGGCGCGTGGTCGACCACGGCGCAGGTGCTCGACGAGCTCGCCGAGCAGGGCCATGATTTTCCGCGGAAGATCTTGGAGTGGCGCCAGGTCTCGAAGCTGAAATCGACCTATACCGATGCACTGCCGACCTATGTCAATCCGCAGACCCATCGCGTGCACACGACCTACGCGCTGGCCGCGACCACCACGGGCCGGCTGTCGTCGAACGAGCCGAACCTTCAGAACATCCCTGTACGCACCGAGGACGGCCGAAAAATTCGCCGCGCCTTCATTGCGACACCCGGACACAAGCTGGTCTCCGCCGACTATTCGCAGATCGAATTGCGCCTGCTGGCGGAGATCGCGGACATTCCCGTGCTGAAGCAGGCATTCAAGGACGGCCTCGACATCCACGCGATGACGGCGTCGGAAATGTTCGGCGTGCCGATCAAGGGCATGCCGAGCGAAATCCGCCGCCGCGCCAAGGCGATCAATTTCGGCATCATCTACGGCATCTCCGCGTTCGGCCTCGCCAACCAGCTCGGCATCGCCCGCGAAGAGGCTTCGGCCTACATCAAGAAGTATTTTGAGCGCTTCCCCGGCATCCGCGCCTATATGGACGAGACGCGCGACTTCTGCCGAAGCCACGGCTACGTCACCACGCTGTTCGGCCGCAAGTGCCACTACCCTGATATCAAGGCGTCCAACGCCTCGGTGCGCGCCTTCAATGAGCGCGCGGCGATCAACGCCCGGCTTCAAGGCACCGCCGCCGACATCATTCGCCGCGCCATGACGCGCGTCGAGGACGCGCTCGCCGAGAAGAAGCTCTCGGCGCAGATGCTGCTCCAGGTGCATGACGAATTGATCTTCGAGGTGCCGGACGCGGAGGTCGAGAAGACGCTTCCCGTCGTCCAGCACGTGATGCAGGACGCGCCGTTCCCGGCCGTGCTGCTGTCGGTGCCGCTGCATGTGGACGCGCGCGCGGCGAAGAACTGGGACGAGGCGCACTGACGGCCATCCCATGAAGATCGCAGCCATCTCCGGAAGCCTGCGGGCCGGTTCGAGCAATACAGCCGTGTTGCGCGCAGCCGCGCAGCTTGCCCCTGCTGGCGTCGAGGTGATCCTGTTCGAGGGAATTGCCGGCCTGCCTTTCTTCAATCCGGATCTCGATGGCGACGATGTGCCTGCGCCTGTCGGCGCGATGCGGGAGCTGATCGGACGCGTCGACGGGCTCCTGATCTCGAGTCCCGAATATGCCCGCGGCGTCGCGGGCGTATTGAAGAACGCGCTCGACTGGCTGGTGGGGAGTCATGAATTCCCTGACAAGCCCGTCGCGCTGATCAACACCTCACCGCGCGCAACGCACGCGCTGGCCGCCCTGACGCTGACGCTGGAGACGATGTCGGCGCGGCTCGCCACGGAGGCCTGCGTGACCCTGCCGCTGCTGGGCGGCGCCTGGGACGAACATGGCATCGCCGCCGATCCTGTCCTCGCGGAGCCTTTACGTTTGGCGGTGGAGCGCTTCGCTGCGTTTATCCGCACCGCGCAGGCGGGGACGTAGAACCGAACCGAATTGTCCTCCGTGCAATTGCGCGATGGCCGCGCGGTCCCGCGCCTATTAGAACCGCTGCATCTCCCGCACCGGTTCAGCCATGCCCCACACCTCCGCTCTGCTCGGCTTCGCCCTCGTCTGCCTCGGTCTCGTGCTCACGCCTGGGCCGAACATGATCTATCTGATCTCGCGCTCGATCACGCAGGGACCGGCGGCCGGCATCGTCTCGCTCGGCGGCGTTGCGCTGGGCTTCGTGTTCTACATGCTGTGTGCGGCGTTCGGCATTACGGCGCTGTTGCTCGCCATTCCCTTCGCCTATGACGCGCTGCGCTTTGCCGGCGCCGGCTACATGCTCTGGCTGGCCTGGCAGGCGGTGAAGCCGGGCGGCCGCTCGCCGTTCCAGGTGAAGCAGCTCGCGATCGACAGCCCGCCCAAATTGTTCACGATGGGGCTCGTCACCAATCTGCTCAATCCGAAGATCGCGATGCTGTATCTCGCTCTGCTGCCACAGTTCATCGACCCCACGGCCGGCAGCGTGCTGACCCAGTCGGTGGCGCTGGGCGCGATCCAGATCGCGATCAGCGTCAGCGTCAATGCGATCATCGCGCTCGCGGCCGGATCGATCGCGCTGTTCCTGGCGAGCCGGCCGAGCTGGATGCTGGTCCAGCGCTGGCTGATGGGCACCGTGCTGGCGGGCCTTGCCGTGCGGATGGCCGTGGAAGCGAAGAAGGTGTGATCTTCACCTCTCCCCGCCTGCGGGGAGAGGTCGGATTGCGGAGCAATCCGGGTGAGGGGGCACAGGTCTCACGGGCATCTCATCTGCGGAGACAGGCCCCCACACCCCAACCCTCTCCCCGTAACAACGGGGAGAGAGAGAAGAGAAGCCTCAATCCAGCTTCGCCTCCATCCCCCGCTTCACGGCCGGACGCGCCATCAGCGTCTCGTACCAGCGCTTGACGTTGGGGAAATCGGCCAGATCCACCTTGTGGCGGGGATGGCGCCAGGCCCACCCGAGGATGGCGAAATCGGCGACCGAGAGGTTGCCGGCGACGAACTCGCGGCTATCGAGGCGACGGTCGAGCACGCCGTAAAGCCGGCGGGTCTCCGCCATGTAGCGCTTGAGCCCATAGGCGCGGTCCTGCTCGTTCTCGAGCGCAATGAAATGATGCACCTGGCCGGGCATCGGGCCAAAGCCGCCCATCTGCCACATCAGCCATTCGTAGACCGGAATGCGCTCGCCAAGCGATTTGGGCAGGAATTTGCCGGTCTTTTCGCCGAGATAGAGCAGGATCGCGCCGGATTCGAAGATGCTGACCGGCTTGCCGTCCGGGCCCTCCGGGTCGAGGATCGCGGGGATCTTGTTGTTGGGGGACAGTTTGAGGAACCCGGGCGCCATCTGCTCGCCCTTGGTGATGTTCACCGGAACCACCTTGTAGGGCAGCCCCATTTCCTCCAGCGCGACCGAGATTTTGCGGCCGTTCGGCGTGTTCCAGGTGTGCAGCTCGATGGTCATTTGCCTGTTTCCTTACCCGGTTTCTTGCCCAGTTTCTTGCCCGCGATATCGGGCATCCACCTACTCCAGGAGCTTGCACCCCCACAACCGGCGGAGCGGGATGGCCGATCCCTGTTGACGGTAGACACCCCCACTGGAATGTCGTGGCGGTCGCGGATAAATTCCGCCACCTCTCAAAAACGCTGTTCGAGGGACCACCGTGTCGAAATCTGCCTCCCGTGCCCGCCTGTTCGAAATCATCCGCCGCCGCTCCTTCGGCCGGGGCGAGGTGACGCTCGCGTCGGGCCGCAAGAGCGATTTCTATTTCAACCTCAAGCCGACCATGCTCGACCCCGAGGGCGCGACGCTGCTCGCCGAGCTCACCTATGAGACGCTGAAGGACGACAATCTCGATTTCATCGGCGGGCTCGAGATGGGCGCGGTGCCGCTCGCCGGTGCGCTGGCGCAGATCTCCTGGATCAAGGGCCACCCGATCGCGGCCTTCTTCGTGCGCAAGAAGCCGAAGGAGCATGGCGCCAAGCTGGCGATCGAAGGCCTGCCCAAAGGCGAGACGCTCGCCGGCAAGCGCGTCGTGATCGTCGAGGACGTCACCACGACAGGCGGCTCGGCCATGAAGGCCGTGGAATCCGTGCGCGAGACCGGTGCCGAAGTCGTGCTGGTGCTGACCATGGTCGACCGCGAGGAAGGCGCCACCGACACCTTTGGCGCAGCCGGCCTGCCGTTCCGCTCGCTGTACAAGGCGTCGGAATTCCTGAAGGCCTAAGCGGCCGCGCTGCGCCCCCTCAACCGCTCATTTACCATCCCGCTTTATGGTGAATCATGTGCTGAGACCTGACGGTCCCGGCCGGTTCAGTAGCGTCGGGTGGAGTAAGCGTTGCGTACCATTGTGTCCCATGCGCGCCGGCGGCGTCGCGCGATGCTTGTGGCCGCCATTCTCGCAGGCCCGCTGCTTGCAGCCCCCGCCCCGGTTTCAGCCGAGGGCCTGTTCGACTTCTTCTTCGGCGGACTACAGCAGCAGCGGCCCCAGCGCGACGTGCCGCCGCAGGCGAGCTCCTTCGTCGATCCCTTCGCCAGTCAGCAGACCCAAGGCCAGCCCCAATATGTGCCACCGACACGCACGGCGGCGGCGGGCGGCTCCGGCCCTGCGTTCTGCGTGCGTAGCTGCGACGGCAAATATTTTCCGCTGATGCGCGGCCTCGCTTCGCCGGCGCAGATGTGTCAGGCCTTCTGCCCTGCCACCGCGACAAAAGTGTATTTCGGCTCCTCGATCGACGGCGCTTATTCACAGACCGGCGAGCGCTACGCCGACAGCGAGAACGCCTTCGCCTACCGCAAGGCGCTGCGCGCGGACTGCACCTGCAACGGCCGCGAGCCGGCCGGGCTGGCACCGGTCGATCTGACGCTCGACGGTTCGCTGAAGGCCGGCGATGTCATCGCCACCACCGATGGTCTCGTTGCCTATACCGGCATCCGCCTCGGCCAGGAGCAGACCGCGGAGTTCACTCCGGTCGCGTCCTATCCCGGCCTCACCGCACAGGTTCGCGCTCGCCTCGGCGAGATGAAGGTGGCGCCGGTGCGCGCGGAGACAGTGGCGGCCGATGCCCCGGCCGCCGAGATCGTACGCGAGACGCTGCCTGACGTGACGGCCGTGCCGAAGGCAACGGCGAAATCGGCGAAGCGGGCGGGGCTGGATTAAGGCCCGACTGTTTCCACACCGTCATTGCGAACGTAGCGAAGCGATGACGGTGGTCGCACTACCGCCCGATGATCACCCCGATCACATTCGGCGCGGCCAGATATTTCTCCTCGATCGCAGCGCGCGCGGCGGCGCGATTTTCGGCCGTCAGCAGGCCGCGCTTCTCGGCCAAAATCATCCAGCAGAAGCCCCACCAATCGGTCAGCATGCCGGTCTCGCCGACGAGGTCATAGCCCTGCTCGGCTGCGAAGATGCGCGCATGGGCTTCGTCCAGCGTGTCGAGGAAATGATGATCCTCGGGCGCGAACAGATCGTCGCTGATGTCGTCGATGGTGTAGCCCCAGATCGACTGGCACACCGCGTTGAACTCGCGGTCGAACTGGTCGTCGTCGACCGCATGACGCCGCGCCGCCTGGTGCAGCCGCGACAGCGACCGCGCGAAATCGGCGATCCGGGTGAGTGCAAACTGATCGAAGGCAATGGTGGACATGTAGTCCTCGCGACGGCTGTCAGACCCTAGATATTGTGTCGGCAATGCGCCGAATCACAATGATATATCAAAGACTTGCTAAAGTGTTCTTAATTTGTTCCAAGGGAATGGCAATACGAAGTCGAAGGTCTTTTCTCTTTGTAGAAGAGCTTGTTGGAGGACCTACACGTGAGACGACAGGATGCAATCCGAATGGCACTCGAACTAGGCCGTCCGATGGGTATCATCACATTCGATCAACTCAACGACTTGTTGCCAACAACCACCATGACCCCCGAAGACATCGAAGCGGTCATGCAGGCGCCTAGCGACGAAGAATAGACCTCGTCGAAAGTGACCCGTCATAGGGTTCGCCAGGACGACGATGGGCGGCAGTTCGCTTCGCCCCAGCTCGCCTCAATTCGCCGCCGACATCAACCTGTCCCCGCACGCGCTGGCGTAAAACTTGCCGCCGCATTGGCGCTTGATGGCGGCGCAGCGCTGCGCAGGCGTGGCGTTTTGCGGGAGGGAGAAGCCGCAGCTGAGGCCATCAGCGCTGCGCTTGCCGGCGGCGAAGGCGGCGCTCGAACTGGCGATGCAGATGACGAGAAGCGCTGCGGCCGCGATTTCGATCAGCAGTCTCATGAGGCGTCTCCTCCACAGTGATGGCTGAATCTGCGCTCACTGTAGCACCAAATCAGCGTTTCTCCGTGCTGGTCCGGGTTCCCAAAGCGGCCCGTTCCTTGCATAATTTTACGCCAGCGCAGTGCACTGCCGCGCCAGCGATGGTTCCGGTGCAGGGGCAAGACCTTTAGAGTTACAAGACGCGTAGGGTTTAGTGGTGTTTCAGTCGACCAGGAAGTGACGGCCTTGCAAGATCAATCGTTCCAGTCAAGTTTCCCAGCCCCCGGTCAGCCCATCGACGAGCTCGCGCTGGCGGAGATCAAGGGCGCGATCCTGGCGAAGCTGCGCCTTGCCATCGGCAAGGACGCGGGCATGGCAACCAGGCACGACTGGTACCAGGCCGCGGCACTGGCGCTGCGCGACCGTATCGTGCACCGCTGGCTCTCGGCCGAGAAGCGCAGCTACGACGCGGGCCGCAAGCGCGTCTATTATCTCTCGCTCGAATTCCTGATCGGCCGTCTCTTCACCGACGCACTCAACAACATGGGGCTCTTGAAGATCTTCGAGGTCGCGCTCGGCGATCTCGGCGTTTCGCTGCCCGAGCTGCGCAAATGCGAGCCGGATGCGGCGCTCGGCAATGGCGGCCTCGGCCGTCTCGCCGCCTGCTTCATGGAGAGCATGGCGACGCTGTCGATCCCCGCGATCGGCTACGGCATCCGCTACGATTACGGTCTGTTTCGCCAGATCATCAATCAAGGCTGGCAGCAGGAATATCCGGACGAATGGCTCGGCTTCGGCAATCCCTGGGAATTGCAGCGGCCGGAAGTGATCTACGACGTCAATTTCGGCGGCGGCGTCGAGCATGTCGACGACAAGGGCCGCGACCGCGCGATCTGGCATCCGGGCGAGACCGTGCAAGCGATAGCCTATGACACGCCGATCGTCGGCTGGCGCGGCCAGCACGTCAATGCGCTGCGGCTGTGGTCGGCGCGCTCGCCCGATCCGCTCAAGCTCGATGCCTTCAACATGGGCGACTATGTCAGCGCCAGCGCCGAGCAATCGCGCGCGGAGGCGATCTGCAAATTCCTCTATCCGAACGACGAGAGCCCGGCGGGCCGCGAGCTGCGGCTGCGGCAGGAATATTTCTTCGTCTCGGCCTCGCTGCAGGATCTGATCAAGCGGCACCTGTCATCCGATGGCCAGCTGCGCAGCCTGTCGGCCAAGGTCGCAGTGCAGCTCAACGACACCCATCCGAGCCTTGCCGTCACCGAGCTGATGCGCATCCTCGTCGACCTCCATAATTTCCGCTGGGACGAGGCCTGGAAGATCACCGTCGCGACGCTGTCCTACACCAACCACACGCTGCTGCCCGAAGCGCTGGAGACCTGGCCGGTCGAGCTGTTCGAGCGGCTCTTGCCGCGCCATCTCGAGATTATCTACCGCATCAACGTGCAGCATCTCGCGCTTGCCGAAGCGCGCGCGCCCGGCGACATCGACTTCCGTGCCTCGGTCTCGCTGATCGACGAGAGGAGCGGCCGCCGCGTGCGCATGGGCCAGCTCGCCTTCGTCGGCTCGCACCGCATCAACGGCGTCTCGGCGATGCATTCGGACCTGATGCGCGAGACCGTGTTCCACGATCTCAACCATCTCTATCCCGGCCGCATCACCAACAAGACCAACGGCATCACCTTCCGCCGCTGGCTGATGCTGGCGAACCCGAGGCTGACCGATCTCTTGCGCGAGACCTGCGGCGAAGCCGTGCTCGACGACCCGACCCAGCTCTCGCTGATCGAGGCGCGCGCCAGCGACGCCGAATTCCAGAAGAAATTCCGCAGCGTCAAGCTCCACAACAAGACGGCGCTGGCCCGCCTGATCGGCGAGCGGCTCGGCATCAAGGTGGACCCGACCGCTTTGTTCGACGTGCAGATTAAGCGCATCCACGAATACAAGCGTCAGCTCCTGAACATCATCGAGACGGTCGCGCTGTACCAGTCGATCAAGGACGATCCCAACGGCAATTGGGTGCCGCGGGTGAAGATCTTTGCCGGCAAGGCGGCGGCAAGCTACCGCTACGCAAAACTGATCATCAAGCTGATCAACGACGTCGCCGAAGTCGTCAACAACGATTCCACGATCGGCGGCAAGCTGAAGGTCGTCTTCCTGCCCGACTATAATGTCAGCCTCGCCGAAGTGATCATTCCCGCGGCCGACCTGTCCGAACAGATCTCCACCGCCGGCATGGAAGCCTCCGGCACCGGCAACATGAAGCTGGCGCTCAACGGCGCCATCACCATCGGCACGCTCGACGGCGCCAATATCGAGATTCGCGACCAGGTCGGCGTGGAGAACATCGCGATCTTCGGCATGGAAGCCGGCGACGTCATGATCCGTCGCAAGCAGGGGCTGGACGCCTCGGACGTGATCCGCAATTCGCCGAAGCTGCAGCGCGCCATCAACGCGATCGGCGCCGGCGAGTTCTCGCCCGGCGATCCCGGCCGCTTCGAATCGATCGCGCATGCGCTGCGCTATCTCGACCATTACATGGTCAGCGCCGATTTCGATTCCTATTACGAGACGCAGCGCGCTGTCGACGCGCGCTGGCAGGTGGCGCCGGCCTGGACGAGAGCCTCCATCCTCAATGTCGCGCGCATGGCCTGGTTCTCGTCCGATCGTACCATCCGCGAATATGCCGAGGAGATCTGGAACGTGCCGGTCAATCCGATCACGCCGCCATTCCAGACAGCCGAAGATCGGCGCGACGCAACCGGCTGATATTTCCGCGGCGTGGAAGCGGCTACGTCTGAGGTAATTGCGCAAGCCGGCGATGGACGTGATATGACGTTCGTCATTGAACGCCGGACATCACCATGCACGCCAAGCTCCCACACCCTTTCGATGACGCGACCCGCATCACCGCCGGTGACTCGAGCTGGCAGGGGCACACCAGCGACGACTACTGGGCCTTCGTCGGTCCATTCGGCGGCGCCACCGCCGCGACCATCCTGCGCGCGCTGATCGAGCATCCGCAAGCCGCCGGCGATCCGCTGGCGCTGACCGTCAACTACTGCGCGCCGATTGCCAAAGGCCCGTTCGACCTCGATATCCGCCTGGTGAAGGCCAACCGCTCCAGCCAGCACTGGAGCGTCGAACTGTCGCAGGGCGGCGGCGAGGTCGCAACGCTCGCCACCGCAGTGTTCGCCGAGCGCCGGCCGTCCTGGGAGCACAGGGTCGCGCAATACCCTGATGCAAAGCCGTTCGAGCAGACGCTGCCATTCCCGAAGATCCAGGCATCCTGGGCCAATCAGTACGAATTCCGCTTCGTCGAGGGCGAGATGCGGCTCGGCCCGCCGCAGGCCGAGCTCGCCAGCACCTACTCGAAAATCTGGATCCGCGATCGCGAACCGCGCAAGCTCGACATGCTGTCGCTGACGTCGATGTCGGACGCCTTCTTCGGTCGCATCTTCCATGTCCGGCGCGAGCTGGTGCCGTTCGGCACGGTGTCGCTGACGACGTATTTCCATACGGACAGCGAAGAGCTCGCGGCTGAGGACGTCACGCGCGTGCTGGCGACGGCCGACTCGAAAATCATGCACAAGAGCTACGCCGACCAGAACGCCGAGCTGTGGTCGCCGAACGGACGGCTGCTCGCGACCACGACGCAGATTGCGTATTTCAAGGCGTAGTTGCTTCCCCGTCATTGCGAGCGCAGCGAAGCAATCCAGAGTCTGTCCGCGGAGACAGCCTGGATTGCGTCGCTGCGCTCGCAATGACGAGGGGAGAGATCGTGCCACAAACAAAAAGGGCGGCCTCGCGGCCGCCCTTTTGCATTGAAGACAGAGCGTTTACTCCGCCGCGAGCTTCACGTCCGGAGCCGCCGCACGCACCTCTGCATCCACCTGCGCTTCGAACTTGGCAAAGTTCTTCTGGAACATGCCGACCAGCGCGCGCGCGGTCTTGTCGAACTCGTCCTTGTCCTTCCAGGTGTTGACCGGGTTGAGGATCTCGCTCGGCACGCCCGGCAGCGCTGTCGGGACCGCGAAGCCGAAATATCTGTCGGTGCGGAATTCGACGTTGCGAAGCGAACCGTCGAGCGCGGCGGTGAGCAGCGCGCGCGTCACCTTGATCGGCATGCGCGAACCGGTGCCATACTTGCCGCCGGTCCAGCCGGTGTTGACCAGCCAGCAGTCGACATTGTGCTGGGCGATGAGATCACGCAGCATGTTGCCGTAGACGGATGGATCGAGCGGCAGGAAGGGCGAGCCGAAGCAGGTCGAGAATTCCGGCTGCGGCTCGTTGCCGAGGCCGCGCTCGGTGCCGGCGACCTTCGCGGTGTAGCCGGAGAGGAAGTGATACATCGCCTGCGCCGGCGAGAGTTTTGCGATCGGCGGCAGCACGCCGAAAGCGTCGGCGGCGAGCATCACCACGTTCTTCGGCTGCGGCGCGCGACCGGTGCGCGACGCGTTCGGGATGAAGTCGAGCGGATAGGCCGAACGCGTGTTCTCGGTCTTGGAGCCGTCGTCGAAATCGACCACGCGGGTGTCTTCGTCGAGCACGCAGTTCTCGAGCACCGCGCCGAAGCGGGTCGACGCCGCGTAGATCTCCGGCTCGGCCTCCTTCGAGAGCTTGATGCACTTGGCGTAGCAGCCGCCCTCGAAATTGAAGACGCCGTTCGGGCCCCAGCCGTGCTCGTCGTCGCCGATCAGCGTGCGGTTCGGATCGGCCGAGAGCGTGGTCTTGCCCGTCCCCGACAGTCCGAAGAAGATCGCGGTGTCGCCATTGGCGCCAACGTTCGCCGAGCAGTGCATCGGCATCACGCCGCGCTCGGGCAGGTAATAGTTCAGCGTAGTGAAGACCGACTTCTTCATCTCGCCGGCATAGTAGGAGCCACCGATCAGCACGATCTTGCGGGCGAAGTCGATCGCGACGACGTTCTCCGACCTGCAGCCATGGCGCTTGGGATCTGCGCGGAAGCTCGGCATGTCGATGATGGTAAGTTCGGGCACGAAGGTCGACAGCTCGATCGCCTCGGGGCGGATCAGCAGCGTGCGGATGAACAGCGAGTGCCAGGCGAGCTCGGTGAAGACACGCGTCTTGATGCGGTAGGCCGGATCGGCGCCGCCATAGAGATCCTGCGCGAACAGCCTCTTGCCTTCGGCATGCTTGAGGAAGTCCTGATAGAGCGTCTCGAACTGCTCAGCAGTGATCGACTGATTGCCGGCCCACCACATCTTCTTGTCGGTGGTGGCGTCACGCACCGTGAACTTGTCCTTCGGGCTGCGACCGGTGAACTCACCGGTATCAGCGCAGAGCGAACCGTCAGCGGACAGCACCGCTTCGCCCGCGGAGAGCGCGTATTGATAGAGTTGCGGCGCGCCGAGATTCCAGTGAACCTGCTTGAGATTCTTTAAGCCGAATTTGTCGGCGCCGAAGGCACCGTTTCGCACGCCCGTCTCTTGCACGAAGAATCCTCCTAGAACCCGCGACATCAAGCGCGACCAAGCTTTGGCGCCATCGCAGTCACCGTGAATTACAGGCCGGTTGGCCTCGGCTGGATGACCTAATACTGATGAACGCTGGCGTTGCCAAGCTGATCCCGCAGGTTTTGGTTTATTCAAGGACCGCGCCAAACGTCGCGCATGTCAGCTCTGAACGCGCGCATCGAAAATCACCAATGATCGCGCAACCAAACGCAGCTTTCGGCGTTATCGAATGTTTTGCGACGCACAATGGCGCGCCGTTCTATCGTACCGCGCCTTCGCCGATGAGCGCGAACGGCCCCCACATTGCGGGATACGCATTGCGGGGCGACGAGGTGTCATCAGCATACGTTAACATCGCGCGCCGAAGGGCTTCGGCTCTGCCGATTCCTGGTTCGTTTTTGAGCAAATCGAAAGTCGAAGTGGTCAAGCGGGTGGCAGCCTCTGAATCCACTGCCCAATGCGAAACCAACAGCGCGCGTGCGCCGGCATAGAAGAAGGCGCGCGCCAGTCCGGACAGCGCTTCGGCGCCAGGCTTGTCGCCGGCGATCGTGTTGCAGGCCGACAGCACGACCCAGCCTGCATTGAGCTTGAGCTGCGCAACCTCGCTCGCTGTGAGCAGACCGTCGTCGAGCTCGGACGGCTGATCGGGTATCGAGAGCGCAAGCGACGGCTCGCCCACACCCTTGATATCGCCGGCAACGAGGCCATGAGTCGCAAAGTAGATGATGCCGTATTGAGCAAGCGGTGCACGCTTGAGCGTCGCTTCACTGGCATCGCGGCCGAGATGGATGTCGGCATCAGCCGCGCCGACGTCTTTCGCTACAGCATTCAATTCGTCTGCGGTGTCGGGAAGCTGCGGCAGCGCCTGCGCGAGCCGCGCGCGATCGACGCCTGCGCCGCGCCAGAAATCGGTATAGGCTGATGTAGCGATATTGCGCGCGGCGACTTTTCCGGCTGCTGCGCGCCGGTCGGAAGGGCCGCCCTCGGCGGGATTGAAAACTGGGTCGCCGAAGCCTGTCATCGGCTTGACGCCCTCGTCCCTGCGCGCGAAGGCCCGCAGCGACTTCAGGCTGACGACCGATGGCAGCACCGAGATGGCCTGTCGCCGCAGCAGCCAGGCCGCACTGCGATAGCCTTCAAGCGTGTCCGGAATCGCAGCCGGCGGTGTCTCCGTGACGAGCAAGTGAAACGGCAGCGCGGTCAGGGCGCCAGATGGCACCGTGAGCAGACTGCGTTTGTCCTTGATCAGCGCCTCGACCGGGCCGAGCAGCGTGACGTAGAGCTCGTTGGCGAGCGCGAGATCAAAGCGGCCTGATTTGCCGGAGCCATCGCGGGCCTTGCCGACATCGAGACCTCTGCGGAATGCGGTCACCTTCTGCGCCAGCGCGTCCGCGCCAAGCGGGATTTCTTTCCAGTCCGCGCTCTCGCGCGTGATGGCGATGACATAGCTTCGCTTGTCGACGACGGAATGGAGCACCATCGCCTCGTCGGCCGACAGGAGAGACTGCACATCCTTCACCGTCAAAGGCAGCGGGTTGGAGAGCGAGGCGTAGTCGGGAAACTCGACGGCGAGCGTCTTCTGCAACGCGGTGCGCTCGCTTGCGATCGCCGCGATCCGCGCCCGACTCCGCTGCTCGGAGGCGACGTCGCGTTGCGCCGATGACTTCGACACGGCCGCGATGATCGCCTTGTCGAGCGCGTCGGATTCAGCCGCGAGATCCTGGTCCTTGCGCACCAGCTCGGCGAGCCGGTCGGTGCCTGCAGCGAGCCTTACGGCAAGCTTGTTCACGGCCGAGGCTGCGGAAGATTGGGTGCCACGCTGGATCGCGGCGAGCGCCTTGTCCAGCGCCTTGTCATCAGGCAGCAGGGATTGCTGACGCGCAGCAAACAGGATCGGCAACACCACACGCAGCTGCGCGCGATCACCCGCAAAGGTTTTTTCCGCGAGCGGCAACGCGTCCGCAATTCGCCCGGACACGTAGAGGAAATAAGCGAGATTGCTGGTCGATGTCGCGACATCAGGATGATCGGGCCCAAGTGCACGCTCGCGGATGGCAAGCGCGCGGCGATACAGCGGCTCGGCATCGGCATAGCGCCGCTCGTGCTCGTAAAGTCCGGCGAGATTGTTGAGAGAGCGCGCGACGTCGGGATGATCCGCTCCCAACACCTTCTCGCGGATCGCGAGCGACCGCTTGATCGGGGCCTCGGCCTCTGCATCACGACCGAGATCGCGATCAAGCTGGCCGATATTGTTCAAGAGCGTCGCGACCGCGGGGTGCTCGGGACCGCCGACCTTCTGAAAGATCGCGAGCGCCCGCTGGAAAAGCGGCTCGGCCTCCGCAAAGCGCTCCTGCTTCACATAGAGCGTGGCGAGATTGTTGAGGGACTGGCCGACATCGGGATGCTCGCGCGACAGTGCCTTCTCGCGGACGGCCAGCGCGCGCTTGAACAGCGGCTCGGCATCCGCGAAGCGGCCCTGCCGCTGATCGAGCGCGGCGAGATTGTTCAGCACCGGCGCAATCTCGACGCTGTCGAGGCCCGTCCCCTTCTCCATCAGCGCGATGGCGCGCTTGTAGATCGGCTCGGCCTGATCGTCGTGTCCCTGGTCGGCATAGATCTGCGCGAGATTGTTGAGTGCGGCGGCGAGATCGCGGTTGTTGCTGGTCTTCTCGAGCGCGGCCACCATGGCCTGCGCCAGCGGCAAGGCTTCGGAATATTTGCCGGCGGTTCTCAGCGCATTGATGCGCGCGCTCTGCGCGGCAAGGCCGCCCGTCTGGGCGAGGCCGAGCGTGGCATGAGATGCCGTGATCGCAAGCGCAAGGCCAGCGACCAATGCCAAACGACGACGTGCCATGAACCCTCGCTGCCAACCTCGGACCGATCACGATCTTGGGTCGCAGCGATGGGAGGCGACGTTCAATGTGTCGTAGCTAGTCCGCTTTTTGGTTCACCTTGGCGCGCGCTTCGCCCACCAGACGTACCAGCATCTTGCGCAGCGCCTGACCGGTGGTGACCCGCTCCGGAAAATCGAGGCGCAGCGCGGTCTGGCCGTCCTGCATGTCGAGGCCTTCGGGGTCGCAGCCGGTGCAGCGCCAATCGCCCTCAGCCGCACCCAGCAGCTTCGCTGCATAAAGGGCCATGGCCTCGCGGTGGTCGGCATTCATATGCTCAATAGCGCCCTCCTCCGCCGCCAGCAGGTCGTCGGCGCCGGCCAGGTCCGTGAGGAACTGCTCCGGCTTGAGATCGACAATCCGGCCGAAACCGGCGACCAGATGGGTTCCCGAAGGGATGATCCGGAAGAACGAAAAATCCTTAAATGAAACAAAGGCTTCCGCCGAAGGATGAGCATTGAGATACCGCCGCTGGAGCAAATCCTTCTCACCCTCGGCCTGCTCGGCCCGGCCGGACAGCATGATCCGGCCACCTTCCAGCGGATCGCCCGGGGCGCGCTCGTCCAGCATCAGGGAGACCCGGCAGTCGCTGAGGATATTCCTGGTGTGGACCGCCAGCCGCGAGATCAGCAGAATCGGCGAACCGTCGGGGTGGCTGGCCAGATTGACCAGGGAACAATAGGGATCGCCGCTGCCAGCCATGAGAGTTGCCAGCGCACCCTGCCGTGAGCGCCTGAGCAGCGATTTGGCGAGCTTTTGGGGAACAAAATCGGGGGTCGGTTGCATGGGCTTTCTCGGCTCAGGTGGTTGCAAGGCGGGCCTTTTTTCGGGTAAACCCGAACCCGGTTATGGGTCGATATGCGGCGAATCCGCCGTGTTTCGTGGAACTTGGTCACACTTCAGCCCAGCTTGCATTGCTCGGTGACAAGGTTCGAACGCCAATTCGGCACCCATGTATGCGGCGCATCACTGGATTGCTCGCCGTTTTAAGCCACGACCCAAACGGAAAGCAGAAAGCAGAGGCTCATGCCCACAATCGCTTTGGTCGACGACGACCGCAACATTCTCACATCCGTCTCGATCGCGCTGGAAGCCGAAGGCTATCGCATCATGACTTATACCGACGGCGCCTCGGCGCTGGACGGCTTCCGCACCACCCAGCCTGATCTCGCCATCCTCGACATCAAGATGCCGCGCATGGACGGCATGGAGACGCTGCGCCGCCTCAGGCAAAAGTCCGACCTGCCGGTGATCTTCCTGACCTCCAAGGACGAGGAGATCGACGAGCTGTTCGGCCTCAAGATGGGCGCGGACGATTTCATCCGCAAACCGTTCTCGCAGCGCCTCCTGGTGGAACGCGTCAAGGCCGTGCTGCGGCGCTCGGCGCCGAAGGATCCGACCGTCGCACCGAAGGAGAACGATGCCAAGGCACTCGACCGCGGCCTGCTGCGCATGGATCCGGAACGGCATACCTGCACCTGGAAGAACGAGCCGGTGACCCTGACGGTCACCGAATTCCTGATCCTCCAGGCGCTGGCGACCCGGCCCGGCGTGGTCAAGAGCCGCAACGCGCTGATGGACGCGGCCTATGACGACCAGGTCTATGTCGACGACCGCACCATCGACAGCCACATCAAGCGGCTGCGCAAGAAGTTCAAGGTGGTCGACAACGATTTCGAGATGATCGAGACGCTCTACGGCGTCGGCTACCGCTTCAAGGAAGCCTGAGGCGCGACGCGCCTTCACAAAGAGCTCAAGCCCGGTTCTGATTCCATCAGAACCGGGCATGCTCTAGGATGCGGGACCGTCGCAACGAGCTGTCCTAACGCGGGCGTAAGCATTGCTTGACCGAACGCAGCCTGATTCGAGTTCGAACGCCGAGGACATCGCATCCCACGGCGCCTCGGACCATGAGGACAAGCCGGTTGCAAGAGGCTGGGGGCCGCTGAACTGGCTCAAGCGCGCCGGACAGTTCTTTTTCGCGCTGTCGTTCTCGAGCCTGACTCGCCGCATCGTCTCGCTCAACCTTGCCGGCCTCGTCGCGCTGGTCGCGAGCATCCTGTATCTGTCGCAGTTCCGCGCCGGCCTGATCGACGCGCGCGCGCAGAGCCTCCTGGTGCAGGCCGAGATCATTGCCGGCGCCATCGGCGCATCCGCAACGGTGCAGACCAATGCGATCACCGTCGATCCGGAACGGCTGCTCGACCTGAAGCTGGGCGAGAGCTACGGCGGAGTGGATGATTCGCTGGATTTTCCGATCAATCCGGAGCGCGTGGCGCCGGTGCTGAGCACGCTGATCTCGCCAACCAAGACCCGCGCGCGGATTTTCGATCCCAACGGGAGCGTGCTGCTCGACAGCCGTGATCTCGATATCGTGCGGGGCATTCCGCTGCCGCCGCTGTCGGAAAAGCCGGGCGTGGTCGAGCGCGTCAAGTCCGCGGTGCGCACCTGGCTGAACCGCGGCGACCTGCCGCTCTATCGCGAACTCGGGCGCGAAAACGGCAATGGCTATGTCGAAGTCGCCGATGCGCTGCAGGGCCAGAAGCGCTCGATGGTGCGGGTCAATTCGCGCGGCGAGGTGATCGTCTCGGTTGCCGTCCCCGTGCAGCGTTCACGCGCGATTCACGGCGCGCTGATGCTGTCGACCCAGGGCGACGAGATCGACCAGATGGTCACGGCCGAGCGCCTCGCGATCCTCAAGGTCGGCGGCGTCGCCGCAGCTGTCATGATCATGCTGTCGCTGCTGCTGGCAAGCACGATCGCGGGCCCGGTGCGCCGGCTCGCAGACAGCGCCGAACGCGTCCGCCGCCGCATCAAGACCCGCGTCGAGATTCCCGACTTCACGCGTCGCCGCGACGAGATCGGCCACCTCTCCGGCGCGTTGCGCGACATGACCAACGCGCTCTACAAGCGGATCGAGGCGATCGAGATGTTCGCCGCCGACGTCGCCCACGAGCTGAAGAACCCGCTGACCTCGCTGCGCTCCGCGGTCGAGACCATGCCGCTGGCGCGCAACGAGAACAGCCGCGCCCGCCTGCTCGAGGTGATCGAGCATGACGTCAAGCGGCTCGACCGGCTGATCTCCGACATCTCCGACGCAAGCCGGCTCGATGCCGAATTGCAGCGGCAGGATGCGATCCCGGTCGATCTCAAGCGGCTGCTCGGAACGCTGGTTGCGGTCGCCAATGAAACCAAGCTCGGCCACGACGTCGCCGTCGAGGCGCGCTTCGAGGGCCGCAGTCCGACCGACACGTTCTCGGTGACGGGCCATGATTCGCGGCTCGGGCAGGTGGTTTCCAACCTGCTCTCCAACGCCCAATCCTTCTCGGAAGCCGGAGCCAAGGTGCGCCTGACCTGCCGCCGGACCCGCGGCGAGATCGAGATCGTCGTCGACGATGACGGCCCCGGCATCCGCGACGACGCGCTGGAGCGCATCTTCGAGCGCTTCTATACGGACCGGCCGCATCAGGGCTTCGGCCAGAACTCGGGGCTTGGCCTCTCGATCTCCAAGCAGATCGTCGACGCCCATGGCGGGCGCATCTGGGCCGAGAACCGCGCTGGCCCCACTGACGAAGACGGCGCACCGACGGTTGCCGGCGCGCGCTTCGTGGTGAGGCTGCCGGCGCTATGAGCCAAGGCAGGTTGAACGACGGCCGGCCGAGCGTTCACGCATCAGCGGTGAAGGTCGGATCCCTGGCGGTGTTGATCCGCGGGCCGTCGGGCGCCGGCAAATCGCGCCTTGCCTTCGATTTAATCATGGCGGGCCGCGCGGGGATGCTCGAAAGCGCCGTTTTGGTCGGCGACGACCGTGTCCATCTGGCGACAGTCGGCCATGAAATTGAGGTGCGCCCCGTGCCTGTCCTCGCCGGCCTGATCGAGATTCGGGGGCTGGGGATCCGCCGCTGCGACTTCGTGGAGCGTGCGACGGTCGGCCTCGTGGTCGATCTGGACGCCGACGACGCCGAACGCCTGCCGCCGCTGGAATCGTTGAAAACCCTGGTTTTCGGTGTCGAAATACCGCGAATCCCTGTTGGCCGCGACTATTCGCCCCTCCCCTTGGTTGTCGCGGCCTTGACCACTACCAAGAGTTAACCTTCGGCTAACGCCTGAGGCGATTGTTTGAAGGGAAATGGTAACCATATGAGCCACACACTCGCGACCGAGTAGACCGGCGCAGCTCCCCTCATCCATCCGTCTAGATTCAGGGAGATGCGCAACATCCCCTCTTGCGCGGGGGCTCTGGATGGTCAAAGTGGCGCGTTCGTGCGGCGCACCAAAAGCGCCCGCGGGAGTTTTCCGATGATTGGTCTAGTACTTGTGACCCACGGGCGCCTTGCCGACGAATTCAAGGCGGCGCTTGAGCACGTGATGGGTCCACAAAAGCAAATCGAAGCGATTACGATCGGCGCTGAAGATGATTCCGATCTCTGTCGAAGCGACATCATCGAGGCGGTTAACCGCGTCGATTCCGGCGATGGCGTCGCGATCCTCACCGACATGTTCGGCGGCACGCCGTCGAATCTTGCGATTTCCTGCATGAGCCGGCCCAAGGTCGAAGTGCTCGCGGGCATCAACCTGCCCATGCTGGTGAAGCTCGCCAAGGTCCGCGAGGAGCGCCCGCTGCCGGACGCGATCGCGATGGCTCAGGAAGCGGGCCGCAAATACGTCACCATTGCCAGTCGCGTGCTCGCCGGCAAATGAGCGACGACGCGCCACAAGCCGGGGCTGGCGTGCCGGCAGGCGCGATCTCCAAGGAGCTCCTGATCATCAACAAGCGCGGCCTGCACGCCCGCGCCTCGGCGAAATTCGTCCAGGCGGTCGAGCGTTTCAACGCGCAGGTGTGGGTGACGCGTGGCGGCGAGACCGTCGGCGGCACCTCGATCATGGGCCTGATGATGTTAGCTGCAGGACCCGGCACGACGATCACGGTCGCGGCGGCCGGCACTGATGCCGAAGCCGCGATTGAAGCGATCACCGAGCTCGTCGAAAGCAAGTTCAACGAAGAGGGGGTTTAACCCTCCATCCGTCATTCCGGGGCGATGCGCAGCATCGAACCCGGATTCTCGAGGTTCCGGGTCACGCTTCGCACGCCCCGGAACGACGAAAGCCTCACTTGGCCGGCGGCGCGATGTAGATATTCCAGGTCATCGCCGGCCCGGCCTTGCCGTGGGTGAAGCGGCGCGTGGTCATCACTATGCGCTCAGCGTTGGGCGCGATCTCCGACACCCATTTCTCGAACGCCGGCAGACGGCCGTCAGTCGGATCGAACACGCCGATGAAGCCGTCCTTCTTGACCTCATCGAGTGTCGTCAGTCCGGAGCTCCAGGCCTCGTTCGGGATGAACGCAACCGGATGGTCGGGGCTGTAGAACACCATCGGCTGGATCGAGTCCATCGTGCCGGTGACGATCGCCCAGCGCGAGGCGAAGCGGGAGTGCCAGGCTTGCGTCAGCTCGCGCGCGAGCTCGGAGCGCGCGCCGTAGGTCGCCGTGTTGTCCCTGTTCGCCGCCATCTCGCGCGCGGCGATCCAGGGCGAGGCGACAAGCGTCGCGACGCTGAGCACGAGCCAGATCGCTACGATGTTGAACAGCACCGCGCTCTGCACCCGCAGCGCCGGAATCGCGACCAGCGCGAGCGGCACCAGGAAGAACAGCGAAATGCCCCAGTCGGTCTTCAAATAGATGCTGAAGGCGAGCGCGCCGAGCGGCGGTCCGGCTGCAACGATGGTCTGGATGATCCAGACGTTCAGCGCCTGCGAAACATTGACGCCGGGATTGACGCCGCGCGCCCAGGCCCGCGTGACGATGCGCGAGGGCGCGCGCAACAGCAGGGTCCGCCACGGCGGCACCAGCGCCATCGCGAGTGCTGCGAGCGCGACGGGGAGAGCCAGCAGTCCGGCATTGTGCAGGACGTAACCGAGCACGAGCTGATGCACGAGACCGGCGTCGTCGACGCTATAAGTATCGCCGGCATAGGCCAACGGCACGAAATGCGAATCCGCCAGCCAGATGATGTGCGGAATCATTGCAACGGCCATCGTCGCGATTGCGACCCAGGGTGCCGGCGACAGCAGGAACCTCATCCGCTCCGGATGGATCAGCGCGGCGAGGCCGATGGCGCCGAACATGGTCAGCACCCAGTATTTGGTCATCAGCGCCAACGCACCGGCGAGCCCCAGCCAGATGCCTGATAGCCAGCTCCGTTTCTCGAACGCGTCGAGATAAGCGAGCACGACGAGCGGGAGGGTGACGAGCTGAAGCAGATCGGGGTTGTACTTGAAACCCTTGAAATTGAAGATCGGATAGAGCGCGACCATCACCACGACCAGAAACGCGCGGCGTGGATCGACCACACGCATTGCCACCAGCCAGCAGATCACCATGCCGACACTGACGGTCGCCATCGCCAGCGCATAGGTCGCCCAGTCCGTCGCGGGAAAGACCTTGAACCAGAGCCCGGCAATCCAGCCTGACAGCGGCGGGTGCTTGCCATAACCCCACAGGAATTTCTGGCCCCAGCCCCAGGCTTCTGCGACGTCCATGTGAACGTCCTGCGCTGCCTTGAGATTGATCAGGATGAAGGTCCAGATCACCGCGTGCAGGATGGCGAGCTGGATCACCAGCCAGAGCCGGGCCGAGGGGTCGGTCGCGTAGGCGACCAGCCAGGCCCGGAAACGGTCAAAGCTGACCCGGGATTTTACGCGCGTTCGGGCAGAGGGGATCGAGGTCGTTGACATGGCCGTTGCGTAGCGCGTTTTGGGCCGCCGTGGAATCAGCTTGGCGTGAAGAAAGGCCCTGAAAATACAGCAATATGGTTGCCGCACGGGGATGTGAGTGGTATCCCGCGCCCATGACGACCGTCCCCATTTCCAACATCCGCAATTTCTCCATCGTCGCCCATATCGACCATGGCAAATCGACGCTGGCCGACCGCCTGATCCAGATGACCGGCGGCCTCACCGACCGCGAAATGGCGGGCAAGGAGCAGGTGCTCGATTCCATGGACATCGAGCGCGAGCGCGGCATCACCATCAAGGCGCAGACGGTGCGCCTGCAGTACCACGCCAAGGACGGCAAGGATTACGTGTTCAACCTGATGGACACGCCCGGCCATGTCGACTTCGCCTACGAGGTCTCGCGGTCGCTGGCGGCGTGCGAAGGTTCCCTGCTGGTGGTCGACGCCAGCCAGGGCGTCGAGGCGCAGACGCTCGCCAACGTCTACCAGGCGCTCGACAACAATCACGAGATCGTTCCGGTCCTGAACAAGGTCGACCTTCCCGCGGCCGAACCCGAGAAGGTCAAGCAGCAGATCGAGGACGTCATCGGCATCGATGCGTCGGACGCGGTGATGATCTCGGCCAAGACCGGCCTCGGCATCCCTGATGTGCTGGAAGCCATCGTCACCCGCCTGCCGCCGCCGAAGGGCGATCGTGACGCCACGCTGAAGGCGCTGCTGGTCGACAGCTGGTACGACGTCTATCTCGGCGTCGTGGTTCTGATCCGCGTCGTCGACGGCGTCATGAAGAAGGGTAGCCGCGTGCGCATGATGGGCACCGGCGCGGCCTACGACGTCGAGCGCGTCGGCTTCTTCACGCCGAAGATGCAGCAGGTCGACGAGCTCGGCCCCGGCGAGATCGGCTTCATCACCGCCGCGATCAAGGAAGTCGCCGACACCCGCGTCGGCGACACCATCACCGACGACCGCAAGCCGGTTACCGAGATGCTGCCGGGCTTCAAGCCGGCGATCCCCGTGGTGTTCTGCGGCCTGTTCCCTGTCGACGCCGACGACTTCGAGACGCTGCGCGCCGCGATGGGCAAGCTAAGGCTGAACGACGCCAGCTTCTCCTTCGAGATGGAGACCTCGGCCGCGCTCGGCTTCGGCTTCCGCTGCGGCTTTCTCGGCCTGCTCCACCTCGAAATCATCCAGGAGCGGCTGTCGCGCGAGTTCGACCTCAATCTGATCGCGACCGCGCCGAGCGTCATCTACAAGATGAAGCTCACCGACGGCACCGAGCTCGAGATCCACAATCCCGTCGACATGCCTGACGTCGTGAAGATCGAGGAGATCCAGGAGCCCTGGATCGAGGCGACGATCCTCACCCCCGACGAATATCTCGGCAGCGTGCTGAAGCTGTGCCAGGACCGCCGCGGCTCGCAGAAGGAGCTGACTTACGTCGGCGCCCGCGCGATGGTGAAATACGATTTGCCGCTCAACGAGGTCGTGTTCGACTTCTACGACCGCCTCAAGTCGGTCTCCAAGGGCTACGCCTCGTTCGACTATCATCTGACCGATTACAAGCCGGCCGATCTCGTCAAGATGCAGATCCTGGTCAATGCCGAGCCGGTCGATGCGCTCTCCATGCTGGTCCACCGCACCCGCGCGGAAGGGCGCGGCCGCGCCATGGTCGAGAAGATGAAGGAGCTGATCCCGCCGCACATGTTCCAGATCCCGATCCAGGCGGCGATCGGCGGCAAGGTGATCGCGCGCGAGACGGTGCGCGCGCTGCGCAAGGACGTCACCGCGAAGTGCTACGGCGGCGACATCACGCGCAAGCGCAAGCTTCTGGAGAAGCAGAAGGAAGGCAAGAAGAAGATGCGGCAGTTCGGCAAGGTCGACATCCCGCAGGAAGCCTTCATTGCCGCGCTGAAGGTCGACAGCTGAGGCCGTCCAGGCTCCGGTCCGAAATTCTCGGAGCCGAACGACGCAAATCTCGAAAACAACCCCATGCACAGTAGCCGACGCGTCGGCGGCGCTGCGCTTTTTCGATTTTCACGAATTTGACTTGCTCCGTCGGGCAAAACAGGGATATGGTGGCATCATGGCAGTGGTGCAGCCGGCAAGCGACGATGTCCTATCAAGCCATCCCCGTCACGTTTGCGCTCATCGCCCGAATACCCGCA
This sequence comes from Bradyrhizobium zhengyangense, assembly GCF_022012435.1. Classification (GTDB taxonomy): domain Bacteria; phylum Pseudomonadota; class Alphaproteobacteria; order Rhizobiales; family Xanthobacteraceae; genus Bradyrhizobium; species Bradyrhizobium zhengyangense. The sequence continues at coordinate 28,850 of NZ_JAKLUA010000008.1, forward strand.
GCGGGCGTTGCGGACTTCACAGCCTACGAGGATGCCGTGCTCCCGCTCTTGCCCGAGTTCAACGGGCGTCTGGAGCGACGGCTTCGCAACTCCGACGGCACGATCGAAATCCACATCGTCAGCTTCGCATCCGACGCGGACTTCCAGCGATATCGGATTGATCCGCGACGAACGGCTCAAGCCTGGATGCTGGAAAGATCGTCTGCCAAGCTCGAGATGCTTCCGATGTCAGACGTTTGACGGGCCTCACAGCAAGCGTTCCAGAGACCGCAAGCATCCGATCTCGGCGCCAACGCGCCTCTTCTGCCGCGTATTGTTGCTGCCACATCGGGTCATACGGGCTTGATCGGACTGGTGAGCGACATGTCTGAACATTAAGCCGGAACACTAAGGCCCGCCTAGACCGCGCCGAGAGAACCCAGCACACACGTCCAAATGGATGCGCCGTGGTCCCATTTAAAGTGTGATGAGGATCACGGCGATCAGGGACCGGATCGCGTAATCCTGCACTTACAGATTGGGAGGGAATGGTCCCTCCAAGCCCAGCAGGCAGCGGACATGGAAAGAGACCAGACTGAAATCAATGAGTTCGAGCTCACGGCCGAAGAGCTGGATAGCGTCAGCAGTGGGCTTAAGAACAATCAGACCGAAGCATGGGCCTGGTTCCAACTCGGGATGGCGAAAGGCTTTGCGGAACAAGGCGGCATCGGTTGTTGGACACATTTATCATAACGAGGGTCGTTAGGCGGCCCCACCAACGGAGGAGACGGAGATGGCTAGGCGCAACAACGAAATCAGCGATGCGAGCGAAATCACGCCGCGGGAATTGATGGCTGAGGACTTGGATGCCGTGAGTGGCGGATATCGGAACAATCAGACGGAAGCCTGGCATGCCTTCACGAGAGGCATAGAAGCAGGACTAATAATGGGCGGCGCAACCGTCGTGTGTACACCGTAGTGAGCGCCGGCGGGAGGAACTGACCGCGACCGTCATTCATCATGCCGCCGGCGAATGCATCGAGGTCCTCAACAACAGACACCGCAGGAATAGCTGCGTGCAAAGGGTCGATCCCGTCAGCGCATCGGCTGCACCGCTATTCTTGGTTACGAGCATCATTCTTGGAGCTTTCGTCGGACACCGAATGAAGGTGGATTTCGCTTCCACCTTCGCTCTGCGAGCTACAGCGGACAATTTGCTCGACCCATTCTACGCGTCAACGCAAAATCCTCATCAAGACCCGATCGCGAAATCCGCCGCAGTCTCGGCGTGAATCGCCGTGGTGTCGAACGTCTCGACCGACGTATCGGCGGCCCCCACCAGCATCGTGATCTCGGTGCAGCCGAGGATGATGCAGTCGGCGCCTCGCGCGACCAGCGCGGCCATCACCTCCTGATAGCGGCGGCGCGAGGCGTCGGCGACGATTCCGAGGCATAGCTCATCGTAGATGATGCGGTTCACGTCGGCGCGCTCGCCGGCGGACGGAATGAGGACATCGAGATCATGCGCGCGCAGCCGGTCGATGTAGAAATCCTCCTCCATCGTGAAGATCGTGCCGAGCAGCCCGACCCGACGATATCCCTTGGCCCGAATGCGCCGCGCCGTTGCGTCGCCGATGTGAATGAACGGAATGGTCATTTTCGCGATGATGTCGGGCGCCAGCTTGTGCATCGTGTTCGTGCACAGAACGATCGCGCGGGCGCCGGCGCTTTCGAGCAGCTTGGCTACCTCCGCCAGGCTTGCCGCGGCCTCCGTCCAGCGGCCGGCATATTGCATCTCCTTGATGCCCTGGAAGTCGTAGGAATACATCAGCAGCGGAGCCGAATGCAGCTTGCCCATGCGATCACGGACGCGCTCGTTGATGAGCTTGTAGTAGAGCGCGGTGCTCTCCCAGCTCATGCCTCCGATCAAGCCAATGGTTTGCATTCTCGAGCCTTTCAATATGAACGATCCGGATCGTAGACGAAAACGCGGACACCGGTCATCACAACAACTGATGGGCCGGTATCTGCTGGAAAGACCGCCGCTCCGATCGAACCCGATCCTGATACGACGACACTATCCCCAGCAGAGGAACGACCTGCCCGTCCGCGGGCGATACGGGGAGGATTTCTCATGCGACGACGGAACTGGCGCTTGATCGCGGTGGGCACGGTGCTGCTGGTGCTGGCCGTGCTGTTCTTCCTGTCGATGCGCGACATGACGCTGTGGTCCAATGATCCCGTCGCCTTGATGCGGACTGTCGGCGAAGTCTCCGGCGTCGTCGGCGGCATCAGCCTCGCGATGATCGCGTTCGGCCTGATCGGCCGCAAAGCGCCGGCCTGACAAACCTCATTCCGCAAGGCCTTCGCGACTGCGACATCACGCCTCCGCTATCGGCGGAATAGCAGATGCTCGACGCAAATCCTGATGTCAGAACCGCGCATCGCGCGCGGGATGGCATTTGGAGGCGTTCATGATCACCTCGAAGCTGCTGGTTGCGCTCGCGCTGGTATCGACGATGGGCGCCGTGTCGGCGCAATCCTTCCACCCATCGGCAATCGGCAAGGAAACGACCACCAGACCGTGGACGGCACCGGTCGGGCACCGCCAGCCGCACATATCAGACGTTCCCGCAACGAGCATGGGACCGCTGGATTTCCTCGATCAGGAGGATGCGATCATCGATCGCAAGACCAGCGGCATTTGCCGCGGGTGCTGATTGGACTGAAGCGCATGCCGCCGGCCGCGGCCGCCGCAACCGCACCTATCGGGGACGCGGACCGCCGACCGGCTGAGACGGCCGCTGCTGCACGTAAGGGTTCGTCAAGCACATGGCGGAAAGGCCTGCAGCGGCCGCCTTGCACTCCTCCCACGAACTATACTGGCATGAGATGTAGGTGCCGCCGCCCCACTCCCATGTCTGAAGGCACACCGGATAATTGCCGCTGAACCGCTGGGCCGAGGCTGGAGTGGTCGCAGACACTGCGATCCAGGCCATGAGGATGAAGAGAAGCACGCGCATCATGTCACTCCAGGGATTTTCGAATCCGGCTTGCAGCGGCGGACTACCGCTTGCCGGACTTACTGTGATCTCTGCGTCCGGCGCGGAGGCTGGACCTGCTGCTGTTGTTGTTTGAACCTCACACGCGGGTTGATGTCGCAATAGAGGTTCCATCGTCCGGATGCCGAGGCCAGGCACTGCTCTCGCGTCTCATACATGCAGTCGCCGGAATAGCCGAGCTCTCCGCCCATGACGCACCAGGGATAGTCACGGTCAGCGCGCGCTGCGGAAGAAAGCCCCACCACCATGACGACAACCAGAATGGCGATTCGCATGAGATCCTCCATCACGTCAGCCGAACCGCGCCGCCAGATGCTGGAGCCTGACGAGGTCGCCGGTCGGCTGCACATGGCTTACGAATTGTTCCCTAAAAGGGCAAGCATCAATCCTGCGGCGCACGACATCGTTCCTCACCTATCACCGGGGATCACTATCGGTTTAGGAACGTCCGCATGCGCGATCTGACGGAAAAAAGAGGCTGCTGAGCCGTGCTCGGCAGCCTCTTTCGTGTCTTCTTTTCTGACTTATTTGTTATCTTATTTGTTGTCTTGGCCCTTACGACGCCTTCTGCTTTGCTTCGACGTATCGCGCAAAGCTGTCAAGAATCGCCTGCCAGCCGGCTTGCTGCTGCTCGACCGAGTGGGTGGTTTCGCCATCGAAGGCAACGCGGACGACAACGCCCTTGGGGCCCGGCACGAAATCGACTTCGGCCTTGCGATCGCCGAAGGCATATTCGATCCGCCTGTGCTCGAGGATCTTCGTGTAGGTGCCCGCGAAGTCAAAACCCATGCTGCCGTCCTTGGCTTCCATGCGGGACGAGAACAGGCCGCCTTCGCGCAAATCGACCGTCGCCTTGGTCGTATGCCAGTCGTCCGATGCGGCGTTCCACTTCACGATGTCGGCAGGCGTCGTGTAGGCACGCCAGACCTGATCGATCGGGGCGGCGACGCTGGTTTCGACGGAGATTCTCATGGGGGTATTGCTCCAGTTCGATATTTGACGGCTCGAGGTGACGACATCGCGGCCCATGCGCGGGATTCGTTTACAGCACTGCCGCGACGTGTCCACCCAAGGACGGTGGAGACCCGACCATGCCGACACGGTCGTGATAAAAAATACGAAAATGTGCCGTCGGGAAGACCGGCCTGCTTGCGGCCGGCACGTCAGCAGACCTTCTGGAAGCGTGCGCGCCAGCGCGACGCCTTGGTCGGCGGCAGAACGTAGCTCTTGCCCTCGGCCGAGACCGTCAGGGGTTGGCCGGAGGCCAGAAGATCCAGGAATTGATCTTCCAGCGCACCCCTTTTGTCATCGGTGAGCTCGGGATGGCCGAGATCGGCCTGGTTGAACCACGAGGTATTCGGCGGGAAGTTTTCGGGGGCGGCGTAGGTGAAGCCGGCAAAATCCATTTGCGTCTTGCCGTTGCCGATCGTGATCGTGGCTTCGGTGTGGTCCTGCTTCGGCGCTTCGCCCGGATAGACCGCATCGAGCTCGTAATGCGTCCCGCAGCCGAAGCGAAACACGGTCTTGTGGTTCGTATCGTTGAAGGTGAGCCATGGCCGATCGTAGCGGTCCATCTCGAGCGTCCATGCGCCGCCCATGACGTCCTTCGACGGGCCGCCGGCCGCCGTTGCGGTAGACAATCCGAGCCACGACAGGGCAACGACAAGTCCGAGCAGTCTTGCAGGCGTCGTCATGGCAACCTCTGGCAACCTCTCAACGCGATCCGCGATAATCCTCAGACAGGGACGTCTCGACAGGCCCGTTCAGATCGGCCCGGTCTTCCCGCGAATAGCGGCCGACCGCTTGAACAGTTGCTGGGCATCGGCGTAGCGACCCTGATCCTTGTAGAACGCGGCCAGGTTGTTGAGAATGTCGGCAAGATCGGGATGGTCGGGACCGAGGGTCTTCTCGAAGGTCGCCACCGACTGCTTGTAGAATCGCTCCGCATCGGCGTTACGCCCCTGCCGCGCATAGAGCGTCGCCAGATTGTTCTGCGCCTGCGCGATGTCGGGATGGTCGGGCCCATACGCCTTCTCGGTCACCGCTATCGCGCGCTTCAGCAGCCGCTCGGCATCGGCGTAGCGACGCCGGTGGATGTAGGCGTCGGCGAGATTGCTCATCAAGACAGTGGCCTCGGGATCGTCGGGGCCGTTCGCCTTCTGGAGAATGGCAAGCCCACGCTTGAACAGCGGCTCGGATTGGTCGTAGCGGCCCTGACTGCTGTAGACCGCAGCAAGGTTGCTCATCGCCATCACGATCGAGGGATCGTTGGGACCGAGCGTTTTCTGGCGAATGGCGATCGACCGCTTGAGCAGCGGCTCGGCTTCCGTGTAGTGCTCTTCCGCCCGATAGAGCTCGCCCAGATTGTTCAAGACGGTTGCGACTTCCGTGGAATTCGGACCGAGCGTCCTCTCCCTGATGGCCAGTGAACGCTTGTACAGCAGCTCGGCAACAGGGTATTGGCCCAGATTGTAGTGGATGGTGCCCAGATCGTTCAGCGGCATCGCGACCATGGCATCATCGGTGCCGAACTCCTTTTCGCGAAGAGCCAAGGCCTTCTGGGCGAGCGGCAGCGCTTGGCTATACTTGCCGGCCTGATAGAGCTCTTTCATCTGCCGGGTGAGCGTGCCCGCCTCATCCTCGTCCGCATAAGACGGCGTGCCCAGCGACAAGCTCAGCGCGAGCGCGGCAACGGCAACACAAATCGATGCTTTCAGGGCTTTCATCGCGCGCTCCTTCGCCGCAGATGTCAGGGACTTCAGCGGTTTGGTGCGTCTGGAGGCCGGGCAGGTTCAAATCCCGGAGGGTTTCAATGGCGTAGTAACCGCCTTTTGCCAAGGCTCTGGGGCACGACTGGCTATTCGCCGGCAGTCTCGGCTAGGATTGCGCGAAATCTATCTGCAACTTTTGGATGCCGGCAAGGTCGTGGGAATTCTTTGGAGGCGCGCCAAGACGTTCGTCGTCATCGGCTGGATCTTCTTTGTGGTGTCGGTCCCGGTATACCTCGGCATCGCCGCGTTGGCCGGTTTCAACAAGTTTTACTTCCCGGCACACCCGCAGGCGACATTGGACGCGTACGATATCAGAGCGTCATACGTCACTCTTGCTGTCGGCGCCCTTGCTGCCGTGACTTCATCGATTGTACTTGCCTTGAAATTCCGAGCCACTGCATCCCTGCTGGTAATCGTGACTTGGCCCACGATCATCGCCGGCAACCAGGTCGCTCGCTCCTTTGTCAAACCCGGACCCGACTACTACGAGCGGCATGTCGGCGCGGAGACCTTCCTGGTGCCTTGGAAGTATGTCGATGTTGGCTTTGGGGGCTCTCCGCTCGAAGTATCAAGCGAAGATGGCTTCATTGCCTATCTCTGCTTCTCCAACCTTCATGGGCGTACCGACCCTGACTGCAGCCTCTTTCAACAGCTCCGTGTTCTCTCCAAGGAGCCAGTCGACGCTGATCTCGGCCTGAAAGCATGGCGCGAGCACCGGTCTCAAATGAGACCCGGCTCGGACTACGACGGGTATCAATCCTTCGACCAGAGCTACAGGGTGCAAGCCGACGGGCCTGGGCAAATCCAGCATTACTTCGTACGCATGAATTCGAACGGAGAGCTCACGCGGCTCGTCGAGTGCCGGCTCGACAACGGCAAGTTCTGCACGCACAGCGCGCACGTGGGCAGCCGTTGGTTCGAATACCAAGGCGACCTGGCAGACGGTGACGAGACGCTCGACGCGCGGCTCGCGGCCTTGGTCGAATCATGGCGGCGCAAATGATCGCGGCCTGGCCGATCCGCTCGCGCCCTGCGATCACGCGAAGAAGCCGCCGATTGGACCGCCGCCGCACCCCGATCAATCCCGCGAGGTCGCCGGCAGGATGTAGCGATCCAGCAGGTCGAGCTCGGGCGCGACCATGTTCCTGGATTCCCGCCCGGCGTTGAAGACGACGACCATGTCGAGCGCGGGGATGACGATGGTCTTCTGGGAATTGAAGCCGAGTGCAGCGGCCCATTGCAGGGAGCCGCTCGTGTCCGACGAATGCCCTATCCACCATTGATAGCCATAGCTGAACGCGGCCTTGTCCGTCTTGATGTGCTCGGCCGTCGATTGATCGATCCAGGACGCCGAAACAATCTGCCTGCCGTCCCAGGCGCCCCGATTGAGAACAAGCTGGCCGATCTTCGCCCAGTCGCGAGGACGCAGGCTCAGCCCGCGGGACGACGTTGGAAGGCCGCTGACGGGATCCTTGTACCAGGCGACATCCTCGATCCCGAGCGGCGCGAAGATATTCTCCTGCGCCAGCACGTCGACGCCCTTCCCGGTGACCTTCTTCAGGATCGTGCCAACCAATTCCGTCTCGACGCTGTTGTACTCGAACCTGACGCCGAGCGCCCGGTCAGTGCCCAAGCCCGCCGACATCGTTAGAAGATGGCGGAGCGTGACGCGATCCTTGTCCGCTTCACGGAAGCCTTTGTAGTCGGGAAGATACGACGCGATCGGAGCGTCCAGATCCTTGATCAAACCGCGATCCATGGCGATGCCGACCAGCAGCGAGACCACGCTCTTGGTCATGGAATAGCCGTTGTGCCGCGTGGTCGCGTCGTAATTGAGCTGATGCGGATAGTCATAGTAGCTCTCGTAGACGAGCACGCCGTGCCTGATGACGACGATGTCGTCGACATTGGCGAGCTTGCCGCCGCGAATGCCCTCATCCATCGCGCACAGCAGCGCCGCGTTCAGCCCCTGCTTCTCCGGCACGGTCATCGTCCATCCATCGTGGATTTCGTGCGGAATGCCGCAAGCCGGTGCAGGCTCGGCTCTGACGGGGCTGAAGATCACGGCACACACGGCTGCAACGACGCTGGTCCATGTCCGCATGTCAGGCCCCCATCATTCCCCACGACGACGTCGCAAGGATGCCGTTCTGTGTGACCGTTTTGCGGCGTTGCAGGCTTGGGAAGAGCCTTCATTTCAGGCAGACGCTGAATGCAACACGGTCCGTCAGCACGCGCTAGCGGGTCGCGGCCACGATTGCGCGCAGCAGTCTGGCGTTGCTGAAGCCGATGTCCTCGCGCGTCATCCCCATGCGCAGGATCACCAGCTTGCGTGAGGGGATGATGGCGATCACCTGGCGGAGATGCCCTTCCATCATGAAGGTGTCGGCGGGGAGATCATAGCCCAGGCCCTTGGCCAGCCAGATCTGTCCGCGGCCGTAGGCCGGGCCGTGGCCCTCGTCGGATACGGGAGAGGGTGACCGCATATAGTCGACGAAGCCCACGGGAAGAAGCTGCTGGCCGTTCCATTCCCCGCCCAAGCGCAAAAATTCGCCGTATCGCGCCCAATCGCGCGCGGTGGCAAAGAGAAAACCTTCGCCACGAAACGTGCCTGTTTCGTCAGCCTCGAGCACGGCGCTGGTCATGCCCAACGGATTGAACAACCGCTCGCGCGGATAGGAGGGAGCGCCCTCGCCGACCGCGTCCTGCCAGAGCCGCGTCAGCAGGACGGTCTGGGCGCCGGAATAGTTGAATCGCGTTCCCGGCGGCGTATCCAGCGGAAGCCCCCGCGCGAAAGCTGCGGTATCCCGCACCAGAAATTCCATGCGCCCGGGATCGGTGACGCGGCCCTCGGCTTCGCTCCATTTCAGCCCGGCGGTCATGGCCATCAGATCGGCGATCGAGATCTCCGCGCGTCCGTCTCCGGCCCATTGCGGAAATAGATGCTTCTGCTCGAGCGACAGTTTTCCATCCTTGATGGCCATGCCGACCAGAGCCGCGGTGACGCTCTTGGTCATCGACCAGCCGTGCAGCGGCGTTGTCGCGCCAAATCCCTCGCCATAGGTTTCGGCGATGATACGCCCGTCCTGCACGACGACGATGGCGCGCATGCCCGGGCCTTGCAGGGCCGGATCGTTCACCGCCGCTTGCAAGCGTGTGTTCTCGGACAGCTCCACCTTCTCGCCGGCGGGCCAGAGCGCATCCGCGCTCGCCCTGGGCGGAAGCGGCTGTGCCGCAGGGCGCTTCCAGGACTGGTCGTCCATGACGTTGGTGCAACCCCGGCCCTCGACATATTGGGCGTGACGCCTGGCGATGAACCCGAGAAGGGCGGCATCGACGCGGTGTTCAGCGGGGCTGACGTCGACCTTCACCAGATGAAAGATCCGATAGCCGAGGGCCAGCAGGTCGGTTTGCACGATCGCGTCCACCTCGCGCCCGGCCATGAAGACATTCGAGCAGACGGTCTTCGCCGTACCAGCGGTAACGAGCTGCAAGATGTCCTGGCGGGCGATGACGATCCAGGCGCCTAACCCCACGATCGTCAGCGCCAAAAGGCCGACGACGACACCGAAAATCCTGAGCGGGCGACGCATGAGCTTCCACCTCAACCACGGCGCTTTCTACTACAACGCGAAGGTGGCTCCAAGGTCCTACCCCATGGCGATCAAGCGAAGTCCGCGATAGACTGGTCTCACGGGACATTGGACACATCTCTATGACTTTCTGGATCGCGAGCGCAGCCGGATTGGTGATCGCCTATCTGCTCGGCTCGATACCCACCGGCTATCTGGCCGGAAAACTGCTTGGGGGTATCGACATCAGAGAGCACGGCTCCAGATCGACTGGCGCGACGAATGTGCTGCGGACCCTCGGCAAATGGCCCGCCCTGGCGGTGCTCGTCGTCGATGTGCTGAAGGGCGTGGCGGCGATCTTCGTGGCCCGCACGTTCTGTCCCTGGCTGTATGGCGTGCTGTCTCCGAGCGCACCGACAGCGGCCGATCTGCAAGCCTGGGTGCCATGGGCGGTGAGCCTCGCCGGCATCGCCGCGTTGCTGGGCCATGGCCGCTCGATCTGGCTGAATTTCACCGGCGGCAAATCCGCGGCGACCGGTCTCGGAGTCTTGCTGGCGATGTCGTGGCCGGTGGGACTGGGGGCAGCGGCAGTCTTCGGCATCGCGCTGGCGCTGTCGCGGATCGTCTCCTTGAGCTCGATGCTCGCGGCATTCACCGCCATCGCTCTCGTCTGCGGTTTCGACCACCCGCTGCCCTATCGGCTGCTGGTGATCGCCGGCAGCCTCTACGTGATCGTTCGCCATCGCGCCAACATTCAGCGGCTGCTGGCAGGCACGGAGCCGCGCCTCGGGCAGAGCAGCCCGGTTTCGTGAGCGCCTAATTCACCGCCTGAAGCGCAGCTGTGAATTTGGCGAGATCGGCGCGGGCGATTTCATCCGGCGCCCATTTCGGAAGATCGGCCAGTTCGGCGATCACACGGGCCCGGTCCTCCGGCAACAGAAAATCCGCCCAAATCTCGCGCGTGTCGCGCAGCGAAGCCGCGACCAGGCGGGCGTTGGCGGGCTTGCTGGCGCCCTGGATCGCCGCGCAGACCGTGGTCAGGATGAAGAGGGCGCTATTCTTGCGAACGCCCGTAATGCCCTCTTCGCGGATGCGGGTGCGATGCTCCGGCGGGAGCTCGTTCCAGAACATCGGCATCGCAACCGCCTCTCGGGCCATGGCGCGGATCATGAAGCTGATCGCGGTCGCGTACTGGTCGCCATACTCGATCATGTTGCGCTGAAGCGCGGCCAGATCAGGCTGCGGTCCCGGCTTTGCGCCGTAGAAGATGAAGAGCTTGTGGGTTGTGTTGGCAGCGTCGAACCAATCCGGCAGCCAGTTCATGTCGCTCGCCTCCGGGGGCGGCAGCGCGGCGAGCGCTTCCAGGTCGTAGATGTGGCCGAGCATGGCGCCGACATCAGGCCGGGTCAGGTCGGGCCGCTGGCCCTTTTTCGCGATCCCGTCGATATAGACCTTGAAAGTCTTGGCGGCATCGCGCGCGGCATTCAGCTCGTGGATGCCATCCTGCGCGAAGGCTGGCGAAGCGAATGCGAGCAGGACCAGGAGAATTCTGACGATCGGCATCACCATTGGTCGCGCGCCCGCCGCCGAGGTTCACAGCGCCGGCAGGCCCGGCGGCGGCTTCCGCGCATTCGACGCCTGCTCATAGGCATAGGCGAGCCGCAACAGCTTGTGCTCGCTCCAGGCACGGCCCGCAAAACTGATGCCGAGCGGATAATCGGGCGTGTCCTTGCCGCCGGCGCCCGCGACGAGGCCTGCGGGCACCATGACGCTGGGATAGCCCGCCTTGGCTGCAATTGCAGCGCCAGTCGCACCGGGAAACAGGACGGCGTCCACCTTGTGCTGGTCCATATAGGCATCCATGCCGTGCCTCTTGGCCGCGAGCAAATCCATGGCACGCGCGGATTTGTACTCGCGCTCGCTCAGGTCGCCTTTGGTGAGGTCGGCGGCGAGAAACAGATCCTGGCCAAAGCGCAAGGCCTTCTCTGGGTTCGCGGCGTTGAAGGCGATGACATCGGCCATGGTCTTGATGTCTGTCTTGGTCGCCCAATCCCTGAGATAGAGATTGAGGCCGTATTTCAGCTCGTAGAGGAACACGATCGGCGCACCGGTTGGATTGCCCTTGTTGGGACTCAGCGGATTGCGGTTGAGCACGGCCATGTTGGTGCCAGGGCCGGCAAGCCAGCCGCGCGTCGGCATGTTGGCGCGCACGATGACGGCGCCGAGATCCTCCATCACCTCGATGGCTTCGGCCATCAGCTTGGCCCCGTCAGTCGGCAGCTTGCCGTAGTAGCAATCGTTCAAGGGATCGGCGGGATCGCTCGGCACGCCGATGCGCGCGCCTTTCATCGCATCGCGCGTAAGATCGGCGGTGTAATCGGCCGGCCTACGCTGCCGCTCCGTCGCCGGGTCGAGCGGATCCTTGGCGGCCAGAACGTTCAGGAGGACCGCTGCATCGCGCACGGAGCGCGTCATCGGCCCGGCGGTGTCCTGGCTGTGCGCGATCGGCACGATGCCGGCGCGGCTGATCAGCCCGACGGTCGGCTTCACGGTGACGATGCCGTTGCGGCTGGCGGGATGCAGCAGCGAACCCGAGGTCTCGGTGCCGACCGAGGCCGCGCACAGGCCTGCTGCCACGGCGACCGCCGACCCCGAGCTCGAGCCGCCCGGGTCCACGATCGGAATGCCGCGCTCGTCCACCAGATCAGGCACGAAAGGATTCTTCACCTGGCCGCCCAGCGACGAGTAGCCCGAGGGCATCTCGACCGCGAGGATGTTGGCGAACTCGGTCAAATTCGCCTTGCCGAGGATCACCGCGCCGGCCTTGCGCAGCAGCTTGATGACGGTGGCATCGCGCCTCGCACGCGCGCCCTCCAGCGCCAGCGAGCCCGCCGTGGTCGGCTGCTTGTCCGATGTCGCGATGTTGTCCTTCACCAGGATCGGCACGCCGGCCAGCGGCCGTTTGACGGACGGCCTGCTGCCGTCGAGCGCGCTGGCGATTGCGAGCGCGTCCGGATTGAGCGCGCGAACGGAGTTCAGCGCCGGTCCGCCACGGTCATAGGCCGCGATGCGCGCGAGATAGGCTTTTGTGAGCGCCGTCGCGGTGACGCGCCCGCCGGCCAGGGCCTCGATGATATCGCTCATCGGCGCGTCCTCGAGCCTCAGTTCGGGCGGCACGGCATTGCCGCGGGTCGGCTTCTTCATGACGTGCCTCTTGGGCTTTTATATGCTACAAAACGTAGCATTAATCCTGATCACGCGACAAGCTGATCAGCAAGGCAGCAGATCGGGTCGTTCATCTCTATGCGCGGGGCCGAAGGACACGAGCCACCTTGATCCTCTCCACCAGATAGACCACCATCGGGTTTCACCGCTCACAGCAGAATGGGCGAGGAAACGCTGATATGGATGGAACTGTCGAAGTCGATCTCGTCGCCCGGGCGCGGGCCATCGCGCCGCTGATTGCCGATGAGGCCAACGAGATCGAGCGGACGCGACGGTTGACGCCTGACGTCGTGGGCGCGCTGATCGGGAACGGGCTCTACCGCGCGCTGCTGCCGCAGAGCCTGGGCGGATCGGAGGCGTCGCCCGAGATCTTCATGGAGATGCTTGAGGAGATCGCGAAGGCCGATGCGTCCACCGCCTGGTGCCTCGGCCAAAACAGCGTCTGCGCGATGATCGCAGCCGCGCTCGACCACGACACCGCGAACGAGATCTTCAACACCGCGCCCGGCATTCTCGCCTGGGGCGCGGTGGCGCATGAGGCGCGCGCGGTCGAGGGCGGCTACCGCGTCACTGGGCGGTGGGACTTTGCCTCGGGCTCGCCGCAGGCAAGCTGGCTGGGCGCGCATGTCCGCATCGTCAATGCCGACGGCACGCCTCGGAAAACTGCAGATGGGTCGCCGGAGCTGCGCACCCTGCTGTTTCCGCTGGCGAGCGCCGTGATGCACGACGTCTGGCAGGCGATCGGCCTCGCCGGCACCGGCACCAATTCCTACGAGGTGAAAGACCTCTTCATTCCCGATCGCTTCGCCGCGCTCCGCGACGTGCCGGACGCCCTGCGGGAGCCGGGCCCGCTCTACCGGCTGCCGACCGGCTCGACCTACAGCCTCGGCTTTGCCGCGGTCTCGCTCGGCGTCGCGCGCGCGACGCTGGATGCAGCGATTGCGCTGGCGCGCGCCAAGCATCAGTCATTGGCCGCCAGCGCAATGCGCGACAACCAGGCGATCCAGGGCCTGATCGGCCGCACCGAGGGCGACTTGCGCGCCGCGCGCGCCTATCTCTACGGGACAGCGCATGCGATGTGGCGCGACCTCTCGGCGACTGGCGTCTTCAGCCCGGCGCATCGCAGCGCTGTCAGGCTCGCCGCAACCTGGACCATCCAGCAATCAGCGGCGGTGGTCGACACCGCCTATCGCATGGCCGGCGCCACCGCCGTCTTCCGCAGCCATCCGTTCGAGCGACGGTTTCGTGACATGCACGCCATCACCCAGCAGATCCAGGCGCGCGACACGCATTTTGAGGATGTCGGTAAGATGATCCTCGCCGAAAATCGCTAGCAGCCTGCGGCGCCTTGTCTCGTTCCAGGGCATCTCAAACCATGCAGGCCGAGCGCTTTCGCAACTTCCGTCCGCTCATGGCGATGAGTCATGCAAAAGCGTGCTGGCGGCTCCGCCGAAACACGGACGCACACCGCCATTGTTGTTAAGCAATTTCTGGGACCGTCTCGGCAAGACCAAGAATCAATCTTTTGGAATGCCCGGGAATTCTCGATGCTGAAGCTCAAGTCGATTGCGGCCCGCCTGATTCTCGCCATTGCACTGACCGTTGCAGTGGCCTGCGCCATCCTCTCCGGCTTCTCGATTACCCAGCAGCGGGCGCTGACGCGAATGGCGCTCGATCAGCAGCTCAAGCTGCAATACGAGAGCGTGATCGCAGCCATCGACTATGAGGGACGTTCGGCACTCGCCGTCTCCGCCGTGATCGCGGCGCTGCCGCCAGTGGGCGACTCCATCGCTCGGGGCGACCGCGACGCTCTCGGCGCCCTGCTCGGCGACGCCAACAAGGCGCTGAAAGCCCAAGGCATCCCGCTGATCACCTTTCAGCTTCCACCGGCGATCTCGTTCTATCGCGTCCACGCGCCCAAGACCTTCGGCGACGACGTCTCCGTGCGCCGCGCCACCGTGGTCGAGGCGCTCAAGACCGGCCGCCAGATCGTCGGCGTCGAGCCGGGCCGCGAAGCGCTCGGCATCTTCGGCATGACGCCGATCGTGCGCGACGGCAAGAACATCGCCAATGTCGATATCGGCGCCGCCTTCGGCAAGGAGTTCGTCGACCGCGCCAAGAAGCGCTTCGGCATCGACCTTGCGGTCTATTCCGTCGACGGCGGCTCGCTCAACAAGCTGTCCTCGACCTTTGGCGAGAACGCCGTCGCCAAGCCGGACGAGTTGAAGGCCGTGATATCAGGCGCGCCGCTGCTGCGCGAGGCCGAGCTCGACGGCCATCCGGCCGAGGTCTATGTCGGGCCGATCAAGAACTATGCCGGGCAACCGGTCGGCGTGCTCGAAATCATCAAGGACACGACCGAGTATGAGGCCGCCTTCGCGGCCTCCGAGCGCCATCTGATCCTCGGCACGGTCGCAATCCTAGCCGCCGCCATCGTGCTGGCGTTCCTGCTCGGACGCGGCCTGTCGCGGCCGCTCACTGCGATCACCGCGATCATGAACCGGCTGTCGAGCGGCGACACCAGCGTCACCATTCCCGGCAGCGAACGGCCGGACGAGCTCGGCACCATGGCGAAGGCGGTCGAAACGTTCCGCCAGAGCATGCTCGAGGCAGGCTCGCTACGCGAGGCGCAGGAGGCCGACAAGGCCCGGGCCGCGATCGAGAAGCAGGCGCTGCAACGGCAGATGGCCGACCGCTTCGAGGCCGACGTCAAGGGCGTGGTCGCCGCCGTCGCCAAGGCGACCGAGGGCATGCAGCATGTCGCCGGCGAGATCACATCCAGCGTCAACGGCACCTCGCAGCGCGCCTCCGCCGCAGCGAGCGCATCGGAAGAAGCTTCCACCAGCGTCAATGCGGTCGCGGCTGCGACCGAGGAGCTCGCCTCGTCCGTCACCGAGATCGGCCGCCAGGTCACCCATTCCAGCCAGGTCGCGAGCGGTGCAGTGGTCAAGGCCACCGAGACCACCGAGATGGTCACGAGCCTTGCGGCTTCCGCCGAGCGCATCGGCGACGTCTTGCGCCTGATCAGCGAGATCGCGAGCCAGACCAATCTTCTGGCGCTCAATGCCACCATCGAAGCGGCCCGCGCCGGCGAGGCCGGCCGCGGCTTTGCCGTGGTCGCCTCCGAGGTGAAGGAGCTGGCGAGCCAGACCGCGAAGGCGACCGACGAGATCGCCGCCCAGGTCAACGCGATCCAGGCCGCGACCGGCAGTTGCGTCACCGCGATCTCGGACATCAGTGGCACCATCCGCGAGATCAGCGGCATCGCCACCACGATCGCCGCCGCCGTCGAGGAGCAGGGCTCGGCGACGCGGGAGATCGCCCGCAGCGTGCAGCAGGCCTCCACAGGCACGACCGAGGTCTCGGCCAACGTCGCCGGTGCGAGCCAGGCCGCCGATCAGTCGCGGGCGCTCGCCGGCAATGTCATGGTCGCCTCGGGCGAGCTTGGCCAGCACGCTTCGGTGCTGATAAAGAGCGTAGATATTTTCCTGGCCGGGCTTCGTGCGGCGTAAGGCGGCCCGCGCGAGCCGGCCTCGATCTATTTGACCTAAATCAAGCACACGACAGCACGCCTATCTCTGAATAGGCTGTCGATGGCCGCGCCAGAGCGCCGCCGCACAGCACGGAGATGGTCATGAGGTTTTCGAACTCTCTGCGTATTGCCGTTCTCGCCGCGACCGGTGCCCTGCTCGCCACGGGTGCTCAGGCCGGCCCGATGCCGACCTCAGTGGCGACGATCAAATCGATGGTCGATCCCGCCACCACCGAAGTGCGCTGGGGCTACGGCTACCGCGGCGGTTACGGCTATCGCGGCGTCGGGTTGGGATATCGCGGTGGCTATGGCTATCGTGGTGGCCTCGCCTATCGCGGTGGCTGGGGCTATCGCGGCTATGGCTACCGTCGCCTCGGTTACGGTGTCGCAGGCGCCGTCGTCGGCGCCGGAATTGCGAGCGCCTATTACGGAAGCGGCTATTATGGTGGCGGGTACTATGGCGGCGGCTATCCCGCGTACAGCTCTGAGCCGTACTACGGCTATGGCGGCGGCTACGGTTATGGCGGCGGCTACCGCTACGTCGACGATTCCTGCCTGCCCTCCGGCCCCTACTCCGGCTACTAGACGCCTGCATGATGTCGGCTGAGATAGCAGCCGCGTGAGAGGTGCGCTCCCTCGCCCCGTTCTTACGGGGAGAGGGTTGGGGTGAGGGGCCTCTCTCTCCACGCGAGATCGTCGAGAGACCTGTACCCCCTCACCTGAATTCGATCTCCGATCGAATTCGACCTCTCCCCGCAAGCGGGGAGAGGTGAACTCACGCCACCAGCGCGGCGTCCTCCTCGTCCGTGGCGTCGATGCCGCGCTGCGCGGCCAGGAGGCTGATGATCTCGGCGTTGGGCCGCGCCTTGCTGAACAGGAAACCCTGCCCCTCGTCGCAGCCCTCGGCGCGGAGGCAGCTCAGCTCTGCTTCGGTCTCGACGCCTTCGGCGGTGATGATGACCCCAAGGCCTTTGCCGAGGCTGACGATGGAGCGGATGATCGCCTGCGCCTCGCGGTTGGCGCCGAGATCGCGCACGAAGGACTGGTCGATCTTGATCTTGTCGAAGGGAAAGCTACGCAAATAGCTGAGGCTGGAATAGCCGGTACCGAAATCGTCCATCGAGATGCGCACGCCGAGCGCCCGCAGCGCATGCAGCGTCGCCAGCACCTGTGCGCTCTTCTCCAGCAGCAGCGTCTCGGTGATCTCGAGCTCGAGCCTTCGCGGCGGCAGGCCGGAGTGTTTCAGCGCGTCGGTCACCATCGAGAGCAGGTTGCCGCTGCGAAACTGCAGCGGCGACAGATTGACGGCGACGCGGACGTCGTCCGGCCAGGTCGCAGCATCCAGGCAGGCCCGGCGCAGCATCAGCCCACCGAGCGGATTAATCAGCCCCGTCTCTTCGGCGACCGGAATGAACTCGGCCGGCGAGACCATGCCGCGCTCGGCATGCGGCCAGCGCACCAGCGCCTCGAAGCCGGTGATGCGGCCGCTCTGGAGATCGATCAGCGGCTGGTAATAGGGCCGCAGCACGTCGTGCTGGATGGCATCGCGCAGCTCGACCTCGATCTTGCGGCGACTCTGCGCCTTGGCATCGAGTGCGGCCTCGAAGAAGGCGAAGCTGCCGCGCGCGTCCAGCTTAGCGCGCGACAGCGCCATGCCGGCACTCTTGAGCAGCTTTTCGGACTCATCGCCGTCACCCGGCGCCATCGCGATGCCGATGGAGGCGCGGATCACCACGGAATGGCCATCGAGCAGATAGGGATCGGCGATGGCCTCGAGCAGGCGTTTTGCGAGGCCGACCGCGTCCTCGGGCCGCGTCAGGCCGCTCTGGACAATCGCGAACTCGTCGGAATTGAGCCGCGCCAACGCGTCTTCCTCGCGCAGGGTCGAGCGCAGCCGCTTGGCGACGCCGCGCAACAGCTTGTCGCCGACCGCATGACCCAGCGTGTCGTTGACCGACTTGAAATTGTCGAGCCCGAGCATCAGCACTGCGACCTTCTCGGGACTGCGGCGCGTGTGCAGCAGCATTTCGTCCACGGTCTGACGCAGCAGGTTGCGGTTGGGCAGGCCGGTCAGGGCGTCATGCTGGGCCATGAAGGCGAGCCGCGCCTCGGCGCGCTTGCGCTCCGTGATGTCCATCAGCGCCAGCAGCACCGCGGGCTGGTCGGCATAGGTCAATTCGCGGGAATAGATCGCAAGATCGATCAGCGCGCCGTCGGCCTTGACGTGCTTCCACGTGCGCGCGGCCTGCTCGTCGCTGGACCCGTCGGTGGTCCAGGGCGGCTCGCTGTCGAAGGCCTGCAACGAGCGGATCTTCAGCTTCTCGAATTCGGCGCGGCTGTAGCCATAATGCACGATCGCGGCGTCGTTGACGCCGAGGATGCGCTCGTCATCCAGCGCGCAGACGATCATGGGGACGGGATTGCCGTCGAACAGCAGGCGGAACGAGGCCTCGCGCTGCTTCAATTCGGTGATGTCGACGCGCAGACCGACCACGCCCCCGTCATCGGTGCGGCGTTCTTCGATCAGGATGACGCGGCCGTCGGACAACGTCTGCTCGTGGCGCTTGCCGGGCTCGTAGAGCTTCTTTAGCCGCGCCGCGATCCATTCGTCCTCGTGACCGGCCGCTTCTGGATAGTCGCCGCGGGCAACGCCGACACGCAGCGTGTCTTCCAGCCGCGCGCCTTCCCGGAATAGGTCGGCGGTCTTGCTGTAGATCTCGGCATACTGCTTGTTCCAGAGAACGTAGCGGCCTTCGGGATCGAGGATGACGATGCCTTGCGGCAGGAGATCGACGGCCTGGCGCAGCCGCTCATGCGACCTGCGGGCTTCCGCGATGGCGGCTTCAGTTTCCGCGCGGCTTTGCACGAGCTGGTCACGCGCGCCGGAAGGATGAGTCGCGCGCGCAAAGCGCGGCTTGCGCGGTTGTCGTCCCGCGATCACGGCCTGCTTTCGCTTTCTTGTTTTTTTGGACCCCAAACTCAACTTCACACGCCTTAACCGCGCCCAGCGGCCGCAACTCTTGCTCCAAGTGTCTGAAAGAAAAGTAATCTTGGCCAGCGGCGGCACCGACGGCGCGGCCTGGCGCAGGACCGCTTTGCCTGTTTGCGAGGCGTGAGAAGCGTCGTCAGGCGCGTCGAACCTGCTTCCGCCTCGCCATCGGCGAGAGCCGAGCTGCAAAAACGCGCAGTCTCCATGAATCAATTCCGGAACAGACGCTGCTTGCATGCAGGACGCAAATGCATCTCGAGCAGCGCACGAATTTTGGTCAATGCAGGATAGCGTTATCGCACCGTTAAAGAACGGCCCGGCATGCGACTTTGGGATGATCCGATTGGAAAATTAAATGTCGTGTTGGGCGCGTCGCCGCATGCGGCATCGGCTCCGCGTTGGGTTATAAGGATGCAGCATGAGTCCCCGCCGCATCGCCCCTCTCCTGCTTGTGATGACGCTCCTGGCCGCCAACGGCGCGCTGGCCCAGGACAAGGGCAGCGTGAACCCGAAGCCGCTGCCGCCGCTTGCCAATCCCAACGATCCCAAGATCGGCGCCAAGGAGCTGTTCGCGCGAAAGCTGCTGCCCTCGAAAGGGCCGGCGCACGTGATCGGCTCTTATGTGAAGGGCTGCATCGGCGGCGCCGAGCAGATGCCGCTCAACGGCGACACCTGGCAGGTGATGCGGCTGTCGCGCAATCGGAACTACGGCCACCCTGATATGATCGCGCTGATCAAGCGCCTGGCCGCCAAGGCGCACAAGGATGCGGGCTGGCCGGGCATTCTGGTCGGCGACATCGGCCAGCCGCGCGGCGGCCCGGCATTGTCGGGTCATGCCAGCCATCAGATCGGGCTGGACGCCGACATCTGGCTGACGCCGATGCCGGACCACCGTCTCTCGCGCGAGGAGCGCGAGGAGATGTCCGCGGTGATGATGGTGCGCGAGGATCGCCTCGACATCGATCCGAAAGTGTTCACGCCCGCCCATGTGCTGGTGCTGCGCGATGCCGCGCAGGAGCCGGCGGTGCAGCGCATCTTCGTCAATCCCGCAATCAAGAAGGCGCTGTGCCGCGAGGCCAAGGGCGACCGCTCCTGGCTGTCGAAGATCCGGCCGTGGTGGGGCCACGACTATCATTTCCACATCCGCATGCGCTGCCCGGCGGGCGCCAGCGACTGCCACGGCCAGCCGTCGCAATCCGAGGACGAGGGCTGCAAGCCCTCCGACTTCGCGTTTTGGTTCAGCGAGGGCGTGCTGCACCCCAAGCCGCCGCCGGAGCCGCCGAAGCCGAAACCGCCGATGACGCTGGCGCAGATGCCGGCGGCCTGCAAAGCCGTGCTGCACGCGGCCGATGCGAAGCCGTAGGGCGTGTGGGGAGGCAGCGTCCCGCCTCACCCGCCGCCGTCGTCCCGGACAAGCGCGCCGCAGGCGCGCGCAGATCCGGGATGACGATGAGTTGGTTGGTACGCACCATTCAAATGCGCTAATATCGGCACTCGCCGCGCGGCCGTAAGTCCGCGGCATTTTCGGGATGCGCATCCCGCCTCCGACAAAACCTGACCGCAAGCCGCGCCCACGCGTGGCCAACGATGAGAATTTGCCATGCGCGTCCTCACTCTCCTTGCCGTGCTCTCGATCGGCGCGACCTCCGCCTTCGCCGCGGAGGAGCCCAGCGGCTGCGACAAGTTCAAATGGCCGATCGAGCGCGACCGGGCCGCACTGACCGCACCTGACCGTGCCAAGCTCGCCTCGGGAGCCGAGCAGGCGGCGGTGCCGTCCTCGGCGGTCACGCTGGGGCTGGTCGCGCCGCAGGACGCAAAGCTGCCCTCGCCGCCCGAGCGCGCGCCGAAGGATGGCACCTTTGCCGGCTTCACCAGCATCAAGGCGGCGAAAGCCGGGCTCTACGCGATCAGCCTGTCCTCGGGCGCCTGGGTCGATCTGGTCCAGGACGGGCATTTCCTCAAGCCTGTGGCCTTTAGCGGCGCGACCGATTGCGACGGCATCCGCAAGACCATGAAATACGAGCTGTCGGACAAGCCGTTCGTGCTCCAGATCAGCGGCGCCAAGGACAATTCGCTGTCGATTTCGATCCTGCCGGCCGCCCAATAAGCGGGTCTGGTCAGACAAACCGTCGGCTTTGACGTGAGGCCTTCACCTGCTATCTTCGAGAGCTGCGATATCCCCGCCGGCCGTAAGCCGTTGCGGGGACGCGGGAACAGCGCTTCCGCCCGTCGCCTCATCCACCCAACGCCAGAATTGCGCGTACGTTTGCGCGCGCGGGCTCGCACGGAGCGCCATCCATGTATCGTATCGCCGGACTTTTCACCGCCTTCGTCATGCTCGCGAGCCTCGCGCCTGCGAGCGCCGAGGACAAGACCATCACGGTCTTCGCTGCCGCCTCGATGAAGAACGCGCTCGACGAAATCGACGCCGCCTACACCGCCAAGACCGGCATCAAGTTCAGTGTCAGCTATGCCGCAAGCTCCGTGCTGGCCAAGCAGATCGAGCAAGGCGCGCCGGCCGATGTATTCGTCTCCGCCGACACCGACTGGATGGACTACGCCGCCTCCAGGAAGACCATCAACGAGGCTTCCAGGGTCAACCTGCTCGGCAACAGCATCGTGCTGATCGCGCCGAAGGATTCCAAGATCGACAACGTCACCATCGCGCAAGGCTTCGACCTCGCAAAACTCGCCGGCGACGGCAGGATCGCGACCGGCGATGTGAAATCCGTGCCAGTCGGGAAATACGCCAAGGCCGCGCTGGAGAAGCTGGGGGCCTGGCAGGCCGCTGAGCCGAAATTCGCCATGGCCGAGAGCGTGCGCGCCGCGCTGACGCTGGTGGCCCGCGGCGAAGCCAATCTCGGCATCGTCTATTCCACCGACGCCAAGGTCGAGCCCGGCGTGAAGATCGTCGGCACCTTCCCGGCGGATTCGCATCCCGCGATCATCTATCCCGTCGCGGCAACCACCACCGCGAAGCAGGAGACGAACGACTATCTCGCCTTCCTGCGGACGTCGGCGGCCAAGACCATTCTTGAAAAATACGGCTTTAAATTCCTGATCAGCCCGACGACCTGATTTTTCGTGCTCGACATCTCTCCCGCTGAATGGACGGCGATCCTGCTCTCGCTCAGGGTCGCAATCATCGCGACGCTGGTGGCAACGCCATTCGGCATTGCCTTGGCGTGGCTGCTCGCCCGCAGGGATTTTTGGGGCAAGTCGGTGCTCGATGCGATCGTGCATCTGCCTCTGGTGCTGCCGCCTGTCGTCACCGGCTACCTGCTGCTGCTCACCTTCGGCCGTCGCGGCCTTGTCGGCACCTTCCTCGCCGATCATCTCGGCATCGTCTTCGCCTTCCGTTGGACTGGAGCAGCACTCGCTTGCGGCGTGATGTCGTTTCCGCTGCTGGTGCGGCCGATGCGGCTGTCGATCGAGGCGATCGACCGCAAGCTCGAGCAGGCCGCCGAGACGCTCGGCGCCGCGCCGTTCAAAGTGTTCTTCACGGTGACGCTGCCGCTGGCGCTGCCCGGCGTGCTCGCCGGCATGGTGCTCGGCTTTGCCAAGGCGATCGGCGAGTTCGGTGCCACCATCACCTTCGTCTCCAACATTCCCGGCGAGACCCAGACGATTTCGTCGGCAATCTATTCGCTGATCCAGACGCCTGACGGCGATGCGGCGGCGGGCCGCCTTGTCATCGTCTCGATCGTGCTCGCGCTCGGCGCGCTCATCGGCGCCGAATGGTTCGCCCGCCGCGCCACCGCGCGCCTGCACGGGAATTGACCATGCTGCGTGTCGACGTCGAAAAGCAGCTTGGCGAGTTCTCGCTGCACGCGACCTTCGCCAGCGAGGGCCGCGTCACCGGCCTGTTCGGCGCGTCCGGCGCCGGCAAGACCTCGCTGATCAACATGATCGCCGGCCTCTTGCGGCCCGACCGCGGCACCATCATCATCGACGGCGAGACGGTCGACGACACCGCGGCCGGCATTCATGTGCCGACCTGGCGCCGCCGCATCGGCTACGTCTTCCAAGATGCGCGGCTGTTTCCGCATCTCAACGTCGCGCAAAATCTTGACTATGGAAGGCGGATGAACCGCCTCGCGCCCGATGCTGCCCAGCACACGCGCGTGATCGAGCTGCTCGACATCGGCGCGCTGCTCGACCGTCGTCCCGGAAAACTTTCCGGCGGCGAGCGCCAGCGCGTGGCGCTCGGCCGCGCGCTGTTGTCAAAGCCGCGCCTGTTGCTGCTCGACGAGCCGCTCGGCGCGCTCGACGAGGCCCGCAAGCTCGAGATTTTGCCCTACCTGGTGCGGCTGCGGGACGAGGCCAATATCCCCATGGTCTATGTCAGCCATGACGTCGCCGAATTGCGCCAGCTCGCGACGCAGATCGTGATGCTGAGGCAGGGCCGCGTGACGTCGTTCGGCGGGGTGAAGGTGCTGACGTAGAGGCACCAGCAGCCCCACTCACCGCTGTCATGCCCCGGCTTGACCGGGGCATCCAGTACGCCGCGGCCTCTCCGTGTCCCAGCACGGCCTCTGGAATACTGGATTGCCCGCCTTCGCGGACAATGACAGCGAGGGTGTGGAAGCGGTTCGCCAAAAACGAGAGCGGCCTAAACCCCCGCCACCGACGACCAGATCTCCGCGAGCTTCTTCCGCAGCGCCTGCCGCCGCGTCAGTGGCGCCGGCGTCTCGTCGTCTTCCGGCAGGCGCAGACCGACGACATTGACACGGCCGCCGGAGATGCTACGTGCGACCAGCACGATCTCGTCGAGCGGCAGCTCCGCGCCTTCCTTCGGCGCGCGGTCGAGATGGACGTCGAAATAATCGGCAAGCGTGAGCTTGCCCTCGTCCTCGGTCACCTTCACGCCGTAGATCTCGGCGAGCTCGGCGAGCGTGTGCTCGCCCGAGACCACGAAGTCGCCGAGCAGATGCGGATCGGGTGCCGTGCTCGGCTGCATGTCGACGAAGAAGCGGTCGAGCGCCTCGGCCTTCTCTGGCGGCGCCAGCAGGTAGATGTAGTCGCCGGGCGCGACCGGCTCGGCTTCCGCGGGCGTGAGGATGTGCTCGTTGCGGATCACCAGCGTCGGCTTCGACCAGGATGGAATCAGGCCGCGGCGGAAATACAGGCTCTTCGGCCGCACCGGATAGCCGACGAGCTGCTGCTCGAGCTGGCCCGGCAGATCCAGCTCGACACGACGCGGCCCGCGCTCGGCGCGCGGCAGCGCCACGTGCAGCTTGCGCGCGGCGGGCGCCAGCGTCCAGCCCTGCAGCAGCAGCGAGATGATCACGACGACGAAGGCGACGTCGAAATAGAGATAGGCCTTGGACAGGCCGACCAGCATCGGGATCGACGCCAGGAAAATCGCGACCGCGCCGCGCAGGCCCGTCCAGGCGATGAATATCTTTTCGCGCCAGTTGAAGCGGAATGGCGCAAGGCACACGAACACCGCGATCGGCCGCGCCACCAGCATCAGCACCAGCGAGACGGCAATCGCCGGCAGCACGCTGGAGCCCAGCCGGCTCGGCGACACCAACAGGCCCAGCAACACGAACATCACGATCTGCGCCAGCCAGGTCGCGGCATCCAGGAACGCCACCACCGAATTGTGCGCGCGTGTCGGCCGGTTGCCGATGATGATGCCGGCGAGATAGACGGCAAGGAATCCCGAGGCGTGCATGATTTGCGAGCCGCCGAAGATGACCAGCGCAGCCGTGGTCACGAACGGGGCGTGCAGGCCCTGCGGCAGCGCGACCTTGTTGAGCCCGATGACGACGAGGCGTCCGCCTATCACGCCGACGACGGCGCCGAGCAACGCCTCCTGGACAAACTCCATCACCACATGGCCTGGGCTGCTCGACCCCAGCGAGATGTATTCGACCAGCATGAGCGTCAGGAAGATCGCGAAGGGATCGTTGGTGCCGGATTCCGCCTCCAGTGTCGCGCCGACGCGCGGGCGCAGGCGCAGCCCCTGGGTGTGCACCAGCAGGAACACCGCGGCCGCGTCGGTCGAGGCCACCACCGCGCCGACCAGCAGCGACTCCGTCCAGTTGAGGTCGAGCGCGTATTTCGCAAACGGCGCCGTGATCAGCGCGGTCAGCAGCACGCCGACGGTCGCGAGCACCACGGAGGGTGCGAGCACGGTGCGGATGCTGGCAAAGCGCGTCTTCAACCCGCCGTCGAACAGGATCAGCGCGAGCGCCACCGATCCGACCAGATAGGTGGTGCCGACATCGTTGAACTGGAGCTGGCCGGGACCTGCATCACCCGCCAGCATGCCGATCGCGAGGAAGACAAGCAGCAGCGGCGCACCGAAGCGCAGCGCGAGCAGGCTCGACAGGATGCCGGCCATGACGAGGACGGCGCCGAGCAGAATGGCGATGCTGAAAGAGTCGAGGGAGGCCATCCACCTTCCGGGTACAAATCGCTGGAATTGCATCCTTATCGTCGCCACACTCCTGCGCCAACCCATTTTCGCTGCTCGCGGCAATCTGCCCGTATTTTGCGGCCTTAACGCGCTTCACTTCACGGTGTATCGATGGCTCGGCTGCAGCCTTTGTGGGATTCTGCAGCGCCTTCGAATCAAACCCGCCCGACCGCTTCCCCGAGACCACCAAATGGACATGGACCTCAAAGACCTCATGGAGTTCGTGCAGACGACTGCGCGCAGCGTGGGAGCGGAGATCTCCTCGCCCTGGTTCTACCTGCAATTCGGGCTGATCCTGGCGGCGGCCGGGATCGCCTATGCGGCGGACGCCGGCGTTCACAACCGCGTCGACATGAGCTCGGTGGCGAACCGCTGGCCGCTGCCGCTCCGGCACTTCGCCCGCGTGATGGTCTCGAGCGCCTCGACGGCGGTGTTCACGCTGCTGGTGATCATCTCGCGGGTGGTGATGTATCACGCGACCTGGCCGAGCCGCTCCTATCTCCTGATGGTCGCCGCCAAGCTGGGGCTCGCCTGGCTCGCGATCCGGCTCGTCACCTCGGTGCTGCGCAATGCCTTCTTCGTCAGGCTGGTGTCGATCGTGGCCTGGTTCGTCGCCGCGCTGTCCATCCTCGGCCAGCTCGACAGCACGGTCGACCTGCTCGACTCCTACGCCATCGTGCTCGGCGGACTCAGGCTGACGCCGCTGCTGCTACTCAAGGCCGGCGCACTGCTGATTTTCGCGCTCTGGCTCACCAACATCGCCAGCAATTTCGCCGAGAGCAAGATCAACTCGACGACCGATCTGACGCCATCGGTCCAGGTGCTGCTGATCAAGATCATCCGCATCGGGCTGCTTGCGGTCGCGATCGTGATCGCGCTCGGCACTGTCGGCATCGACCTCTCGGCGCTTGCGGTGTTCTCCGGCGCGGTCGGTGTCGGTATCGGTATCGGCCTGCAGAAGATCGTCGCCAACTTCATCTCCGGCATCATCCTGCTCGCCGACAAATCGGTGAAGCCGGGGGACCTCGTCACCATCGGCGACAATACCGGCCGCATCAGCGCGATGAAGACGCGCTATATTTCCGTCGCCGCCGGCGACGGCCGCGAATTCCTGGTGCCGAACGAGGACCTGGTGACGCAGAAGGTCGTCAACTGGACCTATACCGACAAGAACACGCTGGTGAAGATCACCTTCGGCACCAATTACGACGCCGACCCCAAGCTGGTCTGCAGGCTCGCGATCGAGACCGCCTCCGCCCATCCGCGCGCGCAAAAGGGCAAGCCGCCGAACTGCCTGCTGACCGAGTTCGCGGAGGCCGGCATGAAGTTCTCGCTGACGCTCTGGCTTGCGGACCCCGACGGCATGGATGCCGTCAAGAGCGACGTGATGCTGGCGCTGTGGGATGCCTTCAAGCGCGAGGGCATCCGGGTTCCCTACCCCGTCCGCGAAATCCGCGTCCGCGGCGGGGCGCTGCCGGTCGAAACCACCGTAGAAGTCCCGAATTGAGCCTGCTTTCGGGCGCATGGCGGGTAAGCCAAGCTTGCACCAAGGCCCGCAATCATTAAATTAGGGCCTGAAATCAAGCCTTTCCGCCCGTAACGGGCCCGAGCCAGAAGAACCAGCCCGCATGAGCTACGTCGAAGCCACCGATACCTCCCTGCGCAAGACCGGACAGATCAAGCTGCATGGGCCGGCCGCCTTTGCCGGCATGCGCAAGGCGGGTGCTCTGGTGGCGAAGTGCCTCGACGAGCTCACCGACATCGTCGGCCCGGGCGTGCCGACCGACCGTATCGACGAGTTCGTGCGCGACTTCGCCTTCAGCCACGGCGCCTATCCGGCGACGCTGATGTATCGCGGCTATCGCTATTCAACCTGCACCTCGCTCAACCACGTGGTCTGCCACGGCATGCCCGGCGACCGTCCGCTGAAGGAAGGCGACATCGTCAACATCGATGTCACCTTCATCGTCGACGGCTGGTACGGCGATTCCAGCCGGATGTATGCGGTCGGCCCGATCGCGCGCAAGGCCGAGCGGCTGATCGAAGTGACCTATGAAGCGATGATGCGCGGCATCGCCGCCGTGAAGCCCGGCGCCACCACCGGCGACATCGGCCACGCTATCCAGAGCTTCGTCGAGCCGCAGGGCATGAGCGTGGTGCGCGATTTCTGCGGCCATGGTCTCGGCCGCATGTTCCACGACGAGCCGAACATCATCCATATCGGCCGGCCCGGCGAAGGCGTGCAGCTCAAGCCCGGCATGTTCTTCACCATCGAGCCGATGATCAATCTCGGCAAGCCGCATGTGAAGATCCTGTCCGACGGCTGGACCGCTGTGACGCGCGATCGCTCGCTGTCGGCGCAGTTCGAGCACTCGGTCGGCGTCACCGCCACCGGCGTCGAGATCTTCACGCTCTCGGAGCGGCATGGCGAGAAGCAGATCGGCTGATCTGCTTCCACCTCGACTTCATCGGTCCAGCGTGAACAGCTCTGCGCCTTCGATTGCGTAATGCGCGAACAGAAAATCCCTGATGTTGACGATGCTGCCGTTTTCCCAATCGAGGAGGACGAAGTAGCGCGGCGGACCTGAGGGATCCTGCGGATCGAACATGATGATCGCAGGGCGCCGATCGACGAAGCCCGGGACGCAATGCCAGGGGCTGGTCTCGGCATAGCGCCCGAAATATTCGCTGACGTCGCGGCGGCCGGCCCGGCGCGTCCGGTTGACCATCTCCAGCCGCACATCGTCGGCCAGCATGTCGCGCAAGGACTCGAAATCGCGCGCGTTGAAGCGCTCGACATAGTGTGTCAGGCGGGCGCGTTCGGCGGTCTCGAGTTCAGGAGGCCTGACGTCGTCGGGCTCCGCCGCGAGTTCACGCAGGCGAACGCGGCCGCGTTGCAGTGCGCCCTTGGTGGCCGCAACGCTCCCGCACATGATGCTGCAGACCTCGTCGACGGAATATCCGAGCACGTCGCGCAGGATGACCGCGCTGCGCTGCGCCACCGGCAGGCGCATGAAGGTCCCGAGGCTCGCGGTGACGGTCTCGCGTTCGGTCACGGGGCTGGTCAAAGCGGGGATCATGTCCAGATCTTCATCGGCGTGAGCAGCGTTGTAGCGGGCGCGCCGGCGCAGGAAATCCAGCGCCGAATTATGGGCGATGCGGAACAGCCAGCCTTCCGGATTGTCCAGCGGCTCGGTCCCCGGTGCGGCCTCGAACGCCTTGAGCAGCGCCTCCTGAAGCACGTCCTCGCCGTCGATAACGGAGCCCGTCATGCGCGCGCAGTAACGATGCAGCTGCGGCCGCATCTCCACTGCAAGGCGTTCGAGAGCCTGAAGGGCGGTTTGTCGGACCGCCCCCGCACCATTGCCGGTCACATCGTCTGCCAAGCCAGGCCTCCCGTCATCCGTACGCGTGATACGTCAACCGAGATCGCAGCGCCACACGCAGGTCAGGCGTGATTGACCTCGACGACCTCGCACAGGATGGTCTCGGCCTTCGCAATCGCGGCGAGGCGCTGGATGTAAGGCGCGAATTTCGGATCCTTGCGGAAATTCTCGATATCCTCGGCGTTCCGCCACTGCGAATAGTTGATGGCGCGGCCGCCCTCCTTGCCGGCGTGCACGCTGGACGAGATGAAGCCGGGCTGCTTGCTGAAGAAAGTCTCCGTGCCCTCTTTCAGGAGCTGGACCAGCTTCTGCTGGTTGTCAGGCTCGACCGTGAAGACGTTGACGAGGGTGGTGATGTCGCTGCCGGTGCGGATGGTGGCTTCCATGTTGGAACTCCTGGTCTGGCTGTGGGACGGGACGATCTGGGCGGCGAGCAGTGCGCCGGCACCAAGGCCGGTGGCAACGACGACTCGTCGCGATGGCCTGGTTTTGATCTCTGGCATCGAGGTTCTCCTTCGAAGATTGTTCTGGCCGCTCGGCGAGGCCCATACCGCTGAGACGAACGGGAGGTGAAAAGGAAACGGTCGGTGCAGATTTTTTTCGCTCAGCTGCCCTGCCCATAGACCGCGTCACGAATTTCGACCGGGAAAGCACCAAAACCGCCCTCAAGCCCGGTATTGGTGAAGGCGATGACGGTCAGCCTTGCGACGGGATCGACGAAAAAGCTCTGGCCATAGGCGCAGTTGAAGGTCCATGTTCCCGCCCCTTGCGGCGATTTCGCCAATGCGCTGTCCTTCAGCACGAAAGCCCCGTAGCCAAAACCCCAGGCGGGAAGTCCCGTCGGCGTCAGTTCGCCGATCCGGCTGGTCGTCATCCGCTGTACCGTCGACGCTTTCAGGACCGGCGCGCCACCGAGGCGGAGCGCCTCGGCAAGGCGGGCATAATCGCCGGCCGTGCTGACAAGGCCGGCGCCGCCCGACGGAAAGGCCTGATGATCGAGCGCGCGCGAGGGCGAGGCATGAATGATCCCGGGGCCCCGGAAGGGCACAAGATGCGGGTCTGCCATCCGCGCCGGCCCCGGCTTGCCGTCGACGTAGGGCACCGCGAGCCGCGCTCCGTCCTCGACGACGAAGGTCGTGTCACGCATCGCAAGCGGCGTCGTGACCAGGCGGCGGACAGCGTCCGGCAGGGGCTCGCCGGTCGCCTTCGCGATGACGGCGCCGAGCACGTCGGTCGCGAGCGAATAGCCCCATCGCGTGCCCGGCTGGTAGAGCAGCGGCGCGGCGGCGATACGGCGGATCTCCTCGTCGAGCGTGATGTCGGACCGGTCGAGGCCGTCGGAGATTCCGGCACGCTGATAGGGGCTATCAGGCGGCTGCAGGAATCCATAGGAGAGGCCGGCGGTATGAGTGAGCAGATGATGGATGGTGATCTCCGGGATTCTTCCATCCGCGGTCTGCGGCCGGAAATCCGGCAGCCATTTGGTGACGGGGTCCTGCGGATCCAGCACGCCGCGCTCGACCAGCATCATGGCGGCGGCCGAGACGATCGGCTTCGACAGTGAGGCAAGGCGGAACATGGCGTCCTCGCGCATCGGCGACGCGGCCTCGCGATCCGCAAAACCAGCAGCACGGCGATAGACGAAGTCGCCATCCCGCATCACCAAGACGACGCTGCCGACGATGCGCCGCGCGGCTATAGCGCGATCGATCACCCGGTCGAGGCGAGCCTTGCGTTCGTCGGTCTCTGATTTCGCAGGCCGGCTGAGGGTCGGCGCGGCCACGGCAAGGGTCGCGACGGCACTCCGCGCAAGAACTGTGCGGCGTGAAAGACTTCGGAACGGCCACATCGATTGATCTCCATCAGGAGCTCGACCTGCCCGCCGGAGGGCGCGCGGAATATGGGGAGCTCACAGATAGCAAGACGAATGGGCCGGCCGGCTGGAAACGGTGAAGTCGAATTTTTTTGTGAAGCGCGTGAGGCGCCTATCACCGGCCGCGAAAGGACCTCTCTTCGCCACGCGCGGCCGAAACCGCCGCAATTGACGGTTGCAAAAGCGATGATCCGCGGCAATGCTGGCGCGCGATGCCCACCAAGACCGACGCCGACAAGAGCAAGCCCGACGACACGCCGCACTATCTCGGCCATCGCGAGCGGCTGCGCGAGCGCTTCTACAGCGCCGGCGCGGACGCGCTCAGCGACTATGAGCTGTTGGAGATGGCGCTGTTTCCGGCGCTGCCGCGACGCGACACCAAGCCCTTGGCGAAGACGCTGATCAAGGTGTTCGGCTCATTCGCCGAGGTCGTGCATGCGCCGGTGGCACGGCTGCGCGAGGTCGACGGCGTCGGCGAGGCCGCGATCAACCAGCTCAAGCTGATCGCGGCGGCCGCGCATCGCGTCGCCAAGGGCGAGGTCAACAGCCGCAACGCGCTATCGTCCTGGAACGAGGTGATCGCCTATTGCCGCACCAGCATGGCCTTCGCCGACAAGGAGCAGTTTCGCCTGCTCTTTCTCGACAAGCGCAACCAGCTCATCGCCGACGAGGTGCAGCAGACCGGCACCGTCGACCACACCCCGGTCTATCCGCGCGAGGTGATCAAGCGCGCACTGGAGCTGTCGGCGACTGCGCTAATTTTGGTGCACAATCATCCCAGCGGCGACCCCTCGCCATCGCAAGCCGACATCCAGATGACCAAGGCAATCATCGAGATCGCCAAGCCGCTCGGGATTTCGGTGCACGACCACATCATCGTCGGCAAGAGCGGGCATGCGAGCTTGCGCGGAATGCGGCTGATCTGAATATCTGGGATCGGCGATCGCGATGGGCCTGTTCGCGACCGGCGTCGCCACCTCGGTGCTGCTGATCGCGGCACACGACCGTCCGTTCACCGGCCAGATATCGATCTCGCCGGAGCCGCTGCGACAGATCATGCCGGAAGCGCCGGCGGCGCGAAATTGATTGCGACGGGCGCCAGGCTCTCGCCCTAAGCGCGCGCCAACGCGCAGTTCAACATCCATTGCACACCGAAGCGATCGGTGAGCTTGCCGTAATAGTCACCCCAGGGCTGGATGCCGAGCGGCGTGGTGATCGTGCCGCCCTCGGCAAGACGCGCGAACAGATCTGTGGTTGCCTCCTGATCATCCATGATCAGGATATGAGCGGAGCCGCGCATCGGCTCGGCGTCGTCGTTGTCCGATGCATAGAAACAGATGCCGGGGCCTTCGAACTTCGCGTGCATGATCTTGCCCCGCATCGCGGGATTCCGGAGCGGCATGCCGGGCTGGCCATGACGCATGATCTCGGTGACGTTGCCGAGACCGCACGCCGCGTAGAAGGCAAGCGCCGGTTCACACTGGGTCGTGAAAAAGAGATAGTTCGACAGGCGCATATCTCGCACTCCTCGCTTGAATTGCCCCGGCGGCGGAAGCCACGGCCGGCAGCCGCGATCATGCGCGCGCGGCCTCTTTATTGACGGCGTCGCCCGCGCCGTGCGATCGCAATCACGATCGTTATATAACGATCGTGATATGGTCGCAAGCCGCGCAAGCGGATTGTCGTCAACATGGTTCTATGCGGTGGACGGCCTGTGGGGCATCGGCGGCAAGGCCTACACCAATGCCGTGCTTGGCGACGCAGTCACACGGGCCAGCGCCGCTTAAGCAGCGCGATCAGACACAACGATCAGATCAGACATGGCAAGCCGGCGCGTGCGAGACAGCGCCGGCGCGAGATCGCCTCAGTAGCAGTACCTGGGATCGACCGGGACGTAACGGCCGTCCCGGCGCTGCATGTAGCAGCCGCGCTGATAGGCATAATAGCCGGAGCGGCGGCGTTCGCCTTCGGCGGCGATTGCGGCTCCGGTGCCGGCGCCGACGACGGCACCGATGGCCGCACCGCGGCCACCGCCAAGCGCGCCGCCCACAATCGCCCCGCCCACGCCGCCGATGATGGCGCCGCCGACGGCGTCCTGCGCCATCGCGTCATGGACCGGGACGGCCATCGCAACCGAGAAACATACTGCAATTCCAAGGCGTCGAAGCATTCCGAATCCTCCATTTGATCGGGTCAGTCATAGCGTTTGAAGCGATCCCGGGCTAGAAATTTCGCCTGGATTCGGCACACCCCCGATCCTCGCGCCAAAGCGCCTGCCTGTCGCGACACCCATCGACGACCTTTGCACCGCCTCAGATCGAGGGCCCTTTGTCGAGTGTAAATGAGAGCACGATCGCGTCCGGCGTCTGCTTGAATTCCTTGATTACCGCCGCGCGCACGAGGCCGGCGAGATCCCCCAGGGGCTTGGTGTCATAAAGCTTCGGAAACAGGACGGTCACCGATGTGAGGCGTCCATTGTGCCAGTTAAAGCCGACCTGCGGCTTGACGCCGGTCAACTGCTCGAGATCGCCTTCGACCGCCGCGGCCTGACGCATGCCGTCCTTCACGACGGCGACGACATCGCAGGCGGACAACGCAAGGGCGACAACGACGATGACGACGGCTCTGAGCATCGCAGGATCCGGCAAAATTATGCTCTAGGAATGGTTGCATGAATCCTATCATGCAACATGATCCGCGCACCACCGGAAAGAGGCGCTTGCCGCGATCACGGATCGACCCAGCGCTGCACGGCTTCGGCGGTGTCGGCGGGCGTCGTGTTGAAGCAGATCGCAGCCTGCGGCGCCAGCTGATGGACGAGGTTGAGCACTTTCTCGAACAGCCGTAGCCGCTCCTTCGGCTCGCGCAGGCCCGCGCCGATGACGACGCAGTCGAAGCGCTCGTCGCGCAGCGCCGCCGTCACCGCAGCTTCAGCGGTCGCATCGAGATCAATCAGACAGCTTGTGACCTCGTAGCCGAGGCCGCGCAGGCGCAGGAGCTGCGCTTCGATATAGTTGCGCACGAGCGCGGGCGTGAGCTGCGGAAAGGCGCTGTAATCCGCACTGCCGGGTTCGATGCCGATCGCAAGGATTCGCTTGGCCATTGCTAGATTCTCGAGCTGGACCATCCTGATTGCTAACGGACGGCCGCTCGGCCGGTTCCCGCGTTGCGTGTGGGGACGATTGCGTCCTTTGACCGCAACCTTTCGCGCCGCATCTGTAAGTCATTTCACACGCACTCCGGCGATGGCCTGCCACATTTGCCGAACCACACCCAGAGGACGTGCCCGCCCGACGGCAGCACGCGGCTCACGCCTGATTTGCACAACGAACCGATATTTCATCAACTCGCGGGAGCAGGAAATGGTGTCATACGAGAGCCTGAAGAGCGGGTATGAGAGCAACTGGGCCAATCTCCAGATCCGGCCCGCACGACTTGCCGAGGCCAAGGCAACGGCACGCAAGGCCATCAGCGGCAAGGCGACCTACCAGCAGGTCGAGCGGCTGACCGGCGTGCCCTGGTGCTTCGTCGCGCTCTGCCACTATCGCGAATCCAATTTCGATTTCGATACCTATCTCGGCAACGGCGAGTCGCTGCATCGCGTGACAAGCCTCGTTCCGAAAGGGCGCGGCCCGTTCGCCTCGTTTGTCGAAGGCGCCGTGGATGCGCTGAGGATCCAGAACTTCGTCGGCGCGCAGGACTGGTGCATCGCGCGCACCCTGTACCGGCTCGAATGCTTCAACGGCCTTGGCTATCACGCCAAGGGCGTCAACTCGCCTTACCTCTACGGCGGCTCGACCCTGTACGGGCAGCCCGAGGCGAGGGCCGGCAAATTCGTGGCCGACCACGTTTTCGATCCCAACCATATCGATTCCCAGCTCGGCACCGCGGTCATCCTGCACGCGATGATGTCGCAGGATTCCTCGATCAATTTCGACGACAGCCCGTCCATTGCCCCGCATTCCGAGCCCGACGAGGACGAGACGTCGTCGGTGCTGCTGATGCAGCAGACCCTCAACAGGCTCGGCGCCAAGCCGCCCCTGGTCGAAGACGGTATCAGCGGACCGAAGACCAAGGCGGCGGTTTCGCTGTTCCAGCAGCAGAACGGCCTGCAGGACACCGGCTTGCTCGACGGGACCACGATCGCAGCCGTCACGCGCGCAGGGATACAACCGGTCCAGATGCCCACCGTCGATCTGTCCCAGATCCTGTCGCGCCTGGAGAGTCTTGGGCAATTGCTGCAAGGCGGAGGCGCGACCAAGGGAGGCACGACGTCAGGAAATGTCATATCCGGAGGGACGACAGTGGCCAACGATCCGATCGGCCTGCTCGAACGGCTTCTGGCTCTCGCCAACAACGCAGTCCCGACGACTGGACCAACCACACCAGGCGCCCCTGCACCCGCACCTGCCGATCAACTGAAACCGATCGTCGACCTGCTGAGCACCCTTCTCAACAAGGACGGCAAGCCCGTGCTCGGCCAGGTCAACGGTGCGCTTGGCGAGACCATCGGCAAGATGCTCGACGGCAAGAAGACGGCGCTCGGTATCGGCGGCTCGCTCATCACCGCGCTGCTTTCCGCGGTGACCGCAAGCCCCAATGCGGGAGGTCTTGCGGGGCTGTTGGGAACGATCGCGAGTGCGGTGCCGGGCCTGAGCCAATTCGCGCTCCCGATCTCGCTCGCGCTGACCGCGTGGGGCGTGCTCGGCAAGATGGAGAAATGGGCCCAGGGCACCGCGCCGCCGCCCAAGGTGACGACCTGAAGCGCGATGAGATTGGGATGAATCGTCGTCGCGCTTTGGGTTGTTGTTCAAGCATGATCTCCGCGCAAACGCGTTCCGCGTTTGTCGCGAGGGAAAACCGCTGCGCACTTTTCCGGATCATGCTCTGGATAGTCTAAGCGTCGAGGGCGGCGGCGCGGCGCCGCATCAGCACACGCTCGCGTCCGTTGGTCGCAAGATGCGCGGCGGCTTCGAAAGCCTGCCGCGCTTCTGCGAGCCGTCCAAGCTTTTGCAGCAGGTCGCCGCGAACCGCCGGCAGATGATGATAGGTCGCCAGCGCCGGCTCGCCAGCGACTGCGTCCAGCAGGTCGAGGCCGGCTTGCGGCCCCTCGGCCATGCCGACCGCAACCGCACGGTTGAGCTCAATGATCGGCGAGCGCACCAGCAGTGCCAGCTCGGCGTAAAGCTGTGCAATGCGCTGCCAGTTGGTCGCTGCGGCAGTCTCCGCTCTGGCGTGGCACGCCGCAATCGCGGCCTGGAGCGCGTAGAATCCACCGGCGCCTCCGAGGTCGCCGGCGCGTTCGAGCGAATGCAGGCCGCTGCGGATCTGCAACCAGTCCCAGAGCGCGCGATCCTGATCCATCAGCAGAACGGGATCACCGTTCGCATCGGTCCGCGCACGGGCCCGCGAGGCATTCAAATCCATCAGGGCGACAAGGCCGTGCACCTCCGGCTCGTCCGGGGCGAGACCCGCGAGCACCCGCCCCATGCGCAGCGCCTCGTCGCAGAGCTGCGGACGCAGCCATTCCTCGCCATGCGCCGCGAGATAGCCCTCGTTGAAGATCAGGTAGACGACCTCGAGCACCGAGGCGAGACGCTCCGAGAGAGCCTCACCTGATGGCGTCTCATAGGCGAGACCGGAATTCGACAGCGACCGCTTGGCGCGAAGGATACGCTGGGAGATGGTGGCTTCGGGCACGAGATAGGCGCGCGCGATCTCGGACGTGGTCAAGCCGCAGATCATGCGCAGCGCCAGTGCCGCGCGCGCCTCGCGCGACAGGATCGGATGACAAGCCGTGAAGATCAGCCGCAGCAACTCATCGCCGATGTCGTCGTCGAGCGCGGCATCGAAATCGGGCACGATCCCCTGCTCCTGCAACATGTCCCGCGCCAGCATGTCGTGCTTGTCGCTCAGCATCCTGCCGCGGCGCAGATGATCGAGCGCACGGCGCCTCGCGGTCGTCATCAGCCAGGCGCCGGGATTATCCGGGACACCGGTGGCGGGCCACGCTTCCAGCGCCGCCACCAGCGCGTCCTGGGTCAGCTCTTCAGCAAGCGGCACGTCGCGCAACATCCGCGACAGCGTCGCGATCAGCCGCGGCTGCACGATGCGCCAGGTTGCGTGAATCGTGGCACGGACGGCTTGATCGATGTCGGCGGCCGTCATCGCCGCCGACCGGGTGGCGCGCAGGTGGCCATCAGGCGTGAGCGGCTACGGCCGATTTGGCATCAACCTCGCAGGCCCCGTCCACGCCCGGCGTGGCGAACGCCCGCAATTCGCAGGTCCCGTCCCAGCCCGGCATGTGATCGAGGTGCAGCTGCATGAATTCCTTGGCCATGGCCAGGGCCTCCGCCTTGTCGCGCAGCTCGAAAATGGCGTAGCCGCCGATCACTTCCTTGGCCTCGATAAAAGGGCCATCGATCACGCTGAGCTCGCCGTCGACGATGCGCACGCGGGCGCCGGTCGCAAGCGGCATCAGCCCGCCATTGTCGATCATCCGGCCGGCCTTGATTTCCCGCTCGGATATTTTCTGCATGGCCTCCATCAGCGCGGGGCTCGGGCCTTTCATGGGCTGACTGGAGGTGACGATGTACATGAACCGCATGCAAAACTCCTGATAAGGCGAGACACGGCCGGGCCGGCCGCGCGATCAGCTCGCTATCCAGATGACGATCCAGCCGGTGCCGGATCGACATGAGCCCCAGAAAAATTGCGGGACCGGACGGGCCCCTATTGGCGCAGCATGATCAAGGGGTCGGCCGTATCGGGAACCCGCCGCCATTGTGCATTGTCGTCGGCCTCGAACTGCCAGACCTCGCCTGATTTCGACATCAGGATGATCTGGCCGCGCTCGAGCCGCCATTGCGTCGGATTGAACTGGGTGATGGCCGCGTCGCATTTCGGCTTGAGGAAAACCTGGAAATTGTCCTGGTCGGCTTCCGTGTTGGTCAGCGTTATCCCGCAGATCGGCTGGCCATTGCCCCGGACCATCGCCCAGTCGCCGATCATCTGGTCCATCGACTTGGCCATGGAGCGGGCGGCAGCGAGGTCCTGCAGGATGTAGACGCCCTCGCCCTGTCGGAGCCCTTCGAAGATACCGGCCTCGACCTCGGTGAAGTCGATCACGGATTCACCTGATGCATCCTGCAAGCGGACGATATCCAGGCCCTTGACGCTCCAGGCGACGATGTCCTTGGTGAAGGGCAGCGCGGCCTTGCAGGCCGGCTCAAGCTCGAGCTTGAACCCCTGTCCCGCGGCGTCGCCCTTCATCGTGACGACGCAGGTCTTGCTGCGTTCGGTGGTCGAGAGCTCCCACTGCCCGACCATCTCCTTTTTCAGGGTCGTCGCGTCCTGCGCATGCGCGATGCCGATCGCGGCCATGCCGGCCGCGACGGCGAATGCAACGACCCTGAGAATTTGCATCAGCGCCCCTTGAACGGCGTCTCGGCCACCGGCGTCAGCGGCGGCTTGCCGGAGAACCATGATTTGAGGTTGTCGACCACGAGCTGGTCCATGGCGTTGCGCGTCACCACCGAGGCCGAACCGATATGCGGCAGCAACACGACGTTCTGCATGGCCTTGAGCTCGTCAGGCACGTTCGGCTCGGCGGCAAATACATCGAGACCGGCGGCGAGGATGGTGCCTGATTTCAGCGCCTGGACCAGTGCCTGCTCGTCGACGACGGAACCGCGGGCGACGTTGACCAGCACGCC
This sequence comes from Bradyrhizobium zhengyangense, assembly GCF_022012435.1. Classification (GTDB taxonomy): domain Bacteria; phylum Pseudomonadota; class Alphaproteobacteria; order Rhizobiales; family Xanthobacteraceae; genus Bradyrhizobium; species Bradyrhizobium zhengyangense. The sequence goes on from NZ_JAKLUA010000008.1 coordinate 67,381, forward strand.
GCGCGGGCCGAGCGCCTTCAGCACCTCCGCATTGATCATCTTGTCGGTAGCAGCGCCGCCGGGCACGATCACGACAAGCGTGTCCACGGCCTTCGCCATTTCGATCAGGTCAGGGTAGTGCTTGTAGGAGACGTCCTTGGACGGATTGCGGGAGTGATAGACCACCGGCACCAGCGAGGCATCGAGCCGGCGCGCGATGGCCTGCCCGATCCGGCCCATGCCGACGATGCCGACCTTGCGGTCGCGCAGCGAGCCGACGCTGAGCGGATAGTTCTGCGTCTGCCAGAGACCCGAGCGCACATAGCGATCGGCCTTGATGAATTCGCGCACAGTGGAGATCAGAAGGCCCATCGCGACGTCGGCGACTTCCTCGGTCAGCACGTCGGGCGTGTTGGTGACGATGATGTCGTGCTCGGCCGCGTATTTGGCGTCGATATGGTCGTAGCCGACGCCGAAGCTCGCCACCATCTCGATCTTGGGCAGCTGCGACAGCGAATCCTTGTCGGCGCGGACGGTGTGATAGGTCACGGCGACGCCGCGGATCTTGTCGCGGATCGCCGGCGTCAGCCGCTCGAGGTCACCGCGCGTCTCGGCCTTGTGCACGACGAAATGATCGGAAAACCCGTTCTCGAGGATCGGCCGCGCCGGCCCATAGATCAAAAGATCGATCTTGTCGGACGAAATCGAACCGGTAGACATCAGTTTTCCTTTCCAAGCGCGCTCTCATGCCAGCGCCGTAAAACGAGGTGGGAAATTAGCGCCAGCACCCCATAGATGACAATCCCGGCCAGCGACAACAACAGCAGCGCTGCGAACATGCGGGGTATGTTCAAGCGATAGCCCGACTCGGCGATCCTGTAGGCAAGGCCCGAGCCGGCACCCGCCGTTCCCGCAGCGATCTCGGCGACGACGGCGCCGATCAACGACAAGCCGCCAGCGATGCGCAGGCCGCCCAAAATATAGGGCAATGCTGCGGGCAGTTTCAGGAAACGCAGGGTTTGGGGCTTGGATGCGCCATAAAGCTGGAACAGGCCGGCGAGATTGCGGTCAACCGAATTGAGCCCGAGCGTGGTGTTGGACAGCACCGGGAAGAAGGCGACGATGAAGGCGCAGACGACGACGGCAGTCTGCTGCTCCAGATAGATCAGCAGCAGCGGCGCGATCGCGATGACAGGCGTCACCTGCAGCACGACGGCATAGGGGAACAGCGAATATTCCACCCATTTCGACTGGTTGAACAACAGCGCCAGCGCGATGCCGCCGATGCTTGCGGCGACAAAACCTTCCAGCGTCGTCAGCAGCGTGGCGGCGAGCGATTGTGACAACACCGCCCAGTCCTTGATCAGCGTCAGGAAGATCGCTGACGGCGCCGGCAACACGTAAGGCGGAATCTCCCTGATGCGAACCACGAGCTCCCAGACGGCAAGGCCCGCCGCGAACACGATGATGGGCAGCACGAAGCGCACCGCGCTTTGCGCGCCCGACGGCTTTGCGGGGACCGGGGCTTGCGCGTTCACAGCGTCGACTGCCCTGAATAAGACGGCGCGAGCGCGGCCGAGACGCGCCGGCAATAATCCGAGTACGCCGCCGAGGTGCGAAACTCCTCGCCGCGCGGCTCGACCGTTTCGATGCGGATATCGGCCTGGATGCGGCCGGGCCGCGCCGTCATGACCACGACGCGCTGCGACAGGTAGACGGATTCGAACACCGAATGGGTGACGAAGATGACGGTCTTGCCAAGGCTGCGCCACAGCGCCAGCAGATCGTTGTTGAGGCGGAAGCGCGTGATTTCGTCGAGCGCGGCGAACGGCTCATCCATGAGCAGGATGTCAGGATCGGTGACGAGCGCGCGGGCGAGCGAGACCCGCATCTTCATGCCGCCGGACAATTCGCGCGGAAACGCATCGGCGAAGTCGGCAAGCCCGACGCTCGCGAGCGCCGCATCGGCGCGTGCCCGCCCTTCGGCCTTCGCGATGCCGCCAAGCTTCAGCGGCAGCCGCACGTTCTCGCGCACGCTACTCCACGGCATCAGGGTCGGCTCCTGGAACACGAAGCCGATGCCATGACCTTGACGAATATGGCCAATTTGCACCTCGCCCTCGTGGCGCGACACCCGCACTGTGCCCGATGATGCTTGGCTGAGCCCTGCAATCAGCCGCAGCGCCGTCGATTTGCCGCAGCCCGAGGGCCCGAGCAGCGAGATGAACTCGCCTTTGCGGACCGCGAGATCGAGCGGACCGAGCGCCATGACGCCGGTGTCGTAGACCTTCGTCACGCCGCGCAGGCTGACGGCAAGCGCCGTCAGGCTGGCCTCGACCGTGGATGAAGGCTTGGCTGACGACATCAACGCTGGCGTTACGGCTTGGCGGGGCGCAGCTCGACGCCGACGCCCTTGTTGACGAAGCGCAACGTGTAGGACTTGCGGAAGTCGAGATCGCCCTTCACCACGCCGGCCTTCACCATCTTGTTGAAGAAGGACGTGTAGCGCTCGTCGCTCATCGCGCCGATGCCGCCCTTCACGCTGTCGCCGGAATCGACGATGCCGTACTCCTTCATCTTGGCGACGGAATAGGCGAGCAGATCGTCGGTCATTTCAGGATTGAGCTTCTTGATCATGGCATTGCCGGCGGAATTGTCGCCATAGATGTAATTGTACCAGCCGACGATCGAGGCATCGACGAAGCGCTGCACCAGGTCCGGCTTCTTCTCGACGATGTCGCGGCGGGTCTCGATCAGCGTCGAATAGGTGTTGAAGCCTGCATCGGCGAGCAGGATGACGTTGGGCTTGAAGCCGCCGGCTTTCTCGACCGCGAAGGGCTCTGATGTAACGTAGCCCTGCATCGCGCTCTTGGGATTGGCGATGAAGGGCTGCGGATTGAAATTATAGGGGCGGACGTTCTTCTCGCTGAAGCCGTATTCGGACTTGAGCCACTGGAAATAGCTGGACATGCCCTCCTTGGAAACGAACAGCGTCAGCGGCTTGAGGTCCTCAAGCTTGGCGACCTTCGCGTCGGGCTGCGACAGCAGCACCTGCGGGTCCTTCTGGAACATCGCGGCGATCGTCACCACGGGAACGTTGTTGGCGACCGCGTCGAACGACATCAGCGTGTTCGCAGCCATGAAGAAATCGATCTTGCCGGCGACCAACAGCATCCGGTTGTTCTCGTTCGGCCCGCCCGGCACGATGCTGACATCGAGCCCGTACTTCTTGTAGGTGCCGTCTGCGACCGCCTGGAAGAAGCCGCCATGCTCGGCCTCGGCGACCCAATTGGTGCCGAAGGTGACCTTGTCCAGGGTCTCGCTGCGCGCCGGCAGGATCGATACCACAGAGGCCAGCAAGCCCGCCATTAACGCTCGCCGCAGATGAGAGGGGCTCATGAATGCACTCCGTCGATCGCTTCTAGCCGATGTGACAACAACACGATAGAACCGCAACACATCAGGGGACGCGAGCCGGCCGGGCCCGCGTCCCCTGATAACCCCAAACTACGTGACAAATTCGGGCAAAGAAACCTTGATGACGCCTTCCCGCGACTGGACCGAGATCCGCTGGACCGACATTGGTCCGACGGAAGCGTCGCGCTGGATCGCGGTGCTGCCGCTGGCGGCGACCGAGCAGCACGGCCCGCATCTGCCATACGAGACTGACGTGCTGATCGGCGAGGCCTATCTGGCGCGCGTGCACGAGCTGCTGCCCGAGTCTCTTCCGGTGACGTTCCTGCCCGTTGAACCCGTCGGCATCTCCACCGAGCATATCGACTATCCGGGCACGCAGACGCTGCCGACCGAGGTGGCGCTGAGGCGCTGGACGGGAATCGGCGAGGACATCGCACGACGCGGCGTGAAAAAGCTCGTCATCATCACCAGCCACGGCGGCAACAGCGCGGCGATGATGCTGGTGGCGCAGGATCTTCGTGCGCATCAAAAGCTGTTCGTGGTGACGACGTCGTGGTCGCGGCTGTCGGCTGCGGACAAGCTGTTCCCATCAGATGAAGTGCGCCACGGCATTCATGGTGGTGCGGTCGAGACCTCGATCATGCTGGCGCGCTATCCCGACCAGGTGCGCGCCAACGCGATCGCGGATTTTCCCGCGAGCAGCATCGCGATGGAGCAACAATATCGCTGGCTCTCGACGCAGCGGCCCGCGCCCTTTGCCTGGCAGGCGCAGGATCTGCACCCGAGCGGCGCGATCGGCAATGCGACGCTGGCGGTGCCGGCGAAGGGCGAGCAGCTGCTCGACCAGGGCGCACGCGCCTTTTGCGAGCTGCTGACTGAGGTCGATAACTTCGACGTGAACAGGCTCGCCAAGGGTCCCCTCGGCTAGCTCTCATCCACCTGAAATCGTTCGAGAAAGAGCCGGAGCGGCGAGTCGCGGCGCGCGCGCTCGAACCTGATCCGGCAAGCCTTCGTCCAATTGGGCACGCGGACCACAACGGACCGCCTCAACCCGGATGGAATTTCACATGTCGATCAAGACCAAGATTGCCGCCGTCGCTCTCGCAGCCCTCACCGTCACCGCTGGTGTCGCGTCAACGACCTCGACCGCTCAGGCCAAGCCGCTCGGCTGGGGCTGGGGTGTCGGCGCCGGCATCGCCACTGCCGCCATCGTCGGCACCGCGATCGCCGCCAGCAACGAACCCTATTACTACGGCTATCACCGCTGCGGCTGGGTCGCCCAGTACAACGCCTTCGGCCAGTACGTCGGCCGCGTTCGTACTTGCTACTGATCTGAGTATTTGAGGCCAATCTTACGTGGATCCTGCGTCCGACACGGGCGCCTCATCCACCCCGTGTCGTGCCCCCGACCCCGCCCGGCTGTCCCCCCGGGCGGGGTCATCCTTTTTCCGCGCCGGGAATTTGTAGCAATACCGTCACATAAGGATGCCAACCATCCGCTGCGACATTCTGGACGAGTTGCTATTGCGAACTATTAGCAATAAGCTCCGAACGAGCGCAGGGCGGGATGAAATCGCGTCGAAACGAGTTCATCTCGTTTGATCGCGTAAACAGCCAAGACCCTGATGACAGGATCGCCGCGAATCGGCAGGGATGTCGGAGCGGCTGGGGTAAATTTGCGTCTTGGGGGCGTGTGTTTTGACGTTGAGAGGTCATCGATATCAGTTGCTGCGGACGGCGGCGGCAATCACCGCCGGCGTGATGGCTCTTCCCGGGGCCTCCCGTGCTGCTGACCTGCCACTGAAGGCACCGGCACCAAAGGCTGTCTACGACTGGACCGGCCTCTATATCGGCGCGCATGCCGGCCTCACCCGCGGCACCTCCTCGGCAACTCTGACCGATCCCACGGTCGCCACCGACAACAACGTCTTCAACGGCGCGACCGGGGGCGTGCAAGCCGGTTACAATTGGCGCTTCAACTCTGGCCTGCTGCTCGGTGTTGAAGGCGACATTTCCTTTCCGAACTATCTGCCCTCCAACCACGTGGTGTCATCGGCTGCGACGGCGCTGTCCGGCGTGGAGGAACGCTGGGACTACGTTGCGAGTCTGCGCGCCCGTCTCGGTTACACCACTGGCAATTGGCTGTTCTATGCGACTGGCGGCGCAGCCTTTGCCGGCGAACGATTTCTCTCGACGCCGACGGGCGGCAACGAAGAGAAGGTGCTGAACACCCGGTTCGGCTGGACCGCCGGCGGTGGCGTCGAATATGCCTTCGCGCCGCATTGGAGCGCGCGGCTCGAATATCTCTACAGCAAGTTCGAGAACGCCAACGTCACCTTCCCGTCGGGCGGGCAATATTCGTCCACGATGGATTTCCAGAGCCTTCGGATCGGGCTCAATCGCAAGATCGATTGGCCGGGGATACCGAGCTACAATCCCAAGTCCGATATCACCGACACCGAATCGAGCCGATGGGAAATCCACGGTCAGTCGACCTTCCTGGCGCAGGGACATCCATCCTTCAGCGCGCCCTATACCGGGCCGAACAGCCTGACGACGTCGCCGGATTTACAAGAGACGTGGAGCAACTCGCTCTATCTCAATGCGCGGCTGTGGGATGGCGGCGAGGTCTATTTCAATCCCGAGCTGTTGCAGGGTTTTGGCTTCAACAACACCACCGGCGCAGCGGGTTTCCCCAATGGCGAAGCGCAGAAATCCGGCTTCCCCTATCCGCACTTCAATGCCTCGCGGCTGTTCGTCCGCCAAACTTTCGGCTTCGGCGGCGAACAGGAAGAGCTTGCCAGCGGCCAGCTCCAACTCGCCGGCAAGGCCGACATCTCGCGCCTCACCTTGCAGGTCGGCAAATTCTCCGTCGTTGACGTATTCGACGGCAATTCCTACGCGCACGATCCGCGCAAGGATTTCATGAACTGGTCGATCTGGGCCTCGGGCGCCTTCGACTATGCCGCCGACAAGCTCGGCCTCGGCTATGGCGCCACCGCCGAATTGAACCAGAAGCAATGGGCGCTGCGCGGCGGCTACTTCCTGATGGACGCCACGTCGAACTCGAACAATTTCGACATGAATGTCGGCCGCCGCGGCGAATATGTCGCGGAACTTGAAACACGCTATTCGCTGTTCGGTCAGCCCGGCAAGCTGCGCACGCTCGGCTTCGTCAATAGCGACTTCTCGGGCAGCTATCGCGAGACGCTGGATAATCCCGCGCTCAATCTCGACATCAGCCAGACCCGCCGCGGCCGCATCAAATACGGCTACGCGCTCAACCTCGAGCAGGCCGTTACCGATGACATCGGCGTGTTCGGCCGCTGGAGCTGGAACGACGGCCGCAACGAGATCATGGCCTTCACCGACATCGACCGCAGCCTATCCGGTGGCGTCTCTGTGAAGGGCACCAAATGGGGCCGACCGGACGACGTCGTCGCCATTGCCGGCGCCGTCAACGGCCTCTCGCAGGACCATCGCGACTTCCTCGCCGCCGGCGGTCTCGGTCCGCTGATCGGCGACGGCGCGCTCAACTACAGGAAGGAGCGCGTGCTGGAAACCTATTACGCCTACGCGCTGAACAAGGCGCTGACATTTACCGCCGACTACCAGCTCATCGTCAATCCTGCCTACAATGCCGATCGTGGGCCGGTCTCGGTGTTCTCAGGACGGCTGCACGGCGAATTCTGAGCACGGCAGTGATCATTCCTGCCCGGTGCGACAATTTGGTCGGAACCGGGCAAAGCGCGCCTCGGGTTCATATATAACGGGCTTGGTCCGGTGTCCGCCGGGCTCATCGGCCTTTCCCCCTTGCGCGCAATGTTATCCGTCGAACTCATCATCGTCGTCGTCCTGATCGTCATCAACGGGCTACTCTCCATGTCGGAGCTGGCCGTGGTTTCATCGCGCCCGGCGCGGCTATCGCTGCTGGCGGCCAAGGGCGTGCGCGGTGCCGAGCGCGCGCTGTCGCTCGCCGCCGATCCCGGAAAGTTCCTTTCGACCGTGCAGATCGGCATCACGCTGGTCGGCGTGCTCTCCGGCGCCTTCTCCGGCGCGACGCTCGGGCAGCGGCTGGCGCAATGGCTGGTCGAGCTCGGCATGTCGTCAGGCATTGCCGATATCGTCGGTGTCGGCATCGTCGTCACCATCATCACCTATGCGACACTGATCGTCGGCGAGCTGGTGCCGAAGCAGGTGGCGCTGCGCGATCCCGAAAGCATCGCGGTCAAGGTCGCGCCGGCGATGCATGTGCTGGCGCGCGTCTCGCTGCCGCTGGTGTTTCTGCTCGACCTTTCCGGCAAGCTGATCCTCACCCTGCTCGGTCGCGGCGGCAAGGCCGAAGAGAAAGTCTCGGAGGACGAGATCCATCATCTCGTCAACGAGGCCGAAAGCGCCGGTGTGCTCGAGCCCGGCGAGAAGGAAATGATCGCGGGCGTGATGCGGCTCGGCGACCGCCCGGTCGGCGCGGTGATGACGCCGCGCACGGAGGTCGACGAGATCGACCTGAATGATGCTCCGGAAGCAATTCAAGCGATCATCGCCAAGAGCCCGCATTCGCGCTTTCCCGTCTCCGACGGCGATCGCGACACACCCATCGGCGTGCTTCAGGCAAAGGATCTGCTGGTCGCGTACATGAATGAGCGCACGCCGGATCTGCGGGCACTCGTCCGCGAAGCGCCGAGCATTCCCGCATCAGCCGATGCCCGCGATGTGCTGGCAATCCTGAGGGTTGCGCCGGTTCACGTCGGTTTCGTCTACGACGAATATGGTGCCTTCGAAGGCGTGGTGACGACGGCTGATATTCTGGAATCGATCGTCGGCGCCTTCCATTCGGAGGAAGGCCCACCGGAGCCGGCCTATGTCAGGCGCGCAGACGGCTCGCTGCTTGTCTCAGGCTGGATGCCGGTTGACGAGTTCGGCGAGCTCCTGAGCGTCGAGCTGCCGCCGCATCACCGCTACAACACGGTTGCGGGCCTCGTGCTGCAACAATTCACCGTGCTGCCCAACGTCGGCGACGCCTTCGACTTCGCCGGCTGGCATATCGAGGTGGTCGATCTCGATGGCCGGCGGATCGACAAGATTCTGGCGAGCCGGCGGGGTGAGGTAGAGACGGGGTGAGCACGAGCTCGCGCCGCCAGCCTCACCCGAACCGCACCCCTATCCGCTTTTCCTTGCGCCACACCACCGTGCAGGGCAGGTGCACACCCTCGGCCTTGATGTTCAGGGTGAAATGCTCGGGAATGCCGACCGGGCTGGTGACGTCGAGGGCGGCGCCGGTGTCGGAGAAATTGCGGACGGTGCAATCGATCGCGCCGCCGCCGAACTCAATGGTTCCGGCCTTCAATACGCGGTGCCTGGCCTTGTTGCGGCGCTCTTCGTCCATCGGGACATTTTACACCCCAAGCTGACACGAAGGTTAAAACAACCCTGATGCAGGCGAATTTACGCCGCTACGGATGCGGGAACCCTCACAACGGCTGGAACGATGCCGCCTGGGCCATCCGCCAGGCGTCGCGGAACCGCGGGTCCTCCGTGCCTTCGAGCAGTTCGCCCGGACGTAGCTCTGGGTAGAGCTGCGCGAAGGACTGCACCTTGGTCGTCGACGTCCGCTGGCTGAAATGGATCGGGCGCAGCTGCTGCGGATGCTCGAGGCCGGCCGCGGCGATCAGCTCGGTCAGCGAGTGCAGCGTGGCGTGGTGATAATTGTGCACGCGGTCGATCTTGAGCGGCACATAGAGCGCGCGCGCCCGGGTCGGATCCTGGGTCGCAACGCCGGTTGGGCAGCGGTCGGTGTGGCAGCTCAGCGACTGGATGCAGCCGAGCGAGAACATGAAGCCGCGCGCCGAATTGCACCAGTCGGCGCCGATTGCCATCGCGCGCGCCATGTCGAAGGCAGTCGCGATCTTGCCTGACGCGCCGAGCTTGATGCGGTCGCGCGCATTGATGCCGATCAGCGCGTTGTGGACGAAATTGACGCCCTCGCGCATCGGCATGCCCAGATGGTCCATGAATTCGAGCGGCGCAGCACCAGTGCCGCCTTCATTGCCGTCGACCACGATAAAGTCGGGGTAGATGCCGGTCTCCAGCATCGCCTTGCAGATCGCCAGAAACTCCCAGGGATGGCCGATACAGAGCTTGAAGCCGGCCGGCTTGCCACCTGAAAGCCTGCGCATCTCGGCGACGAACTGCATCATGCCCGTGGGAGTCGAGAAGGCGCGATGCGAGGCCGGCGAAATGCAGTCCTCGCCCATCGCGACGCCGCGGATCTTGGAGATTTCTTCCGAGACTTTCGCCGCCGGCAGCACGCCGCCATGGCCGGGCTTGGCGCCCTGGCTAATCTTGAGCTCGACCATCTTGATCTGGTCCTGGCTCGCAACGCGCGCGAATGCCTCCGGATCGAAGGTGCCGTCGAGATGGCGGCAGCCGAAATAGCCGGAGCCGATCTCCCAGATGACGTCACCGCCCATCTCGGCGTGATAGGGACTGAAGCCGCCCTCGCCGGTGTCATGGGCGAAGCCGCCCTTCCTGGCACCGGCATTGAGCGCGCGCACCGCATTCGGGCTGAGCGCGCCAAAGCTCATGGCCGAGATGTTGAACACCGAGGCCGAATAGGGCTTCGCACAATCCGGCCCGCCGATGGTGACGCGAAACTTCTCCTCGGCGTGCGCCTTCGGCGACACCGAGTGATGCATCCACTCATAGCCCTCGCGGTAGACATCCTCCTGGGTGCCGAACGGACGCTTGTCGAGCTGCATCTTGGCGCGCTGATAGACCACCGCGCGGGTGTCGCGCGAGAACGGCATGCCGTCCTTCTCGCTCTCGAAGAAGTACTGCCGCATCTCCGGACGGATTTCCTCCAGGAGGAAACGGATGTGCGCCGATATCGGGTAGTTCCGCAGCACCGCATGGCTCTTCTGCATGAGGTCGCGGACGCCGAGCAGCGTGAGCGCGCCGAAGATGCAGATCGGGACCAGCAGGATGTCGAAAATCCTGCGGTCGGCGATGGCGATGCCAATCAGGAGTGCCGTGACGACCGCGCAGATCGTCAGGACGATGAAGCGCGGCGAGAACGGAAGCAGAAGGGTTTCCATGATCCCCTCTTCCGCCAACGGCAAACGTTTGGGCGATTCCTGCGTCTTGTTGTTGTCGGCCACGATTCCCACCCTCTCGCCAGCATCAGGCGGTACGATACGCCCGCACCTGTCATACGGATATGACGCAGCGCTTGTTTCAGGCTAGCGAATTCGGTCGGGATAAATCAATCCACCGAGAGGTTAGGCCTGTTGCACTGCAGCAGTAGCGGCATGGGAGGGGTCGCGGCACCAGCCACAACGGAGCCGTCATCCCCGGGCAAGCGTAAGCGCAGACCCGGGGTCCATAACCACAGGATTTTGTGGTTGGAAGTAAGGTGTCACTCCGGGTCTTCGCATAGCGGCTCCCTGTGGCTATGCGCGACGAGCGAAGGGCTTGCGCGGCGGTCCCGGATCGGCGCGCGCTTTGGGCGCGCTTGCCCGGGACGACGGCGGAGTTTTAGGGCTGGTAGCCCGGCACGACAAGTGCCGGGCTTAGCGCTCGACGAATGCCTTCTCGATCACGAAATGACCGGGCTTGTTGCCGCTTCCCTCGACGAAGTCGCGGCTCTCGAACATCACCTTCAGCTCCTCGAGCATCGCCGGGCTGCCGCACATCATGATGCGGTCGGTCTCGATGTTGAGCGGGCCTTGGCCGATATCGTTGAAGATCTGTTCGGAGTTGATGAGGTCGGTGATGCGGCCACGGTTCTTGAAGGGCTCGCGGGTCACGGTCGGATAATAGATCAGCTTGTCGGCGAGCAGCTCGCCGAACAGCTCGTCCTCGCGCAAATTCGCGACCAGCTTCTCGCCGTAAGCGAGCTCGGAGACCTGGCGGCAGCCGTGCACCAGCACGATGCTCTCAAACTGCTCATAGACCTCGGGGTCCTTGATCAGACTGGCGAAGGGCGCAAGGCCGGTGCCGGTCGAGAGCAGCATCAGCCGCTTGCCGGGGATGAGGTTGTCGGTGATCAGCGTGCCGGTCGCCTTGCGGCCGACCAGGATGGTGTCGCCTTCCTTGATCTTCTGCAGGCGCGAGGTCAGCGGACCGTCCTGCACCTTGATCGAGAAGAACTCGAGCTCTTCCTCGTGGTTGGCGCTGGCCATGCTGTAGGCCCGCAGCAGCGGACGGCCGTCGACCTCGAGGCCGATCATGGCGAACTGGCCGTTCTGGAAGCGGAAGCCGGTGTCGCGCGTGGCGCGGAAGCTGAACAGTGTGTCGGTCCAGTGCTGGACGGAAAGAACCTTCTCTCGGTAAAACGCGCTCATGATTTTCGATATTCCGAATGTCTTGCGGTTTTCGGGCAAAAGCGTTGCCCGGCCCTGAAAACGGGCGGACACCATTGCCATGGCGGAGGATTTCGCGTGTGTGATCTACGCCATTGAGACCAATAATCAACCTCGTTCCGGATGCAATTGATGCCGGTCAAACCGGCATTTGCGGCGGAAATGGTGACATCATTAACGGATCTGCTGTCGGGGCCGCGCAAAGGGCAATTTCTTTTCCCTTCCGGGCGCGAAAGCAGCACTTAATTTCCATCGCGCTCGCGAGAATTTCATTAAGAATAGCTCTGACTTTCACCCCGCGTTGGCGCGATTTCCCGCATTTCTGCGGCTTTTGGCGCCCGGAACGATCAGGATATGGCGACCAGCGAGCGAATCTTCGTCCAGGCGATCAGACGCTATGGCGCGCGCCATGGCATCGACGTGGACGTTCGCGCCGACGGCTGGCTGATCGCAATGCGCCGCGGCGAGATGCGCCGCTTTGCCTTCGGCTACGACATCGGCCTCAACAGCGCGATCGCGCATCGGCTCGCGAGCGACAAATCGGCGACATCAGAGGCGCTGTCGCTCGCTTGCGTGCCGTGCATTCCCCACCATCTCTTCCTCAACCCGAAGCTGGGCAGGAATGTCGTCGGCCCCGACTGGCGAGATGCAATGCTCGAGCTGCTTCGCGCCCATCCGCAAGGCGTGGTCGTGAAGCCGAATGAAGGGACATCGGGGCGCTCGGTGTTCAAGGTGACGATCGCGGCAGAGCTCGACCACGCGGCGGGCGAGGTCTTTTCGATGAGCACCGGGCTCGTGATCTCGCCTTATGTCGCGATCGAGGAAGAGGTCCGTGTGATCCTGCTCGATGATGCGCCCCTCGTTATCTACAGCAAGCGGCGTGGCGCGGACTGGCGGCACAATCTGGATGCCGGCGCCAAACCGGTGTTGCTGGAGGACGGCGAGGCGCGCACGGCCTGCGTGAAGCTCGCGATCGATGCGGCGCGCGCCATCGGCATCACCTTTGCGTCGATCGACGTGGTGCGCGTGGATGGCGACTGGCGCGTGCTGGAAATCAATTCCGGCGTGATGATGGAGGCGCTTGCAAAGCTGCATCCGGAGCTGGTGCAGGCGACGTATGACGCGGCGCTGGATCGGATGTTCGGGGATGTTTCCGCGAGCACCAATCCATCACCGTCACCCTGAGGTGGCCGCTTCTTCAGCGGCCCTCGAAGGGGACGGCCCGGCTGTAGCAGCATCACGGCCGCTCATCCTTCGAGGCTCAACCCGCGATGCATTCGCATCGCGGGCCTCGCACCTCAGGATGACGGAAAGAGAACCGACCGCCGCTAGTTATTCGCGCTGGCAGAATCGTCCATCGCCTTGAACGCTTCCTCCAGCTGCAGCGAGATCGGCACGTTCATTTTCTCGCCGGTCGGCATGCGTGCGATGAACCATTTGTTGTAGAGCGGCACGAGATCGTGGTTGGAGCCGAGCTTGCGGAAGGTGCGCTCGACCACGGCGGCCAGTTGCGGCTCACCCTTGCGGAACATGATGCCGTAGGGATCATAGGACAGATAATCGCCTGTTACGCGGAACTTGTCCTGCGACTTGTGGCGGACGATCAGGCCCGAGAGCAGGATGTCGTCGGTCGCGAAGGCGTCGGCCTTGCCGTCAACCAGCATCTGGTAGGACTGCTCATGGTCGGCGCCGACAGCGATGTTGAGGCCCAGCGAAAGCTTCTTGTCGGCCGCCTGCACCGCCTGCTCGTTGGTGGTGCCTTTCGTCACCACGATGGTCTTGCCCTTCAGGTCGGTCAGCTGTTGGACGCTGGAGGCCTTCGGCACCATCAGCTTGGTGCCGGCGACGAACATCAGCGGCGAGAAGGCGACGCGCTTGCCGCGCTCGGAATTGGCCGTGGTCGAGCCGCATTCCAGATCGATCTTGTTCTGGAGCACCGCGTCGATGCGATCGTCCGAGGTGACCTTGACGTAGTCGATTCTGAGATTGGGATCGTCGACCTCGACGCCGATCTCCTCGACGATGGCCTCGCAGAGCTCGAGGCTGTAGCCGATCGGCCTGTTAGCCTGGTCGAGGAACGAGAACGGCGGCGAGCTCTCGCGATAGCCGAGCCGCACGGCGTGCGCGTTCTTGATGGCCGACAGCGTCGGGCTAAGCCCTTCGCTGCCGCCGCTCTGGGCAGAGGCACCCGTCGCCAGCAGACACGCTGCCAGCAACAGGCCGCTCGAAATCGCCGTCAAAGGGCGCATGACGCACTCCCGTCAATGACCGGCCATCGCGGGCACTTCGCCCGGCACCATGTCCTCAGGCACGACATCGCCCGGTCCCATCGCATGCTCGGGCCCGAGCTCGCCTTCCCACTTCGCCACGACCGAGGTCGCCAGCGTGTTGCCGATCACGTTGGTGGCGCTGCGGCCCATGTCGAGGAAGGTGTCGATGCCCATGATCATGAGCAGGCCCGCCTCGGGGATGTTGAACTGCGACAGCGTCGAGGCGATCACGACGAGAGAGGCGCGCGGCACGCCGGCGACGCCCTTCGAGGTGATCATCAACGTCGCCAGCATCGCGAGCTGCGTGCCGAGCGGCATGTCGATGTGATAGCTCTGCGCGATGAAGATGCTCGCGAAGGTGCAGTACATCATCGTTCCGTCGAGGTTGAACGAATAGCCGAGCGGCAGCACGAAGCTCGAGATCCGCGACGAGGCGCCGAAGCGGTTGAGCCCTTCGAGCGTCTTCGGGTAGGCCGCTTCCGAGCTCGCGGTGGAGAACGCGATCATCAGCGGCTCGCGGATCAGGCGGAGCAAATGGCTGTAGCGCGGCCCGATCACGATGAAGCCGACGGCCACCAGGATGCCCCAGAGGATGAACAGCGAGAGATAGAAGCCGCCCATGAACACGATGAGCTTCCAGAGTACCAGCAGGCCGTTCTTGGCAACGGTGGCGGTGATGGCGGCCCAGACCGCAAACGGCGCGAACATCATCACATAGCTCGTCACCTTCAGCATGATGTGGCCGAGGTCGTCGATCAGCGACAGGATCTGCTTGGAGCGCTCAGGCAATGCACCCATCGCAACCGAGAAGAACACCGCGAAGATCACGATCTGAAGGATCTCATTCTGCGCCATCGCATCCGCGATCGAGGTCGGGATCAAATGGGTCAGGAATTTTTCTAGCGAGAAGGCGGAGACCGCCAGGCCGGTCGACTGTCCCTTGTCCGGCAACGTACCGGGGAAGTTGGCGCCGGGCTGGAGCAGATTGACCATCACGAGGCCGAGCATCAGCGAGACGAAGGATGCGCTGATGAACCAGCCCATGGTCTTGGCGAAGATGCGGCCGAGCTTGGAGCCCGATCCCATGTGGGCGATGCCGCCGACCAGGGTCGCGAACACCAGCGGCGCGATGATCATCTTGATCAGGCGCAGGAAGATCACGGCGACGAGGTTGATGGAGGAGGCCCAGTCGCCCCGCGTGTCGGGCAGGAAATTGTAGATCGCCGAGCCCATGACGATGCCGAGCACCATCGCGCCTAAAATGTATTGCGTAAACCTGTTCGACATCAATGACCCCCGCTACACCGGCCGCTTCATGATGTCGCAGATATGACAGCGACGCAACACGCTTTGCGTGCGGTCGCTCGATCCGGATGTTCCCGTTGCGAAACTGCACGCGGCGATCTAGCCTTCATGCAGCGCACAACGAATGCGGCTTGCACGTTTTGTTTGCGGCAAGTGCTTCAATAAACATCAAACAATCAGAGAGGGAACGCCATGACTGGAAGCGTCAATCGCCAAATTCTTCTGGTGGAGAAGCCGAGCGGAAAGCTCGGCCCCGAGCACTTCAAGATGGTCGATGGCACACTGCCGGAACCGAAGGACGGCGAGGCCCTGCTGCGCGTGCGTTACATCTCGCTCGACGCTGCCAACCGCGCCTGGATGCACGGCGCGACCTATCGCTCGGCGGTCGAAGCCAACAGCGTGATGGCCGGCGGCGGCATTGCAGAGGTGGTCAGCTCGAAGGCGCCTGAGCTTGCGCCCGGCGACATCGTGTTCGGCGACACCGGTTGGCAGGAGTTTGCTACAGTGCCCGCAAAGCAATTGACGAAAATGCCGAAGCTCGAGCCGATGACGCATCTGCTCAGCGTGTTCGGCATCGCCGGCCTCACCGCCTATTTCGGCCTGCTTGAGGTCGGCAAGCCCAGGGAGGGCGAGACGGTCGTGGTCTCCGCCGCCGCGGGCTCGGTCGGCTCGATCGTCGGACAGATCGCCAAAATCAAAGGATGCCGCGTCATCGGCATCGCCGGTGGCGCGGACAAGTGCCAGTGGCTGACGTCAGAGCTCGGCTTCGATGCCGCCGTCGACTACAAGGACGGTGCGGTGTTCAAGGCGCTGCGCGCAGCGGCGCCCAAAGGCATCGACGTCTATTTCGACAATGTCGGCGGCGACATTCTGGAAGCCTGCCTGCCGCAGATGAACAATCACGGCCGCATCGCCTGCTGCGGCGCGATCTCGCAATATGACGGCGCGCCGTCGGCGCACGGCCCGCGCGGCGTGCCCGGCCTGATCGTGGTGAAGCGGCTTGTGATGCAGGGCTTCATCGTGATGGACTACATGAAGGACAGCCAGCGCGCGCTCGCCGATCTGCAGGCCTGGGTGAAATCCGGCAAGCTGAAGGTGCAGGAAGACATTATCGACGGATTGCAGAACACGCCGAAGGCGCTGATCGGACTGCTTGCCGGCGAGAACCGCGGCAAGCGCATGGTCAGGCTCTGACGACGTATCGTCTGAGCATGATCCTTTCGGAAAACCGCTGCACACTTTTCCGGATCATGCTCTAAGTTACGTCGCAATTCCACCGGCATTATCTACTTGCGGTAGTGGTCAAAGCGGCCAAGATATCGCTCGCGAGGCATCACTCGCGACGATTGCAATTGCATTACACATTTAGAAAATCGTCGGCGTTACCGACAGGGCAGGAATTCACTCAAATGTTCAACACGTTGAAACACGCATCAACGCGTCACGCGTTGCTCGCCGCAGCACTCTTCGCAACTGCAACAAGCGCATTCGCGCAAGCGCCGACCGAGGCCCAGAAGAGCGCTATCCGCTCCGCATGCCGCTCGGATTTCATGGCGCACTGCGCGAGCGTGACGCCGGGCGGCGTCGAGGCATATCAGTGTTTGCAGAGCCACATGTCGAGCCTGTCGGCGGGATGCCAGACCGCGGTTCGCGCGGTCGAGCCGGCAGCAGCGCCCAAGACCGAAGCTGCGCCGGCAAAATCCGAACCGGCCAAATCTGAACCTGCCAAATCCGAACCAGCCAAGACCGAAGCGGCTCCCGCCGCCGAACCCGCGGCGAAGCCGGCCGCCGAAGCTGCACCGAAGGGTGCTGCGGCAAAGCAACCGGGCGGCGCTCAGGTCGCTGCCGTCAAGAGCGCATGCCGCGCCGATTATCCCAAGGTCTGCGCCAGCGTGCCGCCAGGCGGCGCTCCCGCGCTGGAATGCCTCGAGAAAAACAAGGCCAGGGTTTCGGCGGCCTGCGCGAAAGCGGTGACTGCTGCGGCCGGTGGCGGCGCAGCGGCGACATCAGCGCCGGCAACTGGCACCGCTGCTCCCGCTGCCGGAGCAGCACCGGCGGCCGCGCCCGCCGTGATCGTTCTGCGCCCGCTGCGGCCGCGCGAAGAGCTGTTCATTGTGCGCTCGGCTTGCGGCGCCGACATTCGCTCGCTCTGTGGCGGCGTCGCGCCGGGTGGCGGCCGCATCGTGCAATGCATCGCCAGTAATGCGGCGTCGCTGTCGCCGGCCTGCAAGGACGTGCTTGCACCATTCGCTGCGCGATAAGCCGCACGCAACTCGCGGCGCCATCAATCTTGGGCGGCGCGCGTGAATTTTCGCGCGCTCCTCGCGACTAATCATTCGCCGATATCAGATTTCAATCACGACAAGACCGGGAGAAACGACATGCGTGTACTTCTGCTGATTGCGTCCGCGCTACTCGCCTTCGCGACGACGATGACCTTCGAATCCTCCGACGCCAATGCGGTGGTGTGCGCCCGCGGGGTCTACCGCGCCGGTTGCGCCGGACCGAACGGCGCCGTCGTGGTTCGCCACCCGGTGCCAGTGGTTCGCTGTACCAGGGTGCTGGTGAACGGGGTCTACGTGAAGCGCTGCGTCTGACGCCCCCCGGGTGGTCAATCCGGCGCGGTTTGGCTATGATTCGCAATTGACGGGTTTGGGCACGCGCGACGCGCGTGCCCACGGCCGTGCTGCGGCGCACCTCGCCTTGCCAATAATTCCGCTGGCGTGGGAGACCGGAGCCCATTAGTCTACCCTGAGATAGTAAGTATACTGTCAATTAGGGAGGCAGGATTTGCGGATCGCCGTGATTGGCGGGGGGCCCGGCGGGCTCTACTTCGCCTATCTCTGGAAGAAGCGTCACCCCGAGGATCAAGTCGACCTGTTCGAACAGAACCCGGCCGACGCGACCTGGGGCTTTGGCGTCGTGTTCTCCGACCAGGCGCTTGAATTCTTGCGCGCCGACGACCCCGAGACGGTCGATGCAATCGCGCCGCATATGGAGAGCTGGGAGAACATTACGCTGAATCTCGGCGGCGACAGCGTCGCCATCGACGGTGTCGGCTTCTCCTCGATTGGCCGGCTGGAACTCCTGCAATTCCTGCAGCAACGCGCGCTCGATGTCGGCGTCACCCCGCGCTTCGACACCCAGATCCAGGCGATCGACCAACTCAACGGCCACGATCTGATCGTCGCCGCCGACGGCCTCAACTCGCTCGTGCGCCGCGCCTATGAGGGCGATTTCGGCACCTCGCTGTCCTACTCCTCCAACAAATTCGTCTGGTACGGAACCTCGAAGCGTTTCGACACACTGTCGCAGACCTTCGTGAAGACCGACCGCGGCGCGTTCAACGCGCATCATTATCGTTATTCGCCGAACATGAGCACCTTCCTGGTCGAGTGCGATCACGCGACCTGGCAGGCCTACGGCTTCGCCTACAAGGACGTCGAGCAGTCCAAGGGCGTGTGCGAGGAGGTGTTCGCCGACACGCTCGGCGGCCACTGCCTGGTCTCCAACAAATCGGTCTGGCGCAATTTCCCCTGGGTCTGGAACGAGCACTGGTCGTTCAAGAACATGGTGCTGATTGGGGACGCGCTGCACTCGGCGCATTTCTCCATCGGCTCAGGCACGAGGCTCGCGATCGAGGACGCGATCGCGCTGGTCAAGGCGCTGGAATCGGACGCCCATCTGTCGACCGCGCTGCATCGCTACCAGGCCGCGCGCAAGCCCGTGGTGCAGAAGCTCGTCAATGCCGCACGCACCAGCGCGTTCTGGTACGAGCATTTCGCCCAGCACATGCAGCTTGGCCTGATGGACTTCGCCTATAGCTATATCACCCGCTCCGGCCGCATCGACGATTCCCGACTGCGCGCGATGTCACCAGCCTTCATGGCGCGCTACGAGGCCGAGAAGAGCAGCGGAGACGAGGCAGGCGAGGCGACGGCATGACCAACGCGATACAGGACCAGGTGCCCGCGGACAGCGCGGGCGCCCGCGAGATCGGCTTTGCCGTTCCCGAGATTTACAATGCCAGCCGCGTGCTGTTCGACAATCTCGCCAAGGGGCGCGGCCACAAGCTCGCGCTGATTGGCCCGGCGGGCACGCGGAGCTATGCCGAGCTTTGCGCGGAGGCTTGCCGTTGGGGCAACGGCCTTGCCTCACTCGGCCTGACGCGCGGCGATCGCGTGCTGCTGTTCCTCGACGATACGCCGGCTTATCCGGCCGCCTTTTTCGGCGCCGTGCGCGCCGGCTTCGTACCGTTGCTGATCAATACGCTGACGCCGCCCGATCTCTTGCAATTCTATCTCGCCGATTCCGGCGCGGCTGTTGCGGTGGCGGATGCCGAATTCTGCGCGCGCTTCAATGCCGAGGCCTGCAAGGACACCAGCCTGCATACACTGATCGTCGTCAATGGCGCGATCGGCGACCACGCTGCGCCGAAGGCGATAGAAGCCGCGGATTGGCTATCGCAATTTCCGGCGGAGCTGGCGGAAGCTGAGACCGATCGCAACGAGATGGCGTTCTGGATGTACTCCTCCGGCTCGACCGGCCGACCCAAGGGCATCGTGCATCTTCAGCACGACATGGCCTATAGCGAGCTTGCTTTTGCGCAGAGCGTGCTGAAGCTGACGCCTGACGACATCTGCTTCTCGGTGCCAAAGATCTTCTTCGCTTATGGCTTTGGCAATTCCATCACCTTCCCGTTCTCGTCAGGTGCAGCGACGCTGCTGCTGCCGAGCCAGCCGAAGCCGGCTGCGATCTTTGCGGCGATCGAGCAATACAAGCCGACGGTGTTCTTCGGCCTGCCGACGCTCTACACCTCGCTGACCAAGGCTGAGGGCGCAGCCGGAACAAATTTCTCGTCCCTGCGCATGGCACTGTCAGCCGCGGAAGTGCTCTCGGCCGAAGTCTTCAACGGCTGGAAGTCGCTCACCGGGCTCGAAATCGTCGAAGGCCTCGGCTCGACCGAGGTGCTGCACATCTATCTCTCCAACCGACCCGAGCAGAAGAAGCTCGGCGCCGCGGGCTTGCGCGTGCCCGGCTACGAGGTCGCGCTGCGCGACAAGGAGGGGCGCGACGTCGGCGACAACGAGGAAGGCATTCTGTGGGTGCGCGGCGATTCCAACACGCCGCTGTATTGGAACAGGCCGGACAAATCCGCCGAGACCATCCGCGAGGGTGGCTGGATCTACACCGGCGATCGCTTCGTCCGCGACAGCGACGGCTTCCACTTCTTCCGCGGCCGCGCCGATGATCTCATCAAGATCTCGGGCCAGTGGGTCTACCCGCTCGAGGTCGAGCTGTGCCTCGCCGACCACCCCGACATCCGCGAATGCGCGGTGTTCGCCGCCGAGCTGCCGGATCGCCGCATGACGCTGAAGGCGGTGGTGGTGATGAACAACCGCGCGACCGACCAGAGCGAGGCGACGCGGCGGTTGCAGGATTACGTCAAGGGCAAGCTGCTGCCGTACAAATATCCGCGCGAGGTGATCTTTATCGACGAACTGCCGAAGACGGGCACGGGGAAGATCGATCGGCAGGCGTTGTTGCGGATGTGAGGCCGGCGATGTCGCCACCTCTCGGTGTCATCGCCCGCGAAAGCGGGCGATCCAATATTCAGAGGCAGTCGTGATTGAACCGAGAGGCCGCCAGCGTACTGGATTCCCCGCTTTCGCGGGGAATGACAGCGGAGAATTTTACCCCGCCTTGCCCAGGTGCTCCAGCGCATCCTCGGCCCGCAGCGGCACGCGCGAGACTTCGTTGTTGAGATCGACGAGCTGCGACATCAGTCCCATCAGCGCCTTGCGCTCGGTGGGCTTGAGCGGCTCCAACATGCGCGCCTGGGCGCGTTCGACGGCGGGGATGATCTCGCGCAGGATCGCGGCGCCTTGCCTGGTCAGATAGAGCAGCTTGATGCGCTTGTCTTCGGGCGCCGGCTTGCGCTCGACAAAGTCCTTGGCCTGGAGACGTTCGATCACGCTGCCCAGCGTCGAGCGGTCGAACGCGATCACCGCCGACAGCCGCGTCGCGTCGATGCCGGGATGGGTGTGGATCGCGATCAGCGCCGCATATTGCACCGGCGTGAGGTCGAACGCCTTGCACTCCTCCATGAAGATCGAGACCGCGATCTGCTGCATGCGCCGGAACAGATAGCCCGGCGCCGCATAGACCGCTTCCATCGTGATCGGAGGCAGCGGCGGCTTACTCGGCATCGGGCTGCTTCTCCGGTGCGGCGTTGGCGAAGGCCGGCAGCGCCTTGGCGGCGGCCTCGGCCTTGAGCAGACGCGGATAGGCGGAAACGCCGACGCCGAAGCGGCGCGCATTGGCGAGCTGCGGCACCAGGCAGAGATCGGCAAGCGTCGGAGCAGCGCCAAAACAAAATGGACCCGGCTCGTCCATGATCAGCGTCTCGCAGGCCGACAGCCCCTCGCGATTGACCCAGGCGGCCCAGTCCTGGACCTTCTCCTCCGGCAGGCCCAACTCGCGCAAGCGCGCCAGCACCTTCAAATTTTGCACGGGATGAGTGTCGCAGGCGATCGCCAACGCGAACGCCCGCACCTTGGCGCGCTGCAGCGCATCCTTCGGCAGCAGCGGCGGGTTGGGATGCGTCTCATCGAGCCACTCGATGATCGCGACAGATTGGGTCAGCACCGCTCCCGCGTCGTTCTCCAGCGCGGGCACCAGGCCCTGCGGATTAATCGCAAGATAAGCGGGCGCGCGCTGCTCGCCCTTGCGTAGATGATGCGGCAGATGCTCGGCGCCGAGGCCCTTGAGGTTGAGCGCGATCCGGACGCGATAGGCGGCGCTGGAGCGGAAATAGCCGTGCAGCTTCATCAAGACCCTCCCGTAAAGTTTCTTGCCCGTCATTCCGGGGCGGTCCGCAGGACCGAACCCGGAATCTCGAGATTCCGGGTTCTCGCTTCGCGAGCCCCGGAATGACAACGACCTTGTACGTCGCTCGTCAAGTTGACGCTACCTAAATTGTAAGTATACTGTCAATCACCAAGACGAGGGAGGCTCAGCATGGAAGCCGTGACCAAGACGCCGGAACGCGAGGCGTTCTACAAGAAGATCGACGGCGAGAATCTCACCGCGCTTTGGACCGTGATGAGCGATCTGATCACGCCCGAGCCGAAGAGCGCCTGCCGGCCGCATCTCTGGAAGTTCGACATCATCCGCGACTACATGACGGAGGCCGGCAAGCTCATTACCGCCAAGGAAGCCGAACGGCGCGTGCTGGTGCTGGAGAACCCGGGCCTTCGCGGTCAGTCGAAGATCACGACCTCACTCTATGCCGGCGTCCAGATGGTGGTGCCCGGCGACGTCGCGCCCGCGCACCGGCATAGCCAGTCGGCGCTGCGCTTCGTGCTCGAGGGCAAGGGCGCCCACACCGCGGTCGATGGCGAGCGCACCGCGATGGAGCCCGGCGATTTCATCATCACGCCGTCGATGACCTGGCACGATCATTCCAACGAGACCGACGAGCCGATGTTTTGGCTCGACGGTCTCGACATTCCGCTGGTGCAGTTCTTCGACTGCTCCTTTGCGGAAGGATCGAAGGAAGATCAGCAGAAGATTACAAAACCCGCAGGCGACAGCTTTGCGCGCTATGGCCACAATCTCTTGCCGGTCGATGTGAAGCGGTCATCGAAGACCTCGCCGATCTTCAGCTATCCCTACACCTACACCCGTGAGGCCCTGGAGAAGGCCAGGACCAGCCAGGAGTGGGACGCCTGCCACGGTCTGAAGCTGAAATTCAGCAACCCCGAGACCGGCGATTTCGCGATGCCGACCATAGGGACGTTCATCCAGCTGCTCCCGAAGGGTTTCAAGACTGCGCGCTATCGCTCAACGGATGCGACGGTGTTCTGTCCGATCGAGGGCAAGGGTCGCAGCCGCATCGGCGATGCCGTGTTCGAATGGGGCCCGCGGGATCTGTTCGTAGTGCCGAGCTGGCAATGGGTGACGCACGAGGCGGACGAGGACGCCGTGCTGTTTAGTTTCTCGGATCGCCCGGTGCAGCAGAAGCTGGATTTGTTTCGCGAGGATCGCGGCAACGCTTGACGTTCACCGGTCTCGTAGGGTGGGCAAAGGCGCCCTTGCGCCGTGCCCACGTCTTCGCGACTCATGAAGAAATGGTGGGCACGCTTGCGCCTTGCCCACCCTACGGCTGCGGTGACTCTGGCTAGCGCCAGTGCAGCAGCTTGATTTCGAGAAGATTGATCACCTTCCCCACGACAAGCCCGAACACCGACAGGATCACCACGCCCGCAAGCAGTTGATCCGTCTGCATCAGATTGCCGGCCTGGAGCACGAAGGCGCCGATGCCGTATTGGGCGCCGATCATCTCCGCGCTGACGACAAGCAGCAGCGCGACCGACGCCGTGATGCGGAAGCCGGCGAGGATCGCGGGCAGCGCGCCGGGCCAGACCACCTTGCGCACGATGGTGGCAAACGGAACGTTGAAGCTCTGTGCCATGCGAATGAGATTGCGCGGCACGGCGTCGACACCGCTATAGACCGAGATTGCGGTCGAGAAGAACACGCCGAGCGCAATGGTCGCGATCTTCGGCTCTTCGCCGATGCCGAGCCAGAGGATCAAGAGCGGCAGCAGCGCGATCTTGGGAATCGGAAACAGCGCCGAGATGAAGGTGATGCCGACGCTACGCGCCAGGCGCGACAGGCCGATGGCAAAACCGACCACGACACCGGCCGCCGTGCCCAGCAGCCAGCCGACGCCGATGCGCAGCAGCGAGGCCGAAAGATGCTGCCAGAGCGCGCCCGACATCGCGAGCTCATAGATCGCGCGCACGATGGCCGAGGGTGCCGGCAGGAATAGCGGATTGACAAGCCTGGCACTGCCGGCCGCCTGCCAGATCGCGATGACAAGCGCGAGCGCAATCCAGCCGCCAAACCGGCTGCTGGCGGGGACGAAGCCCGCACCGCGGAAGCGGACGCGCCGCGTCGTTTCGTTGGCTGACGTCTCGGTCGCGCGATCAAGCATGCTGGACCTCGCGTTCGGCATCTATCGCCTCGTTGCGGATCAACGACCAGATCTGGTTCTGGAGCGCGAGCAGTTTTTCGCGCGCAGCAGCTTCACCCCGCGCCGCCCGTGTCATCGGCACGGCAACGACCTCGCGAATACGGCCTGGTCGCCGTGACAGCACCACAATGCGGTCGGCAAGCCGCGCGGCCTCTTCGAGATTGTGCGTGACATAGACCGCGCCCATGCCACCATCGGCGAGCAGGCGCACGAAATCTTCCATCAAGAGTTCGCGCGTCTGCGAATCCAGCGCCGACAGCGGTTCGTCCATGAGGAGAATGGCCGGCTTCACCGCGAGCGCGCGCGAGATGCCGACGCGCTGGCGCATACCGCCGGAGAGCTGCTTCGGATAGGTCTTGCGAAAATCAGTCAGCCCCGTCCGACGCAAGGCATCCTCAACCAGCGCGCGGCGCTGCGCGGCCGAGAGCTGGGTGTGCAGCAGCGGGAATTCGACGTTTTGCTCCACCGTGGCCCAGGGCAGCAGCGCAAAGTCCTGGAACACGAAGGTGAGCGGATTGAGACTGTCCGCCGGCGGCGCTCCCCGCAGTTCGGGCGCGCCCGAGGTCGGCTGCAAAAGCCCGCCAAGGATCGACAACAGGGTACTCTTGCCGCAGCCGGAAGGACCGACGATCGCCACCACCTCGCCAGCGCTCACCGTGAACGAGATGTCGTCGAGCACGGCGAGATCGCCGAAGCGATGACTGATGTGATTGGCGATCAGGTCCATCTCACGCTCTCCTTCTCGAACCGTCATCCTGAGGCGCGAGCATTGCGGTGCGAACGCACCGCAATGGGAGCCTTGCGGAAGGCCGCAAGCCCAGCACCTCAGGATGACAGGGTGAGAGAAGTGCGCGCAGCATCAATCCGCCTTCACATATTCCTTGGCGATGATCGCATCCGCATCATAGCCCTTGTCGGCAAATCCCTGCTCCTGGAGCCATTTGATCTGGTTGTCGACGTTCTTCACGTCGAGCTTGCCGTCAGGGTCGATATAGGCGCAGTTGCCGACCACCTGCTCGACCGGCAAATTGGTGTACTTCGCGATGATCTCCAGCAGCGGCTTGGTCTTGTCGTTGATCGGAGCTTTGCCGTCCTTCATCGAAGCCAGGATCACGTCGTGATATTCGCGATCGGCCTTGGCGAGCACGCCGAGGAATTTCGTCACCAGAACCTTGTTGGTCAGCGTCTTCGGCGAGGCGAACACTGCGCCGAGCTGCCACGGCGTCTCGTCGCCGACCCAACCCAAAAACTTCGCGCCGCCATCGTCCATCAGCTTGCGCGCCGTCGAGATCGGCAGCAGCGCCGCATCGACGGTCTCGCCCTTCAGCGCCGCCGCTGCGTTCGACAGCGATTGCAGCGGCACGATCTTCACGTCAGAAAGCTTGAAGCCGTATTTGTCGGCGAGCAGGCCTAGCGAATAATGGAAGGATGATCCGACCTGGGTCATCGCGATGCGCTTGCCCGCAAGATCCTTCGGCGTCTTCAGGCCAGCAGCGTAGGCGTTGTTGCTGGCGAAATAGCCGATCAGGGGATAGCCGGCCCTCTCGCGGCTCATGCCGCCGATCACCTTCAGCACGCCCTTGCCGGCGAGATTGTAGAGGCCCGCGGTGAAGGCCGTGACGCCGAAATCGACGTCGCCCGAGGTGGTGGCAACAGCGATCGGCTGCGCCGCGTCGAAAAACTTCAGCTCGATGTCGAGGCCGGCCTCGCGGAAATAGCCCTTGTCCTGAGCGATGAAGACGGGCGCAGAGGACGACAGGCGGAGCACGCCGACCTTGGCCTTCAGCGCATCCTCCGCCCTGGCCGTGCCCATCGCCATCATAGCCAAAAGACTAAGTGCCGCGACCCGCGCAATCCCGATCATCCCGCTTCCTCCAATATTTCTCTTTTTGCAGTCCGTTACAGGCCCTTTGGCACGGGCTCATCCCGTCCGATAAAGGCGCCCTGTTGTTTCAACGTTTCCTGCAATTTTTCAACCGGTATGTCACGCGGGATCCGGTTTCCGGACAAGGCCAGCGCGGCCGCGGAACCGGCCGCCTCCCCCATCACGAAGCAGGCGCCGGAGACACGCGCCGCCGACTGGCCCTCATGGGTCATGGAGGCGCAGCGGCCGGCGACCAGCAGATTGTCTACGCCCTCAGGCACCAGCATGCGATACGGCAATTCGTTGTAGCCGCGCGATTCCGGGATCGGCGGGAAGGTGAAGACGACATCACCCGGCACATGGGCCTCGATCGGCCAGCCATTGACGCCGATGGAATCCTCGAACGAGGCACAGCCGAGCACATCCTCGCCGCTGAGCTGGTAACCACCCTTGATGCGGCGCGTCTCGCGGATGCCGAGCTGCGGCGGCAGGTCGACGATGTAGGACTTTTCAAAGCCGGGCACCGTGCGCAAGAACTCAAAGGCGGCGAGCGCCTGCTTGCGGCCCTCGATCTCACCGCGGGTGAGATCATCGGGCTCGACACCGTTGATGGCATGGCCATCTTCACGCGCGACTTGCGTAAAATTGACCCGCCATTCGATGCCGGATTTCTGAGGCCGCACGATCGCGCTCTTGCGCGGGAATTTGTGGGTGCCGGCGGCGGTCGCCGCTTCCATCAATTGCGGGATCGTCCGCCAGGCATCGCCCGCCCTTGCGGGATCGATGCCGTTGAGACGGACCATCATTGACGGATACATGGGATGACCATGCTCGTCGCCGATCTCGAACGGCGCGCCGGCCCAGACCGCGAGATCGCCGTCGCCGGAGCAATCGATGAAGATTTCCGCGCGCACCGCCCGCCGGCCGGCCTTGGTCTCGACCATCAGCGCTTCGATGCGGCGATCAGCACCCATCACAACGCCAGCGCCGAGCGCATGGAAGAGCATGTGCACCTTGTGGCCGGCGAGCAATTCGTCCGCCGCGATCTTGTAGGCCGCGGTGTCATAGGCCTGCGCAAAGACCTTGCCGAGGATCAAATGCGGCGCATTGAGGCCGTTCAGATGGTCGATCCGCGCCAGCAGATCGGACGCCATGCCCTGCACCAGCCGGACGGCTTCGCCGTAGACATTGCCGTGCAGGCCACAGAAATTGGTGACGCCGGCCGCGGTGCCCATGCCGCCGAGAAAGCCGTAGCGCTCGATCAGTAGCGTCTTTCGACCGGCGCGCGCGGCTGAGGCCGCAGCGACAATGCCGGCCGGGCCACCGCCGAGCACGACGATCTCGTACTCGCCATAGAGCGGCACCTGCCGTGCCGGTTCATTGATCGTCATGGCCCGCATGGCGCGTCCTTCCCAAAATCGCTTGCTTGGGGACGACTATGAATTAACGCGCAGAGGGCTACAATCCACCAATACATGCGATCAGCTTTCTCGATTCGCGAAAGGTCGACATGGACATCCTGGTGAACCTTCAGGCCTTCCTCGCCACCGCTGACGCGTCAGGCTTCTCGGCCGCCGCGCGAAAGCTCAATGTCTCAACGTCAGTGGTGGCAAAACGCGTCACGCAGCTCGAATCGCGGATCGGCACGCCGCTGTTCCACCGCTCGACCCGGCAATTGCGGCTGACCGAAGCCGGGCAACGCTACGTGCATCGCGCCCGCGGCGTCGTCACTGATGCCACCGACCTGCTCTCGCGCATGGGCGAGAAGGGCCACGACCTCGTCGATCACCTCCGCATCAAGGCGCCGACCTCGATGACGGTGGCGCGGCTTGCCGATGCCTTCAGTGCATTCCAGACGCAAAACCCGCGACTGAAGCTCGAGATCGTGCTGATCGATCGCCCGGTCGATCCCGTCAGCGAGGGTTTTGACATCGCGATCGGCGCTTTCCCGCACTCCTTCGGCGGCGTGGTCGACGAGCCGCTGGTGCCGTTGAAGCGATTGCTCTGTGCTTCGCCCGCTTACTTAAGGAAGCACGGCGCGCCAAAACATCCGCGCGACCTCGTCGAGCATCGTTGCCTCAGCTTCATGCCGACGGGCCCCGAATGGGTGTTTGACGGGCCGCGCGGCCGCATCACCATCCAGGTCAGCCCACTGCTTTCGTCCAACGAGGGACATGTGCTGGCGCGCAGCGCGATCGCCGGCAACGGCATCGCGCTGATGTCTCATTATCTCGTCGCAGACGCCTTGCGCGACGGCACGCTGAAACCGGTGCTGCGTGACTTTCCGATTCCGGAATTGTGGGTGAAAGCCGCCATTCCCGAACGCCGGCGCAACGCCGCCGCGGTGCAGGCGCTGCTCACGCTGCTCAAAACGTCACTCGCGCCGTCGCTGTGAATTGCTGCGCCGTAGCCCGCATCGAGCGAAGCTCAGCCTTTGCCGCCTCCCCACGTCGCCGCCCGCTTCTCGGCGAACGAGGCCAGTCCCTCCGCCGCCTCGGCGCTCTGGCGCTTGAGCGAATGCAGCTGGACGAGCCGCGTATAGGCCGCATCGTCCACCGCCATGCCACCGAACGAGCTCTCCAGTGCCAGCCGCTTGGTCTCGGCCAACGCTTCCGGCCCGTTGGCGAGCAGTTGCTCGACCACCTTGCTGCCCGCGGCTTCGAGATCGGCCAGCGGCACCACCTCGTGGACGAGGCCGATGCGACGGGCGTCCTCGGCGCCAAAGCGTTCGCCGGTCAGCGCGTAACGGCGGACTTGCCGCACACCAATGGCGTCGCAGAGCTGTGGGATGATGATCGCGGCAGTCAGGCCCCAGCGTACCTCGGTGATGGAAAACAGGGCGTTGTCGGCGGCGATCACGACGTCGCAGGCGGCAATCACGCCGGTGCCGCCACCGAAGCAGCCGCCCTGCACCAGGGCCACGGTCGGGATCGGCAAGGTGTTGAGCCGCTGCACGGCCTCGAACGTCGCCCGCGATGCCGCTTCGTTGGCCTCAGGCGATTGTGGCCGCACGCCGTTGATCC
Organism: Bradyrhizobium zhengyangense; assembly: GCF_022012435.1. Taxonomy (GTDB): domain Bacteria; phylum Pseudomonadota; class Alphaproteobacteria; order Rhizobiales; family Xanthobacteraceae; genus Bradyrhizobium; species Bradyrhizobium zhengyangense. Next base: position 96,639 of record NZ_JAKLUA010000008.1, read on the forward strand.
ATTTGAGGTCGGCGCCGGCCTGGAAATGCTTGCCATTGCCCTTGAGCACGACGACGCGAAGATTCGGCTTCTTGCCCAGATCGTCCATGGCCACGAGCACGCCTGATATCAGGGCGCCGTCATAGGCGTTGTTCACCTCCGGCCGGTTCAACGTGACGGTCGCAACCCCACGCTCATCAAGGGTCCACAGGACGGGGCTGGCAGTCATCGGCGATCCTCCGGTCATTCTGATGGCGCGCACTATGGCCGAGGCAACGCATTCCGATCCATATCTTTCCAGCGTGGGGCGGTCGCGCCCATCGCATGGCGGCTTGTGTCATGCTGGCGCCGGGCGAGACCAAAGAGATCAGGGACGGGACATCATATGCGCATCTGCATTTTCGGCGCGGGCGCCGTCGGAAGCCATCTCGCGGTCAGGCTCGCCCGCGCCGGCCACGAGGTCTCGTGCGTCATGAGGGGCGCGCATCTGGAGGCGGTGCGGGCCAACGGCCTGAAGCTACGCGTCGGTGATTCCGAGGTTTCGGCCAAGGTGAACGCCTCTGGCGATCCGGCCCAGCTCGGCCCGCAGGACGTCGTGATCTCGACGCTGAAAGCCACGGCGTTGACCGGGCTCGTCTCCAGCATCAAGCCTCTGCTCCAGGACGACACTGCCATCGTGTTCGCGCAGAACGGAATTCCCTGGTGGTACGGTATCGGCCTGCCGCCGCGGCACCCGACACCGCCGGATATCAGCTTCCTCGATCCCGGCGGACGCTTGCGCGCCTGCATCCCAAAGGAGCGGATCATCGGTGGCGTCATCTTCTCCTCGAACGAGGTCACTGCACCGGGCGTGGTGCAGAACCTCACCCCGGACCGCAATCGCCTCTTGATCGGCGAATGCGACGACCGCAATTGCGACCGAATCACAAAGCTCCGCGGCGTCTTCAACGATGCGCGGCTGGAATCGCCGCCCGTGGCCGAGATCCGAGAGGCGATCTGGTCAAAGTTGCTGACCAACATGTCGCTGTCGGTGCTGTGCCTGCTGACAGGCCAGACCGCGCGCGGCGTCCGCGACGATCCGGCCTTCACTGAAGTCATCCCGCGCATGCTGAACGAGGCCAACGACATCGCCCAGCACTTCATCCCCGAGGTCAAGCGCGCCACGCGCAGCGGGCCCGCCCCCAATCACAAGCCGTCGCTGCTGCAGGATTACGAGCTCGGCCGCGCCATGGAGATCGACGTGCTGGTGAGGGCGCCCGCCGCCTTCGCGCGCACCGCCGGCCTGTCGACGCCGACGCTCGATCTGATCGCCGCGCTCGCGATCCAGAAGGCGCGCGACAAGGGGCTGTACTCGGCCTGAGTGTCAGCCGAGTTTGTCGATCCAGCCCGCGAGCGTGTCGAGCACCTCGGCAAGCGCCTCGTCATTGGTGCGACCGGACTTCTTCAGCACCGCGAAGGAGTGATCGCCGCCTTCGATCTCATGCAGTGTCGCCTTCGCCCCGAGCGCTGCAACGACTGGCCTGAGCAGGCCGAGATCGGCCAGCCCATCGCGCGTACCTTGCAGGAACAGCATGGGGATCTCGACATGGGCGAGATGTTGGGCGCGCTCCGTCGACGGCTTCTTGTCGGCATGCAGGGGAAAGCCGAGGAAAGCGAGCCCTCTGACACCTGGAAGAGCCGCCTTCGACTGCGCCTGCGATGTCATACGGCCGCCGAACGACTTTCCGCCGGCGACGAGCTTCAATCGCGGGCACAGTCGCGCAGCCTCCTCCACCGCCGCGCGGATGGTGGCATGCGCGACCGCCGGCTGATCGGGACGGCCCTGCTTGTTCTCCGTATAGGGAAAATTGAAGCGGAGCGTCGCGATGCCGCGCTCTGCGAGGCCCACTGCAATCTTGTCCATCGACGCATGCCGCATGTCTGTCCCGGCGCCGTGCGCCAGCACGCAGCAGGCGCGCGCATTGTCCGGCTGCATCAGGATCGCCGAGACTGGGCCGATGCGTTCGATGTCGAGCTTGAGCTCTTTGATTTTGACGGCTTGGGTTTTGACAGCCACAATCAACCATCCCAACAGACGCTGCTACGGTCGCCTTGGTAGCGTCACCGGCGCAGCCTGAAAACACAATAATTGCGGCGGCCCACTGGCCTACCAACCGGGAAGCCGCATCAACCGAGGATAATCATGTCCTACCGCTCCTCCTGGATGACCGAAGAGCTCGAAATCTTCCGCGACCAGTTCCGGAAATATCTCGCCAAGGACCTGGCGCCGCATGCCGAGAAATGGCGTGAGCAGAAGATGGTCGACCGCTCCGCCTGGCGCGGTCTCGGCGAGATGGGTGCGCTGCTGGCAAGCGTGCCGGAGGAATATGGCGGGCTGGGCGCGACCTTTGCCTACGACGCGGCAGTGCTTGACGATCTCGAGAGCACGGTGCCGGAGCTGACGACGGGCGTCTCCGTGCACAGCGCCATCGTCGCCCATTACATCCTCAACTACGGCTCGGAGGAGCAGAAGAAGCGCTGGCTGCCGAAGATGGCGTCAGGCGAGATGGTCGGCGCCATCGCCATGACCGAGCCCGGCACCGGCTCCGATCTGCAAGCCGTCAAGACGACGGCGAAGAAGCAGGGCAATTCCTACGTCATCAACGGCCAGAAGACGTTCATCACCAACGGTCAGGCCGCCGATCTCGTCGTCGTGGTCGCACGCACCGGCGAAGCCGGCGCCAAGGGGATCTCACTGATCGTGGTCGAGACCGAAGGTGCCGAGGGGTACAAGCGTGGCCGCAACCTCGACAAGATCGGCCTGCATGCCTCCGACACCTCGGAGCTGTTCTTCGACAACGTCACCGTGCCGCCGGAAAACCTGCTCGGTAAGGAGGAGGGCCAGGGCTTTGTCCAGCTGATGCAGCAACTGCCGCAGGAGCGCCTCGCGCTCGCGGTCGGCGCCGTCGCCTCGATGGAGCGCGCCGTCAAGCTCACCACCGAATACACCAAGGAGCGGAAGGCCTTCGGCAAGCCGCTGATGGATTTCCAGAACACCGCCTTCACGCTCGCCGAACGCAAGACGGAAGCGATGATCGCGCGCGTCTTCGTCGACTGGTGCATCGAGCGCCTTGTCGCCAAGGACCTCGACACCGTCACCGCGTCGATGGCGAAATATTGGTGCTCGGACAAGCAGGTGCAGACCGCCGACGAATGCCTCCAGCTGTTCGGCGGCTACGGCTACATGCAGGAATATCCGATCTCGCGCATCTTCATCGATTCCCGGATCCAGAAGATCTATGGCGGCACCAACGAAATCATGAAGCTGTTGATCGCGCGGTCGCTGTAGTGCCTACCGCGCTCTCCAGTCGCGCGGGCGGCAGCCGAAGCGCTGCTTGAAGCGCCGCGTGAAATGGGAGAGGTCCGAAAAGCCCCAGTCGAAGGCGATGGAGCCGATCGCGTGGCCTGCTTTCGCGGGATCGTTCAAGTCCCGTGCTGCACCGTCCAGCCTGCGGTCCATGACATAGTCCGAGAACGTGGTGCCCGCGCGCTCGAACAGCTTATGCACGTAGCGCTCGCTGATGCCGACGGCGCCGGCGACTTCAGCCACAGTCAGCCCCTGCTCGGAGAGACGCTCATGCACGGCGCGGCGAAGCGCGAGCGCCGTCGCGTCGGCAAAGCTGGCGGCCTCCGCGGTCTGCGCGCGCGAGCGGCGGGAAAGGCTCAACGCGACGAGGTCCAGCAGCACGCCGAACAGCCTGGCGGCTTCGCCTTCCGTCATCCGCAGCGCGCCGGCATTCAGCGATCGCGCCGTCTCGACGATGAGATGACCGACGAAGGGGTCGTCCGACACGCGCTCGACCCTGAAGTCGAAGGATGGCGGCAGCCGGTCGCGCAGCTCGCGCGAAGGCACCCAGAAGGATGCAACCTCCAGCCTCGGCCCGCGATCATGCAGAAGCTTCACTTCACGGTCGCTGTCGCAGATGCCGACCTGGCCACGCGACAGGCTGACGTCGCGACCGCCCTGAACTACGCGGCAGCGGCCGGCGAGCTTGAAGTTCAGATAGAAGCAGCTTTCGGTCGATGCCGCGATATCCGCACGCGAGCGATGCACGGTATGCTCGGGAAAGACCACGCGGTTGATCGCGCCATTGCCGATCTTGATCGCCTCGACCTTGGCCGGAAAACGTGAGGTCGTTGCCGATTCCGGCGTCAGGTTCATGAACGCCTGGCAGATCGCCTCGCGATAGTAGGAGAACTGCTCCTCCGGCCGCGTTGCCCCGGTGTCCCAGACCAGATGCCGGGGCCGACTTTCGGAAGTGAGCTGCGCCATCAGTTCGCTCCAAGACCAATCCGGTTCAGCGTCAGACAAGCGGGAAATGGTCCGCCGGTTCACACTTCGCACAACAAAAATTGTACGCCGCGTCTCGCGAGCGCCGCAAAAGACCCAGCTCGTACCGATCTAACCAGTCTTCCGAGGGAGCTACAACATGTCGACCTACGTTCTCGTCCATGGCGCCTGGCACACCGGTGTCGAGTTCGAGCCCGTCGCAGCGCCGATCCGCGCCCATGGCCATCAGGTCTACACGCCCACCATCAAAGGCAACCGCCCGGGCGACGCCAAGACGACGGGGCTGAAGGAGGCGATCCAGTCGATCGCCGATTACCTTGCCGAAAACAACCTCAAGGACGTCATTCTGGTCGGCCATTCCTATGGGGGCATGGTCATCACCGGAGTTGCAGACCTCGCCGCCGATCGCATCCGGCGGCTGGTCTACTGGAATGCCTTCGTGCCCAACAACGGCGAAAGCCTCAACGACATGGTGCCGCCGCACTATGTCGGGCTGTTCGATGCCATCGCGGCCGAACGCGGCGATGGCTCGGTGGTGCTGCCGTTCCCGATCTGGCGCGAGGCATTCATCAACGATGCCGATCTCGCGCTGGCACAAAAAGCCTATGACATTCTCAATCCGCACCCGCTTGCGACCTTCAGCGACAAGATCGCACTGAAGGCGAATCCGGCCGAGATGCAACTGGCGAAGTCCTATATCAACTGCACCGAGGACACCGCGCTGCCGCACAGCCATGGCTGGCATCCGCGGCTTTCGGAAAAGCTCGGCCTGTTCCGCCTGGTGCAGGTGGCGGGCAGCCACGAGCTGTGCTTCTCCGATCCGGCGCGCCTCGCGAAGGCGATCATGGAGGCGGGACGCGACTGATGCGCGCGCTCAGTTCGGATGCCACCAGCGGCCGCCGATGACGACGCCTTCGGAGACAATCTTCCTGTCGCCGATGAGATGCTCGCCGACGACGTCCTCATAGTCGAACTGGCCTTGCTTCACCGAAATCAGCGTGGCATCGCCGACGCTGCCGGGCTTGAGGCTGCCGAGCTCGGGCCGCCGCAGCGCCATCGCGGCATTCTCGGTCGACGCCTTGATCACCTCCGACAGCGACATGCCCATGCACAGGAATTTCGACATGGTCGTCACCTGGTCGAAGGCCGGGCCGTCGATACAGAGCTGATGGATGTCGGAGGAGATGGTATCAGGATAGAAGCCGTTGGCGAGCATGGCACGCGCGGTCTTGAACGCGAACGAGCCCTTGCCGTGGCCGATGTCGAACAGCACGCCGCGCTCGCGCGCGTCCAGCACCGCCTTCTTCACCGTACCCTGCGCAGTCGCCGGCGAATTCGGGAAAGGCCGGAATGCATGGGTGAGCACATCGCCCGGACGCAGGCGGGCGAGCACCTCTTCATAGGTCGGCGGCGGATGGTCGATATGCGCCATCAGGGGCATGCCGACCTCATCGGCAACCTGAACCGCGATATCGAGCGGCACAGCACCCGAGGTGCCCGAGGAATGCAGCCCTACCCGCACCTTGATGCCGACGATGACGTCGCGGTTCGCGTCCGCCACCTTGGCCGCCTCGATCGGGTTCATCAGCCGCAATTCCTCGCTCTCGCCGACCATGATCCGGTGCGAGAAGCCGAAAATGCCGGCATGGGAGACGTGCAAATACGCGAGAATGCGGACCTGGCTCGGCTCGATCACATGCTTACGGAAGCCTGCAAAATTGCCGGGACCGGCGCTGCCGGTGTCGACCGAGGTGGTGACGCCGGATTTACGGCAGAACTCTTCGGCATCGATGCCGAGCGAGGTGCCGCCCCAATAGACATGGGTGTGGAGATCGATCAGCCCGGGGGTCACGATGAACTGCGAGACGTCGCGTACTTCGGTCGCTGGATCCGCCTTAAGCCCGGAGCCGACCGCGGCGACCTTGCCACCCGAAAATGCGACATCCGTCACGGCATCGAGCTTCTGGGAGGGGTCGATCACCCGCCCGCCGCGCAGGATCAAATCGAAAGGCATCGTCATCTCCGGATCAGGCAAACATCGACCGGGCTGAGAGGTGCACTTCCAGCCCGGCCGCCTCTGTTAGCAATTTTCACACCGGCGAAGCAAATCAACTGCGCTTAGTGCCCGTTCGTTCTGCGATCCGCCTTCGGCGCCTCGCGCGAAGAGGAAGGCCATGAGGTCCAGTTTTCGTACACGCACCTGGACCGCTATCATTCCCGCTGGGATCACGAGTCAAAGCGGTTCACGATGAGGGGCTAAGCTTCGAGATGGTTTCAATCGGGAGAGGCACCATGTGGCAGGGCCTGGTCGCCTGCCTCGCATCAGTTCTAACAGCAGCGGCGGCACTCGCTGCTGACCAGCCGGGAGACATCAAGGGCAAGACGCTCGAACCGACCCCGGAAAATCTTGCGGCCACTTGGGCAGGAGCCAGCCTCGTCCTGCCAGCGGCAATGGCTGGCGGCCACCGCTGGCAGGGCCTCGCCTCAGCGGCTCCCGAGGTCGCTGGTAAGGCGCCGTTGGTCGTGCTGTTGCATGGATCGAGCGGCGTCGCACCTGCCATCAAGGATTTCCAGATCTGGCTTGCCGACGCGCTCGGGCTCGCCTCGGTTGCACCCGACAGCCTGGCGATTCCAGATCGGCTGACCTACACGTCGCCGGTCTCGGTCGATATTTATGAACGCGTTCACACGCTACGCCTTGCCGAACTCGAGTATGCGCTGAACGCCTCCAAATCGTGGGCCTGGGTGGACCCGCCCGGATCGTGATCGCCGGCACCAGCGAGGGTTCGGTCGCAGTGAGCCGCTATGCAGGTCCAGTCAGCACGGCGCGACTCATCTATTCGTGGTCGTGCGAGGCAAACTACTTTGTCGATCGTCCACGTCCGGGCTTCGGCCCCGAGGAGCCGGTCTTCAACGCGATCTCTGCGCGTGATCCCTATTTCTCGCCGAGCAATCCCTGGAACAAGGACTACGCCGTCACTGACGACTGCGGTGGTGCGCTGAAGGGAAATCCGCACGCAGCGGTCCTCGTCGTGGACGCAAACGTGCACACCATCCTCAATCGGCCTGACGTGCATGAGGCGACATCACGCTTTCTCACAAGCGTCCTGAAGCCGTAATGGCGATCCCGGCATGACTCGAACATGCGACCTACGGTTTAGGAAACCGCCGCTCTATCCGGCTGAGCTACGGGACCGCGGAACCCACCGATAAGGCAGGTTGCCTGGAGGTGTACATATCAAAGCGAGGGCCGAATCGGAAGCCCTCCGCTCAACAACAAGCTGCCGATCAGGACTTCCCGTAAGCCCCCTGATAACGGCCCTCGCGGATCGCCTTCAGTGTGTCGTCCTCGCGCTTGACTGGACACGCACCGCCTCCAGCAGGGTCGCGGCGCCGGCGGCGGGAAACGACACCACGCCGTCCCCGTCGCCGACCACGATGTCGCCGGGCGAGATCACGCTGCCGCCGACGGTCACGGGCACGTTGATCTCGCCGGGGCCGACCAGCTCGAGCGCGCGGTGGATGGCGAGATTGTCCCCGGGCCGGGTGCGCACCGTGAAAACGGCACCCACCAGCTTGCCGCTGCGAGGATAGGGCTTGAGCCCGACCGCGCCCGGCAGCCGGCTGAGATTGTCGGAAATGATCGAGGTCGGCGCATTCCGAAAGCCCTCGGTTATATCGGCGGGCGGTTTCGGCACGCTGTTCGCTGCGATCGTAATCGTCAAGGAGTCTGGTCCTTGTGATGTCTTATTCGGCGTGCGCCCGCGCCTTTGCCGGCATGATGCGGAAGGCGCGCCCTTCCTTCATCCACGTCGCGCGCTCGTCGCGCAACAGCGTGCGGCGGACCTTGCCGGAATCGTCTCGCGGCGGTGCGTCGACGACCTCAAAGCTCTCCGGGTGCTTGTAGCGGCTGAGCCGATCTTTCAAAAAGTCCGCCATGCCGTCCGCAATGGCCTGGCCATCCGCGTTCCCCTCCGGCTCGATGATCGCATGGACGCGTTGGCCGAGCTCCGGATCTGGCAAGCCCACCACCACGCAGGAGCGCACGCCCGGACATTCGGAAACGGCGGCCTCGACCTCGGCCGGATAGATATTGGCGCCGCCGCGCAGCACCATGTCGGCGAGACGGTCGCCGAGATAGAGATAGCCCTCGGCGTCCAGCCGACCGATATCGCCGAGCGATTCCCAGCCGTCGGCGCGACGCTTCGGCTCGGCGCCGAGATAGTGATAGGTGGCATCCTTGCCGTCATTGTTGAGGAAGTAGATCTCGCCAGTCTCGCCTGTCGCGACGTCGTTGCCGTCCTCGCCGATAATGCGGAGCTTCGCCGTCTCGCCGATCTTGCCGACCGAGCCCTTGTGCGTCAGCCATTCCGTGCCTGATATGATGCAGGCGCCCTGCCGCTCGGTGCCGCCATAGAGCTCCCACACCCTCTCCGGCCCAAGCCAGGCGCCAGTTCTCCTTCAGCCAAGGCGGCATGGGAGCTGCCATGTGAAACACGGTCTGAAGGCTCGACACGTCATAGGCATTGCGCACGCTCTCCGGCAGCGCCCAGATCCGGTGCATCATGGTCGGGACGAAATTGACCCATTGCACGCGCTCGCGTTCAATCTGCCGCAGCGTCTCCTCGGCGTCGAACTTGACGAGGCCGGTGAGCTTGCCGCCGCCGAACAGCGCATAGTGCGATACGATGAATGGCGCATTGTGATAGAGCGGGCTCGGATTAAGCAGTGAGGCGCCGAACGGCATGTTGAGCGCCGGCGCTGCCGCCGTGTCGGTCACCGCAGGATTGTGATCGAGGATCACCTTTGGGCGGCCGGTCGAGCCGCCTGAGGTCATGGCCTTCCAGTAGCGCGCCACCGGCGGATCGATCTGCTCGTCGGAGAAACCGTCCGGCGCGAAATCCGCGGGCAGCCGGTTCGGTGCGTTCCAGTCGGCTTCGCCGCCGACCACCAGCGCCGGCTTCAGGATGTCGAGCACGGCTGCGGCTTCGCCGCGCGGCAGCCGCCATGACAGCGAGGTCGGCGTTGCCCCGCATTTCCACACCGCAAACGTGGTCTCGAAAAATGCGTTGCCGTTCGGCAATCCGATCGCGACAAAGTCGCCGGGCTTGACGCCCTTGGCTGCAAACGCCCGCGCGCGCCTGTTGGCACCGCGCTCGAGTTGGTCCCATGTCAGCCTGTCCTGCCCATGCTGGACGGCGATCGTGCCCTCTGGTTTGCGTTGCGCATACCAGCGCGGCACATCGGATAGGGGCAGCAGCATCGGGCGTTTCCACTTCGTGTTCTTGGCGTCGCCTCAGAGCGAAGCGCGTCGCAAAACGAAGTGTAACAGCCGGAGGCCACCCTTCAAGCATCCGCCTTCAAGCATCTGCCTTCAAGACGTCCAGATCAACGCTCTGCGCCGCAGCCCGGGATATCGAACAGCGCGGCGAGGCCGCATTTGGAGGTCAGCATCTTGTCGCCGTCATGCCCGACGCCGGCGACGTCCCACACCCTGTGATTGGGCGTGCCGTGACCGCGCTTGGCCATCGCATCGGCATAGGCATGACCGCGGGCGTAGCGATTGGGGCCTTGCGCCTCGCCCATGCAGCTCTTGTCCGCCGCGGGCTTGGTGTCGAGCGCGCCGAGCAGATAGATGACGTCACGCTCGACATAGCGCTGCTCCAGCGCGGCCGGAGTCGCGTCCGCCAGATAAGGCGGCCGCCCGTCCATGCCGTATTTCCAGACATTGTAGCCCTGGCAGGACGCGGCAATCGCCGGCACCGGCCGTTCGCCGCTGAAATAAGCATAGGACGACGGATTGGCGACGACGTAGCGAACGTCGATATGCTGACGCGATAGTGCCGCCTCGCCCTTGCCGGCGATGGCGTAGCGTTGCGCGACCTGGCCGCCGCCGGAATGGCCTGAAATCACGACCTGCTTCAAGTTCGGGAAGATGCGCCGGTCGGCGAGTTTTGCCAGGATCGCATCGAGCGCCTCGAAGGAAGAAACCGGATGCGGCGCGAGCGCGGCATCGCCGCCCTCCCATCCCGCCAGCGACCAGCGCAGCATGTCGGCGGGCAGCTTGTGCGCGTCGATATCGACCTGCGCCAGGAACTGCGGCACGATCATGAGCGCACTCCTGCCGTCGTCGCCGGCAGCGACCTGCGCGGTATGGGCAGAGATGTAATATTCGTCCGCATTGCGCAGGCGGCCATGCAGCACGATGACGGCGCGCGAGATCGCAGGCAGCGGCATCGACCAGTCGCTGGAGAGATAAAGCGGCAGTAGTCCCTGGCCGCCAACCGAGAGCCGCGCATCGGCCACGATCTTTACCGGCTTGTCGTTAGGGACCTCGTCCTCCGCGGCCAGCGCGCGGCCGCAAACCATCACCAAAGCGATTGCGGCCATCCAGCTCAGCGCTCTCATGGCGAACATGTCCCTGTCGCATCAAACCGATAAAATTCTATGCGCATCATGTGCCGGGCGGCTGTGACTCCCGAGCCACGTCAAGCAAAAAATGTCAGCAGCCCAGCCATGAAATTCCCCGGTTCCATGGGTGACAAGCCGGCGAGAAAGAGGCAAAAATCGGCCACGACTCAGTTTGGGTTGAGTTTTACAAGGAATGCTCTCGTAGAATGTCGATTGTGGTTGCATCGCGTCGCGCGGCGCCGTTCCTCGTTGCCGCAGCAGGAGTTTTTCTGCTGACGTTGCCGCATGCCCACGCGCAATGGTGGAAGCGCGCGCCTGTCGATTTCGAGGAATGCGCCGACGCCGCCGAAAAATCCGCAAGCAAGGCCGAAAAGACCGCAGCACTTGCCGACTGCAATGCAAAGTTCGCGGGCCGGCGCAAGGCAGGCGGCGGCTACACCTATTACGACTTCCTCCAGGACCGCAGCTTCGACATCGCAGGCCCCAATCCGACGCCGGAAGAGCAGAAGAAGATCGACGAGTCCTACACCGCCTATCTCGCCGATCAGCGCCGCAGCAACGAAGCGGCACAGGCGACGGCGCGACAGCAGCGCGAGCAGCAGGAACAGCAAGCGCAGCAGCTTCAGCAAGTCGCGCTGCGAACCGAGGTCGAGCGCGTGCCCGTTCCTGTCGAGCGGCCGAAAGTGTTGCGACAGAAAGGCGCGCCCTGCACCAAGGGCTCGTTCTCCTGCGAATGGCCACGCCTGTCGGAAGGTTTGAGCGAGTTGAAGAAGCTGTTCAACCCGACACCCAGCAAGCCGGCGAAGAAGGGCTGAGATAGCCACCGCGCACTGCGCTGTCATCCCGGACATGCGAGCCTTGGCAACGCGTAGCGTTGTCCGGGGCGGAGCGCCGATTCAGGGCGACAATGGAGTGCGCTGCTTCAGTTCGCGTGCTTCTTCTTGCTGCGCTTCGGTGCAGCGGCTGGGGCAGTCGTGGGTGTTGTCGGCGTCTGTGAATTCTCAAGCGCCTTGCGGCTCTCCTGCAGGCGCGCGTCATAGCCAGGAGAGTTCATGACAGTCGGCGGCCTCGCGTAAGCGAGCGTCGACGCCTCGCAGAGCGAGACCAGCGCAAGCCCCATTAAAAGACAACGCCTCATCGGTTCCTCCATCTGCGGTCAAGCCACACCGCGAATTTGCTGCGGCGAAAGGCGCGGCGGGCCTTTGCCTGACGTTTCCACCTCCTTGATCAGCGCAACAATGCGGCGCATCAGCGGCACATTGACGTTGTTCTGCTCGGCGAGCGCGATGACCGCGCCCTGGAGATAGTCGATCTCGGTCTTGCGGCCCTGCTTCAGATCCTGCCACATCGAGGAGCGCGCCTGCGGATCGATCTTCATCGTGCGCCCCAGGATTGCGTTGAAGACCATGTCGGGCAATCGCAGCAAGGTCGGCATCCAGTTCGGCGGGATCGGTGTCGCCGAGGCCGGCGTGATGCCGGCGGCCTTGAGCACGGCGAGGCCCTCAGCCATCTGGTCCGCGAACAGCCGTCGCCAGTCACGGCTTGCCAGTTGGGCCGCGAGCGGCATGTCAGACAGCGCGCTGAGCGCGTTGTTCAGATTGATGATCAGCTTGCCCCATTGCACGCCTGTGATGTCGCGGCTGCCACGCATTGTGAGACCGGATACCGAGAGCGCCGCCGCCGTGTTCTCCACGTCTTCGCCGACAATGATGTCGCCCGAGGTCGAGCGGTGGAAACGCCCCTCGCCCATCGCGACCACGTTGAACGGCACCATGCCGGCGAGCACACGGCGGCCGCCGAGACGCTCGTTCAAAATGGCAACGTTGCCGACGCCATTCTGCAACGACACGATCACGGCATCCTGCGGCGCGTGCTGCGCGATCTGATCAGCGACATCAGCCGTGTCGGCGCTCTTGACCGTGACAAGCACGATGCCCGCGCTGTGGAAGATCGCAGGATCCTCCGACAGCGCTACCCGGCCGGCACCCAGCTTCGTCTCGGCCCCGTCGAAATCCGTCAGCCGCAGGCCGAACCGCTCGATCTCGGTCTTCACCCGTGGTCGCACCAGCAGCGCGACCCGGCGATCGGCAGCCGCCAGCATGCCGCCGACAAAACAGCCGATGGCGCCCGCGCCTGCCACCACGATCGGTCGATCCGTCCCCACCTGACTTGCTCCCTGAATGACCGGCTTTCGATAGCAGAGCCGGCAAGCGCAGGCGAGGGCGCCTGCCCATTGCAGCCAAGGAGCATCTGCCTTGTAACCGTCATCAGAGCCCCATATGTTTTCGCTCCGGGGGCGCTGTCAGCGGCGAGAGTTCGCTGAACGAGAACGCCAAAGGAGAGCACCATGGGTCTACTCGATGTCCTCAACGGCATGCAGAACGGACCGCGCGGCCCGAGCACGCCGAGCTCACAATCATCCTCCGGCGGCATGTCACCGATGACCATGGCGATCCTCGGCCTGCTCGCCTGGAAGGCATTCAAGCATATGACCGCAGGCCAGCCGAACGCAGCACCACAATCGGCACCGACTCCCGTGCCCCCGCCCGTGAATGCGGGACCTGGTGGTGGTCTTGGCGGAGGTCTTGGCGGTGCTCTCGGCGGCGGCGGTGGCCTCGGTGATGTCCTCAAGGGCGGCCTCGGCGGCCTGCTCGCGGGCGGCGCGGCCGGCTCCGTGCTCAGCGGCGGCCTCGGCGATCTCCTCAACCAGCTCCAGCAGGGCGGCCATGGCGAAACCGCGAATACCTGGGTCGGCAAGGGCGAGAACAAGCCGATCGCGCCCGGCGATCTCGCCAATGCGCTCGGCGCTGACCAGATCCAGAGCCTGTCGGCGCAAAGCGGCCTGTCACGCGACGAGCTGCTCTCCGGCCTCAGCCAGTACCTGCCGCAGGTGGTCGATCATTTGACGCCGGACGGACGGCTGCCGACCGAGAACGAGCTGTCAGGACGAATTTAGCTGAAGTTGAATCGACGCCTACGCGGCAAGGGGAGCACTGACATGAGCATGGGCGGCCTGTTGTGGATCATCATCGTCGGCTTCATTGCCGGCCTCATCGCGCGTTTCCTGGCGCCGGGACCGAACAACCCGAGCGGTTTCATCCTCACCACCATCCTCGGCATCGTCGGCGCGTTTCTGGCGACCTTCATTGGCCAGGCCATCGGCCATTACGGCCCGGATCAGGGCGCGGGATTCATCATGGCCACCATCGGCGCGGTGGTGGTGCTGTTCATCTGGCACCGGCTGGTTTCGAGCGGCGTGATCAAGGGGTAGTGCTTGAGCGCGGGGAAGAGGCGCGCTACCGCCTGACACTCCGTCGTCGTCCCGGCCTGCGCCGGGACGACGACTGTGTTGGTGGCGCAAGCGGAGTGCGCAATCACGTAACCAAATGCATCCCCGCATCCATGCGCACGACCTCGCCGGTCATGTTGCTGGAGGCCGGCATCGCCAGGAAGCAGACGAGTTGCGCGATGTCCTCGGCTGAAGAGGCGACCTTCAGCGGCACCTTTGCGATCACGCTGTCGCGCACCTGTTTTGCCTGCTCCTCGCCGCGGCCTTTCGTGAACCAGGGCGTGTCGATATAGCCGGGGCACACCGTGTTGACGCGGATCAAGGGCGCCAGCGCACGCGAGAGCGACAGCGTCATCGTGTTGAGCGCGCCCTTGCTCGCAGCATACGCGATCGACGAGCCGACGCCGCTGATGCCGGCGACGGAGGAAATGTTCACTACAGCCGATGGGCGCCCCGACGCGTTTGCAGCAGCCTCGAGCAGGCTGCGCGCCGCACGCACCATCTGGAACGGGCCGATGGTGTTGACGCCGTAGAGCCGCTGGAAATCTTCCGCCGAGAGCCCTTCGAGATTGCCATGGGCGACGTGCTTGGTGGTGCCGGCATTGTTGACGAGGATGTCGAGCTTGCCCCAGCCGCTCGCGGCCGCGACGATTCTGCGGCAATCGTCATCCTTCGAGACATCGCCCTGCGCAACCAGCACTTCCGCAGCGCCGGCCTTGCGGCACGCTTCCGCCGTGGCCTCGGCTTCCTTCTGGCTCGAGGAATAGTTGATGACGAGCCGCGCTCCGGTCGCTGCGAGAATTTCCGCGGTCGCAGCACCAAGGCCGGATGCGGACCCTGTCACGATTGCGCACAAACTGTCCTTGGCCATCCGGATTTCCTTCCCCGTGTTGAATCTGGCGCCTTGTTTAGCGAGTTTGCCGCGCGCTGCAAATCGAGCAAACTCCGCTAAGCGGAATTAGTCCAGATCGATCCTTTTGCCTATGCCGGCGCCGCAGATAGGCCTGCGATCAACGCTTGTCAGGGCCATGGCTTTTTCGGATCATCGGGCGCAAGAAGAGATCGCGCGCCGCCCCCTTGGGCAGGACGCGCCAATGGCAAAACACGGGGAACGCTGTGGCGGAGAGTGACAATATCGTCGTCGAGACCGCGGAAAAAATCTTCGCCGATCTCGCCGATCCGCAGACCATCAACAACGACAAGAAGGGCTCATGGCAGGCGCCGCTGTGGCAGGCGCTCAGCGAAGCCGGCTTGCCGCTGTCGTGGGTGCCCGACGATCTCGGCGGCTCCGGCGCCAGCCTCGCCGACGGTTTTGCCTTGTTGAACGCCGCCGGCCGCTTCGCTGTCGCGGTTCCCCTGGCAGAAACCATGCTCGCGGGCTGGCTGCTGGCGCAGGCGAAGATTGCCTCGCCCGAAGGCGAGATGACGGTGCTGCCGGCCTCGCCGAAGGATCGCATCACCGTTGATGCCGACGGCGCGCTCTCGGGCCGCTGCCGCGGCGTGCCCTTTGCGAAAGCAGCCAAGCATTTTGCGGTGCTGGCGCATGGCAAGGACGGTGTCGCGGTTGCACTTGTGGATGCGAGCAAGGCGCGAACAGAGTCCGGCCTCAATGTCGGCTACGACCACAGCGATACCGTGACGCTCGACAAGGTCCAGCCTATCACCATCAAGGCCGCGTCTGGCGTCGACCAGACCAATCTGATGCTGATGGGCGGCGTCGTGCGCAGCCTGCAGATTGCGGGCGCGCTGGAATCGATGCTCGATATCTCCGTGCGCTATTCCAACGAACGCGTCGCCTTCGAGAAGAAGATCTCGAAATTCCAGGCGGTGCAGCACAACCTCGCGCGTCTCGCCGGCGAATCCGCCGCTGCGCTTGCTGCCGCGACATCGGCGGCCGACGCCATCGCGAACGCGAAGAGCTTCGACGACGAGGTCTATCTCGAAGCCGCCGCGGCAAAGATCCGCTGCGCGGAAGCTGCGGAAAAGGGCGGGGGCATCGCGCACCAGGTCCACGGCGCGATCGGCTTCACCATCGAGCACATCCTGCACCGCTTTTCGCTACGTGCGCTGGCTTGGCGCGACGATTTCGGCTCGGAAAGCTACTGGGCCGTCGAGCTCGGCAAGCTGGTCGCGAGCCGTGGCGCCGACGAATTGTGGCCGCTCGTGGCTTCGCGCTAACAAGGACCGAGACACATGACCGCTGCGCTTCGTTTCGATCCGATCCGCCTGCCCGAGAAGTGCGAGCAATTGCGCAAGGAAGTGCGCGCCTTCCTCGCAGAGGAGATCGCCGCCGGCACCTTCGATCCGCACAAGCCCAACCGCGAAGACACCGACGTGCCGGAATTTTCCCGCAAGGTCGGCGCCAGGGGCTGGCTCGGCATGACCTGGCCGAAGAAATATGGCGGCCAGGAGCGCTCCTTCCTCGAGCGCTACGTGGTGACCGAGGAGATGCGCGTCGCCAATGCGCCGACGCGGCGCTTCTTCGTCGCCGACCGCCAGAGCGGGCCGGTGCTGCTGAAATACGCGCCTGAACATATCAAGATGGACATCCTGCCGCGCATCTGCCGCGGCGAGATCTGCTTTGCGATTGGCATGAGCGAGCCCAACTCCGGCTCGGACCTGTTCGCTGCGAAGACGCGCGCGACAAAGACCGACGGCGGCTACCTCATCAACGGCACCAAGATCTGGACATCGTCGGCGCACATCGCCGACTACATGATCGCGATCTTCCGCACCTCGCCGCCGACCAAGGAAAATCGCCGCCACGGCCTGACCCAGTTTCTGGTCAAGATGAAGCAGCCGGGCATCAAGGTGAACCCGATCGGCCAGATCACCGGCCAGTACGAGTTCAACGAGGTGGTCTTCACCGACTTCTTCGTCCCAGACGATCACGTGCTCGGTGAGGTCGACGGCGCCTGGAAGCAGGCGACATCGGAGCTCGCCTATGAGCGTTCGGGTCCGGAGCGCTTCCTCGAAACCTATTACGTGCTGACCGAGCTGGTCCGCGCGGTCGGCCCCAATCCGGACACGCGCAGCGCCGAAGGCATCGGCCGGCTCGTGGCGCAGCTCCACACCATGCGGCGCATGTCGGTGTCCGTCGCGGGCATGCTGCAAGCCGGCAAGGAGCCGGTGGTCGAGGCTTCCATCGTCAAGGACATCGGCACGGTCTGGGAGCAGCAACTTCCGCACCGCGTGCGTGATCTCGCCGCCTTCGTCGAGGAGACTGCGACCAATCGCGAGACGCTGGAGCGGCAGCTCGATTTCGCCATCAAGACCGCACCGAAACTCACCATCCAAGGCGGCACCACCGAGGTGCTACGCGGCATCATCGCCCGCGGATTGGGCCTGCGCTAAACCTTCGAGGACATCATGAGCACCTACAAAGATATCGGCGTCGAGAAGGTCGGGCACGTCGGCACCATCGAAATCCGCCGCCCGCCGCTGAACTTCTTCGACATCTCGCTGATCAACCAGATTGCCGATGCGCTCGATGAGTTCGACCGCGATATCGAGATCCGAGCCTCCGTTCTCTCCGCGCAAGGCAAGGCGTTCTGTGCCGGCGCCAATTTTGGCGATCCCGCGCGGCAGGCACAGGAAGCGCAGGAGGCCGAGAAAAAGGCCAAGGGGGACCCGGCCGACAGTCTCGGCCCGATCAACCATCTCTACATCCAGGCCGTGCGCATCTTCCGCGCCAAGAAGCCGATCGTTGCCGCCGTGCAGGGCGCGGCCATTGGCGGCGGCCTCGGGCTAGCCGTTTCAGCGGACTTCCGCGTCACCTGCCCCGAAGCGCGCTTCTCCGCGAACTTCACCAAGCTCGGTTTCCATCCCGGCTTCGGACTGACGACCACACTGCCTGAGCTGATCGGCAAGAACAACGCCGAGCTGATGTTCTACACCAGCCGCCGCGTCACCGGCGAAGAGGCCTACAAGTGGGGCCTCGCCAACGAGCTGGTGCCGCAGGATCAGGTCAAAGCGGCCGCGATGAAGCTCGCCGGCGAGATTGCAGAATGCTCGCCCCTCGGCCTGCTCTCCACCCGTGCCACGATGCGCGCAGGCCTCGCTGACCGCGTGATGGCCGCGACCAATCACGAGCTCGCCGAACAGACCCGCCTGCGGGCGACTGAGGATTTCAAGGAAGGCGTGAAGGCGACAGAAGAACGTCGCGTGGCGAATTTTAAGGGGCGGTGATTGCGCTCTCTACGGCTCTTCGCGGCTAGCTCAACCCGTCATCCTAGGTGCGAGCAGCGCGGTGCACAGCACCGTGCTGGAAGCCTCGAAGGATGAACGGCCCGGCCTGGTGGCCGTCGCCCTTCGAGGCTCGCCGCAGAGGCGAGCACCTCAGGGTGACGGATTCCTGAAATCAACCAACGCGGAACGTCACGCCGCCCAGCAGGAATTCGTTGCCCGCAACTGCGAGCCCCTTTTCCCTGGCTGCATGCAGCACGCCCGCGACGTCAGCCACCCGAAACTCCAGCGCGCTCATGATCTCGCTGGCGCCCTTCACGAAACGGAAGGTTGCGTTAGGCAGCTTCAATTCGGCGTCGCCGCTAACTGCAACCCCGATGATCTTACCCCAATGCGTCGCCAGGCCGTGAGGGTCGGGGCTCTGCATCTCCACCGCCGTCAACGCCTGCGTCACATCCCTGCGGATGTAGTCTTGCCAGTCGGGCCCGGCCGGCGGATAGGCACCCAGAATGTCGTCGCTGCCCTCAGTGTGGTTGAACTCGATAAAGGCCGCGCGGCAATCGCGGGGATGGAGCTGGACGCCGTGATAGGGCGCGTGGTCGATCACGTTGGCGGTGCGCACGCCAAGCGCGTTGGCGTTGCGGCCGCGCTCATCCGGATCGTTGCAGCAGAAGATCGCCATGTAGCCGCCGCGGCCGCCGGTCTTCTCGATAAAGCGACCGGCCGTGGTGCCGTCCTTGAACGGCGCGACCACCTCCAGCAGGATCGTATCGACCGGGAGCAGCGCGTTCTCCAGGCCGTATTTGGCGACATTGCCGTCGCGATAACAGACGGAAAGGCCCATGATCTCGGAAATATCTGAGATGACAGGCGCGAGCTGCGGCGCGACCAGACAAATCTGCCGCAGCCGCATATAGGGCGCCATCGTCATGCGCCCTTGAAAGCCGGCTTGCGCTTCTCGACGAAAGCCTTCGCGGCCTCCTTGTGATCCTCGGTGTCGCTGCAGCGGGTGTGGTGGATCGCCTCGCCGTCGAAGCAATCCTCCAGCGGAAGATGCTCCGCGTTGTTGATGTTACGCTTGATGAAGCCGAGCGCGATCGACGGCCCCTGCGCCAGCGACATCGCGAGCTCGTGCGCGGCAGTGTCGATCTCGGCGTCGGGCACGACCCTGGTCACCATGCCGATCGCATGCGCTTCCCTGGCGGTCAGCACTGGCGAGGTCAGATAGAGCTCGCGCGCCCGCGCGCTGCCGAGCAGCTGGGTCAGGAAATACGTGCCGCCGTAATCGCCGGAGAAGCCGACCTTGGCGAAGGCGGTCGTGATCTTGCAGGATTCGGAGGCAACACGCAGATCGCACGACAGCGCCATCGACAGACCGGCGCCGGCCGCGGCGCCGTCGAGCTGCGCCACCACAGGCTTCGGCATCTGGTGCAAAATGCGCGAGACCTCCATGCCGCGGCGGAGATTCGCAAGCTTCTGCTCGAACGGCAGGGGTGCGCGGCCGGCCGCCATCGACTTGACGTCACCGCCGACGCAGAACGAACCGCCAGCGCCCTTGAACAGCACCGCGCGCACCTCGGGATCGTCGGCCGCGTGCCGCGCCGCCTCGACCAGCCCTGCGACCATCTCGGGATTGAGCGCATTCTTCCGCTCCGGCCGGTTCATGGTGATGGTGAGCAGCCCGCCTTCGAGCTTTTGCAGGACCATGTCGTTCATGGGGCGTCTCCCTTGTTGTTTGTTTGACCGGGCTGTTACCACACTCGTCATTGCGAGCGAAGCGAAGCGATCCAGGAATGCTTCTGCGGAGGCAGTCTGGATTGCTTCGTCGCTGCGCTCCTCGCAATGACGGTGACTATTTCTTCACCAGCGGACAGCGCGATTGCTCCAGCGACTGGAACGCTTCGCTGCCGGGCACGGTGGCGAGCAGCTTGTAGTCGTCCCAGCGGCCTTTCGATTCCGACGGCTTCTTGACCTCGAACAGGTACATGTCGTGCACCATGCGGCCGTCCTCGCGGATCTTGCCGTTATGAGCGAAGAAGTCGTTGATCGGCGTGTCCTTCATCACCTTCATCACCGCGGCCGCATCCGTCGTGCCCGCCGTCTTCACCGCCTTCAGATAGTGCATGACGGAGGAATAGACGCCGGCCTGCGCCGAGGTCGGCGGCCGCTTGACGCGTTCCTGAAAGCGCTTCGAGAAGGCGCGCGTCTCGTCGTTCATGTCCCAGTAGAAGGCTTCGGCCAGTAGCAGGCCCTGCGCGGTCTCAAGCCCGATCGAGTCGATGTCAGTGACGAAGGCCAGCAGCGGCGAGACCTTCTGGCCGCCTTTCATGATGCCGAACTCGGCCGACTGCTTGATGGCATTGACGGTGTCGCCGCCGGCATTGGCGAGCCCGATCACCTTGGCTTTCGAGGCCTGCGCTTGAAGCAGGAACGACGAGAAATCCGACGTGTTGAGCGGATGGCGCACGCTTCCGAGCACCTTGCCGCCGGTCTTGGTGACGACGGCGCTGGTGTCCTTCTCCAGATCCTGGCCGAAGGCATAGTCGGCGGTGAGGAAGAACCAGGTGTCGAGGCCCGACTTCACGGCTGCGAGGCCGGTCACATTGGCCTGCCCATAGGTGTCGAACACGTAGTGGATCGTGGTGGGCCCGCAGGCCTCGTTGCTGAGACGGATCGAGCCCGGGCCGTTGAAGATGATGATCTTGTTACGCGCCTTCGCGATCTCACCAGCGGCAAGCGCGGTCGCGGAGGCCGCGACGTCGTAGATCATCTCGACGCCCTGATTGTCGAGCATGTCGCGCGCGATGTTGGCGGAGAGGTCGGCCTTGTTCTGATGGTCGGCCGCCAGCACCTGGATCTTGCGTCCGAGCACCTCGCCGCCGAAATCTTCCACCGCCATCTTGGCTGCGGTCTCGCTGCCGGGGCCGGTGATGTCGGCATAGAGGCTCGACATGTCGAGGATGCCGCCGATCTTGAGGGGAGGCTTGTCCTGGGCCTGCACAGCGCTCGCGCTGAGGGCAAACGCGGCGGCAAAAATGCCCGACAAAATCGACTTCATTGAAAACAACCTCCCTTGATCGCCTTGCTCTGAATGGCGGCTTGATCTTGCTATTCCCGCAATCATGCCGCATGCGCGAGAGCGCAGCAAGCGCGAGGCGCGTCACGAGAGCACGATTGGCGCGCGTGTTTTCCGCAAAGCGGAATGGTGGGATGCGAACAAATGTCTCCACGTCATTGCGAGCGCCTTGTCCGCCATAGCTCGAAGAGCGACGGCGGAAGCGAAGCAATCCAGAATCCCACCGAGAAGAGACTCTGGATTGCTTCGTCGCTTCGCTCCTCGCAATGACGGAGTGTGAGGAAACGTCTTCGCGACCCAATACACTTGGGGTAAAGCTAGAGCACAACGCAACCTCTCCGGGTCTCGTGACGCAACGGCTTCACCTTATCGTCGGATTGTTTCTCTTCGCCGGTCACCCCGCGTTCGCGACGCCGTGCCAATTCGAAGCACAAGGCGAGGGCCGGGTCGCGGCGGTCACCGATGCTCACAGCGTGCGTCTCGATGACGGCCGCGAAGTCCGTCTCACCGGCGTCGAGGCGACGGCAACGACCAGGCAGGCGCTGACCTCGCTGCTCGTCGGCCGCGATGTCGTCCTGCGCGGCACCGATGACACACCCGACCGCTATGGTCGCCAGGACGCATTGGTATTCATCGGCGAGAGCGACATCTCGGTTCAATCGATGCTTCTCGCCCAGGGCGATGCCCTCGTCTCGGCCGAAATCTCCGACAAGGATTGTGCTGCTGCCCTGATGGCGTCGGAGGCTGAGGCGCGGCGCCAAAAAAAGGGCAGCTGGGCTGACCCGTCGGCCATAAAAAACGCGGAAAGTCCGGACGATATTTTGGCCGGGATCGGGCGCTTTATGGTGGTCGAGGGCAAAGTCCTGTCGGTCCGGCAAGCTGGGGCAATGACCTACCTCAACTTCGGACGGAACTGGACACACGGCTTTGCGGTGACTATTTCAAAGCGCAATCTGCCGGCGTTCGAAAACGCCGGAATGCCCCTTAAGTCCCTGGAAAATCGTCGTATCCGCGTTCGGGGCTGGGTTGAGGGGACTGCGGGGCCGCGTATCGACGTACGTCTCTTGGGACAGGTTGAATTGCTGGGCGCAAACGAGCCTATTGGGGTAAGGCCTTAAGATAGGGCCGGGCACGGGTTAAGCGACGTGAATGGGGTGCTAGAACAGCACAAGAAGGGCGAAGCACGCCGCCTTCGGGCTGCGCCGGCAGCGCTTTGCCTGCTGCTGGGCACGGGCCTGGCCGGTTGTGGCGATATGGGCCGGTTCCAGACGGCAGCGACCCCGGCAACCGTGGCGATGCCCAAGCCGAAACCGGCTGTCGCCCAGACCCCCGCTACCGAAAAGGAACACGAGCGCATCCTGGCGAGCTATGGCGGCACTTACGACGATCCCAGGCTCGAATCACTGGTCAGCAAGACTGTCGACCGCCTCGTTGCCGCCTCCGATCGCCCTGATCAGGGCTACAAGGTCACCATCCTCAATTCCGGCGCTGTGAACGCCTTCGCGCTGCCGAACGGCCAGCTCTACGTGACCCGCGGCCTGCTGGCGCTGGCCAGCGATACCTCCGAATTGTCCTCCGTGCTCAGCCACGAGATGGCGCATGTGCTGTCCAAGCACGCCGCGATGCGCGAGGACCAGGCCCGCCAGGCCGCGATCGTCACCCGCGTCGTCACCGACATGAGCACCGACCCTGATCTGACCGCGCTCGCGCTCGCCAAGACCAAGCTCACCATGGCGAGCTTTTCGCGCAACCAGGAATTCGAGGCTGACGGCATCGGCGTCGGCATCTCCGCCAAGGCGCATTTCGATCCCTATGGTGCGGCCCGCTTCCTCTCGGCGATGGAGCGCAATGCCGAGCTCAAAGCTGGCAAGAGCTCGCTCGATCCTCGCGCGCAGGATTTCACCTCGTCCCATCCGGCAACGCCCGAACGCGTGCAGAACGCGCAGATGATCGCACGGCAATATGTGGCGCCCGAGGGCGCCGAGCGCGACCGCGAGAGCTATCTCGCCGCGATCGACAACCTGGTCTATGGCGAAGACCCCAGCGAGGGCTTTGTCCGCGGCCGGCGTTTCCTGCATCCGAAGCTCGGCTTCACCTTTCAGGCGCCTGATAATTTCACGCTCGACAACACCGCACAGGCGGTGATCGGCGTGCGCGAGGGCGGCTCGCAGGCGATGCGCTTCGACGTCGTGCGCGTGCCGGCCGAACAGTCGCTCGGCGACTATCTGAATTCCGGCTGGATGGAAGGCGTCGAGAAGGCCTCCACCGAAGACCTGACCATCAACGGATTCCCGGCCGCGTCCGCCACCGCCAAAGGCGACCAGTGGCAGTTCAAGGTCTATGCGCTGCGCTTCGGCAGCGACGTCTATCGCTTCATCTTCGCCACGCGGCAGAAGTCGACCGAGAGCGAGCGCAATGCGCGCGAGACCGTCAATTCATTCCGCCGCCTGACCCTCGAGGAGATCCAGGCCGCACGTCCGCTGCGCATCAAGGTCATCACGGTGCAGCCCGGCGACACCGTGGAATCGCTGTCCCACCGCATGGCAGGCGTCGATCATCCCGCCGAACGCTTCCGCGTGCTGAACGGGCTCGACCGCACCGCGCAGGTGAAGGTCCGCGACCGCGTGAAGATCGTGACGGACTGAGGCGCCGCTCTACTTCGCCTTTTCTTTCAAATACGCGATGATATCGGCGCGATCCTGCGCATCCGGCACATCGAAGAACATCTTGGTCTCAGGCACCATGGCCTGCGGCCCGGTCAGCCATTTGTCGAGATTGTCCTCGGTCCAGACGATGCCGGAGTTCTTCAAATCGGGCGAGTAATCGTAGCCGGCGACGCTGCCCGCCTTGCGGCCGACGACGCCCTTGTGCATCGGCCCGACGCCGTTCTCATTGATCGAGTGGCAGTCTGCGCAGCCCTTGTAGAGCGTCTGCCCTCGCGCGGCATTGCCGGTCGCGCCGGCAGGGCTGACTGCGCTCAGAAGCGCAATCGAAAGTATCGCGAGAGCCAGGCTTGTCGCGCTTGGCGGAAAGACGGAAACGGACCGAACGTTCATGTGAGCTCCTGTTTGCGGCAGCAAACAGGATCGTCCGGCCCAATTTTTATTCCCGTCAGTTCGAGGATTCGCCCGCGTCCATGTCGCCCGCCTCGCGCTGGCCACTGAGCCAGAGCGCGAGCAGGGTCCAGAACGCGCCCGAGAGCAGGTAGGCACCCGAGGCGATGACGCCGAGATTGGTGGCGAGCAGCAGCGCCACCAGCGGGGCGAAGCCGGCGCCGAACAGCCAGGCCATGTCGGACGTCAGGGCGGACGCCGTGTAGCGATACATCTGCTTGAAGTTCGAGGCGATCGCGCCCGAGGACTGGCCGAAGGAGAGGCCGAGCAGGATGAAGCCTATCACCATGTAGATGGTCTCGCCGAACGCACCGGCATCGAGCAGCTGCGGGGCAAAGCCGCTGTAGATCGCGATCGCGATCGCCGATCCCATCAGCAGCGATTTGCGGCCGACGCGGTCGGCGATGATGCCGGAGGCCACGATCGCGGCGACGCCGAACACGGCGGCGACGATCTCGATGATCAGAAAGCGCACCGGGCTTTCCCGGGTGAACAGGAACACCCAGGACAGCGGGAACACCGTGACCATGTGGAACAGCGCGAAGCTTGCCAGCGGCGCGAACGCGCCGAGCATGATGTTGTGACCTTCACGGGCAACGGTGTCGGAGATGCGCGAGGGCTGCAGTTCGCGGGTCTCGAACAACGAGGCATATTCCTCAGTCGTCACCATGCGCAGGCGCGCAAACAGCGCCACGACGTTGATGGCAAAAGCGACGAAGAACGGATAGCGCCAGCCCCAGTCGAAGAAATCGTCCGCCGAGAGGTTGCCGGCGAAATAGGCGAACAGTGCGCTCGCCACGATCAGACCGAGCGGAGCGCCGAGCTGCGGCACCATCGCGTACCAGCCGCGCTGGGAGGCCGGCGCATTCAGTGCCAGCAGCGAGGCCATGCCGTCCCAGGCGCCGCCCCAGGCCAGACCCTGCGCGAGACGCGCCAGCGCCAGCAGCCAGATCGCGGCCGCGCCGATCTCGGAATAGCCGGGCAGGAACGCCAGCGCAACGGTGGCGGTGCCGAGCAGGAACAGCGCCGAGACCAGCTTGGCCGTCTTGCCGTATTCGCGGTCGACCGTCATGAAAATGACGGTCCCGATCGGCCGGGCGATGAAGGCCAACGCGAAGATCATGAAGGAATAGAGGGTGCCGGTCAGCTCGCTCGTGAACGGGAACACCAGGCGCGGGAACACGATCACCGAGGCGATGGCGTAGACGAAGAAGTCGAAGAACTCCGAGGTGCGGCCGATGATGACGCCGATGGCGATCTCGCCGGGACTGGCCTGGTCGTGGCCGTGCTCGCCCGAGTGGATATCCGCCATTGCGGGGGTCTGTGCCGTCGCCATGCGTGCGCCCTTAACGTCCTGAAAACCAAAGCCGACCGCCCGGCGAAACGCCAGCCAATCTCGCCCTGTTTGACCCAACATCCCGCAGTGCAACATTGGACAAATTGTCCAATGTCCGGATTGCTGCGCCGCAGCTACCCATTGGCCCCGCAAAGGAAACTCATTCTCATAAGGCTCGGCCCGTGTCCCGTCTCAAGATCCTGGCGCTGCTACCCCTGGCAGCCGCCCTCAGCGGCTGCAACTACATCGTGCTGGCGCCAGCCGGCGATATCGCGGCGCAACAGCGCGACCTCGTCATCATCTCCACCGTCCTGATGCTCCTGATCGTCGTCCCCGTGATGGCGCTGACGGTGCTGTTCGCCTGGCGCTACCGCCAGTCCAACACATCCGCCCGCTACGAGCCGGATTGGGACCACTCGACCAAGCTCGAGCTGGTGATCTGGTCGGCGCCGCTACTGATCATCGTTTGCCTGGGCGCGCTGACCTGGATGGGCACGCATCTGCTCGACCCCTACCGCAACATCGGCCGCATCCATGCGGAGCGTGCCGTCGACCAGTCCAAGGCTCCGCTCGACGTCGATGTCGTCGCGCTCGACTGGAAGTGGCTCTTTATCTACCCCGACTACGGCATCGCCACCGTCAACGAGCTCGCAGCGCCGGTTGACCGCCCGATCAATTTCCACATCACCGCGTCATCGGTGATGAACTCGTTCTACATTCCAGCGCTCGCCGGACAGATCTATGCGATGCCGGGCATGGAGACATCGCTCCACGCTGTGATCAACCACGCCGGCACTTACAGGGGTTTTTCGGCGAACTACAGCGGCGCCGGCTTCTCCGGCATGCACTTCAACTTCCACGGACTTGACGACAAGGGATTTGACGCCTGGGTCGCGCAAGCCAAATCGGCCGGCGGCTCGCTCGGCCGCGCCGAATATCTCCAGCTCGAGAAGCCCAGCGAGAACGAGCCGGTGCGCCGCTGGGGCACGGTCGATGCCGATCTCTATCGCCTGATCCTCAACATGTGCGTCGAGACCGGCAAGATGTGCCAGAGCGAGATGATGGCGATCGACGCCAAGGGCGGCAACGGCCATGAGGGCCTGAACAACACCCTGCCGCTCTCCTACGACAAGTACGCGCGCCGCGGCACCGTGCTCGGTCCCGAGCCTGTCTTCGTCGCCGGCACCTGCACGCCGGAGGCGCCGCAAGGCCAGACCACGGCGTCGATCAAGGCGCCGCTCGACACCGCGCCGCTCACCGGCGCCGGCCTGAAGCGGCCGACTTTTGCGCCGCTGAAGTCCTCGTCCTTCTTCATCGGACAGCGTCCGAAGTCAGACTCCTAAAGAGATCCAGCATGTCTCCTGATCTTCTCAAGTTCATCTTCGGCCGTCTCGGCATCGATTCGCTGCCGTTCCACGAGCCGATCCTCGTCGGCACCTTCGTGATGGTCGCGCTCGGCGGCGTCACGCTGCTCGCCGGCCTCACCTATTTCCGCCTCTGGGGCTATCTGTGGCGCGAGTGGTTCACCACGGTGGACCACAAGCGCATCGGCATCATGTACATGATCCTCGGCATCGTGATGCTGCTGCGCGGCTTCGCCGACGCCCTGATGATGCGCGCGCAGCAGGCACTCGCATTCAACGGCTCGGAAGGCTTCCTGCCCGCCCATCACTACGACCAGGTCTTCACAGCCCACGGCGTGATCATGATCTTCTTCGTGGCGATGCCGCTGGTGACCGGGCTGATGAACTATGTCGTGCCGCTCCAGATCGGCGCCCGCGACGTGTCGTTCCCGTTCCTGAACAATTTCAGCTTCTGGATGACGGTCGGCGGTGCGGTACTGGTGATGGCCTCGCTGTTCATCGGCGAATTCGCCCGCACCGGGTGGCTGGCTTATCCGCCGCTGTCGAACATCGGCTACAGTCCTGATGTCGGCGTCGACTATTACATCTGGGCGCTGCAGGTCGCCGGCGTCGGAACGACCTTGTCGGGCATCAACCTGATCTGCACCATCGTCAAGCTGCGCTGCCCCGGCATGACCATGATGCGGATGCCGGTGTTCACCTGGACCTCGCTCTGCACCAACATCCTGATCGTCGCCTCCTTCCCCGTCCTGACCGTCGTGCTCGCGCTGCTCTCGCTCGATCGCTATGTCGGCACCAACTTCTTCACCAACGATTTCGGCGGCAGCCCGATGATGTACGTGAACCTGATCTGGATCTGGGGTCACCCTGAGGTCTACATCCTGGTTCTGCCCGCCTTCGGCATCTTCTCGGAAGTCACCTCGACCTTCTCCGGCAAGCGGCTGTTCGGCTACACCTCGATGGTCTACGCCACGGTCGTCATCACCATCCTGTCGTACCTGGTGTGGCTGCACCACTTCTTCACGATGGGCTCGGGTGCCAGCGTCAACTCGTTCTTCGGCATCACCACGATGATCATCTCGATCCCGACGGGCGCGAAGATGTTCAACTGGCTGTTCACGATGTATCGCGGCCGCATCCGCTACGAGCTGCCGATGATGTGGACGATTGCCTTCATGCTGACCTTCGTGATCGGCGGCATGACCGGCGTTCTGCTCGCGGTGCCGCCGGCCGACTTCGTGCTGCACAACAGCCTGTTCCTGATCGCGCACTTCCACAACGTGATCATTGGCGGCGTGGTGTTCGGAGCGTTCGCCGGCATCAACTACTGGTTCCCGAAGGCATTCGGCTTCAAGCTCGATCCGTTCTGGGGCAAGATGTCGTTCTGGTTCTGGGTCACCGGCTTCTACATGGCCTTCATGCCGCTCTACGTGCTCGGCCTGATGGGCGTGACCCGCCGCCTGCGCGTTTTCGACGATCCCTCGCTTCAGATCTGGTTTGTCATCGCCGCGATCGGCGCCGGCCTCGTCTTCCTCGGCATTCTCTCGATGCTGATGCAGTTCGCGGTCTCCTTCCTCAAGCGCGAGCAGCTCAAGGACGTAACCGGCGATCCCTGGGATGCGCGCACGCTGGAATGGGCGACCTCCTCGCCGCCGCCGGACTACAACTTCGCCTTTACCCCCGTCGTTCACGACAATGACGCCTGGTGGGACATGAAGAAGCGCGGCTATCAGCGTCCGCTCATGGGATTCAAATCGATCCACATGCCCCGCAGCACCGGCACCGGCATCATCCTCGCCGGCTTCGCCACCGCGATGGGTTTTGGTCTGATCTGGTACATGTGGTGGCTGGCCGCCTTGAGCTTCGTCGCGATGCTCGCCGTCGGGATCGGTCACACCTTCAACTATCACCGCGACTTCGACATTCCGGCTGATGACGTCATCCGGACCGAGGACTCGCGCACCAAACTGCTCGCCGGAGCCAAGTAAATGACTGTCGCTGTCAATCCCGCCCAGACCGGCGAACCGGTCTTCTACCTCGCCGACGAACATCCGCATCCGGAAGGCTACAGCACCTCGCTCGGCTTCTGGATCTACCTGATGAGCGACTGTCTCATCTTCGCGATGCTGTTCGCCGCCTTCGGCGTACTCGGCGCCAACTACGCCGCCGGCCCCGCGCCGAAGGACCTGTTCGACCTCAACCTGGTCGCAGTGAACACCTCGATGCTGCTGCTGTCGTCGATCACCTACGGTTTTGCCATGCTGACGATGCAGCAGAACAAGATCGCGCAGACGCAGATGTGGCTCCTGATCACCGGCCTGTTCGGCGCCGCCTTCATCGGCATCGAGCTCACCGAGTTCGCCCACATGATCCATGAGGGCGCAACGCCCCAGCGCAGCGCCTTCCTGTCCGCCTTCTTCACCCTGGTCGGTACCCACGGCCTGCACGTCTCCTGCGGCCTGATCTGGCTGGTGACCCTCATGGTGCAGGTCTGGCGTTTCGGCCTGATCGAGGCCAACCGCCGCCGCCTGATGTGCCTGTCGATGTTCTGGCACTTCCTCGACGTGGTCTGGATCGGCGTCTTCACCTTCGTCTATCTCCTGGGAGTTCTGCGATGAGCACCGATACCCACGCCGCGCACGCGGGCGACCATCACCACGACGACGGCCACGCCCAAAGCACCTTCTCGGGCTACATGCTCGGCTTCGTGCTCTCGGTGGTGCTGACCGCGATCCCGTTCTGGCTGGTGATGAGCGGCACGCTGCCGAGCAAGCAGATCACCGCGCTGGTCATCATGGCCTTCGCGGTCGTGCAGATCGTCGTGCACATGATCTACTTCCTGCACATGAGCCCCAAGTCCGAGAACGGCTGGAGCATGATGGCGTTGATCTTCACCATCGTCATGGTGGTGATCGCGCTGTCGGGTTCGCTGTGGGTGATGAACCACCTCAACAGCAACATGATGCCGATCCACGAGATGACGGGAATGAAGTGAGCGATCCCGTGAGCCAGAGGGATAACGAACCGCGCAGCCCCGCAAGCGCAGCGCATCGCCCCTCCTTGTGGCTCACGGTCCTCTCGCTCATCGCTTTCGTCGTTTTGATGGCCCTCGGCGTCTGGCAGGTCGAGCGCCGCGCCTGGAAGCTGGCGCTGATCGACCGGGTCGAGCAGCGCGTCCACGCCCCGGCGCAGCCGCTCCCCTCGCGGACTTCATGGCCGACCATCAGTGCCGCAAACGACGAATACCGGCATGTCGACGTCTCCGGCCGCTTCCTGCACGACCGCGAGACCCTCGTTCAGGCCGTCACCGAGGAAGGCCCTGGCTATTGGGTGCTGACGCCGCTCCAGCGCGATGACGGCACGACAGTCCTGATCAACCGCGGCTTCGTGCCGTCGGAGCGGCGTGACCCATCGACGCGCCAGGGCGGCAATCCGGACGGCCGGGTCGTGGTCGCAGGCCTCTTGCGCGTCACCGAGCCGAAGGGCGGATTCCTCAGGGACAACGTGCCTCAGCACAACCGCTGGTATTCGCGGGATGTCGCCGCGATTGCGGCGGCCCGCGATCTCCAGAATGTGGCGCCCTTTTTCATCGATGCGGACGCCGGATCACAATCCGCTGGCGGTCCCATCGGCGGATTGACCGTGATCCGCTTTCCCAATAACCACCTGATCTACGCGCTGACGTGGTTTGCCCTGGCTTTCATGCTGGCTGGTAGACTTTTCGTCACATTTCGCGGCGGGCTGTTCCGCCGCCAACGCTTCGTCCACGAACCGGCCGGCGGCCCAGACGCCTCCGCCCGCAGGACGGGATCAGATGCTGGAACGATCGTCGAACCGACCTGACGACGGGACTAGTTTGGGCGAGCCGGCTGTCACGCTGCAATCGCAGGCGGACGCGCGCAGCGAGCTGATCGGCGCTGCCCCCACCGACGACGAGACCAACCGCAAGAACATGGCGCTGCTGATCCAGCTGCGCTGGACCGCGGTGGTCGGCCAGATCGTGACCATCGGCGGCGTGCATTTTTGGCTTGGCATTCCCCTGCCCCTGACCCGCATGGGCGCGGTGATCGGCGCGTTGGTGCTGCTCAACGTCTCAAGCCTGGTCTGGGTGCGCCATCGCGCCGCGATCACCAACAACGAGCTGCTGGTCGCGCTGATGCTCGACGTCGCGGCGCTGACTGCACAGCTCTATCTCAGCGGCGGCGCGACCAATCCCTTCACCTCGCTGTTCCTGCTCCAGGTCACGCTCGGCGCGGTGCTGCTCGATGCCCGCTCGACCTGGTCGCTGGTGGCACTGAGCTGCGCGAGCTTCGTGTGGCTGACCATGGCCTACCGACCGCTCGACCTGCCGCCAAATCCCCTCAGCGAGACCTACACGCTCACCGTCACCGGCATGCTGCTGGGCTTCGTTCTCAACGCCGTGCTGCTGGTCGTGTTCGTCACCCGCATCAACAGGAATTTGCGCCAGCGCGACGCGCATCTGGCGGCGCTGCGCCAGCATGCCGCCGAGCAGGACCACATCGTCCGCATGGGCCTGCTCGCCTCCGGCGCGGCACATGAGCTCGGCACGCCGCTCGCCTCGCTCTCCGTCATCCTCAGCGACTGGCGCCGCATGCCCGATCTCGTCGCCGATCAGGAGCTCGCAGAAGATCTCACGGAGATGGAGACCTCCCTGCAACGCTGCAAAAGCATCGTAACGGGGATTCTGGTATCGGCCGGCGAGGCGCGCGGCGAAGGATCCTCGCCGACGACCGTGACCGCCTTCGTCACCGCGCTGGTCGAGGAATGGCGCGACGCCCGCTCGGCGCGGACGCTCTATTTCACCAACACCTTTGGTGAGGATGTCGCGATCGTCTCGGACGTCGCGCTGAAGCAGGTGATCTTCAACGTGCTCGACAATGCCTATGAAGTCTCGCGCGAATGGGTGGAACTGCTCGCCGAGCGCGAAGGCGACAATCTGGTGCTCTCGATCAGCGACCGCGGCCCGGGCTTCGCGCCGGAAATGCTGGCCCAGCTCGGAAAGCCCTATCAGTCGAGCAAGGGCCGCGCCGGCGGCGGGCTCGGCCTGTTCCTGGTGGTCAACGTGGTGCGTAAGCTGGGGGGCAGCGTGACCGCGGAGAACCACAGGAAACGTGGCGCCACCGTACGCCTGACCCTGCCGCTCGCCACGCTCGCGATCGGAGGCAGCTTTGACGCCTGACCGTTCGCTCATCGTCGTCGAGGACGACGAAGGCTTTGCGCGCACGCTGAAGCGCTCGTTCGAGCGCCGCGGCTACGAGGTCGTGCTCGCTGCTTCGATCGAGGACGTCCGGAAGGTTCTTGAGGACCGATCGTTCGGCTACGCCGTGGTCGACCTCAAGCTCGGCGGTGCCTCTGGGCTTGCCTGCGTCGAGCTGCTGCATACCCACGATGAGGAGATGCTGATCGTGGTGCTGACGGGCTTCGCCAGCATCTCGACCGCCGTCGAGGCCATCAAGCTTGGCGCCTGCCATTACCTCGCAAAGCCCTCCAACACCGACGACATCGAAGCCGCCTTCACCAAGGCCGAAGGCAACGCCGAGGTCGCGCTGGACGTGCGGCCGACCTCGATCAAGACGCTGGAATGGGAGCGGATCCACCAGACGCTGATCGAGACGGATTTCAACATCTCGGAAGCGGCAAGGCGCCTGGGCATGCACCGGCGCACGCTGGCGAGGAAGCTCGAGAAGCGGCCGGTGAAGTGAGCGGTTCGCCGCGCGGGGAGGAAAACACTCGCGCGAGCTGATGACCTCGCGGCCATGCATCACTAGAGTGCCCGATGCGGTGGCTGACGGCCGCCGCTGTGCTGCAACGGCCCAAGCGAGGAGACCGCCCCGTGACAATGCTCGTCGAGCGCCTCGGCTCGTCCGCCGCGCCGTCGCTTGCGCGCAGTCAGCGCGACACCGAAACCGTTCAGTTTGCACAGGCAGCGCTCGAGGCCGGCAAGAGGGAGGGCCTGCAACTGGCCGTGCGGGCGCGCTATGTCGCGCTCTCCGTCATCGCCTGCCTGCTGCTAGCCATCAACCCGGCATGGGACCAGCTCTATTACGTGGCGTTGCTCAGCCTGTTCGCGCTGATCGGCTGGGCGCAGGTCAGGGTCGGGCGGGTCGGCGTATCGCGATCGGAATTGGCGCTTCTGTTCTGCGATCTGGCGCTGCTCACATTCGTCATCGTCGTCCCGAACCCCTTCGGCACGACGCACTGGCCGGTGGCGATGCAATACCATTTCGGCAACTTCATCTACTTCTTCGTGCTGCTCGCGGGCGCCACGCTGGCCTATTCCTGGCGAACCGTGGTTGCAGTCGGAACATGGACGGCAGCGCTTTGGACGATCGGCGCGGCCTGGGTGTGGTGGCAACCTGATCGCGATCCCGCGCTGACCGCCCGCATTGCAGAGGCGGTGGGCGGCGATCACAGGCTGCTCGCGCTGATCTCACCCACTGCGATCGGATTCGGCCTCCGCATCCAGGAAATCGTCG
The DNA here is from genome assembly GCF_022012435.1 of Bradyrhizobium zhengyangense. Lineage (GTDB taxonomy): Bacteria > Pseudomonadota > Alphaproteobacteria > Rhizobiales > Xanthobacteraceae > Bradyrhizobium > Bradyrhizobium zhengyangense. The sequence goes on from NZ_JAKLUA010000008.1 coordinate 130,219, forward strand.
TCTTCCTGATCGTGGCCGTAACGCTGGCGCTCGCGGTTCGCCGCAGCAATGATCTATTGATCAGACACGCCGCGGTGGAGCGGGAACGCGGCAACCTTGCGCGCTACTTCTCGCCCAATGTCGTCACGGAATTATCGAAGCACGACGAGCCGTTGAAGCAGGTGCGCACCCAGGACATCGCGGTGCTGTTCGTGGACATCGTCGGCTTCACGGCCTTTGCCGATGTGCGCTCTCCGGACGAAGTGGTGCGGACGTTGCGCGAGTTCCACGGATTGATGGAGCAGGAGGTTTTCCGCCACGAGGGCACGCTGGACAAATATCTGGGCGATGGACTGATGGCGACATTCGGCACCCCCTTCGCAGGCCCGCGCGACGCCAGCAACGCGTTGCGCTGTGCCCAGGCCATGATCGCGGCAGCGGACCGATGGAGCGCGCAGCGAACGGCATCGGGTGAGCCGCCAATGCGTGTCAGCTTCGGCCTGCATTACGGACCGGTGGTGCTCGGCGATATCGGGCACACCTGTCTGGAATTTGCCGTGATCGGTGCGACCGTCAATGCCGCAAGCCGACTGGAGGGGCTGACGCGCGAGCTCGACTGCGCGCTGGTGGCGAGCAACGACCTCGTCAGTCGCGCCAAGCTGGAGCTCGGTAGCACCGCCGACGCCTTTGCATCGTTGATCGCCCGCGATCCCCAGGCGATCCGCGGGCTCGAGCGGCCGATCGCGATCTGGACCCAGCCGCGGGCGTGACCAAGGCGAGGCTCGGCCGCCGTTGGATCACGCACCCAAACAAAAAGCCCGGCCGAGCGGCCGGGCTTTTGATCTGTTGCGATCGATGCGACGAGATGCTTACGCGGCCTCGTCGGCGACCGTGGTGTCGTCGCCATCGGTATCGTCGGTATCGCCCTCGGCATCCGCCTCGCCTTCGCCATCGGCGGCTTCCGCCTTGGCATTGGCACGGCGCGGGCTCTTGGCGAGCTGGGCCTCGATTTCCTTGACCGCTTCGGTCTCGGTCGAGTGCTGCACCACCGCGATCTCGCGGGAGAGGCGATCGAGCGCCGCTTCATAGAGCTGGCGTTCGCTATAGGACTGCTCCGGCTGCGACTCCGAGCGATAGAGGTCGCGCACGACTTCCGCGATCGCGACGATGTCGCCCGAGTTGATCTTCGCTTCGTATTCCTGGGCGCGGCGCGACCACATGGTGCGCTTGACGCGGGCGCGGCCCTTGAGGGTCTCCAGCGCCTTCTTCACCAGCGCCGGCTCGGACAGCTTGCGCATGCCGACATTGGCGACCTTGGCGGTCGGAACGCGCAGCGTCATCTTGTCCTTGATGAAGTTGATGACGAACAGCTCGAGCTTCGCACCGGCGATCTCCTGCTCCTCGATGGCCAGGATCTGGCCGACGCCGTGAGCGGGATAGACGACGAATTCATTGGCCTTGAAGCCCTGACGCTGGGTCACGACCTTCTTTTCCTCGACCTTCGGCGCAGGTGCAGCAGCCTTCACGGCCGGCTTGGCAGCAGCAACGGGGGCCTTGGCAGGGGCGGCAGCAACAGGAGCCTTCGGAGCAACGGGCTTGGCAGCGGGAGCCTTGGCAACAGCAGGCTTGGCAGCAGCAGGCTTGGCAACGGTCGCTTTCGCGGCCGGTTTGGCAGTCTTGTTAGGCATTGCACTTCTTTTCTTCGAGGACTTTGCAGCCGGCGCCTTAGTCGCGGTCCGACCCTTGGATGCGCTACGGCTGGCCGCGGCGACTTTTTTGGCCTCCTTATGGGAAGCCCTCGCTGAAGTACTCTTTTTACGCGTTTTCTGTGACACAGCCTGCGCGCGGAAACTGCCACGCCCCTGTTTCGACATTTGGTTTCACGGGAACCCAGAGGGGCCAACGGGGCTGACGGGGTTCGGCTTAATGTGCCCAATATAGCACATTTCCCGCAAAAATCAATGATTTAGGGGTCTTGGGGGCTGGTTTTCGGCGCTGACGAAGGTATTAGGGTTAAGTTTGCGCCGGATTTTAGTCTCCGGAGCCGGGGTTCTTAGAAAAATATTTCTCGAACTTGCCCGCCTGCCCGTCGAACTCCTCGGCGTCGGCAGGTGATTCTTTCTTCTGGGTGATGTTCGGCCAGCTCTTGGCGTATTCGGAGTTCACCTCGAGCCACTTTTCCAGACCCGGCTCGGTGTCCGGCTTGATGGCGTCCGCCGGACATTCCGGCTCGCACACGCCGCAATCGATGCATTCGTCGGGATGGATGACCAGCATGTTCTCGCCCTCGTAGAAACAGTCGACGGGGCAGACCTCGACGCAGTCGGTGTACTTGCACTTGATGCAGTTTTCAGTGACGACGTAAGTCATCCAACGCTCCGAAAAGCTCTCTTAAAAGTCGCGGCTTGCGTAGCGCGGATGGCCCCGCGCTGCAAGGTCGGGAAGCTCCGATCATGACGGCTTTATGTGGTTGATCGACCAAGAAATGAACGATGAGCGCAATTAATTGCGCTTTACGTCGCCGAGCTCCTCGTAAAGCACGCGCGCCGAGGCGGCGTCGCCGCGGCGCTCGTTGAAGCCGGTCACCTTCAGCACGCGCACGGTGCGATCGAGTGCGACGGTGATGACGTCGCCGATCTTGATCGCATGGCCGGGCGATGTCTCGCGCGTGCCGTTGATGCGGACGTGGCCGGACTCGACGAGCTCAGCCGCCGAGGTCCGCGCCTTCACCACCCGCGCGTGCCACAGCCATTTGTCGAGGCGCTGCCGCTCGGTCGTGGATCACTCCTTGCGACCGGAAAGCTGCTCTTTCAGCGCAGCGAGCTTGGCGAAAGGCGAGTTCGGGTCGGCGGGACGATCGCGCTCCCGCGGGGCAGCGCTCGAGGCGTAGGGGCGCAGCGACGGACCGGACTCGCGGTCCCTGCGGTCACGTCCCTTGTCGCGGTCACGGCCACGATTGTCGCGGCCCTTGTCACGATCGCCGCCGAACTTCTTGTTGTCGCGGTTGCGATCGCGATCCTTGTCGCGGTCCTTACCCTGGAAGCTGCGATTCCTGTCGTCGCGCCCTTCCTGACGCGGTGCGCCCTCGGCGCCACCTTCGCGCGGCTTGCGGAAGTCCCTGCCGCCGTCGCGACGATGACCACCGTGACGACGCTCACCCGGCTTCGCGCCTTCGGCGGCTTCGCCCGGCGCGGCCGTGGCGCCTTCAGCACCAGCCTCAGCGGTCGCGTGCTGCGGCCGCTGATTGTGGTGACGCTGATGGCGATGACGCTCGTGACGCGGCTTGCGATCCTCGTGACGGCCACCGGGACGCCAGACTTCGACGAGCTCGGGCTCGGCGGGCGCAGCGGCAGCTTCAGCCGGCGCCGCCTCGACAGGCGGGGCAGCGTTGGGAGATGCGGCGGCTTCCGTTGCGGCGGTCTCGGCGGGAGCGGTTTCTGCGGCAGCCTCTGCCGGTGCAGCGGTCTCTTCCGCCGGCGGCGCGATGCCGGGCGCATCTTCTGGTGTGACGGGCGCTTCGGGCGAGGCTTCGAGCGCCGGCCCTTCGTGCGCGGGCTCGTCATGCTGCTCCATGCCGGGCGCGTCTTCGACGGTGACGGCCTCGATCGCAGCATCCGCGGGCGCAGCCGCCTCTTCGGTCGCAGGCGCCTCGGTGGAGGCCTCAGCCGCCGGCGTTTCCGCAGCAACAGGCGCGGCCGGCTTCGGCGGCAGCGGCGCGCGCTTTTCCATGCGATAGCCGAGCGCGCGCAGCACGGAAGCAAAGTCCTCACCCGCCGAGCCGGTGAGCGAGGTCATCGCCTGCGTCACCACAAAGCCGCGGCCATCGAATGCGCCGCCGGGCTTTTCGCCCGGCGAATTCTCGCGCCAGGCGAGTGCCGGACGGATCAGGTCCGCAAGGCGCTCCAGAATGTCGACGCGGACGGCGCGCTCGCCGGCCTGCTTGTAGCCGAGCACGCGATAGGCGTCGCGCGGCAAGCTCTTGTCGACCGGGAACGAAGTGCGTCCCGATGAAGCCAGATGCTGGGCGCCCGACAGCGCCGAGAGATCGACATTGTCCTGCTTCAGCGCCCACAAGAGCGCAGCGAGCGCACGCGCGGCGGGCTTGAGGATGCCGGGGAAATAGATGTGATAGGCGCCGAAACGGACGCCGTACTTACGCAGCGTCGCGCGCGAGGGCTGGTCGAGATCCTTCAGCTCGTTGGCGATCTTCGGACGCTCGAGCACGCCCAGCGCCTCGACCAGCTGATAGGCGATGCCGCGGGCGATACCGGTGACGTCTTCGGCCTTCGACAGCTCGAACATCGGCCCGAGCAGCTTTTCGATATGCGTCTTGAGCCAGAGGTCGAGCCGCGCCTGCACCTTGTCGCGGGGACCGCCCGTCAGGCGCTCATCCGAGATGATGCGGATGCGCGGATGCAGCGCCTCCTCTGCGGCCGTCAGACGCGCGACAGCATCGCCGGTCCAGCGGATGGTGCCGTCGGAGGTCAGCACGAACTGGTCGTCCGGCGCGTTGCCCAGTTTTTCGGCGCGCGCATTGATCTCGCCGGCGAGCACCGCTTGCGCGGCAGCCTGCAAGGCTTTCGCATCGGAGCCGGCTTCCGCCGCATCCGGTGCAAAGGTGAAGCCATCGAGGCGGCCGATGACATGGCCTTCGACGATAACTTCGCCGGTCTTGCCGATTTCCGTATTCAAGCTCGTGTTCTCCCGCAGGCGGCGCATCAATACACTGGTCCGGCGATCAACGAAACGCTCAGTCAAGCGTTCGTGGAGCGCATCCGATAATTTATTTTCGACCTCGCGCGCGGTCCCCTGCCAGCGTTCGGGGTCTTTCAGCCAGTCCGGGCGGTTGGCGACGAAGGTCCAGGTGCGGATCTGCGCGATTCTGGCCGACAGCGTGTCGATGTCGCCGTCGATGCGGTCGGCCTGGTCGATTTGGGCCGCGAACCAGGAATCGGGGATGCAGCCCTTCCGCATCAGGAAGCCGTAGAGCGTCGTCACCAGCTCGGCATGGGCGGCCGGCGACAGTTTCCGGTAGTCCGGGACCTGGCAGGCTTCCCACAGCCGCTCGACGGCGGCCTTGCCATGCGCGATATCGCGCACCTCGACGTCGCGGGCGGCGTGGTCGAGCACGCGCATGTCCTCGGCGATCGGCGCCCGTGTCAGCGTCTCGTGGCCGGGGGCGAGGTTCAGCGAGACCTGGAGCGCGCCGAGGGAGGAGAAATCCAGCTTCGAATTGCGCCATTGCAGCATCTTCACGGGATCGAAGATGTGGTTCTGGAGCGCGTTCACGAGCTCGGGCTCGAACGGGCCGCAGCGGCCCGTCGTACCGAACGTGCCGTTGCGCGTGGCACGGCCGGCGCGGCCGGCGACTTGCGCGAACTCGGCCGGCGTCAGCCTTCGGAACTGAAAGCCGTCGAACTTGCGGTCGGAGGCGAAGGCGACGTGGTCGACGTCGAGATTGAGGCCCATGCCGACGGCGTCGGTGGCGACGAGATAATCGACGTCGCCGTTCTGGAACATCTCGACCTGCGCATTGCGTGTGCGCGGCGAGAGCGAGCCCAGCACCACGGCGGCGCCGCCGTGCTGGCGCTTGATCAGCTCGGCGATGGCGTAGACCTCGTCGGCGGAGAAGGCGACGATGGCGGTGCGGCGCGGCTGGCGCGTGATCTTGCGGTCGCCGGCGAATTCCAGCTGCGACAGGCGCGGCCGCGTGATCATGGAGACGCCGGGCAACAGCCGCTCGATGATCGGGCGCATCGTCGCAGCACCCAGCAGCAGCGTCTCGTCGCGGCCGCGGCGATTGAGGATGCGGTCGGTGAAGACGTGGCCGCGTTCGAGGTCGGAGGCGATCTGGATCTCGTCGACGGCGAGGAAGGAGACATCCAAATCGCGCGGCATCGCCTCGACGGTCGACACCCAATAGCGCGGGCTCTTCGGCTTGATCTTCTCCTCGCCCGTGACAAGCGCGACAGCCTCGGGGCCGACGCGGGCGACGATCTTGTTATAGACCTCGCGCGCGAGCAGGCGCAGCGGCAGGCCGATCAGCCCCGAGGAATGCGCGAGCATCCGTTCGATGGCGAGATGGGTCTTGCCGGTGTTGGTCGGCCCGAGCACCGCAGTGACGCCAGCGCCGGGCACGCGCTCGGAAGCAAAGGAGGAGGGAGGAAAGGCCATGTCTGCCGGATTAGGTAATGGCTGATTGGGCGAATGTCAGGGCTTGATGGGGCGGGGTGGTGCTGAGGTGTCGGCTATGTCTCCGAATGCTGCACGTGGCCAGGCATACGACTGTCATGCCCCGGCTTGACCGGGGCATCCAGTACGCCGCGGCCCATCCGCTCAACCACAACCGCCTCGGCGTACTGGATCGCCCGGTCAAGCCGGGCGATGACACCTGGTGTGTGGGAGCAGCTTCCCCAAACCTCGCGCAACTGTCTCACTTTGCGACGCTTTTTCCTCATCCTTTAAGCTTCGGAACGACTCTAGAACGAATCGCGGCCGAATCGCTGACTCCCCTCGGAGTCCTGTTCCGTTCACGCAAGGTGTCGTGGGACTCGTTTTGCGTGTGCACTAGATGGAGTTTTGGGGTGCCGCACAAGCGACGATTTGGTGTCGGATTTCCTTAAGTTGGGGATGGCGCGGAGTCGAATCAGAATCGGGGCGGAGTCAAATGGATTCCCGGCGAATGGTGGCGCTGCGAGGCATGTGATTGAAACAACCCCATGCACAGTAGGTAAGTCATTGATATCAGTCATTCCGGGGCGTCGCGCAGCGACGAGCCCGGAATCCATCGTGAGACAGTCGCCGCGGAGCGATGGATTCCGGGTTCGCGCCAAAGAGGCGCGCCCCGGAATGGCGGCTGTTGGTGGGGCGCGCAGCAGCCTTACTGCGTCTTCGCTACCCGCGGCGGCTGGGCCGTGGTGATGAAGCTGGTGGCTTCCAGCATCGCCGGCCCCAAGGGCGTCGGAATCTTCAGCCAGAACGGAACCAGGACTCGGGTGCCCGCGACGGGCGCGAGCGCGATCTCGATGTTGCGCTGGGCGGCGAGATATTTGATCACCGGGCGGTCGGGGATGTAGCCGGCCACGGGCACGAAATAGAGCGCGCAGACCACGACCGGGCCGTGATAGCCCTTCTCCGCCTTCACGGTCTCCATGCGCTTGAAATCGAGCTTGAGCTCGTAGCGCATGCGGCCGTCGAACACGGGCGCCGAGCCGTGGCAGGCTTCCGGCGACAGCGGATCGCCGGTGCCGGGCACGCGCACCAGCGAGGCCGTCATCGGATCGAACACGCCGCGGCGATGCGCCTCGGTGACGACGATGCGGTCGGCATCGACGGGCGGCTCCGGAATGATGCCGAAATCCTTCACATTGCCCTTGTCGAGGGTGATGTGGATCTCTTCGGTCTTCTTCGAGGTGGTGGTGGAGGCCTGGTAGGCCGTGGCAACCAGCGCGCCATTGACGACGCGGCCCTGCGAGGCGCCGGTGCCGGACCCGCCCGCGAAGGATTTCAGAATGCCGGTGGTGCCGCCGGAGGCCGCGGCCGAGAATACGTCGTCCTGGATATCGATGTTCCAGGCGCCGCGGCCGACCGGAATGCCTGATAGGCTCGCCTCATACTGCGCCTCGAGCTTGCCCTGCGCCGCCGCTGGCTCCGCCGCCCACGCCAACGCCAGCCCGGCAACAGCGGCCAAGGCCAGCCTGCCGGCCGACCGCAGCCGGGGCGATGAGAGGGGGAACGTGGGCACGAGGCGATCCAATCGGGGAAGCGAGGTTGTTACTTAAGCCTGTTACGGCCGCAAGCAATGTATCCCTAGGGCGATAAGCCGGGAACTCACCGGACTATGCGGCGGCGATTGCGCCCTTTATGTGATGGTAAGGCGTTTTAAACATTGCCGTTTTGGTGATTAGCGATGCGTCAGGGACGCACACCTCCCCCCGCCCATTCCGCTGTCATACCCCGCGAAGGCGGGGTATCCAGTACGCCGAGACGGATCTGGTGAGGCCGGGCTCTCAAACGCCGGCCTCTGGAATACTGGATCGCCCGGTCGAGCCGGGCGATGACACCTGTTTCGGGGCACTATCCCCGCCCAAAACCTTGACGTCCCGGCCCTCACCCCCTATACGTCCGCCCGCTCCCTGCAAGGACAGAGAATTTGCCCCCGTGGCGCCCCGAATGGCGGCCGCAATCATTGGGGGTTTAGACGGAAGGATTTTTGCCATGTCTCGCCGCTGCGAACTGACGGCCAAGGGCCCCCTCGTCGGCCACAAGGTCAGCCACTCGAACATCAAGACCAAGCGCCGCTTCCTGCCGAACCTGGTCAACGTGACCTTCATCAGCGAAGCCCTGGAGCGCAACGTGCGCCTGCGCGTCTCCACCAACGCGGTGAAGAGCGTCGACCACAATGGCGGCCTCGACGCCTTCCTGCTCAAGGCCAAGGCCGACGCCCTGTCGCCGCGCGCCCTCGAGCTGAAGCGCGCCATCCAGAAGAAGGTCGGCCCGACGCCTGCGCCGGAGAAGAAGGCCAGCTAAGAATTTCAAAGTTGGGCGGGGGCTAAGTTGCGTCGCGTGGCTTAGGCTTAGCCAGTTGAGTTTTGCGTTGCGGCCGGATCGAAAGATCCGGCCGTTTTTGTTTGCCAAATCTGCCGACCGGAAAAAATTTCCCATTCGGAGAGAGCGTTTCTTGCCAAGCCCTCTATGCAACTGGCTTATTTGCAGCCAAATTTGAAGTTGTGTGCTGGCACAGCGCTTGCTGCACCATCGATATCATTCGATCGAGCGAAGCACTGCACAATGTCGGAATTCTGGGACACAGATCTTCAGCAAACTGTCCGTAACACCCGTAAACTTGTTCAGCGACAGACCCGTGCGAGGGACGTTACCGATTGGCTTGAGGACTACGCCGAGATTGGTCCACCAAGTTCGAATCAAGGCACCGCAAATGTCCCCTTCCAGCGGTGGTTTCATTTCAAGGAGGCGTTCTCTCCGAAATTCGTGGCTGATGTTCTTGCCTCGCTCCCTTATCGCGTGGAGCGCTGCTTAGACCCGTTCGGAGGATCGGGAACGACCGCCCTGACCTGCCGCATGCTTGGAATCAATTCGACCACGGTCGAGGTTAATCCGTTCCTTGCCGATCTCATACGAACGAAACTCGCGCCTCTCTCCCCGTCAAGTTTCTGCGCCAAGTATGAGAGGATTCTGTCAACTTTAGTCATACGGAAAGCTGACGAAGCGCTTATCGCGGGAATGCCCGCGACCTTGAAAGAGCCCGGCGTAAGCGGAAAGTTCGTTTTCAGCGCCGACGTATATAGCACAGCGCGCGCAATATTGCGCCGTTCAAACTATCTACATGAAGATCAAGCTCGGTTGCTCCGGATTCTTCTCGGGAGCGTTCTCGTTGCGAACAGCAATGTGACAATCAATGGCAAAGGACGACGCTAGCTTCGAGAAGATGGAGATCACGCGTGGCTGATGAATTTTCCGCAAAGAAAATTGGCCTTCCGGAAATTCATCGAATCAAGCTTGCCAATTTCGATCTCTATTCTCTCCAGCCGAATGCAGACGTCCGCGTAGACAAGAATGTATTTTGCCTGATTGGAGCCAACGGCCTGGGGAAGTCCACCTTCCTCAATACATTGATCTACGGCCTAACCGGCGCCATCCCCGACCCATCACGAAAGTTCAGCTCCGCTCCCGAGTATTTTAAGGAAGCGATGCGCTCCAATCGTACAGAAGACTATTTTAGTGGTCGGATTAGTGAGGAAAGCTATGCATTTCTCTGACAAAGAGATTGCCTACAATCCGGATTACTCGAAAACTAGAACCGACTTCGCACCGCCCACTCGCTTTTTCTTGAAACCGAGAGAATCCTGGTTCGCTGCGGCCTGAGCGGTATTCTCATCCAAATTCGGTCCTACGCCAGTTACGATTTCCCGTATGGCGAAGGCGCTGAACTTGCTCCGATGGACTCTTGAGCGATCGCCACGATGGAAGCAACCAGAAGCGGCTCCAGCAAGGCACCGAGAAAGTCGTCGTCGGCTGCAACATCGGCTGCAAAGAGATCGCTCGGTACAAACCCAATGTCCTGAAGCTGTGTACCTTCCTGCGCAAGACGGGCGGGACTGAGTTGAAACTGTCGCTCGCCCCCCTACCCCCGAAAATCAATGCTCCGCAGCACGATGCCCGGCGGCGAGCCCTCGAACTCCGTGGCCTGATACTTCCGGCCTGCGCAGGCTTCGATCTGCTCGCGCAGGCGGATGAACTGGGCTTCGCGCTCATCGGGCTTGGTGCGCATCCCGCGCTCGAGGTCGTCGAGCGCTGAGGTCGAGATCGCGCAGGCGATCTCGTGGGGGCCGTCCTGCATCGAGAACTGGACGATGCCGCGGTCCTGTTCGTGGCCGATATAGCGGCCGGGGGTGAGCTTCATGGGGGACTCCTTGATTGTGCGTCGGCCCGGCCTAGTGCGCAATTGCGGGGGCCGGGACGACCTGCTTTCAATGCGCACACCTGTTTCCATGCACAGGGCATCGCGGGATGCACGCGCTCGCGGCGCTTCAGGCATCCCCACCGAGCCTTGCGAAATCGTCGAACAGCGCCGTCACCAGCGCGTGGTGGCGCGCGTCCTCGCTGGGCAGGCTCGCGGTATAGAGGTTGAGCAGGTGGCGCGTCTTCACCGCGGCCTCGGGCCACGAGGCGGAGGGCGCCGTCATCATGCGGTTTTCGAGATCGGTCTCGCGCTCGCGCAGCTCCCTGACATGGGCCTCGACGACGGCGATCGCCCGGCGCAAATCGGTCGCCTTCTGCGCGGCCATGCCGCGATGCCTGTCGAGGTCGACCGGGATGTCCTTCATGGCGTGACGCTCGCATCAGCGGCTTGCGCGTCTTTGGCTTGCGCGTCTTTGGCTTGCGCGTCTTTGGCTTGCGCGTCTTGGGCCTGCGCGTCGGCAAGGTCGACCGAGCCGATCGACAGCATCTCCGTCACGCCGCGCGCGCCTTCGGCCGGCACCGTGATCATGGTGGCGATGCGGCGCCAGGACGCGAACGACAGGCCCTCGATCATCTCCTCGTCGGTGACGACCTCATAGGCGCCCGCCGGCAGCATGCGATCGATGCCGCGGATGCGGAACGGATGGTTGAATGTGATGGTCTCGCGTCGCGACCGGATGGACATGGTGGCCTGCCTTTCGAGAGAGGGGAGCCCCAACCGACGCTGCTGCGGCCGAGCATGGGCGCATCGAGCGGCAATAGCCAGCTCTAAAGCGCGATGAGATCAGGATGAATCGTCATCGCGCTTCAGGTTGTTGTTTGAGCATGATCTTTTCGGAAAACCGCTTCGCACTTTTCCGGATCATGCTTTATCGCCACGGTTCCGCGCTCAGCGGGTGCGGCGTTTCAGCTGTCTTCGCCGAGCCTTGCGAAATCGTCGAACAGGGCGGTCACCAGCGCGCGGTGGCGGGTGTCCTCGACCGGCAGGCTTGCGGCGTAGAGATTGAGAAGGTAGCGCGCCTTCACGGCGGCCTCGGCCCAGGAGGCGGCAGGCACGGTCATCAGGCGGTTTTCGAGATCGGCCTCGCGCTCGCGCAGCTGGCGGACATTGCTCTCGACTTCGGCCAGCGCGCGGCGCAGGTCGGTCGCCTTCTGCGCGGCCATGCCGCGATGCTTGTCGAGATCGACGGGAACATCAGTCATGGGCGACACTCGCATCGATGCGACGCGCGTCCGCAAGGTCAACGGCGCGGATCGAGCGCATGTCCTTGCACATTTTCTTGGAGCCGAGCACGCCTTCCACCACGTCTTCCTTGGGCACGATGATCGACGTGCCGACGCGGCGCCAGGCCGAGACGGTCTCAGCCAGGATCGTCTCCTCGTCGGTGAGTACCTGATAGCTGCCTGCAGGCAGCAGCCGATCGATACCGTGGATGCGGAACGGATGCCGGAACGTGACGGTTTCCCGCCGCGTACGGGTGGTCATGCACGCCTGCCTTCCTGCGACAGCGGCCCCAGCCGACGCCAGCTCGTTACGACCATGCGCTCAATGCGCGGCAATAGCCAGCGCTATCGTCGTTGTGCTCAGTGTCACCTCTCCCCAGCGGGGAGAGGTCGGATTACTCACGCGCGCAATTGCGCGCCTGAGTAATCCGGGTGAGGGGGCCGCGGCATACGGTGAGACCGTGCCCCCTCACCCGGATCGCGCCGGACGATGCTTCGCATCGCCGGGGGCGATCCGACCTCTCCCTCCGGGAGAGGTGAAGCACCTTCCGCTGCGCACGCAGCGTTTTAATCCTCGCTATTGGTCCGATGCAGGCGTAGGCTCGAACGCATCACCGCATCTCCTAGACGGCATCGACCGGTGACTGAGGGTCACGCGCGCTCCCGCCGAGAAACCAGTCGCTGAAGCACGACGCGTTCGTGCTCGCGCAGGAGCATGCGATGCCGCGTTTTCGTGCCTCGGAATGGATCGTTCCACGGGTCGATGTGGCATTGTTCCTGCTGCTTCTCGTTGGCGCGGCGGCCCTGTTCCATGGCTAAGCCCGTGCGCGTACCCTACCTGATCTGGGCGACCGGCGAATATGGCAGCGCCAATCACGGCCGCAGCAACGCCACCGTGGCGCTGCGGCTGGCGCGCAAGCTGCTGCGCGACGGCTTCATGGACGTGCGCGTCTGCACGCCGCGCGGCCGCGTGCTGCAATCGGACGAACTGGACGAACTGAAACCCGCAAAGGAGATTGATGCCATGGCCAAGGGACAGCAACGCGGCAACCGCGAAACCAAGAAGCCGAAGAAGGAGAAAGCCAAGGTGATCGCCGCGGCGCCGAGCCGCAAGGACGTCGCATGGCAGCCGGATTTCGGGCCGGGGAAGAAGAAGTAGGATTCGCAATCGCCGCGGAGCCGGTGCTTTTCACCTCGCCCCGCTTGCGGGGAGACGGAGCGCACCGCCTTAGCGGCAACCACCCGCGTCTCCTCGTCGTCGCGCATTTGCGCTATACTCGCCCCGGTAGCATCACCTGGAGGGGCCGACCTGTGGAGCACGATCACAAGCTTGAGCCGAAGAACCTCGTCATCTGCTGTGACGGCACCGGCAACGAGATCTCGGAGAACATCTCCAACGTCCTGAAGCTCTATCGCTGCCTGCGCAAGACCGACAAGACGCAGCCGCGGCAGATGGTGTTTTACGATCCCGGCGTCGGTACGGTGACGGAGCCGTCGACCTGGAACAGGTGGAAGGCCAACATCAATCTGGTGCTGGGGCTCGCCACCGGCTACGGGCTCGATGACAACGTGCTGTCAGCCTATTGCTTCCTGATCGAGCATTATGCGCCCGGCGACCGCATCTATCTGTTCGGCTTTTCGCGCGGCGCCTACACGGTGCGCGTGCTGGCGGGGCTGATCCACAAGGTCGGACTGATCTCGCCGGAGCAGGCGAATCTCGCAGGCTCGGGCCTCGTCGCCTACAAGCAATATTCCGGCACCGGGCGCGGCAACGACGTCGAGGATCTCAAGGATATCGTCGTCGACGACCAGGGGCCGCTGCCGAAGGACGAGTTCGACCTCGCCGCGCAGTTCGCGCGCATCACCTCGACGCGCTGGCCGACCATCCACTTCATCGGCGTGTGGGACACGGTGGCGAGCGTGATCGTGCCGCGGCGCGACGTGTTCTTCCTCGTGTTCACGCTGGAGGAGCTCGCCTTCGTCAGGCGCAATCCGAGCGTCAACATCTTCCGCCAGGCGATCGCGATCGACGAGCGGCGGCGCATGTTCCGCCTGAAGCCGTATGAGGAGCCGCAGGAGTACTGGAGCAACCGCTACGTGCCCGACGAGAAGAAGGTGGCGCAGGACATCATGCAGGTGTGGTTCTCCGGCGTGCATTGCGACGTCGGCGGCGGCTATCCGGAGACGGAAAGCGGCGAGTCGAAATATCCGCTGGTATGGATGATCGACGAGGCGGAGAAGGCCGGGCTGAACTTCAACAGGCGCACCGTGAACCAGCTCGCCTGGGGCATCCAGCGCAAGAACTCGCCGTTCCAGTATGTCCCGCCCGCGGTCACCGGCAAGGCGGGGAGCTTGCATAATTCGATGAGCTCGGCCTGGCGCGTGCTGGAGTATTTTCCGAAGAGCGCGAAGTATCGGGAGTGGCCCGAGCGGAAGGTGGTGTTGGGGTTCTACATTCCCGATGCCGAGCCGCGCCTCATTCCTGAAGGCGCGCATGTGCATGAGAGCGTGCTGAAGCGGATGGACGTGGAGCCTGGCTATCGGCCGGTGAATTTGCCGAAGGCGTATGTGACGGTGCCGATGCCGGTGCCGCCGGGGGTGGATCTGGCGGCGGGGGCGGAGGCGGTTGTGACGGGGTGATGGAGGGCGTGAGGAGGCAGGCTCGCGCTACATCCTCCGCCGTCGTCCCGGCGAAGGCCGGGACCCATAACCACAGGGAGTGGTTTGGCGAAGATTCGTCGTTAGTACTTCGACCTTACGTCACCGAGAAATCACGCGGTATGGGTCCCGGCCCCCGTGCGCAATTGCGCACTAGGTCGGGACGACAACTGAATTTGTGGCCGCAGTGGAGTACCTCACTGACTCTCTTGTCTCCTCCCCCCACCCCGCTACCTCCGCATTCTCCCATCGCCGCTACTTTTCATTAAAATTCTCGTCCTCGCTTTAGCGTGATCGCATCACATCGTCGGCATCATTGTTCCCGAGACCTCCGCAAGAACAGCGGAGCAGGAGGACACGTGCCACAATTTCCGAGAAAGTTTGCCCGTGTGAAGCCCGCCGGCCTGGTGTCCCGCCAGGCCAAGATCATCACAGACCCGCGCGCGCCGGTGATCCCGTGCACGCTGATCGACTATTCGCCCGGCGGGGCGTGCGTCGATCTCGGCGGGCAGGTGAAGATCCCGGATCGCTTCGAGCTGCTGCACGTGAACACCAAGAAGCGCTGCCGCATCGCGTGGAAGCGCGGCACGCGGGTGGGCGTGGTGTTTTAGGGCGCTGTTGCGCTGACATCGTTCAAACTACTCGCCGGGCACGCTGCTCTGTTCCCTCCGCCCTTGTGGGGGAGGGTCAGGGAGGGGGGTAGCCCAGCAAATGGCGTGGCACGATCTATCGCAACAAGACCCCCTTCACGCCTTCCGCATCCTGGCCTTTGCGCCTGCGACGATCTGCATCGTCACGCCGCCGATCCAGCCCAGCAGCACCAGCCAGGTCAGCGCGTCGTGCGGCTCGAGGCGGAGCACGATGACGGCGACCGAGACCAGCGCCGTGAGCGTGGCGCAGAGCGTGCCGGCGGAGCTCAACAGCTCGGCGGCATCGATATGGCTGTGGGCGTCGTCGAACGGCAGCTGCGGCGTGTCGATGCCGAGATAGAAGCCGACGACGCCGAGCAGCATCATCAGCAGCAGGAAGCCCTGCGTGGTGAGCACGGGTATAGCCGATCCGACATAGGCGCCGACGAACAGCCCGCACGCAGCGCCAGCCATCGCGAGGCCCAATCGCTCGAACAAATGGGCAGTCTTGCGAACACGAAAACGCATGGCGGACCTCCGTGAGGATGCGCGGAGGTTAGGCCAGTTTGGGCCGGTGCGAAAGCTAAGGGGAGTTACGGATGCGTGAGGTCTTGCTTACTCCCTCTCCCCGCATCCGCCTTCGCCAAGGCTTCGGCGGACGAGCGCGGGGAGAGGTGAAGAACTAGCGCGCCCCAAACGTGGTCTTGCCGAACAGCGCCTTCTGCGTCGAGGGCTGCGAGCGCCAATATTGCGGCGGGGCCTCGACTTCGCCGCCGACTTCGGCAGCGGCGTGCCAGCCCCAGCGGGGGTCGTAAAGCATGCCGCGGGCGAGCGCGACCATGTCGGCTTTGCCTGAAGCCACGATCTCTTCGGCGTGCTTCGCTTCGGTGATCAGGCCGACCGCAATGGTCGGCAAGCCGGTCTCGCGCTTGATGGCCTCGGCGAATTGCACCTGATAGCCGGGACCGAGCGTGATCTTCTGCAGCGGCGAAACGCCGCCGGAGGAGGCATCGATCCAGTCGACGCCGCGCGCCTTCAACGCTTTGGCGAATTCGATGGTCTGCGCCAGATCCCAGCCGCCCTCGACCCAATCGGTCGACGACACCCGCATGCCCACCGGCTTGTCGTGCGGGAACACGGCTCGCACGGCGTCGTAGATTTCGAGCGGGAAGCGCATGCGATTTTCGAGCGAACCGCCATATTCGTCGGTGCGCTTGTTCGAGATCGGCGACAGGAACTGATGCATGAGATAGCCGTGCGCGCCGTGCAGCTCGATCGCATCGATGCCGATGCGCTCCGCGCGTTTTGCGCTGTCGACGAAGGCCTCGCGGATGCGCTTCAAGCCGCTCGCATCGAGCGCGACGGGCGCGGCCTCGCCCTCCTTGTGCGGGATCGCCGACGGCGCCACGGTCTGCCAGCCGCCTTGGTCAGGCGGAATGAGCTGGCCGCCGTCCCAGGGCCGCGCGCTCGACGCCTTGCGGCCGGCATGGGCGAGCTGCATCGCGACAGCCGTGTGCGAATGCTTGCGCACCGAGGCGATGATCTGCTTCAGCGCAGCCTCGGAGGCATCGCTGTAGAGGCCGAGACAGCCCGGCGTGATGCGGCCGATCGCCTCGACATGGGTCGCCTCGATGCAGAACATCGCAGCGCCCGACAGCGCCAGATTGTTGATGTGGGTGAAATGCCAGTCGGTGGGAACGCCGTCTTCGGCCGAATACTGGCACATCGGCGACACCACCAGGCGGTTCTTCAAGGTCAGGCCGCGCAGCTTGATCGGGGAAAACAGGGCGCTCATGCGGAGGATCCGGAGACGAGAGGGAAGGAAGCGATTGCATGAAGTTTAGTGGCCCCTTCGCGAATTGCGAGATGCGCGGGCGGCATGGCGGGTGGCGGGGCCATGCATTGCGGGGGCGGTGCCAAGAACCCCGCTGTCATCCCGGGGCACGCGACGCGTGAGCCAGGGATCCATAACCACAGGATTGGGTTTGGCGAAGGCTGGTCACTCCGAGTCTTCGCAAAACTCCTGCTGCGGCGTATGGGTCCCGGGCTCGCTGCGCGCCCCGGGACGACGGCGGAGTTTGTGGCGCGGCCTACGCCCGCCCCATCACGCTACGGCAAATCCTCGAACTTCCCCGGAATCGGCTTGCCCATGCGGATCCTGCCGTTGGGCAGGATCTCGCCGTCCGCCTGCGCGGAAAACTGGATCGTGTTGCCGCCGCCGTCGCGCTTGCTGGCCTTGCCGAGCGGGCCGAGCTTGTCGGCGAGCGCGGTGTCGTCGGCCGTGAAGACGCGGAAGTCGGTGAGATGGAAGCGACGCGGGGCCGCCCAGGTGAAAACAGGCACTGAGGTGCGCATGTCGGCATCGTTGACGCGATCGACTGTGCGGCCGGTGACGTCGCGGAACAGATCAGGGCCGTCGAGCAGCTTCGCGCGCGCGCCGTCGACCGAATAGATGTTCAGCGTGACGATGTGGCGCTCGCTGCGGAACGACACCGCGACGTCGCGCGAATCCGCCGACCACGCCGCGTGGAAGGCATCCGGCGCGCTGTCGAGGATGTTGTCGTCGTTGATGTCGTCGAGCGTCATCAGCTTGCGATGCGCCGGCTCCGCCATCAGGTAGATGCGAAAACCGTCGCTGCCGGATTCGCCGCCGCCATGGGCGGCAACGGACAACTTTCCGTTCGGCGCCTTGCCGCCGAGGATGATGGCGTATTCATTCTTGCCGTATTGATGCTCTGATGTCGCCAAAGCCGGCGATGCGGCTAGGGCGAGAAGCATGGCGATGACGGCGCGGCGGTGGGGCATGATTGTATGTCGGCGAAGGGGCCGCCGACGTTCAACCTACTCCACCAGCGTGAATTGCAGCAGCAGCGTGCGCTGGAGCATGGAGAAATTGTCGTCCGACACCATGGTCAGCACGGTCTCGCCATCGGCCGTGACGTGAGCGTCGATGCCTTCCATGTTGTCGACCTCATGGCCGAGATCGGCGCGAAACAGCTCGCCGCCGTCGACCAGCGCGCCCGGCGCGATCGATTTCAGGGGGATCGCGCGGATGCGGATGTCGATGCCGGTGAACCAGGAGAATTTGCGCTCGAGGATCAGGACCTCACCGGAGGCTAGCAGCACGGCGTCGCTGATGTCGAACTTGTCGGTGCGGCGCACGGCGAACTGGCCGGGCGACGGGCCGCCGATCAGGAAGGCGACCAGGTTGCCGTCGGCATCCAGCCCGCGCTCGGAGAACGCAATCAGCGTGCCGGCAAGTGGTTGGCCTTTCGGCACGAACACCAAAGCCTCGAGCCCCTTGTTGACCGGCAGCTTGCGGATCGCAGCCGGCGAGGCGATCACCTCGCCGCGGGCGCGCGTGCCGCCCTTGGCGAAGTCGAAGCGCATGATCTGGTTGACGCGCTCCAGCCCGACATAGACGAGCGAGCCGTCGCGCGCGAGCGACTCGGTGTCGTACCAGAGCCGCTTCTCCGTAATCGGCCGCCCCTCGGCGTTGAGCATCGGCGCGGCCTCGACGCCGTCGAGCCCGGCCATCTTGCTGCCGTCATAGCGGACGGCGCCGGTGAACCAGGTGCCTTGATCCGAGAGCGCGAGGAAGCGCTCGCCCTTGTCATCGAGGAAGCGAAAGCCTGAGAGGCCGCCGAAGCCGCGATGCGGCGAGGTCAGCACCAAGCCACTGCGATATTGCAACGAGCCGAAGCGCACGCGCGCGCGATCGCGCGGTTCGAAACTGGGAATCGGCCGCGCGTTGACTTCGATGCTGACGGGCGCGTCGACGGCGTGCTCGGGCTGCGCCGGCTTGGGCACGGCCTGCGCCTGCACGAGACGGGATGATGCGAGAGTGGAAAATCCCGCCGCCGCGTGGCCTATAAAGCTGCGGCGGGATCGATGTGTGCTCACGAATGCAATTTGCGTCGCGGGCGACCGGCCGGCTGGGTGGGCGCGGTGTTGGTCTCGCTGAAGAGCTCGGCGAGCTTTTCGGTGATGGCACCGCCGAGTTCTTCGGCGTCCACGATCGTCACCGCGCGGCGGTAGTAGCGCGTCACGTCATGGCCGATGCCGATCGCGATCAGCTCGACCGGAGAGCGGGTCTCGATCTCCTCGATGATGTGGCGCAGATGCCGCTCGAGATAATTGCCGGGATTGACCGACAGCGTGGAATCGTCGACCGGCGCGCCGTCCGAGATCATCATCAGGATCTTGCGCTGCTCGGGCCGGCCGAGCAGGCGCTTGTGCGCCCAGTCCAGCGCCTCGCCGTCGATGTTCTCCTTCAGCAGCCCCTCGCGCATCATCAGGCCGAGATTCTTGCGCGCACGGCGCCAAGGGGCATCGGCGGATTTGTAGATGATGTGGCGGAGATCGTTGAGACGGCCGGGATTGGCCGGCTTGCCGGCGGCTAGCCACGCTTCACGCGATTGCCCGCCCTTCCAGGCGCGCGTGGTGAAGCCCAGAATCTCGACCTTGACGCCGCAACGCTCCAGCGTGCGCGCGAGGATGTCGGCGCAGGTGGCGGCGACCGTGATCGGGCGTCCGCGCATCGAGCCGGAATTGTCGAGCAGCAGCGTCACGACCGTATCGCGGAACGTCGCCTCCTTCTCGTGCATGAAGGACAGCGGATGATAGGGATCGGTCACCACGCGCGACAGGCGCGCGGGATCGAGGATGCCCTCTTCGAGGTCGAACTCCCAGGCGCGGTTCTGCTGCGCCATCAAACGCCTCTGGAGGCGGTTGGCGAGGCGGGCGACGATGCCCTGCAGATGCGCGAGCTGCTTGTCGAGATAGGCGCGCAGGCGCTCCAGCTCGTCATGGTCGCAGAGGTCCTCGGCGGCGATGACCTCGTCGAATTTCGGCGCGAAGGCGTGATATTCCGGCCCGCGCGGCTCGTTCTTGCCGTGCTGGTTCGGACGCGTCGCCTCGCCGGGCGTCTCGTCGTCGCCAAGCTCGCCGTCGTCGAAGGTGTCAGAGGTCGAGGCCTGCGCGCTTTCCATCGCGCTCTCGCTCATCTCCTCGGATGAGGCCTGCGCCTGGTCGGCGCTCATCTCCTGCGCGGCGTCGGAATCGGGCGAGCCCTCGGCGCCGGACTGATCGTTGTCGCCGTCCTGGTTCTCGTCGTCGTCTTCGTTGTCCTCACTGTCGGCGCTGCGCTCGTCGCCGAGCTCGAGCGCGGTCAGCAAATCATGCACGGCATCGCCGAACTTGGTCTGGTCCTCGACCACGCCATCGAGCCGGTCGAGCCGCTTGCCGATCTTGTCTTCGAGAATCGGACGCCAGAGATCGACCATCTTCTTTGCGGCCGTGGGCGGCGCCAGGCCCGTCAGGCGCTCGCGCACCAGCATCGCCAAGGCATCGGCGAGCGGTGCATCGGCACGGTCGGTGATCTCGTCGAACTTGCCGCGATGGAAATGGTCATCGAGCATCGCGGTGAGATTCTTGGCAACGCCCGCCATGCGGCGCGCACCGATGGCCTCGACCCTGGCCTGCTCCACCGCCTCGAACACGCCGCGTGCCTGCGGATTGCCCGGCATCAGCTTGCGATGCAGCTTGGCGTCGTGACAGGCGATCTTGAGCGCGATGGAATCGGCGTGGCCGCGCACGATCGCAGCATCGCGCTTGGTCATCTTGCGCGCCGGCTCCGGCAGCCGCGCCTTGCCCGGCGCAAGGCCCGGACGCTCGGCCGCGAAGGAGACGTCGAGCTCGGGCGACTTCGCGATCGCCTTCAGGCAGGACGCGACCGAACGCTTGAACGGCTCGGTCGGCGCTTCCTTGGTGTTGCGGAATTTGGAGTTGGAGGGCGTGCTCATCTCGATCTCACCGTCGTCCCGGCGAAGGCCGGGACCCATAGCCACCGACGGTTGGTGCGTCAGGGAAAACTATCAGCATCGCTTCATCGAGAGACCTCGCGGTATGGGTCCCGGCCTTCGGGACGACATGCCGCGAGAGATATCAGCTGAGCGCCACGTTGACGGCCGATTCCGGCAGTTCCGCGTTGAAGCAGCGCTGGTAGAACTCGGCGACCAGGGGACGCTCGAGCTCGTCGCACTTGTTCAGGAAGGTCACGCGGAAGGCGAAACCGATATCGCCGAAGATATCGGCGTTCTCGGCCCATGTGATCACTGTGCGCGGGCTCATCACCGTCGACAGATCGCCATTGGCGAAGGCGTTGCGGGTGAGATCCGCGAGGCGAACCATCTTGTTGACGATGTCGCGGCCCTCCTGGGTGCGATAGTGCTTGGCCTTCGCCAGCACGATCTCCACTTCCTCGTCGTGGCTAAGGTAATTCAGCGTGGTGACGATCGACCAGCGGTCCATCTGGCCCTGGTTGATCTGCTGGGTGCCGTGATAGAGGCCCGAAGTGTCGCCGAGGCCGACCGTGTTGGCGGTCGCAAACAGGCGGAACGACGGGTGCGGCTTGATCACCTTGTTTTGGTCGAGCAGCGTCAGGCGGCCGGAGACTTCGAGCACGCGCTGGATCACGAACATCACGTCCGGGCGGCCGGCGTCGTATTCGTCGAACACCAGCGCGACGTTGTGCTGCAGCGCCCAGGGCAGGATGCCGTCGCGGAACTCGGTGACCTGCTTGCCGTCACGGACCACGATGGAGTCCTTACCGACGAGATCGATACGACTGATGTGGCTGTCGAGGTTGACGCGCACGCAGGGCCAGTTCAGGCGGGCGGCGACCTGCTCGATATGGGTGGATTTGCCGGTGCCGTGATAGCCGGTGACCATCACGCGGCGGTTGCGAGCGAAGCCGGCGAGAATGGCAAGCGTGGTGGCGCGGTCGAAACGGTAGTCGGAATCGACTTCAGGAACGTGAGGATCGACTTCGGAATAGGCCGGCACTTCGAGATCACTGTCGATCCCGAACACCTGGCGCACCGACACCTTCATGTCGGGCAAACCGGAAACTTCCTCAACTTTGGACATCGCGGCGGTCGTCATCAATCCTCCGAGGTCCCGGGCGATCCCGAGACCAGTTATTTGCACGTTGGCTGCGGCTGGGTGCGGCTGCGAACCTATCAGAGACAACGTGCCGGCAGAAGCCCGCCCCACAATCAAAGTTCCGTTGTCTTTTCATTTAGATAGGCAAGGAACGCGATTTTTGGAAGGCTGCAATGCAAATCTCGCCCAAATTTCGCGCCGGGCAGGCGCCCTGCCCAAGCGAATGGCACTTTCGTCGCCTCTGCTTACTTGTGTAAGGGTCTGAACCCGAATGCTCCAGCCCGCTACAGAGACCTCGTGACTTCTTTCCTTGATCCGCTGATATCCTTCGTCTCAGTCCACGCGTGGCTGGCCTATCTGACCCTGTTCCTGGCGGCGCTTCTCGAAGCTGTCCCGGTGGTGGGATCGGTCATCCCGGGCTCGACCATCATCCTGGCTCTGAGCGCCCTCATCCCGGGCGGCGAGTTGAAACTGCAATGGGTGCTGCTCGCGGCGGCCGTCGGCGCCGTGATCGGCGACGGTTCGGCCTACTGGATCGGGCACCGGCAGCAGCGCGGGATCCTCAACACCTGGCCGCTGACCAGATATCCGCGTGTGGTCGAGGAGAGCGAGACCTTCTTCCATCGCTTCGGCACCTGGGCGGTGTTCTTCGCCCGCTTCGTGCCGCCGATCCGCGCCTTCGTACCCATCACAGCCGGTGCGCTCGGGATGACGCCGGCGAAATTCTACGCGGTCAATATCCCGGCGATCCTGGTCTGGGCGCCCGCCCATGTGCTGCCGGGTGTACTGGCGGTGTCGGCCCTGCATGAATATGCCGGGCTGCCGCACCATGAGCATATCGGCAAGCACATCTGGATGTTCAGCGTGATCGGTGTTGCGATCGTGGTGGGATTGGCGATCTGGACCATCCGGAGAAGGCACGGTGGCGGCGTGGCGGCAGCGAAGGCGCGGGGGTAAGGCGCCCACATCCGTCGTCGTGGCGAAGACCAGGCTTCATTGCTCCCGGGAATGGTGTGGCGAAATTGGCAATCCCGAGCCTTCGCCAAACCACCCTGGGACTATGGGTCCTGAATGGGCGCTCGCTTTGCTCGCTGGTCCGGGACGACGGCCCCTGGATTTGTCGTCCGCCGCCCCGGCGCCGGTCCCACATACCTCGCCCGCGGCCTGATCAACTTGCCGAACTGCAATTGCTCGCTGGCATGGGCGATCCAGCCGACGCTGCGGGCCATGGCGAACAATGCGAGCTCGCTGCCTGCAGGCAGGCGCAGCGCGTGGACGAGCACAGCCAGCACATAGTCGATATTGACGAACTCGCCGGTCGCCTCCGCGATCCGCTCGGGCACCTCTTTGGTGAATTTGCGCGGCGCGCCGGCGCGGGCCAGCGCGTTCAGCAGCGATTGCGCGCGGGGATCGCCGCGCTTGTAGACGCCGTGGCCGAAGCCCGGAAAGCGCTCGCCGAGCGCCACGCGCTCGCGCACCATCGGCTCGACATCGCGGTCGACCAGCGTCTTGACGAGCTGCGAGGCCAGCACGCCGGCGCCGCCGTGCTTCGGGCCTTTCAGCGCAGCGAGACCGGCGATCACGGCATCGTAGAGATTGAGTCCGGTCGAGGCTGCGCAACGCGCGGTGAAGGTCGACGCGTTCAATTCGTGGTCGGCGAGCAGTACCAGCGCGCGGCGGATCAAATCAGGCGCGTGCTTGTTGTCGGGCGCCCAGGCGCGCGCGATCTGCTGATGCAGCGGATCGGATGACGGCTCGGAATTCAGCATCGTGGCAACAAGGAGCCGAACGATGCGCGCGCCGACCAGCGCGCGGCCATCGGGTGCGCGGGTGAAGGCACGGGAATCGGCGCCGGTCGCGAGCGCGAGCACGGCAATGGCGCGGTCGATCGGCGCGGCGCGGCGCGCGGCTTGCGCGATCGCGCGCATCTCGTCGGAGATCTTTGGCTGATTGTCAGGAGCGAAGGGATCGACGTCGGAGACATCCCATAGCAGCGTTGCGGTGTGCTCCAGCGTGTCGTTCTCGGCGAGATCGATGCAGTTCACACCGCGATAGATCGCGCCCTCCTCCGTGATGGTCGAGATCTCCGTGTCCATGACAGGCAGGTCCGCGTCGAAGCTGCGCAGGCCGCGCGGCTCCGGCGATGGCACCCGGCGCTCCTTCAGGGCGCGCACGTCCTCGGCGCGATAGCGGTTCTTGCGCGAGTCCGGCGTCGGCTCGGAGCGGATCAGGCCGCGGCTGACATAGGCGTAGAGGGTGGCCGGTGAGATCGCGAGCTCGGCGGCGGCTTCCCGGGCAGAGAGGTAGAGCTCTTCGGAAATATTCATATTGATTTATGTAATCAAGATTGATCAATCTGTCGAGAGGGCCGATTTTCTTCTGGTGCAGTGCAAAAAAGGAGATTTGGTCCATGAACATCCACCTCACCAAAAGCCAGATCGGTCTGGACGGCGTCCCCGCGGCCGAAACCGTGCTGAGCCACGTCGACGGCGAGCGCGGTGAGTTGATCATCGCCGGCGAGCATGTCGGCCGCCTCGCCGCCGTCTCGAGCTTCGAGGGCGTCACCGCCCGGCTCTGGAACGGCGCGAGCAAGACCACCCTCACCGAAGCCAATGTCCGGGCGAGCCTCGGCGCGGCGCGCGAGCGGGCATTCGCGCGGCTGGACGAATTGCTGCCGGCAACGCGCGGCATGGGCATCATCGACGGTTTTCGTGCGGCGGTCGCCGGCTTGCGCGCCGAGCACGGGCTCGAGCACGAGGCGACCATCGTCGGCGCCTTCCCGGTGATCGCGGGCGCGCTGGTCCGGCGCGCCAAGGGATTGGAGCCGATCGCGCCTGATCCGACCGTCAGCCACGCCGCCGACACGTTGCGCATGCTGCATGGACGCTCGCCCGCGGCTCGCGAGGTGACTGCGCTGGATGCTTATCTCGTCACCGCCAGCGACCACGGCATGAACGCCTCGACCTTCACCGCGCGCGTCGTGGCCTCAACGCAAGCCAATCTGTTCGCGGCCGTCACCGCCGGCTACTGCGCGCTGACCGGTCCGCTGCACGGCGGCGCACCGGAGCCGGTGCTGGAAATGCTGGATGCGATCGGCACGCGCGAGCGCATCCAGCCCTGGGTCGATGCCGCGCTGGCGCGCGGCGAGCGGATGATGGGTTTCGGTCACCGCGTCTATCGCGTGCGAGATCCGCGCGCGGATGTGCTGAAGACCGCGGTCGAGGCGCTCGCCTCCAACGGCACCGATCTGCCGTTTGCCGGCGAGGTCGAAGCCTATATCCGCGCAGCGCTGCGCAAGAAGAACCCGGAGCGGCCTCTGGAGACCAATGTGGAGTTCTTCACCGCGATCCTGCTCGATGCGCTGGCAATCCCGCGGCAGGCCTTCACGCCGATCTTCGCGGTGGCGCGCGCGGCAGGGTGGACCGCCCATGCACGCGAGCAGCAGCGGACGGGACGGTTGATCCGGCCGAGCTCGTCTTATGTGGGGGCAATGCCGGAGGCGTTTGTGGCGTGATGACGGATGGCTGAGACGCGATGGCGCTCAGCATTCCGAAATCGTAGATTCCATGGGGCGAAAGCCGGGACGACGCCAGAGAATGCCGGGAGGCTCAGGCCTCCCGCACCACCGTCTTGAGATAATTATACGCCTTGATGATCTCGATCAGGCGATCCTCGGTGGAGCGGTCGCCGCCATTGGCGTCGGGGTGGTGCTGCTTGACCAGGGCCTTGTACTTGGCCTTGACGTCGGCGAGCTTGGAATTCGGGCCGAGGCCCATGACCTGGAGCGCCTTGCGCTCGGCATTCATGACCTTGCGCGTTTCGGCCTTCGGCTCGGCCTCCGGCCCCTTGCGCCAGTTGGCGCGGCCGTTGATCTCGCTGAACATGCTGAACGGATCGGACGCCATATCGATCTCGGCTTCCGCGCCCTTCTTGCCGCCATTGGCGCCCATCTTCCAGGTCGGGCGATGGCCGGTCAGCGCATCCTTCTGATAGCGCGCGACGGCGTCGGCATTCATGCCGGAGAAGAAATTGTAGTTCTGATTGTACTCGCGGACGTGGTCCAAGCAGAAGTGCCAGTACTCGCGCTGGTTATCACGACCCTTCGGCGCGCGGTGCGCGCCCTTGTTCTGACACCCGGCCCACTCGCAACCGACCGCGGTGTCGCGCGGCTTCACTTCGGCCTGCTTGCCCCGCGGCTTCACGCGGATGGAGTCGAAGAACTTTGATGAATCGATCGGCATGGCTGACTTTGACTACGCAATGCAAAAACCTTCAAGTCTTGACATTGCAATTAGCTGCGAACCCGGCAAATAACGGAGTGCGTCTCTGCACCTGAATGGCACACACACATGGCTATGAGCGACATTATCAGCAACAAGTTGCAGGAAGCTTTCACGCCGGAAAGCCTGCAAGTCGTCGACGAGTCACATTTGCATGAGGGCCATGCCGGCCATCGGCCGAGTGGCGAGACGCACTTTCGCGTTTATATTGTGTCTGGAGCCTTCAAAGGGAAGAGCCGGGTCGACCGTCATCGCATGATAAATGCGGCGCTGGCTGCGGAACTTTCCGGCGGCGTGCATGCGCTGGCGATCCACGCGCAGGCGCCGGGGGAAGGCTAACCGCTGTCATGCCCCGCGAAAGCGGGGCATCCAGTACTCCGAGACGGCGCGGCTAGAATCGAGCTGCCGCGGCGTACTGGATCGCCCGCTTTCGCGGGCGATGACACCGACCATGCATCAGAACGACGTCCCCGCCCGTCTCGGCTTTGCCTCTTCCATCTCGGCCTCGCGCGGGACCGGTGAAATACGGAGCGCGGTGATGCGGTTGCGTTCGCGGCGGAGCACGCGGAAGCGGAAGCCGTGGAACGTAAAACTCTGGCCACGGTCGGGGATCGAGCGCGCCTCGTGAATGACGAGGCCTGCGACCGTGGTTGCCTCGCCATCCGGCAGGCGCCAGTCCATGGCACGGTTGAGGTCACGGATCGGCACCGATCCGTCGACCACGACGGAGCCGTCCGGCTGGGCGCGCACGCCGGCGACGACGACGTCGTGCTCGTCTGAGATGTCGCCGACGATCTCTTCCAGAATGTCTTCCAGCGTCACGAGACCTTCGACTTCGCCATATTCGTCGACGACGAGCGCGAAATGGGTCTTGCGGCGGCGGAATGCCTTGAGCTGCTCGGACACGGGGCGCATCTCCGGCACGAACCAGGGCGGCAGCGCGATGGTGGAGACGTCGATGCGCGAAGTGTCGCCGTCGGAGGCGCGGATCGCGCGCAGGAGATCCTTGGCGTGGAGCACGCCGATGATGTTTTCCGGCTTCTCGCGCCAGAGCGGGATGCGGGTGTATTCGGTCGCCAGCACCTCACGCACCAGCTCCTCCGGCGGCAGATCGGCGTTGATCATCATCATCTCGGTGCGATGGATCATGACGTCGGAGACCTGGAGCTCGCGCAAATCCAGCAGGCCGCCGAGCATGTCGCGGTCCTGCTTCTCGACCTTGCCCTCGTGATGCAACAGGTCGACCGCACCGCGCAGGCGCTCGGTCGGCGACAGGATCGCCTGATGCTCGCCGGCGAGGCCGAAGCCGCGCATCAACATGCGCACGATGATTTCGACGACCCGCAGCAACGGACCCAGCACATACATCGTCAGCCGCATCGGGCGCGCGACCGCGAGCGCCATGCGGTCCGGCGCATTGATGGCGATGGTCTTGGGCAGCACTTCGGCGAAGATCACGACCAGCGCCGTCATCACGCCGGTGGCATAGAGCACGCCGACATCGCCGAACCAGGCGGTGAAGATGGAGGTCGCAAGCGCCGAGGCGGTGATATTGGCGATGTTGTTGCCGAGCAGCAGCGCGCCGATCAGGCGCTCGCGCATGTCGAGCAGCCGCGAGACCACGTCGGCGTCGCGATTGCCCTGCTTGGAGAGCCGCAGCATGCTGGCGCGCGAGGCGCCGGTCAGCGCGGTCTCGCTCGCGGCAAAGAAGCCCGAGACCAGCAGGCAGATGATGACGATGGTGAAGCCGAGCCAATCCATGAGACTCTCAAAGCTCTTCTTTTGACGCGTTTTCTTGACGCGAACCCGTATCCACTTCGCTCGAAAACGCTTTGATCGTTCCGCCGCGCATCAAGCCTTTTGCGCGAGCTTGTCCTTCAGGAAGTCGCGCACCGGGGTCGGCTCGACGTCCTTGGCAATGACGGCGCGCCCGACGGCCTGCAGCAGGATGAAGGTGAGCCTGCCGCGCTTGACCTTCTTGTCCTGCGCCATCAGCGCCATCAGCGCGTCGGCATCGGCGAGCCCCTCCTGCGCAAAGCCGGCGATGTCCTGCAAGCGCGTCGGCAAGCCGGCTTCGATCAGGTGGCGTTCGACGCGGGCCGCATCAGCCTCGCCGATCATGCCGAGCCTGGCCGAGAACTGCGCCGCCAGCGTCATGCCGATCGCAACGCCCTCGCCGTGGAACAGGCGGTCGGAAAAACCCGTCGCGGCCTCCAGCGCGTGGCCGAAAGTGTGACCGAGATTGAGCAGCGCGCGCTCGCCGGTCTCGCGCTCGTCACGCGAAACGACGCCGGCCTTGGCGCGGCAGGAGGTCGCGATCGCATGCTCGCGCGCGGAGCCGCCCTTGAAGATGTCAGCGTGATTCTTCTCCAGCCAGGTGAAGAAGGCCTCGTCGCCAAGAACGCCGTATTTTGCGACCTCGGCATAGCCGGCGCGGAATTGCCGCGGCGACAGCGTGTCGAGCACGGCCGTGTCGGCGATGACAAGCACCGGCTGGTGGAAGGCGCCGAGCAAATTCTTGCCCTGCGGCGAGTTGATGCCGGTCTTGCCGCCGACGGAGGAATCGACCTGCGCCAGCAGCGAGGTCGGCACCTGCACGAAATCGACGCCACGGCGCAGGATCGCAGCGGCAAAGCCGGCGAGATCGCCGACGACGCCGCCGCCGAGCGCGATGACGAGATCGTTGCGCTCGATCTTGGCGGCGATCAGGGCTTCGCTGACTTTTTCCAGGCCGGCATAGGTCTTGGAGATCTCGCCTTCCTCGACGATGACGTGCGAGGTCGGAATGCCGGCGGCGGCGAGCGAGGCTTCCGTGGGCTCGAGCCAGTATTTTGCGACAGTGCGGTCGGTGACGATGGCCGTGCGCACACCGGGACGCAAAGCCGCGACCCGCTCACCGAGCGAAGACAGCACGCCGCGGCCGATGACGATGTCATAGGCGCGATCGCCGAGCGCGACGTCGACATTGACGGGATCGGAATGTTTCAAAGGCGCGGTCATCGAACGGCACTCGCGATATCGGCTGATGGTGGACCACAGAGATACGCGTGCAGCGTCTCGATGCATTCCTCGACGATCTTGTCATGCGGCACCTCACGCGAGGCGATGGTGAGGTCGGCCTTGCCGTAAACAGGCTCGCGCTCGGTGAGCAGGCGCGTCACGGTGCCTTCGGGATCGGGGGTCTGCAGCAGCGGACGGTCCGCGCGGCGGCGCACCCGCCGCATGATGACGTCATGGTCCGCCCTGAGCCAGATCGAGATCGCCTTCGCCGCGATGCGGCTCCGCGTCTCCTCGCGCATGAAGGCGCCGCCGCCGGTCGCCAGCACCAGCGGCCCGCCCTCCAGCAGGCGCGCGATCACCCGCGCTTCGCCGTCGCGGAAATGCTGCTCGCCGTGGCGCTCGAAAATCTCCGGTATGGTCATGCCGGCCGCCGCCTCGATCTCGGTATCCGCATCGACAAAAGTGAGCTTGAGCCGCGCCGCCAGGCGGCGACCGATGGTCGATTTGCCGACGCCCATCATGCCGACCAGCACGATCGAACGCCCGCCCAGTGCCGACAGGATGTCGGCCTCAGGGCTCGCTTGTACTGGCAACTCGGCGTCGGACATTATTGGCTCGATTGGATCTCGCTCAAACTGCCGCCAAAGGCGGGCATCCCGGCCACCTATACGACCCCCTCGGGGCCCTCGCCAGAGGACTCTTGCTATGACCCGGCGAACATGTTGGATGATTTCATTGGTTAATTTGCCCGTTCAAGACCCGTATCGAGACCTTGCCCGATGCCCAGCCTGTTCCGCTTCCTGACGGTCGTCGCCGTGATCGCCGGCATCGTCTATGGCGTGGTGTTCGCGCTGGCCAACTTCGTCAATCCGAAGCCGCGGGAAATGACGGTGACGATCCCGCCGGATAAGTTTCTCAAGAAATAGGAGCTAGCCTGAAGGGCATGCGCAAATCCTCCGCCAAGCCCTCCAACGTCAAGCCCTCCGACGCCAAGCTCACCGGCCTGTTCCTCGACATGCTCGCGGCGGAACAGGGTGCCGGGCCCAACACGCTCGATGCTTACAGGCGCGACCTCACCGATTTTTCCGAGTTTCTGACCCGAGCTGGCCACAGCTTTGTGGACGCCGAGACGCAGACGTTGCGCGATTATCTCGGCGACCTCGATGCGCGCGGCTTCAAATCCTCCAGCGTCGCGCGGCGGCTGTCGGCGATGCGGCACCTGTTCCGCTTCCTGCTGAACGAGCGCATCCGAACCGAAGATCCCGCGGCGATCCTGTCTGGCCCCAAGCGCGGCCGCGGCCTGCCGAAGGTGCTGTCGATCTCGGATGTCGACCGCATGCTCCGCCGCGCCAAGGAGATGAGCGAGGCGGCGGACGCTTCGCCCTCGCAGCGGCTGCGGGCGTTGCGGCTCTATTGTCTGCTCGAGGTGCTCTACGCCACGGGCCTGCGCGTCTCCGAGCTGGTGTCGCTGCCACGCACGGCGGCCAAGCGCGACGCCCGCATGATCGTGGTGCGCGGCAAGGGCGACAAGGAACGGTTGGTGCCGCTCAACGAGGCCTCGCGGCAGGCGATGGCGGATTATCTCGGTGCGACGGAAGCCTCCAAGGGCGAGAAGAAGGGCAGCCTCGCCGCTACGAAATGGCTGTTTCCCTCCTTCGGCGAGAGCGGGCATCTGACGCGGCAGCATTTCGCCCGCGACCTCAAGGAGCTCGCGGTCGCTTCGGGACTGCAAGCACGGCTGGTCTCTCCGCACGTGCTGCGGCACGCGTTCGCGAGCCACCTGCTGCACAACGGCGCCGACTTGCGCATCGTGCAGACCCTGCTTGGCCATACCGACATCTCGACCACCCAGATCTACACCCACGTGGTCGAGGAACGGCTGAAGAGCCTGGTGCGCGACCTGCATCCGCTGGCGGAGAAGTAGCCGCCACCGCTCCGCGGCGGGCTAATCCGCCTTGACTTCGGCCACATCTCCGCAGAAAGAGCCGTGGCCTTATCCTTGATTTGGCGCGCTCCCGAGAGCGCACAGGTCAACCCCTTGAAGAAGCTAAACTTCTTTTCCTGAAGCCAGCCTCGCTTCGCCTCGTCGTCCCGTCCCCCTATATTGAAACGATGCCAGACCAGATGCGCAGCTATCTCGACTTCGAAAAGCCCGTCGCCGAGCTCGACTCCAAGGTCGATGAGCTCAGGACGCTCGCTGCCTCCGGCACCGACATCGCCGAGGAGATCGGCCGGATCGAGGACAAGGCCGCGCAGGCGCTGGCCGACCTCTATCAAAACCTGACGCCCTGGCAGAAGACGCTGGTGGCGCGGCATCCGCAGCGGCCGCATTTCAACGACTTCATCAAGGGCCTGATCACCGAATTCACCCCGCTCGCCGGCGACCGCAAGTTCGGCGAGGACGAGGCACTGGTCGCGGGCTTCGGCCGCTTCCGCGGCGAAGCCATCTGCGTGATGGGCCAGGAAAAGGGCGATTCCACCGAGAGCCGCATCAAGCACAATTTCGGCATGGCGCGCCCCGAGGGCTATCGAAAATGCGTGCGGCTGATGGAGATGGCCGAGCGGTTCGGCCTGCCGGTGCTGTCGCTGGCCGATTCCGCCGGCGCCTATCCCGGCATCGGCGCCGAAGAGCGCGGCCAGGCTGAAGCGATCGCACGCTCGACCGATGCCTGCATGGCGCTGACAGTGCCGAACGTTGCCATCATCACCGGCGAAGGCATGTCGGGCGGCGCCATCGCCATCACCACCGCCAACAAGGTCTTGATGCTTGAGCACGCGATCTACAGCGTGATCTCGCCGGAAGCCGCCTCCTCGATCCTCTGGCGCGACGGCTCCAAGGCGCAGGAAGCCGCCAACAACATGAAGATCACCGCCCAGGACATGCTGCGCTTCGGGGTGATCGACAGCATCCTGAAGGAGCCGGTCGGCGGCGCCCATCGCGACCCCGCCGCCATGATCGCCACCACCGGAGACGCCATCGCCAAGGCCTTCGACGAGCTCCGCGGCATGGACGGCGAGGCCATCCGCAAGCAGCGCCGGCAGAAATTCCTCGATATCGGCCGGAAACTGGGCTGATTCATCGTCATTCCGGGGCGATGCGCAGCATCGAACCCGGAATGACGGTTTGGTGGCCCGGTAACCCCGCATTAACCCTTTTTTTGCCCAAATCGGCGATCTCAGTACCGGTTCGACTGCAAAGTCCAAGTTCCGGCCCAGTTTAAGTCTCTGTTGACCACGCCGCCGCGCCAACGGGCTCGTGATCCCCGGTCGGGTTGCGACCTCAAGGGGCGGAGGTTAGAATTTTAATCAATGGCTTCAGGGCATAAGCGCTGGGGTTTGGTCTGAAAAAGTCCGGCTGTCCGGTCAGGCCAAGCTCCACAAATCGGGGTTCGCGCTTCCGCCCGGCACGTTGTGGGGTCCATCTTGAATTCTCGTTCGCTTGCTCGCGCGCTCTTGGCTTCGGTTGCGCTTGCCGCCAGTATCGTGCTCGCCGGCTGCGATACCGATCAGGTGTCGCTGGCGACCAACGCCAAGGCCAATCAGCCGGTCTCGCCCAAGCTCATCGCCGCGATGGGCGAGAAAGATATGGATCTGAATTCGCCGATCCTGATCCGCCTGTTCAAGCAGGAAGCCGAGCTCGAGATCTGGAAGCAGACCCGGTCAGGCCAGTTCGCGCTGCTCAAGACCTATCCGATCTGCCGCTGGTCGGGCGATCTCGGACCGAAGGTGCGGGAAGGCGACCGCCAGGCGCCGGAAGGATTCTACTCGATCAATCCAAGCCAGATGAATCCGCAGTCGGCCTATTACCTCTCGTTCAACACCGGCTTCCCCAACGCGTTCGACCGCGCCTTGGGGCGCACCGGCTCGCAGTTGATGGTGCATGGCGATTGTTCGTCACGCGGCTGCTACGCCATGACGGACGAGCAGATCGCTGAGATCTATTCGCTCGGCCGCGAATCTTTCTTCGGCGGCCAGAAGGCGTTCCAGTTCCAGGCCTATCCTTTCAGGATGACGCCGGTGAACATGGCCAAGCACCGCAACAATCCGAACATGGCCTTCTGGAAGATGATCAAGGAAGGCTATGATCATTTCGAGGTGACGCGGCAGGAGCCGAAGGTCGACTTCTGCGAGAAGAAGTACGTGTTCGACGCGGCCAAGGCGCCCGACGCCAAGCGCGATCCCGTGTTTGATGCCTCCGCCAAGTGCCCGGCCTATGTGATCCCCGAAGATATCGCCAGCGCCGTGCGCGAGAAGGAGCAGCGCGACGAGGCCGAGTACAACAAGCTCGTCGCCAAGGGCACGCCGGTGGCGCGCATGAACACCGGCATCGACGGCGGCATGAACAAGGTCTTCGCAGCCAAGATTCCGGAAGGCTCGACCGGCCTGTCGGAAGGCGCCGAAGGCAATACGCTGCAGATGCTGGCGATGTCGAAGGCGCCGGGCACAATCCCCGGCACCGTCAACCCGCCGAAGCCGAACCTCGAGCCGGCCGCCTCCGCGCCGCAGGAAGAGCCGGTCGTCGCCGTCAGCGCGCCCGCGACCAACACACGCGTCGCCTCGGTTCAGCCTGCCGAAAAATCCGGCGGCTTCTTCTCCAATATCGGCCGCAAGATGGGCTTCAGCACCGCCGACACCACGGCGACCACGCCGCCGCCGCAAGCGACCGCCTCCGTGACCCCGGCCCCCGCAGCGCCGAGCACGGCCTCCAAGCTGAAGGCCGCGGTGACTCATCTCGTCCATCGCGATACCCCAAAGGATAAGCCGGCCGTTGCCGCCAAGCCCGCCGAGCCGACAAAGCCCGCGGAGACCAAGGTCGCCGCAACGCGGCCCGCGCTGAAGCCGTCGGTGAACGATGGTGCGGGCGACAGCGGCCAGATGGCCGGCGCTGCACCCGTGGTGTCGTCCAACTCGTTCGACAGCCGCTTTGGCGCGTTGAAATAAGGGCGGCTTCGCTCTCGAAACGAACTCCGCCGTCATCGCCCGCGAAAGCGGGCGATCCAGTATTCCAGAGACAGCAGTTTTTGAACCGATAAGCCGCGGCGTACTGAGTTCTGGGCGAGAGCGGCGCGCCTCGCCCAACCCTACGGCGCCAGATACCGCATCAATTCCGGATTGCCCCGCACCTCGCCCGCTGCGCCTTGCAGCGCGACTCTTCCGCGATCCAGCACGTAGGCGTAGTCGGCGACGCGCAGCGCGAGGTCGAGATGCTGCTCGACGATGATGACGGCGATGCTCTTGGCGAGCTCGATCAGGCGCTCGGTGATCTCCTCGATCACGCCGATCCAGACGCCCTCGGTCGGCTCGTCCAGCAGCAGCAGCTTTGGATCCCCTAACATGGCGCGGCCGATGGCGAGCATCTTGCGCTCGCCGCCGGAGAGCGTGCCGGCGGGTTGGTCGAGGCGCTGGCCGAGCTTCGGAAAGATCGCCAGCACGCGGTCGACCGCGCTGACATCCTTGTTGAAGAGCGAACCGACCGCGAGATTGTCGCGCACCGACAGGCGCGCGAACACCGAGTGCTCCTGCGGCACGTAGCCGATGCCGGCGCGGACGCGCTCTTCGGGGCGGCGGCGGCTGATGTCGCGGCCGTCGAAGCCGACCTCGCCCTTCCACGCCGGCAGCTCGCCGACGATGGTCTTCATCAGCGTGGTCTTGCCCGCGCCGTTGCGACCGAGCACGGCGACGCCGCCGCGCCAGGGAATGCCGAGGTTGACGTCGAACAGGACCTGGCTGCGGCCATAGCCGGCGTCGAGATGCTTGATGTCCAAAAATTCAGGCACGGCGCAGATAAATCTCCTGGACGGATGTGTTGGCCTGGATCTCCGGCACGGTGCCTGAAGCCAGCACCTTGCCCTGGTCGAGCACGGTCAACCGATCACAGATGTCGCGGATGAAATCGAGGTCGTGCTCGACGATGACGAGCGAGCAATGCTGTTTGATCGGCTGCAGCAATTCGCCGGTGACGCGGCGCTCCTCCAGGCTCATGCCGCCGGTCGGCTCGTCGAGCAGCAGAAGTTTCGGCTTGCCCGCGAGCGCCATCGCAATCTCGAGCCATTGCTGCTGGCCGTGCGACAGCGCGGCCGCCGCGTCGAAGGCGCGGTCGGCAAGGCGGAATTGCGTCAGCATGGTCATGACCTGATCATGCAGCGCGCCGCGCGTGCGCGAGAACACGAGATCGAGCAGCGAGGACTGCGCCTGCAGCGCGAGCAGGATGTTGTCGTACAGCGTCAGCGACGGCAGGACTGAGGTGATCTGGAATTTCAGGCTCATGCCGGCGCGTGCACGCTCGGTCGGCGTGAACGCGGTGATGTCGGTGTTGACGAAGCTCACCTTGCCCTGCGTCGGGACTTCCGCGCCGGCGATGCACTTCATCAACGTGCTCTTGCCGGAGCCGTTCGGGCCGATCAGGCCATGAAACTCGTTCTCGCCGACGGTGAGCGCGGCGCCGTCGAGCGCAGTGAGCTTGCCGAAGATCTTTGAGATGCCCGCGGCTTCAAGGAGCGGCATTTCGCTTCTCCTTCCGCTTGGCACTGAAGCTGCCGACCCGCTCGCGCTCGCCCAGCACAAAGCTGATCAGCCCGAGCGGCCGGAACAGGATCACCAGCAGCAGCAACACGCCGAGAATGATCGGCCAGATATCGCGGTAGTTGTCCGACAGCCAGAAGCTGACACCCTCGACGATGACGGTGCCGATGACGGCGCCGATCAGCGTGCCGGAGCCGCCGAACAGCACGTAAAGAACGACCTGCGTCGAGACGACGACACCGACCATATTGGGCCAGACAAAGCCTTCGTGGAAGGCATAGAGGCTGCCGGCAAGTCCGGCGATGGCACCGCCGATCGCGAAGATGATTGCCTTGAGGTGCTGCGCCTTGTAGCCGAAGAAAGCGATGCGCTGCTCGTTCTCGCGCAAGCCCGCGAGTGCGAGGCCAAACTGCGAGCGCACCAGGAAACGGCAGAGCAGATAGACGACGATCAGGATGCCGAGAACGAGGTAATAGAACGCCGGGCCTTCCGAGAATTCGTAGCCGCCGAGCGTCATCGATGAAATCGAGGGAATGCCGTTCTGGCCGCCGAGATAATACCAGCCGCGCGCGAGCCGGTCGGCGGCGTAGGAGCCCGTGAGAGTGCCGAGTGACACGAAGATCACGCTGGAGGGATGCCGGCCCAGCAGCAGAAAGCCGCCGAGCAGCAGCGCGAAGGTGAGGCCGATCAGCGTGCCTGCCGGCAGCACCAGGAAGATGTTGGTGATGTCGAGGTCGCGCGCGAGCAGCGCGACGCCATACCCAGCCGAACCGAAGAACAGGGCCTGGCCGAAGCTCATGATGCCGGCATAGCCCCAGACCAGGTCAAACGACAGCGCGAACAGCGCCAGGATGACCACGCGCGTCGCGAACACCGTGAGGTAATCCTGCAGCACCAGCGGCGCGAGCAGCGCGGCGACGAGCACCACGCCCTCCACGACCGGCAGGACTTTTCGACCGGCGACAGCCTGGGCGATCGCTACGCGTTCAGTCATTGCGACGTCCGTCTCCCCGCCGAGCTCGGCGGGGATCGCCTGTTTCACTGCGCTCATCGACTTCGACATACGAGCTTAGCATTCCTTGGGATCGACGAGACCATCGCTGCGTCCAACGATCTCGTAATTCCCGCCCTTGGCGACCGCGGTGTACATCTTCATCTTGCAGTGCCGCTTGCCCGGCACCATCTCGGCCGGCCCGCCCGGACCTTCGGCAATCTTGGCGTGATCGAGCGCGGCGGCGACCGATTCGCGGTCGATCTTGCCGGCCTCCTTCACCGCAGCTTCCCACAGCTTCAGGCCGCGATAGGTGCCGGTCGCCGCGCTGCCGGCGGCGAACAGGAAGTTGCCCGGGAAATCCTTCTCGTAGGCCGCCTGGATCTTGGCGTCGAACGGGTTCTCCTTGGTCAGCACCTTGAAATAGTCGAGGCAGCTCGCAAGGCCCTCGATCTCGTTGGCCTGATTGATGTTGAGCGTGTTCTCGTCATAGTAGACGCAGGCAAGACGACCGCCATTCTTGAGGAAGCCCGCTTCATAGAGCTGCTTGAAGAACGGGCCGACACCCGGCGGGATGACGGTGTTGAAGACGACGTCGACCTTGTTGGAGATGATGCGGTTGACGGTCGAGGAGAAGTCGATCTGGTCGAGCGGATAGTATTCCTCGAACACGACCTCGCCGCCGTTGGATTCGATCACCTTGCGAGCATAGACGTTGAGCGTGTGCGGCCAGACATAGTTGGCGCTCGGCAGCGCGAACTTCTTGCCGCCGTTCTTGATCAGCCAGGGAATGAACTCGTCGCATTGCTGCGCCGGCGTCGGGCCGGTGCAGAATAGAAAGGGCGTGCACTCCTTGCCTTCGTAGAGCTGCGGGTAGATGTAGAGCGTCTTGCCGCGCGCCACGATGGGGTCCTTGATCGCATTGCGCATCGACGAGGTGATGCCGCCCAGCACCATGTCGACCTTGTCGCGCTGGATCAGTTTCCGCACGTTGCCGACCGCGACCGATTCATTCGACGCGGTGTCCTCGATGTAGAGCTCGAGCGGACGGCCGAGCAGGCCGCCCGCGGTGTTGATGTCCTTGATCACCATCTTGGCGACGTTGGCGTCGGCATTGCCGGCGTAGGCGATCGGGCCGGTGAGGTCGGTCGCGATGCCGACCTTGATGGGAGCTTCGGCCGCATTGGCCCAGGGCGCCGGGATCACCCAGCTGCCGACGCCGGTCGCGACGGCACCGGAGGCGAAGGCAAAATTGGACAAGAAGCGGCGACGCGAGAGTTGACGATCGAACATATGACTAAACCCCTTTTCCAGCGATGAGGCCCTGCGGGCGGAATTTGATGAAGGCAATGGCGAGAACGAAGACGAGGACATCGGCGACCACGGGCGCCATGATCCACGGCAGCGCGGCGCTAAGCGTGCCGATGACGCCGGCACCGGCGACCGGGCCAATGAAGGACCCGACACCGCCGA
Organism: Bradyrhizobium zhengyangense; assembly: GCF_022012435.1. Taxonomy (GTDB): domain Bacteria; phylum Pseudomonadota; class Alphaproteobacteria; order Rhizobiales; family Xanthobacteraceae; genus Bradyrhizobium; species Bradyrhizobium zhengyangense. The sequence goes on from NZ_JAKLUA010000008.1 coordinate 168,402, forward strand.
CCATGACGGCGACAAAGCCCTGAATCAGGAAGCGGATGCCGAGATCGGCGGAGAGGCTGAACACCGGCACGATCAGCGCGCCGGCAAGGCCGGCGAGCGCCGACCCAAAGGCGAAGGTGGCGCCGTACATCAGCGGCGTGGAGATGCCTGACGCACGCGCCAGCGACGGATTCTCCAGCGTGGCCCGCATGCGCAGGCCGAAGCTGGTGCGCGACAGCAGCAGATAGCAGCCGACCATCACCAGGAGCGTGATGACGATGATGGTGAAGCGCCACGCCGAGATGTGCATGGTGCCGATGTCGATCGAGCCGCCGATCGGCTCGGGCACCGTGAGATAGAAGCCGCCGATCAGCCCGCGCACGGATTCGCGGATGATCAGTCCGAGCGCGTAGGTGCCGAGCATCGCCACGATCGGCGCGGCATAGAAGCGGCGGATGATCAGCGCCTCCAGCACGAAGCCGAGCGCGCCGACCAGGAAGGGCGCGGCAACCATGCCGGCCCAGATCGGCAGGCCCTTGGCATAGGCGAGATAGGTGATGTAGGCCCCGAGCAGGACGAACTCGCCCTGCGCGAAGTTGAAGATGCCCATCATGCTGGCGATGATCCCGAGCCCCAGCACGATCAGGACGATGATCGCGCCAAAGCTCAGGATTTCGAACGCCGCGACGAACGCGTTAGCCATAGGATGCGATCCACCCCGCCTGCACCAGCGCGCCCCTCACATCTTCTTCCAGTCGCCGACCTGCTCGAAGGCATGCGCGGCGCGGTAGATGGTGGATTCCTCGAACATGCGGCCGACCAGCATCAGGCCGACCGGCAATCCGTCGACCATGCCGCAGGGCAGCGACATTGCGGGATGGTGGGTGATGTCGAACGGCGCGGTGTTGGAGATCATCTCCAGCGCGCGGGCGACGTAGTCCTCACGGCTGGCATTGGGCTCCGGCAGCTTGGTCGCCTTCATCGGCGTGGTCGGCATCAGCAGCAGGTCATAATCACCGAGCGCCTTGTCGTAGGCCGCGGTCAGCCGCCGCGAGATATTGAGCGCCTTGCCGTAGAAGCGTGGGCCGAAATTATTGTTGATGTATGTACCGAGCATCATGAACAGCTTGGTGGTCTCGGACAGCGAATCGGCCTGGCGGCGCCAGCCGCGATGGAAATCCATCAGCGAGGTCGAATAGAGATCGCCGCGGCTGAGCCCGTAACCATCGCCGAACATCATGGTCTGCGTCAGACCTTCGGTGCCGATGGGCGTCCAGATTGCGCCACCCAGGAGATGCATCGGGATCGACACCGTCTCCACGCTGGCGCCAAGATCCTTGAAGCGTTTCGCCGCCTCGCGAACACTTTCATTCACCACGGCCTCTGCGCCCGGCTGCTCGAAGCCTTCCTTGACGATACCGATCTTCATGCCCTTGACGCCCTGGCCGAGCGCTTTGGTGTACTCCTCGACCTTCGGTGCCTTGATGCGCGGATCGTAGCCGTCGTCGCCGGCGAGCACTTCGAGCAGCAGCGCATTGTCGGCGACCGTCGCGGTCATCGGGCCGGTGTGATCGACATAGATCTCGATCGGCATGATCCCGGTGTAGGGCACGAGGCCCCAGGTCGGCTTCATGCCGTAGATGCCGCAGAACGAGGACGGCATGCGGATCGAGCCACCCTGATCGCCGCCGATCGCCATGTTGACCTCGCCGAGCGCAACCACGACGCCCGAGCCCGACGACGAGCCGCCGGCCGAGTAGCCCATCTTGTGCGGATTATGCACCGGGCCGTAGGAGCCGGTGTGGCTGCCGCCGGACAGGCAGAAGTGCTCGCAATGCGTTTTGCCGACGATCTCGGCGCCGGCATCCAGCATGCGCGTGACAATGGTGGCGTCGAAATCGGGCATATAGCCTTCCAGGGTCGACGAGCCATTGGTCATGGGCACGCCGGCCAGCATGATGTTGTCCTTCAAGGCCACCGTCTTGCCCTTGAGCTTGCCGCTGGCCGCACCCTTCACCGTCGATTTGCGATACCAGGCATTGCGAGGGTTCTCCTCTGCCGAGGGCCGGTAGCCCGGCGTGCGCGGGTATTTCACCTCGGGCACCTCGTCGGGCATCGCGGCGACGAGATTGTAGGCCTCGATCGAGCCCTGCATCAGACCGCGGAACGAGGCGACGTCGTCGTCGGTCAGTGAAAGGCCGCACTGCTCGGCGACGCTGCGAAGCTGGGCTGGCGTGGGAAGGACAACTGTCACGGCGCTCTCCTGAAGTTTCTTGAAACGAAGATGGGCGTGGCCGCCCCGGCGCGACGCACCATCGGCCCCGCGGAAACATTCAAAACGGAAATATTTTCCTTTTCAAGTATTATTTTGCGCTCAGGCGCCCTGCGAATTGTCGCGCGCCGGTCAGATCGGCTTGATCAGCTTGAAATCGAGACCATCGGCCTCGGCGAGATGCATCGGCATCCGCGCGCGCCCGTCGCGAACGGTGACCGTTCCGCGCGCGCCGCTGTAGACGATGTTGCGGCCGGCTTTGAGCATCGGGCCCATCGCCAATGAGCCCGCCTTGTTGGCGACCGCTTCGAGAAAGCGCATGCCTTCGTAACCGGACTGACCGACCGAGCCGATCGGCGGCGCGTTCGGGCCGAACATCGCGCGATAGCGGCCCTGGAAGTCGTCATTGGCGCGCGCGCCGGTGCCGGTGAAATAGCCGGAGGCGCAGAACATGTTCTCGCTGTTGTCGGCGCCGATGCCGAGCAGCACGGTATCGTCCATGGCGCCGGCGAGCCGCAGCGTGGTGGCCCCCAGGCCGCATTCGCCGAAGGCACGGTTGAAGGCGCTGCTGTCGGTGCCGATCAGCGAGATCAGCACCACGTCCGGCCGCGCGGCGCGGATGCGCGCCAGATGCGGCTCGTGATTGTCCTCGCCGAGCGGGACGAACTCCTCGCCGACGACGTGGCCGCCGGTTTCCTTGATGTAGTTCTTCACCGCGCGGTGCGACTGCCAGGGCCAGACGTAATCGCTGCCGATCAGGTACCAGCGCTTCGCCTTCTTGACGTCAGCGAGCCAGTGGATCGACGGCCGGCTCTGCCAGCGCGGCGTCTCGCCGATCGCCATCACGCCCGGCGTGCGCTCGCCGCCTTCGTAGACCGGTGTGTAGATATAGGGGATGCGATGCCTTGTGGTGATATCGCGCAAGGCGACGCGGACCGCACTGGTGTGCAGGCCGACGATGAGATCGAGCTCGTCGAAGGCGATCGCCTGCTCGGCGCGGTTCAGCACCTCGTCCAGCGGACCGCCGGCATCGTAGACGGAAAACTCGATCTCGCGACCGAGGATGCCGCCGCGCTTGTTGATCTCGGCAACGGCGAGCTGCGCGGAATTGGTCGCGCAGGGACCCCAGACGCCCGGGGATCCCGTGCAGCAGATGAAGCCGCCGACACGCAGCCTGTTGGTGCCGCGCCGCTTGAAGAGGGCGTGATCGCGCGGCGACAGCGCGCCATCAGCCGCCGATGACGACAGATTCCTGAACAGCAAAGACGGCGGCAACGCCGGACCGCCGTGAGCCGGGAAGTTTACCGTCGCGCGCACGCCAACTCCTGTCTGGCACCAGACCTGAAAGCACATTGAGCAGGCGGCCGCGGCTTCCGCCCTTTTGTTGGGCAATGATCCTATTTTGAAAATATTGAATATTCAACAATTGAAGTGCATATAGATGCAGCATTGATTGCAAGACATTCACTCATTTGGGTCAAGACGAAGTCTTAGCCGTGGCAAAATCGAACGCTCCCATCACCGAACACCTCGCCTACCTGCTCGCGCAAGCCAACCGGGAGATCAACCGGCAGCTGGAACTGCGCCTCAGCAAGGAGGGAGTTCCCGTCGAGCAGTGGCGCATCCTGAAAGTGCTGTCGGACGGCGACGGCCACTCGATGGGCGAGCTTGCCGACGCGGTGCTGCTCAACCATCCGACGCTGACCAAGATGATCGACCGCATGGTCTCCGACACGCTGGTCTATCGCCTGCAGGACCCCAACGACCGCCGCAAGGTGCTGATGTTCATCTCCGACCGCGGCAAGGTGCTGTGCAAGAAGCTCAACTCGCTCGCGGTGGACCAGGAGGAGCACATCCTGGAGAGCTACGGCGACAAATCGACGAGCGAGTTGAAGCGGCTGCTGGAGAACTTGATCGATAGCTCGAATTGAGTTGCTTCGTCGTCCTGGACAAGCGAAGCGCAGATCCGCGCGCACTCGATAGATTCCGCGGTATGGATCCCGCCCCCCCGTGCGCAATTGCGCACTAGGCCGGGACGCCAGTGAATATGACGCGAGACCGCGCGCGTCACCCGCAACTAAATTCCCAAGTACTTGTGCTGCAGGTCGGGCTCGGCCATCAGCTCGTCCGACGTCCCGGACCAGACCGTCTTGCCGCGTTCGATGATGTAATGGCGGTCGCATATGCGGGCGAGATGGTCGACGTTCTTGTCGACGACCAGGATCGACTGGCCCCGGCTCTTCAGCATCGACAGGCAATTCCAGATCTCGTCACGGATCAATGGCGCAAGACCCTCGGTCGCTTCGTCCAGGATCAGTAGCTTTGGGTTGGTCATCAGCGCACGGCCGATGGCCAGCATCTGCTGCTCACCGCCGGAAAGCTGGTTGCCCATGTTGGCGGCGCGCTCGGCGAGCCGCGGGAACAGCACATAGATCGCGGCGAGCGTCCAGGGATTGGCGCTGCCAAAGCGATCGGCCGCGGCCGCGACAAGATTTTCGCGGACGGTGAGGTTGGGGAAGATCTGGCGGCCTTCGGGGACCAGCCCGACGCCAAGCTTCGCGATCCGATAGGACGGCTGCGTCCGCACGTCAGTGCCCGCAAAGCGGATCGCGCCCGATCGTGCCGGCGTCAGGCCCATGATGGAACGGATCGTTGTGGTCTTGCCCATGCCGTTGCGGCCCATCAGCGATACCATCTCGCCCGGCTTGATCGACAGCGACAGGCCGAACAGCACCTGGCTGAGGCCGTAGCAAGTCTCGATGCCTTCGACGTCGAGCAGCGTGTCAGCCATGATGCGTCACCACATGCTGGTCGCCGAGATAGGCGCGCTTGACGTCTTCATTGGCACGGATCACGTCGGGATCGCCGGAGGCGATGACGCGGCCATAGACCAGCACCGAGATGCGGTCCGCGAGCGCGAACACCGCGGGCATGTCGTGCTCGACCAGCACGATCGAGACCTCTTTGCGCAGCTCCTGGAGCAGCTTGACCATGCCCTGAGATTCGGTGACGCCGAGACCGGCCATGGGCTCGTCGAGCAACAGCAATTTCGGTTTGCTCGCGAGCGCGACGGCAAGCTCGATCTGGCGCCGCTCGCCATGACTCAGCTTCGACACCTGGACGTCGGCGCGGTGGGCAAGGCCGACGCGGTCGAGCGCGGCGTACGCGGCGTCGCGCAAGCCCTTCTCCTTGCGGGCATTGGCGAAGAAGCGGAACGAGGTGCCGGCGTGCGCCTGCGCCGCCAGCGCGACATTGTCGGCAGCGGTGAAGTCGAGCAGGAGCGAAGTGATCTGGAACGAGCGTGCGAGGCCCAGCGCGCAGCGGCGATAGGCCGGCAAGTAAGTGATATCGCGCCCCCCAAGCGAGACGCTGCCGGAATGCGGCGCGAGATGCCCAGTGAGCTGGCTGATCAGCGTGGTCTTGCCGGCGCCGTTCGGGCCGATGATGGCGTGCAGCTCGCCCGCCGCGACATCGAGCGAGACGTGATCGGTCGCGACGATACCGCCGAAGCGGCGCACCAGCTTTTCGACGCGGAGCAGCGGTTCAGCCACGGCCGATCCTCCCGAGCAGGCCCATGATGCCGCCGCGGCCGAACAGCACGATCAACAGCAGCAGCGGGCCCATGATCAGCGCCCAATATTCAGTGATCTGCGACAGGAACTCTTCCAGAAGCAGATAGACCACCGCACCCATGACAGGGCCGAACAGCGTGCCCATGCCCCCCAGAATCACCATCACCATGAGGTCGCCGGAACGGGTCCAGTACATCACGGCAGGACTGACGAAATCTGTGTTGTTGGCGAGCAGCGCGCCGGCGAGACCGCACATCGTGCCTGAGATGACGAAGCAGACGAGCTGATAGCGTTTTGCCGGGAAGCCAATCGCCTGCATGCGCTGCTCGTTGGAGCGCAGGCCCTGCACGACGAGGCCGAAGCGCGAATTGACGATGCGCCAGATCAGGAAGATCACGCCGAACAGGCAGGCGAGACAGAGATAATAGAACTGCGTACGGTTCGACAGGTTGATCAGACCGGAGAAATCGCTGCGCTTGTAAACGGTGAGGCCGTCATCGCCGCCATAGCGCGCGAGGCCCGAGGCGACGTAATAGGCCATCTGCGCGAAAGCCAGCGTGATCATGATGAAATAGACGCCGCGGGTACGCAAAGACAGCGCGCCGATCACCAGCGCGTAGATCGCGGACGCCGCAAGCGCGACCGGGAATTGGACGAAGCCGCTTCCCACGCCTTCCTGCGCGAGCATGCCGACCGCATAGCCGCCGATGCCGAGATAGGCGGCGTGACCGAAGCTCATCATGCCGCCAAAACCCATGATCAGGTTTAGGCTCGCGGCCGCAAGCGCCAGGATGACGATGCGCGTGAACAGCGTCAGGATGAAGATGTTGCCGGACAGGGAGGAATAGAGCGGCAGCAGCACGAGGCCCGCCAGCATCAGGGCCGTGACGGCCTTGCTCACGCTCAAACCCTTCATCGACGGTTGGCCGGAAACAGCCCCTCCGGCCGCACCACCAGCACGATCGCCATCAGGAGATAGATCAGCATGGATGACAGCGCAGGCGCGGCGGTGGAGGCAGCGGCGCCGCTCAGCACCTGCCGCAGCAGATTGGGCAGGAAGGCACGGCCGAGCGTATCGATCATGCCGACGAAGATCGCGGCCAGGAATGCGCCGCGGATCGAACCGATGCCGCCGATCACGATGATGACGAAGGCGAGGATCAGGATGTTCTCGCCCATGCCGATCTGCACGGTGAGGATCGGCGCCTGCATCAGGCCTGCGAGGCCGGCGAGTGCGGCGCCCAGGCCGAACACCAGCGTGTAGAGCAGCTTGATGTTGATGCCGAGCGCACCGATCATCTCGCGGTTGGAGGCGCCGGCGCGGATCAGCATGCCGATGCGGGTGCGCATCACGCCGAGATAGAGCAGCAGCGCCACCAGCAGCGCGACGATGATGATGGCGAGGCGGTAGGCCGGATAGTGAATGCCGGGCAGGATCGGCACCGGCACCGTGAGCCAGGCCGGCAGCGGCAGCGCAAGGCCCGCCGGTCCCCAGATCAAGCGCACGGCTTCGTTGAAGAACAGGATGAGGCCGAAGGTCGCGAGCACATGGTCAAGATGGTCGCGCCCGTAGAGATGTCGCAGCGCGCTCATTTCCAGCACGATGCCGAGCACCAGCGTCGCACCGAGCGCCAGCAGCGCGCCGAGCAGGAAGCTGCCGGTCCACGCCGCGAAGGTCGCAGCGAAATAGGCGCCCATCATGTAGAGCGAGCCGTGCGCGAGGTTGACGAGATCCATGATCCCGAACACCAACGTCAGGCCGGCGGCAAGCAGAAACAGCAGCAGGCCGAACTGCAATCCGTTCAGGAACTGTTCGACGACGAGCAGCATCAAGACTCTTTCAGGCGCACGCGGACGCGCGCCGATGTTCGAACACAGTCGCCATCAGTGAAAGAGCTCCCCCTGCCTCTACAAGGCAGAAAAATGGGTAATGGCAGTATCGTTCCGAGGCAAGAGCGATTCCGCACCAGACATGCACTTTGTTGCATGCCGGTGCATGCGACCTTCCATCGGTCCAGCAACGCCGCGCAGGATAGGACAGCTTGCCGCACCCAAACGATAGCCCTCCCCCCGTTTCCGGGGAGAGGGCGTGAGAGGTCGGAACGAGGGGTGGCGTCTAGTGCGACGTGACCTGGCGGGAGAAATCGTCCGGCACGTTGAGCTCGCTATTGGCCGTCGAGGCCTCCAGCGCCGCCATCCGAAACAGGTAGGCCAGCGTCGCCAACCCCGAATCTTCGGCCATCTGCGCCAGCTCGAGCGCCATGTCGGACATGTAGCCGAGATTCTCGTCCTTGGTTTGCGCCATGATTTGGCTATCTCGCATCATATTCGACATCTCAGGCGCACTTTCGTTGCGCGGCAGTGCGGCCGCAATTGTTGGCATGGGCGATGCAATCGAGACGCGGTCCGTCCTGATGGACGATCGAGGCCATGCCGATGCGATCATGCAGGGCATCGACCGTCTCCTGGCGAATGTCGATGGTCGCCGCCATGGTCCAGGCATTCTCCACCAGCGCGGGCAGGCCGAGCGGCGTCACGACGAAGCCGGCCTCGTGGAAACGCGGCAGCCACCAGGTCTCCATGATCGCGCTGACGCGCGCGATTCCCTGATCGAGACAGAACTCCTGCACCGCCGCCATCAGTTGCAGGTTGAGCGCGCCATCGCGGCGATCGCGAACGACGAAATAGCGCGACCACTCCCAGACCAGCGGATCCTCGGGCCAGCCGCGCACGGCGGCCAGATGCGGAAACACCTCGCTCATCATCGAGGGCTTGGTGGTCGGATAAAGCCGGTGGCCGCCGACGACGCGGCGCTCCTCCAATGCGAGCAGATAAACGGTGTCCTCGTTGTCATAGGAATCGATCTCGCGACCGTCGGGCCTGCGAAGTGTCTCCCAGTGCCGTTCCTCGACGAATATGTCGTGGCGCAGCCGGAAATGCTGCTCGAGTACGTCTTCATATAGGTGGCGATTGACGGCGGAAATTGCGTGAATCATGAAAACCCCCATCCAGCCTCAACGGGGGTAGCCTCCGCGAAAAGGCGCGGAGTCGATATTGGGAAATTTCCCAGTACGTTGCTTACGGATTGATAATCTTGTGGCGAATCGCGAGTGCAACCGCATGCGTGCGGTTGACAGCTCCGAGCTTGCGCGCAGCGGTTGCAAGATGTTCCTCGGCGGTGCGCTGCGTGATGTTGAGGATCTCACCGATCTCCCACGCGGACTTGCCCTGCGACGCCCAGGCGATCACCTCGCGCTCACGCGGGGTCAGGCGCGCCGAGCGACTCGGTGCAGGATCGAGCAGACGGCGAATGTGGTCGAAGCCGTACATCGCCATCAGATGCAGAGCCGGCTTGCTGCGCGGATTGAGATCGAGATGGACGCCGCCGAGCGACACCGCGGCCTCGTAGCCGGTGAGCCCGTGGATGGGAACGATGAAGCCGCGTGACATCCGGAAATCGGTGGCGCGATTCATCACCTCTGCCGCATTCGGCTCGATCTCGGCATCATACGGCGCTTCCGACCACTCGAATGGGTTGAGCGATTGCCGGCACAGGCGCACCACAGGATCGACGCGATCGTAATTGTTTTGCGTGTAGAGACTGAACCAGCCCGCCGGCCAGCGCTTGGCGAGCACCATCTGCGCGAACCGCTGATCAGGATTCGGCAATCCGGTCACGATTATGGTCTCGAAGCCGAAGCGACCGAACGCCGTTTCGAGCGCGTCCATGGCATCCGGGACCCTGTCATAGGCTCCCAGCCCTTCGATGAAGTCCAGCGCCTCGCGGCCATAGTCAACGGCGGTCATCGATGCGTTCCCTGACGCTCGCGCATCCGTATAACACGTCTTGGGGGACTGCCTCAATTCACTCGCGCCCGTAATTCCCCGGGGTGGCATCGGCATCGAAGATTTAATCTACTTGTGGAGGAAGTGACCTCCAGTTACACCTCAGGCGTCTAGAGCGGGAAAGCCACGATGGAAGACGAGAACATCGCCCTCAACAGCGTGCTCGGCCTGGAACTGAACCGCGTGTTTTTCGCCGTCCGCGATACGGCGAACAAGCAGAAGATCATCGAGTTCGCCCGCGACGTGCTGCGGAGCGAACGCGCGGAACGTCCCGGCAGCGTGTCGCCGGAGGGACCGGCAAGCTAGGACGCAGCTGCAGCAAACGACGCCGACGCAACGGATCGCGCGACGACGCCCTTCGATTTGAGCGCGCTGATTTCAGGACATTCCGGCAGCGAAACTGATCCGCTCGTATCGTCATGAATGAGCTCCCCCCTCCCGGGAGGACAAAGCCGGCGCGTCGCCATCCACATCGCCAGGTATTTGACGCTGGATGACCTTGCATCGCTCGTGAGATGATCGCCGCCGCGATCGTCTTTCGGATACCAAGATCATGATGACACTGCGCCAGGTTGAAGTGATCCGTGCCGTGATGGTGACGGGCACCATTGGTGGCGCGGCCAAGCTGCTGAACGTATCGGCACCGGGGATCAGCCGGCTGGTCAAATATACCGAGCGCTCGCTCGGCATCCGCTTCTTCCAGCGCCAGAACGGCCGCTACTTCCCGACCCCGGAAGCCGAGAACATCTTCGAGCAGATCAACGGCGTCTACAAGAAGGTCGACGACCTCTCCGAGATCATCTCCAAGATCGGCCGCGGCGGCTTGTCGGAACTGCGTATCGGCTCGGTGCCGAGCATCTCGCAGGTGATGGTGCCGCGCGCCATCGAGCGTGTCCGGCGCCGCTATCCGGATCTCGGCATCGACATCAACATCCTCAAGATCGAGGAAGCCATCGACTATCTGCTGCTCGGCCGCGGCGAATGCGTGGCGATGAGCTACCGATTAGAGCATTCCGGTCTCGACTTCCTGCCGCTCGCCTCGGGCGAGCTCTATTGCATCGTGCCGCCCGGCCACGAGCTCGCCGGCCGCAAGCAGGTCTCGGCGGCCGAGATGACGCGCTATCCGCTGATCGGCATCGATCCCAACGATCCCTACGGCCGGATCATGGCCGAGATGTTTGCGCGCCATAAGCTCGACTACAACATCACCATCCGCGCGCGCTTCGGTACCACGGTCTGCGCGCTGGTGAAGGCAGGGCTCGGCATCGCCATCATCGATCAGTTCACGGTGGCTCATGGCGGCTATCCCGGCATCGAGCTGATCAAGATCGCCGAGCCGACGCGGTTCGACACCTATATCGCGGTGAAGCGCGGCGCGCCGCTGTCGCTCCATGTCGAATATTTCATCGAATCCCTGCGTGCCGAGATGCGCGCGGTCGAGCCGTCCCGCGGCAACGGCAAGGCCGTGCCCGGGCGGACGCGGAAGAAATAACATTATGTTAGGTTTGCGGGACGAAAGGGTAATTGTGTTAGGCAGAGGAAGGGCTATCGTCCCTCTTGGAATTGCGCGGATTTCCCCGCTAATGGCCTAACATCAACGCGCGCCCCAAGGACCATCGAGGGACGATCAAGAGACGATAGTGGATCATGTCTAGCCGCGGCCCCGCTGCCTCCAAAAAACTCCTGACCGGCCTGATCGGCGCGCCGATCGCTCATTCCGCCTCCCCTGCCATGCATGAGCGCGCCGCCGAGGCGCTGGGCCTGCGGGGCCACTACCAGCTCATCGAGGTCGCCGGCGCGGACGCGACCGGGTTGAGAATGATGCTCGAGGGCGTGCGCCGGCTCGGCTTTGCCGGCGTCAACGTCACCTTCCCCTACAAGGAAGCCGTGGTGCCGCTGCTTGATGAGCTGGCATCGACGGCAGCGACCATGGCCGCGGTCAACACCGTCGTGGTCAGGAATAACAGACTGATCGGCCACAACACCGACACCACAGGCTTTGCGCGCGCGGTCAAGCCGCTGCTGGCGCCTGCCGGAAATGCAGTGGCCGTGATCGGCACTGGCGGTGTCGGCAAGGCCATCGCCTTCGCACTGGCGAGCCTGAAGGTGACTGACCTGCGCATCTTCGACAGCGAGCCGGCGCGTGCCGAGAAGCTTGCCGCGCTGCTGGCCAACCACGGCGGCGCACGGGTCGCCCGAAGCGTCGAGGACGCGCTTCATGGCGCAACCGGCCTCGTCAACGGCACGCCGGTCGGCATGCTGCCGAACCGGGACACGCCGGTCCCCCCGGCGCTGCTGCGCGAAAACCTGTGGGTCGCCGACGCCGTTTACTCGCCGCTGATCACGCCGCTGCTTGCCGCTGCGCGAGAGAAGGGCGCGCGGATCATGACCGGGCGGGAGCTTGCGATCTACCAGGCCGCCGACGCCTTCGAATTGTTCACGGGCCTTGCCCCATCGACTGAAGTCATGGGAGAGGCTTTTGACGCCGTGATGGCAGCGCGCAGCGCCGCCTATCAGGCAGCTTGAGGCGAAGCGGCCGGACACAAGGCCGCTTGCAAAATTGAAACGGGAGGAGAGGACGATGAAATCAACGCTACTGGTGGGCGCACTGCTCACTGCCATCACGACCACGGGCGCCTTCGCACAGACGATCAAGCTCGCCGACGTCGCCGAGCTGTCGGGCGGCGGCGCAACCGTCGGCACCAACTGGAAAAACGGCATCGACCTCGCGATCGAGGAGATCAATGCCAAGGGCGGCATTCTCGGCCGCAAGCTTGAGGTCACCCACGCCGACTCGCAATCGAACCCGGGCGTGGCGCGCGCGCAGGTGCAGAAGGCGCTCGACGCCGAGCCTTATGTGTTGCTCGGCCCCGGCTATTCCGGCTCGGTGAAGGTCACCGCGCCGCTCGCCGCCGAAGCCGGCATCACCCAGATCATGGGCGGCGAAGCCGCCGAGTTGACGCAGGCCGGCAACAAATTCCTGTTCCGCACCTCGTTCGGCCAGCAATCCTCGATGCCGAAGGTCGCAAAGTACATCCACGACGACATGAAGGCGAAGTCGGTCGCGGTGGTCTGGGTCAACAACGACTTCGGCCGTGGCGGACGCGACGTCGTCATCAAGGAGCTGGAGCGTCTCGGCTCCAAGGTCGTCGCCGATCTCTCCACTGAAGCGGGCCAGGCCGATTTCGCCGCCGACGTCGGCAAGATCAAGGCCGCCAATCCCGATGCCGTGTTCGTCTACCTCAATGAAGAGGAGAGCGCGCGCATCCTGAAGGAGCTGAAGCGCCAGGGCGTCACTGCGCCGCTGATGGGCGAGACCACGCTGATCGGCCAGAAGGTGATCGAGCTCGCCGGCGATGCCGCCAACGGCGCGCGCGGCCATGTCGGCCTCACCACGGATGCGCCGGTCGAGCTGATCAAGGGTTTCCGCGACCGCTTCTCGAAGAAGTACAATTACGTCCCTGATCATAACGGCCTGAAGGGCTACCTCGCCGTCTACATGGTGAAGGCCACCACCGAGAAGATGGGCAAGGTCGACCCCAAGGCGTTCGCCGACACGCTGCACGGCCTGACGATCAAGGCCTCTGAGGAGCCCGGCATTCTGATGGACGTCACCTTCGACCAGAATGGCGACATCGATCGGCAAAGCTTCCTGGTCGAGGTGGTCGACGGCAAGCAGGTAGTGAAGCAGGTATTGCCGAAGCTGAAGTGAGGCGTTCTTCGCCTCTCCCCGCGCCTGTCTCGCCGGAGCTTTAGCGAAGGCGGATGCGGGGAGAGGGAGAAGATAAGGCGGCGAGAGGGGAAAATGTCCAATCTGTTCGATCTCCTGGTCGCGGGCCTCGCCACTGGCGCGATCTACGCGCTGGTCGCGGTCGGCTTCACGCTGCTGTGGCAGACCTCGCAAACCATCAATTTTGCGCAAGGCGAGTTCGTGATGCTGCCGGCGTTTTTGATGCTAGCGGCGATGCATGTCGGCGCGCCGTTCTGGCTCGCGATCATCCTCGGCATTCTCTTGTCGATGATCCTGCTTGGTCTCGCCTTCAAGATGCTGCTGGTCGACCCGATGATGCGCCACGGCGTGCTGCCGCTGGCGATCGCGACCATGGCGCTGGCCATCGGCATCAAGGAAGCCGTGAAGCAATTCTTCAGCGCCGAGGCGTCGCCGTTTCCGTCGATCGTGCCGACCGGCGACATCTCCGTCCTCGGCCACGCCGTCTCGCTGCAAAGCATCGGCGTGCTGGTCGTCGCGATCCTGGCTGTATTCGGCCTGACCACGCTGCTCAATCGCACCTCGCTCGGTCACCAGATGCAGGCGGCGGCGCAGAACCCCACGGTCGCGCGCATCATCGGCGTGCCTGTCGAGCGCATGATCTTGCTGACGTTCCTGATCAACGCCTTCCTGGTCGCGCTGGCGTCGCTGCTGATCACGCCGATCTATCTCGCCAAGTTCTCCTCCGGTGAAGTGCTGGGCCAGGCCGCCTTCATCGCCGCGATCGTCGGCGGCTTCAACCAGGTCCGCGGCGCGATCGCCGGCGGCCTGTTGATCGGCGTGCTCGACAATCTCGCGGCCGCCTATGTCTCGACGCAGTATCGAGCCGCCGTGCCGATGATCTTCCTCATCGCCGTGATCCTGTTCCGGCCGCAGGGCCTGCTCGGCCGCGCCGAGGAGCGCACGGTATGAGCGGCTATGCCAAACCCCTGAAGATCGCGCTCGGCCTCGCCGTCATCGCCGGCCTGATCGTCATCCCCATGAACTTCAACCGCTACGGTCTGTTCATCCTGAGCCAATGGGCGGTGATGACCATCGCCGCGATGGGGCTCAATCTCACGCTCGGCTATGCCGGCCAGGTGTCGCTGGCGCAGGGCGCCTTCGTCGGCATCGGCGCCTATGCCGCCGCGATCATGACGACCCACGGTTGGCCGCTGCCGGCGGCAATTGCAGTCGCGATCGCCTTGAGCTTCGCAGTCGGCTGGGTGCTCGGCTATCCCGCGCTACGCGTGCAACACCATTACCTCGCGTTCGTGACGCTCGCCTTCTCCACCCTCGCCTTCCTTGTGTTCCGCAACGAGAGCTGGCTGACCGGCGGTATCTACGGCATCTCCGGCATCCCGCGGCCGCACTTTTTCGGCATTGCGACCAACAAACCGCTGCCGTTCTACTATATCTGTCTCGGCTCGCTTGCGATCGTCTCGCTGGCGGTGTGGTGGCTGATCCGCTCGCCCTGGGGACGCGCCTTCATGGCACTGCGCGAAAATCCCCTGCGCGCGCAATCACTCGGCATCGATACCCGCCGCTACACGCTGATGGCGTTCGCGATCGGCTCGGCGCTCGGCGGCGTCGCCGGCGCGCTCTATGCGCCGTTGACGCAATATATCGATCCCGTTCCCTTCAACCTGTCGCTCTCGCTCGATCTCTTGATGATGGTGATCGTCGGCGGCGCCGGCTTCTATTTCGGCCCGTTCCTTGGCGCGATGATCGCGGTGCTGCTGCCAGAATGGCTGCGCTTCACCGAAGGCTATTATCTGATGCTCTACGCGATCGCGGTGATGGGGCTGCTGATCTGGTCGCCGACAGGCATCCTGGGAATCCTCGACCGCCATATGGCCGCACGGCGCACCAAGGCGGCCTCCGCACTGCGCGCCGTCGCCAAATCCCGCCTGGAGACGGCGCAATGAGTGCGGTGCTCGAGGTCACCAATATCAAGAAGAGCTTCGGCGGCATCACCGCGGTCGACGACGTCTCCTTCGACGTGCGCGAGGGCGAGATCCTCGGCCTGATCGGCCCGAACGGCTGCGGCAAGTCGACCTTGTTCAACTGCATCCTCGGCCAGCTCACGCCATCAGGCGGTGAGGTCAGGCTCGACGGCAAGGTCGTCACGGGCTTGCGCCCTTCCGAGCTGAACAAACTCGGCGTCAGTCGCACCTTCCAGCTTCTGCAGGTGTTTCCAAAGCTTTCGGTTCGCGAGAATCTGATCCTCGCGGGTCAGGAGCATCAGGGCAACATGGCCTCGCGCCTGGTCGGCCGCTCCGATGCCGGATTGACCGACGCCGCCAACCAGATGATCGGATTCTTCAAGCTCGATCATCTCGCGGCTGAACCCGCCGGCGGCCTCTCCTACGGCCAGCAAAAGCTGCTCGATGCCGCCATGGCCTTTATGGGCGGCCCACGCCTGGTGCTGCTCGACGAGCCTGCCGGCGGCGTCAATCCGACCATGCTGTCCGACCTGAAGGAACGGCTGGTCGCGATCAACCGCGAGAAGAATGCCACCTTCGTCGTGATCGAGCACAACATGGAATTCGTGATGTCGCTGTGCTCGCGCGTGATGGTGATGGCGGAAGGCAAGGTGCTGGCGATGGGACGGCCCGACGAGGTTCGGAAGAACCCGGCCGTGATCGAAGCCTATCTCGGACATTAGGGAGCGCGAGCCATGAGCGACCCGATCCTCTCGGTTCACAATCTCGTCGGCGGCTACGGCAAGATGACGATTCTGAACGGCACCACCTTCTCGGTGCCGTCCGCGACGATCACCACGATCATTGGCCCCAACGGCGCCGGCAAGTCCACCGTGTTCAAGGCGATCTTCGGTCTCTTGAAGCTCCGCGAGGGCAAGATCAGCTTTGCCGGCCGCGACGTCACAAACTTGAGCCAGCGCGCGCTGCTCAATGCCGGCATCTGCTACGTGCCGCAGGGCCGCAACATCTTTCCCGAGCTTTCGGTACGTCACAACATCGAGCTCGGCGGGGTCGCGGCGAAGGGCATCGACCTGCCGACACGAATCGAGGCCGCGCTCGACCTGTTTCCGGCGCTGCGGCGCAAATCGACCCAGCAGGCCTCGACCTTGTCCGGCGGCGAGCAGAAACAGCTCGAAATCGCCCGCTCGCTGCTGCTCGAGCCGAAGCTGGTGCTGATCGACGAGCCCTCGATCGGGCTGTCGCCGCTGATGGTGCAGCAGACCTTCGACATCCTTCAGAGCCTGCGCGACCGCGGCGTCACTATCCTGATGATCGAGCAGAACGCGCGCTCGGCGCTGGAGATTTCTGACATCGGCATCGTGCTCGAGCTCGGCCAGACTCGTATGGTCGACAAAGCGGAGCGCATTCTGAACGATCCCCGCATCGGCCAGCTCTTCCTCGGCGGCGCCATGGAGGAGAGCGCGGCATGAGCGCGAAAATGCGCATCGCGGTGGCCGGCGCCGGCCTGATCGGCCGCCGCCATGTCGAACTGATCGACGCTTCGCCGGATTGCGTGCTGGCCGGCATCGCTGATCCCTCCCCCAACGCGAAAGAGTTTGCGCAAGCACGCAAGACGCCCTGGCACGCAGATCATCGCGCTTTGCTTGCGGACGAGAAGCCAGACGGTTTGATTATCGCCTCCCCGAACGCACTGCATTTCCAGATGGCGCTCGATTGCGCTGAGGCCCGCGTACCCGCGCTGATCGAGAAGCCGGTGACTGATACCGTCGCAGCCGCGCGGCGCCTGTGCGCCGCGGTCAGGCGGACCGGCGTGCCGATGCTGGTCGGCCATCATCGCCGGCACAATCCGATCATCAAGGCCGCGCGCGAGGCAGTGACATCAGGCAAGCTCGGCCAGCTCACGGCCGTGGTCGGGCTGTGGTTGCTGAAGAAACCCGACGATTATTTTGATGTCGCGTGGCGGCGCGAGCACGGCGGCGGCCCGCTGCTGATCAACCTCATCCACGACATCGACAATCTCCGCTTTGTCTGCGGCGAGATCGCCGAGGTGCAGGCACTGACCTCGAACAAGGCTCGCGGCTTTGCCGTCGAGGATACCGCCGCATTGCTGCTACGCTTCGAATGCGGTGCGCTCGGAACAGTAGCCGTGTCGGACGCAACGCCGGCACCGTGGAGCTGGGAGCTCACCTCCGGCGAGAACCCCGCGTATCCCAAGCAAGACCAGCCCTGTTACATCTTCTCCGGCACCGTGGGCTCGTTGTCCGTGCCGAACATGGAACTCTGGTCCTACGCGCAACAGTCTGGCTGGTACGCGCCGCTGGCGCGCGAGAGCATCGCGCCGGCGGCTGTCGATCCGCTGGCCGAGCAGCTCCGGCATTTCTGCGCGGTGATCGCGGGGCGCGAACAGCCGCTGATCTCGGCGGAGGATGCGATGGGGACGCTCGCGGTCGTCGAGGCCGTCAGCGAGGCCGCGCGCACGGGCCAGAAAATATCGCCGGGCCACATCATGGAGCAGGCAGCATGAACAAGCGCTCGATCGCAACGGTCTCCCTCTCTGGCGCCCTCGACGAAAAGCTGCGTGCCATCGCATCCGCAGGCTTCGAGGCGGTGGAGATTTTTGAGAACGACCTGCTGTCGTTCGGTTCAAAGCCGCGCGAGATCGCAAAGCTCTGCAAGGACCTCAATCTAGAGATCTGCGCGTTCCAGCCGTTCCGCGATTTCGAGGGCATGCCGGAGCCGCAGCGCACGCGCAATTTTGCCCGCGCCGAGCGCAAGTTCGATCTGATGCAGGAGCTCGGCACTGATCTCTTGCTGATCTGCTCCAACGTGTCCCCTCACTCGCTCGGCGGCATCGACCGCGCGGCCGACGATTTTCGCGAGCTCGGCGACCGCGCTGCCAAGCGGGGCCTGCGCGTCGGCTATGAGGCGCTGGCCTGGGGCCGGCACGTCAACGACTATCGCGACGCCTGGGAGATCGTGCGGCGCGCCGATCATCCCGCGATCGGCGTCATCCTCGACTCTTTTCACGCGCTGGCGCCGGGGTTCCCGGTTCGCGCCATGGCCTCGATCCCCGGCGACAAGATCTTCCTGGTGCAGCTCGCCGACGCGCCCAAGCTCGAGCTCGACATCCTATCGTGGAGCCGGCACTTCCGCTCCTTCCCCGGCCAGGGCGATCTGCCGGTCGGCGAGTTCATGCAGGCGATCGCGGCGACCGGTTATTCCGGGCCATGGTCGCTGGAGATCTTCAACGACCAGTTCCGCGCCGGCTCCGCGGCGCAGACGGCGGTCGACGGCCTGCGCTCGCTGATCCTGTTGCAGGACCACCTCGCCCCGGACTGGCCAAAGCTCGTCGGCGAGCCCCTGGCCCCTAAGCCCAAGAGCAGCGGCACCGGTTTCATCGAATTCGCCGTCAACGAGGCCAAGGCCGGCGAGCTCGCGCAATTGTTCTCGCAGCTCGGCTTCCGCAAGACGGGCAAGCACCGCAGCAAGGCGGTGGAGCGCTGGTCGCAAGGCAGGGTCGAGCTCGTGATCAACTCCGAGACCGGCGGCTTTGCGCATTCGCACTATGTCACCCATGGTCCCGGCGTCTGCGCCATCGCGCTCGACATCGACAATGCCGGCCTTGCCATGCAGCGGGCCGAGACGCTGAAGGCGCGCACCTTCTATCAACCGGTGGGGCCGGGCGAGCTGGAGATCCCCGCGATCCACGGCGTCGGCGGCAGCCTTCTGTACTTCCTCGACCAGGCCGGCAAGAACTGGGACACGGATTTCGAGCCCGTCGCGAGCAACGCAAGCGCGGATGCGTTGATCGCGGTCGATCACATCGCGCAGTCGATGCCTTATGACGAGATGCTGTCGTGGCTGCTGTTCTACACCGGCATCCTCGACCTGAAGCGGCTGCCGCAGATGGAGATCGCCGACCCCAGAGGCCTCGTGCAGAGCCAGGCTCTCATCAATGGCGACCAGAGCCTGCGTTTCGTCGTCAACGGCTCCTCGGCCAATCGCACACTGCCGGCCCGCTTCATCTCGGAGTTTTTCGGCTCGGGCGTGCAGCATGTCGCCTTTGCGTGCGAGGACATCTTTGCGACCGTCGCCGCGATGCGCGCCCGCGGCGCCGGCTTCCTCGATATCCCTGACAATTACTACGACGACATCGAAGCTAAATACGACCTCGCGCCCGATGTCATGGCCAAGCTCCGCGCCAACCACATCCTCTACGACCGCGAGGGCGACGGCGAATTCTTCCAGGTCTACACCCACATTTTCGACGAGCGCTTCTTCTTCGAGATCGTCGAGCGGCGGAGCTATCAGGGATTTGGCGCGCCCAATGCCGGCATCAGGCTCGCCGCGCAAGCGCGCGAGATGCGGCCCGCGAGCATGCCGCGGGTGTGATGACCCTCTCCCCTCGCGGGCTCCTCTCCCCGCACGCGGGGAGAGGGGGAAACTAAGCCCTTACTTCATCGGGCACTTGTCGTGGAAGCGGTCCTGATCGTTGGTGACGATGGTGGCGACGGTCTTCAGCGAGAGCTCGCCGCCGGCGCCCTTCACCACGTCCTGCAGATAGAAGTTCTGGATCGGGATGTGGTTGTTGCCGTATTTGAACGCGCCGCGCAGCGACTTGAAGTTGGCCTTCTCCATCTCGGCCTTCATCGCGTCCTTCTTGGTCGTGTCGCCGCCGACGGCGACCACCGCGCTGTTGATGAGCTGCGCCGCGTCATAGGCCTGCGCGCCGTAATAGCTCGGCCGGGCGCTCGGATATTTTGCGCGGTAGTCGGCCACGAACTTCTTGTTCTGCTCGTTCGGCAGATCGTTCACCCACTCCTGCGCGCCGGGCACCCCGAACGCATTCTCCTTCTGCAACGGCAACGTCGTCTCGTCGACGGTGAAGGCGGTGTAGAGCGGCATGGTGCTCTTCATGCCGGCCTGGACATATTGATTGAGGAACTGCGCGCCGGCCGCACCGGGATAGAACACGAAGATCGATTCGGCGCCGGAGGCGCGGGCTTTCGCCAGCTCGGCGGAGAAGTCGAGCTGGCTCGGCCAGACCGTGTATTCCTCGCCCTTGACCTCGCCCTTGAAGGTGCTCTTCAGGCCCGCGAGCATATCCTTGCCCGCGGCGTAGTTCGGGCCGATCAGGAATACGCTCTTGACGGCGTTCGCGTTCATGTAAAGGCCCATGGCGGCCGGCGTCTGGTCGTTCTGCCAGGAGGTCGAGAACACGTAAGGGCTACACAGCTCGCCCGCGAGCTGCGACGGGCCGGCATTGGCGGAGATCAGGAAGGTCTGCGAGTCCACCGCGGTCTTGAGCGAGGCGAGCAGCACGTTCGACCAGATGTAGCCGGCCAGGAAATCGACCTTGTCGGACTGCACCAGCTTCTCGGTCTTCTGCTTGCCGACATCAGGCTTCTGGCCATCGTCCTCGTAGATCACCTCGACCGGCTTGCCGCCCATCTTGCGTCCGAGATGGTCGAGCGCGAGCTCGAACGAGTTGCGCATGTCGTTGCCGATCACGGCGGTCGGGCCGCTGAAGGTCGAGACGAAACCGATCTTGATGGTGTCGCCGGCGAATGCCGGATTTGCCAGCACCAGCGCCGCTGCACCCGCCAGCCAGTATGCCGTCCTCATAACTCACTCCCCTCCCTATTATTGGCCCCCGGAAACGGGGTGATCGCCGCCCCGGGTCTGCCTCTATTGAACGCAAAATCTGTCGCGCCGCCAATGGCCCAGCGGCTCGTCCTGCACCATATTTCGCCCTAAACGGAGATGGCAAGAAATATAATTCTACTCACTTCGGCCGAGGCCGGCCAAGGCCGGTCCGGAGCCTGCGGCGCTTTTTCGCGGGAATATCGATACGCCAAGCCTATTCCATCATTGAGGACGGCTATTGGACCACGGCACCCAATCCGCACTTAAATAAGTGAGTGAAGCAGCGAGATCAGAGGGTGCATCATGGCCGCAAATCCCCATCGTGTCGTCATCGTCGGCGCCGGCTTCGGCGGGCTGGAGACGACTTACCGGCTTGCCGGCGCGCCGGTGGAGATCACGCTGATCGACCGCCGCAACCACCATCTGTTTCAACCGCTGCTTTACCAGGTCGCGACCGCCTCGCTTGCGACCAGCGAGATCGCCTGGCCGATCCGTCATCTCATGCGCGACCGCCGTGAGGTGACGACGCTGTTTGCCACAGTGAGCGGCGTCGATGCCGACAGGCGATGCGTGCAGATCGACGATGGCAGCGAGGTGCCTTACGATACGCTGGTGCTCGCCACCGGCGCGCGCCACGCCTATTTCGGCCATGACGAGTGGGAGACATGGGCGCCGGGACTGAAGACGCTGGAAGACGCGACCACACTGCGCCGTCACATCCTGGTGGCGTTCGAGCGCGCCGAGCGGGAGACTGATCCCGCGAAGCGCGCGGCGCGATTGACCTTCGTGATCGTCGGCGCCGGCCCGACCGGCGTCGAGCTCGCCGGCACCATCGCCGAGATGGCACATCACACGCTGCCGGCAGATTTTCGCAACATCGACACCCACAAGGCGCGCGTCGTGCTGATCGAGGCGGGCCCGCGCGTGCTGGCGGGCTTTCCCGACGATCTCTCGGCTTACGCGCAGGCCTCGCTGGAAAAGATCGGCGTCGAGGTCGTGCTCGGGCAGGCCGTGACCGAGATCAACCGTGATGGCGTGGTCTTCGGCGGCAAGCTGCTCGAGGCCAAGACACGAATCTGGGCCGCCGGCGTACGCGCTTCGCCCGCGGCCGAATGGCTGGGCGCACCGAGCGATCGCGCCGGACGCGTGCAAATCGCCGACGATCTCACCATTCCCGGCCATCCCGAAATCTTCGCGATCGGCGACACCGTCAACATCAACGCCTGGAACGGCAAGCCCGTGCCCGGCATCGCACCTGCGGCGAAGCAGCAGGGCAAACATGTCGCCGCAACCATCAAGGCGCGACTGCAGGGCGCGCCGACCACCCCGTTCCGCTACAAGCACGCCGGCAGCCTCGCGCAGATCGGCAAGCGGCTCGCGGTGATCGATTTCGGCAAGGTCAAACTGCGCGGTACCATCGCATGGTGGATCTGGGGCATCGCCCACATCTACTTCCTGATCGGCCTCCGCCACCGCCTCAGCGTCGCGCTGAGCTGGCTGTGGATCTACGCGCGAGACCAGCGCGCGGCGCGGCTGATCACGCAGGGCAGCAGCAAGGTGGTGGGCTAAACGTCAAGTCCCTCGACCAAAAAATATATTGCCTGCGATCATCGACCGCCCAGCTTGAACCCGACGATGGCCGCTATTTAATCCGCGGCGCATTGGATCCATGTTGGAGTCGGCCATGTCCGTCGTCGATTTTTTCGCGCCTCTTTCGTTCCTGTTGATCGCCGGCTTCGCGGCGCTGATCCTTCTGCTGATGAGCATTCGCGTCGCCAATCAATACGAACGCAGCGTCGTATTCCGGCTCGGCAGGTTCAACCGCACCGCCGGGCCAGGCCTCTATCTGGTGTGGCCCGTGATCGAATGGCAGGACAAGCTCGACCTGCGCACCATTACCGCCAACGTCGAACAGCAGGAAGGCATCACGCGCGACAACGTTCCGATCAAGGTTGACGCTGTGGTCTGGTATCGCATCGTCGATCCCGAGCGCGCCGTGATCGAGGTGAAGGCCGTTTCCAACGCCGTCGTACAGGTCTCGCTGACGACCCTGCGCGCCGTGCTCGGACAGCACACGCTGGACGAGATCCTCAAGGCACAGGATACCATCGCCGACGTCATGCAAAGGGCGATCGACGCCACCACCGAACCTTGGGGGGTCAAGGTCGAGCTGGTGCAGATGAAGAGCGTGGAGATTCCGCCAAGCATGCAGCGCGCCTTGGCTCAGGAGGCCGAAGCCCTGCGCGAGAAGCGCGCACGCCTGATCAAGGCCGAGGCCGAACTCGACGCCGCCGAGCAGCTGCGCCAGGCCGCCGAAGTGATCATGCAGAACCCCGCCGGCCTCGAACTCCGCCGCATGCAGATGATCACCGAAGTCGGCGCCGAGCAGAACACCATGACGCTGGTGATGATGCCGAGCGAATTCGTCTCGATGGCACGAGGGATTTCGGATGCAGCCAAAGTGATGGCCGCGAAGGGGTGAGGAGAGATTGCATCTTCGATGCAATCTGACCTTTCCCCCGCATCCGCCGAGCCTCCCTTATTTTGAACCTCGAGGTTGCCGACACCCGACGAGCTACGGCGTCTTGCAGACGAAATTCGCCGCGTCCTCGCTGTCGCCCTGCCCGGAATACGCGGCGTAGCTCGGATAGGGGCACAGCGGCCGCGTGCGGCCTGGACTCCAGGACGCAGGGACTTCCTTGTTAGCGGGGTTGGCGGACGCAATGACGCGCTCGGGTGCCTTGCCCTTTTCCACCCAGTCGGTCAACGCGGTCAGTGCATCGAACTTGTCGAGGGTGACGCCGCCACCGCAATGCGTTTCGCCGGGAATCGTGAACAGGCGCGCGACGCTGTCGGCATGCCCCTGCAGGTTCTTGTTCAGCCGGTCATACCAGCGGATGGTGTCGTTCACAGAGAATACCGGATCGGCCTGGCCATGATAGATCAGCATCTTGCCGCCGGACTTCTGGAGCGATGCGAGCTTTGGATCATCGATGTCGGGCGGCGTCATGAAGTCCATGGCCGATTCCGTGAAGGTGGCGTCCTTGGCGAAAATCCTGGGCGCGTCCTTGTCGAAATCATAGGCCTTCAGTGCCTCGACCAGCTTCTCGTTGCTGCCCTCGACCACGACCGGGGGTGTCGAGAAGATGTAGTTCAGTGACGCTGCGCCCATGGTGGCGATGATCGGGTAATTGTTCCAGGGCGCGATGGGGCTCTCGACCTTCCAGGTGCGCCAATTGCCGGTGCCGATGCCGCCATCGAGGGGCCAGTCGGAATAGAGAGGCTCACCTTTGGAATTCTTCGGTCCGGCGAGGCTCATCTTCAGGGCGTCGACCTTGGCTTCGGACAAGCAAGCGCTGTTCTGCCCCGGAGCACAGGCCAGACTCTTGAAATCGAACGCCTTCTGACAGGCAGCGAGATTGGCCGTCAGCCCATCCTTGACGCCGTCAAGCGTATCGCAGGCCTCCGTAATGCGCGAGGAAACGAGCTGGGCGTCCTCCTTGGTGATGGACTTGCGCAGATCGGGATCAGCTTTCAGGAAGGCCTGCACGTCCCAGGCGTGCTGGATCGCAGCGCGCGGCAGATCGAACCCAGGATTGCCGACGAGGAAGCCGTCGTAATTTTCCGGCATGCGCGACGCCGCGACCATGGTGTGACGCCCGCCGTTCGAGCATCCCGCCATATAGGAGCGATCCGGCTTGCGTCCGTAGTGAAGGGCAATGATTTGCTTTGCGACCGGCGACAGCGTCATGTCGGCGGCATAACCATAGTCGCGCCGCGCCTGCGGATCGAGGCCGAACGCCGCGCCGGCAGTCAGGCCCAGCGACTTGTTCGCGGGGTCCGAGCCGGAATGACCACTGTCCGACGACAGCACGGCAAAACCGCGCGCCAGTGGCACTGTGCCACCGGAGGCTAAGCCCTCGGGCAGGCTGCCAAGAGCGGGCACGACCACGCCGTCATTGCCGCCATTGACCTGATGCAGGAAGCGGCCGTTCCACTCGGCCGGCAATCGCAATTCGAACCCGATGGCATACTGCTTCCCGTCGACTCCCGTGCGCCGGTTGGCAAGCCCCGTCAAAATACAATGCTTGGGGAGACCGTTAGCGGCGTCCTGCGTTTTGGACCCGGTTATCTCGATGCTGGAGATGCCGAGCGACGCGGTGGTGACCGGCGAGCAGGCCTCGCCGTCGGCGCGAGCCAAGGCGGTCGATCCCAGAAGCGCGGCCAGCGCGGCGGTCGATATCAAGCCAGTCCTCATGCGGACCTCCCTATTTAGTTATATATTATAATCATTACTTCCATTTCTTATTTTGGCAAGTGCCGCCGCACCGCGGCATGTGCCGGCGATTTGAAGCATCATCCGCATAGGGGGGGACGCCAAGCCGCAGCACGCGGCCAATCGGTATTCGGCTCCGTTAGTCTAGCCGCAACCGATCCACTCGGCCGACGCATCGTCGTTCAACCGCGCCAAAGCGTCGGCGCGCCGCGTAAGCACGGCACGTTGATTTATGTAGCCCTTGTCGGTGATTTCGCCGCCATCGACCGACGGCGGCTCGGCGAGCAGCAGCGCACGGGTGGCGTGACCGGAGGAATGGGCGCCCTGCTGCTTCAGCTTTGCCAGGCCTTGCGCGATGGCCGTCCTGACCTTCTCGTGCGCCAGCACATCACCCACGCCCGCCGCCTCCGGCAAACCGGCCTGAGCGCGACAGGCAACGATATTGGGGAACACCAGGAACCGTACTTCGTCGCCGCCATGGCCGCTGACCACGATGTCCTGCGCAAGCGGCGCCAGGGCGGCGATACCAGCGACGCGCAACGTGCCGACGCTGACCCAGGTGCCCGAGTTGAGCTTGAAATCCTCAGCGACACGGCCATCAAAGAACAAGCCACGTTCGGGCCGTTTCGCATCCGCGAGCTTCACGGCGTCGCCGATGAGATAAAATCCCTCTTCGTCAAACGCTTGCTTCGTCAGCTCCGGCGCTTTCCAATAGCCAGGCGTGACGTTGGGGCCACGCACCCGCACCTCCAGCTTGTCGCCGGAGGTCACGAGCTTCAATTCGGTGCCGGGAATCGGCACGCCGATATTGCCGGAACGCTCCGCGAGGAAATGACAGTCGGTCGCCAGCGGCGACGTTTCCGTCGAGCCCCACGCCGAGACCATCGGTAGTGCGCGGCCACCGGTCTCGACGGAGAGTTGCTCGAGCGCGTCCCAGAGATTCTGCGGCAAGGCCGCACCGGCATAGAAGGCGAACTTCACCTCGCCAAAGAAACGCCGGCGCAGTTCCTCGTCGCCACGCAGCGCCGCGATCAGCATATCGAAGCCGCGCGGCACGTTGAAATAGACCGTCGGCATCACGCTTTTCAAATTGGCCAGCGATGTTGAAAAGAGGCCGGGCGCGGGCTTGCCACCGTCGATATAGAGCGAGCCGCCATTGCGCAGCACGAGATTGAAATTGTGGTTGGCGCCGAACGTGTGGCTCCAGGGCAGCCAGTCGAGGATGACAAGATCATCGCCTTGTTCGAGAAAGGTCCAGGTTTGTGCCTTCGCCTGCTGGCTCGAGGTCAGCATGCGCTGGGTGTTGATGACGGCCTTCGGCGTGCCTGTTGAGCCCGAGGTGAACAGGAATTTTGCGATCGTATCAGGCGTCACGGCGGCAAAGGCCTTTGCAACGTCGGGAGACTCGGACGTTGCCGCGATGGCACGGAAGGCAAGCGCATCGGCGTCGTCAGTGACGCCACTGATGATCTGCGCTGTGTGCAGCGGCTTGATCGCTGCGAGCGCCGCGGCAAACGGCTTTGTGGCGGAAACATAGATCGCGCCGGGCTCAAGCAGCGCGATCATGCTTTTCAGCTTGTCGAAATCCCTCGACATCAGCGAATAGGCCGGCGAGATCGCGGCCGAGGGCACGCCGACATGCTGGGCGGCAAGCGCGAGCAGCGCGTGATCGATGCTGTTGTCGGACAGAATGACGACGGGACGCCGCGCGCTGAGCCCCTGCTCCAGAATCCACGACGCTGCCGCGCGTACCCGCCGCAAGGCGCCCGCGTAGGTCATGGTGGCCCACGGCGTATCGGCGCTGTCTCGCTCCGCGAGGAAGATTTTGTCTGGCGTCTCCCGCGCAAAATGCTCCAGCCAGTCGCCGATACAGCGCGCACAATCGCACAGGGGCTCTGGCGAGCGCAGCACGATGCTGCCGTCGGCGCGATGCTCGGCGACGGTCTTGGGCGTTGCGAACAGGCTCGAAGCGTCACCGCGAATGGCCGCCGTCATGGTTTCCTCCTCACCCGTGTCAGGGGATCGGTCGCAGCCTCGTTTCGGGCCGCTTTTGATCATAATGTTGGGCAAGACGATTGTTGTCGTCAACAACAATCTTCCGCTCGTGGCCTCCAGCCGCTATGGTCGCGCGGCAGGAGATCCCACGTGACAGCCAGCGCAGCCCAGACGTCCCCTCGCAAACGCACCGGCAACGGCGCGGCGCGGCGGATCGACGCGGACGAGATCGGCCTCGATGGGCTGATCGGCCACGCCGGCTACGCGGTGCGGCGCTTCCAGATCTGGATCTTTCAGGACTTCATCAAGACGCTTCGAGAGGTCGATATCCGGCCGACGCAATATTCGGTGCTGACTGTGATCGGCGCCAATCCGGGGCTCTCGCAGATGGCGGTGGCAAAACGCCTCGGCATCGAGCGCGCCCGGCTGGTGCATCTGCTCGATAGCCTTGAAGAGCGGAAGCTGCTGAAGCGGGTCAAATCGAAATCGGACCGGCGATCGCACGCGCTGCACCTGACCGCGCAGGGCGAGACAGCGCTGGCAGGATTCAAGCGCCTCGCCGCCGAGCACGAACGGCATATCGAGGAGAAGATCGGCAAGGCTAACCGGGAGCGGCTGCTTCAGATCCTTGCCGGCTTCACCTGACACGACTGCCCACGATTTGGGCAGATGCCCGTTCCGGGGCTTTGGGGCCGCGACCCCACCGATCGGCAAAACATCCCACAACCTACTGATCTCGCGATATTATCCGAAGCGTCGGGCCTGCCCGGATTCTGTACACAATGGCACATCGCTTGCTTCATTCCGGGTGAAGACATGTTGCCGGAGTTTTGACGCCATGGGGGCTGAACTGGGGGCTGAGCAGCCTGAAACGATCGCCGCGATTGTGGCCGCACATCGCGCAGGCACGCTCACGCCGGCGCAGACGGTGGCCCGGACCTATCAGCGCATCCGCGAGCACAACGATCCCGCCATCTTCATCAGCCTGCGCGACGAAAAGGACGCGCTTGCCGAAACCGAAAAGCTTGCGGCGCGCGCCGATGCCGCCAGCTTGCCGCTCTATGGCATTCCCGTCGCGGTGAAGGACAACATCGACGCCTTGGGCTTTCCGACCACGGCAGCCTGCCCGGCTTTCTCCTACACGCCGACGCACGACTCGACCGCGGTGGAGCGGCTGCGTGCGGCCGGTGCCATCATCATCGGCAAGACCAATCTCGATCAGTTCGCCACCGGCCTCGTCGGCGTGCGTTCGCCCTATGGCATCCCGAAGAATTCGATCCGCGAGGATCTAATCCCCGGCGGCTCGAGCTCGGGCTCGGCGACGGCCGTCGGCGCAGGGCTCGTGCCGCTGTCGCTCGGCACCGACACGGCCGGCAGCGGCCGCGTGCCAGCGATGCTCAACAACATTGTCGGGCTGAAGCCGAGCCTCGGCATGATCTCGACCGCGGGCCTGGTACCAGCCTGCCGCACGCTCGACTGCATCTCGGTGTTCGCACTGACGGTGGATGATGCCGCGCTCGCGCTTTCGGTGATGGCCGGCCCCGACCAGGCCGATCCGTTTTCGCGCGACCGGCCATTTGAGCCAATCACCGCCTTCCCGACCAAGCTGCGTCTCGGCGTGCCGCGCAACGGGCAACTGATCTTCTTTGGCGACAAGAAATCGGAAGCCGCTTACGCCGATGCGCTGAAGCGCTGGACCGCACTTGGGGCAACGCTGGTTGAATTCGACCTCGAGCCGTTCTACGAGACCGCCCGGTTGCTCTATGAGGGCCCGTGGGTCGCAGAGCGCTATCTCGTGATCAAGAATCTGCTGGCATCCGCGCCCGATTCGATTCATCCGGTGACGCGCGAGATCACCGCGGCCGGCGCGCGGCTGACGGCAGCCGAGACCTTCTCCGCGCTTTATCGCCTCCAGGGACTGCGCAAGATCGCGGAGCGCACGTTTGCCAACATCGATGCCCTGGTGCTGCCGACGGCGCCGACCGCCTATACGACCGCGCAGGTGCTGGCCAATCCGATCGAACTCAACAGCCGGCTCGGCACCTACACCAATTTCGTCAACCTGCTCGATCTCTGCGGCCTCGCTGTGCCGGCATCGATGCGCGCGGACGGCATTCCGTTCGGCATCACGCTGCTGGCGCCGGCAGGACGCGATGGGATGCTCGCGAGCATCGGCCGCGTCTTCCATGCAGATACGAAACTGACCGTTGGCGCGAAGGGCGTGGCGCAGGCACCGCTTGCGGCCCTTCCCACGAACAGTAGCGACGAGATTCCGATTGCCGTCGTCGGCGCACACCTCTCCGGCATGGCGCTGAACGGGGAATTGAAGGCGCTGAATGCGAAGCTGATCGAGGTGACCAAGACCGCACCGGACTACAAGCTCTATGCGCTTCCGACCGCACCGCCGAAGCCCGGCATGTTGCGCGTCGAGGCGGGCAAGGGCGCGTCGATTGAGCTCGAAATCTGGACGTTGTCGTCGTCTGCGTTCGGCAAGTTCGTGAATGCGATTCCGGCGCCGATGGCGATCGGGACGATCAGGCTAACGGATGGTCGTAGCGTGAAAGGGTTTCTCGTCGAGCCGGAGGTGCTGGGCGAGGCGCGCGATATCACGGCGTATGGCGGCTGGCGAAAGTTCATGGCGGAAGCCGCCAAGACGTAGGCGGCGCCCTACACCGACACCGCGTAAATCTCATACTCCCCGCGCACCAGTTCGATATGGGCGCGCATCGCGGCGGCGGCGCCCTGCTTGTCACCGCGCATGATGGCGACGACGACGCGGTCGTGCTCGGCTTGTGACTTGGCGAGACGGCCGAGATTGCGAAACTGGGCGCGACGGAACGGCTGCACGCGCACGCGCGTCGCCAGCGTGATCTCGGCGATGTAGCCGTTCTGCGATCCCGCATAGATCGCGTTGTGGAAGCGCTCATTGACCTCGTGGAAGCGATCGGGATTGCCGGCGTAGCTGAGAACGCGCAGCTCTTCGTGAATGGCCTCCAAACCGTGACGCTCGGCGGCCGACATGCGCTCGGCCGCGAGGCCGGCACACAATGCCTCAAGCTCCGCCATCGCCTCGAACATGCTCTTGAGCCGCTCGATCGACGGCTGCGCGACCACGGCACCACGATGGGGCCGCGCCTCGACCAGGCCGCTCGTGACCAATTGACGCAGCGCTTCGCGCACCGGCGTCCGCGAGACGCTGAAGCGCCGCGCGATGTCAGTCTCGTCCAGTGGCGCGCCAGGGGCCAGAGTTCCCCGCACGATCTCGTCGGCGAGTTGGAGACGCAGCTCCTCCGCGCGCGTGACCTTCTGCACCGACGGCGAGGCACGGTCGACGCGCGGCACCATCGGTTCGGCCGGCAGTGTCCCGGGCGGAAAATCGTCAAGCGTCATACGGTCAGGTCTCTTTCGACTCGTCGATGATGCTGACATGGGCAGCGACGACGCGCCAGCCCTCCGGGAAGCGAATCCAGGTCTGCATCTGGCGGCCGACCTTGCCGGGAGCCGTGTCGCGATAGAACAAGGTGGAAGCAACCGCCGTGTCGCGACCATAGCTGGAGATGACGGTCTTCGCCCTGCGGCGGTTGAGACCGACCGGCGAGCGGCCGGCGCGGAAGCCTGCGATCGCCTCGTAGCCGTAGAGGTTCTCGCCGATGCCGTAGCGCAGTGTACGGGGATCGTTGCGGAACAGCTCGCCGAGCACGGCGACGTCGTTGCTGACGAGGGCCTGCTCATAGCGCTCGAATGCGGCTTTGACTTCCGCGATCACGTCGGGGAGATCGATCTCCATCTCAAAAACCTCTTAAAGTCCCCTTGGGGCTGGCGCGGCGGCCACGCCCATCTTTTCCAATGCGTACGCGACGCGCAGCGCGATGTCCTCGCGCCAAGGTGCGCAGATGATCTGCACGCCGATCGGCAGCGGCTCGAGCGGCACCGGCACGGCAACCACCGGCAAGCCGATGAAGGAGATCGGCTGGGTGTGGATGCCGATATTGGCTCGCACCGGCAGCTCGACGCCGTCGAGATTGAAATTGATCTGGCCGAGCTTTGGCGCCGTGCAGGGCGTCGCCGGTGCGAGCAGCACATCGACCGACTTGAAGATCTCGGCGAACTGCGCGCGATACCAGCGGCGGAATTTTTGCGCGCGGTCGACCAGCGCCGCCGGCACCATCGCGCCGGCGATCAGCCGGTCACGCACGGCCGGATCGAAATCGTTCGGGCGCTTGCGCAAGCGATCGAGATGCAGCGAGGCACCTTCGGTGGTGGTGATGACGTAAGCTGCCGCGCGAGCGCGCGAGGCTTCGGGCACGTCCACGACGTCGGTCGCGCCCAGCGCCTTGGCAACGCGGCTGACGGCTTCGACGGCTTCCGGAAAGACGTTCTTCTGGAAGTGACCGCCGGCGATCGCGATGCGCAGATCCGACACCGGATTGGCGATCAGCGGCAGGGTCGGCTCCAGCCCGCGCGTCGTGCAAGCGCCATCGTCAGCATCCGAGCCCTGCATCGCGTCATAGGCGAGCGCGAGATCGGTGACCGAGCGTGCGAACGGGCCGAGATGATCGAGGCTCGCGACGAACGGGAACGAGCGCGCTCGCGACAGCCGGCCATAGGTCGGCTTCAGGCCAAAGATGCCGCAGAAGGACGACGGCACGCGGATCGAGCCGTTGGTGTCGGAGCCCAAAGCAATGGGCACCAGCGCGCCGCCAACGGCGCTACCGGAACCACCGGAGGAGCCGCCGCTCATCCGCGTGGTGTCATGCGGGTTGCGCGAGGGACCGTCGTGGATGTTCTCGCCGGTGAAGTCATAGGCGTATTCGCCCATGTTGAGCGCGCCGACGAGGACGGCGCCGGCGGCCTCCATGCGCTCGATCAGGGTGGCGTCACGCTTTGCGGGTGCGAGGTCACGATTGATCTTCGAGCCGGCACGGGTCGGAAGCCCGGCAACGTCAAAAAGGTTCTTCACAGCAAAAGGCACGCCGGCGAGCGGGCCGACGGCCTTGCCAGCGGCGATATCGGCATCGATGGCGCGTGCCTTGGCGCGGGCGCGATCGGCGGTGACGTCGGTGAAGGCGTTGAGGATGGTGTCGCGCTGCTTGATGCGCGCAAGCGCCGCTTCGGTGGCGTCGAGGGCCGACATCTTCCGGCTCGTAACCGCGCCCGCGATTTCCGAGGCCGTCATTTCTGGCTTGGAGGTCATGGCAGCATCAGGCGGTGAAGATTGGCGCCGGCTCGGTCTCGTCCGGCAGCGCGAATTCGTCGACCAGGCGGCCAAGCCGCAGCGACACCTCGAGATTGGCGCGCACCGCAGGCCGCCAGGCCTCCTCGACCGGCAGCGCCAGCGCTTTCGATACGGCGTCGATATAGTCGTCCAGCGGCTCGGCCATCACTCTCTCAAGCTCAGTGCACTCTTAGTGGACCTGCAACGGCGGGTGCGGGATCGCCGTCAGCAGCTCCTTGGTGTAGTCGTCCTGCGGGTCGCTCAAGACCTTCTCGGAAGCTCCTTCCTCGACGATCCGCCCCGTCCGCATCACAATGACACGATCGCACAACAAGCGCACTACATTCAAATCATGCGACACGAACAGATAGCTCATACCTAGCCGCGCCTTGAGGTCCTGAAGCAGGTTCAGGACGACCGCCTGCACCGAGACGTCGAGCGCCGCGGTCGGCTCGTCCAGGATCACCAGCTTGGGATGCAGCGCGATGGCGCGGGCGATGCCGACGCGGGCCTTCTGGCCGCCGGAAAGCTGGTGCGGGAAACGATCCAGCAGATTATGCGGCAGGCCGACCATGGTGGCCAGTTCCTCGCAGCGGGTGCGGAGCGCGTCGCGTCCCCTAATATCGCCGAGCTGCATGATCGGATCGGCGATGGCGCGCACCGCGGTGAAGCGCGGGTTGAGGCTGTCGGTCGGATCCTGGAACACCATCTGGATGCGGCTTCGTTGCGGCAGCCGGGCAAAGGCGGCAGGCTGAATGCCGCCGATGTCCTCGCCGTCGAACTGGATCAGGCCGGAGGTCTGGTCGAGCAGGCGCATCACCATCATCGACGTGGTCGATTTGCCGCAGCCGGATTCGCCGACCAGGCCCACGCTCTCGCCATGGCCGATCGAGAAGCTGATGCCGTCGACGGCGCGGAACACGTCCGGCTCGACGGGCGGCTTGCGGCCGAACAATTTGCCAAGCGTGGCCGTGGCGCCCTGGCGGGGATATTCCTTGACCAGCTTTTCGATGAGCAGAAGGGGCTGCTTCTCCGCACTTGCAGTCGGCGCCGGAGCGGCCTCCGCGGGCGCCGCGGCTAAGGCGCCCTCCTCCTCCGGCAGCAGATCGCGCAAGCTTACGCCGAGCCGCGGCGTCGCGCGCATCAGCTTCCTGGTGTAGGGGTGCTGGGGGTTCGCGAAGATATCGGCGGCCTTGGCGGTCTCGACCACGCGGCCCTTTTCCATCACCACGACACGGTCGCAATAGGCGGCGGCGAGACCGAGGTCGTGGGTGATCAGGATGGTCGACATCGCGCGGCGCTTGGTCAGCTCGACGATGAGATCCATCACCGCCTTTTGCGTGGTGACGTCGAGGCCGGTGGTCGGTTCGTCCGCGATCAGCAGCTGCGGATTGCAGGCGAGCGCAAGCGCGATGACGACGCGCTGGCACATGCCGCCTGAGAGCTCGAACGGATAGGCATGATAGCGCTCGCGCGGGCGGACAATCTTGACCTGCTCCAGCGCCTCGATCGCCTTCTCGCCATGATCGGCAACCTGGGCCTGCTGAACATGGGTGCGCAGCACGTCCTCGATCTGGTCACCCACCTTGCGGATCGGGTTCAGCGCGGCGCGCGGGTTCTGGAAGATCATCGAGACTTCGCGGCCGCGCAGGTCGCGCATCTGGTCTTCGCTCGCGGCCTTGACGTCGATGCCGGAGAACATCACCGAGCCCTCGGCGATCCGCCCCGCCCGGTCGAGGATGCGCATCACCGCATAGGAGGTCACGGACTTGCCGGAGCCGGACTCGCCGACGATGGCGAGCGTCTCGCCCTTGGCGACGGAGATGTTGACGTGCTGCACGGCCTTGATGATGCCGCGGCGGGTGGTGAATTCGACCGTGAGATCCTGGACCTCGAGCAGCGGCCGGGCGGTCACGAATGCCTCCCGTCGCTCAAGAGGTCGAAAACAACCCCATGCACAGTAGAAGTGGCACCGGAATCATTGGAGAATTTCTTCCAGACCATCACGTCCTCCGCTGCGGGTCGACGATGTCGCGGAGGCCGTCGCCGAGCAGGTTGAAGCAGAACACGGCGATCATCAGCGCGAGGCCGGGGAATAGCGCGATCCACCACTCGCCCGAGACCATGAAGCCCGCCCCTTCGGCGACCATGATGCCCCATTCGGCCGTCGGCGGGCGAACGCCAAGCCCGATGAAGGAAAGACCCGCGGCATTCAGGATGGCG
Source organism: Bradyrhizobium zhengyangense (assembly GCF_022012435.1). Lineage (GTDB taxonomy): Bacteria > Pseudomonadota > Alphaproteobacteria > Rhizobiales > Xanthobacteraceae > Bradyrhizobium > Bradyrhizobium zhengyangense. The sequence goes on from NZ_JAKLUA010000008.1 coordinate 203,120, forward strand.
TAGCCCATGGTCAGCGACATCTGCACGATCATGATCGGCATGATGTTCGGCAGGATATGCATTAGCAGGATGCGGAATTCGCCGTTGCCTGATAGCCGCGCGGCCTGCACGAAGCCGGCGTTGCGGCGGACATTGGCTTCGGCGCGCGCGACACGAGCATAGAGCGGGAAGTTCACGATGGCCGTGGCCAGGATGATGTTCTGGACGGTGTTGCCGAGGGCGGCGACGATGCCCATCGCCAGCACGAACAGCGGAAAGGCCATGATGGTGTCGGCGATGCGGCCGACGATGCGGTCGGTCCAGCCGCCGAAATAACCGGCCGCGATGCCGGCGAGGCCGCCCATCAGGAACACCAGCACGACGGAAGCGACCGCGATGAACGTATCGAGCCGCGTCGCTACCACGACGCGGCTGAAGATGTCGCGACCGAGCTGATCGGTGCCGAACCAGTGCGCGGCCGACGGCGGCTTCAGCGCCGCGGCAGTGTCGGAGGCGAGCGGATCGTGGGGCACGACATAAGGACCGAAGATCGCCGCGATCAGGATCAGGATCAGCAGAGCGAAAGCGAAGCCCGTGACCTTGTTCTCGCTCAGCACATAGCGTGTCTGTTCGAGGATCGCAGACAGCCCCGAGGTGCGTGCGGGACCAACAGGCTCAACAGCAGGCGCAACAGAGCTCATGGTTCAGCCCTCCAACCGCACGCGCGGATCGATCACGCCGTAGAGGATGTCGATCACGAGATTGAGCAGCACGTACATCACCGCCATGGTGAGGACGAAACCCTGCACCGGTGCGAAGTCCGAGGAGATCAACGCTTCCACGGCGTAGGAGCCGATGCCGGGCCAGGCGAAGACTTTTTCGACCAGCACGTTGGCGCCCAGCAGGAACGAGAACACCATGCTGAGCGTGGTGATCACGGGCAGCATCGCATTCCGGAAAGCGTAGGTGACGATGACGGTCGTCGGCGACAGTCCGCTGGCGCGCGCGGTGCGGACGAACTCAGAGGCGAGCACCGCCAGCATCGAGGCGCGGGTCATGCGCGCGATCGGCGCCAGGGAGAAGATCGCAAGCGTCGTCGCCGGCAGGATGAGCTGGCTCAACGCCGAGCGGAACGCTTCGAAGTCACGCGCGATCAGCGTGTCGATCAGATAGAACCCGGTCACCGTCGGCGGCGCGCTGTAGAAGACGTCGAGCCGGCCGAGCGGCGCGGGCGACCAGCCGAGCTGGAAGTAGAAGAGATAGACCAGCATCAGGCCGGTGAAGAACACGGGTAGCGACACGCCCGCTGTCGTCGTGATGCGACAGAGATGGTCGATCCACGAGCCCGGCCGCGTTGCCGCCAGCACACCGAGCGGAATGGCGATGACGATGGAGACGATGAGGCCGAGCAGTGTGAGCTCGGCGGAGGCCGGCAGGCGATTGCGGATCTCGGTCGCGACCGGCTGTCCCGTGGTGAGCGAATTGCCGAAATCGCCATGGGCGAGATCGTTGGTGTAGCGGAAGAACTGCTCGATCAGCGGCTTGTCGAGGCCGAGTTTTTTCCGAATCTGCTCGACCGCCTCCTTGGTCGCGGCGGGACCGGCGAAATACGCGGCGGGATCACCGGGCAGCGCGCGCGTCAGCAGGAAGGTGACGATGACGACGCCGATCAGCGAGGGAATCGCGAACATCAGGCGCTTGCCGATCATGGTGAGCATGACGGCTCACCCCTTCGCCATCGCGCGGTAATCGAGCCTGCGGTGGAACCAGTACTGATAGCCCGAGATGTTCTTCTGCATCGCGACGTTGACGAAAGGCTGATACAGCGGGATGCGCGGGATGTCGGTGAAGGCGAGATCGACGAAACCCTTCACGTCGGCCTCGTAGGTTGCGGTGTCACCGGCCGCGGCTGCGGTGCGCGCGCCGTCGATCAGCTTGTCCATCTCCGCCGACTTGTAGCTCATGGTGTTGAAGACGGAATTGTTGCCGTGATAGCACCAGTAGAAGAAGTACTCGGGGTAATCGAGCCAGCCCGAGAACACGTTGGTGAAGAGCGGCATCTCCTTCTTGTTCAACTCGGTGCGCCAGTTGGCACCCGGCACCTTGTTGATGGTGGTCTTGATGCCGATCTGCGCGAGGCTCTCCTGCACCAGCACGCAGAGCGGCTCGTTGACGCCGGCGAAATTCAGGTCGAACGAGATCGTGGTCTCGAAGCCGCCGGCGACGCCCGCTTCCGCCATCAGGGCCTTCGCCTTCTCGATGTCGGTGTTGTATTTGTGCGGCTGCGGCCAGGCGACTTCGGTCGGCTTGTCCTTCGGCGCGCCGAACATCGGGTTCGCGAGCCCGAACATCACGGCGTCCATGATCTTCTGATAGGGCAGCGCGTAGGCGACGGCCTGGCGCACCTTCGGATTGTCGAAGGGCGGCTTGGTGACGTTCATGCCGATATACTGGATGCCGTTGGAGAACGGCAGCGAGACGACGTTGAGCTTGCCGTTGGCCTTCATCTCCTGAAAATCCTTGTTCGGAAGCTCGTAGGAGATGTCGGCGTCACCGCGCTCCAGCAGCGCACGGCGGTTGCCGGCCTGCGGCACCATGCGCCAGATCACGCGCTTGATCTTCGGCAACGGACCGCAGACCCAATCGTCATTGCGCTCCATGATCACTTCGGTGCCGGCGGTCCACTTCGTCACCTTGTAGGCGCCGGAGCCCGCGGTCTGCTGCTTCGTGAACTCGAGGCCCCAGGGGTCTTTCTCGCTGGCATTCTTCTTCACCAGTTCGGAGTTGACGATGCAGGGCACGATGACGGCGAGATCGGGAACGGTCAGCCTGTCCTTCTTCAGGAAGTCGACACGCACGGTGTAGTCGTCGATGACGACGAACTGCTCCGGCTTGGTGAGCGAGCCCGCGCTCATCTGGAAGGTCGGGAAGCCGCCGACGCTGACGGCTCGATCGAGCGACCACTTCACGTCCTTCGCCGTGACAGGCGCGCCATCGTGGAATTTGGCGTTCTTGCGCAGCTTGAAGGTGACCGACATGTCGTCGATCTTGAACTCCTCGGCGAGCTCGCCCTTGAACTTGTCGCGGTCGTAATAGGGCACGCCGCCGGAACCGCTCTTCATCTCGTGGCTGATCAGGCGGTCGTAGCAATTCCACGACACCTCATAGCCGGGCACGTTGGTGCCGACGCCATGGATGTCGAGATTGTTGGGACCGCCTTCCGAGACGATCAGCAGCGTCTCGGAGCGGGCATCGGCATAGGCCGAGGAGATGATTTGGGGCGCGGCCGGAAGCGCCGCGCCAGCGGCCAATCCGGAGACGGATTTGAGGAAATCGCGGCGCTTCATGGCGGGTGCTCCAACTCAGAAGTTTCTGGTTGGAACCGGATTCGCAAGGTTCATGCCAAGGTTATGGGGAAGCCAAATCAAGAATAAATATTTGATATTACTTGTGTATTATCGAATACGCGGACGAGGGATCGAAGCTCAAGCTCCAAGCATTGCATGCAAAGAGAAACATTTGCTTATTTAATAGGCCAAGTTTGAGGCCGGCACGCCCAATAGGCAACGCCTGTCAATCGGGGCGATGCGCAGCATCGAGCCCGGAATCCATCGGGCCGCAGAACATGCCGAAGAATGGATTCCGGGCTCGCCGCTTCGCGGCGCCCCGGAATGACGGAGAGGGACGGAGCCAAATAATCACTCCGCCCAGATCAGCTCCTGCAATTCGACCAGATCGCTCACCTTGTCCTGCCAGCCCTCGATGCAGATGTGGCTGTTGAGGTCGCTGGCGTGGTGCAGCAGCATCAATGCCATCAGACGGCGCTTCAGCGCGAAATCAGGCTTCGCGTAGCCAAAGCCTTCGAGCAGGCTGCACACCCTGCCCGGCCGGCCCGCCGACATGAAGGCGCTGGGGCCGAGCAGATCGTAGTCGCGCCATCCCGCGCGCACGTCGCCGAAATCGAACAGGCCGGCGAGCGACCATTGATCGTCGCGGCTGGCGAGCAGAAAATTTTCCGGAATGTATTCGCCGATCAAGATCACCGGCGGCGCGTCCATCGGGATCAGCGTCGCCGCGTCGCGCAGGAGATCGTCGAGGCCAGCAAGAAATTTCGGCGCGAGGCCAAGACGCGTGTGCCTCATACGGCAGCGCTGCATCTGCGCGCGCATGAAAACATCCCAGCGCGGCTCGAGCCCTGCGAGCGGGCCGAGCGGCGCGCGCTGGACGGCGGCGATGGTCTCGCCGATCTGGCGCAGCACGCGCTCTTTCTGCGCTTCCGGCAAGGATGGCCAGACCTCCGATCCGAGCGTGCCAGATAGCCGCGTGATGATCAGATAGGGCCAGCCGTCGCGCTCCCCCTCAGCGACGATCTCGGGGATCGGCAAATGAAGCCGGCCCGCGAGCTGCATCAGCGAGCCGCGTTCGGAGACGAATTGCGCCTGCAGCAGCGGCGGGAAGATTTTCAGGATCAGGCGATCGCCGAGGCCAACCACAAGATTGGTGCCGGTCGAGAACACATGCGGCGCGCCGGCATCGATGCCGTGGCTGCGAGCGATATCGAGCGCGATCGGCAGCCATCGTGACCGGTCGGCACGCAAGGCACGATAGGCCGCAAGGTTCGTCGAAGCCGACGGCCCCCAAGCGCCGGCCGCATCCGGCGACAATGTCTCTTCCATCAGAGTCCCCGGCTCGGCCTGACCCTACTCCAGCACATCCTTGACGCTGCTCTTGATGGTCGAGGGGACCGCATGTTCGGGCACTTCGATCGTCTGGGAACCGCGGGTGATCCGGTAACTGAACGCGTCAGCCTGTCCTGGATGCGAGGCGGGAACTTTCTTTGGATCGGCAAAGAGCGACTCCACCGTCTTCTGATCGGCGGGCGACAGATCCGACAATGCCAATTCACCCCGGCTCTTGAGGTGAGGGCCGCCGAAGCCGGCGACCCCACCTACGCGCTCGATCTTCAAACGATCCACGCTCTCATCCTTTCGCGGCGTGCTGCAGCGATTACAGCCCCACCTTCGTCCACCCGGCGTTGACGGCGGCGGAGACGGCAGCCGTACTCGGATACATTGTGTGCGCCACCTGACGGGTCCGGGCGGCGAACGCCTTCATCGTCATGTTCGGCGTCGGGCCGAACCCCGTGAGCGAACGATACCACACTTGCCCGATCGGGCCCCAACTATTACCGCCCAGCGTCACGCAAGCCGTGCAGAAAGCCAGATTGGGCGGCCCGCTCGAATAGTGCGGATCCATGCCCGGCGTGATCTGGGAGTACTTGGTCGGTTGCGGCGCCAGGCAGTGCTTGGCTGCGGGATCGGCCATGTCGCGCAGGCAGGTGAAACCTTTCTTCTTCGAGCCCGGCCCCATGATGTCGCGCCCGATCAGCCAGTCCGCCTTCTTGACGTTCTGGTTGGCTTCCCACTGCCGGAACATCGAGCCGAAGCAATCCGAGATGCTCTCGTTCAGGCCGCCGGCATCGCCGCTATAGGCCAGCTGCAGACTATGCTGGGTCACACCATGGGTCAGCTCATGACCGATGACGTCGTTGCCTCTGGTGAAATCGACGAAGATGCTGCCGTCACCGTCGCCATAGAGCATTTGCGACCCGTTCCACATCGCGTTGTTGTAGCTCTGGCCGAAATGAACCGACGACATCATGGTCATGCCATGATCGTCGATCGAGTTCCGGTTGAAGACCTGCTCGTAGAACTTTGCCACCTTGCTGGTCTGGTTGAAGCTGCGCTTGACGGATCCGTCCGACGACGTCTTCGGCTTCGGAATCGGGGTGCCCGGCAGCGTCTGCGTGTGCTTGCAGTCGTAGACCGTGACTGATGGTGCCGCGGCAAGCGTGACCAACCCATCGGCACGCGTCGCAGCGACGCTGGTGAATCTCGCAGCCTGGTTGCGCAATTCGCGCAGTTCATGACTGATCTGGACCGTGTCGACCATCCGCTTGCGGACCGAAGCCGAGAGCTTCTTGTCCTGGGAGAGCTTGGTCAGAACATCATTCGGGATGATGAAGCATGAGCAGGGCATTGATAGCCTCCAATGCGATTTTCTGAAAAATGAAAGGGCGAAACAGCTACAAGTTTCATCGCCGCCGATCGGCGGCGACAAGCGTTGCCACCAGCTTGGGTGACAGGCCGTCTGCGATTATTGCAGGTGCATGGCGCGGTGTGTGTGAACTCGCGCACATATTTCAGGTTGTGTGGCGACGGATGGGGCTTGGCCGGTGAACGGACCCACGCCCCGCGCGCAGGCCGACCGCTATCGCTCGGGGCTGGCGCGCTCGAACTGGCGCAGCAGCTTGTTGCCGCGTTCGACCGCGGCATCGAGCGCACCTTGCGCGCTTTTCTGGCCGGCAAATGCCCGCTCGAGCTCTTCCTCGATGGTGCCGCGGATCAGGTTGAAGGAGCCGAGCCTTATGCCCTTCGAATTCTCCGTCGGCGGATGCAGCGTGATCTCCTCGAACGAGATCGCCGAGCCCGGATTGCGCTCATAGAAGCCTTGCGCGCGCGTCAGCTCGAAGGCGGCGCGGGTCACAGGCAAATAGCCCGTGTTCTGGTGCCAGGCGGCTTGCACGCCGGGCTGCGACAGATAGGCGAAGAACCGCGCCACGCCCTTGTATTCCTGGCGCGGCCGGTCACGCAGCACCCACAGCGTGGCGCCCCCGATGATGGAATTCTGCGGTGCGCCCTTCACATCCGGCCAGTACGGCATCATACCGTAGCCGATCTCGAATTTCGAATTCGCCTTGATGTCGGCGCGCGTCGCCGACGAGCCGATGAAGATGCCGCATTCGCCGTTCTGGAAACGCGGCTCGGCCGCCTGCCCGCGGCCGCTATAGTCGAACAGCTTTGTCTTTTGCCATTCAACGAGCTGGGCGATGTGCTTGACCACGACCGGATTGTTGATGGTCAATTCCGCATCAAGGCCAGCAAAGCCATTCCCGCGCGTGGCCACCGGCAGATTGTGAAACGCCGAAAAATTCTCGATGTGGATCCAGGACGGCCACGACGTGGTGAAGCCGCACACGGCGCCGCGGTCGCGCAGCCGTTTTGCCGCCAGCCCAAGCTCGGGCCAGGTCTTCGGCGGCGTCTCCGGGTCGAGGCCGGCGTCGCGAAACATGGTCTTGTTGTAATAGAGGATGGGCGTCGACGAGTTGAACGGGAAGGACAGCAGGTTGCCCGTGGCATCGGTGTAATAGCCGGAGACCGCCGGAAGGTAGTCGTTCAGCGAGAACGGCTCGCCCATGTCGCGCATCATGCTGTAGACGGGATAGATGGCGCCCTTGGCGGCGGTCATGGTCGCGGTGGCGACCTCGTTGACCTGCACGATCGCAGGCTGGCTGCGCGAGCGGAAGGCAAAGATCGCGGCCGTCACCGTCTCGGTGTAATTGCCCTTGTAGGCAGGCACGATGCGATAGTCCGACTGCGAGGCGTTGAAGTCCGAGGTGAGCTTCTCGAGCTGCTTGCCAAGCTCGCCCGACATGGCGTGCCACAGCGCGATGTCGGTGGTGGCGCGCGCCTCGCAGCTCAAGGCGAGGGCCAAGGTGGCGGCGGCGACCTGCAAGAGGCGCAATGCTGAAGTCACGATGGCTCTTCCCGTATGACGCGGCAAAAGGCGACCGCACCCTGCTTAAGGCGCGCGAGAAGCGGTTTCAACCGGGAATGACGGCGGCGGCACCGCACAATCCGCCGCCCCCCGGGCGGGATGGCCTTCCCTTTACCATCTGGTAGATTGCGTTGAACCTTTTGGTCCCGTCATAGACTCCATCTCCGAGGGGTTGAGTGTGCCAGTGTTAAACCGTGCCGAACTCTCACGGACCGGGGTGATTTTCGTCGCGCTTCTGCTCGCCATCGGCGCGACGAGCGCAGCTGCGCGCGAATTCCGCGCCGCCGATACCCAGGCCGAGGATTACCCAACCGTCCAGGCGCTGCGCTACATGGGCGCGCTGATCTCCGAGCGCACCGGCGGCCGGCACGAAATCAAGGTGTTTCACTCCCGCCAGCTCGGCGAGGAGAAGGAGACGATCGAGCAGACCCGCGCCGGCGCGATCGACCTCAACCGGACCAATGTGGCCCTGATCGGCAATTTCGTCCCGGCGATGAACGTGCTCGCCATGCCGTTCCTGTTCCGGTCCATCGAGCACATGCAGAAGGTGCTGGACGGGCCGATCGGCAAGGAAATCCTGGGCAGCTTCGAGCCCTACGGCTTCGTCGGGCTCGCCTTCTACGATTCCGGGGCCCGCTCGATCTACAACAGCGTTCGCCCGGTCAAGAGCATCGCCGACCTCAAGGGGTTGCGGATCCGGGTGCAGCAATCGGAGTTGATGAGCGACATGATCCGCGCGCTCGGCGCCGAACCGGTCGAGCTGCCCTATGGGCAGGTCCTGACGGGGCTCTCGACCCATCTGATCGACGGCGCCGAAAACAACTGGCCATCCTTCGTGACCACAGACCATTACAAGCACGCCGGTTACTACACCCTCACCGAGCACACGATGAGCCCGGAGGTGCTGGTGATCTCGCTGAAGGCCTGGAAGAGCCTGTCGGCCGAGGACCAGACCATCTTCAGGGAAGCCGCGGCGCGCTCGAGCCTCTACATGCGCGAGAAATGGCGCGACCTCGAGGAGCAGTCGCAGCGCAAGGCGGAGGCCGCCGGCATCGTCGTGACCAGGGATATCGACCGCAAGCCGTTCGAGGATGCGATGGCGCCGATTTACGCCAAGGCCGCGCAGGATCCCGCTGCGGCCGCGCTGATCGAACGTATTCGCAAGGTGGAGTGACGCCACTTGATCGCGCCCGGCACCAGCGAGAGCGCAGAACGGCCGGCCGGCCCGATCGGGCGGCTGCGCGCGCGCCTCGTCGGCGTGTTGCGGGCGGTGCCCATCCGCTGGCGCATCCTCTCGATCGCGGCGCTGAACTCCGCCGTGGTGATCGTGCTGGTGGCGATGATCTGGAACGGCGCGCAGGTGCTGAGCTCAGCCTGGGACGACGTGCGGCAGGTGCGCGAATCCGACCGCATCCTGGCGCTGCTCGAAAGCGAGACCGGGCGGCTGCAGAACCTGATCCACCGCTACATCAACCAGCCGAGCCCGGACCTGTTCGCCGAGATCCTGCTGCTGCGCGAGGCCGTGCTGGGCACGCTGACCGACCGCGCCGCCAAGGACCCGATGCTGTCAGGGTCGGTCGAGGAGCTGGAGCGCACCACCGACCGCTTCCTCAACGGCTTCGGCGAGCTGCGCAGCGTTCAGGCCACCATCGCCAAGACCTATGAGGAGCAGGTGCAAGGCCCCGCCAAGGACATGGCCGGCCTCTACTCCATCATCGAGGGCGCCACCGGCCATCGCGACGCGCTGATCTGGCCTTCGCTCGGCAAGTCGCGCGAGGCCTTCACCGCGATGCTGGTTGCGGCCAATTCCTACTATCTGTCGCAATCGGTCGATGCTGCTGACGACGCGCGCCGCCACACCGAGACGATCGAGAAGACCATTCCCGTGATGATCGATCTCGCCGACAACGATTTGCAGAAGATGGCGCTGCAAAAGCTCGCAATCCGCACCACGGCGCTGCGCGAGGGCTTTGCCAAACTCTCCGAGCAGCTGACGAACCGCACCGAGCTGCTGCGCAACACCATCGACGCCAGCCAGGCCGAGGCGATCGGCGCCATCGACGATCTCTCGACCAAGATGCGCCAGCGCGAGCAGAAGGCGCAGGAGACGTTCGACCGCACGCTGGCGGATATTTCGCGGCGGGTGCTGTCGATCGCGGTGATCTTCCTCGGCATCATCCTTACCGCCGGCGTGCTGATCGCGCTGTCGATCCGGCTGCCGCTGCAACAGATCATGACCGCGATGCGCGCGATCACTCTCGGCGATCTCGGCCGCGAGGTGCAGGGCACGCGCGCGCGCGACGAGGTCGGCGCCATGGCGCGCGCGGTGGAGGTGTTCCGCGAGAACGCGATCGCCAAGCGCCAGACCGAGGACGAACTGCGCGCGTCCAAGGAAAAGGCCGAAAGCGCCCTGCTGGAGCTCAACGCCGCGCAGCAGAATCTGATCGACGCCGAACGGCTCGCGGCGCTCGGCGGCCTCGTCGCCGGCGTCGCGCACGAGGTCAACAACCCGATCGGCATCAGCCTGACGGTGGCGTCGAGCTTTGCGAGGCGCACCGAGATTTTCGAGGCGCAGCTGAAGGGTGACGGCGGCCTGCGCCGCTCGCAGCTCGAGGAATTCGTGCAGTCCTCGCGCGACGCCTCGCAGCAGCTCGTCGCCAACCTCACCCGCGCCGGCGAGCTGATTCAGTCGTTCAAGCAGGTCGCGGTCGACCGCTCCCATGCCGAGCGGCGGCAGTTCTCACTCAGCGAAGCGACCGACCAGATCATCGCGAGCTTGCGGCCGGTGCTGAAGCGCTCGCCGATCACGCTCCAGGTCGACGTGCCCGAGGGGCTGCTGCTCGACGGCTATCCCGGCTCCTATGGCCAGATCCTGACCAATCTGTTCCTCAACGCGGCCAACCACGCCTTCGCCGACGGGCGTGCCGGCACCATCGCGATCTCGGCCCGGCCGCGCGGCACCGAGGATATCGAGATCATCTTCGCCGATGACGGAGCCGGCATGACCCCGGACGTGCAGCGCCAGGCCTTTGACCCATTCTTTACCACCCGGCGCAATGAAGGTGGCACGGGACTGGGCTTGCATATCGTCTATAACCTTGTCACCCAGCAGCTCGGCGGGCGGATGATGCTGGAATCCAAGCTGGGACAAGGCACTACTTTTCGGATTATCATGCCGCGGATCGCCAAGGGCGGCGCGCAAAGCACAGAAAGTGACGGGACTTCTCAATGGCCGAACAGGACGATGTCCTCCACCTGATCGACGACACCGGTACCGCGTCGGAGGATACGGATGCCCGGAAATGGAAAATCGCCGTCATCGACGACGATCCGGCCGTGCATGACGGCACCCGTTTTGCGCTCTCGGACTACAGCCTGAACGGCCAGGGCCTGGAGATCCTCTCCGCCCATTCCGCGGCGGAAGGTCGCAAGCTGATGGCGGAGCACAGCGACATCGCCGCGGTGCTGCTCGACGTCATCATGGAGACCGACGTCGCGGGCCTGGAGCTCGTCGAATACATCCGCAACGTGCTCAAGAACGAGACCGTGCGCATCATCCTGCGCACCGGCCAGCCCGGCCAGGCGCCGGAGCGGCGCGTGATCGTGCAGTACGACATCAACGACTACAAGGCCAAGACCGAGCTCACCGCCGACAAGCTGTTCACCTCGCTGACCGCGGCGCTGCGCTCCTACCAGCAGCTCGAGCGCATGGTGCAGACGCGGCGCGGGCTCGAGATCATCATCGATGCGGCCTCGACGCTGTACGACTTCAAGTCGATGCAGCGGCTCGCCGAGGGCGTGCTGACCCAGCTCGCCTCGCTGCTCAATGTCGACTGCGCCGGCATCCTCGTGCTGCGCGACAATGGCGGCGTCGATGCCGAGCTCTCCGTGCTCGCCGGCAGCGGCTGCTACAGCCGCTTCATCGGCACGACCTCGTCGAAGGCGCTCGACCCCGATCTGCGCCAGCTGGTGGAGGACGCCTTCCAGCGCCGCAAGAACGAATTCGCCGACCACCGCAGCGTGATCTATCTGCGCACCGGCTCCGGGCGCGAGGTCGTGGTGCTGCTGCAGTCCGAGCGCGATCTGTCCGAGACCGACCGCTCGCTGGTGGAGATCTTCTCGAGCCGGCTCTCGATCGCCTTCGACAACGTCATCCTGTATCAGCAGCTCCAGGACGCCAATACGCAGCTGGAAGACCGCGTCGCGCAGCGCACCCGCGCCCTGATGCAGGCCAACCGCCGGCTCTCGGCGCAATGGCTGCGGCTGCAGCGCGCCAACGGCTTCAAGAACGAGATCCTGGGCACCGTCGCGCACGATCTCAAGAACCCGCTCGGCGTCATCCTCGGCCGCACCGAGATGTTGAAGGAGCTGATCTCGACCGGCGCCTCGTCGTCAGGCGTGGTCGCCCAGGTCGATCATATCCGCGACGCCACCAAGCGCCTGACCACGATGGTCGATCATCTGATCTCGGACGCGATGGCCGATGCCTTCGACATCACCATCCGCCGCGAGCCGGTCGACGTCGCCGCGCTGGTGAAGGAGGTCGCCGAGGCCAACCAGCCGCTCGCGGTCAACAAGCAGCAGGCGATCAGCGTCAGCGCGCCCGCCAACATCGTCACCATGTGCGACACCGACCGCATCCGCGAGGCGATCGACAATCTGATCAGCAACGCCATCAAATACTCACCGATCGCGGGCAAGATCACCGTCGCGGTCAGCCATGAGGGCAACGACACTATCATCCGCGTCAGCGACGAGGGCGCCGGCCTGTCGCCGGAGGATCTCGGCCGCCTGTTCGGCCGGTTCCAGCGGCTATCCGCAAAGCCGACGGCGGGTGAGAGCTCGACGGGGCTTGGGTTGTCCATCGTCAAGCGTATTATCGACATGCATGGCGGCGAGGTAACCGCCGACAGCGACGGCCCGGGCAAGGGCTCGACCTTCACCATCACCCTGCCCGCGACCGAAATGCCGTGATTTGAGTACGAGATCTGAGTGACATGACACAAAGCCAGCACATCATGATCGTCGACGACGAGGCCCCGGCCCGGGAGATGGTCGGCGATTACCTCAAGATGCACGGCTTCACCGTGACGCTGTGCGACGGCGGCAAATCCTTGCGCGCCGCGATCGACGGCAGCATGCCCGATCTCGTCGTGCTCGACCTCAACATGCCCGAGGAAGACGGCCTCTCGATCATCCGCGACCTCAAGAGCCGCATCAACGTGCCTGTCATCATGCTGACGGCAACCGCGAGCCCGATCGATCGCGTCGTCGGCCTCGAGCTCGGCGCCGACGATTACGTCGCAAAGCCCTGCGAGCTCAGAGAATTGATGGCGCGCATCCGCTCGGTGCTGCGGCGGAGCACGCCGGCGAAATCAGCAGGCAGCGACGCAGCGCCGGCGAAATCGGACAAGGATCAATTGGTGCGCTTTGGGACAAAGTGGCTCGATCTCGAAGCCCAGGCCCTGCGCGACGACGAGGGCAATGAGCATCCGCTGACCGCGTCCGAGTTCGGGCTGCTCAAGGTCTTCGCAGCCAATCCGAAGCGCGTGCTGTCGCGCGAGCGCCTGCTGGAGCTCGCCAATGCGCGCGACGCCGAAGCCTTCGACCGCGCCGTCGATCTGCGCATCATGCGCATCCGCCGCAAGATCGAGCCCGACCCGACCAAGCCCGCCGTGATCCGCACCATCCGCGGCGGCGGCTATTTGTTCTCGCCGCAGGGCGAGAAGGCGTAGACCGCGCCTCGTCAGGTGCCGTAGGGTGGGCAAAGCGGAGCGTGCCCACCATTCTCGCAGTATTACAAAAAGATCGTGGGCACGGCGCGAAGGGCGTCTTTGCCCACCCCACAGCACGGTGCTTGGAGCCGGACCTGCGTCGTGACGACGCCGATGGGTGTAACGCGACCAAACGCAAGGCCCGGAAATTCGTTCCTCCCAGTCCCATTCCGCAGTACCGTATTTTCCAAGCCTTGAAATTCCACGCTTTTTTGGTCCGAATGTTTCGTCGCAATTTCTTCGACGAAACAATTTAGCGGCGCACGAAACCATTTTCCCCTTTTCGTGCAGACGTCCCGAAACGATGGCTGATTAACACTTTGGTCCAAGGAAACGCCGCTCGGTTGCGGCGTCACCGGGGAGCCAAGTCAATGCCGAACGTCATCGCCATCAACGCCCAAGCCAGCCAGAGCATCATCGCTGCCCAGGCGACCTCGGACGACATGCTTCTCGAAAGCATTGCCGACGGCAACCGGACGTCCATGCACATCCTCTATTGCCGTCACAATGTGCGGGTCTATCGCTTCATCCTGCGTATCGTGCGTGACGCCACCACCGCCGAAGATCTCGTCAGCCAGGTGTTTCTGGACGTGTGGCGGACCGCCGGCCAGTTCCAGGGCCGCTCGCAGGTCTCGACCTGGCTGCTCTCGATCGCCCGCTTCAAGGCGCTGACCGCGATGCGCCAGCGCCGCTTCGAGGACATCGACCAGGAGGACGTGCGCCAGATCCCCGACGATTGCGACACGCCGGAGACCTCGCTCGACCGCAGCGACACCAGCGCCATCCTGCGCGCCTGCGTCCAGAAGCTCTCACCCGCGCATCGCGAGATCATCAACCTCGTCTACTACCACGAGAAGTCGGTGGAGGAGGTCGGACAGATCATCGGCATCCCTCAGAGCACGGTGAAGACCCGGATGTTCTACGCCCGCAAGCAACTCGCCGATTTGCTTAAGACTTGCGGTGTCGACCGTTTCGCCGCCTAAAGCCAATGATTTCAATGGGATAGGACCGGATTTCCGGTCCCTTCCCGGGACACGAAAGCGTTACCGCCGACGAAACAAATGAAACAAAGCACAACATCAGGCGGAAAAACTTCGTCCCTATAAAGATCACATACGGTTTCGTTAAACCCTCCCAAGACCTCCAGCGACCCGGACGGGATGCCCCCCTCCGGGTCGTTTTGTATTTGGGAGGCCAAGTTGCGATGTTCGTGGCTGCTCCTCAGTGAGGCGGCCAATGCTCCATCATTCCCTCCCCCCTTGTGGGGGAGGGAGCGCACTGCCGCTGTCGCCGACACCGTTGCTCTCCTCCCCCGTCACGAGCGCGTGACACCGCGTAACGATCCACGCCTCCATCGCGAACTGCCCTCGTGACCTCTTTCACGAGTGGCCTGTCATGCTCGAGCTTCTCTTCGCCATCCTCGCCGGCATCCTCACCATCGCCGCGCCGTGCACGCTGCCGATGCTGCCAATCCTGCTTGGCGCCTCGATCGGGCATTCCTCGCCTGCGCGCCCCGCGCTGATCGCGCTCGGCTTCGTCGTTTCGTTCTCCGCGGTGGCGCTGCTGCTCGGTGCGCTGACGAAACTGTTCGATTTCGATCCGAATGTGCTGCGCGAGGCGGCGGCGGTGCTGCTGCTCGGCTTTGGCCTGTTGATGCTGTGGCCGGCGCCGTTCGAATGGCTCTCGGTCCGGCTCAATGGCTGGCTCAATCTCGGCGCAGTGGGCGGCGCACAGCGCGAGGGCGCACTCGGGGGGCTCGTTCTCGGCACCACGCTCGGCCTCGTCTGGACACCCTGCGCCGGCCCCGTGCTCGGCTCGATTCTGACGCTGGTCGCGACGTCGAAGAATCTGGCCTGGGCCGGCACGCTGCTGGTCGCCTATGCGATTGGCGCAGCGATCCCGATGCTGGCGATCGCCTATGGCGGACAGGCCGCGACCACGCGCGTGCGCAGCCTGGCGCGCATCTCGCCGCGCCTGCAGCAGGGCTTTGGCGTGGTCGTGATCGCTTTCGCGCTCGCGGCCTACTTCCAATACGACACGCTGATCGTGGCGTGGCTCACCGGCTTCTATCCCACCGGCCAGATCGGCCTGTGATCCTTCACCTCTCGAACGGAGAACATGAACATGACTTTCAAGCTGCTCGCCGTCTCCGCCGCCCTGATCGGCTTCGCCGTCACCGGCGCTGTGATCCCCGGCATCTGCGACGAGGCCACGCCCGCAGTGCCGGTCAAGGTCGCAGCGAGCCAAGCGGTGACCGCGCCCGACTTCGCCGGCATCAGCAACTGGTTCAACTCGAAGCCGCTGAACATCTCTGACCTGCGCGGCAAGGTCGTGCTGGTCGACTTCTGGACCTATGGCTGCGTCAACTGCGTCAACACGCTGCCGCACGTCACCGAGCTCTATGCCAAATACAAGGATAAGGGCCTCGTCGTGGTCGGCGTGCACACGCCGGAATTCCCGTTCGAGCGCTCGGCGTCCAACGTGCAGGCCGCGCTGAAGCGCCACGGCATCACCTATCCGGTGGCACAGGACAATGACTCCAAGACCTGGGATGCCTACCGCAACCAGTATTGGCCGGCTCAATATTTGATCGACCAGACCGGCAAGATCGTGTTCCAACACGAAGGCGAAGGCCGCTACGACGAGATCGACCGTACCGTCGCGAAGTTGCTGAACGCCAGCAGCTAGGCCAACCTGCGGCGGCTTTGCCGTTGCCGCTTGACTCCACGGACCCGTCCGTGGAGTTTCGCGCGCGACGCAATCAGCCGCCGCAATGAACGACGCGACCACCAGCAACGACATCCGCCTTCGCGAGGGCTCCTCGATCGCGCAGCGGCTGGTCGTGGCCGGCTCGGCGGCGGCCGTTGCGCTCTGCTTCACGCCCGGGCTGTTCACCCACGATGCCCTCGAGATCGTCATCTCGGTGGTCGCGCTGCTGGCAGGGGCCGCCTTCGTTGGCGTGGTCATGCTGACGCCCGCCGTGGTGTGGATCATCACGCCGGATGAGATCCTGATCGGACGGCAGCGTCCGTTCGGAAAGCTCCAGACGCGAATCGTCGCGAAGGACGACATCACGGGATTGCAGGTTCCCGGCAGCAAGACCGCAAAGGCCCGCTTCCAACTCGCCTTTACGCTGGCCTCCGGCGAACGCCTGACCTCCCCGCCGCTGTCCGACGTCACCCATGTTCATGACACCGTGGCGCGGATCGCGGCGCAGTTCGACGTCCCTGATGTCGAGGCCCCCGTCAATCCGCTCGATGCCAGCAATTCCGAGATGCGGCTTGGCGATCCCGTCGAGCCATTTTCGCAGCGAGACCTCAGCATCGCGGCCTTGATCGCCGTCGCGCTGAGTGTCGCACCCTATGCCTACAGGCTCTGGCGTGGCCTGCCGCCCCAATGGATCGACTACTTGCTGCTACCACTGGGTCTGATCGCGGCGTTCGGCGTCTACCGATTTGCAAACCTGGTCACCGGCGCGTTCTGGATCATCCGCGAGGGCGATATTCGCGTCGAACGCCTCTGGGGCAACGGCCAGCCGCGCGTGGATCAAATCCAAGGGCACGACGTGAAAGCGATCACGGTCGATCGCCGCGGCCGCTCCGAGGACGAGCACTGCATCGTCACGATCCGCCTCCGCTCGGGACGGCGGTTTCGCAGCCCCAGGATCGGCTCCCGCAACGAGGCCCGCGCGGTGGGCACCGAGATCGTGCGGCGGCTGGGGATCGGGCCGGAGGCTAATCAGATTTAGGGATCGATGAGATGAGACCGCGCTAGCGCCGAGACGAAGGTGCGTTCCCTCCCTCCTTGTGGGGGGCTAGCGGGAGGGGTAGCTCAGGAAAAGCTGTCAGTTTGTTGAAGATGCAAGGGCGGGTGCGCAATCGAGAGAGTCCCCGAGTGGCACCCCCCTCCTACTCCTCCCCCAAAAGGGGGGGAGGGAACGGTGAGAGCGCTGCTATTGGGCGCTCCACCCGGGGGCGAGGCCGCCTCACTGCTTTTCGCGCCAACCCACCCTGTTCATGGTGTTGATCCTCGTCAAAAAACCAAAGCATTCTCGTGACATACCAACCGGGCGCGCCTTGAACTTGCCACGAAGCTGCCCCTGAGTTCAGATGGACCCTAACGATTTGCGCTGTGGCAGCGGGGAGAGCTTGAAATGATGGATTTTCGTCGCCTGACCGGGGCGTTGTTGGCTGCGATGGGCCTGATCCTGTCCGCGCCACAAGCTTTCGCCCAGCAGCCCGACCGCGGCGACGAGCCCGGCCTGATCGCCGGCGACAGCTACGAGCTCGATCCGGAATGGCAGAAGCAGGTCGTGTACTACCGCACCACCGAAGCGCCGGGCACCATCATCATCTCGACTGCCGAGCGCCACCTCTATCTGATCCAGCCTGGTGGGCGCGCGATCCGCTACGGCATCGGCGTCGGCCGCGACGGCTTCCAGTGGCAGGGCCTGGTGCAGATCACCAATAAGAAGGAATGGCCGGACTGGACGCCGCCACCGGAGATGATCCAGCGCCAGCCTTACCTGCCGCGCTTCATGGCGGGCGGCCCCGGCAACCCGCTCGGCGCCCGTGCCATGTATCTGGGCACGACGGTCTATCGCATCCACGGTACCAACCGTCCCGACACGATCGGCACCAAGGTGTCCTCGGGCTGCTTCCGCCTGGTCAACAACGACGTCGCCGATCTCTACGATCGCGTCCCTGTCGGGACCAAAGTGGTCATCCGCCAGAAGCCCGAACTCTAAGTTCTTGCTCCGAGCATGATCCCTTGGAATTTCCTTGGGATCATGCGTCCCGCCGCTTCCAGAATTCCTTTTCCCGATTTTTTCGAGAGAGCAACATGATGCGCACATTTCGAGGCGGCCTGCTGATCGGGCTCGCGGTCGCCGTGCTGGTCGCCGCCTTGGCCATCACCTACGAGTTCTACGACACCCGCACCTTGAAGCGCACCGTACGCCGCGGCGAAGTGCTGTGCGGCGTTAACAAGGGCCTGCCGGGCTTCTCGATCCCCGACGACAAGGGCAATTGGACCGGCTTCGACGTCGATTTCTGCCGCGCGGTGGCATCGGCGATCTTCGACGATCCGGGCAAGGCGAAGTTCATCCCGCTCGACGCCAGCGAGCGCTTCAAGGAATTGCAGAGCCGCAAGGTCGACATCCTCTCGCGCAACTCCACCTGGAGCATGTCGCGCGAGCTCGAATACGATCTCTATTTCCCTGCTGTCGCCTATTACGACGGCGAAGGCTTCATGGTGCCGCGCTCGCGCACCAAGGAGACCTCGCTCGACCTCGCCGACAGCAAGGTCTGCGTGCAATCAGGCACCACCACGCTGCTCAACCTCGCCGACTACTTCAAAGCCAACAACATGAAGTATGAGCTGATGAAGTTCGACAAGCTGGAAGACGTGGTGAAGGCCTACGACACCGGCAAGTGCGATACGCTCACCGCCGACGTCTCGCAGCTCTATGCGCTCAGGCTGAACCTGTCCAAGCCCGGCGATCACATGATCCTGCCCGACATGATCTCCAAGGAGCCACTCGCCCCCGTCGTGCGCCAGCGCGACGACGACTGGATGATGATCGTGAAGTGGACGCTCTACGCGATGATCAACGCCGAGGAGCTCGGCGTCACCTCGCAGAACATCGACGAGGCCCTGAAGTCGAAGAAGCCGGAAGTGATGCGTCTGGTCGGCACCGAGGGCAATTACGGCGAACAGCTCGGCCTCACCAAGGACTGGGCCGTGCGCATCATCCGCCATGTCGGCAATTACGGCGAGATGTACGAGCGCAATATCGGCGAGAAGTCGCAGCTGAAGATCCCGCGCGGCATGAACCAGCTGTGGAATGCGGGCGGCGTGCAGTATGCACCGCCGATGAGGTGACAGGTCCCTCCGCCGTCATTGCGAGCGAAGCGAAGCAATGACGGGCTTGAGGTAAGCGCTCCCAACACTCTCAACTGTCATCGCCCGGCTTGCCGGGCGACGACACCGCGTATGAGGCGGGCTCCTCGCGCCTCAGTTCGCCTCAATACCCCCGCGCGCGCGCCAGCTGCTCGGTGTGGTAGTTGGCGTCGCCGAACAGCTCTTCGCACACGCGTGCGCGCTTCATGAAGAAGCCGATGTCGAACTGGTCGGTCATGCCCATGCCGCCGTGCATCTGCACGCCTTCCTGCACCGCGCGGGTGGCGGTGGTGCCGGCGCGTGCCTTGGCGACCGCGACGCTTGAAGTGGCCTTCACAACGTCGGCATCCAGCGCCTGCAGCGCCTTCATCGTGGCGGCGCGGGTGATCTCGATGTCGACATAGAGCTCGGCGGCGCGGTGCTGCAGCGCCTGAAATTCGCCGATCAGCTTGCCGAACTGCTTTCTGTTCTTGAGGTATTCGACGGTGCGGCTGAAGACCTCGTCGCTGAGGCCGACCATCTCGGCGGCGACCGCGCCGCGGCCGATATCGAGCACACTATCGAGCAAAGCGGCGCCCTGGTCGACCTCGCCAAGCACGCTGTCGGCGTTGACCTCGACATTGGCAAGCTCGATCCGCGCCGCGTTGTGCGCGTCCACCATGATGGTGCGCTCGATCGACACGCCCTTGGCCTTCGGGTTGACCAGGAACAAGGTCAGACCATCGCGCTCGCCGGCGGAACCGGAAGTGCGCGCGGCGACGATGAACAGGTCAACAACGTGACCGTCGACCACCAGCGCCTTGGCGCCGGAAAGTTTAAAACCGTTGCCGGCACGCACGGCCTGCAAGGCGGTCTGGAGCGGGCGGTGCTTGGCGCCCTCGTCGATTGCGAGCGTTGCGAGCAGCGAGCCATTGGAGATCTTTGGCAGATATTCCGCCTTCTGCGCGGCATTGCCACCGCGGTTCAGCGCGGAGGCTGCGACCACAGAGGTGGCGAGGAACGGCGACGGCATCAAGGTTCGGCCGATCTCCTCCATGACGACACCGGCTTCCATGAAACCAAGACCGCTGCCGCCGAATTCTTCCGGCACGAGCAGGCCGGCAAAGCCCATCTCGGCGAAGGAATGCCACAGCTCCTTGGAGAAGCCGGTGGGATCCTTGTTGTCGCGCAAGGCGCGCAGGTGCGACACCGGCGCCTTGTCGCTGATCAGCCCGCGCGCGGAATCGCGGAGCATTGATTGTTCTTCGGTGAGGACGAGGGCCATGGATGTGTTTCCGATTCGAAATCTATTTTGCCTTGGTCATTCCGGGATGGCCCAAAGGGCCAGGCCCGGAATCCATCGGGCGGCAGAGTCGGTGGAGGAATGGATTCCGGGCTCGCGACTTCGTCGCGCCCCGGAATGACAGAAGCCTCACGCCCCCGGCAGATCCAGGATGCGCTTGGCGACGATGCCGAGCATGACTTCGGTCGTGCCGCCCTCGATCGAGTTGGCCTTGGTGCGGAGCCAGGCGCGTGGGCGGGCGCCTTGGCGCGAACGCTCGCTCTCCCATTCCAGCGCATCGACGCCGCCGGCCGACATCAGGATCTCGTAGCGGCGCTTGTTGAGCTCGGTGCCGTAATATTTCATCGCCGACGAGAACGCCGGATGCGCCTGGCCTGCCTTGGCGAGATCGACCGCGCGCTCGGCGCAAGCGGCAAGCGCTGCTTCATCGACATCGAAGGTCGCGATCCGGCCACGCAGCATCGCATCGTCGAGCTTGCCTTGCGCATCGGCACCAACGGAATCAGCCGCGATCTGGCCGAGAGGACGGCCGACGCCGCGCTCGCCCATGCCTGAGATCATCGCGCGCTCATGCTGCAGCAGATATTTGGCGACGTCCCAGCCGCGATTGACGGTGCCGACCACGTGCGACTTCGGCACGCGGACGCCGTCGAAGAAGGTTTCGCAGAACGGCGAATATCCGGAGATCAGGAGGATCGGCTTGGTCGTCACGCCCTTCGAGGTCATGTCGAACAGGATGAAGCTGATGCCGTCGTGTTTCTTGGCCGTGGGATCGGTGCGCACCAGACAGAAGATCCAGTCGGCGTAATTGGCATAAGAGGTCCAGATCTTCGACCCCGTGATGACGAAATCGTCACCGTCGCTTTCGGCGCGGGTCTGCAGCGAGGCGAGATCGGAGCCCGCGTTCGGCTCGGAATAGCCCTGGCACCAGCGGATCAGCCCCGCCGCGATCTTTGGCAGATGCTCCTTCTTCTGCGCCTCGTTGCCATACTTCAAAAGCGCCGGCCCGAGCATCCAGATGCCGAAGCTCGACAGCGGCGGGCGCGCGCCCATCCTCGCCATTTCGGAGCGCAGCACCTTGTGCTCGGCAGCGGTGAGGCCGCCACCGCCATATTCCTTCGGCCAGTCAGGCACGGTCCAGCCCTTGTCGCGCATGCGCTCGAACCAGATGCGCTGTGGTTCGGACGAGAATTTTGCGTTACGCCCGCCCCAGAACACGTCGGCATCCGACGTCGCGGGCTTGCGCATCTCCGGCGGGCAGTTCGCCTCCAGCCAGGTGCGCGTCTCGCTGCGGAATTTCTCAAGATCTGCGGTTTCAGACTCGCTCATGGTCGTTTCCATCATCAAAAAACTTGTTGGGCGCGACTCTGGGCCAAGCCCTCGCGGAATTCAACCACTTCCGCAGTCCGTTGTCGGCTATAGTCGCAGCGCGACGGTGCTTGAAAACAAAGAGGAAACGCGAATGCGCCTAAAGCTTCTTTCGCCTGGCGAAATGAACGAGAGCCAGCGGCAGACCTATGACGAGTCGATTGCCGGCAAACGCGGCAAGCCACCGGCGCCGATGATGGCCTGGCTCAACAGCCCCGACATGGCCCGTCACGCCACGCGGCTCGGCGAAGTGCTCCGCTACGACACCATCTTCCCGGCGAAACTGTCGGAGATCGCGATCCTGGTGACGGCGCGGCACTGGACCGCGCATTACGAATGGTATGCGCACAAGCGGCTCGCGCTGGCGGGCGGCATGAGGCCCGAGATCATCGACGCAATCCGCGATCGCCGCACGCCCGAATTCGACGATCCCAAAGGGAAGATGATCTACGACCTCGCGAAGTCGCTGCATGAGGGGCACGGCGTCGAGAAGGGGCTCTACGATGAGGCGGTGAAGCTGCTCAGCGAGCGCGGCGTGGTCGAGGTGATCGGACTGTGCGGCTATTACACCATGGTGTCGATGACGCTGAACACGTTCGAGTTCGAGCTGCCGGAGGGCGAGGTGCCGGAACTGACATAGTTTCGTATTCGGAAACGATGGGTTTCGGGATAGGCCAATGGCGCTGCCCCGAAGCCGGGCCTATCTGATGTACATCAACGGAGCAGCCACATGTCGCAAACATCACCCGTCGCCGCCGGCACGCGCATCGGCCATGTCCATCTCAAGGTCGCCGATCTCGATCGTGCGCTCGGCTTTTATTGCGGCGTGCTCGGCTTCGAGCTGATGCAGCGCATGGGCTCGGGCGCGGCCTTCATCTCGGCTGGCGGCTATCATCACCACATCGGGCTCAACACCTGGGAGAGCAAGGGCGGCTCGCCGCCGCCGCCCGGCACGACAGGGCTGTTCCACACCGCGATCCTCTATCCGACGCGTCCGGCGCTGGCGGATGCGCTGCACCGGGTTCTGACGGCGGGCATCGCTCTGGATGGCGCCAGCGATCATGGCGTGTCCGAGGCGCTGTATTTGCGCGACCCTGATCAGAACGGCGTCGAGCTGTATTGGGACAAGCCGCGGGAGCAGTGGCCAACAGGGCCGGACGGGAAGCTCGCGATGTTTACCAAGCGGTTGGATGTGGAAGCACTCTTGCGACAACGCGAGGCGTGATGCCGCGGTGAATTTGTTGTCTCGTAGGGTGGGCAAAGCGAAGCGTGCCCACTCATTCTCGCGACGTAGAGACAGATGCGTGGGCACGGCGCTTTGCGCCTTTGCCCACCCTACGGGAGTCTTGTTCTTGGCCTCCCTCGCACCATGATCAGCGCCGCCGCCGCCACCTCCAGCGCGATGCAAAGATAGAACGGCAGCGCGTAACCGCCGGACCAATCGCGCAAGAAGCCGACGACGCCGGGGCCGAACGCATAGGTCACCTGGTTGATCGCGGTGTTGAGGCTGATCAGCACGCCGAACGCGGCACTGTCGAATTCCTGCTGCACGATCAGCGACGGCAGCGTGATGAGATTGCCGACGGAGAAGCCGAACGCCGCACAGGCCGCGATCAGCACATAGTCATTGTGTATGTTAATCACGACGCACAGTGCGGCCGCCTGACTGAGGAACGACAGCGCGGATGCCAGCCGCTGATTGAGCCGGTCGATCACCATCGAGAAGAGGACGCGGCCGACCACCGCCATCGCGGTGAGCACCGCGACCGCCACGGCCGCGCGCTCACGACCGATCACGGGATCGAGGAACGAGATCAGGTGCACGATGAAGCCGACCTGCGCGAACAGCACCAGCGCGAACGCGACCGTCACCGTGAGGAAGCCGACATCGCGCAGCGCCCAACTACGGATCTGCGTCGAGGATTGCGGTTTTGTCTTTGCTGCCGCCTTCCAACCGTGAAGATCCGGCGGCCGCCCGACAACGACGAGAATGACCGGCACAAGCAGCACCAGCATCGCGCCTGACGTCGCGAACATGGCGTTCGCAAACCCGATATGGCTGATCATCACCACCAGCAGTGGCACGCCGACGATGCCGCCAAAACTGGCGCCGTTCAGCGCGAGACTGATCGCCATGCCGCGCTTGTGGTCGAACCAGAGGCTGATCGTGTTGGTGATCATGGCCAGACTCGTGCCAGCCCAGCCGAAGGCGAGCACGGCGTTCGCGAGATAAAGCTGCCATGGCTCGCGCACCGCGCCGATCGCGACGCCAGCTGCCGCCATCGCCAGGGTGCCCGATATCAGGCAGAGGCGCGGGCCATATTTTCGCACGGCCTCGCCGACGAAGACGACCAGCAGCGCGCCGAACAGGTAGAAGAACGTCGTGCCCGACGAGACCAGCGATGTCGGCCAGCCCCGCGCGCGCTGGACCTCGGCGACATAGATGCTCTGGCCATAGAAGCCGAGGCCCCAGCCGAAGGTTGCGAGCAGGAAGCAGACCGCGACGATGCGCCAGCCTTCGTAGCGGAGCGAGGATTCATCGATCATGCGGTGTTGAGGATTGTCGAGCATTCGCGCTTCTCCTTCGCATTCCCGCGTTGTGATTGTCTGTCCATGACGACCATCATGTATCGATGTGGAAGCAGAAAATCACTTCGACCTGGATCGAAGTATCGACGCTGCTGACAGCCTCCTGCCATTCTAGTGCGCATGACCTTGTCGGAAAACCGCTGCACACTTTTCCGGATCATGCGCTCAGATCGCGTCCGGGAACTCGCCCATGGCCGCCTCGATCCGCGCCTTGCGGCGGCGGGCCCAGGACGCCAGCGAGAGCGCGACGAGGCCGAGCGCAACTGGCGGAAACACCACCATGTTCACCGCGGACCAGCCATAATTCGCGAGCAGCTGGCCCGAGGAGAACGAGCCGATCGCCATCATCCCGAACACCAGGAAATCGTTGAAGGCCTGCACCTTGTTGCGTTCCTGCGGCCGGTGTGTCTCCAGCACCAAGGCGGAGGCGCCGACGAAGGAGAAATTCCAGCCGACGCCGAGCACGATCAGCGTCGCCCAGAAATGCATCGCGGTGATGCCCGATAGCCCGATGCTGGCGGCGCCGGCTTCCAGCAGCAATCCGGCGGCGACGATCTTCGGCGCGCCGAAGCGGGCGATCAGCGCACCGGTGAAGAAGCTCGGACCGTACATAGCGACGATGTGCCATTGAATGCCGAAATTGGAATCGGACAGGCTGAGGCCGCACATCTTCATGGCCAGCGGCGCCGAGGTCATCACCAGATTCATCATGGGGTAGGCGATGACGCCGCAGAGTGCGGCCGCGATGAAGCGCGGCTGGCTCACGATGGTGAGCAGCGGCCGTCCGCCATGCAGATCGGCCGGCGCGGGCTTCGGCATATCGACGCCGGCAACGATGCCCATCGCGACAAGCGCGACCGCGGCCTGCACCAGGAAGCTGAAGGCGAACAGATAGGGCGACCACACGTCCATGGTCCATTGCACCAGCTGCGGACCGAGCACGCCGGCGAACACGCCGCCCGCCATCACCCACGAGACAGCCTTGGGTCGATAAGCCGCGCTGGCGCCGTCGGCCGCGGCGAAGCGATAGGATTGCGCCACCGAGCCGTAGAGGCCGCCGAGAAAGGTCGCGAGACAAAACAGCGCGAACGAGCCGTGCAGGATCGCGAACGAGCCGGTGAGACCGGTGAGCGCGCCGAGGCCGGTGCCGGTGATGAAAGCCGCGCGGCGGCCGAAACGGCGCGAGATCGCGCCTGTCGGCAGCGTGCCGGCGGCGAGGCCCACGACGTACATCGACAGCGGCACGGTCGCGAGCGACATGTCGGGTGCAAGCGTGGCGCCGACGATCGAGCCGGTCGCGAAGATCACCGCCGAGTTGGCGCCGGTCAGGGCCTGCGCGGCGGCAAGGCGCACCACATTGGCACGCGCGCGGGCATCATCGGCGATCTCGTTGCTGGCAGTCACGTCAATCATCGGCATTTCCGCCCAGAGGGCCTTGTTGATTCCCGGCACTATGGAGGGGCCGAAGGGGCCGGGCAACCGGCGCAAACGGGCGCAGGCCATGCCTCTGACGCAATTGGGCCAATGATACCGGCCCACGCTCTTGACGGCTTGCGCTCGATCAAATCCTATCCGCGGCGATGTCTTGGGAGTTTCGTAAATGTCCGTCGACGACAGGCCCACGCTCAGCGCTCCCGATGACGATCCCTGGCTCTGGCTGGAGGAGATCGACGGCGCCCGCGCGCTCGATTTCGTCGAGAAACAGAATCGCCTGACGTTGCAGGAATTCGGCGGCGCCGCGTTCGATCGCGACACCGCCATCCTCGCGGCGATCTACGACCGATCGGACAACATCCCCTATGTCACCCGGCGCGACGGTTATCTCTACAATCTCTGGAAGGACGCCGCGAACCCGCGCGGCCTGTGGCGACGCACCACGCTCGCGGAGTTTCGCAAGGCCGAACCGGCCTGGGAGATCATGCTCGATATCGATCAGCTCGCCGCGACCGATGGCGCGGACTGGCTTTTCGGTGGGGCATCCACGCGAGCCGGAAGCACGCGCGTCATCCTGAGCCTGTCGCGCGGCGGCAGCGATGCCGTCACCTTGCGCGAGTTCGATATCGCGACGAAGCAATTCATCGCCGATGGTTTCGTCCTGCCGGAAGCCAAGAGCAGCGTCGATTGGGCGGATGCCGACACGCTGCTGCTGTCGAGCGCGCTCGGCGAGGGCATGGCGACAAATTCCGGCTACGCGAGAACGGTGCGGCTGTGGCGGCGCGGGACCAGCGTCGAGCAGGCCGCCGTGATCTTCGAGACGACCGCCGACCATATGCGGGCCTACAGTTATGTCGACGACACCGCGGCAACACAGCGCGTCTGGTTCATCGACCAGTCGGACTTCTTCAATTTCAGCACCTCGCTCGGCACCGCATCCGGTGCAACCACGAAGCTCGAGCTGCCCAGCAACATCTGGATGCAGGTTCATGGCGACTGGCTCTCGGTCAAGCCACGCCAGACCTGGTCTGTCGCGGGACACACTTACGCGGCCGATGCGATGCTCGGCATGTCGCTGTCCGCATTCCTGGCAGGACGTCGCGATTTCACGGTGTTGTTCGAGCCCGGGCCGCGGCGAGCGTTGCAGGGCTTCTTCTGGACCGGCGGCAAGCTCGTGCTTTCGATCCTCGACGAACTGCGGCCAATCTTCGAGATATGCACGCCATCGCCATCAAACTGGAGCAAACAGCGGCTGCAGGGGTTGCCCGATATTGGCGTCGTCGATGTCTGGAGCCTCGACCGCCACGAATCCCAAAGCAATGGCGACCTGCTCGCCAATGTGCAGGACCCGCTGACGCCGCCGTCATTGATGCTGATCGAGCGCGGCGTCGAAAGCCCTGTCGTGCTGAAGCAGGCGCCGAAGATCTTCAACGCCGAAGGCCTCGTGGTGACGCAGCACGAGGCGATCTCTGTCGACGGCGAGCGCATTCCCTATGTGCAGACTGGCCCCGCCGGCGGGTCAGGCGATGCGCCGGTCTATATGAGCGCCTATGGTGGCTTCGGTCTCGCGGTGAAGCCGGAATACAATTCGTCGCTCGGCAAGCTCTGGCTGGAGCGCGGCGGCACCACGGTGCAGGCAAATTTGCGCGGCGGCGGCGAGTTCGGCACGCGCTGGCACGATGCCGGCCGTTATGCCGGCAAGAAGCTGTCGCATGACGATTTCGCCGCCGTTGCCGCCGACCTGGTCCGCCGCGGCGTGACCACGCCGAAGCGCATCGCCGCGCAGGGCGGATCGAACGGCGGCATCCTCATCACCAACATGCTGGTGCGCTACCCCGAGCGCTTCGGTGCGCTGTTCTGCACCATCCCGCTGATCGACATGCGCCGCTACACCAAGCTGCTCGCGGGCGCGAGTTGGATCGCCGAATATGGCGACCCCGACAAGGCGGAGGAGTGGGAGTGGCTGAAGACCTACTCGGCCTACCACAACGCACAGCCGGGTCAGCCCTATCCGCCGATCCTGATTGCGACGACGCGGCGCGACGACCGCGTCCATCCCGGCCACGCGCGCAAAATGGCGGCAAAGCTCCAGGCGATGGGCTATGAGGCCTGGTTCTATGAGCCGGCCGCCGGCGGCCACGGCTACGGCAAAGATAACAAGGAGCGCGCAGGCTTCCAGGTGCTGGGATTTCAGTTCCTGAAGCAGAAGATCGGCTGGGTAGATGGCGAGGCCTGACGGCCTCGCGCTTTACCCGTGCGCAAACACCAGCGTCAGATTGTTCGCGGGCATCTCGATCGTGTCGATCAGACGAAGGCCCGCACTGCGCGCGAGGGTCTCGACATCGCCGATATCGCGGACGCCCCATTCGGGATTGCCTTCGCGGAGCGACGTGTCGAACACCGCGTTGCTCAGCGCGGTGTGCTTGCCGTCGCGCTTGAACGGGCCGTAGAGAAACAGCTCACCGTCGGCGCGCAGATAACGACTGGCGCCCGTGAACAGGCCCTCGGCCACGGTCCAGGGCGCAATGTGAATGACATTGGCGCAGAACACGGCCGCGAGATCCTTCGGCCCCTGCCCGCTCTTCATCTCCGGACACCAGCCGGAATCAGACAGATCGATTCGCAACGGGCTGCGGATGTTTGTCAGGCCCGAATGCACGCGCCAGGCCTCGATGCTCTTCACATGGCGCTGGTTGAGGTCGCTCGGCCACCAGACGAGATCAGGCGCGTGGCGGGCAAAATAAACCACGTGCTGGCCGGTTCCACTGCCGACCTCGACGACGTCGCCGGACCGGCCAGCGAGGTGCTTTTCGAGCGCTGCCCAGAGCGGCTCGTGATTGCGATGGAAGGCCGGTGCATCGAGACGGCCGTCAGACTCGACCCGCCCGCCATCCCTGCCAAATTCAACGACATATTCAGCCAATTCATGTCCCCGGAAAATGAGAAATCAGTCGAAAACGCACCGACGGCAAAACGCCCCCAAAACAGCACCGGACAATGCCGGCTTGATGAACGAACTATCCCTTCAGTTGCAATGCGGAAGATATTAACGCCATTTTGCGGCCTGCATAGTCTTGATTGTCAGGGCATGTCCTTTGTGCTTTTGAACACTATCTTTTGCAGACATCATAAGCCTCGGAACGTTGCTTTGACCGCCTTTCCCCGCAAGCCCGCCCTGCTCCTCGCGCTGGTCGCCCTCACGGGCCTCGCCGCGCCCCCGGCGTGGGCGCAGTCCGCGATTGCCGAGGGCCAAAAGCTCGCCTTCGACCGCGGCAAGGGCAATTGCCTGACCTGCCACGTTATCAAGGGCGGCGATCTGCCCGGCACGATCGGTCCCGAGCTTAGGGATCTCAAGGCAAAATACCCTGATCGCAACGAGCTGGCCGCGATCCTGTTCGACGAGACCAAACGTAATCCGCAGACCATGATGCCGCCATTCGGCCGCAACCGCATACTGACGGAGCGGGAGATCAACGCGATCGTTGATTTCCTGCAGACGCTGTAATGGCGGGCCCAGGAGACCTTCGATGACCACGACCACTGGAACTCATCCGACGCGGCGCCTGATCCTGCAGGGCGCGGCCTCGGTCGCGCTGATCGGCCTCGGCAATCTGCCGTTCGTGCCGGCGCGTGCCGCGGCCAACGACAAATATCCGGAAGAGGCGTTCAAGCTGAAGAACGAAGCGGATGCGATCAAGGCGCTCTATGGCAGGACCGCCGAACCGTCGGACAAGATCAAGCTCGACGCGCCCGAGATCGCCGAGAACGGCGGCGTGGTGCCGATGTCGGTGACGACGACGCTCGACAAGGTGACCTCGATCTCGTTCTTCGTCGCCGAGAATCCGAACGCGCTGGCGGCAAGCTACAAGCTTCCCGAGGGAACGATCCCCGCTGTCGCCAACCGCCTGAAGATGGCGAAGACCAGCAATGTGACCGCGATCGTGGAAGCCGACGGCAAGCTCTACAGCGCGACCAAGGAAGTAAAGGTCACTGTCGGCGGCTGCGGCGGCTAAAGGAGATCGGAGATGGCATCCAGCATTCGCGTCCGCGCAACATCCAATGGCGATATCACCGAGGTGCAGACGTTGATCCAGCACCCCATGGACACCGGCCTCGTCAAGGACCCCAAGGGGGAATTGATCCCGGCGCACTACATCCAGGAAGTGAAGTTCGCATGTAACGGCAAGGACGTCTTCGTCGCCAATTGGGGCACCGCGATTTCCAAGGATCCCTACATCAAGTTCAGCTTCAGGGGCGCCAAGAAGGGCGACGACCTCGCGATCTCCTGGACCGACAACAAGGGCGGTTCCGACCAGACCACCGCGAAGATCGCGTGATGAAGCCCGGCTTCGCCCTCCTGCTCTCCTCGTTGAGCGCCGCGCTTGTCGCGTTCGCGCTCACCGCTCCCTCAGTTGTTGCGGCCGACAAGGTCGATCCCGTCGCTGACGCCAAGGCTTTCCAAAACTTCTACTTCCAGAAGTTTCCCAACGTGAAGCACGAGGATTTCGTCAACGGTCCTTATTCCCTGAACGAGGGCATGAAGCGGCAATGGCTGGAGAAGGAAGAATTCCCGCCTTACGAGTTCGCGCTCGACGCCGGCAAGGAGATGTTTGCGACGCCGTTCAAGAACGGCAAGACCTATGCCGACTGCTTCCCGAACGGCGGCCTCGGCATTCGCCAGAACTATCCTTATTTCGACACCAAGGAGGGCAAGGTCGTCACGCTGGAGCTCGCGCTCAACCGCTGCCGCGAGGCCAATGGCGAACAGCCCTACTCCTACGTCAAGGACGAGATGGCCTCGCTGACGGCGTACATGGCCTTCACCTCGCGCGGCAAGCCGATGGACATCAAGATTCCCGATGATCCTCGCGCGTTGGAGGCGTTCGAAAGCGGCAAGCGCTATTTCTACACCCGCCGCGGTCAGCTGAACTTCTCCTGCGCCAGTTGCCATGTGCAGAGCCCGGGCGAGCGCATCCGCGCCGAGGTGCTGGCGCCGGCGCTCGGCATCCTCAATGCGATGCCCATCTACCGCTCCGAGTGGAGCGGCATGGGCACGATCAGCCGCCGCTTCATGACCTGCAACAGCCAGACCCGCGCGGTCCCGCTGGAGCCGCAGTCGGATGAATATCGCGACGTCGAATACTTCCTGTCCTACGTCGCCAACGGCCTGCCGATTTCGGGCCCGGGGGCACGACCATGAGCGCGGCCATGAAGCGGACACTTACCTTGACCATGTTGCTTGCATTGAGCCTCGCGCCATCGGCGCGCGCGTCAAATGAAGCAGAGTACAAGGCGGCCTACGCCGCCGCGGAGGCTGCGTCCAAGGAGGCGGCCGGCATGCGCAACCAGTGGACCACGACCGTCTCGACGCTGGCGACCGCCAAAAAGGCGGGCGACGGCGGCGATTACGATGGCGCCGTGGCTGCAGCCAAAGAGGCCGAAGCGCTGGCGAAGGCTTCGGTCTTCCAGGCGACCTCTGAAAAAGAGGCCTGGAAGGCGATGGAAATCCGCTAAGCTAGATCCCAGCTATTGTTTGAGCATGATCTTGTCGGAAAACGGCTACACACTTTTCCTGATCATACTCGCAGAACTGCCGATAACCGGCGCGGAGAATGTGTGATGGCGATCCGCCGCCGCGATTTCCTGAGGGGCTCAGCCGTTGCTGCCGCGTCTGTCGTGCTGCCGCGGCTTGCGCGTGGTGCCGAGGCCGCCAGCATTTACGACATCGAGCGCTTCGGCAATGCGCGGATCCTGCACACCACCGACACGCATGCGCAGCTCAATCCAGTCTATTTCCGCGAGCCCAGTATCAACATCGGTATTGGCGAGATGGCGGGGCGACCGCCGCACCTGGTCGCCCGCGCGTTCCTGGAGCACTTTGGGATCCGGCCCGACAGCGCGGATGCCTATGCCTTCACCTCAGTCGAGTTCGAGAAATCCGCCGGCCGGTTCGGCAAGCTCGGCGGCTTCGCTCATTTGAAGACACTGATCGACCGCTTGCGTAACGATGTCGGCGAGAAGCGCGCCATGCTGGTGGACGGCGGTGATCTCTGGCAGGGCACGGGCCTTGCCAACGTCATGCACGGCCGCGACATGGTCGAGGTTGCCAATCTGCTGGGCATCGAGGCGATGACCGGGCATTGGGAGTTCACCTATGGCGAGCAAGCGCTGCGCGACAATCTCGAGCACTTCAAGGGCGAGTTTCTGGCGCAGAATGTCTTCCTGACCGAGGAGGCCGCGTTCAACGACGCCCCGGCCTTCGACAAGGCCAGCGGGCGCGTGTTCAAGCCGTCAATCATCAAGGAGCTCAGTGGCCATCGCGTTGCGATCATCGGCCAGGCTTTTCCTTACGTGCCGATCGCGCATCCCAAGCGCTTTACGCCGGACTGGACCTTTGGCATCCGCGAGGAAGAGCTGCAGACGCATGTCGATGCCTTGCGCGGCACCGATAAGGTCGATGCAATCATTCTGCTCTCGCATAACGGCATGGATGTCGACCTCAAGCTCGCAAGCCGTGTCACCGGCATCGACGTCATTCTCGGCGGACACACCCACGATGCCGTGCCGCAGCCGATCGCGGTGAAGAATCCCGGTGGCACCACACTCGTCACCAATGCCGGCTCCAACGGGAAATTTCTTGCCGTGCTCGATCTCGCGCTCGACAAGGGCAAGGTAAGCGACGTCAGATATCATCTGCTGCCGGTTTATTCCGAGCTCTTGAAGCCCGATCCTGCCATGGCCGAGCTGATCGGAAAGCTGCGCGCGCCATACGTCACCGACTGGTCGGAGAAGATCGCAACGCCGGACCGGCTGCTCTATCGCCGTGACAATTTCGCCGGCCCCGTCGACGAGTTGATCTGTACCGCGCTGCGCAACGAGCTCGATGCCGAGATCGCGCTATCGCCCGGCTTCCGCTGGGGCGTCACCGCGTTATCAGGCCAGCCGATCACGATGGAAGACGTGCTCGCGGAGACCGCGATCACCTATCCCGAAACCTATGTGCAGGAGATGACGGGCGCGGAGATCAAGGACGTACTGGAAGACATCTGCGACAATCTCTTCAACGCCGATCCCTATCATCAGCAGGGCGGCGACATGGTGCGCGCCGGCGGGCTGAGCTATGCCTGCAGCCCGGCCAGCGCGATCGGCAGCCGCATCTCCGATCTGAAGCTCGACAATGGCAGGGCGATCAGCGCCAGCCATCGCTACAAGGTCGCAGGCTGGGCCTCGGTCAACGGCCAGCAGGGCGCGGCGGTGTGGGACGTCGTCGCAAAACATCTGCGCTCGGGCCGGATGTTTCAGGAGCGGCTGGGCAGCGGCGTCACGCTGAAAGGCGTCGACGGCAATCCGGGCATCGCGGGATAGCGACGATGCGGTCGCAAATTTTCCGCACGATCATGCTGGCGCTGCTCGCCTGGGCCGCGGTGCCAGCAACGTTTGCACAACAGGTGCCGTTGCAGGACAAGCCGTTCGCCGAGCACAAGATCGTGCTGCAACTCTCGGATAGCGACGCGAAGAAGCAGGCGCTGGTGCTGAGCGTCGCCAACAATCTGCTGAAGGCCTACGATCCCGACAAGATTGCGGTCGAGGTCGTCACCTTCGGTCCCGGCATCGATCTGTTGCTATCAGGCAGCGAGCGCCGCAAGCAGGTGGAGAGCCTGATCGCGCAAGGCGTGCGCTTCGACATCTGCCTCAACACCGTCGACACGATCGAGCGGGAAACCGGCAGGCGGCCGGAGTTCATTCCCGCCGCGACGCCGGTGCAGGTGGGCGTGGGGCAGATCCTGTTTCTGACGGAGAATGGGTACACGCTGGTGCGGCCGTAGGGACGTCCCAAGTTTGGGCACTCCGCGGCGCCTCACTCAGCGTCATTCCCCGCGTAGGCGGGAGAATCTAGTACGCCGCGGCCTCTCCGTACCCCTCATCGCCTCTGGAATACGGGATCGCCCGCCTTCGCGGGCGATGACAGCAGAGGGTGGGGCGGCCATCGCGTCGCAATAAAAATCTTCTAAATTTTCTTATTTCAACAGCACATTACTTCTCCTTCCACCCTCCGGCGTAGTAGAATCCTCGAAATCACTCCACGCCGGGTCCTGCCATGATCTTCCGCCAGCTCTTCGACAGCGTTTCGGGAACCTACAGCTATCTGCTGGCCAGCCGCCCCGGCGGCGAGGCGCTGATCCTCGATCCCGTGCTGGAGAAGGTCGATCGCTACTGCCAGCTATTGCGCGAGCTCGATCTCAAGCTGGTCAAGGCGGTCGACACTCATCTGCACGCCGACCATGTCACCGGCCTCGGGGAGCTGCGCGACCGCACCCATTGCATGACCGTGATGGGCGACCAGACCAAGGCCGACGTGGTGGCGATGCGCGTTGCCGACGGCGACAAGGTGACGATCGAAGGCCTCTCGCTCGACGTGATGTACACGCCGGGCCATACCGACGATTCCTATTCCTATCTCATGGGCGACCGCGTCTTCACTGGCGACACGCTTTTGATTCGCGGCACCGGCCGCACCGATTTCCAGAATGGCTCGTCGCGCGCACAGTACGATTCAATATTCAATCGCCTGCTCAAGCTGCCTGACGAGACGATGGTGTTCCCTGCGCATGACTACAAGGGCGACACCGTCTCCACCATCGGCGAGGAGAGGCGCTACAATCCCAGGCTCCAGGTGCGTTCGGTCGACGAATATATCGAGCTGATGGCCAATTTGAAGCTGCCCAATCCGAAGATGATGGACGTGGCGGTGCCCGCCAACATGCGCGTCGGCCTGCATCAGGAGGAGCTGGAGAAAGAGGGCCGTGCGCTCAGCGCCGTCGAGGCGATCCGTTCGCTGCATCGGCCCGACATCCTCTTGGTCGATCTGCGCGAGGCCAACGAGCGGATCAAGCACGGCATGCTCGAGGGCGCGCTTCACACGCCCTATCCAAGCATCGAGGAAAGTCTCAAGCCCGGCGGCATGCTGCGCGAGGTTGCGGCCGCGACCGGCCGCCGCGTCGTGTTTTTCTGCGCCTTCGGCGAGCGCTCGGCCATGGCTGTTGCTGCCGCCAAGCAGGCCGGCCTCTCCAACACGGCTCATATCGCCGGCGGCATCGATGCCTGGAAGAAGGCGGGTGGGCCGGTGGTGCAAGCCTGACGGCAGCGTCAACTGCCTTGAGATAAGTCAGCAACCGCATAGATTCTTCGGCTAGAAGCGGATGACGCTTCACCATCCTGGACCAGCCATGGCCAATTCAGCCAAACCGAGCGAGCCGCCGAAGACCAAAACCGCAGCCGACAAGGCCAAGAAGCCACCGCCGCCACGCGACACCGACGACGATTACGAAGACGGCGACATCGCCACGCCGAAGCGCGATCGCTATGGGAATGACGACGAGCCGTTGTAAGGCGTGATGGCGCTGACAACTAGGCCGGGACGACGATGTGGATACCGGCGTCCCTCACACCCCACCCGCACTACCTGCCATGCGCCTGCGATCATGGACAAATAGCCGGACACCCCGATAGTTTGCACGCCCTCAGGGAGTCAAACGGAACTGCAATGGTCGACGTTCTCGCCGCACCGCAACAAGGCAAGGCGGACAGCGCGCTACGCACGCTGACCGGGATCTCGATCGCGCATTGGGTCAGCCATTTCCATCTGCTGGTCCTGCCGATGCTGTTTCCATTCCTGAAAGTTCAACTCGGCGTCGGCTATGTCGAGCTCGGCTTCGCGTTGACCGTGTCGGCCGTGGTCTCCGGTCTGACGCAGGCACCGACCGGCTATCTCGTCGACCATTTTGGTGCGCGCAAGATTTTGCTCGGCGGACTGACGCTCGGCGGCCTCGCGCTTGTTTTGCTCGGGCTACATCTGAGCTACGCCTCGCTGATCGCCTGCGCCGTGCTGCTCGGGCTCGCCAATAGCGTCTATCATCCGGCCGATTACGCGATTCTCGCCGAGCACATGGACGAGGCGCGGATGGGCCGCGCGTTTTCGGTCCACACCTTTGCCGGCTATTTCGGCGGCGCCGTCGCTCCGGCGATCGTCGCCGCACTGATCACGGTGTCCGGCGGCGTCGGTGCGCTGCTCGCCTCGGGCGCGATCGGCGTGCTGGTGGCGCTGCTGCTGGTGATGATGAGCATTCCCGATGCCGGCGCGCACAAGGCCAAGCCTGGAAACGCCGATGCACCGAAGCAGGCCGTCATCACGCCGGCGCTGATCACGCTGACCGCGCTGTTCATGCTGCTGAGCCTGTCGGTGGCCGGCATCAACAATTTCGGCGTGGTGGCGCTGATGAGCGGCTACGGCGCAACCTATTCCGTGGCCAATGTGGCGCTGACCGCGTTCCTCGGCTCAAGCGCCGCGGGCGTGCTCGCGGGCGGCTTCCTCGCCGACCACACCGAGCGCCACGGCTATGTCGCCGCCGCCTGCTTTGCCGCGAATGCCGCCATCGTGCTGCTGATCGCGCTGGTGACGTTGCCGGCCTGGGCCCTGACTGCCACGATGGCAACCGCGGGCTTCCTCTCGGGCGTGATCGCGCCGTCGCGGGACATGCTGGTGCGCAACGCCGCGCCTCCCGGTGCCGCGGGCCGCGCGTTCGGCATCGTCTCCACCGGCTTCAATCTCGGCGGCATCGTCTCACCGCTGCTGTTCGGCTGGATCATGGACCAAAGCGCGCCGCACTGGGTGTTCGGGGCGTCAGTGATCTTCATGGTCGCTACCGTGATGCTGTCGCCGTTCACCGAGCGGAAGACGCGAGCCAAGGCTTAGCGAGAAGTTTTACCGTCGTCCCGGCGAAGGCCGGGACGACAAGAAGCAAAACAAACCGGGACGAAACACCATGAGCACCCCTGATCTCGTGATCCGTGGCGGCACCGTCGCGGACGGCCACGGCGGCGAGCTGTTCGAGGCTGACGTCGCCATCACCGGTGGCATGATCAGCGAGGTGGGCAAGGTCGCGGCCAAGGGCAAAGAAGAAATCGACGCGCGCGGAAAGCTGGTGACGCCGGGCTTCGTCGACGTGCACACCCATTACGACGGGCAGGTCACCTGGAGCCAGGACATCACGCCGTCGTCGCAGAACGGCGTCACCACCGCGATCATGGGCAATTGCGGCGTCGGCTTCGCACCGTGCAAGCCCGCCGATCACACCCGCCTGATCCAGCTGATGGAAGGCGTCGAGGACATTCCCGAGCCGGTGCTGAGCGCCGGCATTCCCTGGGCCTGGGAGAGCTTCCCTGATTACATGGACTGGCTGTCGAAGCGCGATTTCGACATCGATGTCGGCGCGCAGTTGCCGCATGCGGCATTGCGGGTCTATGTCATGGGCGAGCGCGGCGCCCGCCGCGATCCCTCGACGGCGGAAGACAATGCGGCGATGGCCAAGCTTGCGGGCGAAGCGGTACAATCCGGCGCGCTCGGCTTCTCGACCTCGCGCACGCTCAACCACCGCACCTCGACCGGCGATTTCACGCCAACGCTGAAAGCGGGCGAGGACGAGCTCACCGCGATTGCCGGCGCGATGCACAGCCAGGGCCGCAGCGTGCTGCAATTCGTGCTCGATCTTTCCACCATCCATGAAGACCTGCCGATGATGCTGCGGGTGGCCGACAGCACAAGGTGCCCGATCTCGTTCTCGATCACGCAGAATGACAGATCACCCAACCGCTGGCGCCAGACGCTGGACGAGATCAATGCGGCCGCGAAACGCGGGCTGTCCATCACCGCGCAGATCGCGGCGCGCCCGGTCGGTCTGCTGCTCGGGCTCGAGCTGTCACGCAATCCGTTCCAGACCCATCCCAGCTACAAGGCGATCGCGCATTTGCCTCTGAAGGAACGGCTGGCGCGGTTGCGCCAAGCCGATGTGCGCAAGGCGATCCTGAGCGAGAGCGCGACTGCGACTGACGATCCGCTGTTCTTCCGCCCGAACTACGACAAGATGTTCCTGCTGGGCGATCCCCCCGACTACGAGCAGCCGCCGGAGAATGCGCTGGGGCCGCAGGCGCGCAAGCAGGGCCGCCAGCCGGAGGAGCTCGCTTACGATGCGATGCTGTCGGACGAGGGCCGCGGCATGCTCTACGTGCCGTTCCTCAATTATTCCGACGGCAATCTCGACGCGACGCGCGAGATGCTGATCGATCCGCAATCGGTGCCCGGCCTTTCCGACGGCGGCGCCCATTGCGGCATCATCTGCGATGCCAGCTTCCCGACTTATCTGCTGACGCACTGGACGCGTGACCGCAAGCGCGGCGAGAAGCTGTCGATCCCCTTCGTGGTCGCAGCGCAGTCGCGCAAGACGGCGTTGTCGGTGGGGCTGACCGATCGCGGATTGATCGCGCCGGGCTACAAGGCCGACGTCAACGTGATCGATTACGACCGCCTGCATCTGCATCCACCCGAGGTGCATTACGACCTGCCGGTCGGTGGTCGCAGGCTGCTGCAGGATGTCGACGGCTATGAGGCCACGATCGTCTCGGGCGTGGTGACGCGGCGGCAGGGCGAGGCGACGGGGCGAAGGCCGGGGAAGCTGATTCGGGGTGCGCAGGGGTGCAGTAAGCGGGCGCATGTTGAGCGCGATGTTTCCGCAATGTAGGCGTCGTCCCGGCGAAGGCCGGGACCCATAACCACGAAAAGGAGTTAAAGCGCAGGGCTCCCACTCCGAGTCTTCGCCAAACTGCTCCCTGGGGGTATGGGTCCCGGCCTTCGCCGGGACGACACTTGTTTCGTGGCAGGCTTTGGAAGACCTACGTCGGCGACACTGCGCGCTTCAGCGGCGCCGTCTGCACCGCCGCACCACGCGTCAGCCTCGCCTTTTCCGAGTTCGGCCAGAGCAGCAGCAGCCCGACCACACCGGAGCCGATCATGATCACGGCGTTGATGGTAAATCCGGTCATGTAGCCGTCGATCATGCTGCCGGCGCGCTCGATCACCTTGCCCATCACGTAGGGCGCGATGATGCCCGAGAGCGTATAGAGTGCGCCGTAGATCGCGAGGATCGCGCCGCGCTGCGAGGCCGGGGTAAACTCGCCGAGCATCGGCGGGCAGACGACATAGATCGCGCCGCAGAGACCGGAACCGACCACCAAGAGCGCGATCTGCAAGCCCGCACCCTGCATGTGAGGCATCGTTGTGAGAATGAGGCCGCCGATGATCAGCGGCACCGAGCCCAGCACGCCACGCGACATGCGCGTGGTGTAGCCGCGCACCATCATCACCTGCGAGATCCAGCCGGTCAGAATCACGATGGTGGCGCCGAACACCCAGGGCAGGATCGAGATCCAGCCGGCGTCGCTCTGCGAAAAGCCAAGTCCCTTGACGATGAAGGACGTAAACCACGTGAGTCCGAGCGACAGCGCCCAATAGGCGCCGAAGGTTGCGATCACGCAGCCGAGGAAGGTGCGCGAGGTCAGAAGGCGGATGTAGGGAATTTTCGGCTCACTGACGGCGAGCGCCTGCGTGTCCTCGAGCGGTCCTTCCTTGCCCAGCGCCAGCCAGGCGCAGACCCAGATCAGGCCGACCACGCCGAGCGCCCCGAAGGCATAGTGCCAGGAGTGATTGACGATGACCCAGTTCAGCGCCGGCACGGCCAGGATGACCCCGAAGGCCGAGCCCTGTGTCAGGACCGCGGTCGGCAGCGTGCGCTTCTCGTCGGGGAACCATTTGTAGATTGCGTGCGTCGCGACCGAAGCCGCCGGACCTTCGCCCGCACCGAGCACGATGCGGCAGATCAAGAGCGTGCTGAAGCTGACGGTGCCGACCATCGGAAACTGCGCCAGCGCCCAGACCACGGCGAGCGTCAGCAACACATAGCGCGTCGCCACCTTGTTGACGAGGAAGCCGACCACGATGGCCGAGATCGAGAACAGGAAGAAGAACGAGGAGCCGAGCAGGCCGAATTGCGCAGGCTCGAGCTTCAAGTCGGTCATGATCGGCACGCCGGCGAGGCCGACGACGATCTTGTCCGCGAAGTTCACCACCATCAGGAGAAAGAGGAGAAAAACGATGGTCCAGGCGCCCTTCGGCGTCGCCGTGGACGTTTGCTTGGACGTCCCTGCCATCCTGGCTGCCGCGGACGGCGTTCCCTGAGCGCTCATCATTCTCCCCGTATGTCTTCTTGTCGGCACTTTTGATTTGGCCGTCTTGGGAGCTAACAACGGCTTGAACGGCAACGCAACCCCGGCATTTCCGCGGCAAGTGTGCTACGCAGCACGGAGTTAATTCCGTCCGGCGAACAGACCTTGCTGAGCATCCGAAACCTCTCCAAAACCTTCACCTCGGCCGGCGAGCCCGTGCATGTGCTGCGCGGCGTCGACCTCGACCTCAAAGCCGGCGAACGCGTCGCGCTCACGGGCGAATCCGGCAGCGGCAAGAGTACGCTGCTGCATTTGATCGCAGGGCTGGATGCCGCCGATGGCGGCTCGATCCGCCTGGAGGACACCGAGATCACTGAGCTTGCCGACGCCGGCCGCGCCGAGTTGCGGCGAGACCGGATCGGTCTCGTGTTTCAGCAGTTCAATTTGATCCCAAGCCTGTCGGTCGCCGACAATCTCGCTTTCCAGGCCCGCATCGCCGGTCGGCACGACGCGCCCTGGACCAAGGAGCTGGTCGAGCGGCTCGGCCTCGGCGGCCTGCTCAAGCGTTATCCCGAGCAATTATCAGGCGGCCAGCAGCAGCGGGTCGCAATCGGCCGGGCGCTGGCGACAAAACCGTCGCTGCTGCTCGCGGACGAGCCGACCGGCAATCTGGATGAAGCCACCGCCGACGACGTGCTGGCGCTGACGCGCGACCTCGTCGCGCGCACCGGCTGCGGCTTCCTGATGGTGACGCACAGCCTGCATCTGGCCGGCACGCTCGACCGCCACATCGTCCTCCATGCGGGACGGATCGCATGAGGCGCGCGCTCTGGGTGCTGGCGGTGCTGCTGAGCCATTGGCGCCGGCATAGGATGCAGTTCGCAACGCTGCTGATCGGGCTGATCGCTGCGACCGCGCTGTGGAGCGGCGTGCAGGCGATCAACCAGCAGGCCCGCACGGCCTATGACCGTGCGGCGGCGACGTTTGGCGGCGTGCGCACGGCGACGCTGGTGGCGCCTGATACGGCGACGTTCCCGCAAGAGCTTTTCATAAAGCTTCGCCGCGCGGGCTGGCCGGTCTCGCCGGTGCTGGAAGGCCGGGTCCAGATCAACGGACGCTCGATCCGGCTGCTTGGCATCGAGCCGGTGACGCTGCCAGTTGACGTCGGCAATGCGCCGCGCCTCGGAGCCGCGGACCTCAGCAGCTTCGTCGCCGCGCCCGGACAGACGCTAGTGGCGCGGGAGACGCTGAGCGATTTGCACGAGAGCGAAGGAACGACGCCGTCGATCAGCAGCGGCGCAAAGCTGCCGCCGCTGCATGTGCAGCCGCAGCTGGTGCCTGATGTGCTGGTGGTCGATATCGGCGTGGCGCAGCGGCTCCTCAACAAGCCGGATCAGGTCTCGCGTCTGCTGATCGGCAGGGCGAGAGGCAAGCCGGCACCGCTGCAAAGCGTCGTCGGCGAAGAGTTGAAGCTGAAAGAGCCGACCGCGGAGACGGAGCTGGAGCGGCTCACCGACAGTTTCCACCTCAACCTCACCGCCTTCGGCCTGCTGTCGTTCTTCGTCGGTCTGTTCATCGTCAATTCCGCCGTCGGCCTCGCCTTCGAGCAGCGGCTGCCGATGCTGCGGACCTTGCGCGCTTGCGGCGCCTCGGCACGGCTGGTCAACTCCGTCCTGGTCGTTGAGCTGGTGGCGCTGGCGCTGGTCGCGGGGCTGATCGGGCTCGTCTGCGGTTATGTCATCGCAGCAGCGCTGCTACCCGACGTCGCGGCGTCGCTGCGCGGACTCTATGGTGCGCAGATTCCGGGGCAGCTGACGCTGCGGCCCGAGTGGTGGCTCGCCGGCATCGGCATCAGCGTTCTAGGCGCGATCGTGGCGGCTGCGACCAGCCTCATCAAGGCGATCAGGATGCCGGTGCTGGCGACCGCGCAGCCGCGGGCCTGGCAGCAGCGACAGCGCCGCTGGCTGATCCTGCAAAGCTTCGCTGCCTGCGCCGTGTTCGCGGTCGCGCTGCTGCTGCTCTATTACGGACAGTCCTTGATCGCCGGCTTCGCCCTGCTGGCTGCGCTGATGCTCGGCGCGGCGCTGATCCTTCCGGCCCTCCTCGAGATCCTCCTGCTTGCCGGCCAGCGGCTTGCGCGCGGGCCGCTGGCGCTGTGGTTCTGGGCGGACAGCCGGCAGCAGCTCTCAGGACTCTCGCTGGCGCTGATGGCTCTGCTGCTCGCGCTGGCAGTCAATGTCGGCGTCTCGACCATGGTAGAAACCTTCAGCCGCACCTTTGTCGGCTGGCTCGACGGACGGCTCGCCGCCGACGTCTACATCAGCGCTGCCGACAACGCGCAGAGCATCGCGATCCGCAACTGGCTGAAGGACCGCAGCGAGGTACAGGCGATCCTGTCGGGCGGCCGCGCGGAGACGCAGGTTCAGGGCCAACCGGTGGAGTTGCTCGGCCTGCCCGATCACGCGCTCTATCGCGAGCGCTGGCCGCTGCTGGAGACCGCGCCGCGCGCTTGGACCCAGTTGGTCCCGGGCAATGCCGCCTTCATCAGCGAGCAGCTGAGCCGCCGCCTCAATATCCGCGTTGGCGACGTCATCGAGGTGCCAGCGCCAGGCGGAACCTGGGAGCTCGACATCGTCGGCATCTATGCCGATTACGGCAATCCCAAAGGGCAGCTTGCCGTCAACGTCGCGGCGCTGATCCGGCAGTTTCCGCAGACGCCGCAGACACGGATCGGGCTGATTGTCCCGCGTGACAAGATTCCCGGCCTGATCGCGGCCTTGCAGAAGCAGTTCGCGCTCGACGACCGCGCGGTGGCCGACCAGGCCACGGTGAAGGCGGAATCGATCCGTATCTTCAACCGCACCTTTGCGGTGACCTCCGCGCTCAATGCCTTCACGCTCGGCGTCGCCGGCATCGCGCTCCTCACCAGCCTGCTGACGCTGGCAAACTCGCGCCTGCCACAGCTCGCGCCGCTCTGGGCGATCGGCATCACCCGGCCGCGCCTCGCCGCGATCGAGCTGACCAAGACGCTGTCGGTCGCGCTGTTCACGTCGCTGCTCGCGGTGCCGCTTGGATTGCTTGTGGCGTGGTGCCTGATCGCGATCGTCAATGTGAAGGCGTTCGGCTGGCGGCTGCCGTTCCATGTGTTTCCGCTGCAATTGATCGAGTTGGTCGCGGTCGCGCTTGTCGCCTCGCTGCTGGCCGCGCTGCTGCCGGTGTTGCGGCTGGCGCGGATGCAGCCGGCGAGTCTCGTCAAGGTGTTTGCCAATGAGCGCTGACAAACTCTCGCGGCGCGCGTTCGCTGCCGGTATCGCAGCCCTTGCTCTCGCGCGCCGCGCCGCCGCGCAAGGCTATGCCGGGCTCGGCGAGACCGCCGACGGCTTCGCAAAGGTCACGCCCGGAAAGACGTTCACGTTCCCTGCCGATCACGGGCCGCATCCGGATTTTCGCATCGAGTGGTGGTATCTGACCGCAAATCTCGTCGACGTCAGTGGCGCGGCATGCGGGCTGCAATGGACGCTGTTCCGCCAGGCTGCAAAGCCGGGACCGCAAGGAGAAGGCTGGGCCAATCAGCAGATCTGGATGGCGCATGCCGCGGTGACGCGCGCCGACACGCATCGATTCAGCGAGCTGTTTTCTCGCGGCGGCATCGGACAGGCGGGCGTCGAGGCAAAACCGTTTGCTGCGTGGATCGATGATTGGGAGATGAAGGGGTCCGAGCGCACCGACGACCGGACCTTGTCGCCGGTGACTCTGAAAGCCTCGGGCACCGACTTCAGCTACGCGCTGACACTGGAGACCGATCGTCCGGCCGTGCTGCAGGGTGACGGCGGCTACAGCCGCAAATCCGAGCGCGGGCAGGCGTCCTATTATTACAGCCAGCCGTTCTACCGCGCGCGCGGCACGCTCACGATCGACGACAAGCCGATCGAGGTCTCAGGCCAGGCCTGGATGGACCGCGAATGGAGCAGCCAGCCGCTCGACACTGATCAGACCGGCTGGGACTGGCTGTCGCTGCATCTCGTCTCCGGCGACAAGCTGATGCTGTACCGGCTGCGCCAGAAGGACGGCAAGGATTACCCGTTCGGCAACTGGATCAGCGCCGCCGGCGAGACGCAGATGATTGCGGGAGGCGACATCCAGATGACGCCAAAGGCGACGGCGGACGTGGCGGGCCGCAAGCTGCCGGTGGAATGGCAGATCGCGATCCCGTCGCGCTCATTCTCGATTTCCTGCAAGCCGCTCAATCCGAAGGCGTGGATGGGGACCGGCTTCTCTTACTGGGAAGGACCGATCAGCTTTAGCGGCACGCATGACGGCGTTGGCTATCTCGAGCTGACCGGCTATTGAAGCGCGACCTGTTTGAAGGGATCTTGCGATGTATCATTTCACCGCCCTCGTCACGCTGCTTGCGCTCGCGTTTTATTTCTTCACCTGCATCAACGTCTCGCGGTCGCGGACCAGGACCGGCGTGAAGGTGCCGGCGATGTCGGGCCATCCGGATTTCGAGCGCGCCTTCCGCATCCAGATGAACACGCTGGAATGGATGCCGATCTTCCTGCCGTCGCTGTGGCTGTTCGCAATCTACATCAGCGATGCCATTGCAGCCGCAATCGGCGCGGTCTGGATCATCGGCCGCATCGTGTATTTCATCGGCTATTCGCAAGCCGCCGCCAAGCGCGGCCCGGGCTTTGCGATCCAGGCGACCGCGGCGATCGCGCTGTGGGCGGGGGCGTTGTGGGTCGTGGTGTTGAGGGTGGTGTGAGGCAAGATCGCGCCTCAATCTCAGCCGTCGTCCCGGACAAG
Organism: Bradyrhizobium zhengyangense; assembly: GCF_022012435.1. GTDB lineage: Bacteria > Pseudomonadota > Alphaproteobacteria > Rhizobiales > Xanthobacteraceae > Bradyrhizobium > Bradyrhizobium zhengyangense. The sequence continues at coordinate 247,925 of NZ_JAKLUA010000008.1, forward strand.
CGCGCCCCTAGGCGCGCGCCGATCCGGGACGACATTGGGGCTTGTAGCGCTAGCTCAACCCCTCACTTCGTCAGAGGGCAGCCGCTGTCCTTGGCTGTCGAAAACGCCTGGTCGCCGGGGACGACGGCGAGCTGCTTGTAATAGTCCCACGGCTTCTTCGATTCCGAGGGCTTCTTGACCTCGAACAGATACATGTCGTGGACCATGCGGCCGTTGGCGAGCACCTTGCCCTTGGCGAAGGCGTCATCGACCGGCAATTCCTTCAGCTTCTTGGCGACCGCGTCGGTGTCCTTGGTGCCGGCGGCTTTCACCGCCTTCAGATAGCTCAGCGTCGCCGAATAGGTACCGGCATGGATCATGCTCGGCATCCGGCCGGTGCGCTTGAAGAAACGCTCGGAGAAGGCACGCGAGGCATCATCATGATCCCAATAGAAGCCTTCGGTCAGGACCAGGCCCTGCGCCGCCTGCAAGCCAAGACCGTTCACCTCGGCGAGCGTCATCAGCAGGCCGGCAAGTTTCTGGCCACCCTGCACGATGCCGAATTCAGCCGCCTGCTTGATCGAGTTGGTGGTATCCTGACCGGCATTGGCGAGGCCGACGATCTTCGCCTTCGAACTCTGCGCCTGCAGCAGGAAGGACGAGAAGTCCGACGAGTTGAGAGGCACGCGGACCGAGCCCAGCACCTTGCCGCCGCTGGCCGTGACGATCTCGCTGGTGTCCTTCTCCAGCGCATAGCCGAACGCGTAATCAGCGGTGAGGAAGAACCAGGTGTCGCCGCCGGCCTTGGTCAGCGCGCCGCCGGTGCCGACCGCAAGCGCGTGGGTATCGAAGGCCCAGTGGAAGCCGTAGGGCACGCATGAAGCGCCTGTTATGGCCGATGTCGCCGCGCCGACCACGATGTCGATCTTCTTCTTTTCCTTCGACAGCTCCTGCACTGCGAGCGCGACCGACGAGGTCGTCAGCTCGGTGATCATGTCGACGTTCTCGGCGTCGTACCAGCGGCGCGCGATGGATGTGGCGAGGTCAGGCTTGTTCTGGTGATCGGCGGTGACCATCTCGATCTTCTGGCCGAGCACCTCGCCGCCAAAATCCTCGATCGCCATCTTCGCTGCTTCGACGGAGTACTTGCCGCCGTAATCGGCATAAACGCCGGACTGATCGTTGAGGATGCCGATCTTGACGCCTTGCGCGAAAGCCGGCGCGGCCAGCAAAAGGGCCGAGGTTGCGACAGCGGCCAAAAGTCCTGATTTCATTCGTTATCTCCCAGCAGTGTTCTGTTTTGAAATCGCGCGGATATTAGTGAAGAACGGGGGGCGTGCCCATGGGTTTCGTGCTGATCGTTGGCAGGGGCGCCAAGCAAAAACTGTCGTCCCGGCGAAGGCCGGGACGACGTCGAGATTTTGGATACGTTGGTGGTCAAGATGACGAGACCGCCCCCTTCTCGTTCCGGCCCTCGGCCAGGTTCCGCACCACGACATAGAAGATCGGAGTGAACAGCAGCCCGAACAGGGTGACGCCGATCATGCCGAAGAACACGGCAACGCCGACGGCCTGGCGCATTTCGGAACCTGAGCCGGACGAGATCACCAGCGGCAACACGCCGAGGATGAATGCGAAGGAGGTCATCAGGATCGGCCGCAGGCGCAGGCGGCAGGCCTCGATCACGGCCTCCAGCCGCGGCTTGCCCTCCTTCTCGATGTCGCGCGCGAACTCGACGATCAGGATCGCGTTTTTCGCCGCCAACCCCACCAGCACGACGAAGCCGATCTGGGTGAGGATGTTGACGTCCTGGCCCATGATGCGCACGCCGATCGTGGCAGCGAGCAGGCACATCGGCACGATCAGGATCACCGCGAACGGCAGTGTCCAGCTGCCATATTGCGCGGCAAGCACGAGATAGACGAACAGTACGCAGATCGGGAACACGTAGAGGCCGGCATTGCCGCCGTTGATCTGCTGATAGGACAGGTCGGTCCACTCGAAGGTGAAGCCGCTCGGCAAAGTGTCGTCGGCGAGCTTCTTGATGGCATTGAGCGCGGTGGTCGAGCTCGTGCCCGGCGCCGGCTCGCCCTGAAGCTCCGACGCCGCATAGAGATTGTAGCGCGCCACGCGATCGGGTCCCGAGACATCCCTGAAGTCGACCACGCTGCCGAGCATCACCATGTCGCCGGAGGCGTTGCGCGTGCGCAGGCGCGCGAGATCGCTGGGCTCTTTCCGGAACGGGAAGTCAGCCTGCGCGGTGACGTGATAGGTACGGCCGAACAGATTGAAGTCGTTGACATAGGTCGATCCGAAATAGGTCTGGATCGTGTCGTTGATGTTGGCGATGGGCACGCCAAGCTTCTGCGCCTTGGTGCGGTCGATGTCGACGAACAGCTGCGGCGTATTGGCGGAGAACGGCGAGAACACCGTGGGGGCAAGGAGCGCTGGCGATTTGCGCGCCGCGGCGACGAGTTCGTCGGTTGCGGACGCCAGCAGCTCCGGTCCACGCCCCTGCCGATCCTGGATGCGGATGGTGAAGCCACCGCCGGTGCCGATGCCGGGCACGGCCGGCGGCGGAATCACGATGATGAAGGCGCCCTGGATCGCAGCCAGTCGCTTGCGCAGCTCGGCTGTGATGGCATTCGCCGTCAAGCCCTTCTTCAGCCGCACCTCTGGCTCATCGAAAACAGGGAAGAGCGCCGCCGCATTGCCGGCCTGCGTGCGCGTCGCGCCGGAGAAGCCGGCGAAGGCCGCGACGCGGACGATACCTGGCGTATCCAGCGAGATCCGCTCGATCTCTCGGACAATTTCGGTGGTCCGCGCCAGCGATGCCGCACCCGGCAGCTGCGCCGAGATGATGACATAGCCGCGATCCTGCGCGGGGATGAAGCCCTGCGACGTCGTCCCGATCAGCCAGCCTGCGCTGCCGATGAGCACGACATAGATCAGGATCATCACCACGGAGTGCCGGATGACGAAATTGGCGAGGCCGGCATAGCCGTGCGAGAGCCGGTCGAATACGCGGTTGAAGACGCCGGTGAAGGCATTCCATCCGCGCGCGAACAGATTCCACGCGGCAGGCGGCCGCTTCTCGGCGTGGGGCGTGAGGATCAGCGAAGCCAATGCCGGCGACAGCGTCAGCGAGCAGAAGCAGGAGATCGCGGTCGCAACCGCGATGGTCACCGCGAATTGCTGGAAGAATTGCCCGGAGATGCCGCCGAGGAACGCGGTCGGCACGAACACCGCGCAGAGCACCAGGGCGATCGAGACCAGCGCGCCGCCGACCTCCTCCATCGTCTTCAGCGCCGCGTCGCGCCGGCTGAGCCCGTGCTCGAGATGCCGCTCGACATTCTCGACCACGACGATGGCGTCGTCGACCACGATGCCAACCGCAAGCACGAGCCCGAACAGCGTCAGATTGTTGATGGAGAAGCCGAGCGCCGCCATCACTGCAAAGGTGCCGACCAGCGACACCGGAATGGCGATGATCGGGATGATCGCCGGCCGCCATCCCTGCAGGAACACCAGCACGACGACCACCACGAGCAGCATGGCTTCGTAGATGGTCTTGATCAGTTCGTGGACGGACTGTGCGATGAATTCGGTCGGATTATAACCGATGTTGAAGTCGAGGCCCTTCGGAAAGCCCTGCTTGAGCTTCGCCATCGTGTCGGAGATGTTCTTGGCCGTCGCGAGCGCATTCGATCCCGGCCGCTGCGTCACCAGCATGGCGACCGCGGATTTACGCAGCAGGAAGCTGTTGGTCGAATAAGCGAGCGCACCGAGCTCGATGCGAGCGACGTCGCGCAGGCGCACCGTGCGGCCGTCCGAGCCGGCCTTGATCAGGATGTCCTCGAACTGTTTCTGGTCTTTCAGCCGCCCGGTGAAGACGAGGTTTGGCTGGAAGGCGCGGTCGGCAATCGGCGGCTCGGCGATCTGGCCGCCGGCAATCTGCACGTTCTGGGCGCGGATCGCGGCCAGCACCTCGGTCGAGGTCAGGCCAAGATTGGCGATACGATCAGGGTCGAGCCACAGCCGCATCGAATAGTCGCGCGCGCCAAACATCTGGATGTCGCCGACACCGTCGATGCGGAGCAACTGGTCGCGGACCTGCAGCAGTGCATAGTTGGAAATATAGAGCTGGTCGAACGTGTCGTCCGGCGACAGCATGAACACGACCATCAGGATGTCGGGCGAGTTCTTGCGGGTGACGACACCGTTGCGCTGCACTTCATCCGGAAGCTGCGGCTGCGCGATCGCGACCCGGTTTTGAACCAGCACCTGCGCCTTGTCGAGATCGGTGCCAAGCTTGAAGGTGACGGTGATGGTGAGCTGGCCGTTCGAGGTGGCCTGGCTGTAGAGATACAGCATGTCCTCGACGCCGTTAATCTGCTGCTCGATCGGAGCAGCGACGGTGTCGGACACGGTTTGCGCCGAGGCGCCGGGGTATTGGGTGGTGACGACGACGGTCGGTGGCACCACTTGCGGATATTCGGAGATCGGCAGCGTCGAATAAGCGAGCGTGCCGACGATCAGGAGCACGATCGACAGCACCATCGCCAGGATGGGCTGGTTGATGGACAGACGGCCAAGATTCATGACTTGTCACCAGCCTTCGCACCGGTCTTGCCACCTGCCGGCGCTTGAGCAGGAGATGGGGCGACCTTGGCGCCGACACGCGCGCGCTGGATGCCGTTGACAATGACGCGGTCATCCGCGTTCAACCCCTCGCGGATGACGCGCAGGCCGTCATCGAGCGGTCCGAGCACGACGGGCCGCGCTTCAACGGTATCGTCGGACTTCACCACGAAGACGATCTTGCGCGACTGGTCGGTGGCGATTGCGGTATCCGGGATCAGCAGCGCTTCGTACGGCGCGCTGCCGATCAGGCGGACGCGACCGAACTGGCCGGGCAGGATCGAGAGGTCAGTGTTCTTGACCACGGCGCGGCTGCGCAATGTGCCGGTGGAAACATCGAGGCGGTTGTCGAGGAAGTTGATGGCGCCATCATGCGACGGCTTGGTCTCGCCCGCGAGCGTCACCTGCACGGGGTTTGCGGTGTCGCGCGAACTTGGGCGTTTTCCCTCGAACCAGAGCTTGCTGTATTTGATGAAGGTCGTCTCATCCATGTCGAAATAGATGTAGATCGGGTCGAGCGAGACGATCGAGGTCAGCAGCGTCGAGGTCCCGGTGTCGCTGCCCTGCACGAGGTTGCCGGGGCTGACCAGATGGCGGCTGACGCGGCCGGTGAGTGGCGCGGTGACATGGGTGAACTCGATGTTGAGCCGGGCGGCCTTCAGCGCGCCCTCGGCCTGGGTCTCGGCAGCGTGCGCGGCCTGCAAGGCTTGGCGGCGCTGGTCGACGACCTGCTCGGAGACCGCGCTGGTCTGCACCAGATTCAGGCCGCGGTCGAGCTCGCGCTTGGCAAGTTCCACCTTGGCGCGGGCGTCGGATAGCTGGCCGTCGGCCTGCTCGGCCACCGCCTCGAACGGCCGCGGGTCGATGACGTAAAGCAGATCGCCCTGATGCACGATCGCGCCATCCTGGAACTCGACCGAGTTGACGAAGCCGCCGACGCGGGGGCGCACCTGCACCTCCTCGACCGCCTCGAAGCGACCGGTGTACTCGTCCCAATCGGTGACGGTGCGCTTGACCGGCTGGGCAACGGTCACGGGCGGAGGCGGCGGCGCGGCCGCTTGCGAGGTCGGTTGTCCGCAACCGCTGAGGGCGACGGCCGCAGCAAGAAGACCGGCTAGCGCATAAGGCCGGAGCTGAACGAAATCGTGCGTTTTGACAAATTGCTCGCTTCCGTCCGGTCCACTCATCCCAGGTCCTCGCATGAAAGCCGCGGAAAATGCAGGGTAGTCCTCTACCCGCGGGCGCCACAAGATGGGTGGCGATGATGAAATCTTCAAGACTACCTCGCGCACAATGCTCGGCAGGATGCCCTGGCCTGATGGCGAGTTGACACGCGCTCTCTTCGCCTATTCCCGCCTGCGGAGAGGGAGAAGAAGCGCCAGCGTCTTCGCACATGACTGAGGCGGCCGGCTTGGCTAGACTACCCCTTACAAAACAAGACGAATTGTCCGGGGAGGACAGGCGTGCACCAGGGACGTGTCGTTTATGGCGCGATCGAGGAGGTCGTGTTTGGCCATCCGGCGGCGGAGGCCATCGTCGCGCAGATGGACCGGCTGGGAACCCGCCGCGCCTTCCTGATGGTCTCGGGGACGCTGAACCGAGAGACCGACGAAATCACTGAGATCGTAAAGGCGCTCGGTGCGCGCTGCGCCGGGCTGTTCGATGCGATGCCGGCGCACACGCCGCGCGAGGCGGTGATAGCGGCCACCAATGCCGCGCGCGCGGTCGACGCTGACCTGATCGTCACCGTGGGCGGCGGCTCGATCACCGACGGCGCCAAGGCGGTGCAGCTTTGCCTTGCCAATGGCATCGACGATATCGCCGGCATCGACCGCATCCGTGTGCACAAGGGCATCGCGCCCGAGATGACCGCACCGACCGTGCGGCAGATCAGCGTGCCGACCACGATTGCAGGCGGCGAGTTTTCATCGATCGCCGGCGTGACCGACCGCATCACGCATGTGAAGCAGATGCTGCGGCATCCGCTGGCCGTGCCGCGCGCAACCATCCTCGACCCTGCCATCACCGTGCACACGCCGGAATGGCTGTTTCTCTCCACCGGCATCCGCGCCATCGATCACTGCGTCGAGGCGATCTGCTCGCACGAGACGCATCCCTATGCCGACGCACAGTCGGTGAAGGGCCTTGCCATGCTCGCCGACGCGCTGCCGCGGGTGAAGGCCGACCCCCGAGATCTGGACGCGCGGATGGACGCGCAGATCGGCACCTGGCTGTCGATGGGCGCGCTCGCGGCCGGTGTGCCGATGGGCGCGAGCCACGGCATCGGCTATGTCTTGGGCGCGGCCTTCGACGTGCCCCACGGCCACACCTCCTGCGTCATGCTGCCTGCGGTGATGCGCTGGAATGCGAGCGCCAATGCCGAGCAGCAGATGATCGTCGCCGCCGCGATGGGCTTCCCCGGCCATAACGCCGCCGACGTGCTCGATGCCTTCATCCGCTCGCTGGGCATGCCGCGTCGCCTTGCCGATGTCCGCGTCTCGCCGGGGCATTTCGACGTCATCGCCGAACAGGCCATGCGCACGAACTGGATCCCGCGCAATCCGCGCAAGATCGAGAGCCCGGCGCAGATTCGCGAAATCCTCGATCTCGCCGCATGATCTTCAAGCCGGAGGACTGATGTACCCAGGTCTGCATGCCCGCCTGCGCCCGCTGCAACCCGCCTTCATCATGGCGGCAACCGGCGAGGCGGTCACCTATCGCGAACTCGATGCGCGCAGCAATCGCCTGGCGCATCTGTTTCGTAAGCATGGCCTGAAGCGGCTCGATCACTACTCGATCTTCATGGAGAACAACTCCCGGTATCTCGAAGCCTGCGCCGCGGGCGAGCGGTCCGGCCTGTACTACACCTGCATCAACTCCTTCCTGACGCCGGGCGAACTCGCTTATCTCCTCGTCAACAGCCAGTCGAAGATCCTGATCACATCAGTGGCGAAGCTCGACATCGCGCGCGAGGCGATCCAGGCTTGCCCCGACGTCAAGCTCTGCATCGTCGCCGACGGCCCCGGCGAGAGCGATCGCATTGTGGGCCTTGCCGACGTCAACGCGGATCTGCCGAAGACGCCGATCGCGGATGAATGGCTCGGCACTGCGATGCTGTATTCCTCCGGCACGACGGGACGCCCAAAAGGAATCTTGCGGCCACTCCCGGAGGAGCCTCCAAAGCACAATCTGCCGCTGTTCGATTTCCTCACCAAGCTCTGGCACTACCGCGAGGGCATGGTCTATCTGTCGCCGGCGCCGCTCTACCACTCCGCGCCGCAGGCCGCCGTGAATCTCACGATCCGCATGGGCGGCACCGTGATCATCATGGAGCATTTCGACCCTGAACGTTACCTCCAGCTGGTGCAACAATGGGGCATCACCCACACCCAGCTGGTGCCGACGATGTTCTCGCGGATGCTGAAGCTGCCGGAAGAGGTGCGCAAGCGCTACGATCTATCCTCGCTCGAGATCGCGATCCATGCCGCCGCGCCCTGCCCCGCATTGGTGAAGGACGACATCATCAAATGGTGGGGCCCGATCATCCACGAATATTACGGCGCCACCGAAGGCCTCGGCTTTACCGCCTGCAACAGCGAGGAATGGCTTAGCCATCGCGGCACCGTCGGCAGGGTGCTGCTCGGCGATCTCCATATTCTCGACGAGAACATGCAGCCGTGCCCGACCGGCACGCCCGGCCAGGTCTGGTTCAAGACGGGCTCGCCGTTCGAATATTTCAACGACCCGGAGAAGACGAAGGAGGCGCGCTCGGCCGACGGCAGCATGAGCACGGTCGGCGACGTCGGCTATGTCGACGAGGACCGGTTCCTCTATCTCACCGACCGCGCCACCTTCATGATCATCTCCGGCGGCGTGAACATCTATCCGCAGGAATGCGAGAATTTGCTGATCACCCATCCGAAGGTCGCGGATGCCGCAGTGTTCGGCGTGCCCAATGCCGATCTCGGCGAGGAGGTGAAGGCCGTGGTGCAGCCGATGCCGGGCGTAATGCCCGGCGAGGCGCTCGCCGAAGAGCTGATCGCCTTTTGCGCAAAATCGCTGTCGCGGCAGAAAGTGCCGCGCTCGGTGGATTTCGAGAAGGAATTGCCGCGGCTGCCGACGGGAAAACTGTACAAGCGTCTGCTGAGGGACCGGTACTGGGGCAACAAGACGTCAAGGATCGTGTGAGGCCCCGATGTCGTCCTGGCGAAAGCCAGGACCCATACCCGTGATATGTCGATTTGCAGAAGGTAGCAGTACCAAACGACCAATCTTCGCCAAACATCTCCCTGGGGTAGCGGGTCCTGGCTTTCCGGCGGAGTTTGTTGATGCGACCTCCAACATCTGCACGGGAACCGTGCGTTCGCACCTGCACTCTCACATTGTGAGAGAATCACCCCGCGGCTTTTCGTCATCCGAATTACCAAGACAGTACGAGCCCTTGCCGGTTGCCTCCCTCCACACGGCTCGGCTATCGTCCGGTCAAACAGGCCAAAAGCGGCCCAAGAGACTAATGTCCAGGGAGGACCGAGGATGCGGAGCGTGTGGGCGCTCGCCGCGACGGCGGCGTTGTCTTTGCTGGCGTTTTCGACCACGACATTCGCCGGCGAGCCCAAGCAGGGCGGAATCCTGCGGATGTATCACCGCGACAGCCCGGCGAATGCGTCGATCCTCGAGGGCGCGACCTATTCGGTCAACGTGCCCTTCATGGGCGTGTTCAACAATCTCGTCATCTACGATCAGCACATTGCGCAGAACAGTCCTGATACACTCAGGCCTGAGCTGGCCGAGAGCTGGTCCTGGAGCAGTGACAACAAGAAACTGACGTTCAAGCTCCGCCAGGGCGTCAAATGGCATGACGGCAAGCCGTTCACGTCGGCCGACGTCAAATGCACGTTCGATCTGCTCATGGGCAAGTCGCAGCAGAAGCTTCGGCAGAATCCGCGCAAGGCCTGGTACAGCGAGGTCGACGACGTCACGCCAAACGGCGACTTCGAGATCTCCTTCAACCTGAAGCGGCCGCAGCCCTCGCTGCTGGCGATGCTCGCCTCTGGCTATACGCCGATCTATCCCTGCCATGTCTCGCCGGCGGACATGCGCACCCATCCGATCGGGACCGGGCCGTACAAATTCGTCGAGTTCAAGGCCAATGAATCGATCAAGCTGACGCGGAATCCGGACTATTGGAAGAAGGGCCTGCCCTATCTCGACGGCATCGAATACACGATCATCCCGAACCGCTCGACGGCGATTCTCGCCTTCGTCGCCGGCAAGTTCGACATGACTTTCCCGACGCATATCACCATCCCGCTGCTCAAGGACATCAAGTCGCAGGCGCCGAACGCGGTCTGCGTCGTCGAACCGACCAACGTCTCGACCAACATCATCGTCAATTCGAGCTCGGCGCCGTTCGACAACATCGATATCCGCCGCGCGATGTCGCTGGCACTCGATCGGAAGGCCTTCGTCGATATCCTGTTCGAGGGTCAGGCCGACGTCGGCGGCACCATGCTGCCGCCGCCGCAAGGCATCTGGGGCATGCCCAAGGACAAGCTCCAGACCATTCCGGGTTACGGTCCGGACGTGAACGCGAACCGCGAGGAAGCGAAGAAGCTGATGCAGAGGGCCGGTTACGGCCCCGACAAGCATCTCGCCGTAAAGGTTTCGACACGCAATCTCGCGGAATATCGCGATCCTGCGGTGATCCTGATCGACCAGCTCAAGAGCATCTATATCGACGGCGAACTCGATGTCGTCGAGACTGCGAACTGGTTCCCGAAGGTCGCGCGCAAGGACTACATGCTCGGCCTCAATTTGACCGGCAATTCCGTCGACGATCCGGACCAGTCCTTCTACGAGAACTATTCCTGCGGTTCGGAGCGGAACTACACCAATTACTGCAACAAGGAGATCGAGAAGCTGTTCGACGTGCAGTCGCAGGAGATCGACACGAACAAGCGCAAGCAACTGGTCTGGGACATCGACAAGAAGCTGCAGGAGGACGTCGCCCGCCCGATCATCTTCCACGCACGGGCCGGCACCTGCTGGCAGCCTTACGTCAAGGGGATCACGATCATGTCGAACAGCTCCTATAACGGATTTCGCTACGAGGACGTTTGGCTCAACAAATAGTGCGACAGGCTGAAGACTAGCGGCTCGACAGGAGAGCACGGGATGTTTGCCTATCTGGTGCGGCGCCTGTTGCTGATGCTCGTGACCCTGATTGGGATCTCGATCGTCATCTTCTTCCTGTTGCGCATCGTTCCCGGCAACATCGTCGACATCCTGTTCGCCGCGGCCGGCTATGTCGATCCCGCCGACAAGGTCGATCTCGAGAAGCAGCTCGGCATCGACCAGCCGCTGGTGGTGCAATATCTGCACTGGATCGGCGGCTTGCTGCATGGCGATCTCGGTTACTCCTATGTCTCGGAGAAGCCGGCGCTGCAGGAGATCCTGCCGCGAATCCCGATCACCGCGCGGCTCGCCGGCCTCGCATTGCTGTTCTCGGCTTCGATCGGCATTCCGCTTGGCGTCATCAGCGCGGTCAAGCAGGGCTCACGGATCGACTACGCCTTGCGCGTGGTGAGCCTGAGCGGATTGTCGCTGCCCTCGTTCTGGCTTGGCCTGCTGGTTCTGACCGCGTCTGTCGCCATGTTTGGGCAGATGCCGATCTTCAATCCCAATCCGCAGAGTCTTGGCGAGGCATTCGCAACCTATTGTATCCCTGCGATGGTGGTCGGTTTCCGCAGTTCAGCGCTGACCATGCGGATCACGCGATCCTCGATGCTTGAGGTGCTGCGGCAGGACTATATCCGCACCGCCCGCGCCAAGGGTGCCTCCGACGCCGCGGTGAACTATCACCATGCGCTGAAGAACGCGATTCTGCCGGTCATCACCGTGATCGGGATCGAGGCGGCGTTCCTGATCGGCGGCCTCATTGTCACCGAGACCGTGTTCAATATCCCGGGCGTCGCCCGCTTCCTGGTCGAGGCGATCCGCTGGCGCGATTATCCGATCGTGCAGAACCTCGTGATGCTGATTGCCGTCGTGGTGGTGAGCGCGAATTTCATCGTCGACATGCTGTACGCGGTGTTCGACCCGCGCATCCGGTACACGGATTAGGAGATCAGCTTGGCCGCGATCGACTTCGACGTTGAACTGAGGCGGGCCGGCGCCCATGCGACCGGCGGCTGGCGGCGCGTGCTGTTCCTGGCGCAGCGGCACGTGCTGGGCGCGGCCGGACTGACCATCATGGCGGTGTTCGTGCTCACCGCGATCTTTGCCGATTTCATCGCGCGTTACGATCCCCTGACGGTCGATGCCGCGCATGCGCTGGCGCGCCCGAGTCTTGCCCACTGGATGGGCACGGATTCCTTCGGCCGCGATGTCTTCAGCCGCATCATACACGGCGCGCGGATCTCGCTCGCAGTCGGGATCGGCTCGACCGCGCTCGGCGGCACGATCGGTGTGATCGTCGGGCTGACCTCCGGCTATCTCTCTGGCTGGGTCGATCTCATCTTCCAGCGCGTCTCAGACATCTTGCAGGCGCTACCGCTGCTGGTGCTGGCCCTGATCATGACGGCCGCCCTCGGCCCGTCGCTGCCGAATGTCATTCTCGCGATTGCCATTCCGCTGATCCCGACCGTGTCGCGCGTCACCCGCGCCAACACGCTGGCGCTGCGCGAGCAGCCATTCGTGGAAGCCGCGAAATCGATTGGCATGAGCGAGGTGCGCATCGCGCTGCGCCACGTGCTGCCGAACACGCTGGCACCGTTGATCGTGCTCGCCACCGCTCAGCTCGGCTCGACGATCCTCACCGAGGCCTCGCTCTCCTTCCTCGGCCTCGGTATCCCCGAGCCTTATCCGTCATGGGGCCGCATGCTCTCGGAGTCCGCCGCCGAATATGTCCGCACCGCACCGTGGCTGGTGATCTTCCCGGGCATCGCCATCAGCCTCGCCGTATTCGGTGCAAACCTGTTCGGCGACGCCCTGCGCGACATCCTCGATCCCCGGCAGCGCGGCTGATGGCTGATACCTCCGATCTCGTGCTTGACGTGAAGAACCTGAAGACCGTGTTCTTCACCAATTCTGGCCTCTTCAAAGCCGTCGACGATGTCTCCTTCACCGTGAAGCGCGGTGAGACGCTGGCCATCGTCGGCGAATCCGGCTGCGGCAAGAGCGTCACCGCGCTGTCCCTGATGCGGCTGGTGTCCGATCCGCCCGGCCGTATCGTTGGTGGCTCGATCATGCTCGAAGGCACCGATCTGCTGGCGCTGGACGAAGCGGCGATGCGCAAGATCCGCGGCAATCGCATCTCCATGATCTTCCAGGAGCCGATGACATCGCTCAACCCTGTCATCCGTATCGGCGATCAGATCGTCGAAGCCGTGCGGCTGCATCGGAACTTGTCGACCAAGGAGGCGCGTAACATTGCGGTCGAGATGCTGCACCTGGTGCGCATCCCCGAGCCGGCGCGGCGCGCGCGCGAATATCCGCATCAACTCTCCGGCGGCATGCGTCAGCGCGCGATGATCGCGATGGCGCTGGCATGCCGGCCGGCGTTGCTGATCGCGGACGAGCCGACCACCGCGCTCGACGTCACCATCCAGGCGCAAATCCTGGCCCTGATCCTCGATCTGCAGAAAGAGCTTGGTACCGGTCTCGTGCTGATCACGCACGATCTCGGCGTCGTCGCGCAAACCGCGCAGCGCGTCATCGTGATGTATGCGGGACGGAAGGTCGAGGAAGCCAGCGTCGAGGCGCTGTTCGCAGCACCAAAACATCCCTATACGCGCGGGCTGATGGCCTCGATTCCCGCAGTGCCTGCGCCCGGCATCGCCGCGCAGGAACGGCTGAACGAAATTCCGGGGACCGTCCCCTCGCTGGTGCGGCTGCCGAAAGGCTGCGCCTTCGCGCCACGCTGCAAGCTCGCGGTGAAGCGCTGCGAAGCCGAATATCCGCCGCTGGCCGATTGGGGCGGCGGCCACCTCGCCGCCTGCTGGCGCGCAGCTGACGTGGCGGAGGTGGCATGAGCGAGGTTCTACTCGAGGTCACCGACCTCAAGAAATATTATCCGGTGCGCGCCGGCGTGCTGCGCCGGCAGGTCGGCACCGTGCATTCGGTCGACGGCGTCTCGTTCTCCGTTGGTGCGGGCGAGACGCTCGGCCTTGTCGGCGAATCCGGCTGTGGCAAGTCGACGGTGGCGCGCAGCGTGCTTCGGCTGATCGAGCCGACGTCAGGCCAGATCCGGCTCGACGGCGAAGACATTACCCATCTGTCCAAGACGGCGCTGCGGCCGCATCGCCGCGCCATGCAGATCGTATTCCAGGATCCGTTCGCCTCGCTCAATCCGCGCATGACCGCGGGCGATATCGTCGGCGAGCCGATTGCGGTCCACGGGCTCGCGACCGGCCAGGCACTAGAGGCGCGCGTTGCAAAGCTGTTCGAGCAGGTCGGCCTTCGGCCCGACCAGATGCGCAACTTCCCGCATCAATTCTCCGGCGGTCAGCGCCAGCGCATCTGCATCGCGCGCGCGCTGGCGCTGGGGCCGCGCCTGATCGTCTGCGACGAGCCGGTGTCAGCGCTCGACGTATCGATCCAGGCGCAGGTGATCAATCTCTTGATCGACCTGCAGAAGCAGCACGGCTTCTCCTATCTCTTCATCGCCCACGATCTCGCCGTAGTCGCCCATATCAGCCATCGCGTCGCGGTGATGTATCTCGGCCGCATCGTCGAGATCGCCGACAAGGATGAGCTGTTCCGTAACCCCCGCCATCCTTACACGCAGGCGCTGCTCGCCTCGGTGCCGATCGCCAATCCGTTGGCGAAGAAGCTCGCGCCGCTGGTGGACGGCGACGTGCCTAGTCCCGTCAATCCGCCGCCCGGCTGCGCGTTTCACACCCGCTGCCGGTTTGCGATGGAGCGTTGCAAGACGGAGCGTCCGGTGCTGATGGAGGCGGGTGACGGGCACCAGGTGGCGTGCTTGCTCAATGACGGGACAGGCCGAAGCCAGTAGGCCGCAACGCCCGGATCACCGGCCAGGCCGCCAACGCAGCAGCCAGATGCTTGAGCGTGTGACCCGAGACAAGGTGCCCGGTCGCTTCGAATATGGTCACATCGCCCAGCTCGAAAAGCTTGGCCAGGACATAGAAGACAATCACGCCGCCGAGCGGCACGCCGATCGCGCCGGGCCGCGGCCGCGTCAACGCCAGTCCCACAGCCAGCGCCATGCCGCCGTACTGCACGACCACCCATGGCGTGAGGTTCTCGCGCGCGACCCAGGCCGCGAGCAGGCCGGCAACCATCATCAGCACCAGCACGGCCTCGCCTGCGCGCACGCTGATGCGCTCGCTGGCCGCAATGCCGAGAAAGCCAGCGAACGCCACCGCCATGCCGAGACGATCGGCCACGAGCCGTTGCGGCATGTCGGGGTCGAGGTGATAGAAGCCCGAACCCACGCATGTGAGGATCAGTCCAACGAAGAACCAGCTTGCACCCACGGGGGCGTCATTGCCGCCGCGCAGCCGCTCCGTGCCCCAGACACCCATCGCGAGGAAGGCGAGATTACTCAGGACGTCGCCGGCGTTGGGCACACCCAGCCAGGCGCGCGTGTCGACGAAATGCGGGATGTGCCAGCCGGCGGCCGGCAGCGCGGGGGCGAGGAAAGCCGCAAGTCCGAGCACAGAGAGCGCCGCGAGCAGATATTTTTCGCGGACAGTCGGCAGGAGCCGACCAGGCATCGACAGCAGCGGGGCCTCGGTCGCTTGGGCTTGGTCACTTGGGCGCAGCATGCAGGCCTCCGAATTGAACATAGTTCAATACCAGTAGACCAAAATTGAACATTGTTCAATAAGATTCGCGCGCGAACCTGATCCGGCTTTATCCTATTGAGATTATTTACACTCTGATCGAGACGGAGGCGGTCCCGCAGGATGGGCAAAGCGACTTTCCGCCGTGCTCGAAGAGCGAAGCCGGCACGGCACTTTGCGCCTTTGCCCACCCAACGAGACTGCGTTCGCC
This sequence comes from Bradyrhizobium zhengyangense, assembly GCF_022012435.1. Classification (GTDB taxonomy): domain Bacteria; phylum Pseudomonadota; class Alphaproteobacteria; order Rhizobiales; family Xanthobacteraceae; genus Bradyrhizobium; species Bradyrhizobium zhengyangense. Next base: position 263,564 of record NZ_JAKLUA010000008.1, read on the forward strand.
GCGCTATGGTGCCCCGATCTCCGCAACGATCCGGCCCGTCGTCACCTGCTCGCCCTCGGCGACGTCGATCGCAGCGACGACACCGTCGATGCCGGCCTTGTGGACGTGCTCCATCTTCATCGCTTCCAGCGTCAGCACCGGCTGACCTGATGTGACGCGATCGCCCGGCTTGACCAGCACGGCGACAACGCGGCCGTTCATGGCGGCGCGGACCTTTCCATCGCCGCCGTTGCTTGCTGCAGCTTTGGGCGCAGCGAGCGTCAGATCATTCACCGAGACCGGGATGCCCCGATGCTGGACGTAAAATCGGTCGCCCTCACGCAGGAATTTTGCGCTGTCCATCACGCCATCATGACGGAAGCGGATCATTTCCGAATCGAGCTGCGCGATCTCGAATCTGTCCCGCCGTGCCCCCGTGGCGACGATGTAGTTGCCATCGCGCTCGCGGGTGACCTCGAGCTCATGCGCGTGACCGGCGATCTCGATCTTCGCGGGCAGAGGAAACGTCGCCGACAGGCTGCGGCCAGCTCGCCATGCCGGCGCGCGCGGATTGGTGACGTAGAGCAACAGGCCGGCCAGCGCCGCATTGAATGCAGCGTCCGCACGCGGCGCCAGCAGCTCGTCGCGATGCGCACCGATGAAAGCCGTCGTCGCCTCGCCTTTGGCAAAGCCGGGATGACGCAGGCACGAGATCAGGAACGCCTGATTGGTCGTCACGCCAAGCGCCGTGAGCTGCTCCAGCCCGACGATCAGCCGCCCCCTTGCCTCCTCGCGCGTCGCACCATGGCTGACCAGCTTGGCAATCATGGAATCGTAGAACGGCGGGATCTCCGCCCCCGATTGCAGCGCATGCTCGACGCGGATGCCATCAGGCACCTGCCAGCGCGCCATACGGCCGGATTGCGGCATGAAATCCCGCGCGGCATCTTCCGAGCAAAGCCGCACCTCGATCGCGTGACCTGAGAATTTGATGTCCTGCTGCTTCACCGGCAAGTCTTCGCCGCGCGCGACACGCAATTGCAGCTCGACGAGATCGAGACCGGTGATCGCCTCGGTGACGGGATGCTCGACCTGGAGGCGCGTGTTCATCTCCATGAAGTAGAATTCGCCGCTGGTATCGAGCAGAAATTCCAGCGTGCCGGCGCCCTCGTAGCGCAGCGCCTTGACGGCAGCGACCGCGACCTCGCCCATCTTCGCACGCAGCTCCGGTGTCACCGCTGGCGACGGCGCCTCCTCGATCAGCTTCTGGTGTCGCCGCTGCACCGAACAATCGCGTTCGCCGAGATGGATGGCGTTGCCATGGCTGTCGCCGAACACCTGGATCTCGATGTGCCGGGGATTTTGAATCGCGCGCTCGAGGATGACCGTGGGATCACCGAAAGCCGCCTTCGCTTCCGACCGCGCGCTACGCAGCGCATCCGGAAACGACGCTGCGTCGACGACAAGCCGCATGCCGCGACCGCCGCCGCCGGCGACGGCCTTGATCATCACGGGGAAGCCGATCTTTCCGGCCTCCGAAAGCATAACTTCGTCGCCCTGGTCGGCGCCTTGGTAGCCGGGCACGATTGGCACGCCGGCCTTTTTCATGATCTCCTTGGCGCCGGCCTTGTTGCCCATCGCCTCGATCGCCTGTGGCGACGGGCCGATGAAGATGAGACCGGCATCCTTGCAGGCTTGCGCAAAATCCTCGTTCTCGGCAAGGAAGCCGTAGCCGGGATGCACGGCATCCGCGCCGCTCGCTTTGGCAGCTTCGATGATCGCGGGGATGTTGAGATAGGATTGCGCCGGTAAGGCCTCGCCGATCCGCACGGCCTGATCGGCCTGCTTGACGTGGAGCGCATCGCGATCCGCGTCCGAATACACCGCGACGACACCAAGACCGAGCTGCCGCGCGCTACGCATGACACGCAATGCGATCTCGCCACGATTGGCGATCAAGACCTTGAAGAACGGCCGGTGCTGCACTGATCCGTTCCTCATGGGCGGGCCACTGAAAACTGCATGCGCTGGGGCATGCGTGCATCGCCCTCGCGACAGATCGCGAGCACTTCGGACAGCACCGCGCGGGTGTCGCGCGGATCGATCACGCCGTCGTCGAGCACGCGGGCGCTGGTCGAGAATACGTCCATCTGGCCGTCGAACACGCCGACGATTTGCGCCTTCATGGCGTCAAGCTTTTCCTTCTCGACCGGCTTGCCACGTCGCGCGGCGGCGGCTTCCGTCACGATCGCCATGGTCTCGGCAGCCTGCTCGCCGCCCATCACCGCGGTCTTGGCGTTCGGCCAGGAGAAGCAGAAGCGCGGATGGAAACCGCGGCCGCACATGCCGTAATTGCCGGCACCGAACGAGGCGCCGCAATAGATGGTGATCTGCGGCACCGTCGCAGACGTCACCGCCTGGATCATCTTCGAGCCGTGCTTGATCATGCCGGCCTCTTCATAGGCCTTGCCGACCATATAGCCGGTGGTGTTGTTGAGATAGAGGATCGGCGTGCGGGTCTGGCAGCACGCCTGGATGAAATGCGTCGCCTTGTTGGCGCCGGCAGGATCGAGCGGGCCGTTGTTGGTGATGATGCCGATCGCCTGGCCCTCGATGCGAGCATGGCCGCAGACGGTGGCCGGGCCGTAATTCGGCGCCATCTCGGTGAAATCGGAATCATCGATGATGCGCGCGATCACCTGCTTCATGTCGACCGGACGCTTGTGGTCCATCGGCATGATGCCGAGCAGATCGTCCTGGTCGTAGCGCGGCGGCTTGAATTGTGCAGCCGCCCTGCCCGGCCGCTCCCATTCCAGCGCGGCCATGATCTCGCGCGCGATGCGCAATGCGTCGCGATCGTCCTCGGCGAGATAGTCGCCAAGACCGGAGATTTGCGTGTGCATCTCGGCGCCGCCGAGCTCTTCCTCGGTCGCGATCTCGCCGGTCGCGGCCTTCAGCAGCGGCGGCCCCGCAAGGAAGGCACGGGTACGGCCGCGCACCATGACGATGTAATCGGACAAGCCGGTCTGGTAGGCGCCGCCGGCTGTGGACGAGCCGTGCGTCACGGTGACGACGGGCAGGCCCGCTGCCGAAAGGCGCGCGAGATTACGAAAGATGTTGCCGCCGCGGACAAAATCCTCGACGCGGTAGCGCAAGAGATTGGCGCCGGCGCTTTCGACCAGCTGGACGTAAGGCAGCTTGTTTTCCAGCGCGAGCTCCTGGACCCGCAGCGTCTTGTCGAGGCCGTAGGGCTGCAGCGCGCCGGCATCGATGCCGGAATCGCTGGCGCTGACCATGCAGCGGATACCCGAGACAAAGCCGATGCCGGCGATGACGCCACCGCCAGGCACGCTCTTGCTCGCGTCCGGCACGTCGAACATGTAGCCGGCGAGCGTCGACAGCTCGATGAAGGGCGTGCCGGGATCGAGCACCAGCGCGACGCGCTCGCGCGGCAGCAGCTGGCCCCGCTTGTGGAACCGTTCTTTCGCTCCGGCCGACGCTGCACGCGTACGCTCTTCCAGCGCCCGCATGCGGTCGATCAGGCCAAGCATGCCGTCGCGGTTGGCGTGGTAGCCGGCGTTGCCTGGGGAAATGGTATTTTCGAGAATGGACATGATTCTATCCTACCCGTCATTGCGAGGAGCGAAGCGACGAAGCAATCCAGGAATGTATCTTCGGAGGCAGTCTGGATTGCTTCGCTTCGCTCGCAGTGACGGCTGAGGCTACAATTACCTGCTCGTCCCAAAGATCTTCCGCGCTTCGGCCGGGCTCGCGATGTCGCGGCCGGCGCGGCGGGCGCAGGCGGCGATGGCTTCGATCAGCTGGCCGTTCGACGTGACCTTTTTGCCGTCGGCGAGATAGAAGGCGTCCTCCAGGCCGGTGCGCAAGTGGCCCCCGAGTTCGGCGCAGCGCTGGTGCAGCGGCCAGATTTCTTCGCGGCCGATGGCCGTGACCTGCCAGTGCGCCTCGGGGCGCTTCAGCTTGAGCAGGATCGGCAGCAGTTCGGGATCGGCAGGCATGCCGGAAGCGACGCCCATCACGAAGTTGTATTCGAGCGGCCCTTTGTACATGCCGACCTGGTGGTACATGCCAACGCAACGGACGATGCCGACGTCGAAACATTCGAACTCGGGGATGGTGCCGACCGCGTTCATGACGTCGAGATAGTCCTTCACCTTCTCGACCGCGTTGTCGAACATCATCGGCGGCCAGGCCCAGGTGTTGTCGGCCTTAACCTTCAGGTAATTCAGCGAACCTGCATTGCAGGCGGCGATCTCCGGCCTGGTCTCGCGGATGCAGTCGAGCGCGCCGGAATAGTTGGGCCCTGACACGCCGGAGGTGTGGTTGATGATGACGCCGGGGCAGGCCTCGCGGATCGCCTGCTGGATCTCCCTGCTGACGCTGACGTCCCAGGACGGCAGATGCCCCTTGTTCGGCGCCTGCTGGCGCAGATGGATGTGCATGATGGACGCGCCCGCATCGAACGCAGCCTTGGCCTCGCGCGCCATCTGCTCGGGCGTCACCGGCACATTGTGCTGCTTGGGGTCGGTGAGCACGCCGTTCAGGGCGCAGGTGATGACGGCCTTGTCGCTCATGCCACAGATGTCTCGTAACGTTGATTTCAACGCTGCGATCATGTGATGCGCGGCATGCGGCTTCTTGCGCGGAGAAGCTAGCTAAAGACGAGCTATCGTAGGGTGGACAAAGCGAAGCGTGCCCACGATCTTTGCCAAATTGCCGAGAGGTGGTGGGCACGGCGCAAGAGCGCCTTTGCCCACCCTACGACACCGGCGCTAGCTCGCCTCCGCGAGCTCCCGCACCGTCTCGGTGCTGCGATAGATCGCAAGATCCCGCGACCCGACGAAGATCGCGCGTGGCTTCAAGCCGTAGAAGCGGCGGATCGAGTGGCTGAAATGCGTGGAGTCGGGATAGCCGATGTCCTGCGCGAGGTGGGCGAGGTTGAGGTCCTGGTTGGCGAAGTGCAGCAGGTGCCGAGCGCGCTTCCAGGCGCGGAACGAGCGGAACGAGATGCCGGTCTCCTCCTTAAACAGATGCAGGAAGCGCGAGGCGGAGAGACCTGCTTCCGCCGCGCATGTATCTGCCGTCACCGGCTCGCCCGAAAAGCGCCCGATGCGGGCGACCGCACGCATGACCCGCGGGTCAAGCGCGCGGCGCGGCAGCGCTTCGCCAAAACACATCTCGTCGAATTCGGCGGTGGTGATGTCGTTATAGCGACGCTGGCGCAGCAGCGCGTAAGCAGCGAGGATCTTGCGGGCATAGATAGCCCTGTCCGGGCCGGTCAGGCGCTCGGCCAAGGCCTCGATCACGCCGTCGGGCATGCTTTCCGGTTCGAGAGTCACGCTGATTGCAGTGCGGTAGTCGCTGGCGATGGAGTGCCGCTGGTTTGGGAGCGTGACGAACAGCTCAGCCGTGGCGAGCACGTCGTCGATGGTCATATGCAGGCTGCCTTTCACCGCGACATAGACGTGGCAGCAACCTGGGGTTCGCTTGCGGGGCCTGCCGAGCAAGCCGGCGTAGAAGACCCGCTCCGGCGTGATCAGCATCAAATGGTCGGATTCGCGACCTTTATCTTCCATGGGGGTCCCTCCTCGCGCGGCTCTATGGCCGCTGCGGACGGAGGTCACCTTAGCGGAAATTTGGGCCCTGTCACGACGAGGTAGCGCTGTCATCGCGTGCAAAAGATTACCATTCCGGGACGACGATCAGTCGCACCCGGAACCGCGATGAGATTGCAGTCCCATCCTGCGGAATGTTCACGCCCTTACGCGCGGCGCAACATTCTGTTCAGTGCCGGCCTTCTGCTCCGCAGCAACCGCGCGCTTGAAGCCGCCGCGCTGCTGCAGGCGAGCCCAATAGGCTGCGACATTCGGCCCGAAATCCTTGGCAAGGCCAATATTGTCGGCAAGGCGAAGTGCGTAACCGATGACAATGTCAGCAGCGGTAAAACGGCCCGCGCACAAGGCATCAGTATTGGCGGTCGCGGCCTCGACGGCGCGCAGCCGCCCCAGGAACCACTTTGCGTAGTCGGTGGCGACCTGCGGATTGCGGCGCTCCTCCGGCTCGAGCTGGGTGTAGCGGAGCACCAGCGTTTGCGGGAAGGTTAACGTCGCGTCGCTGAAATACATCCAGTTCAGGAAGGCGCCATAGGTGGGATCCTCCGGGCCGACCATCAGCGGCGTCGGGCCATATTTGACGCCGAGATAGTGGCAGATGCCGGATGACTCCGTCATCTTGGTCTCGCCGTCGACCATGAAGGGAATCGTGCCGAGCGGATTGAGCGCGAGGTATTCCTTGGCGAAGACCCGCGGAGGGAACGGCAGCATCTTCAATTCATACGGCAGCCCCATCTCCTCCAGCATCCAGAGCGGACGGAACGAACGCGCGGCGTCGCAATGATAGAGCGTGATCATGAAGCATTCCCTTTGCTGCCGGGCAGCGTCCCCATCATCTTGCACAGGACCATCAGCATGACCTCGTCGGCGCCGCCGCCGATCGAGGTCAGGCGGCTGTCGCGATAGGCGCGGCTGACCGGCGTCTCGTTGGTAAAGCCCATTCCGCCCCAATATTGCAAGCAGGCGTCGGTGAGCTCGCGGCCGAGACGGCCGGCCTTCAGCTTGGCCATGGTCGCAAGCCGCGTGACATCCTCGCCGGCGACAAGCTGCTCCGCGGCGCGATAGATCAGCGCACGCAGCAGCTCGACCTCGGTCTGCATCTCCGCAAGCTTGAAGTGCACGACCTGGTTGTCGAGGATCGACTTCCCAAACGCCTTGCGGTTGCGGGTGTATTCGATGGTCTCGTTGATGATGTATTCATGCGCTTTGAGGCAGGCCGCCGCGCCCCAGAGCCGTTCCTCCTGGAACTGGATCATCTGGTAGGTAAAGCCCTGGCCCTCTTCGCCGATCCGGTTGCGCTTGGGTACGCGGACGTTGTCGAAGAAGATCTGCGCGGTATCGGACGAGCGCATGCCCATCTTGTCGAGCTTGCGGGCGACGGTGACGCCCTTGCTCTTCATGGGCACGCAGATCAGCGATTTGTTCCGGTGAACGGGGCCGTCGCCGGTGTTGGCGAGCAGGCAGATCCAGTCGGCCTGGGTGCCGTTGGTGATCCACAGCTTGCCACCGGTGATGAGATAGTCGTCGCCGTCAGAGCGCGCGCTGGTCTTGATCGAGGCGACGTCCGAGCCTGCGCCGGGTTCGGAGACGCCGATGCAGGCGACATAGTCGCCTGAGATCGAGGGGCTGAGGAATTCGCGCCGCACCTCGTCCGAGCCGAACCGTGCCAGCGCCGGCGTCGCCATATCGGTCTGCACCCCGATCGCCATCGGCACGCCGCCGCAGGTGATCGCGCCAAGCTCCTCCGCCATCATCAGCGCATAGGAGTAATCGAGGCCGGAGCCGCCGAACTCGACCGGCTTGTTCAGTCCAAGGAAGCCGAGGCTGCCCATCTTCTTGAACAGCTCATGCGCCGGGAAGATGTCGGCCTTCTCCCAGTCATCGACGTGAGGATTGATCTCGTTGGCGATGAATTTCTGCAGCGAGCGGCGGATGTCGTCGTGGTCGGCGGTAAATAGCATTTTGTCCCTTTTGTCATTCCGGGGCGCGCAACGCGCGAACCCGGAATCCAGAGATGAGTCCTACAATATCGAGATTCCGGGTTCGACGCGTCGCGTCGCCCCGGAATGACGGTGAGAATCATAACCCCATCTGCCGGCTGGCAAGATCCTTCATGATCTCCTCAGTGCCGCCGCCGATGGCGTTGACCTTGACCTCGCGATAGATGCGCTCGGCCTTGATGCCGCGCATGAAGCCGGCGCCGCCAAAGATCTGCACGGCTTCCGAGGCGCAGAACGCCATGGTCTGGGTCGCCTGGTTCTTCATCATGCAGATTTCAGCCACCGGGCTCTCGCCCTGCCCGAGCCGCCAGGCCAGCATTTCCAGCATCGCCTGAGAGGCTGCGACCTTCTGCGCCATGTCGACGATCTTGTGCCTGATGACCTGGTGCTGCGCGAGCGGCTTGCCAAACGTCTTGCGTTCCTTGGCATAGGCGACGGCTTCATCGAGACAGACGCGCGCGAACGCGGTGCAGCCCGCTGCCATGCCCATCCGCTCACTGTTGAAGTTCTGCATGATGATCTTGAAGCCCTGCCCTTCCTCGCCGATCAGGTTCTCGGCCGGCACGCGGCAGTCATCGAAATGCAGCGTCGCGGTGTCGGAGGCCCACCAGCCCATCTTCTTGAGCTTTGTCCGCGACAGGCCCGGCGTGTCGCCCTCGATCAGGAGCAGGCTGACACCGCCGGCGCCCTCGCCGCCGGTACGCACTGCAACGGTCAGATAATCGGCGCGTATGCCCGAGGTGATGAAGGTCTTCTCGCCGCTCACGACGTAGTGATTGCCGTCGCGCAGCGCCCTGGTTCGGAGGTTCGCGACATCGGACCCACCGCCCGGCTCGGTGATCGCGAGCGCGGAAATCTTCTCCCCTGCCAGCACCTGCGGCAGCACGCGTGCCTTGACCTCCGGCCGCGCCGCGCGGGCGATCGGCGGCGAGCCGATGGTGTGGCTCATCAGGCTGGCGCTGACGCCGCCGGCGCCTGCCCGCGCCAGCTCCTGGCTCGCCACGATCTTCATGAACTGGTCGGCGGCGATCCCGCCATATTCCTCGGGAAATCCGAGCCCCAGCAGGCCGATCTCGGCCGCCTTGCGATAAAGCGCGCGGGGAAATTCGCCGGCTTCGTCCCATTCATGCGCGAACGGGGTGATCTCCTTGTCGACGAAGCGGCGCATCATTTCGCGGAAAGCGTCGTGCTCGGCGGTATAGAACGGGCTCTTCATTGCGTTTTCGCTTTCGACCACTCCTGCCGTTCCACCATGGCTGGAACATTGGCAGCTCACTTGCGCGGAGTGGCTGGCTTCGCCGAGACGGCTCGGAGCAGCCGTGATCTAGCAACTCAACGCAAGACGATTTTCACCCCTCGCAGGCCAACTCCAAAAAAAAAAGACTGCTGCACAAACTCCGGCTGGCCTCCCAGGGCCATGCCGAGCATGGTGCACAGCAATAAGGTTCGGGCGGCACGAGATCGCCAAGGGAGAGAGAGTTGGCCGTTCGTTACTACGACTGGATCGCTCATCATGCCCGCCGCGCACCTAACAAGGTCGCGGCCATCGACCTGGCGAGTGAGCGCCGCTTCACCTATTCGGAGTTCGACGGTCGCATCTCGCGCCTGGCTTCGTTCTTGCGTCACTCGCTGAAGGTCTCGCGCGGCGACCGCGTCGCCGTGCTGGCGCCGAACACCACCGATATCCTGGACGTGCAGTTCGCCTGCGGACGCCTCGGCGCCGTCCTCGTGCCGCTGAACATCCGCCTCACCATTCCCGAGCTTCAGTTCATCGCCGGCGATTGCGCGCCTGACGTGATGATCTACGACACCGAACTGGCCGAGACAGCACTCACCGTGGCAAAGCTCTGCAACGTCGCGACCAGCCTGCCGCTCGGCGCCGGTGGAGCCTACGAAGCCAGCATCGCCGCCGCAAAGCCGCTCGATCGCACGGAGGAGGTCACGCTCGATGATATCTCGACCATCATGTACACGTCGGGCACGACGGGCCATCCTAAGGGTGCGACCATCACGCATGGCATGACCTTCTGGAATTGCATCAATCTTGGCGGCCCCGCCTGCATCGGGCTGTCCTCGGTGGCGCTCACCGTGCTGCCGATGTTCCACACCGGGGGACTGAATTGTTATACCAATCCCGTGCTGCATGCCGGCGGCACCGTGATGATCATGCGCGCGTTCGATCCCGCCGCTGCGCTCGGCCTGATCGACGATCCCGCACGCGGCATCAACGCGTTCTTCGGCGTGCCCGCGATCTACCAGTTCATGGCGCAGCATCCAGCCTTCGCGACGACTGACCTCTCCCGATTGATGGCCTGCGGCGTCGGCGGCTCACCGGTACCGATGCCGCTGCTGAAGGCCTGGGAAGCACGTGGTGTTGCGCTCCAGCAAGGTTACGGCATGACCGAGACCTCGCCGGCCGTGCTGGTGCTCGACCGCGAGGACGCGGCACGCAAGGCCGGCTCTGCCGGCAAGCCGGTGTTGCACACGGAAGTGCGCATCGTCCGCCCCGACGGCAGCGATGCCGATGTCGGCGAGCTCGGTGAGCTCTGGGTCAAGGGGCCGAACATCACGCCGGGCTACTGGAACAGGCCGGAGGCGAACAAGACGTCGTTCACCGACGGCTGGCTGCACACCGGCGATGCGACGCGCGTCGATGAGGAAGGCTTCTACTACATCGTCGACCGCTGGAAGGACATGTATATCTCCGGTGGCGAAAACGTCTATCCGGCCGAGGTGGAGAACGTTCTGCATCAGCTCGCTGCGATTGCCGAGGCGGGTGTCATCGGCATTCCCGATCCGCAATGGGGCGAAGTGGGCCTTGCGATCGTTGCCGTGAAGCAAGGCCAACAGCTAACGGAGGCCGACGTCTTCGCGCATTGCGCCGCTAATCTCGCGCGTTTCAAATGCCCGCGCCAAGTCCGTTTCGTCGACGCGCTGCCACGCAACGCCACCGGCAAGATTCACAAGCCGACCCTGCGCAAGGAATTCTCGGCGGCTTCCGAGGTCGACCAGAAAGTCGCCAACGCCTGATCGAAGCGCCCCTCGCGGGCGCTTTTGCTTTTTCGACGTGCCTGCTCCAACCCAGAAAAATCGCCAAAGAAACACCAAGGAATTTTCATGAACAAGAAACTCTCAATGCTCGCCGCAGCCACCGCATTGACGCTGCTCTCGACCCAGGGCGCTTTCGCCCAGAAGGCGTACGACACCGGCGTCACCGACACCGAGATCAAGATCGGCAATGTCGAGGCCTATTCCGGACCTGCATCCGCCTACGGCGTGATCGGCAAGACCGAGGAAGCCTATTTCAAGATGATCAACGACCAGGGCGGCATCAACGGCCGCAAGATCAACTTCATCTCCTACGATGACGGCTATTCCCCGCCGAAGACGGTGGAGCAGATCCGCAAGCTGATCGAGAGCGATGAGGTCTTCCTGGTGTTCAACGCGCTGGGCACGCCGACCCAGACCGCCGTCCAGAAATATCAAAACTCCAAGAAGGTGCCGCAGCTGTTCCTCGCCACCGGCGCCAGCAAGTGGAACGACCCGCACAACTTTCCCTGGACGATGGGCTTCCAGCCCAGCTACCGGGTCGAGGCGCGGATCTTCGCCAAGTACATTCTGAAGGAGAAGCCGGACGCGAAGGTTGCGATCTTCTATGCCAACGACGATTTCGGCAAAGATTACCTTGCCGGCATCAAGGACGTGTTCGGCGAAAAGGCCTCGAAGCTGATCGTGGCGGAAGAGAGCTATGAGACCTCGGAGCCCTCGATCGACGCCCATATCGTCAAGCTCAAGGACACCGGCGCCGACGTCTTCGTCAACATCTCGACTCCCAAATTTGCTGCCCAGGCCATCAAGAAGATGGCCGAGCTCAGCTGGAAGCCGATGCACCTGATGACCGACGTCTCGGTGTCGATCGGCGCGGTGATGAAGCCGGCGGGCTTCGAGGCTTCGGAAGGCGTGCTCTCGGCCGGCTATCTGATGGATGCGTCCGATCCTCAGTGGAAGGACAACGAAGGCATGAAGAAATTCCTGGCCTTCGTCGATAAATACATGCCCGGCGCCAACATCTCGGACACCAACCTGGTGTACGGCTACGCTGCGGCACAGACCATGGTGCAGGTGCTGAAACAGGCCGGCGACAATCTCACCCGCGAGAATGTGATGAAGCAGGCCGCGAGCCTGAAAGACTTTGTCCCGGATACGCTGATCCCGGGGATCAAGATCAACACGTCGGCCAACGATTTTGCGCCGATCGAACAGCTGAAGATGTGGCGGTTCAAGAGTGGTCAGTGGGAGCTGTTCGGCGACATCATCAGCGCGGAGGTCGGCGGCTAGAGCATGATCCGGAAAAGTGTGAAGCGGTTTTCCGAAACGATCATGCTCAAACAAAGGGCTAAAGCGTGATGACGATTCAACCCAATCTCATCGCGCTTTAGTCTCGGTCGGAAGCGTCCGTCGTGTGCGAGATAGCGGCCGAGAGGCCGCTATCTTCTTGAGCACTGCCGCGCGCGCCTGGATTAACCTCGATGTCAACGACAGGCAGGCCGAGACGACGCACATCGCCGATACCTCTGAACTCGGGGCAGGCCCAAGCCAGGATGGCAATGCCGGTTTGCGGCAGGTCCAGACTCAACATGTAACGATCAAGGCTGCTCTCGATCGCGGCACGATCGAGAGGTGCGCCATCGAGATAGAATTGCACCCCGATCTTGTCGAGCGGCTCGCGCAGGGCGGGACTTCGGACGCAGACCGTGTTGCGTCCCGGCGCGCCCTTGATTCGAACGGCTGCCTGCGGCTCGCTCCAGCGAAACGCATGGCCGGCAGCTGATTCGAGCTCGTGAAATCCGAGCTGCGCGAGGACCTGATCGCCAAGCAGTTTCTTCGCCGATCTGGTATGTCCGCGAACACGACTGATACACACGAGCCGCTGAAGGTGGATCAGCGAAGCGATGTAACGCTTCATCCAGCGCGCAATGGCATCGCGCGAGCCGACCGCTGTCAGCGCGGTCAGCACTAGGCGCGCATACGCGGCGGCTAAGAAAGCCGCGACGCGCACACGGCGATCGCCGAACAGCGCCGGCCCGCTCCAGCGCCACAGTGCGCGCAGTTCCTCGTCGGGCCATTTCCAACTCAGACGCGGCAGGCTGTAACGCACCATCGCGTTCAATGCATTGAACGCAAGCGGACGATCGAAATTGTCCCGGTCTTTCCATTCAAAGGGGGCTTCGAGCAGATCGCTGCCCGGATCGTGCCGATCCCCGCTGAGAAACCGGCTCTCGCCCTGGACGAAATCGAGCGTGAACGTCTTCAGCTCGCCGATCCGGCCGATATAATAGTGGTGGAAGCGGGCTTCCTCGAGATAGCCGATGGCGTATCCTCGCGCATGGTATCCGGCGGCGAGCACCCATTCGGCGAAATGACCGAGCTCTTCGCGCAGGCCGCCGCATTCCCGGTAGACGTCATGCTGCGTCACGAAGCACTGGTCGAGCACCTTGCGCCAGGGATGCTGCTTCATGCCGAATTCGATGTCGGCCTGGTACATCGCAGCCTCCGCCTCGGACAGGCGATTGTGGCAGACCGGGACCGAACGGCAGGAAAATCCGGCCCAGTCGGGATGATCATCGATCGCGCGGATGCAGAGCGCGATCACATCGGGTTCGGGCCAGCAATGCGATTCCGTGAAGAACAAATAGCGGCCGCGAGCCCTGGCCGCGCCGGCCGCGCAGAGCCCGATATCGTGCACGGAATCCGCGAATTCGAGGCGGGCCTGGCCTGCGGCAAGTGCTTTCAGCTCCGCGTGCCCGGTGAAGTCCGGTGGCACGACGAGAATGATCTCGTAGAGAGACCTGTCCGCCGTCTGCGACGTCCAGCCAAGCCAGGACTGCTCCCACTGCCCGCGGTGAAATTCGAGCGGGATGATGATCGAGAACAGAGGGCATGCGCCGTCGGATATTGTGGTCACGTCCAGCATGATCGCCTTATAGACGGATGCACGGCAAATACCGGACCATTTCGTTCGAAGGACCGGCTAGACCGACAGGAAGAGCGCAAATGGCTCCTCCACCGTGCGGCGCAGGTGGCTCAGATACAGCGCATGATTGGCATGATCGGGCATGATCCGTCCGAGCGTCGGCTCCTTGACATTGGCAATCGGGACATAGGCGATCGGCGCCGCGACCGGCATCAGCTGTGCGCCGGCACCGGCCCGCAGCGTCGAAATGATGCCGTACATCGCACCTGTTACGGTCGGCCGCGAGACCGTGATGACGCGATGCTGCCCGTGCTTGTTGATGACGAGATAGATGAAACCGGATTGATGCGGCACTGCAACCTCGCCGGTGTGCTCGTAGGCAGCATCGGTTCGCTCGCCCTCGCGGAAGACCAGCGAGGACACTTTCGGCTCCCAGACGATTTCGGTGCGATAGGCGAAAATCGCATCCTTGTCGCCAAAGGACGGCCGCAGGGTGATGTAGACGCCCTCGAGCCAGGTCACCGCGCGATGCGAATAGGAGCCGAGGCCGTCGGGTGCGACGTCGTTGCCAGCCGCAGGCGCCGGCGTAGAGGTGCTCTTGCGCAAGGACACGCCCAGTGCCTGCTCCAGCCGGACCGTGGTCGCCAGCGTGAACGGGCGCCGGCCGCCGAGCGCCTTCTCCAGCGTCGACAGGCTGAGCTTGGCCTGCTCGGCCAGCGCCTGCCGCGAGATCCGGCGCCTGGCGATTTCCTCGCGGATCATCTCCGCGACCTCACGGCTTTGCTCGTCCGAAAGCTGCTTGTCAGAGAGCTTGTCTTGCGTCTGCATCGTTAACTCTGCTCCACGGAGGCCAGTCTAGCAGGGCGGACAAGTCAGCACAAAACCGGACATCGCCGCCAAACTGGCGGCTGGCCCCGACCGGCCGCGGCGGAACATTACCGATCATTCTGCTCGCGAAATCAGGCCCTCCCGACCGATGCTTGGCGTCATCAAACATGCTTCGGGAGCAGGTCAAATGGACAATTACGACACGGTCGACGGTGACGAACACCCTGACGAACACCCTTGGCTCGGCAGGCTGATCAAGGTCGGGCTGTTCCTTCTGGCGCAAAGCATTGCCGTGCTCCTGGTCAGTTTCGTGGCCCTGCTGGTGAGCTTCGAGACCTCCTGGTCGGCGACGACGGAGCAGGCCAGCCTGCTTCAGCCCGGCGATGCCAAATCCGGCACCCTGCTCCTGAAGGAGAACGGAGCCACGACCGAAGCTATCCGGCTCGGGATCGACGTCGACATCACGGTCTCAGGCCCGACACTGCGCACGCGCGTCACCCAGGCCTTCCGCAACCCGACCAAGGACTGGGCCGAGGCGACCTATATCTATCCACTGGGCGCTGATGGCGCCGTCGACACGCTGAAGATGGTGGTCGGCGACCGCGTCATTATCGGCGACATTAGGGAGTGCCAGCAGGCCCGCGTGATCTACGAGCAGGCGCGCCGCTCCGGGCAGAAGGCCGCGCTCACCGAGCAGGAGAGGCCCAACATCTTCACCAACTCGGTCGCCAATATCGGACCCGGCGAAACTGTGCTGGTGCAGATCGAGTATCAGGAGCCCGTGCATCAAGCCGGCAACGAATATTCGCTGCGCGTTCCGCTCGTGGTCGGACCCCGCTACAATCCGGCGCCGATCGTGCAGAGCGTCGATTTCCGCAATGACGGCTCCGGCTGGGGCGCGACCCATTCAGACCCGGTGCCCGACCGTGAGCGCATCTCGTCGCCGGTCCTTGATCCGGCGAGAAGCGCGCCGGTCAATCCGACCAGCATCACAGTGCATTTGAAGGCCGGCTTCGCCCTCGGCGAGGTGAAGAGCCATTTTCACAACGTGAAGATCGAAAGCCCGGACAACATGACGCGCGTCGTCACGCTTGCTGACGGCACCGTCCCGGCCGACCGCGACTTCGAGCTCACCTGGAAGCCAGCCGCTGAAAAGGCACCGTCAGTCGGGCTGTTCCGCGAGCATGTCGGCGATGCCGACTACCTGCTGGCCTTCGTCACACCGCCGGCCGCCGAACAGACCGCCCAGAAGCCGTTGCCGCGCGAAGTGGTGTTCGTGATCGACAATTCCGGTTCGATGGGTGGCACCTCGATCGAGCAGGCCAAGGCGAGTCTGCTTTATGCCCTCGGCCGCCTGCAGCCGAACGACCGTTTCAACGTGATCCGCTTCGACGACACCATGGACGTGCTGTTTTCGACCTCCGTGCCGGCCGACGCCGCGCATGTCGGTGAAGCGACCTCTTTCGTCAGCGCATTGCAGGCCCGCGGCGGCACCGAGATGGTGCCGGCGATGCGCGCGGCACTGACGGACAAGCTTGCCGACACCAACATGGTCCGCCAAGTCGTATTCCTCACCGACGGCGCGATCGGCAACGAGCAGCAATTGTTCGAGACCATCACGGCGATGCGCGGCCGCTCGCGCATTTTCATGGTCGGCATCGGCTCCGCGCCCAACACCTATCTGATGACGCGCGCCTCCGAGCTCGGCCGCGGCGCCTTCACCCATATCGGCTCCGTCGATCAGGTCGAGGAACGTATGCGCGGCCTGTTTGCCAAGCTGGAGAACCCGGCCGTGACCGGCCTCACCGTGAAGTTTTCCGATGCCAAAGCTGACATCAAGGCCGACGTCACGCCGGCAATCATTCCGGACGTCTATCGCGACGAGCCACTGGTGCTTGCCGCGAAGCTCGACAGACTCGCGGGCTCACTTGAGATCAAGGGTCATGTCGGCGATCGCCCGTGGTCGGTGACGCTGCCGTTGAAGAGTGCCGCTGAAGGCAAAGGTCTGTCGAAGCTTTGGGCCAGGCGCAAGATCAGCGATGCGGAAGTGGCGCGGACGCTGCACGAGATGACCCCGGAGGACACGGACAAGACGGTCCTTGCACTGGCGCTCGACCACCAGATTGTCACGCGGCTGACCAGTCTCATCGCTGTCGACAAGACGCCGAGCCGTCCCGAAGGCGCGCCGCTCAAGCTCACCGAGCTTCCGATCAACCTGCCGGCGGGCTGGGATTTCGCGAAGGTATTCGGCGAACGGCCGCAGCAGACACCGGCACAGCTGCGCGAGCGCCGCGCCGATGCGAGCCAGCCCGCGGCAAGGCGGCCAGCACCTGTCACCGCGGATACGATCCGCCTGCCCAAGACCGCGACCTCTGCTGAACTGAAGATGATCGCAGGCCTGATCCTGATCGTGCTCGCGCTGATCCTGTTCGTGTTCAACCGGCGTCGGACCTTGCTCACTGACGCCGCTTGAGAGAGGAGCACCCCGAACTCCTCTTGCTTGGCGCGCGCGGCTGCCCGTCCCGAACCAACGGTCGCGCGCGCCTTTTTTCTTCCCGTCATTGGTGGAAACCATGCCCCGCCTCATCTCGCCTCTGGTCCTGGCGCTGGTCGGAACGATCCTGTTCGGTGACGGCGCCTACATCCACGCCAAGGCGTGGCTCGCGCAGGTGCTGCTGGAGCGTGCGTTCGACCGGGGCATTGCAACCGGCCAACCGGTCAAGCCATGGTCTTGGGCCGACACCTGGCCGGTGGCGCGGATCGAGGTGAAGCGGATCGGCGCCAGCGCGATCGTACTGGAAGGCACAAGCGGCCAGGCGCTTGCCTTTGGACCCGGCCACATCCACCGGACGGTTGACGCCGGCGAGCGCGGGATTGCCGTCTATGCGGCACATCGCGATACGCATTTCCGCTTCCTGCGGAATGTCGCCATCGGCGATGTGATCGATGTCACACGCAGTGACGGCAAGCGCTTTCGCTATCGTGCGGATTCCTCGACGGTCGTCCATTTCGACGCATCGGGCATCGATCCCGAGACTCAAGGTTCGGAGCTTGTCCTTGCGACTTGCTGGCCTTTCGACGCCGTCACCTCCGGCCCCGAGCGTTACCTGCTGCATGCGACCTTGATGGGCGATCGTGAATAGCCGTTCGCAAGCGCAAGGCTTGGGATTGATTTCGCGCTCGCAAACCGTACCGATGTCCTTACGACGTCATGAGCCGCTGAACTGGCGCGGCCGTCCGTAGACCTATAAGAAGGCCTGCGGATCTTTACGGCGGAGCCGGGCGGGAAGACGGGGTAGATGGACGAAGAGTTCAGGCAGCGGCTCGACCAGCGACTGGAACAGCTCGAAAACCGCGTCGCGTTGCTGGAGCGGAACCTGGGTCTCGTTGCCGCCGGTCAGAGACGGGCCTCGCTCCGCGGCCTCTGGCGGCGTCCGCCAATGTGGACCTTCGAACAATACCTACCGCGTTTACTCAACCTGAACGCGTTCAAGTCCTCGCCTGCGATCCCTGCGAACGCGCCGCGGATCGCAATGGTCACTCCGAGCTACAACCATGCGGAGTATATCGGCGCCACGATCGACAGCATCGTGGGCCAAGCCTACCCGAACCTCTATTATCACGTGCAGGATGGCGCCTCGATCGACGGCACGATTGATCTCCTGAAGAGCCGCGGCAACAGCATCAGCTGGAAGAGCGAGCCGGACAAAGGCCAATCCAACGCGATCAATCTCGGTTTTGCCGGCGTCGACTGCGAGATCATGGCCTATCTCAATAGCGACGACATGCTGCTGCCCGGGACGCTCGCTCATGTCGTCAACTATTTCATGTCGCATCCCGATGTCGACATCGTCTATGGCAACCGCATCTTCATCGATCGTGATGGACTTGAGGTTGGACGCGCGGTGCTGCCTCGCCACGATGGCAAGACGCTACAATATGCCGACTACATTCCGCAGGAGACGATGTTCTGGCGCAAGCGCGTGTGGGACAAGATCGGTCCAATTGACGAAAACTTCCATTTCGCGATGGACTGGGACTTCATCCTGCGGGCACAGGCGGCCGGTTTCAAGTTCGTACGCCTGCCGCGGTTTCTTTCCTGCTTCCGGATCCATGACGCACAGAAGACGGCGGCAACCTACGCGATCGGCGTCAGGGAAATGGGCATCCTGCGGCGTCGCGTCCTCGGATTTGATCCGACGCAGATGCAGATAAGGCGCGCCATTGCACCTTATCTGCTGCGGCAGATTGCCTATCACTACAGCTACAAATTGGGCGTGCTGCGCTACTGAGGACGGCACGGCTGCGCGCGATCCGCTGCGCATTCCGTCTGGCGGCATGCAGCGCCGCCGGTTGCCACTCCAGTCAACTCACCATACGATCGGGCGACGCGCTATCAAGAAGAACAACAGGTGAGGTCACACCATGGAAGCTCAGGTCTCAGCCGCGTCGGTCCCTGCCCGCCCATGGTCGCCACCGCCCGATGCCAGCGACGTCGTCAAGGGCATCCACGCCATGCTCCATCCACACAACATCGTGCTGGTGGGTGCGACCGACAAGCCCGGCAATTACGCCGAGCGCATCTGGAACAATCTGGTCAAATATGGTTTCGAGGGCGGGCTCTATCCTGTCAACGCCAAGCGCGAGAGCATCTGGGGCGTACCCTGCTACAAGGATTTTGCCAGCCTGCCCGAAAAGCCCGACCACGTCCTTGTGCTGGTGCCCGCTCGCTTTGCCGTGCAGGTGATCCGCGACGCTGCCGCTGCCGGCGCGCGGTCCGCGACCATCGTGACCTCGGGTTTCAGCGAATTGCAGGATGAGGAGAGCCAGAAGCTCGCCACTGAGCTGCAACAGGCGGTGCGCGAGACGGGATTGGCCGTGACCGGCCCGAACTGCCTCGGCAATTTAAGCGCCGCAGAAAAGCTCTTCACCAATATCGACGACCGTATCGTCACCATGGAACAAGGCGCGGTGGCGATCGCCGGGCAATCGGGCGCCATCGTCATGGCGATCAGGCAAGCGCTGGAAGATCGCGGCGTCGGTGTCGGCTATATGGTGACGACAGGGAACGAAACCGGGCTCGAGACGCCGGACTTGATGCGCTATTTCGCCGAAGATCCGAGCGTCAAGGTGATCGTGGTCTATCTCGAGGGCGTACGCAACACCAAGGCGTTTCGCGACGCCTGCAAGGCCGCGCGTGCCGCCAGCAAGCCGGTGATCGCGCTCAAGCTCGGATCGTCGGAGGGTGGCCGCGCCGCCGCGATGGCACATACCGGCGCACTCGCGGGCTCGATCGAGACATTCGACGCGATTGCAACCCGCGAAGGCGTGATCCGCGTCGCCGGGCTCGACGAGTTGATCGAGACCACCGAATGCTTCGTTCACGCCGCCGTGCCCAAGGGCAACCGGCTCGCCGCGGTGACGCTGTCAGGCGGCAAGCGGGGCATGCTGATCGATGCCTTCTATGCACAAGGCCTGAACTTCGCACCGTTGAGCCCGCATGTCAGCAGCGAGCTGGGCAAGATGCTTGGACCTGGTTCGATCGTGGGCAATCCGCTCGACGCCGGCTTTGCCGCGGTCGTTGATCCCTCCGTCTACATGAAGTCGATCAAGCTGATGATCGACGATCCTGATATCGACATCGTCATCATCGACGCCGAGTTTCCAAAGGCACCGCACGAGCAGCGCGAGCGGAACTTGCGCATCGTCAACGAGATGGCGAGCCGGGCCGCAAAGCCCGTGATCTATATCAGCGCGATGTCGATCGGCTTTACGGAGTTCACCAAGGGCTTGCGCAAATCGTTGCCGCATCTGGCGGTGATGCAGGGCATGGACCGTGCGGTGACCGCGATCAAATCGCTGCTCGCCTATGCCAGCTTGCGGAAAGAAGTGCCCGACATCGTCTCGAGCTCCAAGCCGGCAGCACGCGCCGTGCTGGAGAAGGCGTTGAAGTCCGCGCGCGGCGCCGCGCTCGACGAGGTCGCTTCAAAGAAGCTGCTGAAGGCCTATGGCATCCCGATCTCGAAGGAGGGAATCGCACAGACGGCCGCGGAAGCCGCTGACATCGCCAAGCAGATCGGATTTCCGGTTGTCGCCAAGGTCGTCAGCGCCGAGATCCTGCACAAATCCGATATCGGCGGCGTGGTGCTGAACCTCAACAGCGCAGCCGAGGTGAAGAAGGCGTTTGCCGACATCTCCGCGCGGGTGAACAAGCTGAAAGGCAAACCAAAGCTCGACGGCATCCTGATCGCGCAGCAGGTCAAGGCCGACCTCGAGCTCGTGGTCGGCGCCTCGCTCGATGCCGAGATGGGGCCCGTCGTGCTGTTCGGCACCGGCGGCATCGATATCGAGCTGATGAAGGACGTGGCGCTCGCCGGCGCACCGCTCGACGAGGCCGAGGCGCGGCTTTTGATCGGCCGGACCAAAGCCGGCATCAAGATGCGCGGCTATCGCGGCAAGCCGGCGTTGCACGAGGCCTCAGCCGTCAAGGCGTTGGTCGGCCTGTCCAATCTGATTGCGGACGCCGGCGACCGGATCGCCTCGATCGACGTCAACCCGTTCCTGATCAATGCCAGGACGGGCGTGGCTGTCGACGCGCTGATCGTATTGAACAACGCCGCGGCCAAACGCGCGGCTGGACATTGATGTCGCGCGAAACGGCGGGTCTGACGCTTCCGCCTTCGCCATTCGAGCTAGGGCGGACAAGTCGTTAACCCGCCCGCGTTAGCATTGCGGCCGTTCGGGCTCCTTCCAACTTTCCCGCTTTGGTCGTAACATCGCACCCGTATGGCACGCGCGAGCAATCTTGTGATCGGAACGGCGACATTGACGGTGATCGCCGTCGCGTTCGGCGGTCTGCTCGGCGTGCAGAAATGGCGCGCCAGCCAGAGCCGCAGCCAATTGCGCGTCGTCTTCGAAGGCGGTTCCGCGAGCGGCCTGCGCCGCGGCGGGCCGGTCAATTTCGACGGCGTGCCCGCCGGCCAGATCCTGTCGATCCAGCTGCAGAGCCCGCGCAAGGTCGTGGCGCTGGTGTCGCTCGACAACACCGCGCCGATCCGCAAGGACACTGTGGCCGGCATCGAGTTCCAGGGCCTCACCGGCGTTGCCGCGGTCTCGCTGATCGGCGGCGCGCCGTCTGCGCCACCGGTGCCGCTGGACTCGGACGGCATCCCCGTGCTGACCGCCGATCTCAGCGATGCTGAATCCATCGTCGACACGCTGCACAGCGTCGACCGCACGATCGTCAGCAACGCGCCCGCGATCAAGGACGGCCTGCGTACCTTCGAAAACTACACCGCCGATCTCAGCGACAAGGGCGAGGAGATCGACGCCGTGATGCTCAAGGTCGACAATGCATTTGCAGGCTTCGACAAGGCGGTTTCGAAGATCGAGGGCGCGGTGCCGGGTTTCGTCGACGGCAAGGCCGACGAGCTGTTCGAAAAGGTGAAGGGACTGCACGAGCTCGCCGACACCATGAAGAAGAAATCGGCAAGCTTCCTCGAAGACACCCGTCGCTCGCTGCTCGATGTCAGTGAAGCCGCCAACAAGATGAGCGGAACGCCTGCTCCCGCCGTCGCCCTGCGCCCGCCGCGCAAGCCGACGCAGCCGAAGCGATAGGACCTCACCAAGTGTAGCGCACGACGCCCTTGCCGGCATAGGAGCGCGCGACGTTCGAAAACTCGCCCTCGAAGGTTGCCGACGCGGACCAGCCGTTCATCCAGCTCATTTGCACCGACGCCGTCGTCAGCGCGGAGTCGCGAGCCTGCGCCGCGCCGTTCACGACGAAGGCCGCCCCCGGCAGCGTCTGGAACACCGCACCGACCGTGCGATCCGGATTGAAATCATGTGCCCAGGCGGCGCGGCCGCGCAGCGTCACCACGGCTGCGGCAGTCGCAAAAGATCTGTCTGCGCGCAGGCCGAGCTCGGTGCGTGTGCTGGTCACGTCCTTGGCGGCGTAGTTGAGCGCAAACGTGTTGTTGCCGACCACGGCGAATTCCTGATAGCTCGGCAGGCTGAACATCGTGGCCTGGAGTGCAGCATAGGGCGTGAGCCCAATCCACGGCGTTGCCTGTCGATAGCCGCCCTCGATGCGGCCCGAAACGGCGTTGGCATTGAACTGCGCGCGCAACTGGTCGGTGCCGGCAGCGGTGACGATGCGGTTGGTCGTCACATCCTGCCAGCCATAGGCGAGTGCGGCCGTGATGTAAGCGGGCCCGGCATTGTGGCGAACGAAGGCACCGGCCTGGAACAGATCCGAGCGGCCCCAGCCGAGCCCGTTGACACCAAAGCCGGTGCCACCGCCGGCGAGCGCGAAGCCCGCAACCGTCGAGGGTGAGAAGCGATAATCAAAGCCGACCGCGGTGCCGTAGAGATTGCTGTTGGTGTTGTTGGAGCCGAGTGCGACACGACCATCAGTGGTCTGCGAGCCGCCGAAGCCGGCCGCCCAGACATCCCAGCGTTGCTGGAAAGTCGGCGGCGGCACCTTGCGATAGATGGAAGCAAACGCGTCGCTCGGGCGTTTGCCTGTAGCTGCATAGGCGTTTGCGTCGCCGTCGGCATACGGCGTCGCGCCGGGTGCTTCGCTACGCCCGGAGCCGAAGACGTCGGTCAGCAGGCTCATGAACAGGTTCATCGCATTGAACGTCGTCTGCTGCGATCCCGTTGCCGATTCGCCGGAGGCTTGCGTCAGGCCGGACGGTGAGAGGTTCGCAAATGCCAGGGGAAGGCTGCCGGTGCTGTCGAAGTAGTGCGTCAGGACATTGGCGACGGCCTGTTGATTGACGTTAAGGCCCGAGCCGTAGCTCAGCGAGAGATCCAGGAAGACGTTGTGGGGGTCGTTGCTCAGCGTAGCATGCAGGTTCGACGACAGGCCCGCAACGACCGGATTGAATGCGTCGGACAGCGTGCCTGCGTTCAGGATCGTGTAGTGCTTCGCGATCGAGCCGGTCGGCACGACGACGACCGTTGCGCCGCCGAGCATCGCCGTTCCGGTCACGACCGCGATGCCATTGCTCGTGCCGGAGGCTTGCACCATGTAGCGCGAGGCCGACGTGAACGTGAGATCGCCGGACACCGAGAGCGTCCCGGTCGGATTGCCCGGCGCCAGCGTGCCGCCATTGACGCTGATCGTGCTGACCGTGCCGACACCACCGAACGTACCACCGGCCGCAATGCTCACATTGCCGTTGATGGTGCCGGCGAGCATCAGCGTGCCGCCGAGTACGTTCCAGTCCTGATTGCCGGTGCCGGTCAACGTCCAGGTCGAGCCGTCGACCTTGTTGAAGGTCGAAAAGCCGTCGTACTGGAGGCCGGCACCAATCAGGTCGAGGTTGAACGTATCCTTGCCGGTGCCACCGAGCTGAAATGTGTCAGTGCCGGCGGCGAGCACCAGGCCGTTTATGACGCTGCCGGGGCCGAGGGTGAGTGTGTTCGGCTGGCAGCCGCAGAATTCGATTGCCGCGAAGCCAGTCGCGGCATTGATCGTTCCCGAGTTGAAGACGCTTCCCCCGCTTGTCACGCTGATGCCCAGACCCGCGTCTCCAACGGAGATAGTGCCGGTGTTAACAATTGGATTGCCCGACATGAACACTATGATGCCAGTGCCCGACGCACCAACCGAGATGACGCCGCGGTTAGTGAAGATGCTGCCGTCGCCAAACAGCACGATGCCTTGGGAGCCGTCGCTTCCCGTAATCCGACCAGTGTTGGTCATGCTGGAGGACACGACGGAAAGAGTAATGCCAACGCCCCCGACGCCGACATTGATCACCCCGCTTTGAGTGATGAGCATACGACTGCCCTGCACGGACATGCCAGCCGAGTCGGCGGCGGTCGTGATCGTTCCGCTGTTGGTCACCTTTGCATCGTCACCGAGAGCGACAATGCCTGCGCCAAAACGCGCAGCGGTAATGCTGCCGGCATTGCTGACGGTTTCGGTATTGCCCTGCGCGAAGATGCCCACGGCGCGCTGACCGACGGAAATACTGCCGGTAGCGGTATTGATGACCGTGTTACCGTCACTGATCGCGAAAATGGCGCCGGAAAGTCCGCTCGATGCGCCGACCGTGACCGTGCCGGCATTGGTCACGGTCGAGCCGCCAAGGACGAAAATACCGAACGCATTGTTGAGGCCGGTGATCGTGCCGCTGGCCGCATTGGTGATCGTGTTGTTTACGCCCGCGAAAATACCCGAGGCTCCGGCTCCGACTGACAGCGAGCTGCTGTTGGTGACGACGTTGTTGTCCTGGATCCAGATCGCCGAGCCACCGTTACCCGTGGCGGCGATCGTTCCGTTGTTGGCGATAGTGTTGTTATCCAGCATCGAGACGCCGAGACTGTTGTCTAAAGCGGGATGGGGTTAGGTTGAATCGATTTGGGATTCCCAAATCAGTGGGTTTCTGATTCACCATGCTGGCTGGAAGGAGGCCAGCATGGATGGGCAAGCCTTATTCTCTGGATCTTCGCAAGCGTGTCGTAGCCGCGATCAAGGGCGGGATGTCCCGCAACCAGGCGGCCAAGCAGTTTGGGGTCGCGATCAGCACAGCGATCGGCTGGATGCAGCGGGTCGAGGAGACTGGTAGCGTCGAGCCTGGCCAGATGGGCGGTCACAAGCCGAAGGCGGTTTCGGGAGACCACGCGGATTGGCTGTCGCAACGGATCAAGGATGGCGATTTCACCATACGGGGCCTCGTTGCCGAGCTTGCGGGACGTGGCCTGAAGGTCGACTACCATTCAGTGTGGGATTTCGTGCACGCCGAGAAGCTCAGCTTCAAAAAAAAGCGTGGCGGCTGGCGAACGCGATCGACCCGAGGTCGCGCGGCGGCGAGCCCAGTGGACAAAATATCAAGGCCGCGTCGAAGCTGAGCGGCTGGTCTTCATCGACGAGACCTGGACGAGGACCGATATGGCGCCCTTGCGGGGATGGGCGCCGCGCGGGAGCAGACTTCACGCCAAGGTTCCCCACGGCCGCTGGAAGACCATGACCTTCTTGGCGGCCCTGCGCCACGACCGGATTGATGCGCCATGGTTCATCGAGGGGCCGATCGATGGCATGAGCTTTCGCACCTATGTCGAGAAAGTCCTTCTGCCCGTCCTTCGACCTGGCGATATCGTCGTCTTGGATAATCTCGGCAGCCACAGGAGCAAAGCAGTTCGCCAGCTCATCCGCTCCGTCGGCGCCAAGCTCTTCTTCCTGCCAAAATACTCGCCCGACCTCAACCCGATCGAACAAGTCTTTGCCAAGCTCAAGCACCTGCTCCGCAAAGCCGCGGCGCGAACCGTCGACGCGGTCTGCGCCGCAATCGGCCATGCACTCGATGCCTTCACTCCTGAGGAATGCGCCAACTACCTCAAAAATTCAGGCTATCGAACTTAATGCCATCACGCTTTAGCACCGTCGTGATGATGCTGTTGTTGGTCACGGTGTTGAAATTGCCGCCGTTGATGCCGGTGAGGCTCGAGCCCGCCAATACCGTTCCGTTGTTGGTTACAACGTTGGTATCGTTGACGTTGATCGACGCCGTACTGTTATCGTGCACGGTCGCGCCAGCCAGCACATTCACGGTCAGATTGGTGACACCGCCGCCGGCTGCAAAGCCGTTGGTATCGGTGCCGCTACAGGTGACCGTCTGACCGCTGGCCGCCGGGTCAGGCGCGCAGTCCGCCCGCGCCGATGTCGTCGACGCGAAGAGGCTGAACGCGAGCGCCAAGATTACCGATGCGCCAATGGACGACCTAGCGCCGACCCGGCGCAGCCGACCCTGCCGCCCCGATACCCCCGCGCCCCTCACGTCGCACTCCCCAGCAACAACATTTCCGCGGGGAAACGTAGGCCATGGGGAGGTTCCGCAATACTACGGCCAGACCAAATGCGTCGGTTTGGCGCACAACCGAGGCGGAATCTGACGGTTGTGTTGCAACCGCGCCACGGTTTTCGGAAGCTCGATCGAATCCCGCGCAAAGAGTCTGCTTGAGCGGCGCAGCCCGGATGTTGACGGCTGTCGACACGACTTGTCGCCGCAGCCCGCGGTCCCTAGTAATTGCTCGGCGCGGCCT
This sequence comes from Bradyrhizobium zhengyangense, assembly GCF_022012435.1. Lineage (GTDB taxonomy): Bacteria > Pseudomonadota > Alphaproteobacteria > Rhizobiales > Xanthobacteraceae > Bradyrhizobium > Bradyrhizobium zhengyangense. Next base: position 290,032 of record NZ_JAKLUA010000008.1, read on the forward strand.
CGTTCGGAATGCCGTCGATTGGGCATTCGGCGGTGCCTGGCGTCGCGCGGGTCATGGCCTCGACCATGTCCCGCGTGCCTTCGGGATCGGCAATCCAGTTCTTGTAGAAATCATACGGGCAAGCCGCGACGCCGCGCGGGCTGTCGCCGGAATTGATCATGCCGGTATAGCCGCGGTGGACCAGCTTGTAGAGATGGTTCTGCGACTGGCCATTGCGGCGCGCATCGCGGATCAGGTTTTTGGAGAGCTGGGCGTATTGGATGCCGTAATCCTCTTCACCGCACTCGCCGAGTGTGCGGCCATCGAAGCCGATGATCGCGGAATGGCCGAAGTATGAGTAGACGCCGTCAAAGCCTGCGGCGTTGGCGACCGCGACATAGACATTGTTGGCCCAGGCCATGGCCTTGGAGATCATCACCTGCTGCTCCTTGGCCGGATACATGTAGCCCTGGCAGCGCACGATCAGCTCCGCGCCCTTCATGGCGCAGTCGCGCCAGATCTCCGGATAATTGCCGTCGTCGCAAATGATCAGGCTGACCTTGAGGCCCTTCGGACCTTCGGAGACATAAGTACAATTGCCGGGATACCAGCCCTCGATCGGCACCCAGGGCATGATCTTGCGGTACTTCTGCACGATCTCACCCTTGTCGTTCATCAGGATAAGCGTGTTGTAGGGCGCCTTGTGCGGATGCTCCTCGTGGCGCTCGCCGGTCAGCGAGAACACGCCCCACACCTTCGCCTTGCGGCAGGCTTCCGCGAAGATCGCGGTCTCCTCGCCCGGCACCACGGACGCCGTCTCGTACATCTCCTTGGAATCGTACATGATGCCTTGGGTCGAATATTCCGGGAAGATCACAAGATCCATGCCGGGCAGTCCGATCTTCATGCCGACGATCATGTCGGCGATCTTGCGGGCGTTGTCGAGCACCTCGGCTTTGGTGTGCAGGCGGGGCATCTTGTAATTGACGACTGCGACGCCGACGGTGTCGTTGCTGCTGGAAATATCGCCGTGAAGCATGTTGGGCGCTCCTGTCTTTTTGTTGGTTTGAGGTCGTCGCGTGCGTTATTTGCGCATGATCTTGCCGGAAAACCGCTGCACGCTTTTCCGGATCATGCGTTAGTGGCTGATCATCCAGGGCCGCGCCGTCGGAAACCCCTTGGCGCCGCTCTTGCTCTGGGTCATCAGCCGCGCGGGCTTCTTCCGGTCCGTCCCGCTCTTGTCCTTCACGGTCTTGCCTGATGAGCAGCAGCCGCAACCGGGACCGTGCGAGGTTTTGTATTGCGCCAGCGTCTGCGGCGCGTGCGAGCTGCGTTCGTTGACGGCATGCGCTTTGCGCTTGTCCGCCGGCATGCATAAGAAATTCGGCGCGGTCAGGATGACGCGTGGCGCCATCGTCTCGCAATGCGGACAGCTTTGCGGATCGTCGCACTCTGCCATCGGGCGGAGATCCCTAAATGGCCCGCAATCGTCACAGAGATATTCATAGACCGGCATCTTGTGCCCCTTCGCGTTCCGTCGTGCGGAGACAGCCCCTTCACCCCAACCCTCTCCCCGTAAGAACGGGGAGAGGGAGCGCACAGGTTACTTGTCCGGCGAGATCGGCATCTGGATATCGCCGGTGATATGCTTGATGGGCCCGGCCGCCGACGGCATCACGTCGAAGTCGAAGATCTCGGTCGGCAGCCATAGCGTGGCGCAAGCATTGGGCACGTCGACCACGCCGGAGATGTGGCCCTGACACGGCGCGGTGCCGAGGATCGAATAGGCCTGCGCACCGGAGTAGCCGAACTTCTTCAAATATTCGATCGCGTTCAGGCAGGCCTGGCGATAGGCGATGTGGACGTCGAGATAATGCTGCTTGCCGGCCTCGTCGACCGAGATGCCTTCGAAGATCAGATAGTCCTTGTAGTTCGGCGTGATCGGCGACGGCTTGAAGATCGGGTTCTTGATGCCGTATTTCGACATGCCGTCCTTGATCACCTCGACCTTCAGATGCAACCAGCCGGCCATCTCGATCGCGCCGCAGAAGGTGATCTCGCCATCGCCCTGGCTGAAATGCAAATCGCCCATCGAGAGACCGGCGCCCGGCACATAGACCGGGAAGTAGATCTTCGAGCCGCGCGAGAGATCCTTGATGTCGCAATTGCCGCCGTGCTCGCGCGGCGGCACGGTGCGCGCGCCCTCCGCTCCGATCTTGGCCTTGACGTCGCCCTTGGCACGTCCGCCGTGAGCGGTCGCGGCGAACGGCGGATTGGCGAGACCGGGTACGCGGGTCGGGTTGGTCGAGATCAGCTCGGCCTCGCGCTTGTTCCAGGTCTCCAGCATCTTCGGATCGGGCAGACAGCCGATCAGGCCGGGATGGATCAGGCCTGCGAAATTGACGCCGGGCACATGGCGCGACGAAGTATAGAGCCCCTTGATGTCCCAGATCGACTTCTGCGCCAGCGGAAAATGATCCGTGAGGAAACCGCCGCCATTCTGCTTGGAGAAGAAGCCGTTGAAGCCCCAGAGGCTCTCCTTCATCGGACCGACATCGAGCAGGTCCACCACAAGGAGATCGCCGGGCTCGGCGCCCTTGACGCCGATCGGGCCGGAGAGGAAGTGCACGATCGACAGATCGATGTCGCGCACGTCGTCGGCGGAATCGTTGTTCTTGATGAAGCCGCCGGTCCAGTCATAGGTCTCGATGATGAAGTCGTCGCCGGGATTGACCCAGGCCACGATCGGGATGTCGGGGTGCCAGCGATTGTGCACCATGTCATTTTCGTAAGCCGACTTGGTGAGATCGACCTTGATCAGTGTCTCTGGCATCGAGATGCTCCCCTTTGCTACGGTTGGTTAGACGGACAGATATTTCGAGACCTGCGCGGCATCGACGCTGTCGCGCGGATCGTCACGGACAATCGCGCCATTCTCGATCACCAGCACGCGGTCGGCGATATCAAGCGCGAAGCTCAGGACCTGCTCGGACACGACGATCGACAGGCCCTTCTCGTCGCGGATGCGCTTGAGCGTCCGCGCCATGTCCTTGATGATCGACGGCTGGATGCCCTCGGTCGGCTCGTCCAGCAGCAGCACCTTCGGCTTGGTGGCGAGCGCGCGGGCGATCGCAAGCTGCTGCTGTTGTCCGCCCGAGAGATTGCCGCCGCGGCGACCCTTCATCTCCAGCAGCACCGGAAACAGCTCATAGATGTCGCTCGGCACCTCGGAGCCGCCGGAGACCACGAGACCGGTCTCGATGTTCTCCTTCACCGTCATGGTGGAGAAGATCATGCGGCCCTGCGGCACATAGGCGAGGCCCTTGGCGACGCGCTCGTAGCTCGGCAGGCCCCCAAGCTCGGCGCCGTCCATTGTCACTGAGCCGCTCTTGGCCGGCAGGATGCCCATCAGCGACTTCATCAGCGTGGTCTTGCCCATGCCGTTGCGGCCCATGATCGCAACGATCTCGTTGGGCGCGACCTTGACGTTGAGCCCATGCAGCACCTCGCTCTGGCCGTAGGCGACGTGAAGATCGGAAATTGCCAGCATCGTCACGCCTCCTTAATGGCCGAGATAGACTTCGATGACCTTGGGATCGTTCTGCACTTTCTCCATCGTCCCCTCCGAGAGGATCTGGCCCTGGTGCAGCACGGTGACCTTGTGCGCGATGTCCTCGACGAACTTCATGTCGTGCTCGATCACCAGCACCGATCGGTTCTTGATGATGCGATTGAGCAGCTCGGCCGTCTTGGCGCGCTCGGACACGCTCATGCCGGCCACCGGCTCGTCCAGCATCAGCAGATCCGGATCCTGGATCAGCAGCATGCCGATCTCGAGCCACTGCTTCTGGCCGTGGCTGAGCAGATCGGCGCTCTTGTTCAGCTTGTCCTTCAGGAAGATCATTTCCGCAACTTCGTGCACGCGGTCGCGCACGGCGGAGTCGCGGGTGAAGGTCAGTGCGCCGAACACCGAACGTCCGCGCGGATAGGAGATCTCCAGATTCTCGAACACGGTGAGATCGTCGTAAATTGACGGGTTCTGGAATTTGCGCCCCACCCCGGTCTTGACGATCTCGTTCTCCTTCATCCGCGTCAGCTCCTTGCCGCGGAACTGGATCGAGCCTGAGGTCGCTTTGGTCTTGCCGCAGATCAGATCGAGCACGGTGGTCTTGCCGGCACCGTTGGGGCCGATGATGACGCGGATCTCGTTTTCATCGACGTAGAAAGAGAGATCGTTGACCGCCTTGAAGCCGTCGAACGACACGGTGAGAGCCTCGACCGCGAGCAGGAATTCCTTGGGCTGATGACCGACGAGCATGATCTATCTCCTCACTGCCAGCGTGGCATCGGCATCGCGATGACCGACGAGCATGATCTATCTCCTCACTCCGCGGGGGCGCTGTCGGCGACCGAGCTGTCGGTCCAGCCCTCAGGTTTCGGTTTGCGCGAGGCGATCAGACGATCGATGCGCGGCTGCACATAGTCGCCCCAGATCCCGGCAAGGCCATTCGGGAAGGCGAGCACCACGGCGATGAACAGGCCGCCGAGACCGAACAGCCACAATTCGGGGAAGGTTTCCGACAGGCTGGTCTTGGCGAAATTGACCAGCAGCGTGCCGTAGATCGCACCCAGGATCGACAACCGGCCACCGACAGCGGTGTAGATCACCATTTCGATCGAGGGCACGATGCCGACGAAGGACGGCGACATGAAGCCGACATTGAGGGCGAACATGGCGCCGCCGATCGCGGCGAAGACGGCGGCGATGCAGAAGGCGAAGATCTTGAAGTTCGCGACGCTGTAGCCGGAGAATCTGACGCGGTCCTCCTTCTCGCGCATCGCGACCAGGATGCGTCCGAGCTTGGAGTGCCGGACGAACTGCGCGATCATGATGCAGACGAACAGGCAACCGACCTCGAAGAAATACAGTACGATCTTGGCGTGGTCGGGCCTGATGTCCCAACCCTTCAGCGTGCGCAGGTCGGTCATGCCGTTGATGCCGCCGGTGTAGCCCTGCTGGCCCACGATCAGGATGGTGAGGATGGCCGCGACCGCCTGGGTGATGATCGCGAAGTAAGTGCCGCCGACGCGGCGCTTGAACATCGCGGTGCCGATGATCAGGGCGAAAATGCCGGGCACCAGAATGATGGCGGCGATGGTCAAGGTGAGGCTGTGAAAGGGCTTCCAAAACAGCGGCAGCGCCGTGATCTGATTCCAGTCCATGAAATCAGGGATGCCCGGCGTCGACTGGATCTTGGTGTTCTCCACGCTCGATGCTTCGAGCTTGAGGAACATCGCCATGCAGTAGCCGCCGAGGCCGAAGAAGACGCCCTGGCCGAGGCTCAGGATGCCGCCATAGCCCCAGCAGATGACGAGACCGAGCGCGACGAAGGCGTAGGTCAGATACTTTGCGACCAGGTTGAGCCTGAAGACGTCGAGCGTGAGCGGCAGCACCAAGACCAGGAACACCGCGAGCACCAGAATTCCGATCAGCTCAGATCGATTGAAGAACCTGTTGTCGGTCATTGCATCAGCCCCACATTCTCACTTGCGGACCTTGAGGGCGAACAGCCCCTGCGGCCGCAGCATCAGGATTCCGACAACGGCGAGCAGCGTCAGCACCTTGGCCATCGAGCCCGACATGAAGAACTCGAGGGTGGATTGCGTCTGCGAGATCGAGAAGGCCGAGGCAATGGTACCGACCAGGCTCGCGGCGCCGCCGAACACGACCACCAGGAATGTGTCGACGATGTAGAGCTGGCCCGAGGTCGGTCCGGTCGAGCCGATCATCGTGAAGGCGCTGCCGGCGACGCCGGCGATGCCGCAACCGAGACCGAAGGTGTAGCGGTCGACCTTTTCGGTGTTGATGCCGACCGCGCCGGCCATGATGCGGTTCTGCACCACGGCGCGCACCTGGCGGCCCCAGCGCGACTTGTACATGACATAGGCGACGGCGATGGTGATCAGCACCGTCAGGCACATCACGAAGACGCCGTTGATGGGGACTTCGATGCTGGAGGTCACCTGCAGCGAGCCGAGCATCCATTGCGGCAGCTCGACGCCGACCTCGCGCGCGCCGAATACGGAGCGATAGGCCTGCTGCAACATCAGGCTGAGGCCCCAGGTCGCCAGCAGCGTGTCGAGCGGCCGCTTGTAGAGATGTCGTATCAGCACCCATTCCACCAGCATTCCCAGCGCGCCTGAGGCGAGGAAGGCGAGGATCATGGCGAGGAAGAAATAGCCGCCGAACAGACCAGGCATGTAGGTCTGGAACAGATTGGAGGTCATCCAGGTGACGTAGGCCCCCAGGATCATGAACTCGCCATGGGCCATGTTGATGACGCCCATCTGGCCGAAGATGATCGCAAGACCGAGCGCCATCAGCACGTAGACAGAGAACAGGATCAGCCCTGCAAAGCCCTGCATGACGAAGATGGAGCCAAGATCACCAAGCGAGTAGTCGCCGAACATCGATGTCCTCCGTCAGGGAATAGGGTCCCGCGTCGCGAGCAAATTCGCGACGCGGGGGTCTTGGGCATGGACTTGCAATCCACGCCAGGGAGCGGCTTCAGTTCGAGGGAAACTGCGGCGGTCGCCGCGCTTCTTACTGGTAGCTCTCTTATTGGTAGCCCTTGGGGAACGGATCCGGCTCGACGAGATCGGCGGTCTCGTAAATCAGCTCGAACTGGCCATCGAGCTTGGCGCGGCCCACGCGGGTTTTCGACCAGAGGTGATGGTTCTCGTGGATACGCACATAGCCTTCCGGCGCGCCCTTGAACTCGACGCCGGGTGAAGCCGCCGCGATCTTGTCGACGTCGAAGGAGCCGGCCTTCTCGACCGTCAACTTCCACAGCCAGGGGCCGAGATAGGCAGCCTGGGTGACGTCTCCGATCACGGTCTTTTCGCCCCACATCTTCTTGAACGCGGGCACGAAGGCCTTGTTGTTCGGATTGTCGAGCGACTGGAAGTACTTCATGCAGGCGTAAGCGCCAGCGATGTTCTCGCCGCCGATGCCGTCGATTTCGTCTTCGGTCACCGAGATCGTCAGCAGCGCCTGCTTGGCGAGGTCGATGCCGGCTGCCTTGAGCTGCTTGTAGAACGCGACGTTGGAGCCGCCGACGACGTCGGTGAAGATCACGTCGGGCTTGGTTAGCTTGATCTTGTTGATGACCGAGTTGAACTGGGTGTTGCCGAGCGGATAGTACTCCTCGCCGACGACCTTGCCCTTGAGCACGTTCTCGACGTGCTTGCGCGCGATCTTGTTCGATGTGCGCGGCCAGATGTAGTCGGAACCGATGAAGAAGAAGGTCTTCGCGCCCTTTTCCTTGGCGATCCAGTTCAGGCCGGCGAGGATCTGCTGGGTCGCTTCCTGGCCGGTGTAGATCACGTTCTTGGACTGCTCGAGACCTTCATAGAAGGTCGGATAGTAGAGCATGCCGTTGTACTGCTCGACCACCGGCAGCACCGCCTTGCGCGAGGCCGAGGTCCAACAGCCCATGATCGCCGCGACCTTGTCGTTGACGAGCAGCTTCTTCGCCTTCTCCGCGAAGGTCGGCCAGTCGCTGGCGCCGTCTTCCTGGATGAACTTGATCTTGCGCCCCAGAACGCCGCCGGCGGCGTTGATCTGCTCGATGGCGAGCTTTTCGGCCTCGATCGAGCCGGTCTCGGAAATCGCCATCGTGCCGGTAGCCGAATGTAGGATGCCGACCGTGACCTCGGTGTCGGTGACCGCGAGACCGGTGGTGTTGACCGCCGAAGTCGCCGGGGCCTGCGCAAACGACGTCCGCGGCAGCATCGTGATGGCCGGGACGGCCGCCATTCCCATCAATAGTTTGCGCCGGAGCGGCGACAACAAGCCCTTGTTGGTTTCGTCTGACATGAGCACCCCACTGTTTGTTCGAGGACACGCGATTGGTGTCGTGAGGATGGCTCGAATTTGTGCACCGCAAGGATACGCAAGATCGCGTATATTGCACCGCAAAATGCCGACGTAGGCTTCTGGTACGGGATTTGCGAGGGATCCGGCGGGTTCGGGAGTGGAGTCAAGTGGCAGGGCGGCAGCGAATAGACCGCGTCAGGCGCCAGTACAATCAATGGGTCGCCAACCAGACGCTGGAAGACTACGCGCTGCGCTTCACCGCCAAGAGCGCGCGACGCTGGTCCGCCGCGCGCGTTGCCAACACCGCCATCGGCGCGATTTCCTTCCTGGTGCTGGAGGCGATCGGCGGCACCATAACCCTCAACTACGGCGTGACCAACGCCGCATCTGCAATTCTCGTCGTCTCCGTCATCATCTTCTGCTGCGGCGTTCCGATTGCCTATTATGCCGCCAAATGCGGCATCGACATTGACCTGCTCACGCGCGGCGCCGGCTTCGGCTATATCGGCTCGACCGTCACCTCGCTGATCTACGCCTCCTTCACCTTCATCTTCTTTGCCATCGAGGCCGTGATCCTGGCCACCGCGCTGGAGATGTGCCTCGGGATCCCCCGCCCGATCGGCTACCTCATCAGCGCCATTGCGATCATCCCGCTGGTGACCTACGGCATCACGCTGATCAGCCGCTTCCAGCTCTGGACGCAGCCGCTCTGGGTCGTGTTGCACATCCTGCCCTTTGCCGCGATCGCCTGGGCGAGCCCGCATTCTTTCACTGAATGGCACAAATTCGCCGGCGAGCATGGCGATCTCGGCGGCCATTTCGATCTGTTGCTGTTCGGCGTTGCGTCTTCCGTCGTATTCTCGCTGGTGGCGCAGATCGGCGAGCAGGTCGACTTCCTGCGATTTCTGCCGCGCGACCGTCGTACCTCCAAGGCGTCGTGGTGGATCGCGTTGATGAGCGCGGGGCCTGGCTGGATCGTGCTCGGCGCGCTGAAACTGCTTGCGGGCTCGTTCCTCGCCTTCTTTGCGCTCAGCCACGGCGTGCCGCCCGAGGAGGCCGCCGAGCCCGCGCATATGTATCTCGTGGCATTTCGCTACGTCCTCTCAGATCCGGACCTTGCACTGGCGCTGACCGGCTTCTTCGTGGTGCTGTCGCAGATCAAGATCAACGTCACCAATGCCTATGCCGGCTCGATCGCCTGGTCGAACTTCTTCTCACGGCTGACGCACAGCCATCCCGGACGCGTGGTCTGGCTGGTGTTCAACGTGATGGTCGCGCTTCTGCTGATGGAGATCGGCGTCTACAAGGCGCTGGAGCAGACGCTCGCGCTCTACTCCAACGTTGCGATTGCCTGGGTCGGCGCGCTGGTGTCGGATCTCGTCATCAACAAGCCGCTTGGCCTGCGTCCGCCGCAGATGGAGTTCAAGCGCGCGCATCTCTACGACATCAATCCTGTCGGCGTCGGCGCGATGACGCTCGCGATCATCGTCTCGATCGCGGCGTTCTACGGCCTGTTCGGCCCGACCATGAAGGCGCTCGCTGCCTTCGTCGCGCTGACGGTGGCCTTCGTCACCGCGCCCGTGATCGCCTGGCTGACGGACGGAAAATTCTACATCGCGCGCAAGCCGAAACGGAGCTGGGCCAATATCGAGGCGATCCAGTGCTGTATTTGCGAGCACAGCTTTGAGCCTGAGGATACCACCTCATGTCCGGCCTATGCTGGCCCGATCTGCTCGCTGTGCTGCTCGCTCGATGCCCGCTGCCACGATCTCTGCAAGCCGCACGGACGCGCGCAGGTGCAGTTCTCCGAGGCGCTCAGCAAGATCCTGCCGCAGCCGATCTATCAGCGCATCAACTCCCAGTTCGGCCACTATATCGGCGTGTTCGTGGTCTCCGCCGGCCTCGTCGCACTGGTGCTCGGGCTGATCTATCTCCAGACGTCGGCGAGCGTGCATGGCGAGAACGCACTCGTCTCCAACGTGTTGTGGAAGGTGTTCTTCTCGCTCAGCATCATCATCGGCGTGGTCGCCTGGCTGTTCGTGCTGGCGCAGCAGAGCCGCCGCGCGGCGGAGGCCGAGACGCGGCGGCAAACCGCGCTCCTCATCCAGGAAATCGACGCGCACAAGCGCACCGACGCCGAGCTCCAGCGCGCCAAGGAGGTCGCCGAATCCGCCAACCTCGCCAAGAGCCGGTATGTGGTGGGACTGAGCCACGAGTTGCGCTCGCCGCTGAACGCGATCAGCGGCTATGCGCAACTCCTCGAGCAGGATGCGACACTGAATGCCAAGCCGCGCGACCAGGTCCGCGTGGTCCGCCGCAGCGCCGACCATCTCTCCGGCCTGATCGACGGCATTCTGGATATTTCCAAGATCGAGGCCGGCAGACTTTACCTTTCCCGCGACGAAGTCCGCTTGAGCGAATTCCTCGATCAGCTCGTCGGCATGTTTCGTCTCCAGGCCGGCGCCAAGGGCATCGACTTCCTGTTCCGGCGTCCGGCGACACTGCCGACAGTGGTCTATGCTGACGAGAAGCGGCTGCGCCAGGTGCTGATCAACCTCCTCTCCAACGCCATCAAATTCACCCAGACCGGCAGCGTCCAGTTCGTCGTGCACTACCGCAGCCCGGTCGCCGAATTCGAGGTGATCGATACCGGTCCCGGTATCCAGGGCGACGATCTCGAACGCATCTTCGCGCCGTTCGAGCGTGGCGCGCTGGGCGTCTCGCAGCCGCAGACCGGCACCGGACTGGGTCTCACCATCAGCCGGCTGCTCGCCGGCGTGATGGGCGGCGACATCAAGGTCGCCAGCACCGTCGGCCGCGGCAGCACGTTCAAGGTGAAGATGCTGCTGTCGGAGGTCACCAATCCCAGGCGCATTGCGCCGGTGGAGGCGCCGGTCTCGGGCTATCACGGCGCGCGCAAGACCATCCTCATCACCGACGACGATCCTGTTCATCGCGATCTCCTGCGCGAGGTGCTGACGCCGCTCGGCTTCATCCTGCTGAGCGCCGCCGACGGTCCCGGCTGCCTCGCGCTGGCGCAGCATTGCCGGCCCGACCTGTTCCTGCTCGACATCTCCATGCCTGCCATGGACGGCTGGACGGTGGCGGAACAGCTGCGCGCAGCAGGCCATCACCAGGCCCGCATCCTCATGGTGTCGGCAAGCGCGCTGGAGGCGCACGGCGCACCGCTCGCACAGCCGTTCCACGACGGCTATCTGATGAAGCCGATCGACATTCCGCGATTGCTGGAGACCATCCGGCAGTTGCTCAGGATCGAATGGCAATACGGCTCCGATGAGACCGTCGTACCGCTGTGGCGGCCGGAGAGCGGCTCGCGGCCGCCGGTCAGGCACATCGAGGCGCTGATCGGGCTCGGCCAGATCGGCTACGTCAAAGCTATCCAGCTCAAGCTGGACGAGATCGGCAGCGAGCACCCGGAGCATGCCGACTTCGTCGCTGAAATGAGATCACTGGTCGATCGCTTCGACCTCGACCAATACATGACAACATTGAAAACCCTGCATGCTTATGAGCATTGAGCCGAAAAAGCGCGACGTCGCGCTCGTTGTCGACGACTCGCCGGAGACGCTGAGGCTGCTGACCGATGCGCTCGACGGCGCCGGGATGACGGTGATGGTGGCGCTCGACGGCGCCAGCGCGATGCGCATCGTCGACCAGATCACGCCCGACATCGTGCTGCTCGACGCCGTGATGCCCGGCATGGACGGGTTTGAGACCTGCCGGCGGCTCAAGCGCGACGCCGGCCTTGCCAATGTCCCCGTGATCTTCATGACCGGCCTTGCCGAAACCGAGCACATCGTGCGCGGACTGGAAGCCGGCGGCGTCGACTACGTAACCAAACCGATCGTGATCGAGGAGATGCTTGCGCGCATCCGCGTCCATCTCGGCAATGCGCGCCTGACCCAGAGCGCGCGCGCCGCGCTCGACGTCTCCGGCCGCTTCCTGTTCGCGGTCAACCGCCAGGGCCACATTCTCTGGGCAACGCCGCAGGCGCAAAAGCTGCTGGCCGACCACCACGGCGTGCAGACCGATGACTTCGTCCTGCCGCCGTCGCTGCTGCAATGGCTGGAACAGGCGAAAGGCAAGGGCAGCGCGAAGTCGCAGGCCGCGTCCTTGCCCGACAATCCGCAGCTCCGCTTCTACTACATGGGCGAGACGGCGCCGAACGAGTTTCTGCTGCGGCTGTCCAAGGAAGCCGGCACTGCGCTGCCGCCAGAGTTTTCGAGCGAGCTCGGCCTCACCACGCGCGAGGGTGAGGTGCTGGCCTGGCTCAGCAAGGGCAAGACCAACCGCGACATCGCGCAAATTTTGGGATTGAGCCCGCGTACCGTCGACAAGCATCTGGAGCAGATTTACGCCAAGCTGGGCGTGGAGAACCGGACGGCAGCCGCGGCGATCGCGACGAATGCGACGCGGAGGAATTCGTAGCCGTGGTGAGATTGAGTTGGAACGCTATCGCCTGACAACATGTGTCATCCCGGCGAAGGCCGGGACCCGCACCGCGTGATTCTCGGTTTGAGCGGTAGCCGTACCGGACCACGAATCTTCGCCAAACTACTCCCTGGGATTATGGGTCCCGGCTTTCGCCGGGACGACAGTGGAGTGTGGAGCGAGCGCTATCGCTCCACACGTCTCTCGTCACCCATACACAAACGCCTTGTCATCCAGATCCGTCTTCGGGATCTCGTCCTTCTCGGTCCAGTAATCCTGGCTATGCTGCCATTCCGGCTTGTCGCCGCGCTTGGGCAGCAGGTTCATGTTGCGCATGATGTAGCCGGGATTGAAATTCTCAGGATCAATCCAAGGCAGGATCGGCATGTTGTGATCTTCGGGCCGCAGCTTGACCTCGACCTTCTTCGCCCCCTTCGCCTTCATGTGACCGAGCAGGCGGCAAACGAAATCGGCGACGAGATCGACGCGCAAGGTCCAGCTCGCGCGGAAATAGCCGAACACCCAGACCATGTTAGGCACGCCTGTGAACATCATGCCGCGATAGGTGACGGTATCGCCGAAGGCGAGAGGCTTGCCGTCGATCTCGAAGGCGATGTCGCCGAGCGCGGAGAGATTGAAGCCCGTCGCAGTGACGATGACGTCAGCCTCGAGCAGCTTCCCGGACTTGAGCTGGATGCCGTTCTCAACGAAGCACTCGATCTCGTCGGTCACTACCGAGGCCCTGCCGCTGGCGATGCCCTTGAACAAATCGGCATCGGGCACGAAGGCAATGCGCTGCCGCCACGGGCGGTAGCTCGGTGTGAAATGCGTCTCGACGTCGTAGTCCGGACCGAGCACCGCGCTGATCTGGCCGATCAGCTCCTTCTTCACCTGCTCGGGCTTCGCCAGGCAGAGCTTTGTGAACGCATCCTGCTCGAACAGGATCTTGCGGCGGACGATCTCGTGGATCCAGGCTTCATCGATCTGGAGCCGACGCAGCTCCTCGGCGATCTCGATCGCGTTGCGCCCCAGGCGGAAATAGGTCGGCGAGCGCTGCAGCATGGTGACATGCGCGCATTCGTCCGCGATGTTCGGCACCAGCGTCGCAGCCGTCGCGCCAGAACCGATCACGACGACCTTCTTATCTTTAAGGTCGATATCGTCAGGCCAGGTCTGCGGATGGACGATGCGGCCCTTGAAGCGGTCCATACCCTTCCATTCCGGCGTGTAGCCTTCCGAATGACGATAATAGCCCTGGCACATCCAGAGGAAGTTGGCGGTGAAGAACTTCGTCTCGCCGGTGTCGGTCGTCGCCGCCTCGATGGTCCAGAGATTCTGCTCGCTCGACCAGCTCGCCGAGATGATCTTGTGCCCGTAGCGGATGTGGCGGGCGATATCGTTGTCGTCGATCACCTCGTTCATATAGGCGAGGATTTCATCGGCGGTCGCGATCGGCGGCCCGACCCAGGGCTTGAAGCTGTAGCCGAAGGTGTGGAGATCGCTGTCCGAGCGAATGCCGGGATAACGATGCGTAGACCAGGTGCCGCCGAACGTCGCCTGCGTTTCCAGGATGACGTAGCTCGTGCCAGGCAACTGCTTTTCGATGTGATAGGCGCTGCCGATGCCGGAGATGCCGGCGCCGACGATCAGCACGTCGAAATGTTCTGAGGCCTGCTTGGTCGTGGCGTGATTGCGAACAGCGACATTCATTGTTGCTTCTATGCCTTGTCTTTTTCTGGCCGCCCTTGATCGGCGACGCGTTTCCTTAGCGATGGGCATCGTCGCTCATCGCGCCTCCCTTGCAAAATGACATAGATCAAGTCGCGATCAAACTACAACGCCGCGCCCCAGCTCCGCGCTGTCTGCAGGATCCAGTCGCGATAGAGCGTCAGCGGCGTGACGCCGGTCAATCCGCCGCAGCCCGCGGCATTATTCGGCCCTGTCGACCAGCTGATGACGCCGACGAGCACGGCACCGTTCGGCTTGTCCTCGAACATGGGACCACCGGAATCGCCGGTGCAGGCGCCGATTCCGTCGCGAACACCGTTGGTTACGGGATCGACCAGACGGATCTGGAACGTGCCGGGCTGGCCGGTAACAACAAGGCCGGCGACGCGAATCGTGCCGCCGCTCTTGCCATCGCCGCGCACGGTGACGCCGATACCGGCGATGGTGAAGCGGCTGCCGACCTGTATTGGAATATTCGGCATGCCGACCGGCACCGTCGATTTTCCCTTCAGTGGAATTTCCAGCTGTAGCAATGCCACGTCGGCGGTGGCGCGATGCGCCAACATCGCCTGCATGTTGAAGCTCGGATGGATTGCAACGGTCCGCACGTTCAGCAGTTGCGGCTGACCGTCCGCGCCACGTTCGACGATCTTGTAATCCGCGCCGGGCTGCACGCAGTGCGCGACCGTCAGCACAAGCTGAGGGGCGATCAAGGTGCCGGTACAAAAATTACCGCGCGAGCCGACGATGGTGACGACCGCGCGCGCAACGCCGTCCGTCTGCGGTGTGCCGCCGCCGACGATCGCATGAGCTGGCGTCGTAAGCAGCAGCGTGGCTATGGCGAGAGTGGCAAGCTTCTTCATGGAACAGGCTCTGACATCGGCAGGACTGGTCCTTGCCGATAGCGCATGCTAGCCGTCTTGGAAAGCAATTGACGAGGGCAGGATAGTGGCGATCGAGGCGGTGATCTTTGATTTTGGCGGCGTGCTGACGAGCTCGCCATTCGAGGCGTTTTCGCGGTTCGAGACGGAGCGTGGACTGCCCGCCGACATTATCCGGCGCACCAACGCCGCCAACCATTTGGAAAATGCCTGGGCCAAGTTCGAGCGCGCCGAGGTCGACATCGAGACATTCGATCAATTGTTTGCCGCAGAATCACGGGCGCTCGGCGCCGAAGTGCGCGGCCGCGACGTGCTGCCGCTGCTCCAGGGCGATCTGCGCCCCGAGATGGTCAAGGCGCTAAAGTCCATCAAGGCCAAGTTCAAGACCGGCTGCATCACCAACAACCTTCCGGCCAATGCCATCGGCAGCATGACCGGGCGTTCGCTCTACGTCGCGGAGGTGATGGTGCTGTTCGATCATGTCATCGAATCCGCCAAGATCGGACTGCGCAAGCCTGATCCGCGCATTTACCAGCTGATGGTCGAGACGCTGAAGGTCGACCCAAAGAGATGCGTCTATCTCGACGATCTCGGCGTCAACCTGAAGCCCGCGCGCGAGATGGGCATGACCACGATCAAGGTGGCTAGTGGCGCGCAGGCGATCGCGGAGCTCGAGGCCGCGACGGGGATGAAGCTCGGGTAGTCTATCAACCTCGTCATTGCGAGCGCAGCGAAGCAATCCAGACTATCTCCGCGGAAAGATTCCGGATTGCTTCGCTGCGCTCGCAATGACGGGTGCGGCGAGACATCGCCTGAATAGTGCCTACTCTGCCGCGACGGCGATGCGTTCCGGAAATGCCGCCGCCAGCGAGGCGCGATCGGGCCTCAATACGCCACGCTCGGTGATCAGGCCCGTCACGAGCCGCGCCGGGGTCACGTCGAAGGCGTAGTTCGCGACAGGCGATCCTTCTGGCACGATGCGCACGGTCTCCAGCCGACCGTCGGCGGTACGGCCGGTCATGTCGGTGACCTCCGTGCCACTGCGCTGCTCGATCGGAATGTCCCTGATGCCGTCGTCGACCGCAAAATCGATCGTCGGTGACGGCAGCGCGACATAGAACGGAACGTTGTTGTCTTGCGCCGCGAGCGCCTTCAGATAGGTGCCGATCTTGTTGCAGACGTCGCCATTGGCAGCGACGCGGTCGGTGCCGACGATAGCGAGATCGACCATGCCGTGCTGCATCAGATGGCCGCCGGTGTTGTCGGGAATTACGGTGTGCGGAACGCCGTGATGGCCGAGCTCCCACGCCGTCAGCGAGGCGCCCTGGTTGCGCGGGCGGGTCTCGTCGACCCAGACATGGATCTTGATGCCGCGCTCATGCGCGAGATAGATCGGCGCGGTCGCCGTGCCCCAGTCGACGGTGGCAAGCCAACCGGCATTGCAATGGGTCAGCACGTTGACGGTCTCGCCCGGCTTCTTCTTGGCCACGATCGCTTCGATCAGCTTCAGGCCGTTGCCGGCGATGCCACGATTGATCTCGACGTCCTGTTCGACGATCTCATCGGCGCGCGCATAGGCCGCTTCCGCACGTTCGAGCGGATCGATCGGCGCGAGCGTCGCGCGCATCTCGTCCAGCGCCCATTTCAGGTTGATCGCTGTCGGTCGTGCCACGACTAGCGTCTCATAGGCCCGTTTCAAGCCCGCGTCGGAGGCGTCCTCGCGCATCGCCAACGCCATGCCGTAAGCGGCGGTAGCGCCGATCAGCGGCGCGCCGCGCACCAACATGTCGCTGATCGCGACCGCCGCGTCCTCGCACGATACTAAGCGCGCAACGACGAACTCATGCGGCAACCGCCGCTGATCGATTGCACCGACCGACCAGCCGTCGCGCTCACGCCAGATACTGCGGAAATGCTTGCCGTCGACCTTCATGGCGTTCTACCCTTTCGTTATTCTTGCGTCTTAACCGCGCAGGATGCGCCCGGCCACCGCATCGAGCTTCTTCAAAAGCTCGGGATCGCGTGCCTCGGGCGCGGTGATCAGCGCGGTGTCGAGCGCGCGGTCCGATCCGATTGGACACGGCTCATGCTCGCGCGGAAACTCCTTGGCCAGCCGCGCCACCAGCGCCTTGGCCTTGTCGGCGTTGGACGTCAGCACGCGGATGATGTCCTGCACGGTGACGGCGTCGTGATCGGGATGCCAGCAATCGAAATCCGTCACCATCGCCACGGTCGCGTAACAAATCTCGGCCTCGCGAGCGAGCTTTGCTTCAGGCATGTTGGTCATGCCGATCACGGAATAGCCCAGCGTCTTGTAAGTCATGCTCTCCGCATAAGTGGAGAATTGCGGCCCCTCCATGCAGACATAAGTGCCGCCGCGCGCGACCGCGATGCCCTCGGCCTCGGCCGCCGCGGCGAGATGAATCCGCAGCCGCGGCGATACCGGATGCGCCATCGAGACATGCGCAACGCAACCCTTGCCGAAGAACGAGCTCTCGCGCTTGTGGGTACGGTCGACAAACTGGTCGACCAAAACGAAGGTGCCGGGCGGCATCTCCTCCTTGAAGGAACCGCAGGCCGAGAGTGAGATCAGATCGGTGACACCGGCGCGCTTCAACACGTCGATGTTGGCGCGGTAGTTAATGTCGGAAGGCGAGAGACGGTGACCCTTGTCGTGCCGCGGAAGAAATACGATCGGCAGGCCGGCGATAGTCCCGCGCCGCACCGGAGCCGACGGCTCTCCCCAGGGACTCCTGATCACCTCTTCGTGCGCGCCCTCGAGACCCGGCAAATCGTAGATGCCGGAGCCGCCGATGATGCCCAATACCGCCTGCGTCACGCCTGCTCACCCCTGTCCGCCACGTGCGACATGGTTAAGCTATGCCAGTTTTGCGGCGGATTTGGAACGGGGGGTAGTGGGGAGGCGGATGCCGGTGTCGTGAGGCGCTTGCCCCTCACTCGGTGTCGTCGTGGCAAACGCCAGACGACCCCGGAGTATGATCAAGCCGCGTTTGCGGGCTGCAACTGCGCCGCGACCATGCGTTCCAGTGTCTCGACGGACTGGAAGTTCTCCGGCGTGATCTCGGTCTGCGGAATGGTGAAATCGAACTCCGCTTCGACGCCCAGCATCAGATTGACCATATCCATCGAGGTCAGGCCGGCATCGACGAGCTTCGTCGACGGCGTGACGTCAGCGCTGAGCGAGTTCTGCTCGAGAATGCCCTTCACCAGCTTGATAATGCGGTTACGCACGTCGGTGTCGAAGGCCTGCATGGTTAAAATTCCCGTCTTTCCAAAATCGATCGAGCCGTCGCCCGGTACGATGGGCGCGACGGGCCGATCTCACAATGGGCGTGACCATTACTTCGCGTTTCTTAGTAAACGATGACTCAGATTGTCTGGAATTCGCCCTTCTTCCAGAACCCTAACGTGATCATCGAAAATCAGACGTTGCAAACAACCGGACCTTAACTGTTCGTCCCGAATTGCAGTTCGTTTACCCTCTATTTCATCGACGAATTTGAATTAAATCCGTAGCCTCGTCTCACAAGCAAAGATGGTCGGGGGATCTCCTTCAACGGCATCGCGAATGATGCCGGCGATCCCGAACGACGAAGAGGAGGCGGACGAGTATGAACGTGCGTGAAGCAGTCCAGACTTTCGATGAAGCGCAGCCGAGCCCTCTCGAGCACGGCCCCTCCTTGATCGAGCGCGCGGCGCGCACCGCCAGCGTGGCCGCGGCTGAGGCCGACGGCGTCGATCGCGACGCCAGCTTCCCCCACAAGGCTTTCGAAGCCGCGCGTGAGCAAAGGCTGCTCGGCGTCATGATCCCGGTCGAGTTCGGCGGCTTCGGCGCCTCGATCCACGACGTCACCGACATCTGCTACACGCTCGGGCGCGCCTGCGCCTCGACTGCGATGATCTACGCCATGCATCAGACCAAGGTCGCCTGCATCATCAGGCACGGCCACGGTATCCCCTGGATGGAAACCATGATGCGCCGGGTCGCCCGCGACCAGTGGCTGCTCGCCTCTTCCACCACCGAAGGCCAGAACGGCGGCAACATTCGCGCCAGCGCGGCCGCGGTCGACCACGCCGGCGACACCGTCTCGCTGGTACGCGACGCCACCGTGATCTCCTACGGCGCTCAGGCCGACGGCCTCGTCACCATCGCCCGCCGTGCCACCGAGGCCGCCGCCTCCGACCAGGTGCTGCTGGCGTTAGCCAAGGACGATTATTCGCTGAAGCAGACGCAGGGCTGGGAAACGCTGGGCATGCGCGGCACCTGCTCGACCGGTTTCGAGCTCAAGGTCGACTGCCCCGCCGATCGCGTCTTCCCGGAAGCTTATGACAAGATTCACGCACAGACCATGACGCCGTTTGCGCATTTGTGCTGGTCGTCAACCTGGGCCGGCATTGCAGCCGCCTCGGTCACGCGTGCGCAGGCCTTCGTCCGCAAGGCCGCTCGCAACTCCGGTGGCCAAATGCCGCCGGCCGCAGCGCACTTCACCGCTGCAAAGATGTCTCTGGCCAAGCTGCGGGCCTTGATCGCTGCCAACCTCGACGCTTTTGCTCGCGCCGAGCATGACGAGCGCGCGCTCAGCTCACTCGACTTCCAGTCTTCGATCACGTTGTTGAAGGTGCAGGCCTCCGAGCTCGCGGTCGAGACCGTGATGCATGCGATGCGCACTGCGGGCCTCGCCGGCTACCGCAACGACGGCGAGTTCACCATGGGCCGCCATCTGCGCGACGTGCTGTCGTCGCCGATCATGATCAACAACGACCGTATCCTGGCCAACGCCGCCACCGCTACCTTGATGAGCGGCATTCCGACAAGCCTTCGCGACTAAATCAACAAGAACAATTTTCAGATAGCAGGACACCATCCCATGAACATTGCCGTCCTCCCCGATTCGCCCGAGACCGCGCCTCAGATCGTCGATCCGCTCGATCATCTCGCCGACAAGCTGTTCCACCGCATGGGCTCGGACGGCGTCTATGCGCGCACTGCGCTCTATGAGGGCATCGTCGAGAAGCTCGCAGCGCTGATCACCAGCCATCGCGAAGCCGGCACCGAGGTGATGCGCTTTCCGCCGGTGATGAGCCGCGCCCAGCTGGAAAAGTCCGGCTACCTCAAGAGCTTTCCGAACCTGCTCGGTTGCGTCTGCGGCCTGCACGGCACCGAACGCGAGATCAACGCTGCGGTGAGCCGCTTCGATACCGGCGGCGATTGGACTTCGTCGCTCTCGCCCGCGGACCTCGTGCTGTCGCCCGCCGCTTGCTATCCCGTCTACCCGATCGCGGCGAGCCGCGGCCAGCTGCCGAAGGGTGGCCTGCGCTTCGACGTCGCAGCCGATTGCTTCCGCCGCGAGCCGTCAAAGCATCTCGATCGGCTGCAATCGTTCCGGATGCGCGAATATGTCTGCATCGGCACGCCCGATGATGTCGCCGATTTCCGCGAGCGCTGGATGGTGCGCGCGCAGAAGATCGCGACCGATCTCGGCCTCTCCTTCCGCGTCGACTATGCCAGCGATCCCTTCTTCGGCCGCGTCGGCCAGATGAAGGCTGTGAGCCAGAAGCAGCAGCAGCTCAAGTTCGAGCTCCTGATCCCGCTGCGGTCGGAAGAGCA
Source organism: Bradyrhizobium zhengyangense (assembly GCF_022012435.1). Lineage (GTDB taxonomy): Bacteria > Pseudomonadota > Alphaproteobacteria > Rhizobiales > Xanthobacteraceae > Bradyrhizobium > Bradyrhizobium zhengyangense. The sequence continues at coordinate 310,580 of NZ_JAKLUA010000008.1, forward strand.
GCCGACTGCCTGCATGAGCTTCAACTATCACCGCGAACATTTCGGCACGACCTGGGGGATCCAGGACGCCAATGGCGAGCCCGCCCACACCGGCTGCGTCGCCTTCGGCATGGATCGCCTGGCCGTCGCCATGTTTCACACCCACGGCACCGATCTTTCCGCCTGGCCCGCCAAGGTGCGGGAGATGCTGGGCCTGCAGCCGGAAATCGCGGCGAATGCTCACGGCGAAGGCTGGCGATAAGGCAAGAGGCTGATCATTTCTACGGGCAAGACGAGCGTGATCCATACCAAGGTCCGATGTCGCGAAATCACCGAGTCCGATGTCGAAGGCATCGCGGACTTGCTGACGCGCGGCTTCGTCGGCCGCTCGCGCAATTACTGGATCCAGGGCCTGCGCCGGCAGGCCTTCCGGCCGGTGCCGGACGGCTATCCGCGCTTCGGCTACATGCTCGACAATGACGGCGAACCGGTCGGCGTGCTGCTGCTGATCTACACCGCGCGCAAGGATGGCGATGAGACCGCCATCCATTGCAACCTGTCGAGCTGGTATGTCGAGCCGGCCTATCGCAATTACGCGCCGCTGCTGACGAAGATCGCGCAGCGGCACAAGCACGTCACCTATCTCAACATCAGCCCGGCGCCGTGGACCTGGCCGATCGTCGAGACGCAGGGCTTTCGCGCCTATTGCCGCGGCATCTTCATCTCGGTGCCCGCACTGTCGCGCGCGCCGCGCTGGAGCAAGATCGAGGTCATCTCCCAGCATACCAAGGCGATCGAGGGGCTCTCCGAAACCGAGACCGAGCTGTTGACACGGCATGCGCGCTACAATTGCCTCAGCCTGGTCTGCCGCACGCCGAAGGGCGTGTTCCCATTCATCCTGCAACCGGTGCGCATCCGCCGTGGTTTCATCGCACCGCCGGTGATGCAGCTGATCTATTGCCGCAGCGCCGCCGAATACGCAGCCTGCGCCGGCCGCATCGGCCGGCTGCTGCTGCGGCTCGGCAAGGTCTCGGTGATCGTCGATTCCAACGAGCCCATCCCCGGCCTCGTCGGTATTTATACCGAGCGCCGTGGCCGCAAATATTTCAAGGGCCCGCATCGCCCGCGGCTGGCCGATCTCACCGATACGGAACTCGTGCTGTACGGGCCGTAGGCGCACTACGCGCTTGCGACACCACGATTTGTCGTGCGGTCTGAGATCCTCACTCTCTGCATCAGTGGTCACCCTCCGTAAACTACGGCGCTTAAGGGAATTTTCCCGCCTCTTCGTTACGGTCAGAGGCTGAATTACGTTGCGTTAAGTCTATTGCCACCGAGATCCCGCTGATCCCATGATTTCGACCCGCGACAACGAGCTCGGTGCACGCCGCGAGCAAGGCCAACAGGGCCTGTTGTCGCTGAGCCAGCTTGCGCTCGACGGCATGGAACAGGGCGTCTGCGTCTACGATGCCGACAACCGGATCTTGCTGGTCAATCGCCGGTATATCGAGCTGTTCGACATGTCGCCCGACATCGTCCGGCTCGGAACGAGTTACCGCGATGTCCTCGCCCACAGCGTGGCGCGCGGCAATATCCCGGCGAATGAGCTCGACGCGCTCTATGCTTCGCGGATCGCCTTGATCGCGGCCGGCGAGCCGTTCCAGACCCGGCAGACGCTGGCAAGCGGCCTTGTCATCACGCTCGAACTGAAGCCGCTCCCCGGCGGCGGCTGGATGACGATCTGCGACGATGTCAGCCGCCTCGCCCGCCTCGAAGCCGAGTTGCGCCTTCAGACCGAGCGCAGCGAGCACGCGCTCGCGAACATGTCTCACGGCCTCATCATGTTTGACGCCGATAGCCGCCTCGTCGTCTGCAACGAACGTTTCCTGCAACTCTACGACCTCGACCCCAACGTCCTGAAACCAGGTATCACGCACACCGAGGCGATCGACCTTTGGCTCGCGCGCGGAAACCGAACGGGCATGTCGGGAGACGAATTCCGCGATGCACGGATCAACGATGTCCTGACCCGCAACCCAAAGACCGTCTTGGTCACGCGCCACGACGGCCGGAAGATACAGGCCGTGTCGCGGTTCATGCCCGACGGCGGTTGGGTGACGCTGCATGAGGATGTTAACGAGCGGCTGCAATATGAGGAGATGCTGAAACAGCAAAACCTCATGCTCGATGCCGCGCTCGAGAACATGGCGCATGGGCTCGCATTCTACGACAGCGACATGCGCCTGCGCGTCTGCAACTCCACCTATCAGAAGATCTACCGGTTGTCGCCGGAGGAGAGCAAGCCGGGCACGCATCTCTCCGAGCTGATCGAACGGTCGATCGCGAACGGCGCCTTCGCATCCGAATACAGCCCGCAGCAGATCCTGGAGGCCGCGCGCGCCCGGATCGAAAACAACGATTCCTCGCCGATGCGCCGGCGCATGACCAACGACACGATCATCTCGGTGCGCTATTGCGCGTTGCCCGAGGGCGGCTTCGTCGCCACCTATGAGGACATCACCGAGCGCGAACACGCGGTCGAGGAACTCAGCGAGCAATATCGTCGCTTCGACGCCGCGCTGAACAACATGAGCCAGGGCCTGTGCATGCTCGATGCGAGCCTGCACGTGATCGTCTGCAACCGCCGCTATATCGAGATGTACGGCCTGTCGCCCGACATCGTGAAGCCGGGCATCTCGATGCGCGAGATCATGGAGCACAGCTGCGATCTCGGCATCCATCCGAACACGACCGCCGCCAAGCTCTACGCCGACTATGTCGAGCGGCTGCGCGAGGGCGAGCACACGCTGCACCGCCATCTGAGCGACGGCCGCATCATCAAGCTCAACCACAAGCGGATGGAGCACGGTGGCTGGGTCGTCACCTATGAGGACGTCACCGAGCGCCACAAGGCCCAGGCGCGCGTCGCGCACATGGCACGGCACGACTCCCTGACGGATCTGCCGAACCGCACGCTGTTCCGCGAGAAGATGGGCGAAGGGCTGAACCAGGTCGCGATCGCCGGCGGGTCCATGGCGGTGCTGTGCTTCGACCTCGACAATTTCAAGACCGTCAACGACCGGCTTGGCCACGCCGCCGGCGACCGGCTGCTGCGCTGGGTCGCGGCGCGGCTGAAGGAGAATGTCGGCGAGCACGACACCGTCGCCCGCCTCGGCGGCGACGAGTTCGCCGTACTCCAGCGCGGGCCGCAGCCGCAATCGGCGGAGCGGCTGGCACGGCGTCTGGTCGAGATCATCGGCCACCCGCCGCCACTGGAAAGCCAGTCGATCCATGTCGGCGCCTCCGTCGGCATCGCGATTGCGCCCGATCACGGCCTCGATGCCGACGAGCTGATGAAATGCGCCGATCTCGCGCTGTACCAGGCCAAGGCCAAGGGGCGCGGCGCCTTTCAGCTGTTCGAACCCCGGATGGAGGAAGAGGCGCGCAGCCGGCACGCGCTCGAGCACGATCTGCGCGGCGCGCTGGAGGGCAACCAATTCCATCTGGTGTTCCAGCCGCAGGTGCGGCTCGACACCACCGAGCTCACCGGCTTCGAGGCGCTGCTGCGCTGGAAACATCCCTCGCGCGGCTTCATCTCGCCGGCTGAGTTCATTCCGATCGCCGAGGAGAACGGCCTGATCGTTCCGATCGGCGAATGGGTGCTGCGCACCGCCTGCGCCACAGCCGCCTCATGGCCTGACGTCACGGTCGCGGTGAACCTCTCCCCCGTGCAATTCCACTCGCGCGGATTGGTGTCGATGGTGACGAGCGCGCTTGCGGAAGCCGGCCTGCCGCCGCAGCGACTGGAGCTCGAGGTCACCGAGACGGCGCTGCTCGACGACAGCGAAGCCACGATCGAGATGCTGCACCAGCTCCGCGCGCTCGGCGTACGCGTCAGCCTGGATGATTTCGGTGTCGGCTATTCCTCGCTCAGCTATTTGCGCAAGTTTCCATTCGACCGCATCAAGATCGACCGCTCCTTCGTCGGCACGCTCGGCGAAAGCCCGGAGAGCGTCGCGATCGTCCGCACCATCGCGAGCCTCGGCTCCGTGCTCGGTGTCGAGACCACGGCGGAAGGCGTCGAGACGATCGAACAGCTCGACTTCGTCCGCGAATGCGGCTGCACCGCGGTGCAGGGCTATTATTTCGGCAAGCCATGCCCGGCGGCCGAGGTGGGGCTCACCATCGAGACGCTGAACGCGGTTCGCCGCGTGGCGTGAGCCTCCTCTCTCGCGAACCTCCGCGAAAACAACCCCATGCACAGTAGAACGGGCGTTGATTTCACAGGAGAAAATCTCTGAGATCGTGGGCACGGCGCAAGGGCGCCTTTGCCGACCCTGCGAGACCTCAGCTGGCCGCGGGCAGCGCGCTGTCCGGCGGCGCGCTCCAGGGACGGTCGGCTGAGGCGAGGCCGATCAGGCGGCCCTGGATGTAGTCGCAACCCCAGTCGCGCAACATGGCGGCGGCCTCCTCGTCCTGCACCCATTCGGCCACGGTCTTGATGTCGAGGCGGCGGGCAAGGTCGATCAGGGTCTGCACGAAGGCGCGGTCGTCGGCGGAATGGTTGATGTTCTGCACGAAGGCGCCATCGATCTTCACGATATCCACGCCGAGCTTGCGTAAGTTGCGGAACGAGGTGTAACCGGCGCCGAAATCGTCGATGGCGATGCGGCTGCCGAAATTCTTGAGCCGGCTGACGAAGGCGCGGACGTCGTCGATATCCTGGATCGCGACCGTCTCGGTGATCTCCACGATCAGCCGCTCGGCAACGCCGGGATGCGCGCGCATCAGCGATTCGATTCCGGCCCACCAGTCGGGATCCATCGTGGTATCGGGCGAGATGTTCAGGCTGAGCCTGACATCGGGCGCGGCCGCAAGCTCGGCGACCACGAGCTCGAGCACGCGGTGGTCGACCAGGCGGATCAGGCCGAGCCGCTCGGCGACCGGCACGATGTCGGGTGCGAGCAGCACCTGGCCGTCGCCCTGGTCCATCCGCACCAGGCATTCGTGGAATGCGCCCTCGCGCGTGGCGGCCGACACGACCGGCTCGTAAGCGAGCTTGATGCGGCGCTCGTTCAGCGCGGTGACGATCTCATCGGTGACACGGATGTTGACGCGGCGCTGCGCATCGCGGGTCGCATCCGGGCGCCAGGCCGCGAACGCACCGGCGCGGCGACGCTTGGCGGCGTCGAGCGTCTCATGGGCACGATTGATCGCCTCGTCGGTGTTGCGGGCATAGCGCGGCAGGCTGACGGCGCCGATCGAGACGGTGACCGAGACCGGACCTGACTTGGTAGGCACCACCTCGTCACGGACGCCGGCGAGAAAGCGCTCGGCGGCGACGTTCATGTCGTCGACGGTGCAGTTCTTCAGGATCAGGCCGAACTTGTTGCCCGAGAAGCGGCCGAGCACGTCGCCGCCGCGCAAGCGCGTGCGGATCCGCTTGGCGACATCGAGGATCACGGCATCGGCCACATCGAAGCCGAAGGCGTCGTTGACGCGGGCGAGATGATCGATGCCGACCAGCATGAAGGCCGCGGTCGAGCGGAAACGGCTCGTCTCCTCGATTGCTTCGGCCAGCGCCGCGATCAGATGCAAACGGTTGAGCTCGCCCGTCAGTGGATCGAGCCGGGCAAGCCTCGCCAATTCCTCGTCGCGGGCATGCCGCTCGTTGTTGATACGGACGGAGCCGATCGCGCGCGTCGGGCGACCGTCGGCGCCGGCGAACCAGCGGCCGGTCTCCTCGATCCAGACCACCGGATCGGAAGCGCTCATGCGCACGCCATATTCGACCCGGTAGGGCGTGCCGTCAGCGCCGTGCACGGCGGACGTTTGCGCCAGCGCGGCGGCCCGCAAGCCTTGCGCAGGCTCGATCAGCTTGGCGAACTCGGCGCCGGTGGCGAGCCGCTCGGCGGGAATGCCGGGGAAGATGGCGCCGACCTGCTCACCCCAGACGATCGCGTCGCTGGCGAGATCCCAGACGAACACGGCCTGGCCGAGGGCGGCGAGGATTTCGGAGGCTTGCGGCAATGCGGGGGTCAAAAGCGCCTCGTTTCGGGACAGCGGGGAGTCCTGAGCCGGCACAGGATACGGCCAGATTCGTCTCCGACCCTAGGCAAAGTTCATAAACAATTTGGAAACCACGTTTCCGACGCCCGCGGAACGGAATAGGCTCGGCCGGCATAGCCCTTGCGAGACCATCATATGCACCGGCGCCTGCGTCCCAAAACGGGCCAGTTCAACCGGATCAGCGGTGTTGCGATGGTGAATTGGGATCAGATCGAAGAAACAACGCGGGAAGCGAGTACCGCGCTGGTCCCGCTCACGCCGGTCTTGCAGCTGGTCCGCAAGGTGAAGCTGACGCGCCCCGATCCGAGCTTCGTCACCCAGCTGATCGCCAATGCCGAGCACCTGCCCCAGGCGAGCCGGCTGCGCCGCGGCTCGTCCGAGGACGCTCGCACGGCCTATCGCAGCAAGCTCCCGCTTCCCAGCGTCAGCTCACGCACGCGTCAGGTGGCGTAGCGCCGCTCAGCGCGGTTCTTCGGGCGAGGACGGCGTGCCGTTGCCCGGCTGCAAATGCGGTGAGGGAATTTCCGGCGACGGCGCGATGCCCGGCTTCGGTGCGGGATGATCCATCAAGACGGATTCGGCCACCGATTGCGCCGAGGGTGCGGGCCGCTCAGGCTGCGGTGCCGGCGCGGGATCGAGCTTCGGCTCGAACGTTGACGCTGGCGGCGGCGCCTCGGCCTGACGCTTGGCCTTGCGCGGCACTGTCACCGTCTCCGTGGCCACATAGGCAATGCGGCGGCGTGTGCGTTGCGCGATACCGCCGAGGAAATCGGCCATCGAGAGCAGCACCAGAAGAAAAAAGGTCGAGTTGCCGAATTTCGGCCACATCACGAATTCGGCCGCGGCGGCGCCGAAGATGATCAGCGACAGCAGATGATCCATGAGGAATTTCGCGCCGGGCCGCGCGCCCTTGACCACTTCGAGCAGCAGCAGCAGCACGCCGAGCGCCAGCAGCAGATCGGCCAGCGTGACCGGCCAGGCCACGCCCGTGATCATCGGCACCTTGAACAGCACGTCCGAGAAGGACACGCTGGGCATCAGGAAGGCGATGATGTTGTAGACCGCAAGCGGAATCAGAAGCAGCGGGAAACCGACCATCGGCAATGCGCCTTCTCGATCAAGATGTCCGGGCAGGACAACGCGGCGGCGAAGCATCCGCTCCGCCGCCGTTACTGTCATATCTCATGGTTCGGCCGAAATCAGGCGGGTCACGTCATCCTGATTGAGGATAACCCTGCCTGAGAAGAGTCCTTAGGACTCTTTCTTCTTCAGGACCTGACGGCCCTTGTACATGCCGGTCTTGAGGTCGAGATGGTGCGGACGACGGAGCTCACCGGAGTCCTTGTCTTCCACGTAGGTCGGCTTCTTGATGGCGTCTGCCGAGCGGCGCATGCCACGGCGCGACGGCGAAGTTTTACGTCTCGGAACGGCCATTTCAATATCCTCTAGGGATTGGTGTTCATCCGGGCATCGTCCGCGAGGGGACGGCTCAGCACCCGCAATACGAGGCGAGCTGAATGCCGATCAAGGCCGGGCTTATAGAGGAAGGCTGGCCGTAAAGCTAGGGTTCAGGAGCGGAAAATGCGCCCAAAAAGGGCCCGAAATCAGCGATTTTCCCGCCAGCAGGTCAAAAGCGAAGACGCCTGCGCCCTGGCCACATAGGTCCCGGCCAGCCGCCTGACGCCCGGCCCCGGGGCCCTGGCGCTGCGTTTGACCGGATTCGGCAGGATCGAGGCCAGAAGGGCCGCCTCCCGGGGGGAGAGGTTTGCGGCCGACTTGCCGAAAGCATAGGCGCTGCCGGTCTCCGCCCCGAACTGGCCCTGGGGCCCGAGCTCGGCGATGTTGAGGTAAATTTCCAGGATCCGGTGCTTGGGCAGGACGAAATCGATCCAGAGCGCCAGCGGAAACTCCAGCGCCTTGCGGACGAAATCCCGCCCCTGCCAGAGGAACAGGTTTTTCGCCACCTGCTGGGTGATCGTGGAGGCGCCGCGGAAGGCGGTGCCGTCCTCCTGCGCATCGTTGATCGCCTCGCGCAGCGCGCCCCAATCGATGCCGTGATGCTTGCAGAAATGGGCATCCTCGGCCGCCACCACCGAGCGCGGCAGGTAAGGCGACATCTCGGCCAGATCGATCCATTCGCGATGCATCGGCGCGCCCGTCAGCGAGCGCCAGGCCATCAGCGTCGAAACCGGGTGACCGGTGCGGTAGAACGGCGCGACCACATAGGGCGCGAGAGCCACGATCGCGAGCGCTACCAGCAGGATTTTGACGATGCGCAATTCGGCCTTTCCGGCGGGAAATGAAACGCGGTCACGGATCCCGGCATTAAGTCTGTGATAATTCGGGCCTTTTCCAGCACTTTTTAGGCCTTCCAAACGATTGACTGGAACGGGCGCATAAAGGATTGTCCGCCGAATTTTTAGTTCTGGAGCCTTTCTTGATGACCGGCACGTCCCCGTCCGATTTCGCCAAGCGTCTGGACAAGACCGCTGATGACACCGAAGCCTTGCTCGGGCGTTTGCTGTCGGACGACATCCTGCACGATGAGATCGCCCGCCCCAAGCGGCTGATGGACGCCATGCGCTATTCGAGCCTCAACGGCGGCAAGCGCCTGCGGCCGTTCCTGGTGGTCGAAAGTGCGGCCGTGTTCGGCGTTCCCCGCGAGGCGGCTCTGCTCGTCGGCGCAGCGCTGGAATGCATCCATTGCTATTCGCTGATCCATGACGATCTGCCGGCGATGGACAATTCGGACCTGCGCCGCGGCCGGCCCACCCTGCACAAGCAGACCGATGACGCGACCGCGATCCTCGCCGGCGACGGCTTGCTGACGATCGCCTTCGACATCATCACCCGCGACGAGGTGCATCGCGACGCCAATGTGCGACTGCTGCTGACGCGCGCGCTGGCGCGTTGCGCGGGCATCGGCGGCATGGTCGGCGGCCAGATTCTCGACCTCGCCGGCGAAGGCCGCTTTGGCGGCAACGAGCCGATCGACGTCGCCCGTATTCAGCAGATGAAGACCGGCGCGCTGCTCCGCTATGGCTGCATCGCCGGCGCGCTGCTCGGCCAGGCTTCGGTGCAGGAATATCAGGCGCTCGACGATTACGGCCGCGCACTCGGTGAAGCCTTCCAGATCGCCGACGATCTGCTCGACGTCGAAGGCGATGCGGCCGCGCTCGGCAAGCCGGCCGGCGCCGATGCCGCGCTCGGCAAGACCACCTTCGTGACCCAGCTCGGCATCGACGGCGCCAAGCAGCGCGTGCGCGATCTGCTGGCCCGCGCCGACAGCGCCATCTCGATCTTCGGCGACCGCGCCACCGTGCTGCAAGCCGCCGCGCACTTCGTCGCCGAGCGGAAGAACTGACGATCTTCGCCTCTCCCCGCAAGCGGGGCGAGGGAGCAGACCGCCGCTGCGGCGGTAGCGAGAGAGCCATCACCGATCATGGCCACTGACAAAGAAGATCCCGTCCTCGCCCGCTTCCGCCAGATGTCGCGGCCGATGCGGCTGATCTACGCGCGACCGCGGACCTTCATCTCGCTTGCCGTCGGCGTCCTCGTCTGCCTGCTCATTCCCGGTTCGTACCGGCTGGTGACGCGGCTGCTATTCGGCTGGGATGCGCTGATCGCGGTCTATCTCGTGCTGGTCTACACGATGATGCTGTGCAACGACCACCAGCACATCCGCCGCGGCGCCGCGATGCAGGACGACGGCCGCTTCGTCATCCTGCTGGTGACGGCGATCGGCGCGTTCGCGAGCATCGCTGCGATCGTCGCCGAGCTCGGCGTCCATCGCGGCGCCACAGAGCTGACCATCGCAATCACCACGATTGTGCTGTCCTGGGCGGCCGTACACACCACCTTCGCGCTGCACTACGCGCATGACTATTATCGCGCTCCGGTGGGCGGATTGCAGTTTCCGAGCGGCGACAAGGAAGACCACGCCGACTATTGGGACTTCGTCTATTTCTCGTTCGTGATCGGCATGACTGCGCAGGTCTCCGACGTCGGCATCACCGACAAGACCATCCGGCGCACCGCCACGGCGCATGGCATCGTGTCTTTCATCTACAACACGGCCCTGCTGGCGCTGACGGTGAACATCGCAGCGAGCGCGATCGCGAACTAAAGCGCGATGAAATTAGGTTTGGTCGGCGGTCCCGTGTTTCACCTCTCCCCAACGGGGAGAGGTCGGATTGCACAGGCGCGCAATTGCGCGCCTGTGCAATCCGGGTGAGGGGCCCCGGCGCAC
>NZ_JAKLUA010000080.1 GCF_022012435.1 Bradyrhizobium zhengyangense
TAGTAGGTGCCGGGCGTGAGGTTGCCCGAAAGCATGACCGACAGGGTTTGATGGTCGTAATAGCCGGTCTGGCCGACACTGGTCAGTGCGCCGGAGTTGACCGTCGTCAGCAGCGTGTCGGAGGTGGTGATGGTGGCGTCGCTCGACAGGTAAATCCCTGCGGTCGAGGCCCCCGACGGCCCGGCTCCTATATCCATCGCATAGGCATCGACGGTGACGCTGTGGCCTGCCGCGACGGTGGTGTTGGCGACGCCGAGATACTCCGAGAGGTCAGGCTGGACTGGCGCGGTCACCGTAATCTTGACGGTATTGTAGGTGTTGTTGGCTTCGTTGCTCTCGCTGACCTGGTTGTTGTAGTCGGCGATGCCGCCGAGATAGTAGGTGCCGGGCGCGAGGTTGCCCGGAAGCATGACCGACAGGCTCTGATGGTCGTAATAGCCGGTCTGGCCGACGCTGGTCAGTGCGCCGGAGCTGACCGTCGTCAGCAGTGTATCGGAGGTGGTGATCGTGGCGTCACTCGACAGGTAAATGCCTGCGGTCGAGGCTCCCGATGGGCCGGCTCCTATATCCATCGCATAGGCATCGACGGTGACGCTGTGGCCTGCCGCGACGGTGGTGTTGGTGACGCCGAGATATTCCGAGAGGTCAGGCTGGACCGGCGCGCTAACCGTGATCTTGACGGTATTGTAGGTGTTGTTGGTTTCGTTGCTCTCACTGACCTGGTTGTCGTAGTCGGCGATGCCGCCGAGATAGTAGGTGCCAGGCGCGAGGTTGCCCGGAAGCATGACCGACAGGGTCTGATGGTCGTAATAGCCGGTCAGGCCGACACTGGTCAGTGCGCCGGAGTTCACCGTCGTCAGCAGTGTGTCGGAGGTGGTGATGTTTGCGTCGCTCGACAGGTAAATCCCTGCGGTCGAGGCCCCCGACGGACCGGCTCCTATATCCATCGCATAGGCATCGACGGTGACGTTGTTGCCTGCCGCGACGGTGGTGTTGGCGACGCCGAGATATTCCGAGAGGTCAGGCTGGATCGGCGCGGTCACCGTAATCTTGACGGTATTGTAGGTGTTATTGGTTTCGTTGCTCTCGCTGACCTGGTTGGTGTAGTCGGCGATGCCACCGAGATAGTAGGTGCCAGGCGCGAGGTTGCCTGGAAGCATGACCGACAGGCTCTGATGGTCGTAATAGCCGGTCTGGCCGACGCTGGTCAGTGCGCCGGAGCTGACCGTCGTCAGCAGCGTGTCCGAGGTGGTGATGTTTGCGTCGCTCGACAGGTAAATGCCTGCGGTCGAGGCCCCCGACGGACCGGCTCCTATATCCAT
>NZ_JAKLUA010000081.1 GCF_022012435.1 Bradyrhizobium zhengyangense
TGTTTAGCCCGGACAGATCACTGACGGGTGTTCGGAGACATAGCTGACACATCAACATTGGCTGGATTGGTCCGATTCGGGAGGCCGTCCATGCCTTGGAGTGAGGTGTCAGCAATGGATCAGCGCCACGAGTTCGTGCGGTTGGCTTTGCAGGAAGGCGCCAACCGGCGCGAGCTGTGCCGTCGGTTCAACATCAGTCCTGACGTCGGCTACAAATGGCTGCGGCGCTGGCAGGCCGGCGACCGGGAGCTCGCTGACCGGTCTCGGCGCCCGCATGCAATGCCCAAGCGCAGCGAGGCTGGGCTCGAGGCGCAGGTTGTGGCTGTGCGCGACAAGCATCCAGCCTGGGGAGCGCGCAAGATCGCCCATTGCCTGAAGCGGGAAGGACGGACAGTACCGGTGCCGTCGACGGTGCACCGGATCCTATACCGGAACGGCCGGATCAAGCCGAGCGAGAATGCGCCGCCCAATCCAGGGCACCGCTTCGAGAAGGAAGCTCCCAATCTTTTGTGGCAGATGGACTTCAAGGGCCACCTACCGCTCGCCAACGGAACGCGGTGCCATCCGCTGACAATCGTCGACGATCACTCGCGCTACGTCCTATGCCTGAAGGCCTGTGCCGACGAACAGCGTCTCACCGTGCAAGATCACCTGACGGCGACGTTCCGCTGCTATGGGCTGCCGGAGGCCTTCTACACCGACAACGGCTCACCCTGGGGCGATACGTCCGGCGTTCGCTGGACCGCACTGAAGGTGTGGCTGCTCAAACTTGGCGTCAGGGTGGTGCACGCCAGACCATGCCATCCGCAGGCCCGCGGCAAGAACGAACGCTTCCATCGCACGCTGAAGGCTGAGGTCTTCGCCATGCGTCGTTTCCGCACGCTCTCGGAAGTCCAGCGCGCCTTCGATGCCTGGCGGCCGGTCTACAATTTGGAGCGCCCCCATCAGGGCCTCGATATGCAGGTCCCTGCCGATCGCTTCCGGCCGAGCGCCCGCGCCATGCCGGCCCGCGTTCCCAATGTCGAATACGACAGCGGCGAGATCGTGCGCAGGGTCTCCTCGACAAGACCCTACATCTCCTTCAAGGGACGCTTCTGGAAAGTTCCTCAGGCTTTCGCCTGCGAACGGCTTGCCATCAGACCGCTGGATCGAGACGGCCACTACGGCATCTTCTTTGCCAGCTGGCAGGTCGCATCAATCGACTTGACCAATGGCCAACCTGTCAGTGATGTGTCCGAACAGGTGTCAGCCATGTCTCCGGACTAAACA
>NZ_JAKLUA010000082.1 GCF_022012435.1 Bradyrhizobium zhengyangense
CCGAAGGCGATTTCACCGTCGGACTTGCCTTCGAAGGTGAGATGCGCCTCTTCGACGAGGTCGAGGAAGTCGCTGTCCCAGAGTACGCATACGACGAAGACCGCCTGATTGACGGATGCGCGATGGGCACGGCGGGGTCTATGATGGCGTTGGGTGAAGGTCAGGCGGCTTGCTGATCGGTTGGCTTATCGGCTTGGCGCAGGAGCTTCCATTCCCAGGGCAGCAGTTCGTGCAGCCGCGATGTGGGAAGATCGGCGATCCGGGCGAGGACGTCGGCGAGCCAGGCCTTGGGATCGACGTCATTGAGACGACAGGTCGTGATCATCGTCAGCATGATGGCGGCACGGTCGGCACCACGCTGGCTGCCGGCGAAGGTCCAGTTGCGCCTTCCCAATGCGATACCTCTCAATGCGCGCTCAGCACAATTGTTGGTCAGGCAGATCCTGCCATCGTCGAGGAAGCGGGCGAAGCCCTCCCAACGCCTGAGCATGTAGTTGATCGGTAAGCGCTCAGCCGGAACCCTTGCTTCGGGATCTGGATATCTATGCGAAGAAGCCTCCGGCTTGGGACGGAGGTTTGAGATGGGATTGGACAGCAAAAAGGACGTCCATTTGGACGTCTGATCGGCAGGGTCGGTGAGCCGGTTGGAGATCCTTGAAGGGCCGTCAGGACGTCGAGTTCGGTCGGAAGCAGAGAGAGCCCGGATCGCTGCTGAGAGTCTGCTACCCGGTGCCCAGGTATCCGAGGTGGCGCGCAAGCACGGAGCGACGCGCTGGCAGATCTACGATTGGCGACGGCGGTTTCGACAGCGAGGGATGTTGCCGCTGTGTGAGGCGTCCCCGCCGACATTTGCGCCGCTGGTCGTGGAACGTGCGTTGGAGCGTCAGGCTGCGGCGATCAAGCTTGAGATCGCGATCGGTGATGTCGTGCTGCGGACGGATACGGCTATTGATGCCGAGCAATTGTCCCGGGTGATCCGCGCGGTGCGAGCGTCACGATGATCGCGGCCGGTGCTGATCTGAAGATTTACATCGCGACGCGGCCGATCGACTTCCGCTGTGGCCACGATGGGCTTGCAGCGAAGGTGCAGGAGATGCTTCGTCTCGACCCGTTCAGCGGCGCAGCCTTCGTGTTCCGATCGAAACGAGCGGACCGGATCAAGATTTTGGTCTGGGATCGAACGGGCCTGGTGTTGGTGCACAAGCGTCTTGAAGGTTGCAAGTTCGTTTGGCCAACGATCGCAGACGGCGTGATGCG
>NZ_JAKLUA010000083.1 GCF_022012435.1 Bradyrhizobium zhengyangense
GTACGCATACGACGAAGGCCGCCTGATTGACGCATGCGCGCGAGCACGGCGAGTTCTACGATGGCGTTGCGTGAAGGTCAGGCGGCTTGCTGATCGGCGGACTTGCCGGCTTGGTGCAGGAGCTTCCATTCCCAGGGCAGCAGTTCGCGCAGACGCGAGGTGGGAAGATCGGCGATCCGGGCGAGGACGTCGGCGAGCCAAGCCTTGGGATCGACGTCGTTGAGGCGACAGGTCGTGATCATCGTCAGCATGATAGCGGCACGGTCGGCGCCACGTTGGCTGCCAGCGAAGGTCCAGTTGCGCCTTCCCAAGGCAATGCCTCTCAATGCACGCTCAGCGCAATTGTTGATCAAGCAGATCCTGCCATCGTCGAGGAAGCGGACGAAGCCGTCCCAGCGCTTGAGCATGTAGTTCATGGGCTTCAGGACCTCGGCGGAGCGGGAGAGGCTTTCTCGCTCGCGGAGCAGCCAGGCGTGCATGTCGTCGAGCAGCGGCTTGCTCCGCTCCTGGCGCACAGCACGCCGCTCGTCGGCACCACGGCCGTTGATGGCGCGCTCGATCTCGAACAGGGCGTCAAGACGCCTGACCGCCTCCAGCGCGATCGGGGAGACCGGTTTGCCCTTGCCTTCCCGGGCGGCTTTCTCGATGTCAGCCAGCTCGAAGAATCCCCGCCGCGCATGGGCCAGGCAAAATGCCGGCGTGATCGGCATTGCTTTCCTTTTTGGATCGAACAACGGCTCGAAGCCGCCATAGCAATCCGCCTGCAGAATGCCGGCGAAGGCGGCCAGATGCCTCTGAGGATGTTCGCCCCGTCGGTTGCCCGAGGCATAATAGACCGCCGCCGGCGGCGCAGGCCCGGCGAACGGCCGGTCATCCCGCACATACGTCCAGATCCGGCCGGTCGTGCATTTGCCCTTCGCCAGGATCCGGATGGTGGGGTGAGTAGGCCGGAGGGATTTCACCTCCAGCCTCTCGCAGAACCGGGCGTGAGACTCTCGCCTCACCCGGCTCCCATCAGGCAATCTTGCCGCCATCGCCGAGTTGCCAATGCACAAAGAGCCTGCGGTTCTCACGCGCGATCTTCTCCAGGAAGAGACGCGCGCGTCCTAAACGGTGATGGAAGCGCTTGTACTTTCGCTTCAACCAAATACCTAACGTCTGGTTGATGTAGCGCGCCA
>NZ_JAKLUA010000084.1 GCF_022012435.1 Bradyrhizobium zhengyangense
ATGTCGTCCTGGATCAAGCACCGGCATCGGCGTCTCGTCGCAGAACACGCGCGGCGCAGCCTGAATGATCCGCAGCTACAGCTCATAAAGGCTCCTGAGCCACCAGGCGGTACGTTTGACCCAACCGGCGAGTGTCGCGCGGTCAAGATGGATGCCGTGGCCGGCCAGGATCTGAACTTACCGGTACAGCGGCAAATACCAGGCGAACTTCGAGACCACCATATGGCTCACGAGGGCCGTCGAGGCCATACCGCCCTCAATCAGGCGCGGCAGCACTTTGGCTGGACCGCGCCATCGGTGCAGCCGCGGCAGCCGTATTTGGGACGGATCGTGCGCAGCACGCGCAGGAGCGCCGGGATCACGTTCAACACCTCGCTGACGTCCTCGCCGATCTTGTGAGGCTGGCCCTGGCAGCACGGGCAGGCCGTCACCTCCGGCTCCAGGACCTGCTCACAGCGCGGCAGATGCTTGGGCAACGCGCCGATGTTGCGGCGCGCCTTCTTACGTAGCTTATCGGACGGCTTCACCGCAGGTGCATCGTCGTTGGCAGCTGCAGGCGGCGTGACACTGGTCTCAAGATCGTCAAGCTCAAGCGCAAGCTGTTCGGCCACGAGCGTGGCAAGGCGTTCCGAGCGCTTCCCGAAGATCATCTCCTTGAGCGTCTGCACCGCAACACGCAGCTTCTCGTTCTGGGCGTCGAGCGCGAGCACCATCTCCGTTAGAGCGGCTGGATCAGTCGGGAAACGTCCCGGGGCGTATCGCCATAAATGGACCATACCTCCGCGCGCCGCAGGCTCCAGCGAAATCCTCTCCTCTCAGCCGACAATTGCCGGCTGCTTCACGAGCTTGGCCGAGACGCGCGTCCACTCGAGTCCGTCGAGCAGCATTGCGAGCTGTGTCGCACTGAGATGCACCACGCCTTCGCGGATCAGCGACCAGGTGAAGTGCCCCTGGTGCAACCACTTCGTCACCAGCACCATGCCGCTGCCGTCCCACGCCAGAAGCTTCACTCTGTCCGTGCGTTTGCTGCGGAACACGAAGACGTCACCACAATACGGATTCGCACGCAGCGCTTCGCTCACCAGTGCCGACAGTGTATGCACCGACTTGCGGAAATCGACCGGCTGTGTCGCCAGCACCACCTTGAGGTCAGAGCGTAGCGCAATCACCGG
>NZ_JAKLUA010000085.1 GCF_022012435.1 Bradyrhizobium zhengyangense
ATGTCGTCCTGGATCAAGCACCGGCATCGGCGTCTCGTCGCAGAACACGCGCGGCGCAGCCTGAATGATCCGCAGCTGCAGCTCATAAAGGCTCCTGAGCCACAAGGCGGTACGTTTGACCCAACCGCGAGTGTCGCGCGGTCAAGATGGATGCCGTGGCCGGCCAGGATCTGAACTTGCCGGTACAGCGGCAAATACCGGGCGAACTTCGAGACCACCACATGGCTCACGAGGGCCGTCGACGCCATGCCGCCCTCAATCAGGCGCGGCAGCACTTTGGCTTGGACCACGCCATCGGTGCAGCCGCGGCAGCCGTATTTGGGACGGATCGTGCGCAGCACGCGCAGGAGCGCCGGGATCACTCCAACACCTCGCTGACGTCCTCGCCGATCTTGTGAAGCTGGCCCTGGCAGCACGGGCAGGCCGTCACCTCCGGCTCCAGGACCTGCTCACAGCGCGGCAGATGCTTGGGCAACGCGCCGATGTTGCGGCGCGCCTTCTTACGTAGCTTATCGGACGGCTTCACCGCAGGTGCATCGTCGTTGGCAGCTGCCGGCGGCGTGACACTGGTCTCAAGATCGTCAAGCTCAAGCTCAAGCTGCTCGGCCACGAGCGTGGCAAGCCGTTCCGAGCGCTTCCCGAAGATCATCTCCTTGAGCGTCTGCATCGCAACACGCAGCTTCTCGTTCTCGGCGTCGAGCGCGAGCACCATCTCTGTTAGAGCGGCGGGATCAGTCGAGAGGACGTCCGGGCGAATCGCCATAAATGGACCATACATCCGCGCGGCGCAGGCTCCAGCGAAATCCTCTCCTCTCAGCCGACAACGGCCGGCTGCTTCACCGGCTTGGGCGAGACGCGCGTCCACTCGAGTCCGTCGAGCAGCATCGCGAGCTGTGTCGCAGTCAGATGCACCACGCCTTCGCGGATCGGCGGCCAGGTGAAGTGCCCCTGGTGCAACCACTTCGTCATCAGCACCATGCCGCTGCCGTCCCACGCCAGAAGCTTCACTCTGTCCGTGCGTTTGCTGCGGAACACGAAGACGTCCCCACAACACGGATTCGCACGCAGCGCTTCGCTCACCAGTGCCGACAGCGTATGCACCGACTTGCGGAAATCGACCGGCTGTGTCGCCAGCACCACCTTGAGGTCAGAGCGTAGCGCAATCACCGG
>NZ_JAKLUA010000086.1 GCF_022012435.1 Bradyrhizobium zhengyangense
ACGATCAAGGCGGCGCTTGCGCCGTATCTTGGCCGCTTGCGGCGGCTCGGTCACGAGGCGGGCTCGCTGTCGCCCTGGCTGCATCCGGAGCTGTTGAAGCTCGGCCTGCCGGCGGTGTGCTTGGAAACCTTGCACGTGCGTGCGGCGCTGAAGGCGCAGCGCAACAAGACCGACCGGGCGGACGCGCTCGGGATTGCCCACATCATGCGCACCGGCTGGTTCAGAAAGGCGCATATCAAGAGCGAGGCCTGCTACCGGCTGCGGCTGTTGTTGACGCACCGGCGCAATCTGAAGCGCAAGTTTCTGGACCTGGAGAACGCGATCCGGCATTCGCTGAAAGTGTTTGGCATCCGGCTGAACCGGGTCGGGCGCGGCGGTTTTGCGCAAGCCGTACGCGAGGCGGTGGCGCACGATGCGTTGGTCAGCGAGCTGATCGATGCCATGTTGAATGCGCGCGCCGCGTTGTGGAAGGAGTACTGCCGGCTGCACGATCTGGTGGTTCGCCTGGTCGCCGGCCATGAGCTGTGCCGGCGCTTCATGCAGATTCCCGGTGTCGGCCCGATCGCGGCCCTGAGCTTCATGACCGCGGTCGACGATCCCTCCCGCTTCAAGCGCTCGCGCGACGTGGCGGCGTATTTTGGCCTGACCTCGCGGCGCTGGCAGTCCGGCTCCTCGATCGACGTCAAGGGCCGGATCAGCAAGGCGGGCGATGGCGACGTGCGGCGGGCGCTGTACGAGGCGGCGAGCGCGTTGCTGACCCGCTACAAGAAAAAGGACAAGGTCAAGGCGTGGGGGCTGGCGCTGGCCAAGCGCTCGTCGCACCGCAAGGCGACGGTGGCGGTGGCGCGCAAGCTCGCTGTGATCATGCACGCGATGTGGACCGGCGGTACGTTCTATTGCGGTGATCCGGACGCCTCGGCGGCGGAGATGCGCGATGACGCAGCCGCCAAGCAGCGCAAATTGCTCGGGGCTTACGCATGAGGCGCGTGATCCTTCAACCTGGCAGCAACGCCGCG
>NZ_JAKLUA010000009.1 GCF_022012435.1 Bradyrhizobium zhengyangense
TCCAAAAAACAGTTCATGCCAGGCTGTATCGCAGCTCATTCGCGCGATGCCCAGGTGGGGGGCTCATGCCGGTTACACCCAATGTTGACCCCAGGGTTCCGCCTTCGATACCGGAATTTCTGAGGCGGCGGTAACAGGACCGAATCTGCAGCGGGCTGGCGTGTGGCTCTAAGCGGTTGGCTGATACAGTGTTGGAAACCAACGATCGACAACCGCAGTTGGGAAGCCGAGCTTCACCGGCGAGCGTGTTGTGGACGAGACGAGGTAACCCTTTTCAATAAGGGAGTTGAGCACCGCCCGCGCCTGGCGCTCTTTGTAGCCGGTGAGGCCGCGCGCAGGGCCCCGAGCATATTCGCCCGCCATGACCGCTTCGCGCAGCAAAGGCCATGAACCCTTTGGAAGGCGCTTTGCACGCGTCTCCTCCTCGGTCCAAATCTCCATCCGCCTCAGTAATTCTTCCGGCTCCAAAAGCCCGGCCATGAAGTTGACCTGGTCAACACAGGTGGCCAGGAAGAATTTGCAGAAATCAAGAAGCCCTGCCATCGTAAGATTGCCTCGGCTATCGAGGTCGCCGCGACGCGGCTCGTCAGCAGCCTGCAGATAGGCGTGGTATTCCTCGTGAAGCCAAGTCAGTCGATTACCTCCACGCTTTCCTATTCGATCGCATCAAAGTCGATCGCCCCTTCGTCGCGGAGCTTGGAACCAACCAGCGCTCCGACGCGATCATGCGTGCCATCGTGAGCAGGACCAGGAGTCTTGGAATACCGCTGCTGGCCGAGGGTATCGAAACGGAGCAGCAATGGTCGTGGTTGCCCAAACTCGGCTGCAACGCAGCACAAGGCTATTTGATCGGTAGGCTAAAACTGCCACACGCCGTTTTGTCCCACATGATGAGTGGCAGGTCACGTCGACGAAAGATGGGGCTTGGGCACTCCGTGTAATGCACATTGTAGCATACCGTTCGGGACCGTGAAGATCATGAAGTCTGCTTGATTTGCCGATGACAGCAGATCTTTCTGGTCGCTTTCCGTGACGCGCCTTTTCTTATCATTTTTCGAAATAATTTCGATCGGGAAGTGGGCATTGCGACGACGGCGCCGGAAGGCGCGCGACCAAAAAATTCGACGGTTGCGGGCGAGGGGGCCAGACGGCTTGGCCGGCAGGTCACTACACCCCGAAACACGCCAGTTGGCTCATCATGGTCGAGTGCGAGATCAGCGTGTTTCAGCGCCAGTGTCTTGGCCGCCGCATCGACGACCCCAAAAGGTCCCGAAACGAGATCGCAGCATGGCAAAGCCGGCGAAGCAAAACTCGAGCTCGCATCAAGTGGATGTTCGCAACCTGACAAAGCACGCGCCAAACTCGGCCGCGCCTATCCAGCCACCGCAAAGAGTCAAAATCACTGAGCTGAACCACTAGGTGCTCGCGCATTTTAGTCGTTCCAAAAAACGTTAGGGTGATCCCGCTCAAATTTCGGAGTTTCAGTCGTTTCCGACACCGATAAGCCGGGCTAGTAAGAGCAATAACCAGAAGGCACCGTTCATTCGAACACTCCCTTCTTCTCTACGCCGAAACGACGCACTCCATCCTGCTTCGATCCGTCGCGGAACGAGGAGCGGAGCTCCTCGCCGGGGGCGCTCGGGAACGGCATGCATGCCTATCTGTAGGTTCAATCCTAATTCGGACTCCGTAACGATGAATTAGGACACCGCGGTTAGGCGGAGATCGTCGGGTGCTTCCTCAGTCCCACCCGACACAGCTTAAATGCGTATATCGGAAAAGGGAGGTCCCGGCGGCAAACCGGGGCTTTTTCGTTTGGCTCAAGGCGGTAAACACAAAAAGGCAAAAACGCCGCCCGCTTGAAAAACCGATGCGAGCGGCGTTTAGCCAGCCAAGGGAAGGTGATGCAAAATCCCAGCGAGCACTAGTATGCACAGACTGTAACACGATTTTGTGTCGGGGAAAGGGACACCCGCCAGACGAGTACCTGCTATCTCGCAGCAGGGTATTGTGTGTGAGCAGACTTGGTGGAGACGCACGCATTGCTAAGCGCTCATGTCACGGCATGCACAACGTCATATTCTGGCCGCCGCCAAAGCTCCCGCGTAAATACCCGCTCGATCACCTCGATTGCTCTCATCACTTCGGCCTTGCCGATATAAAGCGGGGTGATACCGAACCGCATGATGTCGGGCGCCCGAAAGTCGCCGATCACGCCATGGGCAATCAGGGCTTGCATCGCTGCGTAGCCCCTTTCAAATGCGAACGAAACCTGTGAGCCTCGCTCTTCATGCGAGCGCGGCGTCACCAGCCTGAGCTGCGGGCAGAGACGCTCGACTTCGCCAATCAGCAGATCGGCGAGCTCGAGCGAGCGAGCGCGGACTTCATGCATGTCGATGCGGTCCCAGATATCGAGCGAGGCTTCCAGCGCTGCCATAGCGAGCACGGGCGGAGTGCCGATCCTCATGCGCTCAATGCCAACTGCTGGTGCATAGCCGAGATCGAAGGCGAAGGGCTTGGCGTGGCCCATCCAGCCCGACAGAGCAGGCCGCGCGTGATCAGCATGGCGCGGCGCAATGTAGAGAAACGCCGGCGCCCCAGGGCCGCCGTTGAGATACTTGTAGGTGCATCCGGCCGCGAAGTCGGCGCCAACGCGTGCGAGATCGACGGGCAACGCGCCGGTAGAATGTGCGAGGTCCCAGACAGTGACGATGCCCAGTGCGTGGGCTCTTGCGGTGAGCTCGGCCATGTTATGACGCCGCCCCGTGCGATAGTCCACCTCCGTGATATAGAGCACCGCGATTTCCTCGGACAGCGATTCCTCTATCTCCTCAGGCCGAACGAGCCGCAATTGGTGCCCGCGTCCCAAGGTCGCGATCAAGCCTTCGGCCATATAAAGATCGGTCGGGAAATTGCCGGTATCCGACAACACGATTTTGCGATCACGATTCATCTCGAGCGCGGCGGAGAGCGCCTGATAGACCTTCAACGACAGCGTATCGCCAACGGTGACAGACCCAGTTTCAGCGCCAATAAGCCGTGCAATCCGATCACCCAGCTTGCGCGGCTGCACATACCAGCCGGCAGTATTCCAGGCGCGGATCAGCTCGACGCCCCACTGCTGCTGGATGACGCGGCCCATTCGATCAGCCGTGCTAAGCGGCAGCGGACCAAGCGAATTGCCATCCAGATATGTCACACCGTCCGGAATGTTGAACAGCGGCTTTGTCTGTTCGTAAACGCGCAATCTGTTTTCTGTAGTGCTCATAGGACCGTTCGGACGCGCCAGAGTTCCGGGAATAGTTCGACCTCCAGCATTCGCTTGAGATAGCTGACGCCGCCGGTGCCTCCCGTACCTCGTTTGAAGCCGATGATGCGCTCCACGGTGGTCACATGGTTAAAGCGCCAACGGCGGAAATAGTCCTCGAAGTCGACGAGCTTCTCAGCAAGCTCGTAGAGCAGCCAATGCGTTTCCGGCGCCTCATAGACACAGCGCCAGGCCTCGACCACTGCATCGTTGAGGCGATGCGTTTCACGGACATCACGTTCCAGTACGGAGCGCGGAATCGCAAGCCCCTTGCGGTTGCCGAGGCGCAGCACCTCGTCGTACAGGCTTGGGATTGTGAGCTCCCTCTCAAGAAGCCGTGTCGCCTCCGCATCATGCGCGTGCGGCTTCAGCATGGCTGGATTGCGATTGCCCAAAACATATTCGATGAGGCGGTACTGACGGGATTGGAAGCCGGACGACTGTCCGAGCTTCGCCCGGAAATGCGTATACTCGCTTGGCGTCATCGTGCGCAGCACGTCCCATGCGCTGTTCAACTGTTCGAAGATACGTGAGACGCGCGCCAGCATTTTCATTGCCGGCGCGACGGCGTCGCGTGCAATCGCGTCGCGGGCCGCACCCAATTCATGAATGGCAAGTCGCATCCAGAGCTCCGAGGCCTGATGCTGCACAATGAACAGCATCTCATCGTGCGCATCCGACAGCGGATGCTGCGCGCTGAGAATGGTCTCCAATCGCAGATAATCGCTATAGGACATCCGCGCAGCGAAATTCGTTTCTGCGCCTTCTGCTGTTGGATCGTAGTCATTGTTGGCCATCGCGGGCGTCCTTAGTCAGACCGATCAGACAAGGGGTGAGCTCTGACCAGGGATCTCTTAGTGGGACGACTGCGCCTGCAGGGGTTGCGATTTGGCTCGACGACGAGACGACTCGGAACCTCCCGCCTGATCCGGACATCCCCCATCAGCTCGGCTTGGCAACTTAAGCTGAGACGTTCACCGCCGCCCACCCGCGCTGCGAGCGTGCCAAATTGCGCATTCATCGTCGCTGTTCCATCATCTGCCGGTCGACGATTTATGCAGATCTTTCGAACTGCGGCTGCCAACGCAAGAGGTATGATTGCAAATATTGTACAAGCAGCGCCAGCATGGTTCCGACGATCATCATTATAAAGATCGCGACCATCATTTCGCTGGCATTGGCGCGTGCCTCTGCCTCAATGATGAGCTTGCCGAGGCCACGTTCAGCGCCGATAAACTCTCCGACGATCACGCCGACAAGTGCAAACGACACTGCAGGGAGCAGAGACGCGAACACCCAGGCCAGCGCAGACGGAATGACAACGGTACGCAAGATGGTCAGCTCGCTCGCGCCCAATAGGCGGGCGGCGGCAATTTGATCTCTGTCGACCGCCCGCGTGCCTTCGAACGTATTAAAGAACACGATGAAGAACACGACGAGTGCGGCGGTCACCACCTTCGACACATCGCCAAGGCCAAACATGAGAATGATCAGTGGCACGAGCGCGATGCGTGGGATCGAATTGAACGCCAGAATGAACGGTCCAAATATGCGCGCAAGAACGTCCGAGCGTCCGAGGAGGAGGCCAACGACGATGCCGGCGGCCGAGCCGAACAGAAATCCCCACCAAGTATTCTTCAGCGTGACAAGCGTCGCTATCCAAAGATTGTTATCGGCATTCCTGAAGCAGACCAGAAAATCCGATGGGTCGTTGAGGCAGCTAAGCCGCAAGAAGCTCTGCCAGATCAATGACGGCTTCGCCACGAAATACGGGTCGAGAATCTTGGGAACATAGGCTCTTGGCAGAACTGCTTTGCTCCATTCAAAGCCCCATTGCCAAATCACAAGCAGAAAAGCGAAAATTGCGATCTGCCAGAGCACGATCACCTGACGACGGGTAGCCATGATCAATCGGCCTTGGTACGGCGAAACTCTTCGCCAAGCGAATGCCAGATGTGAGAATACAGGCGGCCGAATTCGGCCGTTTCGCGCAACCCGACTGGATCTCGCGGACGAGGAAAGGGCACCTGGAAGTCATCCTTCAGCCGTCCGGGCCTTGCGGACAGGACGATGATGCGGCTGGCCAGTGTAAGCGCCTCGCCGAGGTCGTGAGTTACGAACAGCACAGTCTGCCGTTCGCGCTCCCAGATATCGAGCAATGTCTTGTGCATTTCCAGCTTGGTATGAGTATCAAGCGCGCCGAAAGGCTCATCCATCAGGAGAATTTCAGGTTCGAGGATGAGGGTGCGCATTAAGGCCACCCGCTGACGCATCCCGCCCGAAAGCATCCGAGGAAAGCTCTGGCCGAAGCCAGTCAACCCGGCCTTTCCAATCGCATCGGCAACCCGCGCGGAACGCTCCGTCTTCGTGATACCGGAGATTTCGAGCCCGTAGCCGATATTCTGCTCGACCGTTCGCCAAGGAAATAGTGTGTCGCGCTGAAACACGTAACCGACGTTGGAATTTACCTTGCCGGTATCAACTAAGTCGCCGTCGACGAGAATTCGGCCGCCTGAATGTGGCAAGAGCCCGGCCACCATGTTGAGGATCGTGCTCTTTCCGCAGCCGGAGGGGCCGAGCAAGGCAACGAATTCGCCTTGGCGAACCTCGAATGATACATTGTCGACGGCAGCAAAATCGCCTCGACCGGCGCTGAAGCGCTTAACTAGTCCTTGCACAGCAATCCGAGTGCGACCAGCGTCCGCATTCGTCGTTTCTCGGGCAACGGCGAGGCTGGGGCCAGGCGCGGACATCACTTGTATTTTGCCTTCGCTACATTGAGAAAGCTCATATCGACAACGTCCTCGTATGCAGTCTCCGGAATTTCTGTACCCTTGCGGGACCAAATTCTGCTGCCCCGATCATAGGCGGCTTTGTCGATGTTTCCGTCATATGCCCAAGTCAATTTGTCAAAGCCAAGCTCTGCGCTAACGGCGGTGGGATCGATTCCAGAAAACCACTTGGGCGCAACCAGTGCCTGGACTTCGGCGAGCGGCGTCGTTTTGACCCACTTCATCGCCCGATAAATCGCGTTCACGAAGGCCTGTACCGTCGGCTTGTCCTGCTCGATCGTGTCCGCCAGCGTGTAGACGACCAGCACCGGAACCGTGCCCCCGAAATCTTTCTCAAACATCCCCGGTTGGGAGGTATCGTAGATCAGAGTGCCAAAGCCCTTTTTCTTGATTTCGATGATCCAACTTGGCGGTGCCATGATGGCATCAAACTGCTTGGTTTCGAGAGACGGAAACATGATCTCCTGCCCGCCGCCAGCGACCCAATTCACTTTTCCGCCAAGCCCTCGTGCTTCAAACAGATAAGTGCCATAGACCCAACTGCCCGATCCGATGGCCGTGGCCGCGATGATCGGCTTGGCCCCGTCTGGGCGCTTGTAGGCCGCTAGCTTCTCGAGCGACGTGATGCCGCTTTCATAGAGGTCTTGCCGCACAACAACATTGGCGTACGAGCACGCCATTTCAGTTGCGAGCAGAATTTTGCATGCCTTGCCGCGCGCCGTGAGTTGAAGGGGGTGACTGGCGTCACCGTGGGCGAACATCGCTTGGTCCGAAGCGAGCATCTGGCGACCGAAACTGCCCGAGTTGCCTGTAATCAGTTTCGAATTGAGTCCTTCATCCCTGAAATAGTTCTTGAGCTCGGCGATCATGCCGATGGCATAGATTGGCGTTGTGGGGCCGAAGGCGAGGGTGACCGGCTTGCCTTGAGCGCGCGACTGGCTCGGCAGCAACGAGGTGCCCGCAAATGCGGAGCCCGAAACAAGGACTCGGCGCCGTGTGATGGTCATGCATTACTCCCCTGCTGCTTGTTGCGAACCAGGCGCTTAAGATCCGTCATACGGCCGACGAGGCGATTGTCCCCGCTTTTTCTAACGCAGCGATTTCGTTTGTCGAAAACCCGATATCGCCGAGGATGTCGTGTGTATGTTCGCCGACCTGAGGCGGGTCATTGCCATTTGCGAGGCGGCGGCCGTCGAGCGATATCGGCAGCAAGGGGGTTTTGGTGTTACGGCCATCGGGCAAGCGGATCTCGGTCAAACCACCCGATTTATTGAGGTGGGGATCGCTGAACAAATCACCCGGTTTGTTCACGGGCGCATAGGGCAGCTCAAGTTCTTCCAGCTTCGCGGCAAGTTCGGCCTTGTTCCAGCCGCCAAATATCTTGGCGACTTCCGGGATCAGCCAGTCGCGATGATCAACTCGACCTTGAGCCGTGATGAAACGCGGATCGCTCAGCCAGGCAGCCCGATCAAACGCGAGGCAGAACGCCTGCCATTGCTCCTCCCCAACGACAGTGACGAAAAGCTTTGATCCGTCCTTTGTATCGAACAGGTCATAGATCGGCCAAGGACTGTCCTTCACCGAGTACGGAATTGAAGGGCGTCCGGTGACGACCTCGCACATCATCGCCTGTGCCATTAGAAAGACGTTGTTCTCGAAGAGGGCGCTTTGGATGTAACGACCGCGGCCGGTGCGCTGTCGTTCGGCGAGCGCGGCTTGGATCGCGATCACCCCAAACATGCCACCCATGACGTCATTCACTGAGGCGCCCGCGCGCATTGGCTGGCCCGGCAGGCCGGTCATGTAGGCGAGCCCGCCCATCATCTGAACGACTTCATCGAGCGCAAGACGGTTCTCGTAGGGTCCGGGGAGATATCCCTTGAGTGAGCAATAAATCAGCCGCGGCGCGAATGCGGCCACTGAATTGTAGTCGAGACCGACCCTCTTCATCAAACCCGGTCGGAAGTTTTCGATCAAAACATCGCTGCGCTCAGTGAGCCGGCGCGCCACCTGTTTGCCTCCCGGGCTCGACGTGTCGAGCGCGATGCTGCGTTTGTTCCTGCTGTATGTCGCAAAAAAACCCGCGGCAGGCCCCTTGAAATAGCGAGTGCGATCGCCCTTGAGCGGCTCGACTTTGACCACATCGGCGCCCAGGTCGGCGAGGATGAGCCCACAGGTAGGGCCCATGACCATCTGACTGAATTCAACGACGCGCACGCCTTCGAGGGGGCGGGGAATTGTCGGCCCTGATGTGGGATTGCCGCCCATCATGCCACCCTCCGCAACACCCTTGGAATTCCAGCCTCGTGCAGATGACCTGTCAGGTGCTTCTGCTCAACGTGCCGGGCGAGAATTTCGCGTGTCGCCATCAACCGATCCAGATCGATCCCAGTGGAGAGGCCCATCCGTTCGAGCATGAACACGAGATCCTCAGTCACAATATTGCCCCGTGCGCCCGGTGCGAAGGGACAGCCGCCAAGCCCCGAAACAGCAGCATCGAAGCGCCGGACATCCGCTTCGAGCCCCGCGACGACGTTGGCAAGACCGGCGCCAAGCGTGTCATGCAGATGTAGCCTGAGCATCATTTTTGGGCCGGTCTCGTTGCGAACCGCGCGTACGATCCGCTTAACCTGCGTTGGGGTGCCGTAGCCGACGGTATCTGCTAGTCCGATCTCGTCCGCACCCGCCTCGGCGAAACCCTGCACAAGGCGACACACCGCGGCCTCACTGACGTCGCCTTCCATTGAGCAGCCAAAAGCTGTCGCTACAGCGCCCACAAGATGCGGCCGCTCAGGAGCTTTTTGCGCGTTGATCCTCGCACGAACTACACGGAATGCTTCGAGCTGTTCCTCAATCGTGCGGCGCACATTCGCCCGGTTGTGCGTTTCGCTCGCCGAGATCACGAAATACATGCTGTTGACTCCGGCCGCGAGCGCGCGCTCAGCACCTTTAACGTTCGGTACGACCGCGCCGATGGTCGTAGACTTATGGGTCAACGCGTGCGCAACAACTGCTCCAACGTCGCCGAATTGCGGCACGACCGTAGCCGGTACAAATGAGCCCGCATCGACCTCGCTCACCCCCGCGGCGACGATCGCACTGATCAGCTCGCATTTTGCGCCTGTTGGCACAATGACATCCAAGTTTTGAAGGCCATCGCGCGGTGCAACTTCGCAGATGTGCACATCCGGTGAATTGTCCATTGGCGCCCTATTGTATATTCTTGCATTAAAGAACAATATGTGACATCATCTGTCAATGAAGATTCCGAACCGCTTCGGGGGCCCCGGAACGAGGCTCTGCCGGTGGGCGGCCAGGACATGATCCGCTCGCATTCCGCGGAATTCTATTTTCGGGTGAGGTTTGCATGGATTATCCTGTTGGCTGAACTGCCTGGCGCTGCCTGTTCGCGCGCCGCGCGGCGATATTCATCGGGCGTCCGCTTCAGGGGTGCATCCCGACGGAATCCTTTCGCCCTGCGGTTCTGGCGTAAGCCAAATAGCGTTCTTGGTGAAACGGAAGCGCCGCACCAAGAATGCCTTTCGTCCACGAAGCCACGCCCGTGCCCGATTGAAGAGGCGCGCCAACTCCAGCCCTCATTGCATAGAGCCAATGAGCCGCACAAACGATCGTTCAGTAAGGAGAAGCTATGTTTCAAGCCCTGCCTGATCTGCCGGCCGACGCCGTGTTGGCGTTAGCCGAGGCATGCCGCAACGATCCTCGGCGGGACAAGATCGACCTGAGTGTGGGGGTCTATCGAAACGATAACGGCGTTACGCCCGTCCTGTCCGCGGTGAAGGCCGCCGAACATCTCTTGCTCGAGGGACAGGACACCAAATCATACGTAAGCCCACTCGGTGACACAAAGTTCGTCAGCCTTATCCGCGAGCTCGCGATCGGAAACATCGAGGTGGATCGACTAGGTGGCGTTCAGACACCTGGCGGCGGCGGTGCGGTCCGGTTAGCTTGCGAGGTCATAAAGCTGGCGGCACCCTTTAGCCGGATATTTGTGGGCCTGCCGACATGGGGCAACCACATTCCAATCTTTGAGGCCGTGGGATTGGAAATAGGTACGTACACCTATTACGACGTCATTTCTCAAACGCTTCGCTTCGACGAAATGCTCTCATCGCTCAAGAGCGCAAGGAGAGGGGATATCGTGCTGCTTCACGCGACTTGCCACAATCCATCGGGCACGGATCTTAGCCTTGATCAATGGCGGGCGATCGCGCAACTTGTGGAGGAGAGAGGCCTCATTCCTCTCATCGACTTTGCCTATCAGGGATTCGGTGATGGTTTAGAGCAGGATAGAGAAGGACTAGAAATAGTGCTGTCCAGCGTGAGCGAAGCGTTCGTCGCTTATTCTTGTAGCAAAAACTTCGGACTGTATCGGGAGCGGACCGGAGCGCTCTTCGTCTATGGCACGAACCCGGTCTCAGTAGGGCGGACTGTTCAAGCCATGGCTGCCCTAGCGAGAGTTAACTGGTCCATGCCGCCCGACCATGGTGCTGCGGTCGTCGGCACTATCCTGTCGAACACCGCCCTTCGTCAGGATTGGCTTCGCGAGCTCACGACGATGCGGGAAAGAATTTTAAAAATTCGTGCGGCCGTCGGACGGGGTATGCCCGAATTTTCTCAGCTCGGGGCGCAAAAGGGAATGTTCTCCACCTTACCCTTGCATTCTGCCACGATCGACCGTCTCCGCAAGGATGATGCGATCTATATCGTTGGAAACGGCAGGATCAATCTGGCCGGCCTTACAACTGACGACGTGCCACGCTTTGTCGACAGTGTCCGGCGAGCAGTTTAAGCTGTCGAAATGCAACTCGGAAACGGATCCGCCTGTGGCACCTATCTGAAGACGTACACCTTAAGCGGGCGTCGAATATGACGCATCATCAGAGCCGATGCATCAGCATACCGGCGGGCCTCCAGGACGTCGAGCAGCCTCAGGTGTTCCTTCACGTGCCGGCGCATGCCGTCGCGATCAGCGAAGCTTCGGTATGCAAACAAGCGACGAATCGAATTTACGCGCTTAAGTGACTCGACGAAGAAGGGATTCTTGGCACCGCGCGCGATCTCCTCATGGAAATCACATCCCCATTGAAACACTTCACCTATCGTGAATTTTTCCAGCTCGCCATCAAAAATGCGCAGCTGGCGCTCGCGAAGTCGCTCGATGACCTCTGGCGCCAGAGCGTAACCAGGTTGAGCAATTGCTGCTGGTTCGATCACCGCGCGGAACGCCATAACTTGTGTCTGCGCTTCGGGACTTGATACAGTTTCAGCAAAACGCCACCCGTAGCCCGGTGAGCGCGCGATCCACCCTTCCGCTGCGATCCGATCCAGCAGTCGTTGTAATTCGGTGCGTGTTAGATCGTAACGGCGCAGCAATTCGGCTTCCGTGACATCGGCGGGAAGGCGCTTTGCGACCACGTCCGTTGCAATCGTCGCGTAGGCCTCTTCCGCGCGGCTTACCGCCGCCAGTGTGGATTGTGCGGCTACGCTCGTAGGGTCTCTTGTCAAGACAAAGCCGCGGTGCAATTCACCGCGCGCGAACCCCGCCTCTTCTAGAGCCTTTAAGCCTAGGCGAATTGGCGCGCGCGACAGGCCAAGCGCATCGGCAAGCTTTTGCTCGATGAGGCGATCGCCGGTCTTCATCCCATCGCGACGGACAACGGACAAAATGAGCCCAGCCAAGTGCTCGGCACGACCGAGCGGGCTCTTTTTCTTGGGCCGTCGTGAGATGGGCGACAACGGCCGAGCATCTCGATTCAAAGGTCTTTCTTTCCCGTTTGCCAGCATGTGGATGTAACTCGTGGCCAAGAGCGAAGTCAACTTGGAGCTATTGTACTAAGGATGCGAACATTGCCGCTGTGGCAAGGCTCCAAGTCCGCCGCCTTCCAACTTAAGGAGGCGCAACGCGAAGTTTGGCGAAGCCAGTTGCGGCTTTCGGATGGACGCGTCTGATTTCGCGCTCAATCTCGTCGAGGCGCACTTCGATCCGGCGTACTCCTGGTTCGCGTCCTCCTTTCTACGTAGATGCATCGACAAACTCGGTAACAATCTTATGCGCGAGATGCTGGCATAGCCCTCCTAATCTTGAACGCCTCAAGCCCATCGAGGTAGATTGCGCGACCGTCAACACAAGCCTTCGTCCATGGATCGAGATGAAGCGTCGGCAGATAGAACAGCCGGCGTTCCAGTTCGATGTCCTCTGATGCGGTACTTCCGGCTGCGCTCATGGCACCCCTCAACGTAACCTAATTTTTTGCGAGCAGCGTCAGCTATTTCCCGGAAGGGTATTGCTGCGGCAAGATCGCCAAGAAAGTGCCAGATCCCGAGCTGTCGTTCCAGGAAAGCGGACTTGAGGATGTCAACCATCTGGTTCGGCTGCACCCGTCCTCGGAGCTTGGGTTGCGTCTATGGACTTCTGGCCTGGGCTGCCATTCTTAATGCCGCCCGACCCGCGGGCGCGTCTCACCGCGCCCCAAATACAACCCTCCGCGGACGCACACGCCTGAAGGGGCGGTCGGCTCGGCGAGCCACGGTGAGGAGCAGCCGAATAGTCGCCACTGGTCTGCTGATCTTTCACCGGGAAAATACGGGACCGACGGCATTCATCTCCTGCTGAAATGGCCAAGATTCTGGAGAGGGTAAGATCAAACCGGAAATCAAACGGAATATTTACGCTTCGCCGAAGTGGTCCGGTAACGCATAGAAACTATACTGCCGCTTGTCCGAGTGGCAGGTTGGAATGAACGAGATCGCAGTAACATTAGCTTCCGTCGACGCCTGCGTGAACGGGCGACGGACGCGATCGATCAGATTCCCCCCGGACATCGAACGGCAATTTGAAGCCGACATGCACGACAAGCGGTGTAAGCGCTTGACGATCGGACTGCTCGTTTCGGCTCCCCTCTATAACCTTTTTCTGCTCGGAGATTGGCTGCTGGTCCCGGACGTCGTGCGGCTGGCCATGTGGGTACATTTCTCAATAGTGACTCCGTGGATGCTATTGGTCGCCTGGCTCGTATCGCGCAAACCGAGGCCCTTCGTACGGGAGCTCCTAGCAGCCAGTGTTCCGCTACTCATCATCTTGCAGATCGACCTCGGTTTTGCCCTGACGGCGAGCGAGAGCGCTGCGCACTACCAGTACGTGGTGATTCCAACTTTGCTCTACACCAATGTCTCACTGCACAGACTCGAATTCCGCTTCGCTCGTGTCGTGACTGCCGCGATCCTGTTGCTTCACACCGCGTTCGTCATATCCGCAAGCTACATCTCCGCCCCGATAGCGGTGACCATCATCGTTCAGCTCCTCATCTGCGGTTACATCACTCTGATCGCAAACTATACAATGGAGCGCGATCTCCGTAGAGCCTACCTCTATTCGCTGAGAGATCGGCTCAGGCACGCCGATGCGGACGCCGCTTCACGCCGCGATCCATTGACGGGGTTAGCAAACCGGCTGCATCTTGATGATGAACTGTCGCGAGTTTGGTCTCGCCCCGAGTGCCGAGCATCGCCCGTTTCAGCTGTCATGATCGATATCGACCATTTCAAGCACTTGAACGATCGCTACGGACATGCTGCAGGCGACCTCTGCCTGAAACGAGTCGCCGCCATACTTCAGGCAGAGATACGAAGGACGGGTGACCTCGTCGCCCGATATGGAGGCGAAGAATTCCTGATAATCCTGCCGGATATGGCGATGATGGATGCCGTGCGGCTGGCCGAACGCATTCGCCGATCGATCGAAATTGCTGCGATCCCCAATGAAGGCCGGAGCCTCTTAGGCATCGTCACCGCCAGTTTTGGCGTCGCAGCTTGTTCGCCGTCGGATTTGTCTCCTCTGGAATTAATTGCTGCGGCCGATCACGCCCTGTATGCCGCCAAAGGCAAAGGACGTAATCAGGTCTGGCCTCCACTTGTGGCCGACGCCACCGTTCGCTCGTTGACTGAACCATTGACGTTTATGGCGTCGTCCTCAGAAGCAGCACGAGGGGTTTGATTTTCCTGCTTGGGCAAACCCGTGGGAAGCTGCGTAAGCCAGGGACATACGCTAAGCTCTCGATTGCTTCCGTGCCTCCCCCGATCCGGGCTGGGGTAGCCGATCTCGCGTCGAGTCTGATCCACTTGAGCAGTCATATTCAGATTCCAGGATCTGAAAAAGCGATACTCGCTCGCTGCACGGCAGAGACTTGGCTACGGCTCTGCTTTGCC
Organism: Bradyrhizobium zhengyangense; assembly: GCF_022012435.1. Taxonomy (GTDB): domain Bacteria; phylum Pseudomonadota; class Alphaproteobacteria; order Rhizobiales; family Xanthobacteraceae; genus Bradyrhizobium; species Bradyrhizobium zhengyangense. The sequence continues at coordinate 14,326 of NZ_JAKLUA010000009.1, forward strand.
AAATGAACCTGCGTATAACTGTTCAATCCTCTCGACTTCCTCTTGGGTCAGCGCCGCGAACTCATTGGCTCGTGCGCGGTTTGATAGCTTACCTTGATTTTGCCGAAGAAAGCCGAAGAGGTTATTCAGCGTCCTCTCGGGCATATCGACTAAACGCTCGACGCCGGCGCAGAACGTGTCGAACCCTTGAAGAACTCTGGCTTCATTCGGAAGATCTTTCTCAGTTCAGCTCTCGACCGAGCAGCCACTCATACAGGAACCAGATGCGACGCCTGTAAAGACCGGTCAGCTTCTGTTTGACCAGCTCGACGATTTCGCCTTCGGCCACAGCAAGAAAAAGCCGCTTCAGGACGGCAAGATCCACGCCCTCGTATTTCAGCGCAATGTTAGATGCGCCTCAAGGGAAGCTTCTGGGGCGTGCCGAGGTGTGTAAAGGCGCCAGCCATCCTGCTCTAGGATACGATGCTTGGTCCCGATCGCCGAGAGCGTCCGTGGAATTGGAGCGGAGAGGTGATAAGCGTCGATGAGGGCGGCATAGCCGGCCGGAGCACCGGCTTCGGGCAAACGCCGGTCATGAAAAATCGTCCCTGCTCCTGAAAACTGTGCGCTCAACGACATATTCCCGAAAGTTCAGCGGCATTAGAGGAGGCGGACGTCGCCGATCTTACGAGATGAGATTCTTCAAGGCCGGATAGCTCGCGCCGAACACGAAACCGTCCACGCTGCGGGAATCGAAGGCGAGCAACCAGAGACCTTGGGCTTCATTGCCTGAGAACCTGAGAATTTCAAAGGTGCAAAAGCTGCGCCGTTTGGCCCGGGATTTCAACCTCTTGGATTGATGCGGCACCTCCGGGCACCTTAGGCAGGCCCATCGCTGGTGAGATCCGTCTTTCAAAGGTCGAGCACAATCGAGCTAGCGGACCGGAACGGCAATGGGCGGCGCAATCCGCGCTCGAGCCTCATTGTAGACCTCAATGATGCCTGGCATGGCTACGGTTACAGCAACGCCGAACGGAACTTGCTCGTCTATCTTGCTGCCTCTGTCAGGCTCGCGTTGAATGATCAGCTCGATTTCAGAATCGACTGTCAGAGCCGGCGCCTTGTCGCCCAGCCAGCGCCGAGAGAAAACGGTCCCCTTGCTTGCCTGATTGACATCAGGCTGCGTCTTGGATGGCTGCACGCGGAACTGATCGATCTCATCTGAACTCGCCAAAAGCGAAAGCTTCACTGAGCGATACGATTGTCGACCGGGATGCACGGGCGTGAACCATGCAAGCGTTGCGGTCACCGAGTGGGGGAGAGATTGGCCGCTCATGCAAGCCGGTAACGGAACAACAACCGAACGTCTTGTCTCCTGCGCCAGCGTTCCGACGGCCCAAAACGTCGCCCTGTCGGAAGCGCAATAAATTGCATCGTCCGGACTAACAACGCCGTAGCCTAAGAAGCGCCGGATATTATCCTTCTGCCTGACGAATTGCTTTGCATCAGCTGGACCTAGCACGCTCTTGATGAGCTCGGCGCTATCTTGCGGCCACGAGGCTGTATGCACTAACAGCGCCTTGAGAAGCGCGGCGCGCTGATGGTGGGGCAGGGACAGAAAGTCCTGCCCGTACGTGTCTTCCAAAGCGTCATGAATTCTGTGAGCCGTCCTGGAGGCCAGAGCTGCCGCAGCACTTGTGCCGGAAGTGTAATGCTCCCAATTGCTGCTGCCCTCGCGCGGCGGAGCTGCAACCTTGAGCCCATGCGGTCGAGCAGGTCCACTTGGCCTTACAGCAAGCGCCGTTCCACTGGCCACCATGGTTAAATGCTCACGAGAGCCAGGCATCAAAATATCCGGTTTGACGCCGTTTGCAAATCCTGGACCCAATCCGCTGGATGGATTGGTGATGATCATCGGATGATACGGATCGACCCTGCCTCTAGCGCTACGGCGATCGGCTGCGCTAACGGCGTCGATATTGGCGGAGCCTACCGTGATCCCGTTCACTGTTTCCGACGGTGAAAGCAGCCGGCGAGAAGTGATCAATCGCGACAGCGCGGACAACGTATGTCTGGCCCGATCGGGCTGGTCCGTCGCTTCATAAGCAGCCATGGTGGGGATGGATGCTATCTCGAATGAGCCGGCGTGATTGCCGGCACTCACGCAGAACAGAATTCCATATCGATGGGCCAATCTGTCGACCAACCTCGCCCAGGGCGACAGCCGCCCATGAAATGGCTTTCGGACATTGCCGAGCGAAAGATTGACGATCACAACTGACGGAGCGCTCGGATCGTCGTTGCGCCGCATCGAGACCACAGCTTGATAAACCAGGTCGACAATCAGCCGGTCCTCAGGAAATTGATCAGCAGCCCCCAAGAGCGGTATGCAATGGATGCGGCGCGCCAGCGGCGGCTCATTGGTGTTTCGGTCGCCATGCACGATCAGAGAAGCCATAGCTGTGCCGTGAGCCCTTTCAGCCACGACGGCTGCGCCCTCTAAATCGAATTGATCGTCGACATTCATTCGATCACGAAGCAGAGGGTGCTGGGAAACGGGCACGCCATCCAATAAGGCCAAAATTGGTTGGCCTTCAGAAGGAAGCGGTCCCAGTCCGCCTTGGAGCTGACTGGCGTCTTCGACTTGCACCGGCGCAACAATACTCTGTGGCCGAATGTGCATGACCGGGTCCATGCCGCTCAACCCGGTCGCGGAGCGCTCGGTAATTTGCCGGATCGCGGCAACTGGCAGGTTAGCCAAAAGGGCATGATAGGCGATGTCCGGGATCCGGCACTGCGTCACAAGAGTGCCACCGACCGCCCTAATCTCGCTGATGACTCCTTGTTGGTTCGAAGCCGCCATGTCCTCCGACGATCGAAACACAAGCTCGATCTCAACGGGGAGAATTTCCTCATCTCCCATGAGCTCGATCTCGTGCGCAAGGATCTCTCGATCACCATCTTGAACACGATCTCCCGGCCCCCATACTCTGATGTCACGGAGCGTCGCAAAGACATCCCGCCAGGGTGCGAACCCCTCCCCAATTGCTTGCCCGGATACCCATCTCTTCCAGAGCGACAGGATGTTCTGCAAAGCCGTGACATCTGGCACAAGAAGATAGGCCTCAGGCGACTTGTCCTTCTCATCGCCCTCCAGCTCCTCTTCATCGATGAGCTCCAGACCAGGCACTCTTCGGATCGCATTCGCAAAATTCGCAACTGCCCCCCGAACCTCAAAAACCAGCAGCCGCTCTGGCGCCAGCGCGGACGGGTCTGATCGCAAAGTTAAGCCGCTTGGGTCTCGACCCAAGACTTGTTCGAGGCGACGGAAGCGGGGGCCAAATGCTGCATTCTGTGCAGCAGCCGTGAATTTAGCCGGCCTGGGGATCGGTTGCGGCCTGCCTTTTGGTCTTGCCGCCTGATTGCCTGGCGTCAGTCGCAGCAGAGGCTTCGTTGGATCGGCCGCCATGCAGGTTCTCTGGCTTTACTCTCGATGACCAAAATTCGAGTTCAGTCTTGACCGCAGAATCGATCGAGATCTCACCAAGACCAAGAATTTGTCGCCGTCGAACGTTCTGACAGAAATCAAGCACTTCAGCATAGGAGGTTGCGTCAATCTTTTGCGCGAGTTCAAAAGCCGACAGCGAAGGGCGCTCGGGCCAGCCCATATAAATTCGTTCTATGAAATGTGCGATTTCCGCAACTTGCGGAGCGGGAAATGCAATCTTTATCTGAAAACGTCTCCATACGGCTCGATCAAGCAATTCAGCATGATTCGTAGCCGCTATTGTTACCACGTAACTGGGAAGTTTATCGATCTGCATCAAGAGAAACGAAACAACGCGCTTGATTTCGCCCGTTTCGTGATCATCTCCACGCTCTTTTCCAATCGCATCGAACTCGTCGAAAAACAAAACGCAAGGTTGGGTTCGCGCATAGTCGAATAGCGCGCGAAGACGCGCGTTTGTTTCGCCTAGATAGCTTCCTACGAGCGCGTCGTACCGCACCACGAAAAACGGCAGAGAAAGGCCCTCTGCAATCGCTTCTGCAAAGGAAGTTTTGCCGTTGCCTGGAGGACCAGACAGGAGAACCCGATGCCGCGGCTCATATCCGCTTGCCCGCAGCACGTCTGCCCGCACATGCTCCTCGATCAGCTGCATCCCTTCGGCGCGCGCAGGCAAGGGTAAAACCAGCTCATCGAGAGATATGCGTGGCGTAACTTCTAAAATCGTGTCGCGCCCAGCAGCTTGCGGAGACCGCTGAGAGGCAACCAGACTTGGCGGCGTCACAGCTATCGTCTGCAGCGCTCGCTCAAGCCGATCGGCCAGCGCGTGATGACTCTTTGCGCGCTCATCAGCCACAATCGCTTCGACCGCCGAGCGCATCATTGGCCGATCGCCGGTCACACCGGCGCGCACGAGAGATATGAGTAAGTCGCTCTTGGCCATGACAGACAGCCTATTACAGGATTGCGCGCCCACGCTGCTAGAAATGGTCCCAGCTTGTGAACAACTCGCCGATAACCAAGGTTCCTTGCCGGGGTCGCTCGGCGAGCCTATCCGGCGGGGATTAACATATTGAAAAGCTGCAACAAATAAGACGTCGTCCGTTAAGAAGCCGATTTGAGCGGTGAGCCGTCGCTGCTGGCGGCGATGAGGGTGGCCAGGAAGAGGCACCAGAGAGCTCTCAGCCATGCGAGGATGCGCCGGAAGTTATGGCCGACGGCGGAGAGGATGACGTTGGCCGCATCGCCGGCGCGGCCTTTGAGGTAGCAGCGGCCGAGGTGACCATCGGCCTTCAGGTGTCCGATGATGGGTTCGATGGCGGAGCGGCGGCGCAGCTCGCGCTTGATGACCCCGAAGACGCCGCGCTTCTGGCCGGAGATGAAGACACGGCGCGGGTTCTGCGCGTCATGGCCGCGGTATCCCTTGTCGACATAGGCCCGCTCGATCGCACAGCCGGTGAGTGTCTCGGTGCGGTCGATGACATCCCGCAAGGTGTGACCGTCGTACGGGTTATCCGGTAGCGCCCTGGCGTGCAGCACGAACAGGCCGCCGGGAGCCCGGCGGTTGTTGGTGACGATGGAGGCTTTGACCCCGAACTCGTAAGGGGCGGCTGCTTTGCCCTTGCCGATGCACTCGACCTCCGGAGCGTGGAAGGAATAAAGCTTCCAGCCGCGCTGGCGCTGCTGCTGCGAGCGGATCTGGGAGGCCCGGCTGAGCGGGAGGACGAAGGCGTTCTCGAGCACGGTCTGACCTTCGATCTTGCGGCGGATATCGCGGATGATCCGGCCCAGCCGGCTGCGCAGGATGCGCAACTGCCGCTGATGCCGCTTGAATTGCTTGGCATGGGCGTAGCGCCCCGCCATCATGGCCGCGGTCTTGGCAATGCGAAGATAGGACTGCCGCAGCCTGACCCCGTGCTTCCTCGCCAGACGGTTGAGCCCCTTGATCGCGGCGTGCAAGAGCTTGGCATCGGTCGGGAAGGTGATGGCCTTCGGCTGCACGGTGGTATCGACCGTGACCCGCTTGAGGTCCTGACTGCGCAACGCGCCGGCCTCGTGCGCCACCCGCAGGCTCTCGGCCAAGAGCAGCTCCAGCTTGTCGCCGAGCCGCTTGCGCCAGTGGCTCAGGTCCGAGCGCTCGTGCGGGAAGGCGTGCTGAAAGAACTCTTCGCCGGTGAAGTACTGGAAATACGGGTCGTGGACCCAGCGCTCGCACACCCCCTCATCGGACAGGCCGTAAATGTGCTTGAGCAGCAGCAGCCCGATCATGAAGCGGGTCGCGATCCCCGGCCGGCCGTTCTCGCTGTAGAGCGGCGCGATCTCGCCGTCGACCCAGTCCCAATCGACCTTGCCGGCGAGCTGAACCAGCTCGTGCTTCATGTTGATGATCTGGTCCAGTCTGGCCCGGAACAGATCGCCAGATCCCGTCGTCCTTTGCTTCTTCGGTCGCATCGCCACCTCCGATGCGACGACGGAATCATGACTGGCGATTCGACGGAATCCTGAAAATGAAATCGCAAGGTTCCGAGGCCCGAAGCATCAAATCCCTGCAATCCCAAAACAGCCCACAACGATAAATGCGATTCTACCTCAATCGCTTAGCCGCTCCTCACGGACGACTAAGACTTCTCGTCCGCCGTCATGACTGGTCGAGTCTGTTCTGCCTGCTCAAGCATTCCCCGTCATCCTGTTGACTGCCTGCCTCTGACAAAACTAGCCAGCCTTCATAGCTAGCGCCGACCGAAAGTCCGGCAGAGCCTTCGAGCACTCGCCTCGCGCGCTTTGGCGCTTTATGCCCATCCGAGAGGGGTCGTCAGGGGATTGTTCACTTTTTGTTCAATGCCGTCAAGTCGCAGTCCAATACCGGCGTTCGACCTGTTCCGGAGCGAGAATCGTGAGCAAATGGATCAAGCCCACCGGGGGCGCCGATGCTCGTATCCGTGCATAGTCGAGCTGCTGCAAGCAATGGATGACCCTAATCCCTAAAAGGCGTTGGAATCGCATGCGCTGAACTTTCTCGCGTCGATGCAAATATTCACGGCCGCCGAGCAAAGTAGCCCCCTATCGAAAGTCATGGTCCCGATTGACCTAAGCCGCAACACTTCCGCTCGCGGAGATCAGCAAATCCGCTGGAATATGGAAACGTTCGCGCAGACGCTTCACCATCGTCATGCTCAATTCGCGCTTGCCGGACATGACCTCACTGACGCGACTAGCAGTGCCCAGAAGCGGCACAAGATCAGCGCGCGTCAAACCATGTTGTTCCACCAGATAGGTTAGCAAATCGGGCAACGGCGGCGCTTTGCGCGGCCAGCGTGCGCGTTCATAAGCCTCGATAAGGCGAGCCTGAGCTACCATACGCGCTCGATCGGCAGCCTCGTTAGATTGCATCAGCTTGCCGACAAGCGCCTTGGCCGCCTCATGATCGGCCTGGTTCTGGATAATTATCAATGTTGCCTTCATCACACCGTCTCCGCGTCCACCTTGTCACAGTCTTCATGACTGCCGAAAAAGCGGATCATCAACACGCCATCACGATATTGAACCATGGCGATCAGGCGGTAGTCATTGGCCTTGATGTTGAACACCACGCGTCCGCCTTTCAGGATGCTTGCCTTGGGATGCGATCGCTTCACCTGTTGCGGCGTCCGCCAGTCCGAAGCCTCAGCAATTGCCAGCCATGCCCTGTATTGAGCGCGCGCTGCATCGATGCCCCGATGACCAGAGCGTTCGGCAAAATAGCGCTCACCAAGGTCCGTGCCGACCACCAGCATGAAGGGATACTACCGTCGATTTCCCAAAAATGGAAGAGGGGAATTTCCATTTTTGGGAAACGCATGCCGCCCGCCGACAGTAAGATAGTCTTGCCACTCGGGGCTAATTCACGATCCGATCGGCTCGCACTTTCGCGGCGAAGCCGAAGCCCGCCGCGAACGCTTCTAGGCACGCCCCGCGGTTGATAAATCAAAATCGCATTTCGAACTCAGAATGACGCGGTCAATTGCGACTGGACAATTTTGTGCGTTAGAAGCAAAAGAATCGTCTCGCCGCAGATGCTCTCAAGACTTCCGCTAGGGAAGATTGGGCGGCTGACCAATTCGCTCCAGATCGGCGAGACACTTGTCCAGGTTGCTTTTGGCGTCCTGCAGGAACCTGCTCGTTTCGGCAAGCCGCCTGAGATCAGGCTTGACCGGTCCCTCGCTCACAGCGCTCAGCTGGTGGCAAACAGTTGCAAGATCACCCGAGATGTCTTCGAGGACGAAGGCGAGGTTTTCCAGCGGCACGAGCTCCGAAAAGAAAGACTTCAAGGCGCTTTCGTCCTGGCCAGAGGGACCTTCGAATCTGACTTCGACCAGTGGCACCAACACCTCGCGGTTGTCGCGCCCGACCCTTCCCATGCTCATGATGAGCGAGCTGAACGTCGTCGAAACAAAGGTCAACCGATCGAGCAGGGTGTTTCCATACAATACTAGCGATTCCGATTCGCCTTGCGCCTGCTCCGTTGTCGAAGCCCCGAGATCCTCATTCGACATGCTCGGAGTCCTCTCCTGCGCTCAAGTGCAGCATACCCGAAGGGAACGAGACGGGCTTTGGACTGTTCACCGCCTCAATCGATGTGGAGGCGCCGTGACCTTCGGCTTTCTTCACCTGCACGACCGTCACCGACGAGCCATGATACGAGCTCTTCGTTCGCGCCTTCATATAGCCGGGAGCTGTCGGTGCCGGCGGATGAAGCAGGTAGTCCTCCATCACCTGACGGACGCCAAGCGGGTCACGCATCACTAGTCCCGCCGCATGCAACGTAGGATGCATCGGGCTCGGCAAATCAAACAGGCTGCGAAGAACGACATTTTCTTCAGCCGTGAGGGCAGGGTGGGTTCTGAGACCCATTTTCCTGCGCATAAGCTGCGCCAATTGGCCAGCGCCCCTTGCTGTGGGCCCTTCGTGCCTTTCAAGCGCCATAAGGCCATCGCGCGTCAGCGCGAAATGAGCAAACTTTCCAGCCGCCGTTCGTTCCACAAAACGCGCATTGGTCATCAGGCGAAGAATGCGGCTGAGATTGGCATCCTTCAGATCCAGTTTCTTAGCAATGACCGTCTTCTCCAGCTGACGCGACGGTGCATCCCGCAACAACCGAAGTATCTCGACGACATGCTGACGGTGCATGACCTCGCTTGGACGAGCAACCTTGGCGGTGTTGATCGACATCTGCAGAAGATCGTAAAACGCTCTGAAGCGCTCGGCATAGGCGGCATTCTTCGGCGCGAGCGAGGCGCTCACCCGACGCAGAATATCAAACCATTCCCGCAGCTCCGGATCGCGGCGCCGGCTCTCCAGAGAATTCCAGAGCCAAGCCCCAAGTGTTGCGTAAATACGCTCCAGGCTGCTTTCGGATCCCTCTTTAAGGAATTCCGAAATGACGCTCCGCGCCTCAGTCGCGGTGGCCTCGCCGCTCTCTATCTTTTCCAATGCTACGTCCGACATGGCCATACCCTACGTCACAACCCTTAAGATCATTTTACAACGCTTTACTCTGATTTTAGTCTCTGAATCTAGGGTGTCACCGGCCCCATTTGTAGGCAGTCCAAACGGTCTTTTGACCGAGTTCCCGGGCGGAAACAGCGTTCGGCTCTTTGAGGAGGGGTAATATAGTACCAAGCCGGCCATCCCCGTAGCGGTTGTGGGTGGGATGTTGCACGACAAAACTTCGCGTGCCGAACTTCACTTCCACCTGGCTCGCAGTCGTCTGGTGGCCCTGCATGGTGCGGTCGTTCCCCATCGAGGGGACCAGCATCACATCGACATCCAGGTCCCTGAAGGGCGTGTCGCAGACGTCACAGAAGTCGAGGCAAATTGCGACGCCAATCAGGGCGCCTTCAGTCGCAAGCACGCACATCCGCTCGCCAGCAGTTATGTTTTCGATCCCCCAGTCGTCATCGGCGTAAGGGGCGATCTTGTCGTAGACGAGCCGCTCCTCGCCATAACCGTCATAAATCCGGGCCCGATTCACAATCTCCTTGCCTGCCACCTCGTGCCACGTTCCCGGAATGACGATCTCCGGAGGCTCCAGCGGGTCGGCCACATCTCGCTCGCGGATGAACTTGACGATCTTTTCTCGCAGTCCTGGTGGTACCGTGAGCTCGGGCCAGACGATTGCGATGCAGTTCTCCTGCAACGCGTTCGCCATCTGAAGCAAGACCGCGTTCCCCGCCGCCGGCGCATCGACGCCGCTGACGATGAAACGCTTGTCCCCGTCTACCGTTGCGAACTCCGCCTCAAGCTTGAGCGCCTCGAAAAGGCAGGCGCCCATTTTCCAATTCGTGGGGTCTTGAGCGGCACTATGCAAGGTACGGCTATCGACCACCTCGACGGCATAGCCGTCAATGAAGGTGGGCAGGATCCGATGAAATAGCAGGCCTCGCTTTGAATAGGCTTGGCTCCGCCGGGCAGGGCGGCCGGCGCTCACGCCCTGTCGCGGAATGAACCAGCATCCGAGCGCCTCCAGGCGCCACTCGCCCGATGCAATCGGCCATTGCGACCGCCGCTCGAGCAGCACGCGGTCGATGGCCCGGATGAGACCTCCAAGCGACACAGCAACCTGCTCGGGGGTCTCCTCGGAAACGGACCAAAGGAGGCGGCCTTCTCCGACGCTGTCACCGAAACTCCGGGCAGATTCTTCAAGACGCCGCTCCGAAAGATTGCGGTAAGCCTTGTACACGCTCGGCGGCGCCTTGCGGAACAACTTGTCGAGCTCGATCAGAGCCTTCCTCAGTTCGTCCCTTCTGGCATGCGTCATCGAGGCCTGTGATTGAGCAAGCTCACCAGCTGCCTTCTTCCACTTGCCGAACTCCGTTGTCTTCAGGCGGCTGTCCGCAGGCCCAGGCAAACGACTCGTCCAAACGACTTCGCCAATATGTGCCATTGATAGGCGTACGGTTCGCTATTTGCAATCGGCCCGACTGTGACTTACGCGCGTCTCATCATCTAGCTGCGGGCGCAGTTGCTCTGAATGTCAGAACGCGCAGAAACTCTGCATCGAATTATACGATGGCAACGAAAAGCTGCATATGGCTTCCGATACTCTTGACGAAGCACGAGCAAAGCATTTCAATCTGGGCGGGAGATCCGCGCGCGAGCGACGCGAAGCGGACAGGGGGCACAATCGATGTGGAAGATCAGCCGGGCCGCGGCTTGCCTTGGCGCCTGCTTTGCGATGGGCGGATGCACCAGCCTGTACTATGTGCACGATCCGCAGACTGGCGTGATCACAGCCGGCGAACTGCCATATTTTCTCAAATCGATCCGGTGCGAGGTCGTCACCTTTTATCAGATCGAGCGCGAAAGGCGGAAGCACTACCTCAAGATCTACAAGACCAGGCCGGAAGAGGCGTTCGACCGCTTCGCCCATTTCGACATCGACCCGTTCCTATACGGCACCTTCTTCCTGGAACTGAAAGTAACCGATACCGGCGGTGTCGGGTCCGGCACCGCCTTCGACTATAAGCGCGTTCTAAGTGCCACCACCGCCGAAGTGACCCATGTCGGCCCCACGGCTTCGGCGCAGGACACCTACGACCTGATCTGGTCATTTCTCTTGAAACAGAATGCCGAGCTTGCGTCTGATACCTTGCCGCTGGCATCTAGCCCGGCAACATATGAGCGCGGCTGCTACCGGGGAACGCCGACCGAGCTCCTCGAGCTCGAAGCTCTCGCCGAAAACAAATATCCGGAACGGGCCGCTTTCAAGCGCATCACCGTCGATGCCTCCAAGCCATTGGCGGCCTGGCTGCGCGACAATGCAATTTTGATCGCCGCCAACAACCTGACGCCGGCTATGCCATCGGAAATAGCTGAGCCAGCGCAGATGACCTATACTTTTTCGATCCAAGTGACCGGAGGCATCGAGGCCAAATACTCCCTTACATCGGCGCGCTGGACACCGGCCGCCATCCAAGCCTCCGCATCTGCGCAGCAATTCAGCAATCTCGGTATCTACATCAATGGGCCGAATGCCGTCTTGGCCAACGGAGCAAAGTCTGGCTCGGCCAGCTATGCAGCCAAACAGCCGGCGCTCGGATCAAAGGACAATCCGATTTACACGACACCAATCCCGGGAGGGGAAAAGTCGCAGGAGTTGCCGGAGAGCGGGGGGGCCGCAGCCCGCCGGCCAAGGGCTGGTGGTGGCCCGCGGACGAACGGCTTTATCTTCGCGCCGGTGCCAGTCTTCCCGCCATCTCCAACGCCTACTCAATAAAACATGACTCGTTACTGCCTGCTCGGATTGCTGGTTCTTCTCGTGCTCCTCCCCTGCAGCAGCGCGAAGGCTCAGCCTGCGCTTCCCTCAGGGGTGTCGGAGATGGAGCTCTTCGGAACTGTGATCCGCAGCTCCAAATGGGACGTGAAGGAAATCCCGGTCTGCTGGGAAAACCTCAATCCTCATGACCAGAAATATGCAGAACTCGTCCGAAAAGCCGTGGCCGAGACCTGGGAAAGCGCAGCACAAGGAGGCGTTTGGTTCGCCAAGACCTGGCCTGCCTGTAAAGAGGGCGCAGCCGGCGTCCATGTGCGCATCGCCGACGAGGGCGCGCACACCGACGTCGTCGGCAAGTATCTCGATGGCAAGTCTTCGGGCATGACCTTGAATTTCAGCTCCAATCATTGGAGTAAAGGATGCATCAATAAGCGCGAATTCTGCATTCGTGCGGTCGCTGTCCACGAATTCGGGCACGCGCTCGGCTTTACTCACGAGCAGAACCGCGACGATGCTCCGGAACAGTGCCGCAACGAGAAATTTTCAGGATCGGTCGGCGACTACAAAGTCACTAAATACGACCCCAATTCCATCATGAACTATTGTAATCCAGCATGGAACGGAAGCGGACAACTCAGCCCACTCGATATCGCAGCCGTCAGAACGTTTTATCCGTCCTGACCCTCGCCTTGCTCTTTGTCATCTCCGGGCAGGCGCTAGCCGATCGCGCCGCGGTGCAGATCGCCGCGCGCTATAACGTCAGGACTGTTCATGTCCAGTTTGTCGGCGTTATGTACAACGGCAAGCAGGAAGTCGGAGGCGGCTCCGGCCTTCTGATCGGCGACAACCTCGTGCTCACCAACAGCCATGTGGTCGGACGCGAGGAAAACTACAAGAGCTTTGAGGTCGATGCTCGCCTTGGCTCGCGCAACGCAAACCCAATCAAAGTCAGCGCGATTCACCGCGACGACGCCAACGATCTTGCCCTTCTCGAGTTGGCCCAGCCGGCCAGCAACAGCGGCGGAGCATCGCGCTGCCCAATGCCGGTCATCAATGAAAGCCAGCAGGCCCCAATGGGAACCCAACTCTATCTGCTCGGCTATCCCCTCGACCTGGATCTGAGCATATCGAGCGGCCTGATCAGCAATCAAACCAGCCCAAATGGGCGCTGGCAAACCGATACTGTCATGAACGTCGGCAACAGCGGAGGTCCCGCGTTCAACGAGTTCGGCGCGCTCCTCGGTATCGCTGTCGGCGGCATCGTCAAATGGAACGATGCCCAGGTCAACGGAGTGAATTTCATCATTCCTGCCACGGTCATAGCCGCGAGTCCGCTCTACAAGCTGATTGCGGCTATCCCCCAACCATCCGTCTGCTGGACCAAATGGGTCGACACTACAATCTCATTCGAGAACTGGAGCAAGCTCAACTCGACCCATGTGCAGACGCAAGCCAATCAGGGCGTGAAAATTCCCGAGATCCTGGCCGGCGCGCTTCACACGTTGCTTCCAGAAGACCGGCGGCTCATCGTCAATGTTCCGCTATCGCAACTCGTCGAGCTCAAGCAGATCGAGCGCTCATACACCGTCGACAAGACCAAGGATGATCATCCCGTCGTGTTTGCCGAGCATTCGGCCGACTACGCCGAGACGTTCCCAGCCGAGCCGGGCTACCGTATCACCGGCTGCTCCTGGCATGTCGAGACGGCAAACGGAGCCGGCAACATTGCTTGCGCCATCAACGATGGCGGTGCAGAGGCGCGCTTCACCTACAAGCTGACCAGTGGACCCGCCGTCGATCGGTACCGTGGATGGCTCGGTGCTACCGTCAATCTATCTCAAGTTCTTGCGAAGTAAGGAGGAGGGGCCATGGTCGTCTCGACATTGCGAGCCGATTCTTCAAATGCGCTGCACTGGCTCTCGTCGTTCCGGCAGCTCCGCGCGGCTTTAATTGCTCTGGTCTGCATGTTTGTCGTCGGCTGCGCTCATCAAGCACCTATCTCGAGACCGTCAAAGCCCCAAGCCCAAAACACGCATCAGCACCACGGGCGTGCATTGACAGGATATCACCATCATGCCGCAAGGTATTACGGCCCGAGGTATTATGGTCCGAGACGCCATGATTATGGCTATCATCGCCCCACAACGGGTGAGGCAAGTGAGGAAGCACCTCCCGAGAAACCGACGCCAACTGGCGCCGAGGCTCCCAACAAGCCCGCCATCAAGGGCTTGGTGCCCGTTTATTTTGCGACCAACCGCGAGGTGATGGGAGGCCCGAATCTGCAGCTGAAACAGATCACCTATGATCGTTCGGCCACGAATACCTATGGCTGCGTGACTGTGAGCATACCGATCGTTCACAAGATGGGCGAAGTCGAAACGCCAAAGACATATCTGTACGGCATTTGGACAGAGGCCGAGCAGGACGGAAAGCACTTTCGAATCCAGACTCTATCGAAGCTCTCACGAGAGGAGTTTGCCTCCGCGATCGCCAATCCTGCCGACAGCCTGATGCTGTTCGTCCATGGCTACAATGTTCCTTTCTCGGATGCAGCGTTCAAGGCCGCTCAGATTGCCTTCGATGCAAATTACAAGGGCCGCGTCATGATTTATTCCTGGCCCTCGAAAGGCGGGTTGGCGGATTACGATTACGACCGCGAAAGTGCTTTGCATGCCACCGATGGATTGTTCGATCTTCTCAAGCTCATCAAGACGGAGGGGAACGTTTCGCGGATCATCCTGATCGCACACAGCCTTGGCAGCGAAGTGGTATTGGGCGCCTTGCAGCAGGCAGCGCTGAGCCAAACAGCGCTTGGCATTACCGAGCTGATTTTCGCAGCACCCGACGTCGACCGTGACCTCTATCTGGAGCGGGCTAACCAGATCAAAGCGGCCGCGGGTGCGGTGACCGTGTACGCCTCGTCAACTGATCTGGCTCTGCTCGCCTCGATGAAGAAGGCGCAGTCGAAATCGCGAATGGGCTATGTGACTAAGAGCGGTCCAACTCTCGTCTCGGGCATCGAGACGATCGATGTCTCTGCGGTCGGAAGCGAAATGTTCGCGCTCAATCATAGTACCTATTCAACGAGCCGGGCGGTCCTCGACGATATCGGCCGGATCATCTCCTCATCTAGCCACCTCAAGCCACCGCAGCGGACCCCAACTTTGCGCTCGATGCCTAACGAGCTCAACGCGACCTATTGGATGTATCCTTACTAGTCATCTGGAACGCAAGTTCATCACATTAGTTGATGGCTCGAATCTTTGTAGAGGAGAGCGCTTGTGGGGAATGCAGGTGTGAGAGGCCGGCCGATCGCGCCGTTAGTGCTCAGTCCGCAGGAGCGCACGTACCTAGAGAGGCAAGTTCGTCGTCATCGTGTCGCGCGGTGCTATCTGAGCGATGCCGCGCGATCCTGCGATGTGCGGATGGCCTGCCAAGCAAGTCTGTGGCTGCTGAACTCGGCATCCATGAACACACCGTTGGCAAGTGGCGCCGTCGGTTTTTTTAGAAGGATCGCTGTGATGGCCTGCTTGATGAAGCCCGCCCGAGCCGCCCTCGCACCATCGACGACGATCAGGTTGCTGAGGTAATCGAGCGGACATTGCGTACGACGCCGGCCGACGCGACGCACTGGTTGATCCGCTCGATGGCTGCGGAAACTGGCTTTTCCCACACCACGATCCGCCGAATGTGGTCGGCGTTCAGCTTGCAACCGCACCGTAGCCAGACATTCAAGTTGTCGAGCGATCCACTGTTCGTCGACAAGGTACATTGTCGGCCTTTATCTATCCCCACCGAACCGAGCCGTTGTCCTCAGCGTTGATGAGAAAGCCAGATCCTGGCACTCGATCGCGAGCAGCCGGTCTTGCCGATGATGCCTGGGATGCCAGAACGTCGCACGCACAGTTATGTGCGACATGGCACGACCACACTGTTTGCCGCGCTCGATGTCGCTTCCGGCTTTGTCATTGGCAAATGCTACAAGCGTCATCGGGCGGTCGAGTTCTTGAAGTTCCTCAAGGAAATCGACGCTCAAATCCCCGAGGGGCTTGCGGTCCACATCGTCATGGACAACTACGCCACCCACAAGACACCTAAGATCAAGGCGTGGCTCGCTCGCCGGCCGCACAACCATGTCCACTTTACGCCGACTTCCGCGTCATGGATCAATCAGAACGAGCGCTGGTTCGCTGAACTCACCAGAAAGCAGATCCAGCGAGGTGTTCACACCTCCGTCAGACAGCTCGAGGCCGACATCCGTACCTTCATCGAACTGCACAACAATAACCCGAGGCCCTTCAAATGGACCAAGTCTGCAGACCAGATCTTGGCTTCCGTCAAACGCTTCTGCCACAAAGCCCAGCAGACTTTATGCGGCGAACTTTAGATTCACGTGACTAGGGGGGCGTGCGCATTAATCCTCGTTGATGTGCGGCTCGTTCCTATTTCGAAGCCTTTATGTAACGGCAGCAAATGTCGCGCAGCTTTCGCGGAATCGAGCAGTCTTGCACGATAGTGAGAAGCGGGCCGTGGTGAGATCGGGGACCGTACATGCATGCGCCCGGGAAGACCACAGTTTGGATCGGGATAGCGCGCATCTCGTCGTACGAGTGCCGCTTACTCAGTTGATGGTAAAAGTCCGTTCGGGCTTTTGATGTTTGAGCGTGCGACGCTCCATCATAACAGCCAGCCTTTGCGCTTTTTAGGTCTTGCCGAAGGAGGCGCCCTCTGGGTCCTCTGGCCGGGTCCGCTCTTCAGCATGAAGCCCATCAGAATGAGAGCTGAATACAGGGCTGCGCCGTCACCGCACTTGATCGCGGGGCGAGCATCTCTGAGGGGCCGCTCAGTCCGTGGTGGCGGCGCAAAGATCCGGCAGGCCAAAAGCATGATGGGCAACGACTGCAGTGTCCGAACGGATCCTCCGCTATTAATACTTCCATTATAATGGGTTGATTCTTGAGCTCACCTGCCATATACATCCCTAAAGGGATTTGTAAATGGACCTGACTGTAGAAACTTTCATAGAAGGCACGTGGCACGAGGCGGCCATTGTCAACTTGGAAGCCCCCGAAAAGGGCTACACGACGCCTTCCAGAACTAGCTACGAAATGGGCTATTTTGCCAAGTTCGGCGCCATTCCATTTGCGGAAGACCGTCCCCTTAAAGGCGTACATGCTTACTCGATCAACGCCCCAGTCGATCTGGTGGATCGCGCAGCAAGCACCTGGCCAGCTTTTCTACTGGACCTAATTCCTCAAGGTCACCACGCCGAGAGGATCGCGCGATTTCTGAACCTTCCGGTCGAGGCGCCTTCTACCCAAGTCCATCTTCTCATGAGAGCTGCGAGTTCTCCCGTCGGCAATATTCGCATCAAAGAAGCATATGATCAGGAGGTCGAACGTCTTCAGGACATATCGGTCGCGGGAATCACTATGGAAGAAATTCTCGATCGGAGCGATGCGTTTCTCGAAGTTGCTGATCGCTTTTCCTTGCTTGCCTCGGGTTCGAGTGGGCTGCAAGGTGACTGGCCCAAGGTGTCACTGACTCGCTCCCGAGACGGACTTTGGTATCCGAATTCGATGGTCCCGGACGCGGACGCCCTCGAATTTATCATCGTAAAGCTTCTGCGTAGTGATGAGCCGGTGGATCAGCGGATCCTGGAGTCTGAATCGGGCTATTCGGTGGTCGCAAAAGAGTTTGGCGTCAACGTCGAACGCACGAGCACCTACGGCAATGGTGTGCTTGTCATTCCACGGTTTGACCGCAGGGTGACGTCGGGTGGTCTAATCCGCTACGGACAAGAGAGTCTGGTCTCTGCGATTGGCGTTGCGGAGTTTGCATTTCAGAGCAGGCACGAAACTTATCTGAAAACAATCCAACAGGTCTCGTCGTGTCCGCTGGAGGACACGACGGAGTATCTGCTGCGAGATGTCTTGAACCTGGCTATGGGCAATCCCGATAATCATGGTCGAAACGCCGCGCTTAGAAAATTCCCGGATGGAAGCATACGTCTCGCCCCCTTGTTCGATTTCGCACCAATGAAGATCGCGACAGCGGGCATCGTCCGTTCCACAAGGTGGGGGTGCATGCTCGATGGTGGAGGACAGGACACCAATCCTGATTGGAGGCTCGTCTGTGAGACAGTTTCTAGCCCCAAGGTGCCCGCCCACAAATTGATGTCCGCTTTGGCAGCTAAGGAAGATCTTCTCCGGGCCCTTCCAGAGATTGCAAGAAAGTGCGGCGTGCCGGTCTCCGTCGTGACGAATGCAATCATTCGCAACGAAGATATGGCGAACGGTGTTGCCAAACTGCGCAATGTGACAGATTAGGCGAGCCTCATGGCCAGATGGCGTAAACCTACGAAAGAGGAGATCCGAGATCGTCGCGCCGCAATTGCAGCCAAAGCGCGCGCGGGTACTCTCCGCTTGCCGGAGGCTGTCGCCGAGATGCGTCAAGCCCTCGGGCTCACCCAGATTGAGTTCGCCCGACTGTTTAAGCTGACACCGCGCCAAGTCGCCGACATTGAAAGAGGAGCGGCCAATCCTACTGCGCAAACGCTAGACAAAATAGGTCGCGCATTCGGTTTCCAAATCGGCTTTATTCCGATCGCTGCTGGGGCGACAACGGCCTCTCGCGAAGATGAGAAATCTGCCGGGCCACATTGATGATGAGCGCGTCTCGAACCGAATAGATTCTTCCGAATGGCCATTCGTGAGGAATCTCTTTGGCGTGTTCGCAAACGGTCCGTAATGCTCTGGAGTTTTGAGGAGGCGCAAATCCGGTACGCTGGTCTATTTCAAGATGACACTGCCGGTGTGCCGGGCGAGCCCTTGGCCGACCAAAGGAGCGACGCTGATCGCAAAAAACAGCGGCAAGAGGTTGCGTCGAAGTGCAATTCTGCGAGATCTTGGCCTCTTTTCATCCACCTTGGTCGCCTTCGAACATCTTCGGCCGGTCGGCTTCCCCGTGGCGTTGCTGCAAGATCTTCGTTCAAACTTGACTGGAGGACGAATGTCTTGAACTGAAGAACTGACCTCGTACCCAGGAGGACAATGTCATAATCTTGAGCCGTGGGGTTCACAAACAAAGACAGCGCTCCATATCCCCAGCGAAAGTCGCGAGGCTTTTCGCATAGGAGAGAAGCCGAGCCCGGGCTGGATGCGCGTTAAACCCAAGCTCGCTCCAAGAGATTCGTATCATCAAATGTCGTGGAATGCGTAACCATTTGCGTCTTTTCGTTTCCGCTAGCGTTCACCGGACGACAGAGCCTTGAATTGCCAAGGCTCCCACCACGAAACTGACGTCATCAGCTCTACGGCGATCGGCCAAAAGATGACGTGGGGCGACGCATCCATGGCCGCGCGACCCCGTCGAAGGCCTCGAATGCGTCGATATCGCTGACATAACGCAGCGTCAGCTGGATATCGTCGAGCCCTTCAAGCAATGCTGTCCGACGCGAAGGCGACACGACAAACGGTATCGATAGCGAACACGACATCCTGATCTCACATCGCTCAAGATCGACCTTAATTTCACGCCCGGGGTCTTTCGCAAGCGCGCCTAGGATTTGCTCATAGTCGGCTTTGGGCAATGTGATCGGAAGAACGCCATTCTTGAAGCAGTTCTCGAAGAATATTTCCCCGAAGCTCTCGCGATAACGCAGCGAATACCAAATTGCTTCAGCGCCCAGACTGCTGCTTCTCGCGAGCTGCCGCAGCCAAAGTTATCGCCTGCCACGAGGATCGAGCTGCTCCGAAATGGCGGAATATTCAGCACAAAGTCGGCGCGTTCGGATCCGTCGTCCTGAAATCGGCTGTTGGCGAACAGGGCCTTACCCAAATTAGCGTTCGCAGAACGCATGAAGCGGGCAGGGATAATTGCATCTGTATCAATATTCGGGTCCGCCAGCACTGCGGCGACACCTTCCAACGTCACAAACTTTTCCATTTGCCGCCTCTATGCGTGCGCGAGCTTGCGAACGTCGGTGATGACACCCGTCACGGCGGCCGCCGCCACCGATGCCGGACTTGCAAGATGCGTGCGGCTATTTGGTCCTTGGCGATGCTCGAAGTTGCGATTAGAGGTCGCCATGCAGCGCTCACCTGGCGCGACTTGGTCGTCGTTGATCCCCAGACACATTGAACACCCGGCCTCTCTCCAGTCGAAGCCTGCATCGAGAAATACTTTGTTTAGACCGAGGGCCTCAGCCGCGCGCTTGACCGACGTCGATCCAGGCACAACCAGCGCCCGCACGCCTTTGGCGACCTTGCGCCCCTTGACGATGGCCGCTGCCGCCTGAAGGTCCGATAGGCGGCTGTTGGTGCAGGATCCAATGAAGGCGACGTTGATCGGAATGCCTTCAAGAGGCTGATTAGGTTTGAGGCCGATATAGTGCAGCGCCTGCTCCGCCATGGCGCGACGGACAGGATCGCCAATCAACACGGGATCTGGGATGTTTTCGTCGATACCTACGACATCGCCAGGTGTTGTCCCCCACGTCACCTGGGGGGCAATCTCGCTACAGTTAACCCTGATTTCCTTGTCGAAGAGAGCTTGCTCGTCTGTGTTAAGAGTGCGCCACTGATCTAATGCGGCCTGCCAATGCGCACCTTTGGGAGCATAGTCGCGGCCAGCGATATATTCATACGTGGTATCGTCCGGCCCGATCATGCCAGCACGTCCACCAAATTCAATGGACATGTTGCAGATCGTCATCCTGCCTTCCATGGACATCGCACGAATGACGGGTCCGCAATATTCGATGGCATATCCGCGCGCCGCCTGTGTTCCCTCTTTGCCGATCAAGTAAAGTATGAGGTCCTTGGCACAGACATCCTTTCCCAGACGTCCGGCGAACGTCACCCGTAGCGCCTTTGGCTTGCGCTGAAGTACGGTTTGGGTTGCTAGAACGTGCTCGACATCGCTTGTGCCAAAACCCCACGCATAGGCACCGAGCGCGCCATTTGTTGGTGTATGGCTGTCTGCGCAAACAACAGTCATCCCTGGCGTGATAAGCCCGAGCTCCGGCGCCACGACGTGTTCGATACCCTGCCTGGCATCAGCCAAGTCAAACAGCTCAATTCCGTGTTCGCTGCAGTTCCGTTCCATCAAGGTGATTAGCTCGCGCCCCTCGGGGTTCGAATCGACCGTGCGCCCAGGACGTGTCGAAACGATGTGATCCGTGACACCGAAAGTGAGATCAGGTCGACGCACAGATCGCGAGGCGCGCCGTAGCCCATCAAATGCTTGTCCGCTCGCCGATTCCTGGATGATGTGGCGATCGACATAGAGCAAGAAGACGCCGTCACCCATTTCCCGGATGACATGACTGTTCCAGATCTTTTCAAAGATAGACCGCGGTTGGATCATGTTACACCATGGCCGAGTTGCTCCCACGCTAAGAGCGGGTAGGCTTCACGCCAATTGCGTGATCGGCGACACCGGTCTTGATGCAGGAGGAGCTCGTCGACTAGTAAGAAATTGCAATTTCGAGCGGATGAGGGCTTATGGTCCGGTCGCCCACTTTTTGATATTTAGTCCTTACCCCTTCAGGCCCGATGCACCGGTAACACGGGACGGCTCTCGACTGAGCAGTCGAAACTTCTCAACCCAAGACTTGGCCTGGAACGCCAATGCGCGAGCGTCAGTGGAAAGCGTGACGAATCGAAAGCCACGCGTGACCATGCGCCACGCTTGTTCGGGACCAGGTGCGAAAATGCCTGCAATCAGACCCTTCTTAATGCACCCCTTCAAAACGCGATCGATGGCAGCGTCCACCTCGGTATCAAACTCCTCCAGCTGCGGCTTCCTGTTCAGGGACAGCGAGAGATCGCCTGGTCCGATATAGACACCATCCAGACCTGGCACATCAAGAATACTCTCGATGTTGGCGACGGCTTCAGCGGTTTCAATCATAGCGATGACGCTGAGCTCCCGGTTCGCATGCGCAGCATAGTCCTCGCCATAGGCCGTCGCCGCACGGACGGGGCCTAAGCTGCGCTGGCCCATCGGTGGATATTTGCAATATTGGACGAGGCGCTCAGCGTCCGCTGCCGTGTTGACCATAGGGCATGTCACACCAAGAGCACCTGCATCAAGCGCTTTCATGATGATTGCCGGGTCGAGCCAGGGGATGCGTACCAACGGGAGCACGTCCACGGCCGTAATGGCTTGTAGCATCGCGACGGCGGCATCGTACCCGATGAGACCATGCTGCAGGTCAAGCGTGATTACGTCGAAGCCTTGTCGAGCATAAAGTTCTGCCGAAAACGCATCGGGGATCGCGCAATAGCCGTTCAGTAAATGGCCATTTTCGGCCATGCGGCGATTTAGTCCTCGAAAGGGGGCCATAAGGAAGCTTTCTTTGCTGTGAATATGACGACTGGCCTCGATATCCTGTTGACGGCTGCTGGCATCGGAATGTCGTCGACGCCGCGCGCAACAAGTACACCACTGACCGCGTGATCACTTGACTGCTCCGATTGCGCCGGCAACCGCGCCTTGTTGTGCGCCGGAGCGGATTAGACCCTCAAGAACTCTAGACAAGCTTTTGCAAAAGGTCTGTCGCCAGTGGCGAACTTCTCATGCGCTCGATTTGCCAGCTAGCTGGTGGCTACCGCAACATAGCGCTTTGGCGTCACGCCGTGGACACGCTTGAAGTGCTTCGTGAAGTGACTTTGGTCAACGAAACCGACCTCGTAAGCTACTTGTGCCGCTGGCTCTCCCTGAAGAAGAAGATCAGCGCCGCGCGCGACGCGCCGTTTTATCAGATAGGCATGGGGCGTTACTCCCAAATCTCTTCGGAATGCCCTAATCAGTTGAAAGATACTTGCGCCCGTCTGACGCTCAAGATCGCGAAGCGTAATCCTGATCTCAGGGCTCTTCTTAATAAACGCGAGCGCAACTTCTGTAATGCTTCCGTCAGGGTCGCCGGGCGGAGCAGAGAATGCGTCTGCCGATACGACTGCCGTTTCCATCCCACAAGTCATGTCCAACTCTTGCTGCAGTGGACGAGTTTCATCGCGGGGCTGAGGATGAAGGCGATCAGCATGCCGCGCAAAGCAAGTTAACTGATGACTTGCATGAGTTTTTGCGATATAAGCGAAAACCTAGGGAGAATAATGGGTTATGGGCCAATACTTGCCCATGAATGCGCTACGAGCCTTCGATGCTGCGGCGCGTCATGGCAATTTCAGTCGAGCGGCGGAAGAGCTTTGCATTACCCAAGGGGCCGTCAGCAGGCATATCGCGGTACTTGAGACCCACCTCGGAATAAAGTTATTTGTTCGTAAGCATCGTCGCATCGAACTGACGGAAGAGGCTCGACGATATCATAAGCGGCTTCAGGTTGCGTTTGACGAGATAAGGTCCGCGACGTCCGAGATCTGCGCGTCGTCAAAACACAATGTCCTAAAGCTTAGGTGTTTACCCACCTTTGCCATGCGCTGGTTGATCCCTCGCCTCGCGAGGTTTCGCGAGCAATATCCGCAGGTGGAAATTCAGGTCTCAACCTCACAACAATCCCCTGCCAATTTTGAAGCGCAAGGCATCGATGCCTCGATCGAGTACGGATTGGGCCAGTGGCCTGGGCTCGAGGCCAAACATCTGTTCGACGAACTGCTCATCGTCGTATGCGGCCCCAAGCTTGCGAATGGAATGCCGGTCCCGCGCTATCCGCACGAACTCGATCATCACGTTCTTCTCCATTCCTTGCAGCGCCCGGATTTTTGGCGGCAATGGCTCCAGACTGCAGGCGCGCCGCAGGTCCCGGCCAACACGGGCCTACGATTTGAAAACTCGGGGCTCGCGTGCCAAGCAGCTATCGACGGCCTTGGTATTGCAATTGTGCATCTTCCCTTGATTGAAAGGGATCTCGAAACCGGCCGACTGATCGCACCGTTCAATCTCATTGTCCGCAACCAGATGGCATTCTATCTCGCTTATCCAACCGAAAAGAGCGATTTGCCGGCACTTGTCGCGTTCCGCGCAATGGCTGCTCGGTGAGGCGGCGGCAACCGTCAGATCCATCGATCTGAAATGGACGGGAAAGAAGCGACTCTCAGCCCCGGACATGGACCTTGTGACATCCGCGTAATATAGCGTGAGCAGCCCTTAACTGGTCTGCCCTCCGCGACCTGCGACTAACAGTCCCGGCGTCCCGCAAGATTATACAAGAATGCACTCCTCTAATGCCCTCTATCTGGGCCGAACGATGGGCGCAGTCGTCGCCTTGCTTGCGGCGCATGGCGGTGCACAAATAGGGGGACGGAAACAATGAAGCGCTTCAGCTTGCTGGCCTTCGCGGCGGTTCTTGCCTCACTGTCCATTTCTACAGATGCGCATTCTGCCGAGGTCAAGATCGGCATCATCGGCTCTTTTAGCGGCCCCTATGCCGAGTGGGGCGTCCAATTCAAACGAGCCGTTGACCTCTATGTCGAGAAGCACGGAGGAAAGCTTGGAGGCCACACCGTTGAGGTCCTCTATCGTGATTCTGGCGGCCCAAATCCCGCTCGAGCGAAACAACTCGCTCAAGAGCTGATCACCCGAGAGGGGGTACAATTTCTCGGCGGTATGGACTTCACGCCTAACGCGGTAGCCGTTGCCGATGTTGTGACGCAAGCGAAAATTCCCTTCGTCATTTTCAACGCAAATACCGCAGATACCACACGTAAATCGCCATATTTTTTAAGAGTGGGCTGCACCATCTGGCAATTGGCGTATGGCATCACGCGCTATGCTATTGATCAGGGCAAGAAGAAAGCTGTTGTCTTTGCCGTCGACTACGCCCCCGGTCACGACGCAATTGCAGCTTATGATGCCAATTACGGCAAGCTCGGCGGCAAGATCGTCGATGTCGTAAAGGTGCCTTTGGATACAACTGACTTCTCCAGCTACTTCCAGCGGCTGCAGGACGCGAACGCTGACGTTCTATTTACGTTCGTCCCGAACGGGCCCATCTCCGTTGCACTGTTCAAAGGGTATTTCGAGCGCGGCTTGGCACAACGGGGCTTGCAGTACTTTGGCCTCGGTGAAACCGAGGAGGCACCCCTCGCGGCATTGGGACAAACCGGCGAACTGGCCATCGGTGTATATTCCTCTCTCTTTTATGGTCCTCATTCGCCAGAAAGCACCGCGAATAAGGAGTTCGTCAATGCGCTGGAAGCAAAATACGGGAAGGGCGCCATACCTAATATCGGGACCGTTGAGGCGTGGGACGGCATACACCTGATCGCCCATATGACCGAAGCAACCGACGGGAAACTTGATGGTGAAAAAGCCTTGGCGGCCGCCAAAGGGTACTCCTGGGAGAGCCCGCGCGGATCGATCCGGTCGAACGGGACCTGATCCAAAACGTCTATATCCGAAAGGTCGAGAAGATCGACGGCGTCCTCGTAAATAAACAGGTCGCCGTAATTCCGAATCTCAAAGATCCCTGGAAGGAGGCCAATCCTGCCTCGCGCTGACGACGTTTAGGCGCGCGAAAATAGGGGAGTAGAATCAGGCCGCATGACTCCAGGCCAATGCGGCGGGACGTAATGGCCATTGGCAGCATGCTTGTGATGCAGGCGGTGTTTGAGGGATCAAGTGAATAGCTACTGGACGACGGGTATATCGCTTTTGATCGACGGCCTGTCCTTCGGGATGATCCTCTTTCTGATCTCCTCTGGCCTGACGATCACGCTCGGCGTGATGCGTCTTCTAAACATTGCACATTGTGGTTTCGCCATGATCGGCGGTTACACTGCACTCTCGCTCGTCAATCATTTTGGCCTGGGTTTGCTCGCCGCGCTTCCGATTGCTGTTGCAATCACGGCGATACTCGGGGCCATTCTTGAACGGACCGTATATCGATGGATCTATGAGACGAGTGCTCTCGGTCAAATCCTGATGACAATTGGCCTCACATTCATAATGATCGCCTCGATCAACGCCGGTTATGGCTCGCTGACGCATACATTACCAACGCCTGAATTCCTGGCGGGAGCATGGCATTTTGAAGAGATATCGATTTCTGCTTACCGTAGCTTTCTTTCAATCGTCAGCCTGACAATCGCAGGCCTGATTTGGTACGTCATCGAACAGACCGATTTTGGCGCCCGCTTGCGCGCCTCCGTCGATAATCCGCGCATGGCTCGCTGTGTCGGGATCAATGTGCGGCGGGTGTTCGCTCAGACCTTCGTTGCTGGGTGCGCGTTAGCGGCCATAGCCGGCGTACTTGGAACGCAGATGCTGCCGCTGCAGCCATACTATGCCACGAACTATATGGTCATGGTTTTGATCGTCGTTGCGGTTGGCGGCTTTGGCAGTCTCAAAGGATCGCTTATCGCCGCGCTCGGCTATAGCATCTTCGATACCTATTTTCGCTATCTCTTTCCGGCGGCCGGCGCTTTCGGCATCTACATTCTTCTGGCCCTCATTCTGTCCATTCGACCTTTTGGGCTTTATGGCCGTGCTTAAGGTAACTCCCTCAAAGGACACACCTAAACGGGACATCGCCGCGTCCTTTGGATCCCACCGCTTGGGACTTAGCGATGCGCTGGTGTGGGCGCTTGCAATTTTCGCTTATTTCTTCTTGGGCGCCTATCACCAGCTCGGCACCCAAGTCATCATCATGATCATCTTGGCTCTGTCGCTCGATCTCGCCATCGGTTACTCTGGAATCGAAAGTTTAGGTCATGCCGTCTTTTTTGGTATCGGAGCCTACGCCGCCGCCCTTTTTGCGCTCAATGTTTTATCTGAACCCTTGACCGGCCTTGTGGTAGGAGGGCTAGCTGCCGGCGCGTTCGGCTTCGTCACGGGTTTGCTGGTTCTTCGTGTTCGCGGCTTGACTCAAGTCATCCTCACGATCGCCATTGGTGCCGTCGTCCTCCAAGTTGCGACAACCTGGAAATCAGTAACGGGCGGAGATGATGGCCTTGCGGGGTATCAGGTCGCACCCATCTTGGGACGTTACTCGTTCGACCTCTATGGCCATACTGCCTATCTCTATTCGCTTTGCGTGCTGGCCTTCGTGTTTGCCCTTGCCCGGATCTTGGTAAACTCGCCATTTGGATATGTTCTGCGTGGGATACGCGACAACGACCAACGCATGCGCATGCTAGGCGTACCGGTCGCCGCACGGTTGCTTCTCATCTATTCGATTTCGGCAGCAATAGCGGGTGTGGCCGGTGCAATTTCCGCACAAGTCACCGGGCTTGTCGCAACCGACTCACTCTCATTCCTGCTATCCGGAAACGTCCTCATCATGTTGCTAATCGGCGGGATGGGGCGCCTGACCGGCGCATTCATTGGGGGCATTATTTTCGTCATTTTTTCTGATCGGGCCGCGGCGATAGACCCCTTCAATTGGTTGTTTATGCTGGGTGGACTCCTCATTCTCGCCGTCAGGTTTACACCTCAAGGCGTTGGTCCCTGGATTGATCGTATGGGTGGCTATCTCCTCGATCGCAGGCGGAAACCATGAATGATACGGTCCTCGAAATCGTCGGTCTGCACAAAAGCTTCGGTGCTCTCGCCGTCACGCGTAATATCAACTTCCGCCTTGAGATTGGTGCAAGACACGCTCTGATTGGTCCGAATGGCGCAGGAAAGACCACCCTTGTAAATCTCATCACGGGAGCGTTGGCTCCATCCTCTGGGTCGATCCGACTTGAAGGACGTGACATCACACGGTATTCGCCGCAACGCCGAGTCTCTCTGGGGCTCGCGCGAACGTTTCAAATAAACTCGCTATTCCCGTCCATGACGGTGGTCGAAAATATTGCCCTCGCGGTCGTTGCAAATATGCATATCGACGCAAAACTGTGGGGCGCGCTCAATAGGCGCAAGCAGGTTCTGATCGAACTCGAGCGGCTCCTAGACGTTTTTAACCTCAGTGGTTCGGCATGCCAATTGATTTCCAATCTCGCATATGGTCAACGGCGGCTCGTTGAGCTCGCGCTGGCGCTGGCTCTCAAGCCAAAGGTGCTCATTCTCGACGAACCTGCTGCTGGCTTGCCGAAAGAAGACAGCGGAAAACTTTCGGAATTGCTGCGGCGGTTGCCCGCCGACCTCGCAGTCATCGTCATCGAGCACGACATGCAGATCGTTTTTGGTTTCGCTGACCGTATCACGGTGTTGGCAGAGGGAAGCGTGCTGACGCAGGGAACCCCGTCCGAGATTCGAGCAGATGCTAAGGTACGAGAGGTTTACCTCGGACAGGCGCGCAATGACTGATTTGCTGAGACTGGAAGCTGTCACCGCAGGATATGGCTATGGCGCCGCGGCTATTGAAAACGTGGCTCTTTCGCTCCCGAGAGGGTCGTCATTGGCCGTGTTGGGACGCAATGGTGTCGGCAAGACGTCCCTGCTTGCGACCATTATGGGCCTAACGCAAATGGCCTCCGGCAAGATCACATTTGACGGCGGCGAGATCGGAGGCATCGATACCTACGAGCGGGCTCGCCTGGGCCTCGGTTACGTGCCTCAGGAACGAGAGATCTTTCCTTCCCTGACGGTAGAGGAAAACCTTTCCGTTGCAAGGGTTGATCGGGGAAAGTGGAACATTGAATCCGTGTTTGAGCTATTCCCCCGGCTTGCTGAGCGACGGCAGAACTTCGGAAATCATTTGTCGGGTGGAGAGCAGCAGATGCTGGCTGTCGGCCGAGCGCTCGTCAGCAATCCCGCTTTGCTTATTCTCGACGAGCCGTTCGAAGGATTGGCTCCGGTCATTGTTGACCAGCTTGTGGAAGCGCTCAAACGCATCAGAAAAGAAAGCGATATGACGTTTATCCTCGTAGAACACCATGTTGATCTAGCGCTGTCACTAACGGTCCAGGCCCTAATTCTGGATCGAGGCCAAGTGGTTTGGAACGGCAAAAGCAACGATCTGGCGGGCAATAAGTCCGTTCTATCGAGCCTCGTTGGCATCAGCTAGGGAGGTAGACGACCTCCGATTACATACCTACCGGCAACGATACCAGTGCCGAGGTTACGGTACGGGACAATTGCCTCCATCGACATTAATGGCTGTTCCCGTTACGAACGAGGCTAGGTCCGAGGCTAGAAAGCAGGCCACATTCGCAACCTCGGTCACAGTTCCAAGCCGACCGAGACGCACGCTCTTTCCTTTCTGCAAAACGAAGTCTTCGTAGCTCGCTTGCGGTGCGGTGGACCGGTGCATTCGTTTCCACTGGTCGGTTTCGATCGATCCAAGGCAGATGGCGTTGATAAGGACGTTATCCGGCGCGCATTCGTTAGCCAGCAGCTTCGTCATGGATAGGCCGGCCGCCCGGCTCAGCGCCGACGGAGCGGCGCCGGTACCGGCCTTTGCCGCAATGCTGAGAATATTGACAACTCGTCCCCAGCGTCTTGCTCGCATTCCAGAGAGGCAACGCTGAGTTAAGTAAAGTGCCCCTCCGACTTTCAGCATGAAATCGGACTGGAGTGCGTCCCACTCAACTCCCGATATTGGCTCGTGGGCAGCGTTGCCTGCGTTGTTAACGAGGACGTCAACATGACTGAAGTCGGGGGAGAGCCTCGACCAGGCCTGGTCAATCTGCAATTTGTTTCCGAGATCACATGAGATTCCAATCACGCGCTGACCGGTTGTGCTACTTATCTGGTCGGCGGTATCACTCACTTGTTGTTTATCTCGGGCGAGAATTGCAACAGAAGCGCCGGCCTCGGCGAACGCCAGAGCTATCGCTCGGCCAATGCCTCGGCTTCCGCCCGTTACGATTGCGGTTCGGCTTTTCAGCGAAATCTGCACTAAACTATCCTTGCTTGCTCTAGCACCGAGATTTCCATCGCAGCAGTCCGAAAATGCGGAACCGCGGACGAGTTACGTGGCGGGCGCAGAGGCCTGGGACCGGGCAACTTTGTCGAGCGCCTGCCAGTCTCGAAGTCCGACCGCCTCAGCAAAGGCCGCGCGAGCCGCCGGAAAATCGGCCAGTGCCGGGAGAGGGGACCCGTCGGCCGTGGACAACAACAACCCTGCGAGCGCGCTCGCCATCGCTTCTGTGGTCCGCAGCATCAAATAACTCGGATAAGCGATAAGATCGTAGCCCATCACAAAGAGATCTTGTGCCCGCGGCAGTTGCGCTTTCCCATCTTCAGTTAGGGCAAGCAGCTGGTGTTTCCCCCGGAAGGCACTCCCAACCGTCACGAGATCGTCATGTGCTTTCAATCCTGGAATAAATACACCATCCGCGCCCGCGGCTAAGCTGCGCTCCGCTCGCTTTAGGGCGCCATCTAGGCCAAGCGTTGTTAAGGAGTCCGTGCGGGCGATAATCAACATGTCGCCTGAACTGCGGGCATCAACAGCTGCCCGAAGCTTTGTTTCGAATTCTGCCATCGCGACAACAGCAGGAGCAGGATTATCGCCGGGTTGCTTGCTCGGGCGAGCCTGGTCCTCCAGGATCACGGCGCCAACACCAAGCGCCTCGTACGCGCGGATCATGCGAACAACGCTCTTGATGTCACCGTAGCCGTCATCGCCATCGGTGATGAAGGGTAGATCGGAGGCCGCCGCAATATCCTGAATACCGGCGACCATCTCGCCAAGCGCCGCAATGCCTAGGTCCGGCAACCCGTAACGGGCAGCAAGCATTGCCGACCCACCAATTGCAAACGCTTTGAACCCAGCCCGCCCTATCAGCCGGGCGGCAAAAGCATCTTGAGCAACCGGAAGGACGAGCGGTCGTCCGGCTTCCATGACCTTGCGCAGAGGAATACGAGCTTTCAAAAGACACCCAATGATGCGAGTACGGCAACGACGCGAGTCCGACAACCGTGAAAGCGGTTAGTGAAGGTCGCTCCAGTGCAGAAGACCATCGTTGGACTCAGCACGTTTCATAAAGCACGTGTACTATCAACCGACAGGCGCCGGCATCACTAGGAGAAAATTGCACGATGGGCTGCCCCGATAGCATTGCAATTTCTTGCTAGCGGATCAGCGCCTAAAACCCTGTACTCGCGCAAAATCCTGTGGCGACACGGCGGGCCTCAGGGCTAGTACTGCTCAAGCCAGAGGAGAACGTCGCACTCTTCTTTCATGGACGAGGTCGCATGACGAGTGGCCACCTTAGCTAGCCAAAGGGTGCGCCATGCCATAGTGCACTCAGCCAAGCGCGTGGTCTCTTGGTTCGCTGGGTCAGTGTCCGACGTGACGACATGGAGTAGATCTCGACAGGCGCCAAGGCCGGTCGAGCCTGGCCTTTTACTCAACCGAGCTCGCAAGGCACACATCTGGGCAGCTCAGACTAATGTTGCGTCCCGATGCGTGTGGCCGGTTCTGTCAACAATCCCATTCAATCGACCAGACACGGAGACTTCCACGATGACAGGACACACCAAACAGGAGCCTCGCCTGGCGGGAGGCGAAGATGCGTCCCTCCGGGGCAAGGTTGCGATCGTAACGGGCGCAAGCCGAGGCATCGGTGCTGCCATTGCGCTCGAGCTCGCGCAAGCAGGCGTCGATTCCGTTATCGTCGCCCGGGATGAGGCCATGCTCAACAGCGTTGCCGAACGCGCACGATCATTTGGAACAAGGGTAGAGGTCGTTGCTGGCGACCTGCGAAACGTGGAAACCGTTTCCTGGACGATCGACCGGGCCTTGGCCGCTTTTCAGAAGATTGATATTCTTGTCAACAACGCCGGTGCGACCACGCGGGGGCACTTCCTGGAGCTGCCCGATAGTGATTGGGAGGATGGTTTCGGCCTAAAATTCTTTGGTGCAATGCGCCTCTGTCGGGCGGCCTGGCCTACACTTGTTCAGACGAGTGGATCCGTCGTGAATATCGCCGGTGCAGGCGGCCGAACACCCGACATCTATTTCGCTATCGGTTCGCCAGTGAATGCCGCACTCAATAGTTTCAGCAAATTCCTCGCCGAGCTTGGCATTAGGGACGGCGTGAGGGTCAATTGTATCAATCCCGGCTTGGTGAGGACAGACAGATTGACAAAGCGCCTGACGCTGGAGAGCCGCGAACGACGCATCGACCCTGCCGAAATGGAATATCAGCTCAGCCGCGAGTTGCGCATTGCGCGAATCGGCGAGCCTGAGGATATCGCGGCGCTGGTTAGATTTGTCTTGTCAGATCGCGGTCGTCTCCTGCAAGGGGCTGCTATCGATGCGGATGCAGGTCTGACAAAAACGCTTTAGATTCGCCTAACCGCGCAACTCTGGTTCGTCGGCCCCACTCAGGGAGAATGCCGAGGTTCAGGTCGCGCGTATAACCAGGGCTGGCACGCTCGGCTCTTCTGCTGGAAGTCCTCAATGTCGGCGACGAATCTTAGCGTTTGACCAATCTCGTCGAGGCCCTCTAGCAGCGTTGCGCGACGGGCAGTTGGAATGTTAAAAGCGATTGTCCTGTCGTTCGGTAATTCGATGGTGCAGCTTTCGAGATCCACCGACATCGTCGGATCGTTCGTGGTCGCCAGGTGGTGATGGATCTCATCAACCTCTGCCTGCGGTAACGTGACGAGTAGCAGCCCGTTCTTGAACGAGTTTTCGTAAAAAATGTCGCCAAAGGTGGGTGCAATCACGCAGCGAATACCGAACCGTACCAGGGCCCAAACCGCGAACTCGCGGGAGCTGCCACAACCAAAATTGGCTCCCGCAACAATAACTTTGCTCTTGCGAAAGGGGGCGCGGTTCAAGATAAAGTCCGGCACCTCTTGGCCTTGCAGATCATACCGCCAGATCGCAAACAGGCCTTCCCCCGGATTGCTCTTCAAGCTGCGTTGCCAAGCGACCGAAATGATCGCGTCTGTATCGATGTTAGGGCGCGGGAAACTGGCCGCGACACCCTCGACACGTGTGTATTTCTCCATACGAATTCTCCGGCGGCCTAGGTTAAGTACCTTCTGACGTCCGTTACCGCCCCGGCAATCGCAGCGGCGGCCACCGAGGCGGGACTGGCTAGGTGGGTGCGACTCTTTTGGCCTTGGCGCCCCTCGAAATTGCGGTTCGACGTAGAGATGCAACGCTTACCGGGTCCTACAAAGTCATCATTGATGGCGACGCACATGGAACATCCGGCCTCCCGCCACTCAAACCCAGCTTCCAGGAAGACTTTGTCGAGCCCCAGAGATTCAGCGGCATGTTTAACCTGCGCTGAGCCGGGTACCACAAGCGCGCGTACATGCGAAGCGACCTTGCGCCCCCGCACGACTTCGGCGGCAGCCTCTATATCGGAAAGGCGGCTGTTGGTGCATGAACCGATAAACGCCACGTCGACGGTGAGCCCTTCGAGAGACTGACCGGCCTCAAGACCGAGATAAGTCAGCGAACGGTCCATTGCGGCGCGACGCGCAAGGTCGTTAACCGCCGCGGGATCAGGAATCGGATCGCTGACGCTGCCAACATCCTCGGGGGTCGTCCCCCAGGTGACCTGCGGGCCGATGCTCGTGCAATCAACATCGACCTCTCGATCGAAAACCGCTTCTGGGTCGGTCGGGAGCGAACGCCAGTAAGCCAATGACTGTTCCCACATTTCTCCCTTGGGCGAATAAGGCAGATCGTGGAGATATTCGAATGTGACGTCATCGGCAGCTATAAGTCCAGCTCTCGCACCGAACTCGATCGACATATTGCAGATGGTTTGGCGTTCTTCTATCGACAAAGACCGTATGACGCTGCCGGCATATTCCACAGCGTAGCCACGTCCCGCCGCAACGCCGATCTGACCAATCAATCTCAAAATGAGATCCTTGGCGTATACCCCTCGGTTGAGCTTGCCTTCGAAATTGATACGCATGCGTTTCGGCCGCCGCTGGACGATTGTCTGGGTCGCGAGCACATGCTCCACCTCGCTGGTGCCAATGCCCCAAGCCCAACAACCAAGTCCTCCACACGTTGCCGTATGGCTGTCGCCGCATACCAGTGTTGTGCCGGGCAAGACGATGCCGAGCTCAGGTGCGATTACATGGACAATGCCTTGCCGAGGATCGTCAACATCAATGAGTTCAATCTTATGAGCCTGACAATTTTCACGTAACAGCTGCACGAATTCCCGACCACCAGCGAACGTCTCTCCCGTACGACCTTTCGCCGTGGAAAGGATGTGATCGACAACAGCATAGGTCAGTTCGGGATTACGGGTCTTGCGGCCAGCACGCTTCAAGCCCTCGAAGGCGGCAGCCGATGTGCATTCATGAACCATGTGCCGGTCCACATGAAGAAGAAACACGCCATCTTCAATCTCCCGGATAACATGCGACAGCCAGATCTTGTCGAACAGAGTTTCGCTGTTTGCCATGGCGCTAATCGACTTGTCCCAAGGGGCTTGAATTCTCACGAGGTGAGCGAGCCGTACACGAGCTTTGGGAAGTTAAGAACCTCGGACATTGCCCAATAGGAGAAAATTGCAAACACCCCTTTTGCCCGGCTAGCAAATCGATGCTGTGCGTCAGATGCGCTTAAGTACTCGCGGTCCACGCAAAATAGAACGATCGGCCTGCATCAGGCCTGCGCTATCTACAAGAGCAACTTTCTGGAAACGCGGAGCGAGCCAACGGGTATTGCCTGCGCAAACAACTACGCCGGGCACAACGATTGCAAGAGGCGAAAGCTGCCTATTGACGTCCGTTCGGATGATCTTCTTGGCGAGCCAAACCGAAAGGTTCCAATATAGGCTGATCGCTTGTCCGGAACAGAATCGATTTCTCATACGCAATATATTCGCACCACGACCAAGCCGGCTCTGCGATCACATCGCGCTCTGACCATTCGTGCTTGACGCCATCGATAATGGTGGCACCGCTTCCCTTCGCAACAACACAAAGACTACTCGATGTGCGTCGTCGTGCCTTCGAGTGGAAGCCTTTACGGAATCCGTTCACGTGACAGGCGATTGTCGGCATGACATGCCCACCCGTGATAGGATTTACGTATTCGTAAACGACACCCTCGTACGGGTCATCATCGTCGCGGTCCAGTCCGGCTTGTATCATTGCTTCGGCGGCAGCCCATTTGTACACCAACTGGGGCGAGGCCGGCGGTTGCGCGCGCGTCCGACCTTGTAGCATTCCGAGCGCGCCAATATCTTCGTAAGAGCCCACAGTATTGGTATAGGGTTCTAAGGATTTGCTAGGATGCATCTCGAAACAATCGGCTCGCATGTATGAAACGAATGGGGTATCGAGCGCATCGAACCAAACCATTGGCTCCGTCCCGCCATTGTGCGCGTGACTATGCCAGCACCCTCCAGGCGTGAGCAAAAGATCAAGCTCGTGCATATCCGCGCGCGTGCCATCGACGACCGTGAACGCACCACTTCCCGACAAGATGAAGCGCAGCGCTGAATAGGTGTGCCGGTGCGCCGGTGCGACTTCGCCAGGTAGGATCATCTGCAACGCGCCATTGAGCGTAGGCGTTGCTGCTGCGGACCGTGGCATCCCGGGATTCTCAAACAGAAGAATTCGGCGCTCAGTGCCCGGCCCGGCCAATGATGTCTTAACAGCTTCCTCGAACTCAGCGTGCAAGTCGCGCCACCGCCATACATGGCCGCGCGCCTTGTAGCCCATCTCTTCGGCGACCCCGCTGGTATTCCAGATGGGAATGATACTCAGCCGCTTCATACGATCGGCCCGCTCGGCTGTGGGATCGGCATGTTTCGGATCTGGCTGAGCCGTGCTGTTCGACATTTTGGTTCCTCAACTTTAGTTCGAGCTTGCCGCCACGCTGCGGTTGATTAGACCTGCCGGCTAGCATGAAATTGCAGGACGAGGACTGCGCCTCCTCTAATTTTTGGCTATGCGCGGTGATCGGAGCATTTCGTCCGCCGACCAATCGCCGGCCTCGATCAGGAGCGTCATTTCGCCAATATCCTGTACGCCAACGACGACGCGGTCGCCCGGTACAATTTCGGATACTCCTTCGGGAGTGCCGCTCATGATGATGTCGCCGGGATGAAGTGTATAATAGGCGGACGCGAACGCGATCAGCTTGGGAACCGACCATATGAGGTGTCGCGTATTCGATCGCTGCTTCTCCTTGCCGTTTATGCTCAGATAAAGGTCAAGAACCCCGGGATCGGGAATCTCATCTCGCGTAACCAACCAGGGTCCCAAGACGGAATAGGTGTCGATTGATTTCCGCAGGCTCCGCTCTTCGGGACCACGGACAACCGCGTCGACAGCAACGGCGTACCCAGCGACATACTGCAAGGCGTCTGCCTGCGGGATGTTGCGACCCCGTCGACCTATAACAACACCCAACTCGGCTTCGGGGTCGTGCCTTCGCGTCGGATCGCCCAGTCTGATCAGCGATCCCGGGCCCACTAGCGAACTATTGGCCTTCAAAAAAAGACCGGCTCTGTCGATCGTCTGAACCTCCGATCGGCCCTGCCGCAATTCTTGATTGTTCGTCCCCTCGTCGAGATGGAGCTGATAGTTGACAGGGGCAGCGATGATCTTAGACGGATTAGCGACGGGGCTATCAAGCCGAACCGAGCTCACGGGAATGCGTCGAGCGCGCCCGGCCAGCTCCTGTGCCTTGGCGATGACGCGGTCCAAATGCTCGATCATGATGTCGTGCTGCGGAAACGGCCACTTGAGGCTGGGCAGCACGTCCAGCGCCTCGGTAACGACGAGAATTTCGCCATCTCGCACGATACCAAGCTGATTTCCATCGAAACGACAGAGCCGCATATTATTCTCTCCTATCCAGATAGAGCGGTTAGGGCAGCCAAGCCGCCGGCTTATGCCCTAACCCTATGGCGTCGCCCCGACGTAAGTGTTGGAGTGGGCGTGGCGCCGAATCGCGCGAAAGAACTCGTCCGTCTCCGGCAGAAACTCGAACAGCGCAAAACTATGAATGCTATCGTCGAACAAGTGCAGTTCGGCATCTCCGCCCGCCGATTTAGCAGCAGCGACCAATGCACGAGCGTCGTCAGCGAGGGCTTCTCCACGCGCCGCAAAGACGCGCATCGGTGGTAGCCCGGCAAGATTTCCGCGAAGCGGCGAAATGGCGGGATCATCGGGCTCTCGGTCTTGGATGAACGCACCAGCCAAAGTCAGTAGTCGCCGCCGGGTCATCCAGGGCTCGGTTCGTCTATTGCCGTCGATACTGGCCGCCGTCAGCGTGAGATCGGCAAAGGGCGACAGGAGATAAAGGGCGGCGGGCCGAGTGACATTCTCGTGACGGAGCTTTGCGGCGAGACTTAAAGCAAGACCACCGCCCGAGCATTCGCCACTGACTGCAACTGGGTCTGCGCGCCGCGAAAGCCACGCAAAGGCCGCTCGCACATCCTCCTGCATTTGCATTGGCGTATGTTCCGGGACAAGTCGGAACTCGGGTACCAACGCCCAGCCACCGATCGCGCGCGCTAGACCAGCTGCAAGCAAAACCGAGCTCTTAGCCGAACCAAACACATATCCTCCCCCATGAAGATGAAGAACGGCAGGACCACTTTTCCCGCCGGGGGGAATGACGCATAACGCAGGCACCCCGTCGCAGTCGACGGTTTCTACCGACACATCCTCTGGCAACGCACATAGACTCGACATGAACCGCTCGTAAGCAGCCCGTTCGCTCATCCAGTCTTCATCTTCGAACTTGAGAGCATTCGACCAAAGATCGAACGCGCGGGCGGCGGCCGGCCGCGACGGCCGCACCAATGGACTGGCGTTAAACAGGTCGAATGGCTTGTTTGATTCGGCGACTTCATCATAGCCATAGAGCCACGCAAACCGCTCATACCCAGCTTGGTCGAGCTTCAGCATGCCCCGCCCCATCCGTCCGTAAGCCGCCTGACGCTCGGGTGCCTTTTCATGAAATGCCGTAAGATCGCCGCGACTTTGGTGAAGCAACCGAGTGGTCCGCGGCTTCCGCCGCGCTTGAAACTCGGAAAAAGCGGCTTCCAAGTTGCTCCCGCTCCGGTGCAAACAAGCCGCCAACGCCACCGAATCTTCGAGCGCCATCGCCGCACCGGAGCCGGATGTCGGCAGCACCGGGTGGGCCGCGTCGCCAATCAGAACTATTCGCCCGCGATGCCATTCTGGCAGGGGATAACGATAATTGATCGCCGTGATGAAAGCTTCGGTTACAGCCTCAGTGATCTCTCGGACGTCTTTGCAGGCGTCCTTAAATGAGGCGCGCAAATCCGCGACATCCCCAGCTGTGGCCCAGTCCTCACGATGGATCTCATCGGCAGGTACGTAGAAGGCTGCATAAAACTGTTTGCCGCGACGAATCGGATAGCAAACCACGTGGCGACCCGCACCGCTCCACACATTGGTATCCAATGTTAGCGCTTTGCTGAGAAGCGTCGTTGGTAGAACGGTCCGCCAGGCGAGGAGGCCCGTAGATATCGACTCGCTTTCTCCAAAAATTGCGCTTCGCACCTTGGAACGCAGGCCATCGGCTCCGATTAGGAGATCGCCAAGAACAGCCTCACCCCTCTCGAGAATGACGGTAACACTTCGATCATCTTGCTTCACATCGACAACAGAGCAGTTGAGCCGGATCTCCGTTCCGTCCAAATGTCTTGCAAGAGCGTCGATCAAATCGCGGCGATGCGTCTTGTAAAGCGGGGCGCCATACAGCTTGGCTCCCGCTTCGCCCAGTTGGGTGCGATTGCGTACCTCACCGCTCACCATATCATAAAATGTAATCGTCTCGGGCGGCTCATCCGAGCGCTTTATCTCCGCCGCAATGCCCAGCGATTCAAGAACGCGCATAGCATGAGGTCCAAGGACAACACCTGCTCCAACCTC
The DNA here is from genome assembly GCF_022012435.1 of Bradyrhizobium zhengyangense. Lineage (GTDB taxonomy): Bacteria > Pseudomonadota > Alphaproteobacteria > Rhizobiales > Xanthobacteraceae > Bradyrhizobium > Bradyrhizobium zhengyangense. Next base: position 52,761 of record NZ_JAKLUA010000009.1, read on the forward strand.
GCTTAACTCCGCCGCTCGCTCGATGACGGTCACGTCGATGCCGTTACGACGCAAAGCAACCGCCGTAGCCAGTCCGGCCACTCCGGCTCCGACAATCAGGGCACGCATAGCCATCCTCCCGTAGTTGGACATCTGTGACCGATATCCTTTATTCGCAGGTTAAGCTCACCAGTCGTCGAACCGACCAGAGCGCTGCGGGTTAAGGCGAGCTTTCCGGGCTACTCACTGCCCGGTCAATCATCGACCTACGTCGCGCTGCCGCCTTGTCATTTTGGTAAACGTGTTTCCTATTCTGTCGTTTGTCAAGCAGCGCCCAGTCCTGGCGGCAAACCCCAAGCCAAACTCTTTCCGTCGCACAAGTATGCGGCGCAGTATTGTCCTATTCCGCTAGTCGCACCGATTGTAAGTTCCGGCGATACCCTCAAGCCCTGCGGCATGCATACGCCCGCCGCTACACAACTTTTGCTGACCTATGAAACAGCTGATCTCTCCTGTTCGGTGCAGCTTTCCACTATGCGGGGCCGTTCAAAGCGCACCGCCGCCACATAGCAGTGCGACGTGCACCAATCGATGCGACCCTGCTGCGAGCGAGGTTAAACAATAATGGCTGGCCGTCTGGCTGGACGTCACATTTTGATCTCGGGCGGCGGAAGCGGAATCGGCCATGCCACCGCCATGCGATGCGCCGAGGAAGGAGCGGTGGTGACTGTTGTCGGACGGCGGCTCGATTGCTTGAAAGAGGTCGCCAGGTTGACGCGAGGACACGCTATTGCGGCGGATCTTACCGACGAGGCGCAAGCATTTGCCGCGGTGAACGACGCCGCGGCCCTTATGGGCTGTCTCGATGGTATCATCAATTGCGTCGGCAATGCCGAGGCCGCTGTTCTAGAAGATATCGACTTAGCTCGTTGGGACGCGAGTCTTCGCACCAACCTTACGTCTCACTACCTGGTCTGCAGAGCAGCATTGCCACATCTTCGAAAGACTCGAGCAGCAGCCATCGTCAACGTGTCGGCACTGGCAGGTATACGACCCGGTGTAAGCAGCGCGGCGTACGGAGCCGCAAAGGCCGGCGTCATCCAATTTACCAAGACACTTGCTGCCCAGTTGGCGCCCGATATACGAGTGAACTGCGTCTGCCCGGGGGCCGTCGATACTGAGATGATGGACCGATTTTTGGCCGGAAAGTCAGCCTCGCAACAAGACGCTTTTCTGGCGAGGTACGCGCTGAGGCGGCTGGCAATTCCCCTAGAAATAGCAAATCTCTTGCTGTTCCTGGTCAGTTCGGAGGCTCAGTACATCACAGGCAGCAACTATGTCTGCGACGGAGGTCGGGCCTATCAGTGATAGGGAGGTCCTACCGAACGGAACTTGTCACCTGTCCAGTCGACACTGGATCATGACGGCTAGGCTAAGGCTGGCACGCTTGGATAAGGCGACCAGCCTAATTTGCAGATGAGATCGGGCCTAGACAGGCCCGCGATGGCTCGGTGTCGACAGAGCAGGCATGGCGCGCTGCCAAGCCCGCTCAGCCCTTTTGAAAGATCTGACAGTGCGAACCGCGGGTCGGACCGCTTGAACTAGGTCGGCAGCCGCGAATTCGCGGGGACGATCCGCGGCGGCCCCAGAGCGCCACGCTGGGTGCGCGGCTTCTTCACGAAGTCTGCAAACTCGGCATCGACGCCGTATGGCCAGCTGCGCTTGAGAGGGTCCTCCACTAACGTCGTCAGCCGACCGAGCCCCGTTATTTCCTGAACGATGGTATCGCCATGCTGCATCGGACCTAAACCCTGACGGTTGCAGCCTGTCGCGATTATATCGCCTGGGAAGAACGTATTGAACATCGAGGCCTTGTGAATGAGCGCCGGGATTCGATGGGCCATGTCACTTGTGTGGTAGTCCTGCCGTAGCTCGCCGTTGGCCCAAAGCCGGACCTGCAGATCGTGAGGGTCCCGCACTTCATCCTTTGTCACGACCAAGGGACCAAGAGGCGCAAACGTATCCCAATTCTTTTGCGTGAAAAATGACATCTGACCGTTCGACAATATGCCGCGTGCGGACCCGTCTTGAACGATCGTGTATCCAAAAACATAATCCAACGCTTCGCTCTCCGAGACGTCCTTGCAGGTCTTGCCTATGACCACGCCTAGTTCCAATTCGTGATGGACGATGGTCACTTCGACCTTAGGAAGAATCATTGTGTCGCCATCGCCAATGATCGCAGATGGCGATTTGTGAAAGAACTCAAGATCGCTGATATTGCCTTCGATCCCCTCTTTATAGTTCGCTGCGGCGCACAGAATTTTAGATGGTCGCGGCAGCGGCGCTCTCAGCCGCACTTCGGAGACTGGGCGGCCCTTCGTGCGCGACACGTAATCCTCCAAGAGCGGCCGGTAGGTCGCCCAGTTAGTCATCAGACCTTCCATCAGGTATTGAGGCCCGCATTTCGCGAGCGCGGAAACCGGCTTTGTGATGTCGACAATTTCATTCTCTTTGATTGCCCCGGGTATGAACTCGTTGAACAAAGCTAGTTTCATCGAAGTACTCCTCGCATCCCGCTGAAAGCCGCCGCCTAAGGTGCATAAACCAAGGCGCATCCGACGCTGCACGTCGCGACCGACGCAATGTCACTAGGCGTCAAACCCACCAATCAAAATAGTATGGAATTTTGCAAGCGCTGGAACAGCGCAATTTTTTACTCGAATTGCACAGCGAAGCACCGAATACTCTGATGTAAAGCATGGCAGGTCGGGGCTTGCATGACGGTAAGGAGAGCGGCCTCGGAAAGGCGACCGGACCGTAGCTCGCGGCCAAGTCTCTGACGGGAGGGGAGTGAAGGAGCGAGCCCGCCACCTGCGCTCGGCTTCACCTCGTCTGCGGCCATTGGCTTCCATGACCGAATGTGGACGCTGCGGCGCGGCGTGTCGAGCGGCAAGCCAATGATTGGACTTCCACAACATTCGTCCAACTGCTGGCTCTTGCGAGACCAATGCTCCTAAGTTGGCGGCTCGGCTAGGCCGCCCAGGCGCCGCGAAGCTGCTTGCGCGGCGGCGCGGAGCTTCTTTTGAAGTGCAGGTTCGCTATTGATGGACGAACCATGGACTGACCCAAAAAACGTGAGGGCCATTGGCACACGGCCGCGATGATCGAAAATCGGCGCTGCTGTGGTTTCCAATCCTAGTCTGATGACTGTGGGAAATACGGGGTCGAGCAGACCATTGCGTTGCTGCGATGGAACCGATGCTGAGAGACCGAACTCGCGAACCGCCGCACACATGCGCGTCACGTCCTGGCGCCGAATCTGCTGTTCGGGGTTCTCGCGATTCCACACGGCAAGCTCTTGCTTCACCAGCGGGGCAATTTCCCCTCCCTCGCGATAGGCCATGAGCACGCGCCCGGTTGCCGACCATAAGAGCGGGAGCACGCGGCCTTCGTCGATCCGGAAATGATAGCCCAAGCGTCCGGATTGCCAACGCACCACCGTCGGACCAAATGAGCCCCAAACGGAGAGATGTCCGTCAAAGCCGGTCTCCTCACTGAAGGCGACGAGCGCATCCACGCCGATCCGAATGTGATCCAATTGACCGAGGGCAACCAATCCTAATTCGACAACGGCTTGCCCCAAAGCGTAATGGCCTGATCTGACGTCCTGCTCCATAAAGCCCGCCGCGAGCAGGCTTGACAAATACCTATGAGCCCGGCTCGGGCTGAGTCCGCTGACGGTGGCAACATCCTTAAGCGGAAGCGGCCGGCGCTCCTTCGCGATCGCCTGTAGCATTGATAGACCAACGAGCATGGCACGGATGCCGTTGCCGGCCTCTTCCCCGTCCTCCCGTTCACGCAGCGGCATTCCCTTTGACCGGAGCCTGCCGCCAGCTGGAAGGCCCTTAGCTTTTTTCGGATCCGAGCGGAGGTTCTTTTTTCGGGCCATGTCTTTGATAGCGGTGGCTGCGCCGTGGTTCGGATCAAGATCGTTATTCGGTTCCGTGCCGTGCTTCAAGCGGCGGTCGGTTGAGACTTGGGGAGCGAGTGGCTAAAAGCCCGAGAGAAACTAACCGGCCGCTGGGCTGTTTCAAGCGCCAGGCACAACTGGGCAGCCTATCAAGATTACTGCCGGCTGAATGGCCGTGTGAGAGCGCAAACTTTGGTAGCTCCTCTGCTGGAGTAGCCGATCTGGAAGCGCAAAAGAGCCGATGTCGCCCTGCGCGGTGGCAGGTTTTGCTAGGCTACGTCGGATCAACAAACCGGACCGATGATCGTGACAGCGACGATATCGCGGGCCGTGCCGAGCCTGGAAGGACACGAACCGACGTCACGAACGTCGCACGTAGAAGGCGCCCCAGCCAAGGCCGAGCGTCACGGCTATGGCCGAGCCCAACAACACGCCCAATTTTGCTGCCCTTAAAAAACCTTCACTGGAGAAGGCCAGCATCGAGATGAAGATGGACATGGTGAAGCCGATGCCCGCTAGCAGTCCGACGAGAAAGACGCCGCCCCAAGAAACCCCGGGAGCAAGGCAGCAGAACCCCGATCGTACGGCGATCCAGGCCGCTCCGAAAATGCCAAGCGGCTTTCCCACTATCAAAGCAAGTGCGGTGCCCATCGTCACCAGCAGGCCGGCAGCGGGTAGATCCGCGCCCTTTATGCTGACCCCCGAATTCGCCAGCGCAAACATTGGCATCACTCCGTAAGCTACCCACGGATGAAGTACCATCTGCACGCGCGACGCGGGCGGCAAAATCTCACGGTGAGCTATGCGAAGGTCGCGCAACGGCTGCTGCAACAAATGCAGATCTCCTGTTTTCATCGCATCGCCAGTTTTCAACTGTCCGAGCGCTTGCGACGCCACCTCCAGCGGAGGTTCTCGCATCGCTATGGGGCGAGCCGGAGTCATCAACCCGAGCACCACTCCAGCAAGTGTTGGGTGGACCCCGGCAACGAACAATCCGACCCAAACCAACAAACCTGGCACCACATATGGCGATGCCGCACCGATCCCCATCCGCTGGAATCCCAAGACCCCGAGAACGCCAACGGCTGCGATAGCAAGGCCGCCTAATTGCAGAGTTTCGGTGTAAAAGACGGCGATGATCAAAATCGCAATGATGTCGTCGATGATCGCTAGAGCGAGTAGGAACACTCGCACATTGACCGGGATTCTTCGTCCAAGCAGGGCGAGGACGCCAACAGCAAAGGCGATGTCCGTCGCGGTCGGCACGGCCCAGCCGTGTCCCCGAGCAGCATCATTGTTGAGGCTTAGATAGATAAGCGCGGGAACGAGGACGCCACCGGCCGAAGCAATCAGCGGCAGAACGGCCTGGTCAAAGCGGCTCAGTGCGCCCTCATGAACCTCCCGCCGAATCTCCATGCCCACAACAAGGAAGAAGACGGTCATCAATGCGTCATTCACCCAGAAATGCAGCGACTGGGAAAAGACGTACTCACCAAGGCCAATGGTGACAGGGAGAGTCCAAAAGAGGTGGTAACTCGGGGCCGCGGTCGAATTCGCCCAGATCAAGGCCGCGGCTGCTGCAACGAGAAGCACCGCGCCGCTTACTGCCTCAATATGCAGAAATCGGTTAAGTGTGTTCGCAGCCTGTTCTGCCAATCGCTGAGCTGTCGGAAGATCGCCGAATTTAGGATCGTGGTTCATAGGCGCAGATCGTCCGCGTGGCGGCCCGACCATCGCGTTACCTGACGCCGCCCCAATGCAGCGAACACCCATGCGTCCCTATACAGGGTAATGGTGGCAATTCAACGTCGGGACGAGACCCTGGAACAAGGGCCAGCGGCAGATGGCTGTAAACTGCCGAGGGTCTTCATTTTGACTGTGCTCTAGATGCCTTGGCTGGCTCAGTGGCGCGCGACAATTCGCCGGCCAATTTTCGATAGGCTTCCATAGCCGTCAGCTTCAGGTCGCGCGAGAGTCGAATGGCAGATAGCAGGCAGAATTGGCGATGATTGCTCTGTGCCGGCTCCGGCAAACGGAAACGATCAACAAAATCGACCAAGTGTAGGTTGATGGCCGCTATCTCTCCTTCAACGAGCTCGATTTGCCGGTTGAGCACGGCCACAGCTTCACTGGGCGGAAGCAACCGCAATGCCGCCATCTTTACGCTGAACTCGTCCCGGACAGGCACATGGGTCGGACCTTTTCTCGCCCACTCCTTGAGAGCTTCGAGGCCGCGCTCCGTAACCTCGTAGACCTTCTTGTCCGGTTTGCTTTCCTGCGCAATGTCCTCGAACGTGACATAGCCGTGTTCCGCTAGCAGCTGCAGCGTCGGATAGACTTGGCTGTGCTTGGCCTCCCACATGTAATTGCGCGGGGGGCCCATCAATTGAGTCAGCTCATAACCGGTATGAGGATGGTGGGCCAAGCTCGTCAGAATGACATAACCAAGCGTCGGAATTGCTGGAGGAGTTGCCGCAGGGGCCTTCCGTTTTACGGTCGTCTTCTTCTTCGCCATCGCTAGTTCCAAGCTCGCCTAATCTCCAAGCACAATCACGCTCTTACGGAGCATTCAGTGACCTTGCCCTGACCCTGCATAGTCTGGAGGGCGAGCTTTTACCATCGGCAACATTTGACATATGCACATTCGCCTGTTACTCACATATGTAATATATGACATATGGAGGAAATCGATGCTTCCCGGCGTCGAATGCCCACTAAGCCCCGTTGCGCAGCCGGCGTTCGGGTTATTGCGAGGGCCTCTGAAGAATGAGTGGCATGCCCGCAGAGGGACGTTCCGGAGAGCAGCGCGCCCGGCCAATTCTCAAAAATGCAGGGCAGGGGCATGCCTCTTGGAAAGCCTCGGTCGCTGCCGAAACACCACCTCTAGCGCCGCAGCCCATTGACCGGTGCGGCCAGACGGTCTCCGGCGAGCAGTTCAATTCAGGAGGAATGTCCGTGGAAACGATCGATACGCCCGTCTTGATAGTCGGCGGAGGGCCGGTCGGCTTGTCGCTTGCAATCGATCTCGGTTGGCGCGGTGTCGAAGCGCTGCTCATAGAGCAGGAGCGGCCGACGGCCCGGATGGTTCATCCTCGCATGGACAATGTCGGCATTCGCACTATGGAATTCTGCCGACGCTGGGGAATTGTCGAGGCCATCGAAATGGCCGGGTTTCCTCGCGATCTGCCGGTCAGCATCGTCTATGCGACGGGGGTCCTCGGCCACGAACTGGCGCGCGATGTCTACCCTGATAAAGCGCACGCGGTCCCGCCACCGTTTAGCCCGCAAAAGCACGAGCTATGCCCTCAAAATTTTTTCGACCCCGTACTCCAGAACGCAGCTTCGAGCTACTCGACCAACCAGTTGCTGTATCAGCACCGCCTAGAGGAATTCGAGGACAAGGGCGACCACGTCATCGCTCACGTGCGCCCGCTGCTTGGTGGCGAACCACTATGCGTGCGTGCGCAGTACCTTGCCGCCTGCGATGGGGCAAGCAGCACAGTCGCACAGCGACTCTCGCTTGGTCCGACAAACAGCAAGGTATTGAGTTGTAGCACGAACATCTTCGTTCGGTGTCCGGCTCTGGCGCAGAAGACGCTCGCCCAACGGGCGTATCGGTACGTGTTAGTCGGGCCTGAGGGGGTTTGGGGAAGCTTCGTCAATATAGACGGGCGCGATACCTGGCGGCTTCAACTGCTCGGCGACGAGACCTGGCCCAATTGGAGCGAGGCGCAGATCAACACTTTTGTGCGACGAGGAATCGGAGCCGATGTTGACTACGAGGTGCTCTCTTGGTTGCCGTGGTCCCGTCGTGAGATCACTGCGCCGAAGTTCAGCTCCGGGCGCTGCTTCCTCGTCGGCGATTCGGCCCATCAGCTCTCTCCGACCGGCGGATACGGCATGAATACGGGCATTGCCGAGGCGGTTGATCTGTCATGGAAGATCGCAGCTGTGTTGGAGGGGTGGGGCGGCCCCACACTCCTGGAAAGCTACGACACAGAGCGGCGCCCGATCGCCATGCGCAACGTGTCGCAGGCGTCCGCGAACCTAGCCGCGATGCGCTCGGTTCCTCCAGAGCCGATGCTGCTCGACCAAGGCCCTGCGGGCGAGACGGCGCGGCGCGCAACAGGAGCCTATACCCAGCAGGCCATGCAGCGGGAATGGAGGTCGTTCGGAATTCATCTTGGGGCGGTCTATCGCAATTCGCCGATCGTCGTCGCTGAATCGTTCGAACGAGCCGAGCCCGATGTCGCGAACTTCGTGCAAGTAGCCGAGGCCGGCGGCCGCGCACCTCATGTTTGGCTCTCGCCGGGCCACTCCACGTTAGACTTATTCGGTCGTGGGTTCGTGCTGCTGGAGTTCGCATCGGAGGTGGGTGCTGCTGTGGGCGGTCTGACCCGTGCGGCGCACGCGGTTGGGCTGCCAATCCGTCATCAGCTCATCCCGGAGCCAAACACCATCGCCGTCTACGGGCGCCGCTACGCTTTGGTCCGCCCGGACGGACACATCAGCTGGATTGGGGACGCTATTCCTGAAGAGCCGGCGCGGCTCATTGATCGCATCCGCGGCGCGGGCGGCGTGCAGGGCACGTCGGCATTAAGAACGCTTCCCTTGAGCATGGGCAGCGTGGCCTCATGAGTCTGACCGGCAAAACCCTGTTCATTACCGGCGCAAGCCGAGGCATTGGGCTCGCCATTGCGCTGCGAGCCGCGCAAGACGGCGCCAACGTTGCAATTGCAGCCAAGACTGTCGAGGCGCACCGGCATCTTCCCGGCACGATCTATTCTGCCGCCGAAGCCATCGAGCGAGCTGGGGGCAGGGCGTTGCCGCTGGCCGTCGACGTCCGTGATGAATCCTCCGTCGAGGCCGGCGTTGCCCAAGCGGCAAAGACGTTCGGCGGCATCGACATTTGCATCAATAATGCATCAGCGATCCATCTGGCCGGCACCCTACAAACGGATATCCGGCGCTTCGACTTGATGGCTCAAGTCAACGCACGCGGGACCTTCATCACTACCAAGGCATGCCTTCCGCACCTGATGAAGGCAGCTAATCCGCATGTCTTGATGATATCTCCGCCGCTTGACATGACGCCCAAGTGGTTCGCGCCGCACACCGCCTACACCATGGCGAAGTTCGGCATGAGCATGTGCGTGCTCGGCATGAGCGCGGAATTTGCCGATCGCGGTATTGCTGTCAATGCTCTCTGGCCCCGAACCGCCATTGCGACGGCTGCCATCCAATTTGCATTGCTCGGAGAGAACGGAATGCGTCATTGCCGCAAGCCGGAGAGCATGGCCGACGCAGCCCATGCCATCCTCTCAAAGCCTGCGCGCGCCTTCACGGGCAACTTTCTGATTGACGACACGGTGCTCTATGACGAGGGGGTGCGCGAGTTTACGCATTATAGCGTGGATCCGGCGCTGCCTTTGATGGGAGACATGTTCGTTCCGGGCGACTTGCCGGCCCCACCCGGCGTGCAGATCAGCTCCGCTATCGATACCGCACGGAGCTAATGCCGGCGTGCCGGAAAGTCTTTTGCGCCAGCGCATCCAATGGAGTTGCGAATGAGTAATTCCTCTATCTCGCTCGATGATCGTTATTCCAAGCGCGGCGGAACAGTTCTCCTCGGCGGAGTGCAGGCGCTCGTCCGCCTGATGCTATTACAGGCCGAGCGAGATCGGATGAATGGCTTGTCGAGCGCGGGTTTCGTCAGCGGTTATCGGGGTTCACCCCTTGGTACGCTCGATGCCGCGTTTGCCTCTGCGAAGCGGCTAACGAGCGACCAAAAGATTGTGGTGCAGCCGGCGGTCAATGAAGAACTCGCGGCCACCGCCGTGGCCGGTACGCAGCAGATCCATCAATCACCCGGCGCCCGGGTCGATGGTGTTTTTGCGTTGTGGTACGGCAAGGGCCCTGGACTGGATCGCGCGGCGGACGCGATTAGGCACGGCAACTCGCAAGGTTCTTCGCCGAACGGCGGGGTGGTCGTCGCCGTGGGTGACGATCATCTGGCAAAATCCTCAACGGTCGCCTGCTACAGCGACGAGACTGTCGCCAGTCTCCTCCTCCCGCTGCTCTACCCGGCTGATCCCGGCGAGATCGTCAGCTATGGACTCCACGGCTTTGCCATGTCGCGGCTGACGGGATCTTGGGTTGCGCTAAAAGTGCTGACGGAAGTGGCCGACAGTACACGCACCGTGCCGGCCGCAGAATTAGGTAATTTGCCCGTTCGGCCCGACGTCACTGTGCCGGACATTGGCCTGCATAACCGCTGGCCTGACTTGCCGCTCGATCAGGAACGGCGGCAGCATGAATTCCGTTTGCCGGCTGCGCTTGCTTATGTCCGGGCAAACGGTCTCGATCGCGTCGCGGTGAGGCCTAAGGACGCGCGGGTCGGTTTCGTCGCGGCCGGCAAATCTTGGAATGATTTGCGCGAAGCACTCGACCTGCTGGGCCTTCACGATTCACGGCTGATCGAGCTCGGGCTGGCTCTCTACAAGCCGGCGATGATCTGGCCGCTAGAGCCTCAGGGCCTCACAGCCTTTGCCGAAGGCCTGCAGGAGCTCGTCATCGTGGAGGAGAAGGCGCCGCTGATCGAGCGCCAAGTAAAGTCTATACTCTACGGCCGGTCACAGGCTCCCTCGGTTTGGGGCAAATGTGGACCGGAGCAACACCCGATGTTTTCTGCAACGGGCGATCTAACGCCCGAGCAGATTGCTGTCCAGATCGCGGCGGTCATCGCAAGGATATCCGGTGATCAGGTCGTAGCAGCACGAGGCGAACGCTTGCGCCGGCACACGAACCAACGCGGATTTGCAGATGTGCCCGCATCCCGGCGTCCATTCTTCTGTTCCGGGTGTCCGCATAACCGGTCGACAGCCGTGCCAGATGGCAGTCGAGCTCTCGCTGGGATTGGCTGCCACGGTTTAGCCGCGCGCAATCGCCCTGACACGTTCAGCTATTCCCAGATGGGCGGCGAGGGAATCCACTGGCTCGGCCTCGCTCCGTTCACCGACGAATCGCATGTGTTTTCGAATATGGGCGATGGCACGTATTTCCATTCAGGCCTGCTCGCAATCCGCCAGGCGGTCTCTGCTAAGCTGAACATCACCTACAAGCTGCTCTACAACAGTGCTGTCGCGATGACAGGCGGTCAAGCAGTCGATGGCGACCTTTCCCTCGAGCGGCTTCTGCGCCAGCTCCGGGCCGAGGGCGTCAGCACAATAATTTTGGTCACCGATGATCTGGCGTCCTATCGTGAGCATGCCGAGGTCCACTCCCTGGCGGGAGAGGTGGTGGATCGCGACGAACTTGATGCCGTACAGCTCAAATTGCGAGCCCAACCGGGTGTAAGCATCATCGTATATGACCAGATGTGTGCTACCGAGCGCCGGCGGAAACGCAAACGTGGCCAACTGAAGGAAACCAGCCGCCGCGTCTTCATCAATCAGCTGGTCTGCGAAGGCTGCGGCGATTGCTCGATCAAGTCAAACTGCCTATCCGTGGAGCCGGTCGACACTCCACTAGGTACGAAGCGAAGAATCAATCAATCGAGCTGCAACACCGATCTCAGTTGCATTCGAGGCTTCTGTCCCAGTTTCGTAACTGTCGAGGGTGCCCGTGTGAACCGCGGGCCAAAACCGCAGCTTACGATCGACCAACCATTGCTGCCCCTGGTGAGCGCTGCGCCGCCGCAACACAGCCGCATTCTTCTTGCCGGCGTAGGTGGGACCGGAATCGTGACGACGAGCGCGGTGCTGGCAATGGCCGGACACCTGGCAGGTCGAGGGGCCGCGGTGCTGGACCAGATCGGAATGGCTCAGAAGGGCGGGGCGGTTACAAGTCACGTTCATCTTGGCGGCCCCATTCATGCTTTGCGGATTCCAGCGGAGCACTGTGACCTTCTCCTGGCTTGCGACCAGATCGTCGGCAATGCATCGGACGTGATGGCATCTCTCAACCGAGGGCGGAGCCGCGTCCTCGCCAATGCTGACGTGTCCATCACTGGAGATTTCGTCACTAATCGTCAGGCCGTCGTGAATTCGAGTTTGCTGACGAGACGGCTGAGCACACAAGTTGAACCGGAACATTTCGCGGTGTTTCCCTTCACGGCTTTGGCACAATCTTTGTTCGGCGATTCGATCGCCGCCAATTTCATGATGATCGGGTGCGCTTATCAGAAAGGCTGGCTTGGCCTTAACCTTGAGGACCTCCACCAGGCGATCGAACTCAATGGCGCCGCCAAGGAGGCAAATCTCGCTGCGCTTGAGTGGGGGCGTCGGTTAGCTTCCGACCCTCAATTCGTCTTTGTTGCAGCAGGCCTGGCCGAAAAGACTGAGCAGCGCACCCCTGAGGCGGAGATCCAAGATCTTACGACATTTCTTCGCAACTATCAGAGCAATGACTACAGCCAGCGTTTCCTTGATGTCATCAACCACATCCGTGAGGCGGAGACTAAGGTTCATACTGGCCATTCGCTAACGCTGGCTGCTGCGCGATCCCTGTTCAAGCTGATGGCCTACAAGGATGAGTACGAGGTTGCCAGACTCTATACGAGCGGAGAGTTCGAGCGGGCAGTCCGATCTCAGTTTGATAGCTTCGCAAAGCTGTCAATCTATCTTGCACCGCCTTTTCTGTCTCGCCGCGACAAGACAACGGGAGAGCCGCGCAAGATCCGGTTCGGAGCTTGGATCTTGCCCGTCTTCAGAATCTTGGCGGCCTTGAAGATCTTGCGCGGAACACCCTTCGACGTCTTCGGAAGGAGCGCCGAGCGCCGCACCGAGCGTGCTCTGATCGCCGAATTCATCGATGCCTTGAACCGCTTACCCCGTCGATTGTCAGCGGCATCGCTTCCACAGGCTGTCGCCATTGCTGAGCTACCGCTCGAGGTGCGTGGCTTCGGCCACGTGAAGCAAAAGGCGATCGAATTGTTCCGGCGGCGCCTTGGGGAGGCGCTCGCAGGTTACGAAAATGCGGCGCCTCACTTGGACGCTAGCGCGCGCACTACGCTAAAGGCATGAAAACCGAGGTGACAAATGACGAAGCGTTTCCCTGACGATCCGATTTATCATGGCTTCGACGCTCCTGGCCGTGTAGAGGCACACGTGTTCGATCTTGACGTTGAAGGACGCATTCCAACCGATCTCGACGGCACCTTTTTCGTGTAGCTCCCGAACCACAATGGCCGCCGAGCTTGGCCGTGACATCTTTTTTAACGGCGATGGCATGGTTGGCGCCTTCCGTTTCAAGGATGGTCATGTCGACTTTACGTCGAAATATGTCCTGACCGACAAGTTCGTTGCGGAGCGGGCGGCGCGCCGCGCCCTCTACGGCGCCTACCGCAATCCGTTCACTGACGATCCATCGGTTGCCGGTACTATCCGAAGCACGGCCAATACCAACGTCGTCGTTCACCATGGGCTGTTGCTCGCGCTGAAGGAGGACGGACCGCCGGTCGCGATGCGGCCAGATACGCTTGAAACGATCGGTAACTACCGTTTTGACGGAAAGATGACCAGTCAGACATTTACGGCTCACCCCAAGATCGATCCGACCAATGGCGAGCTGATTGGCTTTGGTTATGCCGCCAAGGGTGTGACGACCACCGATATCGCCTATTACGTCATCGATCGCGGCGGACACGTGGTGCATGAAGCTTGGTTTAATGCGCCGCGGGCAGCGATGATACACGACTTCGCCGTGACGGAAAACTATGTCGTCTTTCCCGTGAGCTCGCTGACGTCGGACATCGAACGCCTGAAGCAGGGCGAACCGGCCTTTGCCTGGCAGCCGAATGTGGACCAAATCTATGGGGTTCTGCCCCGCCGCGGCAGCGGAAAAGATATTCGTTGGTTTACAGTGCCGACGAACGGCTTCCAGGGCCACACCATCAATGCATGGGACGAAGGACACAAAGTCTATCTCGACCTGCCCGTCGTCAATGACAACGTGTTCTGGTTCTTCCCAGAATATAGTGGGCACGTGCCTGATCCCCGGTCCCTGCGTCAAGCCATGACGAGATGGACATTTGATCTATCTAGCAACAGCCCCGTTCCTCAGGCCGAGATCTTTACCCAAACGATGGGCGAGTTCCCCCATGTGGACGAGCGTTACGCCACGCGGCCCTATCGTCATGCCTTTCTCGCCCTTATCGACCCCTTCGCTCCGTATGACGCGGATCGCTGTGGCCCGCCCTCGGTCAACGCTTTCCTCAACGGCCTCGCTCACCTGGATATAGCGACCGGAAAGAGCGAGCGCTGGCTACCCGGTCCCACCTCGTCTGTCCAAGAACCGGTGTTTGCTCCCCGATCCCCTAATGCGCCGGAGGGAGACGGCTACGTCATTGCGCTCGTCAACAGGCTCGACGAAAGGCGGAGCGGCCTCGTCATCTTGGACACTCAACATTTTGCAGATGGCCCGGTCGCAGTCGCTCACTTACCGCTGCGGCTACGCAACGGCTTGCACGGCAACTCGGTGCCTTCAAGCGAGCTCACTGCACCAAACTGACACGGCTCCACTACGGACAGCAACCAGCTGACCTCAGCCACAGGCAACCACAAGAGGATGTAACATCTCTTGTGGTGACCTGCCTGTGGCTGATTTCGCTCGTGAGGCGACCGTCGCGCCAGGGACGGCGATCTTGGACGGCCTTGCATGTTGCCGCTTCAGCATGACGGGCGTTTGATCATTCACGAACAAGCGCCCGCGCTCAACTCCAGACAAATGCTGCATGGCGCCATATGTAATAGTTGACATATCGTCGAGCCCTGATAACCTAGAACTATAAGTCAAAAGTGTCATATGAGGAATCTGTCCCCATGAGCGTCCAATCGCTACCCGCCGACCTGCACAAGGCAACCTCCGCGCTGCCTTCGCCGCGCGTTTCGGAGATCGTTCTGCAAACTGCACAGTACGAGCTGATGCGCGACTGGTACTCATCTGTGCTGGGATTGAGCTGGAGCATCACAAATCCTGGCGGTGCCCCGGAAAACCGGCGCCGTTTCGCCGGCTCGCCCAAACAGACCCGAGCTAGCGACGTGCGATCCTGTTTCATGTTCTTGGACCGCTCGCCGGTTCATGGGCAGGTCCTGGCGCTATTCGAGCTGCCAGAGCTATCCGACTCGCCCAGCCGCGATCCCGGCTTGAATCACTTTCAATTTCGTCACGCAAATCTGGCGGCGCTGCTGGATCGCGTGGAATTGTTGCTCGGCGCTGGTCTGCAAGCCCACCGCGCTTCCAACCACGGTCCAGTGACAAGCTATTATTTCTCAGATCCAGACCAGAACGTCGTTGAGCTTTGCTGCAACAATTTTGACGACGCCGAGAAACTCAAGGCCTTCATCGACTCTGACGCTTTCAAGAACAATCCCTCTGGCATTGATGTCGACCCGAAGGATTTCTTGGCGCGCTTCCGCGCCGGCGAGCCATTAGACCAGCTGCTTAAGATCTGAGGGCCCATGCAGCGGGATAGGCTAGAACGAGCGGCGGATATCCTCGAGGCTCAAGCGACGGTCTTGAGCTTCATGGAGCATTTTGACTATGGCAATGCCGAGGCCGCTGCAGGGCTCTTCACAGAAGATGGTGTCTGGCACCGCGGCGATGGCCTTGTACGCGGCAAGGGCATGCTTGTTGATCTTATCAATCGCCGCGATCGCAACCTGGTCGTCCGACACCTGATCTCCAACATCAGATCGGAATGGCTGAACGAAGATCGCATTCTTATTCACGCGTACGTAACTCTGCTCAGCCAGCGCAGTGAGACCACTCCTCAACAGTTTCCTCTGCCATTTGATGGCGTAGCAGGATTTGGCCGTTACGAAGACGAGCTGCATCGGAGCGACGGGCGCTGGTTGATCGCAAGAAAGAAAACGGTGACCGAACTCAAGAAAAAATAAAACATGAGCTGAAAAGGGGAGGAAGATGATGACGAGCGTTAATACGCCTGCGCTGCCGGCCGTTGGCGACCTGTCGCCGCAGGTTCAGCTACGTGGAATAGAGGCAACAAAGGTCGTGCTCGGTTCCGGAATTGGCATGTTGACCAATTTCGGGCCGATCGTAATCTATACTTTCGGAACATTCCTGCTGCCAATTGTCAACGATACGGGCTGGTCGAGGGCCAGCGTGGCTGCCGCTCTTGCGCCAGCTGCTCTCTGCTCCGGCTTCTCGCAGCCAATCGTCGGGTGGCTGGTCGACCGATATGGGCCGCGCGTCTTTGCAGGCTTTTCTTTCGCTTTGTTTGCGCTCGGCCTGATTGCACTCGGTCAACTTCCACGTGATCCCTTAAGTTTTGCAATCTTTATGGGCCTGCTCGGACTCCTTGGCGCGGGGCAAGGGATCACGGCTTTCACCTACATAGTCACTCGGACTTTTTCGACCTTTCGTGGGTTTGCGCTCGGCATCATTAATGCAGCCTCGGCCGCCGGCATCATGTTAATGCCCGCGATCGCCACCTTTTCCATTGCAGAATACGGCTGGCGCAACAGCTACGCAGCGATCGGCGCTGGGGTCGCAATCCTTGGCGCAGTAGCCGTCATCTGGCTCATTCCCGGCAAGGAGCGCTTTCAGAAGTCCGCCGCTTCCGCGCAATCCTCCAAGCTTGTCTTCGGTGAGCTTTTGTCTGCTCCAATTTTTTGGATGCTTGCGTTGGCATTCCTACTGATGACGCTCGCCATTCAAGGTATGATTGTCCACATGACACCGTTGTTGATCGATCGCGGCTTTCGGCCCGTCGATGCGGCGGCTGTGATGGCGACATACGGCATGACGATGCTGGTAGCCCGCTTCTTGCTCGGGTCCATGCTTGATCGATGGTCTCCACGGTTGGTAGCGGTCGTTGGTTGCCTCGGTCCTGTGGCTGCCGGACTGCTGTTGGTCTCGACACGGCAGACTTCTATGGTTTATTTGGCCGCAGCTCTTCTTGCGCTTGGAGCGGGAGCAGAGTCGGATCTCATCCCATACACTGTCGCACGGCAATTCGGCGTTGCCCAGCTGGGGCAAAAGATCGGGCTGTTTATCGTCGTGTTCGCCATTGGCGTAGCCATTGGCCCGCTGATGTTTTCCGCGGTTCAAGCCTTGCGGGGAAACTACGACATCGCGCTCATCGCCAGTAGCGCCCTGATGCTGGCGGCGTCAGTCATCTTTGCTTTGATCCCATCCGCCTCGTTAAGCCAAAACGGCGAAAAGAGCGGCTGAGTCAGCCTTCATCAGCGCCTCAAAAAAAGAAGGTATCTCAATGAAAGTAGCTCGATTTGCTCGGAATGGCTCGGTCAGCATCGGCCTTGTGAAGGGCGACGGCATCATCTCCCTGTCGCCGTTTGATAAAGGCCTATCTGATATCGATGAAGTAGTGGCTGCGGAAGGCTGGGCTCGCGCAGAAAAGCTTATGACACGCGAGCCTGACCTGAAGATTGGTGACGTTGAGTTTCTTCCTCCCCTGTCTGCTAGGGCCAGGGTGTTCTGCGTTGGCTTCAACTATAAAGCTCACGTAGACGAGACCGGAAACGAGGCGCCTGCTTACCCGACTTTTTTCCAGCGAACGCACGAGAGCTTCGTTGGGAATCGCCAGCTGCTGCTTCGGCCTAAAGTGTCTGAGCGCCTCGATTACGAGGGGGAGCTTGCTCTCATCATCGGCCGGACGTGCCACAGAGTGGAGGAGGGAAGGGCGCTCGACTACGTCGGCGGGTACACCTGTCTAAACGAGGGCAGTGTCCGAGATTACCAAAAACACTCTGCCACTGGCATGACGGGCAAGAATTTCGATTCGAGCGGATCCATAGGACCCTGGATCGTGGCGGCGACTGACGTCCCGCATCCGGACCGCCTCGCGCTTTCCACGCGCTTAAACGGCGAGGTGGTTCAACAGGCATCGACGAGCCAGCTGATCTATGGGTTACCGCGGCTTATAAGCTATCTGTCCAGTGTTCTCAGGCTCCTGCCAGGCGATATCATCGCGACCGGTACTCCAGCAGGAGTTGGGTCGCGTCGCGTTCCGCCGCGTTGGCTGCGCGCTGGCGACCGGGTCGAGGTGGAGATCTCAGGCGTCGGAATTTTGGAAAACGCGGTGATCGACGAACCGACGTGAAAGCTCGCCCGAAAGCGGCCGCTTAAAACCTTCCCGATAGGCGGACCCAACAATCTGCTTTCAACAACGGCCCGCGGTTAAGCGCGCCAATACGACCTTACCAATTCAGCGCACGGAGGTGTTCATGCCCGCAGCCATGATGAAAGCTGTTCAAGTCGAAAAGCCGGGAGGACCCGAGGTCCTCAAATACATCGATCTGCCAATTCCCACACCGGCGGCTGGGCAAGTCCTCATTCGGACCGACACCATCGGGGTCGGGAAATACGATGCGCTGGTCAGGACTGGACGCTACCCGTGGCCCGTGGAGTATCCGGAGGTGCCGGGGATCAGTGTAACCGGCTATGTTGAGCGGGTGGGAGATGGTGTTGAAGGCTTCTCCCCGGGCCAGCCCGTTCTCGCATGGAAGTTTTCTCGCCGATGTTACGCCGAATATGTCGCCTGCGATGTCCACGAGATCACGAAGCTGCCTGAAGGCATAGACATTGAGGGCGCGGTCGCAATTCCCGACTATCAGGTCGCATGGGGCATGTTGAATGACGCTGCAGATCTGCGCCGGGTAAAGGTCGCCTCCATCAACGGAGCTACTGGCGGCGTCGGCTGCGCCATGATCGATCTTTGCCGCGCTGCTGGGATACAGCTGATAGCTGTCTGCCGGGCCCCGAACAAGGCAGCGTTCGCCTTGGAGCGGGGTGCAAGCTATGCGATCGACAGCAGCTCTGAAGCGGTTGGTGCCCGGATCTTGGATATCACCAAAGGTACGGGCGTCGACTTGATGTTCGACCAATTGGTCGGTCCGGATTTCCGCGACAACATCAAGCTCGTTGCTCCCTTGGGACAGATCGTCACGTTCAATGCGCTGTCGGGACTTCCATCGTCCGACCTATTCGCGGACTTGCGCAAGAACATGGACCGCAGCATCTCAGTGCGTGCTTATAGCGTTCACGTCTACGATCCATTTCCTCAAGAGCGCGTACGGATTGCGTCAGAGGTCTTCAAACTCGTGGAAGCAAGAGCCATCAATCCGTCCGTGACGGTGCGATTGCCGCTTAGGGAGGCTGTGCAAGCGCATCGAATGCTTGATGGCCGGGAAGTTATGGGCAAGCTGGTGTTAAAGCCGTAGCGAGGGATGCATCACCGCACACCCGAGACGCCGTGATTCGCCGCCTTCCATTTCCTGTCGATGGCAAGGAGATGCGGCGCAATCGACGACACGACAATTCTATACATAGGCATACCGCCACCAAGATGCGTCCCGGACTTAATGATGAATTAGCGAGAGCGCGATAGGTTCTCGGAAACTTATGCGAAATGTGGGGTACGCATGCGAATCGGAAAGCTCTTTGCGCTGTCGATGCTGACGGTGACCACGTTTGCGGTTATTCTCGGCGCCGAGGTTCTGCTTCCGCAGACGCGCATCTTCGTTAGTCGCTCCGAATCCATCAAAATGGTCGAGGCTTTCGGCGCGGTGCTGATGGTCAGTCAACACCTGGCGGGCCTTCGTACACCCTACATCACGATCTTTCAGGAAACGCCCGCCACGCCGACCCAGATCGAAGCGATGGGCAAGGCGTCGAGCGCCGCCGATGCGGCCTTCGACCTGGCCCGCAACAGTTTGCTGGCCCTTGATGGTGGCGAACCGATGATCCAAAGCCTGGACCGTACCGGGCGCCGTTTCAAGGATGTTCATGCGGCGGCCGATCGGGCCGTGCGCGTATCCCTCGGATCGCGCGATAGTGCGGTGGTCAAAGAACTCCTTCCCACTGTTGCCGAGATGATCGGCGCGATCGAGCCGATCCTGAATCGGCTGGAGGGGCAGGTGGTCAGCGCCGATTCTTCACTTGCAACGCTGCTGAGCCTGGCGCGAACCGCGCAGGATTTGCGGGTGACCGCCGGCAGCCACGCCTCGCCACTGTCGCCGGCCTTGAGCGCCTCGCGTCCGCTCACTCCCGCTGAATTTGCGCTGATGGATCGTATGCAGGGCCGCTTAGATGCCGACCGAGAACGCATCGAGGGCACGATCGACCAGCTCGGCAATCCGCCCCGCCTTGCCACGGCCATGAAAGCGGCCGTCGAAGCCTATTTCGGAAAGGCGATTCCGGTCGTCGAGAAGGAAATGCCGGCGGCCAGAGGCGACGGCAAATACAGTCTCAGTCCCTCCGACATGGCCAAGGTCATTGTGCCCGCTATCCAGATGTTCTTCGGCGTCCGCGATGCCGCCTTGGCCGAAGCTGCCGAGCGCGCCTCGGCGGTCCGTGACGGCGCGCTGGGGATGCTGGTGCTTGCAGGAGTTGCAGTGCTGGCCCTGCTCGGTACGCTCGCTGGCGTGACCATAATGCTGCGCCGACGCGTGGTGACGCCGCTAGGCCAGCTTGCGGAGGTGATCGGCACTCTTGCGGCCGGAAACCATGACGTCGAGATCCCATCGACCGGCCGGAATGATGAAGTCGGCCAAGTTGCCGGCTCGCTACAGCATTTCAAAGACAAGCTAGTCGCCCAAAAGGCTGCCGACGCCGCGGCCGCCAGCGAAGCCGAGGGCAAACTCAAACGCGGCCAACGCTTGGACCAGATTGCGCGCGAATTCGAGGCCATGATCGGCGATGTGATCAGGACCGTTTCGTCCGCCTCCGCGGCGTTGGAAGCGTCGGCCGGTATGCTGACTAGCACGGCCGAGCAATCCAAACAGATCACGGCTGCCGTGGCTGGCTCCTCCGAACAAGCTTCGACCAACGTGCAGACCGTGGCGGCGGCCGCCGAGGAGATGTCGTCGTCCGTCGACGAGATTGGTCGCCAAGTGCAAGATTCAGCCCGCATTGCTGGCGAAGCGGTGCTGCAGGCGGGACGGACCAACGAGCATGTCGCCGAACTCGCCAAGGCGGCCCGTCGGATCGGCGACGTAGTCGAACTCATTAGCCAGATCGCAAGCCAAACCAACCTATTGGCCCTCAACGCCACTATAGAAGCGGCACGCGCCGGGGAGGCCGGCCGCGGGTTCGCGGTGGTGGCGTCGGAGGTCAAGGCTCTGGCCGAGCAGACGGCCAAAGCAACCGACGAAATCGGTCAGCAGATAACAGGCATTCAGAGCGCAACCCAGGACTCGGTCGGCGCGATCAAGTCGATCGGAGACACCATCGGCCGCATGTCAGAAATCGCCTCCACGATCGCGGCGGCGGTTGAGGAGCAGGGCGCGGCAACGCGCGAAATCTCCCGCAACGTGCAGCAGGCGGCGCATGGTACCCGACAGGTTTCGGCCAGCATCGTTGATGTACAGAGGGGCGCCAGCGAGACCGAAACGGCGTCATTCAACGTGCTCGCCGCCGCGAAGTCACTGTCCGGCGAAAGCAACCGGCTAGAGACCGAGGTCGCCACATTCCTGGAAGCGATCCGCGCAGCCTAACGGGCCTAACACGGATCACCTGTCCTCGCCGGAACTCTCCGGGCTGAACGTCTCATTGCTCGTCTTGAACGGGCACTCACCACAAGGTCACCTGGACACACCGTCGATAGTCATGTCGGGATAGCACTCAATATGTTTGCCTCGAGTTCGTTGCGGAAACCCCGCAGACTCTGATCGTCCGCTGGATAACAATTGAGTGACAGGTCAGCACCCACACTAGTCACGACCGCCGCCTCACAAACTTTGCTGGCGGTGCAGCTGTGAGCCGTGTCGTGGAAACGTTGCGATCACGACGTGGCTGGGCAGCCTCCTACTTCCTTTTGGTAAACTCAGGCGGCGACGACATTCTCTTTTTCGCCCGTCGATCGGCTACTAATTCAGCAGCCTGCTAGGCGTTTTCGGGACACATCACTGCGCTAATGACGGCGATCAGCTCCTTGCGGAATTGCTTGTCGTCTTTAGCAACCGGCGCAAATCGCGCGATGAATTGCCGGTTAGCCATGGACATCGACATCGCGCCGAGGGCGGCAAAGAATCGCAAGTTCGGATCGACTTTCCGGCTGTTGCCACTCCGATTGACTGCTGCGATCAAGGGTACCAAGGTTTCTCGGAGTGGCTTAGTTAGGGCATTGTGAAAGAACTCAAATCGCTCGCTCTGGTCGATCCCGGCAACCTCGTTGATGACAAATCGCGCAAATTGCGGCTTACGCTGGCCCACATTGATCAATTGTTCAATCGTAAGCTCTAGGCGCTCCCTCGAAGACACTTCTGCCCCATCCGATCGCACGGATGCGAGCAGAGCCATCGCCTCCCCCGAAAACGACTCGATTACGGCCTTCCATA
The DNA here is from genome assembly GCF_022012435.1 of Bradyrhizobium zhengyangense. Classification (GTDB taxonomy): domain Bacteria; phylum Pseudomonadota; class Alphaproteobacteria; order Rhizobiales; family Xanthobacteraceae; genus Bradyrhizobium; species Bradyrhizobium zhengyangense. The sequence continues at coordinate 75,033 of NZ_JAKLUA010000009.1, forward strand.
GTTCGAGTTTTGATCCGTAGTGGTAAGAGATCAGGGCGACATCAACTTTCGCGGCAGCAGCGATTGAGCGGAGGTTTGCCTTTTCGAAACCGTGCTCGGCAAATGCGTCGAGCGCTGCATCGAGAAGGTTGTCGGCCTCTAGTTCTGAGCCCTTCCGTGGTCGACCGCGCGTTCTCACGGCTTTTCGAGACATCCCTCCTCCTCCATCGACCATTCCGACCTCTTGACGTTTAGAACGATGCAACTAAATATTCAACGCCTGTTGAATATTACGCCTTGGAGTTCTTTGGCGGGGCGCTCAGACAACTTGAAACTTTGAGTTAAATCAGCATGTTGCAAATGCCCAGCGAAGAAGGGGACCTAATGCCGCGGCTGGCCAACAGGGCGCAATTCCGCACGTCGCTCGCGCTCGTCGCGACCGTGCTTACAGCGTTCCCGAACTCGATGGCGCGAGCGGGTGACAAGTCTTCGGCGCTGTTGCGCGTGACCGTCGCCACCGCCCGCCGGCAACACATCACGCCAGACCTTCCCCTCACTGGGACGATCCAGGCTCGCATCCTTTCGAACATTGCATTTCAGACCAGTGGACGAGTTGTCCGTCGCGACGTCGAGGTTGGGCAGTATGTCAAAGCAGGTCAAACTCTCGCGCATCTTGAACGGACCGAGCAGCAGACCGATGTTACCAGTGCTGAAGCAGCGCTGAATGCTGCGAATGCGCAGTTGCTGGAAGCCCAACGAAATTTCGAGCGACAACAGTCTCTGCTTAGCAGTGGCTCTACCACACGTGAGCGATTCGATCAGGCGTTAGCCACGCTTCGAACAGATGAGGCGCAGGTCAACAGCGCACAAGCTGCCCTGAATACGGCACGCGAGCGGCTAACCTACACGGAATTGAAGGCAGGACGGGACGGCATCATTGTCTCACGTAGTATCGAAGTCGGCCAGGTTGTGCAGGCCGGACAGACGGCTTTCGCCCTTGCCGAGGATGGCCCGCGGGATGCGGTATTCCAAGTTCCCGAGATTCTTGTCACCAATCCGCCAAACGACAGGACTGTCGACATCACCTCGCAATCGATGCCGAATGTAACTGTTGCCGGCTCTGTGCGCGAGATCTCGCCGATTTTGGATCAGGCCACCGGCACCGTTACGCTCAAGGTCGCGGTCGAACGAGCGCCGGCCGATTTGACACTCGGTTCGGCCGTCGTCGGTAGAGCCCGTTGGGAGTTATCGCCTGCCTTTGTCATTCCATCGAGCGCGCTGTTTGCAGCCAACGGTAAGCCCGCAGTCTGGATATTGGATAGCGAGAACAAGGCCCGGCTTCGCGGGGTCGTCGTGCAGGAATATCTCACTGGAGCGGTCGCGTTGGCCGCCGGATTGGAAGAAGGCGAGCGTGTCGTAACTTCCAGCGTACAACTGCTGTATCCAGGGAAGGTTGTCGCGGTCGCCTACGGAGCCGAGCCATGACGTCGCCCGCACCCACGGTCTTGCGGCTGCTACTTTTCGCCTGCGCCGCGGCGCTTTCCGGGTGCGAGGAGAAGAGCCTCGAATCGCCCGTCATTCGTCCCGTGCTCACCATGGTTGTGCAACCGGCCTCGTAGAGGATCGACACCTTCACCGGAACGGTGCAGCCTCGGTACCAGGCCGAGCTTGGCTTTCAAACAATGGGGCGAATGAGCTCGCGCGACGTCAATGTGGGAGATCTCGTTGCCAAGGGGCAAAGACTCGGGTCCCTTGATTCGACCGTCGCGCAGCTCGCGATCGTCTCAAGCCAGGCCGATCTGGCCAACGCTCGAGCGGTCCTTGCCAATGCCGAGGCCACTCTGGAACGAAAGCACAAACTGTTCAGCACGGGCAGCGGGACACAGGCGGACCTCGATGCGGCAACAGCAGCCCAGCAGAGCGCCCAATCACGCGCCACGCAAGCTGAGGCGAGTCTGCAGAAGGCGACCGAACAACTCGGCTACACGACCCTAAACAGCAGCTATGACGGTGTCGTCGTCTCCTGGTCCACGGAAATCGGCCAGGTCGTCTCGGTAGGCCAGACGGTTGTCACCATCGCTCGCCCAACTTTTCGCGACGGTGTGTTCGACATACCGGACGACCGAATTGGCCAATTCATCGAAGGTTCATCCTCTCGGGCATCGCTCCTCGTCCAGGATAGCATCGCAGCCAAGGCGGTCGTCCGTGAGATCGCGCCGCAGTCGGACTCCTCGACCAGAACTCGGCGCATTCGGTTCACCATCGAAGATCCACCTGAAGCGTTTCGGCTGGGAACCACGATCCGCCTCGCGGCTGCACAGGAGGGCCAAATGGAGATTCCGGTTAGTGCTCTTTTGAAAATCGAAGGTCAGGACGCCGTCTGGATCGTGGGAGCAAACAAGAGGGCTCTAGCACGTCCTGTGATGCTCGGCGCCCACAGGGGAGACCGCGTGGCAGTTACATCCGGCTTGTCGATTGGCGATCGCGTCATCACTGCCGGCGTGCATTCCCTCTCCGAAGGACAACTCGTCAAACTTTTGCAAGAGAATCAGTCGTGACCTCCTTCAATCTATCTGAATGGGCCCTAAAGCATCGCTCGTTCGTTTGGTTCCTGATGATAGCGTCCGCGATAGCGGGCCTGCTCGCCTACCGCAGCCTCGGTCGCGAGGAAGATCCTCCGTTCACCATCAAGACTATGGTGATCCAGCAACAATGGCCCGGCGCGACGGTTGACGACATGCTCAATCAAGTGACCGACCGGATTGAAAAGGAGGTGAAACAGATCGGCGCGGTCGACTACGTCAAGAGCTACACGACGCCCGGTCAGACCACGATTTTGGTCAATCTGAAGGACACCACCAAGCCAAAGGACGTGCCGTGGCTATTCTATGAGGTCCGCAAACATGTTCAGGACATCCAGTACACCCTGCCTTCAGGCGTAGGCGCAGCCTCCTTCAACGACGAATTTGGCGATGTCTTCGGCAACATCTACGCGTTTACGTCCGACGGACTCAGCCCACGGCAATTGCGCGACTATGTCGAGCGGGTGCGCTCGGAACTTCTCACCGTGCCAAGCATCGGCAAGATCACGGTGATCGGAGCACAAGATGAGGTCATCTATCTCGACATCTCCACGCGCAAGCTGGCGGCACTCGGTCTTAATATGCAGTCGCTCATCAAGACACTGCAAAATCAAAACACAGTGCAGCCGTCAGGCGTCGTACAAGCGGGCCCAGAACAAGTTTCGCTGCGCGTAAGCGGTCAATTCGCTTCGGAAGAGGCCCTTCGAAGCACCAACCTGCGCATCGACAACCGCTTCCTTCCGCTTAGCGACGTCGCGACCATCACCCGTGGATATCGCGATCCACCCGATCCGCTATTTCGTGTCGATGGAAAGCCTGCGATCGGGCTCGGCATCGCGATGATGGCCTCTAGCAATGTGCTTCAATTTGGTGAGGCGCTGAGAGCAAAGATGCGCGACATCTTGGCCACGCTTCCGGTAGGCGTCGAACTCCACCTGGTTTCCGATCAGCCGAAGATAGTTGAGCAGGCAGTCGGCGGCTTCACCGAAGCGCTCGTTGAGGCCATAGCCATCGTGTTGGTGGTAAGCCTGATCAGTCTTGGAGTGAGGGCAGGGCTGGTGGTCTCGTTCTCAATTCCGCTCGTGCTGGCGGTCGTGTTCGTCATCATGCAGTATTTTGGAGTAACGCTGCAGCGCATTTCCCTAGGTGCGCTGATCATCGCGCTTGGACTGCTCGTCGATGATGCAATGATAACAGTCGAGATGATGGTGCACCGCCTTGAGCGCGGGGACAATCTCTATAACGCAGTGACCTTTGCTTACACCTCGACCGCATTTCCGATGCTAACCGGAACCCTGGTAACTGTCGCAGGCTTTATCCCGATTGGGTTCAACGGCTCATCGGCTGGCGAATACACCTACACTCTGTTCCTCGTAATCGCAGCATCGCTACTAACCAGCTGGGTGGTAGCCGTTCTGTTCGCTCCACTGATCGGCGTCATGGTCCTTCCAAAAACCATGAAACATCACGACCATATCGGTGTCGGCCGGCTATCCCGCTACTTTGTCGTTCTACTGGAGGCCGCGATGCGCTTCCGCTGGGTCACAATCGGCGGAAGCCTCGGTCTGCTCGCGGTGGCAATCGTCGGTATGGGATTTGTGCAGCAGCAGTTCTTCCCGTCGTCAGACCGGTCCGAGCTGCTCGTCGACTTGACGCTTCCGCAGGGCAGCACGATCCTTGAGACCAAGAAGCAGATCGACCAGTTCGAAAAAGGGCTGGCCTCCGATCCTGACGTCGAAAGCTGGAGCTCTTATGTTGGGCAAGGTGCGATCCGCTTCTATCTGCCACTCGACCAGCAGATGGCCTTTAACTATTTCGGCCAGGTGGTCGTCGTAGCCAAGTCACTTGAAGCTCGCAATCGGATCGAAAGCAGATTGCGAAAGACCGCGGCCGATCAATTCATCGGGATCGACGTCTTCATCCACCCGCTCGACCTTGGACCTCCGGTTGGACGTCCGCTGCAATACCGCCTCAGCGGGCCGGACATCCAGCAATTGCGCGCCAAGGCACTGGAGATCGCCAAAATCATGAGCGACAACCCGCATCTTGACCCTCCGACATTTGATTGGAACGAGCCAGGCAAGGTCGTTCAAGTCGAAATAGCGCAAGACAAGGCGAGGCAGCTCGGGCTCGACTCCGTCGATGTTGCCTCGATACTGAACGGCCTTGTCGGCGGGACGTCCATTACACAGATGCGCGATAGCATTTATCAGGTCAACATCGTTGGGCGCGCCGCAAACGACGAACGCAGCCGAATCGAAACGCTGCAGTCGTTGCAGATCCCGACTGGCAATGGACAGGTGGTCCCGTTGCTCTCGTTCGCAACACTTCGCTATGACCTGGAGCAGCCCATTATTTGGCGACGCGACCGTGTCCCAACAATCACGATTCGAGGCACCATCCACGATGGCACGCAACCGGCAACTGTCGTCCAACAGCTTGCGCCGGCTATCGAGACCTTCGCCGCGAACCTGCCGGCGTCGATGAAGATCGCAACCGGAGGCGCCGTCGAGGAGAGCTCAAAGGGTCAGGGTCCAATCGTTGCGGTCGTGCCTGTGATGCTGCTTGCGATGGCGTTCTTCATTATGGTCCAGCTGCAAAGCTTTGCGAAGCTGTTCCTTGTCGTAAGCGTGGCTCCCCTCGGCTTGATCGGCGTTGTGTTCGCTCTCCTCGTATCCGGAAAACCGATGGGTTTTGTCGCGATTCTCGGTACGTTAGCCCTTATCGGGATCATCATTCGCAATTCGATTATCTTGATGGCGCAGATCGACGAAATGCTTGACGAGGGTCACGATCAATGGTCGGCAGTCGTGCTGGCAACACAGCATCGCATGCGGCCAATCCTGCTGACGGCCGCCGCAGCAAGCCTCGGCATGCTTCCGATCGCGCCGCAGGTCTTCTGGGGTCCTATGGCGCTATCGATGATCGGTGGCATCATGGCTGCGACCTTCCTGACTCTCTTTTTCTTGCCGGCGCTTTACATCGCCTGGTTCCGTGTAGAAGCCCCACTAAAGGACTCTTCTTCGCGCCAGGAGGAGCCCAGCAGGCTCGCCAGGGCCAGCTCACCATAGGGAAGCCCGAGCGCGATGCCACAAGGCCTTTGGCGTCCTGCTTGGTAACCGCCACGCTCCGCGCCGGTTTGTACCGGGAGTTCGTGATGCCTTTCCCTGCACCGGATCCGACCGTAGAGCTCTTCGGGCTTGGCGATCCGGTGCACGACGATCGGCGATTGCCGGCAGCGTCGCACGACGTTCACCGCGCTTTCACAATCCACGAGCGTCGTGAAATGATGTCACCGCCGTAGCTGTCGAGCTACCGAGTGATGGTCCTTAGGAGAATCAAACAATCGATCGCGAGACCGAGCACCAGAACGACGTTAAAAAAGCTCGCCACATCATCGTCCTGAATGTCTCTCCCGTAGCGTCCACGGCTATCGAAAGCGCAGCGCCACTGAATTGATCAGGAGCGTGGCACATTGGTCTCGTCTCAGAATGCCGGTGACGCGTCGAACTCGGCCCAGCTACAGTCGACGTGGCTCGGACGTGCGTTTCCGACCGTGCTTATGAAAGCGCACGGCGCAACATGGGTATGGTCGAGAACAAGACCACTGCTAGCAATGTCGTAGACCTTCTTATCAGGTCTGCTCTCCTGCCAGACGTTGTCGAATGCGACGACATCAGCCGTCCCAATCGGCGTATTCTCGTGGGCACAACAAAAGCCCCAAGCTTCAAATCTGGCGCTCTTTGCGGTTCTGCATAGTTGCCGGCCACGCGCATCCATACGTCAGATTTGACATATATGTTCATGCCTGCTAGCCAGTAAGTAATAAATGACATATGGAGGAAGGCCGTGAATTGCCGCTCGGGGGTGGACGCACCTGACCTGTTCGGAATGACGTCCGAACTCTGCACCAAACGCTCTGACCGGTGCTGGGTATCCTCAATTGCTGATCAACGGTGAAGCCATTTTCGCAAGCAGCTGCGCTTTGTGCAGATGCCATTGGTAATTGGCCGCGATGGCTAGTTGAAGCAACGGGCAATCGTCCCGTCTAGAGCTCTCATCCATGATGCTCTCGATGGATAGCAAAGCACTCTGTGAGGCGCGCGCCGGCAGCTCAAGAGTTTCGATGGCAGTGGGGAGCGAGCGTCGCGGCTCTCCATAGCTGTCGGATGCCTTCATCATGCCTGCATCGGTGCGGAGCTGCAATTCACGAGGGCCGACTATCATACGGGAGGAAAAAATGGCGCAGATTAACTCGTTGGGGTCAAAGATTTCATTAGTGACAGGGCACATGGCTGGGATGATAGACCAGCCCGCACTTCCGATTTGGGTCGGTGTTCTGATCTCGGAATATGCGTTTTCACCGGCGCGAGCGGGGGCGCTTCCGACCCTCTTTCTAGGAGCCATGGTCTTTGCAAGCGTTACACTATCGCCATTCTTCCATCGCGCTCCGGGGCGCTGGATGCCGACGCTGGGCTTCGGCATCAGTGCCGGGACCTTCTATGTGATGGCCGGCTTCACCGAATTTAGCATTCTGGCAGTTGGCCACTTCGTCGCTGGATTGGCGACAGGAGTCGCACGGATAACCCACATCGTGTCTTTGCAATGGGGGGGTTAACGCTTGGAGTCTTCGCGGTAATATTGCTCGGCGCATCGGCGACTCTCATCACGAAATTCGGTCCACCAGCCATCTTTGAGGTCTTTGCCGCAGTTACGGCCGTGGCAGCCGCAATAGCGACTTTCTTCTTTCCCTCTGCTTCCATCAGCGAAGACCTCGTCAGGGATGCCGCTGGATTCACACGCCCTGTGTGGTTCATTATCACTGGAATCGTCCTGATGTCGCTCGTCCAGGCAATGATATTCAGTTTCCTACAACCGATGGGCACCGATCGCGGACTGTCGCCTGTCCAGATCCAAAGCGTTCTGGTCACGTTAGGTCTGGTGGCTATGACACCGACCCTGCTCGCCGCGTTTCTCCAAAAGCGGCTTCCGCCGATGCGGGTCGCGATGACTGGAACCCTGCTGCAGGGAGCGGTAGCTGTCCTAATCTCTTGCTCTAGCGGTTTCTTGCCGTATGCGGTCGGAGCGGTCGTTTTCCCGTTCATAATGTTGTTCACGCATACTTTTGTCTTCGGGCATCTCGCGCGCCTTGATCTCACCGGGCGCGCGGTTGCTGCGACCCCAGCCATGTTGGTCGGCAACATGATTGGACCGCTCCTGGGCGGGACATTGGTCCAGACGACTGGCTATCTTGGTCTCGGGTCGGCGGCAGCGGCCGTCGATCTCATTGCTCTCTGCTGCTTCATTGCTGCATCACAGAGAGCCACATCCGCTATCCAGCCGTTGCCGCAGCTAAACCAGTAGGCAGATCTCTTGGCTTGCCGGAGCCTGACGAGAGCCAACGCTACGCGCGGATTCGAAATGCTGAAAGACGTTGAGATGCCGATCTAGTTTCTGCGAGCAGCCAAGTTCTCATTCGCTTTTATCCAATTCGACGCAACCCCTTTGGCAAATTCCCCAGGTGCCTGGCACCGGTGCGAGCGAGAGATGTCGAAAGAGGTATAGGGGCCGGGCTCAAAGAGGCCTCTCCGCCAATACGTTCTCGCGGGGACGCTCTCTCGCCGCTGTTACGCCGAATAGGGTGATTGCGTCAGGCACAATCACGACCCTTTCCGCGACATGCACATAAGGCGCAGTCGCCATGATCGCTTTTGCCGAGAGGGCGGCATTCAGCTGATAATGATCCGCCGGCTCCGGAGACGGCATGGTTCGAATTGGAGCAGGGTTGCGAGCTTTGCTATCGACAACAACATCTCGGATGTCAGTCTCGGTTCTTCGAGTTGACCAAAGGTGTGAGCATTAATCTGATGTTTGACCATTTCGTTGTTCGGTTTTCGCGACGACACTCGCTGGTCGCATCGTTAAGTCAGATATTAACGTTCAACACAAGTCCGGACGTTCTTTCCTCGGAGCTGCGCAAGAACATCGACGGAGGCACCTCCGTCTAAGCTCGCATGAAGTGCGAAGTCTACGATCCTTTCGCCGAATAAAGTGACCGCATCGCCAGGGAAGTCTCATCGCCTAGGCGGCCATCGCGCCATCCGTGATCACGTCGATGCCGACTAAGGTTCGATAGGGCAATCGTGGTAACTTCTTCCTACCTTCTTGTTTGCCGCTACTGCTCGGCGGTTGCCACGGCGAATTCTTCGCGTTCATACCTTTCAATCAGGCAATCGGCGAGCGCGGTACACACCTCGCCGCCCCGCATTCGGGAATTCCGCTTTGCTGAGCAGAAACAGAAAAACATAAGGTTGGTCCACCGGCAGGTAATATGTAAGGATTGCCATATGCGATAACCTGATGTATTCTTACTATAAGTCAAAACTGACATATAGGAGGATCCGTCCGATGGGCTTAGTCCGCCTGTTCGAGCAGTCGAAGGCTCCGTCAGGCTCAAGTCGGAGCGTCCGGATTGTGTGTGCTGGTCTTAAGGATCAGCCAACATTTGGTTCGCTTGACCGAGTAGCTCATTTCGAGCGACGTCCCGATTGGTCGCCTGTTTCCGCGCGCTTTCGATTTTTCTCACTCAAGTCGATGCACAGCCGCCGGCAAGCTCCTCCCGCAGCTTGCGCAGGGCCCCGGCACGAGTTGTCGCGGCACCGCATTTTGCAAGAGCGCCGCCTAGGTGCTCAATCGCCTTTGCAAAATCAGTTTGAAGTTCGTGTCTGCGCTACTGGTTGCGCGCATTGGGGAAACGCCGGTCGACTCCCTGCGTATGCGATGCGGCTCTTTGTACAAGCCGAGCTCCGCGCCAAGCCGCGAAGTCATGGAATGGCGGAGTAACGATCATGAAGAAGGGCTACAAGTGGATCAACAGGAGGATCGAGCAACTCGATCCGCACGTCGATTATGCTGAAATTTGGCGGCTATCCAGCTGTTACGGCCTGACGGATTTCATACAGAATTTTTCGTATTGTTTCACATTTCCCAACTTCGTAGTGACTGAGTGGGGCGCTCGGGCCGTTTGGCGCGAGGATGGCGGAAAGCTTCTTTATAGAGCCACTCATCGCGCCGAACAGACCGGAATCAACAACACAACCTGGTGGTATTACGGTCCTCAGGACGATCGCACCATCAAATCCGTCGAAAACATCAACAAGCTCCACGCCCATTATGCCAAACAGTACCCGGGCGATTTTTCTGATCACGAAGATTAGATCTACACGCTTGCCTTCACGGCGATCGCCATGGATCTGGCATTCAAGGCGATGGGATTGAAGGGCTTCAACGAGAAGCAAAAATAGCAGCTCACAAGTTTTGGGGTGAGATGGCAAAGCTATTCGTCGCCGAAGGTGGCGTACCTTTACACGGGTATCCTAAGGACTGGGACGGTCTCGTTGCATTTTGCCGGGATTTCGAAAGCAGGGAGCGATCAGTGACCGAGAGAGGGAATCTGATCGTCAACGCGCTCTTCGATCAGTTCAGCTATCGCTATTTTCCGCCAGGCTTGCGGTGGTTGGGTCACCAGATGTTGCGATCAATGGCGCTGCCTTCGACGCTGAAGGCGCATGGCATTCCGCCGGCGCATCCCTTGGCTCAAGTACTCATACCGCGATCGTTGGGCTGCGTGGCCTGGATTGCAAAGACGCTCCTTCCTGATCCGCGGATCAGCTACATGGAACAAAGGAGCAGTATGCCGGCGGAAAACAGGAAGAAGCTGCGTAATCGGATCAATGTCCTTGATGAACAGTTTCCATCCTACTTTATCGGACGTCATGCCGAGGATCAGGCATGGGCTGGCTGTCCCTATCATGCTGCGCTGAAGTGCACCTGGACAATCCGCCCCCGCCGTTCAGGTGAGGGCTCTTGAGAAGCAGTCGAGCGTGCTCGACGCCAATTGACCCGGGACATTTTGGAGAATGAAAGAAATGGTTAGCGACAACATCGTGGCAGGCTCGGTGCTGACTGGGCAATTCTTCACGGGCGAATGGTCATCTAGCAAATCCGCCTTTGAGGCAGTCGAACCTGCGACCGGTGCGGTGATTGGTAAGGTTGGTCTTGCAAGCGCGGTCGACATTGGGAGCGCTTCTGCGAATGCACGGCAGGCGCAGGTCTCGTGGGCCGCGACGGCGCCAGATGCACGCGAAAACATACTTCTAAAGGCGTGCGAAGTCGGCGAGCGTTATAGGGATGACATCGTCACCTGGATCATGCGAGAGAGCGGCGCGGTCCGCTTGAAGGCTGAGATCGAGCTCGCAGGTACGCTCAAAGCAATCCGGCTTGCGGCTGCGATGCCCTCGCAAGCTCAAGGGAACGTGCTTCCAAGCCCGGGAGGGCGCATCAGCTTCGTGCGGCGACGCCCACTCGGGGTGATCGGCGTGATATCACCCTTCAATTTCCCGCTCTACCTTGCCGAGCGCGCCATTGCGCCGGCCCTGGCCGTCGGAAACGCGGTGGTAGTCAAGCCGGATCTGCGGACTGCTATTTGTGGTGGCTTCGTTATTGCGCGCCTCTTCGAATTGGCGGGTGTGCCGAAAGGCGTTCTTCAGGTGCTGCCCGGTCGAGAGGATGCTGGTGAGGCTCTGTGCAAGGACCCCAATGTGGCGATGATCCAATTTACCGGGTCGAGCAGGGCGGGGCGAATGGTCGGACAGGTGGCTGGACAGCATCTCAAGAAGGTGTCCCTCGAACTTGGCGGCAAGAACTCACTTATCATCCTAGACGACGCAGATCTGGATACCGCCGTTCGTGCCGCCGCCTTTTCGGCGTTCTTTCATCAAGGACAAGTTTGCATGAGCGCTGGACGCATTCTCGTGCAGAGAAACATCTTCGACGCTTTCAGCGATGCGCTCGTCAGATATGCGAAGACTTTGAAAGTTGGCAACCCTCTCGACCCTTCCGTTGCCCTCGGTCCGATGATCAATCAGCATCAGCTAAATCATGCACTAACCCTGATTGACCGCTCCGTCACCGAGGGAGCTCGGCTGCTAACGGGAGGCAAGGCGGAGGGCCTGTTTCTTCAGCCCTCCGTGCTGGCGGAGATCTCACCCACCAATCCGGCCTATCGTGACGAGCTCTTCGCTCCGGTCGCGGTGCTTGTCCCATTTGAGACGGATGTACAGGCCGGGCAAATGGCGAATGATACCGAATATGGGCTCTCTGCTGTGATCATCTCGCGCAACATCGGCAGGGCAATGGCAATTGGCGAGCAATTACGAACGGGTTTGCTACACATCAATGATCAGACGATCAACGACGATGTGGTCAATCCCTTCGGCGGCTCCGGCACATCGGGCAATGGCACATCGATCGGCGGTATCGCTAACTGGGAAGAGTTCACTCAATGGCAATGGGTGACGATCAAAGCTGAGCTGCAGCCCTATTCACTCTAAACTCGACACTCGATCACTGACTGAATGACCAATGCGCCCGTGGCGCTGATTGTTTCTCTAAGTTCCCGGCGGAGTGTTCACCAAGCTCCCTCCCACTTGGCCGTACTCTACTACCAAGAGTACGGCCTCTCTTTTCGGATCAAGGCAAGATCTGTTCGAAGGCTATCGAGTTGATCCGGACTCGTAAAGCTCGATCAACGTCTGTCTTCGACACACGCAAATCTTTTTTGGGTAGATTGGCCAAAGCCTTGGCCATCCCGATCTTAGCTTTGAGCAATAGCAGGAAGCGCTCGCTCGCGGCGGCTTGACCTGCCACTGAATTTTCATCCAGCAGCAGTTAGAGTCTCGGAGTTCGCGCCAAGTGAGGCTGCTGCGCGCGCGTGGAGAAAGAGTGCGGTTGCTACGATTAGGTGAAGCCCAAAGCGGAAACGCCAATGGTATCGCTATAGCGCACCGAAACCTGATCTCGCCCTGCACGCTTGGCGCGATACAAAGCTTCGTCTGCAAGGCCAAGTACTTTCGACAATCCCTCGCTTCCCTTGGAAACCGCCAGCCCAATGCTAACCGTGACCTTGGTCAAGGCACCATTTCGGGCAACTTCTCTCTGCCCGCAAGCCTGCCGCAACTGCTCAGCGAGTAAAACTGCATCGCTCGGAGATACGCCCAACAGCAGCGCCGCGAATTCTTCGCCTCCATGCCTGCCAATCACGAGGCTATGCTCCTTCGCGAACGACTTGAGCACGTCCCCGATTTCAACCAGCACCGCATCACCGAAATCATGACCGTATTGATCATTTATGCCCTTGAACCGATCGATATCCATCATCAAGCCTATAGCGGGAAGGTGACGATCGTATGCCTCTGCGAGAGCCTTGGCTGCAACCTCGTTAAATCCTCTTCGATTCAAGAGACCGGTGAGTTGGTCAACTCTCGAAAGTCTTAGGAGCTCGGCCTGGGTCGCGATCAACTTTTGCTGCAGCAGGTTGCTGCGCAGGCTCATGGCGCCTCCAATTCCAATGGAGGCGAGCGTACCAAGCAGAGCGACGCAACCTGTCGCATAAAGGCTGCTCACGTTGCCCTCCGGTCCGAACAGATAGGCGTATGCTAGCCAAACCAGCGGAACAGTTAAGACAAGCCCGATCGCAACGTCGCGAACCGTCCGACGGTACACATCTCCCAACGTCATTAAGGGATCATTCATCAATCGCGCTCCGTGACTTTTTGAAAGCCTAGGAGGGATCGACTGGTCGTCATCTTAAAATGCTTGGGGACTTAACAGCGTTACTAACAGGAGGTTAAATTCGGAGCCAGAAATAGGCATTGACGCTCTCCTGTCGAGTCGCCTGCCGGCACGCGCCCGGCGCAGGCCCGCTGCCACGACCGGTATGCGCAACATGCATGGGCTAATTTCCACTATTGGCAGGCCTCTAGACCGCCTGCAGCTTCCTTGAAGCCAGAAACTGCGTGAATCGCAAAGCCGAGCCATCGTCTGCCGAGCAGACGCGTCTCTAAATTCAAGCCTTGGCGCCGCTCTCGCGCGTTTGCAGCGCATGGTAGCGCAACTTCTTCCGTGTCTCGTCGAGGCGATCGCCGCGCAGCACGGCTTCGCGGATCTTCTCCTCTGCGGCTGCGATCTGTCCGGCGACTTCGATCACCTCTTGGACGCGGCTCGCCGGGATGCAGATCACGCCGTCGCCATCCCCGACCAGCCAATCGCCAGGCGCGATGCGGATACCGGCAATTTGCACGGTCACATTGTAGGCGTCGGCAGTGACGCGATCCTTGCCAGTCCGCATCGTGTTGGCCCGGGCATAGATCGGATAGTCGAGTTCGATGCTGCGGTCGATATCGCGGCAGACGCCGTCAATGACGGTGCCGCCGATGCCGCGGCGGTCGGCGACCAGGGTCAGAATGTCGCCCCAGACCGTGGCGTCCATGCGACCGTCATTGTCGATGACGACGATCTGGCCGGGCTGCACATCATCGATATAGTCGCCGACCGAACCGCCGCTCTGGCCGGTCGGTAGCATTCGGATCGTAAAGGCCGGGCCGGCAAGACGCATCGAGCGCGCAAACGGCATGATCCCGAGACACTGCCCCTCGATGCCCAGTCGATCCAGTGCATCTGACAGGGTCGTCACCCCGAATGTCTTGAGGTTTTCAGCCGCGTCCTGTGTCATTTGCTGCGCTACCCTTTCAGCATATCTTCGTAGTTCCCGGCCATGACGTTGCCGATCGCTTCGCCGCGATCGATGGCTGCCGCCATCGCCCGCTCGCGCCCAAAAATGTCCTCGGCTCCGTAGCGATGATCTCCTCGGCGCGGAGTTGGTCGACGAACACCACGCCGCTGCCATCGGCTAGGACATAGTCTCCCGGCTTGACGGCGACGTTGCCGAACGTGATCGGCTCCTGGAACGAATGCTCCGCGATCCGGCCGCGAGCGGTCACGGGTACGGCTGCGCGCGCAAAGACCGGAAGCCCGAGCGCGCGACTTTCATCAAGGTCTCGGCAGGCGCCGTCAATCAGAATAGCGGAAACGCCCTTCTTGACGGCGCCGAGGCTGAGCAGGCCGCCCCAGCCAGACACATCGGTCCGTCCGCGATGCTCGACGACGATGATGTCGCCACGTTCTGCCGCCATCACCGCTCCCGCGCCGAGGTGGCGTTTCGGGAGGTTCGGCAGAGGTGCGCCGAGCTTCGTCGTAACGGCTCGTCCGGCGACTCGCGTCGGGCCGGTGAGGGCCGAGACTCCGATGACAGCGCCCGGCAAGTTGAGCTTGTCGAGCGCGTCGGACACCGCGCAGGTGTCGAGTTCCATCAGTCTGGCGACAATGTCAGATGTCGTTGAGGTGGTCACTCGAGAACCGCCATGGCATCGCATTGGACCAGCATGTTGGCCGGCAGATGATCGTTCTGGAATGTATGCCGTGCAGGTCGCGAAGCTGCATCGGGGAACGCTTCCAGCCAATGCTTGTTGACGGCCGGTCGGGCTTCCGGAACCTTGACGTAAACCGTCATCTTGACGATGCGATCCATCGCACCTCCGGCTGCCGCCATGATGCGCTTGAGATTGTCGAACATCAGTTCAACCTGTTTCTCGACCTCGTCAGGAATCTTTCCTGCCGCGAGATCCAACCCATAGACACCGCCGGTCATGACGATATTGCCGACGCGAGACGCTGCGGGTATCGGCTGAGCGCCA
Source organism: Bradyrhizobium zhengyangense (assembly GCF_022012435.1). Lineage (GTDB taxonomy): Bacteria > Pseudomonadota > Alphaproteobacteria > Rhizobiales > Xanthobacteraceae > Bradyrhizobium > Bradyrhizobium zhengyangense. Next base: position 90,187 of record NZ_JAKLUA010000009.1, read on the forward strand.
TGGCTGAAGCCTTCGATTTCGATGCTGCGGCGTGCAGTCATTGCTGCTCCTCCCCAACCGGTCAGACGTCAAGCCGCGCGAACAGACGGCGCGCGTTGCCTTCGAAAATGCCCTTCTTGTCAGCTTCGCTGATCTCGGTGATCGATTCGATTACCGGCCTGATGTCGTCATAGGGCTTGCCCGAATTTGGATCGATGCCGCCGCCGCTGCCCGGCCGCTCGGTGCCGAAGACGCACCGATCGGCGCCGACCACGTCGAACAGCAGCTCCAGCGATTTCTTGTAGTGCAGTACCGTATCGAACCAGAAGCGCTTGAGCGTCTCGTCGAAAGTCTCGGCCTTCGCCCCCGAGGCGGCGGCGAACATTTGGCGATTCGAGCGCCAGCGACCGACTTGATACGGCACGGAGCCGCCGCCATGGCTGATCAGCAGCTTCAAGCTGGGAAAGCGCTTGAACACGTCGGACCGGGAGATCGAGGTGATGGCAAGGCTCTCTTCCGTGATGAAGTGCTCGTCATACGTTTCGCGGCCGCAGCAGGCGCAGCTGTGGATGTGACCAGGGATATCGTGCTCGCAGAGGAATTCGTATAGGGGATACCAATAGGAATCGCCCATCGGCGGCGACTTGCCGGCCCCCTCCGAAGGATCGGGATTGATCAACACGCCCAGAAAGCCGAGATCGTTGATGCACCGCTTGATCTCGTCGAACATCTTTTCAACCGGCACGCCCGTCGCTTGAGGCAGGCCGCCCACGCCGCGGAAGCGCTTGGGGTGCAACTTGATCGTGCGTGCGATCATGTCGTTGTTGTCCTGCGCCCAGCTGACGATGTCGTCCCAGCGGTTCTCGCCATGCAGCATCATGAAAGGCCGGGGTGAGAGAACCTGGATGTCGGTGCCGACGCCGTCCATGATCTGCACGTTCTGGGCTGCTGATTTCTCAAGCTCTGCATCCGGGATCTTGGCGTGATAGATGCCGTATTGGCCGCGCGCGACCTGGAGATTTCCGCGATGGGCGTAGAAGCTCGGCGGCGCGACGAGATGCGCGTGGGCGTCGATGATCATGCGGACATTTCTCCCTGGATGGATAGCGCGGGTCTTGCGACCACTAAATCTTCCACATGGTATAATTAAAAAGCGACCGTCGCAAGCCCTGGGAATTGCGTCGAGGCGATTGCCATTCGCGATCGCTCGTAGCAATATAGTCCATCTGGTAAAATTAAAAGAGAGGAAATGTCCAATGGCGAAAATCGTTCTCGGCCTCGCCGCGTCGCACACCCCCATGCTCGCGCTGGAGGGAAAGCGTTGGAGCGAGCGCGCGGCTGACGATCTCAAGAACAAAGCTCTCAATCTCTCCGATGGCCGCTATGTGTCCTACGACGAGCTCGCCCGCGAAAACGGCGCTCCTTATGCGGCGCTGGCGACCGAGGCGAAGTTCCTGGAGATCGAGGCCGCATCGCAGAAGGCTCTGGATTACATGGCCGACCGCCTGGCGCAGGTTGCACCCGACGTCGTGCTGATCGTGGGGGACGATCAGGCCGAATTGTTCAGCCTATCCAACATGCCCGCAATCTCCATCTTCTATGGAGAGGAGATCCTGACGCATGAGCGCCATCTCACGCCGCAGACGCCGAATTGGATCGGCACGGTCATGAAGGGATATGCCATGGATGCAGTCCATACGTTTCCGGGCTGTCCAGAGCTCGCCCGCGAGCTGATCCATGGTCTGATCGAGAACGACGTGGACATCGGAGCAGCAGCGAAGGTGGATGACCCGCACAAGGCCGGATTCGGCCATGCCTACGGCTTCATCATCGAGCGGCTGTTCAAGGGAAAGTCCATTCCGGTTCTGCCGGTCCTGCTGAACACCTACTTTCCGCCCAATGCCCCGACGGCACGACGCGCCTATGGCGTCGGACAGGCGATCGCGAGCCTCATTTCACGGTCGAAGTTGGATGCCCGAGTGGCCGTGGTGGCCAGCGGCGGCCTGAGCCATTTTGTCGTGGACGAGAAGCTCGATCGCAAGGTGCTCGATGCGATCAAGCGCAAGGACGTGTCCGTCCTCAAGTCGCTGACCAGGGGAGAGTTGAACTCCGGCTCTTCGGAACTCCTGAATTGGGTGATGGTCGCGGGCATGTCCGAGCATCTCGACAACGACTGGACGGAATACTATCCAGGCTATAGGACCCCGGCCGGTACAGGCACGGGTATCGGCTTCGCCGTCTGGTCCTAAATTTCCCGGCACAGCGAGCGACTGCCGCCGGCGAGGCGACTTGCCGGCGGAGTTCACGCCTGTGTCGCTCCGGTCTGTGTGTTCCGCTTGTGCGCGTCGGGCGCGGTGTTGACAAACCGGTCGCTCCGGCGGATAGGCTTCGTGCGGACATGGCATGCCACGCGGAGCTGTTTTGGCGACGGATCTGACCAAGGAAACCCTCGACGAGGTCGTGAATCAGCGCCGGCGCCAGCAGCGTTCCCTCGACACAAGGGAACGGATCCTGGAGGCCGCTTTCGAGGAATTCGCCGAGCGTGGCTTTGAGGGAGCGTCGACACGGACGGTTGCAGCCAAGGCCGGCGTTCAGCATCCGCTCGTGACTTATCATTTCAAGAACAAGGACGGGCTTTGGCGCGCCGTCCTATCAACGACGAGCGTGAATTTCAGCCGGCACTTCCAAGACTACCTTGCCGGCGTCTCTAAGCAGGACGAGGTGGGACAGCTCAGGGTTCTCCAGGAGCAGTTCATCCGCTTCGCCGCTGCCAATCCGAACTTCCATTGGCTGATGTCACACGAGGGAAAGCGCGAGAGCGAACGGCTGACCTGGCTAGTCGAAGATCGGGTCCGCAACTATTTCAACGTCGTCGCGAAGCTCATCCGTGCGGCTCAAAAGCAAGACCGTTACGTCGAGGGCGATCCCTATCATCTCCAGTATCTGTTCATCGGTGCGGTAACGCGTATCTTCATGCTTTCGGCCGAGGTCCAGCAGGTGATGGGCCACTCGCCTTTTTCAAAGAAATTCGTTGATGAGCACATCCGCACCTGCTGCGCGCTGTTTTTCCGCGAGCCGGCAGAGCAACCTCGCCGGCGTAAGCTCGCTCCGCGAAACAAAGACGCAAAACGCGTTACCAAGCGAGCGGCAAGCTCCTGAAGCCGCGCACCATCAGGTGACGAACACGAACTGCGCGGGCGAGGTCAATCTCGAAGTCCCCGAAAGTGCTCAGCACTTTCGGCAGAATGGTGCGGAGCATGGCGCGTGTCGCGGGGGCGCCGAGGCAAATATGCGGCCCCGAACCGAAGCCGAAATGGCGAACCTTGCCCCGGTCGACATTGAAGGTCTCGGCATTTGTAATTGCGCTCTCATCGCGATTGGCGGAGCCGTAAAGCAACACCACCCGGCTGCCTGCTGGAATGTCGGTTTCGCTGAGGGCGACCGGGCTGGAAGTGATCCGCGCGAAACACTGTGTCGAGGTATCCCAGCGCACACCCTCTTCGATGGTAGCTTCGACCAAGCTCTGATCGGCCAGGATGCGCGATCGCTGCTCGGGGTGGCGCCAGAGCGCATGGACCAGGTTGGGTAGAAAGTGGCCGATGGAGGCATTGCCGGCCAGGAGCACGGTCATCATGTTTGCGACGATCTCGGTATCCGTGAGGGGCGCTCCATCCTGTTGAGCAGCGATCAGGACCGAGAAGAGATCGTCCCCACGTTCGACACGCCGGCGTTCCAACTCCTCGGACAGCAGCGCAATGACCTTGGCGCGTTCTTCCTCGGAGAGCGCAGGCCCCGCGGGGCCGGAATTCCCGCGAAATAAACGCTCCGACAGCTCGGCTGCGCGCTGCGCCGAATCGGGTCCCAGCCCCAGCATCCTGCCTAGCGCGCCGAACAGCACCGGGCGGCTCACTTCGGCGACAAAGTCGCATCGGCGCCGGGTGCCAAGCGCTTCCAGGCCCTTAGCGAGAGTATCGCGGATCCAGGGCAGAACCAGCTCGATACGCGCCGGGCTCAGTCCCCGCATGATGATCCGGCGAAGCTCGTCATGCCGTGGCGGGTCGATCGAGCCGAGCGTCTTGCCCACGCGCAGCGGAGAATCGCTGAGGGCGTTCCCGGCGGAGGACGAGAGCAGGACGGGATTGTTCAGTGCATAGGCGATATCCGCATAGCGGCTCACGAACCAGAGCTTTGTGGTAGGGCAATGATAGACCGGACATTCGGAGCGCAGGCGACGATAGGTCGGATAGGGGTCATCGAGAAACCCATTGCCGGTGAGGTCGAACTCGCTCACCTCGTTCACCAGCGGATCGTCAGCTTGTAAAAGCCGCGTACCATCATGTGAGCGACGCGTTCGGCGTTCGCGACGTCGAGCTCATAGTCGCCGAGCGCCGGCAGCAGAGGGGTCATGACCGTTCGCATCATGGCCCGTGCTGCGGGCGCCCCAAGGCAGATATGGGGGCCGGAGCCGAAGCCAAAATGCCGGGTCTTTGGCCGGCTGATGTCAAAGCGGTCCGGATCCGGGATAGCGCGTTCGTCGCGATTGGCGGCCGCGAAACAGACCACGAGCCGGCTGTCTGCCGGAATTGCGATTCCGTGCAGCTTGACCTCCTTCGTGGTCTGCCGTCCGAAAGCCTGGGTTGACGTATCCCAGCGAACGCCTTCGTTCACGGCGGCATCCAGCAGGGCCGGATCGGCCTGCAACTTGCGACGCTCGTCCGGATTGGTCCAGAGCGCGTAGATCAAGTTAGAGAAATAATGCCCGATGGACGCGTTGCCCGCGAGCAGGACGGTCGACATGTTGCCCAGAATCTCGCCGTCGGAAAGTGGTGCTCCCCCCTCCTGTGCGTCGAGCAGGAACGAGAACAGATCGTCACTGCGGTCCTTGCGACGTCGCTCGAGCTGCTCGGTGAGCAGTTCAAACACCCCTTCCATCAAGCCCGGCCTCGCAGCCGGGCCCATCGGTCCCGTATCGGTATGAAAGATGTCCCGCGACAAATCCGCCGCCCGGTCCGCAGCTTCGCCGTCCAACCCGAGCATCCGCCCGAGTGCGCCATAGAGGATGGGCCTGCTGATATCTGCCATGAAGTCGCACTCACGACGGGTGCCGAACTTGTGCAGCAGTCGATCGACGTCGCGCTGAATGGCGGGCAGCATGGATTCGATGCGCGCGGGCGTGAAGCCCTTCATCACCACACGGCGAAGTTCGTCATGACGCGGCGGATCGGTCGATCCGAGCGTCCTGCCCACCCGCAAGGGTGAATCGACCAGCGCATTGCCACGCGCCGAAGAGAAGACCTCGTAGTCGTTGAGGATGCGCGCCACGTCCTCGTTTCGCGTGATGATGTAGAACCCGCTCCCTTCGTGCAGATAGACCGGATGGTCGTCGCGCAACACCTTGTAGGTGGGATAGGGGTCGTCCACGAAGTTCCGCTCCTCGGGATCGAAACGAAAGGCCATGTGGTTCTCCCAGGAAATTATTATTACGCTAAATCTACCATATGGACAGTATAATGAGCAAGCCTTCGGCTACGCGGCGCGACCGGGTTTGCGGATGCCGACATATTGTTCGAGGGCACCGCGATCCGCCGCAATAGCGCTGCTTTCTCCGTTGCGAACGGCAATGCCGCGCTCCAGGATGATCGCCTGCCGCGCCAGCCTGAGCGCGAAGCCTGCGTGCTGCTCGATCAGAATGACCGCCATGCTCTCGGTCTCGGTGATCGCGGTGATGCAGCGCGCGACGTCCTGCGCGACGACGGGGGCGAGGCCTTCGAGCGGCTCGTCGAGCAGCAGCAAGCGCGGGTTCGTCACCAGGGCTCGACCGATCGCCAGCATCTGCTGTTCGCCGCCCGACAGCTGATCTCCGAAATTGGTGCGACGTGCCTTCAGACTTGGAAACATCTCGAAGATGCGCTCGATTGTCCAAGGTCCGTTCGTCGCGGCAATCTGCAGGTTCTCCTCGACAGTGAGGGGGGCGAATATCTCGCGGCCTTGCGGCACCCACCCGATGCCCAGTCGGCATCGCCGGTGTGGCGCTAGGTCGGCGATCTCGTTGCCGCGAAAACGAATTCGCCCCGAGCGGGGCGTGAGATGACCCGCAAGGGCGAGCATCAGGGTTGATTTTCCGGCCCCGTTTCGGCCCAGAACCGCAAGAGAGCCGCCGGCCTCAATCGCGAAGGACAGTCCGCTGATGACGATTCCTTCACCATAGCCCACGTTGAGCTGGTCGACCTCGAGCAGCGGCTCAGTCACGGTCATCTCCGAGATAAATCCGCCGCACCTCCGGGTCGGTCGCGATCTCGCCGGGCTTGCCTTGGCGAAATACCGAACCGGCGACGAGAACGGTGATCGTGTCGGCAAAACGAAAGACCAGATCCATGTCGTGCTCGATGAAGAGAACGGCGATCTGATCGGGGAGGGATTCGATAGCCTGCATCAGCTCAAAGCTCTCGCCGGCGGGAACTCCCGCCGCCGGCTCGTCCAACAGCAGCACGCGGGGACGGCCGGCGAGGGCGAGAGCAATCTCCACAAGGCGCTGGCGACCGTAAGATAGTTCGGCAGTCCGCCGCAGGCAGTCGCGGTCAAGCCCGACCGAACGCGCCAACTCATACGCCTCGTCCGTGGTGTCGGGCTGCCGATGTAAGGCCTGAAGAGGCCTGCCAAGCCGTCCGCGGCGCCGGGCGACCGCGAGCATGATCGATTCCAGCGGCGTCAGATGCGGGAACAGGGCGTTAATCTGGAAAGTCCGCCCCAATCCGCGTGCGACACGCTGATCGGTGCTCAATCGATCGATTGGCTCGCCCTCCAGCAGAATGCTGCCGCTGCTCGGGGCCAGCACGCCGGTGAGCAGGTTGATCAGCGTGCTCTTGCCGGCGCCGTTCGGCCCGATCAGGGCATGTCGACCGCCTGCCTTTAGCACGAGGCTGACGGCATTGGTGACCTTCAAGGCGCCAAATTGCTTGCAAAGGTCGCGTGTCTGGAGCGCGGCAACCGTCATCTCGCTCGCCTCCAGCGCACGATCTTGCTCCGAACCAGGCTCACGACGCCGAGTAGGCCGCCTCTAGCCGTCAACACGATCGCGATCAGCACCAGGCCGAGCCAGAACATCCAATATACAGGATTGACCGTCGACAGCAGGTCGCGCATCCAGATGAACGCGGCAGCCCCAATGAAGCCGCCGATAAGCGTGCCAATTCCGCCGACGATCAGCATGACGAGGGCCGACACCGATCGTTCGAAGCTCAACGTTTCCAGTGCGACGATCTGTGTGGTCTGCGCCAGCAGCGCGCCTCGCCGCCGATATCGTGAAAGCGATCATCTTGCGCCGTGTGATGGAGACGCCGAGCATCGGAACGCGGGTCTGGTTCTCGCGAATGGCCTGCAGCGCGAGACCCTCCGGCGAGTGGACATAACGCCGGGCGACAAGATAAAGCGTCAATGCGCTGCAATAGGCATACCAGAACGCGGTTCGGCCGAAGAGATCGAACTCGAACAGCCCGAGCAGCGGCCACATCTCGATTCCCTGGAGACCGCTGTCGCCGCCGGTGAGCCAAGGCAGGCGGCTTGCGCCTTCATAGAGCAGAAGCCCGATGCAAAGCGTCACCATGAGCACTGCGGCGCCGCGGACTTTTGCAATCAGCGTGCTGAAGGCGAAGCCGAGAGCGCCGGTCACGAGCCCGGCAGCAAGAACGCCGGAGATCGGCTCGCCCCAGCCATGCGCAGCGAGCAATCCCGCCGTGTAGGCGCCGAGTCCGAAAAAGGCGGCATGTCCGAAGGACGGAATCCCGCCATAGCCGAGCAACAGATCGAGCGACATCGCAAACAGGCCGCCGATTAGGATCTGTGTGAGAAGGACGAGCTTGCCGGGAAAGAGGACATAGCAGGCCGCTGCAGCGATCCAAAAGACCAGCTCGACCAAGGTCCATCTGGCGCGAAAGCGCACCGCAGTTCGCGCGAGGTCGAGAGTGATGTCGCTCATTGCGGACGGCCGGCTAGGCCTTGCGGGCGCACCGTCAGGACGGAAAGCGCCGTTGCATAGATGATAAACGCGCCGATCTCCGGAAGCAGATATTTCCCGGCCACGTCAAGGACCCCGAACATGAGGCAGGCGGCAAACGTTCCGCGCAAGGAGCCGAGCCCGCCGACGCTGACCACGATCAGCAACTCCGTCAGAAATTTGATGGGGAAGTTCGGGTCGAGGCCAAGGAGCTTCACGCTGAGCGCGCCGCCTAGTCCAGCAAGCGCGGAGCCGAGAGCGAAGGCGAGGGCGTACAGTCTTGCGACGTCGATGCCGCAGGATGCCGTCATCCGCCGGTTGAAAACGGCCGCCCTTATCCTGGCGCCAAAATTCGTATGATCGATCAGAACAAGCAGCGACAGAAGAAGTGCCGTGCCGAAGCCGATCAGAAAAAGCCGGTAGCGGCTGACCTCGACAGCGCCGATGCGGACGTTTCCGTCCAGCCATGAAGGCACCGCGATCGCCATCTGCTCTGGACCGACCAGATAGGTGGCTGCGGCAATCGACACGTAGACGACGCCGATCGTCAGCAGGACCTGTTCCAGCTCCGAGGCCTCGTACAGTCTCCGGAAAAGGCTGCGCTCGAGGATCGCACCCACGGCGGCCGCGATGGCGGCAGCCGCTGCCACCGCCGCAAGGAACGGCCACCCGGCCTTGCCGATCAGCAATGCCGCCGTGTAGCCTCCAACCATGGCCAGCGCCGCATGCGCCATATTGGCGAAGCCCATCAGCCCGAGCGTGATGGAGAGGCCACCAGCCATCAGAAACAGCACGAACCCATAAGCGATGCCGCCGATCAGAACGTTGACGAAGCCGACCATGATCTAGCGCGCCGATCCAGGATCCTTGACGTCGGGAATGGTCGCAAACTCCAAATTGACCATCTGTCCGTCCCGATTCTCGACCCTTCGGAAGTAGATGTTCTGCACGATCTCACGGGTCGACGGGTCGATCGCAATCGGGCCGCGCGGGCTTTCGAATCTTGTTTGCTTCAGAAGCTCGATCGTGCGCTCGGGATTGAGATCGCCCTTCTGCGCATCAACGACCGTATAGATGGCACGCAGGACGTCGTAGCTGACGACCGGTATGAAACCGAGCGGCCGGCCCTGCGCGACCGCGTTGAACGCGGCTGCGAACTCTCGGTTGACCTCCGAATCATGCGTCGGGGTGTAATGGAAGGCCGTAACAACTCCGAGAGCGGCCTCGCCCGCGGCAGGTAGTGACGATTCGTCCGTGATGTCCCCGATGCCGATGATCTTGGCCGGATCCAGCCCTGCCTCCTTGAACTGGCGGAGAAAGATCGGCGTCAATTCGCCGGCAGCCATGAACACGAAGATGCCATCCGGGTTCGCGTCCTTGATGCGCTGGATATAGGCGGAGAAGTCCGTGGCCTTGAGCGGCGCCCGCACAGATCCGGCAATCACGCCGCCGGCCGCTTTGTATTCACGGACGAACATCGCCTCCGCATCGAGGCCCGGCTCGTATTCATGCACGAACGTATATACGGATTTCAGCTTTTGCTTGGCGGCGTAGAGCGCGAGCTGCTGCGCCATTTCGGTGGTCGTGAAGCCGAACCGAACGGCGAAGGGATGCTTGGCGAGGATGCCCGAAGTTGCCGAGTTGACGATGAGGAGGGGCACCTTGGCGCTGGTCGATAGCGGCGCAACAGCCATTGTGTTGGGCGTGTAGTCCATTCCTGCGAGGAAATCGACATTCTCGCTGACGATCAGCTCCTGGGCCAGGCGGCGGGCCACGTCAGGTGCGGGTCCCGTCGTGTCGCGCTTGATGATCTCGATCCTGCGACCGGCGACCGTAGTGCCGAACTTGCGGAAAAACACCTGGATCGCGGCATCGGACGCGGCGCCGGCCGCGGCGCCCGGCCCGGTATAGCTCATCAGCCAGCCGATCTTCAGCGGACGGTCGTCGGCCTTTGCCTGAATGCTGACGGCCAACATGGCCGCGGCCACGATTGCGATCCTGGCGATCATGCCGCTTATCCTCCCTTAGACTGATCATGCGGGGTCTCTCCCGGACCCTTGATACAAATTAGACCATATGGAAAATATATGCAAGATAGCGCGAGGCCGGTGGGGCTGCCCTAGCAGGACACGGTCTGACAGAAGCGAGCACAAGGGAGGGGAGATGAACGCAGATATCGGAGTTACGATCGCGAAAGCCCGCGAGCATTCGATTGGCGATCTCTTGCGCCGCTCGGCTGCCCGCGAGCCGAGCAAGCTAGCCTTGAGCTGCGGCGCGGTGCGCTGGACGTTTGCCGAACTGGACGCGATCTGCAATCGACTGGCGCGTGGCCTACCCGGCCTCGGCGTCGGGAAGGGCGACCGTCTCGCCGTGCTGTCGCGCAACTCGCATGCCTTTGCGGCGCTGCGCTTCGCGGTAGCGCGGATCGGCGCGGTGCTGGTGCCGATCAACTTCATGCTCAATCCCGACGAGATCAATTTCATCCTGAAAAGCTCCGGCGCCAGGCTGCTCGCGACCGGCCCCGATTTCGTCGAGGCCGCACGCGCCGCGAGCAGTAAGGGCTGCGCGGTGGAGAAGCTCATCTGGTTGCCGGGCGAGGATCCCGCTGCGCAGCCGGCGGGCCTCACCAGCTTCGACGATCTTCTCGATGCCGACAGCTCGTTGTTTGAGGCCTCCGTCGACAGCCGCGATCTCGCACAGATTGTTTACACCTCGGGCACGGAATCCCTGCCCAAGGGTGCGATGCTGAGCCATGAAGCCGTGATGTGGCAGTATGTGAGCTGCATCATCGACGGCGGCATGAGCGCCGACGATAAAGTGCTGCACGCGCTGCCGCTCTATCATTGCGCTCAGCTCGACGTCTTCCTCGGCCCGCAAGTCTATCTCGGCGCCTCCGGCGTGATCACGGGCAAGCCGACCGCAGACAACATTCTGGCGCTGATCCAGGCGCACGGGATCACCTGCTTCTTCGCGCCGCCGACGATCTGGATCGCGATGCTGCGCTCGCCAAATTTCGACAAGAGCGATCTGTCGTCGCTGCAAAAGGGCTATTACGGCGCTTCGATCATGCCGGTGGAGGTGCTGCTCGAGCTCCAGCGCCGCCTGCCCAACGTCAAGTTCTGGAACTTTTACGGTCAGACCGAGATCGCGCCGCTTGCGACCGTGCTGACGCCCGAGGACCAGCTCCGCAAGGCGGGCTCCGCCGGCAAACCCGCCATCAACGTCGAGACCCGCGTCGTCAACACGGCAATGGAGGACGTTGGCGTCGGCGAGATCGGCGAAATCGTACACCGCTCGCCGCATCTGTTGTCGGGCTATTACAACGATCCCGTGAAGACCGCGGCGGCTTTCGCTGGCGGCTGGTTCCACTCCGGCGACCTCGCCACCGTCGATGCCGAGGGCTACATCACCGTTGTCGACCGCGTGAAGGACATGATCAAGTCCGGCGGCGAGAATGTCGCCAGCCGCGAGGTCGAGGAGATGATCTACAAGATCCCGGCGATCTCCGAGGTCGCCGTCGTGGGCCTGCCCGATCCGCACTGGATCGAGGCCGTAACCGCGATTGTCGTGGTTAAGAGCGGCGAGAAGCTCGACGAGGATGCCGTCATCACGCATTGTGCGGGATCGATGGCGCATTTCAAGGTGCCCAAGCGCGTGATCTTTGTCGACAGCCTGCCGAAGAATCCGTCCGGCAAGCTGCTCAAGCGGGAATTGCGCCAGCGTTTCATCGGCGGCGAGACGCTCGACAAGGCGATCCAGAAAAACTTCGGGGCTTGAGGCGGCCACCCAGCCGCTCGCGGCAGGTTGGGGCCTTCGCCAGGGTTTATTGAGGTCTGTTAATGCGACACGGTCAGAAGAAGATTCCGAGCACGATTCTCATTTTCGGTGCAGCGGCTCATATCGGCGGCCCACTTGCGCACTTCTTGCGCGAGGAGGCGCCGCAGATCAAGCTGCGCCTCGTAACAAGCAATCCCGCCAATTGTGACGTCCTTCGCCGCGAGCACCCGCATGCGGAGGTCGTCATTGCCAGCTATTTTGATCTCGCATCGCTTGAGAAGGCGGTCGACGGAATGGAAGGAATCTTCGTACTGACCAGAAGCGGCACGAACGAGGCCGACGCGATGACAAATCTCGTTGTCCTGCTCAAGAAGGCAAGGTCCGCCGTTCACGTTATACGTCTTGTCGGCCTACAACCCGAAGCGAATCGAAGGCGAATTCCTCAGTCTCTCCGCGAGCATGGTCTTGGTTTACCCATCCAACACCCCATCGCAAAAGAAATCCTCGACGAAAGCGGTCTGCCTGTCACCTACCTGAACATCGGCGCAACCTTCATGGACAACTTCTACTGGATGAAGGACGGCTTGAGGAAGGAGCGAAAGCTGATCTGGCCCGAACGCTTGATTCCCTATATCGATCCACGCGACATTGCGGAAGTGGCCGGACGTCTTTTCCTGTCGAGCAATCATCGGCACATTGGTCAATTTCACACTCTGAACAACGGACAGGACATACTGAGGTTCAGCGACGTCGCCGATCTCATGACCAAGGTTTTTCAGGAAAGAATTGTTCACGACGGCAGCAGAGCGGGCTTCTTCGAGGCGTACCGGGAGCTCGGAGAGATCCGGCTGCACTATCTCTGGGATTTCTTCCAGTACGAAGAACAGAACGAGGTGGTTTGGGCGCGCAATGACTTCGTTGAGCGCACCCTAGGACGGATGCCCGTCTCCTTGAGCGAATGGCTGGCCGAACATCGGCAAGCCTTGCTGTTCGGAATATAGGCCTAAAGCGCCCTCGCGCGATGGAGATCTAGGGATCATTGCCCAGCGGGACCTCCGCTATATCGTACTCATGAAACGCTTTAAGTGGCGCGCAACTGGACACCCGGTTTGCCTGAGGCTGATTGCTGCTACCATCCATTTGGAGGGGCGAAGACATGCTGCGATGAGCGAAGCTGCATCGTGGGAGCGTGCCGCCGGGATAATTCGACGCCAATCGATCCCCTGAGAGCCTTCGGGAAGCACCGCCATGGCTGGTTAGGAGCTCGGCATCAGGATCGGCGCGGCGCGACCGGTATCTTGCGCCCGCGCCCCCAGACAACAAAGACGCTAAGGGCCAGCAAGATGAAGTTGAGAGGCGTGAGCTCGGCCTCGCCGCGAGAGACATGAAAAACGATAGCGAAGACCTGCAACACGGAGCAGCCAAGCGCGGCAAGCACTGTCAGCCGCGGCATAATCCGGGTTAACGCAGGCACGAGAACGCCAATTCCTCCGGCGAGGTCGATCAGTCCGATGACCCGGACAAATGCTTCAGAGTGCTGACCTGTCCATGGCATCATTGCCGCTAACTGCGGAATCGGCATGAACAGCTTCGCGAGCCCGGACGAAGCGAACACGCAAAAGAGGAGGGCTTGAGCGATCCAAAGGCTCACGCATAGGGGACGTTCCCGCGGGGCGGCTTGGGCGGTGGCGGTGGACATGGCAGGCACTCCGACGATCACAGGGCTGTCACCATGTTTGGTCGCTTCACGATTTTGGATCATTATCTGTTTTGGGATGGATTCATTTCCTATATGTTGATGATCTGAATGGATACGCTGGTCAGCATGAAGGTCTTTTGCCTGGTTGCCGAGCTCAAGAGCTTTGCAGCCGCGGCAGAGCGGCTGGGCATCTCGCCCGCCATGGCGAGTAAGCATGTGATGCAGCTTGAGAAGCGTCTGGGCTCACGGCTGCTCAACCGCACGAGCCGACGCGTCAGCCTGAGCGAAAGCGGCGCATTATATTTCGAGCAGACGCGTCAAATGCTCGAGTCCCTGGATGAGGTAGAGGCGGCCGTCAGCAACGTGACCGTAGTTCCTCGCGGCACATTGCGGCTAACCGCACCGGTCTGGATGGCCAATCCGAAGTTTTCGAAAGTCTTGGCAGACTATCAGGCTCGCTATCCACAGGTGCGGCTGAACATCGATCTCAGTGGACGATTGGTCAATCTGGTCGAGGAAGGTTTTGACCTGGCCTTGCGTGCGACGGGCACGCCTGACGAGGCATTGATCGCGCGGCCGATCACAAGGGTCCCATTTTATATGGTTGCCACGCCCGCTTATCTCGATCGCGCAAAGCGCCCGAAGAATCTGGCTGAATTGTCCGGACACAGCCTCTTGCACTATGCGCTGCACTCTCCAGGCGAGAGTATCACCATCCAGGGCGAAAGTGGGACGCAGACTATCAAATTCAACCCCGTTTTGCTCAGCGGCAACGAGACTCTGCTGCACCTGGCCGCCCTGGAAGGCATGGGGCTCGCGGTGCTGCCCAAATGGCTGATCAGCGAGGATCTCGCCGCCGGGCGCCTGGAACAAGTGCTGCCGGAGCAGAGCATCTTCGAAAGCCAATTGTTCGCGGTTTATCCGACGCGCAAATACCTCTCAGCCAAGGTCCGGACATTTATCGACTTCATCGCTGCTGATAAGCGACTGAGATAGCCGGGCCAAAAGCGTGACTGCTGCGGCATCAACTTTACTTACGTCATCGTGAATGTGTGGCTGCTTTCTCGATGTGCTGCCAGAATGCCTCCGCCGCCTGGGCGAGCCGCAGTTTAGGCCGGAATACGTGGATCTCGATCGGCACGTACCACTGCTGCCCGCCTGCCGCGACAATCTCGCCAGAGGCAAGCTGATCACTGATCAGGCTTTCCGGCAGCCACGCCATGCCCCGGCCTGCCTGAACCATCGTGACCAAAAGCTTCGCCAGATGCGACGTGAATGTTGTGTGAAGATGAGCTTGCAAGGGGGAGGTGGCACGCACCGCTTCCAGGATCCGTCCCATCCCTGATTCTGAACGGAAGCTCAAGAACTGTACAGGCGCGCCCTCCGTTCCCGGAAGCTTGAAGCGAGGCTTGCGGTTGCGGCGCGAAACCGGCACCGATGCGGGGATCAGCCGATCGTCACCAACATGCAGCGAGCGAAAATGCGACGGCGTCAACGCCGTCGTGGCGGCCGGATGATAATGGCAAAGCAAAAAATGGGCATCGCTCGCCAAGAGGATCCGTTCGCAGCCTTCCATATGATTGGCAACGAGCTGTACGTTGGGCACGAATGGTAGCTCGGTCTCGATGCGACGCAGCCAATCCGGAAAGAACGTCAGCGACAGCGCATTGGTCGAGGCGAACTTCAGTACGTCCGAGGCACCGCGCGCCCGCTCCTGCGCCTCGAGCCGGCCGGCACTCAATCTGCGCACGATATCGTCAGCAGTGTGACGAAAGGC
The DNA here is from genome assembly GCF_022012435.1 of Bradyrhizobium zhengyangense. Taxonomy (GTDB): domain Bacteria; phylum Pseudomonadota; class Alphaproteobacteria; order Rhizobiales; family Xanthobacteraceae; genus Bradyrhizobium; species Bradyrhizobium zhengyangense. Next base: position 105,412 of record NZ_JAKLUA010000009.1, read on the forward strand.
TTCACCAGCGGGCGTCAGATTGACGCTGTGCGTGGTGCGATCGAGCAGCGATGCGCCAGCCCAGACCTCGAGCGCCTGTATCCTCCGGCTGAGCGCCGGCTGGGAACAGTTTCGCTCCTCTGCGGCCCGTGAAAAACTGCGCGCTGTCGCAACCGCGATGAAATCGTATAACCAGTTGATCTCCATGGAGAGCTCTCGTTTATGCAGGCCTTGCATAACGATATCAGCATCCGGCATTGGATTTCTAGTCGCGCGCGCGTCACGGTGGCCGGAAAGAAGCTTTGGAGGAAGGCGGGATGGCCGCGCGCACGTTGTATGACAAGCTGGTGGACTCCCATGTGGTCCGCAATCTGGATGATGCCGGGCTCGTCCTGCTGTACGTCGACCGAACCGTCCTCAACGAGTATACCAGCCCCCAGGCGTTTGCCGGCCTGCGCGCCGCGGGGCGGAAAGTTTGGAATCCCAAAGCGGCGCTGATGGTGGTCGATCACGTCAACCCTACAGCCGCACAACGCACCCGCGCCATGCCGGATAGCGGCGCCGCGCGCCAAGTTGACTACTTCGCTGAAAACGCCCGGGATTTCGGCATCGAATATTTCGATATTCTCGATCCGCGCCAAGGCATCGAGCACGTCGTCGCCCCCGAGCAGGGCCTCGTCATGCCAGGTATGGTCATCGCCGCCGGCGACAGCCACAGCACCGCCTATGGCGCCTTCGGCGCGCTCGGCTATGGCATCGGGACCTCCGATATCGAGCACTATCTTGCAACCTCGACGGTGCGCTACCGACGCCTCAAAACGATGCGCATCCACCTCACCGGAGACGTCCCGTTCGGGGTCACGCCGAAAGATATCGTCATGGAGATCATCCGGCGGATCGGCGCCGACGGGGCTACTGGCTATGCCGTTGAGTTCACTGGCCCCGTCGTCTCAAACATGAGCGTCGAAGGCCGCATCGTCATGTCCATCATGATCGTCGAAGCGGGCGCGCGTGGTGTCGTGGTCGCCCCGGACCAGAAGGTGCTGGACTATTTAAAGGGCCGGCCGCGCGCGCCAAAGGGCGAGATGTGGGAGCGAGCGGCCAAGAAATGGCTGACGCTCGCCTCGGACCCCGATGCCCGGTTCGACCGCGAGGTTGCGCTCGATGTCGCGGATGTCGCCCCTCTCGTCACCTGGGGAACCAGCCCCGACCAGGCAATTGCAGTGACCGATATTATCCCCGATCCTGCGCAACAGGTGGCGCCTGAACGCAAGGCCGCGGCCCTTCGCGCCCTGAGCTATATGGGGCTTCGAGCCGGTGATCCCATTCAATCCGTCCCGATCGATTTTGCGTTCATCGGCTCCTGCACGAATTCGCGCATCGAGGATTTGCGCGACGCGGCCGAGGTCTTTCGTGGCCGCCGTGTTGCGGCCGGTGTACGGGCAATCGTAGTGCCGGGATCGACCCACGTCAGAGCGCAAGCCGAGGCTGAAGGCCTTGCAAAAGTGTTCACGGATGCCGGCGTCGAATGGCGGCAATCCGGCTGCTCGATGTGCCTTGCCATGAATGACGATGTGCTCAAGCCCGGAGAGCGGTGTGCGTCCTCGACCAACCGAAATTTCGAAGGCCGCCAGGGACCAGGCGCCCGCACGCATCTCATGAGTCCGGCAATGGTGGCCGCGGCCGCGGTCACCGGCCACATCGCTGACGTTCGTTCACTGCTGGGAGTTGCAGGCCAATGATGCCATTCGATCAAGTTTCAGGCGTCGCTGCACCCATGATGTCGCCAAACATCGACACCGACGTGATCATGCCCAAAATGTTTCTTAAGGGCGTGGACCGGAGCGGGCTGGGCGAGGGCGCCTTCAATCTGCTGCGCTTCTCCGCCGGTAAACCCAATCCCGAGTTTATTCTCAATCAGGACGGTTATCGCAACGCTTGCTTCCTCGTGGTCGGCCCAAATTTCGGCTGCGGTTCGAGCCGCGAGCACGCGGTGTGGGGGCTTCAACAGCTCGGCATCCGGGCATTGATCGGCACCAGCTTCGCCGGGATATTCAATGACAATTGCGGCAACAACGGCCTGTTGACGATCTCGCTCGAACCCGATCTCGTAGCTGAGATCGCTAACGCTGTGGCACATCGTGAGCGCAACGACGTCTTCGTTGATCTTGCAGCGCAGACGATCCGCTTCGACCGTGGCCGCCGCCCGATCAAATTCGACATCGAGCCGACGAGGAAAGAGGCGTTCCTGACGGGCCGGGATTTCGTCGCATCAACCCTGGTCCTTGCTGACGACATCCGCGCTTTCGAAGCACGCCATGCTGCGGAGAATCCCTGGATCTTCTGACTGGCAAGCCAGTCCTCGCGGCCAGCAGACTGGCCGCAGCCCGGATGACGAAAATAACAAAATTGGAGGGAACTTTGGTTGACACGACTTTTCGTCCGGCCGCGCCGGAGGCAATCCCTTCGACGAAGCTCAACGGCGTCAAGATCGGCCCGTTGCCAATCAGCATATACGTCGGAGCGGCCATCGTCTGTGCTGCCGCGGTTTACTCTGGAAAGCTCCCGAACGATGTGATCGGCGGTCTCCTGGTCCTCATGCTGCTCGGCTTTCTGCTGGGCAAGCTTGGCCAGACGATACCGGTTCTCAAGCAGATCGGTGGGACCGCGATCCTATGCCTGTTCGTTCCGGCAGCACTGGTAAGCTATGGCTTGATGCCGGATGCCGCCCTTAAAGCAATCACCACGACGTTCCGGACCGCCAATTTTCAATACTTCTTCATCGCCTGTCTCGTCGCAGGCTCAATCCTCGGAATGCCCTACCGCGTCTTGGTTCAAGGCTTCATCCGCATGTTCGTTCCGCTTCTGATCGGGACCATTGCCGCCGTCTCGGCCGGCATTCTGGTCGGGCTGGCATTCGGGTATACTCCCAAGGACACGTTCTTCTTCATCATCATTCCGATCGTCGGCGGCGGCCTTGCCGAGGGCGTATTGCCGCTCTCCATTGCTTATTCCGAGATCTTGCAGCGGCCGCAAGCCGATCTTGTCGCACACATGGTGCCTGCGGCATTGCTCGGCAACGTGGTCGCAATCGTTTGCGCCGGGCTTCTTGCGCGCCTTGGCGAGAGACGGCGCGATCTGAGCGGGCAGGGCATGCTGGTCAAGACCGGCGACAATGACATCCTAGGCGACGTGCGGCCCGATCGGCCTATTGATCTCGGATTGCTGGGAGCAGGTATGGTGCTGTCCTGCGGTCTATTCGTGCTTGGCATGACCCTAGCGCCATTTACAGGGATACCTGGACCGATCATGATGATCATCGCGGCGGTCGCGTTGAAGCTGACCAAGATCCTACCGAACGAGATGGAGCTCGGCGCCTACCAGATCAACAAGTTCATGTCGACCAACCTGACCTTTGCGATCCTCGTCGCCATGGGCGCATTGCTGGTCAAATGGGAACAACTCGTCGCCTCCTTCAACCCGGGATACATCATGATCTGCACCGCGACCGTGCTGGCCATGATTGCCTCCGGCTTTTATGTCGGCAAGTGGCTAAACATGTATCCGGTCGAGGCTGCGATCGTCACCGCCTGCCATTCGGGACTGGGCGGCACCGGGGATGTTGCCATCCTTGGCGCCGCCGATCGCATGGGCCTCATGGCATTCGCCCAGATCGCCACTCGTGTCGGCGGGGCGATCATGATTGTGATCGCGACCCTGCTGCTGAAGTCGCTATCCTGATCTGGCGTGTTGGAGATGCAACAAATGGATCGGCGCGACTTTACAAAGGCCCTATTGGCCATGTCCGCCAGCGCTGGCATGTCAGGTGCAGCGGTCGCGGAGCAGGAGCCAAGCGGCGGCGTCCCTTCGCTTGCCGTGCGCGTCAACGACAAGATCAGGCTGGGTGGCCAACGCAACTTCGACAGAGGACCGGTGACCTCGCGGCAGAACATGCAGTGGCACCAGCGGTGGGGCATTCGCTATCTCGATGTCTCGCTGGAGACGAGAAACGCCGCTCCGGACGTCTTTGGAAGCGATACGCCCGACGAGGGTGCGCTTGCTCGCGCTCAGGCGCTCGGCACGGGCATGGGAGGCGCGCGGCTTCAGCCCACCACGCGCTGGAGCCTCGAAGGCATGATGCGCATCGCCGACACGCTGCAGAAAAACGATCTCATCTGGGAGAGCATCCGGATGGATTCGGCGTACATCGCGATGGCGCCGGGGCCGGAACGCGACCGTTATCTGGATCTGATTTGCGAAAACGTCCAAACCGCCGGCCGCGCCGGGGTCAAGATCATCAGCTATCATTGGAATTTGACCCCGATCCGGCGCAATCGCAAAGTTCAGGGCCGTGGTGGGTCGGAATACGACGCGTTCAAGCTAGAAGACAATTGGCGCGACCTCCCGCCGACCCCTGCAGGCCGTGTCTCAGCGGACGACTATTGGGAGCGCCTGCATGTTTGGGCGTCCCGCGTCATCCCCGTGGCCGCGGAGAGCGGGGTCAAAATGGCTTGCCACCCCTACGATCCGGGCGGCCTGCCTCTCGGCTATCTCGGTGTCGACAGCTTCGATGCCGGCGATTATGCGAACGCGCTGCTCAAATACGAGAAGCTGTACGATTCACCTCATAATGGCTTTCAATACGATACCGGGGTCTCACGGGAATCGATGCCTGAAGGGGTTGATCAGCTTGCGCTGTTATACGGTTTGATCAAGAGAAAGAAGATTCATCAGATCCACTTCCGCAATGTCCGCGCCAGCCAGAACGACTTCGTCGAGGTCTATCATGACGAGGGCGATGTGGACTTGTTCAACATCATTCGCCTGCTTCGCGACAGCGGCGGCTCACTGCTGGCCGATCATAGTCCGCGTCATCAGGATGATCCCTCTTACGTGATAGGCTTTGCGTTCGCAAACGGCTACATTCTCGGCCTCCTGCGCGCTGCCCATGAAGAGGCGCTCAAGTCCATCGCACGATAGCCCGTTATGGAACCAGATCGGATGAAGAAAATGAACAGGCTGCTAAAGCTCAATCCCAACAGGTTCACAATGAAGTCGGTGCTCGCAATCTCGATCCTTTCGGCCTTGGCATTATCCGAGGCCTTCGCGCAGAACACCGCGCTGCCGACTGGCCCCCAATGGGGCGATCAAAACCTATCGGCTTTTTATCGTTGGACCGATCCGCTGCCCACAAGGCCGGGCGTGATGCTGCGTGAAGAGCCAATGAAGGCCCAGCCGGAGATCACGAAAGCGGCTCTCGCCGAACGCATTCTCTACAGTTCGACGGATGTACGTTGGCACGCCGGGATCGTACCGGTGAGCGGGACACTGTATCTGCCGGTTGGAGAACCGCCGGCCGGAGGCTGGCCCCTCGTGGCCTGGGCTCATGGCACGCTGGGCGTTGCGGACGTGTGCGCGCCGTCCTGGGCCGGGCACAAGCCGCGCGATGCAACCTACATCCAAAAATGGCTAGAGAATGGGTTTGCGGTCGTTGCCACCGATTACCAGGGTCTCGGCGGTCCCGGCCCGCATCCTTACCTGATCTGGGAAGCTGAAGGGCATTCCGTGCTCGATGCCGTCCGGGCAGCGCGCGCCGCCCATGGCGACAAGCTCGCTCCCAAGGTCTTCATCAGTGGTCAGTCGCAAGGCTCAGGCGCAGCTTTGGGCGCAACAACGGTCGCACCGAACTATGCGCCAGATGTACCCTTGCTCGCCACAGTCGCCACAGGGGTCGTGTCGACCTTTCCCGACGGCCCTTACCGGCCTGCGGAGGCATTCAAGGTTGGCTCGCCGATTTACCTCACCCTCATGATGCTCGGCGGTTCGCTTCCCGATGAGGCACCCCCCGTAGACAACCTCGTGACTGACAAGGGAAGGCTCGTCTTACGCGCAGCACGAGAAGGCTGCACCGGCGAGATGCGCGCGATCGCGCAGAAAGATACTGTCACCGCCGACAACGCCTATGTCCAACCGATCGCGAACATCGAAGCGAGCCTTGCGTCTCCGACCGACATGAAGCCCGTGCGGCTGCCGGTGCCCGTTCTGCTTGGCACGGGTCTGGCCGATTCAGTACTGCCGCCCCGTCGCCAATATGCAGCCGTGGCGGCCTTATGCTCGGCCGGAAACGAGGTCGTTTGGAACACCTATCCTGGTGCCACTCACAACGGGGGCCTGATTGCCGCTTTCCCGGACGCATTGGCGTTCTTCAAACAGACACTTGAAGGCAAAAAGACGCCAAGCAACTGCGCGCGCATTACCGAGCCGGGGCTTCCGACGACACCGGCGCCTGGTATACCCTTCAATGACTGACTAGCGGTTCTTTGCATCTTAGCGCATCGGTTTGCACGAACCGATGCGATCCAAGCCAGGCAGTCCTTTCTGAGAAGCTCTGGGCTGCCGGTTTGACCTGCGCCTTCGGCTAAATTGAGCCCCTTCCAAGTGCGCCAGGGGAGGCTTTCGTTGGGTTAGTCTCGTCGAGCGCGATCCTTTCGATTTCTAGCGCTCGCGCCCGTGACGACCGGCGGCTTATTTCTTGTTTCTTATCGGTCGGCATATGCCGCGACCGTCTCTCCGCTCTTGAGGTAGAAAGCCATGTCAGGAACTTTAGCCATCGTCGCGCGCTTTGTCGCGAAGGCGGGTTGTGAGGAGGAATTGAGGGCTACACTACTAGAGGCTGCGGCAATCGCCCTGGCGGAGGAGCCTGGCTGTCGTCGCTTCGAAATCCTGCAGGCGGTTAATCCTGATGGCGTGGTGCTGCCGGATACTTTCATGTCCAATGAACTCTTCGACGACTACGAGGCCGTCGAGGCGCACCGTAACTCCAGGCACGCTCCCGTCCGCAAGGCTCGGATCCGTGCTCTTGTGTCGAGCCAGACCCGGATCGAGATGGGCGCTGTGATTGATGAAGTCTGATGACGCTCCCCCGAGATCGAGCATCCAAAATGAGCCGCTTTGCAACGAGGCAAGCACAGGGTGCTTATGGCTAGGACAATGTGATGGAACATAGGGGTGTCGGCCGTTCAGGGCTGAGGATCCCAGCCCTGGCCTTTGGGACAGCGACTTTCGGCGGTGGGAACGAGTTCTTTCGCAAGTGGGGCACGACCGATCTATCGGAGGCCCGACGGCTCGTCGACATATGCCTCGATGCGGGGCTGAATCTCTTTGACACCGCCGACGTCTACTCGATGGGCGCGGCGGAAGAAATCCTCGGAAAGGCTCTGGGCTCACGCCGATCGCAGGCCCTGATCGCCACCAAGCTCGGCTACCGCTCGCATAGCGGGCCGAACGGAATGGGGGCGAGCCGGCAGCACATCATAATGGCGTGCGAGGCCTCGCTGAAGCGACTTGGCTGCGATCACCTCGACCTGCTGCAACTCCACGGCTATGACGAAAATACACCGATCGAGGAAACACTGCGCGCCTTCGAGGAACTGATCAAGGCCGGGAAGGTCCGCTATATTGGGGCGTCTAACTTCTCCGGATGGCAGCTGGCCAAGATGGCCACCACCGCTGACTGGCTTGGCTTGCCGCGCCCCATCTCGCATCAGGTCCACTATTCCTTGCTGTGCAGGGACTATGAACACGAATTGATGCCCGCGGGTTTCGATCAGGGCATAGGCGCCATCATATGGAGCCCGCTATCCGGCGGCAAGCTTAGCGGCAAGATCAGCCGTGACCGGCCGCCGCAGGCCGACAGCCGAGCGGCGAAATTCGGAGGCCTGACCGAGCGCGACGCCAAGCTCTTTGACATCGTGGATGCGCTCAACGATATCGCGCAGGAGCGCGGGACAAGCGCGTCTCAAGTTGCGATCAATTGGCTACTCGCCCGGCCAACCGTCTCAAGTGTCGTCATTGGCGCCCGCACGGCCGAACAGCTCGTTGAAAACATCGCAGCCCTCGACTGGCAACTTTCCATCAAGGAGGTGGAGCGCTTGAACCAAGTGAGCGCCTCGCCAGCACCCTATCCCTATTCACATCAGTCTATGTTCCCTGAATTACTTCGTCCGCTCAGCGGAATCTCTCGGTAATGCATGCAACTGGCAGGCTAGGGTCTCGCAATGTTTGGCACTTTCGAACAATGCTCGCCTGAACGGTCCATCCCTGCCGGGGCGCGGCGCTTGCAAAGGGAGACCAAATGTCCGACGCCATCCGCAGCTTTGACCATCCGCGGCTATCAACTCATGGAAATCACAACAGAGCCCTTCAGCTCGTCTCCGGGTTCCAGAATCACAGTTCCAGTGTCAGCACAACCGCGAGCGAACAGGTTGAACCCGTCCGCAACGTGGCTGACGGGCTCTGCGCATAGATGTGCGGCATCAGCGGGCCGATGCAGCACAAAATGCGAAAATGCAGGATCCCCTCGCATTTCAATCCGATCACCATTCGAGCGGTGAATAACGCAGAGCCCGCGCCATCCACTGCGATAAAGCGTCACCTCACCGGGCGGCAATGAATCTGCTGTGGGCCCGGCAGAATGGGCATCCGGCAGCGCGGCGAGATAGTCCGTCGTCACGGCCCAGTCGATCGGTGCGTCAAACTCTATGTTGTCATCGACTTGGTGCTCGAAATAGGGATGCAGGCCGATTCCACCCGGCATCGGCGTCTGCGCCTCGTTTCGAAGATTGAGACAAAATATGGCACGCGAGGGTTCAAGTTCGACCTTAAGAGTTGCGCTGAACGCCCAAGGCCAGTCGGCGCCTCCCTTGTGCGAGTATCGCATCGTCACCTGCGATGGCGTCAGCGAGATCGTCTCCCAAGGCATCCTGTGCGCATGCCCGTGCAACGTATGCGGCAGCGCGTCGGGATGGGCCGCAAGCTCGTACCGCTTACCCTGGAAGAGAAGAACCCCATCCCTCACGCGGTTGCTATAGGGGACGAGGGGATAGATACCACCCTTGGGCCAGCGCAGTAACTGAGCGGGCTCTACCCCGGCCGGGAACGGACGCAAGACCCGTCGCGGCAAGCCGCTACCCTTGCTGCTGCACAGCTCGAGAGAGGTCACGCGTCCGCCAGCGGACGCCGAGAAGCCAAGTCGAGCCGCACCGGCCGTCAAAAGCTGGTTGGTGATCATAGAACGCCATTCAAACCATTTGAGATGGACCGTTTGAGCGCCCGTTCACTGCCGCAGCTTAATGCTCAGCTGATTCGGCGACGAACGCCGCCAGCTCGGGCGTCGCAGGCATCCGCAGGATGTCCGACGATCCCATTTCGTGCACCTTGCCATCGCGCATATAAATGACGCGGTCCGCCACCTTGCGGGCAAAGGCCATTTCATGGGTCACCAGGATCATGGTCATGCCGTCGGCCGCGAGCTGCTCCATGACACGCAACACTTCTCCCGTAAGCTGCGGGTCGAGCGCTGAAGTCACTTCATCGAACAGCATCAACTTAGGCTCCATGGCAAGGCTGCGGGCAATGGCTACGCGCTGCTGTTGCCCGCCGGAAAGCTGTTCCGGATAGCAGTCCATCTTCTCCCGCAGCCCCACTTTGGCGATCACAGTATCCGCAATTTCGCGGGCCTGCCGCTGCTTCATGCCTTTTACCATGCGCGGGGCCAACATGATATTTTCGGCCACGGTCAGGTGCGGGAAGAGGTTATAGCTTTGAAAAACGATTCCGACATCGCGTCTCAAAGACTTCAAGTCGATGTCGTCATCATGGAGCTCGTGGCCGCAGATCAGCATCGAGCCGCCTTGGATGGTCTCCAGGCGATCCATGCAACGTAGCGCCGTGCTCTTGCCCGATCCGCTCTGGCCGATGATAGCGGCGACTTCGCCCCTGTTCACCTCAAAGGTGACACCTTTAAGGACTTCCAGCTCGCCAAAGCTCTTGCGCACGTCCTTTAATTCAACGATTGGCGACATTGAGTTTCCTTTCGAGGGCTCTGCTTTGAACCGACAGCGGATAGCAGATCGCAAAGTACATCAGGGCAGCGATGCCGAAGTAGAGAAACGGCTCAAATGTTGCGTTGTTGATGATCTTTGCGTTGTAGGAGAGCTCGGCGTATCCGACCACAAGTGAGGCGATCGATGTGTTCTTGACGATCTGGACCAAGAAGCCGACTGTCGGTGGAATGGCAATGCGCAGAGCTTGCGGCAGGATGACAGCCCTCATGCGCTGCCAGCGCGTCAGGCCGAGGCACTCTGCGGCTTCCCATTGCGGCTTCGCCACCGCCTGAATGCAGCCGCGCCAGATCTCGCCCAGATAGGCGCTGCTGTAAAGTGTGAGCGCGAAGGTCGCTGCCGTCAGCGGAGATAAGGAGTCGTAGCCCAAAATGCTCGGCCCGTAAAAGCACAGACCCATGAGGACGAGCAACGGAAGTCCCTGCATGATCTCGATATAGGCCGCCGCCCCGCGCGAAATCGCCCAATTCCGCGAGATGCGTGCCAGAGCGACGATGAAGCCGGCGATGCCGCCAAACAGGAAAGTTAACAGGCTCAATACGACCGTCGCCCATAGCCCCTGGAGCAACGAGAGAATGTAGGCGCTATTCATCTGCTATCTCCATGCTCACAGCGGGGTTCCGAGCTTGCGGCGGCGAGGAAACATCGCAAGCCCGAGGAGAGCAAAACCCCCACGTACCAGTATGGCGAGACCTAGATAGATGCCGCCGAGCACGACGAAGATTTCGAAATTGCGATAAGTCTCGCTCTGGATACGGTTAGAGATCCCGAATAGCTCCTCAACGCCAACCGAGGACACGATGCTCGAGGCCAGCATCAACAGAACATACTGGCTCGACAGCGCCGGATAGACGCGCTCCAGCGCTGGCCGAATAATCACATGCAGATAGGTTTGGGTGCGCGACAGTCCAAGGCAGGTCGCCGCCTCAAGCTGGCCGCGATGGATCGATTCAATGCCCGCACGCACGATCTCAGTCGTATAAGCTCCGATATTGACCGTCAGCGCGATGGTCGCACCAACCAGGATGGGCAACCGAATTCCCATGCTCGCAATGCCAAAGATTAGGAAGTAGCACTGCACGAGCAGCGGCGTATTGCGGATGAACTCCACATACAAGGAGACGATCCAACGGGCCCAGGTTGGCCCGCCGGTCCGGACCACGGCGCAGGCACCACCTAAAAGGATGCCGAACACCGTGCAGAATAAAGTGAGCCGTAGCGTCGTCCAGATACCCTCCAACAGGAGCGGCCAATAAGCCAGCACGGCTGCGAAGTCGAAATTGTAAGTCATAGGACTTTGCTCGTTTCAAGGGCCGTAGGCCATGTCATTGAGACGCGGCGATGACTTCCTGGGGCAGGTCGGCGCCCTGAAACTTCTTGAAGATCGCTTGGAGTTTTCCGTTGGCGATGTTCTTCTTCACCCAGCTGTCGACCCATTCCTTCAGATCCGTATCCTCCTTACGCATGCCAACACCCATAGGCGCGGTCCGAAGCGGCAGCTTCAGCTCAAGCTCTTTGGCCGGGTTCTTCTTATTGATCAGGTCGACAAGGGTCGGCACCTGCGCGACCAAGTCAAGCTGGTTGGACACGACCGCCGTCATGGTCGTTGCTTCATCCTCAAAGCGCACGATTTCCGCATCTCGCGGGGCCGCCGCAGTCACATCCGCATCGTTCGTCGTGCCGCGCGTGACGGCAATGCGCTTTCCCGACAAATCAGCGAACGTCTTGATCTGCATGCTCTTCGGTGCTGCCACATAGGACGTCGCTCCAGAATATGGCAGCGAGAACGCGATCAGCTTCTTGCGCTCATCAGTGATCGACAAGGCCGAAAGGACTGCGTCTGCGCGATGCGACATCAGGAAAGGAATGCGATTGGCGCTGTTCGTCCCCACGATCTCCATCTTCACGCCGAGATCGGCAGCCAAGAGCTTAGCTGTTTCGACTTCCGAGCCAGTGGGATTGAGGTCTTCGTCCTTGAATGCCCAGGGAGGGACACTGAGATCGACGGCGATGCGAATGATACCCGCGGACTTGATCTTCTCAAGCGTCCCGGCTGTCGCTGTTTGCCCCAAGAGGGCCAGCGAGACAACAGCAGCTGTCAAAACTCTAGCAAGAGTCTTCATTTTCAATCCTCCCGATGGCAATTGACTGTTCGAATTAGAGCTACGCCCAGATTTTCGGCTAGAAGAGGTCGATTCGGACTCGGTATTCGGAGCGCATCCGCTTCCGCCCCGGCGTTATTCTCGTCGCGGCGGTGCCAGGCAGAGCGACCACTCAGGGAGCAGGCGGCGATCGATTCCTTTGGCCCGACCGCCTCGATGGCGTTCGCAAGTGTCTCCTCCAGAGTGCCAAGTATTGTTGTTATGATTGCGCGAAACGTTAGCGAGCGCGGCTTTCAACGTGAAGCCCGTCTTTCATTGTCCGCGAGAGATCGTCTCACTTCGTGAGACTGTCGCCGTTAGTGAGCGGTCTGATGCTCAATGACCAGAGGTCATGAAGGAGAACAGAAGCGCGATCTGTCCATCCAGCATGTGCGTGCCGTCTCGCGTGGCGCAGCCAATCTTGGCTGCCTCCGACAGGAGCCTTGTCGGGACCGGATCGGTGATAACGTCGGCAACGATCATGTGCGGCGCAAGTTGAGCGGGATCGACTGGTAGCGGGTCGCCGTCCCGCAAGCCTGCCGACGTCGCATTGACGACAATATCGCAATCGCGAGGAACGGCAGTATCGATGGAGACCTTGCCTGGATATGCCTTACTAAGCCTGTCAAACAGGCTGTTCTGGTTTGACGCGTCGAGGTCGTGGAAGGTCAACCGGCGGGCGCCTTCTTCGAGCATGGAGACGCCGATCGAGGAGCCTGCACCGCCCGCGCCGACCATGAACACGTTTTTGCCGGCGATGGCATGGCCCGCCTTCTTCAATCCGGCAGTCAGACCGGCACCGTCGAAATTGTCGCCGAGCCAGCGGCCGTCCTGTTCTCGTCGCATGGCGTTGATCGCCCCGAGGACCTTGGCGCGATCAGACAGGCGGTCGCAATGCGCGATCGCCCCGAATTTGTGTGGCAGCGTGATAAGAATACTGTCGATGTTGAGCATTGCTTTGAGGGCCGCCAGAGCCGTGTCAAGATTGCCTCTCTCGACCTGCAGCGGCACCAGCACACCGTCATATCCGGCATCCTCCATTCGCTTGGTCAGCCAGCCCGGTGCCAGCACCTGCGAAATAGGCGAGCCTATTAGCGCATGAACGCGTGTCTTTCCGGTCAGTGAGGTCATGAACAGGCCCGGGCGCTTCAGGACAATTTGGGCGGAGGCGAGGGCGGCGCCATGGCATAGCCCCTGGCCTCATAGTCGAAGTCATGCAGCTTGTTGACTGTCTCGGCCTTGTTGACGGGAGAGGCATAGTAGGCCCGGATCTCGGCAATCCGTGTGACGTCGTCGTTGAAGACGTACCATTCATCGCCGCGCAGCACCTCACCAAGGGCCGTCTTCCAATGGGTCCATTCGATCACCGCTTCGTGGCCGTCCGAGCTGGCCAGAACCTTCTCAATGGTCCAGCGCGATCCCATCGTTTTGACACACCAGACCCAGCCGTCGGCTATTGCCTGAGCGCCGCGCCAGGGCGCACCAGGCAGGCCGGGTGGGAAATAGTGGACAGCATTGCTCGTGAAGCAGTCCAGCAGCGCCTGGTGATCGGCATCGTTGCAGGCTTGAAAGTATCGGCGGATCAAGGCCTCCGCCTGCGCGGCTTTCGTGAGCGCACCCATCGCTTTACTCCGCCGCTCGCCGGGCTCGCCATTCCGCGTATTCCTTCAGCGTTGCCTCGTTCGGCGGGTAGGTGCCCCAAAGAGGCGCGCCAGCATCGATCTTGGTGAATAGAAATCTCTCGCGCAGCTCCTGCTCATGAGACTCCTCCGCCACCTCCTCGGCGATGGCACGTGGGATGACGACGACGCCATCGCTGTCCCCGACGATGATGTCGCCGGGGTAAACGGCAACATCGGCGCAGCCGATTGGCAATTGCATGTCAACCGCGCGATGATAGGCAGGGCGCGTCGAGGCCGTGTTGGCCCTGCAGTAAGCGGGAAACGCCATTTTTGAGATTTCTGTCCCGTCGCGGAATGCGCCGTCGGTAATGGCTGCCGCAACGCCCTTGCGCATCATGCGCGTCATCAACATGTTGCCGGCCGATGCGGCACGCGGGTCGTTGCGGCTGTCGATCATCAGGACTTGGCCTGCACCAATCGCCTCCACGGCCTCCCACTGCATATTGTCCTCACCCCGCTTGCGGAGATCAGAAAGATCCCAGTCCTTGTCTTCCCGCGAGGGAATGAAGCGCAAGGTGAAAGCCTCCCCGGCAAACGCACCAGCGCTCGGATTGAGCGGCGTGATCCCAACCAGGAATTGCTGACGATAGTTGCGCTTGAAGAGCTGCGTGGTCAGCGTCGCTGTCGAGCAGGCCTTCAGCTTTTCGAGGGTTTGGGAAGCAATCGGAGCCATGCGTATCTACCTCCAAGAACGGAATCTAAACCAGCGCAAGCAGTGCAATGCTTGCCTTCAGGCATCACCATAGCGGCAGCAGTGCTCGGCGGAAGGCCTATCAAGCTCGCAGCGAGTGCGCCGTCTCACATGTTGAGATCAGGTGCGGGGAGCGTAGCGCTTGAGGACATCGAGATCTGGTTCAAAGCCGATGCCGATGCGATCAGATGCGCTGACAACCCCCTTCACCGGCTTCGGTGTGCTCGCGAGCCACACTTCAGGGTCGACGAACAGGAACTCGATCAGCGTCTTCTCCTGCATCAAAGGCAGCATCGCCAGGGTCGCAAGATATCCCGGCCCGAAGTAAGGCGTATGTGGCATGACGCTCTTACCGTGTCGCTCGCATGCGGCCAAGATCTTGACGAATTCGGAGATCCCGCCGACTTTTGTCATACTCGGCTGTGGATAGGTAACAGCGTTGATGATCCGCATGAAATCAAAGGCCGTGCTGGCGTTCTCACCGCTGCCAACGGGGATTGCGGCCTTCTCAATCTCCTCCATACTCTTGTAGTCGTCGGGCGGGAATACCGGCTCCTCCACCCACAAGGTGTTGCAGGCGCGGAACGTTTCTCGCAAAGCGATCGTCTCCTGCATGGACCAGGCGCAATTGGCGTCAACCATCAGCGCGACACCGGGCCCGATGACCTCGCGCGCGTGCCTGATTACATCCGGGGCGATCTCGTGAAGCTTGATGTGCCGGTAGCCGCGCTCGAGCGCCCGCTTGCATTGCTCAGCGACGAGGTCCTTGTCGCCATACCTGACGAGGCTCGCATAGGCCGGCCGGTGCGTCGGCGCATTCGCCCGGAAAAGCCGCCATAGCGGCACGCCCTGCCGTTTCGCCTTCAAGTCCCACAGCGCGATGTCGACCCCTGACAGCGCGAACATGGTTATGCCGTAGCGTCCAAAGAGATGAAGTTTCTTTTGCACCTCCAGGTTCCAGGCAGCGATATCGTCGATGGCTGCCTCGGTCACAAACGGCGCGATCATGTGATCGACGGCCGCGCGCACCGCCTCCAAGCAGAAATAGGCAAAGGCATCGCCCCAGCCGACATGCCCATCCTCATCTTCGATACGAATCAGCACCATGTCGAGGCGATGCCAGCGGGACGGCGTGCCGCCCGTGCCCGGGCCGCCATCGGCGAACGGAATGCGCACCGGAAAGGTTTGCAGTGAGATGATCTTGGGTACGGTGTTGCTTTGGGGCATAATGCGAGTGGCCTGGGTCAAAGCCTTGCGACTGGATCGGCGAGGCCGCGCTCGCCGACATCGATCGACAGGAGGTGTCCCGAAAGAGGAGCATTGGCGAGGCTTTCGCGCGACAGGCCGGTGCGGGCACTGGTCACGAAGAGCTCGGACAGGGAGGCTCCTCCAAACGCGATACCGGTTGGTCTTGGCACGGGGAGGGCGACGGTTCGCTCAATCTCTCCGCTCTCATTAAGCTTCACGACGCTCCAGCCGTCCGACAATCCAACCCATGGGTTAAATTGCTCGTCGACGGCGAGGGCGCAAGGAGCGCCCGCGACCTTCGGAATATCGGCGAATTTTCGCTTTCGCGCCGCCTTTCGCTCAAGCAGATAGACGCATTGACGCGATGGCTCCGTCGCGAACAGGCCGGCATCACCGCAAAAGGCGATGTCGCTCACCTGGCCTTGCACTTCGAACACCGGTTCCATCCCCGATTGCCGTCGCCACGGTCCAACCAGGCTTATGTTGGCCTCGGCGCTGTAGGCTGCTGCCCAGATCTCACCAGCCTCCGAGACGCGCAGCACTTTGAAGGAAATACCCGGCTTTCCTTCAATGCGCTCCTGGCCGCCCGATAAATTGTCGATCACGATGTCATGGCCAACTGAATAGGCGACGCCGCCCTCGACAAGGCACAGCGAGTTGATGCCCTCAGAGAGCGCCTGCAGCGAGACGGTGAAGGGATGCCCGCCGTCGGCGCGGATAGCAGGCGCCAACAGGTCGGCCCAAACCAAGTTCTGCGCGCGCGCATCCCAGCGCGGCGCCGCGCCCACAAAGGCTGTGCTCTTCGTCCAGACCTTGTAATTTCCCGGATCATGCCGAGCGCTCTTGATGGCAGGTGCGAGCAGGCTCGAAATCCGTCTTGCGACATCAACGAGCTCTTGCCCTAATCGTTCGGCGCGCTCGGCGGTGATGCGAAAAGTCGGGCCGGCCACGCTGATGGCCGCAAGCGGTTTGCCGGCGGGATCGAGAATAGCCGTTCCGACGCAGCGGGTGCCGAGAACTATCTCTTCGTCATCGATCGCATAGCCGCGCGCACGGACGATGGCCAGATGTGCCTTCAACTGCTCGCCGTCACAAATCGTCTTCTCGGTAAACTTGGCAAGCCCGTCGCGGACCACCAAGTCGAGTTGCGCGTCGGAGAGATGAGCGAGGATCGCCTTGCCCTGGCTTGTGCAATGCATCGGTTTAAGCGCGCCGAGCCTCGCATTGGATCGCTCGGAATGTGCGCTCTCGAAGCGGCCGAGCGAGAGCACGTGGTGACCGTCTTGAACCGCGAGATAGGCGGTCTCACCGGTCAAATCGCGTAAGCGCCTCAACTCTACGGACGCAATTGACGCAAGGTCAGACGACGACCAAGCATTCTGTGCAAGATCGAGAAAGTTGAAACCAAGCGTGTAGGCCTGGGTGCGCGGATCTGCCCGGATCAGTCCACGCGAGATCAGCGCCGCAAGGATGCGATACAGGGTCGCCCTGGGGATGCCCGTCTGGTCCGCAAGACGCGCCTGGTCGAGGACGCCGGGTGATCTGCCGATCAGCTCGAGAATATCGCAGGCCTTTCCCAGAAGCGCCGTCCCGGCGACATTCTTAGGATGGATCAGCTCCGGCGACCACTCGACTTCGTGTTCAGACATGGCCCAATTTTAGGTTCACGAGACGAGACCATCCAGCCTGTCGCAGGCTTGGTGCGCCTCATCCAGCCGGGTTGCCCACATGGTGAGACCCGGAGGGGCAGATTCCGAGCCAGTGAAGCGAGGGGTTATGTGCTTGGTTTCAAAAAGGCATTTGTCTTGTGGGAACGTCGCATTGATATAACTCCTTGTGCAAAATCTTGACACTTGCAAGGTTTTGTATCATGCGGGTTTCCATGAGGAAGCAACCACAACGCCAGAGGGATAGGGCGATCTCGCTTCTTCAGAAGCGGGGCATGATGCGCCTTTCTGAATTTCTCCAGGAAGGGATCACGGCCGCAACCATTTCCCGAATGGAACAGAAGGGCACGCTCAATCAGCTCAGCCGCGGCCTTTACCAGCTACCCGATGCACTGCTCGACAGTAACCACTCGCTCGCAGTTGCTGCGAAACTCATTCGAAACGGCGTCATCTGTTACGAGTCTGCGCTCGCCTTCCATGAGCTGACAGACCGCATCCCGCCCTATGTATGGATGGCGATCGGTCCGCGCGACTGGCGGCCCAAGATTGCGCGGCCTCGCATTCAAATTACGCGCTTTGGTCCCAAGGAGTTTGACAAGGGGATCAAGCATTACACCATCGAAGGGATCTCGGTACCGATCTACACACCGGCCAAAACTATCGTCGATCTCTTCAAGAGCGGCCAACGTCAAAAAGCCTTCTACAACGTCCCCACAGGCCTTGCGCACGCCACGCAAGCGATGAAAGACGCGATCAGACTGCGCAAAGCGACACCCTCCGAAATCGCAAAATACGCCGCCGAAGCCGGCATATGGGACAAAATCGTTCAGCCGCGCCTTGAGACGCTGACCTTGAATGCGTAGGCCGCTGACGAATGTCGGAGCATCCATCCGTGGCCGCCTGCTCAATCTTGCAAACAGCGTAACGAGCCTTTCGATCTCTTGCTCACACAGTATGCGTTCGAACGGCTGCTCTACAGGCGAAATCTGCGGATCCCTGCTGTTGATTCCGACGTAGACCGAGTTAGCTAAGGAAAGCGCCTTGGTTTAGTTAGGGTTTGCCCGATGGTGGGCCGGGCATTTTATGATCGCGCGAAAGCGATGAGGGGCCCGAAATCATGGTTGTCGGCAGCCTGAAGCGCTGCAATGTAGGCCCTGCGTGCGGTGCCGGCTGTCTGCAAGCCGGCGGCGCCCCATGTAAAGCGCCGGCCCCCAAGCTGCACGATCAACAAGTCAGCAGCCAATCGTGACCAGCGACCGTTGCCGTTTGGGAACGGATGTACGGATACGAGGCGGTGATGGAAGCGAACCGCAAGTTCGTCCGGTGGATAGGTGTTGTTCTCAATCCAATACCTTGCGTCGTCGAGCACCTGATGCAGCGAAATTTCGATCAGATGTGGCGCGACACCAAGATTGCGCTCCGTCGTTCGAAATTTTCCAGCCCAGCGCCAGACGCGTTCGAACATGCGCCGATGCAAACTCTTGAGAAAACTTTCCCGCGTCGGAACCTTGCGGCGGCCAAACGCCCAGCGGTTTGCCGTCGCGATGTTCTGCTGCTCCAGTTCGTTCAACTCGCTACGTAAGGTAATGTGCGTTGGGATAAGATCTTCGCGCTCCTGAGGGGTCAGCGGTGTCGCGTGATCGTCGGCGGCATGCAGATCAGTCTCAGTCATTCGTCGTCCCAGAGGCGCGCGGGGCGTTTCAACAAATCCTCGATCGCTTGTTCCCGAAGCGCGCGGGCAGCCTGATTGTCCTCCACCGCTTGGTCCTCGAGCCGCATCGTTTGCTCGATAGCTCGTGATTGCCGCTCGGCGACCTCAGCAGCTCGCTTGGTTACAACTTCTGCGAGGGGGCGGTCGGGTACAAGCACATAGACCAGCCTGCAGCCGAGGGCCTCGGCCGCGCGTTGAAGCGTATTGAGGGTTACGCTGCCGCCTTGCTCGGATTTTTCGAGTTCCACGATGCGTGGCTGCGAAACCCCCAGCCTCTTGGCATATTGGGCGGTGGTCATGCCGAGGGCGTCGCGGATCGCGCGAATCCAGCCCTTGGGAGGGCGCTGGGAGTGCGAGAGCGCTCGGAGCGCGGCAAAGCGGCTGTCGAGATGCCGGATAGCGTCTTTCATCCGATAAGATATACCATATAACGAGCTGATAAATCTATAAGGAATACCATATTAATATTTCCCGCGGTAATAAGCTTTTTCTTATAATACACAAGGTTGACAATAAGATAAATCTTATCGAAGTGACGCAGGGCCTTCACTACGACCTTTCGTCAACCATTTAACATCATTGCAGAAGTAAGCGACGAGCCACCCCAGGGCGGCGGTGGCGGACCGAATCCGGGTCCGCGTTCTGGTTAGTGGCCTCTAGGGCTGCAGCTGCAAGGGCCGGCGGACACCGCTGCCCTCGTCCCGAAAGGCAAGCTCGCGCAGGCGCGGTAAAACAGGATTGCGATTGTCACTTCTCCAGATGGCGTGCAATTCAGCAAAGATAGAGCGCCCAAAGCGGATAGGCCGAAACACGACATTGTCGAAGCAGGCATTGCGGGTCTCTCCGGGAACAATCGCAAGACCCAACCCCGTGCTGACCAGCGCGAGGATGGCTTGTGCCTGGCTCATCGACTGCACGACATTCGGCCGGATGCCGGCGGCTCCAAACGCCATGGTCAGCAGCGAGTTCATGTAGGGGCCAGCGCTCGAATACATGATGAAGGGTTGCCCATCGAGCTGCTCAAGCTCGGGCCGGCGCCGCCCCGCGAGCGGGTGATCGAGTGGCAGGGCGAGCGCCAGCTCCTCGCGGAACACGCATGCGCTTCTGACCGTCTCGGCCGTCTGCAATGGGCGCACCAAGCCGAAATCGATTTGCCCTGATTTGAGAGCTTCGAGCTGCTCGCGCGAGGTCAGCTCGACAAAGCTTGCTTCGATGTGCGGTAGTTCGCTGCGCAAGCACGAGGCAAGCCAAGGCAAATACCCGTAAGTTGTAGCACCCACGAAGCCGATCGTCAGGGCACCACCAGCCAATAAGGCTGCTTGTCGCGCAGCCTTCACCGCATTCTCCCGTTGCTGAAGCAGCCCTCGCGCTTCAGAGAGAAACGCCCTTCCAGCGACGGTCAGCTCAACCGACCGGCTCGTTCGCTCAAGCAGCGTCACATCGAGCTGTTGCTCGAGCATCTGGATGTGCCGGCTGAGTGGCGGCTGAGTCATGTTGAGGCGCTTGGCCGCTCGCCCGAAATGAAGCTCGTCGGCAACCGCAACAAAGGCACGAATTTGTGCAAATTCGATCATTGATAACTTTAAGGTATTAGCTCGATCCAAAATTGAGTTTAGACGTGAATTGATCCTGCGTCTAGGTTGGGCTCCGTGATCGGCGAGAGATCGATCCGGGAAAACCTCGACGGGAGGATCGTATGTCAGGGAGCAGAGTGGCGCGCTTCCAATTTCGTTTCGTGATCTTGGCACTCATCACGATGTTGCTGGCACTAAGCAGCGGCGATCGAGCGACGCTCTCGATCGCGGGCCCCAATATGTCCAAGGCTCTTGGCATCAGCCCGGTCGAACTCGGCTGGATGTTTTCCGCTTTCGCATGGGCCTACGTGCTGGCTCAGGTGCCCGCTGGCTGGATCACGGACAAGCTCGGCGCAAAGCTCAGCATCCTGGTCGGATTGATCCTCTGGTCGGTCGTCACGTTCCTGATGAGCGGCGTGGCCTGGCTCGCCTATCCGTTTCTGGCCATGCTCGCCTTGCGCTTCCTGCTTGGCGTGTTCGAATCTCCAGTCGGGCCGGCTGCTGGGCGCATCATCGCTGCCTGGTTTCCATCGAGCGAGCGCGGCATTGCCGGCGCGATCTTCAACAGCGCGCAATATGTCTCCCTCGTGATCTTCACGCCTTTGATGGGCTATCTAGATCATCGCTTCGGCTGGGAGCACATCTTCACTGTGATGGGCGTCCTAGGGCTCGCATTCTCCGCCCTCTGGTTCGTCACGTACTATCCGCCTGCTCAACATCCAAAAGTCGCGCCAGCTGAACTCGATCACATTCGCTCTGGTGGCGGCCTTGTCGACCTCGGCGCAGCTCCTGTGCGCTCCGCCGAGCGCGGTCCAAAATGGTCGGATCTGGCCGAAGTCTTCCGCAGCCGCATGCTCGTCGGCATCTTCCTCGCGCAGTACGGCATTACATCCATCACCTGGTTCTTCGTCTCCTGGTTTCCGAGCTATCTCGTCAAGGCCCGCGGCTTTTCGGTACTCGACGCAAGTTTAGTGGCGACCATCCCGGCCATCGCCGGCTTCGTTGGCGGCGTCATGACCGGCTTCTTCTCAGATTGGCTTCTTCGCAGGACCGGATCGCTAAGCACCGCGAGGAAGACGCCGATTACGATTGGTCTGTTGATGACGATGCTGATCATCGGCTGCAATTACACAGACTCCACCACGTTGATCCTAGTCCTGATGAGCGCCGCCTTTTTCGGCAAGGGCTTTGGATCGCTAGGTTGGACCGTAGTGGCCGATACCGCGCCAAAAGAAGTCATCGGGCTGACCGGCGGCGTCTTCAACGCGATCGGTAATACTGCCGGCATCACGACCCCGGTTGCGATCGGCTACATCCTTGCAGCGACCGGATCCTTCAATGGCGCGCTGCTCTATGTCGGCCTCCATGGCCTACTCGCCATTATCAGCTACTGGGTCATCGTGGGCCCGATTCAACGTGCCGTCATTCAGGAAAGGCCCGAGCTTCCTCGCGCTGCGCCAATACCAGCCGAATAGACGCCGGGCCGCAGAAGAGTATTCAACGACGAAAGAGGACGAACAGATGAACTTTATGCAAAACACGACACGCATCATTGCCAATCCGCTAGCTGCGGGACTTGCGCCCGGCGAAGCCACCACCGATCGAATCGCATGGGTCAAGCTATCGCTGGTTTTCCTTCCACTTGCCGCACCGATCAGCGACGCGAAGGTGCTTACCGGCCGCCAAAAGCCGCTCACGGAGATCGCGTTCCTGTTCGCGGAGATCGAAACCGAGCAGGGCCATAGTGGCATCGGCTATAGCTATTCGAAGCGCGCGGGAGGGCCCGGGCAGTTCGCTCATGCCAAGGAAATTGCCGGTGAACTTATAGGTGAGGATCCCAATGACATCGCGCGCATCTGGGACAAGCTGGTCTGGGCCGGCGCTTCCGTCGGGCGTAGTGGACTGTCAACCCAGGCAATTGCCGCCTTTGACATTGCGTTGTGGGATCTCAAGGCCAAGCGAGCGAAGCTGCCGCTGGCCAAATTGCTCGGCGCCCACCGAGATTCGGTTCGCTGCTACAACACATCCGGCGGCTATCTCTCCATGCCCATCGAGGAGGTCAAGGAGCGCGTCTCGATGGCGCTCGAAAAGGGCATCGGCGCCATCAAGCTCAAAGTCGGCCAGCCCGACCCGATGGTTGATCTCGCCCGCATCGAGGCAGTGCGCAAACATATTGGCGACGTACCGCTGGCGATCGATGCCAATCAGCAATGGGACCGCACGACTGCACTGAGGTTTGGTCGCATTGCCGAGCAGTTCAGCCTGACCTGGATCGAAGAGCCGCTGGATGCTTACGATTACGAAGGGCATGCCGCGCTCGCCAAGGAGCTTGCAACCCCGATCGCCACGGGTGAGATGCTAACAAGCGTCGATGAACATTACGAGCTGATCCGGCACAATTCGGTCGACTTCATTCAGCCAGACGCCCCCCGCGTCGGGGGCATCACCCCCTTCCTGAAGATCCTCGCGCTTGCCGACCATAAGAAGCTGCAGCTCGCTCCCCATTACTGCATGGAGATCCACCTTCATCTGACGGCGGCTTACGGCCGCGAGCCCTGGGTCGAGCACTTCGAGTGGTCGGAAGCCATGTTCAACGAGAAACTCCATGTCGTGAATGGACGCATGATCGTGCCAAACCGACCGGGCCTCGGCTTCAGCCTCTCGGATCAGGCTCGGGCATGGACTCGCGCCACTCACGAAGCCGGAAAGCGGCCCTAATAAACAGAAGGCTGGTCCGGCCCCGCCGGCCCAGCCTTTTGAGGCCGAGTAGACTTAGCAGCACGTTACGAGGAGTTGAACGCATGAACCGCGCAGTGTCACTCAGCCGCCGTACGTTTGTAGGCCTCCTTGCCGCAGCGGGGCTATCGCCACGAGCAGTTGCTGCGCAGAACACAGCTCGCGCGGTCCTCTACGTCGCAGTTGGGTCCGAGCTGATGTGTTACGAGGCCGACGACACGAAGCTCGCCTTGCAGAAAATTGACACTATTCGCGTGCCAGAGGCGGTTCAGTACGCCTGGAAGCATCCATCAAAGCCGCTGCTCTACGTGGCTTTTAGCAACCGGTATACCTCCAAGGCTGACGACCGGCACGGGGTCGCGGTCTATGCGATCGATCAAGACACGGGGCGGCTGCAGCAATTTGGAGAGCCTGTCTTTCTCAAGAACCGCCCAGTTAACCTCACGCTCGATCCGGCAGGGCGCTATCTGCTTGTTGCTTACAACATGCCGTCAGATCTGACCGTCCATGCGCTCGGGGAGAACGGCTCCATCGGAGTTGAAATCAAGCAGTCCGGCTCAATCGATGCCGGCATCTATGCTCACCAAGTCCGTGTCTCACCGTCTGGCAAGCTCGTCGTGCTTCCGACGCGCGGCAACGATCCGGGCGCCGGCAAGCCCGAAGATCCCGGAGCCCTGAAAGTCTTCCGATTTGAAGCGGGGCAGCTTTCGCATGAGACTTCGATCACTAAAGGAAACGGACTTGGCTTCGGCCCGCGGCACGTCGACTTTCATCCGGAAAAACCGTGGATGTTCGTATCGATGGAACGCAACAACCAGCTGCTGGTCTATGGGACGAGTGACGAAGGCATCGATCCTAAGCCGCTGTTCGAAAGATATACTGCTGAAAACCACGAAGCTAGGCTACCGGTCCAGTTCGTCGGCCCCATCCACGTGCACCCCAACGGCCGGTTCGTCTATCTTGCCAACCGCTCGGACGGAACGATCGATTTCGCGGGCCGAAAGGTCCATGGGGAGGGAGAAAATACTGTCGCCGTGTTTTCGATCAATCCCGCAAGCGGAGAGCCGACGCTCATCCAGACCATTGATACCCTGACCTTCCATTGCAGGACATTCTCAATCCATCCGGCCGGACGAATGCTGGTCACAGCTGCGGTTGCGCCGCTTGACGTTCGCGACGGTGGCGCCGTTCGGACGGTTCCAGCAGGGTTGACAGTATTCGACGTCGCCGACGATGGCAAACTGAACTTCGCTCGCAAATACGAGGTCGATATCGGCAAAGATTGGATGTTCTGGTGTGGAATGGTTGCTCTCTGAGCATGCAGCTCTGCACGACGCGCTCGCGGGAGCTCTCGCACGAGCGGGCGCCTTATGTAGGCGAACGAACGAGCTTTGCCAGCTTACGACGTCTGTTGCCTAGTCGGCGCAATCAGAACGGCCCGAATGTCATTGACATTTGTGAGAGTGGGACCTGTTCGAACGAGATCACCAAGACGCTCGAAAAAGGTGTAACTATCGTGAGCCGTCAGAAGCGCGCGGGCATCGAGCTGGCTCGCAGCGGCGCGATGCAAGGTATCTGGCGTCACCAAAGCGCCGGCGGCATCCTCCGTTCCATCAATCCCGTCACTATCCCCGGCAATGGCCCAAATGCCCGCCGCTCCATCAAGGGCCACCGCAAGTCCGAGCAAGAACTCGGTATTGCGACCACCACGACCTGCTCGGCCATGACCGATGCTAACTGTCGTCTCTCCTCCTGAAAGCAGAACGGCCGGCGCCTTTACAGGATGCCCGTGCTGAGCGACCGACCGGGCAATTCCGGCCATCATGGTACCGAGCTCTCGGGCCTCCCCCTCGATTGCGTCCCCAAGTACAACAGCGCTCAATCCCTCGCGCTTGGCGAGCTGCGCTGCAGCATCAAGGGCCGTGAGTGGCGCGGCGATAATACGGACATCTTCGGCAATGTCCCCAGGCTTCGCCGTATCTTGTCCGCCGTCTAGAACGGCTTGCGCAGAGTCGGGCAGCTTGATCCCGAAACGGCGAACGATCTCGCGCGCATTGGCCTTCGTGCTGGCATCCGGCAGCGTCGGGCCGGAGGCGATCGCAGCCGGATCGTCCCCCGGAATGTCTGAGATCACGAGGGTGAGGAGGCGCGCAGGGCGCGCTGCAAGCGCCAGCCGACCGCCTTTGATCGCCGACAGGTGCTTGCGCACCACATTCATCTCCGCAATCGTCGCCCCGCTCGCGAGTAATGCCCGGTTTACCGCTTGCTTGTCCGCGAGGGTCATCGGAGGGGCGGGAAGGGCCATCAGTGCGGACCCGCCACCGGACATCAACGCTAGGACCAGGTCATCCTTCGTCAGCCCTCTGACCGCATCCAGCATCCGCAGCGCCGCGGCCTCGCTCGAGTGGTCCGGGACGGGGTGCGACGCCTCAAGGACTTCGATCCCGCCCGCCGGCACCGCGTGCCCGTGCCGCGTCACAACGACCCCCGACAATTCGACGTCGGGCCAGGCCGCATCGACCACCGCAGCCATTGCCGCGGACGCCTTGCCGGCTCCGACAACAATACAGCGTCCGCTGGGCTTTGGCGGCAGATGCGTCGTGACGGCTATGCGCGGATCAGCGCTCGCGATTGCGGCATCAAAGAGTTGCCGCAGCAAGCTGCGAGCCCGTGCGTCGGTCCACACAGCGGACATTGGGGGGCTTCACGCGTTTTCCGCTTGGATCGCGCTCACGACAGCGTCTGTCACCTTGCGGGTGTTCGCCGATCCTCCAAGGTCTGGCGTATGCAGTTCGGGGTTGGCGGTGACGCGCTCGATTGCCTTCATGAGCCGCTGCGCGGCTGCATTCTCCCCCAGATGCTCAAGCATCATAACCGCCGACCAGAATGTCCCGACGGGATTGGCAATGCCCTTGCCTGTGATGTCGAAGGCGGAGCCATGGATGGGCTCGAACATCGATGGGAATTTGCGCTCGGGATTGAGATTGGCGGTCGGGGCGATGCCAAGCGAACCGGCAAGGGCAGCGGCAAGGTCGGACAGCACATCAGCATGGAGATTGGTAGCCACGATCGTATCGAGGCTCTGCGGGCGCATGACCATGCGCATCGTCATGGCATCGACCAGCATCTTGTCCCACGTCACGTCAGAAAACTCGCGCGCGACCTCCGCTGCAATTTCATCCCACATGACCATTGCATGCCGCTGTGCATTGGATTTCGTCACGACGGTCAACAACTTGCGGGGACGAGACCGTGCAAGGCCGAAGGCAAAGCGCATGATCCGCTCCACACCGGCGCGCGTGAACATAGCGACATCGGTTGCTGCCTCCAAAGGAGATCCCTGATGGACCCGTCCGCCGACGCCCGCATACTCGCCTTCCGAATTTTCCCGAACGATGACCCAGTCGAGCTCCTTGTCCTTGACGGCACGCAAGGGCGAGGTGATGCCGGGAAGGATGCGGGTCGGACGCACATTCGCATATTGATCGAACGGCTGACAGATCGCGAGCCGCAGGCCCCAAAGCGTGATGTGGTCCGGAATTTCTGGGTGCCCTGCGGAGCCAAACAGGATTGCATCGTGATTACGGATCAGATCGCGCCCGTTTTCGGGCATCATGCGGCCATGCCGCTTATAATATTCCCCACCCCAATCAAAGTGGTCGAAGTGAAAGGTGAATGCCCCATCGCGCTTCGCCAGCGCCTTAAGAACTTCGACGCCGGCATCCACAACTTCGGAGCCGATACCGTCGCCTGGGATTGCCGCAACGTTGTAGGTCTTCATGAGAGATATCCTTCCTCTTCCGTATGATTAGTGCGCGACGGCCGCCTGATGGCGGCCGATCGAGCGCGCGAGCAGCAACGTCAGCGTGGCGGACAACAACAAGAGTGCGCAGACGAAATAGAGCCCGCCCTCGAAGCTGCCGGTGAGGTCCTTGATCCATCCGATCATGGCCGGACCGACGAAGCCGCCGAGATTGCCGATGGAGTTGATGGTTGCGATGCCGCTCGCCGCGGCCGGACCGGCCAGGAACAGTGTCGGCATGCTCCAAAGCGGCGGCTTGGCGGCGCTGATGCCGACGTTCACCAGCACCAGCGCAGCGATAACTGAAGCAACGCCAGTCGACATGCCTGCCAGCGCGAGCCCGGCCGCCGCAACGAGGCAAGCGATGACTACATGCCACGTCCGTTCGTTGGTGCGGTCCGAATGCCTTGACCACAGATACATGGCCACCACGGCGATCGTCGGCGGGATCGCATTGAGCGATCCAACCGCCATATTCGACAGGCCGAAGCCTTTGATGATCTGCGGCGCCCATACCCCCAGCGTGTACAGTCCCGCCGACGTGCCGAAGTAGACGAGGGACAAAGCCAGAACGCGTAGATCCGTCAGTCCCCGCCAGACGCTATGGCTCGCCGACCCTGCCTTGGCCGCCCGCTCCGCATTCATGGCCTCGACCAGCCAGGCCCGCTCATCATCGGCAAGCCACTTCGCCTGTTCCGGCCGATCCGTCATGAATCCGAGCACGATGAACCCAAGCACGATGGCGGGTAGCGCCTCGAGGAGAAATAGCCATTGCCACCCCTTAAGGCCGAACAAGCCGTGCAACTCCAGAAGAGCGGCCGAGACGGGCGATCCGAGGACCGTTGAAAGAGGCGCCGCTGCCATGAACAGAGCGGTGATCCCGGCACGCTGGCGCGCGGGAAACCAATAGGACAGATAGAGGATAATTCCTGGGAAGAACCCAGCTTCGGCCGCGCCGAGCAAGAAGCGAAGAACGTAGAAGCTTGTTTGCCCTTGGACGAACGCCATTGCCCCGGATATCAAGCCCCAGGTGATCATGACCCGAGCGATCCACAGTCGGGCTCCCACCTTGTCCAAAATGATGTTGGAGGGCACCTCGAACAGGAAGTAACCCCAGAAGAAAATGCCCGCACCAAATCCGTATACGGAGGAGGAGAAACCAAGATCCTTGTTCATCGTCAGCGCTGCGAAGCCGATGTTCACTCGGTCGATAAACGCGACGAAGTAGAGTAGCATCACGAATGGCACGATCCGGTAAGCTACTCGACGGATCGTGCGCTTCTGAACCTCGTTCACCACCTTGGGCCTCCTCGTTTTTCGGCTGGCGCCCCGGCTGGCAGCCATGCCTTTTATCTACGGCCAGCCTAGAAGGAAGAGACGGCGTCACTCAATACGCCCTTATTTGTACAAAAAAATGGTATAATGGCTCGGATTCGACAAAAGGGCCTGCTCATGGAGCTGCGTCAATTGAGATGTTTCGTCGCCGCCGCCGAGCAGCTGCATTTTGGCCGCGCGGCCCAACACCTGCAGATGCTACCTTCCGCCTTCGGCCGCCACATCAAACTCTTGGAAGAGGATCTTGGTACGCGGCTGTTTGCAAGGACCACGCGAGCCGTCTCTTTGACCGACGACGGCGCGCTACTTCTTCGGGAGGCGCGCATCATTCTCTCAAAGGTCTCGACCGTGGAGGCCGTCTTGCGCGGTCGCTCGCGTTCGGTCGGAGCCCGGAATCTCAAGGTAGGCGCCATAGACAGTGCTGCGGCCGGGCTTATGCCGCAGCTGTTGCGAGACTTCCGCGCGAAATACCCCGACGTCACCGTTCATCTTCTGGAGGAAAAGACGTTCCGGCTGCTTCCCAAGGTCCTTTCCGGAGCGCTCGATCTCGTTTTCATCCGTCCTCCGGAGAAGATGGACCGAAGGCTCGAATGTAAAACTCTGCTCATGGAAACCGCAGTGGTCGCCCTTCCCCGCAGGCACGCGCTTGCACGTAACGAATGTCTGTCGCTCTCGGCGATCGCTCATCAACCGATGATCGTTCCTGATCGGCGATCTCGGCCCCACAGCCACGACTTGACCATGAAGCTGTTCGAGGACGCCGGGCTGACGCCCCGCATCGCTCAGCTCGCCGATGAAAAGCAGACGATCGTGAACATGGTTGCGGCTGGACTGGGACTGGCCGTCGTCCCCCGCTGGACCTCTCGCATGGCTGTTGCGGGCGTTCGCTTTGTTCCGCTCAAGCTGGAGCGCTTTGGAGCAGTTGGACGGCTTCCGCTCGCTGCAAGTTGGCTGCGTGGTTCCCGCGATCCTATTCGCGATACGCTTTTGACGGTCCTCGAAAAGCGGTTGCGGTCTTATGCCAAAGGTGCCTGATGATTCTTGCAGAAAGCCAGGCGCCGAGCTCCGATGCGAGCGCAAATGTCAAGCTCGCCGGTCCGAAAGTGTTTGAACCGTGTTCGGTCGGGTACCGATGGTCATCGTTGAGCGCATCTGGAAAGGGAGGCAAGGAGCACGAATACTCATGAGCCGTCGATTGTCGAGGCATCCTGCAAGCCCACTTCGCGTGCGTTTCGATGTTCATCAGCGCGATCCAAGTTGGACGACCGATCGGGGGTGCGATCCGCTGCTAGCCCCCGAGCCGTAACTATTGCGTTTCACAAACACCTCTGTTCGACCGCGACGGTCGAGGAATGCAGATGACCGAGGCAAGCCTTCTCTTGCACCGGAGCGCATCTCAGATCCTGCGTGACCTTGCCGGTTAGGAAGTCATGGCCGACGGAAAGCATCTCACCAGTGATGTCATCATCGGTGCTACCCCGTCCGTCATTGCATTGGCAGGCGCGGAGCTGATCAGGGCCTACCGGGAGCGTCTGCCCGAGTACGCCCGCACTTGCTAGAGGGACGTTGACGCGCTCGATCGACGTCGCGTTGGTCCACGTCTTCAACCAGAAAGCCCACGCTTAATCAGCAAGCGCCTCGCAGTGGAGCGGCTGTTCGCAATCGGGCCGCCAGAAATGTTCGCCGGCGATCCGGTCAGCCCCGCGAGCCTGCTTGCTATACTCTTTCCCTCTGCTCAAAATCCGATTCGAAGCCTTCTCGACGCCGGTGCCGCGGGCATCGATCTGTCGGTGTCGATTGTGCTGGAGATCGACACGATGATTCCTCTAAAAGACCTCGTCCGGCAGCGCCTTGCCCCGGCGTCCTCCCGTTCTGCGCGGTCAGACATGAGTTCGTGACGGAACTTTGAGCGCCGGCTCAATCGTCAGGCCGAAATCAGAAGGGATCTGGGCCTTATCTGCCTTGCGGATCCGGCCGCCGACGCGCGTCGCCTCCGAGCTGATTGCCCGCTTCGGTATATCCTGCGCAAGATCGTCTCCGGAAAGAGAGGACACGGTTTCGTCGATCCGATAACCGCCTAAGATAGTAGGCCCCTAAATATACAGCGATGGCGCGATGAGGCGGCGCTCCACCAACTTTGGAAGCACAACAAAACCAAGATCCGCGGTGT
The DNA here is from genome assembly GCF_022012435.1 of Bradyrhizobium zhengyangense. Lineage (GTDB taxonomy): Bacteria > Pseudomonadota > Alphaproteobacteria > Rhizobiales > Xanthobacteraceae > Bradyrhizobium > Bradyrhizobium zhengyangense. The sequence continues at coordinate 136,050 of NZ_JAKLUA010000009.1, forward strand.
CTATAACGCGGCCGCTTGAACCCCATGGGCTTCTTCCGAATCTACCTCGAGTGGCCCGAAATGATGTAGCCTTCCGGCCCGGTGGTTTTCCCAGTCTGCCTAACTCCCAAAAAAACGCCCGCCATAGGTGGCGGGCAGTCTGCGGGAGAGAGTAGTGCGATCGGGTGCGACTCAAGCTTCCTTTGCGTAAGCTGCAAGATCGGCCCGCAGCATCTTCAATATGTCGTCTCGGATGGGATCCCTGGTCCCGCGCGACCAAGCAGCCGCAAGGGGAAGTTTGTTCATGTCCGACGCCACGAGCCGGACATAGCGAACCCCGCGGCTCGCCAGGCGCGACGTCCAGCTAGGTACGATAGCGATCCCCAAACCGGCCGACACCAGGTTGACGATCGTTTGCTTTTCCTCCGCAATCTGAGCAATCCGGGCGTCTAGCCCGGCTTCCGCAAAGAGCTTCATCGTTAGATCGTGGCTATGAGGCCTGGACCGCCGTTCGGGAACGATCAGTGGCTCGTTCTTGAGATCCGCAACCTTGACCATCTTCCTCGACGCAAGTCGATGATGGTGCGGAAGGGCTACGACGGCTGTCTCAAAGAAGAGAAATAGAAACTCCAGCCGCTTGTTGGCGTCTTTTGGGGGGCGCACGAAGGCGAGATCAAGCCGTCCGGTCAAAAGGCGCGGCAACAGACGAATGGTCTTATCCTCGACCAGTTGAATCGTTGCATCAGGCCGACGCTTGCGAAAGTCTTTAAGAAGTTTCGGAATAAGTCCGGCGGCAGCACTGTCGATGGCACCAACGCGTATGATTGTTGCCCCTTTGCGCGAGCGCGTCCGAAATCTGACCGCAAGCGCATCGGCTTGCGTCAGCAGCGCACGCGCATCTTTAAGCAAGACAACACCGTCGTCCGTCAGCGCGACGTTTCGCGTCGTGCGCGTCAGAAGCCGCGTGCCGAGATCCTCCTCCAGCAGCCGAACAAACCGCCCCAGGGCCGAGGGAAGCATATTCATTCGTTGCGCCGCTCTTCCGAAGTGAAGCTCTTCGGCTGTTGCTACGAAGCAGCGCAGTTGTTGCAGGTCCATCAGTTCCTCCGTACGACGACGATAACATCAAAAACGCCGGTCTTATTATGTCATTCTTTTGTATAAACGATTGGAGATTGAATCCGCTCTGCCTTGATTGCAGCGTTTTCTCGATAGCGCCGTCGATGCGCAGAACAATCAAACGCCGATCGGGCCAGGAGCCCATCCGGCTTGACGAACGATCTGGAGGTCCGGTTTGCGAAAGTGATGCTGCTCTACTTGGCTGGGACGGAGACGCCGAGTGCGCCAGGCACGATCGTGCGCCGAGCGCGCTAGGCCAGGCACATGCGGCACACTTCGATCCGCTCTTGCCTCGCGGCCCGCGATAGCAACGGCCTTCTTGATCGCGTCGGCGCTCTCATTCGCATCGATTCGATACGCACGAACGTCGGCAATGTCAGGGCTGTTTGATGGGCGGCCCCGCAATTTCGCGAGGTAAAACATGCATCGTCGGCGAGCCAAGATTATTGCGACCGTCGGACCCGCCAGCCGTTCGCCAGAGATGCTCGCGGCATTGGGCCAGGCGGGCGGATACGTTCCGACTTACAGGCAGATCACGCAAGGCGTCATGGCGCAATTCGTCAACTCGAACGAAGATTCAGCCGCCCTATTGGTATTCTTCAGGACTTGCAGGGGCCAAAGATCCGGGTTGGTACCATAAGGAATGGCAGATTTTCCCTCAGTGCCGGTGACGCCGTTCGCTTTGTTCCGTCGGTCGGCGTCCGGGCATATCGATGACATCGTGCGCCTCTCCGATGGGATAGTGATCGCGCGCGTTGATCTTGGCGTCGCAATTCCGCATGCGGAGGTTCCCGGCCGACAAAAGGAATTGATCCGATCGTGCCGCCTCGACGCTCAATGGTTGCTGCGCCGACGCCGACACGCGCCGACACTTCGGATGCGGCCACAGCGATCTATGGCGGAGCCGACGCGATCATGCTGTCCGCGGAATCTGCGACCGCGCAATATCCGTGCGAGGCCGCCACCAACATGAGCCGCATAATCGAAAGCACCGAGCGACATAAAATGTATCGTTCGATCGTCAATGCGTCGGAGCCGGACGAGGAGCAGACCGCCCCGACCGCGGCGGCTGCGGATCTCGCAACGATGATCGGAGCCTCAGCGATCCTCGCCTTCACCTCGAGCGGTACGACTGCAACGCGCATCGCGCGCAAACGTCCCAAGGTACTGATCCTCGCGATCACACCGGAGGAACGGGTCTCGCGCCAACTATGCCTGTTGTGGGGGCGCCCACGGCATGAAGTCCCCCAACATAAGCTCCTACGAGGAGATGGTCGAACGCGCGACGCAAACCGCTCTCAACGTGAACTTTTGCGGAGAATGCCGATGTCATCGTCGCCGTGGCCGGCATACGTTTCGGCGATGCCGGCACAACCAATAATTTACGCGTGGTGACGATTGCTTAAGCGCTTCGCCGCCATCCTGGCCGCCCCCTTCCTCTAACCAGCTGACGTCGCAGCGCGGCCTATGCCGTTTGCCGGCCCAACCTTGCGCAACTGCCCAGCAGATCACGTCCTCGCAAGAAATTATTCTAATCGTTTGTATATTATAATGAGCATTGAGGTCAGCGAGCCAGTGACCTTAAGATTATAGATTAGCGGGCGAATAAGTTCCGTTTTGCAATCGGGAAACGTCGGGGTGAAACCATTAGCACAAGATCTTGAGGTGTTTATCGTTGCGGCGCGGCGGGGAAGTTTTGCTGCGGCGGCGACAGAGTTAGGTGCGTCGCCTGCCTACGTCAGCAAGCGCGTCGCGCTACTTGAGCGGGCACTCGGACGCGTGTTGTTCCTGCGTACCGCTCGACAAGCGGTGCTCAGCAGCGATGGGGAAGTGTTGCTGTCCAAAGCGCAGCGCGTTCTCGATGCCTATGCGGATTTTGTAGCTGACGGTCCTGAGACCGATTCCGTCGCCCGCGGCAGCGTACGAATTACGGCAAGCTCGGGTATTGGCTGCAATCATGTCGCACCACTTGTATCGGAGTTGGCGCTCCTACACCCGGAATTGGATATTCGGCTGGAAATCGTCGATCGGAGCGTGGATCTGGTTGAGGAGAATGTCGACATTGACATTCGGGTCGGCAGGGTACGCGAGCCTCACTTGCTCGTGCATCCTATTGCGCAGGGAAGACGCATTCTCTGCGCGGCTCCCAGCTATCTCAATCGACGCGGCATGCCGGAGGAACTCGGCGATCTCGCTGGACATTCGTGCCTGGTCATGCGCGAACGTGACGAGGTGTTCGAGCGCTGGACTTTGCATGGTCCCATCGGGATGCGCACCATCAACGTCACCGCTGCCCTCTCCACCAACCATGGCGATATCATCCGCAATTGGGCGATTGCCGGCCGTGGGATAATGCTGCGTTCTTATTGGGACGTGGCCAAGGGGCTCGCGAATGGCCAATTAGTCCACGTGCTTCCCCTCTGGTGGCAGCCGGCTGATATATCTGCCGTCACCAAAGTCCGCTCAAGCAGTGTGTACCGATATTATCTTTGCGTCCGCTATATTCGCGAGCGGCTCCGTGACGGGCCATTCGCACTTGCCACAAAGCGATGGCCCGAGACTCCAGGTGAAACAGAGCTCACACTTGAGGAGGCTCCCGCGCTTCATGAGGCCTGAAACCGTGACTGAGTTTGCAGAGCGCCTTCGGGGCGATGCGCATGTCGCAGCCGGCATGGGCGGCCTTGTCGCCGAAAAGCTCACGCTGCGCCAGCTTTTCGAATCGTCCGACCTGTCGGCCCAGGAGTTTGCCGACGCGGTCGCAGCCTTTTTCAAACATGACCGTGCGGCTTTAGCCGACCTCTTGGCTGGGACGAGCTTGGTCGAACACTTCTCGCCTCGCTTCCTCCGGGAAATGACGATTTTTCCGTATCAGCTCGCGAATGGACGCGCCGTGATTGCCCTGTTCGATCCCACGGACACGGCAGCGATCAGCGCCGCGGAGATTGTACTCGGCCCCGCGGTAAAGGTCGCCATCGCGTCGTTTGAGGACATTGATACCGCGCTCTCTCAGCGCCTTAGCGAAGGCGAGACCACCGCAGCGAATAGGGATAATACCATCGCTGTCCGCGAGGAGGATATCGAAAGCCTCCGCGACCTAGCTAGCGGCGCGCCGGTCGTCCGTGCCGTCTCCGAATTGATCGAAAAGGCCGCCGAGCTTCGCGCCAGTGACATACACATTGAGCCTTTCAGGACGGAACTGGCAGTGCGTATGCGGGTTGATGGCCTGCTTCGCCATATCCCCTCACCATCCCATGTACTCCCACAGGCCATAGTCTCCCGCATCAAGATCCTGGCGGGTCTCAACATAGCCGAGCGCCGATTGCCTCAAGATGGCGCCGCGCGTGTCCAACTTGGGCGAGCTGAAATGGATTTGCGCGTCGCTATCATGCCGACGCAGCATGGTGAGTCTGCCGTCATTCGGCTTCTGCCCAAGGAGCGGGGACTCCTTGCGATCGAGAAGCTCGGCTTTGCGCCCGACGACGAAGCAAAGCTCCGCGCAGTCCTGACGCTCCCGCACGGTCTCATCGTGGTCACCGGACCAACCGGCAGCGGTAAAACCACGACGCTTGCGACCGTGCTCGGCCTCCTCAACGAATCCTCCCGGAAGATACTGACGATCGAGGATCCGGTAGAATACGAAATCAAGGGCATCAATCAGTCCCAGGTAAACTCTGCTATCGGCCTGACTTTCGCGAAGGCATTGCGCGCTTTCGTGCGGCAAGATCCGGATGTCATCATGGTGGGCGAGATCCGTGATGCCGAGACAGCGGAAGTAGCGATCCACGCTGCCCTGACCGGGCACCTCGTCCTGACCACGCTGCACACCGAAACCGCTGCGGCCGCCGTGCCGCGACTGCTGGACCTCGGCGTCGAGGCGTTTCTGTTGAGTTCAACCCTCCGTGCCGTGATCGCGCAGCGGCTGGTGCGGCAGCTTTGCGACCGGTGCAAAACAACGAGCCGGCTCGAGCACTCGGAGTTTGCGGCCGATCGGCGGTACGCCGCGATCGGCCTTCGGGTTGGTGATGAAGTTTACAAGGCAGGCCGATGCGAGCGTTGCGGCGGAACGGGCTACCGCGGCCGCGTTGGCCTGTTCGAGGTCCTTGAAGTGGCCGATGAGGTTCGTCAGCTGATGAATGCGCACTGCGACGCCGTGTCGATTGATCGAACAGCGGTTCGATCTGGAATGACCACCATGATCCAAGACGGCCTCGCGAAATGCCGAGCCGGCGTCACGTCGCCCGCGGAAGTTCTCCGCGTAACGACCATACGATAACGTGATGCAAACCTTTCGCTATCTAGCTATGACCCAGAGCGGTGAGCTCGTAAACGGTATGATCTCCGCGTCCACCGCGAAGGAAGTTTTCGCGCGTATCGAGTATCTCGGTCTCGTTCCGATCGAAACAGTCGCTCAGGACACTAAGGTTGCGGTCGCTCATATCGCTGCTGGTTTTCTTGGGCGACCACGCGCCGAAGACGTGACCATCTTTACACGTGATCTTTCTTTGCTGCTCAAGGCGGGCGCGAGGCTTGACGATGCACTGGAGTTGTTGTGCTCAGATGACGACATCGGCCGCCTGCGCCCGATTGTGAGTAAACTCCGCGTCGCAGTGCTTGCGGGCGAAAGCTTCGCTGAAGCCGTCGGCAAATATCCGAGTTGCTTTCCGCCTATCTATGCGGCGCTCGTGCAAGTCGGCGAAACGTCCGGGAAGCTCGGCCACCTTCTCGATATGCTGGCAAGCGAGCGCGCGCGCACGGAGGCCTTGCGCCGAAGAATTACTGATGCGCTGCAATATCCTGCATTCGTGTTGCTCGCTGCATCCTGCGTGCTGGCATTTTTTGTTCTCGTGGTACTGCCACAGTTCGGAGCTGTGTTGCGCGATTTCGGCGCCAAGCAGGACTCGCTGATTGTCACGGTGCTTGGCGTTTCTGAATGGACGCGCTCCAACGGTCTGGCGATTCTTGGAGTCGCAGGGGCCGCCATCTTTGCAGCCTATGCCGTCCTCCGCCGGCCCGTGATCCGGTTCCGGCTGCTCGCAACACTGATGCGATTGCCGGGCCCCAGTTCGATTTTTCGGGCCTACCAAACTGCGGTGTTCTGCCGCAATCTCGGCATCCTTGCTGGCAGTCAGGTACCTTTGACCACCACCCTGCGCATCCTCGTCGATATCATGTCCTTTTCGGGCGATGTTCCCGCCTGGACAACCGCGGCTGATCAAGTACGACACGGCGCGAAGCTTTCTGACGCCCTTTCCCAGTCAACGGTCTTGCCCATGATGGCGATCCGCATGATCCGCATTGGCGAAGAAACCGGCCAGCTGCCAATACTCGCCGGGCGCATCGCGGAGTTCTACGAAGCCAAGCTACAGAGGAGTCTTGACCGGCTCGTCGCCGTTATCGGACCGGCGGCCGTGATCGGCATTAGCGTGGTTGTCGGCGGTCTCATCGTTTCCATTATGACGGCCCTGCTGTCTATCACTCAACTCGTATCGTGATCTCAAAACAGCGAGCGCAAATGACGCTTATCTCATCCCGCGCAATGGCCTGGCGGCGGCGGTCGTTCGCAGCGGGCGAGAATGGATTCACCTTGGTCGAGATGCTGGTCGTCATTACGATCATCGGGCTGATCATGGGACTGATCGGCCCCCGCGTGTTGAACTATCTCGCTGAGTCCAAGGTCAAGACGGCCAAGATACAAATCCGCAGCCTCGCCAGTTCGCTCGATCTCATGTTTCTCGACACGGGACGCTATCCGTCATCTTCGGAAGGCCTTAACGCCCTGGTAAAACCCGCAGCTTCGATGGCCGGATGGCACGGTCCCTACATCGATGGAAATAGCCTACCGAACGACCCGTGGGGTAGGCCCTATGTTTACCGGTCGCCCAGTGGGAACGCCAAGTTTGAGATCATGTCCTACGGGGCTGACGGGCATGAGGGCGGTGCGGATTCTGCCGCCGATATCTCGTCAAACAGCAATGAGAAATAGCCCGGAAGCACAAAACGGATTTACTTTGCTTGAGATGGTCTGCGTGTTGTCCATCGTCGCAATGCTGGTCGGTATCCTTCTGCCACGGCTTTCGCCTGGAACGTCGCGGCCGCGGCTCGAGGCATCGGCACTCGAAATCGCGTCCCTATTGAAGATCGACCGGAACGCGGCAGTTAAGAGCGGGATGCGCGTGCTGACCAGAATCGACGCGAGCACCCGGCGCCTGCAATCAGGTTCGAACGGCAGCGTTCTCGTGGTACCGGACGATGTGACGCTGGACGCACTATTGCCACGGGATTGCGAAGGACGACCCGCCCTTTCGACCATAAGTTTTTTCCCGAGCGGGTTCTCGTGCGGTGGCACGCTTAGACTCTCGCGTCTGAATACTGTCTACGAAGTTCGTGTGAATTGGCTTACGGGGGGAATCGAGATTGTGCGCGTTCCGGCTGTGTAATGCCTCCCGCAGCGTCGCGGGGTTTACGATCGTCGAGGCATTGGCCGCTCTCGCGATCGCCACCGCCATGCTGGCGGCGATCGGCTCGCTCATGTCGACCAGCATAAAAGGCGCGCGGAGGATTGATGATCGCATGGTCTTGGTGGAGACGGCGCGCACTCTGGCGGCAGCATTGCCGCCGCGCGGCGACGCAACCACGGGCGTAACGTCGGGTGAACTCAACGGCATTGTCTGGCGCGTCGATATATCGCCCTTGCTCAGGACAGCGTCCGACAAGCAGCAATGGGTGCCGAAACGGGTCCGGATCCAGGTTAAATCTTCAGCAGGTACGAGCTTCGCCCTGGAAACTGCGCGTCTGGGCCGGAGGTCGCAGTGATAGCCCGGGATCACCTCTCCCAAGCCTTGCACCGCGCGAGTATCGCGGGGTTCACGCTGTTCGAAGCTCTCGCGGCGATCGTACTTATGGGGATTGTTGTTTTTTGTCTAAGCACAATCGCGACGCATTGGCTACCCAGCTGGGATCGTGGCCTGGCGCGCGCGCAACGCGCCGAGCTTATTGGCATCGCCCTTGACCGTTTAACCGCCGATCTTGCGGCATCGCAGTTCATTTCCGCCAACGGCGGAAGCAAAAAGCCGCTGTTCAACGGCACAGAAGGATCTGTCACTTTTGTGCGCACGGTTACAAGCCCCAACGCCAAGTCGGGCCTCGAGATCGTTAAAATCGAAACAATCAAGGACCCTACTGGTCTCGTCCTCATACGCTCTTCGAGGCCCTTCGTCTTGTTTGAAGGTGCGATTGACCCGTCTGGCTTTGGTAATCCCGTCGTCCTGCTGCGATCGCCCTATCGGGCCGAGTTCGCCTATGCGGGACCCGGCGGCGTGTGGAAGGCGAACTGGCTGAATGTCGGCCACTTGCCGGCCGCCATCCGCCTCACGGTCCAAGATCACACCCTTGGGGAGGCGAGGGTAATCTCGACCACGACGCTTATTCATGTTGACGCGCCTGCACTATGCATCAGCGGAAAGAGCACGGATTGCACGGGAGAGCCCGACACTAGTCCCGATACGGCTCCCGCAGCGGACTCTCTCGAGAGCCGTCGGACCTGAGGCCACAATGATATTTTGCAATCCGCAGGAAGGACACTTATCTGGGGGGCGGGAGGGCTTTATCCTCATTGCGGTCCTCTGGATGTTGATTGCACTCGCGACACTTGCGTCCATCTATTCGATTTACATAGGCAGTTCTTCCTGGTCGAGTTCGGTGATCGAGCGCCGTCTGCAAGCCGATCAATTGGTGTCAGCCAGCCTTAATCTCGCGACCCAACGCCTTGCTGTGGCAGACCAGCGCGATCGACCTACGCATGGCCACTTCAGCTTCCGGCTAGGCCAAGCCAACGCATCGGTCAGATTCGTTTCCGAAGCGGCCCGGCTCGATCTCAATCAGGCCCCGCGCGAACTACTATCGAGTTTCTTCATAGCGATCGGCGCATCGGAGGAGGATGCCCCGCGTTTTGCTGCGCGGATTGTTGGTTGGCGAGAGCGCTTAAGACCATCCGATCGCGCTAATGAAGCGCAGCTTTACCGCGCCGCCGGCCGCGGCTATGGACCGCGAGGCGCTCCCTTCGCACATGTAGGAGAGTTATGGTTAGTTCAAGGTCTGCCGCAGGTCATCATAGAACGAATGTTGCCTCTGGTGACCGTTTACAGCGGCAGGTCCGATATTAACGTCTTCGACGCGCCGCCCGAGCTTGTTGCGGCTTTGCCTGGCATGACCCTAGATCGTCTGAATGGTTTTCTTGGCCAACGGCAGCTCGTGGCTCCCAGTAAGGACGCTCTAGTCCGACTGCTCGGTTCAGATCAAACCGCCGCGACCGCCGATGCAAGTGACGCGTTCCGGCTGGACATAAAAATAGGGGGCGCAGGGGGATGGAATAGCTGTGCGGAAGCGGTCATCTTGCTACAGGGTCCGGACGATCCTTTTCATATCCTTGCCTGGGATGACAGTTTGCGCGGTGACTGTCGTCAGGGCATGGCAACGGCGAACCCGCCATGATCCTGTTTAATTCGATAGCGGCAGGCCTCGCTTCGTGGGTACAAGCCGTGGCGTCCGAAGTTTCATCGCTCTCGAACGGCTTGCGCCGACGCTCGCAGGTTCGGATGGTGGAATTCGAGAAGGATCAATTCACCCTTCATCTCGTGACCGACCCCAAAAACGCGAAAGCGCCTGACCACGCGCTCGCGGTCCTGGAGGGAGCGGTTGCTAGCCCAATCCCTCCAGCATGGAAGTTAGCTCTGACTGGAAGTCAGCTTGAACTTGTCCTTCACCCGGCGCGATTTCTGTTTCGCCCGCTGGATTTGCCGAGGCGCGCTGCCGAATATGCGGCGGGTGTCGTGAGGTCCCAAATCGACCGACTAACCCCGTGGGATGTGCAAGAAGCGGTCTATGGTTGGAGTGCTTCACCTGACGAGACTGGCGACCGCATTCAGCTGACAATCGCTGCCACGCCTCGCGCTAAGCTAACGCCCTTGCTCGATGCTATCGGATCGCTTGGGACTTGGTCAATCCTGGTCTCCACGTCACGTTCGAACGTGCCAATTAGGATCGTTGAGACACAAATACACGGACCGACCGATTTCCGTCGTGTTCGTACGTGCCTGATGGTAGTTCTGCTGTTAAGCGGCTTTGCTGCCACTTCGTCGCTTTGCATTTCAGCGCTCATTTCGGACGGTTTGGCCCTGAGACGGGAAGAACTCTCTCGAAAGATATCGGTGCTCACAAGAGCGTCGCAGAATGTTGTTGCCGAATCCGCTTTGCGAGAGCTCGAACAACAGAAGCGCAACACTCCTTCGCCCGTAATGGCGATTGAGGCGCTGTCGGATCTACTGCCAGACAACACGTTCCTAACGGAGCTGCGTATCGATCACGCGAAACTACAGATAGCGGGCCTTACGAGCGACGCCGCATCGCTCATCCGCCTGATCGAGCAGTCGCCCCAGTTTTCACACGCGATCTTCTTCGCTCCAACCACACGGTCTGAAGGAGCAACCAAAGAGCAATTCCACGTCGAGGCTCAAATCAACCCCGCATTCGCCGCTATCCATGAACCAGACCTACCGCATTAGACGCTACGTCAGCGCCATTCCGTTCGTTGCCACAATTTGTTACGCGGCAATGACGGGATTTCTATTGCTGATCACGGGCTGGACGGCGTTGGACCTGGCGGAACAGCATCGTACGCTGGCGAACGCGAACGAAATGTTCGACAGGTTGCAGTCACAACAGCGGGCGGCCCGCAGCACGAACGACGGGGCGCTCGCTGTGAGTCCACCAGTTGTCGAAGGTCCCACGGTCACAGTCGCGGCCGCCGTGGTGCTGCAGCACGTTTCTGCAGAAGCGACGCGGATGGGAAGCAACATCTTATCGTCGCAGGTCGATCTGCAGGACGCAGGAGCACAACACGGGATCGTCAGAGTCTCTGTCGATCTCGAGATCGAGCAGCCGGCCCTTCAAGGCCTCCTTTACGAGCTGGAGGCGGGATCGCCCTTCCTGTTCATCGATCAATTGGTCATACAGGTACCCGAGTCGTCGACAAGACACGCCGCGACGAAGGTGCGCGTCGCAATTGTCGTCTCCGGATGGTGGCGGAGTGTCAAATGAAGTGCCCCCTCACGATTCAAGCTCTCGCGCTGGCCTTCCTGATCTTGGCAGTCGAATCGGGGAGGCGGCCTGCCGAGGCGAGTCAGACTTCAACGGCTACTGGCCTGAATCCGCCAGTGTCGCCCACAATGGAGTACCTGCTTGCGAAGGAGCCATTCGAGGCTACCCGATCGGAGCATAATCCCATTGCCAAAGTCCCCCTTGCGCAGCTCAATAAAACGCAAGAGCGCCCGCTATTCTCTCCGTCACGCCGCCCTCCGTCTCTGCCGCCGCCGAACGCGCCCACTATCCCCGTTGTCGTCGCGGCTCCCAAGCCGCTCGAGCCTGAGCTTCCGCCATTTGAACTCGTGGGCACGATAACTGGGGGCGCCGACAGCATCGCCGTCTTTGTGAATCGCGCGACTGGCGAGACGGTGAAGTTGCGGCAGGATGAAGTTCAATCAGGATGGACGTTGCGCGACATCGGAGCGCGTGAAGCCACGCTTTCGAACGGCGAGAACATCAAGGTTCTGGCTCTCGCCTTGCCCGGCACGACCGCAGATCCGGCGCCTGTGGAAGCCAGCACCGCTTCAATACGGCATCCTGCGAAGCGTTAAGGGTAAATGCGATTATGTTAGCGGATCAATCGCAACCGCCAAGTGTGCCGCGCTGCGATGGGTCGCCTTCAGGTACACCGACACGACGATCTCGTAGCCGCTCGTGCCATTGCGTGCAATGCCGCAGACCCTACGTTGCAGCGCACAGAGGCAATTCATCTTGACAAGCAACACTTCGTGTCGCTCGACAACACACCTCAGATATTGATGTCCGTCATTCAGTCCCTAGCATCGCGAGAAAGCGCCTTATGAACCGCTTTTCGTTTGGCGCGGCTGGCGGGGGACTTTCAAACATCAATGGCCCGATCCGATCTGTCGCCTATCTACTCGGAAACACGAGCGAGGCTTTTCGAGATGGCGACCTTCACTCTAACGATTGAACAACCGAAAGAGGAACCTTTATATGTTACGCAGGAACTCAATCCCAACCAAGTGTGCCTTGGCTTTGGCCGCGACGCTCATGGCAGGTTCGGCGTTGTCGACCACGGCTCACGCAAACAATGGCGACTTGATCGCAGCGCGTCAGAAATTTTTCGGCGACGAGAACGTCGATCCCGAGTCCGGGCGGGTCAGTCCCGACAAGGTCATCTTGTCGTGGCTCTCGAATTCAACTCTGGCGGCTTCCATTGCCGGCCACGTTTTGCTTTTGGACACTTACGTCACTCGGCTCGAAGTTTCGCCGGGCCGCACGCCCTTCGTTATCGGCGATTTGGTTGCTCTCAAACCAGAAGGCCTTCTAATCGGGCATGGTCACTTCGATCACGCGGACAACGCGGCCTACATCGCTGCGATGACCGGCGCGAAACTCTACGCCACCGCGGAAACCTGCGTTGCCCTGCAAGCCGATTTCGCGCGCGAGCAGGCCGACCCGGCGATTCAAGGTAATCCGGCTACGGCGTTTCCTCACAAGGCGTCGATCTCCTGCAACACGGTCACGACGACCGGTTCGGTTCCCGGCACCCAAATTGTCAAACTGGACTTCCTGGAACCGGACGCCTGCGTAATCGCCTTCCGACACTTGCACTCGGTTGCAGTCCCGGTCGACCCGACCTGGCCGCGGGCACCTAATCCGTCCGTTTATTATGCGGTTGACCCGCGCGATCCGGGGCTGTTTCCGGCCGGAACGCCGCTTGCGCCCGGGAAAAGTGGGACGCTGCCTGGGCAGATCAACATTGCTACCAGCGGCAGTGGTGGTCCGGGTGGCCCTATTCCGCTGTTTTTCGATTTTGTGTTGCGCGAAGGTCGTCACTTCACCTTTGCTTGGTATAACTCGTCGGGAGCACTCAAAGAAGGATTGGGAAGCGGGTGGCCCAACGGCACGCCAGCTGACGGCCAGCGTATCACGAACATCCTGAAGAGTTTACCGGCCACCGATGTGGATGCCGGTACGATTGCGACAGCCAATTTCGATAACAATTCTTATCGTGATCCCTTCGCGTATATTCAAGCGCTGAACCCGAAGATCTTCATTCCGTTGCATCTGACCACCGGGTCGACCTTCAAGGAATCCATCTCGCCCGCCGTTTACGGCGGATACCTGGATCAAATTAAGCGCCTCGGCCTGACACTCGATCAATGGCCAGACACACGATGGCTCGTTGATCCCGAAGATTACGCAAAGCCCATCGTCTACGACATTCGGGACCCGCGCTGGGACAATCCAAAGAAGCTGCCCGCCATCAAGCATTATTGCGGTTCTGATCCAGACGACCACCACGACGACCACGGGAAGCCGTGACCACCGCGCCGACGGCTGCTCGAAAAGAGGAGCCGTCGCGCCCTTCCACGATCCGCGCGCCGGATGCAACTGAAATGATGCAATGAAACGCTCTCTGATTTGGTTCGTAATCGTCGCAACGCTGTGTGTGTGCATCCACGCAAGGCACGTCGACGCTCATCCGGATATATTGGTTCACATGCATGATGCGGTTATCTTTGATGGAAATGGCTCTATCAGCGGCGTCCGCGTATCTTGGACCTACGATAGGGAAACGTCGGTGACGGCATTGCGAAGTAGCGGCCTCAACGAAAGCGCCCCACACCTCGGGCGTGACCAGCTTGATCCGCTGGCCAGGGCGACGGTTAATTCGCTGCGCGCGTCTGACTTCTATACGTTCGCGCGCGTCAATGGCACCAAGCAGCCATTCGATGGCGCATCCGATTCATGGCTCGAGTGGGATGGATCGGTGCTAACATTGCATATGGCTCTCAACTTCAAGCAGCCCGTGAGCAACAGCAATTTCACGCTCGAGCTCTTCGATGAAACAGACGAGATCGAGTTCGATTTCCAAGAAGGAGACGCCGTCATCATGACGAAGGCACCCAAAGACTGCGCGCTCGTCGTCGCACGGCCAGGCGATGCCGCCGCTCAACGGGAACTTCTCGGCGATGCTTATCTCAATCCCAACGTTCAACCGGTCGGTTGGGATGCGCAATACTCAAACAAGGTTTCGGTGCGATGTCTAAGTTAGAGGCAATTACAGCCTTGCTCAACCGAATGAAGTCGCCGCTCGACGCTGAACAAGCTGTCTTATGAGCGATTTCGCGCGCGGAGACATTGCTTTGCAGAATTGTCACGGGCGAAACGAAAGTGTCGGTGCAGCGATATTGTTGCATGCGGCTTAGCCGTTGCGACAACAACATAAGGAGTAACGTCAATCATTGAGAAGATTGGGCGCCGCGCGGTTCACGCGCTCGACGATCTGCTCGCATTTGTAATGAAGACGCGAGAGAGTGAGAGGCTACGCGCTATGTTGACACGCCTGCACCGTTTGCGATGTGGCGCGAAGCTGAAGAAGACAATTGCCCTAGTTGCCGCGGGGGCTCTGACGGGATGCGGCGCGCCACTCACGTGGCAGGACACTCACACCAAACCTGACGTAATGGATGAGGTTCGTAATCAGGATCTGCTTCCCCGATTTCCGGAACGCACCGCAGAAGCCGATCTGCAAGGCACTGTCCGGCCAGGTCGCGCCCAACTCTTTTCGGCCGAGCCGGTCTCTTCTATGCAGGCAATCGTGGCCCCGGCGACGAGTACCGGCACCGGTCCCGGGTATGAACTGAATTTCGAAAACGCCACGATTGCGTCGGTTGCAAAAACTGTACTCGGCGACATCCTGAAGACGAGCTACACAATCGACCCGCGTGCTCAGGGCAATATCAATATTGCGTCGGGAAGGCCGGTTCCGAAGCAGGACTTGCTGTTCGTGTTCGAGAGTGCGCTCCGATTGGCAGGAGTCGCGCTCGTCCGCGACGGCGCCGCTTATCGAATTGTCCCACAGACAGAGGCACTCGCAGCCGGCAGTCTTGATTCGCAGCCTGCAAACGTGGAGCCGGGATTTGGCGTCTCTGTCGTGCCGCTTCAATACATATCGGCCGGGACGCTGATGCAGCTCCTGGATAGTTTTGCTACGAAGCCCGGTGCGGTTCGCGTGGATAAGGCTCGCAACATGCTGCTGGTTCAGGGCACAGGGCCCGAGCGTCGC
This sequence comes from Bradyrhizobium zhengyangense, assembly GCF_022012435.1. Taxonomy (GTDB): domain Bacteria; phylum Pseudomonadota; class Alphaproteobacteria; order Rhizobiales; family Xanthobacteraceae; genus Bradyrhizobium; species Bradyrhizobium zhengyangense. Next base: position 151,324 of record NZ_JAKLUA010000009.1, read on the forward strand.
ACGGTCGTCGATACGGCTGTTGGTTTCGACGTTGATTGGATGCGGGGGCAGTCAGTCGGTATCTTTCCACTCCAGAACAGCGCTCCTGAGCCTGTCCTGACAGAACTCGAAAAAATCTTGAATTCAAAGGAAGGCGACGTTGGGCACGATCTTGTCAAGTTTCAGGTAATGGAGCGCCGCAACGCGATTTTGGCGGTAACCTCCAAGCCGCAGCTCCTGCGAACGGTCCAGACTTGGATTGGCCGACTCGACGCATCAGATCCTGCCCGTGTTGTTGTACATGTCCGCCGGGTCAAGTACGGCGACGCCCGGCAGCTCGCGAAAGTGCTCGGCGAAATCTTCGGCGGAGGCAGCTCAAATGCAACCGACAGCGCGGCGGGACAGGTCGCGCCTGGGAGCGGTTTGGTGAGGACATCGTCCAATGCCGACCGACTACCAGCCATCTCAACGACTTCCAGCTCCTCCACAAGCACAAAAGGCAATACTGATTTCGGCGGAGGCGCACTCGGGGGCGGATCGCGAACAGGGAACGACACTGGCGGCTCGGAGCTACAGAGCGCTGGCCTTAGCGGCAGGCCCGTGATGGAGGGGATTCGCATCGCAGCCGACGTTTCCACGAACTCCCTGCTTATCTATGCGAACGCTCAGAATTACCGGACCGTCGAACAGACCATACGCCAGCTCGACCAACCGCAGGCTCAAGTCGCGATCGATGCGACCATCGCTGAAGTTACGCTCAACAACAATCTGAGCTACGGGGTTCAATTTTTCATCCAAAGCAAAAACCTCGGTATGGCTCCCGATCGAGGCTCCGCCCTGAACGTCCCAAGCTCCCCCCCAGGACAGCAGTCGAGCGTCCTCAATGGCGTCGCATCCGCTTTCCTTAACCGCGCCTTCCCAGGCTTTAATTTCCTCGTCGGCCCTGAGGCGCAGCCCAACATGATCATAGATGCGCTGCACGCGGTGACAGATGTCAAGATATTATCGAACCCTTCGCTGGTTGTGATCGACAATCAGGTCGGCACACTACTCGTTGGGAACGAGATCCCGGTATCGACCGGCACCGGCAACGTTCTCAATTCGGCGACCGGCACCAACAACACGATCATCAACTCAATCGACTATCGCAACACCGGCATTATCTTGCGCGTCATTCCTCGGGTTAGTCCCGACGGCAACGTGCGCCTCGATATCGAGCAAGAAATCAGTCAGGCGACGAACGCGACCGCGAACTCGCTCACGCCGACCGTCTCGCAACGCAAAGTGAAGAGCTCTGTCGCCGTGCCGAACGGGCAAACCGTACTCTTGGCAGGCCTCATTCAGGAAAACACTGAAGTCGATCGTGGTGGGATTCCGGTTCTCGACGAGATACCGAAAATTGGCGACCTCCTGTCGCACCAGAACAAGACGACGACCCGGACCGAGCTCATTATCTTCATCCGTCCGCAAGTCATTCGGGACAGCATTGCCGCCCACTACGTCGCCGAGGAGTTTCGGGCAAAGCTGCGCGGAACGGTCGAGTCCCTTCCTTCCAAGGGAAGACAACCGCCACTACTTCAATGAAGGAGCAACGAGGAAAATGCCGGAACGCCTCTCGCGTTGCTCGCAAAAGTTTCTCACGTTCCGAGCACCGACCCACGTCACGGTCACGGCGGCATTCGTCCTCTGCGCCGTCTGCATGGCGACGAGCGTCGCAGCGGATCCGAGCTCCGCAGGCCTCCTCGGGGCGGCATTCTCCGCCGTTGCCATCGCAATCGCCGTTATAGATGCGCGACTCTTCGTAATACCAGACGAACTGACCATCCTGGCGCTTGTACTCGGATTGGCAAACGTGTTCGTGCAACCTCCAGACTGGATGGTGCCGACGCTCGCGACGGCAGCATCGCGCGGAGCGGCATTAGCCGCGATGTTCTGGCTATTGCGCATCGCCTACAGGTCCGTCCGTCTGCGCGACGGCATCGGGTTGGGGGACGTCAAACTCGCCGGCGTTGCTGGAGTCTGGCTCGATTGGAATCTGATTCCAATCGCAATCGAGGTCGCGGCCGGATCAGCTTTAATCGCCTGCGGAATTGCGGCGCTTCTCCGTCGCGACAGCATCCAAGCCATCACCCGGCTGCCGTTCGGTCTGTTCTTCGCGCCAGCCATTTGGGTCACATGGCTGATATGGAAGGTCTGGTGAGGTTCGAATGATCGTTGCAGATTGCAAATCGACTCGGGAACATCTATGAAGAATGCACGCCCCCTGATCGGAACTTTGTTCCTCACACTGTGGACTATCGGCAACGTGTTCGGCGCCGAACTCTCCGAAAACGGGCGCTCATTCGCGCGGCGACATGTTTCGGCGGCGGGCGGTGCGATTGAAGCATGCCGGTCCGCTCGAGCCGCAGCTGTCTTGGGCTTCAGGCACGAACATGGCTTCAATGTCCCGCAGTCCTACGAGATAGCCGCGGCGTATTACCACACGGCAGCCGCATGCGGTGATCCGACAGGCCAATATTTGTTCGGCCTCTCCTACGATAAGGGGCATGGCGTTGCGCAGGATGGCGTTCTTGCGTACATGTGGCTGAATTTGGCTGCCGCCCACGCTCCTCAGCTACGGCGCCCGTATTACCTTCGAACAAGAGACGCGGTAGCCAATAATCTCACGCCTGCACAACTCAGCCAAGCTCAATGGCTAGCCATTCAATGGCGGCCCGGAACGGCACCTTAATCCCACTTTTCGAGGTTCCGACCAGGCCTTCTTCGATCATGTGCGAATGGTGCTAGCCGTCGCTTTTCGCGGCGCAGCTAGGATGCATCTGTAGACTCTCGGTTCGGCGGCGTGGCGGTCGACGTCGGTTCTGATCTGCTCGGGTTCGGCGCACGAGCCACCGGTCTTGCGCGCCTTCTGCTCAATTCCTTCGCTCGGAATAGCGAAATTCACAGCGAGCAGATCATTGCCGTGCCTTCTTAAGTTACGCCTTGCTTGCGTATTCACGTGGAGCCAGCCCGGCAATTTGGCTATAAAATGCGGAAAGTCAGTCCCATGGGCGGGTGACAAGGTCTGCCGGAGTTGCCGCCCCGGCGCCGAGCGGTTTTGGCGGTCCCAATCCGTCCAACATGATTGCATCGCCTTCCGGCGGCACCAACCTACTCCGCATGCGCCGGCTCGGGCTGTCCTGTGTTCGTGCTGAATTCGTTACTGGGCGTCGTTGCCGAGTAAGAACTCTGCGGCGTAGCACTATATATATCGCGTCAGGGCCCAGAGTTGTGTTACCGCACACAGTTCGAGGGGATGACGGAGCGTGCGCGGTAAGACCCTCACGATCCATATTCGGCCGCAGCCAGTCCAAGAAGGATAGCCAGCACGAAACTTCTTGGGCATCGTTTGAACGCGGCTGCTGGAAGTCGCCTGAGTTGCCGATGCGAAGCGCGGGCCCCCGAGCCCTAGAGACCGATCCGGTCACGTCTTGTACAAGCTATACAGATTGGATTCGAAGCTCGCTTCTGCGACCCTGAACCAGGTCACGATGTCCTCACGAAACTTCAGCCATTCGCTGTAGATCTTGCGAAACTCGGCATTCTTCTCCGTCTCTTCGGCGTAGAGCGAGAATGCCGCGCGATAGCCGCCCTCCATGATCTCGCGCGAGAATGGCCTGAGCTCGGTGCCGTTTGCGATCAGCCGACGCAGCGGCGCCATGTTGCTGGCGTCGTAATGCGACAGCATGTCCCAGGAGGCCTCCGCGGCGGCCACCTCGAATGCCCGCTGATAATGAGCAGGCAAGGCCGACCAAGCCTTCGCTCCTACATAGAAGGCCAACTGCCCCGTGCAATCCCACCAGCCCGGGTAATAGTAATATTTTGCGACTTTGTTGAAGCCCAGCTTCTCGTCATCGTAGGGGCCGACCCATTCGACCGCGTCAATCGTGCCTCTTTCTAGTGCAGCATAGGTGTCGCCGCCGGCAATGTTCTGAGGAACGACGCCGAGGCGTGCGACCACGTCGCCCGCAATGCCGGGGATGCGCATCTTGAGGCCCTTCAGATCATTGAGCGTATTGACCTCGCGGCGAAACCAACCGCCCATCTGCACGCCCGTGCTGCCGCCGGGAAAGTTCACGACGCCGTAGGACTTGAAGAACTCCCTGAACAGTTCGAGCCCGCCGCCGCGATACATCCACGACAGATGCTGGCGTGGCGTCATTCCGAACGGCAGCCCGGTGTCGATCGCAAACGCCTTGTTCTTGCCGCTGTAGTAGATCGATGCCGTGTGTCCTATCTCGACCGTTTCGCTCTGCACGGCATCGAGTACCTGCAGGCCTGGCACGATTTCCCCGGGGCCGAACACCTGAATCTGGAAGCCGCCATCCGTCATCTCCTCGACGTGCTTGGCAAGGCGAACGGCGATACCGTGAATGGTGTCGAGGTTCTTGGGATAGCTGGACGCCAGGCGCCAGCGGATCGTGGCCTTTTGCGCTCGGACGACAGAGGGGGCGGTCAGCGGCAACAGGCCGACCGCGGCAACTCCAACAATAGCTCGACGGGTCTTCATGGTTCCACCCTGGTTCTTTATGATTGTTGATTGTCGTAGGTTGGATCGCTGACGGCGTGCCCGCTCCTCCGGCGCGCCGTCCGCCAATCTAGAGCTTCCGTTCCATCACGGCATCGAAATTGGTGACGGGCGGAAAGGCTTCCTTGTCGATGACGACGTCGATCACGAACGGATTGGATGCCTTCATTGCGACCGCCATGGCTGCCACAAATTCCTCGCGATTGGTGGCGCGTGCGCCCCTTGCACCCAGCGCGATTCCGGCCGCGGCGAAGTCGACGCGCCCGAAATCGTTCGCTTCCGCAACCACATTTCCCTTCCAGCGATATTTCTCGTGATATTCGAAGGCGAGCGCGCTGTTGTTCATGACGATGATCACGACCGGCAGCCTGTAGCGAACCGCCGTCTCGACATCAGCCAGGTGATAGCCGGCGCCGCCGTCGCCGGTAATGCATACCACCTTCTCCGATCGCGCGATCTGGACGCCGAGCGAGGCGGGGAGCGCCCAGCCGAGCGATCCGACTGCGCGGAAGAAGGCGTCGTAACGCAGCGTCGGGAACAGCACGCCGGTCCAGGCAGCCATGTAACCTGTGTCTGCGACCAGCGTGATCTCGCTGCCATAGCGGGAGAGCTCGTCGAGCACCGAAAGCGGGGAGAGGGCCGTGTTGCCACCTGACGCAGCGAGTTGTTCGCGGTGATTAGCTGTCCATTTATCAGTATCGCGGCGGCAGCGGTCCAGCCAGGCGGACGATGTCCGCAAATTCTGCTGTTTAACGAGGTCAAGTAGGTCGGTGAGGAAGATCTTGATGTCGGCGCGGACACCGAGGCGTGGCGCGTAGGTGTTAATGAGGGAAGCCGGATCATGGTCGATCTGGATCACGGTCGCCTTGCGGCTCGGCAAAGTGTAGCCGTTGGTTGCCAGTCCGCCCAATCGGGTCCCGAGAGCGAGGGCGCAATCGGCCTCTGCCACGAGCTTGTTGGCGCTCACCGAGGAATAGCGTCCGACGATGCCGCAGAAATTCGGGTGTGACGTCAGAATGGCCGGCTTGCCGCCAGCCGTGGCGACGATCGGGATGCCCGCAAGGTCCGACAGCAGTGCCAGTTCGGCCCACGCGCCGGCAAGCCGCACGCCCTCGCCGACAAACAGAACCGGGCGCTCCGCGCGCTTGAGGAGGTCGAGCGCCGTAGCAACCTCGGTGCCGAGCGCACGCACCTTGCTGGCGGCATTTGAGTAGGAACGTTCTAGCCGGTTCGCGGTTTGCGGGTCCCCGGGCAGCGCGAAGAAATTCTTCGGCACGTCGAGATGGGTGGGTCCGCATGTCGGTGTCGCCGCGATGTGAAGCGCCTGCGAGACGAGACTCCCAGTCATCTCAGGAGCGGCGACGGCACCGTTCCACTTCGTGACGGGCTGGAAAATGACATGTTGGTCGAGGTCCTGATACTCGTTCATGTGCAGGGCTTGCGTCGCGGTCGCTCCTGTCAGCGCGAATACCGGCGATTGGGCCCAGACGGCATCTGCCAGTGCGGCCGCGACGTTGGCGGCGCCGGGCCCGGCCTGCCCATAGGCCGGCGCGACGCGGCCGCTGGCGCGGGCATAACCGTCCGCCATGTAGACCGCGCTGGCCTCGCTGCGTGCGACCACCATTCGAATTCCGGCATCGCGAAGCGCGATCCACAACGGCTGGTCGCCGCCGGTGAGGAGGAAGAAGTTCTCGACACCGGCATGCTTTAGCGCAGCGGTGATGTCGGTGGCCACGTTGTTTGTCATTCTAGTCCTCCCCGCGCGGGTTCGTCGACCTGCAACGTCAATAAAGTATGTCATACCGTATTATTGCAAAAGATATTTTGTCAAACCTCCCTCAGGGCGCGTAGTAAGCAATAGCTTGACCTCACTAAAAGCCAATAATACGATATTATGATTCCAGATATTTATGCTGCAGGGAGGCGTTCCGTGAAGAAGTACCAGATGTATATCGGTGGAAAGTGGGAGGATCCGGCCTCGGGCGAGTGGTTCGAGACCATGAATCCCTACACCGCCGAGCCATGGGCGTTGATCCCGCGCGGCAATGCCGAGGATGCCGCGCGCGCAGTCCAGGCGGCGCATCGGGCGATGAATGTGGGGCCGTGGCCCAAGCTGAATGCAACGCAGCGCGGCGCGCTGATGCGCAAGCTGGGGGACCTGATCGCGGCGAATGCAGAGCGGCTCGCCGAGATCGAAGTGAGGGACAACGGCAAGCTGATCAGCGAGATGCGAGGGCAGCTCAATTACATTCCGCAATGGTACTATTACTTCGGCGGCCTCGCGGACAAGATTCAGGGCTCGGTCATCCCGATCGACAAGCCCAACATGTTCACCTACACCAAGCACGAGCCGGTCGGCGTCGTCGTCGGTATCATCCCCTGGAATTCGCCGTTGATGCTGGTCGCCTGGAAGCTTGCGCCGGCGCTGGCGGCCGGAAATACCGTGGTGCTCAAGCCCTCGGAATTCACCTCCGCATCGCTCCTCGAGATGATGGCGCTGGTGGAGGAGGCGGGCTTCCCCCCTGGGGTCATCAACGTGGTTACCGGCTTTGGCAATGAGGTCGGGCCGGCGCTGGTCGAGCATCCTCAGGTCGCCAAGGTCGCGTTCACCGGCTCCGATGCCACCGGCCAGAAGATCTACAAGGGCGCTGCGCGCGGCCTGAAACGCGTCAGCCTGGAGCTGGGCGGCAAGTCGCCCAATATCGTGTTCGACGACGCCAATCTCGACAATGCGGTCAACGGCGCCATTGCCGGAATCTTCGCGGCCGTCGGGCAGGCGTGCATCGCCGGTTCGCGAATGCTGGTACAGGAATCTGTCCACGACGCCTTCGTCGAAAAGCTCCTGAAGGCGGCGGCCACGATCAAGATGGGCGATCCAATGCAGAACGAAACACAGGTCGGGCCGGTCGCCAACCGGCCGCAGTTCGACAAGGTCCTCGCCTATATGGAGATCGGCAAGAAGGATGGCGCGCATCTGGCACTCGGAGGCGATCGTGCCCATCGGCCGGAATGCGGCAAGGGTCTCTTCGTCGAGCCCACGGTCTTCACCGGCGTCAAGAACAGCATGAGGATCGCGCAGGAGGAGGTGTTCGGCCCGATCCTGTCCGTGATCCCATTTCGCGATGAGGAGGAAGCCGTCGAGATCGGCAACGACATCCTCTTTGGTCTGGCCGCAGGCGTCTGGACGCAGAACATGAAGCGCGCCCATGTCATGGCTGACCGGCTAAAGGCCGGCATGGTCTGGGTCAATACCTACCGCACGGTGAGCTACATGGCCCCGTTCGGCGGTTACAAGCGCAGCGGTCTCGGTCGCGAAAACGGCATCGAGGCCATCAACGAATACATGCAGACCAAGACCGTCTGGATGAGCAGCGGCGACGAGCCCTATCCGTTCGTGCTGCGATAAATCGCTGAGTTAGGTGATCCAGGGCGCATCGTCTCGGGATCAATTGCTAATTGCTCGTAATATAGTACTATAAGATTTAATGGCCCCTGGGACCAACCCGTGGGGAACGAGGAAACAGGGAGGAGCGCCGCATGAGAGCCGCATCGGTCGTCATCTTGGCCATCGCGGGCCTGTGTCTATCGGGCATGCCGGGACAGGCGCAAACAAAGTCAGTCGTCCTGAAGGGAGCCACTCTGATCGACGGAGCGGGTGGAAAGCCGCTTCCCGATTCCGTCTTGGTCATTCGCGACGGACGCATCGCGGCCGTTGGGTCCGTAACGGCGGTGCCGGTGCCATCCGATGCCGATGTCGTTGACCTCAAGGGCAAGTCCATCATCCCCGGCATGATCTCGGATCATTCCCATGTGGGTATCGTCAGGGGCCTCAAGGCGAGTCCGGACAACTATAATCGCGACTACATCTTGTCCCAACTTCGACAGTGGGAGGCCTATGGCGTCACCACGATCACGTCGCTGGGCCTGAACGCACCTGAATTCTACGATCTGCGAGCGGATCTACATGCCGGCAAGGCGCCAGGGGCCGACATCTTTGGCGCCGACCGCGGCATTGGGGTTGCGATGGGAGCACCGCCCGTGGCGATCGTTCCCGTCGGCCCGAACCAGATCTATCGCCCGGATACGCCCGACGCAGCGCGCGAAGCGGTGAGGGAGATGGCGGGACGCAAGACCGACCTGATCAAGATCTGGCTTGACGACTTCGGCAAGCTGCTGCCAGTCAAAGTGAAGCCGGAGGTCTATACCGCCGCCGTCGACGAGGCCCACAAGAACGCGCTTCGGGTCGCCTTCCACATCAACGACCTCGAAGATGCTCAGGCCGCCCTGAAGGCCGGCGCTGACATTCTGGCGCACGGCATCCGTGACAAAGAGATCGATCCGCCGACGATCGAATTGATGAAGAAGAATGCCGCCTGGTACGTTCCCACCTTGGCGCTCGACGATTCAAATTTCATTTTTGCCGACAAGCCGCAGGTCTCGGCGGATCCGTTCGTGAACCGGGCACTGGATCCCGCCGTGAAGACGCAATTGGAGGATCCGGCTTGGCAGCAGAAGGTCCATGACGCACCAGCTTCCGAGCGCGCCCGCAAGGCGCTGGCGATGAACCAGAAGAACCTGATGACGCTTTACAAGGCAGGTATCGGCATCGGGTTCGGATCCGATTCCGGCGTGGGCCTGCGTTTCCCCGGCATTGCCGAACATCGTGAGCTCGATCTCATGGTTGAAGCCGGCCTCACGCCGATGCAGGCGCTGACCATCGCGACCAGCGGCGCGGCGAAGCTGCTCAAGCTGGATGACCGCGGTGTCCTGCTAGCTGGCAAGCTCGCCGATCTCGTCGTGCTCGACGCCGATCCATCGGCCGACATAGCCAACGTCCACAAGATCTCGGCGGTCTGGCACCGCGGAAAACCTGTTGCAGGGCCGATCGCAACGTTTGCGCAGCGATAAGGAGAATGGGCGGGGCCGGCGACGCTTGCATGCCGTCCTGGGCCACCCCCCGAACTGTTGGTCCGAAGTCTTGTTCTCGATCATCACCTCGGGAGAAACACATGGGACAACTGACACGACGTGCCGTGCTCGCCGGCGCACTCGCCACCCCCTTTGTTGCCAGGGCAGAGGACTGGCCTGCGGGTCAGATGAAGTTCATCATCCCGTTTCCTGCCGGCGGAACGCTGGACGCTATCGCCCGTCTGGTTCAGCCGGGTTTGCAGCAGAGACTGGGAACGACGATCATCATCGAAAACCGTCCGGGCGCAGCGGGCAGCATCGGCGCGGCGGCAGTGGCGAAGTCACCGCCAGATGGCCGCACGTGGCTGTTCGTATTCGATACTCACGCGACCAACCCGGTGACGCAGCCGAGCCTGCCATATAATTCCGAGACAGATCTGGATCCGGTCATGCTGGTCGGTACGGCGCCGAACATCATTGCCTGTCAGCCGTCACGCCCTTACCAGACTTTGGCTGAGTTGATCGCTGCGTCGAAAGCCAAGCAGGGCGGCTTCGCATTTGCGTCGGCTGGAACGGCGAGTCTTGGCCATCTCACGATGCTGCTGCTTGCCAAACGCTCCGGCGCGCAGTGGAGCCACGTTGCCTATAAGGGAGCAGCCCCCGCGGTGAACGACGCGATTGCGGGACATATTGACCTGATCATCGCAGCGACCACGGTGCTCAACAGCCAGATCGACGCCAAGTTGCTGCGCCCTCTCGCTCAGACCGGCGCAACACGCCACCCGACCCTTCCCGACGTACCGACGCTCGCCGAAAGCGGGTTTCCCGATCTCGTCGCGACGCCTTGGTGGGGACTGTATGCGCCCGGGAAGACGCCCAAACAGATCATCGCGCGTTTCAATACAGAGATGCGCGCGGTTCTGAAGGACGCCAGCGTGACGGGACGGATCAACGCGATGGGGCTGACGGTCGCTGCGAGCGATCCGGACTACATGCGCAACTTTTACGCGGAGCAGGCGCATATTTGGGGGCAGGTGGTTCGAGACAACGGTCTCCAGGCCGAGGGTGGATAGCAGATAGACCATCGCGCGGACCGGTTTTTACATCGTCACCCTACCGACCGGATTATTTGGTGCCGCGTCACGGCGCGGCCGTCCCCGCGGACGTTTCGCCCGAAGCGCGGCTTCCGCGTCCAGCGCGGCCTGGTGTTCCGCCGCCACCTCCAGCTGCTCCAGCACCTTGAGGGTTGCTCTCGCGCCCATGTTGACGTGATTGACGGCAGCCTGCCACGCCGCCTGCGGCTTCCGTGTGATGATCGCGTCGATTATCGCATGGACCTCGACAGCGTTTTCCTTCAGGCGTTCGGGCTGCGACAGAACAATGGGACGAAGATAGCTGAGACGTGCGCGAATGACGCTCACGAAGCCCTTGACGACGCTGTTGGCCGAAACGCTCATCAGGAATTCGTCGAGCTGATTCTTGCATTCGAGCACCTTAGCAACGCTACCTGATTTGAAGGCGCGGTCCAAATCTCGTTTGAGCCGGTGCAAGTCCTTGATTTCGCGCTCAGAGATCCGCTCGGCGGCGGTCCTTGCCGTCAGCCCTTCCAGCATACCCCTGACTTCATAGTGTTGCCGCGCCTCGTCGGGGGATACCCGCGCCACCACGGGTCCTTGATTGGGGATGTTGTCGACGATGCCCTCGGCCTCCAGTTGCCGCAGGGCTTCACGGACGGCAGTCCTACTGACGCCGGTCCATGCACACAGCTCGCCTTCCTTCAACCGCTCGCCTGGTTGAAAGCGGCCATCAATGATGGCGGTGCGCAGATTGCTTGCGACCTGTTGCCGGAGCGGTGCGGCCTTGGCCGGTACGCGCTGGACTTTGGAAACCTTCACGCAGTAATTCCTTGTACTAATTCGGTAATTGGTATCATACAATACTAGTTGATTATCCTGCTGCCTAGCTGCGATTTAGTCTCCTCAGGCTTGAGACGCTCGGACTGACATTGCCGAATATCCAACTTGCACTGGGCGAGAACGAGCCGCGGTCGAAAGAGTTGCCGCCGCACGCGCCTTGCCATCCTTGCTCACCAGGCGTCAAGGTCGGAAAGGGGTCCTGCGGATTGCGGCTCAACGAAGCACGTTCTCGCGGTCCTTTTCGCAGATCGCCGTTCAGGCCCCGCAGACCCATTCATACCTACGATGCCGGAGAGCTCGGCAGCCGCCGCCCTTGCGATGCGTTTGCCCAAGCTAGCTGGCGAATGGGCGAGGAAGAAACCAACGTCTACTGGTGCGCTCTGCCAGGCTCGCATAAGCTGAGTGGCTAACATGTGAGGGCCAAAAATTCATGCGGCAAGCTCGGTTTGACGGTTGGTTGCAGAGCTGTCGCGGTCCCGTCCGCACAAGCCGAACGGCATTTGCTATGTATCAATTCGCCCGTTCATAAGCCATGGACCTACGACAGCTTCGGTACTTCGTTTTCGTCGCGGATCTGAAGAGCATCGCCCGCGCTTCGGCTCACCTCGGCGTAGCAGGCCCTGCCATCAGCCGGTCAATCAGTGCTCTCGAAGACGAACTGCGAACGCCGCTGTTCGACCGAGACGGGAGAGGCATGCAGATGACGGAAGCAGGCCTCATGCTGCACCGAAGCGCATCCCAAATCCTGCGCGACGTGGAGCTTGTTCGTCAGGAGGTCATGGCCGAAGGAAAACACCTGACCGGCGACGTGATTATCGGAGCCACGCCGTCGGTTATCGCCATGGCGGGAGCGGAGCTCATCAGGGCCTGTCGCGAACGTCTGCCTCGCGTTCGTCCGCGCTTACTTGAGGGATATAGCGCTTATTTGCAAAACTGGGTGCTGACCGGCTCGATCGATGTCGCATTAGTCAACGGCCTTCAGCCAGATAGCCCGCGCCTCGTCAGTGAGTGCCTTGCCGTCGAGCGGCTGTTCGCCATCGGGCCACCAGGGATGTTCGCTGGCGATCCGGTCGGCCTTGCGAGCCTCCTTGAACATGCTCTGCTGCTTCCGTCGGCTCAAAATCCGATCCGAAGTTTGCTGGATGCGGGCGCCGCTGGCCTCAATCTCTCCGTATCCACGGTGCTGGAGATCGATTCCGTTACCCTTCTGAAAGACCTCGTGCGACAGGGCCTTGCTCCCGCTGTCCTCCCCTTCGGCGCTGTCAAATACGAGCTCGAGACTGGCGTCTTGAGCGCCAGCCCCATTGTCACCCCCGAAATCAGAAGCGATCTGGACCTCATTTACCTTGCCGATCGTCCGCCAACGCGAGTGGCATCCGAGGTGATCGACATGCTTCTGGAAATCCTACGCCAGATCGTTTCCAAAAAGGAGCCGAATGGTTTCGTCGAGATCCGGCATCGCGCCAGCGTCCGCCGCAAGGCAAAGACGTAGCCAAATCGCCGACAGCCAGAAGCGCGTGCCCACATAGCTCGATAGTGTCCACTGCTCGTAAAGGCCGGTGCGCAACACTCGAAACGAGGCAATGGTACCGGAGCCAAAGGCCATCATGGGTGTTAAGCGCTGGCGACTTCGCAATGAAGGCGTGATCCCTTTGTCGGCCTAACTGTTTCTGCGCGTTTGAGATGGGGCGTCTGAGGTTGACCTTCGCCAAACCGTCGCACGGATTCCGGCCGCCGTGAACGGCAGCAACTCCAGCCAAGGCTCAATTTCCCAGACCGTGATCTTCACTGGCCTTTCCGCGTCGGAATTGTGGGGCAGGCAGGGGTCAATGTCGATTTCACCAAGCGTAAGTTTCATGTTCATGAGCGCGCCGACGAATACAATCAGCTCGGCCGCCCGAAATCAGGCTCGGAGGAGCGTTCGTCCCATTGCCGCCGATCGCATTCAATGCGTTGCGTGAATGGAGGCTGCAATGTCCCAAGCCCGATCTCGGATCGGTGTTTCCAGTCCGGTGAAGGACGTCGAGATCGTCACCCGCGATTACATGGTCAAACGGGGCCCTGTGACCGGTGCAAATCGCCGCCGGTATCACCAAGTTAGGTAAGGCTCCAACGAGAAGGCCATGGACGCCGCAAAATATCCGGGCTTCACTCTCTTTCGGCACTTCTTTGCGAGCTGATATATAAACCGCAAGGTTGATGGCGGGCTTGAATTGCGGCGCCTAAGGTGGTCCAGGAGCGGCTCGGCCATTCGGTACTGGGGCAGTTGGATTGTGACGCCATTAGAGTGCGTCGATGGCAGTTTCGATAGGGAGGAAAAATGTTCGGGACCCAATCGGACTTTCTATGAATTCCGCTTCTTTCCAAAAAGCGGCAGCCTTCTCATCGATCGCGTGTACCAGGATGGCGCGAATACCGATCGTTTCAGATGCGTGAACGATTTGGTGGAGGGCATGTTGAAGCAGGTCTTGGCCGAGCCCCTTGCCCTTGTAGGTAAGATCTCGCGCCAAGCGGCCTATAATGGCTACAGGTACGGGATTTGGGAGTCCGTGCCTTTTTATGGGCGGCTTGGGAATTGCAGCCCTCTCAACACTTCCAGAGGCGATGCAGTAGTAGCCTACGACCGAATTGCCCTCGCAAACAACATAGGTGCGAGCAGTCTTGCCCTCGCTGTCGAGGGCGCGATTCTTCAACCAATCGGTCAGGGCTTCATTACCGCAATCAAAGCGGCTAAAGTCATGCGTCGGCTTGAGAAGCGTGGGGGAGGTTATGCCCGCACGCTTCCTCGGATGTTCGATTACTTCTGCCAAAGCGGCTTACGCTTCATCAGTGCCTTCAACTTGGTCCCGGCCGGAGGCGGGTTATCAAGTGCATTCAAGAAGGCATCGTGCTTCTCTGGATCAAGGACAAATAACCTTTGGTCCAAAAGCACATCGATGGCATGTTGCCGCGCACTATCCAGCATGAATTCGCTAAGCGTCTTGCCCACCGCCACTGCAGCGGTATCGATCAAGTGCTTTACCTGTGCGGTAGCGCGAATGTGGATATTGGTTTCGCTCCGGACGCGGCGCGACCTTACTCGCGCCGCAGGGCGCTGTAGTGCTGCTTCCATTGCGGTTACTCCTCACTTCTTATGAAGCGTTATATTGCATTCGTGTACACAATGTCAACACGGTTCGAATGGTTCCGAAGAAACTATCCAAAAAAGGGCCGAAGAGGACATAAGTGACCAATGGATCAACCGAAACGTTCACATAACCCAACTTAACTCCCCAAGTCGATTCTCAACGGGCGAGGTCCCTGGCAACGGTCGGAAAACCAAAAGCGGAAAAAACCCAGCTGCGGTCGAGCGGGGTCGCCGCTTGCTTGGTCAATGCCAAACTAAGCCGCTGTCGGCGTCTCAAATGATTGGACATCCCGGCGCAGATGTCGTCGATCGGCGACATTCTAAAATGTTGTCAAACGCTGACATTTCCGATTGTCAGCGAACGGCGACACGGTAATGTAAGCGATCGCTGACATTTGGATGTTCCATGCTCACACGTACCGCAGCCGATCTTGGCGCCGTCATCCGCGACCGGCGCAAGCGCCTCAAGCTCGATCAGTCGACGCTAGCTAAACAGGTTGGTGTCAGTCGCCAATGGATCATCGAAGTCGAGCATGGCCACCAGCGCGCAGAACTCGGGCTCATCCTTCGCGTCCTTGATGCTCTCGGCATCAAGCTCGATGCAGACAGCAATCTCTCCTCGGGCCACGCCGCCCCGAAGTCCGCCGTCGATCTGGATGCCATTGTGGCGAAAGCCAAGAAAGGCAAGCCATAATGGCCGAGCTCATTGCACTCCTTGAACGAAGTCGGTCGCGTCCGTAGTGATGCACGCGGCCGGCTGATCGTCGACGTTGGAAATCAGTGCATTGAACGTCATGCGTCGAAAAAGTTCTTTCGCATCCTTTCCCGGCTCCTCCGTGACCCGGCGCATCTCTTCCGCCATCAACACATAGGACCAGCGATCGCGCATCTCGACGGCTTCATCAGCTCGCAAACCGGTTAGCCCGCTGATCATCCGCGAACGCAAATATCCCTTGCCCGTCTACGTGCGATCAAAGCGCTTGACGAGAAGAACGTCCTTCGCTGCAAACCTTGGCCAACTCGAGCATCGCGCGTTCGACGCGAGTGTTGTTCCAGCGGTCGTCCGGACGATTGAACTTTGCGATCCAGAATCCGTGGTCATCTTCGACGACAGCTTTCGGACGGGCTCCGCCCATGGAGGTGCCGAGCAGCATCCAGTCTCGAACCTGGGCGCCTTCCTCGGTTTTACATCTTCCTAGAGCATCAAGGCTTCGGCGATTTCCTGAAGCTTTGCAAGTTCGAGCGTCTTGTTGAATTTGCGACGTGGTGCCGGAGGTTGTTGACCAAGTCCAAACCAAGCGCCCCTACGCCGTCGTCGGCTGAATTCAGCAGATAGTCGAGTTCGCCAAGCTGGGGAACCCCGGCATGCTTCTCGATGACGCGGCGACCCCAATAGTCCGAGCTTGCATCGCGTAACGCGCCAAAGACCGCCATTCAGTCGGCCTGTTTCGTAAGTCTCATCCGATAATTCAAGCTCGATAGGATCAATCGCGACCGCATCTCCGTTTGAGAGGTACAACTTGCCGTAGACGAAGCGAGCCAATGCATTGCCACGGCGATCCTTAGCGAGCTAGAATCGGGCCGGCGGTTATCGGTTCGGTCTGACACGGCAGCGTGATGTAGACGAAGCATTCGGTGTTGCTTTAGAAGTCATTGTCGAGCCCTCCGGACTTGCGCGCCCGCTTGCGTTCCCGCGTCGCTTGCAGAGCAATCCCTTCCCTGTCCTTTGAGGGGTCAGCGAGTTCTTCGAGGGGCTGGAGCATATCGTAGAGCCACAGCAGCCCGGCATACACCACGATACCCGTCGATGCTTTGCCCTTTTCGGCGTCCATAACAGCGCGCACGCCCGTTCCAATTCTGCTGGCTGCGTCCTGCATGGTCATGTTGCGGCGGATGCGTGCAGTACGCAGATCCGCTCCCAATTGCGTGAGCGTCCGTGACACCGGGTAAGGGGGCGCCTTTTGAAGTTTGTTGGTTGCTACCATGCTCTTGAAGGCCATTAAGCAGATTATTATGCTCTTAAGAGCATACAGCAATTTCCTGCAGTTTGCCATATTTTGCTTTTAAGAGCGCTTTATGTGCGATAATTTGCTCTCAAGAGCACTTATTCCATTTTCTAGTGCCGTAAATATATCAACGGGATATGTAACCAAAATATGCAGCTATTAGTTGTGAAAGTTCCTATGATAATCTATTTGGGAAGCTCTTTGACTCGTCAGGGGCAGCCATTTGGGACCAGCACCGAGGGTGCCGCCAGTCACGACTAACCAGGCGGGTCGGAATCCAGAAACATGTCTGGAGCCAACAACGAACAGCTTCGTCCGCCGCCGAGCTGGGACAAATTCGAGGAAATCTGCGCGGATCATTTTTCGCGCATCTGCAAGGACAACCAACACGACCGTGCCGGGCAAGGCAACTCGGCGTCGATGACTACGGCAAGGATAGCGGAGCTGATGCGAGATGAAGCGTGAGTTGACCTCCGAGATCGTCACGCGCGTTGTCAAGGAGGTGCGAAGCACTAATGTTGTTGCTGGTCCCAGCCCTGCGCAGGCACCGACCGGTCGGTCTGATCCACTGGACAACGGCTGACGGAAGCGCTCGAGCGCGACTACGCTGCGCGTTGCGAACCCCTTCTCCAGCAATCGGTCTTTCCCGAACTCCACAAACGAGACGAGCTCCCGCCGCTCCTTCCGATTTGCTGGAAACGAAAGGCAGGCCGCGTACGCTTCTCCCGGCACAGACGCTCGCGTCCGTGAATCAGTCGCAGAGATCCAGGCTTCGCCATCGTCTCCGGATCTCTCGCGAAATACGGCCTTGCTGACTTTGTCGCGTGACAGATTGGCCCTCCCAGGCTTGTCACCGTACGCATCAAGACTCTGGAGAAGAGGCTGCTTAGATGGGCACGGAACGGGAGGAACTCTTCTCACACGATGATCAAGAAGGGGGCGTCGGGCACGCCGCCGCCGCAGCAGGCAGCCGCGGGCGGAGGACTAATGCTCCCTTAAAGCTGGATTGCCCAAACGGTAATTCGGCTGTCACCCCATAGTCGCTAATCCTACCAAATCCTGAATTTGGAGGAGCGGATGCGTTTAGGCGCCGATATTGGGGGAACTTTCACAGATATCGTCCTGGTCGACGATGAGACCGGTTTATTTCGGCTCGGTAAGGTCCTGACAACTCCAGATCAGCCTGACAATGGCGTAATCAATGGAATTAAGCAGGTCATCAACGGTGATGCAGGCCAAGTTTCGCATGTTGTGCATGGGACGACGCTTTTCACCAACGCGCTGATCGAGAGAAAGGGGGCGCTGACCGCTCTCGTCACGACCCGCGGATTCCGCGATGCCGTCGAAATTGCGCGCGAGCACCGCTACGACATGTACGACCTTCGGCTGCGTCGTCCCGCCCCGATTGCCCGGCGGCGTCACCGGTTTGAGATTGCCGAGCGAATTCTGTCGGATGGAACAATCCGCCAGGCCCCCAACGAAGACGACGTCGCGCGCATCGCCGAGGAGATGCGCAGAATAGGCATCGAAGCGGTTGCCGTCAGTCTCATCAACGCCTACGTTTGTCCGGATCACGAGCGCATCGTTGGCCGCATCCTACGGGAAAAGCTCCCCGGCGTTGCGATAACTCTCTCCAGCGACATCTCCCCGGAAATCAGGGAATTCGAGCGTTCGACGACGGCGCTCTGCAATGTCTATGTCAAGAGCATCGCCGAGAAATATCTGACGCGGCTCGAAGCGCGTACGCGCGACGAGCTCAGCGATGCAGCCGGTCTTTATGTGATGCAATCGAATGGCGGTCTGCTCACCGCCAGCCAAGCCATCGAAGCGCCGATCCGTCTTGTTGAGTCGGGACCTGCGGCCGGCGCGTTGGCTGCGGCACATTATGCCAAGTCACTCGGACTTTCAGACGTGCTCTCTTTTGACATGGGCGGCACCACCGCCAAGGCCTGCCTCATCGTCGATGGCGAGCCTCTGCTGGCCCCGGAATTCGAGGTCGATCGGCAATATCAGTTCAAGAAAGGCAGCGGTCTCCCAGTCAAGGTGCCCGTCATCGAAATGATCGAGATCGGCACGGGCGGCGGTTCGATCGCGCAGATCGATGCACTCGGCCGCCTCAAGGTCGGGCCGCATAGCGCCGGATCCGTGCCAGGACCTGCCTGCTACGGGGCGGGCGGGGAACGACCAACGGTCACTGATGCCGATCTGCTGCTCGGTTACCTCAATGCAGGCTTCTTCCTCGGCGGAGATATGAAGCTCGACAAGACCGCCGCAGAACGTGCCATTAACGAACAAGTCGGGGCCTCGCTTGATCTCGACACGATAGCCGCAGCCTGGGGAATCCATCAACTGGCAAACGAAGCAATGGCTTCTGCTGCACGCATCCACGCCATCGAGCGGGGGCGCACCATTTCCCAGTTTCCGATGTTTGCGTTTGGTGGCGCGGGGCCGGTTCACGCCTACGGCGTCGCGCGCGTCCTGAAGTTGCCGAAGATCATCTATCCGTTCGGTGCGGGCGTCATGTCGGCCGTCGGCTTCCTCACCGCGCCACTGGCATTTGACTTTGTGCGATCAAGCCCGGCACGGCTGGAACAACTGGATTGGGGCGCAGTCAATCGGTCTCTCAAAGAAATGGAGGAGGAGGGGCGAAGCCGTCTTGCTCATTCAATGGGTGATCGAGAGGTCTCGTTCCGTCGCTGGGCCGATATGCGCTACCGCAAGCAAGGCTTTGACATCCGTGTGCCGATTCCCTCCGGTAAACTTGGGCCAGACAGCATCGCGGAAATCACCGCTTCGTTCGAGCGGGTCTACACCGAACTCTACGGACATACCGTACCCAACACGCCAATCGACGTGATGTCATGGCGAGTGGTCGCATCGGGGCCCAAGCCTGACTTCAAGCTACCGGTCAATACGTCGAAGTCCGACGGTCCACTCAAGGGCTCCAGAAAGATCTACGTCCCTGACGCAGGACTCATCGACGTGCCGGTCTACGACCGTTATCGCCTTGGAGCCGGTGATCGCCTGCAGGGGCCAGCCATCATCGAAGAACGTGAATCGACCGTTGTTATCAACGGACCCGGCGAAATTAGCGTCGATCAGAACCGTAATCTCATTGTCGATCTCGAGGTGGCCCGATGAGCGCCAAGGAACTGGACCCCATTACGCTCGATATCATGTGGGGGCGGCTCATTGCCGCCGTGAACGAGCAGGCCGCGGCCCTGATGCGTTCGTCCTTTACGTCCATCGTCCGGGACGCCGAAGACCTTTCTGCGTGCGTGTTCGATCGCCGCGGCCGGATGGTGGCCCAATCGGTCACGGGCTCGCCGGGGCACATCAATTCCATGGCGACAGGAATGGAACACATCTTGAAGACGTTTCCGCTGGATACGCTCCAGCCCGGGGACGTCATCATCACGAATGATCCTTGGATTACGGTCTCTCAGCTTCACGACATCACGATTGCAACGCCCGTATTCCACAATGGGCGAGTCGTTGCGCTTTTTGCAAACTGCTGTCACGCGCTCGATATCGGCGGCAGGGGGCTGTCGTGTGATGCCCGCTCCGTCTATGAGGAGGGTCTCTTCATCCCGATCATGAAGTTGCATTCGAAAGGAGAACCCGTCGAAGCCGTTTATCGGCTGATCGCGGCCAACGTGCGGACCCCCGATGAAGTGATTGGCGATATTCATGCACAGATCACCGCGAACGAAGTCGGAGCAAAGCAGCTCAAGTCTTTCCTCGAAGAGTTCGATCTTGCGGATATCGAAGGGGTGGCAGACGCCATCGTCGCGCGCACCGAAAGGGCGATGAGAGCCGCCATTACGGCTCTGCCCAACGGATCGCATCCGTTCAAGATCACCATTGACGGGTTCGACAAGCCGATCGAGATTCAGGCCAAGGTCACTATCAAGGACGATGAGGTCATCGTCGACTATGAAGGGTCTTCCTCAACGGTTGATCTCGGTATCAACGTCGGTTTCAATTATACCGTTGCTTACACCACCTATGGCGTGAAGTGCGCAATTGCGCCAGACGTGCCCAATAACGCCGGTTCGTTCACGCCGATACGCACGATCGCCGCCGTCGGGTCAATCCTCAACGCTCAGCATCCTGCTGCCGTCGCTGGCCGTCATACGGTCGGTCACTTCCTCCCTTCAGCCATCATGGGCGCGTTGTCAGGTATCCTGCCGGATAAGGTGATGGCACCCGGCGCCGACAGTCTCTGGAATACGCATATCAGCGGCTTCGATAAGCGCGACAATCAGTTCTTCTCGTACACTTGGTTCTCTACCGGCGGAACTGGCGCCCTCAAGGGACTCGATGGCCTCTCGGCCACCTCCTATCCAAGCGGTGTCGCCGGTGTGCCCGTGGAAATCATCGAAGCTTTGACGCCTCTGGTCGTACGGCAAAGAGCGCTTCGACCTGACTCCGGCGGAGCCGGCGAACATCGTGGTGGCTTGGGCCAGACAATGGAAGTCGAGGTTCTGACCGAGAAGCCCTATCTCTTCTCAGGCATGTACGATCGATGTCACTATCCAGCACCAGGTTTGTACGATGGCAAATCCGGCGCGACCGGTTCGATCGCCAGTTCGAATGGCGAGGAGGTCCGCCCCAAGCTGAGCCGCATGTTGCCGCCAGATACGGTTTTAACGCTCTCGCTACCCGGCGGCGGCGGATTCGGTGACGTTAAACGTCGGGACCGGGAGGCGATCCTCAACGACGTGCTGGACGGTTACGTAACGCCGGAGGCGGCGAAACGTGACTACGGCTTTGAATACACTCCTCCTCACAAGTAGCAACGGAGCGCTTGATGCCGATCCAATCCCGCTTTGTCCTGATTGCTTCAATGGACGTCGATCCTGCGCACGAAGATCTCTTCAACGAGGTGTACGATGGGGAACATGTCCCGCATCTCCTGAAAGTGCCAGGGGTTCACAGCGTTACGCGCGTCAAAGGAGTTCCCTTCGCGTTCGCCATTGCCAACGGCATCAAGGATATGCCGGCGCCCAAGCCGATCTATACGGCCATTTATGAGATTGACCATCCGGACGTCTTGAAGAGCGCCGAATGGGCAAAGGCAGTCGAGGCGGGCAGATGGGCAAGCGAAGTGAGGCCGCATACCCGCAATAGGCACCACGCTGTCTATCAGAGGCAATCCACTAGCCCATAGAGCACAATCACCAATCAAACGTCGTGACGCTTGCCGGGGCGCCAACGACGGGCAGATCAAATGATAACGCGCAGGAGATAGGGATGACGACAAGCGCAGAGACGACATTGACGCCGCAGCTCGACACTGTCGGCCCAAGCACGGCAGGAAAGATGACGCGGCTTGCACTCGCCAGCATGGTGGGTACCTCGCTGGAATGGTACGAGTTCGTAATCTACAATTCCATGGCAGCTCTGATCTTCAATAAGCTCTTTTTCCCGTCATTTGATCCGATTGTCGGTACAATTCTTGCGTTTTCGACTTATGCCGTAGGTTACATCTCGCGTCCCATCGGCGGAATTATCTTCGGTCGCCTCGGAGATAAGGTCGGGCGTCGTGCCGTCCTCGTCTATACGCTCGCTTTGATGGGCATTTCTACCCTGGCGATGGGCTTGCTGCCTACGTACGGGAGCATCGGAATCGCCGCGCCCCTGCTGCTCGTTAGTCTCAGGACCATTCAGGGCATCGCGCTCGGTGGCGAGTGGGCTGGCGCCATCCTTCTTTCCGTGGAGCATGGCAAGCCACAAAATCGCGGGCTCAATGCGTCGTGGACGCAAGTCGGCCCCTCTGCCGGTACTCTTCTCGCCGCAGGGGCCATCGCCGTCACGACGACGCTGCTGAATGAGGCCGATTTCCTGTCCTGGGGCTGGCGCCTTCCGTTTCTGGCCAGCACCGTGCTGGTGTTCTTCGGATTCTGGATCCGCTGGAGCGTTGAGGAAACACCCCACTTCCATCAGCTGCAGGCCGGCCATGCGACGACCAAGGCGCCGGTTGCCGAGGTCCTGAGGGACCATTGGCGCAACCTGTTAGTGGCCGGTAGCGTTCGAATCGGTTCGGACGTGGTGTATGGACTGCTTGCCGTATTCACCTTGACGTATGTCACTCAGAAGCTGGGTTTGAGCCGCACATTGGCCCTGACCGCTGTTCTGATCGGCGCCGGCGTGCATGCCATATCCGTTCCCCTGCTTGCGGCGCTCTCTGACCGGATTGGTCGACGCACTGTCTATGGGCTCGGTGCTCTGGCATCTATCATCGGCAGCTTCCTCCTGTTCGGCTTGTTCGATACAAAATCACCAGCCATCATCATTGCCGCAGTTTCAGTCGGCATGGTGTTTCAAGCCGCGATGTTTGGTCCGCAAGGTGCTTTCGTCACTGAGCAGTTTCCAACACGTGTGCGATACACGGGGTCCTCGCTCGCCTACACCTTCGCAGGTGTCCTCGGTGGCGGTTTTGCCCCGCTGATCTTCGCCACCTTGTTGAGAGAGTATCCCGACACGTATGCGATTCCAGCCTACGTGACCGGAGCCCTCGTCATCACGCTCATTGCTTTGTTGGCAGCAACGGAAAAAGCCGGCCGCGAGATCGATTAGCCACCTTGTGCGATTTGGCGCCGCACATTTGCGATGCGGCGCCAGATCGCCGGATTGACCGGATGTGAACCATGAACGTCAAAACCGCGCTTGCCAGCGTGCCAAAGCCGCCTTCCGCTCTCATTGAAGCCTTCAAAGATGCCCCCACTTCGGTCATCTCGGACAATCTCGACCGATTGGCGGGTGCTGTTGGCTTGAGGCCATTCCATCGTTCCGGACGGTTGGTCGGAACGGCTTTCACCGTGCGGACGCGTCCTGGAGACAACCTCGCAATTCACAAGGCGCTTGAACTGGTCGGCCCCGGGGATGTCATCGTCGTGGACGGAGGCGGCGACGAGACGCGGGCACTGGTGGGTGAGATCATGAAGAATATCGCAGAAGAGAGGGGAGCTGCCGGCTATGTAATCGACGGCGCCATCCGAGACGTCGCGGCCTTCAGCGGTTCGGATTTCCCCTGCTTTGCCCGCGCAGTGACCCACCGCGGCCCCTATAAAAGTGGCCCAGGCTGCATCAACGTGCCAGTGTCGATCGGTGGGTCACCGATCGCCCCTGGCGACATCGTCGTTGGCGATGAGGATGGCGTTGTATCCTTTCCGGCCGCGATGGCAGATTCCCTGATTGAGGCTGTTCGTGCCCAGATCGCGCGCGAAGAGGAGACCATGAAGGCTATTCGCGAGGGGCGTTACGAGGGCTCTTACGGACGGTAGTAACCAGAACCAGAGGACGACATGACTGACCAGAAAAAGGAATTTCACAATCTTGATACACCGGATGACGGCTTGCTTCGCGAGCTGGCGCCCGGACTCACCACGCGCATCTTTTCGGGCGAACACGCGATGCTCTCGGTGGTGAGCTTCGCACCGCACGCCGAAGGCGTGCTCCATCATCATCCTGAGGAACAATGGGGCGTGCTGCTGGACGGCACTGCCATTAGGATTCAGGGAGGGGAGGAGATCCCTGTGCGCAAGGGCGACTTCTGGCGTACGCCCGGCAACGTCCCTCACACCATGCGAGCTGGTCCCGAGGGCGCCCGTGTGCTCGACATCTTCAGCCCACCCCGGCCCGAATATAAGAAGCCGGGATCCGGGTTCGGACAGACTTAGCCAGTGGCCTGGCTCTTGCTGCAAAGCGAGAGCCAGCTTTGCCCGTTAACGCTTCAAAGGGAAAGCCGTGCCGGAAAACCGTGAACTGGCCTTGGTTCGGTTGCCGTCACAAGTTGATGGCGTCGAATTGAACCTGTCAGCGATTCATCGCGCCGGAAAAGCGGCGCCAATCGTCTTCCTGCACGGCTTCGGATCTACCAAAGAAGACTACGCTGACATCGTGCGCCACGAAGCTCTCGCGGCGCATCCGTTTCTCGCCTATGACGCACCGGGTTGCGGAGAGACGTATTGCGCGGATCTATCAGACATTTCAATTCCGTTCTTGTTAAAGACTGCGCAGCGCGTAATCGAGCATTTTAAGCTCGACCGATTTCATCTCGTTGGCCACTCCATGGGTGGTCTGACGGCACTTCTGCTCGCGCACAAGTATCCCCAACACGTACTCAGCTTCGTCAATATCGAGGGAAACATTGCGCCCGAGGACTGCTTCCTCAGCAGGCAGATCTTGCAATTTCCGGAGCAGAACGTGGAGCGGTTCTTCGCCGATTTTATCGACCGAACCCGGCATATGCCAGCCTATGCCAGCGCGCTCTACGCTTCCAGTCTTCATCACAAAGTGAGGGCGGCTGCGGTACCTGGAATATTCCGCTCGATGGTCGATCTGTCGGACAGTGGAAAGTTGATGCAAAAGTTTATCGGCCTTCGCTGCCCGAAGATGTTCATGTACGGCGAACAGAATGCGACGTTATCCTATCTCGGCCTGCTTCGCACAAATGGCGTACGCCTTACCGAGATTCCGGCGTGCGGCCATTTCCCGATGTATTCCAATCCGATCGCCATGTGGACGCAAATTGCAGCGTTCCTGGCTGACGTTTAGAGGTCCCGGCGATCGCTAAAGCGCTCACCGAGGCTGTGCGCAATGAGGCCTTCGGCGGCTGAACGCGGGGTTGCTATTCGAGTGGATTCATCAGCAAGATCGTAATGAGCAAAGGAAGCGTCACTGCCGACAAAAGCGTGCCTAAAGCAACCGCAGCAGACGTTGAGTTCGCCAGCAATTTGTACTGCGTGGCGAACAGGTACGCATTGGCCCCTGCCGGCATGGCCGCAAATAGAACGATGACGTCGCCAACCAAGGGCGGCAGATGTAGAACGGGAAAGGCCAGCGTCCAGGCAACAAGGGGCATGATGATGAGCTTCAGAAAGCACATGACCGCGAGGCTCAGTGCTTCTCCGCGGAGTTCGAATCGCATAAGGCCGACCCCCAGCGCGATCAGAGCTGCCGGAGACCCGGCTTGAGCGAGTTGCTCGCAAGTCCGATCTACCAGCGAATTCAGTCCTGCCCCGGTCATTCGCCAAAAGAAGCCAGCTGCAATCGCGATTATGATCGGATTGCGCAAAAGATCTAACAGGAGGCGAAGCACAAGTGCCCAAATCGAGGCGCCATCTTTCCGCTCGATCCAGGCGATCTGAAGTGTTCCGCTGAGCCATAACAACGGTGTGTTAATGGCAAGGATCAGCGCCATTGGCCCCGCCGCCTTCGGACCGAACGCCGTGAGCGCGAGCGGAATACCGAGCATCGCTATGTTGCCGTACACAGCGCTCGTGGCTGCGACAACGCCGGCCGCGGGCGTCACGCGAAGCAGGCGTGCCGACAGAGCTAGAGCGGCGATCCAGGTGAGGGCGACAGCGCCATAGTAGGCGCCCCATGCCAGCAAAGGATTCATAGCAGGAAATTGCGAGATGACGATGGTCCGGAAGAGAAGCGCTGGTATTGCAATCGAGAATGCGAACTCGGAAATGCCCTTCTGCGCACCTTCTGAAACCAGTCCGCTAACAGCTGCGGCGTAGCCCACAGCAATGAGCCCAAAGGTCGGAGCAACGATCGCAAGTACATTCATATCGGGGTTGACGAGCAGACTGATTGTGATGCCGACGATTAGTCCAGACCGGCGCCGCGGTCCACCCGAAATTCAATAGGCAGTCTGTTTGAATTTCGATGAAGCGCAGCGAGCGAAAAAGCGGTGAGGTGCACCTCGCTCTCGACCGCCTGGCACGCGGCTTCGTTCCAGCAGCAGACTAACTTCGATGTCGAGGCGCATGCGCATCAGCTCGCGCTAAGGCCAGTCGTGGCATCCTGGTGAACTTGGCGCGAGGATGCGCGCGCATCAGCCGCCTGATTGCGAATGGCCAATGTCTTCTCCTTGTAAACGATACGGTCAAGATTTGATTAAGAGTCTAAAAGGGGCAGATCCGATTTAGCAGGCCGATCAAAGTGGATCGCTCCGTTTCATTAAGGGGAGCAAGCATTCGGCGGTTATAGGGCGCCGTGAGCCGGACGGCGTCCCTCATCAATTTCTCGCCTTTCGACGTCAATGTGATCTCAATCGCACGCCGGTCGATTTTGGACCGGCTTCGCTTCACCAGACCCGCGTCCTCGAGCTGGTGCAGAATTTTTGTCAAATTCGGGAGTTGAAGCCGCAACAGTGCTGCGATGCTACTCGGAACGACCCCCGGGTTGTCCCGCACCAGCATGAGGATTGCGTAGGTCGCAGGCGTCAGTCCGAGCTCGGCGAAGGTCTCATAGAAGCCGTCGAAGAACTTCAACTGGATCAATCGGATCACGAAGCCCGGGACGTTGCGAAGTGCGGCCAAATCGAGCTGCTTCTCTGCCGCCGTTGTTGCTATTGTCATTAGCTCCCCTGGGTCATCCACGTTCGCATCTATCATGACGCATGCCGAATTGACATCGCCCAATATACTTATAAAATATAAGTATTATGCGGCTGAGACCGCAACGGTAGCCGGGAGGAGTATCCATGAGGGTGACAAGCCTATTGGCGACGTGCGTCTCCTTGCTTGCGCTGATTTGCGGATCGGCCGATGCGCAGGAAACGGTGAAGCTCGGCGTTCTCAATGACCAGTCCGGAGCATTTGCAAGCTATCAGGGCATTGGGTCCGTCATCGCGGCTCAATTGGCTGTCGAGGATTATGGCGGAAAGGCTGGCGGCAGGCAGGTCGAAGTCGTCAGTGCGGATCACCAGAACAAGTCGGACACCGGCGTCAACATCGCGCGTCGCTGGTATGAGAATGAGGGCGTCGATGCAATCTTCGACGTCCCCAACTCGGCGATTGCGCTGGCAGTCGCGGGGATGAGCGCCGAAAAGAACAAGGTGTTCGTCGGCTCTGGCGCCGGTACGGCATTGTTGACTGGAGAAAAGTGTACGCCGAATACGGTGCACTGGACTTACGACACCTATGCTTATGGCCGCGGGCTCGGCAAGACCATCGTCGAGCAGGGCGGCAAAAAGTGGTTCTTCATCACGGCCGATTATGCCTTCGGCCACGATCTGGAGAAGCAGGCGTCCGAATCGGTCAAGGCATCCGGGGGACAGGTCCTCGGAGCCGTCCGTCATCCCCTCGGGACGGCCGACTTCGCCTCGTTCCTGCTGCAGGCGCAGGCTTCCGGCGCCGACATCATCGGTATCGCCAACGCCGGCGACGATACGATCACTTCGATGAAGCAGGCCGCCGAGTTCGGCCTGACCAAAGATCACAAACTGGTCGGTCTGATTCTGGGCATGAACGGCATTCCGTCTCTCGGGCTGCAATTCGCCCAAGGCGCCCAAATCATGAATCCGTTCTACTGGGACCTCAACGAGGCCACCCGGTCCTTCGCCAAGCGCTTCTCGGAGCGCATCCCATCCAAGGCCTATCCCAACGACATGCAAGCCGGCGTCTACGCTGGCGTCATTCACTACCTGAAGGCCGTCGACAAGGTCGGTGGCGCGAAAGACGGTAGGGCGGTCGTTGCCGCCATGAAGGAGCTTCCGACCGACGATTCCTTGTTCGGCAAAGGTTTCATCCGCAAGGACGGACGTAAGATCCATCCGCTCTATCTCCTCCAGGTCAAATCGCCCGACCAGTCGAAATCCAAGTGGGACCTCCTGAAGGTTGTCGGGATCATCAAGGGCGAAGATGCCTTCAGACCCGAGAACGAGGGCAATTGTCCTCTCAGCAAACAATAAGTCGAGGGGCCGCCATGAGCCAGTTTGCTTCTACTCGGATCGATCCGTTCGCTGATGAGGTGCTGAGGGATCCGTATCCGGCGTACCAGACCTTTCGCGAACTGGGACCGGTGTTCAGGATCGAGCCGTACGACATCTGGGCCATGGCGCGGTATGAGCAGGTTGATTCCACGCTCAAGGATTGGCAGACCTTCATCAGCGGAGAGGGCGTCGGCCTAAAGGGTATGAACCCAGCGCTGCCCCGGCCGATGACGCTACAGATCGACCCGCCCGATCACGAGAAGGGACGCCGAATCCTCGCCCGGACCATGTCACCGGGCGTAGCGAAGAACCTGCGCGACACCTTTCAGAAGGAGGCCGAGAGGAAAATCGGCGAGCTCGTCGAGCGGGGGACCTTCGACGCGATGACAGATCTGGCCATAGCTTATCCCCTAAAGGTGTTCCCCGACGCCATTGGCGTCTCAGAGGAGGGACGCGAGAACCTGCTTGCCTGGAGCACGTTCGTCTTCAACAGCTTCGGACCGGATAATCACATTCTCGCCAGATCTCGTGATCCAGGGCTGACCGCGCAGAAATGGATCATGGACCGTTGCGCACGCAGCGCGCTCAGACCCGATGGCATTGGAACGATGATCTACGAAGCTGCTGATGCAGGTGAGATTACTGAACACGAGGCCACGCATTTGGTCCGGCCATTCCTAACTGCGGGTGTCGACACGACGATCAATGGACTGGGGAATACCTTGCTTGCACTCGCAAGCCATCCAATGCAATTCGCCAAACTACACGAGCGCCCGGCACTCGCCCGCAATGCGTTTGAGGAAGGGCTACGCTATGATTCACCTGTGCAGACCTTCTTCCGCACCACCTCGCGTGAAGTGGAAATGGCGGGCGATATCATACCAGCGAGGACCAAAGTGCTGGTCTTCATGGCATCCGCCAACCGTGATCCGGCTCGTTGGCAAGAGCCCGAGCGCTTCGATGTGGAGCGACCTGTAACAGGACATGTGGGCTTCGGCTCCGGCATTCATGCTTGTGTGGGCCAGATGATCGCACGCTTGGAGGGTGAGTTGGTTCTAACGGAACTTGCGAAGCGGGTAAAATCAATTGAACTCATTGCCGAACCCGAGCGCATGCTAAATAACACCCTTCGGGGGCTCAAAAGTATGCCAGTCCGCGTGACTGCTGCCTGAGCGACCAATGGTGGCACTGTCCGATCTTGAGACCACCATCATCGACAGAGCAATTCCCATGCTACCAACTAGGGTCGGCC
This sequence comes from Bradyrhizobium zhengyangense, assembly GCF_022012435.1. Taxonomy (GTDB): domain Bacteria; phylum Pseudomonadota; class Alphaproteobacteria; order Rhizobiales; family Xanthobacteraceae; genus Bradyrhizobium; species Bradyrhizobium zhengyangense. The sequence goes on from NZ_JAKLUA010000009.1 coordinate 180,810, forward strand.
GCGAGGCGGGCAAGCCGCAGTTGGTTTGCTGCCCTGTTCAACAGCGTAGCCTCTCAGGCCTTGAAACGTCGCAAGACTACCGTTTTCAGGAGGCGCCAAGTCAAGGACAGACAATCGGCAGAATTTCAGCGTTGGTGCCAAACGACAATGAGCGAGACGATCACGCACTTGTCCCGAATTGGGCTCGCGATGCATGCGGCCTGAGCAATACAAAGGCGCAGTGTCAGGTCAAAAAAGACGAGAGGGAGCTCCGCCAAAAGACCGGTTGTCTGCCCCCTCCCTGACTTGGCCGCCACAAGAGTGTAGGGAGGTCCTTTCAGGCATTCGGGCTTTCTAGAATAGCGTGAAAAGCTTCAAAGCCATGATCGGAGTAGGCAAGGCGTTTTGTTGCCTGAGGGCTGTTTTGTTCTCCTGATCTCCTCGTTGAGTCTCTCCTGCCAGCATGTAGACTAGCTTTGCCCCCAATGGCTACATCAGTAGCGGCCCGCCGCGGTGTTGGCGCGAACGGCTCGAAGTGTTAAGGTGCATCAAGACCTCAGCGGGTGGCTTCCGCTTTAAAATAGCCGAGGGGTTCTCGAACCTTGGGCAGCTCCAGATTAGGCAACAGCTTTCAGCTCCTCAATGACGCGGATCAGCTGCGCCGCAGGCTGGGGGTAAGCGATGAAGTAGCCTTGGGCTTGCGTGCAGCGTTGGTCACCAAGAATCCTAAGCTGCTCAGCTGTCTCAACCCCCTCAGCGACAATGGTCATGTCCAAGGCTTGCCCCAACTCGGAAATTGCCCTGACAATCGCCGCCGCGCTCGTCTCGCGGCTGAGATCCTGCACAAAGGATCGGTCGATCTTGATCTTGTCCAATGGGAAGCTCCGCAGATAGCTCAATGCGGAGTAGCCTGTGCCGAAGTCATCTATGGCGATGTGAACTCCTAGCACCCGCAACCTATTGAGAATGTCGCGCGTGATCTCTTCGTCGTGCAGCAGAATGCTCTCGGTAATCTCCAGTTCGAGACGAGACCCATGCAAGCCCGCAGCAGCCAGGGCGCGGGTCACGGACAGTTCCAAGGCTCCGCGCCTGAATTGAACAGACGACAGATTGACCGCAACTCTTACGTCTTGCGGCCATGATGCGGCATCGCGGCAGGCCTGCTGAAGCACCCAATCACCAATCGGAACGATGAGCCCTGTCTCTTCGGCGAGGGGAATAAAGGTCGTAGGGGGTATCGTCCCTTTTTGCGGATGATGCCAGCGTAAGAGCGCTTCGAACGTGACAATCTGCTTGGATTCGATATTCACGATGGGCTGATAAAACAGTTCGAACTCAGATCGTTGCAAAGCCTGGCGAAGGTCTACCTCGAGCTGCAGGCGCTCTTGCAAACGGACGTTCATTTCGTTCTGGAATATTCGATAGGTGCCGCGTCCATCGGACTTTGCCTGATAGAGCGCCACATCGGCATTCTTAATCACTTCGTCTGTTCCGTTTTCGGAGCATGCCGTGATATTTATGCCAATGCTCGTGCCAATCATCACCCGGTGTTCATCGAGGAAGTAGGGTTCGCCAATGGATGCGAGGATTCTCTCAGCGAGGCTGCTGGCGTCCTCAGGATCGGCGGCATCAACCCGCAGAATCGCGAACTCGTCCCCGCCAAGCCGAGCGACGAGGTCTGTCGTCTTGGCGCAAGATTTCAATCGCTGCGCCACCTCAAGCAGCAGGGCATCGCCAACGCCATGTCCAAGCGTATCATTGACGCTTTTGAAGCCATCAAGGTCCAGACACAAAATCGCAATGCGCTTGTGCCGCCCTCGTGTTCCAACCGCGCGCTCCACAAGCTCGTGAAAGCTGCGCCGGTTGGCCAGTCTTGTGAGGGGATCGTGGGCCGCCAGAAATGCAATTTGCGCCTCGTGCAGCTTGCGCTCGGTCACATTCCGGCAGGTGCCTCGATAACCCTGGAATTTACCCCTCGCAAATGTCGGATTGCCGTTGATCTCCAGCCAAAGCTCGTCCCCCGCACGTCCGTCCAAGCAGATTTCGAACCCCCGAAATGGCTTTCGATTGGAAAGAGCCTGCAGATATTCGATCCAGGATTTGCTCGCGAGCGGATTGATCCCCAAGGCCTCCGCCAACTTGATTCCAATTTGGCCGGCCGGCAGCCCGAGGTCTTCCTTGCCGCTTGTAATCGTCAGCTGGTCATCGGTTTCCCAGACGACCTCCGAAGAGGTATCAAGGAAATCGCTCAGGCGTTTGAGCTCGCGCCTCAAACGGTCATTGTCCAATCTAAGCTGCTCGAGCGGGCCGGCTTCGCCAGAGCGACATGATTCTAGCGGGCTAGGCTTTGCTGCAGTCAACCAACAGCGGACATCGTTCATGCAGCTTGCAAGCGCCGCCGCGATAAAGTTGACCGGAAATGCCATTTGCACTGCCCCCAAACAGCGAGGCCGCGATAGTAAGTGGGGGAAGCTGCGAAAAGGTTGCCGGCCTTTGGGGAATTGCGGCGGGGTTAATTGCGGGTTCACGGACCTGCCGAACCACTATGGACAGCGCAAGCCTCGCGAAGTTGATTTATCTTGCAGATATTGCTAACCTGCTTTGCATTTTGGAAAGAATGTTGCATGCGCGACCTGCAAACAGTGCTGATCATCGCGCGGAGCGGCCCTGAATGGGCTGCCATCGCAGACACCTTGTCAGACCAATACGACTACCGCGTTCTTTCCGCCGATTCGGTCGAAAATGCGAGGGCATCCCTGGCCGACGCCCAAGTAGACATTGCTCTCGTCGAGTATGGCGAAGGCAAAGGTCTGAAGTTCCTCGTTGATCTACGAGTATCTCATCCTGACGTGATCCGCATCCTGGCGCTCGAGGCCAAGACCGAGATCGGCCAACGGGAAATGGCGCCCGCCGGCATCTATCAGCTCATCCGTAAGCCGCTGGACGCCAACCAGATTGGACTTATGGTGGAGCGTGGCCTTGAGGCCCGTGAACTTGCCCGTCGACATCGCCTTCTTACACGAGAGTTCAAATTTCCAGCGAATGCCACAGGCATTCACGCAAGGCCCATTCTGCCGATGCAGCCGGAGAGCCGCCGTTTCGAAAAGCTCGTCTACGTCAGTGAAAAACTACACAACCTCAGCGAGCTCGCGCGAAAAGCAGCCAAAACGGAGCTGCCTATCTTGATTCAGGGGGCAACGGGGACGGGCAAAGAGCTTCTCGCTCGCGCCATTCATTACAACTCTGGCCGCCGCGACAGCCCGTTGCTGGTCCAAAACTGCGGGGGGATGTCCGATGAGCTCTTACAATCCGAGCTCTTTGGGCACAAGCGCGGCGCTTTTACGGGCGCTGTCTCAGACCGGCTGGGCCTTTTTCGCGCCGCGGACCGGGGAACGGTATTCCTCGATGAAATATCCGAGGTGTCTTCATCTTTTCAGGTGAGCCTGCTTCGTTTCCTGCAGGAGGGAGAGGTCAAGCCGCTCGGCTCCGACAAGATCGTCACCAGCAATGTCCGCATTATCGCTGCCTCCAACCGTCCTCTCCGCGCGTTGGTCGCCGCGGGCAAATTCCGACAGGATCTCTATTTCCGCCTGCGGGGATTCGAGCTGGAAGTTCCCTCGCTGAGTGATCGCCGAGAGGATATCCCGGTGCTAGCGGAGTTCTTTGCCGCCAAGCACAGCGAGGCGATGGGGCGCAAGATCCTTGGAATTTCTGCAGCCGTTCTCGAAAAGCTCTCCGCTTACGACTTTCCGGGAAACGTTCGAGAACTTGAGAACGAAATCCGCCGCATGGTGTCACTGACGGAGGAGGGGGAGTACGTCACCACCACGCACATGTCGCCCGCTATATTGGCGGCCCCGCCGCGCTCCCGCTTCAAGTCAGCCGGCGGGTACGAGCTGCGGGGCACCACCTTGAAAGAAAAGGTCGAATGCCTCGAAAAGCAAGTTGTCGCCGAAGTGCTGTCGCGGCATCGGTGGAATCAAAGCAAGGCTGCGAACGAACTTGGACTCTCGCGCGTTGGACTTTCCAACAAGATCAAGCGCTATAGCCTCGATGAGGCAGAGTGAGACAGCCGATGGTACGCAACGAAGATCAGTTTAAGAGGGATCCCTCACCCAACCTGGTGCGCTTCCCCCAGTCGCGAGTTTCGCCTGCTCGCAGGACGCCAGCAAAGGATCTCGGGCTGAGCCTGCTTTCCAGAAGGCTCGGTCTGCCGGAGCGCCAATTGACTGGACATTGGTGCAGCCGCTGCGAGGGCATCTGGTACGGTTATCTGCTCGAGGTCGATTGTCCTGCATGTGGCAATCGTCACGGCTGAGTACCGCTGCTCGTCTTCAAAAAATCAGCACCGAACGAGCGATACTTCAGCCTGCCTCAGGGAAGGAGCTTTGGGCACCGTCACCCCGTAACAAGGACTAATGCCAACCCTTGCAATATTTGATGCGCTGCAACGATCATTGCTTACATTGACAAGCTGGTATGCATAGCAAACTTAGTATGCGCGGCGTCACACACCGTAGATCGCCCTGCGAAGTCAGCTGACGCTTAGAATCCTTGAGCTTTTTGAAAATTGCAAGGTACGAGCCGCTCGGCATGGTCCTTGCTACCTCCTTCCGACAAAGATGCCATGCCAGCGCGTCTGATTTGGTGGAGGAAATAGATGACTAATCTTCTTTGGCTCCAGGGGGGAGCGTGCTCCGGCAACACGATGTCGTTTCTCAATGCCGAGGAGCCAAGCGCCTGTGATCTCGTCACAGATTTCGGCATCAACGTCCTATGGCACCCATCGCTCGGCCTTGAGCTCGGCGAGAATCTGAAGAAGCTTCTCAACGCGCTGACATCAGGACAGATGCCGCTCGATATTTTCGTGTTCGAGGGCACGGTGGTCAACGCGCCGAATGGCACTGGCGAATGGAATCGCTTTGCGGGCCGCCCGATGAAAGATTGGGTCACCGATCTTGCCAAGGTCGCCGGCTATACTGTCGCGATTGGCGACTGTGCAACATATGGCGGTATTCCCGCGACTGCTCCCAATCCGTCAGAAAGCCAAGGACTACAATTTCTCAAACGTCAGCAAGGTGGCTATCTCGGCACAAGCTACCGATCAAAGGCAGGCTTGCCCGTCATCAACATACCGGGATGCCCAGCCCATCCGGATTGGATCACGCAAATTGTCGTCGCGGTGGCGACCGGCAGAGGTGCTGAACTCTCGCTCGACGAGTTTCAACGCCCAAAGACGTTTTTCACGAGCTTCACCCAGACCGGCTGTACGCGGAACATGCATTTTGCCTATAAGGTCTCAGCCACGGAATATGGCCAGCGAAAGGGGTGCCTGTTCTACGATCTCGGCTGCCGTGGACCGATGACGCATTCACCCTGCAACCGCATTCTCTGGAATCGGCAATCGTCGAAGACCCGAGCAGGCATGCCGTGCATGGGCTGTACCGAGCCGGAATTTCCGTTCTTTGAGCTGGCCCCCGGGACGGTATTCAAGACCCAGACTCTGATGGGCGTGCCCAAGGATCTGCCGTCCGGCGTTGACAAAGCCGGTTACGTCAAGCTGACCGCGGCCGCGAAAGCCGCCTCACCAGCATGGGCCGAGGAAGACATCTTCGTCGTCTGACGAGTGTCCTGCTCACAGACCTGTCGCTCAACCATCAGTCATCAGGAACCGATTCACATGCCAAGCGCAGTGCAAACTCTGGACATTTCGCCGGTCGGCCGGGTCGAAGGCGATCTCGACGTGCGTGTCAACATCCAGGATGGGGTCGTGGTCGACGCCTGGACCCAAGCGGAGCTGTTTCGCGGTTTCGAAATCATTCTGCGTGACAAGGATCCCCAAGCCGGCCTCGTTGTCACACCGCGCGCCTGCGGCATTTGCGGCGCCTCGCATCTGACCTGCGCCGCATGGGCGCTCGATACGGCCTGGCAGACCGAGGTGCCACGCAACGCCATCCTGGCCCGAAATCTCGGCCAGCTCGTCGAGAGTCTGCAGAGCCTTCCGCGCCATCACTACGGGCTCTTCATGATCGACTACACTCACAAGAATTATTCGAGCTCGAAATATTATAAAGAGGCGGTGAGGCGCTACGCTCCCTTCACCGGCGCAAATTACGAAATCGGCGTGACGATTTCTGGCAAGCCCGTCGAAATCTATGCTCTGCTGGGCGGGCAATGGCCCCACTCGAGCTACATGGTACCGGGCGGGGTGATGTGTGCCCCGACGCTCACCGACGTGACGCGCGCCTGGTCGATCCTCGAGTATTTCCGCCGCGAATGGATGGAAAAGATATGGCTAGGCTGCTCGCTCGAGCGGTACGAACAAATCAAAAGCTATGACGATTTCATGGCCTGGCTTGATGAAACGCCGCACCACGCCAATTCTGATCTGGGCATGTTCTGGCGGATGAGCATCGATTGCGGCATGGACAAGTATGGTCAAGGTCACGGCCGCTTCGTGTCCTGGGGATACCTTCCCCACGAGGACAAGTATCAGAAACCGACGATCGAAGGCCGCAACGCCGCGGTCATCATGAAGAGCGGCGTCTACGATGGCCGTAGCGATACGTTCAAGCTCATGGACCAGAACTTTACGCGCGAAGACACAGCCCATGCTTGGTACGATGAGCCGGGTGGGCTGCATCCGTTTGACCGCAAGACTGTACCGACCCAGAAGAACGCCGTCGACATGGGTGGAAAGTATTCCTGGGCCACCGCCGTGTGTCACGATGAAAGCGGCCGGCTCGAAGCTGGGCCGCTATCGCGGCAGCTGATCGCAGGCGGCAAGCACGGCGAGAGCTGGCAACATTACGATCCGCTGGTCCTTGATATGTACAAGAAGCTGGGGGGCGCCAGCGTCATGCTCAGGCACTTCGCCCGCATGCACGAAGGTGTCAAGTTATACCGGCAAGCTGAACACGCGCTTCGTGAGTTTCGGCTGAACGACCCGTGGTATATCAAGCCCAACGAGCGCGACGGGCGCGGCTGGGGCGCCACAGAGGCAATCCGAGGAGCGCTGTGCCATTGGATCGACGTCAAGGACGGCAAGATCAAGAACTACCAGATCATTGCGCCGACTACCTGGAATGTTGGACCGCGGGCGGCGGACGGCACCCGAGGACCGATGGAGCAGGCCTTGATCGGCTCGCCTATCAAGGATCCGAGCGATCCCGTTGAAGTCGGCCATGTCTGCCGCTCCTATGATTCGTGCTTGGTTTGCACGGTCCACGCGCACGACGCAAAGACAGGAGAGGAACTGGCGCGCTTTAGAACAGCCTGACCGCAAACTCGCTCGAGTCACTGGATTGCATCAACAGGCTTCGTTTGGTCATTCTCGCAGGCCGAGCGAACCACGGTGGATCACTACGTCAAAAGGCGCGTCGCACAATGGCGTCCGAAAACGGGGCTACCCTGAAAGCCATCGCCGATATGCTTGCGGATGGGCTCGAAACGCAAGTCGAGCCCTTTCCCGAGACGGACAAGGAATTTGCGGAAATTTTGCTGCAGCTGCGTCAGCTCGATACGAAGGACCTCAAGGCCAAACTCGTGATCTCGGGGTTCCTCGACCATCCTTACGGACCTGACAGGCAACGCTGCCTGGAATGCATGTACTATCTCGTGCACCGCAAATGGTGCGATCTGCCAGAGCTGTCTGTGCCTGTCGAGCCGGACTGGTGGTGCCGGCTATGGCGCATCTAGCTTCTCACCCGAGGCGCTCGTCATGGCCTCCGCCAGCGATGAAAGCTTACGTTCCCGCATCATCGGTCTCCTGACCTCTGGTCTTGCCACGGACGTGTATCCGCGCGCAGACAGCCATGAGCAAGTTCAGCGGCTTGTCTGCGACCTTCGCCTTGCAGGCGATGATCTGGAGGCTAAGCTCAAGCTCGCGGGGTTTACCTCATATCCGATTGAGCACGCCGGCATTACGCAGCTTTGCGAAACTTGCATGTACTACAAGGTGCACCAGCGCTTCTGCGAGCTGCCGGAACTGAATGTGCCGGTCGAACCCGATTGGTCCTGTAAGCTCTGGCGCATCTGATGCGCCTCATGGAAAGGGCACGCCGTGATTGCCGTGGTTGCTTGTGGAAATCCAAATCGTTCCGACGACGGCGCCGGTCTTGCTGTTCTCGGGCAGCTCAAAGATCGGGGGTTCGGACAGAATGCTGACATTCGTCTGCTCGACGCTGGCACCGACGGGATGGCGGCGATGTTCGCTGCGCGGGGCTGCCGAACGCTGATTATCGTCGATGCCTGCAGATCCGGCTCCGAGCCGGGCGCAATCTTCGAGGTCCCAGGACACGAATTGACCAAACCTTATGGAGGTGGACTTAATCTGCACGACTTTCGCTGGGAGCACGCACTTTTCGCCGGAAAGGCGATATTTCGCGATGCGTTTCCCGACGATGTCATCGTATTTCTGATCGAGGCAGAGCAACTCGATCTTGGTCTGTCGCTATCTTGTCGTGTATCGCAGGCGGTCATGAAGGTCGCCGCTAGGATCGAAGAGTTGCTGCGAACGCCCCAGGAGGCCGTGCCGGTGGGCTGATGCCAAATCTTGCGGTCACCATCAAAGACGGCTCGCTCTACTTTTCTGCCGCGCTCTGCAGACGCTTCTTCGATGGCCTTCAATGCGTCATCCTGCTCCGACGAGACAACGATCTTTGCATCCTGCCAGTCCGTCACCAGGCGGGCGGTGGATATCTGTTGAAGATGCGCAACATCGCTGGTGATCGCGTGGTGCATGCACCCGACTTCTTCAGCGAGCACAATGTCCCGATAGACGTCCGCGAGTTCGCAGCCGAATGGTCCTCCGCTGACCAAGCTCTCATCATCGCGCATGCGTTCGATTTGTAAACTTTCTTTACATTTCGCTTATTGAGTAGACAGACTGAAAATTTGGCTGCAAGATTGATCCGCATCAATGACGCGCGGCAAATCAAGCGCTCGGTCCGGGAGGACACCTTGGCGGCAGGCCTTCTGAGCGAACAGGTACGCGCAGCCTTGCAAGCAGCGGAGGCCGAGACGGCTACGCCGGCCGAGCGAGCCGAGATGCTCATGGAGATCGGAATAGGGCTGCAAACGAGGCCCAAGTCGCCGGATGAGATCAACTCCGCAATAGAACTCTACGACAAAGCCCTGACCGTCTGTCCCGGTGAGCTGGCTTTGCTGCGATCTCGTATTCTGGCGCGCAAAGCAACGGCGCTGCAGGCGATGCCCGAGCAGGGCACAAAGTCAATCGAGCTCGCTCGGTCCATCTTCGAAGCCATCATGCCAGAGCTCACTCAACTCGCAACGCTTGAAGAAACCGCGGAAGCCGAGATGAATCTCGGGCTGTGCATCCAAAGCCTCGCTGCCGTTGGCCGCGCAAAGATCTCTGAGGCGATAGCAGCCTATCAACGCGCCCTTCGTACCTTCACTCGAACGAGCCACCCCAAAGAGTACGCCATTCTTCAGAACAATTTGGCGACGGCCTTTCTCTCCATGCCGATGACCGATCAGCGCGGCAAAATGCGAGAGGCTCTTGCTGTTCAAGCCTTCGAGGAAGCGCTCAAAGTCGTGACTCTCGTCGATGATCCTGTCGAATACGCGATGTTGCAGAACAACCTCGGCAATGCCCTCCAATATGTCGCCTCGAGCCACGTGCTCGAGAATAATCTTCGCGCGCTTGAGGCCTATGACGAGGCACTTAAGGTCCGCACCCGCGAGACGATGCCGATCGAGTACGCGAACACCATCTCGAACAAGGCAAACTGCCTGTGGAATCTGCCCGGTCATGCCTCGAACTCGGAAACCGGCAGGGGCATCAATCTCTCAATGGCCCTCGTCTATTACAGAGAGGCGCGCGAAATATTCCTGGCCCATGGAGATCCCGGTCGCGCTCAGATCGTCAGCGAGGCCTCCATGCAGATCGAGCGCGAGCTGATGGAGCTGTCGGCGCTTCTCGATCGACCTACCACCCTGCATTCCTAGCAAATCTGGATCGAAGGAGTTCTTGCAAATGAGCGTGTCACTTACTCCGGCAATATTCGCCTTAAGTCTCGGTCTGGCGATGATTGCATCAATCGCAGGAGGAATGGTCGGCGGCCTCATCGTCGGCGGAAAAGTGCTCGGAAATGAGCTCGCAGCGCTGCTCGGTGGTTTCTACGGCCCGTTGGCTGGAATTGCCGGCGTTTTCGTCGGCCTTATCGCTCTTTCGATCATCGCTTGAGGAAGATGACATGTGGGCAATGACACAGAACTCCATCTTGTTGTTCTTCCGCGGAAAGCTTTTCGCAGACCCAGCCAAGGCTTACCGGCAAATTGCGATCGGGGTGGCGGTCACAGCCATGCTGCTCATCATTCTTACGCTGGTCGGGGCGCCGATATGGGCGGCTTCAGCCCTGGCAGCAGCAATTGGTGGGGGCTTGCAGCCTTATCTCTTCCGAAACCTCCGCTATAGGTGAGGAGCGCGGCCGGCGCGAGATCGCATGAACGCTCACGAATCGACACCAACACTTCGGGAGGATCTCGCCGGCTTTGTCGGCGATATCGAGCGGTTGGAAACGGTCGTGGCGACCTGGGATGAAACGCAGCGGGGCGTCGTTTCCGCCTACAAGATCGCGATCGAAGCGCTCAATGCGGAAGCGTTCCGGCGCCTGATACGTGCCTTGAAGGCCGATCCCGCCGCGCTGGCCGCCATGAAGAGCGCAGCTTCGGACGAGCTCGTCTACGCGGTGCTGCGGCGCTACAACCTCTTGAGGGCGGCCCTCAACGAGCGGGTCGAGCAGGCACTCGAAAGCGTCCGGCCGATGCTGAAATCGCATGGTGGGGATGTCGAACTCGTCTCGGTTCGCCCGCCGGCAGTGGAGGTTCGGTTCAAGGGAGCCTGCGACGGCTGTCCCGCCTCGGCGCTGACATTCCATGCCGGCGTGAAGAAGGCGCTTCAGGATGTCTGCCCCGAGATCACCGACGTTATTCAGGTCAAGGGGCTGGCCGCGGCGAGCGAAGGCGGCGTTCGGTTCATCAGCCCCTTCGCGCTGAATGCGGAAGGACAGTGGATACCGGCGGGAGCTTGGGCGGATTTTCCGGAGGGCTTGGTCCGCGCGATGGAATTGGGCGGACGCAAGATCATCCTGTCACGTAGTGGGGAATCGATCTCCTGTTTCGAGAATGCCTGCGCGCATCTCGGCCTTCCGATCCATGATGGCGAGGTGCAGGGCGGCATCATCACCTGTCCCTATCATGGGTTCAGATACGACCTCGCCAGTGGCGAATGCCTGACCGCGCCTGAGGTGCAACTGCAGCCGCACGCGGTCAGGATCATCGGAACCAGGGTTGAAGTGAGGATAACGGCATAGCCATGATCACTTCAGCCGCAACCATTCGCTTGGACCGACCGCGCGCTAGGATGCGCGACAACCACGTGCCACGCCGGTTTCTCTCGCCGGCCGGCGCCCGCGTGATTCTGGGTGGAGAGGTCACGCCGGACGGACTTGTGCAATCGATCGTTCCGTCGGCCCAGACGTTGTTCGGCCCGCGTGGGGTGTGTCTCGACAAGAACGGGCCCATGTTCGTCTGCGACAGTGGCCATCATCGGCTGCTGATCTGGAGCCGCTGTCCGTCCTCCGATCAAGCGCCCGCCGATATTCTGATCGGTCAATCCGACTTCTCGCGCGAGGGCCGCAACGCCAAGCGCGACATCGGCCCCGACACGCTCAACTTCCCGACCGGCGTCGCTGCCGCAGACGGCATCCTGGCCGTGGCGGATGCATGGAATCACCGGATCCTGATCTGGAATCGCTATCCATCCGCCTCGAACCAGCCCGCCGATGTGGTTCTAGGTCAGGCGGACTTCGTCTCAGGCCTAGCCAATCGCGGAAGAGCGGTGTCTCGCTCCGACACACTGAATTGGTGCTACGGGGTCGCGATCTTCCAGGGCAGGCTGATCGTCTGCGACACCGGAAATCGCCGCGTTCTGATCTGGAACGGCATTCCGACCGCCAACGGCACGCCGGCCGATCTGGTCCTCGGCCAAAGAGACTTCGTCACCCGTGATGACAATGCCGGCGGCGACGTCTGTGCCACCAGCATGCGGTGGCCGCACGGCATCGCCTGCCATGACGGCGCACTCGCGATCTCGGACGCGGGCAACAATCGCGTCATGGTATGGCGCCATTTCCCCACCGTCAGCGGGACGCCGTGCGATTTCGTGCTGGGCCAGGACGATTTCGCGGGCGTCGATCACAATCGCAGCTCGTACGATCCATCCTCGAGCGCGATGAGCATGCCCTATGGTCTCGTCATCTGGGATGGCCAGCTCGTGGTCTGCGATACCGCAAATTCGCGGCTGCTTGGCTTCCATCTCCAGGACCTCGCCATGGATGCGCCGGCCACAGGGCTGGCGGCCCAGAACGGCTTTGCCGACAAAGGTGACAATCGCTGGCGCGCGGCAAGTCGCGACAGCCTGTGCTGGCCTTATGCTGCTTCGGCAGTCGGTCGGACTCTGGCGATCGCCGACACCGGCAACAACCGGATCCTGATCTGGGACAAAACACCATGAGCAGGCTCAACCTCGCCGCGCCGCAGAACCCTGTCGAGGTCGTTGAAATCCGGTTTCGCGGACGTGTGCAGGGCGTCGGCTTCCGGCCGGCGGTCTGGCGCCACGCGCGGGAACTGCGGCTTGGCGGCGAGGTGCTGAATGACGGAGAAGGCGTTCTGGTTCGCGTGCAGGGAGAACGGGCGATCATTGACATGCTCGTCGACCGCATCGCTGGCGATCCGCCGCCGCTGAGCCAGATCGAGGCAATCGAGATCACCGCCTATGCGGGCGTGCTGCGCGACGATTTTGCGATAGTCGAGAGCGCACATGGCGGGGCTCATACCGAGATTTCACCTGACGCGGCGCTCTGTGCCGATTGCGCGCGCGAAACCACCGATCCCTTTGCGCGCCGCTTCCGCTACCCCTTCACCAATTGCACCAATTGCGGGCCGCGGCTGAGCATCGTCGACGGCATCCCCTACGATCGCGCCAAGACCGCGATGTCGCCGTTTGCAATGTGCGCCGACTGCGCCCGCGAATACCGCGACCCTTCCGACCGGCGGTTTCACGCCGAACCGATCGCCTGCCATGCCTGCGGGCCCAAGGCGAAGCTGGTCAGGCTCGACGGGCGTCACTTTACCTTCGAGCAGTTTTCCATGCTTGACGATGTGGATGCGGCGTGCAGCCTGATCCAGAAGGGCGAAATCGTCGCCGTCAAAGGGCTCGGCGGCTACCAGCTCGCCTGTGACGCCACCCAGGCCGACACGGTCAGGAGGCTGCGCAAACTGAAACAGCGGGACGGCAAGCCGTTTGCCCTGATGGCCAGGGACGTTGACGTTATCCGCCGGTTCTGCGATCTCGCCGAACACGAGTTGGTCGCGTTGACAAGCCCGGCGGCCCCCATCGTGCTCCTGCATGCGAATGGGCCGGAGCACCTGCCTGACGAGATTGCACCGGGATTGCGGACGCTCGGTTTCATGCTGCCGACGACGCCGCTGCATGTCTTGCTGCTGCGGCGGATGGACCGGCCGGTCGTCATGACCAGCGGCAATTTGTCGAGCGAGCCGCAGGTGACGGGCGATACGGAGATGACGGAGCGCCTCGCGGGGATTGCGACGTTCGCGCTCACCCACGATCGGCGCATCGCCAACCGTGTCGACGATTCTGTGGTCCGGGTGGTGGCGGGCGGGCCGCGGCTCCTGCGTCGCGCCAGAGGATACGCACCGGCGCCGATCGCCCTGCCCAGGGGGTTCGCGAAAGCGCCCGATCTGCTCGCCATGGGCGGGGAGCTGAAGGCCACGTTCTGTTTGCTCAAGGACGGCGCTGCGATCCTGTCCCAGCATCAGGGCGACCTGGAGGATGTCGCGACATTCGACGATTACAGGAAGAACCTATCGCTCTATGCCGCGCTCTTCGAGCACGAGCCTACGGCAGTGATCGCCGACATGCACCCCGAATATCTGTCCTCCAAGCTCGCGCGCGAGCACCTGGCGGGCGGGACGCTGCCTTTGATGGAGGTGCAGCATCATCACGCCCATGTGGCGGCCTGTCTTGCCGAGAACGGATATGCGCTCGACGGCCGTCCGGTCCTCGGGATCGTTCTCGATGGTCTCGGATGGGGCGAGGACGCGACGTTCTGGGGCGGCGAGTTCATGCTCGCCGACTATGTCGGCTACACGCGGGCCGGTACGTTCAAGCCGATCCCGATGCTTGGCGGCGTCCAGGCCGTGCGCGAGCCCTGGCGCAATCTCTATGCGCATCTCATGGCGGAGATGAGCTGGGCCGAGCTGACAATGAATTTCGCCGAGCTCGAGCTCCATTCATATTTGGCGGCAAAGCCGCGCGCGCTGCTGGATTCGATGGCGCGCAACCGCATCAACGCTCCGCCAGCATCATCCTGCGGGCGCTTGTTCGACGCCATGGCCGCCGCCCTCGATGTCTGCCGGGACGCGCAGAGCTATGAGGGCGAGGCGGCGGCGCGGCTGGAAGCCATGGTCGACGAGAAAACTCTCGCCGATGAAGACGAGGCGCTGGCCTATCCGCTGACGATCCCCAATCTCGCCGGCACGGGTTTGCCCTATATCGAGCCGCTCGCGATGTGGCATGCGGTGCTGGGTGACCTGATCCTGAAGACACCGGCGCCGGTGATGGCTGCACGGTTCCACAAGGGGCTGGCCAAGTCCATCGCCGCCATGACACGCAAGCTCGCCGGCTCCCCCGAGGACGGCGAGCGACGCTTCTCGACCGTCGCGCTCACCGGCGGCTGCTTCCAGAACCGCATCCTATTCGAGGAGGTGGTGCGCCGGCTGGAGCGCGAGCAGTTCACTGTGCTGTCACATGCGCGCGTTCCGTCCAACGATGGCGGACTTGCTCTCGGCCAAGCCGTCATTGGAGCTGCGCATCTGATGAAATCAAACAAAGACTTCAGGGAAGGAAAGCCGTCATGTGTCTCGGTATTCCCGGGCGGATCGTAAGGATCGACGACGAAGCGAGAAAGCTTGCGACCGTCGACGTCAGCGGCGTCAAGCGGCAGGTCAACATCGCCTGCATCGTCAGCGAGGATCATCCGCCGTCGGCCTGCCTCGGCGACTGGGTGCTCGTCCATGTCGGATTCGCGATGAGCCGGATCGACGAGGAAGAAGCCGCGCAAACGCTCAAGATTCTCACAGAACTGGGTGAAGCACAGGCTGAAATCGAAGCCATGAAGCGTTCGGCAGCTGAGCCGGGAGGGTAGCGCCATGTCAGGCAACAGCGACCTGAAGGAACTTTATCCGTTTCTGCATGGCGGACAGCAGGAGCCGGCGCGGCTGGATGCCGCCCTCCTGCTCTCGGTCGAAGAGAAGGCACGCGATTCGCGCGACACCAATGCGCGCTTCTTTGCCGAGAACGCCGCGGTGCTGATCGCCGCGGCGAAAACGGTCGCGGATGTCTATCGCAACGGCGGACGGCTATTCTCGATGGGCAATGGCGGCTCGAGCTGCGACGCCTCGCATGTCGCCGTGGAGTTCGTCCACCCGATCACGGCGGGCAGGCCCGCACTGGCCGCAACCAACCTCGTCGCCGATCTGGCGATGATCTCGGCGGTCGGAAACGACCTCGGTTTCGATCACGTCTTCGTCCGCCAGATCGTGGCCCAGGGGCGGAAAGGCGATGCGCTCATTGGCATCTCCACCAGCGGCAATTCGTCGAACCTGATGGCCGCCTTTGCCAAGGCGAAGGAGATGGGCCTCGTGACCATTGGGCTTGCGGGCGGCGACGGCGGAAAGATGAAAACCGCGGGTGTCGTCGACCATTGCCTGGTCGTCCCGACGACGTCGATCCATCGCACCCAGGAGTGCCATGTAACCGCCTACCACATCCTCTGGGATCTCGTTCACACGCTCTTGGCTGACGACCGGGGATCGGCGCGAACGAAGGGAGCCGTGGCATGAAATATGTCGACGAATTCCGCGACGGCGAAAAGGCGCGCGTACTCATCGGCGAGATCGAGTCGCTGGTTTCCGGCATGAAACTTCCGGAGGGCCGGCCGCTTTACCTGATGGAGGTCTGCGGCGGGCACACCCATTCGATCTTCCGCTATGGGCTCGAGGGCATGTTGCCCAAGGCTATCGAGCTGGTTCATGGTCCGGGATGTCCGGTCTGCGTCCTGCCGATGGGACGGGTCGATGATTGCGTCGCGATCGCGGAGAACCCGAAGGTCATCTTCACAACCTTCGGAGACGCGATGCGCGTGCCCGGCTCGCGGAAGAGCCTCCTGCAGGCCAAGGCGGATGGTGCCGACGTGCGCATGGTCTATTCGCCGATGGACGCGCTCCAGCTCGCTCGGCGCAATCCCGCTCGCGAGGTCGTTTTCTTCGGCCTCGGCTTCGAGACCACCATGCCGTCGACCGCATTGACGATCCTGCAGGCGGAGAGCGAGGGGATCCGGAACTTCTCCGTGTTCTGCAACCACATCACGATCGTTCCGACCATCAAGGCGATCCTCGACAGTCCCGGCCTGCAGCTCGACGGCTTCCTCGGGCCCGGCCACGTGTCGATGGTGATCGGCACGGCTCCTTACGAGTTCATCGCCAATTTCTATCGCAAGCCGATGGTGGTCGCCGGCTTCGAGCCGCTCGACATCCTCCAGTCTATCTGGATGCTGCTGAAGCAGATCGCGGAGGGGCGGGTCGAGGTCGAGAACCAGTATGCCCGCGTCGTGCCGAGCGAGGGCAACAACGCGGCGCTGCGCGCGGTGGCCCAAGTATACGAATTGCGCGAGTTCTTCGAGTGGCGCGGGCTTGGATCGATCGATCATTCCGGCGTGCGCCTGCGCGATGCTTATGTGCATTTCGACGCGGAGCGCAAATTCGCGATTCCCAACGTCAGGATCGCCGACCCGAAATCGTGCCAGTGCGGCGAGGTGCTGAAGGGCGCACTCAAGCCGTGGCAATGCAAGGTGTTCGGCACCTCATGCACGCCGGAAACGCCTCTCGGAGCACTGATGGTGTCCTCCGAAGGAGCCTGTGCTGCCTACTACCAGTATGGCGGCCAAAAGCGCCAAGCGGAGGTCGTATGAATTTCGTCCCCTTCGTCAAGACGCGCACGCGCGGCAAAGTCAATGTCAGCTCGGTGACGCTGGCTCATGGCGGCGGCGGCAAAGCCATGAAGGACCTGATTGACGACGTGTTTCTGACGGCCTTCGGCGAGCACGCCTGTGAGCCGCTCGAGGATCAGGCGCGGTTCGATCTGGCGGTCTTCGCAGCCCATGGCGACAGGCTCGCCTTTACGACCGACTCCTTCGTGGTCGATCCCCTGTTCTTCCCGGGCGGCGATATCGGAAAGCTCGCGGTTTGCGGCACGGTGAACGATCTCGCCGTCGGCGGGGCGGTGCCCATGTATCTGTCCTGCGCGGTCATCATCGAGGAGGGCGTGCAGATCGATCTCTTGCGACAGGTCGCGCTTTCCATGGCGCGAACGGCTTCGCAAGCGGGGGTGCAGATCGTCACGGGCGACACCAAGGTCGTGCCACGGGGAGCGTGCGACAAGATCTTCATCACGACCACGGGCGTAGGCGCGATCCCTGCCTCGCTCGCGCTCGGCGTGGACAAGGCCCGCGCCGGCGACGCCGTCCTCGTGAACGGACTGCTGGGTGACCACGGTGCCGCCATCCTGTGCGCCCGCGGCGACATGGCGCTCGAGACGCCGATCGCCAGCGATTGCGCCTGTCTGCACGAGCTGATCGGCGCGATCCTCGCCGCCGCACCGGGCACTCGCTTCATTCGGGACGCGACGCGCGGCGGCGTCGCGACGGTGCTGAACGAGATCGCGGACGGCTCGGGGGTCTCCATCGAGATCGAGGAGGGCATGACGCCGATCCGCGAGGAAGTGAAGGCGTTCTGCGAGGTGCTTGGGCTCGATCCGCTCTATCTCGCCAATGAGGGCAAGATCGTCGTGATCGTTCCCCCCGATCAGGCCGAAGCCGCGCTGGCTGCCATGCGGCGAGATCCACTGGGTTTGGATGCCGCCCGTATCGGCCGGATCACCTCGGACCAGGATAGCCGCGTCATGATGCGGACGAGCTTTGGCGGACACCGAATGGTCGACATGCTCGTCGGCGAACAGCTGCCTCGGATCTGCTGAGAGGACCCATGCACGAGCTCGGCATCACCCGTAACATCGTGGCGATCGTCAGCGATGCCGCCAAGGGCCGCAAGGTCCGCCGCATCACCGTCGATGTTGGAGATCTCTCCGGCGTGATGGGAGAGGCGATCGCATTCTGCTTCGAGACCGTCGCCCGCGGGACGCCTCTTGACGGCACAGCGCTCGACATCAGGCGCGTGGCCGGGCGAGCGCTGTGCGCGACGTGTCGTTCGGAATTCGAGCAGGCGAGCCTGTTTGCGCCGTGCCCTTGTGGCTCGCGGCAGTTTACGCGCCTTCAGGGCGAGGAATTGAAGATCAGAAGCATGGAGATCGAAGGGGAGGCTGCCTGATGTGCGGACATTGCGGTTGCGGCGCCAAGGCGGGTGCCACGGTGATCAATCTCCAGACCGGACATGAAGCGAGCCTGGGCGGTGGGGAGACCGGTGAGCACCTGCATGATCATTTCCATGTCCACGCGGATGGCGTTGCTCACGCCCATTCGCATGACCATGATCCCGCCCACGTCCACTCTCACGCTGGACACGGCCATGATCACCATCATCATGACCATCATGATCACGGACATCATGGACGCCGACATTCGCATGACCATGCCCACGAACACGGGCATACCAATCATGACGAAGCTGCGGGCCTGGTGCTCGATCTGGAAGCCCGGATCCTCGCCAAGAACGACGTTTTGGCAGCAAGGAACCGGGCCTGGTTCGCCGGTCGCGAAATCCTGGCCCTGAACCTCGCAAGCTCGCCCGGCGCCGGCAAGACCACGCTGCTGGAGCGAACCATTGGCGACCTTCATCACGAGGTCAATCTCTTCGTCATCGAAGGAGACCAGGTGACGGCCAATGATGGGGAGCGAATTCGACGCGCAGGCGCCCCAGCAGTCCAGGTCAATACGGGCACGGGTTGCCATCTCGAGGCCGACATGATTGCGCGCGCTCTTTCAGAGCTGCGTCCACCGCCGGAATCGATCGTGATGATCGAGAATGTCGGAAATCTAGTTTGTCCTGCGATGTTCGACCTTGGCGAACATGCAAGGGTCGTCATCCTCTCAGTGACCGAGGGAGAGGACAAGCCGATCAAATATCCTCACATGTTCCGGTCGGCTGACCTCATGATCTTGAACAAGCTCGACTTGCTTCCGCATGTGGATTTCGATGTCGATCGCGCGGTGGCATACGCCAGAGACGTCAACCCGGCCATCGAGGTTCTGCAGGTCTCGGCCAGAAACGGCGCAGGATTTGAGGAGTGGTACGGTTGGATACGACGGCAAAGCAAGTTGCTGAAGGACACCGTATTTCCCTCTTGATGATTGGATCTTGCCATGTTCGGAATATTGGGGCTGGGACTGCTGCTGGGCATGCAGCACGCGCTCGAGGCCGATCACATTGCGGCGGTATCGAGCATTGCGGCGCGCCGCAGCGATGTGGGCGAGATCGTCAAGCATGGGTTGACGTGGGGAATTGGACACACCATCACTTTGTTCCTGTTCTCCGGGGCGGCTTTGGTGCTCGGATATGCAATTCCGCCGGGCGTTTCGCAACCGCTAGAGGCGGCCGTCGGCTTCATGTTGATTCTGTTAGGAAGCAACGTCATATGGCGCTTATGGCGCGAACGTGTCCATGTTCACCATCACATCTCAGATTTTCGTGCTCCTAGTCACAAGAGCGAAATTTGGCGCCCTGAGGCGCGCGCGCATGATCATGACCATGGTGCGCGCTGGCGGACGCTGGCGGTCGGGCTCATGCATGGGATGGCAGGCTCAGCCGCGCTCCTCGTCTTAACCGTCTCACAAGCGCCGAACCATCTAGCGGGGATACTTTACGTGTTACTATTTGGTATGGGCTCGATGATGGGGATGGCCGCACTGTCGTCGCTGATTGCGGTTCCCTTAGTCATCTCAGCCCGAACCTTAACTTGGGTCAACCGGTCTTTGCAGTTCGTTATCGGAAACATCGCGATGGGACTTGGCCTCTTGACCATCTATGGAACAGTCGCCGCCGCTGGCTAGCGAGAGGTCAGCTACCCTTCGCCATTTGAATGCGTCTTTTTTCTAAGGATGGTCCGGAGAATCGATACCGGGGGTGTCTCGACCGCCCCTAGCAGCGCGCTGCTCTCCTCGGTCGTGCCGCTTGGGTGCGACCCGGTAGATACGCTGCGCGAGCCAGCAAGCTCCCAATGACGGCGGCTCCCTTCGCTCTCGCATTTACGGACTTTATCTCTTCATCCTCTCGGCAGTCCCGGGTTGACATTAAACCGCTAGCGCCGTCTCGAACTTGGCCTCTATGTTAGTAGCGATCCTTTCCGATGGCTCGACATTGAGCATCTCGCCGCGCGCGCTGCCAGGATGCTCTGCCAGACGGCGGATTGTCGGCCCCTCGCAATCGACAAAGGGTCTATAAGCGGTTGCCGCCTATCCGCGAACCAGGAGAGGTTCGCGAATAAGGAAGGGAGGGTTCAAGCCGGAGGCAAAGGTTTTTTGTTGCCTAGGCAACTAATTCATGCGAACCTTCGCGCAAGGGAAGATGGCGGGACAACCGCTACGCCTTTCCTGGGAGGACCGATGTTCGGCAGGGATGGTATCGCCAGCAAACGCCGGCGCAAGCGTGAAGGTAACGAAGCCTTGCGTGCACATCGTGCTGTGCGCCCTGGCTTAGCTATCGGTATCCGTCACCGCGCCGAGATTTTCATGCAAACGGCGCAGCAGCCCGATCAGTATTTCCTGCTCATCCCTGGAAAGGCACGACAGCAGCCGCCGCTCGCGCCCAAGCGCCACGGCGATCACCTTGTCGTGGGTGGTGCGCCCCTTCGCTGTCAGGGAGATCGAATGGGTGCGGCCGTCATTCGGGTCGATGCGGATCGCGATCAGGCCTCGCTTCTCCATGGCGGCGAGCGTCCTGCTCACCGGCCCCTTGTCGAAGCCGATGACGTGGCAGATGCGGGCGGCCGGAATGCCTGGCTCGATTGCGAGCAGGGCAATGATGCGCCACTCGGTGACGTTGACGCCGAACGCGGGCTGATAGAACGCGTTCGCGCTCTTGGACAATTTATTGGCGATGAAGGTGATCAGAGCCGGGATGTAGCGGTCGAGATCGAGCAGCGGCGCATCGCCTTCAGTCGCGGTGTTGTGTCTCGATTTGCTGGTCGGTGGCTGCATCACGTCGGGGCTCGCTTCATGCGCTGCTCCAGAAATAAGGACATGCGCGAACGCTTCACAAGCCCAAATTTGCGAGGACTGCAATGACTGTACCGAGCGCCTGTGCTTCGACCGCCGGTCCAATGGCCATTCCACACCTTGACGTCGACCCCTTCGCGATCTCGTTCTTCGACGATCCCTATCCGACCCATGAAAGGCTGCGAGAGGCCGGCCCTGTCGTCTATCTCGATAAATGGAACGTCTACGGCGTGGCGCGTTATGCCGAGGTCTATTCAGTCCTCAACGATCCCCAGACCTTCTGTTCCAGCCGCGGCGTCGGTCTTTCCGACTTCAAGAAGGAAAAGCCCTGGCGGCCGCCGAGCCTGATCCTGGAGGCCGATCCCCCCGCGCACACCCGCACCCGCGCCGTGCTGTCAAAGGTGCTGTCGCCCGCGACCATGAAGCGGATCCGCGACGGCTTCGCTTTGGCGGCCGAAGCCAAGATCGACGAGCTGCTGCAGCGGCGCAAATTCGATGCGGTCGCCGATCTCGCAGAGGCCTATCCGTTGTCTGTATTTCCGGATGCGCTCGGACTGAAGGCGGAAGGGCGCGAGCACCTGATTCCTTATGCTGGTCTCGTCTTCAATGCCTTCGGCCCGCCAAACGAGCTACGTCAGACCGCAATCGAGCGATCGGCGCCGCACCAGGCCTATGTCGCCGAGCAGTGCCAGCGACCGAATCTTAAGCCTGGCGGCTTTGGCGCCTGTATCCATGCGTTCTCCGACACTGGCGAGATCACGTCGGATGAGGCGCCGTTGCTCGTGCGCTCACTGCTGTCCGCAGGCCTCGACACCACAGTCTATGGCATCGGAGCCGCTCTCTATTGCCTGGCACGCTTTCCGAAGGAATTCGCGCGGCTGCGGGCCGATCCGTCGCTGGCGCGCAACGCCTTCGAGGAAGCCGTTCGCTTCGAAAGCCCGGTGCAGACCTTCTTCCGCACCACGACGCGCGAGGTCGAGATCGGCGGCACGCGCGTCGGCGAGGGCGAGAAGGTCCTGATGTTCCTCGGCGCGGCGAACCGCGACCCGCGCCGCTGGATCGAGTCCGATCGCTACGACATCACCCGCAAGACTTCGGGCCATGTCGGCTTCGGCTCCGGCATTCACATGTGCGTTGGCCAGTTGGTAGCGCGGCTCGAAGGTGAGGTGGTGCTGTCCGCGATCGCGCGAAGGGTTGCATCGATCGAAATCTCCGGTCCCGTCGAGCGCCGCTACAACAACACGCTGCGCGGGCTAGAGAGCCTGCCGATATCCATCACCCCGGCCTGACGAGGACCTTTGATGCCAGCCATTACTTTCGTTCATTCCAACGGCAATAGCGATCACCTCGACGCCAGCGACGGGGAGAGTGCGATGCAGGCGGCAACCCGCTACGGCCTCGACGGCATCCTCGCCGAGTGCGGCGGCAACGCCATGTGCGCGACCTGCCATGTCTATGTCGACGACGCCCTGGCTGGCGCGATTGCCGGCCGTCCGCGACGACGAGGACGCGCTGCTCGATGGCACCGCCGCGGAGCGGCGGCCGACGAGCCGGCTGTCCTGCCAGATCAGGATCACGTCTGAGCTCGACGGTCTCGTGCTGCGTCTGCCGGAGCGGCAGGTCTAGGTTCCAGTTTTCGGCAACGACCGACTCGCGGGAGTGAGGGAGGACAAAGAATGAAGCACCTGGGGTGGACCATTGCGCTTGCCGCAAGCTTTTGGGTCGGCGCCGCGAACGCGGAGATTTCGGATGGCGTCGTGCGTATCGGCGTGCTCAACGACATCTCCGGCATATTCCAAGACACCAACGGCATGGGCTCGGTCGAAGCCGCACGCATGGCGGCGGAAGATTTCGCCGGCGGCGGCAAGGACGTCAAGGTTGAAATCGTCTACGCCGATCATCAGAACAAGGCGGACGTCGGCTCGGCCATTGCGCGAAAATGGCTCGATGTTGAAGGTGTCGATGCCATCGTCGACGTGCCGAACTCGGCGGTGGGCCTTTCCATCAACAATGTGCTACGCGACAGCCGGATGACGTTCCTGGCGTCCTCCACCGCGAGCGCCGACCTAACCGGCAAGGCCTGCTCGCCCAACACCATCCAATGGGTCAACGACACCTGGGCGACCGGCAACACCACGGCGGCGGCAATGATGTCGCACGGCGGCAAGGAGTGGTACTTCCTCACCGTCGATTACGCGCTCGGTAAAGGCATCGAGGCGGAAGCGCAGAAATATATCGAGGCGCATGGCGGCAAGGTGATCGGCTCCTCCAAGCATCCACTCGGCACTTCTGACTTCGCCTCCTTCCTGCTTCAGGCGCAGGGCTCGAAAGCCCAGGTGATCGGGCTTGCCAATGCAGGCGGCGACACCATCAACGCGGTGAAGCAGGCGGCTGAGTTCGGTATCCAGCAGAGCGGACAGAAGCTCGTTGCCTTCCTCCTCTTCATCAACGACGTCCACGGAATGGGATTGAAGGTCGCTCAAGGACTGCAACTCATGGAGGCTTTTTACTGGGACATGAACGACGACACCCGTGCCTTCGCCAAACGCTTTGCGGCACGCCCCGGCATGAACGGCAAAATGCCGAGCGGCAATCAAGCCGGCGTCTACGCCTCCACGCTCGCCTACCTCAACGCGGTCGCCGCTACTGGCAGCGACAACGCCAAGGACGTCGTGCCGCAGATGAAGACGTTCAAAGGCCACGATAGGCTTTTCGGCGATACCGCGATCCGTCAGGATGGCCGCGTCGTGCATCCGATGTACCTGTTCGAGGTCAAGAAGCCGGAGGAGACGAAATATCCGTACGATTATTACAAGCTTGTTTCGACGATCCCGGCAGACCAGGCGTTCCGGCCAATGGTGGAGGGCGGCTGTGCGTTGGTGAAGTAGGGAGCGCTGCCGAGTAACCAGGACATTGGCACGCTTCACGTTTTGGTGCGGCGTTTCCAGCCTGCAGGAAGTACCTGCGAACTGGCTGGTTGGTAGCGGCCGGGGTTGCGATTTCGCTGTCCGGGCTGCGCCGCGAGCCATGATCTCAAGAGCGCATATCCGTGACTCCGCCCGGTGTCCTTATCTCAAGAGTTCACCTGGCTCTGCGGTTGTTCTGGCGTGAAGACGCCGCAGCAAGCTTTAACAGAGGCAGAAACGCGCTCAATTGGCGCAGCGCGCTTCCAGCGCGTCGACAAAGGAACGGTCCCAGCGGCCCTCGCGAATGGCCTGCATCGTCGCCTCCTCCTTCTGATGTTGAGCCATCGCCTTCTCGATCACGCTTGCGGCAAGACCGGGCGGGAAGGCGAGAAGTCCATCTTGGTCCCCGACGATCACGTCTCCCGGATTGACCACCATACCGCCGACCGTGATCGGCACGTTGATCTCCCCTGGACCGTCCTTGTAGGGGCCGCGGTGGTTCACGCCGCGGGCATAAACGGGAAAAGCTCGTGCGCCGATTTCGGCCGCGTCCCGAATGGCGCCATCGAGCACCATGCCGGCGAGACCCAGCGAAGCGGCGGCGAAGGTCATGATGCCACCGACCAGAGCGTTGGTAGTGTCTCCGCCGGCATCGACCACCATGACGTCTCCGGGCCGGCAGAAATCATAGGCGCGCAGAATGGCGAGGTTGTCCCCGCCACGCGTCTTCACGGTCACCGCCGTGCCGGCCATGGGGGCGGGCGAATGGTAGGCGCGAAGACCGATGCTGCCGCAGTTGCGGTGCAGTTGATCGCTCAGCAGCGCCACCGCGATGCTCCGCAGCTTGGCGACGGTGGACGGGTCGACCTGGGGAGCGGAGGGGTTTCTGACGATTCCGGGATTGGTCATGGAGGATGCTTTCGATCAATTTCAGGTTAGTGCAGCTCGGCAACTGCACGGGCGATGCGATCCGTGCCTTCGTCGAGCGCCGCTTGCGATGTCGCGATCGAGGCACGGAAGAATGGCGACAGACCGTAGGCGGTGCCCTGGACGACGGCCACGCCGGCCGCCTCCAACAAGTACATCACGACGTCACTGTCGCTCTCGAGGCGAGTCCCGGCCGGCGTTGTCCGGCCGATCAGGCCTGCACAATTGACGTAGAGATAAAACGCTCCGTCGGGCGGCCGGCAACTCAGCCCGGGGATCGCGTTGATACGCGCGAGCGTGCGATCGCGACGCGCCCGATAAGTCGCAACGGTCTCGCCAACGAAGCTCTGGTCGCCGGTGAGCGCCGCGACCGCCGCCGCCTGGCTGATCGAGCAGGCATTGCCCGAGGCCTGCGACAGCAGCGTATTCAGCGCGCCGACGAGGTCCGCGGGGCCGGCGATCCAGCCGATGCGCCAGCCGGTCATCGCATAGGTCTTGGATACGCCGTTGATGGCGAGGACGCGCTCACGCAGCTCGGGTGCTGCGTTGAGCAGATGCGGCGTACTCTCGCCGTCGAAACGGATGTGTTCGTAGATGTCGTCGGTCATGACCAGCACATGCGGATGGCGGGCGAGAACCTCGGCAATCCCGCGATATTCCGCTGCGGAATAGCTTGCGCCGGTCGGGTTCGATGGCGAGTTGATCAACAGCCAGCGCGTCTTCTCCGAGATCGCCGCCTCCAGCTGGGCCGGCGAGATCTTGAAGCTCTGGCTTTCCGGACAGGCCACGATCTTAGGTATTCCTTCGCAGGCGAGCACCATGTCCGGATAGGACACCCAATAGGGCGCTGGGATGATCACCTCGTCGCCGGCCTCGAGGGTCGCTTCGAGCGCGCTGTAAATGGCGCTCTTGGCGCCGTTGGTGACGACGATCTCCGCGGGATCGTAGACGAGGCCGTTTTCGCGCTTCAGCTTGGCGACGATCGCCTGGCGCAGCTCCAGCGTGCCGGCAAGCACCGTGTACCGCGTCTCTCCCTTCTCCATCGCCCAGACGGCGGCAGTGCGAATATGCGCGGGCGTGTCGAAATCCGGCTCGCCGACCACAAGGCTGACGATGCTCTTGCCCTCGCGCTTGAGCGCGCTCGCCCGATCCGCAGCCGCCGTGCTGGGCGAAGGCTTGATGCGTCTGACGCGCGCGGAAATACGAGAACGGTTCATGGCAATTGACCCCGGTCTGGAGAGGTGCGACGCTAAAGACAGCCGCCGGCGCTGACCAACACGAGTTCAATCTGGCCTGATAGGCATATCTTATGGTTGGATTCCTCCTCGGCGCCCCGTTGAATGCCGCGCAGCCGGGAAGGCCGCTGCGCCGATCGATCCGAGGGACAAGGTGAATCTGAGGCGTCTTCAGTATTTCGTGAAGATCGTCGACGTCGGCAGCCTGACGCAGGCCGCCGATGTGCTCCATGTCGCGCAGCCGGCGCTCAGCCAGCAGCTCGCGACCTTGGAGGGCGAGGTCCGCCAGCAGCTCCTGGTGCGCACCAAAAGCGGCGTCGTGCCCACGGAAGCGGGCAAGGTGCTGTATCGCCACGCGCAGCTCATCTTGCGTCAATGCGAGCAGGCGCGCGCCGATATGAGCGCGGCGGCCAAGAGCATCTCCGGTGCGGTCGCCGTCGGACTTGCGCCTGGAACGGCCGCGGCCGGACTCGCGCTGCCGCTGCTGCGGACCGTGCGCGCCCGCCACCCTGGCATCCTGCTCTACCTCAACGAGACCTACGGAACGACGCTCTCGGAGCTCGTCATGAACGGCCGGATGGATCTCGCCGTGCTCTACGGCGGCAAGACGGCCGTTCATGGCCTCTCGTTCGTGCCGCTGCTGCGCGAACAGCTCTACGTGGTCGGCCCCGCCAGCATGATGGCCCCGCCGGGCGAGATCAGCGTGCCAGCGCTGGCCGACATGGATCTCTATCTCGCCCGTCCCTACAACGTCGTGCGCAAGATGGTGAACGAAGCCTTTGCGGCGATCGGTCAGGCGCCGAAGGTCGTCGCGGAAATCGAATCGGCGAGCACATTGACGGCGGTGATCGCCGACGGGCTCGGCGCGACGATCCTGCCGGAATCGATGGCCCGACAGGTGGCGGGCTCCTGCGGCGGCTGGCAGTCCCGCATCGTCGATCCGATCATCGAGGCGCCGTTGGCATTGTGCCAGTCCGATCATTTGCCGCTATCGGAGCCGGCCCAGGCCATCAAGGAAATCCTGCTCGAGCTCGTTGCTGGGCTGCCTGGCAATCTCGTCGTCGCCGAGGAGCGGGCGCAGAAAGCGTCATAGCGCTCTCTTATATGGGCAAAGCCAAACCGTCTTGGTCGGGGAAGACCGCCAGCGGTAGCGTTCGTCGGTAGGTAGCGACGCCGCGGGCGCCGACCTCGACGAACGGCCGGAGCATGGATCTCGATCGTATCAAGTCACTGATTGACGCCATGGCGGCTTCCGATCTGGCCGAGATGGAGTTCAGCCAGGGCGGCATGTCATTGCGGCTGGTGCGCCGACCGCAGCCGACCGAATCGCGGCCGGCGGTGCCAGTGGTCGCCGCCACGGCGCGCCCCCCGAGCCGTCCCGAGCCTGCGCAACCGGCACCGGTCAACGCCGCGGCGGATGGCGTCGTCGCGCCGCTGTTTGGCGTTGCCTATCTGCAGCCCGATCCTGACGCGCCGCCCTTCGTCACGGTGGCCCAGGCGATCACCGCCGGCACGACATTGTGCGTCATCGAAGCCATGAAGATGTTTCACGAGGTCCGTGCCGATCGGGACGGCGCCGTGATCGCAATTCTCGTCTCCACCGGGCAGGAGGTCGAGGCCGGGCAAGAACTGATGCGGATCAGGTAGGCACATGTTCGGCTCGGTCCTCATAGCCAACCGGGGCGAGATCGCGCTGCGCATCCAGCGTGGTTGCCGGCGGCTCGGGCTGCGCACCATCGTCGTCCATTCGGAGGCCGATCGCGATGCGCCCTACGTGCATCATGCCGACGAGGCCATCTGCATCGGGCCGGCCGCGGCAGCGCAGAGCTATCTCAACCAGACGGCGTTGCTGTTCGCCGCCGAGGTCAGCGGAGCGGAGGCGATCCATCCGGGCTACGGGTTCCTGTCCGAGAACCCTGGCTTCGCCGAGCAGGTCGAAGCTGCCGGCCTGACCTTCATCGGCCCGACGGCCGCGGTGATGCGCGTCATGGGCGACAAGGTCGCGGCCAAGCGGGCGATGCGCGCCGCCGGCGTTCCCTGCGTACCCGGTCCGGATGCGGCGCTCGGCGACGACCTCGATCTCGCGCGCGCAACCGCGCGGCAGATCGGCTACCCCGTGATCCTGAAAGCGGCGGGCGGCGGCGGTGGACGCGGCATGCGCATGGTGGAGAGCGAGGCTGGCCTCATCGATGCGATCGCCGTGACGCGGGAAGAGGCGCGGCGCGGCTTCGCCAACAGCGCGATCTACATCGAGAAATTCCTGCGCCGGCCGCGACATGTCGAGATCCAGGTGATTGCCGATACCCATGGCAATGCCGTCTGGCTCGGCAGCCGCGATTGCTCGCTGCAGCGACGGCACCAGAAGGTGCTGGAGGAGGCGCCGGCACCGGGACTGGACCAGGACGTGCTGGCGCAGATCGGCGAGCGCTGCGCGGAGGCCTGCCGGCAGCTCGAATACCGCGGCGTCGGCACGTTCGAGTTCCTCGTCGAGGATGACGCGTTCTACTTCATCGAGATGAATACGCGCCTGCAGGTCGAACACCCCGTCACCGAGATGACCGCTGGGATCGATATCGTCGAGGCGCAGATTCGTGTGGCTCAGGGCGAGGCGCTGCCGTTCGCGCAAGCCGACATCGTCTGCCGCGGTCATGCCTTCGAATGCCGGATCAACGCCGAAGATCCCGACACGTTCGTGCCGTCCCCCGGTGTGATCACCGCCTGGGAGCTCCCCGGCGGCCCCGGCGTGCGCATCGATAGCCATGCCAGCAGCGGATATCGCGTGCCGCCATATTACGACTCGCTGATCGGCAAGCTCGTCGTGCACGGCGCGAATCGCGCCGAGGCCCTGGACCGGCTGCGCATCGCCCTCGACGAAATGCGCGTGGAAGGAATCGCGACCAACCTGCCGCTGCACCGGCGGCTCGTCAGGGATGCCGCGTTCATCAGGGGCGGCGTCAGCATTCACCATCTCGAGCAGCAGTTGTGCGGGAGCGGCAAGGCATGACGACGGACCTGCCACAACTCAGCCTGCTGGGAACGACCGCGCTGCTGTTCGAAGCTCCGGGCGAGACCTCGCTGACGACGCAGTGCCGCATCTGGGCCCTGGCGCTGGAGGCGGGCCGTCTGCCCGGCGTTCGGGAGGCCGTGCCGGGCATGAACAACCTCATGATCGCTTTCGCCGAGCCGCCGCGGCACCGGGGACAAATCGAGCACAGACTGATCGAGCTGTGGCACGCCCTCGAGCCGCTTCCTGTCGCCGGGCGCTGCCTTGATCTGCCGGTGGTCTATGGCGGCGACGGCGGCCCGCACATGGCCGATGTCGTGGCCCACACCGGATTGAGCGTCGACGATATCGTCGCGATCCACAGCGCACCGACTTACACCGTCTACGCCCTCGGCAGCCATCCCGGGTACTGCTATCTCGGTGGCATGGACCAGCGCATCGCGACGCCGCGGCGCAAGGTGCCGGTGCTGCGCATCCCACGCGGCGCCGTCTCCATCGGCGGCAGTCAGACCGGCGTCTCTGCCTCCGATGGGCCGAGCGGCTGGAATACGATCGGCAGCACCGAGGTCGCATTCTTCGATGTCGAGCGCACGCCGCCAGCGCTGCTGCAGCCCGGTGACTGCATCCGCTTCAAAACCATCCGGGTGCTGCGATGATCGAGGTGCTGTCGGCCGGCGCGCTCGCCACGGTGCAAGATCTCGGCCGCACCGGCGCGCTCAACCTCGGCGTCGGGACATCGGGTGCGATGGACCCGTTGGCGCTCGCCGCTGGAAACATCCTGCTGCGCAACGAGGAGAATGCGGCAGCCCTCGAGATACCGCTGTTCCCGTTCCGCGTCCGCTTCACCCATTCGACGGTGTTCGCCGTGACCGGCGCGGATTGCGCGCCGCGGCTCGACGAGGCGCCAGTGCTACCATGGTGGGCGCACCGCGCCGATGCCGGCCAGGTCCTCTCGCTCGCCGTTCCCTCAACTGCGACCTGGCGCGCCAGCCGCGTCTACCTGTGCATCGCGGGCGGGATCGATGTTCCCTCGGTGCTCGGCTCACGCAGTACCCAGCTGCGCGGCGCCTTCGGCGGGTTAGAGGGCCGTCCGCTGCGCGACGGCGATCGGTTGCCAATTGCCGAGCCCCCCGGTCGCGCCAAGACAGGCTTCGGCATCACGCCGCCCGGCCTCGCCTTGCCATTGGAGGTGGACGGGTTGACCGCCGTGCGGGTGCTGCCGGCTGCCGAATACGATAGCTTCACGCCGTCTTCCCACGAGGCGCTATGGTCCGA
This sequence comes from Bradyrhizobium zhengyangense, assembly GCF_022012435.1. Classification (GTDB taxonomy): domain Bacteria; phylum Pseudomonadota; class Alphaproteobacteria; order Rhizobiales; family Xanthobacteraceae; genus Bradyrhizobium; species Bradyrhizobium zhengyangense. The sequence goes on from NZ_JAKLUA010000009.1 coordinate 211,468, forward strand.
GCCTTGGAAGATTACGTCACAGAGCGACCGCTACGGCTATCGTCTCGCCGGCCCCGAACTCAGGCCGCAGCGACCCATGGAGCTGCGCTCCCACGGCATTGTCCCAGGCGTGATCCAGGTCCCCCACGGCGGCCAGCCGATCATCCAGATGCGCGATGCGCAGCCATCGGGCGGCTATCCCAAGATCGGCACCGTCATCGACGCCGACCTCTGGCGCCTCGGCCAGGCTCCCATCGGCAGCCGGATTCGTTTCGTGCTGTGCAGCTGGGACGAGGCGCTGGACGCGTCGGCGGCGACCCGGCGCTGGCTGAGCAACGCCCGCCGATTGGTCGAGCTCTACTGCAACCAGGGAGCGGTGCGATGACCAACCCGCTCGACCATGTCGACCAGCTCTGCGCCTTCCTCGCGGCGACCGACATCGGCCTGCTCGAGCTGAAAGGCCCAGCCGGGGTGCTGCGCCTGCGGCATGACGGCGCCCGAGTCGAAGTCGAAATGATCGAGGCTGCGACGGCGGCGCTGTCTTCTTCCCCCACGCAGATCATTCGGGCACCGGTGCCGGGTCTCTACCTCGACCGCCATCCATTGCGCTCGCAACCATCGGTCGCCGTCGGCGACGAAGTTGCGGCCGGCACGCCGCTCGCCTTTCTCCAGATCGGACCGCTCTTGCTTCCGGTCCCGGCCCCGGAGGACGGCATGGTGGTCGAGACGTTCGCCGAGCATGGCGCGACGGTGGGATACGGCGCGCCGCTGATCGGATTGCAGCCGCACGGGAGTGACGCCGAATGAAGATCGATCTCAATGCGGATCTGGGCGAGGGCTACGGTCCCTGGTCCATGGGCGACGACGACGCTCTGCTCGGCCTCGTCTCGTCGGCCAACATCGCCTGCGGCTTTCACGCGGGCGACCCGCTGATCATGCAGCGCACCGTGGAATCGGCAAAGGCGCGGGGTGTCGATGTCGGCGCCCATGTCGGCTTCCCGGATCGCCAGGGCTTCGGCCGCCGGGCGATGCACATCGATCCTACCGAGCTCGCGGCGATGGTCACCTATCAGCTCGGCGCGCTTGCAGGGATCGTCCGCGCAGCCGGTTACCGCATGACCCACATGAGTTTCCACGGCGCCTTGGGCAACATGGTGGCCGCCAACGCCAAACTCGCCGAACCGCTGGTCCGCGCTGTCGCCGCCTTCGATCGAGAGCTCCTCATCGTATCGTCGACCAGCCGCGCCATCGAGGGGGCGGCGGCGGCCTGCGGCCTGCGCGTCGCCACCACTTTCCTCGCGGATCGCGCCTACGACGATGACGGACTGCTCGTGCCACGGGGCACGGCCGGCGCGGTCATTCACGACCCGGCGCTCGTGCTCGAACGGGTGCAGCGCCTGCTCTGCGACGGCGTCGTCATCACCGCGACCGGCCGGGCGCTGCCGATGCAGGCCACATCGATCCTGCTGCATGGCGACACCCCGGGCGCGGTCGAGTTCGCCCGGACGATCCGTGCGGCGATCGAGACCGCCGGTGGCGAGATCGCGCCGGTGTCGCACCTGATCGCCGGCGGCCCCGGGCGTGGCCCATCATAAGCGCCCCTTATCCCGCCAAAGTGATTCCATCTTGGCGGCGGAACTGCTCCGTCGGTAGCCTCTGGAGAACAGCGAGGACTCAGATGCCATTTTCCGACTACAGGACGGCTCTCGTCACCGGCGCCTCGTCAGGCATCGGCCTCGCCGTCGTCGAGCGCCTGGCGCGCGAGGGACTGCAGGTGCACGCGTTGGCGCGTAGCGCCGATCCACTGAAGGCGCTGGCAGATCGCACCGGCTGCATTCCCCATGCCGTCGACGTTCGCGATCTGCCTGCGCTTACCAAGCTCGCCGGCAGCGTCGAATTCGACGTTCTCGTCAACTGCGCCGGCGTCGACCGGCCCAAGAAATTCCTGCAGGCGGATGCCGAGGATATCGAGCTACTGCTCGGCGTGAATCTGGGGGCCGTCCTGCATCTGTGCCGCCTCGTCGTGCCCGGCATGGTGGCGCGCGACCGCGGTCACGTCGTGAACATCACTTCAATCGCCGGCGCCTATAATTTCGGCGGCAACTCGACCTACCACGCCACCAAGGCGGCGGTCAGCATGCTGTCCCGTCAGCTCCGGATCGATGCCTTCGGCAAGCGTGTTCGCATCACCGAGATCTGCCCGGGGCGGGTCGAGACCGATATCTTCGCTCACGTCCACGGCGACTCCGCCGCGACCCGCGCTGCCTTCATCGACGGATTCGAGCTGCCCAAACCGGAGGACATCGCCGACACGATCGCTTTCGCCATTGCCGCGCCAGTGGCGGTAAACATCGGCCATATCGAGATCACACCGACCCTGCAGGTGCCGGGCGGACTGTCGACGGTCCGTCCCGAGCACCCCGCCAGCCCTCCAGCCGTCACCTAGAGCGGAGGGTGCGATGAAGGGCTTCGACCTCATGGCGATCCTGCTGAACCCCGAGTTCAGCCGCATGCTCGTCCACGGGGTGAAGATGACCTTCATCATCTTCGCAGGCTCCTGGCTGCTCGCCATGAGCCTCGGTATCACCCTCCTTGCAATTCGAATGCTGCCGGGCCGGATCGCCGACGCCCTGGTCGAGGCCTACGTTGCCTATCACCGCAACGTGCCGACACTGGTGCAGCTGATGCTCTGGTATTTCGGTGTCTCCAGCCTGCTGCCCGAGCGGCTCCAGGTCTGGCTGTCCGATCAGAACGGCGAGGCAATCTTCGCGGTGATCGCGCTCGGACTGTGTCAGGCCGCATATTTCAGCGAAGACCATCGGTCGGGCTTGCGCGCCGTGCCCAAGGGCCAGTGGGAGGCCGCTCGCGCGCTGGGTCACAGCTATCTCGGCGCGATGACTTACATCCTGCTGCCGCAGGCGGTCCGAAATGCGATGCCGGCGCTGGTGAACCACACGGTGTCGCTGTTCAAGAACAGCAGTCTTGCCATGGCGATCGGCGTCACCGAGCTCACGCATGCGGTGAAGGAGGTCGAAAACCAGAGCTTCCGCGCTTTCGAGACCTACCTGATCGCGACCGTCTTCTACCTCGTGTGCTCGCTGCTCCTGATGTGGCTTGGCTATTATTTCGAGCGGCGCAGCCGCATGGCGGGAGCGCTCTGACATGACGCTCCTGTTCAACATGATAGGCATCGTCAGCGACAACTGGCTGCTGCTGCTGGTCGGCCAGTTTCCGAACGGCCCGCTCGGCGGGATCGCCGCGACCCTGATCCTGTCGATTCTTGGAATTGCGCTGGCATTCCCGCTCAGCGTGGCGATGGCGCTCGCGCGTCTATCGCCTTGGCCCGTGCTGCGCTGGCCGGCGACGGCGCTGGTCTATGTCGTGCGCGGCGTTCCGCTGCTGCTGATCATCCTCTGGGTCTATTTCCTGCTGCCGCTCCTGATCGGCGAGAGCGTTCCCGGCTTCGTGACCATGCTCGCCACCTTGGTCATCTACGAGGGGGCCTTTCTCAGTGAGATCGTGCGAGCCGGAATCACGGCATTGCCGCGAGGGCAGATGGACGCGGCGCGGGCGCTCGGCCACAGCCACCTCGGCGCGATGCGCTACGTGATCCTGCCGCAGGCGCTGTTCAACATGATCCCGAGCATCATCAGCCAGTTCGTCTCCACCATCAAAGAGACGACGTTGGGCTACATCATCAACGTGCCAGAGCTGACCTTCGCGGCGGGACAGATCAACAACCGGCTTCTGACCAAGCCGTTCGAAGTCTACTTCATACTCGCCATCATCTATTTCGTCGTCTGCTGGACTCTCACTAAGCTGGCCAGCACGCTCGAACGTCGGATTGCCGTTCGGCGCGCCAGGTCGATGGATGGTGCTGCAGCGCCGGCTTTGGCAGCCGCATCGAGGACATGATCATGTCAAACCAGGCCTCGAACAGTACGGCAACTCCGATGATTGAATTCATTGGCATCAACAAGTTCTACGGTTCGCTGCCCGCCCTCGTCGACATCAACGCGGAGGTGAAAAAGGGCGAGGTGGTCGTGGTATGTGGCCCCTCGGGCTCTGGCAAGTCGACGCTCATCCGCACCGTCAACCGGCTTGAGGAGATCCAATCCGGAGTGCTGCGCTTCGACGGACAGAATGTTCATGCGAAGATTAGCAGCTTGGCAATGAACCACCTGCGCAGCCGTATCGGCTTCGTTTTCCAGAGTTTCAATCTGTTTCCACACCTCAGCGTGCTGGACAATGTGATGCTGTCGCCTGTGAAGGTGAACGGCATCAAACGGAGCAAGGCAAGGGAGATCGCGCTTCAGTTGCTCGACCGGGTAGGCCTTTCCAGCAAGGCGCAGAACTATCCGGCGCAGCTGTCCGGCGGCCAGCAGCAGCGTGTCGCGATCGCGCGAGCGCTGGCCATGGAGCCGCCGGCGATGCTGTTCGATGAGCCGACCAGCGCGCTCGACCCGGAGATGGTCGGCGAAGTTCTGGCGGTGATGCGGGGACTTGCTCGCGATGGCATGACCATGATGTGCGTCACCCATGAGATGAATTTCGCACGCGATGTCGCTGATCGTGTCTGGTTCATGGATGCCGGGCGCCTGCTGGAATCGGCGTCGCCGAGCGCGTTCTTCGGCTCGCCGCAGCATCCGCGTGCGCAGCGCTTTTTGTCGGATCTGCGGGCACGATGACAACGCCTGCCATCATTGCAAAACAGGGAGTTCGAAATGTCGATCGGGATCGGGACTAAGACTGGAAAATGCGTGCTCCGCGCCGCCATCGTTGCCACGGGCCTGAGTTGCTTTGCCAGCGTGGCCATGGCTGATCAGCTGGCCGATATCATGCAGCGCAAAGAGCTGCGCTGCGGCACCTTCGCCGACGTACCCCCGTTTGCCGCGCCCGATCCGAAAACGCGGGAGATGGTTGGCTTTGATGTCGACCTCTGCAGAGCCATTGCCAAGCGCTGGGGCGTCGAGGCGAAGATCAGCCCGCTCTCGGTCGAGGCGCGGGTGCCCGAGGTCAAGCTCGGCCGCGTCGACATCACAGTCGCCAATCTCGCCTATACGCTGGGCCGCGCCGAGCAGATCCAGTTCTCCGACCCCTATTATCTCGCCAAGGAGATGTTGGCGGTGAAGGCTTCGGATCCAGGAACCAAGAAGGCCGACTTCAAAGGTAAACGTCTGGCTTCGACCAAGGGCTCGACCTCCGAGCTCGCGATCAAGCTGAATGAGTCGGATCCCCTCACTTTCGTCGACACCGGCTCGGCTTTCATGGCCGTCCAGCAGAACAAGGCGGTCGGAATGGTGGCCAATACCATGACCATCACCAAGCTCGTCAACGAATCGAAGTCCGCTGGCCAACCGCTGAAGATGATCGATGAGCCCATGGTCTTGCAACCGATCGGCATCGGCATGAAGAAGGACGAGCCGGCGCTGCTCGCCAAGATCAACGAGACACTGCTCGCACTCGACCAGGCAGGTGAGATCAACCAGCTCTGGGACAAGTGGCTCGGCCCGAACACCGAGTTCAAGATGACCCGCACCGACAAAGTCGTGCCGCTCGGCCAACTTAAGTTCACGCCGTTGCCGTAACCGGTGCACCGGGGCACACCTCCAAGAACCGGCCCGGACAGACTTGGTGGTTGAAACGGCGTCGGCTCCTGGACGCGGTGGGTCAATGCCTGGTCGACGTGCAATAAAACATTGGAAGAAGTCGAGAAAAAAGCGCGATGGGTTGAATCGTCATGGCGCTTTAGCTCTTTGTTTGAGCATGAGTTTTGGGAAAACCGCTTCACACTTTTCCGGATCTTGCTTTAGCGCCCGCCGAGTTCAGGTAGGTACGGCAAATAATTCGACCCTTCAGAGCCAAGAAAATCGAACATAGCCTGCGCCGGCGGCAGCAGGACCTTGTCACTGCGGCGGATCACGTACCATTGCCGCACGATTGGTAGGCCCGCGACGTCGAGCACGACGAGGCGGCCCTCGCCGAGCTCGTGCGCGACGGTGTGCGCCGAGATGAAGGCGATGCCGAGCCCGGCGATAACAGCCTGCTTGATGGTCTCGTTGCTGCTCATCTCCATGCCGATGATTGGCTCGAGATCCGATTTCTGGAACATGCCCTCCATTAGTGTTCGCGTGCCCGAGCCCGGCTCGCGAGTGAGAAAGGTCTCGTGCACAAGGTCGGTCAGACTGAGTCCTCGGTCCTTTTCCAGCCAATGTCCCCTGCGGGCGACGATGATGTGCGGATTGCGGCCGAGCTGGCGCACGTCGACGTGGACGTCGGCGGGTGGCCGGCCCATCACCGCGAAGTCGAGATCATAACCGTGCATGGCTGCGCGGATCTCATCGCGATTGCCAATCGTCAGCTTGATCTCGATCTTGGGGTAGCGCTTGGAGAACGCCGCGATCGCATGCGGCACGAAATATTTAGCGGTCGAGACCGCACCGAGATGCACCGCGCCGCCGCTCCGTCCGGCGAGCAGGTCGAGCGCGCCCTGGCAGTCCGCGATCGCGGCCTCGACCCGCTCGGCCAGCGCCAACACTTCCTTGCCCGCCGCGGTCAGCTGCATGCCGTCGCCGGTCCGCTGCACCAAGGGCAGGCCGGCGAGGTCCTGAAGTTGCCGCAGCTGCTGGGTCACGGCCGGCTGGGTCAGCCCAAGATGGCCGGAGGCCGCCGTCACGCTGCCCTTGGCCGACAGCGCCGCGAGCGAGCGCAGCTGCCTGATCGTCAGATGCCGGAGCTGTGCAGCCGCCTGTCCGGGTCAATTATAAGAAAATTCTTTGGTGCTCATTACGAATAGAAATTTTCCTTATTAATCTGTCCCTGTCAATCTCCTGGTGCTGGGACTGACCGCGACCGACCTTCAGAGGGGAGGGCATGGCTGCGGCGCCGGCCAAGGGGATGGACGCAGATGACTGGGCAACTCAGGCTGGACGATCACCTTCAACGGTATTCCGAGACCGCGCCGCATGCGCTGGCCGTGGCGGCCGCAGTCGATGCCATCGCGGCGGCGGCCATCGAAATCGCCGACCTCATCGCGTCAGGTGATCTCGCTGACGCCTCTGGCCTGACCACGGAGCGCAACAGCGACGGCGACATCCAGCGCGACCTCGATGTCCAGGCCGATGCGATCCTGCGCCGCTGCCTCAGCAAGCTGCCGATCGCGGCGCTGGCGTCGGAGGAGATGCGCGAACCCCAGATCGGCGACCGCGAGGGCCGCGTCTGCATCGCGATCGATCCGCTCGACGGATCCTCCAACATCGACATCAACATGACGGTGGGGACGATCTTCTCGATCCTGCCGGCACCCGACGACCTCTCGCTCGCCTTTCACCAGCGCGGATCAGTGCAGCTTGCGGCGGGCTTCGTCACCTACGGGCCGCAGACCTCGCTGGTGTTGACGCTCGGCGAAGGCGTCGACATCTTCACGCTCGATCACAAGGCCGGCTGCTTCCGTCTCGCCCGCAGCGGCGTGCAGATCTCCGAGGCCTGCGAGGAGTTCGCGATCAACGCCTCGAACCGTCGGCACTGGGATCCGCCGGTGCGCGCCTTCATCGACGAATGCCTCGCAGGCGTCGAAGGCCCCGCCAACCATGATTTCAACATGCGGTGGGTCGGCTCGCTGGTTGCCGAGGCCTACCGAATCCTCACCCGCGGCGGCGTCTTCCTCTACCCTTCGGACGCGCGCCCCGGCTACGGCGAGGGCCGCCTGCGCCTGACTTACGAGGCGCATCCGATGGCCATGATCATCGAGCAGGCCGGCGGCTCCGCCTCCACGGGACGCGAGCGCATCCTCGACCTCTCCGCGCAGAGCCTGCATCAGCGCGTGCCCCTGATCATGGGCTCGAGCAACGAGGTGCGGCGCGTCGAGGAGCTTCATTGCGATCCAGTGCTGGTCGCCAGCGTCTCTGCGCCGCTGTTCGCGCGGCGCGGATTCTTCCGGCTCTGAGCGAGGTGTCCCATGTCCAGGAAGCATCCGATCATCTCCATCACCGGCTCCTCCGGCGCCGGCACCACCTCGGTCAAGAAGACTTTCGAGCAGATTTTTTTCCGCGAGAAGGTCAATGCCGCCTACATCGAAGGCGACGCCTTCCACCGCTACGACCGCGCCGAGATGCGCGCGCAGATGGCGAAAGAGGCCGAGCGCGGCAACAAGCATTTCAGCCATTTCAGTCCCGAGACCAACCTGTTCGAGGAGCTGGAGCGCGCGTTCCGCGACTACGGCGAGACCGGTACGGCGGTGACGCGGCACTATGTCCACGACGCCGAGGAATCCGCGCTGCATGGCACGGCGCCCGGTACTTTCACCGACTGGAAGCAGCTGCCGGAGAACTCCGACCTGTTGTTCTACGAGGGCCTGCACGGCGCCGTCGTCACCGACAAGGTCAATGTCGCGCGCTATGCCGATCTCAAGATCGGCGTCGTGCCCGTCATCAACCTCGAATGGATTCAGAAGCTGCACCGCGACCGCAGCGCGCGCGGTTATTCGACCGAGGCGGTCACCGACACCATCCTGCGGCGGATGCCCGACTATATCCACTACATCTGCCCGCAATTCACCGAGACCGACATCAACTTCCAGCGTGTGCCGACGGTCGACACGTCCAATCCGTTCATCGCGCGCTGGATCCCGACGCCGGACGAATCGATGGTCGTGATCCGCTTCAAGAATCCACGCGGCATCGACTTCCCCTATCTGCTCTCGATGCTGCCGCAGAGCTGGATGTCGCGCGCCAATTCGATCGTCTGTCCCGGCGCGAAGCTCGATCTCGCCATGCAGCTGATTCTGACGCCGCTGATCATGCAGTTGATCGAGCGCAAGCGCAGCCTGAAGTGAACGAGGAGAGACACCGATGAATATCTCCGTCCACGCCGAAGCCGACATCACGGCAGTCGCGCATAACGATCTCGCCAACGCCGTCCGCTTCCTCGCGGTCGATGCCATCGAGACCGCGCAGTCGGGCCATCCAGGTCTGCCCATGGGTATGGCCGATGTCGCGACCGTGCTGTTCTCGCGCTTCCTGAAATTCGACTCGGCGCATCCCAATTGGCCGGACCGCGACCGCTTCGTTCTGTCGGCGGGCCACGGCTCGATGCTGCTCTATGCGCTGCTGCACCTGACCGGCGGCGACCTCAGTCTCGATGACATCAAGGCGTTCCGGCAGTGGGGCTCGAAGACGCCGGGCCATCCCGAATACGGCCACACGCCGGGAGTCGAGACCACGACGGGTCCGCTGGGGCAGGGGATTGCGACCGCGGTCGGCATGGCGCTTGCCGAGCGCATGGCCAATGCGCGGCATGGCGACGGCCTCGTCGATCACTTCACCTACGTGATCGCGGGCGACGGTTGCCTGATGGAAGGTCTCAGCCAGGAGGCGATCTCGCTCGCGGGTCATCTCGGGCTCGGCCGTTTGATCGTGCTGTTCGACGACAACGGCATCTCCATCGACGGTCCGACGTCGCTCGCGACATCGGATGATCATCTCGCGCGCTTCGCGGCCTCCGGCTGGTCGGTGCGCCGTGTCGACGGACACGATCCAGAAGCCGTGGCCCAGGCGATCGCGGAGGAGCGGGAGACCGCCAAGCCGTCGCTGATCGCGTGCCGCACCATCATTGGTTATGGGGCGCCTGATCGGCAGGGCACCGAGAAGGCGCATGGTGCGCCACTCGGCACCGAGCAGACCGCGGCGGCGCGCCGCGCGCTCGGTTGGGATTATCAGCCTTTCGTGGTGCCGATCCCGGTGCTCAAGGCGTGGCGGATGATCGGACAGCGCGGGCAGGTCGAGCGACTCGCCTGGCTCGATCGTTATGAGCGCGCAACGCCCGAGCAGCGCGATTTGTTCGTGGAAGGTAGGGCGGTTGCCCTGCCTGCTGCCTATGTGCTCGCCGCGGCGAAGTTGCGCGAGCGCTTCGCATCCGAACGGCCGAAGCTGGCGACGCGGCAGGCTTCGCAGCAGGTGCTTGACGGCATCGCCAGCACCATTCCCGGACTGGTCGGCGGCTCGGCGGATCTGACGCATTCGAACCTGACGCAGGCGAAGGCGCAGACCCCCGTTAAAGCCGGTGCGTTCGCCGGTGGCTACATCCACTACGGTATCCGCGAGCACGGGATGGCTGCAGCAATGAACGGCCTCGCGCTGCATGGCGGCTTCATTCCCTATGGCGGCACGTTCCTCGCCTTCTCCGACTACAGCCGTCCCGCGATCCGGCTCGCAGCGTTGATGCGGCTGCGGGTTATCCACGTGATGACGCACGACTCCATCGGGCTCGGTGAGGACGGCCCGACGCATCAGCCGGTCGAACACCTTGCCGCGCTGCGGGTGATCCCGAACTTGCTGGTGTTCCGTCCCGCCGACGCGGTCGAGACGCTGGAGGCTTGGGACTGCGCACTCGGCTCCGAGCATCGCCCGTCCGTGCTGTGCCTGTCGCGTCAGGCGCTGCCAACTTTCCGCAGCGATGCCCGCGGCAAGAACCGCGTCGCACGCGGCGCCTATCTCGTCGTCTCGCCCGACGGCGGCCGTGACGTGACGCTGATCGCGACCGGCTCGGAAGTCTCGATTGCGCTGGAAGCAGCCCGCCTGCTCGCGACCGAGCACATCCGCGCGGCCGTGGTGTCCGCGCCCTGCTTCGCCTTGTTCGAGGAGCAGCCGGACGATTACCGCGCCACCGTGCTCGGCACGGCGCCGCGCGTCGGCGTCGAGGCAGCGGTTGTCGGCGACTGGCATCGCTGGATCGGTGCCGACGGTGAGTTCGTCGGCATGCGCAGCTTCGGTGCCTCGGCGCCGGCGCCCGTGCTGTACCGCGAATTCGGCATCACACCGCAGAGCATCGCAGAAGCGGCCAGGCGCTCGGTCGCACGTCGGAACCAGGGAAGAACAGCATGAGCTTGCGTGTCGCCATCAACGGATTTGGCCGGATCGGTCGCAACGTGCTGCGTGCGATCGCCGAGTCCCGCCGCAACGACATCGAGGTGGTCGCGATCAACGACCTCGGTCCGGTCGAGACCAATGCGCATCTGCTGCGCTTCGACTCGGTCCACGGCCGCTTTCCCGGCGAAGTCAAGGTCGACGGCGATACGATCGACGTCGGCGGCGGCCCGATCAAGGTGACCGCGATCAAGGACCCGGCGCAGCTGCCGCATCGTGCGCTCGGTGTCGATATCGCCCTGGAATGCACCGGTCTGTTCACCTCGCGTGAGAAAGCCGCCGCACATATCCAGGCCGGTGCCAAGCGCGTGCTGGTCTCGGCGCCGGCAAGCGAGGTCGATCTCACCGTCGTGTTCGGCGTCAATCATCTCGCCCTGACCGGCGATCACATCGTGGTCTCCAACGCCTCGTGCTCGACCAACTGCCTCGCGCCGCTCGCTCAGGTGCTGGACGACGCCGTCGGGATCGAGAAGGGGTTCATGACCACGATCCACTCCTACACCGGCGACCAGCCGACGCTCGATACGTTCCACAAGGACCTCTATCGCGCCCGCGCCGCGGCGCTGAAGGCGCTGCGGCTCGAGGACATGCGGCTGCCGGTCGCCTATGTGAAGACGTTCCAGGGGCCGGCCACCGGCATCGTGGTCGAGCGCGAGCGGCTCGACAAGTTCGGCCGGCCGCTGCTCGGCGCCACCATCAAGCCGAAGCTCGGCCTCTCGGGCCGCAATTACGGCCGCGTGGTCTATGAGGCGCTGAAGGGCGGGCTCGACTTCACCAAGGACGACGAGAACATCAACTCGCAGCCCTTCATGCACTGGCGCGACCGCTTCCTCTACTGCATGGAAGGCGTCAACCGCGCGCAGGCGGCGTCGGGCGAGGTGAAGGGCACCTATCTCAACATCACGGCCGCGACCATGGAGGACATGTACGAGCGTGCGGAGTTCGCCAAGGAGCTCGGCTCGGTCGTGGTCATGATCGACCTCGTGATCGGCTACACCGCGATCCAGTCGATGGCGAAATGGGCGCGCCGCAACGACATGATCCTGCATCTGCACCGCGCCGGTCACTCGACCTATACGCGCCAGAAGAGCCATGGCGTGTCGTTCCGCGTCATCGCCAAATGGATGCGGCTCGCCGGAGTCGATCACATCCACGCCGGCACGGTCGTCGGCAAGCTCGAGGGCGATCCCAACACCACGCGCGGCTATTACGACATCTGCCGCGACGACTTCAACCCGATGAAGCTCGAGCACGGCGTGTTCTTCGACCAGAGCTGGGCGAGCCTGAATAAGCTAATGCCAGTGGCTTCCGGCGGCATCCATGCCGGCCAGATGCACCAGCTGCTCGACCTGCTCGGCGAGGACGTCGTGCTGCAGTTCGGCGGCGGGACCATCGGCCACCCCATGGGTATCCAGGCCGGGGCGACCGCCAACCGGGTGGCGCTGGAAGCGATGATCCTCGCTCGCAACGAGGGACGTGACTACGTTCACGAAGGCCCAGAGATCCTGGCCAAGGCCGCAGCGACCTGCACGCCGCTGAAGGCCGCGCTGGAGACCTGGAAAGACGTCACTTTCAACTATCAATCCACCGACACGCCGGACTTCGTGCCGACGGCGCTCGCCGCTGTCTAAAGGAGAGCAAAGATGAAACTGACCCAAGGCTGTTTCTCCTTCCTGCCCGATCTCAGCGACGAGCAGATTACCAAGCAGGTGCAATATTGCCTGAGCAAGGGTTGGGCGGTGAACATCGAGTTCACCGACGACCCGCATCCCCGCAACACCTATTGGGAGATGTGGGGTCTGCCGATGTTCGATCTCGCGGACGCTGCCGGCGTGATGATGGAGCTCGCCGAATGCCGCAGGGTGTATGGCGACCGCTACATCCGCGTCTCGGGATTCGATTCCAGCCATGGCTGGGAGTCGGTGCGCATCTCGTTCCTCGTCAACCGGCCCGCGAAGGAGGCTGAGTTCGAGCTGGTGCGCCAGGAGATGGCCGTACGCTCGGTACGTTACACCACCGTACACCGGCAACCTCAGCCGGCTTCCTCTTAGTCGCTTTCCGCTCGGAGCGACTCTTTCTCCCCGCTCCGACTCCCTGGCGGACAACTGCTTCGCCGTCATTTGCGGCGGCGAAGCCTCTTTATTCGAGGTCCAAGATGCTGGATGTGCCGCACACGACGACCATTGAGGTCAATGAGGTGCCTACTGCGTTTGACCTGCGCAAGGAGGCCGAGGCGGCGGGGATCACGGAGACCTTGCACCAGCTCGAACAAGAGTTGATCGGCTTGAAGCCCGTCAAGCAGCGGGTGCGGCAGATCGCTTCGCTCCTGTTGATTGAGCGGATCCGGCAGCGGGCCGGGCTCGTCTCCTCGGCCCCGACGCTGCACATGTCCTTCACCGGCAATCCCGGCACCGGTAAGACTACCGTCGCCCTGCGCATGGCGAAGATCTTGCACGGCCTCGGCTTCGTGCGGCGCGGACAGGTGATCTCGGTGACGCGCGACGACCTTGTCGGTCAGTATATCGGTCACACTGCGCCGAAGACCAAGGAGATCCTGAAGAAGGCGATGGGCGGCGTACTGTTCATCGACGAGGCCTATTACCTGCACCGGCCCGACAACGAGCGCGACTATGGTCAGGAAGCCATCGAGATCTTGCTGCAAGTCATGGAAAACCAGCGCGAGGATCTCGTCGTCATTCTCGCGGGTTATGGCGAACGGATGACCAGTTTCTTTGCCTCCAATCCAGGCTTCCGATCACGCATCGCCCACCACATCGAGTTTCCCGACTATTCGGAGGCGGAGCTGCTCTACATTGCCGAGCTTATGCTGAGGGAGCGCGGCTACCGCTTCTCGGCCGCGGCACGCGAGTCGTTCGAAAGATACATTGTGCTGCGCCGGACTCAGCCGTTCTTCTCCAATGCGCGCTCGGTCCGCAACGCTGTCGATCGCATCCGGTTGCGCCAGGCCGATCGGCTGGTCTCCGATCTCGACCGGATGCTCGAGATCGCTGATCTCGAAACCATCGATCCCTCCGACGTATTGGCGAGCCGCGTGTTCAGCGGCGGAGCTGGCAGCGAGCAGGCGACCGGGAGCAAATGTCCATGACCAGGGATATCGTCATTGCTCCCTCGATCCTGGCGGCGAATTTCGCGCGTCTCGGCGAGGAGGTCGCGGCGATCGACGCAGCCGGCGCTGACTGGATCCATTGCGATGTCATGGACGGGCACTTCGTGCCGAACATCAGTTTCGGTGCGGACGTGATAAAGGCGGTGAGGCCGTTCACCACGAAGACGTTTGACGTTCACCTCATGATAGCGCCCGTCGACGCTTATCTTGAAGGCTTTGCCAAAGCCGGTGCCGACATCATCACGATTCATGCGGAAGCCGGTCCACATCTCGATAGTTCGCTGCAGGCTATTCGCGCGCTCGGCAAGAAAGCGGGCGTAAGCCTGTGTCCGTCGACGCCGGAGGGTACAATCGAATATGTGCTCGATAGGTTGGATCTGGTGCTTGTCATGACCGTCAATCCGGGCTTCGGTGGCCAGGCGTTTTTGGAGTGCCAGATCCCCAAGATCAGGCGCATTCGCGCCATGATCGGCGATCGCCCGATCCGCCTTCAGGTCGATGGTGGTATCACGTGCCACAATGCTGCCGCCGTCGTGGAGGCTGGGGCCGACACGTTGGTGGCGGGTTCAGCCCTGTTTGGCGGCAATATCGCTGCCGAGTACGCCACCAATATCGCGGGCCTACGAATGGCAACTAGGGTTGGCCGGTCCCCGAGTTAGACTTCGGCATGGGTCAACAAACACGCAGGACGCGGCGGCTAGGCGCTATGCCGGAGGGACGATGGGGCCGTCGCGGTGAATTCCTCTGCCGTGCGCTTTAGTGGGAACTGCTCGGCTCGACCTCATCGTGATGAACCGCTGAACCATCACAAAGGCGTCAAGTCGAGCGCAAAAGCCATTGCGACGAGTAGAGAGAGCAGAAGGCCTGCTCCACAAAATATACCAAGAATCTTGAGAGTATCGCCGTCCTCAGCTGGTTTTCTGACCGTGCTGGAAACGACTCTTGCGATTTGCGCGATCATCCTGCAACTCCAATTGGCAATGCCAGACTGAAAGCAATTTATACTGAGAACAGCGTCATCGGGCCAGCATTGCAAGCATGAGAGGCTACTCTGCCTAGACCAAATGTCTGGCGGAGGCTTTTTTCAGATCGTTTTCGTATGCCTGCAAAAGTGCTGTTGAAGCGTCCACTGGCGCTTCGCATTGCGTAGCCTCGTCGCGGCCAGCCGATCTTATTTTAGAAACCCCGATTTCTGGCTCTTACCCAACCTTACCCAAACTCTGTGTCAAAAGCCGCTTAGCCCGTTAGAATGGCGCATAGCCTTCGCCTACCACGGCCTCTGCTAGAGGAGAGGGCGCGTGGTTTGCGGGCCAAAGAGCCCATCGGAGGGAATCATGCCAAGGACGCTAGCCGTTGTTTGCGGTCATTCGGCTCAACTTATCAAAAAAGCTCTCATTAACTCCACCGTGTGCGCCGGGGCGGCACTGGCTGCCACCCAGGCCTACGCAGAAGACATCAACTGGCGGCAATTCGAAGGCACGTCCATCGTCTGGGCCTACGATATTCACCCCTATGCTGACGCTGTTGCGGCTCAACTGCCCGAGTTCGAGAAACTCACCGGCATCAAGGTGACGCCGGAGCTTTATCCGGATGATGCCTATTGGAATAAGCTAACGATCCAGCTCAGCACGAAATCGCCAAGCTGGGATGTCGTCGGCACGGGCATCCAGCCCGCCTGGGACCTTGCCCCGGGCCAACTGCTCGAACCGCTCGATCGCTATCTAAACGATTCAAAGCTCACCTCTGCAGCCTACGACTACAAGGACTTCTTCCCAGCCTTGCGCGAAGCGCTGACATGGAAGGTCAAGGAGGGCCAGATCGAGGCCGGCAGCGGGCAGGTCTGGGCGATCCCCCATGGCTTCGAGAACATCCAGTTGTTCTACCGCAAGGATGTGCTGGACAAGCACGGTATCAAAGTCCCGAGCACCCCGCCGGAGATGTCGGCCGCTTGTGAGAAACTCAAAGCTGC
Organism: Bradyrhizobium zhengyangense; assembly: GCF_022012435.1. GTDB lineage: Bacteria > Pseudomonadota > Alphaproteobacteria > Rhizobiales > Xanthobacteraceae > Bradyrhizobium > Bradyrhizobium zhengyangense. The sequence goes on from NZ_JAKLUA010000009.1 coordinate 227,465, forward strand.
CGATCCCACCATCACGCCTCTCGGCGTTCGCGGCGTAAGGTTCTGGAGCAGCATCCACACGGCTGCGATCTCGATTGCGAGGTCCTATGGCGTGCACGATTTCGTCGTCAAAGACGGCAAACTCGACACGGGCCTGGATTCGCCAGAGTCGATCGCCTTCCACAAAGACTATGTCGACATGATCAAGAAATGCGCTGCTCCCTCCTTTGCCAATGACAATTGGTACCAGGTGGTCGAAGGGATCAATTCAGGGCGGACCGCCATGGCGATCGATTCCAACATGTTCGGTTTCTGGAACGACGTCGCCGGCAAGCCCGCCTCCGGCAAGATCGCCTTTGCACCACCGTTGCGCGCACCGAACGGCAAGAACTTCGAATCCAACATCTGGATCTGGTCTCTGGCCATGAACGCCGCCTCCCAGAAGAAGGGCGCGGCCTGGCTCTTCATCCAATGGGCGACCTCCAAGCAGGTCGAGCTGAACGGTGCCGTTGCGGGCAAGCTCGTCAACTCTCCGCGCGCATCGACCTGGAGCGACAAGGCCTGGCTCGAATACGCCGCAAAGCCTGAATTCAACAACTTCGTCGAGACGTTCAAGACTGTGCAGGACCAGGCGCAACTCGCCTTTACGGCCCGCGTCGGCTTCGCCGAGGCAATGAATGCCTGGGCGGTGGCGATGCAGAAGATGGTCAATGGAGCGGATGTGAAGGCAACGCTGACCGACCTTGCCTCCGAGATCCGTTCGTCGATGTGAAGTCCCAAAGGGGGTGGTAGGCTTGCATGCCGCCCCCTTGGATTTCGATGTCAGTTGAAATGTATTCTTCAGGATTAGACGCAATCGTGACGCTGCAGTCTTCAGTGAGCCAACTCGCTTCGGCGCAAGACGGCGCGGCCAAGAGTGCCAGCCCGCCGCGCCTTGACTGGTGGAGCATCGCCGCGATCGCGCCGGCGGTCTTGATCCTTCTTGGCTTTCTGTTCCTGTTCTTCTACGGCGTATTTCAGTCCCTGACGGATCTCAAGTTCGGCCGGCCACTGGTCCACTTTATTGGCCTTACCAATTACGCCGCGTTGATCAAGACAGACGACTTCTGGAATAGCGTCCGAGCAACACTTGTCTACGCTGGTTCAGCGGTCCTTGCGGAAGCCGTGCTCGGCGTTGCCCTCGCCAAGCTCTTTGCCACCGAAGTGTTCCTGGCACGCGTGATGCGGCCGGTCATTCTGTTGCCACTCGTGCTTCCGCCCATGAGCGTTGCCTTGATGTGGACGACGATGATGGATCCGCAGAGCGGCATCCTGAACTATCTGCTGTCGCTTGTAGGAATGGGCCGGTTTGCATGGATTTCTGATCCCGCGACAGCGATGATTTCCCTCGTCCTGATCGACATATGGACTTACACCCCCTTTTTCACGCTGATCATCTTCGCCGGCCTCCAGGGCATCAATGAGGAGATCAGGGAGGCCGCGCGCGTCAATGGTGCAAAGGGCTGGGCAACCTTCCTCTACATCGAGCTGCCGTTGATCGCGCCCTACATCCTGATTGCTGCGGTCTTCCGTCTGATCGAATCTCTCAATCAATTCGACATCATTTTCGGAACGACGCAAGGCGGTCCCGGCAACAGCACCTCCGTTCTTTCCGTGCGCGCCTACATCACCGCATTCCAGAACCTCGCCTTCGGCCGGGGCGCGGCCCTCATGGTCGTCAATTGGATCATCGTCCTGGCCGGAGCGTTCCTCACGGTCAAGTTGTGGCGATACGTCCGACCACGCGTTAGCTGAAGAGACGCGACATGCGCCTAAATCGCTCAGGATCGACAAATATCGCTCTCAATCTGCTGGTTGGCATCTGCGCGCTCACTCTCGCTTTTCCGCTGATCTGGATCCTGCTGATGTCGTTGAAACAGCAGGGCGAGGTCATGGCCTGGCCGCCCAAGTTCATCTTCTCGCCGACGCTTGAGAATTTCCGGGTGCTGTTCGACGCCGCGCAGGCCGGCGCGACAAGCTATGGCACCATCAAGGTTGATTTCCTCACGCCAGTGACAAATAGCGTCGCCATCGCGCTCGGATCTGTTTTCGTCTCAATGCTCCTTGGCGTGCCCGCCGGTTACGTTCTGGCAAGGCGAGACATCCCGATGAAGGAGGACATCGCCTTCTTCATTCTTGGCTTCAGGTTCGCCCCGGCCTTGCTCGTCGTCATCCCGCTCTTCAACGTGTTCCAGACCATCGGACTCTACGACACCTATCTCGGCATGATCTGGGTCTACCAGGTCGTCACGCTGCCTATGATCGTGTGGTTGAGCCGCTCCTACATCGAGGATATTCCAAAGGACATCGAGGAGGCTGCAGCGATGGACGGGGCCAAACCTGTCAGGGTCATTCTGCATATCGTGCTGCCGCTTCTCAAGCCCGGCCTGATCGGCGCCTCCTTGCTGATCTTTCTGCTGGCCTGGCACAACTTCGCGCTCGGCTTGATCCTGAGCTCCACCAAGGCGCCGGTGACCGTCGCGCTACTCAAGCTGCTCAATCCGGGGGTGCAGTTCTATCCCGTCATGGCTGCAGGACTGGTCGTTACCATGATCATTCCGGTGATCTTGATCGTGATGGGCCAGCGCCACCTCGAACGTGGTCTCACTTTCGGGGCAGTAAAATGAATCCCAGGCCCTTGATGTTCTTTGGAACGACCAATCTCGACCTCTGCTTCAATGTCGAGCGGCTGCCAACGCCGGGTGAAAGTTTGATGGGCAAATTGAACCGCAATCCTGGAGGGAAGGGCGCCAATCAAGCCGTAGCGGCCGCACGGCTTGGACTGAAGCCCCTATTCTACACCCGTCTTGGCGGGGACGAGGCTGGCCAGTCCCTCTTGCAGTCACTGCGCGAAGCCGGAGTCCGTGCTGAGGCCATCACCATTTGTGCCGGTGAGGTCTCCGGCTCGGCCCTCGTCCTGGTGGGAGACGACGGTTCGAACATGATCGTGATCGATCCGGGCGCCAATCTGAATGTGATGCCGGCCATGGTTGAGAGCGCGGCCGCATTCATCGCGCCAGGCGCGCTCGTTGTTGCCGAAATGGGCTTGCCCATCTCCGCCCTCAACCGGCTCTTTGAAATGAAAAGCGAGAAGGGCTTCGAACTCATTTTTAATCCGGCGCCGGTCAGACCCGGGCTTTCGCCGGCGGCATGGCGACAAGTCGATTACGTGACCCCCAACCAGACCGAGGCCTTCGAGCTGACCGGGGTAGAGGTGACCGATTTCGACAGCGCCGCAGTGGCGGCGTCCAAGCTTCTGCACCTCGGACCCAAAGCCGCACTGATCACGCTGGGAGCGCAGGGCGCCTTCTATGCCGACGCGGCGCACTCGTTTGCGCTGCGTGCCTTTCCCGTCAAAGTCGTCGATACCACGGCCGCCGGGGACGCCTTCAATGGCGCTTTTGCCGCTTCGCTCGCTCAAGGCCTGCCTCTGAGGGATTCGGTCAGACGAGCACTAGCCGTTGCTGCCCTGTGCGTAACGCGCCGCGGGGCGCAGGCCTCAATGCCGCTGGCAGCAGAGGTCGATGAATTCCTCAAATCACAAACGATCTTGGAGTTGGAATGACCGAACAGTTCTCAGTCTCAGACAGAACGGTGCTCGTGACAGGGGCAGGGGGCGGCATCGGATCTGCCATTGTGAATGCGTTTCGGGCAGGAGGGGCCAACGTCGTTGCCACCGACGCCAATCTCGAAAGCCTCAGGCAGACATTGGTAGGACTTCCCCATGGCAATGGCGTGTTGCCGATGGCCATGGACGTTTCGCGCGAAGAGGACGTGGCGCGCGTGCTCGAGGAGATCGGAAAACGATTCGGCCGGCTCGACGTGCTCGTCAACAATGCCGGCGTTAAATCTGCCCAGCCGCTCCTCAGCGGGGCGGCCGACAAGATCGAACGCACAATCCAGATCAACTCGGTCGCAATCCTCCGCTGCTCGAAGCTCGCGATCGAGCGCTTCATGACAACCAAGGGCGGCCGCATCGTCAATGTCGGTTCCTCCTTGTCTTCGCAAGGCGCCGTATTCAACTATCAGGCCGGAGGGGCGGACTATTGCCTCTCCAAGGCAATCGTTCACGACATCACAAAGCTCCTTGCTTATGAATGCGCGCCGCTCAAGATCAATGTGAATGCAATCGCACCGGGGATCATCGACACCCCCATGCATGGCCGTCCGCGTGAGGAGACGGAAGCCCGCCATAGCGGCCGAATCCCATTGGGACGGGTTGGATTGCCGAACGACATTGCCGGCCTTGCCGTGTTTCTCGCAAGCCCTGCGGCCTCCTACATGACCGGCCAGATCGTTCACGTGAACGGCGGGATGCTGATGAATGGCTAAGTCCGGCACTCAGCTTCAATGGCCCGAGATCGCCGGTGTCATTTCCGATCTGGATGGCGTGGTCTACCGGGGGAACGCCGCGATCGCGGACGCCATCGAAGCCTTCAAGAGCTGGCAGCGGGCAAAACTTCCCTTCTGCTTCGTCACTAACAATTCGACCCACACGCCGGAAGATGTTGTGCGCAAGGTCGGAGGTTTCGGGCTTTCGATCTCCCCGAGGCAGGTCGTGACGAGCGCCATCACGGCCGCGGCGCTCATTCGCGCCCAATACCCGAAACTGACACGGGCCTTTGTCATCGGCGCGCCATCCCTTGCCAAAGCGATCGAGGAGGCGGGCCTCGAAGTCACCGATGCGAAGCCTGAAGTCGTGGTGATGGGGCTCGACCGCCAGATTACGCATGACAAGCTGCGAATTGCTGCTGCGGCTATCCTGGGCGGCGCCGTGTTCATAGGCACAAACCCTGATCTTCTCTTGCCGACTGCGGACGGCTTCGAACCAGGGGCAGGGGCCATGATCACGGCAGTTGCAGCCGCAACTCAAGTCCAGCCTCTGATCGTCGGCAAACCCGAGACGCACATGATCGAAGCCGCGCTTTCGCGGCTTGGAACGCCACGTCAATCCACATTGATGATCGGCGACCAGATACAGACAGATATCCAGGCCGGCAAGCGCGCCGGCCTTCCTGCCGTGCTCGTCACGACAGGCGTCCCACCTCGCAAGGACGCCGCGCTGCTGCCAGCCGACTTTACCGTGTCCAGCCTTTCAGAAATCGCCGTGAAGGCTGGTGTAGACACCGTACGGCAGAGGAGAGCGTGATGGCCAATGTTCGCCTGGAAGGCCTCAACAAGGCCTATGGCACTATCCAGATCCTGCGCAATATCGACCTCACCATCGATCACGGCGAATTCGTCGTCTTCGTCGGGCCTTCAGGGTCGGGCAAGTCGACCCTGCTGCGCATGATCGGCGGTCTCGAGCCGATTAGCGGAGGACGGCTTTTCATCGACAATGAGCTCGTCAACGACGTGGACGCGGCCGACCGCAATCTAGGCATGGTGTTCCAGAGCTACGCCCTCTATCCGCACATGACCGTCCGGGAAAACCTGGCTTTCCCCTTGCGGATGGCCAAAGCGACGAAAGCGGAGATCGGGAAGCGTGTCGCTGAGGCCGCGTCCTTATTGCAGATCGACCATTTGCTCGATCGCAAGCCACGGCAGCTCTCCGGCGGCCAGCGCCAGCGCGTGGCGATCGGGCGGGCCATCGTCCGCGAGCCCAAGGTGTTTCTGTTTGACGAGCCGCTGTCCAACCTCGACACCGAGCTGCGGGTGCAGATGCGGGTCCAGATCGCCAAGCTCCACGAGCAGCTTGGAAACACCATGATCTACGTCACTCACGATCAGGTCGAGGCCATGACCATGGCTGACAAGATCGTCGTGCTCAAGGACGGCAATATCGAGCAGGTGGGGAGCCCCCACGAGCTCTATCACTACCCGGCGTCGCGCTTCGTCGCCGGCTTCATTGGCTCGCCTAAGATGAATTTTTTGGGCGGTCATATCGAGGCCGCGCACGAGACAGGGGTGGAGGTCAGGCTTGACGCGGGCTCGACCGTCTCGGTCCCCGTTCGGCCGGATCAATTGCTGGTCGGCAAGCCGATCACGCTCGGGATCCGTCCCGATGATTTCTCGCAGCCGGCAGAAGACAAAGAGATCGCTCTCGAGCTGGACGTCGATTTCGTCGAGCACCTTGGCAGCGTCACCTACATCTACGGCAACGCGGGCAAGGAAGCCGTGGTCGCCAAAGCGCCACGGCTCGAGCCAGCCAAACGATCTGGCAAGGTCCGCCTTGCGGCTTCACCAGCCGATTGCCACCTGTTCACGGCCAACGGCAAGGCCCTGCAGCGGTTGCACGCACCGGCAAATTGGAGCTAATTTTCGGGCCTGCCGCACAGGAGGGGCGGCCGGTATGCACAACCGGGTAGAGCAGGTCAAGAACGCAGGAATCAGGCAGTTCTTCCGCAATTCCCGTTCATTCGTGCTCGGGGCAGGCATCGGCTCGGGCATGACCGCAAGGGCGGCCGAACGGGCGGGTGCAGATTTTGTCCTTGCGCTCAACGCTGGCCGTTTTCGCGCCATGGGCGGCTCCTCGCCAGCCTCGATCCTGCCCATCCGCGATAGCAACGAATTCGTCGCCGGATTCGGCCGAACCGAGATCCTGCCCAGCACCAAACTGCCGGTCTTTTTCGGCGCATGCACCTTCGATCCGCGCCTCGATCTCGATCGCTTCCTCGACCGGATCATCCGATGGGGCTTTACAGGGGTTACCAATTTCCCCTCCGTCATCCACATCGACGATTTTAGAAGGTCCTTGCTCGAGAAATCTGGCCTCGGCTACGAGCGAGAAATCGAACTTCTAACAAAAGCCCGTCAACGCGGTTTGATGACGATTGCCTATACCCGCTCCCAGGCCGAAGCGCGGCGCATGGTCGAGGCAGGCATTGAGGCGATCTGCATCAACTTCAATCTCAATCGCAGCGTCGAAAGCGGATCTGATCCATCGATCAGCCAGTCCGAGCTCGCAGCGCGGACCAGCGCCGTGACACGGGTGGCGCACTCCACCGACAAGAACGTCATCTGTCTACTCGGCGGCGGACCCATTACAAAGCCGGACGAACTCCTCGATATCTGCCGCGAAACGGGCGTCCAGGGCTTCATAGGCGGCTCTTCGCTGGACCGGGTCCCGTTGGAGATGTCGGTCCTCGAGGTCACATCCGGGTTCAAGACGATTCATCTCTTGCGCGAGAAAGTCGATCTGCTCGAGCGTCAGCTCCAATTGAGCGGGTTCAGGCACGGCGTCATTGCCCAATCCTCAGTCATGAAGCGGGTGCTCGAGACCGCCAAACGCCTGGCTGCCAATCCTAATCCTGTGCTCGTGTGGGGCGAAACGGGCTCGGGAAAACGCAGGATAGCGAATCTCGTTCACAGCTTCAGCGACCGCAAACATACAAAGGCTGCGCTCTTCCAGTGCCGCGCGGGGCCGGCAGCGGGCAACATCGGTGCATTGTTCGGCGCGGAGCGCGACGAGACCAGGAAGCGCCAACTATCGATTCTTGAAGCTGCAAACGGCACTGCCGTCCTGCTGCTGCATCTGGATCAACTGCCGCGGGATGGCCAGGAGCGTCTTGCTGATTACCTCGAGACCGGCGGTTTTGCACCCCTGAACGGGGTATCGGTCGTGCGGTCCAACGCACGGATCATTGCAACAGCGACAATTGCTCGCAGCGCCAGCCTTCAAACCGTGCTCTGTCCTCGGCTTCTTGCCCTGTTTACCGGGCTTGACATTGCCCTGCCGGCCTTGCCGGACAGGCTCGAAGACCTTCCCCAACTGGTCCAGCATTTCACGGTGGAAGCGAAGGGAGATTCAAACGCGCCGACGTTGGGAATAGAGAATTCTGCCTTCCTGGCGCTTGCCGGGCATGATTGGCCGGGAAACCTGCGAGAGTTGCGCCAAATCGTCAACCAGCTGGTGACGCTGCAACTGTCACACATTACGGCTGACGTCCTAAGGCCTTTGCTGACCGCGTCATCGGCCGTGAAACGGACAAATGTGTTCTCCGAGCGCGAGTGGATCATCGAAGGGCTGAAACGAAACAAGCTCCACCGCGGAAAAACTGCCCAGTCCCTTGGACTCTCCAGGAAGACCCTCTACAACAAGATCAAGAAGCTGCGGATCCTGGAGTAGCTCTGCTCCTCATTATTTTCGCGCTGGCGGCTTCGTGCCGCTCAGAAGCGCGAACTTCGCCACCGGCGCTCCTCGCTTCCCGGCGCTTACCAAATCGACGCCATCGCCAATCACGAACTTGAGCGCTTCTTCCGGCATCTGGACCAGGCCGGCCAGATGCGAGCCGATGCGCCGCTCGGCCATTGCGGTCTTAGAGATGTCGTCCGTCGCGAACAACACCCTGAAGTCCAAATTGGCAAACCATTCCAGACGTCGAAGCTCGATCTCCTGTCCGCTTTCAATGGGCGTCCCTGTCGTTGACCGCTCAATGAGAGACGCCGGCGGGAAGTTGATGATCCCCTTGATCCCGGCCTCTTTCAACGCATCGGCAAGATCCTCCCAGCACGCGAAGGGATCGATCATGACGATCGCGGCGTAAACACCCGCAGATCTCTCCTTTCGGAACGTGCGCAGATCCCGTAACAGACAATCGTTCCAGTCAACGACGGGCAAGGTCGCCATGACCAGCATGGAGCCTTCCGGAAGGCTCCCTAAAGCCGGCGCATAGATTGCTAGGCAATAACCCTCGCGCGTGTCCGACCTGCTTGAAATGAGCTCGCCGACTGCTCTTTGCTTCAACCGCCTCTACCCAATCTTACCCATTTAAACATCGCACTGATCTTATACGGCATTTCAGTTCGGTCTAGAGATCTGCACGACATCTAGGCACGTCAGGCTTCCGACGACGTCTCATCTATCCGCTGGCAGGCCGGCCTCGTCTGCTTCCTCCCTCGACTTACGCCGCTGTTGGAGAGCTCCAGCAGCGGTCTCTTTTTAGAATTCAATTCACAGGCATTGAACCGCGCGAGCTGTCCACCCGCCCGCCACTTGGCACTTTTTGCAATGGGTGAAACAGCGTCCCAAGGGCTGGCGGAGATGACCTTCGCCTGCTGCGCACCGCGTGCGTCTCATGGGCCCGAAAGGACGCCGGACAGAAGATGCCGGAAGAGGAGAGGGGAAGACACGCCGCAGACAGGACAGGCAACCTTGGCTAGAGCCACCGGTGCGCTCCCGAGCGCTTCGAGACATCTACCCAATATTACCCAACTCTCCCCGGCGCGGCACTTATTGAGCGTCTCGGCCGCGTTTAGACCATTCGTATCAAGCAGGATCGGAGAGGAAAGATCGTGTCGCACCATTGCACCGACGACGCGAAGTCGGCCAGGCTTGGGCGCTCGCCCAAGGTCGGAGCCGCTGGCGCCGTTGCAATCGTGGCGACGCTCGATACGAAGGGCGCAGAAGCATCTTATCTCCGAAACGTCATCGAAGGCCTGGGCCGCACGACGGTGGTCTTAGACGTCGGTACGTCCAAGGCAGGGTCGGACAAAGAGCCGACAGATGGCGGCCGCGCCGTTTCTCCCGTCGAGCTCTTGAACGACATTGCCCAATCGGCCCGCAAAATGGTCGATGATCTTCGCCAATCAGGCGCGATCAGCGCAATTGTCGGAATTGCGGGTGGCAAGGGCAGCGCCGTCTTTGGCGAAGTCGTCCGCGATTTACCATATGGCTTCCCGAAGCTCCTTGTGAGTAGCGCCAGGCCCGCACTGCTCGCCGAACTGGCCGTCCATAACGACATCATCCTCTATCCGACCCTTGTCGACCTCTTCGGGATCAACGCCTTCACCCAACGCGTGCTGGACAATGCCGGCCGCGCCGTGGCCGCCATGCAATATGAGCCATCCCGTCAGAGGAGACGGAAGAAAATCGTCGCCATCACGGCCTTCGGAGTTACGACGCCGGCGGCCAATCAATGCGTAAGACGTCTTGGAGAGGCCGGCCTCGATGCGATCGTTTTCCCCGCTAACGGGGCCGGCGGGCGCAAGATGGAACAGCTAATCGCGGCCGGTGAGTTTGACGCTGTAATCGATCTGACCACAACCGAGCTTGCTGACGAAATCGTCGGTGGCACCGCCAGCGCCGGACCGGATCGGCTCAAGGCAGCCGCGGATCGATCAATCCCGCAGGTCGTCGCGCCAGGCGCAGTCGACATGGTCAATTTTGGTCCACCATCCAGCGTCCCCGATCAGTTTCGCTGCCGCCAGTTCTACTCCCATACTCGCTACACCACGCTCATGCGCACAACTCCGTCCGAAAACGCAAGCATCGGCCGGCTTACGGCCGAGCGGCTGTCGCGGGCCGAAGCGCCAGCCATCGTGCTCTGGCCGGCGAAAGGCGTCTCCGACTACGACCGCGACGGCGGCGTGTTCCGTGATTGCAATGCCGACCGCGCTTGGCTGGACGCGGTCAAGAACAATCTGCCGCCCAAAATCACGGTGCGCGAATTGAACTGTCACATCAACGATCCCGAATTTGCCGAGGCGGCCGCGAGTTGGATCCTCGAGCAATTGGCGCAGGAAGGCTGACTGCGATGCGGATGTTTGAGCGAAGCGAAATCCTAGCGAAGATCGCAAGCCAGGTGGCCGAGCGCAGAGCGGTTCTTGCCGCAGGCAGCAGCTGCGGCCTGGTGGCCAAATGCGCTGTCCTCGGGGGCGCGGACATGCTGGTGGTCTACTCTACCGGGCTGTCGCGCCTGATGGGGCTTCCGACCAGCCGGATCGGAGACTCCAACGCGCGCACGCTCGAGCTTGCCGCAGAAATCCGCAACGTTGTCTCTTCCATCCCCGTGATCGGCGGCGTTGAGGCCTGGGATCCCGTTCGGCTCGATCTCGATGCGTTGCTCGACAAATTCTGGGCGGCCGGCTTCTCAGGCGTGATCAACTATCCCACCATCTCGACCATGGGCGACAAATGGCGCGACCGCCGCGGCCGCGTCGGGCTCGGCTTCGAACGCGAAGTCGAGATGATCGCATCTGCGCGCAAGAAGAACATCTTCTCGCTCGCCTATGTCGCAAACCCGGACGATGCCAAGGCGATGGCAAGCGCCGGGGCCGACTGCATCATCCCTCATGTCGGCGCCACACGGGGCGGGCTCGTTGGCCATGAGGAAGGGCGGTCGGTCAAAGACGCGATCAATCGCATCAACGACATCAACGCCGCGGCCAGGAGCGGGCGCTCCGACGTTGTCCTGCTCTGCCATGGTGGTGCGATCGCAGAGCCCGCGGATACGGCCGAGGTGTACCGGTCGACGCAATGCGTCGGATTTGTCGGCGCCTCCTCCATCGAACGAATTCCGATCGAACGGGCAGTAAAGGCGGCAGCCGAGGAATTCAAAGCCGTCCCGCTTCCCCAACATCACTGACCTCAGTTCCAAGAAATCGCAGCGAGGCTGGAATGGACACACCGATGGGCCAATCAAGCAAGGGCATGACCGTGGCGATCGCCCGAAGCGCAAGGGCGGATCACGAATGGGCAACCGACGTTCTCGTAGTCGGGAGTGGTGCAGCCGGGCTCTCGGCCGCCCTCTATGCGGCAAAAGCAGGACTGCGCGTCACTGTCTGCGAAAAATCCGCCCGGCTCGGCGGCACGACAGCTCTTTCCAATGGTATGATCTGGGTTCCTTGCTCACCCCAGGCGCGCTCAGCGAAGATCGACGACTCGCTTGCGAAGGCAAGGACCTACCTGCAGCACGAACTTGGCACCTATTACCGGGCAGGCTTCATCGATGCTTATCTCGAGGACGGCCCAGCTGCACTTGCCGCCCTTGAGGACGGGACAGAGGTCAACTTCACGCTGGCCTCGGCGCCCGATTATCATTCGAGCCAGATCGGCGGCGTCGACAAGGGCCGGGCACTGAGCCCGGCTCCCTATGATGGGCGCCTTCTCGGAGCCGATTTCGATCTGATCGGCGATCCCATCCGGGTTGTGCTTGGTGGAATGATGATCTCATCCAGCGAGGTCAGAAGCTTCCTCAATCCCTTCCAATCCTTTGCCGCCCTCAGACACGTCTTGCGGCGTGTCGGTCGCTACGCGCGTGACCGGCTGGGCCACAGGCGCGGGACAGAGCTCAGCGGAGGGAACGCCCTGATCGCGCGCCTGGTCGTCAGTCTGCGCAAGCACGGCGTCGAGATATGGCCTGGCTCCCCGCTGATAGAGCTGATCAGGGAAGATGGGCGTGTCACCGGAGCCGTCGTCAAGCGGAACGGTTCCGACCTTCGCGTGCGCGCCTCGCATGGCGTCATCCTCGCAACGGGCGGATTTGCTCGCAGCGCAGAGTTAAGAGCCAGCCTCAGCGGTCCCCACCAGCACGATGACACGCTGGCCCATGTGGACGTTGTGGGCGATGGCATTTCCCTGGCGTCCAGGCTTGGAGCTGCGATTGACAACAATGTCGCCTCTGCCGGCTTTTGGACTCCCGTCTCAATTCTCAAGAGCGGCAGCTCCTCCCAAGTGGTCCCCTATGGCTGGCTCGATCGCGGCCGTCCCGGCGTCATCGCAGTGGGGCCGGATGCCAAGCGTTTCGTCAACGAATCCAATTCGTATCACGACATTTGCCTGGCGATGTTCACCAGCGGCTATCCGGCAGATAAGCGATTTTACTTCATCTGCGACCTGGAGTTCGTACGGTTGAGAGGTATGGGACATCTGCTGCCCTGGCCCTGGACCTTGAGGATCGGAAAATATGCGCGCCTTGGGTACATCAAGGTCGGCCGGACAATTCCTGAACTTGCCAAACAGCTGGGGCTAGATCCGGCTGCGCTTGAAAAGACCGTCGAAGAGCACAACACGCACGCTGCTGAGGGGCGCGATCCGCTGTTCAAACGCGGTGAATCCGCCTTTAATCGCACGCTCGGCGATCCGGCCGTGAGCAAGAAAAACCCAAATCTCGGACCCATCAAGACAGGCCCGTTTATCGCGCTTCCAATCGTTCCGGCAACGCTCGGCACGGCCACCGGCCTGGCAACCGACACTTGCGGCCAGGTCCTAGACGGGCAGGAAAGATCCATCGCGGGCCTTTACGCTTGCGGCAACGACATGACATCCCCGATGCGCGGCATCTATCCAGGAGCAGGCATCACCATCGGGCCTGCGATTGTGTTCGCGTACCGGGCTGTCAACGCCATCCTATCGGCGACGCAGCAAAAGACAAAGGCTGCCGCTTCTGGAGCTTGACATCGTTTGCATGGGGCGAGCGCGTGATCGACGAAGCATTGGCTTTCGCCAGGAGCGGCTGGCTCGAAGGCGGCTCATCCAAGGGGTTTGATTTTTGATGCGCCGCTCGCGCCATGCCAAGATCGTCGCAACCATCGGCCCGGCAACCGTCGAGCTCGACCAACTCCGTGCTCTCGATCTTGCAGGTGCCGATACATTCCGCCTGAACTTCAGTCATGGCACCAAAGACGATCACGCGCGCGCCTTTACCGCCATTCGCGCGCTCGAGCGCGAATTCGGCCGACCCATCGGCGTGCTACAAGATCTGCAAGGCCCGAAGCTGCGCATCGGTTCGCTTGAAGAGGGTGAGCTCACGCTGCAGGCCGGCGAAACGGTCCGCTTTGTTCTGGACGGAGCAAGAGGCGGAAAGCAGGCGATCCCTCTGCCACATCCGGAGATCTTTGTAGCTGCGTATCCAGGTCAAAATCTGCTCATCGATGACGGCCGTGTTCGCCTAAGCCTCGAAAAGCCAGGCGATGGCGACATGATAGCGCGCGTCATTGTCGGTGGAACGATCCGCGATCAAAAAGGCGTAAACGTGCCGGGAGCGTTGCTTGATATCTACCCCCTGACCAAGAAGGATCGTGACGATCTCGTCTTCGGCCTAGAGCTGGGCGTCGACTGGGTTGCCTTGTCCTTTGTTCAGAAGCCTTCAGACCTGATTGAGGCACGAGCTCTAATCGGTGAGGCAGCCGGCCTCGTCGCCAAAATCGAAACGCCAATGGCGCTTGATCACATCGATGATATCATCAAATTGTCCGACGCCCTCATGGTCGCCCGCGGCGATCTTGGGGTCGAGATTCCCCCGGAAAACGTGCCTGGCCGACAAAAAGAGCTCATTCGTGCTTGCCGAATGGCCGCAAAGCCCGTGATCGTCGCAACCCAAATGCTTGATTCCATGGTGGCAGCGCCGACGCCGACGCGCGCGGAAGCCTCCGATGTTGCGACCGCCATCTATGATGGAGCCGATGCTGTGATGCTATCAGCCGAAACGGCAAACGGCGCTTATCCGGCCGAAGCCGTCGCCATGATGGATCGTATCATCCGGAGTACGGAGCAACATCGTCTCTATCGCTCCTTGATCAGGGCTGCGCAAGTCGACGAAGAGATTACCCCTCCACACGCTGTCGCAGCGGCAGGCGCAGATCTTGCCGCCACGATCGAGGCCAAAGCCATCATCGGCTTCACGGCGAGCGGGACGACCGCAGCCCGCATTTCGCGCAAACGACCACCGATCCCCGTTCTTGCTCTGACGCCAGACGACATTGTGGCGCGACGCATGTGCCTGTTGTGGGGCGTCCATAGTGTCGTGGCCAGCGATCCCTCCGGCCATGAAGAAATAACCCGGATCGCGGCCGTGGCAGCGCAACGGGAAGGCTATGTGCGGTCCGGCGACTTGGCCGTCGTGGTCTTTGGCCTCCCATTCGGACAAATAGGCGCGACAAACAACGTACGCGTTGCTGTCTGCTAGAACAGTCCGTTCGCCCTGAAACGTCTGTCGAGCCATCTTGATGTCGATCCGGACTGCGGCGAGGCTCTACGCATGGTCGTGCACGAGATGCTCCAAGCCCGGCTGCAACTCCGGCCAGGAGCTTACATTGCCTGACGACCACGAGGCAGCTCTGCGCGGATGGGCGGTTTCGGTCGAAACCGCACAGCCTTTTTAGTCGAATGCCGCTTGCAGCGAGCAGACGGGCTGTATCGCTGGCATGAGGGCCTCAGCGGCAGGCATCTGCGTGCCGCCCGCGGCCTGTTGAACTGGTCCGTCAAGGAAGTGGCCCAGCGGGTGTGCGTCTCCACGGCGATCATCTGGCGGATCGAGGAGTACAGCGACACACCAATGTCCGACGCGCAGAGGGAAAGCTTGAGAAAGACCTTTGTCGATGCAGGAATCAAAGTTACCCTTCCGGTCGTAGGCAAGCCCCGGTGTTCAGCCGCGATGACGCTCCATCGGCAAATCGAGATGGCTATCAATCGTTATCTTTTTTGCAGCGCAGGAGGGCAGCGCCGGTCTCAAGAATCAACAAAATTGAGCTTCCGGCAGCTTCTCCTCGTGTGAAAGTGCTACTCAGGTGCCCCATGCTGGCAAGTCTCGGTCTTATCCTCCTCTGCCAATTGATCGGAGAGGCCATTACGCGCGGGTTCGGCCTGCTGCTGCCTGGTCCGGTCGTCGGGCTCCTGCTGCTGTTGATTTTGCTGCTCGTCCGTGACCGTTTCGCAATCATCGCTCAAGGACCGCTGCGAAACGGCGGCGTTGAGACTGCCAGCAGGGGGCTGCTCAACAATCTGTCTCTCCTGTTTGTCCCGGCCGGCGTGGGTGTCGTGGAAAAACTCGATCTCATTTATGCTCATGGGATAGCAATTGTGTTGATTCTTGCCCTTTCCGTCGTAGTGACCCTTCTCGCGACCGTGCTAACGTTTCGCCTGGTCAGCCGGCTGTTCGGTCATGAGGCGCCATGAAGGACCATGCATTCTCGCTCTGGGTCTATCTGTCGCAATCGCCTCTGCTTTGGCTGACGATCACCTTACTGGTTTATGCAGTCTCGGAAGCGCTGTCGCTTGCCCTCCACCGACATCCGCTCGCCAATCCTGTTCTCCACGCGGTCTGGATCATCGGCGTGTTTCTGTTCGTGACCAGCACGCCATATCCGGTCTATTTTAGCGGAGCGCAGTTCGTACATTTCTTGCTCGGCCCAGCCACAGTCGCGCTCGCTATCCCGCTCTACGAGAACCGCAGGATCGTCCTTGCCTCGATCGTGCCAATGCTGGCAGCCCTCGTTGTGGGCTCGGTCACAGCGGCCGCGTCGATTGTGCTGCTTGCGAAAGCTGCAGGCTTGCCGCGCGATGTTGTACTGTCCCTTGCGCCTAAGTCCGTGACAGCCGCGGTCGCAATGGGGATCAGCGAAACACTGCACGCCGACCCTTCTCTGACCGCCGTCGCGGTGATCCTCACGGGGATCATGGGAGCGATCATTGTCACGCCATTGATGAATTGGAGTGGTATCATTGATTTTCGTGCGCGTGGTTTTGCCGCGGGCATCGCCGCGCACGGCATTGGTACCGCGCGAGCGTTTCAGGTGGACGAGGTTGCGGGCGTGTTCTCGGGGATTGCGATGAGCCTGAACGCGCTGGTTACGTCTTTGCTCGTCCCTCTCGCAGTCACACAATTGTTGCGATAAGCCACCGCGCATGGCCGTTCTGACGAGGCCCATCCTCACTTTTTCGGATAGCCAAACCATCGCGGCAACGAGCGATACTTACTGGGAGGAAAGGCTAGCTTCGCCTCCGAGCTGGGCGACGATCCAATCGGCAAAAGCGCGCACCGCCGAGCGTTGCCGGCTGGCGCGCGGATAAATTAGCCTGTGACCGACGTATCGAATATCGGTTGCGCGGCCGGCCAATGGAGCAACCAGTCGTCCGCTAGCCAATTCGCGCTCCGCTAGAAGCGTTGATTCCAAGGCTACTCCCAGTCCTTCGGCGGCGGTTGCAATCGCCAGGAAACTTCGATCGAATCTCATGCCGTGAATCGCTGGAGCTTCCAATCCATTGGCGGCGAACCACTGATGCCATTGAACTTGCTTCACGTCTGAACGGATCAATGTCTGATCCAGGAGGTCGATCGGCTTCTTGATTGATTTTGCAAGCTTCCGGGAGCATAGGGGAGTGACTGTTTCCTCTGGCAGAGGAACAATCTCGACGCCCTCCGCCCTCGGCGGACCGTAAACGATGTCGACATCGAAATCATCGTTACTGAAACGCGCATAGTCTGTGCTGGCAGCCAAGCGAACTTCTAGCTTCGGATGGGCTGCAAGAAACTGCGCCAGTCGTGGCGTTAGCCATTGCGCTGCAAAGCTCGGAGCGGAGTGAACCCGCACCAACTGCGGACCACGAGCAGCGACTTCCTCCAAGCCGCGGCGGAGCTGATCGAATGCAGCGCCGGTATGTCGCATCAGGTTCTCGCCGGCCGGCGTGAGCCGCACCGCGCGTGCACTGCGCTCGAAGAGAACGGTCCGGAGCGTGTCCTCCAGCTTACGGATTGCATGACTGACTGCACTTGGCGTCAGGTGAAGCTCATTCGCCGCATCGCGAAACGATCCGGTGCGGGCCGCCGCCTCAAAGGCGCGAATTGCCGATATCGGAACATTCGAGAGCATCGCATAAGTGAACCAGATTCATCGACCCATGACAACTGTGCGCTTGTCGGCGCGGAGAGCGAGGGTCATTCCTAGCATTGTCAAGGAAAACAATTTGCGGGAGGAACTGATGCTGCTCAGCGGGAAGACAGCCATCATTTCGGGCGCGGCCTCGCCGCGGGGGATCGGGCTCGCCACCGCCCGGCGGTTTGCCTCCGAGGGCGCTCGGGTCGCAATCCTCGATATCGATGCCGGAGCCGCGGCAGGGGCAGCAGCCACTCTTGGCAAGGAACACCTCGGTTTGCGCTGCGACGTCGCTGACAAATCGTCCTGCGAGCGGGCAGTTGCAAGCGCGGTCGAGGCATTCGGTGGTATCGATATACTGATCAACAATGCCGGCATTACCCAGCCGGTGAAGCTCCTGGACATATCAGCCGCCGATTGGGATCGCATTCAAGACGTCAATCTCAAAGGCGTTCTCTTCCTCTCCCAGGCCGTGATCCCGCATATGCGTGCGCGGAAGTCCGGATCGATCGCATGCATGTCGTCGGTGTCGGCCCAGCGTGGCGGCGGAATTTTTGGGGGACCACACTATTCGGCAGCGAAAGCCGGCGTTCTTGGTTTAGCCAAGGCCATGGCTCGCGAGTTCGGTCCTGACAACATCCGCGTCAACTGCGTCACGCCTGGCCTGATCGGCACCGATATCACGGCCGGCAAGCTGACTGATGAAATGCGTGCGAAAATTCTGGAAGGCATTCCACTCAATCGTCTCGGCACCGCAGAAGATGTCGCCGGCATCTACACTTTTCTGGCCTCCGATCTCTCCGCGTACGTCACTGGTGCCGTGATCGACGTCAATGGCGGCATGCTCATCCACTGAGCCAGCAAGAGAAGGTCCAGATCGATGGAAGCGCCGACCAAAACGTTGACCAACACGCCCAAGCTGGCGGACCGCGCCTATAACATTCGCCGCAATGCGCTGCGCATGGGGGAAGTTCAGGGCCAAGGCTATATCGCTCAGGCGCTCGATATCTCCGACGTTCTCGCCGTGGCTTACTTTCACGCGATGCGCTATCGGCCGGAGGATCCGACCTGGGAGGAACGCGATCGCTTCCTGCTCTCAAACGGGCACTACGCTATTGCGCTTTATGCGGCTTTGATAGAAGCGGGGATCGTCCCCGAGGAAGAGCTTGAGACCTATGGCAGTGACGAGAGCCGCTTGCCAATGTCGGGCATGGCCTCCTACACGCCCGGAATGGAAATGTCGGGTGGCTCGCTCGGCCTCGGGCTCAGCATTGCTGTCGGCATGGGCCTTGGCCTCAAACGCAAAAGGTCCGAGGCGCGGGTATACACCTTGTTCTCCGACGGCGAGCTCGACGAGGGCTCCGTGTGGGAGGCCATCCAGTCGGCGGCCCACTACAAGCTGGACAACCTGATCGGCATTGTCGATGTCAACAACCAGCAGGCCGACGGTCCCTCGACGCAAGTCATGGCCTTCGAACCCTTGGTCGACAAGCTCCAGGCATTCGGCTGGTTCGTACAACGTATCGATGGCAATGATCTCGATGCCGTGCTCGCAGCATTCGACCGTGCAAAGTCGCATCCCGAGCCGAAGCCGCGAATGATCGTCGCCGACACCCTCATGGGGAAGGGCGTTCCTTTCCTCGAGCAGCGCGAGAAGAACCATTTCATTCGCGTCGAGCAGCACGAATGGCAACTTGCCCTTGCCGCGCTGGAAGCCGGGAGGCAGGCATGAAGACCGTCAGATCAGCACCGCAAGCGGGCAAGCCGCGCCTAACCACCTCTGCCATGATCGCCTCGATTGCGGCCGAGGGCCAAAAGACGAAGCCAGCGCCGTTCGGACATGCACTCGTCGAACTGGCACGGAGCCGGCCAGAGGTGGTCGGCATGACCGCCGATCTCGGCAAATACACCGACCTGCACATCTTCGCCAAGGAATTTCCAGACCGCTATTACCAGATGGGCATGGCCGAGCAACTTTTGTTCGGAGCAGCCTCCGGACTCGCCGCAGAGGGCTTCATGCCCTTTGCGACGACATATGCCGTGTTCGCATCGCGGCGCGCCTACGATTTCATTCATCAGACCATTGCGGAGGAAGACCGCAACGTGAAAATCGTCTGCGCCTTGCCCGGCCTGACCTCGGGCTATGGCCCAAGTCATCAAGCCGCCGAGGATCTCGCGTTGTTTCGGGCCATGCCAAATATGACGGTGATCGACCCCTGCGATGCCAGTGAAATCGAGCAGGTGGTGCCAGCCATAGCCGCGCATCAAGGTCCAGTCTACATGCGCCTGCTGCGCGGCCAGGTGCCTGTCGTTCTGGATGAATACGACTATAAGTTCGAGCTTGGAAAGGCCAAGCTGATCCGTGATGGCAAGGACGTCCTGATCATCTCGTCCGGCATCATGACCATGCGGGCACTCGAGGCCGTCCAAGCTTTGAAGGATGACCGCGTGGATGCAGCGGTGCTGCATGTTCCAACCATCAAGCCCCTCGACGCAGAGACTATCCTGCGTGAGGCCAGCAAGCCGGCACGGCTTGTCGTCGTTGCCGAAAATCACACGACCATTGGTGGCCTCGGCGAAGCAATTGCCGCACTCCTCTTGCGTTCTGGGGCACATCCGCCTTTCCGCCAGATCGCATTGCCGGACGAATTTCTCGACGCCGGCGCGCTTCCAACGCTGCACGACCGTTACGGGATTTCCACCGCAGAGGTCGCAAGGCAAATCAAACAGTGGCTTTAGCGCCGCTGGGCTGAGGTCCAACAAGCTGTACTCAACGTTGCCCGCCGCACCTTGCAGCGGCGAACGCTGGCTTTTGCCCAAATGCCGGCACTCAAGACGCGGGCACACGAATGAGCGGAACGGCTGCGCCGCCTGCGCTGAGATCGCCACCGCTAGGTAAATAGAACGAGGAGGAAGACATGAGCGTATCGAAACGCAGAGATATCAGCCGGCGTTCCCTGTTGAAAGCTGCAACGGCCGTACCTCTCTGCGCAATTCTCACTCGACCGGCATCTGCGGCCGAATTCGTTTATAAATTTGCAACCGGCCAGGATCCGACGCATCCGGTGAACGTCCGCGCGCAGGAAGCCATCCAACGCATTCTAGAGGCTACCAGTGGCCGGCTCGAGATCAGGCTGTTTCCGGCCAACCAGCTCGGGTCCGACACCGAGCTCATGACCCAGGTCCGCAGCGGCGGCGTCGAATTCTTTAATCAGTCCTCTTCGATCCTCGCCACCCTGGTCCCAAGTGCGGGCCTGGTGAACACCGGCTTCGCGTTTACTGACTACGATAGCGTTTGGAAAGCTATGGACGGAGATCTCGGAACCTACATCCGGACGCAGATTGCCAAAACTCCGATCATGGCGGTTTCCAAAGCGTGGGATAACGGCTTTCGTCAGGTGACTTCTTCCGGACGTGAGATCCGCAGCCCTGACGATCTAAAGAATTTCCAGATCCGCGTCCCCCCGGCGCCGCTTTTGACCTCGCTTTTCAAGGCGCTTGGAGCCGGCCCGACGCCTATTAACTTCAACGAGGTCTACTCCGCGTTACAGACCAAAGTCGTGGACGGCCAGGAGAATCCGTTGCCGATCATTGCAACCGCCCGCCTCTACGAAGTGCAAAGCACGTGCAGCCTGACCGGGCACGTTTGGGACGGATACTGGATCCTCGCCAACAAGCGCGCATTCGAGCGCTTACCGAAGGATGTTCAGGAGGTCGTGACCCGCGAACTAGATCGCTCCGCCGTCGATCAGCGGGCTGATATCGCAAAGCTCAGCCAGTCCTTGCGCACCGATCTGTCGGCCAAAGGTCTCAAATTTATCGAAGTCGATCGCGCCGCCTTCCGACAAGCCTTGTCCAAGACTAGCTTCTACTCCGACTGGAAGGGCAAATTCGGCGAGGAGGCGTGGTCGCAGCTCGAAAAAGCGGCGGGTCAGCTGTCATGAGCAGCGTGAGCCACGCTCCACATGCTGATGACGGTGGAGCGACCGCCTCGACTGAACGGGGTCCCCGACATTGGGCGGTAACAGCGAACACGATGTTGGGCCACCTCGTCGCGGTCCCAGCCGCGCTACTCGTCCTGGCCGAAGTCGCAATCCTGGCCGCAGGAATCGTAGGCAGATACGTATTCCGCTCCCCCATCGTCTGGTCCGACGAACTCGCCGGTATTCTCTTCCTTTGGCTTGCCATGCTCGGCTCCGTCATTGCTTTCCAGCGCGGCGAGCACATGCGTATGACAGCCATCGTCGGCGTGCTCAGTGCCCAGGTGCGTGCGTTTTTGGACGTGGTGGCGGCCGCAGCCTCGCTGGCGTTTCTTTTGCTCGTCGTTTGGCCGGCCTATGAATTTGCCGCCGACGAGGCCTTCGTCACCACGCCGGCGCTGGAGATCATCAACACTTGGCGTGCGGCGGCGCTACCGATCGGAATTGGGCTGATGCTGATCGCCGCGGCCCTCCGGCTCTGCCGAATTGCCAATCTACGCAGCTTGTTGGCCTCTCTAGCGATCGTCGCCGGTCTCATCCTTGCGTTCGTGCTGCTCGCGCCGGTTTTTAAGCCGCTCGGCAATCTGAACCTTCTGATCTTCTTCGTCTTTGTTGTCGGTGCGATGGTCTTTGCCGCCGTTCCGATTGCCTTTGCATTCGGTCTCGCCACCGTGGGTTATCTCACGCTTACGACGAGCACGCCGGACGTAGTGATGATCGGGCGGATGGATGAAGGGATGAGCCATCTGATCCTGCTCGCCGTGCCTCTTTTCGTCTTCCTGGGCCTGCTGATCGAGATGACGGGCATGGCTCGCGCAATGGTCGGTTTCCTCGCAAGTCTCCTCGGCCACGTCCGCGGCGGGCTGCACTACGTCCTGGTCGGGGCTATGTATCTGGTCTCCGGTATCTCAGGGTCCAAGGCGGCAGATATGGCGGCCGTGGCCCCTGTGCTGTTTCCCGAGATGCGGCAGCGTGGCGCCAAACCCGGCGACCTCGTTGCGTTGCTGGCCGCCACGGGGGCGCAAACCGAAACGATTCCGCCGTCGCTGGTTCTGATCACGATCGGCTCGGTGACGGGCGTGTCGATCTCCGCGCTATTCACCGGCGGATTGCTCCCGGGCGTGGTGCTCGCAGTTATGCTCGGGGCGATCGTGTGGTGGCGCTACCGGCGCGAGGACCTCTCTCACGTCAAAAGGGCGACTGGGCGGGAGATCGGCCGAGCCTTTGTCATTGCTCTTCCTGCGATCGCCTTGCCTTTCGTGATCCGGACCGCCGTCGTCGAAGGCGTTGCAACGGCAACGGAGGTCTCGACCATCGGCATCTTGTACTCGGCCTGCGCCGGTCTCCTCATTTACCGCCAGTTCGACTGGCGACGCATCTATCCTATGCTGGTCGAGACGGCCTCCCTGTCGGGCGCGATTCTGCTCATCATCGGCGCCGCGACAGGAATGGCCTGGGCGCTGACCCAGTCGGGATTTTCAGCCTCGCTTGCCAAGTTCATGACCAGCCTTCCCGGCGGTGTCCCCGTCTTCCTAGCGGTGACGATCGTAACTTTCGTGATTCTAGGCAGCGTGCTGGAGGGGATCCCAGCCATCGTCTTGTTCGGTCCGCTCCTGTTCCCGATCGCGCGGCAGGTTGGGGTCCACGATGTCCATTACGCAATGGTCGTGGTTCTCGCGATGGGCATCGGCCTGTTCGCACCGCCGTTTGGGGTCGGCTACTACGCGGCCTGCGCTATCAGCCGCATTAACCCGGACGACGGTATGAGACCAATCGTGGGATACATGATTGCGCTGCTCATTGGCACGCTGATCGTCGCCGCGGTGCCCTGGCTGTCTATCGGCTTCCTGAAATAAGACTATCCGGTCCCGTGACCGGACCGCGATCGGCTGCCACCTTAAGTGACGCGAGCGGATAGAACTTGCTGGCACCGGCAGCAGTTTATAACGCTGGCGAAGCGAAGCGCCCCGATCAGCGTGTGAACTGGTTCATATGCGCGGCGTGCAGCCTTGGATAACCAACAGAGCGAAGCAGGCTCCGGCTCGGCTGAGGCGGTACGTCAGCCGTTCGTCTTCTGATGAACGCTTGGCCCGCGCTTTGCAGGTGATTCATTGCGCCTAAAGCAGCAAAGTAGGCTGCCATGACGTGGATAGAAGCTTGTGGCTATCTGGCCTCTTCGCTCGTCCTCGTGACATTCTGCATGCACACCATGCTGACTCTGCGGGCCGTCGCCATCTGCAGCAATCTCGCATTCATCGTCTATGCCACTGGCGCCGGTATCTACCCTGTGCTGATTCTGCACTTTATTTTGCTTCCACTAAACGCTGCCTACTTCGTCCGCATGGTCTTGGTACTACGCCGCGCCAAGCTCGCCGCTAATACAGATCTTTCTCCGAACTGGCTTCAGCCGTTCATGCACACACAGCGGATCAAGGCTGGAGAGACAATCTTCGAGAAAGGGGATCACGCCGATGCACTCTATCTCATCGGATCAGGACAAGTCGAGCTTCCCGAAATAGACAAGCTCTTGTATCCAGGAGAGGTTTTTGGTGAGGTTGGGCTGTTCGCCGTGGATCGACGCCGCCGCACGCAATCTGCTCGAGCGGCCAGCGATTTGGAGCTTTTCTGGATCAAGGCCGACGCATTAAAGAGGATTTGCGAACGGAACCCTGGCCTCTCGCTGTACTTTCTTCGTCCTGTAGCCACTCGGCTTAGCTCAAATGCTTCCGAGCGAACAGAGCCCCGGCAAGCCCCGTCCGCGCGTTGCGCTGGGGACATTAGATGAACCGCATACGCTCTCGCTGACACCGCGGTGGCGGGCGTTGCGTAGCTTCTTTGATCTCTACGCTTTGTGGTGAGCGATATTGTAATCTCCCGGCATGCATTTGTGCCGCTGAATATGCCAAGTATCTGAGCGGTAAATTGGATGCGCTTCTTTCCACTGGGCCAGCCCTGTCTGGCCGTTCATAACGCAGCCCTGGAAAGTAAGCGTGCTGTCGAATGCAGAGCTCGTCACGATCTTATCAACGCAATCGGCGGATGCAAATTGGCAAAGCACGGCAACCATCGTCACGAACAAATCGTCCTCGAAATGAAACTCTTCAAAAACAAACTATGGACCTATGGACTGCAATTACCACAAGAGCTGCTCTCGTGCTAGCTGATGGTGGCTTTTTGACCAGCTCATAAAGCAAAGACGGGAAGCGGAGTCAGCAAATCGGCCAACTGGTGGAGGAGCATCGAATATCCAGGCTCAAAGTCTTTTGGGTACGTATGCATCCCTGGGGCTGATAATCGATCGGAATGCAGCGACACTTCCAGCTCCATCCTCCTCCTTGTTGATTGTCTCCTTGGTTTGAGATTTGATGCGAAATCATTTCAGATGAGGTCCTATGAGCGTCAAGGCCGTGATGGCAACAATCCTGCAGCACGAGCTCGCCTCCCGTGGCGTGAACTCACTCACGCGTTCTGATTACGAGGCGGTTATTGAGCAGCTGATCAAAAAGCTGACAGAGCTAGAGTTTGAGCTCCGCTCGCGATCAACTAACGGCTCGCAAGGAGTTCCGACCTAACCAATCACTCAACTCGCGTCGTAGCCGGACGAGTAATTGCCCAACTTCCGTTCGCGGCTCCGCGACATAGGCCGTCCTGGTGGGCGACGATCACGGCACTTCAACTGGCGGCACCGCCATGCTGACCAAAACAAAACATA
Organism: Bradyrhizobium zhengyangense; assembly: GCF_022012435.1. Lineage (GTDB taxonomy): Bacteria > Pseudomonadota > Alphaproteobacteria > Rhizobiales > Xanthobacteraceae > Bradyrhizobium > Bradyrhizobium zhengyangense. The sequence goes on from NZ_JAKLUA010000009.1 coordinate 252,488, forward strand.
ACATCACCTCGCGCCCTGCCATTTACGTTAACTGCAGCCGAGATTTGCGGAGGAGCCGCCGCCGGGCCATCTCGTGCCTGTCAGCTATCGCTACTGCACCTGGGGCAGGGCAATTTCAAGTAGCTGACGCCGGGGCCGGTGGCCATAATCCTCGGCAAGCCAGCGGCCCCACTTGTCTTAGCTCCTGTTTTGAACTGTTCATGCTCGTATGTATCCGCCCCAGGCGCGCCGTCGCGAAATGCTAAGACCGCGAGCTGCCGCCAACTCATCTGCGGCCTGCACCAGCTAGTTGCTCTGTGCCAAGTGCCGCGTGCCGACCGGAAACGAGTTTCCAACCTTAACCGAATTTAGGCAGATGTAGAGGCACCCCTTCGCAGGGCACATCGAGCTCTTCAACCTGGCCCTTGCCGACCTCTGTCACGCGCAACTTCTTGCCTTCAATCGTGAAGGCGCAATTTGTCGGTTGCGGCCCATCCAGCATGAGCCGGTCCACGACGTTGCCGCCGCGGTCGAGCACAGTGACGTTCTTCTGATTATAGACTGTGCAATAGAGCCGGCCGTCGGTGCCAAAAGCCATCCCGTCGGGCCCCTTGAAGTCAGGATTGGAGTCGGGCTGCAGCACATTGCCGAAAACAACACGTTCAGGCATTGGCTTGCCGAGTACGTCATAGCGGTAGATTTCGCCTGTGAACGATGCGTTGGCATAGAGATGGTCGTCGGGCCCGAAAGCAATCCCGTTGGTGAATCGGATCTTGCGATCGAGGACGCGAAGGACCTTCATGGCCGCGGGATCGATTTCGTAGACGCGGCCGTCCCAATCAAGGTCCATATAGCCCTCGACGAAGGCCTGCCCGTTGATGAAATCCTCAGCCGCCATGCCTGAATCAGTCATGTAGAGTAGTCCGTTGGGGCCGAAGCAGAGGTCATTCGGAAATAGAAAGCGATCGGCGCCTTCGCCCTGCATGCGCCGGATCTCGTTTCCGGCTTGGTCGATGCAAATCAGCGCCCGCAGGCCCGCTTCCGCGATCCAGATGCGGCCGTGGCCGTCCGTCGTCAGTCCGTTCGGGCGGCCGCCCGTCGCGCGAACCACTCTGCGATTGCCTCGCTGATCGAGCCGCGTGATGCACAACGTCGATGCGGACATCTCCGTGACATACATCGATCCGTCGGGGAGGCAGATTGGCCCCTCGGGCGCTCCGATTCCGCTAGCAAAAAGTCTCGATGCCATGCTTTTCCCCCTGCATCCCGTTGTTGGGTTTGCGAACTCTTGCGCTTAGGCGATGACCGAGCCTGTGGCCGGATCGATCAGCACCATCCGATTGAGGTCGATGGCGAGCTGGATTCGCTCGCCATGGCTCTGAACATCATGTGCTTGCAGCTCCGCGACTGCGTCTACTCCGCCGATCTTGATGGTCGTGAAGGTACGAGTACCTGTAGGCTGGATGAGATCGGCGACCGCTGAATAGGGCACCACCCCATCGCGCAATGGTCCGTCGCCGGCTCGGCCGAAATGCTGAGGCCGAATGCCGACAATGACCTCACGTCCCGCCACGCTAGAAAGGGCAGTGGCCTTCGCAGGCGGCACAGTCAGGGACTCTCCGGAACCGAAAACGACAGAAAGCCCGCCATTCATCGCCGTCAGGGTTGCCGGTATGAGATTGATCGAAGGAGAGCCGAGGAAGCCCGCCACGAAGCCCGTTCGCGGCCGCTCGAACAGTTCGAGTGGAGCTCCCTGCTGCTCTATTTTTCCATCGCGTAGCAGCACGATACGATCCGCCAGCGTCATCGCCTCGACCTGATCGTGTGTAACGTAGATCATTGTGGTGGTGATCTCGTGATGCAGACGCTTGATCTCGGTTCGCATTTCGTCACGCAATTGGGCGTCCAGATTCGAGAGCGGCTCGTCAAACAAGAAAAGATCCGCCTTGCGAACGATGGCCCGTCCGATCGCGACGCGTTGACGCTGTCCACCGGAGAGCTGACGTGGATAACGCTGGAGGAGATTGCCGATGCCGAGCATCTCGGCGGCTTCGCTGACCCGCTTCCTGATCTCGATTTCTGGCGTCTTGCGGGCGCGCAGGCCGAACGCGATATTCTCATTGACGGTTAAATAGGGATAGAGTGCGTAGTTCTGAAAGACCATCGCAATGTTGCGTTCGCGCGGACGCAGATCGTTGACGATAGCGCCGCCAATCGCGATCGTGCCGTCGTCCGGATCTTCGAGACCGGCGATCGTCCGCAAAAGCGTGCTCTTGCCGCAGCCTGACGGACCCACGAGCACAGCGAATTCGCCATCGCTGATGGTTAAGTCTAGTCCCCGAACGGCATGCACGTTACCGTAGTATTTGTGCACTCCGGTCAACTTGACGTCGGCCACTCTAATCTCCTCAACCTTTGACGGCGCCGAGCGAGATGCCGCGCACGAGATAGCGCTGCATTACCGTAACTGCGACGAAGATCGGCAAAGTCCCCAGGACGGACATCGCCGCGATTTTGGCCCAGAAGTTCGACTGGCCACCGAAATAGTGCGTCAGCATGACCGGAAAAGTGATCACTTCGGTACGCGTGAGCACCAGCGCGAAGAGGAAGTCGTTCCAGGCGAACACGAAAGTAAAGACCGAAGTCGCCATGAGCCCCGGGCGCACCATCGGGAAGACGACTTTCCAGATGACCTGCCATCGGTTCAGTCCGTCGACGAGGGCGCTTTCCTCCAGCTCGAGCGGAACATCAACGATATAACCCCGCATCATCCAGATGACATAGGGCAGATTGAACGCGGTATAGAGCACGATCAGGCCGAAGTAGCCGTCAACCAAACCGAAATAGACGTAGATGAGGAAGATCGGGAAGACGACCGCAATCGGCGGGATCATGCGCTGGGAAATGATCCACATCGCAAGGTTCTCGCCACCCGTGCCGAAGCGGGCGAGGCTGTAGGCGCATAGGGTACCAAGAATGATGGCAATGGCGGAGCTAACGCCGGCGACGATCAGGCTGTTCAGGATGGCCATGACGTCACCATCCTTGAATAGGACATAATAATTCGAGAACTGGATCTGCCCAGGCATCCACAATGGCGGCACGTGATAGATCTCGTCCGGCGTCTTGAACGAAATCATAAACAGCCAATAAACCGGAAATAGAAACAGCAAAGTGACGACGCCGGCGCCGATATAGCGTAGCACCAGAACGCGCCCCTTCCTGGTGGGCAGCTTCATCAGCCTCATCGCGCAATCTCCATGCGCTTGAGGACAAGCGTGGTAATGAGAGTGAGCAGCGCAATCACCAGGAAGGAGATCGCGGCGGTGTAGCTGGTTTCGAATTGCGAGAAGCCCTGCACATAGGTGTAGAGTGAAATCGTCTCGGTCATCGAGCCCGGCCCGCCTTCGGTGAGGGCCCAGATGATGTCGAAGATGCGCACGAGGTCGAGGCCGCGGATAAGGCATGCAACAGCTATCACGGGCGCGATCGCCGGCAGAATGATCGCGCGAAGCACGCGCAGATACGATGCCCCATCGATCTCAGCAGCCTCCAGTTGAGACTGATCGACATTGGACAACGCAGCGAGCAGCAGCAGAAACATGAACGGCGACCACTGCCAAACTTCGCAGATGATGATCGCCGGATAGACGTAAGCAGGGTTGACGGTCCACAGGATCCGGATCGGTTCGCCGGCGAAAAAGCTGAGTATCTCACCGATGGGACCAAAGCGGACGTCGAACAACAGGCGCCAGGTCGCACCAGCAACAATCGGAGAGATCACCGTCGGCAGCACCAAGAGCGCGACGAAGAGCTGGCGCCCGGGCATGCGGTCGATGAAGAGCTGCGCCATCAGGAAGCCGATCAGTAGCTCGAGAGGCAGGGCGATTGCTGTGATGATCGCGGTGTGGCCGAGCGATGCCCACAAACGGGTATCTCTGAACAACTCCGCATAGTTCAGCAAGCCGGCGAAAGACGTATCATTGTCCGTCATCGTGATGCGCTGGAAGCTCACGATCAACGAGTAGATGAGGGGAAAGAGGCCGACGAGGAGAAGAACCAATATTGCGGGCGCAACGATGAGATAGGGTAGGCGGTCCTCGAGCACACGCCCGAGCCGGCTCGGGCGGCGATGTTCAGTGCCATTAAAGCTTAAAGAGAACGTCATCATCAATCCAGGAATCGCGCCGCACGGGAGGCGGTGCCTCCCGCGCGCCCTCCAAGCCAACTATTGCGGATAAGCGCCTGGTTTTGCTGCCCAGACCTTATAAACCGCCTTCTGGTTTTCAATGCCCACCTTCTCGGTGATGGCATCAAACTGCTGCGCCATGCGGTCGAGAATGGTCTTCGGATCTTCGCCGGCCCAGAGGCTCGAAATGGCCTTGGTCATCGCCTCGTCGTACTTGTCCTGCTGCAGCAGGGAGAGATCGAGCAGGCCCTTCTCGCCAGATGTCTTGATCGTGTCGAGATAGGCAGGAGCATCAGGCCAGAGCGCACGGTATTTCTCGCTCGCGTAGTGCGACAGGCGGAAGGGATCGCGGAGCGTATAGGGGAGCTGCACGCGCTCAAGGCTGGTCTTCTTGCTGTTCAGCCATTGGATGAAGAGATAAGCGGCCTCCTTGTTCTTGCTCGTGGCCGAGACGGACAGGTCGAAACCGACGCCAAGCTCCGGGCGACCGAGGGGCGTGAGCGCATACCCGACCTTGCCGGCGACTTGCGATTTGGGTACCCATTTCAGCGCTTCCTCGCCCGAGCCGTAGCCGGCGGCCCAACGCCCATAAGGGGGCCAGGAGATCGTCATGGCGGTGGTGCCCTGGAGGAACGCGGCCAAGTTGTCGACGAAATTCCATTGCTCCACGCCTGGTGGCATGAACTTGTTCTCGGCCAACATCTGCTTGAAGACCTTCAGGCCGACATCGCTGTTCACCGTCGATTTCATCGTATCGGCATTGAAGAACTTGCCGCCCTCCATGCGGAAACGTTCCTGGAACATGTATTGCGGATAAGGCGCAGTTCGGAAGAAGCCGGCGCCATAGACCTTGGGCGCCATCTTGTCAGTGATGAACTGTCCGATGTCGTCAAGCTGCTTCCAATCCTTGGGCGGAGCGAGCTCGTAGCCGAACTTGGCCTTGAACCCCTCCTTCATCTTCGGATCCTCGAAAATGTCTTTGCGGTAGTAGAGCAGCATCACATCGCCGTCGTCCGGGAAGCCGAAGATCTTGCCGTCATACTGCATCTGGTTGTCGCGATAGGCTGCGGCGATGTCCTGCAACTCGTCGCGATAGCCGAACTTGTCGACATATTTGTCCAGGGGCTCGAGCGCTCCGGCCCGGGCCAGGTCGGGCATCCAGGATGGAATGACGTTCAGTGCGTCATAGGCCCCGGCGCCCGACTTGAAATCCTGCATGATCTTGGTGAACATCTGGTCGGTCGGCACCTCGACCACCTTCACCTTGATGCCAGTGAGCTTCTCCCATTTCGGACCCGAATAGTTGAGCGGGTCGAGCGATTGAAGGCCCGCCTCCCAGACGATACTGATCGTCGTGCCCGCATATTTCTTTGCTGCTTCGACAGCAATGTCGGCGGCATCCTTATCAGCGGCAGGAGCCGATACACCTGTGAGCGCAAGGATAGCGGCCACGCCCAACAATGTCCTGAACTTCATGCCTTCCTCCTCTTCATTTGAGCAATCCTAAGCCGCCAAGGTGGCCCCGGAGCTTTTGCCTCGGCGCGTCGACCGGTTACCCATGCTGGACGTCGACTGCCGCACCGTCGGAGGGCTGTCGAACGAACAGATGAGTGTCTTCTGGGGATGGCCATCCGCGCTCAGGCCGCGCTGCCCGATAGGCACGAACGCGATTTCGCCTTGGTAAAACACGCCTTCCCCCCAAAAGCTCTCGATGTATTTGCTTTTGGCGTCACTCTGCTGTGAGGCGGAAGCGGCCGGCAAATGAGAACTTTGCAACCACCGATGAGCCACATTCACCTGTCAGCAGTCTCTGCTGCGGCCCGCTCAAGCCTCAAAGCTGAAGAAAATCCGGTCAAAGCACGGCGGACCATTGGCCAAGCCAGTTGCGCCCTTGCGAGCCTTTGCTGAACTACGAATACGTTTCTTCAGGGATGGGAAGTACCTTGCCGAATATGGTTAGTTAGTTTGCGAGCGGCATCGCCTATTTTAAGGCGTAACTCGCTATCGACAGGGATTCTTTTGCAAGTGCAATCGCTTGGCGCCCTTTTACGCCATGGTCTTACTTGGCCTGAATATTGCTCAGGGTATGAGAGTTCGACAAAAAGATCATACCAGGGGAGTGGCGCCGCATGGGGCAGGTCACGTCACGAAGTGGCCTCTTGAAAGGCCTTAAGTTGAGAACTGTCTTGTTGCTGGCAGGGCTGACGCTGACCAACATTGCAGCCTGGGGCTGGGCCGTTGCGCTGTTCGCCGGTCAGCCGTCGGTAATGGCAACCGCGCTGCTCGCTTGGGTGTTCGGTCTGCGCCATGCCGTGGATGCCGATCATATTGCGGCAATCGACAATGTCGTGCGGAAGCTGATGCATGCCGGCCGCGCCTCCGAAACTGCAGGTCTCTACTTTGCGCTCGGCCATTCCACGATCGTTCTCGCTTCAATGATCCTGCTTGCCGCCGGCGTCATGACCCTCGGCGGAGAGGGTTTGCTCAAAAACTTGGGCGGCCTTCTCGGAACCTCGGTTTCAGCCGTCTTCCTGCTCGGCGTGGCCGCCGTCAACTTTGCGATCTTCGCAAACTTGTGGCGCACAATGCGTGCAGCGCAGGCCAGCGGCGTCTACGGTGCACAATTACTCGATGCGCCCCTAGCCGGAAGCGGTCTTCTTTCGCATTTGCTCGGCCCGATCTTCCGAATTGTGACGCAAAGCTGGCACATGTATCCGCTCGGATTCCTGTTCGGATTAAGTTTCGACACGGCGACCGAAATTGGCCTGCTCTCCCTCTCTGCCTCTGAGACTGCGCGCGGCCTGTCGCTCTGGCAGGCCATAGTCTTTCCTGCACTTTTCGCTGCCGGAATGTCCCTGGTTGATACCTTGGATTCAGCATTTATGGCCAGCGCTTATCGCTGGGCTTTCGTCGATCCGGCCCGAAAGCTTTGGTACAATCTGACAATCACAGGTGCCTCAGTCGCGATTGCGCTGTTCATCGGCAGCGTGGAAACGCTTGGCCTGATCAGCGATCAGCTTGAGCTCACGGGTGCCCTTTCGAGCCTCGTCGATCGCCTCAAGGGATCACAAGCCATCTTAGGCTTCGGCGTGATGTCATTGTTCGCTCTCGCCTGGCTAGCATCTCTCCTGCTGTATCGCGTTGCATGGAAGGGAAAGACCACTCGAACCGCCTTGCCGACATCACGCGCGACTTAGCGGCTGCAGCGATGCTGTCGAGCCGCTCGAAGCCTGCCGTCTTTGCCCGCTGGACGAGCATTGCAGCACTAAGCATCTGCGCCCTCATGATCGACGCTGAACCTAGCTCTGGAGACAATATCCAGACTAGCTACACCTTGCCTGCAGTCATAGTCACTCGTGAGGAGATCCCACGGCGACCGCGAAGAGCTCCAACGCCACGCTCGGATCGAGCGCTCGGCATAGGGTCCAGTAGCCAGCTGGGCGGGCAAGCCTCAGCGGTATCGGCCAAGAGCAGCGCGGCCTTGGCTCCCGCGTCGAGCATGGCAAGCCAGATCACAGTATCAGGCGAAGACGTCAACGCGCGGCCCGTGATGCGCCCGGGCGAAGTGCTCGAAGCTGTACCGGGGCTCATTGTGACGCAGCATTCCGGCGAGGGCAAAGCGAACCAGTACTTCTTGCGCGGCTATAATCTCGATCATGGCACGGATCTCGCGATCTATGTTGATGATGTGCCTGCCAACATGCGCACTCACGCCCACGGCCAGGGCTATGCCGACCTCAATTGGCTGATTCCTGAAGCGATCGCCGCCATGGAGGTAAAGAAGGGGCCTTACTTCGCCGATGAAGGCGACTTCTCCTCGGCCGGCGCCGTGCATATCGGCCTGATCGACCGCACGGTGAAGGGGCTAGCGCAGATGACCGCCGGCAGCTTTGGATATCGCCGCTTCCTCGGCATGGATTCGACGAGGCTCGGCGATGGGACATTGCTCCTCGCCGGCGAGGCTGGGACCTACAACGGCCCCTGGGACAACCCGGACAACCTCCGCAAGCTCAATGGGCTCTTGCGCTACAGTCAGGGCACGGCCACCGACGGCGTGTCGGTCACGGGCATGGCTTACGCCAACAGATGGAATTCGACCGATCAGGTGCCGCAGCGCGCCATGACGGACGGATTGATGGATCGGTTTGGATCTGAAGACCCGACTGACGGCGGCAACGCAAACCGTTTTGCCCTGTCGGCGCGCGTGGCGCAGAGCGATAATTCCGGGGCCTGGAAGGCGAACGCTTATGTCGTCAAGAGCGAGCTCGATCTCTACAATAACTTCACTTATTTCCTGGCCAATCCCGTTGTCGGCGACCAATTTCACCAGCACGACGGCCGCCTAATGGCCGGCGCTAACATCGCACGGACGATGGATGGCTCATTCGCTGGGCTGCCGATGCAGACGACCTTCGGCCTGCAGTCCCGTTACGACGCCATCGATCTCGCGCTCACCGACACCCACCGGCGCAGTTTCCTGTCCAACGTACGCAGCGATAAGGTCGGGGAAGGCAGCATCGGCGCTTACGCCGAGAGTACGTTGCACTTTTCGGACTGGCTGAGGACCACGGTCGGTTGGCGCGGGGACTATTACGCGGCCGACGTGACGTCGCTGTTCGATGCGAACAACTCAGGCCATGCCAACGCTACGATCGGAAGTCCCAAGCTTCGCATCGTGGTCGGTCCCTTTAACAAGACCGAGTTCTTTTTCGGCGCCGGCTATGGCATGCACTCGAACGACGCGCGGGGTGCGACGACGACGGAAGATCCGAGCGATCCCGGGACAAAGCTGCCGCGCTCGCCGCTGCTGGTCCGCACCAGGGGCGCGGAGGTCGGCGTGCGTTCGAGGATCGTCCCGGATCTCGACACCTCGCTCAGCCTCTTCGTCCTCGACCAGGATTCCGAGATCCTGTTCTCAGGCGATGCCGGCGATACCACGACGGCGCGCGCGAGCCGCCGCTATGGATTCGAATGGACCAACCATTACCGCCCACGGTCTTGGATTGACGTCGACGCCGATCTCGCGATGACCCATGCGCGCTTTCGCGGTTACGACAGCGACCAGGCGGAGGTTTATGCCTCACTCGCCGGCTATCCCGCCGCGCAGATCGGCAACGCGCCCGGCAACTATATCCCTAACGCACCGACCATGATGGCGTCCGCCGGCATCTCGCTCGGCGCGAAGACGGGCTGGTTCGGCGCCCTGCGTTGGCGCTATCTCGCCTCCAGTCCGCTGACGGAAGACAACGCCTTCCGATCGCAACCTACCGGCATCTTCAACGCGCGGATCGGCTACCGCACCGACAAGGGCTGGCGCCTCCAGCTCGATTTGCTCAACCTCCTCAACAGCAAGGCGAACCAGATCACCTATGCCTATGGCTCCCTGCTGAAGACGGACAAACTTTACAATCTCTGTGCCGCCAATGCCGCCCCTGCGCCAGTCTGTGCCATTGGTGTGATGGACTATGTGCTTCACCCGGTCGAACCCTTGACCGTCCGAGTGACCCTAGCGGGCACATTCTGATATCAGTCAGGTCGCGAGTCGCGAAACGTCCGTTCGCCGGTAATAATGGCCGATAGCATGCTCTGACGCGACACGATGTCCTCGCGCACGGCAGCATATACATGCAGGATGACGAAAGTCACAATGAACCAGAGGCCGAGATGGTGCACTGTATGCACGTCTTGACTGTTTGGGAAGATCGAGAACCACCAGCCGAACAGCGCATACCATAAGCTGTCGCGACCTTCGCCCTCAGCGTAAAGTGCAAATCCGGTCAGCATCATCAGGATCATCACAATCACGAACAAGAACATCGCAGTATTGGCCAAAGGATTGTGGCCGACGTATTTTTTCGGGTAGCGCACTAGGAACAGGTACCATCGCAGCTCGTACAAAAGGCCCCAGCGCCAGATCCGGTTGTAGATCGGAAACGCGAACAACTGGCGGGCATACTGGTTGCCGACGAACGCCCAGTAGACGCGATAAAGGAACGCGAAGGCGAGCACCTGTCCCGACGCGAAGTGAACAAATCGGATGTAGCCCATCGTGTACCAATTGCTAGCTTCACCAGGCATCGAGGGAAGCGGCGAGGCGATTAGATAACCGGTAACGGCCAGAAGAGAGATCGTTAGCGCATTTAACCAGTGCCAGATCCGTACCGGTGCCTCATAGACATAGATTGATTGGCGATCCGTGCCGACGGCGCCGACGGCGTCCAGCGTACCCGGAATCTCCGAGATTTTCGTCATCGCATGCTCCTGCATTGAGAGTGATTCGACGCAGCGAACAAACGAATCAGCGCATGCCATCGAGAATATCGCGCGCATGCCGGCGCGAAATCACCGCCCTGCAATTTTTTTCTTCACGCTTCAGCGGCCCTACGCAACGAAGAATTGGAAACCCGCTTTAACCGCAGGTGGAAATCCTGCTTTCATATCTTTATTGAACCTCTTTGCTATTTTCCGCTGCATCCACGTGGGTTCGCGGTCTTTTTCCCTGCATGAGCAGCGAGCTTCCTTACCCGGCGCACGACACTTGCTGCGCGGCAGCTCGCTGCAATTTACCGATGATTAGGAGAGACGGCACATCGTTTGCTCATTTCCAGCTCCAGCGAACCGGGTATTTGCGATATGGATTTGAGCTTCATTCGGCGCGGCGGCGCATCGCGCCGGGCAGGCGTCTTCCAGACACAGGGCCGGATGAATGCAGCGGCCATGAGCTTGCCGAAAAGCGAGCCAGTCATCGCCAACCTGTCAATTCGCCTGAAAATCATGATGGGATTTGCTATCGTTCTGCTGCTGTCGGCGGGCACCATGGCGGGCGCCTGGTTTGGCTATGAGGCGATCCTCGACGGCTTCGACGTTTATCGTATCAGCATGTCGGAATCGGATTATGCGCGCGAAATCGACAGCTCGCTCTCGGCATACCAGAGCAACGCGCGCTATTACGCCCTGACGGGCATAAAGGAGGCGGAAGCTGCCGCGGAAGAGGCGCGACGCTTGCTCGAGCGAACGATCACGGCAGCCAAAACCGAGACTGCAACTCTCAGCTGGCAGCAGTCGATAAAGGAACTGTTCGAAGCCTACCGCGCCTATACCGATTCCTTCAACAAAGTGTTGGCGCTGCGCGCCGGGATCGATCGCTCGGCAGCCACGATGGGCGGACAGGCGCACGTCATCCGGACCGCGCTCGATCAGGTGAAGGCGCCGGGCGCTCAAGCAGAAAATATCATTGAGCGTTTCGATACGATCGATCGCCTCGTAACGACAGAATTGAAGCTCCACGATGAAGTCCTCGCGAGGGACGTCTTACAGAGAATAGAAGGGTTTAAAGGTGCGATCGTGCGAGAGCGTCGCTCGCCGGACGTCGGCGGACAGGCGCTCGACGAGCTCGTCGCGTCTTACCGAGATGGGTTCGCCCGAGTGGAGGCCGCAGGCCAAGAGATCGATCGTTTGATGGCGGACATGTGGAAGCTGCGTCACGGACTATCCGGGGCGGCCGCCTCTCTGAAGCGAGTGGCTTTGGCGGAGCAGGCTGATGCCGAGAAAAAGACCGCGGTGCAAATCATCCACGGTCAATCGGTAGTGGTTGCCCTTGCGCTCGCCTCGATTGCAATTGGCCTCGTGCTCTCCTTTGCGATCGGACGCGGTATCGCAAAACCTGTCATCGCGATGTGCAGCTCGATGATCGAGCTGGCAAACGGCCGCTATGAGATCGTGCTGCCGGGGCTCGGTCGGCACGACGAGGTCGGCAAGATGGCTGGCGCGGTCGAGAGCTTCAAGCGGCAAGCCATTGAGCGCGCCGAACGCGAAGCTGCGGAGATCGAAGAGCGTAACAGGTCGGCGGCCGAGCTGCGGCGCGCTGAGCTCGCTAAATTCGCTGGCGGCTTTGAGGCCGCGGTGGGTGACATCGTCAACGGCATTTCGGGTTCTGCTCAGCAACTCGAAGCAGCAGCATCAACGCTGTCACGCAATGCGGAGGCGACAGGGGGCCTGACCAACGCGGTGGTCGGCGCCGCGCGAGAATCGTCGAGCAGCATTGGTTTGGTCGCCTCGGCGGCCGAGGAGCTGTCGCTGTCGATCAATGATATTCGCACCCAGGTCCGCAACTCGAATGCGATCTCCGGTAATGCGGTAGCCCAGGCCAAGAGCACGGACGCCCGCATCGCGACGCTCGCGCAAGCCTCGCACCGGATTGGTGATGTCGTGAAGCTGATTACAGCGGTCGCAGAGCAGACCAATCTGCTCGCGCTCAATGCCACCATTGAGGCAGCCCGCGCCGGAGAGGCGGGCCGCGGCTTTGCCGTCGTCGCAGCCGAGGTGAAGTCGCTTGCAAGCCAAACCGCCCGTGCGACGGAGGAGATCGGCTCTCACGTCGAAGGTATGCAGCAAGCGACCGGAGATTCGATTGCCGCGATCAAGTCGATCGCCGGCATCATTGGCGATATCTCCGCCATCTCGGGTTCGATCGCGTCCGCCGTCGACCAGCAGACCGCGACGACACAGGCGATCGCACAGAGCGCGCAGCAGGCGGCCTCTGGCACCGCGCAGGTGTCATCCAATCTCGAGCAGGTCAATCGCGAAGCAAGCGAGACCGGCTCGGCGGCTTCCGCCGTGCTGCAATCAGCGCGCGGACTAACCGAGGCGAGCCACCGCCTGCGCGCGGAGCTTGACCGTTTCATGGCCAACGTCGTCGCGGCGTAGTCTGGCTCGCAATGCGAGACGCCTGCGACTACCATTGCGCAAGTGCCAGAGACCTGCGCTAGTCAACGGACAAGCCGGCACCCTCGCGTGGGCAAACCGGTATCCTAGGGATCGTCGATGGAGCATGGTCTGGATCTGGCCGGATTCGCGTTGCACCCGCAACGCGGTGCAGTGTTGGGTGAGGTGCATGCGCGTCCGTTCACGCGGCTCTCCGCGCCTCTCGCAGTGCTGCGATTTGCTTTTTTGGGCCAGGGAGAAGCGGCGGCCGCCGACCGGCAGGCCTTTGTAGGCTTTTGCACCGCGCAGGGCTTGGCGGCACCCGAGGTGTCGGCTAAGCACCACCAGGTGTCAATCGGAGCAGTTTCGCTACGCTGGGAACAGCATTCCGAATTCACGACTTTCACCTGGATCTGGAGTAATGAGGCATCCGCGCTGGCGTTCGCTCCCATCGGTGACGAACTTACCGCATTGATCCGGGCACTGCCGCAAACGGGACAGCTGCTTGTGGCGGTGAGGCTCGAGGTGGAGCAGACCGAAGCGGCCGTCGCGCGCGCTGAGGAGCTGTTTGATAAGAGCAGCCTCGCAATGGCGACAGTCCGCAGCGGCCCTGCGGTCGTCGCTTCCGACTTTCGTGCGGATGCGCAGGGCTTTGTCCGCATTCTCATCTGCAACGACGGCCTGTCGCCGGGCCGGCTTGGCGCTCTTGTGCAGCGCGTGCTGGAGATCGAGACCTATCGCACGCTGGCGCTGCTCGGCCTGCCGGCCGCGCTCGAGCTCGCGCCCTCGGTCGATCACATTGGGCGGCGGCTGGTCGAAGTGCTCCAGGAGATGCAGGGCGCCGAGGACCTCAAGCTCAACAATCACCTCCTCACGGAGCTGACCGCATTGGCCGCCTCATTGGAGCGCGGCGCAGCGGGTAGCCTGTTCCGCTTCGGCGCGAGCCGGGCTTATTACGACATCGTGCAGGCCCGCCTTGGCGTGATCGAAGGAAGCGAGATCGGAGGGCGACCGACCTGGTCGTCCTTCCTTGCCCGGCGGATGGCGCCGGCGATGCGCACCTGCGCCGCGATGGAGGACCGCCAGGCCAACTTATCGATCAAGCTAGCGCGCGCCGCCGATCTCCTGCGCACGCGGGTGGACGTGGAACTGGAGGAGCAGAATCGTGACCTGCTGCGCTCAATGAACGAGCGCACCAAGCTGCAATTGCGCCTGCAGAGCACCGTCGAAGGCCTCTCCGTGGCGGCGATCGGCTATTACGTCGTCAGCCTGTTCGGCTACCTCGCTAAGGGCGCACATGACGGCGGCTTGCATGTCGAGCCGTCACTCGCGACAGCATTGTTCGTACCATTTGCCGTCGGTCTAATTTGGATCATCACGCACCGGATCCGCCAGAGGCACCTTAAACATGAAGGCGCGCCGGGCGATCATGACTGAGTTCCTTCGCGCCGAGGGCTTGCCATTCGAGCCGGGTCGGCCGAAGCTGGTGGAGCTGGAGGGCAAGTGATGAGCCAATCGAACGGAATGACCAACCTGCTCTGGCTGCAAGGCGCGAGCTGCGGCGGTTGCACCATGTCGATCCTCGAAAGCGGCTCTTCCGGCTGGTTCGACGAACTGAGGCAGTTCGGCATCAACCTGCTGTGGCATCCCTCGGTCAGCGAGGAGACAGGCGAGGAAGCGGCCGAGGTGCTCAACTCCGTGCGCGAGGGCAGGGTGCCGCTCGACCTACTGCTCCTCGAAGGCTCCGTTGCCCGCGGCCCGAACGATAGCGGCCGCTTCAACATGCTCGCGGGCACGGGCCGCTCGATCTACCACTGGATGCTAGATCTCGCGCCGCGGGCGGACTATGTCGTTGCGGTCGGAAGCTGTGCCGCCTATGGCGGGGTGCCAGCCGCCGGCGCCAATCCAACCGACGCGGTCGGGCTGCAATTCGAGGGCGCCGATGCTGGCGGCGCGCTCGGCGCAGGCTTCCGCTCCCGGCTCGGCTTGCCGGTGATCAATGTGGCTGGCTGTGCGCCGCATCCGGGCTGGATGATGGAAACCATTTTGGCACTGACGTCCAAGGACTTGTCAGCGACTGACCTCGACACCTATGGCCGACCGAAATTCGTTGCCAACCATCTTGCTCATCACGGCTGCTCCCGCAACGAGTTCTATGAGTTCAAGGCCAGCGCCGAAACCATGTCCGAGCGCGGCTGCCTCATGGAGCATCTCGGCTGCAAGGCGACTCAGGCTGTCGGCGATTGCAACCAGCGCTCCTGGAACGGCGGCGGTTCCTGCACGAAGGGCGGTTATGCCTGCATCGCCTGCACGTCACCTGGCTTCGAAGACGCGCAGAATTTCCTGGAGACCGCCAAGCTTGCCGGCATCCCAGTCGGCTTGCCGACCGACATGCCAAAAGCCTGGTTCGTCGCGCTCGCGGCGTTGTCGAAATCGGCGACTCCGCGGCGCGTGAGGCTGAATGCGACCGCTGATCATGTGGTGGTGCCGCCCGGCCGCACCACGGCCAAGCGCACGCCATGACGAGGATTACGATCGGCCCGTTCAACCGCGTCGAGGGCGATCTCGAAGTCCGCCTCGACGTCGAAAGCGGCCGGGTCCAGCGCGCCGAAGTGACGGCGCCGCTCTATCGCGGGTTCGAGCAAATTCTGGAGGGGCGGCCACCGCTTGATGCGCTGGTGTTGGCGCCGCGCATCTGCGGCATCTGCTCGGTCTCGCAGTCGGTCGCCGCCGCTGCCGCGCTTCGCCATGCGATGGGAACCGAGGCGGCGCCGAACGGTCTGCTCGCCACTAATATCGCGCACGCGGCAGAGAATGCCGCCGATCATCTTACGCATTTCTACATCTTCTTCATGCCTGACTTCGCCCGTGAAGCCTACGCTTCGCAGGATTGGTACCAGGAGACTCGCGAGCGCTTTGCGGCCACCCGCGGCAGTGCGGCGCGCGATGCGCTGCCGGCGCGGGCGCGGCTGCTCGAGACTATGGGAATCATTGCTGGCAAATGGCCACACAGCCTTGCCTTCCAGCCGGGCGGCGCGACGCGCGCGATCGAACTCGGCGAGCGCGTACGGCTGTTGTCGATCGTGACCTCATTTCGCACGTTCCTTGAACGTACAGTGTTCGCCGATACTCTAGAGAACATGCTGTCGCTCTCGACCGCAGACGAGCTCGACCGCTGGCGCGCGGGGCGCAGCGGTGATTTCGCTCATTTCCTCAGGCTTGCCGACAGCCTCGCGCTCAGTGAGCTCGGCAAGGGACCGGGCGTGTTGATGAGCTATGGCGCCTATCAAGGCGCCGATTGCGGACTGTTCCCGCGCGGCATTGTTGGTCCAGACATGGTTGTGGAGCCGTTGCCGCTGAGTCAGATCAGCGAGGACGTTTCCCATGCATGGATGCGGGATTGCTCCTCCGATCCTGCGCACAGCAACACCGTACCTGATCCCGACAAGGCAGGCGCCTATAGCTGGTGCAAGGCGCCGCGGCTTTCGGGCCAGCCGGTCGAGGTCGGGGCGATTGCGCGCCAGACCGTGGCCGGGCAAGCGCTGATAGCCGATCTCGTCGCCCCAAGCGGCACCAATGTCCGCAACCGTGTGATCGCCCGGCTGATCGAGACTGCGCGCATCGCACTTGCGATGGAGCAGTGGACCCGCGCGCTACGACTTTCGGAACCGTTCTGTGCTCCCTCGCAGGAGATGCCCGACGGGGCATATGTCGGTCTCGTCGAGGCCGCGCGCGGCAGCCTCGGGCATTGGGTGGCGGTGCGCGGTGGAAAGATCGAGCGCTACCAGATCATCGCGCCGACCACCTGGAATTTTTCACCGCGCGATTCCCTCGGCGTGGCAGGCCCTCTGGAACAGGCGCTGGTCGGCACCGATGTGGGCGAGGCTGGCGCACGTTCCGTTGCGGTTCAGCATGTCGTGCGCTCGTTCGATCCTTGCATGGTGTGCACTGCGCATTGAAACGGGCTCGGCGGCGTAAACCTCGTTACCGCCTGCAAATCGAATTGTTTCCGCTTCTTTCGTGCAGTGCCGCTCGATCTTCGCGTCTTGCACAATTCAGATCTCGCAACCTTTTGACATTCCTCTAATTTCATTTTGCGCCACGCAGTTGGCCTGCTTCTTGCTGTCCCTAAGCGTCATTGAAAGCCAAAGCTGACGGCGGGAGGATTTATGGGCACGGCGACGGAAACATTTTACAGCGTGATCAGGCGGCAAGGCATCACGCGTCGAAGCTTTCACAAGTTCTGCAGCCTGACCGCGACGAGCCTCGGCCTCGGCCCGCTGGCGGCGAGCCGCATCGCCAATGCGCTCGAGACCAAGCCGCGTGTGCCCGTGATCTGGATGCACGGTCTCGAATGCACCTGCTGCTCCGAGAGCTTCATCCGCTCCGCGCATCCCCTGGTGAAGGATGCGGTGCTGTCGATGATCTCGCTAGACTACGATGACACGATCATGGCGGCCGCGGGCCATCAGGCGGAAGCGATCCTCGAGGAGACCCGTGCCAAGCATAAAGGTCAGTACATTCTGGCCGTTGAAGGTAATCCGCCGCTCAACGAGGGCGGCATGTTCTGTATCGACGGCGGCAAACCATTCGTCGAAAAGCTGAAGATGATGGCCGAGGACGCGATGGCGATCATCGCTTGGGGCGCTTGCGCGTCCTGGGGCTGCGTACAGGCGGCAAAGCCCAATCCGACCCAGGCCACACCGATCGACAAGGTCATCACCAACAAGCCGATCATCAAGGTGCCGGGATGCCCCCCGATCGCCGAAGTGATGACCGGCGTCGTCACCTTCATCACCACCTTCGGCAAGCTGCCCGAGCTCGACCGCCAGGGCCGGCCTAAGATGTTCTACTCGCAGCGCATCCACGACAAGTGTTACCGGCGCCCGCATTTCGACGCCGGCCAGTTTGTCGAGGAGTGGGACGATGAGGCGGCGCGCAAAGGCTACTGCCTCTACAAGATGGGCTGCAAGGGGCCAACGACCTATAACGCCTGCTCAACCGTGCGCTGGAACGGGGGGGTCTCATTCCCCATCCAATCGGGACACGGCTGCATCGGCTGCTCAGAGGACGGCTTTTGGGACAAGGGCTCGTTCTACGATCGCCTCACCAACATCAAGCAGTTCGGCATCGAGAAAAACGCCGATCAGATCGGCATGGCGGCAGCGGGCGCCGTGGGTGCGGCGGTGGCCGCGCACGCCGCCGTCACTGCGGTAAAGCGGCTTGCCAGCAAGCGCGAAGACGCCGGCCACAACAGCTGATCAAAAGACACATTAGGGTAGAAACGATCATGGGTATCCAGACTCCCAACGGCTTCAATCTCGACAATTCCGGCAAACGCATCGTCGTCGATCCCGTGACCCGCATCGAGGGACACATGCGGGTCGAGGTCAATGTCGACGCCGACAACGTGATCCGCAATGCCGTATCGACCGGCACGATGTGGCGCGGGATCGAGGTGATCCTGAAGAACCGCGACCCGCGCGATGCGTGGGCATTTACCGAGCGGATCTGCGGCGTCTGCACCGGCACGCACGCGCTGACCTCGGTGCGCGCGGTCGAGAACGCGCTTGGGATCACCATCCCCGAAAACGCAAACTCGATTCGCAACCTGATGCAGCTCGCACTTCAGGTGCACGACCACGTCGTCCATTTCTATCACCTGCATGCGCTCGATTGGGTCGACGTCGTCTCCGCACTCTCGGCCGATCCGCGCGCGACATCAACGCTAGCCCAGTCGATCTCGAGCTGGCCGCTGTCCTCGCCGGGATACTTCAAGGATCTGCAGACCCGGCTCAAGAAGTTCGTCGAGTCCGGACAGCTCGGTCCGTTCAAGAACGGCTATTGGGGCAGCAAAGCCTACAGATTGCCGCCCGAGGCCAATCTGATGGCGGTCGCGCATTATCTGGAGGCGCTCGATTTCCAGAAGGAGATCGTCAAGATCCACACCATCTTCGGCGGCAAGAATCCGCATCCAAACTGGCTCGTCGGCGGCGTGCCCTGTCCGATCAACGTAGATGGGACAGGTGCTGTCGGTGCCATCAACATGGAGCGGTTGAACCTGATCTCCTCGATCATCGACCGCATCATGGAATTCAACGAAATGGTCTACCTGCCTGACGTGGCCGCGATCGGTTCGTTCTACAAGGACTGGCTCTATGGTGGAGGCATTTCGGGTCAGAACGTGCTCGCCTATGGCGACGTGCCAGAACATGCCAACGACTATTCAGCCAAGAACCTGAAGCTGCCACGAGGCGCCATCATCAACGGCAATCTCTCCGAGGTGCTTCCGGTCGATCACGCCAATCCCGACGAGATCCAGGAGTTCGTGGTCCACTCCTGGTACAAGTATCCCGACGAAACCAAGGGCCTTCATCCTTGGGATGGCATCACGGAGCCGAACTACGAACTCGGACCCAATGCAAAGGGTACCAAGACCGCGATCGAACAGCTCGACGAAGGCGGCAAATATTCTTGGATCAAGGCGCCGCGCTGGAAGGGACATGCCATGGAGGTCGGCCCGCTCGCGCGCTGGGTCGTCGGCTATGCGCAGAACAAGGCGGAGTTCAAGGATCCCGTCGACAAATTCCTGAAGGATCTCGATCTACCAATGTCGGCGCTGTTCTCGACGCTCGGCCGCACCGCGGCGCGCGCGCTCGAATCTGTTTGGGCCGGACGCCAGATGCGCTATTTCCAGGACAAGCTCGTTGCCAATATCAAAGCCGGCGACAGCTCGACCGCGAATGTCGACAAGTGGAAACCGGAGAGCTGGCCGAAGGAAGCCAAGGGCTTTGGCTTCACCGAGGCCCCGCGCGGCGCGCTCGCGCACTGGATCAAGATCAAGGAAACCAAGATCGACAACTACCAGTGCGTGGTACCGACGACCTGGAACGGCTCGCCGCGCGATCCGCAAGGCAACATCGGCGCGTTCGAAGCCTCGCTCATGAACACGCCGATGGTTAATCCCGAGCAGCCGCTCGAGATCCTGCGCACGATCCATTCCTTCGATCCGTGCCTTGCCTGTTCGACGCACGTCATGAGCCCGGACGGCCAGGAACTCGCCAAGGTCAAGGTCAGGTAGGAGGCGGCCATGATGGATGCAATTGCTCCCCCGGTGGAAAGCGAGCCGGACCTGACGGCGATCGCGGCCGATGCTGCTGGCGAGCATGCGGTGGGCCGGCCCACCGTCTATGTCTACGAAGCGCCGGTGCGCATCTGCCATTGGGTGAACGCGTTCTCGATCATCATCCTGATGGTCACCGGGTTTCTGATCGGGACGCCGCTGCCGGCGGTCGAGGGGGAGGCGTCGGCCAACTTCGTGATGGGCTATATGCGCTTCGCCCATTTCGCGGCGGGGCAGGTGCTCGCGGTGTTCTTCCTCGCGCGTATCCTGTGGGCCTTCACCGGCAACCACCATTCCCGGCAGATCTTCTATCTGCCGGTGCATCGCCGGCAATTCTGGAAGGAAGTCTGGCACGAGATCCGCTGGTACGCCTTCCTGGAACGTCAGCCGAAGATGTATGTCGGGCACAACCCGCTGGCGCAGACCGCGATGTTCACGGGCTTCACGTTGTTCGTGACCTTCATGATCGTGACCGGCTTTGCGCTCTATTCGGAAGGAGAAGGCATCGATAGCTGGCAGCACAAACTGTTCGGCTGGGTGTTCTCGATCTGGCCGAACAGCCAGGACGTTCACACCTGGCATCATCTGGGCATGTGGGCGCTGGTCGTGTTCGTGATGGTACACATCTACGCTGCGATCCGCGAGGACATCATGTCACGCCAGAGTATCATCTCCTCGATGATCTCGGGCGAACGGCAATTCCGTGACTGAAACTGGAACGATCTCGATGTTGAACGCCCCAAACGACGACCACATCTTGGTGCTCGGCATCGGCAACATCCTGTGGGCCGATGAAGGCTTTGGCGTGCGCGCGGTGGAGGACTTCCACCGCCGCTACGCCGTGCCTGATAATGTCACGATTCTCGATGGCGGAACGCAGGGGCTCTATCTCGTCAACTATCTGGAGGACGCTGATCGCTTGCTCGTGTTCGATGCCATCGATTATGGTCTGCCGCCAGGCAAGCTGAAGCTCGTGCGCGGCGACGAGGTGCCACGCTTCACCGGCGCGAAGAAGATGAGTCTGCATCAAACCGGCTTCCAGGAGGTGATCAGCGCAGCCGACCTGCTCGGCCGCTGCCCGAAGCACCTCGTCCTGATCGGCTGCCAACCGCTCGATCTCGAAGACTGGGGAGGTCCATTGACGGCGTCCGTACGCGATCAGATCGCACCGGCCATCGAGCTTGCCTGCAAAGTTCTGGCCGAGTGGGGCATCGAGGTGAAGCTGCGCGATACGCCGTTGGCAGACTCCGAGCGCCTGCTCGCCAACGACATCGACCATGCGAGTTACGAGATGCGGCCGGCCTGACCGCCGGAGCGTGCCGGAGAAGACGGATGTGCCTTGGACTGCCGATGACTATCGTCGAGACCGATGGAATTTCGGCTTTGTGCGAGTTTCGCGGCGAGCAACGCCGCGTCTCCGTGCTTCTGCTCTCGCATCCTCCGGCCGGTGCCCACGTGCTGGTCTACATCGACACGGCGATCCGCCTACTTGAGAAAGAAGAAGCGTGCCTGATTGCGGCTGCCATCGACGGTCTCGGTGCAGCGCTCGACGGCAACGATTTCGACTGCTTCTTCGCCGATCTGATCGACCGCGAACCGCAATTGCCTGCGCACCTCCTGACTGATTAAGCGGGTTGTCATCCTAGAATGACTTGGCCGGCTGACCTCAGCCGCTGGCCGAGGTGCTCGCCGGAAGACAAGTTTCTAGTCTGGAAAGAAGGCTTTCGTTTGTAGTGGAAAGTAGCTTATCATTCGCATCCACTCGGCTTGATGGCGTTGAAAATAGATCAGTGAATTCAACTACATAAATCCTGACTGTCCCTGGCACGCAGCTTGCTAACACTATCCCGATCAGAAAGATAAGTCTGTTTTGGGAGGTCAAATGGAATTCCAGGTAGGACGGCATGATCTCAGTCGGCATGGCCTCAATGAGGTCGATGTCGCGACCGTCGATCATTTTCTTAAACATGCCGACCAAGCCGGTGCTGTCGCCGTGCTGCTATCGGCGGGTAATCCCAACCGTTTTCCGGAGGCCATTGATGTCGCCGTAGTGCTGCCTGAGCTGGTTACGGCGTTCGGAGGCCGCCTGCGCGCCGCGATCATTGCACCCCATGCCGAAGAGGCGCTTGGCGAACGTTTCGGGGTGCGAGTGCAGCCGACCCTTATCTTCGTGGCCAAGGGCGAGACGCTGGGGCTGATCGCCAAGATCCAGGATTGGTCAGTCTATGTCGACCGCATCACTAAGCTGATCGACCGCCCGCGCGGGCAAAGCGCAGCCATTGCCGTTACCATTGTTCCCCAGCATCGCGCAAAAGGTGTCGAGCTATGAAGGTCGGATTCTGGGATGCGCCGGAAGGCGCCGAGCAACCCGTCAGCGTGTTCCCTATCGGAGAAGAGAGTCTCAATGCCTCAAGTGGCAGCCTGACGGCGGCCGGCGCACTCGCAAGACTCGCAACATTAGACAGTGTCGAGCTCGCTAAGAACTGCCCCAAAGCCGTCACGCTGCTCTCCAACATCGCGGAGGCCATTGCAGGTCAAAGGGCGGACGCACCCTCGCAACTGTTCCGGCTCGGCAATCTCAACGATCTCGAAAGCAAGCTCGTCGCCGATGTTCTCGGCGAGGGGGAGGTCGGCGGCGTCGTAGCGCTGCCGGACGGATCGCTGGCGCAGATTCAAGAATCGGTGCTCGCAGGGATCTGGCGTGTCAGGATCGAAACTGACGCGGCTTCCGAATATATTGAAGTAGGCGCTGTTCCCGAGATCGTCAGACGCGCAGCAGCCGATCTGACAGCCGCCGATTTCGAAATCGGACAGGCCCCTGAAGGCGCCATGAACGTCCTACCGGTGCTCGCCGAGATCCGCGAGCGGGCGCTAGCCTGGCGTCCTGGCATCCGCTCGCAGATCATCAATTTCACTCTGTTGCCGATGAGCCCGGTGGATATGAGCTTTTTGCAGGAGACTATTCGGAACGGGCCGATCCAGCTTGTCTCGCGCGGCTATGGCACCTGTCGGGTGCTGTCGACTGGCATTCGCAATGTCTGGTCGGTGCAGTTTTTCAACGCCATGGACACCATCATCCTCGACACGCTGGAAGTTGGCGGGGTACCCACGGTTGCGCTTGCTGCAGACGAAGATTTCGAGGATTCCGCCGAACGGCTCCAAGAAATCATTGAGGCATATTTCAAATGAGCGCCTTTGAGAACTTTGGCGTGCGCCAAGACGTCACTGAGGCTGCGCGGCTTGAATGCGGCATCTGTTGGACCGTCTATGATCCGGCCGATGGTGATGCGGTGGCGCAGATCGCACCCGGCACACCGTTCTCACTTCTGCCGGAGGAGTGGCGATGCCCCAACTGCGACGCCCCGAAATCGAAGTTCATGGCGATCGAAACATGACTGCCAGCGCGCCAAGCTCTCCCAGCGACGCCGACGCGGTGACATGGGGCGAGCTATTGGCAGGAATGTATCGCCAGATCGGCGAGCGCGCGATGCGCGATTTGCCAATCTACAACGAGGCCCTCGATGTTGAGGCCATTGGTTTCCGTCGCTTCGAGGGAACGTTTGTCGGCATCATGGTCACTCCTTGGTTCATGAACGTGGTGATGCCGGCGAGCGCCGCTGGGGATAGGTCGGGCGCGACCGTGCGTATTCGCTTTCCAGCCGGTGATATCGAATTTACCCTCAGCGAGGTGCAAATGGGCCGCATCGCTAGCTGCTCGCTGTTCTCGCCAATGTTCCAATTTGCGGACATGGCATCGGCGCGAGCAACGGCTGACGCCGCTCTTGCCGAGCTGATGCTGCCGGCCGACAGCGAGGAGGCGGTCCGCCGGCGCGAACCACCGACGACCCCGATTGATCGTCGGAGCTTCCTGCGCGGTACCTTGACGGAGCGGCCGGGATGAGTCGCCCCTTTCGAAACGAAATTGACATAATGGTGTGGCTCACTGGTACCACAATTTCGGACGTTGCTATCCGGCCACGGAGCCGGCCTCCCCTGACGAGGCTGTTTGCCGGAAAGCCGGCAAGCGCGCTCATCCCTGTGCTGCCGCGCCTGTTCTCCTTATGCTCGGTCGCCCACCAAGTGGCCTTCCTTTCAGCAATCGAGGCGGCGCAGGGGCTGGAGACGATCAAGCCGATAGCGATGCATCGTCTCACGGCCGTTGTCGCCGAGCGCTTAACTGAATTGATACGCGGCCTGTTCGTCGCAGGCCTCGAACTCGATCAGGAGAGCGCACCCGCAGTGCGAAGCATGATACAGGCGAGCACCACTCTCAGTGGTGCGGTTGAAACCGTGCCAGATACCGTGCGCCGCGATGTCATTGCACACGTCAAGGCTGCGCTCCGCGCGCTCGGAGTTTCGGGTGAACACCAGCCTCCGGCGCCAGGCAGCGTACTTTCCACCTATCTGACGCGCTGCGATCGTGAGGTGATGTCATTGCCGGCGGCCGACCAATTCTTTCTGACCCCCGCTGACGATCTTGAGATCGTGACGCGCCTCATGGCTGAAGGGACGGCTTATTCCGAAGCGCCGGAACTCTGCGGGAAGGTTCCGGAAACGGGCGTCTGGGCGCGGCGGGCGCAGCGCGAACAGATTTTGTCCTTAAGTGCTAGCGGCGCCGCGCGCGTGAGAGCGCGCATCGACGAGATCGCCCGGCTCACCTGTTGGCTGGACGCCAGGCGGGACGCTCCCGATAATGGCGTCGTTGCGAGCTATCGGCTCGGCGAGCGCCGGGGCGCAGCGGCAGTGGAATGCGCCCGAGGCCGGCTCCATCACGCGGTTAAGCTCGATGAGGAAGGACGTATCGTCGGCTTCGAATATATCGCTCCGACCGAGTGGAATTTTCACGAACGCGGACCGCTGGTGCGAAGCCTCAAGGGCGCGCTCCTCTCCGCCGGCCGGCAGGGCCAAGACGCGGTGCGGACACTTGTCGGGGCGTTCGACCCCTGCGTCGGATTCAGCGTCAGCTTCCGCGAGGCCAGCCATGCATGAGATGGCCTTGTGCGAGGGCATCATCGGGATCGTCGAGGAAGAGGCGCGCAAGCGCTCGTTCTTGCGAGTGAAGGCGGTGTGTTTAGAGATCGGTGCGCTCAGCCATGTCGCGCCGGACGCAATGCAATTCTGCTTCGAGGCCGTCGCGGCGCGGACCATCGCGCAAGGCGCAAGACTCGAGATCATCGCGACGCCGGGCACGGCCTGGTGCATGGCCTGCTCGCAAAACGTCGAGATCAAGCAGCGCTACGAGCCGTGTCCATCCTGCGGCAGCTATCAATTGCAGGTCACCGGCGGCGAAGAGATGCGTGTGAAGGAACTGGAGGTCGACTGATGTGTACGGTCTGCGGCTGCAGCGACGGCAAAGCGTCCAACGAACATACGCATGATCATAATCAGGATCACGAGCACGCTCATGGAGGTCATCATCACCACCATGGCCCCGGTCACCATCACCACCACCATCACGACGGAAGCCACGATCATGGGCCTGGCGATACGGGCCTGCTCGACTGCAGTGCAGACGCCGCCGGCCAACAGATCGCGGGCATGAGCAGCGATCGCATCATCCAGATCGAACGCGATATTCTCGGCAAGAACGACAGACTCGCCGCCGACAACCGCGCTCGCTTCCGTGCCGACGGCGTGCTCGCCTTCAACTTGGTTTCGAGCCCCGGAGCCGGCAAAACCTCGCTGCTAGTCCGCACCGTCAGTGAGCTGAAGGACAGTTTCCCGATCGGCGTGATCGAGGGTGACCAGCAAACCTCCAACGATGCCGAGCGCATCCGCGCAACCGGCGTGCCGGCGATCCAGGTCAACACCGGAAAGGGCTGCCATCTCGACGCGGCCATGGTCGGTGAAGCCTATGACCGGCTGCCCTGGCTGAACGGTGGGGTCGTGTTCATCGAGAATGTCGGTAATCTCGTCTGTCCGGCGGCATTCGACCTCGGTGAAGCCTGCAAGATCGTGGTGTTCTCGACCACCGAAGGCGAGGACAAGCCGCTGAAATATCCGGACATGTTCGCTGCCTCCGCGCTTATGCTGATCAACAAGATCGATCTTGCGCCCGTGCTCGATTTCGACCTCGCCAGGACCATCGAATATGCGCGGCGGGTCAATCCCAGGATCGAGGTGCTGACGGTGTCGGCGCGCACCGGCGAAGGCTTCCTGGCCTTCTATGCCTGGCTCCGCAAGCGGGCTTCGAAGGCGAAGCCGGCCGAGATGACGGCAGCGGAGTGAGGATGAGCGACAAGGCCACAGCGCGGGACGGACAGCGGCTGCGCCTGCATGTGCGTGGCGCCGTGCAGGGCGTCGGCTTTCGTCCCTACGTCTATGGTCTCGCCACCCGCTATCGCCTCGGCGGCTTCGTCGCCAACGATCCGAACGGCGTTCTTATCGAAGTCGAAGGCGAGCGGGCGTCCGATTTCGTCGCCGCGCTGCCACTGGAAAAGCCGCCGCTTGCCAGGATCGACGAGATCTCGGTTCAGCCGATCGGCGCCGCCGCCACCGAGGAGTTCTCGATTCGCACCAGCGAGCAGGGTAGGGTGTCGACGCGCATCGTCGCGGACGCCGCGACTTGCCGGGAATGCCTGAGCGAGCTGTTCGATCCGGCAAGCCGATTCCACCGCTATCCCTTCATCAACTGCACGCATTGCGGTCCGCGCTACACCATCGCCGAGCGGCTGCCCTATGATCGTCCGGCCACCGCAATGAAGCGCTTTGCGATGTGCGCAGCCTGTGCCGCTGATTATGCTGACCCCGGCAGTCGCCGCTTCCATACCGAGGCGATTGCGTGCCCGCGATGCGGGCCGCGGCTCAGCCATGGCATCGCCGAGATCGCCGCCGCCGTCGCGGGCGGCAAGATTGTCGCGATCAAGGGCCTCGGCGGTTATCAGCTCATCTGCGATGCTCACAATGATGCGGCCGTGCGGCAACTGCGCCTGCGCAAGCAGCGCGATCAGAAGCCCTTCGCCGTCATGGTCGGTACGCTGGAGGCAGTCGCCGAGTTCGCCGAGGCCGACGCTGTCGAACTTGCGCTGCTCGAGTCACGGCCGCGGCCGATCGTGTTGCTGACGTCGCGCGGGCGCCTTGTGCAGTCAATCGCGCCGGAGCTGGCGCGCATCGGCATCATGCTGCCGGTCGCACCGCTTCACCACCTGATTTTCGATGCGCTGAATGCGGCGCATGCGCCGGTCGGCGAGAGCTGGGCGATTGTCGCGACCAGCGCCAATCTCAGCGGCGAGCCGCTGCTGATCGATAATCGCGAAGCGGAGCAACGACTTGCCGGCATCGCCGATCTCATCGTCACGCATGACCGCGACATCGTCACCCGCGCCGATGATTCCTTGGCTGCGGTGGTCGCCGGACGGCCCCAGTTCATTCGGCGTGCGCGAGGCTATGTCCCGGAGCCTGTCCGGCTTGCGCGCTCGGTGGCGCCCCTGCTTGCCGTCGGCGGAGCGCTGAAGTCGACGGTGGCGGTGACGCGCGGCAACGAGGCCTTTGTCTCCCAGCACATCGGCGACCTCGACACCGCAGAAGGCATCCGATTCTTCGAGGAAACTGTGGACCATCTGCTGTCTACCCTCGACGTCGAGCCTGTCGCCCTGATCCACGACTTGCATCCGAACATGGCATCGACCCGTTTCGCCGAGGCACGCGGGACCAGGCTGATCGCGGTCCAGCACCATCACGCCCATGCGGCCTCGGTGATGGCGGAGCATGGCATCGCAGGTCCGGTGCTTGCCTTAGTGCTTGACGGGTTCGGCTACGGCAGCGACGGCGGCAATTGGGGGGGCGAACTGCTTGCCTGTGAAGGCGCGCGGTTCCGGCGGCTCGGGCATCTGGCGCCGCTGAAGATGCCGGGCGGCGATCGGGTCGCGCGCGAGCCGTGGCGGATGGCCGCCAGCGTGCTGCACGCGCTTCGGCGCGGCGATGCGATTGCGTCTCGCTTTGCGGCACAGCCGCAGGCCGCGCGCCTATCGGCTCTGCTCGAACAACCCGGTATGCCCACGACGACCAGCGCCGGCCGGCTGTTCGATGCGGCCGCAGGGCTGCTCGGGGTCTGCACCGTACAAACCTACGAAGGCGAGGCTGCCATGAAGCTAGAGGCGCGGGTCCGCGAGCCGCGCGTTGTGTCCGGCGGCTGGGTGATCGAGAATGGCGTGCTGTCGCTGCTCCCATTGCTCGACCGTCTGGTGGTCGATGCGCCGGATCCCACCGACGGGGCCGGGCTGTTTCACGGCACCTTCGCTGCCGCTTGCGTCGATTGGATCTCCCAAGCGGCTCGTGAGACCGGACTTGAGACCGTCGCCTTGAGCGGCGGCTGCTTCCTGAACGCCCGCCTCAGCACCGGGATTTCGCGCGGTTGCATCGCTGCCGGGCTCACCCCGCTCTTGCCGCGCCAACTGCCGCCGAATGATGGCGGCCTAAGCCTGGGTCAGGCCTGGATCGCGGGGCTGCAACTTCTCGAACACCAAGGCTTAGAAGGAACCGCCTGATGTGTCTTGCCATACCCGCCGAGGTGACAAAGCTCCTGCCTGACGACATGGCCATTGTGTCCATCGACGGCGTCAGCAAGGAGATCTCCGTCGCGCTCATCGAGGATCTCGCCATCGGCGACTACGTGATCATCCATGTCGGCTACGCGCTTACCAAAATCGATCCGGAAGAGGCGCAACGGACGCTGGAATTGCTGCACGAGCTTAGCGCCGAGGCCCTGGGAGCCATGCCATGAAGTATGCCGACGAGTTCCGCGACAAGGAGATCGCGCTCGGGCTTGCGAACGCGATCCAGTCCGAAGCAGATCCGCAGCGCCCCTATCGCTTCATGGAATTCTGCGGCGGCCACACGCATGCGATCTCGCGTTATGGCCTGGAGGACATGCTGCCTAAAAACGTGCGGATGATCCACGGTCCGGGTTGCCCGGTTTGCGTACTGCCGGCGGGGCGCATCGACATGGCGATCCGACTGGCCGAACGGCCCGAAATCATCTTCTGCGTCTATGGCGATCTGATGCGCGTGCCGGGCTCGCAAGGCGCCTCGTTGCTGAAGGCAAAGGCGAAAGGCGCCGACATCCGCATGGTCTATTCCACCATCGATGCGCTCAGGATCGCCGAGGAGAATCCGCAGCGCCAGATCGTATTCTTCGCCATCGGCTTCGAAACGACGACGCCGCCCACTGCGGTCATGATCCGTTTGGCCGAAAAGAAGCAGCTCGCCAATTTCAGCGTCTTCTGCAACCACGTGCTGACGCCGCCGGCGATGCAGAACATCTTGGAGAGCCCGGATATTCGCAACATCGGCCGGGTCGAGATCGACGGCTTTGTCGGACCTGCGCATGTCTCGACTATTATCGGGACGGCTCCTTACGAGTTCTTCGCGGAAGAATTCGGCAAGCCGGTCGTGATCTCGGGCTTCGAGCCTCTCGACATGATGCAGGCGATCCTGATGCTGGTGCGGCAGGTCAATGAGAACCGGCACGAGGTCGAGAACCAGTACAGCCGCGCTGTAAAGCGTGACGGCAATCTGCGCGCCAAGGAGGAGGTCTCCGACATTTTCGAGCTGCGCGACCAGTTCGAATGGCGCGGGCTCGGGCAGGTACCCTATAGCGGCCTGAAGCTGAAGCGCGCTTTCGCGAAATACGATGCCGAAGCGCGCTTCGACATGAAGGAGCTCCGCGTTGCCGACAATCCGGCCTGTGAATGCGGCGCCATCCTGCGCGGCGTGAAGAAACCGGTCGATTGCAAGCTGTTCGGCACGGTCTGCACGCCGGAAACGCCGATAGGGTCTTGCATGGTCTCGTCCGAGGGCGCCTGCGCTGCGCACTGGACCTATGGCCGCTTCCGCGACCATCAGCAGAGGCGGGCATCATGAAGGCCCATCAACGCAAGCTCGACATCAAGAACGGCTGCGTAGACCTGTCCCACGGCTCTGGCGGCCGCGCGATGGCACAGCTGATCTCGGGTCTTTTCCACTCGGCCTTCGGCAACGAATGGCTGGCGCGCGGCAATGACCAGTCGGCCTTCGATGTCGCAGCCGGACGCATGGTCATGACGACCGACGGTTACGTGGTCTCGCCGCTATTCTTCCCGGGCGGCAATATCGGCTCGCTCGCCGTGCACGGCACGGTCAACGACATCGCCATGGCCGGCGCGCGGCCGCTCTACCTCTCGGCGAGCTTCATCATCGAGGAGGGCTTTCGCTTCTCCGACCTGAAGATGATCGCGGAATCTATGGGCGAGGCGGCGCGCGCGGCCGGCGTCCATATCATCACGGGCGATACCAAGGTGGTCGAGCGCGGCAAGGCCGACGGCCTCTTCATCTCGACCGCCGGCGTCGGCGTCGTACCCGATGGCCTCGATCTATCCGCCGAGAAGGCTCGCGTCGGCGATCGCGTCCTGATCTCCGGCACGCTCGGGGACCACGGCGTCGCTATCATGTCGAAGCGGCAGAACCTCGCCTTCGAGACCGAGATCGTCTCGGACTCAGCCTCGCTGCATGATCTCGTGGCAAAGATGGTCACCGCAGGCGGAG
Source organism: Bradyrhizobium zhengyangense (assembly GCF_022012435.1). Lineage (GTDB taxonomy): Bacteria > Pseudomonadota > Alphaproteobacteria > Rhizobiales > Xanthobacteraceae > Bradyrhizobium > Bradyrhizobium zhengyangense. The sequence continues at coordinate 283,003 of NZ_JAKLUA010000009.1, forward strand.
AGGGCATCCGCCTGATGCGCGATCCGACCCGCGGCGGGCTAGCCGCCGCGCTCAACGAGATCGCCCAGCAGTCTGGCCTCGGCTTCCGTGTGCAGGAGGAGGCGATCCCAGTGAAGCCGGGCGTGGCCGCGGCCTGCGAACTGCTGGGCCTCGACCCGCTCTATGTGGCCAACGAAGGCAAGCTGGTTGCAATTGTGGCCCCGGAGGCGGCCGCTGCCGTGCTCGCGACGATGCGCGCGCATCCGCTCGGCTGTGATGCGGCCGACATCGGCGAGGCCGTGGCCGACGATCACCATTTCGTGCAGATGGCGACGAGCTTTGGCGGTGGCCGGATCGTCGACTGGCTGTCGGGCGAACAACTGCCGAGGATCTGCTGAGGCCGGTCATGCGCATCCTGCTTCTCACGCACTCCTTCAACAGCCTGACGCAACGGCTCCACGTCGAGCTCAGGGAGGGCGGCCACGAGGTCTCGGTCGAGCTGGATATCCACCCCGACGTTACGCGCGAAAGCGTGGCGCTGTATCAGCCAGATCTGGTGATCGCGCCGTTCCTCAAGCGCGCAATCCCCGAAGATGTCTGGCGTAGCGTGCGCTGCCTGATCGTCCATCCCGGTCCGCCCGGCGACCGCGGTCCGGCGGCGCTCGACTGGGCGATTCTGGAAGGTGTTTCCAATTGGGGCGTGACTGTGCTTCAGGCCGACGGCGGGTTCGACGCTGGTCCGATCTGGGCTTTCAGAACCTTCCCGATGCGGTGCGCGGCTAAATCCAGCATCTACCGCAACGAGGTCACGACGTGCGCGGTCGCGGCGGTGCTCGAAGCCATTGCAGCAATCGAAGCCGGACAGCCGACACCGTCGCCGATGCCTGCCGATGATCCCCGCATTCGGGTGCGCGGGCCCTGCCGGCAGGCCGACCGGATGATCGATTGGCAGCACGACACGAGCGAGACCGTCCTGCGCAAGATCCACAGTGCAGACGGAATGCCGGGCTTGGTCGACAGCTTGTTCTTCAAAGATGTCAGGCTGTTCGACGCCCACGAGGCGCGCGGCATCTCCGGTGTGCCCGGAACCATTGTGGCGCATTGCGATGGAGCCTTGGCCCGGGCCACGGTCGATGGTGCCGTCTGGATCGGCCATGTGCGGCAGCTTGTACCGAAAAGCCTGAAACGATCCGCAGCAAAGGTCTTTGCGGAGCAGGCGATGCGCCTGCCGTACCGACCCGATTGCGGCTATGCGCCCATACGATATCGCGAGCAGGGCGAGGTCGGCGAGTTGCAGTTTTCCTTTTACAATGGCGCCATGGCGACCTCTGACTGCGAAGCGTTGTTGAACGCCTACCGAGCTGCGCTGGCCCGCCCAACCAAGGTGCTTCTCCTGACCGGTGGACGTGATTACTGGTCCAACGGCATTCACCTCGCCGAGATCGAGGCGGCTGACAGCGCTGCGGACGAGTCTTGGCGCAACATCAATGCGATCGACGATCTTGCGCACACTGTCATCGAGACCACCGATCGGCTCGTCGTTTCCGTCATTCGCGGCAACGCCGGGGCGGGAGGGGTATTTTTAAGTCTCGCTGCCGACGAGGTCTGGGCGAGCGATCAGGTCGTCCTGAATCCACATTATAAGGACATAGGCAATCTCTTCGGCTCGGAATACTGGACTTATCTGCTGCCGCGCCGCGCGGGTGCAGCGAACGCCACCCGGATCACGCAATGCCGCCTGCCGATGGGCGTGGCAGAGGCGGGGCGCCTTGGCATCATCGATCGTGCTCTGTCGGGCGGGGAGCTGGCGGAGGGCCGCCTCATGAGCCTTGCCGCGAGCATGGCGGCGGATGAACGCTTTGCGACGCGTCTTGCTGACAAGCAGCGACGTCGCGCAGCGGACGAAGCCCACAAGCCCTTGCAGGCCTATCGCGACGAGGAGCTGCGGCGGATGCGGCTTAATTTCTACGGATTCGATCCGAGTTACCACGTCGCCCGCTACAACTTCATTCACAAGGTGCCGAAGTCGCGCACGCCACTCACAATCGCACCCCATAGGTCGCCTCGCGCGCTCGACAAATCTACCCGCATGGCGGTGCGCATATGAGCTTCCAGGGTACTATTTTGGTAGTCGACGACGAGGTCAGGTCACAGGAGGCGCTACGCCGCGTCCTCAACGAGGATTTTGAGGTACTCTGCGCCGGCAGCGCAGCAGACGCTGAAAAGCTGCTCGAAGGGGAGATCGTCCACGCCATCATCTGCGATCAGCGCATGCCGCACGAATCCGGCGTCAGTTTCCTCAAGCGGGTGCGCGAGCTCTGGCCCGATCCGGTTCGCATGATCATCTCCGGCTATTCGGAATCGGACGACATCATCGCAGGGCTCAATGAGGCGGGCATCTATCAATACATCACGAAGCCCTGGCAGCCGGACCGGCTGATCGACATTGTCAAGGAGGCGGTCCAGCTCTATCGGCTTCAGAAGGAGACAGAGACCGCAGGGGTCGACGTCAAAGCAACGCCCGAGCACATCAAGAGGGTCGTTTCGGTCAAGCGCGGCGCAGCTAAGCATCTCTATGACTTCAACCGAATTGTGCACGCCCCGGACAGCCCGATGCATGCGGTCATTGAACTCGGCCGGCGGGCGGCCGAATACGACATCTCCGTGCTGATCACGGGCGAATCCGGAACCGGCAAAGAGCTGCTGGCACGCGCGATCCACTACGGCTCAGCCCGAGCCGGTAAGGCTTTCGTCGTTGAGAACTGTGGGGCGCTGCCTGACGAGCTCCTCGAAAGCGAGTTGTTCGGGTGTAAGAAGGGCGCTTTCACAGGCGCCTACCAGGATCGCATCGGTCTGTTCGAAGTTGCCGATGGCGGTACCATCTTCCTTGATGAAATCGGAGAGACCTCGCCGGCGTTTCAGGTGAAGCTGCTCCGCGTGCTGCAGGAGAGCGAGATCCGTCCGCTGGGCGCGCAACGTGTAAGGAAAGTCGACGTCCGTGTGGTGGCAGCCACCAATCGGGATCTTGAGGCCGAGGTGGAGGCGGGCCGCTTCCGCCGTGATCTCTATTACCGGCTGGCGGCGTTCCCGGTTCACATGCCGGCGCTTTGGGAGCGGCCGATGGATATACCCTTGATCGCAGAAGGAGTACTGTCTCAAGTCAAGACTTCCTTCAACCGGCCAGGTCTGCGCTTTGCCTCCGCTGCTCTTGAGGGCTTCGTCAAATACCTTTGGCCAGGGAACGTGCGCGAACTGCAGAACGAGATCCAGCGTATGGCCGTGCTGGCTGACTCGGACGAATTGCAGGCTCCCACGCTGCTCGGCCGGCGCAACGGCAGGCGGACCGCCACGGGGGTCATACAGAACCTGAACGGCGCAGCGAGCCTGAAGGACAGGGTGGAGGATCTGGAGAAGTCGGTTATCATCAACTCCCTGGAGAAGTATGAGGGCAATATCAGCCGGGTTGCCAGCGAGCTCGGCCTGTCCCGGGTAGGCCTGCGGAACAAGCTGTCCAGGTATGATTTGAGAAAAAATGGCAAAGGCGACGCATTCTCCTGACGGATCCGACTCGCTGCTCAAGTTGATCAGCGATCGCGGTGCTATCGAGTTCGACCACGAGCGTGAGGGCGCTTGGATCGAAGTCATCCGCAAGATGGATGAGGTTTATTCCGACCTATTGCGTTATGAGGTCGATCTGGAACACAAGAATGCCGAGCTCGAGGAAGCTCAAGCATTTGTCACCAACGTCATCGAATCTGTCTCTGATATCCTCATCGTTTGCGACGCGAAAGGCCAGATCCAGCAAGTCAATTCCGCTTTACAGCGCACGCTTGACCGCGCCAATGACGAAATCGTCGGCTGGAGGATGGCAGACATCATTGACGCTGCCGATGGCGCCAAGCTCATGTCGCTCCTCAAGCCTCGGAGCCCGTCCGAGGTTGTGGATGGCGAACTCCGTTTCTTGACCGAAGGCGGCAGCTCAGACCTGTTCGCAATCAACAGCTCGCCCCGACACGACCATCGGGGCCGCTTCATTGGCGTGGTTCTGACTGGAAGGCCTATCGGCGAGCTTCGCCGAGCCTATGAAGCATTGCACACGGCTCATCAGGAGCTACAGCGAGTGCAGCGTCAATTGGTAGAACAGGAGAAAATGGCAAGTCTCGGCCGACTGGTGGCCGGTGTCGCTCACGAACTTAATAATCCCATCAGCTTCGTCTATGGAAACGTGCACACCTTGATGCGCTATCGCACGGCGCTGACATCCTACCTTGATGCCGTCCACGGCACATCGATAAGCTCCGAAGCTGCAGCCTTGAAGAAAAGCCTCCGCATTGACGCCATTCTAGAGGATCTCGGCCCGCTCCTGGACGGGACAATGGAAGGCGCCGTGCGCATTAGCGAAATTGTAAAAAACTTACGCCGGCTTTCCCTCAGCAAGCTCGGGGAGTTTGATCGCGTCAACATCGAGCCTCTGATCAACACCGCCGTGCTCTGGGCAGTCCGCACGAAGCAGGTTCGCCTCGACATTCACATGGACATCGAGGCGGATCTTTGGACTTGCGGGAATGAAGGGCAGCTCCACCAGGTTATCGTAAATCTCGTCGAAAACGCAATTGACGCGACGCGCGGCACTCAGGAGCCACGGCTAAAGATATCGGCTCGCCGCAATCAGAACGAGATCCTGATTCGTTTGTCCGATAACGGGCCCGGGATCGAACAGCACAACATAGGTCGCATATTTGAGCCGTTCTTTACGACCAAGCGCGTTGGAGAGGGCACCGGGCTCGGCCTTTGGATCAGCTACGGAATCGTGCGCGAACATGGTGCCGAACTGACTGTTGTCAACGCACCAGAGGGAGGGGCAATATTCTCCTTCGCTCTCCCGGCGGCGTAGAGTTAGTCAGGGCTGCGACGGTTCGGCGCCGCTTCCGCCCTCAGGGCTTCTAATTTACTCGCTAGCGCGAGGTTCGGCCGCTGGCCAGGCTGTCGGCCAAGCCGGATGCGGAGGCTGTCGGCGCGAGATTAACGATCTCGACGTCCTGGAGCGCTAGCGCGTACGACCACATTCGACGTTCTCGTCAACAAGGCCGGTCAGTCGCAGCGTAGCAACATCCTAGACCTTGCGTCTGACGAAATCCACGCGCTGCTCGACGTCAATCTGCGCGCGGCACTGCACGTGAAACGGCTGATCGTGACAAGAATGCCGATGCGCGCCGCTACGTGGTTGACGTCTGGTCGGTCGCTGGCCACTACGCCTTTCCAGAACGCCCTGGCTTTCTTCATCCCTAGCCATCATGCCACCAAGGCCAGCGTATTGCGCGTTCGCGGGCTGAGCCCCGTTCTTTACTGATCTCGCGCTCGCGTCACCGAGATCTCGCCCGGTCGTGTGGCGACAAGCATCTTTAAGTGCGTTCGATACACTTCAACTCCGAGGACATCGCCCATGCCGTTGCCATCGCGCAGGTGTCACGGAAAGAGCACCTCCCTTTCCCGCTCCGGAGCTCTAATAATGGAGACCGCCATCGAGACTGCCGCTCAGCGGTTCGCGAGGCCCCGCAACGCACAATCAATGGATGGCGCGTTTTGTCCTAGCATGGGCCATTTTTTGTGCTGAGGGTCGGCCTATGCCTTGGATGCATACTGACCTTGATAGAATGAATTTGATCCAAAATAGCCCGCCCCTTAGCGTTGCTAATTAGCACCGTCGAGCTGTGGCGGCAGGAAAGCAACACTTTACGAGTTGCGAAACTGCCGCCCAGCTTCCCGTGTCGAGCCCAAGCACGCTTCGCGGTTTGCCGTGCTGGCCAATGGAAGACGTCGGTGCCGCGTCATTGAGGTCTAATTTCCTACCCTCAACAGCACGCGGCCGAGTGAAACACGTGCCCCTGAAGGCAAGGGCTACCAATAGGGAGGAGAAATAGATGGGACCGTGGCGAGTAAACGGGTTCACCAGTCAAATCGCGAAAGTTGTTGCCCTATCAGCAATTGTAGGGCTTTCCATTGCCTCCTGGAGGGTAGTGAGTGCAGCAGAGATCCAGGTGCCCGACGCAGTCAAAACGGCGGGAGTCCTGCGCATGGGTCTCAGCAATGCATTGCCACCGCTGCAGTTCAAGGATCCGGAGACGGGCGAATTCAGAGGGATGAATGTAGATATTGGCCGGGAAATCGCAGCACGTTTGGGCGTCAAGGCCGAATTCAATGAAATGCTATTTGCGCAGTACATCCCGTCACTGCAGACCGGTCGGATCGATATCATCATGGGTGGACTTAGCGACCTCCCTGAACGTCATTCCATTATGGAGATGGTCGATTACTTCAGGGATTTCTATCAGGTCTACGCACTTTCCAATTCTCAGCTAAAGGAGTTGTCCGATCTTTGCGGTAAGCGGGCCGGCGCCATTCGGTCCACTGTTTGGTACAAAGTGATGCTTGCAAAGAGCGAGTCGGACTGCGTTCAGAAGGGAATGCCGGCTGTGAAGTTGATTGGCACCGAATCAACGCCAGATACGCGGCTGCAGCTAACGCAAGGCCGAATTGATGCAGCACTGCAGGGCTTCGTCGAGGTTCCTTACATGATTGCGGAGTCCAAAGGCCTTTACAAGACGATCGGCGAGCCCTTCGCGCCAGAATTCAAGGCAATTGGTGTGCGTAAGGGCGATGTCGCGCTGCGTGACGCGATCGCCGACGCTCTGGATGCGATGATTAAGGACGGCACTTATGCAAAGATCCTGGCTAGATATCAGTTGAGCAAACTCGCTATTTCGGAAGTATATCTAAATTCGGAACCGCGAAAATGAGCGCGGTGTCAAACAAGCCTGTACGATCGAGCAGCGGTTCCTCCACTCTCTTTTCACGGCCCGATCTGTCGTTGGTCGAGATCGTGCCGCCGCGTTACGTCGGCCGCTGGATAATGGGCGTACTAGTTCTTGGTCTGTTGGTCCTTATTGTAAGGGCCTTCGCTAACGCGCAGATCGAATGGAACGTTGTTGCCAAATACTTAGCGGCGCCTACAATTCTCGCGGGCTTCTGGCATACGATGATCTTGTCCGTGCTGGCGATGATTGTCGGTGTCGCGCTCGGCTTGGCTATCTCGATTATGCGAATGTCGGATAATCCGCTCCTAGTCATCGTCGCATTTGGCTACCAATGGTTCTTTCGCGGGACGCCGGTAATCCTCCAGCTTCTGATTTGGTATAATCTAGCCTTAATCATCCCAGTCATCGGCATTCCCGGTCTGTGGACGGCCCCGACTGTCGATGTCATCACGCCCTTTTGGGCCGCGCTGCTTGGCCTTGGCATCAATCAGGGTGCCTATACCTCGGAGGTCATTCGCGCCGGAATCCTCTCGGTTGATGCGGGCCAGCACGAAGCGGCACAGTCGATTGGCATGACCCGTCTACACGCGCTCTGGAGAATCGTCCTACCTCAAGCAATGCGCGTGATAGTTCCGCCGATTGGTAACGAGTTTATTGGAATGGTAAAAATGACGTCACTCGCCAGCGTGATCCAGTACACCGATTTACTTTACAGCGCACAGAACGTGTACTTCGTCAATCAGCGCGTGATTGAGCTACTGATCGTAGCAGGCGCTTGGTATCTCCTCGCTGTCTCCATTCTCACGCCGCTTCAGTTGCTGCTCGAATGGCGGTTCGCGCGGGGAACATCTGTCGTGAGGGTCCGATGACCAAGCCTTTGCTCTCAATGAGAAGAGTTAAGAAGCGGTATGGAAATCTACAAGTTCTGGACGGCGTCTCCCTCGACGTCATGCCCAATGAAGTAGTGTGTTTGATCGGCTCATCAGGCTCAGGCAAAACGACGCTCTTGAGATGTATTAATCAACTGGTTTCCGTCGACTCAGGACATATCTGGATAGACGACGAAATCGTGGGCTATCGCCAAGTGGGGTCGCAATTGCGGCCACTAGGCGGTGCGGAACTCGCCCGCCAGCGGACGAAGACCGCGATGGTGTTTCAACGATTTAATCTCTTTCCCCATATGACTGCTCTTGACAATGTCATTGAGGGACCCGTGCGTGTCTTAAAGCGCAATAAGGCTGACGTCGTTTGTGAGGCGGAAGCCCTCCTAGCACGCGTAGGCTTATCCGAGAAGCGTAACGCGTACCCTTCCAGCCTGTCTGGCGGCCAGCAACAACGTGTGGCCATCGCGCGGGCTATGGCTATGCACCCGCGCCTTATGCTCTTCGACGAGCCGACATCTGCACTCGATCCTGAACTCGTTGCCGAAGTCCTCGCGGCGATGAAGGAATTGGCACGCACCGGCATGACTATGGTGGTCGTTACGCACGAACTTGGATTTGCGAGCGAGGTCGCAGATCGCGTGATCTTTATGGAACAAGGCCAAATCGCAGAAGAAGGCACTGCCCGAGAGGTTCTTATGCACCCCAAGGGCGCAAGGACCAAAGAGTTCATTTCGGCGGTGCTCGATTAACACGCAGCATCTCTACATACGACCAGAGAGGAATTGAGGAACGAAATGGCAAAGGAAATCGCTTTCGCCGCACTCATACATGCAGCCGGTAGCGCAAGTGCCGCGTGGCGCCATCCAGATACGGATCCAAAGAAGGCGTTGAGTCTTCAGTACTACACAGAGCTCGCAAAGCTATGTGAAGCAGGCCGCTTCGATCTGATGTTTCTAGCGGACAGTCCGGGCGTTGATGTCGACAATCTCCACGCAATGGCGCAATGGCCACGCGGGCAAAACGTACTTGAGCCCTTGACGCTTCTCTCTGCGCTAGCTGCGAGCACAGAAGAGCTTGGCCTCGGCGCCACGGTATCTGCGAGCTTCACTGAGCCGTTTAATATCGCCCGGCAATTCGCATCGCTCGATCACCTTTCGGGAGGGCGAGCAGCGTGGAACGTTGTGACGACTGCAAACCAGTATTCATGCCGCAACTATGGCTATAAGACGATGCCGCCACACGACGAGCGCTATGCCAGAGCCAGAGAAGCCCTGGAGGTGGTCCGAGCTTACTGGGATACTTGGGACGATGATGCCTTCATCTTCGACAAGGCAAGAGCTATGAACTTCGATCCGAACCGATTTCACCACGTTCGATACGAAGGGAAACATTTCAAGGTACAAGGCGGACTCAATATTGCACGTGCTCCGCAGGGGCAACCCGTCATTATCCAGGCGGGCGCGTCCTCGGTGGGTAGGGAATTTGCCGCAGAAACCGCTGAGGTCGTCTTCGGAACGGGCGCAACTCTTGAGGAGGCTGCGTCCCTCTACAAGGATATCAAAAGCAGGATGGCGAAGTACCGCCGTGATCCTTCCGAACTTAAGGTACTCGCCGGCTTCCGCGCGATGGTCGGTTCAACCGAAGCAGAAGCGAAGGAAAAGCTTCGCCTACTAAACAGTGTGATGCCGATTGAAGCCAAGGTCGCGTATGTCAGTACGGACCTTGAAGTCGACCTGTCGAAGCTGCCACTGGACGAACTCGTTCCCGAACAGATGATCCCGACTTCCTCAAACCTTCATCAGGGTTATTTCAATATACTTGCGGACATGATCCGATCGCGTAAATTCACGCTAAGGGAGATTGCACAGCGCTACGAACGCGGATTCGAGATTTTCTGTGGCACTCCAAGCCAGATCGCCGACGAGATGGAACGTTGGATCGACAATGAAGCTGGAGATGGGTTTATGATAACGTTCCCTTACATGCCGACCTGCCTGGAAGATTTTGTGTCGATGGTAGTCCCCGTGCTCCAGGAACGCGGACTTATGCGCAAAAGCTACCGCGGCAAGACACTTCGCGAAAACCTCGGGTTACGCTATCCCAAAAACGTCAATACGAAACGTCCAGCTACAGGCGTTCCATAAGAGATCTCGTGGCGCGCCGCCTTTGTCGAGCCTTTCAATGCGCATACAAAAGGGCCGCGGTGCAACAAAGCGCCGCGGCCTTTCTTATTGTGGGAGCTGAAGTTCATCCGTCGAACGACTTGACGCATGGCCGAGAATACCATTTGATTTATTCGAATCGGGCTTATGCATCTAAAATGTAAATTTGTTTGGGCGGCATATGGCTAGAGCGCTCAGTTCCCGCGAGATCGATGCGTTTCGGGCTATGATGCAATGTGGGACAACGCTTGCCGCAGCCGAAATTCTAAATACAACGCAACCGTCGGTGAGCCGGCTGTTGGCGCAAGCGCAAGACGCTGTGAAATTTCGACTGTTCGATTATCGACGGGGCCGTTTGGTTCCAACCCCTGAAGCCAAAATGCTCTTTGAAATCGTCCAAAAGCACTATCTTGGCTTGGAAACGATACAGCAAGCCGCTGAAAGTATCAGGTCATCCGGCACCGGCCTATTGCGCATCGCTGCCACTCCGTCCCTGGCTATGGGCGTTATTCCAACGATCATGAAGGCATTCCGGCAGTCTAGCCCCGGTGTGAGCATCAACCTTCAGACGGGAGGGTCGCTGCAGATCAGAGACGGGCTCCTCAATGGCATTTATGATGTTGGCCTGACGACGAGCGGAGCTCATTTCCGAACAGGAGAGTTCGAAATCGAGGTGTGTGACGAATCTGAGGCCCTATGTGCGGTCTGCGCAAACAGCCCGCTTGCTTCGAAGAAGGAGGTTGCGGTCTCTGATTTTCAAGAGGCAACGCTGCTCACTCTCAATCGTGGAGACGATCTAAGTGATTTGTGGCGTCAGACACTCGCGCAGCACGGCGTGAAACCCTCGTCCGAGATCGAGGTCACCTATTCGGCGATCCTCTGTTCGCTCGCCGCCGCCGACCTTGGCATCGGCGTCGTAAGTCCCTACATCAAACCGCTTATTTCCGATAACGTTCGATTTGTTCGTATTTCGCCGAGAATCTCGGTTAAGATGTTCGCAATCTTTCCGGGACATCTTGTGAAGTCATCGCTGTCGCAGCGTTTCACGCGTAGCTTGAAGGAAACGTTCCTGCACAACGACCCCCATGTCGTGAAGTGCGGCGACTGCACGGAGTAAGCCCCCTAGCGGGATTTCGGATCGAGCTAGGCAACTCTCGCGGGCCGACGTGCCCGCCAAACAATCCCAATGCTATATCACCCGCGTATAGAGCGTGCAGCAAGAAGAATTGGCTGACGCGTTTAGCCTGACTTAATGTCCCGCAGAATGCCCGAGCTGGTGCGACTGTCGCGCAGCGCTTCGTGGGCGAGTGCAAGACCGTAGGGCAAGGCCGCGGGCGCTCCAAGGAGACTGACACGTGCTTGATGCAATCCAGCTTGAATTGATTTGGCGAAGGCTGATTTCTCTGACTGAAGAGGCCGCTACGACGCTGCTGCGTACCTCCTTCTCATCCGTCGTTCGCGAGTCTAATGATTTTGCGTGCGTTCTCATGGATGCCGAAGGACGCTCGTTAGCGCAACCCGCTAACAGCATTCCATCCTTTATCGGTACCGTTCCGCGGACGGTTCGTGGCTTTCTCAAACAGTTTCCACATGAGACCCTCTCCGAGGGCGATATCCTGATCACCAACGATGTCTGGCTTGGCACCGGCCATCTGCCCGATATCACGGTAGCCAAGCCCATTTTCTTGAATGGCAATATTGTTGCGTTCGCTGGGTCGGTCACGCACGCTCCTGACATTGGTGGACGCATCCGTTCTGCCGATGCACGCGAGGTGTACGAGGAGGGATTCCAAATCCCAATGATGAAGGTGGTTGAGGCGGGTCGAATGAACCGCACATTTGAAAGCCTGCTTCGCCAGAACGTTCGTACGCCAGATCAGACGGTAGGCGACCTTTATGCGCAGTTTTCTGCACTGCATCTGATGGAGGTGCGCCTCATTTCTTTGCTAAAGGAGTGGGAGCTCCGTTCATTCTCCGAAGTGTCTCAACAGATCCGCGGTCGGACGGAAGCCGCGATGCGGCGTGCGATTTCCGCAATACCGGATGGCGTCTATCATGCCACCGCCGTCAGCGATGGATTTGAAAATAGCATCGTGTTGCGGATGGCGCTTAAAGTTCATGGTGATGAAATCGAGGTTGATTACCGAGGTACAGATCCTCAAGTGCAGCGCTCCATCAACGTCTGCGCTGCTTATACGACGGCATACACTGCCTATGGAATCAAAGCCGTTCTTACGCCCGACACGCCAAACAATGACGGTGCGTTGGAACCGCTCAATATTCATGCACCTCTTGGCTCAATTCTTAATTCAAAGCCGCCCGCAGCGGGCGGGGCACGCGCACTTATCGGACATTTCCTGCCGGCGATGGTCTTGCGTGCGCTGTCACAAGTCGTGCCGGAGAGAGTCATCTCCGACGTCGGCTCACCTCTCTGGTGCGTAAACCTGGCCGGCGTCAAAGAGGATGGAAAGACTTTCGCTAACTTATTCTTCCTGAACGGAGGCTATGGGGCCAGCGCGGCCTCGGACGGCGCAAGCGTGTTGTCTTGGCCGAGCAACATTTCCTCCACGCCCGTCGAGGTGCTGGAACGAACCGCGCCGATCAGAATTTGCCACCGCCGAATCCGATCGCGGACAGCGGGCAGCGGTCGGTTCACAGGGGGGGCTGGGCAGGAGTTTCTCTTCGAGAATCTAAATAAAGGGCCTACCATAATTTCCTTTATGGCTGAACGAACTAAGCCAGAAGCTGTGGCGAATGGCTTAGCAGGCGGCGATCCCGGCGCTGCCGGTGAGATCCAGATCAACACCGTTCGGGTTGATCCCAAGATACAACACACTATCGACTTTGGTGCCCGCGTTCTGCTGCGCACACCTGGCGCTGGCGGATTTGGTGTTCCGATCCGCGCTCAGGAAGCGCTGGCCGAAGCCGATGGCGCCAAAGATTTTGTATAAGAAGGGTTAGATCCGATATGTACTCGCTTGGTATCGATATTGGCGGCACGTTCACCGACATTGTCCTCTATTGCACTGATGATGGTCGCGTTGTCGCACACAAGGAGCTGACGACGCCCCATGATCCAACAATTGGAGCCCTCGCCGGCGTAAAGCAGGTCGTTAACGCCAGCGGCACCGATCCCGATCAGATTGGTCGCGTGGTCCATGCGACAACGTTGTTCACTAACGCTCTCATCGAGCGTCGTGGCGCAAGGACCGGATTGATCACAACGAGCGGCTTTAGGGATACGCTCGACTTACAGCGGGAGTTTAAATACGATCTGTATGATCTATTTCTGAAATTGCCAAAACCATTGATTGAGCAGGATGATCGCGTTGAAGTTAATGAACGCACCTTGTTCAACGGGCACATCCAGCATCCACTCAACGAAGACGAACTTCTAATAAAAACACGCCGGCTGCTCGACAGGGGCGTCACTTCGCTGGCAGTTTCATTCTTGCATTCATATGCCAATGGGACAAATGAACTGCGAGCCAAGAGCCTAATCGAGCGGCATTTCCCACAAGTCCAACTGTCGATCTCGTCCGAGGTCTGCCCACAAATCCGGGAGTACGAACGAACGTCAACGACCGCCGCGAACGCGTATATCAAGCCCATTGCAGACAAATATTTGCGTGAACTCGAGGTGCAGCTAAAGGCCTTTGGAATACCAGGAGCACTTTTCATGATGCTCTCAAACGGCGGATTGACGCATATCGAGGAAGCGCGCCGTACGCCGATCGAACTGTTGGAGTCGGGGCCGGCTGCTGGCACATTGGTGGCCGCGTATTTCGGCAAACGCTCCGGATTTGACAATGTGCTTGCCTTCGACATGGGCGGGACAACTGCAAAGCTTGGCGTGATTGAGAACGGCGAGCCCCTGATCGCGTATCAGTTTGAAGCGGCTCGCCAGAAGCGGTTCGCCCCAGGAAGCGGATTGCCGGTGAACATCTCGACTGTTGAGCTTATCGAAATCGGTGCGGGCGGCGGGAGCATCGCACATGTTGATGAGCTAGGAATGCTCAAGGTGGGGCCGCAAAGTGCGGGATCGCGACCTGGCCCCGCCTGCTACCCGAACGGCGGAACTGCGCCAACGGTTACCGATGCAAACGTTGTTTCGGGGGCGATTGACGTTGATAACTTTGCCGGTGGCACTATGGTTTTGCGCCGCGGAGCTGCAGAGGCGGCGCTCACAGGCGTCGGGCACGCCATAGAGATGCCATTCATCAAAGTGGCGAATGGCATTCAGGCCATTGTTAACGAGACGATGGCAGCCGCCGCGCGTGTCCATGTTGCTGAGCGAGGCCACGATATAACTAAGTACAAGCTCATCGTGACGGGCGGTGGCGGCCCGATGCACGGTTGTGACGTCGCCAGACGTCTCGGCATCAAACAGGTTATCTGTCCGCCGAATGCTGGCGTCGCGTCGGCACTCGGCTTGTTGATTGCACCCGCGCGTGTTGATCGCTCGAGAACGCTTGGCGCCCTGCTGGGATCGATGGAAATCGAGAAACTCGAAGCAGCCTTCAGGCGCCTGGAAGACGACACAAGGCGCGTGATTGCGCAGGCCAGATCTCCGCACAGTACACTTCAGATGGAGCGCCGCGCCGACATTCGCTTTGTGGGCCAAGGGTCGGAGCTGGTAACAGGACTGCCCGTTGGACCCTACAGCGAGAGCGAACGTGAAACTATTCGCGCTGCGTTCATCCAGACCTATAAAGGTATCTTCGGCGATATCATACCCGATCTTGATCTTGAGATTATGAACATCCGTGTAACCCTGAAAGAAGTACGAGAACCCGCGAAACTTGGTCGGATGGAAGACCCTCCTCGCTCGGAGGGATCTCGCTATCGACCCGTGTATGATGATGCAACTCGCGCTTGGGTTAAAGTCCCAGTTCTTCGACGATCGGAACTCGGGATTGCAGGATCGATCGAAGGCCCGGCCCTTTTGGATGAGCAATCATCAACACTAGTTGTGCCGCGCGGGAGCCGCATGACGTTGGACGCCTCTGGCAATGTCATTGTTCAGCTCAGGGATGATGGTGACAGTGTTACCGTTCCAGTAGCAGAGCACGCCACCGAAATCGGGGCGTAGGGCTCTAATATGCAGGCCTGTCACGTCACGGCAGTCGCGTGGCGCCGCAGGATGTCATGCCGGGAGGCCTTCGGATCTCGAAGTCAACCAAGGCGCGAGGCAAGCTCTCGGATGGAAACGATCATACTCGCCCCCTCAGTCGCGTTCGTATGCATGCTCTAGCGACACCACCGGGCGGCAACGCGCGAGCCAGGAGGTGTCGAGCACGATCCGCCGATCGATCGGCGGTGTTGTGCGGTAGAACGGTTTTCTACCGTTGCCCTTCTGTAACCGGCATGAGCCCCCCACCTGGGCATCGCGCGAATGAGCTGCGATACAGCCTGGCATGAACTGTTTTTTGGA